>NZ_CP108863.1:0-4785000 GCF_045161815.1 Streptomyces avidinii
GACCTTCGGCGGCAAGCCGCCGAAGAGCGACGCCCTCCGCTGCGCTCCGGGCAGGCTTCGCTGACGCTTCGCCAGATTCCCGCGCGAGCGCGGGAATCGACGTCCGCAAGCGGACGTCCAGGGAAAGGCCCGGCGCAAGCGCCGGGCCGGTGGCGCTGACGCGCCACCAGATGTCCGCGCAAGCGCGAACATCGAAGGGCTGTCCGCTGACGCTCCCACCCCTTCAAGTCCTTCCGGCTCCGCCTCCAGGACTAGGCCCGCTCCCGCGGGCCTGGCTGGCAGCAGTCGAGGTGCTCGAGGTTGGCTGTCGAGTGCATGTCTCTGGGGGCCCTCGCCCGGCCTGGGGCTGATGCCCAGCGGGGTCTTGAGTGAGCTACCTGGTGGGAGCCGTCTCGCCGGAACGTGAGAGACGGCTCCCACCACCGGGCCGCACTAAAAAAGGCTGATGTCGATGTTGCCGCAGGCGGCATCGTTAGAGCCGTTGCAGTCCCCTGCGAAGACGTCAAGGATGCCCGCGAAGTTCGCAGACACGCTCCCCCCGTTACCGAAAGACACATCCACAATGTCGGCGCTCGCCACACCCGCACTGGCCAGCGTTCCCCCAGCCGCCAGCAGCACAGCACACACGCTCATCACCAGACGCCTGCTCATTGCACCTCCACAAGCTGTAGCCGGCACCCTGCACGGCTACAGCCGAACCTCACCCACCGCCCGGACGCCCGCTCTCCGAGACGGCCAACCGGCGTACAAGGAACCCACAAACCTCATCACGGACGACGAACAAAAATGAGATGGAGGCCTGCAGGTAGACCTCACGCCGCTCAGGGCCCGCGCCCCATCAGGAACACGGGCCCATCCCACGCACCGGGCACTGCGGGGCAGGCCGGTCGCGTCGACGAAGAGGCACCAGGCGGGAGCGCACACCAGCGATACGTCCTCACGGAGAGCACCGTACCGGTACAGTTGTCAGTGTGCATCACATCAGAGATGGTGTGTGTAGCTGTGTAGGATCCCGAGAACATCGCCACCCCCTCCCTGGCGGGTCTGTCCGCCGCTTCGAGTTCAGCGGAGTGCCGAATGCAGAAGTCTGGTGACATCGTGCTGCGTCCTCATCAGGAGGAGGCGGTGGAGGCGATCGTCCGGGGGCTGGATATTCCGCCGGGGAAGCGGATTCCGGAGGCGGGGCTGCGGGCGACGGTCGTATCCGCGTGTGGGACCGGGAAGACTTTTATCGCCGCTGCGGCGGCGCTCCGGCTCGCGCGGCACGGGCGGGTCCTGGTGCTGCTGCCGACGCTGGATCTGCTGACGCAGACGGTGCGGGAGTGGCGGCTCGCCGGGCACAGCGGGCCGGCTGTCGCGGTCTGCTCGCTTGAGGACGACCCGCAACTGTGGCAGCTCGACGTGCGGACGATGACGTCGGCGCCGCAGCTGGGGCTGTGGCACGGGCGCGGCCCCGTCACGGTCTACGCCACCTACGCCTCCCTGCCGGTCATCGCCGAGGCCCACGAGGGCCTGTACGGGCTGCCGATGGACGTGTTCGACCTGGTGATTGTCGACGAGGCGCACCGGACGTCCGGGTCGGCCGGGAAGGCGTGGGCCGATGTGCACCGCCAGGACGTGATTCCGGCGATGCGCCGGCTGTACATGACCGCGACCCCGCGGATCTGGATGGAACGGCCCCCGCGGTCTCGGGCGCAGGAGCGGGAGCGGGAGGAGGCGCGCCGGCTCGCCGAGGAGACGGAGCGCAAGGAGCGTGAGGAGGCGGAGGCGGAGGGCCGGGTCTACGTCAACCGGCCACGCTGGGACCGGCTGCCGAAGGAACTCGCCTGCTCGATGGACGATCCGAGGGTGTTCGGGCCGGTCGTTTATGAGTTGTCGCTCGCTGCGGCTATTTCCCGGGGGCTTTTGGCGAAGTATCAAATTGTCGTCGCGGAACTCACCGACCCCGTCGTCACTCCGCAACGGCTGAATAGTGAGGAGCGGTACGAGGAGCAGCTGCGCGGCGAGCGCCTCGCCGCGATGCAGACCGCGCTCCTGGAGACCATGGCCGCGCATGGGTTGCAGACCACCATCACGTTCCACCACCGCACGGTGGAGGCGGAGGCCTTCGCGGCCGGGCTGGACCGCGTTGCCCGCCGGTTGCATGCGGTGGATCCGGGGCGGCATCCGGAGCGGGTGTGGTCGGGGTGGCTGTGCGGTGAGCACGAGGGTGCTCACCGGCAGTCTGTGCTCGCGGATTTCGGGCGCAGGGCCGGGCGGGCGGTGCTCAGTAATTGCCGAGTTCTGGGCGAAGGAGTTGATATTCGGGCGACGGACAGTGTGGCCCTGATCGATCCCAAGGGGTCGGCCGTCGACATCGTCCAGGCCATCGGGCGGGCCTTGCGGCAAAAGCCAGGTGAAGGGAAGATGGCCACGCTGATCGTGCCTGTCTTTTTGCGCGAGGATGAAAAGCCTGAAGACATGCTTTCGTCGAATTCGTACCGGCCGCTCATTCGGGTTTTGGCTGGACTTCGGGCGCATGATGAAAAGGCTGTGGAAATGTTGGCTATTCCGCAGGAGAACCAGAAAAGGATCGTGGACCCGTCTCAGCCGGTCGGGAGGGCGCCGGAGGAGGGTGAGGAAGAGTCGCGGCTGCTGCTCCGGTTCGCGGCGCCGCGGGATCCGGCGCTGATCGCGAAGTGGATCAGCTACACCGTGATCAACACCGAGCGTCAGGACTGGCGTCGGGGCGCGGAGGCCGCGTACCGCTACCGGCAGCGTGAGGGCGATCTGGAGGTCCCGTACGAGCACGTGGAGACGGCGGGGGCGTTCCCGCTGGGGCGGTGGCTGTCGGATCAGCGACGCACCTACCGGGCCGGGGCCATGACCGGCGAGCGGGCGGCCGAGCTGGAGGAGCTGGGGATCGTCTGGGACACCGCCGACGCCGGCTTCGAGACCAACCTCGGCGCCGCACGCGCCTACTACGAACTCCACGGGACCCTGGCTGCTCCGCGGGGCGCAGCGATCCTCGACGTCCAGGTCGGGCAGTACCTCACGAACATCCGCCGCCCCGGCGGGCTGGGCAAGGACCCCGAACGCGCGCAGCGGCGGGCCGCGCAGCTGGCCGCGATCGACCCCGACTGGAACCCGGGGACGCTGGGGTGGACGGTCGACTGGCAACGCCACTACGCCTACCTCACCCAGCTCCTCGCCTCCGGTGCGCGGCTGACGGCCGTCGTCCCCGGTGTCACCCGGCACGGTGAGGACGTCGGACGGTGGCTCGCCACCCAGCGCCGGAACTGGGACCGGCTGAACGAGGAGCAGCAGCAGCGGCTCGGCGAACTCGGCGTGAGCAAGGCCCCACGCGCCCGCAGGGCACCCGCGAAGACGGCCGCGGCCACCGGGCCGCGCACGGACGGCGAGGCATTCCATAAAGGCCTCCAGGCCCTCCAGCAGTACATTGCGCGAGAAGGCGCCATGCCGGGGCGGGCCGGTGTGCAGGAGATGCCCGATGGGGACATTCGCCGCGTTGGGGTGTGGCTCGCCAATCAGAAGCAGCGCCGCGACCGACTCGACCAGGCGCAGCGGGCCGCTCTGGCCGACCTCGGCGTCGACTGGGCACGGTGAGGAGGTCAGCGGGTGCCGTACTCGGGGAGCACAAGCGTCAGCTGCCGAGCCTGCTGAAGGCCCAGCGAAGGACTTCCCTGTCTGGATGGTCTCGGCCTGTGCATTCGAGCCCGGTCAGGGTGTGGGCTGTGAGTCTGGCCCAGCGCGGAAGTTGCCGTGCGCTGCGTGGCGGTCGGCGAAAGCGATGTCTGCGGACGCCCACGAGGCGTACGGCGACCGGGAAGGCCACAACTATGTTGATCACCTCTCGGACCTCGTGAACAACGAGTACGGCCGCCAGATGGGCGAGAAGATCGCCGCAGCCAACCCCGGGGCCTCGGAGTCCCAGCTCAGGGACGCGATCACCAGGGAGGCAAAGAACTACATGACAGGTGGGAACTATGCCCGACCCAGTGACTTCGAGTAACCCGCTCCAGAAGGGAGATGTCGGATGAGGAGTGGCGTCCGTTTCCTGGTCGGCTCACTGGTGGCCGTCCTACCGCTGGCGGTGTCCTGCACCGTGCAGACGGACGAGGACAGGGCGCGGCAGGTCGTCGGGTCCTGGAAGTCGCCGACCCTGGGCACGATCCAGTTCCTCAAGGACGGTGCGCTCGGAGAGGTGAGCCTGCCTCCCAGCGTGTGTCACAACGGGGCGTGGTCAGCCGACACGAAGTTCACCGGTACCTGGCGACCCTGGCATCTGGACTCCGTCGGGCCGGCTACGGAGGTCACGTTGACGGCCGCCGCCGGTGGCCCGACGTGCGACCTGTTCTTCCTGTACTCCACGGATCAAGATCAGGCAGAGCTGGACCTGGCCTATGCCCCGGAGGGTAGCGAGCCCTTCGTCCGGCAGTAGACCAGCAGACCGGTCATCGCGGAGAACCTGAGCCCCCGTTCGGGGAGCGGTCACTGTGACCGCTCCCCGAACGTGTCTCGGCGGGTCTCCCTGAAACCGGTCCTCTACCTGCGGGGACCCTTGCCCGAAGCCGTCACCGCCCCCGAGCCCGGAGACGGCCACCCCCGGCCGCGGCCGTGACCGCGACCTCGTGCGCCCGCGCCCCGCTCCCCTCCGTGAAGGGGCTGACATGGGACCAGCAAGCGGGCCGGGCCTGCGTCATCTGCAACCGCCCCCTTGACGACGGGGCAGTCCCCCGCGGCACCCTCACCGGCCACCACGGAGCACACCGCCTCGATACCGAGGTATGGGCCTGCCCCACCCGGGGCGCCACCTGAACGTCCCTGATCCCATCAACGAGATCCGGGCCTGACCACCGGCCCCAGGCACACCCGAGGGTGCGCCCGGGGCCGCGCCCAGCCGACGAGCCCCTACGCGCTCCCCGCCCTGCCGCGCGTGAGCTGCGCGCAGCGCAGGCCTCCGCCCGCGTGCCACTCCAGCAGCGGGCCGGCCGCGACACCGTGCTCGGGGCACCAGGCGAACTGGGACAGCGTCGCCCTTACGCCCTGGGGTCTGCCGTCCGCGCCCATGGCAGACCCCCGTCCGGCTACGGGGCTGGGGTGAACTCCACGTCGGTGCCGCCGCACCCGGCCGCGATGTCCAAGCAACTGGTTCCGCTCCACATCACAGGCTGCTGGTGAATTGTCCCATCGCGGGCGGGTCGCATACGGTGACCTGCATGTACAGGGGGATGGAGTTGGCGGGCCGCTACCGGCTCGACAGCCGGTTGGGGCACGGCGGTATGGGCGAGGTGTGGGCGGCGACCGATCTGAGGCTGCGCCGCACCGTCGCGATCAAGATGGTGCTCGCCTCACATCTGCGTGACGACCGGCTCGCCGCCCAGGTCCTGGCACGCTTCCGCCGTGAAGGCGAGGCGGCCGCCCGGCTGAACCACCGCAACATCGCCGTCGTCCACGACCTGGGCGAGCACCAGGAGATGAGCGCCGATGGGCAGGTGGAAGTCTCCCCGTTCCTCGTCCTGGAGTTCCTGGAAGGGCGTGATCTCGCGACGGTCCTGCACGAGGACCACCCCGGCGGGCTTCCCCCGGAGCAGGTGCTGGAGTACGGCGCCCAGGTGTGCGACGGGCTGGCCGCCGCCCACGCGCGGAACATCGTGCACCGCGACATCAAGCCGGCCAACCTCATGCTGCTCGACGACGGCACCATCAAGATCTGCGACTTCGGAATCGTCCAGATCCAGGACGGCACGATCGGCCTGACCACGGCCGGAGCGCTGCTCGGCAGCCCTCTCTACATGGCTCCCGAGCAGCTCAGAGGCCAGACACCGACGCACTCGGCCGACCTGTACGCCCTGGGTGCCAGCCTGTACGAGCTCCTCACCGGGCGCCCCCCGTTCACCGCGGACTCCGCGTACGCCGTCATCGCCATGCACCTGTCTACCGCTCCCGAACCGCCCAGCACCCACCAGCCCGCCATCGCGCCCGGCATCGACAACCTCATCACCTCCCTCCTTGCCAAAGACCCTGCCGGCCGTCCCCCCACCGCCAAAGACGTGGCCGCACGCCTGCGCTCCGCCCATCTCGCACCTGGGCCCACCCCCGGCCCGGCAGCCGAGGCGTCGGAAACCGACGAGCAGCACCTCCAACGGGACGCCGAAGCCGGAGACTTTGACGCCATGTACAGCCTCGCGTTCCTGCTCGAAGACGCCGACCGTATCGACGAAGCGGAATCCTGGTACCAGCGCGCCGCCGAAGCCGGAAACACCGACGCCTTGAACAACCTTGGGGTGCTGCTGGTAAACACTGGCCGCGAGACCGAGGCGCAACCCTGGTACCAGCGCGCCGCCGACGCCGGAAACACCGACGCCATGAACAACCTCGCACTCCTGCTGCAGAACACTGGCCGCGAGACCGAGGCGGAACCCTGGTACGAACGCGCCGCCAACGCCGGACACACCGAAGCCATGAACAACCTCGCACTCCTGCTGCAGAACACTGGCCGCGAGACCGAGGCGGAACCCTGGTACGAACGCGCCGCCAACGCCGGACACACCAACGCCATGAACGACCTCGGAGCGCTGCTGCATAACACTGGCCGCGAGACCGAGGCGCAACCCTGGTTCCAGCGCGCCGCCAACGCCGGACACACCAACGCCATGAACAACCTCGCACTGCTGCTGCATAACACTGGCCGCGAGACCGAGGCGCAACCCTGGTACCAGCGCGCCGCCAACGCCGAAAACACCGACGCCATGAACAACCTCGGGGTGCTGCTGGTAAACACTGGCCGCGAGACGGAGGCGGAACCCTGGTACCGGCGCGCCGCCGAAGCCGGACACACCAACGCCATGAACAACCTCGGAGCGCTGCTGCATAACACTGGCCGCGAGACCGAGGCGCAACCCTGGTACCAGCGCGCCGCCAACGCCGGAAACACCGACGCCATGTACAACCTCGCACTGCTGCTGGTAAACACTGGCCGCGAGACCGAAGCGGAACCCTGGTACCGGCGCGCCGCCGACGCTGGACACACCGAAGCCATGAACAACCTCGCACTGCTGCTGGTAAACACTGGCCGCGAGACCGAGGCGGAACCCTGGTTCCAGCGCGCCGCCAACACCGGACACACCAACGCCATGAACAACCTCGCAGTGCTGCTGCGGGACACTGGCCGCGAGACCGAGGCAGAAGCCTGGTACCAGCGCGCGGCCAGCACCCCGGACGGTGAAATCCGGGCCTGACCGGCGCCCGGCGCATCCGAGGGTGCGCCGGGACCACCCGCAGCCGACGAGCCCCTACGCGCTTGCCGCCCTGCCGCGCGCGAGCTGCCCTCAGCGCAGGCCGCCGCCCGCGTGCCACTCCAGCACCGGGGGCGCCTCGCCACCGTGCTCGTCGCACCACAGCACCGGGTCCAGGCCCCCGCAGCCATGCCGCGCGCACGCAGTCCTCGCCTGTCCTCGTCTGCGGGACGCCGTGGCGGACCACACCACCAGTGCCGATCGGCGAGGTGGTGCCGCGCAGGTGGGCCGGCCATTCCAGCGTGATGCGCAAGGCCCGGACCCGGAGCGGAACCGGTCGGTCATCCGGACGTCGCCGAGGACCGCGAGGGGGCCCGCGCCGGGTGCGGTGAGCCGGGTCAGCGTGGCTCCGACCGGGCCCGCGGCCAGGGCGTCGGCGTCGGTGTCGTCGGCGACCCAGCCCGACAGCTGGTCGGTGCCCTCGATGGTGTCGGCGAGGCCCAGCCACGGGGCATCCAGCCGGAACCGGCCCGTGGCGCCCATGTCGCCGCGCACCAGCAGCGAAGCCTGCCCCGCCCCGGCGGGAAGGGTGATCTTGTCGTGGGCGAGCAGCCACGCGACGACGTCGGCCCGGTCGAACTCGGGGTGCGTCTCCGTCCCGGCGGTCGGGGTGGGGAAGTCGGGGTGGCGGCGGCGCCAGTTGACCACCGCCGCCCGCCCCACCTTGGCCATCCGGGCCACCTCCGCGAGCAGCACGCGGTCCGTGTCCGGGGTGACCGGGGTGAGGCAGGCGAGCGGGGAGCGGCGGCCGGGGCGGGTCTCGCGCACCGCCCGCCAGTCGACCCAGGGGCGGATGACGTCTAGGAGGGCGATGTCGCGGGTGGAGTAGAGCGGCACCGTGGTCCACCCGCCGTGGGACTTGTAGTCGACGTCCACCGTGCCGATCGGGGAGAGGAACCCGAGCCGCACCGCGGCGTCGAAGTCGACCCTGCGGACGCCGAGCCGGCGGGCGGCCTGGTCGGGGCCGAGGGGGACGTGCCGGTCGAGGAGGGCGGGCAGGTCCCGGCGGCGGGCGAGCGTGTCGACCTGGTCCGGGTGGACGTCGGGGAAGGCGACCTCACCGCCGAGGTAGACGAGGAGCCCGGCACGGACCAGGTGCACGGCCGCGGACGCGGTCACCCGCAGCCGGCACCGCCGCAGCGGCACCCCGAGCGCCTCCGTCCAAGCCCTGCTCGAAGGCCCCGTACCGCGGGGGCCTTCGTCATGCAGGGGCGGTGCGGCCGTTGGAGGGCATCGGGTGTGGAGTGAGCTGCTCGCCGTGGCGGATCCAGCGGGCCACGTTGTCAGCTGTGAGCAGGCGGCCGACGCCGACCGCCAGGGTTCTGGTGTGTGTCTGGTAGCGGGCGGGTTCGAGCAGCACGTGGTCGCCCGCGTCGGCGGACCAGCCGAGATCCAGGAGGTAGTGGTGGCACAGCTGGACGTTGCGGCTGGGGCGGTCCCATCGAAACTGGACCGGGCCGCCGCCAGCCGGGCGGATCCGTAGTTTCCCGGCCAGGTGTTGGTCAAGGGCGTACAGGATCCACAGGACGGTGGGCCAGTCCTGTTGGCGGCCGGTGACGGTGTCGCGCCGGAGTGGGAGTTTCTCGGTCTCTACCACAGTCCCGTCGTAGGCGTGGATATCGGCCACGCGGCCGTTCCTGGCACCTTTCTGTCGTAGCCCTCGGGGTGCGTGGGTGTCCCACCCGGCCGCCCACGCGAAGGGGTCATCGTCGGGGCCGAGTGGGTGGGTGAGCAGGTCAGGCACTTGCGGACTGGTTCGCTCGGCGTAGGCAGTCGTCCACGGCAGCCACGGACAGGTTGTACTCCCCGAAGGTGATGCCGCCCAGGCGCATCAAGTCCCGGTAGCTGCGGGCGTCGGGGTGGTCCTCGGCCACGGGGGCCAGTGCCTTCATGAGCTTGCCCGTCGCCGAAGCGACGTGTCCGGACTTGACCGCGGCCCGGTACTGGCGGTCACTGACCTTTTTCTGCTCGCCGTACTGCTCAGCTTGGGCGTGGTCGCGGACGGCCAGTTGCTCCAGGGCGGCGGCGATCCTCAGTAGATCGGGGCCCTCGGCCTCGGTGCCGCCGGTCGGGTCGTGGATGGTGGCACCGGCGCCGGCAGTGGAGCCCCCGCCCGTGGCCCAGGGGTACTTCCCACCGGTCTGCGGGGGGATGAGCCCGCCGAGGCCGATTCCGCCGCCCGAGCCGCCGCCTGGGGGCGGGTCAGTGGGGACCGGTGGGGGCGTGGTCGGCCAGTCGCGCATGTAGTCCTGTGCGTTGGCGACCGAGCGGACCAGGTCCAGGGCGTTGCCGTGGTTGAACTGCTCGGCCCACGGTTCCAGGTTCTGCATG
This sequence comes from Streptomyces avidinii, assembly GCF_045161815.1. Taxonomy (NCBI): domain Bacteria; kingdom Bacillati; phylum Actinomycetota; class Actinomycetes; order Kitasatosporales; family Streptomycetaceae; genus Streptomyces; species Streptomyces avidinii. Next base: position 9,630 of record NZ_CP108863.1, read on the forward strand.
GCCACGTCCCTGACATGCGCGACCTGCTGGGGTTCGCTGTGCGGGTAGAGCGCCACGGCTTCGTTCACGGCGAGGACCAGGCCGCGTTTCTGGTCCTCGGTCCAAGCGTGGTATTTCGGCGGTACGTACAGCGTTGCCCCGTCGGGGCCGTCAACCATGTGAGCCGGCAACGCGGTCCCTCCTGATCTTGTTGATGTCCACGGTGTTCTTCATGAGCGGGTGTTCGGCCCGGATCTGCTCGCCCCAGGCGGTGACCTTGTCGCACAGCTCCAGAACGCGGTGGACCAGTTCCTGGTCGGCCTTCGCAGCGACGTCCTGGGGGGAGCGGAGCATGACGGCGGCCAGCTTGGACAGGTCGCCGGCCAGGTCGGCCCGCCACTTGCTCAGCTGTACATCGGGCAGTCCGTCCACGTAGTCGTCCAGCGCCTGGTCGTCCGGGTCGACCTCGGGGGCCGGCGCGGTCTCAGCGGCGGTACGCGGTGCGGGGAGAGAGGGCGCGGGAACGTCGCGACGTACGGCCTCGGCCTGGAGGGCGCCAGCCATCTCGGGGTCGGCCTTCGCGACGGCTCGGGCGACGTCGGGGCGGGTGATGGCGTAGGCGGCGACCAGTTTCCGGGCTGTGTCGTCGTCCTCTACCAGCGCGGTCACGATGTCCGGCCGGGCGGTGACCTGGCGCACCACCCTGGCGACCGGGACGCCGCCTTCGGTTCCGGAGTCCAGAGGGGCCCCGATGGCATCCCGATATTCCCCGACGGAGACCCGGGGATTCCGGGGATTCTTCTCGCGCGCCTCTCCCATGAGGGCGAGCAGGGACTGGAAACGCGCTTCCCCGTCGTCGTTTCCCCGGGGCTGAAGCGCGACGGTCAGGAGGGCTGAAAACGAAACCGTGACGCCAGTCTCCGCGATCTTCTGCCGGCGTTCGGCGGTCATGAAAGCCGCCGTACTCCGCATGTTGTTCGCGGTGGAGAAGACGACATTGACGCGCTCGGCGAACGCCCTGACATGTGCCATGGCGCCGGTCTTGGCCGTCCCCTCCGTCCGGATCGGCGCCTTGCGGAGCAGCAGGTCCCCTTGCGCCAGCTTGGCCGCACACATGGCTTGCGTACCGTTCACCGCCGTGGTCTCCAGGCAGTGCCATTCCTCCACGTCGTCGTCGGTGAACGCGGCGTCTGATTCTGGTTGTCGCATAAGGGTCCGCTCCTTCGCTCTGTGTGATCGCGCAACGCCATAACGTATCGGTCCGGTTGGGCGTCAATGAGCCTGCCGGTGGTAGCTAGTCGGGTTGTGCTGATCACAGAGCCACCCGCCGGGGTACAGCCGCGCCGGGGCGCCACAGGCCCCGATACCTCCGCCGGCGCCACAGCGTCCCCGTGGGACCGCAGGCACGGAGGCGGTCGGGCGTGGGCGGCCGTATGCCTCGGGCAGACCGCGGCGGAGAACGGCGTCGGCGCCGGGGTACCGGGTTCGACATGTGGGGTCGCCCTCGCCCATGGGAAGGCATAGGCGGCGGCCCAGGGCCTCGTCAGCGGCCTGCTCAGGGGTGGCCAGGTCGGTGATGTCGTCGTCGTTCTCGGCGGCGGCTGCCAGGTGGGCCAGGTGGTCGCCAAGGGGGGTCCAGAACTCGAAGGCAAGGCCGCGGCGTTCCCGGATGGTGGTCCGTACGAGCAGGCCAGCGGCGGCGTCCCTGATGAACTGGTCGAACCCATGTTCCTTGGGCCTGCTGCGGGGATGCCGACGTCCACAGCGTCCACCGGCCTTCCGACGCGGGCACGGAACGGGAGACCGTTCGTCGCAACGGACCATGTCGACGTGGCGCACGCCGCTGCGGAACGGGATGGGCCGATTGGGCTGTTTGATGATCTCGGCGGGCAAGGCGTCGGTGCGGAGCATGGGGACGACGCCGAGTTCGACCAGGGAATGAAGCGGGGTTTGCCAGGCATCGGCCACGCCGTTGCGGCGGGCGGCGTTGTCGCGGGTCTTGAGCTTGCGGGGGGTCTCGGGGGAAACCTGGGATTCGACGCCCAGGCGGATGCCGTCGGCGCCGTAAATCAGGGCGTCACTGCGGACCTTCCGGTCCTGGGTGAATTTCTCCTCAGTAGCGCGGTGGCCTTCGGCCTCGGCGACGCGAACGGCGCGGTCCACCCAGGCGTGATGTTCAGGAGTGATCTCGGGCTGATGGCGTTGCTCGGCCTCGCCGCGCTGGTGGGAGGCGATGACCCGCCCCTGACGCCGATAGACGTACATGGGCTCGATGAACCCCAGGGCCATGCAGTCCTCGGCGCAGATCAGCCCGCGAGCCTCCACGGGTAAGCGATCGTCGGCCAACATGCGGTCCAGGAGCAGGCGACCGCCCGCAATACCGAGGTCGGGCTGGGTCATGTCCAGGCGGCCAAACACGACGTGCTCCACGTACCGATTGGGCATCCCCACCCCCATGCGTGCGCTGCGCTGACTGCCCATCACTCACAGTGTCGGGTATGGGGTGGGGTGCCGGGGCAAGATCGGAAAATTCGGCGGAACTCCCCTGCACCTGGGGCGGTTGGCGGCCGCTGAGGGAAGCGGTGCGTTCCCGGCCGAGGTGACGGGCGGGGCTGCAGCGTCACCGGCCGACCTACTCGGGGATGGCGGTGCGGAGGGGGCGGCCGGGCCGCTCGGAACGCGCCCGCACCACCCCGAGACCCGCCCACTGGGTGAGCAGGTCCCGTCGAGCGGTGGGTAGAAGGCTCTCCTGGACACGGCAACCCACCAGTCGGTGACGACCCCGCTGACTCTGGACCGGACACAGGGGCAAGCGGTGTCGCCTGACCAGGTCCACGGGCCGGACTGCCATGCCCTGGGGAGCATGGCAGTCCAACCGAGCGGCGTGACAGCAAGGCGCGCGTGTCTGTGGATGGGACGGGCAGTCCGTCGGCCCCACCAGATGGCTGTCATCGTCGCCTCGTGTCGTCACGGTTCGGTGACGGGTGGCGGCGGCTGGTCGTCGGCCGGGTCGGCTTCAGCGGCGCCGAAGGCGTTGAAGAGGGCGGGGAGATCGTGTGTGGCGGCCTTGTCGACGGCCTTGGCCTGGAGCCGGTATCGCAACACGGCGCGCAGTGCGGGGACCGTGAGGGTGGCCAGGCCGAGGAGTATGGCGGGGCTCTGGAGTGAGGTGGGCAGGGTGGCGGCAAGGCCACTGGTCAATGCTGTCAGGAAGCCTGTCAGCAGGTTCTGGAGCATAGTCACCGTCATGCCTCGTTTCTGCTCGTATGTGGTGCCGGATGCGGCCACAGATCGAGCGTCGATCCGGGCGGATCGGTGCGGCAGTGGGAACAGCGCTTCCCGGACAACTGGTAACGGCAGGTCAGCACCGCTGGCCGGAACGGGCTTTCACGCCGCGTACCGGTGCGTGACAATCGTCGAATCCGGGCCGGCGCCAGAGCGCACGCGCGGCACGGTCGATGGGGGGCACGGGGATGGACGAACCGAAGAACGCGGGGTCGGCGGCGGCAGCGTACGCGGCTGCGTTACGTGCTGCGGTACACGGCTTCACCGCTCGGGGCGGGACGCAGAAGGAGATCGCGGTCGGCGCGCATGTCGCCCCTGCCACCCTCTCGCGGTACCTGAGCGGCGAGCGGGTCGCCCCCCACCACTTCATCGCGGCGCTGGACACATTCCTCGCGGAACGTGGCCTGCCCCTGGCCGCCGGCGTGCGGGAGGAGTTGACGCGCCTGTGTGGGCGGGCCCACGAGGCGAGTCGGTCGCCGGCGGTCCAGCTGGCCCACCTCAAAGAGGAACTCGTCCGGATACGGGAAGAGAAGCAGGCCGGCGAGGCGGAGCTGACCGCGCTCAAGCAACGTGCGGAGCAGTTGGCCGTCGAGCTGGAGCAGGCGCTGGAGCAGGCCCGTCACGCGGAGTCCGGACGGGCCGTCCTGGAAGGGCGTGTGGAGCGGCAGGACAAGCAGTTGCGGGACGCGCAGTCCTACACGCGCGGCCTGGAGGCCGAGCTCACCGCGCAGCACGACCAGGTCCTCCTTGTGCAGCGGGAGGTCGAGGTCCTGCGTCGCCAGAATCAGATCCTCCTCGAAGAGGCGCCCGCCGGGTCCCACGACCGGGTCGAAGACGCTGTTCCCGTCGTGTCAACGCAGGTCGCCAACGTGGAAGCAGACAAGGACTCCTCCAGGCCGTCGATGCCGGATCTCTCGGCCAGTACCTTCAAGCCCTTGACGCCCGCGCGTCCGGTATCGAGACCTGGGCTCGGTCACGCCGATACCCAGGAGGAGTTCACCGCCCAGCTGAAAGCTCTGCGCGCCCGAGCCGGCGGGGACGTCCTGTGGTCGATCGAACGGCTTGCCCACCTGAGCCGGGACAAGCCCTGGCCAGCGCCCGGCAGCTCCCCGCGGGCGGACCTGGTACGGATGGAACGGTGGTTCACCCTGGGCATCTTCCCCGTCGACTGGCTCCGCCTGGAACGGGTCCTGCGCGGGATGCACGCCACTACCGACGAGATCGGGAACTTCGCCAACTCGCACCACCGCATCGTGAAAGCGAGCCCGGCCAGGCCTGCGGACGTGGTCACGGCAGGCCTGACACTGACCGGACTGACCGCGATCGGTCTCGGCACCGCCGCCGTCTTCCAGAACGGCGTGTCGGGGCTCGCCAAGACCCTCACCGCCCTGGGAGCACTGCTGGTCTCCTTCCTCATCTGGTCGGCGGCAGCCAACGTGACGATCCCCGACCCCGACCAGCAGGACTCCCCCAAGCGGGCATGGCCGACCCTCCTGGCCACCGTGGGCGGCCCTCTCATCTTGCTGACCGCCGTCATCGTGCCCCTCGCCACCGGCACCACCAACCCCTGGGGACACTGGCTTGCCGACCTGATCGGACTCCTCTGACCCCAGACTCCCCCACCCGAGGTCTGGCCCCACCCCCGCGTGCGCGGGGAGGCAACCGAGAGATCGCACTGACGCGGCGGCGCCGAAGCCGCGTACCGCTACCGCAAGCGGGAGGGCGATCTGGACGTCCCGTAAGAGCACGTCGAGCCGGCAGGGGCGTTCCCGCTCGGCAGGTGGCTGTCGGACCAGCGCCGCGCCTACCGGCACGGCACCATGACCGGGAAGCGGGCCGCCGCGGCAGCGCCACTACGCGTACCTCGACCAGCTCCGACTGGGCGCAGTCTGTGGGTGGGTAGTGCTGGGCATCGCCCGCCGAGCGTTTCACGGGCTGTCCGGCTGCGCAAACGTCTCGCGCAGCGGCACCCGAGCTACAGTGGGCATGGCATCGCAGGAGGCAAGTTCGCTCTGTACCTGCTCACCCCGAGCATTGTCAGTGGCGGACGGCAGACTGGTGTCACAAGAACGGCGGCCTCTGCCCGGCCTGCGAACCAGGGACAGAGACCGCCGCGGGTGGAACCCGCACCTCGCGCCTCTTGGTGTTCCCGCACCAGGGGGCGCGTCGCGTTTTACAGGCGGCTGACCAACATCTCGTACAGCCACACCGCGAACTGAACGATCCAGTGCGCGGCCTCGTCCGCAAGACCAGCCAGCAGGGCCTGGGCTACGCCGGCGAGCAGTACATCGCGAGCAGTGCTGCGACTCTCACCCCGGACACGCGGCGCGCCTTCGTCCTCCCAACCGTCGGACATCGGCTTGTCGCTACCGGGCATGTGAGCCCCCCAATCAGGACCGCCGCACATCAACTGGATGGCCGGGGCGACGGTCCGTCAAAACCCGGCCCTCCAGAAGCTGCACACGCTCCCCGAATGGGCCCGTTCAGAGTATCTGCACCCGCTGACAGTTCTCGGGCACCGACGGATACGGGCGGGCGGTACAGAGCGCCAAGGACACGTGCCCGCGTCCCCTCCAGAGGAGCCTCTACCGGCTCATGTCGCAGGGAGAACCCGCCCTCCACGGCAACGAACAGCGCGGCACCCGTTCAGGTAGCTCGCGGACTTTGCCGTCCTCTACCACGGTGAGGTTGTCCCCCATGTACTCAACCGGGTGGTTGGCCTTGTGATCAGGGCGTGCGCCGTAGGAGAGCCCGCCGACCACGGCGCAGTGAAGAATTCGCCCTGGTCAGGGTGTAGACAACGTTCCATCAGCACCAAGGGCTTGTGACCCGTGGTTCGATCCGCCTTCCTCAGCATGGGCACCTCGGGCTGCATGACAGAGGTCATGAGCTCAATACGCGCCGAGCAGATCCTCGACGTGTTCGACACCGCATTCGGTGAGCTGCTCGCCGCCGACCCCGCTGCCCTCCGGGTCAAATTCCGCAAGATGGCGGCCTCCGCCTTCGCCTTCTACCGGGGCACGGCCTGCCTCTTCTACTCCGACCTGGAGCGGGACCGGCACGGCGGCCCGTACCTGGACGAGCGGACGGGCCGCGTGTGGATCCACGGCGATCTGCACGCCGAGAACTTCGGCACCTACATGGACGGCTGATCTTCAACGTCAACGACTTCGACGAGGCCTACGTCGGCCCCTTCACCTGGGACCTGAAGCGCTTCGCCGCCTCCGAGCCCGTCCTGGGACAGTGTCCCCGATCCCCTTGTTGGCCTTCACCATCTTGACGGCGTTGTCCATGATCCGCAGTCCCTCGGGGAACCAGGTGATGATCTCGGTGTAGCCCTTCGGGATGTCGAACTTCGGCATCAGGTTCCGGAACTTGAACATGCCCTCGGTGTCGATATGGTCCGCGACCAGCTTCGTGTTGGCACTCCTGCCAGAAGTCCGAGGCGGAAGCGGTCCGGGTCCGAGAGGTTCTTGCCGGTCTGGATGCAGAGCAGGGCGTCGTGGGCGCCGGCCTCGCTGGCGTACGTGTAGTGCGAGTCGTTCGTCACCAGCGGCGGGATGCCGAGCTTCTTGCCGATCTCCAGCAGGCCGTCGGGGACCCGGCGCTCGATCTCGATGCCGTGGTCCATCAGCTCCAGGAAGTACCCCGTTCTCATGAACAAAGCCACGCCCACACCCGGACGAGGCCAACAACCAGTGCAGTTGGGTACTGGGCCCCGCGGCACATCCCGAAACCACGATCCACTCGATAGGGTTAAATTCAACGCTCAGGTAGAGTTAATTTTGATAGGGTTCGGGGTGGAGGTGGGCCATGCCGAGCCAGGAAGAACTGTTCGATGCGGTGGACGCACTGCTGGAGGGCGAGCCGCGGTTGCCGTCTCCGGCGGAGCGGGCGCGGTTGCGTGAGGCGGCCGGTGTCACGCAGGCCCGGCTCGCGGCCGCGTTGAAGTCGACGCCGCAGACGGTGAAGAACTGGGAGAACGGCCGCTCCGAGCCGAGGCCGCCGCGGCTTCAGGCCTATCTGCGGCTGCTGGACGCCTGGGCCGAGCGATACCCCGCACCGGCCGCCTCGACGCCCGTGCCCGCCCCCGCTCCGGTTCCGGAGGCATTCACCGGCCCCGTGGAGCAACCCGCCGAGCGCGCCTTCGCCGCTGCGCCGGATCCGGTTGTGAAGGCGCCCGTGGAGGCGGCCGGGCCGTCGGTGACGTCCCGCCGCCCGGCGAGGAAGGCCGCCCCGCCGTCGGCTGTCGACCCGCGGTTCCCGCACGGCCCGCTCGTAGTCCTGGACAGTGACGGGAGCGCGTACGGCACAAACGGGATCGTGCTGGACTGCCCGGCCACCACCGTTCCGCAGTTGGTGGAGTGGACGCTGAAGGAGTCCGGGCTCGGCACGCCGCGGTTGAACCGCAATGGCAAGGACTCCGATCCGCTGGTCGTGCTGACCGCGGCAGCCGCCGTACGGCTGGGGCTGCCCGAGCGGCTGGAGGGCCACGAGCAGCGCCGCTCCCTGCGCCTGTCCGAGGACCACCCGGTCGTCAAGCAGCTCGCGAAGGCGAAGTGGAAGCTCACCAAGCGGGGATTCGGCCCGTGGGCGCGTGTCTACCGGCCAGCGAAGGCCGGGCAGCGGCAGTGCGTGCAGCTCGCGGTCCTGTCGTGGGACGCGCTGGATGCGCGGTCCTGGCCGGGGGTGGCGGAGATGGAGCCGGCCGAGGTCGCCCGCGTGCTGGGTACGTACGCGGCCCGGGTGATCACCCCGCGCGGCTCGACGGCCGTCTCCGGGCTGGAGTTGATGACCGCGCTGCGGCCGCCGACCCGCGCAGTGAAGAACGAGGCCGCGGGTGAGTGGGAGTCCGCCTACAACCCGGGCTCGCTCGGCACCGAGCCGATGGACCCCGCCCCGCCAGAAGCCCCGCAGGAGCACCCCGCCGCGCAGGGCTGGACCGGTGGCTTCCTGGACGAGGAGGCCTACCAGTGGGTGCGCGAGGTGGACCTACTCACGGACGAGGAGTGCCTGCTGCCGTACGCGGTCGGCCTGGACCTGAACACCGCCTTCCTCGCCGCGGCCGCGCGCCTGGTCGTCGGCCTGTCCGCACCCAACCACTTCCACGCGCCGAAGTTCAACAAGAAGATCCCCGGCAGCTGGCTGGTCGACCTCTCGCACATCGAGCTGGACCCGCGACTGCCCTCGCCCTTCACCCCGTCCGGCCGGCGGCCCGAAGGGCCGGCCTGGTACCAGACCCACACCCTCGCCTACGCCCAGGAGCTCGGCCACGACGTCACCCCCATCGAGGCGTTCCTTCGCCGGGAGACGGGTGCTTATCTGGATCCGTGGCACGACCGTCTCAAGACCGCCTACGCCGACACACTCGCCGACCTCGGCGTGACCGCAGACCTGGACGACCGGCAGTTCCTCGCCGCGATGGAGCACCACAAGCAGGTCGACCCCGGGATGGCGGCCGTGCTGGCCGCGATCAAGGCGACGGTCAAGGGCGGCATCGGCAAGCTCCGCGAACGCCCCCAGGGACGGCACTACCGGGACGGTGAGCGGTGGCCGGCGCTGGAACGCCCGACCTGGCGCCCCGACATCCGGGCCGCGGTCATCTCCAAGGCCCGGGTCAACATGCACCGCAAGATGGCCAACACCGCGAAGGCCATCGGGCAGTACCCGCTCGGGGTCCTGTCCGACTGCGTCGTCTACGCCAGCCCCGGACCTTCCCCGCTCGACTTCCTCCCCTACACCACCTCCGGCAAGCCGCTCCCCGGAGCCTTCCGCCTCGGGACCACGCCCGGCCTCGCGAAGGTCGAAGGCGTCCAGGAGATGGCCTGGGCCGTCGACCTCATGGAGAAGGGCCTCAACCCGGCCCGCCACATCAAGGGCGGCGACGCCGTCACGGACGAAGGAGAATAGAAGCCGTGGGGGACATCGACGACGCTCTGGAGCGCGCGGACCGGGAGGTCTTCACCCGGGAGCCGCCCAAAACGCTGAAGGCCCGCATCAACTTCCTGATGGGCAAGCTCAAGACCACGAAAGCCGTGGCCGCCGAGCTCGGCGTCAGCCAGCGCTCCATCGAGCGCTACCGCACCGGCGAACGCAAAACCCCGCCCAAGGCGATCACCGACCGCATCGACACCGCCGTACGGGCCCGCTGGCAGCCCAAGGTCCGCGACCGCCGACGGAAGGAAGCCGCCTCCCGCACCGGCATCACCGTCGAGACCCGCGCACGGTTCGGGTACACAGCCCCGATCGGCACCACCGACGACGGCCGGATGCGCCGGCTGACCGTCCACCTCCCGCCCGCCTACGCGCAACGCCTCTTCGACGCCCAGCAGCAGGGCGCCCAGGATCCTGAACTGCGCGCGATCGTCGCGGAAGGCCTCCAGGACATCTACTTCAAGGACGGCGGCACCCGCGCCGAGACCCTCGAAGTCGAGTTCACCGACATCGACTACATCGACGTCTCGTTCTAGACGTCTCGTCCCCCCGGCGCCTCCGGGAAGCAAACGGCGGGACCGGCGAGCAGGCGGCCACACCGAGCCGATGCCGTCCAGCAGCTGGCCGGCCGACAGCGAGGCGGGACGCGCTGACAGCGCATTGCGCTGCTGACGGACCCCTCGCCAATGCGGATGGGTCGGCCCGGCGGTACTGCCCCCAAACGAGTGGGCACCGGGCCTGACCCGCGCACGCCATATCGGCACGGGCTGCAGCGACCCTAACCCGGCCCTGACCTGTGTCCCACCCACTTGCGTGACACCGAGCAGGGCAGCCCCGGACAGCGGGCCCCGTCGTTATACCGGGCATGATCACTACCAATGGCTTTGTTCACGGGAACGGGTTCTGGTCCAACTTCTGTGGTGTGCCTACTCCCTGTGACCGTCGATCTTGCTGATTCGTCCCACGAGATCGTCTGGAAAATGCCAGTGCCGACCTCGTCCGGGCTGAGGCTTCTGGGCTGTGTGCGAGGTACTGCTCCGGCTGGAAGAGCTGCTCTTCCTGGCAGCTCCGGAGATCACGGTGGTGTCGGTGCAGGACGACGGCGAGGTGATCCGAGTCGGTGTCAGATGTCGGACGGCCCGGGCTCGGTGCCCGGGCTGCGGAAGTTGGTCGGGGCGGGTGCACAGCTCCTACCTGCGGTTTCCTGCTGACCTCCCCGTGGCAGGACGGCGGGTGATGCTGCAGCTTGGTGTCCGGCGCTTCACCTGCGAGGACGTCTCCTGCGAGCGGCGGACGTTCGTTGAACAGGTCGCGGGCCTAACGCGCCGATACAGCCAACGGACTGAGCGAATGCGGTCGGCGCTGGCCGAGGTCGGCCTCGCCCTGGCTGGCCGCGCCGGTGCCCGGCTGGCCGACGTCTTCGGGGCGAAGGTCAGCCGGAACACGGTCCTGCGGCTGGTGGACGCTCTCCCAGAGCGGGCCTTGACCCCGGATGTTGAACACGTCTATGCGGCTTGGGCCAGGGTAGTTGCTGTTGGTCGGAGGTCGTTTTCGTAGGCGATCGGGGACCGCTGGCCGAGGCGGGAGTGCCTGCGTCGGGTGTTGTATCGGGTCAGCCAGCGGAACGCGTCGAGCCTGGCCTCGCGCTCGCTCGACCAGGCCTTCCGGCCTTTGAGCGTCTCCCTCTTGAAGGCGGCGTTGAAGCTTTCCGCAGCGGCATTGTCCGCGCTGGAGCCGACCGCGCCCATGCTCTGCCTGACCCCTGCTGACCTGCAGATTTCAGCGAAGGCCCTGCTCGTGTATTGCGATCCGTGGTCGGTGTGCATCACCGCTCCGGCCAGGCTCCCGCGGGTCCGTTCGGCGGCCGCCAGGGCATCGGTGACGAGCTCGGTTCGCATGTGATCTGCGATCGCCCACCCGGCCAGACGGCGTGAGGCGAGGTCGATGACGGTCGCGAGATAGAGCGGCTTCGAACCGCTGACCGGCAGATACGTGATGTCGCCGACGTACTTCGTATTCACCTCGGATGCGGTGAAGTCACGGCCGATCAGATCCGGCGCCTTCGCCGCGGCCTGATCCGCGAGCGTGGTGCGCTGCCGACGGCGCAGACGGACCCCCTCGAGCCCGAGGTTCCGCATGATCCTCGCGACGCGCTTGTGGTTGACCGCCGGGCCGCCTTCGTCACGGAGTTCGGCGGTGATTCTGGGGGCTCCGTAGGTGCCGTCGGAGTCTTGGTGGGCCTTGCATATCCGGGCTGCGAGCCCGGCCTCGGCGGTCTGCCGAGCGATCCGCGCGGCCGCGGTGCGGCGCCAGTAGTAGAAACTCGAGCGGGAGAGGCCGAGGATGTCGCAGAGCCGCTTCACGCCGTGACGGCGCTGGTGATCTTCAACGAACTGGCAGCGGTTCACCAGCGCGTCTCCGTCGCGAAATACCGGGCTGCCTTGCGGAGGATGTCGCGCTCTTCCTCGAGCTCGCGGATCCTCTTTCGGGCTGCGGCGAGCTCCGCCTGAACGTCGTCACCGCCATCCCGGGCAGCGGCCGGCGCTGAGGAGTGGGCGCCCGGGCGGCGCCCGTCGGCAGCCCGAATCCAGTTCCGCAGTGTCTCGGTGTTCACCCCGAGATCGGCGGCGACGGACTTGATCGTCGCCCCGGGCCTCGACCGGTACAGCGCGACCGCGTCCGCCTTGAACTCGGCGGGGTAGTGCTTCATCCCCACGGGGACTCCGTTCTCCTGGACCATCAAGATCCAAGTGTCTCCGGTGTCCAAAACCCGGGGTCAAGGCCCTATGTCTGGCTCACTCAGCCGCACGAGCAAGCCGACAAGGCCCTGGACACCCTGCTGGAGGCAGTTGGGATTGGGGAGGATGCCGTCGCATTCCGCGGAGACTCTCACGATTACCGAGCAGAGCGGATCGCTGCATCACAGGATGCCGGCTCTCCCGACGGGGTCTCGGGCGTCCCCGTGCCGACCTCTCTGCGGGCAAGGTTCCGCCGTGCCATCGGCATGACATCAGCCACCCAGTAGGCGCCCTCGGCGCTTGACAACAGTCATTGGGAATCAGTCACACCGGGTTGTCCTGTGCACCGAAGGCTGAAGCCTCTCGCCGAAGTTTGGTCGCCGGGCTTCCCTCTCATCGGATATTGAGTGCCGCGACCAGCCGGCCGGGGCCCGCTCTTACGAGCCGACGATGGCGCGCAGGGCGGCCAGATGCGCCTGGTAGGCGTCGCGGCCCCGTCGGGTGAGACGAAGCCAGACGCGTTGGCGAGTGTCGCGGACGGCCTTGCGCTGCTCGACGTAGTCGGCGTCCATCAGCACGGTGACGTGCTTGCTCAGCACCGAGGCGGAGACATCGAGCTCTCGCTGGACGGTGGCGAACTCGGCTTCGCCTGCGGTGTCAAGCAGGGCGCAGATGCGCAGTCGATTGGGGGCGTGGATGGTGATGTCGAAGCCATCCATGGGGTCGGCGGGGTCGGGGCTCACGAGTTCTTCCGGTGCAGACGGATGAAGGTGAGGTGGAAGGCGATCGATACCGCGGCGCCCACGGCGGAGGCGGCGAACAGCAACACCGGCTCGCCGGTGGCGCGAAAGGCGATCGCCGATCCCACCAGGAGCGCGGGCAGTCCGACGGCCATCGGTACGGTGGCACGTTTGGGCAGCACGTCCAGGCGCAGTGCGACGCCGGTCTTCTTCTTCCAGGAGTTGGCCGCGGCGGCGAAGAGCGCCAGGTAGGCGGCGGTCATCACCGCCATGACGGTGGCCCAGGCGACCTTGGGCAGCAGCCACTCGGAAGCCGTCGCCAGGCCGCCGTAGACCGGCGGGACGGCAGCTATGTACAGCGTGAGCGCGGTGGTGAACCACAGCGGCCACGGGGTAGCGGACAGGGCGGTGGTAGAGGTATGGATCTGCTCGGTGTCGGCCAGCGCGTCGCGAGCCTGCTGAGGCGTTGGTCGGATGACATCCCCGTTGGTTTCCATGATGGAAAGACTAGGGGAGTGTTTCCATCATGGCAAATCTCGAATTTCCGTGATGGAAAGTCTGGTGTCACCCTCGCACGGGTCACGGCGGCGGCGAGGCAGAGGTCTCGCCCTGCAGACGGAGGCCTGCGCCTGACGCTGGCCTGGCCGGCCGGGCCAGCGCGGCACCGCCGCGTCACGGTCGCCGGGCGGGCCGGTACGTCACGGTGTCGCCCATTTCGGTCAGGGTGAGGGGTGCGTGTGCAAGCGGCACGACTGCGGCGGTATGGTCCCGGCCTCGTGGTGCGGGAGCACGACGACGCGGTGGGGCCGGTGTTGGAGTGGCACCCCGGAGGCGGGATCCGCTGCACGGACCTGCTCCTGGGCGTCTGGCGGGCGGGGCAGATGGTCATGGCCGCGGCGGCCGGTGACTTCCGAACTCGGTCCTGGCTCGTCTCCGCGTTCAAGCTCCTACGCTCCGGCTGAGCAGCCGGAGCGGGAGCCCAGGCATGCAGCGGATCCCGCGGGTTGATCCCGACACCTGACGCTTCTGCCGCCACGCGCGCCGGCAGCCGTCCCCCGCGGGTACGCCCAGCAGGGGACGGGACGCGCCAGGTGTCAGGGCGTGGGCCCGCCCCGGGCAGACCCGGGGGAACGGATGGAGCCTCCGGAGCAATGTGCGTCCAGTCCTTCAACGACGCGGCTCTCCCCGGGTTCCGGCCCCTTGACCGCCGGCGTGTGAACGCCGTGGCAGGAAGCCGGGGTGGTCCGTCGTCCGGCCTGCCGCCGGACTGCGTCGCGGTGGCCGATGGCATGGTGGCCCTTTCTCAGCACCCCGAGGCGCGGGCCGGCTGAGCGCGGCGCCGGGTCCTCCTGCCCGGGGCCGTGCCACGCCGGGCCGCTCGGGCGTCGACGCCGCGGCCCAGGTCTGACCTGACCTCCGTGGTGGGGGGCCGGGCGGTCCGGCCCACGGCATGAACAGAGCCCGGCCGGGGTGACTACGGGCGCCTGGCCGGGCTCTGCGTGCGTGGGGTGCTGCCTTGTGTCAGAAGTCGTCGCGCTCGTCGTGAAGGTGGTCCTCCTCGCGGCGCCGCTCCATCTCCTCCGGGCGCTGGCCTCCGCGGGAGGGGGTGCCGGGCTCGGGGTGGACCGGGTCCTGACCGGGACGCTGCGGGCGCTGGGGGCGCTGCTGTTCCTCTCGGCCCTTGCCCGGTTCCTGGCGCTTGTCCTGCATACCGCCCATGACGGCGACTCCTCGATGCGTTGCGTGGGGGGTACTTCCTCCGCCACGCTGACACGAAGAGTCACATCCCGCACCATTTCGGCTACATATCGTGGCGGCAGGGTGAGCGGTGGCCGGTGCGGATGCGTCTTGAGGCCGGGGTGCCGAGGATGAGCGCACTCGCCCGTCCCCGCACCGTCAGGAGCAGGATTCACATGCTGGAGCGCACCCTGCGCAAGGACCGCACCGCGGTCGCCTTCGTCCTTCCCGTCGGCACCCCGGCCGAGGACGGGAAGCGGGCCGTCACCGCCCAGCCATCCCCCGGGAACAGCCGCTCCTCCCGCTACCTGGCGGCCGGGGACTACTGGTTCAACAACGACAGCGCCCAGGACGGGGAAGGCTCCAACAGTCGCCTGCACACCTGATACACGGGCTCGGCCTGGCAGCGCCCGCCAGCAGGGAAACCCGCCCCGCCCAGGAGCATCACGTGCCCGGTGTCTGGTGCCCGGCGGGTCAGATGTCGCCGGTCCACACCTCGGAGCCGCCGCCCTCCCACCGGATCGGCCCGTCCTCGGACAGGTCCACATCCTCCAGGCCGGCCCGGCGCAGGAACTCTGACACGTCCCCGGGCGTGAACGCCCGGCCGAGGTCCGTGTCCACGCCGAGGGCGTGCACGGTGACCTTGCGCCCGCCCCGCGGCGACACGGAATGGATCACGATCTCCGTCTGGTCCGCCATACATCCCAGCGTGCGGCAACCCGGCTGGCACGGCATCCGGAGCGGAGCTCGCTTCCGCATGCTGACCAGCAATGAAGCGGCCCCGCGCGCGAGCCCGAGAGCAGCTGGACGTGACGCCCTCTCAGAACTGCTGAGAAAAAGGGCGTTTGGGGAGGAGGCGCCGGGTCAGACGCGTTGGTGTCGGAAGCACACCGTGGGGGTTGGGCTTCCGGAGCGGCCCCGCCCCCGTGACGCCTCTTCCCCCGGCGTCATAGGGGCAGGCCCGCCCGGATCCGTACGGCACCCGGACACCCCGTACCCCGGCCTCCTCCCCGGCCGGGGAACCGCGGGGCCGTCCGACAAAGCCCCCGGCGCCGGCGCTCAGACCGCCGCCCCCCGGCAACGGACCCGACGGCAGCAGCCCGCCGCACGATCAGGCGCCGAGCCAGACGATGCCCAGGACGGACAGCCGCCGGGTGAGCCGGTTGGCCACGTAGACGACGGACAGCTGCCCGACGGACGCGGCCCGGACGTCCTGGCCCTCGGGATCGCCGGCGTTCCACTGGGGCCAGCCCCACAGGGAGCGCACCGCGATGTCGAGGACGTCGCGGACCGTCTCCCGGGCCGGCTCGGGGAGCTCGGCGAGGGTCTTCGCGGCCTGCGGGGACAGGCGCACCGCCCACGGCTGTTCTTCGGTCACGGGCGCCCGCCGAGGACGTCGTCCAGGTCCACGAAGTCGGATTCGTCCTGGCCGGAGTCCATGAAGGCGTCGACGGCCGGGGCCGCGCCCACGCGCAACTGCCAGGTGCGCACCACCTCGTGCAGCGGGGTGAGGCTGAACGCGTGGCGGGCGTCCTCCAGGGCCTTGGTCCAGTCCCGCTCGAACGCAGGCACCCACGTGTCCGCACGGCGGTCGGCGCGCAGCAGGGCACGGAGTTCGGCCGGGGCCCCGGGCGCGGGCGCGGGCGCGGGCGGCGGGCGGCGGGCGGCGGGCGGCGGGCGGCGGGCGGCGGGCGGCGGGCGGCGGGCGGCGGGCGGCGGGCGGCGGGCGGCGGGCGGCGGGCGGCGGGCGGCGGGCGGCGGGACGGTTACGTGGTCGGCGGGTTGAGCGCTCACGGGCTCCTCCAGGCAGGTTGTACCGCCGCCGTAGCCGCCGCAGCGGTGCAGGGAGGAAGGGTTCAGCCCTCACGGCCGGTGGAGACGCCGACCGTTACCTGTCCGGCGAGGTCAGGAGCAGGACCAGGGCTACCGCCCTCTCCCGCATCCCTGCCGACAGGCCGGCCGGGTCCCGCCTGCGACCCTGCCCCGCCCACGCGCGCACCCACACCCGGACGGCCCCAACAACCAGTGCCGTTGGGTACCGGGCCCCGCAACGCAGCGCTGTTGGAGGGCGAGCCGCAGTTGCCGTCTCCGGCGGAACGGGCGCGGCTGCGTGAGGGGCGGGTCGGTGTCACCCACGCCCCGTTCGCGGCCACATTGAAGGGGCCGCAGACGGTGAAGAACCGGGAGAACAGCCGCCAGGCAATCCCGGGGACACGCCTCTATATGAAAGAACCCCGACCAGCCGGGGGTGGGCTGGCCGGGCCTGCCCCGGCCAGCGGCGGGGGTGCCGGCCGGGGGGGCATGCGGGGCGGAGCCGCAAGGGCCCCACTTCACAGCGGATCCCCCGACTCCAACCGAACGATCCTTGCAGGCGAACACCCGCCAGGCCTGCTTAGAATTCCTAACGAAATGATCTTCGAGATGGTTGGATCGCTCAGGGAGCATTGATCCGGAGGCGTGAGGTGGCTCGGCCGAAGCCGTGGCATGTCGAGGACGAACTGTGGGCGGTGATCGAACCACTGCTGCCGAAAGTCGTACGTCGCACTCGCCATCCCGGGCGGAAGCGGCATCCGGACCGGCTGGTGTTCCAGGGCATCCTGTTCGTCCTGCACCGTCCCACACCCCCCTCTCGCATCCCCTCACCGCGCTGGGCAGCGCCCCGGGTGCCGCAGCGGCCAAGGATGCAAAGCTGGAACTTGATCACGCCCACGGTGCCGAGAGCACACCCGGCCCTTCTCGGATGGGCGCCCCGGAATGCACCGGCGATACCGGCGGCATAGCTCCGCAGTGCGATCCCGTGTGCCGTCCGGCCGCGGCGCGTCCAAGCGGTCGAGAGGACACTCCATGGCAGTCGTGATGACCTTTTCCTGGCCCGAGATCACACCCGATGTGTACGACGCGGTGCGCCAGAAGGTCCGCTGGGAAGAGGATGCACCGGACGGGTACGTTCTGCACGCCGCCTGGTTCGTCGACGGCGGCTTCAACCTGATGGACATCTGGGAGTCGGAGGACCACTTCAACCGGTTCATCGAGGCTCGGATCGCCCCCGTACTCAAGGGCGAACTGGGCGTGCAGAGCGACCCCGAGCCGAAGTTCCACCGCCTGCACCGGCGCTTCGTCGCCCCAGGCGTCAGCGGCGCCAGCTCCTGACATCTCAGCGCAGCCAGAGCTGGATCGCGACGACGGGAGAGGCGGGAGGCGGGCCGGCAGCCCGTGGGCCCGCTTGGCGAGCCCCGACCGCCGGGGCCGGCCTGGAAGCGGGGCACACTGCCGCACTACGAGTGAAGCGAGGCAGCCATGACCGGGACGACCCGGCAGGACACACCCGTCGCAATCGAGGGCGGAGGCGTCGAACTCCGTACGCGAGCGGTCGGCGGAGACCTGTCCGTGGCCTTCGTGCAGCTGCCTCAGGGGGCGGACCTGCGGCCGGCTCTGAAGGGCCTGCCCAATGATCTCTGTCAGTGCCCGCACTGGGGGTACATGCTCAAAGGCCGGCTGAAGATGGTGACGAAGGACGGTGAGGAGGTCTACGAGGCGGGACAGGCGTTCTACTGGCCGCCCGGACACGCCCCCTTGGCCCTCGAGGACTGCGAATACGTGGACTTCTCACCAACAGATGACTTCACCGCGGTCATCAACCACATCACGTCGCAGGGCTGAGCTCGGGGCGACGGGTGTAGCCGAGCTTCTCGGCGTAGGCGACAGTGCGCGTCTGATGTCGCCGCGGTGCACGCTGTCGGTACGAGCGGCTAGGGTCGCCCCCTGGCCGGCGGGCATTGGGGCCCACCAACAAAGACAGGGGGACGGATGATGCCGGCGGACACGCTGCGGTTCCACGGTCGTGCGGCAGAACTCGCCGGGCTGGACCTGGAGATATCCAAGGAGGCCGAAGCGGTGCTGGACCGCTTCGAGTCCGTGCACGGCCACGTTGTGCCCGCGTCGGTGCGCGAGTGGTTCGCGCTGGCACAGGGCGCCGCCGTGCTGAGGAAGTTCAGCAACGACGACATGGTGTACGACGCCGAACGGCTGGGCCGGGAGGAGATCTACTACTGGCCCGAGGACAACGGCGACTGGCCCGACGACGTGGAAGAACAGGAAGAACGGCCCTTCGACCCGGTCGGCTCCCTGGGGCTGCTGCCGTTCCTGGTCGAGAACCAGGGCGTGTGGGTGATGGCCGTTCGCCTCGACGGCTCCGAGGACCCACCGGTGGTGATCTCCTTCGACGACGTGACGCCGTCCGCCGTCTGGCAGCCACATGCCGACCGTTTTTCGGACCTCGTCCACGCCCGGATCTGGGACGCGCCCGTCCACCTTCACGGCAAGCAGCTCGCTCTGCCCGGGGCAGTGGAGCCGTTGGCCCTGCTGGAGGTACTCCGGCAGGACTTCATTTCCGGGCCGCCCACCATCGACGGCATCCAGCGCCACTCCCGGGACGGCGACCGCCAACGGGTGCTGCTGGAACAGTGGCGCGGCCAATGGCACGCCACCGTGTGGGCGGCCGACGAGACCGGGCTGGCCACACTCATGGCAGCCGTGGATCCCACAACGGCCTGAGTACGTGGGACCGCACGGCGGGCATGGACCGGCCCCCTGCCCGCACGCCCCGCCGCGCGCAGACCCGGTCAACCACACGGTCGACCGCGACGCACACCCCGGCCAACCTTCTCGCCCCCAGACGGGTCGGGGCGCCGGCCCGGTCAACTGCACCGGTCTCCAGAGGCGGACGTCCCGCCCCTGCAACACCCCAGCTCACCGAACCACCGACACCGCAACCACCCTCCCCCTCAGCGACAGCGCAGTCGGCCGGCACGAGGAGCTGCGCTCCACCGCCGGAAGCCGCGTCGGGGATCCCTGATGCTGCGGCTGTCGAACGGTCGAACCAGGCGGCTTCCCGGAGGTCGCCCACACGGCGAACGGTCCCCCGTACGGGCGGCTCGACGGGCGCCAGCCTCCGGACGGCCGGAGGATCAGTGCGGGGACACGTGACGGGAGCCGATCGAGGATGCCGAACACCGCCGGTCGCTCGACGAGGGCGTGCATCGTCCTGTCAGGTGTGCTGCTCCTCGCCG
The DNA here is from genome assembly GCF_045161815.1 of Streptomyces avidinii. Lineage (NCBI taxonomy): Bacteria > Bacillati > Actinomycetota > Actinomycetes > Kitasatosporales > Streptomycetaceae > Streptomyces > Streptomyces avidinii. Next base: position 29,112 of record NZ_CP108863.1, read on the forward strand.
GGGTCGTCTCGACCGGGTGCGGCGGTGAGTCCCGCGACGCCGGGCAGGGGCCTGGGGCAGGGCCCCGCCCCCAGGCGGCGCGCTCCGGCAGGGTCACCGTCGTCTACGAGGCCCAAACGGTCAAACCGGAGGACCGGGAGGCCGTGGCACTGATCCGGAACTCCCGCGTGTTGGAGCGTACGGCCGACTGGGTGAACAGATCACTCACCCTCCCGCACGACATGGTCGTGAAGGTCACCGCCGCCGTGCCGCCCGGTGTCACCGACGCCGTCACCCAGCCCGACGGCAGGACGATCTTCGTCCCGCCACCGTTCCTGACCGAGATCGAGAAGGCCCTCGCCGATGTCGTGAAGACCGTCGAACGGCCCGCCCCGTTCCCCGCGTCCGAGTACAACACCGACGACCTGACCGTGCTGTCGACCGAGTTCATCTTCGGCCACGAGATGGGCCATGCCCTGCAGCGCCAGCTCCTCCTGGCCAACCTCGGTCTCGAAGAGGACGCGGCGGACGGCTTCGCGTCCTTCTATACCGTCAACGAGGTCGGGCCGGGCCCGTCGCTGGCTGCCGCGATCCTCTTCGACGAGATCGCACGCAAGGAAGGCACGCCGACCCTGGAGGGCATGTCGAGCGACCACCCCGTTACCCAGCAGCGGGCCTTCAACTTCCTGTGCTACCTGGAGGGCAGCGACCCGAAGAAGTACCGGAAGTCCCTGGTCGACAGCGGCTATCTCCCGAAGACCCGCGCCCCCCTCTGCCCGCAGGCGTGGGCAATGCTGGACTACGGCTGGTGGACCCAGCTCCAACCCCACTTCAGCGGGGTGTTCAGGGACCGGGGTGCCGAGGAGCAGAAGAAGGCGCACGGGCGGCTGATCGCGGAGACACAGGCTCTGGCGAAGCGCATCGACGAGATCCGCAGCGGTCAATGAGGTAAATGACGCGTGCCCAGTCGATCTCGTCCGCGTAGTCGCGCAGCAGGGTTCCGGGGACTATCGCGGGATCGGCGCCGAGGCGGTGTGCAACCGCGACGACACCGCGGCAGAGAGTAGTGATCATGGTCCGGTGATACCGGGCGCAGCACCACCGGTACGACCCCGGCGAAGGGCATCTCACCCTGCCGGGGGCACAAGTTCACCGAAGGCACCTCACAAAGCCAGGCGTCAAGTTGACGGCGCCCGGCGGCGACGAATGCGGCGCCAAGGCGGTCGTTCCGACGGCGCCCGGCCCCGTCGAAACTCCTCGGATAGCCTGATCGGAGCCGAGACGATGAACCCGCTCCGGAGCACCTTGGCGTGTGCGGGTCAGTGCGGGTCAGTGTTCCTCTTCGGTGAATCTGGACCGGGGGCGGGGCGGAGATGACCATCGAGCAGGACGAGCCGGCGGGCATGCCGGAGCGGACGCTCCACCACGCCTCCGACATCACAGAGGATGACGCCTGGGCGATCTTCGAGTTCCTGATGCCGCGGCTGGAAGCCCAAGAGGCCGCTCACGGTGCTGAGACTGAGGAGCACCGTACGGCTGGGGCACTTGCCCAGGTGATGTCTGGCCTCGTTCTTCAACTGGAATGGGACATCCGCGCGCCTTTCTGGAAGCCCTACCGCAACCGTTCGGGCCCTACGACAGTTCTCGTGTGGGCTCCTCCGCCTGAGGCCGAGCTACGCGCACAAGACGAGCAGCGCCTCGATCGGATCCGTGACACCTGGAACACTCTGTGCGAAGCCCTACGGTCCTGGCACGACAGCGAAGGCTACGACGTTGCGCGGTGGCACAAGGTCGACTTCCGTGACGCTGCCGCCGCGGCCCTGTACGAGCAGCGCGTCTCCGACCTCGGACTCCGGCGGGAGAAGCGATGATGATCGTTAGGCCGACGGGTCCGTAGTCGAGGGCCGCATTGTCGAGAAATCCCGAGGCCAATGCCGATCCTCGCTGAATCCGGTCCTGACTCTCGGCTCACGCTGCCTGCGTGGCCTGCACGACCGCAGTCGAGAAGGCCGCGTGTTCATCGAAGAGTTCGCGGTGGTGGAGGCAGTGGTGGAGCTGTCCGATCAGGCTGTTGAAGACGTTGCGCAGGGCGGAGGCGTGCCGGTCTCCGCGTTCGTCGCGGCGGTGGCGGTAGAGGGCCATGGCCCCGGGTGAGGCTTGTAGGGCTGAGGAGGCCCAGAGGTAGCCGGCGTGGTTGAGCCGGTCGTTCTTGATGCGGCGGCGGGTGATGCTGGACTTCTTGCCGGAGGCCCGAGTAATGGGCGAAGAACCTGCATGAACTTTCAGGCCGCGGGCGTCGGCGAACCTGTTTCGGTCGTCGCCGAGCTCGGCCAGCACGCGGGCTCCGAGCTGAGGTCCCAGCCCGGGGAAGCTCAGGATGATCTCCGCGTCCTCGTGTTGGAGGAAGGCTTCTTCCACGGCCTGGGCGAGGGCGTTCACGGCGGTGCAGGCGGCTTCGAGCTGGACGAGCAGCGCGAGCATCTGCTGGCCCAGGGCCTTCTCTACGAGAGTTGGATGGTGGGCCCATTCGGCTCGGAAGATCTCCCGGAGTCGTTCGGTCTCGGCCTCGATTCCGCGCTGGCGGCCGGCATGCCGGAGCGCTGCAGCAATCTGGGGGCGGGTCAGGCGGGCGGCGTCGGAGCTGCCTTGAGCAGGGCGAGGGCTTCGGGCCGACAGAGGCCGTTCCTCCAGTGCGCGACGGCGGTCAGGGCCGCGGGGTAGTACTCGCGGAGCAGGGAGCGGAGCTGGTTGCCGACCTGCTGGGCTCGGGCGAGGACGGCGACGGCGCGTGCCTGGTCGGAGTCGTTGGGCAGAGGCCGGTGAGCATGCCGGTCCGTGCGGAGGATGTTCGCCAGGACCGGGGCGTCGCCGAGGTCGGACTTTTTCCGGGAGACGGAGTGGCGGTCCCGGTAGCGGGCGGCGGCCAGCGGATTGATCGCGTAGACCTGTCGTGGACCTGCCCGGAGGACAGCGACGAGTAAACCGCGGTTGGTCTCGATCGCAACCGGGATGGGTTCGTCCTGGATGTTCTCGTGCTCAGCAAGCAGGTCCAGCAGCACCTGGCAGCCGACTGCGTCGTCGGTGATTCGGCGCTTGGCCAGCAGCTGGCCGGACTCGTCGACCAGCACGACGTCATGGTGCTTCTCGGCCCGGTCAATTCCGCAGTAGATCAAGTGGTCCCTCCCCGGAAGGCTCGATGTTTGCGCCGGTCACAAGCGCATGCGGGCCACGCAGCGTTCCAATTCCAGGCCTCGGCCACGAGGGCCGGACCGCCACCTCACTAGCTGTTCGTGACACCAGCGCAGCGCGAGCGGGCCTCGGTCTACTGCGGGAGCTCAACGGGCTCGGACAGATCAAGAGGTCACCGTGCGAAGGGCTCGCACCACAAACACCAACGAGTGAACGAGGGCTGAGTGATGACGGCCGGCCAGATCAACGCGACCCGGTCTTCGGTAAGGCCTGACCCGAAACGTTCTAGACCTCCGCTGACTCCGGCCAGCCGTCATCACCACATACGCCGAAGCAGCCTCGGCGTTGAAGCAGCTCTCCTACCGACTGAGGCGATCGGGCTGCTAGGAACGAATTAGAACCGATCATGCACTGCCTCACCCTCGCCCCGGCGGGCCGTCCCCGTCCGACCTGGCCGAGTCCTCCGCCTGCTCCGGCCGGGCCGCGTCCACCTCGTACGGCCACACCGGCAGGTCCACGCGGTCGCCGATCGCCACCGGAGCTGCCGCCCGATTCGCGCAAACTCCACTGTGTCTACCGCGGCCACACCAACAACTCCCTGTGGTGGACCACCCTGAACAGCGACGGCACCTGGGCAAAGGGCACACATGGGGTGGCTCCCCCTCTTGCTCAGAAGCACCCGCTCCCACGGGAGAGTGATGTCGCTGAGTCTTGAGCGCGCCTGGGTGCGTGCTTCGGGACCATGGTTGTGCTCTGCACGACGAGGGGCATGGCGCTTCCGAAGTCCGGGGTCGACCTGTACGCGGCGATCCGCCGCTGACGTGCCGAATCCTTCCCTCTGTTCCGCCGGGCACGTTATGATCACCCGTCATGTGTTCCGTCATCCACAACTGGCAGGCCGCCCGTACCCGGTCGACGCTCTGACCGTGGTGTCGGCCGTCGCCGACACCAGGTCCCGCGTCCACCGTTCACCTCAGGATGACGAGGATCTTCACCATGCGCGCAACCCTGCGCCCTACCTTCGTATTCGTTCACGGCGGCTCCAGCAACGCCCGGGCCTGGGGCCCGTTGCAGAACGAACTGGCCCTGCTCGGGCACCGTTCGTATGCCGTCGACCTGCCCGGCCACGGCGCCCGCGCCGACGGCCCCGCCGCCTACTACCGGCAGCCGCAGGACGTCACCGCACTGGGCGCCGCCCCCTCCCCGATGCGGGGTATCACGTTGCAGGACAACGTGCGCCACGTGCTGGCCGTCATCCGCCGCCTCAGCGCGGCGGGGCCCGTCGTCCTGGTCGGCAACAGCTTCGGCGGTCTGACGATCAGCGCCGTCGCCAACGCCGCACCGGAAATGCTTCGCCGCGTGGTCTACCTGTCGGCGATCTGCCTCAGCGACCCCGCCATGCTCACCGAGCCGTGGGACGTGGTCGACGACAACCTGCTCGACGCCCTGGCCGCGCGGATCACCGTGCCCGACGCGGACGGCCAGGACCAGGGCGTGGTCCGGCTGAACTGGCGCAGTGCGCACGCCGACCCGCAGCTGTTCGCCGAGCTGAAGGCCGCGGTCATGGCCGACTCCACCGACCACCAGTTCCGTCTGCTGCTGGACTCCCTGGACCCGGACGAGAACTACGCGATGCCGGAGCCGGGTGCGGTGGTCCGGGCCGACGGATGGGGACGCGTCCCGCACACCTTCGTCCGGCTCTCCGCGGACAGGAGCATCCCTCCGGCCGTCCAGGACTACATGATCCGTAAAGCGGACGCGCTGACACCGCACAACCCCTTCGAAGTGCACACTCTGGCCACCTCGCACGTCGGCTACTTCAGCCGGCCACAGGTCTTCGCGGGGCTGTTGGCCAGCCTCGTCTGAGGCACCCCGGGCTTCCCCGCCGCCGGTCTCGGCGACGGGGCCGTCCGGGGCACTGGTCCACTCAGCCAGTTCACTCGCGCTCCCCTCAGCGGTGAAGCCGCAGCACTAACGGCTGTACCGAAGTGCCCGTAAGGCCGTGCTGCCCGCCATGCGACGGGGACCACGCCTCCGCAGTCGTGCCGCCTGCACACGCAACCCTCACCCGGACCCGCGTACGCGACGCCGTGGCGGACCACCCCGCCCGCCGTCGCTGACGCGGCGGTGCCGCGCAGGCCGCCCGCCAGGCCAGCGTGAGGGCAGGCGTTCCCCTGTGGCAGACGGCCGCCGGGGGTGGGGTCGAGCCGGCCGAGTACGGAACGTGGGTCACCGCCGAGCAGCTGCGCCCGCTGCCCGGGGAGGGCGACCTCGGTCGCATTCCCGCCCATCCCCGTACCCGTGTCTCGGCGCCGGCCCGGTGGGCGTGGCTGCTCGACGGCCGCACCCACGGGCACCCGGCCACCGTCCACGCCGAGGGCTGCCCGAGTGCACCGACCGCGCGCACCCGCTCGGCACCATGCAGGCACTCGATGTACTCGCGCGGCCCGGCACGACGGCGTGCAGCGTGTGCGGTGCCGCCGAGGCGCTGCTGCCGATCCTCGCCCACGGCCAGGACGACGTGCCCTCCCCCGGCAACCGACCGCAGATCAGTACCTGCTTCCGGTCGTCGAAGCGCGGGTCGGGAGTCGGCGTCGAAGCCTGCTGCGGTGGGGAGGCGGAGCCGTACCGCTTCCGTTGTCGGTGGGAAGGCCCGTCGCGTGCGTTCCGTTCGCTCAGGCGCTGTGCCGGGCGAGGAAGGTGGTGATGAGCTTCTGCCATTCCTCGGGGCGTTCCACCATGGGCAGGTGGCCGGTGTGGATCTCCACGAGCTGGGCGCCGGGGATGGTGTCGGCGAGTTGGTGGTGCAGGCGGGTGGAGGTGAACCGGTCCTGGGTGGTGGAGATGACCAGGGTGGGTGCCTTGATGTGCGGCAGGTCGTCGCGGACGTCGGCCCGGGGGGCCAGCTCGGCGTGCTCGGGGGTGCCGTCGGCGACGCTCGCGGCGGTGAACCCTATCGCCTGCTGGAGCTGCTCGGCCGGCATTGCCTCCAGTGTGTCGGCGCCCAGGGCCATCATCGTCAGGTACTCGGCCAGCACTTCGCGGTCGCCCGACTCGGCCAGCTTGCGCCAGATCGGCAGGGCGAGAGCGAGGTGGTTGTCCCGGTAGGGGAAGGTCGCGGTCAGCACGAGGGCGGTGACGCGCTCGGGGTGGCGGGCTGCCGCGCGGATGGCGACGGGGCCGCCGAGGGAGTAGCCGGACAGTGCGAAGGTGTCCAGGCCTTCGGTGACGGCGGCGGTGACGAGCTGGTCTGCCAGGTCGTCCAGCGACAGCGGCGTGGTCGAGCGGGGGGTGTCCCCGCTGCCGGGGTAGTCGACGCCGACGACGGTGTGGCGGGCGGCCAGGTCCTCCAGGATCGGTCCGTAGGTGCCGGCCACGCTGCTGCCGGCGCCGTGGGCGAGCGCGAGACCGGGGCCGGAGCCGAGAACGGTGCGGGCGAAGGTGGCTTCGGGCAGGGTTCGTGCGGACATGGGTATTCCAATCTGTGGGTGTGGGGCCGGGTCGTGCGGTGCTCGGGCCGCCGGCGGATCGTCTCCGGTGCCGGGGGGGCAGGGCCCGGCCGTCGGGGTCGGGCGTGTGGGTGGCGGTCCGGGCAGGAGCGGGTCGTGGGTCGAGTCCGGCATCGGGCGGTCTGCGCCGCCGGTCGGCGTGCGCAGTGGTGCTGATGCGGCCTGCGGCGGTGCGTCATTCGGCGAGGCGAAGGGATCGGTGCGGGGATGACGGGGCTGCGGCCCCGGGGCCGCCTCGCCCGCGTAAGCAGCACGAGGCGGCGGCATGGAAGTGGGAGGTGGGAGGTGGGAGGTCAGGGCAGCAGGACGGCCTTGCCCCGGTTGCGGTGGGCTTCCAGGTCGGTGTGTGCGGCAGCGGCCTCCTCGAGCGGATAGGTCCGCCAGACGGGCAGGGTGAGCATGCCGTCGGCGGCCAGTTCGACCAGCTGCGGCAGAGCGTCCTCGGCCTGGTCGGCGCTGCCGGCGCTGAAGCGGACGCCGTGCTGTGCGGCGGACATGTCGGCGATGGTGATGACGTGTGCGCTGTCGCCGGTCAGGGCGACGGAGTCGGCGAGGACACCGGCGCCGGAGGCGTCGAGGACGAAGTCGACTCCCTGGGGCGCCGCGGCCCTCACCCGCTGCACCCAGCCGTCGCCGTAGCGGACGGCGGTGGCTCCGAGGGCGGTGACCCGCTCGATGTCGTGTTCGCCGACCGTTGTGATGACGGTGATGCCGCGGGTGACGGCCAGCTGCGCCGCGATGACGCCCACGCTGCCGCCGGCGCCGTGGACGAGCAGGGTCTGCCCCTTGCGCACGCCCAGCTGGGCGAGGACGCGGAACGCGGTCCGGCCGACGGTCACCAGCGATGCCGCGACCTCCCAGGACAGCGCTGCGGGCTTGGCGACCGGCCGCTCCAGCAGTGCGTACTCTCTGTAGCTGCCGCCCGCGGTGGCGCCGAGGACCTCGTCGCCCACGGCCGCGTCGGCTCCCTCGCCGACCGCGTCGACGACACCGGCCGCGTCCAGTCCGGGGATCACGGGGAAGCGCGCCGGGACGGCGCCGGCCATCAGGCCGGAGCGGATCTTCATGTCGAGCGGGTTCACGGAGGCGGCCCGTACTCGGATCCGGACCTGGCCCGGGCCGGGCTCCGGTGCGGTGACCTCCGACAGCCGCAGCACCTCGGGGGTGCCGTACTCGGAGAAGGTGATCGCTTTGGACATCAGGAACTCCCAGGTGAGGGCCCCGTCGGCGGGGCCGCCGCTCAAGCGGTGAGGGTGGGGTAGTCGGTGTAGCCGCGGTGGTCGCCGCCGTAGAAGGTGGCCTGGTCCGGGGCGTTGAACGGGCCCCGGGCGGCGAGGCGCCGGGGCAGGTCGGGGTTGGCGAGGAACAGTGCCCCGTAGGCCACCATGTCCGCGCTCCCGTCCTCGATCAGCTCGAGCGCGTCGAGGCCGGTGACGTCGGGGTGGGTGAACGGGTTGAGGACGAACGTGCCGGGCCATTCCTTGCGCAGTTGCGAGGTCAGTCCGGAGTCGGGGCCCTCCATCAGGTGCAGATAGGCAAGATCCAGACCTGCGAGCCGGTCCAGCAGTTCCCCGTAGACCTCGCCCGGGTTGTCCTCGACGATGTCGTTGTAGCGGTTTCCGGGCGAGATCCGCAGACCGACCCGCCGAGCGCCGATCGCCTCGGCCACGGCCGTGACGACGTCGACGGCGAAGCGGATCCGGCCTTCGGCGGAGCCGCCCCAGGCGTCGGTGCGGTGGTTGGTGTTGTCCGCGAGGAACTGGTGGATCAGGTAGCCGTTGGCGCCGTGGATCTCCACACCGTCGAATCCGGCCTCGACGGCGTGGTGCGCCGCGGTCGCGAAGTCGGCGACGGTCTGCCGGATCTCCGCCTCGCTCAGCTCCTTCGGCGTGACGAATTCCTGCGGACCCCGGTGGGTGTAGACCCGTCCCCGGGCGGCGACCGCCGAGGGCCCCACCGGTGTCAGTCCGTCGGGCAGCAGGCTGGGGTGACCGATCCGCCCGGTGTGCATCAGCTGCGCGAAGATCACCCCTCCCTCGCGGTGCACGGCGTCGGTCACCGTCCGCCAGGCCCGCACCTGGCCCGGCGTGTGCAGGCCGGGGGTGTCGGGGTAGCCCTGGCCGACGGGTGAGGGCTGGACGCCCTCGGTGACGATCAGCCCGGCGCCGGCCCGCTGCGCGTAGTAGGTCGCCATCAGCTCGGTCGGCTCCGCGCCCGGGCCGTGGGCACGGCTACGTGTCATCGGCGCCATCACGACTCGGTTCGCGAGGCGCGTGCCGCCCAGGACGATCGGATCGAAAGCAGTGGTCATGGTCGCTCCCTCGGGATGGGTGGCGCTCTGCGGGCCGGGCGTTTCGTGGCCCACGCGAGCTGTTTACTGTCCGAACAAGTAAATTACCTGTCTGAACAGTAAACCTGCTTTCCGCCGCCTGGCAAGTGAGGTGCGCAGCCCATCGACCTGTCCATATGCGTCATCTGACGAGCGGAACCACTACTGATGGGCCTGGATGAAGGTAGAGTTCTCCTGTCCAAACAGGAGAGTGGGGAAGAGATGGCCGAGTCCACATCCGAGGCCGAGCGGGGTTCAGGAGCGACGGAACGGGAAGCCACCGTGCCGGTCCCCGGTGCGGCCGCAGGCGGACCGATCAGTCATGCGATCTTCCGGCTGGCCCGGCTGCACCGCATGTTCGCGGGACAGCTCCTGCGCCGCATCGGCCTGCACCCGGGCCAGGAACTGGTCATGATGCACCTCTGGGAACTCGGTCCCCAGCGCCAGATCGACCTGGTACGCCTGATGGACTCCGACGCCGCCACGATGACCCGTACGGTCCGTCGCCTCGAACAGGCAGGCTTCGTCCGCCGCCGCCCCTCGCCCACCGACAAGCGCGCCTCGCTCATCGAACCGACAGCGGCCAGCCACGCCCTGCGCCGGGAGGTGGAGCGGATCTGGACCCAACTCGAGGACATCTCGGCCACCGGCTTCTCGGACGACGAGCGCGCCGATGCCCTCGCCGTCCTGGAACGCCTGGAACAGAACCTCGTACGCGCCGACGCGCGGCCCACGGAGCCGGACACGGGGCACTAGGCCGTCTCTTTCGGGTCTTGCCGGGCCCGCGGCGTCCGGTGCCGCACCCGGCCGCGTTGTCGGGGCGCCCGAGTACGTCCAGTGCACGGGCGCCCCTCCGCCTTGCCGGGCACGGCACCGGACGCCGCGGACTCGGCCGACAAGATCCGAAAGAGACGGCCCGGGCCGCGGGGTGCAGCGCCGCCGAAGGTCCTGGGCACCCGGTGTCTGCGCACGCATCGGCCGGCGCGCGACCTGGACGGCGCCGTCGCCGAGCAACCCGGCGGCGGCGACGGAAAAACCCTGATCAAGCTGACCGTCAACGAGATCCGCCACCTGATTCCGTGCCCTGGAGGCGGATGGGTGCTCCGGCGAGGGCGAGCCATCGGTTGGCTTCGCGGGCGAGGTGCGGGCCGAAGCGGAAGGACTGCGTCAGGGCCAGGGGGATGCCGTCGAAGCGGGTCATGACGTCGGTGGCGCCGCGCCGGCCGTAGATGGCCCGGGCGGAGTCTCCGACCATGATGGGCGTGTCCGCGCTGGGCCGTGAAGACCTGCTCGACGACGGGGTTGGTGTCCTGCGCCTCGTCCAGTAGGAGGAAGGGCCCCAGGAGCTTCGCGTCCGTATTCGCGGGCGCAGCCCACAGGTCGGCGGCCTCCCCCCGCGGCGCAGCAGCAGCGGGTACGGCGGCGGGCGCCGCGGGTGCGGGGAGTGGCGGCTCGAAGCGGGGCCGGGGCGGGCGCGGGACCAGTCCAGCCCAGGAGGCCCTGTCGGCTCCGGTGACCAGGGTGATCACTGCGCTGGGCACGGATGGAGGGTCCGCCTGTGCCCGTGAGAGGGGGCAGGCGACATGGGTGACGGCATTCAGTGGCTGGTGGATCAGGACGAATGGCAGCACCGCGTGGTCTTCGCGCGAGGCATCGACCCGCAGGAGCTGGCCGTGCGGATGGGTGGCGCGCCGGGATCCGCATTTGTCACCGATCACCGACACCGAGGCATGGAACATAGTCCTGGACCTCGCGACGGACGACGATGACGTGGTGCGGGTCGGCGACTGCGGCGGCTGGTCCTTCGCTATTGAATACGGGATGGGCGAGGGGGCCGAGAGGCTGGCCCAGATTTCTCGGAACGGAGTGGAGGCCATACACCTGGCCCCCTCCCCGGACCATCCGCCGGCGATGTTCTCCTACGCCAAGGACGGCGCGGACGTCTGCAGTTTTGGCATCGGCGAAGAAGTCTGGCGATGGGGTGATCAGCCGGACCTTCTGCTGCCACAGCTGATAGGGGCCGGTGTGCTGCACCCGGACGGCGAGTACGCACGACCGGAAAGCGAGTCCTACCGTGACCGCGACCGCCTCGCACTGGCGCTCATAGAGAGCCGATTCGGTCTCGTCCTGCCCCGCGACGCAGTAGTGGGACAGCGCCTGCCCGCCTTCCTCATCCGCTGAGTGACAACCACAGTTCGAGGCCACGATGTGTGGTGGGAGCGGGGGCACGGTGAAGGGCTGGGTCGGGAAGAGCGGGCGCTGGTAGACGATAGGCCGGGCGGTGGCCTGCTCGGCGAGTTCCTGGTGGCTGAAGCTGCGTTCGCCTTGCCCGAACAGGGAGGGGTCCAGGTCGGCAACGAGCTGATCGCCCTCGCAGCGCACGACGGTGCCGCGTTCGCATCCGAGGATCAGGCGGGTCCCGACGTCCCCCATACTCCGGTGCGGGCCGGCGAGCCTGCGGGCCTGCGGGCCTGCGGGCCTGCGGGTCGCCACGTCGGTGCGTACTCGGGTTACCGCCCCCAAGCCCCGGCCGGGCCCCCTGCCGAACCTCCCCCGCAGCCCGGCCCAGGTCCACGTCCGCTTCGTACAGGGGCCGGTCGCCGATCGCGTCCCAGTCCAGGAGGTACTCCGCGGCGACTCCGCGGCGCCGCGCCATCCACACGCGCACACCGCCCGCAACGCCTCCGCGCGCGGGCGGCCGACCCGGCCGTCGTAGCCGACCAGTGCGCGGTCGACGGCACGTCAGAACCTCTCCCCACATCGAAGTACACCGGCCAGCCGCCACCTCGACGCGAGTGTGCGCCTGGAGATCCGCTGTCAGCGGCGGCCAGTGGCCAGGATGACGAGGAACTGGCCACCGCCCGCCTCGATGCCGGCGGTCACCGGCAACCCCGGTACCAGTCGGGAGAAGCGGTCCACCAGCCAATCCGCCGCTTCCTGGGCGTCCTTCCTGGTCGGACAACGGCCCACCACCTCGCGGCCGCCCTTGCGCTCCAGCCTCTCGGCAACGGCGATCAGCGGCGCGGGTTCGACCACATACAGGCGCTCCGGCCAGGCGATGACCACCTTGACCGCGCCCTTGCGCGTGTTGCACCCGCGGTGCGCGAGCCGCTCGGCGACCTTGGCCTTCCGGTCGGCGGTCCGGCTGTCGACACTGGGCCCCCGCGGGTCGTTCACCGACTCGTCGGGGTCGACCGGTTCGTCACACACCCAGCACTGCCAGCCGTCGCGCTCGGCCACATCATCAAGAAGACTCACCAGAGCAAACTACCTGCCCGGCCACCACCCCGCGCACCAGGGCCAGCACAGCGCCGGGCGTCGGCGGGGCGCGCTTCCCGTCCCCATCCCGCCCCGGCCCATCCCGCCCCGGCCCTTCGCGCCGGGGGCTGCCCAGTGCGTCAGCCGCTGGAAGGGGGGCCGGGCCTACTGTGGAGGAGTGGGAGCGAGCGGCAGCCCCGCGGCGGACCGCGAGGTCACCGTCTGCCTCGCCGGCGACGTGATGCTCGGCCGGGGCGTCGACCAGGTGCTGCCGCACCCGGGCGACCCGCTGCTCGCCGAGCCGTGGGTGACGGACGCACGCGCGTACGTCGAGATGGCCGAGGCTGCGAACGGACCGGTACCACGGCCCACCGGCTACGACCGGCCGTGGGGCGACCTGCCGGAGGAACTTCGGGCCACCGGGCCGGACGCCTGGGTGCTGAACCTGGAGACCAGCGTGACCCGGGCGGAGAGCTTCGCCCCCGGGAAGAGCGTCCACTACCGCATGAATCCGGCGAACCTGCCGTGCCTGACCGCCGCCCGGCCCGACGTCTGCGTACTGGCCAACAACCACGTCCTCGACTTCGGCCGCGACGGGCTGGCCGAGACCCTCGACAGCCTCCACGCTGCCGGGCTGCGCACCGCCGGTGCGGGCGGCGATGCCGCCGAGGCGTGGCGGCCGGCACGGGTGGCACTGCAGCCTCCTTCGTCCCGCGGGGGGCCCGCGTCCCGTCACGGGCCGCGCCTCCTCGTGTTCTCGGTCGGACTCCCCTCGAGCGGCATCCCGCTCGACTGGGCGGCCACCCCGGACCGCAGTGGCATCGCCCTCGCCTCCGCACCCTCGCCGGCCGCCGCGGCCGACCTGGTCGCCCGTATACGGGATGCCCGCCGGACCGGCGACCTGGTGGCCGTCTCGATCCACTGGGGTTCCAACTGGGGCTACCGGGTCCCGTCCGAGCACATCCGCTTCGCCCACGACCTCGTCGACGGCGGCGTGGACCTCGTCCACGGCCACTCCTCGCACCACCCCCGCCCCTTGGAGGTCTATCGCGGCCGGTTGATCCTCTACGGCTGCGGAGACCTGATCGACGACTACGAAGGGATCACCGGTCACGAGCAGTACCGCGACGACCTCCGTCTCCTCTACACCGCCCGCCTCGACAAGGACACGGGGGCACTGCGAGGACTGCGCCTGACCCCATTCCAGGCCCGCCGCCTCACGCTGCATCGAGCCCGCCCCGCCGACGCCCACTGGCTGCACGCCGCCCTCACCCAGCACGGCGACCCCTTCTCCGCGACGCTCACCGTCGGCGGCGACGGAGCGCTCACCCTCTCCTGGGGGAGACACGGGGTGTGACCTCAGTGGCCTAAGATCTGCATCCCGCGTCAGGCGCAGCGACGGCCTCTCGGGTGCCACCCACCGGACCAGCACGTCGCGGGTACTACGGGCCGTCCTTCGCGGGCTTCTGCTCCTCGGCCGGCGCCGTGAGTGCCTTCCACGGCAGCAAGCCCCGGTGCTCCCGTTCTTCGCCGAAACCGGCGGCGGGCCGTCGGCTCGCTCATGCCGAGTGCGGTCGCCTGCAGCACCGGGGAAGCGCTCTGCGGTCTCCCGAGATCAGCGGGCGCCCACCGTGATCGCGGGAGAGTCCACCCGCACCGCGATGCCACCTGATGTCACGGTCAGGCCGTACCTGCCGACGCTCGGCCGGCCGAGCTTCTCCAACCGGCGGTATGCGGAGGTGATCTCGTCCCACGGCTGTCAGGACCCGGCCTGTGTGACGGCGAAGTCGGCCGCGGTGCGGTGCCGCCCCTGGGAAGACGCCGCACCGTCTTTATGATCACGCTAGGCACAGACCTGGGGGGAAGAATGCCGAAGGCCGAGAACCGCGCCGTCGTCGATCCGGAGATACCTGAGAAGGACCGGAAAGTACTCCTCAGCGCCGACGACGCCTTGCTGCCGTCGCCGGACGGCCGCCGAGCACCGAGCCCAATGGCCGCCATCGCGCACAGGCGCAACGGCCCGCGGCATGGTCCTGGGCGGGGTGGCGTCTTCGTGGCCCTGGTGTACGCGCGCCTGGCGACCGTCGTGCTGTACGCGGTGGCGTTCGTGCTGTGGGCCTTTCAGGGCGGTGACCGAGGCCGAGCGAACCGGCGCAGGCGAGAATGGAAGGAACGGGGGGCAGTGGAAATGGAATACCTGGTAGTCGTGGGGATCGGTCTCGCCTGGGGGCTCTTCCAGGCCTGGCGCGGCGGCGCATTCGGCGGCAGGCCGGCGCAGCGTCAACAACGTTCCCGCTCGCGGAAGAACGACGACGTCAGCTTCTCCTGTGGCAACGATGCGTCCTGCGGTGGCGGCTCCTCCTGCGGTGGCGGTGGAGGCGACTGATATCCGGCGACTCACCGCACTCGCCCAAGCCGGCGTCAGTCGTCGCTGCGGGTGCCGCTGGCGAGCATGCCCGCCGGCGGGGCGCGGCGGCCGGTGTGGTGGTGGAACGGGAACGGGCGGACCCGGGACGCAGGCGCGGACGGCGGCGTCAGGGGGCGAGGGTCGCCTCGACGAGGCGGCCTGGCGTCAAGCCAAATGTCGACACCCGAGTTGGCGAACCACACCTCACCGTCCGGCATGACGAAGTAGACCGCGCCCTGGGTTTCTGCTCAGACGCCGAGACTCTGCAGGTCTCCGTTACCAGACGGGTGCCCTTGGGCGCGTACCACGAGGTGTACGACGACAGCTTGGCAGCCGCCGCACCCAGCCACTCGGGCTCACCGAGCCGGTCCAGCGCCTTCGCCTCGGTGAGCCGGTCGAGGAGTGCCTTCAGCACAATGACCTGGCCGCCCGTGTAACCGCGCTCGTGCTGCGTGTACCGCACCGACCACGGCTCGTAGGGATGGCGCACGATGCCCTGCAGGGAGCAGCCGTCTCGCCTCACGTCGGCACCGTGCGCAAGGCTCCCCACGAGGCCTCCGAACCGGGTGACATGCCACCTTCGGTAGGCGGCTCGCACCTGCAGCTCCCCTCCGCGGCGCGGCAGGGCCTCCGCGATCCGCCGGCTCGTCCTCCAGGCACCCGGACCCGCACGTCCTGGCCATCCCGGGCACGGGCGACCCGGAGCCTCTGGCGGCGAACGTGGTGGTGGGGCGCTGCGGCTGTCCGGAGACGACCTCGCACTGCCGGACTCGCTGCACGGGCACCGCCTGACGGCCCGCGGGGACGCCGCAGGTAGGGCGTCAGTTCTTGACGGGCTCCATGCAGAGGACGAACTTGTCCGCGTCGAGCTGCTGCGCGAGAGCGACCTCGGCCACGCCCTCGCACTTGTCGATGTCGAAGGTGTTGTCGACGACCTTGACGACCTTGTAAAGGTCGGCCACCTTCTCGGTGCAGCCCTTGTTCTCGACCTTGGGGTCGTTCTCCGGGCCGGTGACGACGACGCAGTCGCCGGCCTTCGCGTGCACCGGGGCCTCGCCCGTCAGGTAGGGAAGGCCCAGACGCCAGAACAGTACGACCGCGATCGCCACGATGACGCCGAGGATCTTCTTGCCCAGGCCGCCCTTCTTCTTCGCGGGCTCGGACGGCGCGACGGGGACGTCGACCGGGCCGGGAGCGGCGGGCTGCTCGGGGGTCTGCGGCGCAGAAGGCGTGGCCATGGAGGGTTCCTTGGGGACGTGGACATGATCGAACGCGCGTACGCTACCGGCTCCCGACCACACAAAAAGGACTCTCCCCTTCCGTTTTCCAATCAGATACGGAGTCGTGATCCCTGCCGACCCGTCAGGCCACGCCACCGGATCCCGGCCCACAGTCGGGACCCCGGGCCCGTGTACGCATCTGAAGGGTGTTGCATACGGCTCAGCACTGGGCATTTCGCCCGCATGGAGGGGTGTCCCGTACAGCGCCGCTCCGGCCGAGCCGGGCGTGGACTCGGCCGGGCGGCTGTTCCAGAATTCTGGAACAGCCGCTCCCGCCCAAAGCCGAACACCCTGTCAGCGCCCGCGCCCCGCTTCCTGGCTGCCGGTGGGCGGGGACGGCAGCTTCGGCCGGGGCTGGCTGTGAGGTTCGGCGAGCGGCCGCAATCCGAATGCAAAGATGGCGAGTTGATGGAGGTTCCACGACCTGGATCTCGTGCTCAGCTCCCCCGCCCAGGGATACGAGAAGCCCCCTCATCAAGGGGGCTTTCTTGCTGAGGACCCTGCCGCCGGACAGGACCGGCGCATCCGGGCAGATTCAGGCGAGGGACTCGTCGTCCCGAGGGACGAGGAGCACTCTCACCCCTCCCACCTCGGCCAACCAGCGCTCTCCCTGCTCAACGGCCGCCCGCCCCTCACCGAGCATCCGCGTGCGAATGTCGCGCGCCGACGCACGCAGCGCCGTCGCCGGCCTGCCCGTCATGGCCGGGTCCCGGTCCAGAATCCGCTGCACCGACCTGTCGAGAGCGGCCACAGCTCCCTCAACATCGTCCATTTCTCCACCCGCCGAGGCGACCGACATCACTGCCCAGGCCATCCACAGAGCCATGCTTGAAGAGTAGGACGGGCAGGTGAGCCGCGGCTGGACGCGAAAGCGTGTCGGACCCGCACGCCGAGCAGCAGGAAGCCCCCGATCCGCCGGACCGGGGCCCTCCCCCGCACGACTGTTCAGCGGCCGCGATGAAGTACCGAACAGCCGAGCCCGTACCGCGCGCTTCCACCACGCCAAGATCCAGTAACCGCTTCACAGCCCACCGGATCGTGCCCATCGAGACGCCGAACCGGCTACCCGTCCTGGTCGGCCAGGAGCAGGACCAGGGCCTTGGAGCGGGTGATCCCGAGCGCGGTGGCCACCGCTTCGGCCGACATACCGTCGTCGCACAGCACGCCCGCTGTCTCCCGGCCCACCCTGGCCGCGATCCGCTCCAGCACACCCGCGGCGTGCAGCGCGGCCAACGGCGCGTCCGCAGCCGTGGTGTTCAGCTGCCCGGCCATCTCGACCAGGAGCTCGGCCAGCCGTTCGGGCAGCAGTACCGCGTTGTCGCGGACGACGGACAGGTGCGCGGTCCAGTCCGCGAGCGGTCCCCCGAGGTCCACGTCCGCCTCGTACAGCGGCCGATCGCCGATCGTGTCCCAGTCCAGCGGGTACTCCGCGGCGCCGCGCCATCCGCACACCGCCCGGCGGCCTCCGCGCGGGGCCGGCGGGCCCGGCCGTCGTAGGCCGACCAGTGCGAGGTCGTCGGCACGTCCGAACCACTCCCCACATCGAAATACACCGGACCCGGCTCGCTACCGCCGACCAGCACACCACCCTCTCCGACACGTCCCTGCCGACAGCCCGGCCGGATCGTGCCTGCGGCCTTGCCCCGTCCCCCCTCGCACCCACACCCGGAAGGGCCCAACTACAAGCGCGGTTGGGTACCGGGCCCCGCGATCGGACTCGGCTGTCCTGGCGTATTCGCCGCTGTCGGCTTGTGTCGGGGCCGTGGAAGGGTTCGCTCATGGATTCCGTTTGACCTTCGGGCCGTTTCGCTCTGTGTGTGATGGACCGTTCGACCGTGACCGGGATGGTGGCCGGCGGGGTCGCGGAGGGATGCCGGTCGGGTGGCCCCGGACCGGGATGGTGATGAGCAGCGCTGGTATCCGGACCGCTACGACTCCCGGCAGACGCGTATCCGGCATGCCACGACGGGGCTGCGTCTGACGGCGGACGACCTGTCCACCGGTACCGGGTTGCGTCTTCGGCCGGCGAGGGGTGAGGACGAGGAGCGGTGTGGTCTGCAGTGGTGGACCCCGCGGGAGGGCGCGTACGAGGACTACCCCGACTACGTGCGCCGCTGCCAGGTCCTGCACACCTGGGTTCGGGGTCGGCGATCGCTCTGATGGGCCGTGACCTGATTCTGGCGGCCGACTCCAAAGGTGCAGCCGTCGGTGCCTGGGCGCCGCTGGTGAACGACCCCGAGCTGGACGAGGCGTCCTGGACGGCGCCGGCGATCGGCCGGGAACTGCCCGGGGGTGCCTGCCAGGCGAAGGCTGCGCGGGACACTCCGGTGCTGTGGCAGGTCACCCAGGGTTCGGGGGCTGGCGGATGGACGCCGCCTCGACCACGAGCGGCGAGGTGCTGGAGGAGCACGTCTTCCCGGCCGGTATCGGCTTCACCACGGTGGACCAGAACAAGCCGGTCCGCGGCGGGCTACGGTGAGAACGAAGAGCGGATGTCGGTAATTCCTGGAATCGGCTCTCGCTCGAGAGGCCCGGAAATCTCGATGAGAAATAGCGGCGCCTGGGAGCGTTGGGAGCAGTCGGCCAGGTGGGTCAGAGCCAGACTCCCTCCCCCAGGCGGGGGAGGGAGTCGGTACGAGCGGAGGAGGTGGCCCGGCCGCTGCTCACCGCAGGATGAACCCATGCCCCGATCCCGCAAGAAGCACCTGGCCGCAGCCCTCACCGCCTGCTTCGGCGCCCTCGCCTACACCGTCAGCAAGGTGGACCTGGCGCGGGAGGGCGAGCTGGGCATGCCGGGCTTCCCCGCGCCGGCTGAGGCCTACGCCGCCGTCGCCGACGTCGAGACCGCCCAACTGGCCAACGCGGCTCTCGGCCTGCTGATGGCCGTCGTTGCGCTGCTCCTCGTCCGCCTGCCGCGGACCCCGCTCGTCCGCTGGCCGGCGCTCGTCGTCTCCTGGGCGGGCATCACGATGGTGGGAGCGGGCGTGCTCGGCTTCGGCGCCCGCGCGGCGGGCCTGGCACCGGGCCTGGGCGCCGCCCCTCCCCACATGCCCACCGCGCTCGCGGCATTGCTCGTCGGCGCCGTGTGGGTGGCGGCCTGGACCATCGCCACCCTCTCCGCCACGCACAGCAGCCGCAGGCGGTGCGCCGCCGGCGCCAATCTGTGAGGTTCAGAGTCACCAGTCGGCGCAACGGGTCGGCCGCGAACCATCACCGGCTCGACGACGGGCAACAGCGCCGGCCGGGCGAACTTGGATCGGCACCGGAAGAGGCCGCGCGGGCCCCGCAAGGCTGCCCCGAAGGCCGGTGTCGGCGTACGACTCGACATCAGGGGGTACGCCGACATGCGTCGGCTCCTTCGCTGCAGACCGGCGAGCCGCGGCCTCAGCCGCTTGATGTCGCGGGCAATCCGCTCGGCCAGAACCATGGGGTCGTACGCGGTCCACCGGTGGTCGGTGCCGAACCGCCGGCGTCCAGGGTCGTCGGCGCGGCCGTGCCTTGGAAGGAGCCAGACCGCACGCGGGCGGTGAACACCGTAGGACCGGGCAGGCGGGCCAGGAGCATCAGTGGCCGGACCAGGGCAGTCCCGGCCGCACCGTCGTAGGCACGACGCTCAGGTAGCGTCGCGCTTCCCGGCCGATGGCGAGGATGGTTGCTCGTCGCGGCTCTCCGGGGTGAAGGCGTCGCGGCGGGCGAGGGTCACCGACAGAGGCAGGCCCAGCCGCTCGGCCGCGCGTCGCCGGACACGCACCTGCGCTTGGGTCCGGGGCCGGAACGAGGGGAGCCGCGAGCAGCCGCAGCCCGGGCGGTGATCGTAGGTCAGTCCCTCTGCGAGCACGGCCGCAACGACGGACCATGCCTTCGTGTCACGTCGTCGGGGCGCGGCGAAGTCGTAGCCGGCGAAGGCGAGCTGCTCACGACAACTGGTACAGATACGCTTCCGGATCGGCCACGTGCTGCCTTTGAAGGCGAGCCGGCACGCGACGCACACGTAGCGCCGGAAGGCGCCGTTGAACGCGTGGTAGCACATGGCTCGACAGAGTACGCGTCGTCCGCAGGCGGTCCCAAGCGGATTCGTGGTGGCCGATCTGGCCGGTCAGCCGCCCTGCCGGCCGCTGTAGCGCACGAGGGGTGTGGGTGAGCGAACCAGGCCGTCTCTTTCGGATCCTGCCGGGCCCGCGACGCCCGGCACCGCACCTCGCCGCGTTGTCGGGCCCGCCCCGGTACGTCCAGTACCAGGACGACCCTCCGCCTTGCGATCCTTCCCCTCGGCCCTGCGGGCCTGGGAAGACCCCATGCCGCCGGACACCGCGGGCTCGGCCGACAAGATCCGAAAGAGACGGCCCAGCGGGACCGTGGATCTGGGCGCCTGCCAAACCCGTGAACAACGCGCTTCGCAAACCGTGAGCAGAGCCAAACACCGTGAGCACAGACCGTCCCCACACGCGTGGGGTCGACTTCACGGGCGTCTCGGACGCGATCGTCGGCTACGAAGCGTCCCCGAAGGTGCGACCCTGGCCGACGCCACATCGTCCGTCCGGTGGCGGTGACTTCGTCCTGGCGGCCGCCGTCCGAGCAGGGCCGCGCATCGTGTCCGGGCCGCCTGGCGCCTCACACGCTCTTCCCCAACCAGTGACGCCGTCCTAACGTCGTGTCATGAACAGCGTGCGGATCGACCGTTCGAACCCCGACGTGGTCGACGTGGTGCTTCGCGAGGAGGTCGGGCCGCTCGTGTTCGCCGCCAGGCGTTGGCCCGGGGAGGTAATCGGGTCGCTCGCGGCCGGCGCCCTCTACGGCACCCCGGTCTATGCGGTCATGGCGGTGATCCTCGGTCAGGGGCCCGGCCGGATCTGGGCTGTGGTCGGGATCGCCGCCGCGGTGGGACTCGTCGTCAACACGTTCGTGATCTTGTACGGGGCCTTCCGGCATGTGACCCGGTTGCGGTTCTCGCCCGCGGCCGCCCCGGACACCATGACCCTCGTTCGGGGCTCCCGCACGGACCGGCCGAGGCCGCTCACCGACGTACAGCAGATCTGGATCGACCACTCCATCATCGAGTCGCACGAGAGGGACCGGAAGCCGGTGTCCGCCAAGATCACCCTGTACGTGCTCCTGAAGAACGGCCGCCTGATCCGGCCCATGCCACTCCTCCCGTGGACAACCGACACCACGCCCCTCTACCGGCAACTGCAACAGACACTCGCCCCCGCCGCCGTCCAGGTGGACCTGGTCGTCCAACGCCGCGTGCAGTCCCGGATCGTCGTAGGCCACGGCGGCTCGACCGGCGGCGGAAGCTGACCGGATCCTGCAGCTCCGCTGCCACTCCTGGGTGCGCGTGCGGCGGTCGGCATTCACCAGGGCCGGGCCCGCCGGCGGGCCGCCGCGCCCGCCGCCATCGCCCCCGACTGGAACCCGGGAACACTCAGGTGGACGGTCGACCGGCAGCGGCACTACGTCCACCTCGCCCAACTCCTCGGCGAAGGCACCCGCCTGACCGCGATCGTCGCCGGTATCACCCGGCACGGCAAGGACGTCGACGGTGGCTCGCCACCCAACGGCGGGACCGGAACCGGCTGGGCGACGAACAGCGGCGCCGGCTCGGGGAGCTCGGCGCACACCACCCGGGCCTTCTCTCTCTCCCCCCCCCACTCACACCGATGTTGTGCTGTGGATGAAAAGCCTTGGCCGTCGATCAGTGCCGCGGCTGGCTTTGCCGCCATGCGCGAGTTGATCGCCGACGACGGTCGGACGTTGGCGGTGGAGGAATGGGGCGACCCCACCGGGATACCGGTCGTCTACCTACACGGCACCCCGATGAGCCGACTCTCCCGCTACCCGGACGATTCCCTGTTCCACGGGCTCGGCGTCCGGCTGATCACATATGACCGGCCCGGGTTCGGGGGCTCCACACCTAAGCCGGGGCGTCGGGTCATCGATGCCGCCGCTGATGTCGCCGCCGTCACCGCCGCACTCGGCGTGCACCGCTTCGCGGTGTTCGGGGTGTCCGGGGGCGGTCCGCATGCCATGGCTTTCGCTGCCCGGTATCCCGGACGGGTGACACGGCTGGGGGCGCTGGCGAGCCCGGCGCCGCGTGACGCGGCCGGGCTGGACCGGACCGCCGGCATGAGCGAAGGAAACCGCCGCAGCGCCGCCGTGGCGTTGACCGGGAGGCAAGACGTCACGGAACACCTGGCGAGTCTCGGAACGGCCGATTTCCCGACGCTGCCGGAGATCGAACAGGCGGTCCTTTCCCGACCGGAGATCAGCGCGATGATGGGCCCGGCGTTCGCCGAGGCGGTCCGGCCGGGGCTGGACGGCTGGGTGGACGACGTCACCGCCATTTTCGGCACGGAATGGGGGTTCAACCCGGCAGACATCACAGTTCCGACGCGTATCTGGCACGGTGGCCTCGACACCCTGGTGCCCCCTGCGCACGGCGAGTGGCTCGCCGCACGCATGCCGACCGCGATTCTGATCAGACAAGCCGACGCCGGGCACGGCGGCCACTTCGACGCCACCCCCGCGATGCTCGCGTGGCTGATCAGCGACATCGACGACGAGGCCCGCGCCCCCGGAAGCTGACCTCGAGATCACGAGTGCGGCGGTCGTGGTGACCCTGCATGGCCCGAGGCAGCCGCCCCCACATGCCGGCCGCCGCCGGCAAGTTCTGCCGGAGGTCCGGCAGGGGGCTCCCACGTGTTCGCACATCGCGCGGGTCACCGAGGCGGCTCGGTGGGGCGAAGCGATCCGCAAGTCTCCGAGAACACGAAGCAGCGGGCCCCGCCTTTAAGGACTGCCGGGCGCCCGGCAGTATGTGTGAGACTCCCTCCGAATGATCACTCGGGGGGAGTTTCGCGTTGAACGCGCTGTTGAAGAGGGTGTGGATCGGGCTGGCCACGACCTTGATCGTGAGCCTGGCCGCCGTGGTCCTGCCGGACCACATCCAGGTAGACGACGACGGGCGCATCCACCTGGGCGCGCCCGCGCCGTCCCCGTCCACGGCGGCGCCCACACCGGAGTCCACGTCACCGCCCCTGCCACGGGACGCCGTGGACGAGGTGATCCGGACCGCGGTCGGCGCAGCAGGCCTCGACCCGGCGCAGGGCCGCCCGACCGTCGCGGCCGGCGCCAACTCGAACAGGACGGGCTGGATGGCCGTCCGCGAGAAGACCGCCGCACAGTCGGAGATGAACGCGATCTGCGCCGACCTGGAGCGCCAGGGCTGGACGCTGAACCCGAACGGCGACCGCCCCGACGCCTCCCGCAGCTACAAGCGCGGGGGCTGGTACCTGCTGGTGAGCACGCGCGGGAAGACCCAGGCGCCGTCCACCACCTCCGCCTTGACCGACTCGCAGACCTACCTGACCCTGACCGGGATCCAGCTGAACCTCTCCGACATACCTCTCCCCGAGATCACCGTTCGCATCGGCTGACCCCTCAATACGGCCGAGGGCAAGACTTGCTGCCCGAGCCGGACGATGTCCAGGACGGACAGGTGCCGGGTGCGGCGATCGGCCACGTAGAGAACCATCTCCCTGGCCGGGTCGGGAATCTCGGCGAGCGTCTTCGCGGCCTGCGGGGACAGACGCACCGCCCACGGCTGACCGGTCACCCGTGGCGGCCGAGGAGGTCGTCCAGGTCCACGAAGCCGGACTCGTCGTGGCCGGGGTCCATGAAGGCGTCGACGGCCGGGGCCGCGGCTTCGCGCAACTCCGGTCCCGTTCGAACGCCGGCACCCACGTGTCCGCACGCACGGCGGTCGGCGCGCAGCAGGGGACGGAGTTCGGCCGGGGCGCCAGGGCGGGCGCGTACGGCGGGACGGTTACGTGGTCGGCGGGTCGAGCGTTCACGGGCTCATCCGACTCACCTCTGACTTCCCGTGCGCCCGGACCGGCTGCGAGCAGGGGGCGGACGATGATGCTCACGCCGCGACCGTGCTCTTCCGGTGCGCAGCTGGTGGTCCAGGTTCCCTCGTGGTCGGCGTGGCCGCCGTCGCCGACTTCGATGCGCAGGGCGCCGTCGTTTCCGGGGCGCTGGAGGTGGAGGGCGACGGGGGGCAGGGCGTGTTCGAGGGCGTTGGTGACGAGTTCGGAGACGACGAGCAGTGCTTGGTCGACGGTCTCGTCGTCTACGTCCCATCCATCGAGAACGGTGCTGGTGATGCGGCGCGCCGTACCGGCGGACACGGGATGGTGCGGGAGCTTCCAGACGGTGGCGGGCTGTGGTGCGAGGCGCGTCGGGGCGGCTGGGGAGGGGGCCGTTTCGATGTCGGTGCCGGCGTCCATGGCAGGGTCCTGGCAGTGGGGGGTGTGAGCGGTGTCGGCGGTGCTCCGCCCGTCCGGCTGCGGTGGTTACCGCAGGAGCCGGTGGAGGACGGCCGAGGCGAGTGCCGCGTCGAGGGCGCCCACACCGGTGAGGTCGGCGACCGTGATGGCCGTTTCGGGGCGGTCGGGGGGCGTTTTGAGGATCAGGCCGGCGGCGATGTCGCTGTCCTGCGCGGTGGCGCCCGCGCGGACGGCGTGGCCGAAGTCGCCGTGGTGGAGGCACTGCGAACGGTCGTCGGTCGCGATGAGCTGTGCGCGGTGGAAGAGCGCCGGTGGCAGTTCGTTCTTGTGGGGCATGTCCGTGCCGATGCCGGTCACGTGGGTGCCCTCGGGCACGTCGGCGGCGTTCAGGACGGGTGCTGTCGCCGGTGTGGTGGTGATGATCATGTCGGCGCCGGCGGTCTGCTGTGCGGAAGCGGGCCGGGCCGGCAGTCCGTTCTTGTGGAGTTCCTCGCACAGGGCGGAGGCGTTGTGCAGGTTGCGGCCGTGGACGAGTATCCGGCCGATGGGGCGGAGTTTGGCCAGCCAGACGGCCTGGAGGAGGGCTTGTTCCCCGGTGCCGAAGAGGCCCAGGGTGAGGGCCGTGGGCCGGGCCATGGCATGGGTGACCAGCGCTCCCGCGGCGGCGGTGCGCCAGGCGGTGAGCAGGCCGCGGTCGTTGAGGACGGCGCGTATCTGCCCGGTCTCGGCGCTGATGACGCAGACCAGGCCGTGGTGGTGGGACGGCATGCCGAGGCCGGGGCGGCCGTAGAAGCCGGTCGCTATCTTGACGGTGAAGTCGGTGGCGTCGGTGATCCAGCCGGCTTTCACGTGGCAGTCGCCGTTGGCCTGGGGGAAGTCCATGTGCAGGGGCGGCGGGACGCTGGTGCGGCCTTCGGCGTGGGCGATGAGAGCGTCGCGGACGGTGTCCAGGACCATCCGGGAGGTGGCGGCGGTCTCGATGGCGCCCGTGTCGAAGACGGGCAGGGTCGTCGTCATCGGCCTGTCCGCATCCAGTGCGCGAAGGCTGCCAGGCCTTCTTCGGGGCGGTGGCGGCCGATGCCGATGCGGAACCGGTCGGGCGGGGTGGGGGTGAGTTCGGAGTGGTAGATGCTGGCGGGCAGCAGCAGGACGCCGGCTTCCTCCACCAGACGGGTGCAGAATTCCTCCACTCCGTCGGGGCCGAGGTAGCGGGGGTAGGCGACGCATCCGCCGTCGGGGGCCTGCCAGTCGAAGTCGTCCGCGAACTCGGAGAAGAACGACTCGAACGCCGGCAGGTTGGCTGCGATGAGCGCACGGTTGCGGCGGAGGATCGGCTCGCGGGCCTTGAGCGCGATGCGGGCCAGGACCTCGCTGGGGGCGGAGTTGCAGATGGTGGTGTAGTGCTTGGCGCGCTCCAGTCGCGAGAGCAGTTCGCGGTCGCGGCAGGTGATCCAGCCGATGCGCAGCCCGGGCAGTCCCAGGGATTTGGACGTCACGTTCAGGGACAGGGCGCGCTCGGACAGGTCGGCGGCCTGCGGCAGGATGCGGGCGGCGTCGGCCTCCAGGCCGCGGTAGACCTCGTCGCTGAAGAGGTGGATGCCGCGCTCGTCGCACAGGCGGGCGAGCGCGGTGAAGTCGGCCGCGTCGATGACTTTGCCGGTGGGGTTGTTGGGGAAGTTCACCGATACGACGCGGGTGTTCGGCCGGATCGCCGCCGCGACCTCGTCGAGGTCCAGGGCCCAGTTGCGGTCCGGGTCGAGGGCCACACCGGTGACCTCGCACAGGGCCATCGGCACGGTCTCGGCGGCCTGGTAGTTCGGGGTCACCACCACGGCGTGGTCCCCGGCGTCGAGCAGGACGTTCATGGCCAGGTAGAGGGCCTCCTCGGCTCCCGCGAAGCAGATCACGTCGTCCGCGCCGACGTTCTCGTACGTCTGGGCGATCACCTCGCGCAGGGCCGGGTCGCCGAAGGTCTCGGTGTATCCCAGGGGCAGGTTCTCGAAGGCCTCACGGTCCTTGTCGTCGGCCAGGGAGAGGAGCTCGCCCAGCGTCATGGTCTGGACGTCGGAGGCGGTCAGGTGGTGGCGGGCGGTGAACTCCCAGCGGGAGAAGTACGTTTCCAGGCGGAAGTCGGGCAGCCGGGTCATGTTCGGTCCTTCGCGTTCGGTGATCTGAGTTCGGCGAGCAGGCCGTAGACGGTGGAACGGGACACCCGCAGGGCGCCGGCGACGACGGGAGCGGCGCGGCGGACCGCGAACACCCGGGCCTCCTCCAGCCGGCCGAGAACGGCCAGGCGGTCCTGGCGGGTCATGCGTTCGACGGGGCGCCCCGTCTCGCGGACGTAGCTGCCGATGATGTGCTGGATGCGCTCGGACCAGTCCTGCTCGAACAACGGCTCCGGGCGCTGCACGGTGGGGGCGCCGAAGGCGGACAGGACCGCGGCGGCCTGTTCCAGCGGCGTGCGGTCGAGATTGATGCACAGCACCGCCGACGGCCGGTCCTGCGGATCCCGCAGGACGGCGCTGACCGATGTCAGCCGGCGGCCGTCGACGAGCAGCTTCTCGTACGGCCCGAACACATCCTGTGCCGAGGGTTCGAGATCGTCGAGCTCCCCCAGCAGCGAGGGGTCTCCCACGCCGCGGGAGGTCATCGGATTCCAGATCCCGAGGACCCGGTCGGTGTCCGGATCATGCAGGACGACCTCGGCGTACGGGCCGAGCAGCAGCGCAACAGCCTGGGCCACCGGCGCCCACAGCCGTACGCGAGCATCTTGCGGGTCTTCAACATTCCCCATGGCTGGACTGTAAGTCCAGACTGGACAGAAAGTCCAGAACCGACCCTCTCCTGTGCCTGCCGCCGGGCCGGCCGGATCGCCCCGCTCCGCCGTGCCTTCCGGGCGGATCCGGGCCGGGCGGGGAATGCGGGGAATGGGCGGGGAATGGGCGCGCAGCGGGGCAGGGTTCTTGGGTGAAGGGATCCCTCCAGAAGGATTCGCCTGTCGAAGGAGTGCGCCGTGGCCCTGTCCCGCACCGAACGCGAGCAGTTCCTCGCCGAGCCCCACGTCGCCGCGCTCGCGGTGAACGCGGGAGCGGAAGGTGACCGTGCGCCGCTCGCGGTCCCCATCTGGTACCAGTACTCACCCGGCGGCGACATCTGGATCATGACCGGACGGGACTCGCGCAAGGCCGATCTGATCCGGGCCGCAGGCCGGTTCACCCTGATGGTGGACCGTCTGGAGCCCACGATCCGGTACGTGTCGGTCGAGGGACCGGTCATCTCCACCGTTCCCGCCACGCGCGAGCAGTTGGTGGAGATCTCCGCCCGCTACCTGCCGGCGGAGAAGGTCGAGGGCTACGTCGACTTCGCCTGGAAGGAACACGGGGAGCAGCTCGTGATCCACATGCGCCCGCAGCGGTGGGTGAGTTCCGACCTCGGCAACGTCTGAGAACGCCCGTCCCACGGGCTGCCGGACGTCGCGACTCCCCCAGGCCGCGGAGGCGCGGAGGCGCGGAGGCGCGGAGGCACCGTGCGGTGCAGGAGGCGCGGAGGCACCGTGCGGTGCAGGAGGTGAGGAAAGGGCCCCGAGGG
This sequence comes from Streptomyces avidinii, assembly GCF_045161815.1. NCBI lineage: Bacteria > Bacillati > Actinomycetota > Actinomycetes > Kitasatosporales > Streptomycetaceae > Streptomyces > Streptomyces avidinii. The sequence continues at coordinate 56,936 of NZ_CP108863.1, forward strand.
GCCGGCACACCGCTTGCCCTCGGGCCGCCGGCACATGCGCCGAGCGCCTGAGGATCGGGGATGGTGCTTGTCGACCAGGCGTGGGTTTCTACGATCACAGGTGTGCGTCATTCCTTTCTTCACCGCGGCCGTCGTTTGTCCTACCTCGATTTCGGCGGGCCCGGCCGGCCCGTACTGGCCCTGCACGGGCACTACAACGAGGCCGCCGCGTTCGCTCCCCTGGCCGCCGCGCTCTCCCCGGATTGGCGGGTGTTGGCGCTGGACCAGCGCGGGCACGGGGAATCCGATCGCGCCGACTCCTACGGCCGGGAGGACTACGTCGAGGACGTGGCCGCCTTCCACGACCACCTCGGGCTCGGCCCACTGCCGGTGGTGGGGCACTCTCTCGGCGGGGTCAACGCCTATCAGTACGCCGCCCGCCGCCCCGGACACGTCACGGTCCTGGTCGTCGAGGACATCGGCGCTGTCGTCGACATCGACACCGCGTTCACCCGCCGCCTGCCCGGACCGCAACCCACCCGTGAGGCCCTGGCCCAAGCGCTCGGAACCGCCGCACCCTACCTGGAGTGTTCCTTCCGCGAGAAGGACGACGGATGGGGGTTCTCCTTCGACATCGACGACACCATCGCCTCCCAACAGGCCCTCACCGGCGACCACTGGGCCGACTGGACCGGCGTGACCTGTCCGACCCTCCTCGTCCACGGAACCCGCAGCGACGAGATCACCCCCGCACACGCCCGCGAGATGCACGCCCGCCATCCGGGCCCCGCCCATCGCGTCGAACTCTCAGCCGGACACGTCGTCCACCACGACGCCCCGGACGACTTCGCGAACGCCCTCCGCACCTTCCTCGCCACCTGACGGCCGCACACACCGTGACCCGGCGTGAGCCGGCCGGGTCGTACGGGCACCTGGGGTGCGTCGCCGCTCTGCTGCTCACCGGCGGCCTGCTGCTGAGTCTCACGGTGGCGGAATCCTGGTTCTGGCTCGCTCTCACCGGCTTCGCGCTCATGACCGCCGTCCACGCCGTGAAGGACGTCCGCCGGCTCCGCACCCGCCGCAGCGCCGCTTCCTGATCCGTAGGACAGGCCGTAGGGGCGGTCGCGCCAGCCGTCAGCCGTCAGCCCCACGCCTACGAGCGGGCTCGGTAACAGCCCCCGACTGCGCTGAACCCCACGACGAGGTCAGGCCGTCAACGACGATGCGCCTCTCATCGCCCACGCACCGACTCAGCCACCGCGGGCATCGGCCGGCGGTGGCTCAGCCGGAGCGTCATCGCCCGGGTATTTCGCACCACCGGATCACCGGGGCTGCTCCGCCCCCGGCTCACCGCCGGAGTCCCCACCTTGCTGCCGCCCGGGCTCGTTACCAGGGTTCGAGCCCGTGCTTCCGCCCGGCTCCTGCCCCGGCACCCGGCCCGGCGTCTTTCCCGGGCCGTTGCCGGGGACGGCGCCCGAATCCTGGCCCGGCGCCTTCCCGGGAGCCTGGCCCTGATCCCTGCCCTGACCGTTCCTGGGCGCCGTTCCGGGATCGTTGCCAGCGCTCCTTTCCTGGGCCTTGCCCGGCTCCTGGCCGGATTCCGGCGCCTTCCCGGGAGCCGTGCCGGGGGCCTGGCCCGGCGAGCTCCCGGACTCCTGACCGGTGTCCTTGCCCGTGTCGTGACCGGGGGCCTTCCCAGGTTCGTGGCCGGATTCCGGCGCCTTCCCGGGAGCCGTGTCCGGGGCCTGACCCGCACCCTTGCCAGGGTCCCTACCGGGTGCCTTCCCGGAACCCGTGCCCGACTCCTGGCCTGGCACCTTCGCCGGATCGTGGGCGGGCCCCTTGTCGGGCTCCTGGCCAGGCACCTTCCCCGACTCCTTCCCTGGGGCCTTGCCCGGATCCTGGCCGGGCACCTTGCCGGGCTTCCCGCCCGACTCCTGACCGGGCACCTTCGCCGGATCCTGGTCCGACTCCCGGCCCGGCACCTTCCCCGAGTCCTTCCCAGGGGCCTTGCCCGGGCTATCGCCCGATTCCTTGCCAGGCGTCCTCCCCTGGTGCTCGCCGGACTCCTGGCCCGGGTCCTTCTCCGAGTCCTTGCCCGGCACCTTCCCGGGAGCCTGGCCGCGCTCCTTGTCTGCGTCCGGTCCGGGGGCCTTGCCAGGCTCCTGGCCCGACTCCTTCCCCGGGTGCTCGCCGGACTCCTGGCCCGGGTCCTTCTCCGAGTCCTTGCCGGGCGCCTTCCCGGGCGTCTTCTCGGGCGTCTTCTCGGGCGTCTTGCCCGGGTCCGTGCCGGATTCCTGGCCCGGTGCCTTGCCGGACTCCTGGCCCGGTGCCTTCTCCGAGCCTTCATCCGGGTTCTCGCCCGGCTTCCGGCCCGGGTCCGGTGCCTTCCCAGGGGCCTGGTCCGGGACATCGCCCCGGGTCTGGCCCGGGATGCCGCCCGGGGCATCGCCCGGGCTCCGAGCGGGGACGTTCCCGGGGTTCTGGCCCGGCGCCTGGCCGGGGGCCTTGCCGGGAGGCTGGTTCGACGCCTGGCCGGGGGTGGTGGTCCCCGGGGGCTGGTTCGGGGGCGTGTCAGAGGGTGGCTGGGCCGATCGCGGGTGGGCCGCCGGCAGGACCGGGTAGGCAGAGCCGGGGGTCTGACCCTTCGGGGGCGGGACCTCGCGGTCGTGATTGCCCTCCGCCGCTCCGCTCGGGCGCTCGTACCATCCCCTGCGGTCCTGGTCGAAGACCGTGACGGTCTTCACCGGCTCCACCGCGGGCTTGACCGCGACGAGGCCGGAGGACCGGAACGAGGACCACTTCGCGCCGCTGTACGTCTGCCTGCCTCTGACCGCGACGGGCGGATTCAGGGGGTTGCCGCAGGCGCAGCGGACCCGGGGCACGCCCCGGCCGTCGACCAGCACGGGAGTGCCGGCCTGCAGCACCGCCTGGTAGCCGGTGGGTGCGCCGTTCCGGTATCCGTGATTGGTGACCCTGGTGTCCCAACCCAGCCGGACGGGCGTCAGCGACCGCAGGTACGAAGGAATTTCGGGCTGCCGGATACCCAGCGAGACGGCAAACGCCCTGCCCTTGTCCGGGTGCTGCGTGAGGAATCGGCTCTGTTTCTCGACGTCACAGCTCGCGACGTTGCGCGTTCCGCCGTACAGCCCCGGATATCCGCCGTCGACCTCGAGCGTGCGCGCAGTGCCCGTGGTTCCCTTGCTGCCCGTACCGTCCTTCGCATTCACACCCGCGGTCATGGGCGTGACCTTGGCGACGCTCTCGGCCTGTGCGGCCGTCGAAGGAGTGAACGGGTCGGGCCCGGCCTCCGGAGCGGCCTGGAGGAAGACCTCACCGCCCACCGCGGTGTTCCCGCCCAGCACGGTGAAACTGAGGACCACAGCCGACACCACGGCCACCGCCGTACTCACGCCCAGCACGGCTCTGCGCGATCGCCACCTGCGAACCCGTCCACCACCACCCGCCGGCGGCAGCGAAGACCCGCCGGAAGAGGCCGGAAGAGGCCCCGACGGGGGCCCCGGGGGAGGCGGAGGGCCTGGTGCCGGCCGGGAGGGCGGCGGCGGGGGCGGGGGCGGCGGTTCTGCATGCGCGCCCCGGCCCGACAACGGGCCGGGCGGCGGGCCGGTGGGGCACTCGGAGGAAGGAGGCAGGGAATTCACGACGCCCGCCTCCCGACACAGGGCAGCGGGCAAACCATGGTGACTCGCATGCTCTCACTCCTTCCGAACCGTCAACGCCTCCACATCCCGGAGGTGGAACCTGGAAATTTGGAACTCTGGACGTCTGGAAACGCCTCGGCGGGAACTGCCCACTGCGCGTGCGTCCGTCTTCTGAGTAGGCCCCCTCCCCCGCACCTCGTCAGGCCGCGACCTTTCGGGACTTGACAAACCCCCCTGCATAAAACCGGGCGTCTACCAACAGCCCGACCGGGCTCGTCGGCGGTCGTTGCCCGGCACGACGGCTGCGCTCTCTGGGCCGGCAACAGACGGGGCCGGGGGCCAGAGCCCATCGGCCGCTACCGGTGCAGTCGGCTCCACTCGGCGCAGGCGGGCGCGAGGAGGAGCCACGTCGCGGGCGCGAAGCCGCTCTCCGGAAAGCCGGTGCAGGGGATTGCGCGCTCTTTGGGGCTCTGATCAGGGCGTTAGCCTTCCGCCAACGTCTCGGAAACTGCTGTATCGCGGTCGGCACCGCCGTCCTGGCGGGCATCGCGGAACTCCGGTTCGCCGACCGCCAGCACAGCAGGCCGGTCCGTCAAGTCACGGAATATGGGGACATGTGCGCCGGGGGCGTGGAGGGCCTACTGGAGTTGTTCCGCTTAACCGATTCCCTCCCGAAGGAGCACTCCCCATGCCCTGTTCATCCCGTAAGTAGCGCTTTGCCCTTGTTACCGTCTCGGCCGCGTTCGTCGGCGCCGGCGTGCTGGTGCCCAGCAGCGCCTTTGCGGCGCCGGCGCCCTCGCCGGTCAGTGAGGTCGCCACGACGACCGTGAGTCACGTGGACCTCGCCAAGGGTGACCGCGGCGACCACCACAAGAAGGGCGACTGGAACAACAAGCACAAGAAGAACAAGAAGAAGGGCAAGCCCAAGGACGTGAAGAACATGCCGGGCTGCAAGGTCTACTGCGAGCACAAGCCCAACCCCGCCCCCGCACCGGCCCCCGGCGGGTGACCGACCCACCACCGAGACCCTCGCACCACCCGGGACGGTGGACCCCACCCGCCCCGGACGACCCGGCGCCGATCCGCTTCGCGATCAGCGCCGGGTCGCATGCTGCCACGAACCACGGAACCCCCGGCTACTGAGCGAGCCCACTCTAGTCAAAGTTGACTAGAGTGGCTGCATGAGCGAGAAGACGATTCCGATCCTGCCGTGCCTCACCCTTCAGCCCGTTCTCGATTTCTACATCGCGCTCGGATTCGAGGTGACCTACCGGCAACGAAGTCCCAACCCCTACGCAGTCGTGGAACGAGGAGGTATCGAGCTCCAGTTCTTCGGTCTGAAGCAGTACGAGCCGGCCGAGTCGATCAGCACGTGCTACGTGGTGACCGATGACGTGGACGGGCTGCACCACGCCTTCCGAGCCGGCCTCAAGGCGGCCTACGGGAGGGTCCCGACCCGCGGGTTGCCACGTATCGGGCCGCTGAAGGACATGTCGTACGGCGTGCGGCAGTTCCTCATGACCGATCCGGGCGGCAACTGCATCCGTGTCGGGCAGCGGACGAGCAAGGACCAACGCCACCGACCCGCCCCCGACGAGACCTTCGCCCGGGCTCTCCACATGGCGTCCCTCTTCGCGGATTCGAAGGACGACCCGGCGGCCGCTGCAAAGATCATCGATCGCGTCCTCCGTCTGGAGGACGAGCGCCCCACGCCGGCGCAACTGCTGCGCCTCCTGGTCCTGCGAGCGGATACCGCCGGGCGCCTCGGTGACAGGGAGACCATGACCACCGCCCTCGATGAGGCCGCCGCGGTTCACCTCACCGCCGAGGAGCAGGAGTCGGTGCACGACGACATCGAGCGCCTCGAAGACCTCCGAGACCAGGGACCGCGATGAGCCCGTGAGGACGTTCTCCTGGTGTGCGCCCGCCGCCCGCCGGCGCAGTTCCCCTGCCGCGTGCGCGTCGGTCAGGTTCCGGGCCCGAGCTGCTCCGCTTCCTCGGCGGGCTGCGTAGAGTACCTGCGGTCATCGAACGGAGAAGACGTTGGACGCGGTCGAGTTCCCTCTCGGCGCTCGGGTGCGCCGGGCCCGGCGATGGCTCGTGGCCACGAACACGGCGGGTGCTGTGGTTGCGGGAGCCGCTGTGGCGTCCGTGGTGGCCGACGCCTCCGGCGGGGTGCCGGTGCCGCGGGCGGTTCAGGCGGGCCTGGTGCTGGTGACGCTGTTCGTACTGCCCGTCGCATGGGTGGGGGTGCGCGCCGTCTGGGCGCTGCGCGGGCGTGCCGAGCTGTTCGCCGCCGCCCAGGAGCACCGTCGGCGGCGTCCCACCGACCGGCAGCTGGTCGACCACATGCGCGACGAGCACCCGCTCACCCCGCTGTGGTGGATGGTGGCCGTCCTCGGCGGCCTCGGCACGCTCTGCCTCGGGTTCGCGCTTCCGTTCGCCGTGGCGGGCGGTGCCGTACTCGCCGGTGGACTCCTCGGCACCGGGCTGGCCGCGTCCCTGGCCGCCCTGGCCCTCGCCGTGCCCGGGATCCGCCGTGCCGACCGCCAAGGCGCGCAGGACCGGAAGTTGCGCAGCGAACTGTGGTCGCTGCCGAACGCCGTCGAACGCCGGCTCACGGTCTCCCTCCTCGGCGCCGGCGACGGGGCACACTCCGGCGTCTGAACACACGGCCGGGGAACCGGCTTTGCATACCCGCGGCCGAACTCGGCGTGGGCTGGGCGCGGTAGACCACAAGGACCGGGAACCGTCAGGATGTGGGAGAGAGGGCACCGGGCGCAGGGTCAGTTCTCGGGCGGCTCGGCGGTGAGGAGTTCGCGCTTCACGTACTCGTAGTCGGCCAGGGCCTGTGGGTCGCCGTGGGCGTAGTCGGTCCAGAATCCGGGGCGCTGCCAGCGGGCGTCCGCGAGGCGGGTGCGGCCGCCGTCGATGACCAGGGTCCAGCCGGGGGGGGGTATTCGGGTGTCCACTGTCTCGAAGTCGGCAGGGTCCCAGAGGAGTCCGGGGTCGGGTGTGCCGGGGCCGAGCACGCGGATCTGGCAGTCGATGTCGTAGGTGACCATCTCCAGAACCGGGTAGATGCCGCCCACCCGGATCCCGTCGAACTCCGTGACCGGGACGTCGGCCGCGGGGTGGATGATCTAGACCACGAACCGTCGCCGCGCCGGCCGTGCGCTGGCGACACTCGCCCTCGGCCTGTCCGCGGTCGCGATCTCGGCCGCACCGGCACCGGCCGCCGCAGGCGGCGAGAGCACCGTCCTGGCGGGCACCCCCTGGAACAAGACCCGCGGCGAAGGCGGCGGCAGCGGCGAAATCTGCGACGGGGCCCGGGCCACCGGAACCATCTTCGACGCCAGGGCCGACGGCCGGTGCCCGTTCATCAAGTTCTACTACGCGGGCGGCGGCCACAAGTCCAGCCCGCACGTCGGCCCCGCCGGAGTCAGCAGGTGGATCGAGGTATGGGCGGATCAGGGCAAGTACTTCAACGGCACGGCATCGGCGGAGTGGCGCTCCTGCTGATCACCGCCGAAGGGTGGCCCCCGGGCCGGACGCTTCCCGGTGCTCCGCCGGGCAGCCCCGGACACCCGGACACCCCTTCGTACGGAAGAGCCCCGACCAGCCGGGGGGGGTGGGCTGGCCGGGGCCGGCCCCGGCCGGCGGGGGGGATGCCGGCCGGGGGCATGCGGGGTGGAGCCGCCGGGGCAGTCGCTTCGCAGCGGATCCCCCGACTCCAGCCAGACGATCCTCGCAGGCGAACACCCACCAGGCCCGCCGGACACGCATCCCGGCGGGTACCACGCGAGCGGATCCCGTCCGGGCCGGTGGAGAGCGGGTGCTGTTCCGGAATTCCGGAACAGCACCCCCGTACGGATACGGCGGCGCGACCGGGAAACACCACCGGCAAGGACCGGGCTCCGATGCTCACCCATTCGGCCCGTCGGTCACGTGATCAGGCCCGCGTTGCGCAGTGCGGTGAGGCCCTCCGCGTAGTTCGCTTCGATGTGGGCCAGGATGTCGGCGTCCGAGATAGTGAGCTGCTTGTGCGCGGCGCACTCCTGGAGCCAGACGATTCCGGGCTGGACGCTCAGACTCTTGAAGCTGCTCTTGCCGTCGCTGCCCTGGAAGCCGTACTTCTTGTGGTTGTTGGTGAGCCACTGGATGACCGAGGCGGTGTCCTTGGGCAGCGGTGCGAGGGCCGCGACGCCGGGTGTCTGGGCCTTGCCCTCGATCCCGGTGGCCACCTCGGATGCGCTGGAGTCGCCGCCGAGCACCCCGGCCTTGTAGAGCGCCAGGCAGGCCCTCATGTACTCCTGGCGGCGTGCCGCGTTCACATTGCCCGTGACGCTGTCGGCGGCGTTCCGGGCGTGGTCGAAGAGGCTGGGGCTGGTCTGGAGGATGTCCTTGCGCATGAATTCCATGGACACCTCGAACCGCCCGCGTTCCATCCAGTAGTTCGCGAAGATCATGGGGTCGTTCGTGATGGCGGGGCTGCCCGCGTTCTGCCACTTGGCCGCGTTCGACTCGACCGTCTGTGCCGTCACCTGCGGATAGGCGATCTCGGCCACGTACGGCTTGGTCTGCCACCCGGAGCCGTCCTTCTCGAAGATGTGCCCCAGGCTCTTCGCGGACGTGATGTCGTACCAGGCGACGTCGCTCCCGCCCAGCTGGAGGACGACATCGGGGCGGGTGTTGCCGTGGGTGACCTGCATGGCCACGGAGAACTTGAGGCCGGAGGCCGGACCGGTCCAGGACTTCCGCTCGGTGAGGAACACCTTGGTGGCGAGGGACTCGATGGCGTAGCCGGCCATGGCGGGTACCAGCGCGGCTATCTCCGCCTTCTTGCCCGGGGCGGCCTGGAGGTACTCCTGCCACTGCTCCGCCCACCGGCCCAGATATCCGTCCGTGAGCGCGAGATTGGCGTCGGTCGGGTTCTGGGTGGCCTGGAGCCAGGCGATCTGGACGGCCGCGTCGAGCTTCTCGCCGAAGCCCACCAGGTCCTTCCCGACCTCCTCGCTGGGGGCCTGGCCGGACGTCGGGTAGGGGTGGACGGAGCGCTGCACGGACTCTTGGCCGGCGCCGGTCCGTTCGGCCGGGCCCTGCGTCTCCCGGCTGGGCACCGGTCCGCTCAGAACCCTGGTGGCGTTTGCCTCCGCCTCCCGCTCGAAGCGGTCCGACGGGTCCGAGAGGTGCAGTCCCGACCCGTTGTCCGTGCCGGCCACCGGGCCCTGCCGCTGCTGGATGACGTGGGTCAGCTCGTGGGCCAGGGTGTGCCGGTCCGCGCCGCCGCTGCCGATGACGACGTGGTTGCCGGAGGTGTAGGCGCGGGCTCCGATCTCGGCGGCGGAAGCGCGGGCCGCCTCGCCGGTGTGGATCCGTACGTCGGAGAAGTCGGCGCCGAGGCGGGCTTCCATCTCGGTACGGGTGGCGTCGTCGAGGGTGCTGCCGGGGGTGCGCAGGACGCCGTCGACGGCGGAGCGCTGTACCGGCTGCCCGGTCTGCTGGTGGTTGCAGTCGGCGCCGTGCCGGTGTCGTTCCTGGGCCCCTGGCTGTCCGGGCCCGCGGAGCATCTGGACGACTGCCGCGTTGCCGACGGTGCCCTGCAACGCGAGGAGGCCCGGGGACGGCGTCGGGCTCGCGGCCCGGGGCTGGCGGGCCGGGGCCCTGCCCTTGCGTACCTCGGCGGACCCGGCCCGTTCTTCGGCGTGCATGCAACCTCTTCCTCGGCGAACAGACGACTTCCCGTCTGGATACCCGAGGCGCGGGCGGTCGGGGGATGTACCCGAGGGCAGAACAGGGGCAACGTGCGTGGGCCGTACAGGTCGAACTCAGGTCCCGTCGAAGGCCGCGTGGCCTGCACCGGGTCTTTGCCGCCTGCTGTCCGGCGGTCCCGCGCACCCACGGCACGGCGGGTGAGCGCCGTGCCGTGGGTGCGCGGTGGTGGGGGGGTCAGGAGAGGGTGAAGGCCACCGTGGCGTTGTCGCCGGATCCGCCGGTGCGGGTGCAGGTGCGGCCCGCGGGCGCGGTGCAGCTGTAGGAGTTGCTGCCGCTGTAGGGGTTGTTCCAGTGGACGGTGACGTGGCCGCCGCCCTGGACCTGGTAGGTGGCATAGCCCTGGGTGCCCGTCATGAATCCCTCGGACTCGCTCTGCCACGTGCCGCGCTGACCGGGCATGACGTTGACGGGCGGCAGCTGGTTGTCGCTCCAGATCCCGTGGGAGAGGCCCGCGTCCGTGCGGGCCAGCAGGCCGCCGGTGCTGTTGTTCAGGGTCACCTGGGTGCTGCGGGCCGCCTGGACCGAGGCGGGGCCGGCGGCCGGATCCGACGCGGCGAGGGCCCTGGGGCCGCCGGTGATGGTGAACTCCACCCCGGCGTTGTTCCCCGAACCGCCCCTGCGCTGGCAGTAGTAGCCGGTCGGGACGTCGCAGCTGTAGGAGTTGCTGCCCGCGTACGGGTTGTTCCAGTGGATCTGGACCTGGCCGCCCGGGACCGCGAAGTTGGCGGACCCCTCGGTTCCGGTCAGGGCGCCGCAGGACTCGCTGGCCCAGCTGGTGGTCACGCCGGCCGGGATGTAGTCCACGGGCAGCTGGCCGTTGGTCCAGCACCCGTGGTCCAGGTTGGCCCACACCCGCTGCATGCCCTGGCCGGACTGGTTGCGTACGACCACGTTGGTGCTGCGTGCGGCGTTCACGGACACCGGGGCCCGGTCCGGGTCCGCGGGAGAGCCCGCCGCCTGGGCGGCCGGGGCCATGGCCAGCGCACCGGTGAGCATCACGGCGGCCGTGAACAGCGAGCGCAACCGGACGCGGGAGGAAGGGCGGCGGGAGGGGCGGGAGTCGCGCGAGGAGAACATGGCAGGGCCAACTTTCTTACGGGGCTGCGGGGTTGAGGAGCGGGCGCAGGTCGCAGGGCTCACCGGCGGAAGGGTCACCGGTACCAGAGGACGTACTGCTGCTGGCGCACGTACTCGACGTAGTAGGTGACGGCCGAGGCGCTGAACACCATCAGGTTGCCCGCGAGTTCCGCGCCGGCGCGGTCCGTGTACTCGCCTCCCCACTGCCAGAACTGGGCGGCCTGCGCCGTTCGCGCGGAAGGGGCGGGGGCCGGGGCGGCGGAGGCGGCGGGTACGGCCGCGCCGGCCACCACGACGGCGCCGAGCAGTGCGAGGGCAAGGGTTCTGACACGGCGGCGGGAAGCGGCGGACATGAGCGGTCCCTTTCTTCTACGGACCCCCCTGGGCCGGGCGGTCGGTACGGGCACCACCCTGCCCGTGGCGCTCAGGCCCGGGCATCGTGGAAATCCACGAACACGGCCCCGCCCGCGCCCGCGTCCGTGTTCACATCCGCGTCCGCGTCCGCGTCCAGTCGCGACGTGAGCTGGGTGCGGCGGGTCACGCCGAGCTTGCGGTAGGCGTGCGTCAGGTGGGTCTCCACGGTGCGGCGGGCCAGGTGGAGCGCCGCACAGATCTGCTCGTTGGTCTCGCCCCGGACCGCGAGCCGTACGATGCGCAGCTCGGCGTCGGTGAGTGCGGCGCCGCCCGCGGTCGTCGGCCTGGTCCGGCGGGCGGAGGCCGCCCGCAGGGCGTCCTGGGCCGCGCGCACGAGCCGTCCGGTACCGGCCGCTGCGGTGTCCGTGGTGGCGTCCCCGGCGGCATCCGTGGTGGTGGGGGTCTCGGGTCGCAGGAGCCGGAGCGCCAGGGCGTGCGCCTCGTCCAGCAGGTCGCGGCCCTTGCGGCCGTTCCCGCCGGCGATCCGGGCGCGCCCCAGGTCGATGAGTGCTTCCACGAGTTCGACGGGTGCCCGTGCCGGGCGCAGCAGGGACACGGCCTCCTCCAGCAGTTCCAGTCCCGCCCGGGACCCCGAGGCCGCGGCGCAGGCCCGCAGGGCGCGGCCGACCGTGCGCGGGGTTCCCCAGACCCGGGCGTGGGCCAGTTCCTCCTCGGCGAGCTCCCTGGCGCGTGCCGGGCTGCCCAGCCGTACCAGGGCCAGGGCGGCGCCGGACCGCCAGGGGGTGGCGACCGGGCTGACGAAGTCGCGGGCGTGCTGGCCCGAGCCGCAGGCGAGGTGGTCGGCCAGGGCGGCCTGCCAGTTCCCTTCGGCCGCGTGCAGTCGGGCCCGGGCGTAGCGCACCTCGTTCCATTCCCACGAGCTGCTCGCGCCCTGCCCGCCCAGGCTGTGCAGCACCTGCCGGGCCGCGCCGGGCCGGCCGAGCTCGCAGTGCGCCAGGGCCACCATGGACGCCACGTGGGGCATGCGGATGCCGTGGCCGGTGCACGCGTCGAGGAGTGGGGTGTTCTCCCGTACGAGCCGGTGGAAGGCGCCGGACATGAGTGCCGCTTCCGCCCGGATGCTGATCAGGCACTGGCGGCCGATGTCCGTCAGGTCGGGCAGCGCGGGCGCGGCGGGGAGGGAGCTGTCGGCCAGGGCGCGGGCCTCGTCCAGCCGGTCGGCCCACTGGAGGAGGGTGGCCGCGCTGCCGAGCCAGGCCGTACGGATCGCGGGGTGTACGGGCGCCGACAGCCGCGGCCGTACGCGTTCGAGGACCTCGGCGGCCGAGAGCTGCCCCGCTCCCGCTTCGTACTCGGTGATCAGTCCGCACGCCAGCGGTTCCAGCGCGGGGGGCGCGGAAGCGGCGAGGTCGCGCATGGCGGCCACGGCGCCGCGCCACTCGGCGGCGTCGTGCGAGGCGATCAGGGCGGCCACCGACTGCAGGACCCGCACCAGTTCCCCGCAGTCCGTGGCGGTGCTCTCCCGGTGCAGTACGCCGATGGCGGTCGCGGGACGGCCCCGGGCCACCAGGGCCGCGCCGAGGGCGGGGGCGATGGCGGCCCGCTCCTCGTCGCAGGCGAGCTCCAGGGCGGCGCGGAGCCGGCGGATCCCCGCATCGGCGGAGTGCGGCAGTTCCAGTGCGCCGAGGCGCAGGGTGAGCGCGGCGCGCCGGTCGGGGGCGAGCGGTCCGGTCAGCGCGTGCCGCAGGAGGGGGACGGCGTCGGTGGTCCGTCCCGCCTGCAGGGCGTCCTCCGCGGCGTCCTCGAGCGATTGGATCATCCACTCCTCGTCGGGGCTCTCCACGTGCAGCAGGTGGGTGGCGACGAGCCGTGCGGGGGCGCCGCGTTCGTCGAGCCGACGGGCGATCCTGGTACGCAGGGAGCGCAGTTCGGCGGGGTCGGCGACCGCGAGGGCCGCCTCGCGCGCCAGTGGTTCGGCGAAGAGGCGGACGGCCCAGGCCGTCCCGGGGGACTCGGCCGGCGGGCCCGGACGGGGGTGGGGGCGGGGGTGGGTCCGATCGGTGAGCAGGGTCCGGCCCGGCCGGTCGGCTCCGTCGCCGTCCCGGGTCCCGTGCTGGGTGCCGTCCTGGATGCCGTCCGGGGTCCCGTCCTGGATGTCGTCCCGGTCTGCCTCCTGCGGCGCGGACTCTGCCGCGATGGAGAGCGTGAGGCAGGCCTGCCGGGAGAGCGGGTCGGCGCGTGAGGTGAGCCAGTCGCCGATGGCAGCGCGGTAGTGCGGCACCGCCCGGCCGGCGGCGGCGAGGTCGGCGGCGGCCGGGCCTGCGAGGTCGCGGAGCAGGGCGTGCAGCAGTACCGGGTGGCCTGCGGAGGCCCGTACACACAGGTCGAGGGCTTCGGCGTCGGCGGCGTGGCCGTGGGCCCGTGCGAGCCGCAGGACGGCCGGGGCGCTGAGCGGTTCGAGGGTCGTGGCCGTGCCCGTGCTCTCGTGCAGCGCGAGCGGGTACGAGCCCGAGCGCTCGGTCAGGAGCAGCAGGACGGGTAAGTTGCCGAGCCTGCGTGTCAGATAGCCGATCCAACGCCGTGAGGCCCGGTCGGCCAGGTGCACGTCGTCGACGGCCAGCAGGGCGGGCCGGTCTGCCACCCGCCGTGCCAGGTGGGCCAGCAGGCGGTGGAAGGTCCGCTGTTCGTCGGCGGCCGGCTGCTCCGCGAACGGGACGCCGTCCGCCTCGGGGAAGAGCTGACGGACGGCCGCGAACGGGAACCGGGATTCCTCGCGCGCGCACCGCAGGTGCACGGCTTCCATGGACCCGCCCGCCGTCTCGCGCCGTACCGCCTCCTCCAGCAGTGCCGTGCGGCCCATGCCGGGCAGGGCTCCCCAGAGCAGCCAACGGCCTGTGCCGGCCCGGGCCGAGGCTCCCGCGGCCGCCGCCCTCGCCCATGCGTCATCCCGTTCGACCAGCGAGTTCCCCGCCACCCGTAACACCTCCGTCGCGCTGTCGCCCCCGGCCCGGCCTCCTTATGAATCATCGGCGGGCGGGTCGGGCGGGGAACCAGTGCTGTCGGCCATCCTCGAATCTGGCGAGATCCATGCAGAGGACACGTAATCCGGCCCCGCGGCGGCTCGAACCCGTCGTGCGGCTCGAAGGATCCACCACGGTGGTCGCCGTCGTGGGCCGGGTGGCGGGTGGCGGGTGGCGGAGCGGTGTCGGCCCGGTGTCGGGGACTGTCGGTCCGCTGTCGGCGGCTCGTCGGCGCCGCTTGGCACTTTTGCAGAGGCGGCCGCCCCCTTCACCGGGCGGCCCGATCCCCTGAGGAGCCTCCATGCACACGCCTGTCACGATCATCGGCGCAGGACTCGGCGGACTCACGCTGGCCCGCGTCCTGCACGTCCACGGCATCGCGGTCACGGTCTACGAGGCCGAACCGTCCCCGTCGGCGCGCATGCAGGGCGGGATGCTCGACATCCACGACTACAACGGGCAGCTCGCCCTCAAGGCGGCCGGCCTGATGGACGAGTTCCACGCCATCGTCCTGGAGGGCCGCCAGGCGATGCGCGTCCTCGACCCGGACGGAACCGTACTGCTCGACAGGGCCGACGACGGCACGGGCGGACGCCCCGAGGTGCAGCGCGGCGAGTTACGACAGATCCTGCTCGACTCGCTGCCGGCCGGCACCGTCCGGTGGGGGCACAAGGCCGCCGGTACCCGCCCCGTCGGCGGGGGCCGCCACGAGGTGACGTTCGCCGACGGCGGCACCGTCGTCACGAGCCTGCTGGTCGGTGCGGACGGCGCGTGGTCCCGGGTCCGGCCGCTGCTCACTCCCGCCGCACCCGAGTACGCCGGCACGTCGTTCGTCGAGACGTACCTGTTCGACGCCGACACCCGCCACCCTGCCGCCGCGAAGGCGGTCGGCGGCGGGATGCTGATCGCGCCCGCACCGGGCAGGGACATCTTCGCCCACCGGGAGAGCGGCGACACCCTGCACACCTACGTGGCGCTGGCCAGGCCTCAGGAGTGGTTCGCCGCCATCGACTTCACCGATCCTGCCGCGGCCACCGCCCGGATCGCGCGGGAGTTCGACGGCTGGGCGCCGGAACTCACCGCGCTCATCACCGACGGCGACACCGGGCCGGTCCTGCGCCCCCACTACACCCTGCCGACCGGGCACCGGTGGGACCGGGTCCCGGGGGTGACCCTGATCGGCGACGCCGCCCACCTCGCGGCACCGAACGGCGAAGGCGCCAACCTCGCCATGCTCGACGGCGCCGAACTCGGCCGGGCCCTCGCCGCCCACCCCGGCGACATCGAGGCCGCGCTCACCGAGTACGAGCAGGACATGTTCCCCCGCAGCAGCGAGGCCGCCGCCTTCGAGGGTGCCGAGATCCACGGGATCGGCCCCGACGACACCACGGACCACACCCTGCAGGCCCTGCACGCCCTGGTCGACAGGGTCACCGGGAAGGACCGATGAGTCACCGGGAGCGTGGGAGGACGGCGAACCGCCCGAGGGGGACGGCGCCACCGCCGGGCCCCGGGCGGGTACCCGGAGCCAACCCCGGGACGGCCTCCGCGCCTTGGGCCGACCGGAGCAAGCCGGGGCCCGGTCGGGGCACGGTTCCCGTGGCGCGGCCGGATGCGCCCTAGGGTCGGGCTCGGTGTCTGTGCCGGAACGAGGCGGCCGCCGGGAGATCCGGCGCGCCGGCCGTGCCGCCGTCCGGCGACGGCGGATGCCCCTGGGGTGAGGAGTGTGGATGAACGGCTGGGCCGTCGTGGTCGCCGGGGGTGCGGTCGTCGGGTACGGGGTTCTGTCGCGGCGCTTGTCGACCACGGTGGTCTCGGGGCCGTTGGTGTTCATGCTGTGCGGGCTGGCGATCGGCCCGCTGGGCCTGGACCTGTTGGACCCGGCGCGGGACCTTGAGGTCACGCGGGCGTTGCTGGAGGGCGCGCTGGTGCTCCTGCTGTTCTCGGACGCGGCCGGGATCAGGGCCCGGGACCTGCGCCGGGAGGAGTTCCTGCCGCTGCGGCTGCTCGCGGTGGGGCTGCCGGCCACGATGGCGCTGGGATGGCTGGTGGCCTGGCCCCTGCTGCCCGGCCTGGGCGTGTGGGAGCTGGCTCTGGTCGCGGTCGTCCTGGCGCCGACGGATGCCGCACTGGGCCAGCAGGCCGTCTCCGACAAACGGGTGCCGGCGCTGGTCCGCGGCGGCCTGTCCGTGGAATCCGGGCTGAACGACGGCCTGGCGCTGCCGTTCTTCGTGCTGGCCCTGGCGGCGGCGGGCGAGGGTCACGGTCATCCGGGGATTGCGGAGACGTTCCTGCGGGCGCTGCTGCTCAGCAGTGCGATCGGAATCGCGGCCGGCCGGAGCGGGGCGAGCCTGCTGCGCTGGTCGCTCTCGCGGGGGTGGAGCAGCTCCGACTGGCAGCAGTTCCTGGCACTCGCCGTTCCGGTCATCGCGTACGCGGTGTGCGTCTCGGCCGAGGGCAGCGGTTTCATCGGCGCGTGGGTCGCGGGCCTGGCCTTCGGCATCCAGCTGCGGCGGGCGCCCGCCGACCGGGACGCCCGTCCCCGAGGCGTGGAGCCCGAGGAGAGCACGAGGTTCACCGAACGCCTGGGCCTGCTGCTCTCCTCGCTGTCCTTCCTCGTCTTCGGCGCGGTCATCCTGGGACCGGTACTCCAGCACCTGACGTGGCGACCCGTGGTCTACGGGCTGATCAGCCTGACCGTCGTCCGTATGCTGCCGGTCGCCCTCGCACTGGCCGGCAGCGGTCTGCGTCCCGCTTCCGTGGCCTACATCGGCTGGTTCGGTCCGCGCGGACTCGCTTCCCTGGTGTTCGGCCTGATCGCCTTCGAAGAACACCTGCCCGGAGGGGCCTTGACGAGCGAAGTGGTCGCCGTGACCGTCGGTCTGAGCATCCTCCTCCACGGGGCCACCGCCCCCTACCTGGGAAACCGCTACGGCGCCTGGTTCACGCGCAGGCTCCGCGACGAACCGAACCTGCGGGAGAACGCCCTCGCCCAGGACGACACACCCCGCTGAAGGGCTCGCACCCGAAGCCACGACCTGGCGCCGGACGGCCGGCAGCAGCGCGGGCTCCTCGGCGGAGTGCAGCGGGACCGGGGTCACCCCGGGTGCGCGGCCGTTGTACGCCCGTCCGTCAGTGCGCGGACGCTCCGAATTCCGCGTGCTGCGGGTGGAAGGCGTACTCCGCATCGTCGTCGCAGGGCGGAGAAGGAGATCCGGCGCGCCTCCGCCCGTGCCTGGTGGTGCGGTATCGCCGAAGCCGTGTCGTCGCCGGCGGCCCGGGAGTGTGAGAAGGGTGGCGCCGAGGCACCGGTCGGGGCTGTCACGCCCGTTGCGGCCGGTCGCTGCGCCAATGGGGTGGTCTCCCCCGCCCGGGACCGTCCGCGAGCACGCCCTCTCCGAAGTAGCCCCGGGCCCAGCACCATCGTGGTCGGGCCATCAGCCATGCGAAAGGTGAACATGCGTACTCGCAGCACTGTCATCGCCCTCTCCGCCGTTCTCGCGGCGGCCTGCGCGACCCCCGCGCTCGCCTCGGCCTCCGACATCGACACCCCGGCGCAGACCCTGCCCGCCATGGACCACCGGGGTCTGACGGCGATCGGGCTGACCTCCGACCAGCGTCTGGTGGAATTCGCCGTCGCCCAGCCGTCCAAGACCCGGGCGGTGGGCAGGGTGGCGGGCCTGCAGGGCGACACCAGGCTCGTCGGTATCGACTTCCGCGTGCAGAACGAGAAGCTCTACGGGGTCGGCGACCGCGGCGGCATCTACACCCTGGGCACCACCGACGCCCGGGCCGTGAAGGTCTCCCAGCTCACCGTGGCCCTGTCCGGCATGCGGTTCGGTGTCGACTTCAACCCCGCCGCCAACCGGCTGCGCGTCGTCTCCGACACCGGCCAGAACCTGCGCCACAACATCGACGACGCCGCGGCCCCCCTGGGCACCACCGTCGACGGCACGCTGACCAACCCCACCACCCCGCCGTCGACCGCCATGGGCGTCACCGGCGCCGCCTACACCAACAACGACCTGAACGCGGCGACCGCGACGACCCTGTTCGACCTCGACACGATGGCCGACCGGATCTCCCTGCAGTCTCCCGCCAACGCCGGCACCCTCGCCCCCACCGGAAACCTGGGCGTCAACGCCGCACCGGACGCCGGCTTCGACATCTACTACGACGCCAAGGCCGGCACGAACAAGGGATTCGCCGCCCTCGGCACGGGCAGCTCCTCCAGCCTGTACGAGATCAACATCCTCAACGGCAGGGCCACCGGCCGGGGCGCGTTCGCGAACCGGCAGCAGGTCACCGACATCGCTCTGCCCCTGAACCAGGAGCGCTAGAGCGCCGGAGCCCCGGCGAAGTCCGGCGCGGCCGCCCGGGGCGGCCGCGCCGTGTTCCGGAGCTCGACGGGGTGTTACTTCGGCATCAGGACGGTGTCGACGATGTAGACGTTGGCGTTGGCCGTCTTCACGTTGCCGCACACGACGTTCGAGGTGTCGTTGACCTTGTAGGACTCGCCCGAGCCGCTGGTGGTGAGCCCGGTCTTCTCCAGTGTGTCGAAGGAACCGCTTCCCAGCTGCTGCGGGGTCAGCTTCTCGCCCACGACGTGGTAGGTGAGGATCTTCGTCAGCATGGCCTTGTCGGCGAGCACCTTGTCCAGGTCGGCCTTCGGGAGCTTCGCGAAGGCGTCGTTGGTCGGCGCGAACACCGTGATGTCCTTGGCGTTGTTGAGGGTGTCGACCAGGCCGGCCTGCTTCACCGCGCTCACCAGGGTGGACAGGGCGGGGTTGTTGGAGGCGGCGGTGGCGACGGGGTCCTTGGCCATGCCGTCGAAGGAGCCCGCGCCGTCGGCGGGCACGCCGGCACAGGCCGGGCCGAACGGCTTGTCCATCGCCGTCGAAGCGTCCGGCGTGGCCGGCTGGGACGCGGCGGAGGTATCGCTGCTCTTGTCCGCGGAGGATCCGGAGGCGGAGTCGCTCCCGGAGTCGGAGCAGGCAGCGAGGGAGAGGGGCAGGACGGCGGCCGCGGCGACGGCGAGGGCGGTACGGCGGAAACGGAGCGTGCTGGACATGGCGAATCTCCTGGTGGTTTCCATACGGTTTGCTGCGGATGAGAGGTCTGGGGGCCGGCGCGTGGCGGGCCGGCCGCGGGCTATCCGGCGGTGACGAAGACGCTGTGCCGGCCGCTGGCGCCGTCGGGGATGGTCCGCGTGCGCTGTTCGGTCTGTGCCGTGCCGGTGCCGTCGGTGGCGCGGACGGTGAGGTTGTGGCCGCCCGGGGTGGTCTTCCAGGGGAGGGACCACTGGCGCCAGGTGTCGGCGGTGGCCTGGGGGGCGAGGTCGGCGTCCTGCCACGGCCCGTCGTCGATACGGACTTCGACGCGCTGGATGCCGCGGTGCTGGGCCCATGCCACCCCGGCGATGGTGACGGTTCCGGCGGCGGGCCGGGCGAAGGGCTTGGGGGTGTCGATGCGGGCCTGGGTCTTGACCGGGGCCCTGCGCGCCCACTTGCGTTCGACCCAGTACGGGTCGTAGGCGTCGAAGGTGGTGAGCTCGATGTCCTCGATCCATTTGCAGGCCGACACGTACCCGTACAGGCCCGGGACGAGCATCCGTACGGGAAAGCCGTGGTCGAAGGGCAGGGGCTCGCCGTTCATCCCGACGGCCAGGATCGCGTCGCGGCCGTCCATGACGTCCTCGACCGGGGAGCCCAGCGTCATGCCGTCCACCGAGCGGGCGACCAGCTGATCGGCCGTGCCGCCGTCGGACGGCGGCCTGACGCCGCATTCGCGCAGCAGGTCGGCCAGGTGTACGCCGAGCCAGCGGGCGTGGCCGACGTAGGGGCCGCCGACCTCGTTGGAGACACAGGTCAAGGTGATGTCCCGCTCGATCAGCGGCCGGGCCAGCAGTTCCCGGAAGGTGTAACTGCGGGGGCGGGTCACCCCCTTGCCTCGGATGCGCAGCCGCCAGGTGTCCGCGTCGACCCTGGGGACGACCAGCGCGGTGTCCACCCGGTAGAAGTCCTTGTTCGGGGTGGTGAAGGCGCTGATGCCCGCCGCCTTCAGCTGGACCCCCTCGGGCAGCGGCCGGGCCGGGGAGGACGGGGCAGGCAGCTCGACCGCGGCGCGCGAGGCCACGGCTCCCCGGCCGCGGCGGCCGGTCAGGGCCCGGCCGGCGGCGCCCGCCCCGGTCGCGGCGACTGCCGCGACCGATGCGGCCAGCAGGAAACCCCGCCGCGACCAGCCGTCCGGCCCCCTTTCGGGGGAGGCCGGGCCGGTGGACAGCTTTCCGGCCAGGAAGTACAGGATCGCCGCGCCCGCGGTCGCGCCGGCGACCGAGGGCAGGGCGTCCGCGGGCCCTTGCGCGTCGGGGCGGGTGAGGGCCGCCGCCGCACCGATGAAACCGAAGAGGAGCACGCCCGCTGCTCCGGCACGCCGGTGGCGCAGGGAGACGATCCCGAGGACGACACCGAGGAGACCGAGCACGGCGAGGATCCCGAGCTGCAGGACGAGCTTGTCGTTCTCTGCGAAGGTCCGGATCGCGAAATCCTTCACCGCGGCCGGTGTCCGGTCGATGGCGGCGCCGCCCACGACGGTCACCGGGCCTGCCTGCGGCCGTACCGGTGAGGCCGCCAGTTCCGCCACAGCCAGCGCCGTGTAGCCGGCCAGCAGGCCGGATACGGCGCCGAGTGCGCCGCGTGCGAAGGATGTACGGAAGTTGCTCACATGGGCCATTCGCGGTGCTCCGTCCGGCGGATTGGTTTCCCGATCAGGGCTTTTCCTGCCGTCCGGAACGGACGGGTGCTGCGGGTGGCGGTACCGGCCGTCACCCGCAGCAGATCCCCCGGCCCGTGACCGGCCGTTGCAGGCAGCGCGGAGTCACGGGCCGAAGTGGGTGGGGGTCAGGCGTTGATGCAGGTGTTGCCGAAGGCGGGGTTCAGCAGCCCGATGACGCTGACGGAGTTGCCGCAGGCGTTGACCGGAATGTGGATCGGGATCTGGATGAGATTGCCCGAACCGACGCCGGGCGAGTAGGCGGCCACGCCTTGGGCACCGGCATCGGCGGAAGCCGCCGATCCGGCACCGAGGACGGCGGCCGCGGCGGTGAGGGCCAGTGCGGCACTCTTGATAACTCGGGACATGACTGCCTCCAAAGGTCGGAAATCCGGACCCGGAGCCCGTCTCGGGCTCCGGGGAGGCACTGCTTTCGGGCCTCAGCACGGGTTTCGGTGCCGCGGGAGCAGCGGCTGGGCCGTAGGGGCCGGGTTCGCTCGATCGGATGACCACCGGGGTGCGGTGTTGCCTGCCGTAGGGCAATCCGCGCAGGTGGCCGCTACGAAGCAGGTGCAACACCGGCAGGACGCATACAGCCGGCCCCGGGGCATGGAGGGGCCGGTCCTTCTCTCTGTGAAAGAGCGGTTGATGGCATCGAGGCGCAAGGGTCGGCCGTCTTTGCGCGGCGTCGGGCCGCAACAGGTCGTGCGGCGACGCGGGGCGGGGTGCCGGTGACACGGCCGCTGCGGTTCGGGAACGCGGACGCGGGCGGGCCGCGGCTGGAGGAGGTGATGGAGAAGGTGGGCCACGGGGACAAGGACGCCTTCGCCGTGCTCTACGACGCTGTCGCCTCCATGGTGTTCGGGATCGCCGTCAAGGTCGTCCGGGACCGGTCCCAGTCGGAGGAAGTGGCGCAGGAGGTGATGATCGACCTGTGGCGGCAGGCCGCCCGCTACCGCCCGGAGCAGGGGTCCGTCATGACCTGGGTGGCGACGATCGCGCACCGCAGGGCGGTGGACCGCGTGCGGTCCGCGCAGGCCTCCGCCGACCGCGAGCACGCCAACGCCGTACGCGATCAGGTGCGGCCCTTCGACGCAGTCGCCGAACAGGTCGAAACCCGCCTGGACAGCGAGCAGGTACGCCGCTGCATGCGGGGGCTGACCGAACTCCAGCGCCAGGCCGTGACCCTCGCCTACTACCGGGGCCTGACCTACCGCGAGGTCGCAGAGGCGCTGCGGGCCCCGCTCCCGACCGTCAAGACCCGGATGCGCGACGGACTGATCCGGCTGCGCGACTGCATGGGGGTGACCACATGAAACACGACGCACACCTGCACACCCTCACCGGCGCGTACGCACTGGACGCACTCACCGGCGAGGAACAGCACGCCTTCACCGCGCACCTCCGCCGCTGCGAAGCCTGCCTCGGAGAGGTCGGCGAGTTCGAGGCGACCGCCGCGCGTCTGGCCGCGGCGGTCAGCCTGCCTGCGCCCGCCCCGATGAGACAGGCGGTCCTCACCCACATCGACACCGTCCGTCAGGCGTCCCCGCGCACGCGGCCTGCGGCACCGGCCCGGCTCACCTCCGCGCTGACGCGCAGGGCCGGAGCCTTCGTGATCGCCGCGAGCATCGCCGCCGCCGCGGCTTTCGGCGGAGTCGCCGCCTGGCAGCACCGGCAGAGCGAACAGGCCCGTACCCAGGCGCAGCACAGCGCCCGGCAGGCCCAGGACCTTGCCGTCGTCCTGGCCGCCCCCGACGCCCGGACCGTGCACGGCCGCACCACCGGCGGAGCCACCACGACGGTGGTCACCTCCGCACTGCGCGACCGGGCCGCCTTCGTCAGCAGCGGCCTGCCCACCCCACCGGCCGGCAGGACCTACCAGCTGTGGTTCGACGATCACGGCACCATGCGCCCCGCCGGCCTCGTGTCCCGCGACGGCGCCACCCTCATGGAAGGCGGTCCCGGGAACGCCCGTGCCGTCGGCCTCACTCTCGAACCCGCGGGCGGCTCCCCCCGGCCGACCACGACTCCCCTGCTGCTCCTCCCCCTTACCGTCTGACCAGGACGGGAGTCCGCGTCAGGCGGTCAGGACGAGGGGGTGGGGCCCGGCGCCGCCGGGGTTTCGGCGGACCAGAAGTCGGAGCGGACGTTGGGGGTGGGGACGGAGGCCTCGCCCTCGTAGGTGGGGCCGTTCGCCACCTTCGTGGGCGGTGCCACCTTCGACTCGCCCACGCAGGGGCTGGTGACTTCGAAGAATGCCTGCCCCGCGTGACCGAAGAGGAGGCTGATGCCGAAGCCGTCACGGGAGGTGGCGTAGATGGCGGGCATGTCCTTGCTCGGATTCACCGGGCCGATCCGGTAACCGCTCGCCTTCCAGAAGTTCTCGACCACCCCGAGGAAGTTGCCGCGACGCTGCTCGGAGACGACCGTCGTGACGGTCCAGTAGCGCGTCACGTCGCAGCTGCCGGTCGTCGTCGTGTCGTGGGCCCATTCGATGTCCGGCTTGATCGCTCCGATCGTCGCGTAGAACATCGCGTCGGCGCGCTCCGCCGCTCCCTGCATGTCCATGCCTGCCAATGCCCCGTTTCTCTGCTTGGTGCCGCCCAACAGCCCGCACCCGGCGAGCAGCGCTCCGGCCACGGCCATCGCAAGAACCAGGCGGATGGTCCGCGTGATGCGCTTCATCGATGCTTCTCCCTCACGATGTTCTCAGGATGTCCGGCGACGATGGTGGCGATGTTGTCGGCCGACACCCTGTCCTTCTCCGGTGTGAAGTACTGGGAGTGGGCGTCGAACCCTCCGCCCTCGACGACCATCCTCGGCCCGTCGTCGACCAGGAAGCGCTGTGCCCCGAAGGCCTTGCTCGCCGGGTCCTTGCCGAAGTACACGTCGTCGTTGTCGATGTCGAAGAGGTCACGTCCGACCACGACCCCGACCGGGCCGCCCAACATCCAGCCGAGCGCCGACTCGTCCTTCGTGGGCAGGTGGGTGACCGGGTCGTTGTCGGCGGCACCGACGAACACGTGGTCCTTGCCCACGCCGAGCTCCGTCGCCTTCTGCGCGTCCACGCCGGGGCTGCCGAGCAGGATCACATCGTCGACGCCCGGGATCCCGCCGGACTGCTTGGCGGCCGTGCCCACGGTGAGCGAGCCGTAGGAATGCCCGATCGCCGTGACGTGGGGGTCCGGGTTCTCGTTCGTTGCCGAGATGCCCGCCATGAACTGGTTGTAGGCCGGGGCGCCCCGCTGCGCGTCGCCCTTCGACATCACGTCCACGTTCTGCGGGGCGTCGTAGCCCAGCCAGACGATCGAGGCACTGGACGGGTCCACGCGCTGGGCACCCTTGGCCGTGTCCTGGGCCCGCTTCATCGTGTCCTTGACGAACTCGTCGTTGAGCTTGGTGCTGAGACCGGGGACGTACGCCGAGACGTTCTTGGAGGTGTCGGGGTTGCCGTACGAGACGATCGCGCGGCCGTTGCCCTCGTCCCCGATGCCCAGGAGGAACATGGGCGGGCGGCTCGGCTCGTTCAGCTTGTCCTGGATCATGCGCAGGGCGTTGAGCTTGGTCTTCGCGTCGTCGCCGCCGTGGCGCGCCAGGTCGTCGATGAGGACCGGCAGGTAGTTGCGGTTCGCCTCGTCGCGGGAGACCGCCGGGATGCCGTCCAGGCCGCCGATCAGGTCGGGGGCGATCTCCAGGTACTCCCGGCGCTGTTCGTCGCTCAGGCCGTCCCACCACTGCTTGCGCTCGGCGGGGCTCTTGTCCTGCGGGACGCCTTCGCCAAGGTAGGTGCCGGCGGTGGAGCGGACGTCGGAGGTGTCCTGGAAGACGTCCCTCAGCGTGGCCTCGGTGACGTCGAGGCCCTTCTCCGCCTTCAGTCCGCCGAGGGTCTTCGCGTACCGGGCGTCTATCTCGTGTGCGGACCGCAGGGCCCGGGCGACACGGTCGGCCACGTCCTGCGCCTTCGCCGCGTTCGGGTTCAGCGGCTTGAAGCCCGTGTAGCCGGGGTAGAGGGGCGACTTGCCCTGCGAGCCGAGGCCGGGCGGTTCCAGCGCGAGGCGGGAGCTGCCCTGGACCGTGCTGCCGGGGGCCTGCTTCTTCGCCCCGGTCAGGTCCTCGACCTCGGTGGCCGGGTAGCTGACGGAGCCGTCCTCGTGGACGGTGAAGTTCAGGGCGGCGGCGTCCGCGAGGGCCTGCTTCAACTGGTTCTGGGGCTCGGCGAGATCGCTGGCGAGTCCGTTGAGCGCCGTACGGACGAGGGCGCACTCGGAGTGCAGGTACTGGAAGTTGCGGCTGAGGCGCTGGAGCCTGCCGAGGGCCGCCTCCGCCGAGTCGCTCTCCTGGGTCTCGCGGAGCTTGGCGGACATCGCGCGGTCGACCCGTACGCGGTCGGAGTCCGAGCGGCCCGAGACCTCGTGCCACTTGTCGCCCGCCTCCGTGAACTCGGAGGTCTTGAGGTCGCGCAGCAGCTTCCAGGTGAGGGTTGTGGTCATCGCTTCTCGTCCGCCTTGTCGGCGCCGTCGACGCCCTTGAAGGACGTCTTGATCGCGGCGTCCGTCTCGCCCATCTCCTTGGCGACCGTCAGCAGGGTCCCCTTGAGCTGCTCGCACTCGTCCCGCACCGACTGGAGGCGTTCCTCCCAGGACGTCAGTACGCCCTTGAGGGCCGCGACGGAGCTGAGGCCGGCGGCTCCCGTCTCGATGCCCTCGTGGCCGGGGCCGAGCGCCGCCCGGCTCGTCTCCGTGCTGGTGCGCAGCTCGCCGGCGGTGCCGGAGGCGCTGGTCCAGGGGCCGTTGCTGTGCTTGAGGTTTCCGGGGCCGCCGCCGGGCCCGCCGCCGGTCCCGGGGTCGGGGGCCGCCGAGGCGAGTCTCATCGCGGGCCCGCCGTCGGTCGGTCCGAACAGCTCCTGCCAGCGCTCCGAATAGGACACTGCTCCCCCGTCTACGTCTGTGTTCCGCTTCTGCGCCCCGAGAGACTAACGCAGGCCACGCACGTGTGTGCGATCGGGAACGGGTCCCGCCCCGGGGAGCGTGGCCCGCTGCCCCGGACCGGGCCGGGGGCTGCGCGTAGGGTGGGCGGAACCTCCGTGCTTCCCGCCGCCGTCCCCGGGAGAGAACTGCCGTCATGCGTATGGTCTTCGCCAGTCAGGTGATCGAGTGGCGCGGGCCTGCGCCGTTCTACTTCGTCCCCGTGCCGCAGGAGCAGTCCGCCGACGTACGGCAGGTGGCGGCGGCTGCCACCTACGGCTGGGGGGTCGTTCCCGTCGGGGCGAGGATCGGCGAAGTCACCTTCGAGACGTCGCTCTTCCCGAGGGAGGGCGGGTACTTGCTGCCGGTCAAGAACGCCGTCCGAACGCCGCTGGGGCTGGCGGCGGGGGACGAGGTGACCGTGGAGATGACGGTGCGCCTGCCGGGCTGAGCGCTGCCGGTCCTGTGGGCGTGCGACGCGTGAGCGGCCGGGTCGGCGGGAGCCGGCGGGGCGGCTCCTGACCGGAGTCCTCCGCAACCGCGCGTCCTGCCGGACCGGTTCATGTACTGCTCCGGTCCCCGCTCGCCGGCTCGTCCTGGGGGCGGGGACCGGAGCCGCAGCCGCCCGGCCGTTCTTCGGCTGCCGGTGGGGCGGCTCCGTGGGTGCCCCCGCCGGATCGTGTCTCAGCCCACCGGGTGACCGGGCTCGTAGTTGGTCAGCACGCAGCCGTCGGCCTGTGCCTTCTCCAGCCGGTACCCCGTCGGCGCGGAGAAGCCGGGAACGCAGTTGAGGTAGAGGAACTGCTGCTGGTACAGGCCGAACCGGGCGGCCGGGTCGTTGGTCTCCACCGCGATGTTCTCGCCGACGAGCAGCAGGCTCTGGGTGGCCCGCAGCCTGCCGTCTTCCTTCAGGTCGGCGAGCTGGGCCGCTTTGGCCCTGGTCTGGAGCTTCTTCATGTCCGAGACCGTGTCCAGCCAGCTCAGGCCGTGGGCGCGCTGCGCGCCGGCCGGCTCCCCGCACAGGGCCCGGCCCGACAGACCCCAGGTGAGCGGGGCGTCCTTCACCACCGGCGCGTAGTCGATCGACTCGACCGCGACGGTGGCCGGGTCCGTCGAGAAGTGCGAGCAGTCGAGGCTGGATTCCACGAGCTTCCTCAGCTCGCCCATGCTCGCGGCGCGCGGGAGCCCCAGGCTGCCGTGCGCGGGCTGCCCCGGCTTTCCGGTCGCGCCGGCTCCGCCCGCCGGGTCCTGCGGGGTCTGCAGGTTCGGGCTGCCCTGGCCGTCCTCGCTGTTGACGAAGTCGCCGAGCACGCAGCCTTCGACCAGGGCCTTCTCCCGCTTGTAGCCCTCGGGGACGGCGGCGGTGGGATTGCAGGTGAGGACGCGCAGGTCGGAGCGGACCAGGGCGACGGCCGTGCGTGTCCGGGTCGGGACGGCGACGAAGCCCTTGCCGACCAGCACCCTGCTTTCGAGCCCGTACGAGCCGTCACCGGCGGCGATCTTGTCCATGACGTATTGCTTGTAGCCCTCCTGGAAGGCCTTCATGTCCGCCGGGGCGGCGATGGCGATGTCGCCCTTCTCGGGCTCGTCGCTGCAGACGCCGAGCTCCTTGACCGACCACTGTCCGGCCTCGGGGAAGTCGCCCGACGGCAGTCGCGGGTCGTCGGGGGACGCGCCGAGGTCTTCGCAGGAGGTGAACTGGCGCATGTACCGCTGCGCTTCGGCGAGCGGTCCTGTGCTGCCGGCGGACGCGGTCGCGGCGGGCGGGGCGGCTTCCGTGCCGCCCTTGCACGCGGAGAGGGCGGCGAGGCAGGTCAGGGCGGCGGTCGTGGCGAGGGTCCGCTGGATGCGCATGGGTCGCTTTCGTAGGGGCGATGGGGGTGGCATGCGCATGCTAGGCAGCCGTCCGAAGCTTGATCAAAATGGTTCCGCCGGTACCGGCCCACGGGTCGGCCGGGCCCCGCGGCCGTCGTATGTCTCTCCGGGGCAGGGCGGTCACCGCCCGCGTTCGGCTCCGCCGGGCGCCGCGCGCGGTGCCCGGCCTCACCTCGCGGGCCTCCTGCGGAGCGCCCATGCTGAGGAGTAGGGCGCCGTCGTCCTGAGACTTGTCCTTCCCGAAGGCCGAACGGAGGCGCCTGAGAGGAGGAGGAAGTCATGCGAATGCGGAGAATCCTGGGCCTCGCCCTGGCCGCGGCGACCCTTGCCGGCATGAGCGCCGTCGGCGCTGTCGGCGCCGAAGCCGCCTCGTCTCCGAACATCACCAGGGACGAGTGCACGGCCGCCGGCGGACAGGTCACCTCACGCCCGTACGCCGGCTACTCCTGCGCGCTGCCCGACGGGACCACGCAGCCGATCACGTGACCCGTCGGCGCACGGCCGGGCGACCGGCGGCCGTCAGCGTCTGCGGCCCCATCCGCGGGCGGGCCGCGCGCCGCCGATGCCGGCGACGTGCAGCGCGAGTACCGCGAGACCGATCAGCATGAAGTTGGTGGAACTCAGGACGTCGTTGGTGGCGATGTCGGCCGCGTTGATGAGGAACGCGATGAAGAACAGGACTGCGGCGGCGATGCCCAGCATGGTCGGGCTCCTTTCGGTCGGTGCCGACCGTGTGCCCCGTGCGGGCCGGACCATGTGCTGCCGCTCGCGCACCGGGGCCGGACCGCCGGACCCCGACCCGCAGCGGCCGTAGCCCCGCGGGGGCAGTTCGGGGTCCGGAGGCTCTGCGAGCCCGAGCCGGACGAGTGGCCGGTCGTGGACGCCTTCGAGCACGGGCGCGGGACCGTGACGTTTCCCCGGCCGTGCGGGCCGTCCCGGTGAACGCGGCCCGCGCGGCAGCACCCTCTCCGGCTGAGCCGTACTGCCGCAGGCCGGCGGAGCCCCTACCGCACAGCCGGCGGCCGCCCCGTGAGCCGCGTACCCGAACTGCGCGGCCGGCACCTGAGGCTGCGCGAATCCGCGTCACGGATCATCGTGGGCCTCGCCCTCGTCCATGGCGGACGTGATGCACGCCGCGGGCCTGCGCCGCGAAGCGATGCTGCGCCGGCTCTTTCGCACCCAGGGCTGCTGGCACGACGTCACCACGTACGCGGCGGTCGCCCCGGAGTGGAAACTCCAGGCCACGGAAGCCGAGTCGGCGATCCTCGACGGCGCGCCACGCCTCCAGGGATGTCACTGAGCGGGTGCCGGGGACACCTGCGGACCGGGTGGTGCGGGCGGGGGCCCGGACAGTCCGTCAGTACAACGGGCCGGAGGGAAACCCGTGATCCGGCGGGAACGGATCGGGCAGGAGGGGAGCCGGCTGGGCGGCGGCTCCCTGCGCGCGCCGGTCGGCCAGGCGCGCGGGCCACTCTGCCGCCCACATGATCGCGGCGGCCCCCGCCAACTGCCGGAAGCCGTCGGCGTGAAGACGGGGCTCCACGAACGCGAAGGCCGCGCAGGTCAGCCACAACACCAGGCAGTGGTAGGCGACGAGGACGATCGAGGCGATCCCCGGTACGGGCAGGGACAGCGTGATGCGCGGCAGCATGAAGAGGGACGCCACCGCACACAGGGCGAGCGCCTGCCGCCACCCCGGCGCGGCGTCGAGCCGGACGCCGTCCAGCACGAGCACGGCGAGCGCGAGTCCGGCGGCATTGAGCAGTACGGCGGCCAGCGAGCGCGCGGCCGCGGCGCGGCCGGCCCGGCGGCGGCGGAACAGGCCGAGGAAGGTCCCGGCCGTGGTGGCAACGACCGCCACCAGCAGCCCCGAGACGAAGACCGGCCACAGTCCGCTCAGGCGCGCCGGCAGACCCGCGGCGGCGCAGATCCGCACGCCGGCCCAGAGGCCGAGCGGATACACGGTGAGCAGGACCAGCAGGTTGACCAGGGTCTGCACGACTCCGAGGAACATCAGACGACGCATCGGGGCGAAGAACTCCCGGTCCGAGCCCCAGAGATCGGGCTCTTCCGCGAGGAGCCCCCGGGCCCGTCGCAGGGAGGGCCGCATCAGGAGAGCCGTAAGGCTCGACGCCGCCCATATGCCCGCGCTCACCAAGGCGGCCGTCAGTGCCACCACGAGTATCTGCCGGCCTGCCGAACCGGTCAGCCGGAAGTCGACGACCAGGAGTGCGGCCACCGCCACGCCGGCGGCCACCGAAGCCAGCCGCAGCACGGCGGCGGCACCCCTTCCCGTACGTCCGTGCCCGAGACCGGTATTGACCGTCATCAGCCCGCCCCCTCCGTGAGTCGCGACTCCGACAGAAGGCATGCCCTGCTCGGGCCCTCACCAGCCATGCGGGGTCGCGCAGGTCCGGCGGGGCCGAACTCTGCGGGCGGCCGTCACTGATGCGGGATGCGGATGCCGGCGGCGCGCAGGTTCGTTTCCGGCTGGACGAGCCGGTGGGCCCCTGGCTGCCCGAACTCGCCGACCGCCGGGTGCTGAAGCGGCCCGACGGCGGCTGTCAGTGGGCGGGGGCCCAGA
Source organism: Streptomyces avidinii (assembly GCF_045161815.1). Classification (NCBI taxonomy): domain Bacteria; kingdom Bacillati; phylum Actinomycetota; class Actinomycetes; order Kitasatosporales; family Streptomycetaceae; genus Streptomyces; species Streptomyces avidinii. The sequence continues at coordinate 87,018 of NZ_CP108863.1, forward strand.
AGGCGGTCAGGTGGCCGTCGCCCGGGGTGAGGCTCTCCCACACGCCCGGAAGGTCCACCACCACGACGCCCGACGTCGGGAGCCCTTCCCTCAGCCGGTCCAGCAGTCTCGGCGGGCCGGTTCCGCACAGGGCCGTGGCCAGCTCGTGGATGCCGGTGTTGTGGCCGACCAGCATCAGGCGGCTCACCCCCGCTCCGCGCTCCGCCAGTACGGTGGCCAGCACGTTCGGGGCCGCGTCGTAGAGCCTGTCGTCGTACACGGCGGGCGGCACGTCCGGGAGGGCCGGGGCGATCAGCTGCCATGTCTGCCGTGTCCTTCGGGCCGGGGAACACAGAACCAGACGGGGCGCGAAGCCCGACTCGGCGAGCCAGCGCCCCGTCTCCGGCGCGTCGGCCCGGCCGCGGTCGCTCAGGGCGCGTTCGAAGTCCTCGGCCACGTCCTTCGGCACGGCCTTCGCGTGGCGTACCAGCAGCAATCGGCATGCGGCCGGCGCGTCGGAGGCCGAGGACCTCACGTGGGGCGCGGGACCCGGGGACATGGCCATCTCCTTCACGGCGGTGCCGGTAGCGGTAGCGGTAGCGGTAGCGGTAGCGGTACAGGCTCATGGTGCGGGGAGGCCGGGGAGTACGCATCCTCATGTGCGCGGCGGCGGTTGCCCGGGCGGTCGCGTCCCTCGCACGCGGCGGGTCCGCTCGGGGGGTGGCGTCCAGTGACGTTTCTGTGGTGAACGGGATGGCCCGTTGGGGTGAGTAAAGACTTGGTATGCCGCAAAACAGGGGATGGCTAGGAAATGATCAGTTTTGGGTAAAGCGCTGCTGCGTCGCAGTCGCTCCCCTCCCCCATGCGCCACGCACCCTCGAAGGAGCTGACGATGAGTTACGGGACCAAGCTGCGGGCCCAGATCGCCGAGCCGGGCACCACACCCCTGATCGGCGTGCACGACATGTACTCGGCCTCGGTCGCGGCCGGGCACTACGACGGGATGTTCGTCTCCGGTTTCGGGTTCGCCGCGTCCCACTACGGACTGCCCGACATCGGGTTCATCGCCTGGCCCGACATGCTGGCCTTCGTCCAGCGGCTGCGCGGAGCGTTCCCGCAGCACCACCTGCTCGTGGACATCGACGACGGTTACGTCGATGTGGAGGTGGCCTGCCACGTGGTGAGGAGCATGGAGCGCATCGGCGCCTCCGGTGTCATCCTCGAGGACCAGAAGCGTCCGCGCCGGTGCGGGCATGCCGACGGCAAGCAGGTCCTGCCGCTCGCCGAGTACCTGGAGAAGCTGGAAGCGGTGCTCGAGACCCGCAGGGAGCTGCTCGTCGTCGCCCGCACGGACGCCACCGAGGAGGCCGACATCCTCCACCGGGCCGAGGCGCTGGCCGCCACGGACGCCGATGTCGTCCTGGTCGACGGTGTCCGCAGCGTCGAGTGGATCCGGCGGATCCGCGACGTCGTCGGGTCCAAGCCGCTGCTCTTCAACCAGATCGCCGGCGGCAAGTCCCCGCGGCTCTCCCTCGGTGAACTGACCGACCTCGGCGTCGACGTGGCCATCTACAGCACGCCCTGCCTCTTCGCGGCGCACCGCGCGATGGACACCGCCCTCGCCGAACTGCGGCTCGCCGACGGGCGGCTGCCCGCCGCGGAGGGCGGCCGGGAGATCGGCGTCGGGGAGTCCACGGAGCTGCTGGCGAAGAACATCGCCCGGCACCAGCCGGTACCTCCCGCGCGCGAGAGCGCGGGCGTATGACCCGCGCGCGCGTGCGGGCCGCCGCCTGCCTGGCGGTGACCCTGATCTGCGGCAGCGCCGGACCCGCCGCCGCCCACGGAAGCCTGATCACCGTCATCGACAACTCGCACTCCGACTCCGTCCTCGAAATCGACCGGACGGCCAATGTGCAGAGCGGGAGCGGGACCGCCGGCAGCGACCACGACGGCAGTGTCGTCGAGGTACTCACCGCCCTCGTCCCCGCCGTGCGCGCCGGCGGCAGCGGCGCCTGACACGAGCCTGCCCCGGCGCTCCTTCGGGAGTGCCGGGGCAGGCTCGCGGTCGGCCGGGTCAGGCGGGGCGGCCGCCGAAGGGGGCGCCGGTGCCGTAGTAGGTGCCCAGCTCCCGGTGGTAGCCGGCATCACCGAGGTGCTTGTCCCGGTGGAACTCGGGCGCGTCCTTGATCTGGTCCTTGGTGCGGTCGACGTAGACCTTCTCCTCGGCCTCGTCGATCCGGATCACCGTGCTCGCCGGCAGCAGGACCTCCTTGCCGAAGATCCACACACCGGTGTCGACGACCAGGTAGGCGTCACCGACCTCGTCGGAGTGCTTGTCGACCTTGCCGATGCTGCCGTCGGTGGCCTCGACCTTGTAGCCGGTGAGGTCCGTGGCCTGCAGACGGCCCGCAGTCGACTTGTAGCTCCATACGTTCTCAGTCACGCGAAACAACTCCTCCGAATTACCTGAGGGCCACCATGATTTCGGCCCTCGTCTTTCGTGCTTCGGCCTGTTCGTCGTGTGCCCCCGTATCGCCGGTTCATTCACGGCGGGCGAATCGGGTGCCGGTTGCGGGTCCCGGTCCTCGACCGGGTTTCCCCCGTCAACCGGTTGCACCTGCCGGGGGAATCGGCTTTCCGGCGTGCGGACTACCAGCGGTACCAGCGTCCGTGGCCGGTCTTCGGGCGGGCCACGAAACCGATCAGCCACAGGATCAGAACCGCGATCGCGAACCACCACAGGATTTTCACCGCGAAACCCGCACCGGCGAGAATCAGGATCAGCAGAAGAACAAGAAGCAGGGGAACCATGATTATCAACCTCCGGACAGTCGAATGCCCAGGGTTTCCCGTCATACACCCGGGATTTTGCGGGTAATTCCGGCCGCCGGCGCCTTCGGGCTGCGAGCCCGCCGCCGGGTTCCGGGCCCGGGCGGGCGGCTTGCTGTTCCTTCTTCTCCCGCGGCGGGCGCAGGTTGCTCAAGCATCTGGACGACACGGGCTACGACGTCGACCGCGAGATCGCCGCCCTGAGCGCCGCCCGGGCCGGACTCCGCGACACGGACACCGCGCCGGACGCGCCGGCCGCCTGACCGTCCGGCCCCGCCCCACCGCGGCGCCCGCGCGCCGGTCCGTCAGTTGAGCTGCAGGACGGTCTCGTCCGCCTCCTCGAACAGCCGGACGATCATGTTGCGGAGCTGCCTCGTGCTGTTGGCCCGGGCGGTGAACAACTCCAGCATGTCGGCGTGCCGTTGGGCGCGGGGTGCTCGGGAGACCCTCTGGGTCCACCCCGCGACCTGGCCCTGCAGGGTCGTCTCGATCACGTCGAATGCGGAGCCGGCGGACTCCTTCGTGATCCTCTTGCTGATCAGCATGTCCGCGATGCGGCCCAGTTCGCGGTGTACGAGGACCAGGGCGACGTGGGGGCTCATCCGGGCGCCGGGGGGCGTCACCTCCCGGTTCGGGTGTTCTTCGATCTCGTCGATCAGGATGTCGATGTCCTCCAGTTCGTCCTCGACGGCGTCCACCGCGGACGCCAGGGTGGAACTGGCCGGCCGCGCCGAAGACTTCACCTCGATCACGGACCCCCGCTGTGCGGGGGGCAGCACGGAGGTGCCGGGCACCGCCCGGTCCGGTGTGCGGATCGGCGTACGTCCCAGTCGTGCAAGGCCGGTTCGGGTGTCCAGGGCGGACGCGAGTGCGCGGTGCAGGTCCGTCTGGTGCTTGGCGAGAAGGGCGTCGAGAGCGGCCTCGGCCGTGGCCTCGGCGCAGGTTCGGGTGTCCTGGTAGTGGTCACTCATTGGTCTCCGCCTCCTTCATCAGACCGAGAACGTGGATCAGTCGCGCGCGTGCACGGGAGTAGGCCTGCCGCACCGCGGCGGGGTTCTTGCCCAGGATCTCGGCGGTCTCCTCGTGACTGAAGCCGTCCAGGTTCCAGGCCATGGCCTCTCTCTCCGCCGGCGACAGTGCCGCGAGGAGGTCGACCATCCGTTGCTGCTCGTCGGTGAGGATGACGAGTTCGACCGGACAGGTGCCGCCTTCCCGGTCCGGGACCGGGTCCGTGGGGAAGGCGCGGCTGCTCGTCTGCCGGAGGTAGTTGCGGTACGCGACCTTGCGGAGGTAGGCCGCGGGGTGCTCCAGCGACCTCCATTTGTCCGGCAGCAGTGTCAGGAACGCCTCGTGTGTGGCATCGGCCGCCTCATAGGGGCTGGCGCCCAGGTGCATGAGGAATGCCGACACCCTGGTCATCTCCACGGTGTAGAACGCCTCGAACCCGTTGTCCTGCTGGGTCGGTGGCGTGTTCAGCAGTGCCGGGGGGACGGTCTTGATGTGGGTCGGGGCGGGCAGCTCTGTCACAGTCACCGCTCCCCGCCGCGGCCGGCGAAGTCGCCGATCAGGATCTCGACCTCGCGGTCGGTGGACCGCTCCGAGAGACGGCTGCCCGGCGGCAGCGACCGGACCCGCTCCGAGAGGCCCTGCTGTGCGACTTCCGCCCGGCGGACCTCCGCCCGCTCCTTGACCACCCTGTACGCCAGTCGGGCCAAGGCGCCGACCACTGCGGTCACCACCGCCGACACCGTCATCATCGTCGGATCCACGATCTGCCTCTCGACTCAGCGGTGCGAATGCGCGCCGCGTCCGGCCCTTGAAGCAACGAGAGGGCCCGAATGTGACATCGCACCGAAAAATTTCGCCGGCCGGGACCTGAGTGGGCGTGACGCTCGCCCGTCCGGGTCGTTGAACCGACAGGTCAGCGAAGTGCACGAAGGCCCCGAGTCGATGTCGGGGCCTTCGTGGTGTCTGCCGGCATGTGGCGCGGGGCCCGGGTCTGCCGTGCGTCCCGGCCCACGGTCGCGATGCCGGGTGTCGTGCTCCGGAGCCGCCCGGGCCGTGACCGGCCCGCAGGATCTGCCGTTGCGGACCGATACTGTCCGTAATGAGACGGATCGTGCCGTTGATGAGGTCGACCGCCGACACGGCCATGGGTGGCGGTGTCCTCCAGGGCCCCGATGACCCGGTCGGCGGCGGCCCCGGTCGTGGGCGTGTACGCAGCTCGCCGGCGCCCCGGCGTGCCCGGCGGGCACGCGATCGCGGTCCGGGGCGGGCGGCCCGCTCTGATCGCCAGAGCGCTTTGCCCTCATTACGTAGATATTCTGTGAAGTGTGATCGAGTCTGGACGGCCGCGGCACCGCCGGCGCCCCGGCCCGGGAAGACTTGTGCGGCTGTCGCCGGTCATCCTGACCGTCGTCATCGCCAGCCTGGCTTACAACACTCCGCCGGACATGGCCTTCAGTCGCCTCCTGCCCGCGGCCCCGGCCCTCGCCGCTGCCATGTGGCCGGTGCTCCCCACCGTCCTGCTCGGGACGGTCTGCCTTCTTCTGATGATCGGCCTCGGTCTGGTCTTCCCCGATCTGGGGACGTGGTGGACGGCTGCGGGGATCATCGCGGTCACCGTGGCCGCCGCGTACGGAAGCCACGTCCGGCTCCAGCGGGAGCGCACCCTCTTCCAGGTGCGGCTCGTCGCCGACGCGGCGCAGCAGGTGGTGCTCAGCCCCATGCCGCGCCGCTTCGGCAGTATCGAGATCGAGTCGCTGTACCTGGCGGCCGCGGCCGAGGCACGCATCGGCGGGGACTTCTACGAAGTGGTCGACACGCCGTACGGGGTCAGGCTCCTCATCGGTGATGTGCGGGGCAAGGGCCTGCCTGCGGTGGGGGCGGCCGCGGCGATCGTCAACGCCTTCCGGGAGGCCGCCTACGGCGAGAGCGACATGGTCGACGTCGCGCGCCGTATGGATGCCAGCAGCACCCGGTACAACGCCGCCTTTCCACCCGAGGGGCCGATGGAGCGCTTCGCCACCGCCCTTCTGGTCGAGATCCCGCACGAGGGCAGACGTATCGGCATCCTCAACTGCGGGCATCCTCCTCCACTGCTCCTGAACCGCGGGAAACTGCGTGTCCTCGATCCGACCGCCACCTCGCCGCTGCTCAGCCTCGCGGACCTGATCGGCGACCGCTACAGCGTCGACTTCTTCGAGTTCGCCCCCGACGACCTGCTGCTGCTCTATACCGACGGGATCGCCGAGGCCCGCGCGCGTGACGGCGAGTTCTTCCCGTTGGAGGCCTGGATGAGTGTGCAGCCCCCCACGCCGCCCGGCGAACTGCTGACGGCTCTTCACCGTGACCTCGTCCGTTACAGCAGAGGACGGCTGGACGACGACATCGCCGCTCTCGCCGTGCGCCTGTGCAGGCCCTGAGGCTGCGGTTCGGCCCTCGGGGTGCGGAAATGCCGGTGGCGGCGCGCGGGTGCGCGCCGCCACCGGGGGTGCGGATTACTTGGACTGGTAGACGCCGAAGACGTCGAGGACCAGGTCGGCGTCCTGGTCGCCCTGGTTCCAGAAGGTGATGGCGCCGTGCTCGCCGTCGCCGGCCTGCACCAGGTTCGGGACGATCGCGCCGGCCGTCCAGTTCAGGGTGGAGGAGCCGGGGCGCGGTCCGGTGGGTGCGGCGGGCTCGCCGGGTGCGGGCAGCGGGTAGGGGCTGGGGGCCACCGAGAGGAATCCGTCGCCGCCGGTCTCGGTGACGGTGGTGTTCAGTACGTAGGCCTCGACGCCGGTCGCGGTCGCGGCCTCGGGCGTGAATCCCTGTGTGATGGCTTCGCGGGCCCGGAACCTGCCGCCGGGCCAGCCGTAGGCCTCCTCGCGGGTGTCGAGCGTCCGGAACGGGGTGAAGGGCAGGAAGGCGGCCTTGCTGTCCTTGCTGTAGTAGCCGACGACATCGACGACCACGTGGGCCGGCAGATAGGCCCCGTTGAAGATCTTGATCGTTCCGTCCGGGGCCACCGGCACGATCACCGCGTTGGCGACGGTCTGGCCGGCCAGGAAGTTCAGGTTCGATGCCGTCGGGACCGGGCCGTCGCCGGAGAAGGCGGTCAGGTGGCCCAGTCCCCCGGGTTCGGTCACCGTGACGTTCAGTGCCACGGCCGTGATGTTCTGGGGCACCCCGCGCAGCCCGCTGATGGGGGTCGTGAACGCGCTGCGTGCGGCGAGCTTGCCCGGGGACGTGCCGAGGCCCTCGCGGGTGTCCACGAACCGGGCGGGCGTCATCGAGGTGTAGCCGTCGGCGGAGGCCCGGGTGAAGTAGCCGGTGACGTCGGCGATCAGGTCGACCGGCTGCTGGCCGCCGTTGTAGAGCTCGATGTACCCGTCCTCGCCGACCGGCACGATCACCAGGTTCGGGATGGATCGGCCGGCCGTGTAGTTCAGGTTCGAGGTGCCGGGGCGGTCGTAGCCGGCGCCGGGCCACGCGGTCACGTACCCGCTGTCGACGGTCTCGGTGACCGTGACGTTGAGGGCGACCGCGGTGACGCCCGCCGGGACGGCGGCATTGCCCGCCACCTTCACCCGGGCGGAACCCTGCCCCGGGACCTTGGCCGCGGGGGCGCCGGTGCCGGTGCCGTAGCGGGTGTCGAGGAGGCGGGTCGGGGTGTGCGGGGTGAAGTCGGATCCGGGGGTGAGGAAGGCGCCTCCGTTGGTGGCCTGGACGGCGTTGGCGGTGTCGGTCACCGTCACCTTGACCTGGTACTCGCCGGACTTGTCGTACGTGTGGGAATGGTGCAGTTCGGCGGCGCCCTGGGCGGTGAGCGTCTCGGTCTTCCCGTCGCCCCAGGCGATGACGACGCCGAGTGCGAAGTCGGCGCTCGTGATCAGGGTGGTGAGCTCGATGCCGTGTGCGGTGTAGCTGGTTCCGCTGACGTCGACCGCGAGGGTCGGGTTGGCTCCCGCGTCCGGTGCGGCTGCCTGCGTGGTCTGCGCGGCTTGCGCGGTCTGTGGTGCGGCGGTCTTGGCGTTCGCCTTGCCGCTCCCCTCGGCGGCGGCGGGCAGGGCGGTACGGACGGTGCGGTCGGCCGGGCTGTGGAAGCCCTCGGAGGTGGATGCCTCGGCTATGGCCTCGGCCACGCCGGCCGCGACGGGTACGGGATCCGCCGCCTGCGCGGTGCCCGGGATGATGCCGAGACCTGCGGCCACGAGGGCAGCGGTCATTACGAGTCGGTGGTTGCGCACCGGCCCCCCAGTTGTGGTGATGAGCGAAGAGCGGCCACCGTATGGAAAGTTCCGGCCAAGGGTCACGGGGTTCTGACGCGATTCACTCCATAGGGGCCAATGCTTTACCCGCTGTGCGGTTTGCGATCGACAGGAGGGGGTGCGGCGGCCGAGGGGCAGGAGGTACTGGAGGGGCTGGTCCGGGTCGTGGAGGCCGAGGAGTTCGTGGGCCAGGTCGTCGTGGAAGCCGCCCAGCGGGGTCCCGCCCAGGCCCAGGGCCGTCGCCGTGAGCAGCAGGGTCTGGGCCAGGTGGCCGGTCTCCAGGAGGGCCAGGCGCAGTGCGCGCAGTCCGTAGCGGCGGCGCAGCAGGCCGAGGTCGGCGTAGAGGGCGAGGAGTACCGGTGCCTGCGCGATGCCGATCCAGTCCGGGTCGGCCGACGGGCGCGAGAGGTAGGTGGACAGGGCGGTGATGTCCTCCTGCGGTGCCACCGGGCCGATGCGGCGCAGGGTCCGGCGCTCGGGGACGCAGTCGTAGGTGCCGGCCGGGAGCCCGGCCACGTCGAGGACGAGGAGGCGGACGCGTGCGGTGTGCAGGGCGCCTGCGCTGGGGTAGGGGCGGTGGGTCAGGGTACGGGTCGTGCCGTCGGCGAGGTGCTGCTCGCTGCGGCCGCTGTCGGCCAGGGAGTGCCACAGCAGGGCGCCGAGCGTGCCGGCGTCGAGGGGGCCGGTGAGGGCGCCGCGGAGTGAGGAACGGGCCGCGAGGACGGCGCCCAGGGACACCTGCGGCAACGGATCGGCGGGGAGCGGGACTTCGGCGGCGGCCGTGGCCGGCGCGGTGTCCTCGACGGGGGCGGACGGACGCAGGGCCGAGTCCTCGCCGCGGCCGATCTGGAACTTGCTGCGCTCCAGGTACTGCAGGTCGGGGGCGGTGTGGCCCGGCGGGAAGAATCCGGCCGGGCCGTCCTGCGTGTCCAGCAGGGTGCGCGCGGCCAGCCGGCACACGGCTCGTTCCTCGTCGGGGCTCACGCCCAGCCGGTTGAACAGCATGTGCAGCTGCGAGCCCCAGACCGCGGCCCGGGTCCGCTCCCCCAGGCCGTCGAGCAGTGCGTCGGCCTCCCGGACCCGTTCGGCCCAGTGCGCCGGCCAGGGTGCCGCCGTGCCCGCCCGGAGGCGGTCGCGCAGGTCCGCGGCGCGTCCGCCGAGGGTCGTGCGCTGCGCCGCGTGGACGGTGTTGACGCGGGTGTGGACGGCGGCGGCGGGCAGCAGCGGTACCTCGGTGACCCAGCGCCAGCCCGCCGCGTGCGCGCGCAGCCAGCGTGCGGCGGCGAGCCGGTCCATGCCGAGTGCGTACGCCGTGGTGTGCGCGAGGTCCGCGGCCGCGGTGAGCCGGGACGCGGCCGCGGACCCGGTCCCGGTGGGCAGGGCCCGCAGTACGTCGAGGGCGGTGCGGGTGGAGGCTGCGAAGACGGCCTCGGCGACGGGCAGCGCCTGCGGTCCGCCGTAGCGCCGGGTTTCGGGTGCGTAGGGCACGGCGCGGATCTCGCCGTGCCGGGAGGGCCAGGGGCCGGGTACGGCGGGTACCTGCCGTGCCTTCCGGGCGAGCAGGTCGGGGAGTTCGGGGAGCCGCGCGGTGGTACGGACCCGGATCCGTACGTGGGGGCCGTCCTGCCCGTAGCGGATGTAGAACCAGTCGGTGGCTTCGCCGGCGGCCACGAGGCCGTCGAGGAGCGGGGCCGCGTCATGGACCAGGAAGCGGTCGGTGTCCTCGGTGGTGGAGTGCAGGAAGAGGTGGTGGCTCTGCCAGGTGCCGGCGCCTGTGCCGGTGGCCGTGGCGGTGCCGGTGTCGGTCGCGGTCGCGGTCGCGGTCGCGGTCGCGGTCGCGGTCACCGTGGCGGTGTCGGTGCCTGTGGCGGTGTCGGTGCCTGTGTCGGTCGTCGTCACGTCGTCCGGTCCTCGTCGTCGCAGGTCGGGTCAGGGGAAGGGGTGGGGGTGCAGGGGCAGTTCCTCGTGGCGCCCGGGCCGGGCCGTGCGGCCCAGGCGGTGGGGCACTTCCAGCAGCCGGGTCAGACCGAGGGTGCGCCGGTTGACGTGCCCGAAGGTCATCGGGAGCGCGCCGGGGACGATGGCCTTCACACAGTGCAGGCCGAACCTCTCGCGCAGCCCCGGCTCGCTCTGGTCGACGGTGATCACCTCCAGTCCGGTGCGGGCCAGCCGGTCGACGGTCCGCGTCAGGAGGCCGGAGAGGTCGGGCACCGGTGCGGGGGCGCCGGGCCAGGCCTCGGCGACGGGCACGGCCGGGGTGTCGGCGAAGAGGAACTCCAGCCGGGGGGCGGCCTCCGGCAGGGTGCTCAGCCCGACGTGGTCGTCGAGGGTGAGTACGAGTTCCGGGCGCTCCAGCATGGGCCGCAGCCGCTCGGGGTCGCGCGGTCCTCCCTCGGCGAAGGAGCGGTGCGGTGCCTCCAGAACGTTGGTGACGACCTCGGCGACGGCGGAGCGGATGGCGGCGCGCGGATCGTGGTGGGCGCCGGCCGCGAGGAACATCCGCGGCGCGTCCGGCCGGCCGCCCTCGTAGCGGCAGACCGCCAGGACGGCCGGGACGGCGAAGTCGTTGGTCGCGTCGAGGAGCAGGAGCCGGTAGCCGGCCGCCGCCGCCCGGTCCGCGAGCAGCAGGGTGTCGGTGTCCTCGGCCGGCGGGCGGATGCGGCGCAGTGGGGTGGCGGCGTACCAGGCCATGAGGAAGGCGTCGCGTTCCGCGACCTCGAACAGCCCGTACAGGGCGGCCTCTTCGGGGCTGTTGCCGAGGCCGCAGCCGTTGGAGGACTCGTACACGACGCGCGGGCGGCCCGGGCCCGGCACGTCCCAGTACGCGACGTGCTCGGGGACCGCGGTCGGTCTGCGGTGGGTGAGGGACCAGCCCTGCACCCAGTGGAGCGGCAGGTCCGGGGTGTACGGGACGGTGGGCGAGCCGGGGTGGCCCTGGTGGGCGGGGTCGGGCAGGCCGAGCCGCTCGGGGTCCAGTGCCCGGTCGGGGCCCAGCTCGGCGAAGGAGGCCCGCAGGTCGGTGCGGCGGCCGGTGGGGCGCATGCCCGCATGGCGTTCGACGGCCTCGAAGAGGGCGATGCGCTCGCTGTCGGCGTAGGTGCGCGCCCGACCGTGGCCGCCGTCGTCGACGGACCGGCCGTCGGTGACGAGCGCGCTGGTGAGGCTGAACGCCGAGTCCTCGGAGCGGTGCAGCAGCCGTACGGGCCCGAACCGCTCGTCGTACAGGGCGGTTCGCAGTGCGGCGCCGGTCGTACGGGGGTTGGAGCCGCGCAGGAGGGCCGGGTCGGGTATCGGGCGCGGCCCCGAGGGCAGCGGGCGGAGCCGGGCCTGTGTGTCGGAGGGCAGTGGGTGGCACACGTCGCAGCCGCCGACGGGGCGGACGCGGTGGGTGGACCAGGTGGCGCGGCCCTGGTGGACGATGTGGACGACGGCCGAGTCGTCCTGGTCGAGGAGCCTTTCCCCGTCGAGGAGTTCCTCGTCGAGGAGTTCCTGGACGAGGGCCTCCACGGCCGGGGTCAGGGCCGGTGAGGGCACTCCGGCCAGGGTCAGCTTCGGGCTCTGCCACGGGACCCGGCCGCCCGCGGTGGCCAGGCGCTGGTACTCGGTGCAGACGAGGCAGGCCGCGCCGCCCGGCCGGAGCACGGGTCCGATCACCGCCAGCGGCCCGTCGTAGCGGACCGGGACCAGGGCGACGGGCCGGCGCAGGGCGTGGCGGCTCAGTTCCTCGGCGAGGCCGAGGGTCCAGTGGGTCAGCAGGACCGCGGCCCGGCCGGTGGTGGTGGCCAGGGCGGTGGCGGCGTCCAGTACGGGGGCGGCGGCGCGGGCCGGGGCGGGGGCGGTCATCGGGTCTCCTCGGCGGTGCGCAGCACGGTGAAGCCGAAGGAGCGCAGCAGGCCGGCGGGTTCGGGGGCGGGGGCGGGGTCCGGCGTGGGCGCGGGGCCTGCTCCGGACAGCCGGTGCAGGGTGTCCTGGAAGGCTTCCTCGCGCCCGGCCAGGTCGGCGAGCCAGCCCCCGCTCCAGCCGAGGTCCTCCCAGGCGGCGGTGCGTGCACCGGCCACCGCCAGCGGGGCGACCGCGCCGCCGGAAGGGCGGGGCCGGGCGGCGGACGGCCCGGCCGCGGCGGTGCGGGCGGCGGTGACGGCGGCCAGCGCGGCGAAGGCCGCGGCGTCGCCGGGCGTGGCCTCGACGGCCTCGCCGAGCACCGGGCCCGGCCCGTGCCCCGGGCCCGCCGGGGTGCGGCGGACCACGGCCCGGTAGGCGTGCGCGCGGGGGGCCGCCCGGTGCACCTCCAGTCGCGCGGCGACGTCGAGCCGGTCGGTCAGGATCTTCCACCAGTGGCGCAGCTGCGGGTGGCCTGACCATCGGGCCGGGTCCACCGCGGTGCGCCCGTCCGGGGCGGCCGCGGCGAGGCGGCGGGCGGCGCCGTGGCGCAGGGCGCGGCCGAGGGCGTGCCCGGGGCCGGCTCCGACGGTGAACGTGTCGTCCCCGAGGAGGAGTTCGGCGGCGCGGCAGAACAGTTCCAGCCGGGCCAGGTCCAGCCGGGGCGCGCCGCCGGTCAGGGTCCGGGGTGTTCCGGTGTCCCGGGTGGCGGGGCCGGGGTCGGGGGCGGGGGCGGGGGCGGGGGGGGGGGGGGGGGGGGGGGCGGGGGCGGGGGCGGGGGCGGGGGCGGGGGCGGGGGCGGGGGCGGGCAGTGTGCAGGTGGCGAGGGGTACCGGGAGTTGGGGCAGGTCCCCCGGCAGCGGTCCGGGCAGGGGTCCGCAGCGGGGCTCCCCGAGGGCGGCGATGCGGCGCAGTGCCTCGGCGAGGTCGGCCGGGGGTGCGAGGCGGACGTGGCGGTCCGCGTCGATCCGCCGGGGGCCGAGCCAGCTGTGGAGGTCGGCGCGCGGCGGGCGGGCGTCGGCGAGGAGGACGGCGGGGATCCCCGGGAGCAGCCGGGGGTCGTCTCCCTCGGCGGCCGGGTCGGGCAGTGCGGCGGCCGCGCACAGCAGCCGGTGCGCGGCGGCGCCGGCCAGCAGCGCGGCGAACGCGCCCGGGACCTCGTGGGGTTGCGGTGCGCCGGCTTCCCCGGCGCCGTCGGCGGCGTGGGTGAGCCGGGCCTCCAGGGCCGCGGCGTCGGCGCGTGCCTGGGCGGCGCTGCCGGGGGCGGTCACGTATCCGGTGCTGCCGCTGCGGCCGGCGGCGACCGTCCGGTCCCGGCCGGCGCCGCGGACGGTCAGCAGGACCCGGTCCCCGGGCAGCCCGGGGTCGGGGGTGGGGGTGACGGGCAGACCGCCGGCCTCCAGCGCGCGCACGGCGGCGGTGGCGGCCGGGGATGCCGGGTCGAGGGCCAGGACCTCGGCCCGGGCGGTGGCGAGGGCGGCGGCCGCGTCGGCGGGGTGCGCGGCCGTGGCGTCGATCCACCGTGCGACGGCCGGGTCCGCCGGGCCGGTGGGGGCCGGGGTCGCGGCGGCGGGTGGGGCGGGGACGAGGAGGTCGTGGTCGGCGAGGCGGCCGACGAGGGTGTCGACGGCGGTGCGGACGGACGAGCCCGGCGCCAGGCCCTCCCGGAACTGCGCGAGGCGGCCGGTGCGCAGGGGTTCCTCCAGCAGGCCCCACACCACCGGAACGGCGGTGCTGCCCTCCAGCGTGACGCTGCCGCGCCGGCCCCGCAGGTGCAGGCCGGCGCGCAGCGGTGTGACGGCGGTGCCGGGGCGCAGCCGGTCGCCGGGGTGCGGCCGGGCGTCGCCGTTCGCGCGGCCGCCCGTGCCGGGGTCCGTACCGGGGGCCGTGTCGGGGTTCGTGCCGGTCATGTCCGTGCCTCCACCGCGTCGATGACGGCGTCGATCTCGGTGCGCCAGTCGCAGCCGGTCAGGGCGGGCACGGCGCGGACGACCAGGTGCGCGGCGAGGTAGCGCTCCAGCGGGCGGACGTCGCAGATGGTCAGCAGCCGGTACAGGGCGTTCGTGCAGGCGCGGTGGATGAGGTAGTCGGGGCGGCTCCACATCGCGCCCTGCGGGTCGGCGCGGCGCAGCAGGCGGTGGAACTCGCTGTAGCGGGTGCGGATGTCCTGGTTCCAGCGCTCGTACGCGACGGTGTCGCCGGTGGCGGCGGCCCGGACCCGGTAGGCCAGGGGGTCTCCGTGGAGGTCGGCGCCGGCGTCGTAACGCTCCTGCGCAAGGCGCCAGGCGCCCTGCGAGAAGGCGGCCCAGGCCTGTTCCCAGTCGTCCGCGTGCCCGTCGGCGATCCGTGCGACGAGGGCGGTCGCGGTGTCCCCGGCGCGCTCCGCGTGCCGTTCGAAGGCGGCGCGCAGCCTTCCGTCCGGGTCGTCGTGGAGCAGGAAGTCCTCCAGGTGGGAGACGTAGGACCAGTGCCCGCCGGTCAGGCCGCCGGGGTGGGCGCAGGCGTGGGCCGCGAGGGCGGTCACCGCGAGGCGGAGCCGGGCCCGGTCGGTGTCCTGGTGGCGGCCGAGGAATTCGGCGCCGGAGCGCAGGGCGTCCAGGCCGGACCGCAGCAGGTCCTCCCGCAGTCGGGTCCCGTCCGCTCCGAGCAGGCCCCGTACGAAGGACCGGTCGACGGGCTCGATCCGGACCGTGTTGTCGGGGTGGACCGGCCCGTAGGGCGGGGGGACGAGTTCGGCGCGTCCGGACTCGGCGGCCCGTTCGAGGAGTTGGGCCTCGGTGAGGTCGCTGTGCGAGGGGTGGGCGCGCAGCCGGGCCCGGATGCGGGCGGCCGCGGCCTCGGCGGTGTGCGCCACCCGGGCGGGGTCGGTGCCCTGCAGGCGCAGCCGCAGGTGCGGGCCGTGCAGCCAGTGCCGCTCGACGTGGGCGGCGATCCCGCCGTCGGTCCCGTCGGCGGAGACGGAAACGGAGGCGGCGAGCGGCAGCATCACCTCGCGCAGCAGCGGGGCCTTGACCGGGTGGTGGTAGTACGCGACGACGTCCAGCGCGCTGCTGTCGCGCGGGTCGTCGCCTCCTGCGGGTGCGGGGGCCTCGGGGTCGGGGGGCGGCATGTCCGGTGTGCTCCTCTCCTGGTGCTGCGGGCCGGGCGGGCGGGTCGGCGGGCGGGGCATCGGGCGGGTCATCGGGCCGGGCGTCGCGGGCGGCCGTCGCGGTAGACCTCGAGGACGAGTTCGACGGCCCGGGCGGGCGTGTCCAGGCCGCCGGGTGCGGGCAGTGCCTCTTCGAGGACGACGCCGTCGGTGTGCCGGGACAGCCATTTGGCGAGGCAGCGCAGGTGCAGGGCGTTGCCGAGGTCGGCGAGGTGCGGTTTGGGGCGGGCCAGCCGGCTCAGGAAGTCCTCGGTGGCCCGGCCGGTGGGGGCGCCGGCCAGCGGGTGCAGGAAGATCTGCTCGGGCAGGCCGAGCAGGGCGCGCCAGTGGGCGGCGGCCGCCGCGGGGACCCGGCCGGGGCCGGTGTCGGCGGTGAGGTCGGTGCGCAGCCGGGCCACGACGCCGGGCGGCAGCAGCCAGCGGCGGCGCTGGAGCACCACGTGCCGGTGGCGGAGCCGGGAGCCGACGGTGACGGTGCCGCCGGGCGCGGGCAGGGCGTGGCGGGGGGCGAGGGGGCGGAAGTCGACGACCCCGCCGGGGTGGTCGCCGAGGTGGGCGGCGATGCGGGCGGGCAGCAGTACGGGGGCGAGGAAGCCGGGGTAGAGCACGTCGAGCGGTTCGCCGGTGGCCCGCAGGTGTATCCGGACCTGGTCGGTGGCTTCGTCGTGGACGAGTTCGAGGTCGGCCTCGGAGATCGGGGTGCGGTGCCGGTCGGGGCCGATCTCGTCCGGGACGAGGAGGGGGTGGAGGTTGGCGTTGAACCCGCCGACGGGGCGGATCTGGGCGGGGCGGGCGCCGGGGGCGAGGCCGCGCCGGATCTGCCGGGACATCTCGGCGGTGGCGCGGGGGTCCAGGGAGTCCAGGAAGCGGCTGGCGAACCGGCCCCATCCGCCGTAGACGTGGTTGACGGCCAGCAGTCCGGAGGCGGGGTCGCGCTGGAGGAAGTAGGCGTAGCTGAGGGGCCGTTCGACGGTCGGGGCGGGGAGCCGCTCCCCGAGGGTCTTGAGGGTGTCCGCGGGCAGCAGCGCCTCGTCGCGGTCCCCGGCGGGGTCGGGGGTGCGGTGGCCGGCGGGGCCGCTCCGGTCGCGCAGGGCGTCGGCGATCTCGGCGCGCAGCCGGGCCAGTGGCTCGGTCGCGCTGGGGAACGCGTCGCGGTCGGCGGGGTCGAGGAGGGCGATCCGTCCGGCGGACTCCCAGGCGGCGGTGACGTCGGCGCCGAACTCCCAGGGGTGCGCGCAGCGTCCGCCCGGGCCGTAGCGCTCGACGAAGCGGTCGCGGACGGCGCGGCGGACGAGATGGCCGAGGTCGAAGAGTTCGGCGAGGGCGGTGACCTCGCCGAGCGCCTCGTGGTCGGCGGCGCCGAGGAAGCCGTCGAGGGCCAGCGGGTGCGGGGCGACCACGTCCTCGGACAGGACGGTCAGCGGGGCGGAGGCGGTGGGGACGGGCCGGCCCGCGGCGGCAAGTTCGGCGGTCCAGCGCCGGGTGAGGTCGGTGAGCCGGTCGGGGCGTTCGGCGGCCGGGGCGGCGGCGAACCGGTCGGTCAGCGAGCCGAGTTCGGCGATCCGGTCGGCGCGCTGCGCGTCCTGGGGGTGGCCGGGCGCGAAGGAACGTAGCCAGGCGGCGAGGCGGCGCAGGGGGTCGGGGTCCTGCGGGGGGACGGGGTCCTGCGGGACCAGCAGGCCCGCACGGGCGAGCCGGTCGAGGAAGGCGGCGGCCGCGGCCCGGCCGCCACCGTCGTCGTCGCCGGCGGGGCGCAGCGCCGTGGCCAGGTGCTGCGTCAACTCCGCGAGCGGTACGGGGTTCTCGGCGAGGCCGGTGAGCAGGCGCAGTGCTCCGCCGGAGGCCACTTCCGCCTCGTCCTCGCCGGGCACGAGGTAGCGGCCGCCGGCGAAGGAGGGCCGGTCGCGGGAGTACGCGGCCCGCCCGCCGGCGGTCCGTGCGGTGCTGGTGATGCGGTGGGGCAGGGTGGTGCGGCGGTGCGGTGCGTCGAGGAGGGCGAGGGTCAGCGCAGTGGTCAGGGTGCGGTTGGCCCGTACGACGGACCGCAGGGGGCCGTCGAGGAGGGGTGCGGCGCCCCAGGAGGTCACCGGGCGGGCCGGGCCGGCGGCGAGGGCGGGGCCCGCGGCGGCATCGGGGGCGGGTGCGGGTGCGGGGGTCAGTGGGCCCCATCCGACCGCCGTGAACCACGACAGCGGGCTGGTCTTGGTGCTGGCGCGCAGGGCGTAGCGCAGCACGGTGGGCTCCTCCTTGCGGGCCCGGCGGTCGTCGGCTCCGGTGGCGGCGCGGTTCACGGCGCGCAGCAGGTCGGCGCTGGTCAGGGCGGTGGCCCGGGCGAGGGCGGGTTCGCGGCAGAGGGCGGCGAGTGCGGTGCGTTCGGCGGCGAGGGCGGGGCCGGCGGCGGCGTCGAGGGCGGTGAGGAGGGTGTCGCGGTCGGCGCGCAGGGTGAGCCAGGCGGCGAGCCGGGGCAGGCGGGCCGGGAGGTCGCCGAGTCGGGCGAGGACGGCGGGGCGGGGTTCACGGCCGTTGTGCAGGGCCCGTCGCAGGGGCAGGACGACGTCGCGGTGGAAGTCGGCGGGGTGGCCGTCGCGGGCGGCGTACAGGTCGTCGCAGAGCGGTGCGGCGGTCAGGGCCAGTTCGGTGTCGAGCCGGTGGAGGCGGGCCAGCAGGTCGCGGAAGGCGGCCGGTGCCGGCTGCTGGGCCGGGTGGGCGAGCACGGTGGCGCGGGCCAGCGCGTAGGGGGCGGAGCGTACCCGGTAGCCGTCGGCGCCGGGGGTGGGGTGCGGCTGCGGCTGCGGCTGCGGCATGGGTTCCCGTCCTGTGGGTGGGTGCGGCGCGCGGGCTTCCCGCCGGGCACGGGGCACGGCGGGAAGCGTCTGCCGAGCGGTGGTGCGGTCATGCGGTGGTGCGCCGGTGTCCTGCGTTACACGGGGAGTTCCGGCAGCTGCGGGTGTGCGCAGGAGGACGAGCCGCAGGAACAGGAGCTGCCGCCGTTGGACGCGCCGCCCTCGGGCAGTGCGACCGTGTCCCGCATGGAGGTCACGGTGAGTTCACCGAGGTCGAGGTCGTCGAGGTCGAAACCGGATGACTGTGTGCCGTCGTTCATGGGTTTCCTCTCGTGTTCGGGGTCGGGGTCGGATCGGGCCGGGGTCAGGCCTGGAGGGCGACCGCGTCGTGCGGCTGGGCGCACGACGACGAGCCCTGGCAGGAGCAGGAGCCCCAGGACGCGCCGCCCTCGGGCAGTGCGGCGGTGTCCCGCATCGAGGTGACGGTGAGGTCGCCGAGGTCGAGCTCCAGGTCGTGGAGTTCGGCCTCGGGGGTACGCGCGGCGTCGGACATATGTGTCTCCCGGGATGTGGAAGCGGAAAGCCGAAGGTGCACTGAACGTCGGTCGGCCGGATCGTTCGAAAGCATTGCGAGGCCTAACGGAGGGCGGCAAGCGCGTGGGACTTCTGCTCGCTACCTGGGCAAGTCCGGTTCGACTCGGTCACGTTGCTGCCGGCCGAAACCGGCCGTACGGGTGTGCCGGCCGGTGTTCCGGCCGCTCTCCAGTATTCCCCGGGGTCCCTCGAGGCCCGCCGGAGCGTAAGCGGCCGCATTTTCCCGGTGGGGGCTCGGGAATTGCGAGGTGGGGCGGTCCGAGCCGGATGGCGCAGGCCGGGTGCGGGCCGGCGACTTCCGGCAGACCGGAAAGCGGTGGTCCGCGGTCCGCAGGGCCTGGGTGGACATCCGGTCACGGGAAGGGGATTCGGCCGTACCGGGATTTCCGTTCCCCCTTTCCCGGTCGCTTTTCCGTCACACGACGCAGGGGGCGGAATCGGTTTTCCGCCACTCGGGGGCCACCCCCGATCGGATTTCATTCATCATGCATTTATCGCATGCCCGCATGCGACCGCCGAGATCAATTGTCCGATTCGGACACCGATATGACGGAGTATGTTCTTGACCAATCACCTCAGGCCCGGTTCTTCCGGCCCACGGCTGTTCCTGGCGCTGCTCGCGGCCCTGTGCGCAGTCATCGGTACCACCGCGCTCGGTACGGCCCCGGCCGCAGCAGCCGACCAGCGTCGCCCGATCTATGCCGTCGCGCACCGCGTCAACACCCTGGACGGCGTGGACGCCGCGCTCCGGCACGGCGCCAACAGCATCGAGATAGACGTGTGCGCCTGGTGGAACCCGAACGAATGGCGGGCCTATCACGACTGTTCCTCGGCCGGCGACAACCGGCTGGGCCCCGGCTTCGACAGCATGATCGACCGCATCCTCTCCCACGCCGGCTCGGGACGCCGGCCGGCGCTGGTCTGGCTGGACATCAAGGACCCGAACTACTGCGGGGAACGGGAGAACCGCGGGTGCAGCGTCGCCGGACTGCGTGACAAGGCACAGCGGTTGACGGCCGCCGGGATCCCGGTGCTCTACGGGTTCTACGAGTACCACGGCGGCAGCACCCCGGACGTCGGCGGCAGGGGCTGGAAGAGCCTGGAGGGCCGGCTCGGCGCTCTGGAGGGGATCACGACGACCGGAACCCGCGACCGGGTGCGGGATGCGTTCGACCGGTCCGGTTCCGGATTCCCGGCGGGTCGCCGGGTGATGGACTACGGCGACAGCGACATCACCAAGGGGTTCGGCAACTGCACGGAACCCACTTACTACACGTGCGCGGAACTGAAGAAGGGTGCCGGGGACCGTGATGCCGGACAGCTCGCGGCCACCCTGTCCTGGACGACCACCTACAACGATCCGTGGTACGTCGACAAGCTGCTGGGCGAGGGGCGTGTGGACGGCATCATCGCGGGCTACGGGGCCTTCACCGGGGTGCGCGAGTACGACGACAGCTGGCAGTGCGCCAATGCCGTCGGCCTCGTCCGTGACTGGGTGAACCGCCACAGCGGCACGCATCGCATGGCCGGCCCGGGTGACCGCCTGTTCCGGTAGGGCACGCGCATCGCCGGTCGCACCGATGCGTGTGGTGCGTGTGGTGCGTACCGGTGCGGATGCCCCGCGGCGGTCGTTGCACCGGTTGCGGCCGATCGGCCGGGCGCGGAGCCGTGGTTCACAGGATTTCGATCGCACGTACGATGCCGGGCATGATCGTCGCTTCCGTCGACCCCACCTCTCAGGCTTTCGCCATCGGCGAGGTCATCGGAGTCATGTCCGCCGCCGCCACGGCTGTCGGACTGCTCTGGTGGCTGACCCGCTCCTGGCGCAAACAGTCGGCCCCGCCCGGCACCGACCCGGCATCGGCTCTGCGCGAGAGGAGGAAGCGGACCGGTTTCATCGCCGGTGCGACCGTGCTGATCGCGGTGGTCGCGAGCGTGAAGGCCGCGGCCTCCTACCATCCCGAACCCCGCGCCGTCGAGGCACGCGCCTCGGACGGCGCCCAGGAGTCCCTCGTCATCGTCCTCCCGGCCGCTTTCGAGGACTACCGCCTGCTGAGCGGTGAGGCCGCCGAGCGCGCCGAGACCGAGGTGCTGGCCGGCCGTGAACTCCCGCACAGCATGAGGACCGGCTACTACGATCGGGGCGCGGACGGATCCTTCGACCTCTTCGTCCTGGTCAACAGCGCCGACTGGGACCCCAAGGTGGCCGAGGACAAGGCGACCAAGTCCATCTCGCAGGAGTTCCGCAACTACTTCACCGCGGCGAAGGCCCGCGACGTGACCGGTTTCGACGCGGGCGAGCACGGCGGCGGCCTCAGCTGCGGCCTCGTGGCGGGCCCCGACGGCGACCAGACGCTCTGCGCGTGGAGCGACGCCGCCAACTTCGTCGGGGTACGGCTGGTCCGGGAGAGGGACCTGGCCGGCGCCGCCCGGACCACCCTCGCGCTGCGCAACGCGGCCACACGCTGACGTACGTGCTGCCGGTCCCCTGATCCGGCCGGTCTCTTTGCGAGAGTACGCAGTGGTTGGTTCGGGTTCGGTGCGACGGTCCACGCGGGCGACGGCGAAGGGGTGCAGGCGTGCGGAAGCCGGCGATCGTCGAGGCGCCGTCCGTGCTGGGGCTGCGGCCCTCGGGGGTCCAGGACCTGCCGGCGGCTCTCCTCGGTGCCGGCCTGGCCGAGCGGCTGGGGGCCGTGCGGGCCGGCCGGGTCGAGGCCACGGCGTACGACCCGGGGCGGGACGGGAGCACGGGGATCCTCAATCCGCTCGGCATCGCACGGTACTCGCTCGCCCTGGCCGACGCCGTCGGCAGCGTCCTGGACGGTGGTTTCTTCCCCGTGGTCCTCGGCGGCGACTGCAGCATCCTGCTCGGCAACCTCCTGTGCCTGCGGCGCCGCGGACGGTACGGCCTGCTGTTCCTCGACGGCCACACCGACTTCTACCAGCCGGCGGCGGAGCCGACCGGCGAGGCGGCCTCCATGGAGCTCGCACTGGCCACGGGCCGTGGGCCCCGGCTGCTCGCCGACCTCGAGGGCCGCGGGCCGCTGGTGCGCGACGAGGACGTCGTCGCCTTCGGCTTCCGTGACGCCTGCGAGTCCGCCGGGGCCGGGATGCAGCCCCTGCCTCCGGGGCTGCTCACCGTCGATCTGGAGGGTGTGCGTGCGGCCGGTGCCGGCGCGGCGGCGCGCCGGGCGATCGAGCGTCTCGGGGACGGCGGGAGCGCCGGATTCTGGGTCCATCTCGACGTCGACGTCCTGGACGACGCCCTCATGCCGGCCGTCGACTACCGCATTCCCGGCGGGCTGACGTGGCCGGAGCTGGAGAGCGTGCTGCGGATCGCGCTGGCCGACGAACGCGCCGTCGGACTCGATGTCACGATCTTCAACCCGCGCCTGGATCCCGACGGGACACTGGCCGCCCGTCTCTGCGCGTGCCTGTGCCGAGGGTTGTCGGCGCGGACCGGCCACGGGAGTTGAGCGGCGACGCGCACCCGGGAGGGGTGGCGGGAGGGGCTTCAGGCGGGCAGGGCGGCGAGCCAGTCGGTCAGGATGCGGTTGATCTCGGTGGGGCGCTCCTGCTGGATCCAGTGGCCGCAGCCGTCGAGGATCCGGGAGGAGACCAGGCCGGGCAGGGTGGTGGGGAAGGCCTTGATCGCATCGGCCATCCATGTGGTGGAGGCGTCCAGGCCGCCGCCGACGAACAGGGACGGCTGGGTGAGGGGGGCGCCGTCGAGTTCGGCGAGGTCCTCCCAGTCCCGGTCCATGTTCCGGTAGCGGCCCAGGGCCCCGCTCAGGCCGGTCCGCTCGAACTCCCCGGCGTAGACGTCCAGGTCCCTCTCGCCGAGCCAGCCGGGCAGCCGGCCGGTGGGGAAGCGGTCGCGCAGTTCTGTGCCCCGGCCGACGAAGTGCGGGCCGGGTGCGTCGGGGGCGGGCATGGTGTCGGCGGAGAAGGCGGCGTAGAAGCCCGCGAGCCAGCCGCGCACGTCGGGCTCGATCTCGGCCTCGGCCCGGCCGGGCTCCTGGAAGTAGGAGACGTAGAACTCCTCGTCCCGCTCCGCGCCCAGCCGGGTGAAGACCGTGCTGGGCCGTGGCCCGCCGCGCGGGGCGTAGGGAACGCTGAGCATCCCCACGGCGCGGAAGACGTCCGGTCTGAGCAGGGCGGAGTCGGCGGCGATGACCGAGCCCCAGTCGTGGCCGACGATCACCGCGGACCGTTCGCCCAGGGCGTGCACCACGGCGGCGTTGTCCGCCACCAGTTCCGGCATCCGGTACGCCTGCAGGTCGCCGGGCCGGGAGGAACGGCCGTAGCCGCGGACGTCGATCGCGGCCGCGCGGTATCCGGCCGCGGCCAGGGCCGGCAGCTGGTGGCGCCAGGAGTACCAGGATTCCGGGAAGCCGTGCACGAGCAGCACCAGCGGCCCGGTGCCCTGTTCCACCACGTGGATCCGGCCTGCGGGCGAGGGGACCAGGCGGTGGGTGGCTTCCGGGGCCTGCTGCGACATGAGTCCTCCAGGGTTCTCGACCTGCCGTGCGCCAGGATCGCTGCCCCGATCATGCGAGGGGCGGCGCGGGGGCGGCGAGTCCTGTTGCCGGTTCGGCAAAAAGGGAGTGGTGCCGGGTGCGGCCGCTCTCCCCCGCCGCTCCCCGCCGCCGCTCCCCACCGCCGCTCCCCCGCGTGACCGCGGCCCGGACCGGGCGGCCGGTCCGGGCTCTATTCGGCCTGGAGCGCGGCCAGCCGTTGTGCGAACGGCACGATCGTGAAGCCGTTCGCCGGATCCGTCGAGGTGATCGCCCCGGTCAGGGAACGGGGTGCGATCGCGGCGGCGGTGTCGATGTCCGGGGCTGCCGCGGGAGCGGCGGGCGCCATGGAACGTGCCAGCTCGGTGCCCGCGCGGGTGATCCGCCGGTCCAGTCCCTGCTCGCCCCAGTCCTCCGAGGCCGCGTACACGGCGGTCGGCAGGACGAGTGCGCGCAGGTAGGTGAACAGCGGGCGCAGGGCGTGTTCGGTGACCAGGCTGTGCCGGGCGGTGCCGCCGGTCGCGCCGAGGAGGACCGGCTTGCCGGTGAGGGCGTCCTTGTCGATGAGGTCGAAGAACGACTTGAACAGGCCGCTGTACGAGGCCGCGAACACCGGTGTGACGGCGATCAGGCCGTCCGCGGCCGCCACCGCGTCGAGGGCGGCGGCCAGCCGGGCGGGCGGGAACCCGGTGACGAAGTGCTGGGCGATCTCCGCCGCCAGCTCCCTCAGCTCCACCACCTCGGGTTCGGCGTCCACGCGGTCCAGCGTCGCGGCCGTGAGCCGGTCGGCGAGCAGCCGGGTGGAGGAGGGCGAGCTCAGCCCCGCCGATACGACGACGAGCTTCATGCCTGCGGCTCCTCCTTCGGGGTCTCCCGGGCCGCTGCGACGCGGGCCGGGTGGGTCGGGGCGTCCGGTACGCCGGCCGGGCGCAGGTTCGCGAACTCCTTGCGCAGGACCGGTACGACCTCTTCGCCGAGGAGGTCGAGCTGTTCCAGGACGGTCTTCAGGGGCAGGCCCGCGTGGTCCATCAGGAACAGCTGGCGCTGGTAGTCGCCTACGTAGTCCCGGAAGGACAGGGTGCGTTCGATGACCTGCTGGGGCGAGCCGACGGTCAGCGGTGTCTGGGAGGTGAACTCCTCCAGGGACGGGCCGTGGCCGTAGACCGGTGCGTTGTCGAAGTACGGGCGGAACTCGCGCACCGCGTCCTGCGAGTTCTTGCGCATGAAGACCTGGCCGCCGAGTCCGACGACGGCCTGCTCGGGGGTGCCGTGCCCGTAGTGGGCGTAGCGCTGCCGGTAGAGGTTGACCATCTGCTCGGTGTGGGAGGCGGGCCAGAAGATGTTGTTGTGGAAGAAGCCGTCGCCGTAGTAGGCGGCCTGTTCGGCGATCTCCGGCGAGCGGATGGAGCCGTGCCACACGAAGGGCGCGACGCCGTCCAGCGGGCGCGGGGTGGAGGTGAAGGACTGCAGCGGGGTGCGGAACTTGCCCTTCCAGGTGACGGTGTCCTCGTCCCACAGGCGGCGCAGCAGGGCGTAGTTCTCGATGGCGAGGTCGATGCCGTCGCGGATGTCCTTGCCGAACCAGGGGTAGACCGGTCCGGTGTTGCCGCGGCCCATCATGACGTCGACGCGGCCGTCCGCGACGTGCTGGAGCATCGCGAAGTCCTCGGCGATCTTCACCGGGTCGTTGGTGGTGATCAGCGTCGTGGACGTGGACAGGATCAGGTTCTCGGTGCGTGCGGCGATGTAGCCGAGCATCGTGGTCGGCGAGGAGGGGACGAACGGCGGGTTGTGGTGCTCGCCGGTGGCGAAGACGTCGAGGCCGACCTCCTCGGCCTTCTGTGCGATGGCGAGCATCGCCTTGATGCGTTCGTGCTCGCTGGGCACGCGTCCGGTCGTCGGATCGGCCGTGACGTCGCCGACGGTGAAGATCCCGAACTGCATGGCTCCCCTTCCCAAGATTGTTTATTGTTCAACCATACCTCGGAACGGGGGGTGCTCCCCGGATATTCCCGGGGCGGGCGCGGAGACGGGGGGCGGGGGCGGGGACAGCGGACCGCCCCCGCTCCGCCGGACCGGACCGGGCCGGGCGGAGCAGGGGCGGCGTGGGGTTGGTCAGCCCTGACAGAGGCCGCGGGCGTAGTCGTACGTCGCGGTGGCCTGCGAGTACCGCCACTGCGGGTCGAGCAGGTCGCTCTTCAGCTGTCCGGCCGCGGCCGGGCTCTCGACGACGTACCCGAAGTCCTGGAGCCAGGACGGGTACAGGTTCTTGGAGCCGATGTAGAAGGCCGAACCGTCGACCGAGACCAGCTTGTGGTGCTGGGCGTACGGCTTGCCGTCCGCCCAGGTCGGCCGGTCGGAGGCGCGGTAGGTGGCCAGCTGGAGGTTCTCGCACAGGGCCGTGCGCGCCCGGCCGCCGTCACCGGTCAGGGCCGTCAGGCGGCCGCGCAGGGCGTCGCTCACCTCGGAGAGCGACTTGATCTGCGAGTAGCCGCCACTGCCGATCGTGCCGCGGTTGGCGGGGTCGCTCACGACGATGCGGACCTTCACGCCGGAGACGAGCTTCGCGGCGAGGGCGTCGTAGAGGCGCACGTCGTAGCGGGGCAGCGGCGGGCAGGTGGCGTGGACGTCCTGCTGGGAGATCTCGATGTGCGAGGTCGCGCTGGAGACCAGGGCGCGCAGGGCACTCTCCTCCGGGTTGACGGTGTCGTAGTCCCGGTCGGCGTTGGTCCTGTCGTGGATCCCGATCCCGCACTTGGTGTCGCCGGCCGTGGGCAGGACGGGGCGGAAGGCGGAGGTGGGGTCGCTCTCACGGATGCCGACGCCGAGGCCGCCGACGGCGAGCGCGGGGACGTCGCCGCCCCCGGGGGCGGCGGGCCGGGGCAGGGAGGGCATGCAGTCCGCGCCGGGCGAGGCGGCGAACCAGACCGAGCTCCAGTTGCTCCTGTTGCGGCAGGTCCAGTCCCACAGGGAGTCCAGGTAGCGGCCCGCGGAGCCGGCGGCGGGCCCGGTCAGCGCGAGGTCGACGTCGCTGACCGGGTGCGAGGTCTCCAGGTAGTCGTCCTTCCAGCTGTTGATGCCGCCGGTGATCACCGAACTGCCGTCGACGACGACCAGCTTGGAGTGGTTCCAGGAGAACGCGGTCTTCGAGGTGGTCATCGAGGCCACATTGAGGGTGATGTTGCCGGCGGCGGCCGGGCCGAGCTTCGCGAGCAGCTCGTTGCGGTAGGACGAGGGGATCACCGTGGAGTGGTAGACGGGCGCGGCGCCCACCAGGATGCGCACCTTCAGCCGGTTGCCCTTCTGGGCGGATTCCCTCAGGCCCGCGACGATCGCCTCCTGGTAGCCGCCGTCGGGGAAGGGCGCCAGCGTCGATATGTCCACCGTCTGGCGTGCGTCGGCGATGTCCTGGCGGATCTTGTCCAGGAGACGGCGCGATCCGGGCCGGTCGGTGCAGGCGGCGTCGCCCCAGCAACCGGGGGTCTGGAGCAGCCAGTCGGCGCCCCCGGGAGCGGAGGAGCCGAGCCGGTTGCCGGCGGTGCGTTCCCAGACCGAGCCCTCCAGGCCCGGCGAGACCTGGCGCAGGGTCTGCTCGACCGAGTCCAGGTGCGGTGTGGGTGCGTCGTCCGCGGCGGACGCGGGGGCGGCGGCGAGGAGGGAGAGGCCGAGTGCGAGGGCCGTGGTGGAGACGAGGGCCGTCGTACGGACGGTGCGTGCCAATGTGGTTCCTTGACTGGGGGGTGGCTCCGGCCGGGAGCGTGGTCGGCCACGCCTCCGACCTTGATCAACTCGCGCAAGTTACCAGCACGTAGCCCGCTGTTCACCCTCCTCGGGTGAGTTCCGGCCACCCCCCGGCCGGGCCGGCTGCGGGGCGGTGGCCCTACGATGCCGGGACGGGCGGAGCCGTAGCGCAGAGGTCGACGCGCGCGGTCTCCAAAACCGCGAGGACACCGGTTCGACTCCGGTCGGCTCCGCCCGCCCGGACGGCGCTTTTTGCGCGGTTCGCGGTTCGCGGTCAGGCGACGCGGATCACGCTCTTGCCGTGGGTGGCGCCCTCGGCGAGCCGCTGTACGGCGGTGGCCAGGTCCGCCAGGTCGTATTCGGCGGTGATGTCGATCCGCACGCTGCCGTCCGCGACGAGACGGAGCGCGTGGCGGGCGCTGTCGGCGAGGCGTTCGGGGTGGGTGCGGCTGAGCAGGTTGCTGTTGTGGGTCAGGAGCGACGCGCCGCGCATGAGCAGGTCGTCGGGGTCGGCGGGGGCGGGTTCGTGGGGGCCGAGGCTGCCGAAGGCCGCGAGCCGTCCGTGCTCGGCCAGCAGCTCCAGACCGGCGCGGCGGGTCGGGCCGCCGACCGGGTCGAGGATCACGTCGAAGCGTTCGGCGTGGAGCCCGCCCGGGAATTCCTCGCGCAGCAGGACCCGGTCGTAGCCGAAGGCGGCGGCGTAGTCGGCCCTGGCGGCACTGCCCGCGACCCCGACGATCCGGCCGGCTCCGGCGAGGCGGGCGAACTGGGCGGCGAGGGTGCCGACCGAGCCGGCCGCGGCGTGGATGAGGACGCTCTCGCCGGGGCGTACCCGGGTGGTGGTGTTGATCAGGTCGTAGGCGGTCGGTGCGCCCCAGCCGAGGCCGGCGGCGGTCCGCAGCGGCAGGTCGCCGACGTCCAGGGTGAGCGCGGCGGGCGCCAGGACCACCTCGGCGCAGGCGCCCGCCTCGGTCAGCGCGGCGACGGGCGTACCGATGCGGTTCGGGTCGACGCCGTCGCCGACCGCGGTGATGCGTCCGGAGGCCTCGAAGCCGGGGACGAAGGGGCGCGGGAGGGGGAAGCGGCCGTCGCGGACCATGGTGTCGCCCCACTGGATCCCGGCGTAGGCGACGCGGATCGCCACCTGGCCGGGGCCGGGGGCGGGCTCGTCGAGTTCGGTGACGCGGTAGTGGTTCTCGGCGTCGAGGAGGACAGCCTTCATCGTTACAGCCCCTTGTGCTGACTCAGTATCCTTACAGTCGAGGACAGTAGGTATATAAGGTTCCTGAGTCAACCCATGAACCTGTCAATGGAGTGGGAGTGCGTGATGGAAGCCCCGGTCGATGAGACGCTCTGCACCCGGATCAGGCGGTCGGAGCAGGCGCTGATGGCGCATCACGAGGCGGTGCTGCGCGCCTACGGACTGACCATGACGCAGTACACCGTGCTGCTGGCCCTCTCCCGGGAGGGCGGCATGTCCGGCGCCCAACTGGCCCGCGCCTGCGGAGTGACGCAGCAGAGCATGAGCAGTGTGCTGGCCAACATGGAGACCAAGCGGCTGATCCGCCGCGAGACGTCCCCGGTGCACGCCAAGGTGCAGATCGCGAACCTGACCGAGGAGGGCCGGGCGCTCCTCGACCGCGCCTACCAGGAGGTGGCCGTCCTCGAGCGTGCGCTCACCGACGCGTTCACGCCCTCCGAGCACGCCGCGCTCAGTGAACTCCTGGACCGGGCGACCGCCGTCCTGATCGGGCAGACCCGCCGGACCGGGTCCGCGCAGGGCTGACCCGCCGGGCCGCGGAACCTGCCCGGGGCCGGGTTCCGGGCAGGTTCCGCGGGGTGGCGCCGGGTTCAGGAGGCGGTCAGGGCCTCCAGGGCGGGGACCGTTTCGGCGGGGGTGGGCAGGGCCGCGTTCTGGTCCCGGAGGCGGGCGGCCGCCTCGCGCAGGGCCGGGTCGGCGGTGAGGCGGGCAAGGAGCGGGGCGTCGACGTCGTCGGAGGCGGAGCGCAGGGCGGCGCCGGTGGCGGTGAGGGCGTCGGCGTTGGTGAAGTGGTCGGCGCCCTGGGGCAGCAGGAGCTGGGGCAGGCCGGCCTGCAGGGCGGTGAGCAGGGTGCCGGAGCCGCCGTGGTGGATCAGCGCGTCGGAGGCGGTCAGCAGTTCGGCGAGCGGGACCCAGGGCAGCGGGCGGACATTGTCCGGGAGGGTGCCGAGCGGGCCGAGGTCGGCGCCGCCGACGGCGAGCAGGAACTCGGCGTCCACCGAGGCGGCGGCCTCGATCAGGCGGACGATGGCGCGGACGCCGTCCAGCTCGGCGAGGACGGTGCCCAGGGTGACGGCGACGCGCGGGCGGGCGCCGCGCCGGAGCAGCTCGGCGGGGACGATGCCGCCGCCGTTGTAGGGGAGGTAGCGCATGCGCAGGCCCTCCGGGTCGCCGCCGAGGGAGGCGGGGACGATGTTCAGGGCGGTGGGCTCGGCGGGGCCGGCGACCCCGTACGTCTCGTAGGCCTCGGTGAAGTGGGCGGCGAGCCGGCCGATCATGTCGAGGCCGGAGGTGACGCCGAAGTTGTGGACCACCGAGGGGATCTTGAGCTTGGCGGCGACCAGCGGGGCCGCGGCCTGGAAGGAGTCGTACACCAGCAGGTCGGGGCGCCAGCTGTCGGCGGCCTCCAGCAGTCCGTCGACGGTGGAGCGGGAGACGAGCGCGAAGCCGCGGGCTGCCCTGCCGAGGATCTGCTCCGGGGTCATGTCCGGGGCGACGTAGCGTATTTCCTCGCCGGTGGACTGCTCGAACACGTCCCGGATGCTGCGGCCGTCGCCTGTCTCGACGATCGGGAAACCGGCCTCGCGGAGCTGGTTCAGCGGCTGCGAGCCCGCGAACAGCACCTCGTGGCCGGCGGCGCGTAAGGCCTGTGCGGTCGGGATCATCGGGAAGAGGTGACCGGCCGCGGGCGGGCCGGTGAAGAGTATGCGCACGGTCTCTCCTTGCTCATGGTCTGCCGGTCGAGGGCGGGTCGTGCGGACGCGCCCCCGGTTCCGTTCGGTGAACTGACGGGAATGCGCGCTGTGTTCCCTGCGAGGGGTCGATAACCAGACGTTCTGGGACGCCCGGTGACCGGCCGGCAGGTGCACGGGAAAGGGCCGCCACCCCCGGGCGGGGGTGGCGGCCCTTTCCCGTGCGACCGGGGACTACTTGCGGAAGATGTTTCCGGTCCACTGGCCGGCGCCCTGCATCAGGGCCTCGTTGCTCATGATCTGGGTCGCGGGCACGGTCGCCATGCCGATGTCACCGGCCGGCGCCGCGCCGTTGTGGGAGCCGACCGTGTTGTCGTGGCCGGCGTTGAAGATGTCGTCGCCGGCCACCTGGTTCAGGTCCCCGAAGACGATCGAGTACGTGTTGCTGATCGGTGCGTAGACGGTGAAGGCGTCGTCGGCGGAGGCGGCGGAGGCGCCCGCCAGGAGGATGCCACCGGCGGCGAGAGCGGTCAGGGCGCAACGGATCGATCGCACGAGTACTGCCTTTCGTGAGGGGTGGGGAGCAGTGCGAAGGTAGGCCGCTTCGTGCGGCGGGAGCCCGTACCGGCCACCGTACGGTCCGAGTCCATCCGTACGGCGCAGCCCGCTACCGCTCCTCGACCTGTTCCGGGACGGCGAACTCGGCCCCGCAGTCCGGGCAGGTCGCCCGGCCGAAGAGGTACGTCAGCCCGAGCGCGACCTGCTCGTGGCCCGCCCGCGACGCCGTGCGGTGCAGGCGGGCGGGCAGCGGGCCGAGCGCGCGGGGATCGGCGGGCAGGAGCGCCGCCTTGACCGGATCGGCCGTCACGTAGTCACCGGCCGAGGCGAAGGTTCCGTGGTCGCCGAAGGCGATGAAGAGCTCCGCCGTGCACTGCGGGCACTCGATCTCGTACTCCTGCTCGAACAGGCCCTCCAGTCGCCCGGCGCTCCACACCCGTTCGCCCTCGAAGGCCAGGACGCACTGGAGGAGGTGGACGAAGGTCGGCGGGTGGCCGGTCGCCGCGTCGAGGAGGCGGCGGGCGACGGGCAGGAGCACGGACGTCTCCCCGGCGTACCGCGCGCCGTGCTCCTCGTCCGCCGCCGAGGCGATGAGGCCCGCCATCAGGACGGCCTCCTGCGGTTCGCCGGGGGCGCGGCCGGTCGCGATCGCCGCCAGGTACGGGAGGGCGAGGAAGCTGTCCTCGTAGACGCAGCCCTGGTGGCACAGGTCGTTCCAGAGGTCGCTCCAGACCTGCTGGTCGTCCTCACCGCCGAGGCGGGCGAAGGCGGCGGTCAGATCGTCGGAGGGGTGCGGGCTCATGCGACCGCATTCTCGCCGACGCCGCGCAGGTCACCGCGACCGGAGGGGCCTGGGGTCACGGACTGGGCCGTCTCTTTCGGGTCTTGTCGGTCAGGTCCGCGTCGTCCGGCGGCGTGCCTCGGCGTGCTGCCGGGGCTGCCGTGTACTGGACGCACTCGGTTGCCCCGGCAGTGCGGCGAGGTGCGGTGCCGGGCAGCGCGGGCCCGGCAGGATCCGGAAGAGACGGCCTAGCCGCGTACGGCGGCGGCCGCGCCGAGGAAGGTCCAGCCGTCGACCTTCGTGTCCCGCCGCTCCCCCGGCTGCCACCCGCGGGCCAGCGCCGCGTCGAGCAGAACCCGTACCGTGCCCGGTTCGTGCAGGTTCAGCGCGCCGGTGCCGATCTCCCCCACCTCGCCCGAGCCCGTGGTGAATCCCGAGACGTACCGGCCCGGGCCCTCGTCGAAGACGAAGCGCAGCAGGCCGCCGGTGCCGGGCGGCTGGGAGTGCAGGGTGAGGGTTTTGCGGCAGCCGTTGTCGTCGAGCACGTGGTGTCCGTGGCGGACGGTCCACAGGTAGGTGCGCCCGTCGGCGACGAGCCGGCGGGCCTTCTTCGAGGAGCGGGGCATACGGGCGAGCGTACGTGCCGCGGCGGGAGCGTCCCCAGGGGTTTTCGCGCGCGGCGGGGCACCGACGCGGTGGGTGATCCTTGGATCGTGCGTGCCGCCCGTCCGATCCGCATTGCTCTCCTCGTCCAGTCCCGCCCCGGCCCGACCGCCGCCGTTCTCGCCCGCGAGCCGGAGATCTCCGAGCGGACCGTGATCCGTGACGCCCAGGCGCTGCCGCGAGGCCGCCGAGTCCTCGGTGCGCCGCTTCCACTTGGACGCCCCGGCCCGGTTCCGCGAACCCGCAACCCTGCCCCGTACGGGCGCCCTTCGGCACCCGTACGGCGCCGACAACGTGTGCGGTGGGGTGCGTGCGGTGGGGTGCGCTGCCTCAACACGCCGCTGACAGGGTTAAATCCGACATTCGGTGAGGGTTAATTTTGCTAGGGTTCCCGGTGGAGGTGGGCCATGCCGAGCCAGGAAGAGCTGTTCGACGCGGTGGACGCACTGCTGGAGGGCGAGCCGCGGCTGCCGTCTCCGGCGGAGCGGGCGCGGCTGCGCGAGGCGGCCGGGGTCACGCAGGCCCGGCTCGCGGCCGCGTTGAAGTCGACGCCGCAGACGGTGAAGAACTGGGAGAACGGCCGCTCCGAGCCGAGGCCGCCGCGGCTTCAGGCCTATCTGCGGCTGCTGGAGGGCTGGGCCGAGCGGTACCCCGCACCGGCCGCCTCCGAGTCCGTGCCGGTTCCCGTGCCCGTTCCCTCGCCCGCTCCGGTTCCCGTGCCCGCTCCGGCTGCGGTTCCGGCGGCGTTCACCGGTCCGGAGGGGCCGGCCGCGGCGACGGCGGCGGTAGCGGTGGTGGCGCGCCGTCCGGCGGGGAAGGCCGCCGGGCCGGCGGCCGCGGGCGACCCGCGGTTCCCGCACGGCCCGTTGGCGGTGCTGGACGGCGACGGGAGCGCGTACGGCATCGACGGGATCGTGCTGGACTGCCCCGCCACGACGGTTGCGCAGCTGGCCGAGTGGACCCTCAAGGAGTCGGGGCTCGGCGCCGCACGCCTGAACCGCTCGGGGAAGGACGCCGATCCGCTGGTCGTGCTGACCGCGGCGGCCGCCGTGAGGTTCGGTCTGCCCGAGCGGCTGGAGGGGCCGGAGGCCCGCCGTTCGCTGCGGCTGCCCGACGACCACCCGGTCGTCAGGCAGGTGGCCCGGGCGAAGTGGAAGCTGACGCAGCGCGGGTTCGGCCCGTGGGCGCGCCTCTACCGTCCGGCGAAGGCCGGGGAGCGGCAGTGCGTGCAGCTCGCGGTCCTGTCGTGGGACGCGCTGGACGCGCGGTCCTGGCCGGGGGTGGCGGAGATGGCGCCGGCCGAGGTGGCCCGCGTGCTGGGTACGTACGCGGCCCGGGTCCTGACCCCGCGCGGCTCCACCGCGGTCAACGGCCTGGAGCTGATGACCGCGCTGCGGCCGCCGACGCGGGCCGTGAAGAACGAGAGCACGGGCGAGTGGGAGTCCGGCTGCAACCCGGGCTCGCTCGGCAGCGAGCCGATGGACCCGGCCCCGCCGGAGGCGCCCGCCGAACACCCGGTCGCGCAGGGGTGGACCGGCGGGTTCCTCGACGAGGAGGCGTACCAGTGGGTGCGCGAGGTGGAGCTGCTCACGGACGAGGAGTGCCTGCTGCCCTACGCGGTGGGCCTGGACCTGAACACCGCGTTCCTCGCCTCCGCGGCCCGCCTCATGGTCGGCCTGTCGGGCCCCGACCACTTCCACCGGCCGAGGTTCAACAAGAAGATTCCCGGCAGCTGGCTGGTGGACCTCTCGCACATCGAGCTGGACCCGCGGCTGCCGTCGCCGTTCACCCCGTCGGGGAGGCGCCCCGAGGGGCCGGCCTGGTACCAGACCCACACCGTCGCCTACGCGGAGGAGCTCGGCGCGTCGGTGGCGCCGATCGAGGCGTTCCTGCGGCGGGAGACCGGCGCGTACCTCGACCCGTGGCACGACCGTCTCAAGACCGCCTGCGCCGACACGCTCGCCGACCTCGGCGTGACCGCGGACCTGGACGAGCGCCGGTTCCTCGCCGCGATGGAGCACCACAAGGACGTCGACCCCGCGATGGCGGCCGTGCTGGCCGCGATCAAGGCCACCGTCAAGGGCGGCATCGGCAAGCTCCGCGAACGGCCCCAGGGACGGCACTACCGGGACGGGGAGCGGTGGCCGGCGCTGGAGCGGCCGACGTGGCGGCCCGACATCCGGGCCGCGGTCATCTCCAAGACCCGTGTCAACATGCACCGCAAGATGGCCAACACCGCGCGGGCGACGGGCCGGTACCCCCTCGCGGTACTGTCCGACTGCGTCGTCTATCCGAGCCCGGGGGCGTCGCCGCTGGACTTCCTCCCCTACACCGCCTCGGGCAAGCCCCTGCCCGGGTCCTTCCGCCTCGGGACGACCCCGGGGCTGGCCAAGCTCGAAGGCGTGCAGGAGATGGCGTGGGCCGTCGACTTCATGGAGAGGGGCCTCAACCCGGCCCGCCACATCAAGGGCGGCGACGCCGTCACGGACGAGGGAGAGTAGCGGGCCGTGTGGGACATCGAGGACGCCATCGACCGCGCCGACCGCGAGGTGTTCACGCGGGAGCCGCCCAAGGCCCTGAAGGCCCGCATCAACTTCCTGATGGGCAGGCTGAAGACCACCAAGGCCGTCGCGCAGGAACTCGGCGTCAGTCAGAGGTCCGTGGAGCGCTACCGGACGGGCGAGCGGAAGACCCCGCCGAGAGCCATCGCGGACCGCATCGAGGCGGCGGTCCGTTCCCGCTGGCAGCCGGTGGTGCGCAACCGGCGGCGCAAGCAGGCCGCCGACCGCACCGGGATCACGGTCGAGACCCGCGCCCGGTTCGGCTACACCGCCCCCGTCGGCACCACCGACGACGGCCGCATGCGCCGCCTCACCGTCCATCTCCCGGCCGCCTACGCGCAGCGGCTCTTCGACGCGCAGCAGCGGGGCGCCGGCGACCGGGAGCTGCGCGCGATCGTCGCCGAAGGCCTCCAGGAGACGTACTTCAAGGACGGCGGCACCCGCGCCGACCGTCTCGAGGTCGAGTTCACCGACATCGACTACATCGACGTCTCCTACTGACACCGGACGGCTACGACGACGGCTGCGCCCGGCGCGTGAGCCGAAGCGCGACAGTTGTCACAGAGGCAGTTTCCTGTCATCAAAGCCGAGGGCTTCGCCCTCGAGGTAGCCCAAGAGCTGACGGTGGAGTTGGCCAGCTCCCGCCCAACGGGACCAGGCCCGACGCGGCGCTCCGGTATCCGCTATTTCTGTCACCCGGTTCCCATGTCAACCACCGCCACCTGACCTATCGTCGACCTGTGGATGCTCTGACGCCCGAAGATCCGACTCACATCGGCCCATACCGTCTCATTGGCCTGCTCGGGGCGGGTGGGATGGGGCGGGTGTACCTGGCACGGTCCATGGGCGGGCGCACAGTCGCGGTGAAGGCGGTGCGGGAAACGCTGGCGCAGCAGGACGAGTTCCGGTGGAGGTTCGCGCGGGAGGTCGAGGCGGCGCGCAGTGTGGGCGGCTCCTGGACGGCGCCGGTTCTGGACGCGGACACGCAGGCCGATACCCCCTGGGTCGCCATCGGCTACGTACCGGGCCCGGATCTACACACGGTGGTCGTCGGCGACGAGTACGGGCCGCTTCCGGAGGAATCCGTCCTCGCCCTGGCCAACGGACTCGCGCACGCCTTGGCTGACATTCACGTGGCCGGCCTCGTGCACCGCGACATCAAACCGTCCAACGTCCTTCTCACCGTGGACGGGCCGCGCGTCATCGACTTCGGCATCGCACGGGCGCTGGAGACACCGGTCGACGGGGTCAGGACCCGTACGGGTGTGGTGATCGGATCGCCCGGTTTCATGTCGCCCGAGCAGGTTCGGGGCGAGAAGCCCGGCCCGGCTTCGGATGTGTTCTGTCTGGGCTCCGTTCTCATGTACGCCGCGACCGGCCGGACTCCGTTCGGTGAGCTGGGCAGCGGCGCGCATGCCTTGATGTTCCGGATAGCCGAGGAGGCGGCAGATCTGGAGGGCCTGTCGGATCCCCTGTACGGCCTGGTGCGCGACTGTCTGGCGAAGGACCCCGCCCGGCGCCCCTCCACGGGCGATCTTTTGGAGCGTACGTCGCAGTGGGACCTCACGGCGCGGCCGGACTGGTTACCGGGCAAGCTCCTCGCCAGCCTCGGGTCCAGCGCCGGCCGCCTGCTGGACGCCGACGGGCCCTCCGCGCGGACCCATCTCATCCCCCCGGCGCAGGCAGTGCTTCCGCCGCCGGACGCGCCCTCCGCGAAGCGGCCGCGCCGCGCGATCCGCAGGCCGAGGCTCCTCGTGCTCGCGACGGCACTGGCCCTCACCGCGGTCACGGTGGTTCTCCTCCCCCACTTGTTCGGCGGCGGTGACGGCGCGGACGGTAACAACGACAAGGACGAGCCCGGACGGGCCCTACCACGCAACAGCTCCGCTTTCGTAGGGAATTGGGCAGGTGTGGTCGAGGCTCAACCCGGGGGGCCCATGCAGTTCCTCCGGATGAGGATCGGCCCGGGCAATGCTTCGGGCAACAGCGGAACGTACTCCTTCCTCCGAGGGCAGCATCTGTGTAGGGGAACTATCGGACCTGTTCCGGTCAGCGGTGACCAGATGGTCGTCAAGGGCGAAAACCTGAAGCAGGCGGAGGTCTTCGCGGACCGACCGGAGGACGAAGCGTTGGCGTGTCGACCACCGGAGACCCAGACGCTCACCCGGAAGGGAGACGAACTCCACTTGCAGGTCGGCGTGTGGTCCGCCATCCTGCGCGACGAGGGGGACGAACCCACCCCGCGGGCGGTCAGTGAGAAGTACACCGGCGCATGGACCAGCGAGGGTCTCAGCCCCAACTTTCATCTCCGGATCGAAGAGGTGGAGCTGGATTCGGTGATCAGGATCACCGCGGGTACCAGCCCCAATGAGTGCTACGTCACGGGCAGGCTGTTCGCGATCGAGGAGGGCAGTCTGTCCGCCGGGTTGATCGAAGGCGAAACGGTCGCACAGGGTGCCTGTGCCGGCTTCGGCTCTTTCACGCTCCGCTCGACCGGTAAGGACACGATGGATGTGAAGGCGGAGGGCAACAGCGGGCCGTTCGGGTTCCGTCGCACCAAGCGGTAATCCGGAGCGGCGGGAGGGGAAGACCGAGGTCGACGCGGGTGCCGAAGTCCATCGTCCCGAGGACTATCCGGGGTCTCGGGTATCCAGGCCGCCCATCCTCGGATCTGAAGCGCGCTCCCGGTCAAGAGCGGTTGTGGCGGGTATTTCGGGACCGATCTCCGGGTGACGGTGCCGTGTGCGACGGACGCACGTGACGATGGCCCGTCGGCGGTGATCCTGATAGGCAGCCTGCCGAACAGGTCGCACAGGGCCACAGGACAGGCCCGCCACGCCGCGCAGATGGCCTATGGGACGCCGGAGCTGGTGGCAGGCGCAGTGCTTCCTGAGCTGCTGGTGACGAGTAGCACGCCGCCCCGGTGACAACTGCCGTGCCTCGCCGCGCCGAAGCCGCAGGTCAGCAACGGCCTTTTGGCGACAACCATCTTACTTCGGCACAGCGCGGCACGGTGGCCCGGGCCTGTCCGGCGCGGGGATCGACGCGCCGTGGCCTGCCCGGGCCGGCCCGGAACCGCTCGGGGCGGCCCGGATTGCCGCCCGGATTGCCGCCCGGATTGCCGCCCGGCTGTCAGGATGGTGCCGTGATCGAACGTGATGTGCCGGCGGACTCGTGGTGGTGCGGTGAGCGGTCCTGCCTCTCGCTCTGGTCGAAGGACTCGGTGCTGTCCATCGGCTCGGTGGGGTCGGTCCTGTCGATCGGCTCGGTGGGATCGGTGCTGTCCGTCGGATCCGTGGGCTGCGCCCTCTCCGCCGCCTCCATCGGATCGTCCCTGTCCGTACTGTCCGCGGCCTCCTGGCTCAGCACGGGCTCGGTGCTGTCCGCGCAGTCCCGCTGGTCGGTACTGTCCTGGCGCTCGCGCGGCGGTTTCATGGCGGCCGGTGCCGTCGCCGCGACGGCCCTGGCCGGGCTCGCGCTGCACCGCGGAGCGGGCCGACGCCGCCGCTAGGCCGTCTCTTCCGGATCCTGCCCGGGCCCGCGACGCCCGGCAGGATCCGGAAGAGACGGCCCAGGCCGCGGGGAGGGCCCGTGCGGCGGCGGGTTCCTGCCGGATCGGCCGGGCGGCGCGGATCGGGCCGGGTTCGCGCGTCACGATCCGCCGGGTACGCGAGAACGCCCGGCCGGGGATCCGGTCGGGCGTTCTCGTGCGTGTGCTGTCCGCTGGTGGCTCAGTACCAGTGGTGGGCCTGCCAGAAGTTCCAGGCGCCGACCGGGCTGCCGTAGCGGTCGTTCATGTAGTCCAGGCCCCACTTGATCTGGGTGGCGGGGTTGGTCTTCCAGTCCGCGCCGGCGGAGGCCATCTTCGAGGCCGGCAGGGCCTGGACCAGGCCGTAGGCGCCGGAGGAGGAGTTCATGGCGGTGTGGTTCCAGCCGCTCTCGCGGGAAACGATGTTGTTGAACGCCGCGAACTGCGCCGGGTCCTTGATCATCTGCTGGGCGATCGCCTTGGCGCTCGTCGGGGCCGCCTGGGCGGGAACCGTGGCGAGCATGGAACCGGCGACACCGAGGGCGACGACGGCACCCGCGAGGGTCTTCTTCGAAGCGGCGATGCGGCGGATGACGGGGTTGGACACGGATTGACCTTCCACAGGGAACAAGGGCGGTCGCGGCATGCCGGAGGCATGCGTGAGCCACTCACGCGCTGGAGAGGGGTTCGTCGGCGGCGGGTGAAGCACCCGTGCCGCCCGGCGACTCATCCAGTTCTACAGACGCCCCGACCCCCTGGCAACGGCCCCTCTTACTAGGGGGCCTCGGAGTCGGGGACCTGCGGCCCCCGGGGGGAGCCGGTCCGGGGCAGCGGTGGCGGGGCCCCGGGGAGCTACTATCCCGGCCCGTATGTGACGTGGGCCCTATGGGGCGGCTCACCCCCAGAGCGCCCGAATCTCACCGAATGTCGCCGTATGTGCACCTTTGAGAGGTGCGGCCGGATGCCGGAATCGCCTCGGGATCGAAGGAAACGGGCACGGAGGAGCACCGGAGGAGCACCGGAGGACACCGTCTCCGCAAGAGGTCAGGGGCTGCGGCGGCCCGGCTCCCGGGCGGTGTCGTCGCCCGCCCGCATGGACAGGGGCGGGATCCTGCCGAGCGTCACGAGCCGGTGGCGTACGGCCATGACCACCACCGCCGTCGCGACGATGACCAGCCCGCCCAGCCGCAGGATCACGTCGTAGGCCTCCTCGGGCGGCCGCTGCGGGGTCATCGCGGAGATCGCCGCCGCCGTCCCGGCCAGGGCGATCGCACCGAGGGTGACCAGGAACGTCAGCAGCACGCCCGACGCCTCCCCCGCCCGGGCCGGTGCGACGACCTGCTGGGTCGCCACGCCGGAGAAGGTCCAGCCCAGCCCGAGGCCCAGGCCGCACCACGCGAACACCGGCACGTACAGCCACCACGTGCCGACCCCGGCCAGGGCGTACATCCCCGTACCGGCGACGGCCCCGGCGAGCGCCATCACCGCGGTCGGCCGCATGTGCCGGCCCAGCCGCGCGCCGAGCGGCCCGCTGAGGGCCACCATCAGGGCCGGGGCCAGGAACACCGTGCCCGCCAGGAGCGGCGAGAGGCCGCGCACGCCCTGGGGTGGTGGCGTGGCTGGTCGCCGAGGGGATCGTGTGCCCCGAGCAGCGGTACGAGGTGCTCGGCAGGCCGGTGTACTCGCCGGGGCCGCGGTGGGGCGACGTCACGCAGTGGCCGGTGCGGGGCTCCTGCGACGGGCTCGCCGTCCGCACCGGCCGCACCGTCTTCTGGGGCTCCCTCGGTTCGGACGGCTCCCCCCTGTGCCCGCACGGCGCGGCGCCGGCCGCCGCCGCGCCGTGGCCCGAGGCGCTGGATGCCTGGTACCGGACGGGCGCCGCCCCGCTGCGGTGCCCGGGGTGCGGCCGTTCGGAGGCGCTGCCCGAGTGGGCGTGGGAGGACGACCGGTTCGCTCTTGCCCATCTCGGTTTCGAGATCCGGAACGCGGCCCGGCTCCGCCCGGAGTTCGTCGCCGGGTTCGGCCGGGTCCTCGGTCACCGGGTCCGTACGGTCGCGGGGAAGCTCTGACTTCACCCGCTGTGCGGCGCCGGCCACGTGGAGCCGCGGGCTTGTCGTGGCGTGCCGCCGAACGGTCAAGTGATGGCCAACCAGAGCAACCCGAACGGTCGTTCGCACGTCTAGCAGCCCGGTTGGGGCTGCCTGCCGTTCTCGCGACCGCACGAGGCGCGTGGTGGCTGCTTCCACGCACAGCGTCTTTCGAAAGGTTCCACCATGCACGTGCCCCATGCCCCGTTCAGCGTCCTGTCCGAGGACTTCGCCGCTGACCCCTACCGCTACTTCGCACAGCTGAGGGAGCAGCTTCCGGTGCACTACGAGCCGGGGATCGACAGCTACTTCCTCTCCCGCCACGAGGACGTGAAGAGGGTCCTGACCGACCATGATGCCTTCACGACCGAGACGTTCCAGGTGCGCGCGGAGCCGGTGATGCGCGGGCCGGTCCTGGCCCAGATGGCGGGAGCCGAGCACACCGCCAAGCGGGCGGTCGTCGTACGGTCCTTCACCGGCCGGGCCCTGGAGAGACAGGTGCACGCCATCCGCGCCAACGCCGCCGAGCTGATGGCTCCTTTCCTCCCCGCGGGGCGGATGGACCTGGTCAACGACTTCGGCAAGCCCTTCGCCGTGCAGGTGACGCTCGACGTCCTCGGCCTGGAGAGGAAGGACTGGCCACAGGTGGCGGCCTGGTACAGCGGGGTCACCGAGTTCATCACCAGCCTGACCCTCACACCCGAGCGTCGCCGGCACTGCCTGGACTGCGCCGAGCAGTTGGAGGCGTATCTCGCGCCGATCATCGAGGAGCGTCGCCGCCGTCCCGGCGAGGACCTGATATCGGCGCTGTGCAGCACCGAATTCGGCGGCGCGGCCATGAGCAAGCGCGATGTCACCGCCCTGGTCATCAATGTGCTGTTGGCCTCGGCAGAGCCCGCCGACAAGACGCTCGCCCTGCTCTTCAAGCACCTGATCGACCATCCCGAGCAGCTGGCGCAGGTCCGCCGCGACCCGCAGCTGCTGGGCTCCGCGATCGCCGAGACGCTGCGCTGCACCCCGCCGGTGCAGCTCATCCCCCGCCAGGCGGAGCACGACGCCGTCTTCGCGGGCACCGTCGTCCCGGCCGGGGCCACCGTCTTCTGCATGATCGGGGCGGCCAACCGCGACCCCGACGCGTTCACCGACCCGGACACCTTCGACATCCACCGCGCAGACCTGGGCACCGCCCGCTCCTTCACCGCGGCCGCCGAGCACCTGTCCTTCGGCAGCGGCCTCCACCAGTGCGTCGGTACGGCCTTCGCGCGCGCCGAGATCGAGACGGTGGCCGCCATGCTCCTGCCCCTGTTCGACGAGGTGCGCTACAGCCCCGGTTTCCGCTACCGGGAGGCCGGTCTCTACACCCGCGGGCCGCTCTCGCTGTCGCTGGACTTCACTCCCGTCCGCTGAGACCGCGGCGCCCACGCGCCCCGCACCCCGTACACCCCCCCACTCCGTTCAGGACATGACGATGACTTCCACCGACATCAGCCGCGCCATCAACGACCTGCTGTTCACCCCGGGTCTGGACCTCACCGAGGCCATCGACCGGCACTTCGCCCCCGACTACCGCCAGCGCACCAACGGTGTGTGGAGCGACCGGACTTCCTTCGCCCAGCACATGACGCGCCTGCGCTCCCTGATCCGCAGCGGACGGGTCGAGGTCCAGGACGAACTGCGCGACGGGCTCTCCTACGCCGACCGGCACACCGTCACCCTCACCCATCAGGACGGCCACATCTCGCGCACCGAGGTCTACCTCTTCGCCCGGATGGCCCCCGACGGCCGTTTCGAGCGCGTTGAGGAGACCACTCTGCTGATCACCGGCGAGGCCGACGACGCGAATATCGGACTGGTCAAGTGACACGTTCCGCAACGAGGGACAGGGGAGCCGCCATGGGGTCCGTGGGGGAAAGACTGAGCAGGGCGCGCGTGCAGGCCTTCGTCGGCCGCGACGAGGAACTCGGGCGGTTCGGGGAGGCCCTGGCCGGTGATCCGCAGGCGCCGTTCGCGTTCTACGTGTACGGGCCGGGCGGTATCGGGAAGTCGACGCTGCTGCGGCGGCTCGCGGACCACGCGCGGGCGGCCGGGCGGCTGCTCGTCGAACTCGACGGCCGGTTCGTCAGCCGGGACCCGGCCGATTTCGAGCGCGCCGCCGGGCCGTTCCTGGACGTGCCGGGGACGGTCCTGTTCGTGGACTCCTTCGAGCACTGCCAGTGGCTGGAGAGCTGGCTGTGGCACCACTTCCTGCCGCGGGCCGCGGACGACGCCCTGGTCGTGCTGGGCGGCCGGCGCGCTCCGCAGCCGCAGTGGGCCGCCGATCCCGCCTGGTCCGGGCTCCTGCACGTGAGCGAACTGGGGCCGTTCTCCTCGGAGCAGGCCCGCAGCCTGCTGGTGGCGGCGCAGATCCGGCCCGAGCTACGGGACCGGGTGCTGCGTTTCGCCGGGGGCAACCCGCTGGCGCTGTCGCTGGCGGCCGCGACCGGATCGGCGGGCTGCGGCCGGGAGGAGATCTGGGCGCCCACCGCGGACGTGCTGCGCACACTGCTGGCGGGGCTGATCGGGGAGGTGCCCACGGCGGCCCACCGCCGTGCCCTGGAGGTGGCGGCGCAGGCCCACTCGACGTCGGAGGAGCTGCTGGCCGCGGTGCTGCCCGGGGAGGACGCCCATCCCCTGTTCTCCTGGCTGCGGGACCTGCCGTTCATGGAGTCCACCCTGCGGGGGCTCCATCCGCACGACGCGGCGCGCGAGACGCTCGCCGCCGACCTGCGGTGGCGGGCGCCCAACGCCTTCGAGGCGATGCGACAGCGCCTGGCGGACGAGTACCTGCGCATTCTGCGCGAGGCGCCCGAGGAGCGGGTGTGGACCGTCACCGACGATCTGTTCTACCTGTTCCGGGAGGGTCCGACGCTGGCCCGGCTGCGGTCCTGGTCCCGCGAGGACGAGGTCCACGACCGTCCCCTGCACCCGGACGACATCGATGTCGTCCTGCGGATGGCCACCGAGACGGAGGGGCCCGCCTCCGCGGAGCTGGTCCGCTACTGGGCCGAGCGCCAGCCGCAGGCCTTCAGCGTCTACCGGCTGGTGAGCACGGGCCGGATCGTGGCGTTCACGGCGCGGCTGGTCCTGCCGTCCCCGCCCGACGCCCAGGACCTGGCCACCGATCCCGTGGTGGCCGCCGCGTGGCGGTACACGGAGGCCAACGCCCCGGTGAGCCCCGGTGAGCACATCGGTGTCAGCCGCTTCTCGGTCTATCCCGAGCAGTACCAGGTTCCTTCGCGGGTGATCGACCTGAGCAGTTCCCGGGCCCAGGCGGAGGCGGCCCGGGCGCGCGGGCGGGCGTACGGGTTCGCGGTGTTCCAGGACGCCGAGACGTGGGCCGAGCGCGTGCGGGGCACCCTGCAGGACACGGGGGCGCGGCCGCGGGTGGGTGAGTACACCTATGGCGTGTTCGGTGTCGACTGGCGCCGGCTGCCGGTGGAGTCGTGGCTGATGAACTTCATATCGGCCACCGAAATGCCGGCTGCCCCGGCGGGGCCGTCGCCGGTCTCGCGTACGGCGTTCGACCAGGCGGTGCGCGAGGCGCTGGCGCACTGGCGGGACGCGGACGCGTTCGCGGCCTGTGCGCTGCTGCGTACCCGGCTGGCGGCCGATCTGGGTGAGCCGGTCGGGGAGTTGCGTGCGCTGCTGCGCGCGGCGGTGGACGATCTGGTGCAGGATCCGCGGGGGGTGCGGGCCCGTGACGCGCTGACGGCGGGCTATCTCTCGGGGGCGCCGACGCAGGAGGCGGCCGCGCGCCGGCTGGGGCTGCCGTACGGCACCTACCGTCGTCATCTGCGGCAGGGCCTGGATCTGCTGTGCGAGGCGTTGTGGGAGCGGGAGTTGCACGACCCGCGGTAGGGGTTGATGTGCGTGTGGACAGGTGCGGACAGCAGTGGACAGTGCGCGGCGCTGTCGGGTCTGGAGAGTGGACAGCGTCCGCGCCGAGTCTGTGTCCATGAACGTTGCAGGCATGCACGCGGAGGGACCGCACCGCATGCGCGGGCGCGGCGCGTGCGGTGCGGGGGGGGGTCCCGCGTCTGCCTGACGTTGCATCACATCAATGAGAGGGATTTCCGCCATGACGACTTCGAAGCCGTACCTGACCGGCCACTTCACGCCCGTCGCCGAGGAGGTCACCGCCACCGGTCTCATCGTCGAGGGCACCCTGCCGCCGGAGCTGAACGGCCGGTTGCTGCGCAACGGGCACAACCCCAAGCCCGGCGTCACCCCCACCCACTGGTTCAAGGGCAGTGGCATGGTGCACGGCATCCGGCTGCGTGACGGGCGCGCCGAGTGGTACCGCAACCGCTGGGTGCGGACCCCGGCCCTGCACGGCGCCCCGTACATGACCGAGCGCGGGCCCGATCTGACGGCCAGCGCCGCCGGTACCCACATCATCGAGCACGCGGGGCGTCTGCTGGCGCTGTG
The DNA here is from genome assembly GCF_045161815.1 of Streptomyces avidinii. Classification (NCBI taxonomy): domain Bacteria; kingdom Bacillati; phylum Actinomycetota; class Actinomycetes; order Kitasatosporales; family Streptomycetaceae; genus Streptomyces; species Streptomyces avidinii. The sequence continues at coordinate 131,338 of NZ_CP108863.1, forward strand.
CGAGGCGAACCTGCCGTTCGAGATGACCGAGGAGCTGGAGACGGTCGGCGCCTACGACTTCGAGGGCAAGCTGCGCAGTGCGATGACCGCGCACCCCAAGGAGGACCCGGTGACCGGGGAGCTCCACTTCTTCGGGTCCTCGCCGTTCCCGCCGTTCCTGACGTACTACGTGTCCGATGCCAAGGGCCACATCGTTCACGACGCCGAGGTGCCGGGGGCGACCGCCGCGCTCAAGCACGACTTCGCGCTCACCCGCCGCCATGTGGTGTTCGTCGAGGGGAACGTCACCTTCGACCATGCGGAGGCCTCGGGCATCCCCTACAGCTGGAACGACCAGCAGCCCTCCCGTATCGGGGTGATGCCGCGCGGGGAGGACGGCGCCGGGCGGGTGCGCTGGTTCTCCATCGAGCCGGGGAACATGCTGCACGTGTCCAACGCCTACGAGGACGGGCAGGGCCGGATCGTCCTGGAGGGTCCCACCGTGGACCGCGAGGGGTTCCGGCTGTCGTGGAACTGGTGGGTCGGTGCGCCGGGGCGGGGCAGTGAGCCCGTCTCCCGCTCCTACACCCGCCGCTGGGTGCTGGACATGGCGGCCGGTACGGTCGACGAGCAGATCATCGACGATCTGCCGGTGGAGTTCCCGACGCTGAACGAGGAGTACCTGGGCGCCGAGAACCGCTACCAGTACGCCATTTCGTTCCCCGACGAGAACGGTCTGGGCGGCTACGGAGTGGTCAAGTACGACCGCACCACCGGTGCCCGCCGTATCCACCGGGTGGGCGACGCCCGGATGCCGAGCGAGGCCGTGTTCGTGCCCGCCGCCGGCGCGACGGGCGAGGACGAGGGTTATCTGCTGACGGTCGTCTCGGACCTCAAGCAGGATTCCTCGCAGCTGCTGGTGCTGGACGCCTCCGGTCTGGAGCGGGTCGCCACCGTGCACCTGCCGCACCGGGTGGCCGCCGGCCTGCACGGCTCGTGGATCCCCGACAGCCGGCTGGAGGCTTCCGCGGGCTGACCCCGATCGTGGACGCGCCCCGGCTGGCCCCGGGTGCGTGCGTCCACCCCCCGCCGGCCCGCGGAGCCCCCCTGCCCCGGGCCGGCCGCCGGAGCCGCGAGCATCTCGCGGCTCCGGCTCCCCGCGTCGCTCAAGACTTGCTGGAAGGTCGCTCGATTCCCCCGCGACGCGGGCCACCCTCGCCCGTATAGTCGCCATGACTTGACGATTCGATGACCCGTTCCCGAAGAATCGATGACCGAGAAGCTCCGTGGACGGGCGAGCAGGGGGACACACGATGGAGACCGCACGCCTGGCCTCGCTCATCGCCGCCACGGTCACGATGGGGTTGGTCAGTGGCCTGTTCTACGGCTTCTCCGTGTCCGTGATGCCGGGGTTGAAGCGCACGGACGACCGGACGGTCATCGAGGTCATGCAGCACATCAACAAGGCCATCCTCAACGGCTGGTTCGTGCTGGGCTACATCGGCGCATTCCTGTTCACCGCGCTGGCGCTGGCGTTGCACATTCCCTCGGACGGCCGTGACGTGCTGCCGGCGCTGATCGCGGCCCTGGTCTGCTACATCCTGTCGATGGGGCTCACCAACAAGGTGAACATCCCGTTGAACAACGCGCTGGAGAAGGCCGGTCCGGTCGCCCGTATCGGTGACCCGGCCGCGGTGCGCCGCGCTTTCGAGGGGCCGTGGGCGCGGGCCAATGTCTGGCGGACGCTGCTGTGCACGGCCGCGGTCGGCTTCCTGGCCTGGGCCCTGTACCTGCACGGGCAGACCGGCTGACGACGAACGGGAGTCCTGCGGCCGGGGCTGCCGCGGGACTCCCGTTCGTGGCGCTCGGATTCAGCGGGTGGCGCGCCCGTAGAGGACCAGGGCGCGGGAGAGGGCCGTGAGGGCCACCGTGCACAGCAGGGTGCGGATGATGTTGGTGGAGACCCAGGTGCTCTTGAACTTCTCGACGATGGAGAAGTCGGTCAGCTTCGCGGCGTCGCCCGCGTCGGCGAGTTCGTTGTTGAGGGGGATGTTCACGGAGAAGGTGATCATCAGGACGACGAAGTAGGCCACGGTGGCGACGGCGACCCAGACGGCGACGTTGCGGCGGCCGGCCCGGAACTCGACGATCGCGGAGGCGGCGGCGACCAGCAGGGCGAGGACGAACACCATGCCGAAGAGCCCGTTGCCGTCGATCGCGGCGTTGAAGTTCTGCATCGCCGTGACGTAGGTGCGCTCGTCGCCCGCCGCCAGACCCGGCATCACCGAGACGTCGAAGGCGAAGAAGAGTCCTGCCATCAGGCCGACGAGGACGGTGGAGACCAGGAGGAGGACGGTGGCCACCTTGCCTCGTTCGGCGGCCTGCGGCGCCGGGGCCGGCGGTCCGGGCTGGGCCCAGGCGCCGGGCGGGGCCGCGTAGGGACTCGGGCCGCCGGCGGGGGGCTGCTGGGGGCTACCGGCCGGATTGGGGTTCATGGGACATCCTCATCTGCGGTGGTGGGAGTTGTGCTCGCCCTCGGCACGGACATTTTGATCGTGGCATTCCCCGGGGTGCCCGGCCATGGGGTTTCCACCGGCTCTCGAGCGGTGCTCGAGAGCCGGTGGCGTGAACTGTTCGGTCAGTAGCGGTAGTGGTCCGGCTTGTACGGGCCCTCGACCTTGACGCCGATGTAGGCGGCCTGCTCCGGGCGGAGCGTGGTCAGGCGGACGCCGAGGGCGTCGAGGTGGAGACGGGCGACCTTCTCGTCGAGGTGCTTGGGCAGCACGTAGACCTCGGTCGGGTACTCCTGCGGCTTGGTGAACAGCTCGATCTGGGCCAGCGTCTGGTCCGCGAAGGAGTTCGACATCACGAAGGACGGGTGACCGGTGGCGTTGCCCAGGTTCAGCAGACGGCCCTCGGAGAGCACGATCAGGACCTTGCCGTCGGGGAACTTCCACGTGTGGACCTGCGGCTTGACCTCGTCCTTGACGATGCCCTCGATCTTCGCGAGACCGGCCATGTCGATCTCGTTGTCGAAGTGACCGATGTTCCCGACGATCGCCTGGTGCTTCATCCTGGCCATGTCCGAGGCCATGATGATGTCCTTGTTGCCGGTCGTGGTGATGAAGATGTCGGCCGTCTCCACGACATCGTCGAGGGTGGCGACCTGGTAGCCGTCCATCGCCGCCTGCAGCGCGCAGATCGGGTCGATCTCGGTGACGATGACCCGCGCGCCCTGGCCGCGCAGCGACTCCGCACAGCCCTTGCCGACGTCGCCGTAACCGAAGACGACCGCGACCTTGCCGCCGATCAGGACATCGGTGGCACGGTTGATGCCGTCGATCAGCGAGTGACGGCAGCCGTACTTGTTGTCGAACTTCGACTTCGTCACGGCGTCGTTCACGTTGATCGCCGGGAACAGCAGGCTGCCCTCGGACATCATCTCGTACAGACGGTGGACACCGGTCGTGGTCTCCTCCGTCACACCGCGGATTCCGGCGGCCAGGGCCGTCCAGTCGATGCTCGTCCTGCCCAACAGGCCCAGGACCAGGGCCATTTCCTCGTTGTCGGCGGTGGAGGGGTCCGGGACGCGGCCGGCCTTCTGGTACTCGACGCCCTTGTGGACCAGGAGGGTGGCGTCGCCGCCGTCGTCGAGGATCATGTTGGGTCCCGCGTGCCCGGGCCAGGTCAGCGCCTGCTCCGTGCACCACCAGTACTCCTCCAGCGTCTCGCCCTTCCAGGCGAAGACCGGGATGCCGGCGGCGGCTATCGCGGCGGCGGCGTGGTCCTGGGTGGAGTAGATGTTGCAGGACACCCAGCGGACCTCGGCGCCGAGCGCGACGAGCGTCTCGATGAGCACGGCCGTCTGCACGGTCATGTGCAGCGAGCCGGTGATACGGGCGCCGGCCAGCGGCTGCGCCCGGGCGTACTCCGCGCGGATCGCCATCAGGCCCGGCATCTCGTGCTCGGCCAGGGTGATCTCCTTGCGGCCGAACTCGGCGAGAGAAAGGTCTGCGACCTTGAAGTCCATGGGTTCTACTCCGTGATGGTGGTGGCTGGGTCGTGGCTGACGTTCAGGTTCTGATGGATCTCTAGAGTCGCGGTGGACTTGTTGAGGGTGATGTAGTGCAGGCCGGGTGCGCCCTCGGCGAGGAGGCGCTCGGACATGGCGGTCGCGTACTCGACACCGATGCGGTGGCCGGCCGCCGGATCGTCCTTGGCGGCTTCGAGCCGCTGGGCGAGGGCGTCGGGGAAGCGGGCGTCGCTGAGCTCGGCGAAGCGCCGGATCTGGCGGAAATCGGTCGCCGGCATGATCTCGGGGATGATCGGGGTCAGGCAGCCGACGGCGAGGAGCCGGTCCCGCAGCCGCAGGTAGTCCTCGGCGTGGAAGAACATCTGGGTGATGGCGTAGTCGGCGCCGGCGTGACACTTGGCGGCGAAGTGGCGGATGTCCTCGGTCCAGGAGGGCGAGCGGGGATGACGCTCGGGGAACGCCGCCACGCCCACGGTGAAGTCGCCCAGCCGGCGGATGAGCGAGACCAGTTCGTGGGCGTGGGTCAGGCCGTCCGCATGGCGCGTCCACTCCCCCTTCGGATCGCCGGGCGGGTCACCGCGCAGGGCGAGGATGTCGCGGATACCGGCGTCGGCGTACTGGCCGATGATGTGGCGCAGTTCGGCGACCGAGTGCCCGACCGCGGTCAGGTGCGCGACCGGGCGCAGGGTGGTCTCGGCGGCGATGCGCTTGGTGACCTCGACGGTGCGGCTGCGGGAGGAGCCGCCGGCGCCGTAGGTGACGGAGACGAAGGACGGGGCGAGGGCCTCGATGCGGCGGACGGCCGCCCACAGGGTGCGCTCCCCGGCGTCCGTCTTCGGGGGGAAGAACTCGAAGGAGAAGGTCCGCCGGCCCTGGGCCAGCAGTTCACGGACGCCGAGCGGGGCGGGGGTGCGTTGGGGGGTGGGGGTGGGGGCGCGGGACGTGCGGGGGCGTTCGGCGGTGGCGGCCGGGGCAGCCGGCATGTCGGACTCCTTTCCGGCTGGTGGGGGTCAGCGCGCGTTGAAGTAGTTGGCTTCGGGGTGGTGGATGACGATGGCGTCGGTGGACTGCTCGGGGTGGAGCTGGAACTCCTCGGAGAGCCGGACGCCGATGCGTTCCGGCTCCAGGAGGTCGGCGATCTTGGCGCGGTCCTCCAGGTCGGGGCAGGCCGGGTAGCCCAGTGAGTAGCGGCATCCCTGGTACTCGGTGCGGAACATGCCGGCCATGGACTGCGGGTCGGAGCCGCCGATACCGAGGTCGGCGCGGACGCGGGCGTGCCAGTACTCGGCGAGGGCCTCGGCGAGCTGGACGGACAGGCCGTGGAGTTCCATGTACTCGCGGTATGCGTCGGCGGCGAAGAGCCGCGCGGTCTCCCCGCCGATGCGGCTGCCCACGGTGACGACCTGGAGGCCGACGACGTCGGTCTCGCCGGACTCCTCCGGGCGGAAGAAGTCCGCGAGGCACAGGCGGCGGCCGCGCTGCTGGCGCGGGAAGGTGAAGCGGGTGCGCTCCGAGCCGTTCTCGCCCAGGATGATGAGGTCGTCGCCCTTGGAGACGCAGGGGAAGTAGCCGTGCACGACGGCGGCTTCGAGGAGGCCGTCGGTGTGCAGCTTGTCGAGCCAGCCGCGGAGCCGGGGGCGGCCGTCGGTGGCGATGGTGTCGGTGTCCTTCAGGCCCCACTGGCCCTTGAAGAGGGCGGTCTCGTCGAGCCAGGAGGCGTAGTCCTTGAGCGGGATGCCCTTGACGACGCGGGTGCCCCAGAACGGCGGGGCGGGGACGGGGTTGTCGAGGGCGACGTCGGAGCGGCCGGCGTCGACCGGTTCCGCCGCCGTCAGGAGGGGTGTGTCGCGCTTGGGTACGCGGCGCTGCTTGAGGGGCGGGAGTTGGGCCCCGGGAACGCCGCGTTTGACGCCCATCAGTGCGTCCATCAGGCGCAGGCCCTCGAAGGCGTCGCGGGCGTAGCGGACCTCGCCCTCGTAGATCTCGTGGAGGTCCTGTTCGACGTAGGCGCGGGTGAGGGCGGCGCCGCCGAGGATGACCGGGTAGTCGGCGGCCAGCTTGCGCTGGTTCAGCTCCTCCAGGTTCTCCTTCATGATCACCGTTGACTTCACCAGCAGGCCGGACATGCCGATGACGTCGGCCCTGTGTTCCTGTGCGGCCTCCAGGATCGCGGAGACCGGCTGCTTGATGCCGATGTTGACGACGTTGTAGCCGTTGTTGGTGAGGATGATGTCGACGAGGTTCTTGCCGATGTCGTGGACGTCACCGCGGACCGTGGCCAGGACGATGGTGCCCTTGCCGTCGTCGTCGGTCTTCTCCATGTGGGGTTCGAGGTGGGCGACGGCGGTCTTCATGACCTCGGCGGACTGGAGGACGAAGGGGAGCTGCATCTGGCCGGAGCCGAACAGTTCGCCGACGACCTTCATGCCCTCCAGCAGGGTGTCGTTGACGATGTCCAGGGCCGGCCGGGTCTGCAGGGCCTCGTCGAGGTCGGCCTCCAGGCCGTTCTTCTCGCCGTCGATGATCCGCCGCTGGAGCCGCTCGTCCAGCGGCAGCGCCAGCAGCTCCTCCGCCCTACCGGCCTTCAGCGACTTGGTGTTGACGCCCTCGAAGAGCGCCATCAGCTTCTGCAGCGGGTCGTAGTCGCCCTCGCGCCGGTCGTAGATCAGATCCAGCGCGGTGGTGACCTGCTCGTCGTCGAACCGGGCGATCGGCAGGATCTTGCTCGCGTGGACGATCGCCGAGTCCAGACCGGCCTTGACGCACTCGTCCAGGAACACGGAGTTCAGCAGCACACGGGCGGCCGGGTTCAGACCGAAGGAGATGTTGGAGAGACCCAGGGTCGTCTGCACGTCCGGGTGGCGGCGCTTCAGCTCACGGATCGCCTCGATCGTGGCGATACCGTCGCCCCGGGACTCCTCCTGGCCGGTGCAGATCGTGAAGGTCAGGGTGTCGATGAGGATGTCCGACTCGCGGATCCCCCAGTTCCCCGTCAGATCCTCGATCAGCCGCTCGGCAATGGCGACCTTGTGCTCGACCGTGCGGGCCTGACCCTGCTCGTCGATGGTCAGCGCGATCAGAGCCGCACCGTGCTCCTGCGCGAGCCGGGTGACCAGAGCGAACCGGGACTCCGGACCGTCGCCGTCCTCGTAGTTCACCGAGTTGATGACCGCGCGGCCGCCCAGCTTCTCCAGACCTGCCCGGATCACCGGGACCTCGGTCGAGTCGAGCACGATCGGCAATGTCGACGCCGTCGCGAAACGGCCCGCCAACTCGGCCATGTCGGCAACGCCGTCACGGCCCACGTAGTCCACGCACAGGTCGAGCATGTGCGCGCCCTCGCGGATCTGGTCGCGGGCCATCTCCACACAGTCGTCCCAGCGGGCCTCCAGCATCGCCTCACGGAACTTCTTCGACCCGTTCGCGTTCGTCCGCTCACCGATCGCCATGTACGAGGTGTCCTGGCGGAACGGAACCGTCTGGTACAGGGAGGCGGCGCCGGGTTCGGGGTGTGGATCGCGCGCGGTCGGGGTGAGGCCGCGGACCCGTTCCACCACCTGGCGCAGGTGCTCGGGGGTGGTGCCGCAGCAGCCGCCGACCAGGGAGAGCCCGTAGTCACGGACGAAGGTCTCCTGCGCGTCCGCCAACTCGCTCGCGGAGAGGGGGTAGTGCGCTCCGTCCTTCGTCAGGACGGGCAGGCCCGCGTTGGGCATGCAGGAGAGCGGGATGCGGGCGTTGCGCGCGAGGTAGCGCAGGTGCTCGCTCATCTCGGCCGGGCCGGTGGCGCAGTTCAGACCGATCATGTCGATGCCGAGGGGCTCCAGCGCCGTCAGGGCGGCGCCGATCTCCGAGCCGAGGAGCATCGTGCCGGTGGTCTCCACGGTCACCGAGCAGATCAGCGGAACGCTGACGCCCAGCGCCTCCATCGCCCGCCGCGCACCGATGATGGAGGACTTCGTCTGCAGGAGGTCCTGGGTGGTCTCCACGAGCAGCGCGTCCGCGCCGCCGGAGATCAGACCCTCGGCATTGATCTGGTAGGCGTCACGGATCCGGCCGTAGGTGATGTGGCCCAGCGTCGGCAGCTTCGTACCCGGGCCCATCGACCCCAGCACCCACCGCTGCTGCCCCGTCCTGGCAGTGAACTCGTCCGCGACCTCACGCGCGATCCGCGCACCCGCCTCCGACAGCTCGAAATTGCGTTCGGCGATGTCGTACTCGGCCAGCGCCGCATAGTTCGTACCGAAGGTGTTCGTCTCGACGCAGTCCACACCCACCGAGAAATACGCCTCGTGCACCGAACGCACGATGTCGGGGCGGGTCACGTTCAGAACCTCGTTGCAGCCCTCCAGCTGCTGGAAGTCCTCCATGCTGGGGTCCTGCGCCTGGAGCATCGTCCCCATGGCCCCGTCGGCGACGACCACACGGGTCGCGAGCGCCTCCCGGAGGGCGGTCACCCGTTCCTGCGCGTTCGGCGCGTGTGTCGTCATGCCGGCTGCTCCAGCTTCGGTCCCAGCAGGCCGGCCGCCTGCTCCCCGTACACCGTGCGGACGGTGGCGAGGAGCCGGGCGGGCTCGACCTCGTAGGACTGCGAGCCCACGGCCCGGAGGACCAGTGCGGACATCGCGCAGCCGAGCTGGGCGGCGGTCTCCAGCGGCAGTCCCCAGCCGACGGCGGCCAGGAAGCCGGAGCGGAAGGCGTCTCCGACGCCGGTGGGGTCCTCGGCGCGGACGTCGGGGACGGCGGGGACGGTGAGGGTGGGCGCGCCCTTGGTGTCGATGCGGACGCCCTGCGCGCCGAGGGTGGTGATCCAGGTGCCGACGCGGTCGAGGACCTCCTCGTGGCTCCATTCGGCGCGTTCGCGCAGCAGCGCGGACTCGTACTCGTTGGTGAAGAGCCAGCGTGCCCCGGTGACGAGGGTGCGTACTTCGGGGCCGGTGAGGCGGGCGAGCTGCTGCGAGGGGTCGGCGGCGAAGTCGATGCCCAGTTCCCGGGCCTGTTCGGTGTGGCGGACCATCGCGCCGGGGTCGTTGGGCGAGACGAGGATCAGGTCGAGGGGGGTGCGGGCGTGCAGGGCGTGCAGGTCGATGCGGGCGGACTCGGCCATCGCGCCCGCGTAGAAGGAGGCGATCTGGTTGGAGTCCTGGTCGGTCATGCACATGAAGCGGGCGGTCTGGTGCCGGGCGGAGACGTGCACCGCGCCGGTGTCGACTCCGTGTTCCTTGAGCCAGACCTCGTACTCGGCGAAGTCGGAGCCGACGGCGCCCGCGAGGAGGGGGGTCAGGCGCAGGCCGCCGAGGCCGTAGGCGATGTTGGCGGCCACTCCCCCGCGCCGCACCTCGAGGGTGTCGACGAGGAAGGACAGGGAGATGTGGTGCAGCTGGTCGGGGAGCAGCTGGTCTACGAACCGGCCCGGGAAGGCCATGAGGTGATCTGTGGCGATGGATCCGGTCACCGCGATACGCACGTGGACTCCTGTGAGCTGGTCTGTGGTCGGCGGGGCGAGGTGCTGGGCTGGAACATCAGGCAGGGGGCATGGGCCGTGGAGTGTGGGGTGTGCGGGTGGGGGTGCGGGGCGGGCGGCGCCGGCCGGCGCTCGGCGCCGCCCGCCCGGCCCCCTCGGGGCTGTTCAGGCTCCGGCGGCGGCCTTCAGCAGCTCGGCGCGGTCGGTGCGCTCCCAGGTGAAGTCCGGCAGTTCACGGCCGAAGTGGCCGTAGGCGGCGGTCTGGGCGTAGATCGGGCGCAGCAGGTCGAGGTCGCGGATGATGGCGGCCGGGCGGAGGTCGAAGACCTCGGCGATGGCGTCCTCGATCCGGGTGATGTCGGTCTTCTCGGTGCCGAAGGTCTCGACGAACAGGCCGACGGGCTCGGCCTTGCCGATGGCGTACGCGACCTGGACCTCGCAGCGGGAGGCGAGGCCGGCGGCGACCACGTTCTTGGCGACCCAGCGCATGGCGTAGGCGGCGGAACGGTCGACCTTGGAGGGGTCCTTGCCGGAGAAGGCGCCGCCGCCATGGCGGGCCATGCCGCCGTAGGTGTCGATGATGATCTTGCGGCCGGTGAGGCCTGCGTCGCCCATCGGGCCGCCGATCTCGAAGCGGCCGGTCGGGTTGACCAGGAGGCGGTAGCCGGCGGTCTCCAGTTTGATGCCGTCGTCGGCGAGCCGGGCGAGGACGTGCTCGACCACGTGGGCCTTGATGTCGGGGGCCAGCAGGGCTTCCAGGTCGATGTCGGAGGCGTGCTGGGAGGAGACGACGACGGTGTCCAGGCGGACGGCCTTGTCGCCGTCGTACTCGATGGTGACCTGGGTCTTGCCGTCGGGGCGCAGGTACGGGAGGGTGCCGTTCTTGCGGACCTCGGAGAGCCGGCGGGAGAGCCGGTGGGCGAGGTGGATGGGCAGGGGCATGAGTTCGGGGGTCTCGTCGGTGGCGTAGCCGAACATCAGGCCCTGGTCGCCGGCGCCCTGCTTGTCGAGCTCGTCCTGATCGCCTTCCACCCGGGTCTCGTAGGCGGTGTCGACGCCCTGGGCGATGTCCGGGGACTGGGCGCCGATGGAGACGGACACGCCGCAGGAGGCGCCGTCGAAGCCCTTGACGGACGAGTCGTAGCCGATCTCCAGGATCTTGTCGCGTACGAGCTGCGCTATCGGTGCGTAGGCCTGCGTCGTCACCTCGCCCGCGATGTGCACAAGACCGGTGGTGATCAGTGTCTCGACCGCGACGCGCGAGGTCGGGTCCTGGGCGAGCAGCGCGTCGAGGATCGTGTCGCTGATCTGGTCGGCGATCTTGTCGGGGTGTCCCTCGGTCACGGATTCCGAGGTGAACAGACGACGGGACATGTCACTCCTGGTGGTGTGGGACGGGGTGTCGGGTCGGGCGGGGCGGGGGCGGTCAGGGCCGGGCGGTGGTGGTGGCTGCCGCCGTGGCCGTTTCCAGGGTTCGGGCGAGGGCCCGGACCGGGTCGGGGCCGGGGCCGCCTTCGCCTTGGGTGGTGAGGGCGCCGCCGATCGCGACGAGGGGCGGGTGCCAGCCGTGCGAGGCGATGCGTTCGGCCACCGCGCAGGCGAGGGAGCCGGCGCCGGAGAAGCCGGCCAGCAGCAGGGGTTCGCCGCGGGCGAGGGCGGGGCGGAGCGCCGCGAGTACGGTCGTCGCGTCGGCGGGCGGCGCCACGGTGGTCAGGGCCTGCGGGCCGGGGTAGGCGGCGGCAAGTGCGTCGTAGCAGCCCGGTGGTGCGTCGGGCGGCGGGACCAGGCAGATCGTGCCGGCGCCGGTACGGGAGGCCGCGCGCAGGATCCGCAGGGTGCGGGCGGTGGGCGCGGCGACGCGGGGTACGGGGCTGCCGTCGAGCAGGGCCAGGGCGTCGGCGACGGTGGTGACGGCTTTGCCGGGGGCGTGGGGCAGTTCGCGCAGCAGCAGGGTGGTCTGGGCGAGGGTTTCTGCGGCGTCGGAGTCGGCGATGCGGGTCCGGTCGTACACGCAGGTCAGGACGAGGGCGCCGTCGGCGTCGTGGTGTGCGGTGACGGTGAGGGGGCGTGCGGTGTGCGCTGCGATGGTTTCGGCGGGGCCGACCCGTATGCCCTCGGTGGCGAGTTCGGTGTGGATGGGGTCGTCGGCGGGTGCGGGGGGTGGTGTCGCTTCGAAGGCGATGAGCGAGTCGGGGACCGGGTGGGTGGTGGCGGGGCCGGGGTGGTTCGTGGCCGGCGGGGACCACAGTGCCGCCTGGCCCGGGGAGACCCATTCGTGGGAGGCCGCTTCGAGGGCCTGGCCGGCCAGGGTGGTGAGCAGGCGGGTCAGGGGGGTGGCCGGGTCGATGCGGACGTGCAGCGGCAGGGCGCCGCGCAGCGGGCCCGGGAGGCGGTCGGCGCCGGGGAGCGGGATGCCGCGGCCGGAGACGGCGGCGGCGAAGGCGACCGCGGGGGCGGTGGGGGCGGCGCGGTGGAGCTGGAGGGCCCAGACGGTGTGCAGGGCGGTGCTTTCGGTCGCGCCCCGGTCGGCCGCCCAGTGGCGCAGGCGCAGTGCCTCGTTGGGGGTGAGGCGTTGGCGGGTGCGGCCGTGGCCGCGCCGGCGGGGGCCGGCGCCGGGCTGCCGGTCGGGGCGGGTCGGGTCGGGTCGGCCGGGGAGGCCGGCGGCGCCCGCGGGGGCGCCGGCGCGGGCCCAGAAGGCGCGGGCGGGTGCCTGGTTGCGGCGGGCGAGCCAGTGCATGTGGTCGCGGAGGTCGGGGCGTCGTTCGCTGCCGAGGGGCCGGCCGTCGGCGAGGTAGGCCCGGTACAGGGTGCGCCGGAGCAGCCGGGCGCTCCATCCGTCGAGCAGTGCCTGGTGGTAGGTCAGCAGGATGCGGTACACCTGGCCGGGTTCTTCCAGCAGGGCGATGCGCAGGGCCGTGCCGGGCCGGTGGAGGTCGAATTCCCGCATCCGTTCGCTGAGCAGCAGTGCGTGCCAGTCCTCGCTGCCGCGGGGGTGGCGTTCCAGTTGCGGGGCGGCGTGCGGGTGTACGGCGATGAGCGGGCCGGTGCCGGGTGCGGCGGGCCCGGCCAGGGCGGTGCGCAGCACTGCCTCGCTGTCGTGGAGGTTCTGCCAGGCGGCGGTGAACCGCCGGGCGTCCAGCGGCCCGTACCAGCGCCAGTGGAGTTGTTCCACGTGCAGGCCGGCGCCGGGGTGGGTCATGGCGTCGAGGAGTACCTCGCGTTGCAGGGGTGTGGTGGGTGGGAGTCTTTCCGGCTCCGCGGTGGTGCCTGCGGGGTGTGGGGTGCATGCGGGGTGTGGGGTGCGGCCGTGGTGGCGGGCGCATTCGGGGTGTCGGGTGCAGGGGACGGCGGCGGGTTCCCGGGCGGGGTGGGGCCCGTGTCCCGCCGCCGTGGACCCGGTGAGCAGGTCGCAGAGCCGACCGGCGGGGAACGGCGGCGGGGGCAGGGTGAGGGTGTGGTGGTGGTCGGTGTGCCGCTGCAGCCTCGGGGTGCACGGGGGCAGCGACGCGAGGGCGGCGGTGAGCGCGGCAGGGGTGAGGCTGCCGTGGAGGTCGAGGGAGGTCGGAGGGCCGGGTGTGAGCACCACGGTCATGGCCACAGTGGCGGCCATCGGCTTCCCTCCTCTTCCCTTTCGGTTTCGGACACATGCAGGACTCGTGGGGGACACGGCCGGACATGGTCTGTTGTCGAGGATTCTTCCGCCCGGTCCTCGGCCCGTCCTTGAGCGCGCATCGAGTCGGGATGCCGTCAGCGGATCCGGAAGTTGGCCATCATTCCCATCGCCGAGTGGTCCAGCAAATGGCAGTGGTAGACGTAGGTGCCCTTGTAGGTGTCGAAGGTGGCGTGGAGTTTGACGGTCTCGCCGGGGAAGAGACGGACGGTGTCCTTGAGGCCGGCCTCGGCCGGCCCGACCGGGGCGCCATTGCGTTCCAGGAGCCGGAACTGGACCAGGTGCATGTGGAAGTTGTGCGGGACGAGCTTGTTGGCGTTGGTGACGGTCCAGATCTCCGAGGTGCCGTGTGTGATGGTCTGGTCGATGCGGTGGTGGTCCCAGACCTGGCCGTCCATGAAGCCCTGCGGTTCCTGCCGGCCGTCCTCGTCCATGCTGAGGACGACGGTGCGCTGCACGGTGGCGGGCGGCAGGGCGGCGAGGGTGCGCAGTACGTTCGGGACGCGGCTCGGGTCGGGGGCGGTGCGTACGACGTCGAAGCGCAGGACCTTGCCGACCTGGTCGGGGGTGCCGGGGCCGAGGGTGTTCTCCAGGACGATCCTGGTGCCGGTGGGGTAGCGGGAGAAGTCGATGACCACGTCGGCGCGTTCCGCCGGGGACAGTCCGATGGTGTCGGTGGTGAAGGGGCGTTCCAGCAGTCCGCCGTCCGAGCCGATCTGGATCATCTGGCCGCCGTCGGACAGGCGCAGCTGGAAGAAGCGCATGTTGGAGGAGTTGAGCAGCCGGAAGCGGTATTTGCGGGCGGCGACCTCGAAGTAGGGGGTGGGGCGGCCGTTGGCGAGGATGGTGGTGCGGCCGAAGACGTCGTCCATGACGTAGACCAGCTGTCCGCTCTCGTCGAAGCGGGCGTCGCGCAGGGCGATGGGGACTTCGTACTGGCCGGCGGGCAGCGGCAGGGAGCGTTCGTTGTCGTCGGAGAGCAGGTAGGTGGCGGACAGGCCGCGGAAGACGTGTTCGGACTCCATGTGGTGCGCGTGGTCGTGGAACCAGAGGCCGGCGCCGGGCTGCTGGTTGGGGTAGGTGTAGGTGCGGGAGGTGCCCGGGGCGAAGGTGTCCATGGGGCCGCCGTCGTTCTCCGGGGAGACGTTGCCGCCGTGGAGGTGGACCGCGACGGGCATGGTGAGGGTGTTGCGGTGGCGGATGACGACTTTGCGTCCGGTGCGGGCGCGCAGGACGGGGCCGGGGAAGTGGCCGTCGTAGGTGAGGACCTTGGTGCGCACCCCGGGGATGATCTCCCGTGCGGCTTCCTTGATCGTGACGGCGTAGGTGTCCTGGCCGGCGGGCCCGGATATCGGTGAGAGGACCGGCAGGGTCGGCATCCGTACGGTGAAGGGCGGCGGGACGGTGACCGCGTCCGTGCCGGCGGAGTTGGCCTGCGCGGACCCGGAGGCGAGCAGTGGCGTCAGCCCGCCGGCGGTGAGCAGGCCGGCGCCGGTCGCGGCGACGGCTCCGCCGAGCAGGCTGCGTCTGGTGACCATGGGATGTCCTCCTGGGAAGGGTGGGTGCGCGGGCCGTCCGGGAGGGGGCCGTTCGCGCTGCCGGGGCCGGCGCGTGGTGGTGCCGCGCAGGTGGCGCGCCGCGAGTGCACCAGATGCGGCTTGCGGGCGGCTCGAGCCCGGATGGTGTGCGGGGGTTCGGCGTTGCGCGGGCCTTGCGGGGGCTGGGCAAGGCTCCTCGTGCGTACGTATGACCGCGTACGCGCGACTGTGCCGCCGATCGGGGCGGCCGCTGGGGGGAGGCACCCGTGGACCTGAGGGACCTGCACGACTTACGCGACTGGCTGCCGCGCGCGCTGGGGGTGGCGGAGCGGTGGGGCGGTCAGTTCGGGCCGTACGAGAGTCATGACGCGCACCGGGTCGCATCCGACGCGTTCACCGAGGCGTTCGACCGGCTGGCCAAGCGGATGGACCACAACTATCCGTTCTTCCACCCGCGTTACGCCGGACAGATGGTCAAGCCGCCGCACCCGGCGGCCGTCACGGGCTATCTGACCGCGATGCTGTTCAATCCCAACAACCATGCCGCCGAGGGCGGTCCCGCGACGACCGAGATGGAACGCGAGGCGGTCGCCGCGCTGGCCGGCATGTTCGGGTTCGACGCGCATGTCGGGCACCTCACCACCAGTGGCACGATGGCCAACCTGGAGGCCCTGTACGTGGCCCGGCAGGTGCATCCCGGCCGTGGGATCGCCTACAGCTCCGAGTGCCACTACACGCACGAGCGGATGTGCCACGTGCTGGGCGTGGAGGGCCATCGCATCCCCGTCGACGGGTACGGCCGTATCGATCTCGACGCGCTGGAGGATGCGCTGCGCGGCGGGCGGATCGGGACCGTCGTCGTCACCACCGGCACGACCGGGCTGGGGGCGGTCGACCCGGTGCACGAGGTGCTGGCGCTGGCGCGCCGGTACGGGGTGCGGGTGCACGTGGACGCGGCGTACGGCGGGTTCTACGCGGTCCTGGGCCGGGTGGGGGCCGGCGGCGTCGACCCGGCGCCCTGGCGGGCGATCGCCGGCTGCGACTCGGTGGTGGTGGACCCGCACAAGCAGGGGCTGCAGCCGTACGGGTGCGGGGCGGTGCTCTTTCCCGATCCGCGGGCCGGGCGGCACTTCGCGCACGATTCGCCGTACACCTATTTCACCGACGCCGAGCTGCACCTGGGCGAGATCAGCCTGGAGTGCTCGCGGGCGGGTGCGGCGGCCGCCGCGCTGTGGCTGACGCTGGAGCTGCTGCCGCTGACCCCGGACGGGTTCGGGCGGATCCTGGCCGCGAACCGGCGGGCCGCGCTGCGGTGGGCGGACCTGCTGGCCGCGTCCGGGGAGCTGGAGCTGTACCAGCGCCCGGACCTCGACATCGTCACGTATTTCCCGGTGACCGCCGACCGGGCGCTGTCCTCGATCGACGCGGCGTCGGAGCGGCTGCTGCGGGCGGGGATGACGGCGGAGGCGGACCCGGTGTTCCTGAGTGTGCTGCGTGCGGACGCGGATGCGTTCGTGCGGCGTCACCCGGGCGTGGTGCGGGACGCGCAGGCGGCGCGGGTGATCCGCAGCGTCCTGATCAAACCGGAGTCCGAGCACTACCTGCCGACCCTGCACGCCCGTGTGGCGGAACTCGCGGCGGACGCCCGGGCCACGCCCTGACCCCTCTCCCCCATTTCTTCTGTGCCCTTCCTTCCTCCATCCCGTCACCTGACCGGAGGCCTTGCCTTGTCTGCCCTGCCTTTGAACCGGCTGAGCCCATCGGCCGTCACCGACCTGTCCGCCCTCCTCGCCGCCTGCTTCCAGCAGGACGCCCTGACCCGCTGGATGATCCCCGGCGAGCGGCGGCGCGGCGAGCTGCTGCCCGGGTTCTTCCGGGTGTTCGTGGAACTGTCCGCCGCCTACGACGGGGTGCTCACCGGCCCGGACGGCGACGCGGTGCTGTTGTTCCTGCCGCCCGGCGCCGAGCCGGACGGCAGGGCCCTGGACGCGGCGTTCGCCGATGTCCTGGGCGAGTACGCGGAGCCGATGCGCACCATCGCGGGCCTTCAGGAGGAGGCCCATCCGCACGGCGCGCCGCACTACTACGTCTCCTTCGGGGCGGTCCGCCCCGGCCGGCAGCAGAGCGGCCTGATGTCGGGGCTGCTGGGGCGGGTGGTGGCCCGTGCGGATGCCGACGGCGTCGGCGCCTATGTGGAGGCCAGCTCCCCCGGCGGTGAGGCGGCCGCCCGGCGTGCCGGTTTCCGGCTCCTGGGCGCGGACGTCGCGCTGCCCGGCGGAGGACCTGTACTGCGACCCATGTGGAGGGACCCCCGATGAGGGGAGACGATCTGATCCAGTCGTGGACCGCCGGCGAGATAGCCCGCGGTGAGGCTCCGGCGGAGTACCTCGGGCCGTTGCTCCAGGTGCTGATGTGGAGCAGGGACTTCCTGGTCTCCAGCCATCCCGAGCTGGGGCGCAGCGGCCCGGTGTGCCCGTACACGCAGCCTTCGCTGCGCAAGGAGCTGTTCCATCTGGCGGTGCCGGCGGCGGGGTGCGAGGATCTGGCCTCCGCGGTCGACTCGCTGCGTACCCGTCATGCGGTGCTCGCGCAGCGGCTGGCGCCGGAGGACCGTGAGCTGCTGACGATCCTGCTGGTGCTGCCGGGGTTCGATCCGACGGATTCGGTGGAGTTGGACGAGCTGCAGCGCAAGGCGAAGGACGAGTTCGTGGCGGAGGGGCTGATGATCGGTCAGTTCCATCCGGTGTGCGAGGAGCCGGGTCTGTACAACGAGGCGTTTCGGCCGCTGCGTTCTCCGGTGCCGCTGCTGGCGGTTCGCAAGCTGTTGGTGTTCGACCTGCCGTTCCTGGTGGGTGACGACTTGCACATGGATCACTACCTGCAGCGTTTCGCGCCGGATCTGCCGTCGCGGATCCGTGATCAGTTGGTGAGCCGGGTGGTGGCCGCCTGATTTCGGTGCGGGCACGGCTGTGGCCCCGGTGGCGTCTGCCACCGGGGCCTCGGTCTGTCGGGCGGTGCGTCGGGCGGTGCTTGGGGCGGGTGGTTCAGTGCGGGGCGGCCCGCAGGCAGTCCTCCAGGAAGGTCAGGACGCGCAGGTGGTAGGCGGGGGCGGTGTGGCCCAGGCTGATGTTGTGGCCGGAGGCGGCCAGGTGGTCGACGGTGACGGAGGGTGCGGCCGTCAGCCGGGAGGTCATCGCGGACAGGGTGGGGGCGTCCAGGTTCCACCAGGCCTCGTGTTCGGCGAAGGTGAGGCGGACAGGGACGCGGACGTCGGGGGCCAGTGCCTCGTACTGGGCGGTCCAGCGCAGGGTTTCCGCGGACTCCAGCGGTGGTGTCGTGGCGAGCAGGGTGCGGCTGGCCTGGAAGGTGCCGCGGGGGTAGAGGTTCAGGGGGCCCCAGTTGAGTCTGGTGGCGCCGGCGCCCAGGGTGGAGGGGAAGTGCAGGGCCTCGGGGTTGTAGCGGTAGCCGACGCCGGAGGCGTCCAGGCCCAGCAGGGGGGTGCCGCCGCCGTCGGCGGCTGCGGTGTGGAGGGCGACCTTGCCGCCGTCGGAGTGGCCCAGCAGGAGGATTCCGGCGCCGATGTCGTACTCGGCGGCGTGCTCCTTGAGGGCGGCGTGGAGGGTTTCGGCCTGGCCGGCCAGGGTCTGGCCCTCGGGCAGCGGGCCGGCGGAGTCCCCGTAGCCGGGGCGGTCGACGGCCAGGACGGCGTGGCCCAGGCCGGTGGCCACAGGGACGAAGGAGTTCCAGTACGCGGCCCGCATGCCGCGGCCGTGGATGGCCAGGATCGTGGCGCGGGTCCGTGTGCCGTCCTGGGGCAGGGCCAGGAGGGCCGAGAGGGTGATGCCGCCCGCGTTGAGGGTGTAGGGCCGGGTGTGGGGGTGCTGTGTCGTCATCGGACCGCCAGCCCCTTTCGTGTGCCTTCCATCGCGTCCACCCAGGCGGCGGGCGAGCCGGTGCGCAGCAGTGAGGTGCCCACGAGGAGGCCGCCGAAGCCGGCGTCCAGGAGTGCGGCGGCGGTGTGCGGGCTGTCGATGCCGCTGGCGCTGACCGGGCAGGCGGCGCCGGCGGTACGGACGGCGGGCAGCAGGTCCAGGGATCGGCCGAGGTCGCCGGCGCCGCGTTCGCGGGTCTTGATGTCCTTGTTGTTGACGGCGATGACGCATTCCTCGGGGTGGTGGACCGAGTCGAGTTCGCTCTCCTTGGTGATCTCGACGAAGGGGGTGAGGCCGGTCAGCAGGCATTCGGTGACCAGGGTCCGCATGCTGGACGCCGGGAGCAGTGCCGCGGTGAGCAGCACTGCGGAGGCGCCGAGCTCCCTGGCGGTGCGGATCTGGTCCTTTCTGGTGATGAAGTCCTTCTGGAGGATGGGCAGTGCGGTCAGTGCGGCCACGTCGCGCAGCAGGGCCGGTGAGCCGCCGAACCAGCGGCCTGTCACGACCGAGACGCAGGGCGCGCCCGCGCTCTCGTACGCGGCGACGATGGCGGCGGGGGTTCTGCCGCCGAGCATGTCGTAGCCGTGGGCGTCGCGTCGTTTCACCTCCATCACCACGGGGGTCGGGGAGGCCAGGAGGGCCTCGAGAAAAGGGAAGCCGGTCCGGTTGTCCTTCGTCATCGCGACAGCTCCAGTCGGGGGTGGTCGGGGAGGGGGGTGTGGCCGGTGCCGGTGCCGGTGCGCCAGGCGCGGGCCAGGGCGGCGATCTGCGGGACGCCGAAGCCGCCGGTGGTGGTGCGGGCGGCGGTGTCGACGTCGATGCCGCGGAATCCCGGGTGGTGGACGACGTCCTCGTAGGCGGGGCGGTTGGCGGGGGTCAGGCCGCCGGCGAGCAGGAAGGGGCGGGTCAGTCGGGGCAGCAGGGCGGTGACGCGGTCGGGGTCGAGGGCGGCGCCGGTGCTGCCGATGCGGCCGTCGCCGGTGGCGGTGTCGAGGAGGAAGAGGTCGGTGCCGGCCCGGTCGTAGGCGCCGATGAGGGGGCGTTCCACGCAGCCGCCGTTCTCCTGGACGTGGAGGACCTTGACGATGCCGACGTCCGCGGGGAGTGCCTCGCGCAGGGCCCGTACGAGGGCGGGGGGCTGGTAGGCGTGGAGTTGGATCCAGCCGACGCCGGTGCGCGCCGCGATCGCGGCGAGTTCACCGGCGTCGGACAGGAAGGTCACCAGGACCGGCAGGAGGCCGGTGGAGCGGGCCGCCGCCGCGAGGGCGGCGAGCCCGTTCCGGTCCAGTTCGCTGGGGCCGCCGGGTACGCCGTGCCAGAGGCCGACGCAGTCGGCCCCGGCGGCCGCCGCGGCCTCGATGTCCTGCGGGGCGGTGGCCCCGCAGACCTTGAGCAGGGTCCGGGACAGGGGGCGGGTGGTGCTCACTTGCCCAGTCCCAGCATCGAGGCGATGCGGTTGTACTGGATTTCGTTGGTGCCGGAGTAGATCGTGCCGCCCACCGCGTTGCGCACGTCCTGCTCCAGGCCGAACTCGGCCATGTAGCCGTGGCCGCCGAAGATCTGTACGGCGGTGAGGCTGGTGGCGAGGTTGGATTCGCTGGTGACGATTTTGGAGATGGCGAGGTCGGTGGTGATGTTCTCGCCGGCCTCCAGTTTTTCGCCGGTGTCGTAGAGCCACTTGCGGGCGGTCTCCAGCTGGATCTTCGTGTCGACGATCTTGTTGGCGATCGTCTGGTACGAACCGATCGCCTTTCCGAACGACTTACGCGTCTTCGCGTACTCGACACACCGTTCCAGCCGGTGCTGCATCTCGCCCACGTTGACGATGAAGGAGAAGAGGATCTCCCGTTTCATCACGTGGTCCAGGACAAGGAAGCCGCCTCCGACACGGCCGAGGACCGCGGTTTTCGGTACCCGTACGTCGTCGAAGAACAGCTCGCTGAGCGGTGAGGTCCGCAGGCCCATCTTCTTGATGGGTTTGCCGGCGCTCAGGCCGGGGGTGTTGCGGTCGACGAGGAAGGCGGTGGTTCCGAGCGGGCCGCCGTCGGGGTGGGTGCGGGCGTAGACGACGATCACGTCGGCGATGGGGCCGTTGCTGACGAAGACCTTGCTGCCGTTGATGACGAAGTCGTCGCCGTCGCGGACGGCCCTGGTGGTCATGGCCATGGCGTCGGAGCCGCCCTCGGCCTCGGTGATGGCGTGGGCGCCGATGGCCTCGCCCGAGCAGATCCGGTGCAGGTAGCGCTCTTTCTGTTCGGTGGTGCCGAACTGCTGGAGGGGGATGCCGGTGGAGCAGATGGAGGTGGTGATGCAGAAGCTGAGGCCCGCGTCGCGGTTGTACTCGCCGAGGCCCTCCAGTACGTACATGGTGGTCAGGAGTGACTGGCCGAGGCCTCCGTGGTCCTCCTCGAAGGGCAGTGAGAGGATGCCGGTCTTCTGGACGAGCTTCCACTTGTCCTCCGAGAAGGCGGACTGCTCGTCGAGTTCGATGTGGTCTGCGCTGAGTGCGTCTCCCCACCGTTCCAGGCCGTCGCGCAGCTCTGCCTGGTCGGCGTTCCAACGGATCACGAGGGACCCCTTTGATTCGGTGATGGTGAGGACGGGTGGTGCGTCGGGTGCCTCAGTAGGCGGAGGAGCTGTGGGCGTCGAGGCTGTGGACCTCGTCGCCGCGCAGGGCGGGCGAGAAGACGCAGACCAGGCGCAGGTCCTCGTGCGGGCTGGCGACGAGGAAGTGGGCGTCGTGCTGGTCGAGTGCGTACATGCGGCCCGGGACGATCTCGTGGGAGGTGCCGTCGAGCTCGATGACCTCGCCGGAGCCCTCGATGCAGTAGCAGGCCTCGAGGTGGTTGACGTACTCCAGGCGGGACTTGGTGCCGGCCAGGACGGTGGTGTCGGTGAGCGAGTAGCCCAGTCCGTCCTCGGCGAGGAGGAAGCGGCGGCTGAGGCCGTTGCCCCACTCGACGGTCTTCACGGACTCGATGTCGCGAACGATCATGGCAGTCTCCTGGTGTGAGGGTGGTGCACGGGATGGTTCGGATGAGGGGTGGAGCTCGCTTTCCCGCCGGTCAGGCGGTTCGGTGCGGTGTTGCGGGCAGGACGGAGCGGACGAAGGTGCGGAAGGCTTCGGTCACGTCGGTGCCGGCTTCCTGGGCCCGTTCGACGGCGGCGACCGCGGCGGAGCCGATGATCGCGGCGTCGGCGCCGGCGGCGCCGACGGCCTGGACGTCCGCTCGTGTGCTGACCCCGAAGCCGACGGCGATCGGGGACGTGGTGTGCGCCCGGAGTGCGGTGACCGTCTGTGCCAGCGCGGCGTGGCCGGCGGCGGGTGCGGTTCCGCTGCGTCCGTAGTGGGCGACGAGGTAGAGGTATGCGCAGGCCTGTGCGGCGGCCTGGGCCTGGGTGGTGGGCGGGCTCTGGGTGTAGCAGGTGGTGACGACGGGCAGGCCTGCCGCTGCGGCCGATTCCAGGTGGGTGGCGCGCAGCCGTGGGGGGAGGGCGTGGACGAGGAGTCCGTCCGCGCCGGCGGCGGCGATCTCGCGGGTGGTGGTGGCCAGGTCCCGGTGTTTGAGGGAGTGGCTCCAGTCGGCGAGGAGGGCGATCCGCAGGTGTGTCAGGTGCGGCCGTACGTCGGCGATGAAGGCGAGTACGTCGTCCAGGTCTGCGGCGCCGCGGTCCAGTGCCCGGCGGGCCGAGCGGCGGATGACGGGGCCGTCGGTGACCGAGTCGGGGAAGGGGACGGCCAGTTCGAGGCAGTCGACGCCCTCCTCGTCGAGCATGAGGACCAGGTCGCGCAGGACGGGCAGGGGCGGGTCGCCGGCGTTGAGGAAGAGGGCGAGTCCGGGGGGTCCGCCCGGGGTGCGGCGGGTGAAGAAGGGGGCGGGGGCCGGTATCGCGGTCGGGGCGGTGTCCGTCCCCGCCGCCGGGGCGAGTCCTGCGGGGCTAGGCACCGGTCACCGCCAGGGTGCGGGGGGCGGGGGCCGGGGCGGCGGCGAGGCGCTGTGCGAGGTCGTGGGCGGCGCCGGAGCGGATGGCTTCCTCGGCGAGGGAGACCGCCGAGAGCCAGTCGCGGCGGGTGCCGGAGGCCACCACCAGGGCGGCGGCGCCGAGGCAGACGGTGCGGGTGGCGACGCGGCCGGCGTTGCCGGACAGGACGGTCAGGAAGTGTGCGGCGGCGGTGGTCGTGTCGGTGGCCGGTCGCAGGTCGGCGAAGGAGCCGTCGGCGGGGGTGAGTTCGCCGGGGCGGATGATCCGGGTCAGGGAGTTCTCCCCGTGGATGGTGTTGGTCGCGAAGGGCAGCAGTTCGTCCGCGCCGGTGTCGTTGGAGGTGAGCCAGATCCGGCGGGTGGTGGTGGCCTGGGCGAGATGGCGCAGGGTGTCGAGGGGGGCGGCCGCCGAGACCCCGGTGACCTGGGCGGTCACCGGCAGGTCGGCGAGGAAGGGGCCCAGTGCGTTCAGGAACCGGCCGAAGGGTTTCATGCTGTGGGGGGCCACGGTCCGTGCCAGCCGGGTCAGTTGGGTCGGGTAGACGAACGGTCCTGCGAAGGCGATCCCGTGGGCGGCGAGGGTGTCCTCGGTCTGGGCGCGGGAGGAGGTGAGACGGATACCGAGCCGCTCCAGCAGGTCGACGGAGCCGAGTGAGCTGGTGTAGGCGCGGGAGCCCGTTTTGACGACCTTGACCCCGGCTGCCGCGGCGACGAACGCCGAGGCGGTGGAGATGTTGAAGGTCCTGGGGCCGCCGCCGGTGCCGACGACGTTCACGGTGCCTTCCCAGGCGGTGCCGGCCTGCGCCGCCGGCCGGCGCTCGGCGAGCGAGTCCAGCAGGTGGCGCAGGGTCTCGTGGTCGGGGAGCCGGCTGGTCAGGGAGGCCAGCAGGGCGACGACCTGGGCCTGGTCCAGGCCGCCGTCGCCGAGCTGGTCCCACCAGGACCGCCAGGTCTCGCGGCCGACCGGGGCTCCCTGTTCCAGCAGGCCGGTGAGTGCGTCGTGCACGGTCGGTCTCCGTCTCGTCTGCGTCGTGGTCAGTGGTGGTGGCGGGGCCGCTCAGGCGGCCGCGGTGCGGCGGGATTCGGTGATGAAGGTGTCGATCGCCTCGACGCTGCGGAAGTTGTTGGGGTCCAGGTCGGCGTCGCCGATGGCGAGCTCGAAGCGGTCCTCGACCCAGGCGATGAGCTTGAGGACGCCCAGGCTGTCGATGACCCCGTCGTTGAGCAGGTCGTGGTCGGTGGCGAGTTCGGCGGCGGCGGTGCCGGGGAGGAACTCGGTGATGACGAAGTTCTTGATGGTGTCGATGTTGCTCATGACGGGATTCCTTCGGCGAGAGGTGTGGCGACGGGTGCGGTCGTGGGTGCGGTGGTGGTGGGGGCCGGCCGGTCGAGTCGGTCGAGTGCCTTGCGGTCGACCTTTCCGGTGGCGGTCTTGGGCAACGGGTTTTCGGTGACGGTGAGTTGGTGCGGTACGGCGGCCCTGGGCAGGTGGCGGGCGCAGTGGGTGCGCAGTTGCAGGCCGGTCAGGGTGGAGCCGGGGGCGCGCTGGACGCCGGCGACGAGGCGTTTGCCGGCGATGGGGTCGGGCAGGGCGGATACGCCGGCTTCCAGGACGTCGGGGTGTTCCTGCAGGACCCGTTCGATCTCGGCGGTGTTGACGGCGACGCCGCGGACCTTGACCTGGAAGTCGGTGCGTCCGGTCAGGTGCAGGGTGCCGGCGTCGTCGCGTCGTACGAGGTCGCCGGTGCGGAACCAGCGGCGGTCGTCGAGGCCGAGGGGGTGGCCGGTGAACTTGTCGGTGTGGCGGGTGCGGTCGAGGTAGCCGCGGGTCTGGAAGGGCGTGGAGACGAAGAGTTCTCCGCTGCCGGGTCCCTGGACGGGGGTGTTGGTGTCGGGGTCGATGATCAGGGCGCGTACGCCGGGCAGCGGGCGGCCGATGGGGACGGGCGTCAGCGGGCCGGTGGTGGGTGCGGTGTCGACCTCGTGGAGGAAGCTGTCGTTGGTCTCGGTGCATCCGTAGATGTTGTGGATGCGGGCGTGGGGGAAGAGCTGGGGCAGGGCGGCGAGGGTGCGGTCGGGGATGGCGTCGCCGGTGAACATGACGTGTTCGACGTTGGGGAAGGTGTCGCCGGTCTTGGCGGCCGCGTCCTGGAGGAGTCCGAAGGCCATGGGGACGGCCTGGACGATGTCGACCTTGTGGTGCAGGACCAGGTCGCGCAGGTGGCGGCCGTGGGCGGCCAGGGCCGGGTCGACGAGGACCACGCGTCCGCCGCGGGCGAGGGTGGTCCACACGTCGAGGAGGCAGAGGTCGAAGTTGAGGGGGGCGTAGTTCAGGACGGTGCGGCCGGGCCCGATCTTGAAGGCGCGGCCGGCCCAGCGGGTGAACCGGTCGACGGCGTCCAGGCCGAGCGGGACGATCTTGGGGAGGCTGGTGGATCCGGAGGTGGTGAGCATGAGGGCCACCTCGGCGGCCTCGGCGGCCGGCAGCGGCCGGGCGGTGACCTCGGGGTTGGGGGCGACGCGGGCGGGCTCCCCCCCGGGGGCCAGTACCCGGGCGCAGCCGGCCTGGGCGAAGAGGTCGGCCAGGAGGGTGTCGGCGAGGGCCGGGGACGGCAGGAGCAGGGGGCGGCGGGCCAGCAGGCAGGCCAGGACGAGGGCGAGGGCGGCGGGTGACTTGTCGGCGAGGATGCCGACCGGTTCGCCCGGGGCGAGGTCCAGGAGCGCGAGCCGGTCGCGTTCGCGGCCGGCGAGTTCGTACAGCTCGCGGTAGGTGGTCTCCTGGCCGTTGAAGAGGAGCGCGGTGGCGTGGGGGCGGTCGCGGACCTGGGTCAGGAAGCCTCCGAGGAGGCCGAGTTCGACGGTGGGGGCGGTGCGGTCCGCGGCGGCGGCCGTGCGGGGGGTGCGGGGTGCGCTCATCGTGGGCCTCCGGGTGCGGGGGCGGCGAACTCGATCCAGCCGGACTTCACGGCGGCGCCCTTGGGCGTTTTGCAGGTGAAGCGGACGACGCGGGCCTCGGCGTCGGGCTGGAGGGTGATCTCCAGCGGGATGCCGGGGGGTACGGGGGCGGAGAAGCGGCAGCCCAGGCCCCGGACGCGGGCGGAGTCGCCGGCGGCGAAGCGGTCGGTGGCCTCCTCGACGGCGAGGGCGACCACGCTCATGCCGTGGGCGATGACGGTGTCGAAGCCGGCTGCGCGGGCGGCGTCCTCGTCGAGGTGGATGGGGTTGAGGTCGCCGGAGGCGTGCGCGTAGGTGGTGATCCAGTCGGTGGTCAGGGCGTGGACCGCGCTCTGCGGTTCGCCGGCCCCCAGCGGGGCGGGGGCGGCGGGGCCGCCGGCGATGTCGCCGAACGGTTCGAGGAGTGTCGCGCCGACCAGCAGGGCGGAGATGACCAGTTCCGCGAAGGGCTCGGGGCCGTCCTCGCCGGTCAGGCGGACCCGCAGGGCGATGCGGGCGCCGCGGGGTTCCCTGCGGATGCCGAGCACGTCCAGGGTGACGGTGACCTGCTCGCCGGGGCGGACCGGGCGCAGGGTGCGGATGTCCTGGCCGAGGTGGACCACGGAGACGGGGCCCGGCTCGGCGGCGGTCAGCGCGGCGACGGTCTGTTCGGCGACGGTGTGGGCGAGGACGAAGGTGTGGACGGGCGAGGCCTGGCCGGGGCGGGCGGTGGGCAGGCCGCGGCGGGCGGCGCCCCGGTAGTCGGTGATCTCGGGTTCGGTGACGGTGAGCGTGCGGACCGGGGCGGGGAGGGAGAGGGTGGTCATACCGGCGTCACCACCACGGAGGAGTTGTGGCCGCCGAACCCGAAGGAGTTCGTGATCGCGGGTCCCGGGCGCACGGCGCGGGGTGCGCCGTGGACGACGTCGATGTCCATTCCTGGCTCCTGCTCGTGGTGGTTGGCGGTGGGCGGCACCTCGCAGTGGCGCATGGCCTGCACGGTGGCGATGAGTTCGACGGCGCCGGCGGCGCCGATGAGGTGGCCGATGACCGACTTGGGTGCGGTGACGGGCGGCTGGGCGGTGCCGAAGACCTTGGTGAGGGCGGCCGCCTCGGACCGGTCGTTGTACGGGGTGGAGGTGCCGTGCGCGTTGACGTGGACGATGTCGGCGGGGTCGAGGCCGGCGTCGGCGATGGCTGCGGCCATGGCGGCGGCGGCTCCCGAGCCGTCGGGCAGCGGCATCGCGAGGTGGTGGGCGTCGGCGGTGGCGGCGTATCCGGCGACGAGGCCGTAGGTCTTCGCGCCGCGGGCCTGCGCGTCGTCCAGCCGTTCCAGGACGACGAATCCGGCTCCCTCCCCCATCACGAAACCGTCGCGGTCCTTGTCGAAGGGGCGCGAGGCGTGCTCGGGGTCGTCGTTGCGGAAGGAGACCGCGCTGAGGTTGCCGAAGCCGGCCAGGGTGACGGGGGTGAGGGTGTGTTCGGTGCCGCCGGCGATGACCAGGTCGGCGCGGCCGGTCTGCAGGAGCATCAGGGCGTGGCCGATGGCGTCGGCGCCGCTGGCGCAGGTGTTGGCGACGGTCAGGGCCGGTCCGGTCCAGCCGAGGCGGATGGCGATCTGGGCGGCGGCCGCGTTCGGCATCGTCATCAGCGGCATCAGCGGGTTGACCCGGGCGGGGCCGCCTTCGGTGAAGTGGGCGGACTCCAGGTCGCTGGTGGCGCGGCCGCCGACGGCGTTGCCGACGACGATGGCGGTGCGGCCGGCGTCGGCGGTGGGCGATCCGGCGTCGCGGTGGGCGGCGAGGGCCGCGGCGGTGCCGTAGTGGGCGAAGGGGTCCATCCGGCGGGCTTCCTTGGCCGGGACGAGCCCGGCGAGGCCTTCCAGGCCGCGGACCCGGCAGCCGATGCGTACGCGGTGGCGGCTGAGGTCGATGTGGGTGAGGTGGGCGGCGGTGGAGCGGCCGGCGCGCAGCGTGTGCCACAGCTCGTCCGGGGTGCACCCGCCGGGGGTGACCACGCCCATGCCGGTGATGGCTACGGGCGGTTGCGCCGTACTGCCCCTGGACGGTGAAGGCATGTCTGCTCCCTGAGGCGGACGAAGTCGTATGGAGGGGTGGGCCGGTCGGGCGGTGCGGGGGGCCGCGGTGGGGCGCTCAGATGATGCGGCACTCGCGGGCCGAGGTGATGAGGGCATCGGCGGCGAAGTCGATGTCGGAGGTGGTGTGGGCGGCGGTGATGGCGATGCGCAGCCGGGCCAGGTCGTTGGGGACGGCCGGGGTGACCACGGGGAGGCCGATCGCGCCGTTCTTGCGGTAGGCGGTCGCGAGGTCGTAGGCGGACTCGTCGGAGCCGGCGATGACCGGGACGACGGCGGTCTCGCTGTCGACGGTGCTGATGCCGGCCTGGTTGAGGATGCTGCGGAAGCGTGCGGACTCGCGCTGGATGAACTCCACCCGCTGCGGCTCGCGCTGCATGATCCGCAGGGATTCCAGGGCGGCGCCGGTCTGTGCTCCGCCGAGGGCGGCGGAGAAGAGGAAGGGGCGGGCGGCGTAGCGCAGGTGGTGGACGAGTTCGGCGGAGCCGGCGACCCAGCCGCCCATGGAGGGGATGGCCTTGGAGAGGGTGCCGAGCTTGATGTCGACCTTCGCCTCGTAGTGGAAGTGCTCCTCGATGCCCTTGCCGGTGGCGCCGATGACGCCGAGCGCGTGGGCCTCGTCGACCATCAGGAGGGCGTTGTGGGCGTCGCAGACCTTGCGCAGGTCGACCAGGGGGGCGATGTCGCCGTCCATGGAGTAGACGCTGTCGACGATGACCAGGCGGACGCCGGTGTCGGGGGCGGCGGCGAGGCGGCGCTCCAGGTGGGTGACGTCGTTGTGGCGGAAGCGGGTGACGGTGGCGCCGGAGAGCTTGCAGCCGTCGACGATGCTGGCGTGGTCGTACTTGTCGATGAAGACGGTGTCGCCGGGGCCGACGATGGCGCCGACGGTGCCGACGTTGGCGGCGTAGCCGGAGCCGAAGACCAGGGCCCGCTCGCGGCCGGCGACCTTGGCGACCTCGGCCTCCAGTTCCTCGTGCAGGGGGGTGGTGCCGGCCAGGGCGCGTACGCCGTGGTTGCCGGTGCCGTAGCGGTCGACGGCGGCCTTGGCGGCGGAGACGACCCGCTCGTCGCCGGCGAGTCCGAGGTAGGAGTAGCCGGACATCATCAGCAGGCGCCGGCCGTCCTGGTCCGCGTACGCGGAGTCCCGCTCGGCCGTGTAGGCGACGAAGCTGTTCTTGCGGTTGGGTTCGTACTCCAGGGAGCGGACCCGGTCGCGGAAGTAGGCCAGCTTCGGCTCGAGGCGGTCCCAGGCAGCGGATGCGTTCACGTGCTTCTCCTCGTCGCGATCGTCCGGCGGACCCGGAACTCCATCGATGCCCCGCCGTTTCTCCGGCCGGGCTCTAGTGGAATTCCATTAAGACTCGGGGGGCGCAATAGCAGCGCAAGAGGATGGCTGCAGCGGGACTGCAGCGGTACTGCACCCGGACCGCAGCGGTGCTCGAAAAGCGAAAGGGATTGCCCGTACCTCGGGTTTTATTCGGATGGGAATGTTCATCGGCCGCTGTTGACATGCCGAGAAGGCCCGCCGGTATCCTCTGAATCGCACGGACTTGGGGGACACGGCCGGAAGCCGACCGTTTCGGAGTGTGCATAGTGCTGATCAGACTCATAGGTCTTGTCACGATCGAGCCGGACGGAGCACCGCCTCAACACCTCTCGAGCGCACAGGCGCAGGTCGCGTTCGCCCGGCTGCTCCTGGAGCGGGCGGGCGGTACGGACCGTGATCAACTGGCCGAGACCGTATGGCCCGAGGGCCTGCCGGACACCTGGGCGTCGGCCCTGCGCAGCCTGGTGAGCCGGGTGCGTACGTTCGTCACGACGCCGCAGGACGGGCCGGGGGCCACTCCCCTGGTCTCGCAGGGCGGCCGCTACCTCCTGCGGGTGCCGCACGACGCGGCCGTGGACGTGGAGGTCGCGGAGACCGCGCTGGCCGAGGCCGCGGAGGCGTACGCCGAGGGGGCGTACGCGGTGGCCCAGCAACTGGCGGCCGGCGCGGTGTCGAACCTGCGCGGCTCGTTCCTGCCCTCGCACGAGGGCGAGTGGGTCAATGCGATGCGTGAGCAGCTGGAGGAGCTGCGGCTGAAGGCGCTGGAGACGGCGAGTCTGTCGTCCTCGGCGCTGGGCGACGAGCACCATGCGCTGCGGTACGCGGAGGAGGCCGTGCGGCGGGCTCCGTTTCGGGAGAGTGCGTACCGGTGCCGGATGGCGGCTCATACCCGGGCCGGTAACCGGGCGGAGGCGCTGCGCAGTTATCAGCAGTTGCGGGAGGTGCTGGCGGAGGAGCTGGGGATCGACCCGGCGCCCGAGACGGAGGCGGCGTACCTGGAGCTGTTGCGTACGCCCGAGCCGCGGCCGGCGGTGCGTCAGCCGACGTGTCTGGACCCGGTGCTGATGGGGGTGTTCGAGGTGGATCACCGGATGCCGGTGCCGCGTCCGTGCTCGCTGGCCGACCACGGCTGTGTCACGCACCGGATGTCGTCCTCCCCCGCCGCCTGATCCGGGCGCGGGGAAGCCGCCGTCGCGCTGATGCGCGGCGGCGGCTGCGTCTGCCCGCACCCGTACGGACCCCCGCGATGCCGGTGCGCCCGTACGCGTACGGGTGCGGGTGCGGGGGTCCGTGCGGGTGCGGGCCGGTCGGGGGACGGCGGGCGGCCCCGGCCTCCCCTGGGGGGGAGGAGGCCGGGGCCGGGGGGTGCGGCGGGGGGATCAGGTGATGGACACGCCGCTGTCGATGCTGATGACCTGGCCCGTCATGCAGTCCTGGTCGAGGAAGAGGCCGACGCTGCGGGCGACCTCCTCGACGGTGACGAACCGCGGGATGGGGGCCTTGTCCTCCATGCCCTCGATGACCCGGTCGGGCAGGGTGTTGGTCATGCCGGTGATCATGAAGCCGGGTGACAGCGCGTTCACCGTCACCCCGCGGCGGCCGCACTCCGAGGCGAGGGTGCGGGTGAAGCCGATGAGTCCGGCCTTGGAGGCCGAGTAGGCGGTCTGGCCGGCGGTGGCGATGATGCCCGACGGTGACACGATGTTGATCACCCGGCCCCACCTCCGGCGCAGCATGTGCGGCACCGAGGCCCGGGCGGTGTGGAAGGAGCCGATCAGGTTGGTCTGGATGACCTGGGCCCAGTCGGCCGGGTTCTGCATGGCCATCAGGCTGTCCTTGCGGATGGCCCCGTTGTTGACGAGGACGTCCACCGGGCCGAGTTCGGCCGATATCTGCGCGTAGAGGGCCTGGGTGGCCTCCCACGAGCCGACGTCACCGGTGACCAGGGCCGACGGGTTGGTCAGCTTCTCCCGGACCGCCTCGGCTCCCTGCCGGGAGCTGTTGTAGTGGACGGCGACCCGGCAGCCCAGCGCGTCCAGTTCCAGCGCCAGGGCCTGGCCGAGGCCGCCCGAGGCGCCGGTCACGAGCGCGACCGGGGATTCGGGCCGCACACCCGCACCGTTCTTGCTCATGCCGCGACACCGCCCCACTCCATCAGGATCGAACCCCAGGTCATTCCGGCTCCGAAGCCGGCCAGCAGGACCTTGTCCCCGGTCTTGATCCGGCCCTCCTCCAGGGCCTCGGTCAGTGCGATCGGGATCGACGCCGAGGCGGTGTTGCCGTACTTCTGGAGGTTGGTGATCAGGGCCTCGGGGCGCAGGCCGGTGTGCGAGAGGATCGAGTTGATGATCCGGATGTTGGCCTGGTGGGGTACGACGTGGTCGATGTCCGCGGCGTCCACCTTGGCGCTCTCCAGCGTCTCGCGGACGGTGCGGACGGTGTAGCGGACGGCGTTGAGGTAGATCTCGTTGCCGTTGATCTGTGCGTAGTGCAGGCCCGCGTCCAGGGTCTCCTGGGTGGTGGGCATGCGGCTGCCGCCGGCGAGGACCTTGAGCGAGCCGGTGCAGGCCCCGTCGGCGCCCAGGTTCCACGCCTTGACGCGGTTCTCCGGGCCGGGCTGCAGGACGATGGCGCCCGCGCCGTCGCCGACGAGGATGGACAGGTCCCGGTCGGCCGGGTTGGCCGTCAGGGTGTGGGTGTCGGAGCCGATCAGGAGGATCGGCCGGGGGTCGATGGCGATCAGTGCCATGGCGGACACGAGCCCGTAGACGAAGCCCGCGCACTCGGAGTTGACGTCGTGCGCGCTGCCGGCGATGTCCAGTTCGTGGTGGACGAACGCGGAGGTCGCCGGGGACGGCTGCTCGGGCGTGGCGGTCGCGACGATGAGGTGGGCGATGTCGGCGCCGGTCAGGCCCGCCTTGTCCAGCGCGCGCCGGCCGGCCTCGACGGCCAGGGAGGCGGTGGTCTGCCCCGGGTCGACCGCCCGCCGCTCACGGATGCCGCAGCGGCTGACGACCCAGTGCTCGTCGACGCCGAAACGGGTCGCGAGTTCGGCACTGGTGACGATGCGTTCGGGTACGGACATGCCCCACCCGGTGATGTCGAAGCCGGTCACGTCACCCCTCGCTACGCCTGAGCCGGGACGAGATCGACGATCTTGGCGTACACGTCACGCAGGGTGGTCGTGTCGTCGAGGTCGGCGAAGAGCGACTCGTCGGCCGGAATGTGCGGGTACTGGTTCTGGAAGCCGTACAGCCACTCCATCAGGTCCAGCGAGTCGACGTCCGCGATGTGCTGGAGCGGGGCGTCGGGGCTGACCTCCGCGGCACCCGAGACGGCCTCGAGCTGGCTCGCCAGTTCTTCGATGGTGGGCAGCGACATGGGGTCGGTCCTCTCTCGGCAATGCAACTCGGCAGTGCGTGTCTGGTTTTCGAGAGCGATGAAATCCCTGCCCCCGCAAGGAAGACGCAACACGGTTGCCGGCCGTGTGTGCGGACCGTCTTGCGCGCACCTTGCGGGGCATCCGGTTTTCTCGACGCGAATTCGGAAAACAAGGCCCGCCGGACACGCAGGAAAGAGGATCAGGATGACAACGGTCGCCCCCAAGTCGGTGGACCCCGAGGTCGATGCGATCAGGCACCACTACGAGGTCAGCAACGATTTCTACCGGCTCCTGCTGGGCCCCACGATGATGTACTCCGGCGGCTACTGGGAAGACGGCGAGGACCTGGTCGCCACTCTCGACGAGGCGCAGGAGCGCAAGCTCGACAAGTTCGCCGAGCTGGCGGGCGTCGCCGCCGGCCGGACCGGGCGCGTCCTGGACATCGGCTGCGGCTGGGGCACGATGCTCAACCGCCTGACGACGGTGCACGGTGCGGAGCAGGCCGTCGGTCTGACCCTGTCGCGTACGCAGGAGGCGTTCATCGCCGGCCTGGACAACCCGCGGATCACCACGCTGGTGCAGAGCTGGGCCGACTACAAGGTCGCGGACGACAGCGAGAAGTACGACGCCGCGTTCTGCATCAACGCGCTGGAGCACTTCGTCTCCTCGAACCTGCCGCCGAAGGAGCGCACCAAGCGCTACCGGTACTTCTTCCAGCAGGTCGCGAACGCCCTGAACCCGGGTGCGAAGTTCGTGCTGCACACCATGACCGCCGAGGCGCTGCCGATGAACCGGGCGCTGCTGGACGACCTGAAGTTCCTGCAGCGCTCGGAGTTCGAGGGCTGCCACATCCCGCACCTGAGCGAGCTGTCCGCCGCCGCGGAGGGTCTCTTCGAGATCGACGAGATCGTCAACGAGCGCGAGTCCTTCGCGATGGCCTGCCGTGCCTGGCTGGTGCTGCTGGCCGAGCGCCGGGACGAGGCCGTGGCCATGGAGGGCGAGGAGGTCGTCTCGCGCTTCGAGCGCTACCTCGACATCTTCGCGTACACGCTCGAGGACAAGTTCTTCAACAACTTCCGCGTCACCATCACGCGCCGTTAAGGAGGTTGACGTGACGAGCATTCTCGAGCCGGCCAAGGACGGCGGGGCACGTACGGGCACCGAGGGGCGTCCCGGCGGCGGCGGCCCGACCCGGCATCTGCGGGTCGCGGTCATCGGCACCGGCTTCTCGGGCCTGGGCACCGCCATCCGGCTGCTGCAGTCGGGCATCGACGATTTCCTGGTGTTCGAGCGGGCCGACGAGGTCGGCGGCACCTGGCGCGACAACAGCTATCCGGGTTGTGCGTGCGACGTCATGTCCCACCTCTACTCGTTCTCCTTCGCCCGGAACCCGAACTGGAAGTCGACGTTCGCCTCGCGGGACGAGCTGTACGCCTACCTGCGGGAGACGGCGGACCGTTTCGGTGTCCGCCCGCACATCCGGTTCGGGCACGAGCTGGAGGCCGCCCGCTGGGACGAGGGCGAGCGGCACTGGAGGATCGAGACCTCTCAGGGGCAGTACACCGCGCAGTTCCTGGTGACCGGTACCGGCTACCTCAGTGAGGCGGCGGTGCCGGACATCAAGGGTCTGGCGGACTTCGAGGGGAAGGTCTTCCACTCCTCGAACTGGGACCACGACCACGACCTGGCCGGCCGCCGGGTGGCCGTCATCGGTACGGGTGCCTCCGCGATCCAGTTCGTCCCGGCGATCCAGCCCGAGGTCGGGCACCTGGACCTCTACCAGCGCACGCCCGCGTGGATCGGCCCGAAGCCGGACAAGGTCAACAGTGCGCGGCACACCGCGATGCTGCGTTCGCTGCCCGGCTACCAGCAGTTCCGGCGGGGCTTCAACATGTGGGGCCGGGAGATCCTGGCGTTCTTCTGGAAGCGGCCCAAGCTCGCCGAGAAGGTCCAGAAGATGGCGAGCGACCACCTGGAGAAGTCGGTGGCGGACGAGGCGCTGCGCAAGCGGCTCACGCCCGACTACCTGGTGGCGTGCAAGCGGCTGCTGTTCTCCAACACGTGGTACCCGGCGATCCAGCAGCCCAACGTGGAGATCGTCACGGAGGGGATCGCGGAGGTCCGGGCCAAGTCGATCGTGGGGAGCGACGGGGTCGAGCGCGAGGTCGACACCATCATCCTGGGTACCGGTTTCCAGGCCACCGACCGTCCGGTGGCGCGCCGGATCTGGGGCCGGGGCGGGGCGCAGCTGCGTGAGGTGTGGAAGGACGGGATGTCCGCGCACCGCGGCACGACCGTCGCCGGGTTCCCGAACCTGTTCATGCTGCTGGGTCCGAACACGGCGCTGGGTCACTCCTCGCAGACCGTGATGATCGAGGCGCAGGTCCGGTACGTCGTGGACTCCCTCAAGCAGGTCGAGAAGCGGGGCCTGGCCAGTATCGAGGTCCGTCAGGAGGCTCAGGACGCCTACAACCGCAGGCTGGACGAGCACCTGGAGGGCACGGTCTGGATGTCGGGCGGCTGCAGGAGCTGGTACCTCGACGCGAACGGCCGCAACACCTCGATCTTCCCGACGTACACCTGGCGCTTCCGCCGGGGCACCAAGCGCCTCGACCTGAGCGAGTACCAGCTCGCTTCCCAGGTACGCAGCACCAAGCCGGTACCTCACCAGTAGGAGACGTACGAAGATGAGCAGCACCCACAGAACTGCCGCGGGCACCGCCGCCGAGCCGTCCCGTCGCCGGGTCCTGGGCGGGATCGCGACCACGGCCGTCGCGGTCGTCGGCTGGAACACGGTGTCCCAGACCTGGGCGACGGCCGCCGAGGCGGCCGGGAGCTCCGATGTCGTCCCGGTGCCGGGGCTGGTCGGGACCCTGGAGACGACCCCGGGCGTGGTCGACGCCTTCGCCAACGACTTCGGTCACCTCTTCGACGGCGCCCCGAGCAAGCCGTGGGCCGTGCTGCGGCCGGGCGGCGTGGACGACATCGTCAAGATCGTCAATTATGCGCGGGCCAACAACATCAAGGTCGCCGTCAACGGTCAGGGCGGTACCGGCGACGACATCGAGTCGCACTCGGTGTACGGGCAGGCGCGTGTGCCGGGCGGTATCTCCATCGATGCCAAGGGGATGTCGAAGATCCTGTCGATCGGCGCCGACCACGCGGTGGTCGAGGCCGGTGTGACCTGGGGTCAGCTGACGGACGCGACCCTGCGGGTGGGCAAGACCCCGCCGGCGCTGCCGGACTACCTGTACATCTCCGTCGGCGGCACCATCAGCATCGGCGGTATCGGTGGCACCGTGCAGCGGTACGGTCTGCTGTGCGACACGGTGCAGTCGATCGACATCATCACCGGTGACGGCAAGCTGGTCACCGCGACGGCGACGCAGCGCACGGAGCTGTTCAACGCGGCGCTGTCGGGCGGCGGTCAGGTCGGCATCATCGTCCGGGTCAAGGTCAAGCTGATCCCGGCGCCGAAGCGGTCGGTGATCTTCAGCCTGTTCTACGCGAACGTCGAGACGTATCTGGCGGACTCGGAGAAGGTGCTGGCCGAGGGCCGGTTCCAGGTCCACGCGGGCGAGATGATGCAGAAGCCGGACGGCAGCGGCTGGCGCTACAAGCTGGAGGTCGGCGCCACCTACAACACCACGCCGCCGAACCGCGAGGCGCTGCTGTGCGGTCTGCAGGACGTGCGGGCGGACGCGGTCATCGAGGACGTGGCGTTCCGGGACTACATGTTCCGGCTCGATGCGTACGAGGCGGTGCTGAAGGAGGGCGGTCACTGGTACACGCCCAAGCCGTGGCTGAGCATGTTCCTGCCGGCGTCGAAGACCAAGCAGTTCATGAAGCGGGTGGAGCAGGAGCTGGACGCGAACTCGCTGGGCGGCGGGTTCCTGCTCTTCTATCCGTTCTTCACCTCGAAGATCAAGCGTCCGCTGGCGATGATGCCCAACGAGTCGGTGGTCTACCTGTTCGACCTGCTGCGGTTCCCCAACCCGGGTGAGCCGGGCATCCAGGCGATGATCGACCAGAACCGGCGTCTGTACGACATCGCGGTGGAGCTGGGGGCCAAGCGCTACCTGGTGGGTTCGATCCCGATGTCGAATGCCGACTGGAAGAAGCACTTCGGCAACCGGTGGACCGGTTTCGTGAACGCGAAGAACAAGTTCGACCCCCAGAACATCTTCACCCCCGGTCAGGGCTTCTTCGCCTGACAGCGGGAGCCCGACCGGTCGTGAAGTCCCGGCGGCGGGGGCGGGGAGAGGGACCCCGCCCCCCCCGCTTCCTTGTTTTCCCGTATGCAGTGGAGGCTTCGGCATGACGACGTACGACCTGATCGACGAGGCGGTGATCGACGCCCCGGCGGATGCCGTCTGGGAGGCGCTCGTCGCGGAGTTCCGCGGGGCCCGCAAGTGGTGGGTGCCGGCCAATACGTTCACGGCGGTCTCCGGCGCCCCGGACGAGGTCGGTGGCATGGTGGGCGTGACGGTGCACACCAAGGGCTCCGACAACGGCGGGCTGAAGCTGCGCTTCACCTCGCGCACGGTGGCGGTGGAGCGGGGGCGCCGGCTGGACATCGAGTACGTGGACGGGGTCTTCCGGGGTCCGAGCAGCTTCCGCCTGGAGCCGCTGGCGGACGGCCGTACCCGTATCTCCATGCACTTCACCGGCAGTCCGCACGGCTGGCTGAAGGTGTTGGCGAAGGTCGCGGACCTGGGCGTGGAGCATTCCAGGGGCACGCTCGCCGCGTTCGAGTCCCTGGACCGGCAGCTGTCGGCGGTGCCGCGGTGAGCGTGGCGGCGCATCGCTCGCGTGAGCTGACGGTCCGTACCGACGACGGGGCGGCTCTGGAGGTCACCGTGCTGGCCCCGCTGGCTGGCGCGCCGGCGGGTGCGGACGTGGTCCTGGTGCACGGCTGGGCGCACACCCGCCGGGTGTGGGGCACGGTCGCGGACCGGCTGATCCGGGCCGGGCACCGGGTGGTGTCCTACGACCAGCGCGGGCACGGTGCGTCCACGCTGGGCCGCACGCCGGTCTCGGTGGAGCGGCTGGCCGCGGACCTGGCGGCGGTCCTGGGTGAGACGGACGCGCGGGAGGCGGTGGTCGTGGGGCATTCGGGCGGCGGGTTCGCGGCGCTCTCGTACGCGGCGACGTCGCCGTCGGCGGGCCGGCTGCGCGGGCTGGTGCTGCTGGGCACGGCGGGGCACGGGCAGGACACCCCGGACAGCGAGGTGAAGATGATGGGCAGTCCCGTCTTCTCCGCGGCGCTGCGCCGGCCGTGGCTGGGCCGCAGGCTGCTCGGTTCCACCATGGGCAGGGACGTGGATCCGGTGGTGCGGGAGGTGAACCGGCAGCTGTTCGCGGCGGCGGTGCCCCGGGTGCGGGCGGAGTTCTTCCGCTGTACCCGCGGCTGGGACGTCCGTGAGGCGCTGAAGGGTGTCACGGTGGCGGCGGTGGTCCTGCACGGGGAGGCCGACAAGGTGATCGACATCGAGCTGGCGCGGACCCTGGCCGAGGTGATTCCGGGCGCCCGTTTCGAACGGGTCCCGGACGCGGGGCACATGCTGCCGCTGGAGCGGCCGCTGCTGGCGGTGTCCGCGGCGATGGAGCTCGCCTCGCGATGATCGAGGAACTCCTGCCTTCGGGCGTCACGTCTTCGGAAGCCTTCGACGACGCGGCGCCCGCTCCGCTTTTCCCGGCCGAGGCGGCGTTGATGGAAGGCCGCCGGGAGCGGCGGCGGCTTCAGTTCGCGACCGCGCGGGCGTGTGCCCGGCGGGCTCTGGCCGGCCTCGGGGTGCGGCCGGTGGCCCTGCTGCCGGGCCCGGGCGGGGCCCCGCA
The DNA here is from genome assembly GCF_045161815.1 of Streptomyces avidinii. Taxonomy (NCBI): domain Bacteria; kingdom Bacillati; phylum Actinomycetota; class Actinomycetes; order Kitasatosporales; family Streptomycetaceae; genus Streptomyces; species Streptomyces avidinii. The sequence goes on from NZ_CP108863.1 coordinate 169,513, forward strand.
GTGGCCGTCCGGTGTGGTCGGGAGCATCACCCACTGCGAGGGGTACCGGGGGGCGGTGGCCGCGCCGGCGGGGGTGGTGGCGGCTCTGGGCATCGATGCGGAGCCGGCAGGTCCGCTCCCGCCGGGGGTGCTCGGGCTGATCACCTCGCCCGGCGAGCGCGCCCATCTGGCCGCTCTGGCCGCCGCCGATGCCTCGGTGCCGTGGGAGCGCGTGTTGTTCTCCGCGAAGGAGGCGGCGTACAAGGCCTGGTATCCGGCGGCCGGGATCTGGCTGGGTTTCCGGGACGCGAGCCTGGTCCTGTCCCCCGCGGGTACGTTCACGGCCGTGCTGCGGCCGCCGGTGCCGTCGCCGGTGGACCCGGTGTACGAGGGTCGCTGGCTGGCCGGGCGGGGTCTGGTGCTGACGGCGGTGGCGCGGGGGGTGCCGGCGCTCGTGCCGGCCGCCCGGGCCGTGTCTTTCGGATCGGGCCGGGCCTGAGCGGCGGGTTGTTGTTCAGGGGGCGAGTACGACGGTGCGGGCGGGGTGTGCGGGGCGGGGTGCGCTGGTGTGGGCGGCGCCGTTGCGGAATTCCTGGGGGCTGATGCCGCGGACCCTTTTGAAGGCGGTGGAGAGGGCGAAGGCCGAGCTGTAGCCGACGCGGCGGGCGACGTTCGTGACGGTGGCGTCCGGTTCGCGCAGCAGGTCGGCGGCGAGGGCGAGGCGCCAGCCGGTCAGGTAGGCCACCGGGGGCTCGCCGACGACGTCGGTGAACCGGCGGGCCAGGGAGGCCCGCGAGACGCCGACCTTGAGGGCGAGTTCCTCCACGGTCCAGCCGTGGAAGGGGTTCTCGTGGAGCAGCCGCAGTGCGGGGCCGACGACGGGGTCGCTCTGTGCGCGGTACCAGGCGGGGGCGCCGCTGCCGGGGGCGGCCAGCCAGGTCCGCAGGACGCCGATGAGCAGCAGGTCCAGGAGGCGGTCCAGGACGATTTCCTGGCCGGGTTCGTCCTTGGAGATTTCCGAGGTGAGCAGGGTGACCAGGGTGTTGTCGGCGGCTTCGGCGGGGCGGACGAGGATGGTGGGCAGGGCGGTCAGCAGGCGGCGGCCGATCTCGCTGGGTGCCTGGTAGGTGCCGCTGAGCATGATGGCGGAGCCGTCGTCCTGGAAGGCCTCGCCCCAGGTGCGTACGCCCAGGGCCATGGTGTCGGTGACGTCCTCGCCCTCCTGGGTGTTGCACCGCTGTTCGGGGCCGACGGTGATCTGGACGGGGGTGTCGGGGGCGTCGGCGACGGTGTACGGGTCGGGGCCGCGTACGACGGCGACGTCTCCGGGGCGGATCAGGACGGGGGTGGCGTGGTCGGGCAGGAGCCAGGCGTCGCCGTGGACCATGGTGACGACGGAGAGGGGGGCCCGGTCCTCGACGCGCAGGGACCAGGGCGGGTTGAGGACGGATTTGAGGAGGAAGGCTCCGCGGGCTTTGGGGCCTTCCAGCAGGCCGGTGAGCGTGTCCATGTCCTCATCCTCTCGGACGGCGTGGCGAAGCGCCCGCTCTCCCGCGGGGGACGGAAAGAGAGCGGGCGCCGTTCGCGGGGTGGGGGGGCGGGCCGGTGGCGGGGTGGTGGGGTGGTGGGCGGGTTCTAGGCGGCCGAGGCGCGGCCGTGCAGGGTCAGTGCGCGGCCCAGGGCGGCGAGGGCCGCCGTGCAGGCCACGGTGCGCACGAGGTTGCCTGTGGTCCAGCGGCCGCCGAAGCGGGTGCGGGCGGCCGCGGCGTCGGCGCCGGTGCGTGCGAGCTGGTTGTTGAGGGGGATGTTGACGAGGGCGGTGACGGCCAGTGACAGTCCGTAGAGGGCGAAGGCGAGCCAGCCCCAGCGGGCGGCGTCGGGGCGGCCGCCGCGCTGCTGCTGGGTGGCGGCGATGCCGGTGGCGAGGAACGCGCCGAGGAAGAGCAGGCCGAACAGGCCGTTGTCGATGGCGTCGTTGATGTTGCGCATGGCGGTGACGTACGTCTGGTCGTCGCCGCGGCCGAGGCCGGGCATCACCGAGATGTCGAAGGCGAAGTAGAGGCCGGCCATCAGGCCGGTGCCCACCGTCGCGGCCACCAGGGTCACGGATTGTGTGGTCGTGCCGGTCACTTCAGGATCCCCTTCAGGGTGCGGGTGTAGCGGCGGTGCAGGAGTGTGGAGCCGATCAGGCGGACCGGTGGCGGGATGGTCGCGGCGACGTGGGCGACGGAGCGGTGGGGGGCGCCGTCGAACATCCAGGGCTGGAGGTGGGTCATGACGCGCAGGGGTGCGCTGGAGACGACTTTGCGTTCCTCGGCCAGGTAGGCGCGTTCGCCGAGGCGTTCGAAGACGGGGAAGACGATGCGTTCCTCGTCGCGGAGGTGGTCGCGCAGGACGCCTTCGAAGGTCCGGGCGGCGCGGACGAGGCCGTCGCCGCGGTGGGCGACGGCGGTGGCGACGGCGGTCATGGCGGCGTCGAGTTCCTCGTGGTCCTCGTGGAGTTCGCGGGCCTGGGCGTCGAAGTCGGCGTCGCGGCGGCGCAGTCCGGGCCACAGGACGTCGTCCTCGCTGGTGTGGTGCCATTCGATGGTCTCGCGCAGCTGCTGCCACCAGTGGGTTCCGGCGCCGTTCCACGCCGGGGCGGCGGCGCGCAGGCGGGCTGCGTCGCGTCGCATGGCGATGTGCATCAGGGCGAATCCGTGGAAGTACGGGGGGAGGGTGTCGAGTCCGTGTTCGCTGGAGTACGTCCGGGGCGTGGGCATGGGAACCTCCTGTGCCCCGAGTACCGGGCGGCGGCCGTACCAGAGTCGCCGCCCGGTCAAGGAGCGAAAGGGATGGAGCCGGTGGTGAGCGGTGCGCGGCGGGTGGGGTCAGACGTTCCAGACTCCGGTGGCCGCGGCTTCGCGGGCGAAGTCGGCGAAGTCCTTGGGCTTGCGGCCGAGGGCTTCTTCGACGCCGTGCACGAGGTGGGCGTTGCGGCCGTCGAGGATCATGGTGAAGAGGTCGGCGAACTCCTCGGGGAGGTTGTTCTCGCGCAGGACGGCGCGGTACTCCTCGTTGGTGACGGAGATGTACTTGATGTCGCGGCCGGTGGCCTTGGAGAGTTCGGCGGCGACGTCGCTGTAGCTGAGCAGGCGCGGGCCGGACAGTTCGTAGGTCTTGCCGATGTGCTTGTCGTCGGTCAGGGCGGCGACGACGACGTCGGCGATGTCGTCGGCGTCGACGAAGGCCTCGACGGCGTCGCCGGTCGGCAGGGCGATCTCGCCGGCCAGGACGGGCTCCAGGAAGAAGCTCTCGTTGAAGTTCTGGTTGAACCAGCTCGAGCGGACGATGGTCCAGTCGGCGCCGGAGGCCTTGAGGTTGTTCTCGCTGACCTCCGCGGCCTCCTCGCCGCGGCCGGACAGGAGCACCAGGCGGCGGGCGCCGTGGGCGACGGCGACCTTGGAGAATTCGGCGACCTGTTCGGCGGCGCCGGGGAAGGCGAGGTCGGGGTAGTAGGTCACGTAAACGCGGTCGACGCCTTCGAGCGCCGGTACCCAGGTGGCGGGCTCGTGCCAGTCGAAGGCGGGGGTTCCGCTGCGGGAGCCGATGCGGACCTGGCGGCCCTGGGCGGTGAGCTTCTCGGCGACGCGTCGGCCGGTCTTGCCGTGACCGCCGATGACGAGGGTGATCTGCGTGTTCTGCGCGTTCTGAGTCATGAGTACAGTCAAGTCCAGTCTCGCGAGACGGGCCATAGCCGCAAAGCTCAGTTCCATATGCGTGCGTCTACGGGTGGTGGCCCGGGGCGCGACGGTGAGCGGGCGGCTTCGGCATGAGCGCGAGAATCGTAGGCATGCGGGCGGGGGGCGGGCCAGGGCGTCCCGAGTGGTTCTGGACGTGTTGTGGAGGCTTCTTCGAGCATGTCTCGAGCGGTCCTCGGGGGGTCCTGGGCGGGGTCCTGGGCGGGGTGGGCCGGCCGGTGGTGTGCGGCGGGAGTCGAGCGGTTCTCATGTCGCGGCGGGCAGCATCTGCCGTGTTGATTCGACCCCGCTGCTGGGAGGCCGCATGAACGCCACTCCGGATCATCCGGAGCTCGACCGGTTGTCCGCCGATCTGGCCGGTCTGCTCGGACGGGTCGGGCTCGATCCGTCCGGCGGGCGGCCGGCGCGCCGGGACCGCATCGACATCCGTTTCGCGGCTTCGGCCGCCCGCCATCCGGGCCGTGTCGCCGCCCGGGACGCGCAGGCGGAGGCGACCTATCTGGAACTGGAGTGGCTGGCGGACGACATCGCGCGGCGGCTGTCGGGGCGTGCGGGCCCGGGTTCGGCCGTGGCGGTGCGGGCCCGGCGCTCGTGCACGAGGGCGGGCGCGGTGGTCGGTGTGCTGCGGGCGGGTGCGGCGGTGCTGCCGCTGGAGCCGGGGCACAGTGCGGGCCTGCAGGAGTTCTTGATGCGCGATGCGGGCGTGTGGGTGGTCGTCTCGGACTGCGGGCTGCTGGGCGGTGAGATCCCGGTGGTCAAGACGGGCGGGTTCGTCATCGCGGTGCGGCCGCCGCTGGCGGTGCGCCGCGAAGTGCCGCCGGGGACGGCGTTCATGGCGCTGCCGGCGGGCGGTGATCCGGGGCGGGCGCTGGCGGTCCGGCCCGTCGCCCACGCGGATGTGCTGTCGTGGGTGGACAGTTGTGTCCCGATGCTGGGGGCGACCGTGGACGACGTGTGGACGTGCCTGCACTCCCTGAGCCTGGATCTGGGCATGCGGGAGATGTGGGGTCCGCTGCTGTCGGGCGGCCGTGCGGTGGTCGTGGACGGGGACACGGCGGGCGACGCCCGGGCGTTCGCCCGGCTGCTGGCGCGCGAGGAGGTGACGGTGGTGACGCAGCTGCCGTCGGGGTTCGCACGGCTGAGCCGTGCGGCCCGCGGGACGGTGCTGCCGGCGCTGCGGCACGTCCTGCTGTCGGACGAGCCGGTGGACGCTGCGGCGCTGGCCGCCTGGCGGTCCGCCCGGATCGCCCCGCAGGCCCTCGCCTGGGACGTGTCGAGGTCGCCGAAGGTGCTGTGAGGCGGCCTGCGCACCTGTGGCAGGGCCCCCGGCGGGTGACCGTCGGGGGCCCTGCCGTGTGCGGGGTCCGCGCGCGGGACGGAGCGGAGCCGGGTGGGGTGGGGTGGGCGGTGGGTCAGAAGTTGCCCAGTCCGCCGCACACGTTGAGGGCCTGGGCGGTGATGGATGCGGCCAGGTCGGTGGTCAGGTAGCCGACGAGGCCGGCGACCTCCTGGGGGGTGGAGTAGCGGCCGAGGGGGATCTTCGACTCGAGCTGCTCCTGGACGTACTCCTCGGTGGTGTCCCACACCTGGGCGTAGCCGGTGCGGACCCGGGCGGCCATGGGGGTCTCCACGTAGCCGGGGCAGACCGCGTTGACGGTGGTGCCGGTCGGCGCGAGTTCCTTGCCCAGGGCCTTGGTGAAGCCGACGACGGCGTGTTTGGAGGCGGAGTAGGGGGCGCCGAGGAGTACTCCCTGCTTGCCGGCGGTGGAGGCGATGTTGATGATGCGGCCCCAGGGTTCGGCGCCGAGTCCGCCGCTGTTGAGGACCTCGCGGGTGAGGAGGAAGACGCTGTTGAGGTTGGTGTCGATGACGTCGTGCCACAGTTCGTCGGTGATACCGGCGGTGGCGCCGCCGCCGCTGCGGCCCGCGTTGTTGACCAGGATGCTGACGGGCGCGCCGTAGGCGGCGACGGCCGCGGCGACCAGGTCCCGGACGGCGGACCGGTCGCGTACGTCGGCGGCCGCGCCCTGGACGCTGAGTCCTTCGGCCTGGAGGTCGGCGACGGTCTGCTTGACCTTGACCTCGGTGCGGGCGCAGACGAACACGCGGTGCCCGCGGGCGCCCAGGTCCCGGGCGACGGCCAGTCCGATGCCGCTGGTGGCCCCGGTGACCAGGGCCACGGGCCGCTCGGGGGCCTTGTCCATCGCCTTCACCGTCATGCTCGTCCCTCCGTCACTCGCCTCTGCTGTGTGCAGCGTGTCGCAGGGAACTCGTGGCGCGGCGGAAGGGGGATGGAGGCGGCGTCGGGGCGGCGGACCCGGTGGGGGCGGCGGTGCGGGTGGGGGGGCGGGTTCAGTGGGGCCGCCAGCTGCCGGCGCGGCGGGGGCGGGCGGGGCGGGCGGGGTGCGGGTGGTCCCAGGCGGCGGGGACGGTGGGCGGCGGGGCCGGTTCGGGGGGTGCGGCGCGGCCCGCGAGCAGGGCCGTCAGGACGGCGAGGACGGCGGCGGTCTCGTCCTCGTCGGGGTGGCCGCGGTGGATCCGCCAGGTCTGCGGCTGCGGCGTGTCGGGGCCGGCCGCTTCGCGGGCGGTCATACGGGCGGGTTGCCGTGCTTGCGCGACGGCAGGTCGGCGTACTTGGGGCGGAGCATGGCGAGGGCTCCGGCGAGGACCGATCGGGTCTCCCCCGGGTCGATGACGTCGTCGACCAGGCCGCGTTCGGCGGCGTAGTAGGGGTGCATGAGCTCGGTCGTGTACTCCTTGATCTTCTGCCGGCGCATGGCGTCGGGGTCGGCCGCGGCGGCGATCTCGCGGCGGAAGATGACGTTGGCGGCGCCCTCGGCGCCCATGACGGCGATCTCGTTGGTGGGCCAGGCCAGGGCGAGGTCGGCGCCGATGGAGCGGGAGTCCATGACGATGTAGGCGCCGCCGTAGGCCTTGCGCAGGACCAGGGAGATCCGCGGGACGGTGGCGTTGCAGTAGGCGTAGAGGAGTTTGGCGCCGTGGCGGATGATGCCGCCGTGTTCCTGGTCGACGCCGGGCAGGAAGCCGGGGACGTCGACGAGGGTGACCAGGGGGATGTTGAAGGCGTCGCAGAACTGTACGAAGCGGGCGGCTTTTTCGCTGGCGTGGATGTCGAGGACCCCGGCGAGGCTGGCGGGCTGGTTGGCGACGAAGGCGGTGACGTGTCCGTCGATCCGGGCGAGCGCGCACACGACGTTGGTGGCCCAGGCGGGGTGGACCTCGAAGTAGTCGCCGTCGTCGACGACTTCCTCGATGACCCTGCGGATGTCGTAGGCCTGCTGCGGGTTGGCGGGGACGATGGTGCCGAGGGCGTCGGTGCGGCGTGCGGCCGGATCGCCGGTGGGTTCGCGCGGCGGTGTCTCGCGGTTGTTGGCGGGCAGCAGCGACAGGAGGTGGCGTACGTCCTCCAGGCAGGTGGGTTCGTCCTCGTGGGCGAAGGCGGCGACGCCGGAGACCGTGGCGTGGACGTCGGCGCCGCCGAGGCCGTTCTGGGTGATCTCCTCGCCGGTCACGGCGCGGACGACGTCGGGGCCGGTGATGAACATCTGCGAGGTGTCGCGGACCATGAACACGAAGTCGGTCAGGGCCGGGGAGTAGGCGGCGCCGCCGGCGCAGGGGCCGAGCATCACGCTGATCTGCGGGATGACGCCGGAGGCGCGGGTGTTGCGCTGGAAGATGCCGCCGTAGCCGGCCAGCGCGGAGACGCCTTCCTGGATACGGGCGCCGGCGCCGTCGTTGAGGGAGACCAGGGGTGCGCCGGCGGCCAGCGCCAGGTCCATCACCTTGTGGATCTTCTCGGCGTGGGCCTCGCCGAGTGCGCCGCCGAAGATGCGGAAGTCGTGGGCGAAGACGAAGACGGTGCGCCCGTCCACGGTTCCCCAGCCGGTGACCACGCCGTCGGTGTAGGGCTTCTTGTTCTCCAGGCCGAAGCCGGTGGCGCGGTGCCTGCGCAGGGCTTCGATCTCGTGGAAGGACCCTTCGTCCAGGAGCAGGCCGATCCGCTCGCGGGCGGTGAGTTTGCCCTTGGCGTGCTGGCGTTCGGTGGCCCGTTCGTCGGGGCCGGCCACTGCGTGGGCCTTGAGGGCGGCGAGTTCGGCCGTGCGGTCGGGGGCCGGTACGGGTGGCGCGTCGGTGATGGTCATGTGGCTCCTCCAGGAGGCGGTGGCGGGTTTCAGTTCGCCCGGTGCAGCGTGAGGTGGCCGCGGCGGCGGGCGGGGCGGGCGGTGCGGTACGGGGACGGCGGCGGCCCGGGATCGGCCGCCGTGGCCGGTCCGGCGGCGGCGAGCGCGGCGCGGGCGGGGACGGGGACGGCGGCGGCGTGTTCCTCCCGCAGGACCTCGGTGAGGGCCCGGCGCAGCCGGTCGATGTCCTGGGGGGTGTTGTCGTGGTGGACGCAGGCGCGCAGTGCGGGAGCGGTGATGCGGCCGGCCGGGTGCAGGGGGTGCTCGTGCGCGACGGTCTTCGCCAGGACGACCCCGCGGCGGGCCAGGCCGCGGCGGATGGCCGCGGCGGGGATCTCGGCGTGCCGGAAGGCCAGGACGCCGGCCTGCCGGCGGCCCGCGGCGAGCAGTTCCATGCCCGGGGTGTCGCGCACGGCGGCGCGCAGCAGGGGCAGGAGGTCCTGGTGCGGGCGGCGGGCGGCGGCCGTGTGGTGGTCGAGGGCGGCGCCCAGCGCGGCGACGGCGGCCGGGGCGGGGGCCCGCACGGCTCCCTCCGCCAGGCCCTCCGCCGGGCCGCCGTACGGGCCGCCGTGCGGGCCGCCGTGCGGGTCGTCGTGCGGGTCGTCGTGCGGGTCGGTCCGGGGGTCGGTCCGGGGGTCGGGGGCGAGGTGGGCGAATCCGATGTCCTGCGGGCCGCGCAGGAACCTCCAGCCGTCCGCGGTGAGCAGCTGGCAGCCGATGCGCGCGGCGTCGACGGGGAGCAGGCCGACGGAGTGGGAGGCGTCGAGGGTGTAGCGGGCCCGGTGGGGGGCCAGCAGCCGGCCGATGTCCTCGACGGGGTTGACGGTTCCGCAGGCCGCGGAGAGGTGGACGGCGGAGACCAGGGCGACGTCCTCGTCGAGGTGGGTGCGCATCCAGTCCAGGTCGAGGTCCCCGTCCGGGCGCAGCGGGACGACCTCCAGTCGGCAGCGGGTGCGCTCGCGCAGGGCGTGCAGGGCGGTCAGGTTGGCGATGCCCTCGTGGGGTGTGGTCCAGATCCGGTCGCGGGGGCCCAGGACGGTGGTGCGCGCGAATGCCTCGAAGGCCTGTGCGGCGCCGGTGGTCAGGACGGTGCGGCCGGAGCGGACGCCGAGCAGGGCGGCGAGGCGTGCGTGCAGGCCCGGGTGCGTCCTGCCGCCGGGCCTTTCGCGCAGTGCGGCCGGCCCGTAGCGGTCGTCGAGGGCGGTGCAGCGGGCGAGTACGGCGTGCACGGCGTCGGGCATCCGGCCGGTGCCGGCGGTGTTCAGGTGGGCCGTTCGTTGCCCGTGGTGCGTCGGCGCGTTCATTTCAGGGGCCTCCCCCCGCTGTCGGGGCCGCCGGACGTCAACGACCCTCCCCCAGCAATGTATTGCCAATAGGCTTGGCAATACATTGCCCAGTGGTTGGCAGTTTTGGCAATGCGGGGATGCGGCCGCTCCGGCGAGGCTCTAGTTCCTCCCCCCGGGCAATTCCCGGCAACGATCCGCCCCGTCGCCCTTTCGCGGTTCTCCGTGCAGGTCGGGGCGGTTCCCGGGAGTTCCTCCACTGCGTCTCCAGTGATTTCCGAGCGAGTCCCGAGCGGGCGTTGCCAAGCTTCTTGGCAGAAGAGTTGCCAAGAAGAATCAAACAATTGCCACAGAGGAGTCGTCATGAGGAACATCGCCCGCGTCGCCGCCACCGCCGCTCTGGTCTGCGCCGCCGTGCTCACCGCGGGCGGAGCCGCCCAGGGGGACCCGATCGACTGGCCCGTCGCCCCGGCCTCGGCCGACCCGATCGACCGGCCCGTCCGGCCGGGTCCGGCCGCCGGCCCGGCCGTCGCCCTGATCGACTGGCCGTAACCGAAGACGGCTCGAAAGCCGCTGGAGGAAAGGGATGGAAAACATCCACCGCGGCTAGCGTGCGCGACACGGGGGCAGTACCTCCGCCACCGGTGGCAGAAAAACGCCGGGGAACTCGACGAGTACGGAGGGGAGACCGTGAGGATTCAGGTTCTGGGTCCGTTGAGTGCCGAGGTCAACGGGGGATCCATCGTTCCGTCCGCGGGAAAGCCGAGACAGGTGCTGTCGCTGCTCTCGCTGTATCCCGGACGCGTGATACCCGTGCCCACTCTCATGGAGGAGATCTGGGGAACCCAGCCGCCGCAGAGCGCGCTGACCACCCTGCAGACGTACATCCTCCAGCTGCGCCGACGCCTGGGCACCGCGATGGGCCCCGACGCCCCCGGCGGCGCCAAGGACGTCCTGGCCACCCGGCACGGCGGCTACCTGCTCCAGGTGCCCGACGAGAGCGTCGACGTGCACGACTACGAACGTCTCGCCCGCGAGGGCCACAGCGCCTTCGAGCAGGGCGACGACCGGACCTGCGCCGACCGCCTGCGGGCCGCGCTCCAGCTGTGGCGGGGGCCCGCACTGGTCGACGTACGGGTCGGCCCGATCCTCGACATCGAGGTGCTGCGCCTGGAGGAGAGCCGCCTGGTGGCCGTGGAGCGGCGGATCGACGCCGACCTGAGGCTCGGCCGGCACTCCGAACTCATCGCCGAACTCACCGACCTGACCGCCCGTCACCCCCAGCACGAGGGACTCCACTCGCAGGTGATGGTGGCCCTGTACCGGTCGGGGCGGCAGGCCACCGCCCTGGACGTGTACCGCAGGCTGCGGGCCCGCCTGATCGAGGACCTCGGCGTGGAGCCCTCGCCCCAACTGCAGCGCCTGCACCAGGCCATGCTGGCCGTCGACCCGCAGCTCGACGTGATCGCCGGACCGCGGCACACCTCCACGTTCGACCTGTTCGCCGCCTGAGAGCGCTCCCGTCACCGGACCGGGAGCGGAGCCGGGCCGGTCGGGGGGCGGTCAGCGGCGCGGCCCGTGCGCCTCGCCGACCAGGTAGCGGTCCTGGACGAGGTGCGCGGCGAAACTCCACTCCCCCGCCGCCTCCGGCGCGAACTCCTCCGGCGCGAACACCGCCCCGTCCCGCACCTGCCCGTCCTGTACCTGCCCGTCCTGTACCGGCCCGTCGTGCGCCGCCCCGGTACGGGCCGTCCGCAGGGTCAGCAGTCGCAGCAGCCGTGTGCGGCGTTCGTCCTCGGGGAGCGCGTCCAGGACGGCGCTCTCCCGCGCCGGCACCCGGCCGCGCAGCAGCGGGGACCGCAGGTCCAGGTCGGCGGGGTGTGCGTGCACGGCGATCCGCCCGGTGCGGCTGACGCCGACCACGATCAGCTCGCCGGTGTGTGCCAGGGCGATCTCCACGCCCGCGCCGGGCCCCCGTACCAGGAGGCGCCCGCCGGGCCCGCGGCCCAGTTCCACGGTGTGCACGGGCACGTCCAGGGCGGTGGCGGCGGCGTACTTCATCACGTAGCGCGACACGGCGAACCGCAGGCGCCCGGCCGCGGACGGCGTCCCGCGAAAACGCGGCCAGTCCTCCCCGAGCAGCGGGCGCAGGCCCGGGTCGAGGAGGACGGCGGTCAGCCACTGTCCCCAGGTGGTGCAGACGACCGCGCGGCCGGTGTCCTCCAGCCGCTCCCCCGCCTCGTCCCAGGGGCCCTCCAGGCCCTCGGGGCCCTGGAGGTACAGCGGTGCGCGGGGGGCGCCCCCGGCGGGGCGGGCCGGTGCCATCGACGGTCTCCTTCCCGTGCTCATCGCAGGCGGCGCACGGCGGTCCGGGCCCGCCATCCGGCCAGGCGCAGCGTCTCGGTGCTCGCGCGGCCCAGCCAGGTCCGTACCTCGCGGCGGGTCTCGGCGAGCCCGCCCGGCGCGCCCGGACCCTGCGGGTCGTACGCGGCCTGCGGGGCGTGCGGGGCGTGCGGGGCCTGCGGGGCCTGGGGGGTGCGCCGGTCGCGGGGGTCGCGGGGGTCGTGGAGCAGGACCTGCTGGGCGCAGACGACCCGTACGCCGTCCCCGTCCGGGGTCAGGGACCATGCGCCGGTGCGGGCGGCGATCGGGTGGGGGGTGCGGAGTTCCTTGAAGACGATCCGGGCGGCGGAGGGGAAGCACAGGCGGGCGGTGCGGGTGGCCCGGGTGCGGCCGTCGGGGGCGCAGGTGTCTAGGGCGGCGATCTGTACGCCGGGGACGTCCTCGTGCACGTCGGCGGCGTCCACGTGCGGGAGGCGTTCGGGCCAGTCCTCGATGCGGTGGAGGAAGTCGTAGACGAGCTCGGCGGGACCCTCCAGGTGGAGGCTGTCCTCGAAGGACAGCAGGAGCTGGTCCAGGTGCTCCCAGCGTTCGGCGATCGCGCTCAGGTGGGTGAGCCGGTCGGCCGGTTCCGTCTGCCACAGCCGGCGGGTGTGCGCGGTGTCGGCGGCGGGGTGCCGTTCCGGGGTGCGGTCCTGGCGCAGTGTCACCAGGCAGTGGGTGTCGCCGTGGGCCTCGACCGTCCAGGCGCCGGTGGTGGGCAGGCCGGGGCGGGCGGTGTCCTCCTGCTCGAACTCGACGGTCCGTGTGCCGGGGTGCAGGATGCGGTGCAGGTGGAAGGAGCGGACCTGTTCGCCGTCGAGGTCCCACAGCCGCAGGCGTTCGTGGAGGCCGTCGAAGTCGATGCGCTCGACGTGGACGGGGGTGGGCAGCAGGAGGGGCCAGCGCACGGCGTCGGCGATCAGTCCGTAGACCACGCCGGCGGGGGCGGCGATCCGTGCCGTGTGCTCGCTCGTGCGGACGCGCTGCGACGGCATGCCGGGCACCTCCCCTGATCGTGTGTGCGGGTGCGCCCAGCCTGCCCGAGGGGACTCGAGGCTTCCTCAACCCCCGGCGGCCGGGGCCGGGGCCGGGGCCGGGGCGGTGGCCGGGGCGGGGGCGGGGGCGGGGGCGGGGGCGGGGGCGGGGGCGGGGGCGGGGGCGGTGGGGGTGAGGGCGTCGGCCAGGACGCGCCAGATCTCGGCGGCGAGGTCGATGTTGGCGTCCTCCTGGGCCTGTTGGGCCAGGGTGCGCAGTCCCTGGACGCCGGTGGGGTCGCCGGCGAGGATCAGGAGCTGGTGGCGCAGGATCTCCAGGCGGACCTGGCCGCGGTAGGTCATCCTGGGCCGGTCGGCGGCGAGTTCGCCGAGCAGGGCGCGGGCGTCGTCGTAGCGGCCGGTGGCGAAGGCGAGGTCGGCTTTCAGGGCGGTGAGGTCCTGGCGCAGGGCGGGGGTGCCGACCAGGGCGAGGGCGGCTTCGGCCTCCTGGGCGCGGCGCTGTGCGCGGGCGGGGTCGGCGGGCATCTTCTGCAGGTGGAGCCGGCCGGCGGCCAGGCGCAGCCGGATCCACAGGATGAGGTCCTCCTGGCTGCCGAACCGTTCGAGGGCGTCCTGCAGGCAGGCCTGGGCGCCGGGGTAGTCGCCCTGGCGCATGCGGACGGCGGCGGCGGTCCACATGGCCTCGGCGAACAGGGCGTCCGAGCGGCCCCGGACGAGGGCGGTCAGTTCGTCGGCGTGGACGCGGGCCTCGCCGGTGCGGCCGGCCTCGGCCTGGACGGAGACGAGGGCCAGCAGGGCGGTGGCGCGGTCCTCCACGCCGAGGTTCTCGTGCAGGGCGATGCGGTGGGCCTCGACGGCGGCGTCCGCGGCGGGGGTGATCTCGCCGATGGAGCGCAGGCAGCGGGCGAGGCGGGTCAGGCCGCGTACGCGCAGTTCGCTGACGTCGACTTCGTCGCCGAGGGCGACGAGCCGGGTGAGGCAGTCGCGTTCGGCGGTGTGGTCGCCCTGGACGCGGGCGGCGCGGGCGAGGAGCCACAGGGCCTGCCAGCGCAGTACGGGGCTTTCGTGGGCCTCGGCGGCCAGGGCCCGGCGCAGGGCGACGACGGCGTCCGGGGAGCCGGTGGAGGAGGCGAGGGTGAGGGCGTGGGCCAGGGAGCCGGTGGCGGGTTCCTCGAAGTCGGTGCTCGTGAGGCCCAGTCGGCCGGCGAGGTAGCCGACGGCCCGGTCGGTGGGCTGGCGTGCGCCGGATTCCAGGCGGGAGAGGTAGCCGGTGGACATGCCCTCGCCGGCCAGCGCCGTCTGCGACAGGCCCTGGGCCAGCCGGAGCTTCTTCAGGCGGTGTCCGAAAGCGGGCTGTCGCAGCATGGGCGGCGTCCTTGGGGTCGCGGGCAAGGAATCTGTCGGGAACCGGCACCGAGCGTAGGGTCCGCGGCAACGGGCGGGCAAACCTTTGCCACGGGTTCGGGGCCGCTCTCGTCCGGGTTTCGTGCCGGTCTCCTGCGGTTCTCGAGCGGTCCTCGACCCGGCCGAGGCAGACTCTCCAGAATTCCGGCCGCCGCTGCGGCCGGCGCCCTGTTCCTCCCGTGTCCAGCGCCTTGGAGTCGACGATGAGGCCTTCGGTGTGCGCATCCCGCGCGTCCTCGACGCCCGCAGCACACACCGCGGCCCCGGCGGCCGGCCTCCGCTGCGGCGGCACGTCGCGGCGGGAGCGGCCGGACGACGACATCGGCTGGCCGAAGCGGTGACCCGGCCCCGGCCCCCGTGCGGGGCCGGGGCCGGGGCCGGGTCAACGGGCCGTCACGGTGGGCCGGTTACGGCGCCGGGTGCAGGGTTCGGTCTCCCGGCGGGTGCGCCGCCGCACGGACCGGGCGGACCGGGCCGGGGGTGTCTCTTCCGGATCCTGTCGGCGGCGTCCGGCGCCGTGCCCGGCAGGGCGGGGATGGGTGTCCGTGTACTGGACGCCGGACGCATTCGGGCGCCCCGGCAACGCGGCCGGGTGCGGCGCGGGCGTCGCGGGCCCGGCAGGGTCCGGAAGAGACGGCCTGGTCCGGCGGGGAGTCGGGGGGTGTCCCCGTCGCGGATCCCCGTGCCGATGCGGTGTGCCGCGGTGCCGGGCGGCTTCCCCTCCATGCGCAGCGCCCGGGTCCGCGGGGCCGGTCCGGCCCGTACGTCGACCGGTACGGGGCCCTGCCGGCGGATGCTGCGGCTGCGGGCGGGCAGGCACTCGTAGGCGTGGGCGTCCACGGTTTCGGGGGTGTCCGCAGTGGGCGGCCGCCGTCGGGGCGGCGCGGCCATGGCGGGTGCCCGGGCGGCGGCGGAGCGGGAGGGTGCAGGTCGGAACGGTGTGCGGACGAGGGTGTTCACCCCGGGAGCGGGTCCGGGGCGGACGGCCGCGTCGGCCGGGGCGGCTGCAGGGGGGTCGGTGCGCCGGGGGGGGCGGGCAGGGGTGGTTCCCCGGATGTCCTCCATAGGGGGTGGTCACCGGCAGCGGCCGCCCGGGGCGGAGGGCGAGGTGGGCGAGGTGGGCGAGGGCGTGTCGGGGCTTGCGGGTGGCGGGGGCGACGGATCTGCGTCGGCCTCGGCGCCGGGCGGGCCCGGGACGGGTGTGTTCACGGGCTTGCGGTCCCCGGACGTGCGGTGCGGGCGGGGTGGTGGTCCGGCTGCGGTGTGGCTCACCAGCCGATGCGTACGGCCTGTGCTCCGGTGAACTCGGCCTCGGTCTGGTATTCGTGTTCGCGTCCGACGGCGACGAGGCTGGGCAGCAGCAGGGCCCACAGGGCTGCGACCTTGCCCTGGAGTTCGGCGTAGGACATGCCGGTGGCGGACATGGTCTCGATGCCGCAGGCGGCGGCCGCGACCAGGGCCTGGGCGCTCTCCCAGCGGCGGCCCGCCGCGGGGAGTTCGCCCGCGTCGCGGGCGAGGCGCAGCAGGGTGGAGACGGCCGAGATCCATGCGCCGTGGAAGTCGACGACGACGGGCCTGGCTCCGGCGGGTCCGCGGGGGGCGGGCCCGCCGCATTCCTTGGTGATGCGGAAGCTGGCGGGGATCGCCGGTTCCTCGTGGAGGGTCCAGGCCAGCCAGTGGGTGATGTCGATCAGGGCCTGCAGTGGTGAGACGCCGTCCTGGCGCAGGGTGCGCACGGCGTCGTGCAGCAGGGCGCAGCCGCGTTGCTGGACGGCTTCGGCGAGTTCGTCCTTGGAGGCGAAGTGGAAGTACAGGGCTCCTTTGGTGACCCCGGCCGCGGCTGCGATCTCGCCGAGTGTCGCGTGGGCGTAGCCATTGCGGTGGAACATCTCGGCCCCGGCGTGGACCAGCCGCCTGCGGGTCCGTTCCGACCTCTCCTGCACCGAGTCGTCTCCTCTCGCCCCGTCAGAGTCGCGGACTCCCGGCCGTCGGCGCTCTTTCCGTGTCCGGCGGCCGGGCCGGGCCGTGCCGTGCCGTGCCTCGCCGCCCCGTGCGGGGGCGGGTGGGCGTCAGACCCGTACGAGCCGTTCGCCGCCGGGCTCCGCGTGGGTCTCGGCCGGGTTTTCGGGCCCGGCCATCAGGATCGAGCGCTGCAGGCGGCGCAGGGCCACGGACGGCTCCAGTCCGAGTTCGCGCACGAGGGTGGCGCGCAGCCGCTGGTAGACGTCCAGGGCCTCGCCGCGGCGGCCGGAGCGGTGCAGGGCGAGCATGAACTGGCCGTGGAGGTTCTCGTGGGTGCGGTAGCGGGTGACCAGGACGGTCAGCTCGGCGAGGAGTTCGCGGTGGCGTCCCAGTCGCAGGTCGGCCTCGATCCGCTGGTCCAGGGCGCACAGCCGGGTCTCCTCGAGCCGGCGGGTCTCCATGTCGAGCTGGATTCCGCCCTGTACGTCGGCGAAGGCGGGTCCGGACCACAGGGCGAGGGCCTCGCGCAGGAGGCGGGCGGCGCCGGGGAAGTCGCCGGCGTCCATGGCGCGGTAGCCGGTGCCGGCGAGGCGGTCGAACTCGCGGACGTCGAGGGTTCCGCCGCCGCTGCTGAGGAGGTATCCGCCGGGCAGGGTGACCAGGATGTCCTTGGCGGTCCGTACCGCCGCACCCGCACCCGGGGCCGTGCCCGGGGCCGGGCCGGTGCCGGTGCCGGCTTCGTTGCCGGTGCCGGTGCCCCGTTCGAGGGCGCCGGCGATGAGGGCGCGTAACTGCAGGACGTAGGTCTGGAGTGTGGTGCGGGCACTGCGCGGCGGTTCGCCCGCCCACAGTTCCTCTATCAGTGCCGATACGGGTACCACCTGATCGGCATGGAGGGCCAGGAGGGCCAGGACCTGCCGGGGCTTGGGGGCGGTCGGCGTGATGGAGATCCCGTTCTCCCGCACGGCCAACGCGCCCAGTACATCGATGTCCACGCCGTACTCCCCTGTCCTTGGATGAGTACAGCCAGTAGAAAACAGGACCGGCGGTTTGTCAATATCAAACCGGTCGTGCTGTTTTGATGGTCGGTCATGTCCGAGTAACCGTCAAAAACCTTTGCTGGCCTGGGATTTCGGGTGATCGCGGGTTCTGTGGAGCGGCCTCAGGATGCCTCGATCGTTCCTCGACGAGGGTCACAGGAGGGCGGCCGGCCCCGCCTGAAAGAGACCGTTCAGTCTGATTCGGTGTTCCGGGCCGGCGGTGCGGCGCCGCCGGCGGGCGACCCCTGCGGCCGCAGGGCGGCCGGCGACCCCTGCGGCCGCAGGGCGGCCAGGGCGGCGCCGGAGGCGAGCCGCGGCAGCATCAGGGTCCAGAACCGGGTGAGGGTGTGCGGTGCGAGCCAGTCGCGGTCGTAGGCGCCCAGGACCTCCAGCCCCACCGTCGCGGCCACCACCCCGTGCGCCGCGTCCCGGGGGTGCAGCCCCTCGGCGAGCAGGCCCTGCCCCGCCGCGGCCGCCACGACCGCCTCGACCCACAGGCGCCACCGGCGGCGCAGGTCCACGGCGCTGTCGAAGGAGGGGTCCGCGCACAGGGCGAAACCGGCCCGCACCACCGCGTCGTGCGCGAGCAGGGCCATCAGCGCGTGCGCGCCGTCGACCAGCACCTGCAGGGAGCCCCCGCCCGCACCGGCCCCCGCACCGCTGCCCGCACCCGCGCCCGGAGCCCCTCCCGGAGCACTGCCCGGAGCCCCTCCCGGATCGGCGCCCGGGCCGGCCGGGGCCGTGGGGGCGGGCGGCGGCGCTGGCGCGTCGGCCGCGGTGATCTGCCGCAGTGCCCGCTCCGCGCGTTCCTCGACGGCGCGGGCGAGCGCGTTCTTGCTCGCGAAGTGGAAGTGCAGTCCCCCGGCGCTCAGCCGGGCGCGGCGGCTGATCACCGCGATCGACGCGGTGGCGAACCCCTCCTCGGCGAACACCTCCGCGGCCGCACGCACCAGCGCCTCCCGCGTACGGGCCGCACGTTCCTGCTTGACCATGGAGTCTCCACAAACCGCCAACGCGGTTTGCCCAAGGGGGTGTCAAAGATCGTTCCGGTCACAGTCGGCGCCGGCGCCGGAGCGCGGCTCGCGCCCCGGTGGAGCCGGCCGGCCCCACCGGCCCCGTCCGCCTCACGGGCCCCACCGGGGGGCTGTCGGGCGGGGCGCCGAAGTCGCGTCAGGACAGCGCCGGTTCGGTCTCCTGGGCCGTCTGCCGGCCGGGCCCGCGCCGCATCTCCGCGCTCACCCGCTCCCCCCGGTCGCCGGCGATGTCCAGGCGGGCGAGCATCGCGGGCGTCGCGATGCTCGGGCAGATGTGCTGGTAGACGGCGGCCACCCGCTCCTCGATGTCGCTGCGGTCGCTCAGGGTCTGCGAGTAGATCTGCGCGCCCGTCCAGCAGGCGGAGAGGATCCAGGCCGTCTCGGCGGGATCCACGTGCGGCAGCAGCTCGCCCTGCTCCTTCGCCCGGACCAGCAGGGTCCGCGTGAACTCGATCCAGCCCGGCACCGAACCCCCGCCGAAGATGTCGCGCATGCCCGGCCCCAGGGAGAGCCGGGCACCCGCGCTGAGCATGGGCTCGCGTTTCATCCGGTACGCCAGCACCATCGCGACGTCCACGAGTTCCTGCAGCTTGCTCTCCCGGTCGGGCACCCCGCCCTCGGCGAACTGCTCGTCGAGGACGCCCTGCGCCAGCTCCTGCTTGGAGGAGAAGTGGAAGTACAGGGCGCCCTTGGTCACGCCCGCCCGGGAGAGGATGTCCGCGATGGTGGCCGCGTCGTAGCCGCGCTCGTCGAAGACCGCCGCCGCCGCTTCCAAGATCGCGCGACGCGTACGTACCGCACGCTCCTGCCGTGCCACCGGTGCCTCCGTTGTCCATGGTCGAATACGGCCGGATCCACCGCGCGGATCCACCGCCCCATTAAAACCAACCAGAAGGTCCGATTCTTTTCAAGCAGGCCAGGCGTCACCCCGACGCGGTCAATCGGCCAACGGCGCCCGCGGCCCCAGCACCACGGGCAACTCCCGCAGCCCGTTGGAGATGAACGACTGGACCCGCGGCAACTCCTGCGCCCCCGCCAGAGCCGCCTGCGGGAACGTCTCGAAGAACCGCCGCACCGCCACCGCGCACTCCATCCGGGCCAGGGTCGCGCCCAGGCAGTGATGCGTACCGAACCCGAAGGACAGATGCTGCCCCCGCGTCGCGCGCAGCACGTCGAAGCGCTCCGCGTCCGCGCCGTGCACGGCGGGGTCGCGCCCGGCCGACCCGAACGAGATCAGGATCGGCTCGCCCCGCCCGATCACCACGCCCTCGCCCATGTCGATGTCCTCGACGGCGAAGCGCAGCAGCCCGTAGAAGGCCGGCGGCTCGATCCGCAGCGCCTCCTCGACCACGTCCTCCCACGAGGCCAGGCCCCGGCGCACCAGCGCCAGCTGGTGCGGGTTGCGCAGCAGTTCGTGCAGGGCCGTGCAGATGAGGTTGACGGAGGTCTCGTAGCCGGCCGTGAAGAGCAGGATCAGGCTGTCGACGAGTTCCTTCTCGCTGAGCCGCGCCCCCTCCCCCTCCCCACCGGCACCGTTGTCGGCACCGTTGTCGGCACCGGCAGCGGTGGTGGTGGTGTCGCGGGCGGCGATGAGTGCGCTGGTCATGTCGTCGCCGGGATGCTCGCGTCGGTGGGCGACCAGGTCGGCCATCGTGACGTCGAGGTCGGCCGCGTTGCGCTGGGCCTGTTCGGCGGTGATGTTGGTGTCGAAGAACGCGTTGATGATTCTGTGCAGGGGGGCCCAGGAGCGTTCCGGGATCCCGAACAGCTCGAAGACGATCCGGGTCGGCAGCTCGTGCGCGAACTGCGTGCGCAGGTCCACCGGGTGGCCGGGCTCCAGCGCGGCCAGGTCCTTCAGGAGCTCGCCGACGACCTCCTCGATCCTGGGGCGCATGCCGGCCGCCCGGCGGGCGGTGAAGGCGGCGGCGGCCGGTCTGCGCAGCCGGGTGTGCTCACTGCCGTAGGCGGTGATCATGTTCTGCACGGAGACCCAGATCGCCAGCGGCCAGCCGGCGTCGACCTCACCGCCGATCCAGGCCGGCCAGTGGCGGTAGGCGTCCTTGGAGACGCGCGGGTCCACCAGGAGGCGGCGTATGTCGGCGGAGCGGCCCACGGCCCAGGCACTCACCCCGCCCGGCAGCAGGACCCGTGTCGCGGGCGCCTGTTCACGGACGAGCGCGGCCTCGGCGTGCACGTCCGCACCAAAGGCGTCGATCGCAAAGGGGCACTGACGGTTCATCTCGAAACTCTCCAGGATGGACGGCGGCAGATCGGCGACGGGGTGCAGCGGCGTGTCCACACCCCGTATTCCAAAACCGCCCATCCGGTTTCTGTTTCACCGGCGGCGGCCCCGAGTCTGGCACGGCCCGCCCCGCATGCCAATGGTTTTCGGGACCCGGCCGCCCGCCCGTCGCCCGTCCGAGTCGCCCTGGGCGGCGCCCGGTTGAACGGACGGCGCCCGCACCCTGTCCGACCGGCGCATATGACCGGAAGGGCGGTTCTCACTTGGGGCGGTGGCGTGCGCGTCCCGCAGGGCCGCGCCGTGTCGGATATCCGCTGGTCCAGGTCCTGGGAGCCGTCCCGGGGGCACTCCCTCCGGCCGGCCGGACCGGTGCGGGGGCCGCATCCTGCCCGGCTGAGCTCCTTGCAAACAAAACCGGAGAGTACGTATCTTGCGTCTCGCGAGCGCAACCCGTCCCAACCGTCGAACGGCTCTGCGGGAGAAGTCATGACCATGCTGACGATCGGAAAGAACGCGCCCGTCCTGCCCCTGCCGGGGGTGGAACAGCCATGGATGCGCTGCAACGACGCCCGCGGGCTGACCACCACCGTGCCCAGGGAGTACGTCCACCGCAGCTCACTGGCCGAGGTCTTCCTGACCGGCTGCGAACGCACCGGCGAGGACACCTTCTCCCTGCGGGGACAGTGGCCCCGCGCCCACACCTTCTTCACCAGCGCCGACGGCACCGGCCACGACCCGGTCCAGGCCGGCGAGACGATCCGCCAGGCCGGCCTCTACCTCTGCCACGCCGTCTACGGCGTCCCCCTCGGCCACAACGTCCTGCTGTGGAGCCTGGACTTCACCTCCCGCCCCGAACGGATGCGGATCGGCCGCGGCCCCAGCGACCTCGACATGAACGCCGTGTGCACCGACTTCGGCTGGAAGGGCAACCGGTTCTCCGGCTTCCTGCGCGTGGACATCCGCCGCGGCGGCCACCTCGCGGCCTCCGGCACCGCCCGCTTCAGCTGCGTCGCCCCCGCCACCTACCGCCGCCTGCGCGGCGACCGCGGCCACCACGCCCCGATGCGGCCACTGCCCCGCCGCGCACCCGTCGCCCCCACCGCCGCGGGCCGCCTGCTGCCCTTCGACGTGGTCCTCGCCCCCACCGACCGCACCGGCCGCTGGCAGCTCAGCCCCGACCTCGACCACCCCATCCTCTTCGAACACGCCAACGACCACCACCCCGGCATGGTCCTCGTCGAAGCCGCCCGCCAGGCCGCCTGCGCACTCCACACCCCCGCCGCCTTCACCCCCACCGCCGTCGCCACCGAGTTCCACCACTACGCCGAACTCGACACCCCCTGCTGGATCGACGCCACCCTCACCGCCCCCGGCCACGTCACCGTCACCGGCCACCAGGACAACCGCACCATCTTCCACTCCACCATCACCGGCACCACCACCGCCGCCTGAAACCCCCCACCGACCGGAACCCACACCGGACCGGCACCAGGACGGGCCGGGGACACCGGGACGGGCGCACCGACGGACGGAGGGACCGACGGACGGGCGCACCGGCGGACGGAGGGACCGACGGACGGACGGACGGGGGGACCGGCGATCGGGCGCCGGGACGGGCCGACGGGGCCGGACATCGGGACGGGCGCGCCGACGGATGAGGGGACCGGCGCTCGGGCGGGCGCCGGCCCGGGTGGGGACGGGTCCGTGGGCGACGGGCATCGGGCCCGGACAACATGCCGGGCGCCCGACCGGACACCGGGACGGGTGCAGGGACGGCATCCGTCCCGGACATCGGGACGGGCGTGCCGACAGGTGTGGGGGACAGCCATCGGGCCCCGGAAATGGGGACGGGTCTGTGCGGGCGGGCGCCCGGCCCGGACAACATGCCGGGCGCCCGGCCGGACACCGGGACGGGGAACGGGACGGCATCCGTCCCGGACATCGGGACGGGCGCGCCGACGGATGCGGGGGCGGGCCTGCCGACGTGTGTGTGGGTGGGGAGGACAGTCATCGGGCCCGGACGTGGGGACGGGCGTCGCAGGACCCGGACGTCGAGCCGCGCGTCCCCCAGGCATCGGGACGGGTGTCGGGACCGCGTCCGGCCCGGACATCGGGACGGGCGTGTCGACGGATGCGGGGGGGCCGGCGTCGGGCCCGGACGTGGGAACGCCCGTCCCCCGGGCATCGGGACGCGTGGTGGGCCGGACACCTCCCCTCCCGCCAGCCGGCACTCACGCCCCGACCCCACACCCGGCACCAGGCGGCGGGACACCGGCCGTGGGGACGAGCCTCGGGCCCGAATGTCGCGCCGGACAGCGGGAGGGGTGTCGGGCCCGGACATCGGGACGGTGTCGGGACGGACAGCTCCCCCAGCGGCAGCCGGTGTTCGCTCCACAACCCGGCCAGGTACCAGGGGCGGGCGCGCCGAACACAGAAGTGCCCGGCCAGGGTGCGGGACCGGACCTCGGCCCGGACGCCGGCCCAGGCACGGCCCGGGCGCGGGCCGGACACCTCCCCTCCCCGCCACCCGGCGTTCACGCCAAAACCCGGCCCGGCACCAGAGCAGACGGGTACCGAACAAGGAAGTACCCGACCCGGAAGCCGGGCCGGGCATCGACCAAGGCCTGGGGCCGGGGGCGGAACGGACACGGGCCGGGCGTGTAGTCCGAGCGCGGGCCGGGCTGGGCCGGACCACTTACCCAGCAGCAGCCGGTGCTCGCGCCACAGCCCGGCCGTGCAGCAGGGAGCGGGCGCCGAACAGATAAGGTGCCCGACCCGGGCGGCGGGCCGCCTCTCGGTCCGGGTCCGGGCAACTCCTTACGACAAACGGTGTTCACGCCACGGCCCGGCCAGGTACCAGAGGGGCAGGCGCAGAACAGAGAAGCGCCCGGGCGGCCCTGCAGGCCCGGCAGCAGACCACGTTCACAGCAGAACCGCCCCCGCACCAGCGGGCCAGGGCACCGGCCCGGGGCGCGGGGCCGGCCGTCGGCCCGGAAGTCGAGCCGGGCATCGGACCGGGCACGAGAGCCCGGGCGAGGGCCGGATGTCGGCCCGGGCACGGGCCGGGCGCAGGCCGGACAACTCCCCCAACCACCGGCCGATGCTCACGCACAACGCGACCACCGCCCGGCACCACAGGCGGTCACCGAACCGCGGATCGTCCGGCCAGAGCGTCACGCCGCATGCCGGCCCGGGCACCGGCCCAGCTGCGGGACCAGGTGCAGGGCCCGGGTGCAAGGACCCGGGTGCAGGGCCCGGGTGCAAGGACCCGGGTGCAGGGGCCGGGTGGTGGGGGCCGGGTGGGGGCCGGGTGTGAGGCCGGACAACTCCCCCGGTACCGGCCGGGCTTCGCGCCGGAGCCCGGCCGGTACCGCAGGAGACGGGCACCGAACAGCAACGCGCCCGCCACGGCACAGGACCCCCTGCCGGGTCGGGAGTGGAGGCATCGGGCCCCGGCGACAAGCCGGGAAACTCCCCCGGAAACAGAAGGTGTTCACACACGACAGGACCACAGCCCGGCACCAGCGACGGGCACAGAACAGGTGAAGGCGCCCGGGCCCCGGTGGCCGGCCCCGGTGGCCGGCCCGGCGGACACCTCCCGCCCCGCCGGCCGGCGTTCACGCCACAACGGTGTCCCGGTACCAGGAGACACAGGCACCGAACGCCTCGGCGAACCGCGGCCCGGGCGAAGCCTCCAGCCCCGCCCACAACCGCCCGCTGTCGTACCAGTGATCCACCGCCAGCAGCCCCACCCGCCGCGCCAGCACCGCATCGATCCCCCCACCACCACCCAGCAACTCCAACGCCCCCGCCAGATCCACCTCCCCCACCGGCAACGGCAGACCCAGCCCCCCGGCCACCGCCTCCACCAGCTCCCGCACCGACACCGGCTCCGGATGCCCCGCGTGCAGCACCCCGCCCATCACCTCCCGCCGCACCGCCAGCTCCGCCAACGCCCCCGCCAGCGCATCCACCGAAACCAGCGAGACACGGGCACGCCCACCCTCCACCCAGTACGGCAACCGGCCCAACAACTCCACCAACCCCGGCACCACCCACCGATCACCCCGCCCGAACACCAGATGCGGCCGCAACACCGTCCCCCCGGCCGCCAGCACCAGCCGCTCCCCCTCAAGACGCGTCGCACTCGTCACCGACCCCGGCCGCTCCACGAGCTCACCCTCCACCACCCCCCGACGCACCCCCGCCCCGTACACCGCCGCCGTACCCAACTGCACCACCCGCCCCACCCCCGCCCGCCGCGCCTCCGCCAGCAGAGCCCGCGTCCCCTCCACATTCACCGCCCGCAACTCCTGCTCCGACCCCGTGATCCGCGACGCCAGATGCAACACCGTCCCCACCCCCTCACACACCCCCTCAACGAACCCGCCACCGCCAGATCCCCCCACACCTCCTCCACCCCCACCCGCACCCCCGCCCGATGCACCAACGCCCTCACCCCCACCCCCCGCCCCACCAGACACTCCACCACCGCAGAACCCACGAACCCCGCCGCCCCGGTCACCAACACCCCAGCACCACAACCACTGTTCATCACACACCCCATTCCACCGTGTTACCGTCACGCGATGACCGCCGGAACACACAACACACTCCTCGCAGGCAGATCCGCACTCATCACCGGCGCAAGCTCCGGCATCGGAGCAGCCGCCGCCCGCGTCTTCTGCCGCGAAGGCGCCGCAGTCACCCTCGTCGCCCGCCGCGAAAAACAACTCGCCGACCTCACCGACGAATTACGCACACAAGGCCACCACGCCCAATACGTCGTCGCCGACGTCACCCGGACCGAACAAATCGCCCACGCCGTCCAGAAAGCCATCACCACCTACGGCCACCTCGACACCGCCTTCAACAACGCAGGCACCGGCGCCACCCCCAAACCCATGCACCTCCTCGACGAAGACGCCTACGACACCGTCATGGACACCAACGTCCGCGGCATCTGGAACGCCATGCGCCACGAAATCCGCGCCATGCTCACCCATGGCGAAGGCACCATCGTCAACAACAGCAGCACCGCAGGCCTCGTCGCGACCCCCGTCACCGCCACCTACATCGCCTCCAAACACGCCGTCATCGGCCTCACCAAAGCCGCCGCCAACGAATACGCCCACCAAAACATCCGCGTCAACGCCATCGCCCCCGGCACCACCCGCACCGAAATGATCAACAACTGGCTCACCGAAAACCCCACCATCGAACAAACCCTCCTCGCCTCCGCACCCCTCCCCCGCATGGCCCACCCCACCGAAATCGCCGAAGCCGCCGCCTGGCTCTCCAGCAACCACGCCTCCTACATCATCGGCACCACCCTCACCATCGACGGCGGCTGGACCACCCGCTAACACCACCCACCCCACAAGCGACCACAAGCAACCACAACCACAAGCGACCACGACCAGACAGCGGCCAGGACGCACTCAGCAAACAGCTGGGACAGCAGCAGCACCAGCAGACCCCAAGCCCCGGCAGACACACCCGCCGTCATCCCACCCACCCGCATCCGGGACAGTTGGGGAAGCAAGTGGTGAGGCCCCGGACGGTGTTAGGGGCAGCAACCCCAGCCCGTACCCAAGACGGAAATGACGGAACCTACTGCCGTGTGGGAGCTACCGGCCGTCGAGCAACCACGGGTACTGACGCGAAAATACGGAGCGCGTCCGCCCTCGCAGCCGGGGGAACTCTGCGGGAGGCCCAGCAGCCCGGTGGTCGCAACCAGTCGGCTGCTCTGATCACGGATGCGGCAACGTCGGGGACGGAGTCTGTGGTCGAAGCGATGGTGAAGTCGTCGACTGCGGCCCGGCTGAGGATTCCGTCGAGTTCAACCGACCGGTCGAGATGCCATTGCAGTGCTTCGGGCGCGCCATCGTGGCGCCGGGTCAGGCGCCGGTGAATGACTGGCAGTTCAGCCCGCAGCCAACACACCGTGAGATCAACACCCATGGCATCGGCCAGTTGCTTCCGCTCGCTCTGTTGCTCGACCACGCCGCCGAGTACGAGACACGTCGCTCCTGCATCGAGGTAGGGCCTTGACCCCGGGTTTTGGACACCGGAGACACTTGGATCTTGATGGTCCAGGAGAACGGAGTCCCCGTGGGGATGAAGCACTACCCCGCCGAGTTCAAGGCGGACGCGGTCGCGCTGTACCGGTCGAGGCCCGGGGCGACGATCAAGTCCGTCGCCGCCGATCTCGGGGTGAACACCGAGACACTGCGGAACTGGATTCGGGCTGCCGACGGGCGCCGCCCGGGCGCCCACTCCTCAGCGCCGGCCGCTGCCCGGGATGGCGGTGACGACGTTCAGGCGGAGCTCGCCGCAGCCCGAAAGAGGATCCGCGAGCTCGAGGAAGAGCGCGACATCCTCCGCAAGGCAGCCCGGTATTTCGCGACGGAGACGCGCTGGTGAACCGCTGCCAGTTCGTTGAAGATCACCAGCGCCGTCACGGCGTGAAGCGGCTCTGCGACATCCTCGGCCTCTCCCGCTCGAGTTTCTACTACTGGCGCCGCACCGCGGCCGCGCGGATCGCTCGGCAGACCGCCGAGGCCGGGCTCGCAGCCCGGATATGCAAGGCCCACCAAGACTCCGACGGCACCTACGGAGCCCCCAGAATCACCGCCGAACTCCGTGACGAAGGCGGCCCGGCGGTCAACCACAAGCGCGTCGCGAGGATCATGCGGAACCTCGGGCTCGAGGGGGTCCGTCTGCGCCGTCGGCAGCGCACCACGCTCGCGGATCAGGCCGCGGCGAAGGCGCCGGATCTGATCGGCCGTGACTTCACCGCATCCGAGGTGAATACGAAGTACGTCGGCGACATCACGTATCTGCCGGTCAGCGGTTCGAAGCCGCTCTATCTCGCGACCGTCATCGACCTCGCCTCACGCCGTCTGGCCGGGTGGGCGATCGCAGATCACATGCGAACCGAGCTCGTCACCGATGCCCTGGCGGCCGCCGAACGGACCCGCGGGAGCCTGGCCGGAGCGGTGATGCACACCGACCACGGATCGCAATACACGAGCAGGGCCTTCGCTGAAATCTGCAGGTCAGCAGGGGTCAGGCAGAGCATGGGCGCGGTCGGCTCCAGCGCGGACAATGCCGCTGCGGAAAGCTTCAACGCCGCCTTCAAGAGGGAGACGCTCAAAGGCCGGAAGGCCTGGTCGAGCGAGCGCGAGGCCAGGCTCGACGCGTTCCGCTGGCTGACCCGATACAACACCCGACGCAGGCACTCCCGCCTCGGCCAGCGGTCCCCGATCGCCTACGAAAACGACCTCCGACCAACAGCAACTACCCTGGCCCAAGCCGCATAGACGTGTTCAACATCCGGGGTCAAGGCCCGATCCCGTACGGGATCGCCTTGCCGGGTCCCTGCCGGTCCAGGAAGTCATGGGTCTTGACCTGGGCGGGAGCTCCCTTCGGCTCCCACTCACGGCCCCTGTTCTTGTAGGGGCCGACCAGTTCCTTCTTCTTGGTGTCCACGCTGATCACCGGGTCGCCGGCGCCCATGTGTTCCTTGGCCCGGTCGTTGATGCAGTGGAACTGTGCATCCCGGTCGGGATGCTGGGCGCCCTCGAGGGTCTTGGCGTTGGCCTGGAGGCTGAATCCCTCCTCCCGCAGAAGGTCGGCGACGGTATCCGCCGAGACACGGTGGCCCTGCCTGGTGAGCTCGTCGGCGAGCCTGCGGGTGGACTTCGTCGTCCAGCGCAGCGGCGACATCGGATCCCCGCGCATGCCGGGCTCGACCAGCGCCAACAGCGCAGGCCGCAGTTCTGGATCCACCTCGGCCGCCCGCTTGCGCCCGCCACCTGGGCGGCGGACCCGGCCCAGCGGTTCCGCCCCGTCCTCCAACTCGTCCACGCCCTTGCGGACTGTGGTCTCGCTGACTTGGGCCGCCTGGGCGACCGCCCGGATCCCGCCGTGTCCCAGGATCCGGGCCTCAGCCCCCATCAGCAGACGGCGCTGCCGCTCGTCCAGATGTGGGAACAACACTGCGAACTTCAGGCCGAGTTGATCACGGACCTCGCCAGATATGCGCATACCACACCAACGAGTTGAACCGTGGGAAGCAACACCTTGATTCTCTGCGAGCCCTCAGCCAGGAGACACCAGCCGGCTGCTCCCGCGAGGCAGTCGGGCCCTGGTCAGATCGTGACCGGGCCGTGGGCGGTGGCGAACTCGACCGAGACCAGGCCCGGTTCCTCATCCTCGACCCAGGTGACGTCGATCTGGTCGAGGGGGTGGTCGGCCGGCTCCCCGAGGAATTCGGCGATGGAGGCGGCGTCGCCTGCGATGGAGACCCCGTGGATGGTGGTGGAGGTGCGCGGGTCGGCGCTCGGGCGCTCCTCAATGGGGACCGACCACTGAAGGAAGTAGGGCAGTTGCGGGTCCTCCAGCAGTTCCAGCACGCCGATCTGCTTCCACCTCAGGTCGAACCCGTCGGGGCGGACACGGTGGCCCTCGGCCGAGGTGCGGCCGAGGCGGGCCTCGACCGGGGCGATGTCGTCGACGGAGACCACCCAACCGAGCCAGCCGCCGCCCTCGGCGGCGCGGCGCGCGACCGCCTGGCCGAAGGGTGCGCGGTCGGCGGCGGGGTGGTCGAGTGTGGTGACGACCTCGACGTAGGTGCCGCCGCTCAGGGGGAGAATAAAATTGCGGGTGCCGAATCGCGGGTGCACGCCCCCGTCGACGAACCCGGCGCCGAGGGCCGATCCGATCCACTGGACGGTCGAGACGAAGCTGTCGCGGGCCACCGCATAGGACACATGGTCAAGTCGCACTCCGCCATCATCACCCGACAACCCGTACAAATCCCGACGCCACGCCCTCCGCCCCGGCCGCGTCCACGGTGGATTCAGCCGTGGAGCGGATCGATCATCGTCATCCCCGGCGCGGGAGGCCCGGTCGAAGTCAGGCAGCAGCGCTGCCGCCTCGTCGAGGCCCATGACCCGCCCGATCAGCCGCTGCGGGGCGAGCGCCACTGCCACAGCACTTCGATCCGGCATGCAGCACCATGCGCACCGCACTTCCAAGAGGCAGGCTCTAGGGAGCGGCCCGCCCGAGCACCACAGCCAAGCGGCCGAAACAGGCGGAACAGGCGGGGCAGTGCCAGCGGCCGGCAACGGCGCAGGGCCCGCAACCGGTAACCCCTCGACGCGGTCCCACCGCAAACCCCGACCGCTCCAAAGCCCTCCGGTCCCCGACCAAGAGACCCGCCCCGGGAACTCACCGAACACCACAACCAGACACCCGGAACGGCGGCAGTATCAGCGGGCGGCGGGGGTTCCGGTCACAGGGAACCGACGACCTTGCGGGGGGTGATACGCACGACGACACGTTCGCTGTCCTCGGCCGACGCCGGATTGAAATCGGCGTACTCCCTGCCCGTGTACTTCCGCGACAACGTGTCGATCAACTCCTGCCCACCCTCCGTCGTCAACCGCGCCGTCCCACGGATCTCCGCATACGTATACGGAGCGTCACCCGGATTCACCAGCACAGTGACACGAGGATCACGCCGCAGATTCCGCTCCTTACGACGCCCCACCGTCGTCGACACCAACAGATCATCGCCATCACGCCCCAACCACGTCACCGACACCTGCGGACTCCCATCAGGCTGGATCGTCGCAACCGACGCGAAAACCGGAGTGTCGTCAATGACCTTCCTCAGCTCCTCGGAGAGCACAACCGACACAGTCGCAATCCTTTCCCGGAGGGGGCGCCACCCTCATCGGTGAGCGGCAACAACACCATGCGGAAACCACCCCACACCCGGTAAACCGGAAAGCGCACGCCATCCACACCCCACCGACCACGGAACCACCCGAACAGTCCACCCAACCCCCACACGCCCAAACCAAAGCCCGGAACAAAGGACCACGGGACGAAGGCAAGGACCCCGCGACGGGACGGGGGCCGGGGACAGCGACGGACACCGGCCCGCGAGTACCGCCCATACGGAAGAAGACCCCCCGGAGCCAGACCAGGCCTCCCCACCGCAGCAGCCGGCTCCAGGACTACGCGGTCGACTGACCCGCTCGGCCGGCTTCCGTTCGCAACGTGCGGGCTCGCTCGGCCGGGTCGTAATTCGGACCGACGCCCTCGATCAGCAGCAAATCACCCTCCACGTGGTCTGTACGCAAACTCAGGATGGCCCGGTAAGCGGGAGAGTCGTACCAAGCACGAGCTTCGGCCAGGCCGGGAAACTCGATCAACACCATGCTGCCGGGCCACGCACCCTCTACGACTTCGACCGGCGGACCATGGATCACGAACCGACCGGCGAAAGGGTCCAGGGTCGCCTGGATACGCTCCAGGTATTCGAGGATGTCGGAGTGATTCCGGCGACTGCGGAGATGAGCGAAACCATAGGCGGACACCACAGGGCTCCCTTCGTTCCGGGGGTTTGAGCGACGACCAGAACGTAGCCGTGGGTGGCTCGGCAGCGCGATTACCTCCGAGGTCATCAGATCCCCGAGCACCATCGGGTTCACTCGGCGGTGACGTGGCGGACGTGCCGGCCGCCGAAGTATCCGCGTACGATGTGGGGTTGGCGTTGTCGGCGGTGGAAGAACCTGCGGGTTTCGGTGGCGCGAGCTCGGTCTGGTTTCTGGCCCGGTGGGTGTGGGGCAGGCTGCCTTTGAGGTCGGTGTTGACCAGCTCGTCCGGTTTCAGCTCGGGTGAGTGCGACGGCAGGAAGTGCAGTTCGACCTGGTCCTCGTGGTCGGCGAGCCAGGCCCGAACTGCCTTCGAGCGGTGGGCCGAGTGCCGGTCGACGTTCAGGCGCGCCTTGCGGCCGAACGGCCCGACGAGCCCGTCCGGGAAGCGACACATGACCTTCGCGTCGAAGGACTCGGTGAAGACCATGAAACGCATCCCGCCCTTCGTGCTGATCGCGGACATCGCGTTCACGGAGAACCGGTTCCCGGTGCGGCGGACGACCGGCGTCCGCCCCCGCTCGCCCAGGTGCGGCCGGTGACCTGGTCCGAGCGGATCCCGACCTGGTCGCCGAAGAGGACTTCGGCGCCTTCCGCCTTCGCCCTGGCCCGGATCGCCGGCCAGGTCTCCTCGGACCAGACGCGAACGGCCTCCGGGTCCTGTTCGACAGCCCGCTGGTCCGGCCGCCGGAAGGTCAGGCCCCACTGCCTGAGGTACTTGCCCACTCCAGGTTCGGTGAACCGGATCCGGTACAGCTTGAAGATCAGTTCACCGAGGCCGCGACCTCCGCCCGGTCCCGCCCCTCCACCGGCGCGGACACCGCCGGCAAACGCACAGCCCCTTGCGTGTCCGGCGACCACGTCCGCGCATCCCCCACCAGATCACTCGCACACAGCCAACGAGCCCGAGCCCAAAGCATTTCGGATCAATACAAGGACCGTGACGACCGGACGTGGGTTAATGGCACCTGCACGAAGAGCTGCTGAGATGAGGAAGCTGTCATGAGCACGGGAAGATGGCTGCGGGTCTGCCTACAGCGCTACGTCATGACCGCCGCTCTCGGCTGGGTGGCCGCGGCCCTGGTGCTGCCCGTTCTGGGCGACGATCCCTTCTGGGCGTCGTTCGGCGCGGGGCTGGGAGCGGGGCTGATCGTGGTGCCGCTCCTGACGGTCGTGACCATGTTCGTACTCGTCCTGCTGGCCGGTCGGCGGTTCGAGCCGCCGACCGGCGGTCCCTCGCGGATCCGGGGCGGCTGGCTGATCGTGCTGCCCCTGGTCCTGCTGCTGCCCGTGGCCCTGCTCGTGCCACTGCAGTACCTGATCGTGCTCGGCGCGCAGCTCGTGTACCTGGTGTGGGTGCTGCCCTGCCAGGACGCCCGCGACACGGCGGACGTGCTGCGCTCGCTCGCCGACCCGGCCGTCCCCGCGGAGCAGCGGGCCCGGATGGCACGCGCGGTCGCGGGACTGCAGGGCAGGCCGGTCGTCGAAGCCCTGGTACAGACCTCGGCCGACGCGGAGCCGGAGGTCGCCGAAGCGGGTCTGGAGACCCTCTGCACCATCTGGCGGCGCGACGGAGTCGTCGGCGAGGACCTGCTGCTGAAGCTCGACCCGCAGGCCCAGGACCGCGTCCGGGCCCTCGGCGTCAGGGTGCGGAGCCCTTGGTGAGAACGGCGGCGATCGGCCTCACATGACACGGGCCCGGCCCTCCCGAGACCACTCGGGAGGGCCGGGCCCCTTTTCTCTCCCCGGGGTCGAGGACACTGTCGGCCGCGGGGCTCCTCGGCCGCGGCGATTTCCAGCTCCTGGCCGTTCCAGTCCGTCATCGCCACTCCCCTTCCGCTGTGCGAGGCCGAGAGCCGGGGCTCCGGCCGGCCGTGTCGTCGTTCACCACGTCCACCGTTTTCCCGCACGCGAGGGGCGCGCCATCGGAGAGGGCCAGGCCACCCGGGATCCGGCCGGCCGGCTCCGCGACACGGTGCGACACGCGAGCCGCTCTTGAAGAGCCCCGCCTTCGCCCCGCCGTGCTCCTGCTCGGCATGACCCGTTCGACGGCCGACAGGGGCCGCGGTACGGGCCCACCGGTCTGCGTCGTCGGCCGCCGGGTTCCGAAAGTTTTTCGGTCGACGGGTAAACGCGCAGCCCTGCCACGGGTGTTCAGCAGTGTTTCAGTCGGCAGCGCATCTGCCGACGTTACGTGGTCGGCAGGGGACGTGGTCGGATATGTGGGAATCAGTGGTGTTTGCGGCACTGGCCGCTACGGTGAGAATCGCCGTCCAGGTGGTGGCCTGGCGCCGGGAGTTGGCCCGTGAACGTGAACGGGGCCGACTGGTGCTCGAAGCGCTGCGCCTGGCGGGTCACGGTGTCCAGGTGGAGGACCGCCGCTCGGACGGGGGCGTCCTGATCGTGCGGGGTGACGGCTTGGCCCCGTCGCCCGGCCGAGACGGCCATGAAGGGCAAGAAGGGGAGGCGCGATGAGTGGTGGGACGGGCAGTGTCCGGGCCGGTGCACATGAGCCCGCGCGGGAGGCCGGTGCGCATGAGCCCGCGCGGGAGGGTGGCACCGAGGCATCGGAGGGCGGACGTGCTCCGGCCGACTTCGACGCATTCTTCACGGCTCATCGTCCGGCCCTGCTGGCACGGGCGGTGATGCTGTGCGGCAACCGTCAGGACGCGGAGGACGCCGTCCAGGACGCCTTCCTCGCCGCGCTGGAGAACTGGGACCGGATCAACGGCTACGAGCAGCCGAACGCGTGGGTGAATCTGGTGATGCGGAGAAAACTGTGGCGCGTACTGCGGCTGCGCCTGAAGGCCAAGCGCGCGACGCTGGACGTGTCCCTGCCCCGCCAGGCGCTGCCGGACGAGACGGCGCAGGCCCGACGGGTGCTGACCGCAATGGCCGCGCTGCCGCCGCGCCAGCGGATGGTGCTGGTCATGTACAGCCTCTACGCCATGACCCACGAGGAGATCGCCGATGACCTGAACATCGCGCCCTCCACGGCACGAGGGAACCTCCGCAAGGGACGCGCCAACCTCCGGCGCATGCTCGGTCTCGACCCGGACGCCAATCCTCTGGGTGAGGTGCCGCTGGTGGGAACCGGTGGCCCCGCGCCCGGAGACCGGCTCGCCGCGGCCCTGAACGCCACCGACTCCTGGCTCTGCTCGGCGTTCGAGGAGGACGAACAGGCACAGCGGCAGGCCCGGGCGGATCTTGCCGGACGCCGGGGCCATGGCACGGGGCGCACGTGACAGGGGTGAAGCCGGCGGCGATCACGTCGCGTGCCCTGCTCGGCTGCGCCCTGCTGGCCGGGGTCCATCTGCTCGCCGTCGCCGTCCTGGCCACCCAACTCCTCCTGGTCATCGCCGTCCTGAGCGCGGAAACCTGGCAGATCGCCCTGCTGGGCTCCCTCACCGTGCTCCCCGTGTCCACTCTGGCCTACGGCCTGCTCGCCGGTACGTCCGCGGGCACGGCCGAAGGCCCCCGGATCGTGCTGACCCCGCAACAGCAGCCCGAACTGTGGGCTCTGACCGTGCGACTCGCCGATGAGCTGGGTACCGCCCCACCCTCGACGATCCGCCTGGCCGACACCGTCAACGCCTACGCCGGCGAGCGCGGCAGGCTTCTGGGGCTGATCGGGGGTCCCCGCACGCTGGACCTGGGGCTGCCCCTGCTTCTCGGCCTCACCGGGGACGAGCTGCGCGCCGTCGTGTGCCACGAACTGGGGCACTACGCGGGCCGGCACACGCGGCTGGCTGCCGTCAGCCATCGCGGCAGCGTCGCGCTGGAACGCACCGTCCGCTACCTGCAATTCCTGGAGACGGACCGGACCAGCGTCAAACCGCCGGTGCGGCTGCTCCTGAAGCTCACCAAGGCGTACAACGGTATGTATCTGCGCCAGACCCTGGCCGTACGGCGCACTCAGGAACTCGAAGCGGACGCCGCGGCGGCCCGGATCACCGGGGCACACGCCTTCGCGCAGGCCCTACGGACCGTGCACGTCCTGGCACCGTTCTGGGACGAGTTCACCGCGAACCGGGCCCGGCCGGAGGGACCGTCGGCGCCGGCGGCCGGGGAGGGCGGCGTCGGACCACTGGCCGGACTGATGCTGCCCGACGGTGTGTTCCGGGACTTCGCGGACCGACTCGCCCATCCGGTCGGTCGGCCCTTCGCCGACGGCATGGAGGCCCCGGCACCGAACCTCGTCCCGGAGGACGGGCTCGGCAGTCACCCGCCTCTGGAGATCCGCCTGGCGGCCCTGTGCCCCGACGGCGACCCGGACGACGCCCACCGGCCGACCTCGAGCACGCATCAGCCCGCAGCGGGTCTTCTGCGGGACCTCCCCGAGCTGGTCGAGGCCTTGCAGAACGCCATGCGCCCGGTCGGGGGCACGATCCCCGACGGGGACGGCACCACGGTGTCCATGGAACCGCCTCGGCGCGACAGGGCCTTCCTGCGGTTCCAGGTCAAGACGACACTGATCGGGATGGTCCTGGTCCTGGCGGCGAGTGCGTTCGTCCACACGGTCATCTCCCCGCCCCGCACCGATCCGCCACCTTTCTACCCACCGCCCACCACGGGGTACGTCCGGCCCGAGGTGTCGCCCCCGCCGCTGACCCTTCCGACGCCCGTGCTCCCGTCTCTCCCGCCGCCCGGCCGGCTCACCCCTCTGCCGCTCCTGCCGGTGAGGTAGTCGGCGGAAGCGACCGGCCGCGGCAGGCAGCGGCCGGGGGTGCCCACCGGCAGACTGCCCCCTCGTCGGGCGGTGGGGGCGGTGCGGGCGGCTGCGCCCGGAGCCTCCCGCGGGGTTCCGGGCGCAGGCGGCGTGTCAGTCGTTGTCGGGTGGTACGGCGCCGATCATCTCTGCCAGCACGGTCCGCCGGTCCTCTCCCGTGAGGGCGCGGAGAGGACGGGCCAGGCGGGCGCTGTCGTAGTGCCAGCGGTGATCGAGGTCCCGGGGAACCGCTTCGGTCGTACGGAAGTCCGCGCCGGTGCCGAGCAGTTCCGTGAGGTCCTGTGCCAGGTCGCGCCAGGACACGTGGCCGCTACACGCGTTGGCGACTCCGTGCACGGGCCGGTCCAGGCACTCGGCGACCGCACGGGCCAAGGCGGCCGCGTGCACCCAGGCGGCTCCGTACCAGGCGTGTCCGCCGGTACCGGGGCGCGGCAGGTCGATCGGTCGGCCCTGGCGGGCGGACTGGTAGAGCGTGCCGATGGCGCCCCAGCGCAGCTGTTCGCGCAACCGGTCGTGCGCGCCCCAGACGATCGGTGACCGCACTGCGCTCGCGCCCCCGCGTCCCTCGGTCCCCGCGGCGCGCAGCACCATGGCCTCGCAGTCGAGCTTGGCCCTCCCGTACGGGCTGACGGGCTCGTGGGGCGGCGACTCCTCGGCGACCCGGTCGGTGGCGGGGTGCCCGTAGGCATCGACGCTGCTGACGAAGACGAAGGGTCCGCGCCGCCAGGCGTCGACCATCGTCTCCATCGCCGCCAGGTCCACGTCGTGCCGGGTGAAGGTGCAGGCGGCGTGGACGACCGCGTCCGCCTGTGCGACGGCGTCCCGCAGCCCGGCGAGGTCGGAGAGGTCGCCCTCGATGACGTCGACGCCCTCGGTGGCGATCAGATGGGCGGACTCGGGACGGGCCAGCGCCAGCACGGGGCGGCCCCGGGCGGCGAGTTCCCGCACGACGAACGCGCCCACGCCGCCGGTCGCGCCGGTGACCAGCACCGTGCCCGGGCGGATGTCCCGGGAGCGGGGGGCCGGCTTGCTCACGGCCTTGGCGGCGCTCTGCCGTGCCGCCCGTTCGTCGAGGAGCGCGGTCAGCGCCCGGGGAGTACGGGCCTGGAGCACATCGAGGCCCGTGAGCGGCAGCCCGAGGTCGGTACGCAGCCGTTCGGCGAGCTGCACGGCTTTCAGGGAGTGGCCGCCGAGGGCGAAGAAGTCGTCGTCCGGGGACGGGATCACATCGAGCACGGCGGTGAAGGTCGCCTTGACCGCTTCGGCCCGGGGGCCGGACGGGGCGTTCGGCGTCGAGGGCCCGGGCAGCCGGGCGTGGTCGAGCGGCCCGGTTGCCGTGCGCGGGAGAGCGTCGAGCAGGGTGACCGTGGCGGGCAGGACCTCGGGCGCGAGCGACCGGCGCAGCAGGCCCAGCAGTTCGTGACCGGACGGGCCGATGCTGTCGTGCAGCACGGCATAGGCCACGGACGGCCCCTGCGCGGGCTGGACCACCGTGGCCTCGGCGACGCTCGGGTGGGCGCGCAGGGCCTGCGCGGCCGGGTGGCGGTCGCCTTCCGGCCGGGCACCGTCCCCGGGGTCGGGGCCGTCGTTCGGGCCGGGGAGGGGCAGCTTGCTCAGGGCGAGTTCCGGGTCGGCCGCGACCGCGTGGAGCAGGGCCGCGTAGTCCCGTACGGCCGCCTCCGCCACGGTGTCGTCCAGCGTGTTCGGGTCGTACTGGACGATCGCCCGGGGCTGTGCGGCGTCTCCCGGTACCAGGCCGTAGGACAGGGTGAACTTCGCGCCGTCGGAGGGGACGTCGACGTACTCGGCCGACGTACCCGGCAGCCGCAGCACCGTCGGTTCGCCGAGGACGTCGGAGGTGACGCGGACCAGTGCGGTGCCGTCGGCGCCGCGTGCCCCGGCGCCGAGGCGTTCGAGGACCAGGTCGAAGGGGATGTGCCGGTGGCTCTGGGCTTCGAGGAGCGCGTCGCTCACGCGTCGCAGCAGTTGGGCGAAGGACGGGTCGCCGGAGACGTCCACCCGTACGGGAAGGGTGTTGACGCACAGGCCGACCAGGCCGCGCATGGCGGTTCCGCTGCGGTGGGTGCCCGCCACGCCGATGACGAGGTCGTCGTCGCCGGTGAGGCGGTGCAGTGCGGCGAACGCCGCGGTGAGCGACACCGCGAAGAGCGTGGCCTGCCGCTGTGCACCCAGTGCCCGCAGTGCTTCGGGCACGGTGGGGGCGAGGGGTGCGCTGCGCGCGGCCCCGGGACGCACGGATGTGAGCGGCGCCGTCGGCGCGGGCAGGCGCGGTGGGGCGGCGTCGGCCAGCAGGTCGCTCCAGCGGTTCAGTTCCGCTTCGAAGCCGGGCAGGTCGTCGTGCTCGCGGCGCGCGTGGTCGGCGTACTGCGGCGCTGCGGCGAGGGGGTGCGGGCTCGTTCCGTCGGTGGCCGCCGTGTAGAGAACGGCGAGTTCGGTGGCCACCGTCTCCAGTGAGGCGCCGTCCATGGCGATGTGGTGGAACGTCAGCAGCAGGGTGTGGTCCTGCGGCCCGTGGCGCAGGACGAGCGCCCGTACGGCGTCGCCGGCCGCCAGGTCGAACGGCCGGGCCGTCTCGCGCCGCAGCAGCTCCGGTGCTTGCGTCGCGCCGGTGTCGACGACGTGTACGGGGACGGTCCGCGGCGTCGGGAGCACCTCCTGGCAGGGCTCGCCCCCGCGCTCCGTGTAGCGGGTGCGGAGGATGGCGTGCCGGGCCACGAGCCGGGTGAGGGCGGTGGCGAACGCGGCCACATCGAACGGACCGCGCACGCGGGTGGCGAACGGTACGTGGTAGGAATCGCCCGCGCCGCCGAGCCGCTCCATCAGCCACATGCGGCGCTGAGCGCGGGAGAGGGGGACGCTTCCGGCGCTCTCGGCCTGGGTGGCGGCGGTACCGGACGGGGCCGTGGCACCGGACGGAGCGGTGGTACCGGACCGGTCGGTGTCCTGCGGTGCGTGGCCGGCCTGACCGGCGCGCTCGCCGGCGGTGGGCTCGGCCGTCGCGCGGCGGACGGTTCCGGCACGGGCCCGGCGCAGCAGCTCCTGCTGGAGTTGCCGGCGGCTGTTGCGGGCGGCGGAGTCGGCGTCAGTGGACATCGCTGTACTCCGGGGTCTCGGGGTGGAGGTCTGCGTGGGCGGCCAGGAGGGCGCGTTCGACCAGCGCGGCCTGCGCGGCAACGGTCGGGGCGGCGAAGAATTCGGCGAGGGAGAGTTCTA
The DNA here is from genome assembly GCF_045161815.1 of Streptomyces avidinii. Lineage (NCBI taxonomy): Bacteria > Bacillati > Actinomycetota > Actinomycetes > Kitasatosporales > Streptomycetaceae > Streptomyces > Streptomyces avidinii. Next base: position 208,190 of record NZ_CP108863.1, read on the forward strand.
CGCCGAGTTCCTCGCGCAGGTCGTCGGTGACGGCGAGGGCCAGGAGGGAATGGCCGCCGAGGAGGAGGAACTCGTCGTCGGCGCGGGTGACCTCGTTGCCCAGTGCCTGGCTCCACACGTCGGCAACGGCCTGTTCCAGCGGTGTCATCCGTGCCGCCGGCTCGTCGGTGGGCCGGTTCTCGGCGGCGACCGCGCGTGCGGTGAGCGCGCGCCGGTCGACCTTGCCGGCCGGGGTGAGGGGAAGCCGCTCCAGCACGGTGACCGCGTCGGGAACCAGGTGGGCGGGCAGGACGGCGGTGAGCCGCTCGCGCAGCGCAGCGCCGTGAGGTACGGGGCCGGGCGCGGCCACGACGAACGCGACGAGGCGCGCCTCGGGGGTGCCTGCGCCGTCGACCGTGACGGCGGCGTCGTCCACGTCCGGCTGCTCGCGGAGGGCGTGTTCGACCTCGGCGGGTTCGATGCGGAAGCCGCGGACCTTCACCTGGTCGTCGTTGCGGCCGTGGAACTGGAGGGTGCCGTCGGGCCGGAGGGAGACGATGTCGCCCGTACGGTAGAGCCGCCGGCCCGCGGCGGGATGCTCGACGAACCGTTCGGCGGTGAGTGCGGGCAGGCCGGTGTAGCCGTGGGCGAGCCTGCTGCCGCCGATCCACAGTTCGCCCCGGTCGCCGTCGGCCACCGGGTGGCCGTCGGCGTCAAGGACGTGCACCGTGGCCCCGGAGATGGGCCTGCCGATCGGTATCGGCCCCTCGCAGTCCTGCCCGGTGACCCGGTGGGCGGTTGCGAAGGTGGTCGTCTCGGTCGGCCCGTAGCCGTTGACGAGCTCCAGCCAGGGGAAGGCGGTGAGCACTTCACGGGCCTGTGCGGCGGCCATCGCCTCGCCGCCCACGACGACCGAGCGCAGCTGGGCGAAGACGCGGGAGCGGCGTGCGGCGAGCTGGTGGAAGAGCGCCGTGGTGAAGAACGCCACCGTCACGCCGTGCCGCTCGACGTGCCGGGCCAGGTCCTCCAGGGAGGGCCGCTGCTCGGTGCAGACGACGACGGCGGCGCCGTTGGCGAGCGCGCCCCAGACTTCGAACGTCGAGGCGTCGAAGGTCATGGGCGAGTGGAACAGGACGCGGTCGCGGCCGGTGAGGGTGACGTAGTCGGGTGCGGTGACCAGCTCGGCAATGGCCCGGTGCGGCACGAGGACGCCCTTGGGGCGGCCGGTGGATCCGGAGGTGAACATGATGAACGCCGGGCTGTCCGGATCCGACTCGTCGACCGGCTGACCGTTCGTGAGCGGCTCCTCGGGCAGGGCGAGGACGGGGCCGGGGAGTGTGGCCGCGTCCAGCAGCTTCGCGTCGCCGACGGTGAGCGTCACCTCCGCGTCGGCGATCATCGCCTCGGTGCGCGGGCGGGGCTGGGCGGGATCGAGCGGCACGCACACGGCTCCGGCCAGCCACAGCCCGAGCTGCGCCACGACCGTGCGGGAGGATCGCGCCGTCAGGAGCGCGACCCGGTCGCCGCGCGCCACCTCGTGTTCGCGCAGGTGTGCCGCGAGGGCGCGGCCGGCCCGGAGGAGACGGCCGTACGTGAGGGTGGTGTCGCCGTCCACGACGGCGAGGGCGTCGGGGGTGAGTTCGGCGTGCCGCGCGACCAGTGCCGGCAGGGCGGTCGCGGGGACGGCGGACTGCGGAGTGGCGAGCTGCGGGGTGGCGGGTGTCATGTCAGGCTCCTTGCGGGCGCGGGGTCCGGCGCTGGTCGAGGAGGGCGGCGAAGGCGCGCAGATCGGTGCTGCGCAGCAGCTCGGGGGCGCGCAGGCGTACTCCGGCCTCGCGTTCGACGGTCGCCAGCAGCCGTGCGGCGACCACGGAGGTGCCGCCGGCGTCGGTGAAGTTGTCGCCGAGGCCGATGCCGGGACGGCCCAGGAGCTCGCGCACGGTGGTCAGTACGAGCCGCTCGGTGGCGGTGACGGTGACGGTGATGTCGGCGAGGCCGTCCGAGGTGGCCGTCCGGGGCGGTACGGGGTCCTGGGCCCGGGCCTGAACCGCCAGGGCGGTCCGGTCCACCTTGCCGTTCGCGTCGAGCGGGAAGCTGTCAACGATGCGTACGGCGGTGGGAACGGCCTGCTCGGGGAGCCAGGACCGGACCGCGGCGAGGAGATCCCCGGTCGCGGGTGCGGCGCCGTCGGCGGGCCGAACGTGTGCGACGAGGCGGCCGTGGCCCGAGCTGTCGCGCAGCACGGTGACGACGGCAGTGCGCACCCGGGGGTCCTGCTCGAAGGCGGCTTCCACCTCGACCGGTTCGATCCGCACCCCGCTGATCTTCACCTGGTCGTCGAGACGGCCGAGGAAGTCCAGGCTGTCGTCGGCGTTCATCCGTACCCGGTCGCCGGTGCGGTAGAGGCGGTCGATCGCGGGCAGCGCCGGTTCTCGGGGAGGCGAGGTGAACCGGAGTGCGGTGAGTTCGGGGTCAAGGTAGCCGAGCGCCAGGCAGTGGCCGCCGACGCGCAGTTCGCCCTCCTGCCCGCGGGCGACCGGGTGGCCCTCGTCGTCCGTGACGACGAGGGTGACGCCCGGCAGCGCGGTGCCGATGGGGGGCGGGGCCTGGTCTCCGGCCTCCGGGTCGGTGCCGCGCATCGTGTGCGTGGTGGTGACGACAGTGGCTTCGGCGGGGCCGTAGGCGTTGTGGACGGTGGCGGTGACGTCGGCGGCGGGGCGGCGGCGCATGCGGTCGCCGCCGACGACGAGGTGACGCAGCTTCAGGTCCTGCGGCCACGGCCGGTCCAGGAGCGGTTCGACGGTGGGGGTGGCCGCCACCGCGTGGGTGAGGGCGGTGTCGCGCCACCAGTCGGTGAGCAGGTGCGAATCCCAGCGGGTGTCGTCCGGGGCCGGGACGAGGGCGGCCCCCGAGGTCAGGGCGGCCCACAGTTCCAGCAGATGCGGGTCGAACGCGACACCGATGAGCAGGGACTGGCGGTCGCCCGGTGCGAGGCCGGTCTCGGCCCGGTACCAGTCGAGGGCGACGGAGAGCGAGGACTCGGCCACGGCGACCGCCTTGGGGCGGCCGGTGGAGCCGGAGGTGAGGACGGCGTACAGGGCGCCTCCCGGCGCACGCCGGGTGCCGCGGACCGCGTCGGCGAAGGCCGCCACCGCGGCGGAGGGGGCGTTGACACCGTCGGTGGGCAGCAGCAGCGGGAAGTGCGCTCCGCTGCGGTGTTCCCCGGGAAGGACACCGGGGTCGCCGATGAGACAGGCGACGTCGAGGTCCTCGGTGACGGCCTGGATGCGGCGTTCGCCGGGGCGGGGACCGAGCGGCAGGTAGACGGCGCCGAGCCGGGCGAGCGCGACGGCGGTCACCACCAGGGCGGTGGAACGGTCGAGGCAGACGCCGACCAGGTCACCGGGGTGGACGCGGTCGGCGAGGTCGGCGGCGACCAGGGCGGCCGCCGCGTCGAGGTCCTGGTACGTCCAGATCTGCGTGCCGTCGATCACCGCCGGAGCCTGCGGGGTACGCCGGGCCCAGTCCTCGAAGCGGGCGACCACACTGGTCGGTTCGGCGGAGGGGCCGTGGGCGACGCTCAGCGCGGAGCCGGTAACGAGGTGGGTCGTGCGGGGCACGGCGGGTATGGCGGGCGCGGTCGGGGACTGGGTCATCACGACTCCGTGGAAAGGGTGGTGGCGGCGAGGGCTTCGGCCTGGTCGGCGAGCACGGGGTTGCGGAAGAGCACCCTCAGCGGCGGGCGCGTGCCCAGCCGGGGCTCCAGCCAGGCGGCCAGCTCGGCGGCCAGCAGGGAATGGCCCCCGCTGTGGAAGAAGTGGGAGCGGGCGTCGAAACGGCTGTGACCGAGAACCTTGCGCCAGCCTTCGGTGAGCAGCGCCGTCAGCGGATCGTCGGAGACGGCGGACACGGCGGTGGCCGCCGGCCCGGGTTCGGAGCCGGTTCCGGGCTCGGTTCCGGGCTCGGAGCCGGTCGCGGCATCGGACGTCGCGGTGTCGTCGGGGTCGAGCGCCGCGGCCCTGCGGGACAGTGCCGTACGGTCGGGCTTGCCGCCGGCGAGCGTCGGCATGGTGTCCAGCCGTGCCCACCGGGCGGGCACGAGGGGGCCGGGCAGGCGGTGGCTCAGCTCGGCGTGCAGTGCCTTCTCGTCGAAGGCCGCGCCGTCGGCGCCTTCTTCGAGGAAGCCGACGAGCCGGGGCCCGCCGGGGTTCTCCCGGTCCAGTACGACGGCGCAGGACCGGCCGCCCAGTACCGCGGAGGCCGCCGCCTCGATCTCTTCCAGCTCGATGCGGTGACCGCGCAGCTTGATCTGGTTGTCGCGCCGCCCGAGGAAGTACAGCAGACCGTCCGTACCGCGGTAGCCGAGGTCGCCGGTGAGGTAGACGCGCTGCCCGTCGAGTGCGTCGAGGGTGACGAACCGGGCGGCCGTCGCCTCGTCGTTGCCCGCGTAGCCCTGGGCGAGACCGGGCCCGGCGACGGCGAGTTCACCGACCGCGCCGGACGGCAGCGGGCGGTGGTGGGCGTCCAGTACGTGGATCCGCTCGCCCGGGAGCTCGGTTCCCAGGGGGATTTCGGCGCCCTCGGCGAGGGCGTCGCGGGAGACCTCGTGGACGGTCGAGCTGATGGCGGCCTCCGTGACGCCGTACACGTTGAGCACGGTGGCGTCGGTGTCGGCGAGGACGCCGCGCAGTGCCTCCACGGGGAGACGCTCACCGCCGAGGACCAGCAGCCCGGGCGCCCAGCTCCCGTCGCGCAGCGCGGGACGCAGGTCCTCGCGGGTGGCGAGGAAGTAGCTGGTGGGCAGGTTGGCGACGGTGACCCGGGCGGACACCAGCAGTTCGGCGAGCTCCGCACCCGTGGGCACCTCGTACTCGGGCAGGACCAGGCACGCACCGGCGTGCAGGGCCGGCAGCACCTCTTCGAGCGCCACGTCGAAGGAGGGCTGGGCGAACATCAGGACCCGGTCCGAGGTGGTGAGGCCGAACCGGTCGGCGGCCGCCGTCAGATGGTGCACGAGCGCCGCGTGGCCGACGGCGACCGGCTTCGGCGTCCCGGTGGACCCGGAGGTGTGGATGACGTATGCGGTGCCGGGTAGTTCCGAGGTCCCGCGCGCGGGAGGCAGCACCGGGGCGTCGATCCGGGCGGTCGGCAGTGCTTCCGGCAGGGCCGGGGTGCCGTCACCGGTGAGTACCAGTGCCGGGGCGAGCCGCTCCAGCAGCAGACCGAGCCGGGCCGGCGGATCGGACGGGGACAGCGGGCAGTAGACGGCGCCGGTCCGCAGGCAGGCGAGCAGGGCGACGACCGAGTCGGTCCCCCTGGGCAGGACCACGGCCACCGGCCGGCCGGGCGTCACGCCGGCGGCGCGCAGTCGCCCGGCGAGCGAGGCGACGCGGTCGTCGAGTTCGCCGTAGGTGAGGCGGCGGGCGCCGCACAGCAGGGCCGGCTGCGACGGGTGGTGCGCGGCCACGGGATCCAGCGGATCGCGGTCGGCCGGCACGGGTACGGGCTCGGCGGCGGGCTCCACGACGGTCGGATCCAGGTCGGCCAGCGGAGTCTCGGGGCTGTCGAGATAGGCGCGCAGCAGGTTCAGGAAACGGCCGGAGAGCAGCCGGGCGACGTCCTCGCCGAACAGGTCCATGTCGTAGTCCCAGACCAGCGTCATGCCGGGCGAGCCGTGGCGCGGGGTGACGCCGCGCCGGTCGTCCGGGAGCAGGACCACGTCGAGGTCGAAGCGGGTGGTGCCGGTGTTGAAGCCCTCGAAGAGGGTGATGTCGAGGCCGGGCACGTCGATCTCGGGCAGCGGTGCGTCGTGGGCGCTGAACATGACGGAGAAGAGCGGGTTGTCGGCGCCGGAGGTGTGCATGCCGAGCGCCCGGGTCAGCTCCTGGACCGGCACGTCCTGGTGCGGCAGGGCCCGGATGAGGGTGTCGGTGACCTCGTCCATGGTGTCCTGGGCGGGGGCGGCGCCGTCCAGGGCGAGCGGCAGCGCGATGGTGTTGACGAACATGCCCGCGGCGTCCTCGTAGCCGAGGGGCCGGTTGCCGACGGCGGTGCCGATGACCATGCGGGAGCGGCCGCTGTGCCGGCGCAGGAGTTCCGCGAACAGCCCGAGGAGCGTGGAGAAGGGGGTGAGGCCGCGTGCACGGGCGTGCCCGCGCAGGCGTTCGGCGAGATCGGCGCCGATCGTCTGGCGCAGCTGTCCGCCGTGGTGGTTGCGGCGGGCACCGGGGCGGGTCAGGCCCGGCAGCGGCAGGTCGTGCTGCTGGTCGCGCAGTGCGGCCCGCCAGAAGTCGAGAGATTCGGGGGCGTACGCGGCGCCGACCCGGTCCCGGACGTGGTCCGCGTAGGACGAGGCGGGCGGGAGTTCCAGGGTCTCGCCGAGGACGTGGGCGCGGTAGACGCGGAAGACGTCGTCGAGCAGGATCGCGAAGGAGTGCCCGTCGTGGATCAGGTGGTGCTCGACGTGGATCAGCCGGTGGTGGCGTTCGGCCAGTCGTACGAGCGTCCAGCGGATCAGCGGTGCCTCGAAGGTGTCGAGCGGTGTCTCGGCCTCGGCGCGCAGGAGGCGGGCGAAGGCCGCCTCGGGGTTCTCCCCCGTGCTGAGGTCGACCGTGCGCAGCCTCGGCGCGCACTGCTGGGCGACCCGCTGCGCCGGTACGGACCCGCTGGAGGCGACGAGTTCGAGGCGCAGACCGGGGTGGCGGGCCAAGGTGGCGTCGAGTCCCCGGCTCAGGGCCTCGGTGTCGAGGGTGCCCCACAGGTCGAGTGAGGCGGTGAAGTTGTAGGCGCGACTGCCGGGCTGCATCTGCTCGTGCAGCCAGACGATCTCCTGCGAGGAGGAGAGGGGAAGCATGGGCGATCCCTGAGGTTGTCGGGTCGGTATCCGGTGCCGGTCACGGTTGTGTCCGGTCGTCGTGCGGACGGCTTCGCGGGTCGCGCGGTGCCGCTTTCTGCGTGGGGGGATGCCATGGGGGGAGTCTTGGGGTGCGCGGCGGCGTGGGATGCGCTGCGGCGGCGGGCGGTGCGGGGGTATGCGTGGGCGCCGGTGTGCGGTGGCCGCGGGTCGATGGGGCGGCGGCGTCACTGCACGGGGTGTTCCGAGGGGCGCAGCGCGTGGGTGAGCGTGTGGGTGAGTGCGCCGAACGCCCGGTGCGCGGTCTCGTCGTCGAGTACCGCCCGGTCCCACACCATCCGCAGGCGGATCTCCGCTCCCTGGGTGACGGAGACGGCGAAGGGTCCGCGGACCGGTCTGCCGTCGACGTGGACCTCCCGTCCCTCGACACCGTCGAGTACCAGGGGCGGGCGGCGGCTGTCGTCGTCCACGGTGAGCAGTCCGTCGAGGCCTCCGGTCCAGCTCGAGCCGGCGGCCCGCGCAGCGGTCACGACCGCGTCGAACGGTATGTCGGCCCGGTCGAGGTCGTCCCACCATGCGTCGGCCGTCGCCTCCGGGCCGGATCCGGGGCCGGTGTCGGCAGGGAAGACGAGGGTGTTGAGGAAGCAGCCCACGACCGGCTCCGCTCCTGCGGGACGCCCTCCCCACGGGTAGCCGAGCGGGACCGCGAGGCCGGGGCCGTACAGCTCTCGTACCGCGGAGCGGCAGGCGTCGAGCAGTCCGGGGAAGGACACGCCGCCGTCGTGCGCGGGCAGCCGGGCCTGCGCGGCGCCACTGGGCCATGCGCCGTCGGGCACGCGTACCGGACGGGGCGCCGGGGCGTGGGCGTGCAGGGAGCGCAGCCGGTCCGCCCAGTAGGCGGCCGCTTCGGGCGTCTCGGCCCTTTCCTCGGCGGCGAGTTGGCGCAGGACCGCGTCCCGGTAGGCGGTGAGTTCGGCTTCCGTCTCCCCCGGTGCGGCGTGGGATCCGGCGGCCTCCTCGCTGTAGGCGGCGCCGAGTTCGTCGACGATCCGCGCCAGCGAACGGCCGTCGCAGACGGCGTGGTCCAGGACGACGGCGAGGATGTCCTCCTCCCGCTCCTCGTCGCGCACGAGGAAGAGCCGCACGGGGGGACCCTGCGCATCCCAGGAGTCGACCGCGCGACGGAGCGCGTCGGCGGGCGACTCCCCCGGTACGAGGGGCGGCCGTGTGACGTCGACGTCCGGATCGGCGACGCGCAGAACGGGGGTGCCGCGGATGACGGCGGGTCGTGAGCGCAGGGCGGTGTGCCGGGCGGCGAGCCCGGTCGCCGCTGCCCGCAGGCGTTCGGGGTCGATGGTTCCGTACGGGAACGCGAAGAACATCGGCACCACGTCGGGGCGTCCCGACGGGTCCAGCGAACGCACCAGCAGGAAGCGGCGCTGTGCTCCGGTGACCGGGAGCAGGACGTCGGGCCGGTCACCGGTGAGGCGCCGGTAGCGGGCCAGGTACTGACTCGTGATGCTGAGCACGTGGTCCTCCTTGTCGTGGCCGCAGTCGCGCGGAACGGTGTGGCGGCGGGCAGGCCTGGGGGCGCCCCTTCGCCCTGCGGACATGGCGGTGCGGTCGGTGGTGGCGGCGGTGCCCGCGCGGGGGCCGTACCCGGTCGCCGTACGGTGTCCGGGCGCCGGTCAGGCGGTGGGCGCGGGGGCCGGCCGTTCGTCGCCGTCGGCGCAGGCCCTGTCCCGCGGCTCCCCGTGGGCGGGGCCGGCGCCGCCGTCGTCCTGCGGACCGGGGAGGTCCCGCATCCGGCGCAGCGGGGAGAGCACCAGCGGCAGTGGTACGGCCAGGATGCCGACGGCGCACCAGGCGAGTGCCGTACGCGACCCGTAGGACTGGGCGAGGGCTCCGCCGAGGAGGGCGCCGAGCGGCAGGGTGCCCCACATGAGGAAGCGCAGCGTGGCGTTCATCCGGCCGAGCAGCCGTGGTGGGCACATCCCCTGGCGGAAGCTGACCTGCGCGACGTTGTAGACGACGGCGCCGAAGGAGACGACCGCCGATCCGGCGGCGAAGAGGACCGCGCCGGGGACGCCGTGCCCGGACAGGGGCCACAGCAGCGCGAACGGACCGGTCACGAGGACGGAAAGGAGCATGACCCGGGCCTGGCCCAGCCCGGCTGCGAGGCGCCCGGCGCACAGGGCGCCGAGGAGCCCTCCTACGGCCGACGCGGACAGCACCAGCCCCAGCCCGCCTGCCTCCAGTCCGACGACGCGGACGAGATGCACGGTCTGCGTCGCCATGAGGACGGCCGTACTGAAGTTGGCGAGGCCGGTGGTGAGGGCGATGACGCGGAGCAGCGGATGGCCGAAGACGAAGCGGACGCCCTCGCCGATCTCCTTGCGCAGGGATCCCCCGGCGGTGGCGGGCTCGGGCGTTTCCTCGGGCCGCTCGACGCGCAGGAGGAAGAGGGCGGAGAGCACGTAGCCGATGGCGTCGACGATGACCGCGAAGTGCGCTCCGACGAGCTGGACGAGTCCGCCGCCGATACCGGGACCGGTCACCTGGGCGGTGGAACGAACGGTCTCCAGGGCGCCGTTGCCGGCCACGAGTTGGTCACGGGGCAGGATCTGCGGCAGGTAACTCTGATGGGCGACGTCGAAGAACACGGTCGCCACGCCGGTCACGAGTGCGACGACGTAGAGCTGAGCCATGGTCAGGACGTCGGCGAGCGCGGCAACGGGGATGCTGGCCATCGCCACGGCGCGCACCAGGTCCGCGCGGATCATCAGCGGCCGCTTGCGCATACGGTCGGTGAGTGCCCCGGCGGGCAGCCCGACGAGCAGGAACGCGGCGGTCTCCGCGGCCGTCAGGAGGCCCACCTGGAAGGCGGGAGCGTCGAGTTCGAGGACGGCCACGAGGGGCAGCGCCACCAGGGTCACCTGGGCGCCGAGCTGTCCGGTGGCAGCTCCCGCGAGTAACAGTCGGAAGTCGCGCAAGCGCATAGGGCCACCGGTGGCGGCTCGAGATGTGTCGGACATGTGAACGACATTCATGGATGCATCGCTCAAGAGTCAAAGTAAACCTGTCACTTTCGGACTTGTTTTGCGGCGCCGTGGACACGGATCGGGAAATCCTTCGCGCTACCCGGGGTACAGCCGCGTGAATTCCTGCCGTTTGCGCTGCAACACGGAACAGGTGGGACAAGGGAGGACAGGGAGCACAGGGAGGCGCCGAGCGGCGGCCCTTACCCTCAGTAACTGGTTCGATCCTGACCGAAAAGACTCACCCGCGATCATGCTCCTGCGGAAGCACCTATTCCGTCCGCTATGAACGCCACGGCCGGGAACGGAGATCCGCACGGCCGGGTCCGGAGCGCCCCGGCGGCTCCTCGTCAGCGCCGCGTGTCCCGGGCCGCCCGGTCGGCGCCGGCCGTGGTCCGGAGCGCGCAGTGCCGGACGACCGAGGCCAGGTCCCCCTCCGACCGCAGCAGGCTCCGCTGGACGCGCGCGCCGTTGCCGTGCTCCAGGAGACCGGCGATGCCGGCCCGCACGAGCTCCGCGTCACCGGAGTCGGCCAGGGCGTCGGCAACATGCCGGTACAGCGCGTCGACGGCGGCCTCGGGCGGGGTCTCCCCCAGCGTCTCGGGGTGCAACAGCGGACCGTCGAGTCCCGAGCGGCCGGCCTGCCACGACGCGAGCCGGAGCAGTCCGGTGCTCACCCTGGCCGGCGGTTCGCCGGCTCGCCATTCCCGGGCCGCGGTCTCCACCAGGGCGCGTACGAGGGCGGCCAGCAGGACGGGGGTCGAGGCGTCGAGGCACACGTCCGCCACCCTGACCTCCACCGTCGGGTAGGAGGCGGACAGCCGCGCGTCGAACCAGATCATCCCCGTGTCGCGCAGCACGCCCGACTCGACCATGGCGCGCACCTCCGCGTGGTAGCGGTCCGCCGAGCCGAAGACGTCCACCGGCCCGGCCGTGGGCAGCCGGTTCCAGACCCGGCTGCGGTAGCTGCCGTAGAGGGTGTCCTCGCCCTGCCAGAACGGGGAATTCGCGCTCATCGCCGTCAGCACGGGCAGCCAGGGCCGGATGCGGTCCAGTACGGCGACGCCCTCCTCGTCCGACTCGACCGATACGTGGACGTGGCAGCCGCAGGTCAGCTGCTCCTGCGCGGTCATGCCGAACTGCCGCGACACCCACTCGTAGCGGTGCCCCGGGGAGATCGAGGGGCGGACGGCCAACGGTGAGGTGCCGATGGCCGCCACGACCGCACCGGCCTCCGCGGCGTGCCGGGCGGCCTCGGCGCGCCACCGGAGGATCTCCTCCTGCAGCTCACCCATCTCCGTCACCGGCCTCGTGCCGAACTCGACCTGCTCCTCCTGGAGCTCCGCCTCGAACGTGTGGCCGGACTCCTTGCCGTCCTCCGCACCGGCGGTTGCGGCGCGGTCGGCTGCGGCGAGCACGGCTCCCGACACGGCGAGCGGCTCCCCGCTGTCCGCGTCCGCCAGCAGCAGCTCTTCCTCCACGCCCACGCTTCGCATGCGATCGCCCATCACTTCGTCGTCCTGTTCACCGATCGGTTGTCACCGTCTGCCCGGGCCCACCGTTGATATGCGGAAGGGACCGGCCGGACCGGGGATCTACAGAACAGCAGGTGGCGGGGGACTCGGGGGCGAGGCGCGGCCGACCGTCCGCGGTGGGCGGGCGTTCGTCAGCGGGGACCGGGGATCCGGCCGCAGAGCACATTGCCCGGGTCCGCCGGGTCGTCGCCGATCCAGAACTGGCGCCAGAGAAGGGCGAACCGCTCACGGCTGAGGTGGCCGTCGCCGTCCGGGTCGAACGCGGCGAACATCCCCCTGAGCTTGCGCTCCGGGCAGGGCCGCCGGCGACGCGGGAGGCAGTCAGGCGACGGGCCGAGAGGAATCGTTTCCGGAGGGGGCCGGCTGCGGGTTCTCGAACGGAGAGGGCACCGGGAAGTAGGCCTCCAGGAAGGCCGCCACGACGTTGTGCTGCTGCGTCGCCGACAGTCCCCCTCCGGCTCCGCCCGCGTCGGCTCCGTCCGGGTCCTCGTCGTCCGCGAGGCAGAAGGCGTCGTGGCCGCGCTCGGCGGCCAGACCCGGCAGCCTCTCGATCTCGCCGCGGCGCGCGGTGCTGACGTAGGTGTGCGTGAGGTCGCCCTCGACGGCATGTCCCTCGGCGAGCGCCAGGTGGGCGGCGAGGGTGACAGGAGCGATGTCTTCGGCGCTGCGAAAGACGGAGCGGGCGGTGGCCGCGAGCCGGCCGGGCAGCAGTTCCTCGACGCGGGTGAAGGCGGAACGGGTGAGGGGGTAGGGGGTGTGCGCCAGGATATGGGGATAGGTGCGGCCGACGGCCTCCTCGACGGCCTGCCGGGTGACCTTCTGGGAAGAAGTGAACACGTCGTCCCCGGCCCGGCTGCCCGGGTCCACGGCCCGCCAGTCGTGGAAGACCTTGGGCAGTCCGGAGGGCAGGAAGAAGTTCTGCGGGCGCTGGGGGCGGCCGAGGAAGATGTCGTCGTTGAAGTAGAGGAAGTGCTCGGCCAGGCCGGGGATGTGGTGCAGTCGGCTCTCGATGGCGTGGGAGTTGAACACCGCGGGGGCCGCCGGTTCCGTGGACAGCTCGCGATGGTCGATGAGCGTGATGCGGGGATGGTCGGCTGCGAGCCAGGCGGGAGCCTGGTCGTCGGTGACGAGGAAGATGCGCCGGATCCAGGGGGCGTAGGCGGCGATGGAGCGCAGGCAGTATCGGAGCTCGCCGCGGTCGCGGTAGCGGTTCTCGGCAAGGTCGATCCCGCCGATCCCATCGATCCCGTCGTTCCCGTCGGTCTCGTCGATCCCGGAGGAGCGACCCGAACCGGCCTCCGCCTCGGCGGCCTGGTCCCGGCGGTGGCGCCAGGCGGGGTCGGCGGCGTCCACCCAGGTGATCACCGCGTCGATCGGGAAGTCGATGTCGTCGGGGAAGCGGCTCGAGAAGCAGTCGACGACGGGGTACTCCCGGTCGTCGATGCGGCGGGTGGCAGAGGCGGCCAGGGAGGGTACCCACCACCCGTACGGGGTCTCGCGCAGCACGGCCTGAGCGCCCTCGCCGGAGTCGGGAAGCTCCCAGAACTCCAGGTCGCATCCGGTCTCGGGGCCGTAGGCCAGAGTCCGGCCGGAGGTGATGATCGGCTGGTGGACGCGTACGGCCCGCACGCGAGCGGTGTGCGTCGCGTCCTTCGCGTCCTGCCTGTCCCGTGCGCCGGCTGTCTCGGCGGACTCGACCGCCGCCGGGAGGTCCTCGGCGAGTACGTCCCCGGCTTCGCCGTCAGCGGTGAGCAGGCGTGCGTAGACGGGGAGCCCCGTGAATGCGGCGGCGCAGGCCTTCAAAGCCGCGGCCCGGTCGCCGGGCGCGATGGCCACCCGGTGGACGAGCCCCCCGTCGGGCACCAGCCCGTAGGAGACGGCCGCAGCCTCCAGGGCCTCGGCCACCGACCGAAGAGTGGCGGTACGGGCATCGGCGGGGAGCAGGTCGTCCCGTACGGTCGCGAGACGATCGCGGTGGTGGATCAGGCCCGGCACCGTCGCCAGCAGCTCCTCCTCGCGGGCGGTGAGCCCGCTGGGCGCAGCGGTCCTGCCGCCGATGCGCTCCCGCCCGGCGGGACCGGGCTGCGGCGGAACGCCGCCCGCTCGACGCAGCGTCCGGGCGAGTCTGCGCAGTCCGGCGGGCAGGAGTAGGCGGGGGACACCCTGCATGTACGACCTCGGTGTGCGGTGCCGGTGTGCGGCAGCCGATCCGCCGAGCGTCCCGGGCAGGAGCGGCGCGCTCAGCGGCAACGATGGATACCTTGTTCACCATCACTTTTACTGTTGTTCGCTTTTCACGCAAGAGCCGTGAGGGCCGTCGTCCCCACTCACAGCCAATTCTCAGCCGCGCCGGCGGCCCGCCGCCCCGAAGCTTCCCGATCCGCGGCCCGGTCCTCGGGCCGCGCCCGCGTACCTCTGGTGCCGCGGCCCGTCGGAAGGAGATCATGGCGGTGCGCGTTGGCCGTCATCGCCGTAGCGAGTGCAGGAGGTACGTGTGTCCGAAGCGTCGAGTCGTGCGTCCGGGAGTTCCGAGGTTCCGCTGCTCCGCGAGACGATCGGGGACAACCTCGACCGGACCGTACGACGCTTCCCCGGCCGGGACGCGCTCGTGGACGTGACCGCCGGCCGCCGGTGGACGTACGCGGAGCTGGCCGCCGACGTGGACGCCCTCGCCCTGGGGCTGCTGGACCTCGGGATCGTGAGGGGCGACCGGGTCGGCATCTGGGCGCCCAACCGCGCCGAGTGGACGCTTGTGCAGTACGCCACCGCGAAGATCGGGGCGATCCTGGTCACCGTGAACCCGGCGTACCGCTCCCACGAGTTGGAGTACGTGCTCGGGCAGTCCGGCATCCGGCTGCTGGTCGCGGCGGAGCGCTTCAAGAGCTCCGACTACGCGGCGATGATCGAGGAGGTCCGGCCGCGCTGCCCGGGACTGGAGTTCACCATCCTGTTCGACGGACCGCGGTGGGACGCGCTGCTGGAACGCGGGCGCGGGGCCGATCCGGCCGCACTGGCGCGGGCGCAGGCTTCGCTGAGCCCGGACGACCCGATCAACATCCAGTACACCTCGGGCACCACGGGCTTCCCCAAGGGAGCCACCCTCTCGCACCACAACATCCTCAACAACGGCTTCTTCGTGGGCGAGCTGTGCGGGTACGGCGAACGCGACCGGGTGTGCATCCCGGTTCCCTTCTACCACTGCTTCGGGATGGTGATGGGCAACCTCGCCTGCACCAGCCACGGTGCGGCGATGGTGATCCCCGCGCCCGCCTTCGATCCGGCGGCGACGCTGGCGGCGGTGGAGGCGGAGGCCTGCACCTCCCTGTACGGGGTCCCCACCATGTTCATCGCCGAGCTGGCCGCCCCCGGGTTCGACGGGTACGACCTGTCGAGCCTGCGCACGGGGATCATGGCGGGTTCGCCCTGCCCCGTGGAGGTCATGACCGAGGTCATCGAGCGGATGGGGATGGCCGAGGTCTCCATCTGTTACGGCATGACGGAGACCTCGCCGGTGTCCACGCAGACCCGTGTGGACGACTCGGTCGAGCGCCGGGTCTCCACGGTGGGCCGGGTCGGCCCGCACCTGGAGGTCAAGGTGGTCGATCCGCAGTCCGGCCGGACCGTCCCGCGCGGCACCCCGGGAGAGCTGTGCACCCGGGGCTACTCGGTGATGCTCGGCTACTGGGGCGAGCCCGAGAAGACCGCCGAGGCCGTCGACCCGGAGGGCTGGATGCACACCGGTGACCTGGCGGTCATGGACGGTGACGGCTACCTGAGCATCACCGGCCGGATCAAGGACATGGTGATCCGGGGAGGCGAGAACCTCTACCCGCGCGAGGTCGAGGAGTTCCTCCACGCCCACCCCGACGTCATGGACGTTCAGGTCATCGGGGTGCCCGACCCGAAGTACGGGGAGGAGCTGATGGCGTGGGTACGGATGCGCGAGGGGGCCGAGCCGCTGACGGCGCAGGCCGTGCGCGCGTACTGCGCGGGACGGCTCGCCCACTTCAAGATCCCCCGCTACGTCCACGTCGTGGAGGAGTTCCCGATGACGGTCACGGGGAAGATCCGCAAGATCGAGATGCGCGCGATGGCGACCCGCCTGCTGGAGGAGCAAGCCGCGCCCGGCGGCGCCTGACCCCGCCGGGGCGAGGCGGCCGGGGGCCGGCCGGGGCGGCCGCGCCGGTAGTCCTGTACGCCACCGACGCTCTCAGCCGGCCCCGGAGTTCGTGCCCGGACTCCGGCTGCAGGGAGCAGCAGGTCGCCGGGCGGTCAGTCGAGGGCTCCGCAGAGTGGGGCGAGGCTGGTGAGTCGGACGGCACCGGCGCGCCCATGCTTCGGCACGGCCAGGTCGGCCGGTGTGATGCCGACGTGCGTTCCGGTTGGCGTGCGTGACGTCTACGTCGACGTCGACGGTGATCGGCATCGGATGACCCCGTTCGGCTCGGCCTGCGTCTGTGCTGCCTCGGCGTCCCGACCATCGCTGGGCAGCGTTCCTACCTACCTGTGACCCACGTCACATGTGGTTCCTGTCAGGAATCGGGGCGCTGTCCCGCTCAAGTCACCGAGAGCCCAGCGGAGCGAACCGACAGGAGCATCACATGAAGCACCGCATCGTCGTCCTCGGGGCCGGCTATGCCGGGACCTACGTGGCTGGAAACCTGGCCCGCCGGCTGTCCCCGGCCGACACCGAGATCACCGTGGTCAACGCCGTGCCGTACTTCGTCGAGCGGCTGCGGCTCCACCAGGTCGCGGCCGGCCAGGAAATCGAAACCCAGAAGCTCGCCGACATCTTCGCGGGCACGGGGATACGGCTGCGCCTGGCCCGTGTCACGACCGTCGACCCCGAGCGCCAGGTCGTCGCCGTGGCCGGCGCCGACGGCGCTGAGGAACTCGGCTACGACACGCTTCTCTACGCGCTCGGTAGCCACGGTGACGACCGGAGCGTCCCCGGTGTGGCCGAGCACGCCTTCGATGTCGCCACCGGGCCCTCGGCGCTGCGCCTGCGCGAGCGTCTGGACGGCCTGCGGGAAGGCGGGGGTGTGGTGGTCGTCGGCGACGGGTTGACCGGCATCGAGACCGCCACCGAGATCGCCGAATCCCGGCCCGGCCTGTCGGTGGCGCTGGTCGCCCGCGGCGAGCTGGGTGACCGGCTCTCCGCCGGAGCCCGCGGCCACCTGCGCCGGGCCTGCGACCGGTTGGGCATCACCGTCCTCGAGCACACCAGCGTCGAAGCCGTCGAAGCGACAAGGGTGTTGTGCGCCGACGGCACGGCGCCGGCGTCCGACGCCACCGTGTGGACGGCCGGGTTCGCGGTCAACCCGATCGCTGCCGCTGCCGGGCTGGAGGTCACCGAGAACGGCCGGATACTCGTGGACCGCACCATGCGCTCGCTCTCGCACCCGAACGTCTACGCGGCCGGCGACAGCGTCTACGCCATCGGCGACAACGGCCTGCCGCTGCCGATGTCCTGCGCCACGGCCGGCTACACCGGCATGCAGGCCATGAAGGCCATCGTGGGACGCCTCACCAGCAGCAAGATCGGACACGTCAAGCTGGACTACCCGGGCAACCACATCAGCCTCGGCCGGCAGGACGGGATCCTGCAGATGGTCGACCACGAAGGACAGGCAAAGCCGAAGTACATGGGCGGCCGCAAGGCCGCACGGATCAAGGCCGGCATCCTCAAGATGTCGCTGTGGACCAACTCGCACCCGACCTTCTGCATGCCCAAGCGCAAGCGCCACCTGGCCGCCGCGCCGGACGCGTCCGCCGCGAACGCGGTCCCGTACGCGCCGGATGCTCCCGCCGACAACGCGGTCGCGTAGCCGCCTAGGGTGATCCGCATGGACAGCACCGTCAGTGATCGCTTCGACACCAGTCGGTTCGAGGCCGGCCGGAACCGGCTGGCCTCGCTCGCGTACCGTCTGCTCGGCTCGGCCTCCGACGCCGAGGACGCCGTGCAGGACGCGTTCCTGCGCTGGCAGGCCGCCGACCGGGAACGGATCGACGTGCCGGAAGCGTGGCTGACCAAGGTCGTCACCAACCTGTGCCTCGACCGGCTCCGCTCGGCACAGGCGCGCCACGAGCGAGCGGCCGGCGCTTGGCTGCCCGAACCGCTCCTCGACGGCGACCCGATGCTCGGCCCGGCCGACACCTTCGAGCAGCGCGAATCGGTGTCCTTGGCCGTACTGACCCTGATGGAGCGTCTCTCGCCCCTCGAGCGGGCCGTCTACGTCCTGCGTGAGGCCTTCTCGTACAGCCACGCCGAGATGGCTCAGATCCTCGACATCACCGAGTCGGCGAGCCAGCAGCATGTCCATCGGGCCCGGATCCGGGTCGCCGCCGAGCGCCGCCGAGGCGGTGAGGCCGACCCGGCCTCCGCGCGCCGGGTCGTCGAGGAGTTCCTCGCCGCCGCCGCGTCGGGGCGCACCGAACGGCTGGTGGCGTTGCTCACCGAGGACGTGATGGCACTCTCGGACGGCGCCGGCTTGGCCAAGCGGCTGTTGCAGTACAACACGCCCGAGCAGGTTGCCTCGCACGTGCGGGCCGGCTTCAAGCCGACGCCGGCGAAGCGGCGGCTGGCAGGCGGCTCACCCACGTTCCATTTCGCACTGGTCAACGGCTCCCCGGCCGTCCTCGCCGTGGTCGACCACCGGGTCGTGGGCGCCTTGGCGTTCGAAGTCCGTGACGGCAAGGTCGCGTCCCTGCGCGGCATCGGCGCAGCGGGCAGGCTCACGCGCCTCAACGAGGCCTGGCGGCAGCACGAACCCGACGCGCCGGTCATCGCCGCATGGTGACCGGATCGGCTGATCAGGTCTCCGCTCGTACTTACTCTGCCGCTACGTCGGCAGGGCGTGACCGCGCCGGTCAGCCGGTGCGGCGGGAGCGGGACAGACCTCGCCCGCCGAGCGCTGTGCCGATCAGCCCCAGCAGCAGGGCCACTTACGCGCCGGCCGGCGCCACCAGCCCGCCTGTCGTGGCCCCGAGCCGCCCGAGGCTGAAGTCGTAGACGTCGGCGGCGACCGGCTTGACCCAGGTGTTCGCTGACGCTGGTCCGGCAAGGCCCAGGCCTGCGAACGCACGCGCTCGGCTACACCCTCGTCACCGCCTGGGGCCGGCACACAATCAACACGAACAGAGCCGCCGCCCGGCCCAGACCGCACCTTGACCTCACATCGAGGTCGGCGATGGCAGCACCTTCCCGACCGCCGGCCACCTCGCCGCCTACGCCGGACTCGCCCCGGCGATCCGCAGCTCGGGCTCATCCATCCGCGGCGAACAGCCCTCCAGGAGAGGAAACAAGCAGCCCAAGAGGGCCTTCTTCCTCTCCGCGTTCGCCGCCCTGGGCGACCCGGCATCGCGGGCCTACTACGACAAGAAGATCGCCCGGCAGGTGATGCCGCCCGGACATCTACTGTGCCCCGCCCGGTGCGGTACAAGGGCGGTCCTCGCGCATCTCGGTCAGGACGGACGGGTGCGCGGTCCAGTCCGTGAGCGGCCCCGCAAGGTCGATGTCCGCTTCCTACAGGGGCAGGTCGCACCCACGTCGGGTGCTTCGTAGAGGACGGGAAGCGCGCCCGCCGCCCGTACGTCGTCCGCGAACTGGGGCAGTGACCGCGTAGCTGACCCGGCGGCCACGGCTGACCAGCTCCCGTACGACGGCGAGTCGACGAGCCCCGCGACGGGGACCAGGCCTGAATCGGCGGGTGAATCCACGCCCGCGATCACGCCTCGCGAGCCCACGCCCGGACCCGTCCGCACGGGCACCGCGAGGGGTGAGCTTTCCAGCGCGGACCCGCTCGGGTAGGTCTCCAGCCGGTCCGCGTCACGCGGTCGGAGCATGAGCGGCGCCAAACGGTCCACGCCGTTGCTCCGGCCGAGCAGGAAACGGTCCAGCCATCGTCCGGCGTGGTCGCGGAGCGGATTCTGCGGCTGCGGCAGGGCGGATTCACGTGAACTGGAGTCCCCGTGGCCGCCCGGGCTCATCCACAACTGCTTCGGACCGCTCAGCTGGTCCGGCAGCCGTCACCGGCAAGGCGATCCGCAGAGCGAACACCACAGACACGCCGCCGAAGGCGCCAGAGGACAACGTCACACCGGGACGGATTCGCTGTACTCCTGCAGGGTGACTCAGCGCCTTTCCTGACCCCTGCCGCGTGCCGGCGGGGAAGGGATGGGTCGGCCCGAAAGATCAGCGGTGACCCCGTGCGGGTGCCGCGCGTCAGAAGTGGAGTCGGTCTTGGCACCTGTACCGAACGGCACCTACACGATCACCCGTCCTCCCGAGCAGCTGCTCACGATGGAAGGCGGGGCGTCGGAGCCCAAGACACCCGTGGTCCTGCTGCCGCCCACCGGCAACCCCGGCGAGCAGGAATGGCAGGTGGAGGTACTCGGGAACGGCAACTGTACGATCCGCAATCTCCGGAGCGAAACCTACCTCTCCTACGACGGTGACGCGGAGACGAACAAGCCGGTCGTCGGATACCCCGAGCCGCGCGAGTGGGCGCTCTACCAGAGCGCAATGCCGCACACCTTCCACGTCGTCGTCCCCGGAGGCCCCGTCGACGGCGCGGAGCTGGCCCTGGACCTCAGCCTGCTGCGGATCTTCCCTCCCCGTATCGCCCTGAGGCCACTTGAGGTCAGCAACCAACGCCAGGCATGGACCTTCCAGTTCATGGAGTAGAAGTCCGGAACCGAGTGCCCGGGTCGGCCGCCGACCCGGGCACCGGGCCCTGTGCGAGCGGCCGGTCGCCGACCGGTCCTGTGCCCGCTCGCAGCTCCGGCACGTCCGTGCGGGAGCGCGGGGAGCCCGGCAGGCGGATCCCCCAGACCGCCGCATTCGCCCCCCGTACACGCGGCCCGCGCATGCACAGAGCAGACGGACGCGGCCCCGCCGGTTTCGGCCGGCGGGGCCGCGTTGCAGCTCGGTGGTTCTCCGGCGACGGCATGGCGAGCCGCCATCAAGGCGCCGGAGACCCGGCCGCCCGCCATGGGGTGCGGCGCTCGATGTTCGTGGCTCCTAGTTGTTGAGGCTGGTGTGGTTCCACCAGCCCTGGCGCCCGGCGGTGAAGGTGACCTCGCGGGTCCCGATCAGGCCCTCGTAGGGCTTGCCCTTCACCAGGGGGCTCGTCTTGACGACGCCTTTCGGGTCCTTGATGGCGGGGATGGTGACGGCGGCGGCGTGGTCGAGGTCGCTCTGCTCGAAGCCGGCGGGCCTCGAGGTGGTGATGACCTCGTCCCAGTTCGGCGAGGCGGCGAGCTGGTGGGCGAGGTGGACCTCGGAACCCTCGCCGAAGGCGAGGTAGGTGAGGTGCTCGGGGTAGTCGGTGGCGTCGAGCGGCTCGTAGTGGACGACGTCCTGCTTGCGGCAGGTGGCGGTGGTCTCGTCGAGGATCTTGGTGAAGGTGCGAGCGCCGGCGCTGTCGACGGTCACCCGCTCGAGTTCCACCTTCAGCGAGGTACGGGTGCCGTCGACGATCTCCTTCAGAGGCCAGTGGCCCTCGGAGAACAGGGAGTAGTACACCTGCCGGTCCTCGTGGTTGCCGAGGTCGTCGAGGTACTTCTTCCGCAGGCTCCCGTCCAGGCCGAACTTCGTGATCATCTGGAAGGCGTGGACGGCGACGCGGTAGAGCGGGAGATGGTAGGCGAAGATCGTATCGGTGCCGATGAGCAGGAACCTGTGGCCGTGGCGGGGGGCGCCGGCGTCGGACGGGGAAGTGGCGTCGGTGGTGGTCATGCGGGCACTCCTGTGGGTGAGATCGGGTCGGGTCGGGTGTTCGGCCGGCCATCGGCGGGATGCGCCGGGCCGGTGGTGTGGCGGCGGCGCCAGAAGGTGTGCCGGGGCCATCGGTGCTCGAGGCCGTAGAAGGTGCGCCGGTTGCGCAGGTGGGTGGCGGTGATCGTGTCCAGTTCGGCGGCGTAGTGGGTGAGGGCGGTGCGGTCACCGCCGAGGTGGTCGTGGACCGCCTGACCGGCCCGCATGCCCGTGTACAGGGCGGTGAGGATGCCCTGCGACGACAGCGGGTCGAAGGCGGCGGCGGCATCGCCGGCGGCGACCCACCCATCGCCGTGGACGGCATCCAGGCGGACGGTGTGGGCGGGCGCGCGCCGCACGGCGACGGTCGGCCACGGGTGTGCGGACACCCGGGCGCCGGTGTGGCGGGTGCGGGCCACGTCAGTACGCAGGCCGGTGCCGCCCGTCCGGCCGCCCGGGAGGTCCGCGTCGGTGTACCGGGCGAGCAGCCGGTGGCCGGCGGGCAGCAGTGCCGTGTACCACCAGCCGTCCGGCTCGGCCTCCACGAGGGTCGAGGCGTCGGGGGCCGGTGCGGTCGCTGGGGGCAGGGTCAGGCAGAGCGCGACCAGCCGGTCGTGGACCACCCGGCGGGCGCCGGCCGCAGTGGCCAGGCCCGCTCGGCGGCCCGTGGCGTCGACCAGCCAGCGGCAGCGCACGGTGCGGCGCTCGCGGGGGCCGCGCAGCTCCACGGTCCAGGTGCCGTCGCCGGAGCGGTCGGCGGGGCGGACCGTGGTGCGTTCGGCCACGTCGGTACCGAGGAGGCGGGCGCGTGCGCGCAGCTCCCGGTCGAAGCGGCCGCGGTCCAGGTGCCAGCCGTGGCCGTGCGGGTCGAGGATGCTGTCCTGGGCGGCGAGGTCGTCCGAGCCCCAGACGGACAGGTTCGCGTAACAGGGCAGGTGATGGCGCTCGTCGAGCACGTCCTGCGCGGAAAGATCGTGGAGAAGGACCCGGGCGGCGGCCGGCAGCGCCTCGCCGACGGGCGGCGGTCCGCCGGCGGCGTCGGCGAGCAGGACGGTGCGGCCGGCACGGGCCAGTGCCAGAGCGGCGGCGGCGCCGGCCGGACCGCCGCCGGCGACCACCACGTCGTACGTGGGCGCGGCGGCCGCCCGGTGACCGGTGCGGTCCACCGTCACGAAGAACCCTCTTGGCGGCCGGTGCCGTTGGCGGCGTCCTCCCCGAAGGGGTCGAGCTTGTCGATGTAACCGACGGTGATGTTCTCGGGGGCGAGGCCGACGTCCTCGGCGAGGCGGGACAGCTCCGCGTTCCGGGTGGTGTCGTCGGCGGACTGCGATACGTGCAAGGTGACCAGGTTCCGGTCGTCCGGCACCCCTTCGAGGGCGAAGCCGGGCTCGGACTCTACCTGGAAGCGGAGCGGGTAGTGGTTGTCGCCGACGGTGTAGCGGCGGGTCTCCACGACGCCGAAGCGGTGCCACTCCGCGACGGCCTGCTTCAACTGATCCTCGTACGTGCCCTTCAGGCCTCGCAGCCAGGAGGCCCGGTTGGCGAACGCCGCGGTCCGCTCGTCCTCCGAGGGTGTCAGGCCGCCCTCCTTGTTGACGATCCGGAAGTCGCGCTCGGTCAGCACGTGGTTGGGCACCCGGGCGGGCCAGAAGGTCGGCAGGTGGGGGTCGTACCGGGGGCCCAGGCCGGCGGTGGACTCGTAGCCCGAGCGGCAGCTGGCGGTGTCCGTCTGCCAGGGGATGGCCATCCACCGGGTCAGGCCGCCCGGCCCCTGGGCGTGCAGGGGACCATCGGCGGCCAGCGCCTTCTCGGGAGTGAGCTCCTCGCCGTAGTCGGGCTCCGCCTCTCCCTCGGTGCGGTGCAGGATGCGGAACGGTTCGGCGAACATCGTCGCGTGCCGGATGGGCCAGGTCACCTCGCAGCCGGGGTGGAAGGCATCGGCGAGGCAGAAGTCGAGGGCGGCGCGGTCCAGGAGCCCGGGCTGCTCGGCGAGGGGAGCGTCCTCCAGGTGGCGCGGAGAGACAGGCCCGGGGGCGTCGACGAAGTCGCCCTTGGACCACCTGAGCAGCATGTCCATCTGGAGGGCCGACAGGGTCATGTACTGCCGCGGTGACTTGGGGCGGCCGGCCATGCCGTCGCCGTAGAACCACGGCCAGGTCATCGGCGCCAGTCCGTCCCGCTCGTAGTCGCGCATGGCGGTGTACACCTGGCGGCGCAGCTCGCGGTAGGTGGTGCCGGGCTGGGAGAGGCGGCGCTGCAGT
This sequence comes from Streptomyces avidinii, assembly GCF_045161815.1. Lineage (NCBI taxonomy): Bacteria > Bacillati > Actinomycetota > Actinomycetes > Kitasatosporales > Streptomycetaceae > Streptomyces > Streptomyces avidinii. The sequence continues at coordinate 231,613 of NZ_CP108863.1, forward strand.
TCGGTGGTGGTGAAGTCCTGCGGGCCGTTGCAGCCGAAGTGGGTGGCGAAGCCCTTGTTGACCCACTGCAGGTTGCTGAAGCGCTCCAGGAGGGGCGCGATGTGGTGGGTGAAGGACACCTGCGCGGGCCGGGGCAGTTGGCCCTTGCTGACGAAGACGTCGAGGAGCAGGTCGTAGAGGGTGCGCACGGTCTTGATGTCCGGTGCGTAGTTGGGCGGGCCCACCACGACCCAGGCCGGTCGGACCTCGATGGGGCGGCCGTCCACGCTGAGGGTGGCGGTGACCGGGCCGTCGGAGATGTCGTCGTACCAGCCGTCGTTGTTGCCGTACGAGTGCAGTGGCTCGTTGTTCTTCGCGGCGGACCGGCCGGAGCCGCCGAGCACCACGAGCCGGCCGTCCTCGTCGGTGTGCATCCGGCCCAGCGGGACGGGGATGCCCTGGAACGTGCCGCCGGTGAACTCCACGCTCTGGCCGGTGCCGGCGCGCAGGGTCTTGCGGCCGGGGTCGATGACGAGGCTCCGGCGGTCGATGCCCTTGTTGCGTCTCGGCGTTCTGCGGCCCTGCATGTCGGGGATGTCGAGGGCGAGCCTGAACTCGTACCAGGCGGCTTTCTGGTTCGCGACGTGGACACCCCACTCGATCGAGGCGTTGTGGTTCGTCAGCTCGCGTACGACGTTGCCGGCGCTGTCGTAGCCGTAGAGGCGGAAGCGGGCCGCCTGGCGCTTGAAGGCGCCGGTGTCGTCCTTGAGGGAGCCGGCCGGCATCGGGTCGGGGTCGGGCGTCTCCGGGCCGTAGTACCAGCCGTCGTCGCGGGTGCTGTTGCCCACCCGGGCCACTCCGATCGCGGGGTGGATCTTCGCGTAGGCGATGTCGTCACTCATGGTGGTTGCGGGTTCCTTCCGGGAGGGTGGAGGCCACTGGGACATCGCGGCCACCGGGGCGTCGTGCCACACCGGCGGGGCGGCCCGGTGAGGAATAGGTGCCGATCAATCCGACGGCGCCCTGGAGCATCGAGACTTCGCCAAGTGGTGGGCGAAGAAGCTCTCGGCGGCCCGGACGTCCGCATCCGCCCGGTCCGGCGGCACGGCCTCGGCTTCCTTCATGGACGTCGCCAGACGGGGGCAGCTGGGCGAGGCCCTGGTTGGGTTTGCGCGTGCTGATCGTGCGCATCACGAGCACGCCCATCCGGACCTCAAGACTCGACATCCCGCATGCCCTTTCCGCGGCCTGTTCGTTGACCACGTGGATAGCGGGCCACGACACCCCTTGGCACTGACCGGCCTCCGGTTCACGACCGTGTGGGTGATGCCGTTCACCGGGGAAACGATCACCCCGACCCGCCATCTGGCCAAGCGCACAACCGGGGCGCACAACAGCGGCCCAGCGCCCCGTCTTGGCATCGCGCAACAGCTCTGGAACGGGGCCGGCGCGTGTCAGCTGTGTCATCGGCGTGCTGAGCGCAGGCGCGAAGACGCGTCCAAGGGCTCGGCACGGCAGTGCCAGGACTGACCTCCGCGACCGGCCCGGACGGGGACCGGCATCGAGTCACCCTCGCCCCTGGACCCAGGGCCAAGGGCCAAGGGCCAAGGGCCAAGGGCCGCGGCGCAGTGTCGGGACGGACCACATTGCGCCGATGGTGCGGGCACCTGTCGATCGATGTCGCGGCTGTCTCTCACGCTGCCTGTGGTGGCGTGTCCGCGCCGCATTCGCCCGCGCACCTCGGCAAGGGCCGCCGGCCGTGCGCGGCACGACGGCCCTGGAAGCCGGAGAAGCAGCGGACGCCGCTCTCACCCCGGAAACGATCAACCCGGCACCAAGTCACCTGGTCACCGCAGCCAGCGCACTCCCCAGCGGCCGACCGTATCGGTGCCCGGTGAGTGCGTAGGTGCAGGTACTGGTGGTGCGCGGCTGCCCTCCTCGCCGGAGAGGAGAGCGGGGTCGCCGCGGACCCACTCGTCGGCCTCCCCGTTCAGGAAGACCCGGTCCAGCCCGACCGGACGACAACGGGGTGCTCGGAGATCGCCTCAGCGGCGCCGGGTCCACCGGCTCCGACCCGAGACTGCCCGGGTTGCAGCCCGACACCCAAGCCCCGGTCGCAGTGTCCTGTACGGCCGTTGTGGGCGGGCGCAGGGCGGTCATCCGCTCCAGCCCGGACACGGCGGTGGAACCGCGCGGGGTGACGACCCGCTGGGCGTGGACGCCGAGGACGCGGGCCATGTCGGCGGGTTCATGTCGGGAGCGGAACCTGCGGGGGCGCGGATCGTTCGCCGGTGGGAAACCCGTACCGGACATCCCGCCGGACGTCCCGCCCGCCCCCAGGAGGCGACGCCATGGACCGCCATACGCACGCGCCCCGGACCAGGCGCCGCACGCAGCTCGCCGTCCGCTCCGTACTCGCCGTCTGCGTCGCCGTGGCGGCCTGCCTGGCCGCGCTGCCCGCGCGGGAAGCGGCCGGAGGGCCGGTGCTCGACCGGGACTTCCCCGACCCCGACGTCATCCAGGTGGCGGGCACCTACCACGCGTACGCCACCAACGGGAACGGCCGGAATATCCAGCACGCCACATCGCGCGACCTGACCACGTGGTCACCGGCCGCGGCCGACGCCCTGCCCGTGCTCGGCGGCTGGGCCGCGACGGAGCCCCGCGGCAAGGTGTGGGCCCCGGACGTGTTCGACAACGGCAGCGGCTTCACGATGCACTACACCGCCCGCGACGCCGCGAGCGGGACGCAGTGTATCGGCGTCGCGCTGTCGCGCTCCCCCGACGGCCCGTTCACACCGGTGGGTGAGCGGCCGCTCATCTGCCCGGCCGACGAGGGCGGCGCGATCGACGCGGCCGGCTTCACGGAGGGCGGCCGGCGCTACGTCCTGTGGAAGAACGACGGCAACTGCTGCTCCCGCGATACCTGGCTCCATCTCCAGGAGACGTCCTGGGACGGCACCCGCCTCACCGGCGAGGCGGTACGGCTGATCACCCGGGACCGCGACTGGGAGGGTGATCTCGTGGAGGCCCCCACCCTGGTCCGGCGAGGCGGCCGCTACGTTCTGTTCTACTCGGCGGACGCGTACGACGGGGAGCGGTACAAGACCGGCTACGCGGTCGCGGACCGGCTCACCGGCCCTTACACCAAAGCCGCCGATCCGCTGATGACGACCGACAGCTTCTCGCGCGCCGTCGTCGGGCCCGGCGGCCAGGACGTCGTCACCGGCCCCGACGGCCGGGACCGCATCGTCTTCCACGGCTGGAGCGGCCCCGGCCGGGTGCTGTACGCCGCCGACCTGGGGTTCGCGCACGGCCGGCCCGTGGTGCGCGGCAGCAAGGCGCGCCACCAGGCAGAGAACGCGCGCGTGCACCGCGCGATCGTACGGGCGGCGCCGAGCGCCCAGGGCGACCGTGCTGTCGGGTACATCGACCACCCCGACAGCTTCGTCGAGTTCGACGTCTTCGCCGCTTCCGCCGGGCACCACACCCTCTCCGTCCACTTCGGCAACGGCTCCCTGGACCACACCGGCGCCCCGGCGGCCTCCTCGCACCTGCTCTCGGTCAACGGCAGCGCCGCTGGCGCCGTGCACTACCCGCACACCGGGTGGGACACATGGCGTACCGCGCGGGCGCCGCTCACCCTGCGGGAGGGCTGGAACACCGTCCGGCTCGGCAAGGGCGAGTGGTACGCCGAACTGGACAGCGTGGATGTCGCCTGACACCGCCGGCCCGCCCCGGCGGTGTCAGCCCCACCTCTGGTGGTCCGTACGGGTGCATGGCAGGGCCCGCAGGCCGGCCTCGGCGCTGTCGTCGAGGCATGCGCCCGTGGCCTTGCTGCGGACCTCGACCGACTCGTCGGGCCAGGGAGTTACCGTCCACGTCTGGGACGGGGCGGCGGTACAGGCCGCCGTGTCCAGGCCGTCCGGGCCCTGGGCGAGGCAGGCGCCGGTGGCGTGGTTGCGCAGCCGGAGGGCGCCGTCCGGCTGCCGGTGCAGGGTCCACCGCTGGTAGCTCATGCCGTTGCAGGGGTAGGTGCGCAGCCGTTTGTCGAGGCTGTGGTCCAGGCAGGCGCCGGTCCGGCGGCTGACGAAGATACGCACGGTGTCGGCGGGCCCCGGCCCGCCCGTCGCGGGCTCCCCTGCTTCGGGTGGCGTTCCGGCTGCTTTTTCGGCTGCGGACCCGGCCCGGGTGGTGGGGTCGGCGTCCGCCGGTGCTCCGGGCGCTGACGGCAGGAGCAACCAGGTGAGCACCGCGCCCAGTGCCGCCCCGGCCAGGGCGCCGGCGAGGGTGCACGCGCGGCGGCCGGCCGGCAGCGGCCACACCCTGCGCCGCGGCGCGGCGGCCCGGGAATCCGCGCTGTCGGCCGCGCCCGCGGATGCCGGGGTGGGTGCAGCAACCTCGGCGACCTCCGCCACTTCCTCCGGCTGATGCGCGCCGACCGCAGGCGGCCGGGGCTCGTTGCGCTCGGCGGCCTCCCACAGCGCGCGGTACTCCGCAGAATCGGCGCCCAGTGCCCGGCACAGGTCCCGGACCACGGTCCAGGGCGGAACGGTCTGCCCGCAGAAGTAGCGCGACAGAGACGAGTCGCTGATGGGCATCCGGCTCTCCAGGTCGCGCAGTGTGCATCCGGAGCGCTGTTGGAGGGCACGCAGCGCGGCGCCCAGTCGGCGGGCGGCATCGCCCTCGGGCACTTCGCCTACGGCCGTGTCCACCATGCACAAGTCTTTCCGTACGGGCCGTGGCTCTGCTGCTTCAGCCGGCTGTCCCTCATCCCGGGACGGGCATGTCCCAGCAGGTCGGAAGCGTAGGGATCCCGACATCGGCGAAGCAACCGGGACAAGCTTGTGGGGGCCTCGCGCATCGCCACACACTCGGAAACGCCCCGGCTCCCCGGTGCGGTCGCCGACATCCGGACCGCCGCTCGGGACCGCGGCTGCCGGTCCCCCGATCGGGTGACGGGCCGTCACGTCCACTCAGGACTCCGCCTTCGCACTCCAAGGAGAAACATGCGTACCAGTCTTCGGGCCCTCACCGTGGGAGCCCTGCTGATGACAGGTGCCGTTCTGCAGGCCGCGCCGGCCGGCGCGGCCGCGATGCGGCCGCCCGGTCCCGCCGAGTCGTGCTCGTACTCGGTGAGCCCCGACGGCAAGATCGGTACGGGCGTCTGCAGGAACAACGGCAGCCGTACCGTCGAGTTCGGCCTCACCTTCGTCTGCGGATGGTCGCCGGACCTCTGGAGCGGCTACATGACCATCGCGCCCGGCGAGAGCGACGGAGCCAGCGCCACCTGCGGCGGAACCGGCGTCGGCAGCATCGTGGCCGACTTCCGCGACCTGTGAGCCGCACACAGCGCATCGCGACGCAGCACAGCGCAATGCGCCATGTCACACAGCACTGTGCCGCGTCGTCACACTGCACCACCTCGCACCACAGCTGCTTCCGTACGACCGCGAAGAAGAAGGGGACATCCATGCGCACCCAGTTGAGGGCCCTCGCCGTGGGGGCCGTGCTCTCGCTCGCCACCGCCGTACAGGCCGCACCGGCCGACGCCGCCACCCTGCGCCCGCCGGGCGGCCGCGAGGTGTGCACGTACACGGTCACCGAGGAGGGGTACCGCTCGACGGCGATCTGCAAGAACTACAACAGCCACGCGATCGAGTTCCGTGCGGTCGTGATCTGCGGCCTGGCCTGGGACCAGACGGGTCCGTGGGTCAGGCTGGAGCCGGGTGAGCGCGGGAACTCCAGCGCGCTCTGCTCGCAGCTGGGCAGCGGTGTCGGCGGCACCTCCGCGGACATCCGCGACCTCTGACGTGCCGCCGGCCTGCTGACATGGCCCCAGGCCGCGGGCGCTGGACGACGTCGCGGTGAACCCGTGACATGTCATCCTGCTCCGCGGCCGCCCGGTCAGTACGTCACCCGGGCAGGCCAGCGACCGAAGGGGCCGTGGGTGCCGGGGCCGGGGCCCCGAGTAGGCCCGGCCCCTTCGTGCGGTGCGGCGGCAGGGCACCGTGGGGTGCAGAACCGACCGGGCAACCGGCGGAACCCCTCGAATGCCGGTGACTTCGCAGACAGGGACACAGCGGCACCCGCGTTGCAGCGCGAGTGCCGCACGCGACAGGACCGACCCGCATCCACCGGGCCGGCCCTGTCCGCATTCCCGACCGGTACCCCGCGGTGCTCCGTGAGTCGACTCATGGATCCCCCACCCTCATCTCCGCGCCCGCGCCCGCGCCCTTGCCCTTGCCCGCGCCCGTGGCGCCCCGCCTTCACAGACGCGGGTAACCGTGGCACGGCGGCGGGCACCCGCCCCGGACTCCGGCAACGCCGTGGAGTACGACCCGCTCGAACTCCGACCGCTCCCCCGACAAGCCGTCACCGGCTGCCTCGTCGATCACCTTCAGCACGCGCAACGACCGCTCCCGGTCCGAGCCCACGGGCAGCGGGCCGGGCCCGGCGGGTGGAGCCGGGCCCGGAGGCGCTGGGCACCCAGGCGGACCACCCCGAGGAGGGCAATCCCGGACACATCCAGCGCGTCCCGGACAACGACCGCCGGGATCAGCAGTGCGCGGTTCGAATCCGGTTCGCGAGCTGCAGCCGACGCCACCCATACGCCTCTACATGTGTAGAGTGCGGGCAGCATCCTCTACCGATGTAGAGGGCGACCTCATTCGACTTATGGAGCCACGGTGAGCGTGACCGTCACACCCGTCCTCGAGCGCAAGCCCCAGCCCAAGCCGCTGCGACCCTTCAGGGTCGGGGCCGGTGGCTTCCTCCTGCTGGGCACGGGCCACCTCGCCCTTGCGGCCGCGACGGCGCTGAGCGACCCCACCCCCCAGCAGCAAGCCTCCTCGGCAGCCATGCGGGAGTCGAGCATGACCCTGCTCGGTCTGGAACGCAGCACCCTCGACATCGTCCAGGGCATGAGCCTCGTCATGGCCCTGTTCGTCATCACGTGCGGGCTCCTCGCCCTTACCGCCGTCCGGCACGCCCCGGCACTGGTCGAACGGCGCACCGCCTTCGGATGGATCCCCCTCGTCGCCTCGCTGGTGGGCCTGGCGATATCCGTCCTGCTCCTGCCCATGCCGCCGATCGTCGTCCTCGCCGTCACCAGCTGCGCCTTCGCCCTGTCCTTGCGCCGGGCGACGCCCTGATCCGCACCGTCCCCGGAGAGGCCCCCGGAACAGAAGCGCCGGGGCCTCGTCATGCCAGGGCCGGAGGCGGGACGGAGCCCGACCGGGGCCATCCCCACGCGGGGTCAATGCCCTCGGCACCGCCTCGCCATGGGCCGAGGCGGGACCATTCCCGCGGGCGCGGGGTCGCCCCGCCGTGCTGGTGGTCGCACCGCCCGTCCGTGGGACCATCCCTGCGGGCGCAGGGTCGACCAGATCGAGCCCAGCGGTACTGCCTTCGGTGAAAGCCCAGCGCGAACACCCACACCACAAGCCCCAAGCCACCTCCGGCCAGCTCGCAGAAGTCTGCCCCGAAGATCCGCACACGTCGCCCGACCGCGACGGGTAACGGCCGCGACGGAAGTCGCCCCCACCAACGTGAAGCGGTCGACGCAGTGGTACGCGCTCTGGAACTGTCCGCCGCACCATCCCCGAGCTTGGGATGCGGGCCCACGTGATCACGGCGAGGGGGTCAGGGAAGACCCGGGCCGCGGCCCGCAGTTCGGACGAGCTCCGCGCGAGCCGGGTGCTGGTGCTGGTGCCCTCGCCGAACCTGCTCGCCCGGACCGAGGCCGCGTGACGCACGGGGGCGGCCGCCGGGGCCCGGGCACCACGGGTCCGGCCGGACCCTGCGCACCTGCCGGACCAGCCGGACCAGCCGGTCCGGCGGGACCGGTCGGACAAGGCTCGCCCGGGGCAGCCCGGCGTACTGCCGGCCCCCGCAACGCCCGCACCGACCGTCGGCAAAGCAGCGTCCGAACCAGTAGCCATCCCTGCCGAGCCCGGGTCCTGGTACTTCCTGATCCACCCGCCGATCACGCCAACCGCCGCTGGCCCGTGATCAGAACGCACGCGACTGAGACAGCGTCACCCCACATGTGACAAAGCCCGGGAACAGCGATCCCATGCAAATCTCTCGCCCCAAGTCAGTGACCCCACCCGCTGAAAACATCCTGCTACCGGCAATAACGCCCCAAGGCCCACCGTCTCTCACGCCACCAGCCCAAAAACCAAGAGATCGCAACCAGCCGTTTTGCAGAAGACGAGGGCGAATCACAGCCCTGGGGCGGGCAGTGCAGCGACCAAAGGCCCGCAGCCGAAAGTGGCGAAGATCTTGCGGTCCTTCCGGCGGGCGTTCGTCCGGTTGAGACCCGGAGCGTGTGGACCGGAGCCTCCGCATACGGATCGCCGCCGCCGCACGAAACGCTTCGGCCCGGCCGACAGCGCCGTCGTGCACCACTCCTCAGGGCTCGCGAGGTCACCGTTACCGGTCTCGCCGCGGGCCGTACGCCGCGGGCAGGAGAACCCTGCCGCTACATGTCCCGATGCCGGACTCGCCCGCCTTGATGACCGAATACCGCCCTATTGGACAGCGTGGCCGATTTTGCAGCCGCGGTGTTGTCGGGGAGTTGCCACCGGGCCATGATCACTTCTCGTAACAACCCGACTACCCACCCGGGAGCCGATATGTGACAGCAAACCCCCTTCCGCGGGATGGGGCTGGACGGTCTACGGGCCGCCTTCCGGTACCTGCAACCCCGGGGCCACAGTGCAGGGTTCTGGTTCCTGAGCAACGGACGTTTCTGAAACTCACCTGCAAAGCCACCCAGGGGAACTCCGGTGGCCTTTCGTCTCGGCCACCGCGCAGGCGGTTCTCAGCTCCTCCCTCACTACAACATCTGCGTAGGCAAGGCCGTTCACGCCGAGTGGGTCCCGCCTGGCAGCACGGCTTCACGTATGCCGCCCCGTACGCGCAGCTCCACTACTGCGGCCACCCAGACCATGTGGTCCGGCGCGTGCCGTCATCACAGTGGGCAAGACATGGCCATCGGCCCGTCAACTGCCGTCGGCCTGGGGGGCCATCACTGTCTCGCGCGTCCACTGCCTCTCCTTGTGCCGGTGTTCTTCCGCTCTTCGGCGCAACGACGCAGGAATGCGCGGCCATGACCTGATCAGCAGCTCGCCGCGTTCTTCTCCGCCGCGCCGCTCTCTCGCATGCCCTGCATTCACGAAATGCCACTATGTAAGGAGCTCTTGATCTTCATGTACAAACGCTCTGGGTTTCTCGCCCTCACCACGGTGGGCGTAGTGATGTGCACCGCCGGCCTCACGCCATCGGTCAGCCAGGCAGCCGACAGTGCCGACGGCGAGAAGGGGTCCTACGCCGAAAAGCACGGCCTGACAGTGGCTGACATCGGGCACATCAACGCACTGAACGAGAAGGCTCTGAATCTGGGTCAGCCCGGCAACCCATCGGGAGGGTTACTGCCGAGTGCCACCGAGTCCCTCAGGCCCTCCGCATCGGCCGGCGACAGGGTGACCCCTCCCGCCGAGCCGCTCGACAGCATGCCTGACGCGTACCGGGCCCACGGAGACAGGGCCACTACCGGCATCAGCAACTACATACGCAAGTGGCAGCAGGCCTACAGCCACCGCGACGGCAAACCTCAGCAGATGACCGAGGAGCAGCGAGAGCAGCTGTCCTACGGGTGCGTCGGCGTCACCTGGGTCAATTCAGGCCCCTACCCCACGAACAAGCTGGCCTTCGCGTCCTTTGACGAGGACAAGTACAAGAACGCTCTGGAGACCACCGGTCCACGGCCGGGCGAGACGCGGGCCGAGTTCGAGGGGCGCGTCGCCAAGCAGAGCTTCGACGAGACAAAGGGGTTCAACCGGGCTCGTGATGTGGCATCCGTCATGAACAAGGCCCTGGAGAACGCCCACGACGAGGGGGCCTATCTCAGCAACCTCAAGGCAGAGCTCACGAAGAACAACGACGCCCTGTCCAAGGAAGACAGCCGTTCGAACTTTTACTCAGCCCTGAGGAACACACCGGCCTTCAAGGACAGGACCGGGGGCAACTACGACCCGTCCAAGATGAAGGCGGTCATCTACTCGAAGCACTTCTGGAGCGGACAGGACCCCAGGAACCCCTCCGACAAGAGGAAGTACGGCGACCCGGACGCCTTCCGCCCCAACCAGAACACAGGCCTGGTCGACATGTCGAAGGACAGGAACACCTCGCGCAGCCCCGCCAAGCCCGGCGAGAGCTACGTCAACTTCGACTACGGCTGGTTCGGGGACCAGAAAGAAGCAAACCCCGACAACACCATATGGACCCACGCCAACCACTACCACTCGCCCGGCGGCGCCATGGGGCCCATGCAGGTATACGAGAGCAAGTTCCGCAGCTGGTCGAGCGGCTACTCGGACTTCGACCGCGGAACCTACGTCGTCACCTTCATACCCAAGACCTGGAACACCGCCCCCGCCAAGGTGAAGCAGGGCTGGCCGTAACACCCCGACCCCAGTTCGGGGCCCGATGACCACCCGCCCGGACCGGGTGCTGCCCATCGCCCCAGGGCTCCGCGATGAGCACTGAACACTCGGACAGGCAGTCCTCCGCGTCGTCGGCAAGGACCAGGTGGAGCCCGTCGAGGAGCCGGACCGGCGTATCCCGCCTCCCCTTTTGCCACTGACGACACGGGAGGCGGCGACCGGTGCCTCCGTGGGGATGAAGGTCTCGTCACGAGCCGGAAGCCCGGCGGCTACCACGGCCCGGGCGGACACCGGACTACCGGCCGTATGGCCGTCTCCCCCGCCGGGAACCAGAGGGAGACGGCCATACGGCGGTTCGGTTGACGATGTATCCGAAGCCGTCCGTACAGCCCTGTCGATGCGGTCCGCGTCCTCCCCCGGGCGGATATCCGGACGTCATCAGCAAGGAATCCCCCGGTCGGGCGGGGTACGGGATCAGCGGGTGCGAGCCGGCACGCCGGTCCGGTCCGGTCCGGTCCGGCGGACTCTCTCCGGGGCGCGGGCGGGCCGGTACATCGCACACGGGTCCGGCTGTTGGCAGGCCACGGCCCGCGGTGCGCGGTGCGCGTCACCCGGCCGGTACGCGTCTTCGGTCCCGTCCCCGGCGAGCGGGTGCCGGTCAGGCCGGCGGTGCCGGGCGGCGGCTGTTTCCACCGCCTCCACGAGGGCGACCAGGAACGTCAGCACGACCGCGGCGGGGCCCCCGCGTGCGGCCCGCGGCGCACGCTCCAACGCCCGCGCCGACGACCGCCAGCCCGGCCCGGACACCACACCTGGCATCATCGGTCCCGTTTCTGACGCCATTTGATCGCGGCGCAAAGCCCGGGCGGCGACTCTGTCGACACGCCTGCGGCCCTGAAGTACCAATGCCAGCCTTCCCCACCAATCTTCGGACGCTCGCCGACGAGGCCCTCGCGGGCATTGTCAGCGACGAGTCCGGGCTCGCCGCGAACTGGGTCGGCCCAGGCGACGGGAGGCGATGGCGTGCGGCGCTCAATCGCCTGCGCGTAGCACTTGCCCCGCCGCCACCCACGATCCCGCTCATGACTTCGATCCATGACACAGCGTCACCAGTCAAAGAACTTGAGCCAGAACCCGAGAAAGCCCCTTGAAGCCTCCTCGATGACCGAGCAGAGAGTGAAGGGCTCCGCAGAGGCGGACGCCCCCTCGGCAGGATCCTGCCCAAACCACGCAAAACCTCGTAGGTCGGCACTCTGTGTAGCCCGGTTTCCGACCGGTCACGAACGCAGCGATGAGTTTTCCCGGCCCGGCAAGTCTCACCATCGTTGTCGACAACACAGGAGGAGCACGTGGCTCAGCTGCTGAGAGTCCAGAACTTCAACGTCTCGAGTGACGGGATCGGTGCCGGTGCGGACCAGACCCTCGAGAGGCCATTCGGTCATGTCGATCCCGAGAGGCTGTTCTCCTGGGCCGGCGCCACCGCGAGCTGGCCCATGCGCACCGACCCCGGCGGGAGCCGGGGCCTCGACGACTACCTCACGCGGGACTTCGCGCACAACATCGGCGCCGAGATCATGGGCCGCAACAAATTCGGGCCCCAGCGCGGGCCCTGGAAAGACCATGACTGGCGCGGCTGGTGGGGCGACGAGCCCCCGTTCCACACCCCCGTGTTCGTCATGACCCACCACAAGCGTCCTTCGTTCACGCTCTCCGACACCACGTTCCACTTCGTCGACGGCGACCCGGCCGCGGTCCTCGAACTGGCACGGGAAGCGGCGCAGGGCAAGGACATCCGGCTCGGCGGCGGGGCCACCACCATCCGGGAGTTCCTCGACGCCGACCTCATCGACACCTTGCACGTGGCGGTCTCACCGGTGAAGCTCGGGTCCGGAGTACGTCTCTGGGAATCACCCGATGAACTGCTCGACCGGTTCCACCTCGACGTCGTGCCCAGCCCGAGCGGCGTGACGCACCACCTGTTCTGGCGAAAATAACCAGTCCTCAGGGCTGGCCCCGGCCGGCTGTTCTGGCTGCCGGGGCCAGCCCTGAGACCGGCCGTCGAGTCACGCCTCGGGCGGTCAACCGACCTTTGGCGGTTTCCTCGGCTAGGCCGTCTCTTTCGGATCTTGTCGGCCGAGCCCGCGGCGTCCGGCGGCATGGGGTTTCCCCAGGCCCGCAGGGCCGAGGGGAAGCATCGCAAGGCGGAGGGTCGTCCTTGTACTGGACGTACCGGGGCGGGCCCGACAACGCGGCGAGGTGCGGTGCCGGGCGTCGCGGGCCCGGCAAGATCCGAAAGAGACGGCCTAGGGGGCGGACCGTGCCCGACCCATCCCTCCTGCCATGCGCTGCAACCGACGGCTCCAGCTTCCTGCCCCGACTCCAGCACCCCGGATGCCGGGTGACTGCCCTGCTGCGGCGACGGGCACGAGCGCTGAGCGCTGCCGCCGGATCACTCGCCCGTACTCCCATCCGAGGCGTCCAACTCCTCGATGGGGGTACGCACACCGTCGCGGAAGCGCCCGAGCCCGGCATCGAAGTCAACCGCAGAGCCGACGAACAACGCCGACTCATCGGGTGCCACGTAGATCTTGCCGCCGCCGCGCACGGCGTGGACAAGGCAGACACCGAGTCCATCCGGCAGTTCAATGACGTTCACCACCGGATCGGTAGTGAACATCGCGAAAAGGCTGCGCCCCACCGTGACGAGCCGGGCGCTGCCGCCGGTGACCCCGGCCGAACGGGCCGCCGGTGCAGGCAGGAGCCGACGCAACTGGGCATGTGCCGGTTCGATCGATTCGACGACGTAGCCCGTGCGGCCAGCCGCCTCGAGGAAAGCGTCGAGATCCGACGACCCGCGCAGAAGCGCACCGAGATCCCCCTCGGATTCCGCCAGTTGGAAAGTGGCAGTCGCGAACGAGTGCGTCACTGGGGGCACTCCCGGAAGGGGCGGCGGATGGGAGGTGCTCACCAGTGGTCCCGGTTCACCACGGATCTCCAGCGCGACGCGCCCGCCACGCAGCAGCCGGTAGCTGCGCGCTGCTTCGGGCGCTCCGCTCACGGCGTACCCTCCGCTCCACAGGCCGACTCGGGAGGTGCGAGCGTCGTCGGGTCGTCCGCCTTGAGGCGCGATCTCGCAGAGTTCGTCGAGGTGAGCACGGGTGCCGCTACGGCGCTGGAGGTTGTCCGGGGCGGCACGGCGGCGCCGGCGGCGGCGAAAGGGTCGAGGAGTGCGCGGTACTGAGCCTCGGTCAGTTTCCCGCGCTTGTGCACGGCCCGTGCGGCGATGACGCAGGCGGACTTGCTGTCAGAGTGAAGGCTCTTGCGGACCTGTTCCAGCTCGGCAGCACGAGGGAGCAGCGCCGATCTGACGGCGTGGCCGATCGCGGATTGCTCCGAAGCGGACACCCGTGCCGCCCGGCTGCCCTCACGGCCGCCCTGGGGCCAGCGGTCCAGGAAAGCCTCGTACAGCAGCGTGAGCGCGTCGGCCGGCAGGGCCGTGGCGGACGATATGAAGCGGGCCGTCGTGGGATCCACGGGGCGTACCTCCTGGTTGGCGTGAACGAGGAGAGAGTACGGCCCGGGTACGACAGCGCACCGGCGGGTGGGGCGAGGGGCAAGGGATTCGGGTGGCGGAGCGGTACCGCGTGGAGTGGACTTACGAGGGCAGATCATTGACGACGTACAACACCTTCGACCCGGCCGGCGCCGAGCGCTACAGGGCCGGCGTGGCGGAAGATTCGATCGCCCAGGACGTCCGGATCAGGGACAGGCCGCCCGCGGGCAGATCTTCGACGGACTCCTCAGCCGTCTCGATGGAGAAGCCTCCTGGAACTGATCAACGCGCAGCGGTCCGTCATGCTTTGCCCATGACGAACTGGGATCAGATGTGGACTGACTACCTGGCCGGTCTCGATGACAACCGGCGCCTTGCTGCATTGGCCCTCCAGGAACGATATGCCGAGCTTGGCGCCGACGAGCCGCACGGATGGGCACTCTCACAGTTGGCGGAGGGCATCCCCCAGATGGCCCGGTTCCTCATCCTGCGCAGACTCTGGTCCGAAGCCATCAACCAGTGGGAAGAACCCGGCGCGATCGATGCGATTCCCGCTACCCACCGACTGCTCACCTCCGGGGCTGACCGATCCGACATTGCCAAAGTTGCCCGCGCCGTCGCATTCGAATCGATCGCGTCCGTACTCAATGTCCTTGACGAAGGCTGCGCGTCGGATGTCAGCGACGACTCCCTGCCGGGCTGGCGCCTGCAGGAGACCACTGGAGACGGCACTCCGACCGGTCGATCCCTCGGAGGCCTCCACGAGAGCCTCCTGGAGACCGACCCGTCCGGCAACGAGGCCGCAGACCTGTGGGCGTGAACACGACGACCGCCAACCCAGCAACCACAGGTACCCTCTCTCGCCACAGCTGAGTTCTTGGCCCCTCGGGGAGGATCGGAACGGCCCGTAGCGACATCTGGCCGATCTTGATTCCGGTTCAATGAGCGCCTCGGTTGCGCGGCGGCTGCAGGGGCGAGGCGGTGCGCCCCTGTGGGACTTTGTGGGGCTCAAGGATCTTGGTTGGCACTCCCCGGCGTCCGGCAGGACGGTGACGGCGGGGAGGGCCGCTGGGTCTCCACCTGCGCCGTCAGGCGCCCCGAGCCCGCCGCCATCAGGCCCGCAGGCATCCTGCCGTGGCCGAACCGGGCCCGCCCTAAGCGATCCGCAACGACCATTAGGGCACGGTGAAGAGGACCTTGTCGTCGTCCGATGAGGGGTCCGCCCGCTTGAGCCTGGCCCTGACGCTCGCTCCGAGCAGAAGCTTCTGCCCGTTGGTCGAGTCGATCTTGGCCAGCACCGCGGGGTCGGCCAGGTACACCTTGCCCTTGAGGGGATCATCCCGCTCCGCGTCGGTGTCGATGACCGCAGCGTCGAACACCTCGCCCACACGGTGCATCAGCACCGCGGCCTCGGCCAGATCCACGGTCTGCCGGTCCGCGGCACCCCCCTTCCCCCGTGCCATGTCGCACGGCAGGCAGTGCAGGGCGTCGAGCACCCACTTCGGCGGGGGTTTGTCCGCGCACGCTGCCACGCACAGCTCACCGGTGTACCGGTCGACCAGGCGGCGCAGCGGAGCCGTGCAGTGGGCGTACGGGGCCGCGATCGCCGCGTGCATCGTGTGCTGCGGCGTCTGATGGTCGCGGAAGACGGTGTACTCGGCCTTGAGCATCGTGGTGGTGGCCTCGGTGAGGAAGGCCATGTGCTTCTGCTTCTTCGGATCGAGCTTGCGGACCAGCGCGGCGTACGAGACACCGGGGTCCCAGTCGATGCCCAGGCACTTGGCGATCTCGTGCAGGCGCCTGACCACGTGCTGGTCGGCCTGCTCCTTCTGGGTCCGCAGGATCCCCGTACCGCTGTCGATCATGATCTGGGCCGCGGCCATTCCGGTCATGAGGGAGATCTGCTCGTTCCAGCCCTCCACCGGCAGCGTCGCCACGTAGCTCAGCCGGAACGATCCGTCTTCGAAGGTGACCTCTTGATCCGGCAGGTTCACCGAGATGCCCCCGCGCGTGATCTCGACGGCCTCCCGCAGCTCGCCGATCTCGCGCAGCAGTGCGACGGACTCCTCGGCCGTGCCGTCCTCGATGGCCTGCTGGACGCCCTGGTAGCTGAGTTTGGCCCGGCTGCGGACCATGGCCCGGCTCACGGACGATGCGGTCACGTTGCCCTCGGCGTCGAGGTCGTGCTGCCACAGGAGGGCCGGGCGGTCCTTGTCCGGCAGCAGACTGGCCGCGTCCTCGGAGAGCACGGGCGGGTGCAGGGACACCTTGAGGTCGGGGAAGTAGAGGGTCTCGATCCGGTCACGCGCCTCGGCATCCAGGGGGCTGCCGGGCTTGACGAACGCCGCCACGTCGGCGATGGCGTAGTACACGCGGAAGCCTCCGCCGGGCCGCCGCTCCAGGTGCATGGCCTGGTCGAGGTCCTTGGAGGTCGGCGGGTCGATCGTGAAGAACGGCAGGTGGGTGGCGTCCTTGTGGTGCGGATGTAGTTGGGCCGCTGCCTTGTCGGCCGCTTTGAGTACGCGCTTGGGGAAGGCCAGAGGGATCTTCAGCTCCGCTCGGAGCTCCACCAGCGCGGAGCGCAGGGTGTCCAGAGCCTCGTCGGACATGTGCATGGGGCTGCGTCTCATGCACCGAGCGTAGGGCGACGGTCACGGAACGGCGCGGCGAGCGGGTCCGGACGGCGGAGCAGCCCGTACGGACCGGGGGGCAGCGGGCGCGCGCGAAGGGGGCATCGCCCAGGTTCCGTCCGGCGGATCACTACGGAAGCACAGCGCGCCCGGACGCCGGAGCACACGTGCTCCAAGGGGTGGCGTCCGCAGTTCACGCGCGGGCGGGCGCACTCCTGCGCTGCGTGCAGTAGGCGCCGCCCTTGATGTGGTCCTCCGTCGCCGGGCCGGCGCCGTCCCATGGTCCGGGCACCAGCGGGCTTGGGGGTGACGTTGCCGCAGTCGTGCCGTTCGCAAAAGCAGTCTGCGCCCGCGCGCACCCTGGCTCCGGTCGAGGCCCCGTTCACGCAGGGACCGCCGGCGCCGAGCCACTGGCATTGGGTGCAGGCCAGCCGGGCCGCACCGGCCTCCCGCCCCCACGGAGTTGCCAGGACGGGCGCCGCGGTGCGAAGCCCCCGGCCTGGCCGACCAGTCGGTAGATGCCCAGGGCAGACCCATGATCCGCCAGTCAGAATGAGCTGACGCCAGATCCAAAACCGCTGGGCGGCAGCGGGATGGCGTGGGCTGTGAACGCCTCGGTGAGGGAGGCGTACTGGTCGGTGGTCAGCCGGTCGCGCTTCCAGATCGCTTGTGCGGTCTGGGTCGTACGGGCGATGGCGGACCGCAACCCGCCCGGGCGCCCGGCGCTGAGCTCCTCGCCGCGCGGGGCGAAGGCGTCACGGACCTGCTTGTTCAGTGCACTGAACTCTGCGGCGGAAAGCTTGGGCACGGCCGAATGGTCGTACGCGCCGGATGCCGCCGCTGCAGCGGCGGCCTGCCGGATCGCGTCCAGCGTCCTTTCGGACAGCCGGGATGCCGTGGCGACGAAGGCTGCCACCTCAGGCGGAACCATAGACATACGCCCACGGTAGCCGTTGAACGGTGAACGGTACCTAAAACCTTCGCACGGCGTGGACGCACCGGCGCAGCGCACGCCGTGCGGCTGCGCACAGACCGTCGTGGTGGAGTACGAGCCGCCGGGTGACGGGCGGCTGACGGTCTGAGCGACAGCTGCCCTGCCGGATGTACGGTAGCGACGGGTCCGCCTTTTACACTCCGACTCACTATCAGACGTGCGTTGCGGGCAGAGAGTCCTTGATGGATAGATTGATGCGGGAAGAGATCTCGGCGATCCATATCGCCCCATGGATGCATGTCATCATGCCAGGCGGTGGCGTGCCTCTCGATGAACTTCTGCCCTCGTCAGGAAGCGTGTATGTCGCGCGTCTCAACGGCCAGAAAATGCCTGACGAGGTGTCGACGTTCCAACACTTCTCGGAAGTACTCAAGTTCCCTGAGCACTTTGGATGGAACTGGAACGCATTCTATGATTGCGTGCGCGACCTTAACTGGCTTTCGGCGGACAACCGAATCCTGATAATCGAATCCGCCGAGAGAATCCTTTCCCAGGACGGCGACAGCCGCAAGAAATTCTTCGGATGTCTATGGCGCGCTGGCCAGCGATGGTCCTACACCAAGCGACCTGAAGGCGTGACGCTCACAAAACTCTCCGTTGTCCTCTCATGCGACAAGGACCGCGTATCCACCCTCGCGAAACAGCTTGAAGAATGGCAGGAACAGCACAATTGGTGAGCTGACCCGGTCCGCCTACAGCCAGTCATGCAGCATCAGCGAAAACCGGCGGGGCGGACGCTCTCGTGCGTTCCGTTACCTGTCGCACGGTCAGGAGCAGGAGCAGGGCCTGGGCGCGGGTGGTCCCGAGTGCGGTGGCCACCGCTTCGGTCGGCATGCCGTCGTCGCGCAGCGCACTGGCGGTCTATCGGCCCACCCGGGCGGCGATCCGATCCAGCACACCCGCGGAACACAGCGCCGCCGACGCCACGTCCATAGCCGTGGCGGTCAGCTGCCAGGCGAACTCGGCCAGGAGGGCGGCCAACGCCTTGGGCAGCGGTACCACGTTGTAGCGGACCAGGGACCGGTGGGCGTTCCGGTCCGCGAGGGGTCCGGCGAGGTCTACGTCCGCCTCGTACAGGGGTCGGTGGCCGACCGTGTCCCAGTCCAGGGGGTACTCCGCGGCGCCACGCCATCCGCAGGCACACACCGCCCGGAACGCCTCGGCCGCCTGCGCCAGCATCAACTCAACCGGCGGTCTCAGCGTCAGGCGTCTCCCTCCTCGGTCGGGCCGGGCAGCCGCGCTCTTTACGTGCCCCGTGCCGTCGCGGTTACCTGGAGCGCACAAGTACGAGCCACGGGGGCGGGTATGGCGGGCTGGCATGGGGGATGGGCACGCGGTCTCTGCCGGACCGCAGTGGCGCTGGCCGCGCCACCGCTGACCGCGGCCCTGGCGTTCGGGGTGGCCTGGGAGTCGGCGTACGGGTCGCTGGGCAACTGGGGGTTCTTCCTCGGCGGGCTGCTGCTCCCACTGGTCCTGCTCGGCTGGCACTCCGCCCTCGCCGCGCGGCGAGGGGCCTCGCTCATCGCGCTGTCCGCCCTCCCCGCCGGCCTCGGTGCCATCCTGGCACTCGCGTCCGTGGGGCACAGCGCGCTGGAGGACCGGGGCGTCGAGATCAGCTGCGTCGTACTGAAGGTCACCGAGCACACCGAGACGGAGTCCTCCATGGACGCCGAGGGCCACTGGACCTCCACAACCCGGACCTCGTACGACCACCGCCTGGACTGCCCCGCAGGCGGCCCGGAACACCTGGACACCCCCTCGCGGCTTGCGAAGGAGGGCGAGTTTCTGGCGGTGGTGCACGACCCGCAGGGCAAGGTCTCCCCGCGGGCTGCCGGGGACGTACACGGCCGGGGCCTGCGCACCGCAGCCGAAGTGACGGTCGGCGCGGCGGTGCTCCTGGGACTGGCCGGCGGAATCCGGGAGGCGTACGAGAAGCGGCGCCGGAGGCCGCGGCGACCGACAGGACGGTGAAACGCCCGCCCAAGGGCGGCACCCTCCAGCGTTCCGCCACACCCACCCACAGGCGCGACAAACACCCCACCCATCAAACGACAACAGCCTCCACCGGCAAAACGACACCCCCATACCGCCACACCCCAGCCCAGCACCAGTGAAAACGGATGACGCACGCCCGGTGCACACCCCACGACGCCCATCAACGGGGCGGGGGCGGGGGGCCTTGGCGGCGGCCGCGGTGACGGCGGCGACGGCCTTGTCCACGCCGACCCCGGCTCGGTGGGCGTCGGTGAGAATCCGGGCGACGTCGATCCCGGCGGCATCGAGGCGGCCCATCGCGGCCGCGATGTCCGGCCAGGCCGGGGACGCCAGGATCGCGTCGCGGACCAGGCCCACTGGCATCGTCGTCTTCGGGCGGCCGGCCCACCGGTCGGTGCCCTCCGCCTTGATGCGCGCCGTGTTCACGGTGACGGCCTGATGGACCCCGGCGGTCATCCGGCCCATCTGCGTCAGGAACACGGCCAGGTCGCCACCCGTCTGCTGCAACCCGACGAGCTGGCAGGCCAGCTGGGGCCACTCCGCGCCCTGCATCAGCACGGCCGGGACGTCGTCGCCGAGGTGGCCTCGCAGCTGGTCGGCCGACCAGACAGGCGCCATCTCCTCCGCGTCCTCGCCAAGCTGATCCTCCTTGCCCGTCAGGCGTTTCCGGGTGGCGCGGCGGACCGCGTCGGAGATGGTCATCACCAGGCGGTAGGCCATCGCCGCGGTCTGCGCCGCCTCCCCCAACGCCTCGGCGAACGGCTCGGGCAGCGGCGGGTATCCGGACGTCATCAGCAAGGCCCCCGGTCGCAGAGGTCAGCTGGTGCGGGCCGGTCCGGCAGCCCGGGGCGCGGGCGGGCCGGTACACCGGCAACGGGCACGGTGGGTCGCAGGCCACGGCCCGCGGTGCGCGTCACCCGGCTGGTACACGGCTTCGCACCGGGCACGGCCATCTGGTCCGGGTGGACCTCGGGGACTCGGTCTCCCCGCCGAGAGCAACCAGGAGGCCGGCCCGGACGAGGTGGCCGACCGTCGGGGGCAGTCACCCGGGTGCGCCCCAGTGGAAGCGGGACGACCGCCGGAGCGGTCCGGGCCGTGCCTTCCGGGGCACTGCCACGTCGGCGGATACGCGTCAAGCCCCGAGTTCCAGGGGGGTGACCCGTCACGGCTCTCCGGGGCCCAATGGAGACACGGGCCCGGCACGGGCCCACCCGGAAAGGGCCGCTCCCCGGCCCCCGGGCCGTCTCCGACCACAAGGAGCACCATCATGATCCGTACCACCCTGACCCAGCGTCTCGCCCTCCTCGGCGCCTGCGGAGCTCTCGCCGCGGGTGGCGCGCTACTGCCGTCCAGCGCCTTGGCCGCACCGGCACCCCAGGTCGCAGCCGTACAGATGGCGCCCGACCACCAGGCGCACCCGGTCGGCAACAAGACGACGATCAAGATCGAGACGAAGACCGTCAAACGCACCCTGTCCGACGGCCGGGTCAAGGTCACCACGATCAAGACCGTCACCAAGACGACCAAGAACCACCACGGCAAGGTGGTCAAGAAGACCGTCACCAAGACCGTGACCGTGCGGATCCTCCCGGCGCCGGACGACGACTGACGCAGCCGACCACGTAACCCCCGGTTGGACCGCCGCCCGCCCCGGACACACGAAGCGCGAGCCGCGTCCGGGCGGGAGCGGCCCACGCCGGGGCAGGGGCATCCATAAGGCGTTGCGGAGCCATCGTCGCCGGACCTGAGCCGGCAACGATGGCCACCGCCGCACTCAGCCGGCAGACGCTGCCGCCGGCCCCGTCCCGAACGGCGGCACCCACACCGACCAGCTCGAAGTCGAGGTCACCGACATCGATTACATCGACGTCTCCTTCTGAAGAGACCACGACACACCCGCTCGGCGAACCAGGTGGGGCGGCCCCCACAGGGCCGCCCCACACTCGTCTCCTCAGCCCCGGAACAGGTAGATGCACCGGATGCCGCCTCCGGGGTGCCGCTCCATCGCGGATGCGGCGGTGCTCCCGTGCTCCGTGTACCAGAGCTGCGGGGGACGCCGCCGCAGTCGTACCGCTCGCACACGCATTGCTGCCCCGGGGCGGCGTACTGTCAGCCGTGCCGGACGCCCCCTACCGAACCGTCTGACGTGACGTGCAGGCGGGCCGGCCATCACGTGTGGAGCCTGACCCGGGACGGCCTTCGGCGGTAGTCCCGCCGCGGGTCAGGCTCCACCCACGGAGGGTGTCGGCGCAGTCTGGGAACAGGTCCGGGCGCAGCTTGCGCTGTGGGTGCCGCGGCTGCTCGACTCCTGCGTCAGGCGGACGGCATCCGGGCCTGCCGGCGCCGGTGGCCGGATCGGCGGCCTTTCGTCGTCGGCGCGTGGCCGGATACGACTGGGTACCCGTGCCCCGCCCCACTCCCGCCGATCGCCATGGAGGCGCACCCCGATGACCCCCGTCGGCATGACCAGCTTCGACAACGTCTACGCCCTCCCCGACCCCCGCGGGTACTTCACCGCCCTGGGGCCGTACGAGTACCAGACCCCGGGCCACGCCCAGCCGGTCTTCCGCGCGCTTGCCGCCGAACTCGAACCGGGGCGGCGTACGGTCCTCGACGTGTGCTGCTCCTACGGGATCAACGCCGCCCTCCTCAACCACGACGTCACCCTCGACGAACTCTTCGCCCACTACACCTCGGCCCGTGCGGCCGAACTCACCACCGCCGAACTCGCCGACCGCGACCGTGACTTCTACGCGGTCCGCCGCCGCCCCGACGCCGTGCGGGCCATCGGCATCGACGTCTCGCGCCCCGCCCTGGACTACGCCGTGGCCGTCGGGCTGCTCGACGAAGGGCACTGCGTGGACCTGGAGCGCACCGAGCCGGAGGAGCAGCTGCGCGGCTCGCTCGCCGGGACGGGCCTGATCACCGTCACCGGCGGCACCAGCTTCCTCACCGATCGCACCTTCGCCCGGCTGTTCACCGCCATCGGCCACCCTGTGCCGGTGGCCGCCTTCGTCCTGCGCACCCACGACTACGGGGCGATCTCCGGCTGCCTGGAGTCGTACGGCCTCACCGTCGAGCGGGCCGACACCACCCAGCCGCAGCGACGCTTCACCGACCCACGGGAGCAGGAACGCGCGGTGGCCACCGTCACCGCGTTCGGAGAAGACCCGGCAGGGAAGGAGTCGGCGGGGTACTTCCATACCCGGCTGCACCTGGCCCGCTGAACACCCCCGGGAACCGGGGGCGGACCCGCCTCCCCGAGCCTCCCCCGCCGTGACACGGCGTGTGGCCGGTCTGGCCGGAGGCAGCCGGCGCGGGCCGCCGCCGGTTCGCGGCGGCCCGCGCCGGGGGTTCGTCACAGGCGGCTGTGGCCTACCGCGCCCCGGTCACCGGCGCTTGGGAACGCATCGAGTTCCTCGGGGTTGAGTCGCGCCCGGGTGCGTGCCCCCGGGCGCTACCGCGTGTATCTGTTCCAAGGCACAGGTGCGGGCTGGAACGTGGGGTGACCCCCCAGGGCCAAGTGTCGCAATGCGTGATTGAAGACGTACGCAACGTGACATGGATTGCGGTGCTTCATACCTCCACACGACGACACGGAGAATCCCAGATGCGTCGCGTCTTGCAGACCGCAGCCATGACGATTGCGGCCACCGCCCTTGCCATCTCGACCGCCACCGCCCAGAGCCCGCACTTCGTGGGCGCCGTCACCTGCGACAAGTCCCTGAGCGGGCTCTCGTGCAGCGGCAAGGTGGCGGGCCTCGGCTCCTCCCCCACGGCAGTCTTCGTCACGGCCTCCTCGGTCGAGGCCGAGTACGTGTGTGTCAACCGGGGCAACAACATCGCCCCCGGACAGGGCACCGAGCACCAGAACGTCACCGGCCCGGTCCAGAACATCAGCCCGCGCAACGGTCAGATCACCTTCCGGAACGTCCTGCTCCCCGCGCCGGAGACCCCCAGCGCGGGCGAGGTGTGCCCCAACGGCAACTGGACCGTCCGCCTGCTCCACCTGACCTTCAACGACGTGGCGGTCCACGTCGTCCAGGGTGATACCCACCTGATCAAGGACCTCGGCGACATCGACCCGTGATCCCGGCGTCCGCTTGAGCGGCAGGAGGGCCTTCCCGTGCTCCGGGAGGGTCCTCCTGCCATTTCCCGCTCCTTTTCGGCCGCCGAGCTTCCGGTCCGATAGCAGGCCCGAGCCAGAACGCTGACGCGGCGTAAGGTCCACACCAAGAATTCTTTGGCCGGCACGAACGGGGGAGCCGGCCGAGCCGACCGTCACCGACGCCGGCGCGCACTGCCCAGCAGGGTCCTCGGGGAGGACCGGGCCGGTGAGTAGCGGAAATTGCACGATCTCGGTCTCGGTCTCGGTTCGATGAACCGTTCCGTGTCCGCTGCCGCGCTCGAACACGGGTGGCCGGCTCTCAGTCGTGGACCCGTACGACCGGACCACGGGGTGGTGCGTAGTTCCCGCGGGAGAGGCCGGCGGCAGCGGGTCAGGCCGGACCGGCAGTTCCGTGCCGTCCACGCCCCCCGGCCCGAACACCGACCGATGCACGTGGGCGCCGAGCCTCCCGGGCACGTGTGGGTGCAACCGGCGTCCACGATCGGGGCGTCGATCGCCTCGGCGATCACCACGTCAGCGCGGGCGGTGCAGCCGCCCTTGTCGTCACCCTTCCAGCGCCGGTACAGCTCCCGCTTGCACCCGTCGCGGATCTCTCCGCGATCGGCAGAGACGTGATCGCCTCCGTGAGCGTGTACTCGGCGGCATGTGCGGCATGTGCGGCAGTCGGAGCGAGGAGGGCCGGCTTTACCGCCCGGAGCCGGCAACGTTTTTGGTCACCGCTGGGAACGGTCCGTCAGCAACAAGAATCGTGCTGCCGACTTCTGGAAGCGCGCCGGTACTTGCTTCCGGCCATCTCCCGTGCCGGTCGGCCCGGAGCAAGCGATCATGGCTTCGGACTCCGATCTCCGACCCGAGCCGCAGACTGACGGCCAGGGCAGGTCCGGAGCGCCGCAGGGGTAATCCGGCCGCCAAAGCCGCCCCCGCGTACCTCGTCGTCGTCCGCCGACCTCACCACCGAAACCGACCCCCCGAGAGGACCCAACACCTGATGTCCATATGGCCTTCGATCGTTGCCGTAGTCGGCACCCTCGCCGGTGCTCTGACCGCCGGGCTCCTCCAGCACCGTTCGGCACGCACCGCACGCGCCGAGGAGCGCGCCGACAGCCACCGCCAGGACCAGCTCGGCGCCGTCACCGACTTCGCGGCCGCCCTGGACGCGCATCGCTCGGCGATGTTCCATCGGGAGCGTCTGGCCCTGGCCGAGGCAGGCACGGAGCATCAGCTGGAGGCCCAGACGAGGTCCCACGACACCCGGGC
Source organism: Streptomyces avidinii (assembly GCF_045161815.1). Lineage (NCBI taxonomy): Bacteria > Bacillati > Actinomycetota > Actinomycetes > Kitasatosporales > Streptomycetaceae > Streptomyces > Streptomyces avidinii. The sequence goes on from NZ_CP108863.1 coordinate 256,601, forward strand.
CGCTATCACCGCACCCCACATCCGCCTTCAAATCCTGGTCCCCGGGCTGGCCGTCCCCGCCCAGCAGGCCGCAGATGCCACGTACGCGCTGCGCAAAGCCATCGACCGGAGCGAACTGGACACCCGGCGGCATGCGGCCAAGGAGGCATCCGCCGCCTTCATCACCGCGGCCGCCTCGCAGCTGAGCCCCGACAACCGCTGACCGAGGGCGACCACTGCCAGCGTCCTGGCCGTCCGCTCCCTTACGCCCCACAACGCTCGTGCGCTCCCGTGGCGGGTGTTCCTATGTCTCGGCCGACGTTCCGGACGGCGGTGGTCGTGAAGCGTTCCTGGAAGCCGCAAACGACCGTTCTCGAAGATGACTTACGCAGCCAGGACGGCGAAGGCCAGGGGCGACGCGACGGCGCCGTGACACAGAGTCGTGATCATGGTTTGGTGATACCGGGCGCAGCACTGCGGCTCGACCGCGGGGCAGGGCATCTCATCCTGCGAGGGGACGAGTTCACCGGAGAACCGATCATGCGCTGCCCCACCTCGACCTGGCGACCGTTCTCTCCGGCCTTGCTTGGGACACCGCGGCGTAGCGGTTATCGGTGAGATTCTTCTTTGATGCCCAGCGCAGTGATCGGATTCACCGCAAGGTTTACTGAAAGATCGTCGATCACGCGCAGGGCCTGGCGGCGGTCCGCGTCATGCCGGTGGAGTTGTTGACCGGTGATCAGGCTGAGGCGTGCGGGACAGGCGCAGGAGCACGGGCGCCGACTTGCCGACCCGCCGACACGGCGGGGCGGTGGCCGCACCCGCAAACCTGACACACCCCGGATTCCGGCCTGATCGGATCCGGGCCGGCAGCCCTCGGCAGGAGCTCCGTCCCGGTTTCGGCCCGGCCCACGACAACGTCTTCCGCACCGGCACGTCGTGATGCAGCAGACCCACTCCCCCGCGGCCTTCCTGCTGGTCAGGTATGCCCCCGGTCGGCGCACGCGATCAGACGAAGGCGGTGTCCACGTCCGGCCAACTCCCGCAGAAACGATCCCGTTCGAGGCATCGTTCCAGGTCGGGCTTCAAGGAGCAAGCAGAGATGATCTTTCCAACGACCCCCTCTCGTAGCCACCGAAAGCACACGCCTCGTCACTTTCGGTGGTGACGCTGTCCGGATAGCGATCGCTCGATAGATGGAAGACGGCATGGGCGCAAGCCATCCGGGACAGCTCGCCAAGGGCCGCCGACTGGTGGTGCGAGGAAACTGATCACGGGAGTGCGTCATGACCATGATTCAGACCGGCAAGCTCGAACTCCGCTCGGACAACGCGGTCGAGACCGCGGGAGGCAACACCTCCACCTTCACCCAGGTCACCTTCCCGACCCCGTTCCCGACGGGGTCCGACGTCATCGTCGTGACCCAGACACAGACCTTCAACGGACCGGAGACCCCGGGCATCCGGATCCACGCCGTGACCGAGAGGGGATTCCTGATCCGCTTCAACGAGGTCAACGCGAACGCCAACACCAGGAGCGACGGCAGGCACACGACGGAAACCGTCGGCTGGCTGGCCAGCACCGTCTGACGGGTTCCGGGTGAGAGCCGCCGCTGCCGGCGGCCCTGACCGGCTGTCCCGGCGGCGTCCGACCGCCGGGACAGCGCATCGCACTCCAACAGGCAACGGGATCACCCTGCGGCTTGGGGCTTCGTCGGAGCCGCGGAGGATGTCGTGGATGACGTTGGCAGCCGAGTTCGCGTCGGCGCCCAGGTGACGGTAAACGCTGATGAGGTCGAAGGAGTCCCCGGCGCCCACCAGGACGAAGCGAGCGGGGTCCGCAGGTGGCCTCCGTTGGCCGAGAACGGCCAGGGCATCACCCCTTCCAGCAGGCGGCGGAGCATTCGGGGCTGAATCAACTTCAGCGACCCGGCGACCCGGCGCAACGCACCTCGATGAACAGCCTTGCCCGCTGGGCGAAGCAGACCATCGGGGCCACATGATCATCACAGCGCATGCCCGGCAAGAGCTCGGTGGTCAGTCCCACCAGTCGGTGCGTCCCTTGTCATCGACCTTGGGCGGTGCGACTGCTCCGAACCAGGACTCGTTGTTGTGATGGGCCATGGATTCGGCTGTTTCGTGAAGCCAGGAACCCAGACTGGGCCACCCCAGAAAGTAGGCCTGTTCGGCGTGGCCAGCGTCACCGAGGTGGTTGTGCCATGGTCCTGGCCCCGCTTCGATGAACTGCTCGTCCCCATCACTTCCCGCAAAGGGCACCCACTGGGCCCCCCACCACGGGGTCTCTGCCTGGTCGGGATCGTCGGGCTCCCAGATGTCCATCCGCATCTCGCGGATCTCAATGATCTCCGCGACGGAGTAGAGCCGTCGGCACGGCAAAACACCGAGAAGGGAGGTGTCACCGTCATGACACAGGAGCGACTCCCTCAGGTCTGCAGGCAGCTGGAAGCCCAACCGCTCCTCGGCTTCCTTGATGGACTGCTTCGACGCGGGAGGCCGGAGTTCTGACAGTGCCCCCGGCGCATGCTCCGCCAGCCATGCGTCGATGCGCTGCCAAGACAGTGCGACAGGTGGAAATACCGGATCTATGCCCCGCCGGGGCGGCTCGATCATCACGCCCGTCAGCATGCACCAACCTGGAATCAGCGAGCCGGGCCGGGGATCCTCCTCTCTGGAAACAATCACTTGGAGGTTGTCTCACGTGGCAAGTTTCGCGAGCTTCATGCAGCAGGTCAGGGCGGCGGCCATGGCCAGGCCTCGGCTCTGCCAGTCGTTGCGGACCACGTACGGGATCTTGAGACCACGAGCAGCCCATGGCAGGCTCATGCCGCATGATCGATGAATTCGCGAAGGACAACCTGCACGGGAGACTGCGGCGGGACCGCGAGGCGCTGCTCTGGAAACTCGACGGCTTGTCCGAATACGACGCCCGCCGACCTTTGACAGCGACCGGGACCAACCTCCTCGGCCTGGTCAAACACGTGGCCACCGTCGAGGCCAGGTACTTCGGCGAGGTCTTCGACCGCCCTTCCCCTGAACCACTGCCCCGGTGGCAGGACTCCGACGGAAGCGATCAGTGGGCGGCCGAGGACGAGACCCGCGATCAGATCATCGCGTTCTATCGGCGCACGTGGGAACACTCGGACGCGACGATCAACGAGCTTCCCCTCGACGCCCCCGGCCACGTGCCGTGGTGGCCGGAGCCTTATCCGAAGACGAACCTGTTCGCCGTCATGGTCCATGTCCTCGGCGAGTCCATCCGGCATGCCGGGCACGCCGATATCCTGCGCGAGGGCCTCGACGGCCGGACCGGGTTGCGCGCCGAACACGAGAGGCAGATCGACGAGGAAGCCCGTGCAGCCTACTGCGCGAAGATCGAGCACGCCGCCAGGTCGGCCGCACCGATCAAGGCATAGAGGTTGTCTCACGTGACTTGATGTTCGTGCGGCATGATGCCGGTCCCGTGGGTGCTGATCCATCGAAGCGTCTGGTTCCTGACGAACTCCGGCAGCCGACCGCCCCGTTGCTGCCGTCGTTCGCTGCTCGTCCGCAAGGTGGTGCGACCGCTCCGTGTGACGAGCGGGCCGTGTTCACGGCAGTGCTGTACGCGCTGACCAGCGGTTGTGCTTGGCGGCATCTGCCGCCGACGTTCGGCACGTCGCCCGCCACCGCGCATCGCCGCTTCACGGTATGGACCGAGGCCGGCCTGTGGCGTCGGCTGCACCGGGCGGTGCTGGGCGAACTCGGGGCCCGGGGCGAGGTGAACTGGATCTCGCCGATCGTCGACGCGGCCTCCGTTCGCACCAACGGGGGGATCGCTGACCGGGCCGAACCCGGTCGATCGCGGCAAGACGAGCAGCAACAAGGCGTACTTCTCTGCCGAACACCTGGTCTGGCTGCGCGAGCGCGGGCTCGTCGCGCGCATCGCGCGGCCCGGCATCGAGTCCGGCGACCGCCTCGGGCGGTACCGCTGGAAGATCGAACAGTCGATCGTCTGGCTCTTCGGCTACCGCCGCCTCACCGTCCGATACGAACGAAAGGGTTCGCACTTCCTCGCCTTCCGCGGCCTGGCCGCCGCCCTGACCTGCTGCCAGAAGCTCGCGAAACTTGCCACGTGAGACACCCTCTTGGCTTCATCTCTAACCTCTGGCACTGATGGCTCTGTCAGTGCGGGGCCCTGCCCTCCATGGACTTCACGGATGGCATAGGAGTCGCAAGATGCAGATCGCAAGTATCGATTCGTCTTGTTTCCTGACCTCACTGTCGGTGGCCAGTGCGAAGATCCCCTGACGGCCACGCGAGGAGGAGAGAGATATGGGCACCTGGGACATCGGCGCCTTCGACAACGACACCGCCGCCGACTTCGCGGGCGACCTGGACGAGGCAGCATTGGAAGAACGCGAATCCGTGATCCGTGGCGCACTCAAACGCGCCGCCGACCCTGCGGACCACCTGGATACCTCCGACGGCGAACGAGCGGTGGCTGCGGCCGCGCTGGTTGTCGCCCAGCACCCTGACGGCGAGCCGGCGTGTTCGGTGTACGGCCCATCAGAGCCGCTACCACCGCTGCCCGCAGACCTCCGAACGCTCGCCGTCGACGCTCTGGACCAAGTGGTCTCCGAACTGTCTGAACTCGCCGAGCTCTGGGCCGAAGCTGCCAACGGCCCGAAGTGGCGCCAGGACATCACCCGCCTTCGCGACGCCCTTGACCCTCCGATCCCGCCACAAGAGGAAGCCCCCTTCGCCATTTGACCGGGCACTCGCAGTCACGGTCCACTTGAGCCAGAACCACAACCCGCGCATAAGGCCAGTTGGTTGTCGACAGTCCAGTCGCCCATGGCCAGGAGTGACGATCCTCCGGAAGCCTCCGGCCCACCGTGGGTCACTGCTCGACCTTGAGGCGCCTCGCACCGTGCCTGGACGCCTCAGCCGCCCGGGGCGCGGAGCAGTTGGGTGGCCGCGCGCAGGCGCTTGCCCCGCTGACCCAGCACGACCTTCACCGGGACCAGCACCGCCCACCACAGCTGCGCGCCCGTCGGGGAGAGGAAGGCGAGCGGCACGGCGACAGCGAAGACCAGCACCATCGACGCCAGATCGAGCACGTCGTTGCGCGCCACAGGATCGGGCATCGCAGTGCTGCTCAGCCACGGGCGCTTCCACACCACGACCGTCAGCGCCAGCTGTGCGGCCCCGATGGCCGCGGCGGCGCCGGAGTAGACGGCCACCGACTGCGGCCGGTCCCCGTACTCGGCCAGCAGGGTGGTGGGGAAGGGCATCAGGGCGATGAGCCCCAGGTTCAGCAGCCCGAGCTTGATGACTGTCCCGTCCACCTCCCGCACGTACCGGAAGACCTGGTGGTGGCCCCGCCAGAACGCTGCGATGACCACGAAGCTGAGGGCGTACGCCCACAGGTTCGGCATCACCTCCCCCAGCGCCTCTTCGAAACCGGCTGGGTCCAGCTCGGCGGGCAGTGTGATGTCCAGCGCCAGCAACGTCATCGCGATGGCGAAGACACCGTCCGAGAGCGCGAGGACCCGGACCGCGCTCCCCTCGTCGTCCCGCACTCGTTGGTGGCCGTTCACCAGGCCACCATAAGGTTGAACATCCCGGAAAGTGCTGATTTCCGCGTGCTTTACGTGAACCAGGTCAAAGGGTCTGAGGAACATCCATGTCACGCTGGCGGGATGCAGGCCCGCTTCGGTGACGGTGTCGTCGTGGTGGGCTGCGGACATGCGGCACCTGGCCTTCATGGACGTCACCGGCCTGTACGGCCTGACCGCCTTCGCCCGCCGCCTCGACGAACGCCGCATCGCGTTCGCCTACAAATGGCAGCCCCAGCCCCAGCCCCAGCGGCTCCTGGATCTTGTCGACCGCCTCTACCCACCCGCTGGCTGCAACGGGAACCGCAGCGGACCGATCCAGCCGCTGCGCCGGTCCAGGTGGATGCCGCGGGCGTTGTCGGAGACGCCGGCCGCGGTGACCCAGACCGCGAGGAGGAGGGCCGAGGGTGTCGACGCCGATGTGGCGCTTGCGTCCTGCGATCTTCTTGCCCGCTCGATGCCCTCCCCTGCGGCCGCCCGGACCGCTGGCGGAGCGGGCCGTTGAGCTGGTCGAATGCGCCGTCCTTGGGTGACGGGTGGTCCGAGGTCTCGCGGCCGCTGGGAGGACTCGGGCGGCGCCCCGGGACCTGGACGCTGCGCTTGGACGTCCGAGCCGCCGGCGCGACCACCCTGCTCTTCGACCCGTCCAAGGAGCGGCTCTGCAACCTGACGCCGGACCACCTGCAACGCGGCGACAAGCACACCCACCTGATGTTCGGCCGACACCCGGTCCTGCAGCCCCCACAACTGGCCGAGCTGTTGGAGTAACTGGCGGAAGAGTCCCAGCCCGGCTGACGAGCCCTGTTCGCCCGGGCCACCCCGGCTCCCCGACTGCTGTTCCCGGGCTTGGTGCGGGTAAGCCGATCGCGACCCACGCCATGACGCAGAAGCTCAACCGACACGGGATCTCGGTACGCGCGGCCCGCAACTCGGCCCTCGCCGCGCACGCACCTCGTGGCACGCGCCGAGGACCGGAAGGAGTCAATCGCAACCGTCAACCACCGTTGAAGGGAACAAGATTCGCGCAGCTGCGGGGCAGTCGGTAGGGTGCCAGGTCACGACCGCCTCCGGTTCGAACCACGGGCAGGTCAGGGCTCTGCCGCAGCTCGTGGCACCTCCGCAGCCGCCATGCCGGCAAGCCCCTGCCTGCCCGGGTCTTGGGACACGGGGCGGCCTTCACGGCCGGGCAGCCGGGTTCCGGCCGACGGGTCAGGAGGAACGAGTGGCACAGGTCATCGCCGAGGTCTCAAGGACGTTCAACGAGTTTCTGCTCCTGCCCAACCGGACCCGGACCGATTGCTCGCCCGCGACGGTCAACCTGCGTACGCCCCTGGTGCGGCACGTCGTCGGAGAGCCGTCGGCGATCGAACTCGGCTCCCCGTTCACCTCCGCGATCATGCAGGCCGTCAGCACACCGGAACTCGCCATCGCACTCGCACGCAACGGCGGTCTGAGCTTCCTGCACCACAACCAGTCGATCCAGGACCAGGCCGCAGCCGTCCGCCAGGTGAAGAACTTCAAGGCCGGATTCGTCACCAGCGACACAAACGTCCGCCCCGACGACAGCCTGAGCCACCTGGTCGCCGTCATGCAACGCACCGGTCACAGCACCGCCGCGGTCACCCACGACGGCAGCGCCTCCGGCCGCCTGCTCGGCCTGGTGACCTCCCGCGACTTCCACCCCCATCGCCACGACCTCGACGGACCGGTGAGCGGTCGGATGACCGCCATCGCCGACCTTCCTCACGCCGTAGCCGACACCACGCTCTCCGAAGCCAACGCCCGGCTGTGGGACCAGCGGCTCGACTGCCTCCCCGTGCTCGACGCCGAAGGCCACCTGCAGTACCTGGTCTTCCGGTCCGACTACACGGACAACAAGCGCTTCCCGAACCAGGCCGTGGACACCGCGAAGCGCCTGCGGGTGGGCGCGGGCATCAACACCCACGACTACCAGGAGCGCGTTCCCGCCCTGCTGGAGGCGGGCGCCGACGCCCTGTGCTTCGACTCCTCCGACGGCTACAGCGACTGGCAGGCGCAAGCCCTGACCTGGGTGAAGAAGCACTACCCGGAGATCCCCACCGGCGGTGGCAACGTGGTCGACGGCGAGGCGTTCACCTTCCTCGCCGAGGCCGGTGCGGACTTCGTCAAGGTCGGCGTGGGCGGCGGCTCCATCTGCATCACCCGCGATCAGAAGGGCATCGGCCGCGGCCAGGCCAGCGCGGTCATGGACGTCGCCGCCGCCAGGGACGCCTTCCGCGATCGCACCGGCGACCACGTTCCGATCTGCTCTGACGGCGGGCTGGTGCACGACTACCACGTGGCCCTGGCACTGGCCATGGGAGCCGACTTCGTCATGATGGGGCGTTACTTCGCCCGCTTCGACCAGGCGGCCGGCGCGAAACTCCCCACCCGGGACGGCTTTGTGAAGGAGTACTGGGGCGAGGGCTCGAACCGTGCCCGCAACTGGCAGCGCTATGGACAAGGAGGTCAGGGCCTGATCTTCGAAGAAGGCGTCGACGGCTACGTCCCCTACGCCGGCGACCTCAACGAAGGGCTCGCCGTGACCATCGCCAAGCTCAAGACCACGATGGTGTCCTGCGGCTCCACCACTCTTCCGGAGTTCCGGTCCACTGCCCGGCTGACCCTGGTCTCCGACCAGAGCTTCCAGGAGAGCCACGCCAACGTCACCCTGCGCGACACCCCGATGACCGTCGCCTGAGAGGCTGCCGCGAGCCACGGATCACTGGCCGGAGGGGGAATCTTGAACAGCCGGAACAACCCCCTCCCGCCAGTAGTGCTCGAGGAAACCGCCGGCAGACAGCTCATCGTGGTGAAGAGGTGGACGAAGGATCGCGGCGAGGGGACCCGCCCTCAGCGGACCTCGAGGCGGTACGCGAGGCGATACGCGAGGAGTGCCTGCGCCGCGTCCTCATCGAGTTCACCGGACACCAGGTCGACGGCGGGTGGCGTCGGTGACGCCACCCGCCCCGGGCGGCACCGAAGGGCGCTTACGGTGAGCTGCGGGGTGGCGGATAGCGTGGGGACATGGCGATGACGGGGAAGCGGCGGGTCCTGTACCGGCAGGGCAGCGGGTTCTGGCGGATGACGGCGAAGTGGGTTCTGGTCTTCGGGGCCCTGTACCTCCTGGACGGCGGGCTGCTCCGGTCGTGGAGCGACGCTGTAACCTGGCCGATGATCGGGATCCTGCTGTGGGCGCCGTTCGGGATCGGCGTCGTCTGGTACCCGAAGAAGGATCAGCAGGTCGAGCTGACGACGCGTGAACTGCGGGTGCGGCGCAAGCGGATGCCGATGGAGAAGGTGAACCTGCTGCACGTGGCGCGGCTGTGGCTGGAGGGGCGGTCGACCGCGGACGACCAGCCGGTTCAGGAATGGAAACGGTTCGACCGGGTGATATGGGTGCCGCTTCGGGACGGCCGGGCGTTCGGCGTGGAGTTCCGCGACCCGGCCGCGTTCGCCAAGGTTTTCGGCGCCTTCGCGGTCGCGGCGTGCGGCGGGCCGGACATCGTCCGCGCGAGGGCCGCGGCGGAGACCTACCCCGATCCGCGCCCGATGCGACACCGGTCCGCCGCCGACGGCGGCTCCCGGCTGGACCTCCTGGACATCTTCAACTGAGTGCCGGAAACGTACGGCGAGGGCCAGCGGTCCGTCAGGGGTCTTCTATGCCGAGGGTGCTACCCGCGGGGCTCCGCAGACCGTCCAGGTCGCTGACCGAGGGCATTCGTGGCACAACCTCGGCGAAGCCGCCGAGAAGCGCGTCTACCGGCACGCAACTGCCTGCGGGATGGCACGCCCCGACGCCGAGCCCGCCCCGACGCCGACCGCGCCGGAGGGCGCCGCGAGCGCGGCCGGGTACTCGTCGACGGGGTTGTCTCCGTGGACGGTCGCGGGCGGTGACCTCGATGCCGAGTTCCCCATCGGCCTCACCGTCCCCGGCACGTCGTTGACCCGGGACACCAGCAGCGAACACGCCCCACCCGCCTTCGGTTTGGCGACCCGAACTCAGGCTCGTGGGCGAGCGTCGACCACGGCGGCCGTGCCGTTCCTGGGCACTGGTACAGACACACATCCCGGCACCGCACCCGGGGGTACAAGTGAGACGCATCGCGTTCGGCACGCCCGTCTCAGCCGCACTCGTGGCCGGGGCCGGGGTCCGCTTGCGCAAGGCGGCGTCGAGGCTGATGCGAAAGGGTCGTTCACCCGGCACGCGGAGCAGCGCAACGTCAGCCCCGCACAACGCGGACGGATCGTAGTGCCGTGTCCGTTCGGCACCGTAACCGGGCCGCCGGGTGGTCGAGCGGCGCTCGCCTGCGACGACGCCCATTCCCTCGAGCCTGACCAGCCAGGGCGCGTCGCGCCCTTTCACAGCCGGTCGACGCCAGGAGCAGCAAGCGCGTGCCCGCTGCTCGCCATCGAGTCGGTGGCAGCGTTCGGAGAGGATGTCCTTGTTGTCGGGGACGCCGGTGGCGGCCGAGGCGACGGCCCGGTCCGAGCTTGCGGCGGGCGAGGATGAGGATGGTCAGCGCGATGGCGGCGCCGCCGGTGGGGAGCGCGGCGAGAACATCGGGGCGGGCGGCGAGGGTTGCGGCAAGCGCGGTTCCGGCTGCCTGCCCGGTGCCGACCGACAGGATCAGCCAGGAGTACGCCTCAGTGGTGCGGGAGGCGGAGGCGAGAGCGTCCACGGTGTGGAAGCCGTTGGTGATGATCAAGGTGAAGAACAGCCCCGGGATCGCAGTGAGGGCGAAGGCTGTGCGGGGATCGGGCTGGGCCAGCAGGGGCGCCCAGCCGAGGAGGAACAGGGCGCTGGTGGTGATGAGCTGGGATTTGGTCGTGCCGGGCCACGCCCGGCGGGCGTAGATCAGGCTGCCCAGGAAGCTGCCGGTGGAGAACACGGCAGGAAGCAGTCCGCAGAGCATCGCCCGCCCATGGGCGGCCGCCATGCCTGCGGCCCACACGTTCATCGCTCCGAACGCGAACCCCGTTCCCGCCAGTGCGGTGAGCAGCAGGACCAGGCCGGCGCTCATCAGCCGTCCTCTTTCCGTCACCCCGACGGCAGGATGCCAGGTCTGCGACGGTTCGGCGGTCAGGACCACCGCCGTGCCCACTAGCCCGAGGGCGGCGGTCGCGGCCAAGGCGGTGTCGGGCCCGTGCGTGGTCGCCAGCCACGAGGCGAGCAGGGGGCCGGCGATGTAAAGGAGTCCCTGCGAGCCGGTGTCGAGGGCTTGGACGACTCGGCGCCGCCCGAAGTCAGGCAGGACCGTCGGCCAAAGCGCCCGAAGCCCTGCCTCCAGCGGCGGTGTGACCAGACCCGCGAGCCCGACCACCGCGGTCACCGCCGCGGGGTGCCCGCCCGCCCTGATCAAGGGGAGTGCTGCCAGGCAGCTGGCGTTGAGCAGCACCGCCGGTGTTGACACACGGGTTTGACCGTAGCGGTCCATCAGCCTGCCTTTGACCGGCTGGGACAGCCCGGACGCCAGTCCGTAGAGGGCGGCGAGCATTCCGGCGAAGGCCAGCGACCCCCCGCCGCCGGTGATCCACAGAACGAGCCCCACCGGAACCATGGAGTTGGGCAGGCGCCCGATCAGAGTGCCGCCGAGCAGGCGGACAACGTGTCGGCTGCCCAGTACGGCGCCGTATGTGGCGAGCGGCGGGGCGGTGGTCGGGTGTTCGGCGGCCAGGGTCAACAGGGCAGGGCTTTCCATCAGAGGGAGTGCGGGGCGGGGCAACCGCGGGCGGGCGGCGATCTCATGGCAGGCCCGGGCGTTCGGCGTGGTTTCCCGTATGGCGCAGGTGCCGGGGAACCCGGAGTGGGGAGCGTAGCCCGGAGCCGACCGCCCATCGCGGAACTTGTGATCATCCGACAAGACCGCGGGAAGGGCCCGTAGTTGACGCGGGCCGCACGCGCATCGTGCGGCGCACGGAGGACGACCTGTCGGTGCGGACGGGGCCGGATCCCACGCAACGTGTCCTGGAGTTGGCGATCGGCGCCCTTCAGGAGGCCGGCCAGCGTCCGTCGGCCAGGACACGCAGGACGGCCCTGCCCGGACCGTCGCGGTGGGGGTGTTGGGTCATGCCGATCAGCCGGTCAGGTCCGGGAGCCCACGTCGACGCGATCGGGGTGCCCTGACCTTGGCGACGGTCGATGTCGGCGTCGGGTGAGAGGATCGGGTTCATGTCCCTGCCTCATCCTGATGATCTGACTTCGCTTGTCCTGCGCACCGACTTCGGTGACGAGGGAGCCTGGGATGCGGTTCGTGCCGCACTCGACGCCGCGGGCGAGTATCCCCATGCCACGTACGTCAGCGACCTTCGCTTCGCCGGCGTGGATGTCCAGGTACTCCTGGACGAAGAAGCCGCCGCGGAAGAGGACGACCAGATCGTCTACGTGTTCCTGGCGGACGCGACCACGATGGATGATCCGGGCCACCCGGTTCTGGCCGTGGACCTCTCGGACGAACCTGGGCGAACGTTCAGGGTTCCGGTTCAGTGGTTTCCGGACGTGGCTGCCAACCTCAGCATCGCCAACATGGACTTTGCGGACTTCGCCGATGCCGCTGACGGGTCAGGGACCTTCCGCGGCTTTGACGGGGGCTGACGCCTCACCGTCGAGGCACGTCCAGGGGCGGGGTGGCGCTTGCGGCCTGCGATCTCCTGGCCCGCGTCCATGCCCTGTACGGCTGCGGGCACGTTGGCGGAGGTCTCCACGCTCTGAGCGTCCAGTACGCAGGCGGTCGGTTCGACGTCGCGGCCTTCTGCCTCACGGACCAGTCGCCGCAGCACACCGTTGAGCCGGTCGAAAATGCTGTCCTTCTGCCATGCGGCGAAGTACCCGTAGACCGTCTCCCCCGGCGCGAAGTCGTGCGGCAGGTAGCGCCAGGGAATGCCGGTGCGCGGGCTCGCCCCGGTGTCCCTGCCCACAGAACCCCCTCTCCGTCCGGGATGCGAAGGCCACCCGCGGCGAACCTGCTCCCGTGTTCCGGGCACCTCGCAGGCCGCCGCGGCGCACCTGGCGGTATTCGTCGCCTACCTGCTGACCATCTCCCTGCAGAGGGCCGTGCGCCGCGGGCAGACACCCGATGATCCGCCGGACACACTGCCTGGCCCCCTCTAGAAGGCGTTGTCCAGCGTCAGGGTGAGCTCGGAGATCCGCCACCCTCCGTCGGAACGGACCAGGCCAAACATGTAGACCCCGGTCGAAATCATCTGGATGCTCTCGCCGGTGTTCCGCGTCTGCACCAGATAGGCCCGTACCTCAGCGGTGGCGGTGTCCGTCGTCGTGACCACGACATTGCCCAGGTTGTGCCGCGCCCTTCCGGTCTGGGCCGTGTGCCCGTCACGGATGAAGTCGAGCACCGCCGCACGTCCGGCGACCGGGCCGAGCACTCCTTGTCCGGGCATCGTGAAGGTCCAGGTGGTGTCTTCGGTCAGGACCGCTTCCAGCTCGGGCACATTCAGCTCATCCAGGGCGTGGGCGTAGTTCGCCACCACCTGCTGGATTTCGGCGATCACGAGACCACCGTCAGCACGATCTTGCCTTGGATGTGGCCCTGCGCCGCTCGTGTGTGTGCGCTGCCCGCCTCGGCCAGCGGGTAGGTGCTGTCCACCCCGACGTGGAGCTTGCCCTCGTGGAGCAGGCGCCCGATCTCGGCGAGCTGGGGGCCGTTGGAACGCACCTGAATGTTCGAGACGGTGATGCCCAGGCTCGCTGTCTCTTCCGGGTCGTACTGGGCGAAGAACACCGGAAGCATGGTGCCGCCGCGCTTGAGCACGGTCAGGAAGCGTGAGCTGTCCGGGCCGCCGACGGTGTCGATCACCAGGTCGACACCGCTGACCACGTCCGCTGGCTGCGTCCTGGTGTAGTCGATGAACTCGTCGGCGCCGAGCTTGCGCAGGAACTGCTCGTGCCGGCCCGAGGCCACCGCGATGACGTGTGCCCCCTTCCATTTCGCCAGCTGCACCGCGAAGTGGCCCACTCCACCGGCGGCTCCGTTGACCAGCACGGTCATCCCTGGCGTGATCGGGACCGGCTGGTGCACCTGGCCGGTGAAAGGAGACGGCACGTCGTGGCCGAGATCGATCAGGTACTGCCAGGCCGTGAGCACGGCCATGGGCGCCCCAGCCGCCTGCACGTCGTCGATGCCGGCCGGCTTGTGAGCCAGGTCCGAAGCCGGCGCGGCCACGTACTCGGCGTACGTCCGGCCGTCGAATCCGGGGAACCGCAGCATGCCGAAGACCTCGTCACCGACGGCGAATCCCAGCACGTCCGGAGCGACCGCCTTGACCACGCCCGACATGTCCGTTCCGGGGATCAGGGGGAACTCCAGGGCCGGCCTCATCCCGGCCGGCATGACCTTCATCCCCTCACGGAGGTACCAGTCCGGCGGGTTGATGCCCGCCGCGTGCACCCGGACGAGCACCTCGCCCGGGCCGATCTCGGGAACCGGCACCTCGTCATACTGCAAAACTTCCGGCCCGCCCGCTGCGTGGAACTGGATTGCCTTCATCGCGCCTGTCGCTTTCTTGGGGAAACGTTGTTTCCTCAGTCAAGGCCCAGGACGGCATGGCCGTCCAAGACCGGTTCGGCAACCCGGTCATTCCGAAACGGCATGCCCCGTACGCTGGAAGGGTGAACGATCTCGGACAGGACCTGGAACTGCGGCTGGTGCGCTACTTCACCGTGGTGGCGGCGCATCAGCACTTCGGCCGGGCCGCCGCCGACTTGCGCGTGGCCCAGCCGGCGCTGAGCCGCCAGATCCAACGGCTCGAGAAGCATCTCGGCGCGCGCCTGCTGGACCGCGTACCCCAGGGCGCCCGGCTCACTCCGGCCGGCCAGACGTTCCTCCCCCGGGCTCAAGCCCTGCTCCGGGCCGCCCGCCACGCCGAGCTGGCCGTGCGTGAACAAGCCAGGACCGAACGAATCGCCATCGGCTACGTTGAAGACCTGGTGATCACTGCCGCCGTACGGGAACTGAGCCGCCGTCACCCGGACGCCGAGATCGCCACCCGGTACCTGAGCTGCCGCGACGTGGGGGCGCTGTCCGACAAGCGCGTCGACGCCCTGATTGCGCGGGCCCCGCTGCCGCTCGCCGGCGACGACGTGTTCACCACCCCGCTGTACGAGGAGCCCCGGATGCTCGTGGTCCCGCGCGGCCATCCCTTGGCCGACCGCGCGTCGGTGACCGCGGAAGAACTGGCCGACGAGGAGGCGGCGCCGTGCGCGTTCGAGACCGCGGACTGGACTTCCTACCGGATCCTCGGGGCCGGCGTGCCGCAGATCGAGAGCTACGAGGACAAGCTCGAACTCGTCGCGAGTGGCAGAGCGATCGCCGTGCTGCCGGTCGGCGATCGGCGTAGCTCACTGCGCCACGACCTCGTCACCGTCTCGATCGAGGGTGCTCCCCCCAGCCAGGTCGTCCTGGTCAGCCGCAAGGGCGACCCGAATCCGATGATCAGGAATCTCCGGCTGGCGGCCAAGGCCGTCCTGACCGGAGCTGCTGCCTGACCGGGACCGGCCGACCCGCTTGGCGCCGAACTGCACCAAGTGGTGCTCACGTCCGCCGTGTTCGTCGCGCGTCTGCGGCATCGCGCGGGGTCAGGTGGTGCCGGCTCAGTGTCCGACACCCTGGAACGGCGATCAAGCATGTCGACGTCAAGCATGTGGCGGCGGTCGAGGGGCGGCGGTGGATCGCAGGCACGGCGGTCACGAGCAGGGTATAACCCCGGCCGCGTCGCATGGTCACGCCCTGGTCACGCCCTGGTCGAGGACGGCGGGATCGGCGGGCTCCAGGCCGGTGTTGCGGAGGAAGTCGGCGACCTTGCCCGGCATATCGAGAACAACCTGCGCAAGCAGTTGGGCCGGTCGTTGCATCCACGGCCCGGCAGCAGGCTGGTCCTCGTTGCGCTTGTTCGGTGGGCCAGCACGCCGCGAGAGCAGCGATCGCTGTGGTCTTCTAGTGCAGGGCTGAGATACCGGCCAGGAAGATGTCGACTCCGACGAGGAATTGCTCGCGGTCGTCGTGCTCTCGCAGCTGCGTCGCAGCCGCGTGCACGAACGGGTACCGGCGGGGGTCGATCTGCCACGATTGCGCGGCGGCGTTCTCCAGGAAGGTCTCTCGGTCCGTGTCGCTGCCGGCGCGGAGCCGTGCGTTCGCGGCGTTCTGGGCGGCGACACCGAGGACGTAGTTCACGAGCGTGCCGGCCGCGTCGAAGCGCGCCTTTTCGGGTACGGCGAGGGCGTCCAGCAAGCGGCCGATGCTCTCGTAAAAGTCCAGCAGCGCAGGCCGCCACGGTTGGCGGGAGAGTTCTGCCCCGACCCAGGGGTGGGCGTCGATCGCGTCGAACAGGCCCAGGGCGAGGTGGCGCAGAGCAGTGCGCGGATCCGCATCGGTGCCGGCGCCGGACAGCAACGCATAGCATGTTCAGCCGCGCCGCCGCCGTAGAAGCCGACGACGACGGCTTCTACTCGATGATGATCGATGACGACGCACCCCACAGCCTGCTCGCCTTGATGACCGGAGCCGCGCAGGACTCGTGACTCACCGCACTGCCGGAGCAGCTACGGGCCGGCCCTCGCAGTTCACGATGGTGGTTACCAGGACCACCATCGGCAAGGCGGAGGTGCGCCCGTGTACTGGGCGTACTCGGGCGCCCCGACAACGCGGCCGGGTGCGGTGCCGGACGCCGCGGGCCGGCAAGATCCGGAAGAGACGGCCTAAGGGCGGCGGGCGATCCAGGTGGTGCGTGTCGTGCGGACGCTCAGGTCAACGCGGCGCACGATGCCGAGTGGGTGGGTCTCGTCCAAGAGGGCGTCGAGGGCGGCCAGGTCATCCGCTTCCAGCGCGTCGCCGGCATGGGAGCGCAGCTTGGTCAGACAGACCTGCGCGTAGCGGCCCAACGCCGGACCGGCCCGGGAGGCGGTGAGGCGGATCTCGAAGGCGCGGCGCGCGTCCACGGTGAAGCCGGCGTCCGTGAGCGTCCGGTCCCATTCGTGCGGCGGCTCGGTGTTCGTCACGGCGTGCAGCCGTGCCTCCAGCCCGGGGCGGCCGACGCCGGCGTCCTCGGGCAGGAAGCGCGGGAAGAAGTCCATCTCGGTGACCGCGAGCAGACCGCCCGTACGCCTGAGCCAGCGTCCGGGCCGGATCGCTCAGGTGGTGCAGGAAGGCAGCGGCCCACATCAGGTCGTACGGCTCCCCCTTGCCGGAGAGGGGCCATGGCTCGTCCAGGTTCGCCTCCAGCGTGCGGATACGTCCCTCGACGCCGTGCGCGGCTGCCTGCTTCTGCAGCCGGTGCAGCATCTGGGGCGAGATGTCCGCCGCCGTCACCGACGCGGCGGGGAACCGGTCGGCGAGCGCGAGAGCGCCGGTGCCGGGACCACTGCCCACGTCCATGCAGCGACGAAGCGCAATCGCACGCCCGGCGCCTGTCCGCGCACGGCCGCGAGCAGTGCGGGGCCGCTCAAGGCGACCAGGGAATCGTGCCGGCGGAGTGTGAAAGTGCGCTCCAACATTGCCAGATCGAGTTCACGGCTCGGTGCCAGCACCCCGTGGACCCGGTGCAGCAGCTCGTCCACCTGTTCCCGGACGGCGATCGCATACGGCGTCGGGGCATCGTGCGGCCGGTGCGCACCAGGATCTGATCCCCGGTCGTGCGCGGGATCCGGCCCGGACTCCGGCTCATCGCAGGGGCGGTGACGTGCAGGCGCGCACAGCAGCCCCGCCCACACTTCCCTCCTCCAGCAGCGCGTCGAGGGCAGTGAGCAAGTTCAAATCCAATTGCGTGTGAGTAATCCTAGCCGTGCTTGACATGCAGTTGAGGTTAATGAAGGGGCTGTATACCTTCGAGACCAGAGCGCAAGAAGAAACGCTCAGCTCGGCCCGACCGGCCTCAACACCCCCTTCTCACACGGGAGTACCACCATGTCCGAAACGCTTCAGACCACTGACGTCGCCGCCTCCGACGCCGACCTGCTCGCCCAGACCGCGATCGCCGTGCGCGCGGCGGGTTCGGCGCTGCGCGAGCGCTTCGGCGAGGTGGTCCGCTACCGGACCCGCGAAGAGCTGATGCGCGCGCTCGCCGCCAACGACGACGCGGCCCTCGACATCCTGCGCCCCCGCCTCACGCGCCTGCGCCCGGACGCCGGCTGGGTGGAGGACGAGCTGGACGGTGGGCCGCTGCCGTCCGGCGAATGGTGGGTCGTGGATCCGGCCGAAGGCAACGTCAACCACCTGCACGCCCTGCCGGAGTGGGCGGTGACCGCCACCCTTGTGCGTGAGAACCAGCCGGTGCTGACCGCGGTTCACCTGCCGTTGACCGGCGAGACCTACACCGCGCTCACCGGCGCGGGCGCCTACCTCGACGGCCGGCCGCTGGGCGTTTCCCAGACCGCCGACCTCGGCCTGAGTGTCGTGGCCACCAGCCAGGCCCGGCCGGACGAGGACGAGAAGGTCGTGCGGCGCGTCGGCTCCTCGATCACCTCGATGCTTTTCGACGCGCTCGTCGTCCGCACGGCCGTGCCCGCGACCCTGCACCTGCTGGACGTGGCCGCCGGCCGGATCGACGCCTTCTGGCAGTTCGCCGGTGCCCGCGCGGACCTGCTGCCCGGGGCGTTGCTCGTCACCGAGGCCGGCGGACAGATCTCCGACGCCGAGGGCCGCCCCTGGACCCCGCAGAGCGAGAGCTTCCTGGCCGCCGCGCCCGGCGTCCACGCCGAGGCCGTCGCCACGCTCTCACGCTGACCGCACACCACCACCACCACCTGCACGCACGGAAGGACCAGATCATCATGACCACGATCGCAGTTCTCGGAAACGGCCGAGTCGGCGGCAACCTGGCCACAGCCCTCATCCGGGCAGGGCACAAGGTGACCGTGGCGGACCGCTCGCCGGGCTCCGCCGCCGACGCTGCCCGGACGGCCCAGATCGTCATCAACGCCACCCCGGGCGCCGGCTCGCTGGAACGGCTCGTCGCACTGCGCGAGGAACTGCGCGACAAGATCCTCGTCGACGTCTCCAACGCCACCGTCGACGGACCGGACGGGCTGCCCGCCGACCTGATCTACCCCGGCTCAAGCCTCGCCGAGCAACTCCAGGAAGCGCTCCCCGAAACGCGCGTCGTCAAGACACTCAACACCATGCTCTTCCCGGTGATGACCGCGCCGGCCACGCTCACCCAGGCGCCCGATGCCTTCCTCTCCGGCGAGGAACCGCAGGCCAAGCAGACCGTCCGTGACCTGCTCGTCGATCTCGGCTGGCGCAAGGAGTGGATCACTGATCTCGGCGGGATCCAGACCGCCCGCGCCACGGAGGCCGCGATACTGTTCGTACCGCACGTGATTCGGTCCAGCGGATTCACGCCCTTCGCGATCTCGATCGCCCGCTGATCCGCACACAGTGCACCGCCCCCGGCGGGCCCACATCCTGCCCGCCGACACCCGCGGCGGCCGCCGGTACCGGCCGTTCCGATGTGCCTACGGGGCGCTCCCCGAGGACCTGCGCCGGGGCGCGGACCACCAGCCGGCGTCCTGGCCCGCCGTGAGGCGTCCGGGTCCTGCTGCCGGGCAGTCATCCGACTGATGCCCTGGCAGTCATCGGCTCCCTGGCGTTCGGGCCATGACCTTCACTCACGATCCGGAGCAGATCGCCCACGCCAATGCCGAGGAGGCACAGGCCCATCCCGAGGTGTTCGCCGGGCGAGAGTGTGCGACAGATCGCCGACCTCATCGGCCGGCTGGACCCCTCCACCGGCCCTGGCCGGTCGCTCCTTCGGCGGGCCGCTGGTGCAGATCCTGGCCGGACGGGGGGCTGGCTGATGCGACCGCGGCAATCAGCCCGGCTCCTTCCGCAGGGTGCCTCCGTTGCCGTTCGCGGCGCTGCGGTCCTCAGCTCCGGTCCTCGGCAACCCGGCCAACGCCCACCAGCAGTCCCGCTCGCCTTCGACCAGTTCCGGTACGCCTTCGCCGACGTCGTTCCCGAGGCCGAGGCGCACGAGCTGAACAGCGCGTACTGCCTGCCCGGCGTGGGAAAGCCGATTTTCCAAGCGGGCAGCGCGAACATCAACCCGTGGACCGAGGCCAAGGTAGACACCGAGAACGTCGCGATCCCCGGCCGCGGCCATTGCCTCACCATCGACGCCGGCTGGCGCGAAGTCGCCGACACCGCACTGGCATTCGCCCACCGCTCCCTCTAGGCCGCCCGGCACCGCCTGTGCTGCCACCTCTCTCGCCCTGTCCACGACCGCCGGACGGGCGCCCCACTCTGCGAAGGAAGAGCCGATGAGCACATTCACCACTACCGACGGCACCGAGATCCA
This sequence comes from Streptomyces avidinii, assembly GCF_045161815.1. NCBI lineage: Bacteria > Bacillati > Actinomycetota > Actinomycetes > Kitasatosporales > Streptomycetaceae > Streptomyces > Streptomyces avidinii. The sequence continues at coordinate 276,522 of NZ_CP108863.1, forward strand.
CTACATCGACTGGGGCACCGGCCGGCCCGTGGTGTTCAGCCACGGCTGGCCGCTGTCCGGCGAGGCCTGGGCCGACCAGATGCGCCTGGTCGGCGAGAACGGCTTCCGCGCCATCGCGCACGACCGGCGCGGCCACGGCCGCTCCGGCAACGGCTGGACCGGCCACCACATGGACACTTACGCCGACGACCTTGCCCAGCTCCTGGAGCACCTCGATCTGCACGACGTCGTACTGGTCGGCCACTCCACGGGCGGCGGCGAGGTCACCCGGTACCTGGGCCGGCACGGCACCGGCCGGGTGAGCAAGGCCGTCCTGCTCGGCGCTGTTCCCCCGCTGATGCTCCGGACCGACGCCAACCCCGGCGGCCTGCCCCGCGAGGTCTTCGACGCCATCCGCGACGGCGTCGAATCCGACCGCGCCCAGTTCTACGCCGACCTCGCGGTGCCCTTCTACGGCGCCAACCGCGACGGCAACACCGTCTCGGAGGGCATCCGCCGCGACTTCTGGCGCCTGAGCATGCAAGCCGGCCTCAAGGCCGCCTACGACTGCATCGCCCAGTTCTCCGAGACCGACTTCACCGAGGACCTCAAGAAGATCGACATTCCTGTTCTGGTCGCCCACGGCGACGACGACCAGATCGTCCCCATCGGCGCCGCCGCCCTGCGCTCGGCCGAACTCCTGAAGAACGCCACCCTGCGCGTCTACCCCGGCGCCCCGCACGGCCTCGCCGGGGACTTCAAGGAGGCCTTCAACGCAGACCTCCTCGCCTTCATCAACACCTGACCCCACCACCGGGCCAGCGCTCCGCCCCGTGCGCGGCGCCGGCCGCGCGAACCTGGAGGAATAGTGCCTGCTTGCCCGTGGCCTCCTCTACGAGGGGCAGCTGCTGCGGGGCCTCCTTCCGCCGTGCTCCTGGCCGGGCCGGGGGTCCTCCCGGCCCGGCTTGAAACGGTGGCCTCGTCGCGGTCGTCGTCGTAGCCGTGGAGCTGGGGGGGTGAGCCGGGGATGGGCCGGCCCATGGTGGGGTCGACGGAGAGGGCGGCCAGGGCGCGGTCGAGGGCGTGGTTCTCCTGGCGGCCGAGTTCGTTGATCTGGTCGATGGCGCTGTCGGTGAAGCGGTTGCTGAAGAGCAAGAAGAAGCAGGGCTCACTTCTTGCAGGGGAACGTCACCTGCTCGCTGCGGACACTCTTCTTTTGGTCCGGCAGGTGGAGCGTGACGTACCCGGTCACCGCCTTGGCGTTCCTGGGCGCCGGCATGTCCACGACCTGAAGGACGACCTTGGTGGAGGTGCCCGTGCCGAAGGCGAAGGATCCCGGGGAGACCCGGGCGCGGCTGGCGTTCACCGTCCAGTGGTAGCGGACCGTGCCCGGCCCGGTCGCCGTCACCTTGCCGTCGAAGGCCATGGCCACAGGAGTGCCGTTGCACTCGACGGTCTCCCCCGACTTCAGCAGGGTGACCACTTCGACCTTGGTGACCTTCACCGCCTGTTTGACCCCGCTCGTCCCGGCGGTTCCGGCCTGCGCCACGTGGAGGGGAGCGAGGGCCACCGAGGAGGCGAGGAGCGGGGCTGCGAGGAGCATGAGGTATCGACGCCGCATTGTGCTGCCTTCCGTATGAGGAAAGCCCCCGATCTCGGTCCCAGGATATCGGCGGCCCGCCCGGGCGGCCCGGCAGCCGGCGGTCAGCCCTGCGGAAGGAACGGCGGCGGCGGTCTGAGCATCACGGGGCCGAGGCCGAACGGCAGGTGGCGCACCGCCATCGCCACAGCCGTCCTCCCCGCAGATGCCCGGGCTGCGCGGGCCGGGCATCCGGCGCCTTCAGAACCCGGTTTTGAACCACGTCCTGGGACGATGCCTTCCTGGCCCACCCCGGCACGACCGGCGACGGCGCCGTCGACACCGCCTCCGTCATGCTCGGAGCGGGGGTGTGCCGGGGTACGGGGCGTGCGCTCAGCGGAAGATGTGGACGTGTTCCTCGGCCCAGTCGTCGAAGGTGCGGGGAGGGCGACCCGTCAGATCGGCGAGGGCGGGGCGCTGGTCGAGCGTCCATTGCGTGAGTTCGTCGAGGTGGAGGGCGTACTCGCGAAGGGCGAAGAGGGTGACCTCGATGCCGTCGTCGGGCCAGCCCTGTTCGTGCCAGGCCTCACGGCCGGCTTCCGGGGTGAGGTCGACGGCGGTGATCGGGCGGCCGGTGGCCCGGGCGATGCTCTCCAGGCGGTCGCGGGTGGAGAGCCGCGGCCCGAGCGCCTCCAGGACCGTACCCACGTGGTCGGCGGTACGGAGCGCCGTTGCGGCCACGGCGGCCAGGTCCTCCTCGTGGACGAACGGGTAGTGGCCGTCCTTGAGGAACGCCTCGCGGACCGTCCCCTCGCGGCGCACGGTCTCGGGCCAGTCCGATCCCGTGGCCGGATAGGTGCCTTCCAGGACCGCGCCCATCACCGCAGACGGCCTGATGTGCGTCCACTCCATCCCCGCCGCCTCGACGGCCCGTTCGACGGCCAACCAGAACCACGTCTCCCGCGGGTAGGCCTCCTCGTACTCGGGCCCGTGCGACGAGAGGGTGACGATCCGCCGCGTACCGGCGGCGCGAGCGAGGCCCAGGACCTCGTGGACCGTGGCCGGTACCGCGCCGGCGAGGAAGAGGGTGTCCGTGCCGGCGAAGGCCTCGGCCCGCTCGGCGGGCCGGGTGACGGAGCCCTCGACCACCTCGGTGCCCGTCGGCCAGTCCACCGCCTGCTCGGGTTCGGCGAGGACGCGGACGCGGTCACCGGCCGCGAGCAGGCGCCGGGCGAGGCGCCGGCCGATGACTCCCGTGGGGCTACTGCCCGCTCCCTTACGGGCGTTCACGGCCGTCAGCAGGTGCAACGGGGACGCGGAGGGGCACGGGGACGGAGCGGAGTGCGACTGGGGAAAGGGAAGGGCTGGAAAGGCAGGAACGGCGGGCACGGCAAGCACCTCCCGTGACGACAACGGAGATCTTGCACCGTTCTCCCCGCCCCGGGGAAAAGGGCTGCGGATCCGGGATGCCAACCCTGGCGCCGACGGCCGACGTGGCACAGGCCGTGCCCGGGCGGAGGGCACGGAACCGGACACAGTGCCACTCGCCACTCGCCACGGGGCGGATCGGCGTACGGCAGCCGACCGCTCGGGGTCAGCCGCTCCAGGCCCTTTGCACCCTGCCGTCCTCGACCTCGAAGTTCAGCCTGCCTTCGAGGTATTCCATGGTGAGCATCGTGCCGGGCCTGACCGTACGCACCGTCGTCCAGCCGCGCGCCAGGGCCCGGCGCTTCGCCTCATCGGTGTCGAGCCCTGTGTAGTGCGCCGGATCGTCGGCGGCGGGTGTGGAAGCGGAAGCAGTCATGGTTCTCCCCTGCCCCACCGAGGTTCCGCGCATGCCCTGCCCGCCGGTGGCCCCTGTCACTCCCCGGCCAGCAGGAGCCGCTTCTGCGGTTTGCCCATCGCATTGCGCGGAACGGCAGCAATGAAACGAACCTCACGCGGCCGCTTGTGCACCGACAGATGCGTGGCGACGAAATCGGTCAACTCGGCGCCCGTGACCCCGTCGGCGACGACGAACGCGACGATCCGCTCCCCCAGGTCGGCATCCGGTACACCGATCACCGCCGCCTCCCTCACCCGCGGATGGTCCAGCAGCGCGTTCTCGATCTCACCCGCCCCGATCCGGTACCCACCCGACTTGATCATGTCGGTGGACGCGCGACCCACGATCCGGTGCACACCGTCCCCGTCGACGGCCGCGATGTCACCCGTACGGAACCACCCGTCCTCCGTGAAGGCGGCAGCTGTGGCCTCCGGCCGGCCCAAGTACCCCGAGAACAGCGTCGGTCCCACCAGCTGGAGCTCACCGATCTCGGCGCCCGGCTCGGCGGCGATACGCGTACGGATTCCCGTGAGCGGGGTGCCGACCGCGCCGGGGCGGACCTCACCGCCCGCCCGCCCGCTCACAGTGATCAGGGTCTCCGTCATCCCGTACCGCTCCACGGGCCGGTGCCCGGTCAGCCGTTCCAGGTCACGGAAGACGGGGGTGGGCAGGGCCGCGCTCCCCGACACCAACAGCCGGGCGCTCGACAACGCGGCCGCCTCCTGCGGAGCGGCGGCGATACGCGACCACACCGTCGGCACCCCGAAGAACAGACTTCCGCCGGCGGTCGCAGCCTCCGCGTACGCCTCCGGCGTCGGTCGGCCCGTATGGACCAGGCGGCTCCCGGTCCGCAACGCCCCCAGAACGCCCAGGACCAGGCCGTGGACATGGAACAGCGGCAGCCCGTGGACGAGCGTGTCCTGCGCGCTCCACTCCCAGGCGTCGGCGAGCGCATCGAGGTCGGCGGTGATCGCGGCGGTGCTGAGGACCACCCCCTTGGGGGCGCCGGTGGTCCCGGACGTGTAGAGGATCAGCGCGGGATCCTCAGGTCCTGCCGTCGGCACGGTGGGTGCGGCCGATGGGGCGGGTGCCCGGCGGGCGAAGTCCACCTCGATGGGACGGGCGCCGGAATCACGCAGGATGTGATCACGTTCGGCGGGCCCGGCATCGGGAGGCAGCGGCACGCACGGCACCCCGGCAAGCAGTCCCCCGACCACCGCGGCGACGGTCTCGAGCGAGGCGGTAGCGGTCACCGCGAACGCCCGCACCGGGCCGAGGGCGGCAAGGTCGGCGGCCACGGCCCCGGCTGCGCCCAGAAGTTCCTCGTAGGAGGCGGTACGACCCGCGACGCTCACAGCGTCCGCGCGATCCCCGAAAACACCCGTCAGGGCGGTCAGCATGACGGCAGCTCCGATCAGCAACGAGCAGAAACAACCGGGCCAGCCTACGGCGATCACACGTGCCGCTTCGCACCCGCACGGGAGGGCGCCCGGTGGAGTTCGTACCGGACCAGGGCAGCCGCCAGCACCGGTAGGTCCTCGGTGTCGACGAGACGTGCCAGCCCCTCGGCCGTGGTCGGCAGACCGAGCGCGGCGGCAGCATGGCGAGCACGGCGGTCGAACGACGGAAGCAGTTCGGGCCATATGCCTTGGGCCTCGCGGCAGAAGATGTCCGCTCCCACCGGCCCGATCCGGTCGACCTCCTGCAGCAGCTCCCGGACGCGGACCGGGTCCCCGTCGGCCGCCTCGCGCAGCCGTCGCAGGTCTCCGCGGTAGCGGTCGAGCACGAACTCGGACCCGGATCCCAGCGCGGTGGCCGTGCTCTCGTCGTACCGGCGGTAGTGGGCCCGGCCGAGGGCGTCCACCCGTTCCTGCCAGGAGGAGGCCGCCATCGCCCGTGGCGTGCGGAGTCCGGCTGCGAAGAGTTCGCGGGCGGCGACCACCGCGATCTCCGCCTTGATCCGAACGGAGAACAACACGCAGAGGGTCAGCAATTGGTAGAGCGGGGCCGGTGTGTTCCGCAGCCGAATGCCGGCTTCATCGGCGTGAGTACGCCCGTACTCACTCAGCAGCTGCCGTACGGCGGCACGTCCCTCGACCATCTCGACGGTCCTTCCTTCGCCGTCCAGGCCCTCCGGAAGCCCTCTGGATGCCCTCCCCCGGCGGCTTTCCGTCGTGGCGGTGTCCAAACCGGGCACCGTACGCCCACCTGTCACCGGGCCCGGAATCCCGAGCGCGGCACGAGGAATGGTCGGCCACCACGGGGTAGGCGCCCTACATGAACACACACATCGACGACAGGACGCCGCACTCCGGGCAGGTCTCTGCCCTGGACAGGGCCTCGGAACGCTGGCTCGGCGCCGTGGCCGCCCTCGAGGAGTCGACGGCGGTGGATCCGGCGATCCGGGCCCTCCAGCGGGGCATCCGCGCCCTTCCCCTGGGTGCCCTGCGCGATCTGCTGCGTGGCGGGCCGCTGGGGCACCCCGCACATCCCATGCTGGTGGAGGTGCCGATGGGGTGCTGGCTGTCGGCCGCCGTGCTGGACACCGTGCCCGGAGCACACCGGTACGCCACGGTCCTGACCGCGGTCGGCCTCGCCGGTGTCGCTCCGGCGGCAGCGGCAGGCTGGGCGGACTGGGCGGAGCTGCCGCCGCGGCAGGCCCGGGTGGGTGTCGCCCACGTGCTGGCCAACGTGGCCGCCGTCGGCTGCTACGCGGTCTCACTGTCCGACCGGCTGCGGGGCCGGGGCGCGCGGGGCCGCATGTGGTCGCTGGCCGGGTTGGGCGCGGCGGCGGTCACCGGGGCTCTCGGCGGGCACATCGCGTACGGCGACCGGACGGAGCCCGGCGGGACGGGAGACGTCATCCGCGCGGTGTCGTAGCCGGGCCTGGGCCGTCTCTTCCGGATCTTGCCGGGCCCGCGGCGTCCGGCACCGCACCCGGCTGCGTTGTCGGTGCGCGCCCGAGTACGTCCAGTACACGGGCGCACCTCCGCCTTGCCGGGCACGGCACCGGACGCCGCGGACTCGGCCGACAAGATCCGAAAGAGACGGCCTGGCGGAACCCACCCGGGTGCCATCCGTTTCCACCGTTTTCCCCCGTGCCGGCGGGTTTCCGGCGCTGAGCTCCGGGCACGCGCCGACTGGGGGATGCCGACGTACAGGGAGGATCCGCCATGGAAGACCAGGGAGGCGCCGGAGGCGCCCCGCTCCACGACCACGACGACGAGCAGAGCCGACGCAGGACACCCCACGTCGCGCCCCGCTCCACGGCGCCCGGCAAGGACGAACCGACCGTTCGCCGGGCGGACACGGACGAGGCCAGCCGCTTGGACCGGCCCGGCGACGACAGCGGGTCCCCGCGCGAAAGGCGCCGGCCCGGACGCGAGCACCACTGACCCGCGAGCACCACAGCGCCGCTGATGGCGCACATGGACGACCACCACCGCATGGCGGCGACCCGGCTCCTCAGAGCCCGTAGCGCATGCGCCCCAAGGCCGTCATCGGCCGGTCATGGGCGGCGACCGGGGCCGGGAGGCAGGTGGAGCCGGTCAGGTAGCGGTCCACCGCTGCGGCCGCCGCGCGGCCTTCGGCGATGGCCCACACCACCAGGGACTGCCCCCTGCCCGCGTCGCCCGCGACGAACACGCCCGGCGCCCGACCGCCTTCCGCCGCGAAGCCGGCGTCCCGCGCGAAGTTACCGCGCTCGTCGAGGTCCAGTCCCAGTTGCCCGCGCAGGCCGCCGGCCCGCTCGGGGCCCGAGAAGCCGAGGGCCAACAGGACCAGGCCGACCGGTATGACCTGCTCGGTGCCGGCCAGCGGGCTGCGGGCCACCGGCTCGACGGCGGTCAGGTGCAGCGCCCGTACCCGGCCCTCTTCGTCCCCCTCGAAGCGCAGGGTGGCGCAGGCGAACAGCCGGGGGTCCCTGCCCGCACGCCCGCGGGCCTCCTCGTGGGCGTGGGATATCCGGTACGTCCGCGGGTACACCGGCCACGGCTCGTCGTCGGTCCGGCCCGCTCCGGGCTCAGGATTGATGTCGAGCTGGAGCACGGAGGTCGCGCCCTGCCGCAAGGCCGTCCCGAGGCAGTCGGAGCCGGTGTCCCCGCCGCCCACGATGACCACGTGCCTGCCCTCGGCGGTGAGGGGGGATACCGGGTAGTCGCCCTCCCGCACCCGGTTGGCGCAGGTCAGGTAGTCAATGGCCTGGTGGATACCGTGCAGCGAACGGCCGGGGACCGGCAGCTCCCGGCGCTCGCCCGCCCCGATCGCGACGACGACGGCGTCGCACCCGCTCCGCAACTCGTCCGCTCCGGCGCCGGTCGCACCGCCGATGTCCTCGCCCGTGGCGAACACCGTGCCCTCGGCCCGCATCTGCTCGATCCGGCGGTCCAGGTGCGCCTTCTCCATCTTGAACTCGGGGATGCCGTAGCGCAGCAGTCCGCCGATCCGGTCGGCGCGCTCGTGCACGGTGACGCGGTGCCCGGCGCGGGTCAGCTGCTGCGCTGCGGCCAGTCCGGCCGGGCCGGAGCCTATGACGGCCACCGTCTTGCCGCTGTGCCTCTCCGGGGCCCTGGGCGTCATGTAGCCGCGTCTCAGACCCTCGTCCGCGATGGCCTGCTCGACGTTCTTGATGGTCACCGGGTCTGCGTTGATCGCGAGGACACAGGCGTCCTCGCAGGGGGCCGGGCAGAGCCTGCCGGTGACCTCCGGGAAGTTGTTGGTCGCGTGGAGCCGCTCGTACGCGGCACGCCAGTCGCCGTGGGCGGCGTACGCGTTCCACTCGGGTACGAGGTTTCCCAGCGGGCAGCCGGTGTGGCAGAACGGGATGCCGCAGTCCATGCAGCGGTCGGCCTGCCGGGAGACGAGGGGCAGCAACGTCCGGCCCGCGTGGACCTCGCGCCAGTCGCCGAGTCTCTCCTCGACGGGGCGGGCGGGCACGGCCTCGCGGGGGATCCTGAGGAAGCCGAACGGATCGGTCACGCGCCGCCTCCCTGGATCGTGCGCGGCGGGGTACACGGCGCGCGCACCGTGTCCCTGGTACGCGCGTTCTATGGCGGTTCGGCCAGATTACGCCGCCTCCGGGGCCCTGCCCAAGGCGAACCGGGAAGGGTGACCGGACGGGCACGGAAAGTGGTCATCGACCGGCGAACGGCGTGGCAGCAGGCGTGTGACACGATCACCCGCATGACGCTCGGCCCTCAGCCTCCGCCTGGTCCTCCGGCTGGTACCCACATACGACTCTTGGCCGGTCACGCCGCGTCCGGGGAGCCTGTGCACGAGGTACTGCCGGCCCGCCGGGTGGAGCCCGACCTGTTCGAACTGGCGGGAAGTCCGGGCCCGGTGCTCGGCTGCGCGGCGGGTGACGTGCTGCGAGTTGCCGATGACGGGCAGTTCGAGGTGGTCGAGCGGGGCGAGAATCTGTGCATCCAGGCCGCCGTCGCGGGGCGCTTGAGCACCGAGTCCTTCGTTGAACTCAGTGAATCGGTCAGCGATCTCGGAGGCCTGGCCGAAGCTCCGCCCAACCTGCGCTTCGTCGTCGTCACGGTCGCACGCGCGGTGGGCACGCCCGCGATCGAGCGGGTCATGAACGCCTGGGCCGCGGGGGGCGACGGGGTCGAGTGGTGGTTCGGCAACGGAGATCGCTCAGACGCCTCCCACTGAGCAGTCATCCTGCCCACCGGATGAAGATGCGCGCGATCAGGAGCCCCGCCCGGCATGCGCGCAGCGGGCCGGCGCAACCGTTGCGACCTGTCCGGAACGTCCAGGCGGTGGCGCGATCACCTGCCGGTGATCGCGCCGACTGCGTGTCGGTCGACGGTCCGACCGGACCGCCGATCGGCTTCTAGTTGAAGGGTTCGAGGGTCATGAAGGCTTCCTGCGGGTTGCCGTCGTGGACCAGCGACTCATGGGCGCCCACGTCGTCGAAGGCGAAGCCGTACGCCTTACCGTCGGCCATCTGTCCGTGGATGATCCGGGAGTAGTGGTTGGTGACGGCGTCACGGTAGAAGTTGGCGTTGTTCGGATCGGGTTGGTTGGGATTGGTCAGAAGCGTCGACCGGTTGAAGCCCGCGCACAGGGTGCGGGAGATCGGGCCGCGAACCTGGTCGTTGGGGGCGTCCAGGAGCTTGTAGCAGCCGAACACGCTGTCGGAGTCCGGCTTCTGGAAGCTCGTGACCACCGCTCCCGAGCCGTTGGTGAAGTTCATGACGTTGCCCGAGACCCGGCCGTAGTACTTGGTGTTCGGCTGGTTCGCGAACGGCGTCACGGTGAGGGTGGAGGAGCCGGAGCCGTATTTGTTCCAGACCCGGTTGATGTAGTCGTTCATGACACCGGCCGATATGCCGCCCGCCTCGATGCCGTGACCGGGCGAGAGCGCGCGCAGCGGCGTGCCGTCGGGGCGGTTCTGGATCAATCCGCCCCAGCCGGCCGAACGCAGCTGGCCGAAGACGGCGTTGTAGCCGCCCGGCTTCAGCCGGCCCGTATTGCTGACCGTGCCGTTGGCTGCTTTGACGCCCACCGCGTACGGAGCGGAGAACATGTCGACCTGGGTGCTGTTGATCCAGAGGCCGGCGTCGTTGAGGGTGTACTCGGACCAGTTGAACAGGATGTTGCGGTTCGGGTCGGATGGGTTCTGCACGGCAGGCTGCACCAGGCCGCCGGTGCTGAGTTTGAAGACGATCTTCTGGCCGATGGAGAAGTAGACCCGCCCGGAGAACTTGGGCATCCGGATCGTCTTGGTCTGCCCGTTGGCCGGACCCGTGATCGATGCGTCGGGCGCGGGCGTGGGGGGATTGCCTCCCACGGGCCAAGGGTGGAAAGTGCCGTTGGCGTCGGCCCAGCCCTGCTGGCCGGTGGTCAGCAGGGTGCCCAGGTTGTAGACGTACACCGGCTCGCTGCGGCCCGAGTTGTTCTTGATCGTGAGGGGGATGGTCGCCGGTACGGCCTCTGCGGACGGTGACAGGCCGAAGACCATCAGTCCGGCGGCGACGGCCATCGCCGAGATGCCGGACACAAGCACCTTCGATAAGCGGAACACGTTCTTCCTCCTTGTGGGGGGCACCTGAGGGTGGGGGCAGGTGCGGTGCTCCCACGCGCCACGCAGTGGCGTATTGACGCATTGACACCTGAGAGCGCTCTCAGCCTCATGCTGTGTTCAACTTCTGTCAATGGATCCGGCGCAGCCCGACGGCTCCGACCGACCTCGCGTCCGGGCACGTTTTCGCTGCCGGCCGGAGGGAGATAAGCATCCCAACCGTGCACCTGTGCCAACCGGGGGCGTCATGAGGTACGACCTGTCCCACCGTCTGGTCGTCGGGATCGCCTCCAGCGCCCTGTTCGATCTCACCGACTGCGACACGGTGTTCCGGGAGGAAGGAGAGGACGCCTACCGGACCTACCAGGCGACTCATGCGGATCACGTCCTGGGCAAAGGGGTCGCCTTCCCCTTCGTCAGGCGCCTGCTGTCGCTGAACGACCTCTCGGAACAGTCCGATCCGCTGGTCGAGGTCATCATCCTCTCGCGCAACGACCCGGACACCGGCTTGCGCGTCATGCGTTCGATCAAGGCGTACGACCTGCCGATCAGCCGGGCCGTCTTTCGGCAAGGGCGCCCCTCGCACCGCTTCATGCCCGCACTGAACATGTCGCTGTTCCTGTCGGCCAACGGACCGGATGTCCGTGACGCGGTCGCGGACGGGCTGCCGGCGGGTCACGTGCTGAGGACCGCACGCATCGACGACGAGACCGACCCCGAACTCCGCATGGCGTTCGACTTCGACGGAGTGGTGGCGAGCGACACCGCCGAACGGATCTACCAGAGCGGCGGAATCGACGAGTTCCGCGCCTACGAGGTCCGCAACGCCACCGCGCCCCACGACCCAGGGCCGCTCCGGGACTTCCTCGCCGGCATCAACCGTGTCCAGCGCCTCGAGGACGACAGGCGCCGCACGGATCCGACGTATCGGCCCCGCCTTCGCGTATCCCTGGTCACCGCTCGGGACGCCCCGGCACACGAACGCGCCCTTCTGAGCCTCAAGGAGTGGGGCCTACGGGTCAACGACGCCTTCTTCCTCGGCGGCATCGAGAAGGCCGCGGTCATGAAGGCCCTCGACCCGCACATCTTCTTCGACGACCAGGTCGCCCACCTGAACGGCACGGCGCAGGGCACTCCCAGCGTTCACATTCCGTTCGGAGTGGCCAACGCAACCCCACCCGCGAGTCGGCGCGGATCCCCCGATCCAGGGCCCACCACCTGACGGGGTCAAGATTCACATGGGTGATCCAGAATGCCGGGCGCGTTCGACGGGTACGCGAGGCCGGTCACCTGTTTGCCACGTGGAGGTCATCTTGCCGTCCGCTCTCTCCGACACGATCTCGACGCACCTGGCCGTGGCCGGCAGCCTTCTGCCGGTGCAGACCCGGGCCGTCTACGACACATCCGACCCCTACGCGGTCCGGTTCGACTTCATGCTCGACGGCTGCCCTCCCATTCGGTGGCACTTCGAGCGGGACATGCTGGCCGAGGGAGTGCATCGCCCGGTGGGGGAAGGTGATGTCAGCCTGCGCCCCCGGTGGACGGGCGGACGTGAAACCCTGGTCATGGAGCTGTGGGGGGACACCCGGGTCGGCTTCGAGTCCGCGGTGCTGATCACCGACTCGACCCAGGTGAGCGACTTCCTCGAGGAGTCCTACCGGTTGGTGGCACGTGGGGCCGAGTCCTGGGACGTCGACGGATTCCTGTACAGGATCCGGTGTGCGGACTGAGCGGACTTCCGGCGGTGGCGGGTCATGGCCGGTGACGCCCGGTGATGGCGGGGCGGATGATCGACCTGCGCGGGGCGCGTCTCTGGGCCATGCTGATGCGACCCCTTGTCTCCCGTTCCGGACTGGAGTTCCGCCGTGCTCGAACGCAAGCGTCTCAAGGATCAGACCGAGATCGAGGTCAGGTTCGTCCTGCCGGCCGAGGTCCCGGCCGGCGACCGGCAGACCCGAACCCGTGGGTCCGAGTACGGGCCCGACGGCGCCAGGACCGCCACCGGCGCCCTGGCGGCCCAGGCCGGTGACCGCTCCTTCCGCTACCTCGCGGCGGGCGACTACTGGTTCGACCGGGACGCCGCCGCCGGTTGCCCGGAGGGCAACCGGCGCATCCGCCCCTGAGCGTCCTACGTGGGCGATGGCGCGGCGCGCAGGCCTTCGAGCAGGGTGGCCAGGTAGCGGTGCACAGCGTCGATCCGGTCGGCCGGAGCGCCCCCGTGGACCTGCGCGGCGTAGGCGATCCCGCACATGAGCGGGACCAGGTCCGCCGGGGCCAGGTCGGGGCGGATGGCCCCGGACCTCCGGGCCCGGTCGAGGAGGGTGGCGCCGGCCGTCCGCACCGAGCTCTTGAGTTCGGTGGTGCGCGGGAGAGCGTCCTCGACCGCTGCGGTGACCGGGGCCAGTGAGGCGTCGGTGACCTGCGTTTCGGCGGTGCGGGTCAGGAAGGTCTGCAGCGCCCGCCACGGGTCGGAGTCGGCCAGCGCCTGCTCGCCGCACGCGGCGAGGGCTTCCAGGCACGGGGTGGCGACGGTCTCCAGCAGGGCCTCGGGCGTGGCGAAGTGACGGTAGACGGTGCCCACCCCGAGTCCGGCGCGGCGGGCGACATCGTTGAGCTGCATCGGTGTGCCTTCGTCGACCAGGGTGCGGGCGACGGCGACGATCCGCTCCCAGTTGCGGGCCGCGTCCTTGCGCAGTGGTGTCGTCGTCATGGGGACATGTTAATCGGATGGCTCATCCGGATGAACCGTCCCGCTGCCCCTTCGCCCGCACCCTCGACGTCGCGTGACAGGTCATGCCACCGCGAGCGGTGCGTACTGCTCGCTGAGGCGGCGTACGGCCGCGGCAACGCCGGGGTCGGTCGCCGCGCGGAAGGGGGGCACAGGGGTGGCCCGGGCCCCGATGACGATGCCGGTCCGCCCCGTCAGGGCGTCGTCGGTGGCGGCGAGGATCGAGGGCCTGGCCGCCACGGACGCCGGACCCGAGGTCGAGCGTTCGAACCTGCGCCGTACCAGCGGCCACAGCAGCCGCAGCGCGGGAGAGACGATCTTCGGGTCGGCCATGGTGCCGTTGGTCATGTCGGTCGCGGCTCCACCGGGGTCGGCTGCGAAGACCGAGACGCCCGTACCGTCCAGCCGATCGGCCAGGTCGAGGGTGTGGGCGAGGTGGGCGAGCTTGGCGCGGCCGTACCAGTGGAAGCCGTAGTAGCCACCTGGCGGCTCCGCGGACTGGAACACCCGCTTCGCGAGACCGACCGCCCCGGAGGTCACGTTCACGATCCTGCTCGGTGCACCGGCCGTCAGGGTGGGCAGCAGCAGCTCGGTCAGCAGGTAGGGCGAGAGGTGGTTGACGACGAAGGATGCCTCGACGCCGCCCAGTTCCCGTCGGTCGGGGAACATCGCCCCGACGTTGTTGACCAGCACGGTCAGCGGTTCGCCCGAGGCGGCGTGGTCTCGGGCGATCCGCTCGGCGAGCGCCCGCACTTCGTCGAGCGAGGCGAGGTCGGCCGCGAGGAAGCGGGCCGGATGGGTCGGGCCCGTGGCGTTGATCCGTTCGACGGCCCGGCCGCCCCGTTCCGTATTGCGTCCGACGACGGTGACGGCGAACCCGGCGGCCGCCAGGCCCAACGCCGTCTCCAGGCCGATGCCGGCTGTTCCGGCCGTCACGACAGCTGTCTTCTTCATGGCTCTCCCACCACGCATCCAAATACGGATAGGTCATCCGCTTGACGTGACCGTAGCACAGATATGGATGACCTATCCGGTTTGAGTGCGGGTGCCGACCATCGGCGGGAGCGAGCGCCCGGCTGCTTCCGCACCGGATCCGAGGTGCGACGCCGCATGCCCCGGCCCGGTCGGGGCCCGGGGGCATGCGGCGTCTCGGGTCGGGTGGCGCGTCAGGTCGTGATGGTGGTGACGGCCTCGACGCCGTAGGTGCGGGCGTAGCCGTTCTCGCTGCCGACAAGGAGGTCGACGACGGTGAAGTAGCGGTCCCAGAAGGGGGTTTCGCGCAATGCGTCGATGAGGAGTCGGTAGGCGTCATGGTCGTCGGCTTCCCAGACCCAGACGTCGGTGACGCGGGTGGAGTAGAACTCCGTGTCGTAGAAGCGTGAACGGACGCCGGTGGTCTTGGCCTTGACTGCGGGGACGACCTGAGTGGCGAAGGCGTTCATGCGTTCCTGGGGGGTCATGGCGAGCCACTCGGGTGTGGTCTTGATGAGTATGAACGCCGTGACCGGCGGTGTGGTCTTCTCAACGGGCATGACGGGCACCTCCCGTGAGGACCGCGGGCCCCAGGGTTTGGGCGCACCAGTGCTGGAAGGTGGTGGGAGAGCCGGTGGCCGGGGTGCGGGTGATGCCTGCGTCGAGGCCCTCGTTCTTGGCCCTCTTCATGTCGACGACGCCCTGGGCGAACGCCTCGTCGAGGCGGTGGCCGAGGAGCTCGGTGTACAGCTCGTCGAGCGGCTGGTGTTCGTAGCGGACGGGGCGGCCGAGTTGTTCGGTCATGATGCGGGCCAGGTCGTTGGGGGAAAGGTCCTCGGGGCCGAGGACGGGGACGCTGTCGTTGCCCGACCATGAGCGGTTGAGCAGCAGGTCGGCGGCGACGGCCGCGATGTCGGCGACGGCGGCGCGGGGGGCCTTGCGGTCGGCCTCGATGGCGTCGGTGAAGACGCCGGTCTCCCGGATCGCGTCCGCGTCCTCGAGAAGGTTCTCGAAGAAGGACGGGCAGGCCAGGGCGCGGTAGGCCGCGCCGGTGCCGGCGATGAGGTCGTCCATGGCGAGGGAAGCGGTGACGAGTCCGGCGCGGTGGGCGACCGAGGTGCCGCGGCCGAGCGCGGAGACGCCGACGACGTGGCCGATGCGGTGGGCGACGAGGGCCTTCGCGGCGGGCCGGGTGAAGCCGCAGTAGGCGTCCTCGGGGGTCAGGGAGGCGTCCGGGGGGACGAGCCAGAACACGGCGTCGGCGCCCTCGAAGGCGCGGTCGACGACCTCCGCGTCGTCGTGCGAGCCGGTGATCACCTCGACGCGGTCGCGCACCGCGTCGGGCAGCCGGGCGGGGTCACGTACGACCACGCGCAGTTCCTCGCGGGCGGGGGCGGACTCCAGGAGCAGGGACAGCAGGTGACTGCCGATGTTCCCGGTGGGAGCGGTGATGACGATCATGGAAACCTCATGGGTGGTGCCGGATCGGGACGACCCCCATCCTGTGGAGCGCAAGAGTGTTGCCACAATGGGAACTTGAGCACGGGATCATTGCCTGAAATGGAATAACGCCTATGAGCAGCAGTGCAGAGCCTGTCATCGACGCCAATCTCGCCGTCGCGTTGGACGCTTTGCTGACCGAGCAGAGCGTCACTCGTGCCGCCGCCCGGCTGCACACGTCGCCCGCCGCCATGAGCCGCACCCTCGCCCGGCTGCGGCGCATCCTGCAGGACCCTCTGCTGGTTCGGGCCGGCCAGGCCATGGTTCCCACTCCCCGGGCCCAGGCCCTGCGCGAGGAGACGGCCGCGGTGGTGCGCCGCCTGGGAGCGCTGCTGGCTCCTGGCGCGGGGGTTGATCCCGCCGTCCTGCGCAGCACCTTCACCCTCCAGGCGGCCGACCTGGTCGGCGCGGCGCTGGCCCCGGGGATGCTGCGGCTGGCCCGGCAGGAGGCACCGGGGATCGCGTTGCGGTTCCGGGCCGAGGAATTGGAGGCCGGATCGGCACTGCGCGACGGCCGGATCGACCTGGAGATCGGGTCCATCGACCACGTGGACCCCGAGACCCGGGTCGAAGAACTGGTCACCCTCCGGATGGCGGCGGCCGTCCGGCCCGGCCACCCTCTGACCGAAGGGACCCTGACCCCGGAGCGGCTCGCTGCCGCCGATCACGTCGTGGTGAGCCGCCGCGGCCGGTTCACCGGTCCCCTGGACGCGGCTCTGGCCGACCGGAACCTCCGTCGGCGAGTCGCTGTCGTGCTCCCCGGCCACATGGCCGCGATGACTCTCGCCGCGTGCAGTGACATCGTCTGCCTCGTCCCCACCGCACCCCCCGGCGGCCTCGGCTCCCCTCTCACCGACGCCGCCACCACTCTGGGCCTTCGGCTCCTCGAGATCCCCCTGCCCCTGCCGCCGCTGACCATCGGCATGGCGTGGCACCCCCGTCACGCCGCCGACGGAGGCCATCACTGGCTCCGCAACGCCGTTCGCCGTACTCTTCACACCCCCGGGGAGTCGACCGCCTGACTACGAAGTCGCCGGACCGGCCCGGCCGGTGCCGTGGAGCCGGTGTCCCCGGCCCGCGCTCAGCGGGAGTCTTCGCTCGCGGCGGTCGCGGCGCGGCGGAACTCGGCGTTGATGCGCTGGGCCTCTTCGAGCTGGTCCTCCAGGATGACGATGCGGCAGGCGGCTTCGACCGGCGTGCCCTGGTCGACCAGCTCCCGGGCGCGGGCCGCGATCCGCAACTGGTAGCGGGAGTAACGGCGATGCCCACCTGCGGAGCGCAACGGCGTGATCAGACGGGCCTCGCCGATGGCGCGCAGGAAACCCGGGGTCGCGCCGAGGAGTTCGGCAGCCCGGCCCATCGTGTAGGCGGGGTAGTCATCGTCGTCCAGCCGGCCGCCGAGCGAGTCATCCGCTGTCATCTGCACCTCTTCTTGGGACGCGTCGAAGGGCCTTGGCGCCGTACGGCACCAAGGCCCTGAAGGAAATTCAACACCATCTACCGGCCTCAGCGCTGCGCCGGCTCTCTGTTTCCGCGTTCGCGCCCTGAACACGGGCGGGAGTGCGGGGATCGGGAATGCCTGACCGGGGACCACCTTCCGTTCGGGGGTCGTGCGGTACCCGGGCGTGAGGTGCCTGCCCGGGCGATCCTGATGGCGTCTGCCTCCTCCGTTCCTTCGATCTTGGCTATGGAAGAAACCATAGGCACGTCACAGCCGGATGTCTACTCTGACGGCGACAGATTTTCTCGTGTTCGACAGCGAGGGATCTGTACTCGAACGGCACAGCAGTGAGGGCCCGACCGCGCATGGCGGTCGGGCCCTCACTGCTGTGCTGCCGGTATGCGGTCAGGCGGAAACCGATACGGGCGCGGGCGCGCCGAGCATCGCCGAGGCGCGCTGGAACGGGGTCAGGGCCGGCGCGGGCTCGGCGGGGGCCTGCGGCAGGCCGTGACAGGTGAAGCCGAGCATGGTCATGGCCCGTACGACCTCCCCGGCGCTGAAGTCCCGGCGGTCCTGGCGCGTGATGACCTGGCCGACCTGCTTGACCGGGTAGATCCGGCGTCCGATGGTCACGGACTCACCGGCGATGGGCTCGGGCTTCACGCCCTTCATCGACTCCAGCACTCCGGCCTTGGTCAGGTCGAACGGGAATCGGGCGATGACGCAGCGCATGATGCCTCGCAAGGAGAGAAGGAGAAGGGGCGCGGAGGTGACGCGGGGTTCACGCCGCCGTGTCGGCGGCGGACTGCCGTACGGGCCTGCGTCGGGCAGCCGCCGCGGGGCGGCGCCGGTTGCGCGAGGCGGATCCGGTGCGCTCGCGCCGCTCGGCCACCGGGGCGGTGATGACGACCGGGATGCCCGAGGGGGCCTGGGCTCCGGTGATCCGGCTCAGGGCCTCTTCACCGGAGCGGACCTGGGTGGTCTGCGGGGTGATCCCGGCCGCAGCCATCAGGCGCGCCATGTCGCGGCGCTGGTTCGGGGTGACCAGGGTGACGACGCTGCCGGACTCACCGGCACGGGCGGTACGGCCGCCGCGGTGCAGGTAGTCCTTGTGGTCGGTGGGCGGGTCCACGTTGACGACGAGGTCGAGGTTGTCGACGTGGATGCCGCGGGCGGCGACGTTCGTGGCGACGAGCACGCTGACGTGCCCGGTCTTGAACTGCGCCAGGGTGCGCGTGCGCTGCGGCTGCGACTTGCCGCCGTGCAGCGCGGCGGCCCGCACCCCGCTGTTCAGCAGGTGGCTGGTGAGCTGGTCCACCGCGTGCTTGGTGTCCAGGAACATGATGACGCGGCCGTCGCGCGCCGCGATCTCCGTCGTGGCCGCGTGCTTGTCGCCGCCGTGTACGTGGAGCACGTGGTGCTCCATCGTCGTCACCGCGGCCGCGGACGGGTCGACGGAGTGGACGACCGGGTCGGTCAGGTAGCGGCGCACCAGCAGGTCGACGTTGCGGTCGAGGGTGGCGGAGAAGAGCATGCGCTGCCCCTCGGGGCGCACCTGGTCGAGCAGGGCGGTGACCTGCGGCATGAAGCCCATGTCGGCCATCTGGTCGGCCTCGTCCAGAACGGTGATGCCCACCTGGTTCAGCCGGCAGTCCCCGCGGTCGATCAGGTCCTTGAGCCGGCCGGGCGTGGCGACGACGACCTCCGCCCCGCCCCGCAGCGCGCCGGCCTGCCGGCCGATGGGCATCCCGCCGACGACCGTGGCCAGCCGCAGCTTGAGCGAGCGGGCGTAGGGGGTGAGGGCGTCGGTGACCTGCTGGGCCAGCTCACGGGTCGGTACGAGGACCAGCGCGAGCGGCTGACGGGGCTCGGCGCGCTGTCCGGCCGTACGGGCCAGCAGGGCGAGCCCGAAGGCCAGGGTCTTTCCGGAGCCGGTCCGGCCGCGGCCGAGGACGTCGCGGCCCGCCAGGGAGTTCGGCAGGGTCGCGCCCTGGATCGGGAACGGCACGGTGACGCCCTGCGCGGTGAGTGCGGCGAGCAGTTCCCCGGGCATGTCGAGGTCGGCGAAGGCCTCCACGGCGGGCAGCGCCGGGGTGATCGTCTTGGGGAGGGCGAATTCGCCCTGGACGGCGGCCGGCCGACGGCCGTACCCGCCCGAGCGGCTCGGGCCACCGGAACGGCCGGAGGAGGCCGGACCGCCGGAACGGCCCGTGGCCGAACGGCCGAAGCGGCCGCCGCTCTTGCCGTATCCGAATCCCGAGCCGGAACCGGAACCTGAACCCGCACTGCTGTTGCGGGTGCGGGCGAATCGTTCGTTCGTGCGTGTGCGGTTCATGCAGAACCTTCCTCGATACGGCTCATATCAAGGAATTCTCGCGGTGGTGCACTGCGCGGAGAATTGCAAGAACGGGCCGAATGGAAATACGAAACAGACCTGGTCGGCCGGAGATCCGGGCGGGTGCAGGTGCTGAAAAAGAGGTGATGCCGACGGGGCGTGAGACCCGGGGTCGGACTCGGGGTGAAACCGGACCCGGACCCGGGCGCAGAAACCCGGCGGGCGTGGCGGCCGGCGCGGCGGCCGACGGAGGATCCGTGTACGGAGGACTGCGGATTCCTCGGCGCGGTCCCCGCAGCCGGTGCGGGGAGGCGCGGAAAAAACGCGTGCAGCTGGGGCCCGCACCCCGAAGGATGCGGGCCCCAGCTACAAAGTGCGCGTCAGCGTCAGGCGGGAACGATGTTCTCGGCCGTCGGGCCCTTCTGGCCCTGCGCGATGTCGAAGCTGACCTTCTGGCCCTCGAGCAGCTCACGGAAGCCCTGGGCGGCGATGTTCGAGTAGTGGGCGAACACGTCAGCGCCGCCACCGTCCTGCTCGATGAAGCCGAAACCCTTTTCCGCGTTGAACCACTTCACGGTTCCAGTAGCCATGTCATATCTCCTTTGGGGCAGTGAATCGGGACCCACACTGTGTCGATCCCGTGTCGCCGCGATGATTGCCCCGTCCGGAAATGACCGGAAAAGTAAAAGCACACCCACGGTGCAAAGACCTGTTGGGGTGCTTGAAGTTTTGGGAACCACAACTGCAACTGAGATCGACAGTAGCACGCATCGGCACCCGGTGTGGGGTGAGGAATCTCGCCTCGTTCGCTGCGGGAAAAAGCCTCATGGCGCGGTCCGTCCAATTCTCATCGCGCCGCCACAGATATTGACGCCCCGCAGGGCGGTGGTCTGCGAAGGAGATGCTCAGAACGTCAACCGGAAGAGCGCGCCCCCACCCGGGGCGACCTCCGCCGTCAGCTCGGCGGCGTGCGCCCGCGCGATCTGCCGGGCCATCGCCAGGCCCAGCCCCGAACCGGGCAGGGCGCGGGCCGCCCCCGCCCGGTAGAAGCGGTCGAAAACGTGCGGCAGGTCCTCCGCCGCGATGCCCGGCCCGTGGTCGCGCACCGTGAGCTCCGGCCCGCGGCCCGGGACGCCCGCAAGGCCCGGCACCAGCTCCACCTCCACGGGCAGCCCGCCCCGGCTGAACTTGGCCGCGTTGTCCAGCAGGTTCCCGAGCAGCCGGCTCAGCCGGGCCGGCACCCCGGGCACCACGACCGGCTCGGCGGGGACCCGCACCTGGAAGGGCACGGCCGGCCAGTGCGTCCGCGCGGCCTGCGCGCAGTGCTCCACCAGCGCGCCGAGACGAACCTGTTCCACCAGCGGCTGCGGTTCCTCGTCGCGCGCCAGCTCGATCAGGTCGTTGACGAGCCCGGTCACCTCCCGCAGCTGCCGCCCGAGCGCGGCGGAGGCCCGCTCGCGCTGGTCCGGTGTGAGCCGGTCGGCCCGCGCCAGCAGTTCGGCGTTGGTGCGCAGTGCGGTCAGGGGGGTGCGCAGTTCGTGCGAGGCGTCCGCAACCAGTTGGCGCTGCGCGGCGACCGACTTCTCCAGCTCCCCGAGCATGGTGTTGAAGCTCCCGGCCAGCCGGGTGATCTCGTCCTCCCGCCCCGGCGGCGGCAGTTCGATGCGGTGCCGCGGATCGCGGGTGGCGGCGATCCGCTCGGCCGTCGCGGTGAGCCGGGTGACGGGGGCCAGGCCGGTCCGCGAGACCCAGTACCCGAGGAGGGCGGCCAGCAGCACCCCGGCCGCCGCCGTCACGACGAGCCACCCGGCCGCCTCCTCGATGCCGTCCTCGACCGTGTCGGCCCGCAGGGCGACCTGGAGCGCCCGCCCCTTGGCGTAGTCGGTGGTGAGCATCCGGGCGGGGAACCCGGCCACCGTGATGTTCGTGTAGTACGGGGCCTTCCGGCCCGCGGCGACCTGTCGCGCGGCCGGGTCCACGGGCAGTGGTCCCGGTGTGGCGGGGTCATCGGCCGGGTCGGCGGCCACCACCTCCGCGCACGCGGGGGCCGCCAGGAACCGGCACTCCCCCGCCAGGGTGCCCGGCGCCTCTGCCGGGTTGCGCTGGGCGGCGAGCCGCGCGGACTGGGTCAGGCTGAGGTCGAGCTGCTCGTAGAGCGCGGACCGGACCACGAGGAACGCCGCCGCGCACACCCCGACGGCCACGACGGCAACCGCGGCGGTGACGGACAGCGCGAGCCGGGTCCGCAGGGGACGGCGCCTGCGCCAGGCGCGTCCGAGCCGCCGGCGGCCGCCGCTCATGCCGCATCCAGCCGGTAGCCGACGCCGTGGACGGTGTGCACCAGCCGGGGCTCGCCCCCGGCCTCCAGTTTCCGGCGCAGGTAGCCGACGTAGACGGCCAGGGAGTTGGAGTCCGGACCGAAGTCCCGTCCCCACACCAGCTCCAGGATCAGCTCGCGCGGGAGTACCTGGCCGCGGTGGCGCAGGAGCAGCTCCAGCAGGGCCGCTTCGGTACGGCTGAACTCCAGCGGTCGTCCGCCCCGGCGGCCCGTCCGGGTCGCGGGGTCCAGGACGAGGTCGGCGAAGCCGAGCGGGGCGGCGCCGGCGGGTCCGGGCGCGGCCCGCCTGAGCAGCGCCCGGACGCGGGCGACCAGCTCGTCCAGGGCGAACGGCTTGACGAGGTAGTCGTCGGCGCCCGCCTCCAGGCCGTCGACGCGCTCGCTGACGGAGTCGAGCGCGGTCAGTACGAGGACGGGCGTACGGTCGCCCACCGCCCGTAGCTGCCGGCAGACGGCGAGCCCGTCGAGGACCGGCATCATCAGGTCCAGGACGACCGCGTCGGGCTCCCAGACCGCCACCTGCGAGAGCGCGGCCAGACCGTCGGCCGCGCCCCGGACCTCGTACCCCTCGACCGTCAGACCGTCCTCGACGGCCGCCCGTACCTCGGGCTCGTCGTCGACGACGAGGATGCGCTGCCTGCCCGTGCCGAGTGCGGTTCCCGTGCTGTCCATGGAGCTCATGGCGCAAAGCCTGCCAAACGCTTCTGAGAGAACCTCTTAGAACCTTCTTAGGGCGCACCGGGAGTGTGCGGCCATGACCACACCACCTCACACACCCGCGGCCCTCTCCGTCGTGATCGGTGCGGGCGGCACCGGCGGGCACATCTATCCCGGCCTCGCGCTCGCGGAGGCACTGCGCGACGCCGTGCCCGCAGCCGTGGTCTCGTTCATCGGGACCGAGCGGGGCCTGGAGACCGAGCTGATCCCCGGCGCCGGCTACTGCCTGCACACCGTCGACATGATCCCCTTCGACCCGGCCCTCGGCGCGAAGCGGTACCTGCTGCCCGCGGCGCTGCTGCGCTCGGCGCACCAGGCCCGCTCGGTGATCCGGGCGCAGGGCGCGCACGTCGTCGTCGGAATGGGCGGCTATCCGAGCGCGCCCGCCGTGCTCGGGGCGCGGCTGGCCGGACTGCCGGCCGTGATCCACGAGTCGAACGCGGTGCCCGGCCGTGCCAACCAGTTCGCGGCCCGGCTCACCCCGCACATCGCGGTGGCCTTCGACCGCAGCCGGGGCCACCTGTCGGGCGGTGACCGGGCCCTGACCACGGGGATGCCGATCTCCGCGGCGCTCGCCGGCCTCGCGCGGCTCCCCCGGCCGGACCGAGCGGCCCTGCGCGCCGAGGCCCGGCGGGCTCTCGGCGTCCCGTCCGGGCGGCGGCTGGTCGTCTTCAACGGCGGCAGCCTGGGCGCCGTACGGCTGACCGGGGCCGCCGTCGCGCTGGCCGGGCTCTGGCAGGGGCGGGACGACGTACAGCTGCTGGTGAAGACGGGTCCGGCGGCCCTGGCCGGTGCGGTGGCCGACCTGGCCGCGTCCGGCGGGCAGCGGATCGCGCGGGCGGCGGCGTACCTGGACCGGATGGACCTGGTCTACGCGGCCGCCGACCTGGTGGTGTGCCGAGCGGGCTCGGCGACCGTCGCCGAGCTGGCGGCGACCGGGGTGCCGTCCGTGCTGGTGCCCTACCCGTACGCCCCCGGCGACCACCAGACCCACAACGCGCGGGTGCTGTCCGACGCGGGCGCGGGGCTGTTGCTGCCCGACGCCGAGACCACCGCCGGGCGCCTCGCCGACCTCGTCGGCCCGCTGCTGGCCGATCCGGCCCGGCTGGCGGCGATGGCCGGCGCCGCCGACCCCGGTCCGCACGCGCGGGCCGCCGAACTGCTGGCTGCGGAAGTCCTCCGCGTCGCCGGCCTCGTCCCCACCCCTCACCTGGAGCGCATATGAACAGCTGGACCGACCGCACCGTCCTCGTCACCGGCGCCGAGGGCTTCATCGGCTCGACGTTGGTGGACCTGCTGGTGGCGCGGGGCGCGCGGGTGCGTGCCTTCGTCCACTACAAGCCGTATGCCGAGAAGGGCCACCTGGCGCGTTACCTCGCCGACCCGGACGGCCCGGTGGAGATGTGGGCGGGCGACGTCCGCGACGCGGGCCGGGTCAGCGACGCGGTGGCCGGCTGCGACACCGTCTTCCATCTGGCGGCGCTGATCGGGATCCCGTACAGCTATGCCTCGCCGGGCGCGTACGTGCAGACGAACGTGACCGGTACGCAGAACGTGGCGGAGGCCTGTCGCCGGCACGGTGTGGGCCGCCTGGTGCACACCTCGACCAGCGAGGTCTACGGGACGGCGCTGACGGCCCCGATCTCCGAGAGCCATCCCCTGCAGCCGCAGTCCCCGTACTCCGCTTCGAAGATCGGCGCGGACATGATGGCGCTCTCCTTCCACCACGCCTTCGAGCTGCCGGTGACGGTGGTGCGCCCCTTCAACACGTACGGGCCGCGCCAGTCGGCGCGCGCGGTGATCCCGACGATCCTGGCCCAGCTGCACGCGGGCTCCCGGGAGATCCGCCTCGGCTCGCTCGCCCCGACCCGGGACTTCACGTACGTGACGGACACGGCCGAGGGGTTCCTGGCGGTGGCGGAATGCGACCGGGCGCTGGGCGAGGTGGTCAACCTCGGCACCGGCGAGGAGATCTCCGTGGGGGCCCTGGCCGAGGCTCTGATCGCCGCCTCCGGCCGGGAGGCGCAGGTGGTGGTGGACCCGACGCGGCTCCGCCCGTCGGGCAGCGAGGTCCAGCGCCTGTTGTCGGACAACTCCCGGGCCCGCGAGTGGGCCGGCTGGCGGCCGCGGGTCGGCCTGGAGGAGGGCCTGCGCCGCACATCGGACTGGATCGCGGCGAACCCTTCGCTCTTCGCACCCGACCGGTACGCGGTGTAGTGCGGGTCGGCCCGGCGCGGAGGCGAGTGCGGGGTGGGAGGGGCATTCTGGGGGCCGGCACGAGAACCGGGTCCACCCCCACTACGGAAGGTTCCTGGCGCTGGAGCCGAACAGGCTGGGCGGCTGACCTGGGTCACGGGCGCCATGGGCACCGGCGGTGCCGAGACGGTCGTCGCCGTCGTGCTGGAGCCCTCCCCGGACGGCGGGACACTTCTGCGGCTGACCCATTCCGGCTTCCATGACCGGGCCGGCGCCGAGCGCCACGAGAAGGCGTGGGCCGACCACGTCCTGCCCCACCTCGACGACGTCCTGACCTCGAACGCGCAGCACTGGGCCGTCTGTTCCGGACCCCCGGCCGCGCCGGCGGCCGGGGGTGTCCGTGTCAGGGGCGGGAGCCGTTTCCGAGCGTGCGGCGGGAGGCCGGGGGTTCCGCGTCGGCCGCAACGGGCCCGGTGGGCGGGACGGGCGGGGGCGTGTCGTCGGCGGCTCGTTCGGCAGCGGTGCGGCCGCGGGCGGCGGGCTGCTCCTGGGGGTCGACAGCGGGGGCGGGTCCTTGCCCGAGCGGGCGGCGCGCAGTGCTCATGGTCGTAGTCTCGCAGCCTTCCTGACGTCCCGTCCGGGGAGGGTGCCCGGTCGCGCCGCGCGGACCGGGGCCGCCCCCGCACGGGTGACGACACGCAGCGGACCGGCTGCCGCGTACCCGCGTGCACGGGCGAAGCCGTGGAAATCTGGGTCACTCCGGACTGCCCACCACTCCGCGGACCACCGAGTGAAGGAAGCCACCGCCATGACCACGAACAGCGCGTACGTCATCGTCGGAGCAGGGCTGGGTGGGGCGAAAGCCGCGCAGACCCTGCGCGAGGAGGGCTTCGACGGCCCGCTCGTCCTCATCGGTGCGGAACACGAGCGCCCCTACGAGCGGCCGCCGCTCTCCAAGGACTACCTGCTGGGCACGAAGGAGCGCGAGAAGGTCTACGTACATCCGGAGCAGTGGTACGCCGAGCACGACGTCGACCTGCGGCGGGGCGCGACGGCCACCGCCCTCGACACCGCGGCCCGCCGGGTGACGCTCGCCGACGGCCGCCGGCTCGACTACGCCAAGCTGCTGCTGACCACCGGTTCCTCACCTCGCCGGCTGCCCGTTCCCGGCGCGGACCTGGACGGCGTGCTGTACCTGAGGCGGCTGGAGGACAGCGACCGGCTCAAGCGGGCGTTCCGGCCCGGCGCGGCGGTCGTCGTGATCGGCGCGGGCTGGATCGGCCTGGAGACCGCGGCCGCGGCCCGTGCGGCCGGTGCCCGGGTGGTGGTGCTGGAGAGCGCCGAGCTGCCCTTGCTCCGGGTGCTCGGCCGGGAGGTCGCCCAGGTCTTCGCCGACCTGCACCGGGATCACGGCGTCGACCTGCGGTTCGGCGTTCGGATCAGCGAGATCACCGGTGACGGGGACACCGCCGACGGTGTCCTGCTCGCCGACGGCACCCGCCTCGCGGCGGACACCGTCGTCGTGGGCGTCGGTATCAACCCCAACACCGGACTGGCCGAGGGAGCGGGGCTGGAGGTCGACAACGGCATCGTCACCGACGACCACCTGCGCACCTCCGCACCCGACGTGTACGCGGCGGGTGACGTGGCCAACGCCCACCACCCCTTCCTGGGGCGGCACATCCGGGTCGAGCACTGGGCCAACGCCCTGAACCAGCCTCGGACCGCGGCCCGGGCCATGCTCGGGCAGGACGTCGTGTACGACCGGCTGCCGTACTTCTTCACCGACCAGTACGACCTGGGCATGGAGTACACGGGGTACGTGGAGCCCGGCGGCTACGACCGGGTCGTCTTCCGGGGAAGCGCCGAGACCCGGGAGTTCATCGCGTTCTGGCTGGCCGGCGACCGCGTCCTGGCCGGCATGAACGTCAATGTCTGGGACGTCACCGAGCCGATCCAGGACCTCATCCGCTCCCGCGCGCCCATCGACCCGGTGCGCCTCGCCGATCCGCAGGTCCCTCTGGAATCGCTGCTCACCCGCTGACCCGGACGGGCGGAGCCCGGTGCGCGTCGAGCCGGCGCAGGGCGAGGACGCCGCCGATGCCCGGGACGGCCGACAGCGGGACGGCCGTTCGGTCCGGGCCGCGCTCTCGGGTGACGGTGATGACGACGATCAGGTAGGCGCAGCCGTGCACCGGGCCCACGGCGGAGGCTAGCGCGGGCAGGTGCAGCACGCCCAGGTTGACCAGCAGGACGGCCAGGGTGACGAGTTCGACGGTGGCGGAGATCCGCAGGAGCATGCTCTCTCGGTTCTGCATGTCAGGCTCCTGTTGTGGATCCGGGGCGGACGATCATCAGGACGGTCACCGTGGCCCACAGCAGGTTGAACACTCCTGTGTGCATGCCCAGTTGTCCGACGGCCCGTTGCACGGCGGCGGTCGCCCGTGCGTCGATGCCGCCGTGCAGGCCGGCCAGGGCCGCTGCCTGCCGGGGCAGGACCAGTCCGGCGAGCACCGCGGCGGCAGCCACGGTCAGTGCGATCGAGGTGAGGAGCCAGGGGCTGGTCAGCACCTGGAGGCTGCGGGCGGTCGCCAGGCCGAAGACCGGCACCACGACCGCGATCACCGCGTAGACCCGGCAGATGCGGTGCAGCGTACGGACCTCGGTCAGGGCGCCCGCACCGCCGGGCGCGGCCAGGGCGCGGCGCGCGGCGACGGGGAACATGCCGGCGGCGACGGTGACGGGGCCGATCGTGATGATCGCCGCCAGGACGTGGACGGCGAGGAGGAATTTCGTCACGCGGCTGATCCGGCCCGGTGGCCGGTGACCTTGGTGGCGGGCAGCCGGCCGGCCCTGGCGGTGCCGGTCAGTTCGTCTTCCGTCACGGTGACGTCGAAGTCGAGGTGCAGGCGCAGGGGCTTGGTGATCGACTGGCGCCACGTCAGGCGGTCGCCGTGGAGTGCTAGTCCGGTCAGCGGAACCTCCTCCGCGTCCGACGTGGCGACTCCGTGCAGGTCACCGTTGTGCGTGAACAGGCGGAGCACGGCCTGCTGCTTCCCGATGGGGGTGGCGAGGAGGAGGTTCCAGGTGCCTTCAACAGACATGTGGTGCGCTTTCTCGGTGGTGGGGCCGGCGCGGCCGAGTCGGGTCGGGTCGGGTCGGGTCGGGCTGAGGGTCAGAAGGCCGCGGGAACCGGGCCCGAGGCGTGCCAGACAGTGCCGCGGCGTTCGTGGGCGAACAGCTGCTCCACGGCATGTGCGATGCGCGGGCCGAGTTCGCGCTCCAGCAGGTACAGGCCCAGGTCCAGGCCGGAGGTGACCCCCGCACCCGTGACCAGGTCGCCGTCGTCGACGACTCGGGCGTCGATCGCCACCGCACCGGTGGCGTCGAGCAGGTCCATCCCTTGGTGGTGGGTGGTGACGTGCCGACCCTCGATCAAACCGGCCATGGCGAGCACCAGGGAGCCCCCGCAGACCGTGGCGACGGTCAGTCCCGGCCGGTCCATGGCGTCCTTCAGCATTGCGGGCAGGCCGGTTTCGAGCGAGCGGCCGAGGAGGGCGGGAATGGAGTCGGCGTTCACGGGGGCGTCCGGATCGGAGAGGTTGCCCAGTGGGCCGGCGGCGCCCGGTACGAGGACCAGGTCCGCGCTCCGCGGGTCGAGCCGGGCGGTGGCCCGCAGGGTAATCGGTCCCGCCCCGCCGGGCACCTCACGCGGCCCCTCCGCGGAGACCAGTTCCACCCGCAGGGCTCCCGGTGCCGCCATCGAGCCGGCATGGAGGACCTCGTACGGGGCGATGACGTCCAGGGGATCGAAGCCGTCGAACAGCACGATCTGACACAGCATCGGTCAGGGTTCCTTGTCTCTGGGGTCGGCGCACGGATGCTGCGCCGACACCGACGCTAGTCACGGTCCCCGACCCTCGGAAGAGGCTGGAATGCCACCTTCCAACGGATTCCGGCCAACCGGGATCCTGGCCATCATGAGGCTCCTGACCTGCTGGAACAGCGAGTGCGGAGCGCAGACATGCGGATGGTGCGAGCCGTGCATGGCTATGGTTGGGCCATGCATACCGTGGCCGTGATCGCCCTGGACGGAGTGATCCCGTTCGACCTGTCGACCCCCATCGAGGTGTTCCAGCGCACCCGGCTGCCCGGCGGCCGCGCGGCCTACCGGGTCCGGGTCTGCGCGGCCTCCGCCGAGGTCGACGCCGGGGCGTTCACCCTGCGCGCGCCGTGGCCGCTGGCGGCGCTGGCCGAGGCGGACACGATCATCGTGCCGGGCACGGCCGATCCGACGGCGCCGGTACCCGAGGAGGTGCTCGACGCACTGCGGGAGGCGGCCGGGCGGGGAACCCGGATCGCCTCCGTCTGCGTGGGCGCCTTCGTGCTGGCCGCCACGGGCCTCCTGGACGGCCTGCGCGCCACCACGCACTGGTCGGCCGCCGATCTGCTGGCCGCGGTCCATCCGGCCGTCGAGGTGGACCCCGGGGTGCTGTACGTGGACAACGGGCAGCTGCTCACCTCGGCCGGGGCCGCCGCCGGGCTCGACCTGTGCCTGCACATGATCCGGCGCGACCTCGGCTCCGCGGTGGCGGCGGACGCCGCCCGGCTGTCGGTCATGCCGCTGGAACGCGAGGGCGGACAGGCCCAGTTCATCGTCCACGACCAGCCGCCGGCGCCCCGTGGATCGGTGCTGGAGCCGCTCATGCGGTGGATGGAGGACAACGCCCGGCGCGAGCTCACCCTCGACGAACTCGCCGTGCGGAGCGGCATGAGCGTGCGGACCCTGAACCGCCGCTTTCGCGAACAGACCGGCACGTCACCCCTGCAGTGGCTGCACCGGGCCCGGATCCGCCACGCCCAACACCTGCTGGAGACCACCGCTCACCCCGTCGAACGGATCGCCACACAGGTCGGCTTCGGCTCCCCCACCGCGTTCCGCGAACGCTTCAAACGCCTCACCGGCACGAGCCCGCACGCCTACCGGCGTACGTTCCGGACGCAGCAGGCGCCGTGACCCGGCCGGTGATGGTGTGACCTGCCGTGCAGCCGGGTCGACGACGTCCGCGAGGTGCGGTGCCGGGCACCACGGGCCCGGCAGGATCCGGAAGAGACTGCCTAGCGCTCGGAACCTGCCGGTGACGTGGCGCCCACCGGGGTGGGTGCACTGGGGCGGTCGGACTGGCAGCGCTGCTTCTTCCGGGGGTGACGAGACGAACGGGAGTTCGCATTCCGACTGGATGCGCACGCAACGTAACAGACGACTACCCACTGTCACCAATGTCGTGATCATGGTTCCCTGAATTGGCCGCATGCACACAACAGGCCGGACGCGACTCCCACCCCGTGAGTGATCGTCGGTTGAGCGCATGATCACTGGTATGCCGGGGCCGAACAGGCGCGCTCCCTCCAAGAGATGACTTCGGCGGGCCGTCCGGCGTCTCCCGGGCGAGGCGCGGGTCGGGTGGGTTACGGTCCGTTACTCGATCTTCACGTCACGCGGATGCCCGACCAGCTCCCCCGGAGACCACCGTGTCCCATCTCCCCCGCCCCGCTCGCACCCGGCGTCGCCGGGTGGCCTCCGTGGCGCCGGCTCTGCTGGGGCTGCTGCTCGCCCTGGCCGCCGTGCCCTCGGCCGCGACACCGCGCCTCCCGGCCGGTCCGGATGCCCGGCCCGCCGTGACGACGGTGACGAGGGTCGCGCCGGGCGGCTCCGCCGCACTCGCCGGGTACGCGATCCGGTCCGCGGCCGAGGTCCCCGACACCGCGGCCGCCGTCTCCACTCCCGGCTACCCGACGGCCGGATGGCACCGTGCCGGGCCGCGCTCCACCGTGCTCGCCGCGCTGGTGGCGGACGGCACGCACCCGGATCCGTTCTACTCCACCGACCAACAGCGCATCCCCCGCGGTGACTTCGCCGTGCCCTGGTGGTTCCGCAGCGACTTCGCGCTTCCGGATGCCTCGGAGCGCGCCTCGGAGCGCACCTCGCTGGACTTCAGCGGGGTGGTGTCCGCGGCGGACGTGTACGTCAACGGCCGCCAGGTGGCCTCCGCGGCGGAGGTGGCCGGGATGTACACGCGCCACGAGCTCGACATCAGCGCGCTCGTACGGGCCGGCACGAATACGGTCGCCTTCCGGATCCACCCCAACGATCCGCGCAAGCACCTCACCCTGGGCTGGCTGGACTGGCTGCAGCCGCCGCCCGACGCCAACATGGGCCTCGTCCGTGACGTCGTGGTGCGGCGCAGGGGGCCGGTTTCGCTCCATGACGCACACGTGGTGACGCACCTGCACATGCCGTCGCCACGCGCCGCCTCCGCCGCGGCCCCGGCCCCGGCCTCACCGGCTGCCGACCTGACCGTGAAGGTGCAGGTCCGCAACGACTCGCGTCGGACCGTCACCACCACCGTCACCGCCGCCGTCGGGGGCGCGGGGTCCGTGCTGCGCCAGGAGGTCACCCTGCGCGCCCGCGAGACCCGGTCCCTGACCTTCTCCCCGGACCGCCACCGGCAACTGCGCCTGGCCCGCCCCGCTCTGTGGTGGCCGGCCGGCATGGGACCACAGAACCTGTACGGGCTCGAGCTGACGGCGAGTGTCGCAGGCAGCCGCTCGGACGCCGTCCGCCACCGGTTCGGGATCCGCGACGTACAGGCTCCCCTCAACTCCGCGGGCGCCCGCCAGTACACGATCAACGGCCGCCCCCTCCTGATCCGGGGCGCCGGCTGGTCGGCCGACGAGCTGCTGCGCTGGGACACCACCGCCGCGGAGGACCGGATCAGGGCCGCGCTCGACGCCGGCCTGAACGCCTTCCGTCTGGAGGGCCACATCGAGCCGGACGAGTTCTTCGACCTCGCCGACCGGCACGGGATGCTGATCCTGCCGGGCTGGGAGTGCTGCAACAAGTGGGAGGGGCAGGTCAACCCCACCGGCACGGGCGAGAAGTGGAGCGCCGCCGACCGTCTCACCTCCCGGGCCTCCATGGCCGCCGAGGCCGCCCGGCTGCGCGGCCACCCCAGCGTGCTGTCCTTCCTCATCGGCAGCGACTACGCACCCGACGCGCAGACCGAACGGGACTACCTCGACGCCCTGCGCGCCGCCGACTGGCCCACCCCGGTGATCCCGGCCGCCTCCGCCGTCACCACGCCCCTGAGCGGCCCGTCGGGCCTGCGGATGACCGGCCCCTACGACTGGGTCCCGCCGTCGTACTGGTACGACAAGCGTGAGGGCGGCGCCACCGGCTTCAACTCCGAGACGAGCGCCGGCCCCTCCGTTCCCACCCTCGACACCCTGCGCCGTACGCTCTCGCCGGCCGAGCTCGAAACCCTGTGGAAGTCGCCCGGCGCCCCGCAGTACCACCGCTCCCCCTCCCGCACCTTCAACACGCTGAAGCTGTTCGACGAGGCCCTCACCCGCCGCTACGGCGCACCGCGCGATCTGCGGGACTACGTCGCCAAGGCGCAGCTCAGCCAGTACGAGAGCGTCCGGGCCCAGTTCGAGGCCTACGCCCGCAACGCGACGGACGCCACCGCGCCGTCGACCGGGGTCGTCTACTGGATGTTCAACAGCGGCTGGACCTCGCTGCACTGGCAGCTCGTGGACCGCTACCTCGACCTGGGCGGTGCCTACTACGGCGCCAGGAAGGCCAACGAGCCCCTGCACATCCAGTACTCCTACGACGACCGCACGGTGGCCGTCGTCAATCGCCGGCCCGCCGCCGTGTCCGGGCTCACCGCCCGGGTCACCCTGTTCGACACCGACGGGACCACCCGCTACGACCGCACCGTACGCGGGCTGCGGGTCGGGGCGGACGGCGCGAGGAGCACCGCGCTGACCGTTCCCGCCGTCGTGGACGTTCCGGGCGCCACGTACCTGGTCCGGCTGACGCTCACCGACCGCTCCGGCCGCGAGGTCAACCGTAATGTCCACTGGCTCTCCACCCGGCCCGATGTCCTCGACTACAACGCCGGCGACTGGTACCACACCCCCGTCACCGCCCGCGGCGACCTCAGCGGCCTGAACTCCCTCGCGGCGGCCACCGTGACGGCGACCGCACGCACCACGCACCGCGCGGGCTCGCTCTCCACCACCACGGTCACCCTCCGCAACACGAGCAGGGGCAATACGCCCGCGCTCCTGACCGATGTCCATCTGGTCGACGGCCGGGACACCCCGGTGCTGCCGGTCCGGTGGGACGACAACCAGATCAGCCTCTGGCCCGGCGAGAGCGTCGTTCTGACGGCGGCGTACCGCACCACCGATCTGCGGGGCGGCGTGCCCCGGATCCGGGTATCGGGCTGGAACACCCCCACCACTCACGTCACCGCGGGCTCTCCCTGACACGGGGCGGCTCGGGCGGCTCGGACCCACGGTGACCGATGGGCGGCCGAAGCCCGCTTCAGAGCGTCCGCAGGGCGGGCAGCAGATCCGAAGCGGCCCAGTCCAGGACGAAGGCGTCCACGTCGTCGCCGCAGGGCACGGCTTCGGCCACGTCCTCGGGCCGGGTGCGCTGCGCGGCCCGGTTGAAGCCGGCCGGGCCGGGGAGTTCGGCGTTGACCCTCCAGCCGCCGAGAGCCGAGCGGAACCGGTCGTGCGCGCGGGCCGCGGCGGCGCCGCGGTCGGGGTCGTAGCAGACGGGCAGCTGGCCGACGCGGGGTTTCCCCGCTCCCCCGTGCGCGTCGAACGTCCGCAGCAGTTCCGCCTTCGGTTCCGTGGCGATCACAAGGTCGCCGTGCCGGCCCGCGAGCCCGCACGACCGGGGCCCCGACACCGCGATGCCGATCGCGGGCGGCTCGTCCGGCAGGTCCCACAACCGGGCGTTCTCGACGTCGAAGTGCGCGCCGTGGTGGCTCACGTACCCGCCCGCGAACAGCCTCCGGATGATGTCGACGGCTTCCTCCAGCATCTCCAGCCGCACGTGTGCGGCGGGCCGACCGGCGCCGACGATGTGCTCGTTCAGGTTCTCGCCGGAGCCCAGCCCGAGACGGAACCTGCCCTCCGAGAGGAGCTGCATGGTCGCCGCCTTCTGCGCGACCACGGCCGGGTGGTAGCGGAAGGTCGGGCAGGTCACGTACGTCATGAGCGGGATCCGGGAGGTGGCCTGGGCGGCCGCACCGGGACGCTCCACGCGTACGGAGCGTGTCCCCTGGGAGTCCAGCCAGGGGAAGGCATGGTCCGAGACGACGGAGAAGTCGAACCCGGCGCGCTCCGCCCCGACGACGTGGGACACCAGCTCCTTCGGGCCCGCCTGCTCGGTCATCCGATGCTCACCATATGCAGCGGCCAGATCGGGCCGGGTGAAACCTCCGCGCCGCGGGGGAGGTCCCGGGGCGGCTACACGAAGGGGCCGCCGAGCCGGCCGATGGCCCCGTAGTACTTGGAGATCTCGACGCGGTAGTCCGGGTCGGCCAGATGGTTGTCCCGGTGGAATTCCGGGGCCGCCTTGATCTGCTCCTTCGTGCGGTCCACGTGCACGGTCTGCGTCTCCCGGTCGATGCGGGTGACCGTGCCGGCCGGGATCAGCAACTCCTTGCCGAAGATCCAGACGCCCGTGTCGACGACCAGGTACGCGTCCGTGACCTCCGCCGAATGCTTGTCGACCTTGCCGATCCGCCCGTCGGCCGCTTCCACGGTGAATCCGGTGAGGTCGTCCCCGGTCGGGTGGACGATTCCGGACCGGTAGGCCCACATGTCGTCGTGCATGATCAACCACTCCTCGCATCGGTCGTCGCCGCGCCGGATCCTCGGCCCGGCCGGTTCGCACACCGCCTGCCCCGCCGACCGGACCTCATGCGCGGGCCGCGCGTGCGGGGGCCAGGGGCGGGGTGTCCAGGCCGGCTCCCAGGTGCAGGCCTTCGATGAAGGCCGCGACGGCCTCGGTGGCGGTGACCGACGGTGTCCACCCCAGCTCGTCGCGGGCCCGGCCGGCGTCGAGCAGCGGGAGCCGCAGCACGGCGTCCAGCAGTCCGGGGGTGGCCGGTACGAGGTGCATGCGCCAGGCCGCGGCCAGCACGGCCCGGGCCGCGCCCGCCGGGAGCGGCACCGTACGGGAGCGCAGGAGGCCCGCCACGGTGGCCATGTCCAGTACCGGGTCGGCCACCAGGTTGAAGGGGCCGCGCACGGGTCGTACGACCGCTGCCCGGTAGGCCTCGGCCGCGTCGTCGGTGTGCAGGGCCTGGAAGCGCAGGCCGGACACCGCGGGCAGGGCGGGCAGAAGTCCCGGCCGGATCAGGCGCCAGGGCAGGAGCGGCCCGGCGAAGATCCGGCGCTGCTCGCTGGCCGCGCCCTCCTTGAAGAGGAACGCCGGCCGCAGCCGGACCACCCGCATCTGGGGATGGGTGAGCTGGAAGCCGTCGAGGTAGCGCTCCAGGTAGGCCTTCTCGCGTGTGTAGGCGGCGCCCGGCCAGCCGTGGGTGGGCCAGGACTCGTCGACGGGGCGTCCGTCGTCGGGGCCCGGTGAGTACGCGCCGATCGACGAGGCGTGGACCAGGGTGTGCACCCGGGCCCGGGCGCATGCCTCGAAGACCCCGATGCTTCCCAGGACGTTCGTCCGCCAGGTGGCGACCGGGTCGTGGGTCGGCCGGAACCTCCAGGCGAGGTGGACGACCGCGTCCGCGCCCGCGCCCGCGAAGACCTCGGCCAGATCGGCGCGTCCCGGGTCGATGTCCGCTTCGGCCCAGCGCACACCGGGGATGCGGAGGTCGGGGCGGCGGCGGGCGATGCCGAGCACGTCGGTGATCGTACGGTCGGCAGCCAGGGCTCTCACCACGCTGGTGCCTGCGTTGCCGGTGGCGCCGGTGACGACGACTCTCATCAGGCCCACCTCGTCCTTCGGGACAGGCCGCGGTCGCGGCGGCCGGGAGAGGTCGCGGACGCGGGGGTGATGGATCGTCGGGCCGCGGCACCGTGCAGTTCCTCCAGTACCGCTGCCTGATGCCGCGCGCGGGTCAGGAGGCGGTCGACGGCGGCCCGGTCGAGGTGGTCGGCGGTCTCGGCGAGGATGCCGAGCGACTGCCACAGCGACGCCTTGCCCTCCACGCCGATCCGCATGGCTTCCAGTTCGAGGACGTCGCTGAGGGGCGAGCGGCTCACCAGGTGGCCGTTGAGTTTCACCCTTCCCGCCTTCTCGGCCAGGCGCCCCAGGACGACCCGGTGCCACTGGGCGGGGACATCGAAGGCGGTCATGATCTCGCGCAGGCTCTCCCGGTCCTCCGCGATCTGCTCGGCGAGCTCGGCCAGGGGCGGCCCGGCCGGCGTACCGCGGTGTGCCCGGGCCATGCGTCGGATGAGCGAGACACCGCTACCGGCCCCCGCGAGATGGTCGTTGAGGTAGATCGCGAGGAGGCGCTGCGCATGGGGAGGAGAGGGGGCACGGGATGGTGATCCGGCGGGGCGGGATTTCATGGCGCTGTTCCGATCGCTCGGACGTCGTCAACGTCACGGCTGCCGACACGGGGGGGGGCAGGCCGTACGCCCGCCCTCGACCCGTGGTACTCACGTGGGGCAATGGGATGGCTCCGGAGGGTGCGCCGCGGTCGGCAGGACACCCCCTCAGGCATCTGACCAGCCTGCGGGCCTTCAAACCGGGGCGGACGGTTCGATCCCGGTAGGGGGCTGCGTCACCCCTGCCGCGTCGGGGACGGCGACGGGTGAACGGGCCGTCCAGGGCGTCCTGTTCGGGCCGTGCGACGCGGGAGGCGGGGGCGGCGATCCCCACGCCGGGGTGCCGGTCCCGCGTTTGGCAGGGGGCGCGGGGGGCAGCCGCGTGGCAGAGGCCGATGAGGCCCGGATGGAGGCGAGCCATGTCGAACAGCATGCTCATCACCGTGATCGTCATCGCGGCGATCGTGGTCATCGCGCTCGGCGTCGGGCTGTGGATGATGTCCCGCCGACGCCACCTGCAGCAGAGGTTCGGGCCCGAGTACGAACGCACCGTCGAGGCCGAGGGCGGCCGGGTGGCCGGGGAGCGCGAGCTCCGTGCCCGCGAGGAGCGTCACGCCGAATTCGAGCTGAAGGAGCTGCCGTCGGAGCGGCGCCTCCAGTACACGCAGGAGTGGAGCGGCGTCCAGGAGCGATTCGTGGACCGGCCCGAGGGCTCCGTCGGTGAGGCCGACGACCTGGTGACGCGACTGATGCGCGAGCGCGGCTACCCCACGGAGGGGTTCAGCCGGCAGGTGCGCGATCTCTCGGTGGAGCACGGACGGACCTTGGAGCACTACCGCGCCGCGCACGACGTCAAGGTGCGCAGCGGTGCGGGACAGACGACGACGGAGGAACTCCGCGGAGCGATGGTTCACTACCGCGCGCTCTTCGAGGAGTTGCTCAGTGACCAGAGGAGCCGGTGAACATGCGGAACCAAGCGGACAGGGACGATCGGGCTGCCGGCGTCGAGCTGACGACGGAGGACATTGCGAACCCCGGGACGACTGCCGGAGCGGCGGCTGCCGCGCCGGACGCCCGGGCGGACGAGGGACGGCAGGTGCCCACGTACCCGGGTGAGGCCACGGCGGACACGCGGGGCGACGGATCGGCCGAGGAGGAGGCAGCCGTCGGCCACGAGGACGAGCGGACGCCGGCGGCGGACGAACCGCTGCTCGGCACCGAGGAGGCCGAGGGCTACCGCAGGTCCTGGAGCGCGATCCAGGGCCGGTTCGTGGATGACCCGCAGGAAGCGGTCAAGTCGGCGGACGCCCTGGTCGCCGAGGTGATGCAGGCGCTCGCCCAGACCTTCTCCTCGCGCAAGCAGGGGCTGGAGGGCCAGTGGGACCAGGGCGAACAGGTCGCCACGGAGGAGTTGAGGCTGGCACTCCAGCAGTACCGCTCCTTCTTCACCCGGCTGCTCAACACCTGAGACGACCCGCCGGTGCCGTGCAGGCACCCCCGCACAGAAAGAGAGAACGCCGCACACCATTCCCCGGAGCCCGCGATGACTCCCTCTGACCGACAACCGCAGCGGCATCTCGACCTGCCGCCCGACGTGCGCGCCGCCGGCCGGGCCCGTGACGAGACCTACCGGTTCCTGCACGGCATCGGCGACCGGGAGCACCCGGTGCACCCGGCCGCCGTGGACGCCGCCGCCCTGATCGTGACCGAGCTCGTCACGAACGCCGTCCGGCACACCGACGGCCCGTGCAGCCTCGATCTCGCCCTGCACGAGGGTCTGCTCGACATCGATGTGACCGACACCAGCTCGGTCCCGCCCGTGACCCGGCTGCCGCACCTCAACGGGAGCGGCGGCTGGGGCTGGATCCTCGTCCGCCACATCGCACGTGACGTCGACGTCATGCCGACGTCCACCGGTGGAAAACGCATCCACGTGTCCATGGCCGTCGCCGGGTGACACACACCGATATCAGCCCACACCACGTACGAACCCTGACCGAGGAGGACACCATGGGACACGGCGGTGACGTCATCGCAGAGCTGACCGTCGACCACCAGGAGGTGGAGGACTTCTTCAAGGACATCCAGGGGTTGCCCTCCGGGGATCCCCGCAGGAAGCACTACGCGGACAAGCTGACCATCGAACTGGTGCGGCACTCCGTGGCAGAGGAGGAATACCTGTACCCGGCCGTACGCGAGCATCTGCCGGACGGGGACGCCATCGCGGACAAGGAGCTGGAGGACCATGCGGCGGCCGAGCGGATCATGAAGGACCTGGAGGGGTGCAGGGCCGACGACCCCCGGTTCGACGGTCTGGTCGACAAGCTCATGACCGAGATCCGGGCGCACGTGGCCGACGAGGAGGGAAGCCTCTTCCCCCGGCTGCGCGGCGCGTGCTCGCCGGACACGCTGGCCGAACTCGGGGACAAGGTGCGCTCGGCCAAGAAGACCGCGCCCACCCGTCCGCATCCGTCCGCACCGGACAAGCCCCCGGTCAACAAGCTCCTCGCGCCCGGGGTCGGGCTCGTCGACCGCCTCCGCGACGCGATGAGCGGCCGCGGAAAGGGCTCCTGAACCGCGGTGGCCCCGGGGACTCGAGGCCTTTCCCCCCGGGGCTCGAGGCGTTCCGACGTCATTCGGCGTCCGACGGCAGATTGATGTCCAGGACGCACACGTCGTCGCGTCCGGCGGGGTGCAGCGAGGCCAGGAGCTGCGCCAGCGGTTCGTCGAACCCCCCGCCCATGGCCCTGGCGGCGGCCTCGGCGAGCCGCACGAGTCCGCGGTCCACGGTCTCCCCCGGTACCTCGATGAGGCCGTCGGTGTAGAGGAGAAGGTGGTCGCCGGGCTCCAGCTGGAGCGTCTCCTCCACGTACACGGAGTCGAAGGACGCCCCGAGGAGGTTTCCCTCCGGCAGGGGCAGGAAGCGCGCCTCGCCGTCACGGATCAGCAGGGGCGGCAGATGGCCGGCCCGCACCCAGGCGAGGCGCCGCTCCGCCGGACGGTACCGCGCCATGATCATGGTGGCCGTGGTGGCGGCCTGGTCGGCCGTGTGCAGGAGGAGGGTGTTGAGCCGTCCCATGGCATCGGGGAGCGCCGAGCCGGTGATGATCATGCCTTTGGCGGTGAAGCGCAGCTGGGCCATGGCCCCGACGGCGTCGAGGCCATGGCCCGCGACGTCACCGACGACGAAGAGGGCGCTCTTGTCCGGGAGTTCGATGGCGCTGTACCAGTCGCCGCCGACGTTCACTCCGGTGTCCGAAGGCACGTAGGCGATGTCGACGCAGAGGCCCACCAGCTCGATCGACTGCTCGGGGATCGGCAGCAGCGCGTGCTGGAGGCGTGCGGCGATGGCCCGTTCGGCCTGGAGCACGCCGCGCTGGACCAGTACGGCCCGCTCGCTCTCCTGCAGGGCGAGCTCGGTGTCCCGCTGGGGGGTGAGGTCCTGGAAGAATCCGTGCACCTCAACCGGGGCGCCGTAGGCGTCCGTCTCCGCTTCGGCCACGATGCGCAGGTGACGGACCCCGGCCGCCGTGCCGATGCGGAACGTCCGGTCGATCGGGGCCCCTTCGCCCAGCAGCCGCTGGACCGCGTCGGCGAGTTTCGGCAGGTCCTCCGGAACGAGATACTGCGGGAGTTCCTCCAATCGCATGGGCCCCAGGTCCGGCGCGCGGTCGAAGATCGCGTACACCTGGTCGGACCAGTCGACGGTGTCCGTGGCCAGATTCCAGTCGGCCCAGCCGAGGTTGCCCAGCCGCTGCATGGTGGTCAACCGACGGATCTCGCGGGCGGCGGTGTCGTGGCGTACCCACGAGACGATCAGCCGGCCGCCCAGACGGGTGGCCCGAACCGAGAACACGGAGGTCTCGGGAACCCCGGCTATCACTTCGCGGTACGAGAACGGCTCGCCGTCATAGGTGGTTCCGGTCTCCAGGGCGTCGAGGTAGCCCTGCCACAACGGGGTGCCCGCCACGGTCGGATAGGTCTCCAGGACCCGTCGGCCCACCAGCTCCTTGCCGCGCCGGCCCGCCACGTCCACCGAGTCCGGCGCGGCCGCCTCGATGCGGTAGTCCTCCACCTCGCCGTGCGGCGAACGCACGGGGGTGAGGAGGATGGCCGCCCCGGAGACGGTGTCGAAGATCTTCTGGACCGCGGCCACCTCCGGGTCCGCGGGCGAGGTGGTGCGGCGCTCGAAGGCACGCAGGGAGCCACCGCACAGCCGCACGGCCTGCTGGAGCAGGGCCCGCTCACCGGCGCCGAACGGGGTACGGAGCCTGCGGAGGAATCCGATGGCGCTGGTGACCCCCTCCTCGCCCGGTACGGGGATCCACGCGCGGGTGGGCCACCGCTCCGGCGGCCCGATGAGCAGGTACTTCGCGGTGTCCTGGGCCGGATCCTCCAGCCATCGCGGCTCGCCGGAGGTGATCGCCTCCAGGGCGGCGACACCGACCAGCGGGGGGATGTCCTGCCACTGCGCGGCCAGTACCGCGTCGATCCCCGAGTGACCGATGAGCGTCAGCCGCCCGGCCCCGCCCAGGCTGTAGATCATCACGCCGTCCACCCCGACCGGGCGGCGCAGCGCCTCGTGCAGGACCTCCGCCGCGTCGCCGGTGGTCCGGGCATCGGCCAGTGAGACGGCCAGGCCGGCGAGGAGCGCGCGCGAGTCCTTGTCGCCGTGACCGACGGTGAGGTAGCGGTCCGAGTCGAAGACCGACCGGCCTCCGTCCGGGGCCGGACCGCGGCCGGTCGTGACGGGTGCGGTCGTGACGGGTGCGGGGGTCTTCGGAACGACTGCGGTGGGACGTGACGGCCTCGATGGTCCCGAGAGCTTCGATCGGATCCCGCCGAGGGTGATCCAGCATTCCTCCATCAGCGTCCCGCCCCGGTGCCCTGCGCGTTCGACCAGCGCCTCGTACGCCGCGTCGGCCGACAGGCCCTCCCGGGCCATCAGGACGCCCTTGGCCCGTTCCAGTACGGCGGTGATGGAGCCAAGGCCTTCCAGGTCCGCCACCTCGGCCCGGAGCCTGGCCACGACCTTGGCCAGGGCGAGCACCTCGGGCGACGCACCCTCATCACTGGAGGCCGCCGAATCCGTCTGCACCCTTCGAGCATGGCACGATCACGGATTCCGGCACGGATTCTCTGCGATCTCCGGTCCGCCCGTACGCGCGACCGCGCACCGGCGGTCGGTCCCGCCACTGCCTTGCCTCATCGTCCGATCGGGCTATGACCTGCGGTTTTACTGTCGGCGGATAATCCGGTGAACCGATGGCCGGACCCCGGATATCCTGCCTGGTCCCGCACCCGTCCCGGAGGTCCCCCAGCATGAGCAGCGCCGCGCCGTCCTTTCCCGACCGGATCGAGCTGACGGGCGAGGGCCTGCTCCTGCGCGACTGGACGGAGACGGACCTGGCCACGATGCCCGAGCTGTTCGACCACCCCGACATCGCCTACTGGACGCCGATCGTCTCGCCCTTCGACGACGAGGCGGCCCGCACCCGCCTGGACCGGGCCCGGCGGCTGCGCACCGAGGGCACGGCCCTCCTGCTCGCCATCACCGTCGACGGGGGTGTCCCGCTCGGCGAGGTGATGCTCAAGCGCGCGCCCGAGGGCACCGAGCTCGGCTACGCGCTCGGCCCGGCACACCGGGGCCGGGGGCTGGCCGCCCGGGCGGTGCGGCTGATGGCCGCGTACGCCTTCGAGCAGTTGGGCGTGGACCGGGTGATCCTGGAGCTGGAGGCCGAGAACGCGGCCAGCGTGGGGGTGGCCACCCGTGCCGGATTCCGGCTCCTCGACGTCCCGTTGATCACGGGTGAGGAGAAGGGCCGCCCGTACGCACTCCAGACCTGGGGCCTGGACCGCCCCTGACCGGGGCCCGCGCCGCGGGCGTTCTGCCCGGACGCCGCCGTGCCGACCGGGCCCGGGCCCTCAGCCCTCGCTCCGGTCCCGTTCCGCCAGTCTGCGCGCGGCTTTCTCCGCGCTCCGTTCGGCCTTGGCGCGGGCCTGCTCGGCCTGCCGGTGGAGGCGCTTCGCCTCCTGGGCCGCCCGCTGAGCGGCCTCGACCCGTTCCTGCAGGGCGGCGAGTTCGCCGCGCAGGTCGGCCGCGGCGGCTTCGGCCCGGTCCCGGGCGACCGACGCCTCGGTGAGATGTTCCTCGGCCTTCTGCAGGGCCGCCGATGCCTCGGCTGCCTCTTCCCGGGCGGCCGCCGCCCTCTTCTCGTCGACGGCCGGCGGGGCCGGTACGTCGGCCGTGCGGCGGGGTGCTGCGCCCGGAGCCGGCTCCAGGCCCTCGAACCCCACCGCCGCGGTCGGGGCCTTCCTCAGGCAGCCGGCCGCCCACTGGCGGGCGGTTTCCTCATCGGCCAGCAGCCCGTGGAAGATCCCTTCGATCTCACGCACCGCGGTCTCCCGAAGCTGCTCCCCCGCCCCGGCGGCCAGTTGTTCGGTCTCCCCGGCCAGCGCGGCGATCACCCGGTGCTGTTCGTGCGACAGCGTGCGCAGCTGCGCGCCGTCGAGCTCCCGATATGCCCGGCGCAGCTCCGCGCCGAGGCGCAGCAGTGCCTCGGCGCGGTCCGGATGACTGCGCGCCAGCAGATTGGCCGCCCATACGGCCAGGGTCGGTCTGCGCAGGGCGCCGATCG
Source organism: Streptomyces avidinii (assembly GCF_045161815.1). Classification (NCBI taxonomy): domain Bacteria; kingdom Bacillati; phylum Actinomycetota; class Actinomycetes; order Kitasatosporales; family Streptomycetaceae; genus Streptomyces; species Streptomyces avidinii. The sequence continues at coordinate 319,179 of NZ_CP108863.1, forward strand.
CGGCCGCGGCGGCGGCGTCCTTCTCCCGGCGGGCCCGGGCTGCGTGGGCGTCGCGTGCCGCGGTGAAGTCCGCCGGCCTCAGCCCGTACAGCTCGAAGATCACCGCATCCACGTCCACGCCGACCACCCTGCTCCGCGCCACGGCCCTGTTCCGACGTCATGCAGGATGCGGGCCGGCCCGTCGATGTTCGGGCCGGCCGCGGCGATGTCCTGTCAGAACACCAGCTTGTAGGTGACGTCCTTCGGGACCGGAGACGGCGCGGTGTCCGTGTAGACGAGCCGGATCGTCGTGAAGCGCTGCACGCCGGGGTGGTCCGGCCAGGGCTCCGGGGTGCTCAGGGTCACCGTCACCGGGTAGGACCGGAAACGGCCCGCCGCGCAGTAGGGCTTGCAGTCGTTCACCATGTCGGTGCCCTTGGCCGTCGCGGCCTTCGGCCCCCAGGTGTCCCAGTCGAGCCCGACCAGGCGGTTGTTGCCGTCTCCGCAGGCCAGCAAGTACTCCTCGGGCTTTACCTGGGCCTGCGAGAAGCAGTCGACGACCACGAGCGGCTCGGTCACCGGAGCCGCTACGGTCCGGGTCTGCGCGGAGGCAGGGACGGTGGCCGTGGCGAGAGCCGCCGCTGCACACAGCAGGGTGATGTTCCGCGCCCTGGACCGCAGTGCACGCACGAGCCGGCCGTCTGCTGATCTGTCCACGAGGCCCTCCTCGCCCGTCTTTCCCGCCGTCGGCACGGTGGGCATTCCCAGCTTCCCCCATGTGGATGTTCCTCGCACTCGCAGCGGCCTCAGGGCCTGGTGCGAGGCCTGTCCGGGCCCTGCGCGGCCAGGTGGAGGGCGTTCGCGCGGTGGTCGGTGGGGGTCGTCCCGTACGCGTCACGGAAAGCCCGGCTGAAGGCGGTCGCGGTGGGGAAACCCCAGCGGGACGCGATCGTCTGCACGTGGTGGGCGCTCAGGTCCGGGCGCGCGAGCTCGGCACGGGCTCGTGCCAGCCTGCTCCGGCGGATCCGTGCCGCCACGCTGACCGGCTGGTCGCGGAAGAGGTCGTACAGGCAGCGAAGGGAGATGCCGTGCCGGTCGGCGATCATTCGGGGAGTCAGGTCCGGGTCGCCGAGGTTGTTCTCGATGAAGCGGATGATCCGCCGCAGCGTCTCCTGGGCGCGGGCCTCGGCCGGCGCTTCCCCGGGATCGCCGAGCTGCTGCGCCAGGCACGTGGTGGCCAGGTCGAGGGCGACGGACCCCATTGCGCGCAGTTCCTGGTCACGGCATCCCGGGCCGTGGCCGGCGAGCGACTGCAGGAACCCGGCGAGGACCGCCGCCGACCCGCCGTCCACGCCGATCCCGCGTGCGAGGAGGCGGTCCACGCGGTCCGGGCGCAAAGGCAGGGCGGTGCGCGGGATCTGCAGGACGACGGCCTCCACCCGACCGTCCGCGCAGGCTCCCTCGTTCTCCATCGGTCGTGACGTGTCCGTCAGGACCAGGCCGCCGGCGACCACCGACTCGCTGCCCCGCTGGGAAATCCTGAACGCGCCCCGGGTCACCAGCGCCAGCTGGAACTGTTCGGGATCGCCCCGCCGGATGTGCGCCGGGGTCCGCCGTGACAGCACGGGCGAGAAGGCGAACGTCGACAGCCGGACCGCGCCCAGGTCGAGGTCGGTGATCCTGGCGTGGAAATCGGCCGTGTGCCGGGTGCTGAGCGTGACGGGCATCAGGTCGCTGGAGACCGTCTCGCAGAACCAGTCGAACCGGTCCCCGGCCGGCGCGGCCGCAGCCGACGTCATCGATGCCGTCGTCACCTGGTCTCCTGTCTCGGCCGCGTGTCGGCGATCCGGTTCCGGTTCGCGTTCCGGTTGTGGTTCCGGTTGTTGTTCCGGCTTCCGGTCGCGGCATCCGCGGACTTCGACCCTCCCGGCGTCACATGATCGCTCATCGTCCGGGCCGCGGCCTCCCCCGGCTCATCCGGCCTCACGGGAACGTTGGGTGATTGGAGGATCACCCCACCAACTTCTTTGTGTCATCTGCCAGTACGGCGCTCCGACACGTCCGCAGCAGACTTTCTGCCACGACCACGCCCCCGGTGAGCCGCTGGATCCGGGGAGCCCGTGTGGTCACGTACGGGACGCATCGACAAGGGGGAAGCACGTGAGCGTGCAACAGTACGACGCGATCGGTGAGGCGTTCGAGGGGTTCAAGGCTCTGCCGTTGACGCGGTTCGGGGAGGTACCGAGCTTCCTGGGCATGGTCGGTGACGTGAGCGGAAAGTCGGTCCTCGACCTGGCCTGCGGCACCGGCTTCTACAGCCGGGAGTTCAAGCGACGCGGCGCCACGGATGTCTTCGGTGTCGACATCTCCGTCGAGATGATCGCCGCCGCGCGGGAGATCGAACAGCGCGACCCGCTGGGTGTGCGGTACGAGGTCGGGGACGTGGCCGAACTGCGGCCTCTCCAGGAGCGCTTCGACATCGCGCTGGGCGTGCAGTGCCTCAACTACGCCGAGGACGTCGCGGGGTTGGAGCGGATGTGCCGCAACATCCACCGGAGCCTGGTACCGGGTGGGGAGTTCTTCGTGTTCGCCCAGAAGCCGGACTACCGGTTCGACTGCGCGTCCCTCGACAAGTACGGCTTCCTCTGCGAGCCGACCGGCGAGGAGACCGGGATGGGTCCGCGGGTGCAGGTCACGGCGCTGCTCGAGCCGCGGCCGATCACGATCGTCGGCACGGCCCTGCGCCGCGAGGTCTACGAGGAGTCTCTGCGGGCGGCCGGGTTCAGTGAACTGAAGTGGGTCCCGCTGCAGGTGTCCGACGCCGGTATCCGCGAGTTCGGCCGGGACTTCTGGGCGGATCTTCTCGCGAGCCCGCCGCTGGAGATGCTGCGCTGCCGCGCCTGATCGGCCGACCCGCCCGACCCGGGGTCCGGCGCGGCGCGGCGCGGGGGGAGGGACGATCCTGGGCGGGGCCTCCCGGGTGAGACACCGGGCGGCCCCGGCCCGGCAGACCGGGATGGGCCGTCCGCCTCACCACCATGTGCCCGTGACCCCATCCCACTTGATCGGTGCGCTCTGCGCCCTGGTCCTGCTCGCACCCCCGTCCGCGCACGCGGCCGCCGCACCCGCCGTGACCCCGGCCTCCGGCCCCGACCGGCCGGGGGACTTCTTCGCCGGCCTCCCCAAGGGCGGTGACCTGCACAACCACCTGCCCGGCGCGGTCACCACCGAGTTCCTGATCGAACTCGCCGCCGGGGACGGACTGTGCATCACCACCGACACCACCACCGCGGTGCCCCCGCCGTGCGGGGCGGGCACCCGGCTCGCCACCGATGCCGTCTCCGACGCGGCGTTCCGCCGGCAGGTCGTCCGGGCCTGGTCGATGCAGGACTTCCCGGCTGACGGCAACGGCCACGACCACTTCTTCGCGACTTTCGGCAAGTTCGGCGAGGTGGCCCGGCGACACCCCGGCCGGATGCTCGCGGAGGTCGCGGGCTCAGCCGCCCGGCAGAACACCGACGCCGAGTTCCGCGCCGCCGCGCACTGCGACACCCCGCGGCCCGACGCGGCGTGCTCCCTGCCGTACCGCCGGATCTCCCAGGTCGCCCGCGCCGGCACCCCGGAGCGGGTGTTCACCCGGATGGCGCTCGGCATGCGGCTGGCCGAGCGCGACCCGCGCTTCGTCGCCGTGAACCTGGTGCAGCCGGAGGACGACCCGGTCGCCCTGCGGGACTACCGCCTGCACATGCGGATGCTGAACTACCTGAAGACCCAGTATCCGAAGGCGCACATCACCCTCCACGCGGGTGAGCCGGTGCCCGGTCCGGTCAAGCCGGAGGACCTCACCTTCCCTATCGGGGAGGCCGCCCGGACCGGCCGCGCCGAGCGGATCGGGCACGGTGTGTCGGTCCTGCACGAGGACCGCCGGGAGTCGCTCATGCGCTACATGGCCGAGCGGCGGATCGCGGTCGAGGTCCCCTTCCACCGCTTCGAGACCGTCCGTGCCCGCGCCATCCGCCCCGGCTCGCCCTGATCCCGGAGCCCCCGGCCGGTCCCGGCCCGCGGCCCGCACGGGTGCGGGGTGCGAGCCGCGGCCGTCCGCGCACCGGTGCCCGACACGCGTGACCCGGGTGGTGGACTCCCGCGTGCCGGATCCGGGGCCGGCTTGCACAGTGGGGGCCTGAGGGCGATGCGACCGCCCGGAACGGGAGTACGGCCCCATGACCCAGCCCGCCCCGTCCCCCGCGCCGAGCCCGGCGGACCACGTCATCGTCGTCTTCGGCGCCACGGGCGACCTGGCCCGCCGCAAACTGCTGCCCGGGCTGTTCCATCTCGCCAAGGCGGGGCTGATGCCGCAGCGCTACCGCATCGTGGGCTCCGCCCCGGCGACCGAGGCCCTCACCGACGACGCGTTCCGCGCCCACGCGCGGGAGGCCGTGGCCGAGTTCGGCCGCTCGCGTCCCGAGGGCCCCGCATGGCAGGAGTTCGAGTCCGCGCTGTCCTTCGGGGCGGCCGACGCGGATGCCGCGGAGCCCCTGGTGACGGCGGTGCGCGAGGCCGAGCGGGCCGTCGGAGGCAGTCCGCGACGGCTCTTCCACCTCGCTGTCCCGCCCGTCGCGTTCACCTCCATGGTGGAGCTCCTCGGGACCACGGGGCTCGCCCAGGAGGCCCGGGTCATCGTCGAGAAGCCCTTCGGTACCGACCTCGCGTCCGCCCGCGCGCTCAACGCGGCCGTCCACGCCGTCTTCGACGAGTCCCGGGTGTTCCGCATCGACCACTTCCTCGGCAAGGAGGCGGTGGACAACATCCTCGCCCTCCGGTTCGCCAACGGTCTGTTCGAGCCCCTCTGGAACCGCGAGCACATCAGCCACGTGCAGATCGACGTGCCCGAGCAGATCGACATCCAGGGCCGTGCGCACTTCTTCGAGGGCACCGGAACCTTCCGCGACATGATCGTCACCCATCTGTTCCAGCTGCTCGGTTTCGTCGCGATGGAGCCGCCGGTCACCTTTGACGCCCAGGCGCTCCGGGACGAACAGGTGAAGGTCTTCCGGAGCATGCGGCGGCTGGACCCGGCGCACGTCGTCCGCGGGCAGTACACCGGCTACCGCGCCGAGCCCGGGGTCGATCCGGCCTCGGACACCGAGACCTTCGCCGCCCTGCGCGTCGAGATCGACAACTGGCGCTGGGCGGGGGTCCCCTTCCACCTGCGTTCCGGCAAGGCACTCGCCCAGGGGCGGCACGTCGTCACCCTGGGTCTGCGCGAGCCCGTCCTCGGCATGTTCCCGCTGGACGCTCGGGTGGCGGCCTCCGGCCGGGGCAACGAACTCGTCATCGACTTCGCCGATCCCGGCTCCGTCACCGCCCGGTTCCTCGTCAAGGAGCCCGGCCCGTCCATGCAGTTGGCCGAGGCCGAGATGGTCTTCGGTTATCGCGGCTCCTTCACCGCCGACAACTCCCTGGAGGGCTACGAGCACCTGCTCCTGGAGGCCATGCTCGGCGACCAGTCCTTCTTCACGCGGTCCGACGGCATCGAACGCCTCTGGGAGGTCTCGGCCCCGCTGCTGGAATCGCCCGCGCCCGTGGAACCGTACGCTCCGGGAACCTGGGGTCCCGACCGGATCGAGGAGCTGGTCGCTCCCTACCGCTGGCACCTTCCCGACGCGCGCTGAGCCGGCCCGGCCGGAACCGTGCGGAGCACCGGCGTGCGCATGCGTAGGGTCTGTCGGGGACGGTGCGCCGACCGGGCGTACGGGACACATCCACGATGAGGTGAGCGCAGTTGCGAGGGTTACCGGGCGACGGGACGCAGTTGGGGACGCCGGCGGAACTGGCGGCCGAGCCGCTGGTCGAGTCGGTGGCACGCGTCGCGAGCGCCGTACTGCGGCCCGAGGCGGAACGCACCGCCGTGCAGGGCGTCTCCCGTGCCCATCTGGACGAACTGGCCCGCAGCGGCGCCCACGGGATCCTCGAGTACGAGCCGTCGCCGGACAGCGGTTGCACCAGGAAGCAGGTGGTCCGCGAGGTCCACGAGATCCTCGCCGCGGTGGATCCGTCCACCTGGTTCGTCTACACCCAGCACTTCGGCCTCGTGAAGGCGCTCTCCAAGAGCGCCAACGCTCCCCTGCGCGACCGCTGGCTGCCCGACCTGGCCACGGGTGTGAAGCAGGCCACGGCCGGCTTCGCGTACCTGCGCCATCCTCAGCCGCCCGTGTCCGCGGAGCGGTCCGAGGGGGGGTGGCGGCTGCGCGGCCGGGTGCCCTGGATGACCGGCTGGGGCATCACGGACACGGCGGTCCTCGGCGCCGTCACCGCCGATGACCAGGCCCTGTTCGTGCGCGTCGACTGCGGGACGGAACCGGGCCGGGGCCTGTGCGCCGTGGAATCGCCACCGCTGTGGGCGATGGGCGCGACCCGCACGGCGGCCGTGGAACTGCGGGACGTCGTCGTACCGCCGGGCGACGTGATCTCCATCGGGCCCAGGTCGCAGTGGGCCCGGTCCTACGATCTGGAGAACGCGAACACCAACCCGGCCGTCTTCGGCCATCTGCGCGCGGCCGTCGACCTGCTGTTGGCGGCCGCGCCCCGGGCCGGAGCCACGTACGAGGACCTCGCCCACCGGCTGGCGGAGGAGGGCGCCCGGCTGCGCACCGAGGCGTACGCCCTGCGCGACGAGCTGGCCCCCGAGGAGGAGGTACCGGCCCGGATCGAGAACCGGGCCGCGGCCCTGGACCTGGGAGTGCGGGCCGCCACCGCCTGTGTGGCGGCGACCGGCGGCCGCGCCGTGCAGTACGGGAACACGGCGGGCCGCCTGGCCCGGGAGGCCCTGTTCCACCTGATCCAGGCTCAGACGCCGCAACTGCGGGAAGCCACCGGTGAGATGACGCTCCGGCGGATCTGAGGCAGGCGGCGCAAAGGGATCACGCGGGGCTCCGGATAGCCTTCGTCCTCATGATGCGCGCCTGGATCCTGCCGTTGTTGCTCGTGGTGTGCGGTGCGCTCGTCGCGGCCACGCTGGCCGTCAGGGGTTTCGCCGGAGCCGCCGTCCCCCTGCTGGTGCTGTTCGTGCTGCTCGCGGGCCTGCACTCGCCGCTGGCGTTCCCGCGATCGATCGGTGCGGCGGAGACGCAGCGCCGCAGCGCGCTCGACGGCCGGCCGGTCGTCCACTGGCGGGCGGGCTGCCCGTACTGCCTCCGGCTGCGGATCCGGTTGGGGCGCGACGCCGGCCGTTTGCACTGGGTCGACATCTGGCGCGACCCGTCCGGGGCGGCGGCGGTCCGGGCGGCCAACGACGGCAATGAGACCGTGCCGACCGTCATGGTGGCCGGGCGGCCGCACACCAACCCCGATCCCGTATGGGTGCGCGAACAGCTCGCTCCGCGTCCCCGCACCTGAGTGCGCGAGGGACGGATGCGGAGCGAGCGGTCCGCGGCCTCATGCCGTCCTAGGACACGGCCCCGGGGGCGGGGTGGAAGTTGATGCGCTCGCGCACCACGGGGAAGCCGGCCCTGGTGAAGTTCGCGGCCATCGGGAAGTTGCCCCGGTCCGTGGCGCCGGTGACGGCCTCCGCGCCGTGTTCCACCAGGAAGTGGGTGCACTCCGCGAGGAGGTCGTAGGCGTAGCCGCGGCCGCGGTGTTCGGGCAGAACGCCGATGAAGCCGATGGTCGGTCCGGAGGGGTTGTGGGCCGGGATGTGGATGCCGGCCAGCTCGCCCTCCGGGGTGTGGGCGAGTTGCCACCACTCACGCGGGGACGGGCACCAGTGGAAGAATTCGAGTTCTTCCCGCGCGGCCCGGTCGAGGCCGCCCTCCTCGATGGCCTTCAGTGAGTGGGCGTCCAGCGTGGCCGAGTGGATGCGGCGCAGCGCGTCGAAGAAGACCGTGTCGTCGGGTTCGGGGGTGAAGAAGAGGCGACCGGGCCGCTCGGGCAGTCCGCGCTCCGGGGTCCAGCGGTACAGGAAGCGTTCCACCAGGAGCTCGTACCCGGCGGCCCGGGCGGCGGCGAAGCGGGTTTCGGCGGCGGCGGCGAGCTCGGGGCGCTCGCGCCAGTCGCCGGGCAGGTTGAGTTCGAGTTCGACCTGCCACGGGGCGGAGCGCAGGAGTTCGGCCCCGGCCTCCACCTCGCCCTCGGCGACGTCGAACCAGTTGAGGTTGACGGGTTGCTCGTCATCGGGGCCGCCCCACCAGGCGCCGCGGGCGACGACGGTGCCGTCGCGCAGGGCCACTCGCTTCCAGTCGGGGCGGTGCGTGGTCCGCTGGTGAGCGGCGCGGGCGTTCAGCGGGTCGGGGTGTGCGTCGAACAGGTGGGCGTCGCTCTCGTCGAGCGCGCGGATGACCGTATCGGTCACGGGTTCCTCCGGGAGGTGTACGGCAGGAGCGCTCCCGGTCGGATCAGACGTACCACACCGGGGTAACGGGGAGGGAGCGCTGGATGGTTGAGGACTGCACGGCACTCGCCTCCTTCCGTTCGTCTCACGCGGCGTGGTCCGGAGCCAGACGTTACTTGACCACCGTCGGGTCCGTCCACGGATATTGCGCAGCCGTGCCGCCGGCCCCTCGCCCACTGCGACGGCTGCCGGTTCCGGTGGCCCGGCGGCCGCGCCGACCTCGGCCACCCGTAGGCCGCCGTCCGGGCCCGAGGACGGTCAGGCGCCGGGGGCGGTGAGCCGGCGTACGGATTCCACCACCGCCGTGCGGTGCTCGGCGAGCCGCTCCGCGGCCCAGTCGGCGTCCGGCCCTCCCCCGGCCGCCGGGCCGCCCACCGCGCCGAACCAGGCCTGCGAGAGGCCCATGACCAGCGTCAGCAGATCGGCCGGGGCCAGCCGGGCGTCGATGCGGCCCGCTTCCTGCGCCTGCCGCACCGCCTCGATCTTGCCCGCGTAGGAGGAGGACTCCGCGTCCGCGGAGCCCGGGCGCTCCAGTTGCTTCCACAGCACGAGACGCATCAGCGCCGGGCGCTCGACGAGGTGGTCGAAGACCGCCCCCGCGTAGCCGGGCAGGTCGTCGGCGTCGAACGGGACGGACTCCGAGCCCGTCTCCAGGGCCTGCTGGAGCACGGCGTCGAAGAGCTGCTCCTTGTTGCCGTAGTAGACGTAGATCAGCCTCTTGTTCGCCTGCGCCGTCTCGGCGATGCGGTCGACGCGCGCCCCCGCGATGCCGTACGTCGCGAACTCGGTGAAGGCCGCGTCGAGCAGCCGCGTCCTGGTCGCTTGGGAATCCCGTGCCATGGACCGCAGCCTAGCAAGTAACTATCCGGTTATTGACAAACGGAACCGGCACGTCGCAGACTCTATCTATCCAGTTAGTTACATCTGATGAGGAGCACACCATGGAGATCCGCGCACTGGGTGGCCAGGGCCTGGAGGTCGGCGCCGAGGGCCTCGGCCTGATGGGCATGAGCGCCCACTACGGCGCCACCGACGAGACCGAGTCGCTCGCCACGATCGACCGCGCCCTGGAACTGGGCGTCACCCTCCTCGACACCGCCGAGGGCTACGGCCCCTTCCGCAACGAACAGCTCCTCGGCAAGGCCCTGTCCGGCCGCCGCGCGGCCGCCGTGGTCGCCACGAAGACCGGCATCGAGTTCTCCGACGAAGGCACTCTCCTCGGCCACAACGGGTCCCCCGAGTACATCCGCCGCTCGGCCGACCGCTCCCTGCGCCACCTGGGCGCCGACCACATCGACCTCTACTACCTGCACCGCGTCGACCCGAACGTGCCGATCGAGGAGAGCGTGGGCGCCATGGCCGAGCTGGTCGAGGCCGGCAAGGTCCGCCACATCGGACTGTGCGAGGTCTCCCCCACCACGATCGCCCGCGCCCACGCCGTGCACCCGCTGACCGCCGTACAGACCGAGTACAGCCTCTTCGAACGCGGCATCGAGCACGACGGCGTCCTCGACACCCTCCGGGAACTCGGCATCGGGCTCGTCGCCTACTCCCCGCTCGGGCGCGGATTCCTCTCCGGCGCCATCACCGGCCCGGACGACTTCGCTGCGGACGACTTCCGCCGGACCGACCCCCGCTTCCAGGGCGAGAACTTCCACCGCAACCTCGCCGTCGTGGACCGGGTGCGCCGGCTCGCCGCCGAGAAGGGCGTCACCCCCTCGCAGCTCGCCCTGGCCTGGACCCTCCAGCAGGGCGCGGTCCCCATCCCGGGCACCAAGCGCCGCCGCTACCTGGAGGAGAACGTCGCCGCCACCGCCGTGACGATCACCCCCGCGGAGCTGGCCGCCATCGACGCCGTGGCGCCGCACGGTGTGGCCGCCGGCGACCGTTACGCACCCGAGCTGATGGCCTCCCTGAACGGTTGATCTTGTTAGGGTGCGGAGACCGGGCCGGGGGCGGCACCCCGGGGGACGGACGGGACGTGGGCGATGGCGGGGGCGGCGGCGGACGGGCCTTCCCGGAGCGAGCGGATGACGGTGCGCTTCCACCTCACCTGCCTGGCCACCCTGCTCCCCTACCATCAGCGCCCCGCCGCCCTGGAAGCGTTGCTCGGCGTCGACCCCGCCCTCTTCCACATGGGGTTCGACCCGCCCACCCCCGTCACCGAGGCGATCCTGCGGCTGGGCGGCGCCCGGCTGCAGGCCGCCCTCGCGGGCGCCGTCCGCAGCGGTGACACGCAGCGGGCCCTGTGCGCCCTGGACATCCCCGAGGTCGACGCCGCGCTGCGGGACAACGACCAGGTGGACTACGGGACCACGCGTCTGCTGCGGCTGCGGGACCCGGCGGCCGCCGCCCTGGGGCGCGGGTACCACCCGGGCCACCACCAGGCGGCACTCCTGTCGGGCGACCCGGATCTCGTGGCGGCCGCCCTCGTCGACCGGCGGGGCGAGCACCGGCCGACCACCCGGGCCGCCGCCTGGGCGACCCTACGCGCCCACGGCGGAACGGCCCGGGTGCGGGCGGTGGCGGCCGAGCCGACCGGCCACGACGACCCGACCGACGCCGACATCGCCCGGGCCTGCGGCGAGGCGGATCCGGAACCTTTCCTCGAAACGGCCCTCGAACTCCGGCTCGGCACCGGCGCACTGCTGCGGGCGCTGCGGGCGGCGCACCGCGGGGATCGGGCGCCCAGGGTGGTCCGCCGCGCGACGGAGCACATCCTGAGGGAGCCCTACCGGATCGACTGGGCCCTGATCGCGGCGGCGCGGCTCGGCCGCCGGCTGCCGCGCACGGCCGCGGAGGTACTGGCCGGGCGCCCCGACTGCCCGCCGGAGGTGGCGGTCGTCCTGCGGACCGGGCAGCCGGCCCGTCCCGGGCGCCCGTTGCCGCCACCGGCACCCGAGCCGGCGCCCCCGGAGCGGTACCGGCCGCCTCGGTCCACCTGGCTGCCCGCGTGGAAGCCGCCCGGGGACACCGGCCCGCTCGGGGCGAGCGCCGATTCGGCGCGCCACGCCCTGCGGACCATGACCGTCGCCTTCGACGCCCGCGAGGATCCGGCCGCCGCCACCCTCGACCACCTCGGCGCGGTGATCGAGCGCGGGCAGCTGTCGGCGTTCGAGGCGGCCCCGCTGGTGCGTCCGGCGAGCCTGCTGACCTCCTGGGTCGGCCAGGGGTCCGGCTGGGGGTCGGTCTCGCACGCCGCGTGGAGCGGCCGTGCTGCCCTCCACGTGGAGACGGCCGCCCTGCTGGCCCGCTGGAGCGACGGTGGCGTGTCCGCCGAGCGGTGGGTCGCGCTCGGCTCCCGGCTGCGGCACTGTCCCGGCTCGCTGCCCGAGCTGCTGGCCGAGGTGGCCGCCGCCCACCCGGAGGCTCCGGACGGGCTCACAGCATGACGTGCTTGACCTGGGTGTAGTCCAGCAGGCCCGCCATCGACAGGTCGCTGCCGTAACCCGAGTGCCCTACCCCGCCGTGGGGCATCTCGGAGACGGTGGTGCCGTGCGTGTTCACCCAGACGATCCCGGTGTGCAGCGCCCGGGTCGCACGCATCGCACGGTCGTGGTCGGTGGTCCACACACTGGCGGCGAGGCCGTGGCGGACGTCATTGGCCAGATGCAGGGCCTCCGCCTCGTCCGTGAAGGACTGCACGGTCACGACGGGCCCGAAGATCTCCTCCTGCACGATCTCGTCGCCCTGGCGCACACCCGCCACGACGGTCGGTTCGTGGAAGAAGCCGGGCCGCGCGAGGCGCGCGCCACCGGTGACGATCTCGGCGCGCCGCGGCAGCCGGTCGAGCAGCGCCCGTACCGACCCGAGCTGGGCGGCGTTGTTGAGCGGGCCGAAGTCGGCGTCCGGCTCGTCCGGGGCGCCCGTGCGCAGTTTGCCCGCCTCGGCCGCGAAGGCCGCGAGGAACGCGTCGTGCACCCGTCGGTCCACCAGGAACCGGGTGGGCGCGGTGCAGTCCTGGCCGGCGTTGTAGTAGGCGACCGCGGCGAGGGCGGCGGCCGTCGCCTCGACGTCCACGTCGTCGTGGACGAGGACCGGGGCGTTGCCGCCGAGCTCCAGGTGGACCCGTTTGAGGTCGGCCGCCGCTGCGGCGGCTATCTCCCGCCCGGCGCGCACGCTGCCGGTGACCGCGATGAGGGCGACCTCGGGATGCGCGGTGAGCGCGCGGCCGGTGTCGCGATCGCCGCAGACCACGTTGAGCACGCCCGGCGGCAGGTGGGCGGCCGCGATGCGGGCCAGCAGCGCGGCGGACGAGGGGGTGGTGTCGGCGGGCTTGAGCACGGTCGTGTTGCCGGCGGCGATCGCCGGGGCGATCTTCCACACCGCCATCATCAGCGGATAGTTCCAGGGGGTGATCTGGGCGCAGACTCCGACCGGTTCGCGCCGCAGCACGGAGGTACGGCCCTCGGCGTATTCGGCCGCGGCGAGGCCCGGCAGGTTGCGCGCGGCTCCGGCGAAGAAGCGGACGGTGTCGACGATCGCGGGCAGTTCCTCGGTCCGGAACTGGCGGGCGGGCTTTCCGGTGTCGCCGGTCTCGGCTGCCACCAGCGCGTCCGCGTGCTCCTCGATGGCGTCGGCGATGCCGAGCAGGGCGCGCTGGCGTACGGCCGGGGTGGTCGTGGACCAGTGCGCGAACGCGGCTGCGGCGGCCCTGCAGGCGGCGTCCGTGTCGGCCCGGCCGGAGCGCTGGGCGAGGCCGTGCACGGCGCCGGTGGCCGGGTCGACCAGCTCCATCGTCGCGCCCGAGGCGGCGGGCCGGTCCGCGCCCGCGATGTGGTTGAGCACGGTGTCGATACCGGCCTCGATACCGGTCTCGGTGCCGGCCTCGGTGCCGGTTCCGGTGTCAGCCACGGCTCAGCACCTCGCGGGCGGTGTCGCGGCCGGTGCGTACGGCGCCCTCCATGTAGCCGGCCACCCACTGGTCGGATCCGCAGACGTAGAAGGGGGGTTCGTGCGTGCCGTGGCGGGGGCCGACGCCCGTGACGTCGCCGGGGGTCCACTGGGTGACGTACCCCTGGGTCCACGGGTCGGTGCCCCACATCCGGACGTGGGTGGCGAGCGGCCGGTACGCCTCGTCGCCGTAGAGGCGGGCGATGTCGGCGAGCAGTTCGCGGGTGCGCAGCGGGGCGGGGATGCCGAGCAGGACTCCGAGTCTCTCGGGCGGTACGAGGGCGGAGAGGATGCCGTCGCTCTGCGGCCAGGTGCTGCCGAGGACCCCTTCGCATTCGGAGAGGCCGCTGCGGCCGAGGCCCTGCCAGAAGGGCCGGTCGTACGCGGCCACGAACTTGGCGGCGAGCGCCTGGCGTTGCCGGTGCAGGGAGGCGAGGCGCTGCTCGGAGACGCCGGTGACGCAGACCTGGCGGAGCGGGCCGACGGGCAGGGCGCTGACCACGGCGCCCGCGGTGAGTGTCTCGCCTCCGGCCAGGCGTACGGAGCACCGCCCCGGCCGGCGGACCGTGACGGCCCGGACAGGGGATCCGGTACGGATGTGTCCGCCGAGGGCGGCGGCCATGCGCAGGGCGACCGTCGCGGAGCCCTCGGCGACCCGCAGCCCCTCCCAGGCCTCGTAGTCGTAGTGGTCGGGGCCGGGTACGGCGGCGTGCTTGCGCAGGGCGGCGAGCAGCGACGTCCGCTCGTACGAGCCGTCGGCCAGGGCGAGCTGACCGATCTCCCAGAGGCGGACCACGGCCGGGGTGGCTCCCTGGGCGCGCAGCCAGCCGCCGACCGAGGCATGGTCGAGGGCCGTCGCGTCGGGGTGGGACCAGGGGTCGTCCGGGTCGACGGTGCGGGCGAGTGCGCAGAAGGCGGCGGTGACCTTCTCGTGGCAGGTGTCGTCGCCGGGGCCGAACCAGTGGGGCGGGTCGCCCGCGGAGACCGCTTCGGGCGTGGCTCGGGTCAGGGCGCCGGGTTCGGCGACGTAGCTGGGGACCGGTGTGAGGCCGAGTTCCGCGGCGAGGGCCAGGTAGGCGGTGTGGGCGCGGCCGACGACCTCTCCGCCGAGCTGGACCAGTCGGCCGTCGGGGAGTTCGGTCTGTTCGACGCGGCCACCGACCCGGTCCCGGGCCTCGACGACGAGGACGTCGGCTCCGCCGGCGGCGAGGTCGCGTGCGGCGGCGAGACCGGCCAGGCCGGCGCCGAGCACGATGACGTCGTGGTTCATGGGGGTGTCCTTCGATCGGGGCGGCTTCAGTCCAGGACGAGGCAGTGTTCGGGCTTCCAGCCGATCTCGACGCGCTCGCCGCCGCTCCAGCGGTCCTCCCTGCGGGAGCGGACGGTGTTCTGCTCCAGGACGGACACCGTGACGCCGGGGGCCAGTTCGATCAGGTAGGTGGTGGTCGGGCCGCAGTAGACCGTCTCGCGGACGACGCCCTCGGCGCGGGCCATGTCCGGCTCCAGGTCGGACAGCCAGATCTTCTCGGGGCGGATCGAAAGGTTGACCCGGCTGCCCTCGGCGACGGCCGGCCGGTGACCGACGGGCAGTTCGGGTCCGCCGTCGAGGACGACCCGGCCGGATCGGTAGGTGCCGGGGACGAGGTTGGAGGTGCCCATGAAGGAGGCGGTGAAGCTGCTCGTGGGGCGCTCGTACACGTCCTCGGGAGTGCCGCACTGCTCGACGCGGCCCTCGTTCATGACGGCGAGGCGGTCCGACATGGTCAGTGCCTCGTCCTGGTCGTGGGTGACGAAGACGAAGGTGATGCCGACCTCGCGCTGGATCTGCTTGAGCTCGACCTGCATGTGGCGGCGCAGTTTGAGGTCGAGTGCGGCCAGCGGTTCGTCGAGGAGGAGGACTTGCGGCCGGTTGACGAGGGCGCGGGCGAGTGCGACGCGTTGTTTCTGGCCGCCGGAGAGGGTGGGCGGCTTGCGGTGCGCCAGGTGCCCGAGCTGGACGAGGTCGAGCATGCCGCAGACCCGTTCGCGGATCTCGGCGCGGCCGACGCCCTTGCGCTTGAGGCCGAAGGCCACGTTGTCCGCGAGGGAGAGGTGGTCGAAGAGTGCGTAGCTCTGGAAGACGGTGTTGACGTTGCGCTTGTTGGGCGGCAGGCCGGTGACGTCCTGGCCGTCGAGGAGGACGCTGCCCGCGGTGGGGTCGGAGAAGCCGCCGATCATCCGCAGGAGGGTGGTCTTGCCGCAGCCGGAGGGACCGAGGAGGGAGAAGAACTCGCCCGGTGCGATGTCGAGTTCGACGTCACGGACGGCGTGGGCGCCGCCCGCCGCGGGGTACTGCTTGCTGACGCGGTCGAGCCGGACGGCGGGGGTCGGGAGGATGGGTGTCGGGGTCAGCGGGGTCGTGGTCGTGGAGGCCGTGGTCGTGGGGGTCGGGTGCTCGGGTGTCGCGGGCATGGGTGTCACTTCCCGGAGAGCAGGTCGAGGCCGCCGCGGCGCCCGAACAGGCGCGGGATGGCGAGTGCGAGGACGATGAGGGCGATGGATCCGGCCAGCATCAGGGTGCCGACGGCGTTGATGGTGGGCTGCACGCCGAACCGGATCGCCGAGTAGATGCGTACGGAGAGCGGCTGCGGGTCGACGCCGGTGGTGAAGTAGGCGAGGACGAAGTCGTCGAAGACGAGGGCGAAGATCAGCACTGCGGAGGCGAGGATGCTGGGGAGCAGTGCGGGCAGGGTCACCAGGCGCAGGGCCTGCCTGCGGGTGGCTCCGAGGTCCATGGCGGCCTCCTCGACCTCCGGGTTGAGGGCGGCGATGCGGGAGCGGAGGATGACCGTCACGTAGGAGATGGAGAAGGTGATCTCGGCGAGCATCACGGTGGTGGTGGAGAGACTGATGCCGAGTCCCTTGAAGAGGAGCATCGCCGCGACGCCGGTGACGATCTCCGGGGTGATGAGCGGGACGAGCATGATCAGGCCGGCGAAGGACCCGAGGCGGCTGCGGCTGCGTACGAGGCCCAGGGCCAGGGCCACGCCGAGGACGAGCGAGCCGGCCATGGCGACCAGGGACACCCGCAGGCTCATGCCGAGCGAGTCGAGGAGTGCCTCGTCGTGGAGGAGGGCCGTGTACCAGCGGAGGCTGACGCCGTCGAGGACGGTGAGGGATTTTTGGGAGTTGAAGGAGAACAGGACGACGACGCCGACGGGGAGGTAGAGGAGGGCGAAGAAGAGGGCGGTGACGGCGATGGCGAAGCGGGGGCGGCGCTCGGCTCCGCGCCGGCGGCGCTGCGGGGTGCTCATCGGGCGGCCTCCGCCTCGTCCTTGCGGGTGCGTCGCAGGTAGCCGAGCATCCCGAGGAACAGGACGGCCATCAGCAGCATGGTGAGGGCCGAGCCGAGCGGCCAGTTCTGGCCCTGGAAGAACTTGTCCTGGATCAGGTTGCCGATCATGATCTGGTCGGGTCCTCCCATGAGCTGGGCGCTGACGAAGTCGCCCATGGCGGGCAGGAAGACGAGGACGCAGCCGGCGGCCGCTCCCTGCCGGGTGGCGGGGACGGTGACGAAGAGGAAGGTGCGCAGCGGGCCGCCGTAGAGGTCGCGGCCGGCCTCGATGAGGGAGGTGTCCATGCGCTCCATCGCCGCGTACAGCGGGATGATCATGAAGACGACGAAGCCGTAGACGAGTCCGGCGATCACTCCCACGCCGGTCTGGAGGATCTTGGTGCCGTCATCGGCGAGGCCGATCGCGCGCAGGGCCCGCAGCAGCGGGCCGTCGTCGGAGAGGACGACGGACCAGCCGTACATGCGCACCAGGTAGTTGGCGAAGAACGGCACGACGATCGCGGCGATCAGCAGGTTCTTGAAGCGGCCGCCGCGCAGGGCGATGGCGTACGCGACCGGGTAGGCCACGGCCAGGCTGATGAGGCAGGTGATCAGCGCGTAGCCGAGGGAACGCAGCAGCACGGTGCGGTAGGCGGGGTCGGCCAGTGCGGTGAGGTTGGCGAAGTTGAGGCCGAAGCGCGGGTTGCCGAGCGGGTCGGTGGTGCCGAGCGCGAGGGTGGCCACGAGGAGGAGCGAGGCGACGAGGAAGCCGGTCATCCAGAGGGTGCCGGGGAGCAGGAGCCAGGTCCACAGGCGCGGCTGTGAGCGGGCACGGGTACGTGTCGTGGCCCCGGACCGGCCCCGGGTCCGGGTCCGGTCCCGGGCCGGGGGCGGTGGGTAGGGTGCGGCCGGGTCCCGGGGTGGCGGGACCTCGGTCCCGGTCTGTCGGGTGCGTGCCATGTCAGCCGGCCTTCACGTCGGTCCAGGCAGCGTCGCGGGCCTGTTCGGCCCGTGCGTCGCCGTTGCGGAAGAAGAGGTCGGCCCGGAGGTCGTCGGCGGTCACCAGGCACTGGGGGAACGGCTCGACGAGCGCGGCGTAGGTGTCCTCGGTGCCGCGGACCGGCATCGGGTAGCCGATGTACTCGATGTTCTTCTTCACGTTCTCCGGGCGGAGCATGTAGTCGATGAAGAGCATCGCGGTGCCGGGGTGCTGCGCGTTGGCGGGGATGGCGTAGCAGTCGGAGTTGACGGGGGCGCCCTCGCGGGCGACCTCGAAACCGAAGACCGCCGGGTCCTCGGCCTGGGCCAGCATGGCGGCCATGTCCCCGCTCCAGGCCTGGGTCATGTCGGCGTTGCCGTTGAGGAGGTTGTTGTAGCTGTCGCTGGAGAAGCCGCGCAGGCGGGGGCGGAGCGAGCGCAGGGTGTCGGTGACGCGGGCGAGGTCGCCGGGGTCGCCGGTGGTGAGACCGAGGCCGTGTTTGAGCGCGCCGAGGCCCAGCACCTCGTCGCGGTCGTCGAGGACGAAGACCTTGCCCTTGGCCTTGTCGTTCCACAGGTCGTCCCAGGAGCCGGTCAGGTCGCCGAGCCGGTCGCGGCGCCAGCCGATGCCCGTCTTGTACATGGTGAAGGGGACGGTGTGCGCGGAGCGGGGGTCGTACCAGGGGTCGGCGAAGTAGCCGTAACCGCCGAACACGGCCTCGGCGTTGCGCAACCGGGAGTGGTCGATGGTGCGCAGTCGGCCGCCGGCGGTGAGTCGCTCGGCCCATTTCGCGGTGGGGAAGATGATGTCGTAGCGGTTGCCGGCGTTGAGTTTGGCGGCCATGCCCTCCATGGAGTCGTAGTTCGACTGGACGACCTTGACGCCGTACTCCTTCTGGAAGCCCTCGAAGACCGCGGGGTCGACGAAGTCGGCCCAGTTGAAGTAGACGAGGTCGCCGTCGACCTTGACGTCGATGGGTGCTTCCGCGGTCGCCCTGCCGGCCGGGTCGTCGGCGGAGGAGAAGCCGCAGCCGGTGGCGGTCAGGGCGAGGGCGGCGGCGGTGCCGGCGCGGAGGAACGAGCGTCTGGTCGGGGGGAGTGCCTCGGGGGACATGGGGTCCTCTCCGTAGGGGCCGCAGGGGGACGGCGGAGCGAGCGGTGCGGGGGGAGCTCGGTCTGTGCGGTGGGCGCGGCGCGGGCGGGGCGCCGCGTGGTGCACGTGCGGTCGTGCGTTCGTAAGGTCGTGCGGTCGTGCGGTGGCGGTGGCGTTCGGTGGGGCGGGTCGGTGGGGGCGGGTCGGGCTAGGAGGCGTCGAGGTCGGCCCGGATGCGGCCGGCGAACCAGCCGACCGCCGATTCGCGGCGCGACAGCGGTCCGGGCTCGAAGCCGGGGGTGGAGAGCCCCTTCTGCACGCGGGCGACCAGTTCGGCGTCCTCGTCGTTGGTGATCCAGCCGATGTGGATGTTCAGGCGCCGGGCGAGGCGGGTGCGCAGGCCGGTGCCGCGACGGGTGTAGAACGCGCCGGGTACGGCCACGCGGTCCACCGCAGTCGGGATCGCGGTCCAGGCCAGCACGTGGTCGGGGTAGAAGTCGATGAGGGTGTTGGGGTAGATGACCGCGTACCGCCAGATCCGGCGGTCGGCCTCGGCGAGGCCGGGCATGGGCGCCGCGATGCGCTGGTAGAGGCGTTCGGCCCAGTTCGAGGACGGCTTGTCGCGCAGCGGCGAGGCGAAGAGCGCGTAGGACTGCTCGATCTCGCAGGTGTAGCCCTGGTAGTCGAGCAGCCGCATCAGACCGGGGTGGGCGACCGGGACGTGGTAGCCCTCCAGGTAGTTGTCGACCGCCACCTTCCAGTTGGCCTGCTGCACTTCGGCGGAGGCCAGGTCGTGGATGCGGGCGCGGCCGATCGGCACCAGGTCGGCCCCCGCGTAGTGGCCGACCGCCTCCGCGAGGCCCGCGCAGCTCTTGGCCAGCGGTACGGCGTCGAGGTCGAGGTTGACGAACACGAAGCCGAGGAAGGACTCGACACGGGCCGGGAACAGGCCGAGCTTCGGCTTGTCGAGGCAGGGGATCTGGCGTGCTTCGGGGGCGCCGACCAGGCTTCCGTCGAGGCGGTACGTCCAGCCGTGGTACGGGCAGCGGATCGCCTTGCCGTCCGGTTCGGGCGTGGTGACGAGGCGGGTTCCGCGGTGGCGGCAGACATTGAGGTGTGCGGCGAGGCCGCCGTCCTCGGTGCGGACGACCAGCACCTCCCGGTCGGCGACCGTGGCGGCGAGCCGTGCGCCCGGGTTCGGCAGGTCGGACTCGTGGCAGACGAGCTGCCACGACCTGCCGAAGACGTGCCGGGTCTCCGCGGCGGCGGTCTCGGGGTCGGTGTAGTAGCGCGCGGGGAGGGCCGGCCCGGGGGTGTCGGGAGCAGCGTCCTTGCGGGCGGCGGGCCCGGTGGAGGGCTCGGCGGGGCCCGGCGGGCCGGTCCCGTCGGTCGGGTCGGTGCGGGCGGCGCGAGCGGTGCGCTCGGATCGGCCGGTGCGGCCGGTGCGGCCCGTCGGTGATTCGGGAGCTCTTGAGTGCATCGGTGACTCCTCCGTGCCGGCGTGCGGCGATCGGTGTCGGCGTTCGATGGCGAGGCAAGGCGGGGGCAGGGCGAGGCAGAGCGGGCCGAGGCAGCGCGACCCAGGGCGGACAGTCGGTCGGGGCGGGAAGCCGTGCTGACCGATTGGACAGCCACATTGCTGGCTCATTTCCACCGGGTCAAGACTTGTTCACTGACCGATCGGTCAGCTAGCGTAATTCTTGCCTGACCGATCGGTCAGCAAACATGCTTTCCTGTCGCCGCACCGGCCTTGTTTCGCCCTTCGCCCTGTTCACCGGGGCGGACCCTGCCGTGCGGCCCGGCCGGCCCCTTCCCGGGCCCGCACCCCCGGATCTCCCCATCTCCTCTCCCGATCACCTTGATCTCCCCGGAGGCACGCATGAGCGGTCGTCGGCGTCTGGACTGGCTCGGGCTCACCCCCGAACCCGAGCGAGAACTCCCCGCGGCGGTCGCCGCCCTGCGCGCCTCGTCACGCACCGCGCCCGCAGGACCCCCGCAGGACCTGGCCGCCGCCGAGCGGCGGCGCGTCGAGCGCCTGATCCTGCGCGGCAGCCGGCACAGCTGGCTCCGCTACCTCGCCGAGGTCACCGACCTGGTGACCGGCGTGGCCGCCGGGTCCCGGGCGGGTGACCGCGCCGCCGCCCTGCTCGCCGGCGAGGTCGTCCTCGACCACCACCGCATGCTCATCGGCCTCCCGGGACCGGGATACGGCCGCACCGCACAGGACCGCGCCGCGCTGGAGAGCGCCGTACGCAGCCTGCGCACCCCCACCAGGACAGGAGCCGGCCGATGACCACGATCCGCCTCCCGACGGCGCAGCCGCCGGGCACCGCCCTCGGGGCGGCCCCGGCCGCGTCGGAGAGCGCCGGGGCCTACCGGGCCACCGGCGGCTACGCCGACGCCACGGGCCCGGAGGACCTGCTCGCCCACCTGGCCGACTCCGGGCTGCGCGGCCGCGGAGGGGCCGGTTTCCCGGCCGCCGTCAAACTGCGCGCCGTGCGCGACCGCGGTGGCTCCCCGGTCGTCGTGGCGAACGGCGAGGAGGGGGAACCGGGCTCGGCCAAGGACCGCTGGCTGCTGCGGGCCCGGCCGCACCTGGTCCTCGACGGCCTCGCCCGCGCCGCCGCCGTCACCGGCGCCGTGCGCGGCTTCGTATACCTCTCGGACCCGGCGGCGGCCGAGAGCGTACGCCGGGCCCTCGCCGAACACCCGCCGCCGCTGCCCGTCGAGGTCGTCGAGACCGACCACACCTACGTCGCCGGTGAGGAGACGGCGGTGGTCCGCCGGATCGACGGCGGACCGGCGCTGCCCGCCGCCAAGCCGCCCCGCCCGTTCGAGCAAGGGGTGGGCGGCGCCCCGACCCTGGTCTCCAACGTCGAGACGCTCGCCCGGATCGCACTCACCGCCGCCCGGCCCGACCTGCGGCGCGCCATCGCCCGCCACACCCTGGTGACGCTGTCCGGCGGCCCGGCGGCGCCGGTGCTCACCGAGGTCCCGTACGGCGTCCCGCTGCGCGCACTCGCGGCCCGGTACGGGACCCCCGACGCGACCGGCGCGCTGATGGGCGGGTTGTTCGGCGGGCTGGTCGACGCCCGCGCCCTGGACCTGCCCCTCGAACCCGGCGCGCTCACCGCCGCGGGCACCGCCCTGGGGTGCGGGGCGATCCGCTTCCTCGCCCCCGGCAGCTGCCCGGTGACGACCGCCGCCGACGCGGCCGCCCACCTCGCCGCCGAGAGCGCCCGGCAGTGCGGGGTCTGCGTCTCGGGCACCGCTGCCGTCGGCAAGGCCCTGTACGCACTCGCCGCCGGGACGGCGGGGCCGGACACCGCGGACCATCTGCGCCGCTGGTCGCAGGGGCTGCCCGGGCGCGGTGCCTGCGGGCTGCTCGACGCCGCCGCGGGCATCGCCGGCAGCCTGCTCCGGTCCTTCCCCGGACTCGTCCGGTCCCATCTCGCCGCGCCGTGCCCGGTGTGCGCGGACGCTACGCCGGCGGCCGGCCGCCGGCGCCTCACCGTGGCCGTGCCGGAGGTCGCCGGAGCGCCGCGCCCCGCCCGCGTGCCCGCTCCGCCACCGGCCCGCTCCCCTTCCTCCCCCTCCCCCTCCCCCTCCCCCTCCCCCTCCCCCACCGCCACCGCCCTCCCGCTGCCCGCGCTGAAAGGAACGCCGTGAAACTCCTGCTGGACTCCACCCGCTGCCAGGGCTACGGACTGTGCCAGGAACCGGCACCCGAACTGGTCGAACTCGACGAATGGGGCTACGCGAACGTCATCGCCGTCCTCGTCCCGGCCGGCACCGAGGACGCCGCCCGTGCCTGTGCCGAGAGCTGCCCCAACTCCGCCCTCCGCGTGGAGGGATGACATGGGACGCGATCTGACCGCCCTCTTCGACCCCCGCTCGGTCGCCGTCGTCGGCGCCAGCGACGACCCGGCGAAGTACGGCCACGCGGTGGCCGCCCAGGCGCTGCGCGCCCCCGACCGGCGGCCCGTGCACCTGGTCAACCGGCGCGGCGGCGCCGTACTCGGCCGGACGGCGGCCCCCTCCCTCTCCGCCATCGGCGAACCGGTCGACCTGGTGGTGATCTCCGTACCCGGCGCCGGCTTCGAGGCGGCCGTCGACGAGGCACTGGCCTGCGGGGCGAAGGCGATCGTCGCCATCACCGCGGGCTTCGCCGAGGCCGGCCCGGCGGGCCTGGCCCGGCAGCGTGCGATCACCGCCCGGGTACGGGCCGCCGGAGCCGTCCTCGTGGGCCCCAACTGCCTGGGCATCGCCGACAACACCACGGAGCTGTACCTCGCCTCGGACCGCTTCGCCCCCGGCGGCGTGGCGCTGCTCAGCCAGAGCGGCAACCTCGCCCTCGAACTCCAGCTCCGCGGTGAGCCGCACGGCCTGGGCTACTCCCGGTTCGTCTCCCTCGGCAACCAGGCCGACGTCACCCTGGTCGACCTCGTCGAGGACTGCGCCCGCCACGACGCCACCTCCGCCATCGCCGTGTACGCCGAGGACTTCGGCGACGGCCGGGCCTTCGCGGCGGCCGCCGCCGCGGCGGGCAAGCCGGTGGTGCTCCTCACCGCCGGCCGGGGCACCGCCTCCGCCCGCAGCGCCCAGTCACACACCGGGGCGCTCACCACCTCGGCCGATGTGGTGAGTGCCGCCTGCCGCGACGCGGGGGTCGAACTCGTCCGCACGCCGCGGGAGATGACGGTCGTACTGGCCGCGCTGGGCGCCGGGGTGCGGACGAGCGGCCGGCGGACCGCGGTCTTCACCGACGGCGGCGGCCACGGCGCGATCGCCGCCGACGCGGCCGAGGACGCGGGGCTCGACGTACCGGAGTTCGGCGCACCGACGCAGGACAGGCTGCGGAGCGTGCTGTGGGAGCAGTCCTCGGTCGGCAACCCCGTGGACCTGGCCGGGATGGGAGAGCAGCGGCCCCGCTCGTACGCCGACACCGTCGGGGAGCTCCTCGCCTCCGACGAGGTCGACGCGGTCCTGATGACCGGGTACTTCGGCGGGTACGCCGCCGCCGAGGGCGGTCTGGGCGGCGGCCCCGCGGGCGGTTCCGTACTCGCCGACGGCGAGGCCGCGGCCGCCAAGGAGATCGTCGCGCACCTCACCGCCCGGCCGAAGCCGCTGGTCGTGCAGTCGATGTACCCGCGGTCGCCGAGCTGCCGGGTGCTGGCCGAGTCCGGGGTGCCGGTGTTCGCGGCCACCGAGGACGCCGCCCGCGCGCTGGCCGCGATGACCGGCCGGGGGACGGCGGACGCCTTGGGCGTGCCCCCGCTGCCGCCCGCCGCCGCAGCGCTGGAGGATCCGGGGTACCACGGGGTGCGGGCACTGCTCGGCGACGCCGGGGTGCCGTTCCCGGCGGCGCGCGAGATCACGGACGAGGCCGGACTGCTCGCCGCGGCGGCCGGGTTCGACGGCCCGTACGTGCTCAAGGCCCTGCACGTCCTGCACAAGTCCGACGCCGGTGGTGTGGCGCTGCGCCTGGCCGACCGGGCCGCGCTCCTCGCCGCGTACCGGGAGATGCACGCCCGGCTCGGTGCGCCCGCCTACTCGGTCGAGGCGATGGCCGACCTCACGGACGGCGTCGAGCTGATCGTGGGCGTGAACCAGGACCCCCGGTTCGGGCCGATCGCCCTGGTCGGGCTCGGCGGGGTCCTCACCGAGACGCTCCGTGACGTCGCCTTCGCGCCGGCCCCCGTACCCGCCCGGCGGGCCGAGGCCCTGCTGCGCGGGCTGCGCAGCGCGGCGCTGCTGGACGGCGTACGCGGACGGCCGGCCCTCGACGTGGCCGCGGCGGCGGCCGTCATCGAGCGCATCACCACCGTCGCCGCGGCGCACCCGGAGATCGCCGAGCTGGAGGTCAACCCCCTGCTGGTGCGCCCGGACGGCGCCCTCGCCCTGGATGCGCGGGCCGTCCTGCGCTGACCGCTCCACCCCCACCACCTGTGCTCTGGAGGACTGACGCCCCATGGACTTCCGCTACACACCCGAGCAGGCCGACCTCAAGGCCCGCGCCGCCGCCTACGCACGCCTCCTGATGCGGTACGAGGACCGGTCGGAAGAGGCGGGCGGCCCGCTGCCCGTGGACACGGTCCGCGAACTGACCCGCGCGGCCGTCGAGGCCGGCGTCTACGCGATCAACATGCCCGCCGAGTGGGGCGGGGCCGGCCTGTCGCTACTGGACCAGGTCATCGTCGAGGAGGAGTTCGGCAAGGTCACCAACTGCCTCTGGGACATCCCGTGGCGGCCCGCGAACGTCCTGGCGTACGGGACCGAGGCGCAGCGGGAGAAGTACCTGCTGCCGGTGATCCGCGGCGAGCGGTTCGACGCCTTCGCGGTGACCGAGCCCGGTGCCGGATCCGACCCCGGCTCGGGCACGAGCACCGCGACCCGTACCGCCGGCGGCTGGCTGCTGAACGGCGAGAAGTGGTTCGTGACCTGCGGTGACATCGCGGACTTCCTGCTGGTGCAGGCGGACGCGGGACCCGAGCGGGCGGCGACCCTGTTCTTCGTGGACAAGCAGGCGCCCGGGGTCGAGATGACCCGGGTCCCCCGCTTCATGCACTCCGCGGTGAACGGGCACCCCGAGTTCACCTTCACCGATGTGTTCGTCCCCGACGAGGACGTGCTCGGCGGTGTCGGCAAGGGCTACGAGCTGACGAAGGAGTGGTTCACCGACGAGCGGCTGATGATCGCCGCCCGGACCGTCGGCGCCGCCGAGCGGGCCCTGGAACTCGCCCGGGACTGGGCGGTGGAGCGCCGCCAGTTCGGCTCGCCCATCGCCGACTTCCAGCTCATCCAGGGCATGCTCGCCGACTGCGCCGTCGACATCGCCGTCAACCGCGCCTACACCCACCAGGTCGCCTGGGAGGCGGACCGGCCGGAGACCGACCGCAAGACGCTGCACGCGAAGGCCTCGACGGCGAAGCTCGCGGCGAGCGAGGCCGCGGGGCGGGTCGTCGACCGCTGCGTGCAGATCTTCGGCGGGCGCGGCTACGACCGTACGTACCCCGTCGAGCGCATGTACCGCGAACTGCGCGTCGACCGGATCTGGGAGGGCACCTCCGAGATCCAGCGCCTGATCATCGCCAACGAGTTGATCAAGCGCGGCACCCGGTCCCTGGCCCTCCCCACTTCCTGACCCCGCTCCCCGACCACGACCCAGAGGACAGACAGACATGGACTTCCGCCTCACCGCCCGTCAGGAAGAACTCCGGATCACGGCGCGCGCACTCACCGACTTCATCACGAAGTACGAGCTCGACTGCGAGGAGAACAACGGGCTGCCCCCGCAGGCCCACACCGAGATCCGCGACGCGGTCCTCGACAGCGGGCTGCAGGCCGTCAACATGCCGCAGGAGTGGGGCGGCGCCGGCCTCACCATCCTGGAGCAGGTCACGGTCCAGGCGGAACTCGGCCGGCTCACCGGCGCGCTGTGGGACATGGTGTGGCGTCCGGCCAATGCCCTGTCCTACTGCACGCCCGAGCAGCGCGAGCGCTACCTCGTCCCGGTGATCCGCGGGCAGCGCCGGGACTGCTACGCGGTGACCGAGCCCGAGGCCGGCTCCGACCCGCAGAACCTGCGGACCACGGCGACGCGGACCGCCGAAGGCTGGGTGCTGAACGGCGAGAAGTGGTTCGTGACCGTCGGCGACCACGCCGACTTCATGATCGTGCTGGCCGCCGCCGGGGAGGAGCGCGCGCCGACCCTGTTCCTCGTCGACAAGGACACGACGGGCATCGAGATGACCCGGGTGCCGCGGTGGATGCACACCTTCGTCTACGAGCACCCCGAGTTCACCTTCACCGAGGTGTTCGTCCCGCAGGAGGCGGTGCTCGGCGAGGTGGGCCAGGGCTACGACATCACGCGCGCCTGGTTCACCGAGGAGCGGCTGATGATCGCCGCCCGGACGATCGGGGCGGCGGAGCGGGCCCTGGAACTCGCCCGGGACTGGGCGGTCGAGCGCCGCCAGTTCGGCTCGCCCATCGCCGACTTCCAGCTCATCCAGGGCATGCTCGCCGACTGCGCCGTCGACATCGCCGTCAACCGCGCCTACACCCATCAGGTCGCCTGGGAGGTCGACGAGGGCGTGCTCGACCGCAAGACGCTGCACGCGAAGGCGGCCATCGCGAAGCTGGCGGCGAGCGAGGCGTCGGGCCGCGTCGTCGACCGGTGTCTGCAGATCTTCGGCGGTCGCGGGTACGACCGCTCGTACCCGGTCGAGCGCCTCTACCGCGAGCTGCGCGTCGACCGGATCTGGGAGGGCACCTCCGAGATCCAGCGCCTGATCATCGCGGGCGAACTGGTCAAGCGGGGTACGGGCGTTCTGCGGATGCCGTCCGCGCGGTGAGCCGCACCCGCGGTCCGGGGCGGCGCCCGCGGGTGCGGCCCCGGACCGCGGCCCGGGCGCGCGAGCGCGGCGGACAGCACAAGCACCCGGTAACACCCAGCGGCACGCAAGCAGGGAGGACGGATCGATGACCGATGTCGAACGGGTCGGGGTCGTGGGCTGCGGGCTGATGGGATCCGGCATCGCCGAGGTCTGCGCCCGCGCCGGACGGGAGGTCGTCGTGGTGGAGACGACCCGTACGGCCGCGGCCGCCGGCCTGGAGCGGATCGTCCGCTCCCTGGGACGCGCGGCGGCGTCCGGACGGCTGACCGGCGCCGAACGGGACGCCGCCGTCGGCCGGATCGCGGTGACCACGGACCCGGCGCGGCTCGCGGACCGGGACCTCGTCGTCGAGGCGGTGGCGGAGGACGAGCGGGCGAAACTGGAGGTCTTCGACCTGCTCGACCGGGTGGTGGAGCGCCGGGACGCCGTCCTGGCGACGAACACCTCCTCCATCCCCGTCATCCGGCTGGCCGCCTCCGTCTCACGGCCGGAGCAGGTCATCGGCCTGCACTTCTTCAACCCCGTACCGGTACTCCCGCTGGTCGAGCTGGTGCCGTCCCTGCTCACCGGTGAGGAGACCGTCCGGCGGACGCACGCGTTCGCCTCCGAGGTCCTGGGCAAGGAGGTCGTCCGCGCCCAGGACCGGGCGGGGTTCGTCGTGAACGCGCTGCTCGTGCCGTACCTGCTGGCCGCCGTACGCATGGCCGAGTACGGGACCGCTTCGGCCGAGGACATCGACCGGGGCATGACGCTCGGCTGTGCGCACCCGCTGGGTCCGCTCGCCCTGGCCGATCTGATCGGCCTGGACACGGTGCAGGCCATCGCCCGGTCGATGTACGCGGAGTACCGCGAGCCGTTGTACGCCCCGCCGCCACTGCTGGCCCGGATGGTCGACGCGGGGCGGCTGGGCCGCAAGACGGGCCGGGGCTTCCACACCTACGGCGCCCGCGGGGACGGTGCGATGCGCGAGGATGGGGGTGTGGTGGCCGCGGCAGCGGGGCCCACCCGCCCGGTGGGCGGGCATCGAGACGGGGAGCAGCCAACGTGACCAAGGCCGAGCGCGCACTCGAGACGCGTGAGCGAATCCTCACGGCCGCGTGCGAGGTCATCGCCGACATCGGCTTCGAGAACGTCAGCATGCGCAAGGTCGCCGAGCACGCCGGGGTGTCGAAGGCCCTGCTGCACTACCACTTCGACACCCGCGAGAAGCTCTTCGCGGAGGCGATGACGCACTCCTTCGCCCAGACGGGTACGGACACCGAGGGCGTCGCCGACTCGGTGCCCGCGTCCGTCGTGCTGGCGCGCATCCTGCGGAGCATGCTGCCGAGCGACGCCGAGCTGCGCCAGGACTGGAAGCTCTGGCAGGAGTTGTGGGTGCGCGCTCAGCGCGACGCGGCGGCCCGGCACCTGGCCGTCGACCTGTACGACCAGCTGCACGCGTGGGTCGGCGGGGCCGTGGAACGGGGCATCCGGTCGGGGGAGTTCACCGCCTGCGATGTCGCGGCGCTCGGCACCCTGGTACTGGCCCTGTGCGACGGTCTCGGCATCCGCCTGATGCTCGACGATCCCCGGGTGGACCTCGCGGCGGCCCGATCGACGATCTGGCGGACGATCGCGCCGACGCTGGGCATCGCCCCGGAGTTCCCCGACATCTGACCGGGCGGGGCGGTGCATGGCCTCCTGCCGGTCGGCCGGTTCCGGGCCGGTCCGCCGGTTCCGGTCAGCCCGGACCGTGCACGGTCTGGAGGTAGCCGTAAGGGTCGACGGTGAGGGCGACGCGCTCCTTCTTGTTGCCCAGGGCCAGCACGATCCAGACGACGCCCCACAGCAGGCACGTGAAGATGGTCAGGATGGCGTGCAGGACGTGGTTGACGTCGCCGCCGCGGACCAGCACCGCCTGGGTCGGGGAGCGCGATTCGACGCGCCACCCGAGGCTGATGTACTGGTTCACGGTCCAGTCGAGGATCGCGGTCCGGCGCACGCCGTCGAGCGGTTCGCCGGTGGGCGCGTAGAGCATCTCCGGGGGCGGTTCCATGGACGGCCCCCAGGGCTGTGGTCCGTCGGACGTGGGCATCGGTCCGGCCTCCCCTCGCATCGGGTACGGTCCCGCATACCCCCAGGGTGCGCCGGACCGGCCGGCCCGGCACGCCGAGCCCCATGCGCGCACATACGTTCGACCCGCGTGCCCTGCCGGCCCTGGATTGTCAGTGGTCGGCCCTACAGTCGGAGCATCCCCATTCAAGGGTTGAGGCGGGCTGCCTCGCTGCACGATCCCGCCCCACCGGACCCCCTCGGGGGACAGCGCCCGGTGGGGCGGCGCGCAGCCCCCGGCAAGATCCGAAAGAGACGGCCCAGCTCCTGCGGTGCGGCGGGACCGCGCGTCGCACGGCCTGCGCAAGGGCCGCCCGCGAGTCCGCCGAGGCGTACACGGTCGACGCGTCCACCGGCCCGGCCGGAGGCTCGCGCGCGTCCGGCGGGAAGGACAGTGGCGAATGTCAGGGGTGCGCCGGGAGGTGGCACAGGTGCCCGGACGGTACCGCCCGGGGCACCCCGAAGGCCGGGGAATGGGCGAATCGGGGGCGGCGTCCTGCCGGTGTAGGCAGGATGGGGGCATGGACCGTGGGGACATGAGGCCGCGCGGGTCGCGGCCGGTGGTGGTGCGGGTGCCGGTGGAGCCGGTGGAGGCCGCAGTGGAGGCCGACGCGCTCGACGCCGTGGCGCGTGCGGGCGATGTGGTGGTACGCGGCCCGCTGTTCGGGGTGGCGGCGCAGTCCCCCGAGGACGGCCAGCGGTGGCGGGTGGTCCTCGAAGTGACGGCCGGCTGTCCGCAGCAGGCGCGCGACGGGCTGAACTCGCGGCTGTGGTTCCACGCCAAGGACGAGGCGCAGGACCGGGCGGAGCGGCGCGCGCTGCTGGCTGCCGTCGCCCGGCTGGAGAGTGAGCGGGTCGACGAGCTCGAAGTGTCCGGGACCCGGTACCGGGTCGTGCGCGCCGAGGAGTACGCGGCCTCGGGCCCGGGCGGTATGGAACCGCCGCGCCCCACCGATCCGGAGCCCCTCGTACCCGACTGGGACCGCGCCGCCAGGGAGCCCGAGATCGACGACGGCCTGGTCATGGATCCGGACGCGCCGGTCACCCCGACCCGGGCCTACGAACAGCTGGCGCTGCGCGACCTGTGCTACACCGGCGAGCGGTTCCCCGAGGACGTGCGCGCCGACTCGCGGCGGGCCCTGGACACCCATCCGGACGTGCTGGTGATGCCGCCGACGTTCACCGTCGTCGAGCAGACCGCCGGCGGCTGGCGGCCGGTCAGCGGCCCGCACGCCACTCCGCATTCCGCCCGCAAGTCGCTGGACTTCGCCCTGACCTGGATGTGGCCGCGGATGCGCGGCCACATCCCCGAGGACGCCGACCCGCGCACCGATGCCCGTACCTGGGTGCCTGCGGACGGCGGGGACGACAGGAAGGCCGCCGACCTGCGGGCCGCGAAGCTGGCCGCGTACGCCGGGGCCGCCGACACGCTCCGCGTCGGGCGCGTCAACCGGCTGGAGTTCCAGGACGCCGTGTACCGGATCGTCCGCACCCGCCGTCTGCTGCGCTGGGGCCCCGACGGGCCCGAGGGCCCGCGGCCCTCCGACGTCAACAGCCAGGAGCCCGCGCGCATCCACCTCACGCTCGACGAGGACGGCCGCGTCCTCCCCGACGACTGACCCGGCGTTTCGACGTGCGCCACCGGTCCTCCATGGGAAACGGTGGACCCGCCCCACTGCCCGACCTGATGTGCGACCCCCTGCACGGCCCGCTGATGCTCCGAGGAGACACCCATGAACTGGACGCTCGAAGTCGTCCCCGTCCCCGTCACCGACATGGACCGCGCGAAGAGCTTCTACGCCGACCAGGTCGGCTTCGGCATCGACCTCGACGACGAGGTCTCGCCCGGTGTGCGCATCATCCAGATGACCCCGCCCGGTTCCCGGTGCTCCATCGCCATGCTCCAGGGAATGCCCGGGGCACCCGGCGGCCGGACGATGGCGCCCGGCACCCTGCACGGCCTTCAGCTGTGCGTCACGGACATCGAAGCGGCCCGCGAGGAGCTGGTCGCCCGGGGCGTGGACGCGTCCCCCGTCCGGCACATCGGCGAGAAGGGCTGGGAGGAGGGGAAGGGCGATACCTGGAACTCCTTCCTCACCTTCGACGACCCGGACGGCAACAGCTGGGTCGTCCAGGAGGCTCCCTCGGAGCTGTCCGAGCGCTGAGCGGGCGGCACCCTGTACGCCGCGACGGCGGGCAGATGTACCAAGCCCGCCCCCTGCGGGGAGGAATCCCGGCGCGTACGGCCCGGCTACCCGCTCATATGACTCGTAGGACCAGTACATTCCCCATTTCATTCGGTTCGTTCTATTTTGGGGATGTGCCTTGCGTCGTACGGCTGTCGCTCTGACCCTGCTGACCGCCCTCTCCTGCGGTTCCTTCGTGGGCTCGCAGGCCGTCTCTGCCGCGAGCGCACCGGCGGGCGCCGACGGCGGAGGCGGTGGCCGGGGCACCAACATCCTGGTCGTCGGCATCGACAGTCGTGCCGGGCTCTCCGCTGCCGAGAAGCGGCGCCTGCACGTGGGCGGCAAGGGGTGCAACTGCACCGACGTGATGATGCTCGTCCACCTGTCCCAGAACCGGCGGCGCGCGAGCATCGTCTCCATCCCGCGCGACTCCTACGTCGAGTACGCGGGCACCACCGCCCCCGCCCGCAGCGGCAAGATCAACGGTGCGTACGCGATCGGCGGCGGCCCGCTCACCGTGGCCACCGTCGAGAAGGCCACCGGCCTGCACATCGACCACTACCTGGAGACCGGTTTCACGGGCTTCGAGCAGACGGTGAACAACCTCGGCGGCGCCACCGTGTGCACGGACAGGCCGCTCAAGGACGATAACTCCGGACTCGACATCGGCGCCGGCCGCCACCTCGCCGACGGGAACGGAGCACTGCGCTACGTCCGGGCCCGGCACGTCAACCTCCGGCCGGGCGACCTCGGCCGGGTCCGCCGCCAGCAGCGCGTGGTCAACGATCTGCTGGACCGCCTCACCGCGGAGGGCTCCCTCAACGGACCCATCAGCACGGCGCGGACCGTGCGGACCCTGCTGAAGACCGTACGCACCGACGCGCGGACCGGACTGGACGACCTGGTCCGCATCGGCTGGGCACTCGGTCACCTCCGGGCGGACCGGACGGAGTTCGCGACCGTCCCGATCCGGCTCTTCGACCACCGCGTGCCCGGTGTGGGTTCCACCCTGGTGTGGGACGAAGCCCGCTCCGCCGCGTTGTGGGACGCGCTGGGCGCGGACCGCCCGATCACGGGCGACACCCGCATCCAGCCCGTCGCACAGCATCCGGCCCCGACCGACCCGGCCCGGATCACGGTCCGCGTGGACGACGCCGACGTCGCCGCCGCCCTGCGCGGCAACGGGTTCGCGGTCACCGACACCTCGCAGACCGCACCCGCGGTGCGCCCGTCCGGGCCCCCGGTCGTCCGGTACGCCACCGGCCAGGAGGAGAACGCGGCGACCGTCGCGGCCGCACTGCCCGGCTCCCGCCTGCAGGTGGATCCGGACCTCGAATCGGTCGTCGAGGTCGCCGTCGGTACCCGGCCCGTGCAGGTCGACACCGTCACCTATGACCGCAACGTGGCCGACGGCGCCCCCGTGACCGCCGACCGCCTCCGCTGCGCCGAAGCCCCTACGGCGGCCGGGGCGGCACGGCCGGCGGGCGGTACGGGGCCGACCGGGCGACGATGAGAGGTGTCGACGACGCACGGCCACGGGCCGCACCGGGTGAGCGGCCGCAGGGGCCGACCGCGGCGCGGCTGCGGTACGGGAGCGGCGACGGTGCACACCGCTCCCGCTGGGTCGCCGCGGCCGGGGGCCGGGGCCGTCCCGGAGGAGCGGGTGCAGCAGCATGCATGAGGACACCCCACTCGAGGAGCTGATCAGCAGCGCCGCCCAGGACGCCGGAGGGTGGCTGGGCGCCCTGCCGGTCGCACTGGTGGCGACCAGCAGCGACGGGATGGTGGTGCGCTGGAACCACGGCGCCCAGCAGCTCCTCGGCTACACCCCGCCGCAGGTGCTGGGGCGGCACATCTCCGACCTCCTGCACCCGGGAGCCGACCGCAGCCTGGGCCGGTCGTTGTGGGAGACGGCCGCCACCGGCCGCGGGGTCATGGGGACGGTCACCGCCTGGCACCGCGAGGGCCACCCGCTGGAGCTGGAGATCTGGGCCTGCCCGGTCCCCGACCGCCGCCAGGGTGCGTCGGCGGTCCTGGTCTTCGCGGCCGACGCCCACGCGGCCCGCCGGATCAGGGGTTCCTCGGCCGTCTGGGACGGGTTGTTCGCCCGCTCGCCGGTCGGGATCGGGGTCCTCGACACGCAGTTGCGTTTCCTCCAGGTCAACCCGGCCCTCGAAGCGATGAACGGCCTGGCGGAATCCGCCCATGTGGGGCGGCGGCTGGCCGAGGTGCTGCCCGAGGTGAACGCCGGTGAGATGGAGGCGGCGATGCGCCTCGTCCTGGACACCGGCGAGCCGGTCCTCGACCGGCGCCGTACCGGCCGGACCCCGGCCGATCCGGAGCACGATCACGTGTGGTCGTGCTCGTACGTGCGCGTGGAGGATCCCGGTGGCCGGCCGATCGGCGTGATCGCCTCACTCCTCGACATCACCGCGCAGCAGCGCGACCACACCGAGGCCGAAGCGGGCCGCCGCAGGCTGGCCCTGCTCAGCGAGGCGAGCTCCCGTATCGGCGCCAGTCTCGATCTGGAGCGCACGGCACAGGAGCTCGCCGACCTCGCCGTCCCGCACCTCGCCGGCGCCGTCACCGTCGACGTGCTCGACTCCCTGGCCCGCGGCATCGAGCCGGGCACGGGACTGGCCGGGGGCGTCGCCCTGCGCCGTCTGGGCAAGGCGCCGTTGACCGGGTCCGCCGTCACGCAGGTCCTGGCGCCCCTGGGCAGAACCCTCGTCTTCCCGTCGAACGCCCCCTACACCCAGGCCCTCTCGGCCCGCCAGCCGTTCCTGATCGCCCACCTCGACGACGAGGCCGTCGGCCCGGCCTCCCGCCACTCCCCCAGGCCCGCCCAGCTCCTGCGGATCGGCGTGCACTCGTTCATGATGATCCCGCTCATCGCCCGCGACATGGTGCTCGGCGTCGCCACCTTCTACCGCATTGGGCCCGTCGGGCCGTTCGGGTCCGACGACGTCACCCTGGCCGGCGAACTCGCGGCCCGCGCCGCCATCAGCATCGACAACGCGCGCCTCTACCACCACGAGCACGAGACCGCGGTGGTCCTCCAGCGCAGCATGCTCCCCCAGCACATCACCCCACCGCCCGGTATCGAGATCGCCCACCGCTATCTGCCGGCCAGTGACGTCAACGAGGTGGGCGGTGACTGGTACGACGTCCTTCATCTGAGCGGCGGCAGGGCCGCCCTGATCATCGGCGACGTCATGGGCCACGGCATCGCGGCCGCCGCCGTCATGGGACGCCTGTCCGCGACCGTCCGCGCGCTCGGCCGGCTCGACATGCCGCCCACCGCCCTGCTCCACCAGCTCGAAGCCACCCTGGCCGACCTGTCCGACCCGATGCTCGCGACCTTCCTGTACGTGGTCTGCGACCCCGCCACCGGCCACTGCACGGTCACCCGCGCCGGACACCCGCCCCCGGCCGTGGTCCAACCCGACGGCACCGTCTACCTCGTGAACACCCCGCCGGGCGTCCCGCTGGGTGTCGGCGGGATCTCCTTCACCACCACCGACATCTCCCTGCCGCCCGGCAGCCTCCTCGTCCTCTACACCGACGGCCTGATCGAGGCTCGCAGCCGCGATATCGACGAACGGCTGGGCGAGCTCACCGGCCTGCTCTCCGGACCCCAGCAATCGCTCGACCACCTCTGCGACTCCCTCATCGCCCACCTCGTCCCCGCCTCGGCCGACGACGACATCGCCCTCCTCGCGGCCCGCATCGGCGGACGCGCCGACCGGCCACCCGTGTGAATCGGGCCATCGGCCTTCCTGCACTGTCACTCCGCACGCCCGGGCCCGTACAGTCCGTGATGCCGATGCGCCCCCGGGCAGCGCCCCGACAGCCGGACAGGAGTCAGCCGTGGCCACCGACGCCAGTAGCAGGCCGATCGCCCCGCAGCCGATGGCCCCGCAGCGGTCCGGAGCGGGGCGACCGCTCCCGGAGGCCGACGCCGCGTGCGTGGAGCGGTGGCGCACCCATCAGGGTGACCTGGTCGACCTGTTGGCGCAGGTACGGGAGCGGCTCGGCGGTGTCGCCGGGTTCCGCCTCGGGCCGCAGCCGACCGTGCTGGTCACCGGGCCCGAGGCCGTGCAGCACGTACTGGCCCTGCACCCCGACCGGTACGTCAAGCGCTCCCACCGCGCCCGCCTGCTCATCGGCGACGGGGTGCTCGCCGCGACCGGCGAGGCCTGGAAGCGCCAACGGAAGCTGCTGCAGTCGCAGTTCACCGGGAAGGGGATGCGCCGGTACGAGCAGCGGATCACCGGGGCGGCGCGGACCACGGCCGGGCGGTGGGCCGGCCACGCGCGCAGCGGGCGGACCTTCGACCTGGGTGAGGAGATGCGCCGTTTCGCGCTGGACACCATCTGGCGGGCCCTGACCGGGCATCCGCTCGACGACGCCACCGCCCACGAACTGACCGCCGTGGCCACCGTGGTGGCCGCGTTGCCGAGCCTGCCCGCCGACCGTGTCGACGCCCGGGACGCCGTCGCCGACGACCTGGCCAGGATCGACGAGGTCGCCCGGCGGGCGGTGGCCGCCGCCCGGGACGGAGCGCCCGGCCCCGACGGGCCGGGGCTGCTGCAGGTGCTGGTCGACGCCTCCGCCGAACGCCCCGAGTACACCGACCGGTTGCTGCGCGACGAGCTCGTCACCCTGCTGGTCGCCGGCCACGAGACCACCGCAACGACGTTGACCTGGCTGTATCTGCTGCTCGATCGCCACCCCGCGGCGCGCGAGGCCGCCCTCGCGGCGGGGGGCGAGGGCTCACCGCAACGGCGTGAGGCGCTCCAGGCGCTGGTCAGCGAGACGCTCCGGCTCTACCCGTCCGCCTGGATCCTGCCCCGGCACGCGGCCGAGGCCGACGTGCTGGCGGGCTACCGCGTCGAGGCGGGTACGGATCTGCTGGTCTGCCCCTACCTCACCCACCGCGATCCCGAACTGTGGCCGGACCCCGAACGCTTCGACCCCCGGCGCTTCACCGCTCCCGGCGGTCGTCCGACCCGGCCCGGGACCTACCTTCCGTTCGGGATCGGGCCCCGCGCCTGCCTCGGCCAGCAGTTCGCCCTGCGCGAGTCGGTCGCCCTCCTCGAACTCCTGCTGCCCGCCCACGTCCCGGCCTTCCGGGCCGTCCCCACCCGGGCGGCGTACAGCATCACGGTCCGCCCCGACGGTCCGACGCCCGTGACCCTCACGCGCTGAGCCGATGGCGCGCCGAACGGTCGTGCCCCCGCCCGGCCGGCCCGGCGGCGGCTTCCGTCAGGAGGAGGCGCGGCGGATCGCGGACAGGGTGCGGGAGACGTCCTCGTCGGTCGTCGACCAGTTGCTCACCGAGATGCGCATGACGCGGCGGCCGTGCCAGGTGGAGCCGCTGATCCATGCCGTGCCCTCGGCGAGGAGCCGGGCCAGTACCCGGTCCGTGCGTTCGTCGTCGCCGAACTCGGCGCAGACCTGGGTGAACACCATGTCGTTGAGGACGCTCGCGCCGTCGATGGCGCGGATGCCGGTGCCGAAGGTACGGGCATGGCGGCACAACCGGTCGACGAGCTCGGCCACGCCCGAGCGGCCGAGGGATCTGAGGGCGGCCCATACGGTGAAGGCCCTTCCGCGGCGGGAGAGTTCGGGGACCTTGTCGACCGGGTCGCCGTGTTCGTGCTGGATGAGGTACTCGCCGCGCAGGCCCATCGCGGACCGGAGCGCGGAGGGGTCGCGGACGATGGCGAGGCCGCAGTCGTAGGGGACGTTCAGGGTCTTGTGGGCGTCGGTGGCCCAGGAGTCAGCCTGTGCGCAGCCCTCGGTGAGGTGGGCGTGGGCGGGGGAGGCGGCGGCCCACAGGCCGAACGCGCCGTCCACGTGTACCCAGGCGCCGGCCTCGCGAGCCGCCCGGATCGACTCGGTGAAGGGGTCGAAGGCGCCGGAGTGGATGTCGCCGGCCTGGAGGACCACGATCGTGGGGCCGCGATCGGCGCCGGTGGTCGCGAGGGTGCGGCGCAGGGCCTCGGGGTCGATGCGCCCCTGCTCGTCCGCCCGCACGAGTTCGGGCCGGCCGAGACCGAGGTAGCGCAGGGCCAGGTCGATGGCCATGTGGCGGTCCTGGCCCGCGATGACGCGTACGGGCGGCCCGCCGGCGAGTCCGTCGTGGGCGATGTTCCAGCCGGCCCGCCGCAGGACCGCGTCGCGCGCGGCGGTGAGGCAGGTGAAGTTGGCCATGGTGGCGCCGGTGGTGAAGCCGACGGCGCTGTCGGGCGGCAGACCGAGCAGGTCGAGCAGCCAGGCGCCGGCGATCTCCTCCGCAGCCGTGTACGCGGGTGACACCGCGCGCATCACGCAGTTCTGGTCCCAGGCACTGACCAGCCAGTCCACGGCGAGTGCGGCCGGTTCGGTGCCGCCGACCACGAATCCGTAGAACCGGCCGCTGGGGAACGCGGTGAGCCCCGGCTCACAGGCCGTGGCCAGCAGGTCGACGACATCGGCGGGCGTGCTCGGCGCGTCGGGCAGCTCGGCGCCGAGCGCGCTCACGATCTCGTCGACCGCGGCGCGGGCGGGAACCGGGCGGTCGGACAGGCTGGCCAGCCAGCGGACGGCGTGGCCGTGCGCCTGTCGGAGCGCCGCCTCGCGCTCGTCCATACCTCGGACTATGGGACAGTCGCCGCCCGCCCGCAAGCGGTCAGTGGACGACGCTGAAGCTGCGCCAGGGCAGGCTCACCGGGGCGGTCACGTTGCTGAGGGTGGTCGCCACGTAGATCCCGTCGGCCTTGTCGGTCTTCTGGCAGTCGGGTGTCCGGTACAGAACCACGTCGACGAGCGTGTTGTTCTCGACGTGCGTGGCTCCCTCCGGGATGGCGATCCTGTGGCAGCCGACGACGAGCGTGTTGGAGTAGCTCACCTCGACCGGCGAGTCGTGTCCGCGGAAGCTCAGCATGCCGACGGTGGTCCGGCCCAGGCCCGAGCAGGCGCTGGCGGTCAGCAGCAGTGCTGCTGTGCCCACGGTGATGCTGATACGTCGGCTGTGGGACATGGGCTCGGTCCTCGTCTGTGCGGTGGTGACGGTCCTTGTCCACAGCCTGACCCGGCGGGGCGCGGGTGGCCTCCGCTGCTCCGCCGACCGGATGAAAGCCAGGACATGGCTAGTGCTGTGACCGGAAAGGTTTGCCGGGTCACGGCGTCCGGTGCGGTGCATCGCAAGGCGGAGGGCCGCGGGCCGTACTGGACGTACTTCTGTGGTCCGACAACGCGGCGAGGTGCCGTGCCGGGCGTCGCGACCCGGTGGACCTTTCCGGTCACAGCGCTAGAGGCTCAGGGCGTCCTCCGCGTTGTTCATCCAGGCGGTCACGGAGTTCTTGTCGGGCGAGACGTACAGGCCGGGGGTCGAGGCCTTGAGCGGGGTCTGCTTCAGGTCGGACTCGGTGTTCATGGTCAGTGCGATGGAGTTGACGGTCTTGCCCTTGCCGTCCTTGGCGCCGCCCATGAGCCCGGCGTAGGCGGACTGGCCCGGCTCCAGCCTGATCGCGTCCTCGATGCCGGGGGCCGCACCGCGCTCGGTGGCCTGACCGTCCAGATCGCCGAAGGTGACGACCGGGTGTCCCAGCGCCCTGCACGCCTTGGTGCCCTTGTTGGTGATCTTCAGCAGGTAGCTGCTCGTCGTGGGCTCGGCCAGGGTCGCGGTGAACGTCACGTCGAAGGTGCTGCACGGGAAGACGTCGTAGTCGGGGTCGGTCGAACCGGGCGTCGGCGACTTGGACGGGGACGCGGACTTCGACGGCTTGGCCGAAGCGGACTTCGAGGGGCTCGCCGACGCGCTCGTGCTCGCGCTCGGGCTCCCGGACGCGGATGCGGATGCGGACCCGCTCGCGGTGGGACCCGCCGCGCCGTCCTCGGTGGGCCCACAGGCCGTCAGGGCCAGTGCGGATACGGCGGCGAGGGCGATGGCGGCCTTGAGTGCAGTGCTCATGATGGTGGTCCCCCTGGGGAGTGGCGCGGAACGCGCCGGGCTGGGCCGAGCTGGTGAGCACCAGCGTCCCGCAGAAGCTTCACAGCTTGGTGACGGCGTGTTGCCGACTCGAACACGGTCGGGGCCGCCACGCCCTCGTCACGCCCTACCATCTCGGTCCATGGGGAGATCCGAGGACAGCGGCCGTGCCGACGCCTGGCGCGTCACCGTGCGGGAACACGAGCAGCGGTCCGGTCCGCCGCCGCACGGGCCGGCCCGTCCCGCGGGCCGGCCGCTCGCCCGGCGGCAGGATCTGCGGATCCACGGCACCACCGGGAAGATCAGCTGCGTCGACGACTCCGGCCGCACCCGCTGGACCTCACCCTGTTCCGGCCGCCCCAACGCCGCGCACATATCCGGCGGCCGCGTCCTGGTCACCACGGACTCCCTCGCGTACACGCCCTGGGGCAACCTCGGCCCGGCCCTGCTGCTCGACCTGGCGGACGGCAGCCTGATCACCGAACTGCGCGGCGAGCGCGGCGCGGCCCTCGGCGGCGGCCGGTTCGTACTGGGTCTCGCGGGCTACGACGCCTTCGACACGTGGGCGTACGACCGCGACGGCACCCTGTACGACTCCTGGCGCAGCTACGGCCACTACGTCGTCGGGACCGGCATCCGCGTCGTCGAGACCGACCGCACGCTGCCCACCGGCAGCCGGGTGGTCCGGCTGCTGCCCGGCGGCGCCGTCGACCGAGGACCGTTGCTCACCGATCCGCAGACCCCGTCGCCGCTGGTGCTGGCGGACGGCACGATCCTGGTTCTCGACGCCGGTGTGCTGCGTGCCGTGGGCCGCCGGCTGGAGGGCACGGTCCTCGCCGAGCTGTTGCCCGTCGACCCCGAGGAAGCCTGGCGCTTCCACGGCGCGCTCCACCTCTCCGGCGACGAACTCACCGTGACGCTCACCGAACGGCACCCCGACCGGCTCGGCACGGCCGACGAGCACACCTTCCGGACCTGGACGCTCGCCCTGCACCCGAACGGGTGAGGGGCCCCGGCCGGGGGCGGTCAGTTCGCCACGACGGTGAGCAAGGCCGAGACGACGGTGACCGCGGACGCGGCCACCATCCAGTTCCGGGCCCGGCCCGACAGCACCGGGATCCCGTCGGCGTCGTCCTCCTCGTCCGATTCCTCTTCCGGCTCCCGCCGACGCGGGCACGACCCGCAGGCCGGATCGTGGACCAGTGTGTCGAGCCAGACGACACCGTCGAGCGGTGCCCGAGCGAACAGCATCCCGTCAGATTCCATAACCGGACAACGCCATGATCCGCATCAGGCCACTGCCGAGGGCCGGACCGAGGCCCAACCGTTGCCGACCAGCCGATCACACAATGAGGTGAACCGACCGGATCGACGGTCCGGCTACCGGCCCCGGCGGTTGTCGTAGACGGTGAGGCAGAGCGCCCTCATCGCGGTTTCCGCCCGTTGGGCGTCCGCGCCGTGGTCGATGGCTTCGAGAGCGGCGGCCGCCGAGGTCCGTACCGGGTACGGCAGGCCCTCGTAGGCGGAGATCCGGTAGGCCATCTTCCGGCGGGCCTCCCGTTCGGCCTCGCTCACCCCCTCGGGGGTGAGGGGGAAGACGGCCGCCTGATAGGTCGCGATGCAGACGAGCGCGGCATCGGCGAGCCCCTCGGCGTATCCGTCGGCCGGGACGACCTCCCGGTCGGGCTCGAAGAGCGCGAGGACCTGCCGACGGGAGAGGAACGATCCCAGCCCCGCGCCGAGAGCGGCCGCACCCCCGAGGACCACGGCCATCAGCCGGCCGGACAGCAGCACGCCGAGGCAGGCGCCGGCGACCGCACCGCACGTCACCAGCACGAAGCTGATCATCAGGTGGATGCGCGCGGCGGGCCGGGACTTCATGGCAGCAGTATGCACAGCGGGTCAGGCCCGGCGGTCGGCCGCGTCGAAGCGGGCCAGGGCGAGGGCTCCGGCGTGCAGGGATACCTCCAGCGCGCGGTACGTCGCCTCGTCGAGGCCGCCCAGCGCCTGTGCGACCTCCTCGGTGGCGTCGCGGGCAATCTCGGCGGCCAGCTCTCCCTGCGGGGTACGGGGCCCCAGCTTGCTGACCGCCGATGCGGCCCGGGCCGGGGTGAGCAGGCCGGTGCCGTGGGCGAGCAGCCAGCCGGGGACTCCGGCCGCGCCTTCGGCGGGGGCCTCGTAGGGGCGCGAGCCGTCGAACCGCTCGTCCTCCGCGAAGGCCGGCTGCTTGAACTTGGCCATGGGCCGCCCGGGGTCACGGGATTCCCCCGCGGGCTTGACGACGAGGCCCTCGGCGAGGTTGTCGGGCAGCGCGGGCAGGCCCAGCAGCCCGGGCAGCCGGGTGGGGAAGACCACCGGCAGCTCCTGGAGGCGCGCGAGCGGGCCTTCGGCCAGCAGCGGGACGCAGAGCAGCCCGGCCGCGGCCGCCGCCGCGCGCAGGGTCCGGTCGCCGACCCAGCGCAGGCCGTCGTCGTCGGCGACGGTCGCGTCGAAGGGCAGCCAGAGCAGGTCGGGCGCGTACCAGACGCCGGTCTGGACGGGCTCGGTCCCGGGCGTGGCGGGCACGTCGGGGTGGGGGTACCGGCCGCCCGCGAGTTCGCCGTAGACGGTGACGATCGCGGAGGCCGAGGCTCCGGTGTCCTCGCGCAGGGTCCGCGCGCAGCGGGTCGCGGCGACGGCCAGGGCGGACCAGATCCGGCCGACGCCGAAGAAGTCGTCCAGGCCGCCGTCCGCGAGCAGTTCGCGCCGCTTGGCGGGGTGCGCGCCCGACGCGTCGCACACGACGGCGAAGTTGGCGCCGTGGATCTTCTCGTGGGCCACCCAGTTCCGCCCGCGGGCCTCCCCCAGCCGGGTGTTGGCGGGGATCTTCGGATACGGGGTCCAGGGACGGGGTTCCAGGTGCACCGCACGATCGTAACGAGCGTGTCCGAGACGCTCGTTCGGGGGTGGCGCACAGCCCTGGCCCGTGCCGCGGAAACCATTGTTCACCGAGGAGTCGGCGCTCTAGCATGACGCCTCGTGCCTACCACTGAAAAGATCATCGAGAGTGCCCTGGACCGGATCGGTGCGGGTTACGTCTTCCCCGAGAAGGTCGCCGCCATCGAGGCCGCGATCCGTAGCCGTCTCACCGCGGGTGCCTATGAAGGCCTGGACGGGCCGGCGCTCTGCGCGGCGGTGACGGCGCACCTCCAGGAGGTCTGCCCGGACAAGCACCTGCGCCTGCTGTGGACGGACGAGCCGCAGTCGCTGGAGCCGGTGGACGAGGACGGCGGGCAGGCCGCGTTCCTGGCACTGCTGCGGGCCGAGAACCAGGGGATCCGGCGCGTCGAGCGGCTGGAGGGCAACGTCGGGCTGATCGAGATCACGCGCATCGCGAGCGCCATGGAGGGCGCGAGCGCGATCGGCGCCGCGATGCAGCTGGTCGCCCACAGCGCCGCCCTCGTGCTGGACCTGCGCGGCTGCTTCGGCGGGGCGCCGGAGGGGGCCGCCCTGTGGTGCAGCTACTTCTTCCCCGACGACCAGATACACCTCAACGACATCTACGACCGGACCTCGGACACCACCCGCCAGTACTGGACGACCGCGCACCTGCCCGCGCCGCGCTACACGGACCGGCCCGTACACATCCTCACCAGCGCGGTCACCTTCTCCGGCGGCGAGGACGTGTCGTACACCCTGCAGGCGCAGGGGCGGGCCGTGGTGGTGGGTGAGACGACCCGGGGCGGCGCCCATCCGACGGCCCGGTACGCGGTCGCCGAGCACGTGCTCGTGACCGTGCCCGTGGCCCGGTCGATCAACACCGTCACCGGGGGCAACTGGGAGGGGACCGGCGTCGTACCCGACATCGCGGTCACCGCGGAGCAGGCCCTGGAGACGGCGCTCAAGGCCCTGCGGTCCGGCCTCTGACCCCGCGCCGCGGTCGGGTCAGATGGGGTCCACGTCCAGGAAGGCCGCGAAGGCGGCCTCGGTGTCGCCGGTGCCCCCGGGCAGCGCCAGTTCCGCCCAGATGACCTTGCCCTCGGGTGTGTAGCGGGTGCCCCAGTGCTCGCTGAGCTGCGCGACCAGGAACAGGCCCCGTCCGCCCTCGTCCGTGGTGGCGGCGTAGCGCAGGTGGGGGGCGGTGCTGCTGGCGTCCCACACCTCGCAGGTCAGGTTGTGGTCATGGAGCAGGCGTACCCGGACGGGCGCCTTGCCGTGCCGCAGTGCGTTGGTGACCAGCTCGCTGAGGATCAGTTCCGTGGCGAAACCGAGGTCGCTCAGGCCCCACTCGTCGAGCTTCTTGGCCGCGGCGTTGCGCATGGCGCCGACCGCGCTCGGCCGGAACGGTACGTCCCATTGGGCGACCCGGTCCGGGCCGAGCGTCCGGGTCCGGGCGATGAGCAGGGCCACGTCGTCGGTGGGGCGGGGCGGCAGCAGCATGTCGAGTACGGCCCGGCAGCTCTCGTGCGGGTCCCGGTCCGGGTGGCTGAGCGCCACACGCAGCAGTTCCAGTCCCTCGCTGATGTCCCGGGTCCGCTCCTCGATCAGCCCGTCCGTGTAGAGGACGAGCTGGCTGCCTTCCGCGAGGTCCAGCTCCGCGGTCTCGAAGGGCATGCCGCCCAGCCCGAGCGGGGGTCCGGCCGGCAGCTCCACGATCTCGGTGGTGCCGTCGGGGGCGACGACCAGCGGGGGCAGGTGGCCGGCCCGGGCCATGGTGCAGCGCTGGGACACCGGGTCGTAGATCGCGTACAGGCAGGTGGCGCCCAGTACGCCGCCGTTCACGTCGTCGCCCTCCCCGTCGTGGTCGATGCGCTGTACGAGGTCGTCCAGGCGGGCCAGGATCTCGTCGGGCGGCAGGTCGAGGGAGGAGAAGTTGTGCACGGCCGTACGGAGCCGCCCCATGGTGGCGGCGGCGTGCAGGCCGTGCCCGACGACGTCCCCGACGACCAGGGCGACGCGGCAGCCCGCCAGCGGGATCACGTCGAACCAGTCGCCGCCGACCCCGGACTGGGCGGGCAGGTAGAAGTGCGCCACGTCCATGGCGCTCTGCTCGGGCAGGGCGCGCGGCAGCAGACTG
This sequence comes from Streptomyces avidinii, assembly GCF_045161815.1. NCBI lineage: Bacteria > Bacillati > Actinomycetota > Actinomycetes > Kitasatosporales > Streptomycetaceae > Streptomyces > Streptomyces avidinii. Next base: position 363,528 of record NZ_CP108863.1, read on the forward strand.
CGCTGGAGGGTCACGGCGAGGGCGTGTTCCCGGGTGTAGCGGCGGGCGTTGTCCATGCTGACGGCCGCGCGGGCGACGAGTTCCTCGGCCAGTGACAGCTCGTCCTCGTCGAAGGGCTCCTGCTTCTCCGAGCGCCAGAAGTTGACCACGCCGAGTACGACGCCCCGGGCCATCAGCGGGGCCGCGATGAGCGAGTGGATCCCGTACTCGACGATGGCGCGGGCACGCGGCGGGTCCTGGGCCTCCCAGCCCGGTGCGTCGGCCAGGACGGGTACGAGCTCGGCCCGGCCTGTGCCGTAGCCGCGGGCCTGGGGGGTGGACGGCAGGAAGTCGATCAGCCGTCCGACGGGGTAGAGGGGGTGGTCGGAGCGGATGCCGCTGACCGCGGTGCGCCGCATGTCGGACCCGGCTCGGGGCTCCTCGCCGTCGATGACCTGGTCGGCCAGGTCGACGGTGACGAAGTCCGCGAACCGGGGGACGGCCACGGCGGCGAGTTCCTCGGCCGTGCGCACCACGTCGAGGCTGGTGCCGATGTCGCCGCCCGCGTCGTAGAGCAGTTTGAGGCGCCTGCGGGCCGTCTCCGCCCGGGTGGTCAGGACCTGCATCTCGGTGGAGTCGCGGATGGTGACGGCGGCGCCTTCGGGGCGGCCTCCGGGGTGGGTGGGCCGCTGGTTGACGACGAGCAGCCGGTCGCCGCTCTCCAGGACCTCGTCGGTGGCCTCCCGGCCGGAGAGCAGCAGGTCCGCCATCCGGCGGTCCAGGCCGGGTACGTCCGCGATGAGGCGTCCGTCGGCGTCCTCGGGCAGTCCGAGCAGGCGTTTCGCCTCGTCGTTGGCCAGCAGTAGCCGCCCGTCGCCGTCGGTGATCACCACCCCCTCGCGGACGGCGTGGAGCACCGCGTCGTGGTGCTCGTACATGCGGGTCATCTCCTGCGTGCCGAGCCCGTGGGTCTGGCGGCGCAGGCGCCGGCTGATCAGTGCCGTGCCCACGGTGGCCAGGGCCAGGCCGGTGGCGATGGCGAGGAGGATGACCGGGAGCTGGCGGTCGACGACGCCGGTGACGTTCTTGACCGTGAGGCCCGCCGACACGAGGCCGACGACCTTGCCGTCGGGCGCCGTGACCGGCACGACCGCCTGGATCTCCTTGCCGAGCGGGCCGTCGACGCTCTCGGTGTGGACCTGGCCGTTCAGCGAGGGTTCGATCGTGCCGACGAACCGTTTCCCGATGCGGTCCGGCTGGGGATGGCTGTACCGGATGCCCTTGGTGTCCATCACCACGACGAAGTCCACCCCGGCGGCCTTGCGCGTGGTCTCGGCGAGGGGCTGGAGGACCGCGGACGGGTCGGACGTCTTCAGGGTGTCCTGGAGGCCCAGGGAGTGGGCGAAGGTCTGGGCCACGGACACCGACCTGTTGCGCGCCTCGCGCTCGGTGTCGTGCTTCGACTGGAGGACCAGGGCCAGTAGGGCCCCGGCCGCGAGCAACACCACGATCGCCACCTGGAGGACGAATACCTGTCCGGCGACGCTCTTCTTCCGGTTGCCTAGCAGTGACCGCACCGACGTGCCCGGCACGGGTGGCGAGGAATGGTCACGAACCCAGTTGTAGCACTTCCGGGCGCCCATGGCGCCCGGCGTGCACGATACGCGCCCGGATTGTCACACCCGGTCCGCCGGTTGCGTCAGTCGGCGTGGCGCTCGGCCGCGGTCCGGACGCCGTTCACGGGGGCACCGGACGGGTTCTGCGGGGGCTGCGGTGTGGCGCCGGGGGTGGCGCCCGCGGTCGCCTCCGGGGTGCCCTCCGGAGTCCCCTCGGGGGTGCAGGTGACCTCGTCGCGCGGCGTGTAGTGGGTCTTGAAGTCCTCGTGCCGGACTTCCTTGCCCCCTTGGACGAAGACACGGCCGACGGTGACGTCGAAGCCCTCCAGCGGGGTCTGGACCTCGCACGTCTCGCCGCTGCCGGTGCGCTTGGCGGGCGGGGTGACATTGGTGCGCGGCCCCTTGGTCGCGCGTATCTCGTCGTACTTCTTCGTTCCGAGGAGGGAGATCGTCAGCGAGGTGTCGGTGGACTGTGCCTGGATGTACAGGGGGTGGCCGGAGTCGTTGATCCAGCGCAGGTCGAGAGTGCCCCAGGCGACGGTCGCCTCCCGGCCCTCGGGGTAGCGCTCGATGTAGAAGGAGTGGGCTCCGTGCTCGACGGGCTTGACGCCCGCGAAGAACATGGCGTTGTACATGGTCGTGGCGACCGCCGAGACACCGCCGCCGGGCGATTTCACGTACTGGCCGTCATTGATCATGATGCCGTCGACGAAGCCGTTCTCGGGGGTGCGCTCACCGACCGTGCGGTTGAAGCTCCACTCCTCCCCCGGCATGACGACGGAGCCGTTGATGAGCTCCACGGCGCGGCCGATGTTGGTCGTGCGGTAGGGGGCGGCCGGAAAGTCGACGGTGAAGGAGGAAACCTTCTCCTTGATGCCGAGGCGTCGTGCTTCCGCACTGCTGAAGTCCGGTTCGACGGCCACGGTGGCGACCTCGCCGCTGCGGGCCGCGCCGGTGCGGGTCAGCAGGGGCAGCACGGCCCGGCCGAGCGCCTCCTGGGTGACCTGTCGTCCGTCACGGCCCAGGTCGGCGAGCACGACGCGGCCATCTGCACCGAGGCGGGGCGCGGCATCGCGCGGCGGGTGGGTGACCTCGTCGATCGGCCGGGCCACGGCGGGGTCGGCGAGCAGGCCCTTGGAGTCGAGCGCGGGCACGAGGCGGCCCTGTCCGTCGGCGCGCATCTTCAGGTGCTCGCCGAGGACCGCGGGGGTTATGGAAAGGTGCTTCCCGGCGACCGTGAGTTTGACCGGCCCGGACATCGCGGGCTCGGCGAACCGGCGCATGGCCCGTCCGGTCTCCTCGGCACCGACCCGCGGCTCGGTGCGCGTCACCGGCAGTACGACGGGGCCGGCGGCGGGCCGCAGATAGGCGGCACGGAGGGTGTCGAGGGCCTTGTCCTCGACGAGGGAGACGCCGGGGAGCGGGGCGACGGCCTTCGCCGTGCCCTTCTCGAAGGTGATCACCCCGTCGCGGACCTGCTGCTCGGTGGACTTGTTGAGGCGGTCGACCGCGGCCCGGGCGGTCTGCTCGTTCATCCGGATCACGGGGGCGACGTCGCGGTCGGCCGAGGTGAAGAGGCTGCCGATGACGTTGACCGGGCCGTACCCGGTCCGTACGGCGCTGTCGAGGGTCGCGTCGGTGTCGAGGGAGAGCCCGAGCGCGGCGGGATCGGCCTTCTCCACGCGGTCGCCTACCTTCACGGCGATCGGCGCGGCCGCGGTGGGCCCGAGCTCCCGGGTCAGGGCCCGGTGGGCCTCGGCACGGCTCATGCCACCGACGTCCACGCCCAGGACCCGCGTGCCCTGGGCGATGTCACCACCGACCGCGAACGCGGTCCCGTAGAGGCCGCCCAGGCCCAGAACGACGGCCCCTCCGGCCACCACAGGCAGAGCGATCCGTCGGTTGCCGACCCAGCTGCGCACGCGTCCCATATCTCTCCCGTGGCGTCGGCCGGTCTCCCGGGCGACGCGGGCCGCAACGGCAGCCATATACGACAATTACGGGAAATAATGATCCTCGCTGGGCGCTCGATTTTGGGATGAATGTAATGGTTGTCACGATTCTCACCCCTTGCACATTCCCGCTCACCGACCGCACCGCCCGGGCCGGCGACGACGGGTGCGGTCAGCGGGGGCCGGTGGGGGGTCCGAGCCGGCTCAGCAGAGCGAACGCGCGCGCCAGATCCGACCCGGAGTCCGGCCTCCGCAGGCAGCGGTCCAGACGGGCCGTGGCCTCCGCGGCCCGCTCCCGGTAGGGGCCGGCGGGGCCCAGTTGGGCACTGGCCACGGCGATGCGGAAGAGGGGCATGACCCAGGAGTCGGCCGGAGCGCCCGGCAGGGCCCTCAGCGGACCGCGCAGCACCTCCAGGGCTTCGGCGAGGACGGACGTCGCCTCGGCCGTGCGCCCGAGCTCGGCCAGGATCCAGACCTGCGTCCCCAGTGCTTCGAGCAGGTCCAGTCCGTGCCTGCCGGGGTCCTCGCTCACGAGGGTGCGCCGGATCCGGATCGCCTCGGCGAGGGCCCGGTCGGCCTCGTCACCGCGTTGGAGCAGGGCCAGGATGACGGCACGGTGGTGCAGGACGGCGGCGGTCAGTGTCAGGTTCGGGGCATCGGCCGCCCGGTGGATCCGCAGGGCCGTGTCCACCCCGCGCAGTGCGGCGCCCCCTCGCCCCTGGGCGAAGCGCTGCATGGCGTACCGGTCGATCAGGAGGGCGGTGCGCAGCGGGTCGAGCCCGTCGGGAACCGTGCCGAGACGTCGCAGCAGGCCCACCGCGGACTCGGCCGCGTCCAGCGACTCCTCGGTACGGTCCAGGGCCCTGAGCACCTCGCTGTGCTCCAGGAGGGCCGCGGTGAGGTCGGGCAGGTAGCGGTCCGGTTCCGCGTCGGCCAGCGCGGTCAGCAGGGCCACGGCCTCGCCGGACGGCGCCTGCGCCTCCGCGGTGCGGCCGGCCGTCACGAGGAGCCTCAGCCATTGCCTCAGCACGCTCGGGAGTTCGGCGCGCGCCGCCCCGGGGTTCGTGCGGGCGGCCTCCCGGACGGCACCGACGGCCTCGACGACGGCGTCCAGCGCTCTGTCGTGCTGCTCGGCCGTGGCGAGATCGGCGCTCAGGTTCTTCAGGGTGTGGGCGAGCATGATCCGGCCCGTCTCCGGGCGCTCGGCCGCGGCGGCGCGAGCGACGTCGGCCGCCTCCTCGCTCACCGTCAGCGCCTCGGCGTGGCGGCCGAGCGCGTGCAGCCTGTTGCCGAGACCGAGCAGGGCCGCGACGAGGGAGCTCCGGTGGCTCCCGGGGCGCCCGCGTACGAGGGCCCGGCTCACGTCCACGGCTTGCCCGGCCGAGGCCACCGCGGCCTCCAGGTGCTCCAGCTGCTCCTGCACGTTGGCCAGGGTCGTCAGGCTCATGGCAAGGTCACGCAGGTGGGTGTCGGGCGAGTCGGCCGCCAGTTCCCGGCGTAGCCGTACCGCCTCCGTGATCTTCTCGTGCGCCTCCTCCACGTGTCCGGTGCGGCGCAGTGCGATCGCGAGGGTGTGGAGGGCGTGGGCGTGGGCGGCCAGGTGCTCGGCCCCCCGCAGTTCGTACAGCTCTCCGTACAGGTCGGCCGTTTCGCGGCTCGCTTCGAGCGACTCGGGCAGTCGGCCCAGGTCGTCCAGTCGTACGGCGAGGTTGAGCAGTCCGCTCGCGAGATCCCGCAGATGTGTCTCCCGGTCGAGCGACACCAGGTGGCGCCGGAGCGCGACGGACCTGCGGATCGTGGTCAGGGACTCGTCGACCAGGCCGTGGTCGGCCAGCCGACCGCTGAGGGTGGCCAGGCCGACCGCGAGCCGGGGCAGCCACTGCCCCGGGTGGGCGGCCTCCAGCCTCTCCCAGATGTCGACGGCCTCGAAGGCGGCCTCCAGTCCCTTCTCCCGTTCACCCGTTTCATCCAGGCGCAGGGCCAGCTGACGCAGGTGCTCCGCCAGGCGGGGCAGGCGTGCGGGGTCGTGCGGTGGGCGGGCCCGGTCGTGGGCGACGATGCGCCGGCCGAGGAGGACGGCCCAGGAGGCCAGCCGCTCGCTGTAGGGCGGCAGGCCGGCGGCAAGGCGCTGGAGCAGGTCCGGGGACAGGTACGGAGCCCTGACCATCGTGTCGAGGGCCGACAACAGCGGTCCCGGCGCGGCGGTGCGCGTGGCGAGTGCGACGGCGTGCGGGGCCAGCACGTCCGGGTGGGCGAGGCACAGGTCCCGCAGTGGGGCGTCGAGCCCGCCGCGGAAGACGGGATGGGCGGCCGCCCTGGTGTAGAGGTCGAGCAGGTGCGCGGCCTGTGCGGGTGCGGCGCCCGCGGCGAGGTGGTGGGCGAGGGCCGGCTCGTCGCTCAGCCGCCGGCCGACGAACCGCTCCGTGAGCCGGTCGGGCTGCAGGCTGCCCCACGCGGCGCCCATGGTGGGCGGATAGAGCTCGGAGATCCAGGTGCGCACGCCGGCGCGACGGCCGCCGCTCTCGCCGTCCAGGGAGGGCAGCCGCCGCAGAACGGCATCGGCCTGCTCCCGGTTCACCCTGCCGACCAGGAATGACGCCGCCAGCGATTCCTCCAGCGTGCGCCGGCTCAGGTGTCCGTGCAGGTCCGGCCGGGTCCGCGCGCTGCCCCGCCAGTAGCCGTCCTCGTGGGCGAGGAGCCGGTCCTCCACCCGTTCCACGTCGTTGCGCCGTGACTCCCCCGACCCTCCGGGTCCGTCCGGGGTGGAAGCGGCGTCCAGCAGATCGACGAGGGCCGTCATGTGCAGGGTGAGGGCGTTGCCGTGGCCGTCCTGGTCCAGTGGGGGCGTGGGCAGGGACTGCGCGAGGGCGGCCCAGTCCGGCGGGGCCGCAGGGGCGTGCGCGATCTGTCCACCCGGCGCTGCCAGCGCGGTGGCGAGCGCCGTCAGAGCGTGCCGGTAGGCGCCGCGCCGGTCGGCGGGACCGGTCTGGAGCTCCTCCAGGGCGATCTTGTCCTCATCGGCGAGGAGCTCCTCGGAACGGCTCGAACAGGTGCGCAGCGCCGTCCACCAGTCCCCGTCGGCCCGGGCCATCAGCAGTATCTTGAGGCGGTGCTCGCGCGGATGCCGCGCGGCGGCGCGCAGCAGCGCTTCCGCCTGCGCCGGGCGGGTCTCGGCGTAGTCCAGCACGACCAGCAGCGGTGCGGCCACATCCCGGACGACCGCGAGGTCCTGGGGCTCCGCATGGGGGTCGGGCCACCACACCTGCCACGGCACGGACCGCCCGTCCGTGCCGACGACCGGCGTCCCGGCCAGGTCCGCGGCGAGGCGTCCCGCCAGCCGGGTCTTCCCCTGGCCGCCCGCACCGTGGAGCAGCAGCCCGCCGAACCCTTCGGCGGCGCACCACTGCCCGAGCCGGGCGAGGAGGTCGCCGCGGCCGTAGAAGGGCACGACGCTCTGTTCGGGACGCAACAGCCCCGCCGGGGAGGCCGGTGGCGCTTTCGACGGCCGCCGGTCGAGGTCTGCCAGGGCGCCGAGCTCCGCGCCTTCCGGCGGGGCGTACGCACCGGCCGCCTTCAGCGCGTCGCAGAAGCCCGGGTCACGGTGCAGTTCGGCGGCGGGCACCGCCAGTACGGCGCCGTGTGCGAAGCCCGCGGCGTCCTCGGCGACCACCCCGACGAGCAGGTCCCCGCAGAAGACGGGGCCGCCCGAGAGACCGCCCCAGGGCGAGCCCCTGCGGTCGGTCCAGGTGGGCGGGTGCTGGGTGACGCCGCAGTAGTGACGGCCGTTGACGGATCCGCTGCCCGGGTTGACCTCGCACGTCAGCTGGTACACCTCGATGTCCCGGCCGTCGCGCTGGACCACGTTCGGCAGGCCCCAGACCTCGACCCGCTGTTGCGGCCGGTCGGTGACGAAGCAGCCCCAGCGCACCGGCCCGGCTTCCCGGCCGGACCAGCCGGGCCCGATGACGCGCACCAGGGCCGCATCGTCCCTGCCCTGAGGCGTACCGCACCACACCACCTCGCCGGTGTGGTCGTCGCCGGGCAGCGGCCGGAACAGCCGGACCCGGGCGCCCTGCTCGGCGACGACGTGGGCGGAGGTGAGCACCAGGCCCGGCCCGACGAGACACCCCGTGCCGGGCCCGCCGGCGCCGATGACGCCGACCAGTCGGGAGCGGATCATGCGGGCCCGGTCAGTGGGTACCGGGGGCGGCGGGCCGCTCCCAGGCACCGCGGACGGAGACGTCCCGGCCGTCGGCCAGGCGGGGAGTGAGGGTCAGGGCGATGCGCTGGGTACGTTCGCGCCCGAGGCCCGCCTCGGCGTCCGCGGACACGACCCAGGCCCGGAATCCGGACTTCACCGTGGCGTCGGTGCGCAGCACCACCGTGAATTCCAGCTCCACGGGACCCACGGTGAACTGGAGTTCCTCACCTGCCCCGTCGGCGGTCGCGGCCCGCAGCTCCTCGCGTATCGCGGCGACCGCGTCCGCCAGGCCGATCTCCCCGGAACGTGTCATCGGTTCCCCCTTACGCCCTGCGCGCCCGCGGCGGGCGGCGCGTGGTTTCCACGGTAGCGAAGGCGGGGCTCCGCCGGGCCGGAACCGGGATCAACTCAGCCTTCGGACACCCGCGTTGCCGTCCCGGGATCATCGGGCTAGATTTCTGGAAACTGTTTCTAATTCGAGCGGGGCTGGCTGACGTGTTACAGCTGACGGGGAGCGGAGCCGAGCCGCTGGAGGCGGGGGATCCGCGCCGGATCGGGTCGATTGCGCTGGCGGGCCGGCTCGGCGCCGGCGGCATGGGGCGGGTGTACCTCGGGATCCGCGAGGGCCGGTACGTCGCTGTCAAGCAACTGCTGTCCTCCGTCGTCGGCGAGGACCAGGACTTCCTGCGCCGATTCGGACACGAGCTGGACAACCTCGCCCGGCTGCCCGCGGACGCCACCGCGCCGCTGCTGGACAGCGACCGCACCGCCGCTCCCCCGTGGTTCGCCACCGCCTACATCCCCGGACTCACCCTGCGGGAGGCCGTCGCCCTGCACGGCGGCCCGCTGCCCGCACACGCGCTGTGGCTGCTGCTGCGGGAGGCCGCGGCAGGGCTGACGGCGGTGCACGCGCTGGACATGGTGCACCGGGACCTCAAGCCGTCCAACGTGATGCTGGGTCTTCGGGTCCTCGGACTTCGGCGACTGCGCGGACGCGACCGCCCGGTGGACGGTGCAGAGCAGGCCGGACGGCAGCTTCAAGCTGGTCAACCAGCAGAGCGGCAGCTGCCTGTACGCCAACATGCTCGGCCAGGCGGTCTTCGTCGGCGACTGCGCCCAGGACACCGCCCGCCTGTGGCGCACCGGGTCGGGCGGCAGCCTCCGCAACGACTACAACGGGGGCTGCCTCGACCTGGGCATGAGCAGTGGCCTGGTCACCAAGTCCTGCGGCGGGGAAGCGTCACAGCGCTGGACGCGGCAGAGCTAGACGGCCCAGGTCGCCCAGAGGGTGGCCGGACGCGAGGGGCCGGAGTTGGGCCGACCTGAGCACCCTTGTCCGCCGGCGCGCGTGCCAAAGGCTGTACGGGGAGGTCGGCGCCGGTCAGGTCGCAGCTTGCCTCCCACAGCGACGCCGCGACGGAGGCGTCGGCGAGGTGGTTCCATACGGGTTCCTGCCGGGGCTCGCCGCGCAGGCCGAAGACGCGCGGTCCCCACAGCTGGCCTCCACGCACGGCCGGGTCGAGCACCGCTCGGACTGCGGGCCGGGCGTCGGCGTGCTTGCCCTGGAGGAGGAGGGCCGCAGGTGCCGCGCTCAGCCGGGCGCCGGTGGTTCGCATGTGGACCGGCGGCCGTGACGGGGTGAGGGAGCCCAGCGCGCCGCCGGGATGGACCACCACGCTCGTGACCGTACGGCCGGCGGCGCGCAGGCGGCGGTCGAGTTCGATGCCGAAGTACATCTGTGCCAACTTGGAGCGTCCGTAGGCGCGCTTGGGCCGGTAGTCCTTCCGGGACTGCAGGTCGTTCGGCTCGAGCCGCTCCGACTTCGCCGCGAAGGTGCCCATGGTCACGACGCGGGCCGCCGGCGCGGCCGACAGCAGCGGCATCAGCCACTGGGTCAGGGCGAAGTGTCCGAGGTGGTTCGTGCCGAACATGAGCTCGTGACCGTCCTCGGTCTCTCTGCCCGGCGGGGCGTCGAGCGCGACGCCGGCATGGTGGACCACCGCGTCAAGGCGCTCCACCTCCAGTGATCCCACCGCTGTTTCCAGCGACGAGAGGTCGGCGAGGTCCAGCCGTACGGCCCGCACCCGCGCACCGGCAACGCGCGCACGGGCAACGCGCGCACGGGTGGAGGCCGTGGCGACCTCCGCCTTGGCGGGATTCCGGCTGCCGAGCACGACGGGGGCTCCGGTTCCCGACAATTGCTCCGCGACGAAGTACCCGATGCCGGCGTTGCCGCCGGTCACCAGGAAGACGCGGCCATCGGCACGCGGCAGCCGTTGGACATTCCAGGGCGGCGCCCCCTACGTCGAGGCCTTGCCCCGGCCCTTGGGCCTACCGTTCGTCGGCGGGTATCCGGGCCTCGCCGGTATCGACGGCCCCGTCCCCGGTGACGGCACCGGCAGCGGCGGGAGCGCCGGCTCGTGCAGCCAGGCCGTGAACAGGTCGTCCAGCGGCTCGGCCGCGTAACGGGCCACGTGGTGGGTGAAGCCGGTGGTGGACACGACGGCGTGGCGGTGGACCGTGGGCCAGTCGCGCAGCATGCGGAAGAAGGCGCTGTCGCCCAGCGCGCAGCGGATCGCGTGCACCGCGAGCCCGCCGCGCTGGTAGAGGCGGTCGTCGAACATCAGCTTGCGGCCCGGGTCGGCCAGTCGCAGGTCCTGCGGCTGCAAGGCCAGCAGCCGATGCGCGTTGGCCGCGAGCTCGTGCGCGGTGCGGCCGCCGGAGCGTTCCGACCAGAGCCATTCGGCGTACTTCGCGAAGCCCTCGTTCAGCCAGATGTGCCGCCAGTCGGCGATGGTCACGCTGTTGCCGAACCACTGGTGCGCGAGTTCGTGGGCGATGAGGCGTTCCGAACCCCGGACACCGTCGACGTGGTTGGCACCGAACGTGGACAGGCCCTGCGCCTCCACGGGGACGTCCAGCTCCTCGTCGGCGACGACCACCGCGTACTCGCTGAAGGGGTAGGGACCGAAGAGCTCCTCGAACAGCCGCATCATGGCGGGCTGCCGGGCGAAGTCACGGGAGAACCGCGGCAGCAGGTGCGCCGGTACGTGGGCACTCTGCGGGACGCCTCCGAGCCCCGGGTCACCGAGGAGCACCGTCTGGTACATGCCGATGGACAGGCCGACCAGGTAGCTGGAGGTCGGCGCGGCCTGCTCGTAGACCCAGGTCGTCGTGCTGGCCTTCGTCGTACGGGTGAGCAGTCGGCCGCCGGCCACGACCGTGTAGGCGGACGGCGTGTTGACCGAGATCTGGTAGGTGGCCTTGTCGGCGGGCCGGTCGTTGCACGGGTACCAGGACGGCGCGCCGACGGGCTGGCTGGCGACCAGCGCTCCGTCGGTCAGCTCCTCCCAGCCGAGGCCGCCCCACGGGCTGCGCACGGGCTTGGGGTTGCCCGCCCAGTGCACCTCCACGGTGAAGGCGGAGCCGCCGGGCAGCGGCTTGGCCGGGCGGACCCGCAGTTTGCCGGCGCGGTGGGTGTAGTGCGGGGCGCGGCCGTTCACCAGGATCCGGCCTATTTTGAACTCGGCCAGGTTCAGGTGGAACTCGGCGAGCGGCGCCCGCCCGGCGATCGCGCTGATCCGGGCCGTCCCGGCGAGCCGGTTGGGGCCGGGACGGTAATCCAGAGCGAGCTCGTACCGGTGCACTCGGTAACGGGAGTCGCCGTTGGCCGGGAAGTACGGGTCCGATGGCTCTGTTCTCTGGCCGCTCACTGCCGCTTCCGCTCCCTGCGCTGTGCTCGTACGACGTGCTGGTGTACCGGTGTGCCGGTGCTCCCGCCGGTGCCGGCCGTGGCGCGGACGGCCCGGTCAGGACCGCCACGCCTCGATCGGATTGCCCAGCCAGCGGGTGTCGGCGGGGACGGATTCCCCGGCCATCACGAGGGAGGCGGGGCCCAAGGTGCTGCGGGCCCCCACCGTGCTCCCGGGCAGGACGATTCCGCCCGGGCCCAGGGTGGCGCCCTCATGGAGCACCACAGTATCCGTCCTCAAGATCCGGTCGTGGAAGAGGTGCGTCTGCAACACACAGCCCCGGTTCACACTGACCCCGTCGCCCAGCACCACCAGGTCCGTTTCGGGCAGCCAGTAGCTCTCGCACCACACGCCCCGGCCGATCCGGCCCCCGAGTCCGCGCAGCCACAGGGCCAGCACCGGGGTACCGGGCACCGATCCGGCCAGCCACGGCACGGCCAGGACCTCGACGAAGGTGTCGGCCAGCTCGTTGCGCCAGACGAATCCGCTCCACAGCGGGTGCTCGCCCGTCCGGTGCCGGCCGACCAGCAGCCATTTGGCGCACACCGCGACCACGCAGGCGGCCAGTCCGGCGGCCAGCAGGACCGCTCCGGAGAGCAGCGCGGCCCCCCAGACGCCCGTGCCGCTCCCCGTGGTGAGCGCGCAGAGCGCCGCCACGGTCAGCACGGCCAGGGCGGCCGAGCAGAACACCGGGGCGAGCCGGCACAGCTCCACCAGGCCGCGCGCCCACAGCAGCCGTGCGGGCGGCTCGTAGGTCCGGCTCCGGTCGGCGTCCGCGGTGGACCGGGGCAGCTTGACGGGCGGGAGTCCCAGGTAGGAGCTGCCCTTCTTGGCCTTCTTGGGCGTGGCGGACAGGACGCCGACCAGCCCGTCGTCCGGCACGGTACGGCCCGGGGCGGTCATGCCGGAATTGCCGAGGAAGGCCCGGCGGCCGATCTCGGAGTGCCCGATCCGGACCCAGCCGCCGCCCAGCTCGTAGGGGGCGGTCAGGGTGTCGTCGGCGAGGAAGGCACCCTCACCGACGGTGGTCAGGCTCGGCAGCGCGAGCACGGTGGACACCTCGGCGCCCCGGCCGATCTTCATGCCGAGCAGCCGCAGCCACACCGGTGTGATCAGCCCGGCGTACAGCGGGAAGAGGGTCTCGCGGGAGAGGTCCATCAGCTGCGTGACCGTCCAGGCCTGCCAGCCGACCCTGCTGTGCGTGGGATGGGTTCCCGTCCGCAGCCCGAGGCTGAGCAGGCGTACGGAGACCAGCAGCAGGGCCGCGTACGCGAATCCGAAGGCGAGCGCCCCCGGCACCACGGCGAGGAGTGCTCCGCGCAGTGCTTCGGCGAGTCCGGCGTCGGCGGGCACGAACCGGCTCACCACGAGGAGGGCGGGCAGGGCGGCGAGCACGGGCAGGGCCGTGAGGCAGAAGCCGGCCGCCCCGTACGCGGCCCGCCAGGGGAGCCCGCGCGGCGGGCGCTCCTTGGGCCAGTTGTGCTTGGCCTTGCCGAGCTTGCCGGCGGGTGCGCCGGCCCAGCGCTGGCCGGTGGGGATCTGTCCGACCACGGCGGAGCCGGGGGCCACCTCGGCACGCTTGCCGACCCGCGCGCCGGGGAAGAGGATGCTGCGGGTGCCGACCACCGCGCCCGCGCCTACCTTGATCGCACCGATCTCCAGGTGGTCCCCGTCCAGCCAGTGGCCGCAGAGGTCCACCTCGGACTCCACGGCGCAGCCCCGGCCGAGTTTCAGCATGCCGGTGACCGGGGGCAGGGAGTGCAGGTCGACCTCGGGGCCGATCTTGGCCCCGAGAGCCCGCCCGTAGCGCTCCAGCCAGGACCCGGTGAGGGACGTGGCGCCGACGCACTCGGCCAGCCGCTCGGCCGTCCACAGCCGCAGGTGCACGCTTCCGCCGCGCGGGTGGCGTCCGGCCTTCACTCCCCGCATCAGGAGGCGCGCGCCGCCGGCCGCGATCGCGAGCCGGCCCGGCGGGCTGTACAGCAGCAGCGCACCGGCGGCGACGAGCCACCACGAGGCCGCCGGCGCCCACGGGTAGGGCCCGAACCGGTGCAGTACGTTGCCCAGGGCCAGTACGGCGACCGTCCAGCGCAGGCCGACCAGGGTGAACAGCGGGAGCAGCAGGAGGGACTGGACCAGTTGGGAGCGCAGCGGGACGGGGGTGACGGTGCGTGCGGCTCCGTCGTCCTGTGCGGACTTCTCCAGGTGCCGGGCCAGCTTGCGCAGGGTGGGCTGCTGGTAGATGTCGAGGACGGCGGCGCTCGGGTAGCGGGTCCGCAGCCGGGTGGTGAGCTGGGCGGCGGCGAGGCTGCCGCCGCCGATCGCGAAGAAGTCGTCGGCGGCGCCGGTGACGGTCACCCCGAGGGTCTCGCTCCACTGCTCGGCGAGCCAGGCTTCGGTGCCGTAGAGCTGTTCGGTGGGGCCGGAGGTCTCCAGGTCGGGCAGCGGCCAGGGCAGCGCATTGCGGTCGACCTTGCCGGAGGTACGGGTGGGCAGCTCGGCGACGGGCGCGAGCAGGGGGACGAGGGCGGCCGGCAGCTCGGCGCGCAGCCGGGTCACCGCCGCCGCGTGGTCCCAGCCGTCCTGGGTGACGAGGTAGCCGACGAGCAGCTGGTTGCCGCTGCGTGCGGTGCGTACGGCGGCGGCCGCGCCCGCGACGCCGGGCAGGGCCTGGAGTGCCGCGTCGACCTCGCCCAGCTCGATCCGGCGGCCGCCGAGCTTGATCTGCTCGTCGGCGCGGCCGAGGAAGACCAGGCCTTCGGGTTCGGCGCGTACGAGGTCGCCGCTGCGGTAGGCGCGCTGCCAGCCGAGGGGTTCGAGCGGGGCGTACTTCTCGACATCCTTGTCGGGGTCGAGGTAGCGGGCGAGGCCCACGCCGCCGATCACGAGCTGTCCGCTGCCGCCCATGGGCACCGGTTCCCCGGACTCGTCGACGACGGCCAGTTCCCAGCCGTTCAGCGGGAGGCCGATCCGGATCGGCTCCTCTCCGGTCAGGAGGGCGGCGCAGGCGACGACGGTGGCCTCGGTGGGGCCGTACGTGTTCCAGACCTCGCGGCCTTCGGTGACCAGGCGCTGGGTGAGCTCCGGCGGGCAGGCCTCGCCACCGAAGATCAGGAGCCGGACCTCGTTGAGCGCCTCGGGCTCCCAGAGCGCGGCGAGGGTGGGGACGGTAGAGACCACGGTGATCTCCTGGTCCACGAGCCAGGGGCCGAGGTCGGCGCCGCTGCGGACCTGGGAGCGGGGTACGGGGACGAGGCAGGCGCCGTAGCGCCAGGCCAGCCACATCTCCTCGCAGGAGGCGTCGAAGGCGACGGACAGTCCGGCCATGACGCGGTCACCGGGGCCGATCGGCTCCTCGGTGAGGAACAGGGCGGCCTCGGCGTCCACGAAGGCGGCGGCGCTGCGGTGGCTGACGGCGACGCCCTTGGGCTTGCCGGTGGAGCCGGAGGTGAAGATGATCCACGCGTCGTGCTCGGGGCCGGGGCGCGAGGCGGCGGCGCGGGCGCCGGGCTCGGCGGCCCGGCCGGCGTGGATGCGCTGTCCGCCGCCGAGGACCGCGCGGACCCCGGCCTCGCCGAAGACCAGGTCGGCACGCTCGTCGGGGTCCTCGGCGTCGACCGGTACGTAGGCGGCGCCGGCGGCGAGCACGGCCAGGATGGCCACGTAGAGCTCGTTGGTGCCGGACGGCACGCGGACGCCGACCCGGTCGCCGAGCCCCACTCCGGCGGCCGCCAGCGCCCGGCGCCGGCGCTCGACCTCGATGGCCAGCGCCCGGTAGGTCAGTCGGGTGGTTCCGTCGTCGAGGGCGAGCTCGTCGGGGTACGCCCGTACGGTGGCCTCGAAGATGTCGACGAGGGTGCGAGTGGGGGCGGCCGGCCCGGCGGTGAAGCGGGCGGACTTGCCGACCTCCTCCGGCCTCTCCCCGTCGTCGAGCAGAGTGAGTTCACTGCGCTCAGGTGTGACTGCCATCGGCCCTCACGTCTCGTTCCCGGCATGTCCGGGTCGCCGGCGGAGCCCGGGTCTGCCCAGGTTGTTCCTGCTCGGCGCCAAACAACCCACCAGTCTAGTGCGCCATCAAGGGTTTTCTTGTTGAAGCCTCGCGCGTGGCCGGGAAGAGACGGTGGTCGGACGGCGGGTCGCGGGGCGATCGGGGCGGGCTTGTGCGGCGATCGGGGGCCGCGCGGAGCGTGAGCGGCCGGTCGCATATCGTCGGTCGACATGACCGATCATGTTGCGCCGACATCGCGTTTGCTCGTACTGCACGACTACGGCATGGGCGGCTCGTGGTGGTGGGTCCACGCGCGGTCGGTGCGGGAGGTGCGCGAGACGTTCGCGGACGTGGAGGTGGTCGACAGCCCGGAGACCGTGGAGCGGGCCGAGGGCTGGGGCCTGGACGAGGCCTGGGTCGACGGGGCGACCACGCCCGACGGGTTGGACGGACTCCGGGCCAAGCGGGAGGCCCAGCGCGGCCTCGCAGGATTCGGCGCGCTCGCCGACCGGAAGACGGTGTGGCTGCGGCGGCGCTGGGACTACGAGGACGACGAGGACATGACGCTCTACCTGATGGAGGTCGAGGCCGACGGCCGCCGCACGCGCCAGGTCGCATTGGTCCCGGGCGGCACGGGCGTGCGCAGCGGACCCGACGACTGGCCCTTCAACCCGCCCGTCGTGGACCTCTACGACCCCGAGCTCGTGGGCATGGAGATCAGCGAGGACGAGTTCGAGACGCACTGGCGCAGCGCCCGGCACGTCGACGAGGCGTGAGGCGGGTTCAGGCCCGCGGCCGGGCGCATTCCGGGCACAGGCCGCGGTAGGTGACCTCGACCGCGGACACCGTGAAGCCGAAGCGCTCCTCCGCCGGGAGGCCCGACAGCGGGTCGCCGGTCGGGTGGACGTCGCGGATGGCCCCGCAGGCGGAGCACACCAAGTGCTGGTGCGGGTGGTGCGCGTTGGGGTCGTAGCGCTTGGCCCGGCCGTCGGTGGTGACCTCCGCGACCTCGCCGAGGGCGACCAGTTCGCCCAGGGCGTTGTAGACGGTCGCCCGGGAGATCTCCGGCAACCGCTGGGCCGCGAGGGCATGGACCTCGTCCGCCGTGAGGTGCACGTGATCGCCGTCGAGGACTTCCGCGACCACCCTCCGCTGGGACGTCATCCGCCAGCCACGCCCCCGCAAACGCCCCAGCAGGTCACTCATATCGGCCCACCTATTCAGCTTCGACGGGGTGCCCCGAAGTGTGTCGAGGGACATCCGGAATCCGATCGCATGTGGATCTGGTGTCCTTCTTGACTTGGATTCTGTCCATCGTAGGATCGGATTCGTAGATAGCCAAGAGACAGGAAGACCCCAGGGCGGCAGGTGACGAAGACGTGACGAATCACCGCCAGGGAGATGCGCGGTGCAGACACGCGCGTACCGGCCGCCTGCGCCCTCCTGCTCACAACCGTCCGGGACGGTGACCCCTCGGCGTCGTGGCGATCGACGAGGCCGAGCCCAAGCACCCGGGGCCCTGCGCCCCGGCTGTTCCATCGCATTCAGTCGCATTTAGTTCGCATTCAGTTCCTGAACACCGTGATCCGCCTGGTACGGAAGGATTCCCATGTCCGAGAACCATGATGCAATCGTCACCGACTCCAAGTCGGAGGGTGGGGAGGGCTGTCCCGTCGCCCACGGGCGGGCCCCGCACCCGACCCAGGGTGGCGGAAACCGCCAGTGGTGGCCGGAACGGCTCAACCTGAAGATCCTCGCCAAGAACCCCGCCGTGGCCAATCCCCTCGGCGAGGAGTTCGACTACGCCGCGGCGTTCAAGACCCTCGATCTTCCCGCGGTGAAGCGGGACATCGCGGACGTGCTGACCACCTCCCAGGACTGGTGGCCCGCCGACTTCGGCCACTACGGCCCGTTCATGATCCGGATGGCCTGGCACAGCGCGGGCACCTACCGGATCAGCGACGGCCGCGGCGGCGCCGGAGCCGGCCAGCAGCGCTTCGCCCCGCTCAACAGCTGGCCGGACAACGGCAACCTCGACAAGGCCCGTCGCCTGCTGTGGCCGGTGAAGAAGAAGTACGGCAAGAGCCTCTCGTGGGCCGACCTCATGATCCTCACCGGGAACGTGGCCCTGGAGTCGATGGGCTTCGAGACCTTCGGCTTCGGCGGCGGCCGTCCGGACGTCTGGGAGCCCGACGAGGACGTCTACTGGGGCCCCGAGACCACCTGGCTCGACGATGAGCGCTACACCGGCGACCGCGAGCTGGAGAACCCCCTCGGCGCGGTCCAGATGGGCCTCATCTACGTCAACCCGGAGGGCCCGAACGGCACTCCCGACCCGATCGCCGCGGCGCGCGACATCCGGGAGACGTTCCGCCGGATGGCGATGAACGACGAGGAGACGGTGGCTCTGATCGCGGGCGGCCACACCTTCGGCAAGACCCACGGCGCGGGCCCGGCGGAGAGCGTCGGCCCCGACCCCGAGGCCGCCCCGCTGGAGGCCCAGGGGCTGGGCTGGAGCAACTCCTTCGGGACCGGCAAGGGTGGCGACGCGATCACCAGTGGCCTTGAGGGCATCTGGACCAACACCCCGATCGCGTGGGACAACAGCTTCTTCGAGATCCTGTTCGGCTACGAGTGGGAGCTGTTCAAGAGCCCCGCCGGAGCGCACCAGTGGCGGCCGAAGGACGGCGCCGGCGCGGGCACCGTGCCGGACGCCCACGACGGTTCCAAGACCCACGCCCCGACGATGCTCACGACCGACCTCTCCCTGAGGTTCGACCCGGCCTACGAGCAGATCTCCCGGCGCTTCCTCGAGAACCCCGCCGAGTTCGCCGACGCCTTCGCGCGCGCCTGGTTCAAGCTGACGCACCGCGACATGGGCCCGATCGTGCGCTACCTCGGCCCGGAGGTCCCGACCGAGACGCTGCTGTGGCAGGAC
Source organism: Streptomyces avidinii (assembly GCF_045161815.1). Lineage (NCBI taxonomy): Bacteria > Bacillati > Actinomycetota > Actinomycetes > Kitasatosporales > Streptomycetaceae > Streptomyces > Streptomyces avidinii. The sequence goes on from NZ_CP108863.1 coordinate 381,954, forward strand.
CCGCTCCCCGCGGTGACGCACGCGCTCGTCGACGCCGGTGACATCGCCGCCCTCAAGCGGCAGGTCCTCGCCTCCGACCTGACGGTGTCCCAGCTCGTCTCCGTCGCGTGGGCCTCGGCCTCGTCCTTCCGCGGCAGCGACAAGCGCGGCGGTGCCAACGGCGGGCGCATCCGCCTCCAGCCGCAGAGCGGTTGGGAGGTCAACGAGCCCGACCAGCTGGCAGGGGTACTGCGTACCCTGACCGGGATCCAGGAGTCCTTCAACGCCGCCCAGAGCGGCGACAAGCGGATCTCGCTCGCGGACCTGATCGTGCTGGCCGGTGCGGCCGCCGTCGAACAGGCCGCCGAGGACGCCGGGTTCGCCGTCCAGGTCCCCTTCACTCCGGGCCGCGCGGACGCGACACAGGAGCAGACGGACGTGGAGTCGTTCGCGGCGCTGGAGCCGGCCGCCGACGGGTTCCGCAACTACCTCGGGAAGGGCAACCGGCTGCCGGCCGAGTACCTGCTGCTCGACCGGGCGAACCTGCTGACCCTGAGCGCCCCCGAGATGACGGTCCTGGTCGGTGGCCTGCGCGTGCTGGGCGCCAACCACCAGCAGACGCCCCTCGGCGTCCTCACCGCGACCCCCGGGTCCCTGACCAACGACTTCTTCGTCAACCTGCTCGACCTGGGCACGACGTGGACGGCGACGTCCCAGGACGCGAACGCGTTCGAGGGCCGTGACTCCGCCACGGGCCGGGTCAAGTGGACCGGCACCCGGGCCGACCTCGTCTTCGGCTCGAACTCGGAGCTGCGCGCGCTCGCGGAGGTCTACGCGAGCGACGACGCGAAGGAGAAGTTCGTGAAGGACTTCGTCGCCGCGTGGGACAAGGTCATGAACCTGGACCGGTTCGACCTCGCCTGACAGTGGCGCGACGTCCGGGCAGGCCGGCACTCACCGGCCGGCCCGGACCCGGCAGGGCGCGGCTCCCGCGGGAGCCGCGCCCTTCAGCCCGGCAGCTGCTCGACCACGCTGGCGCCCCTGCCCTCCTGCGACTCCCATGTCCAGGTCTCCTCCAGGCGGAGGCGGCCGTCGGCCAGTTCCGTCAGGACGGAGGTGCAGTGCCCCGACGCGGTCGTCCCGTCGAGGCGGAGCTGGACGTAGCGGAAGTCGATCGTGTCGGCGTCCCGGGTGCCGACGAGGTATCCCCTGGCCACGTCCCCGCCGTGGTACTCGGCCCAGATCCGGCCGTCCTGCTCGTGGTAGTCGAACCGGGTCTGCCGGCCGACCTGGCCGGGTGCCTGGTCGGCCACGGGGACGAAGACGAGGCCGTCGAGCGAGCGCGCCACCGATAACTCCTTTGCGGGGAAGGCGATCCGGCCCACCACCCTAGAGGGGCAGGGTCCGGCCGGACGCGACCAGGGCCGTCTCCCGGTCCACGGCGGCGAGTTCCTCCTCCCGTCCCATGAGTTCCAGCTGCTCCCGGTAGTGGCTCAGCGCGGTGATGAGCAGGGGCCCCCTGGCCGGCTCCATGGCGTACATGCGGCGCGCGGCCGCGACCGCCTCGGCCCGCAGGGCCAGCGCGGTCTCGGGTTCGTGGGCGAAGTCCTGACGGCTGTACTCGAACAACGCGACCGTCAGCAACGGCAGATACGCCAGCGGGCTCACCTGGGCGAGCACGCGGTAGGCGGCGACCTCCTGCCGCGCCGGCAGGGTCTGTGATCCCAGGAGGGCCACTCGGGCTCGAAGTACCGCGTCGTGATGGGCGTGCGCCGTGAAAGTCATGACGGTGATTCTGAAAGCCGCACAGGGGTCCGAACAAGGGCAATTCACTGTGCCCTTGGTCCTACGAAAACGGCCTCTGACCTGTCATGATTGATACGTATTCACCCCTGTGACCCGCGGCGCGGGTCAGCAGCCGAGGAAGGACAGGCGGATCTGGCGCCGTGGGTTGTCCCGGTTGGTGTCCACGAGGGTGACGGACTGCCACGTTCCGAGCTCCAGCATCCCGTCGACCACCGGCAGCGTCGCGTGGGGCGGGACGATCGCGGGCAGTACGTGGTCCCGCCCGTGGCCGGGGGATCCGTGCCGGTGCCGCCAGCGGTCGTCGGCCGGCAGGAGGGACTCCAGGGCCTTCAGGAGGTCGTCGTCGCTGCCCGCTCCCGTCTCGATGACGGCGAGTCCGGCGGTCGCGTGGGGTGTGAAGATGTTCAGCAGTCCGCTCCGGCCCCGCGCCACCTCCCGGAGGAAGGCGGCGCAGGCATCGGTCAGGTCATGGACGGTCTCCCGGTCCCCGGTCGTCACGTCGATCGTTCGTGAAGCAAAGATGTCGGCCATGACTGCATCCTCGCGCCCGGAACCCCCGGGGACACGCAACCCCGACCGGTGTCGGCCTGGGCCGTCTCTTTCGGATCTTGCCGGGCCCGCGACGCCCGGCACCGCACCCGGCCGACAAGATCCGAAAGAGACGGCCCAGCGGCTCAGTCGACTCCCAGGAGGCGACGGCGGTCCTCGGAGCGGGCGGCGAACTCCGCGCAGGCCGCGCGGTGGACGATGCAGCCCTTCTGCATGACGGCCACGTGCTCGGCGACGGAGAGGGCCAGCCCCAGGTTCTGCTCGACAAGGACGACCGTCATGCCCTGCGCGGCCACCTCCCGGATCACCTCCCCCACCTGGGCGACGATCGCGGGGGCCAGCCCGTCGGACGGCTCGTCGAGGAGGAGCAGCCGCGGGTTGCCCAGGAGGGCCCGGGCGATCGCGAGCATCTGCTGTTCCCCTCCGGAGAGTTCGTCACCCCGGTGTCCGAGCCGCTCCCCCAGCCGCGGCAGCAGGTCGAGGATGCGCGTCCGGGTCCACGGCCCGGGCGCGGCGCGCCGCGGTGCGGCGATGGCGAGGTGCTCCGCCACGGTCAGCGGCGCGAACACCCGGCGTCCCTGGGGAACGACCGCCACTCCGGCCCGGGCGATCACATCGACCCGGGCTCCGGCGATCTCCCGGCCGTCGAGGGTGATGCTGCCCTCGTAGGGCCGGACGAATCCCATGACGGTCGATATGAGGGTGGTCTTGCCGACCCCGTTGCGCCCGAGTACGGCGACGATTGCGCCGGGTTCGACGTCGAGGTCGACGCCGGTCAGGACCACGCCCCCGGCGTATCCGGAGCGCAGCCCGCGCATCTGGAAGTACGGTTTCACGACGGGACCTCCGTAATGCCCAGGTAGGCCCGCTGGACCTCGGCGGAGGCCCGCACGTGATCCGGTGTGCCGGTGGTGAGGTGTCGGCCGAGGTGCATGACGGTGACGGTGTCGGCGAGCTCGAAGACCATGTCGAGGTCGTGTTCGACGAGGAGTACGGTCACCTCTTCGGGCAGGGCGGCGATCAGCTTCGTGAGCCGCTCGGTCTCCGCCGGCGACATGCCGGCGGCCGGCTCGTCCAGGAGCAGCAGGCGCGGTTCGGTGGCCAGCGCGACGGCCACCTCCAGTTGCCGGCGTTCCCCGTGCGAGAGGGCGGCCACGCTCAGGTCGTGCCGGTCGGGCAGGCCCACCCGTTCCAGCAGGGTGCGGGCCCGCGCGAGCTCCGCCGCCCGGGCGCTGACCCTCCGCCATCCGCCGAGCCCCGCCCCCGTCCGGAGCAGCACGGCGAGCAGGACGTTCTCCAGCACGGTCTCGCGCATGAAGAGGCTGGAATGCTGGAAGGTCGCGGCCGTTCCCAGCCCGACCCGGCGGTGCACGGGCAGCCGGGTCACGTCCCGCCCGTCCAGCAGGACGGCGCCCGTGCTGGTGGGCAGGGTTCCGGAGATGAGGCCGAACAGCGTGGACTTTCCGGCGCCGTTGGGGCCGATGATCGCGTGTCGCGCGCCGGACCGTACGGTGAGGGACACCTCGTCGACGGCGGTGAAGGACCCGAAGTGCTTGGACACCCGGCGCAGTTCCAGTAGGTCGAGATCGCTCACGCCGCCTTCTTCCGGCTCGGCTGGTGCGGGAGCCGTACGCCGGCCAGTCCGCGGGGCAATGTGTACACGGCGATGACGAAGAGCAGCCCGAGCAGCAACGGACCGCGCCCGGCCACGGCTTCGAGGTTGCCGAGGTAGTCGCGGGTCAGCCAGATGAGCGCGGCCGCGGCGCAGGCGCCCCACATCGAGCCGGTGCCGCCGATGACGACGGCCAGCAGCGCGAGGGCTGCGATCTCGAAGCCGGCGTCGCCGGGCGAGACGAACCGCTGTACCGAGACCCACAGCGAACCGGCGGCCCCGGCCAGCGCCGCGGCGCCGCAGTAGACGGTCAGGGCGTACCGCCGGGTGGGGTAGCCGATCGCCTTCATGCGCGGCTCGTTGTCCCGGATCCCGCGCAGGGCGAGGGCGAAGGGGGTCGAGCCCAGGCGGGTGACGGCCGCGAGCAGCAGCAGGAACACGGCCAGCACGTAGAAGTAGACCAGCCCGTCGAGCTCCAGCGCGGGGGTGCCGGGCAGGGGCACGACGGGCGGGACACCGGAGATCCCGTCGGTGCCGCCGGTCACCGACTTCCAGTTGACCGCGGCGCTGTAGACGATCTCGCCGATGGCGAGCGTCAGCATGAGGAACACCACGCCGCGGGCCCGGACGGCGAGCCACCCGGTGGGCACGGCCACCAGCGCCGAGACGCCCGCCGCGACGAGCAGTTGGAGCGGGCCGATGTCCGTGAGGTGCTTCGCGACGATGGCCGCGGTGTAGGCGCCGACGCCGAAGTAGGCGGACTGGCCGAGGGTCGGCAGCCCGGTCAGCCCGGTGAGCAGGTTCACGCTCAGCGCGAGCAGCGCGAACACCAGGATCCGCGACAGGGTGGCGACGGCGTACGGGCCGAGCAGGAAGGGAGCCAGGGTGAGCCCGAGGAGTACGGCGGTCCCGGCCACCCGGGACGCCGTGGGTGCGGTGAGGGACGTGCTCATGGACGTGCTCATGCGCGTACCGCCGAGGGGACCAGGCCGTGCGGGCGGACCACGAGCACGAGCAGCATGGTGCCGAAGAGGAGGAAGGGCGCGTACTGCGGGAGCAGTGCCACTCCGAGGGTCTGGACCTGGCCGATGAGCAGCGCCCCGGCGAGGGCGCCGCGCACGGATCCGAGGCCGCCGACGACCACGACGACGAGGGAGAGGACGAGCACGCTCTCGTCGACGCCCGGGCCGGGGCCCAGGATCGGCGCACCGAGCACACCGCCCACCGCCGCCAGGGCGGCGCCGAACGCGAAGACCCCGTAGAGCACCTTGCGGATGTCGACGCCCTGGGCGCGGACCATGTCGCGGTCGGCGACGGTGGCCCGGACGAGTGCCCCGAGCGAGCTGCGTTCGAAGACGAGGTGCACGAGGAGCGCGAGGGCGGCCGCGACGGCGATGAACACCAGCCGGTACACCGGATACGTATGGCCGAGCAGGTCGACCGTCCCGCGCAGCGACGCCGGGGGGTCCGTGGGCAGCACCTCGCCGCCGAAGGCGGCCGCGAGGAGGTCGGCGACGATGAAGGTGATGCCCAGGGTGAGCACGGCCTGGTCCAGGTGACCGCGCCGGGCCAGCGGCTGGGTGAGCAGGGTCAGTGCCGCTCCGCCGAGCGCGCCCACCAGCGCGCCGGCCGCCAGGGCGAGGAGCAGGCCCGGCAGGGTGCCGTCGGAGAGGGCGTAGGCGGTGTAGGCCCCGGCGAGGTAGAGCGTGCCGTGCGCCAGGTTGAGCACGTCCATCATGCCGAAGACCAGGGAGAGGCCGACCGCGATCGTGAACAGCAGCAGTCCGAAGGCGATCCCGTCGACGACGCTGACGAGGTTGCCGTCCAGCCATCCGGCCATGTCAGCCGCCCAGTCTGCCGAGGTCGCCGGCGAGGGTGTTGGCGCCCAGCTTCACCTCGCGCAGGTACCAGGGCTGGATCGGCGTGCCGCCGCTGTTGAACCGCCAGGTGCCCCGCGGGCTGTCGATGTCCCCGACCGTGGAGATGGCGGCGTTGACCGTTTCCGGGGTCACGTTGCCGCCGGCCGCCTTGATCGCCTTGTCGAGCACCTGCGCCGCGTCCCACGATGCCATCGCGTAGGTGGTCGGGTCCGTGCCGTGCGCGGCCCGGTAGGCGGGCGCGAACTTCCGGTTGGCGGCGTTGTCCAGGTCGGCGCTGTAGTTGAGGGCGGTGAGGACGCCGTCGGCCGCGTCGCCCTGCCCCTTGAGCACGCCGCCCTCGGTGAGGAAGCCGGGCGCGTAGAGCGGGATCCTGCCGGCCAGTCCGAAGTCGCGGTACTGCTTCACGAAATCGACGGCCGCGCCGCCGGCGTAGAAGCAGAAGACCGCCTTCGCACCGGAGTTCTCGATCTGCGAGAGGTAGGGCTGGAAGTTCTTGGTACCCGGGAACGGTGTGTAGACCTCCTCCCCCGCGACCTTGCCGCCGGCGGGCAGGAAGGTGGACTTGAAGCCCTCGATCTCGTCCTTGCCCGCCTGGTAGCCGGCGGCGATGAGGAAGACCGGGCCTCCGGCCCGCTCGGCGACGTGCTTGCCGAGGGCCTTGCCCGGCTCGTCGTTGACGTACGAGGTGCGCCAGATGTACTTGGTGCCGGTCAGGGTGGTCGGTGAGGCGTTCGAGCCGACGAGCGGGATCCGGCTGGTCTCGAACAGGTCCTTGACGCCGTTGACGGTGGCCGAGCTCACCACTCCGCTGACCGCCAGGACCCGGTCCTGTTTGACGAGCTTCTCCGCCGCCGCCTTGCCGGAGTCGGCCGTCTCCCCCTCGTCCGCGATCACGATCTGCACCTCGCGGCCGCCGAGCCTGCCGCCGTGCTGTTCGACGTAGAGCTCGAAGCCCGCCTTCATGTCGTCGCCGAGGGCCTTGTAGGTCCCGGACTGCGGAACGAGGAGCCCGATCTTCACGGGCCCGGTCTGCTTGCTGTCATCGCCTGTGCCCAGGCTGGCACCGCCGCATCCCGTGGCCAGCAAGAGGCCAGTGGTTGCGGTGATCAGAACCAGGGGGCGAAACCGACCTGCCATGGAGACTCCGTACGTCGTCGAACGGCCCTGTCGGGCCGGGTGCTTCTCCTGTGGTGACACGTGTCTATCGCGTAATTACGACGCCCGTCAAGACTTCACTAGATAGCCGCCGGAGAGTCGCTCCACCCCTTGACCCGCGCCTCACGTATGGCGTAGCACTAACCCTCGTCAAATTCACGCCATACCACCTCGGTGGGCGAAGCCATGATCAGTCAGGGAGTGAAGCACCATGACCGACGATCCATCACGGCGCAGAATCCTCCGGAACACCGGGGTGCTGACCGGCGCCGCGCTGCTCTCCGGCATCCCCGGCGGACCGGCCGGCACGGCGCAGGCCGCGCCGCCGGCGGGCGGGGCCCCGCCCGTCGTGGAGCTGCCCGCGGGCCGGCTGCGCGGCAGCACCGAAGGGGGGCTCGCCGTGTTCAAGGGCGTGCCCTACGCGGCGCCCCCGGTCGGCGCGCTGCGGTGGCGCCCCGCCCGGCCGCACCCCGGATGGCAGGGCACGCGCGACGCGACCGCCTTCGGGCCGAGCGCCCCGCAGCTCTACCGGGAGGGCGGGGACGCGGTGCTCGGCACTCACGGGTCGCCCCCCTTCAGCGAGGACTGCCTCACGCTCAACGTATGGACGCCGGGGGCCGACGGCGCCGGGCGACCGGTGATGGTCTGGATCCACGGAGGCGGCTTCATCTCCGGATCGGGCTCCCTGCCCAACTACTCCGGCGAGACCTTCGCCCGCAACGGCGACCTCGTCGTCGTGACCCTCAACTACCGTCTCGGGCCGCTGGGATACCTGTACTTCGGCGAGGACGGCGCCGACGGGAACTTCTGGTTCACCGACCAACTCGCCGCACTGCGCTGGGTACGCGACAACATCGCCGCGTTCGGCGGCGACCCGGACAACATCACCCTCGCCGGTCAGTCCGGCGGAGCGCTGTCGGTCGCGGCGCTCGCCGGCGCTCGCCCCGCCGGCCGCCCACTGTTCCGGCGCGCCATCCTGCAGAGCCCGCCGCTCGGGCTGCAGATCCCCGACCGCGCGGAGTCGCTCCGGCGCAGCGCCACCTACCTCGACATCCTCGGGGTCAGGAACGTGGCGGAGCTACGGGCGCTGCCCTGGCCGCAGTTGATCGCCGCGACGATCGAGATGTTCCGCCGCACCGGACAGTGGGGCTACTGGTCGACCCCGTTCCTGCCCGTGCTCGACGGGGTGACGCTGACCCGCAGCCCGGCCGACCTGCTGCTCAGCGGCCCGGGGGCGGACATCGACCTCCTGATCGGATGGACCAGGGAGGAGGCCGCCTTCGCGTTCGCGCTGAACGAGCCGTACGTCGCCGCCACCCGGGAGCAGGTGCTCGCGCGGGCGCGGGACACCTTCGGGACCCGGGCGGCCGAGGCCTATACCGCGTACGAGCAGGCCCGGCCGGGCTCCCGCCCGGTCGACGTACTCATGGACCTGATCGGCGACGACCTGTTCCGCATGCCCGGTATCGACCTGGTCGAGAAGCGGGCGGCCCGCGGGCGGCCGGTCTGGGCCTACCAGTTCGACCTGCCTACGCCCGCGCACGACGGCCGGCTGGGGGCGGCGCACTGCCTGGAGCTGCCGTTCGTCTTCGACAACTTCGACAAGTGGTCACAGGCACCGTTCCTGGCGGGGCTGAACCCGCGGATCCGTGACGGTCTCGCGGGGGCCGTGCACGCCTCGTGGATCTCCTTCATCCGTACCGGCGATCCCAACCACGGGCCCATGCCGAACTGGGCACGCTACGAACGCGGTTCCCGGACCACGATGAGCCTGGACGCGGTCACCGGTGGCGTCGACGACCTCGCCGGCTATTGGCGGCGCCTGCACCGCCCGACGGCGCGTTAGCTACGGCCTAGGACTCCGGCGTCTGCTCGGCCAGTCCGGTGACCTGCTGTACGTGGCGCAGGCCGGGCGGGGCGAGCACGTCGTTCAGCTGCTGGAAGATCTGCCGCGCGGCGACCGCGTTCCAGTCCGCGGGGAGCAGCTCGGCGGGCAGGCCGGGGTCGAGGTAGGGCAGGCGGCGCCACTGGGTGAGCATGGGGACGTAGTGGCGGAAGGCCTCGGCGCCTTCGATGCCGGGCTGCCGGGTCAGCCCTGCGGCGACGGGACCGTAGGTCTCGGTGAACCCGGCGTACTGCTCCTCGATCGCCGGGAAGTCCCACCACGAGCTGACGGTCCCGGGCAGGTCGCTGAAGGCCGCGTACTCGGCGGCGAAGAGGTGCACGTACTCGCTGAGCCCGAGCCGTACGAGCATGTCACGGGCGTCGCCGAGCAGGCGGCCGGGCGCCAGCCACACACCCGGGGCGATGTTCCCGAAGCCCAGCCAGGTCAGCCGGGTGCGCAGCTGGTAGCGGTACGAGCGCTCGGACTCCGGTACGGAGAAGACGGCCATGGCCCAGCCGTCGCCGAGCCGCGCCGGTTCGAGGCTGCCGAAGATGCGCCGGTCGCCCTCGTCGAAGACGGTGCGGACGGCCGGGCTGAGCCGGTATCCGGTGGCGCCCCGGCGTTCCGGTTCGAGGACGCCCTTCTTCTTGAGCCGGGAGATCGCCGAGCGCGCCGCCGGGCCGTCCACGTCCAGCTCGGACATCAGGGTGATCAGGTCGGCGACGGAGATCCAGCCGCCGAGGCGTCGCAGGAACGCCCCGTAGACCGTGTTGATCAACGAGCTGGGCCTGAGGGGACTGTCCGCCATGATCGCCTTCCGTCGTATGCGGTGGCGATCCTACCGACCTGGGCGAACGCGGCGCCGCCCAGGTCAGGTCCCCGCCGGAGGGGGCGGAGCGGGCTCAGAGGCGGGCGGCCCGCTTCAGCCGGCCCAGGTCCACGAACTTGAAGTCGGTGTCCGTACGGACCTCCCCGTCGGGTCCCGTGGTGGCGGGGGTGTTGTGGCCGTCCTGGACGACGAGCAGGCCGTTCGGGAACTTCCTGCCCAGCGGCGCGGTCGTGACGGCGGCGCCGTCGCACTCCTGCGAGCCGTCCGGCGATCCGGGTCCCGCGCCGTCACCGATGCGGAAGCCCCGGACGTACGCGTTCCCGTGCTCGCGGTCGAAGACGGCGAAGGTGTCGTCGCCCTGGCTGGAGGCGAGCAGGTAACCGCGGCGGCCGGGCTGCGCGGGGTCGCGCCAGATGGTCAGGCCCTCCACGTCGGCGGAGATGTGGCGGCCGCCGAAGCCGGGGTCGGCGCCCGCGTCGCACTCCTCGGTCTCGGCGTTCCAGGTGCCGGGCACGCCGAAGGAGCGGACCTTCTCGATGAGCCGGGCGGGGGAACGCAGGTCGGCGTCGAGCTTCCAGATGCCGATGTCCTCCTGGCCGGCGTAGAGGTCACCGGTGTCGGGATCGACGACCATGCCCTCGACCTGGGGGTCCTCGCCCGGTTCGCCGCACGGGGCCCAGCTCTTGCCGTTCGGCAGGGTGAAGGAGGAGGGCAGCGAGGTGGTGCGGACGGTGCGGTAGCCGACCTTCCCCGTGGCGTTCGGGAGGAGTTCGGCCAGCGCGAGGGCGGTGGCGTGGCGCCGGCTGGTGACCGCGTAGGAGCGGCCGGTGCGGCGGTCGGTGTAGGCGGCCAGGCCGTAGGCGGTCCGCTGCTCGTTGACCTCGTCCTGACCGGTGGAGAAGATCCGCGGGGCGGCTGCCTCATCGGTGACGTCGACCAGCGGGGCCATGGGCCGCTTCGGGTCGATCCGGTAGATGCGCAGCTGGTCGCGGCCGCGGTCGGAGACGACGGCCACGTCGTGGCGGCCGTCGGGGAAGCGGAGTCCGGTGATCAGGTCCACGTTGTTGAAGCGTCCCGGCATGTCGCCGTCCCTCGGCGGCGCAGGCGCGGGCAGGGACTGCACCTGGCGTCCGTCGAGGTCGTACACGCGCAGGCCGCCCTCCTTGGCGGTGGCGATCACCAGGCTGCGGTCGGGGTCCTTCGCGTTGCGCCAGATCGCCGGGTCGTCGGCGTTCGCGTTGCCACCGGCCTCGTCGTCGAAGAGGGAGGGCGTCTCAACCGAGGCCGACACCCGGGGCAGCGGCTGTGAGGCGTCCTGGTCCCCACGGGCGTGCGCCGGTACGGCGATCACGCCCAGGGCCACCATGGCCGCCGCGGCCACGGCCGGGGTCCGCCTGCTCGAGATCACGCGCATCTTGCCTCCTGCTGAGGGGTACGAGGTCGGGCCGGCCGCGCGGCGGCCGAGGTCGTCCGGCGCCCCGTGACGGGCCGACCCCACCGTGGTCCACGTGCGGGTGGCAACCATGGAGCAGGAATGACGTGCACATGACCGAGTAGTGAAATCGGGCGGCACCACGGCGTCCCGCGCGGCCCTCTCCAAGGCTTCCCCGGGGGCATCCGCAGGGCCTTTCTTAGCGGGACGTTAGATCTGCGTGGCGGACCTTGTCCGGGTACGACGGCCGCCGCATGCTCTGGACACTCCCCCACCGCCGGGGCAGTTCTGCCGTCTCTCATCAGGGACTTCCGTCTGGAGCCGCCATGTCCTCGTCCGTCGTCACGCCCGCGCAGCCGCCCGGGGACGAGCGCCGCAAGCGCCGCCTCGCCCTGGTCGGCGGCTCGCTCGGCAATCTCGTCGAGTGGTACGACTGGTTCGTCTACGCCAGCTTCGCGATCTACTTCGCCGACTCCTTCTTCCCCGGCGACAATCCGACCACGCAGCTCATGAACACGGCGGGGATCTTCGCCGTCGGCTTCCTGATGCGCCCCGTCGGTGGCTGGATCCTGGGCCGCGCCGCCGACCGGCACGGACGCAAGAGCGCCCTCACCCTCACCGTCACCATGATGTCCGTGGCCGCGCTGCTGATCGCCGTCGCCCCGACCTACGGCCAGGCCGGCTACTTCGGCGCCCTGGTGCTGCTGCTCGCCCGGCTGCTCCAGGGAATGAGCATCGGCGGCGAGTACGCGGCCAGCGCCACCTACCTGACCGAGGCGTCCGCCCGCAACCGGCGCGGCCTGGGCTCCTCCTTCCAGTACGTGTCGATGACCTGCGGCCAGCTGCTCGGCCTGGGCATCCTGATCACGCTCCAGCACACCCTGACCACCGCCCAGTTGGAGAGCTGGGGCTGGCGGCTGCCCTTCGTCCTCGGGGCGTTGTTCGCGGTGATCGTCTTCTGGCTGCGGCGACGGCTCCAGGAGACCGACGCGTTCAAGGAGGAGTCGGCGTCGGCGGAGACGGGCGGGGAGCCCCACGACGACAGCACGCGCGGCACGCTCAAGGCCCTGTGGCAGTACCGCCGGCAGGCGGGACTGGTCATGGCGCTCACCCTCGGCGGCACCGTCGCCTACTACACCTACACCACGTACCTCACCAAGTACCTCGTCGGCAGCGCGGGCATGGAGAAGACCACCGCCACGCTCGTCAGCTTCACCGCGCTGACCCTGTTCGCCGTACTGCAGCCCTTCGCGGGCATGCTGTCCGACCGGATCGGCCGCCGGCCCCTGCTGATCACCTTCGCGGTGGGCTGCACCGTCGGCACGTACCCGATCATGACCGCCCTCGGATCGGCGTCGTCGTACTGGTCCGCGCTCGGCCTGTCCCTGCTGGCCCTGGTCATCATCACCGGCTACACCTCGATCAACGCGGCGGTCAAGGCCGAACTGTTCCCCACGCGGGTGCGCGCGCTGGGCGTGGCACTGCCGTACGCGATCGCCAACGCGCTCTTCGGCGGCACGGCGGAGTACGTGGCGCTCTGGTTCAAGAACAGTGGGCACGAGACCATGTTCTTCTGGTACGTCTCCGGGTGCGCGCTGATCTCCCTCGTGACCTACGTGCTCATGCCGGACACCCGCAATGCCGCGCTCAGCCGCGCCGAGGCCGAGGCAGACGGGGAAAGGGCCGGGGACGGCAAGGGCGACCCGGGCCGGTCCGCGGGCGCGCCCGCCGCGGCCGCACGCTGACCCGTCCCGGCGATCCGTTCCGCTGCTCCGTCCCGGTGACCCGGCGCGTCGGCTCCCGTAAGCTGCTGCGCCGGGTCACGGGGATCCGGTGATGCGGGTCCGGTCACAGGTCGCAAGGAAACCGTCTATGCACGCGCTGCTCGTCGAGGACGACGATCGCATGGCCCAGGCACTCGGCACGGCGCTCGCCCAGCGCGGGCACACCGTCCGCCGCGTCGGCCGCGCCCTGGACGCACTGCGGCACGTCCGCGAGGCCGAGTTCGTCCTCCTCGACCTCGGTCTCCCCGACCTGGACGGGCTGGAGCTGCTGCGGCGGCTGCGTACCGTGTGCGCCGCGCCGCTGATCGTGGTGACCGCGCGCTGCGAGGAACGCGACATCGTGCAGGGGCTGCGCGCGGGCGCCGACGACTACGTGGTCAAGCCGTTCCGCATGGCCGAGCTGATGGCTCGCATCGACTCCGTACGACGCCGGACCGACCCGTGCACCGGCCGCGGGCCGGACCCCGCCGCGAGCGGCGCCCGGCCCGTGCGCACCGGTGACGTCGTGGTGGACCTGGCGGGCCGGACCGTCACGGTGGCGGGCGACGAAGTACGGCTGACTCGGCGCGAGTTCGACGTACTGGCCTTCCTGGCCGCCCGCCCGGACGAGGTGCATTCCCGCGAGGAGATCCTGGACCGGATCTGGGGCGACGCCTTCCTCGCGACCTCCCGCTCCCTGGACGTCCACGTGGCGGGCATCCGCGCCAAGACCGGCCGGTCCGGCCTGGTCCGTACCGTCCGCGGGTTCGGCTACCGGCTCGGCTGCCCGTCCGCGCCGGACGGAGCGGAAGCAAGCGGGAGCGGGGGCGGCGCGCGGTGAGGCGCCGGCTCCTGGTGGTTCTGATGGTGCTCATGGGGGCGGCGGCCCTGCTGCTCTGTGTCCCCCTGGCCGATGCCTACGCGCGCGGGCGCACCGAGCACCTGCTCCTGCAACGGCGCTCGGAGGCCGTCCGGTTCGCCGATCTCGCCGACCGGATGCGTACCGCCGCAGACCGGGCGGAGCTCTCCGCAGAGATCAGCCGGTACGCCCAGCTGTACGGTGCCGGGGTCGTCGTGGTGGACACCGCGGGAGCGACGGTGGCCCGGGCCGGGACCGGACCGGCGGCACAGGCCGCCACGAACGCGGCCACCGACAACGCTTCCGCCGCGGGCGGCCCCTCCGAAGGGGCGGACGCCCGTGGCCGCGCCCTCACCGGCCGCTCCACCGACCGGCTGCCCACCCTTCGCCCCTGGGGTCCGCGCACGGTCGTGCTCGCCGAACCGGTGGGGCGGGACGAGCGGGTGAGCGGGGCGGTCCTGATGGCCGTTCCCACCGACGCCGCGCGCCGGGACGTGGCGGTCCGCTGGTCGCTCATCGGCGCCGGGGCGCTCGCCGCCTTCGCGGCGGCGGCCCTGGTCGCGGCCGGGATCGCCCGTTGGCTGATGCGCCCGGTGCTGGACCTGGACCGGGCGGTCGAGCGGCTGACCGCCGGCAGCCTGCAGGCCCGGGCCGTGTCCGACACCGGTCCGCCGGAACTGCGCCATCTGCGGCAGCACTTCAACACCATGGCGCAGGCCATGGCCGACTCCATCGGCCGCCAGCGCGACTTCGTCGCCGATGCCTCCCACCAGCTTCGCAACCCGCTGGCCACCCTGGTGCTTCAGCTGGAGAACGTCGAACCGCACATCGCACCCGGGCCCGGTCTGACCGAGCACAGCCGGGCGCTGGACGAGGCGGAACGCCTGGAGGAACTGCTCGACGGCCTACTGGCACTGGCCCGCGTGGAGTCGGGCACGGCGGAGCTGAGCGATCAGGACGTCGCGCAGGCCGTACAGGACCGGGTCACGGCCTGGTCCCCGGTCTTCCGCGCCGCGGGGGTGGAACTGGTGGCGCCCGGCCTCGCGGAGGACCTGCGGGCGCGCGCCCTGCCCGATGCGGCGGGCCGGATCCTCGACGCGCTCCTCGACAACGCCGTAAAGTTCGTCCCGCGCGGGCGCCGCGTCGAGGTGCGCGCCGCGCACGGGCCGGACGGCTGCGCCGTCGTACGGGTCGCGGACGACGGCCCGGGCGTGCCGGAGGAGCAACTGGCTCTGCTGTTGCGGCGTTTCGCCCGCGCCCCGGAGCACCAGAACGTCCCCGGCAGCGGCCTGGGGCTGGCCATCGCCGACGAGATCGCCCGGATCAGCGGCGGGCTCCTCACGGTCGGCGGCAACGAGCCGCACGGCCTGGTGGTCGAGCTCCGGCTCCCCCCGCCCTCAGCCACGGCCTAGGCGGTCTCTTTCGGATCTTGCCGGGCCCGCGGCGTCCGGCACCGCACCTCGCTGCGTTGTCGGGCCCGCCCCGGTACGTCCAGTACAAGGACGACCCTCCGCCGTGCGATGCACGGCACCGGACGCCGCGGGCTCGGCCGACAAGATCCGAAAGAGACCGCCTAGCCGTACACCGACCGGTAGTGCGCGACCGCGCCGGGGTGGAGCGGTACCTCGCCGGTGGAGATGGCGAACCGGGGCTCCAGCCGTGCCCCCGCCGTCACCTCCCGCAGCAGGTCGCGCCACCGGTCGAACACCACCCGGAGCAGGTCGCGCACCGCGTCCTGCGGTACGTCCGCCCGCGCCATCAGGTAGTTGCCGACCCCGATGGTCTCCACCGGCTCGGTCAGCCCGTACACCCCGGCCGGCAGGGTGACCGCCGTGTAGACGGGGGCGTACCGCTCGCGGAGCGGGCCCACGTAGTCGTCGAGCGGCAGGAACCGCAGCGGCAGCTCGCCCGCCAGTTCGGCCAGCGCCGCTGTCGGCACGCCTCCGGACCAGAACAGTGCGTCGACCGAGCCCTCGCGCAGGGCGCTCACCGATGCGGCGAGGCCCAGGGGGCGCTCGTCCGCGGCCTCCGGCGGCGCGGGTGCGGAGGGCGATGCGGGTGCGGCTGCGGGTCCGGGTGCGCCGCTCAGGCCGGCCGCCCGCAGGACCCGTTCCGTCACCACCTGCACCCCGGAGCCGGCCGCGCCCGCCGCGACCGGGCGCCCTGCGAGGTCCTTGACCGAGCGCACCGGCCCGTCCGCCGGGACGACCAGGTGCGTGTAGTTCACGTAGACCCGGGCCAGTGCGGTCACGGGGGTGGGCCGGGGGAACGACTCCCGCCCCAGTACGGCGTCCTCGGCCACGTCCGCCATGGCCAGTGCCAGCTCGACGGAGCCCTCGTCCAGCTTGCGCAGGTTGTTCACGCTGGCCGCGGTGCTCACCGGGACGATCTCGATCCGGCGGCCGCTCGCGGCGACGGCCTGCGCCAGGGCCTGCCCGAAAGCGTTGTACGGCCCGCCTTCGGGTCCCGTCGCGAGCCGTAGCCGGCGTACCGGACCGGAATCCCCCGAGCAGCCGGCCAGCACCCCCGCCAGGGCGCCGAGGCCGGCGCCCATAGCCCGTCGCCGGGTCACTTCCGCGCTGGTCACGGCGAAAGCCTAGACCGTCCCTTCTCACCCGGCGGGGGCAGGCTCCAACCTGCCGGCCGCGGGCTCGCTCCCTCCCATGTCCAGCCGGAACGGCGGGTACTCGTCGGTCATGAGGGCCGCGTAGACGAGCACCCGCAGCATCCACCGCAGCAGCCCCATGAGCAGGTCGAACAGGCCCCGCGGATAGGTCCCGGTGCACATCAGGATCACCCCGGCGACGAGAGAGAGCACACCGATGAGCCCGGAGGAGAACGGACTGTATTCGGCCAGGTACCGGTACGCGGTCCAGCCGCTGGTGACCATCAGCGTGATCACCAACAGCTGCGGGACTACCAGCAGCCACTTGACCAGGACCAGCCCGCGGGACAGCCGCTCGGGGTAGGTGACATGGACGCGGATCGGGTAGTCGGACACGTCCTTGAGGGTGAACGGCGGGTACGAGTCCGTGCCGAGCACGACGGAGGAGTAGTAGCTGACCCGCGTGGACCAGCGGATGACGCCGACATTGAAGTCGAAGAGCGGTCGTGGGTATCTGCCGGTGATGAGGATGCCGAAGAACGCGATGACGGTCACCGGCACGAATGCGGCCTGCAGGAGGATCAGGGCGAAATAGTGCGGGATGGCGAGGAGCCACTTCACCAGCCACATCCATCGGGTGAGCTCGGGATCCAGAGCCGCCTCGACGCTCAGAGGGTTCGAGGAATCGGGAAACATCGCGGTCACATCCTTATCTCTCGCACGGGGCACGGAAAGGCGCTCCCGCGATCCACGTGGCCCGGGGTGAGCCGCATTCCATTAGGCCTGGATCCCTCCGAGCCCACCTGCCACGGGACTGCGTGGCACGAGAACACGCGGCTTGACGGATCACGGCCGCCCCGATGTCGAGCAGATGTCCACCGGACCGACCGCCCGATGCGCAAGGGGGAGGCCGGATATCGCGGATGTCAAGTCACGACATCACGGGGCATGACGTGCAATATCCCGGCCGGGTTTCCTGGCCGCGGGAGGAAACCCGCACGCGGGAAAGCGGACTGCGATAGATATGGCTACGATCATTGCCGCCGCTTGCACTGCGGCGTGTACCGGCATCGCCCATATCCACTACGCCTCGGCCGCGAACCGGGATCAGCGCATCCCCCTGGTCTTCCACCGACGCGCGAACAGTCCGCTCCGGGTCGACCCGGTCCGCCGACCGGCTCGGTGGGCGAGCGCGGTACTGCTCGGTTTCGCGCTGCCGCCACAACCACCGGGCAGGCAGAACCACCCCCTCGATCGGCGGGTTCGGCGAGCGCGCCCCAGCACCCATCCACCACCACACGCCCGCCCGGCAGGCACGCCGGGCCGGCAGAACCACCCCCGACGGCATTTCTTAGCATCGGAGGCCAACTATTCGCCCGGTCACCTCCGGGACGACTAGAAAGGTCGGGACCGAACCGGACCCGGCGATGGGGATGATGCCACCCGTCGACGATCAGAACGATGTCGAAGGCGGTGGATGTGCGTGCGTTGGTGCGGCCGGATCGAATTGATTGCGGTCTTCCCCGACCTCCCCTTGCGGGTTCGGCTGCGAGGTCTGTTCATCGCACTCCGCATCGAGCTCCGGCTCGAAGAAGGCCGCTGACGTGCGACGTTCGGAGATCTCCCGCGTGCTCGCACGTGTAATGACACAGCAGTGGCCCCATGGTGCAGCAGTCGCCTGAATTTCTTCAAATGAACACCCATCCGCAGGCGTTGCGGCACCGAAGGAGGAAAGAGAGCCGCTTCAGGGGCTCGTTTCCATCCCGTACGAACTGCGATTCCCGTCCAGGGGATCCACGGAACAGGAGCGAATGTGATAGTCAAGCGCGCCGGTCGCCTCGTGGTTGTCGCCGCCATACCCGCCGCCGTGTTCCTGACGCTCGGCCTTTCCGGACCAGCTCTCGCCCAGGGCGGAAAGGCGTACCAGATCGACCTGGCGCAGCTGAACGATTCAGGCTCCAAGGGCACGGTCATGCTCACCCTCAAGGGCAACCAACTGACCGTGCAGATCGAGTCCGAGGGCATGGTGCCGGGACAACCGTCGGCACAGCACCTGCACGGTTCGACGAAGGGGCACGACTTCCACTGCCCGGACAAGACCGACGACACCGACGGTGACGGGGTCCTCAGCAACACCGAGGCCACGCACGACTACGGCGACATCAACATCTCGCTCACCACGGGCGGGGACACCAAGGCCACCAGCGGTCTCGACGTGCAGCGCATGCCCGTCGCCGACAAGCAGGGCACGATCCGTTACAAGCGGACGATCGCCGTCGGCCAGGACGTGGTCGACCACATCAAGGACCTGCACGTCGTGCAGCACGGCATCGACCGCAACAACAACAAGAAGTACGACTTCGAGGGGGCGGGCAAGAGCGAGCTCGACCCGAAGCTGCCCCAGGAGGCCACGGCCCCGACCAACTGCGGCGAGGTCAAGGGCGCGGCCGTGGGATCCGTTCCCGTCGGCGGCATCGAGACGGGTGGCGCCGCGCCGGAGCAGGCAGCGGTGTCGGTGACGATGCGCGACGGCGTGGCCATCACCGTTCTCGCCGCGGTGGCCGGCGCCGTGATCCTCGGGCGGAATCGGGCCGGCGGCCCCGGCCGCAAGGAGATCACCGGAGGCGGCGCGTGAAGCCGACCCCCGTACTCACCGCATCTGCCGGGTCGGCCGGGCGGCGTCCCCGCCGCCGGACCGCGGTTCCCCTGGCGGCGGCCGCCGCCGCCCTCGCCGGGCTCCTCCTGGCGGGGTGCTCCGGCCAGGACGCGGCGAAGCCCCCCACATCGGCGGGGCAGCCCCAGCCGGCCGGGGCACCGGCCGCCGCCGGCGCTCCGACCGCGAAGGCGCCCGCCGGAGGCAAGTCCGCGCCCCCCGCGGACGCATCCAAGGGTGGCACGGGCGCAGGTGCCGCCCAGGCCGCGCCCGCCCTGGCCCGGTCGGAGCCGCAGAAGATCACGATCCCCTCCCTCAACCTGTCCAGCTCCCTGGAGACGCTGGCGCAGAACGCGGACGGCACCATGCAGACCCCGAAGGACCCCGCGCTGGCGGGCTGGTACGAGCCGGGGCCGACCCCTGGCTCCCAGGGACCGGCCGTGATCGCCGGACACGTCACCTGGAACGGAGCCGCCGCCGTGTTCGAGAAGCTGAAGTCGATGAAGGGCGGTGACACCATCAAGGTGACCCGGCGGGACGGCAAGACGGTCACGTTCACGGTGGACCGGGTGGCCGAGTACCCGAAGGCCGAGTTCCCCACGCTGGAGGTCTACAAGAACCTCGACCACGCGGGCCTTCGCCTGGTCACGTGCGGCGGCAACTTCGACCCCGCCAAGCACTACTACGACAGCAACGTCGTGGTGTTCGCCCGCATGACGGGCGCCGCCTAGCCGGAAACGGCCGGGCCGTAGGTACGCCCGTCGGTCGCAGAGCCCCCACTGCGACCGACGGGCACCCGCACGTGTCCGGATGCGGGCCCGGGCGTCGCACCCGAAGGGCCCGTTCAAGGACAGCGGTTGCTTCGAACCGCCCCTCGGTCAGTCCGGTCGCTTCGGTCACTTCGGTCACTGATCCGCGCCGGCGCCCCGGTAGCGTCGCCGCCATGCGCTACCACCATGTCGACGTGTTCACCGACCGCCCCTTCAACGGCAACAGCCTCGCGGTGTTCCCGGACGCCGATGCGCTGACCGGCGCCCAGATGCTCGCCATCACCCGGGAACTGCGGCACTTCGAGTCGGTCTTCCTCCTGGGCGACGGCATGTCCGGGCCGCACACCCGGCGGGCGCGGGTCTTCGACCTCGCGGGGGAACTGGACTTCGCCGGGCACCCCCTTCTCGGCGCAGCCGCGGTGCTGCACGCCCTCCACGGCGCCGCGGACCACGCGGCCTGGACCCTGCACCTGCCGGCCCGTTCGGTCGAGGTCACCACCGACCGCCGCGGCCCGGGGCGGTACGCGAGCCTCCTCGACCAGGGCGCCGCCGCCTTCCTCGGCCGCCCGGACCCGGACGGACTGGCCGCCCTGTTCGCCCTCGAACCGGGCGATCTGGATGCCGGCCTGCCGCCGGAGGTGGTCTCCACGGGCCTGCGCTACCTGGTGCTCCCCGTACGCGGTGACGCACTCGCCCGCGCCCGCGTCAGCGCGCCGCTGGACGAGCCCCTGGCCCGCCTGGGCGCCGAGTACGCGTACCTGCTGGACAGCGCGGCCATGGAGGGGCGGCACTGGAACAACGACGGGGTTCTGGAGGACGTGGCCACCGGCAGCGGTGCGGGCTGCGCGGCCGCCTACCTGCGCAGCCACGGCCGGATCGGCGCCGGGGAGGCGGGCCTGCTCCGCCAGGGCCGCTTCACCGGGCGGACCGGCGAGATGACCGTCAGCGCCGACGGGGACGGCCGGAACATCCACTCGGTACGCGTCGGAGGCGGCGTCGCCCTCGTCGCGGAGGGACGCCTGCGGGCTCTCCCGCCCGCCTGAGCCGTCCGGCTGTGCACGGCGCGCCGGCCCAGCTCGTGAGCACGGCTCGTGAGCACGGCTCGTGAGCACGGCTCGTGAGCACGGCTCGTGAGCACGGCTCGCCCTCACGGCACACCACGGCCCACCAGGGCTCACCTCGCGACCCGGGTGGCCCGGCTCTACGCTGATGGTGTTGCCCGGGGTCCTCGGACGGCAGGAGACCATGCGGTGAAGCCAACCCACATCCGGCTGCGCCGGGCCTGCGCGGCTGCTGCCGCGACAGGGATCCTCATAGCCCCGGCGGTCGCGGGATCCGTCCACGCGGCGCCCGTCCCGGGGCGCTCCGCCCCCGTATCCGCCGCCCCGACCCCGACGCCGGCCCCCACCTCCACCCCGTCCCCGGACACCGACACGGTGTTCCGGCGGATCACACCCGCGGTCGCGGCGCAACTCGACGCGGCCGTGCGTCAGGTCATGCGCGAGGCGCAGGTGCCGGGCGTGACGGTCGGCCTGTGGGCCCCCGGCAAGGGGAGCTACGTCCGGTCCTTCGGCGTGGCCGACAAGGCGACCGGGGCGCCCATGACGCCCGACCTCCACGTGCGCATCGGCAGCGAGACCAAGACGTTCACCGTGACCGCCCTGCTCCAGCTCGTCGACCAGGGAAAGGTCGGCCTGGACGACCACATCGGCGACTACATCTCCGGGGTTCCGAACGGTGACCGCATCACCCTGCGCCAACTCGCGGGGATGCGCAGCGGGCTGTTCAACTACAGCATGGACGGCGACTTCATCACGCGGCTCGAGAAGAATCCCCAACAGCCCATGTCGCCGAGGCAGTTGCTCGACTACTCCTTCCGGCACCCCGTCCTGTTCGAGCCGGGGGCGAAGTTCGACTACAGCAACACCAACCTGATCCTGCTCGGTCTGGTGGTGGAGAAGATCACCGGCCGGCCGCTGCACGAGGTCATCGCCGGGGACGTGGTGAAACCGGCCGGGCTGCGCAGTACGGTCTTCCCCACGAACGCGGCCATCCCGGCTCCGTACGCGCACGGCTACACGAACCAGACGGCCTCGGGCAAGGTCGAGGACTCGACGCACTGGAATCCCTCCTGGGCCTGGGCCGCCGGGGCGATGATCTCCGACCTCCAGGACCTGCGCAGTTGGGCCCGCACCCTCGCCGTCGGCACGTTGCTGAAGCCGGCGACCCAGGCCGAGCGCCTGAAGACCACGCCGATGGACATTCCGGGGGCCGGCTACGGGCTGGGCATCTTCGACGTCCAGGGCTGGATCGGCCACAACGGCTCGATCCCCGGGTACGAGGTGCTGCCCGTCTACCTGCCGGCGGCCGACGCGACGATGGTGATCCTCCTCAACACCGACAGCCAGTACAAGGGACAGGAGCCGAGCACGCTGTTCGGTGAGGCGGTCACCGGCATCGTGACGCCCGATCACGTGTACCCCGGCCACAAGCCGGTCGTGCCCAAGACCGATTGACGACCGCGGCCACTCTTCCTCGCCCCCTCCCCGCGGAATGGGCGCGATCAATTCCGGTCGGCCGACCGATTGCGGAGAGGCGCCCTTTTCCGGGAAACAGGCGACAAAACGCGGCCGCCGGCCCCCGGCCGGGGCCCGATCGACCTCCCCGAAAGATGCCCCGGTCAACCGTGTTGTCCGACAGGTGAGTTATTACACAGAAGACATGGAAGGTCGCACACAGTTCGGGTAACTTTCCATCACGTCGCCGCCACACCCGGGGCACAGGGCCCCATGGGACTTGCGGCGCAAAGGACCCGACCCCTGTTGACGACAGCAACCGAAGTCTTCACAGTCCGGCCGTACACCCCGCATTGCCAGGTGATCAGCACCGAAGGCGATCATGCCGTGATAGGAATTTCTCCGGGGAACAGTTACTTCTCGGCCCAACGTGTCATTGACCTCGCCCATTGGGGCATGCGCAACTTCGAGCAGGTCGACCTCATCTACACCGACCTGCACGTGGCCGAAATGTACGAGGCCCTCGGATACGGCGAGGACGAAGCCCGACGCAAGGCGGTGAAGAACCTGCGCGGTGTCCGCGCCAAGGTCAACAACGCCGCCGCCGAAGCCGACCCCACCGGCGCGCGCCTCCGTGCCCGCCCGATGTCGTCCCTCACCGACATCCCGGCGTACCGCACGCTCCACAACCACCTGACCAACCTGCTCGACATCGACCCGGAGTTCCGCGAGACCTGCAACTCCCTGGTCGACGTGTTCCTTTCCTCCAAGGTGCTGGGCGGCGAGGCAGCCACCACCCGGCAGCGCGACGTCTGCCTGGAGTACGTCTGCGCCGAAGCACCGCTCTTCCTCGACACGCCGGCCATCCTCGGCGTGCCGTCCTCCCTCAACTGCTACCACCAGCTCCTGCCCATGGCGGAACTGCTCTACTCACGCGGCTCGGGTCTGCGCGCCTCGCGCAACCAGGGCCACGCGATCATCACCCCCGCCGAAGGAGTTCCCGATGTCCACTGACACCCTTCTCGACTTCCCGTTCTCCGCACGCGGCGACCGGCTCCCGCCCGAGATCGAGGAGCTGCGCGGCGAACCGGTGAAGCGGGTCCGCACGATAGCCGGGGACGAAGCCTGGCTCGTCTCCTCCTATCCGCTGGCCAAGCAGGTCCTCGAGGATCCCAGGTTCAGCCTGAAGGACACCTCGGCACCCGGTGTGCCCCGCCAGTACGCGCTGACGATCCCGCCCGAGGTCGTCAACAACATGGGCAACATCACCGGCGCGGGACTGCGAAAGGCCGTCCTGAAGGCGATCAACCCCAAGACCGACGGCCTCACCGACTGGATGCGCGCCCAGGCCATCACCCTGGTCGACAGCCTGCTGAGCCACGGGGCACCGGTCGATCTGCGCGGCGGGTTCACCAACCCGTACGCCGAGAACCTCCACTGCCGCATCCTCGGCATTCCCGAGGCCGACGCGCCGCGCCTGGCCGCCAGCCTCGACATCGCGTTCATGAACTCGGCGTGCCCCGTCACCGGCGCCAAGCTCAACTGGGACCGGGACATCGCCTACATGGTGGAGCGCCTCGACGACCCGGCCACCACCGGTCTCATCGCCGAGCTCGCCGCCCTGCGCAAGGACCCCGCCTACGACCACCTGACGGACGAGATGCTCGCCACCGTGGGCGTCACGCTGTTCGGCGCGGGGGTCATCTCCACCATGGGCTTCCTGACCATGGCGATCGTCTCGCTCCTCCAGCACCCGGAGATGTGGGAGCGGCTGCGCAAGGAGCCGGAGAAGATCCCGGCCGCCGTGGACGAACTCCTGCGCATCAACCTGTCGATCGCCGACGGCCTGCCCCGACTCGCCCTGGAAGACCTCACCCTGGGCGACGTCGAGGTGAAGAAGGGCGAGCTCATGCTCGTCCTGGTCGAGGCCGCCAACACCGACCCGGACGTGTACCCCGACCCGCACGTCGCGGACATCGACCGGCCGAACGCCGGCACGCACCTCTCCTTCGGCGGCGGGCAGCACTACTGCCCCGCCACCGCCCTCGGCAAGCGGCACACCGAGATCGCCATCGAGGTGCTGCTGGAGAAGATGCCCAACCTCGCACTCGCCGTGCCGGTCGACCAGCTGGTGTGGCGCACCCGCTTCATGAAGCGCCTGCCGGAGCGCCTGCCCGTGCTCTGGTGATCGCGTCGGCGCGCGGGAGCGTGCCCGTCCGATGATGGCCCCGGCCGGGGGGAATCCGGCCGGGGCCATCGCCCTGCCCGGACCGGCCGGGTCCCGCACCCGCGTCCCGTACGTCGGCCCCGTGCGGGCGGCTAGGCCGTCTCTTCCGGATCTTGCCTTGCTCCCACCCCTTCCGCCTTCCTCCGCCGCCAGGGCGGGACCGATGCTTCCGGCGTGCCCGTTCCTCCTTCCGAAAGGCATGTCATGAAGGCTCGAATCATCGCCGCCTCGTTGAGCGCCGGCGCCCTGCTGGCCACCGGGCTGCTGGCCGCGCCCACCGCGTCGGCCGCCGCGGCTGCTCCGAGTTGCGTCGGATCGGCGTGCAACGGCAAGAACCCGGCCGGCACCACCTGCCAGAACGACGCCCGTACGGTCGCCGAGTCCCGCGACCCGATGGGTGCCATGGAGCTGCGCTACAGCCCGTCCTGCCGAGCCGCGTGGGGGCGATGCTGGGCGCTGCGCCGGCCGGTGCCGGCGGGCGCACCCCGCCGGTGCTGCGGCTCTACCACGACCTGCTGGCGGATCGGGAGCGGCTGATCGAGGCGCACCACCGGCTGCTGGCCGAGCAGAACGCCCTGCTGGAACAGATCGACCTGCTGTGCGCACGGTCAACGGCGGCGGCCGGATCCGACACCCCGTGCGGCAGCCCGCCTCCGCTGTCTCCGGTCCAGCGGCAGGTACTGGTGCTGATGGCCGGCGGGGCCAAGGACGGGGCGATCGCCCGTCGGCTGAACCTCAGCGAGCGCTCCGTGCGCCGCCAGGTGGAGTCCCTGACCCAACGAACCGGAGCGAGCAACCGGTTCACCCTGGCTCTCGCCGCCATCAGGATCGGCTGGCTTCCCGCCGGCCACTGAACCCCTCCGCGGTCCGGAACCGGCGCCTGTCCTGCACCGGACAGGTGTCCTGTTCGGCCTGGGCAGGACCGACTGCGGCTGCTGAACTGGGTGTTGCCAGCACACCGATCCGGACAAGGGGAAGACCTCATGCGCAGCCGAGTCCGCAGCACCCTCGCCACCAGCCTCGTCGGTACCACCGCGACCCTCGTCGCCCTGCTCGTGCCCGGCACCGCCCACGCCGCCCCGGCGAAGCTCAGCCACTCGTCGGCCGTGAGCAAGCTGAACGCGACGGGCGGCATCGGCCTGTCCTCCAGCGGCGGTTGCACCAACCGGAACAACGCCACCTGCACCTCGCTGGAGCAGGTCAACGCCGCGAGCATCAGCGATGTCATCACCCTGCGCAGGGCGAGCAACTGCACCCTCACGATCACGGGCGGGACCGAGGTGGGGCACGCCTCGGGCACCTACAGCCACTGGAACGGCTACAAGATCGACTTCAGCCCGACCGGCTGCGTCAGCAACTACGTCACCGGCAGCTTCACCCGGATCGCCAACCGCGGTGACGGCGCCGCCCGTTACCGGTCCGCCGCCGGAAACGTCTACGCCCGGGAGAGCAACCACTGGGACGTCACTTTCTGCGGGGGCAGCTCGGCCTGCACGTCCGCGGCCAGTTCCTGAGCGGTCCCCGGCCGGCCGGCGGGGGCGCCGCCCTCCCCGGCCGGCCGGCGGGGGCGCCGCCCCGGGCGTGCCCCCGCCGAGCCACTGCGGGCGGCCGGTCAGTCCTCTTCGAGCACCGCCCTGATCACGTGCCGGGCGTTGTCCGCCATCGCCGGGTTCGTCGTCCGGTAGTAGGGCAGCGCGATCACCGCCTGCGAGAGCGTCCGCCCCCGTCCGCGGCGCCAGGTCGCGTCGTCCACGCCGAGCACCTCGCGGAAAACGGTCCTCGCGCCGGCCGGCAGCAGGTTCCACGCCGGGAACAGATCGCAGGCCGGATCGCCCACCCCCATGCACCCGAAGTCGATGACCGAGCTCAGCCTGCCCCCACTGACCAGCAGGTTGCCCGGCATCAGATCGGCGTGCAGCCACACCGGCGGCCCGTCCGGAGCGGGCGCGCGCAGCGCGTCCTCCCACACCGCGGTCACCGCATCGCAGTCGACGCCCTCCTGCGGGATCCCCCGCAGTTGCCCGATGGCCGCCCGCGTCGAGGCGTCCAGCGAGGCCGGCGGCCCGCCCCGGTAGGCCCGCGGCGCCCCCGGCAACCTGACGCACCGCATCGCCGCCACGAACCCGGCCAGGTCCGCGGCCAGCGCCTCGGGCTCGGCCAGCTCCCCGGCCCGCGGGTTCTCCCCCGGCAGCCACCGGTACACCGACCACGCCCACGGATACCCGTGCGCGGGCTCCCCGGCCCCGAGCACCTCGGGGACGGCCGTGGGCAGCCGGGGCGCGAGGCGGGGCAGCCACTCCTGCTCCATGGACACGTCCTCGGCCCCGCCCGCCAGCATCGGCAGCCGTACGACCATGGCGTCGCCCAGCCGGTACATGCAGTTGACCGTGCCGCCGGACGGGATCCGCTCCACGGCCAGCGCTGCCCACCGCGGGAACTGCCCGGCGATCAGACGGCGTACGAGATCCTCGTCGACGGGGTGCGCGCCGGGGTGCATCTGTGCGGTGCTCATGGACCGCCATCCGACCGTCGACGGCCCACCGGGTCAACCCCTTTTCCCCTCCCGACCCGTGCGGTGCCGTTGCCCGGCCGGGGTCTTGATCGTTCGGTCATTGACGGGACATACGGGACAGTCGGCAACGGACGGGACGAGTGGTCGGGATGCGGGTTGCGCGAAGGACTGTTCTGCGGGCGGCCTCGGTGGGGGCCCTGACGGCGCTGCTCGGCCGCCCGTCCGCGACGGCCGGGGCGACTGCGGCGACCGCCGCGGGCTCGCCGGGCGCCGCCGCCGCGGACCTGGTACGGCTGCGCCTCACCCGGGCCACCAACGGGTCGGCCACCGCCGTCGGGGACCGGGTCGTCGCCGAGGTACAGGGCCTGCTCTGGGCGCTGCCCCCGGACGGCGCGCCCGCGATGCCGCTCACCCCGCCCGACCTCGAACCCGGCCGGCCGGTGCTCTCCCCCGACGGCCTCCGGGTGGCGATGAGCGCCTACCGCGGGGGCGCCTTCCACATCTGGGTGATGAACGCGGACGGCACCGGTCTGCGCCCGCTCACCGACGGCCCCTTCGACCACCGCGCGCCCGCCTGGTCGCCCGACGGCCGCAGCATCGCCTTCTGTTCCGAACGCGGTGGTGATCCGGTCGCCGGAAGCCCGTACCGGATCTGGACCGTCACCGTCACGGGCGGCATCCCGCGCCGGCTGACGGGCCTGCCCGGGCAGGACGGTTCCGGCCAGGACGGGGAGTGGGAGGACTTCGACCCGGTCTGGTCGCCGGACGGCTCGCGCGTGCTGTTCGTACGCGGCACGCCCACCGGGGACACCCTGACCGCCCGGACCATCGCCTCCGTGGCCGCCGGGCCGGGCGCCGACGGGACGGTGCGGATCGAGCACACCGTCACCGCCGGCAGGCTGCTGAGCCCGGCCCTCTCCCCGTCCGGACGGACCGCCTGGCTGTCCGCCGCCCCCGGCCCCCGCAAGGCCGAGCACCTCGCGCTGTACGTCGACGGCCGCCCGGTCCCCCTCGACGGTGATCTCGCGCCGGCTCCCCCGCGCTGGATCGGCGACGATCGGCTGCTGATCACCCTCGACGGTCGCTTCCGGACGGTCCGCCCCCACCGGGACGGCGCCGACGGCAGCGGAGACGGCGACGGCGACGGCCGCGAGATCCGTGGGATCCGTGACATGCGCGAGATCCCCCTGAACGCCACCCTCGAAGTGCCCCGCCCGCGCTACCGGGTCAAGGAGTACGTGCTGGAGGCCGAACGAAGCCTTCCGGTCCGGGGCATCCACCTGCCGGCCCTCTCTCCCGACGGCCGCAGCGTCGCCTTCGCCGCGCTGAACGCGCTGTGGGTCGCCCCCGTCACCGGCGGCGCGCCCCGCAGGATCGTCCAGGCCCCCGACACGGCCTACGTCCAGGGGCCCGTGTGGAGCCCCGACGGCCGCGCCCTGGTCTACACCGACGACCGCGACGGACTGAACACCGTACGCCGCCGGGAACTCGACAGCGGCCGCGAGAGCGTCCTCGCCCCCGGCGGCCGCGTCTACGGGGTGCTGTCGCCGGACGGCGGGCGACTCGCGGCGCTCGACCTCGCCGGCCGGCTCCTCGTACGTGACCTCGCGACCGGCACTGAGACCCCGCTCGTCGCGGCCCTCGGCGGCGGCGGTCTGCCCGGCCCGCCCAGTTGGTCGCCCGACGGCCGCCACCTCGCGCTGTGCGACCGCAACCGGCTCAGCCGACGCTTCCGCGAGGGCTACAACGTGATCCGGATCGTCGACGCCACCACCGGCGTCGCCCGGCTCCACGCGCTTGCCCCGCACGCCTCGCTCGCCGACCGCTACGCCTCCGGGCCGGTCTGGTCCCCCGACGGCCGCTTCCTGGCCTGCGTCAGCGAGTCGGCCCTGTGGCTGCTTCCCGTCGACGCCGACGGGAACCCGACCGGCCCGGCACGCCGGCTGACCGACGAACCCGCCGACCACCCCTCGTGGTCCGCCGATTCCCGCACCCTGCTCTACCAGTCCTGTGCCCGGCTGCGTCTGCTCACCCTGGACGGCGTCGGCGCACCGTCCGGGGCGCCCCGGAGCGTGCCCGTCTCGCTGACCTACCGGCGCCCCGCGCCCGTCGACACCGTCGTGCACGCCGGACTCCTGTGGGACGCCACCGGATCCCCGCCCCGCGCCGACGTCGACGTCCTGATCAGCGGCGGGCGGATCACCGCCGTCGAGCCGCACCGGCCGGGCCGCCGCGCCGCCCGCACCGTGGACGCCTCCACCGGCACGGTCCTGCCCGGACTGTGGGACGCGCACGTGCATCCATACCCCTACACCTACGGGGCGCGTCAGGGCGCGCTGCACCTCGCGTACGGGGTCACGACCGTGGTGTCGCTCGGCGGTTCCGCCTATGAACAGGCCCGGCTTCGCGAGGACATCCGCGCCGGGCGGCTCGCCGCGCCCCGGCTGCTGGCGGGCGGGGAGCTCCTGGACGGTTCGCGGGTCGCCTACAGCATGGGCCGTGCCCATCGCACGGATGCGGGTTTCGCGCGCTCGCTGGCCCGGGCCGCCGCACTGGACTGGGACTTCGTCAAGACGTACGTACGGGCGCCGTACCCGTACATGGCCGAGGCGGCCCGCTTCGCGCACGAGCGGCTCGGCGTCCTGGCGGGCTCCCATCTGTGCGCCCCCGGTATCCGGTCCGGCCAGGACCTGACCACGCACCTGGTGGCGACCGAGCGCGCCGAGTACGGGCACGGCGCGACCCCGCGGGGGTACACGTACCAGGACACCCTGGAGGTCTACACGCTCGGCGGTTTCGATCTCATCGCGACCCCCTTCACGGCCCTCCCGCTGATCGGCGCCGATCCGGCGCTCGCCGACGATGCCCGGGTGACCTCCCTGATGCCGCCGTGGGATGTGGCGGCCGTCCGGGCCGCGGCCGCCGCCCCGCCGAGTGCGGAGCAGAGCGCCGCGCTGGAGCGGGAGGTGGGTGTCTACCGGCGCGTCATCGAGGGGGGCGGGCGGGTGGCGCTGGGCACCGACGCGCCGCTCACCCCGGTGGGCCTCCATCTCCACCTCGCTCTCCGGGCCCTGCACCGGTACGGCCTGACGCCCGCGGAGGCCCTGACGACGGCGACCCGGACCCCGGCCCGGGTGTTCGGCGTCGCGGACCGGCTCGGCACGGTCGAGCCCGGCCGGATCGCCGACCTCACCCTGGTCGACGGCGACCCCTTCACGGACTTCGACGACCTGGTCCGCGTACGGGCGACCGTGCGCGGCGGAACCGTCCGTGAACGTCCCGCCCTGGAAGGCGCCTTCACCCGGTCCGCCGAGCCGTCGGCCCCGGACCCGGATCCGGCCGACTGGGGCGCGGTGCTGGACCAGATGCTGCGCGACGGCTGCTGCACCCCGCACGAATAGGAGGCGTCGGCCCTGTCCGCGGTCGCGCCCGCAGTCGCCGTACGACGGTGAACGAAAGGACGGCGGTGGCGGGCCCCGGCCGGGGACGGCGCGTCAGGCTGTGGCGTCGGCGGTCCGCCAGCGGCGCAGCCCGATGGCGGACAGTTCGATCAGTTCGCCGCGGATGGGATCGTGGTGCGTGGGGCGGAACCCGGCGAGGGTGCCGAGGCGGGCGCCCGTGGCAGGGTTCCAGATCTCGAACCCGGATTCCGAGGAGGAGAACAGCAGCCCGTCCGCGGCGAAGAAGCGGCCCCGGGGCCCGGCGAAGGTCACGGTTTCGACGGGCTCCGCCGATCCACCGGGGCCGTCCGGGCCCCGGCGGCCGAGGTCGAAGACGCGGGCCCCGGGCACCAGTTCCTCCTCGACGTCGCCCAACCCCTCCAGGACAAGGCGGTCCTCGTCGAGCCGGACGAGCGAGCGGTCCCAGTAGTACGCGCAGCCCGGCAGGCCGGCCCAGTCGATGTCCTCGGTCCAGGCGCGTTCGCCCTCGGTGAGCCACTGGTCCAGGTTCCAGGCGACGGGCCGGCCGCTGGGGTGCCACACCCAGGCGTCCGACGCGCACCTGCTGCCTGCCGGGCTGGGATACAGAGCTCCGTGGAAGTGGCCCGCCCAGGGCGCGGAGCCGTCGTCGCCCGTCGGCATACAGGCCACTTGGGCGCCCGTCGCCGGGTCCGTGGCCTCGATGAGGCTCCACTGCCGGCGGTGCAGGACGACGACGCGACCCGCGTGCTCGGTGAAGGCGAGGGAGAAGGGCACCGTGTCGCTGTGGTAGCCGTCGTTCTCCAGCGGGAGGGTGACGGCGCCGGTGGACAGGTCGATGACCTCACCGGTGCGGCCGTAGTCGATGACGACGGCGGCGAAGGCGCCGTCACGTGAGGCGTGCAGCCGGAGGGTCTGGGTACGGCCGCACCAGGGCTCGGCATCGGCCGGCACGGTGATCGTGCTGCGGGCGACTTCGGTGCAGCGCCCCGATTCGATGTGCCGGCGCAGGATCCGTCCGTCCTCGCACAGCAGCACGATCCCGTCGTTCGTGGGCGCGATGTCCAGCACCTTCCCGGCCTCGTCGGGCAGCGCGGTGGTCTCCACGATGCCGCGCACGGGCCGGGACTCGTCGATCGTCCCGGGGTGTCCGAAGACGCCGAGCAGGCTGCCCTCGGTCGCGTCGAAGCAGTCCTCGCACACGGCCGCGACGGTGGCGGCCTCGGTGGTGGAGGCCTTCTCGTCGGCGGGTTCGTGGCGGCAGATGCCGCAGACACGCTGCCGCTCCAGGCCCCGGCCGGTGTAGTGGAGGTAGTGGTCGAGCGGTTCCGCGGTCGCGTTCCGGATGTGCTCGCACAGCGGCAGACCGTAGGCGGGGGCGTCGTGACCGCAGATGAGGGCCATGCCGGGGTGTCTCCTCGGCGCAGGGGTGGGAGCCGGACCGACGCGGCGGTGGCCGCGGCCGGCACCGGGTACGGTCGGGCGGCGGTCGCCCGTACAGCCGGCTCCGTGGTGAACACCATGCTGACACCAGGACCTTGGCGCCGACTTGGCATCGCCATGGCATCCGCGGCCGACGCCGCCGGACTCTCGATTCCACCGGCCCCGCTCCTGTCAGCGGGCGCCCTCGCAGGCCTCCAGGTGGGTCGCCGAGAGGGTCAGGCGGCCTGGCGGCGGAAGGCGTCCGCTTCCGGGCCCTGCCGGATGAGGGCCACAGCCGCGGCGCGCGGGGACCGGGCGACCGGGCGACCGGGCGACCGGGATCGTGGTCACAGGGACCTCCAGGGGAACCGTGTGGAAGCACCGACCACCCGGTGCCGGGGGCGTCCCACGAAGGTGGCCTTCGGTACACCCGACGGCCTCGCCCCGGGGACGGACCGGACGCCTCCGATCAGGGCCGGTCGTACCAGGCGAAGGCGGCGATCCGCCAGCCCTCCGAGGTGCGGACGAACTGGATGGTCTTTGTCCCACCACCCTCGAACGGCTCGCCGTCCAGGACCCCGGACTTTCGGTACTCGCCGAACCGCGAGGCGATGTCGCCCACGATCTCGGTGCGTTCGGAGGTCTCCCACTCGGAGAACTCGACCAGCCGGCCCTCGGCCAGCAGGCGCCGGCGCGGCTCGATGAACGTGTCCACGGTGTAGACCGTGAACTGCGGGCCGGTCATGGTGATCACGCCGCCCGGCAGCACCAGCCGACGGATCCGGTCCAGATCGGCGGTCCTGCCGCCCCGGTTGTCGAAGGCGCCGAAGAACTCGGCGGTCACCACGTCTATTTCGGCCTTGGACGACATGGCGCGACACTAGCACCGCGCTTCAGGCGGCCGAGGCCGTCGTGATCACCAAGGGTGGTCTCGCCCGCTCCGCCGACCACGGGCGGCCGGCCGCGAAGTCCGGGTCGGCCACGGACATGGCCTCGGCCACGGTGGGCCGGTGCTGGGCGGCGTCCCGGAAGCCCGCGCGCTCCAGCAGGGCCGGGAGGAGGCCGACGGGCCACGCGTGGTTGCGTACCTCCTGCCAGGATCCGTCCGTGCGGCGCAGCCGTACGGTCAGCTCGTCGCCCGGCCCGTACACCTCGCCCGGGCAGCCGATCCGCAGCGAGGCGTACTCGATGCCGCTGCAGGCGGGGTCGGTGGTCAGCAGCACGAACGGGGCGCCCGGCCGCAGCAGGCGGCGGATCTCGGTGAACACGCCGAGCAGCGCCTCCCGGGTCGGCAGCGACGCCAGCACGTGATTGCACATCGCGGCGTCGGCGCAGCCGTCCGGCAGTTCGGTCACCCGTCCGTCCTCGACCAGGTGGAACCCGTCCACCGCGGTCGCGGAGCCGCGGGCCAGCGCCAGCATCTCCGGGGAGGTGTCCACGCCGAGGACCCGTGCCCCGAGGCGTCGGGCCGCCCGGTCGGCCACCTTGCCCGGGCCGCATCCGTAGTCCACCAGGACCTGGCCGGCGCCGATCCGGCGGGACAGGGCGCGGAAGACGAACGGGTAGCCGAGCAGCCAGTCCGTGGCGGCGTCCACCGCCGCGAACGCCTGCGCCCCGGCACGTCCGGACCAGGCGGTACCGTCCTCGGCGCCGTCCTGCCCGGGTC
Source organism: Streptomyces avidinii (assembly GCF_045161815.1). Taxonomy (NCBI): domain Bacteria; kingdom Bacillati; phylum Actinomycetota; class Actinomycetes; order Kitasatosporales; family Streptomycetaceae; genus Streptomyces; species Streptomyces avidinii. Next base: position 415,493 of record NZ_CP108863.1, read on the forward strand.
CCTCCGGCCTGTCGCTCACGGGACCACTATCGGCCCACCCCGGCCGTGTGGGGGTGGAGCGACACGGGAATCGTCGGTGGCGGGCCCGCGGTCGCAGACGCCCGGTCGACGGCCGATGGTGCGCGGTCGCCGGCGCCCGCGTCGCGGGCCGGCGGTGTGCTAGAGGTCGATCCAGTAGCGGCGCTTGGGTCCGATCAGCGTTTCGCGGACGTCCTCCAGTACCCCGTTGTTGCCCTCGATCGTCCGGATCGACGCCACGTTGTCCGGGTCGCAGGTCACCAGGACCCGGTCCATCCCCAGCACGCGGGCCTCGTGCAGGACGGCGGCCAGGGCCCAGGTGGCCAGGCCCCGGCGACGGGCCGAGGGCCTGATGCTGTAGCCGATGTGGCCGCCCGCGTCGAGGAGGAAGCCGTTCAGGTAGTGCCGCAGGTCGATCGCACCCAGGTAGGTGTCGCCCTCGGCGATCCACCAGTACGTGGCGTGGACCCGGCCGTGGTCGACCGGCGCCGTGCGGTCCGCGTACCGGCCCAGCCGCTCCACCCAGGCCGCGAAGCCCTCCGGGGTGTCCACGTCGTCGTCGGAGCCGAGCCCGGCGCCGTCCATGTGGGCCTCGGGTCCCCATTCCTGCTGTGCGGCGAGCCAGGAGGCGTGCAGGCGGGAGGAGGGGGCTATGAGCTCGGGCATACCTCGGACGATAACAGCCGCCGGGGCGGGTCCGGCCCCGGACAGGGCCCCTACGCCTCGGCCGGCGGCAGCGGCCTCGCGCGGGCGATGACCAGGGCGACGTCGTCGTGGTCGTCCGTGCGGCGCAGGGAGTCCAGGAGGCGGTCGCAGGTCTCCTCCAGCGGGCGCCCGGTGTCGGCGAGCAGGGTCAGCAGGAGGTCGAGGCGTTCGTCGATGGGCTGGTCACGGGTCTCGACCAGGCCGTCCGTGTAGAGGACCAATTGGTCACCGGGGTCCATGGCGATGGCGGTCGACTCGAAGGGGATGCCGCCCACACCGAGCGGGGCGCCGGTGGGCAGGTCGAGCAGTCGGGGGCTGTGGCCCGAGCGGATGAGGACGGGCGGCAGGTGCCCGGCGACGGCGACCCGGCACTGGGCGGCGTGCGGGTCGTAGACGACGTAGACGCACGTGGCGATGGTCTCCTCCAGCGCGGCGGTGGTGCGGTCCAGCTGCTGGAGCACCTGCGGCGGGTCGAGGGCGAGTTCCGCGAGGGTGCGGGTCGCGGTGCGCAGTTGTCCCATGCTGGCGGCGGCGTTGATGCCGCTGCCCATGACGTCGCCGACCACGAGGACGGTGGTGTCGTCCGGTCCGGCGATGGCGTCGAACCAGTCGCCGCCGATCTCGCTGCTGGCCGCGGCGGGCCGGTACCGGTAGGCGACCTCCAGGCCGGGGGTGGGCGGCGGGTGGTGCGGGAGGAGGTGGTGCTGGAGGGCGAGGGCGGTGTGGTGGGCGTTGCGGTACCAGCGGGCGTTGTCGATGCAGACGGCGGCGCGGGCGGCGAGTTCGCCGGCGAGCACGATGTCGTCGTCGTTGAACGGCAGCGGGTTGCGCGTGCGTTTGAGGTCGAGGGCGCCGAGCACCTCGCCGCGGGCGATGAGCGGCACGGCCAGGTACGAGCGCAGGCCCGCGCGGGTGAGCAGGTTGGCGGCGGTGCTGTCGCGGGCGATGCGGGAGATGTCCCGGGCCTGTACGTGGGCGACCAGGACCGGGTGGCCGGTCGTGACGGACTGGGTGACGAGCCGGTCGGCGGCGTAGCGGGCGATGTCCCCCGGCGGGTCGGCGGCCCGGACGGCGTCGCTGGGGTAGGCGGCGGCGAGGGCCAGGGCGCGGAACACCGCGGGCTCGTGGGCGGAGGACCTCAGGGTCGGCCGGCCTTCGAGTACGGAGTCGAGGATGTCGACGGCGGCGATGTCCGCGAGCTCGGGCACGACGACGTCGGCGAGCTCGCGGGCGGTCTGGTCGAGGTCGAGGGTGGTGCCGATGCGCACGGTGGCGTCCGCGATGAGGGCGAGTCGGCGGCGGCTGCGCGCGATCTCGAGGGCCGCCTGGTGACTCTGCGTGACGTCGACCACGGAGGTGGCCAGGCCCAGGACCCGGCCGGTGGCGTCCTCCAGCCGGTAGTACGACACCGACCAGGCGTGTTCGGTGCGCTCCCCGCCGTGGGCACGGCCGGCCGTGAACTGTTCGAGCAGCGGCCTTCCGGTGGCCAGGACCTGGCGCATGGCCGACTCGGCGGCCTCCGTGTCGTCGAGGAAGGCCAGGGCCTCCCGGACGCCGCGGCCTATGTGCTCCTCCGCGGGCAGCCCGTTGATCCGCTCCAGCGTCGGGTTGACGAGTACGTACCGCAGTTCGGTGTCCAGGACCGCGAGCCCGATGGGCGACTGGGCCACCAGCCGCGCCGAGAGGGCGAGGTCCCGCTCCAGCTGGCGCAGCCTCGTACGGTCGGTGGCGATGCCCAGGGCGTACATGTCCCCGTGCTCGTCGAGCAGCCGCATGTTGCGGAACTCGACCAGTCGCGTGGTGCCGTCCCTGCGCCGTACCGGGAAGGCTCCCGCCCAGTCCCCGGCGCCGCCCATGACACGCGCGAACAGCTCCGTGACCAGGCCCACGTGCTCCTTGGCGGCCAGCAGCGCGGCGGCCGGGCGGCCGAGGGCCTCCGCCGCCGTCCACCCGAACAGCTGCTCGGCCTGCGGGCTCCACAGTGCGACCCGCCCTTCGGCGTCGAGGACGACCGCCGCGACGTTCAGTACGTCGAGCAACCCGCTCGGCGGGGAGACCCCGGTCATACCGGGCCTGATCCCACCGGTCCCCGACCCGTCGATCGCACTCATCGGCGACGCTCCTTCCGGCATCGTCGGCCCGACGCCGCCCGCCACCGCCCGCCCCGGGCGGTGCAAGGCGCGCGGCTACTCTCATCGTGCCCCCGAACCTGCCGGTCAGCGCCCGGAGCGGTCGGTCCGGGTCCACCCGGCACGACGCGGAGGACCGCAACCCGGACCTTCGTCGGGGTCCGGGGCGGCCGTTCGGCCGGGGTGGGAGGGGTCCGCGGATTCCTACGGTCGGGCCCCATGGAATCGAACACCCGATACGGATGGGTCCGACGGCCGGCACTCGCCACCGTGACGGCCGGTGCGGGCGCCGCGGCCCTCGTCCGGGCGGCGCCCGACGGCGCACTGGGCACGAACGAGCCGGTCCAGGTCACGGAGGGGGCCTCGGCCACGGCCTACCGGTCGATCGCCCGGAGCGTTGCGGACGACTGGCCGAGCTGGGCCGGACAGGTGCTGGAGGCGGCGAGCGAGGGCACCCTGCTGCTCCTGGGCCTGCTGCTGGCCTGGACGGGGTGGAGCGCCCTGCGGCGCCGTGACGTGCCGGGCCTGGCCGGCCTCGGCCTGGCCGCCGCGGGGACCATGGCCTCCTACGCGCTCAGTGAGGCACTGAAACTCGTCGTGGACGAGGAACGGCCGTGCCGGGCCCTGGCCGGGGCGCCGGCGGTCGCGGCGTGCCCCGCCGCCGGGGACTGGTCGTTCCCGAGCAATCACGCCACCCTCGCCGTCGCGCTGGCGGTCGGCGTGAGCCTCGTACGGCCCCGGCTCGCCGCTGCGGCCCTGCCGGTGGCCGCGGCCGCCGCCCTGCTGCGGGTGCTGGCGGGGGTGCACTACCCGCACGACGTCCTCGCGGGCGCGGCGCTCGGCGCGACCACGGTGCTGACCGTCCGGATCCTCCTGCTGCCCGTCGCCGGACGTCTGGTGTCAGCGCTCCTCACCGGACGCCGCCCCGGCCCCGTCACCCGCCCCGGCCCCCGTCGCGGCCCCCGCCTCGTACGCGACCACCGCCGCGGCGGCCCTGTTGTCGACGCCGAGGCGCGCGAGGATCGAGCTGACGTGGGCCTTCACCGTCCCTTCGGCCAGGTGCAGGCGGCGCGCGATCTGCCCGTTGGACAGCCCGCTGCCGAGGAGGCCGAGCACGTCCCGTTCGCGCCGGGTCAGGGCGTCGACCCGGGCGCGGGCGGTGGCGCGGCGGGCCGCCCGGGCACTCGCGCCGTCGGCCGCGAGATGGGCGACGACCCGGGCCGCGACCTTCGGTGACAGGTAGGCGGCGCCTTCGGCGACCGCCCGTACCCCGGCCACCAGTTCCTCCGGCTCACCTGACTTGATCAGGAAGCCGGTGGCGCCTTCGCCCAGCGCGCGCAGGATGTACGCGTCCTCGCCGAAGGTCGTCAGCATCACGACTCCCGTCGCAGGTACGGTCCTGCGTATCTCGGCGGCGGCCTCGATGCCGTCCGTCCCCGGCATCCGGATGTCCAGCACGGCCACGTCCGGACGGTGGCTCTGTGCGAGCCGTACCGCCTCGTGTCCGTCGGCCGCCTCGGCGACGACCGTGATGCCGGGGTCGGTGGCGAGGACGGCGCGGACACCCGCGCGGATCATCGGTTCGTCGTCGGCTATCAGGATCCGGATCATCGGACTTCCCTCCCGGTGAAGGTGTCGGTGGAAACCAGGCGGCCGGCCCGGAAGCAGAGGCGGTAGATGTCCCCCGAGCGGTCGTCGAAGGGGTCGGCGGTCTGTACGTAGAACTCGCAGGCGGCGTCGGGTGGTTCGGGGGTCGGGACGGCCGGCCGACGGGTGGTCTGCCGCTGCGGCAGGTATGGCGCCACCTCGTCGCGGGGCTGCCCGAGGCGCAGCCGGGCGTGGTCCTGCGGGGCCAGCACGGCCTGCCGCGCGGTGACGGTGTCCCAGGCCCGTACCCCGAGGATGAGCAGGGCCGCGGTGCACAAGGGCACCAACACGGCCGCTGCGGCGGTACGGCGCAGTCTGCGGCGGGCGCTGCGGTGCTCCGGAGGCAGTACGCCGGCGGGCTGCGGCGGGGCGGCGCCGGGCCGGTGCGGGAGCACGGCGCGCACGGCGAAGCCGTCGCCCTCGGGGCCCGCGGCGAAGGACCCGCCGGCCAGCCGGACCCGTTCGTCGAGGCCGATGAGGCCGAGGGAAGGTGCTGCCGGTCGGGCCGGGGAGGGGGCCGCCGGTCGGGCCGACGCCGCGGAACGGCCTGAGGACGGCGGTCCGACCGGAGTGTTCGTCACCGCGGCCTCGGTCCGTCCCTCCGTACGGTGCAGGACGACGGTGATCCGGTCGGCCGGCGCGTGCTTGGCCACGTTCGTCAGCGCCTCCTGGACCACGCGGTGCAGGGCCCGGTCGCCGGTGTGCGCCGGCTCGGCCGGCTCCGCTTCGCCCGTCACACGCAGCCGGACGTCGAGTCCCGCCGCGGCCGCCCGCTCGACCAGGCCCTCGATCCCCGCGAGTCCCGGTGCCGGGCCGGATCCGGGCTCCGGCGCAGGGTCCGAGGGCTCGCGCAGGACGCCGATCACCTCGCCGAGCCGCTCCACGGCCGCTCCCGCCCTGGCCCGGATGTCCTGGGCGGCTGCGCGGTGGGCCTCGGGGAGGCCCGGGGCGAGCTTCAGCGCGCCGGCCGACAGGGCGATGAGGCTGAGTTCGTGGCCGAGGAGGTCGTGCATGTCCTGCGCGATCCTGGTCCGTTCGCGCAGCCGGGCCTGTTCGGCGAGCAGCCGCTGTTCCCGCTCCAGCCGCGCGGCGCGCTCCCATCCGGCGCGCACCAGTTCGCGGTACTGGCGCAGGAAGCGGCCCGCGAACCACGGAAGCATCACCGCCGCGAACAGCATGAGCACGTAACGGCTCGCCCACCCCAGCCACACGGGCACGAGGAGCACGGCCGGTACGGCGGCCGCGAGCACGAGGGCGAGGGCCACGGCGGCGCTCCTGCCGCGACCCGGCCCTCGCCCGGCGAGAAAGGCGCAGGCCGCCGCCGGAAGGCCCCACCACGGGCCGGTCGCGCTCGCCCCGACGGCGGCGACCGCTCCGACGAACAGCCCCGCGGACACGACCGGTTCCGGCACCCGGGTCTTGATGATCATTGATCTCACGCCCGCGACCCTACGGAACTCGCCCGGCCCGCGGCACTGCCGAAAGTCCACCCCCGGGTGATGCACGGGCCAGGCCGATGGCCCGGGCCTGCCCGAGCGGGTCCAGCAGCGCCGGACGCCCATTGATAGGTCTTTAGCTAATGCGCTAAATATCTGTCATGACAGAAGCTCAGGACGAGGCAGGGGCCTTCCGTGCGCTCGCCGATCCGACGAGGCGGCAGATCCTCGAGGACCTCAGAGGCGGCGAGCTCGCGGCAGGCGAGATCGCGAGCAGGTTCGCGATCAGCGCGCCGTCCATTTCGCGGCATCTCGGCGTGCTCAAGGGCGCGGGGCTGGTCACCGAGCGCCGGGACGGCAACCGGATCCTCTACACGCTGGCCGAGGACCGCCTGGCGACCTGCGTCGGCCGGTTCCTCAGCGCCGTCTGCCCCGAGCAGATCGTCCTGCGCCACACCAAATGGCGCCCCGGGGCGCAGAGTGAGGAATCATGAGGCAACCGCGCCTGTCCAGCGTCGTCGAACGACGGCTTCTGGTGAACTACCGGGTCGCCCCGGATGCCGCGGCACGCCTGCTTCCGGAGCCGCTGCGCCCGCAACTGGTGAACGGCCACGCGGTCGCGGGCATCTGCCTCCTGCGGCTGGGAAGCGTCCGGCCGGTCCGGGCCCCCAGGGCCTTCGGACTGCGGAGCGAGAACGCGGCGCATCGGATCGCCGTCGAATGGGACGGGCCGGACGGCGTCGAGACCGGCGTCTACATCCCTCGTCGCGATACCGCGTCGCGGCTCAACGTCTGGGCCGGCGGCCGTGTCTTCCCCGGCGAACACGGCCGCGCCGATTTCGAGGTGCACGAGACACCCGGCCGGGTTCGTGTCGCCTTCGCGACGCGGGACGGCGACACCCGGGTGGACGTCACCGTCGAGCCGTCCGACGAGCTGCGGGGCAGCGAGCTGTTCGCCGGTCTCGCCGAGGCCTCCCGCTTCTTCCAGGAGGGGGCGAAGGGTTACTCGGAGACCGGGTCCGGCCGCCACCTGGACGGCATGGAACTGCACACCGACGCCTGGCACGTGGAAGCCGGCCGGGTTCGCTCCGCCGCGTCGTCCTTCTTCGACGACCCGGACCGCTTCCCGCCGGGCAGTGCGACCCTGGACTGCGCCCTGGTCATGCGTAACGTTCCCGCGAGTTGGCGCCCGCTCCCGACCATGGCCGCCGGCCGAGGGGCTCGACTCGCCGGGTGAGCACCAGCCACCCGGCCGGCGCACCGCTCCAGTAACGGCGGTGCACCGCCGGCGCCGGCCTTCCCGGCGCCGGGCCCTGGTCCTGGTCCTGGTCGTTGACGGTCAGGTGTGCAGGCGGCTGTTGGGGCCGTCCTGGTCCCCGGCCGTTTCTTCGTTGAACCAGTAGTCGCCGGCCGCCAGGTACCGGAACGAGTGGACGCTCTTCATGGGCAGTGCGACCGTGACCGCGCGCTTGCCGTCCTTGCGCGCCTTGAGGGTGTGGACGCCGGGCTGCCAGTCGTTGAAGTCACCCACCACGCTGACCGGGCCCGGCGGAACGTCCGCGGGGAGGACGAAGGTGACCTCGGTGCGGTCCTTCTTCAGCGTGCGTTCCAGCATGGGGCAGGCTCCTGACGGCGTCAGCGGATGGGTACACCGCCCATCGTCGGGGGCAGGCCCGCCGGCCACCCGCCGACCCGGCCGCCCACCGACCCGGCATCACCCGCCCACCACATTCCGTGACACAAATGGTGCGATATGTCACGTTTCGTGTCAGCCTGATCTGAGGAACCCCCAGTCCCACGCGCCACCAGAGGAGTCGCCGTCATGGGCGGTACGCAGGACAAGCGCCAGGAGCCCGGCAAGGGCAGCGAGCCGGAGCACTTGCACCGCCCGGGCCAGGACCCCCTCCACCCCGGTACCGCCCGGGAGAGCGCCCGGGGCAAGAGCCCGGAAGAGCTCGAGCGGCACCGCGAGGACGAGATGAGCCGCGAGCGCCGCGAGGACGAGATGCGCGACGAAGAGCTCTGACCCGTACCGCCGTAACACCCCACGCACGCAGGACCCGGCCGGGGCCGTAGTCACCCGGCCGGGTCCTGTCATGTCGTCCCGCTCCCGACGTCGGCCCGGCGTCCGGGAAGGCCGAGACTCGCGGGCCGGTCCCCGGATGCTGTTGTCCAGGAGCGCCCCGACCAGCGCGGGCGAGCCCGATTCGACGGCCGGGCGCGGATTCAGAGTTCGGGCTGGTGAGCAGGGTTGACGACGAGGAGCCATTCATCGCCGCGGTCCTCGACCATGAAACCGGCGTTACGGAAGGCCGCTGCCAGGGCGAGTCCGAAGGCGTGGCGCAGCCCGGGCAGCTCGATCCGCGTGTCGGTGCGGGTGCGACGGGCGCCGCGACGCCGCACCCGCAGGCGCTGGATCTCCTCGGGCATCCAGCCGACCATCGCGCCGCGGGCGTGCTGGATCACGTGGACGCCCTCGGCGCCCACCGCGGTGGGGGCGAATCCGGCCTCCTGCAGCACGGTGCGCACGGCGGTCAGGAACTGTGCTTCCGGATCATTCACGGTCCGAACTGTAGGGGCACGTCCCCAGCACGTCGGTGGACCCCACGCGCGTGTCCGGCGGTCCGGGCAGCACCATCGGATGCGGCGTGGCCTGCTTGACCGGACGGGCAGCCGCCTGCAAAGTCAGGATGCGACACCGCAGCAGCGCCAGCTGACTCTGCCGACCGGTCCCGTCCGTCCACAGACGGCAGACCGGCCCTTGCACCCGGGAGCGGCTGAACCGATGGTCCTCGACCTGGTTGTGATCGGTACGGCCGTCACCCTGGGTCCTTTGCACAACAGTGCCTTCATCCTGCTGCTCTCCTCACGGCGCGGCGTTCGCCAGGGCCTGGCGTTCCTGTTGTCGTGGCTGGCCAACCTGATCGCGGTGATCGCCTGTGTGATGCTGCTGACCGGTGGTCAGCCGCCGGCCCGTCACAGCGTGCCCTCGACCGCCGCGATCACCGCGAAGCTCGTCATCGGCGTGGCACTGGTGCTGTACGGCGCGCACCGGCGCCGGCGGCCGCCCCGCCCGCACGGCCCACCGCGCTGGGCCGCTCGGATCGACGGCGCCTCCCCGGGCACGGCAGCCGCGCTGGCATGGCTGCTGCAGCCCTGGGCGCTGGTCGGCGCCGGCGCCGCGACCGCCGTCGACGCGGACCTCTCCACCCTCGCCGACTGGCTCGCACTGGCCGGCTACTGCCTGCTGGCCACGCTCAGCCTCGTCGTCATGGAGATGTACGCGTTCTGGGCGCCCGCGCGTGCGAACGCCCGGTTGAACGCCTTGCGGAGCTGGCTGGAGGAACACCAGGAGCAGCTGATCGTCGCGCTCTCCCTGCTCGCCGGCCTGTGGCTGACGGCCCGTAGCCTCTACGAGCTGATCGCCTGACAGACATCGCCGTCATCACCACCACCCCCTCCCCCGCCCCGCCGCCGTCACCGCCGGTGCTCGGCGCGCGGTCTGTGGTCAGTCGGCCACGGCCTCGATCAGGCAATACGGAGCGGCCTCCGCGAGCGGGGTGACCGACGTGACGCGCAGGGCCGCCCGGCGGCACACCTCCTCGAAGTCCGCGCGGGAGCGTTCCCTGCCGCCGACGTTCACCATCATGTTGAGGTCGCTCAGGTAGGTGACCTCGCCCTCCGCGCGGACGACCTCGGGAAGTACGGGCTCCACGATCAGAACGACGCCACCGGGCGGCAGCACCTGGCGGCAGTGGCGCAGGATCGTGACCGCCTGGGCGTCCGTCCAGTCGTGCAGGATGCTCTTCACGAGGTACACGTCCGAGCCCTGCGGGACCGACTGGAAGAAGTCCCCGGCCGTGAGGGAGCAGCGCTCCTCCAGTCCGTACCGCGTCAGTGTCTTCGCAGCCTCTGCGAGGCCGTCGGCAGTATCGAAGACCACGCCGGCGAGACTCGGGTGCGCTTCGAGGACGGCGGCCAGGAGGGTGCCGCTGCCTCCACCGACATCCGTGACCGAGGCGAACCGGCTGAAGTCGAACGCTCGCGGCAGGACGGCGGCGGTCTCGGAGGCGACCTGGCTCATTGCCGCGTTGAAGTCCGTGGAGAGCTCGGGGTGCCGGGCGAGATGGCTGAAGAAGTCCGTACCGAAGACGGAATCGAACGCGGTCTCCCCCGTACGGACGCTGCTCTCCAGGTGCTCCCAGGCGCGCACGATCGCCGGATCGGTGAACATGCGGACGAACGACGCGAGGGAGTCGGGGTGGCCGGAGCCGAGGAGCGCGCCCGCCGGGGTAACCGAGAACGTGTCGGGGGCGTCTTCCGTGAGCAGGCCGAGGGCGGTCAGGGCACGGAGCAGGCGTGCCATGGGCTGGTGCGCGGTTTCGGCTCCGACGGCCACCTCGGCAGCTGTGCGCGGTCCGTCGCCGATCAGTTCGACGACCTCCAGGCGGACCGCCGCGCGCAGGGTGTACGCGGCCATGCTCCCGAACGCGAGCCGGACGACGAGCTCCCGGCCTGCCGCCGTCTGTGCTGCTCGGACCTCGGTGTTCATCACAGGCCTTGCTTCCTTCCTTCGGGTCGACCGATCACCGATCGGTCTGGATACGGACAGTCAGGGTTCGGTGGACGCGTTCAGGCCGGCCAGTGCACCGGGCGTGCACCCGGCGAGGGCCTGGACGTCGCGGTGAAGATGGGGCTGGTCGGCATATCCACACGCCACGGCAACGTCGCCGGCACGCTCGCCGGCGAGGAGCGCCCGGGCGGCGTGGTCGAAGCGGACCAGCATGGCGGCGCGCTTGGGGGTCAGGCCGACCTGGGAGCTGAACCTGGCCCGGAGCCGCTTGCGGCTCCATCCGCAGGACGCGGCAAGGTCGCCGACCCGCACTCGGCCGCGGCCGGCCACGATGGCGTCCCAGGCGGCGGCGACCTCGGCCGCCATGGGCGGGGCTCCGGCGGCCCTCCGTCTGAGGAATCCGTCCGTGAGCGCGAGGCGTTCCTGCCAGGATGCGGTGTCGGCCAACTGCTCGCGCAGCAGCCGAGCGTGCCGCCCCCAGAGGTCTTCGAGTCCGGTGATGGAGCCGTCCAGTTCGAGCGGGGAAGCGCCCAGCAGGGCGTAGGCGGCCCGGGGTGACAACGCCACCTCGACGCATTCGACGCCCTCGCCGCGGATACGGGCCGGACCTGGCGACATGGAGGCGACGAGACCCCTCAGCGGCCGGTGCCCGGAGGCGCTCTCCACCGTGACCGGGCCGGCTCCGAGCCCGATGACGACGATCACGGCGGGCTGCGGCAGCACCCGCATGTCCAGCCCGCTGCCCATGAGGTCGCGGAACCCGGCCATCCGTACGCCGTCGAGAGAGGTTCCGCCCAGGAGGCGGGCGACCTCCCAGCGGTCGTGAGCAGTGCGCTCCGGGGGCACGTCCCCCGCGTCGTCTCTGGGCATGCCTCCAGGCTCGCCGACATCGCAGGCTCTTGTCTTGAACAAAAGTTCCGCGGCCGTTCCGCGGTCCTGGTGAGCGCGGTCTGTTGCACGTGGGCGGGGACGGCAGCTTCGGCCGGGCCGGCCCACCAGCGCCCCCGTGCGGCATCGCGCGCATCAGGTGCCGACTACTTGCCGCAGTGTCAACGGTTGCATGCGTCTGGGCGCCTTGGCGGCCAGGTGGCTCAGGGGCCCGCTTCGCTGTCCCGGCCGGCAACAGAGCCGTAGAGGTCCTTGCCGGTCGACCAGCTCACAGCCTGTACGGCGTCCTCCCGCGCCAACCAGAGCCCCGTCCCCGGATCTGCCTCCAGCCTTCGGCACAGATCCGGGCTGTAGACCGCGCACACGGAAGTTCTCCAGGTGAACCACCCGAGTGACCACCCCAACCAGGCGAGGCGAGCCCCGATGCCTGCCCACCGCAAGAGCCTCGCCAAAGCCGAGATCCCAACACGGCGTGACCAGCCACACCTTGCCACCCGCCGGAAAATGCTTGGTACCGCTGCGGACCTCCGCTCCTCCCGGCCCGTACCGGATCTCACGCCGAACGTTCGCGACCACGGCCATGACCGAGCCGTCCAGCGACACCGCCAGCAAGGGAAGACCCGACGAGCGCCGTGCATCCTTGCAGGTACTGGTCACTCTGGAAGGACCCCGCCACCCGAAAGGCCGCACCCCGCCGGCAGAGTGCCGTCCCCACCAACGCTGCCACCGACACGGCGATGCCTGCCCGTCATCACCACCACGCGCTCCCTCGCGACGCCGTCACCGTCCACGCCCCGCGGCCTCGGCCGGAGCCGGCTGAGCGGGGGGAGGGAGAGCCAGGGCCTTGGGTGGTTCGTCCCGAGCCGGTGGCGACCGTCTCGGCGGACACGCCGCCATCGCACAGCACGCAGGCAGCATCGCGGACAACAGACAGGTGCGCGGTCCGGTCCGCGAGCGGTCCGGTGAGGTCGACGTCCGCTTCGTACAGCGGCCCCGGCCGGGCCGGCTCCCGCCGGAGGGGCGGGCCGCCGGGGGAATCGCACGAATCTCCTGATCTCACGTCAGATGTCTGGATGATCGCAGGCTTTGAAAGGTGCACCCGCGCGCCGAGGGCTGGGCCGTGCGAACGCGCCCGCACGGGTACCCCTACGCTGGTTCCCGCGGATCTTCAACAGTGCGACGAAACGGAGCGTGACGAGTGACGGGGGCGAACGGCGCGGAGCTGGTCGGCAAGGCTCTGGGCGGGCGGTACCTCGTGACCGCGATGATCGGGCGCGGTGGCATGGGTGTGGTCGCCCGGGCGGTGGACCAGCTGCTGAACCGCGAGGTCGCCGTCAAGGTCCTGCGGGCCTACACCGACGCCTCCACGGCCGAACTGGCCGATCTACGGGTCAGGATGCAGCGGGAGGCGCAGGCCGCCGCCCGTATCCGGCACAGCGGTGTGGTCACCGTGCACGACGTGGTCGAGGAGCAGGGGCTGTCGGTCATCGTCATGGAGCTGGTCGACGGGCCCTCCCTCGACGACGTGCTGGAGGAGCGCGGCCCACTGGACCCGCGTGAAGCGGCCGCGATCGGCGCCAAGCTGATGGACGCGCTCGACGCGGCACACCGGGCCGGGGTCCTCCACCGGGACGTCAAGCCCGGCAACGTACTGCTCGAGCGCAGCGGCCGGGTCGTACTCACCGACTTCGGCATCGCCAGCATGGAGACCGCCGGCGACGAGGCCCTGGCCAAGCTGACCCAGAGCGGTCAGATCGTCGGCTCCCTCGACTATCTGCCGCCGGAACGCGCACAGGGCGGGGAACCGGGTGCCGCGTCGGACATCTGGGCGCTCGGCATGACGCTGTACGCGGCCGTGGAGGGCTCTTCGCCCTTCCGCCGTGCGTCGGTGTGGTCCACGCTGGCGGCGATCGTCGGCGAACCGCTGCCGGAGCCCCGGAGCGCCGGACCGCTCACCCCGGTGCTGCAGGCGCTCATGGCCAAGGACCCGCTGCAGCGCCCCGACGCCGGGCGGGCGCGCGAAATGCTGGAGGCGGTTGCCGGGGTCAGGACGGCGGACCCCGCGCCGGCACCGGCCCCGCAGCCCGTCCCTCCGCCGGCCTTCGGTCCCCCCGCCGCGCCGTTCTCCCAGCCCGCCCCCAGCCCGTCGCCTCCTACACGCCGACCGGCGCCTACGCCGCCCCTCCGCAGCCGGGTGCCGCGCCGGGCACGGCCCCCGGCATACCCGACGGTCACGGCAGCCGTTCCGAGACCAGTGCCACGGCCGTCCGGACGCGGGGCCGCCGCACCCGTACCGTCGTCGCGGTGGCGGCCGCCACCGTCCTCACCTGCGGCGGAGTCGCCTACGCCCTGATGGACACGCGGGGCGACGCGGGCGGCGGCAGGTCGGGCACGGCGCTTCCGACGGCGAGCAGCGCCGCCGACGGTGACATGTCCGACGTCCGGCCTCCCCCGGAGACCGGACGTCCGCCACCCCCTCGAAGAAGGACCAGGACCGGCAGACGGGTCCCACGCCAACGCCCGGTAACGGCGGCTCGGCCACGAAACCGTCCGGCTCGCCGAAGGCAACGACCGGCTCCCCGGTGAAGGAGCCCGTCCCGGTGTCGACGGCGTGCACCGGTTGGGCCCACTCGAACCGCAGCGACGGCTACGGGTACGCGGCCCAGGAAACCCACCTCTACACCGGCCCGTACGCGGAATGCTCCCATGTGACCGCGGTCAAGTCCGGCGTGAAGGTCTACTACCACTGCTACGTCACCAATGCCCATGGCAACAAGTGGATCTACTCCCGTATCGAGGGCACGAGTACCGAAGGATGGCTGGTCGGCGACAAATCCACCCTGAAGAGCGGCACACTCGCCCGCTGCTGAGACCGATCCGCACTTCACCAGAGGGCGAATCGAGTCGCTCGGATCGCACCGTGCGGAATCCGCTCGTCTCTGATCAAGGATCCTGGCACTCTGCACCTCATGCATGCAGACCCCGTCGACCAGGCGCGACGTCTCGTCCGCAGCCGCTTTCCCGATGCGCTTTCCGTGGTCCTCGCCGGCTCCACGGCTACCGGACGAGCCACTGCCGGCAGTGACCTGGACATCGCGGTGCTCATCGAGGACGGTGGCGTGACCTGCCGGGAGACGATCCGGTTCGAGGAACGTGTCGTCGAACTCTTCGTCCACACCCGTACCGGTCTCCTGGAGCTCTTCGCCGCAGACGTCGCCGCACGGCGGGCAGTCCTTCAGAACATGTACGCCTCCGGTCTCGTTCTGGTCGATTCCCATGGCGAGGCCGGGCGGGCTCGCGCCCTGGCCGAAACGGACCTTCGTCAAGGTCCGCCTGCACTGGAAGCGGAGACCGTCGATACGAAACGCTACGGTCTGACGGACGCCCTGGACGACCTCACTGACGCGAGCGACCCCATCGAGCGTCTGGCCGTGGCCGGGTACGTGGTCAATGCCGCCGCCGATCTGCTCTGCGACCACCATCACGCGTGGATCGGCGGCGGGAAGTGGCTGCCCCGCCGCCTGTTGGAAGCCGACCCACAACGCGGAGCCGCCCTTCTCGAAGGACACCACCGCTTGTGCAGGTCAGGCGACCCCGCAGCACTGATCAATGCAGCGTCGAAGGTGCTCGACCTCGTCGGCGGCCCTCTCCGCGAGGGTTACCGCAGGACCTGGCACGGCACCATCGACTCGGTTGCCGTGGCGCGCTGACACAGCGTGCCGGCACCGCAGCCGACACCGGACAGCTGGAACCCGTACATATGAGCGCTTCAGTTGGCGAGTTGAGCACCTGAGCGGGCGCTCCTTGTGCTGATGTGCCGGGGTGTCGCGCATGCTCGTGTCAGCGCGGGGTGAGGATGCAGAACTCGTTGCCCTCCGGGTCGGCGAGGACCGTCCACGGCACGTCGCCCTGGCCGAGGTCGATGTCGGTGGCGCCGAGAGCCCGGAGCCTGGCCGCCTCGGCCGCTTGGTCGTCATCCGGGTACGGGCGGAGGTCGAGATGGATGCGGTTCTTCACGGTCTTCGTGTCGGGTGTGCGGAGGAACTCCAGATACGGGCCGACACCCTTGGCGGATCGCAGCACCGCATGATCGTCGGTCACCTCGTGCAGGGTCCAGTCCATCGCCTCGCCCCAGAACCGTGCCATGGCGCGCGGATCCGCGCAGTCGACCACCACCGCGGCCATCGGCCCGGTGTCCCGGTAGATCGATCGCGGCTCCAGCACGCAGAACTCGTTGCCTTCCGGGTCGGCCAGGACCGTCCACGGGACGTCGCCCTGGCCCACGTCGGCGGGCGTCGCGCCGAGAGCCCGGAGGCGCGCGACCAGCTCTGCCTGATGGGCCGCAGAGGTGGTGGCAAGGTCGATGTGCACACGGTTCTTCACCGTCTTGGGTTCCGGGACGCGAAGGACGTCGACGCAGACGGTGGCGGGGTCGGGATAGACGAGGCCCACGGGTTCGAGGTTGGTCACGCCGGGTGCCTCGCTGTCGATGCCCCAGCCGAGCGCTTCCGCCCAGAACCGGCCGAGCGCCGATTCATCGCGGGCGTTCATCGCAATTTGAACAAGTCGTGTCGCCATGCCGTCGACCCTATGCACACCGCCCTGCACACGGCCAACGTATGTGCCGTCGTCAAACAGAGATCAACGCGCTCGTCGGCAGTCAGTAAGCCGGAGGTCGGGCGCCAGGCTGTTGTCGGGGGGTCAGTGCAGTGCGGCCTCGCTCGCGTGGACCGCACGCAGGGCGCGCTCGACGGTCTCCTGGTTCTCGCCGACCGGCGCCACGTAGTCGAGTACGTCGCGCGCGGCCTTCTCCCCGAGCACGCGGGTGATCACCCATGTGGCGAGGTACTGGGACGCCAAGCAGCCGCCTGCCGTGGCGATGTTCCCCTCGGCGTGGAACGGGGCGTCCAGCACGGTGACGTCGCAGGCTTCGACGAAGGGCCGGCTGGTCCTGTCCGTACAGGCCGGCATGCCGT
The DNA here is from genome assembly GCF_045161815.1 of Streptomyces avidinii. Taxonomy (NCBI): domain Bacteria; kingdom Bacillati; phylum Actinomycetota; class Actinomycetes; order Kitasatosporales; family Streptomycetaceae; genus Streptomyces; species Streptomyces avidinii. The sequence continues at coordinate 431,865 of NZ_CP108863.1, forward strand.
CCAGCAGCCCGAGCCGGGCCAGTACCAGCGCGCCGGAGCACTGTGAGCCGATCAGCTGGCGCGCGGGGTCGAGCGACAGCCTGGAGATCAGCCGGTCGTCGGCGACCGCGTCGCGTGTTCTCACCCCGCTGCCGATCAGCACGACGTCGGCTTCGGTCGTGAACTCCATGGGGCGCTGCCCGGTCACTTCGACCCCGTTCATCGATGTGACCCGGGGTGTCGGGGTCGTAATGAAGGCTTCCAAGCCGTCCTTGCGGCACCGGTTGATCAGCGCGGAAGCGATGAAGCTGTCGAGTTCGTTGAACCCGTCGAAGGTGACCACTGCTACCTGCACGACAACTCCCTTGAGTACGGCAACGATCAGACCAGCACTCTCACCGACGCGTCATTCCGGAGCGAGATCCAATCAGCGGCCAGTGGCATGCCTCCCGCCTCGCTGTGTCCCGATCTCCGCCCGCGGTCGGCGAATGTGGACAGCTCCAAGGCGATCCGCCCGGTCCGTCCTTCTTCGGTAGGCCGCCGGGCCGGAGCGCGAGCGGGGCGGCGCGCTCCCTCCGTTCCGGCCGGATCACGCGTGGCTGAGGATGACCACCAGCGCGGTGGCCCCGGCGAAGATCTGCACCGCGAGCGCGGCCCGGCGCACCCTTACGGCCGGCGCGGCCAGTGCGGCGAGGAGCGCCATCGCACCGAGGCCGGCGCTCCACCCGAACAGCCAGCCGGGCAGTCCCGGGGCGCACTGCTCGCCGTAGGTCACACACCGGGAGGCCCGCTCCGAGGCCAGCGTCAGGATGCCGGTCGCCACGGCCGCCGGTACGAACAGGAGGGCGGCCACGGCGGCCCAGAGCCGGGTGCGGTCCGTCGGCGAGGGGGACTGCACCGGGCGGGCGGAGACGGAAGCGGTTGCGTTCATGCCCTCATCCAATGCTTTAGCGACTGCCAAGGGCGAGTCCGTGTCGCTCGTTGAGACGCAGTTCGGCCGCGTCACGTAGGTCTTTAGCTACCGGTTTGCTTCCGTTCGCCCTATAAGCGATGAAGCGGAAGGAAGCTTGGTGCGGAGCACGTTGGTGCTGGACGACCTGCGGGTCAGAAGATCAGACGGGCCGACGGAGGCTGGGCGTTCTCGATCCTCTGCCCGGACTGCTCGGTCGACGAAGAAGCCGAGAGCTACCTGCGTCTCTACGAGGGATCGGGCTCCCAGGAAACCTATGCCTACTACCTCGTCGACCACCTTCGATGGCGCCTCCGCGAAGGGCTGACCACGGAGACGACCAAGCTGACGGATCTCCACCGTTACCAGGGGGCGGTGGGTGCGCAAGTGCCAATGCCGTACGGGCAACCGTGGCGGTTGCCGCCGAAGCGTCCGTACGGCACGTCGACTCTGTCGGTCTCGGCGACCATTCTGAAGGGCTTCTACCTGCACGAGTGCGTGAGACGGGGCATCAACGACGAGCTGCGAGAGGCCCTGAACGTCGGCCGGCTGCCCACCCAGGCGGACCGCAGAAGGGCCTTCCTGGGGCATGCGATCACCTCGGTGCCGACGAACCCCCTGGCCCCGCGGCAGGGCACGCGGCGCCGTCATCCGAAGATGCTGCCGGACGGCGCCAGGCCGGCGCTGATGGAGTCGGTGAACACCGCCCGGGATGAGATGGTCGTGACCTGGCCTTCCGACACGACCTTGCGGATCGGCGGCCTGGCCGGCCTGCACCTGGTCGACCTGCACCTACGCGAGAAGGCCGACTGCGGTGAGTGCAAGAGTCCACACGTCCACGTCTGCCACCGACAGGCCAACCCCAACGGGGCCAGGGCGAAGAAGAAGGAGGACTGGCGCCTGGTCGACGGCGTGATCACGGGCGGCGAGATCTACCGGGTGAGTCCGGCGATGGTCAGCTCCTACTTCAAGTACATGACGACGGAGTACGCGAAGTACGCCACGGGGCACGGCATGCTTCTGATCCAGCTCGCCGGCTTGCAGATCGGTGAGCCGTGGACCGCGGATGCTGCCCGCGGGATGCTGCGGCGGGCCGGAAGGCGGGCCGAGCTTCCGGGCCGGATCAAGCCGCACGCGTTCCGGCACACCACAACATCGAAGATCCTCGACGTCACGAACAACGACAGCTTGGTCGCCAAGGAGGCCGGCAACTGGGCGTCGGCGCAGACTGTCGACGAGGTCTACGGGCACCCCGATATGCACTCCCCGGAGTTCATCTCCGCACTGAAGTCGGTATGGGGTGAGCCGGAGTGAACGAGCCCGTCCGCCACCTGCTGCCCCTCGTTGCCCGGGACCAGCCGAGCCGGACCACTGGCGACCGGCTGGAGCTGCTGCACACGCTGATGGAAGCGCCTGGGTCCGACGCCGGGCTGTTCCGGCAGGAGATCATCCGCGTCCCTGGGGACCATGACGCCTACGGGTGGCTCTGCGCGGTCCCGCAGTGCGAGCGCGCACAAGAACCGTCCCGGTCGCTCTGCAACGTTCATGATGCTGGGTGGTCCACGGCCCGGGCGGCCGGCGGCAATCTCGCCGACTTCATGCGCACGGCCGAGCCGATGAAGCCGGTGTCCTGGTATCACCCCGAGGACTGCACGATCTGTCCCGGGATCCCGGCCTCGGGCTCGTCACCGCTGTGCTATCTGCATACGGACCGTTGGGGGGCGCGGAAGTTCGCCTGGCTGAAGAAGCACGGCGAAGGACAGCCGGACTACGACGAGTGGCTTGCGGCGGAGAAGCCGTTTCCGCCCTTCGGCCACTGCAAGGTGGAGGCGTGCCCGGACCGTGCGGAGAACCCGATCGGGATGTGTATGCGGCACGTTCGTCAGTACCGCAAGGAGGATTCACCGGGCGGGGCCCGGCTGCCGATCCAGTGGGGTCGGTGGCTGGCGAACCGGGGCAAGCCGGTGCCCGTGCTCTACGACGACGAGCTGGAGTTCCGGAAATGGTGCCTTGAGACGAACCCCGTCAACCGGACGGACGGCAAGGTGTCGTTGCTGAGGCTGCGGCCGCTGGTGAAGGCAGAAATCCAGTGGTGCATGTTCCAGCACACCCAAGTGAAGGTCGAGGCCGGACACTGGCCCCTGCCCTGGATCCAGTACCTGGCGGACGACTGCCGCAAACAGCAGGTCAACTCACTCGCGGACCTGGACTTCGATGGCATGAGGCAGACGCCACGGCTGGTCGGCAAGGCGATGCTCCGCCTGCTGCGGATCGTCTACTTCACCCGCGAGGACACCAAGGACGCCGGCTACCTCGAGACCGAGCACTTCGGCGTCAACCTCAGCAGTCACAGCGGGCAGATCGACCTGACCTGCATCTCGCAGCGCTGGCTGAGAGATCTGCTCTGGGACCAGATGGCGAACCGCCTGCTGGTCAACCCACCCCGCAGCACCCAGCCCTTCGACCTGACACGACGCGGATGCGCGGAACTCAGCGCGTTTTTGGAAGTCCGGGCGCCGGGCGGAGGCCATGACCCCCGGCTCCTCGAAGGCCGTCATATGATCGACTTCGTCGCCGATCAGCGCTACCGGGCCCAGCACGGACAGCAGCCCCTGGCCGCGTCCCGACGCCGCGGCGGTAGGGAGAACGATCCGGTCAGCAAGGGCATGGTCATCGGGTTCTTCAACGGGATCCGCCGGACCTTGCGCACGGCCCTGGAGACAGGCGACTCGGAGAGGATCGGGCTGGACCGCGCGTTCCTCCTCGCCGCTCCCGGAGCCGCCAGAGCCAAGGTCCGCCGCCGGCCGTTCACTGATGACGTCGCCAAGGCCCTCGCCGCCGAGACGCACCTACAGGCGCTGGAGGGCAAGGACCCCGATGATCGGGGCCTGAGAGACATCTGGGAGGGCCTGGTCACCACCGGCCGCCGCTGCCGCGAGGTGCTGGAGGTGCGGCTGGAGTGCATCGGCCGCCTCGGAGGTCTCCCCATGTTCTGGTACGACGCGACCAAGGTCGGCAACTACGACCAGGCCATCCGCATCTCCGAGCGCCTCTACGAGCGGTTCGAACGACGTCAAGCCAAGACCATCGAACGGTTCATCGAGCGAGAGGGCCGGCCGCCCACCGCTCAAGAACGCCTGCAAATTGCGCTGTTTCCCCGCCGGGCCATGAACCGTCGGCACATCAAGGGCATGAGTTACGGCTGGTTCAACGCAGAGTTCCGCCAGTGGATCAACGAGCTCGACGTCGGCCGCTGCGTCGCCCATCAGGCTCGCCATTCCCTGGCCACGAACCTGCTCAAGAACGGCGCGAACCTCAGCCACGTCAGGCGCTACCTCGGTCAGGTCTCCGAGGCCATGGCCGAGCACTACGTCCACCTCGCCAACACCGACCAGCGGCTTGAGGACGCGCTCAATGCGATCTGGGTCACCGGCCCTGGTGCCCCGGAACCCGGCGTCATCTTGTCCGGTGGCGACCCTATGACCCGCGAGCAGGCCGAGGCGATCATGATCGACCTCACGCGCAAATCAACCCCGGCCGAAGGCGGCTTCTGCACCTTCCAGGCCGTAGTCGATGGCGGCGCCTGCCCCTGGCAGATGGACTGCCACAACTGCGCGAAGTTCGTGATGTCCGGCGCCGACCTCCTCTACTGGCACCGCAAGCGCGAGCAGTGGCGCATGCTCGCCGAACGCGCCCCCGACCCCAAGGTCGCCGACTACCTCCACCAGATCTTCGAGCCCACCGCCCGCGCGATCGACGGCCTCGAGAAGGCCCTCGCCGCCGTGGGCCTTCTCGACGATGCCCTCGCCCTCGATCTGCGACGGCCCCAGGACTACTTCGGCCGCGTGTGGGCCACCGCCTTCCGCGCCACTCACCTCGCCCAGCACGAGGACCACCGCGACACCGACTTCGACGACGAGTACGACACAGACGAGAACGAGGACCTGTCATGACCACTGCCGACCGCCACCTGCAGACCTTCGCCTCCTGCGGCGAGGACGAGGGGATGCAGTGACTTCCGGACCCGGACAGACCGCGGCAGCCATCGCCGCCCGCCGTCAACAGGCCAAGGACAAGATCACCCGCGTTGAGAAGGCGATCGGTCAGCTCCGCCGCGAACGCGGACGGCTCGCAGTGCGGGCGATCGCCGAGCGGGCGGAGGTGTCCGCGACCTTCCTCTACGAAAACGCGGACGCCCGCGCTCTCGTCCACCAGGCCGTCACTGACAGCAAGAGCCGACACGACCGGCGCACCAGCGAAAAACACGAGCAGATCGAAGCGTCCTGGCGCGAGCGGGCCCTGAACGCCGAGGCCGAGCTCACCCGAACCCAGAACGAGGTCCTGAGCCAGAGACAGCGGATCGGCGAGCTCATGGGCCAACTCCGCGACATCGATCAGATGGTCCCCTGCGAGTCCATCCAACACCTCGCCACCGAGAACACCACCCTCAAACGCCGGATTCAGCAGGTGACACAGGAGCACCGCGCACTCCAAGAACGACTTGAGGGAGCCCGCACCAACCTCCGCTTCGGCGACAAACGCATCGCCGACCTGGAAGCCCAACTCCTTCAGGCACAACAGCCCAACTTGTTGGGCGAAACCAACAAGAAGGCGGTCGCGGACTTCGGATAAACCTGAGATCCGCACCGCCAGGGCTGGGATGGGGGAAGACCGCGGGCCATCCTGGTCTGCGACATGCGCGCGACTCGTGCGCCATGCGCCAGAGAGGCCCTTCGTCCGTGAACACCAGCCCCTACGTCCTGCCCGCGATCGTTATCTAGTGTTGTCAAACAGACTCCCAAGGTCACATGGCATGTGATGGCTTCTGGCAAGTAAGGCATGTGGAGACAGATGCGGCCGTTGGACGGCGGCGGAGCCGGCCGCAGTGGCCAAGTTCAGGTGGTAGGCATCCAGTTGCTGGCGTACAAGCGAACGGGAGTACGCCGACACCAGCAGGCTGATGGCTGTCGGCTCCGCGTCGACGAACGCGTAGCATGCGGGATCCGACGGTTGATGCCTACAGTTGCGACAGCTCCGCTGTCAGGTCGTCCAGGCCCAGGGGTGGTTGCGCAAGAGCGGCCATGTGCCAGCGCTTGAGTTCGAACTGGGCGCCGTGTAGCTGCCGGGCAGCCTCTCTGCCCTTGAGCCAAGCCCGCTCACCCAACTTGTAGCCGATCGCCTGGCCGGGCATGCCCTGGTAGCGGCTGATCTCGTTCTTGACGAACACGTCGGGCTGCCCGCTGTGCGACGCCAGGAAGAGGTGGGCCAAACTGGGGGTCCACCGTTCCCCGGGGTGGAAAGGCGAATCTCTCGGTATGGAGAGCTCGAGGTGGATCCCGATGTCCACGATGACCCGCATGGACCGGAGTAGCTGGGCATCCAAGTAGCTGAGGCGGCGTGCAGGCTCGGTCAGGTAGCCAAGCTCGTCCATGAGACGTTCGGCGTAAAGCGCCCAGCCCTCGGAGTTTGCGCTGATCTTTCCGAGGGTGGTCTGGTAGCGCGAGTGCTGAACTGAGCTGTAGGCCAACTCAGCCAGTTGCAGGTGATGGCCCGGTACCCCTTCGTGGTACCAAGTGGAAACGAGGCTGTGCACAGGGAAACGGGTGCGTCCCATGACCGGCAGCCAGGTTCGGCCTGGGCGTTCGGGGGCCGTGGAGGGCGGGGTGTAGTACGGGGTTGTGCCCTCCGGGGCGAGTGAGGATTCCACGCGCCTGATCGGTTCGGAGAGCTCGAAGTGGGTCCCGTCCAGGTCGTCAATGGTGGTGTCCATCAGTTGCTGCAGCCACCGACGGGTCGCTTCGGCACCCAGGATCGCTTCTCCGTGTTCGTCTGCCCACCCGAGGGCCTCCCAGGGGGTTCTGGCCCCGGGGAGGATCTTCTGCGCCTGTTCTTCCATCTCGCTCAGCAGGCGATGGAACTCTGACCAGCCGTACGCGTAGGCCTCATCGAGATCGACGTCGGCGCCGGTGAAGAAACGTGCCATTTGGGCGTAGCGCTCCCGACCGATCGCATCGGGAGCGCCGACAACTGCTGGGGCGTAGCTGTCGCGCAGCCAGTTGTGCAGCTCGACCAATGCGGCCGTGGCGACATCCGCCGCCTGGTCCAATTGTCTCCGGAGTGCTGAGGGTCCGCCGGCTGCCTGTGTCTGGAACCAGCTCCTGTTGTTGTCGCCTATCCAGGTCTGCAATTGGGTGAGCAGGGGGCCCACCTGCATGGGCTGGCCGTGTAGCCCGCGGCTGAGGCCATGGGCGAGTGCCGTGCGGTAGCCGTGCAGGGAGGCCGGCACGGCTCTCATCTTCTGGGCGACCGCTTCCCAAGCCGCCGGGGTCTCGGGCGGTGCCGTCATGAACGACTCCATCACGGCCCGCACAGGCGAGCGGAAGTTGTTAGCGGCCCGCAGGTCCTCGCCTGCTTCGTGCAAGGTGAGGCCGGCAGTGATGCGCTCCCTGAGCAGACGCGCGCAGTGGCGCTCCTGCGAGGCTTCTGAACCTGGCAATCCCTCTACCTGTGTCAGCCGACTCAGAGTCTGACGGGCGAGGTCTGCTAAGGCCTGGTACCCCTCGGGTGAGTAATCGGGCAGCCGGCCTGCTGATGACGGTGCTCCGAAAAAGCTCCCAGTAATCGGGTCCAGCTGCGTGAAGGCGTCGAGGTATGCATCGGCGATCCGTCGCGGGAGGAGTCCAGGGCCAGATGTGTGGTCTTGGGTCATTCACTCATCCTCGTACGGCCGACGGGTTTTTCGCTATTGCTCGTGGATGTGATATCCCTGGCCTGCTTGCTCATCAGGCATCCCTGTGCGCGATCCCCACTTTTTGAACAATGGCTCAAATAGGGCTGTTTTTGCGCAAGCATTACCTGATGGTGCGGATCTGGCCATATCGGGCATACCTAAAAAGATACATTCGACGCTTTGCGGACACGCCTGCCCGAAGATCCATGTGTCCTGCGTCACGCCGCGAACGGAACATTGCAGGTGGGGGCCACTTTGCTGGCCGAACTGGTTCCCGCGAACCGATATTGGCGAGAATCGACGGAACTTTCGATTTCCCTGTTGACCGGGTCGAATCTGCGACAAAGGATGATCAAGTCCTCATCGAGGGCGGCCGTAATCGAAAAGGTGGATTCGCCTGAACTCTCGAATGCGGTCTCCGCGACAAAGCAGGAGGCAAAAAATGGGTTTCTACGAGATGTACCTCAGCATCAAGCCCGACAGTGACGCTGAGCTGACCGCCACCGAGGAGCAGATCCTGGAAGAGCTCGGCCTCCAGCAGGGCTAGCAGCATCGAAGGGTGGGCATGCGTGCATGCCCACCCTTCGGGCTTTTTGTTCGCAAGTACCGCTAGAAACGGAGAAGGCGATGGAAGCCTACGGGTCTGCATTTTCCGGGGAACGATCGTTCAGCCTTGAGGTTGCTTGGAAGAAGGCGAACGAAACCCTCGACGAAATGGGCCTCACCTCGGACTTCACCAAGCTCGATGGGGACCCGGGCGCATGCCGGTGCGAACTTCGGCGTGGGGCGGACCAGCTCGGTGGAATCCCCGGCACGGGCAAGGGCCACGGCTTCATGGCCAGGGTCGGATCCGTCTATGAGGCTATCGAGCACCAGTTCCTCGATGGCTTCCTCTTCGACGAGAAGAAGGTCTCGCTCGTACCGGCTCACCGGGTAGCGGCCGAGTCCGTGCTCACCACGGACGGAGCGGTTGCTTTGTTGAAGGACGGCGAGAACACGTCGCTGTCATGCCTGGAATACGAAGCCCTGCGCGACGGCAGCAGCATCAAGGTGCCCCTGTTCCTCTCGTCTGTCTGGTGGACCGAGGGCAAGACCGAGAGGCGGCGCCGCCGCCTGGGCGACAACTACAACTACGGGTCGGTGGGCCGTTACGCCAGCAACAACGGAAGCGCGATCGGGGCCAATGTCACCGAAGCCACCGTGCACGCCATCAACGAGGTGATCGAACGGGACTCCCTGTCCCTGCTCGCCATACGAAGCTTCCTCACTCCTGAGCCGGCCCTGTCGACCATCGATGGGCACACCCTTCCAGCGGACCTGCAGGAGCTGCTGGCCTACGCGGAAGGAGTTGTCGGTGAACGAGTCCATCTCATCGACATGACCACCGAAATAGGCATCCCTGTCACCCTGGCCTACGTAGCCCCCGGCCCTGACGGTGCCTACTGGCGGGGCACTGGCGCCTCGGTCTCCACCGCACACTCCGTCTACCGCGCGCTGACGGAACTGCTCCAGATCTTCCAGGTCGCCACACGTGAGGGCACGACCCTCGTCCCCTCCACGCGGCTCGTTCGAAAGTACCCGCCGCTGGTCGCGTGCGCCGAGTTCGACCTGACCGACGCCCTCTCCCGGGCGCAGGCGGTTCCCTTCGTCCAGCCGGAGTCTCTCCAGGGACCCGAGGCGCACCTCAAGGTGCTCATGGAGGCACTGCAGGCACGAGGACTCGAGGCCTACAGGCATGTGACGCACACCTTCGACAGCGGTGTCACCGTCGTCCAGATGCTGATTCCGGGACTCGAACGCTTCATGCTCACCCTCAAGGGCCAGTTCGTCCTTCCCGGCCCCCGTGGGAAGTCGTTCATGGCAGGTCTGGCCGGCCGCAGCCGCTGACGACTGATTCGACGAGGAACAGCCAGCCCCACTGGGAGTGTTGCAGTGACGAGTGTCATCCGTACGACTCCGCCACCCGTATCCGACGGCGGAGAAGCTTTGATCGTCTGGCTCCGCAGGATGCGGAAAGAGGCGCCTGTATGCAAGGACAAGAAGACCGGCATTTGGCAGGCGTTCCGACGGAGTGACGTCCTCCGCATCATGTCCGACACCGAAGCCTTCTCTTCGGACATTCTGCAGATCGTCCCGGAGTCCAAAGAATTCGCCCGGGGAAATATTATGCTAACCGACCCTCCGGACCACAGAAAGCTCCGGAGAATCGTTAGTACTGCGTTCACTCCGAAGGTCGTGCGCGATCTTGAACCCCGGATTCGACAGATCGCCGCTTCCCTGCTCCGGAACGTGTCCGACACGGAGAGTTTCGATTTCGTGCAGAATTTCACCTACCCTCTGCCGATGATGGTGATCGCGGAGCTCTTGGGGATTCCGAAATCGGACTGGGCCGGCATGCGCGGGATGTCTGAGAAGCAGGTCGCCGTCGCCGTGGATGGACCCATCGACGAGGACTTCCTCAAGTCTGTCGAACGCATCGGGCGTGACTTCAACGGCTACCTGGCGGATCTCTGCAACAGCCGACGAAAGCACCCACAGGACGACCTGATGAGCCGTCTCGCGCAGGCGGAGGTCGACGGCGAGAGGCTCAGCGACGAAGAGATAGTGAACTTCGCTGGCCTGCTCTTTCTCGCCGGCCACCTCACCACGACCGTGCTGCTCGGGAACGCGTTGCTGTGCTTCAAAGAGTTCCCCGAAGCCCTTCGGGACCTCCGCTCGGATCCGACACTGCTCAGGTCGGTCATCGACGAAGTGATGCGGTATCGGTCGCCGTTCACACAGGTGGGAAGAGTTACCAAGCGTGACGTCGAGCTGAGCGATGTGGTCATCCCGAAGGGTCAGATGGTCCTGGCCTGGACTCTCTCGGCCAATCGGGATGAATCGGAAATTCGTGGTGCGGACCGCTTCGATATCCATCGTGACCAGAACCCACACATCGCGTTCGGTCGCGGCATTCACTACTGCCTGGGTGCCCCATTGGCCTACCTGGAGGCAGAGATCGCCATTCCCATGATCCTCGAAGGGTTCTCCGACATCCAGGTTGGGAGTATCGAGGACATGGAGTTCTATGAGCTGGGTATCTTCGGTCCCAAATCCCTTCCCATACAAGTGAAACGGTGAACGGCATGCGGAAGGAAAGGGGACACGTGGTCGACGCGAAAGGTGCTCCGAAGGAGCGTTCTTCGACTGGGCGCCATGTCGCGGAAGTGCTGGCACTTTCCAGCCTCTCCACCCCCATGGCCATCCGCGTCGCCGCGACGCTCAAGATCCCGGATCTCATCGCCCAGGGGGAGCACCGGGCGGAGCGGCTCGCGTCTGCAAGCGGTGCCGATCCGGGATCGCTGCTGCGCCTCATGCGTCATCTGGCCACCGTCGGCATCCTGGCGGAACGGCCCTCGGGCGGATTCGAGCTAACCGAGCTGGGAGAGACCCTCCGGTCCGACCATCCCTCCGGTCTCCGCCCCTGGCTCGACGCGACCGGCGCCCTCGGAAGATCGGACCTGGCGTTCTTCGGCCTCCTGGAGACGGTGCGTACGGGTCGGCCAGCGTACGAGGGTGTATTCGGGAGACCATTCTGGGACGACCTCAGTGTGACCCCCGAACTGGGGGATTCTTTCGACACCCTGATGGCCTCTGAGCGGGGGAGGGCAGTCGGCGAAATCGCCGAGGCAGTGGCCTGGGCTGCAGTCTCGGCCGTCGTGGACGTCGGCGGAGGCACAGGCCGCCAATTGGCGCGGATCGTCAAGGGGAACCCGGACCTGCAGGGAGTTCTCGTCGACCTCCCTGCCACTGCAGCGGCGGCCGGACGCTATTTCGTGGAGGAGGGCATCGCGAGCCAGTGCTCCACAGCGGCAGGCAGCTTCTTCGAGCCTCTTCCCCCGGATGCCGACCTCTACCTCCTCTCTTTTGTACTGCATGACTGGTCCGACACCGCGGCCGCGAGGATTCTGCGCCGATGCGCTGACGCAGTTGCCCGCAATGGTCGAGTCGTGATCGTCGAACATGTCCTCGACGATGCCCAGATGGGTCGACGCGTCACTGGGATGGACATGCGGATGATGACCACGTTCGGCGGCCGCGAAAGGGCGCTGAGCGAGTACGCCGCTCTCGCCGAAACCGCGGGACTGAAGGTCGAGCGGGCTCAACCGATCCCGTCGGGAGCCTCGGTCATCGAGTGTGTGCCAGCCGCCTGACACCAAGGCCGTACAGCTGAGTGGAGCCAGAGGAAGGGCGGGCGGGCCGGCAATGTGCCGGCCCGCCCGCCCTCGTGAAAGCACTTCACACTCAGCGAAGATCATTCAACTCCTGGCGTGCCGTCCCCTAGAGGCCGATGAATCCGTATATCCCGCAGCTTCGGACTCGGCGGCGGCCCGCTTGCCCTCCTTGCGGGCCTTGAGCACCTCGAAGATCACCGGGACGAGCGAGACCAGAACGATGCATACGAGAATCGATTCGACATGCTCGTTGATGAACTCGATCTGGCCGAGCCAGTAGCCGGCGACTGTGACGCCCGCACCCCAGCCGATACCGCCGATGATGTTGTACGTCAGGAAGGTGCGGTACTTCATCGAGCCGGCGCCCGCGACCATCGGGGCGAAGGTGCGGATGATCGGCACGAAACGGGCCAGCACGATGGCCTTGGGGCCGTGCCGGTCCATGAACTCGTGCGCCTTGTCGAGGTTCTCCCGCTTGAAGAGCTTGGAGTTCGGCCGGTTGAAGAGCTTCGGGCCGAAGAACTTGCCGATCATGTAGCCGACCTGGTCGCCGATGATCGCGGCGGCCACGATCAGCGTGCATACCAGCCACAGTGGCTGCGAGATGTACTTGCCGTCCGCGACCAGCAGCCCCGCCGTGAACAGCAGGGAGTCACCGGGGAGGAACGCGAACAGTCCCGACTCCGCGAAGACGATGACCAGGATGCCGATCAGACCGAAGTGCGAAATCAGATAGTCCGGGGACAGCCACTCAGGGCCGATCGCGAGCGTGTAGAGAGGTTCCACGAGTTCCGGGCTCCTGAATCGGCAGAGTGCATGGCAGAACGGATCCCCCCTAGTATCAGCTACCTGGTGCTCAAGATTTATGTCAGATGGTCGCATTCTGGCCAGAAGTGCCGAAGACGACGGGAAGAGCACCTCCACCTCGCTCTCGACATCCACGGCGAGGACCGGCGCCGCACCCGCGCCATCGTCCTGGCCGACCTAGGAGGTGTCCACCTCCGCCAGGGCAACGTGGATGGCGCCAGGAACACCTGGGGCGACTTTCTCGACTGCGCCGACGGAATCCGCTCCGTGAAGGTCCAGGCCGCCCTTCGCGACATGCGCGTACGCCTGGGGCGCTTCCACGGTGTCGGTGAAGCCCAGGAACTCCGCGAGCGAGCCGCTCGCACCGACTGACAGCGGCTTCCGGCTCCGTACGGTCACCAACACGGGTGCAGCTCTGCCTCAACTTGGCGGCCAGAACACGCTGTTCAGTGCCTGTACGACAGCGAAGACCACCTGGCCGCCGATATCGAAGAGTTCTCGGTCCACGACCGCAAGGGTGGCTGGGCCCGAGCACTCCTGATCGCCCGCCGCGTTACCCCACGGGCAGGGCAGAAGTGCAGACGCCATGGCCGGCGCCCTCGTTTACACCCACACCGCGGACCTGAGCGGCTTCGGCCTGAACGGTCCGTTCCTGGCCGCCATCGGTGTCGTCGCAGGGTTCGGCATTGGCGTTGTCGCTGCGATCACGGGCGTCGCTGGCGGCGAGCTGCTGATCCCGACGATCGTCCGGCTCTACGGCGTCGACATCAAGATCGCCGGCAGTCTCTCCCTGCTGGTCTCGTTGCCGACCATGCTCGTCGCCTTCGCCCGCTACAGCCGCGACGGCAGCTTCACCGTCCTGCGGGCCAACCTCCGCTTCACCCTCATCCTCGTCGCCGGCGCCGTCCTCGGCGGGCTCCTCCTCGGAGCCATCCCGGACATCGTCCTCATCCCCGGCCTCGCCCTGATCCTCCTGATCTCCGCGTTCAAGACCGCCCGCCACGCAAACCCGGCGAAGACCACAGCCTGACCCTGACGCACGTCCCGGACAGCACCGCGACGCATCACCCCAGGTCAACAGCAACTCGTTCGATCCAGTGGTCGCTAAAGAGGTGGAGTGGATGGCGCCGCACAGCCGCCGGGATACTCAGATCCGGGTGACCGCGTACTCAGAGAAGACCGTGCTGCGTGCCCCGTTCACGCCCACCCCGCGCGGTCCGGTCACGGGCGACCCGTCGCTGACCCCTCGCCCCTGTTCTCCGCTCCCACGGACCCACGACGCCGGAGGCCTCGGACGCCCGACCTCGCCGTCCGGCGCGGTCGGGAGGTACCCCTCCCCGGGTCGGCGGGTCGGCGGGTCGGCGGGTCGGCGGGTCGGCGGGTCGGCGGGTCGGCGGAAACGTTCCTTCCTGAGTTGCGCCCCGGTGTGTCGTCCACCCCGGCCCGGGAGTGCGGGCGGGCCGCGCGAACCGCAGATCGCGAACCTGGCGCGCGGCCGCGGGTTACGCGCGTCCGGCAGACGACACTGGACCCATGAGCGAACACCGCTTCACCCTCGACGACACCGGCGCCCGCACCTCCCCGGCCGCGGTGCGCCCACCCCACTACCTGCACAACCTCCGGTACAAGAAGCCGACGGAGGCGGCCCGGACCGGCCCCGAGGGGCACACCCTGCGCGCCCTGTCCGACCTCACGGTGGTGACCTGCGCCTGCGGCCTGACGACCCCGGCGCTCCCGGACGACGAGGCGCGCCTCGCCTACGAGTCGCACCGCAACGAGATCCGTGACGAAATGGCCTGAGCACCCGTCCAGCTGCCGATCGCTGCGCGGACCGGAAGCCCTCCTCCTCACCGACACCAGGCCGACAGCCGAGCACAGGTCGGCCCGAGCGGAGGGCATCCGGGCGCCGGTCGGGGTCGAACGCCGAGGGGAACGCGGTGGCCCGGGCCGGTCCGGGCAGCCCCCGGGGCGGTCGGCGGCGGGCCGGCCGAGGAAGCGCAGCCGTCCGCCGGTTCGCTCGGCGTGCGCGTCCGCGCACCCTCGCACCGGTCTCCCACCTCGCGGCAGGCGGGCCCGGGCGTACCGGAGCCGGGTCCCCGAGCGCGTACGCTCGGCGGATGGCGAAATACTTCGACGTTCACCCCGAGAATCCCCAGCGGCGCACCATCGACAGCGTGGTCGACATGATCCGCGGCGGGAAGCTCGTCGCATACCCCACGGACTCCTGCTTCGCGCTGGGATGCCAGCTCGGCAACCGTGACGGCATCAGCCGGATCCGGTCGATCCGGAACCTGGACGACCGTCACCACTTCACCCTGGTGTGTCAGAACTTCGCGCAGCTGGGTCAGTTCGTTCAGATCGACAACGACGTGTTCCGCGCCATCAAGGCGGCGACCCCCGGCAGCTACACGTTCATCCTCCCCGCGACGTCGGAGGTGCCGCGCCAGCTGCTGCACCCGAAGAAGAAGACCGTCGGGGTCCGGATTCCCGACCACGTCGTCACCCAGGCCCTCCTCGCCGAGCTCGGCGAGCCGCTGCTCTCCAGCACCCTGCTGCTGCCCGACGAGGCCGAGCCGATGACGCAGGGCTGGGAGATCAAGGAGCGGCTCGACCACGAGGTGGACGCCGTGCTCGACTCGGGTGACTGCGGTACCGAGCCGACCACCGTCATCGACTTCTCCGGTGGCGACGTCGAGATCGTGCGCCGGGGGGCGGGCGACACCTCCCGGTTCGAGTAGTCACTGCACAGTCACCGCACAGTCACTGCGCGGACGCCGGTTTCATGTCCGTGTAGCGGCCCAGGTACCGGTACGTGCCGGATACGACCTGGTAGACGTGGGCGGTGCCCTGTCTGGTCAGCACGTGGGTGTTGAAGTCGAAGGACAGCGGCTTGGCCAGGCCCTGGTGGGCCGTCCGGAAGATCCGGCGGGTCAGGCCCGCACGGCTGCGCCCGTCCTCCCCCAGGCCGGTCAGCGCCTCGGCCACCAGGCCCACGGCGTCGTGGGCCTCGGTGGCCCAGCGGGCGGGCGGCTGCCCGTACGCGGTGCGGTGGGCGGCGACGAACTCCGCAGCGGCGGGCACAGCCAGGGGGTCGGTGAACAGGGCGCTGAACAGCCAGCCCTCGGCGTCCTGGCCGGCGGCCGTGAGGAAGGCCGGTTCCATGGCGTGCTGGATGCCCATCCGCGGGCCCTGGAATCCTGCCTCGGCCAGGGCGCGCGCCATCGTGGCCGCCCGCTGCGGTGAGGTGCCCGCGTAGACGACGGCCTCGGCCCGGGCCTCGGTCAGCGCACGTGCCGCGCCCGCGAAGTCGGAGCCGCCCACCGGAATCCGGTGGACGCTGACCGTGCCCTGCGAGGGCGGGCTCTGCTGCAGGTTGCGGACGAGCGGGAAGGCGGGCTCGCCTCCTTCGAGGTCCTCCACCAGGCCCGTGCGGTGGACGGGCCTGATCCTGCTCAAGTAGTCGATCACCGGGAGGGCCAGCTGGTCGGCCGCCGGGCGGGTGGCGCACACCGTGCGCCATTCCTCCTCGGACAGGGCGGACTCGGGGCTGTCGGCGGACACCAGCAGCAGGGCGAGATCGGCCGCGCCGCAGGCGGTGGCCAGCTCGGCCACGGCCGCGTCCCAGGTGGGGCCGATCAGGGCCACCACCGCGGGGTCGGCGGCCAGCTCCTTGACCACCTGCGCCGCGCGCGTGGGGTCCCCGCCGTCGTCGGCGACACGCAGGGCCAGCCGGAACGCGGCGTCCGCCCGGCCGTTGTGCCGCTCGACCGCCAGCTTCATACCGCGCTCGTGCGCCTGGCCGGTCTCCTTGCCGGGCCCGGTCAGATCGGCCTGCAGGGCGAGGGTGAGCGTGGCGAGTTCGCGGGCCGGGGGCCCGGTCGTGCCGCGGCCCCGCCCACGGGTGGTGAACCAGGCGACCGGTACGCCGACGACGGCCAGGCCTGCGCCGGCGAGCAGCCGCCTGCGCGTGAGGCCCCGTACGGGCGCCTGCGGCGCGTCGATGCGGGTCGGCTCCGGGGCGGGCAGGTCCAGGGCCCGGGTGGAGCGCTCGGCGATGAGGCGGGGCAGCGGCGGCGGCAGCCAGTCCTCGGCGTCCGCGCCGCCGGGCAGGCCGTCGCCGAGTACGGTGCGCAGCTCGTCCGGGGTCGGCCGGTCCGCCGGGTCCTTGGCCAGGCAGGCCAGCACCGTGGCGAGCAACTCCGCGGGGAGTCCGGTGAGTTCGGGCTCGTCGTGCACCGTACGGTAGACCACGGCGGCCGCGTGCCCGCTGCCGAACGGCCCGTGCCCGGTCGCCGCGTACGCCAGGACGCAGCCGAGGGAGAACACGTCGCTCGGGGCGCCCGCCACGGCGCCGTCCGTCCGCGCCTGCTCCGGTGCCAGGTATCCCGGGGTGCCGAGGACCGCGTCCACGGCGGTCAGGGTGGCCGCGCCCTCGGCCCGCGCGATCCCGAAGTCGATCAGTCGGGGTCCGTCGGGGGCGAGCAGGATGTTGCCGGGTTTGACGTCGCGGTGGATCAGCCCGGCGGAGTGCACCTGCGCCAGCGCCTCGGCGAGCCGCGCGCCGAGGATCCGTACCGCCCGGGCGGGCAGCGGCCCGTACCCTGCCACGGCCTCGGACAGGGAGGGTCCGGGGACGAAGGGGGTGGCGAGCCAGGGTTCGCGCGCCTGCGGATCGGCGGCGACGACCGGGACGACCCAGCGCCCGGTCAGCTGCCCGGCGGCCGCCACCTCGCGCCGGAAGCGGGCGCGGAAGTCCGGGTTCGCGGCGTGGTCGGCGCGGATGACCTTGACCGCGACCAGGGTGCCCGCGGCGGACCGGGCGAGGTACACGGTGCCCATGCCGCCCGAACCGAGACGTCCCAGCAGCCGGTTGCCGCCGATCGCGGCCGGATCGGCAGGGGTGAGGGGGCGCATCGGGGGCTACCCCGCCGTGAGCGGGTTGGCCGGGCCGACGTAGCGCATCCGGCCGCCCTCCACCTTGTGCATGAAGTAGATGTTGCCCTTGACCTGACGTCGCTCGTCGAAGGTGTATTCCTTGGTCAGGCCGCGGAAGGTGCCCTGGGCGAGCGCGGTCAGCAGCCCGGCGCGGGACGGGCGCTCGCCTCCCGCCGCGGCGGTGACCAGCCGGTCGATGACCAGGCGGGTGGCGTCGAAGGCCTCCGCCGTCCAGATGTCGGGGGCGGCTCCGTACGCCGCCCGGTGCGCCCGGGTCATCTCCGCGACCTCGGGCGCCTCGGGGCCGGTGTACGGCGTGAAGAACTGCCAGCCCTCGGCCGCCGGGCCGGCGGCGGCGAGGTACTCGGGGCCGGCGATGGTGTAGTCGGCTGCCCGGGGGCCCTTGAAGCCGGCGGCGGCCAGCAGCCCGGCCACCTTGGCCCCGCCGGCCGGGGTGCCCGTGTAGAAGAAGCCGTCGACGCCGTGCGCGAGCATGTCGGCGACCACGGGGGCCACGTCCTGGACGCCGCGCGGGACGACCCGCCCGTAGTAGGTGGCCTCGGCCGCGAAGAAGTTGATGGTGCGGCCCACCAGCAGGGACGCCTGCCAGGTGTCGGTGTCGCCGCCGCGGTCGCTGAGGATTCCCATCCGTCGGACGCCCTGTTTCCCGGCGAGTTGCAGGTTGACCATGGCTGCCTGGGCCGAGGAGATCGGGCAGCTCTGGAAGAAGCTGCGCCGGTCGGTGATGCTGAAGTTGGTCGCCAGCGCGGACACGGTCACCAGGGGTACGGAGGCCTCTCCGTACAGTTCGAGGCACGGGATCACGGAGTCGTTGCCGGTGGGGCCGATCACCGCGAACAGGTCGCGGTCGGCGATGAGTTCGGTGGCGGCGGCCGCCGAGCGGTCGCCCTTCCCGGTGTCGTCGGCGGTGGCGACGGTGAGGGTGAAGGGCTTGTCCTTGCGGGAGTTGAAGGCGTCGACGGCGAGGCGCACCCCGCGTTCCTGGGCCGCTCCGGCGGCCTTCTGCGGGCCGGAGAGGTCGGCGTGCACACCGATCGTCCACTTCCGTGGGGCGGCCGTGGCCGGGCCCTTGGGCTTGTCCCCTTCGCGCAGGGCCAGCCAGGCGGCCAGGCCGCCACCGGCCGCGAGTACGGCGCCGCCGGAGGCGAGGGCGAGGAACCGCCGGCGGGTGGGCGCGGCCGTGCCGGGCGCGGGGGCGGCGTCCGGATCGGCGACGGTCTCGTCGATGCCCGGCAGTGCGAGCAGTGCGGCGGCGCGCTCGGCGATGGTGGCGACGACCGGGTCGGGCAGCCAGTCGGTGCCCTCCCCCGGGGTGTCCTCGGTGAGGGCGTCGTCCAGCTCGCGCGCGCCGGGGCGGGTGTCGGGGTGTTTGGCGAGGCAGGTCCTCAGCAGCGCGGTGAGTTCGGGGTCGGCGAGGACCTGCGGGCCGAAGTCCGGCTCGTCGTGGACCGTTCGGTAGAGCACGGCGTCCACGGTGCCGGCGCCGAAGGGCAGCCGTCCGGTGGCGGCGTAGGCGAGGAGGCAGCCGAGCGAGAAGACATCGCCGGCGGGTTCGGCGGGGCGGCCCTCGGCCTGCTCGGGCGGGAGGAACCCGGGGGTGCCCAGTACGGCGTCCGCCGAGGTCAGGACGGTGTGCTCACCGCCGCGGGCGATCCCGAAGTCGATGAGCCGGGGCCGGTCCATGCCGAGGAGGACGTTCCCGGGTTTGACGTCGCGGTGTACGAGGCCCTGCTCGTGCATCACCCCGAGGGCCTTGGCCATGGCCTTGCCGAGGAGCCGTACGGCGCGCAGCGGGAGCGGGCCGTGGGCCGTGACGGCCTCGGCGAGCGAAGGTCCGGCGACGAAGGAGGTGGCGAGCCATGGTTCGGTGGCGTCCGGGTCGGCGCCGGTGATCCGGACGGCCCAGGGGCTGTCCACTGCGGCGGCGATCTCGGCCTCGCGCCGGAAGCGGGCCCGGAAATCCGCCTCTTCGGCGTACTCCGCGCGGATCACCTTGACCGCGGCGAGCGCGCCGTCGTCGGTACGGCCGAGGTAGACGACGCCCATACCGCCCGCGCCGAGCCGTCCGAGGAGCCGGTGGCCGCCGATCCGGGAGGGGTCCGAGGGGTGGAGCGGCTCCATCAGCCCGCCGCCTTTCCGAGCTCCTGCTTGGCCTGCAGCATCATCCGGCTGGTGCCCTGGGCGACGAAGGCGTTCATGCTGTCCTCGGTGATGCCCGCCGCGCCCTTGGCGGAGACGGCCACGGTGACGGGTCCGAACTGGGCCTGGGACCAGGTGTAGCGGTAGGGCCCGCCGTCCTGGGCGCTGACGTACTCACCGGTTTCGGTGAAGGCGTCCTCGGTCCAGCCGTTCATCTGCTCGCCGCGGTAGAAGGAGCCGCCCCACAGGTTCTTGAGGTCCTCGCCCTCGCGCAGTTTCTGGCTCGGGCACCGCAGGATCTCCTCCATGGCGCGGGCGGTCTCCCAGCCGGATTCCTCGCGGTTGTGGTGGACGGTGACCGTGGCGTTGATCCGCACGCGGCCGCGGCCGTCCTTGGCCGGGATATGGAAGTAGCGGGTGCTCGTGGCGAGCACGTCGGCCGGCAGGCCCGCGGTCTGCCAGACGCAGCCCTCGTCGAGGACGGGCCAGTGGCCGGGATCGCTCTCGAACGGGGTGCTGCGCACGACCTCGGGCCCGAGGGCCTGCTCGGCGATGACGATCCGGCCGAGCAGGTCACGGGCCTCGGCGACGGTCTTCGGCTGCTTGGACTCGTCGAGTTCGGGCACGAGCTCGGAGGCCGAACCGCCGGCCGTGGCGGCCGGGGTGCTCGCGCCGGCGCCACCCGAGCTCGACGGTGTGCCCGACGCGGCCGGGGTGCGGCTCGCCGCACCGTTCTTCGGGCTGCCGTCGGCCGTGCATCCGGCGATGAGGAACAAGCCCGCCACCGCGCAGCCGCACGCGCGCAGGACGGCGTTCCCTCTGCTGTGATCTACCAGTCCCCCCACGGCACGGATCGTACCCCGCTGCGGAGGCGGATAACTGGCTTACGGAAAAGGGATGTTGGCGGCCGTCGGCGCACTACCTCAGGCGGTCCAGGGTCCATGCGGACTCATGGCGGGTGAAGCCGACGTGCGGGTAGTAGTCGACCGCGGCCGGCGCGGCGAGCAGGACCAGCTTCGCCTCGGGCGCGGCTTCGCGCGTGACGCGGATCAGGTCGCGGCCCACCCCCTTCCCCTGGTAGGCGACGTCGACGGCGAGATCGCTGACGTAGGTGGAGTAGGCGCCGTCGGTGATGGAACGGGCGATGCCGATGAGACGGCCGTCCTCGGCCCGGGCGACGACGACGAGGTTGGCGCCGGCCAGCATCCGGGCGAAGCGCTCCACTTCGGCCACGGGGCGGCGCTCGGCGAGGGTGGACGCCCGGTAGACGCCGATGACCTCCTCGACGTCGAGGTCGGCGCCGATGACACGTTCACACTTCCACATACGGGTGCAACCCCTCGCTCAGCTCTTCGAGTCGGAAGCCCGGGTCCGGGCGATCCCCGCGGAACCCACCCTCACGCGTAATGGGTCTATTCGATTATTGATTATTACATGACGGTGAGGGCGAAAGACAAACCGGTCCACCGGTATGTACTGCACCGCGGCCGGGCATGCTGCAGGAGCGTCCACTCAGGGGAAGGAGCCGTCGTGCTCACTCAGGTTCTCACTTGGTTCCGAGGGCTCACGGGACGCTTCACCGGAGCGCCCGACCGGGCCGCCCCGGCGAGCGCCCGGGCCCCGGTGTTCACCGCGGACTTCGAGTCGGTCACCCAGTGGGTGGCCGGCCGGTCCTGGGCGTATCCGAACGGCGGCCCCACCAACCCCGGTGACAACAAACTCGACTACCTGGTGTCCGACGCCTCCTACAGCCGCACCGGCACCTTCCGGGCCACCCGCCGCCCGGACGGCAAGTGGAACGCGGGACTGCTGACCACGGAGGGCAGCGACGAGGGATTCATGGTGCGGACCGGTGACGTGCTCGAATCCCGGGTACGGCTGCCCGCCGAGATCGGGGCCTGGCCGGCCATCTGGACCTGGCGGGACGGCGGCAACGAGATCGACGTGTTCGAGTACCACCCGGACAACGCCGACCTGCTCGAACTCTCCAACCACGTCAAGGGCGGCTCGCGCTACCACCGGGACCGGTCGATCACCCCCGGCGGCTGGGTCGACCTCAAGGTCGAGTTCGGAACACGCTCGGTCGTGTGGTGGGTCAACGGCGTCCGGGTCTTCGCCGACCGCCGGGGAGTCGGGCGCAACTGGCGCGCGTACCTCATCGTCAATCTGTCCGTGTGCGCCGGGCGCTACCACCCCGCGCCCGACCCGGACGTGTCGCAGATGTCCTACGAGGTGGAGTACCTACGCGTCCACCGGCCCTAGGGAACCGCAGGCCTGGTGCCCCCAGCGGCTGCCGTTCTTCGTGATCATGTCCCCGGCGGCGTAGGGCTTCCCGCACGGGCAACTGCCGGGGAACTTGGCCTTGATGGCCCGCGATCCGCCGCCCGTAGCGGCGGATCCGGACGTACGCTTCCTCGGCGCGGCCGCCTTGCGGCGCGCGGGCGAGGCCGCGGCCGGAGCCGGTACCGGCATGTCCGTGCCGCCGAGGGCGGTACCGGCGGCGGTCTGGGTCACGGCCGCGTCGCTGGCGGCCCGGTCGGCGATCGCGTTCAGGTGGTCACCGTCCTCGCGGTGCGCGGGAACGTACTGGAAGGTGACGTCACGGTCGGCCAGCAGCCGGTCGATCGCCTCGACGAGTTCACGGTTGGCCACCGGCTGTCCGGAGGCGGTCTTCCACCCGTTGCGCTTCCAGCCCGGCAGCCACTGGGTCACGGCCTTCATCGCGTACTGGGAGTCCATCCGCACCTCGACGGGCGTCCCCGGATCCACCGCCTCCAGCAGCCGCTGGAGGGCGGTCAGCTCCCCGATGTTGTTGGTGGCCCGTCCCAGCGGACCGGCCTCCCAACGCTCGGGGCGTCCCTGGGCGTCGGCGATGACCCAGCCCCAGCCGGCCGGCCCGGGATTACCTTTGGCCGCTCCGTCACAGGCGGCGATGATGCGATCAGACATCCCCCGATCATGCCTCATCCGCAGGGGCTCCCCCGCTCGCTCGGCCCGGCAGCACGTCCTTGGCCGCCAGCCGGGAGCCCGCGTAGCAGAGCCGGTAGACGTCGACCTGATCGAGGAGGTTGCCGTTCGAGCGGTAGTACGCGCACACGGTGCCAGGGGGTACGGGCAGCGCCCGGACGGCGTCCGGTACGTACCGGAACTGCTGCTCCGGAAGGAGCCGGGCCAGCTCGCCGCGCTCCTGGCCCACCCGGACCGCGGCGAAGTCCGCGGGGCGCAGGACACAGGCGGTCAGCTGGTGGGCCAGGTAGGCGCAGGAGGCGAGGGTCACGATCCCGAACCCGACGGGGGCGGCGAACGCGGCGACGCATCGTCGCCGGGCGCTGCGCCGGGCGACGGCGAGCTGCCGTTCCGCTTCGGGGCGGGCCTCCTCCCGGTGCTCCCCGGCACTTCTCGCGTGCTCCGGCGCGTACCTCTCGCCGAAGGTCGCCGCCCGGGTCGTCGCCGGACTGCGCAGTGGGCGGATGGCGGGCGGTGTGCCCGCGCGGAACGCCGTGGAGGGGCTCACGGAACGGGAGAACGACGTTCTGGCGCTGCTCGGCGCCGGTCTGTCCAATGCCGAGATCGCCGCTCGCCTCCTCCTCGTCGAGGGCAGGGTGAAGGCGCACGTGAGCGCGATCCTGGGAAAGCTCGGCGTACGGAACCGGGTGCCGGCGGCGATCGCCGCGTACGAGGCCGGGCTGACCGAACGGGACCGTCGAGCGGGGGTGTCGAGCGGGGTATCGAGCGGGGCGGTCAGGAGCCGGGACCGTCGGCGGAGAGCAGCCCGCACTTCTCGAAGTTCATGCATCCGCAGGCCAGGCAGTCGGCGACGGCGTCCCGCAGGATCTGCGTCTGCTCGATGAACCGGTCCAGTTCGGGGAGCTTGCTCTCGGCGAGGGCCCGCCACTGCCGGGTGGCGCCGCGCTCGGCGTCGGCGTCGAGCAGGCCCCGGATCTCGGCGAGGGTGAATCCGGCCCGCTGGGCCATCTTGATCAGCGCGATCCGCCGCACGATGCCGGCCGGGTAGACGCGTCGGCCCGCGGCCCGTTCGGCGGCGGGCAGCAGGCCGACGCTCTCGTAGTAGCGCAGCGCCGAGGGTCTCATCCCGACCTGCCGCGCGAGCTCACCGATTCCGAGCTGTCGCACCCGTTACTCCCCCTTGACCTCAAGTGCCCTTGAACCGTGAGTCTGACCTGGTGACTCCCGCACAGACAACTCGCCTCCTGCCACAGGCCTATCGACCGCTGTTCGCCCACGCCGACTTCCGGCGGCTGCTGCCCGCGCTGGCGGCCTCCGATCTCGGCGACGGGATGAGCGTGGTCGCGGTGGCATGGCTGGCCATCGAGATCGCGCCCCCGGGGCAGTCCGGGATGCTCCTGGGGGCCGCGCTCGCCGCGTACGCGCTTCCGGGGGCGGCCGGCGCCCTGCTCTTCGGGCGCTGGCTGCGCCGGCTCCCGGCCGGCCGGCTGCTGGTGGCCGACAGCCGGATCCGCGCGGTGCTCCTGGGCTGCGTACCGCTGGCCTGGGCGGCGGGGGTGCTGCACCCGGTGCTGTACGTGGCCCTGCTGGCGGGTTCGTCCGTCCTGCACGCCTGGGGCAACGCGGGGAAGTACTCGCTGCTCGCCCGGCTCCTTCCCCCCGACCAGCGGCTGGCCGCCAACGCGCTGGTCAGTTCCAGCGTCTCGGCCTCCATCGTCATCGGCCCCGCCCTCGCCGGGTTCCTGGCGGCGGTGATCAGTCCCGCATGGCTCATCGGCCTCGACGCCCTGTCGTTCGCCGTGCTCGCCGTCCAGGTCGGGCGGCTGCGGGACGCCTCCCCCGGCAAGGACGGGACGGACGGGACGGACAGGACGGACGGGACGGGACGGAAGGACGGGGAGGGCGAGGCCGCGCCGGTCGAGGCGGACCGTTCCGCCGCCGGACTGCAGCTGTTGCGCAAGCAGCCCGAGCTCCTCGGGGTGCTCGCCCTGACCTGGTTCTTCAACTTCCTCTACGGACCGGCGGAGGTCGCGCTGCCGCTGCACGTCACCGACGACCTGCACGCCGGCGCGGGCCTGCTCGGGCTGTACTGGGCACTGTTCGGTGCGGGCGCGGTACTGGGCGGGCTCGCTGCCGGGGCCCTGCGGCGGTTCCCCCTCTGGCCGGTCACCCTGGGGATCGTCGCGGGCTGGGGGCTGGCCCTCGTCCCCTTCGGCCTCGGCGCGTCCGCGCCCGTCACCCTGGCCTGCTTCACCCTCGGCGGCCTGATCTACGGCCCCTTCACCGCGTTGTCCTACACCCTTTTCCAGGAACGGACCCCGGCCGCCTGGCTGACCACCGTCCTCGCCGCGCGCAGCGCCGCCCTCCTGACAGCGGGGCCGGTGGGCACCGCTCTCGGCGGCCCGCTGATCGCGCTCCTCGGACCCCGGCAGGTGCTGGCGGCGTCCGGGATCGCGACCATCGTCCTCGCCGTCGCCGGAGCCGCGGTCCGGGCCTGGGGGCAGCGGCGCGTCAGGACCCCTTCGCCCGGGTGACGAACGGATCAGGGCCGCGCGGCGTACGCCGCGCGGCCCTGATCTTTCCGTGGCCCGCGCTATGACGGGGCAGGGAAACGGTTCTCCGGAGCCCGGCGGTCAGGCCGGGCCGTCGTCCGGGATTCAGGCGGGGGTGATGTTCTCCGCCTGCGGGCCCTTCTGGCCCTGCGTGATGTCGAAGGTCACGGCCTGACCCTCCTGGAGCTCACGGTAGCCCGACGCGTTGATCGCCGAGTAGTGGGCGAAGACGTCCGGGCCGCCGCCGTCCTGGGCGATGAAGCCGAAGCCCTTCTCCGAGTTGAACCACTTCACAGTTCCCGTAGCCATGTTCATGCCTTCCCGTTGACGTACGTCTTCCACACGGCGTGGAAGACGGAGGTGATCGCCCTGGTCCTACGGCACAACACAGCAAAACTGCCCACACCAAAGGGCACGGGCAAGGCACTTGGAACCACGACAGCTACCCGTGAAGGTACACGCCTGCACGCACTGTCACCAGGGGGAATGATCTCGCCGTGGCGGCGAGATTCAGCCCTTTCGCCCACACTCCGGACACGCCCCCCGGTAAATGCGTCGAGTACGCCCTCCGGGATGCCGTACTGTGAGGTCTACCGACGCGGGGTGGAGCAGCTCGGTAGCTCGCTGGGCTCATAACCCAGAGGTCGCAGGTTCAAATCCTGTCCCCGCTACTGCTCGGAAGGGCCCGGATCCTCATGGATCCGGGCCCTTCTGCTGTCCGGCCCCCTTCCGCCGTTCCGGACCCCTGCGCCGCGCCGGGCCCGACGCGAGCTTCCCGGCGCCGGAGCCGATCCCCGACCCTGACCCGGGCCCACATCACCCGGTGGCCCGTGGCGCCGCCGCCCTTCCTCGCCACGGCCGCCGCCACGATGAAGTGCCCCAGCCGCTGTGTGACGGCACTCACACAGCGAATCGCCGTCCGGTGTCGACCGGATGGGGTGCGGCGGGCGTATGCCCGGTGAGAGGGACACATGGATTCGGGAGCGATTTTTGACCATCGAGGAGTTCGAGGAGTTCTACGCGCAAGCGGCGGGACGGCTCACAGGACAGCTCTACGTGATGCTCGG
Organism: Streptomyces avidinii; assembly: GCF_045161815.1. Lineage (NCBI taxonomy): Bacteria > Bacillati > Actinomycetota > Actinomycetes > Kitasatosporales > Streptomycetaceae > Streptomyces > Streptomyces avidinii. The sequence goes on from NZ_CP108863.1 coordinate 458,225, forward strand.
CGACCACCACGAGGCGCAGGACGTGGTGCAGGAGGCCTTCGTCAGGGGGTGGGGCCGTCGGCGCCAGCTGGACCGCGACGGCCGGCCCGAGGCGTGGATCCGCACCGTCGCCTGGCGGCTCGCCGTGAGCCGCTGGCGCGGTCGGCGGCGTACCGCCGACGCCTGGCAGCGCACGGCGCCCGCCGGCCATGTGGAGGGTCCTGGTCCGGAGGCGGTGGCACTCGTCGAGGCGCTGCGGCAACTGCCTCTGAAGCAGCGCCGGACCATGGCGCTGCACTACGTGTGCGATCTGAGCGTCGAGCAGATCGCCGCCGAGACCTCGCTGTCCGCGAGCACGGTCAAGACCCACCTGTCCCGGGGCCGGGTCACACTCTCCCGCCATCTGCAGGACCCGCGCATTGAGGAGGCTCCCGATGCCTGACCCCCACGACCCGCTGCGGTCCCTGTTCCAGGAGGCGGCCTCCGCCGGGCAGTCCGCGAGTACGACTCCGCCCGTCTCCATCATCGAGCGGCGCGGCGAACGGCACCGGCGGCGCCGGATCGTCGGTATCGCCGCCGCCTGCCTGTTCGTCCTCGCCGGATCCGGTGCGGCCCTGTCCACGTTCCTCCCGGGGGACGCGGGCCCGACGCTGCCGGCGACCACTCCCTCTCCGGCGGCCCCGTCTCCCACGTCCGCGCCGCCCCCGGCGAGCAACACCATTGCTCCGCCCGGCAACACCACCGCGCCGGCGAGCAGCACCACGGCACTGCCGGGCAGCAGCAGGACACCGCCGCGCAACACCACGCCGCCGCCCGACCCCACCCGGAGCGCGGAGTCGAGCATGTCCCCCACTCCCACCCAGCCGTCCCGGTAGCACTCGGCCCACTCCCACCTCCCTCCCCTCTCCCCGCAGCACACCGCCCGCGGACACCGGCCCGCACCACCGGCCGGTGACTCCGCACGCCTTCAGACGGCCAGGAGATCCCGATATGCCCGTATTCACCCCCAGCCGGCCGGCCGAGCTACCCGACTCGGCCACGCCCCGGCCGCCCGTGCGCGACACCGCCGTCCGCCCCGGCCGCGCCCGCCCGGCGTTCCTGCGTCTGGACCCGGGCGACCGCGAGGTGCTGTGGCTCTACCTGCTGACCCGGATCGGCATCTGGGCCACCGCCGGCGCCGTCGGGTGGCTGTTCCCGAGCAACAGCGAGACCCGCCGGGCCGCCTCACCGCTCGCGGCGTGGCAGCAATGGGACTGGTGGCACTACCTTCACATAGCCCAGGACGGCTACTTCCCCGGCCGTGCCGGACCCTGGACCGCCGGCTGGGACAACCGGGAGGCCTTTCTGCCCGGCTTCCCCCTCACCCTGCGCGCCGTCCACACCGTGGTCCCCCACTGGGCCGCGGCCGGAGCGCTGATCTCCTTCCTCGCGGGTGGCGTCGCCGTCCTGGCCCTCGCCCGCATCGCCCGCCACCACCTGCCCGACCTCGACGCGGGCCGCCGCGCGGTGGCGTTCCTGCTGCTCTCGCCGTGCGCCGTGTTCCTCGCCGCGGGCTACACCGAGGCCCTCTTCCTCGCCCTGGCGCTGCCCGCCTGGCTGGCGGCGCAGCGCGGGAACTGGCCGACGGCCACGGTGCTGGCCTGCCTGGCCTGCTCGGTCCGCATCACCGGCCTCTTCCTCGCGGCCGCCCTCGTCCTCCACTTCGTCCTGACCGCCCGCAACCGCCGCACCTGGCGCGCGGCCCCGTGGCTGTTGCTGCCCGCCCTCGCGCCGCTCCTCTACAGCTGGTACCTGCAGACGCGGACCGGGGACTGGATGGCCTGGAAGCACGCCCAGGAACGTGGCTGGTACCGGGACTTCCACGCGCCGTGGGAGGCCTGGGCGAACACCTGGGAGGCCGGCTTCGGGCACACCCAGGCCACCGGGTACGCGCTGATGTGGCAGGCCGAACTCCTGGCCATGCTGGTCGGCGTCGCACTCCTGGCCCTGCTGGTACGGACGCGCCGCTGGCCCGAGGCCCTGTACATCGGCCTCACCCTGTGGGCCCTGGGCACCTCCTACTGGTACACCTCCGTGCCCCGCTCCACCCTGCTCTGGTGGCCGCTGTGGATAGCCCTGGCCTCCTGGAGCCTGCGGCGGCCCCGGATCCAGACCGCCTACCTGTACGTCGTGGTTCCGCTCTCCACCGTGGTCGCCATCACCTACCTCACGGGCCGCTGGGCCGGCTAGGCCGGAAAGGCCCGCCGGTGTTCCGCCGGCTGGCCCATCCCGGCCGGTGGGCGTTCCATCGAAGGGTGGGCCTTGTCCCGAGGGGCTCTTCGCGGCAGGAGATCGCCATGATCGGAGTCAGGACCGCCCACCCGGGCCGCGCCCGGACGGCGCTGGTGTGCGCCACCGCGCTGCTCGGCACCGTCCTGCCGGCCGGCGGTGCCTGGGCGGCGAGTCGCGCGGGGTCCGCGCCCGCGTCGTGCGTGGCGTCCCCCGCGCCCTCGGGCGGCGAGGCCGGGCAGATCATGGACATCGCCCGGGCGGCGCAGAAGGAACTGGACCTGAACGCCGTCGTACTGCGGGTCACGCGCGACGGGCGGGAAGTCGTCACGGGTGCGCTGGGCGAGTCGATGACGGGGGTCCCGGCCACGGCCGACATGCACTTCCGGGCCGGTTCGGTCGCCATCGTCTACATGGGCATCGCCATGCTGCAACTGGTCGAGGACGGCAAGGCCGCCCTGGACGACCCGATCTCGCGCTGGCTTCCCGATGCCCCGCACGCCGACGAGATCACCCTGCGCATGCTCGGCGCCTCCACATCGGGCCTGCGGGACTACGTACCGGACCCGAAGTTCGTCGCGGCCCTGTACGCCGATCCGTTCCGCCAGTGGACACCCGACGAGCTGGTGGGCATCTCCGCCGCCCACCCCCTCTGGTACGAGCCGGGGTCGAGCTGGAGCTACTCGCACGCGAACTTCCTACTCCTCGGGCAGGCCCTGGAGAAGATCGCCGGCATGCCACTGGCCAAGGTGATCGAGCAGCAGATCACGGGACCCGCCGGGCTGGACAACACGGTCAACAGCTTCACGCCGCAGATCGAGGAGCCCGTCCTGCACTCCTTCGACGCGGAACGCGGCAAGTACGAGGAGTCCACCTTCTGGAACCCCTCCTGGACCACCGCCCCCGGCGCGGTCCTGACCACCCATATCTGCGACCTGGCCCGCTCGGCGGAAGCCGTGGGCAGCGGCGAGCTCCTCTCGCCGCAGAGCTTCAAGGTCCAGCTCGACCCGGGCACCGTGGGCCTCGGCGGCAACACCCCCGGCTGCCCGGCCAAGGACTGCTTCCGCCAGCTTCCGGCGCGGCACTTCGGCTACGGCGTGATCGTCCAGAACGGGTGGATCCAGTCGAACCCCTCGTTCGCCGGGTACGCGGCCATCCAGGCGTACCTCCCGAGCGAGCGCCTCGCCATCGCGGTCTCCACCACCGTCGGGCCCAAGGCTCCCGGGGACAACACGGCGCAGACCATCGCCGGGCGCATCGCCGAGGTCCTGGCGCCCGGGAACTCCCTCATGGGGAAGAACTGACGGCCCTTCTCCCGGCCTGGCTCCCGAACGGGCCCCCACCAGGTCACCGGGCGGCCATACTCGGAGCATGGCCGACACCACCACCGTCGAGGTCGACACCGATGTGCACGACCGCCTCGCCGTGCTCGCCGCGGACCGCGGGCTGAGCCTGCGCGCGTACCTCGCCGAACTCGCCACCACCCAGGAGAACGAGGCCGCACGCACGCGCGCCGCACAGGCTTTCGAGCGGGCCCTGGAGCGGCCCGGCTTCCGCGAGGCCTTCGCGCGCGACTTCGGCGGCCCGGCGCCCCGCGCCTGACGCCGCCGAGGAGCCGGGACCGCCAATCGTCCCTATGCTCGGAGAAGGGGTTGCCCCGAGCCCTGGAGGACGGCTGTCATGACCGAGGCGAGCGACGCGGCCCAGGCGGACCGCACCCTGAAGGCCCGGCACCGCGCGATGTGGGCGCTGGGCGACTACCAGTCGGTGGCCTCGCACGTCATTCCGGATCTGGGTGCCGTGCTCGTGAAGGAGTGCGGCGTCCAGCGCGGTGACCGGGTGCTCGACATCGCGGCGGGCTCGGGCAACGCCGCCATTCCGGCCGCCCTCGCCGGGGCCGATGTGATCGCGTCCGACCTCACCCCCGAACTGCTGGAGATCGGCCGGCACCTGGCCGCCGTACGCGACGCCCGTCTGGAGTGGCGGGAGGCGGACGCCGAGCACCTGCCCTTCGCGGACGGCGAGTTCGACGTGGTGATGTCCTGCGTCGGCATCATGTTCGCCCCGCACCACCGGGCCGCTGCCGAGGAGATGCTGCGCGTCTGCCGTTCGGGCGGCACGGTCGGGCTGATCAACTGGACCCCGCAGGGGTTCGTGGGCCAGATGTTCGCCACCATGAAGCCGTACGCTCCCGCGCCGCCGCCGGGCGCCCAGCCGCCCCCGCTGTGGGGCGACGAGGAACACGTGCACGAGCTGCTCGGCGACGCGGTGACCGACGTGGAGGCCCGCCGCCGGACGGTCCGCGTGGACCGCTTCACGGGGCCCACGGACTTCCGGGAGTTCTTCAAGGCGTGCTACGGGCCCACCGTCGCCGTCTACCGCGCCGTCGGCGACGATCCGGACCTGGTCGCCGAGCTGGACGCGGCGCTCGACGCCCTCGCCGCCGAGCACACCGTGGACGGGGTCATGGAGTGGGAGTACCTGCTGCTGACGGCCCACCGCCGCGGCTGATCCACCGATCCGCCCCGCGGGGCGCCACCGGTCAGTCGAGGGCCGGATGCACTTCCGGGTGGGCGTCCCACCACTCCTTGTGGAAGGGGTTGTTGTCCACGTTGGCCAGGTAGGCGCGGGCCGCGGCCCGGTAGAGCAGTTCCGCCTGCCCGGCGGACAGCGCCGCACGGCTCCAGGCGAGACGGATGCGGCCGATGATGGGGGTGCCGACGAGCGGGCGCATCACCGTCCCCTCCCCCGGCGGGGCCGTCGGCTGGGTGAGCGCGACCGCGCGGCCCGCCGCGATCAGGTCGTGCTGCATTTTGCGGTCGGTGATCCGGTAGCGCAGTGAGGGGCTGAATCCGGCCTTCGCGCAGGCGGTGACGAGGGCCTCGGGGCCGCCGTCGTCGTCCTCGACCAGGGTCATCCACGACTCCCCGGCCAGGTGGGCCAGTTCTATGCGGTCCTGAGCCGCGAGGGGGTGCCTCGCGGACAGCCGGATGCAGAACGGCTCCTTCGGGATCAGCGTCCGGGCGAGGCTTCCCTCCGGCAACGGGACCTCGTGGTCGTTGACCTCCCCGTACACGATGGCGTCGTAGCGCCCGGCGCCGAGCATCCGCGCGAGTACGGTGACGGAGTCCTCCAGGTCCACGGCGATCTCCCGGCCCGACATGGACAGGTCGGTCTGGGCGAGGAGGCCGTCGAGCAGCACGAGCATGATGCAGCCCAGGCGCAGCGGACTGCCGGCCGCGATCGCGCGCGCCTCCGCTCCCAGCGCATCCATCTCGCTGAGCACGCGACGGGCCTTGGCCAGCACGAACTGGCCCAGCGCCGTGGGTTCCACGCCGCTGCGGCCCCGGAAGAACAGCTCGCCCCCGGTGACCCGTTCGATGCGGCGCAACTGGGCGGAGAGTGCGGGCTGGGACACCCCGAGCCGCCGCGCCGCGCCCCCCAGGCTGCCCGCTTCCGCAATCCGGCAGACGGCTTGCAGATGCCTCAACTCCAGCTGCATCCGGGCAGCGTACGAGCCGGGCCGCCACGGCACCATAACGCGGACCTTATGCCTGCCGGGATGTCCCAATCTCGTCATGTTCACGCTCATACTCGGCCGCGAACGAGCACTCATCCCCACCCCCCACCCCCCACGATCGGAGTGGACGTTGCATCCCAGCAGATGGACGGCGGCCGTGGCAGCGATGGCGCTGACCGCGAGCCTCGCCGGCGCCCTCGCCGGGACGGCATCGGCGGCGCAGCAGGCGCAGCCCTCCCCGTCCCAGAAGGACACACCCGCCGCACGCGCGGTCGCGGCCGCCGACCAGGCCGTCGACAGCGGTCTCGACTCCCTGGTCAACTCCGCCCAGGAACAGTACGAACGACGCCTCGTCACCCCCTGGGTGAAGGACCTCTATTCCGTCTCGTACGAACGCAGCTACCGCGGCCTGCCGGTCGTCGGCGGCGACGCCGTCGTCCTCGCGGACGGCAGCGGCAAGGTGCGTGCGCTCCAGTCCGCCTCCTCCGTGCGCATCGACGTCTCCACCAGGGCGTCGGTCTCCGCGAAGGACGCCGAGTCCACCTCCCGGGCCAGGCTCGTCTCGGTCGACAAGGTCGAGAGCAGCCGGCTCGTCGTCCGCCTCAAGGACGACAAGCCGGTGCTGGCCTGGGAAACCGTGCTGAGCGGCCGTACGAAGACCGCGCCCAGCAGGCTGCACGTCTTCGTGGACGCGCGGACCGGCGCCTTCGTCGACAGCTACGACGAGGTGGTCGCGGGTACCGGCAACAGCAAGTGGAACGGGCCGGGCCCGCTCACCATCGACACCACCAACTCGGGCTCCACGTACACGCTGCGCGACCCGAACCGGACCGGCCTGAGCTGCGCGGACTACAGCACCGGCACGGTCTTCACGAAGTCCTCCGACTCCTGGGGCACCGGTAACCCCACGAGCAAGGAGACCGGCTGCGTGGACCTGATGTTCGCCGCGCAGAAGCAGTGGGACATGCTCGCCCAGTGGCTGGGCCGCAACGGCATCAGCGGCAACGGCCGCAGTTTCCCCGCCAAGGTGGGCCTGAACGACCTCAACGCCTACTGGGACGGCAGCTCGGTCACCATCGGGCGCAACAGCGCCAACGAGTGGATCGCCGGTGTGGACGTGGTGGCCCACGAGTACGGGCACGCCATCGACTCGAACACCCCCGGCGGCACCAGCGGACAGGAGGCCGGGCTCGGCGAGGGCACCGGTGACATCTTCGGTGCGCTGACCGAGGCCTTCATCAACCAGCCGGCCCCGTACGACACTCCGGACTACACGGTCGGCGAGGTCATCAACCTCCAGGGCCGGGGACCGATCCGGAACATGTACAACCCGCCGGCCGTCAACAACGACCCGGCCTGCTACAGCTCCGCGATACCCGGCACCGAGGTCCACGCGGCGGCCGGACCCCTGAACCACTGGTTCTACCTGCTGGCCGAGGGCACCAACCCCGGCGGCGGCAAACCGAACAGCAGCACCTGCAACGGCACCACGCTCACCGGTGTGGGCGCGCAGAACGCCGGCAAGATCTTCTACGGCGGCATGCTGCTCAAGACCAGCAGCATGTCGTACAAGAAGTACCGTACGGCGACGCTGAGTTCCGCCAAGTCGCTGGACGCCACCTGTGATCTCTTCAACAAGACCAAGGCCGCCTGGGACGGCATCAGCGTGCCCGCCCAGTCCGCCGACCCGACCTGCACCCCGAGCGGCCAGAACAACGACTTCTCGATGTCGCTGAACCCGTCGTCGGGCACCGTCCAGCAGGGTGCTTCCGTCACCACCACGATCGGCACCGCGGTCACCACCGGTACCGCCCAGTCGGTGACGCTGACCGCGTCCGGCCTGCCGGCCGGCGTGAGCGCCTCCTTCAATCCGGCCACCGTGCAGTCCGGCCAGTCCTCGGTGCTGACCCTGACCGCCACGGCCAACGCGGCGCCCGGCGCGTCCACCGTCGTCGTCAAGGGCCAGGGCACGACCCTCTCCCACACGGTCGACTACTCGCTCAACGTCGGCGGAACCCAGCCCGGCAACGACCCGCCGGACATCAACGTCGCCGACGTGCAGGCGCACCTGGCCCAGTTCGGCACCATCGCGAGCCAGAACGGCGGCAACCGCCGTGCGGGCAGCGCCGGCTACACGCAGTCGCTGGCGTATGTGAAGGGCAAGCTGCAGGCGGCCGGTTACACCGTCACCGAGCAGAACTGCTCCTCCTGCACCTACCCCTCGAACAACCTGATCGCCGACTGGCCGGGCGGCCCCGCCGACCAGACCGTCATGTTCGGCGCGCACCTCGACGGCGTCTCGGCCGGCCCCGGTATCAATGACAACGGATCGGGCTCCGCGACCCTGCTGGAGAACGCCCTCGTCCTCGCCCAGAAGAACCCGACGATGACCAAGCACGTGCGCTTCGCCTGGTGGACCGACGAGGAGCAGGGCCTCAACGGCTCCCGTTTCTACGTCAACCAGCTGACCAGCGCACAGCGCAGCGCCATCAAGGGCTACTACAACTTCGACATGGTCGGGTCCACCAACGGCGGCTACTTCATCAACAACGTCAACTCCGTCACCGCCGCCCCGCTCAAGGCGTACTGGACCTCGCTGAACCTGGCGCCCGAGGAGAACACCGAGGGCCAGGGCCGCAGCGACGACTACTCCTTCCAGCAGGCCGGCATCCCCACCTCCGGCTACGCGGCCGGTGCCAGCGCCCGTAAGACCTCGGCGCAGGCCACGAAGTGGGGCGGCACCGCCAACGCCGCCTACGACCCCTGCTATCACAGCTCCTGCGACACGACGAACAACATCAACGCCACGGTGCTGAACCGCAGCGCCGACGGTGTCGCGTACGCCGTCTGGAAGCAGGCCGTCGGCGGTGAGACGCCCGCGCAGGACTTCTCCATCGGCGTCAGCCCGTCCGCGGGCAGCGCGGCCCCCGGCGGTTCCGCCTCCGCGACGGTCAATACCTCGACCGTGAGCGGCGCCGCCCAGACCGTCGCCCTCTCCGTCTCCGGCGCGCCGGCCGGGGTGACCGCGACGCTCAGCCCGACCTCCGTCCAGTCCGGCAGCTCCTCGGCGCTGTCCGTCCAGATCGGTGCGAGCACCGCGCCGGGCACCTACACCCTGACGATCACCGGCTCCGGCACCGTCAGCCACACCACCACCTACACGCTCACCGTCACCGGTGGCGGCACCTGCACCCCGCGCCAGCTGGTGGTCAACGGCGGCTTCGAGAACGGCGCCACCCCGTGGAGCGCGACCACGGGCGTCATCACCAACCAGTCCGGCCAGGCCCCGCACGGCGGCAGCTACAAGGCCTGGCTGAACGGGTACGGGTCCACCCACACGGACAGCGCCTCCCAGACGCTGGCCGTCCCGTCGGGCTGCTCCACCTACCGGCTCGGCTTCTTCCTCCACATCGACACGGACGAGAACGAGAACGTCGTCTACGACCGCTTCACCGTCTCGGTGGGCGGCCAGACGCTGGAGACCCTGTCCAACCTGAACGCGAACTCCGGCTACGTGGAGAAGTCCTACGACCTCTCGCAGTTCGCCGGCCAGAGCGTCACCCTGAAGTTCAACGGCACGGAGGACCAGTCCCTCCAGACCTCCTTCGTCGTGGACGACGTCACCGTCCAGGTGAGCTGACGCCCACCTGAGCGCCCGCCCCGCACACCAGCCCGGCCCGGCCCCCCCGCACCACGGGGGACCGGGCCGGGCCCGTTCGAGCCGTGTCCTACCGCACCCGCGGCTCGTCAGGCGGCGGCGTCCGGGGCGAACTCGGCCACCAGGACCTCGGTGAAGACGCCGATCGGGTTGTTCCAGTCGGCGTTGATGCTCTGGGAGACGACGTGCCGGCCGTCGCGGGTGCCGTAGGTGTAGCAGAAGGAGCCGTGGAAGGCTCCGCCCATGCCCCAGACCGTCACGCCCGGCGACACCTCGATGGAGGAGATGCCGAGGCCGTAGGAGGTGTGGGGGATCCACTTGCCCTCGGGGGTGGGGCGGACGGCGAACATCTCGCGCTGCTGGGCGGGCGGCAGCAGCCGGCCGCCGAGCAGTTCGCCGAAGAACCGGTTGAGGTCCCGGGTCGTCGAGACCATGCCGCCGGCCGCCCAGGCGAAGGTGGCGTTCAGCTCGGTCACGTCATGGATCTCGGCGTCCGGTTCGGGCAGGTTGTTCCTGCTGTACAGGCGGGTGTGCGGGCCGCGCAGCGCGTGCTCGTCCTCACCCGGAACATAGGTTCCGGTCAGCGCGAGGGGGCGGGCGATGCGCTGCTCGACCCGGTCGGCAAAGCTCTGGCCGGTCGCCTTCTCGATGACGAGACCGGCCAGGATGTAGCCGGTGTTGCTGTACGTCCAGCCCTCGCCCGGCGCGAAGTCGGGGCCGTGCGACTGCGCGACCTCCACCAGCTGCTCGGGGCGGTAGCGGTCGTAGCGGTGCTCCAGGAAGGCGGACCCGTAGTGCTGGGACGCCAGCTTCTCGTCCACGGCGTAGTTGAAGACGCCGCCGGTCATGCCCAGCAGGTGCCGCAGGGTGATCCGGTCCGGGTCGTTGCCGTTGCCCCGGAGCAGTCCGGGGAGCCACTGCTCGACAGTGTCGTCCAGCGTGAGCACGCCCTCGGCCGCCAGCTGGAGCACGAGGGCGGCCGTGAACGTCTTCGTGGTGCTGCCGATCCGGAACTCCTCCTCCGGCAGCCGCTCCCGGCCGGTCGTGGTGTCGGCCACCCCCGCGGCGCCGAACCACCGGCCCCGGCTGTCCAGGACCTCGGCGGCGACGCCGGGGAGGCCGCCGCCGCCCTCTCCCCCGCTCACCGCCCGGTCCAGGGCCTTCTGCACGGCCGTACGCGAACTCATACTCTGGGGAACGGACTTGGCCATCACGGTCTCCTCGATGCGAGTTACTCGTGGCTTCCCGACGAGGACGACGCTATGACGTGCGCATGCGGCAGCGCTGGCCCGCTCCCGGCCAACATCGAGGACGGCCGGATCCTCCGGTTTCGCCCCGGGCCCCCGCTCAGCGGCCGCCTCGGCCCCGCTCGGGAGCGATCATGGCGATCAGCCCGTAGTCGAGTTCCGCGCCGTCCACGAGGAGGGCCTCGACCGTACGCGTGCTCGGGTCGATGTCGGCCTCCACGCCCTGCCCGCGGTAGCGGGGGTACCCCGTGGCGCCCTGCTCGCCGGTCGCCTCGACCACGGCCGATCGCAAGGCCCGGTCCGCCGCGGACTGCCCGCGCAGGTTCTGGATGTGGTCGGGCACCAGCAGGATCTCGAAGCTCTGCGGCTCTGTGCTCATGGATCGACGCTACCGGATGAGGTGCCCCGGAGCGGGCGTGCACACGCCCCGCCTCGTAGGCTCTGCGGGACCCCCCACACGGATGAAGAGGCACGACATGAGCGGCGACACCCCGAGCAGGATCCTCCTCGTGGCGAAGGAGACCACCCTGCGGGGCCTGCTGGAGCGCCTTCTCGTGGCCCGGGGGTTCGCCGTGGTCGACGGCGGGAGCGGGCGGGACACCGTTTCCCTGCTGGGCAGTGCCGGCCCGATCGCCCTGGTGATCTGCGAGCGCACCGGGCCGGGACTGGACGAGGTGGCGCTGTTCGAGGAGATCCGGCGGCACCCCGAGTACGGGCGGGTGCCGATCCTCGCGCTGCCGCCCGCGGATCCGGAGTGCACGGTGCACGCGCTGGAGGCCGGTGTGAGCGACTGTCTCGCGAAGCCTTTCCATCCCACGGAGTTCGTGGCCCGCGTCGAGCGACTGGCCCGGCCGACCGCGGCCTGATTCCGCTCTTCGGCCTCCGGCCCGTCGTCGGGATCCGGCCGGTCCGGGCCGGGGAGTGCGATTGGCCGGAGATCGCCCTGGTCGGGCCCGCCCGGGGTTCCTACGATTCGGGCACCCGGTCTTCACCGACCGGGAGTTGTCAGGGGCATGTCCAGATTCCCCTTCCTGGGCCTGCCCCGTTCCACCCTGCACACCGGTCTGTGACGACCCGGCCCCGCTCTGGCCGGCCGCACCCCCCACCCTCCGGCGCACAGGCACCCCCGCCTGCGCGTCGTCCGGTACCGAAGCAGTGGATCGGAGAACCATGTCCGGTGGATTCCTCGTGAGCGGCGCGATCGGCGCGCTGCTCACCGCCACCCTCCCGACGCACACCACCCCCTCCACCATCGTGGACCCGCCGCCCGACCGCATCGTGATCGAAGTCGCCACGGTCAACGGATCCGGGTGCCCCAAGGACACCGCGGAGGTCGCCGTGTCCCAGGACAACACCGCGTTCACCGTGACCTACAGCCAGTACCTCGCACAGGTCGGCGGCGGCGCCCCGCCCACCGCGGCGCGCAAGAACTGCCAGCTCAGCCTGATCGTGCACGTGCCCCACGGCTTCACCTACGCGATCGCGAGCGCGGACTACCGCGGCTACGCCTCGCTCGCGCCGGGCGCGAAGGCCACCGAGAAGGCCTCGTACTACTTCCAGGGCTCGCCGGACACCGCCGCGCGCACCCACAACTTCAGCGGGCCGCAGGAGGACAACTGGCAGGCCACCGACGTGACCGACTGGGCGCAACTGGTCTGGGCGCCGTGCGGGGTGCAGCGGAACTTCAACATCAACACCGAGCTGCGCGTCACCAGAGGCACCTCGTCCCCCTCGTCCACCAGCTACATGACGATGGACTCCACCGACGGCAGCATCAACACCATCTATCACCTGGCCTGGAAGGAGTGCCCCGGCAAGTGATCCGCCCCGGCCGCCTCCCCCTGCGCGTGCGCGCGCAGCGGGGGGCGGTACCCGCGCTCCCGGACCAGGCGGGCGGTGAGCTCGGTGAAGGCACGGGCCGCGGCGCTCTCGTACGCGCTCTCCCGGCGCAGCAGCGTGACCGTTCGGGACGGGAGGGCCGGGTCCAGCGGTACGGGGCGCAGGTACGGGTGGTCGTGGGTGACGGCGTCGGGCAGTACGGTGGCCAGCGTGGTGCGCCGGACGATCTCGGTGAGGGCGTGCACGGAGTTGGCCTCGACCGCGATGTGCGGCCGGACGCCGTGGGCGGCGAGGTAGCCGTCGACGTGCTCCCGGGTGGCGAAGTCCCCGCTGAGCAGCGCGAGTCGGCGCGTCGCGAGGTCGCGCACCGGCAGCGGGCCCGGGTCCGCGTCCGCGGCGGCGACCAGGCCGAGGGTCTCGGTGAACAACGGCGTCGCCGCGATCCCGGGCAGGTGCGGCCCCTCGAAGGCCAGGCCGAGGTCGTGGTCGTCGGCGAGCAGGCCGGTCTCGATCCGGTCCTGCGGCATTTCCCGGACTTCCAGGGTGATACCGGGATGCGCGGTCTGCAGCCCGGCGACCAGCGGGCCGACGAGGTACGCGGTGAAGGTGGGGGTCAGCGCGAGGCGCAGATGGCCGCGGGAGAGATCGGCCAGGTCCATGACGGCGCGCTCGGCGGCGGCCAGGTCCCGTAGGGCTCCCCGCGCGTAGTGGACGTACGTCGCACCGGCGTCGGTGAGCCGCACGGCGCGGCCGGTGCGGTCCAACAGCTGGATGCCGACGGCGCGTTCGAGCTGCTTGACCTGCTGCGACAGGGTGGGCTGGGAGATCCGCAGCTCTTCGGCGGCGCGGGTGAAGCTGCCGTGTTCGGCGACGGCGATCAGATAGCGCAGATGACGCAGTTCCAGAGCCATGGACACGACTATAGATGACATCGATGGCGGATATGGATATTGCGTCTTGGACACAATAGATGCAGGTCATGCATGGTGGAACACGTCAAGCCCCGCACGGGGCGCATCCCAGGAGGGAGTGACCATGCAGACCTTGCAGACCATGCCCGGACCGCACGATCTCGCGGACGGCGTCGGACGTTTCCAGCGTGAGGTGTTTCCGGCCAAGGCGGAGCTCTTCGCCCGCCTGGCCGAGGTGCACCGGCCGTCGACCCTGTTCATCGGGTGTTCGGATGCCCGCGTGGTGCCGGAACTGATCACCCAGAGCGAGCCGGGCGAGCTGTTCGTCGTCCGCACCGCGGGAAATCTCGTCCCCGCCCACGCACCGGGCGCGGACGGGGTGGTGGCCAGTATCGAATACGCCGTCGCCGTCCTCGGTGTCACCGGCATCGTCGTGTGCGGGCACTACGCCTGCGGGGCGATGACCGCCCTGGCCGAGGGCGCCGACCTGAGCGGCGCCGCCTCCGTCGCGGGCTGGCTGCGCCATGCGGACGCCTCGGTGGCCCGTACGGCGGGCGGCGCCGGCCCCGATCGAGTGTCCGCCCTGGTGCGCGAGAACGTACGCGCCCAGCTCGCGAACCTGGCCACCCATCCCTCGGTCGCCCGCGCACGGGCCGCGGGGACCCTCACCCTGCACGGCTGGGTCTATGACATCCGCTCCGGCGGTGTCACGGAGGTCGGCCCCACCGCGGCCGCCTGACCCCACCCCTTCACCGTCCCGCTCCCCATCCCTTTCTCCCCCTCCCTCTCCCCGAAGGACACCTTCATGCTGCACGCCCAGTTCGACCCCACCGCCCGCCGGACCCTGGCCGTCACCGCCGTCGACGCGAAGACCCGCAAGGACCTCTCCTGGCAGCAGCTCGCCGACGCGGCCGGCCTCTCCGTCGCCTTCGTCACCGCCGCCCTGCTGGGTCAGCACGCCCTGCCCGAGGCCGCCGCGAAGGCGGTCGCCGAACTGCTGGACCTGGACGAGGAAGCGGTGAGGCTCCTGCAGACGGTCCCGACCCGCGGGTCCGTCCCCGGCGGCATCCCGACCGACCCGACGATCTACCGCTTCCACGAAATGCTTCAGGTCTACGGGACCACCCTGAAGGCACTGATCCACGAGCAGTTCGGGGACGGCATCATCAGCGCGATCAACTTCAAGCTGGACGTCAGGAAGGTCGCCGACCCCGAGGGCGGTGAGCGCGCCGTCATCACCCTGGACGGCAAGTACCTCCCGACGCGCCCCTTCTGACCTGCCCCGGGCTCACTCGCCCGCGCCGGTCGCACCCGTCGGGCATCCCGCCCCACGCTGCTCGCCGAGCTGCCAGAACAGCCGGTTGTCCAGGCATTCGGCCAGATAGGGGACGCCCGCGGTGTAACCCGATCCGTGCGCGTCGCCGAGCATGCGCGCGGCAAGGCTCCGATGGGTCGACTTCCAGCGCTGGTGGCGCTCCTCCAGCCCGCCGAGCGCGGACCGGAAGTAGTTCCACTCGGCATCGGTGAACCGGGCCGAGCGCCGGAGGTCGAGGTAGGCCCGGACCACCGTGTCATGGCCGTCGCCCTCGGCCTCGGCCCGTACGGAGGGGACGCCGGTGAAGGCTTCCGACCGCAGCCGCGGGGCGGTCGGCAGGCCGCACAGGATCTCGAAGCGCTTGTACTGTTCCGACTGGATCGCGCTGGCGCCCTGGGTGAACTGCCGGAAGGCGGAGAAGTGCCCGGGGCGCATGGTGGCGACCATCCGGAACAGCGCCGAGGCGCGGTCGAAGAGACCGGCCGCGCGATCCACATGGCCGGCCGCCGCCTCCAGGCGGCCGTCGCGCAGCGCCCCGATCGCCGCCCGCACGTCCGCCGCGATCGCGGTGAAGATCATTTCGTGGGCCTGGAGCGCCCGGATGAAGAAGTACTCGTCGTGCAGCACGTACACGGGCTGAACCGTCACGTCGAACCAGTGGGCCGCCTCCGTGCCGGTGGGCCGGGGAAGCCGGTCGGCGACCTCCGCCCAGCGGGACCACGGCACATGGCCCGCCGGGGAGACCAGGTCGTCGGCGCCCGGTACGCCGAGATCGTGCGCGACGAATCGCAGGGCGTGGCGCAGCCGCTTGCGCAGGGTCACCGGGTCCGGCGGGTCCCTGTCCACGGATTCATCGGATTCCCGGGTCTCGAAGCGTATGACGTCGGCTATGAGCAGCATGGCCATCCGGTTCGCATCCGGCGCGCCCTCCGAGTCGTCCGGTGCGTCCAGGAGCAGCTCCAGCAGCGGCAGGGAGAGGTAGGTCCGGTTCCAGTAGCGCCCCTCGTGCTTGTCGAGCATGCAGTCGAGGAACGCCTGGAGAAGGGGCCGGCGGTCCACGGCATGGCGGTTCTGGATGTCGCCGAGCCGGTGGAGGAGGGGCTGCGGAAGGAAGTGCTTTCCGGTGCGCCACACCTCTTCCGTGACGGTGCGGGCCAGGTGGAGGCCGTCCAGCGCTCCGTGCACGTGCCCGGAGGCCGCCCAGCGGTCCACTTCTCCGAATTCCGCGTTCATCGCCACTCGCCTCCTGGGCCTGACGGGCCTCGCCCCGTCGGGGTGAAGCAGGAGATTCAAGTGGGCATGATCGAACCACTGCGCGTCATGGCTCGAACATTCGTGTCTTGACAGGACGGGGCGGGACGGGGCGGGACACGCACAGAGCCCCCTGGCCCGGTCGGGCAGGGGGCTCTGCGGCGTACGGCGGTCGGTGCCCACTTCGGCGGCCGATCGGGCCGCCGCGCGCCGGTGGAGGAGAAGGATCCGTGAAACTGCGGATCCGGGTGGAACAAGCCGGGGCCCCGTGGGCACTCGCGCAGGCGTCGGAGGCCCCGGCTCGCACAAGGGGACTGCGTCAGCTGCCGGCCGAGGCGTTGCCCGACAGGACCGGGATGTTGGAGAGGATGTGCGAAAGCGGCTCGTCGCCCTTGGCCTGGGTGGAGTTCTCGGTGCACTGCTGGTTCTGCGGGTTGGACAGGACGTTGATGTCCTGGACACCGACGTTGACCAGGGCGAGGATCGACTGGGCGTTGACCTTCGCCGGCAGGCCGATGCAGGGCTTGTTCAGGGTGCCCTGGACCAGGCCGAGCTGCGGGCTCAGGTCACCGGTGGTCTTCTGGTTGCCGTAGGACTGCACGGCACCGTTGCCGTTGACGGTGTTGATCCCGTTGTCGTTGCCGATGGCCATGGCCGGGGCGGCCATGGCGGCGCCCGCGCCGACGATCGACGCGGTGGCGGCGGCGGTGGCCATGAACTTCTTGATCATCAGTGGTCCTTCTGTCGCACGAGTGCACGGTGATAAGCACCTTGATCAACGGCCGGGGCGATCACAGGTTGCGCTGCTTCACCCGAACAGCCCCTACCTCGTCTCACGGCCCCGCACAGCCACACTCAGCTCGACGACGTAGTGCTCCTCCACCCATCCGTCCGGGAACCGCCTTATGAGCAGGGCGCGTTCGTCCTCCAGGAAGGCGTCCGTGCCGGGCTCGCCGATGAGGAAGAGGGAGTGCGTGGACAGCTTGGCCAGATGCGTGTCGACCGGAACGCGACGCGACCACGGCAGGCGGCGGTCGGTGAAGCGCAGCCCCTCCTGTGAGAGGGCACGCTCGTTGATGTACCAGCCCGGGCCGAACCGTTCCTCGATCCGGTTCTGCTGATCCGCGATCCAACCGACCTCCACGTCCGGGTCGTTCTGCCAGACCGCCAGCGCCCCGCCGGGGCGCAGCACGCGCAGGGCCTCGGGGACGGCGTGGGCCGGGTCGGTCCAGTGCCAGGACTGCGCGTACGTCAACAGGTCCAGGCAGCCGGAGGCCAGCGGCAGCCTGTTGCCGTCCGCACGGACCAGCAGGGTGTGCGGATTGCGGCGCCGGAACTCCTGCGCCATGCCCTCCCCCGGCTCCACCCCGACCACCCGGGCACCCCGCGCCTCCAGAAGGGCGGTGGCGATGCCCGTTCCCGCGCCGACGTCGGCGACCCGTGCCCCGGCCAGCGCAAAGCCGGCCATCTCCGCCAGCGTGTCGAAGAGCGCGGGCGGGTACGCGGGGCGGTGGGCGGCGTAGCGTGCGGCCGCGGAACTGAAGGAACGAGCACGGGATTCGTTCGTCATGGCGTCCATGATGCCGGTGTCCCGGGGCGGCGCGGAGAGGCAGTCGCACATGGTGGCCGCGCGGTATGTCACGTCCCTGGTGGGGGCGTTGGAACGGAACACCGGTCGGCCCGCGCTCGGCGCCGGTGCGGTCGTCCTGGAGTTCCAGGAGGTACTGGACGGGGCCCTCCGGCTGGCCGGCGTGCTCTCCGGGGCGGGGATCGGGCGCGGCTCGGGACTGGCCTGTGTCACGGGCTCGAACCGGCCGGAGGTGCTGCCGGTACGGATCGCCGCGCACCTGCTGGGCGCTCGGCTGACCCAGGTGCTCGCCGGACCGGCCCTGTACGGCCTGGAGTTCATCCTGTGGGACTGCCGGCCGGACCTGGTCGTGCACGATGTGCCGGTGCCCGACACCGGCGCGCCGCGGCTCGGCCTGGACCTGCTGCTCCGCCGGGCCGCCGATCACGCGCCCGGGGAGGTCTGCGTACGGGCCCGGGAGGACGACGTCGCACGGGTGACGTACTCGGGCGGGACCACGGGGCGGCCCAAGGGAGTGGCCTCCACCTTCGGCGCGATGGCCGCGCGCAACTCCGTACGGCCGGCGGCGTGGGCGGAGTCGGCGTACCTGTCCGTCACATCGCTGGCTCAGCGGTCCGGCGGGCGGTGTCTGGAGCAGTGGCGGGCCGGGGGCCGGGTGGAGATCCTCGACCCCTTCGCGCCCGGGGAGTTCGCGGCGGCCTGCCGGCGCCTGGCGCCGGTGGCCACGTACCTGACGACCTCGATGGTGTACCGGCTGCTGGACGACCCGGTGACCGCCCATGGGGTACCCGGGCTGGAGGCGGTCTCCTACGGCGATTCGCCCGTCCACCCCGAACGGCTGCGGGAGGCCGTGACCCGCTGGGGCGGCCGCTGGCGGCAGGGCTACGCCACGAACGAGGCGGCGGTCATCTGCCGCCTCACCCCCGACGACCACGATGCGGCGGTGTCCGGGCGCCCGGAGCTGCTGGCGTCGGTGGGACGGCCCGTCGCGGGGGTGGAGGTCGAGGTGCGCGACGGGAGGGGCACGGTGGTGGCGACCGGCCGCTCGGGCGAGGTGTGGATGCGGTCGGCGGCGATGATGACCGGGTACTGGGGCCGGCCCCGGCTGACGGCGGGGGTGCTGCGGGACGGCTGGCTGCGGACCGGGGACGTGGGGCACTTCGGTGCGGGCGGCTACCTGTACCTGGACGACCGGTTCCACGACGTGGTGATGGTCCACGGGGACAACGTGTACTGCGTGCCCGTGGAGGCCGCGCTCGCCCGGCATCCCGCGGTCGCACAGGCCGTGGTGGTGGGCCGGCACAGCGACCGCACCGGCGAGGAGGTGTGCGCTTTCCTGGTGCCTGCGGCAGGCTGCGCGCCGGGCGCCGGGCAGGCTGCCGAGGCCTGTGACCTGGTGGAGAAGGACCTTTCCGCGGCCCACCGGCCCACCGCCGTGTTCTGGGAAAGGGCCATCCCGCTGACCGCCCGGGGCAAGCCGGACAAACGCCGGCTGCGGGAACGGGCGGAGCGCGCCGCGCACGGGCGGCCTGATCGGCAGGACACCGCTTAGACGTCAGGTGCGGGCGGCGGCGCAGGTCCAGAACTCCCGCATCACCTCGGGCGAGGCCGGGCCGGTCAGTTCCCGCTGGGTGAGCAGCACGGTGACCGTCCCGGTGGCGGGGACGATGTGGGCGGCGGTGCCGGTGCCGCCGATCCAGCCGTACCGGCCCGGGATGTTCCAGGGGTCGAGGCGGGCCACGTCGACCGAACCGCCGAAGCCCCAGCCCTGCCCCTCCAGGAACAGGGCGCCCGCCGCGCGCTGCGGCGCGGTGAGGTGGTCGGTGGTCATCTGCCGTACCGAGTCGGCCGAGAGCAGCCGCCCACCCGCGTACGAGCCTCCCGCGAGCAGCATCCGGCAGAAGGCGTGCAGGTCGTCGACGGTGGAGACCAGCCCACCCGCGCCGGAGGGAAAGGCGGGGAGGGTGCTCCACTGGCCGTCGGGCGCGTCGACGAGCTCCAGGGACGCGCCGTCGGGGGCGGCCCGGTAGTAGCTCGTGAAGCGGTGGAGCTGCCCCGGCGGAACGGCGAACGCGGTGTCCCGCATGCCGAGCGGCTCGAGGACGCGCTCGGCGAGCACGTCCTGGAAGGGCTGTCCGGTCGCTCGGGCGATCAGCACCCCGAGGATGTCGGAGCAGGTGTTGTAGAGCCACGCCTCGCCGGGCTGGTACAGGAGCGGGATCCGTCCGAGGGCCGCCATCCACGCGTCCGGCGCCGCCACCTCCCGGGGCCGCGGCGGCCCCTGCTTCAGCTCTGCGAACAGCGGGGCCACGGCGGGCAGCGAGAAGTCGGCGGGGAAGCCGTACCCCGCGCGGAAGGTGAGGAGGTCGGCGACGGTGATCGGGCGGTCGGCGGGTACCACGTCGTCGAGCGGTGCGGACGGCGTACGGACGACCGTCGGCTCGGCGAGCTCCGGAAGCCAGCGGGCCACGGGGACGTCGAGCGCGAGCAGGCCGTCCTCGACGAGCATCATCGTGGCAGCGGCGGTCACCGGCTTGGTGACGGAGGCGACCCGGAAGAGGGAGTCGCGGGCCATGGGCGCGGTGCCGGCCACGTCAAGGGAGCCGGCGGCGGCGACCTCCACCTCTTCGCCGTGGGCCACCAGGGCCACAGCGCCGGCCAGTGGTCCGGCACCTACCTGGGTCTCCAGCAGGCTGTGCAGGTCGCTCATGGTCCACCTTCTCCTTCGCGCGGATGCTCGTAGGGAAGACTGCCGCCGGCCTCGGAACTCATCGGTCCGACACGACCGGGGCGGAGCGGGGCCGGGGTGGGGTGGGCCGGTAGGCCGGGCCGTGCGGCCGGGCGCGCTACGCCGCCGGTACCACCGACGCGCGTATCGCCGAGGCCCACTCGCCCAGCAGAACGGCGTGGCGGATCCGCTCCGCGTCGGAGAGGCGCCCTTCGGCGCGCGCGAAGAGACAGCGGATGTCGGCGTTGATCTCGGCGAGGGAACGTTCGGGGACCGGGTGGTCGTGAGGGGTCGGGTTCACGTGATCAAGAGTAGGGGGCGGGTACGACAACGGTGGACCATGTCCGTCATGCGGACGGCCGGATCGGGGCAGTCGCAAGTCATTGCGCGAGGCGGGCGGCCCGGAACCGGAGGTAGCGGCGCTCCGGGAGGCTGAGGGTGAGACCGGCGGCCTTCGCGTAGGCGGCGCGCGCGGCGGGCCGGTCACCGGCCATCTCCAGCAGGTGGGCCCGTACGGCCTCCAGGCGGTGGTGGCCGGCGAGGCGCTCGTCCTCGTCGAGGAGCGCGAGCAGGGCCAGCGCCCGCCGCGGGCCGTGCACCATCGCCACCGCCACGGCGTGCCCCAGGCGCTCCACGGGGCCGGGGACCAGGCGGATCAACAGCTCGTACAGGGCGAGGATCTCCGCCCAGTCGGTGTCCTCGTCGCTCGCCGCCTCGTCGTGCACGGCCGCGATCGCGGCGCGCAGCTGGTACGGGCCGAGCGGGGTGTGCGTGAGGGCGTCGCTGACCAGGGCGACCCCCTCGGTGATGGCAGTACGGTCCCAGCGCGTGCGGTCCTGCTCGGCGAGGGGGATCAGGCTGCCGTCGGGCGCCGTGCGGGCCGCGCGGCGGGCGTCGGTGAGCAGCATCAGGGCCAGCAGGCCGGCCACCTCGCCGTCGGCGGGGAGCAGTGCGTGGACGGCGCGGGTGAGCCGGATCGCCTCGGTGGCGAGGTCGGTGCGCTGCAGATCCCCGCCCGAGGTGGCGGTGTAGCCCTCGTTGAAGATCAGGTACAGCACGTGGAGCACGTCGGCGAGCCGCTCGGCGTGGTCCCGGGCCTGCTCCGGATCGGATCCCGCAGACCCGTCGGACCCGTCGGACTTGTCGGGCCTGTCGGGCCTGTCGGGCCTGTCGGGCCTGTCGGGCCTGTCGGGCCTGTCGGGCCTGTCGGGCCTGTCGGGCCTGTCGGGCGTGATGCCGAAGGGCGCGTCCGAGGCCTTGATGCGCCGTTTCGCCCGGCTGATCCGCTGCGCCATCGTGGCCTCGGGCACCAGGAGGGCGCGGGCGATCTCGGCAGTGGTGAGACCTCCGACGGCGCGCAGGGTCAGGGCGATCCGGCCGGCGGGGGCCAGGTCGGCCCGGCAGCAGAGGAAGAGCAGGGCGAGCGTGTCGTCCTCGGCGGGGGCGCGGCTCTCCCCCGGCGGCGGAGCCACGAACTCGTCGCGCGGGGTCAGCGCGGCGGCGGTCTCCTCGCGGCGCCTGCGTGCCTCCTCGCTGCGCAACTGGTCCGTGAGCCGTCGCGAGGCCACGCGGATCAGCCAGCCGCGCGGGTTGGCCGGGCGGCCGTCCACGGGCCACTGCCGGGCGGCGGCCAGCAGCGCCTCCTGCACTGCGTCCTCGGCGGCGTCGAAGTGCCCGTAGCGGCGGACGAGCGCGCCGAGGACCTGCGGCGCCAGGCGGCGCAGCAGGTCCTCGCCCGCGGGCGAGGGTTCGGGTGCGGGTTCGGGGGTGGTCAGCACATCTCGGTCCCGCCCGAGCGGCTGTCGACGGGGTGCACGACGACCGGGTAGTTGGGCGCGCCCGCCGGGACGGGGCAGGCGTAGGCACGGGCGGCGATCTCGGCGGCGCGATCGAAGTCCGCGACGTCGACGATCCAGTACCCGGCGAGCACCTCCTTGGCCTCCCCGTACGGCCCGTCGGAGATCACGGGGCTGCCGTCGGCGGCCGCGGTGACCAGGCGGGCGTGGCGGGGGTCGGCCAGGCCCTGTCCGTCGACCCACTCGCCCGACTCGGCGAGGTCGTCGTTGAGGGCGCCCATGTAGTCGAACATCGCCTTGAGGTCCGCCTCGGACCATGCGGGGCTGTCGCTGTTCGCCGCGCCGCCCATGGCGTCGTAGTCGGCCTGCTTCCCGAGAACCATCAGCATGTACTTCATGGGGTGCCACTCCTTCTGTTCTGCGCCACGGCTCCGGGATCGGGATTTCGATCGGGAGCCTCTCGCATGGGACGTCGGAGCCGTCCTTCCCATTTCGACACGTCGGCCGCCACCGCGCGACGCCTTCACCCGGGGCTCTCCCGTACCTGCCCGGTACGCTCATCGAATGAAGATCATCGACCTTGAGCCCGGCGACGCGCGGCTCACTGCCGACCTGCTCCCCGTGCTGCTCGAACTCCGTCCCCACCTCACCGAGGAACTCTTCCTCCGGATCCTCACGGAGGCACACGGCCAGGGGCTGCGCTTCACCGCGGCGTACGACGCGGACGGCGTGTGCGTGGGAGCCGCAGGCTGGCGGATCGTCGTCAACACCGCCAGTGTCCGATCCCTCTACGTCGACGACCTGGTCACCGCGGCCGCCGCCCGTTCCACCGGGGTGGGGCACGCGCTGCTCGCGCACCTCGAGCGGCAGGCCCTGGTCTCGGGCTGCACCGCCCTCACCCTGGAATCCGGCACCCAGCGCACCGACGCGCACCGCTTCTACTTCCGCGAGCGGATGGCCGTGACCGCCTTCGCCTTCGAGAAGCCGCTCCCCTGAGAGAGGGGCGCGGGCCGGCCACTGCACCGGAATAGACCTGGCCGCGCGGAGGCGATCCTGCGGGTCTGACCCGGTCCGGGCGGGACCGGGCGGATCCGGGCGGGCGCCGTGACCGAACCGTCGTCGCGTCGAGGCGTGATCGACCTCGTCGGGGGGTGGGTCAGCTTGCTAGCTTCCTGCCGAAGCCGACCCCGGAGGACCGATCTCATGCCCGCATCCCGAGGCCCCGGCAGGGCCCTGAGCGCGGCTGCCGTGGCCGCCGTCCTGCTGTCGGGCACCACCGGGTGCGGGGACGAGCCGACCAAGGAACCGGGCGTGGCCTCGGTTTCCCCGTCCGTCGCGGGATCCGTGCCGGCGTCCGCCGATGCGTCGGCCTCGTTCTCGGCCTCGGCTTCGGCCTCCGCCCCGGTGCCCGCTTCCGCCTCGCCGTCCGCCGCAGTCACCCCGCCGGGCCCGACCCGGGCCGTGACGCCGCCCCCGGCCCCGACGCGGCTCACGGTCGCGGTCGACACCCGGGGCGGGCGGCTGGCCCTCGTACGGGGCGGCGCCCCGCAGGAGTTCACCGTCACCCTGCGCAACGGCAACACCGCCGAGTACCGGCACCTGCTGGTCGCCCTCCAGATGGAGATCCTGGTCGGCGAGCCCGGCGCCCCGCAGGGGAGCGGGCCGGGTTTCCGGCTGGAGCGCTTCGACCCGGCCTCGGGCAGCTGGCGTCCGGCCGACCTCCGTATCGCCAATGACGTCAAACCGCCGTCCCAGTTCACCGGCGGCAGCCCGCTCGCCCGCGAGGCCGTCCGCGTCGAGCGCTACCGGCTGCGCGCGACGGCCGGCGGACCCACGGGCAGCAGCCCGGTCGTGGTGTCCCTCATCGACACGGACGCCGACCACGAGGCGACGGCCCATGTGGTCCTCGGCCACAGCACGGCCTAAGTGGTGGTCCAGGTGAACTTGCCGCCGCCGACCCACCGGACCACCTCCAGGTCGTCGAGGTCGTGAATCACGATGCCCGCCTCCGCGGCGATCAGCAGCACGTCCGTCATGGACATCGCTCTGCCGATGAACTCGCCGTCGACCTCCACGATGCGGAAGGGCGGGTCTGCGGGTTGCACCCCCAGGACGGTGATCCGCGCCGGGGACATGTGAGGTGCCGAGCCTTCGGTCATGCGGAGACGGTCGCATGCCGCGGCCGGTGTCGGGCTCGGCGACACGTTCCTGAGGTCCGATCGGCTGCCGGACCCGCCTCAGGCCGTGCCCGCATCCACCTCCCCGAGGGCCGACGCGGCGGTCCGCCAGGCGGCGGTGACCGCCTGACGGGCCCGGTCCGTCGCCTCCGGCACGCGGTCGGGCAGGTGCAGGGGCGAGCCGATGTGGACGTGGAAGCAGGGCCTGCGCAGGGGGGCGGTGACGACTCCGGCGAACTGCTTGGCACTGCTCCCGGAGCAGAGGCGGCGGGCACCTGCCTGCCCGACGGGCACGACGGGGGCTCCCGTTGCGGCGGCGAGCCGGGCCAGGCCGCTGCGGAACGGGCCCGGGGCCGTCTCGCCGGCGTCGCGGCGTACGGGCAGCCCGCCTTCGCCGTAGAGCAGGACGCTGCGACCCGAGGCGAGGGCGACCGCCGCGGCATCGAGGGAGTCGGCCGCGCGGGCGGTACCGCGGTGGACGGCGATATGACCCTCGCGGCGCAGGGCGGGACCGAGCAGCGGTACGCGCCACAGGCCGCTGGTGGCCAGGATGACCGGCTCGATCCCGTACCGGCGCAGGGCGGCGACCACGACGGCCGGGTCGGCGAGGGAGGTGTGGTTGGCGACCAGAATGGCGCCGGGGGCGGTCCGCACCCCGGCGTCGGCGGTGACGGTCAGCCGCCCGAAGGCGGGTACGAGGGCGGCGGCGATTCGGCTGAGCATGGACGGCCCCGTTCGGATGGTGTGGTGCGGTGTTGCCCATGGTCGGCCGGTGGGGCGGGCGGGTCATGAGTAGGTGTACTCAGCGAATATGACCGAACGGTCACAAGATCCAGCGCGCGGAACGGGTGGCGCAACGGGGACATCTACCAGTGCGGCGAGGCCCCGTCGGGCCTCGCCACATGTATCGGCACGGTGTGAGCAGCAAGGCGGGGCTGGGATGAAGGCGGTAACGGTGGCGGGCGGTTCCTCGGACGACCCGGAGATCGAGGCGGAGACCACCGTCCGGAAGGCGGATCGCGAAGCGACGGCCCCCGCGGGCGCGCTCGCGAGCGCCGATCCCGAGGCCGAGGTGGCTCCCGAGGCGGAGGCTGGTGACACAGTTCGGCCCGAGGCCGACGCGGGACCCGAGGCGGAGGCCGAAGCTGGAACCCGGCCCGAGGTCGAAGGTGCGCGGGAGGCCGAGGCGGAGTCCCGCGACGAGGCCGAAGCAGACACCGGCGCCGAGGACCGGCCCGAAGCGGGCCTCAGCGCCGCAGCCGTCCCCGCGGCCGAGCACGCGCGCGTGGCCGTCGCGAAATCCCGTGGCGAAGCCACCGGTCCGAAGGCCCGGCCCGCGGCGGAGCCCAGCAGCGAAGCGGAGTTCGAGAACGAGGCGGAGTCCGGAGACGAAGCACGCGCCCAGGCCGAGGCTGCCCCTGAGCCCGGCGTCGACGACGCTCGCGCGACCGAGGCGGAGACCGGCGGCGAAGCCGAACTCAAGGACGAAGCACACTCCGAGACCCAGCCGGCGGCGAAGGCCGCTCCCGACGCCGGGACGAAGTCCCAGGTCGAGCCCGGGCAGTCCGGGACCGGGGACGCCCACGAGGCGAAGGCCGAACTCAGGGCCGGTCGGACCGAGGGCGAGCGTGGCGCGGAGACCCAGGCCGACGCCGCCGCGCCGAAGGACCAGGCCGGCCCCCGAACCGGGGTCGAGCGCGCACACGAGACCGGGCCGGAGCCCCGCGGCGAAGCCGGACTGGAGAACGAGGCAAGCCCCGACGCCGAGGCGGAGGCCGTTCCCGGCGCCGGGACGACGGCCCAGGCGCGCCCCCGACCTTCTCTCGAGCAGGAGGCGGAGGCCGACGGCGCAGCACCCTCCCGGGTCGACGGCCGCCCCGTGGTCACGGCCGGGGACGAAGCCCGGCCCGAAGCCGAAAAGCGGCCTGGGGGCAAGGGCGCGCACACGAGCGAGCCGGAGCCCCGCGGCGAAGCCGAGCCCGAGGACGAAGCGCACCCCGACGCCGAGGCGGAAGCCGCTCCCACCACGCCGAAGGCCAAGGCCGATCCCCGAGCCGGAGCCGCGCGCGAGGCGCAGGCCGAGCTCGGGACCGGGCGGACCGAGGGCGAGCCCGAGACGGAGACCGGCCCCGACGCCGCCGGGCCGAAGACACAGACCCGGCCCGGGGCCGGAGCCGCGCGCGAGGCGAAGGCCGGACTCGGGACCGGGCGGACCAAGGGCGAGCCCGAGACGGAGACCGGCCCCGACGCCACCGCGCCGAAGGCACAGACCCGGCCCGGGGCCGGAGCCGCGCGCGAGCCGAAGGCCGGACTCGGGACCGGGCGGACCGGGGGCGAGCCCGAGGCAAAGACCGGCCCCGACGCCGCCGCGCCGAAGGCACAGGCCGGCCCCCGAACCGACGCCGGGCCGAAGGCCCAGACCCGGTCCGGGGCCGGGGCCGGGGACCCGCGTGAGCCGAAGGCCGGTCGGCCCGAGGCGGAGGCAGGTCCCGACGCCGGGGCGAAGGACAAGCCCGGGCAGTCCGGGGGCAAGGGGCAGGGCGGCGGGGACGAGACTCAGGTCATCGCTCGGCCCGGGCCGTCCTGGGCGCGGGAGGTGGAGCGCGACGCCGAGCGGACCAGCCAGTTCGTCGCGCTCAAGGACCTCGACACGCCCGCGCCGGCACCCGCACCCGTCGCGGCCCGCCCGGCGCCGCCCGCGTCCACGGCCACGGCCGAGCCGCAGCCGCCGCTGGAGCTGCTGGCCGACCTCACCAACACCCCTTCCCCGGCGGAGACCCCGCGCCGGACCGCACTGCGCCGCGTCAAGATATGGACGCCGATCCTGCTCCTCCTCGTGGGTGCGGGCGCCGGCGCCCAGTTGCTGCGCCCGCTGCCCGCCCCTCAGCTCGTCGCCGCCGAGGCCGACCGCACCGTCGCCGGGCAGTTCTCCATCCCCTGGCCCGCCAAGGGCCAGGGCGCCGTCCGTGTCTCCGGCTCCGGAGACGTCGGCACCTTCGGCGAGCAGAAGCCGGTCCCGACGGCCAGCGTGGCCAAGGTGATGACGGCCTACGTGATCCTCAAGAATCACCCGCTGCGCAAGACGGAACCCGGCCCCGACATCACGATCGACGCGAAGACCGTCGCGGACGGAACCGCCGAGCACGAGTCCCGCATCCCCGGGCTGACCGCCGGGACGAAGTTCAGCCAGCAGGACATGCTCAAGATGCTCATGATCCCTTCGGGCAACAACGTCGCCCGGATGCTGGCGCGCTGGGACTCCGGCACCGACTCCGAGGCCGCGTTCGTCGAAAAGATGAACGCCGCCGCCAAGGAACTCGGGATGACGAGCACCACGTACACGGACCCCAGCGGTCTGGACGCACGCACCGTCAGCACCGCCGCCGATCAGCTGAAGCTCGCCGAAGCCGTCATGAAGGACGAGACGTTCCGGTCGATCGTCGCGCTCCCGAACGCCACGATCAAGGGGCTGTCCCAGCGTCTCGAGAACAACAACACCCTGCTCACCGCGCAGGGGCTCAGCATCCGGGGCATCAAGACCGGTTCCAGCACCCCGGCCGGCGGAACCCTGATGTGGGCGGCGTACAAGTCGATCGGTGACGAGACGCCATTGATCCTCGGCACGTTGATGGACCAGCACGTGGACGGGCCGGACGAGGACGGCGGGAACAGCCTGAAGCTGGTGCTGGCGAACAGCAAGACGATCATCGAGGCGGTACGGACGGCGCTCGCGTCGGTCCCGGTGGTCCGCAAGGGCGACGTCGTCGGCCACGTGGACGACGGGCTCGGCGGCCGTACGCCGCTGGTGGCGGCCAAGGACCTGAACGTGATCGGCGTACCGGGCCAGCAGTTGAAGCTGTCCCTCGCACCCACCGCCGGGGCCGGACCGCTGCCGCACACCGCGAAGGACGGCTCCGAGGTGGCCGTGCTGACGGTCGGCAGCGGGGAGGGCTCCAAGAGCGTGCCCGTCGCGGTCAAGGGGGCCCTGGCCGAGCCCTCGTTCGGAACCCGGCTGACCCGCGGCCGCTGATTCGCGGACGGATGAGGGGAGGCCGCGGCCCGCGGGCCGCGGCCTCCCCTTCGTTCAGGCGGTCCGGGACGGGCGGCCGGAGCCGCGCGTCAGCGAGTACCCGAAGACGCCCGCGAGGGCCGCGAGCACTCCGCCGGCGGCGGTCCAGATCCAGCGGTCCGACCACCAGCCTCCCGTCCAGCCGTCCTCCGGCTCGCGCAGGGTGGCCGTCACGGTGCCCGCGACCAGCGGGGTGGAGAGGGAGCCGTCCACGGCCTGGATGCCGCCGGTCTCCTCGACCTCGGCCTCGACGGCCGCACTCACCGGGAGGCCCAGGTCCTCCTCCGGCAGGTCGACGACCGTCAGGCGCACGTAGTAGCTGCCCGGCAGCGGATCGTTGGCCCACTGATCGGCGCCCGCGCGTACGGTGCGCAGGGTGCAGGACAGTTCGACCGTGGCGGCGTCCTTGGCCGCGGCCGCGGTCTGCGTTCCGTAGGTGCACGCCTGCCGGCGGCGCAGCCCGTCGTACACGTCGAGCTGCCAGGTCGAGGCACCGTGGCGGGCCTTCGACTCGGGCAGGGTGACGGCGGCCTTCAGCGTGGCGCGCTGCTGCGCGTCGATCGGCAGCACCCAGTAGAGGTAGTCGCCGCTGGACGCGCCGGCCGTGGCCTTCTGGCCCGGACGGAACGCCGCGGCGGTACGGAAGCCGGTGCCCGCCTCGGTCGGAGCGGACTCGGCGGCCTTGGCCCCGCCCGGGCTCGCTGTGGCGGTGGCGCTCGGCGAGGGCGTGTCCGCGACGGCCGCACCCACGGCCGTACCCGCCACCGTGAGTGCGGCGGCCGCGGCCAGCAGGGATGCGGTCAGTGTGCCTACTCTACGCATCAGTTGGTCCTCCAGACGGAGATGCGCCAGCGGGAGATCCATCCCCACACCAGACCGGCCAGCAGCCCGGCGAGCGCCAGCACGGCCAGCAGCCACCAACCCCGCCCGAGGCCGAATGCCGCGACGTCGGAGGCCTCGTCGGGTCCGTCCACCAGGTCGATGGTCAGCTCGACGGGCATGCCCGGGGTCGTCTTGACGGAGGCGGGAGCGGAGAAGGAGTTGCTGACCTGGAGGCAGACGGTCTCGGGCACGGGCTTGTCGTCCGAGTCCACCCCGTCGATCTCGGCCTTCGGGTAGCGCAGGCCGGTGGAGAGGACGTCGGTACGCCCGTCACCCGCCTCCGAGCCGCGTACGATCTCGCGCCCGTGGACGGTGGTGGCGCGCAGCAGGACGCCGTAGTCGTTGTTGACGGCACGGTCGGCGCCGATGCTGACCGAGGCGCGCAGTTCCTGGCCGGGCAGGACGTCGACGCGGTACCAGCGGTGCTCGCCGAAGGTCTCGCGGTCGCTGTAGAGGCCGGCCTTCAGCTGCGGGGCGCCCGCGCACTGCTTCGCGCCCTCGGTGGCCACCGGGTTGACGACCGGGTCCGCGGCCCGGTCGACGAGTTGGCGGACTCTGCTGGAGAGTTCCGCCGTGTGCTGCACCGAGGTGTAGGTACCGCCGGTGGCCTCGGCGATGCAGGTCAGCTGGGCCCGGGTCTTGGCGTCCGGGACCAGGCCGAGGGTGTCGATGACCAGGTGGATGCCCTTGGCGGCGATGTCGCGTGCCACTTCGCAGGGGTCGAGCGGGGCGCAGGTGTCCTCGCCGTCCGTGATGAGCACGATCCGCTTGGTGGCGTTGCCGCCCTCGAGGTCCTGGGCCGCGCCGAGCAGGGCGGGTCCGATGGGTGTCCAGCCGGTGGGGGCCAGGGTCGCCACGGCCGTCTTCGCCTCGGTCCGGTCGAGCGGTCCGACCGGGTAGAGCTGCTTGGTGTCCTTGCAGCCGAGCGCCCTGTCCTCCCCCGGGTAGGTGGCACCCAGGGTCCGTATGCCGAGGCGTACCTCGGCGGGGACCGCGTCGATGACCTCGTTGAAGGCCTGCTTGGCCGCGGCCATGCGGGACTGTCCGTCGATGTCGTTGGCCCGCATGGAGCCGCTGACATCGAGGACGAGGTCGACCTTGGGGGGTTCCTTCGCCGTCGGTCCGTCGGCGGCGGTGGCGCTCGCCGGGAAGAGCCCGACGGCCAGGGCTGCGAGCAGGCCGCACGCCCCGGCCGCAAGCCGTTTTCTAGTGATCATCGCCGGATCGTATTGAGGATCGTCCGGCAATCCAAAACGGGCTGCCGGGGCGGTCTTTCGGGGTGTGCGTCCGGCGTACGTGCGGTGGGCTCGGCCCTGCGCCGGGCGGCTGCGGGCAGGCCGAGGAGCGGCCTGGGGGCGGCCGGGGAGTGGCCGCGCCGACGGACGAGAGTCGGACGGGAGGCGGACCTGGGCGCGGACCGGCGGATATCCGGGTGCATGGGGCGGACCGCCCGATCTAGGCTCGAGGGATGAGCGCTTCCCGTACCTTCCGTATCACCGTCCGCGGCTCCTTCGACGGTCTGACCGACGACCAGCGCGCCGAGCTGCTCGCCGCCGCGCCCGAGCACGACATGCTGCGCGCGGAGTTCACCGCCGAGGGGCATCTCACGTACGACGTGGCGACCCGCCCGTTCTTCACCTTCCGCTTTCTGGACTCGGGTGAGGCCGAGGAGGACATCCTCGATGCGACGGCCCGTGCGGAACTGGCGGCGGAGGGCTGGCTGGCCGAGCGCGGGTACGGCTTCAAGCAGCTGAAGTCGCAGGCCCAGGACATGTCGCTGGCTCCGCTGGGCAAGCGGCAGCGCCGGGAGGCCGCCCGCGGCTGACGGATCAGTCCCCGCCGGTGGCGAAGACGGCCGCGAGGTGCGCCGCCAGTGCCTGCGGGTCGGGCGGGGAGAACCGGGCGCCGAGGTATCCGTCCGGGCGGATCACGAAGGCCGTCGGCTCCCCGGCCGCGTACAGGCGGGCGAACTCGCCGCGGCTGTCGACGTACGCCGGGAGGAGCGTCGCGTCGGCCTCGATGCCGGCGTCCGCGTCCGCCTGCGCGTCGGGTTCGGGCGCGAGCACCACGCAGACCTCCAGTCGGCCGCCGGAGGAGTCCCGTGCCGTCTGGACGATTCGGTCCAGGCCGGGTCCGGCTCCGGCTCCGTAGAGCAGCAGTACGTGTTCCCGCTCGCGCAGGACGTCGTACAGGCGCATCGGGTAGCCGGCGATGCGCTCGGTGAGGCCTTCGCAGTCGGGTGCCCGGTCGCCCGGCCGCGGGCCGCGGCCCTCGCCGGCCGGGTCGACGATCGGGCTTCCCCGGTAGCCGACGAGGAGTTGGGCCTCGCGCAGCATCAGCGTCGCCGGGTCGTCCGGGTCGTTCTCCATCCCCTCGACGGCGTGCCGTACGGTGCGGCCGACGACCTCCTCGCCGACGGGCCGCCGCTCGGCGTCGTAGCTGGCGAGCAGGCCCGGGTGTGCGGCGCCGTCCTCGACCGCGAGGGCGATCTTCCAGGCCAGGTTCCAGGCGTCCTGGATACCGGTGTTCATGCCCTGTGCGCCGGTCGGCGGGTGGATGTGGGCCGCGTCCCCGGCGACGAAGACCCGGCCGTCGCCGTAGCGGTCCACGATCCGGTGGCTGATACGGAACACCGAGGTCCAGCGGATGCCGAAGGCGGTGGTGGGTTTCGGTGAGAGCCGGTCCAGGACGGCCTGGATGTCGGCCAGTTCGGGGCCCCGGCCGGTCTGCAGGCCGTGGGCGACACCGTCGGAGGCGGCCTCGGTCCGTCCTGCTGTGGAGAGTTCGGGCGGCACCATCATCGACATGCGGTACCGGCCCCGGCCGGGCAGGGGGATGCAGACCAGCACGTCGTCGACCGCACCGGCACCGTCCGTGTGCATGGCGCGCAGGGCGTACCCGGGCGGCAGGTCCCAGTCGACGCGCACGTCGGCGAGCATGTACTCCTCGGCGAAGGCCCCGCCCTCGAAGGTGAGGCCGAGTCCCTTGCGCACGATGCTGTGGGCGCCGTCGCAGCCCATCAGAAAGCGGGTCCGTACCTCTTCCTCCGCCCCGGACGGGGTGCGCAGCCGGCAGGTCACCCCGTGGGCGTCCTGGCTGAACGACACCAGCTCGGTGCCGCGCTCGACCGCGGTGCCGAAGCGGCCCAGGTGCTCGTCGAGGATGCGCTCGGTCTCGTACTGCGGCAGCGCCGCGAATCCGTAGGGCACTTCGGGGGGCACGGAGAGGTCGGTGCGGGCCTTCTCGGCGCCGTTGATGTAGAGGTACTGGCCCCGCATCGGGACGGCCGCCTCCATCGCGGCGCGGGCCAGTCCCATGCGGTCCCAGACCTCCAGGGTGCGCGGCTGGATGCCCACGGCCTTCGCGAACGGCAGCCTCGCGGGCAGCCGGTCGACGATCCGGCAGGAGACGCCCCGTCGGCGCAGCTCGGCCGCGGCCGTGAGCCCGACCGGGCCCGCGCCGGCCACCAGTACATCTGTTGCGAAGGTGTGCGCCACTGGCGCCTCCTGGCGTGCGGCCCCCGGGGAGTGGATGCCCCTTCATGGTGGCCGCCCGCCGGGCGTCCGGCATCTTTACTCGATCACGAGGTCCACGTCGATGTTGCCGCGGGTGGCGCGGGAGTACGGGCAGACCTCGTGCGCCTGCTTGACCAGCAGCGCGCCCGTCTCGCCGGCCAGGGACTCCGGGAGCTCGACGCGCAGGGTGACGGCGAGGCCGAATCCGGCGCCGTCCTTGCCGATGGAGACCTCGGCGGTGACCGAGACCTCGCTGGTGTCGGCCTTGGCCTGGCGGCCGACGAGGCCGAGCGCGCTGGCGAAGCAGGCCGCGTAACCGGCCGCGAAGAGCTGCTCGGGGTTGGTGCCCTGACCGTTGCCGCCGAGCGCCGGGGGCATCGCGAGGGCGAGGTCGATCTGACCGTCGGAGCTGACGGTGCGGCCCTCGCGGCCGTTGGCGGTGGCGACAGCGGTGTAGAGCGCGTCCATGAGAGGTCCTCTCGCAGAAATGAACCGTGGTGGCGGCCGGTGGTCGGCCGCGCTCCACTACTAGAGCACACAATTCAGTTGTGCACAATTCAATGCCTCTCAAGTTCACCCGGGTACACTGGACGCTATGACCGAGCAGCCCACCGTGACCCACCCCGACCAGGACTTCCTGCGCCTCGACGGCCAGATCTGCTTCGCGCTGAACGCCGCGAGCCGTGCTTTCGGAAGCCTCTACCGGGTCGTCCTCAAGGACCTGGGGCTCACCTACCCCCAGTACCTGGTGATGCTGGTGCTGTGGGAGCACGGCGAGATGCCGGTCAAGGAGATCGGCCGGCACCTGCGGCTGGACTCCGGAACGCTGTCGCCGCTGCTCAAGCGGCTGGAGGCGGCCGGACTGATCCGCCGCGAGCGCAGCGCCGAGGACGAGCGGTCCGTGCGCGCCCGGCTGACGGAGGAAGGTGCCGCGCTGCGGGCCCGCGCGGTGGAGGTGCCCCGCCGGATCGCGGCCGCGACCGGCTTCGAGCTCACCGAGGTCCTCGACCTCCAGGCCCGTCTGAACCGCCTCACCGCCGCCCTCGACGCCGTGCCCCGGGAGGCCGAAGAGGCGTAGCCGCCTCCCGCACCGGACACTGGGTCCGGGACGCGAGAAGGCAGGGCAGGAGGTACGCGATGGACCCGGTTGCGGCGCTGGACCGGATCGCCTTCCTGCTGGAGCGCGCACAGGCCCCCACCTACCGCGTCCGGGCCTTCCGGTCCGCTGCGGCCGCGGTCACGCGGATGGGCGAGCGCGAGGTGGCCGAGCGGAACACGGCAGGCTCGCTGGAGGCCGTGAAGGGCCTCGGCCCGAAGACGGCCCAGGTCGTGCGGGAAGCACTCGGCGGGGCCGTCCCGGCCTACCTGCAGGCGCTGGAGGACGAGATCGCCGCGCTCCCCGAGGGCCCGCCGGCCACGCCGGCCGCCACCGCCCTGCGGGCGGCGCTCCGCGGGGACTGCCACGTGCACTCGGACTGGTCCGACGGCGGCAGCCCGATCGAGGCGATGGGCCGGGCGGCGGCCTCGCTGGGCCACGAGTGGGCGGTACTGACCGACCACTCGCCGCGGCTGACCGTCGCCCGCGGGCTCTCCCCGGAGCGGCTGCGCGAGCAGCTGCGGGTGGTGGACGGGCTCAACGACACGTGGGCGCCCTTCCGGCTGCTCACCGGGATCGAGTGCGACATCCTCGACGACGGGTCCCTGGACCAGGAGCCGGGGCTGCTGGAACGGCTCGACCTGGTCGTCGGCTCGGTCCACTCGAAGCTGCGGATGGACGCGCCCGCGATGACGCGGCGGCTGCTGGCGGCCGTGAGCAACCCGCTGATGGACGTACTCGGCCACTGCACGGGGCGGCTGGTGACCGGCCGGACCCGGCCGGAGTCGCAGTTCGACGCCGAGGCGGTCTTCGCGGCCTGCGCGCAGAGCGGTACCGCCGTGGAGATCAACAGCCGGCCCGAACGGCTGGACCCGCCCCGGCGACTGCTGCGCCTGGCCGTGGCGGCCGGGACCTTCTTCGCGATCGACACGGACGCGCACGCCCCGGGCCAGCTGGACTGGCAGATCGTCGGCTGCAAACGGGCCGTGGAGTGCGAGGTGCCCACGGGGCGCGTCATCAACACCTGGCCCGCGGACGAGCTCCTGACCTGGACCCGTACCCGGGAAGCGCCTTAGGCGGGACCGCGCGGGCCTCGCTCCGGCGGTTCAGGGGCGGAGTTCGACGACCAGCAGGATCACATCGGCTCCGGCCACCGCCATCGTGGTCAGGAACGGGAGCCTTCCGGTGGGTCGGCGGGCCGCGAGGAGCAGCCCCGCCGTGGTCATCACCAGCAGCAGCCGACCGTACGCCGTCACCCGCCCCGGTGGTCCCACGACCAGGGTGGCGGTCGAGCCGAGGACGAGCAGTCCGGCCAGGGCCGCCGAGGCCCGTGCGCCGAGCCGCTGCGGCAGCCCCACCACCCCGGTGGCCAGGTCGTCCTCGATGTCGGGCAGTACGTTGGCGAAGTGCGCGCCCGCACCGAGCAGGGCCGCGGCCGCCGTGAGCCACAGGGGCGGCCAGGGAGTGCCGGGCAGGCCGAGCGTGACGAAGGCCGGCAGCAGGCCGAAGGCCAGGGCGTACGGGAGCCAGGAGGCGGCCGTGCGCTTGAGCCGGAGGTTGTAGGCCCAGGCGGCCGCCACTGCGACGAGGTGCACGGCGCCGGCGAGCAGCCCGCAGGCCAGCGAGAGCGGCACGCAGATCAGCAGGGCCAGGGCCGCCGCCCACGTCACGGCCGCGGCCGACACCGCCCCGGCGACCAGCGGTTTGTCCCGTCGGCCCGCTACCAGGTCGCGTGGCAGATCGGCCCGGTCGTTGCACCAGCCCACCGACAGCTGCCCGGCGGCCACCGCGCCCACGGTGAGGGCCGCGGCTGCCGGGCCCTGCCCGGCGGCGGCCGTCAGGGCGGCGGCGAAGAGGGTCACGGCCGCGGCGGGCAGCGGGTGACATGCCGCCGCCAGAGCGCATGCGACGGCGAGGGCACCGGGCGCCGCCGTGCTCCCGGTGATCCGAGCGGTCTCGTCGGCTTGCGTGGCTTGCGTCGTTGGCGTGGTTCGCGCGGGCACGATGCCACGCTATGCCGCGCCGCGCCCGGTTCGCCTGATTCAGTACGATGTGTCAGTTGTTTTCTATGGTGAACGAATGACACGTGTTCTGGCAGTGCGCAGCGTGTTCCCGCCCCATCGTCACGCCCAGTCCGAGATCACGGAGGCGCTCGCCCGCTTCCTGCCGCCGGGCTCCGACACCGCCCTGCTGCGCCGCGTCCACCGGTCGGTGCGCGTGGACAGCCGGCATCTGGCGCTCCCGCTGGAGCGGTACGGCCCGGCGAACGACTTCGGCGCGACGAACGCCCTCTTCATCGAGACGGCCCTGGAGCTCGGCGCCCGGGCCCTCGAACTCGCCCTCGCCGATGCCGGCCTGACGGCCCGGGAACTCGACCTGGTCATGTCGACCACGGTGACCGGGCTCGCGACGCCCTCGCTGGAGGCCCGCCTCGCCACCCGTGCGGGCCTGCGCCCCGACGTGCGGCGGGTGCCGCTCTTCGGCCTGGGCTGCGCGGCCGGCGCCGCCGGAGTGGGCCACGTCCACGACCATCTGACGGGCCACTCCGGACACGCGGCCCTGCTGCTGTCCACCGAGCTCTGCTCGCTCACCCTCCAGTCGACGGACGCCTCGATGGCGAACCTGGTGGCCGGGGCCCTGTTCGGCGACGGCGCGGGCGCACTGGTGGCGGTGGGCCGCGACCATCCCCTGCACGCCACCGGAGCCGGACCGGAGGTGGTGGCCGCCCGCAGCCGCCTGTACCCGGGCACCGAGCACCTGCTGGGCTGGGACATCGGCCACTGGGGGATGCGCATGGTGCTCGGCCGTGAACTCCCCGACCTGGTCAGGCTGCACGTGGCCGAGGAGGTGGAGTCCTTCCTCGCCGCGCACGACCTCAAGCCCGCGGACGTCGGCGCGTGGATCTGCCATCCCGGCGGACCGAAGATCCTCGACGCGCTCTCCGACGCGCTGGGGCTGCCGGAGTCGGCCTTCGCCGCGAGCCGGCGTTCGCTCGCGGCCGTCGGAAACCTCTCCTCTGCCTCGGTCCTGCACATCCTGGACGGCGTCCGGAGCGCGGGACCGCCCCCTCCCGGATCGGTCGGGCTGATGCTCGCCTTCGGTCCGGGCTTCGCCTCCGAACTCGCCCTCCTGCGCTGGTGACCCCGATGACTTCCATGACCCTGTACATGCTGCTCATCTGCCTCGTCGCCGCCGAACGGCTCGCCGAGCTGATCACGGCCCGTCGCCACACCGCCTGGAGCCTGGCCCGCGGCGGCCGCGAGTACGGGCGCGGCCACTACCCGGTGATGGTCGCCCTGCACACCGCGCTGCTGGTGGGCTGTGCGGTGGAACCCTGGGCGGCCGGAAGGCCGTTCGTCCCGCTGCTCGGCTGGTCCGCCCTCGCCGTCGTCGTGGCCGCCCAGGGCCTGCGCTGGTGGTGCATCGCCACGCTGGGGCAGCGCTGGAACACCCGGGTGCTCGTCGTTCCCGGGCTGCCGCTGGTGGCGGCGGGACCGTACCGGCTGCTGCGCCACCCCAACTACGTGGCGGTGGTCGCGGAGGGCGTCGCGCTGCCGCTGGTGCACAGCGCATGGCTGACCGCCCTCGGCTTCACCGTGCTCAACCTGATGCTGCTGCGCGTACGGATCGGCTGCGAGGACGCCGCCCTGACCGACGGCGGCCGGCTGCGGGCACCCGCCTCCGTCCCCTCGGCCGGCGCCGCCTCGTGATCGACCTGCTGATCGCGGGCGGCGGTCCGGCCGGGCTGGCCACCGCCATCCACGGCGCGCTCGCCGGCCTGGAGGTGGTCGTCGTCGAGCCGCGGCCCACTCCCATCGACAAGGCCTGCGGCGAGGGCCTGATGCCGGGGGGCGTACGCCGCCTCCGCGACCTCGGGATCCCCGTGGCCGGGCAACCGTTCCGCGGCATCCGCTACGTCGACGGGGAGACCGGCCGCCACGCCGAGGGGCTCTTCCGATCCGGCCCGGGCCTCGGCGCCCGGCGCACGGAGCTGCAGGCCGCGCTGGCCGAACGCGCCGCGCAGCTCGGCGTACGGGTGCTCCCCGGGCGCGTCGGCCAGGTACGCCAGGACGGCCACGGGGTCGCCGCCGCCGGGCTCACCGCCCGCTACCTCGTCGCGGCGGACGGGCTGCATTCCCCCGTCCGGCGCGGGCTCGGCCTGTCGGCACCGCTCGCGCCCCGCCGCCGGGCCCGCTACGGGCTGCGCCGTCACTACCCCGTCGAGCCGTGGAGCGACCTCGTCGAGGTGCACTGGTCGGCGCGGTGCGAGGCCTACGTCACCCCGCTGGCGCCCGACCGGATCGGCGTGGCCGTGCTGACCTGCGACCAGGCGCCCTTCGACGTACAACTGGCCCGCTTCCCGCTGCTGTCGGCGCGGCTGGCCGCAGCGGGGGCGGCGGGCGCACCGGCCGCGGTGCGCGGGGCCGGTCCGCTGCGCCAGGGGGCCCGTGTACGGGTGGCGGGGCGCGTGCTGTTCGTGGGGGACGCGGCCGGGTACGTGGACGCGCTGACCGGTGAGGGGCTCACCCTCGCCGTGACGGCCGCGGGCGAGCTGGTGCGGTGCGTACGGGCAGGGCGTCCGCAGGCCTACGAGCAGGCCTGGCGGGACCTGACGCGCAGCTACCGCACCCTCACCGCGTCCCTCCTGTGGGCCCGGCACCAGCCGCGGCTCGCGCCACGGATCGTCCCGGTGGCCGCCCGGCTCCCCCGCCTGTTCACGGGGGCGGTGAACCTGCTCGCGTGAGCGCGGCGAGCGCGCACGCAACGGCACCCCGCGCACGAGGCGCGGGGTGCCGCCGGGGTGAGGTCGGACGGTCGGTCAGGCCGGGCGCTCCCGGTGGTTCCTCAGGGCCAGGCCGGCGAGCACCGCGCCGCCCGCCGCGCACAGCATGACGGTGACACCCGCCCAGGCCAGGGTGCCGCCGACCGCGCCCGCCAGCGGGTCGTACTTCAGTGACCCGCCGAGCACGTGCAGGGCGACGACGCCGAGGGCCGTGGCCGCGCCCGCCCGCCACACCGCTGCGGTGTCCCGGAGCGCGACCAGCGCGCCGGTCACCAGGCAGAGCACGGTGACGAGAAGGGTCAGGTAGTCGAGGGGCGCCGCGGACTGCAGGGCCGTCAGGTCGTACGGCAGGTGCAGCGCGCCGCTCACCAGCAGGGCGACCGCCACGGGCCAGCGCAGGACGTGCCGCAGCGCCCGGTCACGGGAGGCCGCAGCAGCGGGTGGGTCGACGGCGGCGGTGCGCCGGGGCGGCTCCTGGTACGGGGCGTCGTACAGCTGCGCGTACGGGGGCACGTACGGCTCCTCGCGGGGCTCCACGGGCGGCGCAGGGGGCGCGGCGGCGTACGGGGAGGCCGGGCCGGCGGGCTCGGCGACGCGCTGCCGCTCGGCCTGGGCCTCGTCCTCCTTGCCGAGGATGCTCACGAGCAGGGCGACGTCCTCGATGGACCGCCCGACGGCGGCGGCGCGCAGCGTGAGGGCCGCCTCGGCCACCTCCTGCGGCGACTCGCCCAGCAGGGCGACCATGCGTCGTACGTCCTGTACGGGCCGGGTCACCGCGGCCGTGCGCAGGGCGTCGTGCCCGGCGTCGGGCAGCGGGCCACCCTCCTTGAGGAGGCTCACGAGTGCGGTGACCTCCTCGACCGGACGGCAGGTGGCCGCCGTCTCCAGCAGGGTCCGCATGGGCGGTGTGGTCGGCTCGTCCGGGGCTATGGGGTCGGGGGTCCCCTGGCGGTCTTCTTCGTGTTTCGCCGCGAGGGTGATGGGGTCATTCATGGAAAGCTCCGTTCGCCGACGCGCGGGTCTACGCAATCGCGCGCCGGTCATCGTGCGTCATGGGAAGCGCACGCTTTGTTACATTGAGTGCCAATTCCGCTCACTGCGCCATTCGGGGCGGGCAAACGGGGGTCGTCGCCCGTGCCCCAGGGGAAAGGGCGTCGGCCGTGCCCGACTTTCGCCAGGTCCGCCGCCGCTGCGCGCTCCTGCTGCCCGTGGTGTTGCTGCCCGTGGTGTTGCTGCTGATGGGCGCCGCGCCCGGGCCGGGCAGGCCGGTCGTGGACACCGACCGCGGTCCGGTACGGGGCCTCGCGCACGGCGCGTACGACACCTTCGAGGGCATCCCCTTCGCCGCTCCCCCCACCGGCCGGCTGCGGTGGCGGCTGCCGGAGCCGGCGGCCCGCTGGGAGGGCGTGCGCGACGCCGGAGCCGCCGGGGCGCGCTGCGTGCAGCTGCCGGCGGTGGGGCCGGGCGGGCCGACCGGCTCCGAGGACTGCCTGTACCTCAACGTCACCGCTCCGGCGGGCCGCGCCGCCGGGGGCCGACCGCGGCCCGTCATGGTCTGGTTCCACGGCGGCGGCTTCTTCAGCGGCTCGGGCGACGCCTACCGTCCCGACCGGCTCGCCGTGCGGGGTGACGCCGTGGTCGTCACGGTGAACTACCGGCTGGGCGTCTTCGGCCTGTTCGGCCATCCGGAGCTCGGCGGCGCCCCCGGTTTCGCCCTCGCGGACCAGCGGGCGGCACTGCGCTGGGTGCGGGCGAACGCGCGGAGCTTCGGCGCGGACCCGGGCAACGTGACCGTCTTCGGGGTATCGGCCGGCGCCCTCGGCGTGTGCGCGCACCTCACCTCGCCGGCCTCGGCGGGCCTGTTCCAGCGGGCGATCGTGCAGAGCGGATCGTGCTCCACCACGACACCCCCGCGGGCCCTTCTCCCCGGCCTCGGCACGTACGAGCCCTTCGTGCCGGAGCCGCGCACCGTCGCGGACGGCGCCCTGGCGGCGGCCCGGCTCGGCTGCGACCGGCCGGGCGGGGCGCTGGACTGCCTGCGCCGGCTGGACACGGGCACGCTGGCCACCGCCGAGCTGATGCAGCGCTTCTCGCTGGTCTCCTACGGCAACGACGTACTGCCGATGGAGCCCCGGCGGGCGCTGGAGGCGGGCCGGTTCCACCGGGTGCCGGTGGTCCAGGGAACCACCCTGGACGAGGTGCGCCTCTTCCTCGCGCAGACCCTGGCGGCGTACCCGATTCCCGACCGGGCCGCCTTCCGGGCCCGGACGGAGCAGTCCTTCGACGGGCCGACCGCCCGCGCGGTGGAGGCTGCCTATCCGGTGTCGGCCTTCCCGACCCCGGCGGTGGCGTGGGCCACCGTACTGACCGACGCGTCGTTCATCTGCCCCACGTTGCGGGACGGCGCGGCGCTCGGGCGGTACGTGCCGGTGTACACGTACCGGTTCAGCGACCGGGGCGCGCCCGACTTCACCGGGCAGCCGGAGCCGCCCGACCTGCCGTTCGGCGCGGCCCACGGCTTCGAACTGCCCTATCTGTTCACGATCGCGGCGCTGACCGAGCCGCAGCGCCGGCTCGCGGACCGGATGACGGACTACTGGACCGCCTTCGCCCGTACCGGTGTTCCGCAGGCGCCGGGGGCCCCCGCGTGGCCGCGCGACCCGAGTGCGGTGTCGGCGCTGTCGCTGGCGCCGGGGGCGGACGGGATCCGTACGGTGGACGCGCGGGCCGAGCACCACTGCGCCCTCTGGGACGCGCGATGGCCCCGGGTCACCAGGACTCGGTGATGATCACCCCGTCGTCCGGCACCTGGAGCGTCACCGTGCCCGTGTCCCCGTAGACCTCGTGCCGCCAGGCGGTGAACACCGCGGCGATCCGGCGGGCGGCTTCACCGCGGCCCTTGCCCACGTCTCGGGTGGTGAAGGTGATCCGCGCCTCGCCGACCGTGCGCACCTTGCGGACGCGGGCCTCCTTGACCACCTCGGGGGGCATGTACCCGCTCTCGGATGTCCTGCGGTGCCGCAGGTAGTAGGCGGTGAAGTCCCGGGTCATGTCGAACCAGTCCGCCGGGCCGCAGGGGCCTCCGCCGTTGGCCATCTCGCCGTCGGTCGGCGGGCCCACGTAGGCACCGGTGTCCTCGTCGGTCGGCGGACCGGCGTACCCGCCCGTCTCCTGGTCCGTCGGGGGGCCGGCGTATCCGCCCGTCTCCTCGTCGGTGGGCGGACCCGCGTACGCGCCGGTCTCCTCGTCGGTCGGGGGGCCGGCGTACGCGCCGGTCTCCTGGTCCGTCGGCGGACCGGCGTTCCCGCCCGAGCCCTCGTCCGTCGGCACGTCGGGACCGCAGTCGGCCGGGGCGACGGTGGGCACGCCCGCGGGCGGCGCGGCCTGCCGGCCCGCACGGGTGGTCCCGCACGCCGCAAGAGCGGCGCACAGGAGCCCCGCCACCATCACCCGCCCGGTCACGGACCTGACTGTCTTCGTCATGTGCATCCCCCTCGACCATCAAGAGGCGCTCGCGGCGTCCCGGGTTCCACCTCCCGGCCGGTCCTGCCTCAGCCGAGTTCGAGGACGTCCCCGACCCGGGCCGTACCCGGTGTGACGATCCTGGCGAGCACGTCGAGCCGGTTGTCGTGCGCCGTGGCGATGGCTCTCAGGATCAGCGGCGAGTGCGGAAGGTCCTGCTGGGCCTGGTTGGTCATCACGCACCGCTCGCTGGAGCGCAGGAATTCGACGCGGAGGGTGTCCCCCACCCGGGCCGTGCGCCCGATCCACGTGTCCTCGACGAACGGCGGGGTGCCGGGCGGGGTACGTACGAGGATGTTCGGCCGGAACCGGCGCTCGTCCACGGGCACGTCGGGGACCTCGTGCCGGATCCGGTCGAGGGTGGCCGTGGAGAGGACGCTGAGCGGCAGTTGGTCGAAGTGCGAGATGTCGCCCTCGCGGGCCAGCTCGACGTCGCCACGGCCGAGGAAGGTACGGAGGTACGCGTTGGGGTCGGCCACCACGTTCCCGTGCGGGTCGAGCAGTTCGGGCAGCCCCGGAGCCGGGGTGTTCCGGGGGTAGCGGGAGCCCAGGTGGAGCAGACCGTCCATCCGTCGGAAGCGCCGGGTGTTCTTGCCCGAGCCGAGCTTGCCGTCCGCGTCGCGCACGGCGTACAGCCGGTCGCCGACGAGGCCGCGCTCGTCGACGTACACGCTGCGCAGCCGTTCACCGCCGGTCGACTTGATCGGGTACCGCCAGAGCCGCTCCACCGCACCAAGATCTTTCCCCATGGCATGCAGGACTACGGTGGCCTCATGACCGGTTCCCGCCCTCAGCCCCTCCTCTACCTCGATGTCGACGGCCCCCTGATCCCCTTCGGCGCCGGGCCGTACCCCTGCGGCGACGACGCCAATCCCCTGCTCGCCCGGATCGATCCCGCACTCGGACCCCGGCTGGCGGCGCTGCCGTGCGCGTTGGTGTGGGCCACCACGTGGATGGCGGAGGCCAACGAGTGCGTGGCGCCCCGGCTCGGTCTGCCGGAGCTGCCCGTGGTGGCCTGGCCGGAGCCGTCCGACGAGGACGGGCGGGGCGGGATCCACTGGAAGACCCCCGCCCTCGTAGCCCACGCGGCCGGGCGGCCCTTCATCTGGGTCGACGACGAGATCACCGCTGCCGACCGGACCTGGGTGGCCGACCGGCACCCGGACCGGGCGCTCCTGCACCGGGTCGATCCGGGACGGGGGCTGACCGGTTCCGATCTCGATGTACTGCGGACGTGGCTTCGGGTATGACTGCGCTCGGGGTGGCCGACACCGGGTCCACCGGCCGAGCAGGGTCTCAACGGGCCGTCGGCGTTGCCGCGCTCGGATCGGCCGCCCAGGAGGCGGCGATCAGGGAACGTTCCGCCGCCGCCAGGTGGGTGGCCGCGGCCAGCCAGGCCCAGGCGTAACCGTCCGGCGAGGGGTCGGCCAGGCGGCCGAAGACGTCGCGCGGACGGCGGTCGGCCTCGGCGGCCAGAGCGGCGGCCAGGTCCGCCGCCGCGGTGAGCCCGGCCCGGCGCAGCGGGCCGTACGAGGCGGCCGCCAGGGACGACGTACCCCGTGCGGCCTCGGCGAGGGCCCGGCGGCCCCCCGCCACCCCGGTCTCCAGGAGGCGGCGCACCCGCCACAGCGGGGAGTCGGCCAGCGGGTCCGGGACCTCGGCCGCCGGGAGCGGTACGGGGGCGGCCGCTCCCGCCGGGAAGTGCATGCCCTGGAGGCGGTCGTAGCCGAGGTCGGCCCGGCCCAGCCATTCCTCGGGCAGCCGCAGCGTGTACTCCGCTCCCGGTACCGGGCCGACGGCCAGGGGGCGGAGCGTGGCGGTACGGTCCAGGTCGGGGCGGCCCAGGACCCGCAGCTGTACTCCGGGGTGGGCGGCGATGCGGCGCAGGTTCTCCGTGTGCGCGAGCTCCGGGTGCGGGTGTGCGGGCAGCAGCCGCAGCAGGGGCCCGTCCGGGCGCGTCTCGCGGACGAGGAGGTGTTCGCCGGCCGCGCCGACGACCGTGACGTCGCAGCCGAGCAGCGCCGTCTCGGCTCCTTCCGGGTCGGCCGACAGCTCGGCGACGGCCTCGGCCGCCGGGCGGCCGAAGAGCGCCGCCGCGGGCCGCTCGGTCCAGGCGATCCCGGGCAGCGGGGTCGCCCTGACACCCCGTCCGGCGCCGAGTCTGCCCTCCGCGGAGACCGTCGCGCCGACGATACGCAGGCCCCCGCGGGCGAGGCCGGCATGGTCGAGGGTGGCACCGCCGAGGGCTACGGACGCGGAGCCGGCGCCGCGGGCGCGGGCCAGGCCGCCGGGGCGGACGTCCGAGACCGAGTAGCGGGTGCCGTCCGGGCCCAGCAGGTGGGTGACCACGCCGCCGTACCCGGTGGCGGAGAGCACCGGTTCCCGGCACAGGCCGTGCACCTGGAGGCTGCCGCCGGGCGCGTAGGTGCGGCGGGCGGTCCCGGTCAGCGCGGGGTCGGCCGAGCCGGAGGCCAGCATCCCGGCGGTGTAGAGGAGTTCGCGGACGGCTTCGGTGAGCTCGCCGAGCCGCTGGCCGGCCCGGCGTTCACGGGCGGCGCGCAGGCCGCGTACGACCCGTAGGGCGGCCGCTTCGGCGCGCGGCAGCCCGGCGAGGCGGGCGGTGTGCGCGGCACGCAGCAGCTCGGCCTGGACCACCGCTCCCCCGGCGGTGACTCCGGCGGCGAGGGCTTCGGCGGCCACCTGCCACAGGGCGCCGGCGGCGCGCAGCTGGGCCGCGGTGAGGGCCG
Source organism: Streptomyces avidinii (assembly GCF_045161815.1). Taxonomy (NCBI): domain Bacteria; kingdom Bacillati; phylum Actinomycetota; class Actinomycetes; order Kitasatosporales; family Streptomycetaceae; genus Streptomyces; species Streptomyces avidinii. The sequence goes on from NZ_CP108863.1 coordinate 503,116, forward strand.
GAGCGGGCTCGACGGGATCCGCGGGCTCGACCGGTCCGGCCGGTTCCGCGGACGCGCCGGACCCTGTGGACCCTGTGGATCCACTGGACGCGGTGGGCTCGCCGGACCCGGTGGGCTCGTTGGGCTCGGCCGCCGCGACCGGCTCCGGCGGGGCGTCCGCGAGCGGCGCCGCGCCCAGGGCTGCGGCCCGGTGCAGGCAACGCGGCGCCAGCAGGCAACTGCATGTGGCCTGTTCCGCCGTGGTGATCGTGCCCGCCGGGCCGGGGCTCAGGGTGACGAGCGCGTCCTCGCCGAAGCGGAGCGTGACGGTGCCGTCGGCCGCGAGGGTGGCGCCTGCCGCGCAGCCCTCGGTGGCGGCGTCCAGCTTCTTGCGCAGGCGGGGGGTGAGGTTCTCGACCGCTTCGGCGAGCACCTCGGGTGCGACGGGCGGCAGTTCGGTGCTCTCGGTGCTCTCGATGCTCAACGGGACTCTCCACGGAGGCGGTCGCCCACCCAGCGGGCGAGGGCGAGGGGACTGAGGGCGGCCACGGGCATGCCGGCCGCCACGAGTTGCCGCGCGACCGGGACCGAGTACCGGGGCGTCCCCTCGTCGTCGAGCGCGGCACAGCCCAGCAGGTGGGCGCCGGATGCGGCCAGCGCGCGGACCTCGCCGAGGAGCCCGCCGATCGGCGCGCCCTCCTCGAAGTCGCTGACCACGACGACCAGGGTGCGGCTCGGGACGGTGATCAGGGAGCGGGCGTGCGCGAGGCCGGCGGCGATGTGCGTGCCGCCGCCGACGCGGACCTCCAGCAGCAGGGAGAGCGGGTCCTCGACCCGGTCGGTGAGGTCCACGACCTGGGTGGAGAAGGCGAGGAAGTGGGTGGACAGGGTCGGTACGCCACCCAGCACGGCCGCGGTCAGGGCCGACCAGATGACGGAGGCCTCCATAGAGCCGGAGACGTCGACGACCAGGATCAGCCGCCAGTCGGCCTCGCGGCTCGCCCGGGTGCTGAAGACGGGCCGCTCCGGGACCACGACCACGCTGCCGTCGGCCCGGCGCCGGGTGTGCGCGAGGTTGGCGCGCAGGGTGCGGGCCAGGTCCAGCCTGCCGCCGGGGCGGCGGGTGGGGCGCGGGGTGGCCAGTCCGGACAGGGCCGGGCGCAGCCGGGTGGCGAGTTCCTTGGCCAGTTCGTCCACGAGCCTGCGCACCAGGGGGCGCAGCCGGGCGAGTTGGGCCTCCGGCATGCCGCCGGCGAGGGAGAGTACGGAGCTCAGCAGTTCCACCGAGGGCCGTACGGCCGCCGGATCGAGCTGGGTGAGCACATCGGTGCGGCCCGCTTCGGCCGCGCCCGCCAGCACCTCCTCCCGTACGTCGGCGCCGAACAGTGCCTCCAGCTCCTGCGACCACTCCCGGGCGGTGGGGAAGGAGGCTTCCTGGCCGCCGCCCCGGCCCCCGCCCTGGCCGAGGTCGAAGGCGCCTTCGCCGCGCCCGGCGCCGTAGAGCTCGTCCAGCGCGTGGGCGTAGCGGCGGGCGCCCGCGGGGAGCCGGTCGCGTTCGCGGCCGAGCAGCAGCCGCCAGCGGTCGGCCGGGGCGAGTCGCGGGCCGTCGGCCCGGGGGGCCCGCCCGCTGGGGACGGTGGGGGCTTCCGGGGCCGACGGCGCGGTCGCGGTCGGCGTGTCCGGCCCGGGCGGGGTGCCCGGCAGCGGGAGGGCCTTGAGGGCGGCGAGTCCGGCCGCGTCGGCGGCGGCCCAGAGGGCGAGCAGGGCGGGTGACGCGTCGAGCGCGAGGTCGATGCGGTCGCCGAGCCGTTCGGTGACGGTGTCCAGCAGCCGGTCGCGGGCGGCGGGCGAGAGGGCGTCGAAGCCCCCGCGCAGGGCGGGGAGCCGGTCGAGGAAGTCCTGGTCGGCGAGGTGCTCGACGCGGTCGAGCAGCGGGGTGAGAGCGGCCGGGGAGGACTGCAACAGGGGCCCGGCGGCCGTCAGGAGTCCCCCGAGCCGCCGGGTCAGGGTGCGGCGGCTGTCTGCGGTGCCCGCGCTGTCGATCCATCCGGCGGCACGGCCACCGAGCTCGGCTGCCGGGTCGAGGTCGAGCAGGACCCGTACGGCCAGGGCCGCGCCCTGCATCATCGGCGCCGCGGTGGCGGCGAGGTCGGCGAGGGCGTCGTCGGTGCGCAGGCCCAGGTGGTGGGCGGCGGCCCGGTCTGCGAGGGCCACGAGGGCGGCCGCGTCGGCGGGGTCCTCGCTCCCGGCCAGACCGGGCAGGCAGCGCACGGCCGCTTCGAGGAGGTCACCGGCGAGGGCGGCGGCGGTCGCCCGGGACTCGGCGGAGGTGCCGGGCAGGTGACCGCGGTGGAGAGCCTCCAGGAGGTCGAGGGCGTCGAGCAGTTCGGTCAGGGTCGCCGTCTGCGGCAGGGCGGTGGCCGCCTCGTGGAGGCGTACGTCGACCAGTTCGGGCAGATCGCACCGCGCGGCGGCGGCCAGCCCGGCAAGGATCTGCGCCGGGGTCGGCCCGCCCTCGGCGGCGGTCTCGCGCAGCGTTCCGGCGGCCGCCTGCGCGGCGGTGACTCCGCGCACCCCGGCGAGATCCAGCCGGGCCGGGACGGAGGGCGTCCAGGAGAGCCGCCACTTGGTGCCGAGGGCGGTGCCGTCGCCGGTGGCGGCGACGGTGAGGGGCTCGCCGTAGGAGGCGCCGCACACGAGGAGCCGTTGCAGCAGGACCTCACGGCGCCCGTCGAGGGCGGAGCGGAGCGGGTCGAGGCGGATCTCGCGGGGCGCGGGGTCCTCGGGGGACGGCAGCCGCAGCGCGGCGAGTTCGGTCTCGACGGAGGGGCCGAGGCCGGAGCGCGGGGCGTGCGGGGTGATCCGCCCGCGGGCGGTGCCGACGAGCACGGCCTCGAGGGCGCGGGCCAGCGCCCGGCCCCGGCCGAGCGGTTCGCCCTGGCCGAGGACGGTGGTGACGGCCTCGAGGAGTTCACCGCGGCCGGGCGCGGGCAGCTCCCGCAGGGCGGCGAGGTCGCAGGCGAGCCGCAGGGTCTCGGCGGCCTCGCCGGTGCCCGCGGTGTGCCCGGCGCGGCGCAGCTCCCGGCAGACCCCGGTGACGGCCACGGAGGCGGCCTCACGCACCCGGCCGGGGTCGCCGCCGGCTTCGAGGACGGCCTGCTGCCAGCGGGGATCGCGGATCCCGGCGGGGTAGCCGGAGCGGGAGTCGAGCAGGTCGAAGGAGTACGGCACGAAGGAGGTGACGGCCGCCGCCATGTCCACGGCCGTCCCCCCGGACCCGCCCTTCCCACCGTCCCGCGGCCCCGGCACGCCCCTCGGCCCGACCGGGTCCGGCCCGACGGACGTGCCCGGCCCGACTCCGGAACCGGAGCCGGAGCTGCGGCCGTGTGCGGCGCCGAGGTCGAGGGCGGGGCCGAGGCCGGAGCCGGCATCGGCATCGGGGCCAGAGCGGTGGCCCGAGTCGTGGGTCGTGGCCGGAGAACTGCCGGCGTCCCTGCCCGGGAGGACCGGGGCGTGGAACGCGCCGATCACCGCGGCCACGCGGTGGCCCGCGGCCACCGCGCCTGCGATCACGTTCCTCATGTGGGCCTCGCGGGCCAGGTCCGTCGCCGGGACGGCGCTCGTGTCCGCGCGCAGTGCCCAGCCGACGCCGAGCGCCGCACGCCGTACGGCTTCCGGTGCGCACCCCGGTGCGAGGACCTCGACGGCCCGGTCCCAGAGGTCGTCGCCGTCCCGGCCCGTGCCGGCGGCGGTGAGAGCGTCCGCGAAGGACCCACCGGGCCGCGGCCCTGCGAACGGCCCACCGGCAGGATCCGTGGCGGGGTCCGTGCCCCGCTCCGGGTCCAGGACCTGGCCCGAGGCCGAGGCCGTCGCCCGGGCCGGAGCGCCGGCCGGGGACTGTGCCGCGGCATGGCCCTGCGGCGGCGTCGCGGCCGGGTCGGTCCAGCCGCGGTCCGCCAGGGGGAGATCGCAGCAGATGACGGCCGCGCCGGACCGGCGGGCCCAGCGGATCGCGGCCAGCTCCGGGGAGAAGTCCGCGAACGGGTAGAACGCGAGGCGGCCGTCCTCCCCGGTGCCCGCGAGGGCGACCGGGGCGTGCGTCTCCGGGTCGGCGAGGTGCTCCAGCCAGGGCTGGAACTCCGCCGGGAGCTCGACGCACACCACGTCGGCGCCCGAGGCGTCCAGCAGGGCCGGTACCACCGCGGCCAGCGCGGGGCTGTGGTGGCGCACGCCGATGAGGTACGGCTCACGCGCCGCGGCGAGGGCGTCGACCTCGGCGCGCGGATCGGTGTGCCGATCGGTGTGCGGTTCGGTGTGCGTCAACGCAGGCTCCCGCGCAGGTCCCAGAGGCGGCGCCACATCGGTGAACCGTCCTCGGCACGGCGCCGGACCGGGCCGTCCCAGTACCCCAGCAGCCGTCCGTGGTCGGCCGGGTCGTCCTTGCGCACGACGCCCAGCAGGTGCCCCGGCAGCAGGTCCAGTACGTCCCCGCCCGGCAGGTACGCGGCGGCGACCCCGAGCGAGGCCGCCACCTGGACGGCTTCGGCGGTGGACATGACCGTACCGGGGCGCTCCACGTCCCAGCCCTCGGCGGAACGTCCGGAGCGCAGGTCGCGGAAGACGGTGACGAGGGCGTCGAGCACGGCGTCGTCCACCCCGAAGGCGGCTCCGGCCCGCTGGACGGCGGCGACCGCCTGGCGGCGGATCAGCGTGGCCTCGGCGTCCGCGTCGGCGATCGGGGCGACCGTCTCGAAGTTGAAGCGCCGCTTGAGGGCGGCGGACATCTCGGAGACGCCCCGGTCGCGCAGGTTGGCGGTGGCGATGACGGTGAAACCGGGGGCCGCGGCGACCACCGCGTCCTCGGTGGCGGTCAGTTCGGGCACGCTGATCCGCCGGTCGGACAGGATCGACACGAGCGCGTCCTGCACCTCGGGGAGGCAGCGGGTGATCTCCTCGACGCGGACGACGCGCCCGGTGCGCATGGCGGAGAGCACCGGGGAGTCGACCAGGGCGTGCGAGGTGGGCCCCTGGGCGAGCAGCAGCGCGTAGTTCCAGCCGTAGCGGAAAGCATCCTCCGTGGTACCGGCCGTGCCCTGCACCGTGAGGGCGCTGGTACCGCTGACAGCGGCCGCCAGCAGCTCGGACAGCATCGACTTGGCGGTACCGGGCTCGCCGGTGAGGAGCAGGCCGCGCTCGCCGGCCAGGGTGACGACGCAGCGCTCCACGAGGGCGCGTTCACCGACGAACTTGGGGGCGATGGCCAGCTTGGTCGGGAGTCCGGCGCGGCGCTTGGGCAGGGCCAGCTCGGCCCCGTCGCTGCCGCAGACGAAGGTGACGACGGCGCGCGGGGTCAGGGCCCAGCCGGGCGGGCGGGGGCCGGGGTCCTGGGCGGCGAGGAAGGCGAGCTCGGCGGCGTGGCGTTCCTCGGCGGGCAGCACCTGCCGAGCGGCGGGAGCGGTTTCTTCGGTGACGGTCATCGGGGTCTTCCTCTGGAACGTGTACGGAAGGTCGGTTCGGGGTTACGGAGGTACGGGAGTACGCGGGTGGCGGTGCAGGAGCCGGTTCGAGGGGCGCGGCGCACCTGCGGGCAGAGGCGCCGCGCCCTTCGAACGTGCCGGGCCGCTCTCAGCGGCGGCGGGCGCGGGTGCGCTTCACCTTGAGTTCCTCGAAGCGCGGCAGGTCGCCCTCCCGGACGCGCTGCCAGGCCCGGCGGAAGAGCTCCGCGGCCGGTTCGGCCGGGACCAGCACGCCCAGCGACGGCCGGTCACCGGCGCCCAGGCCGTACATGGGGAGCTTCCACTGCTCCACCGGGAGCATCGGGGAGGGCATGTCCGCCCAGCCGCCCGGCAGGAACAGCGAGCGCCCGGCCCGGCTGCGGCCGGCCGTGACCACCAGGTCGGTGGCGGCCAGTTCGGCGCGGGCGGCCTTGAGGCGGGCCGGCTTCCAGCCGGTCCACCGCGCGGTGTTGCGGTCGGTGGGGTCGGGCATGGCGAGCAGCGTGAGGTAGAGGGTGGCCGCGTCGGCGCCCAGGCCGTGCCGCTCGCTCACCTCCTCCACCAGCTCGGGGACGGAGCGGCTCGGGTCCTGCGGCCACCAGGTGCCGTCCGCGTCCGCCGCACCGGCCGCCGGGGCGCCCGGGTCGGCGAGCAGCGCGGCGAAGCGCGGGTCGTGTGCGGTGCGCAGCGCCGTCTCGGCGGCGGAGGGCCGCTGGTCGTCCCCGCGCAGCGCCGGCAGGTACGGGTCGGAGCCGGTGGAGTCGAGCAGGGCGGGGCGCAGGGCGGGCTTGGGCTGGTCGTCGTGGGTGGCCATGACGACGGCGCCGTACCGCTCGTAGCCCTCGCCGGTCTCGGTCGGCGTGCCGGCCGCCGAGCGGAAGGCGGGCAGGCTGGTGTAGTGCCCGATCTCCAGGAGCAGTTCGGGCGCGGCGAGCCGCTGCCGTACGGCGGTCAGTACGGGCGGCAGGGCCGCTCGTACGGCATCGCCCGCGGGCAGCCGGTGGGCCAGCCAGGCCGCCATGGCCAGGGTTCCGGTCAGGACGGACGCGGTGAAGGGGCTGGTGGCCGGTTCGCGGGGCTCCACGTGGTCGCCCTTCACGGTCCAGGCCACGTCGACGGACAGCTCGCGGGAGGCGGCCGGGTCGAGCAGTGCGGCCAGGGCGCGGTGCGCGGGCCAGCTGCCGCCCACGGCGCGCGCGGCTTCCGTGGCCAGCCAGTCGGGCACGGGGGTACGCCGGCCCACGCGCCGGTTCCAGACCTCCGCGGCGGCGGCGACGTCGGGTCCCTCGCTCCACAGCTTCGCGGGATCGGCGGGGAGCAGGGCTCCGACGACGGCGCGCCGCAGCTCGGCGTCGAGGGCCTTGAGCTCGTCGCGGGCGTGGGCGGCGTCGGCGGCCTTGACCCCGAGGGCGGTGCGCAGTTCGGGTTCCAGGAAGTTGCGTTCGTAGCTGTCGACGGCCGGGAGTCCGGCGAGCACCAGGCGGGCGAGGGCGCCGGAGACTCCGGTGAGCCGGGAGAACTCCTCCGCGGCTTCGGGGCGGAAGGGCGCGGGGCCGTGCTCGGCGGCCGCGCCGAGGAGGGCGGTGAGCCAGCCGGCGCCGCGTTCGCGGTCGCCGAGCGGGGCGTCGCCGCGCACGGTGTAGGGGCCGGGGACGGTGAAGCGGCCGGTGGGGTCGTACAGCAGGGCGCCGAACTCGTGGCCGTCGGGCACGGATTCGCTGTGCTCGGTCAGCGCGAGGACGGCTCCGCCGCCCAGCGGCAGCAGGCTGCGGTGGTGGACGTTGCGTTCGCCGTCCGGTGTGAGCAGGTGCTGCCGGTCGAGGCGGAGCAGGACCCGGCGCCAGTGGTCGGCCGAGTCTTCGGCCGAGGCCAGGCCGAGGGCGTCGACGGCGCCGAGGAGGGTGAGCAGTCCCTCCCGTTGTTCGTCGGTGGGCGCGAGGGTGACGGCCCGGTAGGCGACGGCCGCGGGCTGGTCCAGCAGCGGTGTCCACGTGAAGGACCAGTACGGCAGTGCGGGCGTGTCGAAGTGCAGCAGCCCGGGCACCGGGGCGGCGTCGGTCCGCGTGCGGGCGGCGTCGAGTCGGGTCAGCGTGTAGTGGGCGGCGTCGCTCTCGCCGTTCCAGCGGTAGTAGCCGGGACCGATGAGGCCGCTGAGCCCCTCGGCGATCAGCCGGTCCCCGGGACCCTGCTCGCGCTCCTCGGCGGCGGTGGTGTCCGGGTGGAGCCGGGCGGCGATCGCGTCCAGGGACTTCTGCTGGGTCAGGGTGAAGCGCAGGACCTCGACGATCCCGCCGATGATCTCGGGGGCGGTGATCCGCGGCAGGGCGGCGCTCACCAGGTCGGGCAGGTCTGCGGCCTTCTCGGCCGCGGCGGCGGACTTGAGCAGGGCGGCCACGGTCTCCCGGTCGGCGGCGCGCAGGGCGGCCGAGCCCTCGGTGTCGCGGGGGCGCAGGGCGTACCAGTGCGACAGCGGCGGAAGGTCCACGCTGCCCGTGCCGAAGGCGGCGCGGCGGCGGTGGCCGTCGCGCGACCGGGCGGTGACCACACCGTCCGGGTCGGTGATGCTCAGCTCCTGCCAGTGCTGGGACAGAGCGCGGGGCCGGTCGTCGCCGGGGAGGACGAGGGCGGCGACGGGCATGTCGCGGCCCTCGGGCACGGTGACGGTACGGCCGCCGGTGTCGGTGCCCTCCCAGCCGTTGCCGGGGACGCGTACGGTGCGCCAGCCGAGCAGGCCGTCGGTGGGCTCGCCGAGCACCGAGCCGGCCACGGTGGGCGTCGGCCGCAGCCGGTTGCCGTGCGCGGCACGGCGGATGTTCTCCGGGTGCGCGCGCTCGGCGTCGGCGAGGAAGGCGGGCAGGGAGAACCTGCCGTAGGCCGCTCCGACGGGGTCGTACTCGAGCCAGCCGCTGTCGTTGGTCTGGTCGCGCCGCTGCCACACCCAGTACGAGGTGCCGTCGGACAGCAGGGGCCGTTCGTCCGGCAGCTTCGTGTCGCCGCGGTGCAGGACTCCGCCGCCGGTGGCGCGCCCGCCGCCCGGGAGCGGCAGGGAGAGGTGGTCGCTGCGCAGCGACCAGTGGTTGCGGTCGGTCTCCAGGGTGAAGACGGTGCCGGGCGAGTGGTGCCAGTAGCCCTGCGTCCCGTTGGTGTTCCAGGAGGACCAGAAGACGAGCAGTTCACCGTCGACGTAGTGGAAGCCGTGGTTGTACGAGGTCCCGGTCGGCACCCGCAGGTCGTGCGTGAGGAGGGTGGAGTCGGCGTCGATGACCCGGACCTGGGTCTGGTTGGCGACGATCAGGTACGGCCAGGCCTCCACCACGTTCAGGGCGTCCCGTCCCCGGGCGGGGGCGAGTTCGGCGAGGGCCTCCTCCCAGGAGGGCCAGGCCAGCTCCTCGAAGAGTCCGCCGCGCAGGGTACGGGCGAGGGTTTCGGCGAGGTCCGCCGCCGCGGCGGCGGCCACTTCCTCGGGGGCGAGTTCCAGGGCTTCGTGGGGCAGCCAGCTCAGGCGGGCGATGGCCTCGGGGACCCCGGGCAGGCCGGCGGCGGTGGAGGCGAGGGCGACGTCGCGCATCCACGTGGCCAGCAGCGGGCGACCGCCGGGCGAGGCGGCGACGCAGCGGACGACGTCGGCGCAGCCGTCGCCGAGGCTGCTCAGCGCACGGCGGAAGGCGGGGTGGAAGCGCTGGTCCGCGGCGAGGGCGAGCAGGTCGCGGCGCTGGTCGCCGTCGGCCCACTCGGACAGGTTCAGGTGGTCGTACCGGCGGCGGCGGTTCTCGGTCCCGGCCTCGGGGTCCGCGACCGGGACGTCCAGGGCGAGCAGCAGGTCGAGGAGGTCGGTGTCCTCGACGCCGATCCGCAGGCCCGCCTCCCGTTCGGGCCGGTCGAGTTCGGTGCGCAGCTGTTCGGCGCACCGTTCGACGAGGTCGAGGAGGAGCGGGAGGGTGGGGCGGCGGCCCCAGCCGGAGTGGCGGGCGGCGTGGAAGCGCTCCAGCCAGCCGGCCGTGCCGTCGGCACAGCGCTGCTCGGCGGGGAGGTCGCCGTCGGTGAGCCCGGCGGTGGCGCCGCACTCCTCCAGGATCTCCAGCCACAGGGCGGTGAACTCGCCGCCGTCGCCGCTGGGCGGCGTCAGCCCGAGGAGCGTGCCGCGGACGGCGGGAACGCGGCGGGCGAGTGCGACGAGAGCGCCGCGGTGGGCCTTCCACCAGCCGAGCGCGGCGCGCAGGGTCGCGGGCAGGGGCAGCAGTTCGGCGAGGTAGTCCTGTTCGGGTTCGGTGCCGGTCAGGCCCGCGGCGCGGGCGAGGCGGCGCAGTTCGGCGGCGGCCTGGGCGGAGGGCGGCAGGCCGCCCGCGGTGCGGCGTACGCACAGGCGGCGGAAGCGCTCGTAGGCCTCGGCGGGGGTGACGCGGCCGGCCAGGGCCTTGCCGTAGCCGGTGAGCACCTTCACCGGCAGGGCGCCGACGAGGGCGAATTCGAGGAAGACGGCGTCGAGGCGGTCCTCGTCGATGGCCAGCCCGTACTGGGCCTCGGCGGCGCGGGCACGCCCGAACAGCTGCGCGGCGTAGGTGGTGTTCTCGACGGCGAGGAAGAAGCGCGCGGCCTGCTCGTGGAAGAGCGGCAGGAAGTGCGGGACGGCCGCGGCGAGGCGGCCGGCGAGTTCGAGGCAGGCGTCGAGGGCGGCCTTGGGCTTGGTCTTGGCCTGCCGGGCGATGCGGTCGAGTTCGGGGACGACGGCGAGGGCGTGGTGGCCGTCCTCGGGGTGGTGGACCAGGACCCATTCGGGGAAGCCGAGTGCCTGGCGCTTGCTCAGCCCGACGACGGGCGGCTCGCCCTCGTCCCGAACGAGTCCCAGGAAGCCGGCGGCGAGGTCCTCGGCGGCGCCCAGTTCGGCGGGAGCGAGCCGGACCACGACGCGGTCGTCACCGAGACCGGGGTGGCGGTAGGAGCGCGCGGTCAGGTCCACGGCGCCGGGCCCGGCGCCGGTGGTGTCGCGCGGCAGTACGGCACCGGCCTTGAGCAGCAGTTCGGCCTTGTTCATGTCGATGTCTTCCTGGTGCGTGCTCACGCGTCCCCGCCCTCCTCGATCTTGCGCCCGGCGTACAGTGCCGCGGCCATCCGCATGCCTTCGGACCAGGCCACCGGTCCGACCTCGGTCAGGCGTACCGCCCGGCCGTCCTCGTCGTGCCAGCTCAGTGCGCCGGTGGTCGTCTCTTCGTCGTAATAGGGTTCGCCGATCCACACGTTGGCCTCGGTGGTGGCCCCGGAGTCCCGGACCTTGCAGGTGGCGTAGCCGCCGGAGACCCGGTAGCCGAGGCTCGTGGCCCGGGCGGCGAGGCTGAAGCGGGTGGGGAAGACCCCGCCCGCGTAGTCGCGGACCTCGGTGGCGGTGGCGGTGGGGGCGGCCTCGGCGGGCTTGTGCCAGGTCGCCCGGTGGATCTGCTCGACCCGCTGCACGATGCCCAGCTCGGCCGCGAAGTCCCGTACGTCGTCCAGGTCGGGCAGCAGCACCGGGTGCGGGAGGGTCACCGTGCGCGGGGAGAGCCGTACGGTCTCGCCGTCGAGGTTGACCACCTTCAGCTCGCCGGAGGCGGTGGCGTCCCGCAGGAAGCCCACCTCGTCCGGGTCGTCGCCGAGGACGGCCACATCGCGCAGGGCGCTCTGCCAGGCCTCGTCCGGCCAGACCCGGGCGAGCAGTTCGGTCGGCACCGGCAGCGAGGACACCATCCAGCTGTCGACCTGTGCGATGCAGGCCGCCTCGTGCCGGTCGAGCCATTCGGCCAGCCTGCGCAGCCGGTCCACCTCGGGATGGTCCTTCAGTGCCTTGGGCAGTGTCTTCAACTGCCGTCCCGCTGTCCGCCCGGTGGCGGACCTCGCCGCCACCCGTCCCTCCACCAGGGCGATCTCGTACCCCTCGCCCGCTGCCAGCCAAGCCATCAGACCGTGCCCCTCCGCCTGTCCCGTCCGGTTCCGCGCAGCCCTGACAGGGGGGAGCCGACCCCCTGAGCTGCGGTATGCCGGGAGACTAGCGAGGGCCACTGACAACGCCCACCCGAGGGCCCTCGGTAGGTTGAATGTCCGGTTCTGGGTAGTGTTTCCGGGACAGCGCGCACAGCGGTACCGGCTCGGGGTGGGGTTATGGGACGTCAGATACGTGTGTCCGGTGCGGTGCTGGTGGCGCTGCTGCTGGCGGGCGCGGCCGGTTGCTCCGATCCGGTCGCGCCGGGCGGCGGGGACCCGAAGGCGTCCGAGTCCGCGGGCTCGCCCTCCGCCCCGGCCCCGAAGTCACCGGGCGGCGACGCCAAACCGGCCGGCGGGGACGTACTGCCGGGCATGGTAGGCGCCGCCGAGGCGCGGACCCGGTTGGCGGCGCTCAAGGTGGCCCCGGTCGGCACGATGGCCGGCTACAGCAGGGACAGGTTCACGCACTGGGCGCAGCAGGGCAACAAGTGCGACACCCGCGAGGTCGTCCTCAAGCGCGACGGCACCGGGGTCGCCCAGGACGCCGAGTGCAAGGCGGTGTCCGGCAACTGGAAGAGCCTCTACGACGGGGTGGTCGTCACCGAGGCGGGGAAGATGGACATCGACCACATGGTGCCGCTCGCCGAGGGCTGGCGCTCCGGTGCGGCCGGCTGGGACTCCGCCCGGCGCAAGGCCTTCGCCAACGACCTGACCCATCCCCAGCTGCTGGCCGTGACCGCGGCCTCGAACCGCTCCAAGGGCGACCAGAGCCCGGACCTGTGGCAGCCGCCGGACAAGGCGAGCTGGTGCCAGTACGGGCGGGCCTGGACCACCGTGAAATCCACCTACGAACTGACCGTCACCGAAACGGAGAAGAAGATGCTCACCACGATGCTGGACACCTGCGGCTCATGACGCGGCCGCACCGGTGGCAGGACGAGGTGCTCGCCGGGCCGGGCGGCGCCATGACCGACGAGGTCGGTGTGATCACCGGCCCGCTGACGCTGCGCAGCACCGAGGCGGCCGGGGGGCTGGTCCGGTTCGACGTCCAGTACAAGGACGCCGACGAGTGGTACACGCTCACGGGCAGCCCCCGGCCCCACCGCGGCGACCCGGCCGCCCTGCACGCCGCCGCCCTCGCGGCGATCCGCGCGGGCGGCGGGGCGCAGGCCCCGGGCTGAGAGGCCGGCTCGGAGGACGGCCGGAGGCCGGCTCGGAGGACGGCTCAGAGGACGGCGATGCCCAGCGGCCTGGCGCCCGCCGCGAGTCGGCGGGTCGCTCCGCTGTCCAGGTCGACGACCGTGATGCCGTTCCAGTAGCCGTCGCGGGTGTGGCCGCCGGTGACGTACGCGGTCCGGCCGTCCCGGGAGACGGCCACGTCCTCGTGCGGGCCCTGGAGCGGGTGCACCCGCTCCGCGCCGTCCGGGGAACGGACCGTCAGGGACGGACCCCTGCCGTCGCCGGGCCGTACGGCGCCCGTGCCGACCACCAGGAGCCGGCCGTCGGGCGTGAGCGCTGCGCCGTGCTGGTGGGTGTCGGCGGTCATCGGCTCGATGCCGGTCCGCCCGGTCCGCGGGTCGACCACCGCGAGCCGCTCGCCCTCGAAGGGGAGCAGCAGTTTTCCGTCGGACGGGCGGACGACGGCGTAGTGCGGCTTCAGCCAGGAGCCGAGCCCGCCCTCGGTGCCGTACGGGGCCACCTCGATCCGGCGGGGGCTCAGTGAGTCGGCTGCCACGACGGTGACGTCGAAGGAGTCGTGGCCGGTGACGTAGACCTCGACGCCGTCCCGCGACACGTCCACGTCGAAGGGGCGGCGGCCCACGGGCACCACGGCGGTGACCTCGCGCCGCGCCGTGTCGAGGACCTCCAGGACCCCGGTGGTGCCGGGCACGTTGACCCCGGTGTAGGCGTGCGCGCCGTCGGGCGACAGTGCGATGCCCATGCCACCGCCGCGGTACTCGCCGTCGGTGACGGGGCCGGTGCCGGTGCGGTACGGGATCAGGGCCACCCGTACCCGGGTGCGGGTGTCGACCACGGCGACGCCCTCGGCGGTGGCCACCCAGGCACGGCCGTCCGCGCCCACGGCCAGTCCGTACGGGGCCCTGCCCACGGTGACCGAGGCGACGGCGCCGCGCCCGGGGTCCACGAAGGTCACGGTGCCGGCCCCGAAGTCGGCGGTCAGGAGCAGCCCCTGCGGGGTGGGCGCGGCGGCGGGCAGCGGGTCGGCGGCAGAGGGCGCCGGAGCGGGCGTCGCGGACACCGCGTTCTGGCTGCAGGCGCCGAGCAGCAGGGCCGCGGCGAGCGCCGCGAGGGCGCCGCGCCCGCGCCTACGGGTACGGGTACGGGCGCCCGGCGTGCGGGGGTTCATCGGCCCGACCCGGCTTCCGCCCGGTCGACCGCCGCCTTCAGGGTCCGCGCCATCCCGCCGAAGCCCCGGCGGGCGGCGTGCTCGTACGGGGTCACCCCGTCGTGGTCGGGCAGCCGGGGATCGGCGCCCGCCGCGAGCAGGAGCGCGACGACCTCCTCGTGGCGCGCGCCGCCGTCGCCCAGGATCACCGCCTCCAGCAGGGCGGTCCAGCCGAGCCGGTTGATGTGGTCGACGTCGATGTCCGTCTCGTCTAGCACGGCGCGCACGTACGCGGTGTGCCCGCGCTCGGCGGCCGGGACGAGGCAGATCACGCCGAAGCGGTTGCGCTGCTTCAGGTCGGGTCCGGCGGGCAGCAGCAGGCGCATCATCCGCACGCTGCCGGTGACCCCGGTGACCAGCCAGGGGCTGTCCTGCCGGGAGTCCGGCGCGTTCGGGTCGGCTCCGGCGGCGACCAGCAGTTCGGCCACGGCCACGTGGTCGCCGAGCGCGGCGAGCAGCAGGGGTGTGCGCAGCTCCTCGTCGCGGGCCTCCACGGCCGCGCCCGCGGCGAGCGCCGTGCCCACGGCCGCCGCGTCGCCGCGGCGGGCCCCGTCGAGGAGGAGTCGGTCGTGCGCGTTCATGGTGTCCCTCTCGGCTCCGGGCGGGGAGGGCCGGGTACGTCCTCCCGCTCCCCCTTCCATGCTCGCCGCGCCGGAGCGCCCGGCGGGTCCGACCGGCGGACGGAGCGTGCGGGCGGTCCGGAGGACCCCGGGGTCGACCGATCGGCTGATGCGCTCGCGCGGATCAGGCCTCGTACTCGGTGAGGTCGATGCCGTGGACCCGCACGGAGGTCCCGTACCGGGGGTCGGTGGTGTCGCGTTCCATCACCATGCCCAGCTTGCGGATCACGTTCTCGGAATCGGTGTTGCTCATCCGGTTGATCGCGACGACCCGGTCCAGGCCGCGGTCCTGGAGCGCGAACTCCAAGGTGGCGTGGGCGGCCTCGGAGGCGTAGCCCTGGCCCCAGTACTGGCGGCCGAGGCGCCAGCTGATCTGCACGTCCGCCCGGGCGTCCGGCAGGTTCTCCAGGACCGAGAGGCCGACGGCGCCGATCAGCTCGCCGGAGCCGAGGAGCTCGACGGCGAAGAGCCCGAAGCCCTCGTCGTCCCACTCCTCCTCCCAGCGCTCGATCTCCTCGGCCGTCTCGTCCAGGCCGAGGGTGGAGCCCTCGCCGATCCAGCGCATCACCTCCGGGTCGGCGTTGATCTCCGACAGGGGGACGAGGTCGTCGTCGGTCCAGCGGCGGAGGAGGAGTCGGGGGGTACGGATCTCGGTCATGCCCCACATCCTGCCGAAATTCCGCCGACCAGCGGTAATCGGCCGTTGCGGTGGTGTTGCGGGTTCGTGGCAGGCGCCGCGGGAAGGTTCCCGCGGCTCGCCTCGGACCTCTACGGTCCGTGGGAACCGCGACCAAGGAGTGCTCCTGCCATGTCCTTCGATCTGTCGGACGAGAACCGGTACGACCGCACGCGCCTGCGGCAGTGGGCGCGCGGCCGCGCCCGCTCCGCCGGGGTGGACCGCCGTGATCTGCTGAGGCTGTTCGCGGTGGGCGCCGCCGCCGGATCGCTGGGCGTGGCAGCGGGCGGCGCCACGGCCTCGGCGGCGCCGGCCGCGGCGGGCGCGCCGAACGTACCCCTCGCCGACCCGGTGCCCCGTACGGTCAAGGCGCTGCCGCCCGAGCTGTTCACCCTTCGCGGTACGAATGCGGAGACGAACTTCGCGGCGCTGCGCGGCACGGGCCCGCTCACCCCGATCGACCGGTTCTTCGTCCGCAACCACACCTCGACCCCGCGGATCGACGCCGCCGGATGGCGGCTGAAGGTGTGGGGCGACGGGCTGGCGGGCGGCCCGCTGGAGGTGTCGTACGAGCGGCTGCGGGCCCTGCGTCCGGTGGAGCGGACGCTGTTCATCGAGTGCGCGGGCAACGGCCGGAGCTTCTACAGCACGCAGCAGGGCCAGCCGGTCACCGGCACCGCCTGGACCCTGGGGGCGATCGGCGTCGCGCGCTGGCGCGGCGCACGGCTGTCGGACGTGCTGCGCCTGGCGGGCGTGACCCGCGGCGCCGTGGACGTGCTGCCGAGCGGGCTGGACGACGAGGTGGTCGCGAACGGGGTGAACCTGGGCCGGGTGCGGCGCCCGCTACCGGTCACCAAGGCGCTGGACGACGTACTGCTGGCCTACGAGATGAACGGGCAGCCGCTGCCGCCGGACCACGGCGGGCCGGTCCGCCTCGTCGTACCGGACTGGGTCGGGATCTCCTCGATCAAGTGGGTCGGGGACATCGAGGTGAGCGACGAACCGCTGTACTCGCCGTGGAACACCGACATGTACCGGCTGTTCGGGCCCGAGCACCCGGCGCAGGGCGGCGAACCGCTGACCCGGCAGACCCTGAAGAGCGCCTTCGAGCTCGAGCTGGGGGCCACCGTCCCCGTACACCGTTCCCGGCTGCTGACCGGCCGTTCCTGGTCGGGAGCGGCCACGGTCACCCGGATCGACGTCAGCACGGACGGCGGCGGCCACTGGCGGCGCGCCCGGCTGCACGACGCTCCGCGCCGGGGCGGCTGGGTGCGCTGGTCGGTGCCGTGGACCCCGCGGGCCAGGGGTGCGACGTCGCTGCTCGCGCGGGCGACCGACGCGAGCGGGCGGACGCAGCCCGATCGGTCGGTCCACAACACGCAGGGCTACCTCTTCGACGCGGTGGTCCGCCATCCGGTGACGGTGGTCTGACCGGGGCGGGGTCTTCGCGCTCAGGGAGCGTGGAAGGCGACCTCCGGAGCGTCCGGGGACGGGCCGTCGAGCACGGGCTGCGGGCGGCCTCCGAGGTGCTGGTCGAAGAAGGCGGCGACGTAGCGCCGGGTCAGTTCGACGGAGCGGGCACCGGGCAGTGGAGCCTCCTCGTCGGGAAGGCCCAGCTGTTCGCCGATCGCCGGGAAGTCGGTGAAGGTGAAGTGGCCGGAGCCGGCGAAGGTGATCCAGCGCTTCCAGCCGTCGAGCAGCGGCCAGTCGCGGTCCCAGCTCGCGTTGCCGCCGGGACCGCGCTGCTGCGCGCCGAGCAGCATGAAGGGGCGTCCGCCGAGTCCGGCCGCGGGGACCGGCGTGGAGAATCCGCCGTCCATGTTGATCCCGGCGCGGATCCTTCGGTCGGCGGCCATCGCGGCCGCCGTCGAGGAGCCGCCGATGGAATGGCCGGCCATCGCGATGCGGCCCTGGTCGATGAGTCCGGCGTGGCGCCACACCGGGTTGCGTCCGGTGAGGCGGTCCAGGAGGAAGGACACGTCGCGGGCCCGGGTGTCGCCGACGGTCCGGTAGCCCGCCTCGTCCTGGACCTTCTCGCAGGCCAGGCACGTGAGTACGCGTCCGCCGGGGAAGGCGGTCCCCACGCTCTCGTACGCGTGGTCCACGGAGGCGACGACGTAGCCGCGGGAGGCCAGGTCCTCGGCGAGCGCGGTGAGCGTGGAGCGGTGGACGGTGAAGCCCGGGGAGAGGACGATCAGCGGGTACCGGCCGGCGACGGGCCGGGCGCCCGTCCGGTCGTGGTTCAGCGTGCCGGTCAGGGTCTCGACCGGGATCACCTGGTCCAGCCCTCGGTCGACCAGCAGCAGCCGGGCCTCCTCGGGGGTGAGGTAGCGGGTGGTCCGGCCGCTGTCCTGGCGCGCCGGGTAGCGCATGGAGACCATCAGCTCGCGCGGCCCGGACCCGGCCCAGGGGTCGGTGCGGCTGCGGTCCACCAGGTGGAGGTCCTCCCGGCCGACCGCGAAACGGCCGGTGGGACGCGGGAGTTCCACCGTGGTGCGGCGGTTGTCGGTCCCCACCGTCCCGGCGCCGACGGAGGAGTCCGCGGCGAACGAGGTGCCGGCGCCGATGAGCGGGAGGGGCAGGAGGATCGCGGCCAGGGTCAGGGCGGCAGTGGTTCTGCGGATCTTCATGAACTTCACGCTATGCGTGCGGTTCTGGTGGATCGTCAGCCTGTGAGGTGCATCCGCCGTCAGTCCGCGGACGGAGACGGGGGCGCCGGGTCACTCCTGAGGCGTAGCCACACTGATGGCGTCGAGCTTGCCCCGCAGGTAGGTGTGCGAGTCGACGGGTTCGTGCAGGATCCGGCCGACCGGGGCGGGCAGCGACTCCACCCGGGTGTGCGGGTCGCATTCGTAGAAGTAGACGAGGGAGATCAGTTCCTCGGACGGGGTGTCGGCGGGCGGCGGCAGTACGCGGTGGCGGCCCGCGCGCCAGCGGTCGCCGGTCCAGCGGGCCATCAGGTCGCCGATGTTGACAGTGAGCGCCGCGGGGTCGTAGGGCGCGTCCTGCCAGCCGTCCGCGTCGGTGTGGATCTGGAGCCCGCCCGCGCCCGGCTGCCGGTCGAGGACGGTGACGGTGCCGAAGTCCGTGTGCGCCCCGATGCGGAACTGGCCGGGCAGGGGCGGGCCGACGACCTCGGTGCCCGGGTACCGGTTGAGGTTGAACCCCCAGGTGGGGTGTGAGGTGTGGCGGGTGAAGTGGTCCTCGGCCAGGCCCAGGGCGACGGCGAGGAGCTCCAGCAGTTCGTCGGAGAGGGACCGCATCAGACGCAGGTACTCCGTCACCAGCGGGCGGAGCTCAGGCACTTCGGCGGGCCACACGTTGGGCACGAACCATTCGGCGTCCACCGAGGGGGTTCCGGTGGGGTCCTCGGCCGCGAAGGACCAGGACTCCTTGAGGTCGGGCGGCGAGGCGGCCCCCTCCGCGTAGCTGTTGGCCTCCGCCCCGGGGCCGAGCCAGCCGCGGCCGCCGACCGGGACGGCGTACGGAGCCTTCGCACTCGCGGGCAGCCGGAAGAACCGGCCCGCCGCCTCACGGATCCGTGCGGGCAGCGCGGGGTCCACGCCGTGCCCGGCCACCAGCAGGAAGCCGGCCGCGCGCAGGGCCTCGTCGACACGGGCGGCCGTACGGGCGCGGACCTCGGGTCCGCCGGACCGCCACGGCCCGAGGTCGATCACGGGAATCTGGGATGCGGCCATGGGAGACCTGCCTTCCGGGGCTGCGGGCGCGTCCGGGACCGAGGCTATCGCCGCGCGCCACCGGAGGGGATCGCCACGGAGCGTGATTCTCGGACACCTTCTGTGTGCATTTGCCGCCGTGGATCGCGAGGATCGTCACGAGAAGCACCAGAATGGGAGGGGCAGCGGTGGTTCACCAGGGACGGAGCGAACGGTGGAGATTTCGACGAAGGAAGTCTTCGGGGCCCCGTGCTGGGTGAGCCTGATGACGCGCGACCTCGGCACGGCCCAGCATTTCTACGGTTCGGTCGCGGGCTGGAGGTTCCGCCCGACCCGTCTCGGCGAGGCGTTCTCGGTGGCGTACCAGGGCCGGGTACCGGTCGCGGGCATCGGGGCGCTGGCCGCGGACCTGGGCGTCGCCGCGGCATGGACCCCGTACTTCGCCGTCGACGACGCCGATGTGGCGGTGGACCGGATCCGGGAGCGGACGGGCACGATCGCGGTCGGCCCGGTCTCCTTCGCGTCCGGCGGGCGCGCCGCGCTCGTCGCCGACCCGGACGGCGCGGTCTTCGGCATCTGGGAGGGCAACGTGGAGGCGGACTGGCGGGTGGGCCGGGGACCCTCACCCGCCTGGCTGGAACTGCGCACCAGGAACGCCTTCGACGCGGCGATCTTCTACGGCGCGGTGCTGGAGTGGGCCACCGGCCGCGCCGGCTGCTGCGAGGTCTCGTACGAGGAGGACCAGGTCGTGCTGCGGCAGGACGGCGAACCCGTCGCCCGCCTGAACAGCGGACCCGTGGAGATCGCCTCGTACTCCCCGCACACCAGGCCCCGCTGGCACGTCCACTTCCGTGTGCCGAAGCTCCGGCCGGCGGTGGAGGCCGCCCTCTCGCTGGGCGGGCGGCCCGTCTCGGACGTCACCTCGAACGCGACGGAACGGTGGGTGACGCTCCGCGACCCGGACGGGGCCCTGTTCACCCTCACCACGGCCCTCGGGTCGGACCCGGACTGACGGGCCCCGGCCCCGCGCCGTCCTCGCGGCCTCGGCTCACACTCGGTGACGCTTCGAGATGCGGGCGCACGGCAGTCCTGGTTCGCTGAATCCGCCCGCTCTCCCCCAGATCCAAGGAGCGATCATGAGCGTTTCAGGCGAGTCCCGTGGCCGGTCCCAGCAGATGCGCGCCAAGGCCCAGGAGCTGAATGCCGCGGCCGAGCGTTCGACCGACCCGGAGGAGCGCCGTCGGCTGAAGGAGAAGGCCCGCCGCCTCCAGGAGCAGAGCGAGCAGGAGGGCCGTATGGACGACCGGGGCATGGACCCGATGTAGCCGTACGCCTGCGCCTCCCTCCTCCACCCGCACCGCACCGGCCGGTGTCCGCCGCGATCCCCGTCGCCGCGGACACCGGCCGCTGCGCGGTCGCGCGGCCGGGGCCGGGGCCGGGGCCGGGGCCGGGGCCGGGGCCGGGGCCGGGGCCGGGGCCGGGGCCGGGGCCGGGGCCGGAGGCACCCTAGAGCCGGACGTTCCATTCGGCCGTGGAGCGCAGAGTGCGGACGACCTTCGGGTCGCGGACCGACGGGGTGCGGTCCTCGGCCGTGACCGACAGGCGGTGCGTGCGCAGGTCGAAGAGCCACAGCTCCGCCACCGAAACCTCGGTGCGGCCCTGGAAGCGCTTCAGCTCCCGTCCGTCGAGGTACCAGCGGACCACGAACTGGCGGCCGTCCGCACCGGCCAGCCTCGGCACGGACGCCTTCGCCGTGTGGCGCAGCCGCAGGGTGCGGTCGGTCGGGGTGAGCGGGGTGACGATCCGTGCGTGCTGGTAGAAGCCGCCGATCATCGATTCGACGCCGGGCAGGTTGAAGGGCTTGCCGAGGACCCGCATGAGCGAGTTGTCGGTGGGCCGGTACAGCCCGGTCACGAAGTAGTTGCCGCCCTCGTACGCCCCGACCGTGCCGCCGTCCGGTGATTCCTCACCGAGCCAGCGGTACCACTTGGCCCGCTGCGTGGCCATCCGGTCGGCGGACAGGACCGAGCTGTTGGATTCGGCGGGCTCGGGGCCGGTGTACTTCTCGTAGTCCGGGACTCCGGGGTAGAAGTATTCGTCGGCGAGCTTGCCGAGGGAGTGGCCGGTCTCGTGGATGGCGACCTGGCCGGACTTCGGGTGGCCCGCGGAGGCGGTCGATATGCCCTCGTAACCGAGGGTGGCGCTGGGCTCGTTGTAGCCCGCTCCGCCGTACTTGGCGCTGTTGGCCAGGACGATGACGAGGTCTGCGGCGGGCGCCTTCGCCACATACGAGTCGACCTTGGGCTGGTCGATGCAGAGCAGCCGCTCGATGTTCTCGCACCAGAAGTACGAGCCGAGGGCGGTGTCGCGGACGGCGGCCGGGTCCGGGTCGCCGGAGACTCCGGATTCGCGCGAAACGGCTTCGACCGTCCAGACGTTGAAGAGGTTCCGGTACGTGGTGTAGGGCTCGACGGCGGTGACCTCGGCCCACTTCTGCGCAGCGTCGGTGTGGAACCGCCCCAGTTCGGCGGCGGTGTATCCGTCCCCGATGACCACGACGTCGAGGCGGTCGGCGGTGGAGCCGTTGTCGATCATCTTGGCGACCTCGCCGTCGGCCTCCTGCTCGGCCGGTGAGAGCCTGTTCGAGGCCTTGGCGGGGCTTCCGGCGGCCGGTACCCGGGCGTGGCCCGATCCGGCGTCGCCGCCGTGCTCCGGCCCCGGTATCTCGACCTCGATCCGGGACCCCGCGGCGTCGGTGGCGGCGGCGTCAGCGGCGCCCACGGGACCGGCGGCCACCAGCGCGGCGGTCGCGCAGATCGCCGCGAGGGCGCCGCGCCACACCGAACGTCCGGCCGTACGTCTGACTGGATCCATGAAGTCCTCCCCGGGGAACGGAAGTTAAGCAGTTTGTTAAGTCCAGTGAATCGATTGCTTAAACTAGGTGGCGCGCGAGAGGTGCGCAATGCCTGCTCCCCCTGAATACTGGGGAGTTCGAGCAACCAGGGGGATTCCATGGACGAACCGGCCCGCAT
The DNA here is from genome assembly GCF_045161815.1 of Streptomyces avidinii. Lineage (NCBI taxonomy): Bacteria > Bacillati > Actinomycetota > Actinomycetes > Kitasatosporales > Streptomycetaceae > Streptomyces > Streptomyces avidinii. The sequence goes on from NZ_CP108863.1 coordinate 524,954, forward strand.
CGGCCGCAGGGTTCAGCGCATGCGCAGCGAACTCGGCCTGACCCAGAGGCAGTTGGCCGAACCGTCCTACACCTCGGCCTATATCTCCACACTGGAGTCGGGCAAGGTCCGGCCCTCCGAGACCGCCCTGCGCTTTCTCGCCACCCGCCTGGGCACGTCGTACGAGGAGCTGACCACCGGCCGCCCCGCCCACCTGGCGACCGAACTGCGGCTCGCCCTCACCGACGCCCAGCAGACGCTGGCCACCGGCGCGGCCGACGAGGCCGCGGAGCGCTACCGGCGGCTGCTCGCCGAGGCGGAGCAGCTCGGACTGGTCCGCGAGCAGGCGGAGGCACGGCTCGGCCTCGGCGACTGCGCGCTGGAGTCCGGGGAACTTCCGGACGCGATCGGCCACTTCGAGGCCGCCGAGCGCCTCCTGGTGGACGAACCGCTCCCCCGCCGGGCCCGGCCGATCCGCGGCCGCGCCGTCGCGCACCTGCTCGCGGGCGAGCTGCGCTACGCCTGCTACCTGCTCGAATCCACCATCGACGAGCTGGGCGCGAGCGGGCTGTCCGACCCCGAGGCGCTGGTGCTGCTCAACGCCGCGATCATCGGGCCTTACCTCGACATGGGCGCCCACGCCCGGGCCGCCCGCGCCGCCGAGCTCGCGCTCGCACTGGCCCCGCAGGTCAGCGACCCGGCGCTGGTGGCCGGCATGCACCGGCAGGTGGCCCGGACCTTCCTCGCCGGGGGGCGGGTGGCCGAGGCCGACGCCTCACTGGCCAAGGCCCAGGAGATCTACGGGCAGCTGCGTCTGCGGACCGATCTGGCGCACTGCCACTGGATGCGCGGCTACGTCCAGGCACAGAACGGCGAACTCGCCTCTGCGGAACGCGAGTTGCGGATGGCCCGGGACATGCTGTCGGCCCGCCGCGCCGGGCTCTACACGGCGCAGGTGGAGGTCGAGCTGGCCGACGTACTGCGCCAGCTCGGCCGGTACGAGGAGGCCGCCGGGCTGCTCTCGGCGCTGCTGGAACTGGGGGACAGTCACGGCGCCGTGCACGCGGGCGGAGCGCACCGGCTCCTCGGCCTGATGGCCGAGGAGCGCGGTGAGTCGGAGTCCGCCGAGGAGCACTACGTACAGGCGCTGGCACTGCTGGAGCGCAGCGGGGCCACGGGCGATCTCGCGGACCTGTGCCGGCTGCTGGGCGATCTGCTGCGGCGCACGGGCCGGGTCGAGGCCGCCATGGACGCGTACCGCACGGGCCTGGGGCACCGGGCGGCACCCGGCACCACCACCCTGGGCCCTGCGCCTGCCGCTCCCGCGCCGAGGCCCGACCGGGTCAGTGGTTCTCGGTGGGCCGGAGGTCCCGCGGAATGAGGGTCCAGGTCGTGGCCGCCGCGGCGACCGCGAGTACGCCGGCCAGCAGGAACGCCGGAGTGATCGCCAGGGTGTAGGCGTGCGAGGCCGTGTCGAGCAGCGCCTGGCCGACGGCGCCGCCGAGGCGTTCGGCGGTGTGCGCGGCCTCACCGACGGAATCCCGTACGGCGGCAGCGCTCGGGTCGTCCAGCTCCAGGGCGGGCAGATTGCCCCGGTAGAGCACGGCCGCGGTGGAGCCGAGCACGGCGACGCCCATGGCCGAGCCGAGTTCGTAGCAGGTCTCCTCGATGGCGGCGGCGCTGGAGACCTCGGCGGCGGGTGCGGCGGAGACCAGCGTCACGGAGGCCACGGTGGTGGCGAGACCGGCACCGAGGCCCATGACGGTCAGGGCGGCCGCGAAGGCCGGGTAGCCGAGGTCGGTGAACTGCTGGAAGGTCCAGGGCAGCGCCATGCCGACGGCCAGGACGACCAGCCCGGCACCGAGCACGTGGCGGATCGCGAAGCGCTGCATCAGCGAGGGGGCCACCATCGAGGCGGCGATCAGCGCGAGCGGGGCCGGCAGCAGGCGCACGCCGGCCTCCAGGGGCGTGTAGCCCTCGCCGTACTGGAACCACTGGGTGACCAGGAACAGGATCGCGCCCATCCCCACCATCGGCAGGAAGATCGCGGTGGCGGCGACGCTGAACGCGGGCTTGGCGAACAGCCGTACCTGCAGCAGCGGGTTGTCCAGGCGCAGCTGGCGGCGTACGAAGACGGTCAGCGCGACCGCGGCGAGCAGGAGCAGGGCCCAGGGCATCGGGTCCGCCATGCCGCTCTTGCCGAGCTGCTTGATGCCGCCGGCGAGGGCGAGCATGCCGACGATCGACTGGCCGACGCCCCACCAGTCCCAGCGGCCTGTGCTGCGCGGGGAGCGTGACTCGGGCAGGTAGCGCAGACCCGCCGCGACGATGACGGCTGCGACGGGCAGGTTGAGGAGGAAGGCGGAGTGCCAGCCGTAGTCCTGGACCAGGAGCCCGCCGACGACCGGCCCGAAGGCCATGCCGCCGCCGAAGACGGCCGCCCAGACGGCAAGCGCGAAGGCGCGCTCCTTGGCGTCAGTGAAGACGGTCCGCAGGATCGACACGGTGGACGGCATGATGGCCGCGCCGCCGACGCCGAGCAGAGCACGGGCCGCGATCACGTGCCAGGCCTCGGTGGAGAACACGGCTATGAGCGAGGCGAGCGAGAAGATGCCGAAGCCCGCCATGAGCAGCCGCTTGCGCCCCCAGCGGTCGCCGAGCGCACCCGCGGTGACCAGCAGTCCGGACAGGGCGAGCGCGTAGACGTCGATGATCCACAGCTGCTGCACGGCACCCGGCCGGAGGTCACCGACGAGCGAGGGGAAGGCCACGTTGAGGATCGTGGTGTCCATGGAGATGAGCAGGAGGCTGCCGGAGAGGATCGCCAGGACGATCCACCTACGGGGGTCCAGCGCGGGGGTGTGCATGAAGTTCCGTTCAGAGGTGCGCACGGCGCGCACGGCGGTGAGGTGTTTCAGGGCGCGGGAGCGCCGGCGGGGGGCTGCGCGACCGGCCGCGTCCCGCTGAGGAATGAGGTCAGGACCAGGTGGCCGATCTGGCGGGGGGCGAGGTGCCCGTCGCGCACGCCCTCGGCGGCCGCGTCGAGCAGGCCCCAGAGCGAGTACCAGATCCAGTACGGCGGCAGGTCGGCGCGCAGTCGCCCCAGCCGCTGGCCGAGGGCGAGGAAGGCCAGAGCCCGCTGGTCCTGCCGGTCGACACCGGCCCGGAACTCCGGGTCCGCGAGGACGGTGGCGTCCCGCGAGGTGAAGCCGTAGAGGTGCGCGGCGGGCATCAGGGCGATGACCAGTTCTTCGAGGGCGGCGTCGAAGGCGGCCGCGTCGGCGCTCTGTGCGAGGTCGAGCGGGGCCAGGCATCCGTCGACCACCTCGATCGCCCGGACGGCGACGGCCTTGAGCAGGGCCTCGCGGGTCGCGTAGCGGCGGCTCAGCGTGGCGCGGCTGGTACCGATGCCGGCGGCGATCTGCACCATCGAGGCGCTGTGATCGCCGGCGAGGACGCGGGCGGCGCCGTCCAGCAGTTCTTCTTCATTCACCATGACTGAGCCTCCTTCGCGTCGAACGATACAAGATTGTCTCATCCGAGGCAAAGACTGCTCCCTCGACAGGCCCGCATGCGTTCTCTTTTGAAAATGGGATTCGTTTTCGTATACTGCTCGCATGGCACGCAACGAACTACGCCCGATCGTCAAGCTCCGCTCCACCGCGGGCACCGGCTACACCTACGTGACCCGCAAGAACCGGCGCAACGACCCCGACCGCATGGTGCTGCGCAAGTTCGACCCGGTCGCCCGCCGGCACGTCGACTTCCGCGAAGAGCGCTGACCCAGCCCCAGCACCCCAGCCCCAGCACCAGCACCCTCCCCCACTCCCCCTCCTCTGCAAGGAGCGCACCGTGAAGCCCGGAATCCACCCCGCCTACGGCCCCGTCGTCTTCCGCGACAAGGCCGCCGACTTCGCCTTCCTCACCCGGTCGACCGCCACCAGCGACAGGACCGTCGAGTGGGAGGACGGCCGCACCTACCCCGTCATCGACGTCGAGATCTCCTCGCAGAGCCACCCCTTCTACACCGGCACCGCCCGCGTCCTGGACACCGCCGGCCGCGTCGAGCGCTTCCAGCGCCGCTACGGGAGCAAGGCGTGAGCCTGCCCGTCGTCATCGTCGGCGGGCTCCACGGCGAAGCCCGCCGCAGCGCGGTGCGGGAGCTGCTGGCCACCGTGCCCGGCAGTGTCGCCCTGCACCACGACCTGACCGCGGCGGCCGAGGGGACCGTACGGCGCCTGGTGCGCGACGCCTCGGGCGAGCTGTCCCGGGGCGAGGCCCCGCTCGTGGGCGACTGCGCGTGCTGCGCGCTGCGCGCGGACCTGCTCCCGGAACTGTGGCGGCTCGCCGCGGACGGGCGGACCCGGCTCGCCGTCGTCGAACTGTGGGACTCCGTCGAACCGCGCGCGATGGCCGAGGTCGTGACCGCGCACGGCGGTGAGGCACTGAACCTCACGAACGTCATCACCGCCGTCGACCCCGCCCTCGTCCTGCCCTACCTCGCCAACGGGGACGACCTGGCGGAGGTGGGGCTCGCCGCGGCCCCCACCGACCGACGGACCGTCGGGGACACATGGGCGCGGCAGCTGGAGTACGCGCCCGCCCTCGCCCTCGTCGGCAGCGCGGACGCCGCCGCCGGGGACCGCGCCCTGCTGGCCCAACTGCACCCCACCGCCCGGCGGGTGCACACCGGCTCCGGGGAACTGGCGCGGCTGGCCTTCGCCGGCTTCGACACCGAGGCGGCGGCCGCCGCCCAGCACCCGGCCTGCGCGCTGCTGCCCCAGGAGGCGGACGAGGCCGGCGTCTCCACGCTCGTCTGGCGCCGCCACCGCCCCTTCCACCCGGAGCGGCTCCACGAGGCCCTGGAGGACCTCGCGGCCGCGGCCACCCGCAGCCGCGGCCGCTTCTGGCTCGCCGACCGCCCCGACACCCTGCTGGCCTGGGACTGCGCGGGCGGCGCGCTCTGCGTACAGAGCAGCGGCCCGTGGCTGGCCTCGCTGCCGGACGCCGCGTGGGAGCTGGTACCGCCCGTACGCAGGGCGGCCGCCGCCCTCGGCTGGCATCCCGAGCACGGCGACCGCTGCCAGCACCTGGTCTTCACCGCGCCGGACCTGGACCGCGAAGGCCTGGTAAGGCTCCTGGACGCGTGCCTGCTGACCGAGGCCGAGTTCGCCGCCTGCCGGCAGGCATGGAAACACCTCCCGGCCGTCTTCGACGCCTTCCTCGACCCCATCTCCTGACGAGTGAGGGTCGGTGGCCCGCGCGCGAGAATGCTGTCGTGGCCCAAGACGAACAGAACGACATAGAACCGTGTTCATTCCTGACGCACGTGACGGAGGTGGCTCGGCTGCTGGGTGCCGAAGGCCTCGCCATCGAGCCGGACGACCGGTATGCCCGCAGCCTCGCCCTTGCGGTGCGCAAGCCACTGCTCGAACTCGATTGCCTGCCCGAGGAGATGTTCGCCCCCTTGATGGCTGCAGCCGTGTACGACCCGGATCCGAGCTTTTGCCGCTGGTTCGTCGAGCCGGCGCTCTACGCGTTCGGACGCCGCCGGGTGATGGCGGCCTTGGTCGACCGCCTTCGGAACGGCACGGATGCCGAGCGAGCGGGCGCCGTGCGCGCCTGGTACAGCGCCCATTTGTCTTTGCGTGCAGATCGATCCCCGGCGTACGGGCCCGGTGGCGTACGTGATCCCGCTCTGGACGAGTCGGAAGACATCAAGGACGCCTGGCTGGAGGTCTCCATGCAGGTGTTCGCCGAGGCCACCGATCTGCGCATGCTCCACCGCGTCCTGCTGGCCCTGCCCAACTCCCCCACGGCCTACCCGCCACGCCTGCACGAACTGTTCGAGAGCACACTCGCATCCGCCCGGGCTCATTCCGACCGGCACATCCGCGGCTGGGCCGCCGGCGACCGAGTCTGAGCCGCGTCGGTCAAGCGTCGCCCGTTGCGCGGGCGCGGGCACCCGAACGGGTGCGGCCCGGGGTCTGGGCCCGTTGGGGGTGGCGGCGGACGTACTCGTGCTCCAGCTCGTTCATCCGCTTCGTGTGAGTGACCAGGGCGTCGTCCGACCCGTGCAGCAGGGTCTCGTGGCGCGTGCGGTGAATGGCCTCCAGCTCCTTGAGCAGCCGGCCCTCCTCCAGTTTCCGCGCCGCCGGGCCGCCGTCGTGCTCCGTCATGGCACGTACACCTCCTCCACCGGGCCGCAGGGTCACACCCCCCATCATCCCCCGCACCCCCGGGCAGGGCCTCCGGACGGAGTAGACACTGTCTACTCTCCCTGGTAGACAGTGTCCATGGACCAGGAGAGCCCGCTCCGGGAGCGGCTGATCGACGTGGGTGTGGAGCTCGTCATGAGCGAGGGCAGCGGCGCACTCGGGCTGCGGGAGATCGCCCGCCGGGCGGGCGTCTCGCACGGGGCGCCGCGCCGGTACTTCCCCACCCACCACTCCCTGCTGTCGGCGATCGCCCGGCGCGGGTTCGAGGATCTCGGCGTGCGTTTCGCGGCCGCGGCGGCGGGTGCGCGGGAGTCCTCCCCGCGCGAGCGGGTGCGGGCGATCGGGCGGGCGTACGTCGGCTACGCGCTGGAGCACCCGGGGATGTTCGAGCTGATGTTCCGCCACGATCTGCTGGACAGTGCGGGCCAGGCCGCCTCCGAGGGGCCGCGGCTGCGGGAGTCGACGCTCTCCATGTTCGATCTGCTCGTCGCGCTCGTCTGCCGCTGCGGGGCCGCCGAACCCTCGGTCGCCGCCGCCGCGTTGTGGGCCAACCTGCACGGCGTGGCGCAGTTGTGGCGCTGGGGCAGTCTGCCGCTGGTGCTCGGCGGGCCCCCGCCCGCCGACGGTGTGGAGCGCCTCGTCGACGCCGCTGTCGACGCGCACCTCGGTCCGGAGCCCGTATGAGGCAGCGCATCTCCCTCCTCGTCAGCGTGGCGGGAGCCATGCTCGTCGCCCTGGACGGCACCGTGCTGACCGTGGCCCAGCCGAGCCTTCGGCGCGACCTCGGAGCCAGCGTGGCGCAGGTCCAGTGGACCAGTACCGCCTATCTGCTCGCGGTGGCCGCGTTCCTGGTCGTGGCCGGGCGGCTGGGCGACCGGTACGGGCACACGCGGCTGCTCCTCGTCGGTGTGCTCGGCTTCGCGGCCGCCTCGGCCGGCATCGTGTGCGCGCCCGGCGTGGGCTGGGTGATCGCCCTGCGCGGCGCACAAGGGGTGTTCGGTGCGCTGCTGCAGCCCGCGACGCTGGCGCTGCTGCGGCTCGCGTACCCGCCCGACCGGCTCGCCACTCCGGTGGCCGTGCGGACGAGCGCGATCGGGGCGGCCGCGGCGGCCGGGCCGCTGCTCGGCGGCCTCCTGGTCGCCCACTGGGACTGGCGGGCCGTGTTCGTGATCAATGTGCCGGCGGCCCTGGTGATCGCCGGGCTGACGCTCGCCGTACGGGCCCCCGCGCCGCCGCGCGCGGAGCGCGGGCGGCTGGAGCTGACCGGTGCGGCCCTGCTCGCGACGGCCCTCGCGGTGTTCGTGCACGCGCTGGTCGGCGTGCCCGAGTACGGGTGGACCGCCGGGCCCACCGTCATCGGGTTCGCAGCGGCCGCCGGGCTCGCGGCCCTGTTCGTACGCCGTGAGCGGCGGGCCGCGCGGCCGTTCGTCCCGCACGCCGTGGCCCGGTCCACGGCGGTGACGGCCGCGATGGGGCTGCTGCTCGTCGTCTCCGCGGGCATGTTCGGGGCGCTGTTCACGGCCACGTTCCACCTCCAGGACATCGAGGGGCTGGATCCGCTCGCCACCGGCGTGCGGGTGCTGCCGCTGACCGCGCTGATGGTCGTGGGGGCGCCGGTGGCGGGCCTGGCCCTGCGCCGGTTCGGGCCGCGCCGGACCGCGCTGGCCGGTACGGGGCTGGTCGTCGCCGGGATCGCCGGGCTGGGCTCCGCGTCCCCGGTGGCCTTCGGGGTGCTCGGAGCCGGATTCACCACCGTCATGGTCACCGCCACCGGGGCGGTGGTCGGCGAGGCCCCGGCCGGGTACGCCGGAGTCGTCGGTGGGCTCAAGCAGACGGCCATGAACGTCGGCCCGGCCCTCGGGATCGCGGTCGCCGCGGGCTCCGGGCTGCACGGCTCGTCGCTGGTGGCGCTGGCCGCACTGGCCGCCGTAGGTCTGGTGGCGGCATCACTGCTGCCCGGCGGCGCGCGCCCGGCAGCTGCGGGCGACCTCATCGGCGAAGACGAGGGCGGGCGGGGCGAGGGCGGCCCAGCGGCGGACGGCCCAGCCGACCGCGAGGGGCGGCAGCGCGGGGATCGGCACGAGGCGCAGCGGGCCGTCGGAGCCGGGGACCCGCCAGCCGGGCAGCGCGGGCACGACGGCGTGTCCGAGCCCTAGTTCGGCGAGCAGCAGGGCGGTGTCCCAGTCGGCCACGCTGGTGTCGGAGCTCACCCGGATGCCGGCTTCGGCGAAGGCGGCGTCGAGGTGGGCGCGGGAGGCGGAGTTCTCGGGGAGCCGGATGTGCCGGATGCCGACGAGGTCGGCGGGGTCGAGGCGGGCCCGGGCGGCGAGGGGGTCGTCGGCGCCGACGGCGAGTACCCAGGGCAGTCGCATGACGGGGCGTTGCTCGATGCCGCGGACCGGGCCGCCGATGGTGATCCAGGCGAGGTCGAGGTCGTCGGCGGCGAGGGCGTCGAAGCAGCTGCGGCTGGAGTTCTCGGTCTGGAACTCCAGGCTGACCTCGGGGTGGCGGCGGCGGAAGGTGACGACGGCCTCGGACATGAAGTGCCGCACCGTCGTCGCACCGGTGGTGACGCGGACGGTGCCGCCGCCGCCCCGGACGAGGTCGTCCACGCGGCGCAGGGCGCCGTCGAGTCCGGCGATGCCGTCGGCGGCGGCTGCCTGGAGGATGCGGCCAGCCTCGGTGGGTACGACGCCACGGGCGTGGCGCTCCAGGAGGCCGGCGCCGGTCTGCTTCTCCAGGCGGCGGACGTGCTGGCTGACGGCCGACTGGGTGCAGCCGAGGTCGCGGGCGACGGCGCTGAGACTGCCGGCGCGGCAGACGGCCACGAACACACGAAGATCATCAAGGGTCACGAGATCCAAGGTATCGCTTGGGGATGGGGAGTAAATCGGAGGATTGACTTGGGTTTTGGATGGGACCAAGATCGATGCAGGGCCCGGGCGGCAACCCGTCCCCGCCTGTGCCCAGGGGTCCGGAACCCGGGCGCGGGCGGGGCCGGGTGTCGACCCACCCGACCCATCCGGCTCATCCGAGTCATCCGAGTCATCCCGCTCACCTGCCCCGCCCCGCCCCAACGATCGGAGGGACACACCGGTGCCTGATCACGCCGTCGCATGGTTGCGCGAGCTCGGTGCGCAGGAAGTCGCCCACCCGGGCGGCACACTCCTCGCCCACCTGGAGCGCGTACGGGACCTCCTCGCGTCCTGGGGTGCGCGGCCCGCGCTCCAACGGGCGGGCCTGTGCCACGCGTTCTACGGCACGGACGGGTTCCCCACCGCCCTGCTGCCGCTCGACCGGCGGGCCGAACTGGCCGCGGTGATCGGAGCGGAGGCCGAGGAGATCGTGTACGTGTACGCCGCCTGCGACCGCGCGGCCTCGTACCCGACGCTCGCCGGCGAGGAGCCGGCCTTCCGGGACCGGTTCACGGGCCGCGTCCACTCCCCCGCCGTGCAGCTGCGGCGGGACCTCGCCGAGCTGTCGGCGGCCAACGAACTCGATCTCGCGCGGATCGATCCGGCATTCCGCGAGGCCTACGGATCAGAACTCCTCGCCCTGTTCACGCGATGGCGCGCACTACTGGGCGAGCCGGCCCGGCGGGAGTGCCGGGCCGTACTCGGCGGCTGACAGGACAGCCGGTCAGGGTGCGGGGCGGCCGGTGAGGGTGATCTCGGCGGCGCTGGTCCAAGGGCCCCGGCCGCCCGCCTCGGTCAGCGCTCTCAGGCACAGGTAGCGGCCCTTCTTCGGGGGAAGGGCGGCGGTCTTGGCGGCCGCGGTGTCGGCGAAGGTGCCGGTCGCCACCGGTGGGCCCCAGTCGGCGGTGGTGTCGGACACGTAGACCTCGTAGCCGCCGATCCGGCCGTTGACGCCGCCGTCCTGGCGCGGCAGGTAGCCGAGGCCGTCCACCGCGTAGCGGGCGCCGAGGTCGATCTGGATCTCGTGCGGGAGCGCGGCGGGCGTACCCGAGGACCAGGCGGTGTGCCACTGGGTGGCCGGGTTCCCGTCGAAGGCGCGCACGGCGGCGCCGTTCTCGGCGGCGGTCTCCTCACTGTCGGCGTGGACCAGGGACCATGCCGACCGGTCGATCGGGGACGCGGCGGGCAGGGGTTCGGCCGCGGGCAGGCTGGTGCCGGTGGCCGAGACGGTGAAGGCGCCCGCCTTCGTACCGGTCTTGATCCAGAGCACTCCGGAGCGGTCCGCCGGGTCGAAGAACCAGCCGGACGCGGCGGAGTCGTAGGCGGCCTTGGAAGCCAGGCCCGCCACGGGGGCGCCGCCCACCGTGACGGTGGCGGGCGCGGTGGCCACGTGCAGGGTGAACTCGTAGCCGCGGGAGGCCGGTTTGCCGGTGTAGCTGCCGGTGGGCGCGCCCACGGAGACGGTGACCGCGCCGGAGCCGCCGGCCGGGGCGGTGACGCCGACCTGCTGACGGGCGTAAGCGCCGGATGTGTGGGCGCGGGTGCGGCCGTCGTCCTCGTAGAGGCTGAAGGAGGAGTTGCCGCGCGGGTGGATGTCGTAGGTGAGGGTGGAGACGGGCTTCTCGCCCGTGTAGTTCATCTGCGGCCACATCGGCACGACGGCGCCGCCCTTGACGAAGAGGGGCAGGGTGTCGAGGGGCGCCCGGTATCCGTTCAGCCATCCCGGGCCCGCGTACGTCCGGCCCGTCCAGTAGTCGGTCCAGGTCCCCGCGGGCAGGTAGATGCCGTCGCGGACCGAGGTGTCGGAGACGACGGGCGCGACGAGGAAGGAGTCACCGGCCATGAACTGGCCGCTGGTGAGGTTGCCGCGGGCCACCGGGTCATCGGGATACTCCAGGACCATGGCGCGGGTACTGGGTACGCCGCTCTCGTGGGCGATGCGGCTCATCGTGTACAGGTACGGCATCAACCGCATCTTGAGCTGGAGGTACTTGCGGTTGACGGAGAGGTAGGGCTCGGCGAAGCGCCAGGGCTGCTTGTCCTGGTAGCCGGCGGTCGGGTTGGTCGCGCCCCAGCCGGACATGGTCATGAAGGCCGGCGTGAAGGCCTTCCACTGGAGGTCCCGGGTGTAGGTCTTCGGGCTGCCGCCGAAGATGCCGTCGATGTCGCCGGCGGCGTAGTTGAGGCCGGAGAGGCCCGCTCCGGTGATCGCGGGGACGTGCCAGCGCATGTCGTCCCAGGTGCCGTGGGTATCGCCGGTCCAGACGACGGCATTGCGCTGGGTGCCCGCCCAGCCGTCGACGGTCCACACGAAGCGGCGGGCGTCGGAGTTCTTCTCGATCCCGTCCACGGCCTGCTGCACGCCGTTGAATGCGTACTTGTAGCCGCTGCCGATCCACGCCACGTCGGTCTTCACTCCGCGGCTGCCTGCCGTGCCCACCTCATCGGCGATGGAGCCGAGGCCGGTGGAGGTCCACAGGCCCGTCTGGAAGCCCTTGGCCTTCAGGGCGTCCACCGTGGACTTGAGGGGTGCGGTGTAGCCGCAGCCGTAGCCGTCGTTGGGCAGGAACCAGCCCGAGGGCATGTCGGCGGCCCGGGCGTCGGCCGCGTAGCCGACGACGTCGGGCGTGGTCAGGTGCCGCAGGCGGTTGTGATCGCCCTGGTAATCGGGGTTGGAGGCATTGAAACAGTCGGCATTGCCGAGCTCGAATCCCCACATCGGCGCCATGAAGGGCTTTCCGCTGACGTCGGTGTACGCGTCGAGTACGGACTTGAGCGAATCGCCGGTGAAGTACCAGGCGTCGAACCGCTTCTCGTCGTGCGTGAGGGTGGTGGGCGCGTTGAAGCCGTACGAGCCCGGGGCCCAGGTGTTGCGCATGACGCCGTAGCCATTGGTCGACATGTAGAAGGGGGCGGGACTGGCGTTGTCGTTCTCGCGCCACCTGTTGTCGACGGCGATCGGGACGGTCCTGCCGCGCAGGGCCCATTCGCCCAACCGCAGGCCGGTGCCGTAGAACTGCTCGTCCGCGCCGCGGGCCAGGTACTGGGTGGTCCGGTTGCCGGTCCAACTGGTGGGCTGGGTCTCCTGCCAGACGGGGGTGGTGTTGTCGGCACGGTAGACGGAGAACTGGAGAGGCTTCTTGTTGACGCGGATGGAGAGGGATCCGGTGGCGATCCGGTAGTAGGCGCCTGCGTCCGAATGGCTCGCGGTCACGGGACCGAAGTCGGTGGTGGGGGCGAGGTCGGAGCCGGCCGGGTCGTTGGTGAAGGAGCCGTCGGGCGAGAGCCACAGGCGGAAGATGTCGGCGCGGGCGAGGACCACGCGGGCCTTGGCTCCCCCGGAAGCGGTGATGGTGAAGGTGTTCCCCGAGCGGGTGAACCCGGTGACGTTGCCCGCGGTGGCCGTGGCGCCCGCGGCCCCGTAGGGAGCGGCGGAGGCGGCGGCCGAGGCGGGGGCGACGAGGGGGCCGGCGGCGGCCAGGCCCGTGACGGCGAGGGCGGCGGCGAGCAGGGCGGCGGCCGGGGTGCGCCACCTGCGCCGCCACCGCGCCGGGTGGACCCGGCTGCCTAACGGGCCCTGCGGGCCTTGCCGACCCTGGCTCCTGCGGATGCTTGGCAGTCTCATGGGGCAGCTCCTCGTGCGGTCCGGAACACGGGCACAGCTACTTGGCATGCTCCGGGCAAGATAGCGCTCCGACGGCTCGATGTGAAAGATGATGCTCGAAATCGACTTCCACCACGCACATTTGAGCATCCAACAGATCTCGGTGACCCCTGCGGATCGGCGGATGGGGTGCGGGACATCGTGGGCGACGCCGATTGGTGGTACTGGAACGCCGCTCCAGGCCGGTCGCCGAACCCCGCGCGACGGACATGCACGCACGGACCCTGGAGGCGCCGGCCCCGAGCGGAGTGGCCGAATCCCTGCTCCCGCTCAGGCGGCGCGTGGACGCGGTCGAGATGTGGTCGGGTCGGTCTGCGCGACGCCGTCTCCCTCGCGGCGGTGCTGACCACCGCCACCGCCCGCGGCGGCCGTCGTACGAGAGGCTGACCGCCTGCTCGCCGAGGCGGTCGCCGGACCCCGGCCGAATATCGGAAGTGGGCGCCTTTCCCGTCAGCTCAGCTGAGGTGTCGTCGGGCGAAAGGCGCCGTTCCCAAGACAAATGCAGTGAAGGCGACCAGTCGTTGGAGGCCGGGCTGAGCGGCGAGGTTGCTGTGCTGGATGCCATAGGTCGCGTACCGGTTGGCGGCGAGGTCGGTCGTCATGATGACGCAAACGAGCTCCGTCCCTCGACGTTTGCCGCTGATCAGAAGCGCGGCTGCGAGCAGGTCGAGGAGCGCCGGCGAGGACCAACGGATCGTCCCAGCCGCTGGCGCGTCCCGTCAGCCAGTTGACGGAAGATGATCTCCCTTCGTGAAAGGTGGAGATCTGACAGACGCGCAGTGGCCCGGCTGGAGCCGTTGTTGCCAACGGGCAAGAAGCCGGGACGGCCTCCGAAATGGACCCGGCGACAGCTGATCAACGGCATACGGTGGCGGACACGGACCGGGGCGCCCTGGCGGGATGTGCCGGAGCGGTACGGTCCCTGGGGCCGCGGGTACGACCTGTTCCGTCGCTGGCAGCGGGACGGCACCTGGAAACGCTTCCTCGCCGAACTGCAGGCCCGGGCCGACGCGAAGCATCTGATCACGTGGGACATCAACGTCGACTCCACGGTGTGCCGGGCCCACCAGCACGGCGCCGGGCGCGGAAAAAGGGGGAACTGCAGGTCGAGCCGCCAGGCGGTGTCGACATCGAGCCGGCCGACCACGGCCTCGGACGCTCGCGCGGAGGTCCGACCACGAAGCTGCACTGCCGTCGAGCAGGGCCAGAAGCCGATGTCGTTCGTGATCACAGCCGGGCAGCGCGGGGACTCTCCACAGTTTGAGCCTGTACTGAAGGGGACCCAGGTACGTCGTCCGGGACCGGGCAGGCCCCGCACCCGCCCGAGGGCCGACTACCGTGAGCGCCACGCGGTGGAGTGTGGCATCAACCGCCTCTAGAGACACCGGGCGGTGGCCACCCGCTACGAGAAGCTCGCCGTCCGCTATGAAGCCACCGTCCTCGTCGCGGCCATCAACGAATGGCTGTGACCGGCAGGGAAATCAGATCGCCCCACCGCGGTGTGACCGGGAAAATCGCCTCATGACCACAGACTTCACCGTGCGCCCCGCCCGACCCGCCGATGCGGGCCGCCTGGCCGAACTCCGATGGACGTTCAAGCAAGAAGACCACGAAGGGCGACCACCCACCCCCGCTCGGCCCCTGGAAGAGGCGGAGCACTGGATCCACGACCGGCTCAGGGATGGCTACTGGTTGGCCTGGGTCGCGGAGACCGAAGGCGAAATCTGCGGTCACGTCTTCCTCTGTCCGGTGGAGCGGATGCCGGAGCCCTACGAGGACAACAACCCGGTCGGCTATGTCACGAACTACTTCGTCCTGCCGTCACAGCGAAACAAAGGAGCTGGCTCCGCACTCCTTGAGGCGCTGAAGCGGCATGCACGCGGCGCAGGCCTCGAGGGCTTGATCGTCTGGCCTTCAGAGCGCAGCAACCCGCTCTATCGGCGCCTCGGTTTCCAGCCCCCGGACGAACTGCTGGAACTTCCACTCGACACCTGACGAGATCCTCTTCCGATACACCCTTTAAACGGCGTCCGGGCGCGGTGGGGTGGCCGCCAGGACCGGTGGGGCCGGGGAGGACCAGCGGTGGCCGCAGGGGTCGAAGAGCAGGACCACCGGCCGGCCCGGGCGTTGACGCCACGAGATGCGTTCCGGTGCGTCCGCGCACACCGGACAGCAGGGCAGCGGGCGGGGCTCCGGCAGGCACTCGGGGGCGGCCGTGAGCGGCGTGGCGTGCTGATCGCGCATGGAGGCTCCCTCGTCGTGCGGTTGGACTGATCGCACTGTGCCATGGACGGGCCACTGTGCGCACGGGCGAATCGTCCAGTGTTTTGGCTGGTCAGAGGTGCGGACAGCAGGAGGAATCCGGTCCTCTTACGGGCACTTGGTGATCAACCGCTCGCGCCCCCGGCCTCCACCAGTCCCGATTCGTACGCCGCGATCACCGCCTGCGCGCGGTCGCGGACGCCCAGCTTGCCGAAGATGCCGGTGATGTGGTTCTTGACCGTGGAGACGCTGATGTCCAGTTCCGTGGCGATCTCGGCGTTGGCCCGTCCGGTGGCCATGAGCCGCCAGATCTCCAGCTCGCGCGAAGTGAGTTCGACGGGGGTGCGAGCCGCCCACGACCGCGGCCGCTCGGGGGTCCGTACGTAGGCGGAGAGGAGCCGGCTGAGCAGCCGCGGCGCCACGGCGGCCTCGCCGGTGTGGACGATGCGGACCGCGGCGATCAGCTCCTCCGGGGATATGTCCTTCGGCAGGAAGCCGTACGCGCCGGCGCGCAGGGCGGCGACCACGTACTCGTCCATGTCGAAGGTGCTGAGGGCCAGGACCCGGGTCCCGGGGAGGGTGCGCGCGAGTTCCTCGGTGGCCTTGACCCCGTCGAGGACCGGCATCCGGATGTCCATGACCACCACGTCGGGGCGGAGCTGCTGGGCGAGCGCCACGGCCCGGGCACCGTCCTCGGCCTCCCCCACGACCTCGAACTCCGGGTCGGGGCCCAGGATCAGGGCCAGGCCGCGCCGTACCAGCGGCTGGTCGTCGGCGATGAGCACACGGATCATCCGTGCCGTTCCTCTCTCTCGCCCGCTCCCGCGCCCGGGAGGGGTGCCGGGACCGGGACCGGGATTCGGGCCGCCACCCGGAATCCGCCGCCGGTGAGGGCGGCGGCCTCCAGGGTTCCGCCCTGCAGGGCGACCCGCTCGTGCATACCGATCAGACCGTACCCGGAGCGGGCGGCAGAGCGCGGGGGCGGTGTCGGCGCACCCGCTCCGTCATCGCGCACCTCCACGCCCACCTCGTCCCGCTCGTAGGTGAGTCGTACGTGGGCCCGTGCCCGGCCCGCGTGCTTGCGGGTGTTGGTCAGCGCCTCCTGCACGATGCGGAAGACGGTGAGGCCCACGCTCGGCGGCAGAGCGCGGACCGGGCCCTCCACCGTGAACTCGGTATCCGTCCCCGCCAGCCGGGCCTCGGTGATGATCCGGGCGAGGTCGTCGGCTCCGGGCTGCGGCGCCGGCGGGGTGTTCTCCGGTTCCTCCCCCGCCCGCAGCACGTCGAGGAGCTGCCGCATCTCGCGCAGCGCCATCCGCCCGGAGTCCTCCAGGGTGACCAGGGCCTCCCGGGACGCCTCCGGGTCGTACGCCAGGTTGGCCCGGGCCCCGCCGGCCATCAGCTGCATGGTGGTGATGTGGTGGGCGACGATGTCGTGCAGTTCGCGTGCGATCCGGCGGCGCTCCTCGGCCACCACCCGGTCGGCGAGCAGCAGCCGCTGGGCCGCTGCCTCCCGCTGCCGGTGGTTGACCACCCAGGCCGCGGTGACGGTGATGAGAGCGGCGGTGGCGTTTCCGACCAGTCCCCACCAGCCGAAGGGCAGCGGCCAGCCGCTCTGGCCCGCGGCAGCGAGCGGCGCCGCCGCGGCCGCGGTCACCGCGACGACGGCGGGGCGGTTCGTCCTGGCCACCGTGTACAGGGCGATCGTCAGGCTCAGGGTGAAGTGCGGGGACAGCGGAGCCGCCAGGTTGACCAGGGCTCCGAGGGCCAGTACCGCGGCGAGTACGAGCAACGGGCGGACGCGTCGGGCCAGCAGGGTCATCGCCGAGACCATCAGCAGGGCGGCCGCGGTGACGCTGAGGGTGCCGCCCTCCGTGAGGGTTCCCAGGGAGAAGCCGACGAGGTCGGCGGCGCCGGCCGCCACCGCGACGAGTGCGTCGTTGCGCGTCCACGGCCCCCGGTCCCCCTCGGTGTCCGCGCCCGTACCCGCATGCGTACTCATGACCCCACCCATGACCCCACCCGCACCCACACCCACACCCGCATCCATGACCACGCCCGTGCCCGTATCGCCCCCGTGCCGCCGGTCCTGCTCCCGGTGGTCGCGACCCATTCTGGCACCGGCCGCCCCCCTTGCCGCCCGACTGCGGTCGGGGTTCGTACCAGGACCTGAGTCCTGGTCGGCGGGGGCGGCCGGACCCTGGTCCCGGACTGCGGATCCTCCTGCGACCTGACGTTTCGTCCGCTCTCCCCTGATGGTCTGGATGCGGGCCGGGAACTCCCGGTCCGCATCGCACAGACCGGAGGAAACCAGTGATCCGCGCCCTGACCGGATTCTCGACGAGGAGTCCGTGGAAGGTGATCGCCCTGTGGGCGGTCCTGGGACTGGCGGCGGCCGTCCTGGGCCAGGCGTTCGTCTTCCGCGCCATCCAGACCGGCAGCGGCGGGTTCCTGCCCGCGCACTACGACTCGGCGGCCGCACTGCAGATCGCCGAGGAGCGGTTCGGCGCCGATCCGGACGCCAATCGGCTCACCGTGCTGGTGGCCCGGTCGGACGCCGCGCCGCTCACGGCCGCCGACGAGCGGCGCATCGACGCGCAGGCCGCGCAGTTGTCGCGGCAGCGCGTCGTCATGCCCCGCACCGAGGACACCATGCCCCTCGCGCAGGACCACTCGCAGGTCCCCCGGGTGAGTTCGGCCATGACGGCGCCCGACCGCTCCTTCCGGCTGCTGTCCGTCGAGCTGACCGGGAACCCCGCCGATCCCGGTGTGCAGGAGACCTACCGGGCCTTCCGGGACTCGGCGCGCGACCGGCTGGCCGAGGAGGGCCTGCGCACCGGTTTCACCGGCGGGATCGCCGACCGGGTGGATTCCATGGACGCCGAGAAGACCCGGTCGATGGTCGTCGGCGTCGCCATGCTCCTGGTCATCGTCCTGCTGCACGTCTTCGTCTTCCGCAGCGCCATGGCGGCCCTGCTGCCCCTGCTCGCGGTCACCGTCATCGGTGGCGCGGCGGCGGGCGTGGTGGTCGGCGCCGCGCTGCTGACCGGGACCGGACTGGCCGAGTCCACACCGAGCCTGATCAGTGTGGTGCTGATGGGCATCGGCATCGACTACTTCCTGTTCCTCCTCTTCCGTTTCCGGGAGCAGCTGCGCGAACACCCCGAGCAGTCCGGGCGTGAGGCGGCCGCCCAGGTAGCCGGGCGGGTGGGTACGGCCATCACCTCGGCGGCCCTGACCATCGTCGCGGCGTTCGCCACGCTCGGGGTGGCCTCCTTCGGCCAGTTCCGGGTCCTCGGGCCGGCCATCGCCCTGTCCGTACTGGTGATGCTGCTGGGCAGCCTGACCCTGATGCCGGCCCTGCTGGCGGTCACCGGCCGCAGGATGTTCTGGCCCTCCCGGAGCCTGAAGCGCGAGCCCCGCCGGGGCTCCGCCGCACGGATGGGCGACCGCGTCGCCCGTCGGCCGTTCGCGCTGGTCCTGGCCTCGGTGGCCCTGCTCGGCACACTGGCCGCCGGGGTCGTGGGGATCCGCATGGACTACGGCCAGAGCGGTGGCGGCGGGGAGCGCACCGCCGCCGTGGCCACCGCGGCCGAGATCTCCCGCGCCCTGCCGGCCGGCGTGTCGGACCCGACGAGTGTCTTCGTCACCGCTTCCGACGGCACCGTCCTGAGCGCCGAACGCCTCGGCGGGCTGTCCGAGGCGCTCGCCCGGGTCGGCGGCGTGGGCCGGGTCGCGGACACCGTACTGACCGAGGACCGGCGGGCCGCGCGGATCGACCTGTTCCTGACCGCCGACCCGCAGCGACAGGAAGCACGCGACCTGGTGACGGGACCCGTCCGGGCCGCGGCCCTGGCACACACCCCCGCCGGTACGGAGGCACACGTGGGCGGCACAGCGGCGATCTTCGCCGATATCGCGACGGCGGTGGACAAGGACCTGCGGGTGGTCTTCCCCGTGGCGGCGGCGCTCATCGCGCTGATCCTGCTCGCCCTGCTGCGCAGTCTGCTGGCGCCGGTGGTCCTGCTGGCCGCGGTCGGGCTCGGCTTCGCCGCCACCCTCGGCGCCTCGACGCTGGTGTTCCAGCACGCCCTGGACCGACCCGGGGTGGACTTCACCCTGCCGCTCGTGCTGTTCCTGTTCGTGGTCGCGCTGGGCACCGACTACAACATCCTGATGAGCGACCGGATCCGGGAGGAGATGGCCCGGCCGGGTCCGGCCCGCGCCGCGGTCGGCCGTGCCGTCCGGCACACGGCGCCCGCCATCGCCACGGCGGGCCTGGTACTGGCCGCCTCCTTCGGGAGCCTGGCGGTGACCCCCGCCCCGTCCACCCAGCAGATCGGTTTCGCGACGGCGCTCGGCATCGTGCTCTCCGCCTTCGTCCTGTCGATCGTGCTGGTGCCCGCGCTCGCCACCCTCCTGGGCCGCTCCCTGTGGTGGCCGGTGCGCCCGCGCCGGTCGGGCACGGACACCGACGACGCCCACGACACACACGACACCGAACAGCAGCGGTCCCCGGACCGGGTACCCGTCGGCTGAGCCGCCCCGGACAGGGCGAAGGCGCCGCCGCACGCGGGACCGTACGTCGTACGGGGCCCTGTGTGCGGCGGCGCCTTCGCCGTCCGGCTGCCTCGGATGTCAGGCGAGCCGGTCGACCTCGGGGTGGTCCTGGAGCCAGGCGCGGACCGCCTGCTGCTCCTTGCCCTTCCCGGTCTCCTGGATCTTCGCTTCCAGGCCCGTGAGCTGCTCCTCGGTGAGCTTGAAGGACTTCAGCCATTCGGCGACCTTCGGCTCGTCCTCCGCGAAGCCCTTGCGGGCCAGGGTGTGGATGCCGTCGCCCTTGCCCCAGGCTCCCCGCGGGTCCTCGAGCTTGGTCAGCTCGTAGGAGGAGTAGGCCCAGTGCGGGGACCACAGCACGACCGCGACGGGCTCCTTCTTCTCGTAGGCCCGCTTCAGCTCGGCGAGCATGCCGGGCGTGGAGCCGTCGACGACCTTGTACTCGCCGTCGAGGCCGTACTCCCCCAGGACCTTGTCCTTGAGGATCGACATCGCGCCGGCGCTCGGCTCGATGCCGATGATCCGGCCCTTGAACCGGTCCGCCTTGCCCTTGAGGTCGGCGAGCGAACGCACGTCCTTCATGTAGGAGGGCACGGACAGCTCCAGCGAGGTGGGGCCGTACCAGGAGCCGAGGTCCTCCAGCTTGTTCCCGTACTTCTCCCAGTACTGGGCGTGGGTGACGGGCAGCCAGGCGTCGGTCTGGAAGTCGAGCTGGCCCCCGGCCAGGCCGGTGTACAGCGCCCCGGCCTCCAGCTGGCGGGCGTCGACCTTGTAGCCGCGGCGCTCCAGGAGCTCCTTCCACAGGAAGGTGGAGGCGATGCCCTCGTCCCACGGGATGTAGCCGACGGACAGGGTGCGGCCCTTGCCGATGTTCGCGGCCCCGGCCGGGCCCTCCTCGGCGGTGGAGCCGCCGAAGGTGTTCAGGCCGCCCGCGACGAGGGCCAGGACGACGGCGCCGCTGATCGCGTACGCGGGCTGCGGGCGGTGGTTCCACAGCTTGGCGGCGCCGGTCGCGGCGGCCCGCGCCTTGGCGAGCGTACGTCGGCCGATCGGGGAGACGTGGCGGCCGAGCGCGCCGGTCATCCGGTCCAGGTACATGGCGAGGATGACGATGGAGACGCCCGCCTCGAAACCGAGGCCGATGTCGACGTTGCCGATGGCCTTGTAGACGGCGCCGCCGAGTCCGCCGCCGCCGACCATGCCGGCGATGACGACCATGGACAGGCCCAGCATGATGACCTGGTTGACGCCCGCCATGACGGTGGGCAGGGCCAGCGGGAGCTGGACGCGTACGAGGGTGTCGCGCGGGCTGGTGCCGAAGGCCTCGGCGGCCTCGACCAGTTCCGCGTCGACCTGGCGGATGCCGAGCTCGGTCATCCGTACGCCCGGCGGCAGCGAGAAGATGATGGTCGCGATGATGCCGGGCACCACGCCGACCCCGAAGAAGATGATGCCGGGGATCAGGTAGACCATGGCGGGCATGGTCTGCATGAAGTCCAGGACCGGCCGCAGGAGGGCGCTGACCCGGTCGGATCTGGAGGCCAGGATGCCGAGCGGGATCGCGAACGCCAGCGTGACGAGCGTGGCGACCAGGACCAGCGACAGGGTGGACATGGCGTCCTCCCACAGGCCGAGGGAGTCGACCAGCGCGAAGCCCGCGAAGGCGAGCAGGCCCGCCAGCAGACCGCGCAGCCACCAGGCGGCGACGGCGAGGATGCCCGCGAAGAGCAGCGGGGCGGGGGCGGAGAGGACGGCGTCTATGCCGTCGTAGAGGCCGGTGACGAGGGCACTGATGGCCTCGAACAGCCAGGAGAGGTGGCTCTGGAGGAAGTCGACTCCACTGTCGACCCAGGCGCCGAGATGAAGGCGGGGCATCAGGCGGCCACCTCCGCGCAGTACATCGGGGGCCGTTGTTCGTCGCCGATGAAGGCGATGAGGCGGTCCTGGGGTACGGAGCCGATGACGGAGCCGTCGGCGCCGGTGACGGCGACCGCGTGCGGGACGCGGGCGCTGACGGCGCACAGGTCGGCGAGCGGGGTCCCGGCGGTGACGGTGGGGCAGTCGCAGGCATCGGCGGCCGGCTCCGGATCGTCCATGACGGCGTCGGCCGTCAGGACCCGGGAGCGGTCCACGTCCTGGATGAAGGAGGCGACGTAGTCGTCGGCGGGGCGGGTGAGGATGTCCTCGGCGGTGCCCTGCTGGACGATGCGGCCGTCGCGCATGACGGCGATGCCGTCGCCGAGGCGCATGGCCTCGTTGAGGTCGTGGGTGATGAAGACGATGGTCTTCTTCAGGCTCTTCTGGAGCTCCAGCAGCTGGTCCTGCATATCGCGGCGGATCAGCGGGTCCAGCGCGCTGAAGGACTCGTCCATCAGCAGGAGGTCGGCGTCGGTGGCCAGGGCCCGGGCGAGGCCGACCCGCTGCTGCATGCCGCCGGACAGCTCATCGGGCCAGGAGTCCTCCCAGCCTTCGAGCCCGCACAGGGCCAGGGCCTCGGCGGCGCGGCGCTCGCGCTCGGCGCGCGGCACGCCCTGTACCTCCAGTCCGTAGCCGGCGTTCTCCAGCACGTTGCGGTGCGGGAAGAGGGCGAAGTGCTGGAAGACCATGGAGATCTTGGTGGACCGAACGTGGCGCAGCTCGCGCGCGCTCAGCCCGGTGAGGTCCTGGCCGCCGAAGAGGATGCGTCCCGAGGTGGGTTCGAGGAGGCCGTTGAGCATGCGCAGCAGAGTGGACTTGCCGGATCCCGAGAGGCCCATGACCACGAAGATCTGGCCGGGCTGTACGTCGAAGGAGGCGTCGATCACGGCGGCGGTGGTCCCGTCGGCGCGCAACTCGTCGCGGTCGGCGCCGTTGCGGAGCGCGCGGACGGCGGCTTCGCTGTCGGCGGGGCGCCTCCCGAACACCTTGTAGACGTGCTCGGCCTGGAGCGTGGACACATACACCTCACGGGTCGTACCAAGTACGGCGCGCGCCGGCGGACCGGCGGGGCCGTGGAGCGGGACGGGATCTGCCCGTGTGCGCCTCGGCTCCGGCGCAAGTGGCCGGAGGACGTGGTTCCGCTCCAGCAGCGCCGATTCCCGGCATTCACCCGAGCAAACGCAGGGGTGATCCTCCTCACGTACCGAGTACGCAAGCCCCGTACGAGGATCCGTGCCGGGGGGACGGGAGGCGGTCGGCGACCCCTGCCGGTACTCCGGTTCCCGGGAGGCGAGTTGAGGCCGGAACCCGGCGGCCGGGCCGACCGCCGGGTCCGGAACGCGGCCCGACGGGGTGTGTCCGAGGCCACAGTTGGGTCGCGCGGTCCAGGCCGTCTCTTTCGGATCTTGTCGGCCGAGCCCGCGGCGTCCGGTGCCATGGGGTCTCCCCAGGCCCGCAGGGGCCGAGGGGAAGGATCGCAAGGCGGAGGGTCGTCCTGGTACTGGACGTACCGGGGCGGGCCCGACAACGCGGCGAGGTGCGGTGCCGGACGCCGCGGGCCCGGCAAGATCCGGAAGAGACGGCCTAGGTGATGCGGAAGCCGGTGGTCGCGTGTCCGCGGCGGTCCCGGTGGAAAGTGAGGCGGTCCCAGGTGGGGAAGGCCAGGTCGGTGACGGCGAGCAGGCGACCGGAGCTGTCGTGCAGGGTGCGGCGCACGGTCAGGCCACAGGTGGGGGCGGTGGCCTGCGGGTGGGTGACGCGGGTCATCGTGAGCGTCTCGGCAACCCTGCCGCCCGCGGCGGCCCGGTCCAGCCAGCGGTGCACGGGGGTCAGGTCCTGCTCACGGGCGCTCGCCGTCCGGTTCCGGAGGGCTGCCAGCTCCGGGCTGCGCGCGACGGCCCCGGGGCCGAAGTAGGTGACGGCGTCCCGGAGGGTCTCTCCGGCCGGGCCGCGTTCGCGGTGGTGATGGACCAGGGTTCGGTCTCCGCCCGCCATGCCGAGGAGGGCGGCGAGCGAGGGCGGGACGGTGACGAAGGCGACCCAGCTCCTGGTCGCCGCGGCCGCGGCGGAAGGCATCGCGGCCGGGAGCGCGGGGACGGAAAGGACGGCGGGGACGGCGGGGACGGCGGGGCGGGTGCCGCGGCGGCCGGTGACGACGAGGCCGTCCTCGCGCAGGTACTGGAGCGCCGCCCTGATGGTCTGCCGGTTGACCTGGTAGCGGGCGGCGAGACTGCGTTCGGACGGCAGCCTGCCGCCGGGGGCGTGTGCGGCGCGGTCGAGATCGCGGCGCAGTGCTGCGGCGATCCGCTGATACTTGGGCATGGCGGCCTGGCCGCCGCCCCGCGAAGGGGAGGGCATGGCTTCTCCTCTGACGGGTGGTCAAGGACTGCGCGGTCTGCCCGACCAACGTAGCATTGGTCTATACCTTTCCGTGAGGGCGGATCGGGCGCGCGCCCCGGCTTGGCCGATTCCGCACCCGCACCCGACCGCCCCTCGAGGAGGTCGACAGGACGCGGAGCGGCCGCGCCGCCGGCGGCCGACGCGGGCGCCGACAGGCCGGACCCCTCGGCGAACCGACCGAAGTCGCACACGCGGGCCCGCCGACACCGCGGATCGCGCATCGAAGTTCCTTGACAAGGAAAGTAGTTAGCCGCCATATTAACTCCATGACGAGGGACGACATCGACGGCGAGGCGCCCACGCTGGACCAGGCCAGGCGACAGGTCGAGCACTACGGCCTGGAGGTCGATCCACAAGCGGTACTGGTCGCGGTGCGACTGATCTCGGCGGGCACGAGGGTCGGCCGGGCGGCCGAGGCGCACTTCGCCAGGTTCGGCCTGTCGACGGGGCGCTACCGCCTGCTCGCCGACCTGGAGGACCACGGCGGGGAGAAGTCGCCCTCACGCCTCGCAGTCGACCTCGACGTGTCCAGGGCCACGGTCACCGGCCTGCTGGACGGCCTCGAACGCGAGGGCCTGATCACCCGCCGCCCGTCCACGGAGGACGGACGGGGCACCGTGGCCGTCCTGACCGCGCGCGGGGCGCAGCGCCTGCGCGACATGGCGTCCGATCATTTCGGGCGGCTCGAGGCGATGGTGGGCGGGCTTTCCGTCGAGGAGCGCGCGGTGTTCCTGGATCTGCTCGCCCGCGTCGTGCGCGGCAGTGCGGCCCTGGCCGCGGACTGACCCGCCCCTCAGTCGTTTCGGCCCCGCTCCTTGAGCAGGGCCCCTTTTTTCGGGCCAATAGTTAGCTACCTAATTACTTTCGCCCTCGTACGAACGAGAAAGAGGCCAGCATGTCCGCGACGAAGCACAGAACCGGCCGAAACCGAGCGGCCTCCCGACCCTCCCGGCCCTCCCGGCCGTTCACCCTGTGGCGTGAGGTGCTGACCGCCTACGCCGCCCCCGCGCTGACGGCCGGCGCCGCCGGGGTCGTCACCGGCCAGCAGGACCTGGCCGTGGCCGCCTGCACCTCCATCGCCGGTACCTCCGCCGTGGTGGCGTTCCTGGTCGGCACCTGGCTGCGGCACGGCGGGCAGCCCCGGCGGTGGACGATCACCGCGCCGCGCGGCGTGCTGACCGCCGCACTCGTCATCACCGCCGTGGGCACGGCGGCCCTGCTGGGATGGTTCGCCGGCCAGTGGATACCCACCCACACCGCGGTCCCCGCCGCCCCGTGGCTGGAGCGCCTGCGCATGGACCTGCCCGTCTCCGCTGCCCTCGCCACCACCATCGTCACCCTGCGCTGGCGCAGCACCACCGCGGCATCCCCTGCATAGGCAGCCTGCCCGGCGGCGTCCGTCGCCGGGGAAGTCACCAAGGAATGAGCACACGATGATCGTTGTCATGGGAGCGACCGGAGCGACCGGAAACGCCCTGCTCCACAGTCTCGTCACGTCCGGCGCACCCGTCCGCGCACTGACCCGTACCCCGCACGGGCCGGTCCTCGGCACAACCGGCGCCCACCGGCCGCCCGTCGAGGTCCAGTACGCCGACGCCACCGACCCCCACTCCCTGCGCACCGCCTTCAAGGGCGCCGACCAGCTCTTCCTCGCCATGGCCAACAGCCCCGCACAGGTCGAACTCGAAACCCGCGTCATCGACATCGCCGCCCATGCCGGTATCGGACACATCGTCAAGATCTCCGCACCGGCCGCCGAACCCGATTCCCCTGTCGCCATCTCCCGCGGACACCACGCCATCGAGGATCACCTGCGGGCCAGCGGCCTCACCCACACCGTCCTGCGCCCCTACGCCTTCATGCAGAACCTCCTGCGCCTGGCTCCCACCGTCGCCCGGGGCGTCATCCTCGGCACGACGGGCGACGCGCCCTGCAACCAGATCGACTGCCGTGACATCGGCGACGTCGCCGCCGCCGCTCTGACCAGGCCCGACATCGCCGGCGGCACCTATACGCTGACCGGTCCCGAAGCCGTCTCCCACCCCGAACTCGCTGCGCGACTGACCGTCCTGACCGGCCGGCCGATCCGCTACGCCGACCTCACCCCGGACGAACTGCGCGCCCACCTCGTCCACACCGCCCACATGCCCACCTGGCTCGCCGACCACGTGACGGAGATCCAGCAACTCGC
Source organism: Streptomyces avidinii (assembly GCF_045161815.1). Lineage (NCBI taxonomy): Bacteria > Bacillati > Actinomycetota > Actinomycetes > Kitasatosporales > Streptomycetaceae > Streptomyces > Streptomyces avidinii. The sequence goes on from NZ_CP108863.1 coordinate 551,057, forward strand.
CGTCACCCGACCCGAGAGCCCCACCACCGCCGTCATCGACATCCTCGGCCGACCGCCCCGCACCCTCGACGCCTTCCTCCACGAGCACCGCGCCCACTTCCGCCCGTAGGACGTCGCTGCGCACCGCGGGCCCGGCAGGATCCGGAAGAGACGGCCCAGGCCGTCTCTTCCGGATCCTGTCGGCCGAGTCCGCGGCGTCCGGTGCCGTGCCCGGCAAGGCGGAGGGGCGCCCTTGTACTGGACGTACTCGGGCGCCCCGACAACGCGGCCGGGTGCGGTGCCGGGCGCCGCGGGCCCGGCAGGATCCGGAAGAGACGGCCTACGCGCGCAGCGGGTTCGGCAGGGGGAGGTAGCGGGCGTCCGCCCCGTCCGCCCGTGTCCAGCGCAGCAGCAGGTTGGTCTTGCCCGGTACGGTCGCGGCGGCGATCAGCTCGGCGATCTCGGGGAGCCCGCGGGTGCTCTCGTAGTGCTCGAACTCCTCCCGTGCGGCCTGCCACAGGACCTGCGGGATGTCCGGATACCGCCCGGCCAGCGCTCTCGCGATCTCCATCAGGTTGTTGACGACCAGGCAGTAGACCAGGCGCTGCCAGGCATCGGCCCGCGGCAGCTCCGGCAGCAGCTTGACCCCCTCCGCGTCCCGGAAGAGGGCCTGCACCGGCAGTCCGTCCGCGTCGACGGCGACCACGGTGTTCTGGAGGTGGGCCTCCAGCACGATGCGGTGCCGGGCGAACAGTTCCAGCACCGGCGGCACCACCTGCCGCAGGTAGGCCCGCCACCACCGGACCGGGTCGGCTTTCCCGGTGGGCGGGCTGCCGGGGTACCCCTCGGCGAGCGCGGCGGCCAGCAGCGGTGTGGACCCGGGCACGGTCCGGCCGTGCAGGCCGTCGCGGACCAGGACGGCGAGCTCCTCGAAGGCGAAGGCCGCGGTGCGGTAGCCGCGGTCGGCGAGCCAGGCCGCCGCCGAGCCGGTCCGGCCCAGGGCGGCGAAACCGGCCTCGACGGCCGCGTCGGTGCGGCGGAGCTTCAGCAGGTCGTGGCGCCACAGCCGGCGCACGTCGTTGGTGATCCGGACGTCGAGGCTGAACTTCACGAAGAGGTCGGCCGCCGGGTCCGGCGCGTACAGGGTCCGGATCGAGGCGGTCGGCCAGACCGGCCGTCGGCTCTCGCCCAGTCGCAGCAGCCGCCTGTCGGCGAAGGCCTCGCGCACGGCGGGCTGGTCGCCGACCAGGTCGAGCTGCCAGGGATGGGCGGGCAGCAGCCGGTAACCGGCGGGAGCGCGGGGCCCGCCGAGGGTGTCGGCGAGCGAGTCGATCGCGTCCGAGGCGGCCGGACCTCCCGCCTCGACGACTTGGTCCTCGCGCAGCCCCAGGAGGACCAGCGGGAACCGGGCGTACGCCTCGGGCGCGTACGGCAGCCAGCTCCCGGCCGGGGCCCCGCCCCGGGCCTTGGGGGCGGGGTGGTGCGGGTGGCCCATGACCAGGGACTGCTCGGAGCGCAGGTACGGGTCCGCCGGGGGTTCGGCGGCGGCCCGGGCGGCCAGCAGCGCGGCGATCGCGTCCCGGCTGTCGGTGATCTCGACGGGGAGCTCGTCGTTGGGAAGGCCTGTGAACCGGGCCAGTTCGTCGGAGACGAGTTTGACCAGTTCGGCGTGGCTGAGCGGGTGCCAGCCGTCCGCCGCGCGCAGTTCGGGGCGTGCGGGCCGGCGCCCGCCGCGCACCCGGAGCAGCCGCCCGCTGCCGCGCAGCCGGTGGACACGCCCATCGGTCCCCGCGCCCGCGTCGTATCCCTCGGCGGGTTCGGCCGCCTCCCTGAGCAGGCAGTTCAGGAGCGGGGTGGCGGCGTACGCGTCGGCGGCGGTGTTGAGGTCCACTGATTCCATTCGGTCCATCCGGTGCGCCGGAGGTTCGCAGAACGCAACCACCAGCCGTGATCTTCGGTATCCGCAATCATTACTTGATCATCCCGTAAAGCGATATTCCGATGCCGGAGCCTCAGCATGCATCTTTCCCCCTCCCCGGCCGAAGAGGCCGTCGCCGCCGAACTGGCCGGTGTACGACCGTCGCTCGGACCCTCGTACGCGGCCGCGCTCGACGGCGCCCGGGCGGCCGTGCTGACGCGGCTCTGGCGGGCCCTGGCCTTCGAACCGCTGCCCTGGGTCGTGGGCCGCGAGCGGGTACCGGACGGGCTCGCGCTCCTGCTGGCCGGGGGCGCCCGGCTGGAGGGCCCGCTGCCCGATCCGTACGCGACCGGGCCGTACGTGCGCGAGCTGCTGCTCGACGGCCGGTCCCACCGGCAGGCCGCCCGGCTGGTGACGGCCCTCGGGGTGCCGCACGGGGAGCAGTTCGCAGCCGAGCTCGACGCCTGTACGGCCTCCCTCGCGCTCTCCCGGGCCGGTCAGCCGCCCGCCACCGGCGATTCGGCCCCGGGGACCACCTGGGAGTGGGAGCAGCGGGTGGTCGACGGGCATCCGTACCATCCGAGCTGCCGTTCCCGGCCCGGTTTCTCGGTGGCCGAGCAGCTGGCGTACGCACCCGAGCACCGGCCGGTGGTGGAGCTCGGGCTGGTCGCCGTACGGGCCGAGGAGTGCCTGGTCACCGGCGACTGGCCGGCGGAGCTGCGGGACGCGGGACGGATCCTGGTCCCCGTACATCCGTGGCAGGCGGCGCACGTCCTGAAGCACGAGCAGGTGCGCCCCGGCTTCGCGGCGCACCCGCTGATGGCCCTGCGCACCCTGGCTCCCGCCGACGGCGGGGCGCACGTGAAGACGGCGCTGAGCGCCCGGCTGACCTCATCCGTACGGGACATCTCCGTCTACTCGATCGAGACCGCGGCGGCGGTCTCCGCCTTCGCCCAGGGCCTGACCGAGCGGCTCGACGGCCGGCTGCACATCACGCGCACGCTGGGTGCCACGACCGCGCACAGCCCGGACCTGGCGGCCGTGCTGCGCGAGCCGCCGGAGGTGTACGCGGACGCCGCCGCCGGTGAGCGGGTGCTCCCGGTGGCCTCTCTGGCCTCCTTCGCGCCGGCGCGCTCGGCGGCCTGGCGGGCCGAGTTCGCGCGGCTCGCGCTCTCGGTGTGCATGCGGGTACTGGACCTCGGGGTGGCTCTGGAGGCCCACGGCCAGAACCTCCTCGTCGTCCTCTCCCCCACCGGCGCCCCGCTGCGGCTGGTCTACCGCGACCTCGCCGACATCCGGATCAGCCCGTCCCGGCTGGCCCGGCACGGGCTGCCGGTGCCACCCCTGTCGGGCAGGCTGGTCACCGACGACGTGACGGTGCTGCGGCGCAAGCTGTTCGGGTCCCTGCTGACGGGGGCCCTCGGTGCGACGGCGGGCTCGGCCGGTGCCTTCGCCGAGGCCCTCGCCGAGGCGGCCGCACTGCCGGCCGGCGCGGACACGGAGGCACTGCTGACCGGGCCGCTGCCCACCAAGGCGCTCACCCTGATGCGGCTGAGCCCCGGGGTGCCGGGCGATCAGTGGGCGCACCTGCCCAATCCGCTGGCGGGAGGGTGAGCGGGAGCACGTGCGCGGTTTCCCCTCCGACGGGCTGCGGAGGCTACTGTTCAGGGGCATGACAGAGACCTCGTACCTGAGCTCCGTACGGGCGTCCTACGACGCCGTCGCCGTCGACTACGCGCGGCTGGTCAGTGCCGAACTGGCCGGAAAGCCGCTGGACCGGGCCATGTTGGCCGCCTTCGCCGAGTACGTGCGCGACGACGCGGGCGGTGGGGGGCGGGCGGTGGCCGACCTGGGCTGCGGCCCGGGACGGGTGACGGCACATCTGGACGGGCTGGGTGTACGGGCCTTCGGCGTCGACCTGTCCCCGGCGATGGTGGCGGTGGCCCGGCGGACGTATCCGGGGCTGCGGTTCGAGGTGGGCTCGATGGCCGCCCTGGATGTGGCCGACGGGGTCCTCGGCGGGGTGCTGGTCTGGTACTCCACCGTGCACACGCCGCTCTCGGAGCTGCCCTCGCTGTTCGCCGAGTTCGCTCGGGTCCTGGCGCCGGGCGGCCACCTGCTGATCGCCTTCAAGGCGGGTGACGAACAGATCCGGCTGGACCACGCGTACGGGCATCCGGTCGACCTCGACGTGTACTGGACGCCGCCCGGGCTGATCGCCGACCTGCTGACCGGGGCCGGACTCACCGAGGTGGCCCGGCTGGTGCGGGAGGCGGCCGCCGACGAGAGGTCGCCCCAGGGCTTCCTGCTGGCCCGCAAGGGAGAGCGTCCGGTGCGCCGCGCCGACACCCCGTAGGGGCGGCGTGCGGCGGCCCTTCACCGGTCGCGGGACGTTTCTCCGGTCCGTCAATAGGACAGGCCGATCACGCCGAACCGTTTCGGCTGTGCGCCGTTCAGGGGGCACCCCGGTGCCTGTGGGACCCGCCTGCACGGCTATCGCCCCGGGCGGTGGCAGGAAGGAGGTATGAGCCTCCATCGCCGCCAGGTCCTGGGCAGCGCGGCCGCGGCCGTCCTCGCCACCGTCGGGGCGGCGGCCCGGACCCCGGACTACGGTGCGCTGGCGCGCGGGCTCGACGGGCGCGTGGTGCTACCCGGGGACCCGGACCACGCCGAGGCCCGCCGGCTGTTCCAGCCCCGGTACGACTCCGTCGCCCCGGCCGCGGTGGCCTATCCCGCGCACGCCGGGGACGTGGCCGTCTGCCTGGACTTCGCCCGGCGCTCCGCCGCGCCCGTGGTACCGCGCGGCGGCGGGCACAGCTACGCCGGCTGGTCCACGCGCAGCGCCGGGCTGGTCGTCGACACCGGAGCCATGGCGGACGTGTCGGTCGACGGGGACGGCGTACGGATCGGCGCGGGGGCCCGGCTCGGGGACGTCCACGCGGCCCTCGCCGGGCGGGGGAGGTCCGTCCCGACCGGGCTGTGCCCCTCCGTCGGCATCGCCGGCCTCACCCTCGGCGGCGGCCTGGGCCTGGCCTCGCGCGCCTACGGCACCACCGCCGACCGGCTCACCGGCGCCCGGGTGGTCACCCCCGACGGGCTCGTCCGCGAGGTCTCCGCCGACCGGGATCCGGAGTTGTTCTGGGCCCTGCGCGGCGGTGGGGGCGGCAACTTCGCAGTGGTCACCGAGTTCCGCTTCCGCGGGCACCCGGCCGGCGCGTGCGCCTTCGCGGAACTCCACTGGACGGGCGCGGAGTCCGCCGCCGTGCTGCGCGGCTGGCAGCGCTGGCTGGCCGCGCTGCCGGACCCGTTCTGGAGCCAGGTGGAATTCACCGTCGAGGCGGGGGCCGGGGCTGCGGTGCCGCCGGCGGTGCGGGTGGTGTGCCTGGACGGACGCCAGGAGCTGGAGCGGCAGTTGACCCGGTTGTCGGACCTGGTCGGCGGGGCGCCGCGGGACAGCTGGATCGTCGTACGCAGCCACGAGGACACGGTGCTCGCCCTGTCCGGCTGCCTGGAGCTGAGCCCGGCGCAGTGCCGACTGCCGGGAACCCTGCCCGGCCGGGACCCGCAGGGGCGGCTCGGCCGGGACTCGTACGCCGCCCGGTCCGACTTCTGGGCGGGCGGCGGACTGCCGGACGCGGCGATCGGCGCGGTCCTCGACGGCGTCCGGCGGTACGGGACGAGCGTCCCCGGGGGCGGGCGGGGTGTGGTGCAGTTCGACGGGGTCTGCGGCGGCGCGGTGAACCGGGTCCCGGCCGGCGGCACCGCCTTCGTGCACCGCGACAGCGCCTTCCTCGCCCAGTACCTCGCCTACTGGCCCGAGTCCGCACCGGCCGCCGAGGTGGCCCGGCACCAGGACTGGCTCGACGGGCTCTGGCAGGCGCTGCGCCCCTGGGCGAGCGGGCGCGCGTACCAGAACTACATCGACCCGAAGCTCACCGACTGGCGCGAGGCCTACTACGGCGCGAACCTCGCCCGCCTGCAGGAGGTCCGGCGTGCCTACGACCCGGACCGGCTCTTCCGTTTCCCCCAGGCCGTTTAGGGAGTGTCCGGCATGCGACGTACGTTGACGATGGCCGCGGTGGCGGCCGCCCTGCTGGTGGCGGTGCCCGGCGGGCCGCTGCCCGTGTCCGAGGCCGAGGCCGGGAACGCCGTCGCCCCGGTGGCCGCGGGCCGTTGGTCGGCGCACGAGGCCCGGGCCTTCTGGACCGCCGAACGGATGGCCTCCGCCATTCCGTGGCCGCCCCTGCCGCACGCGCGGCACGAGTCGGCCGAACTGCCCGAACCGCCCGGGCCGGTGGATCCGGCGGCTCCGGATCCGGAACCGGTTCCGGGTGCCACGCCGACCCCGGTCGGGACGGAGCCGGCAGTACCGTCCCCCGACGCAGCCGCCACCCCCACGCCCACCCCGACCGCCACGCCCGTACCCTCCCCGACCCGCACGCCGGCGGCACCGTCTCCGCTGCCGGCCCCGGCGCCGGCGCCGGCCGTCGTCCCGCGGCTGCCGGCCCTCACCCCCGGCGTCGGGCAGGACTTCGACGGCGTCCCGGTCGCCGGCCGGATGTTCCTCGTCAAGGGCGGCGGAGCCTACTTCTGCACCGCGAGCGTGGTCTCCTCCCCCGGCCGCAACCTCGTGCTCAGCGCCGCGCACTGCCTGCTCGGCTCCGACACCCAGCAGGTGGCCTTCGTACCGAAGTACACGAAGGCGAAACCGCAGCCGTACGGCATGTTCCCCGTCCTGCGGGACGCGGGCGGGCGCTCCAGGATCTGGATCGACCCGCGCTACCGGTCCCAGGGCGTCGACCGAGCGGCCGCCCTCGACGTGGCCTTCGCCCAGGTGGGGCCGAACGCCCGCGGCGTCCCGGTGGAGTCCGTCGTCGGCGGGAACCGGCTGGTGACCGGCGCCGGTTACGCGCACGCCCGCGTCACACTGATCGGCTACCCGTCCTCGGCCGCCCGGCCGCGGCTGTGCGCCAACCGGACCACGAAGTTCACGAGCACCGACACCCGGATCCCGGGTTCGTTCCTGCGGATCAACTGCACCGGCTACCCCGGCGGGACCAGCGGCGGCCCGTTCCTGAACCACTACGACGCGCGCACCGGGACCGGTGACGTCGTGGGGGTGATCGGCGGCTGGAAGACGGGCGGGGACAAGAGCGACACCTCGTACAGCTCCTACTTCGGCGCGGACATCAGGAATTTGTACGAGAGGGCGGTTGCCGGGGCGAAGGCGTCGCGGTGAGCACCCGTACCCAGCGGGTCCGGCGCGGGTTGCCGACCGTACGCGGGCTCGACGGAAGCCCGTCGTCGCCGCTCAGCCCGTCGGCGGGCGTGAGGCCGAGGCGGCGGCGCAGGTCGGCGAGGGCCGCGTGGACGGGCGCGAGGACGACCTCGGCGCCCGCATCGATGGACGCGAGGGCGTGCGCGGTGGTCTCGATCGCCTCTGCGGCGTCCTCCGCGGCGGCCCGGCTCCACCCGCCGGGCGCGCCGGTGCCCCACGGGGCGATGGTGTCGTAGAGGTGGCAGGCGGCATCGGCCACGGCGTCGGCCTGTTCCCCGACACCCGGCGCCGCGATGGTCGGCAGTTCCATGCCGGGTCAACGAGCCGATGCCGCACGGGGTACGAGCGGATGCCCCGGCGCGACGCAGTCGGCCGCGCGCCCACAGAGTCTCAGCAGCGCGGACTGCCCGCCAGTAGAGTCGGCCCGAAGAAGGCACCGATCTGGGGGACTCATGACGGCTGCGGATGCACCGCCGATCATCTTCGTACACGGGACGCGGCTCAGCGCGGGTCAATGGAGCTCACAACTGGCCGCGCTCCAGGAGGACTTTCGGGTAGCCGCCGTTGACCTACCGGGCCACGGCGCGCGGTCTGCTGAACCCTGGAGTCTGAACGCGGCGACGGAGATCATCGCTTCTGCGGTGGACTCGCTCGACCGCGGACCGGCTCTGGTCGTCGGGCACTCCCTCGGCGGATACGCCTCGCTGGAGTTCGCGCGACGCTGCCCGGAGCAGCTGCGGGGGCTGGTTCTTGCGGGGGCCAGCGCCTCCACGCGTGGTCCGTGGGCAATTCCGTATCGGTGGGCCGCCGGGCTCGTCCCTCGCATACCGGCAGACCGGTTGACCCGCTGCAACGACAGATTGCTGCGTCGGCTCTACTCCCCCGAGGTGGTGGACGCCACCATCCGCGCCGGCTATGCCTTCCACACCCTGCCGGCTGCATGGGGCGAGGTACTGGGACGCTTCGACGCGGATGCGATGCGCCATGTGGCAGCTCCCGTGCTCATCCTGAACGGCGAGAAGGACACCGTCTTCCGTTCCGGCGAGAGGGACTTCGTGCGCGCACATCCGCGCGCACGCATCGAATTGATCCCGCGGGCGAGACACCTCTCGAACTTCGACGATCCAGAGGCCTTCACCGATGCCGTCCGCCGCTTCGCGCTGGAAGTACCTGCTCACAGCTGAGCGCACCGGAGCAGCGGTCCATCTCAGGTTCCTCGGCGTCTCGTGTCTGGTTCTCAGCGGTTCGACCGATGCACGCTTCGACTGCACTCGTTGCTGCGGTGCAGCAATCTATGACTGTGGATCATGGAGAGACTCATCGGTCGTCGCCCACCCATTCCGACGGTCTCGGCCATCTGGCGCGCCTTGGTGCGTCACACACGTGCCCGGCCCCGTCCCACACCCCGCAGGTAGGACGGCATCGGCACCCCTCGCCGGCAGGCCCCGGACGACCACCACGTGACCGCTGGCGACGGGAGCCCTGGCGGTGACAAGTGACCGGAATCGAGTCCCCACCGCGGCGAGCCGGACACCGTGCACTCACGGCCGGCCAAGAAGACCAGCAGCGTGGCGGACACCGCGAAGAAGAGCCGAGAAGTACGCGGTGAGGCGCGTACGCGGTTTTTGCGGGCAGGCGAAGGCTGACTACAGCCATGCACCGCCTCCGAGCCCCGGCACTGGCCGAACGCCCGACCAGGCGGTGTTCTGTTCAAGGAGGCTCCACCATGCTGATCACCGTTCACACGCACCGGCGGGTTTGCGGGCGGGGAACAGACTGCTTCACTCGAAACAGACTGCCGCAGCGACAGGCTCGAGCTGGAGCGGCTGGCTGAGCGTGCGCTCACCGGTGAGAACCCCGAACCCCGCGGAGCAGGACCCCATCACTGACGGTTTCAGCTACGTCGACAGCTGTTCTGTCCGCCATGGCCTGACCATCCGCCCGAGAGCGTCAGTGACCTCTCACGCAGCTGCCAGCCCCTGTCGGGCCCATTGGTCCGACAGGGGCTTCCCCCTCACCCCGCCCTGTGCCCACACGCCGGGACGCGACTACTTGAGCCACTCGAGGTCGGCTGCCCGGCCCGTCATCACCACCTCGCCCTCCCCCCGCGACACCGCCCTCGCCATCGGCGCCCGGCACCCCTGACCGGGACGGTAGCCTGCCCGGTGGGCGGACACCGCGGACCGGCCGGGAGGCCGCCGGACAGCGACGGGCGTACGTGGCCGGGCAGACGACCGGCAACGTGCCCAGCGGCCGGAGAAGCTGGGCATGGCCTTGGAGCCTGCCGCACGAGCGGCTCCAGGAGACCCTGGACGCGTACCCCGTCGATCTCGTCCGCGTAGTCGCGCAGCAGGGTTCCGGGGACTTCGGTGCCCAGTCGGGGGTTGACGCTGATGGCGACGATCACGCGGTCCAGGCGGTGCGTCTCGTTCTCGGTCAGTTTGGTGAGCTGGGTGAGTGCGGGCTCGACCATGACGACGCGCGAGCGGCGTCCGGCGGGTTCAGGCGACACGGGGCTGCTCGTCGGCGAGGCGGGCGAGGTGGGCGTCGCGGGCGGTCTCCCACAGGACGCCGGTCTCCGGGGCGGGGTAGCCGTGGGCGGCGATGTACTCCAGCACCGAGGCGAGGACGTCGACCTTCGCCCGCTGGTCGGCCGCGTACGCGAGGACGGACGCGGCAGCATGCTCGTCGAGGGGCAGGCGTTCGGGCACGGGCGCGGTGGCCGGCTGCTCACTCATCCGGGACTCCTGCACTGTCATCTGGCGTGGTGTCACCACGGTGTCGCCCAGCCCGCGAACCGGGATCCGCTCCGGCAAAACCGAAAAGCCAACAAGGCCGCTGTTGTGCGCGGCGGTACCCGTCCAGCGCAGTAAGGGAGCAGGACCAGTGCCTTGGAGCGGGTCGTCCCAAGGGCGATGGCCACCGCTTCGGCCCGGCATACCGTCCTCGCGCAGGACGCCGGCGGTCTCGTGGCACACCGGCATCGCAGGCCAAACACCCGCCAGCCGCGTCACCAACCTGCTCGAACAACACACCTTAGGGCCCTCCTCTCCCTTTTGATTCTCGGGCTGGTGATCGCCCGCGCCGTCAACGTCCTCGCCTGACAACCTGTGAGACCGCACGGCCCTCTCCACCGACCACCTGTTTGATCAACCCTCCGGCTGTCGCAAGACCCGAGGGCGCCCGAGGCTGGTACCCCGTACGGGCCGACGACCTGCCCGCCGCCGTCTCGGTGCCATCGGCCGGATGGGGTACTTCGGTAGCGCCAGCGAACGCGGTGCACTGCGGTGCTTCAGCGGCTCGGTAGCTTCGTGACCAGGTGTATCGCGCATGGGCGCCCAAGCGCGGCCCATGTGATCGCCCGTTGACGACAGCCCTGAAGCGAGGAGAGCGGCATGTCACGACCTGTCACTGTGGGAGTGGACGGCTCCGAGGGCAGTGTGGCGGCCTTGGACTGGGCCGCCGACGAGGCGGAGCTGCGCGGCACCGGTCTGCGGCTGATCTATGCAACTCGATGGGTGCAGCACCAGGTGGGGGCCATGAGGGTGTCGCACGAGGATCGCGCCGGTGATGCGGTTGGCGTACTCTCTGCGGCCGAGCAGCGTGTCCGGGACCGGCAGCCAGACCTCGCGGTGACCGCCGATGAAATCGAGGACGCCCCCAACAGCGTGCTGTTGGCTGCCGCGGCGGAGGCGGATTTGCTGGTCGTGGGCTCTCATGGACTTGGCAGTGTCCGCGGATTCATTGTGGGTTCCGTGGGCCAGGAGGTCGTCGCTGACTCGAAGCGTCCGGTGGTCCTCGTACGCCCTGGAAATAGGGAGAGCGGGGCTGGTGCCACCGAAGGCAGGGACCGCCGAAAAGTGGTCCTTGGGCTCGATGTGACCGAAGTGAAGGACGAGCTCATGGAGTTCGCCTTCGACTTCGCCCGGCGGCATGGGGTGCTGTTGGAAATCGTGCACACGTGGCACGCCCCGTTCACTCAACGCCACAACGCGGCCGAGGACGCCGACATGGCGTCGGCGCTCTCACACGCCGTACGCCCATACCGTGACAGGTTTCCGGCGGTGGAGGTGTCCGAGGTATCCGCTCCGGGGCGGGCGGCCGAGCACCTCGTCGAAGCCGTATCCGACGCGCGTTTCGTGGTCGTCGGCCGGCGCAGGGCGGCCAGGGGCTCCCACATCGGTTCGGTCACTCACGCCCTCATTCACCACGCCTCCTGCCCTGTGGCGGTCGTACCACACAGTTGACGGACGAGGCCCCGGCGCTCGGCAAGACATCCGCGCCGCTGACGCGGCGGCGGCCACAGGGACGGTGCGGCATGCAACAAGTGATCTCCGGCCGGACCTACGCCGGAAGCCCTTCCGTCCGGATCCGAGGAGAGAACCCGCTGTGACCGACGACGAGATCCTTCTCGGACTCGCCCTGACGGTGGTGCTCGCCACCGGCTCGCAGATCCTGGCCAGTAAGCTGCGCATCCCGGCGCTGATCATCCTGCTTCCCGTCGGGTTCGCCGCCGGCGCCGTGACGGACGTCGTCCGCCCGGACAGACTGCTGGGGCCGGACTTCTCGAACCTGGTGTCGCTGTCGGTCGCGGTGATCCTCTACGACGCCGGTCTGGGACTCGATCTGCGCAAGCTCGCCCGCCACACGCGGGGGATCGTGGGCAGACTGCTCCTGTACGGCGTGCTGCTCACCTTTTTCGTCACCGGGACGGTGGCACCCGCGATGTTCGGCATGCCCCTGCGGGTTGCCGCGATGCTCGGCATGATCCTCGTCGTCTCGGGGCCCACGGTCGTGGGGCCGATCCTCGACTTCGTGCGGCCGAGCGACAAGGTGCGGCGCATTCTGATCTGGGAAGGGACGCTGACCGACCCGATCGGCGCCATCCTCGGCGCCCTCACCTTCCACGCGGTCGCCTCGTCGCACCGGATCGACATCGGCCGGGGATACCAGCTGGGACAGTTCGCCATCAGCCTTGCCTTCGGGCTGCTCGGTGGGGCGGTGGGCACCGCGCTGCTGTGGTTCACGTTGCGCACCCTGCGACTCGGCGAGACCCTGGGCACGCTGGCTCAACTCGCCGTCGTGATCGGCGTATCCGCGGGCTGCGACGTCTTGCGGGACGACACGGGGCTCATCGCCGCGATCCTGGCGGGACTCGCCGCGGCCAACATCCGCGGCTTCGACATGCCCTCGCGCCGACCCTTCTTCGAGACCCTGGTTCAGCTGATCATCGGGCTGCTGTTCATCTCCATCTCCTCCACCGTCACCCCCGCGTCCCTCGTGCCGGTGCTCCTTCCCACGCTCGGCCTGATCGCGATCCTCGTCCTGGTGGTCCGCCCGCTCGTGGCCTTGGGCGCCGCGGCGCACACGGATCTCTCACGGGGGGAGCGCGCTTTCGTCGGGTGGATGGACCCACGCGGCATCGTCGCGGCGGCGACGGCGTCGGCCTTCTCCTCCGGACTGGTCGAGCGCGGGGTGGCCGGGGCGGCGAAGATCCTTCCGGTCACCTTCCTGGTGATCGTGGGCACCGTTCTGCTGTACTCGCTGACGGCGGCGCCGATGGCCAGACGGCTGGGCGTCGTCAAGGAGGAGGGCAGGCGCGTGCTCCTGGTGGGCGGCGAGCCGTGGGTCGTCGACCTGGGAAGGGCTCTGCGGTCCGCCGGCCTCGACGTGCTGATGTGGGCGGGACTCGACGAGGAACGGGAACGGATCAAGGGGGCGGGCATGGACCTGGCCAAGGGCGATCTGCTGGCCACGGCCATCAACCCCGGGGCGCGTGTGGAGGGGGTGACAGCCGTCTTCCTGGCCACTGACGACGACGACTTCAATGCGCTCGCGTCGATCATGATGCAGGACACTGTCGAAGGGCCGGTCTACCGGGTCGGGCCGCCGCACGACAGCCACGGCGTGGTCGCTCCGTACACCGGCGGCGACATCCTCTTCGGCCGCTCGCTGGTCCGGCACGTCCTGGCGGAGCGCTACGGGCGGGGGGCCCGGTTCATCGTGCAGCCGGCCACCGCCCCGCTCCCGCAGGAGCACGACACCCTCTTCGTGGTGCGCGCCGACCACCGGCTGGACCCCGTGACGGAAAGGAAGCCGGCCACCCCCCAGAAAGGTGACACCGTCGTCCTCCTCGGTCCCACTCCGACGGCCGCCGGACAGTGAGACCCCGTGCCGCGGATGGTCCTGGAGGCTTGCTGTCGGCGATGGCGGCTGCCGCTGGATGACCGGCATACGGTTGCCGGCGAGCCGCACACAGCCGCCTTCCCTGCCTGATCGACGACGGGGCCTGTTGCGGCACCCTTTACCGCCTGTCCCTCTGCCCGCCCTGGAGCATCGCGTCCAGGGTGATCGCCGCGTCGATCAGGGCCAGGTGCGTGAACGCCTGAGGAAAATTGCCCAGCTGCCGTCCCGTCAGGTCGATCTCCTCGGAGTACAGGCCCAGGTGGTTGGCGTAGGTGAGCATCTTCTCCAGCACCAGCCTGGCCATGTCGGTGCGGCCCGCCCGGGCCAGTGCGTCGACGTACATGAACGTGCACAGGGAGAACGTTCCCTCGGAGCCGCGCAGCCCGTCGGGTGATGCCTCGGGGTTGTAGCGGTAGACCAGGCTGTCGCTGACGAGTTCACGCTCCATCGCGTCCAAGGTGGACTTCCACATCGGATCGCCCGGCGTGATGAAGCCGACCGTCGGCATGCGCAGCAGCGACGAGTCAAGCACGTCGTCCCCGTAATGTTGCACGAACGCCTGCTTGTCCGGATCCCATCCCTTGCTGAGGACCTGCTCGTAGATCTCGTCCCTCGCGTCCCCCCAACGGCCACGGGCCGCCGGACGGCCGTCGTCGGCGGCGATCCGTACGGCGCGGTCGAAGGCCACCCAGGACATCACACGGCCGTAGGTGAAGTTCTTTCGGCCGCCTCGGGTCTCCCACAGCCCTTCCCCGGGCTGGTCCCAGTGGTCGACGAGCCAGTCGAGCAGTGTGCGCAGGGCCTTCCAGCCCCCGTTGTCGAGGTGCATCGCATGCCTGTGCGCGAAGTAGATGCTGTCGAGCGCCTCACCGTAGATGTCCAGTTGCAGCTGGCTCGCCGCCCCGTTGCCGATGCGGACCGGGGAGGAGCCGCAGTACCCCTCCCAGTGTTCCAGGGTTTCCTCGACCAGGTCGGAGGAGCCGTCGACGCGGTACATGACGTTCAGCGGTCCGGAGCCGTTCCCCTGGCCGGCCTCCTGCTTCACCCGGTCGTGCAGCCAGCTGATGAACGCGGCCGCCTCTTCCTTGAAGCCCAGGCCCAGCAGGGCGTACACCGAGAACGACGCATCGCGGATCCAGGTGAATCGGTAGTCCCAGTTCCGTTCGCCGCCCAGCTGCTCGGGCAGACCCGTCGTCGGGGCGGCGACGAGAGCACCGGTCGGCGCGTAGGTCATGAGCTTCAGCGTCACCGCCGAACGCTCCACCGCCTCGCGCCAACGGCCCGAGTAGGTGGACTGACCCAGCCAGGAACGCCAGAAGCTGACGGTCTCGTGGAAGAGCCGCTCGAACTCCTCCACGCGGACCTCGTGCGGAGGCCCTCCGGGGGACGATTCGATGACCAGGCCGCGTTGCTGCCCCGCCCGCAGGCTCAGCGAGAATCGCAGGTCGTTCTCGTCGACCGAGAGGACGCTCAGCAGCCTCTCGTCCTGCGGCTCCCGGACGAGGTGGACGGCGAGGTCCATGTCCTTCGAGGTGAACAGGGCCCCGTGCTCGGAGAGGTGCAGCTCGTGCGGCTGACGGCCGTAGTCGAAGCGCGGCGCGATCTCCCCTTCGAACACCATGCTTCCGCGCACACAGCGCAGCATGCGGACGAGACGGTGCCGGTCGGTCGCGGTCGTTCCGGTCACCGGCATGAAGTCGACGACCTCCCCCGCCCCGGCCTCGGTCATGAAGCGCGTCACCAGGACGGCGGTGTCGGGATGATAGAGCTGTTTGGTCGTGTACGTCTCCGCAGCCGGCCGCACGGTGGAGTGGCCGCCCTTGCGCCGGTCGAGGAGAGAGCCGAACACGCTCGGTGAATCGAACCGCGGACAACAGAACCAGTCGATCGTCGCATCGGTCGTCACGAGCGCCGCGGTCTGCAGATCACCGAGCAGACCGTGGTCTTCGATCAGGGGATAGTCGTCCATCACGGACCCCTTTCCAGCCCGGTCGACCGCGCCCGGGGTGGGTGGCCTTCACTCCGCGGATGGGTGGATCGGACGGCACCCCATCAGACTAGGCCGACGGCGTCGGTCCGTCCTGGCGAGAGAGTGGCGCGGGGACGACGGCAGCACTGCCACTGCACAGGTCCGGGAATCGCCCTACCGTGGGACAGAGGCGATCCCTCCGAGGGAGCCAGCCGTTCCGTCGTGCCTCACGAGCACCGGACTCCTCCCGCGAAGGGGCGTGGCATGGGTGTCATGACGTCCTGGGCAGACAGGTTCAGGTTGCGGCAGTACGTCAAGGCCAGCCTGTGGATCGTGCCGACGCTCGGTCTCGTCCTCGGCGTCCTTCTCGCCGAACTCGCGATTGCCGCCGATGGCGAGAACTGGCCGCCGAGCGGCTGGCGCTACTCCTCGACGACGGCGAGCGGCGTGCTCACCGCCATCGTGGGGGCGATGGTGGCGCTGCTCGGATTCGTCGTCACCATCGGCGTGCTCGTCGTGCAGCAGGCCACGGGCACCCTTTCTCCGCGGTACATGCGGCTCTGGTACCGGAACCGGTTGCAGAAGGCGGTTTTGGCGACCTTCACCGGGACGTTCGCGTTCGCCTTCTCCCTACTGCGCAGCATCGAATCCGCATCGGTCCCCGACCTTGGCGTCACCCTGGCCGGTGCGGCCGTGGCCGTCAGCCTCGTGCTCCTGCTCATCTACCTCAACCGGTTCACCCACAGTCTCCGACCCGTGGCCGTCGCGGAGCTGGTCATGAGCATGGGAGGGGCCGTGTTCACGAGCGGCGCGGCGGCGATCCGGGGCGCCGTGCCGCGTGAAGAGGGAGCCGTGCCGTCCGACGGTCCGATGATGCGCGTGCATACCGTACGGGGAGGCGCCATCCAGGCCTTCAATGTGGCCGGGCTGGTTGCGGAGGCGGCGCGACACGACTGCGTCTTCGTCGTGACCCGGCTGATCGGAGACTTCGTACCGCCCGGCGCCGTGCTCGTCGAGGTCCACGGAGGCGGGTCCAGACCCGACCCGGAACGGGTTACCCGTCTTATCGCCCTCGGGTCCGAGCGCACCATCGAACAAGACCCCGCCTTCGCCTTGCGGGTCCTCGTCGACATCGCCATCAGGGCTCTTTCCCCGGCAGTGAACGACCCCACGACCGCCGTGCAGGTGATCAATTACATTGAGTGGTTCCTGCACACGGTCGGAAAGGCGCGCCTACGCGGGCGATACATTCTGGCCGATCGCGACGGGGATGCCCGACTCGTGCTCCCGGGCCGGGACTGGGAGGACTACCTCCAGCTCGCCGTCTGCGAGATCCGTGACTACGGACAGTCGTCCGTCCAGATCTGCCGAAGGATCCGCGCCATGCTCGACGGTCTCCTCGACATCCTGCCCCCGCAGCGGCACCCCTCGGTACACGCGGAGCTGAGCCTGCTGGAAGAGTCGGTCGAACGGGAGTTCCCCGACCCGGCCCGTCGGGCCATCGCCCAGCAGGCCGACTCACAGGGCATCGGCGGGCAGCACTCCTCCTGACGCCTTGCACGTTCGGCGGCAGCGCAGTTGGACGATCGCCCAAGCCCCTGGAGCTGTTCGACGAGGTGGCCACCTGCCTCCGGGTAAGGGCCACCAGAGCGCTCAGTGCTTGGCACGGCATCGGCCCCGACACGTTCGCCAAGACCGCGGTGAAGGTGCGCCGGCACGCGGCCAACAACCCTCGCGTCATCGTCCGGGACCTGGTCATGCACGGACGTTCAATGCCGGGAAGCGCCGGACTCGACCAGTTCCAGCTGGGGGCGGCCGGTGACGATCAGCCAGGCAAACAGAGAGGCCACGCAGAGCAGAGGAAGTAGCGCGGGTTGGGGGGCGAGGACGGCGGCGGTGAAGAGGCTCAACCAGCCCTGCCGGGTGGTCGCGAGCAACACGCCGAGCACACCTGCGGAAACGGCGACAGCCGGGGGGATCTCCGGCACGAGCGCCTGGGCAAACATGCCGAAGGCTACGCCGACGAACACGGCAGGGAAGATCCGGCCGCCCCGGAAACCGCACGAGGCGGCGATCACGAGGGCGACGAGCTTGATCACGGTCATCTTCGCCAGATCGCCGGAGGACCAGCCGCCGACGTTCGATGCGAGATCCTTGATCTGCTCCAGGCCCTTGAAGAGCGTCAGAGGCCCGCCGAGCGCGCCGAGAAGGCCGAGGACCAGGCCGCCGAGGGGCAGCATCAGCATCGGGTGCCGCAGCCGCCGGAAGGCGCCGTGGATGTAAGGAAAGGCGTAGCAGGAGAGGAGGCCGAACACGGCCGCGGCGGCGGCCACGGTCATCGCGGCGAGCAGATCGTCCCATCCGGGGTCGGTCACCTGAGGCAGCGACAGGTCGAACGTGAAGTCCGTGAGCAGCAAGGTCGTCATCGCCCCGGCCCCGGCCGCAATCAGCGGGGCGAAGAGCCGGTCCCACAGCGAGCCCCGGTCGCCCGGCCGGTGGGTAAGGGCTTCGGAGACGACCAGGGCCGAGGCCACCGGGGTGCCGAAGAGGGCGCCGATGGTGGCGGAGGTGGCGAGCATGACCCACAGCGCACCGGGCGCGGTAGGGGCCACCTTGCGGCCGATCCAGTAGGCGAGCGCGACGTTGGCCGCGATGATCGGGTTCTCCGGGCCGAGGCTGACACCGCCGGCCAGCGCGAGCGTGCTCGCCACCAGCAGACCGGGCACGATCGCCGGAGCAAGAGGGGGACCTTCGAGCCCGGTGGAGGCCGAATCGGGGCCTGCGTGCCCCGGAACCTTCCACACGACAAGGCCCACCGCGACACCGGTCACGGTCAGCACGACGATCATCCAGAGAGAGGAGTAGCCGCCGATGCCCAGCGCGTCCGGAAGGGCGTCCCACACCACGTCCTTGAGCTGATCGGAGAGCTCGCTGATCCCGATGTAGAGCAAGCTCGCCGCCACGCCGATCACGAGTGCGGGAAGAATCTGCGGCAGCAGGACTCGGAGCGGGCTCTCGGGGACGCCGGACGGTGGCGCGGGTGACGGGGTATCAGTGACCACCGGAACAGCATATGCACCAAAACGCCCACGACAGCCCAAGCCGGGCGTTTCGCTTTCCCCTTCCATGAGCAATCACCGCCGCCACGCCGAAGGCCCGGACGACCGACCGATGCTCCCGTGGGCGCAGGCCACCCACGACGGCGAACAGCCGTACAAGCGGCGGCGGTCACCGCGCTGGTGACCGCCACAGCCGTTTCCTGTCCGGGGTGGGGGTGGTCTCAGCCGGCCCACTCGAAGGCGGGGTTCGCGTTCGGGCAGCCGGCCGCATACCCCGGCAGCGCCTCCTGCTCGGCCTGGTCCACCGCCAGACCCCGCCGGTGCTTGGCCGCCACCCACTCACCGATGTACCGGCGAACCAGGTGCGGTGGCCCACGCTCGTCTCGTCAGCCCTGGGTCAATTCCCTGCACCGGATGCCGCCTGCGGGGCCCCGCCCCATCACGGGTGAGGCGGCGCTGCCGCGCTCCGTGCACCAGGACAGCATTCGGGCCCTCTCCCCAGGTGCGTGCTCCCCCACGCGCCCCAGTACGCCCCCCGCGCCCCAGCACTCACGGCGTGGCCACGCAGTGACCTCCTCGCACATATCCGGTTGAGCTCCTTGATCCATTGGCTCCCGGGACTTCCGGGATGGGGAGCGGCGTCTTGCAGGTTCTCCTCTTGAAAGGCTGCTGTTGATGCCTCGCACCGGGGCTCCCGCCGCCCTGACCGTGTCCGCCGCCCTGGGCGTTCTCGCCACGGCGACGTTGTTCTCGGCTCCCGCCCACAGCCAGGAGGAGCCCGCGTTCGCACCGGTGGTCTTCGCCACGGTGGGCAAGCACGAGCTGAACACCACGATGAGGTCGACGTCTCCCAGGGAACATGAGTACACGTACTCATGCGGTGACGTGCTGGTGGCCACAGGATTTGATCATGAACCACCGAGAATGGAAACCGGCTGGCCATCGTCGCGGCGTAGAGCGTGCGGCCATCGCCATCTTGGCGGTTGCCGGAGCGGTCGCCGCCGCGGGTGCCATCGCCTGCACCTCCGTGATCGTGGTCCATGCCCTCGCCTGAGACAGAACCGGCAAGGCCAAGTCTCCGGCGAGTTCGACATGAAAGAGAACTCCCCCGCATGGCGCACCAGCATCACCTGCAGCCCGGCTCGTCCGAAGCCCTGAGGTGCACATCTTCACCGCCGAGCGCCGTACGTCTGCGTGAGCGGGGTCGCCGGATCCTTGCCAGCGATGCGCCGGCTGGATCGTGTGATGAGGTGAGTCCGCGCAAGATCGCAGAGCATGGACACAAAGGGGCGAAGTTGCAGGGCAAGATACGTCGAGATGGGTCGTGGCTGAGGACGGCGGCCATGATCGTCGCAGGCGTGACGGTCAGCGCAGGCACGGTGATGCCGGCGGCCGCCGACACCGACCTGCCGGAGTACCTCACGAAGATGCGAGCTCCGGAGATGTGGAAGGTCGCAGACGGCACCGGCATCACGGTGGCCGTCATCGACAGCGGCGTCAAGGACCTTCCAGGGCTGAAGGGGAGAGTCCTTCCCGGCGTTTCGTTCATGGAGCCGCCGGTCGACCACCCGGATGAGACGTACCCGCCGCACGATGATTTCGAGGGGCACGGGACCAGCATGACCGCGGCGATCGTCGGCGACGGCTCGGCGGGCGGCCCGCAGGGCCTCGCTCCCGGCGCCAAGGTCATGCCCATCCGCACCAGCATTGGCTCGCCCATGGCTTTCGGCGCGATCGGCGAATCCGCCAAGGGAGTTCGGTACGCGGCCGACAACGGCGCCAAGATCATCAACCTGTCCATCGGCGGGTGGTGGTCGCTGGACAAGATCAGTTCGGCTGTCGAGTACGCCCAGAGCAAGGGCGTACTCGTCTTCGTCGCCATGGGAAATGAGGGGGACGGCAATAAGTCCGCCAACCCCATCGCCGCCCTGCCGGGAGTCCTCGGCGTGGGAGCCGTCGACATCACCGGTGAACCCCTGCCGTCGTCCTCCCACGGACAGGCGACGGACCTGGCCGCCTTCGGAGGCAAAGCCCCGATCCGCTGCAAGAAGAACACCGCCTGGTGCATGCAAGACGGAGGTACCTCGTACGCCACCAGTCTGGCCTCCGCCTCCGCCGCGCTCGTCTGGTCGGCTCACCCCGACTGGACCGCAAACCAGGTCGCCCGCGTCCTCATCCAGACCGCCGGCGCCCCCGTCGACGGCTCCAAGCGCAACGACTGGGTCGGCTACGGAATCGCCCGCCCCAGCAGGGCGCTGCTCAACCGCGAGGGAGACCCGGGGGCGCCCGACACCGACCCCCTGGCCAGCCCCGCCCCGGTGAAGACCCCCACCCCCAGCGCCGACCCGGCAGCCGCGGTGCCACGCCGAGTGGAATCTGCGGCTGCGGATTCCGGCCTCTCCTGGCAGTGGCCGGCACTCGGCGCCTTCGTCGCCGTGGTCCTCGGCCTCGGCATCACAGTGATCGTCAAGCGCCGTCGCCGCTGAGGGGGGCTGGCTGCAGCGTCCGGGCATTCCCGTGCTCGTCGTCCACGGGTTCGGCAGCAAGAGCTACGTCCAGGTCGTGCGCGAGCGTACGGCCCGGGACGGGCTGCCGGCCGTTGCTCTACGTCGGGGACTTCGACGCCTCGGGGGCCGACATCGAACGGGACTGGGTGGCCCGCACGGGCCTGCTGGAGCCACGTGGAACGCGTCCTGCTCGCGCACGACCAGCTCCGCGCGACGAGCTGCCCGCAGCCGCGGAGAAGGTCGGAGACCGCGCTGGGCCGGGCTCGCCCAGCGGTAAGGGCTCGACGCCGGCCAGCCGGTGCAGTGGGAGGTCGAGGCACTCGACCCCGCCGAGCTCCAGCGCCCGGTCCTCGCCGCCGGCGCTCCCTACGTCGATCAGCCCGTGCTCGACGCCCACATCACGGAGGAGGAATTCCAGCGGGGCCGCCTCCGAGCTTTCACGGAGGAGTGGCCTGCCTGGCACCCGCGCGGTTCCGTGGATCTCGTCGTCGCGGGAGCCCACACGCACGCGGCCGGCCAGCAACCTGTCAAGGCTCGCGTTGCTCTCCAGGTGGAGCCGGATGCCCTCCGGGGTGGGTGCACGTACTGGATTTCGAAGGAGAACTCGAAGAAGTGCCGCTGGGAGTTGTGGATTCAGTAGAACACCTCGGACTCACTCACTGGTGGGCTGGTGCCTTGCCGCCCCGCCCGCTATCCAGTGCGAGGTCCCCCAGGGCCCTCTCCCACGGCTGCGTGCCGCGGAGAAACGAGTAGCCATACTTCCTCGGTCTTCCGGTGAGTATCGATGATCTCGATACAGAGAGCTGCAACGTAGCCTCCTGACCAGCCAGTTCGATCTCCGAAACGGACAAGAGGGGCACAACTCGCGCCCCAGTGACGCAATTCACGCCATGGCTGGGATTCGCTGTTCATCGAGGAGCGGAACAGCCTGCGTTGGACCTGGCCCGGACCCCTGCGCGTCTCAATCCGCCATTCAGGTGCTGGACGGCTCCGCCAGCTGCGGGGGAACTGCCATCTGCCCTGGCCGGGCAGCTGGTCGCCCCGTCCGTTCCTGCCCGCGCTGTACCAGCGCTTCCGGTCAGCGAGCAGAGGGTCGCATCCACGAGGCGGCCCACCAGGGCTGAGGGCGAACCCTCCCTCCAGGAGGTAGCCGTGCCGAGACGGGGCCAGGTGCACGCCGAGCACCTGGGTGCCGTCGCTCTCGCCGATGTTCTGCATGCGGGCGGCCAGCAACGGCCACTCCCGGGAGCCCGCCTCCTGCTCCGGCAGGACGTCCCTGACCATCGACACCATCCGGGCGTGGGCCGCCGGATGCACCTTCAGTCAGTGCAGGGCACGGGACCGGTCACCGAGGTCCAGGCTGCGGGGGACGTTCAACCCCTCGACCAGAGGGCCCCAGGAGCGCTTCGCGTCCGCACTCGCGGGCGGCGCCCACGGACCTGCGACTTCCCGCACCGGCGGCACAGCAGGCGTGGTGCCGGAAGCGGGGGTGGGCGCGGCAGTCTCCGCCGGGGAGCCGGGGCGGGTGCGGGGGTCTTAACGGCGGCCGCGGTGTCCGGCCACGACGGGGGCGCCAGGATCGCGTCGCGGACCAGGCCCACTGGCATCGTCGTCTTCGGGCGGCCGGCCCACCGGTCGGTGCCCTCCGCCTTAATGTGCGCCATGTTCGCGGTGACGGCCTGACGGACCCCGGCGGTCATCCGGCCCATCTGCGTCAGGAACACGGCCAGGTCGCCACCCGTCTGCTGCAACCCGACGAGCCGGCGGGCCAGCTGGGGCCAGTCCGCGCCCTGCATCAGCACGGCCAGGATGTCGTCGCCGAGGTGGCCTCGCAGCTGGTCGGCCGACAGCCCGGAGCCATCTTCTTCGCGTCCTCGCCGAGTTCCTCCTCGGTGCCGGTGAGGCGTTTTTGGGTGGCGCGGCGGACCGCGTCGGAGATGGTCATCACCAGGCGGTAGGCCATCGCCGCGGTCTGCGCCGCCTCCCCCAGCGCCTCGGCGAACGGCTCGGGCAGCGGCGGGTATCCGGACGTCATCAGCAGGAGCTCCCTTGATCTCAGGGGTCAGCGGGTGCGGACAGGACCCGGCCGGTCCGGCGGACTTGGCCCCAGGCGCGGGCGGGCCGGTACACCGGCAACGGGTCCGGCCGTCGGCAGGCCACGGCCCGCGGTGCGCGTCACCCGGCCGTACGGGACTTCGTCCCCGGCGAGCGGGTGCCGGTCAGGCCGGCTGCCTCCCGCAGCAGCACAGCCGCCTCGTCGGCGGCTTGCGCCTGCGCCCGGAACTCCTGCGCGCGGTGCCAGGCGGCTGCGGCCTCCACCGCCTCCACGGGCGCGATCAGCAGCGTCAGGACGACTGCGGCGCCGCCTCCCCGGCCCGCGCGCGGCGCATGCTCCAACGCCCGGGTGCAGGCCCGCCAACCCGCACGCGCGGCCCTGCAGCGAGCGGGCGCCGGGGGCGCGGGCGGCCTGCTCGAAGGCGTCCGCCGCGGCCCGTACGCGGTCACGGACGAGCGCCGGGGACTGGGCGGCGCACGCGGCCGGAGGGGGCGCCGAGGGCTGCGACATCGCCCGCGCCCTCGGCCTGTCCGGCGCGGCCCAGGAGTGCGGACGCCTCCCGGATACGCATCTCGGCCCGCGCCCGCTCGGCCGGGGCGACGTGCGGGGTGAAGCGTTCGCGGCCCGGGGCAGGGACAGGTCGTAGGCGAGCTTCGAACCCGGAACCACACCGGGCGACTGCCGCCGTCCGCGCGGTCGCCGGGCAGGGCCACCGCGTAGCCGACCAGGGTCCCGTCGTCGCTGCGGCGCTCCCGTACGCGCACCCGGCGTCGCGGAGCCGGTCGAGGAAATCCGTGTCGCCGTGGGCGAGGGGCGGCGGCCTGGCCAACGGTGCGCTGCAGGGACTCCCGGGCCGTCTCGGGCAGGCCGCGGCGGGCGGCCTGCTCCGCCTCGCCGTGACCGAGCGGCGGCGCGCGGTTCGGTCCAGCGGTGACATCTCCGTGAGGCCCCAGCGGGCCTCGAAACGCCTCGCCGCGGCGTGCATCGCCAGGATGTCGCCGCGCAGCCGGGGGTGCCGGCCGTCCTGGCTGGCGAGGATCGCGAGGATGTGGATGTGGTCGGTGGCGTGCCGTACGGCGATCCACCGGCAGGCGTGCTCGTCACCGTGCTCGGCGATCCCGGCGACGGCCGCCATCCCGGCGGCGACCTCGCCCCACTCGGCGTCGGACAGGATCCGGTCGCCGGCGTGGTTGCGGACCGCCACGTGCCAGATGTGCTCCGCCGGCCTCGGTCCGCGCAGCGCGTCGACGGGGGCATCGAGGAGGAGCACCAGATCCGGCAGAATCATGCGTGCCGGGTCGCGGGCCGGGCACGGCAGATCCGGATCCGGCCCGCGACGAGGTGCGGGTCGACTTGTTCGTCGCGCTCGCCGGGACCGAAGAGGTAAACGAGCAGATCGGCGGTCGTCGACCCGCCGGCCGCCTTCTTCGGCATCACGACCTGGAGAGCCTCTCCCGCATCACCGCGCACGTCGCCGCATCCACCCCCACCCCGCCCCCGTACCTTCATCCGGCAGCAGCGATGATGCCCCCGTGGCGACAAACCTTGAACTCTTCGCGGACTACCACCAGATCCACGTCATGGACGAGGAATCCGAAGGCGACTTCAGTGATGTGTGGACCGAACAGACCGTCCTGGACGGGCTCGGCGTCACCGACGGCGCCCTGGCCATCGGCACCGCCGTCAACGTCACCGTGGCAGTCAGCGTCCATGTCCTCGCAGAACAGCCCGACGATGACACGGAGGACTTTGACCACGTGATCGAGGCCAGTCTCCACCTGGCTTCGGGACGCCTCGTCGTGATGGGCTGCACCGACTACCTCCCTGACGCAGCACGCTTCGACATGCCTGCCGGCTGGATTCGGGTACGAGCCTCTCGGCGGAACCTCGCTGCTGCCGTCGATGCGGACGTCGACTCGTCCGAGTCACCCGAGACCACCGAGCAGCTTCGACTGCAAGCCTGGCCAGCTCCGTTCTCCGCGCCGCACATCATCAAGCGGTGGGTACAGCCCGAGACGTAGTCCTCGCCTTCCGGCTCTTCGTGTCCACCGTGTCGTCGCACACCAAGGAACATCCTGAGCATCCGACCTCTCACACGAACGTCGCCACCGCGGCTGTCGCCAAGCCGCTGTTCCTGTTCCTGTTCCTGTTCCTGTTCCTGTTCCTGTTCCTGTTCCTGTTCCTGTTCCTGTTCCTGTTCCTGTTCCTGTTCCTGTAGAACGTCGCTCAACAGGTGGCCGGCCGGATCTCCAGGGACCGCGGGTACGTGCTGATGCCCGGATGGCCGTCGGTGCCTGAGCCGGCATGCCGCGGTCGCGTGCCTCCTGGATGACGTGTGGAAGACCTGGACGAAGTGACGGCCCCTTCCTGTCTCCCCTCCCCGGAGAGGGGAGACAAGGCGCTGGTCAGAGCGCGGGGAGGACCGTTCAGGTCCGCTCGCGCTCTGGGGGGTTTTCGCGTGTCCGAGTACCGTCTCGTCTTCTCCGCCGCACTGGTCACCGCTGGCTGCCTGCTGCTCTCCGCCTGCGGAGGCACCCCCGCACCCGGCGGCGCCGACCGCCCGACGGACGGCACGCGCACCTCCGCCGCGCCCGCCCCCTCGAAGCCGACGCCCACCGCTCCGTTGCCGACGCCGAGGGCGGCTGGCGAGGTACCGGACACCGCGCGACTGGTGGAACTGGCGCTGAAGCCGGGCGAGACCGCCGGGGTCCGGGAGGACGGGGGCAGCACCCGCAGCCTGGACGAGGTCGAGGTGAGGCCGCTGTTGCCTGCCGAACTGACGGCCCCCTGTACCGCCATGTGGGGCCTGCTCCGCCAGCGGGGCGCCCACGCCGCCGTCTCCCAGACCTTCGACACCGAGGAGCCGGGGAGCCCGACGGTCAACTTCCTGTCGTCCTATGCGGGGACCGACGCCGTGACGGTCTTCGGCCGGCTGCGCACGGCACTCGCGGGCTGTCCATCGGTGCAGGAGGACGGCCGCACGGTGACGATCCGGTACGAGGACCTCGACACGGGGGGCTTCCCGGAGGACACCCTGCGCATCCGGATGACCATGACCGATGCGGGCTCCACCGGCCCCGCCGAGGTCATCGACCGCATCGTGACCCGGGTCGGCGTGTGCGTCACCGACCTCTCGGCGACGGGAACGGAACCGTACCCGCACGTCTCCGAGACGCCCGTCCTGCGCCAGATCGACCGTCTCCGGGCCGCTCAAGGACTCTGAAACCGCGTACGGCCCCGCCCCGACGGTTGGCCGGGTCCCAGGCGCCGCCCGGCCGGACCATCGCGCGCCCCGCGGTGCTCCGGCCGTCCACCGCGACCGGGGCCCGTCCGCCTCCACCAGGCCCCGCACCGCCCGCTTGCTCGCGCGGTACGCGGCGCCGTTCGCCCGGGCCTGCTGTGCCGCCGGGAACGGGGCACGATTCCTGGACTGCTCGCGGACGCGGTCGTGGACGGTCGAAGTACGCGTCAGCTGGCCCGAAGACCGACCGCCAGCGTCAGTTCAAGGACCCGGTGTGGCGATGCGAGATCCGGAAACAGCTCCCGCAGCTGCGACATCCGGTACCGGACCGTCTGGGGATGGACGAACAACGCCGCCGCCACCTCGTCCCGCCTGCCCTGGTGCAGCAGCCACGCCCGCAACGTCTCCTCCAGCCGCCGTGCCGTCGCGACAGGCAAGGTCCGCAACGGTGCGAGCGCTCGGGCGCGCAGGTCTGCGAACGCATCCGCGTCGGCGCTCAGCACCAACTCGGGCAGGTGGTCCTCGGTGTCGCGAATATCGGAGGAGAGGGAGCGCGCGCGTACGGCTCGTGCGTACGAGGCGGACGCACGAGTCCATGGCCGGGCCGGGCCGACCACGGCGGTGCGGTCGGTCAGGAGCCGCAAGAGATGTGATCGGTCGGCATTGGGGACGAGCAGCGCACCGGTGGCATCCGGCAGATCGTCGAGGACGAGGGTGCTCGGGTCGAGCGCGCGGTAGGCAGGCCGGGCCTGGGCGGCGGGCAGCAGGACCGCGGTCAGCGAAACCGGAGGCTGCCACCCGGCCCGTTGAACAGAGGCAAGCAGCACGTCCGTGCTCGCGCCGGCGAGGAGATCGCGGGCCAGGTGTTCCAGGTGGCGCTCGTGGGCCCTGCCCCGGGCGGCCAGTTCGTCGGCGTGGCCCGCGGCGCTCGCGGCGGAGAGCTCGTCGATGTAGGCGAAGGTCAGCTCGGCGAACTTGGCGACCTCGGCGGCGGGCAGACCTGCGGGTACGGCACCCGCTGCCAGGCATCGCCAGGCCACACGGGCGCCGACGCGGTAGGCGCTGAGCAGGGCGTCCATCGAACGGCCGTCGCGCACCTCGCCGCGGCCCAGCTCGTAGGCTGCGTCGTCGCCGTCGCCGCCCGTGGCGTTTCCGCTCGCGAGGTCCAGGTAGTGCCCCAGGGCGGTGCGGACGGCTCGGCGGATGGTTGCGCCCATGCGGCCCGAAAGGGCGTTGGCGTAGGACGGGACCTCGTCGATGATCGCCTGGACGACCTCGTCGGCGGTGGTCTTCAGCGCGGCCCGAAGTGCTGTGACCGTCGTCTCATCCAGGGCCAGCTCGGTGGCCCTCCGGATTGCATGGCTCATGTTTTTGTTCCTTGCGAACAATTCGGCCGACCAGATTTACGTCCTGCGGACAGGACTTTACGTCCTGAGGCGCATCAAGCTGGAGTCATGACGAGTGCAGCCCTCCGCAGTAGGGCGTGGAAACTGCTGGAGATGGTCACGACGCCGCTGCTGCCGTCGGACTACCTCGACCTGGTCAGCCCGCTGCGTGCGGGCGCTGACCTGCGTGGGCGCATCGAGGCCGTGCACCCCGAGACGGGGGACGCCGCGACCATCGTGATCAGGCCGGGACGGGGCTGGCGTGGCCACACAGCAGGTCAGTACGTGCGGATCGGGGTCGACGTCGACGGGGTGCGCCTGTGGCGTGCCTACTCCATCACCTCGCCGACAAACCGCCAGGACGGCTGCGTCACGGTCACCGTGAAGGCGATCCCGGACGGCAAGGTCAGCAACCACCTGGTCCGCAGGGCGAAGCCGGGCACGCTGATCCAGCTCGACCAGCCGACCGGTGACTTCGTGCTGCCGCAGGCCAAGCCCGCCAAGGTGCTGTACCTGACGGCAGGCAGCGGCATCACGCCCGTGATGGGCATGCTGCGCGACATCGAGTTCGACGACGTCGTCATGGTCCACTGCGCGCCACAGCCGCAGGACGTGATCTTCCGCAGCGAACTGCACGACCTGGTGGCGGACGACAAGCTGCGGCTCACCGAGGTGCACACCGACACGGACGGCACGCTCGACATCGCCCGTCTCGACGAACTCGTGCCCGACTGGGCCGAACGCGAGACCTGGGCCTGCGGGCCCGCGGGCCTGCTCGACGCCGCCGAAGAGCACTGGACCGAACACGGCGTACAAGAACGCCTGCACACCGAACGCTTCCGCCCCGGCATCGTCGTCGCCAGCGACGGCGACGGCGGCGAGGTCACGTTCAGCGCCACCGGCAAGACCGTCGACGCGGACGGCGCCACGCCGTTGCTGGACATCGGCGAGGAGGCCGGCGTGCTCATGCCCTCCGGGTGCCGCATGGGCATCTGCTTCGGCTGCGTCACGCCGCTCAAGTCGGGCGCCGTCCGAGACCTGCGCACCGGCGAGATCACCGAGGCCGAGCCGGGCGTCCTCATCCAGACCTGCGTGTCCGCCGCGGCGGGCCCCTGCGACATCGAACGGTAGGAGCACCTTGACCGCCATCGACCCCACCGCCCACCTGACCGCGGAACAGATCGAGGAGCTCGGCCGCGAGCTGGACGCGATCCGCGACGAGGTGATCGCCGGCCGCGGCGAGGAAGACGCCGCCTACATCCGTAAGGTCATCTCGGCGCAGCGCAAGCTCGAGCTGGTCAGCAGGGGCGTGCTGCTGTTCTCGTTCTTCCCGCCCGCGTGGCTGCTCGGCACCGCCGGTCTGTCCGTGGCGAAGATCATGGACAACATGGAGATCGGCCACAACGTCCTGCACGGCCAGTGGGACTGGATGCGAGACCCGAAGATTCACTCCACCACCTGGGAGTGGGATCACGTCTCGCCGTCCGAGCAGTGGAAGCACTCGCACAACGAGCTGCACCACACGTACACCAACGTGATCGGCAAGGACAACGACCTCGGCTACGGCATCATGCGCGTCGACGAGGACCAGAGGTGGCACCCGTTCCACCTCGGCCAGCCGCTGTGGAACTTCATCAACGCCTGCTTCTTCGAGTACGGCATCGCAGCGTACGACCTGGAGCTCGCCAAGAACCTGCACAAGCGCCGCCGCAAGAACCCGGAGTTCCGCGCGCGGGCCAGGGCCGTGGGCCGCAAGATCCGCAAGCAGGTGCTCAAGGACTACGTGATCCACCCGCTGCTGTCGGGTCCGTCGTTCCTCACCACGCTCGCCGCCACGTTCACCGCGAACCTGGTCCGCAACATCTGGTCCCACTCGGTGATCATGTGCGGGCACTTCCCCGAGGGCGTACAGGTCTTCGAGCGCCGGTCGATCAAGGACGAAACGCGCGGCCAGTGGTACCTGCGCCAGATGATGGGCTCGGCGAACATCAGCGGCAGCAGGGCCATGCACTTCATGACCGGCAACCTGTCGCACCAGATCGAGCACCACCTGTTCCCGGACCTGCCGAGCAACCGGTACGCCGAGGTCGCGGTGAAGGTGCGCGCGCTGTTCGAGAAGTACGAGCTGGAGTACGTCACCGGCCCGCTGCCCAAGCAGGTGTTCTCCGCGTGGCACAAGGTCTTCCGGCTCTCGCTGCCGAACAAGAAGCCCAAGGTCAAAACGCCGGACCGCGAGCAGGAGCTCGTCGCGGCCTGATTCCCGGTATTGGTTCGGATCTTCGGCCGTACCGGCGGCACCGCCGGTACGGTCAGCCGCGGTGGAACAGGTCTGCGCCTGCCGACCGGTGCCTTCCTTTTGGCGCGATTCCTTCGCCGCCGGGAACCTCCCGGCCTTCCTGGCGCCACTGCCGCTTGAGGGCGTCGTAGATCGGAGAATCCGACGCCCACCCGCCGCCCGCCCGCACGTCGGCGAAACTTCTCTGCGCTGGAACGTTCCTGTGGTCCATAAGCCGCCCAACGACCCCACGCCGGGCGCCGTGGCGGCCCGTATCCCGACCGTCACCAGGAGACCCGCAACGGGGTGACGGGTATGCCTGCCTTGGACGCCGGCGGTTCGGGGTCAGGATCCGAGGACGAGCAGCACACGGGGTGCGTTGGGCAGGTCTTCAGGGACGGTGACGGTGCCGGTCAGGGGCATGAGGTGCCCGTTGGCGCAGTCGCCGGGCTGCTGATGGTCGATCTCCCAGTCCCAGCCGGCCGGCGCGAGGGAACTGGTGACGTAGAGAGGTTGGCGGCAGGAGCGACACCAGCAGAACGACCGCCCCTCGCCCGGCGCCCCTCCCGCGGACGCGCCACGACTGCCACCGCGGACGCTTGGGCCCAGCCCGGCATGCTGGTGCGGACCGGACGGCGGAAGCCCGGAACGAGAAATCGGAATGCATCATTCACGCCAGCTGAAACGATCCGGCCGCCTCCACGTCACCTCTCCACAGGAGAGTCGGCCTGCCGGCCGAGCACCCCGGCGTAGCCGGTGGTCAGGCGGGCCTCTCCGATGGCGTGCAGGAAGCCCTGGGTGGTGCCGAGCATCTCGGCGGCCGGGGTGAGTAACGGCACGAGGGCCGGGGCCCTGACAGGGGCAGTAGCGATGCCGGTCCCGGCCCGTGGCGTGCCGACCGGGTCAGGCGGCGGGGCTGAGGGCCAGGGTGTAGCGGCGGCCGGTGGCCGGCTGGACCGTGAGGGTGTCGCCGTCGGCGGTGGCGGTTCGGTAGGCGGGGTGGGCCAGGAACGGGCCCGAGAAGCGGGCAAGGTCAGGACTGCGCGGTCCCGAACGCGAGATACCGGCTGAAGGCTTCGTGGCTGTTGTCTTGAGCCGGCGCATCAGGAAGTTGATCCGCCACTTCAGGGTCTTGGGCGGCTCGCGCGTGAACCCTTCGCGGTCCGCGCGGTCCAGGGCGTCATCGACGTCCCCCACCAGCTGCGCGTCCTTCCTCACGGCCCCGTCCCGGGCGCAGCGCCGTCGCCGGGCCGGCCGCCGTCGTGTGCAGGGCGGTCTTCTCGTCGTCCGTCGTGGTGGCACTCTGCCCGACCGCGGAGGGCCGTGTGACCGCGTGGCGGGAGAGCGGTGCATGTGAACCGGGAGGCCCATGGCAGCCAGCCCTCTTCCCGATTGGCACCTGACGGCAGCAGCTGGGCCACTCCGTGACAGCCATGCTCACTACCTCAGCGCCGTGTGGGCCGGGAGGCCACCCCGCTCTGGCGGCTGACGCCCATCCAGTGCCCCATCGCACCCATTCGCAGAAGGGCCGACCGCTTATCGGGGCCTCTCGCGCGCGTACGGCCCCGGCTGCCACACTCCCCGTCAGGCGCCCTGAAGGGCGTGTGCGGCCATGCTCCGGGCCGGCGGTCGATCGACGATCCGACCACCGACCCGCGCCCGTTTCAGGAGGCGAGGCATGGATCCTGTCGCTCAGTGGAGCCAGAAGAAGATGGTGTCCTCGGTCCGTCCCGCCTTCTTCGTTCTCTCCCACTCGTCGGCCTCGACCCGCATGGGTTCCAGCAGCACCCCCGCCGTCTCGCGCACCTCGGGGTCGAGCCGGTCCAGGACCTCCTCGTACGCCCGGACCAGTTCAGCGGCCCGGGAGGCCGGGAAGGTGCCCATGCACGGAAGGGCGTCGCCCGGGTGCGGGAGGCGGATCGGCGGGCCTGCGAACAGGAGCGCGGCGGGCGCCAGGTCGGCCGGGACCCCGTGGTGGGTCATCTCCTCGTCGACCGTATGGAACCAGGAGGGCCGCCGCCAGTAGCCGAGGTCGTACGTGTCGGAGAAGTTCACCGCCACCAGCGCCTGGAAGGCGTACCTGTAGCCGGGCTCCATGTCCGCGCTGGGACTGCCGGCCAGCAGTTCCTCCAGTGCCTGGGCGACCGGCACGCCCAGCGTCATGCCGTGGTCTTCGAAGCGGGCGTCGATCCGCGCACACTGCTCCCGCGCAGTGCCGAGGATGCGGTCCTGTTCGGGCGTCCGCTCCACCGCCGTCAGCAGCCGGATCACGTCCCGCATGTCGCCGGTGCTCATCTCCAGGTTCCCCATGGCCCCATTCCCTCCGTCGTACATCGATCGAAGTTCATGATCGTCGACTCGGGGCGCGGACGTCCCATCCCGAGCCCCCTTCTACCGGCCGGGCTGGACGAAGCCGCGGACGGCCGCCACCTTGCCGCGGCCGCCCGGAGAGACGGTGACCGTGATCAGCACGCTGATCGTGGCGGCGCCGTTGGAAGATCTCCGTCATCGGCATCTGCCCGTACAGCCGCATCACGACGGTCAGGACGAGCACCACGCGGACGACCGCCGCCTGCGGCAGCGTCATCCCGCCCGTCGTTGTCAGCCGTTCCGCCGACTCACGCTACCGGTCCTGGCCTGCGCACGGTTCAGCTGTTGCTCCACGGCGGGGTGAGAACCATTCGGGGATGGCCTCCTTACCGGCGCTCCGGGCCTGGTACCCGAAAGCCTCCCCCGGCCAGGCATGTATGGCGCGTGGATGCGGATTCCCACCGACCCCATATCGGCAGCTGACTTCTCTGCACTAGTCAAGGCGAGCTGATTTGAACGGCATCAGTCGCAGCCAGCCAGCGCCAGTGGATGGTGAGGAACTGTCAAGAGTTGTGGTCCGTCACCGCGGGAGTGTTCTGGTCGGGCAGTTCTGCGAGCGCCATGACGGCGGCTTCGCGGACGTAGTCCACGGGGTGTTGTAGGTAGGGCTCGATTATCGGGTGGGCGTCGGGGTCACGGGTGGATCCGAGAATGTCGAGGGCGTGCTCTAGGAGGGGTGCAGTCATCGTGTGGAGGCACGGTGCCAGCCCGGCGACCAGGTGGAGCGGCAGGTCTCTGCGTTCGAAGGCGTTGCCGATGGCGTTGAGGGCGCTCTCGCGGACGGCGTCGTCTGGGTCCTCGATCGTGAGGGTGAGCAAGTGTGCGACGGCGGTTTCCGCCTCGTGCTGCGTCAGGTTGGGCCAACGCAAGATGTCGCTGAGCTGCTCGGCGGCAGCGTCGCGATCCCGGGCGTTGGGGGCATTCAGGTCGGCGAGGAGGGTCGGGGGCAGGTTCATGCGGCCACCGTGTCATGCCGTTCGACGTGCCGGCCACGTTCGAAGCCGGCGCCGCCCGGACCAAAGCGACGCGCCACAGGTCATGAGCGTTGCTCGTGGACGGGCGGCGGTTACCAGTCGCGGATGGAGTTCACGCATTCGATCAGTGCCGTGCGTGCGGCTGTCAGGTCGCGGCCGGCGGCTGTCTGCGCTTCGTCCGCCAGGAAGGCCAGGGCGTTGAACAGCTCCTCACGTTCCACGGTCTCGATGAAGGGTGAGCGGCTGTCCAGCGCGTTGAAGGCGGCTCCGAATGCGCGCCCGATCTCCGCGATGTTGCCATGGTGGTCGCCTCCGGTGATCTCGGTACGGAAGGCATCCCGGGTGGCCTTGTACTGGGCAACGGCCTTGCGGTAAGCGGTGCGGGGTATGTGCTCGCGGCCGTCCCAGTCGCGGAGCGGATTGGCTCTGTTGGCAGCGACCCATTCCGGCTTACGGGCACCGCGGACGTCGAGCTCCACTCCGTGCCGCACCTGGAGACGCCAGGCTTTGCGCATCGCGGCCGCGTAGTCGGCCGGGATGCCGTATAGCGACACCTCCTCCAGCTCGGGGACGTGGCGGGGCAGTAGACAGTCGGACGCGTCCATCCCAAACAGCTCTGTGATGGTGAGCGCTTGCAGCTGTGGCAACTGGTTCAGGGCTGCCGCCGAGGTGAGCGTGCCCAGGTTCCCGGACAGCGACAGGCGGGTCAGATCCGGGAAGCCGACGACGAGGCGGGTGCACTCAAACCGAGTGATCCCGCGGACGGTGAGGTGCTTGACGCCCGCCCGTACGACGCCCCGGGTGCCAGCGGGTACTGGGCGACGCTGCGCCATCCGGGCGCGCACACCGCCCGGAGGGCCTCGGCTCGGGGGCGGCGGGCCCGGCCGTCGTACGCCGACCAGTGCATGGTCGACGGCACGTACGGACCGCTCCCGACATCGAGGTACACCGGGCCGGGCTCACGGCCGCCGGCCAGTACACCCCGCCGCACCCGGGTGCGCATCTTAGAGAGCTGGAGTGAGTGGTGGGCCATGCCGGGGGAACGCTGGCCCAAGACCGCTCCACCGATCTCGTCACCATTCAGCGGCCCCGCAACCAATGCCTCTGTGCGGGAATCCCATCCGGCGCCACGACCGGCGGGGGAAGAACTGGCTGCCAGTCCTGACTGTGCTCGTCACCGGTCCCGACGGCCTGTGCTGCCGATCGCCGTGGAAGTGCCGTCGGCACGTCGGTGGGGGGACCGGCCAGTGTGGATGAGGGTGCCATGGCAGCGGTCGAGCTCTCGGGTGGCCCGGTGCAGGGCGAGCTCCATGGCCCGGGGTGTTGTCAGGGCGCCGCTTCCGTCGGGCGGTACAAGCCATCGCAGGTCTCCCCAGCGGCAGTGAGGGGCAGGGGCGGCAATCCATCCTCCCTGGGTGATGTGGCGGGTGCCGTCACCGACCCAGTTGGCCCCAGGCTCGGGAGGCAGGAAGAAACCGACCTCACGCCGCCGGCCGTCCAGCAGTACAGGGCCGGGACCGACGCGAGGAAGGCCGTCGAGCACGTCCGCCGCGCGCAGGCCCAGGCACGCGGGAACGATCAGCACGTCCCATAGACGTCCGGCAGCTAATAGATGGATACCGGCGCCGCTGCGGCGGCAGTCGCGCTCGTAGGCTTGCGGATCGTCGGCGGCGGCTGCCAGCCACTCCATTGCCTTCGTCCACTGTGTCAGCGCCATCACAAACCTCCTGTGTGGGCGGGCTTTGTGAGCCCGGTAGTCAACGTCGGGTCCGACCACCCTGGCGCTCTGCCGAAAGACCGGGAAGGGAGGCGGAGGACGGTGCGTGATGTTTCGGCGCATTCAAGGGGCGGGCATATGCCGAACGCACGCCCAGAACATGCATTCCACAGGGATTGCTCACTGAGCCACGCCCGACGCCCCTACCAGCCCGATCTATCCGACCCGCGGTGCAGAAGAGCGGGCGAGCTGGTTTGGTGCAGTTCCCCTATCTGGCGGAGCTGCCCAACATCCGTGGTTTAGCCGCCACAGTCAGCTCTGGCCAGCGGACACGTTGTACATGTCGGCGACGGCTGAACACGGACCCCTCTGACAACACATCAAAAGTGACCCACTTGGTGATCTTCATTCAACAATGGCCTTGGTGATCAAGGTCGGGAGGGAAACCTGTTCCTTGTGGAGGCCTGGGCAGAGTCCACCAGCTGCATCGGGCCGAGCGGATGCCGATCCGGGCGATCGCCCCGCCTCTGGGATTTCAAGGAACACGGTCAGGGAGCGGACAAGCCGAAGCCCCCTGACCATCGATGCTGGTCAGAGGCCGTTCTAACTGGCGGTGGGTCGGACTGGTGGGCCCGTCTGTCCCGGGACCAGGTCCGGAGCTCTTCGCGGCCGCACGCGATCTCGTCTTCTACGGGCTGGCCGTGCCCATCCCGCCCGAGGGCGAGCGGCCCGAGCAGATCACCCTCATCCGCTCTGGGTGGCACTGCGCCGCCCTCAAGATGAAAGTGATCCAGTACGTGACCCAGCACAACGCCGGCAACGGCCCCGTCTTCCACCAGCGATCTGGTCGGTGCTCAGATCTTGATAGCCGGCCGGGGTCAGTGAGCGCGAACCGGAAAGCGGCCTTGTCCAGGGTGCGCCGCTGTCCGTTCACCCCGCGAACCAGTTCATGGGCGTGGGCAACCTCCGGGAGGCCGCCTGGTTCGACCCGTTCAACAACCGCAGCGTCAGGGACCCCCGGCGAGGATTCCGGCGGTAGACCACAGCTCCTCGCGCGCTGTCGGCTTCTGGAACTCTGACTCGAAGCCTTGGAACGTCCGACCGTGCTGCCGTCGGTGCCGGTGGCGTGCATCGGACCGATCCGGCCGTGCACCTGCCTCAGCGATTGCGGTCAAGTACGACCACGTCGTCGCCCATGCCGATGACGAGGCTTTGGCCGACGGCGGTCATGCACTGGGCCCGCGTCGGCAGCGCGACCTTCTCCCGGCGGCGGGCCGGCGCGAGATCCCAGACGTGGACCGTACCGCTGCCGTCCAAGGTGATGGCGTCGATACGGTCGTCCCGCGTGGTGCAGGCCACGGCGAGAACTCCTGACGGGTGTCCCGCCAGGGTGGACCGCAGGGTGCCGTCCGTCAGATCCCACACTTGTACTGCGGTGTCGTTCCCGCCCACGGTCAGCGCGTGGGGACGGCCCTCCAGGACGGTGCCGGCGAGTGCCCGTATCCAGTGGTGCCCTGTGTGGACGGTGGCGGTGACACGTCGGCCCTTCTCCGTGAGCCTCCACAGCCGCAGTGCGGCGTCATCGCTGCCCGTGAGGAGGTGGGGGCGGCCGTCGACGGTGACGGGCTCCATGGCCCGCACCGCCGACCGGGTGCGGTCGCTGTGGAGCGGGTGCTCCACGTCCTCGTCCAGATCCCACACGCGTATGGTGCGGTCCTGGTCGGAGGTGACCACGTAGGGACGGCCGTTGACATCCGCCCACGCCACGGTCTCCACCCGGCGGTCGGGTCCGGGAAGGTCCCGAAGCCCGGACCCTGCGGCGAGGTCCCAGACCCGGGTGACGCCGCAGCAGCCTCCGACGGCAGCGTAGGGGCTGTCGTGGACCGTTGTGCACGCCAGCGCCTCCACACGGTGCCCGTGGGGCAGGGTGCCTCGTTCCGTCCCATCGGCCAGGTCCCAGACCCGTATTGTGGTGTCGCCTCCGGTGACGACGTGCGGACGGCCGTCGATCTCCACGGCGTCCACGGCCTGCACGGTCCCGGTGTGTCCCTTGTGTCCCGCGGGCAGGGCGGCGTCACCCAGGTCCCATACGCGCGGGGGCGCGGAATGGCCGCCGCTCACAGCGTACGGGCGCCCGTCGATCTCCGTGGTGGCCAGCGCGTCCACATAGCCGTGGTGTCCGGTCAGGACGGCGCGCTCCGTGTCCTCGGTCAGATCCCACACGTGCACCGTGCAGTCACCGCCGGCGGTCAACACGTGGGGGCGTCCTCCGAGGTCGAAGCAGCTCACGGCAGCTATCCACGAGGTGTGCCCGTCCAGCACAGCGCGCTGCGAGCCGTCGGTCAGGCACCAGACCCGTGCCGCGTGCTCCCCGCCGCTCCCGGTGATGGCGTGGGGGATGCCGTCGATCACCGTGCAGGCCACCGAGTAGACGGCCGACGTGTGACCGGTGAGCACGGCCCGCTCGACGCCGTCCTCCAGGTCCCACAGCCTCACCGTGTTGTCATAGCCCCCGGTCACGGCCACGGGGCGGCCGGCGACCTCGGCGAACGCCACCGCTCGTACTTCCTCGGTGTGGCCGGGCATCCGCGCACGTTCCGACCCGTCGACCAGGTCCCACAGCCGGACCAGGCAGTCCTCTCCCGCGGTGACGGCGTGCGGCCGGCCGTCGATCACCGTGCAGCCCACCGCGTGTATCCAGCCCTTGTGACCTCCGAGGGCGAACCGCTCGGCCCCGGTATCCAGATCCCACACCCGTAGGCTGCCGGAGCAGGTTCCTGTGACGACATGGGGACGCCCGTCGATCTCGACGCAGTCCAGTGCGTAGACCCCGTCGTCCTCGGTGATGACAAGGCGTTCGGTTCCGTCGACCATGTCCCACACGCGGACGTTCGCGTCGTAGCAGCCGGTCACCGCGTGGGGACGCCCGTCGATGACGGTGCACGCGGCGGCGTCCACGCCCAGTCCCGTCTTGGTGAAGCGCAGTGCCGGATGAACCATCGTGCCGGTCGCCCAGCGCGGCCGCCACGGGCGGCCGCGAGACAGCTCCCGGGCGAGGCCGGTCTCACCGTGGCGCGCGGCGTCGACGGCGAGGATGTCCCGCCTTTCCGGCAGGCTTGCGGTGGCATGGACGTGGACGGATGCCCGGTAAATACTCCGCCGCACCATCCCCTGGGACGAGCCCGGGATGTTGAGCGCGCGGAGCAGCCCCCGCGGGGCCGCGTGCACCAGGTACTCGGCGTCCTCGAGTATCTCGTTCAGGGCACCGGCCGCGGCGGCGTGGGCGGCGAGATGGTCGACGATGTACGGTGCGGCAGCCAGCCAGTCGCGGTGCCCGCTGTCCCCGTCAAGGGGCACCTCGGCCAGCAACGCGCTCGTGACCGCTCGTTGCGTCTGCCGCTCGCCCGACCGAGCTCCCCGGGCACGCAACCGGTAGGCCACACCCTCGGGTGTCTGCGTCTCGACCAGGAGTTCGCCCGCCCGGTCCCGGAACATGCTCACGTCCTGAGCCGTCCACGGGTGACCCGACAGGGCACGTGCCAGGACCACCCACAGGGCAAGGGGCAGACCCGCGCCTTCGGCGAACGCCAACGGCCGCAACAGCGCAGCTTCGTCGTCGGAATCCAGCGTCGGCCCGACGGCCCTGTTACCGTTCGCCATCGCCACACGCTCCTCGCAGCCCGTTCACGACCCCGTCCCTCCCCACTGCAGGTGGACGGGTCACCAACCTGGCCACGGATGCTACAGACAGCCACTGACATCGATACTCGTACGCGGGTTCCTGTGGTCGTGGCTCTGCCACTGACTGGCGCCCTGCTGGGCTGTCTTCGGGCTGTACCGTCCGGCTGCCGGGGCCCGTTCCAAAGCGTGCGCCCGCTGCCCGATGTCGGGCCATGAAGGCCAGCAGCGCCTGGGTCTCACCCACGCGGTGATGGGTGTGATGGAGGTAGCTCTCACAAGCGTCGGCCCCCGGTCCGGGTGACGCGGCGACCGGCGGCACCGGCCCCCATCCGACGCCTGATGGCCCGGGTCTGCCCGAGCCGAAGGTGGCCGACGCCTCTCGGTCCGAGCTCCCGCCCCCCTGTGCGCGCCTTTTCGGCGTCCCTTATCGGCGCAGCGTCTCCATCAACGCGCCCCGGGCGGCCTTGGTGCGCGTCGCCCGGTAGCAGAGCCCCTTCCAGGGCCAGTAGTGCCAGGGCAGGGCGTCCAGATGGCCGTCCACCGAACGGAACTGTTCCACTGCTGCCCGGTAGCGGCCTTGTTTGACCAGGAAGTGGGCGAGCAGGTGGCGTACTTCGGGCAGTCGCGCGTGTTCGCCCGCGGCCGCGGCATCCGCCAGTGCGGCATCGACCAGAGCCCGCACCTTCGGGCTTCGGTACGCGCCGGGGGGCATCTCCTCGTCATTGTTCTCGTACCACGCGACAAGGGGCAGGGCAGCCATCAGGCTGCCCCGAGGGGCCTGCGACGCGGCCGTCTCGGCGAATTCGCGCGCCAGCTTCTTCGAGCCGTGCCACTTGGCGCACCAGTACTGCAAAGCGACGTAGTGCGCCTCGTAGTGATGAGGTGCGCGCACTGTTATTATCTCCTCCCACAGGGCGCGCATCTCGCGGTTCGGGTAGCCGAGGCCGAGCGCCGTCCCGATCTCGGCGATGAGCGGGGTGGGATCCTGCGGGTTGAGCTCGGCGGCCCGGGCTATGTCCTCGCGAGAGCTCATCAGCACTTGGTGGAAGTATTCGAACCGCTTTCGGGAGGTGTATCGCGCCAGCCGTGCACCGCGCAGCCTCCAGGCGTACATGACCCGGGCCCGTGCGTGGACCAGCGCCGCGTCGGGGTCACCAGGTCGAGCCGTCTGCCACGACCGCAGCCACGTGTCCCCCTTCCTGGCAGTGAGGTCCGCAAGCCGCTGGGTGTACAGAGCACGCCGCTCCCAGTCGTTGCCGGCGGTGAGCAGGAGCTGTGCTGCCGGTTGGCGGGCTGGAGCGTCCATGGGATTGCCGGACTCGGCTTGGCCAGGTTGAGGGGGACTCGTGGAGCGGGGTATGGGGAAGCAGGACGGTCGAGGGCGAGAGCTGAACGCTTACGAGAAGGTTCTCGCAGAGGACCGCCGCGTCATGCGCGAGATGTTCCGTGTGAGCATTGGCGGTGCCCATGCCGGGATTGTCATAACGGTATTCATCGTGGTCTTGTTCGCTGCCATTGGCGGCACCGTATGGGCTCTGATCGTTGGCGGGGCGGTTGCGTTCTGGTTCACCGTCGCCCTTATCGCGGTTGTCGGTGGCGGTCGCCGCGGGTGGGCCGCAGTCAAGCGCGCTTACCTCTTGACATTCGGCTGGGCCGGCTGGCTGTGATCGTCGGCGAGGGTATGGCCGACGCGAGCAGGCAGCATCGGCATCTCCGTCCGTCACAGCCATTCTCCGATCGCGGCGACAAGGACGGTGCTTTCGAAGCGGGCGGCGAGTTTGTCGAATCGGGTGGCGATCGCCCGTGCCTTTCGAGGCGGTTGAGGCGACCGTCCTCATAGCGGCCATCGGCGAATGGCTGTGACCAGCACACATCAAGCGCGTCCAAAACCAGCCCGCAGGCATGGAGGTGCTGTCACTCCACGGCAGCATTGAGGAGAATCTGCGCCAGCTCGCGCGGCTGGGAGAACATCGGCCAATGGCCAGTGTCCATCTTGACCAGCCGCCAGCGCTTGCTGTTCAGCAGCTCAGCCACATCTTCGTCGGGCTCGGCGTCGTCAGGCTCGGCCCCTGGCATCACGCACAAGATGTATGTCGCCGGAAGTTCACCGAGCGGCCCCGACAGCACAGCGGGCTCGGTCAGCGTGGCACCTGGGTGAGGCGTCGAGCCACGCACGAGGCGTGCGATCTGCTCATCGGTGAGACCCTCGCCGTCGTAATGAGCAGCTGGCGCGAGCGGCCAAAACCCTCCGCTCTCGGCGATCGATGCCTCCGCTGCCGCCCCGCCGGCCGGCCAGGCGGAGACAAACGACTCGCCGTCAGCTGGAACGCTTGAGGCGACGAATATTACGCGGGCCAGTCGGTCACCGATCCGCTCCGCGGCCTGACCTACCGGGATGCCCGAGTAGCTGTGACCCACCAGGACTACGTCACGCAGACCCTGGCGTTCTACCTCGGCAACGATGTCCTGGACGTGAGTCGCTTGCCCCGCCGGTACACCCTGCTTGTCAGAGAGACCGGACAGCGTCAACGGATAGACGCCGTGGCCAGCCGCGCGCAGATACGGCACCACCTCGCCCCACGCCCACGCCCCGAGCCGTGCACCTGCAACCAGCACGAAATTCACCATGCCCGCACCGTAGCCAGGCAACCTGACGATCTCCTAGGAAATACTTTCGATACACGCCCTACCCGGACCATCCCCGCAGGCAAGGGGTCGACCGCTCCAGGCCGCGGCCAATGGCTTCGGCCTGTGGAGCGTCCCCGCGAGCGCAGGGACGACTTGGCCATATAACGCCGTCCAGTAGCAAAGTTCCAGCACCCTGCTCTGGGCCCCGGCTCGGATCGGTCGCCTCTTCAGCCGTCGACTCCCTAGAGCATGGTGAGTGCCTGCATCGCATCGTGCTCGATACGCGCGAGGTCACTGAGTACGGAGCCGGCCCGCACGAGATGGTTGGCGTCACCGGATGTGCCTGCTGCTGCGATGAGTGCGGCCACTTCTGTCCAGAGGGCGGCGGCCTCGGTGAACAGGCCGTGGCCAGTGCGCAGGTGGTTGCTGTAGATCAGCTGGGCGCACTCGGCGAGGAAGTCCCGGTAGAGGTTGCGGAAGAGGGCGCCGCCGGTGCCGGCCCTCTCCATGAGGACTGCGGCCTGCGGCAGGTCCTTGAGCGGGTTGTCGCTGCGCTGCAGCCATTTCGGCACTTGCTCGGCTGCCTTCGCGATGCCCCGGTGGCCCAGGTTCGCGATGGGCGGGTGCAGGAAGGCGTCGGCGCAGGTCGTGATCGCGGGGATGATCCGGTCTTGGGGTGGCGTCAGGACGCGGGGCGCCGTGATGGTGAAGGAGCGGTTCTTGGCGGTCATAGGGCCGCGCTCGGCCCTGGCCCTGGCCAGGCTGGCGAGACTGGTCGAGACGGCTCCGCCCTGCGGGTCGGTGTCCTGTAGGT
This sequence comes from Streptomyces avidinii, assembly GCF_045161815.1. Lineage (NCBI taxonomy): Bacteria > Bacillati > Actinomycetota > Actinomycetes > Kitasatosporales > Streptomycetaceae > Streptomyces > Streptomyces avidinii. The sequence goes on from NZ_CP108863.1 coordinate 593,094, forward strand.
AGGCGTCCTGTTCGTCATAGCCGTACATGGCCACGACGTGCCCGCCGAAATGCACCTTGGTGCTGAAGTAGTCCAGGTGGTAGCTGTCGAGCTGAAGGCCGACCGGCCGACCGGCGTCGATGGGTGCCGCCACGTTCTGCCACGCCTTGCGCAGGGAGGTGGTCTCCCCGACCAGAAGCTCAAGTCCGAGCATGGCAGTCAGGTTCCTGGTGAGCTCGAACGGCTTGACCCGGCCACCTAGAAAGGGGAAGCCCATGCTTTTGCTGTCCCAGTAGATGAAGGACAACCCGGAGCCGAGCCCGAACAGCATGGGTTCGGACAAGTCGAGTCCCTCATGCCGCAGCAGCATGCCCAGTGCCGTCGTCTCACAGTGCTGCATACCGCGAACATCGATGTCTTTCACCACGGCCATGCCGCACATTCTCCTCCTCACCCGCCGACCACTCGCACTCAAGTGGGTGGAACAGCGGACGAGATGCGTCAGCACCCGGCCGAGCTGGGCCTCAAGGGCGGGCTGCCATATGGAGGGGCTCGCAAGCCTCTGCCGTCCGCCGGTGCGGGACAGCTCGCAGCCCTCGCCGAACTCGACATCGACTGGGCACAGTAGGTCAGGCAGCTGAAACCGCGTGGAACCCGTGGATGGTCCTCTGGGAAGATCCTCACCATGCCCAGTCCCACCGCAGAAGAGCTGCTCGCCTCAATCGGTGGGCTGTCCCCCGAGCTGGCGCCGCAGGCCGCCGATCGCATCGATGAATGCAGAGCCCTGCTCGCGGCAGGCACCGACATGGACGCCGTCCAGCAGCATCTGAAAGACCAAGGCGTCCCCATCATGATCGCAGTACTCATTACCACCAGGCTGATCGGCGACCACCCCAGCAAACTGAAGGCTGCACGAGAGATCGTCGAATGCAGCCCAGCACGCACCCCCAGCGCTGCGCTGAGCAGGCCACGGCACTGAACGACACCTGCTCCAGGTAGCTGCGCAACACCGCACCACGGTCCGGCACGCCACCGCGCTCGACCTCGCGAAGCCGGTGGCGTGCGGGGGCCGGTGTGGCCTGTGTGGGCGGCCCGCCGGTACTGCTGCCCCCAGAGCGTTCTGGGCACCTGGCCTCACCACCGCCACGCTCAGACGTCGGCGTCGAGTGGGCACAGTCCTGACCGCAGTGCTGGCTGACCACCGTCCGAGGTGGTCAGCCAGCACACCCTGGACTCCGAAGCCGGCCGTGGGAAACAAGGCCGGGCGGGAGTAAGGGGTTCCGCGGCTGCGGTCAGGCCGCTCGCGAATGCCGCGGGAGGATCTGCCTCACGACCTGTTCCTGGCCCCGGGCGGATTCCAGTACGGCTTCCGGCCGCCGAAGACGGGCCCTGGACAGGCGCACGCGCGGTTCGAACCGCCGGTCGGCCTGCTGCCGGACCTGCCACTTCATGATGGCCAGTGCCGCCTCCACGTCGCTCAGCGGGGCGTTGAACCGCGTGATCCGGTCGAAGGCCCGTACCCAGCGATTGGCCATGCCGTCAGGGGGGCCGCAGGCGACCAGGAAGGCGAAGCACAGCTGGCGGCCTGGCGGCTGGCCGGCAGCGCCTGCCGGTTGACGATCCGCGCGGCCGAGCTGACGGGCAGCAGGTGGGTGCCGCCGGCCAGTTCCTGGAGCTGCCGCAGGGACGGTGCCCCGCCGATTCGTAGAAGTACTCCATCGCCTCGCCCAGGTCACCGAGGGTGGTCGCGTCCCGTGCGTTGGAGTGGCGTCCTGGTCGCGAGCGTCGAACAGCCGTTGGACCCACTGTTCCGGGCCGGTGTCGCTCACCGGCCGTTCAACAGCTGGGTGGTGGCCAGTTCGTGGTAGAGGGTGTCTGCTTCGAGGAGTTCGGAGTGGGTGCCCACCGCCCGTACGTGGCCGGCCTCCATCACGATGATGCGGTCGGCTCTGGTGACCGTGGACAGGCGGTGGGCGACGACGAGGACGGTGATGCGACCGGCGATGTCGGTGATGGTGTCGCGCAGCGCCGCCTCGTTGGCCGCGTCGAGCTGTGAGGTGGCTTCGTCCAGCAACAGCAGTCTCGGGCGGCGCAGCAGGGCCCTTGCAATCGCGACGCGCTGGCGCTCGCCGCCCGAGAGTCTGCTGCCACGGTGGCCGACGTCGGTGTCGAGGCCACGGGGCAGGCGGTCCGTCACCGCGTCGAGGCGGACGAGGCGCAGGGCGTGACGGAGCTCTTCCTCCGTGGCAGTGACGTCGCCCAGCGTCAGGTTCTCGCGCAGGCTACCGGCGAGGACGGGCGTGTCCTGTTCTACATATCCGATGGCTGCGCGGAGTTCGGCCAGGGGCCACTGCCGCACGTCCGTCCCGTCCAGCAGTACCTGGCCGGCGTCCGGGTCGTAGAAGCGTTCGATCAGGGAGAAGACCGTGGTCTTGCCCGTGCCGGACGGCCCGACGAACGCGGTCAGGCCTCCGCCGGGAACGGTGAAGGAGACACGGTGGTGGACCTGGGGCAGTCCGGGGCGGTAGGCGAAGCGGACATCGCGGAAGGCCACGCGGGCGGGCAGCGGATCCGCCTTCGGCCGGCTCGCACCGCCTTCTGTTCCGCGGCGGGCGTCCTCGACCTCCAGGCTTTCGACCTCCAGGATCCGGGCGGCGGCGGCCGAACCGATCTGGAACTGGCCGACGCCTTCCACCAGCTGGCCGATCCGGGGAGCGAGCGCGAAGAGGTAGAGGAGAAAGGCGACCAGGGTGGAGACGCTGATGGCGCCGGAGGTGACGCGCGCGCCCCCCACTCCCAGCACGACCAGGAAGCAGACCTGCACGACGACCGCCGACAGGGTCGCGGACACCGCGTCCCAGGCGGCAGCGCGGACACCGGTTCGCCGGGCGTGCTCGGCCGCCCGGTACAGGGCTTGTGCCTCCTGCTGTTCGGCCCCCGACGCCTTGATCGTGCGGAAGGCGCCCAGGGCTCGTTCCAGCGCGGCGCCCATGTGGCCGACCGCCTCCTGCGTATGCCGGGTCGCCCGGCCAATCCGTGGGGCCACGACAGCGACGACGATGCCGACGAACGCCATCACGCCGAGCGTGACGCCGAGCAGGACGGCGTCGAGCAGGCCCATCGTGATCACCGTCGCGAGGGTGATCAGGGTGCCGGTGACCGCGGCCGACACCGCCCGAGGAGCGCTTTGCCGCAGCAGCGCCGTGTCGGAGGTGACGCGGGAGATCAGGTCACCTGGTTCGGTGCGCTCCACCACCGGTACGCGCAGCGCCAGCAGACGGTCGGTCAGTCGGCGCCGGGCGGTGCAGACGATGGTCTCCGCGGACCGGTCCAGCACGTAGTGCCCGAGGCCGGCGAGGATCCCTCCCGCCGCCACGAGCACGCTGAGGGCGATCACGGGGCCGTATGCCGGGCCTCCTCGCCCCATGTCGTCCATCACCTGTTTGGCTGCCATGGGCTGGGCCAGGCCCATCACGCTGCCGAGCAGACCCAGCAGGACACCCACCGTCATGCGGCCGCGTTGCGGTCGGAGGTGCCCGATGAGGGCGAGCGAAGCAGTGGTCACGGGCTCACTCCACGGTGAAGAAGCGCTGGAAGTACCCGGCCGGCGTGCCCTCGCCGACGGGTTTGCCCTCGGCTTCCACCCAGGCGTGCGCGGCGAACGGCGGGCGGGTGCGTACCCCTACGCACCAGGTGGGCCACTGGCCGCGGCAGCGGCACAGCAGAACCGTGGCCAGGGACCGCGGCAGGCAGCCCTTGTGCCCGCCCGCGGCCAGGCTCACGGCGAGTACCGTCTCCCGGGCCGCTTCCGCCTCGGCCAACGTGGCGGGCCGGGCTCCGCGGCGGAGCCGGGCCAGCACGGCCCGGATCCGCTGGGGCGGCAGGGTCGCCAGCACATGGGCACCGCCGATCACTATGCGCGCCCCGAGGCGGCGGGCCAGGGGGACCGAGCGAGGGCGGTAGGGAATGGCTTCCGGGGTCGACATCTGCGTATCCCTTCTCCGGGGCGGTCGGCGGCCGGGGCCGGCTACGGCGTGATGAGCCCTGCGGAGCGGAGGTCTTCGACGATGCTCACGACGTCCTGTGCGGCCACTTCGGTGTCCACGTCCTCGTACCGTTCGACGAGGGCCGCCGCCGCCCGCTCGGCGCTGTGGCCGGCCAGCAGCTCACGGAGCACGACGGCCGCTGTGGGGTTGAGGGTCCAGTACTCGGCGCTCTTCTGATCGAGCAGGGCCATGCCGTACTCGGTCTCGGTCAGTAGCACCCCGGGCTTCAACGTACACATGGGCTCACCTTTCCCGTTCCGTCAGGGGCCGTGTCCGGGACGGTGTCATCTCCCGGGAGCGCAGCCATACTTCGCAGGCCACGGTCGGGTGCAGCAAGTAGCTCTCCGTCTCGGCCGACAGGGCCCGGCGGCACCACTCGCGCAGGACCTTCACGTCGACGAGGCCCAGCCGGGCGAGGCGCGACTCCTCGCACAGCGCCAGCAGGCGGGCGCGGTGGCGGCGCAGCCCCGCCTCCTCCTCGAAGGTGGCGTTGGCCTTGGTGCCGCGGGTGCGGCTGGCCTCGGGGACGATGCCGCGCATGGCTGCGACGATCAGCGGCTTGTACTGCCAGGGCGTGATCCGCTCCTGCGGCCGGATGGCGAGGGCCGCCTCGATCACCCGGTCGTCGTAGTACGGGGCTGCCACCGTGATGCCCAGTGGGGCGGCCATTTGGCCGATGTGCCGGGTCCATTGGGAGATGCCGTCCATCGCGGCCATCTCCCGGTGCTCGCCGTGCCCGCGGCCACGGGGCTCGGTTTCCGGGAGGTGGGCGCGGAGCAGCTCGCGTACCGCCTCAACGGCCTCGGGCGTGGCCCAGCCCGGCATGCGCGGCGGCGCAGACCAGTCGAGCAGCGGTTCGTCCGCCGGGGCCGGGGGCGCGTTCAGGTCGCGGGCGACTCTGCCGAGCCAGGCGCGATAGGAGCGGCGGTCCAGGAGCTGGCGCAGTACGCGCCGCCGGGACCACTGGTACTTCGCGGTGTATCCGCGCAGGTCCCGCAGAGCGGTGAGGGGATGCGTGCCCATCAGCGCGTGCAGGCGGGCGGGCGCTCCGGCGAGGAGTTCGTCGCCCCCCAGGCCGGTCAGGTGCAGGCTCGATCCGCGGGCGGCTGCCAGGGCGATGATGTGCATGCGACGGTTGCGGTCGACCGTGAGGATGCTGGGGGTGTCCAGGAGGTCGTCGAGGGTGTCGATCCCGTCGAAGGTCATGGCCAGGTCGGGCGCGGGGACGATATGGTGCTCGATCGTCCCCAGTGCCCTGATGGTCCGGCGGGCCCAGTACACGTCGTCGCCGAGTTCGTCGTGGATGGCAGCGGTGTACGCGGCGACCTTCGCGTCCCCGCGGGCGGCGGCGCAGCACACGGCGGTGGAGTCGAGCCCGCCCAGGTCGGCCGTCACCAGCTCGCGCCCGCGCGTGCGCGTGGCGACGGCGGCGGTCAGCGCCTCTCGGAAGCGCCCGGCACCTTCGGCCAGGGTCAGGTGCGGACTGGGGGGCGACCACCAGCGGGTCTCCTCGGCCCGTCCGTCGGAGTCGAGCGTCAGGTAGTGGCCGCCGCTCTGGGCGTGTACGCCCTTCCACATCGGGGAGCCCGACAGCGGGTGCGGCACGCCCAGGGTGAGCAGTTCCAGGGCGAGCCTGCGCTCGTCGAGTTCGGCGCCGATCAGTTCGGCGAGTACGTCTGCCCGGTCGGAGGCCAGGCCGACGCCGCCGGCCGCCGGGAAGGTGGCATCGGTGAAGAACACCCGCTTCATGCCTACGACGCCGCCCTGGACCCGGACCCGCCCACCGCGGCTGGCCACGAGGTGGAGGCTGCCGACCCAGGTGGCGCTGATGCGGTCGAGCGCCGACAGGGACGTGCTTTCGGCGGCTGCGGCTGCGCGTCGGGCCGCTTCGGCGGTGACGGAGTGTTCGCCGAGCACGGCGAGACGGGTCCCTCCGCACTCGCCCACCACCATGCTCGAGGGTGCCCAGCGCCCCACCAGCCAGGGGCGCCCGGATCGGTGGCGCAGACCCTGGACGGCATGGGTGAGCGCTTTGGCGGCGACAGCGGCGGCCGCGTCGGTGTCGGGCAGGACGGCGAACCAGGCGGGCAGGGCCTGGAGTGACAGGGAGTCTTCCACGACTACTGCCTTCGGTCGGCGATGTACGGGAAGCAAGGTGGCCGGGTGGCGGCTGGGGGCCGCCACCCGGTGGCCCGGCCGGCAGTTCAGCGGCGCGGCCGGACCCTCACCTCAGAGGAGCTGCTTGCCGCCGAGGACGTCCTTGGGCCCCGTGTTCTTGATCCCGGTCACCTTGCGGAAGCTGCCGGCCTTGGTGAGGGTGGGGCGCTCATACGTCATGGTCGAACTCCTTTTCGCTTCGAGGATTGCGGTGTGCATGCGCATGCGGCGGATTCCCGATCCGAAGACCGGTCGTTCCGCTCGACCACGCTACGTAGGGTGAATGGATCATCACAATGGCGTGTTCGGTCCGGGCCGCTGCACGCCCGCGGCGCGCAAGTCGCCTTGCGCGCCGACGAACGGTACCGCCCGCCTCCGGATTCGCGGGGAATACGACCGCGTGCGCAACACACACAACAGCGAGGATGTAAAAGCACATTTTCAGTGGTGCGGGGCGGCCGCCGCGGCGAAGGATGCCGCCCGGGCCGGCACCGAGGTCAAGGCCGCACGCCGTTCGTCCTCAGCCATCTTCGCCTCGGCTACTGCGGCCGTGTCTGCGCTCTGAGGACCAGCACTGTCAGTGCCTTCAGCGGCGGCGCGAGCACCCGCCACCAATGCGCCGAGTACGAAAACCGCAGCACGGTACAGCCCCGGGCCTTGCAGCAGGCCTCGTTCGCTGCGGCGGCCTCCGCCGCGAGAGCCTTGATCGCCGCGTACAGGTCGACAGTGGCCTTCGGGCGGCAGCACCCAGGTCCCCTCGTTGTGCACAGCACGCCATGGTCCCGAGGCAAGCACCGAGGTGTTTCTAAGACCGTGTCCTATGTGGTGAGGCGGACGAGGCGTTTGTAGCAGCAGAGGGTGGCGGCAAGGCCGAGGAAGGCCAGGTAGTTGCGGGGATGGCGTTCGTAGCGGTGGTTGAGCCGGCGGTAGCCGGTCAGGACATGGTCCGCTCGATCACCCACCTGCGCCGGCCGAGCCGTTCCGACGACTCGACACCCTTGCGGGCAACGCGGACACCGATCCGCTTGCCGCGTAACCATTTACGCAGGTGGGGAACGTCGTAGGCCTTGTCGGCGTGCAGGCGCTGAGGCTTGAAGTGGCGGCCGCGGTGGGGGTCGTGTCTCGTTTGGTGACCCATGATCATGGGCTTCAGCCCGAGGCTGTCGTGGGTGTTGGCCGCGGAGATGCCGACGATGAGGGGCAGTCCGTTCGCGTCCGACAGGACGTGCATCCTGGAACCCGGCTTGCCCCGGTCCACGGGACTCGGACCTGTGAGTTCGCCCCCTTTTTAGCCCGGACGTGGGCGGAGTCGAGGACGGCGCGGGAGAGGTCGAGGAGGCCGGCGTCGTCGAGGCGGTGCAGGATCTCTTCGTGCAGTCGGCCCCAGACTCCGGCCCTCGACCAGATCAGGAACCGGCGGTGTGCCGTCGACTTCGATATCCCGAAACAGGGCGGCAGAGCCCGCCAAGCGCACCCGCTGACCAGCACGTAGATGACGGCCGCGAACAGCGTCTCATCAGGCGTGTCCTGCGTCCCGCCGCCCTGCGACCGCACCTTTGACGGTGGGATCAGCGGCTCCGCGATCTCCCACAACCCGTCCGGAACAATCCAACTCCAAGTACCCCGCCCCATACAGAGGTCAACGACCAGAGGTCAACGACGCCTCACCACATAGGACACGGTCTAAGAGGTCGCGCGGATAGGCGCGGTCGGGGACGTCGGCAACAGTACGGGCGCAGGTCTCGGTGATCATGCAGTTGCGACGTTCTGTGATCACTGGGGAGACCTGTGCCCGCACTTCGAGGATGCGGCCGGATAGCGGGAGCGCCTGTCGACCGTGGCGGCCGCCCCTGCCGACCGCGGCGATCTCTCGGCCGCGGTCATCCGCCCCGACGGCATCGTCGCCTGGGCCGCCGCCCCGGGCCTGCCCGCAGACACCGCAGCTCTGGCGACCGCGCTGCGCACCTGGTTCGGCGAACCGCACACACGTGCGCCGAACGGCCAACAAGGTGAACCTGGCCAACCTGCAGGCAGAGAAAGCATCGGACAACGCAGAGGGGAGGTCTGATTGTGTGCGATCCACTCTGCCGGCCGGTTCGGCACAGATCTGCCCTGATGCCCCCGAAGGGCCGCCCCGCCTCCGCACCGGCAAAACATCCGAGGAGCAGGAACGACGATGGCACCCGATCCGACAACCGCCCAGGTGACCATGACCCTGGCTGCCCTTGCAGCCACCGGGGCCACCCCGCGTCCGTCCGGGGAATCCCCGCAACAACAGACCGAACGAATCATCACCGGCATCAACGCGCAACTGAGCGATCCCAGCCTTGCGACGCAGGGCGCGTGGAGGCTGGTGTGGCTGGCCCTGAGCGAGGCCAACGCGAATATGGCCTACATCGCACGGAGCACCAACGGCTCGAACGAGTTCGCCGTGGTCGCTCGCGGAACGGACGCCGATCTGACCGACATCCTCGAGGACCTCGATGTCGGCACAGTCGTCCCGTTCCCCGAAAGCGGATCGCCGAAGCCCATCGCCGTTTCCAAGGGGGCGATGGATGCGTTCGAACGGGTTGTCAACGCCCGCTCGATCGCCTCCCCCTCCCCGAACGTCACGCTCGCTCAGGCGCTCACCGCCGCACTCAACTCGGCGCCCTCCTCGCCGCAGCCGACCGTCTATCTGACCGGTCACAGCCTGGGCGGTTGCATCGCCACCATGCTCGCGCCGTACCTGCAGGCACAGACCTGGCCGAAACAGCCGAAGTTCGCGGTGATCACCTATGCCGCTCCCACCGCCGGCGTACAAAGCTTCGTCGACTACTTCGACTCCGTGCCGTGGGTCATCGACGAGCGCCACAACAACGCCTACGACCTGGTACCGCACGCGTGGGCCGATCTCGAGACCGCCGCCGGCTGGTACCCCAGCCCGGGACCGCAGGCAACCGAAGAAGTGAAGCTGCTCATCGGGGCGCTCTCCAAGCGCACCAAGGGCAACGTCTACGTCCAGCCCGGCACGCTCTACCCGATGAACACCAGCTACACGAGCCTTGCCAAGAACCTGGTCAACAAGACCACCCAGGACTTCCTCGGCCAGGTCGCCTTCCAGCACGCCAACTCCACCTACCTGGACCTGGTGGGAGCGCCTGCCGTCCCTTCCGCACCGGTGGTGACCGCCGTGACCCCCACCTTCGGCGAACCAGGCGCCACGGTGACCATCAACGGCACCGGTTTCAGTAAGGACAGCATGGTCGACTTCGGCCGCTTCGCCTGCCCCACGCGCAACATCGACTCCGACAGCAGGATCACCGCCAAGGTCCCCGACGGAACCGGCGTCGTCCACGTCCGCGTCACCAACACCCTCGGCACCTCCCCGGCCGTCGCGATGGGGCAGTTCGCCTATGGCGGACCCGCACCTGTGGTGGTCAGTGCCGTCAGCCCGACCAGCGGACAAGTCGGCACCCCGCTCACCATCAGCGGCTCGGGCTTCGCAGATGGCGCCACCGTGCACTTCAAGGACAAGGCATCCGATTCGGTCAAGTTCGTCTCCACCGGGCAGATCACCGCAACCGCGCCCGGTCAGCTCGACGACCACCAGACGGTGAACGTCACCGTGACGGTCGGCAAGGCCACCTCTCCCACCAGCCCGGCCGACGAGTTCACCTACACCGGACGGTAGCGTCCGCACGCCCCGTTCCCGGGTTGGCCCTTCGAGCAGCCCCGGGCCCTTGCCGCCGACCGGCCGAACCGTGCCCGGGCGAGGGATCGCCGCAGGACTGTTCACCCTGCGGCTAGCAGACCACGGAGCTGTGCGTCACGGCGAGCAGCTGCCGGGCGACCAGGTGTCCTGCACGCCCCGCCCCGCCCGGGGCGGCCCCGCCGGGCGACACCCCCCGCCCTTGGACACCGGTACTAGCCGGGGGCAGCAAGGCGGGCGCCCGGTTCACCGGCGCAGCCCTCTCGCACCTGCACCGTGGCGCACCATGCGACAGACACAGCGGCGCCCCGGACCCGAGCAGGTCCGGGGCGCCGCTCACGCAGGGTTCGCAGCGTGGTGCTGGGCCTGCGGCTGGTCGGGGTTACTGAAGATTTCAGGGTGGGGTCGGTGGGTTGATGGCCAGACCGGTGGCGGTGAGGCAGCTGTCGACCAGGTGGGGCCGGAGTTGGATTCTGCGTAGCTCGCGGCGGAGTGTGCGGTCGAGGTCGTCGGGTGTGCCGAAGGCGGTGTTGGCCGTCGCTCTGCGCACGAGTGACCAGACGGCCTCGACCGGGTTCAGGTCTGGTGCGTATGCCGGGAGGCGGATAGTGGTGAGCCAGTCGTGCTCCGCCTCGTACCGCTTCAGCCCGGTGGCGAGGTGGGTGTTGAGATTGTCCCAAACCACCACGATGGGGCCGTCGAGCTGGATGTGCGCGCGGACCAGGAGGTCGCGGTAGTCCTGCCAGGAGAAGCTCCTGCGGGCGCCCTTGAGCAGGAGATGGTTGCGGGGACGGTGAATGAGGCGGCTCTTCTCGCCGGGTTTGTAGCAGCACAGCGCGGCGACCGAGGTCCGGCGGCGGGAACGGTCGCGGACGCGGACGACTGGGGTCTGCCCGCATCGGCTCCAGGTGCGGGCCCGGGGCGGAGTCATCGAGAAGCCGGCCTCGTCCTCGAAGACGATCCAGGCCCCGGACGCCGCCGCGAGACTTTTACCCGTGGCCAGACCTCCTTCTTCCACAGTTCCACCGCGTGCTCGTCACGCTCAAGGGCTCTGCGGGCGGGTGCCTGCCAGGACCAGCCGTGCCGTTTCAGCAGCCGCCATACCGTCGCTACCGACAGGCTCACCCGCAGACGCCGGCGGATCAGCGTCTGGACCCGGGCCAGCGTCCAGCGTTCGTCGTCGAAGCCGTGCGCCGACGGGCCTTTGCCGAGTTCCTCCTCGAGCACGGCGAACTGGGCATCGGTGACGGTCGGGGCGTTTGCCGGACCCGTCGAGCGCAAGCCCTCCATGCCGCCCTCGCGCCAGGCACGACGCCAGCGTTCCACCGACCTCACACTCACCCGCAGATCCTTCGCGATCACCGCGGTCTTCTCACCCGCCGCGAACCGCATCCCGGCCTGAAGCCGGATCCCCTCACGAAACGCCCGACGCTCAGCGGTCAGGCCCCCACCCTCTGCATACCTCACCTCACCGGCATACCGCAGGGATCATGAACCGTCACTACCCGACGACAACGCGAAATCTTCAGTAGCTGTCCTGCGCGGTCAGGAGCAGGACCAGGGGGCCTTGGAGCGGGTGGTCCCGAGCGCGGTGGCCACCGCTTCGGCCGGCATACCGTCGTCGCGCAGCGCGCCCGCAGTCTCCCGGCTCACCCGGGCGGCGATCCGCTCCTGCACACCGGCGGCGCGCAGCCCGTAGGGTCGGCTCCGGAAGCAGACGGTGAACCATTCCACCCCCAGCCTGTCGAGGGCCGCGCTCGGGTGGCTGTCGGGTGGCACGTCAGCCCTACCGGGCCGGCGTTCGGGCGGCGGATTTGGTGAGGTCCGGGCCGTACGATCTCCGGTGTGATCCGTCCCGTCTCAGGTCCTCTCACGTGGAGGCACCCCCTTGCTGCATTTGTGCCGACTCTCCTGATAACCACCTGCTGGTATGGGCTGCAACCGGTGTATCCGGATTGCGTGTTCGCCTTCAGCGGTTCGGTGACTCCGAAGGAGGCGTATCAACGGGCAATCGAGTCGGGACAGTGCGAGCCGCCCCACGCGCGTTGGACCACCTGGATCGGTTGACGCCCCGCCTGGAGAGAACAGGCGTAGTGCCGGCCCCGGCCGGTGGGGAGAATCCCCCGGGACGTGCCCGCGACAGCAGGCCCCGAGCACCGATCGGTGGAGTGGCACTCCTCTGCCCTGAACTGGCGCCACGACGGGTAGGAGGACGCCAGTCAGCGTGCGAGGAGGTCCCGTTGAACGAGCCGCCGGAGAACAAGGGCCCGAAAGAACTTCCCTCCTGCCCGCCCCGCACGCCGCTCCCGCAGAAGAAGCCGGTCGAACTCCCCCGGCCCGAGCCGAAGACGAAGCCGGCCGGTGCCACGCTCCCCCTGCCCGGCCCGGGCCCGTATCGAGGCCCGCCGTCCTCGCACGGCGGTGAGAAACCGGCGCGTCGACAACTGGGTTCTGGCCGCTGACCCTTGGGCGGCCGGCAAAGCGGTCCGCCATCTCACGGCAACCGTGCGCGGCCGGCGGTACAGCCATCCGGAGGACCGTCTCCCGGAGGAGACCGTGCTCTTCTCGTCGACATCGCCGTGAAGGACACGGGCAAGCGCATCAGCGTCCACCTGGCCGACCAGGACGGCCTGCTCCTCGTCGTGGTCCTCAGCCACACCCCTGCCATGGCTGTCGCGGGACGCGGCCTGCGGATCGCCCGGCAGACTGTGGGCGGACGCCCCGCCGCCGGGGCCGTCTCAGGCGAGGACGTTCACGGCCCTGGCGACGACGAGTCCGAGGATCATGAGGGAGAGGATCGACTGGAGGGTCATGACGCTCTTGGCCCAGGGGGCGAGTGGCATGACGTCGGTGGGGCTCAGCGCGGTGGAGTTGGTGAACCCGAGGTAGAGGTAGTCGACGTAATGGGGGCGCCAGTGCGAGGCGTTCAGTTCGGGGCTGAGATGTTGGGGAAAGGCGAGCGCCGGAGTGGGGGGCATGTGGTGGGCCCGGGCGGCGGGTCCGCCGCTGTCGAGTTCGAAGTACAGCAGGGAGAAGGCGAGAACGGTGGAGGCCCAGACGCTGCCGCCGGCGAGCAGGAGGGCGTTGGCGGAGTTGGTCTCGTGCCCGCCGTGGATGAGGTCGTCGATCAGCTGGACGGTCGACCAGATCGCGCTGCTCACGAGCACGACGACCAGGGCGATCGCCACCGAGCGCAGGACGGTGGAGCGGCGGCTGATCCGACCGGGGTCTCCCGAGATCAGCGCCACCAGCAGGAGGCCTTCGGCGAGGGGAAGCGCCCATCGGGGTCCAAGACGCAGGTCGTCGGGCAGAAGCAGTGTGAGGACCGCAGAAGCGATGACCGCTGCGGCCATCGGCCAGCGGCTCTCGGTGCGGACAGCAGGTCTCGGCCCCGGCTCGCGCGGGCTCATACGGCCCGTTTCGGAGGGGTTGTGTCCGGTCACGGCCGATGGCTTCCCGGGCTCGGTGGCAGCTCAGATCGCATGTGCCGCCGAGCTCATACGGCGCCGGCGTTGCGGATGCTGCCGGTCGTCCTTGGTTCGGGATTCATGTGCCGCTCCTGGCAGGTGAAGGCGTGCGGGGCGGCTGCCCCGGCGGCCTCGACGACCGCGCCTGGGACACTCGCTCGGGATGACGCGGTGCCGGACCTCGGGTCCACCGTAGACCGGGGTGATCAAGGTCCGCGGTCGACACGCTCTGCATTCACACGCCCGCCGAGCCGCAGGCCGGCAGGTCACGGCGACGAGCCGCATGATCAGTCGGCGGCTTCGCCTGCTGCAGCAGACTCCGCGTTCTCTTCTACGACCTTCACCCCATCGCGCGCCCCACTCCTGGCCATAAGGCGGACGCTGGGGTGCGTGCCGTTAGCTGCCCTGCGCGGTCAGGAGCAGGACCAGGGCCTTGGAGCGGGTCGTCCCGAGCGCGGTGGCCACTGCTTCGGCCGGCATACCGTCGTCGCACAGGACGCCGGCGGTCTCGCGGCTCACCCGGGCGGCGATCCGCTCCAGCACACCCGCGGCGCGCAGCGCCGCAAGCGGCGCCTCCGCGGCCATGGCGGTCAGCTGCCCGGCGACCTCGGCCAGGAGCGCGGCCAGCCGTTCGGGCAGCGGCACGGCTGCATCGCGGACGACGGACAGGTGCGCGCTCCAGTCCGCGAGCGGTCCCGACAGGTCGACGTCCGCCTCGTACAGGGGTCGGTCGCCGACCGTCGTCCGGTCCAGGGGGGTACTGGGCGGCGCCGCGCCATCCGCATGCGAACACCGCCCGGAAGGCCTCGGCTCGCGGGCGGCCGTGCCGGCCGTCGTAGGCCCGACCAGTGCGTGGTCGACGGCACGTCCGAACCGCTCCCCACATCGAAGTACACCGGGCCCGGCTCGCTGCCGCCGACCAGTACACCCGCCGCGCCCGCGTGCGCGTCACCGAATTCCACCGTCGACCAGTCCCACTCCACCAGCACACCACCCTCTCCCACGCCCCTGCCGACAGACCGGCTGGCTCTCCTGCGACCCTGCCCCGCCCCCGCTCGCGCCCACATTCGGAAGGACCCAACAACCAGCGCCGTTGGGTACCGGGCGGGTGGCATATCTCGAAAACCCACCACACCCGATAGGGTTAAATCCAAGGTTCCAACCGAACGATCCTCGCAGGCGAACACCCGCCAGGCATGCGTTAGTGGGTGGTTGGGCGGCCCGGTACTACTGCCGCCAGAGCGCTCTGGTCACCGGGCCTCGCCCGCGCACGCCCTATCGGCGCGGACTGCGCCCGACCATAGCCGCGGCCGCCCATCACCCCGCATCGGAAGCACAGCGTTCGGCATCCTGTGTGACATGCGCGAGCGAGGGTTGACCCCTGGCGCTGACACCACCACTCCCACAGGAGCCCACCCCTCTCGCATCCCCACCAGGCAGCCGACCCGGTGTCGCAGCACGCCCGCGGTCAGGGTTCGAAGCGGTATCCCCTGCTCGGCTCGGTGATCAGGTAACGCGGATGGGAAGGGTCCGCCTCCAGTTTGCGCCGGAGCTTTGCCATGTAGGCCCGCAGGTAGGTGGTGTTGTCGGCGTATGCCGGTCCCCAGACCTCCAGCAGCAGCTTGCGCTGGCTCACCAGGTGGCCGGGGTGGCTGACGAGGATCTCCAGCAGATGCCATTCAGTCGGGGTCAGCCGAACACGGTGCTCCCCGCGCCGGACCTTCTTCGCGGCAAGGTCGATGGTGAAGTCGTCGGTGATGACCACTGCGGGCCGGTCCGCGGCGGGGGGACGTCGCCTCCCTGCGGGTGGCGGCGCGGAGCCGAGCGAGCAGCTCGTCCATGCTGAACGGTTTCGTCACGTAGTCGTCCGCACCCGCGTCCAGGGCGCGAAGCTTCTCCTGCGAGGTGCGCCGAGCGGACAGGACCAGGATGGGGACTCTGCTCCAGCGCCGGATGCTCCTGATCACATCGGTGCCGTCCATGTCCGGCAGCCCGAGGTCCAGCAGGATGACGTCGGGTGTGCGTGCAGCGGCGAGCCGCACCGCGTCGGCTCCGGTGCCGGCTTCCTGGGTCTCGAACTTCCTGGCCTGGAGGTTGATCTTGAGCGCACGGACGAGTTGCGGGTCGCCCTCCACCACGAGCACCCGGGTCATTGGGTGGGCAGCCCTTCTTTCGGTGCGGGCACGGCAATCCTTAACGATCTTCAGGGTGCGGTTCGGTGATCTCCATTGGCCCGTACGGCCGCTGACGCCCTGTGGCAGCTCTGTGTCTGAGCCCGGATCAGGTGCCAGGGGCCTACGGGCGGTAGATCAGCTCCGTCAGGAACGCCACGATCACGGTCCACACGCCGATGCCGAGCAGCCACCACCATTCGGTGGCCAGTCCCGCTGTGATCATGGCGGTCGCGCCGAGTGTGAGGACGATGATCCTGAGCCGCATGCGGCGGTCCGGCGTGGAGGTCATGGTCTGGCAGGCCTTTCGGTCTCCCCGCCCCGGCATCCAGGAGGTGCCTGCGTGCGGCGGCGTGGGTCAGCCGCCGACGTGGATGCCGGGGCGGCGGGCGGGGTCGGGTTCGTGGCTGCGGATGATCTCGCGGGTGACAGGTGCGGTGTCCCCGCGTCCCAGCAGGAAGTAGCGGACCATGTGCACCAGCGGACTGCCCTCGGCCCAGGCGAAGTAGCAGTGCGGCTGGACGCCGGTTGCATCCCGCAGGGCCAGCAGGATGGCGGCGATGGCGTTCGGCGCGGCCGGCGCGGCCGCGCGCAGGATGCGGTAGCCGTCGACCTCGACTCCGTGGACGGTGAGGGTGTCACTGAAGTCCGAGGGGTCGATCACGTCGATCTCGAGGAAGATGACGTCGGCGCGGCCGGGGACCGGGTTGACGCCGCGCTGTTCGCGTTCCTTGTCGCTGTACTCGGCGACGTCGCCGGCCTGGCGGCGGTTGGCAATGAGGTTGATGGCGTTGTCGTGGGCGAGGGTGTCGTCGATGAACCGGCGGGCGTCGGCATCGAAGACGATGCGGTCGGCGCGCAGCTCGGTGGTGCGGGAGACCCGCGAGATCAGCGACACGATGATGATCCCGGCGATGAAGAACCCGGAGATGACGATGCCGTCGGGCTTGTCGATGATGTTCGCAACCAGGGCGTAGAGCAGGACCGCGGTCAGCAGGGCGAAGCCGACGGTGGTCGCGCGCCGGCGGTGGCGTGCGACGGAGACGGTGACGGCGAAGGCACCGGAGACCATCAT
Source organism: Streptomyces avidinii (assembly GCF_045161815.1). Lineage (NCBI taxonomy): Bacteria > Bacillati > Actinomycetota > Actinomycetes > Kitasatosporales > Streptomycetaceae > Streptomyces > Streptomyces avidinii. Next base: position 609,680 of record NZ_CP108863.1, read on the forward strand.
CGCGAGGATGCCGGTGGCGTAGGCGCCGGCCTGGTCGTCGACGTCAGCGTCGAAGGCGATCGTGATGAGGATGCACAGGGCGGTGTAGACGATCACGACGGGGCGGACGGCGCGTCCCCATTCGGGGGCCATGCCGTAGTCGGGCAGGTAGCGGGGGACGATGTTGACCAGTCCTGCCATGGCGGAGGCTCCGGCGAACCACAGGATCAGGATGGTGCTGATGTCGTAGACGGTGCCGAAGGCCTCTCCGACATGCTCGTGGGCCAGCCAGGCCAGCGCACGGCCGTTGGCGGCGCCGCCCGGTTCGAAGAGCTCGTGCGGGATGAGGAGGGTGGTGACGAAACTCGCGGAGAGCAGGTAGACGCTCATGATGAGAGCGGCGGTGGTCAGCAGTCTGCGGGTGTTGCGGATCCGCGAGCGCAGCCGCTGCTCCGCATCCGCCCCCTCGGCGGCCACCAGCGGCATCATGCTCACGCCGGTCTCGAAGCCCGACAGGCCGAGCACCAGCAGGGGGAAGGCCAGCAGCGCCGGGCCCAGAAGGTCGCCGAAGCCGCCTCCGCCCGCTGCGAGGGCGTCGGTCCACGCCGACCAGGCCCCGGGGGTGGTGAACACGTGCGCGAGGCCGATGCCGATGACGATCGCGTTCAGGGCGAGGAAGACGGCGACCAGGGGGATGGCCACGCTGACCGCTTCGCTGAACCCGAGCAGGAACACCCCGCCCAGGACCAGCAGCAGCGCGATGGTGAGGGCGACTTCGTGGCCGTGCAGGGCGGCTGGGAAGAAGGGGTTCTCCACCACGTGGACGGAGGCGTCAGCGGTGGAGAGGGTGATGGTGATGATCCATGAGGTGGCCACGAAGCCGAGCAGGATGAGCACGAACAGCTTGCCCCACCAGAACGGCAGCAGGTCCTCCAGCATCGCCACCGAACCGGCACCGTGCGGGCTCTCCTTCGCGACCCGCCGGTACATCGGCAGCATCCCCAGGAGCGTCAGCGCCACGATCAGCAGTGTCGCCAGCGGCGAGACCGCCCCTGCGGCAAGGGCGGCGATCGCCGGGACGTAGGCGAGGCTGGAGAAGTAGTCGACGCCGGTCAGGCACATCACCTTCCACCACGCGTGCGGCTTGGCATGCCCCTCGTCCGCCGCCGGCCCCACCGGCTGCACCTGATGCCGCAGCATCCACCGCGCCAGCCCGCCGGACGGCTCCACGCGCGCTGCAGGGCTGTCCACCACCTCCGGCATACCCGGCTGATCCGCTTCCCTCATGTCCCCGACCCTTCCCGGCCTGCCAACACCTCACGACGGCCACTCGCTCAGGGCCTCACGACGATCACCGAGTATGACGCCCGCCGCCGGCGCAGAACCGCACCGGACAAGCCGAGTCGCAGACCGGTCCCTGACCTCGTGCCCGGCCCCCCCGAACGCAACAACCCACGCAAAACCGGCAGAACCTAGGCCACGAGCCCTCCCTCACCGCCTCGATGAGCCCACGCCCCAAAAGACGCCACAGCCCTTCCGACGGTCCCGACCCGGAAAACCTTGACGCATCCCTAACGCCTGCCACCACACAACGAACGCTGCTCCCCGACAGCGCCAGCCGCCCCCGCCCCCGCCCCCGGGCACACCTCCAGCAAGCGCGGCCTCATCGGCCGTTTACACCACTGGGGATCCAGCAGCGCTGACCGCGCCGCAGCACCCACTGAGCACGACCGGCAGTTCCTCGCCGCCATGGAACACCACAAGGACGTCGACCCTGGGATGGCGGCCGTGCTGGCCGCGATCAAGGCCACCGTCAAGGGCGGCAGCCGAGGTCAAGAAACTCATCGCCTCTTCGTCGGGCTGGGACGATCTCAAGCTGAGCGGTCTCAGGCATCTGGCAGGAAGCGGCGACGCGCACACGGCAGCAAACGGCATCGGCCGGCCTCGGGCTCTTCCTGGTTCCCTGCGGTGAACTCGAGAGCTGGGTACCCGACGTACCCCGCGGGGACAAACAGCGGTGACTCACCGAGGTCTTCGAGATCCCGGAGGACCCAGAAGAGAGGGAGCCGTGGTACTCACAGCCCAGCCAGGAGCTACGCGACTTCTGCCGGGAGATCCGCACCTACCTGAACCCAGAACGCCCCTGACCTCAGGCAGCACCCGCACCACACGTCCGGCAGCGCCGATCCACCCGCGCCTCAGCGGCAGGCTGCACAGACCGCTCCTGTCCCCGGTAGCCGCCATCGAACACGCCAGGAAGGGTGTTGCCGCCCACCGTCCCCGTCACCTACACACGCTGCGCGATCCCGTTCCGTTCGCCCTGCGCGCCGAGTATGCCCAGGCCGGCGGGGCAAAACCGAGCACAAAGCGTAGGACCGGACGAAGCGGCTCCCCGGCACTTCGGCCGTACCCTCCACCCCGGGACAGCGGGTGTGATGCGTCGTGCGCGTGGGCACGATCCCGAGCGGCCGCGCACCGCGGCCCGTGCGCCACGTCGACAAGGAACACCGATGGCAACAGGCATTGTGAAGTGGTTCAACGCGGAGAAGGGCTTCGGCTTCATCCAGCAGGACGACGGCGGACCCGACGTGTTCGTCCACTTCTCCGCCATCCAGACCACCGGCTTCAAGGAACTCGCCGAAGGCGCCATGGTCGAATACGACGTCACCCAAGGCCCCAAGGGACCCCAGGCCGAACAGGTCGTACCGATCGGCTGACCGACACCGCGCCCGCGCCACCCACGACAGGAGCCCCCGCCGGACTTCCGGCCGGGGGTTCCCCCAAGGACCCCACCACAGCCGCCGCAATCGGTACCGAACGTCCGCCCTGGTGCAGCCCACCGAACTGCACCAGGGTGGCCAGGACACGAGCGCCCTGCCTCCCTCCTGATGGGGCCGGAGGGAGCTGGGCGTTCCCCGGCTCCTGGCTCGGGTGAGGTCAGTGTGCAGGCGCTGCTGCTCGATCCGGGACAGGGTCTGTGCGGCCCCGTTGGCGTTGCGTGCCGCCTTCCAGGAGCCGATGGCGGCGACGATCGCCACGCCCAGAGCCAGGGCGGCGATCGTGTCGGTGGTGGCTGGCCCGAACGGCCCGCGCGCACGTACGCCTGGCCCGAGGCGAAGGAACGAAGCCGACCCGTTCACCGGATCCAGCCGGCCAGCGAAGCTCCGGCCCACCCGGTGCTGCGTCTGTCCAGGGGTGATGGAGTGGCCGAGCGGGGGCAGCAGCGCAGAGAGGGGAAGGGCTCCCCGGGTACGGCCGGGCACCCTGCCTGGCCGGCGAAGAGGAAGGATGTTCCTGTGTCGCAGGTCGAAGAGTCCGTCGAGGTCGACGTCCCCGTGCGCACCGCCTACAACCAGTGGACTCAGTTCGAGTCGTTCCCGCACTTCATGGACGGGGTGGAGCGTATCGAGCAGCGCACCGACACCATGACGCACTGGGTCACGAAGATCGGTGGGGTGACGAAGGAGTTCGAGGCGGAGATCACCGAGCAGATCCCCGACGAGCGGGTCGCGTGGAGGTCGCTGGGCGGCGAGGTCAAGCAGGCGGGCGTCGTCACCTTCCACCGCCTGGACGAGAGCAAGACCAAGGTGATGCTGCAGCTCGACTACGACCCGGACGGCTTCGCGGAGAACGTCGGTGACAAGCTCGGCTTCGTCAAGCGGCAGATCACCGGCGACCTGAAGCGGTTCAAGGACTACATCGAAAGGCGTGGCCAGGAGACCGGCTCCTGGCGAGGCAAGGTCTGACCCCACCCTGCCTCATCCGGGTGGACACCTGCCTCCCCGGCGCCCTCCGAATCCTGGCTGTCCATGCCCCGGAGGGGCGAAAGCCCAGAGGCCGGTAAGCCGGGTAAGCCGCGACGTGAGCGCCGTGTCCCGTCAGCACCGGCGGTCGTTGTCCCCGGCGACGCGTGCCCTGACCGTCCCCCACGGAGGCGCGTAGGAGGGGGCCCTGTCCCACGCCCGGCCAGGCCCCCTCCCCCTCCTTCACGCGGCGCCAGCGAGAGCGCGCCTCATCCGTCCCCGGCGGAAGCCGGGCCACGATGGAAGCCCGCAGGACGGTACCTGGGGGGTGACGGGAGAAGAACTTTGATCAACGTGGGCGTTCAGCGCTGCGGCAGCTCCGTCCTGATCAGCGCCGACGGGGACCTCGACGAGGACGCAGGTGAGGCGCTCCTGCAGGCCCTGAACCACATCACCGCCGACGAACGGGACCTCCTGGTAGACCTGCATGGCGTCACGGCCATGGACACCGACGGCCTGTTCCACCTCCTGGACCTCCACCGGCGCGCGGAGCTCCTACGCCTGAGAGTGCTGGTCACCGGCTGGCAGCCCCAGCCTCAGCAGCTCATGGCCGAGGTCGCCGGCATCCCGGGACCCGGCACCGCCACCGGGGAGCGGTACGCGGTTGCGGGCTTCCGCCGGCTCCTCGAGGACCGGGCCCAGCGCGCACGCGACCACGCCGACTTCGCCGCCGGCTGGCTGCCCCGCGCCTAGCCGTGGTGGACCGTGGAGTCGCGCAGGGAGCGGCGCAAGAGGCCGGTGGGTCCGCCGCGGATTGCCTTGGCGCCTGTGGGCGGGTACAGGGCGAGGTCCAGGAGGCGGGATGGCTGCGGCTGCCAGTCGTAGGCGAAGAACCGGATGCCGCGGGCGTCGAGCCGGCGAAGTCGATCAGGCCGTTCAGGCCGGTGACGTCCATGAACGTGAGGCGCCGCATGTCGCAGGCCACGACAGTGGCCTCGTCGTCGGCGATGTACAGCTCGTCGAGAGCCGCCCAGGCCGAGCTCACCGGCCGGGACGAGGCACACCGTCGGCCCGTAGCACCTCGGCATCACGCGGAAGTCCATGCCGTCCCACCTCGCCGCGATCGGCAGGCTTGATGCATACCCGGATCCGGGCACCAGAAGGCCTGAATCGATGGTCGCGCCGCTCGGGACCCGTCCGCAAGCCACCCCACCGGGCCAGGGCCGTCGTGTCAGGTCGCGGGGTCCCATGCTTCGGCGCCGGCTCCACGCCACTCCACGAGGTGCCAGGTCAGGATGCCGTGCCGCCGGCAGCTGGCGTTTAGACGCTTTCGAGATCTCCGAGGAGGGCGGTTCGCAGGGTGAAGGGCGCCGTCGCGTCGGCGCTGACGGCAAAGGCCGCGAGCAGGCGGGGCAGCGCGTGGTCGTCCCCCGCGCGCACGGCGCGGACAATCTCGGCGATCAACGGGTGTACGACGGGTGGAGGGGACCAGGGCATGAGCGGTATCCCATGCGTTCCGATGCCTGCTGCCAAGACGCGGAACGGCCAAACCCTCCGTACGTGTGACGACTTCGCGGATCAGAAATCCGCAGGTGCCTCGGCTGTGAAGCGCGGTCGGTACAACAAGAGCTGCGGGCGGTCCCCGCGTGGAGGGCCGGGAACCGGGTCGAGAGCGGCGGTCAGGGCGTGTCGCCGGAGTAGTGGAAGCGGCACACCACACCCGGGCCACCCGCCGGGCGCGGTTCGCCGGGGAGCGGGTCGTACAGCGCCCGGCCGCCGGGCCACCGCCCCAGCTCGGTCATCAGGGCAACGCCATCCTGGATCTCCTCCGGCCGCCAGCCCGTGATGTCGAGCAGCAGTCCGTCCAGCGGCCCGCCGACCAGGACGGCGTACGTCTGGTGCGGCAGCGGGCCCGGGTCGGGGTCGTCGTGTTTCGCGGCCGTACACCCGGCCTCTCAGCAGCTGCTCGTCATCGGCGTTCATCCGACCAGCCTCCCAGCCACCCCCGACAGCGGAAGGCCAGCGGCGTCCGATAGTCCGGCCCCTCCCGCGGAGCGGGCGTCAGGCGCAGGGCAGACGGTCGGTGACGGGCCAGCCGATGCGCACCCCGCGGCGGATCAGCGCGGTGATGCTGTCGACCTGGCACGTGGGCGGCTGCTCCTGGGTGAAGCGGCACAGCGCCCGGTGCACGCCGTCGCGCAGTTGGCCGTCGGTCATCGTGGGCGCCTGCTCCTGCAGTTCGTCGAGAAGCTGCCCGGCGCGGGCCGCACGGGACAGTGCGGCGTCGGCGAGCGGCCCTTCGGCGAACCCGTTGCGTACGTTCAGGCCGGGCTCGATGAAGGTCATGGAGACGGTCCTTTCCGCCCGGCCGCGCGTGGTCTCCCTGGTGGAGACACGGTCGCGGAACCGAGCGAGCAGGAACGTAGAGCACCGACTTCGCTAGCGTCGCGTCGTGGCCGCCGGCCCCGGGCGGTGAAGAGGACCTCTACCCCACGGCTATCGCGTGGGAAAGAGGTGTCGTCGGCGCGGACAGGCTTGCCCAGTAGGGCTGACCTGGCACAACGGACGGTGTCCGATTTGCCGGGCTCCCACTCCCGGTCACACCTGCGGTCCCCCGCTGAAAGCAACCGTCCAGGCAACCGTTCAGCCCCCTTCCGGTGCAACCCTCTCCGCAGGTGCCGCAGGCCCGGGAAGGCACGGCGTGGGCCAGGCCGGCTCCCACCTCCAGGCCGCCCACCGCTCCGGCTGCGCGAAGACCCCGGAGCGTTCGGCGAGCATCGCCAGGACCTCACCGCGGGCATCGTCGACGGCCCGGTGCTCGGTGTCGGAGACGATGCCGAGCCGCCGCACGTGGGCGTACTCGTCTTCGTCCTTCCACTCCCAGCGGGTGAGGTCGGGCGTGACCACCAGGTCCACGGTGAGGTCGAGGGTGTCGAACCCGGCCTCGGTGCGGCGGGTGGGGTGCTCGAAGTTGACGTACCAGTTCCGCAGCCGGCGCCCGTCCCCGTCGGGGATGTAGAAGGCGTTGATGCTGAACCAGGCCGGGGGAGGCTTCCACAGCAGCAGGTCGGTCTCCTGCCACACCGCGCCCGCGAGCTCCCACCGGCCGGCCGCCATCGCGTCGAACGCCTCCGTGCGCACCGACCGGTCCCCCACCGCGCGGGCCTGCGCGTACAGGGCCGGCCACCGGGCCTGCGCTCCGGGCGCGCAGGCGGTCACGAGCGCCTCGCCGGTGTCGGCGACGACCCGCAGTGCCTGCTCGCTCCAGACCCGGCCCGACCGGTGCACGTCACGCCGTACAACCGTCTGGCCCGTCTCGAAACCGCGCACCGCGTCCTCCTCCGGTCCGGGGCATTGGACTGTCCGGCCCGGCTTGCCCACCTCAGCCCACCCCGGCCGGGGTGGGCAAGCCGCCGTCCGGGGGTGGCTTGCCCAGGACACCCTTGGGCTTGCCCGCCCGACAGATCGGTCACCTGGGCAGGCGTGACCGTTTCCTCGGCCCATCGGTCAAACCGCACGTCAGCGCCGTGACCGATCCATGCAACTCCCCCGCCGACCGGTCACCGGCTCTCGGGTGACCTGTGACAGCGAAGCTGGACCACTTGTCATCGAAGTTGGACGGACGGCTGTTTACGCCAGCGAAGATGGATCACTGCATGGTTGGTGACAGCGAAGCTGGACCGGCAGGGGCTTGAGCTGCGCGATCCCGGAGTCCGGCTCGCCGGAGGACCGCTCTTTGCCGGCAGGTGCCCGAGCACCACTGGCGGGCGCGGGACGGCTCGAGGTGGGCCGTGGAGGTTCCGCATGCCGCACATTCCCGCTGGTCACAGCCTCTGGTGAACTCCTGCTCGAAGGAGTGGTCCGAGCACCAGGGGTTCGGCCTGAGGGGCTGGAAGGGGCAACGGCAGGTCAGCCAGGACGAACAGGCACACCCAGAAGATCTGCACCCGACTAGGTTCACGTCGAGAGCGTCAGCACTTCTCCTTCCGCGCCTGCTGGATCAGCGGCTCGGCCTCGTCCAGCGTGAAGGTGACCTGCCAGGTCTCGGCCGCCCGGTGCAGGGTGTCGGCGAACTCCTGGTAGCCGTGGTCCTGTTGAGCCGCGTCGGCGGCGCGGTTGGTCGCCGTGTTCAGGTACTGCTCGGCGGTCTGGTAGTAGGGGTCGGTCAGATTTGACGGCCGGGGGCGGGCGAGGTGGTCGGTCAGCTGCTGCAGGGAGGCGCAGGCGGACTTGGCAAACTCGCGCGCCGCCACCGTGGCCTTGGAGGGCGTCGAGCTGCAGGCCGCCAGGGAGAGCGTGGACGCCAACAGCAGGGGCAGGGGCAGTGACAGGCGAAGTATCAGCTGACGTCTACTAGTCATGGGTCAATCCTAGTTAGCATGACGGCCTGACCGCCCGGAAATCCGGTGGGCCCGCAGCCACCGTCCCGCCCGGCCCACATCTGGGCCTTGTCTGCTCTGGCCTGCAACGCGGCCATCAACGACGGCACCGCTTCCGCCCACTCTCGCCTCAACGCCCGCGCACCTCGGCGGGCTCGTCACCCGCGACGGTAGAAGCCAGCCACACGATCACATACCAAAACCCCGTGAAGCACCCCAGCGAGGCACCCGCACCGAGCATGCACCCACCCCAATCGGTCCAACTTTCTCGTCGCTAAACAGCGTTGGTCCAACTTCGGTGGCAATCCGTCCAACTTCGCTGTCACAAATCATCGGGCAGCCGCAGCCTCGCCGGGAGACTCCGCAGCAGGGCCGTGGCCGACGCCGCCCCGCCCGGCGTGCTCCGGCCAGGGCGGGCAAGCCGCCGTCCGGGGGTGGCTTGCCCAGGGACCCCTTGGGCTTGCCCACTCCCCCGGAACACCCCGTTGCGGCAGTGCGCGCCGGGTAGCCTCCGGGCACAGTGCGCCGAGCTTGGGGGTGGGCGCTGAAGTTCACGATCGCCACCGAGTCCGACTCGTACGAGGACGCGATCCGTGCGGTGCGCACGGCCTACGGGAAGCCACAGCCCGAGCCCGGTGGGTGACCGGTGGTCCCGCCGGAGGACGTGGTGTGGAGGCCGCCGGGCCGCTACGAGCTGCTGCGGACCTGGGTGAAGGCGCTGCACACCGTGGAGGAGCTGGACCTGGTCTGGCGGGTGTGCGCGGAGCCCGGCCCGCCCGGCCTGCGGGGCCAGGTCATCGCGGAGTACGTGTCGCCGCACCTGACGGGCAAGCCGGCCATCACCGCGATGGGTCTGGTCAGCCGGCGCCTGAACACGGCCGCACGTGAGCTCTGGGCGTGGCAGATGCCCTTCGTGATCGACGAGGCGAGGCGGACCCGCACCGTGGACCGGCAGGTGGCCGCGATCCTGCTCGATGCCCTCACCGGCCACCCTCTGTGGCCCCGGCTGCGCCACCACACCGACCCGCCCGCGCTCCCCACGCCGCGGTCCTGACCCCGGCTACGCGCACCTGGGCAAGCGCCTTCGGGCGGCTGGCCCCCTCGATCACGGCGGCGCGCGGCTACTCGGTGGTGCGGTCGGGGTCGGGGAGCTCCGGCGGGAAGTGCCGCTCCAAAATCTCCACCCAGCTGTGCAGCCCGACGAAGCCGGTGGTTCCGGCCTGTGCCCGGACCAGCTCGGTGAGAGCGGCGACGAACGGGCGGGATCAGCAGCTGATTGACGTACAGCGCCCGACGGCAGGCAGTCCAGGCAGACCTGCGCACACTCGCCGACCGCATCCGGACCGACGCCGAAGGCCGGTACGGTTCAGCGAGCTGGCCGGCTGGCAGGCCGGAGTCGAATGGACTCTGCTCTACATCGAGAACATCGCCGGTGGCCTGACCGAGGGCAGGTCGTAGCCGCATCGGCCGGCACACGTGACCTGCGTGCAGTGCGACCCGTTGGGGATGACATGACGGCAGCGCCAGGCGCCCCGGCGGGTGCCGGACCGGGCGCAGCCGCCGGACCGGCCGGTCAGGGTCGGGCCACGGCCGGGCCGGCAGGCATCGATCCCTCGGTACACGAGACGGTCGAGTGACCGTGGGGTTTCCGTTCACCGCCACAGGCGGTCTACCTCCGGCTCGAGACCTTCTACCGGCCGCGGAGGTTCCAGGGCCGGGCCCGGCCGAACGCGTTCGCCGTGCAGAAATGATCAACGAGTCTTTCTGCACGGCGTCACCTGGCGCGAGCCGGGCTCACCCAGGTAGCCCTCAACGAGCAGCTGGCCGCGCGGCTCCTTCTCCGCAGGGGGACTGTTTCCCGCCGGGAAGGCTGACTGGCCGCGCTACGGCGAGCCGCCCGGGTCGGGGCTGCGGGGGCGTGCATTCTGGCGGCGTATTCCATCAGCCTCCCGAGGCGCGGGCGGGCTGAGCGTGGGCTCCGGGCTGTCGTCTTCCGGGGCCCACGCCGTGTCCGCCGCCGTCTCCGCCGTCCGTACTGGCCCGCTCGCCGGCCCGGACAGGGCGCTGCACGGAGGTACCTCTCCTTTTCCGGACGCTTGCCGGAGCGGAGCAAGCGGGCCCTGCCGGTCGGCGGTGGGCGGGACATGACAGAGCCCGGCCGGGGTGACTGTGAACCGGCCGGGCTCTGCGTGCGTGGGGTGCTGCTCTGCTTCAGAGCGCTTCGTCGCGCAGGTCTCGCTCTTCGTGAAGCGGGTTGTCCTCGCGGCGCCGCTTGGTCTCCTCGGGGCTCTTGCCGCGGGACGGCTGACCGGGCTGGGGGTGGACCGGGTCCTGTCCAGGTCGCTGCGGGCGCTCCTGCTCCTCACGGCCCTTGCCCGGCTCCTGGCGCTCGTCCTGCGTACCGCCCATGACGGCGACTCCTCTTGATGCGGGGGTTAAGACGGTGTCCTATGTGGCGCTGGTTCGTTGGACTCGACATGGGTCGGGGTACGTGGAGTTGGATTGTTCCGGACGGGCTGTGGGAGATCGCGGAGCCGCTGATCCCGCCGTCCAAGGTGCGTCCGCAGGGCGGCGGGACGCAGGACACGCCTGATGAAACGCTGTTCGCCGCGATCATCTACGTCCGCGTCAGCGGGTGTGCCTGGCGAGCGTTGCCACCGTGCTTCGGGATATCGAAGTCGACGGCCCACCGCCGGTTCTTGATCTGGTCGAGGGCCGGAGTGTGGGGCCGGCTCCACGAGGAGATCCTGCACCGCCTGGATGATGCCGGCCTGCTCGACCTGTCCCGCGCGGTCCTCGACTCCGCCCACGTACGCGCTAAAAAGGGGGCGAACTCACAGGTCCGAGCCCTGTGGACCGGGGTAAGCCGGGTTCCAAGATGCACGTCCTGTCGGACGCGAACGGACTGCCCCTCCTCGTCGGTGTCTCGGCAGCCAACACCCACGACAGCGAAGCCCTGAAGCCCATGATCACGGGTCACCAAACGAGACACGACCCTCACCGCGGACACTACTTCAAGCCCCAACGCCTACACGCAGACAAGGCCTACGACGTTCCCCACCTGCGGAAATGGTTACGCGGCAAACGCATCGGCGTGCGCATCGCCCGCAAAGGCATCGAGTCCAGCGAACGGCTGGGGCGCCGCAGATGGGTCATCGAACGCACCATGTCTTGGCTGACTGGCTACCGCCGACTCAACCACCGCTACGAACGACATCCCCGCAACTACCTGGCCTTTCTCGGCCTCGCCGCCGCCCTCTGTTGCTACAAACGGCTCGTCCGACTCACCACATAGGACACCGTCTTAATGCTCCAGCCGTAGATCGTGATCTTCATGCCTGAGTGGCTTGTCGACGTAGTGGCTGGCCTGGGATCGGGCCTGGTGGCGGCGCCGCCAGTCGGACCAACCGAGCCGGTGGGCGGCATCGTGGACGGGTCGGACAACGAGTGTGATGAACAGGCGCTGGATCTCGTTGCAGGTGAGTGGAATGAGGGCATCGGGTGCGGGGCGGGTGTGCTCGTCTGCGCGGACGACGGCGAGCAGTCCGAGCACCAACTTCCGGACCCGGAACCGGGGTTCGACCCGTGGGAACCGTCCCGCTATCCGGCTCATCAAGCCCTCGAACGCCTCCTGCCAGCGGGCAGGGTCTACGCTGTGACCTGCGGCCACCGCGTGATCGTTTGTCTTCACACACCGATGATCAACGGGTGGCCGCACCCGTCTCCACAGCGCGTCGGGGTCGCACAGCGTCCGCCCGCGGTCCTGTGTCAGGAGGACATGTGCAACGTGGCGAAGTCTGGTGGGTGGAGTTCGACGAGCGGCGGCCGGTCGTGCTGCTGTCGGGAGACGACGCGTCCGGGATCCGGGTGATGCAGGTCGTCGCTCGGGCGGGTGTCGACATCACCGGTCTGGGCGTCGAAGTGGCAGTAGGCGCCGTGGAAGGACTGCCCTTTGAAGGCGTGCTTCGGTTCGCGTTCCCGCGTCCGGGCTCTACCCCTTGCACGTGGCTGACCACCGTGTCCCGGGACGACCTGATCGAGCGGGCGGGCGCCCTGTCCTCCGCGAAACTCAGCGAGATTGAGAACGCCCTCCGTCTCGGTGAGCAGGCGAAGGAGTGGACCCCGGCGACGACCGCGAGGCTCAGCGAGATAAGGAACGCGCTCCGTCTCGGTGGACTCGGGTAGGCGGAGAAGGAAACGGACGCCCGCGACGGCGTGGTCGGTCTCGTCCAGATGATCGACGCTGCCAGCTGCCTCCTCGGCGCCCCTCACGATCGAGATCACGAACTACGGCTGGAGTATTACTGAGGTTTGATGCGTGATGTCGCTGGGTCGACGCCTTGAACTGCGAAGAGGAGGGCCCGCCCCGCGGCATCATGCGAAGATCACGATGTCCCCAAGCGTGACCAAGATCGTAAATCGCGGAAGAGCCCGTCATCCAGGGCCCCCTCCCGACCGCCCTGGTAGCGTGCGCCGGCATGTCATCGGAACTGGAACGCCCCCCGCTCCAAGCGGACGAACGCACCGCGCTCATCGGCTGGCTGGACCTGCAGCGGCAGATCCTGCGCTGGAAATGCAAAGGGCTGAGCGACGAGGACGCGCGCCGCCCGGTCATCCCGACCTCACCGGCCATGACGATGGCCGGTCTCATCTCCCACATGCGCTGGACCGAGCACATATGGCTGGAAGTGCTGTTCCTCGGCGGCGACAAGAAGCAGAACCCCGCATTCGACGAGTCAAGCAAGAACGCCGACTGGCACACCGACGGCCGCCCCCTCGCAGAGCTCCTCGCGGAGTACGAGGCCCAGTGCGCCCGCAGCAACGAGATCGTTGCCGCGGCCGACCTGGACGACGCCGGCCGCCACCCCGACTTCCGCGACGGCAGCGCCAACCTCCGCTGGATCCTGATCCACCTCGTCGAGGAGACGGGGCGACACGCGGGGCACGCGGACATCGTCCGGGAGCTACTCGACGGCACGAAGGGCTACTACTAGCGCAGCTCCGTGAAGCGGGCCCTTCCCTCAGGAGCAAGGCCAACACGCCTCACGACCAATGTGGGAGAGCCCCGTTACTGGTGATCTTCGCATGATGCCGCGCGGTGAACCCTCGTCTTAGCAGTTCAAGACGTCGACCCAGCGACATCACGCATCAAATCTCAGTAACCGCTCTGTTCCGGTGAGCTGAAACAACCAGCCTGGCCCTGCTGGCCAGGGCCAGAGCACTATCACCGCTGATAGCGGCCTGGCCCTACCCGCAGGGTCGGACCTGGGAGACTAGGGATCATGACCGACCGTCGACCGCTCTCGCTGCCCGTCTTCTCCGAGCCCGCTTCCGACGCTCCCGTACCCGCCCAGGCGGGTGGGCGCCGGCTGATGCCGATCGAGCAGGGCGCCTACTTTCGCCAGCCGCCCGGCGAGCCCGAGCCCGCACCCGCCCCGGCCCGACGTCCACTCGCCCCCGGCGGCCTCACCTTCTCAGACCCGGACCGCCATATCTGAGCGCTACCACCACGGGTTGCGCCACGTCCAGGACCAACTCACCACCCAGCCCCACCGCCCTGTGTGCCAGCGCCTCCACCTGGACAGTGGTCGTAGCCGGCCCGGCTCCCGCCTCGGATACCGTGATCCTCTACGGGGTGCCATAACGGATGTGACGCCCGCCGCCGGAGGTAGTCAGCGTATGAGTTCAAAGCGCAGCAAGAATCCAGCCCTGCCCGTACTTGACGACGCATTCCGACTCGCGTCGGTCAAGGACGCCGAAGAGTCCACCCGTGACTTGGCTGCGCGGCTGGCCACCACCGAGCTGCGCCGCGTTTCCCACCCGGGCCGGGTCACCTGGGAGCCCACCGATCAGGCCGAGCCCGTACCGGTCCCGCCGACTGTGGTCGACGGTGACGGGGACCTGTGGCTGCGGGACCGGGGCACCGGCACCTGGACCATGCCCGAATTCAACCCGAAGGAGTTCCCGGCCCGCTGTGGCGAGGTTCTGACGTGGGACCAGCTTGCCCGCGAGTTCGGCCCGCTGACCGCACTGGCCGACGACCGCCGCATCGGCGGCGGCCGGCGCTGACCGCGCAGCCCTCTGGGATAACCGCGCCCCTGAAGCGCCCGTTACGGGTAGCCGGGAGCTCCAGCTCACCGCCGAGCCCGACGATGGCGGCGAGCAGGTGAGCGTGGTGGTCGGTCACGATGTCTCCATCTTGCAGCCGGATACGTCGTCGCTGTCCGTGGGGTCGGGGTGGAAGAAGCGGGTGTAGCGGAGTCCGGTCTCCGGAGTGATGTTGAACACCGCGCATAGGTGCTGCGGGTCAGCGCCGGTGACGGCGGCCTCTTCAAGGATTCGGTCCTCGCGAAGTTGCTGAGCGGTGACCGGGAGGCCGCGCAGCAGAGGCTGCATCCAGCCGGTTGTGACCGGGGCCCGGGTGTGCGCGGTCTGCGAGCTGATGAACACGTGAGGGTTGCGGGTATATGGCCAGCGCTGGTGCCGGAGGTGGATGTAGTCGACGGCGGCCTGCTGGGTGAAGGCGTCGAGGGGATGATCGATGTCGCCGAGCGTGAGCCGGCCGCGGGTGAAGTCTATGGCGGTCAGTGGCAGCGCTCGGGCCTGGTGCGGGTAGAGCGCATGGATGCCGACGAGGGCGATCAGCAGCTTCAGGGCGGGGTTGGTCTCGGCGGCTGCGGTCAGACGCCGGATCGTTTCGGGGCTCAGCGGCATGGGCACCGAGCTGGGCCGGGATCCCAGGCTCACGCCGCGTGCGGGGTTGGCGAACAACAGCCGTTCGCTCTTGAGGGTCTTGAACATGTCGCGCAGCGCGACGGCTTCGGGCCCGCTGATCCCCGTCGGACCATCCCCGCGGGCGCAGGGCAAACACCTGGGGCTCCAGAACCTGGGAGCCAAAGTCCGGACCGGGGCAGGAACAGGGCGCGGTCGAGGGCCGCGAACGCGGGTGCCCAGTCCGAGGACAGGGCGCCGCTGGACATGAGGCAGCGCCCCAGCTCTGTGCGGCCGGGGCGCTCCTGGTGTGCGGGGGTGGTCACTTGCGGTGCGTCCCGCCGCCGGGCGGTGTGCTGGTGTCGGGGTTCGGCGGTGGGGGCGGGGGTGCGGGCTGGCCGGGCGACGGCGAGGGGTTCGACGGGGGCGGGCTGTGCTTGACCATGGCGCGGTTTCCCTTCGTGGTGGTGTGCAGTGCCCCGGTCCGCGGTGACGGGCGGGAAGACGTGGTGGTCTCGCAGCCCGGGGCCGTGCCGGAGGGGGCGGTGGGGGAAGTCGTCGGGCGACGCAAGGGAGTTCGGAGGCCCTGCGGTGGGGTGAGGCGATGGCGGGGCCGGGGCTGGAGGTCGACGTGCGGGTCGTGGTCGGGTGGGGGACGGCCGGGCACCGCCTCGGTAGAGGTGTCGGCCTCGTCGGCGGGCGAAGGGAGTGCGGCTATGGTGGTCACCCCGTCTGCCTTCGTCGGGATGGTGCTCGCACGGGATGGTGCCGTGAACGCCGCGCACCTGGGGATCCCCAGGTCTCGTCCGGGGTGCGCGACGGCGCAAAGGGCCCTGGGCCGGGGTTGAGGCCTCTGCAAGGCGGTCCAGGCGCTCGTAGAGGGCACGGACAAGGCGGGCGCGGCCCTGGGCGTGGATCTGGACACGGTGCAGGGCTGGGAGTCCGGGCGCCGGCCGCTGGCGAACGTGCGGGCCGGGGTGCTGCTGGAGCTGCGGCGGCTGCTTCCGGCGCTGGGCGCGGACGCGGGTCTGGTGCGGTGGATGGACGCGGCGATGGACGTGGACCGGATCATCGCGGCCGGTGTCGCAGTCGGCACCGACGGGCCGCACCCGCTGGCCGGATGGGTGTACACCCGGGACACCGCGCACATGCTCGCCTGGGCGCTGCACGGCACCGCTCCGCCGGCACTCGCCGGGCATTCACCCCGGCCGAGGCGTGGTCCGGTCGCCGCCGCGCCTCAGCTGGCGGCCGCGGACCGAACGGTGTTCTTCAACCACCTGCGGGGCACGACCGAGGCGGCGGCCCGCCAGGGCGAGGGAGGAGTGCTGCTGCACCGCCAGGCGCTCAGTAACGCGGCGTGCGGCTACGGCTCCGCGTCGGCTCTTGCGGGTCATGAGTGCGGCTCTTGACCCTCACGTGACGTCAGGCTGCATAGTCGGTGCCGTGGAAGATCACTGGACCGTGGGGCGCGTGGCCGAGCTGGCCGGCGTGAGCGTCCGCACGCTGCATCACTATGACGAGATCGGGCTCGTGCGTCCGTCGGCGCGGACCGCGGGTGGGTACCGGGCCTACTCGGCGGGTGACGTCGAGCGGCTGAGGGAAGTGCTGGCCTACCGGCGGCTGGGCTTCGGGTTGCGGGAGGTTGCGGAACTGGTCGGCGACTCGTCCACCGACGCGGTCGCGCACCTGCGCCGACTGCGTGGCCTGCTGCTGGAGCGGCGTGATCGTGCTGACGCCATGGTGGCGGCCATTGACAGGGAACTTGAGGCACGGGCGAGGGGACTGAAGGTGACACCGGAGGAGCAACTGGGGATGCTCGGTGCACGGCTTTACGACGCGATCGGCGGCGCTTACACGGCGACGCGGCGTACCGAGCCGCGGATCGCAGCGCAGATCTTGGACGCGCTCGGGGACGCGCGGACGGTGGTGAATGTCGGGGCCGGCACCGGCTCCTACGAGCCGGCTGATCGCGAGGTGACGGCGGTGGAGCCGTCGGAGGTCATGCGGCGTCAGCGGCCTGCCGGCTCGGCGCCGTGCGTGGCTGCCGCCGCGGAGAGCCTGCCGTTCGAGGACCACTCCTTCGACGTCGCGATGGCCGTCTCCACTGTTCACCACTGGGGGGACCCGATAGCGGGGCTGCGCGAGATGCGGCGCGTGGCCCGCCGCGTGGTGGTGCTGACGTTCGACACCGACGAGCCCGGATGGCAGGACCGGTTCTGGCTTACCCGCGACTATCTGCCCGAGTTCGCCACCGTCCTCGCAGAATTTCCTTCACTTGCGGGGATGGCCGACGCGATCGGCGCCCGCGCTGAGCCGGTGCCCATCCCGTGGGACTGCGCTGACGGCCTGTTCGAGGCGTACTGGCGCAGACCGGGGGCGTATCTGGAGGAGCACGTCCGCCGTGCGATGTCGGTGTGGACGAGGGTCGGGCCGGACGCCGAGCAGCGGGCGGTGCGAAGCCTCCGCGACGACCTCGACTCCGGCCGGTGGGCCGAGCGCAACAGCGACCTCGCCCACCTCGACACGGCAGACCTCGGCCTCCGCCTGCTCATGGCTTGAATGGGCACCGGTCCGGACTGACCCGGGTTGCTCCTCCTCGTCACCGTCCTCGGGCGCGTCTGGGTCGCGGAAGGGACGCAGGCCCTGGCCGGGGCCGCCGGCGGTGATGTTGAACAGGTAGCGGCCCAGGAAGTTGACGTGCCGGTCCTTGAGCGGGAAGAGCCGGGCTAGGCCGTTTCCTTCGGATCACGGAGAATCGGCCCGTGTGTTGTGAGGCGCGCGGGAGTGAAGGGGCAGGGATGGCGCTCGTCATGGAACTTCGTCGAGGGGGCGGCTCGCTCGGGGCGCTGCCGCCGTCGTCGGTGTCCCGGCGCACGACGTCCACTGTGCGCGGGCTGTCCGCATTGAGCCCCCAGCCGTGTCCCGTGACCAGGCTGGGGGCTCACCCCGAAGCGCCGACGGGTGTCAGTCGCCGGGCTTCATCTTGGTGCCGGTGGCACCCGTGGCGGCGGTCGTCGGGGGCTTGACCTGGATCCAGCCCGCCTTGCTCGGTGCGCCTTCCTCGTTGAGGAGGAAGAGCATGTAGTGCCCGGGCGGGGCCGCGGCGGCGGTCGGTGGGGCCTGGAGCTCCAGGAAGTTGCCGCCGCGGCTCTTGATGCGTAGTTCGAGGTGACGCTGGCTGGTGTTGATCGAGTGGGTGGCGGTGGTCGGGGCCAGCAGGACGGCGCGGGTGACGTCGTTGGGCGTGCTGGTGCTGACCGTGATCTTCTCGTTGTAGGCGACGCTGGGGTTGAAGATCAGGCCGAGCGAGGGGCGGCTGCCCTGGTGGAGGTAGGCGGGCTCGTAGATCTCGATGCTGCCGTTGTTGTTGTCGGTGATGTCGGGGTCGTTGGCGAGCTGCTGAAGCTCGTCGCCCGTGATCATGACGCGGCCGTCCGGGAGGACCACGGCGTTGGAGTGGTAGCCGCGCGGAAGCCGCTGAACGGGGCCGAGCTTCCAGTCGCCGTTCTCGTCGCGCAGTTCGACCTGGCGGTACTTCAGATCGGCGTTGGGGTTGTACGGTCCGTTGCCGTAGTCGCGGATGTCGAAGGCACCGTTGGCGGTGAGCAGGTTGCCGTTCGGCAGGAGCAGGGTGTCGTCCTGGGTGCGGCCGAAGGCGCGGGGCTTCTCTGTGTTCCACTTGCCGCCGGCCAGACGGTAGGTGTTCGGGTCGTTGCGGTCGCCGCCGAGGACCAGGACCGAGTCGGGGCCTCTGAAGCCGGCCGGCAGGGGGACGGCGGAGCCGTAGTTGCGCCTCCACTCCCCGCCGTCCGGGCCCGGCTTGCCCTTGTTGATGTCGGGGCGGTTCGGCAGGTCCGTCCTGGTGTCGGCGGCGGTGTCGAAGAGCCATTGCTGGTCCACGGAGCGGCCGAGTCCGTAGATCTTCCCGTCGCGCAGCGAGAACAGCTGCGGATAGTCCCACTTGAAGGGGGCTTCGGTCTTGAGCTGGTCCACTCCCCAGCCGATCGGCTTGACCGACTTCTCGAAGGGCACCTGGTGGGTCGCGGCGGGGAAGCGCTCGACGACGGGGGTGGGGGTGCCCCAGCCGAGCTCCGACTGACCGGACATGATCACCTGGCGTCCGTCGGCGCCGGTGACCACGCTCGGGTACCACCGGCCGACGGACATGTCCTTGTTCAGGTACCACTCCTCCGCCCACGGGTCGAAGACCAGGGACAGCTTGGCGCCGCTGCCTCCGTTGCCGCCAAGGTTGCCGCCGAAGACGCCGAGCATGCCGTTGGGCAGGTAGGAGTGGCCGGCGCAGAAGAACGGGGCCGGGCGGGGTTCGTTCTTGCCGTCGGGCATGTTGATGACCGGCGGCTTCTTCTCGGTGAACGCGTCGGGGCCGGTCCCCTTGGCGGGGTCCCAGATCCAGGCACGGCCGGCGTTCTCCTTGCCGATGGTTTGGGTGGGGGCGGGCTCATTCTGCGGGTTGGTCTCGATCCGCTCGAAGGAGAACAGCAGGACCTTGCCGGTGGGCAGCAGTGCGATGTGGGCCGCGAAGTCCGGGGACTGGAAGTACTCCTGGAACCGGCCGAACTCGGCGGCGTCGAAGGACGCGTTGGCCTTCTCCTGGGAGGCGGTCAGCGCCTTGAGCCGCTCCGTACGGGTGGTCTGCGGGTACTCACCGACGCCGGCCATGGCCATCCGGGTGCGGGCGTGCTCCTCGGCGTGCTCCTTGCCGAGTGTCGCCGCCTCCTCCGGGTCGACGGTGACGGGCGCGCTCGCCGCCCGGGAGGCGGGGCCGTGCGGGACGGCATCGCCCTCGTCTCCGTGACCGGTGTGGGCGAGTACGGGGCCTGCCGCCATGGACACGGCCATCGCGGTGGCGGCGCAGACGGAGATCGCCGTGGCGAGCCTCCGGCGGACGGGTAGGCGCGGATTGCTGCGGGGCATGGGACTCCTTGCCGGCGAGAGGAAGGCGCAGCGGCCCCGGCTGGGGGGCACGTCGGCTGACACGGGCTGCGCCAGGACTGCCACATGTTCACGCACAGTGACGATCTTCAGTGTTGAGGCGCGCCGGTCGGCTGTCACCCCATGACGTGCAGGCGGGTGACTCCGACCAACCCAAAGGTTTCTGCACGCCTTCTACCAGCGCATTCGAGGCGTAAATGGGTGGCGGTCGGCGTAATCGGCCAGTCGGTCGGTGGGAGGGCACGGGAGCGCCGCATACGTTGTTGATTACTCTGCGCAGCATCGGCGTGGAGGTGTCGATCTTCTGGAGAGCGCATGGTGGACGATCTCAAGCTGCGTGAGAGCGACGACATCCAGGGCGATGTGATCGCCGGCTTCAAGAAGGACCAGATGACCCTGCTGTTCCTCAAGTTCGAGGACGCGGCGCGGGCGCGCACCTGGGTCAAGGCGCTGGAACCGCAGATTTCCACGACGAGGCAGGTGGCGACCTTCAATGCCGCCTTCAGCAAGGCCAGGAAGGCCTCGGCCGGCGACGACCCGAAGGCACTGAAGGCCACCTGGATCAACGTCAGTTTCACCTGCGCGGGCCTGCGGGAGCTGACCGGTAAGGACCCGCTGCCCTCCGTCAGGCCCGGCAGCGGTCTGGAGGCCTTCAAGCAGGGCTCGGACAAGCGGGCACTCGGGGACACCGGCGACAGCTCGCCGGAGATGTGGCTCTTCGGCAACGGCAAGGGCCAGGTCGTCCACGCCGTGCTCACCGTCGCCTCGGACACCGTCCAGGACCTCCAGGCGACGGTCCGACAGCAGCGCGAGGCGTGCGCCGCGGCCAAGATCGTGATCGTGTTCCAGCAGGACGCCGCCACCCTGTCCGGCAGCCGGAGGGGGAAGGAGCACTTCGGCTTCAAGGACGGCGTCAGCGAGCCCGGTGTCATCGGCTTCGACGAGCCGGACCCCGTCAAGCCCGAGTACGTCAAGGGCCATCACGGCACCCGGCTGATCCCGCCCGGCGAGTTCGTCGTCGGGCACGACCGGGTCGGCGGCGTGCCGCACGAGACGCCCGACTGGGCCGACAACGGCAGCTTCCAGGTGGTGCGCCGGCTCGGCCAGGACGTCCCCGGCTTCTGGTTCCAGGTCGCCGGGCAGCTGAAGGCGCTCAAGCAGGCCAAGGTGGTGCCGCCCGAGGCCACCACGGAGTGGCTGGCCGCCCGCCTCGTCGGCCGGTGGCGGTCCGGCACCCCCGTCGCCACGTGCCCGAATGCCGACCGGCCGTCCAGCGCGCTGGCCGGGGAGGACAACGACTTCGGCTACCGCAACGACCCCGAGGGCTTCATCACCCCGCTCTTCTCGCACCTGCGCAAGACCAACCCCCGGGACGGCCTGCAGGAGAAGCCCGGTGATCCGCCGTTCGACGAGAATCCGGTGATGGACCGCCGCCGGATCATCCGCCGCGGCGCCCCGTACGGCGCGCCCTTCGACCCCGCCTCGGAGGGCCCCGGAGGGCCCGACGAGAAGCGCGGCCTGCTCTTCGTCTGCTACCAGTCGGACCTTGTGCAACAGTTCGAGTTCATCCAGAAGGCGTGGATCGACAGCCCGGACTTTCCACCCAACCGGACCAACAAGCCCGGCCCCGACGGAATGGTCGGCGCCGCCGGCAAGCTCAGCTACGAGACCCCCGGCAAGACCACGCAGCTGAGCCTGAGCCAGTTCGTCTTCACCGAGGGGTCCGTCTACGCCTTCGCTCCCTCGCTGACCCTGCTGCGGCTGCTCGGTGACGGCCGGCTCACCGACAAGCCGCCCACCGTAGTCAGGCCGACCGACGCCTTCCTGCCCATCCCCGACATGCAACGGGACAAGGGCAAGAGCTGGTACTGGGCGTATGGGGCGGGCAGTGACGGCGCCGTCTTCCGAACCGTCTCCATCGCCGACGGCGACGAGCACACGGACGTCATCGAGCGCCCCGACCGGCCGCTGACCATGTGGCCGTGCTACGTCGGAGTGACGAAGGTCGACGCGGTCCTGCCCGTCCCGGACGAACAGCGGATCAATGGCCGCAGCCGGTTCTGGCTGTTCCACACCGTCGAGGGCCGGCAGGTCTACCGGCGGATCTGGATCGCCGACGGCGCCGAGTCCGGGCTCCCTCCCGAGCAGGCGGCCGGGACCGACCTGCCGGACCGTTCGCTCTCCGCTTGGGCCTCGTTCAGCGGCATCGAACGGGTGGACGCCTTCCTGCCGGTGCCCGACATGCAGCGGATGAACGGCAAGAGCCACTACTGGGTCTTCCACACCCTCATGGGTCGTCAGGTCTACCGGCTCATCTCGGTCGCCGACGGCAGGATGCACCAGGACGCCCTCGAGCGCGGCGACCGAGGGCTCGACCTATGGCGATCACTGACCGGGATCACACAGGTCGACGAATTCCTCGCGGTCCCGGACATGCAGCGAATCAACGGCATGAGTCTGTTCTGGGTGTTCCACCAGGACCAGTACCGGATCATCGTGATCCGCGACGGCCACGGCCACGAGGACCAGATCACGGTCGAGGACCGACCCCTGACCATGTGGACGTCCCTGACGGGCTGACGGGTGCCCTGCCCTTGGCCCTCGGGAGCGGCCGCTGGACCATGGCCGCACCCCGCCACGGCCGCCACCGCGGGCGGCCGGAAGCGGGTGCGGTCGCGGCGTGTTCTGGCCAGGTAGTCGCGCCGTGGCTGTCGACCAGTTCCTCCCCACGAGCACATGGCGGCCGCGCCGAGGGTGGTGGTGAAGGTGAAGAACGAGCAGCACCCGCTCTCTCGTTCCGCCAGGTCACGGACCCGGTCCTCCACGTCCGGGCCTGCCGGTCAACGCGCAAGTGGAGGGGTCGCGGCGTGCGACCACGGCGCCCCCATCAGCTGTCGCACCGGGAACTCGGCCTCCGTCTCCTCACCGCCGGCAATCCGGACGGCCCGAAGCCTCAGTGGCGAAGGCCCGAGCACCCGGCGGCCGGGACACGGGCAGAAGTCGAGGTGAAGACGTTCATACCGCCACAGTCTGCAGCCACAGGGGCAGCAGCAGGAGCGACACGAGGGAGCTCTTGATCACGATCGACGCGGAGAGGTCGACTCCCACGTCGTAGCGCTGGGCGAAGATGAAGAGGTTCTGCGGGGTCGGCATCGCGGCGATCAGCACGAGGTACGCCAGCCACTCGCCCCGCACGCCGACGAGCAGTCCGCACACCGCCCAGGTGAGCAGCGGGAACGCCAGGCACTTGAAGCCTATGAGGGCGAATTCCTCGCGCGTGGTGCCCCGGAGGTCCAGGCCGAGGCCGCCCAGGTGGAGGCCGAGGGCGAACAGGGCCACCGGGGAGGCGCTGTCCCCGACGAACGCGGCACCGTCCAGGACGACGGCCGGGACCCGTACCGAGAGCAGGTTGAGCAGGATCCCCGCGTTGCAGGCGAGGACCAGCGGGGTGGCGAGCGAGGCGCCGACGGCCCGGGCGAGGCGGCGGTGCGGGCCGCCGACCGCGGGTCCGGCCCGGCCCAGCTCCATGAGGGCGATGACGACCAGGGACAGCACGCAGACCTGGAACAGCAGGATCGGGAAGATCGGCGCCGCCGTCCCGAACACGGTGATGAAGACGGGGACGGCGAAGTAGGCGGTGTTCACCTGGACACCGGCCATCACGCGCAGCGCCACGTCGCGCGGCTCGCGCAGACCGTGGGCGACCGCCACCACGGCCACCCCCAGAACGGCGAGGGCCGCGGCTCCGGCGTAGCCGCCGATCGCCCTCCAGTTGAACAGGGCCCCGAGGTCGCTCGCGTAGATGTTGCCGAACAGGTAGCAGGGGACGGCGAAGAGGAAGGCGTAGTCGGAGAAGACCTTCGATGCCTCGGCCGGGACGATCTTCCGGCGGGCGAGCAGTACCCCGCCGCCGAAGGCCAGCAGCACCGGCACCAGTTTTTCCAACGCGGCCGCGGTACCCATGCCCGTATCCCCCGTGATCGACAGGCAAGCAGCGTAGCTCTCCCCCTCTCACGGCCCGGCGGCGCATAGGCTGGTGCGATCATGAGCGACAGAGCCCGCACCCGGCTGGGCAGCCGGGCCCGCGACCGCATCCGTGCCTCTTCGGCGGCCTCGGCCCGCATGCCCGGCGCGCTGGCGCAGCTCGCCGTGTTGCTGCGCACCCCCGCCGGGGCGGCGCAGCCGCTGTTCGCGCAGTCACCCAAGCGGTGGCAGCGGGCGCTGCCGTTCGTCGTCGTCGGCATCTTCGTCGTCACCCTGATGCCGGTGACGATCACGGTGCTGGCCAACGACTACGGGGTGGGCGGCGGCTGGGCGGGTGCGCTGGGCGTGGCGCAGACCGTGCCGCTGCTCCTCGCGGTGACCCGGCCGCGGCCGGCCTGGGGCGCCGTCCTGACCGCCGACACCGTCGCCGCGGTGCTGCTGATCGGTTCCGACAAGGTGGCCGGGCAGTCCTGGCCGTGGCCGCCGATGACCATCGTCGGTTACCTGGTGCTGATGGCCTGCCTGGGACTGCGCGAGTCCGTCCGGCCGCTGGTCGGGGTGTGGCTGGTGACCGGTGCCGTCGGTACCGTGCTGGGCTTCTCCTCGCCCGCGGGCGTGACGAACACCAACGCCCTGCTCTTCGTGCTCAGCGGCGTCGTGCTGGTGCTGACGGGCGCGCTGCGCGGGCTCGGCGACGCACAACAGCGGGTCGTCGAGCAGGAGAGCATCAGTGAGGCCGAGCGGGCCCGGCGGACCCTGCTGGAGGAACGGGCCCGGATCGCGCGCGAGTTGCACGATGTGGTGGCCCACCACATGTCGGTGATCACCGTGCAGGCCGATTCGGCGCCGTACCGGGTGCCGGGGATGCCGGAGCCGGTGCGGGAGGAGTTCGCGGCCATCGCGGCCAGCGCGCGGGAGTCGCTGGGCGAGATGCGGCGGCTGTTGACCGTACTGCGGGGTGACGGGGCCGGCGGGGCGGACGGCGCCGACGGCGAGCGGGCCCCGCAGCCGGGGATCGACCGGCTTCAGCAGCTGGTGGAGGCGACCGTACGGGCCGGGCAGCCGGTGGAGCTGTCGCTGGCGGCCGGGGCGGCCGGGGCGGCGCCCCCGGCGGTGGACCTGTCGGCGTACCGGATCGTGCAGGAGGCCCTGGCCAATGTGGTGCGGCACGCGCCGGGCGCGCCCACCCGGGTCTCGGTGACGGTGGACGAGGACGAGGTCCTCGTGCTCGTGGTCAACGGCCCGGCCCGGGATGCCGTGGTGGAGCTGGAGAGTTCGGGTACGGGGCACGGTCTGGTGGGCATGCGGGAGCGCGTACGGTTGACCGGCGGGACGCTCGACACCGGTCCGCTGCCCGACGGCGGCTTCCGGGTCGCCGCCCGGCTGCCGTTGAACGACCCGACCGAGGAACCCAGTTGACCATCCGCGTGATCATCGTCGACGACCAGGCCATGGTGCGGGCCGGGTTCGCCGCCCTGCTGTCGGCGCAGGCCGACATCGATGTGGTGGGCGAGGCCCCCGACGGGCGGCAGGGGGTGCAGGTGTCCCGCTCCACGCACCCCGATGTGGTGCTGATGGATGTGCGGATGCCGGAGATGGACGGGCTGACGGCCGCCCGCGAGATCCTCGACCCCCCGCCCGGGGTGGTGCACCGGCCGAAGGTGCTGATGCTGACCACCTTCGACATCGACGACTACGTGTACGAGGCGCTGCGCGCGGGGGCTTCCGGTTTCCTCCTCAAGGACGCCCCGCCTGCCGATCTGATCGCGGCGGTCCGGGTCGTCGCCTCGGGCGAGGCCCTGCTGGCGCCCTCGGTGACGCGGCGGCTGATCGCGGACTTCGTCCAGCAGCGGCCGGCCCCCCGCAAGGATCCCGCGCTGCGGCTGAAGGGGCTCACGCCGCGCGAGACCGAGGTGTTGGAGCTCATCGCGCGCGGGCTGTCGAACCAGGAGATCGCGGGGCACCTGGTGCTGGCGGAGCAGACGGTGAAGACGCACATCGGTCGGGTGCTGGCCAAGCTCGACCTGCGGGACCGGGCCCAGGCGGTGATCTTCGCGTACGAGGCG
Organism: Streptomyces avidinii; assembly: GCF_045161815.1. Lineage (NCBI taxonomy): Bacteria > Bacillati > Actinomycetota > Actinomycetes > Kitasatosporales > Streptomycetaceae > Streptomyces > Streptomyces avidinii. The sequence continues at coordinate 635,495 of NZ_CP108863.1, forward strand.
GGGCTGGTGCGGCCGGGCGACTCCGCCTGATGCGCCGCGCACCGGCGGCCTCTGCGGCCGCACCCGGACGGGCATGACCGCCTTCCGGCGTAATACCGGGCCCTCCCCCATTTCCTTGCCGGGAAAAAGGAGGACCACCGCCTAATTTGTGAGCGGATCGGCGAGGGAACCGATCGGCCGGGACCGGCGCCCCTCGCCCGGCCCGGCACAGCGAAAGCAGCGGTCGTCGACCATCGGAGCTCACGGATGAATGCCATCGACAGGACCAGCGACATGCCCCGGCGTCAGTTCGTGGCACTTTCTGGCGCCCTGGGCGCGGGCGCGCTGCTGGCTGGCGCCGGCGGCAGCGCGTCCGCGGCGACCGGTCCGGACCCCGCCCCCGGAAAGCCGTCGTGCTGCCCCTGTCCCACGGATCCGAACCCGCCCGGCGGACCGAGCCCGTGCCCTCCCGCCCAGATGCAGTCCCTGTGCGGCCTGCCCTCGGACACCGACCCGCTGTGGCAGGAGGTGCAGTACTGCACCCAGGGGATCGTCCCGCCGAGCGGGCAGCTGCCGGACTGCCTCAAGACGACCCCCAACTACGTGGTGCTGCACGGCAGGCCGCCGTCCCCGCAGAACTACCTGCTCCTGCCGAGTTGCCGGATCACGGGCATCGAGTGCCCCTTCCTCGTGTCGCCCAATGTCGCGAACTACTGGCACGAGGCGTGGGAGACCGGCCGGAGCGGGGGTGACGTCCCCGTGGCATCCCCCAACATCGGTCTGGGAATCAACTCGCAGAGCGCCCGGCGCTTCCAGCAGCTGCACATCCACATGGCCGGCGTCCGGCCGAGCACGCAGCTGCGGCTGCAAGCCCTGGAAGCCGCCGGACGCGTCGCTCCTCAGCCGTCGCAATGGGCGGCCACGCAGTACCAGGCGCCCGTCACCGGAGCGGACGGATCGGGCGACCGCACGTACCGGGTCCTCGGACTGGACGCGCTCACGCAGAACCTCTTCGTCCTGCTGAACCAGAACGTGGTGAGACCGCTGGGGCTCGACATGGCGGGCCAGACCCTGATCGTCGTCCCGAAGATGACGGCGACGGGATTCGCCCGGTCCTTCTACGTCCTCAACAGCGACAGTTCGCTCCCCAGTGGGACGAACACCTGCGACCATCTGCTCGTCTACTGACGAGCTTCTCCTCCACCCCCTACCGGGGTATGACATCCGACTTGGCTCCCCGGTCCGACGTCCCGGCCGGTACCCCCTACCTACCTTCCTCCTCGTCACGAGGAGAGGAGAAGGGGCATGCGCCGCTTCGGAAGGACGCTGGTCACCGCCGCGCTGGCGGTGGCCGTCGTCGGGGGGAGTGCCGGCTGGGCTTCGGGCGACAGTCAGGCGGCGGTCACCGGGCCGCCTCCGGGCACCGCCGCCTGGCGGGCCGACATCGCGGCCGGCCGGTCGCTTCCCGATCCCGCGACCGCGACGCCGCACGAGGTGGCCGCGTTCTTCGCCGGGCTCAACGACACCGCGCGCCGGGAACTCGTACGGTCCCACCCGCTGGTGGTGGGCAACCTGGAGGGGGCTCCGCTCCCTCTGCGGTACGAGGCCAACCGGATCGCCGTAACCGGCACGGGTGAGGCGCGGTACGCCTCCCTCGCCGCGCCGGACCGGCAGATCCTGGCCTTCGACCCGCGTGGCCGGGGTCAGGTGGCCGAGGTGTTCGGGGACCTGGAGCACGCGCGGCACGTCTCCGTGATCGTGCCGGGTTCCGACAACGACGCGGCCACCCACGACGCCCGGCGCAAGCCCGCCACCGGCCCGGCCGGGATGGCCCGGGCGCTGCGCGAGGCCACCGGCGGCTCCACCGCCGTCGTCGCCTGGATCGGCTACACCACCCCGGTCGGCGTCGGCCTGGACGCGGCCGACGGCCGCCTCGCCCGGGCCGGCGCGGCCCGGCTCGCCCGCTTCACCGCGGGACTCGACGCCGTCGGCGCACCCGACCCGGTGCTGTTCTGCCACAGCTACGGCTCGGTGGTGTGCGGGCTCGCCGCCCGGCACACCGACGCCGGCGACATCGTGGCCCTCGGCTCCCCCGGGATGCGCGCCGACACCGCGGCCGCTCTGCACACCGGCGCCCGCGTCTGGGCGGCCCGGGGCCCCTCCGACTGGATAGCCGACGTCCCGAACGTCGAGTTCGCCGGGATCGGCCACGGCGCCGACCCGACCTCCGCGGCCTTCGGTGCCCGCCGGGTGCCCGCCGCCGACGTCCAGGGCCACACCGGCTACTTCACGCCGGGCACCCAGTCCCTGGCGGCCTTCGCCGCGATCGCGAAGGGAGAAGCCCGATGAACGGCCCGATGAGCGCTTCCGCCGCGGCCCTGGCCCCGCTGCGCACGGCCGCGGCCCGCATCGACCGGCAGACCCCCGCCCACCGCGACCGGGCGATCGACGGGCTGCGCGCGCTGGCGCTGCTGGCCGTACCCACCGGCCACTGGCTGCTCGGCGGCTTCACCCTCGACGCCGAGGGCGGTCTGCACAACGCCAGCCCGCTGGCGGCCCTCGGCGCACTGGCACCGGCCGGCTGGGTGCTCCAGATGCTCGGCATCTTCTTCCTCGTCGGCGGCTACGCCTCGGCGCTCTCCTTCGGGCGCCGCACCGGGTCGACGCGCGCCTGGCTGAAGGACCGCGTCGTGCGGCTCGGACGGCCGGTGCTGGGGGTGACCGCGGTGTGGGCGCTGGCCGCGCCCGTGCTGTACGCGGCCGGGGTGCCGGAGGCGACGCTGCGGACCGGGGCGACGCTGGTGATCCAACCGCTGTGGTTCGTCGGCGTGTACGTGGTGGTCACCGCGCTGACCCCGTACTGCGTGCGGGCCGCGCGGCGCCTCGGCGGCTGGTCCGCCGCCCCGCTGCTCGCCGCGGTCGCCGTCGTGGACTTCCTGCGCTACGGGCCGCTCGCCGACTCCGTACCCTCCTGGCTCTCCCTGGTGAACATCCTGCCGGGCTGGCTGTTCGCCTACCAGCTGGGCGTTTCCTGGGGCGAGCGGCGGATCGGACGGCGGGGGGCCTGGCTGCTGCTGGCCGGCGGGACGCTGCTGTTCGCGGCGCTGCTGGCGGTCTTCCACTATCCGGCGTCGATGGTGGGCGTACCGGGTGCGGCACGGACCAACTCGCACCCGCCGTCGCTCCTCGTACTGGCCCTGGCCTCGGCGCAGTCGGGTGCGGCGATCCTGCTGCGCGACCGGCTGGCGAAGCTGCTGGCCCGGCCCGCCCTGTGGGCTCCCGTGGTCGTGATCAACCTCTCGGCGATGACGATCCTGTGCTGGCACCAGACGGCCATGCTGGCCGCGGCCGTGCCCGGCTCGTTCGTGGGTGAGCTGGCCGGGCTGACGACGGCGCCGGACGGCACGGCCTGGATCGCGGCGCGGCTGGCCTGGATGCCGGTGTTCGCGGCGCTGTTCGTGGGGATCGCCCGGTACGCCCGACGGTTCGAGGGCCCGCCGCGGGAAGGACGCGGGGCGAGCGCGCTGCGCCGTACCGTGGCCGGGCTGCTGGCGGCGGGTTTCGCGGTGTTCGCGCTGGGTCTCGCCTGAGAAGCCGCTATCCGCATACGGCGAGAGCGCCGCTCCCTTGTGGGAGCGGCGCTCTCGTCACGTACGGGTGCTCCGCGTCAGGCGATCGAGGCGGCGACGATCGCGGCCACGGCGAGGTTGCAGGCCGCCGAGACCCAGACCGCCGGGTGGGGCTGCGGGTCCACGACGATGGCGCCGAGCTTGCCCGGGGTCACCAGGTCGAGGACGAGGAAGGCCACCGCCATCAGGATCAGGCCGAGCACGCCGAACGCCGCGGTGGACAGCAGGCCCTTGCCGAAGTCCGAGTACGTCGTCCAGATCGAGGTGAAGACGATGCCGCCGATGCCGAGGAGCGCGGAGCTGAGGAAGAGGGCCGCGTTGCGGTTGCGCTCCTCCCAGATCTGCTTGGGAAGCTTCCCGGGCGTCAGCACGTCCACGAGGACGATGCCGAGGATCAGCAGGACCAGGCCGAGGGCGCCGTAGGCGCTGGTGCGGCCAAGTCCGTTGATGATGTCGCTCATTGAGAAGCCTGTCTCCGCGTGGGTGGGAAAGTATGTGCCGTGGGAAGGCCGAATCTATCGCACGGCCTTGACGCGGACCATGGGGAGGTCAGCAGATGGCAAAGGTCAGGGCCGCGCGACCGGCCGAGGCGCCGGACCTGACGGGGCTGGTGATGCGGTCCAAGGCCTACTGGGGGTACGACGCCGGCTTCCTCGCCGGGTGCGCGGAGGAACTGCGGATCCGGGCCGACGACGTCCGGGCCCGCCGCATCGTCGTGGCCGAAAGCGAGCGGGGGGAGGTGCTCGGGGTCGCCTCCCTGGAGGGGGCTCCCCCGCTGGCGGTCCTCGGGCTGCTCTTCGTGGAGCCGTCGGCGGTCGGGCGGGGCGTGGGCCGCCTGCTGTACCGGGACGTGCTGCGGCGGGCCGCGGAACTGGGGGTGCGCCGGCTGGTGATCGACTCCGATCCGCACGCGACCGGGTTCTACCGCGCGATGGGGGCGGTCGCGACCGCGCCGGTCGGCCCGGGCGCCGGCCCCGGCGAAGACCCCGGCGGCCCCGGCGGCGGCCCCGGCGAAGACCCCCGGGGCGGGTCGGCCCTGGTCCGGTTCGAAGTGGCGCCCGCCCCGCTCGCCGACTGGGCCCGGGCCTGGACCGGCGGCGGGCGGGCCGTGCACCTGGGCAACGTCGGCGAGTTCAACGCACAGTTCGCCGACGCCACCCTGGACCGTGAGCAGCGGCCCGCCCACCACTACGCCTGCCTGGCCGCCTTCTACAGCCCCCACCCGGCCGCGCTGGTGCTGCCGCGAGCGGTACCGCGGGGCTGGACCGAGCTGGTCTGCCGCCAGCTGGGCTGGACCGGCGTCGAGGTGTACGACGGCCTGCTGGACGGGGATCCCGGCCTCTCCGATGCCGTACGGGCCCGCCCGGCGCTGGCCGCGCTGCTGGCCGGGGCCGGGCTGCCCCTCGTACCGTGGGGGCGCACCCGGCCGTTCGGGCGGCTGGCGGGCCGGCCGTGGCGGGCCGGGGAGCTGCGCTACGAGTCGAAGTCCGCGGCGCACGGGCTCTTCGGGCGGATCCTGGCCGACGGCGGGCATCCGGAGATCGTGCTCCCGCGGCAGTGGCGGGCCGGCGGGCGATGGGCGGCGGCCCGGATCCTGGCGGCCCGGACCGGGGCGGGCGAGAGCACCGTTCTGAAATCGGAGCACGGCGTCGGAGGTTCGGGCACCACGGTGGTCACCCCGGCGCGGGCCCGGGCGGCGGGCGGGGCGCGGGCCGTGCTGCGGCGGCTGCCGCGCGGGCCGCTGCTGCTGGAGGAGTACGTCGGCGGCCCGGCGGGCGGGGCGGCGGCGGCCGGGGGCGAGGGCCCGCGGGACCTGACGTACGACGGCTTCGTCGACGGCGCGGGCCGCGTACACGAGGTGGGCGGGGCGGTGATGGACGTGACGGACGGCTGCTACCGGGGCGCCACGGTGGGGCCCGGGGTGGTGCCCGAGTGGGCCGGCAAGCCCCTCCTCGCCTTCGGGGCGGCGGTGGGCCGGGAGTTGGCGGATTCCGGCTACCGGGGCTGGTTCGACGTGGACTTCGTCGCCGACGGGCAGGGACGGCTCGCGCCGACCGAGACGAACCTGCGGCTGACCGGGCCGTCGATCGCCTTCATGGTGGCGGCCCGGCTCGACGTGTTGCGCGGCGCGGGGCACCTCGTACGGATCGCCGACCGGGTGGAGCTGGGGGCGCGGCTGCCCGAGGCGCAGCTGGACGAGTTGTGCGCGGCCCTGGTGCGGGGCTGCGCGGAGCTCGGGGCGGTGTTCGTCCCGGCGATCCCGACCGGCGCCTTCGAACCGGCGCCCTGGCTGGGTGTGCTGGTGGCCGCGCGCAGCAGACAGGTGCTGGACGCGGCCGAGGCGCTGGTGCGGGCCGAGGCGCTGGCCGTCGGGGCGATGTTCGGCCCGCCGTAGCCGGCCCGCGCGACCGGGCGGCGCTCCGGTCGGCGGTCGGATCAGCCCGCGGTCGGGTCAGTCGTCGAGGGGGTCGTGGAAGTCGAAGGGATCGGCGGGCCTGGCGACGACGTAGGCCGCGGCGATGACGCCCGCGATCATCAGCGGGACGTTGAAGGTGTAGACGAGCGCGGCCTGCTGCGGCCAGTCCTGCTTGGCTGCCAGCCGGTAGAGGTTGTCCTGCGGCCACCAGGCCAACAGCAGGTAGGACACGGCCAGATGGGCGGCCACGGTCAGGGAGGGGCTGCGGCGCTGACGCCGCATCCGGGCGCGTCCACCGAACAGGAAGACCACGCCGACGCCGAAGGCGAGGCACTCGAAGAGGTAGAGGACCGAGAACAGGAACGCCCAGGGCTGCGGCACTCCCGTGAGGTCGGTGGATCCGGGCCACAGGAGGTTGGTGATGATCAGCGCGACGAAGCCCAGGACTCCCCCGCAGCCCGCCACACAGGACGCCGGCATCTCCTCCTGACGCGGGGCGGACCCGTACTTGCCGGACTTGCTGCCGGCGCGCCGCGCCGCCGCCGCGGGCAGGATGGGCAGGGGCAGGGCGTCCCGGTCCTCGCGGCCCGCCGGGGTACGGGGCAGGGCGCGCAGGCGGATCACGTTCCGCGGGCACTCCTCCTTGAGCACCTTGCCCGCCAGGTGGTCGCGCAGTTCCTCGATGTCCGGCAGCAGGACCCCCGCGGGCCACCTCGGCCCGCCCGGCGGCGGGGCCACGTACGCGACGAGCCGCCGCGGGCCGCGAGGGCCGTCGACCGCCTTGACGATGGCGGCGCCGATGCCCGCGTGGCCGCGGATGGCGGACTCGATCGTGCAAGGGTCGACCTGGCGGCCGTCGGGCAGCGCGATGCGGTCCCGGATCCGGCCGCCGAACTCCAGCAGCCCGTCCTCGCGCAGCACACCGAGGTCGCCGGTGGGTACGGCATCGCCGCCGTCCGGCGGGGTGAGGCGGATCTCGCCGCCGCGCACCTCGACGCGGCAGCCGGGGAAGGGGGTGCCGAGCAGGGAGACCTCTTCCGGGTCGTCCAACGGGTGTGGCAGCTGGGACAGTTCGAACCAGGTGCCGACGCCGGCGCAGTCGGCGGGGCCGTAGACATTGAGCACGCGCGCGCCGGGGCGCAGCCCCATCTGCAGGGTCGCCTGCTCGTCGAGGTAGAGCCGGTCGCCCGAGACGGCGAGCAGCCGCAGCGAACGGCAGGCGGGGTCCGAACCGCGCTGGCCGGGCGGGCCGGAGGCCGCCGGTTGCGCGTCCTCGATCAGCAGCCGGGTCGCGCCGGCCGGGTCGGTGTGCAGGACGGTGACGCGGTCGGTCTCGACGGCCGCGCGGATGTCCTCGGGCTTCCAGGGGGACCGCGGTGACAGCACGAGGGCGCCGCCCGAGCACAGGGCGCGGGTCCAGCCCGCGGCGAAGGCCGTGACGTCCGGTCCGGAGGTGATCAGGTGCCGGTCCCGCGGGGTCGGCCGGGCCACCTCCGCCCAGCTCTCGTGGGCGGCCAGGAGCAGGCGGTGGCCGACGGGGACCGCGCGGGGCTCGGCCGACGCGGTGAAGAGCAGGGCCGCGGTGCGGCCCGGCGGGACATACCCGGAAGGCCGGTCGGACGGACGGTCGGACGGCTGGTCGGACGGACGGTCGGACGGCCGGTCGGACGGACGGTCGGAGGCGGGGCCGGACGGCGCTTCGGCGGCGCGGGGCCCGGCGATCGCGGCCTCCTCGTCGAGACGGATCACACGCAGGCCGCTGCCGTTGTCGAGAGCGGCCCGGTGGGCGGTGTCGGTGAGCAGAACGACCGGTTCGGCGGCGGTGAGCTGCCGCCGCCCGGCGCGCGGGTCCGCGACGTCGATGACCGCGTAGGCTCCGCCGGCCTTGAGGACGGCGAGGAGGGCGACGACCAGTTCGCTCTGCCGGGCGGTGCCGACGGCGACGAGCCCGCCGGGCGGCAGGTCGCAGCCGAGCAGACGGTGCGCCAACCGGGCGGCGCACGCGTCCAGTTCCCCGTAGGTCAGGCTGTCCGGGCCGGCGATGAGAGCGCGGGCACCGGGGGTGTCGCGGGCCCACTGCTCGAATCGGTGCAGGACGGTGTCGGTGGTGGGCTTGCCGAAGCGTACGGACTCGGATCCCTGCGTCATGAACCGATGATGCCACCGGTCACCGACAACGGGCGGAGGTCACGAACATCCGCCCTTACGAGGAGAGTTACCACCCGGCACGGGCGGTCCCGAACAAAAGGACTTGACCTCGACTTTGGTTGAGGTCCTAGCGTTTCGGCCATGGACATGGAAGTCACCGCCTGGATGTCGCTCCACAGCGCGATGAACGCCGAGCAGGACCGCCGCCCGTTCTCCCGGGCCGGCCTGCGCCGCGTCGCCGCCTTCGCCCGCCCGCACCGTCGCGGGCTCACCCTCTTCCTTCTGCTGAGCGTGGTGACCGCGCTGCTCGCGGTGGCCACGCCGGTGCTCGCCAGCCGGGTCGTCACCGCCGTCGTGGACGGTCGCGACAGCGCCACGGTCACCCGGCTGGCCCTGCTCATCGCGCTGATCGCGGTCGCGGAGGCCGGGCTCGGACTGCTGACCCGCAAGCTCTCCGCCACCCTCGGCGAGGGGCTGATCCTGGATCTGCGGACGGCGGTCTTCGACCACGTGCAGCGGATGCCGGTCGCCTTCTTCACCCGGACCCGGACGGGGGCCCTGGTCAGCCGGCTCAACAACGATGTGATCGGCGCCCAACGGGCCTTCAGCAACACCCTGTCGGGGGTGGTCGCCAACACCGTCACCCTGCTGCTGACCCTCGTCGTGATGCTCGGCATCTCCTGGCGGATCACCCTGCTCGCGCTGGTGCTGCTACCGGTGTTCGTGCTGCCGGCCCGCCGGATGGGGGCGCGGATGGCCGCGATGCAACGCGAGGCCGCCGCACTGAACTCGGCGATGAGCACCCAGATGACCGAACGGTTCTCGGCTCCCGGCGCCACCCTGGTCAAGCTCTTCGGACGGCCCGCCGACGAGTCCGCCGAGTTCGCGGCCCGGGCGGCGCGGGTGCGGGACATCGGTATCCGTACGGCGATGGCCCAGTCGGTCTTCATCACGGCCCTCACCCTGGTCTCGGCGCTGGCCCTCGCGCTCGTCTACGGGCTCGGCGGGTTCTACGCCCTGCGCGGTTCCCTGGACGCCGGCTCCGTCGTCGCCCTCGCCCTGCTCCTGACCCGGCTGTACGCCCCGCTGACCGCGCTCGCCGGGGCCCGCGTCGAGGTGATGAGCGCGCTGGTGAGCTTCGAGCGGGTCTTCGAGATCCTCGACCTGAAGCCGCTCATCGCGCAGAAGCCGGACGCCCGCCGGGTCCCGCAGGGGCCGGTGGCCGTGGAGTTCGACCGCGTCTCCTTCGGCTACCCGGCCGCCGACAAGGTCTCGCTCGCCTCCCTGGAGGAGGTCGCCACCCTTGATGCCCGGGGCGGTACGCAGGTACTGCACGAGGTGTCCTTCCGGGCCGAGCCGGGCCAAATGATCGCCCTGGTCGGCTCCTCCGGCGCGGGCAAGTCGACCATCGCGCAGCTGCTGCCGCGGCTGTACGACGCCGACGCGGGCGCGGTCCGCCTCGGCGGGATCGACGTACGGGACCTCACGGCCGACTCGATCCGCGAGACACTCGGCATGGTCACCCAGGACGGGCACCTCTTCCACGAGTCGGTACGGGCCAACCTGCTGCTGGCCCGCCCGGAGGCCTCCGAGGAGGAGATCTGGGAGGCCCTGCGGCGCTCGCGGCTGGACGGACTCGTCGCCTCGCTGCCGGACGGGCTGGACACGGTGGTCGGGGAACGCGGTTACCGGCTGTCGGGCGGGGAGCGGCAGCGGCTGACCATCGCCCGGCTGCTGCTGGCCCGGCAGCGGGTGGTGATCCTCGACGAGGCCACCGCGCACCTGGACTCGACCTCGGAGGCCGCGGTGCAGGAGGCGCTCGGCGAGGCCCTGGCGGGCCGGACCGCGGTGGTGATCGCGCACCGGCTGTCGACCGTACAGGCGGCCGACCTGATCCTCGTGGTCGAGGACGGCCGGATCCTGGAACGGGGCACGCACACCGAGCTGCTGGCGGCGGGCGGGCGGTACGAGGAGCTGTACCGCACGCAGTTCGCGGTGTCGGACGGCGAGGCGCCGGTGTCGGGAGCATGATGCTGTGATGGACATCAAACTGGAACTCGTCGCCGTCCCCGTCACCGACATCGACCGGGCCAAGGCCTTCTACGAGAAGCTCGGCTTCAACGCCGACCACGACGTCACCGTCAGCGAGGACATCCGCTTCGTCCAGCTGACCCCGCCGGGCTCGGCGTGCTCGATCGCCATCGGCAAGGGGCTGACCCGGATGACCCCGGGCTCGCTGGACAACATGCAGGTCGTCGTCACCGACATCGAGGAGGCGTACGAGGACCTGCGCGGCCGCGGGGTGGAGGTGACGGAGATCCAGGACCTGCCGTGGGGGTCCTTCGTCTACTTCTCCGACCCCGACGGCAACGGCTGGGCGGTCCAGCAGACCACCCCGCGCAAGACGTCGGAAACTTCCTGATCCCTGACCGGCTCTCCGGCCGGAGCCGGGGCGGTCGGCGGATTCCGCCGACCGCCCCGGCGGTGGTCATTGGACCTTCCACCGAGGGCGTGGCGCGTCCATGGTCCGGAACACGCATTGCCTGGCGGCGTGTTGAAAGCTTGGCTTGCCGGGGTCAACACGGCGAAACCGGTCCCGAGGAAGCGAATGACACCCATGCTCGACGGCTGTACGCCCTGGCCCGAGGCGTTCGTCGACCGCTACTGGGCGGCCGGCCACTGGCGCGGCAACACGCTGGACAACCTGCTCCGCGGCTGGGCCCGGCAGCACGGGCCGCGGGCCGCGCTCGTGCACGGCGGCACCCGCATCACGTACGCGAACCTGAACCGGCGGGTGGACCGGATGGCCGCGGGGTTCCGGCTGCGCGGCCTGCGGCCCGGGCAGCGGGTCGTCGTCCAGCTGCCGAACGTGCCCGAGTTCGTCATCACCGTCTTCGCGCTGATGCGCGTCGGCGCGGTCCCCGTGCTCTGCCCGGTGACGCACCGGGCGGAGCAGGTGTCCCGCCTCGTGCGGGTCAGCCAGGCCGTCGGCCATGTCGGTCCCGCTGCCCACCGGGGTTTCGACCTCACGGCGATGGCTGCGGACATCGCGGCCCGAGGGCCGTTCCTGCGGCGGGTGTTCACCCTGGAGGGGCCGGGCGAAGCCTCCCCGCACGGCGGGTTCACGATCGATGCGGCGGGCTGCCACTACTACCCCTTGGCGTCCGTCGACTCACCGCCCGAGCGGCCGCCGGCGCAGAGCGCCGATCAGGTGGCGTTCTTCCTGCTCGCCAGTGGTACGGGCACGGAGCCCGCGCTCGTACCGCGCACCCACAACGACTACGCCTACCAGGTGCGGGCCGCCGCCGAGCTGGTGTCGCTCACCGAGAACGACGTGTACCTGGCCGCGCTGCCCGCCGAGTCCAACTTCGCCCTCGGCTGCCCCGGCATCGTCGGTACCCTCTCGGTCGGCGGCACCGTCGTCCTCGTCGAGGACACGGAACCCGCCGTATGCCTCCCCGTCGTCGATCGGGAGCGGGTCACCGTCACGTCGCTGCTGCCCGCCGCCGCTCAGCTCTGGCTCGACGCCGCGGCCGCGGTCCGGGCCGCCGACCTGAGCAGTCTGCGTCTCGTCCAGATCGGCGGCGCTCCCCTGCCGCCGACGATCGCCGCACGTGTGGGCCCCGGGCTGGGATGCCGTCTGCAGCAGGTCTCCGGCCGGGCCGAGGGGCCGCTCACCCTCACCCGGCCCGCCGACCCCGACGCGATCGTGCTCACCACGCAGGGCCGCCCGCTCTCGCCCGACGACGAGATCCGCGTGGTCGACGCGGACGGCAGGGACGTGCCCGACGGGGAGTTTGGTGAACTCCTCGGCCGCGGTCCCTGCACCCCGCGCGGCTACTACCGGGCACCCGACCGCAACGCGCGCTCCTTCACCACTGACGGGTACTTCCGCACCGGCGACCTCGCACGGCGCACCCCGGACGGCAACGTGGTGGTGACCGGCCGCCTCCGGGAAGCCCCGTCCGGCGGGTGAGAGCACGGGGCCGGTGAAAGGATGCGTCGATGCCGACACCGATGCCGATGGACCGCGAACCGATGGATCTCGACGCGTACGTCGAACGGACGCGCGGCGGACCGTGCTTCGTCTGCGCCTTCCTCGCCGGACACCCCGACTACGTGCACGAGACCGTCTTCGAGGACGAGCACCACGTGGCCTTCCTCGACCGCTGGCCCACGCTCCCCGGAAAGGTGCTGGTGGCCCCCAGGGCACACATCGAGCATGCCGTCCGCGATCTGGACGCGGCGGCCTACACCCGGCTGATGCTCGTCGTCCGGAAGGTCGCCCTCGCGGCCGAGGACGTCCTCGACTGCGAGCGGACCTACCTGTACTCGCTCGGGAGCCGGCAGGGAAACGCCCACCTGCACTGGCACATCGCGGCGCTGCCGCACGGGGTTCCGTACGAGCAGCAGCAGTTCCACGCCCTGATGACCGAGAACGGCGTTCTGTCGCCGTCGCCCGAGGAACGGTCCCGCACGGCGGGACTCCTGCGCGCAGCCGTCGCCGCGCGCGGAGTCCTCGAACCGCCCGGGTGAGCTCAGGCCTCGGCGGCCGCGTGGTGGTGGTCGAGCTCCCACGCATGGTGCTTGAACTCGTGGCGGAAGTCCGCGTGGTCCTCCCACTGGCGGGCGATACCGCGCAGCACGTCCCAGTTGTGCTCCACCGACTGGTCGATGACGCGGCGCATGGCCGGCTCGGCGGACTCCCGCTTCTCGATGAGGCCCTTGATCGCCGAGGCCTCCAGGACGGAGTTGCGCAGTGCACGCAGGGCGCGGGAGGCGCCGTCCATGGCGAAGCCGTGTTCGCTGCCCGTCGCCTCGTCGAACAGCGGGGTGAGCCGCGCCTCGATGAATGCGGTGATCCGCTCGAAGTGCTGCACGTCCATCGGGGGCTCCCTCTCCTGCCGGACCACCACGTGGAACCGGCGTCTCCAGTCGCTTCTGCTGTTCGGGGGTCATTATCCAGCAGCCCCGTGATCTGTTTTGATGATCCACCGTGGGCAATCGACATGGGGGGATCCATGGACGGCAACGCGTGGCTGACGGAGCATTTCGAAGAGCACCGCTCTCATCTGAGAGCGGTGTCCTACCGCATGCTCGGCTCCCTCGCCGAGGCCGATGACGCCGTTCAGGAAACCTGGCTGCGCCTGAGCCGGTCCGACATCAGCGAGGTGGAGAACCTCGGCGGATGGCTGACGACCGTCGTGTCGCGCGTGTGCCTGAACATGCTCCGCTCGCGCGAGTCCCGGCGCGAGGACTCGATAGACGCGTACCCCACCGACCCCGTCGGCAGCCGCGAGGACACGGTCGACCCCGAGCAGGAGGCCGTGCTGGCCGACTCGGTCGGGTTGGCGCTGCTCGTGGTGCTCGACCGGCTCGCGCCCGCCGAACGGCTCGCGTTCGTCCTCCACGACCTGTTCGCCGTGCCCTTCGACGAGATCGCCCCGATGATCGACAAGACCCCGGCGGCGACCCGCCAGCTCGCGAGCCGCGCCCGCCGCCGGGTCAAGGGGGCGCCCCTGGTGCCCGAGGCGGACCTGACCCGACGGCGCCACGTGGTGGAGGCCTTCCTCGCCGCCACCCGCGGCGGGAACTTCGACGCGCTCGTCGCCCTGCTCCACCCCGATGTGGTGCTCCGCGCCGACAAGGCCGTCGTCCCCACTCCCGCCCCGATCCTGTTGCGCGGCGCCGTCACCGTCGCCACGAGCGCGATGGCCGCCATGCAGCGGGCGCGGGCCACGACGCCGGCCCTGGTCGACGGGACGGTCGGCCTGGCGATGGCGCCGCTGGGACGGCTCTTCCTGGTCCTCGGTTTCACGATCGAGGACGGCCTGATCACGGAAATCGACATCGTGGCGGAACCGGAGCGTCTCGGCTCGCTCGAACTCGCCGCGCTCGACGCCTGACACCTGGCACCCGACGAACAGAAGCGGCCGTAGCGATTCCGTGCCGCGGCCGCCCCTTCTGGCCGCGGCACGGGGCTCACATACTGGCGCCGTGACCGACTACGTCAAGCACCTGCCCACAGCGGCGATACCGCAGGGCCCGGTCGCGGTGTGGGGTGTCGAGAGCGCACGGCGCTGGCTCCGGGCCGGTGTCCCGGCGGTGTTCGCGCCCGTCGCCGGCAGCCGGCTCCTCGTCGGCCCGGTCATCGTCTCGATCCTGCTGACGTTCCGGCAGGGCGAGGGAGAGCGGTCCTTCGCGGCCGCCGTCCTGCTGGCCGCACTGCCGTTCTGGTTCCGCTACCTGCCGGTGCCCGCCCTGCTCGCCGCGCTTGCCCTCGCGGCCGAGGCCGCCCGCACCCTCTCCGGCACCCCCACTACGGCGGTCCGGGCCGGTCACGGCCTGGTCCTCGTCCTCGGCGCGTGGGCGTCCACCGGGGTGCTGCTCCGCCTGCGCGCCCGCCGCCGCCAGCGCGAACTGGCCCTCGCCGCGGCCGGATCCGCCCGTTTCCCGCTGCCCACCACGCTTCCGGTCGCGCACCTGCGCCGCGGACTGCCGGGCATCGCCGTCGGCTCCGTGTGCTGCCTCGCGGCCGCCCCGGCCCTCTCCCGCGCCCACGGTCCCCTCGACGGGCGGTTGTTCGCCGCGACCCTGCTGGTCGCCGGTACCACGATGCTCGGCCGCGGCCTGGCGTCGAGCCGGGCGACGCGCCGCCTGCGGGCACGGCCGCAGCCCGCGCTCCTGGTCGGCGTACGGGCCGCCGCGTCGGGCCACCACTGGCTGTACCCGGACGCCGTCTCCACCGCCGGCCCGCCCCTGATCTCCCACTTCCCCCGGGTCCGGGACACCGTCACGGGGCAGCGGGTACTGCTCGGCGGCTCCGAACGGACCCTGCGCGTGACCCACCACGACATCGACCCGAGCCGGGAGCCCTTCCAGGCCGTCCTGTACGGCCCGGTGCACGAGGGGGCGGAGGTCGTCCTGGAGAGCGCCGCATACGAGCAGGGCGTCCGCCTCGTGCCGCGGGTCACGGCCGCCCCGCTGCTCCCCCGCCGGCGCCACGGGCTGAGCGAGTGGAAGCCGGCGGGCGGCTCGTACCGGGAGGCCGTACGGGAGCGGGCGCGCCGGGAAGAGGAGCGCAGGCGCGAACGGGCGCGGGAACGTGAGGAGTCGCGCGGCTCCGACTCCTCGTCCGGTGGCGGCTGCGGTGGGGGATGCGGCGGCGGGTGCGGCGGCTGCGGGTGCGGCTGACCCACGGCCCCTGACCCGTTGCCCTGACCCTGACCCCGCCGACCCCGTGCCCCGGACCGACGGTACGGACGCTCAGGGAGCGAGCACGTCCAGTTCCTCCAGCGCGCCCACCGCGATCCGGCGGGTCAGCGCCTCGGCGCGCTCCGCGTCGCCCTCGCGCACCGCCTCGGCCACCTGGACGTGCAGGGTGACGGCGGCGGGGTCGGGATCGTGGAACATCACCGCGTGTTCGGTGCGGCCCGTCAGGACCTCGGCGACGACATCGCCGAGGCGGGCGAACATCTCGTTCCCGGAGGCATTCAGCACGACGCGGTGGAAGGCGATGTCGTGCCGCAGATAGCCCTCCAGCTGGTGGCCGCGCGAGGTGCGGACCATGCCGAGGGCCGCCTCGGTCAGTTCGGCGCACTGCTGCGGCGTGGCCAGCCTCGCGGCGAGCCCCGCCGCGACCGGTTCGATCGCGGAGCGCAGCACGGTGAGGGAACGCAGCTGCCGGGGGCGGTCGGTGCCGGCCAGCCGCCAGCGGATCACACGCGGGTCGTAGACGTTCCACTCGTCGGTGGGCCGCACCGTGACGCCGACCCGGCGGCGCGACTCGACCAGGTGCATCGACTCCAGGACGCGCACGACCTCCCGTACGACGGTGCGGGAGGCGTCGAAGCGTTCGGCGATCTCGTCCGTGCGCAGGACGCTGCCGGGCAGGTACTCCCCCGCCGTGATCGCGAGCCCGAGGGTGTCCAGCACGTGGGTGTGGAGCCCCTGCCCCTGTCCAGGACTGCCTTCGGTGGTCATGGCGCAAGCGTACGGTGACGCCCCCACCAACAAAAGATGTGATGTTTCCGACCTGACACTTGAATACGTAGTACTTAATGCGCTTCAGTGATGCCACACGAAACGATGTCGACGAGGACAGCGAGGTAGGCGTGAGCACCCAGCGCGTCATTGTGGTGATGGGCGTGGCCGGTACCGGCAAGACGACCGTGGGTCGGCTGCTCGCCGAGGCCCTCGGCGTTCCGTACGCGGAGGGCGACGCCTTCCACCCGGCGGCCAACGTCGCCAAGATGTCGGCCGGCACCCCGCTGGACGACGCGGACCGCGGGCCGTGGCTGGACGCCATCGGCGAGTGGATCCGCAACAGCGGCGACCTGCGCGGGGGCGTCATCGCCGCCTCGGCCCTCAAGCGCGCCTACCGTGACCGGCTGCGCGCCGCGGCCCCGGGGGTCCTCTTCGTCCACCTCACCGGCGAGCGCGCGCTGATCGAGAAGCGCATGGCGGACCGCAGGGGTCATTTCATGCCCACCACCCTGCTGGATTCGCAGTTCTCCACGCTGGAGCCGCTCCAGGAGGCCGAACCCGGCGTCGTCGTCGACGTGTCCGGAAGCTTCGAGGACGTCACCGAGCGGGCGCTGGCCGCGCTGCGCGGACTCCCCATACACGAGAACTGAGGGAACGTCATCGTGACCGGTCTCAGCGTCGAGACTTTGGCAGCGGCCACCACCGGACCGATCACCTCGGCCGGGAACACCCAGCTCGGGATAGCCGTCCTGGCGGGCATAGCCGTCATCGTCCTGCTCATCACCCGCCTCAAGCTGCACGCGTTCCTGGCCCTGACGATCGGGTCACTCGCCCTCGGGGTCTTCGCGGGCGCGCCGTTGGCCAAGACGATCGCGAGCTTCACCGCGGGACTCGGCGCCACGGTCGCGGGCGTCGGCGTACTGATCGCGCTCGGTGCGATCCTCGGCAAGCTGCTGGCCGACTCGGGCGGGGCGGACGAGATCGTGGACACGATCCTCGCCCGGGCCAAGGGCCGGGCCATGCCGTGGGCGATGGTGGTCATCGCCTCGGTGATCGGGCTGCCGCTCTTCTTCGAGGTCGGCATCGTGCTGCTGATCCCGGTGGTCCTGCTGGTGGCCAAGCGGGGGAACTACTCCCTGATGCGGATCGGCATCCCGGCGCTGGCCGGACTGTCGGTGATGCACGGACTGGTCCCGCCGCACCCCGGACCCCTCGTCGCCATCGACGCGCTCGACGCCGACCTGGGGGTCACCCTCGGGCTCGGTGTGCTCGTGGCGCTGCCGACCGTGGTCATCGCCGGGCCGCTGTTCTCCCGGTACGCGGCGCGGTGGGTGGACATCCCGGCGCCGGAGCACATGATCGCGCCGCGCCCCTCGGCGGAGCCGGCGCGCCGACCCCGGTTCGGGGCCACGGTGTTCACCGTCCTGCTGCCGGTGGCCCTGATGCTCGTCAAGGCCCTGGTCGACATCGTGGTCGACGACCCCGCCGACCCGGTGCAGCGCGTGACCGATGTCGCGGGCTCCCCGATGATCGCCCTCCTCACCGCGGTGCTGGTGGGCATGGTCACCCTCGGCCGGGCGGCCGGCTTCACCCGGGCGCGCATCTCGACCACGGTGGAGAAGTCCCTGGCCCCGATCGCGGGCATCCTGCTGATCGTGGGCGCAGGCGGCGGCTTCAAGCAGACACTGATCGACGTGGGTGTGGGTCAGATGATCCTGGACGTGTCGAAGGACTGGGCCGTTCCGACCCTGTTGCTGGCCTGGCTGATCGCCGTGGCCATCCGCCTGGCCACCGGCTCGGCGACGGTGGCCACCATCTCGGCGGCCGGGCTCGTCGCCCCGCTCGCGGCGGACATGTCGACCACCGGGACCGCCCTGCTGGTCCTGGCCATCGGCTCCGGCTCCCTGTTCTTCAGCCACGTCAACGACGCCGGCTTCTGGCTGGTCAAGGAGTACTTCGGGATGACCGTAGGGCAGACCCTGAAGACCTGGTCGGTGATGGAGACCATCATCTCGGTGGTCGGCCTGGGCTTCGTCCTGCTGCTGTCACTGGTCCTTTAGCCGGCCTTGCCCCCGGCCTTGCCCCCGGCCTTGCAACTGGGCGGCGGCCAGGGCGAAGCCGCCTGCGGCGGTCGCGCAGCGGGTCGCGAGCCTGGCGACCTCGGCGCGCAGGGCCTCGGCCTCCGGGCCGTGCCACTCCGGCGCCGCGGACACCCCGTGCAGCCGGAACGCATGGGTGCGCAGCGCGGCGGCGCGGCCGCTCAGACCACCGGCCGGCGGTCGGGGCGCCGGCCGCGCCGGTGCCTGGGTGACTCGGCGGCGGGCCGGGCGGCCGGCGGGCGCGGGCCCCGTCGGGGGCCGTTCGGGCAGACCCGGGCCGCGGTCGCAGAAGGCCCAGAAGGCGGCGCCGAGCCCGAGGACGGGTTCGGCGGTCTCGGCCCGGCCGGTGGCGACCTGCCAGCCGGCGTGATCGTTGAAGGGGTTCGCGTCGGTCAGGGCGTTCCAGGCGAGGATGTCGGCGAAGGACGGGGCCAGCAGCGAGAAGGCGTGCTCGGCACCCCGCTCGCGCATGATGGCGCGGAACAGCCGGACGGCCTCCGCCTGGCGGCCCGCTCCGACGGCGCCGAGGACGGCGGCCGCGCCGGGATCGTCGAGGAGCTCGGGGCGGCCCGCACTCGCGGCCCGGATCCGGGCCTTCAGTCCGCAGACCGCGATGCTGATGGCGAGGCTCTCCCGGCCCGCGAGGATCCCGGCGAGCCGGCCGGCCCGGGCCACGCCCCGGCCGCGCGGTGCCCAGCCGAGGCCCGCCGGGTCGGTGAGCGTACGCACCAGGGTGCGCCAGCCGAGCCTGGTCCGGCCGCCCCGGGCGAGGGCGGCCGCGGGCAACCGGGCGCCGAAGGCCAGGCCGGAGGCGTAGCGGGCGGCCTCGCCGACCGCGTCGGCGGCCTCGGCGAGTGAGCGGCACGGGGCGTCGAGCAGGTCGATGTCCGCGGCGGTGGACGCGGAGGTCACGGCGTCGGGCATGTCATCCTCGTGGGGGTCGGCAGGGGTTCGGGGGCGGTCGGGTCCGGCAGCACCGGACGGGGTCGGGCAAGGAGTCCGGTCCGGAGGTCGTTCGTCAGCGGCGGGTGAGCGTGAGCCGGATCCCGTACGGATCGAGCGTCGCGGGCAGCGGTCCCACCGGGTCCAGCACCGGGCGGGTGCCCGCGATACGCCGGCTCCGCAGCACTTCGGCGCAGAGTGCGGCCGTCATCATCAGACCGAGCTGGTCGCCCGGGCAGCGGCCGCCGCCGTGGCTGAAGGGCGCCATCCGGAGGTCCTGGTCCGCGCCCGGGTTCTTCCACCGGCCGGGCACGAACACGTGCGCAGCCGGAACCCGTTCGGGGTCGCGCTGATGGAACGCGGCGGGCAGCAGCACCGAGGTGCCGGCCGGGTAGCGCACTCCCCGCCATTCGGTCTCGGCGCGGGTGACGCGGATCAGGTCGGGCACCACCGGGTACAGCCGCAGGGACTCCCGGACGCAGGCCCGCAGCCGGGGCAGCCGGCCCCGGTCCGCGCCGGCGGCGACCTCCGCGACCGCCTCGGCCGCGGCCAGGTCCTGCTCCGCGGGGTGCGCCCCGAGCAGGAGCAGGGTGCGCAGCAGGGTCTCCGGGACGGCGTCCATGGCCAGCAGCCAGTGCTGGGCCTGGCCCACCGGGTCGAGGCTGCCGGTGGGGTCGGCGTGGCGGGCGGCCCGGCCGGCCAGGGTGTCCGCGGCGGCGTGGGCGGCGTACTCCTCGATGCGGGCGCGGGCCCTGTCCTGGACGGAGCGGGCGGAGCGGACGGAGCGGACGGAACGGCCGGCGCGGACCCGGCCGCCGCGCGGGCTGTCGCCTTCGGGGCGCAGCTGGGTGAGCCATCCGGTGAGCTCCTCGTCACCGGCGGCCGCGTCGCCGAGAACGATCCGGCGGGCGGCCCGGTGCACGGCGTACCGGGCGCGGGCGAGGTCGAGGGCCTGGGCGTCGGCCAGGTGCCGGGCCTCCTCGGCGAGGGCCGCCAGGAAGGACCCGCAGGAGGGGTGCACGGGCAGGTCCGCGGCGAGCACCTCGGCGCTGACCTGCCGCCGCTCCGCACGGAGTTCGCCGCGCGAGCAGCCGGAGTCGGCGCTCTCCTCGGGGATCGCGCCCCGGCACTTGCCCGGCGGGGCGGCGGCCAGGACGCTGACGGGTTCGGCGTAGAACCGGCGCAGGTCCTGCGGGTCGAGGAGGACGAGCACGGTCCGCCCTGATCGGGTCCGTACGAGGGCGGGCGCGTCCCCGTGGCGGGCACGCAGGGCACGCAGCGCGGCGGCGGAGGCACGCACCTCGCCCGGGCGGGGCCGGGCGAGACCGCGCAGCAGGTCGCCGAGGCCGGCGAGGGTGGCGCGGCCGGTGCTTTCGGGGGCGGAGGCGGCGTACCGGAACGACGGCCCTACGAAGGTCCGCCGGCCGGGGCCTGCCACGCCGAGCCCCGGCAGGGCGGGTCCGCGGTCCGCGAGCGGTGCCGCACCGCGGGGTGACCGACCGACTCGCTCGGGACGCCGCCGGGCGGCGAGGGCCCTCACCCGGGCTCGGAGCCCGTCGAGGGCGGCCCCTTGGACCGTACGCATCCGTGTACCTCCGCGGCGGGAGCGACAACGCTCGGCGACAACGGCATCACCGTACGTCCCACCTGCGCGCTCCGCGCCTCGAGGACCGCGTCAGGGGTCGAGCCCGACCAGCAGCGCCGCGATGTCCAGCCCGGCGGTGAGGTAGGAGGTGAAAGCCTCGTTGTGCAGGGCCCATGACGAGCGGCCGCGGCGTACGCGGGCGATGGCCTCGGCGGGTGTCAGGCCCCGGTCGACGAGGCACTGGGCGACGACAAGGCCGGACCTGTTGTAGCCCGAGTGGCAGCGGACCAGTGTGGTGAGGCCCGAGTCGAGGGCCAGTCCCGCGGTGTGGGCGAGGCGCTGGACGGTGTGGAGCTGGCCGGCGGTGAGCTCCGCGTCCGGAATGTCCGCCACGATGTGCTCGGCGCGGGGTCCCGGACCGTGGCCGGTCCGGGTGAAGAGGCTGATGACGAGGTCGAACTCGTCCTCCACGACGGCGGGCCACAGCTCACCGGCCGAGCCGGCCCAGTAGTGGCCGCCCATCCACAGGCCCGGTGCGATCTCGTCCCACGGGGAAGACGGCCCGGGTACGTCCCCGTCGCGCCGTCGGGTCTTCTTCATACGGCCGCGACCTCCTGGGGGCGGCCTTCAGGTTCTCACACAACACACCTTCATTCAGCGGCAGTCGGCGCGAAGGCCGCTTCGCGGAATGCGGTGCGCGGCGTAGCTCGCCCGGCGGTCGGCAGGAGGACCGCCCAGCGCTGGTGGCGGGGGGAGACCCAGAGGGCGGGGCCGCCTTCGTGCGGGGCGTGGTGGGTCCATACCCCGTGTGGGGCGGGGTGCCAGAGCAGGCCGCGGGCGGGGGTGAGTTCGCCGGTGCGGATGCGCAGCGACTCGGCCGTCCAGGCGCGGCTGATCCCCGCCGCGCCCGCCGGGTCCGCCCGGTCCGGCCGGTCCGCCGGGTCCGCCGGAGCCAGGAGGTGGCGCAGGAAGCGGACCAGGTCTGCGAGGGGTGCGCGCAGGGTGCCGGCGGCGAAGCGGGTGCCGGTCATGCCCAGGGGGTGCCAGACCCGGGTGGCCGCGAGGTCGGCGAGCGGGCTGCCGGAGAGCTGCTCGGCGAGGCGGGTGAGGTGGGTGAGGGCGGCGGTCCCGCCCGGGTGCGTGAGGAGGTGGTGGGCGGTGGTCCCGGCGGGGACGCCCTCGGCGGCCGTGTCCCCGTAGGCGGCGAGCGGCGTGTGCAGCCGCAGGGCGCCCTCGTCGACGAGGCTGCCGATGACCGGCCAGAGCGCGAGGACGCCGCTGAGGGCGTCCACGTCGAAGGCGGCGTCGGCGGGGTGCCCACCGTCCGAACCCGCCTGTGGTCCCTCGGGTCCGCCGACGGCCCACACCGCCCCGGGGTCGGCGGACTCCACAAGGGCCCGGACTGCGGTGGCCTGGTCGCACAGGGGGGTCATGGTCGCCCACGTTAACGAGCCGGGCGGCGGCCTCCCGGCAGGCCGCCGCGGAGTCCGCGCGCCCGCCACCCGAATGCCCCCGTGCCCCCCGTGCCCCCGTGCCCCGCAGCAGGAAGGGGCGGGGTGCCCGCCGGCACCCCGCCCCCCGCCTGCTGCCGGACTAGCTCTTGTCCGGGCGGTCCGTCACCCGCAGGGTGTTCAGCAGGGGCTTGCCGAATCCGCTGTGCGTGACGAAGCGGATGTTGAGCACCCCGTCCGTGACCGTGACCGTGTACGTACGGGTCAGGGCCGTGTAGGTGCCCGCCTCCAGGGAGATGTCCAGGGAGGGCAGGACCTGGGTGCCCTCGGCCAGGACGTCGAAGACGCGCTTGTTCGGCTTGGTGGAGGAGAGCTCCGCGAAGCCCAGCTCCACCGTGTAGGTACCGTTCGGCACGTTGTCGAAGCGGTACTCGTACATGCCCTCACGGGCGTTGCGGAACATCCGCTGGTCGTCCGTACCGGCGATGGTGCGGCCGGTGGACTGGACGGTGCCGTTGCCCTGGTAGCCGTAGGAGCCGGCCGTGTACTTGCGGTCCGGGGACCAGGCGTCGCCCAGGCTGTCCGTGGTGGCGTAGCCGGATCCGGCGTCCAGGCCGACCTGGTAGCGCGGAACGACGACCTTCACCGGGACGGAGAGGACGGGAGTGCGGCCGCTCGCCGAGGTGATCTTCAGGTCGGCGGTGAGGACCGCGCCCGGGGTCAGTCCGGTGGTGTCCACCGAAAGGGTGACCGGGACCTTCGCGCCGGTCGCGAGGTTGCCGGCCGCCGGTGTGGCGGTCAGCCAGGTCGCGTCCTCGGAGACGGTGAACGCCGTACCGAGGCCCGGGTTGGTCAGGTCCAGGGTCCGCGTCCGCTGCTGGTTCGCCGGGAGGACGACCTCCACGGACGGCTTGGACGCCGTCACCTTTCCGGTGCGCAGGGACTGGGTCACGGCCGTCACGTCGGCGGCCTTGACGTTCACCGTCGCCGTGGCGGACTCGTACTGGGGCGCCGCCAGCGAGACGGGGAGCGAGCCCGACGGGCTCTGGACCACGTATCCGCCGTCCGCCGCGGTGGTCGCGGAGACCGCCGAGTCGCCCGTGCCGACGGTCACCGTGGCTCCCGCGACGCCGTTGCCGTCGTTGGCGTCGAGCACCCGGCCGGCCACCACACCGCTCTTGGTGGTGCGGAAGGCGATGGACAGGCCGTCCGTGATGACGGCGGTGTTGAAGGAGTACTTGAAGGCGTCGGTGCCGGCCGCGTTCTCCACACCGACGGTGGCCGTGGAGCCGCCCTTGATGCCGGTGCCGCCGGTCCCCTTGTAGGAGTAGGAGACGGTGCCGTCCTCGCCGATCGTGGCCGAGAAGGAGAACTTGTCGGCCTGCGCCGACCAGTGGGACACCTGGCGCCACTCGATCACAAAGCTGCGGTGCGGAGCCGTGCCGGTGACGGCGGTGAGGACGCCGGAGCCGCTGCCCGGGGCGCCGACGACCAGGTCGTCCCAGAACGGGTACAGGGCCGCGTTGGGCGTGGCCGTGCTCGGGAGGTCCCCGTTGATGTCGCCGGTGTTGTTCCCGCCGAAGCTGACGGTGCCGTTCGTGCCGATCCAGGCCTGGCCGTACGTCTTGCCGTACAGGGGCAGCGGGAAGGGCAGGTCGACGCGCTCGGTGGTGTTGTCGCCGGTGAGTGCGAGCTGGCGGGTGCCCTCGGCGTACGGGCGGTCGCCCGCGGCGGCGCAGGCGTAGCCGTAGCCGTCGGTGCGTTCGGGCAGGTTCACCGCGACGGTGGCGTCGCCGGCGACGGTGACCTTCGCGGTGCCGCCGGTGACGCAGCGGGAGGCGTGGGTGGCGTTCACGTCGTACGTGCCGTGCGGCAGGGTGACCTCGAAGCGGCCCTGGGCGTCGGCGGTCGCGGTCACCGGAGTGTCCGCGATGGTGACGGAGGCGCCCGCGGCGGGGCCGGCTGCCGAGGAGACCGTGCCGGTGAGCTTGCCGGAGGCGGCCTGGGTGAGGGTGAAGTCGCCCGTGGCGGTGCCGTTCTCGGTCACCGTGGCCGTCGCGGTCTGCTGCCCGTAGCCGAATTTGGCGGCGGTCAGGGTGTAGTCGCCGACCGAGAGGGAGGCGAAGCGGTAGCTGCCGTCGGCCGCGGTGGTGGTCGTACGGTCGATCGGGCCGTCGGCGGTGATCTTCACGCCCGCGACGGGCTGGTCACCGGAGCGTACGGTGCCGCCGAGCGCGCCGATGGCGCCGCGCGGGGCGGCGTTCACGGCGGCGAGGATGTCGAGGCGGCCCTCACCGAAGACGTTGTTGTCGGCGGCGTTGCCACCGCACTGGCTGCTGTCGGTGTCCAGGGCGGTGCCGTCCAGGAGCGACTCGGTCTGTGCGACGTCGCCCTCCAGGGCGGGCGCGGCGGACCAGAGCAGGGCCACGGCGGCCGCGGTGTGCGGCGAGGCCATCGAGGTGCCGGAGAAGGCCTCGTACGCGCCGCCGGGGACGGAGGAGCGCACGTTCACGCCGGGGGCGGCGATGTTCGGCTTGACGATGCCGCCGGGGCCGGCGCCGCGCGAGGAGAAGGACGCGATGGCGTTGTTGATGTCGAAGGCGCCGGAGCTGTAGGAGCTGGCGTAGTCGCCGGGTGAGCCGCTGGTGTTGCAGCTCGGGCCGGAGTTCCCGTTGGAGAAGGCCGGGAAGATGCCGGCGGCCCGCCAGGTGTCGACGATCTGCTGGTACCAGGTGTCGCCGCCGCTCCCGCCCCAGGAGTTGTTGACGATGTGCGGGGCCAGGTCGGGACGCGGGTTCTGGCCGCTCGGATCGGTCGGGGCGACGATCCACTGGCCCGAGGCGAGGAGGGAGGCCTCGGAGCAGGAGTTCGACTCGCAGCCCTTGGCAGCGATCCACTTGGCGCCGGGGGCCACGCCGATCTTGTTGGCACCGCCGTCGTCGCCGACCATCGTGCCCATGGTGTGGGTGCCGTGGTCGTTGTTGTCGCAGGGGGCCGCGGTGGTGCACACGCCCGCCGGGTCGAACCAGTTGTAGGCGTGGTCGTAGGAACCGTCCGCCTTCTTGCCGCGGTACTGGTTGTTCACGGCCGGGTGCGTGTAGTCCACGCCGCTGTCGATGTTGGCGACGACGATGCCCTCACCGCGCACACCGACCTGGTCCCAGACCTGCGGGGCCTTGATCCGGTCGATGTTCCACTCGATGGCGTCCGCGACGGCCTTCTCCCGCTTGCCCTCGGCGGGCTTGGGCAGGTCGACCTTGTCGTCGGCGTCGATCCGGGCGACCTCGGGGCGCTGGGCGAGGGTCCCGGCGAGCTTCTGGCTCCCGACGACGCGCACGGCGTTCACGATCCAGTACGAGGTGTACTCGGCGCCGGCGCCCTGCAGGGCCTTGACGACCTCGGCCTGACTGCGCGCGGCGTGGTCCTTCTTGATCCGCAGAACCGTTTCGGCCTTGGCGGCGCGGGTCTGCTGCTTCCCCGCGGCGGTGAGGTCGGCGGCGCTGTCGAGGTAGACCCAGAAGGCGGCCTTGGCGGACTCGTCGAGCTGGGCGCGGAGCCCCGGTTCGATCTTGAGCTCTGCGGCGCTCGGGCCGGGGACCGGATCCGGCGCGGCCGCGGCGACGCCCGCGCCGATCGGCAGGAGCAGGACCGAGGTGAGGGCGGCGAGCGCCGTGCGTAAGGACCGGGTCGACCGTGATGACCTCGTGGATCCTGAGGACCGCGAGGACCGGTTGTTGCGTTGGGCCACGTGTTGTCTCCTCGTACGCCGTGTGCGGGTTGTGCGGGAAGGGTGCGCGTGACGTGCGCGGGTCATGGTGAACGAGGCGTCATGTTCATTACAAGGGGGGCTTTTCGGCCGCACTCCGGCGCGCCCCGGTGGCCCGTACCGGCCGCGCGGGCCAGCCTGAAGACATGACTGCGCCCGCCGAGCCGTCCGGAGCCGGTGTCCCGATCGCGTCCGCGCGTGGCCGGTGGATCCTGCTGACCACCGTGCTCGGGTCGACCATGGCCATGCTGGACGGGACCGTGGTGAACGTGGCGCTGCCGCGCATCGGGGAGGATCTCGACGCCGATCTGGCGGTGCTCCAGTGGACGGTGAACGCCTATCTGCTGACCCTGGCCGGGCTGATCCTGGTCGGCGGGTCACTGAGCGACCGCTTCGGGCGACGCCGGATCTTCGTGCTGGGCGTGGTGTGGTTCGCGGTCGGCTCGCTGCTGTGCGGCATCGCGCCGAACGCCGGGGTGCTGATCGCCGCCCGGGCTCTGCAGGGCATCGGCGGGGCGCTGCTGGCGCCCGGCTCCCTGGCCCTGATCCAGGCGTCCATCCGCGCCGAGGACCGGGGCCGGGCGATCGGCCTGTGGTCGGGGCTCGGCGGCGTGGGCGCGGCCGTGGGACCGTTCCTCGGCGGCTGGCTGGTGGACGGGCCCGGCTGGCGGTGGGTGTTCCTGCTGAACGTTCCGCTGGCTGCGGTGTGCGTGCCGGTCGCGCTGCGGCACGTACCGGAATCGCGGGACCCGCAGGCGCACGGGCGGTTCGACGTGGCCGGGGCGGCACTCGGTGCGAGCTCCTTGGGGCTGATCACCTACGCGCTGATCGAAGCCCGGTCGGGAGCGGCGGCGGTGATCGTCGCGGCGGTGCTCGGGGTCCTGCTGGGCATCGCCTTCGTCCTCGTGGAGCGACGGCGGGCCGATCCGATGGTGCCGCCCGACATCTTCGCCTCCCGGCAGTTCACGGCTGTCAACCTGGTGACCCTGTGCGTGTACGCGGCGATCGGCGGGTTCTTCTTCCTCGTCGTGCTCCAGCTCCAAGTGGTCTCCGGCTACTCGGCGCTGGCCGCCGGGGCCGCGATGCTGCCGACGACCCTTCTCATGCTCCTCCTGTCGGCGCGCTCGGGTGAGCTCGGGGAGCGGATCGGGCCGCGCGTCCCGCTCACGGTGGGGCCGCTGCTGTGTGCGGGCGGGACGCTGCTGATGCTGAGGGTGGGGCCCGCGGCCTCGTACGTACAGGACGTACTGCCCGCGATGGTCGTCATGGGCATGGGCCTCGTGGCCCTGGTGGCCCCGCTGACGTCGACTGTGCTCGCCTCGGTGGATCCCGGCCGGGCGGGCCTGGCCAGTGGGATCAACAACGCGGCGGCGCGCGTCGCCGGGCTGCTCGCGGTGGCGGCACTGCCGCTGCTGTCCGGGATGGGGCCGGAGTCGTACCGCTCGGCGACCCAGTTCGACGCCGCTTTCGGGCGGGCCATGCTCTGGTGCACCGGGGCGTTCGTGGCCGGCGCCGCCCTGGCCTGGGCGACCGTACGCTCCCCCGCGCCCGAGGCGTGCCACCCCCAGTGTCATACGTACTGTGCGGTGACGGCCCCGCCGCTCGAACCCCGTGAGGAGTCCGGCTGATCCCGTGTGCTGGAGCGCGAGGGCCGATCCGGTGGCGGGCTCGGCCATCTCCGGCGCCGGGATCGCGTGCCTGGCGCGGGTAGGGCGGGCCCGCGACCTGCCGGTCGCCGCGCTGCCGCTGCTGCTGGGCGCGCACCAGCTGGTGGAGGCCGCCGTGTGGCGGACGGGCGGTGGTTGCTCCCCGGCCGCCACCGCCTGGGCGGTGATCACCCTGCCGCTGCTGGCGCTCCGGGTGCCGGCCGGGGTCCTGCTGGCGGCCGCGCCCGAGGGCCGGCGCCGCCTGTGGGGGCCGCCGGCCGCCGGTCTCGCCACCGCCGCGGTGCTCGCGTACTGCCTCGCGACCCGGCCGGTGACCGCCGAGATCCGGGGCCGCACCATCGGGTACGGCGTGAATGTTCCGTGGATGCCGCTGGTCCTGACGGGCCGCCTGTTCGCCACTCCGGGCTCCCTGCCGCTCGGCGGTGACCGGCGGTTGCGGACCCTGGGCCTGGTGCCGACGGCGGGGGCGCCGGCCTGCTCAGCGCTGTGGCGGCTGGAATTCGCCTCCACCTGGTGCGCCTTCGCGGCGGTGGCGTCGCTGCTGGTCCTGGGCTGGGTCCGACGCCCGCCGGCCACTCCCCCTGTCACGTGATCGACCGAAAGTTACCTAGACGTATGTAGTGACTTCGCACGCAGGCGGCAGTAGAACTCGTTCCCATTCCACCACGAGTGAGGAACGTCACATGAGCGAAAGATCCCTGCCCAAAAAAGGCTCCAACGGGCTTTCCCGTCGCGGTTTCCTCGGTAGAACAGGTTCTATTATTGGAGCGGTGGCCCTGGCGGGTCACATCACCCCGGCGGCGCACGCGGCGGCTCCGCCCGGCCCGATCGCCGACGGGGCCCGCGTACCGGCCCTGGTCATCGGCACCGGCTACGGCGGATCCGTCGCGGCCCTGCGGCTGGCGCAGGCGGGCGTGGACGTGCAGATGATCGAGATGGGCATGTCCTGGGACACCCCGGGCTCCGACGGCAAGATCTTCCCGAAGGTGACCACCCCGGACTACCGCTCCTTCTGGCTGCGCACCCGGACCAAGGCGCCGCTCAGCAACTTCCTCGGCTTCCCCATCGACAAGGACGTCCCGAAGTACACCGGGATCCTGGACGCCGAGGACTTCGCCGGCATCACGGTCTACCAGGGCCGCGGTGTCGGCGGGGGTTCGCTGGTCAACGGCGGTATGGCGGTCACGCCCAAGCGCGCGAACTTCGCCGCCGTCCTCCCCTCGGTGAACGCCGACGAGATGTA
This sequence comes from Streptomyces avidinii, assembly GCF_045161815.1. Lineage (NCBI taxonomy): Bacteria > Bacillati > Actinomycetota > Actinomycetes > Kitasatosporales > Streptomycetaceae > Streptomyces > Streptomyces avidinii. The sequence continues at coordinate 664,406 of NZ_CP108863.1, forward strand.
CGACACCTACTACCCGAGGGCCAATGCCGGCCTCGGCGTCGGCATGATCGACCCGGCCTGGTTCGACACCGTCGACTGCTACCAGTTCTCCCGCGTCGGCCGCAAGCACGCCCAGCGCTCCGGCTTCGCCTGGACCTTCGTGCCCGACGTGTACGACTGGGACTACATGAAGCAGGAGGCCGCCGGCACCGCCACCAAGTCGGCCCTGGCGGGCGAGATCCTCTACGGCAACAACCACGGCAAGAAGTCGCTGGTGCAGACGTACCTCGCCCAGGCGAAGGCCACCGGCCGGGTCGCCATCTCGGCGCTGCACAAGGTCACTTCGGTCTCCCCCGCCGCGGGAGGCGGCTACACGGTCACCATCGACCAGATCAACACCCCCGGTGACACCGTGGCCACCAAGACGGTCACCGCCGACCGGGTCTTCTTCGCGGCCGGCAGCGTCGGCACCAGCAAGCTCCTGGTCGAACTGAAGGCCACCGGAGCACTGCCGAACCTCAACGCCGAGGTGGGCAAGGGGTGGGGCGAGAACGGCAACGTCATGTGCGGCCGCGCCAACCACATGTGGGACCCGACCGGCAAGCTCCAGTCGACCATCCCCTGCTCCGGCATCGACAACTGGGACGCGGGCGGCGCGTTCGCCGAGGTCGCGCCGCTCCCCACCGGGATCGAGACGTACGCCTCGTTCTACCTGTCGATCACCAAGAACCCGAACCGCGCCGAGTTCACCTGGAACGCCGCGACGGGCAAGGCCGAGCTGAGCTGGCAGACCGCCTGGAAGCAGCCGTCCATCTCCATGGCCAAGACGATCTTCGACAAGATCAACTCGAAGGAGGGCACGATCTACCGGACCGACCTGTTCGGTGGCAACAAGATCTGGAACGACACCCTCACCTATCACCCGCTCGGTGGCGCGGTCCTGAACAGGGCAACCGACAACTACGGGCGCCTGCACGGCTACACCGGCCTGTACGTGATCGACGGCGCGCTCATCCCCGGCAACGCGAGCGTGAATCCCTTCGTCACCATCACGGCACTCGCCGAACGCAACATAGAGAAGATCATCGCCACCGACCTTCCGTAGGGCCGCGTCCTCCCCCCAGCGGCCGGGGCCGTTCGGATCATCCGAACGGCCCCTTTTGCCTGCGCGCCGCGCGCGCTCCGCGCTCGCCTCCCGGCTCCGCCGCTCAGTGCCCGGGCAGCACGCAGACGCTGTCCAGGCCCAGCACGTGGTTGAGGCGGCCGAAGGCCAGCCAGGACCCGATGCTCATCGTGATCTCCACGATCTCCAGCTGGCTGTAGTGCGCGGTCATCCGGTCCCAGAACTCCTCGTCGAGCCCGTGGTGGTCGAGGGTGTACCGCTCGGCGTACTCCGCCGCCAGCCGGGTGCGCTCGTCGAACGCGTCGGTCGTACGCCACTCGGTGACCGCGTCGGGGAACTCCTCCTCGACCTTCTCCCCGTCCCGCTCGGTGCGCCAGTCGAGGCAGAAGACGCACCCGTTGATCTGCGCGACGCGCAGCCGGGCCGCCTCGAACTCGCGCAGGCCCAGGGTGGTGTGGGCGTACACCGACAGGGAGAAGTTGGCGGCGGCCATACCGATTCCGGGGACCATGTCGCCCCACACGTACTCGATCGGGTGCTGGCCTTCGGGGATGTCGATCCTCATGACTGTTTCCTTCCGAGTCTGCCGATGGCGGGGCGCAGCGGGATGTCGAGGGCGTCGTAGAGCCCGGGTTCCGCCTCGACGAGCCAGTCGATGGCGCCGACGAGGCGGCCGACGGCGGTGGCGTTGCCCCCCGCCGAGCGGTTCTCGCCCTCGTCGGTGGCCTCGATGGTGACCTCGATGCGCGGGCGGCCCTCGATGACCACCCGGTGGGCCCCGTCGCCGCCGTCGGGCGGCACGGGCCAGTCCGGTGCGCACGAGGGGTGGATACGGGTGACGTGCTCGATGACGATGCGCGGCTCGCCCTCGACGATGCCCTGCACCTCGAAGCGGATCGCGCCCTGGGTGCCGGCCTCGAACTCGCCCATGGTCCGGGTGGTCACCGTGGTGTCGAGCGCCCGGCGGTCCGACGTCTCGCGGATCTCGTCGAGTTCGACCCCGAGGGCGCGGGCCATCATCCGTATCTGCCCGCCCCACACCATGGTCGGGATCGAGGGCATGAGCATCATCGGCTCCTGGTCCATGGGCCGGCCCATGCCCACGAGGTGGCGGACGGAGTCGGGCTGGTCGTAGGTGGAGTAGTCGAAGATCTCCTGGCAGCGGATGACGTCAATGGTGGTGCCGAGTCCGCTGAGCAGGAGCGGGAGGACGTCGTTGCCCCACCCGGGGTCGACACCGGAGGCGAAGAGCGAGCCGCCGCCCTCCGCGACGGCGGCGAGCACCGGGTCACGGAACTCGGGCGGGGCGCTCAGGTGGTCGTAGAGCGGGTACAGGGCGGGGCTGACGACGACCGCGCCGGACCGGACGGCGCGGGTGATGTCGGCGAGGGCCTCGTCGGGCCGGACGTCCCCGGACGCGGCGTACACCACGGCCTGGGGGCGGGCGGCCAGTACGGCTTCGATGTCGTCGGTGGCCTCGATCCCCAACAGGCGGTCGAGTTGGCCGAGTTCACCTGCGTCGCGGCCGACCTTGGCTGGATTGTGGACGATGACTGCGCAGAGTTGGAGCGCGGGATGGGCCTCGACGGCACGGATCGCCAGACGGCCCACGTTGCCGGTACCCCAGACAACCGTGGAAATCATGCGCGGAGGGTAGCCACAGGTCCCTCACGTTGCCAGAGTCGCGCGGCCCGAACTCGTCCGCCCGGGCGCGTTACTGGTTCTGGCCACCCAGGACGAAGAGGAGGTAGACGAAGAAGGCGAAGAGGTGGCCGACGAACAGGTAGGCGATCAGCCGGATGATCAGGCCGCGCGGGAACTTGGATTCGAAGCGGGCCCGTATGGTCGCGGGCGCGGTCGCGGGAACGGTCGTGGGTTCGGGCGCGGGCTTGTCGGCTTGGGACATGGGTACGGCTCCTCCGCTATCGGTGGTGCGTGGTCGTGGGCGAGGTGGGCGCCGTCGTGGTGGCGCCGCCGAGGCACAGCCCGGCGAGGCTGCTCTGCAGCAGGGTATGGACGAAGAGCAGGTCGGCCCCGCCCGAGGAGGCCGCGCCGATCCGGTGCGGTGTGAGCGAGTCGAAGTGGGCACTGTCCCCGGGCTCCAGCAGGTGCTCGGCCTCGCCCAGGTGCAGCCGCAGCCGCCCGTCCAGGACGTACAGCCATTCCTCACCGGGGTGCACGCGGACCAGCTCGCCCTGGCTGCGGCCGTGTGGCACGTGCACGCGCAGCGCCTGCATGCCGCGGCCGGAGCCGCCCGCCTGCCAGTACGTCCAGCCGTCGGCCTCGCGGGCGCCGGGACCGCCGGCCCGTACGATGGGATCCGCGACGGCGGGGGTCTCGCCGAGCAGCTCGGAGACGGTCGTGCCGTAGGTGCGGGCGAGTCCGAGCAGGAGCGGCAGCGAGGGCTGGCGCCGGCCGGTCTCCAGCCGGGACAAGTGGGCGGGCGAGAGCCGGGCCCGTGCGGCGGCGGCCTCCAGGGTGAGTCCGGCGCGGCGGCGCAGGTCCCGCAGCTGCGGGGCCACGGCGGTCAGCTCGTCCGCCGGTTCGTCGGTACCGGCCGCGCCTTCGGGGCCGGTGTCGGATCCGGGTGTCATACCCCGATTGAGCCAGACTCTTGCCTGTCTGGCAAACCATCTTGCCTCTGAGGCAAATCACGAGCGTCGTGCGTCTCGACCCTCACCTGTTGGAGGGCCCGTTGCGGGGCGAATGCGTCACCACGGTTGCGTGGGGTCCCGCTCCGTACAGGCTGGGAGCCATCGCACAGGATGACCTACGGCGAGGGACGATGATCGTATCGATGATGTCCATGCCGGAGGGCGCCCTGACGCGGTGCGATGTGTCGGAGGCACGCGAGCGTCTCGCCACGTCCCGCTTCCTGTTCGTGGAAGTGGAACTGCCCGAGGAGACCGCACCCGACGAACAGCCACTCGCCCACCTGCTCGGCCTGGAGGCCGAGGACGTGGCGTGGCCCGGGCGGAAGGAGGAATCCGTCCGGGCAGAGATCTTCGGGGACGGCGGCGCGTTCGTCGTGCCCGCGGTCGACACGGACCGGGTCGTCCACGTCCACGCCCTGGTGACCGAGCGGTACCTCCTCACGGTGCACCGGGGGGGGGCGGCTCCCCTGATCGGGAACGTCACCGCCCGCTTCCCGCTCGAGAGCCCGTCGGACTCCGTGGCCATGCTGTTCCTGCTGCTGGACGAGGCGATGGAGACCTACCGCCGGGCCGCCGTCCGGGCCCTGCTGGAGGTGGAGGACCTGGAGGACGAGATGTTCCGGCGCCGCCGGCCCGAGCAGCTCTACCATCTGGCACAGCTGCGGCGCACCTCCGCCTTGCCGGGCACGGCACCGGACGCCGCGGACTCGGCCGACAAGATCCGAAAGAGACGGCCTAGGCGGCGTGTGCCGCCAGGACCGTGTCCATCCTGTCCGCCTCGGCCGGGGACTTGTCCGGGCGGTGGCGCAGGACGCGGGCGAAGCGGAGGGCCACTCCGACCGGGTAGCGGGAGGAGCGCTGAAGGCCGTCGTAGGCGATCTCGACGACCAGTTCCGGGCGGACCCGGACGGTGAAGCCGTCGTCCTCGACCGCCAGCTCGCGCAGGCGCTGCGTCTGCCAGCGCAGCATCTCGTCGGTGAGCCCCTTGAAGGTCTTGCCGAGCATGGCGTACGTCCCGTCGGCGGTGCGCGCGCCCAGGTGCAGGTTCGACAGGAGGCCGGTACGCCGCCCGTGGCCCCATTCGGCGGCGAGGACCACCAGGTCCAGGGTGTGCACGGGCTTCACCTTGAGCCAGTGTTTGCCACGCCGGCCGGCCTCGTAGGACGAGTCCAGCGCCTTCACGACGACCCCCTCGTGGCCGCGGCGCAACGTCTCGGCCCAGAACTCCTCGGCCTCGGCCCCCTGCTCCCCCGGGGCCTCGACGGCGAGGCGGCGGACCCGGGCGTCCTCGGGAACGAGCGCGGTGAGGGCCGCGTGCCGCTCGCGGACCGGCAGGTCGAGGAGGACGTCCTCGCCCACGGCCAGGACGTCGAAGAAGTAGGGGGCGACCGGGAGCGTGCGGCGGGCAGCCTCGACATCGACCCGGGAGCCGACGCGGCTCGCGATCTCCTGGAAGGGGACGGGGCGGCCGTCCGCCGCCCGTCCGATCACTTCCCCGTCGAGGATGAACCGCTCCCCCGGCAGCGACCGGGCCAGCTCCGCCACCTCCGGCAGCCGCCCGGTGATCTCGTCCAGGGAGCGCGTGTAGATCCGTACGTCGTCGCCCTCGCGGTGGACCTGGACCCGGATCCCGTCCAGCTTCTCCTCCACCGCACACGGCCCGAGCGCGGCCAGCGCCTCGGCGACCGACTTCGCCGTGCCCGCCAGCATCGGCTGTACGGGCTGCCCCACGCGCAGCGTGACCGTGCGCAGGGCCTGCTCGCCCTCGGCCAGTACGGCGACCGCCACCCTCGGCAGCGAGCCGTCCAGCATCACCGCCCGGCGCAGTGCGGCGGCCGGTACCCCGGCGGCCGCGGCCACGCCCTCCAGCGCCACCGCGTCGAGCGCGCCCTGGCGCACCTCGCCGGACAGCAGGCTGCGCAGGAACACCTGCTCGGCCCCGGTGGCCCGGCCGAGCAGGTCGGCGAGGATGCGGCTGCGCCGCTCCACGGAGCCGCTGCCCGCCACCGCGGCCAGTTCGCTCACCGCGGCATCGACGTCCCGGACGGTCAGGCCGGGATCGGCCGCCGGTGCGATCTCCTGGCCGAGCGTGCGCCGGCCGATGCCCGGACGGCCCTGCGGGAGGCGCCCGGAGAGGTAGGAGATGACCAGGCCGGCCTCCTCGGGGGGCGCGGCGGCGAAGAGCTCGGCGAGCAGGGCGGTCTTGCGGGACCGGGCGGCGGTCCCGGCGACCTCCCGGGACACGCGTGCGACGTCGGCCAGCAGCATGCGGCCCATCCTCCCGCCCCCGGTCGTACCGCGCAGGTCGGGCGCGCATACAGCAGGCGCGGTACGCCGGCGGCGCGGCATGCTCCTTGAGAAGGTCTGGGGTTACGCCTGTGGGTGCTCGGAGCCCGGGCACCGGGCCCTTAGGGTTGCTCGTATGAAGCTCCGAATGCCCCGGCGCCGCCGGGACCGCCTCCTCGCGGGCGCCGCCGCGCTCGCCGTCGTGGCGGGTGCCGGTACGTGGACGGCCGCGTCCGCGTCCGACGACGCGCCGCCGGTGCACCGCGCGGACCAGGTCCTTTCCATGCCCGGTGCCGGGATCGACACCTCCTATTTCACTGCGGGCGGCGGTACGGAGAAGCGTCCCGCCGTGCTCCTCGGGCACGGTTTCGGCGGCAGCAAGGACGATGTCCGCGAGCAGGCCGAGCGCCTCGCCCGGGACGGGTACGCCGTGCTGACCTGGTCGGCGCGCGGCTTCGGCCGCTCCGAGGGCCGGATCGGACTGAACGACCCCGAGTACGAGGTCAAGGACGTCTCCCGGCTCATCGACTGGCTCGCGGCCCGGCCCGAGGTGAAGCTCGACGCGGCCGGTGATCCGCGCGTCGGCGTCTCCGGGGCCTCGTACGGCGGTGCCGTCTCGCTGCTCGCGGCCGGCCACGACCGGCGGGTGGACGCGATCGCTCCGGAGATCACCTACTGGAACCTCGCCGACGCCCTCTTCCCGAACGGCGTGTTCAAGAAGCTGTGGTCCGGCATCTTCTTCACCAGCGGCTCGACCGACGGGATGCAGCAGGCGGTACCGGGACAGCGGCCCGCACCGGCGTCCGCACCCGGCTGCGGACGCTTCCAGCCCGAGCTCTGCGCGATGTACGAACGCGTCGCGGTGTCGGGCCGGCCCGATCCCGAGGCCCGCGCCCTGCTGGAGCAGCGCAGTCCGTCGGCCGCCGGTGACCGGATCAAGGTGCCGACCCTGATCGTGCAGGGCCAGGACGACTCCCTCTTCCCGCTGGACCAGGCCGATGCCATGGCCAGGGCCATCGCGGCGAACGGCGCACCCGTCTCCGTGGACTGGGCGGCCGGCGGTCACGACGGCGGCATGCGCGAGGCCGACCGGGTCGAGGCCCGGGTGGCCTCCTGGTTCGACCGCCACCTCAAGGGCGACGAGGGCGCCGACACCGGCCCGGCGTTCCGGGTCACGCGCTCCGGCGGCATCGACTCCACCGACGGCGAGGTCACCCTGCGCGGCGCGAGCGGCGAGCGCTACCCCGGGCTGGTGTCCGGGCCGCGCGAGTTCGCCCTGACCGGACCGGAGCAGACCTTCGCCAATCCGGCGGGCGGCGCGCCCCCCGCCCTGTCCGCGCTGCCGGGCATCGGCGGGCAGCTCGCCGCCTTCGGGGCCGGGCTCTCGCTGGACTTCCCCGGGCAGAACGCCCGGTTCGAGACCGCGCCGCTCACCCAGGACCTGCGCATCACCGGCACCCCGACCCTCACCCTGAAGGTGAGGTCGACAGCCGCCGACGGTTCGGCCGTCCTGTTCGGCAAGGTGTACGACGTGGGGCCGGACGGCCGGCAGCAGGTGCTGCCGAGCCAGCTGGTCGCCCCCGTGCTGGTGGAGAACGCCCACCAGGGCACGACCGTACGGCTGACGCTGCCCGCGATCGACCACAACGCCCCGGCCGGGCACCGACTGCGACTGGTGGTCGCCGCGACCGACCTCGGCTACGCGACCCCGGCGGCGCCGGCCGCCTACACCGTCGCGGTGGAGGGTCCGCTGGCCGTGCCCGTCGCCGCGGAGGTACGGACCGCCGCGGCCGGGCTGCCCGCCTGGACCTGGTGGCTGCCGCTGGGCGCGCTGGCGCTGGCCGCGGCGCTGCTGGGCCTTCGGCGCACCGGCCGGGGGCCCAAGGGGCCTCGGTCCGGCGGGACGCAGCCGGAGGCCGCTCTGGCCGACGTACCGCTGGAGATCAGCGGTCTGACGAAGCGGTACGCGAAGTCGCAGGACCGGTACGCGGTGCGGGACCTGTCCTTCCGCGTGGAGAAGGGCCAGGTCCTGGGGCTGCTCGGGCCCAACGGGGCGGGGAAGACCACGACCCTGCGGATGCTGATGGGGCTGATCTCGCCGGACGCCGGGGAGATCCGGGTGTTCGGGCACCCGGTACGGGCCGGCGCGCCCGTGCTCTCGCGGGTCGGGGCCTTCGTGGAGGGCGCCGGATTCCTGCCGCACCTGACGGGCCGCGCCAACCTGGAGCTGTACTGGCAGGCCACCGGCCGCCCCGCCGAGGACTCGCACATGGACGAGGCCCTGGAGATCGCCGGGCTCGGCGACGCGCTGGAGCGCGCGGTACGCACGTACTCGCAGGGCATGCGCCAGCGGCTGGCGATCGCTCAGGCCATGCTCGGAATGCCGGACCTGCTGATCCTCGACGAGCCGACGAACGGTCTGGACCCGCCGCAGATCCGGGAGATGCGGGACGTGATGATCCGCTACGCCGCGGCCGGGCGGACGGTCATCGTCTCCAGCCACCTGCTGTCGGAGGTGGAGCAGTCCTGCACGCACCTGGTGGTCATGGACCGCGGGCAGCGGGTCGCGGCGGGCGAGGTCGCCGAGATCACCGGTGGCGGGGACACCCTGTTGGTGACGCTGGCGGGGCCGGTGGACGAGGTGAGCGTCGAGAAGGTCGCGGCGCTGGAGGGAGTGGGTTCCGTGGTGGTCGCCGACGACGGGCTGCTCGTACGGCTCGAAGGCGCGACGGCCACGGAGCTGATCGCCGAACTCGTACGGCTGGAGGTGCCGGTGACCGGAGTGGGACCGCACCGGCGACTGGAGGACGCGTTCCTCACCCTGATCGGAGGTGCGGCATGAGCACGGCGACGACGGTGCAGGAGGTGGCCCCGGGCTACCGGGCGAGCCGTACGCTGCCACTGCGCGTGGAGGCGCTGCGGCAGTGGCGCAGGCGGCGGACGCTGGTGATGGGCGGGGTACTGGCCGCACTGCCCTTCATCATGATCATCGCGTTCGCGGTGGGCGGCGGGCCGGACGGCGGGCGCGGTGGGAACAACCGGATCACCCTGATCGACACGGCGACGGCCTCGGGCGCGAACTTCGCCGCGACCTGCCTGTTCGTCTCGGCCGGCTTCCTGCTGGTGGTGCCGGTGGCGCTGTTCTGCGGGGACACCGTGGCCTCGGAGGCGAGCTGGTCCTCGCTGCGCTATCTGCTGGCCTCGCCGGTGCCGCGGGCGCGGCTGCTGTGGAGCAAGCTGGTGGTGGCGCTGGGCTTCAGCCTGGCGGCGATGGTGCTGCTGCCGGTGGTGGCGCTGGCGGCGGGCACGGCCGCGTACGGCTGGGGGCCGCTGAAACTCCCGGCGGGCGGGGCGCTGGCGGCCGGGGACACCGTGCCGCGGCTCGCGCTGGCGGTGGCCTTCATCTTCGTGTCGCAGCTGGTGACGGCGGGCCTGGCGTTCTGGTTGTCGACACGGACGGACGCGCCGCTGGGCGCGGTGGGCGGTGCGGTCGGGCTGACGATCGTCGGCAACGTCCTGGACGCGGTGACGGCGCTCGGCTCGTGGCGGGAGTTCCTCCCGGCGCACTGGCAGTTCGCGTGGGCGGACGCCCTGCAGCCGCAGCTGGAGTGGGGCGGGATGGTCAAGGGGGCGGTGGTGTCGGTGTCGTACGCGCTGGTGCTGTTCGCCCTCGCGTTCCGCGGGTTCTCCCGCAAGGACATCGTGTCCTGAGTCCACAGGAGCTCAGAGGCACAGAGGCACAGGGACGGCCCACGGCCCCGGCGCGCAGCCGGAGTCGTGGGCCGTTCCCGTGGGCCGTTCGCGTGGGCCGTTCCCGTGGGCCGTTCCCGTTGCCGTTCGTTCGACTACGGGGCCATGACGGGCGGCACTCCGCCGATCGCCGATCACTCGGGCTTCTGCGCCCCCGGGATCGCGTCGATCGCGGCCAGCAGTTCCGCGTCCAGCGGGCGGTCGGCGACGGCCGCGTTGGCCCGTACCTGCTCCGGGGAGGTGGCTCCCGCGATGACGGAGGCGCAGCCGGGCTGGGCGGAGAGCCAGCCGATGGCGAGTTCGAGGACGGTCCGGTCGTGCTTCTCGCCGAGCGCGGCCAGCGCCTCGACGACGTCGAGGCGCGCCTCGGTGACGTACGAGTCGCGTCCCTCGAGGCGGGAGCCGGCCGGTACGGGCGCGCCCCGGCGGATCTTGCCGGTCAGCAGGCCGTTGGCGAGCGGGAAGTACGGGAGCACGCCGACGCCGTAGTGCAGGGCCGCCGGGACCAGCTCGCGCTCGACCGACCGCTCCAGCAGCGACCACTCGTTCTGCGCCGACACGAAGGGGACCGAGCCGGTCTCGCGGGCGACGTGGGCGGCTTCGGCGAGCTGCCAGCCGGAGAGGTTGGAGTGGCCGATGTAGCGGACCTTGCCCTCGGCGACGAGCTCGGTGAGCGCGGCCAGGGTCTCGGCGATCGGGGTGGCGGGGTCGGGGCTGTGCAGCTGGAAGAGGTCGATGTGATCGGTGTCGAGGCGGCGCAGGGACTCCTCGACGGCCCGCCGGATGTACGCGCGGCCACCGAGGGACCCGGCGGCGGGCCCGTACTTCATGTCCACGCCGTCGTAACCGAACTTGGTGGCGAGGACGACCTGGTCGCGACGGCCCTTGAGGGCCTGCCCGAGGTGGACCTCGGAGCCGCCGGCGCCACCGTAGATGTCGGCGGTGTCCAGGAGGGTGATGCCCGCGTCCAGTGCGGCGTCGACGACGGCGCGGGTGGCCTGGGCGTCCAGTCGGCCGCCGAAGTTGTTGCAGCCGAGGCCGACGGCGGAGACCTGCAGTCCTGAACTGCCCAGGGGGAGATAGCGCATGCGTTTCGTTCCTCCGACTCGACCGGTACATGATCAACGGACGGTCAGTCTAGGCGGCCCGCTCGGGCCTCGGAACGGAAATCCGCCAGCCCGGTGTGAACGCCGTATGACACCTCCCGGGCGTTGCCGGTGGCCGCCCATGCAGTAGCCCCGGAGGCGGCCGGGGGTGTGCCGGCACCGGCTGCCGCCACCGGTGGCTGCTCGCCCGCCCGGCCGCCCGCAAAGCGCAATCCTGTCTGGATTCTGGCGAGTTACGACTGACAAATGCTTGCCATGGCGAGGACTTGCCGCTCCCTGGCCTTCACGCCGGCGCTGCTCGGTCGATAGACCCATGACATGTCCTCCTCCTCTCAGTCTTCCGCCTTCTTCCGGCGCAGGCAGCGGCGCTGGCAGCTGATCTCGGCCGCCGCCGCGGTGCCTCTGCTGGCGTCGGGGCTCGCGGTTGTGCAAGCGCCCGCACAAGCGGCCCCGGGCAAACCCACCGTTCCCGCCAGGCCTTCGGCGACCCACAAGGTCACCCTGGTCACCGGCGACGTCGTCACGGTCACCACGATGGCCGACGGCAAGCAGTCCGCCGAGGTCGACCGGCCGGACAGCGCCGTCGGCGGCGTGAAGATCCAGCAGATCAAGGGCGACCTGTTCGTCGTCCCGGACGAGGCCGTGCCGCTGCTGGGCGCGGACAGGCTGGACCGGCGGCTGTTCAACGTCACCGACCTGATCGAGATGGGCTACGACGACGCGAAGTCGTCCGCGGTCCCGCTGATCGCGACGTACGCCCGGACGAGGTCCGGCGCGGCCGTCGAGCCGACGGCCCCCCGGGGCAGCCGGCTGACCCGCACGCTGGGGCACATCGGCGGTGCCGCGCTCAGCACCGAGAAGGGGCAGGCCCGTACCTTCTGGAGTTCCGTCGCGCCGCAGGGCAGCACGGCGTTGGACGCCGATGTGGCGAAGCTGTGGCTCGACGGCCGGGTGAAGGCCAGTCTGAAGGAGAGCGTGCCGTTGATCGGCGCGCCCGAGGCCTGGGCGGCCGGCTGCACCGGCAAGGGCGTCAAGGTCGCGGTCCTCGACACCGGCATCGACGTCGACCACCCCGACTTCGCCGGCCTGATCGACGGCACGGCCAGCTTCGTACCGGGTGAGGCCGTCACCGACGTCAACGGGCACGGCACGCACGTGGCCGGCACGATCGTCGGCTCGGGCGCCGCCTCCGGAGGCGACCACAAGGGCGTCGCTCCCGGCGCGGACCTGTACGTCGGCAAGGTGCTCGGCGGCGCCGAGGGCTACGGCCAGGACTCCTGGATCATGGCGGGCATGCAGTGGGCCGCCGAGTCCGGTGCGGACGTCGTCAACATGAGCCTCGGCGACTCGTACCCGACGGACGGCAGCGATCCGATGTCGCAAACGGTCGATGCGCTGTCCGCGCAGTACGGCACGCTGTTCGTCATAGCCGCCGGCAACTCGGGACCTGAGAGCATCTCCGCACCGGGGGCGGCCGCCTCGGCACTGACCGTGGCCGCCACGGACAAGCAGGACCGGCTCGCGAGCTTCTCCAGCACCGGACCGCTGACCCGCTCCGGCGGCATGAAGCCGGACATCGCGGCGCCCGGCGTGGACATCACCGCGGCCCGCTCGTCCCGAATGACCGACGGTGGCGAGGGTTCCTACCGCACCATCAGCGGCACGTCGATGGCCACCCCGCACGTGGCCGGCGCGGCAGCGCTCCTGGCCCAGCAGCACCCGGACTGGACCGGCGCACAGCTCAAGGAGCACCTGATGAGCACCGCGAAGGGCCTGGACGGCGGGTACTCGCCGTACGAGGTCGGTACGGGCCGGCTCGATGTGGCCGCTGCCGTGCGGGCCACGGTCCGCGGCACCGCATCGCTCTTCTTCGGCAACTACACCTGGCCGCACGAGCCGAGCGACGTCGCCGTCACGAAGGACCTGACCTTCACCAACACCGGCTCCGCCGCCGTCACGCTGAACCTGGCGCTGACCGGCGGCGGCCCGTTCACGCTGGGAGCCACCCGGGTGACCGTCCCGGCGGGCGGCACCGCCGCCGTCCCGGTGACCGGTGACCCGGGGGCCGCTCCGGCAGGCCGGCACGTCGGCTACGTGAGCGCCACGGACGCGGTGACCGGGCAGCCGGTGACCCGCACCTCCGTGGCACTCCTCGAAGAGGACGAGCGCTACGACCTGAACATCAAGCTGGTGGGACGGGACGGCAGGCCGGCCGCCGGCTGGGTCGGAATCAACCTCGCCGGCGATGTCTGGCCGTGGTCGCTGTACGTCGACGGATCGGCCACCATGCGGATGGCTCCGGGCACGTACACCGTCGCGGGGTACCTCGACGTGGCCGGTGAGAAGGCGGACCGTTCGGGTCTGGCCGTGCTGGTCGACCCGGAGACCGTGCTCAAGGGCGGCTCCGCCGATGTGGTGCTGGACGCGAGCAGGGCGCGCCTGTTGCAGACCGAGGCGCCGGAGCGCACCGAGGACCGCCAGCGCAAGGTCGACTTCAACGTCCACTACAAGGGCCTCGACCCGTACCTGGACTACCGCAGCGCGTACGTGCTGCCGCCGATGTACGACGACGTCTACGTCGCACCGACGGAGCCGATGGAGCAGGGCGAGTTCACGCTGACCACGCGTTGGCGCAAGGGTGAGCCGCGGCTCGACCTGAGCACGCCGGGCGGCCGGCTCCGGCTGGACGCGCTGGTGCAGTCGGGCAGCGCCCTGGGGACCGCCACGGACAGGCTGGATGTGGTCCACGCGGGCAACGGCGCGGCGGCCGCGTACAGGAACGTCAGGGCCAAGGGCAGGGTGGTCGTCGTCGACCGCAGCGACGAGGTCGCGCCGCAGGAGCGCGCCGAGGCCGCGGTCGCGGCCGGCGCGAAGGCGCTGATCGTGGTCAACGACGGCGTCGGGTCTCTGATGGAGTACGTCGGCGAATCGGCCATCCCGGTCGCCTCCGTGCACCGCGACGCGGGCAAGGCCCTTGTCGCGATGGCCAGGAGCGGCAACGACAAGCTGACCGTCAAGCAGACCCGGTACACGCCGTTCGTCTACGACCTGACGCGGGACTACCCCGGCCGGGTGCCGGACCGGGCTCTGGTCTACCGGCCGTCCAAGGGCGACCTGGCCCGGATCGACGCCCGTTACCACTCCGCCGCGGGTGGCCGGGTCGCGGAGGGTTACCGGTCCGACTTCACCCTCAGCCCGTCGTTCAACCTTCCCGAGATCGAGTGGCACCCGGGCACCCGCACCGAGTGGGTGACTCCGGGCCAGGTCTGGAGGGAGTTCCACACGCAGGGCGTCGACGGAGCCCTGCCGTGGTCGATGGTGTCGGGCGACAACACCTATGCCAAGGGCAGCACCACCCGGCTGGACTGGTTCGCTCCGGCGACCCGGCCCGGGCAGAGCGAGTCCTTCGGCGTGTACAACTCCCGCTGGCAGAACTACATGACCTGGAACGTCCAGGCGTGGGCCTCCGCCAGCGACACGATGCGGCTGGGCGGCTACCTGCCATGGGGTGAGACGCCCTCCCACCTGCAGATGTTCCAGGGTGACCGACTGATCCACGACAACCCGGTCGGCGGCGACATGCAGTGGCAGGAGGTGCCGGCGGGCAAGCTGCCCTACCGCGCCGTCCTCGACGCGGAGCGGCCCGGCGACGTGTTCCGGCTGTCGACGCGCACCCGTACAGAGTGGACCTTCATGTCCGCCACCGTCGACTCGGACTCCTTCGAGCCGTTCTCGGTGCTGAACCTGGACTACAGGCTGGAGTCGGACCTGCACGGCGACCTCAAGGCCGGTGCGAAGCAGCAGATCGCGCTCAAGCCGGTGTCCATGGACCTCGGCACCGTGCCGGGCTCCGTTGTGACGGTGGCGCTGGACCTCTCGTACGACGATGGCGCCACCTGGCAGAAGGTGACCCTGGCCAAGGGCTCCGGCGGCACCTGGACGGGCTCGTTCACGGCGGACAAGAAGCCCGGCGGCTTCGTCTCCCTGCGCGCGAGTGCCGCGACGGACAGCGGCTTCAGCGTCAAGAACGAGATCATCCGGGCCTACGGCCTGCGATGAACCGTAGCGTCGGGCTCCGGGTCGGCAACGGCCCGGGGCCCTTCCCGTCAGACCTGCTCCCATCAGGCACTATTCAGGGTCTGCCGCCATGGCGCATACTCTCCCCGCTGCGGCAAGCGGAAGGGAGTCGGTCGCCGATGCTGGATGTTCTGGGCCTCGAACCCGATGACGAGCGCGTCTACCGGGCGCTGCTCGGGCACCCGGACACCACCGCGTCGCTGCTCGCGGAGCAGCTCGTCCTGGCGCAGCCAGACGTCGACAGGGCGTTGTCCCGACTGGTCGGATGGGGCCTCGTGACCCGGTCGGCGCACGAGCAGTTCACCGCCGCGCCGCCGGCCGTGGCCCTGGGCGCTCTCATCAGCGAGCGCCGGGACGGGTTGCGCATGGCGGAGCACGCGCTGGTGACGTTCGCCGAGGAACACCGGGCAGCGATGACCGGGAACAGCATCAGCGATCTGATCGAGGTCGTCACGGGTGTCGACGCCATCCGCCACCGCTTCCTCCAGGTGCAGCAGGCGGCCCGCTCGCAGGTCCGAAGCTTCATCACCGCGCCGTTCGTCGCTCTGTCGCCCGGCGAGAACACCGCCGAACCCGTGGCCATCGGCCGCGGGGTGCACTTCCGGGCGGTACTGGACCGGGCCGTACTGGGAGAGCCGGGCATCATCGACGATGCGATCGATTCGCTGCGCAAGGGCGTGCAGTTGCGTGTCGCCGACCAGCTGCCGATGAAACTCGTGCTGGCCGATGCCGACCTCGGCCTCGTCCCCCTCGCGGTCACACCGGACGGAGAGCCCGGCGCCGTGCTGCTGCACCGCAGCGGCCTGTTGGACGCGTTGGACGCGCTGTTCGAGACGGTATGGCGCACCGCCCACCCGCTCGAACTGTCGGGCACCGGCGCGGACGCCGAACCCGCCGTCGAGCTCGGTGCGACGGGCCCGACCGACCTGGACCGGAGGATCCTCGGGCTCCTGCTGGCCGGCCTGACCGACCAGACGGCCGCGGCACAGCTCGGTCTTTCACCGCGGACGCTGCACCGACGCCTGCGCCACCTCACGGACTTGGCCGGAGTCCGCACCCGGATGCAGCTCGGCGGTTATGCCGTCCGGCACGGCTGGGTGGAGCCGCGCTGACGGCCCTGCTTTCTGTTCTCGCACGCGGTGTTTTCTTAGCATCAGAGGCCAACAATTCTCCTGGTCGCCACCCGGACGACTACAAAGGAGCGCATCGAACCGAACCTGTCAGCGGTCGGAATGATGGCGAAGGTGGTGATGTGCATGCGTGAGTGCAGCAGGATCCATTCGAATGGGGCCAGATTACTTACGAGCCGTCCGAGTTCTGGACATCTCCCCTGAAGGGCCGGCCGCCATGCTGATACCGATACTGTTTTCGCCGGCGCTGGCCTCGGCCGACGAATATCGATCCCTGACATCGACCATCCGGTCGAAGGTGCAGGATGCTCAGGGGTTCTTCGGCGGAGCCGGGCGCAAGGAGGGCGAAATGCCCTACCTCCCCCTCCACCTCCAACTGCGGGGCCTGTTCATCGAGCTCTACATCGAGCTCCGCCCTCGCAATACGAGCATGCGTCTCGCCGGGTTCCGGAACATCTTCGAGAACGGCCAGGCCCCGCCGGAGGCATACGTACGGCACGTGCGGGACTCGGCCGCGCCGCCGGGCCTCCCCCGAACGGAAGCCCTGCCGTTCGGGGGAGGCCGCGCCGATCTGGAGACGGCCGCCGCCGTCCGGCGTGCGGGGGTCCTGCTGGGGCGCCGACCCTTGAGCAACGCGGTCGTCCGGCTGCACCAGAATCGCGATCCGCGGAGCACCGCTCACGGAATGCTCGTGCTCTCGGAAATGCTCTGCGAGGCGGCCCGATATCCCGCCCTGGCCGATGCGATGTCACGCATCTGGATGACCGGAGGACGGCTGTAGTCCGCTGCAGCCGCCTGAAATCCGAATGTCCGAGGGCAACGCCCGGCGCCTTCGCTTTCTCTTTCGCTTTCGCCTCGCGCAAGGCTGCGGCGGTTGCTCCGCCAGGGCGTGCGAGCTGTCGATCTCAGCGTGAAAGGAGCCGAGGAACAGCGCGGTCCGAAGACATCGGATCCGAAAAGGGGCCGCGCCCGGGCATGCACCGCCCGGGCGCGGCTTCGGCCCACCACCCCAGAGCCGGTGGGCACACCGCGGCCGATTACGCCGGTTCGACAGGCAGCCACAGTTCGCAGGTCGCGGTGCTGAAGTCGGCCGCGCGCTCGAGGACCGCGACGATCGAGGGACCCGGCCGCAGCCGCCACGAGTTGGAGGGGAACCACTCGGTCGCGGTCGCGGCCCAGGTCGTCTGCAGTACCTGCGGATGCGGTCCGGCGGTGCGGAAGACCGCCCACCTGCCCGCCGGCACCTCGATGGCGTCGAGGTCGTCCGGGGCCGACGTGTCCTGCGAGACGGCGACCCCGTGCAGGTAGGTCAGTTCGCTCCCTTCGGTCCCGTCGGGGTCGAGGTCGTCGCAGACTTGCAGCAGGCCCCCCGGTTCGGTGTCACCGAGGGCCTTCAGCCGGAGATGCTCCTCCGGCGGCAGTGCGGTGATGTGCTGCTGGATGTGCGGATTGACGCCCTGATGGATGAGCGGAACCCGGGCTGCGTGTCCGACCAGGCGGAACGCGGGGCGATCGACGAGGCGGGTGTCCATGGGGATGCTCCCTTCGACGGTCAGGCGGATCCTGAGCCGTGGTTGTGTGCGCAGGGGGCCTCCGTCGCGGCGTACGTCACGGGGACCGATGCCGTGGACCGCGCGGAACGCGCGTCCGAACGCCTCGGTCGAGCCGTACCCGTACCGGACCGCGATGCTCAGCAGATCGTCCTCGCCCCGGACGACATCGGCAGCGGCGACGGTCATCCGGCGCCGGCGCACGTACTCCGACAGCGGCATGCCGGCCAACGACGAGAACATCCGTCGCAGGTGGTACTCGGTCGTGCCGAGCTCCCCGGCCAATCCGGTGACGTCGAGCTCCTCGGCGAGGTGTTCCTCGACGAGATCGACAAGCTGGTTGAGTGCCGAGATCACGGGGGCCTCCTTTCGGTGTCAACCCTGCCTGGCCGGACCCCGGCCGGACCCGATCGTTGCGATCCGATCCGATCATGCGCCTGGGCCCTTCGGTCCGGGTGGACCTCGGGGCGCTCGGCCGCGCCCGCGCGGCGGACCGGAGGACCCAGGTGGCCGGCCCGTCCTCGCGCGGGGTGCGCAGCGCCCGGTCGCGCGGCTCCGCCCGGTCGCCCGGCTCCGCCCTTTCGCGGGGCGGAGCCGGGCGACCGGGCCGGACTCCTCGGGTCACAGGCCGTTGACGCGGGCGATCCTCTCCACGACCAGCGGCGCGAAACTGGTCGTGATGGCGCGGCCCGCCCTGCGGCCCAACCGGGAGTGCTGGAACCGGACCTGCGCCAGCAGTCGGCGGCTGCGCAGCGCCATCTCCAGCTCGAACCGGGTACGAGGGTCACGCAGCCCCGCCCCGAAGAGCTTCTCCAGCTGCCGCATGCGGTACCGCACGGTCTGGGGGTGCACGCTCAAGGCCTTCGCGGCCTCGGGGGCGCCACCTCCTTCGAGCCAGGCGAGGAGGGTCACCTCCAGCCGCTCGCTCTGACGTGGGGTCAGTCCGGCCAGGGGCCGTAGCGAGTGGGCGGCCAACGCACGGGCGAGCGGTTGGTCCTGGAGGAGCAGCAGCGTCGAGAGGTGGTCGTCGACGAAGACGGGCCGGGTCTCCACACCTGGGCGGACCGGGGTGAGGGCGAGCAGGCGCAGGGCCCACCGCAGGGAGGACGCGGTGTCCGTGAGGGGAACTTCGTGGCCGACGGCCGCGAGGCGGCCGCGCAGCGGGACTTCCAGCGACGCGCGGGGGTCCGGGTCCGCGCTCGGGACCAAGAGACAGGGCTGGCCCGCGAATACGCCGGCGAGAGAGTTGTCGAGCACGGCCGCCAGCTGCTGCGTCTCGCCGGGCGTGGCCAGTACGACGGCCCGTACGGCTGGTGGCAGCGGCCAGCCGGCGGCTTCGGCCAGCTCGGAGAGGGACCGCTCCGAGGCGGCCCTGGCGTCGGTGAGCGCCTTGAACAGATCCTGGCGTGCCCGTTCGGACGGTGCGGCAGACCCGTACCAGTCCGCGGCGGCGCCGTCCGTGGCGCCGCGGCCGTCGTGGCGCCCGACTACCGGGCCGGTGTTCCGTACGACCTCCGGGGCGAACCGCGGGCTTTCCTCCTGTGTGTCGTCAGGTCCGCCCTCGACCACTCGGTCCGGACGGGAGTGGCCGCTCGGGTTCCGGCTGTCGGGTTGCCGGTAGCCGAGGGCGGCGCACAGTGCTCTTTCCACCGAGTGCCTGAGCCCTTCGTCATCGATGCTGTCGTAGCCGTCGACATGTGCGGTGAG
The DNA here is from genome assembly GCF_045161815.1 of Streptomyces avidinii. NCBI lineage: Bacteria > Bacillati > Actinomycetota > Actinomycetes > Kitasatosporales > Streptomycetaceae > Streptomyces > Streptomyces avidinii. Next base: position 683,768 of record NZ_CP108863.1, read on the forward strand.
AGCCGGAGTCCCGTGAAGGAGCTCCTTCACTATCTCGTCGGCCAGCACGGGGAGCTCCCTGCGTATGACCCGGGTCCACTCGCCGCGGGGGCGGGACCAGATGCGGTTCAGGAGTTCGCACATCGTTTTCCTCGTTCATGCCGGGGTGAGGCCTGTCCGGTGGGAAGGCAGGAAGCCGGCCGCAGGACATCTGCATCGTCAATCTTCTTGCTGGACAGTCGGGTTGATGCCTCGGTTCTGCCTCATGAGGGCTTCGGTTCCTGCGGTCTTCCCTCAGCCGTGCCTCGTTGCTGTCGTCGGAATACGGGGTGACAGGCGGCAGCGCCGCGGCCTGTCATGAACCCGTCGGAAGAAGATCTTCCGGATTGTTAGATGTGCCGAGACACGCTGCGGGAAATTATCACTTTTCGACAAATCCTGTGAAGATGCTGTGTGCTTCCAGCATGCTGCTCCTCTCGTCCCGAGCCGAGGTGATCCCTCCGTAGCCGCGCAGAGCCCCCGGTACCCCGGCGTGGGCATGGTCAGCGGTCGACCTGCTCCGGGCCCGCACCGTCCAGGGGCTCCCTACACCGCTGCGACGACGGGCCCATGCGCGGCCCTCGCGTGCTGCATGGCCGTCAGCCTGCGGACGAAGAGCACCGCGAGGACGGCAGCGACGATGTCGAGGACGTCACCGGCCAGCATCGTCGTCACGGCGTCCCGCACAGCCTCAGTGGTCTCGGCACGGCTGTAGGACGTGCCCCCGTACCAGGCGAGGATCTTGGCGAGCACGAAGGCGCCCCACCAGAGGTTGACCAGCGTCAACCGGTACCGCCGGGAGTGTCCTTCAGCCCCGGAGGGCACGCTCGAAACCCAGGTGGTGACGGCTATCCGGTACGGCAGCAAGAGGTTGGCGAGCGGTACGAACCAGGCGCCGATGGCCCAGCCGCGCCGGAGTTTGTCCGCGCCGGGGGCGAACACCTCGGCGTTCGTGCGGACCCGGTGGAACCAGATGATGAAGACGATGCCGGTCACGATGGCGACCTGGCCCTGGATCATGCCGGCCCTGCCCGTCAGACGGTAGCCGTGCTCCAGCTCGGCATCGCCGACCGCGGCAGAATCCGCCAACAGCCGTTCCATGAGCGAGCGGACGTTCCAGTCGGCGTACACGGCGAAGGCATCGACCCCGATGACCAGAGCGAACAGCGCGGTCAGCGCGACGGCCAGCCCCACGGGCGCGCGCAGCCGTACACCCTTCACATCGGGCGCGGCATACGGGGACGGGGTCGGCGGACCGACCGGAGCTGCGGACATGCGGAAGAACCCCCACGGGTGCCGAACACGAAAAGGCGCGCCCGACGGGGCGTGCCGGGAAGGAACCTACGCCAGCCGCCCGGTCCGCGTCACACCCGTTTCCCCAGGTCAGGGCGAACAGCAAGCCCCACTGCCCGAACCGGCCCGCCGCAGTGATGCAGTCGCACGGCGCAGTCGCGACCAACCTCCGGCCGGACAGCCGAAGGGCCTCGTATAGAAGAAGCGCCGGCGGCAACCCGGCAACGCCCGGGGAGTGCAGGAGCCCGCCGCCCGGGCGGGCTCGGGGCGGGCGGGGCGGGGGCGGCGGGTCAGGGGCTCCTTCGGCCGTCGCGCAGTTCCAGGCGCTCGCCCGGGAAGCGCCGGCAGAAGCCGCGGTCGTGCGAGACCGCGACCACCGCTCCCGGGTACGCCGTGAGCGCCGCCTCCAGGTCCTCGACCAGGTCGAGCGCGATGTGGTTGGTCGGCTCGTCGAGTACGAGAAGGTCCGCGGGCCGGGTCACCAGGATCGCGATCTGCAACCGCCGCTGCTGTCCCGCCGACAGCGCCGTGACCGGGACGTCCAGGTCCTCCTCACGGAACAGCCCCAGCGCCAAAAGCTGTTCGGCGTACTCCTCCGGCAGCCCGGGCCGCCCGGCCGCGAAAGCCGCGAGCAGCGGGAGCCGGGTGGAGCGCGCCGGCAGTTCCTGCGCCAGGTACCCGATGCGGGCCGGCCGGCGTACCGCTCCGGCGTCCGGTTCGAGGTCGCCCGCCATGACGCGCAGCAGCGTCGTCTTGCCGGCCCCGTTCTCCCCCGTGACCAGCAGTCGCTGTCCTGGCGCGAGGGCCAACCGGCCGTCCAGTCGCAGCCGTTCGCCGACCGTCACCCCGTCGAGTTGGGCGAGTGGCACGTCGGCGTGTTGCCCGGCTCCGGCCGCCGCCGGGGCCGCCGTGAACCGCAGGGGCTCGGGAGGCGCCGCGACGGGGTTGCGCCGCAGACGCGCCAGCCGCTCCCGGACCGCCCGCACCTGCCCTCCGAGCTTCGCCTCGTGCGCGCGACGGTGCTTGCCGAAGCCCTGCCGGGGGTCCTTGCCGGTGGTGGCCATCCGTTGCGCCGCCGCCTGGAGCAGTTCCTCGGTGCGTGCGAGCTCCTGGAGCCAGTCCGCGTACTCCTGTTCCGCGCGGCGGCGGGCGGCGGCTTTCGCCGCGCGGTAACCCGGCCAGCCGTCACCGTAGCGGTGCACCGTGCGCGCACCGCGGTCCACCTCCAGGATCGTGGTGGCGATGCGCTCCAGGAAGCCGCGGTCGTGGGTCACCGCGACGACGGTGCCCCGATGGGCACGCAGGTACTCCTCGAGCCAGCGCACCGCCGCGGCGTCGAGGTGGTTCGTCGGCTCGTCGAGGAGGAGCAGCTCGGGTGCGGCGGCCAGCACGCAGGCGAGCGCGAGCCGTGACTGCTCGCCCCCGGAGAGCGAGCCGAGGAGGCGGTCGCGGGTGATCCCGGCGAGCCCGAGGCCGTACAGGGCGGCGTCGACGCGGGCGTCCGCCTCGTATCCGCCGCGTTCCTCGTACGCGAGCAGCAGCTCGCCGTAGGCGTCGAGTTCGTCCTGCCGCGCCCCGGCGAGACTTTGCTCCGCCGCACGCAACCGACCTTCCATGTAGCGCAGTTCGGCGAGGGCGAGATCGACGGCGTCCTGCACGGTGCGGTCCGGGTCGAGGTCGAGGGTCTGGGCGAGGTGGCCGGTACCGCCGGGGAAGCCGACGGTGATCTGCCCGACGTCCGGCGCCTCGGCCCCGGCGAGCAGCCGCAGCAGAGTGGACTTGCCGGAGCCGTTCTCACCGATGACGGCGGCCTTCTCACCCGGCCGGACGGTGAAGGAGACCTGGTCGAGGACGGTCCGAGGGCCGTAGGACTTGGTGACGTCCTTGACGGACAGCTGCCCGACGGCAGCGGGCACGGCGGTATGGGCGCGTTCGCGCATGTGACTTTTCCTGGGGATGCGAAGGGTCTACGGGCAGCAGAAGCGGCGTGTGCGCCGTGCCCGGACTCAGACGAAGTAGAAGAAAGCCATGCACCCACCATAGCAAGACGATGCGTCTCGTCTCAACCGAATTAAACGGGTCCGTCCCTGACCGGCGCCGACGGAGCGGACACTTGCCGACATTCCCCTTCGGGGCGGCAAACCGCCGCCCCGAACGGACCCCGCGATCCGGGGAGACCCCGGGCTCGGGTCGGGAGGCTCCGGCCGGCCCCTTCAGGGGGCGGACACCGAGGTGCCCACACCTGCACCGGTCGGCCCCTTCATCACCGCGCCGGGTCCGGGTCCGGCACCGCCGGATCCCGCGAAGCGCCCTCCCCTCGCTTCGGGCCCGCCGTCCGGCTCGGGGCGCGGTTGCAGCCAGCCGCGGATGGCGGCCTGGACGCCGGCCTGGAAGCGGGTGTCGGCGCCGAGTTCCTCCAGCATGCGGGTGATCCGCCGACGGGCGGTGTGCACGTGCACCCCCAGCCGACGCGCGATGGTCTCGTCCTTCAGGCCGGAGGCGAGCAGCCCGAGCAGTTCCCGCTCGTCCGAGGTGAGGGGGCTGCCGGGACTGCCGACGGGGGTGGCGCGCGCCCACAGCGACTCGAACAACGGCAGCGCCGCCCGGTGCAGCAGGGAGTCGCCGAACACCAGGGCCGCTCCGTCGGATCCGTCGTCGTTCCCGGGCGGCGGGGGCAACAGGCAGGTCCGCCGGTCCACGAGGACCAGGTCAGTGGGCAGGCGCCGGCCGATCCGGGCCTGGAGGCCGAGTCGGGTGAGGGCGATCAGCTCCCTCGCCCGGTCCGGGAAGTCGGTGCCGCGCCGGTCGGTGACGGTCCGTACGGCGACGCCGCGCGCCAGCAGGCGGCTGATGCGGTCCCGGACGACCTCCCCGGCCTCTCCGGCTTCCTCGCAGCCGGGCGCCGCCTCCGGTGTCTGCGCCGTGCGGTCGAGAATCAGCACCTCCGTCTCCGCAGCGTCGAGCATCGCGTCGAGGCGGGCCCCGACCGCTTCGACGCCTGTGAGGATCTCGATGCCGGCCGGGGGTTCGGGGGGTGTCGGGGGCTGCGGCGGAAGCCCGTGGGCCAGCCGCTCGGCGTAGGAGCGCAGGGACTTCAGGTCCGCCGACTCCTGGTGCAGCAGGGCCTGCCGGCGCTGGATGAGTACGCGCAGCACGGCGGCCGGGTCGGCGGCCGTGTGGATCACCGGCCTGATGTCGTCCTGCGTGCGGGCGGGAGTCCGGTCGTGCGGGTCGGTTTCGATCATGACGGGGATTTTGACCGCCTTCACAGAGCCCCCACAAGTGTGCATGGCCACTTCTGAGGGGGGCTCGGCTCTGGTCGGGAGCCGCCCGCGGCGCTTGCATGGCGGCGACTCACAGCAACGCATCAGGCACTCATGGTTGAGGAGACCCCTTGTCCGAGTTCAGCGCAGGTTCGTCGGCGCCCACCCCTTCCGTACGACGGATATGGCGGAAAGAACTCCGCTCCGCCGGAGGAATCGCGGTTCTGCTGGCCGTCGCAATGACCTTGCAAGCGTCGCCGGCCTGGGCCGCAGACCCCGGGCCCTCGAACGCCGTCCCCGGCCAGGACACCGCGACCCCGGTGCTCGTCGAGGGCATACGTGAGCCCGTGGATGCCAAGGCCGCCCCGGCCGACGCGGCACGCCAGCACCTCGCCGCGAACAAGAGCCGCTACCGGATCCCCCGCGCGGGCAGCGACCTCGTCCCCCTGGCGGCGACGGCCACCGGGTCCAAGGACGAGACGGTCCGGCTGCAGCAGAAGCACCGCGGTGTCGACGTCCTGGGCGGCCAGTACGTCGTGCGCATGCAGAAGCAGGACGGCAAGCGCGTGGTCACCGGCACCTCGGGGCACTACTTCACCGCCCTGAGTACCGACGTCACCCCCCAGGTCGCCGAGGATGTCGCGGTCCGCCGCGCTGTGGCCGCCACGGCCCGCCGGCTGGGAGCGGCCCTCGGCAAGAGCCAGGCGCCCCGTTCCGAGTCCGGTGATCCGGCGGCCACCGGCATGACCGGTGAGGCCAGGGGGCTGGTCGTCCTGCCCAAGGGGGCCGGCGTCCTCGCCTACCGCGTCACGGTACGCGGCACCGCGCCCGGCACCGGGGCTCCGGTCGTGGACGAGGTGTACGTGGACGCCCGCTCGGGCTACCCGGCGCTCCAGTACAGCGCGCTGAAGACGATGGCGGCCCCGGCCGCCCGGACGGCCGGTGAGGCCGCCGAGGGCCCGACGGCGGACGGCCCGCCGGCCGCGCCCGCGAACCTGGTTCCGGAGACCGGGTCCGGGGCTCGGCTCAGCGGCGCCGCGACCTCGCTGGACATCGCCTACGACCCGGCGGCCGGCAACTACCTCCTCGCGGACGCGGGACGCATGCGCGCCACCACCAAGAGCCTGCTGGCCACCTGGGACGCCCGCGGCAAGTCCGTGTCGGAGACCTCCGGCAGGTGGCCCGCCGGCCTCACGATGTTCTCCTCCCCGAACACCGCCTTCGGCGCGGCGGCGACGGATTCGGGAGCCGTGGACGCCCACTGGAACGCGGGCCAGGTCTTCGACTTCTACAAGAAGAACCTCGGGCGCGACAGCCTCGACGGGAGCGGCGGTGCCGTCAACTCCCTGGTCGGCGTGACGTACTACGGCCAGCCCTACGCCAACGCGTTCTGGGACGGCACCAAGATGGTCTACGGCATCGGGGACGCCGAGTTCAAGCCGATGTCGGCCGACACGGACGTCGTCGGCCACGAGATGACCCACGGGGTCATCGAGCACACGGCGAACCTGGTCTACGCGGGCCAGTCCGGCGCCCTGAACGAGGCCCTGGCCGACTACTTCGGCAACGCGATCGACGTCACCGCGAGCGGGACGCCGATGAGCGCTCCGACCGCCGGCCTGATCGGCGAGGACCTGTGCCGCACGAAGAGGGCCGCCGACTGCGCCCTGCGCGACCTCAACGACGGGGCCACCACCTCGAAGAGCTTCCTGGGCGTGTCGTTCGCCACCGACAACGGCGGCGTGCACCTGAACTCGACGATCTTCTCCGGCGCGCTGTGGGACATGCGTGAGGACCTGGGCGGCGAACTGGCCGACAAGATCGTGTACAAGGCCGTCACCGAGTACATGACGCCGATCGACGGGTTCACCGAGGCCCGGGGCGCGGTGCTCGCCGCGGCCAAGGCGCTGGGCGCCACCTCCGGCCAGCAGAACGCGGTCAAGCGGTCGTTCAACGCCCACGGCATCGTCCCGGGCTGGGAGCTGGCCCTCGGCGTCGACACCGACACCCTCTTCGGCAAGCTGAACACCATCGACTCCGGAGTGGGTGCGGGCGGCGGCTGGTGGACGGCCGCCAAGTCCAACGACGACGGCTCCGAGCCCTACTCGGTCTACGCCGGCCGCCTGGACGGCAAGGGCGCCCCGAAGGTGATCAGCCCCAACGACGGCCGCTACCACACCGCCCCGGCGACCGACGGCAAGACCGTCGTGTGGACGGCGTACGGCCCGACCTCGGTCGACATCCTCTCCCGCCCCGCGGCGGGCGGCCCGATCAAGACCCTGCACAGCTCGATGACGGGCGTCGCGGGCCTGCGGGTGGAGAAGAACACCGTCGTGTTCGAGGAGTACGACGTCCTCGGCGGCCGGCACGTCGGCTACATGCGGCCCACCGACAAGGCCCCGGTCTTCACCGACGGACGGAAGTGGAACACCCTGACCGCCCTCCCCTCCATCAGCGACAACAAGATCGCCTACGCGAAGCTGTACCCGCAGGACGGCACCTACCGGCTGGGCGTCGAGGTCGTCGACCTCGCCACCGGCAAGGCCGTCATGACCGAGCAGCTCGACGAGCCGGTGAGCCTCGGCCAGACCGGCATCAACGGCAAGAACGTGTTCTGGCTGGCCGACACCGACGAGAGCGACGGCGGTCTGACGTCGGTGATCAGCTCCGGCCTGGACGGCCGCGGCGCCTTCATCCTCAGCAGCGAGCACAAGCCGGGCGCCTTCATCGCCTCCGACCTGACGGTCTCGCAGGACGCGCTGACCCTCGTCGCCCGGACGCCCGACACGCGGTACCGCAACGAGTCGCTCTCCAAGCTGTGGCAGCTGACCACTGACGGCTCCCGCCGCGAGCGGGTCTCCTGCAACCGCGGTGAGCAGAACTACCCGGCGGCCGGCGCGGGCCGCCAGGTCGCCTGGCTGGACGCGACCACCGGCTCCACGGACCTGGTGGTCCGCGAACGCCCGGCCGGCACCTGCTGACCCCTACCCACGAGCGACGGGGCCGACGGCCATGCCGCCGGCCCCGTCCGCGTGCCCGCCCCGTGCCGGGCAGTCCTACGTGCGCGGCCGCGCGGTCTTGTACTCCACTGGCAGCTCGAGCAGGCCACGGGCACGCAGGGACGGTCGCCACCGGGGTTCAGGCTCGGCCAGAGTCAGGCTGCTGAACCGCTCAAGGAGTGCGGCCAGCGCGATCTCGACCTCGGCCCGGGCCAGCGGTGCGCCCAGGCAGTAGTGGATGCCGTGGCCCAGTGCCAGGTGCCCGGAGGCGTCGCGGTCGACGTCGAGCTGCTCGGGGTGGGAGAAGCGGGCGGGATCGCGGTTGGCCGCAGACAGCGACAGCAGCACGGTTTCCCCGGCAGGGACAGGTATCTCTCCGATAGTCACGTCCTCGGTGGGGAAGCGGCGGATCGCCAGAAGCGCCGGCCCCTCGTAGCGCGCCAGTTCCTCGACTGCCTGGGGCAGCTTCGACGGGTCCGTGCGGAGGCGTTCCAGATGCTCGGGATGGCTCAGGAGTGCGTGTACGGCATTTCCGATGAGCTGGACGGTGTTCTCGTATCCGGCGCCGAGGATGAGGAAGGCGAGCGACGTCAGTTCGTCCTCGCTGAGCCGGTCGCCGTCGTTGTCGCGGACCGCGATCAGGTCGGAGAGCAGGTCGTCGGCAGGGTGCTGGCGCTTGTGCGCGATGAGCTCGGTGAAGAAGGCGAGCATGGCGCCGATCGCCTGCTTGGCGGCCTGTGGGCGGCTTGGGTCCGGTGCGATCAGCTCGTCGGTCCATGCGCGGAAGTCCTTGCGATGGTTGTCCGGGATCCCGAGGAGGTCGCAGATGACGGCGATCGGCAGCGGGGCAGCGTATGCGGCGATGAGGTCGGTCCGGCCCTCCGTGCCGAGCACGTCCAGCAGTCCGTCCGCGGTCCGCCGAATCGGGGCGCGCAGCGCGTCCACGCGGCGGGGCGTGAAGGCGCGGCTGACGAGCTTGCGCATGCGGGTGTGGTCGGGGGGATCCATGTTCAAGAGGTTGGCGTCCAGGGCCGGCGGCAAGGACAAGCCGCGGTACGAGCCTTCCGCGGCGTTGGTCCTGTCGAGGGAGAGCCGAGGATCCGCAAGGGCTGAGCGCACGTCGTCGTACCGGGTGACAAGCCATGCCGGTTCGCCGGTGGGCCCTGCGATGCGCTGTACTGGCGCAGTGTCACGCAGGTGCTGGTACGCATCGTGTGGGTGCTTCATGAGGTCGCCCTGTAGATCCATGGGATCACCCTAGTTTGTCGCTTCGGCCGGGCAACGGCCCCGCCGAAGCCGGGACATGAGCCCAGGAGAAGTGGTGTCTCGTTGGGCTGTCGGTGGTGGGGATCGGAGCTCATGGGTGTGACGGCGGCCCGTCCTCCCCGAACATGAGAACGGGCCGCCGCTCGCGAGACGCAAGGCGTGGGACTCAGCAGTCCCAAGTGTGGGAACGCAAATAGGTGCCCACACCCGACAGGTTGAGCTGGCTGCCCTTGGCGAGGCAGAACATCTTCGTGCCGCCGTAGGACGTGGCCGTGTACGCGGCCACGGGAGCCCCGGTGGTGCCGTTGTTGAAGACGGACTGCACCCGGGTACCAGCCGCCCACCCACACACGATGGTGCCGTTCGTCCAGTCCGGGTCGTCGCCAGACCACTTGCACATGGAGCCGCCGCCGTTGTCGCCGGTCCAGGCGCAGAAGTGGCCCTCCGGGCAGCTTGACCAGGCCGAGGCTGCTGCGTTTGCCGGGGTCGGGAGGAGAGCCGCACTCACTGCCATTGCGGCGGCTCCGATGAGCGCCGCCTTTATACCCAACTTCACTACCAAGACCTCCTTGTCCTGCACCGGGACGCCCCGTTGGCACCCGGTGGCCGTTCGGGTGACGAAGGTATGCAGAGCGCCGAAGGGGTGGCAGAGCGCATGGATGTGGCGCGTGGGGCACCTGGGGGCGCTGAGGTGTAATTGGTGCGCCCCCGGCACCACAGCTTGGCCTGTTCTTGTACGGGGGCTGGGTGATCACCGGGCGGCGGCTGCTGGCAACGGACCTCCGGCGCAGGACGCGAGCACGACTCCGTCAGGTCGCGCCGGCTCTCGAGTTGGCCGGTGCTGGGAGTTGCAGGCAGGCAGCGGTGGTGCTGTGGGGTCGCCCCGTACGGCCGTAGTCGCACGGGGCGGACCCGGGCCCTTCAGGTGAGTTGTGCCTCAGCGAAAAGCGGCGATACTGCGGGCGACCCAGTCGTTGAAGGGGCGCGGGGCGCGGCCGAGGACTCGTTCCACGTCCGGGCTGATCCGCAGCTCGGCGGCGTTCGGTGCGGCAATGATGTCCAGGGTGTCGTCAGCGAGCTCCGGCGGCACGAACCGGGTCATCGCGGCCCTGGCCTCCGCGCGGGTGAGTTCGTGGAACCTGACCGGCGAGCCGAGCGCGGCGGCGATGGCCTCCGCCTGCCGGCGCGGCGTGATCACCTCGGGCCCGGTCAGTTCGAAGACTTTGGCGGTGTGCCGCTCGTCCATCAGGCAGGCCGCCGCTACCTCGGCGATATCCGCCGGGTCGACGATCGGAACCCCGACATCGCCGAAGGGTGCGGCGACCGTCCCTTGCGTGCGGACGGACTCCGCCCAGGCCAGGGCGTTGGAGGCGAAGCCGCCCGGCCGCAGGACGGCCCAGTCCAGGCCGGACTCTCTCAACGCGTCCTCCACCGCGCGCATCGCGATCCGCGACTGGCCGAGCGGCCTGGTCGCCACGCCCTGCGAAGACAGCAGAACGACCCGGCGGACCCCGCTGGCCGCAGCCAGGTCGATGATGTCGGCCGGCCCGGCTGCGGGGGCGTGCAGGTCGCCGGACAGCAGGAGGAACAGCGCCTTCGCCCCGTCCAACGCGCGGGTCAGGCCCTGCGGCTCGGCCAGGTCAGCCGCCACGTGCCGGACCCCGTCCGGCACCGCCGCCGCATGCCGCGACACCGCCGTCACCTGCTCGCCCGCCTCGGCCAGGGCCTGCGTCAAAGGCCTGCCCACATTCCCGGTAGCCCCGGTCACCACGATCATGTTCAGCTCCTAGTCCGTTGTGCGCTAAGGCACTTGACGCTAGGAGGCGGGCTTACTTTTCGTAAGAACATACCCAGAGGTAAGCTCCTTACATGAACGAAGGCGCGCAGCTGACACCGGCCGAGGCGGGCCATCGCTATGAGGTGTTTCACACCGACTGCCCTGCGCGTGACGTGGTCGACCACGTGACCGGCAAGTGGGGTGTCTGGGTGCTGATCTCCTTGCGGAGCAACGACCTTCGGTTCTACGAGCTGCGCGACAGCATCCAGGGCATCAGCGAGAAGATGCTCGCTCAGACACTGCGCGCACTGGTCCAGGACGGCCTGGTCTGGCGGGAGGTCGAGCCGACGACGCCTCCCCAAGTCACCTACGGGCTGACTGAGTTCGGCCAGGACATCGGTGAGCCACTCACGGACTTGTTCGACCGGATCACACAGCGACTGCCGCCGCGCAGCGCGGGATAGTGCGGTAGCGGTCGGCCGCCGGAAGGGCGTCGGCCTGCTTCAGGCGTGCCCTCGCCGCCCAAGCAGCCGAGTCGGGGCGAAGCCGACGGCTGTCACGTCCCCGGCGAGGTGGAGTCCCGCTATGCCGTGCTGATCCCAAGGATGTCCTCGCCGGGCCAGGGTGCAGTACGAACCGTGGCTCCGGACCCCACCGGTTCACTGCTGGCAGCGCCCGAAGGTCACGACGTACGTGCCGGCCTGGCTCGCGCCGGCCCCGGCCGGGTCAGCCGAACCCGGCTGGGCCCAGGCGCCGATCTCTCGCATCGACGGGTCGAGGATGATCTGGCGGTGACCCCACGTGCTGACGTTCATCCACCAGTTGACCGCGGCATTCGGGGTCCCCGAGCCGCCCCAGCCGGTGTACGTGATCTCGGCGACGGCCCATGACCTGGGGTTCGGGCAATAGCCCGCGGCTTTGATCCGGCTCTGCGGTGTCGAACCGGTCTGCGGGTTGCGGTGCGAATCCTTACCCGGTCCCCACCACTTCAGCTGTACGGCGGCGGCGGAGTGCTGCTGCGCCGCAGTTGTCAGTGCCTGGTTCGTGGTGAGGGCGGGCAGACCCCTCTGCGTGCGCTGGTTGTTGATGAGGCATACCAGTGCATTCCGTACGGCGCTGTCGTTGCTGCTGTTCGGAGCTCGGGCAGCGGCCGCCGCGTCGCACGCGACGGCTGTCGCCGGTGCTGCCGATATCGGTACCAGTGCGGCCGACAGGACTCCGGCCACAGCGAGACTCCGTGCGGCTCTGATGAACGAAGCGTGCCTGCTCAAGGAGGTCCACCTCCCGCGAACACGAACAGTAATTTCCAGCGGTGGAGGCGCCACGTCGCGCAAGTGGCGGCACGTGGCACTGCCCGCCGCTACGGTTCCTCCTCCAGGCTGCCAGCCGGCGCGCCGACCCGCCATCCAGGCCCCGGGCCGACTTACCCGAGGGGCCGCGGCGGGAACTGTCGTCCCTGCTGGATTCGCTGGACGCCCGTTTCAAAGCGTGCATGTTCCAGGACGTCACCGGACTGTTGTCGCTTGCAGGGTCTTTGGTGACGAGCACCTGGAATTCGGTGGCGCTGAGGCCGGTGAGCGCGCGGAACTCGCGGGCAAGGTGAGCCTGGTCGTGGTAGCCGCACATGGCAGCCGTCTCGGCCCGGGTGCAGCCAGGTGCCGATGCGGGGGCGAGGACGTTCTGAAAGCGCAGGATCCGGGCCACGCTCTTTGGAGGAAGCCCAACCTGGTCACCGAAGAGGAGGTCGGGTGGCCCGGGGGCGGGGTCCGGTCGGGCACCCCCGGAGACCGTCGCGCACCAGGCTTCCCGCACCCGTGCACGGATCTAGATGCGCGAGTTGCGCAGCGACTGCCACACAGCACCGGCCAGCGCCCGCGTCGCCCGCGGGACCGACAGATGCTCGTGCTCGCGGTACAGGGCCCAGTTGTATTGCACGAGCGACAGCTTGTTGGAGGACAGCGACCCCGCCCGGTGGGACCTGTACACCGCAAGCGGCTCAGCCAGGCCCCGTGCGTCAGCGCCGTCCCGCATGATGCTCAGCCACAGCGCGTAGTCCTGGCGCTTGCGCATCTCCGGCATCAGCCTCGTGCCCAGCACATTGCGGTCGTACATGGCGGTGAGAGCACCGATGTGGTCTTGGACCAGCATCGCGCGGTAGTCCACGTGCTCCCGCGCACGGACCACCCGCCCGTTCGGGACCCAGTCGGTGCTCTCGCCGTCGTGGTCGGCGTCCATCTTGAAGTACGAGGTGAACGTCAAAGGCGCATCGCCTTCCGCGGCAAAGGCCAGCTGCTTCTCGGTCTTCTCCGGAAGCCACATGTCGTCGCTGTCGAGAAAGGCGACGTAGTCCCCGCGGGCCCGCTCGATCGCGAGGTTGCGGGCCCGGCCCGCACCGCCCTGTTCGGGCGCCGACTCCGGCAGGACGCGCTGGTCCTGCTCGGCGAACTCGCGGAGCAGGTCCATGGAGCCATCGGAGGACTGGTCGTCGGTGACCAGCAGCTCCAGGTCGCTGTGGGTCTGTGTGAGCACCGATCGAACGGCTGCGCCGAGGGTGGCTGCCGAGTTGTACACGGGCATCACGACAGACACCAGGGGCACAGCGCTTCTCCTTACCGGACCAGGAACGACGGTCCATTCAAGCACCGCAATCGAGGAGGAGCTGCCAGATCATCGCCTCCGCCCGGGAACGCCGCCCCAACGGGCTGTCCGGGGTGTTCGCCGTAGGTCACGGGCACGGGTGCGGCCGGGGCAGCCTTTGACCGGCCGGACATGCGCCTTCAGGCCTTCGTCAGTCGGCTGCGCCTCCCGTATGTGCCGGACCCGGTCGAGCTCGCGGGGCGGAAGCCGACCGGTCCGGCACATCCCAAGCTGTTCCGTGGGAAATTTCGCCGGCCAGACCGGCGGCATGCCGGAATGATCCGTGCCGTGAGGTTGGAGCGGGATGAGGCGATAGGTGCGATCGAGGCGTGGCCGGCGCGGGAGCGCCTGCTGGCTCTGGGGGCACACCGGTGGACGCCGGACGTGCAGGTGTCCGGCACTGAGGAGCACCCCCTGGGCCGGCTGGACCCTGACCCTCACTCCAGCGCCCGGCCGGCCACCTGGCGAAGGCCCTGATCCGACTCGGGCTTCTGGGGTACTACCGCGAACTGGTGCCCGGGGAGGAGCAGGCACCGAGCGTGCTTCCGGCAAGAACTCTTGAGAGAGCAAGACTCCGGCGACTCGGCCTCCTGACCTCCACGGACCAAGCCGAGGTCCCGTTGACCTGCTCACTGAGCTGGAATGCCTCTGCCGCGGGGCCGGTTCCAGCGCCAGCAGCGGCCGCAGGCGCTGGGGTCGGGCCGTGCCGTGCCGTTGGCCGACGCGCAGTGGGCGCGGACGGAGCGATGGGTCGTCATCGTTCCGTCGGAGCCGGCAGGCCCTGCTATCGAACCGCCAGCAAGTGGGCCGAAAGAGAGCTCCTAGGCCGTCCATGGCCATCGGGCCTCGCGGCCGGCCTCGACGAGGCCGATCATCCGGAACCCGGCGTCCGTCAGGCCGCCGAAGGTGTGCCGGTTGGGGCCGCCGGGGCCGTGGGCGGGCTGGTACCCCGCCAGGTTCCAGGTGTAGACCGGGACGTCCTCCGGGACCGGTTCGGTCGGACCGCGGCGCCCTCGGTGCGGGCCCGTCTGCTCGTCAGTGACGATCAGGACCCTCTCGTGGCCGCGGTAGTGGGCGCGTACCGCCTTGGCGGTGTCGGTGCCCCCGAGGTTGTTGAACCGTTTGAGTACGTCGAGCACCGGCTCCCCTGACCGGAACGGCACCTGCGCGCTCGACGACCCGAACTCCACCAAGTCAGCCTCCTCGGCGCGCATTGCCAGCGCTGTGCCGAAAACGGCCGCGGCGTCCGCCCGGGTCAGGGTGGACCGCTCCGAGACGTTGTCGTGGAACATGGACCACGACCGGTCCACCAGGATCAGGGTCCGGCCGGTCAGGGCCGGTACGTTGGCCAGCGAGTGGCTCAGCGCCACCTCCAGCCGCGCCGACCAGCGCACCGAGGGTGCGTGGCGGTGGGCGGCCAGGTAGCGGAAGGGGAACTGCCGGGACCGGGCGACCTCCTCGGCATCCGAGATCCGTGCGGCGACTCCGGCCGCCGCCTCGTCCGAGATCCCGGCCCCGTCGAAGTTGCGCAGGTTGCGCAGCAGCGCCATCGGTCCCATCGAGGGAATCACGGCTTCCCAGACGGCGGCGTCCATCGGTCCCTGGAGCCAGCCCGCCAGGGCCTCCCAGGTCATGCCCGCCGCGGCCAGCCGCTCGGCGCCGTCCGGCCCTGTGACCACGGCCCGCCGCTCGTCCGCCGGCAATTCCATCAGCGTCCGGTGTGCGGTGAGCAGCCGGTCGCCGGGTGGCGGCGCCGCGTCCTCCGGGTGATGCCGGCGGTCCAGGGCATGTCGGAACAGCTCGCCCTGCCAGGGCTTGGCCGGGTCCGGTGTGGCGTGGACGAGGTTGAGGACGTCACCGAAGCGGAAGGCCTTGGACGCGGTGTCGTACTTCAACAGGGAGCGGGAGGAGTACAGCCGCCGCACCGCGTCGGCGATGCCCCGTTTCACGGGCTGTGGGACGCTCCGCCCGTAGGCCGAGGTCCAGTGGGCGAGCAACTCGCCCGGTTCGTCGGCGCGCTGGAGCACCGAGTCGATGACGGACCGGTTGGACGGCCCCACGCAGGACCCGGCGGCGAGCCGTGCCCTGACGTACGCGGCCGCGCCGATCAGGGAGGCCGTACGCATGTTGCCTTCGCCTCGGAGCCAACGCAGCAGGCCGGCCGTCCATACGGGGTCCTGGAGGGCGAGTTCACCAACGAGGCGGGTGTACCGCTCGTCGCGTTCCGGGCCGCTCTCGTAGAAGGTCCGCTGGGAGACGAAGTTCCCCACGGCCAGGAGGAAGAGCTCCTCGCGCGGCTCCCGGACGAAGCCGGGTCCGCCTTCGTAAGTGAGCGGGTCCGCCCCGGTGCGGTGATGGTGGGACCACGGATCGGACGCGGTACGGGCCGCCGCGGCGGAGACGTGCGGGGCCACGAGCATCTCGGACCATATCTTCGACGTGCGCGGGGTGTGGCGAGGCAGGGAATCCCCCCGGATCCAAGGGCAATGGGGAGCCACGTCCGAGGCGTCCGACGGATCGGAGGGACGGGCGGGGCAGGCGCCCGCGCCACCCCGAGATCAGAAGTGGCCGCGGCGTCACTTGGTTTCGGAAGGAAGTAGCCGCAGCCGAGCGCATCGGGGGACGCGGTCGCGCCGTCACACTAGGCAGGCCCGCGCCCCGTGTGCCAGTCAATTAAATGACCGGGTCTCCCGTCCGTCCGGCCCGGCAGGCGTGACCAGGGCAAGATCCGGAAGAGACGGCCTAGGCGAGGCGGGTGGCGCCCGGGGACGGGGCGGCCGGTGTGATGTGGGGTGGGGCGAGGTCCGCGCGGCGGAAGGCCTCCGTCACCGCGCGCGTCACCGTCTGCTCGGCCTCCGCTTCGATCAGGGCCAGGGCGGAGCCGCCGAATCCGCCGCCCGTCATCCGGGAGCCGTACGCGCCCGCCGCGTCGGCCGTGGCCACCGCGAGGTCGAGCTCCGGGCAGGACACCTCGTAGTCGTCCCGCAGCGAGACGTGTCCTTCGGTCAGCAGCGGGCCCGCCTCGCGCAGTCGGCCGCCGCGCAGCAACTCCTCGATGCGCAGCACCCGTTCGTTCTCGGTCACGACGTGCCGGACCCGCTTGCGCTGCACCGGGTCGTCCAGGCGGGCCAGCGCCCGCTCCAGTCCCTCGTACGGGATGTCGCGCAGGGCGGGCAGGCCGAGGGTCTGGGCCGCCCGGTGGCAGGAGGCCCGGCGCTGGGCGTAGGCCCCGTCGGCCAGTGCGTGCTTGACCCGGGTGTCGATGACGAGGAGGCTCAGGCCGGCCGACGCGCAGTCGAACGGGATGCCGCGCTGTTCGAGGGTGCGGGTGTCGAGGTGGAGGGCGTGTCCCTCGGTGGCGCATGCCGAGGCCATCTGGTCCATGATCCCGCAGGGGACGCCCACGTACGCGTTCTCGGCGCGCCGGGCGAGTACGGCCAGTTCGGGCCGGGTGAGCGGGATCTCGTAGAGGTCGGTCAGCGACAGCGCGGTGGCCACCTCCAGGGCGGCGGAGGAGGACAGGCCGGCGCCGGTCGGTACGTCGGACCGTACGTACAGGTCGGCTCCGCCGACCGGAAGTCCCGCGTCCAGCAGGGCCCATACGACCCCGGCCGGGTACGCGGCCCATCCCGATGTGCCCCGCGGAGGGCCCGCCGGGTCGAGACCCGCGAGCTCGAGGGTGACGGCGCCGGAGGGGGCGTCGGCGGAGTGGACCCGCAGGATCCCGTCGGTGCGCCGGGCGGCGGCCACCTCGGTACGCTGCGGGAGGGCGAAGGGCAGCGCGAAGCCGTCGTTGTAGTCGGTATGTTCGCCGATCAGGTTGACCCGGCCGGGGGCCGCCCAGACACCCTCGGGCGGATACCCGTACAGCTGCCGGAACTCGTCCTGCGCCGTGTCGCTCACGCGCTCGCCACCTCCCGCAGCCGCGCGGCCGCGTCCTCGGGCCGTACATCGTTCATGTAGGCCTCCATGCCGGACTCGGTCCCGGCCAGGTACTTCAGCTTGTCCGCGGTCCGGCGGACCGTGAAGAGCTCCAGGTGGAGCGCGAAGTCCCCGCGGCCCTCGCCGGTGGGGGCCTGGTGCCAGGCGGAGATGTACGGGGTCGGCTCGGGCCGGTCGAAGAGCCGGTCGAAGCGGCGCAGCAGCTCCAGGTAGACCTGCGGGAACTCGGCGCGGGCGGCGTCGCCGAGGGCGGGGAGGTCGGGGACCCGGTGGCGCGGGTAGAGGTGGACCTCGTAGGGCCAGCGCGCCGCGTAGGGCACGAAGGCCGTCCAGTGCTCCGTTTCGAGGACGATGCGGGTGCCTTCGGCGCGTTCGGCGGCCAGTACCTCGTCGAACAGGTTGCCTCCGGTGCGCTCGCGGTGGTCGGCGACGGTGGCGAGCATGCGCGTGGTGCGCGGGGTGACGAAGGGGAAGGCGTAGATCTGGCCGTGCGGATGGGCGAGGGTGACGCCGATCTCGGCGCCCCGGTTCTCGAAGCAGTAGACCTGTCGGATCCCCTCGCGGGCGGAGAGCTCGGCGGTGCGGTCGCTCCAGGCCGCGAGGACGAGCGCGGCGCGCTCCTCGTCGAGCTCGGCGAAGGAGGTCAGGTGGTCGGGGGTGAAGCAGATGACCTCGCAGCGGCCCGTGTCGCCGGCGAGGGAGGGGAACCGGTTCTCGAAGACGGCCACCTCGTAGTGGGGGGCCGGGATCTCGCTCGCGCGTTCCTCGGTGGAGGGGCACAGCGGGCACGCGTCGGCGGGCGGGTGGTAGGTGCGGCCCTGCCGGTGGGAGGCGATGACGACGTGGTCGCCGAGCAGCCGGTCGCGCCGTACCTCGGAGCGGGTGACGGAGGCCGACGTGGCGAGCGGGCGGGTGTCGGGGAAGGCGCGGGGGGAGCCGTCGCCGGTGTCGTAGTAGAGGATCTCGCGGCCGTCGGCGAGGCGGGTGCTCGTGCGCTTCACGTGGGGAATTGTCTCACTCGAGGGTGACGACCGTGGTGCGGCCCAGGTCGGGCCGGTCGCGCAGAGGAAGTTCGGTGCCGGGGCGCTCCAGTTCGAGCACGATGATCTCGTTCGTGGTGGTCCCGGTGTCGGCCGCCGCGTGCCAGAGGGGTCCGGGGGCGTAGAGCGTGCGCTGCGGGCCGCGCGGGGTGTCGTAGTGGCCGAGGAGGAAGCCGTTCAGCCAGACCAGGCCGGTCCCCCAGCCGGACATGTCGACGAAGGCGTCGGCCGGCCCGTGCGTGGTGAGGTCGTGGGTGAAGCGGTGGAAGGCGGGCCGGCGCGCCTCGGCGGGATGCGGTGCCGACGTGCGGAGCGACGCGAATGACCCCGGGGGGGCCGGGTGACCCGGAGGGGGACCGGTCCGTCATCGTGCCCGCATGAGCAGTTCCTAATCCTCTCCAGCCCCCCGGGCGCTGCGGGGCCGCTCCTCCACCAGCCCATGCAGGTAGGCGCGGCCCCGCGCGAGCAGTCCGGACAGGTCGGCGGCCGCGGGGTACCAGCGCTTTTCGTACTCCCAGCAGAGCCAGCCGTCCCGCGGTACGGCGGCGACCACCTCGGCCAGCGGCAGTACCCCGGCGCCGAGCGCGACGGGGGTGAGGTCCCGCGCCGACCGCACGTCCTTCACCTGTACGTAGCCCAGGTGCGCGGCCATGGCCCGGTACGAGGCGGCCGGCGGCTCACCGCCCAGCCAGGTGTGCAGTACGTCCCACAGGGCGCCGACACCCGGATGCGCGACCCCGCCGAGCACCCGGGCGACCGCGGCGCCGGTGCGGTGCGAGTCGTGGGTCTCCAGCAGGATCCGTACCCCGTGGCGCTCGGCGAACGGCGCCGCGGCCAGCAGCCGGCCGACGGCCCGGACATCGTCGCCCTGCCCGGGCGGGTCACCGCCGCCGGGGAAGACCCGTACGCAGGGGGCCTCCAGATCGGCCGCGAGCCGGACCAGGGCGCGCAGTTCGGCGAGGACCGGCTCGTCCGGGCCCGGTGCGGCCACCCGGGCATAGCCTGCGACGGCGAGCACGGCGACCCCCGAGGCGGCCAGCGTCCGCAGCGCGGCGGAGCGCTCGGCCGCCGCACTGTCCGTGTGCAGGGGTTCCTCGGGGTGGGCGCGCAGTTCGAGGCCGTCGAAGCCGTGGGTCGCCGCCAGGGCGGCGCTGCGGTCGAGCGGCGCGCCGGGCAGGCCGAGTGTGGAGAAGGCGTACTTCACGGAGGTTCCTCGCGAGCGGCGGATCAGCCCTCGTAGTCGTACTTCATCCCGATGCCCAGGGTGCCCCGGGTCGGGAGGATCGCGGCGCCGACGATGTCGAGGACCGGCGGCAGCAGCAGTTCCGCGAGCCGGGCCACTTCCTGCGGGGTCAGTGCCGACCACGGGCCCGAGGCGAGTTCGTCGGTGAGTTTCTCGACCTCGGTGCGCAGCGCCAGACCGGCCGCGGTGGCCGCACCGTCACCGTCGCGGTCGCCGTCCTCGGCCAGCAGGCCACGGGCGGCGAGCCTGCCGCGGGCGGCCTGCCATGCGTCGGCGGACCACTGGCGGCTCTCGAACCACTCCGCCGGGGCGGCTCCCACACCCGACTGCAGGACCAGGGACTCGACCGGGTCGAGGTGGTGGGCCTGGAGGGCTGCGAGGTGGCCGTCCCCGCGGTGCTCGCGCAGGATCGTCGCGGCGTGCCAGAGCACGGTGTGCGGTGCCTCGGGCCAGGGCAGGGCGGCGTTGGCGGCGGCCAGCGGGCGTCCGCCGGTGGTGACGGCCTCGGCGGCGCGCCGGGCGAGCCGGGCGGCCTCGGCCAGCTCCGGGGAGGCGGTGCGCTCGCCGAACAGGGCGTGCAGAGCACGGTCTGCGGCAACCGCCCGGGCCGCGAGCACCCGGGCGGGCGGGGCGGTGTGCCAGGACTGCGCGAGGTAATGCTCCACCATGCGCGGGCTGAAGCTGGAGAAGAGGGCGCTCACGAGCCCCGCGCCGGCCGGTCCCAGCGGTGCGGCCCGGTAGGCGAAGTACATCGGCCACCGGTCGTCGGTGGCGTACCCGAGCCCGCCGGCCTCCTCGTAGGCCTCGGGCGCGAAGTAGACGACGGCATGGACCGGTTCGAGCAACTGCCACAACTTCCGTACCGTGCCCGGTTCGTGCGCGCTGCTGTACGTCATCCCACCTTCCCCCGAAGTCGGTCGCTTCCCGGCCCAACAGGGGGCAGCCCAGGCCGTCCTCCCCGGATCCGGCCGTGGATTTCGGCGGGCGGAGGTCCGCGATTTCGACGGTGGTCCGCGTGGAGCAGGCGGCTCGGCGCTCACGGCCCCGGGCGAGACGGTCTGCGAGCTGTCCGGTCGATCATGAGGTGCGTACTCCTGGCTCGTGATTGATCACGGTATTGCTCTGCCCCACTACCGCCTCCATGTCGTTCCTGCCGTCGTGGCGCTGGCCAGCCCGACATGGCAGCGAGAGGTGTGGCTCGATCCGGATCGGTTCGAGGACCTCGACTACACCGTGCATGTGCTTTTCGGCGACTTCTGCGATGCGGACAATCCGTCGCCCTGGCTGGGGCAGTGCCTTCGCAGCGAGGAGGAAGTTGAGCTGATGGCAGGTATCGGTACCGCCTACAGCGCGGTGCGGGACTCGGTCGGCGCCGCTGCCCGCGACGAGGCTTATCTGGACTCACCGGGCTGGTCTGCTGTCGTCGCCGCGGCGGCCCGGTTGGCCCAGGTGCTGGTGTCCAATGATCACTCGGCGTTGAGCAAGCTGCATGACGCCGGCTACCGCTGGCCGCTCGGCGCCGAGCCGGTTGCGTCCGAGACGGATGACCAGCACGGCGAATCATGACCGCGCAGGAATCGTGTGCCGGATACCCCGACGCCGCACGTACTCGCGGCAGGAGCCGGCCGTTGCTGTATCCCTTGTCTGCCGCGACGCTGTCGGGCCTTTTGCGGGGCCGGCCCGCGCCGAGGCGGGAACGCGGATCTTCTCCAGCACTGGCACGAACTGCGTGCAGTCCGCCCGTTGTCCTGCGGTGATGACCAGGGACAGCGGGCGGCAGCGGCCGTCGGCACTCAGATGAACCTTGCTGGTGAAGCCGCCCCGCGAGCGGCCCAGGCCCTCGCCTCGCTCACCACCTCCACCAGGCGGCCGAGGAGGCTCTGCCACGGCGGCTCGTCCTGATGTTCTGGCCCCTCGTCCCCCCTTCGACGCGGCAGGTCCCGGCGGCGGGTCGGTCCTGGCGCCGGCCGCGTGCTGGTGCGCGCACGATGGTGGAGTCCACCGCGACGTCCCAGTCCGGTCCGCACCCGGTGCAGAATTCCGTCGATCACCTGCCGGTGAGCGCGCCATCGTCCGTACCGGCCGTTGCCCACCGGCAGGAACGGCTGTAGCCGCTCCCACTCCGCGTCCGACAGATCACCGCGTTCTCCCCGCCCCATATCTGGACAACGAGCAGACCGGGCGACAGCCGCATGATCGGCCGGACAGCTCCTGGGCCGTCTCTTTCGGATCTTGTCGGCCGAGCCCGCGGCGTCCGGTGCCATGGGGTCTCCCCAGGCCCGCAGGGCTGAGGGGAAGGATCGCAAGGCGGAGGGTCGTCCTTGTACCGGACGTACCGGGGCGGGCCCGACAACGCGGCGAGGTGCGGTGCCGGGCGCCGCGGGCCCGGCAAGATCCGAAAGAGACGGCCTAGTCGCGGACGCGGGCGGCGAGCCAGGGCGTGAGCGAAGGGCCGGCGATGTGTTCCTTGTATGTCTCGTCGCCGGGCAGGGGGACGACGAGCGAGTAGCCGGGCGGGAAGAACCGCCCCTTCACGAAGGCCAGTCGGCCGTAGACGGACGTCAGGAACGGCGGGACGGCATCGCGGGGGACGTCGAGGAACTCCACGCCGTCCACGGTGATGTGAGCGTCGCCCTCGGGGAAGAGGTGCACGGTGACCGCCGGGCTGCCGCCCAGTTCGACGAACGCCTCATGAGGCAGCGACCCGTCGGGGTCGGCGACGGCGAAGAGGGCCGCGGACGTCCTGCGCGACGTCTGGTCGGCACCGATGTCGTCGGTGACCGACATGGGCAGCCGGTACTCGGCGGCGATGGCCCGGATCGCGGTGACGGCGGACTCGGTGGTCGGCAGGGGTGGGTGCGTCATGATCCGGATCATGCCGCACCGGGGATCATCGGTGCGAGCAGGCCGATGGAAGCCCGGGCCCAAGCGTCACATAACGTGCCCTCCATGGATCAGAAGTACATGGCCGGGGCTGCCGCGAACGGCGAAGGCGCAGGCGAAGGCGCGGGCAGGCGGCGGTTCCTCGCGATCGCGACGGGGGCGGCCACGGCTGCGGGCCTGGGGGCCGTGAGCGGGTGCGCGAACGGCGGCAACAACGGCGGCAGCGACGGCGGATCCGGGGCGGGTCCCGGGTCGACGTCGGAGTCCGCCGCGCCGGGCGGGAAGCCGCCGGCGGGAGGGGCGCAAGGCTTCGACGTCAAGGCCGAGAACGCCCGCCCGGGCCACGCCGACTGGCCGGTGACCAAGGCCGGCCCGGCGCGGGCGATCGAGGGCTTCGCGGACCGGGTCAGTGTGCTGCCCGGCGAATCCTTCGGGCTGCACGTGTCGACGACCGCGCCCCGGTTCACCGTCTCCGCCTACCGGATGGGCTGGTACGGCGGCGCCCGCGCACGGCTGGTGTGGCGCTCCGAGGCCCTGCCCGGGTCCCGCCAGCCGGAGCACTCGGTGGACGCCGGGACCCGGACGGTCCGCACGCGGTGGACCCGTAGCGCCACGGTCGGGACGAAGGACTGGCCGGAGGGCTGCTACCTGCTGCGGCTGGACGCGCAGGGCGGCGAGGGCCAGCGCTTCGTACCGCTCACGGTCCGCTCGGCGTCGACGGCCGGACGTACCGTCGTGGTCAACGCGGTGGCCACCTGGCAGGCGTACAACCGCTGGGGCGGCTACGGCAGCTACGACGGCCCCAGCGGCGGGTTCGCCTCCCGCTCCCTCGCCGTGAGCTTCGACCGGCCGTACGACTACGACGACGGCGCGGGCCTGTTCCTGGTGTACGAGGCTCCGCTGGTGGCGCTGGCCGAGCGGCTCGGCATACCCCTCGCGTACACGACCACCACCGACGTCGCGCGGGAGAAGCGGCTCCTGGAAGGAGCGACCGCGGTGCTCTCCCTCGGGCACGACGAGTACTGGTCGCCGGAGCAGCGGGAGCGTTTCACGGCCGCGCGCGATGCCGGAACCAATATCGCGATCCTGGGGGCGAACTGCTGCTTCCGCCGGATCCGGCTGGAGCCCTCCGACCTGGGGCCGGACCGCACACTGGTCTGCTACAAGTCCTCCTACGAGCAGGATCCGGGGTTCAAGCGGGGCCACCCGGCGACGGTGGACTTCCGCTCGGCGCCCGGCGCCGACCCGGAGAGCTCACTGCTCGGAGTGATCTACGACGGCTATCCGGTGGACGCCCCGTACGTGGTCACCAATCCGGGGCACTGGCTCTTCGAGGGCACCGGCGCGAAGGCGGGCGACCGCTTCGAGCACTTGGTCGGCGTCGAGTACGACAAGGTCAACACCGGTTTCCCGACGCCCCGGCCGATCGAGATACTGGCCCACTCCCCCGTGGTGTGCGAGGGCCGGCCCAGCCACCAGGACACGGCCTACTACACGGTGCCGAGCGGGGCGGGGGTCTTCGCGACCGGGACGATGCGGTGGGTGGAGGCGCTGGATGCGACGGGTGACGGGCGGAGCGGGCGCAACCACGGTCTGGACGCGCGGTCGGGGGCGCTGACCACGCGGGTGACCGAGAACCTCCTGCGGGTGTTCGCCGCGGGCCCGGCCGGCCGGACACACCCGGCGCAGGACAACGTCGAGGCCGTGTACGGGAGTTCGTGAGGGACGCAGGCTCCGGTGCGGGCCGAGGGGAGCCGATGGCAGCCGGTGGGAGCCGGTGGCTGCTGCCTTCCGGGACGGGCGAAAGGGGGTGGACTGCGCCCGAACGGGGTGTCTAGGATCGTGATCACGGCATCGCGTGTCGGTCACCGACCGGGTGAGGCATGGAGGCGCCGCGACGTGCCTTTCGGAGGCATTCACTCATGTCCGTCCAGCTGAACCACACGATCATCCACTCCCGTGACAACCGGGAATCCGCCACCTTCCTGGCCCACATCCTCGGTCTCGAGGTCGGGACCGAATGGGGCCCCTTCATCCCCGTCGACACCTCGAACGGCGTCACCCTGGACTTCGCGACGATCCCGGTCGAGTCCCTCACCGTGCAGCACTACGCGTTCCTCCTCTCCGAGGAGGAGTTCGACGTGGCGTTCGAGAAGATCCGGTCGGCCGGGGTCCCGTACTTCGCCGACCCGCACGGCAAGCACCCCGGCGAGATCAACCACAACGACGGGGGCCGCGGGGTCTACTTCACGGACCCCAGCGGGCACGGGATGGAGATCATCACCCGTCCGTACGGGTACCAGGACCCCGGCGCCGAGTAGGCCGCCGCAGCCGTGGCTCCGCCTCCCGGCCCCGCTCCCGGCCCCGGCACCGGCCCCGGAGGTCATCCGGCCGTCGTACGCCTGTCCCCGTCCAGGGGCAGGTAGACGATGTTCGGCGCGCCGGTGTCCGGGTGGACCTCGACGCGGGTCCGTACGCCGTACACCTCGGCCAGCAGTTCCTCGGTGAGCACCTCGCGCGGCGGGCCCGAGGCGGCGACCCGGCCTCCCGAAAGGACGTACAGCCGGTCGCAGTAGGCGGCGGCGAGGTTGATGTCGTGCAGGACGAGCAGACCGGTGGCGGGCATGGTGCGGACCAGGGCCAGGATCTCCAGCTGGTAGCGGATGTCGAGGTGGTTGGTCGGCTCGTCGAGGGCCAGCAGGCCCGGGTCCTGGACGAGGGCGCGGGCCACCAGGGCCCGCTGGCGTTCGCCGCCGGAGAGCTCGTCGAAGCGGCGGGCGGCGAAGCGGCCGGCGTCGACGGTCTCCAGGGCCTCGGCGACGCGCCGTGCGTCGCCCGGTCCGTCCTGTTCCCAGAACCGTTTGTGCGGGCTGCGCCCCATGGCGACGACCTCGCGGACGGTCAGCCCGAGGGTGCCGCTCGCGTCCTGCGGTACGACCGCCACGCGCCGGGCCCGGTCCTTGACGGTGAGCCCCTCCGCGTCCGCGCCGTCCAGCAGGACGCGGCCCGCGGTGGGGCGCAGGGCTCCGTAGACGCAGCGCAGCAGGGTGGTCTTGCCGCTGCCGTTGGGGCCGACCACACCCACCGTCTCGCCGGGGCGGGCGGTGAGGTCGATGCCGTGCAGCAGCGTGTGCCCGTCGATCTCGTAACGTACGCCCTCGACGGCGAGTCCCACCGGCGGCGCCGCCTCGCGCTTCCCGGTCATCCGGTGACCCCCTCGGTCCGGGTGGAGCGGCGCAGCATCCACAGGAAGAACGGCCCGCCGACGAGTGCGGTGACCACGCCGACGGGTATCTCGGCGGGCGCGGCCGCGGTACGGGCCACCAGGTCGGCCAGGACCAGGAACACCGCCCCGCCCAGCGCGGCCACCGGCAGCAGCGCCCGGTGCCCGGCGCCGACGACCATGCGGGCGGCGTGCGGAACCATCAGCCCGACGAAGCCGATCGCCCCGCTGTAGGCGACGAGCACGCCGATGACGAGTGAGGTGAGGACGAAGGCGGCGGCGCGGAAGCGCCCGGTGTCCAGGCCGAGGGTACGAGCTCCCTCCTCTCCGGCCAGCAGCAGGTCGAGCGGCCGGGCGAGGGCGAGGAGCAGTCCGGTGCCGAGGAGCAGCGCGAGGGCGGGCAGGGTCAGTTCGTCCCAGCGGGCCCCGCCGAGGCCGCCGAGGGTCCAGAAGAGGACGGAGCGGATCTGGTCGGGGTGCGCGGAGAGCACGAGGACGAGGCTGGTGAGGGCGGACAGGATGTACTGCACGGCGACGCCGGCGAGGGTGAGCCGTCCGGTGGTCATGGTTCCGCCGCGCCGGGCCATCGCGTAGACGGCGACGAGCGCGGCCATGGACCCGGCGAAGGCGGCGAGCGGCAGGCCCATGCCGAACGCGAAGGCCCCCGTACCGAAGACGATCACGAGGACGGCGCCGGCCGAGGCCCCGGAGGACGCGCCGAGCAGGAAGGGGTCGGCGAGCTCGTTGCGTACGAGGGCCTGCAGCACGGTGCCCGCGACCGCGAGCCCGGCGCCGACGACGGCCCCGAGGAGGACGCGCGGCAGCCGGACGTCCCAGATGATGGCGGCGAAGGCGCCGGTGCGCCGCTCCCCCGACAGGCCGCCGAGGACGATGTCGAACACGCGCTCGGGGGCGATCCGGACCGCCCCCAGCGCGAGGCCGGCCACCGCGGAGACGACGAGCGCGGCGGCCAGGACGAGGAGGACTGCGACGGTGCGCAGCCTCACGGGGCGGTGGGGTGGAGCTGCGCGCCGAGGGACTCGACGGCGTCGGCGACGCGCACGCCGAGGACGGCCGAGGAGAGCGGCAGCACCACGAAGCGCCGGTTCTTGACGGCGGGAACCTCGGCGAGGGCCGGGTCGTTCAGCAGTCGCTGCTTCTTGGCCTCGACGGTGGTGCCGCCGTAGTCGTAGATGAGGACGACCTCGGGCCGGCGCTCGATGACCTGCTCCCACGACACGTCGCCGAAGGTGTCCTTGAGGTCGGCGAAGACGTTCGTGCCGCCGGAGAGCGAGACGATCTCGTTGCCGATGCCGTTGCCGCCGGAGGTCGCGGCGGAGGCCTCGCCGGAGTCGTAGACGAAGACGGACGGCCGGGGCCGGTCCTTGACCCGGGCGGTCACGGCGTCGATGCGGCGCTGCTCCTCCTCGACGAGCTTCGCGCCGCGCTCGGGCACCCCGAAGGTGCGGGCCACCTCGGTGATCTCGGTCTTCAGCTGGTCGAGGCCGACTTTGCCCTCGGTGCAGTACTCCACGTTGAGCCGGGAGTTGATGCCGGAGGTGGCGAGTCCCTCGCGGTCGCGGCCCTGTCCCTTGTCGAAGGCGCTGGCGTACCCGCCGTAGACGAAGTCGGGGTCGGCGCCGAGCAGGATCTCCTTGGAGGGGTACTCCTTGGCCAGCACCTTGATCTTGTCGTAGGCGGGCCGGTACACCGGGAGCACCGCGTCGTCGAGGTAGGCGGACCCGGCGATCCGGTCGCCCAGCCCGAGGGCGAGCAGCAGCTCGGTGGCGTGCTGGTTCATGGTGACCGCGCGCTGCGGCGGGGCCTGGTAGGTGCTGCTCACACCGCAGTTGGTGAGGGTGTACGGAAACCCGGGCGCGGCGGCGGGGTTCCCCGCGGCCCTGTCCTCCCCCACCCCGGGGGAACCGGCGCACGCGGCCAGGGGTATCAGGAGTGCGACGGGTATGAGCGCGCGCAGGGCGGCGGCGCGGGAACGCGACAGCATGACGAGGCCTCTCCGGGGGATCCGCGTCCCCTGGTACGTGAAACTGCGAGGGAGGCGGTGCGTCAGTGTCTGACTCCCGGTCTCCCTCGCGGGAAGGACCGGTCACAGTGGCGGGACCGCACCGGAATCGCACCGGTTTCCTGTCCTGCACCGCCTGGGTAACGCGCCCAGTCTGCCAGAAGCCACCAGGCCACCGGGTCCGGGTGGTCCGGTGGTGGACGCAGCGAAGCCCGGACGGGAGAAGTCGCCCGTCCGGGCTTCATGGGTATGGCTGCTGACACGTTGCAGGGGCGGCAGGACTCGAACCTGCGACCATCGGTTTTGGAGACCGGTGCTCTGGCCAACTGAGCTACGCCCCTTCGGTGGATCAACCATGGCACGGCCGGCTCCGGAGCTCCACTGATTAACTGTCACCGCCGGAACCGCGCGGCGAGACGGAAACCTGCTGGTCACCGGTCGAGCCCATCGGGGATGCTGCACGCATGGTGGGACGAGACTCCGCGATCCGGATCGTCGAAGAAGAACTGGACCGCGACTACCGGAGGGAACTGGCGATCGGGCTGGACCCGATACGTACGGCCATCGTGCAGGCACGGCGGCACGAGCTGGTGTGGATCGTCTCCTGGACCTCCGAGGAGTACATCCGCACCCGGAAACCGAGTTCCGCACTGGTCGGAAACGGACCGTACCTGGTTGACCGGGTCGACGGCGGTCTGCACCAGATCAGCGTCGTCTCGGCTCTGACCGGGGTGTGGGAGCGGGACTACCGAGTCCGTATCAGAGGCGAGACCGAACGGACTGCGGTGGACGATCTCCACGACGAGGTCGGGGCGGTGACGTCCGCCGGCGGAAGGCTCTGCGCCTTGCGCATGCTGCGCCGGAAACTACCTGTGCTGACCCCCGCCCAGGCCATCGAGTACGTGACGGCCCTGACGGAGGGCGACGCTCCGGCGCACCTCGTGGAGGTCGCCGTCCGAGAGCTTGTCCCGCCGACCGAACGCTTCGTGCATACGATCCGCGCGCCTGGGAACCAGCGAGCCCACTGAGTCCGGTACAGATCGAGAACGCCCCCTTCCCCGCCGACGAGGCGTGATGCGAGGTGTGAAGGTGGTGATCGTCTCGGGGTTGGGCAGGGGCCAATGGTTGGGGACGTCGAGGTGGATCTGATCCGGCTGGCCGACGGGGCGGGCCCGACAACGCGGCGAGGTGCGGTGCCGGGCACCGCGGGCCCGGCAGGATCCGGAAGAGACGGCCTGGCCGCCGGCCGGGGAGTCCGGTGGCCGCGGTGGCAACGGGATCCGCGTCGAGGTCGACCGCCGGTTCTCCACGCCCGTGCCCGTCGTCACGGTCGCCGACGAGGAGGTGTCCGCCTCATCGGTCCGCCTCTGGCTGGACGTGGGCGACGGCTGGGTCGAGGAGCTGCGCCGGCAGTACCGCCAGGTCCGGGAGGTATGGCCGAACGAGGTCGTGGTGGGGCCGCGTCCCAGGAGCTACTGGCAGTGAAGGGTGGCGGGAGCCCGGGGTGCGGAGGATCGTGGGCAGGGGGACCCGTGGAGCGGGAGGTTCCGTCATGCGCCGAGGTCGACGGCTCCTCGTGGCGCTCGCGCTCCTCGCCCCCGCCCTGCTGGGCTTCGCCCCCGGTGACTCGGGCGAGACGATCTCCCTCGCCGGGAACCTGCCCGGCGAGCGGCTCGATGTCACGTTGACGCAGGTGGTCGACCCCACGGCACCCGCGTCCCCCACGAACCCCGACGACCCCGCCGGCCCCGACCGGCTCGTCGCGACGCGCTTCCGCCTGGAGAACACCGGAACCGCCGTCTACCAGGACTCCCCCTCCCCGGCCACGCATCTCCTGGACGCCGACGGGCAGCGGTTCACCGGGCTCGACCTGCCCACCGCGGCCGGACCGGCCTTCCCCGGCACCGTCACGCTCGACCCCGGCGCCGCGGCGGAGGGCTTCGTCACCTTCCGGCTCCCCGCCGACGCCGAACCCGCCGCGGTCCAGTTCGCCCTCAACGGCGGACTGGCCGACGACGTCGGCCAGTGGAGCCTTCCGCTTCCGCTCCCGTAGCCGGCGGCGAGTTTCGGCCGCCCCCTTGACCACTCTGGTCCAGACCAATAGTTTCCGGCATGCACAGCGCACGCGCACACGCCCCGCTCCCCGCATCCGCAAAGGAAGCCCATGCGCCGCAGCATGCTCGGCAGGCTGGCCGTCGCCGCCTGCTCCCTCTCCCTGCTGACCGCCTTCGCGCCCGCCGCCGCCGCGCAGGCCGACGGCGGCCACGACCGTCCGTACAAGAAGGTCGGCTACTTCACCCAATGGGGCGTCTACGGACGGGACTTCCAGGTCCAGGACCTGGAGGCGAACGGCTCCGCCGGAAAGCTGACCCACATCAACTACGCCTTCGGCAACGTCAGTCCGCAGGGCAAGTGCTTCACCGGGAACGTGCCCGGCGAAGCCGACGCCTGGGCCGACTACGTGCGCCCGCTCGACGCCGCGAACTCCGTCGACGGGGTGGCCGACACCGGCGAGCAGCCGCTCGCCGGGAACTTCAACCAGCTGCGCGAGCTCAAGGCCAAGCACCCCGGGCTCAAGGTGCTGATCTCGCTGGGCGGCTGGAGCTGGTCCACCCACTTCTCGGACGCCGCGCTCACCCCGGCCTCCCGCAAGGCCTTCGTCGAGTCCTGCATCGACCTCTACATCAAGGGCAACCTTCCCCAGGACGGCGCCCGCGGCGGAGCCGGAGCGGCCGCCGGTGTCTTCGACGGGATCGACCTCGACTGGGAGTGGCCCGGTTCCGCGGGTGACACCGACACGAAGTACCGGCCCGAGGACAAGCAGAACTTCACCGCGCTCGTCAAGGAGTTCCGCACGCAGCTCGACGCGTACGCGCGGAGCCAGAAGAAGAAGACCACGTACGAGCTGACCGCGTTCGTCCCGACCGCCCCCGCCAAGATCGACGCCGGCTTCGACGTCCGCCGGATCATGCGCGATCTCGACTTCGTGACCCTCCAGGGCTACGACTTCCACGTCTCCGGCGAACCGAGGACCGCTCAGCAGTCCGCACTCCGCGCCCGGGACGACTTCAGCGTCGACGGCACGGTGGACGCCTGGCTCCGGCGCGGCGCGCCCGCGAGCAAACTGGTGATGGGCATGCCGTTCTACGGTCAGGGCTGGACCGGCGTCAGTGGTGGCGGGGACGGCATGGGCCAGCCGGCCACGGGCCCGGCACCGGCCACCTGGTCCGCCGGGTACGAGGACTACAAGGCGCTGAAGAAGCTCGCCGACTCCGGCACATACACGATCCACCGGGACCGGCGCGGCGGCCACGCCTGGCTCTTCGACGGCACCACCCTGTGGACGTACGACGACCCGCAGGTGCTGCGCACCAAGACCGGGTACATCCGCGAACACGGCCTCGGCGGTGCGATGTTCTGGTCGCTCGACGCGGACACCTCCGACGGCGAGCTGATGACGGCCGTCGACCGGGGCCTGCGCGGCCGCTGACCCGGGCCGCCCGAAACCGGCGCCGCCGGGCCGCGGAACACCATCCGGCCCGGCGGCGCCCCTCCACCTGGGTCACGGGGCCGGAGACCGTGGGCGGGCAGCGCCGGTCGGCCGTTGGGCTGCCGCCAGCGCGGCCGTCTCGCCGAAGGCCGGTACGCGGCCGGTGCCGCCGCGTCCGGACACCGAGAGGGAAGCCGCGGCCATGCCGTACGCCACGGCGTCCGCGAGGGGGTCGCCGAGGGTGAGGCGGGCTGTGGTGGTGCCGGTGAAGCAGTCGCCCGCGCCGGTCGCGTCCACCGGTTCGGGGTTGACGGGCACGGGGAGGTACACGGCCCCCGTGCCGTCGTCCAGCAGCAACCGGTCGGCGCCCGCGGTGACCACGACCGTACGGGCGCCCAGCGCGCGGCAGCGGGTGGCGGCGGCGTGCGGCTCGGCAGTGTCCACGAGGGCCAGCGCGTCGGCCGGGCAGGAGGTCTTGAGGAGTCCGCTCAGCGGCGCGATCCGGGCCAGCAGCTCCCGGGCCTCGGCCCGGCCGGTCAGCCGCTTGCGGAAGTTGGGGTCGTACGTCACGTGCCCGCCCGCCCCGTGGACGAGGTGGGCCGCGGCCAGTACGGCGTCGCGGCTGCTCGGCGACAGGGCGCCGGTGATGCCGCTGGTGATGAGGGCGCGGCAGCCGGTGAGCAGCTCCCGCCAGGATGCGATGTGCCCAGGTCCCAGGGTGGATCCGGCGCTGCGCGTGCGCCAGTAGACGAACTCCCGGTCGCCGTCGGTGTCGGCGGAGAGCAGATAGGCGCCGTTGGGGTGCGGGGCGCGGCGGACGTGGGAGACGTCCACGCCGAGCTCGGCGGCCCGGCGCAGCAGCGGGACGCTGAGCTCGTCGTCGCCGACCACGGCGAGCAGGGCGGTCCGGGCGCCGGCCGCGGCCGCGGCGGCCGCCGCATTGAGGGCGTCCCCGGAGTAGGAGATGCGGGCCGGCGTGCCGTCGGCGGCTTCGCGCAGGGCGGTGCCCGCGTGGATCTCGACCAGTACCTCGCCGAGGACGAGGACGTCGTAGTGCGTGGCGGGTCGTCCGGGCACGGTCAGCGCTCCGTGGCGGTGCCGTGGGGCGCGCCGCCCGTGGCGGCCACCGGGGCGAACACGGCGGCCAGTTCGGCGGGATCGGACGGCAGGCCGCCGCCGATGCCGACGGCCGTGGCACCCGCGGCGAGCCACTCGGGCACCTCGGCGGGCCGGATGCCGCCGGTCGGGATGATCACGGCCTCGGGCAGCACGGCCCTGAGGGAGCGCAGGAAGCCGGGGCCTCCCACGTGGGCCGGGAAGACCTTGGCGGCTCCGGCGGCCCGGGCGGCGGTGGCGATCTCGCCGGGGGTGAACCCGCCCTCGATGAAGACGGCTTCGCGGCGTACGGCGACGGCGCGGACCTCGGGGGCCGGGTACGGGGAGACCAGGAATGCGGCGCCCGCGTCCAGAGCGGTCTCGGCCTGCGCGGTGGTGGTGACCGTGCCGACGCCGATGAGGGCGGGGCGGCCGTGGACGTCGCTCAGCGGGGCGGTGCGGGTGACGGCGGCGGCCCAGCCCGGGGTGGAGGTGGTGAGTTCGACCGCGCGGCAGCCGGCGGCGAGCAGGGCGGTGGTGTGGCGGACGGCCTCGTCGGCGTCGGTGTCGCGCAGCACGGGCAGCACGCGCTGGGCGGCGAGCACCGCGTACAGGTGGTCAGGCATGAACCCTCCCCGATTGTTCCACCTAGTGGAACGGCGTACCGTATGACGGAACCGTGTGGTCTAGACCCTACCCACGTCAGGAGCGCCTGTGTCAATGGATGAAGCGGCAGCGGACGGACGTTCGGCGCGGACCGGCGGGATCGGCAGGACCGCCGGGACCGCCGGGACCGGGCCGGCAGGGCGGACGGGGCGGACCTCCGCAGCCGGTTCCGCCCTGGAGAAGTCCCTGCGCGTCCTGGAAGCGGTGGCCGCGCCCGGCGGGCCGCACCGGCTGGCCGATCTGACGGCGGCAGCGGCAGTGCCCAAGTCGAGCACGTTCCGCATCCTGGCCTCGCTGATCGACCAGGGCTTCGTACGCCAGGAGGCCGACAGCCGGTACGGCGCGGGGCCGCGACTGCGCGGGCTCGCCGCCCTCGTCGGCGCCGGGGAACCGGCGACCATCGGGCGCATCCTCGGCGAACTGCGGCGGGCCACCGGCCAGACGGTCCATCTCGCCCTGCACAGCGGGGAGACCATCACCTACATCCGCAAGCTGGAGGGCGGCGAGGACCAGCCCTTCCGCACGGCGTCCCGGGTGGGCATGCGCATGCCGCTGCACACGACCGCGATCGGCAAGAGCATCCTGGCCCACCTGACCGCCGACGAGGTACGGGAGCTGATCGGCGCCACCGGGCTGCCGCGCCGCACCCCGCAGACGCTCACCACCACGGGAGCCCTGTACGGCCAACTGGCGGCGGTCCGCGCCCGGGGCTTCGCCCTGGACGACGAGGAGAACGAGCCCACCATCCGCTGCATCGGCGCGCCGATCCTCGGGCCGACGGGACGGCCGGTCGGCGGGGTCAGCGTCACCACCGTCACGTTCCTGGTCTCCCGCGAGGAGATCGAGTCCTACGCGCCGGCCCTGTGCGCGGCCGCGGAGGCCCTGGCTCCGCTGCTGTGACCCCCGAATGGAGGTCCGAAAACGGTCTTCGGGAAGATTCTTCGGGATAACTGTTATCGACGCCCCGGTCGCAGGTCTCCCAGGTATCGGGCATCATCGACCGCCGGTACGGACAGGGAACATCACATGACTACTCAGCACACCGCAGCACTCGTGGCAGCGGCCCGCGCGGGTGACCCCCATGCGCAGGACGAGCTCGTCGGCGCCCATCTCCCGCTCGTCTACAACATCGTCGGACGAGCCCTGGGCGGGTCGTGCGACGTGGACGACGTGGTGCAGGACACCATGCTGCGGGCGCTCGACGGGCTGGGCGGCCTGCGGGTGGACGAGAGCTTCCGGTCCTGGCTGGTCGCGATAGCGATGAACCGGGTGCGGGCGCACTGGCAGGCCCGGCAGAGTGGTTTCGGCGAGAGCACGCTGGAGTCGGCGAGCGATATCGCCGACCCGGGTGCCGACTTCGTCGACCTGACCGTCGCCCGCCTCAACCTCGCCGGCCAGCGGCGCGAGACGGCCCGGGCCACCCGCTGGCTGGAGCCCGAGGACCGGGCACTGCTGTCCCTGTGGTGGCTGGAGTGCGCCGGGGAGCTGACCCGGGCGGAGGTGGCCGGCGCGCTGGAACTGTCCCCGCAGCACACGGCGGTCCGGGTGCAGCGGATGAAGGCCCAGCTGGAGTCGGCGCGCGTGGTGGAGCGTGCGCTGGACACCCAGCCGGCGTGCCAGGAGCTGCGGACCGTGATGGCGGGCTGGGACGGGCAGCCCTCGGCGCTGTGGCGCAAGCGAATAGCCCGCCACGCCCGTGAATGCGTACGGTGCTCCGGCCTGTGGAGCGGACTGGTTCCGGCTGAGGGGCTGCTGGCCGGTCTGGCCCTGGTACCCGTCTCGGCGGCCCTGCTGGCAGGGGTCAAGTCGGCGGGGGCGGCCGGCTTCGCCCCCGCGAGCGTTGCCTTCGCCGACGGCTTCGACCCGGGCTTCGCCGACGCGGCGACCCAGCTCACCCCGGTCACCGACGCGGCGACCCAGCTCACCCCGGTCGCAGGCACGGGCGGCGGTGGCCGCGGCGTGCTGCGCAGGCGCCGGCAGAGCCGGCGCCGGGTGGTGGGCGGTGCGGTCCTCGCCGCCTGCGTCGCGGGCGGCGGGCTCGTGTACCTCGGCGGGCTGCCCGGTTCGGGCGACACGAAGGAGGGCGCCGCCGCGCCCGCCACCCCGCTGGCCGCGCTCTCGGCGACGGAATCCGCCGGGCTGCCCTCGGAGTCGGCCTCACCCTCCGTGCCCCCTTCGCCCTCCCCGTCGGCCTCCGCCTCGCCGAGCCCGTCGGCGAGCCCGAGCCCGACCCCGTCCAAGAGCAAGTCCCCGAGCCCGCGGGCCTCGGCGGCCAAGCCGGCACCGGCCCCGCCGTCGGGCGTGGCAGGCCAGGTCGTGGCCCTGGTCAACAGCGAGCGGGCGGCGGCGGGCTGCGGCCCCCTCAAGGAGGACTCGCAGCTGCGCGCGGCCGCGCAGGGGCACTCCGACGACATGGCGGCCCGGGACTTCTTCGCGCACACCAGCC
The DNA here is from genome assembly GCF_045161815.1 of Streptomyces avidinii. Classification (NCBI taxonomy): domain Bacteria; kingdom Bacillati; phylum Actinomycetota; class Actinomycetes; order Kitasatosporales; family Streptomycetaceae; genus Streptomyces; species Streptomyces avidinii. The sequence goes on from NZ_CP108863.1 coordinate 719,072, forward strand.
CCGACGGCAAGGACCCGGGCGACCGGACCACCGCGGCCGGGTACCGCTGGTCGACCTACGGGGAGAACATCGCGCGGGGCCAGCAGACGGCTCAGTCCGTCATGGACTCCTGGATGAAGAGCCCGGGCCACCGCGCGAACATCCTCAACTGCTCCTTCAAGGACATCGGCGTCGGTATCCACCAGGGCTCGGGCGGCCCCTGGTGGACGCAGAACTTCGGCGCGCGGTAGGAGGCGCGGGAGGCGCGGTGCGGCCCGGGCCGGTACGCACATGGGTCACGGGCGCCGGCCCCGGACCGCCCAGGCGCGGGCGGAGAGGGTGACCGAGCCGTCCGGGCCGGTGGGGAGGAGCCCCGCGAGCCGCGCGCGCAGCCGGTCCCGGGCGGCCGGGGCGAGGGCGGCGACATAGCCGGGAGCCGGTCCCTGGCCGCAGAGGAAGGGCTCCCAGAGGTCGGCGAAACCGGCGAAGGCGGTGGGCACCTCGATCGGGGTGACCGTCACGTCGACGAGCCCCGCCCCGGCCCAGAGGGCGCGCAGCGGGCCGGGGCGGCACTGCGCGAACCGCCTGCCCTCGTCCAGTGCGCGGGCCGCCGGATCGAGCGCGACCGCGGCGTCCCAGAAGCGGCGCAGGAAGGCCATGCCCTCGGGGTAGTCCCACACGTACGAGGCGACCAGCCCGCCCGGGCGAACCACCCGGACGGCCTCGGCCGTCGCCCGCGCCGGGTCGAGGAAGTTGAGGGCCAGCCCGCTGACGACCGCATCGAACGCCGCGTCGGCGACCGGCAGCACCAGGGCGTCGGCCACGGCGAAGCGGGCCGGCTGTGGGGCGCCGGCCCGGGCCGCGCGCAGGAAGCCGGGGGACCGGTCCAGCCCCAGTACGACGCGGGGCCGGCAGCGGGCGGCCACCACCTCGGTCAGCGCTCCCGTTCCGCAGCCCACGTCCAGCCACCGCAGACCGCTCCTGCCGCCGAGCCGCGCCACGAACACCTCGGCGACCTGACGGCTCCAGCGGCCCATGTAGCGCTCGTATGCGTCCCCTTCCGCCCACACGTCGGACGGGTCCTCCGTCATGCCGCCGCCTCTCCACGGGCCTCCCGGCAGAGACGACCTAGTGATGGAAGCCGGAGCGCGGCTCGGTGGCCGGGACGGGCGGGGGCGTGGCCTCCAGGTGTTCCACGGCCGCGCGCAGGTCGGTGGCGAGCAGGGCCATCTGGTCGCGGGTCACGCCGTGCCGGACGAGGACGCGTTGGATGACCGTGTCGTCGCGGTCGGCGGGCAGCGGGTACGAGGGCACCTGCCATCCGCGCATGCGCAGCCGGTCGGAGAGGTCGTAGAGGCTGAAGCCGGCGGCGTCCGGGTCGGTGAGCTTGTACGAGACGGCGGGCAGGGCGCCCCGGCCGTCGTAGAGGAGGGTGAAGGGGCCCATGTCGGCGATCTGCCGGGCGAGGTACTGGGCGGTGTCGGCGCAGGCTTCCTGGACGCGCCGGTAGCCGGCCCGGCCCAGCCGCAGGAAGAGGTAGTACTGCGCGATGATCTCGCCGCCGGGGCGGGAGAAGTTGAGCGCGAAGGTCGGCATGTCGCCGCCCAGGTAGTCCACGTTGAAGACGAGGTCGGCCGGGAGGAGGTCGGCGGTGCGCCAGACGATCCAGCCGACCCCGAGGGGCGCGAGCCCGTACTTGTGGCCGGAGGTGTTGATGGAGGCGACGCGCGGCAGCCGGAAGTCCCACACCACGTCGGGGTGGAGGAAGGGTGCGACGAAGCCGCCGCTCGCGCCGTCCACGTGGATGGGGATGTCCCAGCCGTGCTCGGCCTGGATCCGGTCGAGCTCGGCGGCGAGTTCGGCGACGGGCTCGTAGTCACAGGTGTAGGTGACGCCGAGGATGGCGACGACGCCGATGGTGTTCTCGTCGACGTACGGGGCGAGCTGGTGGGCCTGCAGGCCGGTGGCGCCGGCCTCCAGGGGGACCTGGCGCAGTTCGACGTCGAAGTAGCGGGCGAACTTCTCCCAGCAGATCTGGACCGGGCCGCACACGAGGTTGGGGCGGTCGGTGGGCAGGCCATCGGCGCGGCGGCGCTCGCGCCACCGCCATTTGAGCGCGAGGCCGCCGAGCATGGCTGCCTCGCTGGAGCCGGTGGTGGAGCAGCCGGCTCCGGTGGCGCCGGCGGGGGCGTTCCACAGGTCGGCCAGGATGTTGACGCAGCGGGACTCGATCTCGGCGGTCTGCGGGTACTCGTCCTTGTCGATCATGTTCTTGTCGAGGCAGACGTTCATCAGACGGTGCACGCCCTCGTCCGACCAGGTGGTGCAGAAGGTGGCCAGGTTCTGGGCCGCGTTGCCGTCCAGGAGCAGCTCGTTGCGGAGCAGCTCGTAGACGACCTCGGTCGGTGAGTGGTCCTCAGGAATTTTGTACTTGGGGAGGATCTGGCCGCTCAGCGTGGACGCGAACACGTCCGTATCGGCGTCCTGAACGCGTACGTCCTTCGTCTCATGAAGAGCCATATCGGGACTATAAGTGACAAACATCCCCGATCAGGGATGAGATCGGGTAGCCGAGCGAGGTGAGGTCGCACCGCCGATGCGGCAGAGCCCGTAACAGGCTGCGAAGGTGCGCTGACGCTCTGCTTCCGGCCGACTCTGTGATGTGACCCTGCCCATACGACCCCCGGACCGCCGAAAGAATTACTGTCCCGTAGACTCAGCGCCGCAGATCTTCCCGTTCGGACCCCCGGAGCCGCTCCGGACGGGAAGATCATCCAACTTGTTCTACCGGCAACTTATCCATCCATGTCCGGATACAGGCCAAGCCTCTCCCCCGCACTGATACCTCTTCATGCCATGAAGAAGATCACTCGCCGTCAGGCCTTGGGGACAACTGCCGGTGCCCTCACCGCCCTTGGTCTGACCGCCGCTGCCGCGGGCGCCACAAGCGCCGCCGCGACTCCCGCCGAGCCCACCACCCCGGGCACGGTCGACGAGGTCTACCAGGGCCGTCGTATCCAGATCACCCCGGGCGGGGGCGGCCACCACGGCGGCCACCACTCCCCGGGCCAGCCCACCGTCCGAATAGACGGCAGGGAACTGCACATCATGCGCAACGCCGATGGCACGTGGATCAGCGTGATCAACCACTACGAGACCTTCGCCGACCCGAAGCTCCTCGCCCGTGCCGCAGTCCGTGATCTCCAGGGCGCCGCCCTCGTTCCCTTCGGAGGTGCGGCATGACCGTACGCAAGAACCAGGCCACGCTGACGCCCGCGGAGAAGCGCGCCTTCACCTCGGCCCTGCAGGAGCTCAAGCGGAACGGCAGCTACGACCGCTTCGTCACCACCCACAACGGCTTCATCATGAGCGACACCGACTCGGGCGACCGGGTCGGCCACCGCTCGCCCTCCTTCCTGCCGTGGCACCGGCGCTTCCTCCTGGAGTTCGAGGAGGCGCTGCAGAAAGTGGACGCGAGCCTCGCGCTGCCCTACTGGGACTGGACGGCGGACCGCACCTCCCGCTCCTCCCTCTGGGCCCCCGACTTCCTCGGCGGCACCGGGCGGGCCCGCGACGGCCAGGTCATGGACGGACCGTTCGCATACGCGACGGGCAAGTGGAACGTAAACGTGCGGGTGGACGGGCGCGCCTACCTGCGCCGCGATCTCGGCACCTCCGTCGCCCAGCTGCCGACCAGGGCCGAGGTGGACGCCGTCCTCGCCATGCCGGTCTACGACATGGCGCCCTGGAACAGCTCCTCCAACGGCTTCCGCAACCACCTGGAGGGCTGGCGCGGCGCCAACCTGCACAACCGGGTGCACGTGTGGGTCGGCGGGCAGATGTCCACCGGGGTCTCCCCCAACGACCCGGTGTTCTGGATGCACCACGCCTTCATCGACAAGCTGTGGGCCGAGTGGCAGGCCAAGCACCCCCAGTCCACGTACCTGCCGGGCGCGGGCACGCAGAACGTCGTCGACCTGAACGACACCATGCGGCCCTGGAACAACGTGACCCCGGCGGACATGCTGGATCACCGGAAGTTCTACACCTTCGACACCGAACCGGTCGCCGCCAGCCAGCGGTAGTGCAGTTCGGGGCGGCCGACCTGGCCGTACCGGGGGGTCCGGTCCGCGCGGCCGGTGTCCACCAGGTGCTCCAGGTACCGGCGCGCGGTGATCCGGGAGATCCCCGCCGCCTCGGCCGCCCCCGCCGACGTCAGTCCCTCGGGCGCCGCCCGCAGCAGGGCGGCGACCCGGTCCAGGGTCGGCGCGCTCAGCCCCTTGGGGAGCTCGGCCGGGCGGGGTGCGCGCAGGGCGGCCATCGCCCGGTCCACGTCGTCCTGCCCGGCCGCCTCTCCCGCCGTCTGGCGGAACTCGGCGTAGCGCAGGAGCCGTTCGCGCAGGGTGGGGAAGGCGAACGGCTTCAGCACGTACTGGACCACGCCGAGCGAGACGCTCTCGCGGACCACGGCCAGATCCCGCGCGGAGGTCACCACGATCACGTCGACAGGATGACCCGCGGCACGCAGCCCGCGCGCGAAGCGCAGGCCGTGCCCGTCGGGCAGACCGAGGTCGAGCAGGAGCAGGTCGACGCGGGTCCGTTCCAGGAAGCGGGTGGCCCCGGCGAGCGAGTGGACGGTGCCGACGGCCGTGAAGCCGGGCACCCGGCCGACGTACAGCGCGTGCGCGTCGGCCGCCACCGGGTCGTCCTCGACGACCAGCACGCGCACCTCGCCCCCGCTCACCGCGAGCCCGCCGCGTCCGCCGGATCGGCCAGGTCCGCCGGGGCGGGCACGTCGGCCGGGTCCGCCCCGGGTGCGGCTGCGATCGGCAGGCGGACCGTGAACTCCGCTCCACCGCCCGGGCCCTGCCCGGCAACCACGGTGCCTCCGCAGCGCTCGGCCACCTGCCGGACCAGTGCGAGGCCGAGGCCGCGGCCCTCCCCCTTGCCGGACCAGCCCCGGCGGAAGACGTCCACTCCCTCGGGCAGCCCGGGTCCGTTGTCCGCGACCCGCAGCAGCAGCTCCTCCGGCTCCGGCCGCAGCGTCACCGCGATCCGCGCACCCGGAACGGCGGTGAGCGCGTCGACCGCGTTGTCGATGAGGTTGCCCAGCACGGTGACCAGGTCCCGGGCCGGGGGCAGCCCGCCCCCCTCGGCGAGGCTGCGGCTGTCGGCGGTGACCACCAGCTCGACGCCCCGCTCGTGCGCCTGGGCGGCCTTGCCCAGCAGCAGCGCCACCAGCACCGGCTCGCCCACCGCCGTGACCACCTCGTCGGTGAGTGCCTGGGCGAGTTCCAGCTCGGCGGTGGCGAAGTCGACCGCCTCGTCCGCACGGCCGAGTTCGATGAGCGAGACCACGGTGTGCAGCCGGTTCGCGGCCTCGTGGGCCTGGGAGCGCAGCGCCTGGGTGAACCCCCGCTCGTGGTCCAGCTCGCCGGTCAGTGCCTGGAGTTCCGTGTGGTCGCGCAGGGTGACGACGGTGCCCCGGCGGCCGCCGCCCGCGACCGGCGAGCTGTTGACCACCAGCACCCGGTCCTCGGTCAGGTGCACCTCGTCCACGCGGGGCCGGTCGGCGAGCAGGGCCCCGGTGAGCGGGGCCGGCAGACCGAGGTCCGCGACCCCGCTACCGGTGACATCGCCCGGCAGGGCCAGCAGTTCGCGCCCGGCGTCGTTGATCAGGGTGATCCGGCGCTGCCCGTCGAGCATGAGCAGCCCCTCGCGCACTCCGTGCAGGGCCGCCTGGTGGTAGTCGTACATCCGGCTGAGCTCGGCCGCGTTCATGCCGTGAGTGTGGCGGCGCAGCCTCGCGTTGACCACGTATGTGCCCACCCCGCCGAGGGCGAGGGCGCCGCCCGCGACCCAGGCGAGGGCGGAGAGCTGGGTGGCGAGCCGGTCGCTGATGGCGCGGACGGTGATCCCCGCGCTGACCAGGCCGACGATCCGGCCGTCGTCCCGGAGCGGGGTGACCACGCGGATGGAGGGGCCGAGGGTGCCGGTGTACGTCTCGCTGAAGGTCTCGCCGCGCAGCGCCGGTGCGGTGTTGCCCATGAAGGGCTCGCCGATCCGGCGCGGGTCGGGGTGGGTCCAGCGCCGCCCGTCGGGGGACATGATCGTCACGAAGTTCACCCCGGAGTCCACGCGGACCCGCTCCGCGTAGGGCTGGAGCTCGACGGACGGGTCGCTCCCGCGCGCAGCCGCGCGGACGGCCTCGCGGACGGACGGGGAGTCGGCGACCGCGAGGGCCACGGCCCCGGCCTGGCGGCGGGCGGCCTCCTCGGCCTGGCTCCGGGCGGTCGCGTACGCGAAGACGGCGCAGCCCGCGACGACCACGGCGACCAGCAGCACCTGCATGGCGAAGAGCTGGCCGGCGAGGCTGCGCGGGGGTCGAGGGAAGCGGAACATGGCGCTCAGTGTGCACCGGGTCGTGAACTCAATGAACGCAAGGGTGACCGGGGTCACAGCCCTGGGCGATGGTCTCCCCGAACGTAATCACCACCAGGAGGCATCGTGGCCGCCAGACGCGACAGAACGCACTATCTCTACATCGCGGTGATCGGCGCGGTGCTGCTCGGCATCGCCGTCGGCTTCGCCGCCCCCGGCGTGGCCGTGGAGCTCAAACCGCTGGGCACCGGATTCGTCAGCCTCATCAAGATGATGATCTCGCCCGTGATCTTCTGCACGATCGTGCTGGGCATCGGTTCCGTGCGCAAGGCCGCCAAGGTGGGCGCCGTGGGCGGGCTCGCTCTCGGCTACTTCATGGTCATGTCCACGGTGGCCCTGGCCATCGGCCTGCTGGTCGGCAACCTGCTGGATCCGGGCAGCGGGCTGCACCTGACCGAGGCGGCGCGCAGTGCGGGCGAGGCGCAGGCCAAGGCGGGCGGGGCGGAGAGCACGCCGGAGTTCCTGCTCGGGATCATCCCGACCACGATGGTGTCGGCCTTCACCGGGGGCGAGGTGCTGCAGACGCTGCTGGTGGCGCTGCTCTGCGGGTTCGCGCTCCAGGCCATGGGTGCGGCGGGCGAGCCGGTGCTGCGGGGCATCGGACACATCCAGAAGCTGGTGTTCCGGGTACTCGCGATGATCATGTGGGCGGCGCCGGTGGGCGCCTTCGGGGCGATCGCGGCGGTGGTCGGGGCCACCGGCATCGACGCGCTGAAGTCCCTCGCCGTCATCATGATCGGCTTCTACACGACCTGTCTGCTGTTCGTGTTCGTGGTCCTTGGCACGCTGCTGAGGGTGTGCACCGGGGTCAGCGTCTTCGCCCTGCTGCGCTATCTGGGCCGGGAGTTCCTGCTGATCCTGTCGACTTCCTCGTCGGAGTCGGCGCTGCCGCGGCTGATCGCGAAGATGGAGCACCTGGGGGTGTCGCGGCCGGTCACCGGGATCACGGTTCCGACGGGCTACTCCTTCAACCTGGACGGGACCGCGATCTACCTGACGATGTCCTCGCTGTTCGTCGCCGAGGCGATGGGCAAGCCGCTCGCGCTGGGCGAGCAGATCTCGCTCCTGCTGTTCATGATCATCGCTTCCAAGGGTGCGGCCGGGGTGACCGGCGCGGGCCTGGCCACCCTGGCCGGCGGACTGCAGTCGCACCGGCCGGAACTGGTGGACGGCGTCGGCCTGATCGTGGGCATCGACCGGTTCATGAGCGAGGCCCGGGCCCTGACGAACTTCGCGGGCAACGCGGTCGCGACGGTGCTGATCGGGACCTGGACGAAGGAGTTCGACCACGCACGGGCCTCCGAAGTCCTCGCGGGACGGCTGCCGTTCGACGAGAGCACGCTCGTCGACGACGGACACGGGGCCCAGGAGCAGGGCGAACCCGCACGGTCCACCGGGGCGGCCGGGGCGGCCGGAGCCCCCGGAGCCGACGGGTCCGACGGGTCCGACGGGTCCGACGGAGCCGCCGCGTCCGACGGAACCCCGAGTTCCGTGCCGCAGCCCTCGATCAACCCCAAGGACGGGGTACCGGTCTAGCCGGTACGCCCTCGCGGGCCGACCGGGCAGGGCTCGCCCCCACGGTGCCCAGCCCGGTCGGCCCGCCGCATTCTCCGCACTTGCACCCATAGTCGGTATTCGGCCACCGATATCCGAACCCCCAGGCTGTAAAAGGTACTTCCGTAACAGGCTGTGTGCATGACATCTTGCGTCCACCACTTGTTTCGTTCGACCCGGCCTGACCACCGGGTCTTCGGAGGACGCATTGATACCCCACATATCCAGCCGACCTCGACGTACCCTCGTGCTGGCCGCCACGCTCGGCGCAGCACTCGTCCTCGGGGCTCCCGCCGCACTCGCCGGCACCGCCCCGGTCTCGCCCAACGGCTCCTCGGCCCCCGCCCCCGCGGCGGCGGCCCCCAAGGCTGCGGCCCCGACTTCCCAGAGTGCGACCTGGGTTGCCGGTACCCGTGCCTACCTCGTCATCACCGCTCCCGGTGACACCACGGCGGTACGCAACGCCGTCACCGCCAACGGCGGCACGGTGTTCAACCACTACGACGCGATCGGTGTGGTCATCGCCCACTCCGCGTCCGGCACCTTCGCCACCACCATGCGCGGTGTGAGCGGGGTCCAGCAGGTCGGCGCGACCCGTACCTCGGACGTACCGGCGGACGCCTACAACCCGGCGCTGCCCGCCAACCCGGCGCAGTCCACGACGCCTTCGGGCGAGCCGGTCCGCGCCGACATGACCCAGATCAAGGCCGACCAGGCCTGGGCCGTGACCACCGGTTCCGCCTCCGTCAAGGTCGGCATCCTGGACACCGGTGTGGACGACCAGCACCAGGACCTGGCCCCGAACTTCAACGCGGCGGACTCCGCGTCCTGCGCCTACGGCAAGCCGGACACCCGTACCGGCGCCTGGCGGGACGTCGGCACCCACGGCACGCACGTGGCCGGTACGGTCGCCGCCGCCAAGAACGGCAAGGGCGTCATCGGCGTCGCGCCGGGCGTGAAGATCTCCTCGGTGCGCATCGCCGAGCCGACCTCCTCGCTCTTCTTCGCCGAAAACACCGTCTGCGGGTTCATGTGGGCCGGTGACCACGGCTTCAAGGTCACCAACAACAGCTACTACACGGACCCGTGGCAGTTCAACTGCCCGGACAACGCCGACCAGGCCGCGATCATCGAGGGCGTCAAGCGCGCCCAGGAGTACGCGGAGGGCAAGGGCTCGCTGCAGGTCGCGGCGGCCGGCAACTCCAACATCGACCTGGCCAACAAGACGACCGACACCGAGAGCCCGAACGACTCGACGCCGGTCACCCGCACCATCACCAACGCCTGCCTGGACATCCCGACCGAGCTCCCGGGCGTGGTCACGGTCTCGGCGATGGGCACCACCGCGAAGGCCTCGTACTCCAACTACGGCCTGAACGTCGTCGACGTGACGGCGCCCGGCGGCGACACCACCGGCATCTACAGCACCCTGCCGGGCGGCAAGTACGGCAGCATGAGCGGTACGTCGATGGCGTCCCCGCACGTCGCCGGTGTGGCGGCCCTGCTGGCCAGCACCAACCCGGGCATCACCCCGTCGCAGCTGCGCGACAAGCTGGCCACCCAGGCCAATGACGTCGCCTGCCCGTCGGACAGCCGTTGCAAGGGCACCACGGCGAAGAACGGCTTCTTCGGCGAGGGGCAGGTCGACGCGCTGAAGGCGGTCGGCAGCACCCCGCCGCCCGGCAAGTACTTCGAGAACGCCGGCGACTTCGCCATCGGCGACAACTCCACCGTGGAGAGCCCGATCACCGTCAGCGGTGTCACCGGCAACGCCCCGGCCACCCTCAAGGTGGGCGTGAACATCGTTCACACCTACATCGGTGACCTCAAAGTCGACCTGATCGCCCCGGACGGCACTGTCTACACCGTGCACAACCGTGCCGGCGGCAGCGCCGACAACATCAACCAGGTCTACACCGTGAACGCCTCCTCCGAGGTCGCGAACGGCACCTGGAAGCTGCGGGTCAACGACAACGCCGGTGGCGACACCGGCAAGATCGACTCCTGGAACCTGACCTTCTAGAGGTCCCTCCGGGCGTACGCCCAGGCCGTCTCTTTCGGATCTTTTCGGCCGAGTCCGCGGCGTCCGGTGCCGTGCCCGGCAAGGCGGAGGGGCGCCCGTGTACTGGACGTACTCGGGCGCCCCGACAACACGGCCGGGTGCGGTGCCGGGCGTCGCGGGCCCGGCAAGATCCGGAAGAGACGGCCTAGCGCTGGAGGACGTCGGCGAGCCAGTCGAAGACGACGTCGCAGTGCTGCTGCGGGGCCATCGGGGAGCAGTGCAACTGCGCCCCGGTGGCCTCCGTCATTTTCACGTACTCGCGCCGCGTGCGCAGCAGGTCGTACATCTGCTGCGGCTGGCCCGGGTAGAACAGCTCGAAGTCGTAGTCCAGGACGAGGGTCGGAGCCTTGATCCTGCCCACCACCTTGGTGATGTCGAGCCCCATGGCCACCTGCGCCGGGGTCCAGATGTCCGTGAGTACGACGCCCTCACGGGCCTGGCGCAGTGCCTGCCTGTCGAAGACCTCGAAGCGCTTCTTGACCGTGAAGGCGAGCTGCGGGGTCAGCTGCGGGACGACCTCCTCGTTCCAGACCCGGTTGGTCTCCTCCTTGTCGGGGGTGATGATCGCGCGCAGCTCCGCGTCGAAGCCCAGCCAGGGGCTGACGCATCCCGGCTGGCAGGCGACGGCGGCGAGCCGGTGCTCGAAAGCGGCGGCGCGGGCCACGAGGTTGCCGCCCATGCTCAGGCCCGTGATCGCGATCCTCCCGCTGTCCACGTCCTTGCGGTCGTCCAGCCAGTCGACGATCGGGCCGACCACCTTCTCCCAGCGGGTGGTGAAGGGGATCTCCTCCACGAACAGCAGCTGCCCCTGGCCCGGTCCGTCGTACACGAGGGCGTTCCAGCCCCGGTCGAGGGCGGCGGACACCCCGTAGGTCCACATGTCCAGGTTCTGGCCGTCGCTGCCGTTGGTGAGGATCACGGTGGGGCGCGGCTCGGCCGGACCGTCCGGGCGGAAGAACCACACCGGCAGATGCGTCCCGCCGTACGGGACCTTCGCGCGGACGGCGGCCGGTGAGCACAGCCGGGTGAAGGTGTCCCAGGCCTTGCGCCCGGCCAGGTAGACCGCCTCCTCGTCACCGGGGTGGTCGGTGCCGAGCACGTAGAACAGCGCCTGCGCGTAGTACTGGGAGGCCCGCAGGGAGCGGAAGCGGCGGGTCTGCGAGGGAGCCTCGTGACCGTGGCGGCCGGCGGCCGGGGGCGCCGCGAGCCGGTCCCCCCAGGCACGGAAGGTGTCGCTGAACGTCTGCTCGGACGGACCGGCCGCGTTGATGGCGTTGACCGCGGTCAGTACCTCGCCCACCTCGGAGGCGCGCATCCCGGCGGCGCCGAGTGCGAGCAGGCCCGCGAAGTTGAAGCCGGGATCGTCGAAGAGTTCCATCGCTCCGGGTGTGGGGTCGACGGCCTTCGTGGACGGCTCGGGCGCGGCGGCCGCGGTGCGGGCCGCGCCGCCGACGGCGAGGGCCCCGGCGCCCGCGGCGAGCCCGGTGAGGGCCGCGCGGCGGGTGACTGCGCACGGCTGCGGTGTACGAGCGGTCATGCAGCGGACCGTACGCCGGGCCCGTGGCGGGTCGCGGCGCGGCGCGCGCTCCCTTGCTCCGAACGGCGGCGTGCGGCGGTGACCCGTGCGGTCAGGGCCGCCGCCGCTCCGGCCGCCCGGAGCGCAGCACGCAGTCCCCGCAGAGCCCACCGCCGGGCACCTGGTAGTAGAGGCAGCAGCTGCGCCGTACGAAGGCCACCCCGAGCCCCTCCTCGTGGATGAAGGTGCCGGTGCCCGCCAGCGCCCCGCCGTCGGCCAGCAGGGCGCCCGCCAGCTCCACCGCCGCGCCGCCGGGCACTCGGTCGATCAGCACCCGCAGCGCCCCGACCAGCCCGGACGCCGCGTTCCCGCGCAGGACCTTCGCCGAGACCCCGAAGCGCTCGCGCAGCGCCGCGTCCAGCACGGCCAGGTTCGCCAGGACGTTCTCCCCGAGCTCCCCGGCCGGCAGACCGGGGCCGGGCTCGGGCAGCCACAGCTGGAGCGACCCGGCATCCGGCAGCCGCCACCACACCCGGTCGGCGGACAGGTCCGGTACCCGGCCCGCGAGTGCCGCGGACCCGAGCCCGAGCGACCAGAGCCGGGAGACGATCCCGAACTGCGCGGTCGAGGCGGCGACCCGGCCGGGTCCGCTGCCGATCCGCCGGCCCACCTCGGCCACGTACGGCCCGAGCCGCTCCCCGTAGAGCGCCGTGAGCGGCCGGAAGCCGGGGCCGGGCGGCTCCGTCCCGTACGGGACGGTGAAGAAGGGCCCTACGGCGGCCAGTCGCCGCAGTACGTCGTCCATACCGGGAATGATCTCAGCGCCGCGGGGCCCGGGTCGGGCCGGGGTCCCGCGCCCGCCGCTCAGAGCCCGGCGAGGAAGTCCAGCAGTGCCCTGTTGAAGGCTTCCGGCCGCTCCAGGCCCGGCAGGTGGCCGGCCCCCTCGATCACGGTGAGCACCGAGTGCGGCAGCAGCGCGTGCAGGGCCTCGGCCTCCGCGACCGGGGTGTAGGCGTCGTCGGCCCCCACCAGGACCAGGCAGGGCTCGGCTGCCCCGGCGAGCACGGGACGGTAGTCGGGACGCTCGGCCCGGCCGCGCAGTGCCGCGGCGGCGCCCTCGGGGTCGGTCGCGCACATCATGGCGCTGACCCGTGCGGCGGTCTCGGGCATGGCGATCACGTTGTAGGCCGCGAGCATCTTGTCGAGCACGTCTTCGGCATAGGGCCGCATGCCCTCGGCGATCAGCCGTTCGGCGGTCTCCCGGCGGAACTTCGCGCCGTCCGGGGTCTCCGGAACGGGGGAGGTGTCGGAGAGCACCAGGGCCCGTACCAGACCCGGGTGGCGCAGTCGTACCTCCATCGCGATCTGACCGCCCATGGACACACCACCGACGACCACCTGTTCGATGCCCAGACCGGCGAGCAGGGCGGCGAGATCGTCCGCGAGATCCGCCAGGAGGGCCCTGCCCGGGACCACCGGGCTTTCCCCGTATCCCCGCAGGTCAGGCGTGATCACACGGTATCCGGCGGCGGTCAGCGCGGCCGTCTGGGGGGCCCACATCGTGCGGTTGAAGGGATGTCCGTGGATCAGGATTACGGGCGCTCCGTCGCGGGGACCAAAGTCATCGAAAATCAGTGGCACGCCATTGCCAAATTGGGGGTTCATGAGAGGACTTTAAGGGGCTACATTGAGCCACTCGCGTTCACCTGACAGCCGGTTGCCTTTCACTCGTGTTTTGCACGGGGGGCGACGTCATGGACGCAGACTGTGCAACCACCCCACCGCCCAGAAGGACCGAAGGCTCCGTGCCCGTACCCGTACACCTCGCGGGCCGCACCGTGCGGCTCGAGCCCCTCGCCCCCCACCACACCGAGGCTCTGGCCGTGGCCGGGGCCGAGGATCGTACGACTTACGCCTTCACTCCCGTACCCCACGGGTTGCAGGCGTCCCACGAGTACATCGACCGCGCCCTCGCCGATCAGGCTGCGGGTCGATCGCTCCCGTTCGCGGTGGTCAGAGCCACCGACGGGCGGGTCGTCGGTTCGACCCGGTTCCTGGAACTGGACTACTGGCAGGGGCCTCTGGTCTGGCCCGCCGTGCCCGGTGTCCCGTTCGGCGATCCCGCGACGGCGATCCCCGATGCCGCCGAGATCGGCAATACCTGGCTGTCCCCGGGCGCCCAGGGCACCGGCATCAATACCGAGGCGAAGCTGCTCATGCTCCGCCATGCCTTCGAGACCTGGGGGGTGCGGCGCATCTCGCTGCGTGCCGATGCGCGCAACGGCCGGTCACGGGCCGCGATGGAACGTCTGGGGTTCACCTGCGAGGGGGTCCGTAGGGCCCATTCGCGCGGGCTCGACGGCGCCGTCCGCAGTACCGCCTTCTACTCGATCCTCGACGAGGAGTGGCCGACCGTACGGTCGATCATCGAGCTGAGGCTGTCGGCGGGCGCTCAGCGCAAGCGGCGCCGCAAGACCCTTATCCCCGCGTAACCCGGCCGACCGGCCGGGAGAGCGGAAAAACGGTCCTGCCCCTCGGCTCCCGCCGCGGCCTCCTCACCCGAGGAAGGCCGGGGCGAGGGCCGAGTCCATGAGGCGGGCGGGGGCGCCGCTCCCGTCGGCCGGCAGGGCGTACAGGTCGGCGCCGAAGTCCCCCGGCAGGGCGTAGACGACGGTCCTGTCGTCGATCCACACCACCTGGTCGTCGACGCTCCGCTCTTCGCCGAGCGGGGTCTCGGCGCCGGAGGCCAGATCCAGTACGTGCAGCCGCCAGGGCGCCTCCGCCGGCAGGCCCGGCACCCGCTTCTTGAAGACCAGCCGGGTCCCGTCGGGCGACAGCGACGGGCACTCGACGTTCTCGCGCAGCGTGGTCACGGTCCGTTCCGCCAGGTCGCCGCGGACCAGGTGGGTGCGGCCGCCGGTGGCGAGGGTCGCGTAGAAGATCCGCTCGTCGGCGGTGAAGGTGACCCCCCAGAAGTTGGCGTCGGCGGCGCGGTACTGCCTGCCGTCCTTGAGGATCGTGAAGTCCTCCAGCGAGGCCTCCAGCCGGCCCGTGCGCAGGTCGAGCACCGAGGTCCGGGTGGAGAAGTCCGTACCCGCGTACGAGTCCCCGCCGACGAAGACGGTCCACGCGGCGAGGTGCCCGCCGGGCGAGACCCGGGCCCGGGTGGGAACCCCGCCCAGCGGGTGTGCGGACACCTCCTTCAGGCGGGCGTCGAGGACGACCGCCCGATAGCCCTCCTGGACCCCGCTGCGGTCCGCCCGGAGGCAGATCCCGGTACCCCCGGCCGCGTGGAAGCGCAGGCAGCTCACCCCGGACGCGGTGCGGGTGCCGTCCGGCGCGCCGGCCGCGACGGTGGCGAGCTCGTCCCGGTGCGGCCCCCAGGCCATGTTGCGGAACACGATCCTCCGGCCGCCGTCGCCCGGTGCCAGCGAGAGTGCGCCCCGGGTGATCCGCGGGCCGCCGGCCCTGGCGCGGTCCTTCTCGTCGGCGTGGGAGGAGGCCCGCACGACGGCGAGTACGCAGACGGCGGCGAGCAGGGCCACGGCGGTGGCCAGGATCAGGATCCGGCGCTGCAGCGTCATGGGAGGACTCCGGGGCAGGGTGGGGTTCCGGGGGGGGCGGCGCGGGGGCACCATACCCAGCGGCATGTGCAAGGGCCAGGCATGGGCGGCGGCGCGACCGTGCACTCCACCAGCCGTACGGGCGGCGGGCAATGGCCTCCCCCAGGGGACCCCAAAAGAAGGAAAAGTGCGGAACCCTGACATGCTTTCGTTCATCCTTCGAACGGAAGGACCCAGCAGTCAGACCACCCCGCCCCTCTGGGGCAGCACCAGCCGGAGAGCCACCGCACATGTCGTACGCACCCGACGGGCAGCAGTACCAGCCGTACCGGCCGGAAGGACAGATACCGCAGCCGCCCCAGCAGCCCTACGGGCAGCAGGCACAGTACGGGCAGCAGGCGCAGTACGCACCGCAGGACCAGTACGAACAGACGGCGCGGTACGGACCGCAGGACCTCTACCCGGAGGAGCCGCCGCGCCGCCGGAAGGGGCGCCGCTGGCTGATAGCGGGCGCCGCCGTCCTCGCGCTCGCCGGCACGGCCGCGCTCGTGCTGAACCACTACGAGATACCCCCCTTCACCGACAAGGGCTCCGCGGTCTCGTTCGGGCAGACGCCCGCGGGAGGCGGCAAGAAGAACGACGCTCCCCCGCCGGCCAACTCCAAGATGCTCATGCCGACCGGGCCGGCCTCCGAGTTCAAGAACTCGATGACGCTCGCCGACGGCACGCACGTGGCCGTCACCACGCTCGACGGCAAGAAGTCCGGCTTCAAGGGCAAGGTCTGGGTCTGGGCCCCCAAGGAGTACAACGACCCGAAGTTCGCCAAGAGCGGCTTCCCGGTCATGATCGCCCTGCCGGGCGGCGCCGGTTTCCCCAACAACTACTGGATGGGCACCGACCTCGGTCTCCAGACCAGCATCAGCAAGTGGTACACCGAGGGCAAGAGCAAGCCCTTCATCCTGGCCATGCCGGTGCTCAACCCGGCGCCGGACGACAAGGGCGTCTATTGGGACGGCTCCGACATCCCCGGCCAGCCCAAGATGGGCACCTGGCTGACCGAGGACGTACCGGACCTGGTGAAGGCGAACTTCCGCACCGTCAAGTCCCGTGACGGCTGGGCCTTCATGGGCTCCTCCACCGGCGGCTTCGCGGGCCTGAAGGCCGTGCTGAAGCACCCGGACAAGTTCAAGGCCGTGATCGCCTCCGGCCCGGACATCGTCCCGGACTCCTCCCTGTGGAAGGGCCACGACAAGGAGAAGGCCGAGAACAACCCGGAGCTGCTGGCGAAGCAGCTCATCGACACCAAGGGTCCGGACGTGTACCTGGCCTTCCAGGTCGGTGACAGCGAGAACAACAAGAAGACCCTGCCGGACGTGCAGAAGTTCATCGCCACCTACGGCAACAAGGGCCCGATCCACACCGAGTTGAGGGTCATCAAGGGCGGCCAGCACAACGCCAAGACCTACGTCCCGAACATGGGCGAGGGGCCGATCCAGTACATCAGCAAGGTCATGGAAGGACCGGTCGAGTAGTCACCGACGCCTGCGCCGCATCGAGCGACGGCCCGCCGAACACCTTCGGCGGGCCGTCGCCGTTCCAGGCCGCCCAGCCCGGATGGCCCTCCACCGCGAACCGCACCCAGGCCGCGTGCATCTCGTCGGCCAGCGCCTGCGGGGGCTCGGACCCGGCCAGCCAGGCGGCCTCCGGTGCCGCGAGCGTGTCGAACACGAAGCCCAGCTCCAGGGCGTGGCAGGCGCCGAGCCCCGGCAGGCCGGAGGGCCAGCCGAACTCGTAGAGGAAGCTCGGCGCCGCCCGCCGTGCCCCGGCGAGCCTGCGCAGCGGGTCGCGCAGGAGTCGGTCGGTGATCAGCTGCCCGGCCAGCTCGGCGGGGCCGGCGGCGGGCAGGGCTGTGCGCAGCGCCCGTACGGCCGCCCGGTCCTTGCCGGTGCGGGCCCGGGCCAGCGAGACGGAGAGCGGGCCCAGCCGGTCCAGCAGGCGCATCCCGCCCGTGGGGGCGAGCCACAGCCGGTACTCGTCGCTCGTCCAGCCGAGGAGCAGCGGCACCTCGGTGGAGACCGCGAAGTCGCAGAGGGCGTCGAGGGGGTCGGTGGGGACCGTGTCCGGGTCGGTGACCAGGCCGAAGGCGGGTCCGCCGAGGAGCGGGCCCGATCTGCGCAGGACGGCCGCCTGGGCGGCCAGCAGGTCGGGCAGGTCGGTGGCCGTGAAGGCCGCGGCGGTGGCGTCCACCTTGAGCAGTGAGGCCATCCGCCGGACCGTGGCGCGGACCCTGACGCGCGGCAGGACCTCGGGGGCTCCGCTCTGCAGCACGGCGCGGGCGAACAGCCCGGCCGCGCGCGGGGCGGCCAGGAGGGAGCCGATGCTGATGGCGCCGGCGGATTCCCCGAAGACGGTCACGCGGTCGGGGTCACCGCCGAAGGCCCCGATGTTGTCCCGGACCCAGGTGAGGGCGGCGATCTGGTCCAGCAGGCCGCGGTTGACGGGGGCGTCGGGGAAGAGTCCGTAGCCGAGGACGCCGAGTCGGAAGTTGAAGGAGACGAGGACGACCCCGTCGCGGGCGAAGGCGGAGCCGTCGTACACGGGGACCGCCGAGGATCCCCGGGTGTGCGCCCCGCCGTGGATCCACACCATGACGGGCAGCCGGGCGCCGGGAGCCGGGTCGGGGGTCCACACGTTCAGGTTCAGGCAGTCGTCCCCGGGGATCGCCGGGTCGGGGAGCAGGGCGGCGAACGTGTCCGGGTACGGCACCTTGGGCGCGGTCGGCCCGTAGGCCGCGGCGTCGCGCACGCCGTCCCAGGCGGCCGGGGGCGCGGGCGCCGCGAACCGCAGGGCGCCGACGGGCGGGGCGGCGTACGGGACACCCAGGAACACGGCGGTCCCGCCGGGTCCGGTCCGGCCCTCCACGACTCCGCCCGCGGTCCTCACCCGCGGGCGGCTGCCGTCGGCGGCGGCCTCTGCGCTCATCTCGTCCTCCTGCGATGTCTGCGATGCCTGGAGATGCCGGTGCCGCTGACGGTGACGGTGACGGGCGCACCGTCGCACAGCCGTCCAACGGGTGACAAGGCGTGACCGGCTCCGGGCCTGTCCCGGTTGGACGGGCATGCGATTCCTGCGTATCCACCATGCCCTGCCCGTCCTGCTGATGGCGGGCGCCACGCTCCTGCCCGGCGCGGCCCAGGCCGCCGCCGGCCCGGACTTCCAGTACGTCGGCCAGGACGACCGGGTCCACGGGCTCACCGCGCCGAGGGGCTGTGTCGAGGCCGAGGGCGGCGGCGCCCGGGCGGTCACCAACGGGACCCGTGGCTCGGCGACCCTCTTCGAGGGCCCCCGGTGTTCGGGCCGGGCCCTACGGGTCCTGCGGCCCGGGGAGGTCGGCCAGGTGCGGCCGTACTTCGCCTCCGTCCGGTTTTCCGTCACCGGGTAGGCGCAGGGGCCGTGACCCCTGGGCCGCCCCCGCGTTGTATGCCATGTCAAATGCCACAGATTCTGTGGCGCCCCACATATCTCACGAGGAGATCTTGATGTCGCGTATCGCGAAGGCATTCGCCATCACCGCTGTCACCGGCAGCGCCGTTGTCGCCGGTGCGGGTCTGGCTGTCGCCGATGCCGGAGCGCACGGTGCGGCGGTCGGCTCCCCCGGTGTCCTGTCGGGCAACCTGCTCCAGGTTCCGGTGCACGTCCCGGTCAACGTCTGCGGCAACACCGTGAACGTGATCGCTCTGCTGAACCCGGCGTTCGGCAACACCTGCGTCAACGCCTCCGGCGGCGGCGACCACCACACCGAGGGTGGCGACTACGGCCACTGATCGCCTGATCGTCTGATCGGCTGATCGACGGAAGGGCCCCCGCCGGACGGCGGGGGCCCTTCCCGTATGTGCGGGCGTGGGGCCCGGGGCCCGCGGGGGTCATTCGTAGCGGTACAGGCCCCGGTGGTCGGACATCTCGCGCGGGGTGACGTTCCACGGCGGCATCGGCTCGTCACGGGCGATCACGCGGCCGCGCTGGAGGTCGCCCAGGGCCAGGGGGGCGGCGGGCAGATAGCCGGAGCCGGGGTGCCTGTGCTGCCAGCGGTCCCAGATCAGGTCGACGAAGGCGTGGTGCAGCCAGAACGCCGGGTCGTTGGGCGCCGTACCGCCCGTCATGTGGCCGCCGATCCACTGGTGGACCTTGTTGTGGTTGCGCCAGCGCTCGCTCCTGGGCGCCGCCCAGCCCTCCAGCTTGTTGCGGAAGCCGCCCGCGGTGGCCGTGGAGTCCCAGGGCGAGACGTCATAGGTCGGATCGTCGATCGCCCACTGGAGCTCGGCCGCGGTGGGCAGGGTGATCGGGTTCTGCGGCCGGCCGAGGTTGCGGGTGAGGAAGGCGGACTCCGTGATGCCCACCGTCACCGTCCAGTTGCCCTTGTCGTAGGCGAACGGCCCGGTCATCACCTTGCGGTCGCTCGCCCGCCCCGTACCCCCCAGGAAGTCGTCGGCCCACAGGGAGGAAACCGGGCTGGTGTCGGTGGTCCAGTCCCAGTACGGGACGCTGACGCCGGGATCGATCTCCTGCAACTGCCTCTCGAACTCCAGCAGATAGCGCCGGTGCCACGGGAAGAAGGAGGGGGACATGTGCCCGACGCGCAGCTTGCGGTCGCGGTCCGGCACGAAGTACTTGTCGTGGGTGCGCACCAGCGCGTCGTAGGCACCGCTGCGCTTGAGCTCCAGCACGGCCGCCGTGAAGCGCTTCTTCTGGGCGCTGGTGAGGTTCTTCTGGTTCTGCCGGGTGTGCAATGCGGGGCTCCTCCCGTTCCCGTGGGTCTGTCAGCCGTGGTGCGGGGCCGCGAGGGCGAGCTGGGTCGTGCCCAGTTCGTCCACGGCTGCCCGGGCCAGTTCCAGTGGCGTCGGATAGGACTGGAAGTGGTTGATCCCGCTGAGGTAACTGCCGTCGGCCCGGCGCATGACGTGCAGCGGCCGCCCGTCGATACGGACCCCGGCGACGTCGACGGCGATGTGCCGGCCGCGGTACGTCTCCTCCTCGGCGAGCGGTGCCGGGGTGAGGGTCTGCCGGGGGCGCCGGGCGCGCAGCACGGGGGCCAGGGCCGCACCCGTACCGGCGAGCACGGCCGCGGTGAACGCCGTACGCAGAAGCGCGCGGCGGGTCAGGGGTGCGGCGGGCGATGCGGCGGACATACGGTCTCCCTCACTCGGTGGCCGGCGGCTACGGGTCTAACGCCGCGCGGCGGACGAGGTCACCCGTGGGCGCTCCGGAGCTGCTTGTAGAACAGAGTGGTGGGGTGCAGCCGGCCCGCCGGGTCGCTGGCGTAGTCGGGGATGGTGCCGGCCTCCGTCCAGCCGGCGGAGCGGTAGACCCGCTCGGCACCGCTCCCGGTCTCGGTGTCCAGGAACAGCAGCACCACCCCGGCGCGGGCCGCGGCCGCCTCGGCCTCGGCTAGCAGGGCGCGGGCGGTGCCGCGGCCGCGGGCCGCCGGGTGGACCATCAGCTTGCGCAGCTCGGCGCGGTGGCGGCCGTTCGCCTTCGTCTCCCGGTACCAGCTGACGGTGCCGTCGATGCGGCCGTCGCCGCCGGTGCGGGAGACCCACAGGGCGAGCGAGCCGTCCTCGACCGCGGGCAGCAGCGAGTCCCACCAGGCGGCGGCGTCCCGGTGGTCGAGGCCGGCGAGGAAGCCGAGGGACGAACCGCCGTCGACCACGGCGAGCAGGAGGGAGGCGAGTTCGTCGCGGTGGGCTCGGAGTCCGGTCGCCGAGAGGGCGGTGATGGTGGCCGTCATGGGGCGAGGATAGGGATCGGCCGGCGGCCCGCCGGAGGCGGGGCAGGTGCAGATCGCGGCCGACGAGGGCCGCTGGGACGGCGATGGCGACGCTGCCCGGGATTCCGCTCCGGTGCAGGCCGAGACAGGCGGCCGCGCCCGTCGCACAGGGTGCCGCACCGCGCGCCGCGCCCGCATCGGCCGTTCGACCGTCTTCCCGCCCCCGCCCGGGGCGGGGGCGGGGGCGGGGGCGGGAGGACGGCCGGGCGCGGGCGCGGCCTACGGCGCGGGGAGTTCCGCGAAGTCCGCCACCAGGCCCCGGTGGTGGCCCGCCGTGCCGAGCGCCAGGGAGTCGGCCTTGGCCCGCTTGAGGTACAGGTGGGCCGGGTGTTCCCAGGTCATACCGATGCCGCCGTGCAGCTGTACGCACTCCTCGGCGGCGCGGACCGCCACGCCCGAGCAGTAGGCCTGGGCCACGGCGACGGTCAGCGGGGCGTCGGGGGCCGCCGTGGCCAGGGCGTCGGCCGCGGCCCTGGCCGCCGCGCGCGCGGAGGCCACGTCGAGCCAGAGCCGGGCGAGTCGGTGCTTGAGGGCCTGGAAGGAGCCGATGGGGCGGTTGAACTGGTGGCGGCCGCGGACGTGGCCGACGGTCTGCGTCAGGCACCACTCGGCGAGCCCGAGCTGCTCGGAGGCGAGTAGTCCGGCCCCGGAGAGCAGGGCTCCGGCGACGGCCGCCCGGGCCGTTCCCGGGTCGGCGAGGCGGGTGCCCGCCGCCGCGTCCAGCGTGACGGTGGCGAGGGGGCGGGTCAGGTCGAGGGGGACCTGCGGGGTCAGCCGGGCCGAGGCGGCCGGGACGGCGTAGAGCCCGGTGTCGGCCAGGACCAGGAGCACGTCGGCGGCCACCGCGTCCGCCACGGAGGTGACCGTGCCGGTCAGGCTCCCGTCGCCGAGGTCCCGGACGGGGGCCGGCAGGGGCGCTCCCGGGGCGAGCGTCAGGGGCACTGCCGGTGCGCACACCGTGCGGCCCGAGGCCAGCTCCCGCAGCAGCGGGACGGCTTCCGCGTTGTCGCAGCCGAGCAGGATCTCCGTGGCGAGCACGGCGCTCGTCAGGTACGGGACGGGCGCCACGGCCCGGCCCAGCTCCTCCAGGACCACGGCCGCCTCGCGGTGGCTCGCGCCCTGTCCCCCGAGCTTCTCGGGTACGAGGAGGCCGGCCGCGCCGATCCCGACGGCGAGGGTGCGCCAGAGTTCGGGGTCGTGCGGCCGGTCGGTCTCGGCCCGGGCGAGGACGCTCTTCGCGTCGCAGCGGTCGGTGAGCAGCGCGCGTACGGCGGAGCGGAGCTCTTCCTCGGTCTCCGAGTAGAGCAGGTCGGTCGGCGCCGCGGGGGCCACCGGCGTCGTCGGCGCGGGCGGGGTCGTCGGCGCAGTCGGTGCGGTCATCGGCTGAGGTCCTTCCAGGCGAGGTCCTTGTCGTCGCGTGGCTCGGGGGGCAGGCCGAGGACGCGTTCGGCGACGATGTTGAGGAGGATTTCGCTGGTGCCGCCCTCGATGCTGTTGCCCTTGGCGCGCAGGTAGCGGTAGCCGGCCTCGCGGCCGGTGAAGTCGACGCCGTCGGGCCGGCGCATGGTCCAGTCGTCGTACAGGAGCCCGTCCTCCGCGAGGAGTTCGACCTCCAGTCCGCTGATCTCCTGGTTGAGCCGGGCGAAGGTGAGCTTCATGCCCGATCCCTCGGGGCCCGGCTGTCCGGCGACCAGCTGCTGGCGCAGCCGTTCGCCGGTGAGGCGGGCGACCTCGGCCTCGACCCACAGTTCCAGCAGCCGCTGGTGGAGGGCGTGGGTGCGCAGCTCGGGGCGGTCGCGCCAGGCGGCGGCGACGGGGGCGATCATGCCGCCCTCGCGGGGGATGCGCATGCCTCCGATGGAGACCCGCTCGTTCATCAGGGTGGTGCGGGCCACGGCCCAGCCCTCGCCGACGGCGCCCAGCCGGTGGGTGTCGGGGATGCGGACGCCGGTGAGGAAGACCTCGTTGAACTCGGCCTCGCCGGTGATCTGGCGCAGCGGCCGGACCTCGACGCCGGGGGCGTGCATGTCGCAGAGGAAGTAGGTGATGCCCTGGTGCTTGGGGAGCGCGGGGTCGGTGCGGGCGATCAGGATGGCCCAGCGGGCGGTGTGGGCGCTGGAGGTCCACACCTTCTGGCCGTCCACGATCCAGTCGCCGGAGTCGGTCTCGCGGACCGCGCGGGTGCCGAGCGCGGCGAGGTCGGACCCGGCGCCCGGCTCGCTGAAGAGCTGGCACCAGACCTCCTCGCCGAGCCACAGGGGGCGCAGGAAGCGCTGCTTCTGCTCCTCGGTGCCGTAGGCGAGGATCGTGGGCGCGGCCATGCCGAGGCCGATGCCGATCCGGCGCGGGTCGTTGTCGGGCGCGCCCGCGGCCTCCAGTTCGGCGTCGACGACGGCCTGGAGGGAACGGGGCGCGCCGAGTCCGCCGAGGCCCTCGGGGTAGTGGACCCAGGCGAGTCCGGCGTCGAAGCGGGCGCGCAGGAAGTCGGTGCGGTCGGTGCCGGCGGGCGGGTGGGCGGCGAGCAGGCCCCGGACCCGTGTGAGCAGGTGGTCTGCGGTGATCGCGGTCATCGGGTCGCACCCGGCTGCCGGGGCATGGCCACGACCACGCGGCCGGTGGTGGTGCCGTCGGCGAGGCGCTGCACGGCGTCGGCGACGTCGGGGAGTGCGATGAGTTCGCTGATCAGGGGCTTGATGGTGCCTTCGGCGGCGAGACGGGTGAGTTCGGTGTGGCAGGCGAGGATCGCGCCCGGGTCCTTGGCCGCGTAGAGGCCCCAGTGGAGGCCGAGGATCGCGTAGTTCTTGACGAGGGCGTGGTTGAGGGCGGGGGCGGGGATGTCGCCGCCGGCGAAGCCGACGACGACGATCCGGCCCTCGAAGGCCACGCACTTGGCGGAGGCAGTGTACGAGTCGCCTCCGACGGGGTCGTAGACCACGTCGGCCCCGCGCCCGCCCGTGAATTCCTTGACCCGGGAGACGATGTCCTCGGTCGTACGGTCGATCACCAGGTCGCAGCCGAGTTCCTCGGCGGTACGCGCCTTGGCCCTGCCTCCGACCACTCCGATGACGGTGGCTCCGGCGGCCTTGCCGAGCTGGACGGCGGCGCTGCCGACCCCGCCGGCGGCGGCGTGCACGAGGAGGGTCTCGCCCGGCTGGAGGCGCGCCCGGCGGTGCAGGCCGAACCAGCCGGTCTGGTAGCCGATGTGCAGGGCGGCGGCCTCGGCGTCGCTCAGGCTCTCGGGGGCCGGGAGCAGGGCCCGCTCGGACGCGATCACGTACTCGGCGAAGCCGCCGTGGGGCAGGCTGGGGTTGGCGATGACGCGGCGGCCGTCGTCGGTGAGGCCGCAGATCTCGACGCCGGGGGTGAAGGGCAGCGGTGGCCGGATCTGGTACTGGCCGCGGACGAGCAGCGCGTCGGGGAAGTTGAGGTTCGCCGCGAGCACCCGCAGTCGCACCTCGCCCTCGCCGGGGACCGGTTCGGGAATCTCTTCGAGGCGCAGGGCCTCTCGGGGTTCGCCGGGGGTATGTACTCGCCATGCCTGCATCCGGGGCCTCCAGCCGCCGTCGAGGAACCACGCTCCGCGGGCATACTAAGCAGTCGCTTGCCTCTCTGGGAACCATCGGTCGGGGTGGAGAGGCCCCCGGTCCGAATCAACACGCGCCATTCAGGCCACATCCTCCTCAAGATCAGGCAACATGTGGCGTGCACGTGTCATGACTCAACGGGGAACAGCACCTGTCCAGGGGGGACCACTACATGAGAAGAAGCATGTCCGCGGCCGGAGCCGCCATCGTTCTGACCGGCCTGGTCACCGCGGCCGGACCGGCAGTGGCGGCCGACGCGAAGTGCGCACCGAAGATCCAGGTGCTCGGCACGATCGGGAACGAGTCGTACGCCCGCGACGTCCAGCGCAGCCAGGGGGTCTTCGACCTCGGCACGGGCGACCTCGCCGTCGGCGTCTCGGGCTACAAGCCCGCCTACTGGACCGGCACCACCGTGTACCCGGTCCCGCTGACCGACCCGAACGTCACGGGGCAGGTGCTCGCCGTCAACGCGCACGGCCTGATGGTCGGTGTCCTCCACAACTTCGGCGCCTCCTCCCTGTTCACGTACCGGGCGGGCGCCGCGGCGATCACTCCGCTGCCGGACAGCGACGGCTCCGACCTGGAGGCCGACGTCAATGACGCCGGGTACGTGGTCTCCCGCTCCGACAGCGGGATCGGCACCGTCTGGAAGGACGGCCAGAAGGTCCGCGACCTGCCCGTACCGGCCGACGCCGGACCGGGGACCCGGATCACGACGGTCACCGGCATCAACAACCAGGGCGACATCCTCGGCATGGCCACGCAGGACTACGAGGTCCCCGAGACCGGCGCGCACCTGGAGGGCACCCACCCGGTGCTGTGGCCGGGGGACGGCTCCGCCGCCCGGCTGCTGGCTCCGGCCGTGAACGACAGCTACGTGCAGGACCTCGACGAGAGCCGCCGGATCGTCGGCTACGACTGGGCCGGACCGTGGCACGAGTACCAGCCGCTGGTCTGGGAGCCGCCGCTCACCGGGCCCGCGACCTCCCCCGGTGGGCTGAGCTCGCACCCGTACGCCACGTTCGAGGCGATCAGCGCGACGACGAACGTCAGCGTCGGCACGGCCAAGTTCCACCCGGACGAGATGACCCGGCCGGACCAGGCCCTGCTGCGGGCCGGCTCCGGACCGGTCAAGGCCCTGCCGCGGCTGGCCGCGGGCGGGGCGAGCATGGCCGATGCGGTCTCGGACGCCGACCGGGTCGGCGGGGCGGCCGTGAACGCGAAGGGCAAGCTCAAGCCGGTGATCTGGACCTGCGCGACCAAGCAGGCGTACAACCCGGGGAGTTAGGCCGTCTCTTTCGGATCTTGTCGGCCGGGCCCACGGCGTCCGGTGCCGTGCCCGGCAAGGCGGAGGGGCGCCCTTGTACTGGACGTACTCGGGCGCACCGACAACGCGGCCGGGTGCGGTGCCGGGCGTCGCGGGCCCGGCAAGATCCGAAAGAGACGTCCTAGGCCGGCAGCGGCCGGACAGAGGCCGGGCACCGTTCGGGCATGGTGATCTGAGCGCCCACACGCTATCGATGGGCACATGGAGAACCCTCTGCGCGGGCTGCCCGCGCCACCCGCGCTCGGCGCCGCCGCCCTGCCCCCCGGGACCTACGCGGGGCAGGTGGTCCTCGTGACCGGCGGCGGCACCGGGCTCGGCAAGGCCATAGCGGCCGAGTTCGCCCGGCTCGGTGCCGACGTGGTGATCGCGAGCCGACGCGCCGAACAGCTCAAGGCGGCGCGCGAGGAGCTGGCGGCCGTACCCGGCGCGGGCCGGGTGTCGGCGGCCGTCTGCGACATCAGGGACCCCGAGCGGGTCGCGGAGGTATTCGATGCCGCGCAGGCCGCCTTCGGCCTGCCGGACGTGCTGGTCAACAACGCGGCCGCGAACTTCCCCTCCCCGGCGGAGGACCTCTCTCCGAATGCCTGGCGGGCGGTGGTCGACATCACCCTGACGGGCACCTGGTTCATGACCCGCGAGTTCGGCCGCCGGCACCTCACCGCGGGCACCCCCGGCTCGATCGTGAACATCGGCGCCTCGTACGCCTGGACGGGCGGGCCGGGGTTCGTCCACAGCTCCGCGGCCAAGGCCGGGGTGAAGAACCTGGTGGAGACGCTCGCGGTCGAGTGGGGTCCGTACGGCATCCAGATCAACGGGCTCGTCCCCGGGCTCGTCCCGCACGCGGACATGACCGAGGACATCCGGGACGGCCTGGAGCGCGCCGCGCCCGACGCGAAGGACGCCCGGCAGCCCGCGCTGCGGGTCGGCGCGCCGCGCGAACTGGGCTGGGCCGCCACCTTCCTGGCCTCGCCGTACGCCCGGTTCATCACCGGGCACACGCTGGTGGTGGACGGGGCGAACTGGCAGCGCCGGTCGGTGGTCAACCCCGAGGTGGTCCCGGTCCGCACCCAGCTGGGCCGCGGCCCGTTCGCTTCCTAGTGCTGTGACCGGAAAGGTCCACCGGGTCGCGACGCCCGGCACGGCACTAGGCCGTCCCTTCCGGATCTCGCCGGGCATCGGCTACGGTCCATGGCTGTGAACCGTACCGAGCGTCTGTACGCCCTGGTGGAGGAGTTACGGGCGGTCTCGCCCCGGCCGCGCAGCGCGCGGTGGCTCGCGGATCGCTTCGGCGTCAGCACGCGCACCATAGAGCGCGACCTCAGCGCCCTGCAGCAGTCCGGGGTGCCGCTCTACGCCGAACCGGGCCGCAGCGGCGGGTACGCGGTGGACAAGGACCACACCCTGCCGCCCCTGACCATCACCCCGGCCGAGGCGGCGGCCCTGGCCGTCGCCCTGCACGGGCTGTCCGGGACCCCGTTCGCCGCGGACGCCCGCTCGGCGCTGCACAAGGTGTTCGCCGTGATGCCGCAGCGCGACCGGCAGGCCGCGCGCGATCTCGCCGCCCGGGTCCGGCTCGCCGTGCACCCCGTTCGGCCGTCCGCGCTCCCGCACACCCTGCGCGTGGCGCTCTCGACCCGCCGGCTGCTGCACCTGCGCCATGCCGACGCGCGGGGCGAGATCACCGAGAGCACCGTCGAACCCCTGGGCTTCCTCGGGGGCGACCACTGGTACCTCATCGGCTGGTGCCGGCTGCACCGCGCCGTACGGGACTTCCGCCTCGACCGCATCCAAGCGGCGCGGGCACTGGAGGAGACGGCGGAGCCGCGTCCGGTGGACCTGTCCGAACTGGACACCGCCGGAAGGGATTTCGTCGCACTCGACGAACTCTATGGTTTCGCTTGAGTCCCCTCCCGGAGGGCTAAACACCGACAGGGGGCTGTCGCCGACGGCCCGGAGGCTGGGTGACCACGAACCGACCATGGAAGGCACCGCGCCCATGTCTGTGACGACGACCCCCGCCATCGATTCCGCACCGCTGACCCGGGAGGCCGGCACCCGGCTGGTGGAGGGCTGGACGGCGCTCTGGAACGGAGACGTCGCCCTCGCCGAGCAGATCCTCGCCCCCGGCTTCCGGCTGCACTTCGCGGACGACTTCGACGGTACCGGCTCCGCCTACTCCTTCGGCCAGGAGGAACTGACGGCGTTCATCTCGGCCAACAGCCTTGCCCTCACCGGCCTGACCTTCGCCGCCGAATCCGCACCGCTGGTCGACTCCGAGCGCGGCGAGATGGCCTGCCGGTGGACCGAGAGCCACGCCGACGGCGACGGAGAGGTCGCCGTCAAGAGCG
The DNA here is from genome assembly GCF_045161815.1 of Streptomyces avidinii. Classification (NCBI taxonomy): domain Bacteria; kingdom Bacillati; phylum Actinomycetota; class Actinomycetes; order Kitasatosporales; family Streptomycetaceae; genus Streptomyces; species Streptomyces avidinii. The sequence continues at coordinate 747,270 of NZ_CP108863.1, forward strand.
GCATCGACATGTTCGCGGTCACCGACGGCCGGATCTCCGCCGTGTGGTCGCTCACGGGCAACCGCCGCTTCGCGGCCTGACCCGCACCGCCACCGGCACGGCACCGGCACCGGCACCCCCACCCGCACGGTCCGCGGAGCGGCTCGCCTCCCCCGAGCCTCCTCCCCGGGCCGCGCGTTGTCAGTGGCCGGTGCGAGGATCGGGGCATGTCTCTCGCCGAACTGACCCTCGACCGCTGGCGGTCGCTCGACCCGGCCACCGCCGGACACATCGCGCACGAGGCCGCCGCGCAGGTGGGCGGCCGGGTGGTGCTGCTCGACACCGTCGAGCACCTGGGCGGTCCCCTGCACCGCGTGCGCATCGAGCGCGAGGGGCAGGAGTTCGCCCTCGTACCCGGCGGGGCGGTGCGGCTGGGGTTCGACCTGGACGCCTTCGTCCCGACGCCCGCGCAGAGCGCCGACTACGCGGAGAGCGCGGAGGAGGGGTACGGGTACGGGCGGCCCGACCTGAAGTCCTATCTCGCCGATGTGCTGAGCCCGCTGCGCACCGCGACGCTGGCCACCGTGTTCATGGCCGTGGAGGACGAGGCCCTGACCGAGTCCCCGGAGGACATGCCGGCGGCCCTCGCGGCGCGCGGGCTGCGGATACCGGGCGCCGACGAGTGGGAGCACGCGTGCGGGGCCGGGGCGGGCACCCTGTTCCGCTGGGGGAACGAGTGTCCCCTGGACCAGCCGCCGTACGGGGGCAGCGGGGGCCCGCGGCACGAGCCGAACGCCTTCGGACTGCACATCGCCTACGACAGCTACCGCACGGAGCTGAGCGGCGACCCGACCGCCGTGCACGGCGGTGACGGCGGCGAAGCCGTCTGCGGCGGATACGGCGACCTGCTCGGGTGGCTTCCGCTGGCCACCGCCAACCGCAACCCGTACACGGCCGAGTTCACGTACGGGCCGGACGGCGTGGGCATGTACGAGGAGTTCTCGACGCGGCCGGTGCTCAGCCTCCGCTGAAGCGCGGGGGCCGCCGGGCCGCCTTGGCGGTGTAGCCCTCGCGGCAGTCCTCCGAGGTGAGGGTGAGGGCCGCGGTCATCGCCACCCGGTCCAGGGCCGCGGGGAGTGCGGCGTCGGCGTAGGAGTCGATCGCGCGCTTGATGCCCTGGACCGCGAGGGGCGCGTTCGCGGCGATCTCCCGCGCCACGGCGCACGCGGTGGCCTCCAGGCCCTCGCCGGGGACGACCAGCTGAACCAGGTTGAGGCGCAGCGCCGTCGCGGCGTCGATGCGGCGGCCCGTCAGGGCCAGGTACTTGGCCCAGCCCGCACCCGCCTCGCGGGCGATGCGGAGGTCACCGCCCGCGTCCACCGCCACCCCCAGTCCGGCCTCCGGCAGGGCGAAGACGGCGTCCTCGGCCGCCACCCGGACGTCGGCCATCAGCGCCAGCTCGAAGCCGAAGCCGAGGCAGTAGCCCTGGACGGCGGCCACCACCGGCTGCGGGAGGCGGGCGAGGACCGCGAACCGCTCGTGCACCCAGCGGATGCCCTCGTAGTAGTTGCGGGTGCGCTCCGCCGGGGATCCGCCCGTGATGGCGCCGCCCGGGGCGGTCACGTCGATGCCCGCGCAGAAGGCCCGGCCCTCGGCCCGCAGCAGCACCGCCCGCACGGACGCGTCGAAGCGGATCCGGTCCGCGAGCAGGCCGAGCTGGCGGGTGGACTCCCAGCTCCAGCCGTTGAGTTTGTCCGGGCGGCACAGGGTGAGGATCGCGAGACCGTCGCCGATCTCCAGCCGGACGCGCTCCTCACCCTCCGCGATCTCCGTGGAGATGGTGTCGATCACCGTGTCCCGCACCCCCGGTCCGATGGCTGACGACCTCACGAACTGACGAGTCGTCAGACTAGGGGTGGCCGGTCAGCGGGGGAAGACCTCGAACGGCACGGCCGGACGGCCGCCGAACCGGGCTGCCGCCTGCTGGGCGTTCCCGGTGAGGAAGGTACGGGCGTACTCCTCGGGGTCCTGGTCCGTGAGCACTTCGATGTACGCCTTGTGCGCCAGCAGGGACTTCACCGAGCGCTCCAGCCCCGGTCCCGCGTCGGCCGCGTGCGTGGGCGTGCTGGATCCGGCCACCGCGACCCAGCGCACGCCGTTCCACGGCTGCAGTCCCCGCTCGATGAGCTCGGGGAAGATCCAGCGGTTGCCGGCGTCACCGGCCGCGTCCAGCACGGCCCGGCCGACGGCCTTGTGGTCGGGGGTGTTCCAGTAGCCGCCGCCCTGCGCACCGCCCCACGTGTCGCGGTGGTTGAGGGTGACGATCAGCTCGGGGCGGTGCCGCCGGACGGCCGCGGCGATGTCCCGGCGCAGGCCGAGGCCGTATTCGATGACGCCGTCGTGGTAGTCCAGGAACTCCACCTCGGACACGCCGACGACCGCGGCGCTCGCCCGCTGCTCGGCCTCGCGCAGCGGACCGCAGTCGGCGGGGGCGATGCTGTCGATGCCCGCCTCGCCGCGCGTGGCGAGGAGGTAGACGACCTCCCGGCCCCCGTCCGTCCAGTCCGCGATCGCCGCGGCGCACCCGTACTCCAGGTCGTCGGGGTGCGCGACCACCGCGAGGGCGCGCGTCCAGTCGGTGGGCATGGGCTGCAAGGCTGCCTGCTGATCAGGTTGTTCGGTCATGTCTCGCACAATAGGCGCATGGACCGTCATGGGCAGGTGGTGGCGCTGCTCGACGCCACGGGGATCTTCTTCGAGCCGGCGCGTACCGCCTTTCCGGGGGCGGAGGTGGCCGCGTGGGCCCGTGCCGCGGAGCTGGATCCGGGCGCGTTCGGGCCGGACGGGGCGTGGGCACTGGATTTCCGGTGCTTCGCGATCGCCCGGCCCGGCGGCCGCTGGGTGCTGGTGGACGCCGGGGTCGGGCCGGCCCGGTCCCCGGCCGCCGCGTGGGCCCCGGTGCCGGGGCGGCTGCCGGACGCCCTCGCGGCGGCCGGTATCGCTCCGGCCGATGTGGAGGCGGTGGTGCTGACCCACCTTCACGAGGACCACGCGGGATGGTCGTCGGGGGACGACGGGAGGCCGTTCTTCCCGGCCGCCCGGTACGTCGTGCAGCGCGCGGAGGTGGCCGCGCTGGACCGGGCGGACCCGGTGTGGGACTGGACGGTGGCGCCCCTGCGCGCCGGCGGGCAGTTGCACGAGGTCGACGGTGCCCACCGATTGGCGCCCGGCATCACCCTGCTGCCGACGCCCGGGCACACCCCGGGGCACCAGTCGGTGCTGGTGGATCAGGGGGAGGGGGCCCGCGACGTCACCGGGGACGTGCTGGTGCACGCGGTCCAGCTGGGCGACCCGGCCGTGCCGTACTCCCACGAGCGCGACCGGGATACCGCCCGCGCCTCCCGCCGGGCCCTGCTGGCCCGGGCGAGGGAGCGCGGGGCCCTGCTGGCCACCGCGCACCTGACCCGACCCTTCGTGGAGCCGCCCCCGGAAACGCCGGCGGGCCGGCGCCCCTGAGCGGGGGCGCCGGCCCGGCCGGTTGACGTGGGATCAGCCGATCGGCCGCGGGGTCGCGTCGATCCCGGTGGCGGTCGCCCGGAACCAGACGGCCCTGCCGTCGGCGCCGACGGCCGACAGGTCGACCAGACCGTCGCGGTCGAAGTCGCCCGCGGAAACCAGCGTCGGGTAGGCCGTCCGGCCGAAGCCCGAGCCGATCTTCACGCGCTGCGCCGTGCCCCAGCTCGTGGGGTCGAGGTGCCCGGCGGCGTCCTTGGCCCCCTTCACGGCGAACAGGTCGCCCGAGGCGTCGTCGCGCACCCACAGGTCGGCCGCGCCGTCGCCGTCGGTGTCGCCCGCGACGAGGACGGAGACGGAGTCCCAGCCGCCGTCGCCGACCAGGACCGGGCCGCCGAACGCGTCCAGGCTGGCGAAGATGCTGGCGGTGTACGCCCAGAGCTTCGTGCCCTGCTTCACCAGCAGGTCGGGCTGGCCGTCGCCGTTCAGGTCACCTGCGGCCACCACGCCCTCGGCATTGAACCAGTGGTCGTCGCCGGTCCACGCCGGGTCGTCGCCGGCGCAGGCGTGGCCCGGATCGGCGACCGGGCAGTCGACGGTCAGCACGATGTCGCTGCCCGGCAGGATGCCGCCGAGGCCGTTGCCGTGGTAGATCCGGAGCAGGTTCCTGCTGGATCCGGTGGGGCGCTCGAGCACCAGCAGGTCGTTGTAGCCGTCATCGTTCCAGTCCCCGGTGACGGCGATCCGGGCTCCCGGGTCGAAGGCCGCCCCGCCGTCGACGGGCGCGGCGAAGGTGCCGTCGGCCCGGCCAGCCGAGAAGCGGAGCTTCGCGTCCGGGTCCAGGGTCCACAGGTCGCGCAGGCCGTCGCCGTTCAGGTCGCCCGCGGCGTCGGGGCCACCGCCGGCGAGGACCCAGATGCGGTACACGACCTGGTCCGAACGCCGCCCGGCCTTGTCCACGCTGTACGCGTAGACCATGTGGGGGCCGGAGGCGGTGGGCGTGATCACGGCACTGCCACCCGGCGCCACGGTGATCTCCCGAGGCGCGAAGTCCGACCAGTACACGATCTTCTCGATGTTGGTGGCGCCACCGGTGCCGAACGTGAACGTGCCCGGGGTGCGGGCCTTGCCGGTGTTGGCGGGGGCGCCGTTCGAGGCGTCGGGGAACTCGGGGGAGCTGATCACCGGCGGCGCGGGGCGGCCGATGGTGGTCTCCAGCTTCGCGGTCGCCGGGGCGAACCGCTTCCAGGCCGAGGAGTCGGACTCGTCCGAGGCGAACAGACCGACGGTGACGGAGGTCCGGGACGCGGCCGCCGCCTCCTTCACCAAAGCGGTGGCGTCGAACTCGAGGTCGCCCGCCGCGCAGCCCTCATGGCCCTTGGCGTCCGTCACGGTCGCCAGCCGGACGCCCTTGGCGGGCTGGTTCTTCCACGTGGTCTTCGCCGAGACGGCGCCGACGCTCCACAGCTCCACCGGACGGCCCGTGCAGGACGCGGCCCCCGTGTTGGTGATCCGGAAGGTCGCCTTGGAGACCGTGGCGCCCGCCAGCGCGGTGGTGTCCAGGCGGAGGTACGCGCGGGACAGCCCCTCGGTGCCGGCCTCGTTGCCGACGCGCAGGTCGCCGGCGGCGTTCCAGTAGGAGTGGTTCGGGTACTTCTTGGACACGCGCGTCCAGGCCTGCGCGCCGACGGGGGTCTCCCCCGCCCCCGCGGCGCTGACGGCCGGCGCGGCGACGGCGGCCGTCGCCGTTCCCGCCGCCACCCCGGTCACGGCCAGTCCGCCGGCCAGGGCCAGCGAGACGGCGCTCGACATCTTTCTCAGCATGCACGCTCCACACATCGGTCGGTTCCTCGGGTACGAGCGCCCACCCTAACCGTGTGATCAACTTCTGCGGGAACGATTAATCGGGGCCCCCATCACACCCCTGACCTGCGCGGACAGCGGCTCACGCCTCGTCGCGGGCGAGGGACAGCAGCCGGTCCAGGACGCGGGGGCCGCTGGCGCGGACGCCGTCGTGCTCGAACTCGTCCGTCACCCAGGTCCGCAGGCCCCGGATGGAGCGGGCCGTCTCCAGCGAGTGCGCGGTGTCCACGTACATGTCGTCGTGGTAGACGGCGGCGGCCACCGGCACCTCGTTGGCGGCCAGGCGGGCCGGGTCGTAGAGCGGCTGCCAGCCGGTACGGGCGGCCAGGAGTTCGGCGGTCTCGCGCAGCGGGGCGAGGGCCGGGTCGGTGGTGAAGTGCCAGGGGTGAATGGTCTCGCCGGTGAAGAGCAGCGGCTCGTCGCCCGCGAGGGCCTTGTCCGCGTCGAAGCGGGGGTGGCCGGCGCGCACCCGTTCGGCGGCCCAGGCCGTGGGCGTGGCGGGGTCCTGGGCGTAGATCGCCTCGTGGACCAGTGCGTAGAGGGGGTGTCCGGCGAAGGAGAGCAGGGCGCGGGCGCTCTCCAGGAAGGCGTCGGAGAGGGCGGGTCCGGCAGGGGTCGTGACGAAGGCGTCCTCCAGCAGGTAGTGGAGCTGGTGGCTGCCGTCGCCCCCGCCGAGGAGGATGCCGAGGGACTGGAAACCCCCGACGGTGAGGCGGTGGCCGCCGGGGAGTTCGGCCGGTGCGTCCGCGAGGTGGGCGGCGATCCGGCGGGCGCGTTCGACGTCCATGGGGTAGCGGGCGTAGTGGGCCAGGTTCTTGCGCTCGATGCGGGGGTACGCGGCCTCGTACACCTCGTCGGCGGTGGCGGTCAGGGACGGCAGGCCACCGGTGATCAGCGCGGCGGTCAGACCCTCGGGCGCGGTGGAGAGATAGCGGGTCGCGCAGAAGCCGCCGAAGCTCTGGCCGAGCACGGTCCAGGGCGCGCCGCCGGTCAGGCCGGGCCGGATGGTTTCGGCGTCGCGCACGATGGAGTCGGCGCGGAAGTGGCCGAGGTACTCGGCCTGCCGGTCGGGGGTGCCGCGCAGGGGCAGGGTCTGCCGGTTCACCGGGGTGGAGCGGCCCGTTCCGCGCTGGTCGAGCAGGAGTACCCGGTACTCGGTCAGGGCGCGCTCCAGCCAGGCCTGGCGGCCGATGAAACGGCGGGCGCCGAAGCCCGGACCGCCCTCCAGGTAGAGCAGCCACGGCAGCGTCTCGGGGTCCTTGCCTGCGGCCACGACCTCACGGGCGTACAGCTCGATCCGCTCCCCGTCCGGGCACGCGTGGTCCAGCGGGACGGAGAACCGGTGGTCGGTGAGGACCGTGCCGGGCTGGCGGTAGCTGTGTGCGATGGTCACGGACGGCCCCCAGGGGTACGAGGAGATGAAGACCGCGCCCCGGCCGGGTGGAGGCGGGGGCGCGGGGTGGTGGCCCGATTCCAGGCGGGCCGGGTCCGGCCGGGTGGGCCGGACGGGGTGTCAGAACTCGACGACCGAGCGGAGGACCTCGCCGCGTTCCATCCGGGCGAAGGCGTCCTCGACACCGTCGAGCGGGATGGTCCCGGAGACGAAGGCGTCCAGGTCGAGCCGGCCCTGCAGGTAGAGGTCGATCAGCAGGGGGAAGTCGCGCTCGGGCAGGCAGTCCCCGTACCAGGAGGACTTCAGGGCGCCGCCGCGGCCGAACACGTCGAGGAGCGGGAGTTCGAGCTTCATCTCCGGCGTCGGCACGCCCACCAGGACCACCGTCCCGGCGAGGTCGCGCGCGTAGAAGGCCTGCCGGTAGGTCTCCGGGCGGCCCACGGCGTCGATGACCACGTCCGCGCCGTTGCCGTCGGTCAGGGCCTGGATGGCCTTGACGACGTCGTCGGTGCGCCCGTTGACGGTGTGCGTGGCGCCCAGGCCCCGGGCCCATTCCAGCTTCCGGTCGTCCAGGTCCACGGCGATGATCCGCGAGGCGCCCGCCAGGCGGGCTCCGGCCACGGCCGCGTTGCCCACTCCCCCGCAGCCGATGACGGCGACGGAGTCGCCCCGCCCGACGTTGCCGGTGTTGAGGGCGGCGCCGAGGCCGGCCATCACCCCGCAGCCGAGGAGGCCGGCGGCGGCCGGGGCGGCCGCACGGTCCACCTTGGTGCACTGACCTGCGGCGACCAGGGTCTTCTCGGCGAAGGCGCCGATCCCCAGGGCCGGGGAGAGCGGGGTGCCGTCCTCCAGGGTCATGGGCTGGGTGGCGTTGTGCGTGGCGAAGCAGTACCAGGGGCGTCCTCGCCTGCAGGCGCGACAGGTGCCGCACACCGCACGCCAGTTGAGGATCACGAAGTCGCCGGGCGCCACCGAGGTGACGTCCGGGCCGACGGATTCGACGATGCCGGCGGCCTCGTGGCCGAGCAGGAAGGGGAACTCGTCGTTGATGCCGCCCTCGCGGTAGTGCAGGTCGGTGTGGCAGACCCCGCAGGCCTGCACCTTGACGAGTGCCTCACCGGGTCCCGGGTCGGGCACGAGGATCGTCGTCGTCTCCACCGGTGCGCCCTTGCTCCGGGCGATGACCCCTCGTACGCGATGCGTCACGTCGTACCCCGCTCTGATCGAATCGGTCTGGATCAACGAACGTACACGGGCGCCACCCGGTACGGGAGTTGTGTCACGTCACGGCGCGCGACCCGACCAGATCCGGTGGTACGGCGGCCCGAAGTGCCGCACCGAAGGCCGCCACGGCGGGGTGGGCACCGGCACCGCTGCGGAAGGCGAGGTTGGTGCGGCGCTGCATGAGCAGGCGCGTGAGGTGTACGGCAGGCCGGTCCGGGCCCGTGACCCCGAGCTGCGGTACGACGGCCACGCCCTGGCCCGCCGCGACGAGGGCGAGCACGGTGGCGAACTCGTCGACCCGGTGGCGGACGCGCGGGGTGAATCCGGCGGCCTGGCAGGCCCGGACGGTCATGGCGTGGCAGAGGGTGCCGGGGGTGGCGGTGATCCAGGGCGCCCGGGCGTGCGTACGCAGGGCCGCCCCCTGGTCCGGTTCCGGTTCCCCGGGCCGGTCGGGGGCCGGGCCCTCGGGCGCGGCCAGGTACATCGCCTCGCCGTACAGGGGCTCGGTGGCCAGTCCCGGCTCGGGCTCGGCGGGTACGAAGTCGTACTCGTGCACCAGCGCCACGTCCAGGTCCCCGGCCCGCAGGGCGTGCGCCACCGCGGCCGGATCGGTCTCCGAGACCATCGGCTCCAGCCCCGGGTGGCGCCGGGCGAGGGTGATCAGCGCGGCCGGGACGATGGCCCGGGTGGCGGTGGGGAAGGCGCCGATCCGCAGGGCTCCGGCGAGCCCGCCGCGCGCCTCGGCGAGGTCGGCCTCGGCCTGTTCCAGCTGTTCGAGGACGGCTTCGGCGTGCCGGACCAGGTTCTGGCCCGCCGGGGTGAGCCGGACCCGGCGGCCGGTGCGCTCCAGCAGGGGCAGGCCGGCTTCGCGTTCGAGGACGGTGAGCTGTTGGGAGACCGCCGAAGGGCTGAAGGCGAGGGCTTCGGCGACGGCGGCGATGGTGCCGCGGCGGGCCAGTTCGCGCAGCAGGCGCAGGCGTCGTACATCGAGCATCGGCTCAACTTACGGTTCGGGTAAGAAACGCGAACTGGATTTGATCCTTTCCGCGGGTGAGGCTCGTCGGCATGGCACAGGACATCGCAGTCATCGCAGCGACGGCAGCCCTTCCGGCCCGGCCGTTTCAGGGGATCCACGTACCGCTCGTCACGCCCTTCACCCGCGCCGGGGAGGTGGCCGTCGAGGCGCTGGAGGCGCTCGCACACGAGGTGCTCGACGCGGGGGCCACGGGGATCGTCGCGCTCGGCACCACCGCGGAGGCGGCCTGCCTCGACGAGGCGGAGCGCGACCTCGTCACCGCCGTGTGCGCCCGGGTCTGCGGGGAGCGGGGCGCGCCGCTGACCGTCGGGGCGGGGGCGAGCGGCACCCGGGCCGCCGAGGCCTCGCTGGCCCGGCTGGCCCGCCTGCCCGAGGTGCGGGCGGCGCTGGTGACGGTGCCGGCGTTCGTCCGGCCCGCGGCCGCCGGTGTGCTGGCGCACTTCGCGCGGCTGGCCGGTGCGAGCCCGGTCCCGCTGATCGTCTATCACGTCCCGTACCGCACCGGGCAGCCGCTGGACGCGGCCGCACTGCGGGCGCTCGGATCGCTGCCGGGGGTCGTCGGGGTGAAGTACGCGGGCGGCGGCATCGGCGAGGACGCGGTGGCGCTGCTCGGTGACCTTCCGGCCGGGTTCGAGGTGCTGGCGGGTGACGACGTGTACCTGTCGCCGCTGCTGGCGCTGGGTGCGGCGGGCGGGATCCTGGCCTCGGCGCATCTGGCGACGGGCCGTTTCGCGGAGCTCGCCGGGGCATGGAGGGCGGGTGACGTGGCGCGGGCGCGGCCGCTGGGGCACGCGCTGGCCCGGATGTCGGCGGCGGCCTTCGCCGAGCCGAATCCGGCGGTGCTCAAGGGCGTCCTGCACGCGCAGGGACGGATTCCGACCCCGGACGTCCGGCTGCCCCTGCTGCCGGCCTCGGAGGGGGCGGTGAAGGCGGTATCGGCAGCGCTGGAGGCGCTGGAGGGGTCGGTGTGACCCGAGGGGTGAACCGGCCGCCGACCGGACGCGAACGGCCGGCGGAGCATCAGGCCCGGACGGCCGGCAATCCGCCGGAAAGAATCCCTAATGGGCGATTCGCCACCTACGGGTCGGTCGCCCGAATGCGGCACCCGGAGAGTGGACTTGCCCGAATTGGGCGCCCAGCCGGCGACCCGTGATGTGAGCCACACCGAACACCTCAACATCATTTCCCGCGAATAGCCGGTTCCCTTTTCCGGAAAGGGAACCGGCTATTGCGCCATGCCGCCTTCAAGGTCATTTACCCGACCGAAAGCGAGATGTCGATCTATCGGTGGAATTCGGGGCTTGTTCGGGCGCGGCGCGCTCGCCTACGGTCACCTCGTTCCTGGTGGTCAGGTGCCGAATCCGGCCCCCGCCCGGGATCTCCCGTCCCCCCACGTGAGGAATTCCGCCATGCCTGCAAAGGGTAAGCACCGTCGGCCGAAGCACTACCGGATCACCCGCAAGCTGGCTCTCGCCGGCACCGGTGGCGCGGCCCTCACTCTCCCGCTGATCAGCGCGACCACCGCCGGAGCGGTGGAGACGGCCGCCCCCATGACCTATTCCGTGGTCGCGGGCGACACCCTTTCGGAGATCGCGGCGCAGCATTCCCTCAGTGGCGGCTGGCAGCAGCTCTACGACGCGAACAAGACCGTCGTCGGCGACAACCCGTCGGTCATCCGCCCCGGCATCAAACTGACCATCGGCAAGCAGGTGAAGGCGGCCGCGGCGGCCAAGACCGCCGCCGCCTACCCGAACAATCTCGACGGGTGGATCCGCGAGTCCCTCGACGTCATGGCGAAGCACGGTATTCCCGGCTCCTACAACGGAATTCACCGCAACGTGATGCGCGAGTCCTCCGGCAACCCGCTGGCGATCAACAACTGGGACATCAACGCCCGGAACGGGATCCCGTCCAAGGGCCTGCTCCAGGTCATCGACCCCACCTTCCGCGCCTACCACGTGCCCGGCACCTCGCAGGACTCCTACGACCCGGTCGCCAACATCACCGCCGCCTGCAACTACGCGGCCGCGCGCTACGGCTCGATCGACAACGTCAACGGGCCCTACTAGGAAACTCCCTGCACCGGTTCACACCGGGCGACGCCGGGCGGCGCGGACGAGGATCCGCAGGGGCGCCGCCGGGCCGTACCCGATGTCCCGGCGCAGGGCGGCGACCCCCGCGCGCTCCACGGCGGTCAGCTGGTGCGCCATCAGCTCCGTCATGGTCGCGATCACGGGACGCAGTCCGGGCTCGGCGAGGTCGAGGATGCCGCGGGCAGCGTCCAGAGCCGTACGGGCACGCCGGCACTCGGCGGCGAGGAGGGCTCGTACGGCCGGGGTGTCGCGGGCCTGTTCCAGGTCGGCTCGGGTCACCTCGTGTTCGGCGAGACGTGCGCGGGGGATGCAGAGCCGGCCGTCCGCGAGGTCCCCGCAGAGGTCGGCGAGGAAGTCCACGCGCTGGGCGGCGTCGACGAAGCGCCGCCAGCCCGCCGCCTGTTCGGGGTCGGGGCCGCCCCGGTACTGGAGCCCGGTGAAGACCAGCACCCCCGGCCACGCGTACGCGTCGAGGTAGGCCTGGAAGTCCTCCTCCGCCTCGAAGCCGTCGAATCCGGCCTCGGCGGTGGCGGCGCCCGCCAGGAAGCGGGAGACCCAGTGCGGCGACAGGCCGCGGGATGCCACCGCGTGCGCGTAGGCCCGCAGGAGCGGGTCGGGGCTGTCCCCGGACTTGAGGGCCGCCTCCACCCGCTCGGACAACGCGGCGAGACCGGCGGCCCGTTGCTGCGGCGTACCGGTCTCGGCGACGTCGTCGACCAGGTTCATGAAGGCGAGACCGGCGGCGAGGAAGGGCACCAGCGGCGGCGCGGCGAGCATCCGCAGCGCCAGGTACGGGGCCGGCTCGCGGCGGAGCACCCGGCGGGCGGCGTACGTGTAGTCGTCCCGCAGGCGGGAGCCGGACACACCGGCCGCCGTGAGGGTGGTGCGCCAGCTGGGCATGATGGTCGTGCTCCCTGACCCGTCGGACCGTACATGCGTACATGCATACGCGTGTACGTGCGTACCTGTGTGCGGGTACAGGATGTCAGGAGCCGACGACCTTCTTGACCTTGCCGTCGATACCGGCGAGCACATAGCCGCCGCGGCCGTACTCATCGCTGAGGTAGGGGCGCATGCAGGGGACCTGGTCCATCATCCACGGCTCGACGATCACATAGGTCGAGGTCGGCTTCTCGACGCCCAGCTCCTTCTTGGACTGCTCCAGCAGGCCGGGCAGAGCGTCCCAGTTGACGGTCGACATGTCGATCAGCGGCTCCCCCTCCTCGACCGTGCCGTCGGGTCCGGTGCGCGTGGCCGCCCCGTCCCGGTACTGCCACGCGTCGACGGTCTCGGCGCCGGCGGCGGTGGGGATCGACGCGAGCACGTATCCGTCGTAGACCTTGAGGTCCACGAAGGTCGTGGTGCCGGTCTTCTCCTTGAGCGCCTCCAGGGCGGTCCGGATGTTCTGCGGAGTGAGCATGCTGCCGCGGGCCGCGCCGGCCTTGGACGTGCTCGCCTTCGGGCCGGGGGTGGAGGCGGGGGGACCCGCCTGGCTGGCGACGGCGGGCCGGGTGGCGCGGGCGTCGACGGCGTCGTCGTCACCGGAGTTCCCGTCGGGCAGCAGCTGGACGATCCCGACGACGGCGGCCGCGAGCACCACCGTGAGCGCGGCGCCGATCAGGGCAGGGCGGCGGCGCGGGGCGGACGCCAGCGGGACCGGCGTGGTGGTGGACCCGTACGGGGAGCCACCGGAGCCGAACGGCGGCGGGGTGGGCGATCCGTAGGGGCCTCCGTACGGGCCGAACTGCCCCGGGACGGCCGGCGCACCGCCGACCGGCGTGACGGCGGCGGGCGGTGCCGGGGCGATCGGCGGTGCGGGGAAGACCGGCGCCGCGCCCGCCCCGTAGCCGGATCCGAGAGCGGCGCTCGCGTCCCGGAGCAGCTGTTCCAGCTGCGCCCCGTCGGGCCGCGCCGCCGGGTCCCGTACGAGCAGCCGTTCCAGTACGGGCGCCAGCGGGCCGGAGCGCACGGGCGCCGGGATCGGCTCGTCGAGTACGGCGACGACCGTGGCCAGGCTGGTGGCCCGGCGCAGCGGGTGGACCCCCTCCGCGGCCACGTAGAGCAGCATGCCCAGCGACCACAGGTCGGAGGCGGCCAGTCCCTCCTCGCCGCGGACGCGTTCGGGCGCGATGTACTCGGGCGAGCCGATGAGCACCCCGGTCGAGGTGAGCCCGGTCGATCCGTGCAGGGCCGCGATGCCGAAGTCGGTGAGCACCGCCGACCCGCTGGGGCGCAGCAGCACGTTGGCCGGCTTCACGTCGCGGTGGAGCACCCCTTCGGCGTGCGCGGCGCGCAGCGCGGAGAGCACGTCGAGGCCGAGCCGCAGCACGTCCGCGGGCGGCATCGGCCCGGACGCCAGCCGGTCGTGCAGGGAGCCGCCCTGGACCAGCTCCATGACGATCCACGGGTGTCCGTCCGCGCCGTCGGACGGTTCGACGATGTGGTGGATCGTCACCACGTGCGGGTGGGCGAGGCGGGCGAGGGCGCGGGCCTCACGGACGGCCCGTTCGCGCAGCTGGTCGGCGAGGCCGGGTTGGGCGGCGGCGGTCGCCGGGTCCGGCGGGCGCACCTCCTTGAGTGCGACCTCGCGGTGCAGGGCGATGTCGCGGGCGCGCCACACCGTACCCATGCCCCCGCTGCCCAGGGGTGCGACCAGCTCGAAACGGCCGTCGATCAGCTGTCTGCCGGCCTCACTCGTGTCCATGGCCGCTCATCGTAGGGGGCGGCGGAATCAGCAGCGGCGGCGGTCCACCGTCAGCGTGCCCTGGACGGTGGCCACCGTACGGTCGTAACACCCGCCCGGCGCTCCGGACCCGTACAACCGGTAGCGGGCGGAGGTGGTGGCGACCGCGTGCCGCTGGTCGCGCGGGACGTTCGCGGTGTAGGTGGCGTCACCGGTGTACCGGTCGTCGAGGCGGGAGCTGTCGACGGTACGCCCGCCGCGCACGGTGACGGTGTCCGCGCGGTCCCCGAGCGCGAGGACGGTGCGCAGCCGGTCGCCGTCCCCGAGGGTGGTCTCGCCGTCCATCGTGTAGGTGCGGTCGGTCCGGGTGGTGGTCGGCCCGTACGTCACGCTCTCCTCGTCGGTCCAGGTGGCGGCGAGCGCGTCCTGGTTCTCGCCGTCCGTCCAGCGATGGACGGAGGTGCTCCGCACCGTGCGGGTGACGGTGGTGGCCACCCGGCCGTGGGAGGTGTTCAGGTGTCCGGCGACGGTCAGCCGGTGTCCGCCCTCGGTGTCCAGGCGGTGCTGTGCGCCGGGGGCCGCGGGCGTCCAGCGGGAGTGGCCGCTCGGATCGCTCTCCTCGTGCCGGGTCAGGGCGCCGGTGACGACCTGCCGGCCCGCGTCCTGCCAGAGCAGCAGATTGGTGGGGGTGCTCCAGCCGCTCTGACCGGCCGGCACGCCGGCGACCGAGACCTCGATCCGGTGCGGGCGGCCGTCGTTGAGGAGGGCGGCGAAGGGGGTGAGGTCGTAGCGGATCGGCTGGACGTCGAAGGCGCGCGGGCCCGGGGTGACGTACCAGAGGAAGGAGTTGGTTGAAAGTAGCGGAGCACGTCTGACCTGCGGTTTCCCAGGAATCCCTCGGGATATCACCACACTTGGTGTGCCCGGAGTAGCCCCAGGTCACCCCGTGGATTCCCCGATCTCGCGCACCACCAGGTGCCCGGGGGTGCCCGGAATCCGACGGTGCGTCAGAACCAAGGGGCCGCCTCACGCCGCCCTAATGGGGCCGCGATGCCAGGACGATACGGGCGCCGCCGTCGACCCGTACATCAACCGCGACGTCCTCGCGCAGCAGATCGCCCGCGAGGAACAGCAGCGCCGCGCGTCGTCAGAGCTCGGTGGAGGGGCACGGTTAGCGGAGGAATCTCTGCCTGAGCTCTTAGTACGTTTCGAAGTCGGGTTCCCAGTCCGGGTCGGGCTCTTCGTCGTCGTTGAGTATCTGGGCTTTGATTCCAGCGAGATCGAGTTCCCACGTCGTGAGTATGAGACCGCACAGGCGGCACCCGAAGTGCCGGGGGAGGAACCAGACCTGCAGATAGTCCCCGTCCTGCTTGTCCCGGCCGCTTGCGAAGCCGGTGTGTCCGCACGCGGGGCATTCTGCGGGTACGGCGATCGGCCACGGAGCGGCGGTCGGCAGGGCGGAGAGACTGCTGACGAGTTCGGCGATCTCGGCTTCGGACAGGCGCCGGGTGGTCTGGGCGAAGTGCTCGCGGGCCTGCCGGAGTTTGGCGTGGTACCGGATCTCCATCTCGGTCACGGCCTGGGCCACCAGCGCGGTACAGGCTTCGAAGTGAGGCCCCCAAAAGCCCTCGGGCTCGGCCGACAGGGCCTTCAGCAGGGCGTTGATGTGCTCGATGCCCGCCTTCAGGAGATTGCGGCATTCCGTCACCGGCTGACCCCACCCCATGTGGGTGATGCCATTGCGAGACTCCCGGAGCTCCTTGAGCCCGGCAGGCGTCTGGTGCCCGGGGCCGAGGAGCTGGGCTGCCCTGAGGATGGCCCCCTCACCGCTGATGGTCTTGAGGCCGGCGCGCCCCTTCTTCGTCCTGTCTTCGTTGCCACTCAGGACCAGGAGGTCATCCAGGCTCGGCTGCTTCTCCGACGCGAGGAGCACGGGAGCGATGGACGCCAGGAACGCCTTGGACGCGTGTTCCACCGCGACCGCCATGTGGTGCACGGCGAAGTCCTGGTCTATGGGCTCCTCCAGGTACGCGTCGACAGCCGTGCGAGCCCACTTCCGGGCCGATATCAGCAGGTGCTCGTGGATCGATTCGTGCGACATGCGCATCAAGGTAGAGGGGTGGTGCGGGAGTGCACTGCGAATTTGCCTCCTGACCAAGGCGATCGGACGGGGTGGAATCGTGTCCGGGCGTCGCTCATCATCAGGGGATGGGGGAACAGATGGACATGGCGCTGCTGCGGAGGCTGATCGACGGCGTGCTCTCCACGCTGTACAAGCGCTATACCGAAAAGGAACTGCCGGCGCTGTGCGAGCGCCTCGGCCTTCCCCCGCCCAGTGCGGGCAGCAGCAAGCACGAGCGCCTGGTGGCCAGCCTGAACGCCTGCCCCGACGACCGCCTGCCGGACGTCGCCGACGCCGTTCTCGACCAAGAGGAGCTGGGCCAGGCCGAACGTATGGCGCTGCAGGACGTTCTGTGGCTCGGTCGTCACCACGTGCAGATCCCGAGCCGGACCAGGCGCGAGCTGGCCAGAGACTTCGATCTGTCCGATCACCTCGGCTACCCGGACCGCTTCATGGCGCTGTTGGGCCGCATGTGGCACCTGGACAACGATCCACTCGGCGGCTGGACCACCCCGACAAACAGCCTGCGCAGCCAGATCGAGCGCCACGTGATCCGGTTCCCGGACGACTGGACGACCGAGCAGTTCTTCGAGCAGCTCGGTGCCTTCGAAGCACCGCACCCCCGCTTCGGCGTCTTCCTCGAGAGGCTGGCCTCCGCCGCCGTCCTTCCCGACGAGCAAGCCCAGCGCCGCTTCGTCGAGCTCGCCAACCGGCATCTACAACCGGCTGGCGCCATCCTGAGCCAGGATGGAGAGGCCGACGGCTACCCCCGGTTCCACCTGGTCCAGCACGGCCGCGGCACCGCGCGTCGGCCGCGCAACCTCATCTTCGCCACCCTGGGCAAGCCCGACATCCGCTTCACCAGCGCCCTCGACAACGACATCGAGGTCGCTCAACGCGACGACAAGGTCCTGGTCTACGACCACCCCGTCGGCAAAGAGGGACTGCTCTGGCGCCACCTCCTAGCCTGGTGGCAGGAGACCCGGAACATCACCGACCACGAGCAGGCGGCCCGGTCCCTCTACAGCCGCATGGAGGCTTCCCTGCCCCCGAAGTCTCCAGGGCAGAAGAACCTGTTCTGGCACTACCACCACGCCCACCGGGACCACCTGAACGAGGTCCCCGCCCTCCTGCCGGAGATCTGGCTCCACTGGGACCCCAAGACCCTCCGCGAACGCGGACCGCAGGCCATGCAGAACCTGCGCATGGACTTCCTCATGCTGCTCCCCGGAAACCGGCGGGTGGTCCTGGAGGTCGACGGCATGCAGCACTTCACCCGCAACGCAGGAGCCGAACCCGACAGTACGAAGTACGCCGCGACCATGGCTGGCGACCGCGCCCTGAAGTTCCGTGGCTACGAGGTGTTCCGGTTCGGCCACGACGAACTCCGCGACCGCGACCGTGCTCAGCCCCTGCTTGCCGACTTCTTCGGGATGCTCCTTGACTGCCCACCCGGCTTGCGAGTGCCGCAGTCAGCCGGAGGCTGATCTGGGCTTCACAGTTCTGGTCAAGGCGCCCCTCTGTCTTCCAGGCCGCCCCTGTTCAACCGGGCCCGGAAATTCTCAGCGCCTCCTCGTCGGGGTTAGCGCGCCTTGGCTACAGGCTGGTCGTCTCCTCCTGCGCGGTGTCCTCGTCTTCGGCGGCATCGGGAGCGTCCTCGGTGCTCTCCGCGGTGCGGCGGTAGTAGGGGTGGGTGGAGTCCATCCTGCGGGCGAGGTGGAGGGGGGTGGGGGTGCTTTGGCGGACGTCGGAGGTGATGCCCTGGTTGGTCAGGATGGCGGCGACGGCTCCGATGAGGTCGCAGTCAGCGTCGGGGCTCTGGGCGATGACGGTGAACCGGGTGGCGGTGTGGGCGTAGCCGTTCTTGCTCTGGCTGCCGCTGTCGAAGCGTGTCTCGTCCTTGCCGAAGCGGCCGGCGGGGCCGGCGGCCCAGGTGCGGGGGACGTTGACGAGCAGGAGGTCGGGGTAGGTGACGGCGCCGTCGTCGGTGGCGAGCTGGAAGAGGCTGTTGGTGGTGTCGGTGGCGCGCCAGGTGCCGTCGCTGGTGCGCATGTGGGCCCCGGTGGGGCGGCCGATGCGTTCCAGGTCGCCGATGACGCGGACGGTTGCCAGGGGGCGTTGGGCGCGGGGGAGGCTGTGGCCGGGCAGCCAGGACGCCGGCCGGGGCATGCCGGGCGGCGGGTTCTGGCCCAGGGCTTCGTCGGTGAGGCCCGCCCAGATGTACTCGGCGGCGTCGCCGTCGACGTAGAGCACCGCTGGGGCTGGTGAGGGGAGTTGGGTGCGGGTGGCGATGAGGGCCTGCTCGACGATGTCCGCGGCGGCGCGGGCCTGGAGTGTCTCGTCTGCGGCGGCGCGGTATCCGCTGACGTCCCAGGCGAGGTCGGCGGCGTGCAGCGCGGTGGTGGCCGGGCTGTGGGGCTGCCACTGTCCGGCCTGGGGGCTGTAGGCCCAGATCTGCCAGGGGGCGTCCTTTCCGCCGGTGGGGCGCATGGCGGTGAGGGTTGCGGTGATCGGTGCCGGTTCGGTGTTGCGGCGCTTGCCGGGTGTGCGGCGCTGGGCGTGACGGCGGACGTGGATGCCGATGTGCCACCAGTTCTCGAGCGGAAGTTTGCCGAACGCGGCACCGAGGCGGTGGTCGGTGGCGCCGACGCCGCTGAGGATCTCGCGCAGCACGTTCGCGGTCGAGCTGTCGAGGCCGCTCTGGCGGGAGGCGACCTTCTTCGCACGGTACTTTTCGTTGTAGGGCTTGCCCTCCCGGGTGTGGGTGGGGACCGGCGGCGGGGCCTGCTTGATGTATTGGGAGGTCGCTGCGAGGCGCGCGAGAGCCTGCTTGGAGGGCCACTTGCCGTCCTCGGCCTCGGCCTTCTCGCGGGCTTCGACGCTCGGATACCAGCGCTCGGGGTCCCAGTCGGTCTCGCAGATCGCCGCGACGAGCGTGTCCTCGCGGGTGTGGGGGGCGAGCATCTGCGCCAGGTCCCGCTCGCGCTCCGCGCTGGTGCGCGGTCCGTGGCCGAGGGCACTGGCCTTGTCGTGGAGGAAGACGACCTCGATACGCCCGCCGGCGGCGGGTTCGACGCCGCCTTCGACGGCCTTCCAGTCCTCGCGGGTGCCCCACTGGGCGGCGATCGCGGCCTTCACCCGGGCGCGGACCTCGTCGGTGCTCCACAGGACGGGGACGAGGAGGGTGCCCACGCCGGCGGCGTCCAGGGCGGCGGGGATCCGTTCGAGGGGGATCGGTCCGCTGACGCGTGAGCCGCTCTCGGTGGGCGGCACCTTGATGCCGGGGACCTCGATGAACACGGGGCTGCGGTGGCTGTACTTCTCGCACCGGGTGTCGATGGCTTCCTCGATGCGGCGGAAAAACTCCATGCCGTGTCCGCGGCCCAGGCCGGGGGTGCGGACGCTGGCCGGGGCGATGGCCCAGACCGGCCCCGGGGACGTGTCGGCTAGGGCGTCGTCGGCCAGGTGCTCGGGGAAGGGCGGCACGTTCGAGCTCAGGCGGGGCAGTGCGGCCAGGCGGCGGCTGGCGGCGACCGCGGGGACGTTCAGGCGGCGCTTCCACGGCGGGCCGTCGGTGGTCGCGGCGACGGTGAGCGGCTGGTCGGGGTTGGCCAGCAGGACGGTGGCGACACCCTTCCAGGAGGTGGCGAGGAGGGTGGTGGTGGCGTTCACGGTCAGCGCGTGGCGCCGGGAGTGCCCGCTGGCGGCGGTGCCGATGGTGATACGGGGCAGCAGGTGGCGCACGATGCCCTTGCGGTCGGGTTCGGCGGGCAGTTCGTGGCCGATCGCGGCCAGGCGGCCGTCGGTGCACAGGGCGAAACGGACGGGGGCGCCGTTGTTGCGGGGCCACTCGAGGGTGGCGAGTTCCTCGGCCAGGCGCCAGCGTGCGAGTTCGCCCGGCCACCAGCCGCGCGAGCGCTTGCCGGCGCTCGGCGGCGGGGGCAGGACGGCGGAGCGGGGCTCGGCCCGGGCGAGGAGTTCGGCCAATTGTTCGCCGATGCGCCGGCCGTCGGGGCCCGGGACCACGGCTTCGGCCCAGTAGCGGAACACGTCGCGCCGGTCCTCGGCGCTGATCGGCGCCGCGCACAGGAGCTCGTAACAGCCGTCGTTCCACTGCCAGCGCGCCCAGGTGCCTGCCGCCGCGCGCAGGACACATTCCAGCGCCCGGTAGGGCGGCTGCACGTCCAGACTGGTGCTGACGTTGCGTTTGTACTCGCGCGAGAGCTCCATGGCCAGGTCCATGACGGGGGCGTCTGGCCGGTAGGCAATAACCTTGCCCAGGTCGGCGGGAGCGGTGCGGAACTGCAGCAGGCGGGCCTGCTTGCGGGCGACGCTGTCGAGCGGGCGACTCATGCGTACTCTCCCAGGTAGGCGTCGAAGCCCGCGCGCAGCGCGGGGAGCAGGTGCTGGACGTGGGCGTACTCGGCGATTTCCTCGATGGTGTAGCCGTAAGAAGCGCCGAGCTGGACGAGGTCGTCCTGCGGGGACTGCTCAAGCAGCCCGCGGACCAGGGTGGGCAGGTCGGATCCCCAGGTGGGGTCGTGGAAGGCGCCGTCGATGAAGTGGAGCTCGACGTGGGTCTGCCCGCGGCGTCCGCGGCCTGCCAACTGGACGCTCTGCCCGAGGAGGGTGGCGACGAGTTCGTACTTCAGCTCGTCGGGCAGGGCGGAGAAGCGCTTGGGCGCGTTGAGGTTCAGGCGCAGGTGCGCGTCGGCCGCCGCCCGGGCCTGGGCCAGGACGGCGGCGGGGTCGTCGCCGGGCACGGTGCCGCGCCAAGCCCGGGCGGCGACGCTGGCCGCCAGCACCGCCGGGTCGTCGGCCGGCATGACCGGCCGCACACCCAGGGCGATCAGGGTGATGGCCGACACGGCGACGCCCTCGAACACGGTCAGCACGTTCAAGCCCCGCTCGGTGCGCGGCAGCGGTGAGATGAGCACCTCGCCGTCGAGGTCCGCCAGCTCCGCGAAACGGTCGCGGGTGAGCTGGCCGATCGCGTCGCAGACCGGCGGCAGAGACGGATCAGGGGTGTCCGCGACGGCGACGTAGATCCGCAGCCGCCGCCCGAGGGCGAGCGCGGTGTCGTACAGGGCCTGGGCGAACAGGCGCCCCTGCCGGTAGGAATTGACGGTGATCAGGGCCCGCGCGCGATGCCGGGTGCGCGCCTCCGCCGCAAGCCGGTCCAGGTCGCGCACCAGGCACGGTGCGTAGCCGGCGGCCAGTGAGATGACCCGATGGTCGCGTTCACTGTAGGGAGTGCTGCCGACGGCCAAGAGCTTTCCGTCGGAGACGGGGGTGCTGTTGAAGATGGTCAGACCACCGCGGAGGGTGTCGGGCATCGCCCAGTCGGGGCGGGCGAGCAGGTGGGTACGTGCCGCGCCCGGCATGAAGCCGGTGGCGGACATGCCCAGGACAGTACGCTGGCGGCCGCTTAGGGCGAGGGAGACGATGCTGCCGAGGAACTGCGTCTCGGTGTGGGGGTCGGCGCGCAGCACCTCCATCTTCAAACTCGCATGGGCACCCGGGTCGTCCAGCCCCTCGAAGCGGAACCCGCCCGGCTGGCGGCCCAGTGGCCCGAACGGGACGACGGTGCCGGCGCCCTGGTGGCCGATCGCGTCTGCGAGCTCGGAGGCCGCGTCGATGCCGTGCCCGGCGAGTTCGCCGACCCTGTCCGTCAGAGGGAACATCGTGTGGACGATGGCCGTCAGCCACGTCTTCATGATCAGCGCGTGCAGGACGCCCGCGGTGACTTCCGTGCGCGTGGGCGCCCGCACCGGCTCCGGCCGGTCGAGACTGCGCTGCGCCGGCACCGTGGACTCGGCAGGTGCTCCGTCGCCTCCGTCCTCGGCGGCGCAGAAGGCTGGCAGCGCTGCGGAGAGGATCTCCCGCAGTTCGTCCTTGAGGGCGGCAAGCTGCCACTCCCCGCCCTCGTCGATCGTGA
The DNA here is from genome assembly GCF_045161815.1 of Streptomyces avidinii. NCBI lineage: Bacteria > Bacillati > Actinomycetota > Actinomycetes > Kitasatosporales > Streptomycetaceae > Streptomyces > Streptomyces avidinii. The sequence goes on from NZ_CP108863.1 coordinate 769,114, forward strand.
GCATCCGCTCCAGTAGGCCCGGGACGGGCCGCAGCCGGTCCGGCAGGACGGCGCTGGGAGGGCGGTCGCCCGGCCGGGTGGCCACGCGCGGGAGCAAGGCCTGCAGACGGTCGGCCTGCTCGGCGGTGGCCGCAGCGTCACGGTCCACCCCGATCAGGTGCTCCAGCAAATGCCGGTCCCACTGATGGGGCTGATACCAGCGCTTGCGGTCCTGCAGGACCTGCCGCGTCCGGCGCGGGTCCTGCCCGCGGGCCAGGGCCCGCGCCTGGGCGACCTCGGTGCAGACCTCCTCCCCGGCCACCAGGTCGAGCAGCTGCTCGGCCAGGAACACCGCCCGGGTCAAGGGCCGACGCACGGCCATCGCCAGCCGCGGCGGCGCTTGGTGAAGGCTGTCGCGGATGCGCCGCAGCACCGTGGTTGGGCGGGAGCGGGACGCGAGCTCCAGCACGCCGCACGCGTCGAACCCCCGCGACTGGTAGGCGTCGACCTCGTCGACGACCACATAGGACGCCAGGCGCAGAAGGAACTCCCGCACGCTGATGCTGTTGCGGACCTCCCCGTCGACCTCCACCGGAACCTTGATCATCCCGGACTGGAAACAGGCATGGGTGGTCACGATGATCCGGGCCGTCGTCGCGGCCTCGACATGGGAGAACTTCCCGCAGGACGACGCATAAGGGCACAGCGCCCGCTCCGGCTGGCCGAAAGCATCCGACGCCGCGACCGTGCACGGCTCCCTGCCGGCTTCGAAGGCGTCGCGTCCCTCGAGCTGCGCCTGCACGGCGCACCCGTAGGCGGAGTTGTCGATGAGGAAGGCGATGCTCGCCGAAGCGTGCGCCAGCGGCACGCCGGTGCCCTCCAGCTTCGCCGCGGAGCGCAGCGCGAAGTTGTACCGGCTGTTGGGGGCGATGAACGGCGTGGCCGTCTCCTTGACGCCCGCCGCCCGCAGCTCCTGCTGCAGGGTGGAGGCCTCGGCGTAGACGTCGCCGTTGTCGCTGACCACCAGCACGGTGGTGCGGCCCTGGCCCGCCTGCTGGATCGCCAGCCCCCGGCCGAAGACGTTCTTGCCCACGCCCGGAGGCGCACTCAGCAGGTGCATCCGGCCCGGCGGCAGGACGACAGGTTCCACGGGGCGCTGTCCGCCACCGATGGTCCCGCGCAGCAGCAGCGCGATCTGCTTCTCCCGGAAGGCCGGGCCCTTCATGCCCTGGTCGGTGTCCCGACTCTGCCAGCCGAGCTCGTCGGCATCTACCACCAACTCCACCGACGGCGCGGTCACGACCTGAGGCGGCCTGTACACCCCCTGCTCGTCGGGGAAGGCGAGCTGGACCCGCCCACGCGATGTCGGCGCCGACCAGCCCGATCCGCTCGCGACCCGCAGCATCCGCCCGCGCCTGGTCGGCGCGAGCAGGCGTTCGGCGACGTCCGAAGGGTCCTGCCCGTGAGCCGGCAGCACCTCGAGCGCCCGCCCCCGCGCGCTGTACCCGAGCGCGTAGAGAGCGGGCAGCGGGTCGTCCACGTCCGGAGTGTGGAAGACGTCGTAGACGGTCCGTTCGACGTGGTGCAGTAGTGCCTCCCCCCGATGGCGGGTGCCCAACAGCGGGCCGAGGCGCTGCTTGTCCGCCTCCGACCACTGCTCCCAGCCCGCCACGGCACGCGGCGCGTGCCCGCTCAGCAGGACATGGGCGTCCGCGACGCGCACCACCTGCCGCCCGTCGCGGAACCGGGCGGGAAGAAGATACTCAGCCAAGGCCAGAGCCCCGGCAATCGTCCTGCTCACGCCCCCTCCACCTCCGCCACCAGGTCGCCATCGGTCAGCACGCGCGCCCCGCTGCCCCGCACCACCCGGCGCAGCAGCGGCAGGTACCCCCGCAGGTGTTCAGGCACCACAAAGCACAGATCGCCGGGCCCCTCGGGATCCTCGCGCAGCTTCTGGGCCAGCCCGTACGGGTCGGCCCAGGTCTTGACGTCGACGCGCCACGCCCTGGACCGGCCGGGACGAGTGACATGCAGGTCATAGGCGTCGCCGAACGGCCACAGCCGCACCTCCGCGCCCAAGGCGACCAGCCGGTCGCGCAGCTCGACCTCCAGCAGGCCCGGGAGCGTCACCCACAGCCACAGGGCGTAGGGCAACGCCACGTAGCCCTCCACGGGCAGCAGCTCCGGCACGGTGCGCAGTTCGCCGCACGGGACCAGGCGCCAGCCCGCCACCGCAGTCGGCTCGGCCCGGTACCGGGCGCCCAGCAGGCTGTGGCGCTCGTCCTCGCACTCGACATTCACCACGCCGTTGGTGCGGTAGGTGGCCCGCATCGTCCATCTGCACATCGGACACGCTGCCCACAGGCCGCCGAACTGCCGGGTCGGGGAGATATCGGTGTACGCGCCCAGCTCGACCAACGCGGTGTTCCGGGACAAAACGCGCCGTGTCAGGACGGGCGTGCGGACCATCGCCTCCCGGCCCTGGGTGTACGCCTCGAAGCCGACGGCCCTCAGCGCGCGGAAGACGGCGTGCTGGACGGTCTCGCCGGAGATCCGCGACAGCCCGGTACTCACCGGCAGCATCCCCACCGCCCGCAGCAGGCTGTGCAGATGGCGGATGTCGGCACCGATCCCCGGGGCCTGGTGGCCGTGCTCAGAGGCCTCCACCGCGAGCCGGTGCAGCGCCGAACTGGGCATGCCGTCGTCATCGAGCAGCCACAGCTTGCCGAGCACTGATCCCTGGGGACGTCCCGGCAGAAGGTCGGCCACCCGGCTTCCGCGGAGCCGACGGGCGAACACCTCGTAGGACGGTGCCTGCTCAAGGACCCCGAACGAGCGCACGTAGCGACCATGGCACTCCATCAGCAGCCGCATCCGTCCCTGCGCCTCGCCCTCACTGCTACTCAAGGCGAGCGCTGCGACCACGCAGGCGTCGAGCGCTGCGCGCTGGTCCGCGTCGAGTTCTTGAACGGCCGCTGCCGTCCCGGCTACCGCCGACACTCCGGTCCTCCCTGCACCGCATCGAGCCCATGCCACAACCTCAACCCCTCCGCCCTGTGGGAGGGCACGGGAGTTCGGGGACCTTCCCCCGATCCGGTGACCCCAGTCCGACGTGCGCGGTGCGGTGGTCTTCCGGACGGACTCGTGTCCGGCTGCCTCCGGATCGGGGCCAGCAGCGTCGTGCTCCCAACAGCGCTCCGCAGGCGACGCGTGGGCCAAGCGCTTCCTCCCCCCGGTGAAGCCCTCACCCGCCTCACCGAACGGCTCGGTGATCCCATCACCGCCAGACTCCTGAGTGACCGGCGCGGTTCCCGGGCCTGGAAGATCCAAGGGCCTCGGGGAACCGTGGCCCTGAAGGCGAACAGCCCCGACGAGGCGACCGCCCGGGACAAGGCTGCCGAGATTGCCCAGGAGGACGAGCACCTCCTCCGCCTCACCGAGGCCGGCGCCCTTCGCCCCGACTACCGCGTCGCCGCCGGCCCTTGGGACGGTGGCCGGTGGCTCGCGGTCGGCTGGGTCGACGGCGTCCCGCTGTGGCGGGCGCTCGCCCTGGCCCGCGGCCCCGAAGGCGACCGCCCGTCGGTCCGGACCTGGCTCCAGCGCATCGTCCGCACCTGGGCCGAGCACCTGGCCGGCTGGGCCCACGCCGACGTCCAGCCCACCAACACCCTCATCGCCGAAGGCGGCCGCGCCGAGGTCATCGACTACGCCCTCGCCTGCGGCCCCGAACCGTATAGGCGCTTGCCGTACCGCGGCGCTCTAACCCACACGACCGCCCCCGAGATCGCCGCCGCCGTTCTCGCGACCGCGGCGGACATACACGTTCAGGCGCAGCCGGCTGCCGACGTGTGGAGCCTGGGTGCCTCCTTGTTCTGGTGCTGGACCGGCCACCGCCCCGTCCCCTACGACGACAGCCTCGACCGCCTGGACAAGCTGGCGGTCATCGCCACAGGCCGCGCCAGCCCGCTGGCCGACGTACGGCCCTGGCCGTTCCCCGACTTCGAGACCACTATCACCGCCTGCCTGGCCCCTGACCCCGCCGACCGCCCAACCGCCAAGGAACTGATCGCAGCATGGCCCTGCGCGCCCTGACCCTCGACGACGCCCCCGCCCTCACCCGCATCTACAGCGGCGCCTCGGTCCGGTACACCACCGGCCGCGCGCTCTCTCTAGACCAGGCCCCGGAGAAGATCCGCAGCGCCCTCGTACGGGCGGCCGCGACTCCGAGGGCGCAGTGGAGCTGGGGCATCCTCGCCGCCGACGAGATGATCGGCCTCATCGCTCTGCGCCGCCGCTCGCCCGTTATGGGGACCATCAGCTACATCCTGCGCGAGGACACCTGGGGCAACGGCTACGCCACCGACGCCGCCCAGCAGGTCGTCGCCTTCGCCTTCACCACCGCTGGCCTGGAGCGGGTGGAAGCCATGCACCACCCCGCCAATCCGGCCTCCGGCCGTGTCCTGGCCAAGGCCGGCTTCTCCCGCAGCGGTACCACCGACCAGCCTGCCGCCGATGGGGCCGTCGTGCCGTACGAGACGTACGCAATCCGAAACAGGGCGCGCTAAGGCGCAGGAGAGGCGCACCGGGAGGGGCCTGTCCGTGTCCGGGGCTGGCGGCGCTGTCAGGACGGCTTGCCCCGGCTCGGGCGGGTCAGCGGCGCCCGACGGCGCCGCGGACGAGGGCGTAGGTAATCACGCAGAAGCCACCCGTAGGTGAGTGCCGATGCTGGCGAGTTCGGCTGCCAGACCGTGTTCTCGGCGGTTGTTGGAAGGCCGGTCAGATGAGCGGTTCCTCAGGGTTGTGAGTGGCCGAGACTGCACCCTTCTCGTCCATCTGACGTAAACTGGTGCTGGGCGGTCAACTCCGGCCGCTCTGCTCCCGCGTGCCCAAGGAGGCGTGCCGTGGTCGAACAGTCGACGGAACCCCATGTGAATCTTGCCCTCGGTCTGCGGGCCGTACCCGGGGGTACGCGGTGCTGCTCGGTGCCGGGGCTTCCGTATCGGCCGGCATGCTTTCCGCCTGGGGCGTCCAGTGCGATCTGATCCGCCAGATTGCCAGCGTCGAGGGCGTCGAGATCCCCGATGGAGACGACGGTCCGTACGACTGGTACGTGAACCGCTTCGAGCGCGACCCGGCCTACGACACCCTCCTGGCTGACCTCTCCGATACCACGGGCGGGCGCCAGGTGCTGCTCCGCTCCTACTTCGAGCCCGACGAGACGGAGCGCGAGCAGGGCATCAAGCAGCCCGCGGACGCGCACCGCGCTCTCGCACGCCTGGTCGCCGACGGATACATCAGGGTGATCATCACCCTGAACTTCGACCACCTCATCGAGGACGCCCTACGCGAGGCCGGGCTGCGCCCGACCATCATCAGGCGCCCGTCCGACATGGCCGGGATGATCCCCCTGCACGCACAGCGCCAGGGCGTGGTCATCCACCTCCACGGCGACTACCTCGACCCGGACAGCATGCGCAACACCCCCGAGGAGCTCAGCTCGTACGAGGAGGAGGTCGACAAGCTCCTCGACCAGGTCTTCGACGAGTACGGCCTGATCAGCCAAGTACGACCCGGCCCTCGTGAACGCCCTCAGACGCTGCCCCACCCGCCGCTTCGACACCTACTGGGCAGACCCGTGCCCCCTCTCCACCACCGCCATCGAGCTCATGGAACAGCGCCAGGGCACCTACGTGCCGGCCGACGCCGACCGCTTCCTCACCCGCACCGCCGACGCCGTCACCGCCCTCGCCGAGCACAACCGCGCCAACCCCCAGAACATCGCCACCGCCATCGCCACCGCCAAGCGCGAACTGCGCGGCGACGGCCCGGCCATCAACCTCCATGACACCCTGCGCCGCGAAGCCGCCCGCCTTGCCGACCACCCGCTGCGCACGGACACCGCTGACCTCCCCCAGCCTGATCTGGACGCCGAGCACGAGCGGCGCCTTACGGCGTGGGAGGCCGAGACCGAGACGCTGGCCGCTCTCGCTGCGGTCACCGCCTACTGGGGCACCGATACCACCGACCGCTACTGGTTCGCCGACGTCGAGCGTCTCGCAACCGTCACGTGGGGTACTGGGCACAGGGCTCTCAACGATCTGCGCCGCGCGCCGGCCACCCTGCTCCTCCATAGCGCCGGTATCGCCGCGGCCGCGGCCGAACGCTGGCCGCTGGCGGCCCGCCTGCTCACCGGCCCCCGCGCCGAGGACATCATGAGCAGGCTCGACATGCCCGCGGCGGCCCTGCTCGGACCCGACACGGTTCTCAGCCTGCCCACCTCCGCAGCACGGGTACACAAGTACCTCAAGCCCATCTTCACCGGGCACGTGGTGGCCAACGAGAACGCCTTCACCGAGGCGTGGGAGCACTTCGAGTACCTGCGCCTGCTCGTCCAGGAGGACGCCGGGAACTACATCGGCACGCCGCACCTGCTGGTCTCCGGGACGCGCGGCGACTACCGGCCGCTGGCATCCCACTGGCTCGAGCGTGAACTCGCATCGGGCGACCAGCACCCGCTGCTGCGCGCCGGCTTTCTCGGAGGAGACCTCGAAAGGGTCACCAAGACCCAGAAGATGGCGGACTCCCGCATTTCCGACTGGGTCGACCGGATCGACTGGAGCACCAGCAAGGTGATCAACAGGTACGGACGGTTCTATCCTGACGAACTGAACTGACTCAGAGCGAACAAGCACTGGGGGCCGCCACCAACGACAAGGTGACGGCCCCCACGTGGCAGGTGCAACACACCCCTATGTTGCGCCCCTGAGCTGCACAAACACCGGCAACGGTCGGCCTGGTTCCGTGTTGCACCCCGCCGTGCACCAGGGAAGGGGAAGGCCCCAGGCATGACGCCCGGGGCCTCGGATTCAGGACCGGCCCAGGGAGCGGTCATGCCCAGTCGAGGCCCAGCTCCCGCAGGGCGTCCAGTTGCTCCTGGGTGAGTTTGTCGCGTCGGGTCTTGGTGTTGGAGATCCATACGCCCAGCTTCACGACGACCGGCTCCGCTTCGCCGTCGACAGTGATCTCCTCCCCGTGGGCCCTGGGGACCGGTCGGTGGGCGCCTTCCCGTTCCACCCACTGGGTGAGGGCTTCCAGGCCCCGCTGGAAAGCCTGTTGTGCCTTGCTCGGGCCCTTCGCCCCGCGGCTGGCCGCAGGGGCCGGAGGCGGCGCCTGGGCTGGTTGCACGCCGAGCGCGGTTAGCCGTGCCTGCTGCTCGGGCAGCAGCCGCGCCCAGATGGCCGGCTGCTTCTGCTGTTGGAGCCAATTGCCGACGTCGTCGCCGTCCATGAGTACGCCGGGTGCGATGTCGGGCAGCTGGCCGTCGGCGTCGATCAGGTCCGCCAGCACGCGGTAGTGGCGCTGCCAGTCGAGCGGCCACGGGCAGTCCCAGTCCTCGTCGATCGCGGTGAGCTGCGCCGCGCGTTCCGCGACCCGGTCCGGGTCCTTGCCCAGGCCGTTCTTCGCGCCCTTCCTGCGGAGGTTGGCCATGTGCTGCCCGATGGGCACCATCTCGTCGCCTTCGCCCCATACCGCGCCCTGTCGGGGTGCGAGGTGCCCGGTGACACGATGGTAGGAGCGGAGCGCGGCGAGCTTGGCCTCCCATGCCTCTTCTGCAGGAGGACGCGAACCGCGGTCCCTCGATCGCGATCCGTAGACCGATGGCGCGATCCCTGCTGTCCGGGTCGGCGGCAATCTGAAGATTCACGAGTCGGACCTGCCGCCGCTGGCCATGCCGGTCATCCCTTCCCGCCCCGACAAGCAGGTACAGGAACAGGTCAAAGACGACCGCAATGCATTGGTTGCGAATCTCGTCGCGAGCTGGCCGGAACTCCCCATGGAGCGCAGGGTCGAGCTCGGCCGTCTCTTGGCGACCCCCTGACCTGCGATGAGGTCAGCGCAGGCCGTCTGAGTCGTCGTGCTCTTCGCCGACCGGGAGTGGCCGACGATCACCCCCCGGGTCCTCGCTGTAGATGACTGTGGAGACCGCGCCGTCGTAGGCATCGCCGAGGCCGTTGCCGCTTGTGCCGAGCATGTTCTCCCAGTCGAATCCCATGCCTACGAGCCTAGCTGCACCGCTCGAGAGTCTCGGCGATGTGGGGGTTGCCCTCGTCAACCCCCGGGCGAAGGATCACGTCGAACTTCTCCTCGGCAGCGTTCCACCACAGGCACGCGTAGGCCCAGGGGCTCGATCGCGATCTCGACGACCGGCGCGGTGAAGCCGTGCCCGAAGGGCTTGAGCCCCTCGGTTCGGCGCACCAGCTCGAACAACGGCTGCAGGTGACCGCCATCGGGTGGCAGCGGAGCCGGGCAAGACCACGCTGCTGGAGGCGATCGCGGGGCGGTGCGCGGGCGATGTGATGGGGTTCGTCCCGCAGCAGCCCCTCGGCCTGGGCCCGGACCACCAACTCCTCGATCAGCTGGTCATCCACAGCCTTCACCCACTGCGGCTGGGCCACCTCGACGGTTTCCAGTTCAGGCATGTTGTTACTGGTCACCGGCACATCTTCCATGATCAGGAGTAACACCGTTCGTTTCACGGCCCCCGACTTGCGATGGTTTCGCCCCGCGAGTTTCACCGGAAAAGCAACCCCATCTCACTCCTGGCCTTCCTACTCGCCGTGAGAACCACATGGAAAGCACTCATGTCGACAGCGGCCGTGGCCGCCACCTTGGGTACGACCGGGGTGGCCCAGGCAGGCACACCGAACACCGGTCTCGGGCACGGCTATCACAACGGTGAAGTCAAGATCAGCACGAGCCGGGACACCAACGGTGACCACGTGTTGGTGGATCCCGAGCGCGGCGGTCTCCAGGTGCGCAATCTGGCCAACGACTACTACCAGGGCTGGGACCGGGGCAGGCCGTCCTCGGACGCCGACAACGTCTGGGGCAACGGAAGCAAGGACGACCGGCGGACCACGGACGTGGACGCCTACGTCGCCGCCACGCAGACCTGGGACTACTTCCTGAAACAGCACGGGAGGCGCGGCATTCACGACGACGGGGTGGGGCCCCGGTTGTTCACCGACGTGGGCCCGCCCGACGGTGAATTCTTCGCCCAGTACGACCCGGAGTGCGGTTGTATGGTCCTGGGCCCGGCGGTAGGTGGCAACGCCGCATGGAACACCACCGACGTGGTGGCACACGAGATGACCCACGGGATCACCGGCATGACCGCGGGCCTGAATCTGAACGGCGAGTCCGGTGGCCTGAACGAGTCCACAAGCGACATCTTCGGCACCCTGGTGGAGTTCTCGGCGAACAACGGCAAGGACCGGCCGGACTACACCATCGGTGAGGGCGTGAGCGGCAAACCCCTGCGGTACATGGACGATCCCACCAAGGACGGAGCGTCCAAGGGTTGCTGGTCACCGGGTGTCGGAGAGGGAGAGGAACCCAATCACCACATCGCCGGGATCAGCAACAAGTTCTTCTACCAGTTGGCCGTGGGCAGCGGGAAGTCCCAGTGGGGGGACAGCCCGACCTGCGGCGGAGCGCCAGCGGTCAAGGGCATCGGCAACGACAAAGCCGGGAAGATCTGGTATCGCGCGCTGACCCGCTACCTGATGCCCAACTCCAACTTCTCCGGTGCCCGCGCCGCGACCCTGCGAGCCGCGGCCGATTTGTACGGCAAGAACAGCACGGAAGCCAAGTCCGTGACCGCGGCATGGCTCGCAGCCGGGGTTGACGGCAGCGACCCGGTGCCTCCGGCACCGCTGGCCCCGTCGTTGAAGTGGGTCAACTTCCAGAACAGCGTGGTCGGTGCGGAGATCCTGGTGCGGCTGGTGGCACCCGACCCGCAGCGTCAGCGCGTCACTTTCACCGCCACCGGACTGCCCCCGGGGCTGACTCTGAACGCGGCCACCGGTGTGGTCACCGGCAGGCCCACCCGGCAGGGCAGCTCCGAGGTCACGTTCACCGCGGCCGACTGCGACGGCAACACCTCGAAGCGTCAGATCAGCTGGGAGGTCGCGCCCGGGTGAGTTGCGGGGATTCGTCGGCCCGGTGGCCGTGAGCGCCGATGGCGCGGGCGGTGGCGGACTGGGCGACCAGGAGGACGCGGAGGCGGACCTGGCGGCCCATGAAGAGGATCTCGGCGAGCGCCTCGACGGCCGGGGACGTCTTCGGGTCGCCGGACTCGCGGATCTTCGCCCAGTACCGCTTGAGCTGCGCCATGGTGGCGTTGACCTCTTCGAGGAGAAACACGATCCTCGGACCCACTCGCCGCGGTTCGCGTTCGAGGACGTCGTCGGCCAGCTGCTCGGCGAGGGCGAGTCGGCGCCGGCCTTCCTGGGCGAGGCGGACCAGGGCGTCGTGGATCTCGGCGATGTCGCGGCAGTAGGTGACGCCGGGCACGCCGCGGGCCCAGGTGTGGGAGATCCGCTTGAAGTCGAGCACGTAGGCGTGCGCGCCGTTGTGGATGAACTGGCAGGTGATGCAGCGCAGGATGGTGGACTTGCCGCCGCCGGTGCCTGCGGAGATCAGGACGTGCGGGGAATCGGCGTCCAGGTCGACGGAGATCTTCCTCTTGCCCGCTCCCAGGCCGATCAGCGGGGCGGACTCCGGCATCTTCGCGAGGATCTCGCGTACGCCGGGGTCGGACAGGGTCAGCTTCTTGGGCGGGGCCTTGCGCTTCCTGACGATGACGTGCGTGTCCTTGCCCGCGCGGCGCCAGGTGAAGGAGACGTTCTCCAGGGCGAGCTTCTTGACGATGAGGTCGGCGACCAGGTCCTCGTTGAACCGCAGGTGTCCGGGGGTGTCGATGCGGATCTCCGCGTCGTCGTCGGAGAACTTCCTGGGGACGTGGAGGTAGCGGCGCGGGTCGGTGAGCTCCGACATGCCCAGCGGCACGGCGAGCGCCTCGTGTAGCGGGGTCACCCACTCCCGCATGAACGCCCGGCGCTTGCGGGTCAGCAGCCCGTACGCCAGGCCGCCGACGGCGAGGGCGGAGGCCGCGGCGATGCCGCTGGTCTCCGCGGCCGCGATGGCGGGGTCGGGGTTCTCCCAGACGTCGCGCACGGTGGCGACGGTGGAGTCCTGGTTTTCCCACAGCCCCCAGTAGCCGCCCCCGCCGATCGTGGCCAGGCCACTGACGCGGAAGGTCAGGCGCTGCCACCCGGCCGGGCCGGGAAGTAGCGGCTCGCAGTCGGCATCCCCGGGACGTCCGGCGGTGAGCCCATGAGGCTGCGCTGAAGGGTGAGGGCGACGTGGCGCTGCTGCTCGTAGAGCCGGGCGAGCATCTCCTCGGCGGCTTTGCGCTCCGTGACGTCGCGGATGGCTGCGGAGACGAGCATCCCGTCGGGGGTTTCCAGGGGACTCAGGCTGATCTCCACGGGAAACTCGCGCCCGTCCCGGCACCGCCCGTACAGCTCCAGCCCCGCCCCCATCGGGCGCACCTGCCGGCTGGCCGCGTAGCCCAGCCGGTGGCTGGGATGCTGACCGCGGAACCGCTCGGGAACCAGCACCTCGATGGGCCGCCCCAGGAGTTCCTTCCGCGGGTACCCGAACAGGGCCTCGGTCTGGGCATTGACCAGGCGGATCACCCCGGCGTCGTCCACGATCACCATCGCGTCCGGTGCCGCTTCCAACAGGGCCCTGCAGGGCTCTTCGGTCGTCGCTGCCATGCTGCGCCTCGCACTCGCCGGATCCCTCAGAAGGGGACATCGGACCATGGGGCTGAAAACCGCACCTCCGGTTGACCGAAACTCATCCACAATTGACCGGCTGCGAACGGGCCCACCGCACGCCGCCGGGGACCGCCCGCGGATCCCCGGCGTCTTCTTTCAGCGGCTCAGCGCGTCGATCTCCGCCAGGTCGTCCTCGGACAGCGGTCCCCCGTGCAGTGCGTCGAGGTTCTGATCCAGTTGGTTCACGCTGCTCGCGCCGATGATCACGGACACCACTCGCGGGTCGCGCAGCACCCACGAGATCGCCAGTTGCGCCAGGCTCTGTCCGCGTCGCTCCGCCAGTTCGCCCAGGCCCCGCAGTTGCTCCAGCTTGGCGCCGGTCAGCGCCTCCTCCTTGAGGAAGTGCCCGACCGACATCCGCGAACCGGCGGGCACCTCGCCGGCGAGGTAGCGACTCGTCAGAAGGCCCTGCGCGAGCGGCGAGTAGGCGATCAGGCCGGTTCGGGTGTCGCCCACCGCGTCCAGCAGTCCGCCCTCGGGCGTGCGGTCGAGGATCGAGTAGCGGGCCTGGTTCAGCAGTACCGGTACGCCGAGCTCGCGCAGGATCGCCACCGCCTCGCGATGCCGCTCGGCCGGGTAGTTGGAGATGCCGGCGTACAGCGCCTTACCTGAGCGCACCGCCGTGTGCAGCGCCCCCATGGTCTCCTCGAGCGGTGTCTCGGGGTCGTAGCGGTGCGAATAGAACACGTCCACGTACTCCAGGCCCATCCGCTGCAACGACTGGTCCAGGCTCGCCAGCAGGTACTTGCGGCCGCCGCCGTCCCCGTACGGACCGGGCCACATGTCGTAGCCCGCCTTGGAGGCGATGAACAGCTCGTCCCGGTACGGACGGAAGTCCTGCGCGAAGAGACGGCCGAAGTTGCGCTCCGCGCTCCCGTACGGCGGGCCGTAGTTGTTCGCCAGGTCGAAGTGCGTGACGCCCCGGTCGAACGCCCGGCGCAGCACCGCCCGCTGCACCTCCAACGGCCGGCCGTCACCGAAGTTGTGCCACAGGCCCAGCGAGACGACGGGCAGTCGGACACCGCTGTGTCCGGCCCGGCGGTAGGTCATGGATGCGTAGCGGTCCCGCGTGGCATGGTAGTTCACGTCCCAATCCTGCCCGATTCCGATCAGAATCGGAACCTAATCAACACATCTCAACATCACGGTCCACGGCATGAACGGCCGGCGAGGGCGCGACCTCGGCTCACGCCCTCGCCGATGCCGGCTATGGGGCGACGGTGAACCCTTGGTCCGTGCCGTACTTGGCACTGGTGGCCCGCCAGGCCTCCAGGCCCTGGGTCAGCGTCGTCGAGGAGACGTACGCCTTGCCGACGGTGTCGCTGAAGACCGAGTTCGCGTAGACCTGGTACGGCAGGTACGACCAGCCCGCGGCGACGTCACGGGCTGCCTCGGCCAGGATCCGGTTGGCCTGCTGACCCCCGAAGTAGGGGAACGGGGTGTCCAGGAAGGCCTGCGATTCCAGGTCCGCCCGCGTGGCGGGGAAGGCGCCCTCGGACACACGGGCCGTGGCGCCGGCCCCCGTGGTCGCGTACTCGATGAAGGCGTAGGCCAGCGCCTTGTTCTTCGACGCCTTCGGCACGGCGAGGGAGCTACCCCCGTTCTCCGCGCCCGCCTTGGCGCCCTTGGTCCACTGCGGGAGGGGAGCCACGCGCCAGTCCCCCGATGCGGCGGGGGCACCCGTGACGAAGTTGGCCGACATCCAGGCACCTATGGACAGGGTGGCGATGCTGCCGTCCGACAGTCCCTTGTACCACTCGTCGCTCCAGGAGGTGACCGGCGCGAGCAGTCGCTCGTCGATCAGCTTCTGCCAGGTACCCGCGTACTGCGCCGTGCCCGCGTCCCCGAAGTCGAGGCCGATCTCGGTGCCCTCCACCTTGTACGGACGTCCGCCCGCCTGCCAGATCAGGCTGGTCGTGGCGCCGGCGTCCCCGGTGTCGTTCGTGATGTAGAGCTTCGGGTCCGCCTTGTGCAGGGCGCGCGCCGCTTCCACGTACTCGTCCCAGGTGGTGGGGACGGCGATGCCGTGCCGGTCGAACACCTTCTTGTTGTAGAACAGCGCCATGGGTCCGGAGTCCATGGGGAGGGCGTAGATGCCCTTGCCGTACTTCACCCCGCTCCAGGGACCGGTGGTGAAGGCCTGGTCGTGGCCGGAGGCGCCGTAGGGGGAGAGCTCCTCCAGGGATTTGCCGATGGCGAACTGACCGACCGCGTAGTACTCGACCTGGGCCACATCCGGGGCTCCCGAGCCGGCGGCGATGGCGTTCTGGAGCGCGGTGTACTGCTTGTTGTTCGTGCCCGCGTTGACGAGCTCGATGTCCACCTTCGGGTACTTCTTCTCGAAGTCGGCGGCCACCTTCTTGAGCGTGGGCTCCCACGCCCACACCGTCACCTTGCCTCCGGCTTCGAGTGCTGCCGCCACGTCCTTCGCGGCGCTGTCGGCCCCCGGGTCCGGCGATCCGCAGGCGGTGGCGCCGAGGGTCAGGGCGCACGTCACGGCGACGGCGGCGACGATCCGGCGGCGGCTGTTCGTTCTCATCGGTGGTGCTCCTGATTCGGTGTGCGGATGAAGTGGGACGGGAGGGGCCGAGCGCGCAGCCGGACGCGTCACTCCTTGACGCTGCCGGCGGCCAGGCCCGACTGCCAGTAGCGCTGGAGCAGGAGGAAGACGACGACGATCGGCGCGATGGTGAGCAGGGAGCCGGTGATGATGAGGTCGAAGACGGGCTCGCCGCCCGCGGTCCTGGCCTGGGCGCTCCACGCGTTGAGACCGAGGGTGAGCGGATACCAGTCCGGATCCTTGATCATGATCAGCGGCAGGAAGTAGTTGTTCCAGGTCGCGACCATGGAGAAGAGCAGCACCGTCACGGTTCCCGGCATCAGCAGCGGCAGGGCGATCCGGAAGAAGATGCGCAGCTCGCCGGCACCGTCGATGCGGGCGGCCTCGAGCAGTTCGGAAGGTACCGCTTGCGCGGTGAACACCCACATCAGGTAGAGCCCGAAGGGCGAGACCAGGGAGGGGATGATCACTGCCCACGGCGTGTTGGCCAGGCCCATGCCGCTGAACATCAGGAACGTGGGGACGGCGAGGGCCGTGCCGGGGACGGCCACGGCCCCGATGACGACGGCGAACACGGCTCGGCGGCCCGGGAACTCGTACACGGCCAGCGCGTATCCGCCGAGGACGGCGAGCAGCGTCGCACCGCCCGCGCCGGCGGCGACGTAGAGCAGTGTGTTCAGCGTCCAGCGGACGAAGGCGCCGTCGTCATAGGTCAGCGTGCGGGAGATGTTGTCCCAGAGCTGGAAGTCCTCGCCGAGCCACAGGCCGAAGGAGTCGAGGAGGTCCTCCTGGTCCTTGGTCGCGTTGATGACCAGCCACACGAGGGGCAGGAGGGTGTATACGAGGACCAGGCCGGTCACCAGGGTCAGCGGGATGCTGGGCCTGGGATCGAGCGGGGTGTGGGCCCGTCGGCGGCGACGCTTCGGCGCCGCTCTGGGCGGTGCGGCAGCCGGGGGCCTCTGTGATCCGGTGGCGCCGCTCGCGTCCGCGCCGGAGGAGTCGGCGGTGCGCTCCCTCGTGTCCGAGGAGACACCGGTGGGGTCCGTGATCATGTGCTCAGCCCTTCCGCATGCCGCGGAGCTGGACCGCGTAGGCGATGACCGCGGTGAAGACGCCCATCACGATGGCGATGGTCGCCGCGTAGTTGTGCTGCTGCCCGGAGAAGGCCAGCGAGTACGTGTAGAGGTTCGGGGTGTAGTCGGTCGTGATCGCGTTGGGAGCGAGGCTCTGCATGATGTTCGGCTCGTTGAACAGCTGGAAGCTCCCGATGATCGAGAAGATCGTCGCGATGACCACCGCGCTGCGGATGGCCGGCAGTTTGATCGCGGTGACGATGCGCCACTCCCCGGCGCCGTCGATGGCCGCCGCCTCGTAGAGGGAGCGCGGAACCACTTTGAGCGCGGCATAGAAGATCAAGGTGTTGTAGCCGACGAACTCCCAGGTCACGACGTTGCCGATGGAAGCGAGGACCAACGGGGGCGAGAGCGGGTCCGGGAGCGCCAGGCCGAAGGCGTCGTTCAGGTTGCCCACCAGGCCGAACCGGGTGCCGTAGATGAACCCCCACATCAGGCTGGCCACCACTGCCGGTACGGCGTAGGGAAGGAAGACGGCCACCCTGAAGAATGCCTTGCCGTACAGCCGGCCGCTGTCGATGGCGAGCGCGACGAGCAACGCGATCCCCAGCATGACCGGCACCTGGACGAGCAGGAACAGCCCCACCCGGGCCGATCCTTCCCAGAAGCGCGCATCGGTCAGTGCTTGGAGATAGTTGTCCGCGCCGACGAAGGAGGTACCGCCGATCAACCGGTCGCGCATCAGGCTGAGATAGAACGCGTACCCGATGGGAGCCAGGAAGACGAGGGCGAACACCGCTGCGAAGGGTCCGGCGAACCCCCAGCCGACGAGGGCGTTCCGACGTGCGCGTGAACGGGAACGGGATGGGGGGACTGCCTTTGCCGGTGCCGGCAGGAGCGACATGGTGGGTCCTTGCGTCAGTGACCTACAGGTCCGCGACGGAGGAAGGGATGACTGGCCTCCGGGCCGGAATCGGCCTCCATGGGGCAGGACCTGATGAGAAATGTTTACGTAACCATCGGTCCGGCGATCGTGGCACTCCCGGTGGGGAGCGTCAAGCATTCTGCGCCCGCTGGCCGAAAAAGGAGTCGCCGGACGGCCATGCCGCCCGCCGGGGCGCCCTTCACGTACACCCGGCCGCAGACCTTCTGGCCAATCCTCAACGAGCAAAGCGGAGTTGGGTGGCGAGGCGGCACCCGGCCGGTTGTGACGATTCGCGTCCGATTGCTTGACAGTCCCCGACGCGGTCCCCAGACTCGCAGCCAACCACTGGGTGTTTACGTAAACATTACAGAGGTGGAACACCGATTTAACCGGGACCGGCTTCTCCGCCGGGTCCGGAGCCATGGGCCCGTCCGCCCACGGACACCTCCTTGCCCGCCAGCCATCGCGAGGTACTCATGCGACGTCATCCCCCCTGCAACGCAGCCCTGTTCGCCGTTCTGGTTGCCCTCTTCGCGAGCCTCCTCGGCGGTCTCGGCACCGCCGCGGCCTCCCCCTCCCCCGTCACCGTCATCAACGCGACGCAGTTCACCGATCCCGCCGGCCGGCCCGTCCATGCCCATGGCGGAGGGGTCATCAAGGTGGACGAGTACTACTACTGGTTCGGAGAGGACCGGAACCCCGACAACAGCTTCCGGTACGTCTCCGCCTACCGCTCCACCGACCTGAAGACGTGGGAGTTCCGCGGCCACGTCCTGTCCCAGGCGACCGACCCGGAGCTGGCCACCGCCAACATCGAGCGCCCCAAGGTGATGTACAACCGCGCCACCGGACAGTTCGTCATGTGGATGCACAAGGAGGGCAGCGCCACCGACTACAGCGAAGCCCGTGCCGCGGTGGCCGTCTCCTCCACGGTCGACGGCGACTACTCCTGGCGCGGTAGTTTCCGGCCGCTGGGGCACATGTCTCGGGACATCACCACCTTCGTGGACACCGACGGCACCGGCTACATGATCTCCGCCGCCAACGAGAACGCAGACCTGCACGTCTACCGGCTCACCGCGGACTACACCGGCGTCGAGACCCGGGTGCAGAAGCTGTGGGCCGGCCAGTCGCGCGAGGCTCCGGCCCTGTTCAAGCGCGACGGCGTCTACTTCCTCGTGACGTCCGGCGCCACCGGCTGGTCCCCCAACCAGCAGAAGTACGGCACGGCCGACAGCATCACCGGCACCTGGAGCTCGCTGCGGGACCTGGGCGACGGCAGGACCTACGGTTCCCAGACGGCCTTCGTACTGCCCGTCGAGGGGACGTCCGGTGTCACCAGCCACCTGTACATGGGCGACCGCTGGGGCAACTCGATGGGCGGCACGGTCAACGACTCGCAGTACATCTGGCTCCCGTTGAAGTTCCCGACCAGGACCACCCTGTCCATGGACTACTACCCGCAGATCATCATCTCCACGGAGAACGGGACCGTGCGGGGCACCGGGGACTGGAACACCCTCACCGCCGCGCACAGCGGCAAGTGCGCCGACGCCGCCGACTGGTCGGTGGCCGAGGGCGCCGCGCTGATCCAGTGGACCTGCACGGCGGGAAGCGTCAACCAGCAGGTGTGGTTCCAGGGCGTGGGGGACGGCTCGGTACGGATCATGCTCCGCCACAGCGGGAAGTGCCTCGCGGTCCGGGACGCGTCCCCCGATGACGGCGCCGCGGTCGTCCAGACCACCTGCGGCGACGGGCCCGGACAGAAGTGGAGGACGGCCCAGGCGGGCCCGACCGGTATGCGCCTCGTCGCCCAGCACAGCGGCAAGTGCGTCGATGTCGCGAACCAGTCATGGGCCGACGGCACCCGGCTCGTCCAGTGGACGTGCAACGGCGGCGACAACCAGAAGTGGCGGCGCTCGGCCGTCTGACCCGCCCCGCCCCGCCCCTTCGCCCCGGCACCTGTGCACCGGTGGGGCCGTGTGAACCCACGACGTGGGACACGGCCCCGCACGGCCGCCGGGGCGCTCAGTCCTCGACGGGGCCGAGGTCGGGCGTGTCCCGGAAGGCCACCTTCCGGTCAGGGCCGGGTGCGTGGAGTTCGAGTACCACGACTTCGTTCGCGCCCCTGCGCAGCACCGGGCCGGGGACGTACAGCGAGTGCTGGGGGCCCCGGGACCAGTAGCGGCCGAGGGCGAAGCCGTTGACCCAGACGCTGCCCTTCCGCCAGCCGTCGAGATGGAGGAAGGTGTCGGCCGGCCGGTCCGCGTCGAAGGTGCCCCGGTAGAAGGCCGGCCCGGTCGGTGCGGCCGGCCCGGTCGCGAACGGCAGGTCCTCGAGGGCCGTGAGCGGCAGCGGTCGGCTGGTCCATCCGTCGAGCGGGGAGCCGCCCAGCGAAACACGGCCGAGCAGTCCCTTGCGGTCGTGGATGCCCCGGCCGTAGTTCACCCGCCCCTGGTTCTCGACGAGAACGCTCAGGACGGCGCCCGGCCGCGGGACCGCGAAAGTGAGGGCGTGCTCGTGGCTCTCCCGCTCCAGCACCCCCACCGGCTGGCCGTCGACGAAGACCTGGGCGCGGTCGCGTACCTGCTCCATGTGGAGCAGGGCGGGCCCGGCATCCGGCAGGTCCGCCTCGTACAGCACGAAGCCGTAGCCCTGTCCGAGTTCCTCCATGGTCAGCGGACGGCGCGAGGCGACGGCGTCCCCGAGGGCAGGCGCGGCGTCCAGCAGACCGATGCTCTCGGTCAGTTCCACCGCCTCCAGGCTGAACTTCGCAGCACGTGGGGGCGGTACCTCTGCCGGGACCGGGGCGTACTTGGCGATGACCTTGCGGAAGGCGGCGAACTTCTCGGTCGGGTCGCCGGCCTCGTCGAGGGGGGCGTCGTAGTCGTAGGAGGTCACGGTCGGCCGGTAGGTGTGCTTGTCGTTGGCGCCGTTCATGAATCCGAAGTTCGTGCCGCCGTGGAACATGTAGAAGTTCACGGAGGCCCCGGTCGCGAGCAGCTCGTCGAGCTCCTGGGACGCCTGCTCCGCGCCGCGGACGACGTGGTGTGCGCCCCACCGGTCGAACCAGCCGATCCAGAACTCCGTGCAGAGCAGCGGCCCGGACGGCCGGGCGGTGCGCAGGGTCGCGAGGTGCGCCGCCGACCGGCTGCCGAAGTTCGCGGTGGCGAGCACGCCCGGCAATGCCCCTCGTTCGACGTCGGCCGGCTGGTCGCAGGTGAAGAGCGGCACGTCGACGCCGTGGCGGTGCAGGGAGTCGGCGAGGTGCTCCAGGTAGCCGGTGTCGTCTCCGTACGCGCCGTACTCGTTCTCCACCTGCACGGCCAGCACCGGCCCGCCCCGGGTGGCGAGGCGGTCGTGCAGCGGGGGCAGGAGCCGGCCGAAGTAGTCGTCGACCGCGGCGAGGAACCGCGGGGCGCGGCTGCGCAGGCGCATGGACGGGTCGGCCAGGAGCCACGAGGGCAGGCCGCCGCCCTCCCATTCGGCACAGATGTAGGGGCCGGGCCGCAGGAGTACGTGCAGCCCCTCGGCGGCGGCGAGATCGAGGAACCGGGGCAGGTCGAGCCCGCCGTCCATGCGGAACTCGTCGGGCCGCGGCTGGTGGAGGTTCCACGGCACGTACGTCTCCACCGTGTTGAGCCCCATGAGACGGGCCTTGTGCAGCCGGTCGGCCCAGAGGTCGGGATGGACGCGGAAGTAGTGCAGTCCGCCCGAGAGGATGCGGAAGGGATCTCCGTCGAGCCGGAATCCGTCGTCTTCGATCTGGAGAAGGGGCATGCGCGTGCTCCTCAACTGAGCAGGGATGCGCGGGTCGCGCGCGGGACTGTCGCCGCCCTGAATGTTTGCGTAAACATTGACGCGATGGCAAGTCCTTGCTGCGGACGGTCAGGTGGGCAGCTCCGCCCAGACCAGCTGGCCGGCGGCCGTCGGGCGGACTCCCCAGGCGCTGCTCAGCGTGTCCACCAGCAGCAGGCCGCGGCCCGTGCAGCTCTCGACGCGGACCGAGTGGGTGCGGGAGCGGGGGTCGAAACCCGGGCCGGAGTCCTCGACTTCCAGCCGCACCACCCGTTGGCCGGTGTCGGGACATCGCAGGGCAAGGGTGATCCGGGCCGGGGTGCCGCCGTGGCGCACGGCGTTGGTGGCCAGTTCGGTCGCGACCAGGAGGAGGTCGTCGCTCGGCCCGTGCAGGTGCCATCCGGCGAGCCGGGCCGTGATCCAGGTCCGCAACAGGCGTGGGGCCTTGAGGTCCGCGGGAAGCTCGTAGCGGTGGGCGCACGGGCTGACCTTGCGGGAGCTCGGAGCGGCTATGGTGAGGCGGGCGATGCGAGGCATGGGATCTCCTCGGCTTGCTGGTGTCGGGGGAGCCCGCCTGTGCCGGGCGGACAGGCGGGCAGGCGGACGTCAGGCCGGGTCGGCCGTGGCGGCGACGGGCACCTCGCGCAGCGGAATCAGCCTGATCGGCTCCGCCAGGAGCTCTTCGAAGCGGGCTGCGAAGGCCTGGAAGTGGGGCGTGGCCATGTGGAAGTCAAGGGCTTCCTGGTCGGCCCAGGTCTCGCGTACGTAGAAGGTGCCGGGCTCCTCCAGCAGTTCGAACGGCGTGTAGTCGAAGCACCCGTCCTCGGCGCGGGACGGTTCGACCAGTGCGGCCAGGGCGTCCTGCAACGCTCGGCGCCGCGTCGGCTTCGCGCGCACGCGGGCAAGGGCGACGAGCGGGTGGGAAAGGGGGGACATGGCCTTCTCCTCGGGTCGGACGGCGCCGGGGCGGCGCGCTGGGTGAGTTCTGGTCACCGGCTCAGAAGCCGGTGAGGGTGATCTTGCCGATGGCGCTGCCGGATTCCAGGACCCGGTGGGCTTCGCGCAGATGGGCCGCGTTAACCGTGCCGAGGTCGGTGGTGGCGGTCGTCGCGAGGGCGCCGCGGTCGACGAGCCCGGCGACGCGGGTGAGGATGTCGTGCTGCCGAGCCCTGTCCGGGGTGCGGTACAGCGACCGGGTGAACATCAGCTCCCAGTGGAAGGAGATGCTCTTGGACTTCAGCAGCCCGATCTCCACGGGCCCGAAGTCGTCGATGGCAACGATCCCGCCGAAGGGCACCAGCATCTCCGCGTAGGCGGCGAGGTTGCGGTCCGTGCCGGCCGTGCTGAAGACGTGGTCCAGGCCGCCGGGTGCGACCTCGGCCACCTGCTGCGGCAGCGGACGGTGGTGGTCGACGACGTGCGTGACGCCCATCCGGCGTGCGAACTCGGCGCTCTCCGGCCGCGAGGCGGTGCCGATCACCGTCAGGTCGGTGAGGGCCCGCGCCAGTTGCGCCACCATGGCCCCGACGCCGCCGGCGGCCGCTGTCACCAGCAGCGTGCCGCTCTCCCGTCCGGCCTCTCCCTCGCGCAGGCCGAGCCGTTCGAAGAGGCCCTCCCAGGCGGTGAGGGAGGTCAGCGGCAGAGCTGCGGCGTCGGTGAAGGAAAGCGTGGCCGGCTTGGGCCCGACGATGCTCTCGTCGACGACGTGGTACTGGGCGTTGGTGCCGGGGCGGTCGATCGCGCCGGCGTAGTAGACCTCGTCGCCGACCGCGAACAGCTCGACCAGGTCGCCGACCGCGACGACGGTGCCGGCCGCGTCCCAGCCGAGCACCTTGGGGCGGCCGCCCGGGTCGTTGTTGCGGCGCACCTTGTAGTCGACCGGGTTGACCGCGACGGCCTCGACGCGGACGAGGAGGTCGTGCGGGCCGGGCCGCGGCACGGGCAGTTCGACGTCCACCAGGCTCTCGTCGTCCTCGACCGGCAGGCTCGCGCGGTAGGCGACCGCCCGCATCGTCTCGTCCGGCATCTCGTTCGGCATCTCGTTCATCCCGCTTCCTCTTACGGTGGTCTTCTTCTCCGAGTCGGCCGCCGGCGTCAGGACGCTGTCCTGAGGCGACGTCGGTCGGGGGTTCCGACTCCGTCGATCCGGGCTCCTGACCCGGGCCGGGGAGGGAGCCGGTGACCCGTTCCGGACGGTACCCCCGGGGACGTAGTAACCTGCAAGGGAGGCTACTTCCCATTGGGAAGTATCGAGGTGGACGACGCACCGGACAGGGAGTTAAAGCCATGGTCATGGGCTGCACGTCGGAGCGGCACGACCAGCACGACGTCTACGCGGCGCAGTGCCCGTGCCGCGAGGTGCTCGACCTGCTGGCCAACAAGTGGTCCGCGCTGGCCATCGGCGCTATGGAGGACGGACCGCAGCGCTTCGGCGTCCTGCTCCGCCGCCTCCAGGGTGTCAGTCCGAAGGTTCTGACCAACACGCTGCGCCGCTTGGAGGAGAAGGGGTTCGTCGACCGGACCGTGTACCCGGCAGTGCCGCCGCACGTGGAGTATGCGCTCACGGAGCTCGGCCACAGCGTGGCGGAGCCCTTGGGGCAGCTGCGGAACTGGGTCGAGAACCACCTGGACGAGATCCAGGCCCTCGATCCTGCATGAGACCTTGTCGGCGCCGGCCTTCAGGGCTGGGTGGTGCCCAGGAGCAGTTCTCCCACCGAATCCCTCAGGACGGAGCACGCCTCGGGGTCGAGGCCGTCGTCGGAGACGAAGTAGTCGATCTCCGAGAGGGTGATGAACCGGCTGAGACCGACGACGCCCCATTTGGTGTGGTCCGCGACCACGGCCACCTGAGTGGCGCAGTCGATCAGTGCCCGGTTGGTCTGGGCCTCGGCGAGGTTCGGAGTCGTCGCGCCGGCGCGTTCGGAGACGCCGTGGGCGCCGATGATGAGCAGGTCCACCTGGAGGGAGCGGATCGCCTGGTCGGCGAGGGGGCCGACGAGCGAGGCCGATTTGGTGGGAGTGCCGCCGGTCAGGAGCAGCGTGGGGCCCGTGGGGCCGGGCTCGGCCCCGGTGGGCCGCAGCAGTTGGGCGACCGGCAGGGAGTTGGTCACCACCGTCAGACCCGCGACCTCCCGGAGCCGGGTCGCTACCGCATACGACGTCGTTCCGCCGGAGATGGCGACGACGCTGCCCGGTTTCACGAGGGCGGAGGCGGCCTCGGCCACCGCCGACTTGGCCCGCGACTCCAGACCGGCCTTCGTCTCGAACGGTGGTTCGTCTCCTGTGGTGACGGAGGCGCTGATCGCGCCCCCGTGCACCTTCGACAGGGAACCGGTGCGGGCGAGCACGTCGAGGTCCCGACGAATGGTCATGTCGGAGACGCCCAGCTGTTCCACGAGATCGGCCACCCGCACGGCGCCCTCGCGGCGCACGATGTCGAGGATAAGAGCCCGCCGCTGCGGTGCAAGGCGTGCTGACTCGGTCACGATCTCGTCCCCCGTTCCTCTGCGCGCCGTCCGCGTACGCCGCCGAAGTCACGGCATTCCTCACAAACGAACAGTCTACGTCGCAGGGCTCCGGCCTCACCGCGTTCTCACACAATGCGCCGGGCACCGGCGGCCGGGGAGACCGGGAACAGGTGCGGAGCCTGGTACCCGGCCGCACGGAACGCCGTGGTGACAGCGGCGCCGATCGCTTCCACCCGGTCCTCCTCCGCCAGCACGATGACGGACCCGCCGAAACCTCCACCGGTCATGCGCGCCCCGAGAGCTCCGTACGCCAGGGCGGAGTCCACCACGAGGTCGCTCTCCGCGCAGGAGATCCGGAAGTCGTCGCGCAGCGACGCGTGGCCGTCCGTGAGGATCGGTCCCAACGCCGCCAGGTGCCCGGCCCGAAGGCGGACGACGGCGTCGGTGACCCGAGCGTTCTCCGTCACCACGTGCCGGACCAGGGGCACCAGGTGGGCAGGGAGCGCCGCGGCCGCCCGGTGCAGGTCCGCGGGAGTGAGGTCGCGCAGTGCCGCCAGCCCGAGCAGCCGGGCGGCCTGCTCGCACCCGGCCCGCAGAGCCGCGTACGCGCCGTCGCCGAGGTCGTGCTTCACACGGGTGTCGACGACCAGCAGGCTCATCCCCTGTGCCTCCGGGGCGAAGGGGACCTGCTCGTGGGCGCCGGCGCGGATGTCCAGGTGCAGGGCCGCACCGGCGGTGCAACAGGCGGAGGCCAACTGGTCCATGGCCCCGCACGGCACGCCGGCGAAGCCGTTCTCCGCACGCTGGCCGATCAGAGCGAGGGCGGGTGCGCTCAGGCCCAGCTCGTAGAGGTCGTTGTAGGCGAAGGCGACCGCGCACTCCAGCGCGGCGGAGGACGAGAGTCCGGCTCCGGTGGGCACCGTGCTGTCGATGTGGAGGTCGGCGCCCCCGAGCCGGTGCCCGGCCTCGCGCAGCGCCCAGACGACCCCCGCCGGGTAGGCGCCCCATGTGGTGACGGCGCCGGGCGTCAGTCGGTCGACGTGGAGGTCGATGACCGGACCGTCCCCCTGGGCGCTGTGCAGCCGCAACCGGCCGTCCTGGCGCCGCCGCGCCGCGACCAGGGTGTGCTGGGGGATGGCGATGGGCAGTGCGAAGCCGTCGTTGTAGTCCGTGTGCTCGCCGATCAGGTTGACCCGGCCGGGCGCTGCCCAGACCCCTTCCGGGTAGGCGCCGTAGATGCGCCGGAAGGCCTCCTTCATGCGGTCACCTCGCATGCGAAGGTCCAGGCGTCGGCCACGATGGAGTCCAGGTCGGTGCGGCGGGGCCGCCAGCCGAGGCGCTCGCGCGCGCGGTCCGCGGACGCGACCAGTACTGCGGGGTCGCCGGGACGGCGGGGGCGGACGACCTCCGGGATCGTCCGGCCCGTGACCCGTCGCACGGAGTCGATCACTTCCCGGACCGTGAAGCCCTGGCCGTTGCCCAGGTTGCAGATCAGGTGCTCGCCGGGAGGGGCTGCCTGCAGAGCCAGGAGGTGGGCCTCGGCGAGGTCGGCGACGTGGATGTAGTCGCGTACGCAGGTGCCGTCGCGCGTGGGGTAGTCGTCGCCGTGGACCTCGATGTGCGGGCGTCGTCCCATGGCGACCTGGAGGATGAGCGGGATGAGGTGCGTCTCGGGTGCGTGGCGCTCGCCGAGGCCCGCGTGAGCGCCCGCGACGTTGAAGTACCGCAAGGACACCGCGGCCAGCCCGTGGGCGGCGGCCTCGCCGGTGATCAGATGGTCGACGGCGAGTTTGGTCGCGCCGTAGGGGCTGGTGGGTGCTGTCCGGGCGTCCTCCGCGATCGGTACCTGCTCGGGTTCGCCATAGACCGCAGCTGTGGAGGAGAACACCAGAGTGCGCACGTCCGCGTGCCGCATGGCGGCCATCAGCTCCAGCGAACCGGTCACGTTGTTGCGCCAGTACTTGTCCGGGTCCCGTACGGACTCGGCCACCTGTGAGGAAGCGGCGAAGTGCAGGACCGCGGCGTAGTCGGCGGACAGGAGGACGGAGGCATGGCCGAGACCACCCCGGACGAACTCGGCGCCCGCCGGAACGGCTTGGGGCGCGCCGGTCGACAGGTCGTCGAGCACCGTCACGCGATGGCCGGCTGCGAGGAGGTGGGCCACGACCACGCTGCCGATGTAGCCGGCTCCCCCGGTCACGAGGTACCGGCTCATGACGCGACCTCGCGCAGCCGTGCGGCAGCGGCCTCCGGGGACACGTCGTTGACGAAGGAATCCATGCCCGATTCGACCCCCGCGAGGTACTTGAGCTTGCCCGCCGACCTGCGCACGGTGAACAGCTCCAGGTGCAGCGCCAGTTCCTGGCCTCCGGTCTTCGGCGCCTGGTGCCAGGCGGAGATGTAGGGAGTGGGGGCGGTCCGAGCCGGCTCCCCTTCTTGCCGGAACAGCCGGTCGAACCTGCGCAGCAGCTCCAGGTACATCACGGGGAACTCGGCGCGCTCGGCCTCCGTGAGGTGGGTGAGGTCGGGGACGCGGCGATGGGGGTAGACGTGCACCTCGTACGGCCAGCGGGCGGCGTAGGGGACGAACGCCGTCCAGTACTCCCCCGCCAGGACCACGCGCGAGGTGGCGGCCCGGGCCTCGGCCAGCAGGTCCTCGAAGATGTTCCCGCCGGTGACGGACCGGTGCGTGGCGGCGACGGCGATCATCTTGGCGGTCCGCGGCGGGACGAAGGGAAACGCATAGACCTGCCCGTGCGGGTGCGCGAGCGTGACGCCGATCTCCGCGCCGCGGTTCTCGAAGCAGTACACCTGCTCGATGCCGGCGAAGGACGACAGCCGCTCGGTGCGGTCCGTCCAGGCGTCAAGTACGAGCCGGGCGCGGTCCTCGGTCAGATCGGCGAAGCTCGCGCCGTGCTCCGGCGTGAAACACACGACTTCGCAGCGTCCGAAGCGCCCCGCCAGCGAGGGGAAGCGGTTCTCGAACACGGCCACCTCGTAGTCCGCCGCCGGTATCTCGCTGTGGCGCCCGTTCCCCGAGGGGCACAGGGGGCACGCGTCGGTCGGCGGATGGTGGACCCGCCCCTGGCGGTGGGAGGCGATCGTGACCCAGTCCCCGGTCGCCAGATCCAGGCGCAGCTCCGGATGACTGTCGACGGACTCCAGCGCACGCCGGTCGACCGTGTCGCGCTCGGCGCTCTCGTCGAGGTCGAAGTAGATCAGCTCGCGGCCGTCCGCGAGCTTCGTCGAGGTTCTCTTCACGGAAACGTGCCCGTCTCTCGGAGTACGGTACGGCGCTGTCGCGAGCCATACGTCGACAAGAGTAAACAGAAAACAACTAAAGTCAACGCGTGAACGTGTCAGGTGTGCACCCGGCGGCGTGCGCTGCGGGTCGAACCCTTCGCGTGGCGCCGCCGCAGTAGAACGGAAGCGCCGCCTGCGAGGGTTGCGGCACCGCCCACGGCACTCCCGACGACGCCGATCCGACCGGCGCCCCCGTGCGCGATTGCGTCGGTCCGCACCTCGTGTACCGATGCACCGGATGCGGTGTCACCACTGACCTGCGCCTCGCCGGCCCGGGCGGACGGGGAGGTGGATGGCGATCCCGTGGGAGTCGGACCGGTCGACAGCGCCGGGGACGCCGAAGGGGAGGCAGCACCCCGACGAAGAGCAGGACGGTGGTGCAGGCGATGAGGAGACGGGCCGGTCGGCCGGCGGATGACAGCGGTACGGCGTGGGGCACGGGCATGCGTCCTTGCACGAAGGGGGGATGGAAACTTCAGCCGGCGGCGGCAAGACGGACCGGGGCAGGACGGGACGGAGAAGCCGACAAGGCCTCCGGCGGAGACCGCCGGGGCACAGCGGGGAGCCGGACGAGCCGGCAACCACGGTGACGTGCAGCTTGGTTGTGGGCTCAGGTAGGGAGTCGGAGCCCTTCGACGGCCGTGTCGAAGACGGGCCGGTGCCGAGCCCAATCCGCGTCCGGTGCCGAGAAGTAGACGACGTACTGCGTGCCGGCCGCGTCGGCGAAGGCCACCTCGACCGCCCGGAACGTGCGCAGCTTGCCGTTGAAGGTGAACTCCCAGTACCCGGCCGGCCTGCCGTGGACGGTGCTCGTCGTCATCCGTACGCGCTCGTAGCCGGGATTGTCACGGCGCGTCTGCTCCTCCTCGGTCGTGCGCCAGTGTTCCAGCGGGTCGGCGCCCGCGAACGCGTCGGCCTTGACGCGCAGCCCGAGGAGACCCGACGGGTCGACGAAGGCGACTTCGCCTCCCGCCAGCTCGTCGCGTGTCCAGCCGGTGGGCACCGGCAGGGTCACCCCGCCGCCGCCGTCCTCGAGGCGGTAGCCGTCGGGGGACGACGGCACTGCCGTACTTCCCTGACCGCCCGAACGGGGGTCGGACTCGTCGCCGAAGAGCGCGCCGGACCAGAGCAGTGCTGCGGTCATCGCACACGCCACAGCTGTGACCGCCGCGCCGGACCACAGGAGGCCCCGGCGTACGCGCGGGGTGGCGCGGGCGCCGCGGGAGAGCCGGGTGGACGACGGGCCGCGCGCGGCGGTCTCGCCCTCCGCCGCGAGGCGCAGGAGTCGTTCCGCCTCGGTCAGGCCGGTCCGCTGCTCCGGCTCCTTCACGAGCAGCCCGTCGATCAGGGGCACGAGGGGGCTCCCGCCGGCCGGCCGCGCGTGCGGGTCGCTGACGACGGCGTACGCCGTCTCGATCGGAGATCCCCGGTCGAAGGGATGGCTGCCCTCGACGGCCCGGTACAGCGTGACGCCGAGGGACCACAGGTCGCCGGCTGCCCCGGCGTCGCCGCCGCGCAGTCGTTCCGGAGCGAGGTAGGCGAGGGAGCCGACCAGTTCGCCGGTCCGGGTGAGCGTCTCGGTGCCGCTCACGGCGGCGATGCCGAAGTCGGTGAGGACGATCCGGCCGTCCCGTCCCAGCAGGATGTTGGCCGGCTTGACGTCGCGGTGCAGCACACCCATGTCGTGGGCCGCGCGCAGCGCCGCGACGACGGCCAGGCCGATCCGGGCGGCCTCGGCCGTCGGGAGCGCACCCCGCTGCTCCAGCGCTTCCTCCAGGGTGATCGAGGGAACGTACTCCATCACGATGCACGGCAGGCCCTCGTCCTCGACCACGTCGTGCACCACGATCACCTGGGGGTGGGTGATCCGGGCCGCGCTGCGCGCCTCGCGGCGCGTGCGTTCGTGGAGCGTGCGGACCGTGTCGTCCGGGACGTGCGGGGGGACGTGAAGCTTCTTCACCGCCACCTGTCGTCCGAGGAGCTCGTCCTCGGCGCGCCACACGGTTCCCATGCCGCCGCGGCCGACTCGCTGCACCAACCGGTAGCGGCCGGCCACAAGCCGTCCTTCTTCCGACACTGTCGCCGTTCCCCCCTTCCAGCTGCTCGACCGTACGGCGGACCATAACGCCACCCCGCATA
Organism: Streptomyces avidinii; assembly: GCF_045161815.1. Lineage (NCBI taxonomy): Bacteria > Bacillati > Actinomycetota > Actinomycetes > Kitasatosporales > Streptomycetaceae > Streptomyces > Streptomyces avidinii. Next base: position 798,045 of record NZ_CP108863.1, read on the forward strand.
TGCGGCCAAGAGGTGCCGGCGAATACATTGCACCGCTGCCCGGCGCCTCAAGAGGCGGGCAGCCTAATCTTTTTCCAGGGCCCTCCCCCACCACAATTACTTGACACCTGTCTGATGCATTGTCAAACTTGCGACACCCCGTCACATGAGCGCAGAAATGCCGTTTTGGTTCTGAATGATTTCGGGGTGCCGGCGCGCATGGCGGCGGATGAATACGGGCGAAGGCGGACGATGGGCGGGGCCACGACGATACTGCTGGTCGAGGCCGACGGACTGTCGCGCGAGGCCACATCGCTCGCTCTCCGGCGCTACGGGTACGAGGTGCAGGCGGCCGTCGACGGCGACGAGGGGCTGGCCCTCTTCAGGGAACTGCGCCCTGACGTCGCCGTCGTGGATGTGGTCCTGCCCGGCCTCGACGGGGTCAGCCTGCTGCAGCGCATCCGCGCGGAGAGCCGTACCCCGGTGCTGCTGATCTCCGCCCGGACCGATCCGGTGGACGTCGTACTGGGTCTTGAGGCGGGCGCCGACGACTACGTCACGAAGCCCCTGGACATTCCGGTCCTCGTGGCGCGGATCCGGTGCGCGCTGCGTCGCGCCGCCGGTTGCACGGCGGCCGCGACGTCCTCCTGGACGTCGGCAACGGAATTCGGTGACCTGCGGATCGACCCGGCAGGCCTGACGGTGCGGCGGGCCGGCCGCCTGCTCGACCTCACTCCCACCGAGCTCAAACTCGTCCTCGCGTTCGCAGCACAACCCGGCGTGGTCCTGTCACGATCCGCGCTGCTGGAGCAGGTGTGGGACGCCCCCTGGAGCGGCGACGACAGGATCGTCGACGTGCACGTGCAGCGATTACGTCACAAGATCGGCCGGGAGCGCATCGTCACCGTCCGCGGTTTCGGCTACCGCTTCGAGCCCTGACGGGCGGTGTCACCGGCCGCGGGTGCGCCGCTCGGCTCTCGCGCCCCCGCGGTGTCCGCCAGGATCAGCCGGCCGACCTGTTCGCCGAGGACGGTGCGGGCCTGCTCGGCGAGTCCGTCGTCGGACACGAAGTAGTCGATCTCGGACAGGTCGGCGAACCGGCTCAGCCCGACGACGCCCCACTTGCTGTGATCGGCCACGACAGCCAGCCGGGTCGCGGCGGAGATCAGGGTGCGGTTGGTCTCCGCCTCCGCGAGGTTCGGGGTGGTCACCCCGGCGCGCTCGGACACGCCGTGCGCGCCGACGATGAGGAGGTCGACCTGGAGGGAGCGGATCGCCTGGTCCGCCAGCGGCCCGACCAGGGAGGCGGACTTGGTGGGGGCGCCGCCCGTGACCAGCAGGGTCGGGGCCGCGGAGCCGTCCTCTCTCCCGAACGACCGCAGCAGCTCCGCGACCGGCAGGGAATTGGTCACCACGGTCAGGCCCGCAATGTCGCGCAGACGGTGGGCGACGGCGTACGTCGTCGTACCCCCGGAAATCGCCACGACGCTTCCGGGCTGCACCAGTTGGGCGGCCGCTTCGGCGACCGCGGCCTTGGCCGCAGACTTGAGCGTGGACTTGGTCTCGAAGCCGGGCTCGTCGGCCGTGGTGCCGGAGGTACTCACCGCCCCGCCATGCACCTTCTCGACCGATCCGGCCCTCGCGAGCACGTCCAGGTCCCGGCGGATGGTCATGTCGGACACCCCGAGCTGCTCCACGAGCGCGGCAACGCGCACCGCCCCCTTGCGGCGCACCGTATCGAGGATCACTTCTCGCCGCTGCGCCGCCAGCGGTGCCGACTCCGTCACATTCCCACCCAATGATCTCTAGCGAATTCCAGACAGAGATCAATTGTACACTGCATCCAATAAGGCGGGGCAAGGGGTTCACAGTACCTTCGCCGAACCTTCGTACCGGAGGGAGGATTTGCCGGGATGCGTATCCGATCGACCGGTCCTGGTGACCGTCCCCGCTCTTTTGCCCGCGCGAGCTCATGACGAATAGCGGCGGCGCGTATCGAAAGGCGCGTCCCCGATCTCCCGCCCTCCGCGTGATTGATCGCGTTTCAGGCCGGAGAAACGGTCGCAGCCCGGTGAGGCCCGCCCCTTCTGGGGCGGGCCTCACCGTACCGGGCGCACGGCCGTCGTGCGCGCCGCGTCAGTGGGGCAGGCCGACGGCTCGTTCGCCGCTGCGGCGCTGCTGGATGACGACGGCGGCGACGAGGAGGGCGCCCTGGGCGACGTTCTGCCAGAAGGTGTTGATGCCCTCGACGGTCAGGCCGTTCTCCAGCGCGCCGAGCAGCGCCACCGCCAGGAGCGTGCCGCCGATGCCGCCCTTGCCGCCCTTGAGCGCGCAGCCACCCAGTGCCGCCGCCGTGATGGCCTTGAGTTCGAGGCCCTCACTTCCCGAGACGGGCTGTCCCGATCCGGTCCGCGCGGTCAGGAGGATGCCCGCGACCGCCGCGACCACGCCGATGAGCGCGTAGACGGCCACCAGGTACTTGTTGATGTTGATGCCCGCCAGGCGTGCGGCGGTGTCGTTGCCGCCGATGGCATAGATGTTGCGGCCGATGTCCGTGTACTTCAGCATGACGTGCACCGCCAGCGCCACGACGACCAGGATCCAGATCATCACCGGCACCCCGGCGATCTTCCCCCGGCCAAGGAAGACGAAGAGCGGGTCGTTGAGGACGTAGCCCTGCGCGCGGCCGTCGGAGACGAGCTGGGCCACGCCCTTGTAGGCGGCCAGGCCCGCGAGCGTCGCGATGGTGGGGTTGACCCGGCCGTAGACGATGGCGACGCCGTTGACCACGCCGACGAGGATGCCGATGCCGATCGCGGCGGCCATACCGAGGTAGGGGTTGGATCCGCCGGACGTGAAGACCATGGCGCTCACGACCGAGGCCAGGCCTGCCTGGGAGCCGACGGATATGTCGAGGCCGCCGCAGATGATCACGACCGTCTGGACGATGGCGAGCAGCCCCGTGATCGTCACCGCCTCGCCGATGACCTGAATGTTGGCGAGGCTGAGGTAGTTGTCGTTGAGGAACCCGAACAGGGCCAGGACGAGGACGAGGGCGCCGATCAGGCTGAGGTTCTGCCCGCCCAGCGAGGAGAGCAGGGCTCCCCCGGTCTTCCGCGCCGGAGCGGGGAGGTTCTCGGTGGTGGCCGGCGTCTGGGTGGTGGTCATCGAGCGTCTCCATCGGCGGAGTCGGTGTGCGGTCGGTCGGATGCGACGGGGGCGAGGTCGTCTGCCATGGCGAGGTTGAGGATGGCTTCCTCGGTGGCTTCCGAGCGGCCCAGTTCGCCGGTGATGCGACCGTTCTGCATCACGACGATCCGGTCGGCGAGCCCCAGGACCTCGGGGAGTTCGGAGGAGATCACCAGCAGGGCGACCCCCTCCCGGGCGAGGTCGGCGATGATGCGGTAGATCTCGGCCTTGGCACCGATGTCGATCCCGCGCGTCGGCTCGTCCAGGATCAGGACTTTGGGCTTGCGCAGCAGCCAGCGGGCGAGCACGACCTTCTGCTGGTTGCCGCCGGACAGTTTGCGCACTTCGTGCTCGATCGAGGGGGTGCGCACGCGGAGCCTGTCGGAGAAGTCCTGCGCCACCGCCTTCTCCTGGCGGCTCTGGACGAAGCGCCAGCGGCGCAGCCGGTCCAGGCTGACCAGGGAAGTGTTGTCCCGGATGGAGCGGTGGAGGAACAGCGCCTGGGCCTTGCGCTCCTCGGGGGCGAGCCCGATGCTCGCGCGGATCGCGTCCCGGGGGCTGCGCAGACGCAGGGGGCGACCGTTCACGGAGACACGACCCGAACGGATGGGCCGGTCGCCGGCGAGGGCGAGGGCCAACTCGGACCGCCCGGCTCCCATGAGCCCGGCCAGGGCGACCACCTCGCCGGAACGGACGTGGAGGTCGATATCGCTGACGTCGTCCGTGGTGACGCCCTCCAGCTGCAGGACCACCTCGTCGCGGGCGACGTCCTGCCGCACGAACAGAGAGGACAGGTCGCGGCCCACCATCAGGCGGACGACCTCACCCTCGTTGGTGTCGCGGGCCTCCAGCACGCCGGCGACCGTGCCGTCGCGCAGGACGGCGATGCGGTCGGCGAGGCGGAAGATCTCCTTCATGCGGTGGGAGACGTAGATGACGGCGATGCCCTGCTGCCGGAGCCGGTCGATCAGGCCGAAAAGGGCTTCGACCTCGTTCTCGGAGAGGGAGGAGGTGGGCTCGTCGAAGGCGATGACCTTGGCCTCGCCGGTCAGTGCCCGCAGGATCTCCACCAACTGGCGTTGTGCGGGGGTGAGTTCGGATCCCAGTTGATCGGGGTGGATGACCTTCTCGAATCCGAGCCGGGCCAGGTCCGCGGTGATGCGGCGGCGCAGCTCCGCCCGGTCGAGGCGGCGCAGGGCGGTGCGCGGCAGGGCCCCCGCGTACACGTTCTCGGCGACCGAGACGTGCGGGATGATCTCGGGCTCCTGCGGGATGATGCGGATCCCGGCCTTGTGGGCGTCGTGCGGTGACGACAGGGTCCGCGGGCGCCCGTCCCAGAGGATGCTCCCCTCGGTGGGCTGGTGGTCACCGGTGAGGATCTTCAGCAGGGTCGACTTGCCGGCGCCGTTCTCCCCCATGAGGGCGGTCACCCGACCCCGGGGGAAGGCGAGCGTGACGCCGCTGAGCGCCTGTACCGCACCGAACCGTTTGGTGATGTTCTCGACGGAGATCTCTTCACCGGGATCATGGGCGGGGGCGGGTGGCTCTGTACCGGCTGTGGTCATGGGGGCCTCGCAAGCTGGGGTTACGTGGGGCGTTCGTGCCGGCGACGCTGCTGGGCGGCGGCGGCGGTGGTGGTGGTCTGGACGGGTGGCGGGTACGGCCGCCGCTGCGGCGGGCCGTACCCGTCCTGGCCGCGGGCGCGGGCTCAGCCGCAGGTGACTCCCGCGTCCTTCCAGTTGGAGGCGTCGACCATCTTGGTCGGGGCGAAGGCCTCCTTCGGGAAGTCCTTGCCGTTCTTGAGCTTGTCGAAGATGGTCTGCACCGCCAGGGCGCCGACGTCCCGGCCGTTGATGAAGAGCGCGGCCTTCATCCCGGACGGCTTGCCGGAGCTCCAGTTCTTGCAGGCGAGGTAGGCGCCGAGGCCGACGCCGATCACGTTGTCGGCCGTGAAGCCGGCGTTCTCCAGGGCGGTGACCCCGCCCTGGACGTTCTCGTCGTTGCAGCCCCAGACCACCCAGTGCTTCACGGAGGCGTTGGCGGTGATCGTCGCGGCGATCTTGTCCTGCGCGCCCGTCGGGGAGTTGTCCGTCGGCACGTCGATGTTCTGCACCGGCGCGCCCGCGGCCTCCGCGAACGCCTTCTTCGAGGCGTTGACACGGTCGGTGCACACGGTGACGTCCTGCTTCCAGGCCGATATGGTCCGCGTCTCCGCCGGGTTCCAGCCGGCCTTCTTGAACTCCTCGGCGGCCCGCTTGCCGACCTCGCCGCCCATCTGCTCACCGCTGAAGCCGATGCGGGGCACCAGGTCGTCGGCGCCGCAGGCGGAGGGGTCCGGGCCGGTGCTGCAGATCTGGTCGTCCGAGGTCAGGAGGGCCACCTTGCCGGTCTTCGCCAGCTGTACGACCTGCGGGCCCACGGCCGGGTCGGGAACGACCACGATCAGCCCGTTGCTCTTCTGCGAGATGGCCGCCTGGGCCTCGCTCACCGTCTTGTTCGCGTCGTTGCCCAGGTTCACCACCTTCAGGTCGATACCGAGCTCACTCGCCTTCGCCTTCGCGCCGGCGGCCTCGCCGATGAAGTACTCCTGGTCGCCCTGCTTCTGCAGATAGGTCAGGGAGATCTTCCCGTCGACCTTGCCGACGTCCGCGGTGCCGCCCGTCGTCTCCTGACCGCTGGAACACGAGGACAGGACGAGCATCGTGGCCAGGCCCAGGGCCGCGGCCGCTACCGGACGGCGGTGGTGGTGAGTGAGCATGTCGATCCCTTTGCTTGAACGGGTCGCACCGGGCGACCAGTGGGGCACGTGCGATGGGGTGGGGGTCCGGCCGCCGTCGTGAGCGCCGCCCGGGGCTACAGGTCCCTGGAGACTCGCAGGGAGAGGAGTCCGGCCTCGGCCGACGAGTCCCCGGCGGGGGAGCCCTCACTGGGGAATCCGCCACAGTCGGCCGTTTTCAAACTTGATGCAACAGAGAAAAGCGCCGTTTCCGCCATAAGTCAACAGTGTGAACCGAGGGTTTCGGATTGATGCACCCCTGTGACCTCCAGGGATGCCACAGCGCAGCGGGGCCTCCTCAACAGCGGCCCGCCGGGCGAGACCATCAAAGGTGCAGGGCGGGAGGCCGCCCGGCGCAGCCCGCCGCAGGCCTGGACCAGGACGGGCCCCGCTCTGTTGATTCCTATCGGAACATGTCTGAATCTGTTTGACTAATGGCTCGAGGGTGATTGCCCGGTGGGCTCGTTCCAGCGCTGCTCGGCCGCCGGGCCCGTGCGGCCGAAGGTGACGGGTGCTCCGGGCTCACCACTCCCGGACGTCACGGCGTAGCCGGGTGCGATCCGAGGCTTGATGCGTCCTGTCGCATCGGTGGAGAACACCAGGTTGTTCCCCTCGGCCCCGCCGATTGCCGAGCACGACCAGATGCCCACGCCGTCCCCCGCGGAACCACGTGCGTCCATGCAGTAGCTCGGATTGGCGGCATTGCGAAGGAGTCCCCTTTCGTCCAGGCGCCACTGCTGGACCGGCGCTCCGGCACGGCAGCGTGCGGTGATCACGTCGACACCGTTGGCAAAGGTGCCGCCGCGGACGTCCAGGCACAGACCGGTGGCGGAATTGACGGCCGGAACGAACGACGAGGCCCTGAAGGGTTGAACAGGATCGGCCGTCGCAGCCTCCGTGCCCGGTGTGGGGCTGGGCGTGGGCCCGTCACTGGGCGACGGGCCCGTCGCGGACGGCGACGCGCTGGGGGAACGAGTGGGTGAGGCGGATGCGGAGGGCCGCGACCTGCTCGCCGACGGGGCCGGCGCCCCCGCGCCGGCCTCGACGTGCACTCGCGGTGGCTGCCCCTGAGCCGTGGCGGGCGCTTCGGGCCCCCAGGCCGTCGGGACGACGACGGCCAGCGCCGTCGTCGTGATCAGGGCCGCCGCGACAGCCAGGGAAATCCGCCCGGCCGGCCTCCGTACGAAGAAGGACGGTTTCCGGTCGCCAGCGGTCGGCTCCGACCCGCCCGTGACCCCCGTCGCGGTCATGACCGGGAGGGACAGCGTGTCCTCGGTGTCCGAGTCCTGGTCCGTACGGGTCGCCGCGGAGAGGTAGAGCGGGCCGGCAGGACCCAGCAGGGAGCCGGCCAGCAACGGGCCAGGGGTGTCGCAGAGGGCGACCAGGCCACGCAGAGCGGCCGCGCACCCGGGGCATCCGTCGACATGGCGCGTCAGGTCGGGGTTCTCCCGCACGTCGGCGCGCCCCGCGGCGGCGTCCAGCATGCGTGCGTACGCGGGACAGTGCGGGGTCGGTCGCGCCTGAAGGTGGACGCGCAGGAAGGCGTCACGGCACGCGACCAATGCCCGGTGAGCCAGGTCCGGTACGACCTCGGGCCGATCGCCGGTGATCGTCGCGACATCCTCGTCCGGCTCCCTTTCGACCACGGAGTGCCACAGGACGGACTGCGTGCGCGGCGACAGGGTGACGAATCCCTTGCGGACGAACGACTGGAGCCCCGGGTCCAGCGGAACGGATCCCGCCCCGGAGGGCCCGGGCGGTGCGGGGGATGCGGACGCGGACACCAGCGCCAGCAACGCCAGGCGAGGGGGCTGGTCCAGGGCGTCGGTCGTGGCGGCCAGCCGGTCGAGGAACTGCTCCGTCGCGCGGTCCGCGGCGCGCCGGGCCGCCAGCAGGTCGCCGCAGACCGTTCGCGCGAAGGCGGAGACCCTCGGGCCATGGCGTCCGCGCAACTCGGTCTCGGCCGACGGGGCGGCCGGGTCCGCGGTGCGGATGGTGTCACACAGTTGTTGGTCGGTCATTCGACCCACAGCAGAGGGATGGTTCGTCGACACGTGGGACATCCTGGGTGGGAGGGAAAGTCGCCCTATTGTTCAGGACACGACATGCCCGTCGATAGTTCTTTCCAGCGAGAATTCCAGAAACGTCCTCGAAAATGCGGACGTGTTTTAATCCGGGCAGGGCGAGCCACCGGAATTCTCCCTGCACGGAGAGGTCCGGTCTCGATTTCGCCCACCGTCGGCGGATAGCGCACGGTCGCCACCGGGGAGAGCCCTCCGGTCGGCGCGCCTCGACAAGGGCAGCCGCAACACCCTTGCACCGAACAGAATCAGACACACGCGCAAGGAAGTCAACACCGAAGATCTTGCACGATCGGCCCCGGTACCCGCCGATCACCCAAGGCGGACATAGGAGGTGCCGACCCGCCCTATTGACAGAAGTTCGAACAGTTCAAGACATCGGCACGGCGTGCACTTCCAGGGAGAGGGCCCTGGGCAGCACCGGGTCGGACGTTTAGCCGATCGTTATCAACTGGGCCCCGACTGGACTGGATTCAAGAGCTCCGCACGCAGTAGATTCACCGTTCACTCCCTCCTTCACCCCACGGTTGTCCCGCAGCGGACGACCATCAGGACACCCTCGACATACGGGCCCGGCAATTCAAGAGCGGTACGACGTGGCACGCCGAGGGCCCATTCTGCATTAACCGGAACAGCCGACTGGAGTTTGGTGAGCACCCCTTTCTGCCCCCGATGCGGTGACCTCTTGCGCTGCGCCTGCGGCATCGCGCACCACGACGCGAGCGCAGGCCGGACCGCTGCCCCGGCACAGTTCGACCGCGACTGGGTCAGGCCGTACATCGCCCCGCACGAGCCCGCGCCGGGGGGCGCACCGAGCACCATGGACACCGCCACGGTGTCGTGGGTCGCGGCGCAGGCCGCGTACGAGAGCGGCCCACCGCCCGGCGGTGACGTCGGCCAGCCCATTGTCATGAGCAGGCCGGCGGGTCACCGGGCGCACCGGCCCGCGAAGCAGCGTCGGCCGCTGCGCGTCACCGCGGCCCTGGCCACCCTGATCGGCTCCGCGGCCATCGCGGGTACGTACGCCTTCGCCCGGAGCCAGGACAGCGGGGAGGCGACGGCGCAGGCCCCCGCGAGCCGGCTCGACGTACTCGACGGGGAGGACGAACCGGGCACGTCGCCCGAGGCGTCCCGGTCCCCCGGACCGCTCCCGAGCCCTCCCCGGCGCACCCCGCCGACGACCGGGAACAGCCCGGCGCGTACACCGTCCGCGCCCGCCATGGGCACATCCGCCGGTGCTTACGCAGCACCGGCCGCCGGACAGCAATCCGGCAGTCCGAGCACCGTGCCGCCCTCCCCCGCGCCGCCGACGGCGCCCGTGGACAAGCCGACGCTGCGCCGGCACGACACGGGCCCCCAGGTCGTCGATCTGCAGCGGCGCCTCGGGCAGCTGGGGTTGTGGGCCCTGCCCCAGCGGGGCCGTTTCGACCGGCACCTCGACAACGCGGTGCGGTATTTCCAGGCGGAGTACGGCGTCCGTGGCGACCCGCAGGGGGTCTACGGCCCGGCCACTCGGCGGCGGCTGGAGTCCTTGACCTCCTGACGCCGGGCCCGCTGCCGTGCCCGTACCGCGCGGGGGCGCAACGCGTCACCATTCGGCGAGGGAGCCGTCGCCCCGTCGCCACACCGGGTTGCGCCAGCGATGGCCCGTCTCGGCGGCGCGTTCGACGGCCTTCTCGTCGACGTCGATGCCCAGCCCCGGTGCGGTGAGCAGGGCGACGTGGCCATCCTCGTAGCGGAAGACGGACCGGTCGGTGAGGTAGTCCAGCAGGTCCGACCCGGCGTTGTAGTGGATCCCGAGGCTCTGCTCCTGGATCAGCAGGTTGGGTGTCGCGAAGCCAACCTGGAGGCAGGCGGCCAGCGCGATCGGGCCGAGCGGGCAGTGCGGCGCCAGGGAAACGTCGTGGGCCTCCGCCATCGCCGCGATGCGCCGCACCTCCGAGATCCCACCGGCGTGCGAGAGGTCGGGCTGGGCCACGGCGATCCCCTGCTGGAGCACCGGCTTGAAGTCCCACCGGGAGTAGAGCCGTTCTCCGGTGGCGATGGGGATGCTGGTGGAGCGCACGACCTCGCCGATGTGGGCGCTCATCTCGGGAACCACCGGTTCCTCGACGAAGAACGGCAGGTACGGCTCCAGGAGGGGAAGCACCCGCCGCGTCATGGGGAGCGTGAGGCGGCCGTGGAAGTCCACGGCGATGTCGAAACCGTCGCCGACCTCCGCGCGGACGCTCTCCACCCGTTCGACGATGTCGCGGACGGCCCGCGGCGTATCGATCAGTTCCAGCTGGGGCGAGGCGTTCATCTTGATGGCCGTGAAGCCCTCGGCCTTGCGGGCGGCGGCCTGCTGCGCGACGTCGGTCGGCCGGTCGCCGCCGATCCAGCTGTACACCCGTGCCCGGTCGCGGACGTTGCCGCCGAGCAGCTGCCACACCGGCACGCCCAGCGCCTTGCCCGCGATGTCCCACAGTGCCTGATCGATGCCGGCGACCGCGCTGGACAGGACGGGGCCGCCGCGGTAGAAGCCGCCCTTGGTCAGGACCTGCCAGTGGTCCTCGATACGCATCGGGTCCTGGCCCACGAGGTAGTCGGACAGTTCCTCGACGGCGGCCGCGACGGTGTGCGCACGGCCCTCGACGACCGGCTCGCCCCAGCCCGTGATGCCCTCGTCGGTGTCCACGCGCAGAAAGCACCAGCGGGGGGCGACCAGGTAGGTCCGCAGGGAGGTGATCTTCACTTGGACTCCTTCTTCACGGCCCAGCCGCCGTCCACGGTCAGGTTCGTGCCGGTGATGTACGAGGCGTCGTCGGACGCGAGGAAGGCGACGGCGGCAGCCACTTCGTCGGGGTGGCCCAGCCGTCCCAGAGCTGTGGCACGGGCGGAGAGCTGGCGGCCCTCCTCGTCCACGTCCTGCCAGTTCTCGGTGAGGATGGGACCGGGCAGTACGGAGTTGAACCGCACCTCCGGCCCGTACTCGACCGCGAGCTGGCGGACGAGCGCGCACATGCCTCCCTTCGCCGCGGCGTAGGCCGGATAGCCCGGCAGGCTGCACAGCGCGTGCACGCTGGACGTGGCGACGAAGGAGCCGCGGGCGGCGCGCAGGTCGTCGAGGAAGGTCCGTACGGCCAGGTAGGGCGCCTTGAGGTTGACGGCCATGTCACGGTCCCAGTCGCTGCCGGGCAGTTCGTGGGCGGGCGCGGGCGTGTGGGTGAAGGCGTTGCTGTGCACGATGGCCACCGGGCCGAACAGCATGTGCGTGCGGACCTTCAGGCTGCGCCACTGCGCTTCGGAAGACACGTCGCACGGCACGAACTCCGCGAGTCCGCCGTCGTCGCGGATCTTCCGCGCGAGTGCGGTGCCCGCTGCCTCGTCTATGTCGGCGAGGACGACGGCGGCCCCTTCGGCGGCCAGACGTACGGCGCTGGCGGCGCCGATGCCGGACGAGGCGCCGGTGACGACGGCGGTTCGCCCTGTGAATCGGTTCATGGCTGGTCTTTCGTGGGTGGAGTGGGTGGAGTGGGTGGGGGTGGCGTCGAGTGGTGATGGGGGCGGCCGGGACGTACCGGTCAGCGAGTGACGTCCGCTCCGTGGAGCAGGTCCAGTTCGGCGCGCCGCGGCAGGCCCTCCCAGTCGCCGGGCGCCGCCACCGCGAAGGCCCCGCACGTCGCGGCGAGCAGGAGCCGGCCAGGGAGGTCGCTGCCGTCGAGGAGTCCGGCGAGGTATCCGGCGACGAAGGCGTCGCCCGCGCCGATCGGATCCACCGGGGTGACCGGCACGATGTCCTGGACGGCCTCGCCGCCGCGCGTGACCGCAACGGCCCCTCGGGCGCCGAGTTTCAGGACCGCTTCGCGCGGGCCCAGGTCGAGCAGGGTGCGCGCCATGGTGGCGGGGTCGGACTCGGGAACGAGCAGCGAGGCCTCGTCGGGACCGGCGAACACGATGTCCGCGCGGCTGACGAGGTGGGTCAGTTCGGCCGCGGCCTCGTCCCGGGTCCACAGCCGGGCCCGGTAGTTGAGGTCCAGGCTGACGGTGACGCCGGCGGCGCGGGCGAGCTCGACGGCCCGTCGTACGGCGGCCCGCGGCCCGTCGCCGAGGGCGGGGGTGATACCGGTGACGTGCAGGACGCGGGCCCGGGCGACGAGTTCCGGGTCGATGTCCTCGGGGGCCAGGCGGGCGCCGGCGAGTCCGCGCCGGTAGTAGGTGACACGGGTGTGGTCGGGTGTGCGGCGCTCGCGCAGCATGAGTCCGGTCGGTGCGGCGTCGTCGACGCGTGCGCGGCTGACGTCGACGGCCTCACCGCGCAATCCGTCGAGGATCATCGTGCCGGCGCTGTCGGCCCCGACCCGCCCGGTCCAGGACGCCGTGTGGCCGAGGCGGCCGACGCCGATGGCGACCGTGGCCTCGGCCCCCGCGAACCCCAGGCGGAGGGCGCTGCCGGAGGCGAGCGGACCGGCCCGGTCGGCGGCCAGGACGGCCATGGCTTCCCCGAGGGTGACGAGCGCGGTCATGAGCGGATGCCGTCCAGCAGGATGGCGGCGCGCTCCCGGAGCGCGTCCAGGTCACCACCTTCGCAGGCGTCCCCGATCAGCGGGCCGCCCATGCCCAGCGCGCTCGCGCCGGCGGCGAAATAGGCGGGGGCCTGGTCGAGGTCGATCCCTCCGGTGGGGACGAGAGGGACGTGCGGCAGGGGTGCCCGGACGGCCCGCAGGTACTCCGGTCCGCCGACCGAGGCGGGGAAGAGCTTGACCATCGTGGCGCCCTCCCGCCACGCCGCCACGATCTCGCTCGGCGTCAGGGCGCCGGGGAGCACCGGGACTCCGAGGCGGCGGGCCTCTCTGATGACGTCCAGGCAGGTGGCCGGCGTGATGAGGTAGGTGGCGCCGGCTTCCACGGCGCGCATCGCGTCGGACGGGGTCATGACGGTGCCCGCGCCCAGGGCGGTACCGGCCGGCTTGGACTCGGCGTACTCGCGCAACGCGTGCAGGACGCCCGGTGTGGTGAGGGTGAACTCCATGGCCCGGATGCCCGATGCGTAAAGGGCGTCGGCCGTGGCGGCGAAGTGGCGGGGCGACTGGGAGCGCAGGATCGCTATCACGGGTGCGACGGCGAGTGCGGGAACCAGGGGGTCGGTCGTCATGCGGAACCTCGGGGGTCGTATGAGGTGGTGGAGGACCCGGGGAACTGCGCCGGGTCGTCGGCGAAGGGCGTGACCGGCAGGCCGGTGGCGCCGGGCCGGCAGATGAAGATCCGGCCGGCGTGCGGCTCGGCCGCGAGTTGCGCGGCCGTGAGCCCGTCGGCCGCGGTGGTGATGATCAGGAGGTCCAGGGCCGGGCCGGCGAAGGCACAGCTGGACACCTGTGAGGCGGGGACCGTCACGACGGTGTGGAGTGCGCCGTCGGGGGTGTAGCCCCTGACCTGCCCGGCTCCCCACACCGCCACCCAGACCCGGCCCTCGGTGTCGACGGCCAGGCCGTCCGGCATGCCGGCGGGACCGGTGTCGGCGAACGGGCGGCGGCCCGAGAGGGCTCCGGTAACGGGGTCGTGGTCGAAGACGTCGACACGGTGCGTCGGGCTGTCCGCGTAGTAGAGCAGCCGGCCGTCGGGGCTCCAGCCGAGGCCGTTGGAGATGGTGACCGGGCTCAATACGGTCGTCACGGTGCCGTCGGGGTCGAGGCGGTAGAGGGTGCCCGCGCCCGGGGTCGTGTCGTACGCCATGGTGCCGGCGAGCAGTCGGCCGCTCGGGTCGCACTTGGCGTCGTTGAACCGTCGCGGCGTGCCGTCGTCGGGGACGGCGGGGGCGGCGAACTCCGTGGCCGCCCCGGCATCGTCGACCCGCAGGAAGGACGTTCCGGCGGCTGCGAGGAGCCCGCCGGAGGCGCAGGGCGCGACCGCTCCGACGGGCCGGTCGAGGCTGAGGGTCGTCCTGGGCCCGAGGTCCGGCAGACCGCTGTCGTCGTCGCGAGCCACCAGAGGGGCACGGTGGACGAGGCCCGCCGTGATGTCCACCCACAGCAGGTCACCGCGTGCGGCGTGCCAGACGGGTCCCTCGGTGAGTCGTCCCGGAACGGGCGCGCACGGCAGTGCGGTCAGGTGCATGGTGTCGTTTCCTCTCTCGTGGGGCCAAACTCTAGGAGTTCTTCTAACCCATGTAAATACACATCGTCCAACGCATGGAATAAGCTCGGCCCGAACAGGACGCAGCCTCTGCCACGACACGGAAGGACGCACCCCATGGCGAAACGCACCGCCCAGGACATCCGCCGCCGCAACCGGTTCGACGCGCTGCGGTGCGTTTTCGCCGCCCCCGGCCCGGTGAGCCGGCAGGAGGTCGCCGCGGCGACCGGCCTGTCCTTCGCGACCGTGGCCAACCTCGTCGCCGAACTGCTGGAGGCGGGAGTCCTCCGCGAGGCCGGCCACGAGGACTCCAAGGGCGGCCGCCCGCGGGCCCGCCTCGCGGTCAACGCGGAGCGCGGGGCGCTGGTCGGGATCGACGTGGCGGAGACGTCCGTGCAGGTCGAGCTGTTCGACCTGGCACTGACGGTGCTGCGCAGCGTGCGGCTGCCGCTGCCGCAGGCCGACGTCCGGCCGGACGACGTGGTCGACGCCATCGTGGCGGGGGTCGAAGGCCTCTCGGACGTCACGGGCGCCGCCCCGCGCATCCTCGGCGCGGGGGTCAGCGTTCCCGGCCTGGTGGAACGCGAGGGCGGCGTGTCCGTGTTCTCGCCCTACTGGTCCTGGCGCGACGTGCCCCTGCGCTCACTCCTCTCCGAGCGCCTGCCGATGCCCCTGTACCTGGACAACCCGCTCAAGGCGAGCACGGTCGCAGAGATGTGGTTCGGCGCCGGACGCGAGGTCGACGACCTCGTCGTACTCACCCTCCGGGCCGGCGTCGGCGCGGGCATCGCGGTCGACGGAGCGCTCTACCGGGGCGCGACCAACAGCGCCGGGGAGTGGGGTCACACCTGCCTGGTCCGCGGCGGCCGGGAGTGCAGGTGCGGCAGGCAGGGCTGCGTCGAGGCCTACGTCAGCACCCGCGGTATCGCCCGCACCGTTCGGGAACTGGACGCGGAAAGTCCCCTCCTGGACCCCGACGAGGACGCCGTCACCACCAAGGTCGCCCGCGCCGCGGCGCAGGGTGACGCCGTGGCCACCGAAACCGTGGCGCGCACCGCCCGCTACCTGGGAGAAGCCGCGGCCGATCTCCTCAACCTGTTCAATCCGCAGGCCCTGGTGCTGGGCGGCTGGGTGGCGGACCGGCTCGGCGAGCCGCTGCTGCGGCAGACCCGCGACGTCATCGCGGCGCACGCGCTACCGGCGACGCTCCAGGCGCTCACCTTCCAGCGGAGCACCGTGCCGGACAACCCGGTGAGCCTCGGAGCCGCCACCTTCGCGCTGGAGGGCTTCCTGGACGACCGCGAGACCTTCGGGACCGTGGCGGCGGGGCGCCGTGCCGCCAGGGAGGCGAAGGCCCGGACGTCCTGAGAGCGGAGCGGCCCCGGCGCCCGGCCGCTCAGCCGGCCGGGGCCGCCGTACTCTCGCGCACGACCAGGACGGGCGCCACCGACGCCTGGCGCGGGCTTCCCGTCCCGCCGCCGATCTGGTCGAGGAGCAGGGTGACGCAGTGGCGGCCCACGGCGTCGAAGTCCTGCCGGACGGTGGTGAGGGGGGCGGGGAAGAACGCGGCCTCGGGCACGTCGTCGAATCCGGTCACGCTCACGTCCTGCGGCACGCGCCGGCCCGCCTCCTGCAGGGCGCGCATGACGCCGAGGGCCATCTGGTCGTTGGCGGCGAAGATCGCGGTCACTTCCGGGCGGGCGGCCAGCTCACGCCCCGCGCGGTACCCCGAGGCCGCGGACCAGTCACCGTAGAGCAGCGGTGGTACGACGGTTCCCGCGTCCTTGAGCGAGCGGTGCCACGCCTCGGCCCGGCGGCGCGCCGCGTAGGAGTCCCGGGGCCCCGCGACGTGCCAGACCGTACGGTGGCCGAGCCCCAGCAGGTGGGCCACCACGCTGCGGGTGCCCTCGGCCTGGTCGATGTCGACGTTGGCGTAGCGGTGGCCGGTGTCCCCGTCGGCGAAGACCACGGGGACGGCGGACGGCAGCCGCAGTTCGGGGGTGTCCAGGATCTGCGACTCGATGAGGATGATGCCGTCCACCGACTGCACCATCAGCTGCTGGAACGCCTGGCGCACGGCGGCTCCGGTCTGTGCCCGGGCCCCCATGAAGTTCACGAACAGGTCGGCTTCGCGGGCGGCGTCGGAGATGGCGGCGAAGGTCCTGGCGTTGCCGTAGGCACTGATGTCGAAGCTGATGACGCCCAGCGTGCCGAACCGCCCGGTGACCAGCGCCCGGGCGGCCGTGTTGGGCCGGTACCCGAGCATCTTCATCGCGGCCAGCACCCGCTCGCGGGTGGACGCGTCGACGTTCTCCCGGTTGTTGGCCACGCGGGAGACCGTCTGCGACGAGACCCCCGCCATCGCGGCGACATCGGCCATGGAGGGTGACTGGCGCAGCGGACGGGACCTCGGTGATCTTGCTCCGACCTCGCGCGGCATGTGAACCGGACCTCCGAACCCCTGCTCCAGGCTGACTGCGTGGGTGCACTCCGTACGGATGTTAGCGCTGCGCACCGAGGGGGCGCGCCCCACGCTACTCGCCGGTTCTCTTGACACGCCTGCCCACCGCTTCGACACTCTCCCCCACCAGATGATGTTTACGTAAACATCATCTGAGAGGCGGCCCTCTCACGCGTCCGCCCGGCCACGGCGCGGCGCAGTCCGCGCGCTCCCTTCCTTTCCCCTGCACCTGCACCCGCACCCGCACCTGCTCACGACAGGAGACCAGCTGTGCTCGGCACCAGAAGAACACCCCCGCGCGCCACCCGTCGCCACAGGCTCACCGCCCTCGCCGCCCCGCTCGCGGCCGCCACTGCACTCCTCGTCGGCGGTGCGGCATTACCTCCGGCCGCTGCCGCCCCCGCCCAGTCGGCAGCCTTGCCCGTCCGCCTCGATCCCGGTTACCAGCAGGCGCCGTTCGAGGGGTGGGGCACGGCGCTCGCCTGGTTCGCCAACGTCACGGGCGGCTGGCCCGACGCCCAGCGCAATCGGCTCGCCGACGCCCTCTACGGCGCCGAAGGGCTCGGCCTCACCATCGCCCGCTACAACATCGGCGGCGGTGACAGCCCCGAGACCGTGCCCTACATGCGTGCCGGTGCAGCCGTACCCGGCCACTGGAGCCGGCCCGGCCCGCAGGCGCCCGACGGGTGGGACCCGGACAACCCCGATCACTGGGACCCGTACGCCGACGGCAACCAGCGCTGGTGGCTCAGGGCCGCCAGGGCCCGGGGCGCCGACACCTTCGAGGCGTTCTCGAACTCACCGCCTTACTTCATGACCCGCAGTGGGCGTGTGAGCGGGGCGGTGAACCCCATGGACGACAACCTCCGTTCCGATCAGTACGAGCGCTTCGCCGCCTACCTGGCCGGAGCCCTGCAGCGCGTGCAGAACAGCACGGGCGTCACCTTCGCCTCCGTCTCGCCCGTCAACGAACCGGGCACCGCCTACTGGCGCGCGGGCGGACTCCAGGAAGGCTCCCACTGGGCCCCCGAATCCCAGGCCCGCATGATCACGGCCCTGCGCGCCGAGCTGGACCGCAGCGGGATGCGCACGCCGATCGCGGCGATGGACGAGACGGACCCGGACCTGTTCCGTGCCAACTGGGACAGTTACGGCAGCACCGTCCGCGCCGCCGTCGGACGGCTCAACACCCACACCTACGGGACGAACGGGCGCAGCGGGGCACGGGACATCGCCAAGGGCGCGCACACGACTCTGTGGATGTCGGAGGTGGACCTCGGCGGCACCGTCCCGCAGAGCTTCACCGACATGAGCCCGGCCCTCGACCTCGCCGAGCGCATCACCGACGACCTCACGCAGCTCGAACCACGGGCCTGGGTGCTGTGGCAGGCCGTCGAGGACTACGAGAACATGACCCCGGCCCACGAGGACTCCAACTGGGGTCTGATCCAGACCGACTTCACACCGGCCCACGCCGGGACGGAGCCGCTGCGCAAGAACAAGAAGTACTGGGCGATGGCCCAGTACAGCCGGTTCATCAGGCCCGGCTCCCGCGTCATCGGCTCGGACGACGACCACACCCTGGCCGCCATGCGTCCCGGCGGGCAGGGTGCGGTCGTGGTGCACGCCAACCCCACGGGTTCGGCACGGACGATCGCCCTGGACCTCACCGGCTTCCGGGAGGTCTCCTCCGCGCCGGTCCAGCGCTACACCACGGACGCGACCCGCAACGTCCACCGGGAGGCCGACGTCGCCGTTACCGGCAAACGCGTCACCGTGACCCTCGCCCCCCACTCGGTCACGACCCTCGTCGTACCGGGCGCGTCCGGCGTCGATCCCGAGCAGGCGGCCCCCGGCGCCGGTCCCCGGCTCCTCGTCAACGACCACAGCGGTCTGGCCCTCACGGCCGCCCCGGCCGGGGCCGGCGGCGCCGTGGTCCAGCGCCCCCCGAACCGGTCCGACGCCGCGCAGCAGTGGACCTTCACCAGGTCGGCGCCCGGCGACTGGAGCAGCACGGCCTCGTACCGGGTGACGAACGCGGGCAGCGGGCGGTCCCTCGCCGTCGCCGACGGCGCGCTCACGCTGCTTCCTCCGGAACCCTCCGCGCAGCAGCAGTGGATGCTGTCCACCTCCGGAGACGGGCACCACACCTTGATCAACAGAGCGACCGGCACCCTCCTCGACGTCACCGGCGCTTCCACCGCCGACGGCGCCCCGGTCGGCACCTACCGGCCCAACACGGGACGCAACCAGTCCTGGACCTTCCGCACGGACCCGGCGGGCGGGTAGTACCGACGGCGCGGCACGCACGGCCGGTGGCGGACCCTGCGGCCCATCACCGGCGGTGCCGGGTCGGGGGAAGCGTTGCCCGTCATTCACGTGCCGGCCGCTTTGGTTGCGTAAACATGTGGCGTCTCGCCCACGGGTCGCTCGATCGCGCCCCACACCCCCCGGAAGGGCTGCCACCATGAAACGCAGGTCTCTGATCACCGCGGCGGCCGGCGCCGTCGCCCTCGGCACCGCGACCCCGTCGCCCGCCGCGGCGCAGCCGCTCGGCCACGCCCCCACCGCGCCGCTGTCCACGTTCAACGTCATCAGCGACATCCAGGGCGACCTGGGGGACTTCGCCGTCGCCCTGCGCGACATCCGGGCCACCGCCCCGCACGGCTCGGGGCTCGCGGTCGCCGGCGACATCACTCCGCGCGGCTACGACTTCGAATACGCGGCGGTACGGCAGGTACTGGAACGGGGCCCGCGCCCGCGCGAGGTCGCGTGGGCCATCGGAAACCACGAGTTCTACGTACCCAAGTACGCCGATCCGCAGACGCTCTCCCTGGCCACCTGGCCCAACGGCGCCACGGAGGACTCCCTGTTCCGCAGCTTCCACCGGTTCGCCGGGCGCGGCACGGTGTACGCCGAGACCACCTTCGGCGGCATCCCCGTCCTGACCATCGGCACCGAGCGGTACATGCACTACCACGACCCGAAGCTCTGGGACGAAGTATGGCTGAGCGAGGCGCAGTTGCGGTGGCTGGAGGGGCGCCTGCGGTACTGGAGCGCACGCCGCAAGCCGGTCATGGTGATCACGCACCACCCCCTGCCCAACACGGTCTCGGGCACACGGAACAAGCTCTACGCCACCGACTACCTCCAGGCGAACGCGCTCCTCGGGCTGCTGGGGCGCCACCGCGACGTGTTCCTGTTCAGCGGACACACGCACTGGGACCTGGCGCTGTCCGACTGGTACGTGCGGCGCGTCGTGCCCGGGACGGCGAACCTGGACGGGTTCTCGGTGATCAACACGGGGGCCGTGCAGACCGGCTTCGCCGACAACGGCCAAGGGGGCGAGAGCACGGTCCCCGGCGTCTTCAACCAGGGCCTCCAGGTCGAGGTGCACCGCGACCGCGTCGTCATCAAGGCCCGGGACTTCGCGGCCGGTGCCTGGTTGAAGCAGATCTCCGTCCCGTTGGCGACCACGATCTGACCCGGGGCGCCCTACCCCGAAGGTGACGCTGTGGTCGTTGATCATGCACGGAATGTCGAATTTGTTTACCAGCTGTTGACATTCAGGTGATGCGTGGGCCAGCCTCTGCTCAAAAGCTGTTGGTTCACGCGCAGAAATGTTGGTTCCTGTGCACATGGAGAGCGGGACTCTCCATGTGCCGGGTACCTGCGTACGCGCGGTGACATCAAGGATCTGCATGCGAAGAGTGAGATCCGTCCTCGTCGGCCTGAGCCTGCTCCTCCCCGTTCTGGGTGGGGCGCCGACGGCGCTGGCGGCGCCCGTCACCACCGAACCCGGCACCCAGTTCCCGGACACCGCGGGACAAGGGGTGCAGGCGCACGGTGGCGGCGTACTCAAAGTCGACGACTACTACTACTGGTTCGGTGAGGACCGCGGCGACGACAACAAGTTCCGCTACGTCTCCGCGTACCGCTCCAAGGACCTGAAGAACTGGGAGCCCCGCGGCCACGTCCTGACGCAGGAGGCCGACCCGGAGATACGTTCCGCCGTGATCGAGCGGCCCAAGGTCCTCTACAACGAGAAGACCAAACAGTTCGTCATGTGGATGCACAAGGAGGCCGACGCCTCCTACGCCGAGGCCCGCGCCGCCGTGGCGGTGTCCTCCACGATCGACGGCCCCTACACCTGGAAGGGGTCCTTCCGGCCGAAGGACGCCTCCGGCGCCGAGCACATGTCCCGCGACATCACCGTGTACGAGGACAAGGCCGCCGGCAAGGCCTACATGATCTCCTCGGCCAACTACAACGCCGACCTGCACATCTACGAGCTCAGCGACGACTACACACAGGTGAAGGACCTGGTGGCGAACCCCTGGCCGGGCCAGCACCGCGAGTCACCGGCCCTGTTCAAGCGCGGTGACGTCTACTTCATGCTCACCTCCGGGACCAGCTACTGGGACCCCAACCAGCAGAAGTACGCCACCGCCACCAGCCTGGCGGGACCGTGGTCGCCCATGAAGGACGTCGGAAGCCACAACGGCCACCACTCGCAGACGGCGTTCGTCCTGCCCGTGGAAGGCAGCGACACCACCTCCTTCCTCTACATGGGAGACCGCTGGGCGGGCGTGTGGTCCGACCCGAAGCACGTCAACGACTCCACGTACGTGTGGCTCCCGCTGGCGTTCCCCACGGCCACGACCATGATCCTTCCGTGGTACCCCCAGGTCTCGATCGACACCGCGACGGGCCGGATATCCGGCTCCGGAGGGGACCCCCGGACGATCACCAACAAGGGGAGCGGCGCCTGCGCCGCCGTGCCCGGCAGCTCCTCAGACAACCAGGTGCCGGTGACCCAGGAGACCTGCGCCGCCGGCACCCTGAACAGCCAGTGGCGGTTCACCGACAACAGCAACGGCTACGTGCGCGTCCTCGCCCAGCACAGCGGCAAGTGCCTGGACGTGGCGGACGAGTCGACCGCCGACGGCGCTGAGGTCAAGCAGTACGACTGTGGCTGGAAGGACAACCAGCGCTGGCGCTTCGAGACCCTCCCCGACGGGTACGTGCGCATCGTCGCCAAGCACAGCAGCAAGTGCCTCGCCGTCCGGGGCGGATCCACGACGGCCGGCGCCGGGATCGTCCAGTCCGCGTGCGACGGCTCGCCCGGCCAGGCCTGGAAGGTCTCCGCCGCAGGCGGTCCGGCCGACCCGGCCGACCCGACCGACCCGCCGGCCCCCGGTACGGCCGAACGGCAGCTCACCGCGTCGGTCGGAGCCGGTGTCCTGACCATGGCCACCACCGCGGACCCCGTCCGGCTCCCCCCTGTCGACTTCGGTACCGGCGGCACCTCGGCCGGACAGCTGGGCACCATCACCGTGAAGGACTTCCGCGGCGGCACGGCCGGCTGGTCACTCACCGGCAAGGTCACCGACTTCGCCGGACCGCGCGGGAAGATCGAGGCCGACCGGCTCACGTGGACCCCCGCCTGCTCCACCGGAAGCGACAGCCCCAGCACGTGCGCCGCGGGCAGCCCGGGCGTCGTCGGAACGGACGGCGCGACCCTGGCCTCCGCCGCCGCAGGTGACGTGACGGGCGGGGAGTTCACCGCCGACGCCACCGTGTCCCTCGACATCCCGAAGTACACCCCCGTCGGCAGCTACACCGGCATCCTCTCCCTCACCCTCCTCTGACGGCGCCCGCGGGCCGGACGCCACGCGTCCGGCCCGCGGCGCCAGGAAAGCCGACGAGCCATGCGCACCGCCTTCGTTACCCTGCTCCTTCTCCTCCTGACGAGCCTTTCCCCCACACCGGCCGGGGCGGCGGACAATGGCGAATGGTCGGTCAGGCCCGCGGACTCCACGATCACGCCGCGGGCGGCCTTCGAACTGCCGGCCCGGCCCGGCACGACGCTCACCGACCGTGCGGTCGTCACCAACACCACGGCGGCGGAGCTGACGTTCCGCCTCTACGTAGCGGACGCCCACAACACGGAACGCGACGGCGGACTGGCCGTTCGCGGCATGGAGGAAGCCCAGCGGGACGTCGGCGCCTGGGGAAAGCCCGAGCGGGACACCGTCACCGTGCCGCCCCGCTCGGCGGTGACGGTCGGGATCACCCTCACCGTTCCCGGCGACGCCTCGCCCGGCGACCACGTGGGCGCCCTCGTCGCGGTCGACACCCGCCTGCAGCCTGCCGAGGGCTCGCACCTGGGCGTCCAGCGCGGTGTCGGAGCCAGGATCTATCTCCGCGTCGAGGGGCCGCGCCAACCCGGACTGGCCGTGGAGGACGTGCGGTTCACGGCGCGGAGTCCGCAGATACCGTGGACCGGCACCCGCGAGTCGACCGTCTCCTACACTGTGCACAACACGGGAAACGTGAAGCTCACCCCCACGGTCTCCCTCCGCACCGGCGGCGTGGTCGTGGGAGGGCCCGGCGAACGGCGGCTCGCGAACGTACCGGCCGAGCTGCTCCCGGGGCAGCAGGTCCGGCTCACGGAGACCTGGGCGGGAGCCCCCGTCGCGGGCTGGGGGCAGGTCACCGTCACGGCGAGCGCGGACGACGTCCGCAGTTCGGGAACCGACGGCTTCCTGAAGGTCCCGTGGCTCTTCGCGGCGTGCCTGGCGCTCCCGTCGGCCGCCTGGTTGCTGCTCCGCCGCCGGCGCAGGGCCGCCCGCGCGGCAGGCGCCGCCGCTCACGGCTGATGCCCGCGGGATCGAGCCGACTTTGGCCGAAGCCCGTTCTTCATGAGATCCGCTCTCTACGGATCGGCGCAGGTCGGAGACCCGGACGGGCGCGGGGATGGATGAGGGACTGCTTGACACCGATCCCTCGGACCCCCAGTCTCATCCCGATCCAACGTTTGATTTTGTTCGTACACGTTGAATCATGGTTGCTTCTCGCGTGGTCGACGCCTGCCTACGTCGTTCTCGCCCTGGCGGGCGCTCAGGCCATCCGATCTGCCCGAACGCTCTCCAGGAGGTAGACCATGGACAAGGCGTTACCCCGCACCATCGCATGCGTGACCGCGGTACTCGGCCTCGCACTGGCCCTCGCCGGCCCGGCGGCCGCGACGCCCGGCGTGCCTGCGCCCGAGGCATCGGCGGACGGCACGCTGGTGAGCAGGACCGGCACGTCCGTCACGGTGACGGCCGCCGTGGGGCTGAGCAACACCATCTCGGTGTGGCAGGCCGGCGACACCATCCGGATCAGGGACACCGGAGACACCGTGACCGCCCTGGGCGGGTGCAGGGCGGTCAGCGCCAACGAGGCCGCCTGCCCGGGGGCCGGCAGCCTGACCGAGCTCGTCGTCCACGCCGGTGACCAGGCCGACGACGTCACGTCGTTCCTGGAGAGCCCGGGAGTGACCCTCGTCGGTGGCGCGGGGGACGACAGCCTCTACGGCGGCGGCGCCAACGACACCCTGGAGGGCGACGAGGGTGCCGACTTCCTTTCCGGGGGAGGTGGCAACGACACGCTCACCGGCTCCAGCGGCCGTGACCGGCTCTTCGGCGGCCCCGGCAACGACACGATCGAGGGCCGGAACGGCTCCGACATCATCAACGCGGGCGCCGGGAACGACGTGGTGAGCGGCGGCAACGGCAACGACCAGGTGATCGCGGGAACCGGAAACGACTTCGTGGACGGCGGCCCGGGCCGGGACAACCTCGACGCCGTCGACGAGGTCAGCGGCAACGACTACGTGCGTGGAGGCGACGAGGCCGACGCCTGCCGCGCCGACCTGGGCGACAGCGTCACCGAATGCCCGTGACCCGCCCGAAGAGGCCGGGACGGCCGCATCCAGGCTCGCCCACGATGCACGTGCCCACGACGAACGCGTACTGACGACGAGGGAGACACACGAACATGACAGTGCGACACATCTGCTCGTTACTCACCGCGGGAGCACTTCTGTGCGCCGCGTCGGCCGGCACTCCCGCCTCGGCGGCACCACTCGCCTCCGGGCCGCGCCACCTCGCGGGCGCCACGGTCGTCGAGATGTCCGGAGGAACCCTGCTCGTCACCGCCGGTCAGGGGGTGGCCAACGACATCACCCTCCGCCGCCAGGGCGACGTCGTCCTCGTCTCGGACACCGCCGCCGAGGTACGCGCCTCTGCCCCCTGCACACCTCGCGCACAGGACACCGTGGCGTGCCCGCTCCCCACGGACGTGCAGGCCCGCGGCCAGGACGGCGACGACACCATCACGGTCTCCCCCAACCTCGACGTCCCGGCCACCCTGTACGGAGGCAGCGGTAAGGACCGGCTCGACGGCGGCCCCCGGGCCGATCGCCTCGTCGGCGACGAACCGGCCGGAGCCACCGGCCTCACGGCAGCGACGCCCGGCAACGACACCATCAACGGCGGGCCGGGGAACGACACCATCTTCGGCCTGGGAGGCAACGACACCATCAGCGGCGGGCCGGGGAACGACACCCTCAACGGGAACGAGGGCAACGACACCCTCAACGGCGACGCCGGCAACGACACGCTGACCGGCGAGGGCGGCAACGACACCCTGAACGGCGGGGAGGGCAGCGACACCCTCGTCGCCGCCGACGGCGTCAATGCCAACGACAGCCTCGACGGCGGTCCCGCCTTCGACTCCTGCACCCGCGACACCGGCGACGCGATGGTCAACTGCCCCTGACGAAACGGCCTGTGTGCGCCTCCGCCGGAGCGGAGGCGCACACAGGCCTTTGCGGGACCCGCCGCTTCGCAGGACTCAGGGATGGATGTGGAGAGCGGTATCGTCGATCACGAAGTAGGTCGGGGCGGCCAGATCCTCCCTGGCGGTGAAGGTCAGGGCCACGAACTGCCCTTCAAAGGAATCGAGTTCGATGGTCCGCCGCACGTAGTCGGCGCTCGCGTCCAGATTCGAGAACGTCGCCGGACTCGCGCCGTTCGCTTGGACGGTCAGCCTGTCGTACGGCACCGTCGTGGTCTCCTCCCTGGTGACGACCCGCAGCCAGAAACTGACCGTGGCCCGGCAGCCGTACGGGATGAACGCGGTCTGCGTCAGCGTGTCGGTGGCCGAACTCCCGTGGCCCCCGAGCAGGGCTTTCCACGAGCCCGTGCGCGCGGGGAGCCAGGAGTTGTCGGCAGTGATCAACGACGAGTTGCCGCCTGCCGTCCAGGCCTTCGGCCCCGATTCGAAGCCGGCGTTGTCGAGCAGCTGTGTCGTGGAGCAGTTGCCGGGGGTGTAGACGAGCCAGGAGAACGAGACCACATCGACGGCTCCGGTCGAGTCCTCCGCCGTGAGGGTGACGGCCGAGCTGCCGTCCGTGGTCGGCGTGCCGGTGATCGCGCCGGTCGAGGAGTCGAGGGCCAGGCCGGCGGGCAGGGTGGTGGCCGCGTAGGTCAGCGTGGCTCCCGGGTTCCCGGTGACGGCCCGGATCCGGAGGTCGACGGCTGCCGTGGTCGTGGAGACCTGGTTGCCGGGGCTGGTCAGCGTGACTCCCTGGACCATGCGGGGACCGACGTTGACGGCCGCCCAGGCGTTCCCGACGTTGTTGTAGACGACTCCGTCCTTCCCGTACAGGTCGGCGGCGGCCTCCAGCGTGGCGGTGCGCGCGCCCGCGTAGTCGGTGGTCGACGTCATGTAGGTCGTCAGCGCCCGGTACCAGATCTTCGCGGCGACGTCGCGGCCGATCGGATTGACCGGCTTGCCGTCGTGGGTCGGTGAGTCGTAGGTGACGCCGTTGACGAGCTTGGCACCGCTGCCCTCGGAGGCCAGGTAGAACCAGTGGTTGGCGGGGCCCGACGAGTGGTGGACGTCGATCCGGGAGATGCCCGGGTACCAGTGGTCGGCGGAGTCGCCGTCCTTGGAGGGGCGGTCCATGTGGCGCAGCGGCGTGCCGTCGCCGTTGATGTCGATCTTCTCGCCCTCGAGGTAGTCGCCCGGGTCGGACGGGTTGTCCGCCCAGAACTCCACCACGGCGCCGAAGATGTCGGACGTGGCCTCGTTGAGCCCGCCCGACTCCCCGCTGTAGCGCAGGCCTGCCGTGAAGGACGTTATGCCGTGCGTCATCTCGTGCGCGGCCACGTCGATCGAGGTGAGGGGGTGGGTGTTGTAGGCGCCGTCACCGTAGGTCATGCAGAAGCATTGGTCCCACCAGTAGGCGTTCGAGTACGCGTTCCCGAAGTGGACCCGACTGTGGGCGGAGACCCCGTCGTTCCTGATGCCGTTGCGGCCGTGGATGTCCTTGAAGTAGTCCCAGGTCAGCTGGGCGCCGTAGTGGGCGTCCACCGCGGCCGACTGACGGTCCCCGGGGCTGCCGTCGCTCCAGACGTCGTCGGCGTCGGTGAAGAGGGTGCCGGGCGCGTCGTCGTCGGGGGCGTGCCCCAGGTCGGTGGTCCTGTTGCCGCCGCGGGTGTCGTCCTTGAGGAGGTAGCTTCCGGTGGATCCCGAGGTGCCGAGGGTGACCTGGCCGCCGTACTGGCCGTGGCCGATGCCGTTCTTGACGGCCTGGTACGCGAAGATCTCGCCGCCCGTCCTCGCGTCGGTGACGACGTGCAGTTCCGAGGGCGTGCCGTCGTGCTGGAGGCCGCCGACGACCGTCTCCCAGGCCAGCGTGGGGCTACCGGAAGCCGCCCAGACGACCTTGCGCACGGATTGGGCTGCGGGGTCCTTCGTACCGTCGGTCCTCGCCCGGCCGAGGGCGAAGGACACCGCGGAGTCGGCGGTCACGCCGGCCGTGGTGGAGGGCACGGCGATGGGGGCGCCCGCCGCCTTGGTGACGCCCTTGACGGCTCCTCCCGGCGCAGTGTGGACCACCAGGTCACCACCGAGCACGGGCAGTTGGGCGAAGGTGCGGTCGTAGCGCGTGTGCAGCGTGCCGTCCGCGTCCTTGAGGACGGACGTGGGCACCAGGGCTTCCTGCCCGCCCAGGCCGAGCGCCTTCGCCACGGCCGACCGGCCCGCACGGGCACCGGCGAGGAGGGCCGCGTTCTCGTCCGGGGTCTGCCGGACGTTCGCGGCGCCCGCCCCGGGCGGGTCGGTGCCGGCAGCGGCTGTGGAGGGGAGGCCGGCGGCGATCACGGCGGCGGCGCACAACAAGGCACCCGTTCTCACTGTCCTGCGGAGGGTTCGTTTCACTGTGACTCCCGGTGCGGGGGCCGGCGTTCGCCGGCCGAAGCGGTCCGGGCGGCCTGTCCGGGCCTGCCCGACGGAGCTGATCTCACAGTTCGAGGCGTGTCCTGCCGCGACGGTGCGGCCTGCCACACGCTGTGCAGCCGGTGCCGGCAACGGCATCGGCATCGGAGAGAGAATGTTAACGTGAACATGACACCTCGGCCAAGGCCGCCTGCCCCCCGCCGGACGCGCTTCGGCCCTCTCGGCGGGGAACACACCTCCTCCGGAGGGCCGGTCCGCGCGTCAGATCACCACGAAGGCGAGCCAGGCCGCACCCGGGGCGAATGCGCATACGCCCGCACCCCAGCGCAGCAGGTTGCGGTAGGTGTCCGAGCGCAGCGGTTCCGGCGCGTTGGCGACCACGAGGGCTCCGTTGGTCGAGAAGGGACTGGCGTCGACGATCGTCGAGGCCGAGGCGAGGGCGACGACCAGGCCGGTGGTCGTGATGGATCCCGAGGCGAGGAACGGGGCCGCGAGCGGCATCAGGGCGCCCAGGATGCCGGTGGTGGAGGCGAAGGCCGACCGGCCCACGCGCTGTCGTCGAATCCGATCAGTGACACGTCGCCGGGGTAGGACAGTCTTTTCGCCCTGAGTGTGCGCAGGGCTCCGGTCATGGCGTCGGTCTCGGTGCAGAAGAAGGCGGTGGCCCGATCGGTGAGGCTGAGCATGCGATCGACCTCGCGCGTGGCCCGGTTCTCGGTCTTGGGGCCCACCATCACCAGCTGCGGGTCGAAGAGGATGCCGGCGTCGTCGAGCGCATCGAGATACCCCCGCAGCCGCTCGCTGTCGGTCCACAGATCGCGGGCCGACGCGGCGAGCAGCGCGCGTCGAGTGGTGGGCTGTTCCGGGACAGGAGGTCCCCAGACGAATCCGATGCGGCGGTGGCCGGCCGCGGTCAGGGCCGCAACGGCCTCGCGGGCGGCTTCACGGTTGTCGCTGATGACCGCGTGGAGGTCGCCTGACCATTCCCGCTGGTTGGCGGGGTGAGGTGAGCGCGTTCGGCGACATGGCTGAGGTGAATCCCGCGCGGGACGGCTGGGATCGACCCTCCGCCCCGCCTCCTCCTGTCCAGGGAGAAAGTCGGGATCCGACGATCATGCACGCCAACCAGCGGGTGACCATGTTGACGTAAACATGAAGTTGCAGGAGAGTTTCGGGGCATGGTCGGACGCTGTCAAGGCTGCAGCCGAACCGTCCTGGTCCATCAGGGGCAAGGGGTGACACGCCCACCGTGTCGTTGCCGTCCAGCAGTGGCAGGTGCATCCGGGCGCCGCCACCGGCCAGCGGCACCTCGGCGGCCTCCCCGCGAAAGGAGGCCCCGCCGGCGGGAGGCTCGATCACCGATGCCGGACCCGGCTGGCGAGAGCGGGGACCTGGCCCGGGCGGCACTTACTGGCGACGGCCACGCGGGCCTCTCGCAGAGGAGGGTTGACGTGGTCCTTCCGGTGGCGGCCGTGACGCCGGTGGCGATTGGGGCGGCGCTCTGGGCCGAGCTTGCTGCGGGCGAGGGTGAGGATGGTGAGTGCGGTCGCGGCGCCTGCGGCGGGAAGCCCGGCGAGCATGTCGGAGTGTGCGGTGAGGGTTGCGGCGAGCGCGGTTCCGACGGCCTGGCCGGTGCCGACCGACAGGATCAGCCAGGCGTACGCCTCGGTGGTGCGGGACGGTGGAGCGAGAACGTCCACGGTGTGGAACCCGTGGGTGATGATCAAGGTGAAGAACAGCCCCGGGATCGCCGTGAGGGCGATGGCTGTGCGGGGGCCGGGCTGGGCGAGCAGGGGCCCCCAGCCGATGAGGAACAGGGCGCTGGTGGTGATGAGTCGGGTGGGGGTCGTGCCGGGCCGCGCCCGGCGGGCGTAGATCAGGCTGCCCAGGAGACTGCCGGTGGAGAACGCGGCGGGTAGCACGCCGGAGAGCATGGCCAGGCCGTGGGTGGCGGCCATTCCAGCGGCCCACACGTTCATCGCTCCGAAGGCGCACCCCGTTCCCGCCAGTGCGGTGTACAGCGCAGTCAGGCCGGCGCTCGTCAGCCGTTCGGTTCCGGTCGCCCCGGTGGTGGCGGGACGCCAGGTCCGTGACGGTGTGGCGGTCAGAACGACCGCTGTGCCCACGAGTGAGAGCGCGGCGGTCGCGGTCAAGGCGGTGTTGGGCCCGTGCGTGGTGGCGAGCCACGAGGCGAGCAGGGGGCCGGCGATGTAGAGGAGTCCCTGCGAGCCGGTGTCGAGGGCTTGAACGACTCGGCGCCGCCCGAGGTCGGGCAGGACGGTCGGCCACAGTGCCCGTAGTCCTGCCTCCAGCGGAGGTGTGACCAGACCCGCGCACCCCACTACAGCGGTCACCGCCGCCGGGTGCCCGCACGCTCCGATCCAGGGGAGCGCGGCCAGGCAGCCCGCGTTGAGCAGCACCGCCGGTGCCGATACACGGGTCTGGCCGTGGCGGTCCATCAGTCTCCCCTTGACCGGCTGGGACAGCCCGGAAGCCAGCCCGTACAGCGCGGCAAGCAGTCCGGCGAAGGCCAGCGACCCTCCGCCATCGGTGATCCACAGGACCAGCCCCACGGGAACCATGCTGTTGGGCAGGCGCCCGGTCAGGGTTCCGCCGAGCAGGCGGACAACGTGTCGGCTGCCCAGCACGGCGCCGTATGTGGCGGACGGCGGGGCGGCGGTCTGGTGATCGGCCAGCGTCAACGGGGCAGGGCTTTCCATCAGTGGGCGTGCGAGGCAGGCGCAGGGCGGGGAGACATCGGCGTTGCGGAGACGGGGTGGCGGCCGAAGGGTGCTGCGGCCACGGGCTTGATGCCGATGGCCGGCGAAGAGGGCTGCTACCGGTAACGGGCACGGAGAGGGGCTGCAGCAGGACCGCGACGCCTTCGTCGAACTGCCCCCCGAACTGTGCGAAGACGTGGACCTGGTGGCTGGTTCATGCGGAGAGCAACCGCAGGAGCACAGCAATCGCACGGCAGGCCCGTGTGCTCGGCGCAGTTGCCCCGGGCGGCTCAGGTGCCGGCCGACCCGGGGCGGGGAGCGTAACCTGAGGCTGCGCGGCCCCCGCGGAACTTGTGAACTTCCGACAAGCTGTGGAAATGGCCGGAGTTGCGGCGGGTGCGGCAGAAGCCTTACGGACGGTGCCGACCGTGGGTCGATCGGGTGGCGCTGCGTCGTCGGAGGAGGTACGCGCCGACGGCCAGTGCCACGACGCTGGCAGCCGCGATGGCGATCACACCGGTCGCGCCGGCGCTCGGGAGCGAGGACCCGTTGGCGTTCGACTTCTTCCCGGTCGCTCCGGGAGTTGCGTCGCCGGCGGACGTCGACGTAGCGCCTGTGGACGCGGCACCGGCTTGTGCGGAGGCGGAGGGTGAGCTGGTGGACGTGGGACTGGGCGACGGGGTCGGGGAACCCGAGGGGGCAAGGGTGGCGGGGGTGGTGGGGCCCGGGTTCGGCTGGGTGCCGGGGGTGGTGCTGGTGATGGCGATGTCATCGATGAAGAGGACCGCCTCGGCTGCTCCGGCCCGCTTCTCCGGCCCCTTCTCCGGACGCCAGCTGGGCCGGTAGGCACCGATCCGGAAGTGCGGCGGATCGCCGCGGTGGTAGTTGTTGGCACCCTGGTGCGAACCGACGGTGACGCCGTCCCGCGTGACGTGGATCGAGCCGGGCCTGCCCGCGGTGGACCACGTGATGTCGAAGACCCACCGGTTCCAATGGCCCGGACGCGCAGCACCGAGCGGGAGGACGGATTCCTGTATCTCACCGTTGCTCATCCAGTGGACCTTCAGCTGCCAGTTGCCGCCGTGGACCGACAGCGCGACGACGGGCTTGATGCCCCCGCCGTCGTCCTGCGTGCTGAACCACTGGGCGACGATGGTGTCGAGGTCCCGCTCCTGCCAGTCACCGGGCAGGTAGTTGGCAAAGACGAAACGATGACTGCCCGCGTCAAGGCCCTTGATGACCAGCTCGGACTTGAACGAACGCCCGTCGTTGGGGATGTTCACGCGCGCCGCCTGCCCCGACTTCCCTCCGGGTGCGGGCCCCACCAGAACGCGGCCGAAGCCGTTGAGCGCCATGAACGGCAGTTTCTGGGACGGGGACTCGAAGTCGTACGAGACCGAATCGGCTGCGGCGGCCGGCGAAGCAGCGCCCAGAGCGACGACCATCAGGGCGGCGGTGCACGCTGTGAGGAGAGGGGCTGGGCGGCGGGTGGAGGACGGCAGCACTGCGATGGGCATGGGCGTTTCCTCGTACGAAGCGGGGAGTTCGGTTGGTGAGGGGAGAGGGGACGGCGAAGCCGGGCAGCCATTCGGCCGCGGCGATCGGGTGAGGTTTTGGGGGCTGGCGAGACTCGGAAGGACAGGCGTCGCCGCCCCTCTCACGCACCGTCGGGCACGGGACCGAACCTCCGCAACCGGTCATTCAGGTGTTCGTCCGGTGGCTGAAGCTGCGCAGACCATACTGTGCAGTACAGATGGAGAACCAGTGGAGATCACTTGCTGGTCTATAACGAAACGCTAACTACGGTGGCGAGCCTGCGAGTTGACGGAGCGTCGCATAGCGGAGTCGCTTGATGGTGGTGTCGTGGATGAGTGGTCCGGTACGCGCGTTGCCCGCGACGTCGAAGCAGGGCCGACTCCCAGGCATGCCGGGTGATGGGGTGTCAGCGTAAGTGATCGGAACCCGATTCTTGTTGACTTCTGTTCAGTAGTGGTGATCGACGAGCTTCTGTTGGATGGCCGGGCTTAGCGAATCAACCGCGAGAACAAGCCACCGGACCGACCTCACATGAGGGGAACCAAGGAAGATTACGAGCTCATCTCAGCCAACGGCGCGGGGTTGACGATCTCCCACGGCAGGAGTCTCATAGACCTCACCCGTTGAGACCTGTTGGTTTCTGGTTGATTTCGGGGGCACCGTAGTTCGCCGTCCCCGCCACGGGAACGGTCACCTGATGCCCGTCTCACAGCGGCTCTTTCCGGAAGCTGATCGACGTTCCGCTACCACGAGGATGGATCATGTCTCGCCGCTGTCACCGCCGGCGTCCTGGCCGTGACCGGTGCACCGTTCCTGGAGCGGGCCACCGACCGCCAAGGCGTTGGGCTCGCTCCTCTGCTGGTGTCCCCTCCAGCAACAAAGCAGGCGCCGTCGTAGCGCACGGTCCCGGCTTATGGGCTGAGCGCCCATCCCGGTTCCGGCCGCGCCCCGTGGCGATGTCGGTGCTCCCGAGGTGAGATTCCGTACGCGGTGCGAAAGGCACGGCTGAAGACCGCCGCGTCGGTGAACCCCCAGCGGCTGGCGATCGCGTGGATGGGGAGGGAGGACAACGTCGGGTCCAGCAGGTCGGTAGAGCACCGTTCGAGCCGGCGCCTGCGGATCGTCTCGGCCACAGTTTCCTTGCGTTCCGCGAAGAGCTTGTGCAGCAGCCGTACGGAGATGTGGTGGCGTGCGGCGATGGCCGGCGGCGAGAGTCGGGGATCGGCGAGGTTGTCCTCGATGAAGAGATCGAGCCGCCGCACCAGCAACTGGCGGCGCGTATCCGGGGGGAGGCGGTCTGCGGCGCTCGCGTAGTGGGCGAGGAAGGCCGTGGCCAAGTCCGATGTCATATCGCCGAGTCGTTCCCCGTCCCCTTCCGTGAGGGATTTCGCCTCCTGGACGACGGATACGAGGTGGCGGGCGAGGACGGCCCCGATCCCGGTCGCCGAAGGCAGCGCGTGGGCGATCAGCCGGTCCGTCTTCGCCTCGGGCAGCAGGAGATCGACGCGTGGCAGGTGCAGGACGATGGCGCGGGACGGACCGGAGTCACGGTCAGAGGTGCTCCGGCCGGTGTAGGGGCGGGACGAGGACCAGAGGTTGAAGTCGCCTGCGGCGAGTCTGGCGTCCTGGCGGCACTGTGAGACGTCCATCCCGCCGCTGAGCAGGAGCGTCACCTCATACGTCTCCGGGTCGGACTGGCGGATCAGGCGGGCCGTGCGCTCGGAGACGAGAGGGGGGAAGTCCAGCACGGCGAGTCGTGTGGCGCCCAGGGAGAGGATGCCCATGCTGCCCGTGAAATCCGATGGCCGGTCCGTCGTGATCCGGGTCGGGCCGGCGCCCAGGCTGACCGTCTCGCGCCACCACTCGAACCGGTGCTCGCGCGGCAGGTCCGCCGTGTCGTAGACGGTGAAGCTCATGAGTCCCCCTCGCGCACCGCGCCTCCGACGCGCTGCCGGGCGGACGGTCGCTCCATCCTCCGGGGGGAGGTATCCCGTTCTCCACACCCCGGATCGCCCCGTGGCCTGATGTGCGTGCGTGGTGGGGGTGAGCGGAACGGGCCGATGGGCGGGTACGGGCTCGCCAGTGGCGTGAGCCCGGCCGGAGGGAGGGCAGGCAACCCGGCTCATGCCGTGCCGGGCGGATCACCGGATCGGGCGCGTTCCCGTCGACCCCACTGCCGCGCCCATGAGAGGCGGTGTCCCGAGCGGTGGCGTCCGAGGGGCAGGCGTCCGAGGGGCAGGCAGGTCTGCCTGCATGGGGCGGTCGTGACGGGAGGGGCCGCCCGGCGGATGCCGGACGACCCCTCGAGTCGCTGCCGAGTACGGTGCGCGGATCAGCCGTTGACGGTGAGGCGCGAGGCACCGCCGTTGATTTCGATGGTTCCAGTCAGGGCCGGCACGGTGCTGACCCGGCCGGCCGAGGCGCCCTGACCGGTGTTTCCGTTGGTCCAGACCGAGCCCACGCTGTTTCCGTTCCCGTTGCGGAGGAGCACCCGGAAGACACCGCTCTTGTTGGAGTAGCCGTTGACCCAGGTGCCGCCGCTCTGGCTACGGTGCACGGCAACCCAGTCGCCCTTGTACCAGGAGGAACCGTTGTAGGCCATCGTGCAGGAGATGTCGTCGTACGTCTGCTCCGGAGGACAGCTCCGAACTGCGGTGAGCGCGGACTCCGTGTCGGTGGCCGCGGAAGCGGCTCCGGTGGCCAGGGGGCTCGCGAGCAGTGCGGCGGTGGCAAGGCCGAGCACAAGCTTGGTACGCATGGTGGGACGCCTTCCGTCGAGGTGTGCGCCGATCGAGTACGTCCCGCCGAGTATCGCCAGGCGCCGCCAATGCCGGCTTCGGCGAGCGGTGCACGCTTTCTTGACGTGGAGTGCACGCGTCTTTGCTGGGCGCGTGTGTCCGCCCGGGGCCACGACGCCCTTCGGTGACGCCCAGGCAAAGCGATGCATCGCCGTATGCGAATCCAGAGGGCTGCGTGTGCACCTGGCCGGGTGGGATTGAGGACGGCAGTGAGCCGGTGCTGGGGGTATCGGTGTCGGTTGGCTCTGTTCACGACTTCCCTTCTGGCTCAACTTCCGTGAAATGGCCACGCAGAGCTACGGATTGGCTTGGCCTGGGCTCCAGGTGGAGTCGGAGCGCCCCGTGAGATCGTGCTCGCACAGGAGCCCTCCTTGATCGAACCGGACTGCTTCGCCCTTCTCATAGTCAAGCCAGATGGAGCGGCCCTGGCCCAGCACCTCACTCGGCTGAGCCCGGAGCACCAGCTCATCCTTGACGCGGACACCTGAGAACGGGATACGTTTGTCAACGACTTCGGGAGTCGGTTCATCGCTCGCGCCCGTGATCAATGTCGATGAGTTCGTTCGGGAGCCACCGCCGCCTAAGCTTGAGCGAGGGTGGGACGCAGAGCATCAGATCGGGGCCTGAGTGGCTCA
Source organism: Streptomyces avidinii (assembly GCF_045161815.1). Classification (NCBI taxonomy): domain Bacteria; kingdom Bacillati; phylum Actinomycetota; class Actinomycetes; order Kitasatosporales; family Streptomycetaceae; genus Streptomyces; species Streptomyces avidinii. The sequence goes on from NZ_CP108863.1 coordinate 833,404, forward strand.
TTGGCCCTTCTCGGCGATGATGTTGATCAGGCCCTGGGCCGTGTTGTACTCGTCGATGCCCGGAACCTCTCCACCTTCAAAAGACCTCGGCGCTGCGGGGGAACATGGCCTGCTCGTACTCGGTGAGCGCGGCCTCGACATTGTCGGGGTGCGCGGCGAGGGCCTTGCCGAGTTCGGCGCCGTCGTACATGGCCAGGTTGGCGCCTTCGCCGTTCGGGGGCGCGAGGTGGGCGGCGTCGCCGAGCAGGGTGACCCCCGGCACCCGGTCCCAGCGGTGCCCGGTCGGCAGGGCGTACTGGGGGCGCAGGACCGGCGCTGTGTCGCCGTCGGTGATCAGCGCGGTGAGTTCCGGTGCCCGGCCGTCGAACTCGCGCGCGATCCGCGCGGTGGCCGCGGCAGGATCGGCGAAGTCGATGGCGGCGAACCACTCCTGCGGCCTGGTCAGCGCCACGTAGGTGTGCAGGGTGTCCCGCTTTCCCGGTGGGCGAAGATGTCCCTGCCCGGTGCGGGCGCGATCAGCATCCCGCCGCCGACCGCCTTCGCGGCGGCAGGGTGGCGGGTGTCGGCGTCGAACAGGTACGTCTCGACGAACGACGTGCCGGCGTACTCGGGTGCGGCGGGAGTGAGCAGCGGCCGGACCCGGGACCACGCGCCGTCCGCACCGACCAGCAGGCTCGTGACGACGGTGCCGCCGTCGGCGAACGTCACCTCGTGGCGGCCCCCGCCGACGGGGCGGGTACCGGCGGCCTTGTGCCCCCACCGGACGGTGCCGGCCGGCAGCGAGTCGAGCAGGATCTGTCGTAACTCGCCGCGCTGCACCTCGGGGCGTCCGCCCGTGCCGTCGTCGGCCCTGTCGAGCAGTACGGTTCCGTCCGGGTCGAGGACGCGCATCGCCTGGCGGCCCTCCAGGACGATGGCGTGGAACTCGTCCATCAGGCCGGCCGCCTTGAGGGCGAGCTGCCCGTTGTAGTCGTGGATGTCGAGCATCCCGCCCTGCGTGCGCACCGTCGGGGAGGACTCCGCCTCGTAGACCGTGACCGGGATTCCGTGGACGTGCAGGACGCGGGCCAGAGTGAGTCCGCCGAGTCCTGCGCCGATGATCGTGACGGGCATGTGCATCGTGGCTCCTGGGGATCAGGGCCGCCCAGTGGGCTCCGGCCGGCCGTCTCTGGAACGTTGCCGGACCTCGCCGACAAGCCACCGACATCGAACCGGCAGCCGCCGATAGATGACCGACACCGCACATCAGTCCCGACACCTGCCCGGAATGGGGTTCCGCTCGGCATCCGGGTCGATCGTGCTCATGCTCTCGTTCTCGCATCGCTCCCCGGGCGGCGAAAGCCCGGCCTGCACTGAGGTACAACGAACGGCCCGACGGGCGTGGTGTCCAGCTGCCGTGATCAGGGATGCATGAGCGAGGGGTGCCTCCCGTTCTCGCATGTATCGGCTGTTCGCGCGAGCGTGCAACTCTCAATCTCGTGTCGAAACGACGTCGCAACGCGGATCTGGTACAGATCTTGGGGAGTCGTCGCCGAGCGGTACCCCGATGTTCGAGTGCGAGGAGTCGGGTGTGTGGACGGTGATGGTGCTGGTCATGCAGACCGATGCACCGTCTGGGACTCACTGGTACTCGCCGGTATCGACGAGGCGGATGTCGAAGCGGTTACGGCCGCGTTCGGGACGGTCGAGGTGGCGGCGAGGGGCCGCGCGACCGGCTCTGCATGTCCGGACTGCGGCCGTTTCTCGGATGCATCCTGACATGTCGGCGTCTTATAGTGAGAAACTATGTCTCACTTAAGGAAGTCCCCTCCCATTGTTGTCACCGGGGCCACTGGGACGATCGGCCACCCGGTCGTCGCAGGGCTGCTTGCTGCCGGTCACACGGTGCGCGGAATCTCGCGACACCCGCAACGTGCCTCACTCCCGGATGGTGCGGACGTGGTATTCGGCGACCTGGACGACCCGTCCACGCTGAGGCACGCATTCGACGGTGCCGAGCAACTCGTCCTGATCGCGGTCCCTGAGACCGCTGAGGCGGTCGTCTCTCGCGCAAAACAAGCGGGCGTCGAGCACGTGGTTGTGGTCTCCTCCGCCGCCGTAACGGCCGGCTACGACACGACGTGCAACGCCGTCGTCGAGCAGGCCGTCATGGACTCAGGACTGGATTGGAGCATCGTGCGTCCCGGTGAGTTCGCGACAAACTCACTCCTCATATGGGGACCAGGGATCAAGGTGAGTCGCCGAGCTGTGGAGCCCTTTCCTGATCAGATCGGGCATCCCGTCCATGAGGCCGACGTTGCCGACGTCGTCCTGGCCAACCTGCTCGACCCACACCGCCTCGGACGGATCGACACGATCATTGGACCGGAAAGTCTCACCAAACGCGAACAGGTTGCAGTGATCGCAGAAGCGATCGGAGAACAGATCACGCTCGATGAGGTCTCCGCCGCACAAGCCCGCGACTTCTACCGAGCCCAAGGGGGCTTCGCGGCCGCGAACGCAGACTTCCTGTTCGGGTTCGAAAGCTACGACGGCATCGAAGGCATCACAGATGAACCCCATGACACGAGGGCCCCGGAGGACGATGCCTTCCTCACACTCGACCAGATAACGGGAACTCCAGCTCGCACCTTCCGCCACTGGGCGCACGGTCACGCCTCCGACTTCATTTGAGCGATGGCAGGGCCAAGCACTCTTAGAGGTCGCTTCCTCCCGATGTTTCATCCCGTCATTGGTATTTCATCTGGTTACGCCGCGTCGCGCCAGGAGATGGTGGCTTTGCCGGTGAGGCGGCGGGCCCTCAGGTCGGTCAGTAGCGGGCGGGTTCGGAGCGGTCTACCCCGGGACCGTTGCCAGTTCTCCGTTCAGTCCCAGGAGTTCATCGAGAGGGCGGTCGAAGAGGGCCCGGTGGAGAAGGGCACGCCCTGCGAAGCGGCCCGCGAGCTCGGCTGCAGCCGACCTTTCGTCCGAGGACCGGCTGTCCTCCCGCTCCGGCGTGCGCCGGCCCCAAGCCGTAAAACGCCTCGCTCAGCTGCCGATCGATCCGGCCGCCGACGCGGGTGTCCGCGTCAAGGATGAGCTGGTGATCCGCTGCTCTGCGTGGCCATTTCACGGAAGTTGAGCCAGCACCGAAGTCGTGAACAAAGCCCCCTCCGGCACCGCGTTCGGGGGCGCCCCGATGAATTCGGTCGAGCCGATGAGGCGGGCTGCGGTCTACAGCAGGTGCCGGCTCGGAGCAAAGCGAAGGCTTCCGGACGATCCCTCACCTCGGCAAGGCCTGCCGCCGCCGCACGCCCCTTCGCGGTCGGCTGCGCTGGAACATCACGAACGGATCTCACCGTTCCGCATGCGCTTGACTGCACTGCCTGTTGAGGATGTCATGTGCCAACACGTGCGAACGTGTCTGTTTCTGATTGGTTGCGACCTGCTGTGCGTGGCTGGGCCGTGGACGGCAGTCGTTGTCCCTTCGCTCCGTGGCCACTGGTTGCTGCGCCGCAGTTCACCACCGCATTCCCCTCACCTGAAGGACAGTTCATGCTCCAGCGTTACAGCCCCAGACGTCGGGTCGGCACAGCTTTGGCGGCCGTGTTGGCGGTGGGATTCGGGGCGACCGAGGCCTTCGCCGACCGTGCACTGACGCCCGTCCCCTTCAAGGACGGGTTCGAGTCCGGAGCCACCACCGCGTTTCCCCGCAAGGGCATCGACGGCACCGGAACCGTGGACGTCAAGGCTGCGCCTGGGGGACATGGCGGCAAGGCCGTCCGGTTCGTCATGCCCGACGACGGGAAGTCCTACCGCACCGAGATAGCCACAGCGCGCGTGCCCTACGGAAGTTACCGGTACACCTTCGCCAATTACCTTCCCAACGACTGGATCCGCTACGACGCCCAGACCATCGTCTCCCAGTGGCACGGCGGGGCGGGCACTTACCCCGCGGTCGTCCTCGCCGTCAAGGGCGACCGCTGGATGATGATCGTCCACTGGAAGACGGGTTCAGACCTGGCGGACGAGAGCAGGCACCCGGCCCACGAGGTCAAGTACGACCTCGGCCCGGTACGACTCGGACACTGGAACCAGTGGTCCTTCGACATCACCTGGTCCACCGCCGCCACCACCGGCTCCATCACCGCCCGGCTCGACGGAGCCGAGGTCGGATCGCACCGCGGTCCCAACAGCTACCACCAGGACACCGCCCCCTATCACAAGATCGGTTTGTACCGGCCCAACTGGCAGGCCTGGAAGGGGCACAAGGCAGGCGGCACACCGGCCGTGGTCAACTATTACGACGACGTCACCATCACAGCCATCTCCCCGGGAGCCCCCGTACCGCCGCCGGCCGCGCCCTCCGCGAAGACCACGGCCACTTCCGCACCCGACCGGTCCGGCGCATCGGCGTCCCCGTCGGTGCAGGCACCCGCCTCGGCGCAAGCGCCCGCATCGGCCCCGGCGACGGGACCGGCTGCGCCGGGCTCGGCACTCGACGCCGCGGACGCCATTCCCCTGGACACCGGCTCCGACCAGGACACCGACAACGATGCCGGTCCGCTGGCCGAGACCGGTGCCTCCAGCCACACCCCGATCATCCTCGCCTTCGGCAGCGCACTGCTCGCCGCCGGCCTGGTCCTCGTCTTCCGCAGCCGCGCGGCACGGCGCCGGGCGGGCGGTCGCAGGGGTGACTGAGGCGGGTCGCAAGCGAACCGGCGGTCCGTCCGAGAGCGCAAGGCCCCCTCGCGCTGATGTGGGCGTGGTCCCGGCCGACATCCGCTACGAGGTGTTCGGGCCGACCCTGAGGCTGCCGGTGGCGGTGTGGTCCAGGACGTGTCCGCTCGCCGCGGGAGACGGCTCGTAGCCGGAGTGGGGTCCGGCATCCGCACCAGCCCCCAATACCTGCGTCACCCGCCGGGACGTCCGGCTCATGGCGCAGCGGGTCGCGCGGGCCTTCGACGTCGCCGACGGTACGGACCAGGCCGCCTCCCCGGCAGGAGGCGGCCGACCGGTACTGGGAGGGGACGGTCACCCTCGCGGACAGCGATCTCGACGGCTGCATCACCCAGGGGAGTTCGTCGGCGCCACCCTGGCCAGGCTGTACCAGGACCCGGAGGCGTTCACCCGGATCGCCTTGCCCTGGCACCGGGCGGTGACGCGGTCAACCTCATGCTGGTCGCGCTCGGCGCGGAACCGACCAGGCCCGCCGCGTCGCCGTCGAACACCGCACCGACCCCACCGGACTGATCACCGACGAGGAGATCCTCGCTGCCGTCACCGGCTACTGCACCACCGGCGCCACGCCAGCGGGCCTTCGCCGTACCCGCCTGAAGCACACCGGCCAGGACGGCGAGACACCCCCTAAGGGCTCGCAGAGAATCAAGGTGTTGCTTCCCACGGTTCAACTCGTTGGTGTGGTATGCGCATATCTGGCGAGGTCCGTGATCAACTCGGCCTGAAGTTCGCAGTGTTGTTCCCACATCTGGACGAGCGGCAGCGCCGTCTGCTGATGGGGGCTGAGGCCCGGATCCTGGGACACGGCGGGATCCGGGCGGTCGCCCAGGCGGCCCAAGTCAGCGAGACCACAGTCCGCAAGGGCGTGGACGAGTTGGAGGACGGGGCGGAACCGCTGGGCCGGGTCCGCCGCCCAGGTGGCGGGCGCAAGCGGGCGGCCGAGGTGGATCCAGAACTGCGGCCTGCGCTGTTGGCGCTGGTCGAGCCCGGCATGCGCGGGGATCCGATGTCGCCGCTGCGCTGGACGACGAAGTCCACCCGCAGGCTCGCCGACGAGCTCACCAGGCAGGGCCACCGTGTCTCGGCGGATACCGTCGCCGACCTTCTGCGGGAGGAGGGATTCAGCCTCCAGGCCAACGCCAAGACCCTCGAGGGCGCCCAGCATCCCGACCGGGATGCACAGTTCCACTGCATCAACGACCGGGCCAAGGAACACATGGGCGCCGGCGACCCGGTGATCAGCGTGGACACCAAGAAGAAGGAACTGGTCGGCCCCTACAAGAACAGGGGCCGTGAGTGGGAGCCGAAGGGAGCTCCCGCCCAGGTCAAGACCCATGACTTCCTGGACCGGCAGGGACCCGGCAAGGCGATCCCGTACGGGATCTACGACGTCGCCGCGAACACCGGCTGGGTCAGTGTCGGCACCGACCACGACACGGCAGCCTTCGCCGTTGCCTCGATCCGCCGCTGGTGGCAAGCCCGTGGCAGCCACGACTACCCTCAGGCCGCCCGGCTGCTGATCACCGCGGACGCGGGCGGCTCCAACGGATACCGCACCCGCGCCCGGAAGACCGAACTTGCCGCCCCGGCCGCCGAGACGGGCTTGGAGATCACGGTCTGCCACATGCCTCCGGGCACCTCGAAGTGGAACAAGATCGAGCACCGGCTGTTCTCCCACATCTCCATGAACTGGCGCGGCAGGCCCCTGACCAGCCACGACGTCATCGTGAACAGCATCAAGGCGACCACTACCCACACTGGGCTGAGAGTCCACGCGGAACTCGACCCGGGCACCTACGACACCGGCATCAAGGTCACCGACACAGACATCGACGCACTACCCATGCACCGCCACCGCTTCCACGGCGACTGGAACTGCACCCTCCATCCACAACACGGTGACACGGCCGGCGCGACCGAGGACCCGCGGTCAGCCGAGGGCCTGCCGCCTCAGTCCCGCGCCGGCGGTCTGCGCAACCCGGAGCTGACCGGCATGACCGAACCGGCACTGGACGAACTCGTCGACCAGCTGTCTCAGAAACTCGATGAGCTCCGTGAACACGGGCGGTCACAGCAGCGAGGAGGAGACCGTATCCGGGCTCGCGGAGCCGGCGCCAAGGACAAGTTGACCACCGCCGACCGAGTCCTGGCCACCATTCTCTACCTGCGCAAACTCGGAACACGAGACCTGATCGCCCAGCTCTTCGGCGTCAACGGCAGCACCATCACCAGGGCCGTTCACCAAATCCAGCCGCTCCTCGCCGACCACGGCTGCACCGTTCGACCTTCGACAGCCAGGTTCCGCACACCCGCCGACGTCACCGCGTTCCTCACGAACAGCAACCCCACAGAGATCAAGTCAGCATGTTGATTCTCTGCGAGCCCTAACGAGCTCGTGCATGGTTGGCGGTGCGGCGCTGGGTCGTGGTCAGCGGGCGGCGAGGATTCCCAACAGACGGGCCACCTCGGCCGCGACCGTGTCCCGTGCGGGGCCCAGGTACGTGCGCGGGTCGGCGACGTTGGGGGCCGTTCGCAGACGGTCCCGCACGGTGCGGGTGAAGAGCTTGTTGAGGTGGGTGGAAATATTGACCTTCGTCATTCCTGCGGCGACGGCCTTGGCGAGGTCGGCGTCGTCGACGCCGGAGGAGCCGTGCAGGACGAGTGGTACGTCGAGCGCGTCGCGCAGGCGTGCTATGAGCTCGAAGTCGAGGTTGGCGTCGCGGGTGAGCATGGCGTGTGAGCTGCCCACGGCGACGGCCAGGGCGTCGACGGCCGTGGCCTTGGCGAAAGCGCTTGCTTCGTCGGGGTCCGTGCGGACGCCGGGGGCATGTGCGCCGTCCTTACCGCCGACCTCTCCCAGTTCGGCCTCGACCCATACGTCGGCCCGGTGACAGTACTCGGTGATGTCCCGGGTGGCGGCAACGTTGGCGTCGTAGGGGAGTTTGGAGGCGTCGAACATGACGGAGGTGAAGCCGAGTTCGACGGCCTCGTGGACGAGGTCGGCGGACTCGGCGTGGTCCAGGTGGACCGCCACCGGTACGGAGGACTCTCGGGCGAGGGCCAGGGAGGCCAGTCCGATCGGGGCGAGTGAGCCGTGGTATCGGGCGGTGTTCTCGCTGATCTGGAGGATGACGGGAACGGCCGCCCGCTCGGCTCCGGCGACGATGGCTTCGGCATGTTCGATCTGCACGACGTTGAACGCCCCGACGCCGTAGGCGTCGGCGTGCGCGGGACCGACGATGTCGTCGGTTGTTGTCAGGGGCATGAGGGTTTCTCCACGTCAACTGTTGGTTAGGCGCCCAGAGGGGACGTCGGCGCCGGCGTCGCGGCCGGGTGGGCCCCGGCCCGCGAACGGCAGGGGCCCCGCGCCTCAGGCGGCGTTGCCGAGGATCACGGAGCGGGTGAGGTTGCGGGGGCGGTCGGGGTCGTAGCCCCGGGCCTCGGCAAGGAGCACGGCCAGGCGCTGGGCGACGATCAGGTCCGCGAGCGGATCGAGGGCGTCGGACGCCTCCGTCGAGGCCGAGTTGAAGAGCCCCCCAACCCGCGCGACGTCCGCGGCGAGGCCCTGGGGGGCGGGACCGAACAGCCAGGTGACGCGGCCGGGGCCGGTGATGCTGATGGGCCCGTGGCGGTACTCCATGGCGGGGTAGGCCTCAGTCCAGGCTCCGGCGGCCTCGCGCATCTTCAGGCCCGCTTCGAGGGCGAGGCCGTAGGTCCACCCTGTTCCAAGAAACGTGAACTGTTCGGCGGCGCTCACTTCGGGGTTCAGCGGGAGGTCGAGGGCGCGCCGGGCGTCCTGGACGGCCCGCGCGAGCGGGCGTACCCCGGCCGGCAGGGCGCCTTCGGCCTCCAGGTGTGCGCGCAGCAGGACGAGCGCGGTGGTGGCGAAGCGGGTCTGGACGACCGATTCCTCGTCGGCGAAGTCGAGTACGGCGACACGGTCGGCAGCCGTCATGACGGGCGTGTCCGGGTCGGCGGTGATGGCGGTGGTCGCGGTGCTGCCCTTGACCTTCGTCAACAGGTCGAGGACCTCGGTGGTGGTGCCGGAGCGGGTGAGGGCCACGATCCGGTCGTAGGCGCGAGCGCCGGGGAACTCGGAGGCGGCGAACGCGTCGGTCTCACCGTGGCCACCGCTCTCGCGCAACTGCGCGTAGGCGTGGGCCATGAACCAGGAAGTGCCGCAGCCGACCACGGCGACGCGTTCTCCGCGCCGGGGCAGGACCTCGGTGTGGGAGCGGGCGGACCGGGCGGCCCGCTCCCAGGTCTCGGGCTGCGAGGCGATCTCGACCGAGGTGCGGGAGGTTTCGAAGGTGGTCACACGAAAGTCCTTGCGCTTGAAGTGGCTAAGGGGGTCCGGTGGCTCAGCGTGCTGGCTCACGGCGTACCACATGGCAATAACTGCTTGGATCTTGCGCCTACTAAGCATGAACGCGCAATCAGTCTGCCTTTGACCGTCAATTCGGACGGCGGGGGTTCAGAGGGTCAGGGCTGCGGGACGGCGCCTCCTCGACGGAGACTTCCGGGAGGAATCGGCGGTAGAGGGCGGCGTCCACGTCTCCGGCGACCGGGCAGGGAACCGCGGCGGCCGAGAGGGCCACCGCCTCGCGCATGATGTCCGGCCAGGCGAGGCCGGCCTCCAGACCGGCGGCGATGGCGGCCACGCAGGCGTCGCCGGCGCCGGTCGGGTTGCCCGCGAGCCGCTCGGGGGGCGTCGCTCGCCAGGCGCCCCCGGGCGTGATGGCGTACAGGCCCGACGGGCCGGCGGACGCGACGACCGCGCGGGCCCCTCGCGTGCGCAGCTCGGCGGCGGCCCGCGCGAGGTCCTCGCGACCCGTCGCGTCCACGATCTCGACCGCGTTGGGTTTGACCACGTCAGGGCGGGCCTCCAGCGCGTGGAGGAGGGAGGGGCCGCTGGTGTCGAGCACGGTGAGCGCGTCGGCCGCCGCGGCCGTGGCGATCAGTTGGGCGTAGGCGTCCTCCGGGAGGCCGGGCGGGGCGCTGCCGCTCAGGACGACCACACGCGCCCGGGTGACCAGGGTGGCGTAGTGCCGGGAGAAGAGGTGCCATTCTGCGGGGGTCACGTACGGTCCTCGCCCGTTGAAGACCGTGGCGTCGCCGTCGTCCCGCGAGACGACGGTGAGGGTCCTGCGCGAATCGCCTGCTACTTCGACGAACGCGTCCCGGATACGGGCGGTGCGCAGTCCGTCGCGGATCAGGCGGCCGGTGGCCCCGCCCGCGAGTCCGGTCGCCACAGGAGTGTGGCCGAGGGCGCCGAGGACGCGGGCCACGTTGATTCCCTTGCCGCCCGCCCGTTCGTTCGTGGTCTCGACGCGGTGGGAACTGCGGGGTTCAAGGGCGTCGACGCCCCAGGTGACGTCGAGGGCGGCGTTGAGGGTGACGGCGAGGATCATCGGGCGGGCGCCCCCGTCCGGTGGGCCGCCTGCCAGGCGGCGAGACCCGCGCCGAGGCATCCGGCCCGGTCCCCCAGTTCGGCTCGGACGATGCGGGGGCGGCGGTGGAAGGTGAGACGCGCCTCCAAACCGGCGCGCACGGGGTCGAGCAAGAGCCGGTCGGCCTCGGCGAGACCGCCGCCGAGGACGACCAGTTCGGGTGCGAGTAGGGCGGTGGCGGTTGCCAGCGCGTCCGCCAGTCCGGTCACAGCGCGCGCCCATACTGCTCGCGCCGCGGGGTCGCCCTGCGCGGTCAGGGCCGCGACATCGGCGGCGCCGGCCACGGACCGGCCGGTGCGCGCGGCGTAGGCAGCGGCGACGGCGGCGGCGGACGCGACCGTCTCCAGGCAGCCGGAGCCACCGCACGCACACGCCTCTCCCCCGGATTCGACAACGACGTGGCCGAGTTCGCCGGCGTACCCGCCGGCCCGAATCGGTTCGCCGTCACAAACGAGTGCCGCGGCGATGCCGGTGCCGATCGCCACGAAGAGCACGTTCCGCGCGCCGCGGGCGGCCCCCAGCGCGCACTCGGCTGCGCCACCCGCGCGAACGTCGTGGCCCAGCGTGACAGGCAGTCCGGAACGTTCCTCCAGGAGGGCGGCGAGGGGAAGGTCGCGCCACCCGATGTTGGCCGACCAGACGGCTCGTTGGAGCTCGTCGTCGACGATGCCGGGGACCACCACACCGGCATGGCGCACCCACAGCCCCCGTCCGACCGCCATCCGGTTCAGGGCGAGCAGGGTGTCGACCATGGCATCCAGGACCGCGGGTGGTCCGTCTGCGCGCGGGGTAGGTCGGTGGGTGGTGTCCAGCGGACGCATGCCCTGGTCGAGAAGCGCCCCCTTCATACCGGTGCCCCCCACGTCCAGAGCGATCACGCACTCCTCCTCACGGGTTGCATCGGACATGGGCGGCCCCGAGGTGCGGAGGTGGACGTCCCTCGTCCGGCTCAGCGGTTCCGGAATCCGGGCCCTGCCCGACAGGGATTCGGCGGCTTCGCCCCGGATGCCGAGTGCGGGAAGATTTCCGGCCAAGGCCGAGTGGCTACTTCCATCCATCGATATCGAACCATCCTAGTGACTGGGTTTGCGTGATTGGATCGAGAAGTGAACGACTTCGCGCATGCTCCGTGAGCGAAGTATCCGCGCTCGGGCCGTCCGCGTCCAGGGGTTCGACGCCCAGTCGACGCCCGGACCTTGCCTGGCGTGCACAAATCACCCACGCCCTGCGATGTGCGGAGCCCTGGCGTTACGATCAACTTCGCGCATGCCCCTCGGGGGCGGCGAGCGGGCGCCTCCGGCGGTCCGTCCTCCACTGCGCGGTTCGGTTGTCCAGAGCACGGAGGGGAAGCGGCGCATGTCCAAGCAGGAACGGTGGAGCAAGCTGCTGGAGCTGCTCGCGGTCGACGGCAAACTGGAAGTGGAAGATGCGGCCGCCACGGTCGCGGTGTCACCGGCGACCATCCGACGCGATCTCGACGAGCTGGCCGAGCAGAAGCTGCTCGTCCGCACGCGAGGCGGGGCGATCGCTCACGGCGTCTCCTACGAGCTCCCACTGCGCTACAAGTCCTCCCGCCGGGTCTCGGAGAAGCAGCGCATCGCAAGCGCCGTGGCAGACCTGCTCGGCGAGGGGGACGTCATCGGCCTCAACGGCGGCACCACCACCACCGAGGTGGCCCGCGCGCTGGTGCTCCGGGCGCGCGCGGGAACCACCGAGCGCGGGGAGGGGTCGTCCGGACCGAGGTACACGATCGTCACCAATGCCCTGAACATCGCCGGCGAACTGGCGGTCCGCCCGCAGTTCAAGATCGTGGTGACCGGCGGTGTGGCACGCCCCCAGACCTATGAGCTGGTCGGCCCATTGACGGAAGGCGTGTTGCACCAGGTGGTGCTCGACGTCGCGGTGCTCGGTGTCGACGGAGTGGACCCGCAGCTGGGCGTCATGACGCACCACGAGGACGAGGCCGGTATCAGCAGGCTCTTCGCCGAGCGCGCCCGGAAGGTGATCCTCGCGACGGACTCGTCCAAGATGGGCAAGCGCGCCTTTGCCAGGATCTGCGGCCTGGAGGGAATCGACGCCCTCGTCACCGACTCCGGCTTGGACCCCGACATGGCCGCGCGGTTCACCGAAGCCGGCATCGAGGTCGTCATCGTCTGACGCCCCCGCGCCACCGGGATGACCGGCCAAAGCCCTTGGCCGGCCCGTGCGGCAACGCAGCCCACGGGCACGAGGGGCGCATTCCGCGAGTCCGCGAACCGCGCATCCACCGCCTCGATGTGCCGACGGAACTCTCCCTGCCCTCGCCACCGGCCACGAACCCACAGTCCACCGGCACGGTGACGCGACGACGCGCGCGCCGCTTCGCACCACTCCTGCGTGCGTCGGCGCCCCGTGAACACTTCCAGGTGGCCCCTGCGCGCGCCCGGCCCACCCCCCTTCCGACCCCGCCGGCCTGCCCGCGCGCGGGGACGCCGGCGCCGACGTGTTGCGGCAACCGCCGGGCACCCAGGCGTTCTTGGTGCGTCACGCCCTTCCGGCCAGAGCCACCGCACTCCCCGACCTCCGGTTGACCCCGGACAGAGCTGCGGCCTTCCCTCGCGCAGGGTCCGCCGAGGGGCGACGACTGGCTGGTTAGCACTTTTTACGTAACAGGCCTGGTTTCGAGCCCGCTCCCTCCTGTTTACTTTGCCCACAGCAGATGCTCGTTCATGAGCGAAAAGCCGATTGATCCTTCATTCCCACGCAAGACGCTCCGAATTCTGCTGATCACAGACCCCACTGGGCCGCGTCATCGTGAGCGGCCAGGAGACAAGGCGGTACTGACGATGAACAAGCGGTTGCTCGTGGTGGCGGCCTGCACCGGTATTGCCGGGGCGCTCACCCTCACGGCCTGCGGCGGCGGCGGTGGCGGCGCGTCGGACGGCAGGGACGTGACGCTGAAGCTGGTGGCAGCCGACTACGGCGACAAGGCCTCGAACAGCTCCACGGCCTACTGGAAGGACGTCGCGCAGCGGTTCACCGCCTCCAACCCGAGGATCAAGGTCGATGTCCAGGTGATCAACTGGAACGACATCGACTCCCAGGTCAAGACGATGATCCAGAGCGGCAACGTCCCGGACGTCCTGCAGACCGGCGGGTACGCCGAGAAGGTCGCCGACGACCTGCTGTACAAGGCGGAGGAGGTGCTGTCGGAGAGCACCCGCGCCAACCTGATCGACAGCTTCGCCAAGGCCGGTGAGGTCGATGGCACCCAGTACGGCATACCGTTCGTCTCCTCGGCTCGGGCCTTCTTCTACAACAAGACGGTCTTCGCCCAGGCCGGCATCACAGAGGCGCCGAAGAGTTGGGACGACCTCAAGGCCGCTGCCGAGAAGATCAAGGCGAAGGTGCCGGGCGTGACCCCTTACGCGCTGCCGCTCGGTCCCGAGGAGGCCCAGGGCGAGTCGCTGATCTGGGAGCTCGGCAACGGCGGGGGCCTCACGGACGCCAAGGGAACGTACACGCTGAACAGCCGGCCCAACATCGAGTCGTTCACCTGGCTGAAGACGAACCTCGTCGAGCCCGGCCTGACCTACGCCAACCCCGCGACGACGGACCGCAAGACCGCGTTCGCGGACTTCGCCGCCGGCAAGGCCGCGATGCTCAACGGCCACCCCTCCCTGATCCAGATGTCCAAGGACGGCAAGGTCGACTACGGCGTCGTGCCGATCCCCGGGAAGACGGGCGCACTGGCCTCCACGCTGGGCGTCGCCGACTGGATGATGGCGTTCAAGGACAACGGCCACAAGGAAGAAATCCGCAAGTTCCTCGACTTCGCGTACTCCAGGGAGAACACGCTGAAGTTCGACGAGATGTACAACCTGATGCCCGTCACCGAGGACACCCTCAAGGAGATGACCGGCAGCGGCAAGCACAAGGACCTCGAGCCCTTCTTCACTCTGCTGCCGAACGCGGTCTTCTACCCGCTGGGCGACACTGCCTGGGACGCGATCTCGGCCGAGATCAAGAAGAGCGGCGGAACAGCCGTGAACGACCCGGCCAAGGTACTGGGCGAACTGCAGAAGAAGGCCGAGGAAACCATCTCCGACCAGTAGGCCCCGCGCACCGCACTGTCACGGAAGGCTTCCTCGTGTCCACCACTTCATCCACCGCCCGCTCCGGCCGCAAGGGCCGGAGCGGCCTGGCCCGGCTGGGGCCGCTGCCCTGGATCGGGCCGGCCCTCCTGCTCATCGTCCTGGTCGTGCTCTGGCCGGTCTACGAGATGGTCCGCACCTCCTTTCTCCGGATCAGCAGCAGCGGGTTCGTCCGGGGCTCGGCGGGGTTCGACAAGTACGAGCAGTTGTTCGATGAGCCCTCGTTGCCCTCGGTCGTCCTGTCGACCGTCCTGTGGACCGTGGTGGTGGTCACCTCCACCATGGTGCTTTCCTTGGCGCTGGCCCAGCTCTTCAACCAGCGCTTCCCCGGCCGCCGCGTGACCCGCTGGGCCCTCATCGCTCCCTGGGCCGCCTCGGTCGTGATGACCGCCATCGGCTTCAAGTGGATGCTCAATCAGACCTCGGGCGTCCTGAACACGCTGATGGCCGACCTGGGAATCATCGACGGCCCCAAGGACTGGCTGGGTGACCCCTCGACGGCCTGGCCCTGGATGATGTTCGTCGCCGTCTTCGTCTCGCTGCCGTTCACCACGTACACCCTGCTCGCGGGACTGCAGACCATCCCCGGCGAGATCTACGAGGCCGCCAAGGTGGACGGCACCAGCACCTGGCAGACGTATCTGCGCATCACCCTGCCGCTGTTGAGACCGGCTTTCCTCGTGGGAGTCGTCATCAACCTCATCAACGTCTTCAACTCCTTCCCCATCATCTGGAGCATGACCCGCGGCGGCCCGGACAGCGCCACCGCCACCACCACCGTCTTCATGTACCAGCTGAAGAATTCCGACATCGGCCAGTCCGCCGCCATGTCCGTCGTGAACTTCGCCCTCGTCGTGGTCATGGTCGTCGTCTTCCTCAAGGCCAGCCGCTGGAACCAGGAGGAGAGCTGATGGCCCAGACCGCCCTCACCCCCGAGAAGACCGCCCCGCCCGCCTCGGCAACGCGACCCCCTGCGCGCGGCACACGCAGCGGCGCCTCACGGGCCCCCCGCACGACGCGCCCGCGCACCCTGCTGGTCACCGCCGTCGCCTGGCTGCTGGCAGCCCTGTTCCTGGTGCCGTACGCGGAGATGGTGATCACCGCGTTGCGGCCGGCGCACGAGCTGCGCGACGCCACCTACCTGCCGGCCGGCTTCGAGTGGGCGAACTTCGTCAACGTGTGGCGCGAGTCCCACCTCGGGGACAACCTCCGGGTCACACTGCTGGTCGCGGCGGGATCCACCCTGCTCGTCCTGCTGGTCGCCGTGCCCGCCGCGTACTACACCGCGCGCATGCGGTTCCGCGGCCGCAAGCTGTTCCTCCTGCTCGTGCTCATCACCCAGATGTTCCAGCCCACCTCTCTGCTGGTCGGTCTCTACCGCGAGTTCTACCAACTGGGCATGCTCAACTCGGTATGGACCCTGATCCTGTGCAACGCGGCCTTCAACCTCGCCTTCGCGATCTGGATCCTCACCGCCTACTTCGCCTCCATCCCCGAGGCCCTCGAGGAATCCGCCATGATCGACGGGCTGGGACGGGGAGGGGCGCTGCTGCGGATCACCCTGCCGCTCGCGATGCCGGGGGTCGTCACTGCGATGATCTTCACCTTCATCGCAGCCTGGAACGAGTTCGTGATGGGCCTGACGCTCTCCACCCTTCCGGAGAGCCAGCCGCTGACGGTCGGTATCAACGGCTTCATCGGCAACTACAGCGTCCAGTGGAACTACTTGTTCGCCGGCTCGGTCATCGCCATCGTGCCCGTCGTCATCCTCTTCGCGCTCATCGAGCGGAAGGTCGTCTCCGGCCTCACCGCCGGATCCGTCAAATAGCCCCCACAGCCGCCCGCCCCCTGCGCCCACACCCCCGGCCAGTAGGGGGCGGGCCCTTCCCTGCCCCCACCGGATCCACCTGAGGCGAGGAATGAGGAACACAGCTGCACGCGGTGAACCCAGCACGCGGACCGCACCGACCCGGCCCAGGGACCACACGGCACGACGCGCACGCGCGGCCCACGGGACCGTGAGCGCACTGGAGGCGGGCGCCACCTACATCAAGGGGTGTGTCCTGGGCCCGGACGGCGTCCCACGGAACAGGGAACGCTGGTTCACCCGTCCCGAACGGGGGCCGGACGCCGTCCTCGAGACGGTCCTCACCTGTGCGGCCACGCTTGCCGAGCGCTGTCGTCCCACCGCCGCGGGCGTCATCCTCCCCGGCACCGTCGACGAGACCTCCGGCCGGGCGGTGCACGCCCCTGCGCTGGGTTGGCGGGACATCCCTGTCCGGGACTGGGTGGCCGAGCACCTGGACCTCCCCGTGGCCGTCGGACATGACGGGCGCACAGCCGGGCTCGCCGAGGCACGTGCGGGGGCCGGCCAGGACTGCGGGGACTTCCTGTTCGTCTCGGTGGGCGACGGAATCGGCTCGGCGGTCGTCCTCGCCGATCGGGTCCTCACCAACCGTTACGGGGCGGAGGAGCTCGGCCACACCGAGGTCCGGCCGGGAGGCGACCCGTGCCACTGCGGCGGGTGGGGATGCCTGGAGACGGTGGCCTCGTCCGCCGCCGTCACGCGCCGGTACTCACGGGCGACCGGATGGCGCGGCGTCGGCGCCCGCGAGGTGTATCACCGTGCCGACGCCGGGGACCCGGCCGCCCGCGCCATCTGCGGAGAGGCCATGGCGGCCCTGGCCGACGTACTGGCGGCGGCGATCGGCCGGTACGCGCCAGATCGGCTGGTCGTCGGTGGCGAGCTGGCCGAGGCAGGTGCCTCGCTGCTCGCAACCCTGCGGGAGGCCCTCGTCAGTCGGCTCGGCTCACCGGCCGTACCGGAACTCCGGCTCGCGGGGTTCGGCGAATCGGCGGGCCGCGTGGGGGCGGCACTTCTCGCCAGGGACCTGCAAAACGCACGCACGCGCGGGTAGCCACCACACCGGACGGTCCGCCAGGGCGCGCCGGCGGGTGCGGGATGCAGTGGCGGGCGACGGCATCGCGCCCTGGGACCCCGCCCTGGTCCCGGGTCCTCCGAATGAAGGAAAGCTACGACGCCGTAGGTCTTGACGCTCCCTTCTCCCACTGACACCTTTTGGCTCAAGTTGCTTGCAAGTCGGCGATTAGGAGCAACTACAAGCAAGATCTGCGCTCAGTCGCGCGTCGCGCGTCGCATGATCCCCCGCCGCACCACAAGTGGCTCGCAGCGTCATGATCCTGGCGGGGGACGCGCGTTGCCCGTGACGCGTCGGAATGGGCCCCCAGGGGCCGATTCCGACGTACGAGCCGTGCGCGCCAGCGTTTGCCCTCGCCCGCGCGCATCGCACCCCCTGGCGGCCCACCACCTGGTGTGCTGCCCTCCCGCCTTCCCGTCCGAAGGAGTCAACGATGCGCTGGTTGCGCCGTCGAGGCCGTCACCTCGCCGTCCTCGCCACAGCCCTCCTCACCCTCCCGCTGCCGACCGCTGCCTCTCAAGCGGCGACCACTTCCCCCACGCCCCACCCCGCCCCCTACGCCCTCGTTCCACGACCGGTCTCGCAGCAGGCGGTGCAGGGCCAGGGGTTCACCCTCACCCACCGGACCCCGATCGCGGTCCTGTCGAAGAGCCCCGCGGCGTTGGGCGTCGGCACCTACGTGTCGAAGATGCTCGCCCCCGCGACCGGCTACACCCTGCCGGTCGTCAGGGACACACAGGCACGGAAGAACGCCGTCGTCCTGGACCCCAACGGCCCCAAGAGCCTTGGGGCCGAGGGATACACCCTGTCGTCCGGAAAGCATGGTGTCGTCGTGAGGGCGCACGGGGCGGAGGGCCTGTTCCGAGGAGTCCAGACGCTGCGCCAGCTGCTCCCGGCCGAGGTGGAGTCCCACAACAGACAGCCCCGCCCGTGGACCGTCTCGCCCGTACAGATAACCGACTCCCCCCGGTACGGGTACCGGGGCGTGATGCTGGACGTCGCCCGCCGCTTCTACCCGGTGGAACAGGTCAAGCGCTACATCGACCAGGCCGCCGCATACAAGATCAACACTCTTCACCTGCACCTGACCGACGACCAGGGCTGGCGCATCGCCATCGACGCCATACCGAACCTGACCAAGGTGGGTGCCAGCACCCAGAGCGGCTTCACCGGCGGCACCAACTGGTACTACTCGGCGGCGGACTACAAAGAGATCGTCGCCCACGCCACGTCCCGCTTCATGACCGTGGTGCCCGAGATCGACGGCCCCGGACACACCCAGGCCGCCCTGGCATCGGTGCCCGAACTCAACTGTGACGACAAGGCGAAACCCCCCTACTCCGGCTTCGACGTCGGCATCAGCCTCTACTGCCTGGAGGACAAGGAGCACACGGCCACCACGAGCAGGTTCCTGCGGACCGTCATCAAGGCGGTGGCCAGGCTCACCCCCGGTCCCTACATCCATCTCGGAGGCGACGAGACCCCCCAGGCCACCCAGGAGCAGTACGGCGCCTACGTCAAGGCTGCCACCGAGGCGACCACCGGGCGGGGCAAGACCGTGATGGGCTGGCACCAGCTCGGTCAGGCCGAGGTCCCCTCCGGCAGCATCATGCAGTTCTGGGGCGAGGCCGCTGACCGGGAGAGCATCGGCACCCCGCGGGAGACCGAGAGCATCCGCTTCGTGCGCAACGGCGTCGCCCAGGGCGCCAAGTTCGTCATGTCCCCCTCCGACCATGCCTACCTGGACATGAAGTACGACGTCTCCACCCCCTACGGTGTGAGCTGGTCCGGATACGTGCCGGTGCAGAAGTCCTACGAGTGGGACCCGGCGACGAGCACCGCCAAGCCCGACGGCACCGGCTCCATCGTCCCGGCCCGGCAGATCGCCGGCGTCGAGGCCGCCCTGTGGGCCGACCGCGCCTACGAGGGAAGCGACGCCCTGCCGACCCCGAGCACTCGCTGGCCCGAGCCCCACGCATACGCCGACTACATGAGCTACCCCCGCCTCCCCGCCCTCGCCGAGGTCGGATGGACACCCCAGTCGGCCCGTGACTGGAAGGACTTTCGCCAGCGCCTGGCCCAGCACGGAACGCGCTGGTCCGCGGCAGGGATCGGCTACCACGCCGCGCCCGGCATCCCCTGGCCCGGCACCGTGAAGGTCGTGGAGGGCGCGCACAGCGTCGAAACCGGCGGCAAGGCACTGGACAACCCGGGCGGCTCCACGTCCGACGGCACCGGACTGGTCCTGTGGGCGCCGAACCGCGGCAGCAGCCAGACCTGGACGTTCACCCGGCAGTCCGACGGCTCCTACACCATGACCAACAAGACGTCCGGGAAGTGCGCGGAAGTGACCGGTGGCCCCGGCGCCGTCGTCGTACAACGAACTTGCGGCAACCAGGCCGACCAACGCTGGAAAGTCATCCCGCTCGACGACGGAGAACACACCATCACCTCCGCCAGCAGCGGTCTCCTGCTCACCGCCGCCGCGGCTTCCAACGGTGCCACGGTGACCCAGCAGGAGAGCAGCGGCTCCGCGCTGCAACGCTGGACGATCGACTGACCGTCCCCCACCGCCCGCTACCCCCTCCCCCGCTCCGGACGCGCCTCGAGCAGGCCGTCCGGAGCGGGGCCACGCCTCGTCCGGAGCGCGCCGCGGGCCAGGGGCGTCCGGACGGCACTGTCCGGCCGAATGCCACAGGCAGGCGGCGTGCGGGGTGTCCGGCAGTCACCACGGCGCGGCGGGGACGGCCGCTTGAGCGGCCGTCCCCGCCTGTTCATCCGGTTCCGCGGGGGCCGTAGGCCCCTCTCCCACACTCAGAAGAGGAGGGCCCAGGAGTCGATCTTCCCGGTGTCGCCCGTCGCAAGGTCCGCGACCTGGAGCTTCCACACGCCGTCGGCCACCACTGCGGAGGCGTCCACCAGGTAGGTCTGGACGATGTCGTCATCGCTGCCGCCGGTGTGGTTGCGCAGGTTGTAGACGGTGCCGTCCGGGGCGACGAGGTCGACCCGCAGGTCCCCGACCCAGGTGTGCCGGATCTCGACCGATACGCGCAGGGCGGCCGGCGCGGTGATCCCGCTGGCAGTGATCGGCGACTCGACGGTGGAGTGGTCGGCGATCACGTAGTCGTCCGAGTTCTCGAAGCGGGTGCCCGGCTGTGGCGGCGTGGCGCCGTCACCGACGTACAGGAACCGGTTCGGGGAGCCGGGTCCGGGGGCGGTCACGACGTCCCGGGTGGCGACGGCGGCGAGGCCCTCGGCGACTTCTGCGGGACTGCTGTGCGGGTGCTGCGAAAGGTGGAGGGCGGCGGCACCCGCGACGTGCGGGGCGGCCATCGAGGTACCGGAAATCGTGTTGGCGGCGTGGTCATCGGTGTTCCATGCCGAGACGATGGAGGCGCCCGGCGCGAAGAGGTCCAGACTGCTGCCGTAGTTGGAGAAGGAGGTCTTGGCGTCGCTGCTGTTGGTGGCGCCCACGGTGAGGGCTTCGGCGACGCGCGCCGGGGACCTGGTACTCGCGTCCGTGTACTCGTTGCCCGCCGCGACGGCGTAGGTGACGCCGGAGGCCACGGAGTTGCGCACTGCGGTGTCGAGCGCGGAGTTGGCACGGCCGCCGAGTGACATGTTGGCCACGGCCGGTTTGACGGCGTTGGCTGTCACCCACTCGATGCCGGCGACAACCTGCGCGACCGTACCGGATCCGGAGTCATCGAGGACGCGGACGCCGACGATCTTCGCCTTCTTGGCCACACCGTACAGGGAGCCCGCGACGGTGCCCGCGACGTGAGTGCCGTGGCCATTGCCGTCCTGGGCGGTGTTGTCGTTGTCGATGGCGTCGAAGCCGTCGAAGCCGCGGCCCCCGAAGTCGCTGTGAGTGATCCGCACACCGGTGTCGATGATGTAGGCGGTCACGCCCTCACCGGCCTGATCCACGGGGCTGTAAACTTGGTTGAGCGGCAGTACCCGCTGATCAATGCGGTCCAGACCCCACGACGGGGGGTTGGGCTGGGTGGTGGCGGCACCGTCGAGTGTGACGAGACTGTTCTGCACCACGGACTTCACCGCCGGGTCGGCCGCGAGCCTCCTGGCCTGCGCCGCCGTGAGCTCGGCGGAGTAGCCGTTGAGGGCGGCGGAGTAGGTCCGGTCGATCTTCGCGCCGTACCGCTTGACCACAGCCCTGCCCCCGGCATCCGTGGAACGGGCTGCAGAGTCCTTCAGGATGACGATGTAACTGCCGGGAACGGTCCCGGCCGCTCCCGCGTTCTCGACAACACCCTGCGCCTGAGCGCTGCTTCCGGCTGCCGACGCGGGCAGGGTGGAGGCCGCGGCGAGCGCAGCGGCCAGGATCGCGGTCCCGGCGATGCCGGCTAAGTGCCGGCGGGTATGACGCATCACAAACATCGAAGGTTCCTCCTCCTAGGTGGTGCGGAGCGGGGGTAGCCCGGCGGTCCTGCGGCACGCATGGCATGGCCATGCCAATTGCCACGATTCGACACACCTGATACCGCATCAAGCGTCGCATGTTTACGCGAACATACGATTTCTCGGGAGTAAAATCCATCTCACCGGCGCCCCATGGCCGATGCCGGGCTGGTACCAGCGGGCGGCCGTGTTGATCTCGCCGGTGACCGTGTCGGTCCAGCCGGACTGCGCCGAGAACCCGTAGTTGCGGGAGGAGGCGCCGACCGTGCCGGTCGCGGCTGACACCCATCCGGTGCCACCACCGCACGCATTCACACTGCGGGTGCCTCATTTGGATCCGGTACTCCGAGGTAGTGGCGCAGACCGCGGTGACACGCCCCTGCTTGCGAAAGCTCGAACGGATGGACGTGAACGTACCGGCCCCGTGACCTTCTGTTGCCGGACCCTTCATTCCCTGCGCCAGGCGGCTGACCGGCCGCCAGGACACACCGCAGCGAGCGGCGCCGATGTGCGCAGGAGGGAGTGCACGTCATGATCCTCCCGAAGGTCCGCGACCCTCGCTTCGTGACGATCCGCCGTGGTGGGACTCTCACTGATGCGGATCATCGCCTCCTCCCTCTATGGGCCGCCGCCTGTGCAGAGCACGTCCTTGGCCTCTTCGAGGCGGCCCAGCCTGGGGACCCGCGACCGCGTCAGGCGATCGAGCAGCCCGGGCCTGGGTGCGTGGCGAGGTCAAGATGATGCAGGCTCGCGCGGCGGGCGGCCATGCGATGGGGGCAGCCAGAGACCTGCGTGGGGCAGCACGGCCTGCCGCGTACGCCGCCGGCCAGGCCGGGGCCGTCGCCCACGTCGCCGCGCACGAGCTCGGCGCGGCCGCCTACGCGATCAAGGCCGCACGTGCAGCGGCACCGGAAGGTCACCGGGAACCACCGTCCAGTTGTGTGGGAACGCGGGAAACACGGAGCCGTTTGAGGTCGGGGATGTGGTTGTGGAGGGTGCAGGTCCAGATCCGATACATGCCGCACGACGACCGCAGCATCGAGTTCTACGACGGCGAGACGCACCTGTGCGCCGCCTACCCGACCGGCCAACTCACCGCGGCCCAGACCGACGCCTTCCGCGAGCGCGCCCGCGCGGAGGCGACACGTCTCGGCCGGGAGCGGCGCCGCGCCTCCCGCCAGGCCCGCCGCACTCTCGCGCCGATGACCGGCAACGGCACCCCGCCCGCCGAGCCCCGCCCGGTGCCCGAAGGCGACGGCCGGACCCGTACGCAGCGCGAGCGCGACCGGCGCTCGCCGCCAGGGCCAGCACGAGCCTGTTCGGACCTATCGGCCCCACCGCCGACCCGGAGCCAACGCCGCGACCGGCGTCGTCCACGGCCCGGCCAGCACCGGCAAGACCTTCGCCGTCGAGGCCGCCCTCGAAGCCCCCGCCTGGGCCCGCCCCGAGCTCGGCGGCCCGTACGCCCTGCGTCGTGCGGCACCCCAGCACTTCACCCTGAGCCCGCGCAACGACGTCCTCACCAGCAGATGGATTGGCTCCATCCCGCCGACCACGATCGGTCCTGGCGCACCCCCACCGGTCCTTGGATCGCGACGTCCTCACCGACCTCGCCGCCGTGGTGCTTTTCCACGCGCACCACGTCGGAAGCGTCTCCCCGCACGACCGGGACTCACCGGAGTGGGCCACCCCCATCGCGGGGCGATCTCGTCCTCCCGCAGCTCCCAGCCGTCGGCCTCGCACGGCGCCCGCCTGGTGCGAGGGGCGCCGTACGGGATCCGTACGGCGCCCCTCGCGAGACATCCAGGTCGGGCGCAGGACCTACCGTTGTGCATGAGGTGCAGGAGGGTTGGAACGTGGAGGTGCCGCTGAAGTGCCCCTGGCCCGGGCCGTACAGGATCAGCTGGTGGCAGAGGTGTCATCAGCGTTGCCGGCATCCTGAGTGGGCCGGCAGTAGCCAGTCGAGTGGGATGTATCGCCGCGGCGAGCCGGAGGCCGTCCACGCCCCCGCCCGTCTCACGTTTCTGCTCCCCGCAGACTCAGTACGGATGACGTAACGGGACAGGCTTCGCCAGTACCCCGGTGGCCGGATGGAGGGTCTGCTGGACGGCTGTCTTCGCCCCGGTTCCTACTGCGTGCGCGGGTGCGGTGAGCAACGTATGGAGGTCGCACAGCAGCACGAAGAGACCATTGTTCTCAACGACGTTGCCCTGCTGGCGAGGGATCATGCGGGGTCCGCGTGCCTCCCTCTTGGCTTCCGGACGGGGGGCGGGGGGACGGGCCGAGCGGTGGTTCGGGGCACCGGGTTCGTCCCACTGGGCCTGGCAGCCCGCGCACCTCGTGTGCCTGGGGTGCAGGCGCACCGGGCGCTTCATTGTTGGGTTCCTTCCCAGTAGGCACGTTCGGCGGCACGCTCGTCCTCTGGGGTCCAGTGGCTGGCCTCCGGCGGATCGTAGGCGTGCCCGTAGCCGTAACTGCCGGGGTGTGGGGCACCGTAGGCCGCGTTGTACGAGGCCGCGTGCGGGGCGCCGTAGTTGGAGACCACGTGGTCCAGCACCGCGTAGTTCGCGGCTGTCTGGATCGGGACGCCGTGCTGCCAACCCCCGGCGGCGGCGTGCGGCCAGGGCTCCGCGACCGGGTGCTGCTGACCGGGGATCAGGCCGACAGCCGGTGTGGGGATCGGGCCGGGGAACTGCGCGGTCTGACCCTGCGGGTGTTCCGGTCCTGCCGGGAAGTCCCCTTCGAGGAGGCTGTGGTCGGGTGCCGTCGTCTTCTCTGGCAGGGTGCCCGGCAGGAGGAGTTCCACGTGTTCGGCGCCAGCCTTGCGCTGTCGTTCGGCGAATTCCTCCACCTGGCTGCGGCATGCGAGGTCGAGGTGGACCACGGCGGTGAGGTCCAGATGGATGCGCAGCATGCCCGCGACAGAGTCCAGGGCCTCGATCAGCTTGGGCAGGCGCAGGAATGTCGCGTTGCCGCTCATGGTCAGGCAGGCGGTGTTGTCGACCGAAGTGGTGCGGAAGGCGATCCTGGACATGCGCAGGGCGACCAGGACGATGGCGACGGCCAGGCCTGCGAGCACGCCTTCGAGGAGGTTGGCGGCCACGATGGCGACGGTCGTGATGACCATCACGATGCCCTCGCCGCGGTCGGTCTTCCACATCTTCGGGAAGGCGGTGGGGTCGAAGAGTTTCCAGCCCGCGTGGAGGAGGATGCCGGCAAGCACCGCCACCGGAATGAGGCCGAGGAGGCCGGGCAGCAGCAGCCCGAAGCCGAGCAGCCAGCCGCCGTGCAGCACGCGGGAGATCTTGGTCTTGGCGCCGGCCTGGACGTTGGCGGAGCTGCGGGCGATCACTGCGGTCATGGGCAGTGAGCCGAGGAGCCCGCACAGAACGTTGCCGATGCCCTGGGAGAACAGCTCCGCGTTGTACTTGGTGCGTGGCCCGTCGTGCATCCGGTCGACGGCGGCGGCGCTGAAGAGGCTTTCGGCGGAGGCGATGATGGCGAAGGTGATCACCATAGTGATCACCGCGGGGTCGGCAAGGCCGGCGAAAGCGTCCGGTCCGGGGAAGTTCACCGCGTCCAGCAGGCTGCCGAAGACCACCCGCTTGACCTCGATGCCGGGCAGGGCGGCGAGGACGGAGCCGAGCATGACCGCGATCAGGGGAGCGGGCACTTTGGACAGGGGGGCGGGCACCTTCTTCCACAGGAAGCAGATCGCCAGCGAGCCGATACCCAGAAACAGGGCGGCCAGCCGGTGTGGATCGGCCAGGGTGGACTGGACCAGGTGCGGCAGGCCCCCGATGTTCTTGATGGCCGAGCCGAGCTGCTTGGCGTCCATGACGGCGTAACTCTGGCTCAGCATGAGCGGCAGCCCGATGCCGGCGAGCATGCCCTGCACCACGGCCAGGGAGATGGACTGGAACAGACTTCCCAGTCTGAGCGCTCCGAGCCCCATCTGGATCAGGCCGGAGGCCAGGATGACGGGGCCGAGCAGGGCCAGACCGTGCTCGGTGGTGAATTCCAGGCAGAGCCCGGCGAGGCCGGCGGCCGGCCCTGATACCTGCAGGCTGCTGCCGGGCAGGAAGCCGACGACCAGGCCGCCGATGATCCCGGAGATGATGCCGAGGGCGATGGGGACACCGGAGGCGGCCGCCACTCCGATGCACAGCGGCAGCGCCACCAGAAAGACGACGAGGGAAGCGAGGATGTCCGTGCCGGCGGAGGCCGGGCGGGCCGACGGGCCGACGGCGCTATGGGCCGAGCGGCCGGGTCCCCGGCGTGCGTGGCGTGCGCTGCCGGCGGAGCGTGTGTGTTCAAGGGGCACGGGTGTTCCTTTCGCGCGCACCGGTCACCCGGTGCGCGTGCAGGGGGGCGTGGTCTCAGTGCTGGCCGAATACACCTCGTGTCTCGTCGAGCTCCCACAGATCCCCGGTGTCCACCCGGTAGAACCAGCCGTGCAGGCTCAGTTGGCCCGCGGCCGTGCCGCGCTCGATCTGCGGATAGCCACGCAGCGTCATCAATTGCGCGGTGACGTGGCGCTGTACGGCGTCCGGCAGCGCCGGGTCCTTCGGCGGGATGTCGAGCAGCCCGGTCAGTGCCGGTCTGGCGAAGTCCACCCAGCCCGCCACGCTGGGCAGATGGGTCAGGTCCTCACCACGGGCCACGGCCCCTACCGCGCCGCAGTGCGAGTGTCCGCACACGATGATGTCGCGGACCTTCAGGACCTCCACCGCGTACTCGATGGTGGCGGCTTCGCCCGACCGGTAGCCCGGCCGGTAGGGCGGCACGATGTTGCCGGCGTTGCGCAGCTCGAAGAGTTCGCCCGGCGCGGCCGCGGTGATCAGTGTGGGCACGACCCGCGAGTCCGAGCAGGTGATGAACAGCGTTGCCGGGCCCTGCCCGAGCGCGAAGTCCCGGAAGAGTTCCTTCTCGCGGGCTATGCGGTGTCGAAAGGAGCGGGCCCGCTTCAGTAGGTCGTCCATGCTCATGTCTCCTGGCTCTGAAACATCCTGGGTGGATGTCATGGGTGAGAGCCTGTGGCGAATACATGAGCTAGTCGTGGGTTACCTGTGAGAGTGCTCTCACGGACGCGCCACAACGGTTCGGGGCGCGGGCCGGGAGGCGCCCACGTACCCAGCCGGATGGCGGCGTACGCACGAAGATGGATGGGCTCGAGCCGGATGACACGCGAGGGTGCCCCAGGTGGGCTGCGGCACCGCCGCCTTGGCTTTGCAGATGAGCTTCTGTGCGTGGACAGAGGCGGTAGTCAGGCGCGCAGCCGGTAGCCGGCGCCACGGATGGTCTCCACCCGGTCGGCACCCACTTTGCGTCGCAGGTAGCGCACGTAGACGTCGACGATGTTGGACCCGGGATCGTAGTCGAATCCCCAGACCATGCTGAGCAATTGCTCCCGCGTCAGCACTTGGTCGGGGTGGCGCAGGAACACCTCGGCCAGCGCGAACTCGCGTGCGGACAGCTCCGCCACCCTCCCGTCCACGTGTGCCCGCCGGGTGCGCAGATCGAGTACGAGGTCACCGGCTCTGAGCAGTGAGGCTTCCGGGGCGCCGTCCGCGCGCAGCCGTAGCCGTACCCGGGCCAGCAACTCCTCGAAGGCGAACGGCTTGGAAAGGTAGTCGTCGGCGCCGCCCTCCAGACCCGCCACCGTGTCGGACACGCTGTCCCGCGCTGTCAGGATGATCACCGGGAGGGTCACCCGGTCCTCGCGGAGCCTGCGCAGCACTGTGAATCCGTCGCAGGCCGGCAGCCCTAGATCCAGGATCATCAGGTCACAGCCGCCCGCCCGGGCCTCCTCGTAGGCGGATAGCCCGTCACCGACCACGGTGGTGACGAAACCAGCGCTTTGCAGGCCCCGTTGCACGAAGGCGGCGATCCTGGCCTCGTCCTCCGCTATGAGTACCCGGTTCATGGTGTCCTTTCTGCCAGGAAGTGTGGGCGGGCAGCGCGATCACGAATCGGGCGCCGCCGCCCTCGGCGTCCTCCACCCAGGCCGTGCCGCCGTGCGCCTGAGCGATTTCCAGGACGATGGCGAGGCCGAGCCCGATGCCCGGGCTCGACCCGTCGGCCGAGACAACTCGGCCGGCTTGCGCGAAGCGTTCGAAGATGCGCTCCCGGTCCTGCGGCCCGACCCCCGGCCCCGCATCCCGCACCCACAGCAGCAGGCGGCCTTCGCGGAGCTGGGAGCCGACCTCGATGAGGTCCCCGGCGCGGGTGTGGCGCACGGCATTCGCCACAAGCTGCATCAGCGCCTGGGTGAGCCGCTGGCCGTCGATAAAGAGCGTGGCCTCCGACACTTGTGCCACCCGCCAGTGCCGGTTACCCAGCGCCCGGGCCTTGGCGACCACGTCGACCACCAGGTCCGTCAGGTTCGTCTCGCCGAACGCGAGGAAGTCCGGGCGCTCCGCCTTGGCCAGCAGCAGCAGGTCCTCCACGATCCGGGTCATCCGGTCCAACTCGTCCACTACCAGGGCTCGGGTCGCCGCCGGATCGTCCGCCCCGTCCTCCACCAGCTCCAGAGTGCCCCGGATCACCGTGATCGGGGTGCGCAGCTCGTGCGCCACTTCGTCGAGAAAACGGCGCTGGGTGGTGAACGCGCTCTCCAGCCGGTCCAGCATGCTATTGAACGTATGTGCCAGCGCCGCCACGTCGTCAGTTCCCGCCACCTCCAGCCGCTCTGTCAGGTCGGACTCTCCGATCCGCTCGGCGGTCTGCCGCACCAGGCGAATCGGCGCCAGCACCCGGCCGGCCACCAGCCAGCTCGCCGCGGCCGCGAGCACCAGTCCTCCGCCCCCCGCAGTCAGGAACATCTTCGCGAGCCACCGTTCCTCCCGCGTCTGCCGATCCCGGAACTCCACGATCACCAGACGCGTGTCGTGCCGGTCCCCCGCCACCCGCACCGGGACGACGCCGTAGCGCACTCGCCCGGCCGGCGAGTCGAGCCAGCCGATCCGCGTGCCGCTCCCCTTCGACAGCCGCGCGACCACAGCTGCGTCCTGGTCCAAGCGCGTGGGTACCGCGTTGGGGCTGCGCCGGTCGGCTCGGCCGTCGACGAGACTGAAGAACGCCTCCTCCCGGCGCGGCAGGTTGACGGTCATGAACTCGGTCAGCAGCGACGCCCCGTCGACGAACGGCTCCCCGGTGGCCGGCTCCCGCGCCGTATGTGCGAACCGGCGCAACTTGTCCGCTTCACTGCGCAGTTGATCATCCATCTCGGCGTCGAGCCTGACCTGCCAGATCAGCGTGATGCCGAACGCCGGCACGGCCAACGTCGTGGCGACCAGGAGCAGCATCATTCCCACGATGCGTGACCGGGCGCTCGGCATCCGACGACGCCCTCTCACCCGTCGCTGCCGCCGTCGTCACCATCGTCATCGCTCCCGGTCCTGGCTCGCCAGCCGGCACTGGGAGAAGGGCTGGCACCGTCATCGCTGCGGGGCGGCGACGGCCTCGGGACCGGCCGGCCTCCGGGTTGGGCCGACGAAGTCGGGGCAGGCGACGGAGTCGACGCCACGGCTGACGGCGGTGGAGCGGCGGAAGGTACGACGGACCGCGACGGAGGCGAAGACGGCTCACCACTGCTCTCCGATAGGGGTACCACGATCTCAGGGCCCAGAGATGGCGGATCGCCGTCACTGGACCACCCAAGCCCGATCACTGCCCCTACGGCCGTAAGGGCGCACAGAGCAGCGACTGCCACGCCGACCTTCCGAAGCACCATCCGGCCAGTCTGCCGCCCCCATCGAACGCATGAATGAAGGAGGAGAGATTTCTCATCTACCGCCTCGGGCGGGTACGCCACCCCATTCCGGATCACGGCGACAACTCGACGACAGTGTCCGCTCGCGGCCGGTTCGCTCAGGCCCCGGGTGCGGACGGATCTCCCGAGCTGCAAGAGACCGCCACCCGTATGCATTGGGCCTGCCCCCCTGAGCTCGCCCAGTTCCTCGCCTCCGGGGCGCGGCGTCCAGAAAGGCCTTGCGGCCCTCCAGCAGTACATCGCGCGGGAGGGCGCCCTGCCGGGGCGCGCCGGTGTGCAGGAAACGCCCGACGGGGACATCCACTGCGTCGCGGTATGGCTCGCCAACCAGAAGCAACGCCGCGACCGGCTCGACCAGGCACAGCGGGCCGCTCTGGCCGACCTCGGCGTCCACTGGGCCTGAACATGACGTGGGAGTCAACGTCGGCGCCGGATTGCGCAGGGTCGTCGAGCTCGGCGCGTCACCATCCTCCGCGCCATTCCCGACGGAGTGGATACCGACGAGAGCCTGACCTTCACCAGGACCGCCACGGGAAGCGGCCCCTTCCACGTGGAACTCGACGCCTACCAGGGGTCGGGCAGCTCCCCCTGTACGTGCAGCTGAGTTGCGACGCATGCCGGACCGGCAGCTTTCCTCCGGTCCGGCATCCTTGCGCGCAACCGAAGGTTGCCGGTAACCACATGAAACACCAAAACAATGCATAAATTACGCAAGCCGCCCTCCGTGCAGTCCGGGAGTAGGTTCGACTCGTCACAGACCTCTTCGGAGGCTCGAGCGCTTCTCCCGGAATGACCAGAAGGAGACTTCGTCATGATCGTCAAGAAGCTGCATGCCGCAGGCGTGAAGAGCGAACATGCCTACCTGGCGGCCACTCTGTCCATCGGCCTGTCGCTCGCATCGTGGCTCGCTTCCAACAGCCGCGAGGACGTCGAGCGGGCGGATCGGTGGGGCATCTTCATCGGGGAGTGGGCGCCCACGTTCTTCGGCCTCGGCCTGGCCCTCGCGAATTACGAGCAGTGACACAGCCGTGTACCGACACGATCTTCCATAGGAACCGACATGAAGCTGAGTGACGAGCTACCCGTCGATCACCACCTCGCCACCGTATACCGGTACGGCGCCCTGCTCTGCGGCCTGATCCTGCTCGCCTTCGGGATCCTGGGCTTCGCCGATGCCCTGCGCCCGTTCGACACGCAGGGTGAGACCATCGCTGGGATGACGACGAACACGACCCTCAGTGTCATCTCCGTCGTCGTCGGACTCGCACTTGCCGCGGGTGCCTTCATCGGCGGCAACTTCGCCTCCACCCTCAACATCACGGTGGGAGCCCTGTTCCTGCTCAGCGGCTTCGCGCACATCTTCGTCCTCGACAAGGACGCCAACGTCCTCGGCTTCGGGGTGACGAACGTGATGTTCAGCTTCGTCATGGGGCTGATCATCATGACCTTCGGGATGTACGGCCGTGTCTCGAGCAAGCTCTCCCACGACAACCCGTACTGGCAACGCCGCCACCTCGGCCACGCATCAGGCCAGTCCTTGCAGGCACGCACTGCTCTCACCAGTGGGGCCATCGACTCCATCGCACGCGTCGCACCTTCAGATCCAACAAGCTCCCTCAGCGCAGGTGAAGCCTCGCGATAGTTGTTCGGGAAGCGCCCCACGATCCGGGGCGCTTCCCGCTCCGGTTCTTCATACGTACGGGCTGTCCACGCCCGCGGCCGCCGGCCGGGGCCCCCGAGCCGGGCAGCAGCCCACCGCGCACAGATCGTGGCTCGCTCCGAGCAGCCCGAGCGTCATGGCATCGATGACCGCCGGGTCCAGTTCCAACAGCCGCTCCAGCCCTTCAGCGAGGGCTTTGGATAACGAGGTTGGCCGGCGGGGCCGCGTGGCAGAAGACGGCTTCCATTGCCAACCTCGTGGAGCTCCGATCTCGCGGGGCGGGGTTCAAGCGATGCACGAACGGTGCAAGGTGCGGTCGCGTGGCCGGTGCCGGACGGTTGAGGAGAAGGTACGACCTCGTCTGGCGTAGGAGGCACCATGAGCGCCCGTCCTGTCATGCCGGAGGAAACCCCGTCAGTGGAGGGTTCCACGGCCGAAGCGAACCAGGAACGACCTGACGGCGGGATCTGGGAGCACCCGTGGTTCTTCCTGGGGCTGATCGTGGTCGGCGCCGTCCTCGTGGCGGGCTTCTTCGCGGCACGGATCGCCGGCCTGTAGGGCGAAGGGACCGACATGGACGACGGTGCGGCTGCATCCTGGCCGGGTATGAGCGGGGCGCGGGTACTCGTCGCGGGAGCCAGCGGCGTGCTCGGCGCGCTCGCGGCCCATGAGCTGCACGCCCGCGGCGCCGTGGTCGCCCTCGCCGGAAGGAATCCGTACCGGCTGGCTGACTTGGCCGCCGGGCTCGGCGGGGCTCCGGTCCGGGGGCTCGATGCGTACGACCTCGACAACTGTGCCGCCCTCGCCACGTGGGCGGTGCGGGAGCTGGGGGGACTGGACGGTGTCCTGGTCACGGTGGGGGTGGCCGGGTTCGGGCGGGTGGATGAGGTGCCCGATGCGGTCGTCGAGCACCTGTTCGCCGTCAACGTGCTGTGTCCGGCCGCAGTGCTGCGCGGCGCGGTCGCCCGCATGGCGGACGGCGGGTTCCTGGCCGCCGTGACGGGAGCCATCGTTGACCGGCCAATGCTGGGCACGGCCGACTACGCGGCGGCCAAAACGGCCCTGAGCTGCTGGCTCGGTGTCGTGGCCCGCGAGGGGCGGGCCCGGCGGCTGCGGGTGTTCGACTTCCGTCTCCCGCACCTGGAGACGGGCTTCTCCGACCGGCCTGTGACCGGGCAGACGCCCTCCCTGCCTAAGGGCGGCGACCCAGCCGCAGCCGCACAAGCCCTGGTCGACCAGCTCGAGGGCGCGGCTCCCGCCGCGCGGTGCGGGGAGTAACTGTGAACGCGACCGGGACATCGAGCCGACCCGCCGAGTCAGTGTGGGACTACCCCCGACCGCCGCGCCTCGAGGCGGACGGCCGGCACGTGGTCGTCGAATTCGCCGGAGCCCTGATCGCCGACACCCGCCACTCGGTCCGGGTGCTGGAGACGAGCCATCCCCCGGTCTTCTACGTTCCGGCCCAGGACACGCGCCAGGAGCTGTTCCGGCAGTCCGGTACCCGAACGTGGTGCGAGTGGAAAGGCGCCGCCACGTACTGGGACCTGCGCGTCGAAGGCAGCGCCGGGGTCCCGGACGTGGCGTGGAGCTACGAGGACCCCTCCCCCGGATTCGCCGCGATCGCCGGATTCCTGGCCTTCTACCCATCCCGGGTGGATCGCTGCCGAGTCGGGGACGAGGAGGTGGTCGCGCAGCCGGGAGACTTCTACGGGGGCTGGATCACCTCCGAGATCAACGGGCCTTTCAAGGGCCCGCCGGGTACGCGGGGGTGGTGACGCCCTGCCGCGCCGCTGGGCGGATGCGCCCGGCCTGCGCATCCGGCAGCGGCGCGGCAGGAGAAGAAGAGGCAGGCGGCACGAAGCTGTGTCCGCGTGGAAGAGATGCCGGGCCGCGGCAGACCCAGGTCGCGCTGCGCGTCGGAAGTCATCGAGTACACCGGGAGACAGCCGTGGCACATTCCGCGACACCAGCGCCGATGCCGGCCCCGGCCCGCCCGCGCGGATCGAGGCAGTGGCGGGCCCTTGCAGGCTTCCTCGCCGTGAGTTACGGCGTCGCGGTACTGGGAGCGCTGGCCTCCGCCGATGCGGGTGAGGTCTACTCGGCGCTGGTCCGGCCCGGCTGGGCCCCGCCCGCCTGGCTGTTCGGGCCCGTCTGGACCGTGCTGTACGGGATGATGGCGGTCGCGGCCTGGCTGGTCGGGCGCCAACCGGATCGTCTGCGCGTGCGGCGGGCCCACGTGTGGTGGTCGGTGCAGCTCGCCCTCAATCTGGCCTGGACCCCGCTGTTCTTCGCGGCCCGCCAGTTCGGCCTCGCCCTGCTGGACATCGTCCTGCTGCTGGCCGCGCTCGCCACCACGGTGGTTCTGTTCTGGCGGCTGAGCCGCACTGCTGCGCTCCTGCTCGTGCCGTACCTCGTGTGGGTGGCCTTCGCGACCGCCCTCAACGCGTCCATCTGGCAGCTGAACCCGTGAAGGTCGAAGAGCAGCACCTGACGCCGCCGGTGGTCGGCATGAGTACGGGAGCCGTGGCGCAGCGTCTCGGAGTGGCGGCGGGAACGCTGCGTTCGTGGGAGCGGCGTTATGCGATCGGGCCCGCTGTCCGCGTCGCGGGCTAGCATCGGCGCTGGCTGCCGGAGGACATCGCGCGTCTGGAGGAGATGTGCCATCTGACCGGGCAGGGGGTGCCGCCCGCGGAGGCCGCGCGAGCTGCCCGGGTGAAGGCGGCAGGAGCGTTCCGGTTCGAGGACGATGCACCCGCGACCGGGGGGCGGGCTCCTGGAGGACCCGCGACGCTGCCGCTGGGGCCGGTCTGTGCCGAGTGCCGCGGTCTCGCACGGGCGGCCGTAAGACTGGACGGGGACGCGGTGGAGGCCGTCCTGGACCG
The DNA here is from genome assembly GCF_045161815.1 of Streptomyces avidinii. NCBI lineage: Bacteria > Bacillati > Actinomycetota > Actinomycetes > Kitasatosporales > Streptomycetaceae > Streptomyces > Streptomyces avidinii. Next base: position 867,380 of record NZ_CP108863.1, read on the forward strand.
GGCGATCGAGGACCACGGCTGTGTGGTGGCGTGGGAGGAGATCATCGCCCCGACGCTGCACGCGGCCGGCCGTAAGTGGGCCTCTGCCGGCGAACGTTACATCGAGGTCGAGCACCTGCTGTCCTGGCTGGTCTCCTCAACGCTGCGGCGTCGGCGCGAGCCTCGCCTGCCCACCCGCGAAGGGGTCCGGCCGATGGTACTGGCCTGCGCGCCGGAAGAACTCCACAGCCTTCCGCTGGAAGCTCTGTGGGCGGCCCTCACTGAGCGCGGACTGCCGGTGAAGATGTTCGGTCCGGCCGTTCCGGCGGAAGCCTTGATCGAGGCGGTACGACGGGTCGGCCCGTCGCTGGTGGTGGTGTGGGCCCAGGCCCGTCCCGCTGCTGCGGCGGAACTGGTGAGCGCGGTCGAGGGAGTGGGGTGGGGGGTCAGGGGGGCGAGGTCCCACTCCACTCTGCTGGTGGCCGGGCCCGGCTGGAACTCCGTTCCTCACGCCAGCACCAAGCGTCTCACGGGCCGGCGTTCGGGCCTCGCCCTGATCGAACAGCGTCTCGCAAACTGACTCGTCGCAACCGCATCCCGACGAAAACATGTGCGTCTGTGCCGAGGTGCCGGGCCCAGACGGACTTCCCCCGGCAGGTCCCGCGCCCCCGGCACAGACCCCGTACGGATGAGCGCTGAGGAGTCCGTCGTCGTCTCCTCGTATGACCCGCAACTCTGGAACGCGGTCTACGACACCCAGCAGGACATGTTCGCGGTTCCACTGGTGTTCACAGCCCAGATGTCTGGAACGGTCCGTCTTGGCCCCGCCGGACGCGCCTGGCTCCAACACGTCACCATGCACGGCCCCGTCGCGGATACCGTCATGGCCCTGGCCGACGACGGAACCGGCCCCCGCCACCACCTCGACGACGGTACAGCGGACCCCCGCCTTGGGGGTGCCACTCCAGCCCCACGGTGTCGCCGTGCTCCTGACACCAGGCGACGGGGACCACGGGTATCGCCCGGCGGGCGCACCCCGGGGGATCGTCAGCGCGTCTGCGGGGCAGTGCTGGCGCGGATGGCTGTGATGACCGTACGCGCCCAGTCGGCGGGGTCCGGGGTGTCCACCCGGTCGTGCGGAAGCAGTGGGTCGGTCAGTACGGCCGCGGTGCCCAGGTGCTGGGCGACTCCCGGGTGGGCCGCCACCAGACGGGCGGCCTCCCTGCCGTCAGGGGCGGGAGCCTCCGGCCGCCCGCCCCTGACCACCTTCACCCTCTACATGGGCCGGCCGTAGTACCGGCCGAACCGCTCCAGGTAGTTGGACTCGCCGGCCTGTTTGCCCTCGTCGTACTCCGGGGCGTCCTTGATCTGGCCCTTCGTCCGGTTGACGTAGACCGTCTCCCCGATCATGTCGATGCGCTCGATGGTCCCGGCCGGCAGCAGCACATGCTTGCCGAAGATCCACACCCCGGTGTCCACAACCAGGTAGGAGGCGCCGACGTCTTCGGAATGCTTGTCGATCTTGCCGATGCTGCCGTCGGTGGCCTCGACCTTGTAGCCGACGATGTCAGTGCCCCGCAGGTATCCCGCGTTGGGGTGGTACCCCCAGATGTCGAACCCGCTCACAGCGACGCCTTTCGGTTGTCAATGACTACGGACAACCTGACCGGATCGCACCGAACACAAAACCCAAGCGCGGGAAAGCCACTCCGCTGCCTGCCGCTCGCGGGCTCCCGAACGCGACGACGGCCCTACCGCCGGGCGCGGCAGCAGGGCATCCGCCTGACGGGCCCGCCTGCGGTGTGCCCGCGGCACCGCATAGGGTCCTGATAGGCCAGGGGGGGACCGGGCCTTCCTCGCGCTGTATCCAGGGAAGGGGCATCTGATGGGGTGGGACAGAGGTATTGCCGTCGCTGCGGCGGTGGTGCTCGTCGCGGCTGGAGCGGCCGGGTGTACGGGCACCTCGGCCGGGAAGACGGCGGGCACAACACCGGCCGCCGAGGCGACGAGACCCTCCGCCCCGCCGGCGCCCCCACTGGTGATCGCACAGGCCGAGGCCGAGAAGGTCTTCAGCCGGTTCGAGTGGGAGCGCCGCACCCCGGCGGGGTGGAAGCCAGCAGACGGGATGGCCAACGTGGCAACCGGCCCGCTGCTGGCGGAGTGGAAGGCGAACGCCGCCATACGTGCGCTGCGGAACTGGCCGGGCACCAGCACGACCAGCCTGGTGAAGCCCTCGTTCGTGATTCCCGCGGAACGGGACCAGCCGTCGCACCCGAGGTTCTTCGTCGCGCTCAGCAAGGCGAACGGGTGGGAGGACGGGCCGGCCACGGCAGTGCACTACTTCGTGCAGGAGGCGCCCGGCGGGGAGTGGAAGGCGGCCGTGGAGACGTGGATGGCCACGGCGGCGCCGGCGTCGCCGGAGTCCGAGAGCGTCGCGAGGTTCGCCGCGACGACGGTGCAGCTGCGCAAGACGCCGGTGGCCGCGGCCGGCCGCGACGCGGCGGGGGCGGCCGTGTTGTCGCCGACCGCCGATGCGGACCGGACGGTGTGCGGTCGATTTGCCGACTACACGAGTTTCACCACCCCCGACAAGCCGGAGAACGAGCACTTCGCGCCCGGTCCCCTGACCGACGAGATGATCGGGAAACTGGCCGAGATGCCGAAGGCCCCAGAGCTCAACGGCCTGGCCAGGTACTCCTTCGAGCACGAGGTGACCGGTCCCCGGCTGCCCGTGCTGAAGCTGGACAACGGTGCCTCACTGGTCGCCTGCCCCCTGCTGCGCACGGAGGAGGTACGGGGCAAGAGCGCGACGGTCTCGTTCACCTTCGACGAAGACTCCGAGCGGGGCGCGTTGCTGAACACCAAGGGTAAGAAGTGGCGGAGCTCGGAGGCGAAACTGAGCCTGACGGCACTGATCGAAGTCCCACCCGCGGGCGATTCGGGCCCGGCCCAGATGGCGGCCTGCAACTGCCTCGAACCGCAGCTGCTGGAGATCTCCGGGAAGCGCGCCGACTGAACACCGCTCTACAGAGGCCCCCCAACCCTCACATCGTCTCGGAATTCGTCCCCTCCCCGGACACCCGCGACCCCGGGCCGGCCCGATCCCCTTACAGCGGCCCGGTGAAAGCGACCAGCGGCGATAGCACCTGACCAAACAGCATCCGTACCCGAATCCACCCTGGAGTCGATGACTTCGGGCATACGGCTGTCCCGTACTCCCGCACCGGCCGCGACCATGCGTAGAGGGGCGGTGAGGGTTTGGCGGGGGTGTCCTGCGACGCCTCCCATGACCACGCCGACGGTCCGGGCCGATTCTCGCCACTGGGCGAGAGAGCGCCCGAAATACGTCGTGGTTCCCTGGCCGGATATCAGTCCGAGCATCAGGGGTAGTGTGGTCGTCTTCCCCGCGCCGTTGGCTCCGAGGAATCCGGTTACCACCCCTGCTGGCACGTTCAGGTGGACGTCGTCGACGATCCGCTTGCCTCTGTGCTGCCGCGTCAGGCCCTCCGCCCGCACGGCGTCGGGTCGGCCGGCGTCTGTTGCCGTGGAATTGTGCTGCGCCCTAAGGGCCGGGTCGGCGGTGGGTCGATCGGGTGGCGCTGCGTCGTCGGAGGAGGTACGCGCCGACGGCCAGTGCCACGACGCTGGCAGCCGCGATGGCGATCACACCGGTCGCGCCGGCGCTCGGGAGCGAGGACCCGTTGGCGTTCGACTTCTTCCCGGTCGCTCCGGGAGTTGCGTCGCCGGCGGACGTCGACGTAGCGCCTGTGGACGCGGCACCGGCTTGTGCGGAGGCGGAGGGTGAGCTGGTGGACGTGGGACTGGGCGACGGGGTCGGGGAACCCGAGGGGGCAAGGGTGGCGGGGGTGGTGGGGCCCGGGTTCGGCTGGGTGCCGGGGGTGGTGCTGGTGATGGCGATGTCATCGATGAAGAGGACCGCCTCGGCTGCTCCGGCCCGCTTCTCCGGCCCCTTCTCCGGACGCCAGCTGGGCCGGTAGGCACCGATCCGGAAGTGCGGCGGATCGCCGCGGTGGTAGTTGTTGGCACCCTGGTGCGAACCGACGGTGACGCCGTCCCGCGTGACGTGGATCGAGCCGGGCCTGCCCGCGGTGGACCACGTGATGTCGAAGACCCACCGGTTCCAATGGCCCGGACGCGCAGCACCGAGCGGGAGGACGGATTCCTGTATCTCACCGTTGCTCATCCAGTGGACCTTCAGCTGCCAGTTGCCGCCGTGGACCGACAGCGCGACGACGGGCTTGATGCCCCCGCCGTCGTCCTGCGTGCTGAACCACTGGGCGACGATGGTGTCGAGGTCCCGCTCCTGCCAGTCACCGGGCAGGTAGTTGGCAAAGACGAAACGATGACTGCCCGCGTCAAGGCCCTTGATGACCAGCTCGGACTTGAACGAACGCCCGTCGTTGGGGATGTTCACGCGCGCCGCCTGCCCCGACTTCCCTCCGGGTGCGGGCCCCACCAGAACGCGGCCGAAGCCGTTGAGCGCCATGAACGGCAGTTTCTGGGACGGGGACTCGAAGTCGTACGAGACCGAATCGGCTGCGGCGGCCGGCGAAGCAGCGCCCAGAGCGACGACCATCAGGGCGGCGGTGCACGCTGTGAGGAGAGGGGCTGGGCGGCGGGTGGAGGACGGCAGCACTGCGATGGGCATGGGCGTTTCCTCGTACGAAGCGCAGACTTCAGCTGGCGGTGGATGGCAGAGCGGACGGCGAAGTGGGGGCGCGCCGCTCGGCCGTGCGAGCCGGGGCGGAACGTTTCGGTGGCGAGGTTAAGACAGCAGACGAACACCGGCCGTCGCAGGCGGCGTTCTGGCCGGCGCCGGGGCCGATGGACGCTGTGCCATGTACTGCTCGAACCACTGGGCCGGCAGACCATGCAGCGTTTGAGCACATCACGCTCCATGGCCGGCTAGGACCGGCAGTGGCCGGTGAGAAGGGGAGGGGCCCCGGCCGGCGGGGGGATACCGGCCGGGGCTGTTCGAGGGCGGGCGGCCAGGCCGCCCGGTCGAAGGGACCGACGGCGATGGCTGTCGACGGCCTGGTGGGTGCGTGGTGCTGACGATCTGTGAAAGGCCCGGCGGGCCGGGCGGCCTCTGGACGGCTCGCCCCGCCCGCTTTGTTCGAGCGGCATGGGCTGTCGTGACGCCGGCTCACGGTGGTGGCACTTCAGGCCCCTGGTGCGGGCGTGTGTGCGGTGGGTCAGGCCGGGTCGGGGAGGTCGAGGTGGGCGCCGCGGCGGTGGCGCCGCACGGTGGGGGTCTGGGCGCGTAGGGCTGCAGCGGTGACGGCCTCGGTGCGGGTCGGGCGCCCGCGGGATGAACTGTCGGTTCCATGGCGGCCGTCGGGTGTGCGAGTGGGTAGGGTGACCGTCCAACAGGGTGGCGCGTCCGGGCTCGTCCGGTGGTCGAGGTTCCACCACACGAGGGAGAACCGCATGTGGATCTTCATCTTGAACTCCTCGGCGGCACGCTTGCCGACCTCACCGCCCATCTGGGCGCCGGAGAAGCCGATCCTCGGGACCAGGTTCTCCTTGGCGCAGGCCGACGGGTCGAGGACGACGACGATCAGGCCGTTGGTCTTCTGTGCGATCGCGGACTGGACCTCGCTGACGGTCTTGTTCGCGTCATTGCCCAGGTTCACCACCTTCAGGCCTACGCCGAGCTCGGCTGCCTGGGCCTTCCGCCGGCCGCCTCGCCGACGAGGTACCGGCCATCGGTCATGGCCGGGGCAGCCGCGGTTCTGGGAGTCTGCAGAGGACGCATGGTCGGTGTTCCTTAACAGCTGGAGGCGCCGGTGGGTACAGAAGCTGGTGGGGCTGGCGCCGTGTGACGAGGGGCCGGTCCGTGTGGCGGGCGGGGCTCGGTGGCTCAAATCGATGCTCAGGCTTAGCAGCTATGCTGTCAAGTGCCTTGGCCGGATGGCTCGCGCTGGGAGCTGGGGGAAGTGCCTCGGCCGCAGGCTGATTCCGAGGCCCTCATGCACGAGCAGGGTTCGTCCGCGGATTCTGGACCGGGGCCTTGGCGGGACGATCCCGTGGGAGTCGATGGCGGTGGGCGCCCGTTCGACCGCGTGGGCAGCACGGTGAGCGGCCGCGCGCCTTCGGCTCGGTGGATGTTACTTGACCTGCTGCCTCCGCAACCCCGGTGCGGAGGACTCCAGGAACCACCGACCGGGCAGCTCGAAGGCCCCGCGCGCTTACGCCCGCACGCCCCCGATCCAACCGGAGGATGGGCGTGCGGGCGCGCCCGTTCGCGCTGGGAACTCGGAACCCGGCGGTGCCCTGCGGTTATCGCGGCAGGTACGCGATGGCGGGGTCCAGGGGGCAGCGGTGGATGACGCGAGTCGGCGAGGTAGAGGGTGCGGCCGTCGGGAGTCAAGGCGGGGCCGTTGACGATGGTGAGGCCCTCCAGGACGGGGTGGACGGTGCCGTCGTGGTCGGTGCGGTAGAGGTTGCCGGCGCCCGGGGTGGTGCCGTCGTAGGGCATGCTGCCGGCCCAGGACCGGCCGTGAGGGTCGCAGGCGTCGTCGTTCATGCGGGTGGGGACACGCGCGTGGCCTTCGGGGCGTGCGAGCCAGTCGGTGGTGCCGTCGGGTGCGAGGAGGGCGATGCCGGTGCGGCGGCGGCGATCCAGTGTCCGGGCCCGCCGCCGCCGGGGGCGACAGCGGCAGGGCCCGGACGGTGATGCGGGGGCTGAGGTCGTGCATCGGGGTCCTCGGGGTCAGCGCAGGGTGGTGCCGGCGGGGGTGTCGAGGAGGGCGAGGTCGGTGCGGGTGGGCAGGCCTTCCCAGTCGCCGCGGGTGGCGACGGCGAACGCGGCGGTGGCGGTCGCGCGGTGGAGGCGCTGCTCGGTGGTGAGATTGTCGAGGACCCCGGAGAGGTAGCCGGCGACGAAGGCGTCGCCGGCGCCGATGACGTCCACGACGGGCACGCGGCGGGCCGGGGTGTGGTGGGTGCCGTCGGCGGTGGTGAGGGTGGCGCCGTCGCCGCCGCGGGTGATGACCACTTCCCGCGTGCCCTGGGCGAGGAGCCCGGCGATGGCATGGTCCTCGTCGTGGGCGGGGTCGTCGGTGACGAGGTGGAGTTCGTCGGCGGAGGCGATGAGGAGGTCGGCATGGCGGGCCAGAGGCAGCAGGACCTGCCGGGCCTGCTGGTGGGTCCACAGGCGGGCGCGGTGGTTGACGTCGAGGCAGACGGTGGTACCGAGGTGGCGGGCGTGCGCGGCGGCGGCGAGGGCGGTGCGGGCGGCGGTGGGGCTGAGCGCGGGGGTGATGCCGGTGAGGTGGAGTATGCGGGTGCCGGGGTGGAGGGCGGGCAGGACGTCGTCGGGGTGGAGGGCGGATCCGGCGGAGCGGTCGCGGTAGTAGTGGACGGCGGCGAGGTCGCCGATGGCGTCTTCGCGTACGAGCAGGCCGGTGGGCCGGCCCTGGATGTCGGTGCGGGTGTGGGTGGTGTCGACGCCTTCGGCGCGCAGGGTGCGCAGGATCAAGGCGCCGAACGGGTCGGCGCCGACCCGGCCGATCCAGGCGGTGCGGTGGCCGAGGCGGGCGAGGCAGATGGCGACGTTGGACTCGGCCCCGGCGATCGAGAGTTCCATGGGCGGGGCGAGTCTGATCGGTCCGGTGGCCCGCAGCGCGGCCATCGCCTCGCCGACGGTGACGACCTCGGGGACAGGTGTGGCAGGGGACGTGGTCATCGGGCCACCGCCGGGGTGAGGGCGGCGCGCCAGTGGGCCACGCGGGCGCGCAGCGCGGCCTGGTCGCCGCCGTCGGCGGCGTCGCCGATCAGGGGCGTCCCGGCTCCGACGGCAACGGCTCCGGCAGTGAGGTAGGCGAGGGCGGCGGTGGCGTCGATCCCGCCGACGGGCACGAACGGCACGTCCGGGAACGGGGCGCGTAGCGCGGCCAGATAGGCGGGGCCACCGAACATGGCGGGGAAGAGCTTGACGGCGAGGGCGCCGTGCCCGGTGGCCGCCATGACCTCACCGGGCGTCAGGGCGCCCATCAGCAGCGGCAGTTCGGGCAGGCATGCAACCAGGCCGGGGGTGACGAGGAACGCGGCGCCCGCGTCGGCGGCCCGGACGGCACTGTCGGCGCTCAGGACGGTCCCGGCGCCGAGCAGCGCGTCGGGCCCGAGCTCACGGCGGGCCCGTTCGATCACCCACAACGCGTCCGCCGTGGTCAGGGACACCTCGACGGCCGTGATCCCCTCCTCGGCGAGAGTCACCACGGTGCGTAGAGCGGCGTCGCGGTCGCTCCCGCGGACGATGGCGAGCGTGCGGTACGGCAGGTCGGTCAGTCTCACTGGTTCTCCCGGCTGGTGGGACGGCCACTGGTTCCGGCGTCCGGGGGAGCCAGTCCCCGTGCATCGCGGCCGTGCGCTCCGTTGAACCCTGCAGTTATAGCTACCTAGCAGCCTAGTTGCCAAGTGTTTCGGCGGTTCTTTGCCGAAACCCCTCGGGAGCCAGCCATCGTGACCGCTCGGACCGTGGGGCCGGCACCCCCGCCCACTCGGTCTGTGGCGACCACGCCTCCACATCGCGCGAGGGCCCGCCTCATCAGGGGCCTCCGTGCGACGGCCGGGATATGGCCGGCTGTCACCTGAGTCCGGGAGCGGCCGAGACGGGGGAACGCCGGGGTCAGAGGCCGAGGTCGTGACCGGTTTCCTTGAGGTGATCGGTCATGGCCCGGGCCGCGCGCTCGGGGTCGCCTGCGGCAATGGCGTCCAGGATGTCCCGGTGTGCACCGATCGTGGAGTCCTGGCCCTCGCCCCGTCGTTCGCGGCCGCGGTAGCTCGCGCGGCGCGCGTCGAGCAGGGCGCCGTTCATGGCGGCGAGTAGGTACGAGAAGACCTCGGACGCGGCAAGGTCGGAGACGGCGTTGTGGAAGGCGAGGTCGGCTGCGATGAAGGCCTCGGAGCTTGCTCCCGCGGCGATCATGTTGTCCAGTGCCTGTGCGGCCTCCGCGATGGAGCCGTGGCCGTCGGCGATCCGGGCCGCGGCGCGCCGGGCGAGTTCGCACTCGATCACCCTGCGGGTGTCGAGCAGGTCCTGGAGGTCCATCGATTTCTGGCTGAGCCGAAATTCGAGGATCTGCGCCAAGACGGCCGGCGACGGAGTCGCCACCCGCGCCCGCTTGCCCTGACTGGAGACGAGGACGCCCCGGGCGGTCAGGGTGCGGATCGCCTCACGCACCGCGAGGCGGTTGACACCGTGCCGTTCGGAGAGCTCGCCCTCGGCAGGGATCTCGTCCCCCTCCCGGAGCCGGCGCTGCCTGATCTCCTCGATGATCTCCCGTGCCACGGTGTCGCTCAGCGTCGCGCGCTCGATCGTCATGCCGCCCACCCCGCATGGGCAGCGCGCCCCTGGCGGCCGGCCCCCGGGGCGGAGGGCCCGGCGGATGCCGGTACTCGAAACAGGTGACTCAAGGGGAGACAGCCGGTGTTCACCGGCATCCTGCTTCCGCGACCGCTCCCGGGTACGGCCGCGAGAGGGCCGGACACACCGCTCCGGTCTCCGCCGCGCGGGGCCCGCGGCGTGCGGGTAGCTCTGAGGTGCACGTTCATGCGCCCCCTCCATTCCTCGACTGTCTGGCAGGTTCCCACATCGATGCTTGACAGCATAGCTGCTAAGTAACACTATCGGGGCCTAATCCACCAGCGATGGGCCCGCAGCCGTTCCCGGCCCCGTCGACCTGCCCCAGGCCTTCATTCTGCCCGCAGGAAGTGGACCCGCATCGTGAAGGAAGGGTGGCTACCATGCCCCGGCAGCCCGCCGTTGTCCCTGCCCGCACAAACCCCACGGGCGGTGCGGTATGAGCTCCCTGCGGAGTGCGGCTTGGTGGGAGGATCCCGGCAAGGCGGGATTCATCGCCCGCCACCACATGCGCCAACTCGGACTCACCCGTGACCAGCTACGCGACAAGCCGGTGGTGGGCATCTGCAACAGCTGGTCCGAGTTGACCCCCTGCAACGCCCACCTGCGGGTCCTGGCCGAATCCGTGCGCCGCGGCATCACCGCCGCCGGCGGACTCGCCCTCGAATTCCCGACCATGTCCATCGGCGAACCGCTCATGCGGCCCACCTCCATGCTGTTCCGCAACCTGATGAGCATGGACGTGGAGGAGACCATCCGGGCCAACCCCCTGGACGCGGTCGTCCTGCTCGGCGGCTGCGACAAGACCCTGCCCGCCCAGCTCATGGGAGCGGTCAGTGTCGACCTGCCCACCATCGCGCTGTCCGGCGGCCCGATGCTCACCGGGCGCTTCCGCGGCAAGACGGTGGGATCCGGCACCGACATCTGGCGCATGAGCGAGGAGAGGCGGGCCGGGCGTATCAGCCAGGACGAATTCGATGAGTTCGAGGGCTGCCTGGCCCGCTCCGCCGGCCACTGCATGACCATGGGCACCGCCTCCACCATGGGCTGTGTCACCGAGGCCCTCGGTCTCTCCCTGCCCGGCGCGGCCGCACTGCCCGCGGTCGACGCTCGGCGCGCCCAGCTCGCCGAACAGTCCGGCGCCCGCGCCGTCGAACTCGCCCGCGAGGGCCTGCGGCCCTCGAGCATCCTGACCCGGGAGGCGTTCACCAACGCCGTCGTCGTCAACGCCGCCATCGGCGGCTCGACCAACGCCGTGCTGCACCTGCTTGCGATCGCCGGCCGTGCCGGCACCGCGATCAGCCTCGAGGACTTCGACGCGATCGGCCGCACGGCCCCCCTGCTCGCCGACCTCATGCCCAGCGGCCGTTTCCTGATGGAGGACTTCGCCTACGCCGGGGGGCTGCCCGCCCTCATGGCCGAACTCGGCAAACTCCTCGACCACACCGCACTCACCGTCACCGGCCGCACCCTCGGCGACAACCTCGAAGACCACCAGGTCTGGAACCGCGAAGTGATCCGCACCGTCGACGACCCGGTCCGGCCCGCCAACAGCGGCACCGCCGTCCTGCGCGGCAACCTCGCCCCCGCCGGCGCGGTCGTCAAGCAGTCCGCCGCCTCACCCCACCTTCTGCGCCACCGCGGCCCCGCCCTGGTCTTCGACAGCATCGAGGACTACCTGCTGGCCGCCGACGACCCCGACCTGCCGGCCGACGCCGACACCGTCCTCGTCGTCCGTAACCTCGGCCCCCGCGGCTACCCGGGCATGCCCGAACTCGGCAACCTGCCCCTCCCGGCGAAACTGCTCGCCCAAGGCGTCAGCGACATGGTCCGCATCTCCGACGCCCGGATGAGCGGCACTGCCTATGGCACCGTCGTCCTGCACGTGGCACCGGAGGCCGCGGCCGGCGGGCCCCTCGCCCTCGTCCGCACCGGTGACATCGTCGAACTCGACACCCCGAACCGCACCCTGCGACTGGACGTCGGCGACGAGGAACTTGCCGCCCGCCGGGCCGAGTGGACCCCGCCCGCCCGGGCGGGCGAGCGCGGCTGGACCCGCCTCTACGTCGACCACGTCCTCCAGGCCGACCAAGGCGCCGACCTCGACTTCCTGGTCGGCCGATCCGGCGACCGCCCCGCGAAGGCACCCTTCTGATGACAGCCGACCTGCTCCGCGGCGTCATACCGGTCCTCGAAGTGCCGTTCACGACGGATGGCAGCCTCGACGCCGAAGGCTTCGAGCGCCTCGTAACCCACGTGCTCGCCACCGGCGTCACCGCCGTCATGTTCCCCGGCTTCGCCAGCGAGTTCCACAAACTCACCGACGACGAACGCGCCCTGCTCACCCGCCGCCTTCTCGACATCACCACCCCCCGGCCCGACGCCGCCGCCGTCATCTCGATCCCCGACCACGCCACCCGCGTCGCCGTCGACCGCGCCACCGCCGCCGTCGACGCCGGCGCGGACGCGATCAACCTGCTCCCACCCCACTTCCTCGACCCGTCCCCCGCCGAGGTGCACCGGCACGTCACCGCCGTCCTGACCGCCGTCGCCCCCACCCCCGTGATCCTCCAGTACGCACCCGCCCAGACCGGATCGGCCTTCACCGCACAGTCCCTTCGCCACATCGCTGCCGAGCACCCCAACCTGGCCGCGGTGAAGATCGAGACGGCGCTGCCCGGCCGTCTGGCCGAGGACCTCGCCGCCGGTACACCCGCCCTGCGCTCCTTCGTCGGCTACGCGGGACTGCAGCTGGCCGACGCCCTGCGACGCGGCACCGCCGGGGTCCAGCCCGGCTGCTCCTTCACCGAGATCTACCAGCGCATCTGGCGCCTGTGGCACGACGGCGACCAGGACGGCGCGCTCGCCCTGCATGCCAAGCTCGTTCCCTACCTGGCCTACTGGATGCAGGAGGTCGAACTGATCATCACGGTGGAGAAACTCATCTCCGTCCGCCGCGGCCTCATCGACGATCCCCACTGCCGCCACCCCGCCCGCAGCCTGGACCCGCAGGAGAGCGCCGGCGTCGACCGGTTCCTCGCGGAGTTCGACGAACTCCTGCGGCCCGTCCGAAACCGGAGCAGAGCATGATCGACCTCACCGGCCGCGCCGTCCTCGTCACCGGTGCCGCGCGCGGCATCGGCGCGGCCATCGCCCGCATGGCGGCCGACGCGGGCGCCCGCGTGGGACTGCTCGACATCGACGCCGACCGCCTGCGCCACACCGCCCACCGCATCGGGCCGGCAGCCGCCTGGGCCGTCTGCGACATCACTCGCGAGGACCAGATCGCCGACGCGGTCACCGCACTGCGCGAGGAAATCGGCCCAGCTACAGGACTGGTCAACAACGCCGGACGCAACGCCTACGCCGACCCTGTCACCATGACAACCGAGCAGTGGGACGAGGTGTTCGGCGTCGACCTCAAGAGCGCCTGGCTGATGGCCCGCGCAGTCCTGCCCGACATGGTGACCTCGGGGCACGGCTCCATCGTCAACATCGCCTCCATGCACGCCACTCTGACCTGTCCCGGCATGTTCCCCTACGCAGCCGCCAAAGCCGGACTCGTCGGCCTCACCCGCTCCCTCGCCCTCGAAGTCGGACCGAGCGGCATCAGAGTGAACGCGGTCAGCCCCGGCTACATCGAAACCGACCTGCTCACCGAGTACTTCGACCGGCAACCACCCCAGGTCCGCCAAGCCGCCACCGACAAGCACATCCTCGGACGCCTCGGCACACCCCGCGACGTCGCCACCGTCGTCACCTTCCTCCTCTCCGAGGCCGCCGCCTTCGTCACCGGCGCCGACTGGGCCGTCGACGGCGGCGTCTCCGCCCGCTTCGCCTGAACCGCCCCCCTCGGCCGAAAGTCCTCGGTCACTGCCGTGCCCCACGAGCAGCGCAGGTCCGACTCACTACCGCGCCCGGCCGCGCGGACACCGCCCCGCGAGGCCGGTGCCACCCGGGCGGCGCCCCCGCGTCCGGGCGGTTCTGCCGCAATGCCCCGACGGTGACGAATTCCCGCGTCCCAGGTATTGCCAACTTCCTCAGGTGCCCGCTAAATCTACCTAGCAGCCTAGTTGCTAAGAAGGGAAGACAGTGTCGTCTCCTGACCCTCACGCCTCCGCCCCCGCCGCTGAAACGGCCCCGATGGGCGTCTCCCGCCGCGGCATCCTGAAGAGCATGGTCGCCACCGGGATGCTCGTCGCCGTCGCCGGCGCCGGCGACTTCTTCACCGCCGCACCGGCCGCGGCCGCCACCGCACCCCCCGTCATCCCCCCGCTGCCCGACACCGTCACGGGCGTGGCCGCCCCGTGCATCCCCCTCACCTCAGGCTGGCGCTACACCACCACCCCGCCCGCGTCCTTCTGGGCCACCGCCACCGACACCTCCTCCTGGACGGCGGTCAGCGTCCCGGGCGAACCCGCGATGCAGGGCCAGACCGTGCCTTCTGACCAGGAGTGCGCGTACTCCGTGAAAGTGGCCGTGCCGGCCGACTACGCCGGGCGCACGATCATGCTGCGTTTCGACGGCGTATACAGCTACGCCCGCCTTTGGGTCAACGGCACCCCGGTGGCCACCCACGACGGCGGTTTCACCACCTGGTATGCCGACATCACCTCACTCGTCGCCCCGGGCCAGCAGGCCACCGTGGCAGTCGGCGTCACCGACCGGCCGACCAGCATCGCGGGCCAGTCCGCCTACGCCAAGCACGTCATCGGCGGGATCCTGCGCGACGTGACCCTCGTGGCACTGCCGGCCTCCCACCTCACCCGGCTGCACACCGACACGACGTTCGATGACTCCTACACGAACGCAACCCTGACGGTGACCGCCGCCGCCGCACTGGCGGCGGGAAAGACCGCCACCGTCGACCTGGCCCTCACCGACCCGGACGGCCGGCCCGTCCCCATCACCCCCGCCAGCCTCACCCTGACCGGGGCGGCGCCCCAACAGGCGGTGGCCATCCCGGTCAACGCGCCCCGTAAGTGGGACGCGGAGCATCCCCACCTGTACACCCTGAAGGCCACGTACACGGTGGACGGCGTCACGCAGACGGTGTCGAGAGCTGTCGGCTTTCGCCAGGTCAAGAGGCAGGGCAACCAGCTACTGGTCAACGGCAAGCCCGTGCACCTGCTCGGCGTCTGCCACCACGACATCACGGCCACGCAGGGACGTTCGACGAACCCGGAGATGGAGGAACAAGCGCTTCGCCTGTACAAGGAGGCGAACTGCAACTTCGTCCGCACCTCGCACTACCCCCCGACCCCGGCCCTGCTCGAACTGGCCGACCGCCTCGGCCTCTACGTCGAGGAAGAGGCGCCGGTCTGCTTCCAGAACGGGACGGTGGACGACCCCGCCTACACCGGCCAGTACCTGACGCAGTTCGCCGAGATGATCGAGCGCGACCGCAGCCACGCCTGCGTGATCGAGTGGTCTGTCGGCAACGAGAGCGGCATGGGGACCAACTTCGCTCAGGAGAACACCTACGCGCACGAGAACGACCCCTCTCGCCCGACGGTGTTCGAAGACTATTCCCAGCGCAACGGCGGCAACCAAACCGACGTCTACTCCGGGCACTACCCTAGGCTCGGCAACGCGAACGGCAATGCGAGCCAGCCCATCCAGTACGGCGAGTTCGCCCACGTGCCGTGTTATAACACCGCCACCCTGCAGGCGGACCCTGGCGTGCGGGGATTCTGGGGCCACAGCATCGACAAGTTGGCCGACAAGTTCCGCACCACGAGCGGCGTGGTCGGGGGCGCTATCTGGGCGGCCATCGACGAGGTGTTCAACCTGCCCCAAGGCCCAGTCGGCTACGGCGAGTGGGGGATCATCGACCTGTGGCGCCGGCCCAAGCCGGAGTTCTGGCTGACGAAGAAGGCGTTCTCGCCCGTGCGGATCGCCGACGGCGTACTCACCGACCTGACCCCGGGAAAAGCCATCCCGGTGCCGGTCAAGAACTGGTACGACCACACCGACCTCGAGGAACTCACCATCGCCTGGGAGATCGGCCCGCGGTCCGGCACGCTGACCGGGGTCGCCGTGCCCCCGCGGCAGAACGGCACCCTCACCATCCCGGCCGGCCCCTGGACAGCGGGAGACACCCTCCACCTGACGATCCGGCGCGGGACGACGGTCGTCGACGAGTACCGCCTGTGGCTCAACACCCGCGGCGGACTGCCGCAGTTCACCGCACCCGGCGGCACCACCCCCACCGTCCAGGAGACCGCGACGCGGATCGTGGTCACCGGCGTCGACGCACCCTTCACCGTGGTCTTCGACAAGACCACCGCGCGCCTGGTCGAGGCCAGGGCGGCGGGTGGCGCGCGGGTCCTCACCGGAGGCCCGGACCTGGTGCTCAACCGCACAACTCCCGGCCCATGGACCGGCACGTCGGCCACGGTCACCACCACCGGCGGCCAGGCGGTCGTCACCCTCACCGGCAGCTTCGGCACGATCAACACCACCATCAACATCTCCGTCGACGGCCGCGGCCTGCTCACCACCACCTACGGCATCGCCAATCCCCCCTCCGGCTCCTTCAGTGACGTCGGGGTGCTCTTCACCCTCGCCGCCCGGACCGACACCCTCACCTGGCAGCGGGACGCCCAGTGGACCGTCTACCCCGACGACCACATCGGACGCCCGTCCGGCGCCGCCACCCGCACCCGGGCAACCGGCACCGACGCCTACCAAACCCAGCCGACCTGGCCCTGGGCCCAGGACACGCACAGCTACTACATGTTCGGCAAGGACGGCGCCGCCCACTGGACCAACGACTTCCGCAGCGCCAAGGCCAACATCCGCCTCGCCAAGGCCACCGCAGGAGCGACGGGACCGGGCATCCAGGTCGAAGCGGACGGCACGGGCGCCGTCCGCCTGGCACCCTCGAATCGCCTGGAACTCGCCGGCCGGCTGATCGACAACGCCGACCCGGCCGTCGTCCACACCGGCCCGTGGACGCACGCCGCCAACCAGAGCACCACCGCGAGCGACATCCTCGGAACGGAGTCGTACACGAACACGGCCGGGGCAACGGCGGAGCTGACGTTCACCGGAACCGGCATCGGCCTCTACAGCGTCAAGAACAGCAACCTGGGCATCATCAAGGTCTACGTCGACGGCACCCCCGCAGGTACCGCCGACCTCTACGGCACCTCGAAGACAGCTCCCCAACGGGTCTTTCTCAGCGCACCGCTGGCCCACGGCCAGCACACAATCAAGGTCGAATGCACCGGCACCAAGAATGCCAGCGCTACGGACGCCTACGCCCTCATCGACGCTTTCCAGGTGATCAATCCCTTCATCGACAACACGTCCAACCTGATCACCTACAACGGGGCATGGACACACGCGACCGGCCAGAGCTGGAGCACCGGCGACCTCAATGGCACCGAGTCCTACAGCAACCAGACCGGCGACACCGCGACCACCACATTCCAGGGCACCGGCATCCGCGTCATCGCGCCCAAGAACGGCACCCACGGGGTCGCCGAGATTTCGGTCGACGGCGCAGCCCCCACCCAGGTGGACCTGTACGCCCCCGCCAAGCAGTACCAGCAGACGGTGTTCGAACGCACCGGTCTGCCCGACGGCGAGCACACCGTAACCGTCAAGGTCACCGGCAACAAGAACGCCTCGGCCACCGACAGGTACGTGGTCATCGACGCGTTCGAGACCGTGGAGTCCGACCCGTACGCGAGCGCCCCGGGCGTCGATCTGATCGTCAGCGCGCAGATCAACTACCCGGACCTCGACTGGGGCAACTACATCGACCCGGCGATCACCCTGCAAGCCGACTGGTCAGCGACCGCACGGCTGCGCCTGCTCCCCTGACCGACGGCGCGGGACCGGTGCCGGGACGGGCGAGCACAGCACCCGCCCGTCCCGGCACCGACGGACAACACCAGCCTGGGGGCTCCGTCGTAGGACGTGACCGTGCTTGGCTGTATCCCGTATTGAAGCAGGCGAGGCCCCCTGCCGAACCTCCCCCGGCCCGGCCCACGGTCCGGCCCACATCCGGACCGCCCGAACTGCGGGGCCGAGCTGCTGGACGAGCCGGTGGTGGTGGTTCACCCATGTGTCCTTTGGCCGGATGGCCGTTGCTGTCCGGCGGGGCTTTGGCCCAACGCGAGAGCGTCCGGCCGGGCGGTGCCCGCAGATTCCACTCCCTCGTGCGAGTGAGCCGCAGTCGCCCGCGAACCACGCCGACCTCTTGCGGCCGGGACGGCAGTGCCCCTGGCCGACAGTCCGGGCAAGCCCTGTGTCGGAAGGGCTTGCCCAGGCTCCCCCTGGCACTGCTTCTTGGATCATGTTCGGAGCGAGGTGGTGAGGGCTGCGAGGGTGACGGTGTCGAGGTGGATGTAGGCGCGCTTCTCATAGCGGGTGGCGACGGCTCGGTGGGCCGCCCTGGGAACCGCGGTTCGTCCGTGTCCGGCGGCGAGGGCGGTGCCGCACACGAGCGTGGCCATGGCCGCCATGGCGAGGTGGGGCAAGGCACGCCGGATGAGCGGGGCGACTGTGCGCAGCAGCAGGGAGCTCGAGGCGCTCAGCACCCAGGTCACCGGTGGACTCCGGGCGTGCTGGGATCGGCTTCCAGGGCCCGGGTGTGGGACTCGTTGTGGGTGGCGGGCGCCGTGGGGATCGGGTCGGCCGGGACGGCTGGGCGGCCATGGCCTGCTGCGGGCGGGCGCGGATGTCCTCCTCGTCGAGGGGAACACCGGCGGCCGCGGTGTGCTCCAGTGCGTCGCGGGTGCGGGTCAGCAGGTCGGTCTCGGCGCCGGTGGTGGCACGCCGTGGGCGGGCACCGGCTGCTGGAGCTGGTAGTGGATCTGGCCGCCAGTGCCTGAGCCGCGCGCGGGGTGCCGAAGGCCTCGATGACGCGGCGCTGGATCTGCGCGGCCGCGACCGGGGCGAGCGCCTCGGGCAGGTCGGGAGGGGCCGGGGCGGGAAAGGCCAGGCGGTCCAGCGCGTCGTGTATGAGGTGCAGTTGACCCTCGCGCGCGGCCAGTTAGGAGGTCTCGGGGTGCAGCAGTTCAGGGTCGGTGAAGTAGTCGGTGCTGTCCTCGGCCGTGGTCGCGCGCGCTGTGCGGTCAGGTCCTCGACGGTCCTGGAGTTGCTGCGCCTCCTGCTCGCGCCCCGCGTGCGCGGCCGCGGAGTCGGCGCGGACGGCCTCGCGGGCCTGGGTCAGATGCGCGGCGCGGTGCGTCGAGGGCGGGGACGGTGACGCCCAACAGTGCGCCGTCGGATCGCAGGTCGCGCAGGTAGTCGGTGATGTCCGGCTCGAGGACAGCCGCAACTGCTGCGAGGGCGCTTCCCGCAGGGAGATCTGGCCGAGCAGCCAGTCGGCCGTCTTCGTGAGCGCCGGAACGTCGGCGGACAGGGATTCCACGGCGTACCGGTCCTCGATCAGCTCGGTGCGGGGGCGGTAGGCGCGCTCCAGCCGGTCGAGGAGGTCGAGGAGGTCGACGATCCTCAGCCCGGTGCTGACCACCAAGTCCGCAGGGGCCTCGCCCTGTTCGCCGGCGCCCTCCAGGCTCTGGGCTAATACCGTGGGCGGCGGGTAGCTGGCCACGGCGCGGCTTGCGACAGGTCCAGGCGGCGGCCGCGGCGATCCACCCGAGCCGAGGCCCTGTGGCGCTTCGGCGTTGCGCTGGTAGAACCAGCTGGCCAGCAGGTCGGTGAGCCGGGCCTCATCGGTGGCCGGGTCGTGCGCCAGCTGGCGGCCAGTTCGCCGGGAGTGTGCTCGCGCAAGCCGCCGGGATCGGCAGTGATGATGGCCAGTTGCCTTACTCGGTCGTCCAGTTGGAGCCAGCGACGCAGGGTCTCGTGCCGGCCGCGGGTGACCTCATGCAGCGCGATGCGCGTGAGGTCGGCGCCCACGTGGGCGATCCCGGTCTCCCCCACCCGGGGCGCCTCGGCCTCTGTCCACGCGGGAAAGCTCGCAGCACTGAGGCTGACTGATGGCCAGGTCCCTGGCGCGGTGCCTTGATCGCATCGAGGGATCTCAGTGCGGTGCACGTGGAGAACTGCGGACGAGATGGCTGAAGTCACGCTCGTCGACGCTGCGATGAGCTCCTCGCGTGCGGGCCGGCCGGAACCGGGAGCGGAGACTGCTGCTGACGACCGCCAAGGGTCCCTCGTCACGCAGAAGGGCGAGACGGGATCGGAACCTCAGCGGCTGGAGCATCGATGTGGCGCCAGTACTGAGGAACAGCAGGATCGTCCCGGCGGTCACAATTCGTCTCGTACGACCATCGCCGATGAAGCAAGGGGCCCTCGCCCGAACGAAGCGAGGGGCCGGCACGCGGCTGGCGCATTCAGCCCCGCTGTCTCGACTCGCCCACGGCGGTCGAGGCCCCGAGAGTCAGGTCGTCCTCGCTTCCAGCGCCGCTCTGGTTGCCCGACCGTAGACCGCTCTCTCGTCTCCTGTGATGCCGTAACGGTCCTGGAGTGCGCTCACCGCACGGGAGACCGGGCCGTTGTACTGCCCGTGTATGGGGCCGTCGTAGAGACCGAGCTGGGAGAGCCGGGACTGGAGATCGTTGACTGCGACACCTCTGTCGCCGCGGCGGAGAACGGGCTGTACGGCCGGGGGCTTTGCGGTAGCTGGTGGCACCGGCGTTCGACTCGGAGGTGGCGCCGCGGGCGCGGAATCTCGGGCAGAGCTGGCCGAGCCCGTCGCGTTGGGAGACTTGCCGGCTTCTGCGGAGCCGGTCGGTCGCGCCTGCGCGGACCGCTGGGGAGTGGCAGTGGCAGAAACCCCGCCGGGGGCCGGAGGGGGAGGCAAGCGGGGCGTGGTAGTGCTGTCGGCGGTTTTCTCGGTGGCCTCGTCGCCCGGCTCGACGACCTCCAGTGCGGTCGACGGATCCGGTCCCCTGCTGCTGGTCTCGTCCGACGAGTGCCATGCGGCGGCGGCAACGACGAGCGTCCCGACCACCGTGGCCACCGCAGTCACCAGGCGCGGGCGGTAACGCGGCGCCGCATGCCGAACGGGCTGCGGTCTCGACATGCTGACGGTGACTGTGGACGTGGAGCCGTGCATCACGATGAACACCGCGTCGCCCGACGGCTCGGCGAACTGAACCTTCGACAGTCGCAGTGTGTCCGCCGCCCCCGCCTCGCCGGACTCCGCGCGAGCCGTGACATAGGGCCTGATCCACTGGTCCGCGAAGTCGTCGGATTCCTCTGCCGGGTTCGCGGTGCCCCGTACGCGGTCCCCATCCCCACAGCAGGGGTACGGTTCGCCCCAGCCGCACCGATGTGCGTTCATTACTCTCATCTCAGGTCGATTACGTCCTTTGCCCCGCCGGCTCTGGTCCACCCCTCACCGAACGAGTCGAAACGTCATTTCCCGCCCGTACCTCAGGAGTACCCGCATCCGGCTCGGCGGGGTCCCCCGGACCGGCGAGGGCCGCTGGCAGGACTGAACACGTCCAGGTATCCGCCCAATTTAAGGTCACGAGTCAGGGGCCAGCGCCGCGGCACTGGCGGCGGCGATGCCGATCACACCGGTCGAGTCGGTGCTCGGGAGCGAAGACTTGTCCGTCTTCGTCTCCTGGGTACCGGGAGCGGTGTCGTCGATGAAGAGGACCGCCTCGGATGCTCCGGCCCGATGCTTCGGCCCCTTTCCGGGCTCCAGCCAGGGCGGTGGGCGCCGATCCTGAAGTGTGGCGGCTGCCCGCGGTGGTAGTTGTTGGCACCCTGGTGCGTGCCTACGCTGACGCCGTCCCGTGCGACGGTGATCGAACCGGGTGCATCGGCGGAGGACCATGTTATGTCGAAGGTCCACTGGTTCCAGTGGCCCAGACGTGCCGCCCCGAGCGGGTCCGGCTGCTGCCAGTCACCGGGGAGGTGGTTGGCGAAGTTGAAGCGATGACTGCCTGCGTCGAGGTTCTTGATGAACAGCTCGGATTTGAACGAGCCTCCGTCGTCGGGGATGTTGACGCGCGCGGCCTGCCCTGATTTCCCTCCGGGTGCGGTCCCGACGAGTACGCGGCCAGCGCCGTTGAGCGCCATGAACGGCAGCTTCTGGGAAGGCGACTCGAAGGTGCAGGAGACGGAGTCGGCGGCGGTGGCCGGGTAGGCGGCACCCACACCGGGGACCAGCAGGGCGGTGGTGCATGAGGTCAGGCGGCGGGCGGGGCGACCGGCGGGCGGCAGCGGCTTTGCGATGTGCATGGGCGTTTCCTTCCTCGTACGGGGCGGAGACTTCAGCCAGTGGCCGATGGGTGGCGGAAGACGAAACCGGGGAGTTGACCGGCGGAGATCGCGAGGGCAGGGAAGCCAATTCCTCGGGCCGACGCGGCCCGATACGACAGGACAGTCCTGGACCCCTCAGGCGCACCGTCGCGCCGCAGAGCCCACCCCCGGTACCGCGCTTCAGCCGCCCGCCCGGTGGTTGAGGATGCGTTGACCCTACTGCGCGGCGATGAAGGAGGACCAGTGAAGAATGCAGTCCGGTCTATAACGAACCGCTAACTACGCTTGCGAAGCGACCAGTTGGAGACCCGACGGTAGGCGAAGTCGCTCAACGGCCATGTCTCCGACGGTCCGGTGCCGATGCCACTCCTGATCCGGTACGGAGAAGCAGACGACGTAGGCGTGTCGGCCGCGTCCGCCATTGCCACCGCGGTCCGCGTAGCTCCCCACTTGAGTCACCTATGCCACACGGGCAGACCCGCATGCCGGGCCGCCGTACGCACCCGCCCGGATGCAGCGTCACAGCATCAGCGGCGACGCCCTGAAGCCACTCCGCGCCAGGATCGCCGGTGGTCGGCCGAAGGCCGGTTCACCCGCCGAGGCGGAGGCCGACGACGGCGGTGTCGAAGACGGGCCGGTACCGGCTCCACTGCTCGTCCGGTGCGGAGAGATGAACGACGTACTGCGTGCCGTCCGTGTCCGCGAACGCCACCTCCGCCACCTCCGCCACCTCCGCCACCCGGAAGTTCCGTACCCTGCCGTCGAAGGTGAACTCCCAGTAGCCGCCGGGGCCTCCGCGAACGGTCGTGGGCTCCATTCTCACCCGTACGTGGCCGGGGTTGTCGCGGCGCGTCTGCGCCTCCTCAATCGTGCGCCGGTGCTCCAGGACCGCAAGCCCGGACGGATCCACGTAGACGACCTCACCGCCATCCAGTTCCTTGCCCTTCCAGCCGTCGGGAACCGGCAGGGAGAGGCCACTGCTCTGGTGCTCGATGTGGTACCCGGGAGGCAGCGCCCGGGCACGCTCGGACCGGGCCGGCGTGGACTCGCCGCGTCGCTCGCGGGAGCCCGATGGGGTGCGTCGGCTGCGGCACGCCCGGACCGCCCGGACGGAGCTGCGCGGCGCTGGCGCCCGGTCCGGCGTCCACGGGGGGGCAGGGTCAGCGGCGTCAATCTCCGGCCGCGCGGAAGAACCCGCCACTACGGCCCCGGCCGCGGACTCGTCCTCACGGGGTGCGTCGGGCGCGGACGGGGCGAGGACGGCGGTTCCCGTCCCCGTTCCGGCCGCATGCCGCAGGTGGTCCTCGGTCTCCGACAGACTCGTGCGCCGCTCGGGCTCCTTCACCAGCAGCCCTGAATCACCAGGGCCAGGTCACCGGCGGCGCGCGGACGGTCGTAGGGATCGGCCGCGATGGCGTAGGCCATCTCGATCGGGTTGTCCCGGTCGCAGGGATGCCGGCCCTCGACCGCGCAGTACAGCAGCACGCCGAGGGACCACAGGTCGCACGCCGGCCCCAGCGGGACGCTGCGCAGCCGCTCCGGCGCGAGACAGGAGATCGAACCGAGGAGCTCACCGATCCGGGTCAGCGGCGACGTGCCGCTCTCCAGGGCGATCCCGAAGTCTGTGAGTACGATCCGGCCGTCGTGCCCGATGAGGACATTGGCGGGCTTGACGTCCCGGTGCAGCACACCGATGTCGTGGGCGGCGCGCAACGCGGCGGCCACCGCCAGGCCGATGCGGGCCCCTCGCCCGTGGGCAGCGGGCCCCGCTTGAGGACGTCGTCCAACGTGACCGAGGGTGTGTACTCCATGACGATGCACGGCAGGCCCTCGTCGTCCTCGGCCCGCAGCATCGCCGCGTCCGCCAGGCAGTCCCGGCCCGGAGCGACCGCGAGTGCGACATCCAGAAGGATCTTGCCCGGGTCGTGGAACGCCCGCGGTTTGCGCCACGGCGCCAATGCCTCCGATATCGCGCCGACCAGGCCGGACTTGCGGACCGTCGCCCAGCAGCACTGTCCCGGGCTGCGAGACCACCGAGCGGCCACCGTCCTCAACACAGACAGACGGATAGGACCCGATACGCTTCTTCACCTGGGAAGTGCTTCTTTCCTCGCCACGCACAGGACCCTCAGCAAGTCCTATCCTTGCAGGTCAGGAGCATGTTCTGTTTTCCCGATCGCCCACCGGACACCGCCCGTGGTGAAAGCCCGAGGCTAGAAGTGTGGCGGGAGCGGTGTGCCGACGGGCCGGTTTCGGCGAGCCGTCACCCTGTCGAGGGGAGGTCGAGGAGCGAGGTGTCGAGCGTGCACATGGGTGTAGTCCGCGCACGGAGACAGATCTTGCTTCCAGATGCTCCAATTGCGTAAGTTATGCGCAACCTCGATCACTCTGCGTCGGGGGTGGGGGTACGCCAAGACGTACCCGACCGTAGGCCTTCCGCCCCCACCGCCTGTCTCCCCGCCGCGCTACAAGCGCCGGGATCGCTATCAACTGCTTGCAGTTCACCGGGAGTTGACCGAAGCAGGCCAGCCCGGGACCTCATCGTCCGAGGGGCCGAAATTCGCGCCCACCGTCGTGCGCAGGTGACAGGACCAGTCAAACCAGGAGTCAAAGCATGAGACCTGTGCCCAAGGCGGCGCTGATCCGGGGTCGTGCGTGGCGGTGTCGGCGCCGGCCTACGCGTACTGCCCCCAGGGCCCAGACCCCGGCCAGTTGCACAACTCTGACATTACCCAGCCTGAGACGTCGAGCGACAAGCTCACGAAAGCGCTCGGCGTCGCCTCAACGGTACTCAGGTTCGCACCACTTCCCGACGACGGGGTCAAGCCCGGTGTGGGAGGGAAGCGCAAGGGTCTCGGGCGCGAACCTGCACGACAGCCAGGCCTGGCAACCCCTCGTGCGCGGCATCCCGCCGATCCGATCGCGCCGCGGACCACGTCGCTGCCGGCCGGCAAGCTCCACGGCTACCTCCACCTGCGCATATGGCTCCGCAGACGCGACATCCGTCACTGCATCGCCCGGAAGGGAATCGAACTGTCGACCCGGCCGGGCCGTCACCGATGGGTCGTGGAGCGGACGGTGCCCTGGCTCGCGGGCTGCCGCCGCTTACACTGCCACCACGCACGCAAAGCCGAACACCTCCTGGCGTTCACAGGCATCGCCGCAGCCCTCATCTGCTCATTGGAACCTTCAAGGGCCTTCCCAGTAGAGCGGGACGGAGATCCCTCTCCGCCTCACCCCTCGGATGGCGAACTCGCATGACTCGCGGACGATCGCCACTCCCCGGTGGAGCGACGTGCCGGCCCGGCACGATTCGCAGCCGCCAGTGAGATGCGACGACCGCGGACCCCGAACCAGAGAACAGGCAGGACGGCAGTGCGCACAGGACACGGGAATCTCCCCGCACATACGACCAGTTTCATCGGACGGCGGCAGGAGCTTGCGCTCGCTCGGCAACTGGTCGCCAGGAGCAGACTGCTGACCATGACCGGCCCCGCCGGCATCGGCAAGTCCCGCCTCGCTGTGCAGCTCGCCCACACACTCCAGCGCTCGTTCCCGGCCGGCACCTGGCTGATCGATGTGGCAGCCTTAGAAGCGGGGGAGGCTATCACCAGCGCTGCGTCGGCCATGTTCGGGCTGCGGCCCAGCCCCGACGGCCGGCCGATCGGAGCGCTGACGGAGTACCTGCGAGAGCGCCGGACGCTGATCGTGTTCGACAACTGCGAGCACCTTCTGCACGCCGTAGCGGTCCTCACCAGCGCCCTCCTTGAGGCCGCTCCCCACCTGCGGGTGATCGTCACCAGCCGGCAGACGCTCGGTGTGGACGGCGAGCAGCTGCTCATGGTTCCCTCGCTTCCGCCACCCGGGCCGGTCCTCCCGTCCACCAGACCGGCGGTACGCAACGACGCGGTGCGGTTGTTCACCGATCGTGCCATCTCCGTACTTGGGGCCTTCGATCCCTCGCCCGCCGATGTTCAGGCCGCTGCCGAAATCTGCCACCGCCTGGAAGGCGTTCCCCTGGCGATCGAACTGGCCGCCGCCCGCCTGCGGGTCCTTGCCTGCGACCAGATCCTCGACCGCCTGGACGACAGCTTCGCCTTGCTCACAGGCGGGAGCCGGGCCGCGCCGCCGCGCTTTCGCACCCTGCGGGCAGCCGTCGACTGGAGCTACAACCTCTGCAGCGATCAGGAACAGCGGCTCTGGGCGCGGATGTCGGTCTTCTCCGCCGGTTTCAATCTTGCTGCTGTCGAGGCGGTCTGCACGGACGAGTCCCTGCCTCGATCGGCCGTTCTCGACATGGTGGCGGGGCTGGTCGACAAGTCCGTACTCATCCGCGAGGAGCACGACCATCAGGTCTTCTACCGGATGCTGGGCACCATGCGTCAGTACGGGCAGCTGCGGCTGCAAGAGCACGGGCTGTCCCGGGACCTCGTGCGGCGGCACCGGGACCACTACCACGCCCTCGTTCGGCGGGCGGAAGCAGAATGGTTCACCGCGAAGCAGCCCGAGTGGTTGGTCCGTCTGCAGCGTGAACAACCCAACATCCGTGATGCGCTGCAATCCTGCCTCAACGAGCCAGGAGAGGCACGCAGAGGCATGGAGATCATCACCGCGGTCCGCAGTCACCGGTTGGGCATCGGCCACCTGCAGGAAGACCGCGCCTGCCTGGCGCAGCTGCTCGCGTTGGACACCGAGCCGAGCCCCGACAGGGCCAAGGCCCTCTGGACGGACGGCTGGCTGGCCCTCCTCACCGGCGATACGGCCGGCGGTGCGGTTCGAGCCGCCGAGTGCGGCGGCCTGGCCCGGGTTATGGGCGACCCTGGTACCCACGCCGCGGCGGGCCAGCTGGCCGGGCTCAGCGCGCTGTTCCAGGACGACTTCGTGAGAGCCATCGATCTCCTGGAAGATGCTCGTGCACGCTATGAGGCCCTCGGTGACGCCGGGGAATCGTGGACCACCCTCCATCACCTCGTCCTTGCCGCCTGCTTCGCCGGTGACCGGCGGGCTGCTGGCCTTGCCCAGGACTTGCTGGACCGGTGCGACACCCACGACATGCAGTGGGCCCGGCCCCACGCCTTGTGGGCCCTCGCCCTGAGGCACTGGCTGGCACAGGAGCCCGAGCAAGTCGTCACGATGCTGCGAGCGTGCCTTCGCGACGCGTTGCCCAGCCACGACCGGTTCCTGGTGGCCCGGTGCCTCGAGATGATGGCTTGGGCGCGGGCACGACAGGGCCACAGCAGGGAAGCGGCGAAACACCTGGGTGCCGCTCAAAGCTTGTGGCAGCAGACCTCCACCCTGTTTCCCGGCGTGGGGCAGTCTGCCGTCCACCATCTGGCCTGCGAGAGGGAGCTGCGGACCGCTCTGGGCGATGCCGCATTCGAGAAGCACGTCCGAACGGGCGCGGCCTCGAGCGTCCAGCAGGCTCTCGCACTGGCCCTGCTGGACGACCGAGTCCTCGCTCACCCCTTGCAGAAGGCCTTGCCCCCTCTTCTTACCGCCCGCGAGCAGCAAGTCGCCGGCCTGCTGCGGGAGGGGCTGTCGGACAAGCAGATCGCTGCTCGGCTCGTCATCTCGCCCCGGACCGCGCAGGGCCACGTACAGCGGATCCTGCTCAAGTTGGGCCTCACCCGCCGTGCACAGGTCGTTGCCTGGGTGCACGACCAGGCCCCGCGCTCTTGAGGAACCGTCACGCGCCTCACGCGGGTTGCCGAACAACCTTCACCGAACAAAACGCTCGTGGCCACCCACGGCAGAGCGCCCGGCGGTCCTGGTGACCACCGGGCGCTCTGTCCTGTCCAGATCTGATCAGCTGTCGGTTTGATCAGTCCTCGGAGTACGAGGTTGACTCGGCATCACAGCTCGTCCCGTCCCGCGCATGCCGTCCCACGGTCAGCGACGTACGACTTGTGCCAGAGCGCGTTGTCCGAACCGCGGACGAACACGTCCTCGCGTCCGTTCTCCGATGACACTGCCGCAGGTGTGCCGCGCAGAGTACCGTCGAGGCTCTCCCAGTCTGTCCAGGACTTGTTGTCGGTCCAACTTTTCACTTGCAGGTGTGTGTCGTTGCCATGGATGACGACGTCGAGTCTGTTCGGTGCCTGACTGACCACCGTCGGACTGTCGGCCAGGGCTCCTCCGAGGGACTCCCAGTCGGACCATGCGTCGTTGACGTACCGCTTGTGCCAGAGCGCGTTGTCCGATCCGCGGACGGATACGTCCAGGCCGCCGTTCTCCAGTGGCACCGCCACAGGTGCGCCGCTCAATTCACCTCCGAGGGACTCCCAGTTGGACCAGTTGCCATTGACATACCACTTGTTCCAGAGATGGTTGTCCGATCCGCGGACGAGTACTTCCATGCCGCCGTTCTTCAGTGGCACCACCGCAG
This sequence comes from Streptomyces avidinii, assembly GCF_045161815.1. NCBI lineage: Bacteria > Bacillati > Actinomycetota > Actinomycetes > Kitasatosporales > Streptomycetaceae > Streptomyces > Streptomyces avidinii. Next base: position 895,330 of record NZ_CP108863.1, read on the forward strand.
GGGCGCCGCTGAATTCACCTTCGAGAAACTCCCAGTCGGACCAGTTGCCATTGACGTACCACTTGTGCCAGAGCGCGTTGTCCGAACCGCGGACGAATACGTTGAGGCTGTTGGGTCCCCGACTGACCACCGTCGGACTGTCGGCCAGGGCTCCTCCGAGGGACTCCCAGTCGGACCATGCGTCGTTGACGTACCGCTTGTGCCAGAGCGCGTTGTCCGATCCGCGGACGAACACGTCCAAGCGTCCGTTCTGCAGTGACACCACCGCGGGTGCGCCGACGATCGTGCCGCCAGGGGGCGCGCCGAGATCATCGTAATTCGACCAGGACACACCGTTGTAGGACTTCGTGTACAGATGGCCGTCCATGCCCTGGACGAAGGCGTCGAGACTGTTGGGTGCCTGACTGACCACCTTCGGGCTGTCGGCCAGGGCTCCGCCGAGGGACTCCCACGGGGACCAGGTCGGCGACGGCACCGACCGTTTGCATGTGTGGTCAATCGCGCGCGAAAGTGCTATCGCCAGTACCAGTGCAGCATCTTGGAAGGAGCTGTAGCTCCTCTGACCGACCACCTCCGGCTGGTGGTTGGGCACCTGACTCACGCGGGCTGCATAGTTGGAGAGGTGGGCCCAATTGTTTTCCTCGGTGAGGTATTCGGCGGGCAACCGAATTGCCGTGTCCGTTGAACCTGCCTGAGTGTGCATGAACTCCGAGATGTGATGGAAGCGTGCAGCCTCGGCAGTTATCGCGGCGACTTGGAGTGCGGCTCGGGCCATCCGTACATTGGTGACACCGGCTTCACCTCCGTCGTAGTTGCGCAAGTCGCTGAGTGCACTCAGCATCGACTCGGAACTGTAGCCCAGTTCACTGCGACCTACGCCTGCCATGCGCTCCAGGGCGGTATAGTCGCCTCCCGTGGGCAATGCTTGCGGCACGCTTGCATGAGTGAACTGGCCGACTTGCTCGACATCTCCTGCGAATGCGTAAGTCTGTGCGCCATGGGCATGTGATCGGAACCCGATGAGGTACATGGTCCCTGCGTTGAAATAGAGACTGAAATGTTCGTCATCGGCAAGGCCCACAACGATCTCGGTGTTGCCTTGACTCGTGCGATACATGGAGCCACGATATGCGCTGGCCGTAGCACGCAGTCTGGTGATCATGAGTTGATAGTTGTGCGCACGGACCGATGCACTGTCCGTCCTGAAGTAGCGCCAGTTCACGCTGTGATCAGTGACTGCCATAGCCGGTGGCGACCAGGCGAGCGATCCGCCCAAGAGCGTGGCGACTAGTGTCAGCAGCGTCAGCACGGCAGTCAATGGACGACCCGTCCTGACGGCCGCACGATATTCGATCATCTTCACCTCGATTGATCGTGGATGGAGGAGAACGACGGGCTCGGGCAAGGAACCAACGTGGATTCGCCGAGCCCCGTGCGCAGTCCCCATATGCAGGGCGCATCTGAGTCTCAGTCCCGCCGAGACGGCCCGGACAGCGTGAAACTACCTGCCGGATACCTGTCTCTCGGCGACCGCGGGACGCCACCGTTACGGTCTGAACCTCACCATCCGATCCATCACCCCCCGCACCGGCCCCGCTCTCAGCCTCACCATTCCTCCGCAGCCGATCGAGGTCTGGGTCCGCACACCCTGACCGACCCGCACCACTCCTGCGGTCGACGGCAACCTGCATGATGACTGAGGTCTTTCAGGGTGGCCACCGATCGGGTGACAGGCACTGTGGCCAGAACGCACAAGGCTCCAGTGCCGTTGAGAGAGCTGTTCGAAGCCTCAACCCAGCGGCGCAGGAGCCTTGTTGGTGCCTCATCCTGCCGCACTCGACCTTCCCCATGCGCTCATCGAGTGGGTCACGATGCTCATCGTCACCCGCGAGGGTGACCGCCTCGGCGACGGCCGCGCCGACTACTCGGCCAAGCACCGCCGACACGGGGTGGACGTGCAGGTGGTCACGGACCCTCACGGCGAGGTGCTGTGGCTGTCGCCGGCCGTGCCGGAGCACTGCCATGACCTGACCGCGGCCCGTACCCATCGGATCATCAGGATCTGCGAGCGCCAGGGGGTGCCGATCCTGGCCGATCGCGCCTACATCGGTGCCGGCGCGTGGGTGACCACACCGGCCAGACAGCCTGCCCGAGGCAAGCTGTCGCTCACCCAACGGGCCGTCAACCGGGCGCTGCCCAAGGCACGAGCCCCAGTCGAGGGTGGAGTTGCCCGTCCGAAGTCCTGGCGGATCTTCCGACGGGCACCGTCCAGCCCGAATCGAATGACGTCAATCGCCGCAGCCGTACTCACCCTGGAGCGTCGCTTCTACTGGGCTTGAGGGGCGATTGGATGCGGAAGACGCCAGGCTTTTCCCGGTCAGAAGCATGAACCCTCCTATGCCTGATGTGCGACAGGTGTCGTGCACGGAGGCGGCTGGATGCCGCTCGAGGGCCTGTCGGCGCGTTGGGGCGGCCACTGCCTCATCCAGTCAGAGTCGGCAGATCCCCGCCCAGACAATTGCGTGATGCGAATAATTGCGCATCACGCAGATTCCGCTAACGTGAGTGGCATGAGTGGTCTTCGGGAACGGAAGAAGGAAGCCACGCGCGCAGCGCTGAGCTGGGCCGCAGTCCGGCTCACCGTCGAGCGCGGGTGGAGAGCGGTCAAGGTGGAAGACATCGCCGCGGCGGTCGGGGTGTCTCCGCGCACCTACAACAACTACTTCTCCAGCAAGGCCGAAGCGATTGCGTTTCGCTACCTTGAGCGCTCCTTGCGGCTCGCGGCGGAGCTGCGTCACGGACCGCCCGGCGAGCCCCTGTGGGAGGCAATCACTCGGGCGGCACTACGGCAGCTGGAGCCTGGCCCTGAGGTGGAGCACATGCCACCCCAGGAGCCCGATGAGTGGGCGGCCGGTCTGCGGGTGATGTTGGCCGAACCCGCGCTGGAGGCCGAGATGCTGCGGGCGAGCAAGATTGCGGAGAAGGAGCTTGCCGCAGCGATCGCTGACCGCACGGGCACGGATCCCGGGTCCGACCTCTACCCTCGCCTGGTGGCCGCGAGCGTGATGGCCGCGAACAATGTCGCCCTCGAGCTGTTCGTGCAGGGCGGCACGGGCGAGCCGATGGAGGTTCTGCTGCCCCGGGCTCTGCGCATGGTGGCCACCGGACTTCCCACTCCGTAGGCCCCTCCTTTCCACCCTGAACAGGGGCTGCTGCTTGCAGCCCCTACGCCGCTATTCCCCAGAAAGGAGGATTGTCATGCTTGATGTAGTAATTGTCGGTGGCGGCCCGAACGGGTTGATGCTCGCCTGCGAGGTGGCACTGGCTGGGGTGCGTCCGGTTGTGCTGGAGCGTCTCGCCGGCCCGAAGACCGAGCCCCGGGCGAACGGTCTGGTCGGTCAGGTGGTGCGCATGCTCGACCGACGTGGTCTCTACGCACGCATCAGCGGATCCAGCGAGCCGCCCCGACCCGCGCCCCGCTACATGTTCGGCGCGTCATCGCGCCCAAGAACGGCACCCACGGGATCGCCGAGATTTCGGTCGACGGCGCAGCCCCCACCCAGGTGGACCTGTACGCCCCCGCCAAGCAGTACCAGCAGACGGTGTTCGAACGCACCGGTCTGCCCGACGGCGAGCACACCGTGACCGTCAAGGTCACCGGCAACAAGAACGCCTCGGCCACCGACAGGTACGTGGTCATCGACGCGTTCGAGACCGTGGAGTCCGACCCGTACGCGAGCGCCCCGGGCGTCGATCTGATCGTCAGCGCGCAGATCAACTACCCGGACCTCGACTGGGGCAACTACATCGACCCGGCGATCACCCTGCAAGCCGACTGGTCAGCGACCGCACGGCTGCGCCTGCTCCCCTGACCGACGGCGCGGGACCGGTGCCGGGACGGGCGAGCACAGCACCCGCCCGTCCCGGCACCGACGGACAACACCAGCCTGGGCGGCGGCTGAGCTCGCGCATGGCCTTTGTCTACCGCTCTTCCGCCTCCGCGATGGCAGGTCGACGAGGCGTGGCGGCGCAGGTACGAACCTGGCCGGCCGTCACGTCTTTCGCAGAAAGTTCCCAGGGTTCAGGTCTGCAACCCGAGCACCCGGGCATGCGGGAGTCAACAGGAAGCAACAGGAACCGACAATCTCGCCCAGGAGGCAGATCATGCCACGTTGCATCATCCTTCCCGCCGCTCTCGCCCTCGCGGCCACCACGTCCCTGCCCGCCACCATAGCCGCGGCGGCCCCGACCACCGCCGCTGCGGCCGGGGCCGTCGCACCGGCCATGCAGTGCCCGAGCGGGTGGGACAGCCCGGCCGAGGGCCGTTCCACCGGCCAGGTCCCGGAGCTGCGTGGCATCAGGCGCGGCGAACACCCCTGCTACGAACGGCTGGTGTTTGACGTGCCGGGCAGCTCGTCCGCCAACCCGGTGGGCTATCAAGTCCGTTACACCGACGCCCTCCTCCAGGACGCCTCCGGCGATCCCCTGCCGGTGCGCGGCGGCGCGGTCCTGGAGGTGATGGTGGACTCGCCCGCCTACGACCGGCAGACCATGGCCCCCACCATCCCCGGCCGGAGCGGGCAGCCTCTGCCCGGCGTGGACGTCACCGGCTACCGCACCTTCCGGGACACCGTGTTCGGCGCGAGCTTCGAGGGCCGCACCCAGATCGGCCTCGGCCTGCGCGCCCGACTGCCCTACCGGGTCCTCCAGCTCGACGACCGACTGGCGGTGGACGTCGCGCACACCGGGAACGGCAACCCGGCCACCCCCACGCAGAACTAGGCCGTTTCCTGCGGAGCACCTCGCTGACCAGATGAACATGGCGGCGAGGTGGAGTCAGGCGACGTAGATGGTGGCGGCCTTGTCGCATCGGGTGGCCAGGCCGCGCCACTGTTTGAGCTTGTTGATGCAGCGTTCGACAGTGTCCGCTGCTTGTATGCCTCACTGTCGAGGGCCGGGGGCGGCCGCCGAGTCGCACCCGCCCGCAGGACAACCCCAGCGCCCACCGCTCCTTCCACCCGCAGAAGTACGCCCACGCCAAGGGCCCCGGCAGAGAGGTCTCCGAGGAAGAGGCGGGCAACCCCACGGCAAGCCCTCCAAGAGCATGGGCATCCGCGGCGAAGACCAGGAGAAGGGCACCGGCGAGAAGGGAATGCACGACCCCGGCGCGCGCGGCCGCTCACAGCGCCCCAGCGGAGACACTTCCGCCACCACTGGTGTGGATCCCCGAGGCCACCCTGGTACGCGAAGCGCCGGACAGGGATGAACGCCCGCGGGCCTTGCTCGACAAGACCAGAGCCTCGCTAGACGCCGGACAGCCATCCGGCACCGAAATCCAAGAGATCACGAGCGCGCTGCGCCCGCTCCTCGATCAGCCGGCGGAGGCCCGCCACCGCGTACCGCTCGCCGGTGGCCGAGCCGCGCCCGCGAATGCCCGCGACATCAGCCAGGAACTGCTGGGGCTCGGGCTGCCGGCCGTCGACCAGGACACGCAAGCCCAAGCTCTCTGCCCGCCGGTGCAGGGCCAGGAGATGGAGCAGGCCGTCGGCGTCCATGGACATCGCGCCGTGAAGGTCGACCATGAGGTCCCGCTCACCGGTGACGTCATCCAACGCCCGCTGGAATTGCCGCGCCCGCATCTTCGTCTAGCGCCCCGATGACGCTGCCCAGGACCGTGCCGTGGCGCTGAACGTTCGTGGTGATCAATGCGCCCTCCTTCTACCCGGGGCGAGAGGGCCCACGGGCTCCCCATCCTGGCGCGGCGTTCCCCCGGACACGGGTGCGAGGCTCGCTGAGACTCCCACACCAACCTGGACAGCGGCGGCTGTAACGGGCATCGCGTCAAAGTGCCAAGTGGGAGCCGAAGTCACGACCCTGGGACACCGCCCTCACCCGCGACCGGCTCGTGGCCGTAGCCTCCGGACGGTCGGCGGGCGCCCGTCCGGGGCGGGAGCAGGGTGCCGCGGGCCCGGACGGGTTCGGTCACTGGATGGTGATCTCAGCGGCGGAGGTGAATCCGTTGACTCCTGCCAGGGCGGTCGGCCCGACGTACTTCGCCTGGGCAGCCGGCAAGGTGGCGGACTTGGCCGTTGCCGTGTTCGCCCAGGTGCCGCTGGCCACCTGGGTGAAGTGCACTCCGTCGGTGCTCGTAGAAACTATGTAACGGGTGATCCCCCCGTTGGGTGTGCCGTCCTGCCTCGGCAGGTAGCCGAGGCCCGTCACGGGCTGGGTCTGGCCGAGTTGAAGGGCGATGTCGTGCGGGCCGGGGCGGGTGGCGGACCTCCACTGGGAGGGCCACATGACCGGGGTGCCGAGCTTCACGCCGTCGAGCGCCGCGGTCACCTTGGAGCCCTGAGCAGTAACGCTCAGTCTGTGCCAGGAGCACACGCCAGTCTCTTTGAGATCTTCGAATCAGCGGGGACGGCACACGGACATCCAGGAGTGCCCGGCGGCCGTCGGCCGCCGGGCACTCCTTTCTTCAGGGATCCGGTCAGCTGCAGTGCAACTGTGCGGCGGCCCAGTCGGCGTGGTCCTTGCCCGTGCCGTCACCGCCGTCGGCGGCCACCAGTTCCAGCACCTTGGCGCCGGTGATGTCGACGTCCAGCCTCGTCGGGCCGGTGGCGTGGGTGAGTACGGGGGTGGTCGTCAGGGTGCGGCCGTCGGCGCGGACCGAGAAGGCCACCGAGCCGTGGTCGGCCTCGTCGTCGATGCCCACCGTAGCGGTCAGCCGGGTGCAGTGGCCGTCCAGATTCAGCCCCACCACACTTGATGCGTGCGTTCCCAGGCCCGTAGCAAAGGTCTTGCCGTTGAGTGAGAGTGTTCGCCCGTCTCCGGCGCCGGCCTCGCCGTTGCTCGTGTTCCGCTCCACCGGACCCCAGCCGTTGGCCGAGTAGTAGAACGGCAGGGCACTGACGGCGGTGTCGGCGGTCGGGGGCTCTACCGCGGTGGCCGGAAGGACCTTGCGGGTGTCGGCCAGGTGCCTCACGCCGCCCTGCTGGAAGTCAGCCGCTGCGGTGAGTGCGGAGAACTGCGGCAGGGTGCCTGCGGGGGCGGTGACCTGATAGGTCGCGGTGACCGACGTGCCCGGGGCCACCGTGGCATCGGCGACCGCCGTCGCCGGGGTGACGGTCCAGCCGGTCGGTGCCCGCAGGGTGATGTCGGTCGCGGTGGCGGAAGTGACGCCGGCCGGCACGGCCAGCGTGGCGGTGACGGTGGTCTGCTCGGCCGGCGCGAGGTGCTCCGGTGCGGCGAGCGCCAGCTTGGCTTTCGGGGAGGCGGACGCGTAGGTGGCGGCCTGGTACTGGGGGGCGGCCACCGGGCCCGTCGTGAGCGGGGAGAGCTGGGTGCCGTAGGACTCCAGGGAAACGGCGCCCAGGCCGCCGGTGGTGCCGTCGGCGTTCCACACCGCGAGGGCGATGGAGTTGGCACCGTTGGGGTTGAGGATGCCGTTGGGGATCGGGAAGCTGTGCTGCGGGCCGAGGTCGTTGATGTACCGGCCGAGCTGCCAGCCGTTGACGAAGATCAGTGCCCGGTAGTGGCGTGACGGGTCGTCGGTGATGCGCAGCCCCACCGAGGTGTCCTGGCCCGCGGGGAGGTCGAGGTGCGCCGAGGTGCGGTACCAGGTGACGCCCGGGGTGGTGTTGTTGGTCGGCAGGGTGACGGGTGACCACGTGGTGTCGGGGAAGCCGGGCAGCGACCAGCCGGAACGCTCGCCGTAAAGGCCTCCGGTGTTCATCGGGCCGCGGGCCGGGTCGATCAGGGTCTCCCCGCCGCGGCTGCCCTGGATGCGCCAGGTGACCGCGGTGGTCGGTGCGCCGACGAAAGCGGCACCGGTCAGGCCGCGTGCCTGCTTGTGGGAGTCGTTGGCCGTCCAGTCCTCGTTGTGGCCGGAGTTCTCCAGCAGCACCGAGAGCACGTTGTCCGCGCCGTCCTTGAGGCTGCCGGCGGGGAAGGCGAACCGGTGGTGGCGGTCATCGGTGCTGCCCAGGAAGGTGCCGTTCAGCCAGACCGAGTAGATGCCGGCGGGGCCGGTGATCGCGGACAGGTCCACGGCGTTGGTGCCGGGCATGCCCTTGAAGTGCGCCCGGTACCAGACGTCGCCGTAGTGGAAGCCGTACTCGTCGGTGAACAGCACCGGGAGCGTGTCCGGGGTGGTCGTGCTCTGGGAGGTGAGCTTGTCCGCGACCGTCCAGGTGCTGTCGTCGAAGCCCGGCTGCGCCTCGGGATTCTCGGCGGACTTCTTCCAGCCGGTCAGTGCGGGCAGGGAGACCGCGGTCGGGGCCTTGAGCCGGCCCGTTCCCGAGCCGCTCGACGTGGTCGTCAGGGCGAGGGCACGGCCGTTCCAGGTGGTCTTCGCGAAGGAGCCGGCGAAGACCTCGACAGCGCCGGCGGTGGCGGAGTCGCCGGTGAGTGCCAGCGTGCCGTCGGCGGCGGTGGTGGCGCCGCGCAGCAGCGAACTGCCGCGTACCAGCACGGGGCCGGCCGCGCTCTGGGCCTGCCAGAACGTCTTGGCGGTTGCGGTATCCCCGATCAGCAGCAGCAGCGGTCGCTCTCCGCCCGTGACGAGCACCCGGGCCAGGCCGGAGTGCTGGTAGTTCAGCCGCAGGTCACCGGTGGTCGCGTTCCAGGTGAACGGCACGTTCCCGCTCAGCACCTTCACGGTCGGCTTCGTCGGGAAGTTGAGCACCGTCTCGCCGGACTGCCCCTGGCCGCCGTAGAGCACCGCCAGGTCACGGCCGCCGATGGTGGTGCTGGTCATCAGCTCCGAGGTGGAGTACTGCAGCCGGCTCGCGCCGAGCTGGTAGCCGGCCACGAGGGTCTTGGACTCCCTCCCCGCCAGCGTGATCGCGGTTCCCGCCTGCTGCGGGACGGACGGGTAGTTTCGCGTGGCCCCCGTCGGCTCGTCGACGGCGTCGACCGCGACGAAGGCGCCGGAGGCCGAGGCGTTCTTCTGCCCGGTTGCGACGATCTTCAGGGTGTGTGCGGCGTCGGACAGGTCGTTCGCCGAGAACTGCACCTGCTGCGGCACGACCGTGGTCGAGTAGCCGTCCACGGTGGCCACCTTGGTGCCGTCGATGTAGACGTCGGCCAGGCCGTGGTTGGGTGCGGTCGATGCGATCCAGCGGACCGACTTGCCGGTGAACGGTACCGAGACGCTCGCGCCGGCGGTGTCGGCCCAGGACTCGGTCTGGCGGTAGTCGTTCTTCGCGTAGTCCTGCTCGGCGCCGACATGGGTCCAGCCCGCGCTGTAGGCGAGGCGACTGTCCTGGTCGTCGAAAGTGTAGGCGCCCTTGGTCAGGTCGACCGCGATGTGCGCGTTGACGGTGCCGGTGGACTTGACGTCCGCCTGCCGCAGGAAATGGAACTGCGTTCCGTCGTCCGGGTTCCGGCGGACCGTCTGCACCACGTCCTGGGTGCTCGGGGCGGCGTTGGCCACCTGGTCGGTCTTGTTCAACGACTGTGCGGTCCGGAGGAAGGAGCCGATCAGCTTGATCTGCTGGTACTTGTCGGTGAGCTGGCGGGGCTCGCTGATCGCCGCACCGTAGTCGTAGGAGGTGTAGACCATGTTGGGGTCGGCCTGCCAGCCCCAGGAGGTACCGCCGTAGGCCATGTAGAGGTTCTGCATGGTCGCCCCGACGGCGAGGTTGTTCTTGTAGAAGACGTTGGCGAAGTCGGCGCCGGTCAGCTGGTGGCACTTGTCGTATCCGGGGCCACCCCACGGGTCGAAGGACCCGCCCTGGAACTCCGCGGTGAACAGCGGGGAGCCGGGCGCGCGGGGGTAGCCGGCGATGTTCGGCAGGTCCCTCCACTGCGTGGGGTTGGAGCAGTTGAACCCCTGCGGGTAGGAGTCCACGGCGTCGATGTCCACCGCCCCCGGACCGGTGGCGAACGCTTGGTTGTGGTTACCGGTGAGCGGCACGGTGATTCCGTGGTCCCGCGCGGCCTTCTCCAGGTGGGCCATGTAGGCCCGGCCGTCGTCGTTGTTCCTGTAGTACTCGTTCTCGATCTGGTAAGCGATGATCGATCCGGTCCCGTTGGTGAGCTGGTGGCGAGCCAGGATCGGGTCGATGTGGTTCAGCCACTCGTCCGCCGCGGCCAGATACGCGGGGTCGGTGCTGCGCGCCGAACCCGGCAGGGTGTCGACCCAGGCCGGGAATCCGCCGCTGTCGAGCTCGGCGTTGATGTACGGGCCGGGCCGGGCTATCACGTAGACGCCCTCCTGCGCGGCCATGTCCAGCAACTTGTCGACGTCGCGGATGCCGCTGAAGTCGTACACACCGGGCTTGGGCGAGTGGTAGGCCCAGTCGAAGTAGATGGAGACGGTGTTGAAGCCTGCCGCCTTCAACTTCTGCAGCGTGTCCCGCCACAGGTCCGGACTGGGCAACCGGTTGTAGTGGAACTCACCGCTCCAGATGTAGGTGCGCTTCCCGTCGATCATCATCGAGTAGCCGTCATAGGTCACCGTCTGGGAGCCGCTGATCGCGCGAGCGGCAGCCGGCATGGCTGTGACGGTGGCGGCGGGGGTCGCTCCGGAGGCGGGCTGGGCGGCGGCCGCGCCGCCGGCCGTTAAGGCCAGCGTGACGGCCGCTACCAGCGCTCTGCGCGAGCGGCGACCGGGGGGCCTGGGAGGGGATTGACTGAGCATGGTGCGGCTCCTGAACTGGGCGTGGGGGCGACGCCGTGCGGAACACGGCCCCGCTCGGGTGGTTCCGTCGATCCTCAGCAGCCGTCCGCCTGCTCCGTCGGGCCTGCCGCCAGTCACCGTGTCAGTGCGGCGACCGGTGAGTGGAGTAGCGGATCTGACGGACAGCCACGAGGCCGAACCGGCTGGTTCGCGGCGATTCCCCTGCTCCAGCCCGGTTCGCGGACAGGCGACAGACAGGAGTTCGGATGCGAACTGGCAGGTCCATGCCAATCGTTCGCGAGATCCGGTTGACGAGCACCTTCTCCCGCACCGGTGACCCGTGGAGCCCCGCCCGGGACTCCTCCTTGCCGGTGCTGCCCGAGGAGAGGGGCGAGGAGAAGCGGAGCCGTCGGCCTCCTCCGTGCCTGCGCAAGGGATGAGGAAGCCGGGCGCTCCTTGGCCCGTGCATGGTGGGGGGAGCCGGGTCGGGGCGGGGTCGCCCGGGTGTGATCTGACCGTTCCCGCTGGTTGGCGGGGGTGAGGTGAGCACGTTCGGCGACACGGCTGAGGCGAATCCCGCGCGGGACGGCTGGGGATCGACCCTCCGCCCCGCCTCCTCCCGTCCAGGGAGAAAGTCGGGATCCGACGATCATGCACGCCGACCAGTGGGTGACCATGTTGACGTAAACATGAAGTTACAGGAGAGTTTCGGGGCATGGTCGGACGCTGTCAAGGCTGCAGCCGAACCGTCCTGGTCCATCAGGGGCGAGGGGTGACGCCGGACCGGCACCTGCGAGGGACGGCAGCGTGAGACCTTGCACTCGGTTACGTCAGCGCTCTGAACGTCGGCGGCGAGCCGCATCCGGACGACAGCGGTCATGGCGTCAGATCACCGGAGGGTGGTCCAGTCGTGTCATCTTCCATACCGCCCGCCACCGCATCGGCCGTCTCGGCGGGCACGGCACCCGGACGACTTGATGAAGCCGGCCCACCAGGCCGCGAGGCCGCCTCCGCGCGGTGGCCAACTGGGCGAAGGCATCGGCCAGCTGATGACTCCGGCCCCAGAGCCAACAGCTGACGGAGCCATGCCTTAGAAGGCGGGACAACTGGCAGCAGCCACGCTTGATGATTCATGTGCTGGACTGTTGATTTTGCATGTTGACTTCTGTCTTATTACGTACTTCCTCCTGATGGGATTCCCCTGTGAGGATGACGCTTCCTGATGAGGATCCCATCCGGAAGGGGAACGATGGCAACGGCTGAGGGCGTCGAGCAGGGTTACGCCTACCGGTTGAAGAACAAGCGCACCGGCCTGTACCTCACCAGTTCAGGCTTCGAGGGGGACTCCTACGCCACGATCTGGAAGTCCGAGAGCAGCGGGCAGGCCCGGGCATCGCAGACGTGGAATGTTCTGAGTCTCGACAACGGCGAGTACCTCATCGCCCAGAAGGTCGCCGGCAACCTGCTGACTCCGGACAACTTCGCCAGTCATGACGTCCGGGTCAACCTCTTCCCGCCGCAGAACGGGGCGGACGCCGCTGTTCGCAACAGCCAGACCTGGCTGCTGCGGCAGGCGGGAGGGGGTTACTACACGCTCAGCAACAAGAACGGGGGGCTGTTCCTGACCCCCAACAACTTCGGCACGAGCGGCTCCGACAAGGTCAACACCTATTGGCGGGCGTCCGGCTCGGACGGTGACTCCCAGTTGTGGCTGCTGGAGAAGGACACCGCCTACAGCGGCATCATCAACGCCGCCGCCGGACCGACCGGAAGCGCGGTCGGCGGTATCCTCCGGATGAGCGGACACTCGAGGCCCCACCCGGAGACCACGCGGGAAGTTCTCATCGGCACCACACTATTGCCCTTCCCCCTGGTGTCGGACCCGGCACTCGGCCGTGCGCGGCAGGCCGCGGAGAGTCCGTACTACCTGCTCAAGCGGTACGGCTACTACAAGATCGTCTACTACTACGAACACAGTGGCCAAGTGAGCAAGAAGGAGTCCCAGAGCACCACCATCGGCATGACCACGAGCAACGCCCGCGAGGTGGAAACCACCACCAGCATCTCCGTCACCGCCGAGACGAGCTTCCAGTACAAGGGCTTCTCCGCCTCCCTCAGCACCACCATCAGCCACCAGCTGCGCACCCGCGTCGCCCAGGAGACGACTCAATCCAGCAGCCGCACCGTCACCGTCGAGCGCGAATACCCCGCCAACGGCAAGCGGCTTTCCCAAGCCATCTGGTTCCGAGCCGACCGCTACGTCCTGGAACGCACTGACGGCGGCAAGGTGACGGAGTGGGAGACCACCACCGACCAGGACACCATCGACGACGTCTACCCCGTCGCCACCGGCTGACGGACAGGCACTCGCAGCTCCGGCCCGAACGGGCGCGGCGCCCCACCGGGGGGAGGGGCGGGCGCCGCGCGTGCACCCTCAGCCTCCTACGGTGAGTGCCCTCGCCGCGATGTGCGCGGCGCACCGGGGCAGGCCCGGCATCGTGGTGGTGCCGAGCTGGCATGGTCGGTATCGGCGTGGGCGCACCGCAGTCGTGGGGCGCAGTCAAGACGGTGCTCCACCGACGTGTTCTCACCCTGCTGCGTGTTGGCGTGCTGCGGCGAGCAGCCTCTGTGCGGTGCGGTCGCTGACTTCGTCGCGGTGGGGGATCTCGGTGGTGGTGAGGGGCGACCGGCGGGCAAGGTCCTCGGAGTGTCCCAGGCCGACGATCTCTACGAGCTGGTCAGCGAGCGGCAGGGCAGGTCGCTGATCATCACCAGCAACCGGGCACCCAGCAACTGGTATCCACTCATCCCCCACCCCGTCGTCGCCGAGTCGCTCCTGGACCGGCTGATCAACACGAGCCACCAGGTCATCACGAACGGCCCCAGCTACCGCCCGAACAAGCGCTCCAAGAACCCGACCGACAAGTCTGTCAAACCCACGATCGCCTAGGACCGCGTCCCTGAGGCCGGGCTGGCGAGGATGGCGGTCCGAGATGAGATCGTTTCCCGCATGGCTGATACAGACGAAGCTGAAACCGACGTTGAACATGCCGTCATCGCTCACTATCGACTGGCCGATGACGGCCTCGGCGAGCCAAGCCAACGGGAGGCCGTCCGCCAGGCACAGTCCCTGCTGACCGAGGCAATCGAGCAAGGCGACGTCGGCGAGTTCGACGGACACGAGTACGGAGGAGGCGAGGTGGTCCTCTACGCCTACGGACCGGACACCGACGCACTCTTCGCTCTCATGGCACCCATCCTGAACGACCTGCCGTTCCGGCCGGCGCACGTCGTCTTGCGCTACGGCTCCGTCGATGACCCATCGGCTGCCGAACATCGCGTCGACCTCTGACGAGGCGAGTCACCAGCCCCAAAACGGGCACCTGGGGAATTGGGCGAACGTCCACTCAGGTCAAAACGGGCCTGGCCTGCTCGGGGGACATCTGGTCGACGGGGATGCGCTGCGCGCTGTGGGGAAGCAGGGCGGGGTTGCGGGTGGTGACCAGGCGTACGCAGCGGCGGCCTCCGGTCAGGAAGGGATCGAGCTGCTCGGCCTCCCAGACGTCGTCGAGGACGAGCAGGGTGCGGGGGCGCTTGTCACGCTCGGCCGCTCACACCAGGACCTCGATGCGTACCGCGGGACCATGCGGGTCCACCCGCGCCAGCCAGGTCGCAGGCAGCAACGTAGGGCGTGAAGGGATCAACTTCGGCACCTGCCGCTGCCAGAGCACGCGCTCGCCCTGGTTGACCCGGATCCAGGGAAGCGTGGCGAACACCCGCGGGCGCAGGATCAGCCTGCCCCGTGCAGGCAGCTCCGCTGTCGAACCGATCCGTTGCGGGCTCACCCAGGCCAGCGCTTCACCCACTTCGATCGGTACACCCGCGCCAGCCACCTGGGAGGAGCGGTCGGCCAGCCACCGGGCAATCACACCACCGACGTGCCGACCGCCCAGGGCTGCCACGTCCGCGGTCTCCACTGGATGGCAGAGGTTGCCCGCAGCGAAGATCCCCGGCCGGCTGGTGGATCCGGTCGCGTCGATCGTAGGCCCGAGGGTGGCTGGGTCCATCTGGAGACCGGCCGTCCTTGCCAACTCGTGGTCGGGTATCCAGTCACCAGTGAACACGATGGTGTCGCAGGGCACCGTCAGCTGGCGCCCGTCGGAGAGGCGCATCAGCACGGCATGGGTCAGCCGCGGGCGTCCGCGCAGCTCGACCACCCTAGTACTGGTCAGCAGCGGGGTCTTGTACAGCATGCGGGTGGCGAAATTGAACGCCGCATAGCTCTGGTGCTGGGGCAGTTCGGTGGTCAGGCCCACGACCTCCACACCGGCGTGGCGCAGCGTCTTCACGGCCGAGAAGCTGACGTGCTCGGCACCGACCACCAGCGCCCTGCTCCCGACCTGCTGGCCGCGCAAGTACACCTCCTGCTGCAACTGGCCCGTGGTGTAGACGCCCTCCCCCCGGTCCCCCGGCACCCAGCGTGCCGCACGGCCGCGTTCCCGGGCACCGGTGGCGAGCAGGACAGCGGAGGCGTGCACGGTGCGCAGCCCGGCCGGTGAGGACACCTCGAGACCACCGTCGGCTGACCAGCCAGTAACCATCGCCGTGGTGCTCAACTCCACTCCGGCAGCACGGGCGGCCTGTGCGTAGTGCCGGGCGTACCGCGGCCCCGACATCACCCGGCGCAGGTCCCGCACGCCGTAGCCCGTGTGGGCGCAGTGCCGGGGGATGCCGCCCGCCGCCGACTCTCGTTCGAGCACCTCGACCCGTGCCACACCTGCCTGGCGCAGCGCGATCGCGGCCGCGAGCCCGGAGGGCCCGGCTCCGACCACCACGACGTCCACTTCGTGCCTGACACGCTCACCCACAGCGGCCTCGTTTCGCTCGTTCATTTTATGATCTCCGCGGCGATGGGCGCGTCCGCCCCGTCCCGGATCATCCTGGACACCGCTGAGCCGCAGAAGAATCCCTGGCAGCGCCCCATTCCGGCGCGGGTCCTTCGGCGCAGACCCCCGATGTCGGCCGGCGGGATATCGCTGTGCAGGGCATCCCTGATCTCGCCGCGGCTGACCCGCTCGCAGAAGCAGACGATCTCGCCGTACGCGGGATCCTGCGCAATCAGGCCGGCGTCCTGGTGGGGCCTGGCCTGGGCCTGTCCGATGGAGGGCATGCGCGGCGGGGCCGCTTCGAGGGGCGGGCCCGACAGGTCAAGTCCTGGCCACGCCGCCATCTGCTCGGTGAGATGCTCGGCGATGGCGAGTGAAGACGTCAGGCCGGTGGAGCGGATCCCACCGACGCACACGTAGCGCTGCTTGGGATGGAAGGAGATCTGGTAGTCGCTGTGCTCGGTCGCCGCCCGCAGGCCCGCATAGACGGTGGTGACCTCCTCGTCCAGTAGTGCGGGCAGGATACGACGCCCTTTGTCCCTGAGCATCGCCATGCCGTCCTCGGTGGACTCGGTGGCGGTGCGGTCGTCCATGTTCTCAGCCGTGGGACCGAGCATGACGTTGCCGTAGACGGTGGGACTGACCAGCACGCCCTTGCCAAATTTGCTGGGCACGGGCAGCAGGATGTGGTTCAGCAGCGAGCGTGCGAGTTTGTCGAACACGATGAGCTGCCCACGCCGCGGCGTAACGGAGAAACTCTTGTGGCCGAACATGCGGTGCACTTCGTCGCTGCCCAGCCCTGCGGCGTTCACCACGTGCCGGGCGCGCACCTTGCCGCGGTCGGTGTCCAGCACCACGTGCTCCTCGGCGGGTTCGACGCCCAGCACGGTGTGGCCGAGTAGCAGCCGCGCACCGTGCCGGACGGCTTCGGTGGCGAAGGCCAGTGTTGTCGTCCACGGGCAGATGATCGACTCGCCAGGGACCTCCAGGGCGCCGAACTGCCCGTCACCGAGATGTGGTTCTCTTCGCCGCACCTCCTCAGCGTCCACCTGGCGGGTGTGCTCGTAGCCGTTGGCGACGGCCTGTTCTGCCAGCTCCGGCAGCGTCTCGGCCTGCTCGACATCCCAGGCGACCAACAGCGCACCCAGTGGCTCGACGGGGATGCCGGCCTTTGCGGCGTAGTCGCCGAGCAGCTGGTATCCCCTGGCCACCAGCCGGGATTCCAACGTCCCGGGCTTGGCGTCGTAGCCGGTGTGCAGGATGGCGGTGTTGGCCTTGCTCGTGACATCGCCGACATCGGACCGGGAGTCGAGCAGTGCCACCGACATGCCGCGCTGGGCGAATGCGCGGGCTATTGCGCAGCCGACAACTCCCGCGCCAACAACGGCGACGTCGAACTCCTCATCAGGTGCTTCCTGACTGCCTGTCACAGTTCACTCCAGTGGCGACTAAGGGCCAGCGCGGACCTCCAACGGGACAACTGCTGCTCTGCCCACTCGGCGGAGCGGCTGGGTTCGATGATCGTCCCCGGCCGGGGATCGGGCAGCGAGTGGCCGGTCGCTGCGCGCAGGCCGAGATCCGCCACGCCGAGGGCGGTGGCGTGCGGGGCCGCGGCCACCTCTACGGGGGCCTGCAGCAAATCGGCTTGCATCTGCACCAGAAGCCGGGATCGGGTGAGCCCGCCGTCCACCCGCAAGAGGGGCGGGGCACCGCCGAGATCGGCGGTGCTCGCGTCGACGAGGTCGACGACCTGGGCCGCAATGCCCAGGCACACGGCACGGACCAGGTGTGCCCGGGTTGCGGCCAGATTGAGGCCGAAGAAGCCTCCGGTCGCCGAAGGCTGCCAGTGCGGCGCCGCCAGACCCGCCAGCGAGGGCACGAACACCACGCCTGCGGTGTCATCCACGGTCTCCCCCACCGCGTCCAGGTCACCCGGCCCGTCGAGCAAGCCGACGTCGCGCAGCCACGACAGTGCCTGACCGACGGTGCAGACCTGCCCGTCCAGGCACCAGCGGCGCTGCCCGGTCAGGTCCCAGGCGACCGACGGGGTCAGCCCCGCGCCGCTGCGTACCGGCCGGTCACCGGTGTTGGTCAGGAGAAAGGCTCCGGTGCCGTACGTGCACTTGGCCTCGCCCCACTCTCGGCAGCGCTGCGCCCACAGCGCGGCCTGCTGGTCGACGATGACGCCCCCGACCGGGACCTCACGGCCAAAGGCTCGTGTGGTCCCGACGATTTCGTCGTTTCGGACCAGCCGGGGACGCGGCTCGTCGAGTCCAAACAACTCCCAGGCCTCGTCGGACCAGGTTGCCGAGGACAGATCGAGCAGCATGCTGCGTGAGGCTGTGGCGGCATCGGTGACGAACTCGCCGGTGAGCTGGTGCAGCAGCCAGGTGTCGGTGGTAGTGATCACCCCGCCGGAGCCGAGGCGGTCGCGCAGCCAGCGCATTTTCGGAGCCGAGAAGTACGGATCCAGTGGCAGGCCGGTGAGCTCGGTGAGCCGGGCGGCGTTCGCCTGACCCCGCGCGCAGACCTCCGCGGCCCTGCGGTCCTGCCAGACGACGCACGCCGACTCGGGGCGACCGGTAGCCGGATCCCAAGCCAGCACGCTCTCTCCCTGATTGGCCAGGGCCACCACGTCCACAGCCACCGCCGCTTCGGCCACGGCCTGCCTGCCTGCGTCCAGTACCGAGGCAAGGAGGGCCGCCGGGTCCGCCTCTACCGTGCCGGGGTTCGGGGTGTACACGGGCACCGGGATCTCTGCCTCAGCCAGTACCGTCCCGTCGGCAGCGACGACCAGGGCTTTGGTCGAGGAGGTGCCTTGGTCTATGGCGAGCACGATGCCTGTCATCGGCGCACCTCCTCGTCCGGGGCCATGGCACCCGGGGCGTTCATGGGGTCCATGGATGGCTGAAGTACGGTCAGGCCGGCGTCGCGCAGCTCGCGAACTATGTCGGCGTCCGCCTTGGAATCGGTGATCAGAGCCGTGATCCGCTCCCAGCCGCAGACCTTGCGCAGTGCGACGTGCCCCAACTTGCTGGCGTCCGCAAGGACATATACCTCGGCCGCGTTGTCGATCATGCGGTGCCGGACGGCGATCTCCTCGAGGTGGTAGTCGGTCAGCCCTAGGGTCGCCTGTACGCCTCCGGACCCCAGGAACGCCTTGTCCGCGAAGAACCTGCTCACCTGCTCCTCGGCATCGGGGCCGTAACAGGTGAGCTCGTCATGCCGGATGCGGCCACCCACCAGGTGAAGGTTGACATCTGAACGCCCGGCCAGTGCGACGACCGCGCTGATGTTGTTGGTCACCACCCGGCCGTGGAAGGACTGCGGCAGACTCTGCACGGCGGCGAGCACCGTCGTTCCCACATCCATGAATATCGTGTCGCTGTCCCCCACCAGGGTTGCCACGACGGCTGCGATCTCCCCCTTGGCCTCCTGCTGGATGCATTCACGATCGGCCCGGCCAGGCTCGGCGCTGCGCGAAAGGTCCCGGGCTCTGGCGGCGCCGCCGAAGACCCGGCGGATGTCCCCCTCGCGTTCCAGCATGACCAAGTCTCGGCGGATGGTTTCGGCAGAGACGTCGAGTTGGGCGGCCAGGTCTGCGGGCCGCAACACCTCGCTGTCTTCCAGCAACGACAGGATCTGCCGGCGACGTTCCTCGGGAAGCATCGTTTTCCTCCAACGCAGGGACTGCACTAGGTCGTGGTGATATCAGGTGGTACGCAGTATCCTGCGTAGCCTGCCGGCCCGCTGACCGAGTTCGTCGAGGCCGGCGGCGACCACCAGCGCCGCGCCTGTTGCGATCGCCTGGGCGAAGTACGGCACGTTCATCAAGGTCATCCCGTTGTTGAGCACTCCGAGGAACACCACCCCCAGCAGCACCCCGAGCATCGTGCCGCGACCACCGCTGAAGGCGATGCCGCCCAGCAGTACGGCGGTGAGCACCTGGAGTTCGAAGGTGGCGCCGAGCGTGCTGGGCGGCGCTGCGTCCAGCCGTGCGGCGTAGAGGACACCGCCGAGACCGGCAGCGAGCCCGGTGACCACGAACAGCAGCAGGGGCAGCCGCCTGGTGGCGACGCCGGACAAGAACGCCGCCTCGGTGTTGACGCCGATCGCGTAGACGTGCCGGCCGGAGGGCGTGCCGTACAGGTAGAGGGCGCCGAGCCCAAAGACCACCAAAGCGACCCATACAGGGACTGGTACGCCGAGGAAGAGTCCCCGGCCGAACAGTGACATCCCGGTGCCGAAGCCGGCCGGCGGATCGTCCCGCAGATACTGCGCCACACCGCGGTAGAGCTGCAGGGTGCCCAGGGTGACGATGATCGGGCTCAGCCGGGTGACAGCGACGAGTACGCCGTTGACGAGGCCGCCGAATGCCCCGATGCCCAGGCCCGCGAGCACGGCCAGGCCCCAGCCGACATGGTGGTCCACGATCAGCAACCCGGTCACCACTCCGGACAGGCCCACCGCCGACCCGACCGAGAGATCGACGTATCCCATGATCACCAGTAGGGCCTGCGGCACGGCCACGATCAGCAGCACCGCGCCGGACAGCGCGATGTTCTTTGTGTTGCCCACCGTCAGGAAGAGATCCGACTGGAGGGTGAAGAACAGGATCAGGGTGATCAGGCCGATCAGCAGCGCGGAGCGCAGCACGATTTCGAGTGCGTTGCGCCCGCCCCCGGTTGCTGAGGCGACCGGAGTTGCGCTTGCGGTCGTGGTCATGGGTGTACCTCCGGAGCGGTCGGCGGTCTCACGCGGCCATAGGCAGCGGGGCCGGGGGCGTCAGGGCCTGCGGTGGTGACGCCGGTGAACTGGTGGGCATGGCGGAGCAGGGTGGCCTCGGTGATGTCGTGGCCGGACAGTTCGGCGATCGGACAGCCCCGGTCCATCACCACCGCCCGTTGGGCGAGTTGCCGCACCTCCTCAGCGTCGGAGGAAGCGAAGACGACAGCCAGGCCACGGTCCGCCAACTCCCGGCAGACCTCGTAGATCTGACGCCGGGCTCCCACGTCGACCCCCTGGGTCGGCTCGTCCAGCAGCAGTACGGCCAGCTTGTCCGCGCGGGCCAGCCAGCGGCCGAGGACGAGCTTTTGCTGGTTCCCGCCGGAGAACGAGGAGCCATTACGGTTAGCCGCCAGCGGTTGCAGATCCACCCGCAGCGCGCTGGCGCGGAACAACTGTCGTTCCCTGGCGGGGCGGCGCACACCTGCTTTGGCCAGGCTTCGATAGGACGGCAGCAACAGGTTGTCGGCGGCGCTGCGGGTGCCCCACAGAGCCTGGCGCAGGCGGTCGGAGGGGACCAGTGCGATGCCGTGGCGCAGCGCGGCGGCCGGTGTGCGGGCGGCGACGGGGCGGCCGTCCACCACCATCTGGCCGGAGACGGCAGTGAACCGGCCGGCAAGCGTCTCCAGCAGGGAGCTGCGCCCCGATCCCAGCACGCCATAGAGGCCGAGGATCTCACCGGCCCTCACTTCCAGGTCCAACGGCCCGAACCGGGGACCTGCCAGCGCGTGCAGCCTCAGCCGGACCCTGGCAGACGCGGTAGACGCGGTAGACAGGGCAGACACGGCAACGGACGCGGCTGACGCGGCCGGCTGACCGGCGCCGCCGGAAATGACGGAGACGATCTGCTCCGGAGCAACGTCGGCCACCTTCTCCTGCAGCGCGACAACTCCGTCGCGCAGCACTGTGACCCGGTCGGCGATCCGGAACACCTCACCGAGCCGGTGCGTGGTGTAGACGATGCGGGCTCCTTGGGACTTCATCTTGGCAACCTCGATGAACAGCCGTTCGGTTTCGCTCTCGGACAGCGACGCCGTCGGCTCGTCCAGGATCATCACCTTCACCTCGGTGCGGTGCCACGCCTTGGCGATCTCCAGCAACTGTTTGGTACCCATGGGGAGATCACCGACCCGCGCGCCGGGCGCGACGTGAAGGCCGAAACGCGTCAGCAGATCCTTGGTCTCGGCGCGCTGCGCCCGGCGGTTGAGCACACCGGCGACGGTCTGCTCCTGGCCGAGGAAGAGGTTGTCGCTCACCGACAGTACGTCGATCAGCGACAGGTGCTGGTGGATCGTGGCGATCCCGGAGGCGAAGGCGCGGCCCGGCGTCAGGCCCGTCAGCGGTTCGCCGTCGAGCGTCATCTCGCCGACGTCCGGGTTCGTGGACCCGCCTATGCACTTGATCAGTGTGGACTTGCCGGCTCCGTTGGGGCCCAGCAGCGCGTGCACTTCGCCCTCGGCGATGTCCAGGTCGACACCCTTCAGGACGGTGAACGCACCATAACTCTTGAACAGCCCGCGGACTGTGAGCGTCATGGCATCTCGCTTCTGTGGTTCGAGTCGGGGTCATACGATGAGGGCGGACGCGGGCACGCCCGCCCTCAGTCGGCTCAGCTGTAGTCGCTCAGGTAGTCCTTGAGCTCGGGGTTGTCCGCGGTCAGCGCTACGGGAGGGACGTTGACGCCCTGGTTCGGCTTGCCCTCGAGCAGATCCGCGGGCACGTCGGTGACGGCGAAGCCGATGTCGCGGATGCGCACCGCCACGGAGACCCGGTAGATGCCGCCTTGCGAGACAGCGGTCAGGCCATCCTTGGAACCGTCCTGGCCGCCGATGAAGATGCCGGGGTCCTTGGGGTTCTTGCCGGCGTTGATGAACGCCTGCTGTGCGCCGAGCGACACGTCGTCGTCGTAGCCGAGCACCATGTTCAGGTCAGGGTGTGCCTGCAATACCGTGCGTGTGATCTGCTCGCCATCCGCTCGAGTACCCGCCTTCTGGGTGGAGACCACCTCGACGTTGCTCACACCTGCCGGGAAGGTGGCTTTCAGGCCGTCGTCGCGCTGTGCGCCGACCGCGAGGTCACGGTTGTTGAGCACCAGCACCTTGACGGGTCCCTTGTGCTCCTTGGCCCAGGCCGCCGCCGTCTTGCCGAGTTCCTTGCCGCTCTCCAGACCGCTGAAGAGCACGGCTGCGTCCTGGTTCTTCAGGGGGGAGGCGTAGGAGACGAACACGGTGCAGTTGTTCCTGGCCTCCTGGGCGAGCGGCTCCATGGAGGCCGGCTCCAGCGGGTAGGAGACGATCGCGGGGATCTTCTGGGTCACCCAGGTCTGCATGTTCTGGGTCTGCTTCTGCAGGTTCTCGTCGTCGGCGGTGTACTTGACCGTGTAACCGCGTTCCTTGGCTCGCTGCTCGGCGAACCGCTTCAGGTCCCCGTACACCGAGAGCGAGGTCAAGGGGTAGTCGAAGCCGATCACCTTGTCGGTGGAGCGCTTGCAGAGCTTTGCGTCGTTCTGGGCTGTGCCTGCGCCGGTGTCCTCCTTGATGCTGCCGCAGGCGGTGGCAAGGAGTGCCATCGCGGCTACGGCGGTGGCACCGGCGATGTGGCGTCTTGTTCGGTTGGACGGGTCTGCGCCCGAGGCGGAGCGGTTCATCCGGGGTGCCTCTCTGCTGTGTGGTGTTCCGCGTCGGCGGGGCCGTCGGCGCGATGGGTGGGGGCTTGTTTGGAATCGCGTGACTGGAAGTTGTCCAGCACGTTGCGAACCAGCCGGGAGACGTTGTTCTGGCAGCCGTTCCACGGCAGGGAACCGGTGAAGCAGACGGAGCCCACGGAGAACACCGCCCCGCCGGCAGGCTGCTCCACGACGACCATGTCGGATCGCACGTCCTTGCACTCGCTGCCGCCGAGCCCTGGCGAGAGCATCAGCACGTCTTCCACGGCGAGCTGGTAGTAGTCGCTGTGCCGCTGTGAGGTAGCGAGCACAGCGGTGTTCGGCGGGCTGCCGAGGCCGAGGTCGCAGCGGTCGAGTTCATCGCCGCTGGCTCCGTTCATGATCAGTCCGAAGTCACCGATCAGTTCGTCGTCGATGCCGTCGAACACCCAGGCCCACTCCGGCTCGTAGGACAGTGGCGTCCGCGCGAACGCCGGCGCCTTCTCGTCCCATCCCTGGCTGCACATGCCGATCCCGACAAGCTTGTTGGGAGAGCGGCCGCGCCATCGCCACAGTCCGCCCTGTTCGCCGGTCGTCGAGTGCCGCTGCTCCCCCGGCTGGATCTCCCAGGTTCGGATTCCCGCCGAGCGGCGGACCTCCAGTACGTGTGGCCGTCGCGGATCCTGGGAGGTCACCCAGTAGAAGCCGTTGCCGCCCAGGTACATGAGGCAGCCGCCGGAGTCGAGATGGCGCTGGAGCGCGTCCAGCATCCGGCCGCTGTAGTACTCCGGGTGCCCTCCGGTGATCAACACCTGGTAGCCGTCGAGGGCGTGCTCGGGGTCGGCGTGCAGGTCGTGGTCGCTGATCACGTCATGCTCGAACGTGCTCTGTGTGAACCAGTGCTCGATGTAAAGGTCCGCGCTCAGGCCTCTCGGAGCGTTCTGCAGCCACATGCGGTAGTCCGGACGCAGATTCAGGATGGGCCGCAGGGCGCTGGAGTAGCAGATGCCGGAGCCGTCGCTGTGGTGGTCGTAGAGGCTGGATCCGAATTCGGGATGGTCGGCGAGCGTGGTGTCGTGTACAGATGGGTTGACGGGGTGGTCCAGGATGCCTGCGGACTCGTAGTCGAGCCGGTGCAGCAGCCGCTCGTTGGCATAGGCGAGGTAGGTGAAGGTCGGGACCAGGTAGGCGATCCTCGCCCGCGGTCGGTCGGCCGGCGGGGGTACCACGACCGGGATGTGATCGGTCTCCTCACCATCGCCGGTGATGCCGCGCAACCGGACCGCGTAGATGCCGGTCGGCAGATCCTCCGGCAGCGTGATGCGTGCCGCTTCCGGCCAGCCGGCGTCCAGCAGGTCGTCCTCGTGGAAGTGGATCGCGCCGTACTGTTCGGGTGCGTCGGTGGCGTCGTGCACCTCACCGGTCCAGTTGTGCCCCGTCATGGCCCTGGTCGGCATGTTGACCAGGAGTGCGTGGGCTCCGCGTCCTGAGACGTCGGCGGTGGTTTGCGAGCTGAAGTCGCGCTCGAAGGCCCACTCAGCGAGGACATCCGGACCCGAGCGCAGCACCGGCCGCTCCACCTTGCCGTTGAACACCGACCCTGGGCAATAGCGGGTGCCGTCCGAAGGACAGCGCAGTGCCGCGATGACCACTCCGCTGACCGACGAGAGATCCACCGCTGCACCGGAGTACGCGTGTGCTTCTGCATCCTCACCGGCATAGGGCTGCAGCGGCAGGACGGAAAGACGGAGGGCGTGCGGTACGAATTCGACCGTCAGCCGGTACCAACGGCTCTGGGCCAGTGGCCGGTCGGCGGCGGCGAGCACCGTCCCGTCCGCCAGGCACAGGCATGGACACCCCTCGGGGCTGAGCGCCAGCGCGAGGACCTGTTCACCGTGCCGGTCGACCAGGCTGAACAACCCCTGCTCCCGGCCTGCCCCCGGCGTGGTCGGCCAGACCAGCAACTCCGCGGAGAGCCGGGTGGTGTCTGCGGAAAAGACCCGGTCCGCCAGTAGGCAGGAGCCTGCTGCTGTCTCCTGCTCGGCCACCACCGCTGTCTGCCGGGCGACCGACGGTACGTCCTCGACGATGAAGCCGGGACCCTGCGGGTTGGCGTCACCGTGCACCAGCCGCACCAGGTCGATCGCGACCTCGCCACCGTCTCCGCTCACCCTCACGGAAAGCTCCTCGCCCGGTCGTGCGGACAGACGATCCAGATAGCCGAACAGCCTCATCAACACTCCCAGGAACCAGGGTGGATGCCCAACTTTCCACAGTGTGTTTGGATTGTTGGGCACTTGGTTGTGGAAATGGACCGTAACCAATGACTGAACTTCCACGCAATACCACGAAGGTAACGAGCAGATTTCAACATTCGGATCCGGCTCACTGTCGTGCGGTCCGCGTGATCCACCCGGGCCGGACTCGGTCGCGCCGTGACCGCCCGGGCACCTCGCGCCATCGGTGCGCGCCGCACAGGCACCGGGACGGGCCCACTGCCCTGCGCGCAGTACGTGCATGCCGAGTGGGGCCGTGCACGAGGGAGCGCAGCGGCTTCTGGAGGGCGACCGGACGGCCTCGGTGGCGCCAGATCCCAAGAACGCCAGGGGCCGGGTCACCGCGGTGCTGTTCCACCTCGGCGACCCTTCCAAGGACGGCCCAGCACGGCCTGCGGGCCGTGACGGCCTCTGCCCGCGGCCTCGCCTGGAAGATCGGTACCGCCGGCCAACTGGATCGTAAGACCACGTCCGACGGACGGGGGTGCCCTGACCCTGCCGTCACCAGCCGTCCGCAGAGGTGGGACGTGGGGGCCTTTCGCGGGAGAGCAATGAGACGACCTCTTGCCGCTGCCTGGGCGCCATCGCCGGCCGGGCACCGCCGAGTGGGACCGGCCGCGTCAGGGGGCCGACCCTGACGGGTCGGCTGTGCGGCAGCTCAAGCAGACGGCAGCCGAGCCGACGCAGCCGGTGGGCCACGTCCGCGGCCTCACGGTCATCCAGTGCGAACACGAACGGGCCCGGGATGAGGAGCATGTCGATCCGGCCCCGCGCGATCTGCCACACCAGGTTCTCCAACTGCGGCAGGCCGTCGCGGGACCGCAGACCGTTGTCCACGTACTCCGACGGTGCGGGCAGGCCGTACCACTGCGCGAGCCGTCGCATCGCGCGACGGTGGAACTCCATGCCGGTCGGGTCGTGGGGGTAGCACCGAAGGTAGAGCGCGGTGTGCAGAGAATTGGCTTGCTGTCGTACGTGCATAACCATGTCGTTCACCTGCCAGTGATCTCAGGGAGTGCGGTGGAACCACGGCTCCGGCAGGCCGGGGGGATGCATGGGTCGAGCGCCGGGGTTGACCAACGGATGGGTGGCCTGCTTCTCCACCATTGGCAGCGCGCCTGGTTCTCCACATCGCGAGAATTACGTAGCCGGCTACTGAGTTCATTCGCGCCCATGCGGTGGCTACGACCCGTAATCGATATCACTCCAGGTCGCCGTGCAGAGGCAAAAAATAGCGGCAGGGCTACGCCCAGCCCCGGCCGCCGCAAGGGACGGTGGCCGTCCGGATCCCGTACGGGATCTATTTGGCGGCCGCGGGGTCCTGGTCGTCCTGCTCGGGCAGGTGACCGGTCAGGTTCTGTCCGGTGATCACGGTCGCGACCTGGGCACGGGAAGTACAGGCGAGTTTGCTGAGAATGTTGGCGACATGCGTCTCGGCGGTGCGCTGGGAGATGACCAGTTGCTCAGCGATGTCCCTGTTGGACTTGCCCTCGGCCAGCAGCTCGGCGATCTGTCGCTCTCGCCGGGTGAGAACCTCGGGCCGTTTCGGCACTTGGACCGTGTTCCGGGACGTAGTCTCCCGAATTCCCAGGGCGTACGCGACGGCTTCGTCCTGGGTGAGCCGCGCTCCGCTCTGGTAGGCCAGCCGGTACGCCCGCTCAGCCAGGGCGTCCACGGCTGTCCGGACGATGCCGGAGCGGTCCCCTCGCTCGACCCACTGTTCCCTGGTCAGGTTGCCGAAGTCGAGCCCGAGTGGTTCGAGGAACACGGTGCCGGCGCCGAAGAGCCGAGCGCCGCGGTCGGGATCGCCCGACTTCACCGCGCTCCACGCCAAATATTCCAGAGCGCAGCCGACGCCGAGCGGCTGGCGGAACGGATGCTGGAGCCGGACGGCCCCCCTGAGGTATGCCTCCGCGTCCTCGCAGCGCCCTTGGATCACGGCGGACAGGCCGAGGTAGAGCAGGCTCCAGGACTGCAGCCACTGCTCGCCGGCGTCCCGGCAGGCTGTGCGGCACTCCTCGCCGACGGTGCGCACCACGTGGTCGAGGTCGGCCAGGCTGCCCGCGATCGCGAGAAGGAGCTGGGCATGGCGCAGGTGGGGGTTGGGCTCACCCAGGGCTCGCTCCAACTCGA
Source organism: Streptomyces avidinii (assembly GCF_045161815.1). Classification (NCBI taxonomy): domain Bacteria; kingdom Bacillati; phylum Actinomycetota; class Actinomycetes; order Kitasatosporales; family Streptomycetaceae; genus Streptomyces; species Streptomyces avidinii. The sequence continues at coordinate 922,678 of NZ_CP108863.1, forward strand.
CTCCCTCACCGAGGACGAGGAACCCGCGGACCGGGTCCTCTCCGAGCAGTTGCATGTATCCCCACAGGTAGGTTGCGTGGGCGATGCGGGCCGGGTCTCGCAGGCTCGTGGCCAGCCGGTGGCACTCCTCGATCATGGCGAGAGCCGCGCGCTCCGCCGGCCTGCCCCGATCTCCGCTGTAGTTGCTCACGAGGCTGGCCGCCCAAAGGGCGTCGACCCGGTGCGGGCCCGGCGCCGGGCTGCCGGCCAGGGCTCGCGCCAGCCAGATCGCGCCTTCTTGTACCAGGCCGCACACGATCCAGTAGGTCCACAAGGAGGCAGCCATCCGGAGGGCGTGGGGTGCTTCGCCAGGCTCCGTGAGGCAGTACTCCAGAGCCGCGCGCAGGTTGGCGTGCTCCCGGCGCGCGGAAGCGAAGAGGATGACCTGTCCAGGGCCGAACCACTGGTCGTGGACGTGCTCGGCCAGCTGCAGGTAGTGGTCGCGGTGACGGCGCCGCAGACCGTCAGTCTCGCCGGCTCGGGCGAGGTGTTCCCGGCCGTACTGGCGGAGGGTCTCGAGCATGCGGTAGCGCACGCGTCCGTGGACTTCCTCACGCGTGAGGATCGATTTCTCCACGAGACCGGCGACGGCTTCGAGCACGGCTTCGCGGCTGAGTTTCCGGTCCGAGCAGACGTTCTGAGCGGCGGTGAGGTCGCAGCCTCCGGCGAAAACCGACAAGCGGGCCCACAGAAGGCGTTCTTCGGGCGAGCAGAGCTCGAAGCTCCAGTCGACGGTGGATCGAAGGGATCGGTGTCGGGATGCGGAGCCGCGGCGCCGCCGGCGGGTGAGGAGTTCGTAGCGTTCGTCCTGGCGGCGGACGAGCTCTTCGACGGAGAGTGACCGCACGCGGGCCGCGGCAAGTTCGATGGCCAGGGGCAGACCCTCGAGGTGCCTGCACAGTGCGGCCACGGCCTGCTCGTTGTCGGGAGTGACCTCGAAGCCGGGGGCGGCAGCGGCTGCCCGGTCGACGAACAGGGCGACCGAGTCGGCTCGGATCCCACCGTGGCTCCCCGGGGAAGTCTCCAGGGGTACGGGCAGAGGCGGCACCGCGAAGACACGTTCGCCCGCAATGTCGAGTACCTCACGGCTGGTGGCCAGCACGCGGACTCCGGGACACATCGCCAGAAGGTCGGCCGCCGCCTCCCCGCACGCCTCCACCAGGTGCTCGCAGTTGTCGAGGACCAGCAGCAGTCGCTTGTCCCGCAGGTGACGGGTCAGCGCCCTTGCGGCGTCGGGACCCATCGTGCGCATGCCCACGGCGTCCATGACGGTCAGGACGACTTGGCCGGACTCACCGACCTCCGCCAACGACACCCAGAAGACCCCGTCACGGAACGCCCGCCGCACGTCACGCGCGACCTGCAGTGCCAGGCGCGTCTTTCCCACGCCTCCGGTGCCGGTCGGCGTCACCAGACGCGAGTCGGCGAGCAGGCGCTTCACTCCGGCGATCTCCGACCGGCGCCCCACCATGCTCGTCACGTCGGCAGGGAACGCTCCATCCGCCACGACGCCCATACCTAGACTCGTAGGATATGCCGAAATAATGGTAACAATGAGAGGCGGGAGTCACCCCCTCAGGAAACCGGCGTTCGCCGGCCGGGGCCCGCTCGCGCCGCCGCTTGGACCCCGTCGGACGACGCCCCGAACAACACGAAATAGGGTGATTAAAACCATACCGGGGCGCGACATGGGTCTACCGTGAGGTCATGACTGGAGAGGACGCCCGTCTCGCACCAACAGGAACCTGCTGGTGTGGCTGCGGAGCCGAAGTCGGAATCGATTCCTTCTTCGCGCCCGGCCACGACAAGATCGCCGAGGCCGCCCTTATGGCTGTCCGGTACGACAATTCCGTGGCCCGACTCCTCGCCGAGCACGACTTCGGCCCGGACGGTGCGACGACCATCCGGCAGGCAGCTCTGGACAGCGGCTACTGGGAGTCATGCCCGGCCGCGGAGTGCGTCTACGTCGGCACCTCCGCGGCCGTCCGCAGGCACCGCCAAGAAGCCGATCACTTAGAGGTCCTGACAAAGCCGTTGGACGTGGCGGTGGGTGATGAGGCAGCTGGCGAGGCCGAGGAAGCTTCGTGAATGTCCTCGCGTCGTTCCCATCGGATCCGTAGTCGGCGGAAGCCGTGAAGCCATGCGATGGTCCGATCGGGAGCCCCGCAGGGCGAACGCGGCTTCCGCGCGCAGGTTCCCCCGGCGGGCGAAGTGAACGTGCCGCCGGTCGCCAGGGTCACCTCGGTTGCCCAGGCCGACAGCCCCAGCCCCGGCGGAACCCCTGACGGTAGAAGCGGAGGAGCCGATACGTCGGGGCGCGCGCCGTCCATGAGGAACCCGGGGCCACTTCCCGTCCCGCCGGCGCTCGGGCCCATCAGGGGCAGTGCGGGACGCCGTCCTTACCGACTGGTTCGATCGACTAAGTCGATATAGTGGCCGCATGGCTCATGTTTCTGCGGCCGAGCGCCGTCCCCAGCTGATCAAAGCGGCTATCGCCTTTATGGCGAGGGAGGGCGTCGCCGTCGGGAGCACGCGTGCCATCGCCGCCGAACTCGGCGTCGCCCAGGCCACGGTCCACTACACCTTCGGCACGAAGGAGGGCCTGTACCGAGCGGTCATGGACCAGCTCACCGCGGACCTGATAGCGCAGGTCGAGCAAGCGGCTCCGCAAAACGCTGGCTTCGAGGAGACGATCGCCGCATTGGCCGGCGCCCTCTGGCGCACCGTCCAGGAGGAGGCGAGCGGGCACCAGCTGCTCACGGAACTGGCCCTGCTCGCCTTGCGCACCCCCGGTCTCAGCGAGGCCCGCCAGGCTCATTACCAACAGGTTAACGAGGTCACGGTGCGGATCGTGACCGAGACGGCGTCCCGGAGCGGGTTCGAACTCGTCCAGCCGGCGGACCTGATCGCCCGCTTCTTCCTCGCCGGCTTCGACGGGCTCACGATGCAGCGCCTCTACGCGCCGAACGGACCCGCCGAAAGCGCCGGCCTCCAGGCCCTGGTCTCCGCGACCGTCGCCCTGGCCGGAGGGGGCCTGAACCTCGCGGCCGTCCAGACCCAGTAAGGAACGCCGACGTCCGTTCGCCGTACCGCGCACGCCTCCGCCGGTCCGGCGTGGCGAGGCGTACGCGTAGCGGACCGACACACCGGCCACGGACGCCTGCACGTCCGTGGCCGTGTGGTCTGAGAAAGTCGATGGGCGGGGGTCAGCCGGCCCAGACGTCCTCGACATAGCGACCGGATTCGGTGGTGGCGGCCAGCCAAGCGGCGGCCTCCTCGTCGTCGGCGCAGGAGTTCTGGCGGTAGATCGCCATGAACGCCTCCCGCACCGCGGGCGCCATGCGGCGGCCGTCCCCGCAGACGTAGACCCTGCCGCCGGCCTCCAGCGCGGCCCAGACCTCGTCGCTCTCGCGCGCGATCCGGTCCTGAACGAAACGGGCACCGTGCTCGGGAGCGTGCGTGAAGGTGGGCCGCATGCTGACCGCGCCGGCCGCCTCCGCCGCCTCGAACTCCTGGCGGTGGAGGTAGTCGACATCCGGATGGTCGCAGCCGAAGTAGCACAACAGGGTTCCCGTCGACCCACTGTGCACCCGGTCGAGCACCGCACCCCGGAAGGGCGCGAGGCCGGTGCCCGCGCTGACCAGGATCACCGGCACCGACGGGTCCTCGGGGAGGCGGAAGGACTCGCTGCCCTGCAGCACCCGGGCCTGCAGGGTGTCTCCGGGGTTCACGGTCTGGATGTAGTGCGAGGCGATGCCCTGGAATGTGCCCTCGCCGCTACGGTGAGGTGCGGCAAGCAGCGACACCATGAGGTCCACCTCACCGGGTTGGGCGGCCGCGGACGAGGAGACGGAGTAGTGGCGGGGCCGCAGAACCGGCAGCAGCTCCAGGAAGTGCTCGAAGGGCAGCTCGCAGGCGCGGTACTTCTCCAGCAGGCCCAGGAGGCTGTGGCCGGCGACGGCCACCTGCTCGCGGATGGTCTCCGGGTCTGCCGCGGCAAGTGCGGCCAGGGGCTGCTTCTCGGGCGGGCAGGTGGTGTGCTCGGCCAGGACGGCGACCTGCTCGGGGGTGGCGGCGTCCTGCAGTTCCACGAAGTCGGTGAGCAGGCGGCGCAGGGTCAGCGGGCGGTCGACGGGCAGGGCGTTGCGGCTGCGGCGGCGGGCGCGCAGGCGGATGGTGCGGTCCAGGTCGAGGCCGAAGCGGTCGGCCACGCGCTGGACGAGGGCGTCGGGGTTGCTGGGCAGGATCGCCAAGTGGTCGGCGGTGCGGTAGGTGACGCCCTCGGGCAGCCGCAGGCGCAGGAACCGCTTGGAGCGGCCGAGTTCGTGTTTCGTGTCGACGAGTTCGTACGCGTCGAGCACTTCCATCGGCTGGACGCCGTGCCGCGCGGCGAGGCCGCCGGTGACCGAGTCGGTGGCGTCCTCCAGCTCATAGAGCCCTTGGCTGTCGTCGAACTCCGCGGGCGCCGGGACCTCGCCTGGGGCGTGGCCGTAGCGCTCGAGAAGCGTTGTCCACAATTCCCCGGCCCAACGGTCCACCGTTCCGGCGAAGTCGCCGGAGGCGTCGGCGGCGCCGCGTTCGAGAAGGGGGACGGCTCCGGCCGCCGCCAGGCGCTCGTCGATGAGGGTGGGGACGCGCTGGTAGGTGGCGGCCCAGTTGCGGTCGCCGACGCCGAGCACGGCGTACGGGAGGCCGGCGAGCGAGCCGGACTCCAGACCCTCCAGCCACGCCACGAACTCGGCAGCATCGTCGGTGGGCCTGCCGTTGTAGGAGGCGGCGACGATCACCAGCGGGCCGCCGGCGGGATCCAGCTTGCCGGCGTGGGCGTCGAGGGGCGCCACGGACGGTGCGAAGCCGTGGTCATCGCCGTCGGTGGCCAGGTCGCGGGCGATGCCGGCGCAGGTGCCGAGGTTGGAGCCGTGCAGCAGGGTGAGCGCGGCGCCGGAGGCCCGCCGGGTCACGCTCACGCCCCGCCCGGTTGCCGCCTCGCTCGCCGTCACGGCGGGCCGACGGCGCTCCTCGGTGGTGCGCCGGGTCAGCTTGAGTGTGAAGCCGTCGGGCTTGAGTGTGAGCGTCTGCTTGATCTTCAGCTGGTAGTCGGTGTGGTCGATCAGCCGGTAGCGGTGGACGAGGAGGCCGAGCAGCAGCGTGGCCTCGTGGAGGGCGAACTGGCGTCCGATGCAGGCGCGTTCGCCGTTGCCGAACGGCTTGAAGAGGTGGACCGGGCGCTTCTCTTCCTGTTCCTGGGTGAAGCGTTCGGGGTCGAACAGCTCGACGTTCTCGCCCCAGGCGGGGTCACGGTGCAGGGCGGGGGTGAGGACCATCAGCGTCTCGCCCTTGCGGACGGCGTACCTACTGCCGATGATGGTGTCCTCCAAGGGCTCCACGGCGTAGCCGGGCGCGGTCGGCCACAGCCGGAGGCTCTCGTTGAGCACCTGGCGGATGTAGGTGAGCTTGCCGATGTCGCCGTAGTCGGGGTCCGGAGTTTCCTCGTCTCCCCACAGCGCGTCCACCTCGGCCTGAGCACGGGCGAGGATCTCGGGGTGCTTGGTCAGGTAGTACAGGGCGAAGGACAGGGCACCGCTGGTCGTCTCGTGCCCGGCGATGAGGAACGTGATGACCTGGTTGCGGATGTTCACGTCGTCGAGCGGCCGGCCCGTCCTGGCATCCGGGGTGTGAAGCATCCGGCCCAGCAGGTCGCCGGTGCTTGTATCTCCGGACTGCTTGCGCTGCCGGATGACCTCGTCGACCAGGTCGGTCATTAGCCTGATGTCTTGGCGGAACTGCTCGGACTGCTTGCGCCTGAACCGCACCGTTCCCGGGATGGACTCGCCCTTGGTCTGGGTGAAGGCCAGGGCCCGTGCCATGGCCTCGACGAAGGAGTGCAGTTCGTCCCGGCGGAACGACTCGAAGTCGTAGTCGAAGCCGCACAGCCCGATGGTGTCGAAGGTCAGGCGGGTCATGTCCTCGGGGATGTCCACCGTACGCTGGCCGGCAGCCTGGTCCCACTTGCCGATCAAAGAGCGGGCGACCCTCAGCATGGTCGCGTGGTAGTCGCGCATCGCACCCAGCGAGAACGCCGGCATCAGAATGTCGTGGGCCTTCTGCCAGTTCGCCTCGTGGTTGAAAGCGGTGAACAGGCCGTCCCCCGCGAACTGCCGGATCTCGACCAGGTCGGGGTGCACGTTCTTGCGGAAGCGGGACTCGTCCGCAAGTTCCGTCACCAGATCCAGGCCGCCCACGACCACGGCCTCGGTGTCGAAGACGCGGAGCCTGTAGATCGGGCCGAGCTCCTTGACCTCCTTCATCAGGTGGGTCGTGGCATCGAACCCCTTCGGGAGCGCGAGGGCGTGGCCCACCAGGGGCAGGGCCGGGCGCTGTGGTATCGCCTGGGCCGTGAGGACGGGCGGCTGAGTCATGAGCGCGCCTTTCAGTTCGAGACATCGGTTCCCGCCAACGTACAGTCGACATTGTCGAGTGACCATGTCGACTGACTGTATTAAATGACACAGTCGCTTTACCGAACCGAATCGGGGTCTCGAACGTCCCCAGCCTGCCGCTCGGTTGAGGTTCCCGGCATGAGCACGATGCTCGTGGGGCGGCTTCACCGCGTGCCGCTTACGCCCGTTGATAGGCCTGCCGCCGTCGAAGCCGCGGCTGTCCGTGCCCGCGCCGCCGACATGGCTCGCCATTTCGTTCCGTTGTCGACCAGATAGAGGACCGTGTCCAGCATCGCCCGGCGGCAGTACGCTTCCGACTGCCCACCGCGTCCCTGCAGTGGCAGTACCGGACAGACCACGGCCCACTGCACGTCTGTCATGCCTGTGGGATAGCGGCGCTCGCGCATCCCGTTACCAGCGGCGTTCCCGAACTGGTTTGCGAGGCAGTCACGCGACGGGGCGCCCGGACCGGACCCGGCCTGCACGAACGCGCAGAATTGCGACAACAGGGCCTCTTGGCACACTCGTTGGCGTGGAATCTACCGAGCCGCCAAGAGGCCTTGTTCTCATGCGCGCACCCGCCGCGATCACCCGAACGAGACTCCCGTTCGCCCAACACCGCACAGGACCGGAACGACAACAGTCACTCAGAAGCTGCAGCGGGGCGGAGTGGGGCTGGACTTCGCGACGTAGATGGTGGTCAGGCCGTTGGCGTGCTCGAGGGGGACCGTAACGGTGTCACGCACCGTCCAGGTGTGCAGCCCGCCGATGCCGAAGGTCCAGGTGCCCGTCACCTTCTGGGCGACCTTCGCCAACTCGTACCAGCCGTACTCTCCGGGCTTCACAGTGAACTTCGTCTGCTCGGCCTCACTGTGCGAGTTCGACCACACGACCTTGGCGGATACTTTCAGCTTGGCCGTGACCTTGGCGATCAGCGAGCCGACGGCCCCCGTCTCGAACCCGACCTCCAACTCGCTGCCCACCTCGTTGGAGTAGCCGGTCGTCTTGGTCCTGGTGAACACGTGGTCGAGCGGGTAAGGCGTGTCGTTGTACCACACCTTCGACCCGCAGGAACCTGGCAGCGGGGCCGCGGGGGCCTCGCTCTCCGCATTCCACGTGCAGGTGTCCGTTGACTTCTGACACGTGTTCGCCGCGTGGTCGATAGCCAGGTCCCAGACCGCGGAGTACGGTCCCGATCCAACCAACCAGAGCTGGCCGCGGGCTTCGAGCTGGCACGGTGTGGCGATGACGGGGTCACCCACCCGGGAGTTGCGCACATCGGCGCCGAAGGCGGCCAGGCACTTGCCGGAATCGACGTTGCGGACCATCAACTTGTTGCCGGGGCCAGGGTTGAAGTACCAACGCTGTGAGCCCTTGTTCTGGCAGTTCGCGGTGACGAGCACGTCGTAGCGCTCGGCGGTCGGCTGGCTGCCTACGCAAGTGCCGGTCGACTTGTTGACGATCTCGAACGTCGCGTCCGCCCGGTTCACACTGAGCTTCCAGAAGCGGTTCTGTCCGTTGTCCATCCTGTCGACCACGACCTGTTGGTTCGACAGAGCGCCCGGGTGCAGCGCGAGCACGAAGCCTCCCGAACCGCTCAGGTGGAGTCTCATGCAGTCGAGGCTCTCCTCCCCCGCCCGGCAAGACTCTGTCGACGCCGAGGCGGCATGGGCGCTCGGCGGGGAGGTGAGGCCTGCCGCCAGGGATAACAGGGCTATCGCCAGGGCGGCGACCATCCTGCGCAAGGAACTTGCGCGTGTTGCGGTTGTTAACGAGATCACAGAGGACTCCAATCCAATGCTTGTCAGCCGGTCCGGTGCTGGAGCGCACATGCCCTGCGGTTCCACGTCAGGCTCGGCACGGTTTTCCCCGACGGGTCGGGGCAGTCGCGACCACGCCGGCATGGTCACTCTACATCCAATCTAGAAGACATCTACAAGATTGCCGTCTGCGCCGCACTGGTCTGGGTGCGTGAGACAAGCTTCCGTGGCCAACGGACAGTGCGGACACGCCTTTTCGCACGTCGTTCTACCGCGAACTCGTCGCCGCCATTGCTCCCGAAGCCGATCCGGCCCGGCGAGCGGGCCAGGCCCTGTCCCGCAGCGTCGGGCGCGGTGCTGACTGCGCGCCTCGCGCCGAGGACCCAATCGGGGGACGCACTGCCCCGTCGATGCCGAACAGGCTCGCGTAGCCCAAGGAGGTAGCAATGCGATCCAGGAGCACTGGCTGGGGGCGGGTGCGGGGCAGCAGGGAGGCCAGCGGCCTCTCGGGGCGAGGGAGGCGGCGGTGTGGCCGCAGTTGTGCAGGTTCTGCCGCTGCCCGGCGCTGAGAAGGGCACACAGGTCAGATGGATGGTGGTGTCGGTGTGGACGCAGCCGGTGAAGACTGCTGGGCTGCTTGAGGTGTGCGGCCAAGGCGGTGGCGGCGCGCTCCAGGCGGTGTGGGCAGCCACGGCACTGACATCACGAAGCCGAACCACCACCTACGACAACCCGCAGTTCATCAGGCCAGAACCTCGATGCGTACTGCGGAACCATGCGGGTCCACCCGCGCCAGCCAGGTCGCAGAAAGCAACGCAGGGAGCGAAGGGATCAACTTCGGCACTTGCCGCTGCCGCAGCACGCGCTCGCCCTGGCTGACCCGGATGCGGAGCAACGTGGCGAACACCCGCCGGTGCAGGTACAGCTTGCCACGTGCGGCTAGCTCCGCTGCCGAACCACCGATCCGCTGCGGGCTCACCCAGGCCAGCGCTTCACCCACTTCGATCGGTACACCCACGCCGGCAGCCTGGGAGGATCGGCCGGTCAGCCATCGGGCAATCACACCGCCGTCGTGCTGGCCACCCAGGGCTGCAACGTCCGCGGTCTCCATCTGGAGACCAGCCGGCCTTGTGAGCCCAGCGGCTCGCGCTGCGCGATCAGTCCAGTTCGCCACGGGCACCGAGTTCGTCGAGGGTGACGCGGTGGAGGCGGACCCAGACCCGGGCCCGCCTCGACTGGGCGAGGCTTCGGTAGGCTGTCTGCCAGCTCGGGCCGAACACTCGCGGCAGCTACCGTCAGGTGCAGCCCGACGTTCCCACAAAATCCATCGCGGCCAAGGCCTCGCGATTACCCGCTCGACGCCATCCGCCACCCTGCGGACGTGGACGTTGTGACCTCTGTCGTCCGTACCACCCGCCGGAACAACACCCACTGCTCGTCCGGCACCAGTAACTCACGTGAGCGGACAGCACTTACGGTCCGCAGCGAGGTGGATTTTGCCGGTAAGTTGGCCCCGGGACCAGCCGAGCACTGCTTCCTTGAGGCGAAGCCCGCGGCGGCGCTGCGTGTCCCAGGCCAAGCCGGCGCAGGCGTTGCAGTCGACGCCGCAGACGGAGCTCAAATGATCCAGGCACGTGTGGGCACAACAACGACGGCGCGCGTACCGGACGCACCGTTTGACGGGTAGAGCTGAACCAGCATTCCATGCCTGGAGGCCAGCCTCCCGACCACGAAGAGTCCCATGTGGGAATAGACCCCTACATCAACCGCAGGCGGCATCCTGAGTTTATCGTTCAGACCCTTAATCACATCCGGCGCAATACCTACCCCCCTGTCGAGAATCTCAATGGCCAATCGTCGATCAGGGTAAAGAATCACAGTCATCAGGACTTTGAAATTCTCAACGGAGAACTTCGTAGCGTTCTCAAGCAGCTCGGCTATCAGGTGCATGAGATCAATGACTACCGCGCCCTCTATTCGCACATTGGGGATATCCTTCAGTTCAACTCGAGAGTAACTCTCCACCTCCGAGATGGCAGCGCGGAGCACATCGATCAAAGGAACTGCCCCAGGCACCAGGCGCCGCCCCGCCGAATCATCACCCCCGAGTACAAGCAGATTCTCTCCATTCCTCAAAATGCGAGCGGCCAGGTGGTCGACCTCAAATAGACGCTCAAGCCGAGCTTCGTCCATCTCAGTTCTTTCCAGTTCCGAAATCAAGCCAACTTGCCGCGTGACCAAATGCTGATTTCGACGTGATATATTTACCAGGATTGCGTTTATATTGCCCCTGAGAAGAGCTTGCCCTGCGGCCAGATCAACCGCTTGAAAATGCAGGCCGTCAAACGCTCTGGCCAGCTCTGCTATCTCATCCGACCCATCAACCGAAATCGGTGCAATAACAGTGTCAATAGCCTCAGACGTCACACTGGAGAGGGAAGCGACAACATCAGGCAAGGACTGATTTGCGATGCGATGGACGGAGTCACGAAGAATTGTCAACCTGGAAACCATAGAGCGAACCATCGCCAGGGCAAGCGTTGCGGTAATCAGGAGAGCAAGCAACATGGCAAGCACTTCGTCAATGAGAGCCTCTTTTGCTTCCCGTGTGCTGTCCGACGCAAAATGGACAGCTCTGGCAGTTAGCATACTCTCGATTTCCCAACTTTCGTCGAATTGAACGCCTGCACCCTCCATCCAGCGATCAGGGGTGACCCCTTGGGAGGCGAGCTGCTGGTTGCTCAGGCCGGCCCCTACGTGCCTCACCATCTGCTCCATCCCGGGGGAGGTGAGATCCGAGCGCGGACTCGCCTCGAACTCGCCCCCCGAGGAACTCGAAAGCTCCTTTCTGGCTATTTGCGCAAGCGATTGATACCCGACACTCCTGGCCGCTTGGGTGTGGCGAGTGACCGGGTCACCGGAATTACGGACATCCAGCAGCATATGCATGACAATCGCCCGATTGATCGAAATCGCTTCCTTGGCCAGAGCGATCGCATACACCGCTCGCGCATCCGAGGTGACACTACTTCCGGTACCTAGACTCAACTCATTGGTCAGAGCAAGGAGGGATGTCACGATATCCGAATACGCCTCCTCCGTATCCACCCCGGGAGCAAGGTATGCCCGCGCTCTCACTTCAGGAAGTCCGGACAGAAGACGGTCCACCTCCACAAGGCGATCATGCAATCTCCCTGTACTCGGCGCCACTTCTGTATGTTGCTTGAGAGTGGATATGGAAGCACTGGTGACCCGATAAAGATCTCCAACCAGGCCACCGTCTCGCTTGCCTGCAATGAGCGGACTCACAGATAGGTCTCGTTCGCGCTCGAGATGATGGGCCACAAGCGTTGCCGCCTGAACCAGCCTGGCAGTCTGCTCTGCGGTCGAAGCCGACCGCCATTCAGCTTGATTATCTCGCAGCCGCAGGCCGCCAAAAGCCACGGCGAGCAGAACAGGAACGAGCAGGGATATAGATATTTTGGTGGGAAGCCGCTGCTTCTCCCAGAACCCTTTCCGAATGACACGGCTGCCGAGCGAACGAATCTGGCGGTACAGTCGCTTAGCGCGCACGGTCTCGTAATAATTCTTGAGCATTCATCGACCTCCGACTTCTAGTCGCACAGTATTCGAAGATCGGCCGCGGCATTTTCCCACTGTGGCACGCCACAGGTTGGGCGCAAGATGGCGAACCGCCCACATTGGCAGGGAAAATGACTCAGCCCGGATGATGAGTTCACTTTCCTTCGGGCGCCGATATCGACCATCAGCCGCATGCCTTACCGAGGCCGGCCCGGGTGACTCCCCCAGTTGAGCTGCTCCAGCTCATCCACGTGCAGGTCGAAGGTCGCGCCCTGGCAGCACGACCCGCCCCTGCCAAGGGTCGGTGCGGGGTGGCGCGCTGCCGCATGGTGCGGGTGGCCAGGCTGGCGCAGCAACGCATTGCTGGGGAGATCAGAGGCCGCACCCCGCGGCTCGGACCGGTGGAGGACCCCTCGCGACGTCCAGAGCTTCGCCCCACGGTCGTGAGGTGCATCCTGCGATGCCGACCCGCTGCTGTTGGAGCGGATGGCGGTAGAGTAGCCAAATATTGAAGGCTTCTTCAAGTCTTTGAGGGGTCCCTCTCGCCCGATCGCCAGCTGGGCCGAAGCACGCCCCCCTGTGCATCACCGTGGCCCCGCGATCCCTTACGGATTGCACGACACCTCGCGAGCTGGGCGTGGTTGGCGGTGCGACGTGGCACCTTGGCTCATCGCTCATGGCCGCCGGGTCGGAACGGGTGCAGCGATCATCAGCGACAGGAGCGTCACGGCCTGTCGGCCATGATGACCACTGAACTCGACCCCGAAATCCGCCCGTTGCCAGGCCCGTCTCACAGCCGCGGAAGCGGGCTGCCGACCGGCGCCAGAAACCCATGCCCTGGCGCGGTCCTTGAGACCCGACACCGGGCCCGAACCACCGGGTACCGCTGCCCGCCCAGCCCGAACCGAAACCACCCGAACACGGAACCCGGCACACAGCACACTCCCCACACCACATCCCAGCCGGACACCCCAACAAACAGCGAACCTGAAGTCGCCCGGAAGGCGGAGGGGGCTCGTGCGGATCCGGTCCGGCAGGGGGTGGGGTGGGGTCCGGGGTCTGCTGGTGGCCGTGGTGGTGGGTGACCCCGCGCAGGGCGGGCAAAATCTTGCCTCCGTCTCATCAGGGCAGTCCAAGAGCGGTTCGAGCGAGGTCGAGACAGCACTCCAGGAGCGCTCACCGCCGAACCCCGACCCCTTCCCACTCGGGCCAGCTGTCACCGGAGCGCGGCGAAGCCGCTGTGGGCGACATCAGGACTGCGGTGTCTCCGTCTCCCGGGACGCAAAACCAGCGACGCCCGCAACTGGTGATTGCTGATGTGATCACGGCGTTGGAGCGCTCCCAGCCATCCCTCTTCGTCGGGCTCAGCCCGGCGCGCTTTCGGGGAGCTGGTGACGACTCTGAAGCGTGAGGGACAGACGCGTTGGGCAAGAGTCGGCGGTGGAACTTGTCACTGGAAGAGCAGGTTGTGCTGGTCAGACGTACGACGGACCAACTTGACGGTGCGTGAGCCAGCCCCGGTGTTCGGGGTGCCCAGGGCGGGTCAGGTCTTGCCGGCGACTGCGCGCACCCGACTCGTGCCACCTCGTGCAGTCCGCGCAGTACTCGGCATTCATCCAGAGCGGTTGACTGAGGGCTTGGCCTTGAGGTGCTCTTCCCACGCAGAATGCTCTTGATCGTCCAGGGCGAACGCTATGAACAGGGCGCGGAATGCAGCGCTCGCCGCCTCAACGTCGTCGGCCCGAGGGCCGACAAGGTGGTACAGGTTCAGTCCCTCGGCCAGGGCTGCAAATGCGCGTGCGCCAGCCGCTGGCCGCCTGGCACCTGCTGATCGCAAGGCCACTTCGGCAACATGTTCCATACTCCGAACGACGCCGGCCAGCGCGTCGGACTGACTCGGGTTCCGCACAGCGTGAAGGAGTACTTCGTAGCGGGCCAGTTCCAGGGCCTGCGAGTACGTGGTCAAGAGCTTGGAGAATTCGGCAGCAACCTCCGCCGGGCTGGCCCTGCCGCCCTCGAAGCGCTGAGCGAGGACTTCCAGATGGGTATTGAGGTTCTCCGCGATGAGCTGTATCGCTTCGACGGCCAGCTGGTCGATCGTGCCGAAGAAGTAGGAGACGGAAGTGAATGGACACCCCGCGCGTTCGGTAACTGCGCGGTGAGTGAGGCCCGCGATACCTTGCTCCGCCAGGACCTCGAGTGCGGCGTTCAGGAGCTCTTCTCGGCGGCGCGCGCCCTTGGCGTAGCGCTTCTCAGGGTTGGGCATACTTCCAGTCTAGCAATGTTGTAGACATCTTCAATATTAGGAGTTAGGGTTGAGAGGTGCCGCCCCTCTAGCACAGCCCCGCAACTGCTACGCGCGGTGGCCAATCGGTTGCACGCAGTGTCGCGCGCCGCCCTCCGCAGATCCTTCACCTCCATCGGGAGGGACGTCATGGCGTTTTATCACACCTCTCAGGACGCCGGCCTCGCTGTGATCTATTTGCGGTGTTACCCGTATGACATGTGGCGTATGGAACCACATCGCAACGCCTTGGCCCACCTGGCTGAACTCCTGGGGCACCCTGAGCCGCCGGTCTATCTGGACAACGGATATCGCTCGGGTGTAAAGCTGCCAGCGCTCGAACGGGTGATCGCTCTCGCCGGGGCAAAAATGTGCCGGCTTCTCCTCGTTCCCGGTCCGTTTGTCTTCTCGATCTACGAGAGAGAAGCACGTTCCATCACTCGCCGCATCACCGCGGCAGGGTGCAACGTGGTGCAACTGCCCTAACAATGCGCAGGACTCACGGGTCGCCACAAGCTCGGCGTGGTTGGCGGTGGGACGTGGCACCTTGGCTCATCGCTCATGGATGCCGGGTCGGAACGGGTGCAGCGATCATCAGCGACAGGAGCGTCGCGGCTTGCCGGCCATGATGACCACTGAACTCACCCCCGTACACAGCCGTTGTGGCACGAACGGCATCAGGCCAGGCCCGTCTCACAGCCGCGGAAGCGGGCTGCCGACCGGCGCCAGACATCAGGCGACCGGCTCCTCGCCAGGCCGTCCATCTCAGTCGCTGTTTTCTTTCCGATCTTGAGGGATGCCGGTCGACAGGATCTTCGATTGAGTGACCCGGCGGGGCTCATCGAGATGTTGGGTGTCGGAGGGCAACGGTATGTTCGCCCGCATGAACGCCATGCGAGACTTCGTCCGCGCTCACGCGGCGCCAGCTCTACGGCCACACGGCTTCCGAAAGGCCGGCTCCCATCTCGCCCTGGCCCTGCCCGACGACGACCTGCTCATCCTCGAGTTCAACGTCCACCGCGTCGATCCGGTCCGTGACGTCTTCGACATGACGTTCAAGTACGCCCTGCGCACGTACTGGCGGTGGATCACCCTGAACGAGCCGAACCCGAGGCGGATGGACAGCGCGAGCTCTGTCGCGTGGTGCTATGTGATGCCGCCTGCGGACTTCGCGTGGGCCCCGGATCGGCCGAAGCCCTTCTGCACACGGTGGGCGGCCGACCTCCCGGCCGAGTCGGAGGCACTGGGTGAGGCCTTCCGGGAAGCAGTCGACACGGAGATCCTGCCGCTGGTGCAGCGCATGGCCAGTCGAGAGCGGCTCCTTGCCGCGTTCGACGCCGCCGCCTCCCCGGTCCTGCGCCTCGGCCCGGTCTACCGCGACGTGCTGTTCCGTCTCGACCAGGGTGACGCTGCCGAGATCGAGTCCTTGCTCGCTCAACTTGCCGACCACCGGCAACAACCTCGGTTCGCGGCGTGGGCTCGGTCCTACGTGGCTGCAGCCGCGATCTGATTTCCTGCCCCGGGGGCCGGGCGAAGCGGAGTCTCGATCGGGTGGTCGTTGAGGTCGCCGGGCACGAAAGCAGGGCCTCTTGGTAGCTCGAAGGGTGTCTACGACAACAAGCCCGGCAGGAGGCCCTGTTGTCGCATTTCTACGGCATCACGGAGGCGGGGGCCACTTCGGCCACTCCTGCGTGTGACTGCCTGGCTCACAGGTTCGGGAACGCCGGCGACCACACAGCGCGCGAGCGCCGCTACCCGACCGACATGTCGGATGCCGAGTGGAAGGTGGTGCGGCCGTTGCTGCCGGTGCCGGGCTGGCTGCGTGGTCGGGGCGGCCAGCCGGAGGCCTACTGCCACCGCGCGATACTGGACGCGATCCGCTACCTCGTCGACAACGCGACGAAATGGCGGGCTATCCCGGGCGACTTCCCGCCGTGGGACCGGGTCTACGCGTTCTTCCGGCGCTGGCGCGACCACGACCTGGTCAAGGAGTTCCACGACCGACTCCGCCGCCGGGTGCGCGAGCAGGCCGGGCGGGATCCGGAGCCGAGCGCTGGGGTGATCGACTCCCAGTCGGTCAAGGCGGACGCCGTCGTCGGAGCCGACAGCCGCGGCTTCGACGGCGGCAAGCTCATCAACGGCCGCAAGCGGCACGCCGTGGTCGACACGCTCGGCCTGCTGCTCGCGGTGATGGTCACCGCCGCCGACATCGGCGACCGCGCCGCCGCCCAGGTCCTACTCGCCCAGGTCGCCGCCGCACACCACCGGCTGGCCCTGATCTGGGCCGACGGCGGCTACACCGGCAGCCTCGTCGAGTACAGCCTCGCCGTCCTCGCCCTGGTCCTCGCAATCGTCAAGCGCAGCGACGACATGCGCGGCTTCGTCGTGCTGCCGAAGCGGTGGATCGTGGAGCGGTTCTTCGCCCACCTGATGCGAAGCCGCCGCCTCGTGCGCGACTTCGAGCGCTCCACCAGCAGCGCGGAGGCGATGATCTACTGGTCGATGACGACGCTCATGACCCGCCGCCTTGCCCGGCCACGTCCTTCGCGAGCGTGAAACGGCCCGGCGCCGACTCGACCAGCCAACCCCGGGCCACCAGCCGCTTCGCCTTCGACCGCAAGGCTTCCACCTTCCCCGGCACCGGGTCCAGACCGAAGCAGGCGGCCATCTTCTGGCACGTCAAAGGTCCTTGACCGAGCCGGCTCCCGTCCGCGAGGGCCTGCAGGATGCGCTGGTAGTCCACCGACAACGCTGCCCAGGACAGCCCCGCGCGCCACATCGGCACCACGGACTTCGGCTTCGCCGCGTCCGCCGACTCGGGACGAAGCGGCTGCCCGCCGGGCTGGCACTGGTCCTCGGACGTGGAGGTGTCGGCGCCCGGGGCCAGCACTTCGCCGACGCGTGAGCGGGCGATGACCCACTCGTTCCATTCCTGCTCGGCCACGTCCAGCTCGGCGTGGATGCGGTCGGCCTCCTGCCGCAGCTCGTCCACGCGGCGGCGAGCGGTGAGCTCACGCTGCTCCAGCAACCCCACGACCGACGGCATCCCCGACCTCCACCCGAGCAACGACACGACACGTCATCACTGCCGCGGGACCGCCGACCCTATACCTGACCAGCGGAAACACATCCATCATGCCCGGAAAGACAACAACCACTCAGCCATCACGACATCCCGGCCTGCCTCCACACCACGTCCCAGCCGGACACCCCAACAACCAGCGAACCTCGCCCAGCACCGCGGCCACCATCAGGCCCCGGACCCCATGCCGTGACACCACGTCCCCCACTATGCCTGGGCCGAGGGGGCAGGGCCTGCCTCACCGGGCCCTGCACCGCGATCCCGCCGCGGCGGCACCAGGGGCACCGGCAGCATGACCGTCAGCCGCAATGCCCCAAAGGCATCAGCGGGCACTGCCGGGCAAACGGGAGCGACCGGTGCCATCCTCAGGTACGGTCTGCCTTGCTCGGGACGGAAATCCTGCTCATCCTTGTTGGGCCATAGCGCCATTGCCCGTTCCGCTTGCGCGGTGATGGTCAGCGCGGGATTCACGCCCAGGTTGGCCGAGACGGATGCTCCGTCCACCACCGAAATGCCGGGGTAGCCGAAGAGACGATGGTACGGGTCGATGACGCCGTGCTCCGCGTCTTGGCCGATCGGGCAGCCGCCGAGGAAATGCGCGGTCAGGGGGGTTCCCATCAGTTCGCCAACGTTGCTGCTCGCGGTGCCGTTGATGGATCGCGCGAGCAGTCTGGCGCCCTCTGCGGCCTCGGGAATATGGTCCGGATTGGGCTCGCCGTGCCCCTGCCGTGCGGTGAGCAGGCCCTTACCCAGCCCTTTGGGCCTGAGGCAGGTGGTCAGCGAGTTGTCGTGGGTCTGCATGACCAGTCCGACGATGGTCCGCTCCGACCAACGGCGGTAGTTGATCATGCGGACCGCATCGCCGGGCCTGCGCAGGTTGGCTCCGATGAACTGCACCCAGCGCGGCAGTCTTCCCCCGTACGGGATTTGGAGGATGGACAGCGGGGCCATCGCGTTTGAGCCCTTGCCGTACCGCACCGCTTCGATGTGAGTGGTCTCATCGGGGTGGATGGAGGAAGTGATCGCCACTCCCCTGCTGAAGTCCACCCGCTTACCGAAGTCCACCTTGGGGCCGCTGTGCTTCCTGCGGTAGAGCCGGTCCGAGGTCGTGGCCCCCACCAGCGCCTCGGAGTTGGTACGGGTCAGTTCACCCAGCTTGGGCGAGATGCGCGGCAACAGGCCGGTGGCCCGCATCCGATGCAGCAGTGTCTGGGTGCCGTAGGTGCCGGCCGCGATCACAACCTGCCGTGCGCGGAGCACCGTTTGCCGCCCCTTGCGGCGCTGGTCGGTAGGGACGGTGGTGACACGGTAGCCACCGCCACCGGGCTCCTCGGCGACCGCGACGGCTGTGGTCATCGCGTGCACCACCGCGCCGGACTTCTCGGCGAGGTGCAGGTAGTTCTCATTGAGGGTGTTCTTGGCGCCGTAACGGCAACCTGTCATGCATTCACCGCACTCGGTGCACGCCTTGCGGGACGGTCCCACGCCCCCGAAGTACGGGTCCGGGGCAGACTGGCCGGGATCGACGCGTACCGCTCCACCGGCGTCCTCACCGTCACCGAAGAACACCCCTACGGAGGCCATGCGGAAGGTATCGCCGACTCCCATCTTCTCGGCCACGTCCTGGAGGTGGACATCACAGGGGGTCATGGTCCGGGTGGGCCGCACCCCAAGCATCCGCTGCGCTTGGTCGTAGTACGGTTTGAGCTCTTGCGCCCAGTCGGTGATGTGCCCCCACTGCGGGTCCCGGAAGAACGCTGCGGGCGGCACGTAGAGGGTGTTCGCGTAGTTCAGCGACCCGCCACCCACGCCCGCGCCGGCGAGCACCATCACCTTGCCCAGGAGATGGATGCGCTGGATGCCATAGAAGCCCAGCGCCGGGGCCCAGAGGTAGCTGCGCAGGTCCCAGGAATTCTTCGGCAGGGTCTCGTTGGTGAAGCGGCGGCCGGCCTCCAGGACACCCACGCGGTAGCCCTTTTCGGTGAGGCGTAGCGCCGACACGGATCCGCCGAAGCCGGAGCCGATGACGATGACGTCGTAGTCGAGGGCAGGGACGTCCCCGGCCTCAGCTGCTTCGGAGTGAGCAGTCTGCTCATAGGCGTGCTTCTCTGATGACATTGGTACCTCCATCGGCTGCCTCGGCCGGGGTGGATCGTGCTCGGCGACGGCGTGCTGTGTGAGTAGTGCTGGCTGGGAAAGGGCCCGGGGCCCTCTCTTGCGGATCTTGTTGGCCGGGCCCGCGTGCCCGGTGCCGTGCACCTCAAGGCGGAGGTGTCTCCCCGTACTGGACGTACCGGGGTGTTCCAACAGCGCCGCGCGGTGCGGTGTTGCACGGCGCAGGCGCGACAAGATCCGAAAGTGATGGCCCAGGCGCGTCGTCAGGGAGCCTCACACCGGAGCCGTGGCTGAGCGTCAGCGGAAGTGGAGCGCCTTCATCGCGTGCAGGCTTCGGCTGAGGAACGACGCGTACTTCTCATCGTTCATGCCGAAGGCGGGGCCGAGCGGGAGCAGGCGCTGGTGAGCAATGGTCTGCGCTTCTGTGTACTTCATTATGCCTTCGGAGCCATGGCGGCGGCCCAGGCCCGAGTCGCCCATGCCGCCCATCGGGGAGCGGACGCTGCCGTAGGCGGCGGCGTAGCCCTCGTTGACATTGACCGTTCCGGCCCGGAGGCGGGCGGCGACCGCCCGGGCGCGGCGCCCGTCGGTGGACCAGACGCTGGCGTTGAGTCCGTACATGGAGGCGTTGGCGAGCGCGACCGCCTCGTCCTCGTCGGCGAACCGGTAGACGGAGACTACTGGGCCGAAGGTCTCTTCCTCGTGGATCGCCATCCGTGTGCTGACGCCTTCCAGGATGGTGGGCTCGTAGAACAGCGGGCCGATCTCGGGCCTGTGGCGGGCACCGGTGATCACCGTGGCCCCTTTGTCGACGGCGTCTTGGACGTGGCGGGTGACGGTTTCCAGCTGGCGTCTGGAGACCAGGGATCCCATGTCTGCGCCGTACCCCAGCGGGGTACCCAGCCGCATGGCCCTGGTCCGGGCGGCGAAGCGGCTCAGGAAGTCGTCCGCCAGTGATGCGTGTACGTACAGCCGCTCTATGGAGACGCACAGCTGGCCTGCGGAACTGAAGCAGGCGCGGACCGCGCCGGCCGCCGCTTTGTCCAGGTCCGCGTCGTGGAGCACCAGCATGGCGTTCTTGCCGCCGAGTTCCAAAGAGCAGCCCACCAGCCGGGCAGCGGCGCTGCGAGCGACCTCGCGGCCGGTGCGGGTGGAGCCGGTGAAGGAGACGTAGTCG
Source organism: Streptomyces avidinii (assembly GCF_045161815.1). Taxonomy (NCBI): domain Bacteria; kingdom Bacillati; phylum Actinomycetota; class Actinomycetes; order Kitasatosporales; family Streptomycetaceae; genus Streptomyces; species Streptomyces avidinii. The sequence goes on from NZ_CP108863.1 coordinate 943,157, forward strand.
GCGCGTTCGACGACGGCGGGGCCGATGACGTGGCCCTCGCCGACGACGACCTGCCACACCTCGGCCGGGAGGCCGGCCTCGATCAGCAACTCGCGCGCCCACAGGGCGGTGAGCGCGGTCTGGCTGTCCGGTTTCATCACCACGGCGTTTCCGGCGACGAAGGCGGGCAATGCGTCCCCGACCGAGAGCCCCAGCGGGTAGTTCCAGGGCACGATCTGGCCCACGACCCCGCGCGGCTGGCGCAGCTCGGTGACCTTGGTGAGGTACGGGATGACTCCCAGGTGTGCCTTGGGGCGCAGATAGGCGGACGCGTTGCGCCCATAGTGGCGGGCGGCGACGCAGACGCCCTGGATCTCCTCGTGGGCGTGCAGCCGTGTCTTGCCGGTCTCCAGCTGAATGATGTCCAGGGCCTCCGACTGCCGACGCAGCAGCAGGTCGTGGAAGCGGAGGAGGACCGCGGCCCGATGGCGGACCGGGGTGGCGGCCCAGGCTTGCTGGGCGTCGCGGGCCCGCGCGAAGGCGGTGTCCACGTCCGCAGGGGTCGATACGGGCAGGTCAGCAAGCTTTCCCCCGGTGAACGGGCAGTAGCTGGCGGTGAGGCCCGCAGTGCCCGAGGCGCCTGAGACCGCGTGGCGCGTCCCGGTCACCACGCCGCGTACGAGGCGGGCGACCAGCTCGGGTGTAACAACGTCGAGAGCCGTCCGGCCGGGATCGGCAACCGGATTGCCGTGGGTGGACACGTCGCCCCGGGCGCCGTCGAGTTGGACGTCACTGGCAGGTGTGCTGTGTGCTTTCATCGTGGTCCGTTCGTGTCCAGATAGAGGACGGGGCCGGCCCCCAAGCGTCCTATGGCGTTCAGGGCGAGCAGGGCGGCCATCGACTTGGCGGTGTAGACGGGTTCGAGAATGAGGTCTTCTGTATCCGCGGCCAGTTGCTGTGCGTGTTCTCCGTCCTCTGTCGCGTGGCCGTAAGCCGGCCCGAGCCAGTCCCGTACGACGATCAGGCCGTTCCTGCGGATGTCGGTCGGCGGAAGGTCCGCTCCGAGCGACACGAGTACCTTCTTGGTGCGGCACGCCAGCCGGACGAGGCTGGGTGGGTCCAGTCGCAGCGTGTCGTTGACGACGACGGCGACCACCTTGGTGTTGTGCAGGCCGCACAGTTGGAGGCCGAGCAGCAGTCCCGCTGCCGTGCCTCCGGATCCGACGGCGGTGACGATGTGCGACGGTTCGGGGAGAGCTTCGCAACGTACCTGGTCGGCGATTTCCAGTGCTGCCTCGACATAACCGAGTACGCCGATGGGTGACGAACCACCCGGTGGGATGAAGTAAGGCAGTCGGCCGCCAGTCGTATGGCGGGCGGCCAGGAAGGGCGCCAGCGCGAGGGTTCTCGCCTTCGTGTGCGTGAAGTGCAGGGTCGCACCACTCTGCTCCAGGCGTGCGAGCTGCGCGCGTACGTGGTCGTCGACGGGCTGGTCGATCAGGGCGAGTGCCGTGTGCAGGCCCTGGTCGCGTGCGTACAAGGCGGTCGCCAATCCCCAATTGGTTCCCAGGCCGCCCACGGTCAGGATTGTGCGCCGGCCTTGACGGAGGGCGTCAGCCAGCAGCCATTCAAGTTTGCGTACTTTGTTGCCGCCCCATCCACCATCGCCGAAGGCGCCCTCGCACTTCATCCACAGGGGCGCGGCTCCAGTGGACAGTCCCGGCAGGCGACGCACAGGTGTGGGAGCCGATCCCAGGCGTAGGTGAGGCAGTGCCTCGCGCAGCGCCGGGAAATGCTGGTGCAGAAGCGGGACCGAGGGGCTCATGCCGGTTCACCTGCACCGACCGGGCGGCCCAGGACGCGCCTGATGTGATCGTTGGTGAACACCCCGTGAGGGTCGAGGCGGGCTCGCACTGCCTGGAAGCGGTCCCAGTGTGGATACTGGCGGCGCAGCATTTCGGCGTTGAGGAAATGCCGCTTGCCCCAGTGCGGCCGTCCACCGAAGTCGATCATGGCCTGCTCCACGGTCCGAAAATACTGCTCCCATGGGATGCCCGCGAACTGGTGCACGGCGATGTAGCAGGTCCCACGGCCGCCCGCCGGACTGAGGTAGGCATCGTCGGAGGCGACGAAGCGGACCTCCAGCGGAGCGGGCACATCGAACTCGCGCCTCTCGGCGATCTTCATGACGGTCCGCACCGCCTCGGCGGCGTACTCACGCGGGATTGCATACTCCATCTCGGTGAGGGGTACGCGGCGTGGCGTGGCGAATACCCGGTAGGAACGGTCGACGTACCTGGTCGTTCCTGAATAGGCCGAGGCCAGCCGGTTCAGCGCCGGAATCCACCCTCTACGTGCTCGACCGAGCAAACACACACCCAAGTAGGCATGATTCGTCAGGAGCACGTCATGACACCATGCCCCGGCTCTTGATCGCGGACGGGGTGCGGCCGAGGTCCGGTTCCAGGTCTTCGTCATGGCCAGCTCGCTGTGCGGGAAGGCGAAGAAGCCGAAGTGGTCGTTGCTGTCGACGCGCTCGTCGAGGCTGCGCAAAACCGTCTCCAACGGCGCAGTCGTGTCCTCGGCACTGAGAGTGAAAGCCGGCACGGCCTGCAGCGTCACTGCAGTGACGACACCGAGGGCACCCATGCTCACCCGCGCGGCCCGCCAGGCGTCGGGATCCATGCCCTCACCGACTTCCAGGATGCTGCCGTCGGCGAGGGCGAGTTGAATCGATTTCAAGCCTGCGGACAGGTTCGGCAGCGTAATGCCGGTGCCGTGGGTGCCCGTCCCTGTCGCGCCGGCGATCGACTGCACATCGATGTCGCCGAGGTTCGCGAACGCGAGACCGTGGTCGTACATCACCGCACTGAGCGCTCCCAGCGATATTCCGGCCTCGACACGTACCAGACCGGTCGCCGGGTCGATGTCGAGCACGCGATTCATGCGCTCCAGCGACAGGAGGGTTCCATCGGTCAACACGCCGTCGGTGAAGGAATGCCCGGCTCCCGCCACCCGGACCGTACGGCCGGCCGCTGCCGCACGGCCAATAGCCTCCGCTACCTCCGCCGGAGCCCCAGGCCTCTCGAACACCGCTGGGCGACAGCTTTGATCACCCGCGAAATTCGTCCACACATGCCCCTTATTCATGGCCACTCCTCAACAAAGCCCGCACCACAGGGAGGATCGCCGACGCGACGTCGAGCCACTGGCCCGAGTGGTCACCATCGCGACCACGCCGACGTCTCCACTCTACAGCCAATTTAGAAGATGTCTTCAAGATTTTGACCCCGCGACACTGCAGCGTCCCGCTCCGGGCACCGGACAACCTGTCCTGCCGCCACGCCCTCGCCCCCCGTTACGTTCTATGCGGTCCTGCAAGAGGGCCGCCGACCTTCCGGGCCCGGCATGGCTGTGTCCCCCTGTCGATCGATGACCCGAGGAGCGGTGTCACCGGACCCGAGGGGCGCCGCTGGAGACGCTGACGAGAGGTCCGACCACCGCCTGGCCTGGCGCAATGCCCGGCCGCTTGCGGGTGGCAGGTCTGCAAAACGTGGGTGCGCGAGTACGGCGCCGCCACACCGGCCCCACGCAGTCAGCCCGCTGCGTCGTGGCGGCCGAGACCGAGGAGCAGCGGGCGGGTCAGGGTGCCAGTGATCGCCTCAGTGGTGCCCCGTCTTCTGATCTTGGTCCACCCCCGACACCTGCCCAGATATCGGCTGGTCAGGGGCTTGATCACCAAACCCTTCACCCCGGACACGCCCGTCCAGGACTCCAACCATTCCCGCGCCTTGGCCAGGCCCGTCGTCATGGGGCACAACGTCCATGGGGCCGTCAGGGCGCGCTCGGCGAACAGTCCTTCCAGCTGTGCGCGCCGCTCGACGTACCGGCGCGCGAGGAGCTCCTGGCCGTCCAGCTGCAAGAGGTCCGCCCCGACTGTGGACAGCTGCCCGGCGGAGGCCAGGCCGGGGAGCCCTCCGGAAGAGTGGTCCACGCCGGGGCCTGGAGCTTGGCTGCCATGCGGGCAGCGGCCTCGAACGTCCGGCGGCTCTGCTCCATCGTGGCGAGGTCGGTGGCGGCTCCCGAATCGGGCCCGCCTTGCGCCGCCTCCGGTCCGGTCTCGGCTGCGGGCTGGACGTGGCGGGCACCGCGACGGTGTGCGGCAGGGACCTCGAGCTCAAGCGGCTCGAACGGCGCACCGCGTGCCACCGGCCGCACCCTCACCCACGCCGCCTCAGCTGCGGCCCTGGCCCCGCTCTGCCAGCCTGAAGGTGGTGAAGGCGCCGAACCGCCTCCTGCGGTTCGGGGTCGGTCTCGTGGTCAGCGGGCGGCTAGGACTCCCAACAGACGGGCCACCTCGGCCGCGACCGTGTCCCGTGCGGGGCCCAGGTACGTGCGCGGGTCGGCGACGTTGGGGGCCGTTCGCAGACGGTCCCGCACGGTGCGGGTGAAGAGCTTGTTGAGGTGGGTGGAAATATTGACCTTCGTCATTCCTGCGGCGACGGCCTTGGCGAGGTCGGCGTCGTCGACGCCGGAGGAGCCGTGCAGGACGAGTGGAAGGGGTTGGACCAGCCGCCGGTCCAGACGGTGGGGAAGGGCGCGGCGATGCCGGCGAGTTGTCCGTCGACCGAGACCCGGACCTCGCGGTGCGGGCCGTCGGTGGCCTTGCAGGAGTACGGGGCCGCGTCGGGCGTGGTCATGTACCAGTACTCCTCGCAGCCGCCGCCCGAGCCGGTGGCGTAGACCTCGGCGAGGAGGCGCTCCGTGTTGCGCGGGGTGGTGACCGCCGGGGAGGTGAGGGGCAGGACGCGGTCGGGGGTGTCGGGGGCCCGGGTGCGGCCGTCGGCGGCGTAGAAGGTCAGGGTCACCCGGACGTCGATGACGCCGGTGTAGGTGTCGTCGACGACGTTGCCGATGAGCATCTCGACCGGCTGGGGGCGGGCGAGGGTGTCGCGGTAGCGGGTGACGTCCTTCTCGACGGACCAGGTGATGCCGTCGGGCGAGGGCTGCGGGGTGGAGGTGCGCAGGATCTCCACCCCGCCGAGGGAGAGGTGGCCGAGGCGGTCGTACTGGCGGCCCTTGACCTTGCCTTCGAGGCGGAGGACCACCTTGGCCCAGCCGTCGGCGCCGCAGCCGGTGGGCGATGCGTAGCTGCCCCGGTAGGGGGTGAAGTCACGGAACCGGGCCTCCGCGAGGGTCACTTGGCAGGACCGGGTGGCGGGCCGGGTGACGGGCGGGGCTGCGGTGAGGGGGTCGTGCCAGTCGGTCCCGAACTCCGCGGGCGGCGGGTCGGCGGCCGGGGTCCCGGCGTGCGCGGGCGCCGCGGCGGCGGCCAGGGTGGCGGCGGTCAGCGCGATGGCGCCGAGGAGACCGGTGATCCGGTGTCGTCGTCTCATGGACCCGCAGTGAAACCCGGCCCGCGACGGCCGTGCCAGGGCCGGGACTTCGGCCCTGGCCGGTTCTGATCCGCCCGGTCGGGCCGTCCGCGCGGCGCGTCAGCGGGGCAGGACGACCACGCCGTCGTCGTCCGCGTGGACGGTGTCGCCCGCGCGGAACGTGATGCCGCCGATGGTGACGGGCTCGTCGACCGCGCCCTCGCCGGTCTTGCCGCTCTTGCGGGGGACCGTCCCCAGCGCCTTGATGCCGAGGTCGAGCCCGCCGAGGGCGACGCTGTCGCGGACCGAACCGTTGATGACCAGTCCGGCCCAGCCGTTGGCCTCGGCCGCGCCCGCGATGAGGTCGCCGACGAGGGCGGTGCGGGGCGAGCCGCCGCCGTCCACGACGAGGACCGCACCCTCGCCCGGCGTGTGGACGAGGGTGCGCAGCAGCGCGTTGTCCTCGTGGCAGCGGACGGTGCGTACGGGGCCCGCGAAGAGCCGGCGGCCGCCGAACTGGCGGAACCCGGTGGTGCAGATGGCGAGGGACTCGCCGTGCTCGTCGTACAGGTCGGCTGTGGGGACGGGGGTGACACTCATCGGGTACCGGTTTCCTCGCTGCTCGCACTCGAACTGGACTCGTACATCGCGGTGGTGCGGCCAGGGTAATCCGCGAGTCGCACGGAGCCACACGCCCGTGCCCGCGCGCAGGTAGCGACCAGGACGGCCGGCAGCGGGAAACGGCGGTCGGTGGACATCGACTGGAACCCGCCCGGTGGTCGGCCCGGTCGCGCCGTCGGGCACGATCCGGAGACTACGGCCGGGCGGGAGACGTACGAGGAACCGGGCGCGGGCCGGGGCGGCCCGCCGGGAACCGGGTCAGTCCCGGGAGTTGCCGAACAGGATGCGGTAGCCGATCAGCAGGACCAGCGATCCCGCGATGGCGGAGCCCCAGGTGGCGAGGTCGAAGAACTCGGTCTGGATCGGCTTGTCCAGGACCTTCGCCGAGAGCCAGCCGCCGATGAAGGCTCCGGCGACACCGATGAGGGTGGTGCCGATCAGGCCACCGGGGTCCCGGCCGGGCAGCAGGACCTTGGCGATGCCGCCGGCCAGCAGTCCCAGGATGATCCAGCTGACGATCCCCATGTCCAGTCACTCCGCTTCGCTCGGCCGGTCTCCCGGTCGTTCAGTCGTTCAGTCGTTCAGCCGTTCGGGCCTTCTCCCCGGAGGACGCGACCGGGAGCGAATCGGTTCTCCGCAGCTCAGACCGTCACGCGGCCGACCGGTACGGGGAGCTCGGCACCCGCGACGCAACCCGCGGCGGCGCCGACGCCCGGACCCTCCGCCGTGGCGGAGGGCGTCCGGGTGAGCAGGACCACTCCGCGCGCCGCGAGCAGCGCTCCGGTGGCCGCCAGCAGCAGCCCCGCCGGTCCGCCCTGGAGCCGTTCGCCGAGCAGGACCATGCCGATGGCGGCGGCGGCCAGCGGGTTGGCCAGGTTCACCACGGCGAGCGGGGCGCCGAGTCCGCCGCCGCGGTAGGCCCGCTGCGACAGCAGCATCCCGCCGACCGCGAACACCATCACGAGCACGGCCACGGAGACGACGCGCACGCTGAGCAGGGCTCCGCCGCGCCCGGCCGCCACGGCCACCGTCTGGGTGAGGGCGGAGGCGGCCGCGGAGGCCAGGCCGGAGGCGGTGGCGTGGCGCAGTCCCGAGCGAGGGTCCTTGACCGCGGTCAGCATCATGATCACGGCGATGGTCGCGCCGGAGACGGCCAGCGCCTCGACCAGCGTGAGGGTGTCGTCGGGGGCCGGCCCGGAGGCCGGGAGCAGCAGCAGGCCGAGCCCGGCGACGGTGGCCAGGGTGCCCCGCCATTCGGTGGCCGCCACCCGGCGGCCGGACCTGCGCGCGCCCAGCGGGACGGCGGCCACGAGGGTGAGCGCGCCGAGCGGTTGCACCAGGGTGAGGGGGCCGTAGCGCAGGGCCGCCGCGTGGAGCAGTGCGGCGGCGGCGTTCAGGCCGGCCGACCACCACCAGGCGCCGGAGCCCAGCAGGGCCCCGGCGGTGCGTGCGACGGCGGCCCGGGCGAGCCGTTCCTGGGCGACGGCGGCGGCCGCGTAGGCCACGGCCGAGGCGAGGCAGAGCCCGACGGCGAGGGTGGTGTCGTTCATTGTCCTGCTCCTACGGCCGCGTCCGCGCTGCGCGGGCTCGGCAGACCCCGTACGGGTCCGTCGGGGTCGTTCTCCCGAGCCGCCTCGGGGTCGGGTCCGGTTTCGTCGTCCGGGTCGTCGTCCGCGCGCGGCCGCGGGACGAGCAGCAGGGCCGCCCCGAGGAGGACGGCGGCCACGACGGCGTCGAGCCAGTAGTGGTTGGCGGTGCCGACTATCACGACGAGGGTCAGCAGCGGGTGCAGCAGCCACAGGAAGCGCCACCGCGAGGAGGTGGCGGCGATCATGCCCAGCGCGAGCATCAGCGCCCAGCCGAAGTGCAGTGAGGGCATCGCGGCGAACTGGTTGGCCAGGGTGTCCTCGGCCGGTGCGGCCCGGTAGACGCTGGGCCCGTAGACCTGCGCCGTGTCGATGAGCTGCGCGGCGTCGAGCAGGCGCGGGGGCGCGAGCGGGAAGGCCAGGTGCAGGACGAGGGCGGCTGCGGTGAGTCCGGCGAGGACCCGGCGCGTCCACAGGTAGTGGGCGGGGCGCCGGACGTAGAGCCAGATCAGGAAGAGCGCGGTCGCGGGGAAGTGGACTCCCGCGTAGTAGGTGTTCGCGGTGGTGACGAGGGCGTCCCCGTGCAGCAGCAACCGCTGCAGGAGGCCTTCGCCGGGCAGGTGCAGGGCGCGCTCGGCGTCCCATATTCGCCCCGCGTTGCGGAAGGCCTCCTCGGTGCGGTCGGTCGAGAGCAGCCGGCCCGCTTTGTAGACGGCGAAGAAACCCGCGACGAGCAGCAGCTCGCGTATGAGGCGGCGGCGCGCGGCTCTCGGTCCGGCTGCCGGCTCGGCAGGTGTGGTGTGGGAGGTCATCCCCCGGTCTCTCTTCCTGTTTACGCGCACAGCGACACGCCAGTGTATCGATACATTGGCGTATCGATACGCTGGTGTACCGATACGGTTGCGTTCCCGTACACTTCCGTAGTGGAACCTGCCGTCGAGGCGCCCCCGAGGAGAGCCGCATCCATGACGTCGACACCGACCCCCGCGCGCCGCTCCAAGATCACCCCGGAGCGTGAGCAGGAGTTCTACGACGCCGTACTGGAGCAGCTGCGCGAGCACGGCTACGAGGCCCTGACCATGGAGGGCGTCGCCGCCCGGGCCAGCTGCGGCAAGTCCACGCTCTACCGGCAGTGGAAGACCAAGCCCCAGCTCGTCGCCGCCGCCCTTCGTGCGGGCCGGCGGGGCACCCTCGTCGCCGTGGACACCGGCTCACTGGCGGGCGATCTGCGCGAGGCGGCCAGGATCGCGGCCGGCACCTCCGGCAGGGACACCCGGCTGACGCAGGCCCTCGGGCACGCCGTACTCAGCGACGAGGAACTCCAGGCCGCCCTGCGCGAGGCGCTGGTCGAGCCGGAGCTGGCCGCGTTCGCCGAGATGGTCGGACGGGCCGTGGCACGCGGCGAGATCGCCGCGGACCACCCGGCGGTGGAGTTCCTGCCCGCCCAGCTGATGGGCGTGCTCCGGATCCGTCCGGTGCTGGAAGGACGGTACGCGGATGCCGACTACCTGGTCCGGTTCGTCGACGCCGTCATGCTCCCGGCACTGGGCCTCGCGCCCTCCCACCCCGCCCGGCCGCCGGCCGGTCAGGCCCCCTGAACCGGCGGGCCGCCGTCCTGATGACCTGACGGCGACCTGCCCGCGCTGCCTCGTGGGGACGGCGGCAGCGCGCCACCCGGATCGGGCGGCGACCACTCACCCCAGGAGTGGTCGCCGCCCGATCTGTGCGGCCCCCGAACCCGTGCGACCCCTGGCCACTGCCCCGTGAGCCGATCCGTGCGGCTCCGCGTCGGCCCGGGCGGTCGGCCTCAGCCGAGTGCGCCCATGGTCCGGGCGAATTCCTCCGGGTCCGCATCGGAGCCCCGCAGCCGGAGGTCGAAGGACCAGGCGCCGGACGCGTCACGGGTGAACTCGGCGACGGTGGCAGCGGTCGCGGCGGCCACGGCCGCGAAGTCCCCCTGGGCGAGGTCGGTGTGACCCTCGCGGATCCGGAATCCGGTACCGGCGATGTCGGCGAAGGTCTTCGTACGGCCCGCCGGGCCCCCGTCGGCCTTCTGGATGACCACGCCGACCAGCACCCGATCCGCCTGCGGCGCCATCCGGTGCAGCTCGATGGTCATCACCTCGTCGAAGCCGAAGCCCTGGCCGGTGTGGCTGTCCCGGTTCAGCGCGATGGTCCCGTCGGGCGACCGGCTGCCGAAGTGAACGAACTGGACGGGGGCCCCGTGGAGGTCCGCGGCGCCGTAGACCGCCGCCACTATGTCGAGGTCGTTCGCAGGCGTGCCGGCCGGGCTGGGATCCCATCGCAGCGCGAACTCCACCTTGGCCAGGCCCTTGCGTACACCGGTCACCGAACTCCCCCTTCGTTCACGGGCATTGCCCGTCCATGATCCCACGAGCCCCCGGCCCGCTCCGGACGACCGTCCGTTCCCGGCCAGTTCGACGGAACTGGCCGATTCGGCGAAACCAGCCGATTCGACCTAATTGGCCATCGTGGGGGAAATCACCCAAACCGGTTGGAAATACATGAGTGTCGAATTCGGGCAGGCGCGCGGTGCGAACAAAAGGGGAGGCTGCCCTTTTTTCCCGCTCCGCCCCAGGTCAGCCGCAGAATGCGCCACAGAACCGGATTGTTATCCTCAAGTTTTCCTCAAATGTAGTGACGCTGCGCCCGTCCACTTCCTAGCTTCCTCGTACACGCGTCCCCGCGTTACCCGTTTTCGCGCGGTTCCACACGCCCCCCGGCGATCCCGGTGACGCGCCCCGCGTTCCTCAGGAAAGAGTGCAGCATGAAGGTTCCCCAGGCCGGTGCGGTCGCCGCAGTGATCGCAATCGCCCTGACCGCCTCCGGGTGCGTCGGCGACGAAGGGGACCAGGGGGACGGGACCCTCTCCATCGGCATCAAGTTCGACCAGCCCGGCATCGGAATGCGGGAGACCGACGGCACTTTCACCGGCTTCGACGTGGACGTCGCCACTTACGTGGCCAAGGAGCTCGGCTACAAGGCCAACAAGATCGAATTCAAGCAGGTCTACAGCAACGACCGCGAGCTGCTGATCCAGTACAACGAGGTCAAGTTCGTCGTCGCGAGCTACTCGATAAACGAGAAGCGCAAGGAGAAGGTCGATTTCGCCGGCCCGTACTTCGTCGCGCACCAGGACCTGCTGACCCGCGCCGGCGACGCCTCGATCAACAAGCCCGAGGACCTCAACTCGAAGAGCCTGTGCTCGGTCACCGGCTCCACGTCGGCCGAGAACCTCCGCAAGAACCTCGCCCCCAAGGCCGGCCTGCTGGAGCTCGGCGGCTACTCCGACTGCGTCGTCGCGCTTCAGGACAGCCGGGTCGACGCCATGACCACGGACAACGCGATCCTGGCCGGCTACGCGGCACGCAAGGGCAACGAGGGCAAGTTCAAGCTGCTCGGCCAGAACCTGAGCAACGAGAACTACGGCATCGGTGTCAAGAAGGGCTCCAAGGACCTCCAGCGCAAGATCAACGACGCGCTGAAGAAGATGGTCGCGGACGGCTCCTGGGAGGCGGCCGTGAAGAAGAACTTCGGTCCGAACTACAAGTACGAGCCGGCCCCGGCGGTCGCCCCCGTCGGCTGACGGTCGCCGAGTCGGTGACGCTCTCCCGACCGGCTTGAAATCGGCCTTCACCCCGCACGACCCGACGGCCGTGATCCCCTGGCGCAGGGGGTCACGGCCGCCCGTGCGACACCGCTCAGACCACCGGGGCCTTGCTCCGCAGCACGGTCAGGAACTCCCGCATCCAGCGCGAGTGGTCGGGCCAGGCCCTGGCCGAGACCAGCGTGCCGTCGACCACGGTCTCCGAGTCCTCGAACTCGGCCCCGGCGGCCTTCATGTCCAGTTCGAGCGCCGGGTACGCGGTCACCCGGCGGCCGGTCAGCCCGCCGGCCGCCGCGGTGATCAGCGGGCCGTGGCAGATCTGGGCGATCGGCTTGTCGGCTTCCGCGAAGGCGGCCAGGATCCGGCGGACCTCCGGGTCGTTGCGCAGGTACTCCGGCGCCCGGCCGCCCGGGACGACCAGGGCCGCGTAGTCCTCGGTGACCACGTCCACGAAGGCCAGATCGGCCGGCCAGGTGTAGCCGGGCTTCTCGGTGTAGGTGTCGAACCCCTCCTCGAAGTCGTGCACCACGAACCGCAGCTTCTTCACCTGCGGCGCCGCGATGTGGACCTCGTACCCCTCCTCGCGCAGGCGCTGGTACGGATACAGGACCTCCAGGGATTCGGCCGCGTCGCCGGTCACGATGAGGATCTTCACTGCCATGGGCTGCTCCAGATAGGGCTGGTCATGGTCGGTCCGGCCCCGCCCGGGGCCACCGCTACCCTGCCCGCGGCGGACAGCCGGCACACACGAAGATCCCCCAGTTCCGACACGTGGTTTTCACCTGTTGGGCACATGACAATGTGACCCTCTCTCTGCCACTGACACTCCGCCAATTCCCCGGGCGGGGACGGTGCGTATGGAGAGGTACCCCCCACCCGATGAGAATCTCGCGCCTGACACCGTGGGCGGCCGCCCTCGCCGCCGCCGCCCTGTTCGCCGTACCGGCGGCCGCGTCCGCCGGCCAGCAGCGCACGACCGCACCCGAGAGCCCGACGGCCGCCGCAGCCGCGGTGGACCCGTACGCGGACTACTACGCGAGCGCCCAGGGCAAGACCGGGGCCGCGCTGAAGACCGCCCTGCACAACATCATCAAGACCCAGTCGAAGGTGACCTACGACGGCGTGTGGAACGCCCTGAAGGTCACCGACCAGGACCCGGCGAATTCCAACAACGTCATCCTGGTGTACTCCGGCCGCTCCCAGTCCAAGGCGACGAACGGCGGCGGGGTCAACGACTGGAACCGCGAGCACGTCTGGGCCAAGAGCCACGGCGACTTCGGCACCGCCACCGGTCCGGGCACCGACCTGCACCACCTGCGCCCCGAGGACGTCACCGTCAACAGCACCCGGGGCAACAAGGACTTCGACAAGGGCGGCAGCCCCGTGAGCGAGGCGCCGGGCAGCCTGACCGACGGCGACTCCTTCGAGCCGCGCGACGCGGTCAAGGGCGACGTGGCGCGGATGCTGCTCTACATGGCCGTCCGCTACGACGGGGGTGACGGCTTCGCGGACCTGGAGATGAACGACAAGGTCAACAACGGCTCCGCGCCCCTCTTCGGCCGGATCAGCCTGCTGAAGCAGTGGAACCAGATGGACCCGCCGGACGCCTTCGAGCAGCGCCGCAACCAGGTGATATTCGACGTGTACCAGCACAACCGCAACCCGTTTATCGACCACCCGGAGTGGGTCAACTCCATCTGGTGACCGCGGCCCGCGATCACCGCGTCCCGCGGGGGTTGGACCGCGTCAGGCCGGGTATTCCCAGGCCAGAGGCTGCGACCCGCGCCCGACGGCAGCAGCCGGCGGAGGTACGTCGTGATGGACGGAGCCGGACTCTCCGATCGCGAGCAGCGCGCCCTCTCCGCGATCGAGGCCGAACTCAAGGGTGATCGTTCGCTCGACCGGATCCTGCGGTCCACGTCGCACCGGCGTCAGCGCATCGTGGCAGCCTGGCTGCTCGGTGCGCTGGCGGCGGCGCTGTTCGTGGCGGCGTCGGTCACCGTCTCCCGGCTCCTGATCTGGGTCTTCGCCGCCGTCTGGACGGCGGCGGTGATCCTGGCCCTGCCGCCGGCCATCCAGTGGCTGCGGCGTCGCGGGCAGCGCCCGGGCCGCGCCGGCCACCCGTAGGAGACCGCCCGTAGGAAACCGACCCTCGGCGACGGCCCGGACGAGACGGCCCGGACGGGTCAGAGGCGGTCGGCGAGCGCCTTGAAGTCGGACCAGGGCAGCTGGGGCGCGCGGGAGTCCCACACCTTCTGGGAGAACGCGGCGAGCGGAGCCTGGATGCCCGCGGCCACCTGGGCCTGGGTCTGGGCGCCGGCCAGGTCGCTCCAGATGGCGAGGCGCCCGCCCAGGATCTGCGGCCCGTACGAGGCCGGGACGGGGGTGGTGCCGCGCAGGACGAGCGGGGTCCACTGTTCGTAGATCCGCTTACCGGTGGGGTACGTGAACTGGTTGGGCTGCCCCAGCACGTAGTAGAGGAACTCGTCGTTGAGGTTGACGACCTTGCGGCCCTCGCGCAGGTACTCCAGCGGCGGCCGGGCGCCCGTCTCCTTGCCGGTCCAGTACTCGACCTGGATGTCCTTGGCGGCGCTCGTCACCCCGCCCGCGAAGAATCCGTCGTTCCACGCCTTGAGCGCCTTCCCCGACGGCCGGACGACGTCCGCGCGGTCGTTCAGCCAGCCCGTCGCCAGGTCCTGGACCCGCGCCGAGGGCCCGTACCGCTGCTGGGCCGCTCGCGCGAGCTGGGGGAAGGAGGCCTGCGGGTCGCGGTAGACCAGCGCCTGGTACTCATCGGCGCCCAGGTGCCAGGACCCGCCGGGGAAGAGCGGAATGTACTCGCGCAGCAGCTCGTCCACGAGCTTGGCGGACGCCGGGTTCGATATGTCCACGGCGCCCTTGACCGCTCGCCCCTGTGTGTCGCGGAGCTGTAGGTCGGGGTGGGCCCGCAGGACCGCGCCGAGGTGGCCGGGCGAGTCGATCTCGGGGACCACCGTGATGTGCAGCCGGGCGGCGAGCGCGTTGATCTCGCGGACCTGGGCCTTGGTGAGGTGCGGGGTGGAGACGATCTCGGGGTGCGTGTCGGACTGGATCCGGAAGGCCTGGTCGTCGGAGAAGTGCAGGCCCAGCTGGTTCAGCTTGAGGTCGGCCATCTCGCGCAGCCGGTCCTCTATCCAGTCCGGGGTGTAGAACTTGCGGGCTATGTCCAGGTTGAGGCCGCGCTGCGGTTTGGCGGGAGCGTCGCGCACCGTTCCCTCGGGGGCCGAACCGCCGCTCTTGACCGCCTGCTTGAGGGTGCGGGTGCCGTAGAAGACGCCGGCCTGGTCGGGGCCGTTGATGCGGACCCGGCCGTCCTTGACGTCGAGGGTGTACGACTCGGGGCCTCCGGCTGCTCCCGTGTCCAGGGAGAGCTCCACGTCCCCTGCCCGCGGCGCCGCCGACTCCCCGTATCCGATGCTCAGTTCACCGGCGAGCAGTTTCGCCTCGTCGGACAGGGCGGCGGTGTCGTCCGGCGCGACGACCACACGGGCATCGGGGGTGGGCTTCCATCCGGGGCCGCGGGCGGGTTCGTGCTCCCGTACCGCCGGGATGGTGCGCGGGGCGGTGGACAGCGGGTAGGACGGGGTCGGCGTGGGGGTGGGGGCGGCCTCGGCCGGGCGCGCCGCCGTCGCGGAGGAGGCGGCGGAGGCAGCGGAGGCGGTGGAGGAGTCCGCGGCGCCGGGGGCGCGCGCCTCGTCCGAGGCGGCCGTGCAGCCCGGGAGGGCGAGGGTGACCAGCGCGGCGACCGTGGCCGTCGCGATGGTGTGGACCCTCTTGTGCCGCCTCGGTGTCGTCATCATGCGCCTGTGTCCCCCGTACCAACGTGGCACGGGGGACCGGGGGGCGCGACCCGGCGGTCTCGGACGAGGGCGTCCCGCGCGGTCACGGCGAAGCCGTGGTCCTGGTCGGGGGCGCCGCCGCCGACGCCGACGGCGCCGATGAGACGGCCGTCGCGGTGGACGGGCAGCCCGCCCGCGATGAACAGCAGCGGACGGTCGAGTGCGGTGGGCAGCGTGTGGAAGGGGCCGCCGGGCCGGACGGCTTCGACGAGGTCGGCGGTGGGCGCATTCAGCTGGAGCGCCGTGAAGGCCTTGCGGGTGCTGGTCTCGCCGGAGATCAGCACGGCCCGGTCGTCGCGGCGGAAGGCGAGCAGGTGGCCCCCCGCGTCGAGGACGGTGATGCTGACGGTGGCCCCTGCCGCCTCGGCGGCGGCCGTGGCGGTGGCGACGAGCAGCTCGGCGTCCTGCGTGGTCAGGGGGGCGACGGCGGTGCGGGTGGGGGTGGGGGTGGACATGCGGTGGATCTCCTTGCGGGGGTGCGTACGGGGGTGCGGGGTGGGTCAGTGGTGGGCGGGTACGGCCGGGGAGGTCCCGGGCACTCCGGCGGCTACGACGGTGCCCCGGTCGCCGTGGGCCGTGCGTCCCGCCGTGCGGCGCTCCAGTGCGCCCGAGAGAAGGGCGAGCACCAGGGCGGAGGCGGCCAGTGCCGCGCCGACCCAGTTGGGGGCGGTCCAGCCGAGGCCGGCGGCGATCACGAGCCCGCCGAGCCAGGCGGCGAGCGCGTTGCCGAGGTTGAAGGCGCCGATGTTGACGGCCGAGGCCAGGGTGGGCGCCCCGGCGGCCTGGTCGAGGACGCGCTTCTGGAGCGGCGGCACGGTGGCGAAGCCGAGGGCGCCGATCAGTACGACGGTGACGGCCGCGCCCGCCTTGGTGTGGGCGGTGAGGGTGAAGGCGGCGAGCGTGACGGCCAGGGCGCCCAGGGCGACGTACAGCATCGGCATGAGCGCGCGGTCGGCGTACCGGCCGCCGATGAGGTTGCCTGCGACCATGCCCAGGCCGAAGAGGACGAGCAGCCAGGTGACGGAGGAGTCGGCGAAGCCGGCGACGTCGGTCATCATCGGGGTGATGTAGGTGATCGCGGCGAAGACGCCGCCGAAGCCGAGGACGGTCATCGCCATCGCGAGCAGCACCTGGACGTTGCGGAAGGCGGCGAGCTCGCGGCGGATCCGTACGCCGCCCTCGGGGCGGGGCAGCTCGGGTACCAGTCTGGCGATTCCCAGCAGGCCCACGACGCCGAGCGCGGCGACGATCAGGAAGGTGACGCGCCAGCCGAGGGTCTGCCCGACGAGGGTGCCGAGCGGGACGCCGACCACGTTGGCCACCGTCAGTCCGGTGAACATCATGGCGATCGCGCCGGCCTTCTTCTCGGGGGCGACGAGTTCGGCGGCGACGACCGCGCCGATGCCGAAGAAGGCGCCGTGGGCGAGGGAGGCGACGACACGGCCGGCGAGCATGACGCCGAATGCGGGGGCGAGGGCGGAGAGCACGTTGCCCACGATGAAGAAGCCCATGAGCAGCATCAGCATGCGCTTGCGGGGAATGCGGGTGCCGAGCACGGTCATGAGCGGCGCGCCGAGTACGACGCCGAGGGCGTAGCCGGTGACCAGGAAGCCGGCCGTGGGGATCGACACCCCGTAGGTACCGGCGACCTCGGGAAGCAGGCCCATGATCACGAATTCGGTGGTGCCGATCCCGAAGGCCCCGACGGCGAGGGCGAGGAGTGCGAGAGGCATGGCGGGAGGTGTCCTTCAGGGGAGGGGGTGGTGCCGGATGCAGGGGCGGCAGCGGCAGGATCGCGGCCGATCAGGGCTGATCAGCGCCGTTCAGGACGGTCGCCGCTGGTTGCGGCCGCCGATTGCATGCGTCCACATTAATTGCATACGCGGGCTATTTGCAAGCGCGGGCTATTGCGCGTGTGGACTATCCTGGGAGTCACACACCCCAGCCCGGGACGCTTCGATGGAGGAGCCCATGACGGCCACGGACAGCGCGCTCACCGCCCTCTCCCAGGGCTGGTGCGCCCTCTCCCTCCTGCACGGGCGGATCGAGGCACACATCGAACGGGCGCTGCAGGCGGGTCACGGCCTCAGCGTGCGCGAGTACTCACTGCTCGACGTGCTCAGCCGCCAGCACAGCGGACCGGGCGGGCACCTGCGGATGCACCAGGTCGCCGACTCGGTGATCCTCAGCCAGAGCGCGACGACCCGGCTGGTCAGCAGGCTGGAGGACCGCGGCCTGCTGAACCGCTACATCTGCGACACCGACCGGCGCGGCATCTACACGGACGTCAGCGAGGCGGGCCTGGCCCTGCTGGCCGCTGCCCGCCCCACCAACGACACCGCCCTGCGCGAGGCCCTGGACGAGGCCTCGCTCAATCCCGAACTCGCCCCGCTGGTCGCGGCGGTGGAGAACCTCCGGCGCTGAGCACGGAGCTCCGAGCGCGGAGCTCCGGGAGCCGAGCCCCGGGAGCCGATCTCTCCCTAGCGCCGCGGCGAGGAGGTCACGACGCTCCCGCGCGCGCCGGACGGAGTCGCCGACGGGCTCGCCGACGGGGGCGCCGCGCCCGACGCCCTGGGCGAGACCGGGGCCGAGGGGCTCACCGACCGGCCCGGGGGCGGGGAAGCCGCCGGGCTCCCCGATGCGTCCACGCCCGGGCTCCGCGCCCCGGAGGGGGACGGCTGCGGTGTGGGCGACGCCGGGTGCTCCGAGGACGGGCCGGGGGCCGTGATCCTCGGCGGGGTGGCCGGCAGCACCGGTCCGGGCGCCGGATCCGGGGCCAGTACCAGGTAGCCGACCCCGGCGGCCGCGGCGGCCGCCAGACCTGCCAGCGGCAGTGCGAACCGCCGCAGCCCGGCGATGCGCAGCCGTCCCGGCAGCGGACCCGGCGGGTCCGCCGGCCGCAGCCGGCGGACGTCGATGCTCTCCGCGCGCGCGTCGAGGGCCTGCCGCAGCCGCCGCTCGACAGGGCGCTCGGCGAGGCCTTCACCGTCACGCGTCATATCCGTCCCTCCAGAATCCGCTCCAGGGCGTCCAGGCCGCGGCTCGCATTGGACTTCACCGCTCCCCGGCTGATCCCGAGGGTGGTCGCGATCTCCGCCTCGCTGAGATCGGCCCAGTACCGCAGCACCAG
Source organism: Streptomyces avidinii (assembly GCF_045161815.1). NCBI lineage: Bacteria > Bacillati > Actinomycetota > Actinomycetes > Kitasatosporales > Streptomycetaceae > Streptomyces > Streptomyces avidinii. The sequence continues at coordinate 961,354 of NZ_CP108863.1, forward strand.
GACCTGGCGGCGGCGCGGCGTGAGCCGGCCGAGCGCGGCGAGCACCTCGCGGTGCGCCTCGTCCAGGACCACGTGATCCTCGGCGGACGGGATGTCGGCCGCTGCCGGCGGGGTCCAGGACCGGACGGTGCGCCTGCGCCGCAGCACGGAGCGCGAGGTGTTGACCACCGCGGTGCGCAGGTAGCCCAACGCGTTGTCGACCTCGGTGATCTGCTCGCCGTGCCGCCGGTACAGGGCGGTGAAGGCGTCCTGGACCACGTCCTCGGCGGTGGCCAGGTCGTCGACGAGCAGCACCGCCAGGCGGACCATCCGCAACCGGTGCGCGTGGTAGAGCTCGCTGACGGTGGGCGGCCGCGCCGCGCCGTGGCCCGTGTGGTCGTACGTGGAGGAGGGCCCGTACGACGGCCCGTACGAGGAACCGTGCGGGGAGCGGTACCGGTCCGGATGCGACCGCGGGGAGGTGGGCGGGGCCGAGCGCTCGCGGCGCAGCAACGACCAAAGGCCCCGCCACGCCCGGCCGAAGCCGGGCGTGAGGGGGCCGACGGGTGGTGCGAGTTGGAGCACGGGATTCCTCAGCCGTTCGCGCGGCGCCGCACGGCGTACAGGGCTCCCGCGCCGGCGAGGACCAGACCGGTGGCCCCCGCGCCCATGGCGATGGTGGTCGCCGAGGAGCCAGTATGCGCGAGCTCCGGCGCGCCGGGTGCGGCGGCCGGTTCGGAGGGGGACGCGCTGGGCCTGGCGTCCGAACCCGGGGCCGACGGGCGGACGCTGGGGGAAGCGCTGGGCGCGGCGCTGGGGGAAGCGCTCCTCGTGTCCGATCCCGCGCTCGGCGGGGTGCTCACCGACGGGGAGGGCTTGACCGCACCCGCGGTGGGCGAGGCGCCGGCGGGCACACTGACCGACGGGGAGGGCGCGGCCGAGCCGCCGCTCGCGGCGAAGGCGGGACCGGCGAGGGCGACGGCCACCCCGGCGGCGGCAGCGGTGACGGCCGCCCGGCGGGCGGCCGGGGGGACACGCTTCAGGTTCTTCACGGTGGATCTCCACGGTCGGGTCGAGGGCGCGGGACCACGCCCTTCACCCCCGCACGACGCGCGACCCCCCGGGAGGTTGCCGCCGTTCCGGAAAAACTTTCCGACCGGTTTCCGGCGGCCTGCCCAGGACGCTCCTCAGGGCCATGGCCAAGGTGGCGATGCCGTCCTCGATCTCGCCCGCGGAGCCGGCCGCATAGCCGAGGACCAGGCCGGGAGGGCCCGGCTCGACGCGGTGCCAGGACAGCGGGTGGGCCTTCACCCCCAGGTCCAGGGCCGCCGAGGCCAGGGCCGTGTCCTCGAAGTCGGCTCCGTCGAAGGTGACCATCAGGTGCAGCCCGGCGGCCGCGCCGTGCACCCGTGCCCCGGGCAGCAGCCCGTCGACGGCCCGGAGCATGGCATCGCGGCGACGGCGGTGTCGGCGGCGGACGAAGCGCAGGTGCCGCTCCAGTTCGCCCGAGTCCATCAGCCGGGCGAGGACCAGCTGGGCGAGGACCGGATTGCCCAGGTCGGCGTAGCGCTTGGCGGCGGTCACGGCGTCGCGCAGCCGGGGCGGTACGAGCAGCCAGCCCAGGCGCAGGGCGGGGGCGAGGAGCTTGGACACGCTCCCGGCGTAGCAGACCCCCTCGGGCAGCAGCGCGCGCAGTGCCGGGACGGGGGCCCGGTCGTAGCGGTGCTCGGCGTCGTAGTCGTCCTCGATGACCAGTCCCCCGGCAGCCGCCCAGCCGAGCAGGTCCCGGCGGCGCTCGCCGTCGAGGACGACCCCGGTCGGGAACTGGTGCGCCGGGGTGAGCAGGACGGCCCCTGCCCCGCTGGCGCGGAGCCCGGCGACGTCCAGCCCGGCCTCGTCCACCCGTACCGGCACGGTTTCCAGCCGCCCGTACTCCAGCTGCTGGCGGGCGCCGAGCGAGCCCGGGTCCTCGACCGCGACCCGGTGCACGCCCTCCTCCCGCAGGACGTGCGCCAGCAGCGCCAGCGCCTGGGCGACGCCCGCGACGACGATCACCTCTTCGGGGTCGGCGCGGATCCCCCGGTTCCGGGCCAGCCAGCCGACGACGGCCTCCCGCAGGGCGGGGGCGCCCTGCGGGTTCCCGTAGCCGAAGTCGGCCGGGGTGAGCCCGGCCAGCACCCGGCGCTCGGCCTGCAGCCAGGCCGTACGCGGGAAGGCGGTCAGGTCGGGGACCCCGGGCGAGAGGTCGATCCGGCACGGTACGGCGCGCAGAGCGTCCACGAGCCCGCCGCGCGCCGGTGCCGGTGCCGGCGCGGCCGCCGGGGGCGGTGCGGCGACGACCACGGTGCCGCCGCGGCCCCGGCCGCTGACCTGGCCGGTCTCCGCGAGGCGCTGGTAGGCCTCCGTGACGAGCCCCCGGGAGACGCGGAGTTCGGCGGCGAGGACGCGGGTGGCCGGGAGCCGGCTGCCGACAGGGAGGGTGCCGTCCGCGATGGCGGCGCGGAGCCGGCCCGCCAGCCACTCGGTGCGGCCGCCCGGCGGGGCCCGGTCGACGTCGAGCTGGAGGAAGTCCGAGCCGCTGGGGCTTTTGGACCTCTTGGTGGGGCTGTCTTTGGACCTGCTCATGGGGCCATTGTGCGACCACGCTGGACCGCATGCAGACACACCGCACTCCTTCCTCCGTTCCCGTTCCCGTTCCCGCCCCCGCTCCCCCGTCCACCTCGGTGCGGGACCTGGCGCCGGGCATCGCGGGGATGGCGCTGGTCGGCAGCAGCGTCACGGTCTCGCGGGCGCTCGTCGACGCCCCGCTGTTCGCCACCCAGGCCGTCCGGTACGCGGCCGCCGCGCTGCTGCTGTTCGGCCTGGCCCGGGCCGCGCGGGTGCCGATCCACAAGCCGCGCGGCCGGGAGTGGCTGTGGCTGGCGGGGATCGCGGCGACCGGGCTGGTGCTGTTCAACGTGGCCGTGGTCCGCGGGGTGGCGCATGCCGAGCCGGCCGTGATCGCCGTTGCGGTGGCCTCCGTACCGATTCTGCTGGGTCTCATCGGCCCCTTCCTGGAAGGGCGGCGTCCGAGCCGCCGGGTGCTGCTGGCGGCCCCGGTCGTGGTGGCCGGGGCGGTACTGGTCGAGGGCACGGGCCGGACCGACGCCGCCGGGGTGGGCTGGGCCGCGCTCGCGCTGGGTTGCGAGGCCGGCTTCACCCTGCTCGCGGTGCCGGTGCTGCGCCGGCACGGCGCGTGGGGGGTGTCCGTGCACGCGGTGTGGCTGGGGGCGCTGATGCTGGTGGGACTCACGGTCGTCTGCGAGAGCCCGGCCGGGGTGATGTCGCTGGGGGCGAGCCAGTGGGCGGCCACCGGATACCTCGCCGTCATGGTGACGGCGGTGGCCTTCCTCCTCTGGTACCGCACGGTGGCCGCCGTGGGCGCCGGCCGCGCCGGGCTGTTGACCGGGGTCGCGCCCCTGGCCGCGGCCGGGGCGGGGGTTCTCGCGGGCGGCGGGGTCCCGGGCCCGGCGGTGTGGCTGGGGCTGCTGGTGGTGATCGTGGGGCTGGCCGCGGGTCTGCGTCCGGACCGCACGCCGCAGGCGGGCGCGCGGGCGCCCCGTAGCGACAGGACACCCGCCTCCCCGTGAGGCACGCGGCCCCGTACGGCAGTTGGACGCGCTACCTGCCGCCGACGCCATCGTCCGGCGGGTCGGCCACGAGGCGGCCGACCCGGCCGGTCACACGCTCCGGCGGGCGTAGCAGAAGAGGTGTTCCTCAGGGCCCGCCCGATCGTCGGCGGGCTGGAAGTGCGCGGTGTGGTGGTGCAGCACCTCCAGGCCCCGGTCTGCGAGTCTGGCCAGGTGGTCGGCGGTGGAGAGGCTGCTGACGGTGACCTCGTGGCCCATCCACTCGATGTCCAGCCCCCGGATGTCCCCCGGCACCGTGGCCATCACGAAGTACCCGCCGGGGGCGACCCAGGACGCCATGCGGTCCAGTGCCCCGGCGACCTCGGGCTGATCCATCACCAGCAGTGGGAAGAAGGAGCACACCGCATCGAAATCGGCCCGCTCCGGCGTGTAGGTGCGGACGTCGGCCTGCTCGAATCGGGCCTGCGGGACCCTGGTGCGGGCCAGTTCGACCATGGCCGCCGAGACGTCGATGCCGGTGACGGCGCAGCCGGCCCGGGACAGCGTCTCCGCGGTGGGCCGGCCGGTACCGCTGCCCACGTCCAACACCCGCGCTCCGGAGGTCAGTCGTGCGGTGAGCCAGTCCAGGGCGGCCAGTTGACCGGGAACGCGCCCGAACACCTCCTCGTAGCGCTCGCCCATCTCGTCGAACACCTCTGCCGCGGACTTGCGTTGACTCATCGGGCCGCCCCTTCGTCGCCGGGCCACCACCGTACCGGCGGCCCACGACGGCGCGCGACGCCCTCGGCGCACGGCGCGCGGCAGGCGCCGGATCCGAGCGGCAGCCCGGTCCGCTCGCTGGTCTCAGAGCTTGCCGGGGATCAGGTGGAGGCGGGGACGAGGACCACGGCCGTGCCGTACGCGCACACCTCGGTGCCGACGTCGGAGGCGTCGGTGACGTCGAAGCGCATCATGAGCACGGCGTTCCCGCCGCGCGCCTTCGCCTGTTCGATGAGGCGGTCCATGGCCTGGTTCCGGGTCTCCACCAGGGTCTTGGTGAGGCCCTTCAGCTCGCCGCCGATCATCGACTTGAGGCCCGCGCCGATCTGGCTGCCGAGGTGGCGGGAGCGGACGGTGAGGCCGAAGACCTCGCCGATCACCCGCTCGACCCGGTAGCCGGGAACGTCGTTGGTCGTCACGACGAGGACGCCGCTCTCGTGTGCGCCGGCGCCGCCGCCGTAGTCATCGATACCCATGGCCCCCACTCTGGCGCGGGCCGCCGCCGCCCGCACCCCGAATCGCGCGATCAGGGCATCCGGGAGGAGGACGAGCGGCGGCACCCGGCACACCCTTCTGGCGCACTCTGGCTGGCCAAATTGGCCATATCGGGTTAAACAGCGGTGCGCCACCGGGGCTATGCACCCCTTCCTCGTCATAGTCGTCCCTGGCAACCGCCTGGTTGCCACCCCGCGCCGCGCGTCGCGGCCCGGGCGGATGTCTTCGTAGAGGAGCCGGCTCATGCTGAAGCCCACCAGAACCACCCTCGCTCTCGCCACCGGAAGCCTGGTTCTCGGTCTGGTCGGAGCGGGCGCCGCCGTCGCGGACGACGGTCCGGCGGACAACCAGGGGCCGCGGGAGATCGTCGTCGGCGGGTCGCAGCCGGGCGTCGTGTACCCCGGCGAGCGCGCCACCGGCCGGGTCGTGTCGAAGGGTCCGCTGACGGTCCGCAGCAGGCCGAGCACCCACGCGCAGGCCCTCGGCCGCGTGTACCCGAACAGCCGGGTCGAGATCTCCTGCAAGAAGCACGGCGAAAAGGTCGACGGCAACGGCATCTGGTACCGCCTGGCCGAGCGGAACAGCGAATGGAACCAGGAGGCCCAGCCCAAGGTCGCGTACGACAAGGAGCGCTGGGTCTCCGCCCGCTACGTCAAGAACCTCTCCGAGGTGAAGTACTGCCGCTGACCCGTATCCGGTCGGCAGGTCAGTCCACCGGGCGTACGGCACGGGGCCCCACGCACTCCACGCCGTACGCCCGGACCCGTTCGCGCAGTTCACGGTCGGCCGTGACCACGACGCAGCCGCGCTCCGCGTACGCCGCGGCCAGCTCCACGATCCGGTCGTCGCCGCTCCCCGGCGCCGGGTCCACCCGTACGCCGGGGACGGACTCGACGCCCCGGGCGGCGCCTTCGACGACGAGGATGATCTCCTCGTCACCGCCCCGGCCCGCGAGCAGGTCGCGCAGCCGGACGGCCGCGCCCCGCCGGTCGCGCCACCAGCCGTCCGGCACCGAGCCGACGACGTTGGCGGCATCCACGATCAGCACGCTCGCCACGGCCCGGTCCCCTCAGAAGTCGCCGTAGTTGACCTGCCAGGTGGGCAGGCCCATCCGGCGCCAGATCGCCACCACCCGGTCCCGGTCGTCGAGCGATATCCGGACCGCGTACCGGTGGCGCACGTGCGTGTCGAAGAGTTCCGCCTTGACCACGTCGTCGCGGCGTGTGTCGCCCGCCGCGCGCATCCACAGCTCGTCGTACGGCACTTCGTGGCGCCGCAGCCAGGCCTCGGTCTGCGGGCGGTGTTCCTCGCCGCGGCCCGACAGCAGCACGATCACGTCGCCGTCGGCGCGCCGGAAGGCGTCGAGCGCGTGCCGTACCGACTCGTTGAGCAGGTCGCGTTCGCAGCGCGAGAAGTCGTACGGCCCCCGGTCGCCGGTCAGTGCGAGCGTGCCGTCGATGTCGCACATCACCGCCGCCAGCAGCGCCGGGTCGGGCACGTACTGCGTCACGGGCGGCGCTGCCACGCCACTCGCCCCGCCGTTCATCCACTCCGTCGTCAGCCGCCAGCCGCCCTTGCGCGCCTTCTGGTGCTTCTCGGCCAGGACACGGATGATCTCCTCGCCGACCTGACGCTCCCGGGCGGCGTCCCGGCGCAGGCACTCCTCCAGCGGGACATCGGTGAAGTCGTGCACGACGAAGGTCGCGAGACCGCCGACGGCCGCCTTGAGCCGCTTGGGGATGTGCTTGGTCAGGTGGGTGTTGTCGACGACCACGTCGAAACCGCCGTCGACCGCTGCGCGGACCGCCGCGTCCTGGACGGCCAGTACCGTCTGCTCGTGCGCGTAGCTGCGGCCGCGTGCCGGGTCCGGCAGGTCGAGCATGAGGCGCAGGTCGTCGAGGTTGACGCGGCGCATACGGCCTCCGGCCTCGGCCTGCAGGGCGCGCGCGGCCGTGGTCTTGCCGGAGGCGGGCAGTCCCGTCATCACGTGGACGACGGGCAGCGGGGCCTCCTCGGCGGCGGCCACGGCCGCTGCGGCGTCCGCGATGACGTCCGCGATGACGTCGTCGGTCGCGGTGGCGTCCGTACGGTTGGGTGTCTCTTCGGACACGGGTCAGTTCTCCTCGTCGTTCGTGAAGGGGTCGGACGTCTCCGGCCGCACGTTCCGCCATACGGCCAGTTCCGTGGACCGGCCGTCCAGGCGCAGGAACATCGCGGCCCGGACCTCCCGGTCCGGCAGCGCCTTCACCGCGCGGGCGAACGCCCCCCGGTCGGCGGCCAGGTGCACGAGTCCCGCGTACGCCTCGTCGATGGCGCGCTCGCGCAGCGCGGCCTCGGACTCGATCCGGTCGATCACCTCGCGCACCCACGTGTCGAACTCGTCCGGCACCTGGTCGAGCAGCGCGTCGAGCGGCTTGCCGCCCGAGGCCTCGATCTCGGCGACCGTGGAACCGAGGCCCTGGGCGAGCTGCTTGGCGGGCAGGCCGGCGAACCGCTGGATACCGTGGGCGCGCCAGATGTCCCGCTCGGTGACCTTGGTGAGCACCCGGTGGAGACGTACGTACTCCGACAGCTTGGCCTTCGCGCGCACGCCGGAGGCGAACCGCAGCACAAAGCCCTCCGCCTGGGTTCCGGTGGCGGTGGTGCCGCCGGGCAGGGTGTTGGACTCGGCCAGCGCCATCAGCTCGCCGATGGGCATGGCGGGCCACACCGTGACGACGGAGCCGATGCCCTCCCAGTGCGACGCGGCCTCGGCGAGCGGGACCTCCGTGCCGTCCGGGCCGAAGGCGGCGAGGAGGACGAGGTCCCGGCGCTCGCCGTAGTCGACGACGATGCGGTTCTGCGGGTACAGGATCTCCGCGAGGTAGGTGGTGCCGGGGCGCAGGGCCGCGGTGTCCCGGCCGTCGAGCCGGCGCTGGGCCCAGGTCGCCTGGGCGCTGATGAAGGACCCCTTGGACGCGACCCGCCAGCGGCCCGCGTAGTGGAAGACGACGGCGAGGCTGCCGTCGACCTTGTCGTACACCTCGAACGGCTCGTCCGGGAGGGCGGGGGCGTACGGCTGACCCGACTCGTGTTCGCCCACGTTGAAGAACTTGGGCAGCGGCAGCGCGACGATCGCGCCGGTGGTGTCGTCGGCGACGAGTCCGCGGCAGCGGGTGGTGACCTCGTTCCAGACGCGCTCGTACTGGGCCGTCCGTGTGTAGGTGTAGATGGACAGCGGCAGTTCGGGGTGCGACTTGCGGGTCACGTACCCGGCGTCGATCGAGTCCGCCAGCGCCTGTGCGGGCAGCAGGTCATGCAGAGTCAGGGTCTCCTGGCTCATGGGGTCCTCCCGGTTTGAGATGGCTCATTCTCACGCGCGGGAGGGTGTGCCCGGTAGTCAATTATGCCTGGTCGGGGCAGCACCCAGGCGGTTGATGTCGGCGGGACGCAGGATGTGGCCGGGTACCTCGGTGCCGGGGGTGGCGACGGCGATCATGGCGCGGCCGAAGGCCTCGGAGGTGATGACGAGGTTCGGCGCGACCCGCCGCACGAGCGGAACGAGGGGGCCGAGGACCGCGTAGAACATCCGGGAGATACGGGCCTTGGAGGACACCCCGCGCACCGGCTGGACGATGCCGGGGCGGAACATGTAGGCGCGGAAGGGGAGTTCGAGCAGGTCGTTCTCGGTCTTTCCTTTGACACGGGCCCACATGGAACGGCCCCGCTCGGTGCTGTCCGTGCCCTCGCCGGACACGTAGACGAAGGTCATGCCGGGATTGGCGGCGGCCAGGGGCCGGGCGACGGCGAGCGTCAGGTCGTAGGTGACGCGCCGGTACGCCTCCTCCTTCATGCCGACGGAGGACACGCCGAGGCAGAAGAAACAGGCGTCGTACGCGGCCGGATCGACCCCGGCGGAGACCAGGTCGGCCGGATCGTCCTGGACGCACTCGCGCAACTTGGGGTGGCTGACGCCGAGCGGGGTGCGGCCGATGGCGAGGACGCTCTCGACCGAGTCGTCGCGCAGGCACTCGCGCAGGACGCCCCGGCCGAGCATGCCGGTCGCCCCGAAGAGGATGACGTTCACGGAGGCAGCCTAGGCCGTTTCCATCGGATCGGGCCGGTATGGCCCGCGGGGTGCGGTGCCGTGCACACCCTCCGGGGGCGTCGTGTCGATCGGGCGGAGCAGGAGGCGGTGTGCGCCTACCGGGGCAGCCACAAGGCCACAGCCACGGCCCCGGCCCCGGCCCCGGCCGGCGAGCGGCAGTCGCCCTACCGAGAGGGAAGGGACGGATCCGGTATCCAGGGACTCGCTGCGGTGACGGCCCAGCGTTCGTGGTCCCGCCAGCCGCCGTCGATGTAGAGGTACGCGGGCGAAACCCCTTCGTAGTGGAAGCCCAGCCGCCGGACCAGGGCCAGAGACGCCTTGTTCGCCGGCTGGATGTTGGCCTCCAGCCGGTGGAGCCGCAGGTCGGTGAAGGCGTACTGGAGGGTGGCGGCGAGACCTTCGGTCATGTAGCCGTGCCCTGCGGACGGGGCGAAGGCCGCATATCCGAGGGACGCGCCCTGGTACCGGCCCCGGATGATCGAGTTGATGTTGACCATGCCGGCGGCCGCACCCGTCTCCCGGACACGGACGAGAAATCCCAGGTTGGCACCGTCGTCGAAGCGGCGCATCCAGACCCGGAACTCCTCCGCGGTCGTGGGGAGCTGCATCCATGGCTGGTGCAGCTCGACGCTGGCCCGCACGAGCGCGCAGAATTCGTCCTGGTCGGAAAGGGCGAGCGGGCACAGTTCCACCCGTGACAGCATCTTGATCATGGATCAACGTTAGGCCCTGCGAGTCGCGGGCCGCCAGGAGCTGTCCAGTTGATCATGTGGAGGTGGCGTGTGGGTAGGGACGAAGCAACTGCCCACAGGCCGAGGTCATTCGAGACGATTCGCAAGACGTTGGTCCGCCGGACGCGGCAAGCGAGCCTATGAAGCAGGAAGTCTTTCGGCTCCGCCCACCGTACGGCGAACGGAAGGACACGGGGTGTTCCTTATCGCTGGATCGAGGACCGGCCGGTCAGCGATACCAGTCCTCACCGGGTTGCGCGAGCGCCTTTCGAAGGTACTCCTCCATGCTCGATGCCACCCAAGTCCGACTGTCATTCTCGTGGTCCCATACGAAGACATCAGGACGCACCGGCGAAACCGGAAGGGCGAATTGGTCTCCACCACCGTTGTCCCCGAAGAAGAGGAGAGCATCGAACGGCATGTACAGGTCCCTCAAATCCTCCCTCGTCCGGAACTCCTGGTTGGTCCGGGCCATCTGCTCCGCGCCCCAGATGACATCTGTGCCGTCTTCGTCCATCACACCGTTGGATTCGAGAAGCAGTGCTCGCAGGCCGGTTGGCAAGGCTGTTCCCAGCAGGCGTTCCGCATCGAGCAAGTCCTGCTCGGACGCAGGGTCTGTTGCATCGACGTCGTCGTACTGCTCCACGAGTTCACGCCACATTGATCCTCCAAGGATGCATCGTCCGACCTTGCCACGGCACACGACCGAGCCTCCCTGCCGCACAGGACGGGACGGCAACAGGCCTGCTGATCAGCACCGCCCTCGCGGCCGATGGCCCCGACCGAAACCGGCTCTCGGCGGGTCACACAGACACACATCGTGACCTGCGGAGATGCCGCTCATTCCGACATGTGGCCCGGTTCTTGCCGGCTGGCTTCGAGGAAGTATCGTCATCCGGTCACGGACGGCAATCGGACCGTCTGCTCAACCCAGGGAAAGCATCATGACTGATCTGAACTCGCTGCGGGCAAGCCTCGCGTCGGGTGAGCACGAGTTCGCCGCCACCCTGGCCTTCATCACCGCGCATTACGCCTATCAGCCACAGGCGTTCCGTAACGGGGACCTGGAAAATGCCGCAGGTGAGAACGAGGGTTCCTGCAAGACCCTGGGACTGGCCCTGCTGGAAGGGCTGAGCGGCCAGGAGGCGCTGCTGGCATTCGGTGAGCACTATCGCAGCGTGCTGGCGACGCCGAACGACACTGACCACGGCAACATTCGCAACCTCATGGCCCATGGCCTTGCAGGGGTGAGCTTCGCCGGGCAACCGCTGGCCCGCAAGAGCTGAACAGCGCAATCCGGGCGGGCACCGAAGGCCACGTCCACCGCCCGTTCTGAAGGCCTCGCCTCGAGCCGCCTCACTGAGTACGGCCGGTGTGGCCGCCACTCGATCCCGCCGCGTTGTCGACCGGGCACCGCGGTGGTTCAGGAAGGCCGGCCGGCGTCACCGCTCTGAGGGAGAGGTCCTTCCGGACAGGTGACTCCGGTGGGCCACTGTGTCTCCTGGGACCACCGCACTCCTGTCAGGTCCGCGCCGGTCAGATGTGCGCCGGTCAGGTCCGCTCTGGTGAGGTCCGCCAGGCGCAGGTCCGCGCCGCTCAGGTCCGCGCCGTTCAGCTGTGCGCCGGTCAGGTCCGCGCGGTACAGATTCACGCCGGTCAGGTCTGCTTCGCTCATGTTCGCGAGGCGCAGGTCCGCACGGCTCAGGTCCGCGCCGTTCAGGTCTGCGCCGCTCAGTTGTGCGCTGAGCAGGTCCGCGTCGTACAGGTTCGCTCGGCACAGGGTGGCGCCGGTCAGGTCGGCGCTGCTCATCCTCGCGTCGGTCATTCTCGCGTCGGTCAGGTTCGCCCTGGTCAGGTTCGCCTGGCACAGGTCCGTGCCGCTCAGGTCGGCTTCGGTCAGGTTCGCGTCGGCCAGGTTCGCCCGGCACAGGTCCGCGCGGTCCAGGCGCGCTTCGGCCAGGTTCGCGCGGGTCAGTCTCGCTCCGAGAAGGTTCGCTTTCGTCAGGGTCGCACGGGTCAGTTCCACGTCGTGCAGGGTCGCCTCGTACAGGGTCGCGTCGCTCAGGTCCGCTCCGGTCAACGTTGCGCCGGTCAGGTTCGCGCGGTCCAGGTTCGCGTCGTACAGGGTCGCTTCGCTCAGGTCCGCGCCGCTCAGGTCGGCCTTGCGCAGGCTTGCCCTGCTCAGCTTCGCGTGGTGCAGGTACGTGTGGGCCAGGTCCGCTTCGTGCAGGTTCGCTTCGTTCAGGTTCGCCCGGTACATGTACGCGCCGCGCAGGTCAGCACCGGCCAGGTTCGCACAGGTCAGGTCCGCGTCGGGCAGCCTCGCTCCGCCGAGGTGGGCGCCGCTCAGGTCCGCGCAGTACAGGTACGCCTCGTTCAGTTTCGCGCCGGCCAGGTTCGCCTCGCGCAGGATCGCCCGGGGCAGGGCCGTGCAGGTCAGGTGTGCCTCGGCCAGGTTCGCGTCGCTCAGGTCCGCGAAGTGCAGGCACGCGTTGTGCAGGATCGCGCCGGTCAGGCTCGCGCGGGTGAGGTCGGCGTGGGTCAGGCTCACGTCGGTCAGGTCCGCGTCGGCCAGGTCCACGCCACTGAGCTGCGCGCCGTCCAGCGGAAGGCCGCCGAGGTCGGCCCGGTGGAGAGGGCCGCCCGGGAGCTGGGCGAGGTCTTCGACGAGGTGCCGCAGTTCGCGGACCTGCGGCATGCGCCGGTCCCAGATCGGATGCTTGCGGAGCTGGCCGGCCAGCGTGTCCAGGCGCTCCAGGGCGGGCAGGCACCCCGGGGCGGGCGCCTTCGCGGCGCCGGTTCGGGGTGCCGCCGCGAACAGGCCGCGGTCACAGTCGCGGGTCCACGCCCGCCACGCGTCGGTGACCCGGTCGGCCGCGGCGGTGGCGTCGTTCGGCCGACGGGCCGGGTCGGGGTCGAGCAAGGCCAGGACCAGGGCGTCCACCTCACCGGGCAGCCCGGCCCGGAGCGTGGAGGGCGGCGGCGGCAGCACCCGCCGGTCGGCGGCGCCGTGGGCGGGCAGCGCGCCGGTGAGCAGCCGGTGGAGCACGCAGCCGAGCGCGTACAGGTCCGCCCGCCCGTCCACAGCGGCGGGCGCGGTGGTGGTGGTCGTGTCGATGGTGGGCGCGGCGGCGGGCGCGGTCAGCTGCTCAGGCGCCATGTACGCCTGCACGCCGGTCGCGCCGCCCTCCGGGACCGGCCGCAGCCGACGCCCGGCGTCGTGCACCGCCCAGGCGATCCCGGTGTCCAGCAGCTTCACCGCGCCGCCGTCGGCGAGCATCACGTTCGTCGGCCTGATACCGCGATGGACCAGGCCGGCCGCGTGCGTGACCTCGAGCGCCTGGCACACCTGCCACGCCCAGCCCAGCACCCAGGCCACCTCGGCCGGGCCCCCGGCGGCGGCGTGTGCCAGCGTATGACCGTCGACCAGCTCCGTCACCACGTACACCGTGCCGTCCGCTGCCTGGCCGTAGTCCCACAGCTCCGCCACCCGCCGGTCCCGCAACCGCCCCAGCGCCCGCGCCTCGGCGGCCAGCCGCTCGTACGCCTGCGGCTCGCCGTACGCGGGCGGCAGCACCCTGACCGCCACCGGGCGGCCGATCCGCTCGTCCACGCCGCGCCACACCACCCCCCTCGCGCCCCGGCCCAGCTCCTCGGCCAGGCGGTACCGTCCAGCCAGCACCACGTCTCTCATCACAACCCTCACGCCCCACCCGAACCGACCAGTGGATCTTCCCTCGAAGTGCCACACCGGCCCACCGGATATCCGAACTGGTGACCGTACCCCGCCGTTTGACTCGTCGTGCTTTTCGTGTGGAGGTGCAAGCCATACGGGAAGCACGGCGGTGGCTCGCCGAGTGCGGCATCGTCGAGGCCGGTGACGAGTGGCGGTGACGAGTGGCGGTGACGAGTGGGCGACGTCCGGGCCGGCGAGGTGTTCACCGAAAAGGGCCTGGACATGGCGGGGCAAGTACGGCTGGCCTTCGGGCTGCTGGATCTTCTCGACGACCACTGGGTGACGTGCGGGATCCGGTGCGCGGATCGTGGTGCGCGGGGCCCCTGCCTGCCGGGCCGACCCTGTCGTCATTCGCCGACGGCAGCCCGAACCGGCCTCGTACGACGTTGAGCACGTGAGCCACGCGGTCTCCTCGCCGCGGAGCCCGACGCCGCCCCATGTGGACCCACGCGAGCCCGAGGTGATCGGGACAGCCTCGTAACCGGATGACACCGCTGACCACATCGGCCCCAGGTTGTAGACCTGTGGGCCGATGCTGCGCGGGAGGGGCACGTGACAGCGTTCCCCTGTGCCCACGGACTGGCCGTCGCGGCACGGTTGACGATCCGTCACCACGGGAGGAACCCATGACCACTACGCCGTTCATCAGCCGGAAGGGCATGACGCGCCGCCGCATGCTGGGAACCGCGCTGGCCGCCGGGGCCGCGGTGCCTCTTGCCACCGTCGCCGGCCCCGCGTGGGCGGACTCGGCCTCGGTCGCCCCCGCCTCGACGCGGCTCACGCTGCCTGTGCCGACCGGGCCTCACCCGGTGGGCACGGTCCAGCTGCACCTCGTCGACCGGTCACGTCCGGACGACATCGCGGGCCCCGGGCACTTCCGCGAACTGATGGCCACCGTCTGGTACCCGGCCCGGGATGTCGAGCGGTACCCGGTGGCGCCCTGGATGCCGGCCGGCGCGTTTCAGGCGTTCCTCGCCGACGCGGGGTTGAGCGCTCTGGCCTCCCTGGGGCCGCTGACGGCCGGCCACGTGGGCGCTCCGGTGCGACGGTCGGGCCGACGGCTGCCCGTCGTCGTGTTCTCGCACGGCGCGCACAGTCACCAGGGCGACCACACCGTCATGGTCCAGGAGCTCGCCAGCCACGGATACGCGGCTGTGACGGTGGCCCACCAGTACGACACGTACACCGAGTTCCCCGACGGTCGGGTCGCCGTCCCGCTCCGCGACACGCAGGCGCCGACAATGCCCGGGGACTTCGCCGCCGACCTGCGCTTCGTCCTCGACTGCGTCGAGCAGCTCGCCGCCGGGTGCAATCCGGACGTCGCCCGGAGGAAGCTGCCGGCCGGACTGCTCGGCTCTCTCGACCCGCAGCGCATGGGCGCGTTCGGCTGGTCGAAGGGCGCCACCGCCACCGCCTGCGCCGCACTCGCGGACGAGCGCATCCGGGCCGGGCTGAGCCTCGACGGCCCGATGCAGATGAACCCGCCCCTGACCGGCGACCTGGACCGGCCGTTCATGATGATGTCCGCCGCATTCACCCGGGCAACCGACCCCGCGGCCGCCGCATTCTGGTCGCTCCTACGGGGCTGGCGGCTGAACATCCAGGCCCAGGGCGCCGCCCACGTCTCGTACGGCGACAACGAGGCCCTGTTCCCACAGGTGGCGAAGCTGCTCGGATGGAGCGGGCAGCAGCTCCAGGACGTGATCGGCACCCTCGATCCCGATCAGGCGGTGCGGATCCAGCAGGCGTACCCCCTCGCCTTCTTCGACGAGCACCTGCGCCACCGTCGGGAACACCTGCTCGACGGGCCGTCCCCAGCCTTCCCGGCAGTGACGTTCCTCCCCTGAGTGCCCGGGACCGCAGCACGAAGACCGGCCACCTGGCCACCCGGTGCGCCGGACAGCGGGGTGGCCGGGAAGGGTGGTGCCGCGGCCGCCCGCGATGTGCAGCAGGCGGTCGCGCTCCGGCTCGTCCACCGCCGGAACTCCTTGTCTCGCTGCTCGCGGCCTCGGGATGCGTCGCGCTCCCGGAGGACCGCAAGCACCCGTCCGGCAGCCCCGAAACCGGCCGGCACCCGATCCCGCCGAGACCGGGTCCCGCTCTTCCCGATCCGCCCGGACGATCCGCCCGTTCGGCCCATCAAGAGCGCCACCCACCACGCCGAAAAGGATCAAGCGGAGTCGCCCACCCCCCGTATTCCGTACCCCTCCGCGCCCCAGGCCGCCCCTACGACGGCGGTCCCGCACCCGGCCGCCCAGGCCCTCGGAGGAGATCCCACATGCGCGCCCTCCTGCCCCCGACCGCTGTCGCCACCGCCGCGCTCCTGCTGGCCACGGTCACCGGCGCGACTCCCGCGGCGGCGGACCGGAACCCCGTCCCCGACGGTGCGCCGCTGATCAGGGTGTCCCACGGCGACCCGTACGCGGACTGCACCATCGGTGCGAGGTCCCCCGACAGCGTCGTCTACCCGGGCACCGAGGTCGAGCCGTACCTGTCCGTCGATCCGCGCGACCCCAAGCGCGTGGTCACCGTGTTCCAGCAGGACCGCTGGAACGACGGGGCCGCCCGTGGCCTGGTGGCCAGCTGGACCACGGACGGCCGCACCTTCCACCGGAGCACGCTGCCGTTCAGCCTGTGCGCACCGGGCGGCGCGGACTTCGAACGGGCCTCCGACCCCTGGGTGAGCACCGGACCGGACGGCACCGTCTACGCCGGCGGGGAGGGCGTGGACTTCACGAGGAGCACGCGCAGTGCCCTCCTGGCCGCCACCTCCCGCGACGGCGGCCGCACCTGGCAGAACCTCACCACCACGCACGTCGACGAGGAGCCGTTCTTCAACGACAAGCCCTCCCTCACCGCCGACCCGAACCGCAAGGGCACCGCCTACCAGGTCTGGGACCGCCTCGACAACGACCCACCCGGCCCCGGTTCGCTCGACGGTCCGGGCTACATCTCCCTGACCCGCGACGGCGGCCGCACCTGGAGCAGGGCCCGGCCGTTCGTCGACACCAGCGCCGTGCCCAACACGCAGACCATCGGCCACGTGATCGTCGTCGACCGCCGCACCGGCACCCTGTACGACTTCTTCGACCGGATCACCTACTCCGGCGACCTGAGCACCGTCACCGAGGCCCACTACGCGGTGGTCACCTCGACCGATGCCGGAGAGACCTGGAGTGCCCCGATCACCGTGGCCCGGGACACCTCCGTACCGGAGGTCGATCCGAACGACCCCACCAAGACGCTGCGCGCCGGGGCCACTCTGCCCAGCCCGGCCGTCGACCCGAAGACCGGCACGCTGTACATGGCCTACGAGGGCTCGGACTTCTCCGGCGGAAGCTTCGACTCCGTCCAGCTCGTGCGCTCCACCGACGGCGGACGTACCTGGGGGACCCCCGAGCTGATCAGCCCGCAGGGCGTGCCGGCCTTCTCCCCGTCGATCGCGGTGGACGAACGGGGCACAGTCGCACTCACCTACTACGACCTGCGCTTCCTCGAGCCCGGCGACACCACCACCCTGCCCACCGCCTACCAGTTGGCCACGCTGCCGCACGGAGACGTGAGGCGCCGCTCCGAACGACGGATCTCGCGGGTCTTCGACTGGCTGCAGGCACCGTTCGCCGGGGGCTACTTCCTCGGCGACTACCAAGGCCTGGTGGCGGACGGCAAGGGAGTACGGGCGGTACTGACCGAGACCCACTCCGACGCACCACAGAACCGTACGGACGTCTACACCACCAGTCTCCATATCCCGTGACCGCTCCCGGCCGAGCCGGTCCAGTGGACGGTGCAAGCGTGGTGGGTTCGTAGGTCAGATCTGGACGACGGTCCTCGGCCGGACCTCGCCGACCGCCGGCCCGTGCGGGCCACGGCAGCGCAATGGACGCGGTCCTTCCCGCCGGCTGGTGCCGTGGACGGGCCCGCGCCGTCGCTCGTCGAGGACTGGCCGCCGGTCGGCCGCGGGACTCAGCTTGTTCTTTATCCTCAGGTTGCTGCGGAGTGCTTGCCGGTGGGGAAATTGCGGTGCGTGCCGGCACCACGCTGGGCAGACTCGCGGACATGACTGAGAAGATCACCCGCATCAACCCCGAGCAGCTGCATGAGACGCCCGGCTACCACCACATCACGGTGGTAGAGGCAGGGCGTACGGCCTACCTGGCGGGACAGTGCCCGCTTGATCGGAACGGTGACCTCATCGGTGCCGGTTCCCTCGAGACGCAGGTCGACCAGGTGGTCGCCAACGCGCTTACTGCGCTGGCCGCGGCGAGTGCCCAGCCGCAACACGTAGTGCGGTCAGTGATCTACGTGCGGAGCGACGAGAGGGACATTCTCGGAGCCGCATGGCGTCGGCTCACCGAGTCTGCCCTGGGGCCGGCGTTCACCACCGCCAGCACGCTCTTGGGCGTTGCCCAGCTGGGCTTTGCCGGACAGCTCGTAGAGGTGGATCTCACCGTGGCGCTGCCTGACTGACTTCGAACGGCGTATCGAACCGGGTGGCCCAGCTGGGCATTCGCCGGACGCTGGGGCGGCCTTCGTCTGACCATGTGCTCCGACCAAGGTGCGCACGTGGCCACGACGAAGGCCGTGAGGGTGAGTCTGCTGCCTGATGCTGCTGTACGGGAAGCGTTCGCGGAAGCATGACGACGGTTGGGTGCCCGCCGTCGCGGCGCGGTGCGGCGCCGGAGGCCGGCTCCGGTGCCGGGGCGGCCGCGGGCCGGGCGAGGGCGGAGGCGGGTGCTGGGAGCTGCGGGGCGGCGGTGCTCGGGGCGGCGGCCACTGTCTTCGTCTTCGTCCTGTACTGGACTGTCTCCGTCTCGGTGGCGGACGGGTGCGTCGCCGTGCGCCGGGGCATCACGATCCGGCGGCTACCGCTGGCCGACCTCGACAGCGTCGACGTGGAGGACATGGGGCGCCACGGGTACGTGATCCGCTGTCGTCAGGCCGGCGAACCCGAGCTCAAGCTCCCGCTCACCGCAATGCGGCCAGATGACCAAAGGCTGGTGATCGAGGCTGTCCGCGCTGCGGTCCGGCCGGGCGTGCCGGTTGCCATCGATGTCGGACCGGCTGCCGGGCCGTCAGCCGCTGCGCCCGAATGAACCTGGCACAGCGCACTCATCGGGCCCGCGCAACCGATGGCGGCACGTCGGGTCACTCGTTGTCGCGGTAGTTCATGAACCAGTGGGTGTCGAAGTAGTGGGCCATCGTGAACGGATGGTGCGGGTCGAGGAGGATGCGGCAGATGAACTCCGCGGCCGAGCAGTCGAAGGGGGCCACGTCGTCGTCGAAGGTCCGGATGGCGACGGACCAGCTGTCCGGGTCGGTGCTGTCGTCGGTCCGCCAGCAGTACAGGTTCTCGTGCTCGGTGCTTGCCCAGATGAGCAGGCCGTCCTCGCGGAGGTGGGTCCACGGCTCCTGGTTGAGAGTGAGGTATCCGTCGAAGGCGCCTTCCCCGAATGTCTCCACCATGCGTTTGTAGTCGCCGGGAAGGCGCGTGCCCACCTCTGCCTCGATCTGGGCCCAGTCGACGTCCGGCCGCTGCGGGGGCGAGGCCCAGGCGGTGATGGCTACGAGCCGCTCGACCCAGTCCTCGTCCCGGCCGGTCCCCCCTGCAGCCGGCACCTGTACCCGCCGCGGCACGGCCGCCAGCACCGGCCGGACGACCCCTTGCTCGTCCCGAGCGGTGCCGGCGCCGATCCACTCACCTCCGTACGCCCATGCCCGAATCGTCTCGCCCCGGCCTTCGAGGACAGCGAGAAGAGCCGCGCCACGGGACTCGTCCACGGTCGGGTCCGTGAAGCCGTCCAGGACCAGGGTCCGTGGTGCCCCGTAACGGTCGGCCAGCCTGTCCACGAGCATGTGCGGGTCGGTGTCCAGTGACAGGTGCAGAACACCACCCGGGGCGTCGATCCGGTCCAGCAGCTCGTTGAGCATCGGTTGCGTGAGGTCCATGACGGACAGGAAAGCGCACTCCTCTGACAAGCGTGCTCGGTCCAACCTCAGTGACACGCCGCGGGCCACGCCCTCCGGGTGCCGACGCTACGTTGCGGACACCCTTAGGGAGCCGGTGTGCTCGGATCGGGCAGCGCGCTCCCCTTCGGCGGTCGTTCCTGGTACGGGGGGATGCTCTGCTGGGGGCCGGCCGACAGGATGGTCGAGCGCTTGGCGATCTTCCCGTCGTACTTCCCGCCGCGGTAGCGGACGGTCGTCTCCAGCGGTCCGCCCGTCCCGGGGTCGATGATCATGCGGATGCGTGAGGTGCGGGTGTCCACTTCCACGGCGGTCCCGGCGCGGCCCGTGCTGTCCTGGACCGGCCCGACCAGCCGGAGCCCCGGCATGTCCGCGAGGACCTCGTACACGGCCGCACGCTGACGTGGTTCGAGGGGCGCGAGCACGAGCAGGTGGTTCAGGGTGCCCATGTAGGCCGCGAACGTATCGGCCTCGCTGTCCGACCCGGGACCTCCGGGCAAGAAGTCCTCCAGGACCACCTTGAGTGCCTCGGCGTCGGAGGGAAGCCGCTTCACCTCCTCCCAGCTGAGGCCCTCTCTGTGGGCGCCCTTGACGGGCGTGATCCAATGCGGCGTGAACCCGATGGTCTTGACGATCTCCCCGTCGGCTCCCTTCTGGGAGAACACGGCGTCGGACGACACCCACATACTCGAGTCGTTGACCAACGGCGTCTCGAAATATTCGAGATGCGTGGAGTGGGGATCGCCCCAGTAGGCGTCCAGCATGTGGGCCTTCCAGTACGGCGCGTCCGTGGCCGTGTCCGCAGCCTCCGTCGCGGCGACCCGGCGCAGGAAGTCGGCGGCGCTGGCGGTCGCCGCGGGCGGCGACCCCCGCAGGCCGCTGACCGGGTAGACGCTCACGCCCGCCGCGATCGCGGCGATCGCCACGGCCGACACCAGAAGCCTGCGGGTGCGCCGCCCGGGGCGTCGCGGCCGCAGCGGCACGGTCCCGGGCGCGGTTTCACGCTCCGCCGACTCGGCGGAGCGTACGGCCGACAGAGCGGCCGCTACGACCGCGGGGCCGGGCGCGGCGACCACGCCGGCCGCGCGCAGCCGGTCGGCGCCGGGGAAGTCCAAGAGGTCCAGGGGGTCTGTCGTGCGGTCCGTCATGTCATCTCTCCAGAAAGACTCAAGGAGTTGGGGGTACCGAGAGCGGTCCGCAGGCGACCGCGGGCGCGGTGGAGCCGCGAGCGGGCCGTTCCGGCCGGGATGCCGACCACGTCCGCCGCCTCGGTGGGGGTGAGCTGCTCCCAGGCGACGAGCAGCAGCAGCTCGCGTTCCACCGCCGGCAGGCCGGCGATCGTTTCGCGCAGCAGTGGCGCGCAGGCCGCGGCGTCCAGGCGCTGGTCCACGGCCTGCCAGGGGTCGCTGCCCGGTTCCGGCGGATGCGGATCGGACCGGTCCTGGCCGAGCCGCCTCCAGTGACCCGCAAGGACGTTCCGGGCCACGCCGAACAGCCAGGCCCTGGCCGTGCCCCGGGCCGCGTCGAAGCCGGCGCGCCCGGCGAAGGCCTGCAGCCACACTTCCGCCAGCAGGTCGTCCGCCGCGTTCGGCGCTCTTCGCGCCAGATAGCCGTGCAGGTGCGGCGACAGCCCCACGACCAGCGCCTCGAAGGCGTCGGTCTCCCGGGCCGACCTGGTCAGCAGTTCGTCTTCGTCCGCGTTCACACGCGTTCCCCTCCCCGGCCACCTGTCGTAGCGGCCTCACCCCGTACTTGTCGCCTTCCCACGAGAGCGTTCGCGCCTCCCGTCCCGCCGCCCCCGTCGCGATCACCGCCGTGGTGGCTCCGTTCGCCGAAGGCGTCGATCCCTGCCCCTACTGCAGCCCCGAGAACCCACTCGGCATGGCCGGCCGACCGCCGGCCTCCGGGCGGCGGGTACGTTCGGGGGCAAGGAGGTGCGGCCCTGGTCGGCAGAGGCCGGCGGGGGCCGTCCAGGCGGCCGGGTCGGGGGTCGGGCTGCTGAGCCAGGCGGCAGCCTCGGCATGGTCGTCGGCTGCCGCGCCGACGGGCGCCCGTCCGCCTGTGTCGCCCTGCCGTTCCAGGAGGGGTGGGGGCGTCGGGGTGCAGGTGCGAGGTGCCGCCGCCGTCGCGTGGTCGGATTCCCTGCGCCGCTCCCGCCGGGCGGCCCGGTGGATGGTCGCTGTCCTGTCGTAGCGGGTGGCGAGTCCGCGCCATTGTTCGAGCTTGTCGATGCGGCGCTCGACGGTGTTCAGCTGCTTGCAGCCGGCCTTGTCGAAGGGATCGCCACTGCCTGGGTCCGCACTCGGTGCAGAATCCCGTCGATCGCCGCGATCAGCCCGCCCCATGCTCAAGACAGCAACCCGACCACGAGGCCGTCACATGACCGGCCGGACAGCTCCTAGTGCGAGACGCAGAGCTCGTTGCCCTCGGGGTCGGCCAGTGTCGTCCACACGCTGGGGCCCTGCCTGCCCTCGTGGAGGTGTTTGGCGCCCTTGGCGATGAGGCGTTGAACCAGGGCCTGCGGGTCGTCGGAATCCGTACGGACGTCGAAGTGGACGCGGTTCTTGACCGTCTTGGGTTCGGGAACCAGCTGGAAGAGGACGCGGGGCGCGCGCTCCAGGCCCTCCGGGTGGCGGATCGCGGCGCCCGCCTTCCAGACGAGGGTGCCGCGGTGGGTCTTGGTTTCGTCCTCGGTCGCGTGGCCCGCCTCGATCAGGCCACGGATGAACGGTTCGTCGCTCGGCTCCACCTCCCACCCCAGGGCGTCCGCCCACCAGTCGGCGAGCGTGTGCGGGTCGGCCGAGTCGATGGTCACCTGGAATGTGTACGCCATGCCGGGACCCTACTGAGGTGCCGGCGCCCTCGCCACACGGCGCGGGCGCACGGGCTCGGCGCGTGGGCGCCGCCAGCGGTCGTCGGTCAGCGGCCCGGCGCCGCGCGCCCGGCGGTGAGGTGCGAGACGACCAGTGCGGAGAAGGTCAGCAGCCAGGCGCCCACGGCGATCCAGAGCAGCACCTCGCCCAGCGGGCGCAGCCAGGCGATCCCGGCCGGGTCCGCCACCGAGAGGCAGGCGGTGGCCGTCATACCGAGCGGGAAGACGGTCGCCCAGCGCCGGATGTCGTAGCGCGGCCGGGGGTGGCGCAGTTCGGCGGCGAGGAGGACGACGTACCAGACGAGGGACAGGGCGAGCAGGGCCAGGGTGACGGTACGCAGGGTGGTGTGCGCCGAACCGGTCCATACGGGTGATGCCGTGAGCTTGGATCCGGCCAGGGCGGAGATGGACAGCGCACCGCCCGCCACCCAGTGGTCGCCCGCCCCGCCCACCACCTCGCGCAGGTCGAAGCGGAACAGGGCCGCCAGGTAGCACAGCAGCCCGAGGCAGAACGTGACCAGCGCCGCCCGGGCCAGCCAGTCCTGCTGATCGGCATCGGCGAGGGAGGCGGCGAGGACGGAGAGCCCCTGGGTGGCGACGCAGCCGAGGAAGGCCGCTCCCGGCATGCGCCGCCGCCAGTGCCGTACGACGTTGAAGAGCAGGGCGGGCCACAACAGTGCGGCCACCGCGAGCAGCACGGCGGCCGCCGTCTGCCAGCCCTGCTGCGAGAGCCGGGTCCCGATGATGGTGGTGGCGGCGACGGCCGTCAGCGCACACGGCGTGTCGGCCTCGGCGCGGAACCGCCCGCGGTCGCTGAGCAGCCGGGAGGCGAAGTCGGCGGCCAGCACCAGCCACAGCACCCCGGCGACGACCAGCGCGACCAGTGACACCGCCTCGTGCCCGGTCAGGTGCAGGCCCACGGAGATGATGCCGGTGGCCATGACGGCGGCTCCCGCCGCGGGCGGGAGTCCGTTCCACCAGTCATGGCCAGGGAGGATGCTCACGCCTCCAGCGGACCCCAACGGTCCGCGGGACGCCAGCGGACAGGGCCGCCCGGCAGGGGAACCACACGGCCGGGTGCCCAAACCCCTTGCACGCAAGATCAAGGAAACCTGCGCGCGATGCACATGCGGGGATCCGGGCGGGTCCTAGGCTCGGACTCAGACGCGGACCTGCCGGTCCGTCACAGGGGAGTGGACCGGCGGGTCCCCGACCCCTCCCCCGCCCTGAGACGCGTACGCGGCCCACCGCCGCCGAGGAGGGGAACCCCGCGCGCCCCGCAAACCCCCCGCTGCCCGCAAGCCCCGCGCGCCCGCCGCGCGACCCTGCCGGCACGCGGTAGCGTCGTGACGCCCTCGGCGGGTGGCCTGAAGTCGCGCTTGTCAGCCCGGTTAGGCCTACCTAACCTATGGCTCGCCCTCGCTCGAGGGCCTCGGCACGACTTCGGGACCCGTCCCCTACCGAAGGAGCCTCCCCCCATGAACGCACGTCTCGACCATGCCCAGCCCTATGCCGTCGGCCTGTTCCGGATCGTCACCGGACTGCTCTTCGCCTCGCACGGGGCCGCATCCCTCTTCGGCGTCCTCGGCGGTGCGCACGGTGGCGGCACCGTCGCGACCGGCACCTGGCCCGGCTGGTACGCCGCCGCCATCCAGCTCGTCGCCGGCGCCCTGATCCTGCTGGGCCTCGGCACGCGGGCGGCCGCCTTCGTCGCCTCCGGTTCGATGGCGTACGCGTACTTCACCGTGCACCAGCCCGGAGCTCTGTGGCCGCTCCAGAACGGCGGCGAGGCCTCGGCGATGTTCTGCTGGGCCTTCCTCCTGCTGGTGTTCACCGGCCCCGGCGCCCTTGCCGTGGACGGGCTGTTCTCCTCGCGTTCCGCCGCCTCCCCCGGGCGCCGGGACGAGAGTCGCCCCGAGACCGTGACCGCCTGAGGAATCGATTCAGCGGCCGCCTGCCGCGGCGCCCGGGCCCCTCAGCGGGGCGGTGAGACCAGCCCCATCTCGTAGGCAGTGATGACGAGTTGAACCCGGTCCCGGGCGCCGAGCTTGGTGAACAGACGCGATACGTGCGACTTGGCCGTGGCCGCCGAGATGAACAGCTCCGCCGCTATCTCGCTGTTCGAACGGCCCCGCCCCACCAGGGTCAGGACCTCCCGCTCGCGTTCGGTGATCCCCGCGAGGGGCTGCGCCGTCCGTTCCCGGGGCGGGGCCGCGGGAGCGGACGGCGCCCGGACGAAGTCCGCGATCAGCCGTCGTGTCACTCCCGGCGCGATCAGGGCGTCCCCCGCGGCGATCACCCGGATCGCTGCGAGGATCTCCTCCACGGCCATGTCCTTCACGGCGAATCCGCTCGCACCGGCGCGCAGCGCCCCGTAGACGTGGTCGTCCTCGTCGAAGGTGGTCAGCACGAGCACCTTGACGGCCTCCGTCCCCGCGGTGATCTGCCGGGTGGCCTCGATGCCGTCCATGCCCGGCATCCGGATGTCCATCACCACCACGTCGGGGCGGAGTTCGGCGGCGAGGCGGACGCCGTCCCCGCCCGTCCCGGCCTCACCGACGACCTCCAGGTCGCCGGTGTCGGCCATGAGGACCCGCAGGCCGGACCTGACCAGCGGCTGGTCGTCCACGAGCAGGACGCGGACGGCCTCCGCGGAAGGGACGCTCATCGCAGTCCGTCCGGCGCCGCCGCGGTGACCGGCAGCGGCAGCGCCGCCTCGACCCGGAAGCCGCCGCCGTCCCGCGGGCCGGCGCTGAAGCGGCCGTGCAGCAGGCTGACGCGCTCGCGCATCCCCATGAGGCCGAATCCCGTACCTCCCATGCCGTCGGGCGTACCACGCCCGTCGTCGACGACCTCCACGGTCAGCTCCTGTTCCCCGTAGCCGATGGTGACCCGGCAGTGCCCGGTGCCCGCGTGGCGGACCACATTGGTCAGCGCCTCCTGCACGATGCGGTACGCCGACAGGTCGATCTCGGGCGGCAGTTGACTGCGCCGCCCCTCCCACCGTACGTCCACCAGCACGCCCGCGTCGGCGGTGGTGGCCACCAGCCCCTCGAGGTCCGCGATCCCCGGGGTGGGTCCGAGCGGAGCCTCCCCCTCGGGGCCGTCGGGCTGCGCCCGGCGCAGCGCGACCAGGGTTCGGCGCAGGCCGGACAGGGTCTCGCGGCTGGTGGCCTCGATGGCCCGCAGGGCGGCGCGGGCCTCTGCCGGCTGGGTGTCGATGACGCGGCTGCCGACACCGGCCTGGATGGCGATGACGCCGACACTGTGGGCGACCATGTCGTGCAACTCGCGTGCGATGCGCAGCCGTTCGGCGGTCACGGCCTCGGACACCTGCTTCGTGCGCAGCTCGGCCGTGTGCTCACGGCGCTCACGGAACCGCAGGCCGGTCATGTAGACGGCGCCCAGGGACAGGAGCGCGATCAGGGCCGTGCTCGTCAGGTCGTAGCCGTGCGACAGCATCCCGACGGCCGGGAGTTCGACGACGGACACCGTGACGAGGGCGATGACCGCGTCCCGGCGGGGGCGCGTGGCGACGATGAGACCGAGGACCAGGTCCGAGGCGAGGAAGACGAGCAACCGGCCCGGACCGACATCCCTGCCGGCTGCCGCGACGGTCATGCCGCCGAGGAGGGTCAGGCCCAGTACTGCCAGGGGCCTGCGCCGCAGCAGCGGGACGAGGGGGGTCACGGCCAACAGCAGCACCGCTCCGAGGAGCGGTCCGGCGGCGTACGGGACACCGCCGATCAGCAGGCCCACGACGAGTGCGTAGACGACCGCGCCGCCCCAGGCCGTGAGGGCCGCCCGCGGCCCCGGTGTCGAACTCCGCGTGGTCTGCGCGGCCTTCACGCTCTCCTCGGAGCTGGTGATCTCGGGGGTGCGGGTGGCCCGTGTGGCCCGGGTGGCCCGGGCGTTCTTGCTGTCCTTCGGTGGTGTGTCCATGGCGTGACCGTATTCAGCCGCCCCGGGGCCGGACATCGGCCCCCGGGCTTACACCCCCGGGCCGATCCGCGATCGCGGTTGTCGAACTCCACACGCTCAGGACCTCGTTGGAGGCCGCACCGGTGATTTCCGGCCCCGCTTCCGGGCCGTGTCGACGGAGTGCGGCCCGGTCGGCGGGCGGTAGCGTGCGCGCATGGAGGAACTGGGCGGGGTGGAGATCATCGGCTTCGCGGACGCCGAGGCGTTCGAGCGGTGGCTGGCCGAGCACCACACGCGCCACGAGGGCGTGTGGATCAAGCTGGCCAAGAAGAAGTCGGGCATCGCATCGGTCACCGATGACGAGCTCGTCGACATCGGCCTGTGCTACGGGTGGATCTCCGGTCAGCGACGTGCCCTGGACGAGCGGTACTACCTGCAGAAGTACGTGCCGCGTCGGCCCAGGAGCCTGTGGTCACAGGTGAACGTGGACAAGGTCGCGGAGCTGACGGCCGCGGGGCGGATGCGTGAGCCCGGGCTCGCCGAGGTGCGCAGGGCGCAGGCGGACGGGCGGTGGACACACGCCTACGAGTCGCAGAAGACGGCGGCGGTGCCACCCGATCTCGCAGCGGCCTTCGAGGCGCACCCCGAGGCCCGGGAGGCGTTCGAGGCGCTCGACCGGACCGGGCGCTACCAGGTGATCCTGCCGTTGCTCCAGGCGCTCACGCCGGAGGCCAGGCGGACCCGGCTCGACCGTGCGGTACGGCTGCTCCGGTCGGACGGCGGAAGCGTCGGCTGACCCGGCGGAGCGAGGCCGGGGAACGTCGGCCGACCCGGCGGGGCGAGGCGGGGCGAGGCGGGGGGACGCCGGCGGGGCCCGGGGGCGTACCGGCGTGGGAAGGCGTCAGGCCCGGCTCCCCATGGGGAAGCCAGGCCTGGCGGGAGGTGGAGCCGCAGGTCAGGAGTTCTGGCCGCGGGCCTTCTCGGCCCGCTCCGCGTTCATCTCCTTGATGCGGACCGTCTCCTTGCGGACCTCGGCCTGGGTGGCGCGCTCACGCTGCAGCCACTCGGGGGCTTCCTGCTTCAGCGCTTCGATCTGCTCCGTGGTGAGGGGCTCGGTGACCCCGCCGCGGGCGAGGCCCGCGATGGACACGCCGAGCTTGGCCGCCACCACCGGTCGGGGGTGCGGACCGTTGGCGCGCAGCTCCGTCAGCCACTGGGGCGGATCGGCCTGGAGCGCACTCAATTCGCTGCGCGAGACGACACCCTCCTGGAACTCTGCGGGGGTGGCCTCGAGGTACACGCCCAGCTTCTTCGCCGCGGTCGCGGGCTTCATCGTCTGGGTGTTCTGGTGCGACGTCATGGTGTCAAGAGTATCGAGCGTGTGCGCTACCTCCGACCACGACCGGTAACCTTGCGGGGTGACAGGCTCGGAAGTACCCCATTCGTTCCGGCTCGCTTATGTCCCCGGGGTGACACCCAGCAAGTGGGTGCGTATCTGGAACGAGCGGCTGCCCGACGTCCCGCTGACCCTGGTCGCGGTGTCTCCGACCGAGGTGTTCGGCGTACTGCGGGCGGGCGGTGCCGACGCCGGATTCGTGCGGCTGCCGGTGGATCGTACGGACCTCAGCGCGATCCCCCTCTACACCGAGACCACGGTGGTGGTGATCCCCAAGGATCACCTGGTGGCCGCGGCGGACGAGGTGTCTGTCGAGGATCTTGCCGATGAGATCGTGTTCCACCCCCTCGACGACACCCTGGAGTGGGAGCAGCTGCCGGGCAGGCCCGCGATCGAGCGCCCCGCGACGACGGCGGACGCGATCGAGCTGGTGGCGGCCGGGGTGGGCGTGCTCGTCGTCCCCCAGTCGCTCGCCCGTCTGCACCACCGCAAGGACCTGACCTACCGGCCGGTCGCGGACGCGCCCGCCTCGCGGGTCGCGCTGTCGTGGCCGCAGGACGAGACCACCGACCTGGTGGAGGAGTTCATCGGGATCGTCCGCGGCCGGACCGTGAACAGCACGCGGGGCCGCGCACCGACCCCGCCGCAGCCCAAGGCGAAGCGCAAGCGCCCGGAAACGGGTGCGGGTGCGGGAGCGGGAGCGGGTGGCAAGGGGGGATCCGGCAGGTCGGCGTCCGGAAAGCCGGCGGCCAAGAACCCCCGCGGTGGTTCCGGCGGCCCCAAGGGGGCCAAGGGCGGCAGGAGCGGCCAGAGCGGCAAGCCCCGCCGCCGTCCGTAACCGGCGCCCGGTCCGATACCGGCGGGGCCCCGACGGCCTGGCTTCGGGGCCCCGGATCGCCGTGCGGTGTATGCAGGAGGGATGGAACTCCGGCCGTCGCACCCACGTCACCACCGGTCCGCGAAGGTCAGCACCGCGCAGCTGGCGGTCCCGTTCGCGCTGATCGCCCTCGTGACCGTGGTCGATGTGCTCGCTCCGCCCGACGTGCACCTCGGGCCGTTCCTGGTCGCTGCTCCGGCCGTGACCGCTTCGTTCGCGGGGCCGTGGATGACGGGCTTCGTCGGTCTGGTCGCCGTGCTGGCCCAGGTGGTGGTCGCGATGGCGCGCACCAGCCTGACCGACCTGAACCACACCTTCCAGATCGTTGCGCTCGTGATGATCTCGGTGTTCGTGACCTTCTTCGCCCACCTGCGCGAGGTGCACGAGAAGGAAGTGATGCAGCTCCGCTCGGTGGCGGAGACCGCCCAGGGGGTGGTTCTGCGGCCGCTGCCCGACCGGATCGGGCCGCTGAGCGTCGCCTCCGTGTACCTGGCCGCCGCGGCCGAGGCCCAGATCGGCGGCGACCTGTACGCCGCCGCCCGTACGGGCACGGGCACCGGCACGCGGCTGATCATCGGCGACGTCCGGGGCAAGGGGCTGGAGGCGGTCGGGGACGCGGCGCTGGTACTGGGCGCCTTCCGGGCCTCCGCGCACCAGGAGGCCGGGCTGCCGGGCCTGGTGAACTACCTGGAGGCGGCGGTCACCACGGACCTGGACGGCGCCGGGGACCAGGGCGAGAGCTTCGTGACCGCTGCCGTCCTGGAGATCCCCGACGCCGAGCCGGTGCTGCACCTCGTCAGCTGCGGCCATCCGCCGCCGCTGCTCGTGCTCCGGGCGGGCGGCGCCGTCCAGCTGGCGGTCTCCCGGCCGTCGCCGCCGCTCGGGCTCGCCGGGCTCGTGGCCTCGGCCGTCACCGCGCAGACCTTCGCGTTCGCCGAGGGTGACCTCCTGCTCCTGTACACGGACGGCGTCCTGGAGGCACGCGACGGGGCGGGCACCTTCTACCCGCTGGCGGAGCGGGTGGCCGCGTGGTCGGGCCTGGCTCCGCAGGCGCTGCTGGACCGGGTGTGCGCGGATCTGCTCGCGCACGCGGCCGGTAACACCTTGGACGACGACGCGGCGATGGTGGCGATCGGACGACCCGTGACTCCGTAGCCACGACCGGGACCGGGACCGGGTTTGCCAGAATCAGATCATGTTGACCCTTGGAACGATCGTCATGGGCGCCTCGGACGTACGGCGGGCCGCGGACTTCTGGAGCCGGGCGCTCGGCTACGTACCCCGCGACGGCGAGGTGGACGAGGGCTGGACCGTCCTGGTCCCGGCGGACGGGAGCGGGCCGGGTCTGGCGCTCGGCCGCAGCGTCACGCCCGTACAGGAGCACCCGCGCGTCCACCTCGACCTGTACGCGGCGGACGCGGCCGAGCAGGAGGCAGAGGTGACTCGGCTGGTGTCACTGGGAGCACGGCACGTCGACTGGGACTCCTACCCGGAGGACCCCGACTTCGTGGTCCTGGCCGATCCCGACGGCAACCGCTTCTGCGTCATCGACGCCACGCACGGCTGAAACCCGCTTCCGGGGAACGGAGGAACGGAGCGGGCTCCACTCCGGCCGGGAACGTCCTTCGGGCTTTCCCGCATGCCCTGTCGGCCGAGGAGGTCGGGTACAGGTCCGCCGGCAGGCCGCCGCGGGCCCGGCCCGGCTTCCGTAGCCCCTCCCCACCGCCGCCTCAAGCGGAACGTGTGGAGCACTAGTCGCTCCATCATCGACCCGCGCAGGTCAAGCGGGTGCTGGGCGGCCCGGTTTGACGCAGGGGAGCAAACCGCTGCGTGGAGGCGCCCCGGGGCCTGAACGTCACCGGCAGCGCTCGGGGTGCCGATCGGGGAGCCACCGAGGACAACAGAAGCCGGGTCCGCACGGACCCTCCTGGACGGTGGAGAGCCAGAACCCTGGGAATGGAAGGGCTCTGCGGAGCCCCTTCCTGATGTGCCTCTTTCCTCTCCCTTAAGCGGAACCTAAGAGTCATCGGGGGCGCACCGAAACGAACGAATGTCCGTTTCGGTGCGGCTAGCGTGCTGCACGGATCCCCAACTCCCCAGTAACACAGAGGCAGGCACGCGATGGGCAGCACAGTCGGGCACCGGCGCAGGACGAGTCGTACGGCGAAGGTCACGGGCGCGATCGTGGCCGCGGCGGTGATCGGTGGGGCGGCCTTCGCACTCACCGGGACCGCACAGGCGACCTCCGTCGGCGCCGTGTACACGAAGTCCAGCTCCTGGAGCGGCGGTTACACCGGCCAGTACGTGATCACCAACAGTACGGGACAGGCGCAGTCGGACTGGACCCTCCAGTTCGACCTGCCGGCCGGCACGAAGATCGACTCGCTCTGGAACGGCGCCCACACCGTTTCCGGTCGCCGCGTCACCGTGAAGCCCGCCGCCTGGAACGCGCAGTTGGCTGCCGGCGCCTCCGTCACCGTCGGCTTCGTCGCGAGTGGCACCGGCACCCTCGGCGACCCCACCGGGTGCCTGATCAACGGGGTGAAGTGCTCGGTCGACCAGGGTGCCACCGCCCAGCCCAGTGGGCGCCCCACCACCCGGCCCACCGTCACCGCGAGCCCGGCACCGACCGCGCCCGTCACGTCCGCCGCACCGACCGGGACCAAGTCGCCCTCCCCCACGGCGACCGCCCCCACCTCCACGCCCGCGCCCGGGGGCGGCGGCGCACGCTTCGCCCCGTACGTGGACACCTCGCTGCACCCCGCGTACGACCTGCTCGACACCGCGACGAAGACCGGCGTGAAGGAGTTCCACCTCGCCTTCATCACCTCCGGCGGCGGCTGCGCGCCGCTGTGGGGCGGCGTGACGGACCTCGCGAGCGACAAGGTCGCCGCCCAGATCGGTGCGCTGCGCGCCAAGGGCGGCGACGTTCGGGTGTCGTTCGGCGGGGCCGCCGGACACGAACTGGCCCTGAACTGCTCCACCGTGGACGAGCTGACCGCCGCGTACGGGAAGGTCGTCGACCAGTACCGGCTCACCAAGGTCGACTTCGACATCGAGGGAGCTGCCCTGCCGGACACCGCGGCGAACGCCCGCCGCGCGCAGGCCATCGCCCGGCTGCAGAAGTCCCACCCGGGCCTGGACGTCGCCTTCACACTTCCCGTGATGCCCGAGGGCCTCACCCAGCCGGGCGTGGCGCTGCTGGCCGACGCCAAGAAGAACGGCGTACGGGTCGACGCCGTCAACATCATGGCGATGGACTACGGCCCGGCGTACAGCGGGGACATGGGCCAGTACGCCATTCAGGCGGCGACGGCCACGCAGGCACAGATCAAGGGCGTGCTCGGGCTCTCCGACGCGGCAGCGTGGAAGGCCGTGGCCGTCACGCCGATGATCGGCGTGAACGATGTCACGAGCGAGATCTTCACGGTGGCGGACGCGACCCAGCTCGTGGAGTTCGCGGCATCGAAGGGAATCGGCCGCCTGGCCATGTGGTCCTCCACGCGCGACAAGCAGTGTGCGGCCGGGGCCGTCAACCACGCCGACGCGACGTGCAGTTCGATTCTCCAGCAGCCGCTGGCCTTCACCAAGGCGTTCTCGGCGCTCAAGTAGCCGCCAAGTAGCCGGGCGACCGCCGGTACGGGGGCGGGGCGGGGGCGGGGGCGGGAAGGACGATGGCGACGACCTGGTCCACCCGCCCCCGCATCGGCTTGGCAAGGGCGGGTGGGCCCCGGACGCAATTCCGGTGGTGCAATGCTCGGTGCTGAGGCAGGCTGAGCTGCATGGTTTCGGTAGTGCAGAACGTGGCGATCGACTGTTCGGATGCCTATGAGCTGGCCCGGTTCTGGAGTGAAGTGACCGGTGGTCCGCTGCATCCGCAGAACGGACCGGGCGACCGGGAGACTCAGGTGATGCTGCCGGAGGGCCCGTTGCTGTACTTCAACCAGGTGCCCGAACCGAAGACAGTCAAGAACCGGATCCACTTGTGCCTGCGTCCGACGACCTCGCGCGAGGAGGAGGTCGAGCGGCTGTTGGCTCTCGGAGCCACCCTGGTCGCTGATCGGCGGGAGCCCAACGGCGTGGGCTGGGCCGTCCTCGCCGATCCTGAGGGCAATGAATTCTGTGTTCTGCGTAGCGAGTCCGACCGCGCCGAGACGTCTCCCCGTGGCTCGGACGCTTACTGAGGATTTCGCGTTGTCGTCGGGTAGTGACGGTTCATGATCCCTGCGGTATGCCGGTGAGGTGAGGTATGCAGAGGGTGGGGGCCTGACCGCTGAGCGTCGGGCGTTTCGTGAGGGGATCCGGCTTCAGGCCGGGATGCGGTTCGCGGCGGGTCAGAAGACCGCGGTGATCGCGAAGGATCTGCGGGTGAGTGTGAGGTCGGTGGAACGCTGGCGTCGTGCCTGGCGCGAGGGCGGCATGGAGGGCTTGCGCTCGACGGGTCCGGCAAACGCCCCGACCGTCACCGATGCCCAGTTCGCCGTGCTCGAGGAGGAACTCGGCAAGGGCCCGTCGGCGCACGGCTTCGACGACGAACGCTGGACGCTGGCCCGGGTCCAGACGCTGATCCGCCGGCGTCTGCGGGTGAGCCTGTCGGTAGCGACGGTATGGCGGCTGCTGAAACGGCACGGCTGGTCCTGGCAGGCACCCGCCCGCAGAGCCCTTGAGCGTGACGAGCACGCGGTGGAACTGTGGAAGAAGGAGGTCTGGCCACGGGTAAAAGTCTCGCGGCGGCGTCCGGGGCCTGGATCGTCTTCGAGGACGAGGCCGGCTTCTCGATGACTCCGCCCCGGGCCCGCACCTGGGGCCGATGCGGGCAGACCCCAGTCGTCCGCGTCCGCGGCCGTTCCCGCCGCCGGACCTCGGTCGCCGCGCTGTGCTGCTACAAACCCGGTGAGAAGAGCCGTCTCATTCACCGTCCCCGCAACCATCTCCTGCTCAAGGGCGCCCGCAGGAGCTTCTCCTGGCAGGACTACCGCGACCTCCTGGTCCGTGCGCACATCCAGCTCGACGGCCCCATCGTGGTGGTTTGGGACAATCTCAACACCCACCTCGCCACCGGGCTGAAGCGGTACGAGGCGGAGCACGACTGGCTCACCACTATCCGCCTCCCGGCATACGCACCAGACCTGAACCCGGTCGAGGCCGTCTGGTCACTCGTGCGCAGAGCGACGGCCAACACCGCCTTCGGCACACCCGACGACCTCGACCGCACACTCCGCCGCGAGTTACGCAGAATCCAACTCCGGCCCCACCTGGTCGACAGCTGCCTCACCGCCACCGGTCTGGCCATCAACCCACCGACCCCACCCTGAAATCTTCAGTAGAGCGCCGGCCACTGCCGGAGCCACCGCGCGTGGGCGCACCGGGCGACCCCTCGCTGATGGATGACGGGCCGGATCGTGCTCCCGCCCGGCCGGGGCGGCGCATCGCGCGCCGCCGACCGATCGTTCCGTGACCGCACGCCCCCTGCGCGCAACCACTGCCGCCCCGCCCGCACTTGTCCGACGGACCGGGCGGGAGCAGAGTGAGGGCGGCGCGAACGGGGGCGGCGCCGCTCGGCCCCGGAACGTCATGCACGACGCACCGGATCCGAGGAAATGGAGCGCAGGGGCATGCCCATCCAGCAGACGATCGACCACCCCACCAACTGGATCATCCAGGTGGACATCGAGGACGTGAGCGCGCTCGCCCTGCACGGCGCACCCGCCGGCGAGCGGCTCGTGGTGTTCGTGACGGAGACCCACCACAACACGCGGTACGACAGTGACCGGCGCGACGAGATCATCCGGCGGCTGTCCTCGCACCCCAAGGTCACGCTCGTCGTCGAACGGGGCATCAGCCCCATCCCGTCGGCGCCGAACATGGTGGTGGAATCGACCCCGGGTCTCGCCTCCGGCGACTCCAAGCGCGACGACACGGTGATCGCGCAGCTCGTCGAGCATCTGAACCGGCTGCCTGCCGGGCAGAAGGGCCGGGCGATCGTGTTCCTCTTCGGGGGCGATCATTTCGACAAGCTCCGCACCCGTCTCGACGCGGCTCTGCCGGAACCGGTGACGCTCCGCCACTTCCCCTCGATCCGGGACCAGCTGGACGCCCTGCGGGTCGCGGCACCTCAGCCCGGCCCGGCGGACCGGCCGATCGGCTGGGTCCGCACGAGCCAGTTCGCGGCGAACGAAGGCCAGGAGGCCCTCAACTGCGACCTCCTCCGCCGCGGCCTCGCACCCGTCCCCTACCAGGTCCACGTCCACTCGGCGGACGTCTTCGCGTGGGGCAAGCTGGGCTTCCATCTCCACACCTCGAACCAGTCGATCATCGATCGCGCCACCTCCCTCGCCAACGACGGCACCCTCCCCCTCATGATCCGCGACCCGCAGGAGATCACGGGCCGTGAGGGCCGGGTGGGCTAGCACCGCCCATCCGGTACTGACTGATCGTCAACATGCCCCGGCCGCTGCTCCCTCCAGCGCCCATCGCCTCGCCCGGTCCGGGAGGAGGGTCCGTATCGCAGGCGCGAAGGTCACTCGTGGGTTCGAGGGTTGGGTGCGCATCGCAGATCACGTGGCGTGGGACCAAGTTTTCCGTTGAAGTACCTCCTCGTTCAGGAGGACGAAGACAGTGTGGAACAGCTCCAGGGAGGTGAGCGGGCGTCGAAGGGTTGTTCGTGGACCCGGTCCCGCCGCCACGGTAGGTCCGGGTGGCGGCCGCAGCCGGCTCACGCTCGCTAAGGCCTGTCCGGCGGATCATGTGACTACTAGGCTGCGACGATGGAACGCTTAGCCAACCTGCCAGAAGGTCTCCCCCAGCCCGCAGACCCGGTCCTGCCGAATGACTACGACAGTTTCGCTGAGGCGTACTCGGCGGAGAACGAGAACAGCCTGGTGAACGCGTACTACGAGCGGCCCGCGATGCTGGCCCTCGCCGGAGACGTGGCCGGCCGTCAGGTCCTGGACGCCGGTTGCGGTTCGGGCCCGCTGTCCGCCGCGCTTCGTGACCGCGGCGCGGTCGTCACCGGCATCGACGCCAGCGCCGGGATGCTGGCGTTGGCGAGACGGCGGCTGGGCGATGACGTCGCCCTGCACACGGTCGACCTGAACGACCCCCTGCCGTTCGACGATGGTGCGTTCGACGACGTGGTCGCGTCGCTGGTGCTGCACTACCTCGAGGACTGGGGGCCGACACTGGCCGAGTTGCGGCGAGTGATCAGGCCCGGCGGCCGACTGATCGCGTCGGTGGACCACCCTTTCGTGGCCTACACGATCAAGGATCCCCGGCCCGACTACTTCGCGACCACCAGCTATACCTTCGACTGGACGTTCAACAGGCAGTCCGCCCCGATGAGGTTCTGGCGCAAGCCGCTGCACGCGATGACCGAGGCCTTCACCACCGCCGGCTTCCGCCTTTCCGTCATGAGCGAGCCGCAACCCGACCCAGCCGCCCGTGAGCTGTTCCCCGACGACTTCCACGCCCTTTCGACCAAACCCTGCTTCCTCTTCTTCGTCCTTGAGGTACCACCCTCGGCTGCGGGCTCGGGCAAGTAGCCATTCGGCGGATCACGGGCGGAGCCAGAGGCGGATCGAGGCGGCGACGACGGTCCCCTGGAATACGTAGGCACGTTTGTCGCAGCGGGTGGTGACGGCCCGGTGGTGTTTGAGCCGGTTGACGGTCCGTTCGAGTTCGCTGCGGCGCTTGTAGAGCGCGCTGCCGAAGCCGGTGAGCCGGCTGCCCTCGCTGCCGCGCGTTTGCGGTCGGCCCGCTGGTCCCTGGGCTCTGGATCGTGTGCCCGGTGGCTGTGGTTGCGGCGTGAGCTGTACGCCTTGTCGCCGCTGACGTGGTCCGGCCTGGTGCGGGGGTGTCCGCCGCCGGGTCGGGCGACAAGGATCCGGGCGAGCACTTCGGTGAACTGGGGTGCATCGCCCCAATGGCCCGGGGAGACCAGCAGGGCGAGCGGGCGGCAGCCGCCCTTCGCCGGCGAGGTGGATCTTGCAGGCCAGGCCGCCCCGGGGAGCGGCCGAGTTCCTCGTCGGGGCGGTGGTTTCGAGGCGTCGTTCCTTTTGCGCTCCCTGCACCCCATCGGGAAGCGCATCGCGATCGTGTGCGACAACTACTCGCCGCACCTGACCACGAAGCGGTGCCGCCGGGTCGCGGACTGGGCCGATGCCAACAACGTCGAGATCGCCTGCACCCCGACCAACTCCTCATGGCTGAACCGCATCGAGGCCCAGTTCACCGCCCTGCGCTACTTCACCTCGACGGCACCGACCACGCCAGCCACAAGGAGCAGGGAAGCGTGATCCGCCGCAACATCGTCTGGCGGAACAAGCATGTCCAGGACGAGCGCCTACGCGGGGTCGTGAACAGGGCGAGCGTCGCCTGACGCAGCCGCGCCCCGACGGAACAACGCGGTCCACAGGAATGTCACGCCGAACAGTGCTGACTCGGGCGGTTCCTCACGCATGCGGCGCAGTTCGACCTCTACCAGGTCAGAGAAGATCCAGCGCAGCGATTCGGGTGTGTAGGCGAGGCCGCCCTGCAACTCGCGTTCACGGTAGAGGTCGGCGTCGGCGAGTTCCGACCCCGTTCCCGCCTCGCCGGCGGCGAAGCAGGTGAGTGCGAGATGGCCGCCAGGCGCGAGGACGCGGTCGAGGAGGGCCAGGTAGCTGACGCGGCGGTGCGGCGGTAGGTGGTGGAAGCACCCTGAGTCGACGACCAGGTCGTACGGGCCGCTCAACTCGGTGACGGGGAGGGCGAAAGCGTCACCGCACAGGAAGCGGATGTCGACTCCAGCCTCGTGGGCCCGGTCCTCGCTCCAGGCGACGGCAACGGGAGAGAGGTCGACGGCGTCCACCTCGAAGCCGCGCGATGCGAGGTACAGAGCATTCCGGCCCGGCCCGCACCCCAGGTCCAGGACCCGACCGGGAGCGATCAGGCCCTGGTCGAGATAGGCGGCCAGGTTCTCGTCCGGCTTGGACACGAAGAACGGGACCGGCCTTGACCGGTCGGCATAGAAGCGGTCCCAGAAGCCCTTTCCGTCGCCCGTCGCCAAGCGGCCGGCCTCGGATTCAGAGGTGAAGAGCCCGTCCAATAGTGCGAGAACGTCCTCGACGGTGCGTACGGTCCGGTCCATCCGGCCCCCCTTTCGACCGAGACCAATGATAGGAACGACGGGCATGAAAGGCCAGGTCAGGCGGCATATCACGACGGCTGGAGTGGACTGTTACGGCCCCCGGAGAAGGCAGGGAGGGAACCCCTCCAGACCCCGACCCCGTGTCCGCCCAAGCACCCATCAGAGGCCAGAAAGGGACCATCCTCGGCCGCGTCGGGGAGACTGTTCGAGGAGTTTTCCAGTGGTACTACAGGGCGAACGTTGTCTGATGCGGCACTAGGCCGTCTCTTTCGGATCTTGTCGGCCGAGTCCGCGGCGTCCGGTGCCGTGCCCGGCAAGGCGGAGGGGCGCCCGTGT
Source organism: Streptomyces avidinii (assembly GCF_045161815.1). Taxonomy (NCBI): domain Bacteria; kingdom Bacillati; phylum Actinomycetota; class Actinomycetes; order Kitasatosporales; family Streptomycetaceae; genus Streptomyces; species Streptomyces avidinii. The sequence continues at coordinate 999,266 of NZ_CP108863.1, forward strand.
ACTGGACGTACTCGGGCGCCCCGACAACGCGGCCGGGTGCGGTGCCGGGCGTCGCGGGCCCGGCAAGATCCGGAAGAGACGGCCTAGTCCGGGGGCTCGGGAGGGGACACGGCCGCGTCGTCGTCCGGGCACTCCTGATCCCGTGTGTCCTCCGCCAGGCGGCGGCCTTCGGGGGCCGCTTCGTCCGCAGCGCCGCTCCCGGGCAGGTCGGGCGCGGCTTGGCCGAGCGGGGGCAGGTCGGGGGTGACCGGGTCCTCGCTCTCCGGGACGGGGGCCGGCAGGTCGGGTCGTCGGTCGGGGCTCATGGCACCTTCTTCCCTGGTGGACTGTGCGGCGCGCCTACCCGGGGCCCCGGTCCGCATGCGGGCGCAGCGTGACAGTACGGCCCTGATCACGAGGCTTTGCGTGCGAGCAGGTGAATCTCCTGGAACTGCCGTCGGTCGGTGGGCTGCGGCTCGCGGACCATCCGGGCCACCTCGGCCAAGCCGGACCTGCGCAGCAACGCGGCGAAGTGATCTGGCGACCAGCGATAGGCCGGCGCGACCGTGTGGTCGAAGGCCTGCGTCGGGTGAGCCGGGCCATCGCTCGCCGAGAAACCGACCAGAAGGTGGCCGCCAGGTGCCAGCACACGATGGAACTCCGTGAGGACGAAAGGGAGTTCATGGGGCGGAGTGTGGATGATGGACCACCGTGAAAGGACGCCGCCCAGCACGCTGTCAGCGATGTTCAACGCGGCCATGGAGCCCACGTCGAACCGAAGGCCCGGATAGGCCTGTCGAGCCGACTCGATCATCGCGGGCGAGACGTCGACACCGTACGCAGCCAGCCCCAGCTCATCAAGATGGGCGGTGACATGGCCGGGCCCGCACCCCAGGTCCGCGACCCGGCCGACCCCACTCGTACGAACGGCCTCGGCGAAGACACCCAACATCGCACGGTCCAGGGGGCTGTCACGCAGGCTGTCGCGGAACAGTTGTGCATAGGTGGGCGCAGCAGCGTCGTAGGCCTCGCGGGTGGTACTGAGGGCATCGTGTTCGACCACGCTCGCGAGAGTACTTCCTGACGCCGAGGTTGAGGAGCCGCCCGATCAGACGGCCGGATGGCCGGTCGCCACGATGTGTGGGCTCCGGCCGTCGGCGCTCCGCGGGAGGACGGCGGACCCTGACGTCTTCTCAGTTCTTCAGAACTCCGTGAGGAGAACGCGTTTACGGGTGGGAAACCGGGTCAGACGCGTGGATACGGAAGCGAACACCTCGCGGTGGAGTGCTTCCGGAGCGGGCCCCGCCGCATGCCGCCCTTCCCCCAGGCGTCATGCGGCAGGCTCGCCCGCACGACGGGCTGCCGCCCGGATCCGTACGGCACCCGGACACCCCGTGTCCCCGGCCCCCTCCCCGGCCGGGAACCGGGGACGCCCGGAAGGCCCTCGGCGCCGGCGCTCGTACCGCCGTCCCCGGGCAACGGATCCCGACGGCAGCAGCCCGGCACAGTCCCGTCGGCCGCCCACTGCTGGAAGCCGAGTGCGGCTCGTACACCGTGTCCACCGCTGCGGACGGGCTCCGGCCCTGCCGTGCTCCGCCTCGGCGCCCGGCGTCGTCCTACGCGAGGATGCCCGCGCGCGTGGCGAAGTCGAGGGCCGCGTCGAGACGCGGGGCCGGCCGGCCTTCGGTGTGGGCCGCCGCCAACAGGGCCGCCACGGCGGCCGCGTCGGCCTTGCGTTCCCGCGCAAGCGCCCCGAACCGGGCGACGGCCTCGATCAGGCTGCGTTCCGTCTGGCGCGGAACGTCGAACGAGGACACGGTCAGTCCGAGGTATTCCTCCTCGTCCGCGCCGACCCAGGCCGCGGCGCCCTCCAGTCCGTCCTCCCGCACCTCGTCCGGGTAGGGGATCCGGTGCCAGGCGCCGTCCTCCCACCAGTAGACGAAGCCGAAGAGGTTGCCGGCGGCATCGTCCCGCAGGAGTTCCCAGGGCAGCCAGTCGGGGCCGCCCGCGAGGAAATCGATCTGCTCGCCGCCGACGTGGGTGTGGCTGCCGTCGGGGTCCTGCCCGCAGAACACCGCGCGTCCCCCGTCGAGTACGGTCAGCCGCCACCAGCCGTCGGCGCCGGTGCTGTGGCACCACAGGCCGTCGTCGTCGAGTGCGAACTCGGTGCTGGTCGAACACGCGGTGTCCACCATGGCCATGGTCACCGCCCTGGCCCAGAGCAGTTCGGGGTGTTCGAGGTCTTCGGGCCGGCTCGGCGTGTGCATCGTGTGGTCTCCTCCCGGGTGCGGGACCAGCCTCGCACGTGGGCCGGGTCAGCCGAAATGCCGATGGCCGGACGGGTCCGGTGGCTGGGAAGCTGTTGTACTCCCCCTCGGCCGGCCTCTACCGTTCCCTCCTGAGCAGCGAGCTGCTGGGCAATGCCGTCCGCCACACGAGGGCGCCTGGCTGCTGCGGATGTCCTGCCGGTGGGAGGGCCTCGTCGTGGAGGTCCCTGACCCGGCGACCGGCCGACTGACCGGCCGACCGAAATCCGAGGGGCAGGTGCAGCTGCGTATCGGGACGTTCTACGGGGTGCTGGAGCGGCTGGCGGCCGAGGGAGTCATCGAGCCGGACCGCGACAAGGCCCACCAGGGCCGGACCCGGCCGTGTTCGCCGCACGCCACGCACAGCGCGACACGCGGCCCTGAGGGCGGTGACGCGTGCGGGCTCGTCCCGGTCGAGCCTCCGGCCGGGACGAGCCGCTGTTCACGAGTCTCAGACGTTGATGCAGGTGTTGCCGGCGGCCGGGTTGAGCGCGCCGATCACGTTGATGCTGTTGCCGCACACGTTGATCGGAACGTGAATCGGGATCTGGATCAGGTTGCCCGAAAGCACACCGGGCGAGCCGGCCGCGATGCCCTCCGCGGTGGCGTCCGCCGACGCCGACGACGCACCGCCGATGACCGCCAGGCCCAGCACCAGAGCGAGACCCGCACTCTTCAGAACACGCGACACGTGACTTCTCCTTGTAACCGCACAACGGTGCCGGAGCACCGCACGGCCCCGAGCGGGGCCGTCGCCCTTTCCTTCGGCAGCTGACGGCCTCTCGGCCTGGGTCGGACCGCCCGGTTCCCCCGAAGAGGTGGCCCCGCGCCCTCCGTTTGGACCTATCGGCCACCGGCGAGCAGCGAGCAGCAAGCAGCCGGCCCCGACCGCTTCCCCGGTCCCGCGGTGTTCCCCCGCCCCAGATTCCCCAGTCGACGGGACAAGTTCCCCTATCGATCGGGAACGGCGGAAATCTAGCCTCGCTACTGCTTGTCCGCGAGTCGGATCTCTGTGTTCGAGGGGGAAGTGTGGCTGATCGGGAGGTTGCTGTTCTGGCGATCGGTGCGGGTCCGGCGAATCTGGCGTTGGCGGTGGCCATCGAGGAGTCCGGATCCGACGCGTTGGCGGACGGCACACTGCTGCTGGAGCAGGGGCCGGACATCAAGTGGCAGCGGGACCTGCTGATGCCGTGGGCGCGCAGCCAGGTGTCCTTCCTCAAGGACCTCGTCACGCTGCGCAATCCCACCAGCAGGTTCTCCTTCCTCAACTTCCTGCACGCACAGGGCCGGTTGGACGAGTTCGTGAACCTGGGGACCTTCCACCCCTTCCGCTGGGAGTTCTCCGACTACCTCCAATGGGTCGCCGCCTCCCTCGAACGGGTGCGGATCCGCTACGACGCCCGCGCCGCCCGGATCGACCCCGTCCACACGAACGACGGCGCCCTGTCCGGCTGGGACGTGCGGCTCACCGACGGCGACACCGTCCGCTGCCGCGACCTGGTCATCGGCGGCGGCCGCGACCCCCGCGTCCCCGAGGTCCTCTCGGGCCTGCCCGCCGACCGCTTGATCCACAGCGCGCAGTACCGGACCCGGATCACGCAGATACCGAAGGACCAGCCCGTCCGGGCCGTGGTGATCGGCGGCGCGCAGAGCGCCGCGGAGATGTTCTTCGCCCTGCGCGAGAACCTGCCGTCGAGCCGGGTGACGATGGTGGTCCGGTCGATGGGACTGCAGAACTACCAGTCCAGCAAGTTCGTCAACGAGCTGTTCTTCCCGTCCTTCGTCGACGAGTTCTACGACAGCCCGGCCGAGGTCCGATCCCAGCTCCTGGACGGGATGCGGTTCACGAACTACGCGGGCGTCGCGCCACCGTTCCTCGACGAGCTCTACACGATGATCTACCGGGAGAAGATGCTCGGCCCCGAGCGGTCGAGCGTCCGGGCGATGACCGAAGTGGCGGGCGCCCGCCTCGACGGTGACGAGGTGGTGCTCGACCTCCGGGACCGGTTGAGCGGCAAGATCGAGCCGCTCCGGTGCGACCTGGTGGTGCTGGGCACCGGCTTCGACCCCCGCAAGCCCGCCCTCGTACGGGAACTCGCGGCACGGGTCGGCCTGGACGACGTCACCGTCAGCCGCAACTACCGCGTCGACCTCGGCGAATCCGCCTGGGGCGCCATCTACCTCCAAGGCGTCAACGAAGAAACCCACGGCATCGCCGACTCCCTCATCAGCGTCCTCGCCCACCGCTCACACGACATCCTCACCGACCTCCTCACCCGCCGCGCCGACACACCCCCCACCACGACCACCACCACCGCCACCGGGAGGGCTTGATGAAGCGGACGTTGGTGATCGCCCCCGGCCCGACCGCGAACGGTGATCTGCACCTCGGCCACCTCGCCGGCCCCTTCCTTGCAGCGGACGTGTGTGCGAGGTACGCGCGTTCCGCCGGGCAGGACGTACTGTTCGGCACGGGCGTGCACTTCACGCAGAACTACATCGTGACCACCGCCCGCAGGCTGGGCGTACCGCCCGAGGACCTGCGCACCCGCTCGGCCGTACAGGTCGAGCAGACCCTGGCGGCCGTCGGTATCGAGCCGGACGGCTTCGTCCGGTTCGGCGACCGGTACGTGAAGACGGTTCGGCACTTCTTCGAACGCCTGCACAGCAGGGGCAAGCTCCGGCTCCAGGGCGTCACGTTCCCGTACGCGCCGCGCACGGGCGAGTACCTCACCGACGCCTACGTACGCGGTGGCTGCCCGGTGTGCCTCGCCGAAGGCTGCGCAGGGCTGTGCGAGAACTGCGGGCACTGGATCGCGTCGGCCGACCTGATCTCACCGCGCTCGACCCTGCACCCCGACGATCCGGTCGAACTGCGGGAGCAGCAGGTCCTGGTGCTGCCGCTCGAGGACCATCGCGAGGCGCTCGTCGCGTACTTCGCCGGGATCGGTGCGACGATGCGGCCGCGCCTGGCCCAGATGATCGAGGAGATCCTGTCCCGGCCGCTCCCGGACTATCCCCTCACCCAGCCGATCGCCTGGGGCATCCCCGCCCCCTTCCCCGAAGTCGCAGGGCAGGTGATCTACGCGGATGCCGAGACCATCGCCTGGAGCATGCACTGCACCGCGCTCGCGGCCGAGCAGCGTGGGGCGGTACTCGCGGCCGACGACGAGCTGTGGTTCTCCGACGCCGGCACGCAGGTGGCGTACTTCTTCGGCTCCGACGCCGGTTTCGCCTTCGCGGTGGTGGGGGCGGCCATGCTGCTGGCGCTGGGTGGTTACACGCTGCCCGAGCACTTCGTCACGAACGAGTTCTACGAGCTGGATCACGACAAGTTCTCCACGAGCCGCGGGCATGTGGTCACGGGGCGGGAACTGGCCGCCGAGGTGCCGAGGGACCTCATCCGTTTCTATCTCGCCGCGACCGGACCGGACTTCCAGCGCACCAACTTCAATCGCGCGGCCCTGGAACACGTGACCGGCACCCGGCTGGTACAGCCCTGGAACCGGGTGGCGGACAAGGTCGCCGCGTGGACGGGCCGCGGGCCGCTGCCGGTGTCCGAGTCGTCCAGAGCGGCGGCCGGGCGCATGCTGGAACGATTCGCCGCCGCCTACGACGTGCGCCGGTTCAGCCTGACCTCCGTGGCCTTCACCCTGTCCGAGCAACTGGCGCGGCTCGACCGGTGGGAGGTGGGTCCCGCGGACGCGGGCGACTTCTGCCACGAGGTGGAGGTGTTCCTGCGCTGCGCGGCCCCGGTCCTGATCGATCTGGCCGAGGAGGCACTGCCGGACCGCTCGGTCCCCGCGCGGCCGGACGCCACGCGGGTCACGCCCGTACGGTTGCCGCGGCTGGCGGAGACGGGGCCGTGAGGGCGGCGGTCCCCTCCCGCCGGGTGATCGTCGTGGGAGCGGGCGTCACCGGGCTGCTGACCGCGGTGGAATGCGCGCGTTCGGGTCACCGGGTGACCCTGCTGGAGCGGGGCCCGGTCCCCAACCCGAAGTCGAGTTCGTCCGATCACCACCGGGTCATTCGCACCCTCAGCGCGGACGATGCGGACGCCACCGGGCGGATGATCTCCGCCCACCGGCGGTGGCTGGCTCTGGAGACCCTGCTGGGCGCGGGTTTCTACCGCCGCGTGGGGGTGGTCACGGCCGTGCCCCGGGAGCGGTTGGCCCGGGTGCGCGCGGCCGGCGCCGCCGCGGGTGTGCCCGTACGGACGGTCGACCCGGAGCGCCTGCCGCACCTGCGGTGGCCCACCGGCTCGGCGGCGGTGCTGGAGGCCGACGGCGGGGTCCTGCTGGCGGACCGGGTGCTGCGGGCCGCGGCCCGGTGGCTCGCCGCGCATCCAGCGGTGACCGTGCGGCCGTACAGCCCGGTCGCAGGGGTCGACGTGGACTCCGCGCACGTGCTGCTGAGCGGGGGCGAGAAGCTCGGCGCCGACCTGGTGCTGGTGGCGGCCGGTCCGTGGACCCGGGACCTGGTCGGACATCCGGTGGTACTGCACCGCCAGACCATGGTCTACCTGCGGCCGCCCGCGGACGCGGCGCGGTGGTGGGGTACGGCCCCCGCCGCGGGCGGCCTCGGCGCGGACGGGCGGGCCTGGGTGATGCCCCCCGGCGGCGGCGCGCTCCTGAAGATCAGCTCCGACACCGTGTCCCGGGAAGTGAGCAGCACCGCGGACGGAGCGGCGCAGGACCACGCGCCCTGGGTGGCCCGGCTGGCCGAGGCGGCGCCGCTGTCCGGCCTGGAGCGCTACGCCGTGGCGGCGGTGAAGGAGTGCCACTACGCGACCGCCGCGGACACGGGTGGCGCGGTACTGGCCCGGGTGGGTCCCGCCGTGTGGTCGCGGCCGGCCTGCGGCGGCTCCGGTTTCAGTCAGGCTCCGCTCGTCGCGGGGCGGATCGTCGATGCCTTGATGAAGGGAGCGGCATGAAGAAGACGGAGGAGGACACTCCGATCGGTGTGTTCGAGGCGCTGAAGGCGACCCCGACGCCGGTGCGTTATCTCCTCGGCGGCGTGTTGATCAACCAGCTCGGCGCGTTCGTCCAGACGTTCCTCGTCCTGTACCTGACCTTTCGCGGGATGTCGGTCGCCGCCGCGGGGCTGGCCCTGGTCGCCTACAGCGCGGGCTCGATCTTCGGCACGATGCTGGGCGGCGAGTTCACGCAGCGGTTCGGTCCCCGGGCCACGATCGTGACGGCGATGGCGGGCTCGGCCCCGCTGGTGGCGGCGATCTCCTGGTCGAGCGGGCCGGGTGCGCTGTGGCCGCTGCTCGTCGTCGTCGGGCTCGCGGGCCTGTTCACCCAGGCCTACCGGCCGGCGGCGGCGGTGATGCTGAGTGACCTGATGCCGGACCGGTACCAGGTCATGGCGTTCTCGATGATGCGCATCGCGCTGAACGTCGGCGCCGCCCTGGCTCCGCTGATAGCCGCCGGGCTGATCCTGGTCGACTGGGACCTGCTGTTCTGGATCGACGGCGGTACCGCGCTGGTCTACGCCCTGCTGGCCTTCGTCCTGCTGCCGCGCAGGCCCGTCCAGGAGGAGGCCGGGAGCGGGGCCGAGGTGGGGAAGGCACCGGCCGACGAAACGGCTGCGTCCGCGGCTGCGCCGGCGACGGCGACCGCGACCGCCGAGCCGGCCGGGCGCACGGCCTCGGGGTACGCCGCGATGCTGCGCGACCGGAAGTACCTCTACTATCTGGCCGCCGTCCTGCTCGGCTCGCTCACCTACGCCCAGGGCCATATCGCCCTGCCGCTGGAGCTCGCCGCCGACCACTACCCGACCAGCTTCTACAGCACGGTGCTCACGGTGTCGTCCGTCGTGCTCATCACGTGCGAGCTCAAGATCACGGCGTATCTCAGCAGACTGCCGAAACACGTCCGCGTGATCACCGGCCACCTGGTGGAGGCCCTCGGTCTCGCCGTCTACGGACTGTCCTCCCGGTCCGGTGCGTTCACCATCGCGGGCGCGGTGCTGGTCGTGGCGGGGATCATGATCGCCGCCCCGAGCATGTTCGCCCACCCGGCGACCTTCCCCCAGGCGGTGAAGGCCCGTTACATCGGCACGATGCAGGCGGTGGGCGGCGCGGCCGGCGCCCTCGCGCCGCTCTTCGGCGTGTGGCTCTGGACCCAGCTCGGCAGCGGCTTCTGGCTGCTGTGCGGTGTGGTGACCGCCGTCGCCGGACTGCTCGCCCTGGCGGGCGTGAGACAGCCACGCGAACCGGTCGCCGCCACCGGCCCGGAGGCGGACCCCGCCGGAAAGGCGGAAGTCGTCGGGGGTACCTCGTGACCGGCGGGCAGCGGCCCGGAGCGGGCCTCCAGGGTCAACCGGGCCGTCCGGGTCAACCGGACCACCCGGCCCGACCGGCCCGACCGGTCCTGGTGGTCGGGTTCGTGGGCGTCACGCTCGCCGCGATCGGGGCGTTCCAGCCGGACGACTCGGTGATCTACGTGGAGGAGCCGGACGTCGTCCGCAAGCGGCGGGTGCACGACCAGATCGAGGGGGTGGCGTTCGTACGCGGCCTCATCGAGTGGGAGTACCACCTCGCGGGGAAGGCCGATGAGTTCTTCAATGCCCACCGGGAGCTCGATCCCGCGGCGGTCGTCCCGGCGATCGAGTACGCGACGCCGTTCGCCGCCCGGCTCGCGGAGCGTTACGGTCTGCCGGGCGCCGGTCTCGGCGCCGCGCAGATCCTGCGCGACAAGTCCCTGTTGCGCAGGGTCAGCGCGGCCGTCGGCATCGCGAACCCGGTGAGTGTCCCCGTACGGGGTCCGGACGACGTCCGGGCGTTCCTGCGCGGCCGGTCGGGGCCCGTCGTGCTCAAGCCGGCGAACCGTCAGGCGTCGGTGGGTACCCGGGTGATCCACGAGGCGGCCGAGGTCGAACAGGCCTGGGCGGACTGCCTCGTCCAGGACGAGGGCATCTTCGTACCCGACCGGCCCATGGAGCTGTCCATGCTGGCCGAACAGTACGTCGCGGGGCCCGAGTACAGCGTCGAGATGCTCGTACGGGACGGGGGCGCGCTGTTCGTCAACGTCACGGGCAAGGAGCTGTTCCCGGGGCCCCACCCGGTGGAGCTGGCCCACACCGTGCCGGCCGACATTCCGGAGGAGCTCGCGCAGTTGCTCGTGGAGCGGACCGCGCGCCTGGTCGGGGCGGTGGGTTTCCGGGACGGGTTCGTCCACGGTGAGTGGATCGTCTCCGACGGGGTCGCGTACCTCGTGGAGTGCGCAGGGCGACTGCCCGGCGGAGGCATCGTCGACACCATCGAACTGGCCTATCCGGTGGAGCTGTTGCGCAGCTACTACGCGGTGCTGAAGGGCGAGGAGCTGCCGGGCGAGCTGCCCCGGCGCGCGAAGGGCGGTGCGGCCGTGCGGTTCATCGCGGCCGCACCGGGCCGGGTGACCGCGGTGCACGGGGTCGAGGACGCCCGGCAGGTGGACGGCGTGTTCCTGGCCGCGGTCACCGTGGGGCCCGGTCACCCGGTCCCGGAGCTGCGCCACTCGTGGCACCGGGCGGGCATCGTCATGGCCGCCGCGGACAGCTCGACCGAGGCGCTCCGGCGGGCCGAGGCCGCTGCCGGCATGGTCCGAATCGACATCGAGGGGGAAGAGTGACTGACCGGGAAGTCGGTGTTCTGGCGATCGGTGCGGGTCCGGCGAATCTGGCGTTGGCGGTGGCCATCGAGGAGTCCGGATCCGACGCGTTGGCGGACGGCACACTGCTGCTGGAGCAGGGGCCGGACATCAAGTGGCAGCGGGACCTGCTGATGCCGTGGGCGCGCAGCCAGGTGTCCTTCCTCAAGGACCTCGTCACGCTGCGCAATCCCACCAGCAGGTTCTCCTTCCTCAACTTCCTGCACGCACAGGGCCGGTTGGACGAGTTCGTGAACCTGGGGACCTTCCACCCCTTCCGCTGGGAGTTCTCCGACTACCTCCAATGGGTCGCCGCCTCCCTCGAACGGGTGCGGATCCGCTACGACGCCCGCGCCGCCCGGGTCGACCCGCTGTACGGCGCGGACGGCGCCCTGTCCGGCTGGAGCGTGCGGCTCACCGACGGCGACACCGTCCGCTGCCGCGACCTGGTCATCGGCGGCGGCCGCGACCCCCGCGTCCCCGAGGTGTTCGCCGGTCTCCCCGGGGACCGGTTGATCCACAGCGCGCAGTACCGTACCCGGATCACGCAGATACCGAAGGACCAGCCCGTCCGGGTCGTGGTCGTGGGTGGGGCGCAGAGCGCCGCGGAGATGTTCTTCGCGCTGCACGAGAACCTGCCGGCCAGTCGCATCACCATGGTGGTGCGCTCGATCGGGCTGCAGAACTACCAGTCCAGCAAGTTCGTCAACGAGCTGTTCTTCCCGTCCTTCGTCGACGAGTTCTACGACAGCCCGGCCGAGGTCCGATCCCAGCTCCTGGACGAGATGCGGTTCACGAACTACGCCGGTCTGGCCCCGCCGTTCCTCGACGAGCTCTACACGATGCTGTACCGCCAGAAGATGGTGGGGCCGCAGCGCTCCGAGGTGCGCGCGATGACCGAAGTGGCGGGTGCGCGGACGGAGGGCGGCGAGGTCGTCCTCGATCTGCGGGACCGGTTGAGCGGCAAGATCGAGCCGCTCCGGTGCGACCTGGTGGTGCTGGGCACCGGCTTCGACCCCCGCAAGCCCGCCCTCGTACGGGAACTCGCGGCACGGGTCGGCCTGGACGACGTCACCGTCAGCCGCAACTACCGCGTCGACCTCGGCGAATCCGCCTGGGGCGCCGTCTACCTCCAAGGCGTCAACGAAGAAACCCACGGCATCGCCGACTCCCTCATCAGCGTCCTCGCCCACCGCTCACACGACATCCTCACCGACCTCCTCACCCGCCGCGCCGACACACCCCCCACCACGACCGCGACCACCACCACCGCCACCGGGGGCGTGTGATGAGTACCGGCAAGGGCACCCTGCTGGTCATCGGCAGCGGGCTGAAGGTGTACCGGGAGTACCTGATCGCGCCGATCCGCCGCCGCGCCCGGGGGGCCGGCCTGGACATGGTGCTGCTCAACAATCTGAAGCCCACCTGGCAGCGCGACTACTTCGACGAGATCATCGTCGCCAACGTCTTCGACTCCGAGGCGATGGGGGCGGCCGCCCGTGAGGTGGCGGACCGGCGCCGGATCGTCGGGCTGATGTGCTGGGACGAGCCGCTCGTCCTGGACGCCGGGCTGCTCGCCGCCGAGTTCGGGGTGCCGGGGCTGTCCGTACCGGGTGTGCGCGGATGCCGTGACAAGCAGCGCACCCGGGCCGAGCTCACCGCTGCGGGCCTCTACCAGCCGGGCTTCGAGCTGACCACCACGGTCGAGCAGGCCAGGGCGGCGGCCGACCGGATCGGCTACCCGGTGGTGATCAAGCCCCGGGCGATGGGCGCGAGCATCGGCGTCGTCTTCGCGGCCGACGCGGCCGAGGTGGAGGCGGCGTTCCGGATCGCGCTGGCCGCGAGCGAGGTCGATCCGGGGCCCTACCGCGCGAGCGCGATGGTCGAGGGGTACGCCCCCGGCCCGGAGATCAGCGTCGACGGCGCCGTCCACAAGGGCGAGTACCTGCCGATGTTCCTGGCCCGCAAGCACAGCAGCGACCAGCCGTACTTCGAGGAGGTCGGGCACCTGGTCGACGCGGCCGACCCGCTGCTGGCGGACCGGGAGCTGCTGAGCACCCTGGCCCGCGCCCACCAGGCGCTCGGGATCGAGGACGGCATCACCCACAGCGAACTGCGGCTGACCGATCGCGGGCCCCTCGTCATCGAGATCAACGGCCGCCTCGGCGGGGACCTGATCCCCTTCCTCGGCAGGACCGCCACCGGCATCGAGCCCGGTGAGGTGCTCTTCGACGTGGCCACCGGACAACGGCCCGACACCAGGCCCACCCGGCGGGCGGTGGCCGGCATCCGGTTCGGCTACCCGGAGCGGGACTGTCTGCTGCGCTCGGTGCGCGTACCGGCCCGGGCACCGGGTCTGGTGACCGCCGCGCCGATGGCCGAGCCGGGGACCACCCTTCGACTGCCACCGGGAGGCTACCTGGCGCGCCACTCCTTCGTGGTGTGCGAGGCGGACGACACCCGGACCTGCCTGGAGCGGCTGGACGCGGCCGGAGCACTGGTCGAGCTGGACGCCGTACCGATCGGCCCGCCGGATCCGGACGCGCCGTTCGAGATGCCGGCGGGTCTGCTCGACGTGGACGAGTGACCGCCTGCACCTCGGTGCACGGGCGGCGGCACGCACCAGGACACCCACCGGACGCACAGGACCTGCACGAGACACAGAGCACACAGGGCACACAGAGCACACAGGGCACGCACGACCCACAGGTCGCACCACACCGTCACCCGAGGGGGAACGCATGAGCACGACCCGGAACCCGGGCACCGAAGCACCCACCACCGCGGCAGAGATCCTGGAGCGGGCCAAGGCACTGGCTCCGCGGCTGCGGGAGCGGTCGCAGGAGATCGAGCAGGCCCGGCAACTCCCGGCGGACGTCGTGGACATGCTGCGCGACACCGGGGTGTTCCGGATGTGCTTCGGACCCGAGTGGGGCGGTCCCGAGCTGACGTCGATGCAGCAGGCCGAGGTCGTGGAGACCCTCGCCCACGGGGACGCCTCGGCCGGCTGGTGCGCCGCGATCGGTGCGATGACCGGGGCGATCAGCAACTTCCTGGACCCCTCCGTGGTCAAGGAGGTGTTCCCGAGCCTGGACATGATCACCGCAGGTCTGATCGCGCCGGCCGGGCACGCGGAGCGGGTTCCGGGCGGCTTCCGGCTGACCGGCCGGTGGTCGTTCGGCAGCGGGATCACCCACGCCGACTGGGTGACCTCCGGGGCGTTCATCTACCAGGACGGCGAGCCGTGGGCGAGCCCGGACGGCAGCAACGCGCACGCGTCGCGGCAGTTCCTGGTGCCGGCCCACGAGGTCGGGGTCGTCGGGAACTGGGACACCACCGGGCTGTGCGGCAGCGGGAGCAGCGACTACACCATCACCGATGTGTTCGTACCCGAGGAGCACACCTACACCTTCTACAAGGTGCGGGGCCGCACGGACACCCCGATCGCCCAGCCGGACTCCTTCATGCGCAGCCTGTGCGCGGTGCCGCTCGGAGTGGCCCGGGCCGCCCTGGACTACGCCCGGGAGACCGCGCTCACCCGGGTGGACAGGATGACCGACACGGTGTGGGCGGACACCTTCCGTGTACAGGTCACCCTCGCCGAGTGCGAGGCGGAGTACAACGCCGCCCGCAGCGGTGTCCACAGCAGCTCTCAGCGGCACTGGGACGTGCTGGCCGGCGGCGGCACGCTGGACGATCTCACCGCCACCGAGCGGGCCGCGTCCTCACTGGCCTGGGTGCACGCCTTCCGCACCTCGCGGGCGATCGTGAACCGGCTCTACGACCTGCTCCAGGCGTGGTCGATCAACCGGTCCTCGCCGATGGACCGGTGGATGCGCGACACCGCGACCATGTGCCAGCACGTCGCCGCCTCGGACCTGATCCTCGAATCCGGCGGCGCCTATCTGCTGGGCCGGCCGCCCAAGTTCCGGATGAGCCTCGGCATCGTCAAGTAGGGCCAAGTGAAGGGCGATCGCATGACCATGACCCGAAGCCCGGGGGCCGAGGTCCCCGCCACCGCGGCGGAGCTCCTCGCCCGTGCGAAGGAGCTGGCGCCGCTGCTGCGGGAGCGCTCGGCGGAGATCGAGGAGGCGCGGCGGCTGCCGGCCGACGTGGTGGACCTGCTGCGGGACGCCGGGGTGTTCCGGATGGCCTTCGGCCGTGAGCTGGGCGGCCTGTCGCTGACCACGATGGAGCAGACCCGGGTCGTCGAGACGCTGGCGTACGGGGACGCCTCCGCGGCCTGGTGCGCGGTGATGGGCGCGAGTGGCGGCATCTTCAGTGCCTTCCTCGACGAGAGGGTGGCCAAGGAGGTGTTCCCGACCCCGGACACGATCATGGCGGGGCTGCTGCAGCCGACGGGGCGCGCCGAGCGGGTTCCCGGTGGGTTCCGGCTCTCGGGCCGCTGGCCGTTCGGCAGCGGGATCACCCATTGCGACTGGGTGACCTCGGGTGCGTTCCTCTTCGAGGACGGCAGGCCGTACGCGAGCCCGGACGGCAGCAATCCGCACGAGTCGCGGCAGTTCCTGGTGCCCCGGGCGCAGGTCGAGGTGATCGACAACTGGCACACCATGGGCATGCGGGGCACCGGCAGTTGCGATTACACGATGGCCGATGTCTTCGTCCCCGAGGAGCACACGTACAGCTTCGGCAGGGTACGCGGCCGGCCCGGCCCGCTCGCCCAGCCGGACGCGTTCACGCGCAGCATGTGCGGGGTGGCGCTCGGGGTGGCCCGGGCGGCGCTGGACCACGCGCGGGAGATCGCCCGGACCCGGGTCGACCGGATGACCGGCGTGGCGTGGAAGGACCACTTCCGGGCCCAGGTCACGCTCGCCGAGTGCGAGGCGGACTTCCTCGCCACCCGGGGCGGTGTGTACGGGAGCCAACGGCGCCAGTGGGAGGTGCTGGCCGCCGGCGGCACCCTGGACGACCTCACTCCCGAGGAGCGCGCCGCGTCCCCGATCGCCTGGGTGCACGCCTTCCGCACCTCGCGGGCGATCGTCAGCAGGCTCTGCGACCTGCTCCAGACCTGGTCGATCCACCAGTCGTCGCCGATGGACCGCTGGATGCGCGACACCACCACGATGTGCCAGCACGCCACCGCCCAGGACCGCATCCTCCAGTCGGCCGGCGCCTATCTGCTGGGCGGGAAGCCCGAGTTCGGGATCTGCCTCGGCATCGTCAGATAACGCAATTCGCCTGCGTGCAGGCCAGGGGGGAGAAAGTCCGATGGGCCGAGGCCTGGTGCTTTTGGTCAATCCCAACAAGGTGCACCCACCGATCGCGCCGTATGCGCTCGATGTGCTCACGACCTCGTTGGAGGCCGCCGACTTCGAGGTCGAGGTGGTCGACCTCACGTTCCACCGGGAGGACTGGAAGTCCTGCCTCTCCGAGTACTTCGGGGCGCGCAGTCCCGTGCTCGTCGGTGTCACCATCCGCAATACCGATACCGTCTACGCCTTCGAGCAGCGCCCGTTCGTCGGAGAGCACAAGGAGATCATCACCGAGATCAGGCGGCTGACCGATGCGCCGATCGTCGGCGGCGGCATCGGCTTCTCCTCCATGCCGTTCGCGCTGGTCGACTACTTCGGCATCGATTTCGGCGTCAAGGGACCGGGTGAGCAGATCATCTGCGACCTCGCCGACGCGCTGGTCACCGGACGTGACACGGACACGGTGGGCGGGCTCATCCGCAACACCCCGGAGGGAGTGACCCGGGTGCCGCCGCCGGCGCTGACCCTGCCCGGCCGCCGTACGGTGGCGGCGCCGCTGTCCGCCGGGCAGTTCGAGGACCGGACCTGGCAGGTGGACCGGTCCGGGATGTACGTCCGCCGCTCCGGCACGCCGCACAAGGTCGACAACCTGCTGTACTACCAGAGCGGCGGGCTGGCCGGGATCCTCACCAAGAACGGGTGCACCTACCGCTGTTCGCACTGTGTGGAGCCGGACGCCAAGGGCATCCGGACGGGCCGGCGGGACGTGGCCGCCGTGGTCGACGAGATGCAGTCGCTGGCCGCGCAGGGTGTTCTCGACCAGCACACCACCGACAGCGAGTTCAACCTGTCCATATCCCACGCCAAGAACCTGTTGCGCGAGATCGTCCGGCGCAAGCATTCCGACGCCGGGAACCCGCTGAACGCGTTGCGGCTGTGGGTCTACTGCCAGCCCTCGCCGTTCGACGAGGAGTTCGCCGAGCTGCTCGCGGCGGCGGGCTGCCGCGGGGTGAACGTCGGCTCGGACCATGTGCGGGGCGACATGCTGAGCGGCTGGAAGATCACGGAGAAGGGCACCACCTACTACACCTTCGCCGACACCGAGCGGCTGGTCCGGCTCTGCCACGCGAACGGCATGCTGACCATGGTCGAGGCACTCTTCGGAATGCCGGGCGAGACCCCGCAGACCATGCGCGAATGCGTAGACGCGTTCATGGCGCTGGATGCCACCGTGACAGGCTTCTCGCTGGGGCTGCGGCTCTTCCCCCACACCCCGCTGGGCATCGCGATGGCCGAGCGGTGCGACGGGGTGCGGACGGTACCGGGCCTGCAGTCCAACACGGCCACCGAGCCGATCGTCCTGAAGCCCCTGTCCCGGTGTTCCGGGCCGGTGGAGTACGAGCGGCAGTTCATGTTCGACGCGTCGGGCAACTTCCGGCTGGTCTGCTACTTCTCGCCGGATCTGCTGGAGGACACCGACACGGTTGCCGATCCCTCCGGGCGCTGGAGCCGGTCCGTCGATCTCCTGTGGGAACTCGTCGACCCCGCGGACCACTACCGGGTGATGCTGCCGACGCTGGCGGGCTCCAGCGAGCACGACAACAACTATGCGGACAATCCCTTCCTGACCAGTCTGGGCGGGCTCGGATACACGGGAGCATTCTGGGCGCACTGGCGCGACCGGGAGGCGATCCTGCGTCGCGCACAGGATGTCGGAGTGGTCGGTTCCGTGGGTGCGTGACACGACCCGATTTCAAATGGTCGATGCATGTGCGAAGGCCACGGAAAATATGCGAATAGTGATGCCTTCAGAGGTATAACTATCGCACTTCTTCCCATACTCCTCACCGTTGCGGTGGGCTGGACCTCTGGACCATTCTGGGTACCGGCCGGTCAGCATGGACCGCCTTGCACGATCAAGTGGGGGGAAGGTACGAAATGAATCAGAAAACGAACACCATGAGATTAATCTGGCCACTCTCGTCACACAGTGATCCACGAAGAGAGAGTGCGCCGCTCCGTCCCGACCAAGACTTCCCGGTCGTCCACCGAGTCCTCACCTCGGTATCCGTCGTTCTCGCCGACGCCCAGCCCGCAATTCGCCACGGCGTCCGTTCCGTTCTCGAACGGTCCGGGGGCATTTCGGTCGTCGGGGAAGCCGCGACGGCGGACGAGGTGATCGAGGAAATGTGCCGCTGCCGGCCCGGTGTCCTCGTGCTCGACCCACAGATGGACGGGGCGGCCGGGGCGCGGGTCATTCCCGAGGTCCTGCGATTATGGCCCGATACGGGCATCCTCGTCTTCAGCGCCGTGGACGACGACCAGGCCATCACCTCGGCGCTCCAGGCGGGCGCACGAGGCTACCTGTTCAAACGGGCCGACGCGGACCAGATCCTGCGCGGGATCCAGGCCGTGGCGGCCGGCGAGGCCATCATCGACAAGTCGATCGCCGGGCGGCTGGGCGCACTGATGCGCGCGACGTCCGGACAGCAGTATTACTATCCGTTCCCGCAACTGACCAACCGGGAACGGGACGTGCTGGAACGCATCGCCGCGGGCAAGTCGAATACCACCATCGCCCGTGAGCTCGTGCTCGCCTCGAAGACCGTCAGCAACCGCGTCTCGGTGATATTCGGCAAGCTCGGCGTGGCCGATCGCTCGCAGGCCATCGTGCTCGCCCGGGATGCCGGTCTCGGGCACGGCTGATCCACCGATTCGCGATCTCTGCCGTACCGGCAATTCCCCTTCGACAAGGGAACAATTCCCCTGTCGAGAGGGAGTCCCCGCCTTCTAGCCTGAACGACGTCACGCGCCGCCGTGATAATGAGGGACGTCGATCGGAGTGGGACGTTGACCGACCAGGAACAATCCGACGTGACCATTCGGAGAAGTGAGCCGGAAAACCTGGTCCGGGACCACGGACTGGATCTGAAACTGCTCCATCCGTGGCCCGGACTGGACACCCCCTTTCGCGGAGCCTGGTGCGTCCTGCGCCCCGGCGACGTGACGGATGCCCACGCCCATCACGAACGCGAGATGTTCATCGTCATGTCCGGCCGGGCCGAGGTGGTCAGCAAGGACGGGCGGCACGAACTCGCCGCCGGGGACATCGCGATCGTGCGGGGCGGAGTCGAGCACCACATCGTCAACGAGCACCACGAGGACTTCTCCTACTACGCGATCTGGTGGGGCCCGGACATGTCGGCCGAGTTCCTCGCACGACACCCGGAGCCGACCCCGTGATCAACTACGACGGGCGGAAGTTCCGCAAGCCGAAGGGCGACATCCGGACCGTCGCCGTCTACCACCAGCAGGGCGATCTGGTGTGGGGCGAGGTCGTCGGCGGCGAGGTGCGCCGCGGCTGGACGGTCGGCACCTGCGAACCCGACGGCACCCTCTCCATGGGCTACACCCTCGTCTTCGCGACCGGCGAGGTCGTCTGCGGACGCACGGTCAACACGCCGGAGGTGGCCGAGGACGGCCGCCTGCTGCTGCGTGAGGAATGGGAGCGCTACGGCCCGCACGCCGCCACCGGGGTCTCCTACATCGAGGAGGTCGGGTGAGCCCGGGCCCGGGCCCCGGCTCGCGCACGAGCGCGAGCGCGAGGCAGGGCGCCTCCGCCTCCGACTGGCGGCGGCTGGAGCGGGCCGTGACCGGCCGCGTGCTGCGCCCGGACGACTGCGGATTCCGCCCGGCCGTCGCCCCCTTCAACAAGCGCTACGCGAGCACCACGCCGAGCGGTGTGCTGGCGGCGGCGAACACCGCCGACGTGCGCCGCGCCGTCGCATGGGCACGCGAGTGCGGCATCGGCCTCGTCGCGCGCGGCGGCGGGCACAGCTATGCGGGATACTCGGCCGGCAGCGGCCTGGTCCTCGACCTCAGCGCCTTGAACACCGTGTCCGTCGACGGTTCCACCGGGCTGGTCACGGCCGCGGGCGGGGCGCTGATGTCCGACGTGTACGCCGCGATCCAGCCCCACCGGATGGCGTTCGCGCTGGGCAACGGCGCGTCCGTCGGCATCGCCGGCCTCACGCTCGGCGGAGGCTCCTCCTCCACCTCGCGCAAGCTCGGGCTCACGGCGGACGCACTCGTGCGGACCACCCTGATGACCGCCGACGGCCGACTGCTGACCTGCGACGCCCAGGAGAACCCCGACCTGTACTGGGCCTGCCGCGGGGGCGGCGGCGGCAACTTCGGCATCAACCTGTCCTTCACCTTCCGGGCGACGCCGGTGTCCGGCGTCTCCACCTGCCTGCTGCTGTGGGACGGAGCGGACGCACCCGAGGTCTTCACCGTGATGCAGGAGATCGCGCGGAAGGCACCGGACGAGTTCTCCCTCCGGCTGGGCGTCAGCGCCGCCGACGCGGCCGGGGCCACGGTGTCGGCCGTCGGTCTGCACCTGGGCCCCGCGAGCGAACTGCGCGAGCTGATCGCCCCGGCCCTCGCGGCGACCCGCCCGGTCCGTGAGGACATCGCCGACCGCACCTTCTGGGAGGCCAAGGACTATCTGCTGCACGAGACCTCGGCCGGGGCGTTCGCCGTACGGACCCGCTTCGCCACCGAGCCGTTGCCCGCCGACGCGCTCGCCACCGTCCTCGCCCTGCTCGAACGCAGGCCCGGCAGCGGCAACCCGGACGGCTGCGGCCTGGCCCTGTACACGTGGGGCGGCGCGATCAACCGGGTGGCTCCGGGCGACACCGCGTTCGTCCACCGGGACGCACTGAGCCTGGTCAGCATGGACACCTCCTGGTCCGAGCAGGACACCCCGGCCACGGTGGAGGCCAATCTGCGCTGGCTGGCGGAGCTGCGGGAGGCGATGGCCCCGTACGCCGGCGAGGGGGCGTACCAGAACTTCATCGACCCGGACCTGCCGGACTGGCGTACGGCGTACTACGGCGCCAACTACCCGCGGCTGGTCGAGATCAAGAAGCGGGTGGACCCGGACGGCTTCTTCACCTTCGGGCAGGCCATCGGCACCTGAGGCATCCGGGGGTATTCGCCGGCATGCGTTCAGGCGGTCCGGTCGAGGTCCTCGCGGTGCACCGGGTGGGCGAACGGCAGGCCGGCGGCGTAGCGGGCGATCTCCTGGATCGCGGAGTCGGCCAAGCGGTGGAGTTCGTTGCCGAGGGAGCCCGCGACGTGCGGGGTGAGCAGTACGTTCGGCAGATCGTACAGGGGGGACTCGGCGGGCAGGACCTCCGGCTCGGTGACGTCGATGACGGCGTGCAACCGTCCGGAGGTCAACTCGTCCGTCAGCGCAGCCGTGTCCACGAGAGAGCCGCGGGCCGTGTTGATCAGCGTCGCGCCGTCGCGCATCAGCCCCAGCCGCCGACGGTCGATCATCCCCCGGGTCCGGGGCAGTTCCGGCGCGTGCAGGCTGACGATGTCGGACACCCGGCAGAGCTCGTCGAGCCCGACGGGGCGGACGCCGAGGCGCGCGGCCTCCTCGGTGCTCGTGTACGGGTCGTACAGGACGAGTTCGAGATCGTACGGACGCAGCAGCTCGATCACCCGGCGGCCGATCCGGGAGGCGCCGACGACACCGACGGTGCGGCGGTAGTTCCCCGCGTGGGCGTAGCGCAGGTGCCAGTCGTGCCGGCGGCCGCGCACACTGCGGTACTCCTCGCGCAACTGCATCACGCGCTTGTTGGAGATTAGGACCATGGCCACGGTGTACTCGGCCACCGGCGCGGAGTTGGCCGCCGCAGCGCAGGACACGACGATGCCGCGGTCCCAACAGGCTTCGGTGACAAGCTGCTTGACGGATCCTGCCGCATGTACGACGGCACGCAGGCGGGGCGCGACGGCGAGCACCCGGGCGTCGACGGCCGGAGCGCCCCAGCAGGTGAGCAGGACCTCCGCCTCCGACAGGACGGCTGCCGCGTCCGGCCGGCCGAAGTCGTCGACCACCGACTCCGTTTCGAGCAGGGCCACTTCGCGCAGCCGGCGGTCGGCGGCCGCGTCCAGCAGACGGGGCCGCAGCTCGGGGGACATCGCGAGCAGGGTCCGCGGGCGGCGAAGGGACATCCGGGTGCTCCTTCTTACGGCGGCGGGCGGCGGCGGGCGGCGGCTGGCCGGTCGGCCGCGTGAGGCCGCGCCGACCCTACGAAGCCGCATCCCGGCCGTCAAGGTCGCGAAGGCTACGTTCTTTGGGCATGCATACCCCTGATGTACCCATACGCAGGACGCGACGAGGGGGAGCCTGCCCATGTCCACCACTTCCGCCGAACCGAACGGCACCGCCGCACTGCTGGTCAACCCGCGCGGCCAGTACCTGCTGCACCTGCGCGACGCGAACAAGCCGGAGATCTGCGACCCCGGGACGTGGAGCATCCCGGGCGGCGCGCGCGAGGGGACGGAGACGGCGCACGAGGCGATCGTGCGGGAGCTGAAGGAGGAGACGGGCCTGACGGTACCGCTGGAGCCGTTCACCGTGGTCGACTGCACCAGTCCCGACGGCCTCGACAAGGGGCGGATCCAGGTCTACCTCGGCGCCTGGGACGGCGATGCCGACGCCCTCCCGCTCGGCGAAGGGATCATGCTCCGCTGGTTCGACTCGGCGACAACCCCGTACCTGACGATGTGTCCGTGGACACAGCAGGTCATCGACCTGCACCGGGCCGGGACAGCGGCGCCCGCCACGGTCGCCGGCGGCCGGGCCTGCCCCAACGTCATCGGGGTCCACCTCTACCTGGAACGCGAGGGCCGGGTCCTGCTCGGGCTCCGACATCCCGACTCGCCCTTCGGCGCCTCGCACCACCACTTCCTCGCCGGCCACTGCGAGCGGGAGTCCGCGATCGCCTGCCTGATCCGCGAAGCCCGGGAGGAGGCCGGCCTGCGGATCGGGGCGGCGGACCTCGAACTCGTGCACACCGTGCACGTGGTGGACCCGCCGGGCTCCCGGCCGCGTATGCAACTGGTCTTCCGCGCACACCGATGGGAGGGAACGGAAGAGGTCCGCGAGCCGGACAAGTGCATCGGCTGGGCCTGGTGGCCGGCGGACGAACTGCCGCAGCCGATCGTGCCGTACGCCGGGGCGGCGATCGAGGGCATCCGTGCCGGCCGTCGCTACACGGAGCTGGGCTGGTCCTGACCCCGCGGCCACGGTCGCCACATCGGTAGCCTGAACGGGTGACCCCCTCGAGCGCCCTGTCCCGGGCCCTGCACGCTCCCGCCGATCCACCTCTGCGGCCGCTCCCGCCCGCGGTGGTGGATCTCCTCGGTTCCCTCGACGCACCACCGCGACTGGCCGCCCATCTGCGGGCCGTCCACCACGTGGCGGTGCAAGTGGTCGAGTGGATGGAGCACCGGTATCCGGAGATCGCGGTCGACCGCGCGGCCGTGCTCTTCGGTGCGGCGACCCACGACATCGGCAAGACCGTCCACACGGCCGAACTGTCCGAGCCCGGTTCCTCGCACGAGGAGGCGGGCCGGGAGCTGCTGCTGGCCCACGGGTTCGAGCCGGACCTGGCCCGCTTCGCCGGGACCCACGGCTCGTGGACGGCTCCCGGTGCGACGCTCGAAGACCTGCTGGTGAGCACCGCCGACAAGGTCTGGAAGAACAAGCGCGTCCCGGAGCTGGAGGACCTGGTGATCTCGCACCTGGCACGGGCCACGGGCGGAGAGCGCTGGGAGGCGTACCTCGCGCTCGACGATCTCCTCGCGCGGATCGGCGGCGAGGCCGACGGTCGGCTCGCTTATCAGGCGTCCTTCCCGGTGCACGGTTAGGGTGCCGGGCGCTGCGGGGGCGAGACAGGGGTGTGGCAGGATGCCGAGATGATCATTTCCGCGCCCATACCGCCCATACCGCCCGTCGTTCCCGCCGGCCGCATGGCCGAGGCGGAACAGCCCGTACTCGCGCTGCCCGGCGGGTGGGAGCTGCGCCCCTGGCAGCCCGGTGACGCCGGCGCCCTGCTGGCCGCGAGCCAGGACCCGGCGATCCGCCTGTGGAACCGCCTGGTGGTGAACTCCGCGGCCGAGGCGGCCGAGCGGATCGAGCGCATGCACCAGCGATGGCAGGCCGAGCTCAGCGCGATGTGGGCCATCGCCCGACCGGGCGGCGAGGCGGCGGGCCTGATCGGCTGGGGCGACATCGATCTGGCCGGAGGCAGCGCCGAGATCGTCTACTGGCTGTTGCCCGCGGCCCGCGGTGCAGGCGTTGCCGTCGAGGCGACCGAGCGGGTCAGCCGCTGGGCGCTCGACCAACTCGGTCTGCACCGCCTGCGGTTGTGCCACGCGGTGACCAACACGCCCTCCTGCCGCGTCGCGGACCGGGCCGGATATGCCCTCGAAGGCACCATGCGCAGTGCCCTGCTGCACGCCGACGGGTGGCACGACCAGCATCTGCACGCCCTGATCCAGACCTGAGGCCGTCTCTTCCGGATCCTGCCGGGTGGTGGAGGGCCGGGCAGGGGCCGGCAGACGGCCGGGGCTCTCCCACCACAGGAGTGCTGGAGCGAGCTCCGGAAGGGCTTGCCCGGGTGCTGATCGTGGTGTTGGCTGCTGGGGCCACTCACCGGCTCCGCCGCGGTCGACCGGTGAACTCCCGCCCGCTCAGGCGACCTTGCGGGGTCCGCCGTGACCTTGAAGCCGAGGCCGCGCATGACGACCGTACCGACGTCGCCCTCCCCTGCCGCGAACGCGCTGGCCACCCGCCACCACCTGGGCAGCCTGGAGCACACCTTCCGCCCCGAGAGCGAGGTCGGGGTCCAGGAGAAGTACCGGATGTGGTTCATCGTCGGCTCCCTGGTCGGCATAGCCGCACTGCTGGGCGGTGGCGTCCTGTTATGGGTGAAGGTGCACTGGGGGGTCGCGATATTCCCCCTGTGGATCGGAGTGCTGGCCGCCTGGGCGGTGGGCCAGAGCCCGCTCTTCCGCAGCCGCCTGGCGGCCAGGCGGCTGCACCTGTACGAACACGGGCTGGTCGTGAACACGAGCGGCAGCGGGCTGTTCGCGGCGCGCTGGGAGCGGGTGGTGCTCTATCAGGAGACCGTCCAGGAGGTGATCGACTACAAGGGAACGCGGACGCCGGTCGGAAGCGCGCACGTCTCCCAACTGGTCGCACCGGGCGGGGCGAAGGCCCGGATCACCGACGTCTACGCGGGCTCGCACACCTGGGCCCCGCTGATCGCGGAGGCAGTCGCCCGCGCCCAGGTGGAGAAGATGTGGAAGCTGGTCCGGGAGGGCGGGACGATCGGCTTCGGCCCGTACAAACTGTCCGCCGCCGGCGTCACGAACGCCTCCGGTGAGGTGCTGCCGTGGCGGGACGTGAGCGAGGTGGCCGTGCGCGGGGGAATGGTCTGCGTCTGGCGGTCCGGCCGGACGAAGGCCTGGGCGGCGCCCAAGGCCCAGCAGGTGCCGAACCTGATCGTGTTCCTGACCATCGCGGACAACCTCCGCCGCCGCTAGTGACCTGAGTCAGAGATTCGTCGTTGGTTGGGTGTGAGTCGTCCTGGACCGAAGATCCCGCCGTTGTCCGTGACCGATGCCCAGCGCGCTGTGCTCGAGGGGTGGGTGCGCCGTCGTTCGACGGCTCAGGCCCTGGCGTTGCGGTCACGGATCGTGCTCGAGTCCGCGGAGGGACATTCGATCGCGGAGGTGTCGCGCCGTCTGGGGATCGCTCCCGAGACGGTGCGGACCTGGCGGCGCCGGTTCCTCGACCGCGGCCTGGAAGGCATGCATGACGAGCCACGGCCCGGTGTGCCACGGAAGATCACCGATGCGGATGTCGAGCGGGTCATCGTCAAGACCCTCGAGGAGACACCGAAGAATGCCACCCACTGGTCGACCCGGTCGATGGCCGCGGCGACCGGGATGTCGCAGTCGGCGGTCTCGAGGATCTGGCGGGCGTTCGCCCTGGCCCCGCACCGGTCCCAGACGTTCAAGCTGTCGACGGATCCGCTGTTCATCGACAAGGTCCGTGACGTCGTCGGCCTCTACCTCGACCCGCCGGAGAAGGCCCTGGTCCTCTGCGTGGACGAGAAGTCGCAGATCCAGGCCCTGGACCGGTCACAACCCGTCCTGCCGATGATGCCCGGCGTTCCGGAGCGACGCAGCCACGACTACATCCGGGCCGGCACCACCACCCTCTTCGCGGCCCTGGAGGTCGCGACCGGCAGGGTGATCGGATCGCTCCACCGACGCCACCGGGCCGCCGAGTTCAAGAAGTTCCTGGCCAAGGTCGACAAAGAGGTCCCAGCCGGCCTCCAGGTCCACCTCATCCTCGACAACTATGCGACCCACAAGACACCCGACATCAAGAAGTGGCTGCTGGCCCACCCGCGGTTCCACCTGCACTTCACACCGACGAGTTCGTCGTGGCTGAACCTGGTGGAGCGGTGGTTCGCCGAACTCACGCAGAAGAAGCTCAAGCGTGGCGTCCACCGCTCGGTCCAGGCACTCGAACGCGATATCCGGGGCTGGCTCGCCGACTGGAACGACCACCCACGGCCCTTCGTCTGGACCAAGACCGCCGACGAGATCCTCGACAGAGTCGCCGCCTACTGCCACCGAATCTCTGACTCAGGTCACTAGGTCGTCTCTTTCGGATCTTGTCGGTCAGGTCCGCGTCGTCCGGTGCCGTGCCTCGGCGTGCTGCTGAGCCCGTCCGTCGCCCCACCGACCAGGGATGATCAGCAAGGCCGGCGGTCGTCGCGGGCCCGGAGCCGGCACCGGCACCGTCACCGCGTGGTCACGGCACACGCGGCGGCACCCGACCCGTTGCCGGATCGGGTGCCGCCACTGCCCTCTCGTCATTCGGTGGAGTGTGTCCAGCTCGTGCACAGCGCCCAGATGATGAACACGTCGATCGCGATGATGATGATCGACCACCAGGGCTGGTACGGCAGCCACATGAAGTTGAGGATCACGCTGATCCCGGCGAGGGCGATACCCGCGCCCCTCGCCAGGTTCGACCCGGCGAACAGGCCCACTCCGGTGAGGACGACGATGATTCCGACGATGAGATGGATCCATCCCCACGCCGTCAGGTCGAATTCGAAGACGTAGCTTCCGATCCGGGCGTAGACGTCATCCTTCGCGATGGCCGCGATGCCCTGGAAGATCGAGAGGCAACCGACCACCAGGAGGAGGACCGCGGCGAACATCGTGCCCACGTTCCCCGCGCCCTGGCTGTCGTCGCCCGAGAACATCGGAGTGTTGCCCGGCGCGGGGCCGGTGTTCCAGTTTCCCCCGGTCGGTGTCGGCTGGCCCATGGAATTCACCTCACAGTTGGCGGTGCAGCGCAGGACCGTCCTGCTCCGGCTTGTCGGTCACAGGCTTCGGCGCCCACATCGCAGTGTCGTCCGGCGGCCCGGTCCCTGTGATCACCCGAAGCGGGTGGTCTACGCCCGGTCTCAGATCCGGCCCGGTCTCCAGATCCGGCTCGGCCTCCGGCCCCGGCCTCATGCGGGCAGCCGGCGCATTTCGAGCACCCGCAGACCCAGGGACTGGAAGCGGGTGAGGAGCCCGTACAGGTGCGCCTCGTCCGCCACGCTGCCGAACAGGAGCGTCTGCTCCGGTACCGGAATCCGGTCGAGCTCGGGAAAACTGGCGGCGAGTGTGTCCGGCACGACCCCCGAGATGCGGAATTCGTAGCGCATGAGAGCCCTCACTCCTCTCGGAACGAAGGCGTCGGGTGCTGGGGCTGCGGAGGGGGCCCGGCCCGCTCCCGGCCTTCACCCGCCATCGTCGGTCCCCGCCGGACGCCCGGCATCGCCCGGTACGGGCGAAAGAACGCTCACACCCCCGCCCCCGCACCCGGCTCAGAGCACCCCGAGGTCCTGCGCCCGGTGGACGGCGTCGCTGCGCCGGGTGACGCAGAGCTTGCGGTAGATGCTCTTCAGGTGGGTCTTGACCGTGTTGGCCGATACGAACAGCTCGGCCGCGATCTCCTCCGTGGACAGCAGTTCCGCGGCCTTGCGGAGCACCTCGACCTCGCGCGCGCTCAACGGCTCCACCACCGCCGGCTGCCCGTCGGCCCGCGGAGCACGCGCCGTACGGACCGGGGCGCCGGGGGTCAGCCAGGCATGCAGGCGGGCCGACTGCGGATCCCGGTCGAGGACGCGGCGCACCCAGGGACCGCTCTCGACGAACATCCGGCGCAGCTCCTCGGGGCGGGCGAGCGCCAGCGCCTCGGCCAGTCGGCGCCGCGCCTCCTCGGCGTCTGCGTCCGCGTCGGCGAGCTGCGCCCGGAGCAGGCTCGCGTGGGCCCGTACCGGCATCGCGACGCCGTCGTCCGCCGCCCCCGGTACGCCCGCCAGTGCCTGCGCCGCGCACGACCCGCGGCCCAGCGCCAGCAGGGCGCGGGCGCGGGCCACCGCGTGCTCCGGCCCGTCGGCGGCCGGTGCGTCCAGGACCTGGAGGGCCGCCTCGGCGTCGCCGCGTGCCAGGTGCACGGCCGACTCGGCCACGGCCAGCTCGTCCACCACCCGGTCGGACAGTCGCGCCGGGGCCACCGCGCGCAGCACGGCGAGCGCCGCGTCCCCGTCGCCCTCCGCCAGCGCGATCCGGGCACCGATGACGGCGGCCCGGGCGGTGGTCGCGGGGTCCGGACGCAGCCCCGTCGCCGCGGCCGCCAGGTCGAGGTGGCAGCGCGCGGCCGGCAGATCGTTCTGCTCGACGGCCACGCCCGCCAGGACGAGGTGGTCGACACCGGCCCGCCGCGCGGGTGGAAGGGCGGACCGCTCGGCCAGGGCGAGGCAGGCGCGGGCGTGCTCGGTCGCCCGCCGCAACCGGCCGCGGAGCAGTGCGACCAGGGCCAGCGAGCCGAGCGCGTCGCAGAGCGGATATTCCGTTCCGGGGTGTTCCGCTCCGGGCGGCCCGCACGCGGCCACGGCTGCCGTCAGCGTGGCCTCGGCCCGGTCCAGGTGCCCGGAGCCGAGCTCGGCCGCGCCGAGATGCGCCGGCAGCAGTGCGCGGAGTTCGGGGCGCTCGGCGAGCAGGGGCGGCGGCAGCTCCCCCAGCAGCCGGTCGGCGTCACCGGCCGCCCGTTCGGTGGCCCGCAGGTCGCCGGCCGCGCGCCCGGCGAGTACGCCGAGGAAGGCGCGGCCGAGCCGAGCCGCCGGACCGGAGGAGTCCGTCAGGGCGGCGTCCGCCCGCCGCAGCGCGGCCTCGCCCCCGGAGAGGTCCTGTGCGGCCAGTCGGCAGGCCGCCGCGACCAGTGCGGGCGCCGCCCCTGCCGTCCCCGGCGGCATCCCGGCGAACGCCCGGCCCAGCTGGTCCGCCTCCAGGCCGGTCAGCAGGCGGCCGAGGGCCAGGTTGTCGACCAGCTGCGCGGCCGCGAACGGCCAGTCCCCCGCGGCCGCGCCCTGCAGCACGGCCTCCGTTGGCCGCCCGGTCCGGGCCAGCCAGCGGGCCGCCCGCCCGTGCAGCCGGGGCTCGAGACCGGGGCAGCGCTCCCGCAGGTGCGCGCGCAGGACCTCGGCGAACAGCGGGTGCAGCCGGTACCAGGCCGAGGCGTCGATCTGCTCCAGGAACGCGTTGTCGCGGGCCAGCCCGGCCAGGGTCCGTGCGCCGTCGTCCCGGCCGGTCAGCGCGTCCGCGAGGTCGGGGTGGACGCGGTCGGTCACGCAGACGCGCAGCAGCAGGTCCTGGGTGGGCGGCGGCTGGGCGTCGAGCACCTCGGTCAGGAGATATCCGGCGATCGTGGTGCGGTCGGCCGCGAACTGGCGGAGGAACGCCTCCGGGTCGGCGCTGCGCTGCATCGCCAGCGCGCACAGGCGCACCCCTGCCGCCCATCCCTCGGTCCGCTCCATCAGCCGTCGGATTCCGGACTGTGAGATGTCGAGCCGGTGCTCGCTCAGCAGCGCCTCGGCGTCCTCGTGGGTGAATCTGAGGTCGGCGTGCCGAATCTCCACGATCTCGCCCGCCGCGCGGTAGCGGTGCAGGGGCAGCAGGGGGTCCGATCGGCTGGTGAGCACGATGCGCAGGCCCCCGGCCGCGTGCCGGAGTACGAAGTCCAGTCCCTCGGCGGTCGCGGGCGGCTGGGCGGTGTCGAACTGGTCGAGCACGAGAACCGCGGGCTGCGGGGAGGCGGCCAGCCCGTCCGCGAGGCGCACCAGGAACGACCGGGTGACCCCTTCGGCGCGGGTGGGCCTGCCCACCTCGGCGGGCAGCGTCACCCCGCCGCGGTGCAGGGCCTCCAGGAGGTACGCCCAGAAGGCTCCGGGGGCGTCGTCGGGTTCGACGGTGAGCCACATCGGGGGGCGCGGCGCGCGGCGGTCGGCCGCCCAGTGGGCGGTGAGGACCGTCTTGCCCGATCCGGCCGGTCCGTTGATGAGGGTGAGCGGTCCGCACGCCCCGGCCGCCAGGCGCCCCAGCAGATCGGGCCGGTGGACCAGCAGCTCGGGTACGGCGGGCGGGGTGAACCTGGCCGTGAGCATGGGGTCACCGGTGGGGGCCCGGTGGTCCATGGAGGTCACCGGGGTTCACGCGGGAGTACGGACTGCGATGGTCGGCCCACGCTCCCCACTGAACCGGTGATCGGTGGTGATCACCACTCGTGTCACCCGGTCCGGGGGAGGTACGGGCGCCCGTTCGGAGGTACGGGGCGCCCTGCGGCTGCTCAGCCGTCCGGCGCGAGGCCGATGCGGCGGCGCCGCAGGTCCACGTCGAGGAGGGTGACACGTACCTCGTCCCCGCCCTCGAACGTGGCGTCGGGCAGCTCGCTCCGGACGCCGACGCCGTCGGCGCATTGTTCGGGTCGTGTACGGATGGCGGCGCGCCCGCCGGAACGGTCGCCCGGCGCGGTTAGCATCGGTGCTGCCAACCGCGCGTGAGAGGCAGTGATGACGCAGTCCAAGGGCCTCGTGCTGATCGTCGAGGACGAGCGCCACATCTCCGACGTGCAGCGGCTCTACCTGTCTCGGGACGGCTTCGGTGTCCACGTCGAGGCCGACGGAACCGCGGGGCTCGCGGCTGCGCGGCGTATGCACCCGGTGGCGATCGTCCTGGACATCGGCCTGCCCGGCATGGACGGCATCGCCTTCTGCCGCGCCCTGCGGGACGCCGGCGACTGGACACCCGTCCTGCTGGTCACCGCGCGGGGCGAGGAGGCCGACCGGATCCTCGGCCTCGAACTCGGCGCGGACGACTACCTGACCAAGCCCTTCTCGCCGCGTGAGCTGGTCGCCCGGGTCAAGACCGTACTGCGCCGGGCGGCCGGCCCGCCCGGTCCGCCACCCGGCACCACGGGCCGGCTCAGCGTGGACCCCGTCAGCCGCACCGTGCGCCGCGACGGCGAGCCGGTCGAGCTCACCGCCACCGAGTTCAACCTGCTCGCCCACCTCCTCCGGCACGCGGGGCAGGTCTTCACCCGCGAGCAGCTCCTCGCCCAGGTGTGGGGGTACGCCGGTTACCGCGACACCCGCATGGTCGACGTCTTCGTCTCGCAGGTGCGCGCCAAGCTCGGCGACGCGAGCCCGATCCGTACGGTCCGCGGCGTCGGGTACAGCGCGACGGCCTCCGGCCCGTGAACGCTCCCCGGCCCGTGCACGGCCCCCGCCGCGGCTCCCTCGCACGCAAGATCGTGGTGCTGACCACGGTGGTCGCGGCGCTCGCGGTGGCGCTCACCGGGCTGATCGCCTGGCAGACCGCCGCACACGGCGCGGAGCAGCGCGAACGCGACCAGCTGACGCGGCAGGCAACGGTGCTCAGCCGCCTGCCGGTCCTGTCCGAGGCGCTGTTCAACGGCGCCCAGGTCCTGGCGGGGCCGAACGGGGTTCAGCTCGCGGTCATCGCCCCGGACGGCACGGTGAGCGGAACGGCGAGCCCGGCCGTCGACAGGGCGTCCAGATCGGCCCTGCTGACGGGCAAGCCGGTCTCCACCACCGGCATCCTGGGCGGCCGGGACGTCCTGCTGGTCGGGCAGCCCGGTGTACGGGGCGGCGCGGTCGTCCTGACCGAGCCGTACACGGTGGTCACCGAGAACACGAACCAGATCCGCCGCAACGTGATCGCGCCACTGGTCTTCGGCATGCTCGGCGCGGCCCTGGCCGGCGCGCTGCTCGCCCGCCGCATCGCCCGTCCGCTCGTGACGGCCGCGCAGATCGCGCACCGGCTCGCCGACGGCGAACGCGGCGTACCGGCCCCGGTCGACGGCCCACGGGAGACCGCGGACATCGGGCGCGCCCTCAACGTGCTGGACGAGGCGCTGGCCCACAGCGAGAACCGGCAGCGGGAGTTCCTGCTGTCCGTCTCCCACGACCTGCGCACCCCGCTGACGGCGCTCCAGGGTTACGCGGAGGCACTCGCGGACGGACTGATCGAGCCGGACCGGGTACCCGAGGTCGGCGGCATCCTGGCCGACGAGACCCGGCGGCTGGACCGCTTCCTCGCGGACCTGCTCGACCTCGCGCGGCTGGAGGCCGACGACTTCCGCCTCGACGTGGCCCCGGCCGACCTGTGCGCGGTCCTTTCGGAGGCCGCGGCGTTCTGGACCGGTCTGTGCGCCCGCCACGGTGTCGATCTCCGGCTCGAACGGCCCGACGGGCCGCTGGTCGTCGCCACCGACGCCTTCCGGGTCCGGCAGCTGATCGACGGCCTGGTGCAGAACGCGCTACGTGTCACGCCCGAGGGCGCGCCCCTGGTCCTCGCCGTCCACGCGGCCGCGACGGGCGGCGGGGCCGAGCTGCAGGTCCGCGACGGCGGGCCCGGCCTCACCGACGACGACGTACGGATCGCCTTCGACCACGGCGCCCTGCACGAGCGCTACCGCGGGACCCGCCCGGTCGGCAGCGGCCTGGGGCTGGCCATCGCGCACCGGCTGACCCGCCGGCTCGGCGCCGCCATCAGCGTCGAGGGGCACGGTCCCGAGGGCGGCGCGAGCTTCACCGTCACCCTCCCGTCGGCACCCGTGGCCTAGGCCGCCCCTTCCGGATCCTGCCGGCCGTACATTCCCCGAACAATGCGCCCACCACCCCCTTACACACACCGGCCACAGTGGCCCCATGAACACTGAATCGGCCGAGGGGCCGGGGCTCCTCCACCGGAGCGGGCGCTGGTGCGGCCAGCACGCCTGGCGGGTCGTCGCGCTGTGGGTGCTGGCACTGGTCGGGCTGGGGCTGGCCAACCACACCTGGGGCGGCACCTTCGCGGACAGCTTCTCCCTGCCCGGTACCAGCACCCAGACCGGCGGCGACCTGCTGGCGGCCCACACCACCGGCTCGGGCGGCACGGCCTCCGCCATCGTGATCAAGGCGGGCGAGGGTGCGGTCGCCGATCACCGGGCGGCCGTCGACACGACCGTCGCCGACCTGGGCGGACTGCCGGACGTCCTGTCGGTCGCCGACCCGTTCACCGCACCCGGGGCGCTCTCCGCGGACGGACGGACCGCCCAGGTGACCGTCCGCTTCGACGGCAACCCGGCGAGTTTCGCCCCCTCCTACCTCGCCGGGGTCGACACCGCCGTCGAGCCGCTGCGCGCCGACGGCCTCACCGTCGAGTACGGGGCCCCGCTCGGGCAGCTGGCCACGCCCAAGTCCGCCGACCGTGCCTCGGAGGCCATCGGGCTGGCCGTCGCCGTGCTCGTGCTGCTGATCGGCTTCGGCAGCGTCGCCGCCACCGGTCTGCCGCTGCTGACGGCGGTGATCGGCCTGTCCGTCGGTCTCGCCGGACTCGGTCTGCTCGCCGGGCACTTCGACTTCGCGCAGGCCGCCCCGACCCTGGCCGCCATGATGGGCCTCGGTGTCGGCATCGACTACGCCCTCTTCCTGGCCACCCGCTACCGGGCCCTGCTGCACGCCGGAACGGAACCCGCCGAGGCGGTCGGCCGTACGGTCGCCACCAGCGGCCGCGCCGTGCTGGTCGCCGCCGCCACCGTGGCCATGGCCCTGGGCGGGCTCTGTGCCTCCGGCGTGGGTTTCATCGGCGCCCTCGGGGTCGCCGCCGGGATCGGTGTCCTGGTGGCCGCCGCCGCGTCCGTGACGCTGACGCCCGCCCTGCTGGGTCTGCTCGGCCGCCGGATCGACCGCCTCCACGTACGCAAGCCGGTCGCCGAGCCCACCGGCGAGGCGGACGTCTGGCACCGCTGGGCCGAAGGGGTCAGCCGACGCCCGTGGCTCTTCCTGGTCAGCGGTCTGCTGGTGCTCGGCGTCCTCGCGATCCCGGTCGCGTCCATGCAGCTCGGCCACGTCGATGCCGGGGCCCAGTCCACCAGCAGGACCGACCGCCGCGCCTACGACCTGGTCACCGAGGGCTTCGGCCCCGGCGCCAACGACCCGCTCACCGTCGTCACCCATCTCGACAGCAGCCGGGTCGCGAGCGAAAGTCTGCGCGAGGACCTCGCCGGCTCGCTCCGGCAGGAACTGGCCGCCGTACCGGGCGTCGCCTCGGTCACTCCCCCGGTCCCCAGCCCGGACCACGCCCTGCTCGTCACGACGGTCATACCCACCACCGGCCCGCAGGAGCGGGCCACCGCCGACCTGATCCACACCTTGCGGGACGAGACGCTGCCGCAGGCGCTGTCGGGTACCGGAGCCACCGGCTACCTCACCGGCACGGCCGCCGCCGCGCAGACCTTCACCGACACCCTGACGGCCAAACTGCCCCTGATCATCGCCGTGGTGGTGGCCGCCGCGTTCCTGCTGCTGCTCACCGTCTTCCGCAGCCTGCTGGTGGCGCTCAAGGCCGCCGTGCTCAACCTCTTCTCCATCGCCGCCGCCTACGGCGTGGTCGTCGCGGTCTTCCAATGGGGCTGGGGCGGCGAGCTGTTCGGCGTCACCGAGAAGGTGCCCGTCGAGTCGTACGTACCGATGATGATGTTCGCGATCGTCTTCGGACTCTCCATGGACTACGAGGTCTTCCTGCTCTCCCGGATCCGCGAGACCTGGCTGCAGTACGAGGACAACCACCTGGCCGTCGCCACCGGCCTCGCCGCCACCGCCCGCGTCATCACCTGCGCGGCGCTGATCATGACCAGCGTCTTCCTGGCCTTCCTGCTGTCCACGAACGTCGCCGTGAAAATGCTGGCGCTGGGCCTCGGCGTCAGCGTGATCATCGACGCCACCGTGGTCCGCCTGCTGCTCGTACCGGCTTCCATGTACCTCTTCGGGCGCGCCAACTGGTGGCTCCCCGGCTGGCTGGACCGGCTGCTGCCGCACCTCGACCCGGAAAAACCCGCTGCTGCGGGGCCGGACGCCCCTGCCGTACCGGGTCCCGCATCGGAACTCGCCCCCGCTCAGGCCCGAGGAGATCGCCGGTGAAGGGCAACCTGCCGAAGTCCTGGGCGGCTGCCCTGCGCCGGCATCCGGTCCTCACGGTCACGGCCACCGTGCTCCTGCTGGCCGTCGCCGCCACCGGCGTGGCCGAGTACGCGGTCCGCGGCGTCATCCAGAACCGCGTCGCGAAGGCGGCCCCGGGCCTCGGCGACGACGTGGCGGTCGGTGTCGCCGGCGGCTGGGCCCTGTGGGACCTGGCGCACGAGAACATCCACCGACTGGACATCAGCAGCGACGAGGCCCGGGTCGGCCGGCTCTCCCATGTCCGCGTCCGGGCCCGGCTGGACGACGTCCGCCTCGGCGCCACGACCACCGTCGGCGGCTCCGAGGTCGAGGTGACCGTCTCGACGCAGTCCCTCTCCGCCGCGATCCGCGACGCCGTACCGTCCGTGGCGGTGGGCCCGGTCACCACCGACCCGGCGAAGGGCACGGTCCTCGCGGAGGTCGGCCCCGGCGGCGTCGGCCGCCTCGCGCTGCGCCCCGTACTCGCCGACGGCAGAGTCACCCTCGCCGTCGACGGACTGACCCTGTTCGGCCGCTCCGTTCCCACCGACCGGCTCGGAATCGGCGAGGGCGGCCTCGGACCGCAGGCGGGCGCACCGAAGGAGTACCCGCTCGGGCTCGCCGCCACCTCCGCCGAGGTCCGGCCGGACGGGCTGCGCATCGCCCTGGCGGGCGGGCCCAGCACGCTGTCCGACACCTGAAGCCGCCCGGTCGACCGCATTCGCCCGGAACGTTCCGTACCCGCCCGGTGGCCGGATCCCTGCGCATGACCAGGGGGTTCCAGAGTCCGCACGCACGGCCTCAGTTGCCGACGGGTACGGTTCCCGCATGGACGTTTCCGCAATCAGTTCGAACGACGACGAAGACATCACGCCCGCGGTGGTGATCAAGGACATCGCGCGTCACCAGCTGGTGAAGCTGGGCGCCTCGGGGCTCTCCCTGGAGGCCGTGTCCCGTGACAGCGGTATCCCCGTCGCCGATGTCGAAGCCGTCTTCCCCCACCGCGACGATCTGCTGACCGCCCTGGTCATCGACGCCTACGACGCGTCGGCCGAGGCGATGGAGCAGGCCGACGCGGCCGCCATCGGGGCGGGCGCGTCCGGCGGCGCCCGGCTCCTCGCGGTCACCCGCGCGCTGCGGCAGTGGTCCTTCGACAACACCGCCGAGTTCACCCTGATCTACGGTTCGCCCGTGCCGGACTACCACGCCCCCCAGGACACGGTCCCGTCGGCCTCGCGCACCCCCGCGGTCCTCGCCGGTATCGTGCGCTCGGCGCTGGAGGCCGGCGAACTCGCCCCGCCGCGGCGGGCGGTGCCCGGTCCGCCGCTGCTCCTGCCGGAGGCCGCGCTGCTCTTCGGCGGAGTGCCCGGGGCTCCGTTCTCGGACATCATCGAGCGCGGCATCGTGCTGTGGAGCAACCTGATCGGCCTGCTGGTCTTCCAGGTCTTCAGCCGTACCCACGACAGCGTCCGCGACGAGGTCGCGTTCTTCGACTACGCCATCGCCGTGGCGGCCGAGAGCATCGGGCTCGAGGTCCCCCTCGCCGAGAAGACCGACTGAACCGTCCGCCCCCACGCGGCACCGGCAGGAATCCAGGACGTGAACACCACCAGAACCCTCTGCTTCGTCATAGCGGCGCTCTCCTCGTACGCGGCGCTCGTCTACCGGCTGTGCCAGGCGCGGCGCAGCTGGAAGGACGGCGCGTACCGCACGCTGATAGCCACCCTGTTGCTCCAGTGCCTCACCTTCACCATGGGTGCTCTGGCCATGGGCGGCGGGCCCCTGCTGGGGGTCGGCAACCTCGCCGTCCTCCTCATGCACCTGTCGGCGGTCGCCTTCTGCGTCAGCGCGCAGATCATCCTGCTGCGGTGGGCCGCGGCGGACGAGGTGGCCGTACGCAAGACCCGCTACTGGCTGATCACCGGCATCGCCCTCGACGTGCTGCTGACGGCCCTCTTCTTCCTCGCCGACGGCACCGCCCGGCCGGCCTCGGACTTCGACGGCACCAGCGAGCCGCTGCTCCTCACCTATCTCCTGGCCTTCATCGTCTCCCAGGCGATTCCGTGCGTCACCATCTACCTCCAGTGCGGCCCGTACGCGCGGATGACCGACAACGCCTCGCTGCGCCAGGCGCTGCGGCTGCTCTCGGTGACCGCGGTGGTCCTCTTCCTCTACTGCCTGGCCAGGACGGTCAACATCCTCACGGCGGCGAGCGGGGTGGACATCGGCGCCTGGAAGGTCGCCGCCTCGGTCTTCAGCGCCGCGGGCATCGTCATGCTCTCGCTGAGCCTGACCAACTCCTCGTGGGGCCCCGGGGCGACCCGGCTCCTGGAGTGGGCGCGCACGTACCGGTCGTACCGGGCGCTCTACCCGCTCTGGCGGGACCTGTACGAGTCCTCCCCGGACATCGCCCTGGAGCCGCCCGGCGCCTCGGTGTCCGACCTCGACTACCGGCTGCACCGCCGGGTCGTCGAAATACGGGACGGCTGGCGGGACTTGCGTCCGTACATCGACCGCAGCACCAACGGGGGGTGCGATCCGGACAAGGAGGTGAGCGCGGAACTGCGGCAGGCGTTCACCGAAGCGGCACAGATCAAGCAGGCCTTGCAGGCAAAACTGACCGACACCGTCCCCCAGGACAACAAGGACGCCGGCGATTTCGACGACCGCGACACGAACAACTTCGCGGCAGAGCTCGCATGGCTCACCAAAGTGGCAGCCGCCTACAGTAAGCTCGGCAAGGCGAGTTGAGAACTCCCGCCCGGTTTGCATCCCCCGTCAAACCGGGCGGGTATCCCCGTTTCCCCCGCTGTTGCATGCGGCCGGACGGGTGGCTCCCGCCCGGACTGGCCCGGCCCATCCCCCGAGGGCCGGGCCAGTCCGATGTCACCGGCAACCAACTTGGCGTCCCCCGTGAGCCAAGTTAGCTGCCAGCTATCGGCCGGACCCCACGTTGGCCGAGTCCTGGTCAATTGTCAACTGGCCGCTAATCTGTGAAACTGGCGTATAGCTGAGAGCTATACCGAGGAGGGGACGGGAGGAAGGTTCACCATGACCGGGACCGACAACGGCACCGAGAGCGGGAGTGACGAACGCCCCCTGCTCGCGAAGCGCCTCGACGACCTGTTCAAGACGGTCCGCCCCAAGGGCAAGCACTGGACCAACGCCGAGGTCGCCGACGAGCTGAAGCGCGTCAACCCCGAGCTCAAGGTCGGGGGTGTGTACCTGTCGCAGTTGCGCACGGGGAAGCGCGCCAACCCGTCACCGGACCTGCTCTCCGCCCTGGCCCGCTTCTTCGGC
The DNA here is from genome assembly GCF_045161815.1 of Streptomyces avidinii. Taxonomy (NCBI): domain Bacteria; kingdom Bacillati; phylum Actinomycetota; class Actinomycetes; order Kitasatosporales; family Streptomycetaceae; genus Streptomyces; species Streptomyces avidinii. Next base: position 1,036,915 of record NZ_CP108863.1, read on the forward strand.
GTCTCGGTCGCGTACTTCTTCGACGACAAGGTCGCCGAGTCCGTGCTCGGCGAGCTCGCCGCCATCGAGGCGTTGCGGCAGTCCGGGGTCCGCGCCGTGGCGATGCGGGCGGCCGGGATGAAGAAGGAGAACCTCCAGGCCATCACGGCCATCATGGACCAGTACCGGCAGATGCAGGGCCTGCCGCCCGTCGCCGACCCCTCCGAGTCGGGATGAGGGGCGCCCGGAAGGAGCGGTCGGCCGACCACGACCGCCGCAGCCAGCTCAAGAAGCTCCGCAAGGCCGGCGCGCAGCGGATCTCCGAGCTCGGCCTGCCGCAGGTGACCGACGTGGCCGAACTGTGCCGCCACCTCGGTGAGGTGCGCGACCGTCCGATCACGCTGGTCCCGATGCAGATGCCCTCGTCGCATCCGTGCGGCATGTGGGTCGCCGCCCGCGACGAGGACCTCATCTTCTACGACGCCAACACCACCGGCGCGCATCAGGAGCACATCATCTTGCACGAGCTGGGCCACATCATCTGCTGCCACCGCGGCGCAGGCGGGCTGGACGAGGCGGCTGCGCGCCTGCTCTTCCCCAACCTCGACCCCGAACTCGTACGCGACATGCTCCTGCGCGCGACCTACGACGACGTCCAGGAGCAGGAGGCGGAGATCATCGCCTACCTCCTGTCCCAGCGGATGGGAGATGCCGAGCACCGGCACGGCGCGGAGCCGGCCGCGGAGCCCGGCGGGGACGGCAATCCCGCCAGGAGCGCCACGCTCAGCCGCATCGAACGGACCCTGATCTGACGTGGATCGGTTAGGCCGTCTCTTCCGGATCTTGCCGGGCCCGCGACGCCCGGCACCGCACCTCGCCGCGTTGTCGGGCCCGCCCCGGTACGTCCAGTACAAGGACGACCCTCCGCCTTGCGATGCTTCCCCTCGGCCCTGCGGGCCTGGGGAAACCCCATGGCACCGGACGCCGCGGACTCGGCCGACAAGATCCGAAAGAGACGGCCTAGGCGTCGGCCACCTCCTCGGCCAGGATCGACACGGCCCGTCGGATGTCCTCCTCGCGGTGCTCGCTGGTGACGAAGAAGCGCAGCCGCGTCAGCCCCTCCGCCACGGCGGGGTGGAAGATCGGGTCGGCTATCACGCCCCGGGCGAACAGCGCGTCCGCGACGCGCAGGGTCCTCGCCGAGTCGCCGAGGATGCAGGGCACGATCGGGGTGTCGGCGCTGGCGCCCGTCGCGAGACCGGCTTCGGCGGCGAGGCCGAGGAAGAGCTCGGAGTTGCGCCGGAGCGCGCGCACCCGCTGCGGCTCCGCGGTGAGCAGCTCGGTGGCGGCCAGCGCCGCGGCCGCGTTGGCCGGGGTCAGACCGACGCTGTAGACGAAGCCGGGCAGCGTGTGGCGCAGCCAGCGCACCATCCGTGCCGAGCCGCCGAGGTAGCCGCCGCAGCTGGCGAAGGCCTTGGAGAGGGTGCCCATCCACAGGTCCACGTCGGACCGGTCCACGCCGAAGAACTCGCCTACGCCCCGCCCGCGTTCGCCGACGGTGCCGATGCTGTGCGCCTCGTCGACGAGCAGCAGGGCGCCGTATCGCTTCTTCAGCTCGATCACGGCGGGCAGCTCGACGAGGTCCCCGTCCATGCTGTAGGCGCCCTCGACGGCGATCAGTACCCGTCGGAACCGGGACCTGTTGATCCGCAGCATGTGCTCCAGCTGCCCCATGTCGTTGTGGGCGAAGGGGCGTCGGGCCGCGCCGGACAGGGCGCACCCCTGGAGAATGCTGTCGTGCGCCAGGGAGTCGTGCAGGACGAGGTCCCCCGCGCCGACGAGGTGTCCGATCGCGGTGACGTTGGTGGCATGGCCGCTCACCAACGTCAGGCAGTCCCCCACGCCGAGGAACTGCGCCAGCGCCCGCTCCAGTTCGACGGTCAGCTCCCGTTCGCCGGAGAGCACCCGGCTCGCCGAGACCGAGGTGCCGTACCGGTCCACCGCGCGGTGTACGGCTTCGTTGACCGCCGGATGGCCCGAGAGCCCGAGGTAGTTGTAGCTGCCGAAGGACAGGCAGGGGCGGCCGCCGATGACGGTCGTGTCGCGGATGTTGCCCTCGTGGACCCGGAAGTACGGGTTCTGCGCGCCGCTGTCGGTGATCCAACCGAGGCGCTGCTCCAGCTCGCCCACCTCGGGAAAGACGTCCACGCAGGCCGTCCCCGCATCCCATTCGGCGATCGGCGGGGGGACGGCCGGTTCGGCGGGGGCCACCGTCCGCGGCCGGTCCGGATCGAGCGCTTCGATCAGCCGGCCGACGGTGAGTTCGCGGGAGAACAGTTCCTCCGCCCGGGCGCCGGGTATCCGCTTGCCGATGTTGACCTCGAGCTCCTGGAGCATCAGGGAGTCGAAGCCGAGATCGTCCACCAGGAGCATCTGCTCGCTCAGCTCGGAGAGCGGGAAGACACCGGTCCGGGAGACCTCTTCGAGCACGACGGAGGCTATGGATACGGCGGATACAGCGGACACGGCGGGCGCGGGCGCGCCGTCGGGCCGCGGCACGGCGGGTGCGACCTCGGCGGCGGGTGCGGCGGGCGCCGTGCCGGCCTCGTGGGCGGGCACGTCGCGCGCCGAGTCGTCCACGACCCAGTGGCGGCGCGGGGCGAGCGGACTCGGCGGCAGGGTGCACGGGGGCGTCCGCACCGTCGCGGGCCGGGGCACCGGGCCGGTGGCGGGCTGCGCCGCGAGCCCTTCGGTACGGCCCGCCTCGGTCAGCCGGGCGATGGCGTCGGCCGTGTCCCGCGCCACCACGCCGAGGTGTTCCGTCAGGGGCGCGCGGCGGGCGAGCGTGTCGGCCACCGCGGCCAGCGGGGGCCGGTCCGCGGCGAGGGTGTCCGCCAGCTCCCGGGCGTAGCGGGCCAGTCCGATCCGGTCGCGCGCGCTGAGGAGGAGTACGTGCGGCCCCTCCTCGGGTGCCGCGGGGGCCGCCGCGGCCGTGGTGCACTCCTCGACCACCAGGTGGACGCCGGTGCCACCGAAGCCGAAGGCGCTCACGCCCGCGCGGCGGGGCCCTTCGCGTTCCGGCCAGGGGGTCGGCGCCGTCGGGACGGTCAACCGGGCGGCTTCGAGCGCGGAGCGATCGGACAGGCCGCCCTCGCTCTCCGGCTGCGGGGGTATCACGCCCCGCTGCACGGCCAGGACCGATTTGATGAGCCCGGCGATCCCCGCGGAGTTCAGCGAGTGCCCGACCACCGCCTTCACGGCGCCGAGGTAGGCGGGTTCGGCCGCCTCGCCGCGCAGTTCGCGCAGGACCTCGAGTTCGACGGGGTCGCCGACCGTGGTCCCGGTGCCGTGCGCCTCCAGGTAGCCGACCGCGCCCGGGGCCAGGCCCGCGTCGCGGTAGGCCCGGCGCAGCGTGCGCAGCTGACCGGCCGCCTGGGGGTGCATCCCGCCCTGCACGGTCCCGTCGTTGGCCGTTCCCACGCCCCGGATCACCGCGTAGACCCGGTCGCCGGCCGCCAGGGCGTCGGCCAGGGGCCGCAGCACCAGGACCCCGGCGCCCTCGCCGAGGACGAAGCCGTCGGCCTCCGCGCCGAAGGGCAGGCAGCGGCCGCTGCGCGAGATGGCGCCGATCCGGCAGAGCCCCACCAGGAGGTCGGGGGTGAGGACCAGTTGGGCACCGCCGGCGAGGGCGATGCGGGAGCGGCCCGCACGCAGTGCGTGCACGGCGTTGGCCACGGCCATGAGTCCGCCCGAGCAGGCCGAGTCCAGCGCGTAGCTCTCGCCGTGCAGGTCGAAGACCGAGCTGATCGTGTTCGGCCCCATGTTGAGCAGGAGCCCGGCCACCGAGGTGCCGTTGAGCCCGTCGACCGCCCGGACGGTCTCCGGCAGGCGGGGGTGGGCGGCCCGCGCCCCGAACTCGCCCCCGGCCAGCTGGCGCATCCGGATCTGCATGGTGCTGAGTTCGCGGTAGCCGCCCTCGGTGAGCGCCGTGATCACCGAGGTCTCCTCGCGGTCGAAGCCGTCGGCCTCCCACCCCGCGTCCTGGATCGCCTCACGGGCGAGGTCGATCAGCAGCCGGGCCTGCGGGTCCATCGCCTTGGCCCGGCGCGGCGGGATGCCGTAGTGGGCCGCGTCGAAGTGGCCCACGTCCGGCAGCAGCGCCATGGTGTCCGTGTACGCCGCGGAGGTGTCACGGAAGTTGTCGCTGAGGAAGGACGCGGTGCGCCACCGCGAGTCCGGAATCCTCGAGAACTGCGCCTGCGGGGCCGTCAGGAGCCGCCAGTACTGATTCACATCGCGCGCCCCCGGGAACCGGCACGCCATTCCCACGACGGCGATGTCCGCGCGCCGCGGTCCCGTCGGGTCCTCTATGTGGTCCATCCCTGTCCTGTCACCCATGTCACTCGTCGGTGGTCAGTCGCTCGCGCCACCAGTCCACGGTCGCCTTGACCTGTTCGTCGACGGGCGTGGGCCGCGCCGCGAACGCCGTCTCGTAGGCACTCGAATCGACGACGAACGGGCGGTCGAACTGGTAGCGGACTTCCTTCAGTTCGCGGATCAGCGGAGAGAAGAGCGCGGCCACGGCGACCACGGCCGACGGGAGCCTGCGCACCGCGACCGGTCCCGTTCCCGCCTCGGCGGCCAGACGGTCGACCATCTCCCTGACGGACAGTGCTCCTTGGGTCGGGACGTGCCAGGCCCGCCCCCAGGCCCGCTCGTCGCCCCCGGCCTCGGCCAGCGTCCGGGCCACATCGGGAAGGTACGTCCAGCTGTGCGGGGCGTCCGGGTCCCCCAGCGTGGTGACCGGCTTGCCGCGCAGCAGCGGCGGCAGGACCCGGCCGGCCAGGTGGCCGCCGTCGGTGACGCCGGGTCCGAAGAAGTCCGAGGCGCGCACCTCGACGGCTCTGATCCGGCCCTGCTCGTGCAGGGTCCGGGCCTGTTCCCAGACCGCGGCGCGCACCTGCCCCTTGGGGCCGGTCGCGGCGAGCGGCAGCTCCTCGGTCAGGGGGCCGTCCACCGGGCCGTAGGCGTAGAGGTTGCCGAGCATGACCAGGACCGCCCCGGTCGCCTCGGCCGCGGCGCAGAGCGACGCGGCCAGCGGCGGCCATTCGCCGGTCCAGCGGTGGTAGGGGGGTGCGGCGCAGCTGTACAGGGCGGTCGCGCCCTGCGCGACCTCCGTCAACCGCTCCGCGTCCGTCGCGTCGAGCGCGATGTGTTCGATTCCGGGTTCCGGGCTTCGGCCCGATCTGGTGATGACCTTTACGGTATGGCCCTGTTCGGCGAGGAGCCGGGCAGTGGCGGCGCCCGCGGGTCCAAAACCTATGACGACTTGAAAGCTCACGGACGCACACTAGCGCGAGCGACCGACACGCCAGGCCCGGGTGATCGCCTACCGGCCAGCGCGGAGAGGCGATCGGCCGGACACTGGCCCCATGGGCAACCGACCCGCCGGCACTCCCGGCAACGGGCCCGCCGTCTCCCGCCGGGAGTTCGACGCGCTGTTCGAGTCGGTCCGTACGTGGGGCCGGTGGGCCGCGGCCGACCGCGGCGCCTGGAACCGGGTGACGGCGGACCATGTGCGCAGGGCCGTCGCCACGGTCCGCTCGGGGACGACCGTACCGATGGCGCGGCCCTGGGACACCCGTCCCGGCCCGGACAACGCCAGACCCGCGCTGCACTTCATGTCCGACCTCGGCGACGTGGAGGCTCCGGAACCCTCCGTGCACAAGGACTTCCTCGGCGCGGACTACCACGGCAAGGCCGTGACCCACCTCGACGCGCTGTCACATGTGGCCTACGGAGGGCGACTGTACGACGGCCGAGCGGCACGCGGGGTCGTCGGTGCGGCGGGGGCCCGGTTCGGCGCCGTGTCGTCGCTCGGCCCCCTGGTCACCCGGGGCGTACTGATCGATCTGCCCGCCGTCCTCGGAATCGAATGGCTCGAACCGGGCCGTGCGGTGCACGCACAGGACCTGCTCGCCGCGGAGGAGGCGCTCGGTGTGACGGTCGGGGACGGAGACGCGGTGCTGCTGCGCTCCGGGGCCTTGCGCCGGCGCCGGGAACGGGGCCCCTGGAACCCCGGCGAGGCGAGCGCCGGCTGGCACGTGGACGCCCTGCCGCTGCTGGCCGAGCGCGCCGTCGCGCTGCTCGGCGGTGACGGGGACAGCGACGTACGGCCTTCGCCGGTGGAGGGGGTGCACTCCCCCGTCCATGCCCTCGCGGTGACGGCGATGGGAGTGCCACTGCTGGACAACCTCGACCTCGAACCGCTGTCCGCGGCCTGCGCCGAAGCGGGCCGGTACGCGTTCCTGTTCGTCGTGGCACCGCTGAACGTTCCCGGCGGCACGGGCTCGCCCGTCAATCCCGTCGCGGTCCTGTGACGGCCGGGTCCGCCGACCGGTTCCCGCCTGCCCACCCGCTCATCGCCGAAATGTGAGGAATATACTCAAATCTGGCGACCGAGGGTGCTCCGGCGAGGGGAAGTGATGCACATGGGGGTCGTCGGAGACCGCATCGGCCCCGTGCGTTCCCGTGACCGATTCCTGCAGGGCGAATCCGTCGAGGGGAGCGTGCGGAGTCCGATCCTGAGCTCCTGGCAGCGCAGCCGGCTGCTGGGGCTGTCACCGGACCAGTCCGAGCTCCCGTTCAAGGATGACGTCGACCCGGACGCCGCACTGCTGCGCGCCGCCGAGCCCGTGCTCGACCGGCTTCAGGTCATCTTCGCGGGCAGCCGGACCAACATCTCCCTCGCCGACGGTCACGGCATGGTGCTCGCGCGCCGCTTCGGCGAGAAGTCCATGGTCAGGCACCTCCCCCCGATCCAGATCGTCCCCGGGTTCGTCTTCGCCGAGCAGTTCGCCGGGACGAACGGCATCGGCCTCACCCTCGCGGAGCGGCGCCTGTGCCAGGTCTACGGCGCCGAGCACTTCGCCGAGCGGTCCCAGGCGAGCGCCTGCACCGCGATACCCCTGCGCGACCAGCTCAGCGGGCACATCGAGGGCGTCCTGTGCCTCGGGTATCCGTACACCGAGGCGGACCCGGCCCTGATCCCCGTGGTGCGCAAGGCGGCCGAAGCCATCGAGCGGCGGCTGATGGACCAGAGTTCGGCGCGCGAGCGCGGTCTGCTGCAGGCCTATCTCGACGCCGCGAGCCTGGCCCGGTCCAGCGAGTACGGCATCGACGGGCACCCGGTCGGCATGGTCGAGTTCCTCCAGAGCGAGCTGGAGCAGAGCGATCAGACGACCCTCAAGGAGAGGGCCACGGAGCTGATGTCCGCGGACCGCCGGGCCGTCGCCGAGGTGCCCCTGTCCCGCGGCCGGTGGGTCACGCTCGTCAGCCGCCCCGTGACGAGCGCCTCCGGGGTGCAGGGCGTCGTGGTCGAGGCGCTGCTCCCCGAGGACACGGAACGGCACGCCCCCGCCCCCACCCACCACCCGTCCGGCGCGGCGGACGCCGCTCCGTCCGCCGTCCCGCCCGGGCTCCGTACCCGGGCCGCCCCGGCCCCGGCCGGCGATCCGGGCGGCCGTGCCGGGGTCAGAGGGCTGGTGCTGGTGGGCGAGCCCGAGGTGGGCAAGTACGCGGTCGCCGCGCGGCGCCGCCTCGAACTGCTGGCCGAGGCCAGCAACCGGATCGGCACCACCCTGGACGTGAGCCGTACCGCGTGGGAGCTCGCCGAGACGGCGGTCCCGAGGCTGGCCGACTTCGTCACCATCGACCTGCCCGAGGCCGTGCTGCGGGGCGAGGAGTCCCCCCACCCGACCACCGAGATGCACCGGACGGTGGTCCACGGCATCCGCGAGGACTGCCCCTTCTATCCGGTCGGCGACCAGATCAGCCTGCGGCCCACCACACCCCACATGCGCTGCATCGCCACCCGGCAGCCGGTGCTGGAACCCGACCTCAAGGCCGCCTTCGGCTGGCTCGCCCAGGATCCCGAGCACGCCGAGCTGCTGCTCGCGCACAACATCCACTCCCTCATCACCGTCCCCCTGCTCGCCCGCGGCGCCATCCTGGGCGTGGCGAGCTTCTACCGTTCGCAGGACCCCGCCCCGTACGGCGACGACGACCGCTCGCTGGCCCAGGAGCTCGCCGCCCGCGCCGCCCTGTGCATCGACAACGCCCGCCGCTACACCCGCGAACACACCCTCGCCCTGTCCCTGCAGCACAGCCTGCTCCCCCGCGGCCTGCCCGAGCAGAGCGCCGTCGAAGTGGCCCACCGCTATCTGCCCGCCGAGTCGGGAGTGGGCGGCGACTGGTTCGACGTCATCCCGCTGTCCGGCACCCGGGTCGCCCTCCTCGTCGGCGACGTTGTCGGTCACGGGCTGCACGCCGCCGCGACCATGGGCCGGCTGCGCACCGCCGCCCGCAACTTCGCCGAGCTCGAACTCGCCCCCGACGAGCTCCTGACCCATCTGGACAACCTGATGGTGCGCCTCGACCGGGAGGAGGGCGGCGACGGCCCCGACTCCGCCAGCACCGGCATCGTCGGAGCCACCTGCCTGTACGCCATCTACGACCCCACCTCCCAGCAGTGCACCCTGGCGCGCGCCGGCCACCCTCCGCCCGCACTGGTCCTGCCCGACGGCAGCGTGTCCCTGCTGGACCTGCCCGCCGGTCCCCCGCTCGGTCTCGGCGGCCTGCCCTTCGAGTCGGTCGAGATCCGGCTGCCCGAGCACAGCCAGCTCGTCCTCTACACCGACGGGCTCATCGAGGACCGCCATCGCGACATCGACGTGGCCCTCGACGCCCTGAACCGGGCCCTGACCCACCCGGACCGCGCCCCCGAGGAGACCTGCCGGGCGGTCCTCGACGCCGTGGCGCCCGAGCACCCCGCCGACGACATCGCGCTCCTCGTCGCCCGCACCAACGCCCTGCCCGCGGACCGGATCGCCACCTGGGACATGGCCGCCGATCCGGCCCTCGTCTCGGAGATCCGCGGTGCCTGCGTCAGCCAGTTGAACCGGTGGGGGCTGGAGGAGTCCGCCTTCGCCACGGAACTGCTGCTCAGCGAGCTGGTCACGAACGCCGTCCGGTACGGGACCGCGCCCATCCGGGTCCGCCTCATCCACGACCGCAACCTGATCTGCGAGGTGCACGACGCCAGCAGCAGCGCCCCGCGCATGCGGCAGTCGGCCACCACCGACGAGGGCGGGCGCGGCCTGTTCCTCGTCGCGCAGCTCGCCCAGGCCTGGGGCACCCGCTACACCACCGACGGCAAGGTCATCTGGGCCGAGTGCTCCCTGGCAGCGGCATGACCCCCGGCCGCTGCGCCATTGGGGTCACAGGGTGCGGCGACATGCCGGGGACGGACCGTCAGGTCCCCGTAGAGTGCCCCGTACCGTCGGGAAGAACTCGGAGGCCGACCCCCGGAGAAGTCTGTGCATGACGCTCCCGACACCTGGGCGGGCCCACCCCCGCGCTCCGGTGCCGCACCACTCGTCCGGATGCGCGGCCTGAGCAAGCGGTTCGGCGGCACGCTCGCGCTGGCCTCGGTCGACCTCGACATCCACCGCGGCAGTGTCCTCGCCCTGCTCGGCCCCAACGGAGCCGGAAAGTCCACCCTCATCAAGGTGCTGGCGGGTGTCCACCACGCCGACGAGGGCCATGTCACGGTGTCCGGGCATCCGCTCGGCAGCCACGCCGCGACCCGGAGCATGTCCTTCATCCACCAGGACCTCGGTCTCGTCCCGTGGATGACGGTGGCCGAGAACATCGCCCTCGGCACCGGCTATCCCCGCCGCCGCGGACTGATCTCCTGGCGACGGACCCGGCAGCGCTGCGACGACGCCCTGCGCATCGTCGCCGGCCATCTGGACCCCGACGCCAGGATCTCGGGCCTCGGCCCCGCCGAGCGCTCGCTCGTCGCCATCGCCCGCGCGCTCGCCACCCGGGCCGGACTCATCGTGCTCGACGAGCCGACCGCCACCCTCCCCGCCGCGGACTGCGCGCGGCTCTTCGACGTCCTGCACACCCTGCGCGACCGCGGGCACGGCATCCTCTACGTCAGCCACCGGCTCGACGAGGTGTACGAGGTCGCCGACACCTTCGCCGTCCTGCGCGACGGCCGGCTGGTCGACCGGGGTCCGCTCGCCGGTCACAGCCCGGACCGTCTGGTGCGGGCGATCGTGGGTCACGTACCGGAGGGTCAACACGCACCGGCCGGACCCGCACATGCCGGCCGGGAGCCCGGCGCACCGCCCGCCGCAGGCACGCCCCTGCTGCGCCTCGCCGGGGTGCGGACCGCGTCCACCGGGCGGGTCGGCCTGGACCTGCGGGCCGGTGAGATCCTCGGCATGGTGGGCCTGACCGGCGCCGGCCACATGGAGCTGGGCCGCGCCCTGGCCGGCGCCCGGCCGATCCTGGAGGGGCGGGTGCTGCTGGACGGGCGGCCGTACCACCCGCGTTCGGTCCACGCCGCTCTCGACGCCGGCGTCGGCTTCGTGGCGGCCAACCGTCAGGAGGAGGGCTGCGCCGCCGACATGACCGTGCGGGAGAACTTCCTGGCGAACCCCCGGGTGTCCGGCACGCCGGCCGCGCACTGGATCAGCCCCCGTCGTGAGCGCGCCGAGGCCCTCGCCCTCATCGACCGGTTCTCGGTCCACCCCCGCAGGAGCGAGGTGCCGATCGCCACGCTGTCCGGCGGCAACCAGCAGAAGGTGATGGTGGGCCGGTGGCTCCGGGGGCACCTGCGCCTGCTCGTCCTCGAGGAGCCGACCGCCGGGGTGGACGTCGGCGCCAAGGCCACCATCCACCGGCTGCTCGACGACGCGCTCGACTCCGGGCTGGGCGTCCTGCTCATCTCCACCGATTTCGAGGAGGTCGCGGACGTGTGCCATCGCGCGCTGGTGTTCGTCCGCGGGAGCGTGAGTACCGAACTGAGCGGTGCGTCCCTCACCGTTGCCGAACTCACCCGCACCGCCTCGGCGATGCCCGCGATCACCGGGACCGCTACGGACCGATGACCACTTCACCTCCGCCCACGCCCCCGCTTCCGCCTTCGCCCTCGGCTTCGCCGCGATCCCTGCTGGACCACCTGCGTGGGCACCACATCGGCACCTACGGCCTGCTGGTCCTCGCCGGCCTGCTGTTCCTGGTCTTCTCCCTCGTCCTGCCGGACACCTTCCCCACCCGGGACAACATCTCCTCGATCCTCTCCAACCAGTCCATCCCCGCCATCCTCGCGCTCGGCGCGACGATCCCCATCGCCACCGGCAAGTTCGACCTGTCCATGGGCTACGGCCTCGGCCTGGCCCACGTGATGGTGCTGCAGCTGATCGTCAACACGGGCTGGCCCTGGCCGCTGGCCTGCCTCACCGTCGTCCTCGGCGGGGCCCTGGTCGGCGTCCTCAACGGCGTCATCGTCGAGTACGTGCGGATCGACTCCTTCATCGCCACGCTCGGCACCGGCAGCATGATGTACGCCGCCACCGGCTGGATCACCGACGGCTCCCGGATCGTCCCCGGCCCGGACGGCCTGCCCGCCTCCTTCACCGGCCTCTACGACTCCCGGTTCCTCGGCCTGCCCCTTCCCGCCTACTACGTCATCGCCCTCGCGGCCCTGCTCTGGGTGGTCCTGGAGCGGCTGCCGCTCGGCCGCTACCTGTACGTCATCGGCTCCAGCCGGCGCACCGCCGACATCATCGGCATCCCCAGCCACCGGTACTCCGTCTACGCCTTCGCCGGATCGGGCCTGGTCACCGGCCTCGCCGGGGTCCTCCTCGCCGCCCAGCAGCAGACCGGCAACCCGAGCGTCGGGCTGGACTACCTGCTGCCCGCCTTCGTCGGCGCCCTCCTCGGGTCCACCACGATCAAACCCGGCCGCGTCAACGCACTCGGCACCGTCGTGGCCGTCGCCGTCCTCGCCATCGGCCTGGCCGGCATCGGCCAGCTCGGCGCCGACTTCTGGGCCACACCGCTGTTCAACGGCGCCACCCTGCTCATCGCCGTCGGCCTGGCCGGCTACTCCGCCCGCCGCCGGCTGCGCACCCCCTAGAAAAGTCCGTACGCGCACCGCGTCAGGAGCACCGTGTACCCCAAGGACCCGCACCGCAGGACCACCCGCCGGGCCGCCGCCCTGCTGACCGCGACCGCCGCCCTCGTCGCGGGCTGCGGGGGCGGCGGCCCGTCCACCGGCGCCGCGCCACCGCAGGCGGGCTGCCCCACCGTCCTCGCCGGCGCCGGGGCCGCCGTGGCGCAGGCGGAGCAGGCCGACACCTCCTGGCACGGCCCGGCCACCGGCCCCGCGGCGGTGCCCGGCAAGTCGATCGTCTACGTCGCGCAGACCATGACCAACCCCGGCGTCGCGGGCGTCGCGAGGGGCGTCGAGGAGGCCGCGAAGGCCATCGGCTGGCGGGTCCGGGTGATCGACGGGGACGGCACCCCCGCCGGGATCCAGGCGGCGCTCAGCCAGGCCATCACCCTGGCGCCCTCGGGCATCGTCATCGGCGGCTTCGATCCCCAGCTGACCTCGCAGCAGATGGCCCGGGCCGAGGCGGCGCAGATCCCGGTCATCGGCTGGCACGCGGTGGGCTCCCCCGGCCCGAGCGAGCAGCCCAGGCTGTTCACCAACGTCACCACGAAGGTGGAGGACGTGGCGAGGATCAGCGCGGACTGGATCATCGCCCGGTCAAAGGGCGATGCCGGTGTCGTCCTCTTCACCGACGACTCGATCCCGTTCGCCCGGAACAAGTCGGAGCTGATCCGCAAGGAGCTCGCCACCTGTCCCGGCGTACGGCTGCTCTCCTACGAGAACATCCCCATCCCGGACGCCGCGAGCCGCACCCCGCAGGCGGTCTCCTCGCTGCTCTCGCGCTTCCAGGACGAGTGGACGTACTCGGTCGCCATCAACGACCTCTACTTCGCCGACGCGGCCCCGGCCCTGCGGGCGGCCGGCGAACCGGGTGCGGGGCCGCCGTTCAACATCGGTGCGGGTGACGGCGACCCCTCCGCCTTCCAGCGGATCAACAGCGAGCAGTTCCAGGCCGCCACCGTTCCCGAGCCGCTCAATCAGCAGGGTTGGCAGATCATCGACGAGTTCAACCGGGCTTTCGCCGGGCAGCCCGCCAGCGGCTACGTGGCACCCGTGCACATCGCCACGGCCGAGAACAGCGACGGCGCCACGTCCTGGGACCCTTCCGGTTACCGCGAGGGGTACCGCAGGATCTGGGCCGGCTGACGGCACGGCAGAACGGGCACCGGTCCCGCGCGGTACGGGGCCGGGGCCGGTGCCCGTCGGCTGCTGTTACTGGTAGGGGTCGAAGGGGATGCCCGCCGGTTTGGCCTCCGCCAGGTGGGAGGCGAAGGAGCCGTCCTTCAGGCCGAAGTGCGCGCTGCCGAAGTCGGCCTGGGTGAGCTTGTCACGCAGGGTCGCCGGATAGCCCGACCATCCGACGAGCGTGGGGAACTGCCAGGTACCGCGGTGGTTCTCGGGCGGCTCGTCGTTCGTGTTCGCGGCGCGGAAGCAGTGCGTGCCGATGCCGTCCTTGTGGTAGACGATCTTGGGGTGGTTGCCGTCCCAGCGGATCTGGTCGCGTGAGTGGATGTTGAAGTCGCCGTGGGCGGAGGTCGCGACGTACTTGGCCTCGTTGCCCTGGATCCACACGACCACGTGTTCCCAGTCGTGGCGGTGGCCGCCGAGCTCGATGCCGGGCAGGGCCTGGTCCTTCTCGAAGTACAGTGCGTAGACCACGGCGCACCAGCCGTTGTTGCAGGTCCAGCGGGAGTAGCCGTTGGTGTTGGCGAGGTCCGAGGCGTCCCGGCAGTTGCCGTTGAGGGCGCCGGTGGGCTTGAGTCCGCCGTTCAGCACTCCGGTCGAGCCTATGGCTGGTGTCGGATAGCAGCCGTCGGTGTCGTAGTCGTAGGCCGGCTGGTAGGTCAGCTCGATGGCCTCGGCCTTGCCGGGGAGCGCCGGGGGCGGCGCCGCGAAGGCCACCTGGGGAACGGCGACGACCACCGTGAGGGCGGCGCCGAGAACCACTAATGATCTCCGTATGTGACGGTTCGTCCGCAAAACGGGCCTCCTGGCCGACCGGGTGCGAGGGGTGACGGACGCATCGCGACGGAACGCCGTCGACCGACACGCCGGGAGCATCATTCGCGAACCGGTGTGGCGCGGCAAGAGGCCGGGCAGACTTGGTCCCTTGCGCGACCGAAGGCCGGAAAGGCCTTGTACGCAAGGGAAATTGACGGAATGTCAGAGATGGGTACGCGGCTCGGGCGGGCGTAGGGACGAACGCCGCCGCCGCACCGGGTACGACCGGGAGCGGCGGCGGAGCGTCACACGGTCATCACCAGAGGATGTTCATCAGGATGATGGCCATGAGGTCGAGGAGGATGACGGCGACGACGGCGCCGATCATGATCCAGGCCTTGCGCGATTCGTCCATGCGTACGAGTCACCTCCCGGCTCGGGCGGGCCCGGGCCCACCGCGTGCGGTCCGGGTCCGGGAGCGCACGGGGGGACTCGCCCACCTCTGGCCATGATGACCCGGTTCCGCACGGAGCACAGGTCGGCGGGCCGGCCCCCTCAGGCCACCCAGGTCGCGGTCATGCCCACGACCGCCGAGCCGTCCTGGTCGACCAGCTTGTTCCCGGTGAAGTCACGGGCCCACTCGGAGGTCTGGATACGGAACGCGGGCCGCTCGGCCGTCAGCGCCTCCATGACGGACTCGGCCGCGCCGGCCGGGGTCTGCGCGCCGGTCAGGAACTGGCCGACCGTGCGCTCGACGTAGTGGCGCAGCGCGTCGGAGTAGGGACCGGCCGCGGCGATGCGGGCTTCGAGGTCGAGGTCGATGTTGTTCACGAACTCGGTCGCCACGGCGCCCGGCTCGATGACGGTGACGCTCACCCCGACGGCGCCCGCGACGGGGGCCAGGCTCTCCATGTACCCCTCGACGGCGAACTTGGCGGCGCAGTAGGCCTCGTTGAAGGGCTGGCCGACGACGCCGCCGACGCTGGTGACCGTGATCAGGCGGCCACCGGTGGCCCGCAGGTGCGGCAGGGCCGCCTTGGAGACGTTCAGCACGCCGAAGAAGTTGACCTCCATGACCTCACGGACGTCGGCGACGGTTTCGAGCTCCAGGGTGCCCACGTGCCCGGCGCCGGCGTTGTTCACGACGGCGTCCAGTCGGCCGTAGTCGGCGATCACGCCGTCCACGGCGGCGGCGACGGAGGCCTCGTCGACCACGTCGAGCTGCCGGATGTCGAGTTCCACGCCCGCCTCGACGGCGGCCTTGCGCAGGGCGTCGGCCCGGCCCGTGTCACGCAGGGTGGCGACCGTCCGCCAACCGGCCCGGGCGGCGGCGATCGCGGCGGCCAGGCCGATACCGGAGGAGGTGCCGGTGATCAGGACGGTGGGGGTGGAGGTACCGGGGGTGGTGGGGAGGGTCGACATGACGGGGCCTTTCACGACGGGGGATTTATGTGCGTGCACACACACCATAAAATTATGTGCGTGCGCACGCAAGCTCTAGACTGCCGACATGCCGAAGAAGCTCACCGAAGCCGAGATGC
Source organism: Streptomyces avidinii (assembly GCF_045161815.1). Taxonomy (NCBI): domain Bacteria; kingdom Bacillati; phylum Actinomycetota; class Actinomycetes; order Kitasatosporales; family Streptomycetaceae; genus Streptomyces; species Streptomyces avidinii. The sequence continues at coordinate 1,052,404 of NZ_CP108863.1, forward strand.
CGACGGCCGACTACGCCTTCTACGGGCTGGTGTGGGCCGGCACCGTCATGACCGATCGCGTCGACCGGGCCCTGGTCAAGGCACACGACCTCCCCGTGTCCTGGTTCGAGGTCATGCTGTGGCTCGCCTCCAGCCCCGAGCCGGTGCCCGCTTCCGTCCTCGGCAACAGCACCCTGCTCAGCCGCAGCCAGGTCTCCCGCGTCGTGGACGCCCTGCAGTCCCGGGGCCTGGTCACCCGCACGCCCTCGGCGCGCGACGCCCGGTCGGTGGAGGTCGCGCTCACGGCTGCGGGGCGTACGGTGTTCGCCGAGGCCGACGCCACCCGGCGGGACGCCCTGGCCCCGGTCTTCACCGAGCTCCTCGACGAGACGGACCTGGAGGCGCTGGGCACCGTGTGGCGCAAGCTCAAGGCCGCCAAGGCCGCGCAGGCCGAGCAGGAGCGCACCAGGTAGACCCCGTCGGCCCGCCGCGTGCCCCCGTCAGCCGGATCGGCCGTCGGGGGTGAGGGTGGCGGCGGCCGCGAAGAGGCGGGCGCAGCGCTGCGTCATGGCCTCCGGCGTCTGCTCCGGGTGCTTGACCCACCAGCGGACGAGGGTGGCGACCAGGTCCCGCCAGACGTACTTGAGCGCGTCCGCGTCCAGCGGATCGGTGGAGCCCGCCGCGCGCAGCAGTTCCGCGGTGCCGCCCGCGGCCAGCCGGTCGATGGCCGACCGGTACTCCGAGGCCCGGCGGGCCGCCTCACCACCGGGCGGCAGAGTGGTGTCGTAGAGCACGAACCACGCCTCCCGCCGGCCCTCCAGAGCGCTGAAGATGCCGTGGAGGACGCGCAGCGGCGTGTGGGGCGCGGTCCCGCCCTCGCCCATCGCCTCCCGGACCGCGCCCAGCAGCCGGTCCCCGACGGGGACCAGGCAGGCGACGTACAGGTCCTCCTTGGTGCCCAGGTACTGGTGCAGCAGCGTTTTGGTGACGCCCACGCGTGCGGCGATCGCGGGGAGCGAGGCGGCGGCGTAGCCGTGCGTACCGAACTCCTCCGTGGCCGCCTCCAGCATCTGCCGGCGACGGTGCTCCCGCGGGACTCCCTTGGTGCCGGCTTTCGAGGAAGGGGTTGCCATGAGCCGATATTATCAGTAGGTAATTTACCACTAGGTAAATTACCTCGACCCCTGGAGCGCCGCCATGGCCGGCACCACCCCGCAGCCCACCTCCCGCACCCGCTCCTGGTGGGGCTGGGGCTGGACGGACGCCCACCCCGACGACGCGGAATGCACCGCGATGGGCGCCCTGCTCCCCGGTACCCTCGGCCGCCCGCTCCCGGTGCCCCGCGTGAGCGACCTGGAGATCGCCGGCCCCGCCGCCGAGCCCCCGCGGAGCCTCGCCCACCTGGTGAGCACCGATCGCGGGGACCGCGCCGCCCACTCCATGGGCAAGGCGTACCGGGACGTGGCGCGCGCCCTGCGCGGCCGCCCCGGGCGCATCCCCGACCTCGTCGCCCGCCCCACGGACGACCGGGACGTGGCCGATCTGCTGGACTGGGCCGGCGAACGGCAGGTCGCCGTCGTCCCGTACGGCGGTGGCTCCTCGGTCACCGGGGGCGTCGAGTACCGCGGCAACGCCCACCGGGCCGTGATGTCCCTCGACCTGACCGCGATGGGCCGCGTCCTGGAGGTCGACACCGAGGGCCGGGCGGCCCGCATCCAGGCAGGCACCCTCGGGCCGAGCCTGGAGGACCAGTTGCGACCGCACGGCCTCACCCTGCGGCACTTCCCGCAGAGCTTCGAGTTCTCCACCCTCGGCGGCTGGCTCGCCACCCGGGCCGGCGGGCACTACGCCACCGGCCGGACCCACATCGACGACTTCGTGCAGTCGCTGCGCGTCGTCACCCCGGCCGGCACCAGCAGCTCGTGGCGGCTGCCCGCCTCCGGGGCGGGCCCCTCCCCCGACCGCCTGTTCCTGGGCTCCGAGGGGGCCCTCGGCGTCATCACCGAAGCCTGGGTCCGGCTGCAGGAACGCCCCCGCCACAAGGCGTCCGCCGCGGTCGCCTTCGCGGATTTCGAGGGCGCCCTCCGGGCGGTGCGCGCCCTTGCGCAGTCCGACCTCTCCCCCGCCAACTGCCGTCTGCTGGACGCCGGTGAGGCCGCGCTGTCGGGTGCGGCGCACGACGGCAGCTCCGTACTGGTGCTCGGGTTCGAGTCGGCGGACGAACCGGTGGCCGCCCGGCTCGAACGGGCCGTCGCGCTGGCCCGCTCGCACGGCGGCCGGTGCGGCGGAGCGGACGGGGCCGGCGGCGACCGGGACGGGTCCCCGGACGGCGACGGGGCCGTGGGCGCGTGGCGCTCGGCCTTCCTGCGGATGCCCTACCTCCGCGACGGTCTGGCCAGGATGGGCGCCGTGGCGGAGACCTTCGAGACGGCGGCCACCTGGGACCGGATCCCCGGGCTGATCGACGAGGTGCGCAGGGAGGTCGGCGCGGCGGCGGTCAAGGCCACCGGACATCCCGCGACTGTGAACTGCCGTCTGACGCACGTGTACCCGGACGGAGCGGCGCCCTACTTCACCGTCCTCGCGGCCGGTCGGGCCGGTGACGAGGTGGCCGTCTGGGACGAACTCAAGGCCGTCGCGAGCGAGGTCCTGCACCGCCACCGGGCCACCATCACCCACCACCACGCGGTCGGCCGGGACCACCGCCCGGACTACGACCGCCAGCGCCCCGAGCCCTTCGCCCTCGCCCTGCGGGCCGCGAAGGGGGCGCTCGATCCGCGGGGCATCCTCAACCCCGGGGTGCTCGTGGACTGATCGGGGCCGGGCCGTCCGGGACACCCCGAAGGGGCCGGGACCGTCGGGCGACGGTCCCGGCCCCTTCGGCCGGCGTTCGGTGGGCGTCCGACGGGCGTCCGCTCAGACGCGGTCGGCCGCGATCAGGACGTACTGGAAGGAGCCGTCCTTGTAGGACTCGATGAACGCCTCCTCGATGCCGGTCACCAGGGAGGACGTGGCCCGCAGCTCCCAGTACGGCAGCGTCTCGGGGGTCAGGTCGATGACGGCCTGCGGTACGAGACGGTTGTCGGCCATCGCGCGCAGGTACTCGCGGCGGGAGTGGATGTTGCACTCGAAGTGCGCGTTGATCTGCGAGACCCACTTCGAGGGCTGGCCGTACCGCGGGTTCCAGCAGCCGGTGATCGTCACGTACCGGCCGCCGACCGCGAGGACGCGGGAGTGCTCGGCGAACAGGTCCTGCAGGTCGACGTACATGCTCGACTCGTTGTTCCACGAGCCCGCGGCCTGCCCGGTCTCGAAGGGCGTGCCGAGCATGTTGCAGACGCGGGCCCGGACGTGGTCCTCGATGCCGAGTTCCTGGGCGCGCCGGTTGGCGAAGTCGGCCTGCTTGGCCGACAGGGTGACGCCCTCCACCTTGCACCCGAAGCGCTGGTGGGCCATGACCATAGAACCGCCGCGGCCGCATCCCGCGTCGACGAGGGTGTCGTCGCGCTCGATGGGGCCGAGGTGCTGAAGGAGCAATTCGGCCTGCGCCGACTCCAGGCGGTGGAGCTCGGCGATCAGCTTCTTCTCATAAGCGCTGTCGGCGGTGTCACCGAGAGCGGCGTGGTCGATGTCGCCGATGCCGTAGTGGTGGTGGTAAAGGCCGTCGACGTCCCCGAGGCGGAGGTTGACGGGCCGGGCCTCGTGGTCCCAGTAACGGGCAATGTCTCCCTGATAGGGGGTCGCCGGGCCGGGGATGAACACGGAGGAGGTACCGGCAGCGGCGGTGAGATCGATGCTAGTCATGGACAATTCCCATCTTTACCAGAAATCGGGCAGGCTGTAGCGATAGGTGTTGGTCTGGTGCCAGTAGTGGTTGCCGTCGACCCATACGGCCACCCCCCGCAGGAAGCGCTGCACGCTCGGGACGGGGCAGGCGAGGGCCAGCTCGGCGGCCGCGGCCTCGAAGTCGCGCATGAGGTCGTTATGGACCTCCACCGCCTTCAGGTAAGCGTCCTGGTCGGAGCACTTCTCGCGCTCGGCGATCACCACGGGAAGGTTCAAATGCCGTCCGGGACCGGCCAGTTCCTTGGTGTAGGAGTACAGGTCGTTGACGATCGTGGTGGCGTTGCCGGCGAGCGCGATGACCCGCTGCATGGCGGGCTGCGCGTGGAGGTCCGCCGGCAGTTCGTAGCCGCCGACCGTGTCGGTGATGGTGGGACAGGGGCGGAAGTTGTTGAACTGCCGCATCGCCAGGTACTCCCACACCTGCGGGACGTACTCCGTCTGCGCCCAGGCCCCTTCGGCGAGGTAGCCCATGTGCAGTCGGGCCATGTCGTGCCGGTAACGGTCGGCCTGGGAGGGGGTGCTCGCCTGGACGAAGTACTCCATGGCGGAGCGGTAGGCACGCCGGGGAGCGTCCGAGAGCAGCGACGCCTCCCACTGCGGCGCGTACTCCTTCGCCGTGTGGAGCGGGTCGAGGGCGGTGTGGGCCAGCAGCAGGCGCCCGCCGAGGCCGATGGGCGACCCGCCGTGGTCCTCGCAGTAGCAGTCGTCGACCGCGTTCTCGGCGACCATCAGCCGGGTGGCGAGCATCAGATGGTCGATGCTGGGGGCGTCCGGATGGCAGGCGACCATGTAGCGCCCTACGGAGAAGCCGTCGAACTGGTCCTCCCAGTCCTCCGGGTACAAGGAGACCTCGTCCAGCGCCCAGGCCTTGATCCTGCGGCTGAGCCCCTCCACCCGTACCGGATCGGGCTCCGGCACCGGGTGGTAGTAGAGGCCCGGGATCGGATTGCCCGCGACGGGCGCCGACGCCGCGGGCGCGGCGCCTGACGCGGCCACCACCTCGCTGCGGGCCCAGTGCAGACTCTCCGTCCCCAGGCCGCTGGGCCCGCGCAGGATCCGCTCCAGGGCGGCGGCACTCGGCTCCGGCGCGGCGGCAGCGGCAGCGGCAGCGGCAGCGGCAGCGGCAGCACTCTCGTCGGGTACGGGCACGGCTGCGGCTGCGGCTGCGGGGGTCAGTACGGGCGGCCCCGTGGGCAGGGCGGGCGGCGACGGCGGCGAGGGCTGGACGGACCCGGCGCCGGCAGCGGGTTCGACACCGGCGGCGAGGGTGTTGGCGAGGATGTGGGCCCCGAAGGAGGCCGCGGCGGCAGGCAGGCTCGACTGCAGAGGGGAAGGCCCAGGATCGGGCATCCTTGACTCCTTGGTGACGTAAGCGGGTTGTCCCGGATCCCGGGCATGCTCGGCGGGCCAGGACAGGCCGGGTCCTGGCTGTCGTGGCCGTCGGGCTGGTCCTCTTAGTCCCGCCTGCGGGCGATCTGCACGTTCTCCAGCACCCCGAGCGCGTCGGGCACCAGGATGGCGGCGGAGAAGTAGGTGGTGACCAGGTAGGAGATGATCGCCTGTTCGCTGATCCCCATGAAGCGGACCGACAGGCCCGGCTCGTACTCCTCCGGGAGTCCGGTCTGACGCAGACCGATGACGCCCTGGTTGTCCTCGCCCGTTCGCATGACGAGCACCGAGCTGGTGTTCTCCTTGCTGATCGGGATCTTGTTGCAGGGCAGGATCGGGACCCCGCGCCAGGCCGGGACCGACTGCCCGCCGACGTCGACGTGGTCCGGGTAGAGCCCGCGGGCATTGAACTCGCGCCCGATCGCGGCGATCGTCCTGGGGTGGGCCAGGAAGAACTTGGAGCCGCGGCGGCGGCAGAGGAGCTCGTCGAGGTCGTCCGGGGTGGGCGGGCCGGAGTGGGTCTGGATCCGCTGCTTGAAGGCGGCGTTGTGGAGCAGACCGAAGTCCCGGTTGTTGATCAGCTCGTGCTCCTGGCGCTCGCGCAGCGCCTCGATGGTCAGCCTGAGCTGCTCCTCGGTCTGGTTGTGCGGCCCGTTGTAGAGGTCGGCGACCCTGGTGTGGATGCGCAGCACGGTCTGGGCGATGGAGAGTTCGTACTCGCGCGGCTTGAGTTCGTAGTCGACGAAGGCGCCGGGCAGGTCCGCCTCACCGGTGTGGCCGGCGGACATCGCGATCTCGGCCTCGCCGTGCCGGTTCTGGCGCTGCTGCGGGAGCATGCTGAACCGGTCGATGTGGGCCTGGAGTTGCGGCGCCGCGGCGAGCACGGAGGCGAAGTCGCCGCGGGAGAGGGTGAGCAGGATGCCGGGGGTCTCGGCGGTGGCCGTGTAGTCCCAGGTGGCGTCGGCGTCCAGCAGGGCGTTCTCGCCGAACCGGTCGCCGTCCGCGAGCACGGCGACGGCGACGTCGTCACCGTACTTGCCGACGGAGGTCTGGCTGATCCGGCCGTGGGCGATCAGGTGGATCTGGTCGGCGGGGGTACCGCGCTCGACGATCACCTCACCGACACGGAAGTCGCGCTGGACGCAACGGCCGGCGAGCGCGGTCAGCACCTCGTCGTCGTCGAAGCCGCGCAGCAGGGCCAGTTCGCCGAGCTCGCGCGGGATCACGCGGACGTTCGCGCCGTCCTGGACGAACTCGATGGTCCCGTCGCCCACGGTGTACGTCAGTCGGCGGTTGACCCGGTAGGTGCCGCCCTTGGTCTCCACCCAGGGGAGCATCCGCAGCAGCCAGCGGGAGGTGATCTCCTGCATCTGCGGGGCGGACTTGGTCGTACTGGCAAGGTTGCGGGCGGCCGCCGTGCTCAGGCTGGACTGCCGCGGCGGCTCCAGCTGCGCTTCCGGGCTGGTGTCAACGGTCATCGGGCGAGCTCTCCTTCGTAAGGGTGGTGATCGGCGCGTGCGCGCGTCACCGGAGAACGAGGAAAAAGGGGGGCGAATATTCGGGAATCCGTCCAGATCCGTGGGAACAGTAACGGCCGGTACGCCCACTTGAGCCTGAAAACCGTTGGCATTACCCCGATGCGGTGATCTTGCCCCGTAGGTGGTTTGCCGGGGTTGTGGGTGATATTCGGCCTTGTTCACGAACACGGCCGAAAGCGGTGCACGAGGCGGCACACCAGGGAGCCTGACGAGCCGGGGTCCACACCATCGGGGTGAACCACTCGTACACCTCCCTCCCTCCCTCCCTCCCTCGCTCGATCGCTCGGCCCGGGAACCGAAATGATCACGTTTGCGTCTTCGGTCTCACATGGCCGGCCAGGAAGAGGAGAACCTGACGTGAAGACCCAGGGCGCATCACCGTCCCGCCGCGCACTGCTGACCGTGGGGGCGGGGGCGGCGCTGGCCGCCACCCTGCCGGTGGGGGCGGCCGACGCCGCGTCCCCGCACGGCGAGGGAGAGGTCGTGGCGCGACTGCGCGAACTGGAGCGCGAGTACGGGGCGCGGCTGGGGGTGTACGCACGGGACACGGCCACCGGACGCACCGTGGTCCACCGGGCCGACGAACTGTTCCCCATGTGCTCGCTGTTCAAGACGGCAGCCGCGGCCGCCGTGCTGCGGGACCTCGACCACGACGGCGCCCACCTCGCGAAGCGCATCCACTACACGCTCCAGGACGTCACCGACGCGGGTGGCGGATCGATCACGGAACGGCCCGAGAACATCGCGGGCGGCCTGACCGTGGCGGAACTCTGCTCCGCCGCCATCGCCCAGAGCGACAACGCGGCCGCCAACCTGCTGCTGCGCGAGCTCGGCGGCCCCACCGCGATCACCCGCTTCTGCCGCTCGCTGGGCGACCGCACGACCAGGCTCGACCGGTGGGAGCCCGAGCTGAACTCGGCGGAGCCGTCGCGGGTGACGGACACCACCAGCCCCCGCGCGATCGGGCGGACGTACGCACGGCTCGCGCTCGGCGACGCGCTGGACTCCGGGGACCGGGAGCAGCTGACCCGGTGGCTGCTGTCCAACACCACCAGCGTCGACCGCCTGCGGGCCGGCCTGCCGAAGGACTGGGCCGTCGCGGACAAGACGGGCGCCGGATCGTACGGGACGAACAACAACGTGGGCGTCGCCTGGCCGCCGGGACGCCCGCCGGTGGTCCTGGCCGTCCTCTCGACCCGGCCGGAGGCGACGGCGCCGCGCGACAACACGCTGATCGCCCGCACCGCGAAGCTGCTGGCGGACGCGCTCGTCTGACGGCGGCCCGGATCCGCAGGCCTCTCGAACTCCTCAGGACCCTGCCGGGTCGGCGCGGGTTGTCACATCCGGCGGGGTCTGTTCGGTCTCAGCCACGGAAGGCGACAACCGAAGGGGACCCCGATGAAGACCTTGCTCGTATGCACGTCCGTATCCCACGGCAACACCCGTCGCGTGGCGGAGGCGATGGCCGGGGTGCTCCACGCCCGCGTGGCCGCGCCGGAGGAGGTGTCGGCCGCGGAGCCGGCGGGCTACGACCTGGTGGGCTTCGGCTCCGGTGTCTTCTCGCAGCGGATGCATCCGGAGCTGCTCGGGTACGTCCGCGCTCTGCCGGCGTCCTCGGGGCGGGCGTTCGTCTTCGCGACCAGCGGCCTGCCGGAGTTGACGCTCGCGCCGTTCACCCGTCCGTTGGTGCGGCTCCTCGAAGGCAAGGGATTCGAGGTCGAAGGCACCTTCACCTGCCGCGCGTTCGACACCTGGGCGCCGTTCCAGGTGATCGGCGGCATCAACAGGCGGCGTCCGGACGAGGCCGACCTGACCGCCGCTCGCGCGTTCGCCGAGGCACTCGGGAACGGCTCCACCAGCACACCCTGACCGTCGACCCTGCTGCCGCCCTCACCAGCGGAAACGTATTTGCGGGGGACCACGCCCCCGGGTCATACTCCCGAGTCCCCACTTGTTCGATCACTCCTCCCTCAGGGGCTCCCACCGTGGAAGTCACACGCATCGTCGTCATCGGGCTCGTCGTCGCCGTGGCGGTCCTCTTCTACCGCCGCACCACCGTCGATGCGCCGGGCGGGACTTCGTCCCGTGCCGCCCGGAAGTCGGGGCTTGTTCCGCAGTCCAGGCAGCACACCGGCCGGGCGGCGCCCGACCCCGAGCTGGAGCGGGCCGCCGCCGCGGCCGCCCGGGGCAGTTGGGAACCGGCCGCGCGGTTGATGGCCGGGACCCGGGAACGCGGAGACTGGGCACGCCGCTCCGCCTACGCCGCCGCCCTCGGCTCCCATCGGGCCGCGCGCCCCGACAGCTGGCTGTACCAGTGGGAGGCCACGGCCGGGCCGGACGACGCCGACCTCGCGCTGGTGCGGGCGAAGTCGATGGTCAATCTGGCCTGGCACCGGCGCGGCGGCGGCCGGGCGAACAACACCAGCGCCGAGCAGTTCGCCGGGTTCCACGCCACCCTGGCCCGGGTACCGCAGGAGAACGCACGCGCGGCCGAGTTGAACCCGGACGACCCCACGCCCTACGTCAACGAGATATGGGCGGCGCTGGGCCTCGGCTACCCGGAGGAGGGCATGCAACGGATCTGGAAGGAGATCACCACCCGCGACCCGCACCACTACGACGCGCACTACGCGGCGCTCCAGTACTGGTGCGCGAAGTGGCGCGGCTCGGAGGAGCGCGCCATGTCCTTCGCCCAGCGGGCAGCGGCCGACGCACCGCTCGGCAGCCTGCTCACCGCGCTGCCGCTGATCGCCTGGTACGAACACCGTGACACGGACGCGCGTTCCGCCGCCTTCCGGTCACCTCACCTGGTGTCCCTGGTCGACGCCGCTCTGGCCGACGTCGCCGCGGCCCCCTCGAACCATCCGAACACGGCCGAAGTACGCCACCTGCTGGCCTACTTCCTGACCCGCCAGAAGCGGTACGACGCGGCGCTGGAGCAGTTCCGTCTGGTCGACGGCTACGTGTACGCGCTCCCGTGGAAGTACTGGACCGACCCGGCGGCGACGTTCTGCCGCTGGCGCGACCGCGCGGCCCGCCGAGCCCACCGAGCCCACCGGCGCTGAACCGCCGACGCCGGTCGGCCTCGGCGGGCCCGGCCTATGGCCTCGGACAGGGTGTGGCCTGGTGGTAGTACATCTGCCACTGGGCTCCCGGGCCCTGCCGGCGCCAGAGCGAACTGCGCCGTGCCCGATTTCCGTCGATCACGGTTTCGTAGGTGAGGTGCACCAGCCCGGGCGCCAGCACGACACCGGTCATCTCCGAGGGCTCGTAGCGCGGCCCTTCTTCCGTCGAACCGTCCATATCGGGCAGCGCGGCGAGCATTTGCTCGTACGTCCACCGCCGGCCCGAGGCGCCCACCTCCACGAAGTGCGGGTCAAGGAGTTGCCGGACCAGCGACTGCGACATGCGCACGCCGGGGTCCATCAGGCGCAACTCACCCGCGATCGCAGCGCCTACCTCGTCGGTCTCTCTGCTCACGCAGGCATCTTCGTCCAGGCGACCGAGGCAACCGCAAGCGGGTTACGGCCGCATGCAGCGCAACCTCCGGACCCGCACCGCTACTCCCGTCGCAGGCGCAGGCCGTCCAGGGTGAGGTCGAGGAGGCGTTCGGCCTGGGCGCGTTGTTCGGGGCCGGCCGAGGTGAGGGCGATACCGGCGAGGGCGGCGAACATGTCGGTCGAGGTGATGTCGGACCTGATCGCCCTCGCGGCGGTGCAGGCCTCCATCAGGGAGGCGAGGGCGTCCTGGATCAACCGGCGGCTGTCGGCGTAGGGGTTGGACCCCGCGGCGAGGACGGCTCGCATCGCGTCGGCCATGCCCATCTTGGCGGTGGCGTAGTCGATGAAGCGGCGCGTCCAGGCGTGCAGGGCCTCGTACGGCGGCATGGTCTCCAGGAGAGTGGGGACGGAGTCGCACAGGCGGGCGACCTCGTTCCGGTAGGCCGCCTCGATCAGGGCCTCCCGGGTGGGGAAGTTGCGGTAGAGGGTGCCCGTACCCACGCCGGCCTCCTTGGCGATGCGCTCGAAGTGCGCCTCCAGGCCCTGTTCGGTGAACACGCGCACCGCGGCCGCCAGGATCTTGTCCCGGTTGCGCTGTGCGTCGGCCCTCAGCGGGCGTTCTGCGTCTGCCGGCATCAAAAGCTCTCTCCTCCCCCTCACATGCCCCCGCTTGTTAAGTGGAGGAGCCTCCGCTTAGTCTGAGTTGAAGTGGCGGCGCCTCCACTTTCACTCTAGGGCATGCGTCGGCCTGCCCATTCCTCTTCCGAAGGGACTCCCGCCATGTCGGGAATCGAAGGCAAGACCGTGGCCGTCACCGGCGCAGGCAGCGGGATCGGCGAGGCCACCGCTCTCCTGCTCGCCGAGCGGGGCGCGAAGGTGGTCCTCGGCGCACGCCGCACGGAACGCCTCAAGGCTCTGGTCGCCCGGATCGAGAAGGCCGGCGGTCAGGCCGCCTGGATCCGTACGGACGTGACGCGGCGCACCGACCTGCTGGGCCTCGTCGACCTGGCGCGAGAGCGCTACGGCAGGCTCGACGTGCTCGTCAGCAACGCCGGGGTCGGGCTGATCTCCCCGCTCGACGACCTGCGCGTCGAGGACTGGGAGGAGATGATCGACGTCAACCTGAAGGGAGTCCTCTACGGGATCGCTGCGGCGCTCCCCGTCTTCCGGGAGCAGGGCTCCGGGCACTTCGTCAACACCGTGTCCACCGCCGGACTGCGCGTCGTGCCGCTCCAGTCGGTGTACGCGGGCACGAAGAACGCCGTGCGCACGATCTCCGAGGGCCTGCGCCAGGAGGCCGGGGACAGCCTGCGCGTGACGGTCGTGTCGCCCGGCGCCGTCCGTACGGACTTCACGGAGCGCATGGACCCCCGGGCCCGGGAGCGGATCGACCGGATGATGGAGACCGCGTTGTCGCCGGACGCGGTGGCCCGCGCCATCGCCTTCGCCATCGAGCAGCCGGACGGTGTCGACGTGGGCGACATCGTCGTACGTCCCACGGCTCAGGCCTGACGGCAGGGGAACCGGCTCCGGCCGGCGGGCGGACGCGCGGCGCCGACGTCGGTGCCGATGCGCGGTGCCGGTGCCGGTGCCGGTCCCCCGGGAGCCGCTTTCCTACGGGGCCATCTCGTACGTGCCGGACAGCGCCTCGACCCGTGCCCAGACGCGCGCCGCGCGCGCCTCGTCGACGACCGGGCGCCGGACCGCGCCGAGCGCCCAGTCCTGCTGGGCCGCGGTGGCGGAGTCCTTGCCGTACAGCTCGACGGCGTGGCCGGAGAAGTCGCGGACGAGCACGGAGAACAGCTCGTCGAGCACGGACTCGTCCAGGTCCGTCAGGCGGGCCTGCTCCAGGACCAGCTGTCCGTAGACGACCAGTGCGAACAGCTGGCCCACGGAGAGGAGGAAGTCGAGGTCACGGCTCTGCTCCTCGTCCGGCGCAACGGTGGCCACGAACGCGCAGAGGGCGTCGGCCTGCTCGCGGAACCGGGCCACGTTCGGCACGGCGGCGTACGCGTCGTAGGCGGTCCGCCAGTCGTGGAAGCGTACGGAGCCCAGGCCCCGGGCCGGTCCCTGCTGGAACAGGAAGGCGTCGTCGGCCGCGTCGAGACGGGTCGGCACCTGCGGGTACTCGGCCGGGTTCAGCAGGTGGTTGTGCATGAACTTGAGGATCAGGGCCAGGTTGACGTGGACCGTGCCCTCCAGCTTGGGCAGGCCGCGGATCTCGATGGCCGCCTGCGCGAAGTAGTTGTCCTTCTCGAACCCCTTGGCGGCGATGACGTCCCACATCAGGTCGATGACCTTCTCGCCCTCCGTGGTCACCTTCATCTTCGTCATCGGGTTGAAGAGCAGGTACCGGCGGTCGTCCGGGCCGGCGGTACGGAAGTAGTCGACGGCGCGGTCGCTGAAGAGCTTCATCCCGACCAGGCGGACGTACGCGTCGGCCAGCTCCCGGCGGACGTGCGGGAAGGCGGTGACCGGGCGGCCGTAGAGGACGCGGTTGTGCGCGTGGGTGACGGCCTCGTACATCGCGTGCTCGCAGATGCCGATGGAGGCGGTGCAGAGGTTGAACTTGCCGACGTTGACGGTGTTCAGGGCGGCGTCGAAGGCGGCCCGGCCGGTGTGCAGGACGTCCTCGGCGCGGACCGGGTAGTCGTCGAGGCGGAACTCGCTGACGTACTTGGAGGAGTCGACGACGTTCTTCACCAGGTGGTACGCCGCGTGGCGGCTGTCGGCGGCGAAGAAGACGTAGCCGTCGGGGCCCTCGATGTCGGTGCGGCGGCCGAAGACCGAGACGAGGCCAGCGGCGTTGCCGTTGCCGATGTAGTACTTGGAGCCGCTCGCGCGGAATCCGCCGTCGCCATCGGGCTGCAGCAGCATGTCGGTGGAGTAGATGTCGGCGCCGTGGGTCTTCTCGGACAGGCCGAAGGCGAACACCTCGCCCTCGGCGAGGAGCTGCGCGGCGCGCTCGCGGGCCTCGGCGTTGTCGCTCTGCCAGACCGGGCCGAGGCCGAGGATGGTGACCTGCCAGGCGTACCAGTAGTCGAGGCCGTAGAAGCCGAAGATCTCGTTCAGGGCCGCGATCCGGGCGGTGTCCCAGCGCTTGTCGGACTCCCCCTCGCCGGCGGCGGTGGCCGGGGTCAGGAAGGTCGCGAACAGCCCCTCCTTCGCGGAGAAGGCGAGGAAGTCCGCCAGCCACGCGCGGGAGCGGTAGTCCTCGATCAGCCGGCGCTTGCCGCGGCTCTCGAACCAGTCGACGGTGGCGCGCAGCAGCCTGCGGGTCTCGGGGTCGAAGTGCGCCGGGTCATAGGTGTGCGGATTGAAGAGCAGGGCGTCTGCCATGGAGGTTCACCTTCCGAGGGGTTGGGGTCGGGCGCGTGGAGGGGCGATGGGGCGGGTGCGCGGTGGGATGTGCCGTGGTGCGGTGGCGTGTGCCGTGCCGGCCCGCCGTCGTGCCGGGTGCGGTTCAGCCGGTGGCGGTCGGCGGGGCCCCGCCGAGCCGGTGCAGGGTGGCGAGGACGTCATCGAGCCAGGCGATCGTCATCCGCTCGTACGCGATGCCGCCGCGCAGCACGACGTGCTGGAGCTCCTGACCGGCGTCGAGCGGTGCGGGGGCCTCCGGCCCGGTGAAGTCGCGCAGTTCACCGGCGAGGTAGCGGGCCAGCCGGTCGCTGTGTGCCCGGTGGTGCCGCTCGACCTCCTGGACGAGCGCGGCCGGGTCGTCGAAGGCCACGCCGCGGATCTTGACCGCGAGGTCGTGGCGGAGGCTCTCGGGTTCGATCGGCTCGTGCAGCCACCCGGCGAGGGCGGCGCGGCCGGGGCCGGCGACGGAGTACTCCTTCTTGTCCGGCCGGCCCTGCTGCGGCACCTCGCGGACGGCGAGCAGCCCGTCGCCCTCCATACGGGCCAGGACGCGGTAGATCTGCTGGTGGGTGGCGGTCCAGAAGTAGCCGATGGACCGGTCGAACCGGCGGGCCAGCTCGTAGCCGGAGCCCGGCTTCTCCAGCAGGGAGACGAGGATCGCGTGGTCGAGCGCCATGCTCCGATCTTTCTATGCAACTCGTTGCATAGACAAGCGGCAGCGCTCAGGTGAGACGCGGCTCACCCGGAGGCCTGCGGACGCACCCGGGCGCCCCGGCTCGCTCCCGCCCGCCGGAGCGCTCACTCGGCGGCGAGCCGTGCGCCCGTCCAGACGAGCGCCGGCGGAATCTCCCGCAGCCAGGTGTTGAAGCTGTGGCCGCCGCTGTCGAGGATGATCGACGAGACGTGCGCGGGCGCCTTCACCTTGCGGATGAACTCCTGCGTCTCGCCGTAGTTCGGCTCGCCCCGCAGCGAAGAGGTCACCAGGAACGAGGAGTTCCCCTGCGGCCGGTGGTCCAGGTGCCACAGCAGGTCGGACCGTTTCTCCTCGTCCTTGTTCCCCTTGAACAGATCACCGGAGTCCTGGTCGATCTCGGGCCTGTACTCCGCCGACAGGCCCACGCCGACCGCATACGCCTCCGGGTGCTGCACCGCCATCTTCAGGGCGCAGTAGCCCCCGGTGGAGTCGCCGATGATGCCCCAGCTCCGCGGCGAGGTGCCCACGCGGTACGTACTGGAGACCGCCTTGACGACATCCGCGCCGAAGAAGGCCTCGCTCTGCGGGCCCCCGGGGACGTCGACGCACTGGGTGTTGGGCGCGGCGATGGTGGGCCGCATCATCACCAGGATCATCGGCTGCATGCGCTTCTGCTTCGCCAGGCTCCACGCCAGCCGCGGGTAGTGCAGCTTCTTGATGAGGTTCTCGGCCATGCCCGGGTAGCCCGTGAGGACGACGGCGGCCGGGAACCTGCGCCGCTCGTCGCTCTTGTCGAAGTATTCCGGCGGCAGGTACACGTACGCCTCGGCGGCGGCCCGGGACCGCTCGCCGTGGATCGTCACCTTCTCGATCACCCCACCCACCTGCGGGTTCCGACCGCCGGGCACCTCCGGGGCCTGCCGGCCCAGCACCTCCACGACGGCGCCGCCCGGGGCGGCCGGGGCGTGCTGCTTCGTACCGGCGAGGTCGGCCCAGGAGTCGTAGAGGAGGAAGGTGCGGTTGGCGGCGGCGCCGACCGAGGCGAGAACCGTCAACTGCACGAGCACGAGCAGCCCGACGCGCCCCAGCACACGCCGGGCGCCCGGCCGTCCCAGCCGGGGCCACACCCACACCGTGAGGGCGAACAGCAGCACCGTGCACACCGCGACGCTCACCATGAGCGTGCCACTCGTCAGACCCATGAATCAGCCAACCCCCGCACCGTCCCCGTCCGGACGCCGGGCCCGGAGCGCTACCAGTGGGTAGCGCACCAGGTAGGAGGGGTGGCGCGGGCCCCGCGTTCCCTCGCGGAGGGGGCGGCCGGCTCGACTGCCCTTTGTAGGCCTACCGGGTGGTTCCGGGAACCAGAAGGCCGTCGCGGGCGTTGGTGCGACCATAGGAAGGTGATCAGCCGGTCCCACCGGCCGGCTGGCCCCGCCGGCATCCGCGCCTTCCGATGACTCCGAGGGGAGCCGTTCATGAGTACGGCGAAAGACCTGTTCATCATCGCGATGGACCCGCCGCCGGACCGTTCCGTCGGGCAGGGCGACCTGTCGCTCGCCCTCGCGGGAGCCGAGTTGATCGACCTCCTCGACGCGCAGGCCGTCTCCCTGGACGGCGACCGCATCGTTCCGGGCACGCAGCCGGAACTGCACGACCCCCTGCTGGGCGAGGCCGCGGCGGCGCTCACCCGCCGGACGCCGTACGAGCGGGTCGACGAGTGGCTGTGGCGCCGCGGCCGCGACCTGTCCGCGGCGTACCAGGCCGCTCTGGAGGAGGCCGGTGAGCTGACGCGGGGACGGCGCGGCCTGCTGCCCTTCGGGACCGACCGCATGGAGGTGGCCGATACGCCCGCCCGCCGCCGGGCGCTGGGCCGCCAGGAGGAGGAAGAGCCCGTCCTCGCCGCCCTCGCCTCGGTCGTGGGCATCCGCAGCGACGACCCCGAGGCCGAACCGCGCCCGGGCGACGAGGCGGTGACGACCGTGCTGGCCGTCGTCAACGACGCGGTGATGGAACTGGAGGCCGTACGCCAGAGGCGGACCATCGAGAACGCGGCGTTCGCCAACATCTGGCGCGGCCCCTGACACCCGCGAGCGCCCGGGCCGACCGTGGACCGTGACGCCTGGTCAGAACCATGGCGCGGCCCGGCTGTGCTCGCCGGAGTGCCGTCCGCCCCTGTGTACGAACGGCGGATGTCCTCCAGCTGAGAAGGTTCGGTCGGGCTGACGCCCCGGAGGCGTGAACGTCGAACGCCCCGGCCGCCCCGCTTTCCTTACCGTGCACGGGTGTTGGCACGAGAGCACACGGCGCGCCCGACCCTCCGTGTGCGCCCGACTGCCGTGTGCGCCCGCCGCCGCGTGCGCCCGGCGTCGCGCCGTCAGCCGGCGTCGAGGACGAGGTCGGCACGGTGGCGGCCCAGGGTGACGAGCCGGGCGTTGGGTTCGTCCGAGCGGGCCACCCACGCACGCGCGTACGCGGGGTCCTTGCCGTGCTGCACGTGACGGTCGATCAGCCGGTCCAGGCGCAGGTCCTCGGCGGGGGCGAGATACCAGGCCTCGTCCAGCAGCGGCCGTACCGAGGCCCACTCCCCCGCGTCGTGCAGCAGGTAGTTCCCTTCGGTGATCACCAGCGGTACGTCCGGGGCGACGGGGATGCTGCCGGCGATCGGCTCCTCCAGGGAGCGGTCGAAGGCGGGCGCGTACACCGTGAGCGCCTGCGGTGCGCGCAGCCGCCGCAGCAGGGCGACGTAGCCGGCGGCGTCGAAGGTGTCCGGGGCGCCCTTGCGGTCGGCGCGGCCAAGGCGGTCCAACACGGCCTGGGCGAGGTGGAAGCCGTCCATCGGGACCACCACGGCCCGATCCGGCCCGAGCGCGTCCGCGATCCGGGCGGCCAGTGTCGACTTTCCGGCTCCGGGGGGCCCGGCGATGCCCAGGATGCGCCGTTCGCCCGAGGCGGCCAGCGCCTCCGCCCTCGTCACCGGTTCCGTCGTACGCATCCGCCCATCCTGCCCGAGGAACACCGCCCGGCGCCCTGCCCGCGATCGGGAGGGCGCCGGGCGCCGGGTCAGCAGCGGGGGCAGGCGTCGCGGATCACGCGCCAGGTGAAGGTGGTGGAGGCGGCGGCGCCGGCGGCGTCCTTGGCGGTCACGGTGACCGTACGGATGCCGCTGCCGCGCAGGAGGCCCGAGATCAGGCCGGTCGAGGAATTGATCGAGGCACCGGTGGGCAGGTTGACCGCCGACCAGGTGTAGGGGGCCGCGCCGCCGGTGGCGGTCATCGGTAAGTACGCGTGGTCGTACTGGAGGGACACCTGATTGCCCGGGTTGACCACGGACGGGGCGGCGGCGGCCGCCGTGCGCGTCACCGCCGGGCCGGTCGACGTGTGCGGCGCGGCGAAGGACGGACCGACCGACGCTGCCAGGACGGCGGTCAGGCCGACGGCCAGCGCCGCCAGTCTGCGCGAGGTGCGCGAGGTGCGTGTGGATGTGCTCAACAGGACCTCCGAACTCGTCGGGCGAGGGCGGCGTTCCCGGTACGGGTCCCGGAGGCCGCCATCACCCGTTGTGGGTATGAGTGTTCGAGGTGCGTGGCGCGTCGGAATCATAGGCGGGCCCGGCCGTCCCGTCGATGGCGCCACGGCCGGCCGCACAGGCCTACGATGTCCGCCATGCCCGGTACGGTCTCCGTCCCGCTCGACCCACCGCCCCGCGCACGACTGCGCTCCGCCGCCCGCCTGGCCGTATGCGCCGCCGTGCCCTGGTTCCTGTGCCTGTGGTGGGGCACGAGCACGGTCCCGGTACCGGCCGCCCTGCCGGCCGTACTGATCCTCCGCGAGGACGTGTACGACGCCCCGCGACGGGGGTGGGACCGGCTCGTGGGCGTCGTCGTGGGCGTGGCGCTGACCACGATCGTGCTGCACTGGCTGCCGCCGCCCACGGCCTCCTCGGTGACCTCGGTGTCCTGGGCCGCCTCGGTGTCCTTCCTCGCCGTACTGGCCTGCGGCTGCGCGGGCATGTACCTCATGTACCGGGACGGCGCCCCCAACCAGCAGGTCCTGATCACCGCGCTGGTGATCTACGCGACCGCCGTCCCCGGCTACGCCCTCGCCCGGCTGGCGGAGAGCGCCGTCGGCATCGCCGCCGTCGTCCTGCTGGGGCCGCTGCTGTGGCCGCCGGACCCGTACCGGTCGGCCGCGGCAGGCCTCGACGCGTACCGGGGCGACCTCGGCGGCCTCCTCGGTACGGTCGCCGCCCGGCTCGGCGCCGGCGGACCGCCCACCGCCCGGGGAACGCCCGAGGACGCGGAGCTGTGGCTGCGACCGCGGAACGGCCTCGCGGCCTGCGAACGGGCGGCTCGACGCACCCGGCTCCCCCGGCTGTACCTCCGTACGCCCGCACGGCCGCCGGACGGGCTGGAGGAGCGGCTGAGGCTCGCCGCCCGGACCGCCCTCACCCTCCAGTACTTCACCCAGGAACTCCGCGAGCGCGCCCGGACCGACGGCCCCGCCCCGCCTCCCGCGCCGGAAGCCGCCGCGTCCCCCGGGTCGGACACCGCCCTGCCCGACCTCGCCCCGCTGGTCCGGGCCACCGCCCGGACCGTGGACGGCGCCCTGCGCGGCGAGGACCGCGCCGCGGTGGCCGCGGACCTCGACCGGGCCCGCGGCCTGGACCTCGCCCACCGCGCGGCCCACCCCACCCGGCACGACGCCGTCCTGCGCGCGGGCCTCCACCTGACCCACGAGGCCGTCGCCGACCACCTCACGGCCCGCGGCTGACGACCAGGCGGGGTCACCGATAGGCTCGTGCCCCGAGCGGGGAGATGAAGGATCGATGACGTTGAACGAAGGCCTCCGGGTGGGCATCCGGGTGCGGCTGGCCGCCGACCTCAGGCTGTCGACCGGTCCGGTCACACCGGACGGGGAGACCGTCGCCGGTTTCCTGGCCCTCGCGGCCGGCACCGAGGGCACCGTCGAGCGGGTGGACGAGCACCAGCGGCAGAGCGGCAAGGACGTCCTCGAGTACGAGCGGCTCAAGTCGCTCCTCGACTCCTTCGGGCACCAGATGCCGGAAGGGAGCAGGAAGCAACTTCAGGAGAACGTCGCCTCCCTGGAACCGGCGTGGATCGCCCACCAGGAGCAGAAGCTGCGCGTGAGCGTCCGCGTCCGCTTCGACAACGGGTTCCTCCTCGACGGCGCGCACGCGGAACTCTTCACGTCCGCCTGAGGTTCAGGCCACCCGGCGTGCCGGGCCGGTACCCGCCTCGTTCCCCATCCTGCGTGCGCCCGCGACCGGCCGCATTCCGGACCGCCTGGCAGGCCCACCCGACGCGCGTTTCACTGGAAGCCGGCGTACAAGCACGCCGGCGGACGGACCGCGCACCCCGGGAGGCCCCGTGAACACGTACGTGCCACCCCGCTTCGACCCCACCCGCGTTCCCCACCTCCTCGGGGCCTTCGCGCCGGTGTCCGAGGAGGTCGACGTCGCGGACCTGGAGGTGACGGGCGAGCTGCCGGACACCCTGGACGGCCTGTACCTGCGCAACGGCCCCAATCCGCGCTTCACGCCGATCGGCTCGTACCTGTATCCCATCGACGGGGACGGCATGCTGCACGGCGTGCGGCTCTCCGGTGGGCGGGCCCGCTACCGCAACCGCTTCGTACGCACCCCCGCCCTGGTGGCCGAGGAACGGGCCGGCCGCGCCCTGTGGGGCGGCATCGAATCGATGATCATGCCGGACGCCGACCAGGTGGGACCGGAGCTCGCCGGCACCTTCCGGGACATGCCCGACATCAACGTGGTCCGGCACGCCGGCCGCCTGTTGGCCCTCGCCGAATCGGCCTGCCCCTTCCGCGTCGACGGCGAGCTGGCGACGCTCGGCCGCGAGGCCTTCGGCGGGGCCCTGCCCGCGGGCATCACCGCCCACCCCAAGATCGACCCGGTCACGGGCGAGATGGTGGTCTTCTGCTACGGCCTGGAGCCGCCCTACCTGACCTGGTCCGTCATCGACCGCCACGGCACGGTCGGCCGCGGGCCCACCCCCGTCGACGGGGTGGACGAGCCGATGATGATCCACGACATGGCGCTGACCGACCGCTACGCCGTCCTCGTCCTCGCTCCGGCCTTCTTCGATCTGGGCGCGGCGATGGCGGGCGGTTCCTTCCTGGCCTGGCGCCCCGAACGCGGCACCCGCGTGGCGCTGATCCCGCGCGACGGCGGGCCGCTGCGCTGGGCGTCCGACGAGGCGTTCTGGGTGTGGCACACGGTGAACGCGTACGACGACGGCCCCGGCGCGGACGCCCCGGTGGTCCTCGACTTCGTGCAGTGGAGCCGGCTGATGGTCGGCGGTGCGGAGGAGGACAACGATCCGATCAGCGGTGGCCTGGTACGCGCGCGGATCGACCCGGTCGCGGGGAGCATGGCCCGTACCCTGCTGGACGACTCCCGGGTGGAGTTCCCGCGGGTCGACGACCGGCGCATCGGCCGACGCCACCGGTACACCGCACTGGCCACCGACACCGGGCGGACGGACCTGCTGCCGGGCGAGTACGACGCCGTGCGCTGGTACGACAGCGAGACGGGCACCTCCCGCCTCTGGTCGGCCGGGAACCTCTCGGTCGGCGAGCCGGTCTTCGCCCCCGAGCCCGGCGGCTCCTCCGGCTCCGAGGAGCGTGGCCACTGGCTGACCTTCGCCACCGACCGTACCGACGGCTCGAGCTGGTTCCTGGTCGTCCCCGCCGAGGACCCCGCCTCCGGCCCGGTGGCGCGCGCCCGCATCCCCGTCCGGGTCCCGCTCGGTCTGCACGGCTGCTGGCTGCCCACCGAGGAGTGAATCCCGCCCGACGCGCCCCGGCGCCCCGGCCGTGCCACCCTGTTGCTTGGCCTCGGGAGGAGACAGCCGCGACGAACGGAGCGCGCTGTGAGCGGACCGATCCACCCCGCGCGGCTGCGGCGCGCCGCAGCCGCGGCCGGAGCCGCCCTGCTGTTCGTGGCCCTCGCCCAAGGGACGGCGGCCGGCACGGACCCGCCCCCGCCGACCACCACGCCGTCCTCCCCGACGGCGCCGTCCTCGCCTTCCGCGTCCGGCGACACGGGCCTCGGCGGGCTCGACCCGCGCATCACGGCGATCATGCGGAAGCCGGAGTACCGCAATGCCCAGTGGGGCCTGTTGCAGACCGATCCGGACACCGGCCGCGTGGTGCACAGCCTGTTCCCCGAGCAGTTCTTCATCCCCGGATCCACGGCCAAACTGCTCAGCGTCTCGGGCCCGTGGCAGACGCTCGGCGCCGACCACCGCTTCGTGACCCCCGTCTACGCGGTCGGCGAGCGCGACGGCGCCACGCTGACCGGCGACCTCGACCTGGTGGCCCAGGGCGACCTCACCATGGGCGGCAGGACGCGCCCCGACGGCACGGTCGCGTACACCGATCTCGACCACACCTACGCCAACGACTTCCCCGGCGCCACCCTCACACCGGAGAACCCCCTCGCCGGAATCGACCTGCTGGCCCGGCAGGTGCGCGACGCCGGCATCACCCGTGTCGACGGCGACGTGATCGTCGACAGCCGGCTGTTCCTCCCCGACCCGGAGCTCGTGCCCACCCCGACGCCCCTGATCATCAACGACAACCTGATCGACCTGATGACCACTCCCGGGGACCGGGCCGGCGCGGCCGCCGGGCTGGACTGGCGGCCGAAGGTGGCCCCGTACCGGGTCACCTCGACGGTGAAGACCGTGGCGGCCGGGAAGCCCACCGCGGTCACGGTGACGGCCACCGACGGCGGCACCCGGATCCGGCTGTCGGGAACGATCGCCGCGGACGCCGAGCCGCTGCTGCGCACCTCTCCCATCGGCGACCCGGCCGCCTTCGGACGCGTCGCCCTGATCGAGGCGCTCGAACGCGCCGGAGTGCACGTCACGGCGGACCCCTCGGGCCCCAACCCGGTCGCGCGACTGCCGCGCGACTACGACGGGCGGCCGCGGGTGGCGGCGTACACCTCGCCGCCGTACGCCCAGTACGCCAAGCTGATCCTGAAGGTCAGCCACAACCTGGGCGCCAACCTCGGCATCTGTCTGCTGGCCGTCACGGCGGACAGCAACCAGTGTCCGGCCGGCTTCCCGGTGCTCGCCGACTTCCTCGACCGGGCGGGCGTCGACCGCGAGCAGGCGCAGCTGATGGACGGCCGGGGCGGCAACCCCGCCGACCGGGCCACACCGCAGGTGCTGGTGCAGATGCTGACGTACTGGCAGCACGGCCCCGATGCGCGGATGTTCCGGGAGGCCCTGCCCGTCCTGGGTGTCGACGGCCTGCTGGCCGATAACTGCCGCAGCTGTCCGGCCCGGGGGAAGGTGTTCGCGAAGACCGGCGCGGCCGTCGGCGGGGACGCCCTCAACGACCGGCTGGCCGTCGGCGCCATCACGATCGCGGGCTACCTGGACAAGGGCGGCGGCCGCTTCGACACCTTCTACGCAGGCGTCAACGGCGCCTCCACGCCGGGCGCCGACCCCACCGAGGTACTGTCCATCGCCAACGACCTGGCCCTGATCGCCGCCTACCTCCAGGAGTCGTCGTCCGCGCCCTGACGTACGCGGGTCAGGACGCCCCGATCGACCGGAAGAGCAGGCGGGTCATCCCGCCACCGCGGGGCCTGTCCCGGCTACACCTGGGCCCACGTGTTCAGCAGGGCCTGCCGGGCACTCGGCTCGGGGGTGCCTTCCAGGGAGTGCTCCCGGCCCCACACCTCAACGGCCCGCGGGTCGGCGGTGCCCGCCACGAAGCGGTCGAGCAGGTCCTGGGAGAGCCGGGCCTCCTCGGCGATGTAGCCTCCGGCCGCCGCCGAGTACACCGTGACCTCCTGCGAACCGTCGACCGTCTCCATCCGAAGCGTCATCTCCGGCGGTCCCTCGCCGAGGAAGGTACCGATCGCGGCCGAGACCACCGACCCGAGGAGCTTCGACGTACGGCCCGCGGGGCTCTCGCTGGGCACGCCCTCGACCACCGCGGAACGCAGCCCTTCCCACGTCCACGCCCGGTGACCGTCGGGGTCCAGGGCCTCCAGCCCGTCGGCGGTCAGCCGGACGCCGACCCCGATGGCGTTCGGCGGCGAGCCCACGTACACCGCGTCCGGAGTGACCCAGAACAGTCCGACCATGGCCGCCACGCGCCACTCCCCACTCTTGTCCCCTACACCGGCCCACCATCCATACCGCCCGCCCGGAGGGGACCGCCGCAGACACACCGGGAAGCGGCCGTACCCGGACCGGGAGATAAATCGATGGGCCCCTGCGGCCCGATCTGCCAGCATCCTCGAATGGGTGCAATGAACGCAGTGGCCGGCAGGGTCGGCGGCGGAGCCACCGTGGAGTTCCGGCCCACCGGCTCCTCGATGGTTCCGTTGATACGCAGTCGCCAGCGGGTGGTGGTCGCTCCGGCCGACCCGTCGAAGCTGGAGGTCGGGGACATCGTGCTCGCCCGTGTCGCCGGGACGGTGTATCTGCACCTGGTGTCCTCCGTGGACCCGGCGAGGAAGCGGGTCCAGATCAGCAACAACCGGGGCCGGGTGAACGGCTGGACCGGCCACGACCGGGTCTTCGGCATCTGCCTGGCCGTCGACGGCGTCCCCCGGGCGGGCGCCGATGCCAAGACGCGACGTGGCGCGTGAAATTGCCGGTCACCATCCACCGGGCCCGGCTCGGCCCGGTGGAGTTCAAGGTCATCCGACCGGCCCGGGCGCTGCTCGGCGCCGTACTCGTCGATCACGACAGCCACTTGGACGCCTACCTCGACCAGCCGGCGGCGAAGCTGTTCGGCGGCCTGTGGACGCTCGCCGCCTCCTCCCCGCGCTCGCTGATCCACCTGCCGATGCGCGGTAACCCCGCCCCCGCGCACGAACCGCCGGAAGCCGGCACACGGCAGCTGGACCTCGTACTGCTGCACCACTCGCTGCAGTTCGCCCCGTCCCGCTGGAAGGACGTCCGCGCCCGGCTCGACCCGGGGCGCCGGCAGACGGTGACGCTGCCCGCGCCGACTCTCGCCGACGACCCCTTGATCTACCAGGAGTCACGGCGCTACCGGGAGAACCGGGACCTGTTCCACCAGCACGTCCACGCCGAGACCCTGTTCATGACGGGCAGCGCGAAGGTGTTCCGGGACACCGCCCGGCACTTCATCGATGTCGCCCGCAACGGCCCGGGCTACGTACCGGTCCACCCGCGCTACCCCCGCTTCTGCACCCAACTCCATGCCCACGCCGGCATCCTCGGCAACGCGCGCGAGATCCGCGTCGAGTACTGCGACAAGTGGATCCGGTGACCCCAGGAGGAGAAGCCGCCGGCCTCGACACGCCCTGAGCTGCTGAGCTGCTGAGCTGCTGAGCACCGTCCCTCACCGTCCGACGCGATCTTGGCGCAGCGGCTTGTAACCCCCGGGTGGCACCGCCCGTCACACGCGCGCAACAGGCACTTCCTACCTTGGTCCGCAACGGGATCGACCTGCACACGGCCGCGGCGGCCGGAACGAAGCGGTGTCGGCCGGTGGCGCGAGGGGGTCTGCTGTGGCGGAGACGAAGGCCGCGACGGGGCAGCAGGTGCGTACGGTCTGCTCCTACTGCGGCGTCGGCTGCGGAATCGTCCTGGACATCACCACGGGCGGCGACGGACGCCGTACGGTGTCCAGGGCGGTCGGCGACAAGCGGCACCCCGCGAACGCCGGGCGCCTGTGCACCAAGGGCGCCACGCACGCCGACATGCTGGCGGCCCCCGGCCGGCTGGAGACGGCGCTGGTCCGCGGCGAGCGGGGCGCCGGGCCCGCGGCCGCCCCGGTGAAGGCGGCCGTCGCCCGGGCGGCCTCGCGCCTCAAGGAGATCCTCGACGCGCACGGTCCCGACGCGCTGGCGCTCTACGTCTCCGGCCAGATGTCCCTGGAGGCCCAGTACCTGGCGAACAAGCTCGCCAAGGGTTTCCTGCGGACCAACCAGATCGAATCCAACTCACGGCTGTGCATGGCGAGCGCCGGCAGCGGCTACAAGCTCTCGCTCGGCGCCGACGGGCCACCCGGCTCGTACGAGGACTTCGAGCGGGCGGACGTCTTCTTCGTCATCGGCTCCAACATGGCCGACTGCCATCCCGTCCTCTTCCTGCGGATGATGGACCGCATCAAGATGGCCGGCGCCAGACTCATCGTGGTCGACCCCCGGCGCAACGCCACCGCCGACAAGGCCGACCTGTTCCTGCAGGTCCGGCCGGGCACCGACCTGGCCCTGCTCAACGGCCTGCTGCACCTGCTCGTCGAGGGCGGCTGGACGGACCCCGGGTTCATCGCCGAGCACACCGAGGGCTGGCAGGACATGCCCGCCTTCCTGCAGGACTACGCGCCCGCGCGCGTCGCCGCGATCACCGGCATCCCGGAGGACGACATCCGGCTGGCCGCCCGCTGGATCGGGGAGGCGGGCGAGTGGATGAGCTGCTGGACCATGGGCCTCAACCAGTCCGTGCACGGCACCTGGAACACCAACGCCCTGGTGAACCTGCACCTCGCCACCGGCGCCATCTGCCGCCCGGGCAGCGGCCCCTTCTCCCTCACCGGCCAGCCCAACGCGATGGGCGGACGGGAGATGGGCTACATGGGGCCGGGGCTGCCCGGGCAGCGCTCGGTCCTGGTGGCGGAGGACCGTGAGCGTGTCGAGGAGCTGTGGGGCATACCGAAGGGGACGCTGCGCACCGACGTCGGGCGCGGCACCATCGAGATGTTCGAGAAGATGGCCGCCGGTGAGATCAAGGCGTGCTGGATCATCTGCACCAATCCGGTGGCCTCCGTCGCCAACCGCAGCACCGTCATCAAGGCGCTGGAGACCGCCGAACTGGTCATCACCCAGGACGTGTTCGCGGAGACCGAGACCAACGCCTACGCCGACATCGCGCTGCCCGCCACCCTCTGGGCCGAGGCGGACGGAGTGATGATCAACTCGGAGCGCAGTCTCACCCTGGTGCAGGGGGCGGTCGACCCGCCCGGCGAGGCCCTTCCCGACTGGCGGCTGATCGCCGAGGTCGCCTGCGCGATGGGGTTCGCCGAGGCCTTCACGTACACGTGCGCCGAGGAGGTGTTCGAGGAGCTGCGGCAGGCCTGGAACCCGAACACCGGCTGGGACCTGCGCGGGGTCACGTACGAGCGGCTGCGCTCGGGGCCGGTGCAGTGGCCGGCCGGCCCGGGCGGGCCGGACCGCAATCCGGTCCGCTACCTCAATGACGGCGTCAGCCGGACCCCGGCCGAGCGGGCGGACGGCAGCCGCCCGCGGCTGGTCTTCCCGACGGCGACGGGACGGGCGGTGTTCTTCGCCCGCCCCCATCTGCCGGACGGCGAACTCCCGGACGAGGACTACCCGTTCGTGCTCAACACGGGCCGTCTGCAGCACCAGTGGCACACCCTGACCAAGACCGGCAAGGTCGCCAAGCTGGCCAGGCTCAATCCCGGGCCGTTCGTGGAGGTCCACCCGCAGGACGCGGCCGCTCTCGGGATCGCGGAGGGCGACGGGGTGGAGGTTGCCTCACGGCGCGGGCGGGCCGTGCTGCCCGCCGTCGTCACCGACCGGGTACGGCCCGGGAACTGCTTCGCCCCCTTCCACTGGAACGACCTGTTCGGGGAGTACCTCAGCGTCAACGCCGTCACCGACGACGCCGTCGACCCGATCTCCTTCCAGCCCGGCCTCAAGATGTGCGCGGTGACCCTGACCAGGACGCTGGCTCCCGTGCCGCCCCCGGCCGGCCCGGTCGCGGCTCCCGCGGCGGCCCGGCCCGCTGCCGCCGCGCCGGCCCCGACCCCGCCGGAAGGGGCCGTCACGACGCCGTCCCGCCCGCCGGCGGCGGCCGCCCCGGCAGCCGCCGCCCTCAGCTCCCTGTTCGGGCTGGACGACCGCACGCCGCCCGCCCTCTCCGACCGGGAGCGCCAGTACCTCGCCGGCTTCCTCGCCGGACTCGCCTGTGCCCCGCCCGGCAGCGGCGTCCCGTCGCTTCCCGCCGGCGCCCCCTTCGAGGCCGGGCACGCCCTGTGGGTCGACGGGGTCCTCGCCGGCACGTACGCGCGTACGGCGACCGCCCTGGCCACCGCTCCCCCGGTCACCGCTCCCCTCGTCGCCGCGACGGAGGTCCCCGCGGCCCAGGACCGGCCGACCCGGCAGACCGTGGTCCTGTGGGCCTCGCAGACGGGCAACGCCGAGGACCTCGCCGCCACCGTCGCGGCGGCCCTGACCGAGGGCGGCACCCCGGCGGGCGTGCACGGCATGGCGGACCGCACGCCCGCCGCCCTGACACCCGGCACGGACCTGCTGGTCGTCACCAGCACCTTCGGCGACGGTGACGCACCGGACAACGGCGCCGCGTTCTGGGAGTCCCTGGGCGCCGCCGACGCACCCCGCCTCCAGGACGTCCGTTACGCGGTCCTCGCGCTCGGCGACTCCTCCTACGACGCCTTCTGCGGCCACGGCCGCCGGCTCGACCAGCGCCTCGAAGAGCTCGGGGGCCATCGACTCCTGCCCCGGGTGGACTGCGAGCCCGACTACGAGGAACCCGCGGGCCGGTGGCTGGCGCAGGTGCGCGAGGCGCTCGCGGCCGCTCCCGTTCCGGCGGCCGCAGAGCGGCCGCGGCGCGCGGCGGACCGGAACTCCCCGTACACCGCGCGCCTGTCCGGCAACCGGCTGCTCGGCCTGCCCGGCGCCACCAAGGAGGTCCGCCGGTTCACCTTCGGCCTGGGCGAGGACGGTCCCGCGTACGAGCCCGGCGACGCGCTCGGGGTCCAGCCGGTCAACTGCCCCGGCCTGGTGACCGAATGGCTGGCCGCCACCGGCCTCTCCCCGCACGCTGAGGTCGTCGTACCCGGCCGCGACCCCATGCCGTTCGCCGAGGCGCTCCACCGGCACCTGGACATCACCCGGCTCACTCCCGACCTGCTGCGCTTCATCACCGAGCACACCGGCGACCGCGGGCTCAAGCAGCTGACCCGCCCCGACAACAAGGACGGCCTCGCCCGGTGGACGTGGGGGCGCGGGCCCGTCGACGTGCTGGCCGAGTACCCGGTCCGGCTGGGCGCCCAGGAGTGGGCCGAGCGCCTGGGGCGCCTCCGGCCGCGGCTCTACTCCATCTCCTCCAGCCCGCTCGTCGACCCGCGCGAGGTCGGCCTGACCGTCTCGGTCCTGCGCTACGAGGGGCCGGGAGGCCACCCCCGGAAGGGCGTGGCCTCCGCCTTCCTCGCGGACGCCGAGCCGGGCACGCCGGTACCGCTGTTCGTCCAGAGCTCGGCGCACTTCCGCCCGCCCGCGGGCGCGGACACCCCGGCGATCATGGTCGGCCCGGGGACCGGCATCGCCCCGTTCATGGCCTTCCTGGAACACCGCCGGGCGCTCGGTCACCGCGGCGGCAACTGGCTGTTCTTCGGCGAACAGCGCCGCGCCACCGACTTCTACTACCGTCAGGAACTGGAGGAACTCCACCGGCACGGCACACTCACCCGGCTCGACCTCGCCTTCTCCCGCGACCAGCGCGCCAAGGTGTACGTACAGGACCGCATGCGCGAGCACGGTGCCCAGCTCTGGTCCTGGCTCCAGGACGGCGCCCACTTCTACGTGTGCGGTGACGCGAGCCGGATGGCGAAGGACGTGGACCGGGCGCTGCGCGAGATCGCGATGACGCACGGCGGCCTCGACCCGGACGAGGCCGCCGCGTATCTGAAGCAGCTCTCCGCGGCGAAGCGGTACGCCCGCGACGTGTACTGAACGCGTGCGGGAACGTCAGGCGAGGTCGAGGAGCTGCTCGTGGAAACCGCCGAAGCCCCGCTCACGGTCCACCAGGTGGAGTTCGAGGATCCAGTGGCAGGGCCGGCCGGCGCGGTCGGTGCGGCGCAGCGGGGTGTCGTTCCCCGGGGTGATGTAGGAGTCGGCCTCGGCGCCGTCGTTGGTCTCGTGGGGGAACTCTCCGACGAGGTGGCCGGCGTGCCAGATGCCGATGGTCCAGCCGGCCTCGGCGGCCAGCCGCTCGACCTCGGCGTACAGCTGCCGGCCTGTGATGCCGGGACGGGCCGCGAAGTGGGCCCGTCCGGCGTCGAAGATGCGCGGCAGGTCCGCGAGCATCCGGTGCTTGTGCGGGTCGTCGCCGAAGACGTAGGTCCGGCCGAAGTCCGCCTCGTACTCCTCGAAGATCGGTCCGAAGTCGGCGAAGGCGATGTCGTCGGGGCCGATGAGCCGGTCCGGCGGGGTCTCCCGGTACGGGAGCAGGGTGTTGGGGCCGGAGCGGATGATCCGCTTGTGCCAGTGCTTCGTGGTGCCGAACATCTCGTTGGCCAGATCGCGGATCAGGTCGCTGACCTCGCGCTCCCCGCGCCCCGGCACCACGAGCCCGCGCGCCTCCACCTCGGCGAACAGTGCGATGGCCTTCTCCTGCGCCGCCACCAGCCCGTGGACGCGCCGGTCCTCCGGCGTGTCCGTCGTCCTGACCGTCACGAGGGCTTCCCTCCGTCGTAGTGGGCGCGCGTCCCGGTTCGGCCCGGAAGCACGCTTCAGGTGCCTGGCGAGTATGCGCAAACCGCTGTGCGGACGCATGCGCATTCCCTCGATCCCGGCGACCTGCTCGGCGGCTCAGAGGCGGTGTATCCGGTCGATGCCGTACCAGTCGGAGATGCAGGCCGCGACCCAGTCCCGTGCGTAGTCGGAGGTGTAGAAGGGCTCGGCCAGGTTTCCGATGTACATGGGCCGGTAGCCGAGGTCGGTGGCGCCGGCCGCGGCCTCGGTCCGGATGCGGGAGTTCTGGGCGTCCCAGACCACCGCCCGGGTGACCGTGACCGTGGTCAGCTGCTTGACGTTCGGGACGAGCACGGCGAGCGAGGCCAGCGCCAGTCCGGTCGCGGCCACGACGCCCACCGGCAGGGCCACGGCCGCGGTGCCGCGTTGCGCCAGGTACCGGCGGGCCCACGCGCCCAGCAGCACGCCGTAGACGCACAGTGCGAGTTCCATCGGTACGAGGTAGTTCGTCCAGGTACGGGCGTACGTCCACCCCGTCGGTCCGTAGCCGCTGCGCAGGCCCAGCACCACCGCGAACGACCCCAGCACGATCACAGGCACCGGGAGCAGCAACAGGGCTACGAGCATCCCCCGCGGGACGCCCCGCCGCGGGACGGCGCGGCCCGCCTCCCGCTTCCCGGACGCGGACGCGCCGATCCCCGCCGCGAGGCCCAGCAGGATCCCGACGGCGGCGGCTCCCAGGTAGGCCCACTGCCCGGTGACGGAGTCCCACATGCGCAGCCAGTCCTCGTAGGTGGCGCGGAGTTCGCCCGCGGAGAGCATGGACTCCCGGGCCGGCTGCTGGGCCCGGCGCCACCGGGCGCCGGGGGACGTGTAGAGCACGGTCAGACCGCAGACGAGCCCGGCACACCACAACAGGCACCAGGTGAACGGGTGCCAGGTCCGCGCCAGCTTGAAGGGGGGCAGGGTCAGCAGGGCGAGGGCGCCCGCGAGGAGGCCGCTGACGAGGGCGAAGGACTCGCTCAGGGTGCCGATCGCGAACCCGATGAGGAACGCCGTGGCGAAACCGCCCGCGCGTATGCCGGCCCGCGGTTGGCGGACGGTCCACACGGCCAGCAGGAGTGCCCACACTCCGATCACGCTCGGAAGGGTGTGGGAGATCGTGGCCGGCGCCCAGAGCAGCACCTGATAGGTGCGTGTTCCGCCGAAGTAGACCAGCGCCTGCACGGCCAGGGAGCCGGCGATCAGGAACAGCACGCGGGGTGGGCGACCGAGTTGCCGGAAGAACCGGATCCCGAGCAGGACCAGACCGGCGGTGAGGGCGACGACGATGACGGTCGGCAGGATCTTCACGCCGGCGAGTCCGTCTCCGTAGACGATGCCGCTCAGGAAGGCGTTGGTGATCCGGCCGTTCTGGGTCGTGTAGAAGTCGTGCGTGATGCCGAGGACCCCGAGGTCCCGGGACTTCCAGGCGGCGCACCAGTCGTCCGAGGTGGGCCGCACGTAGAGGCCGAGGAAGCAGCCGACGGCGATCAGCGCCCCGGCCGCCGCCGCGAGGCAGCCGCCCGCGACCGGCAGGAGCCGGCGGACGAACCGGCGATTGCCCTCGGTCGAAGCAGTGCTCATTCACCTGTCCTTCGCAGCGACGCGCGGCCGTTCCGGTCACCCCAATGTGCACGGCCCGCCGTCGGTCGGCATCCGCGAGGGGCTCGCCCGAACGGGTACCCGGCTCCTCGTCCCCTGCCGCACGGGGGGTGTTCGCCCCCCGCCGGGACCGTTGCTCCACTACTCCGTGCGAGAACCCGGGGCCGCGCCGCCGCCCCTCGGCCCCTCGGCCCTGCGGTCACCCGGGCGGCGGGTGTGTCGTGGCGGGCTCCGCTCCGCTGTCCCACGATGGGAGCCCCGGGGGCCGTGCGCGGAAGCCCGACAGAAGGAGTGGCGATGCCTGCTGCCCGGCTCGTGCGGTGGGCGGCCGTCATCGCGTCCCTCGCGAGCGTCGCCCTCCCGGTGTGCGTCGCCGGCAGCCCGGTCGGCCGCCCCGGGGGCGAGGACCGGCCGGTGTTCCTCGTCCGGCCCGTCGGGCACCAGAGCCACGGCGATGCCGAGGGGAACTACGCGCCGCTGTCGATGCTCGTCGCCCCCAGCGTCGGCCTCCTGGCCAACGCCACCGCTGCCGAGGGGGTCCCGCCGGCCGTCGCCGAGGGTGCCCGGTACGTCGGGCGGAGCCATGTACTGCGGCTGCTCTCCGGCCGGTGGAGGTACCTCCCCGCCGGCCGGACGGCGTCCGCCGTGGTGGCCGCGGAGGATCCGACGGCCCGGCTGCAGATCGCCGAGAGCCGCGCCTGGCTGGCCGCCGGCCGGGTGCCGGGCAGCTCGCCCGGGCAGCGCGCGGCGGCCGAGCGGGCCCTGCTGGCCATGCGAGGACTGCTCCGGCCGAACGGGGCGATGGCGGCGGGGTGGTCCCAGGGCTGGATGTACTCCTGGCCGCGCGACGCCAGCTTCGCCTCCGCGGCGTTCGCGCACACCGGGCACGATGCCGAGGCCTACCGGATCCTGCGCTACAGCGCCGCGACCCAGCGCGAGGACGGCACCTGGGAGGCGCGGACGAAGCTCGACGGATCGGGCCCGCCGGACGCCAGGAGGTGGCAGCTCGACGCCAATGGCTGGGTCCCCTGGGCGACCTGGCAGTGGTACCGGACGGCGCCCGTCCCCACCCGCGGTGCCCGGCTGGCCGGCCTGTACCCGATGATCCGCAAGGCGGCGGACCGCGCCGCGGCCTCGCTGGGGGCGGACGGCCTGCCTCCGGCCTCCCCGGACTACTGGGAGGTCATGACGACCACCGCGAACATCGGTACGGCCGCGCCCCTGCTGGCCGGGCTCAACGCCGCCGCGGACCTCGCCGACGAGCAGAACCGGCCGGGGGACGCGGCCCGCTGGACCCGCGCCGCCGGGCGCCTCTCGGCCGGGATTGCGAAGCGGTTCGCCCCGCTGGGCTATCAGCGCACCGTCGACGGGAAGCACGGACGGGACAGTGCGGTGGCCTTCATGGCGCCGCCCTTCAACTCGGCCCCGGCCGACCTGCCCCGGGCGCTGGACAGCACCTACGAGGCCTTGCTCCTGCCGAGCGGCGGCCTCACCCCCGGCAACGATCCGACGGCGCCCTGGGGTGCGTACGCCTGGACGCCCAGTACCGCGTTCTTCGCCCTCGCGTGGGCGGGCACGGGGCAGCCGGCGAAGGCCGGGCGGGTGCTGGACTGGGTCCTCTCCAAGCGGAACTCGCTCGGGGAGCTGCCCGAGAAGGTGAACCGGGCGGGCCTGCCCTCGTCGGTCGCACCGCTGGCCTGGACGGGCTCGATCGTCGTCCTGTCCCTGGTGGCACTGGACGGCAAGCCGCTCCCCACGCCGCCGTCGCGGTCGTAGGGGAGGTCCTGTCGATCAGACCGGATCCGTTCCGTCGGCGGGCGGCGGAGCGGTGCGCAGGCGCTCCAGCTCGGTGATCAGGCGCTGGTAGGCGAGTTCTTCCGCCGCCACGGCGCGCCGGAAGGGGAGGTAGTGCGGCTCCTGCCGGGACCGGGCCTCACGTCCGGCGGTGAAGCGCTGCTCCCGCGCCCGGTCCAGGTCGTTCATCGCGGCCACGGTCCGGACGTCGAGCAGCTTGTGATCCAGGACCTCGCCGAAGGCCCGCTCCGTCGGCACGGTCAGTGCGTCGAGATGCTTCGCGCAGCCCGCGGGGGTCGCAGTCGGGCCGCATCGCTCGTCGAGATCACGGGAGAGCGAGCTCAGGGTCGTCCCGAGCTCCGGGTACTCCCAGGCGGGCGCCGTGTCGTTCCTGCACCCGGCCGTCAGGGCGCCGAGGGCGGCTATGCAGGTCAGGGCGGCCGCGGAACGGTTCCTTGTGGATCTCCCGCGCACGCAGCGGCACGGAAGGCGAAGAAGGGTCATGGAAGCCCGATCGTCCGTCGGCCCGGGAGGGTACGGCCCCGATCCGCGAGGTGGTCCGACCGTCATCCTCACCCGCCCCGATCCGCCCTGCCACCGGGCGGCGCAGGTCATCGCGGGGGCTGGCCCCCGGCGGTGGCCGAGCCGGGGCGTCCGGCCTGGGCGAGCGTCCGGGGCTGGACCGCCCGGTGCCACGGGTCGGGGGTCCGGCTGCCGAGCGGCCCGGAGCCGCCCGCCGGAAGGGTCGTGATGACGTGCAGATCGGCGTCCAGGCCGAGGGCCGCCGCGACGGCCGTACCGGCCCCTTCGGCGATGCCCGCCGGGGCTCCCGTGTACAGCATCCGGGATTCCTGCCAGGCCTGCGGACCGCCGAGGCCCGCCACGCCGACCGTCCCCGCGCCCGCGCGGCCGGCGAGCAGGTCGCCCGCGATGCCCACCGCGCCGTAACCGCCGAGGCCGCCGGCCTCGGCGACCGGGGAGGACTCCGGCGCGGCCGCCCCGTCCACACGGGTCAGGCTCGTGGCGACGGTACCGAGGCCGGGCCGGCGGAAGAACACCCGGACGCCGTCGCCCTCGGGCCGCACCGAGAGCGATCCCGTGGTCTGGGGCAGTCCGGTCGCGAAGGGGCCGCCGTACGGGGCGCCCGGCGTCGGCCGGACCCAGGCCAGCACCGATCCGGCCGTGGCCGCGTACACGTGGCGCCGGCCCGACGCGTCGGTCGCGGTGACCGGGTCGCCCTGGAGGCCCGCGCCGCCCAGGGCCTGCCACGCGCCGAACTCGCCGCCCGGGGTCGTCTGCTCGCGGGCCCGGAGCGTACGCCGCGAGTCGCGTACGTACACCGTCATCCGGCCCTCCGGATCCACGGCGACGGACGGTCCGCTGATCGCCGAGGTGCCGGACCGGTCCACGGTGTCCGGGGTGCCCAGCGACTGCCACGGGCCGAATCCGCCGTCGACCTCGCTCTGGACGGCGTACACGATCTCCCGGCCGTAGTCCTGGGGCGTCGCGCCCAGGGTGGTGCGGGTGGCGAACACCGCGATCCGGCCGTCCCAGAGCCGGACGGCCGAGGCGCCGGAGTCGATGCCGTCGCCGGTCAGGAACTCGGGGCCCTGCCAGGGGGCCTGCGGGCCTCTGCGCGACCAGTACGCCATCCGGCCGTCGAGGGCGGCGAAGGCCCACAGCCGCCCGGAGACTCCCTCCGCCATCCAGGAGGTGCCGTCGCCGCGGCTGTAACGGATGGTCTGGCTCCAGCCGGCCCCGGCGGGCCGCGTCGCGGTCTTGCGGTCGCCGCAGCCGGCCGGGCTGCCGCACCAGTCCTGGTGGTCCATCCAGGCGTAGGTCTCGAGGTAGCCGAGCTTCTCCTCGGCCGTCTGCGGGTCGAGCGTCGGGGGGAGCGAGCTGTTCGGGTAGCTCACGTAGTTCTGGACCGAGAAGTGCGGGCGGTCCGCGGTCTTCGCGTAGCGCTCGGCGGCGGCCTGCACGAAGCGGGCGCCGTACATGTGGTCCTGGTGGTCGAGGAAGGCGCCGCCGCCCTCGGCCCGGCCGGGGGTCGGGTCCTGCGTGCGTATCGTCGTCGGGCGGTAGGCCTCGAACACGCCCGCGATCGCCGCCACGGCCTGGTCCTTGGTGTAGGTGAACGGGTCCTTGACCGGGGTTCCGGAGGTCAGCTGGGCCCCCAGGGCCGGTATGCGGCCGTCCCACAGGCCGCGCAGGCTGTCCGGGTTGTCCCCGGAGATGCTGCGGGCCTCGCGCAGCTCCATCCAGACCAGGTTGACCTGGGGCCGGGAGACCAGGACGTCCACCTCGGCGCTGCCGCCCCCGGCGGTGGGTACGGATTTCCGCTGCCAGGCGCTCGTACGGTCCCCGGTGGCCATCTGCGCGTAGGCGGCGCGTATGCCGTTCTGCCGGGCCTCCGCGTAGGCGGCGCGGTCCGCGGGTCCGGCGGCGTCCTGCAGGTGCGGGCTGTGGGCCTCGTTCCTGCCGTCCGACTCGCCGGAGGTCAGGTAGACGGTGGTGACCTTGATGCCCGTCGCTATGGAGCGGCTCAGGTCGGGGTTCATGAAGAAGAGGTCGTCGTCGGGGTGTGCGACGACCTGGAGGGCGGAGCCCTCGGTCACGCTCGGGCTGAGCACCACCTCGGGGGCCGTCGGCTGCACCTCGGCCCCGGTCCCGGTCCCCTGTCCGTAGGCCCAGGTCGTCACGCCGCCGACGCCGACGGAGAACGCGGCGAGCAGGGCCGCGAGTCGGGTGCGGCTGGCCAGGGACATGTACGGCGCCTCGGGGGTGGTCGGTCCGGTACGGGGATTCCGCCGGGAGGTCAGTCGGTGCCCCGATGGCTCCACTGCTTCCGGAGACGACCGGGGCCGATTATGTCCCGCCCGTTTGTGGCTGACACACCATCAAGTCGGTAATGACGGGAAAGCCGGTTGCGCTAGAAATGCTCAGAGATTGCCCTATTTGTCGCTTTCGCTGGATACGCCCGCCAATCCGGCCGGAATCGGCGTTTGCGCTGGCCACCAGCCGGTTTGCGCCACACCGACGGGCCGGCGAGCCCGTCGGCCCGTGGCGCCGCCACCCCCGCAAGTGGCGCATCGCACACCGCCCGCGGCGCGAACCGGCGGAGCCGAGCACGGCGTTCGACAGGGGGACCGACGTGATGGCGATCCATCCCGGCACGTCCGTACAGGGGGCGGAGCACGGGGCGGGCCCATCACGTTCGGAGCCTCGCCGTAGGTCACCACCGGGCGAGCCCGGAGGGGCCGGGGCGGGCGGCGCCGGGGCGGCCCGACCACCCCGGCCGTAGCATGGACAGAACGGCCCGAATGGGTCATTTCTTTACATCCCGCTCGGGCGGACCGAGTCGCTCGACCGGCCTGAGGACGATCGATGCCGATGAAGCACACCAGGGCTTGGCACTCACGCCACGGAATCCCCGCGATCACCGCTGCCGCGGCGGCCGCCACCGCGTGCCTGCTGTCCGGGGCCGCCGATCCGGGCAGACAGGCGGTTTCATGCCCCACGGCGCCACCGGACAGCTTCTGGCACGCGCCCGTGGACAGCCTCCCCGTGCACCCGGGCTCCGACCGGTACGTCGCCTCGATCGGTGCGGCCGAACCGCTCCACCCGGACTTCGGATCGGGACTGGTGGAAGGCCTGCCGTTCGGCATCCCCGTCACCGTCTCGGACACGACGGTGCCGGAATCCAAGGTGACCCTCGACTACGCCGAGGAGAGCGACACGTCCGGGTACCGGATCCCGCCGGACGCCAGGATCGAGAACGGCCCGGCGAGCGACGGAGACCGTCATGTCATCGTCTGGGACCGGGACCGGTGCAAGTCCTACGAGCTCTTCGACGCCCAGCGGCAGGGCCGCAACGCCTGGCACGCCGGCTCGGGTGCGATCTTCGACCTGCGGTCGAACGCCCTGCGGCCCGACGGGTGGACGTCGGCCGACGCCGCGGGCCTGGCCGTCCTCCCCGGCCTGGTGCGCTACGACGAGGCCGCCGGCGGGCGGATCGACCACGCGATCCGCATCACCGTCCCCCGCTCCGACCGGAGCTACCTCTGGCCCGCGCGGCACCAGGCGGGCGCGGCCTCGGACAGCTCACTGCCCCCGATGGGACTGCGGCTGCGCCTCAAGAGTTCGGTGGACACCTCACAGCTGGCCCCTCAGGCCAGGGCGGTGGCCGAGGCGCTCAAGAAGTACGGGGCCATCGTCGCGGACAACGGATCACCCTGGTACATCACCGGCGAGGAGAGCCCCCGTTGGGACAACTCCCAACTCGACGGGCTCAAGAACTTCAAGGGCTCGGACTTCGAGGCGGTCGACGCGTCCGGACTCCAGCAGTCCCCGGACTCGGGAGCCGTCGCACCACAGTGACCCCGGTCCGCGGCGGTTCCGTTCACGCAAGGAGGTCCGTACGCCCCCGCCCCGCGCCCGGGGGCTTCGCGTCAGCTCCGGGGCAGGGGGGCGCGGGGGGCATCGAGGCGTTCGGTGAGGCGACCGTACAGCTCGGGGCGGCGGGTGCGCATGAGGCCGAACTCCAGCCAGTCCCGGCGCTGGTCGAGGTCCAGGTCGGCGACGAGGACGGCCTCGCGGTCGCGCGGGGCGCGCAGCACGACGCGGCCGTACGGGTCGGAGACGAAGGAGGACCCGTAGAAGGTGGAACGCCCCTCGGTTCCGACGCGGTTGGGCACGATCATGAAGAGGGCGTTGGCCAGCCCGTTGGCGCTGATGGCGTGCTCCCACATGGGCCGGGTGTCGAAGTCCGGCAGGTCCACCTCGGAGCCGATGGCGGTGGGGTGGACGAGGATCTCGGCGCCGGCCAGCGCGTAGGCGCGGGCCAGCTCGGGGAACCACTCGTCCCAGCAGGTCGGGAAGCCGAAGCGGGCCCCCTCGTGGGCGACGACGGGGAATCCGCTGTCGCCGGGGCGGAAGCACAGGTCCTCGCGGTAGCCGGGGAAGGCGGGGATGTGGTTCTTGCGGGTCCGGGCGATCAGCCTGCCGTCGGAGTCGACGAGTCAAGGGGGGTACGCCGGAACGTTCCGGCACCGCATGAATGTAGACCTTGCCGGAACGTTCCGGCAAGGTCGGGGCGACCCTCTAGAATGCGGCGCGTGACCCCACCTGCCGTGACCCTGCTCGATGTCGCCCGCGCCGCCGGCGTCTCCAAGAGCACCGCCTCCGACGCACTCCAGGGCTCCGGGCGCGTCGCGGAGGCCACCCGGGACCGGGTCCGCGGGATCGCGGACGAGCTGGGCTACCGGCCCAACAGCGCCGCCCGCCGACTGCGCCGCGCCAGCACCGGAGCCATCGGACTGCACCTGCCGCAGACCGCGACCCGGCTGGACTACTACATGAACCTGGCCTTCGGGGCCGTCGAGCGTGCCCAGGAGGAGGGCCTGGACGTGGTCCTGCTCGCCCCCGCCGGCGCCGCCTCCGGCCCCCTCGCCTCGCGCGTCGACGGGCTGCTCGTGATCGACCCCGAGGTCGGCGACAGCGCGGTCCCCGGGCTGCTCGACGCGGGCGTCCCGGTGGTCACCGGTGAGCGCTACCTCGGCCCCTCCCCCGCCCCCGCCGGCGCGGTCGTCTGCGACAACGTCGCCTCGCTGACCGCCCTCCTGGACCACGTGCGCGATCGCGGCGCCCGCCGCCCCGCCCTCCTGGCCCCCGCGGGCGCCTCAGCATGGGCGGCGGCCCTGCGCGGGACGGCTGCCGCCTGGGGTGCCTCGTACGGGACCGAAGTCGCCCTGCGTACGGTGCCGTTCGCCGCGACCGCGGCCGACGCGGAGGCCGCCACCCGCGGGCTGCTCGCGTCCGACCCCGGGATCGACGCCGTGCTGTGCGCGCCCGACGGTGCGGCCCCCGGAGCCCTGCGCGCCGCGGCCGCCCTCGGCCGCACGGCCGGCATCGACCTGCTGGTCGCGTCGTGCGTCGACGGTGTCGCGAACCGGGGCGCGAACCCGCCCGTCACGGCGGTCGACCTGCGCCCCGCGGCGTACGGGCGGGCCTGCGCGGAACTGCTCTGCGACATCCTCGCCGGCCGCGCGGAGCCCGACACCGTCCGGCACCACACCTGGGCCCTCGAGACCCGGCCGTCCACCACCGGCGCCGGCCGGGAACCCTGAGCTGTCGCCCATGCCTACCCGTCAGCCGTCGTTCAGCGTGGACCCCGCCATCGTGCTGCCCGTTCCCGCACCCGGCGAGATCTGGACCGTCGGCGCCGTCATCCTCAACCA
The DNA here is from genome assembly GCF_045161815.1 of Streptomyces avidinii. NCBI lineage: Bacteria > Bacillati > Actinomycetota > Actinomycetes > Kitasatosporales > Streptomycetaceae > Streptomyces > Streptomyces avidinii. Next base: position 1,091,886 of record NZ_CP108863.1, read on the forward strand.
GGACGGCGAGGCGTTCGCGCAGAAGCGGAGCCCGGACCGCCGTCTCTTCCCCGACTCCTGGGACATCGTGGGCGGCCATGTCGAGGCCGGGGAGACGCTCCTGGAGGCGCTCGCACGAGAGGTCGAGGAGGAGACCGGCTGGCGCCTGCGCCATGTGCGGCGGTCCCTCGGCGCCACCACCTGGACCGGGGACGACGGCGCCGGACTCCGCCATGAGGCCGACTATCTCGTCGAGGTCGAGGGCGACCTGTACCGTCCCGCGCTTGAACGGTCCAAGCACTGCGCCTACGGCTGGTTCGGCCCGGACGACCTCGACCGCCTCAAGGAGAACCGTCTCCCCGGGGAGTTCCTGATCCACGACCTGATCGCACGGGCCGTACGCCGGCATCCGGCGTGATCTTCCAGGCAGACACGACCTAGCTCCGGTCCGGGCGCAGTTCGATGTGGTCCGGGGCCAGGTCGACCGCCACGCGGTGCTCCATGCCCAGGGCCTCCAGGAACTTCGGCGGGAGCTGGACGCGCCCCGAGCGGTCCAGGACGACGTACTCGCGTTCGCTGATCGACTCCTCGCCGTGCTCGTCGGTGACGAGCCGGCGCAGGACCTCGCTGCTGGTGCGGCCGTCGCGGATCGCGACGGTGCGGCGGACCTCGCCCGCCACCATCGGGTCGTGCGTCACGATGACCACCGTCACGCCGAGTTCCTTGTTCACCGTGCGGAAGGTCTCGAAGACCGCCCCGGCCGTCTCCGAGTCCAGTTCGCCGGTGGGTTCGTCGGCGAGCAGCACCTTGGGGTCGTTCGCCATCGCCACGGCGATCGCGACGCGCTGCTGCTGGCCGCCGGACAGTTCCGCCGGGCGCCGGTGCGCCAGGTCGCCGATCCCGAGGGCCTCCAGGATCTCCGCGACCCGGGCGGCCCGGCGGGCGCCCGCGCCGCGGCGGGGGCTGTCGCCCTTCAACTGCATGGGCAGGGCGACGTTCTGGGCGGCCGTCAGGAAGGGGAGCAGGTTGCGGGCCGTCTGCTGGAAGACGAAGCCGACCGCCTCGCGCCGGTAGCGCAGCCGGTCCCGCGCCGACAGTTCCAGCAGGTCGTAGCCGGCGACCGCCGCGCTGCCCGCCGTCGGGACGTCCAGGCCCGCCAGGATGTTCAGCAGGGTGGACTTGCCGCTGCCCGAGGCGCCGACGAGGGCCATCAGGTCGCCCTGGTCGACCGTCAGCTCCAGCCCCTGGAGGGCCTGCACCTCGATGCCGTCCTGGCTGAAGATGCGGACCAGGCGGTCACAGGCGATCGCGGCGTCCGCCGCCGGGGTGCGGGGCTCCGCGGCGGCCGTCGCCCGGCGGCGGAGCTCCTCGTACGTCGGCTGGTCGGTGTTCAACGCTGGTCTCCCGCTCTCAACTCGGTGGTGATCTGCCGTCGCCCGGATGTCGCCGCCTCGACGCACACGGCCGCGGCGACCAGGGCGGCCAGGCCCAGGGCCTGGGTCAGTACGGGCCCCGCCGTGAGCCGTACTCCGTTCGGCACCTGCGCGCCGACCAGCGTGGACAGGTCCATCGCCGGGCCCAGCAGGGCCACGGCGGCCGCCGCCACCAGGGCTCCGCCCAGCGTCGCGGCCAGGGTCTGCGGCAGGGTTTCGGCGAGGATCAGCGCCACGCCCTGCCTGCGGCGCAGCCCCATGGTGCGCAGCCTGGCCAGCAGCGCCGCGCGTTCCGGGACGGTCCGCATCAGCGTCAGGAGTACGGCCAGCAGCGCGAAGCCCGCCGCCCCGGCGACGGCGGCCCAGAACAGGCGCTGTGCCGAGCGCTGGAGCGGATCGGCGCCGAGTTCGGTGACGGCGTCGGCGCTGGTGCTGACGGGGTACACCTCGTCGGCCGGGATCGGGGCCGGGCCCGTGGCGGAACCGGAACCCGGGATCGGCGCCGGGGCCGGGGCGGGAGTCGCGGACGGCGCGGGGAGCCTGGAGCGGACCAGCGCGCGCAGCCGGTCCCCGTCGACGGGGCCGAGGCCGAACCACCGGTTGGGGCGGTCGGCGCCGCCCATGAGGGCCGTCGTCGCGGCGCTTGCCGGCAGGACCACGGTCGCGGCGTCCCGGGCCGGACGGGCCGGGGTGCAGTCGATCACGCCCACGACCCGTGCCCGGAGCTGGCCGCCCTCTCCGGGCAGCACCGTGTACGTGCCGCCCTGCGCGGCCTGTCCGGCGAGGCCCGCGCTGAACAGGGCGGGCACCGGGGCGTCGGCGGGCTGTGTGCCACTGGTGGCCAGCAGGGCGGGGTCGAAGGAACCGCAGCCGAGGACCCGGGACAGTTCCGCGTACGCGGCAGGTTCGGCAACGACGACGGTGACCTGGCTGGAACGCTGGGCCGTGCCGAGGACCGAAGAGTCGTGGTCGATCCACAGCGGTACGGAGGTCCGTACGCCCGGCAGCTCGCCCGCGGCCTTCGCGAGCCCCTGCGGGAGCGGGGACTTGCCGTAGGCGGAGATCGCCGCGTCGCCCCCGACGGTCAGCCGGGCCACTCCCAGCCGGGAGGAGTCCACCGACTCCAGGACGGCGGCGCCGAATCCCCCGGTGGTGATGGCGAGGAGCAGCGCGACCATCGGCAGGACCGAGGGGCCGGTGCGGCCGCGGGCCCGGGTGCCGGTCGACGCCGGGCCGCGGGCGGCCCGGGCCAGTCCCAGGAAGCCGACCAGTCCGGAGCGGCGGCCGGCCGCCCGGGCGAGCCGGCCGGTCACCACCGGCTGGAGCCGGGCCAGCAGCAGCCCCCCGGACAGGGCGAGCAGCAGCGGGGCCGCGATCAGCAGCGGGTCGAGGTCGCTGCCGGGCGGGGCGACCCCGCGGCGGCGGACCTCCAGTACGGCGGCGGCGGTGGCGACGAGGACGAGCAGTTCGGCCACGGGCCTGCGCCACCGCCCGGCCGGGCGGGCCGGGGACAGCAGTACGGCCGCCCGTACGGGAAAGGCCAGCAGGGCGAGCAGGGCGACGGCCGCGGCCGAGAGCAGGGCGGGTGCGAGCCGGGGCGTGGGCAGCAGCAGGACGGCCAGTGCGGTGGCGGCCGCGGCCGCCGGGAGCACGGTGACGGCGCCCTCGCCGAGGAGCCGGCCGACGATGGCGGCGCGCGAGCCGCCGCGGGCCAGCAGCAGCCGCAGTTCGGCGTCACGCCGGTCGGCGGCGAGCGCGCCGGCCAGGCACAGGACGACGAAGGCGACGCCGCCGACCCCGGCGGGTCCGATCGCGGCGAGCGGCGCCGCGGCCTGGGTGCGGACGCGGGCCTGTTCGAACAGCTCGGGCAGCCACGAGGTGGTGTGCAGCCGGGCGCGGCCGGTCTCCCGGGCGAGGCCGGCGGCGGTGGGTCCGGCGATGTACGAGGCGACCTCCTCCCGCGTGGCGTCGAGCCGGTCGGCCCGCAGGCGGCCGACGTCCACCGGCAGCCGCCAGAAGTCCTCGGCGGTGCGGCTCCAGGTGGCCATCCGGTCGAGATCCCCGGTTCCGACCAGGGCGTCGGCGTGCCAGGAGAGGTTCTCCCCGTCGTAGTGCTCGCAGGCGCGGGCGATACATCCCAGGTTGTCCACCCAGAAGTCGTCGGTCTCGTCGAGGACCGCGAAGAGGCCGACGACCTCGACGGACGGTGTGCCGTCGACGCGGGTCGCGCTCTTCAGGACCGATCCGACGCGGGCACCGAGGGTCGCGGCTGCCTTCTGCGACAGGACGACCTCCAGGGGCGCCATCTCCCCGGGGGCGCCCCGGGGCGGGGCGGTGGGTGTGCTGCTCGGCCAGCGCCCCTGCGCCAGCTCGACGTGCGACTCCGCCTCGCGGACGTGCAGGAGGTCCATGGCGGGCGGGATGCCGGACGGGCGGGACAGTTCCGGATTCAGCAGCGGCTGCCGCTTGGTGGTGCGTGTGCCGTGGACCGTCTCGTCGGGGTCCACGTGGAAGGTGGAGCCCGTGGGGGCGAGGAGTTTCTCCAGGGTGGCGTCCAGGGCCTGGGCGCTCTGGCCGGTCTCCGGGGCGGGCGCGGTCACCTGCAGGCTGGTCCTCGCCGATCCGCTGTGCTCGAGGAAGGATCGCAGGGCCTGGTCGGCGCCCCGGTCCTGGGCCCGCGGCAGCGCGGCGGCCAGCAGCACGGCCACGAAGGCCAGTGCGGCCCCGAGCACGGTGCCCAGCGGCGCCGCCCGCAACCGGGTCCGGACCCAGGGCGCGGGCCGCGGTGCGGCGGCCGACGACGCAGCGGCCGACGACGTCGCGGCGCTCGACGACGGCGGGGTGGCGGACGGCGGGGTGGCGGACGGCGGGGTGGTCACATCTCCTCCACGGGACGCAGCCGGGCGGCGATGTCGCGGCCCCGGGGGCCGCTGAGCGCGGCCGACAGCAGGGGTACGGCTGCGATGGCGGCGACCGTCAGTACGGTCTGCCAGAGCGGCATGTCCACATGTACGGGCGGGAAGGGCCGCCCGGCGGCGGGTGTCAGTACGACCAGGGGTGCCATCAGATGGATGAGGGCGATCCCCAGCCCGGTCCCGACCGCGGTCCCGATGGCGATCAGTACCCCGCCCTCGGCGGCGGACGCGAGGGCCAGCGAGCGGCGCGGGGTGCCGAGGGCGAGCAGGACCGAGAACTCCCGGCCGCGCACCCGCCGTTCGGCGGCGGTGGAGGTCGCGAAGCCGATGGCCGCCAGGACCGCGCAGGCGGCGGCGAGGGCAGCCAGCGCGCTCTGCGGGCCGGCGCTCAGCGGGTCGTCGAGCAGCCGCTCGGTGATCTCCTCGCGCAGTTGGACGCGTTCGATACGGGCGCCCTCGCGCAGCCGGGCCGCCGCGCGGGCCGGTACCGGGTCGGCGGCCGAGGCCGCGGGCAGCCACCATTCGGTGGGCGAGGCGGGCTGCCGGCCGGTGGACTCCAGCAGGAACCGGCCGAGTACGTGCAGGTCGACGGCGAGCGCCGACCGGCCGGCCACGGGGAGGGAGTCCACGGAGGCGGTGATCCGCATCGGGACGTTGGCGCCGTCCAGCGTGACGGGGACCGTATCGCCCACGGAGGCGCCCAGGGACCGCAGGTAGCGGGTGGTGGCGACGGCCGCGACGGCGTCGGCGGGCGGCGCGGCCGGCGCCGGGAACAGCACGGTGTTCACGCCCTGCAGGGTGCCGAAGCCGCCCCAGTAGCGCAGTCGCAGCAGTTCCGTGGAGCCGTCGGGTACCGGGGTCGGCTCGGGGGCGCGCGGGGAGCCCGTCCCCTGCAGGGGCGAGGAGCGCCAGCCGCCGGTGGCGGGGGGTACGGCGATGTTCGCGGCGGCCCCTTCGGCGGTGTCGGAGGCGGCGATCCCGCGCACGGTCAGTTGGCTGCCGTCGCCCGGATGGTCGCCGTCCCCGGCGTATGAGAGGCGTATCCCCGCCAGGGTCAGCGGGGTGGCGGCGGATCCGACCGGGGCGCCGGTCAGCGCGTCCAGGAGGAAGGGCAGGGTGGCGTCGCCGCCTGCGGGCAGGGTGACCGAGGCCGTTCCGTAGGTGGCTCCGAACCGGTCGCGCAGCAGCAGGCTCACGGCCGCCCAGCTGATGCCGGAGGACCGTACGGACACGGCGAGGTCGATGCGGCGCGGAGAGCCGGGCAGGGCGACGCCGGGGCCGGCGGGGGCGGGTTCGGTTCCCGCGGCGAGCGGTGCGAACAGCTCGCGCATCGTGTGGCCGTCGCGCAGGTCCGCGCGCAGCGGTACCCGTTCGCCCACCTTGGCGGCGTCCAGCGCGACGATGTCGGCGGGCTGTCCGTCCGGCAGCTTCTGCTCGCGGCGGACCACCGGGACGAGGCGGTCGCCGCCGGGCAGGGCCGCATAGCGTCCGCCCTGCCCCATGGGGGACATGCTGCTGCCGGAGATCCGCAGGCCGCCCGCGGTCGCGAAGTCGGCCTGGTCGCGCTGGGAGGCGGACCAGGCGGCGTGCTGGCCGAGGGCCAGGATCCCGCTGGAGACGGCGAGTACGAGCAGCAGCACGGGCCCGGTGGCCCGGCCGGGCCGTCGGGCGAGCTGCCAGCCGAACAGGGCCGGGGCCAGGCTCCGGCCGCGCGCCGCCAGCCGTCCTCCGGCGCGCGCGGCGAACGGCAGAAGCCGCAGGACCAGCAGGGTGCCCGCGCACAGGGCCAGCGCCGGGGCGGCCACCAGGACCGGGTCGACGCCGAGCCCGGAGGCGTCGGGTGCGGGGACGTCCGTACCGCCGTACTGCGCCAGTTGCTGGTAGCCGAGGACGGCGAGGACGACGACGGCCAGGTCGACGCCGGAGCGGGCGGCGCCGGTCACCAGGGCCTGCCGGCTGCCCACGCGGCGCAGTACGGCGGCGGAGGCGCCGCGCAGGACGGAGGGCAGGGTGGTCAGCAGGACGCAGGCCAGGGCGCAGCCGGCGGCCACCGGCCAGACCAGCCAGGTGCCCGGTATCTCCAGGTGGACCCGCCCGAGCGGGCCGAACCGGCCGAACAGCCGGAGCAGGGGCGGTGTGAGCAGGGGGGCCAGGACGGCCGCGGGCAGGGCGAGCAGCAGTGACTCGGCCGCGGTCAGCGCGCCGAGGCGGCGGCGGGAGGCTCCGCGCGCGGTGAGCAGGACCCGCTCCGGTTCCTGCCGGACGGTCAGGATGTGTGCGACGAGCAGCAGGGCGGCTGTGGAGAGTACGGCGAGCTGGAGCGCGCCCATCAGGAGGGTGGACCGGGCGACGACCGTGCCGGCCCGCAGCTCGGCCAGCAGTTTCGGCAGTTCGGTGGCGGTCCGCAGGGAGCTCGCGCGTTCGAGGGCGGCGCCGGCGGGTTCGGTCGCGGCCCGGACGGCCTCGGCCTCGGAGCCGCTGACCGTGCGCAGGTCCGGGGTCAGCAGCGTGAGGCGGTGGTTCTGCAGGAGGCCGCCGGTGGTGAAGGCGCTGTCGTCCACCAGCAGCGGGCCGTAGATGGCGAAGGTGTCGGCCTGGACCTCACGGCCGCCGAGCGGGTCGAGCCGCCAGTACGCGGCGTCCGGGTCGGCGGCCCGGTACACGCCGGTGACCAGCACGGTCAACGGCGGCCCGCCGAACCGGTCGTCGAGGCGGACCGGTGCGGGCAGTGCGGATTCGGCCAGGCCGAGCCGTACGAGCGCCGCGCGCGGCACGGCCACCTGGGTCGGGGCCGCGGGGGCGGGCGTACCGGTGGGTGCGGCGACCGGAGCGGGCCACTCGCCGGCGAGCAGTTGTACGTGGTCCCGGCCCAGGGCGGCGAGCACGGTCAGGTCGGCGTCGCGGCCGGATCCGGCGGCGCCGGGGAGCCCGTAGGACCGGCTGCGGGCCACGCTCTCGGCGGCCACCGGCAGCCGTCCGAACACCTCGTGCGCGAAGGTCCGTACGGACTCGTCGTCCTTGGCGCGGGAGGAGGCGGGACGGCCGCTGGTGATCACGACCGTGGTCCGTGGCTGTTCGGCGCCGGTGAGGGCCCTGCGCAGCCCCTCCTCGCCCACCCCTCGGGTGAACGCCGTCAGCGCGGTCAGCGTGGTCGCGGTGATCAGTACGGTGAGCAGTACGGCGACCGCGAGCGGCCATCGCCCGCGCAGTCGGCGCACGACGAAGCCGAGCACGTCTTGAATTCCTCCCCCGTCCGGACCCTCGGTACCGGATAGCGGACGATGTTTTCAGAAATGCTCGATTGAGGGAAGGGTCTTGCGTGATTGGTGCGACAGATGCGCAAATGCGACCAGGAAGCTGCAACAGCAGGGTGTGCGGGACGAGGGGCCGGGCGCCCCATACGGACAACGCGACGGGGGAACAGACGCGATGAGGGACCACCAGGAACAGGAACCGGCCACGGTCGCGACGGCGGTGCGGGAGGGCGACGGCTCGCCGATCGTGGTGGTGGACGACGTGCACCACAGCTTCGGCAGCGGGCCGCAGGCCGTGCACGCCCTGCGCGGCGTGTCCTTCGAGGTCCGCCGCGGCGAGCTCACCGCCCTCAGGGGCCGGTCGGGCTCCGGCAAGACCACCCTGCTGAACCTCGTCGGGGGCCTCGACACCCCGACCGGCGGCCGGATCACCCTCGACGGCACCGACCTGGCGGACCTCGACGAGCCGGGCCTGCTCGCCCTGCGCCGCGACCGCATCGGCTTCGTCTTCCAGTCCTTCGGCCTGATACCCGTGCTCACCGCCGCCGAGAACGTCGGCGTGCCGATGCGGCTGCGCCGCGTCCCCGCCAGGCTCCGCGAGGAGCGCGCCCGGACCCTGCTCGCCCTGGTCGGGCTCGCGGACCACGCCGAGCAGCGCCCCGGCGAACTCTCCGGCGGCCAGCAGCAGCGCGTCGCGGTGGCCCGCGCCCTGGCCAACGACCCCGACCTGATCATCGCCGACGAACCCACGGGCCAGCTGGACTCGGAGACCGGCCGCTCGGTCATGGAACTGCTGCGCGCGGTGGTGCGCAGCGAGTCGGTCACCATCCTGGTCGCCACCCACGACCCGAACCTGATCGAACTCGCCGACCGGGTCGTGGAGCTGCGCGACGGCCGCATCGTCGACGCCGGCGCGTGAGCCGGTGGCCGGGCGTCCCCCGGCCCCTGCCCGGCCCGAGGCAGGCCGCCGCAGGCTGTTGACCAGGAGCGACCGGGTGTGTACCGGGAGCGCACCACCCGCGCCGTCCCGGAGCGCTCCCGCAGGATCGACCATACGATGGGCGGGAACCGGCGCCGGGCGGCTCGCCGTGCCGCCCGCCCAGAGCACTCGGGGTGGAGACGACGTATGGCACAGGCCGCCGACACAGCGCGGACCGTCATCCTGACCGTGGACGACGACCCGGGGGTCTCCCGGGCCATCGCCCGTGACCTGCGGCGCCGCTACGGGGCCGAGTACCGGATCGTGCGCGCCGAGTCCGGCGACTCCGCGATGGAGGCGCTGCGCGAGCTGAAGCTGCGGGGCGACCTGGTGGCGGTGATCCTGGCCGACTACCGCATGCCGCAGATGAACGGCATCGAGTTCCTCGAACAGGCCCTCCAGGTGTACCCGGGTGCGCGGCGCGTGCTGCTGACCGCCTACGCCGACACCAACGCGGCCATCGACGCGATCAACGTCGTCGACCTCGACCACTACCTGCTCAAGCCCTGGGACCCGCCGGAGGAGAAGCTCTACCCGGTCCTGGACGACCTGATCACGGCCTGGCGCACCAGCGACTACCGGCCGGTGCCCGCGACCAAGGTGGTCGGGCACCGCTGGTCGGCGCGCTCCTCGGACGTACGGGAGTTCCTGGCCCGCAACCAGGTGCCGTACCGCTGGTACTCCTCCGACGAGCCGGAGGGGCAGCGCCTGCTGGAGGCGGCCGGGGCGGACGGGCAGCGGCTGCCCCTGGTGGTCACGCCGGAGGGCACCGCGCTGATCGAGCCGGAGGCGCCCGAGCTGGCCGCCCACGTGGGGCTCGCGACGACGCCGACGGCCGAGTTCTACGACCTCGTGGTCATCGGCGGCGGCCCGGCCGGGCTCGGCTCGGCGGTGTACGGGGCCTCGGAGGGGCTGCGCACCGTACTGGTCGAGCGGTCGGCGACCGGCGGTCAGGCCGGCCAGAGCTCCCGCATCGAGAACTACCTCGGCTTCCCGGACGGCGTGTCGGGCGCCCAGCTCACGGACCGCGCCCGCCGCCAGGCCGGCCGGTTCGGCGCCGAGATCCTCACGGCGCGCGAGGTCACGGGGCTGGAGGTCAACGGCGCGGCCCGCGTCGTCCACTTCTCGGACGGCTCGACCATCGCCGCCCACAGCGTCATCCTGGCGACGGGTGTGTCGTACCGGCAGCTCCACGCTCCGGGCTGCGACCAGTTGACCGGCTGCGGGGTGTACTACGGCTCCTCCCTCACCGAGGCGGCCTCCTGCCAGGGCCAGGACGTCTACATCGTGGGCGGTGCCAACTCGGCCGGGCAGGCGGCGATGTACCTGGCGCGGGGCGCCAAGTCGGTGACGCTGCTGGTGCGCGGCGAGTCCCTGGCCTCGTCGATGTCGTACTACCTGATCCAGCAGATCCAGGAGATGCCGAACATCACGGTGCGCACCCGGACGGTCGTCGAGGCCGCGCACGGCGACGGTCACCTGGAGCAGCTGACGCTGCGGGACGTGGACAGCGGTGCCACCGAACTCGTCGACGCTCAGTGGATGTTCGTCTTCATCGGCGCCGCTCCGCTGACCGACTGGCTGGACGGGACGGTGCTGCGCGACCGGCACGGCTTCATCCTGGCCGGACCGGACCTCACCCCGGACGGTCGGCCGCCGGCCGAGTGGGAACTGGACCGGCCGCCCTACCACCTGGAAACCAACATTCCCGGCGTGTTCGTGGCGGGCGACGCGCGCGCCCAGTCCGCGAAGCGCGTCGCGTCCGCCGTCGGCGAGGGAGCCATGGCCGTGATGCTCGTCCACCGGTATCTGGAGCAGTCATGAGCGCACAGGTCATGCCGTGCAGCCCGCAGGAGATCGCCTCACTGTTCCTGTTCGAGAAGCTCACCCCGGAGCAGCTCGGACGGCTGTGCGCCGAGGGGCGGGTGGAGCGGTTCGACGCCGGCCCCGTGTACACCGAGGGCTCCCCGGCCACCTGCTTCTACGTGATGATCGAGGGCACCGTCGTGCTGTTCCGCCGGGTCGGCGGCGACGACGTCGAGGTGAGCCGCACCTCGCAGCGCGGCGTGTACGCGGGAGCCATGCAGGCGTACCTCGGCGACCAGGTGCCGCAGACGTACACCAACTCGATGCGGGTCACCGAGCCGACGCGGTTCTTCGTGCTGCCCGCGCAGTCGTTCGCGGACATCATGCAGGAGTGGTTCCCGATGGCGGCGCACCTGCTGGAAGGGCTGTTCTTCGGCTCCAAGAACACCCAGCGGGCGATCGGGCAGCGTGAACGGCTGCTGGCGCTCGGATCGCTGTCCGCCGGTCTCACCCACGAGCTCAACAACCCGGCGGCCGCGGCCGTCCGGGCCACGGCGACGTTGCGCGAACGGGTCGGCAAGATGCGCCACAAGCTGGCCCACATCTCCCAGGGCCAGTACTCGCGCGAGGTGATCGCCGACCTCATCGAGATCCAGGAGCGCACCGTCGAACGCGTCGCGAAGGCGACGGCGCTCAGCCCCCTGGAGGCCTCCGACCGGGAGGACGAGCTCGCCGACTGGCTCGACGACCACGACATCGCGGAGGGCTGGCGGATCGCGCCGGCCTTCGTGCAGGCCGGACTGGACACGGACTGGCTGGACCAGGTCGCGGCGACCGTGGCCGAGGAGATCCTGCCGTCGGCGATCGGCTGGCTCAACTACACGGTCGAGACCGAGCTGCTGATGGACGAGATCGACGATTCCACCACCCGCATCTCCCACCTCGTGGACGCGGCCAAGCAGTACTCGCAGCTCGACCGCGCCCCGTACCGGGTCGTCGACGTCCACGAACTCCTCGACAGCACCCTGCTGATGCTGTCCGGCAAGATCGGCTCCCGGGTGCGGGTGGTCAAGGACTACGACCGCTCCCTGCCCGACGTGCCCGCCTACCCGGCGGAGCTCAACCAGGTGTGGACCAACCTCATCGACAACGCCGTCTTCGCCATCGGGAGCACGGGCGGCGAGGGCACGCTGACGGTCCGCACGGCGCGGGAGGGCGACCGTCTGCTGGTCGAGTTCCGAGACAGCGGACCCGGTATCCCGGCGGACATCCGCAGCCGCATCTTCGACCCCTTCTTCACCACCAAGCCGGTCGGCGAGGGCACCGGGCTCGGCCTCGACATCTCCTGGCGGATCGTCGTCAACAAGCACCACGGCAGCCTCCAGGTCGAGTCCGCCCCGGGCGACACCCGCTTCCAGGTGCTGCTGCCGCTGACCGCCCCGGACCCCGCAACCGAGACCGCGGCAACCGAGACTGCCGCGACCGCCACCGCCGAGGAGCCCGCATGACCGACATGAACGGTATCGACCCGAGCGCCCCGCCCACCGGCACCGGCTGCGTCGAGTGCGACGAGCTCGGCGGCTGGTGGTTCCACCTGCGGCGCTGCGCCCAGTGCGGCCACATCGGCTGCTGCGACTCCTCCCCCGCCCAGCACGCCACCGCCCACTGGAAGTCCACCGGCCACCCGCTGGTGCAGAGCTTCGAGCCGGGCGAGGAGTGGTTCTGGAACTACGACACCGACGCCCTGTACGACTCCGGCCCCCGGCTGACACCGCCGAGCGACCGCCCGGCGGACCAGCCGTCCCCGGGCCCGGCCGACCGGGTCCCCGAGGACTGGACCCTGCGCCTCCACCGCTGACCTGCGACTGCCGGTACCGCTACCGCTACCGCCGTGGAACCGGGGGCGGGGTCCACACCGTGCCGCGGGCCTCGTACTCGAGCATGGCCTCCACGCCCGTCGCCGCGTCGGCGCCCAGTTCGCGGCGTACGAGCCACAGCGCGAGGTCCAGCCCCGATGTGATGCCGCCCGCGGTGACGAGGTCGCCGTCGTCGACCACCCGGGCGTTCTTCAGGAGCCCGCCCTGCTTCTCCAGGTCCGGGCGGGCCCTGTGGTGGGTGGTGCAGGGCCGGTTCGTGGCCAGCCCGGCGGCGGCCAGCAGCATGGTGCCCGTGCAGACCGCGCCGATGGTGAGGCCGGGGCGTACCGCCGCGGCCAGCTTCCGGGGCAGAACGCCGCTGCGGATCTCGGCCCGGACCCCGGGAGCGTCGGGGCGCGCGTAACCTCCGCCGGGTACCAGGAGGACGTCGGCCGTGCGCGGATCCCAGGCGCCGTCGACAGCCACCCTCGTGCCGTAGGCGGCGCGTACGGTACCCGGACCACCGGCCGTGACGTAGCGGACCTCGACCTCCCGGTCCGTGAAGAAGCGGGCCGCGCAGAACACCTCGTAGGGCGCGGCGAAGTCGAGCTCCTCCACCCCTTCGTACATCACGACGTGCACGCGCAACGGCCCCGCCGGCTTCCCGGCGGACCGGGGTTCCGCCGCGGCGGCCACCCCGGACACACCCGCCAGGGTGGCCGCGGCCCCCACCACGACCGGGGCGCGGAGCACGTTCCTGCGATTCATCCGATGGTCCCTTCCGATGACTTGGGCCGGCAGCCGTTGCGCACCAGGAGTCGGGGCCGTGGGCGGCCGGGTTCCCGGGCCGGGCTGTGGCAGGCACCACACCCCGCCCGGCCCGGGAACCCGGCCGCCCACCGGCCTAGGTCGTCTCTTTCGGATCTTGTCGGTCAGGTCCGCGTCGTCCGGTGCCGTGCCTCGGCGTGCTGCCGGGGCTGCCGTGTACTGGACGTACTCGGTTGCCCCGGCAGTGCGGCGAGGTGCGGTGCCGGGCAGCGCGGGCCCGGCAAGATCCGGAAGAGACGGCCTAGCGCCTCGGGCCCGCGACCGCGTAGGCCGTGGTACCCGCGAGGGCCAGGACCAGAGCCGTCCAGGCGCCGGCCGTCGTGCCGGGCGGGAGCAGCATCCAGGTCAGCACCTGCGTAGCCGGGTCGGGAGCGAGCGGGACGACGAAGGAGAGCGAGAGCGACGCGAACGGCGGGATCCATGCGTACGGCCCCCCGCACCAGGCCGCTCCCAGGGCGACCAGCCCCATCAGCCCCGCGCTGTTGCGCACGACGAATGCGGTGGAGGCCGGCTGCCCACCCATCGTCTGCACCGCCAGCAGCACCCCGCCGATCAGCACCCCGCAGAGCAGCACGTGCACCGCCCTGCGGGGTATCCAGCGGATCGCGGCCGTGCGGTCCAGCGCGAGGTCCTGCCCGCCGAGTCCGACCGCGAGCGCCGTCGCGCCCGCGGCGAGGGCGAGCGTGGACAGCCGGGGATCCAACGGCCCGCCCCCGATCCGGGCGAGTGCCCCCACGGCCACCGCGCTGATCAGCACCGCGGCGAACGAGGCGGGGACCCGCCGCGAGCGGGCGTACAGCGTCAGCCATCTCACCGGGAGGCCTCGCCGGTCAGCGCGCCGAGCGGGTCGCCCGTGCAGGAGACGGCAGCGGCGTGCAGGGCGTTGATCCCCTGCTGCTGCTCCGCCCTGGGAAGCGCCATGAACTTCTTCCACACGGGGTCGGCCACGGCGGCCTGCTGGCTCGTGTCGTGCATGGTCCGTTCGAGCGGCCGGAGCTCCCCGAGGACCCAGGCGGCCGCGATGCTCTGGGCGGCGGCCTCCTCCAGCGTGCCGCTCTCGGTGTCGCTGCGGGGGCGGCACAGCGGGGCGATGCCCTGGCCGACCAGGGCCCGGGTCAGTTCCTCGCCCTCGGCGTCGCCGATCACCGCGTCGTCGAAGTCGACGAGCACGTACTCGCGCGACCGCTGCGGCGGGTCGCCGAGCGCCCGCGGGACGGTGGTCTCGCGGAGGCCGGCGGGCGCCCGGTCGCCCAGTACCCCGTGCAGCAGGCGCAGCGCCTGCGCGCCGGGACCCTCCAGGGTCTCCATCCGCGCCCGCCGGGCCGTCGTCACGCACACCGGACCCTCGCACACGAGCCTCGCAGCCTCCCGGTCGACGACGTACGTGGCGCGGGGGTCGGCCGGGAACTGGAGCAGGGCGACGGCCGCGCCCGCCAGCAGGGGGGTGAGGGCGAGCAGCCGGGCGCGCGGGGTGGCCGCGGCCAGCAGCACGAAGCCCGTCACGGCCATGCCGAGCAGCCAGATCGTCTGCCCGAGGTGCACGGGGGCGGAGAGCGTGAGCAGCGATTCGCGCGCCTCCGCCACCGCCGGTGACAGCAGCGAGAGGCGGTTCGGCACGGCTGCGGCCGGCGTCGCGGTGTCCGAGGTCTGCCGCAGGAGGTTGGTGAGCAGGAAGGCGCCCACGGCCAGCGCGGGTGGGGTGAGGGCGGAGGGCACCGTCCGCCCGATCCCCATGCCGAGGACGGCCCCCGCGGTCAGCGCGAGCGCCCCCACCAGGGAGATGGGCAGCCAGCCGAGGTGGGTGTACGTGGCGTCGCCGGCGAGCACCCGCACCGCGCCCAGCAGGACCAGGAGTGCGAAGGACGACACCAGGGCGAAGGCCGTCGTAGCCGCGAGGGCGGCGGCGCGGTGCCGGGCCGGCCGCGGGGTGCTGATCAGCAGCTCGGACATCTTCGAGCGGTGGTCGCGCAGGCCCTGGAGCGCCCCGAGTCCCACGGCGAGCGGCCACAGGAAGACCAGCGGGTACCGGGTCCACAGGGCCATGGAGGTCCACTGGGCCGTCCACAGCGCGGTGCCCGTCCACCACGGTCCGGGAACGAGGTACAGGAAGGCGAGTGCGGTCGCCAGGAAGACGATGCCGGCCCAGGGGGCGACGGACCGCCTCAGCTCGATGCCCAGGATACGGAGGTTCACCAGGCGCCCCTCGTCCGTGCGGGGTCGACCAGCAGCGCCGAGTAGCCGCGTTCCAGGGGGCTGTCGCCCTCGTGTTCCGGGCCGCCGGCCGCGGCCAGCTCGCCCGGGGTGCCCTGGAAGACCAGCCGTCCCTCGGCGAAGAGCACGACATCGGTGCAGGCTGCGGCGACGTCCTCCACCAGGTGGGTGGAGACGACCACACAGCTGTCGGTGCCCAGTTCCTGGAGCAGTTCGCGCAGGCGCAGGCGTTGTGCCGGGTCCAGGCCGACCGTCGGTTCGTCCAGGAGCAGGATCGCCGGATCGTTGACGATGGCCTGGGCGATGCCGGCCCGCCGCACCATCCCGCCGGAGAGGGCCTTCATCCGCTCGTCGGCCCGGTCGGCGAGGCCGACCCGCTCCACGGCGCGCTGCACCGCGCCGGGGATGTCGGCCGTGGGGACCTCCTTCAGCCATGCCATGTACTCGACGAACTCCCGTACGGTGAAGCGCTTGTAGTAGCCGAATTCCTGCGGCAGGTAGCCGATCCGGCGGCGCAGCGCGCGGTGCTCACCGAGTCCGCCGACGGCTTCGCCGAGCAGTTCCAGCTCGCCTCCGGCGGGACGCAGCACGGTGGCCAGCGCCCGGATCAGAGTGGTCTTGCCCGCGCCGTTGGGCCCGAGCAGACCGTGCACTCCGGTGCCCAGCGACAGGTCGAGCCCGTCGACGGCCATCCGCTTCCTGCCGGCCCTGACCTTCAGTCCGGTCGCCCGGATCTGCCAGGCGTAGGCCGTGGGTGCGAGGTCGGCCCTGCTGACTGTGGGCTTCATGCGGTTCCTTGTCCTCGGAGGGGTCAACGGTGGGCTCCCGGCGTGGTGTAGGCGCTCCTGCGGACGATCACGACGGTGACGCCGAGCGCGAGGACCAGCCCCCACACGGGCATGCCGTCCGTCCCGAGGGCGACGGCCGTACGGCTGGTGGCCAGGGTCGGCGCCACGACCACCGCCGCCCACACGGCCACCAGCACGGCGGCGGCGCGGCTCACGCCGATGATCCCGCCGAGCGCCAGGGTCACCGAGGTGAAGGCCAGGCAGGGCAGCAGCCACTGAGCGGCCGTCACCCCCGTCGCCCATCCCCCCGCCAGCAGCGTGGGGATCACGACGGCGAGTACGGAGGCCGTGCGCCGCAGCACGAGTTGCAGACCCGCCCTCGGGGTGGAGGACGTCAGCTCGTACGCCGGGTCCAGGCCGCGCGACCAGGAGGCCGCCACTCCGCACACGGGCAGGACCGGGGCGAGCAGCAGCATCAGGGACACCTGGCCGGAGCCGACAGCGGAGCCGGCACCGGAGCCGGGCCCCGTCACGTCGAGCAGCAGGGCGAGCAGGGTGACGGCCAGCACCATGGCGAGCCACGGCGTCATGGCGGGCGTCGTCCAGGCCGACAGCCGTGCGCGCAGCCGGCGCGGCGGCGCCGGGGTGGCCGCGGCGATGTCGTGTCGGAGGTCGGACCAGACGGCCTCGGTCAGGGCGGCCACGGCGGGCGCCCCGGCCGTGACGGCGTCCGAGAGCCGGTCACGGCAGACCCGGCAGCCTTCCAGATGGTCCTCCAGGGCCCACAGCTCGTCGGCGGCGAGATCCGTCCCGCCGCGCGCGTACCCGTCGATCAGCCGTGCCGACGCGTGTTCCACGTTCATGCCAGCGCCTCCCGCATAGCCGTCCGGGCCCGGCGGGCGCGGGTCTTGACCGTTCCTTCCGGCAGTCCGAGCAGAACCGCGGTCTCGCGGACGGAGAGTCCGTCGAGCACCATGGCCTGCAGTACGTCCCTGAGCTCCGGCGCGAGGCGCCGCAGCGCGTCCCCGACGTCACCGCCGACGGTGGCGACCAGCGCCTCCTCCTCGGCCGCGGGCGCGACGGCGTAGGGGGCCGCGGCGGGCGGCGGTTCCGCGTGGTGGGCCCTGCGCCGGAACGCGTCGACGAGGCGGCGGGCCGCTATGGTCCACAGCCAGCCGACGGCTGTTCCGCCGGTCCCGCTCCCGCTCCCGGCGAAGGAGCCGGCGGCCCGCCACACCGCGAGGTACGTCTCCTGCATGACCTCGGCGACGATCTGCTGGTCGGCGCAGCGGCGGCGCAGCCGCACCGCCAGCCACGGCGACGTGCGCCGGTACAGCTCCTCGAAGGCGGCCCGGTCTCCCCGGGCCACCCGTCGTAGGAGACGTTCCTCGTCCAGTTCCTGCGGCGCTGCCGCCCCAACCCGTTTCACACCTGCTAGACGCGCGGCCGGGGCAGCAGGTTTTCCCCGGACGGTGATCCGGGTCACACTCCGGGCGCTCTGCGGGGCAGCCGTGGGGCGGCTACGGATGACGCCGCGGCCGGCCGGTCACTGCCCGAACACGCCGTGCCGACCCGCACCGGAGGCGAACCGGCCCGCGCCCGCCTGCGTTTCGCCCGCCTCCAGCGGCACCAGGCCGTGCCGGTACTCCCCCTCCAGCGCCTGCGCCTCGGGCAGACCGTGCTGCTCCAGGACGGACAACCGGTCGTGGCGCAGGCAGATCTGCGGGAACCCGGCGATCTCGCGGGCGAGTTCCTCCGCCGCCGCCCTCGACCGGCCCGTGGGGACCAGCCGGTTGGCCAGTCCGATCCCGTAGGCCTCGGTCGCGCCGACCGGACGCCCCGTCAGGATCAGGTCCATGGCGCGGCTCTCGCCGATCAGGCGGGGCAGCCGGACCGTACCGCCGTCGATCAGCGGGACGCCCCAGCGGCGGCAGAACACGCCGAACACCGCGTCCTCCTCGGCCACGCGCAGATCGCACCAGAGCGCCAGTTCCAGGCCGCCGGCCACCGCGTGCCCCGCAACGGCCGCGATCACCGGCTTGCTCAGCCGCATCCGGGTCGGCCCCATGGGCCCGTCGCCGGTGGCGAGGACCCGGTTGCCGCGCTCGGTGCCGATGGCCTTGAGGTCGGCTCCCGCACAGAACGTGCCGCCCTCGCCCCAGAGCACGGCGACGGCGGCGTCGTCGTCCTCCTCGAACGCCCGGAACGCCTCGGCCAGTCGCCCGGCCGTCGGACCGTCCACGGCATTGCACGCCCCCGGCCTGCTCAGGATCACCGTGTACACGGGGCCGTCCCGCTCCACCCGCACCGAGGCCTGCTCGTCCGCCATGCCGCACCCCTCCCGCTCACCGGCCTCCATTGTGCGACCCTGCCGGTCACCTCGCGATGCTCCGCCGCCGGGAGCCGTAGGGATACTGATCTTCATGCATGCCAACGTCACCGCCGCCCTCGAACGCGCCGCCCTGCACCGGACGCGCTTCGACTCCCGCTTCGAGCAGTACTTCGACGGCCTCGGCGAGCGCTTCGACGTCCCGGTGCCGAGCCGGTACGTTCCCCGCTGCCTGGAGCTCCTGCGGGAGTTCTCGATGCGCGGCGGCAAGCGGCTGCGGGTCGTCCTGCTGTACGAAGCGGCCCGGCTGGTCACCACCGACGAGGTGCCGGGGCTCGCGGAGGCGGCGCTGAGCATCGAACTGCTCCAGACGCACGGGCTCGTCCACGACGACATCATCGACGACGCGCCGCTGCGCCGTGGCGGGCCCTCGACGTACTACGCCTACCGCCGGGAGTTCCCCGACCACGGCGCAACCGCCCTCGGGCTCGCGATACTCGCCGGGGACCTCGCCGCGTTCCTGTCCACCCAGGTCCTGCTGGAGGCCGAGGCTCCCGCCGAGCTGCGCCAGGCGCTGCTCGCCGTACACACACGCACGGCGGCGGAGACGGTGGCCGGGCAGCTCGCCGACCTGGAGCGGGACTCGCACGCGCTGCCCGACGAGGAGTTCCTGCACACCGTCACGGACTTCAAGAGCGCGCGCTACTCGATCCTCGCGCCGCTGACGATGGGGCTGCTGGCCGCGGGCGGGGACCCGGCACCGCACCGTGCCCGACTGCACCGGTACGCGAGGCTGGTGGGCATCGGCGAGCAGATGCGCGACGACTTCCTCGACCTCTTCGGCCCGTTCGGCGACGACCCGGCGGACGAGGCGAAGTCCACCGGGTCCGACATCCGCTCGGGCCGCCGCACCTACGCGGTCCGCGCGCTCCTGACCTCCGTGACCGGGGCCGAGGCGGCCCTCGTCGAGGCCGCGCTCGGCGATCCCGGCTGCTCGGAGGCCACCCTCGGCCGGATCAGGGAGATCGCCCGCGGCGCCGGCGTGGACCGGCGGCTCAAGGCGGAGATCCGGCGGTACGCGGAGGAGGCCTCCGCCGAGGCCGCGTCCTGGGGACCGTACTGGCGCGCGGAGGCGGTGGAGTTCTTCCGGAGCCTGCCGCTGTGGAACGTGGCCCGGATGTCCTGAGAACGGTCACCCGACGCGGACACCTTCGCCGGCGCGTTCGTCGGCGAAGGTGCCGGCGCCTTCGTCGGCGCCCTCGTCGAAGCCCTTGCGGAGCAGCCGGACGGCCAGCGTCAGCTCCCAGGCGAACACGGGCACGGCGGCCAGCGACCCCGCCACCGAGACCTGCTCGTAGATCCCGAACAGCACGGCCGTCGCCGAGGCGCAGATCATCGCCCCGCCGACCAGTCCGAGGACCGCGATGTACCGCGGCACGAGACGCGCGGTGTACATCAGGGCGGCCAGCACCAGGGTGTTGGCGCCCAGTACGAAGTTCGGCCCGAACAGGAACGTCCAGTCGTGGAAGGCCACCAGCGCCCGGCCGGCCGTGACGAGGGAGGCGTCGTCGGCGCCGACCGCCCCTTCGGCCTGCCTCCTGAGGGTCACGACCGACAGCACGCCGATGGTGCCGATGACGATGACGGCGGCCTCCAGCAGGCGGCCGCAGACGTAGCCGACGGCGGCCCCCTCGTTCCGCTTCCGCAGGACGGGATACAGCACCGCCCCGGTGCCCATGACCGCCAGGACGAGTACGAACTCGAACAACGCCCCCAGGAACACCCGGGTGTCGGCGCCGGGACCGATGACGTATCCGGCGTCGTGCAGGACAGGACGGTAGAGCGCGAGGCCGCCGATCGCGGCGACCTCGGTGACGAGGAACAGCACACCCGCGACGACCGCGGTTCTCCTGGTTGAGCTCATGCGGAACAGACCCCCTTGAAAGGTGTACGGCGTACACCTGGCAGCTGCCGCCCACCCTAGGTGTACGCCGTACACTCGTCAAGGCGGGATACCACCCGCGCCGCCGCCCCGGGAACGGATCGAGGGAGAAGCCCACATGCCCGAGTTGCCGCAGGAACCACGCCGGACCCCCCTGAGCCGGGACCGGGTGCTGCGCGCCGCCGTCGCCTTCGCCGACGGCTCCGGCATCGAGGCGCTGAGCATGCGCCGACTCGCCCAGGAGCTGGGTGTCGTACCGATGGCGCTCTACAAGCACGTGGCCAACAAGGAGGAGTTGCTGGACGGCATGGTGGAGGTCGTCGTCGCCGGGATCGGGGGCCGGGCCCCGGGATCCGACTGGAAGAGCGCGGTCCGCGGGCGGATCCTCGGCGCGCGCGGCGCCCTTCTCGCGCACACCTGGGCGGCCCAGGTGATCCGTTCACGCACCGGCCCGACCCCGGCCGTACTCGCGTACCTGGACTCCGTGATCGCGATGTTTCGGGCCGGCGGCTTCTCCCTCGACCTCACCCACCACGTGATGCACGCCCTCGGCAGCCGGGTGCTGGGCTTCACCGAGGAGCTGTTCGACGACCCGGCGAGCACCGCACCGCAGGACGAGCGGGCGCAGGCGGCCGCGTACGAGGAGATGGCCCGGCGCTACCCCCACGTCACCGAGCTGGCCCGGTCGGTGGCCCACGACCGGGGCTCCGTCATCGGCCCGGGCTGCGACGACGCGTTCGAGTTCGAGTTCGCGCTGGACCTCCTCCTCGACGGCTTCGAACGTCTCCACGAGCAGGGCTGGAAGTCGACAACCTAGATCTGGGCCAGCTCGCGCACCGTGGCCATATCGCTGAAGGGAAGCAGCTCTTCGCCGACGATCTGGTGTGGTTCGCTGCCCTTGCCGGCGATCAGGACCGTGTCGTCGGGGCCCGCCTCGGACAGGGCGAAGGCGATCGCCCGGCGGCGGTCGGCGTAGCGCCGGAAGGGGGTGCCGGTCGCCGTGAGGCCGCGGGACACCTGGTCCAGGATGGCCTCGGGGTCCTCGTTGCGGGGGTTGTCCGAGGTCAGGACGCAGAGGTCGGAATGGGTCCCGGCGATCCGGCCCATCTCGGCCCGTTTGGTGGTGTCGCGGTCCCCGCCGCAGCCGAAGACCGTGATCACCCGGCCGCGGGCGAAGCCCCGGATGGTGGTCAGGACCTTGTCCAGGGAATCCGGCGAGTGGGCGTAGTCCACGATCACCGACGTGCCCAGCGGGGTCCGGAAGCGTTCCATCCGGCCCGGGACCGGCGGCATCCGGTCGAGCGCGTCGACCAGGGGGCCCAGCTCGTGCCCCAGCACGTGGCAGGCGGCCACGGTGGCCAGTGCGTTGGCCACCGAGAAGCGGCCGGGGACGGGGATCGAGGCCGGGTAGGCGCGTCCGTCGTGGTGGAGGGTGAACCGCGTACCCGAGGCGGTCACCACCAGGTCGGTGGCCCGGTAGTCGGCCGGGCGGTCCAGGGCGTACGTGGTCACCGCACCCGGCATCATCGACACGATGCCCGCGCCCACCGGGTCGTCGGCGTTGACCACCGCACGCCGGCACAGGCCCTGGAAGAGCCGCAGCTTGGCGTCCCGGTAGTCCGCCATCGTCCCGTGGTCGTCCAGATGGTCCTGCGTGAGGTTGGTGAAGACCCCGACGTCGATGAACGTACGGTCGACCCGGTGCGTCAGCAGCGCCATCGAGGTGGCCTCGAGCACCACGCCGGCGACCCCGCGGTCACGCATGCACCCCAGCAGGTACTGCAGGTCGGGAGATTCCGGCGTGGTCAGCACCGAGGGCGGCATCGGGATCGGCTCGTCGCCGATCCTGCTTCCGGCGGTTCCGATCACCCCCGTGCTGGAGCCCTCGGCGATCCGCAGGACGGACTCGACCATGTACGAGACGGAGGTCTTCCCGTTGGTACCGGTGATCGCCACCATGTCCATGTGCCGCCCGGGCTCGCCGAAGTAGCGGGAGCTCACCACCGCGGCGGCCGTCCGCGTATCGGGTACCCGAACGGCGCAGGTGCCCGGGGGCCACGCCGCGGCCGGCAGGCCGGGTTCACCGCCGTCCACGAGTACGGCGGCGGCGCCCCGGGCCAGGGCGGGCGAGACGGCACCGGGGCCGCCTTCCCGGTGTCCGGGTACGGCGATGAAGAGCGAGCCCGGCATCACCCGGTCCGCGTCGAAGGTGGTTCCCGCGGTGATCAGCGTCGTCTCCGGATGACCCTGGAGAACGTGGTACTCCTGCCCGGCCAGCAATGCGCTCAGCTTCACAATGATCCCTTCGAGGGGGCTCGGGCCCGGGCGTGCGGCCGTAGCCAGGCGGCAGCGCCGGCGGCATGCCGGGAAGCTGCTGTGGTGATGTGGAGCGGAGGAGACGGAGGCGCGAAGCGCTAGCCGTGGCCGTGCAGGGCCGTACGGCGCGTCTTGGGCGCCGCGGCGAGGGCCGTTCCGGCCGGGTCGACGACGGTCGTGACCCCGGCGGCCGGGCGCATCCGGAAGGCGGCCTGCTGCAGGCACTGCCTCGAGGAATGTGTGCGACCCATGGGCCGAGTGTACGGCCCACCGGACGGCCCGAGAGTCGCCGCGGGCTCGGCCACCGGGATCCGGACGGGACGGCCCGGGCACCTCTCCCGGTGCGTGCGGTGCGGGCCACGGCGGCGGCCGGGGAGGCGGAACGGGAATTCCGGAATGCCGGATGACAGGACGGCTGCCGGGCCATACTGCACTGGGAACAAGCCGGTTGAGGGATCCGCCCCGGACCCCGATCGGTGCGGTCGGCCCGCTCGGTGAAAGGGCGTACATGAGCGACACCATCAAGATGAGCGTTCCGGGTGAGCTCGCGGAGCTCCTGGTCACCGAGGGGCACGCCACGCCGACCCGCGGCCGGCGCAGCTCCCAGTGGGGGCTCGACGGCGACTTCATCGGTGGGACCGCGACGGTCATCGCCCTGCTGCAGGCCCCGCAGACCATCGCCTACCTGGCCGGAGCCATCCGCTCGCTCGCGTCCCGGCGTCGGGCCGGCCGCCCCGACGACCGCGCCAGGATGTATGTCGAGGCCATCGGCCCGCACGGCCAGATCCGCTTCGACGGGGAGGCGACCGTGGAGGAGATCGAGCGACTGCTCCGGCGGACGATCCTTCCCGCGCAGAGCGTCGACCGGGCCGCACTCCGCGACACCGACACCAACACCAACACCAACACCGACGCAGTCTGACCGCCACGCCATGGGTACCTGGCGCAGCCGTTTCGAGTCGCTGGTCGTCACCGCGGTCCGCCGCCACCTGGAAGTGGACCTGGTGACCGACCTGGCGGACGTCGACGCCACCGATGTCCGCGCCATCACCAGGCTCTACCAGGTGCTGGACCGACGGCCGGTGTACTCGGTCGGACTCGACCACATCGTCGAGACCGTCGATCAGCACTACGCCCGCGCCTCGCCCAAGCCGCTCACCCGCCGCCTCCTGGCGTCGCTCCTGGACGAGACCGGCGGGCACTTCGAGGAACTGGGCCGTGCGCAGGAAGCCGCGCAGTGCCGCCGGATCGCCGCCGCGCTGACGCCGGGAGGGCCGGACCGGACGATCCTGTACCTGGTGTCCGCGATCTCCAGCCAGCAGCAGCTGCACGTCCTCGGATCCCTCACGGTCGACGCCGTCCTGCGCGCGCTGCTCCACGAGGTGGGCCGCAGCGGCCGGCGGATCCGCCGCGCGAAGATCCTGGGCGCCGTCGCCTACGCCGCGCACACGACGGGCAACGTCGAGCGCCTCCGGGGCGCGGTGGAGGCGCTGGCGGCGGCCGCCGACACACCCGGCTACCGGGCCCTCGTCACCTTCTACCGCTCCCGCCTGCTGATCGCCGGCGGCCGGATCGACGAGGGGCTGGCCGCGGAGCGGGAGTTCTCCCGGGCGGCGGCCGTGATCGGCCCGAAGGACCGTGCGCATCAGATGGTGGCTTCCGCGCTGGCGAGCACCACACCGCATGACAGCGCCATGGCCCACGCCTCCGAGGCCGCCCTCCGGGGCGACCACGTCGGGGCGTCGGGATGGTACGGGCAGAGCGCCGAGGAGCTGCCCGCCGGCCCCTTCAGGTCGGCGATGCGCCTGTTCGCCGAGGCGGCACGGGTGAACGGCGGCCTGCTGCCCTCGGCGAACGCCCTGCGGGAGTGCCTGTCCCGGCTCTGCGCCGACAATCTCTTCGCCGCCCGCACCGTCACCGACGTCGAGCTGCTCCTCACGGGTCTGCTGATGAGGGCCGTCGATCTCCACGAGGCGGGCCACGACGCGGAGATCGTCGCCGAACTCGCCGACTTCCGCGGCGAGTTCCGGGGCGGCACCGCCGTCGGCCGCCCCCAGGACAGCGGTGCCTACGACACCGACGCCCGCGCGGACATGACGCTCGTGGACTTCCTGGCGCGGACCACGGCGCCGGTGACGCCGGCCGAGATCACGCACGCCCTCCCGGGGCATCACGTGGTCTGGGTGAACGTCACCGGTGCGGAAGTCGGCGAGCACTGCCTCACGGTCGTGACGCTCCGCCCCTCGCACCCGGTTCCGCTCGTGCGGCGCACCCGCGTCTCGGCGGCCGACGGCAAGGCGCTGGCCCAGTGTCTGGGCGAGGACTCCGAGGACGCTCCCGCCGAGGCCGTCCGGCGGATCTCCGGCCTGTTCTTCGCCGACCTCGATCCCGATGCCGCGGGCGCCCGCATCCTCGTGGTCCCCGACTCCGTCACGTGGGCGATGCCCTGGAACGAACTCGCGCCGCACGGCGCCGCGGACCTGACGATCAGCATGTCCGCGGGCGCGGCGCTGCGCACCCGGCCCGCCCCGGCGGTCGTCGTTCCCCGGGTGATCGGGATCTTCGACGAGACCGAGCTCGAAGGCTCCCGCCTCGAAGCCCGGGCCCTGGAACAGCTGGACGCCCAGGGGCACATCCGCTTCACCCGGGTGCACTCGCTGGCCGAGCTCCACGACGCGCTGGAGGCGGCCCCGTACGACATCCTCACCGTCAGTGTGCACGGCACGCAGAGCGACGGCTTCGAGTACCGCATGCTGCTGCCCGACGGCCCCTCCTCGCCGGCCGCGCTGCTGCGGCTCGGGCTGCCCCGGGTGGTCGTCCTCGGCTGCTGCTGGTCGGCCAAGTCCACCGAGCGCGCCGACACCACGGCCGCCGCGCTGTCCTGCCTGGTGGCCGGAGCCTCGCAGGTCGTCGGCGGCCTCTGGGCCATCGACGACGAACTGGCCGGACGCCTGCTGGCCGACACCTACGACCGGCACCTGCGCCGGGGCGTGCCCCTGCCACAGGCCCTGCGCCAGGCCCACCTGGCGCTTCCGCCGGACCTGCGCCCCGGGGCGGCGGGCCTCGCCTTCATCGGCCGGGGCTGATCCGGGGGCCGGAGAGAGTGAAGTTTAGGGCGGCGGCCCGCCGTGTCGGGCCGCCGGCGCCGCGCCGGTTCGCCATTCTGGGCCGGGCACGGCATCGCGACCGCCGCTGCCCCTCCCCCACAGCAAGAAGGAGTACGGCATGCCGACGGATGCGGTCGGGCGTTTCCTCGCGGCGTTGGAACCGCACCGACGGGAGGCCGTGACGGGCCGACCACAGGAGGAGCAGGAGAGACTCGCGGCGGCCTGGGAGCGGGAACTGGCCTCGGACGACGAGCTCGACACGCTCGATGAACTGTCTCCGCCGGCGGCGGAGGCCGAGGCCGCCCGCCGCGTCATGGACCGCGAGGCCTGAGGCCGCCGGACGAACCGAACCCCACAACTTCCCCCGGAACAGAGGCAATCGCCGCCTTCGGGGCGGCAGGCGCGCCCGATCCTCGTACGCTGCGGGAGTGGGAGACGTCTCGGAAGGGGGACCCACATGTCCTTGCAGAAGGGTGCCAACGTACCGGTGCCGAGTGACACGGTCCGGGTGGAACTGGGTTGGCGCGGTGGTACCGGAGCGCCCGATGTGGACGTGTCGGCCCTGCTGCTGACGGCGGCCGGCAAGGTGCGGTCGGACGACGACTTCGTCTTCTACAACCAGCCCGTCCACCGCAGTGGAGCCGTGCGCCACGAGGGGAGGCGCCAGGACGGCACAGCAGCGATCGAGACGATCGGGGTCGCACTGACCGCAGTGGAGCAGGAGATCGGCAGAGTGGTGCTCGCGGCTTCCACCGACGGCACCTTCGCCCAGGTGTCCGGCCTCTTCGTACGCGTGCTGGACGCGCAGAGCGGCGCCGAGACGGCGCGGTTCGACGCCACGGGTGCCACGACGGAGACCGCGCTGGTGCTCGGGCAGCTGTACCGGCGGGGTGGTGCATGGAAGTTCCGGGCGGTGGGTCAGGGATACGCCTCGGGCCTCGCGGGGCTCGCCACCGATTTCGGGATCACGGTCGACGATCCCGCCCCGTCCGCACCCGCGCCCGCGCCCGTGGTGCCCGTTCCCCTGCCGTCCGCACCCGCACCCGTGGTGCCCGCGCCGGCCCGGCCGGTGCAGCTGTCGAAGATCACTTTGACGAAGGCGGCGCCCGCTGTCTCGCTGACCAAGCAGGGGGCCACCACCGGGCGCATGCGGGTCAATCTCACATGGAGCACCGCCCAGCCGCCGCGCGGCTGGATGAGGAAGGGAAGGGACGCCGTCCGGCTGGAGGACGTCGACCTCGACCTCTCCTGCCTCTGGGAGCTCCAGAACGGAACGAAGGGAATCGTCCACCCCATCAACAACCAGTTCGGCTCGTACGACCAGCCGCCCTACGTCCAGCTCGACCACGACGACCGGACCGGTGCGAGCGAGGCCGGCGAGAACCTCATGATCAACCTCGATCACGCGGCCGAGATCAAGCGGCTCCTGGTGTTCGTGGTCATCTACTCCGGGGCCACCAGCTTCGCGGGCCTTCGCGGGGTCGCCACCCTGTACCCGCCCGTCGGTCCGCCGATCGAGGTGCTCCTCGACGAGTGCACCGTTCCCTCTCCGGTCGCCGCGATCGCCCTGATCGAGAACGTGCGCGGCGAACTGATCGTCCGGCGTGAGGCCAAGTACCTCCTGCTGCCGCCCGGCATCCTCAAGCAGCAGGCCGCCGACCTCGAGTACGGCTGGGGAATGGGCTGGCAGCCGGCGAGCAAGGACTGACCCGCCCGCCCTCGTCCGGGGCTTGTTGACTCGTGCGTACTGCACACCCCATCGGTGACAGCCGTGACTGTCGCGGCCCTCGCACCGCGTGACAGCGTTGGGACGTCACCGACCGAGGGAGCAGGAGTGAACAAGGGGTACGCCGCCTTCTGCGACGCCGACCGCTGGTTCTACGACGCGCCGTACCGGCGGGCCGAGGAGAGCTACCCGGCCGCGCTCGCCCCCGTACCGGCGGGGTGGCAGACACATCGCAGCGGGGACTGGCTGGCGCTGCGGCCCCTGGACGCCCGGCTGCCCTCCCAGGGCTGGAAGATCCACGTCTCGGCGTGCCTGGACAACGCCGAGTCCGTCCTCGAACGGGTCCACCGCTACTGCGTGGACCGTCGGATCGCCTTCAAGTTCGTGCCGAGCCGCTACCTGCTGCACCTGCGCAACGCGAAGTACGCCGACCGCGCGGCGAGCGGCAAGTTCCTCACCGTGTACCCGGCGGACGAGGCGCAGTGCCGCCTGATCGCCGAGGAGCTCGACGCGCTGCTCACCGGCGAGCCCGGCCCGTACATCCTGAGCGACCTGCGCTGGAACGACGGTCCCGTGCACCTGCGTTACGGCAGTTTCACCCTGCGGCACTGCTACGACGACCGGGGCGAGCTGGTCCCGGCGATCGAGGCCCCGGACGGCCGGCTCGTACCGGACGCACGTGGTCCGGTGTTCCAGCCGCCGGAATGGGTCGAGTTGCCCGCGTTCCTGGCCCCCCATCTGGCCCGGCGGGCCGCCGTCACCCTCGAAGGTCTCCCGTACACGGTCGAACGGGCCCTGCACTTCTCCAACGGGGGCGGGGTCTACGCCGGCCGGGACGTCCGCACCGGCGAACCGGTCGTCCTCAAGGAGGGGCGCCCCTTCGCGGGGCTGGCCGCCGACGGGGCGGACGCCGTGACCCGGCTGCACCGCGAACGCAGGGCCCTGGAGCAACTGGCCGGACTGGACTGCGTGCCCTCGGTGCACGGCACCTTCACCGTCGGCGACCACCACTTCCTGGTGATGCAGCACCTGGAGGGCAAGCCCCTCAACACCTACTTCGCCCGCCGGCACCCGTTGATCGAGGCGGACCCGGACCCTGCGGAACTCGCCGAATACACCCGGTGGGCACTGGACGTCCATCGGCGGGTGACGGAGGCCGTCCGGGCGGTGCACGCCCGCGGCATCGTCTTCAACGACCTGCACCTGTTCAACATCATGGTCGCGGAGGACGAGGAGACCGGCGAACCCTCGGTCGCACTGCTCGACTTCGAGGCCGCCGCCCACGCCGACGAGAACCTCCGCCAGACCGTCGCCAACCCGGCCTTCGTCGCCCCGGCCGACCGGCGCGGATTCGCCGTCGACCGGTACGCCCTGGCCTGTCTGCGCCTGGCCCTGTTCCTGCCGCTGACCAGCCTGCTGGTGATGGACCGGGCGAAGGCGGCGCACCTCGCGGACATCGCCGCCCAGCAGTTCCCCGTTCCACGTGAGTTCCTGGACGAGGCGGTACGGGAGATCCTCGCCGGTGGCGACGGCGCTTCCGGGGCCGGTGCGGGGACCGGTGCCGCGGGTCGTGCGGTGCTGCTCCGCCGCCCCTACCTGCCCGTCGAGCCGGGCGACGGGGAAGCCGCCCGCGCCTCGATGACGGCCGCGCTGCGGGCGAGCGCCACCTTCGACCGCGAGGACCGCCTCTTCCCCGGGGACCCGGCCCAGTTCGCGGCCGCGGGCGGCGGAACCTGTTTCGGCCACGGAGCGGCCGGTGTGCTGTACGCGCTGGCCGAGACCGGCGCCGACCCGTGGCCCGAGGCCGAGGAATGGCTGCTGGCCCGGACGAAGGAGCCGGCCTCGGGCATGCCGCTGGGCTTCTACGACGGTCTCGCCGGTCTCGCGTGGACCCTGGAGCGGCTGGGGCACCGGGACCGCGCGCTCGCCCTCGCCGAGCAACTGCTGGGCCAGCCGTGGGAGTCGGCCGGACCCGACCTGCACGGCGGCCTCGCCGGCATCGGGCTGGCCCTGGACTCCCTGGGCCGGGCCACCGGCGAGGGGGAGCTACGCGCCGCGGCCCTGCGCTGCGCCGACCTCCTCGCGGAGAACGCGGACTCGACCTCCGGCTCCGGCTCCGGCTCCGGCTCCGGCTCCGCCGGGACGAAACGGGCCGGCCTGCTCCACGGTCACAGCGGACCCGCCCTGCTCCATCTGCGGCTCTACGAACGCACCGGCGACCAGGAGTTCCTGCTCCGGGCCGGCCGGGCGCTGCACCGCGATCTCGACCGCTGCGTGACCAGTGTCTTCGGCACCCTGCAGGTCGACGAGGGGTGGCGCACGATGCCCTACCTCGGCGGCGGCAGCGTGGGCATCGGCATGGTGCTGGACGACTGGCTGGAGCACGCACGGGACGACCGCTTCGAACGGGCCCGGCCGGAGATCGTCCGCTCCGCCCAGGCGACCTTCTACGCGCAGCCCGGCCTGTTCCGCGGCGCGGCCGGCATGATCCTGCACCTGGCACGGACCACGACGCCGGGCCCGGGCTCCGCCCCCGAGGACATCGCCCGGCAGGTGGAGGCCCTGGCCCGCCACGCGGTCCCGTACCGGGGCTTCCTGGCCTTCCCCGGCGAGCAGATGATGCGCCTGTCCATGGACCTGTCCACGGGCACGGCCGGCGCTCTCCTCGCCCTCGGCAGCGCCGCGCCCGGCGGGCGCGCGCACCTGCCGTTCCTCCCGTCGCCGCGGTCGGCCGCGGCGGCCCCAGAGCCGGTCCCCCTCGCGGGGGCCGTGACCCATCGGAACACAACAGTGAAGAGGAAACGGACATGACGCTTCTCGACCTGCAGTCGATGGACACCCCGAAGGAAGAGACCACCGAGGCCGCGCACGGTGGCGGTGGCGGCAGCCGCGCCAGCCTGCTCCTCTGCGGTGACAGCAGCCTGAGCATCACGACCTGTAACTGATCAGGTCCTCCCGGGCCCGGGCGGT
Source organism: Streptomyces avidinii (assembly GCF_045161815.1). NCBI lineage: Bacteria > Bacillati > Actinomycetota > Actinomycetes > Kitasatosporales > Streptomycetaceae > Streptomyces > Streptomyces avidinii. The sequence continues at coordinate 1,122,325 of NZ_CP108863.1, forward strand.
TCGCCGCCCGGGCCCGCATCACACCCTTGGAGCCTGCGCCCATGACTGCGCCCGATCCCACCGGCGAGGCGGCGGCCGCCCGCGGCGCCGACCGGGCTCTGCGGGCGGCCGCGCGGCACAGCGCGGGCCGCCTCACCGCCGTGTCCGTCTGCTCGGTGGCCGCCGCCGGCGCGGCCCTGGCCGAACCGGCCGTGCTCGGCCACACCCTCGACCTCCTGCTGCGACAGGACCCCGGCGGCGCCCGCTGGACCGTGTGGTGCGCGGCGGTGATCGCCGCCGAGGTGCTCCTCGACGCGGCGACGGCCCGGCTCGCCGGCGGTGTCGACGTCCGCTCCACCGCATGGCTGCGGCGCCTGGGACTGGCCAGGCTGCTGCGCACCGCGCCGCACCACGCCGCCCGCCACCGCGCCGGTGACCTCTCCGCGCGGCTGACAGCGCAGGCCACCACCGCCGGCGCCGTACCGGCGGCCGCCGTGAGCGCGCTCGTGGCCCTGCTCGCCCCGCTCGGCGGACTCGTGGCGCTGATCCTGGTCGACGTGTGGACCGCGCTGGCCTTCCTCGCCGGGATCCCGTTGCTCGCGCTGCTGCTGAGGGCGTTCGCCCGTGACTCGGGGGCCAGCGTCAGCCGCTACCAGGAGGTGCAGCTCGCCATGGCCGGCCGCCTCGTCGAGGCCCTCGGGGGCGCCCGTACCATCGCCGCCGCGGGCACCGCCGAGCGCGAACAGGCGCGCGTACTGGACCGGTTGCCGGAGCTCGGCGCCGAGGGGCGGCGGACGTGGCGGATCTACGGAGCGACCATGGCACGGACGAGCGCCCTCATGCCGCTGTTGCTCTACGTCGTCCTCGGCGTGGGCGGGGTCCGCCTCGCGGAGGGGGCCCTCGGGGTAGGAGGGCTCCTGGCCGCGGTCCGCTACGCGGGCCTCGCGGCCGGCGTCGGCGCCGTGACGGGGCGGCTCGCGGCCGTGGTGCGCGGCCGGGCCGCCGCCCGCCGGACGGCCGCCCTCTTCGAGCTGCCCGAACTCCCGCAGGGAAAACGCCGGTTGCCGGGGAGCGGGCCGGGGACGCTGGAGCTGCGCGGGGTACGGGTCGTGCGCGCGGGCACGGTGCTGCTGCGCGACGTGGACCTGCGGATCCCCGGCGGCGTGACCGCCGCCGTCGTCGGCCGCTCGGGCTCCGGCAAGTCGACGCTGGCCGCCGTCGCGGGGCGGCTCACCGCGTGCGACGAGGGCCGCGTCCTGCTCGACGGCGTGCCGCTCGACGAACTATCGGGCGAGGAGCTGCGCCGCGAGGTCGGCCACGCCTTCGAACGACCGGCCCTGTTCGGGGAGGGCGTCGCCGACGCCATCGCGTTCGGCGGCGGTCCGGCGCCGGGCCCGGAGGCCGTGCGCGCCGCCGCTCGGGCGGCCGGGGCCGACGCCTTCGTCCGCCGCCTGCCCGAGGGGTACGACACCGCGCTCGCGGACGCCCCGATGTCCGGTGGCGAGCTGCAACGCCTAGGCCTGGCACGGGCGTTCTTGCGTGCCGGGCGGCTGCTCGTGCTGGACGACGCGACGTCGAGCCTGGACACCGTCACCGCACGGGAGGTGGAGCGGGCCCTGGCCCGGGACGTCCGCCCGGGCACCCGTCTCGTCGTCGCCCACCGCGTCTCCTCGGCGGCCCGCGCGGACCTCGTGGTGTGGCTCGACGCGGGGCGGGTCCGGGCGACCGGTACGCACGCGGAGCTGTGGCGGGACCCCGACTACCGGGCGGTGTTCGGTGACGTGTCGGAGTCGGCCGGAGAGCCGGTCGCGGAGCCCAATGCGGAGCCGAATGCGGAACCGGCCGCGCAGTCGGTCGCGGAACCGAATGCGGAACCGGCCGCGGAACCGCCCGGCCGGGAGGCGGTCCGATGAGCGGGGACGGCTCCTGGCGCCGGGTGTCCCGCGAGGGCCGCCGTTTCCTGCGCGGGCGGCGCCGGCCGCTGCGCCGGCTCGCACTCTGGTCCCTGCTGGAGTCCGCGCACACCTTCCTCGGCGGGTACGCCGTGGCCCGCGCCCTCGACGACGGCTTCCTGGCCGGCCGTACCGGAACCGGCATCGGCTGGCTCGCCGTGGCCGCGGCGGGCGCCCTGCTGGGCGCCCTCGCCCTGCGCGGGGTGTTCGGCGGGCTCGCGGACCTGGTCGAACCGCTGCGGGACGCTCTGGTGCGGCGCTCCGTGCGCCGGGCGATCGGGCGGGCCGTCGCCGATCCCGGGCGGGCCGGTGACTCGGGCGCGGTCTCCCGGCTCACACAGCAGACCGAGATGGCCCGCGACTCCTTCGCCGGACTGGTCCTGATCGCCCGGTCGTTCGTCTTCACCGCCCTGGGCGCGCTGCTCGGACTCGCCGCGCTGGATCCCGTCCTGCTGCCCCTCGTGGTGCCCGCCCTGCTCCTGGGCACGGTCGCCTTCCTGGCCACGCTGCGCCCGATGGCACGGGTGCAGCGTGCGGCGCTGGACTGCGACGAGGCGCTCGCCGCGCGCACGGGCGAACTGGCGGCGGGGCTCCGCGACATCGTCGCGTGCGGTGGCGGGGCGAGCGCGGGGGCCCGGGTGGAACTGCTGGTCGCCGAGCAGGAGCGGCTGACCGGGCGCCTCGCGCGGTGGACGGCCCTGCGCACCCTGACCCTGGGCGTCGCGGGCCGGCTGCCGGTCGTCGTGCTGCTGGCCGCGACGCCCTGGCTGCTCGGGCGCGGGGTGAGCACGGGGGCGGTGGCCGGGGCCCTCACCTACCTCCTGCAGTCGCTGCTCCCCGCCCTGGACGCGCTGATGACGGCGGTGGGCGCGGCGGGCACCCGGCTCCTGGTGGTGCTGGACCGGTTCTGCGATCCGGAACCGGCGGACACGGGGGCGGGGGCGAGTACGGGGACGGATGCGGGCACTGCACGGACGGCCCCGGTCCCCGCGCAGCCGGCGCAGGCCCCGCTCACACCCCCGCCCACAACCATGTCCGCGCCCACGCCCACGCCCGCCGTCGAACTGCATCGGGTGCGCTTCGCCTACGGCCCCCGGGCCCACCCGGTGATCGACGACCTCGACCTGGTGGTCGGGCCGGGCGAACACCTGGCCGTGGTGGGGCCGAGCGGGATCGGCAAGTCCACCCTCACGGCGCTGATCGCCGGCATGCTGCCGCCGGGCCGGGGCACCGTCCGGGTGGCGGGCGCCCCGGCCCGCGGCGCCCCGGGGTACGGCCCCGACGGTCCCGACGTCCGCCGGACCCTCCTGCCCCAGCAGGCGTACGTCTTCACCGGCACGGTCCGCGAGAACCTGACCCACCTGTGCCCCGGCCCGGTGACCGGGGGCGAGGTGCAGCGGGCCGCGGCCGCCCTCGGCGCCGACGCGCTCGTGGCCCGGCTCGGCGGACTGGACGCACCCGTCGACCCGGGCCGGCTCTCCCCGGGCGAGCGGCAGCACCTCGCCCTCACCGCCGCCTACCTCTCCCCCGCCCCCCTGCTGCTGCTGGACGAGGCCACCTGTCACCTCGACCCCCGGGCCGAGGAACGCGCCGAGCGGGCGCTCGCCGAGCGCCCCGGCAGCACCCTGGTGGTGGTCGCCCACCGCATCTCCTCCGCCGCCAGGGCCGACCGGGTCCTCGTACTCGACGGGACCCGGGCGGTGTGCGGCACGCATGCGGAACTCCCGGCCAGGTCACCCCTGTACCGGGATCTGGTGGGTGTGTGGAACGCGCAACGGTGAGGCGGGATCCGGGAGAACCCGGTCCGGGGGATCAGACCCAGCCGGCCCGCCGGGATATCCGGATGGCGTCGATCCGGTTGCGGGCGCCGGTCTTCCGGGTCACGGCGGCCATGTAGTTGCGTACGGTCCCACTGGCGAGGTGCAGGGCGTGGGCGATCTCCGCGATCGAGTCCCCCTCGGCGGCCCGCGACAGAACGCTCAGCTCGCGGGGGCTGAGCGGCATGGGGTCGGCCTCCATGAAGGCCGAGGCGAGTGCGGCGTCGATGAAGCGTTCTCCCGCCGCGACCTTGCCGATGGCCCGGATCAGCCGCGCGGGCGAACCGTCCTTGTCGACGTAGCCGCGCGCCCGGGTCCGGAAGGCGCGCCGCAGCGAGCCGGGCGTGTCGGCCCGGGCGAGCACGAGCAGGGGCGCGGACGAGTCGGGCAGCAGGCGGGTGGCCCCGGCGTCCGCGAGAAGGGCGGCCGAGACCCCCGGACAGTCGAGGTCCACGACCGCCACATCGGGTCGTAAGAACTCCGCCTGGCGCGCGGCGGCCCGCCAGCCGGAGGAGGTGACCTCGAAGTCGCCTTCGGATCTCAGCAACGCGGCCAGAGCGGACCTCACGAGGCACACGCTGTGCAGCACCAGGACCTTGGTCATCGGCTTCCCCTCACGTGACGATCGATCAGCATCAAGCGGCTGCCCAGCTACCACCGTGCGGGAACGTCTCCGCGGGAGGCGTGCGGGGGCGCGTGGCCTGACCCCGGCGCTCCTCCCGTGCCACCCCTGGGCCGCTCGTGGCCCTCCCACCTCGGCAGGTGTCCGGGAAGCGCCGTGGAACCCGGCGGGACGCCGATATCCGGATGGGCTGATTCCGCGCGCATCGGGGTGATCCAGGGGTTTCGGATACCCCCGAGCGGTCACACGTGCAGGAGCAACGGACCACGAGGAGAGGAGTGCACTCCCATGACCACGATGGCCCTCCTGATCGCACCCATGGTGCTGGCCCTGCTGCTCGTCCACCGCGGCGGCAACCGCCGCGCCCGTCACCGGGCGAGCCGCTTCTAGGGGGTCTCCTTCCAGGGGGTCTCCCGTACGAGGGGCCGCCGGGGCCCGGCGCTCACCCGGCCAGGTCCCCGGCGTCCAGCGGCCGGCGCCACACGTTGCGCCGGTGTACGGCGTCCAGGTCGGCCTGGAGCGGGCTGGGCGGCACGGCGAGGACCGGGCAGGGGGCGTGGGCCAGGCAGTAGCGCGCCACCGACGGGCGCAGCGCGCGGAGCAACGGGGCGCGTGAGCCCGTACCGACGACGAGCAGGTCACCTGGGTCGCGGACGGTGTCCACCAGCGCCGCGCCCGGGGTGGCCCGGACCGTCAGCCCGGCCAGGTGCACCCCCGGCCGGCTCGCGCCGAAGGCGGTGTCGAGGACCCCGCGCAGCCGCTCGACCGCGGCGTCGCGGCAGCCTGCGAGCAGCGGCGTACCGCCGGCGGAACCCCTGGAACCCGGTCCGCCGAGCGGCGGCTGCCAGGCGAGTACGACCCACAGCTCCGCGTCCCGAGCCCGGGCCTCGGCGGCCGCCCGGTGCAGTGCCGTCAGGCTTCCGAGGGAACCGCAGGTCCCCGCCACCACTCGTCCTCGCACGCTTGCCCGCCCCTCTGCTCCTGTCGGCTCCCGCAGTCCATGAAACGGCGGTGGCGGACCGGCGGGCGGTGCGCTGACGCGCTTCTGACGCCGCGACGGGAAACCCGTACGGGTTCCTGACGCCGCGGCCCGGCCGCCGTCAGCGATGTGTATGGAGTCGGCCGATGTCCGTCAAGGTGGCGTCAGGACACCGCACGGAAGGCCCGTGGACGGGGATAGCTTCGATCACGTGCCCCGGACCGCCTCCCCGCGCCGCCCGGGGCCCGTCCATCGTTCGCGGTTCCCCAGGGAGAGCCCCATGTGTCTGTTCCAGTACGAAGACGACCCCGAGCCCGAAGAACGGACCCCGGCCGGGCTGTTGTACGTGCCCGTCCGGCCGGGAACCGGCGCCGGCGCGGTGGTCCGGCTGTTCCGCACCCCGCTGGGGGTACGTACGGCCGTCGGTTTCACCCGCCCGGAGCGGCTGGCCGCGACCCTCGGCGGGGGCCAGAGGTACATCCGGCTGTCCGAGTCCCTGCTGCGCGACCTGTGCGAGCCGCTCGGCGCGGAGCTGATCACCGTCGATCCGACGCTGTCGGCTCCCGCGACGACGACGGCCGCGGCCGCTGCGACCGCTGCGACTCACCAGCCGGACCGGTTCCCGGTCCGCACCGCCTGAGGGGGAACTCCATGACCACTGCCGCTCCGTCCGAGGTCACCGCGGGCGCGGACGACCTGTCCGTCTGGCCGGCCTCCGCGCACTGCCTGCCGCACGGTGGGCTCGCCGTCGGCGGGGTGCCGCTCGCCGAGATCGCCGACCGCTTCGACACCCCCGTGTACGTGCTGGACGAGGGCGAGGTCCGGGCCCGCTGCCGCACCTACCGGGACGCCTTCCCCGACGCCGACGTGCTGTACGCCGCGAAGGCCTTCCTGTCCCGGGCCATGGTCCGCTGGGTCGACGAGGAGGGCCTCGGCCTGGACGTCTGCTCGGCGGGCGAGCTCGAACTCGCCGTCACCGCGGGCTTCCCGGCGGACCGCATCGCCTTGCACGGGAACGCCAAGTCCCCGCACGACATCGAGGCGGCGCTCCGGCTCGGGGTGGGCCGGATCGTCATCGACAGCCCGTCCGAGATCGCCCGGCTGGCCGCGGCGGTGGGCACGGGCGGTGCGCAGAAGGTGATGGTCCGGGTGGTGCCGGGCATCATGGCCGGCGGCCACGAGAAGATCCGTACCGGCACCGACGGCCAGAAGTTCGGCCTGGCCCTGTCCGACGGCTCCGCCCAGCACGCCATCGCCCGGATCCTGGGCCTGCCGCAGCTCGAACTGACCGGGCTGCACTGCCACATCGGCTCCCAGATCACCGAGGTCAAACCGTACGTCGCCGCCGTGCGCCGCATGGTGGGGCTGATGGCCCGCGTCCGCGACGCCCACGGCATCGTCCTGCCCGAGCTGGACATGGGCGGCGGCCACGGCATCGCGTACCGTCCCGGCGACCCGTCGCTGGACCTCACCGCCCTGGCCCGCAGACTCCGTACGGAGCTGACCCAGAGCTGTGCGGCGGCGGGTCTCGCCGTCCCCCGGCTGGCGATCGAGCCCGGCCGCGCGGTCGCCGGTCCGGCCGGGGTGGCGCTGTACCGGGTCCTCGCGGTCAAGCGCACGGGCGAGCGCGTGTTCGTCGCCGTGGACGGGGGTATGAGCGACAACCCCCGGCCGGCGCTGTACGGGGTCCGGTACGCGCCCCGCCTCGTCGGCCGCCGCTCCCCCACCGAGCCGTGCGTGGCGACGGTGGTCGGCAGGCACTGCGAGGCGGGCGACATCCTGGCCGCCGACGTGGAACTACCCGGGGACGTCCACCCCGGCGACCTGCTCGCCGTACCGGTGGCGGGCGCCTACCAGGTGTCCATGGCCTCCGGCTACAACATGGTCGGCCGCCCACCGGTCGTCGCGGTCGACGACGGCCGGGCCCGCCTCCTCATGCGGCGCGAGACCCTGGCGGACTTCCACAGCCGGGACATCGGCGGCTAGCCCGTCTCTTTCGGATCTTCCTCGAAAAAACTTCGGACGGGGATGTCGAGAACCCGTGGCCGGCTTCGTCCCCGGGGTGAAGGCCACCACAATGGTGGTCGCACCAGTACCGAGGAGAACCATCATGGCCAAGTACCTGATGCTCAAGCACTACCGCGGCGCCCCGGCTTCGGTCAACGACGTGCCGATGGAGAAGTGGACGCCCGAGGAGATCTCGGCCCACGTGCAGTACATGAACGACTTCGCGGCCAGGCTCGAAGAGACCGGCGAGTACGTCGACAGCCAGGCCCTCGCCCCGGAAGGGACCTTCGTCCGGTACGACGGCGAGGGCCGCCCGCCGGTCACCGACGGCCCGTTCGCGGAGACAAAGGACCTGATCGCCGGCTGGATGGTGATCGACGTGGACAGCTACGAGCGCGCAGTCGAGCTGGCCGGAGAGCTCTCGGCCGCGCCGGGCGCGGGCGGGAAGCCGATCCACGAGTGGCTCGAGCTGCGTCCGTTCCTGGGATCGCATCCCACCATCACCGAGTGACCTCGGCCATGGACGAGGCACTGCTCCGGAGCCTCACGCCCGGCGTCCTCGCCGTCCTCGTCCGCCGCGGAGCCGACTTCGCGGCGGCCGAGGACGCCGTGCAGGAAGCGCTGATCGAAGCGGTCCGGAGCCGACCCGCCGACCCGCCGCGGGATCCGAAGGGCTGGCTGGTCACCGTGGCCTGGCGCAAGTTCCTCGACGCGACCCGGTCGGACAGCGCCCGGCGCCGGCGCGAGGACCTCGCCGAGGAGGAGCCGCCGCCCGGGCCCGCGCCCGCGGTGGACGACACCCTCCAGCTCTACTTCCTGTGCGCCCACCCGTCGCTGACGCCGTCGTCGGCGGTCGCGCTCACGCTGCGCGCCGTCGGCGGGCTCACCACCCGTCAGATCGCCCGGGCCTACCTGGTGCCCGAGGCGACCATGGCGCAGCGCATCAGCCGGGCCAAGCGCACGGTCTCCGGCGTGCGGTTCGACCGGCCCGGTGATGTGGCCACCGTGCTGCGCGTCCTCTACCTGGTCTTCAACGAGGGCTACTCCGGCGATGTCGACCTCGCCGCCGAGGCCATCCGGCTCACCCGGCAGCTCGCGGCCTCGATCGACCACCCCGAGGTGGCGGGGCTGCTCGCGCTGATGCTCCTCCACCACGCCCGGCGGGCCTCCCGGACGGCGCCCGACGGCAGCCTGGTGCCGCTCGCCGAGCAGGACCGCGGCCGCTGGGACACCACGTCGATCGCCGAGGGAATCGGGATCCTGCAGATGGCCCTCGCCCGCGACCGGCTGGGCGAGTTCCAGGCCCAGGCCGCCATCGCGGCGCTCCACGCCGACGCGCCCACCGCCGAGCAGACCGACTGGGTGCAGATCGTCGAGTGGTACGACGAGCTCGCCCGGCTGACGGACAGCCCGGTCGTCCGGCTCAACCGGGCGGTGGCCGTCGGTGAGGCCGACGGCCCGCGCGCCGGGCTGGCCGCGCTCGCGGCGCTGGACGACTCCGTGCCGCGCCACGCCGCGGTGGCGGCGTACCTCCACGAGCGCGACGGCGACCCGGCGACGGCGGCACTGCTGTACGCCGAGGCGGCCCGGAGGGCCCCCAACCTGGCCGAACGCGATCACCTGACGCGCCAGGCCGCCCGCCTCAACGCCCTCCTGTCCCACTGACGGGTAGCACGCGCGAGCCCCTCAGGGAGTGCGTCAAAGGGTCTTGAGGCCCGGCCGGACCCGCGGTTTGCTCATCTTCGGCCACACGGCCGATTCCATCTCGTCATCTTCGCACTGGTGGCTCTCATCGCCCGAGGGGTGGCCAAGCTGTGAACGTCGAAAACATCGTCGGTCTCGCGGTCGCCGTTTCCCTGCTCGGATATCTCATCCTCGCCCTCGTGTACCCGGAGATGTTCTGAGCACCGCTATGAGCCCCGAAATCGCTGGTGTGCTCCAGCTCCTCGCACTGATCGCCGCGCTCGCGCCGGCCTACCGTCCACCGGGCGACCACATGGCCCGGGTCCACTCCTCCGAGAAGCACTACAGGCCGGAGAAGCGGATCTACAGGGCCATCGGAGCCAACCCGTCGGCGGAGATGCGCTGGCCCGCCTACTTGCGCGGCGTCCTCGCCTTCTCGGCGGTGAGCGTCCTGTTCCTCTACGCCCTCCAGCGGGCCCAGGGCATCCTGCCCGGCTCGCTCGGCTTCGCCTCGATCGACCCGGAGCTGGTCGAGCTGGTCGAGGACGCCAAGGCCGCGGTCATCGCGGACAACACCACGGCCGGCCACACGGTGCGGCCGCAGGACGTCCCGGCCGACGCCGCCACCTCCTCCGGCTCCGGCCTCGACCCGAACATCTCCACGGCCTACGCCGAGCTCCAGGTCCACCGGGTCGCCGAGCAGAACGGCCTCGACGTCCAGCAGGTCGAGAAGCTGGTGCAGCAGCACACCGAGGGCCGCACGCTCGGCTTCATGGGAGAGCCCCGCGTCAACGTCCTCCGGCTGAACACCGACCTCAAGGCGCCGGCCAGGAGCGCGAGGCCGGAGCCGGCGGGACGAGTGTCCCGCCGGCCGGCTCTTCACGCGCTCCTGACGGGCGCAGCGCCGTGAGGAGGAGCCAGCCGACCGCCGCGCCGGCCACGTACCAGAACAGGTCGGGCGCGTTGAAGGTGGACCCGAGCACCAGGCGGGCAGCGGTGCTGTGCCGGGAGAGGTCTGCCGGCAGGGCGGTGAGCTGGAGGAACTCGACGGCCCAGCTGGCGGCCAGCGCGGTCGCGGCCGCCCGCAGGGGCGTCAGCCGGGGCGCGACGAGAACGACGAGGGTCAGCAGCAGGACGGTGTACAGCGCGTCCCCGCCGTACTTCGCCACGTTCCCCGTGGCCACGGACCGCAGTCCCAGCCCCGCGCCCACGGTCACCAGCGCGGCCGCGGCCGCCGCGAGGCGGGCTGCGCTGTCACGGCTTCCCGGTATGAGCTTCACGGGGTCATCCTGCCGGAGCCCCGGGACGGCTCAGCGCGTCGGGTAGTCGGTGTAGCCGCGGGCGTCGCCCCCGAAGAAGGTGGTGGGGTCCGGGGTGTTGTACGGGCCCTCGGTGCGCAGGCGATCGGGCAGGTCGGGGTTGGCCAGGAAGAGCGCGCCGAAGGCGAGGAGGTCGGCGACGCCGTCCTCGATCAGGGTGAGGGCGCGGTGGTCGGTGGGGCCTTCGGTGGCCGGGTTCAGGACGAACGGTCCGGAGAACTGCTTGCGCAGGGCGAGGGTGGCCTCGCGTGCCTCGGGGCCGTACTCCAGGACGTGCAGGTAGGCCAGGCCGAGTCCGTCGATCTCCTTGACCAGCGCCTCGTAGGCGGCCTGCGGGTCGGGCTCGGAGATGTCGTTGTACGGGTTGCCGGGCGAGACGCGCAGCGCGGTGCGCTCGGCGCCGATCGCGGCGGCCACGGCCTTGACCGCCTCCACGGCGAAGCGGATCCGGTTCTCCACCGGGCCGCCCCATTCGTCGGTGCGCAGGTTCGAGCCGGGGGCCAGGAACTGGTGGATCAGGTAGCCGTTGGCGCCGTGCAGCTCGACCCCGTCGAAGCCGGCCTCCACGGCGTTGCGGGCGGCCTCCGCGAAGTCGGCGACGGTCTGCCGTACCTCGGCGCCGGTCAGTTCGTGGGGTGTCACGAAGTCCTTCATGCCCTCGCCGGTGAAGAGCTGCCCCTGGGCGGCCACCGCGGACGGGGCCACGGGGACGAGGCCGTCGGGCAGCAGCGTCGGGTGGCCGATGCGGCCGGAGTGCATCAGCTGGGCGAAGATCCGGCCGCCTGCCGCGTGCACCGAGTCGGTGACCTCGCGCCAGGCCGCGACCTGCTCGGTGTTGTGCAGGCCGGGGGTGAAGGGGTAGCCCTGTCCGACGACGGAGGGCTGGATCCCCTCACTGATGATCAGACCGGCGGATGCGCGCTGGGTGTAGTACTCGGCGACGAGGCCGGTCGCGACGCCGCCCGCTCCCGCGCGGCTGCGGGTCATCGGGGCCAGGGCGATCCGGTTGGAGAGGGCGGCGCCGGCGACGTGAACCGGTTCGAAAGCGCTGGTCATTTTTGCCTCACATTGATAGTTGGCCGGCCAATGATTGGCTCCGGACAGCAGCGTACCTCATTACTTGGCCGACCAAAGTAAAATGTGGGCGGTAGGTAGAATCACGTCGAGAACCCCCTCCGGACCTGCCGGACGGACCGACCAGGAGGAGCACCCCCATGACCGCGGAATCCGTACAGGAGCCGCGCGCCGTCTCGCAGTGCGCGGCGGCGCCCAGCGCGGTGCTGGACGGGCCGGTGAGTCATGCGATCAGTCGGGTCGCCCGACTCCACCGGATCGCCGCGGGCCGGGTCCTGCGGGACCTGGGGCTGCACCCGGGGCAGGAGTTCCTGATGATGCACCTCTGGGACAGCGGGGCCGTGCGCCAGTCCGAACTGATCAAGGCGGTCGGTCTCGACCCGTCGACGGTGACCAAGATGCTCCAGCGCCTGGAGCAGTCCGGCCACGTGCGACGCCGCCCGGACCCCGCGGACCGGCGGGCCTCGCTGGTCGAGGCGACGGATGCCAGCTGCGGGCTGCTGGTCGAGGTCCGCAGGGCTTGGGGCGAGCTGGAACGCCAGACCCTGGACGGCCTCGACGCCGCCGAACGCACCGAGCTGACCCGCCTGCTGGGCAAGGTCGAAGCCGCCCTGTGCACGGAGGTCATCCGAGGCGGCGCCGCGGAGTGCGACACCGCCGCCACGGCGGAGTGATCGGCGGGACTCCCGCCGCGCGGATGCGCCCAGCTCCTCTTCGATCCTGATGAGCTGGTTGTACTTCGCCGTACGGTCGGACCGGGACAGCGAGCCCGTCTTGATCTGGCCGCAGCCCGTCGCCACCGCCAGGTCCGCGATCGCGGTGTCCTCCGTCTCGCCGGAACGGTGCGACATGACGACGGTCCAGCCGGCGCGGTGCGCGGTGGCGACCGTGGCGAGGGCCTCGGTCAGGGTGCCGATCTGGTTGACCTTGACCAGGACGGAGTTGCCGACACCGGTACGAATGCCCTCGCGCAGCAGATTCTCGTTGGTGCAGAACGCGTCGTCGCCGGTGAGCTGGCAGCGGTCACCGACGCGGGCGGTGAGCTCCCGCCGGCCGTCGAGGTCGTCCTCGGCCATCGGGTCCTCGATGGAGACGACCGGGTACGCGTCGATCAGCTTGGCCAGGTAGTCGGCGTGTTCGGTGGGGGTGCGGCGCACCCCCTCACCCGCATACACGTACATGCCGTCCCGGAAGAACTCCGAGGATGCCGGGTCCATGACCAGGCCGATGTCCGTGCCGGGCCGGTAGCCGGTGCGCTCGACGGCCGCGATGACGAAGTCGAGTGCCTCCTCGGCGGTACGGAGTGCGGGCGCGAAGCCGCCCTCGTCACCGACGCCCGTGGCATGCCCGGCGGCCAGCAGATCGCGACGGAGCGTATGGAAGACCTCGGAACCCATCCGGACGGCTTCCGCGAAGGTCTGCGCACCGATCGGCGCGATCATGAACTCCTGGAAGTCCAGCGGGCTGTCGGCGTGGGCGCCGCCGTTGACGATGTTCATCATCGGCAGCGGGAGAAGGCGGGCGTCGGCGCCGCCGAGGTAGCGGTAGAGCGGCTGGCGGTGGGCCGCCGAGCGCGGGCGCCGTGCGGGCTGGCTCGCCCAGGCCATCGAGCTGGAGCTCACCGCCGAGGAGCGCGAGGTGCTGGCGCGCAGCGCCGCCCTCATGGAGCGGCTCGCCGCACGCTGAGTACACATTCGCTGCGACAGAGGGCGATCTTGTCGGGTTGAGCAGAGAATGACCACGAGACACATCCGTTGGCGGGAATGTGCGGATCGACGGTCCGAAGGTCGTGGGACATGCCATCTGAAGCGCTCCAGGGCGGCGCGGAACGGGCCGGTACCGGCCTTGCCCTCGACGACCCCGGAGCACCGGTGCCGGCACCGGCACCGGCCGAGGTGCAGCCCACGCCCGAGGAACTCGCGTCCGTCCGGGACACGGTCCTGCGGCTGAGGACGGCCTACCCCGCGGCCGACCAGGCCGCCGTAGAGGCGGCGGTCAAGGCCGCCTACGACTTCTTCCGCGGGGCCCGGGTCAGGAACTACGTCCCGATCCTGGCCGAGCGCCGGTCCCGGAAGGCGCTCGCCGCCGCCTTCCGCGCCGTTCCCGGCCCGGCGTGCAATGGGGAGGCCGAGGGCTGATGGCGGACCACAGAGCCGAACGCATCGCTGACTTCATCGAGCCGCTGCGGGTACCACCGGGATCCAAGGTGCACCTGGCGCGGGACTTCGACCCCCGCTACAAGGCCGGCATGAAGAAGCGGGAGGGCGTCGAGCTGCTGCGGACCGGGGTGTCGCTGCTCGCCGAGTACCAGGAACGGCTGGCCGCCCAGGACACGTACGGCGTGGTGCTCTGCCTCCAGTCGCTGGACGCCGGCGGCAAGGACGGGACGATCCGCCACGTGATGAGCGGCGTCAACCCCCAGGGAGTCCGGGTCAGCAGCTTCAAAGTGCCGTCCGCCGAGGAGCTCGACCACGACTACCTGTGGCGTTACGCCCGGCGGCTGCCCTCGCGCGGCGAGATCGCCATCTTCAACCGCTCGCACTACGAGGAGGTCCTCGTCGTACGGGTGCACCCCGAGGTCCTCCTGCGCCAGAAACTGCCGGACCGCGCGCTCGGCGAGGGCCTCTGGGACCGCCGCTACCGCGAGATCAACCGCTGGGAGCGCTACCTCACGGACAACGGGTTCAAGGTGGTGAAGATCTTCCTGAACCTGTCCAAGGAGGAGCAGCGCACCCGCTTCCTGAAGCGGCTCGACCTGCCGGAGAAGAACTGGAAGTTCTCCGCCGCCGATGTCCGGGAGCGGCGCCGGTGGGACGACTACCAGGACGCCTTCTCCGACATGCTGTCGGCCACGAGTACGAAGTGGGCGCCCTGGTACGTCGTACCGGCGGACCGGAAGTGGTTCGCGCGCATCTCCGCGGCGGCGATCCTCGCGCACACCCTGATGGAGATCGATCCGCAGTTCCCCGAGGTGGCGGAGGAGGCGCGCAAGGACCTCCTCGTCGCGAAACGGGGCCTGGAGCGGGAGGCCCCCGCCGGGGCGCCGGCCGATCCGTACGCCGCCCGGCATCCGTCGGGGGCCCGGTCCGGCGGGCACGGGGACGAGGGCAGGGCCAGGGGCAGGGGGAGGCGCAGGGGCAGGGGCAGGAAGAAGCGTCGCTAGCGGCCCTCGGACTGCGCACGGCCGGCCCGGATGCGTCCGCGGCCCCGGATCGGAGGCACAACCATGACGGTGCGGTCGGATTCCCCGGCGGAACGGTCCCGGAATGCCGGGGCCGACTGGTACGCGCGCTCCCCCGAGGAGGTCGTGGCGGCGTTCGGTGTCGATCCCGCGGTCGGCCTGTCCGCCGCGCAGGCCGCCGAACTCCTGGCCGCGCACGGCCCGAACGCGCTGCCCGAGGAGCAGCGCACTCCCGCCTGGCGCCGGTTCCTCGCGCAGTACCGCAGTTACATGCAGCTCGTCCTCGTGGCCGCGGCGATCGTCTCGCTGGTCATCCAGGAGTGGACCACCGCGATCCTGCTGATCGTGCTGACCCTGCTGAACGCGGTCGTGGGTCTGCGCCAGGAGGGCAAGGCCGAGAGCGCCATGAACGCGCTGAAGTCGATGATGAAGGCGACGGCGCGGGTGCGCAGGGACGGCACGGAGGCCGAGATCCCCGCCGAACTGCTCGTCGCGGGAGATGTCGTGCTCATCTCCGCCGGGGACCAGGTGCCGGCCGACGGACGTCTCGTCGAGGCCAGCGCCCTGCAGATCGACGAGTCGGCGCTCACCGGCGAGAGCGTGCCCGCCGCGAAGGAGACCGGCGCGCTGGCGGGCAGCCGTCTCTCGCCCGGCGACCGGACCAACACGGCGTTCATGAACACCCCGGTCACCCACGGCAGCGGTGTCATGGTCGTCACCGCGACCGGTGCGGACACCGAGCTCGGCAAGATCTCCGGGATGCTGGCGGCCACCGAGAAGGAAGTGCCGCCGCTGACCAGGGAGCTCGACCGGCTGACCCTGTGGATCACGGCGGCGGCGGGCCTCACCATGGTCGTGATGTTCGCCCTGGGACGCCAGCGGGACCAGGCCTGGGACGTGCTGTTCGTCAGCGCCGTCTCGCTGGCCATCGCGGCGATCCCCGAGGCCCTGCCGACGGTGACCCAGGCGATCCTGTCCGTCGGGAGCCTGAACCTGGCGAAGCGGAACGCCATCGTGAAGGAGCTGCCGTCGGTGGAGACACTGGCGTTCACCTCGGCGATCAACTCGGACAAGACCGGCACCCTGACGATGAACCAGATGACCGCCGTGGAGGTGCTGAGCCCGACCGACCGGTACACGGTCTCGGGCACGGGCTACGGACTCGAGGGCAAGGTCCATCACGCCGCCGGGTCCGCCGCCGGGATCGAGGACGCGATCCTGCCCTATGTGGTGGCCAGTGACGCCAAGCTGGTGGACGGCGCGGTGGTGGGCGATCCCACCGAGGGCGCGCTGCTGGTGCTCGCGCACAAGGCCGGCCTGGACACCGATGCCACAAGGGACGCGCTGCCCCGGCTCGCCACCCTCCCGTTCGACCCCGAGTACAAGCTGATGGCCACCTTCCACTCGGCGGTCGACGCCTCCGGGCGGCCGGTCGTGCGCTGCTTCGTCAAGGGAGCGGGCCCGGCGGTCATGGCGCGGGCCGCCACCGCGCTCGCGGCGGGCGAGAGCGTCCCCTGGGACGCCGATCTGCTCCGCCGGGCGGAGGAGGAGAGCGAGCGGATGGGCGGCGAGGGGCGCCGGGTGATGGCCGCGGCCATGCGTGACCTGGACCCGGACGGCTTCGATCCGGACGGCGACCTGCTCGCGTACGTCACCGGGCTGCGGATGACCAGTCTCGTCGGCATGGTCGATCCGCCCCGTGAGGAGGCCCGGGCCGCGGTGGCCGACGCGCAGGCGGCACACATCCGGGTCCGCCTGGTGACCGGGGACGACGTCACGACCGGGGCGGCGATCGCCCGGCAGATCGGCATCCCCGGCGAGGCGGTGCTCGGCTCCGAGTTCGCCGCCATGAGCGAGGAGGAACAGCTCGCCCGCATCGAGGGGATCGGGGTGGTGGGGCGGGTCGCGCCGGAGCACAAGGTGCTGCTCGCGAACACGCTCAAGAAGAAGGGCGAGGTCGTGGCGATGACCGGGGACGGCGTCAACGACGCGCCCGCCATCAAGGCCGCCGACATCGGTATCGCCATGGGCAGTGGCACGGACGTGGCGAAGAACGCCGGTCGCATGATCCTCTCCGACGACAACTTCGCGACCATCGTCTACGCCGTGGAGCAGGGCCGGACGATCTACGACAACCTGACCAAGTACATCCGGTTCGTCCTGCTCCTGCTGGTCACCTTCGTGCTGACGTTCCTCGGGGCCACCGTCTTCAACATCGCCGCGGGCGAGCCCTTCACCCCGCCGCAGGTGCTGTGGATCCACTTCGTCGTCAACGCCTCGTTCGGCTTCGCGCTCGGCTTCGACCGCGAGAGCGCCGGACTCATGCGGCGCAGACCGCGGCCGCGCGGGGAATCGGTGCTGACGCGGCCCGTGCTGGTCACGGTCGGGCTGGGCGGACTGGCCATCACCGTCCTCCTGCTCGGGCTGATCCAGCTCGGCGAGAGCCGCTACGGGAGCACCGCGACGGGCCAGTCGATCGCCTTCACCGCCTTCTCGCTGTGCCTGATCGTCGCGGCGTTCGAGTGCCGCAGCGAGACGGATTCCGTGCTGACGACGTCGACCTTCGACAGCAAGCAGATGAACTGGGTCGCCCTGGCCCAGGTGGCGCTGTCCGTGCTGGTGACCCAGCTGGACGGCTTCCGGCGCATCCTCGGGACGACCGAGATCGACGCGCGGCAGTTCGGCTGGGCGCTGCTGGCCGCCCTCGCGCTGCTGCTCGTGTGGGAACTGGGCAAGCTCGTGGCCCGCCGGTCGAAGGCCGCCTGAGGAAGGCGGGTCCGTGACCAGGTCCGTGACCGGACAGGCGGACAGCCACGGGGTGCTCGCCCGCCTGCGCTCCGTGCCGGGGATCCGCGCGGTCTCGTCGTACCGGCGCGCATGGCTGTCCAAGGACCTGGTCGCGGGGGTCGTCCTGACCACGCTGCTGGTGCCGCAGGGAATGGCGTACGCCGAGCTGGCGGGCCTGCCGGCGATCACCGGCCTGTACACGACGATCCTCTGCCTGCTCGGATACGCGGTGTTCGGTCCGTCCCGGATCCTGGTGCTGGGCCCGGATTCCTCGCTCGGGCCGATGATCGCCGCGACCGTGCTGCCGCTCGTGGCGGCCGACGGGGACCCCGACCGGGCCGTCGCGCTGGCGTCGATGCTCGCGCTCATGGTGGCGGCCATCATGATCCTGGCCTCGGTGGCGAAGCTCGGCTTCATCGCCGACCTGATCTCCAAACCCACGATGATCGGCTACATGAACGGGCTGGCCCTGACCATTCTGGTCGGCCAGCTGCCCAAGCTGCTCGGCTTCAAGGTCGAGGCGGACAGCCTGATCGGCGAGTGCGTCGGCCTGGTGCAGCAACTCGCCGACGGGGCGACGGTGCCGGCCGCTGCCGCCGTGGGCCTCGGCGGGATCGCCCTGATCCTGGTCCTGCAGCGCTTCCTGCCGAAGATCCCGGCGGTGCTCGTGATGGTGGTCCTGGCGATCGCCGCGACCACCGTCCTCGACCTCGGCGCACACGGCGTCGGCCTGGTCGGCGTACTGCCCGAGGGTTTCCCGCCGTTCACGATCCCCGACGTACGGGCGGCCGACCTCGTGCCGCTGCTCGGCGGTGCGCTGGGCATCGCTCTGGTGTCCCTGGCCGACACGATCTCCAACGCGTCCGCCTTCGCGGCGCGTACGGGACAGGAGGTACGCGGCAACCAGGAGATGGCGGGCGTCGGCGCGGCCAACCTGGCGGCCGCGCTCTTCCAGGGCTTCCCCGTCAGCACCAGCGGGTCCCGGACGGCGGTGGCGGAGCGGGCGGGGGCCAGGAGCCAGCTCACCGGCGTCGTCGGAGCGGCGCTCATCGTCCTCATGCTCGTGCTGGCGCCGGGCCTGTTCCGCAACCTCCCCCAGCCGGCCCTGGCCGCCGTGGTCATCACCGCGTCGCTGTCGCTGGCCGACATCCCGGGGGCCGTGCGGCTGTGGCGCCAGCGCCGGGCGGAGTTCCTGCTGTGCTTCGCGGCCTTCGCCGGCGTGGCCCTGCTCGGTGTGCTGCCCGGGATCGCCATCGCCGTGGCCCTGTCGGTCCTCAACGTCTTCCGGCGCGCCTGGTGGCCGTACGCCACCGTGCTCGGACGGGTGCCGGGCCTGGAGGGCTACCACGACGTCAGTTCGTACCCGCGGGCCGACCGGCTGCCGGGCCTGGTGATCTACCGGTTCGACGCACCGCTCTTCTTCGCCAACGCCAAGACCTTCCGGGACCAGGTCCGCCGGCTGGCGGCCGCCGATCCGCGGCCGAGCTGGATCGTGGTCGCCGCCGAGCCGATGACCGATGTGGACACCACCGCCGCCGACATCCTGGAGGAGCTCGACGAGGCGCTCAACGCGAAGGACGTGCACCTCGTGTTCGCCGAGCTCAAGGACCCCGTGCGGCACAAGATCGAGCGGTACGAACTCACCCGGACCATCGATCCCCGGCACTTCTTCCCCACCGTGGAGGCCGCCGTCGCCGCGTTCCGGCTGCGCACCGGAGCGCAGTGGACCCCTCCCGCTCCGTCCGAACGGCCCCCCGGCGAGGGGTGAACGGCCGGGGCCGCCGGCTCCGGATGGCAGGAGGGACCGGGCGGGGGGACGATGTCCACGGAGGTCGCCATGACCGATGACCAGCCGGTTCCTTCCTCGGACGGACCGGCTCCGCGCACGTACCGTTGGTTGCCCCGCCTGACGCTGCCCGGCTGTTGGGGCGCGCTCCTGCTGGCGTGCCTGTCCTTCACCCCGTCACTGCTCCCCCGTGGCGGCGTACTCCAGGGTCTGGTGTGCGGCATCAGCGCGGCCATCGGCTACGGGCTGGGCCTGGTCGCCGCCTTCGTGTGGCGCGCCTTCGCCGACCGGGACGCGCGTACGCCCTCGCGCCGGTCCTGGCCGGTCCTGGCGGTCGGCGCGGTCGTGCTCTTCGGCGTCGCCTTCGGGCTCGGCCAGTACTGGCAGCACGAGATCCGCCGACTCATGGGGGTCACCGACCACAACGTCCTCACCGTTGTCGCCTGCCCGTTCGTCGCGGCTCTCGTCTTCCTGCTCCTGCTCATGGCCGGGCGGGGACTACGGGCCCTTTACCACTGGGCCGCCGACCTGCTCGGGCGCTGGATCGGCCGGCGGGCGGCACGGGTGGTCGGCTGGATTCTGGTGGTGGGGCTGGCGTGGGCCGCGTTCTCCGGGCTGCTGCTGTCCGGCTTCGTGAACGCCGCCAACGAGGCCTTCTCGCTGCGTGACACCGAAACCCCGGAAGGCGTGCACCAGCCCACGTCGTCCCTGCGTTCGGGCGGGCCCGGCTCGCTGGTGCCCTGGGACTCGCTGGGCAGGGAGGGCCGGGCGTTCACCGGCAAGGGACCGACGGCCCAGGAGATCGGCGCGTTCACCCACCGCACGGCGCAGGAGCCCGTCCGGGCCTACGCCGGACTGGAGACCTCCGACAGCACGGAGACCCGGGCGGAGCGGGCCGTCGCGGACCTCGAACGGGCGGGCGGCTTCGAGCGCGAGAACCTGCTCGTGATGACCACCACGGGCAGCGGCTGGGTGGATCCCGCCGCCGTGGACTCGTTCGAGTACCTCGGCAATGGCGACTCCGCCAGCGTGGCGATCCAGTACTCGTACCTGCCCTCGTGGATGTCGTACCTCGTCGACCAGTCCAAGGCGCGCGAGGCCGGCCGCGACCTCTTCGACGCGGTCTACGACAAGTGGTCCAAGCTGCCGCAGGACCGGCGCCCGCGGCTGTTCGTGGCGGGTGAGAGCCTGGGGTCGTTCGGCGGCGAGACGGCCTTCAGCGGGGAGTACGACCTGCGCAACCGCACCGCCGGCACGCTGTTCGCCGGCCCGCCCAACTTCAACACCCTGTTCCGCGAGTTCAGCGACGACCGCGACCCGGGCAGTCCCGAGATCGAGCCCGTCTTCCGGGACGGCCGGACCGTGCGGTTCACCGACGATCCGGCCGCCGGGATGCCTCCGGCGGACCGGCCGTGGGACGGCACGCGGGTCCTCTACCTCATGCACCCGTCCGACCCGATCGTCTGGTGGAGCCCGCGACTGGCCCTGTCCGAGCCCGACTGGATCGGGGAGGCGCCCGGCTCGGACGTGCTCGGCGCGATGGTGTGGATCCCGTTCGTGACCTTCTGGCAGGTCACCGCCGACCTGCCGTTCTCCACGGGTGTGCCGGACGGCCACGGTCACACGTACAAGGCCGCGTACGTCGATGCGTGGAACGCCGTGATGCGGCCCGACGGGTTCACGGCGCAGGACCTGGACCGGCTGAGGAACATCGTCTCGCCGCCGCAGTGAGCGCGGGCGGCCGGCGCAGTTCGGTCAGCGGAGCAGGAAGCCGAAGAGGTAGCCGAGCGCATTGACCGCCCAGTGCAGGCCGATCGGAGCCAGCAGGCTGTCGCTGCGGCGGCGCAGTTCGCAGAACAGGACGCCCGCTGCCGTCGTGAACAGCACGGCACCCAGCACCGCCAGAACGGCTCCGAGCGCCGACTGGCCGACGACCGTGCCCACGGCCGGCTTCGCGGTCGCCAGATGCAGCGACGGGAGCACGTGCCACAGCCCGAACAGCAGGCTCGACACGACGGTCGCCCACACCGCCCCGCGGGCGCGGCGCACCAGACCGTAGAGCACGCCGCGGAAGGCGATCTCCTCCACCAGAACCGTGCCGAGGGGCACCAGTACGATGGCGCGCAGCAGCACCTCGCCCCCGTCCATCCCGGCGTACCGCTGGTCCTCGAACAGCCCCCGGGTGGCCGGCAGCAGGGCCCCGGCCAGGTAGACGACACCGACCAGGCCGATCAGGGCCAGCGCCCACCGGGCACCGCGGGCGTACGTGCCGGGAGCCAGGCCGGCGTCCGCGAGGGTCCCGCCCGCCGCGCGGAGCACACCGAGCAGCAGGCCGCTGACGACGAGGGCCGTCAGTACGCCCCACAGGCCCGACCACAGGTGCACGGCCACATTGGCGGCGGCGAGGACGCCCACCGTGACCCCCACGGCCGTCCACGTACCGAGCGGTCGTCGCAGGAGCTGAGGCCGTCGGCTTCGGCGCCCGGCGTCGTCGGGGGTGCTGCGGCGCATCGGCAACCCACCTCGGTCCCGGTGATCGGTTCCGGTGATCGGTACCGGGACACCACCCATCATCGGCCCCCGTGGCCGTCGCCGCGTGGTGGGCGCACCGGGCGGGCCGCCGTCAGCCGAGGCCCAGCACGACCGGACCGCCCGCCCGATCGACCCGGTACGTCCATCCCGGTGCGAGCCGCAGCGACCGCGACGGCGACACCCGGCCCGGGTGGCGCCGTCTCCACAGCAGCCGGCCGTCCTGGGCGGCCGTCACCACCGGGTTGGTCAGCGGCTCCCCGGACCGCAGCAGCAGCGGCCGCCCCGCGAGGTCCGTGGGGCACGTGAGGCGGTTCGGGGCCACCCACAGCAGCGGGGCCCGGACGGTCAGCGGCGGACCGGGCTCCGGCCACGGCGCACCCGAGAGGTGGTCCAGGACCGGGACCGCGGCGGCGGCGCCCGCCGCCGCGGCCGCGGCGGCGGGCTCGACGCCGTGCAGGGCGTTGCCGACCGCGAAGACCCCCGGCACCGACGCACGGAAGGACGCGTCGACGGAGGGACCGCGCGTCCCCGGGTCCAGGGCGACGCCGCCGCGGCGCGCCAGCTCGTGGTCCGGGATCCAGTCGCCGGTGAAGACGACCGTGTCGCAGGCGAGGACCCCCGAGCGGCCGTCCTCGTGGCGCACGGCCACGCCCGACAGGCGGCCCCGGCCGCGCAGTTCGCCCACCGTCGTGGCCGTGAGCAGCGGGACTCCCGGCACGGCGGCGCCGCGGGAGCGCTCCGTGACCACGGCCACCACCTCGGCACCCGCCCGGCGCAGGGTGCGTACGGCGTGGCGGGCCACCGGCTCGGCGCCCACCACCACCGCCCGTCGGCCGACGTCCTGGCCGTAGAGGTGCACCGCCTGCTGGAGCTCCCCGGTGGTCATCACACCGGCCGGGCGGGAGCCCGGCACCAGCCGGGCGCTGCGGGGGCGCTCCCGGGCGCCCGTGGCGAGGACGACGGCCCGGGCCGTGATCCGCTCCGGGCCCGCCGGGCTCGTGGTCTCCAGGGACAGCGGGCCCGCCCAGCCGGTGGCGGTGACACCGGTACGGACGGTGGCCCCGGCCTCGACCGCCGCCCGCACGGCCCGCCGTGCGTATGCCGGTCCCGTGAGCCAGGGGCGTACGGGGCCCCCGAAGCCTCCGTGGTGGCAGTGCCGGGGCACCCCGCCCGCGTCCTCCTCGCGCTCCAGGACCTCCACGTGGCCCGCGCCCGCGGTGGCGAGGCGGGCGGCCAGGGCCAGCCCGGCGGGGCCGGCGCCGACGACGAGGACGTCGACCGTGCGGTCGCGGTTCACCTGCGGGCCTCCTCGAACAGCGCACGGACGGCGGGCCCGCAGTGGAAGCCCTGGCAGCGGCCGCCCCGTGCGCGGGTGCGCCGCCGCAGGCCGTCGAGCGAGCCGGGCGGTACGGTCTGGGCCAGCGCGTCGCGGATCTCCCCGCGGGTCACGCGCTCGCAGTGGCAGACGATCCGGCCGTACTCCGGGTCCCGCGCGATCAACTCCGCGTCGCGGTACGGCCGGGGGAACGCCTCGCCCAGGTTCGGCATCCGGACCGGCTCCAGGTCCCGCGCGCCCGCCACCGGCAGACCGCCGTCGGCGAGCAGTTCCACCACGTGGGCGGCGATCGCCATCGAGGCCGTCAGGCCCGTCGAGCGGATCCCGCCCACGGTGACGTACCGCTGCGCGGGGTGGGCCCGGATCGCGTAGTCGTCGTCGCCGGTGGCGGCCCGCAGGCCGGCGTAGACGGCGGTGACCTCCTCGTCCAGGAGGGCCGGCAGGATCCGCCGGCCCTTCTCCCGCAGCAGCGCGAGCCCTTCGGCGGTCGATCCGGTGTCCGTCTTGTCGTCGAGGTCCTCGGCGGTCGGACCGAGCATGACGTTCCCGTACACCGTCGGCGCCACGAGGACCCCCTTCCCGAGGGCGCCCGGTACCGGGAGCAGGATGTGCCGTACCAGGCCGCGGGCGAGCTCGTCGAAGACGATCAGCTGGCCGCGGCGGGGTGTCACGGTGAAGTCCGCGTGACCGAGGAGCCGGTCGATCTCGTCGGCGTACAGGCCGGCCGCGTTGACCAGGTGCCGGGTGCGCAGCGGGCCCCGGCTCGTGGCCAGGGTGTGCACGTCGCCCGGGGTGATGTGGTGCACACGGCAGCCGAGGTGGAGGGCGACACCGGCGCGCACGGCCTGCGTCGCGTACGCGAGGGTGGTCGTCCAGGGGCAGATGACGGACTCGCCCGGTACGTCGAGCGCGCCCAGCACACCGGGCCCGAGCTCCGGCTCGCGGGCCCGGACCTCCTCGGCCGGGGCGATGCGTGCCGCGCGGTACCCGTTACGGACGGCCTTGTCGGCGAGGCCGGGCAGCGCGGCCCGCTGCTCCTCGTCCCAGGCGACGAGGAGCGCCCCGAGCGGCTCCACCGGGATGCCGCTCTCGGCGGCGTACGCGGAGAGCAGCCGGTGTCCCTCCCGGACGAGCCGGGACTCCAGGGTGCCGGGCACCGCGTCGAAACCGGTGTGCAGGATGGCGGTGTTGGCCTTCGAGGTGCCGTTGCCGACGTCGTCGGACGCGTCGACCAGGGCGATCCGCAGGGGCAGCCGGGCCAGTTCGCGGGCAATCGCCGAGCCCACCACGCCGGCGCCGACGACCGTGACGTCGTACTCCCCGCCGGGCAGGGCGCCGCCGGTGGTGACGGTGGTGGTTGCGGCGGAGGTGGTCGCGGCGGTGGTGACGGCGGTGACGCTCACGCCGGTGCTTCCGCGAGCAGCGCCGACACCGCCGCGCGGAACCGCGTACGGCGCCCGGCCGCGTCCGCCGGGTCGGCGCGCGGCTCGTAGACGGCGGACGGCTTCCACTGCGGGACGGCCTCGGAGAGGGTGAGCGAGGGGTCGAGTCCGAGCCGGGCGACGGCGGCAACGCCGAGCGCGGTGACGTCGGGCAGCGCCGACACCTCGACGGGGATCCCGAGCAGGTCGGCCTGGGCCTGCATGAGCAGCGCGGAGCGGGTCAGCCCGCCGTCGACGCGCAGGGCGGCGAGCGGGGCGCCGAGGTCGGCGGCGACGGCGTCCGCGAGTTCCGCCACCTGGGCGGCGACGCCGTCGCACAGGGCGCGCACCAGGTGCCCGGCGGTGGTGTCGAGGCCCAGACCGGTGACGGAGCCCCGCAGGTCGCCCCGCCACCACGGAGCGGCGAGCCCGGCGAGCGCCGGGACGAAGGTGACGCCACCCGCGTCCGGGACGCTCCCGCCCACGCTGTCGATGTCCGCGGCGCCGGAGATCACCCCGAGGTCGGTGAGCCAGCGCACGGCGGAGGCGGCCGTGTACACCTGCCCGTCGAGGCAGTAGCTGGTCCGGCCGGCGAGCCGCCAGGCGACGCAGCCGACCAGCCCGGAGGTACTGCGCAGGGGGCGCGGGCCGGTCTGCGCGAGCAGGAACGCGCCGGTGCCGTAGGTGCACTTGGCGGTGCCGGTCTCGGTGACGCTCTGGGCGAGCAGGGCGGCCTGCTGGTCGACGAGCAGTCCCGTCAGGGGCAGTTCGGGACCGAAGGCGGTGGTGGTGCCGACGTGGGTGTCCGCGTCGACGACCTCCGGCAGCCGTTCGCCCGTGAGGCCGTAGGCGTCGAGTGCCACGTCCGACCAGCGGGTGGTGTCGAGGTCGAGCAGCTGGGTGCGGCCGGCGGTCGCCGCGTCGGTGACGAAGGCGCCGGTGAGGCGGTGCACGAGCCACACGTCGCTGGTGGTCACGACGCCGCGCCTGGTCAGGTGGCGGCGTATCCAGGCCATCTTGGGGGCGGCGAAGTACGGATCGAGCGGGAGGCCGGTCGTCTCCCGCAATGCCGCTGCGTGCGGGGCCAGTTCGGTGCAGAGCTGTTCGGCGCGCCGGTCCTGCCAGACGATCGCGTCGGTCAGCGGCTCGCCGGTCGCCGGGTCCCAGGCGAGTACGGTCTCGCCCTGGTTGGCGAGGCCCACCGCCACCACGGGCTCGCCGGCCGCCGCCAGCGCGGCGCGTCCGGCGTCGACGACCGAGTTCAGCAGCTCGCCGGGGGCGACCTCGACGCGGCCGCCCGGCAGGTAGCGGGGCCGTACGGGGGCGGATCCGGAGCCGATGACCCCGCGTACCGGACAGACGACGAGCGCCTTGGTCCCCGAGGTACCTTGATCGACAGCGAGCACCGGGCCCGTCATCACCGCTCCGTCCCTGGTGTCACCGTGATCGAACATCGGTCGGAAGCCTTCACCAGCGGACGTCGCCCGTCAAGATCCGCCCGCGACAGTCCTGCGCCGGTTTCGCGCCACTGACGCATAATCACATCTCGCTCCTGGCTTGATACTTGCGTTCGAACAAGATTCTGGGTGCGAATGCTCACGATCGCTCTATAGTGATCGCCGATCAACGGGCAGCGACATCGACCGTGGGTCAACGGCGGGGGTTCGCCGAACAGTTCTCGCATGGTTCACGCATCCCTGGCACCGGGCAAGGCTGCAGCGCGGCGGCCGAGCACCGGATCGACCCACCCTCCATGCGATCCGAGGACTGATGATCAGGACCACCGCAGCACACGCCCGACCGGGCCGCCGTCGCCGCCCGTCGCCCGGGACGAGGTGATGGCGGGCAGCGATTTCCGGCCCGTCTACCATCCGGCCGGCCACGACAACGAGCTGCGTTCCGCCGCCCAGGACGTGCGCAGCGGGCGTTGGGTGTCGATGGCGCGCTTACTCGAACGCACCGACGGCTGGGGGCTGTGGACCCAGCGCACCCAGGTCCTCGCCGCCGTCTCCGCCGGATCCGACGTGGTCAAGGCCTGGCGGGCCGAGGAACCGAACAGCGTCGCCGCACTCGTGATGCACACGCGCGTCACCGTCGAGCGGGCCGTCCGCGCCCACCGGGCCGGACACCCCCGCACCGGTGAGCTGTGGCAGGAGGCCTGGGAAACCTGCCGGGAGGCCGCCGGCATCAGCCCCGCCGACCCCGTGCCCTGGGTCTGCCTGCTCGCCCTCGCCCTCCTCGACGACCACCGGCAGATGGCCGAGCACCGGATCGCGCCACCCGGCCCGATGCTGCCCCCGGGCCCCTGGGGCATCCTCGCGGAGGCCGACAAGCGCGACCCGCACAACCGCGAGGCGTACCACCGCATGCTCCAGTTCGTGTACGCGGGCACGCCCGGACCGCTCTCCGAGGCGGCCAACTTCGTGCACTGGGCGGCCGGTTCCGCACCCCCGGGATCTCCCCTGCACGTCCTGCCGCTGTACGTAAGGGTCGAGCGCTACCGGCGCGAACGGGGCCAGGAGCGGGCACTCGACCTGCACTGGGTCGCGGAGGACGCCGTCCGCGACGCCCTGCACGCGATGGACACCTGGTTCCACCACGCCGACCTGCCGCGCGCCTCCCCGCTCGATCTGAACCAGCTCGCCCATGCCCTGTGGGGAGCCCTCCAGTTCGAGGAGGCGGCCCGGGTCTTCGACACCATCGGGCCTTACTGGACCACCGTGCCATGGGCCCAGCGGACCCGTGACCCGGCCGACCGCGCCCTCGCCGAGGAGGTGTTCCTGCAGGCCAGGTCTCGCAGCCTGGCCGGCCGGAACTGACCCCCGCCTCCTTCCCCACGGCACGGCCCCGCTCGCTCCACCCACACCCCCAGGCTCCACCGTCCCCCGTGCTCCACAGACCCCCGGAGGTACCGCCGTGTCCAGAACCGAATGGGCAGCCCGCCCGGATCGCAAGGCCCCACCCCAGCAGGACGAGGAACAACGGCTCAGGGAACTCGGCTACCAGCCCGTGCTCGCCCGCCGGATGGGCGGCTTCGGCAACTTCGCCATCAGCTTCTCGGTCATATCCGTCCTCTCCGGCTGCATGACCCTCTACGGCTTCGGCATGGGCTCCGGCGGCCCGGCCGTGATGCTGTGGGGCTGGGTCGGCGTCGGCCTCTTCGTGCTCTGCGTGGGCCTCGCCCTGGCGGAGGTGACCAGCGCCTACCCCACCTCCGGGGCGCTCTACTACATGGCCGACCGGCTCGGCGGACGCCGCTGGGGCTGGTACACGGGCTGGCTCAACCTGCTCGGCCTGCTCGGCGCCATCGCCGGGATCGACTACGGCGCGGCCCTGTTCACCGGCGCCTTCCTCAACCTGCGCTTCGGGTTCGTGCCCACCCCCGGCTCGACCTTCCTGATCTTCCTGTGCATCCTGCTGCTGCACGCCGCGCTCAACCTCTTCGGCGTCCGCCTCGTCAGCGTGCTCAACTCCATCAGCGTCTGGTGGCACCTGGGCGGTGTCGCCGTGATCGTCGGCGCCCTGGCCTTCGTACCCGACAACCACCAGTCGGCCTCGTTCGTCTTCACCGAGTTCGTCAACGACACCGGCTGGGCCAACCCGTTCTACGTGGCGGCGGTCGGCCTGCTGCTCGCCCAGTACACCTTCTCCGGCTACGACGCCTCCGCGCACCTCTCGGAGGAGACCTCCAACGCGTCCGTCTCCGCCGCCAAGGGCATCGTCCGGGCCATCTGGGTCTCCTGGATAGCCGGTTTCGCCCTGCTCGCCGGCCTCACCTTCGCCATCCAGGACTACGCGGCCGTCCAGGGCAGCGCCACCGGCGTCCCGCCCGCCCAGATCTTCATCGACGCGCTGGGCTCGGGCGGCGCCACCGCCCTGCTCCTCGTCGTCATCGTCGCGCAGCTCTTCTGCGGCAACGCCGAGGTCGCCGCCGCGAGCCGGATGGTCTTCGCGTTCAGCCGTGACAACGCACTGCCCGGCTCCGCGCTGTGGCGCAAGGTCAGCAGCCGGACCCAGACGCCGGTACCGGCCGTCTGGCTCGCGGTCGCCGTAGCGGGCGTACTGGCCCTGCCGTCGCTGTACTCCGCCACCGCCTACGGGGCCGTGACCGCCATCAACGTCATCGGCATCACCCCGGCCTACGCCATCCCGATCTACCTTCGCCTGCGCGCCGGCAACCGCTTCGAGCCCGGCCCCTGGAGCCTGGGCCGCTGGAGCAAGCCGATCGGCTGGATCGCCGTCGTCTGGGTGGCGCTCGTCACCGTCCTCTTCTGCCTGCCCCAGAAGTCCCCGGTCACCATCGACTCCATGAACTACGCCGTGATCGCCCTGGCGGTGGTCCTGGTCCTGGCCAGCGTCTGGTGGTACGTCGCCCGCCGCTCGTACGGCACCCCGTCGGCCTACGGCAACGCCCGCGAACAGGCGGAGATCGCCGAGGACATCGTCTGACCCGCCCGGCACGAGACCGTGCGGCCGGACGCGCGTCACGTCCGGCCGCACGGGCGACCGGCGACGCCGCCGGGCCGCAGGCACCGGTCGAGCTTCCGCCGCAGGCCGCGGCACGCGCCGGGCGGACGATGGCCGACCTCCCTTGCTCCGTCGGGCGGATCGTGCCGCCTTCATGTCCTACGCCCCGGACGCCGACCGGCTGGAGGCGCTGTCGGACCGGCTCGTGCTCGCCCGCGGCAACGACTCCGCGGCGAACTGCCGTACCGCCCGGCCGCTTTGCCGGCCGAGCGGTACGGCTGGGCTGTCTCATTTTCGCGGTCCGGCATGTGGACGGCTTTAGTCACGCTCCGGCGAGTCCGCCTAGGGTGGTTTCCGCAGCTGGTTCGCCCCGTCCGCCAGGCGGGATGCGTCGTAAGAGGGAACCCGGTGGGAATCCGGGACTGCCCCGCAGCGGTGAGCGGGAACGACCGCCGTCATACGCACTGGGACCGGACAACGGTCCTGGGAAGCGACGGCCAGTAGGTGCCCGCCGGGAGACCGGCAGGCGTGCCCGCGAGTCCGAAGACCTGCCCGTTGCCCGCACGCGACCGTTCGCATGCGGCCATTCCGGTGACCTCGTGGGCGGGTCGGCGTACACAACGAGCGGCACGTGCGGCATCTTCCGCGACGTGGGCCGCCCGTTCTGTCGTTCCCTTCGCGTCCGCGTCCCGTCCGCGGGATGTTCAGGACACATCTCGCGAAGGAGAGTTCCGTGACAGCGAAGCCCGCGACCGCGGCAGCACGAGCCACCGTTTACGGCTACGCCCGCCAGGGACAGAACCGCGAACTGAAGAAGGCCATCGAGGGCTACTGGAAGGGCCGCGTCACCGCCGACGCCCTCCGGCAGACCGCCGCCGACCTCCGCCGTTCGAACTGGCAGCAGCTGGCCGACGCCGGCATCACCGAGGTGCCGACCGGTGACTTCTCGTACTACGACCACGTCCTGGACACCAGTGTCATGGTCGGCGCCGTTCCCGAGCGGCACCGCGCGGCCGTCGAGGCGGACGCGCTCGACGGCTTCTTCGCGATGGCCCGGGGCACCCAGGACGTCGCCCCGCTGGAGATGACGAAGTGGTTCGACACCAACTACCACTACCTCGTCCCCGAACTCGGCCCGGACACCGTCTTCACCGCCGACTCCACCAAGCAGGTCGCCGAGCTGACACAAGCGCTCGCGCTGGGCCACACGGCCCGCCCGGTCCTGGTCGGCCCCGTCACCTACCTGCTGCTGGCCAAGCCCGCCCCGGGCGTGGCCGCCGACTTCCAGCCCCTGACCCTGCTCGACCGGCTGCTGCCCGTCTACGCCCAGGTCCTGGCGGACCTGCACGCCGCCGGCGCCGAGTGGGTGCAGCTGGACGAGCCCGCCCTGGTCCAGGACCGTACCCCGGCCGACCTGAACGCCGCCGCCCGCGCCTACCGGGAGCTCGGCGCACCGACCGACCGGCCCAAGCTGCTCGTCGCCTCCTACTTCGACCGGCTCGGCGACGCCCTCCAGGTGCTCGCCGCCGCGCCCGTCGAGGGCCTCGCGCTGGACTTCACCGAGGGCGCCGCCGCGAACCTCGCCGACCTCGCCGCCGTCGGCGGCCTGCCCGGCAAGCGGCTCGTCGCAGGTGTGGTCAACGGCCGCAACATCTGGATCAACGACTACCAGAGGTCCCTGACCACCCTCGGCACCCTCCTGGGCCTCGCCGACCGGGTGGACGTCGCCGCGTCCTGCTCCCTCCTGCACGTCCCGCTGGACGCCAACGCCGAACGCGACATCGATCCGCAGATCCGCCGCTGGCTCGCCTTCGCCCGCCAGAAGACCACCGAGATCACCACCCTCGCCCGCGGCCTCGCCCAGGGCACGGACGCCATCACCGCCGAACTCGCCGCCAACCGCGCCGACCTCGCCTCCCGCGCCGGCTCCGCCATCACCCACGACCCGGCCGTCCGCGCCCGTACCGGCGCCGTCACCGACGCGGACGGACGCCGCTCACAGCCGTACGCGCGGCGGACCGTCGCGCAGCGCGCCCACCTGGGCCTGCCCCTGCTGCCCACGACCACCATCGGGTCGTTCCCGCAGACGAACGAGCTGCGCACCGCGCGCGCCGGTCTGCGTGCCGGGCGCATCGACGCCGCCGGGTACGAGGAGCGGATCAAGGACGAGATCCGCGAGGTCCTCTCCTTCCAGGAGAAGACCGGGATCGACGTCCTGGTGCACGGCGAACCCGAACGCAACGACATGGTGCAGTACTTCGCCGAGCAGCTGACGGGGTACCTCGCCACCCAGCACGGCTGGGTGCAGTCCTACGGCACCCGCTACGTCCGCCCGCCGGTGCTGGCCGGGGACATCTCCCGCCCCGAGCCGATGACCGTGCGCTGGACCTCGTACGCCCAGGCGCAGACGACCAAGCCGGTCAAGGGCATGCTGACCGGCCCGGTCACCATGCTCGCCTGGTCCTTCGTACGCGACGACCAGCCCCTCGGCGACACCGCCCGCCAGGTGGCACTCGCCCTGCGCGACGAGGTGGGCGACCTGGAGGCGGCCGGCACCTCGGTCATCCAGGTCGACGAGCCGGCCCTGCGCGAGACCCTCCCGCTGCGGGCCGCCGACCACGCGGAGTACCTCGCCTGGGCCACCGAGTCCTTCCGGCTCACCACCAGCGGTGTCCGGCCGGACACCCAGATCCACACCCACATGTGCTACGCGGAGTTCGGCGACATCGTCCAGGCCATCGACGACCTCGATGCCGACGTCATCAGCCTGGAGGCCGCCCGCTCCCACATGCAGGTCGCGGACGAGCTCGCCGAGCACGGCTACCCTCGTGAGGCGGGTCCCGGCGTCTGGGACATCCACTCCCCGCGCGTCCCCAGCGCCGAGGAGGCGGCCGCACTGCTGCGCAAGGGGCTCCGGGCCATTCCCGCCGAGCGGCTCTGGGTCAATCCCGACTGCGGCCTGAAGACCCGTGGCTGGACCGAGACCCGCGCCAGTCTGGAGAACCTCGTCGCGGCCGCCCACGAGGTCCGCGCGGACCTCACGGCCGACGGTTCCTGAACCCCGTGGCCGGGCCGGGACGGACGCCCAGGGGGTTGTCCGTCCCGGCCCCGGGCGGGATGCCGCCACGGCCGCCCTGTCGGCCGTCGCCGCCCACCAGGCGCCTGGCCGCCAGGGTGCACGGCGTACGGGCGCCGATGCTCTGGCCTGCAGGGGGTGGATCGTCATTTAAGATTCAAGGCGGCCGCAGGGCTGCGGAACGGTTGGGCCGGTCGAGGAGAGCGGCGCGGGACAGGGCCGTGGTCCGGACGGCCGACACGTGACGCTGATCATGAAGATCCCGGGGAATCGCCTGACCACCGGCGTGCGTCTCAGTGGTGCGGGGGCGCTCGGCCCACCGCCCGCGATCAGAAGACCCCCAGGGAGAAGTGAGGTATGCCAGTGATCTGCGTCGGAGGCATGATCGGAATCGGCAAGACGAGTGTCGCCGAACTGATCGCCAAGGAACTGGGCAGCGAGGTCTTCTACGAGAGCGTGGAGGACAACCCGATCCTTCCGCTCTTCTACACGTCGAGCCCCGAGGAGATCCAGGCCAAGCGTTACCCCTTCCTGCTGCAGCTCTACTTCCTGCAGACGCGGTTCGCCGCGATCAAGGAGGCGTACAAGCAGGGCGACAACGTCCTCGACCGGTCCATCTACGAGGACTGGTACTTCGCCAAGGTCAATCACGACCTGGGGCGGATCAGCTCGCTCGAAATGCGGGTGTACGAGGGACTGCTGGCCGAGATGATGCGGGAGATCGACGGCCTGCCGTACCGCAAGGCACCCGACCTCATGGTCTATCTGAAGGCGGACTTCGAGACGGTGCTGCACCGCATCGGGCTGCGGGGCCGCGATTTCGAACAGGACGAGAGCCTCGTCGAGTACTACCGGACGCTGTGGTCCGGCTACGACGACTGGGTGCACAAGCACTACTCGGCCAGCGAGGTCCTCGTCATCGACATGAACCACACGGATGTCGTGCACAACCCCGAGGACGCGGCCCGCGTGGTGCAAGAGGTCAAGGACACCCTGACGGCGGTCGCCGCCCGCCGGGTCTGAGCCCGCCCGGGCCCGCTCACGCGTGCGGGCCCTGAGCGGCTCCTCGCTCCGGGGGGGGTGAGGAGCCGCTCGGGGGAAGACCTCAGCGGTGGGTGAAGTCCGGGGACCTCTTGTCCGCGAAGGCGCTCATGCCCTCCTTCTGGTCGGCGGTGGCGAAGACGGCGTGGAAGAGGCGCCGTTCGAAGCGGACGCCTTCGGCAAGAGTGGTCTCGAAGGCCCGGTTCACCGCCTCCTTGGCCATCATCGCGACGGGCGCGGACATGCCCGCGACCGTTTCGGCGACGGCCAGGGCTTCGGCCATCAGATCGTCGGCGGGGACGACACGGGAGACGAGTCCGGCCCGCTCGGCCTCGACGGCGTCCATGGTCCGGCCGGTGAGGCAGAGTTCCATGGCCTTGGCCTTGCCGACGGCCCGGGTGAGGCGCTGCGAGCCGCCGATGCCGGGAATCACGCCGAGCTTGATCTCGGGCTGGCCGAAGACGGCGGTGTCGGCGGCGAGGAGAATGTCGCAGAGCATGGCCAGTTCGCAGCCGCCGCCCAGTGCGTAGCCGGATACGGCGGCGACGGTGGGGGTGCGGAGGTCGCCGAGGCGGTCCCAGGCGGTGAACCAGTCGGTGAGGTACATGTCCATGTACCCCTGCGGCTGCATCTCCTTGATGTCCGCGCCCGCCGCGAAGGCCTTCGCGGAGCCGGTGAGGACGATGCATCCGATGTCCGGGTCGCGGTCGAGGGCCTCGGTCGCGGCCACGACCTCGTTCATCACCTGGAGGTTGAGCGCGTTGAGCGCCTTCGGGCGGTTGAGGGTGAGGAGGGCGGTACGGCCCGTGCGCTCGACGAGGATCGTGTCGTGGTCGGTGGTCTCGGTGGTCTCGGTCACGGGGTGATTCCCTTCGGTGCTCCGGCGGCCGCGTCCCGCAGGACCTGGACGATGCCGGAGAAGTCCTGTGCCGCGCCGCTCGCTTCGGCGAACGCGGCGTACATGTCGGCCGCGCGCAGGCCCAGGCCGGCTTCGATGCCTCCGGCCCGCAGGGCGTCGGCGGCGAGGCCGAGGTCCTTGGCCATGAGCGGGGCCGCGAATCCCGGCCGGTAGTCGCGATTGGCGGGACTGGCCGGGACCGGCCCGGGGACGGGGCAGTTGGTGGTGAGCGCCCAGCACTGGCCGGAGGCGGTGGAGGCGACGTCGTAGAGCGCCTGGTGGGAGAGACCCAGGCTTTCGCCGAGGACGAAGGCCTCGCTGACGGCGATCATCGAGATGCCGAGGATCATGTTGTTGCACATCTTCGCGGCCTGGCCCGCTCCCGCGCCCCCGCAGTGCACCGTCTTTCTGCCCATCGCCGCCAGCAGCGGTTCGGCCCGGGCGAACTCCGCCTCGCCGCCGCCCGCCATGAAGGTGAGGGTCGCCGCCTCGGCTCCGACCACTCCGCCCGAGACGGGTGCGTCGAGTGCCCGGTGTCCGGCGGCGACGGCCAGCTCATGGGCTGCGCGGGCGTCGGCGACGTCGATGGTCGAGCAGTCGACGAACAGGGTGCCGGGCCCGGCTGCCGCCAGCAGCCCCTCGTCACGGTAGAGGGCCAGGACGTGCCGGCCGGCCGGCAGCATCGTGATCACCACGTCCGCCCCGGCGGCGGCCGTCGGCGCGGACTCCGCGATCTCCACCCCGGCGGCCGAGGCAGCGGCCCGGGCGGCGGGGACGAGGTCGAAGCCGAGGACGCGGTGCCCGGCCGCGACGAGGTTGGAGGCCATCGGGCCGCCCATGTTGCCGAGGCCGACGAACGCGATGACGGTGGTCACCAGGGCACCTCCTGGAAGGAATCGGTGGCGGTGAGGGTCAGTTCGCGGTCATCGCCGAGCGGGGCGAAGTAGCGGGCCGTATCGGCCTGCGTCACCTCGCGGAGCCGGTCGGGTTGCCAGCGGGGGTTGCGGTCCTTGTCGATGACCTGGGCACGGATGCCCTCGACGAGGTCGCGCGAGGACAGGGCCGCGCAGGACACGCGGTACTCCTGCTCCAGCACCCGTTCCAGCGGCCCGAGCCTGCGGGCCCCGCGCAGCGCTGCCAGGGTGACCTTCAGGGCGGTGGGCGACTTGGCGGCCAGGGTGGCTGCGGCCTCCTCGGCCGCCGGGACCCCGGCGGCCAGGAGCCGGGCGATGACCTCCTCCACGGTGTCGGCCGCATAGCAGTGGTCGATCCACTCGCGGTGGAGGGCCAGTTCGCCGGCGGGGGCCGGGCTCACGTGCGCGGCGACGGCATCGTGCACGGGCCCCTGGGCGAGGTCCGCGACCAGCGCTGCGAGCCGACCGGAGGGTACGAAGTGGTCGGCAAGGCCGCAGAGCAGCGCGTCGGCGGCGCCGACGGGCGCACCCGTCAGGGCCAGGTGGGTGCCGAGTTCACCGGGTGCCAGGGCGAGGAGGTAGGTACCGCCGACGTCGGGAACGAACCCGATGCCGGTCTCGGGCATGGCGACCCGGGAGCGTTCGGTGACGATCCGGACCGAGCCGTGGGCCGAGATGCCGACGCCTCCGCCCATGACGATGCCGTCCATGAGGGCGACGTACGGCTTCGGATAGCGGGCGATCAGCGCGTTGAGCCGGTACTCGTCGCGCCAGAAGTCCGCCGAGGCCGTGCCTCCCGTGCGGGCGTCCTCGTAGATGGCGCGGACGTCGCCGCCCGCGCAGAGCCCGCGCTCCCCCGCTCCGGAGATCACCACCGTCTGCACCGCCGGGTCGTCGCGCCAGGAGGTCAGGGCTTCCTCGATGCGGAGCACCATGGAGTGGCTGAGTGCGTTGAGGGCCTTGGGGCGGTTGAGGACGAGCCGGCCGACCCGGCCCTCGACGCGGACGAGGACGTGTTCTTCTCCGCTCATCGCAAAGCCTCCGTCAGCCGCGGGCGACGATGACGCGCATGATCTCGTTGGTCCCTTCCAGGATCTGGTGCACGCGGAGATCGCGGACGATCTTCTCGATGCCGTATTCGCTCAAATAGCCGTAGCCACCGTGGAGTTGGAGCGCCTCATTGGCCACGTCGAAACCGGTGTCGGTGGCGAACCGCTTGGCCATCGCGCAGAGCTCCGCGGCCTTGGACCCGCCCGCGTCGAGGGCCTCGGCGGCCGTACGGACCAGGGCGCGGGCGGCGGCCAGCCCGGTGGCCATGTCCGCGAGCCGGAACTGCAGGGCCTGGGCGTCCAGCAGCCGGGCCCCGAAGGCCTCCCGGTCGGCGAGGTACGCGAGGCTGCGGTCCAGGGCGCTCTGCGCACCGCCCAGCGAGCAGGCGGCGATACCGAGCCGGCCGCCGTTGAGTCCGTTCATGGCGATGCGGAACCCGTCGCCCTCGGCGCCGAGCCGCCGGTCGGCGGGCAGGCGCACCCCGTCGAGGACGACCTGGCGGGTGGGCTGGGCGTTCCAGCCCATTTTCTGCTCGTCGGCGCCGAAGGAGACCCCGGGGTCGTCCCGCTCGACGACGAACGCCGAGATCCCCCGGGGCCCCATCTCTCCGGTCCGGGCCATGACGACGTACACGCCTGCGGCTCCGGCGCCGGAGATGAACTGCTTGACGCCGGTCAGGACGTAGTGGTCGCCGTCCCGCTCGGCGCGCGTGCGCAGGGCGCCCGCGTCGGAGCCCGCTCCGGGCTCGGTGAGGCAGTAGCTGCCGAGCGTGCCGGCCGTGCAGAGGCCCGGCAGCCAGCGGCGGCGCTGGGCCCGGTCCCCGTACCGGTCGACCATCCAGGCGACCATGTTGTGGATGGACAGGTATCCGGCGATGGACGGGCATCCGGTGGCGAGGGTCTCGAAGACGAGGACGCCGTCGGCCCGGCCGAGTCCGGAACCTCCGTGCTCCTCGCGCACGTAGACCCCGCCGAGGCCGAGGGCGGCGGCCCGCCGGATCACGTCGACCGGGAAGTGCTTGTCCCGGTCCCAGGCGACCGCGTGCGGTGCGAGGTGTTCCTGGGCGAAGTCGAGGGTGACCTCGGCGAGGGCGAGCTGGTCCTCGGTGAGGGTGGTCACGGCGCTCATCCCATCGTCGGGATGGTGAAGCTCGCGCCCTCCTTGGCCCCGGAGGGCCAGCGCGAGGTGACGGTCTTGGTGCGGGTGCAGAAGCGGATGGAGTCGGGGCCGTGCTGGTTCAGGTCCCCGAAGCCGGACCGCTTCCAGCCGCCGAAGGTGTGGTAGGCGACGGGCACGGGGATCGGCACGTTGACGCCGACCATGCCGGCACCCACCCGGCGGGTGAAGTCGCGCGCGGTGTCCCCGTCACGGGTGAAGACGGCCGCACCGTTGCCGTACGGGTGCTCGGTGGGCAGCCGCAGGGCCTCCTCGTAGTCGGCGGCCCTGACGACGGACAGCACCGGGCCGAAGATCTCCTCCCGGTAGATCCGCATCTGCGGGGTCACCCGGTCGAAGAGGGTGGCTCCGGCGAAGTAGCCGTTCTCGTGCCCGGGCAGGGTGAACCCGCGTCCGTCGACGACGAGTTCGGCGCCCTCGGTGGCTCCGATGCCGACATAGCGGTTCACGCGGTCGAGCGCGTCCCGGCTGACCAGCGGCCCGAAGTCGGCCTCGGGGTCGTCGGAGCGCCCCACGCGAAGGGTGGCGATCCGCTCGGTCAATTTGGCCACCAGGGCGTTCGCGGTCTCCTCACCGACGGGGACGGCGACGGCAATGGCCATGCAGCGCTCGCCCGCCGAGCCGTAGCCGGCGCCGATGAGCGCCTCCACGGCCTGGTCGAGGTCGGCGTCGGGCATCACGATCATGTGGTTCTTGGCGCCGCCGAAGCACTGGGCGCGCTTGCCGTGGGCGGCTGCGGTGGCGTAGATGTGCGCGGCGACCGGGGTGGATCCGACGAAGCCGATGGCCGGCACGCGCGGGTCCTCGAGGAGGGTGTCGACGGCCTCCTTGCCGCCGTTGACCACGTTGAGCACACCCGGCGGCAGGCCCGCCTCCAGGAACAGTTCGGCGAGGCGCAGCGGTACGGACGGGTCGCGCTCGGAGGGCTTCAGGACGAAGGAGTTGCCGCAGGCCAGTGCGGGTGCGGCCTGCCAAAGGGGGATCATCGCGGGGAAGTTGAAAGGGGTGATCCCGGCGACCACGCCCAGCGGTGAGCGCAGCGAGTGCACGTCGATCCCGGTGCCCGCGTTGTCGGTGAACTCGCCCTTCAGCAGGTGCGGGACACCGGCGGCGAACTCCACTACCTCCAGGCCGCGTTGCAGATCGCCGTGCGCGTCGGCGATGGTCTTGCCGTGCTCGGAGGACAACAGCCGGGCCAGCGCGTCGCGTTCGCCCTCGACGAGCCGGAGGAAGCGCAGCATGACGCGGGCGCGCCGCTGCGGGTTCCACCGGCCCCATTCCTGCTGGGCCTCCTCGGCGTCGGCGATCGCCGCCTCGGTGTCGGCACGGCCCGCCAGGGGGACCCGGGCCTGGACCGTACCGGTGTTGGGGTCGTACACGTCGGTGAAGAGCCCGGACGTGCCGGTGGTGTGCTTTCCGCCGATGAAGTGGGTGAGTTCGCGGACCATCGAAGCCTGCTCTCGTCAGGTGAGATCCGAGGAAGGCGCGGCGCAGGGGCGGTGCGGCACCGATCGGGGTGCGCACCGCGGGCTGGGGCCGCGGGACAGGGGAGGGCCGGGGCGCCCTCGTCGAGTCACGAACGCGGGGACAGGGCCTCGCCGTTCGGGTACTCCGCCGGATCACCTGGGCCGTGGTCACGTACCGGTGCCATGCGTGTCTGCTCCATCCTCGTGGACAACACGGAACATCCCACGGCCGGTATCCTGACTCCCGGATCATCGCGCGCTCTCCGGCCTTCCCGACGGATGGATTCCGTCAGTGGCCTGTACTGCTGAAGAGCACACTTCCCGGTCACAGTGGCGGGACCGCGCCGGATTCACACCGGCTTCCCTGCACCGCGGGCTTGCCACGAAGATATAGTTGGACGTCCTAGTAAGTCCACCCCCGGCCGCGGCGCGGACGTGTGAAAAGCCCCCGGACCAGGGCCTACAGTCAAGGAATGCGCATCGTTTCGCTGCTGCCCGCGGCCACCGACATCGTGGCCGAGCTCGGCCTGGCCGCCGACCTGGTGGGCCGTACGCACGAGTGCGACTGGCCCCCGGAGCACGTGGCCGGCGTGCCCGTGGTGACCTCCGCCGAGTTCTCAACGGACACCCTGAGCAGCCGGGAGATCTCCGACGCGGTCGGCGGCGCCGCGCACAGCGGCTCCTCGCTCTACACCCTCGACACCGACGCCCTCGGCGCCCTGGCCCCCGAAGTGGTCCTGACCCAGGACCTGTGCGACGTCTGCGCCGTCTCCTACGAGGGAGTCAGCCGGGCGGTGCGCGTCCTGGACGGCGGGCCCCGCGTGCTCAGCCTGGAGCCGCGCACCCTGGGCGACGTACTGGACTGCCTGGTCACGGTGGGCGAGCTGCTCGGCGTACGGGATCACGCGCTTGCCCGCCGGGAGGCGCTCGCCGCACGGCTGGATACCGTACGGACCCTCACCGCGGGGCGGCCGCGGCCCCGTGTGGTGGCGATCGAATGGCTGGATCCGCTCTGGCCGGCCGGGCACTGGGTGCCGGAGCAGATCACGTGCGCGGGCGGAGAGGCGCTGATCGCCGCCCCGGGCGAGCACACCCGGCCGATGGACTGGGAGGCGGTCCGGGCCGCCCGCCCGGACGTGCTCCTGGTCATGCCGTGCGGGTTCGCCCCGGAACGCACCCTGCGCGAGCGGGAACTGCTGACGTCCCTGCCCGGGTGGGAGGACCTGCCGGCGGTGCGGTCCGGTGAGGTGTGGGTGCTGGACGGACCCGCCTACTTCAACCGGCCGGGCCCCCG
The DNA here is from genome assembly GCF_045161815.1 of Streptomyces avidinii. Classification (NCBI taxonomy): domain Bacteria; kingdom Bacillati; phylum Actinomycetota; class Actinomycetes; order Kitasatosporales; family Streptomycetaceae; genus Streptomyces; species Streptomyces avidinii. Next base: position 1,162,182 of record NZ_CP108863.1, read on the forward strand.
CGTCGTGCGCGGCGCGGAGGTCCTGGCCCACGTCCTGCACGGGGTCCGGGCCGGCGAGGCGGTGACGACGGCGGAAGCCCTTCGCCTCGGATGAGGAGAGGAGCCCGCGGTGAACCGTGTCATCGGGCACGTCGTCGGGCGCGTCGTCGATCGCGTCACTGTGCGCGGTCGGCGACCTGGTACGGGACGAAGGTGCTGGTGTTCTCGTCCACGGCCAGCGGCCGTCCGAGCGGCGGGACGGCCCGCTGGGGGCAGTCGAGCCGTTCGCAGAGGCGGCAGCCCATGCCGATGGGAGTGGCGGCCCCGGTGTTGTCCAGGTCGAGCCCGTCCGAGTACACGAGCCGGGAGGCGTGCCGGATCTCGCAGCCCAGGCCGATGGCGAAGGTCTTGCCGGGTGCGCCCCAGCCGCCGCGGTGGCGGGTGACGGCGCGGGCGGTCCAGAGGTGGCGCTGCCCGTCGGGCATGGCGGCGACCTGGACGTGGATGCGTCCGGGGGCGGCGAACGCCTCGTAGACGTTCCAGAGCGGGCAGGTGCCGCCGGCGCGGGAAAAGTGGAATCCGGTCGCGGACTGCCGCTTGGACATGTTGCCCGCCCGGTCCACCCGGACGAACGAGAAGGGGACCCCGCGCAGCCTGGGGCGTTGCAGGGTGCTGAGGCGGTGGCACACCGTCTCGTAGCCCAGGCCGAACCGGTCGGTGAGCCGCTCGATGTCGTAACGGAATTCCTCCGCGGCGGTGTGGAACGCCTTGTACGGGAGGATCAACGCGGCGGCGAAGTAGTTGGCGATGCCGATCCTGGCCAGCCCGTGCGCGGTGGATCCGGCCGCGAAGTCCTCCGACGCGAGCCGGTCCAGCTCGTCGGCGTGCTCCAGGAGCGCGAGCTGGGTGGCCATCCGGAAGGCCTGCTGACCGGGTCGCAGCCCTGCGGACAGGTGCAGTACGCGGGCGGAGTCGTCGTAGTGGTGCAGCCGCTCGGAGTCGGCGGCCACCCGGACGCCGTGGTGGTCGGCAAGGCGCACCGACAGGGCACGGACGACCTCCCCGGGCCGGATCCGGATGGCGCGGGCCAGGTCCTCGGCGGCGAGATCGATGTCGTGGAGGTAGTTCTGGCGACGGTAGAAGAACTCCCGGATCTCCTCGTGCGCAGAGCGCGGCCCACCGGTCCCCGGTGCCCCTTCCCGGTCGTCGTCGGCTCCCGCCAGCCGCTCGGCGAGGAGTTGGCTGCGCCGCCCGAGGTCGAGGAGCACCCGGGCGACGGCGGGCATACGGGATGCCAGCTCCGCCAGGTCCGTGGCCGAGACCCGGGCCTCGGCCACCTCGCCGGCCAGCGCCTCGCGCAGGTCCGCGACCAGGCGACCGGTGTCGCGTTCCGAGAAGAAGCCCGGGTCGACGCCGAAGGCCTCGGTGAGCCGCAGCAGTACGGGCACGGTCAGCGGGCGGGAGTCGTGCTCCATCTGGTTCAGGTAGCTCGGCGAGATCGCCAGGACTCGGGCCAGGTCGGCCTGGCTCATCCGGCGTTCCTCGCGCAGCCGCCGCAGCCGCGCGCCCGCGTACGTCTTGCTCATCGCCCTCCCTCGGCCCGGCTTCCCCAGAGCCCCACCCTACGCACAGATGCGGGCCCCGAGACCTTTGCAAACTTGGCAAACGGGCCCGAAAAGATTCGCAGAACTTGGCAGCCGTCCATGATTGATGGCACTGGGTGTCGCTGGGAGAGTCGTCCTGCGGCCCGCCGGAACAGGCAGCAGCGCCCGTACCAACCGGTCCCGATTCACGCCCTGATGTCGGCGATTCGGCAGGTTACGGCGAGTGGTCCGGCAACATTGCTCAGCTCGTTCCACACCGGTACGGCGGGCCGCGATCCAACTTGATGGCACCTCGTGCCATCGATTCGCACTCATGGAGACGGTGACGGTCATGGCAGACACGACGAAGACGACGGCAGCGGCCCTCGCCGAGCGCTGGTCGACGGATCCCCGGTGGGCGGGCATCGAGCGCACCTACACCGCCGAGGACGTCGTCCGGCTCTCGGGCAGCGTCCGCGAGGAGCACACCCTGGCCCGGCGCGGCGCCGAGCGGCTGTGGCGCCAGCTCCACGAGCAGGACTACATCCACGCCCTCGGCGCGCTCACCGGCGGCCAGGCGGTCCAGCAGGTGCGGGCCGGCCTCCAGGCGATCTACCTCTCCGGCTGGCAGGTGGCCGCCGACGCGAACCAGGCCGGTCACACCTACCCGGACCAGAGCCTGTACCCGGTCAACTCGGTGCCGCAGGTGGTGCGCAGGATCAACAACGCACTGCTGCGCGCCGACCAGATCGCCACCGCCGAGGGCGGCTCGGACACGACGGACTGGCTGGCCCCGATCGTCGCGGACGCCGAGGCCGGCTTCGGCGGCCCGCTCAACGCCTTCGAGCTGACCAAGGCGATGATCGCGGCGGGCGCGGCCGGCATCCACTACGAGGACCAGCTGGCCTCCGAGAAGAAGTGCGGCCACCTCGGCGGCAAGGTCCTCGTGCCGACCTCGCAGCACATCCGCACCCTGAACGCGGCCCGGCTGGCGGCGGACATCGCCGGCACTCCCACCCTGATCATCGCCCGTACCGATGCTCTCGCCGCGAACCTGATCACCAGCGACGTCGACGAGCGCGACGCGCAGTTCGTCACCGGCGAGCGCACCGCCGAGGGCTTCTACCGGGTCCGGAACGGCATGGCGCCGGTCATAGCCCGCGGCCTCGCCTACGCCCCGTACGCCGACCTGATCTGGGTGGAGACCGGTACCCCGGACCTGGAGCAGGCCCGCGAGTTCGCCGAGGCGATCCACGCGCAGTACCCCGACCGGATGCTGGCCTACAACTGCTCGCCGTCCTTCAACTGGAAGGCCGCGTTGGACGACGACCAGATCGCCAAGTTCCAGCGGGAGCTGGGCGCGATGGGCTACCGCTTCCAGTTCATCACGCTGGCCGGCTTCCACTCCCTCAACCACGGCATGTTCGACCTCGCCCGGGGCTACGCCGAGCACGGCATGACCGCCTATGTCGACCTCCAGGAGCGCGAGTTCGCCGCCCAGGCCCAGGGGTTCACCGCCGTCAAGCACCAGCGCGAGGTCGGCACGGGCTACTTCGACCTCGTTTCCACCGCGGTCAATCCGGCCTCCTCCACCACCGCGCTCTCCGGCTCCACCGAGGAAGAGCAGTTCCACTAGACACCGCTCGTCCGGGCCGCCAGCCGCCCGGAACGCCCGACGCACCACCTCGCCGCAGGGCCCGGGGTGCCCGCGCACACGCCGTACCCGGGCACCCCGCCGGCACCGCCGGCACCCCGCCCCCGCCCGCACCCCACCGGCCACCCCGCCACCTCGTGTTCCCCGAGGGCCGGAGAAGCCACCTCCGTCCGGCCCTCCCCTCTCCTGGAGGAGACCCGCATGTCCATCCACGCACCGACCCGCCGCATCGAGGTCCTCGGGACACCGGGCGACCGCCACGAAGAGATACTCACCCCCGAGGCACTGGACTTCATCGCCCGGCTCGACGACGCGTTCGCCGCCCGGCGTCTGGAAGCCCTCAAGGAGCGCGGCCGCCGCTCGGGCCACCTGGCCGGCGGCACCCCTCTCGACTTTCCCCTCGCCACCCGCGCGGTCCGGCAGGACACCCGGTGGCGGGTCGCACCTCCGGCGCCGGGCCTCACCGACCGGCGGGTGGAGATCACCGGCCCGCCGGACCGCCGGATGGCGGTGAACGCCCTCAACTCGGGTGCCCGCGTGTGGATGGCCGACTTCGAAGACGCCACCGCGCCCACCTGGGACAACGTCATCGGCGGCCAGCTGACCCTGCTCGACGTGATCGAGCGGCGGATCGACTTCACCGGCGCGGAGGGCAAGGAGTACCGGCTCGGGGCGGACCTCGCGACCATCATGGTCCGCCCGCGCGGCTGGCACCTCCTCGAAGAGCACCTGGAGATCGACGGCCGCCCGGTGCCGGCGTCCCTCGTCGACTTCGGCCTGTACTTCTTCCACTGCGCCCGGCGTCAGATCGACGCCGGCCACGGCCCGTACTTCTACCTCCCCAAGCTGGAGAACCGGTACGAGGCGCGCCTGTGGAACGACATCTTCCTCTATGCCCAGGACCTCCTCGGCATTCCGCGCGGCACCGTCCGGGCGACCGTCCTGATCGAGACGATCACCGCCGCGTTCGAGATGGAGGAGATCCTCTACGAGCTGCGCGAGCACAGCGCCGGTCTCAACGCCGGCCGCTGGGACTACCTCTTCAGTCTCATCAAGACCTTCGGCCACCGCACCGACTTCCAGCTGCCCGACCGGGCCGCGGTGACCATGACCGCGCCCTTCATGCGGGCCTACACCGAACTCCTCGTCCGCACCTGCCACCGGCGCGGTGCGCACGCCATCGGCGGCATGGCCGCCCACGTCCCCGGCAAGGAAGCGGAAGCCAACACCGCCGCCCTGGCGAAGGTGCGCCTCGACAAGGAACGGGAGGCCGAGGACGGCTTCGACGGCTCGTGGGTCGCCCATCCGGGCCTCGTCCCCGTCTGCCGCGAGGTCTTCGACGGGGTCCTGGGAGAACGGCCGAACCAGCTGGAGCGCACGCGCGAGGACGTCGAGGTCGCCGCCGCCGACCTGCTGTCGGTCCGCCGGATCGCCGCCCCGCCGACCTCCGAGGGCGTCCGTTCCAACGTGGCCGTGGCCGTGCGCTACTTCGACGCCTGGCTCCGTGGCCGCGGGGCCGTCGCCCTGAACGGGCTGATGGAGGACGCCGCGACCGCCGAGATCGCCCGCGTCCAGATCTGGCAGTGGCTGCGCCACGACCGCGTCGAGCGCTCCACCGTGCTCAGCCTCCTCGACGCCGAATGCGAGGCACTGGCGGAGGAGGATCCACAGGCCCTGGCCACCGAAGCGCGGGCCCTCTTCGTGGACACCGCGCTCACCCCGCGCCTGCCCGCCTTCTTCACCCCCGACGCCTACACCCGCCACCTCGTCCACCGGACGGAGGCCCGCTCATGAGCACGTCCATCCGCCGCATCGGCGTCGTCGGGGGCGGCCAGATGGGCGCAGGCATCGCCGAGGTGTGCGCCCGCGCCGGACTCGACACCGTCGTCTGCGAAACGGACGCCACCAGCGCCCGCGCGGCCCGGGAACGCGTCGCCGTCTCGCTCGAACGCGCCGTCCAGCGCGGCAAGATGGACCGCATCTCCGCCGAGGACGCGCAGGCCCGTCTCCTGTTCACCGGCGACCTCGACGATCTCGCCGACCGCCAGCTCGTGATCGAGGCCGTCGTCGAGAACGCCGAGGCGAAGATCGAGGTCTTCACCGCCCTCGACAAGATCGTCGAGGACCACAAGGCCATCCTGGCCACCAACACGTCCGCCATCCCGGTCATGCGCCTGGGTATGGCCACCGGCCGCGCCGACCGGGTGGTGGGCCTGCACTTCTTCAATCCGGTTCCGGTGCTGCCCCTGGTGGAGATCGTCACCTCCCTCCACACCTCCGACCGGGTCGCGGCCGTGACGGAAGAGTTCGTACGGGACACGCTCGGCAAGACCGCCATCCGCTCGCAGGACCGGGCCGGCTTCGTCGTCAACGCCCTGCTGGTCCCGTACCTGCTGGCGGCCGTCCGGATGGCCGAATCCGGGTTCGCCACGGCCACCGACATCGACGAGGGCATGGTGCTCGGCTGTGCCCACCCCATGGGCCCGCTGAGGCTCGCCGACCTCATCGGCCTCGACACGGTCGCGGCCATCGCGGAATCGCTCTACGACGAGTTCAAGGAACCCCTCTACGCCCCGCCCCCGCTCCTCCAGCGGATGGTCCAGGCGGGGATGCTCGGCCGCAAGACCGGCCGCGGGTTCCACGCGTACGGCCGGGACTGAGGGTCCCGGTCCGCCGCCGGCGAGGTGAGGCACGTGTACGGCCTCCGGCCGGTTCGGTAGCCGTCCGGCCGTTCGGTCGGACGGCTACCGAACCGGACCGGCCAGCGTCTCGATCGTGCCCGGATCCCAGGGACCGGGCTCCCGGGTCAGGCTCGCCAGCTCCTCCGGGGGTTCACTCCCGTCCCTGACGATCGTCACGTATGCCCTCGCCTCCTGCAGGCTCATCCGCGGGGCCTGTTTGCGCAGGTGCTGCATGGCGGGAGCGGTCCCGACGGAGTCCGCGAGGCGGCGGACGGCCGCGGCGAGCGCATCGGGTGCTCGGATGCCCTTGACCTGCCAGAGGTAGAGCTCCTCCCAGTCCTCGGTCCAGGCGGTGCCGGGGACGAAGTGGATGCTCCCGTCCTCCCGGTCGACCAGGTACGGGCCGCCGAGGAGATTCGTGTGCCGATCAGGGTTTCGGGCGTACTCCGCCGAGCTCCAGTGGACGAGCCACCCGACCGCCCGCTCCTCGACGTGGTAGACGGCCAGGTCCGGGATCAACCGCGCCCATGCCCAGGTGGGCCGCTCCCGCGCCAGCAGGGACTCGACCAGCTCGACCGCTCGTTCCTTGGAGATCACACCCCCATCTTCCATCCGGGACAACCGGCGCGGCACGAATCCCCGGCTGCTCGCCGGCACCGACCGATTCGAGCCGCTCCCCGGGGGTCAGCCCACCGCGTCCCAGGCCGACATCGGACCGTCCAGCCAGGCGGGTGGCAGCTCGGCGGCGTCCCACTCCTCCCGCAGGGCGGCCGCAGGCGTGGCGAGCCGCTCCAGCACGGCAAGGCTGGTGGCGGAGTGCAGCAGGGAGTAGCGGCTGTGGATGGCGGTGGCACTGCCGGGCCCGTACTCCACGTACAACCGCTCCAGACGGGCCCGGTGCGCCGCGGCGAAATCCGCCAGCCGGCCTGCGTACCGGGCCCTCTGCCGGGGGGTCATCGTGCCGAGGACGGCACGGAGTACCTCCTCGGTGACCTCGGGGTCGAGGTCGGAGACGGCGGTGAAGGTGAGGTAGAGGGGGGTGACGGCCGCCTTCGCCTGCTCCACCTCGATCCGCCCGACCGGCGGCCGGGCGGCCGAGGCGGCGCTCGGTCCGTCGGGGTCGACGGTTTGCCGCAGTGCCCGTTCGGCGATCGCGCCGAGCTCGTCGGTGACGGCACGGGCACCGTCCAGCCAGCCCGACTCGTACGGCTCGCCCTTGTCCCCCGGTACGGACCCCCCGAGCTCGCCGACCTCCTCGCACGCGCCGGCCAAGGCACCCGCCTCGACCAGGGCGATCAGGCCCTGCGCATCGTCGGCGGAGACCCCCGCCCGGCCGAGCAGCTGGAGCAGCGTCCTCTTCGCGTTCAGGACGCTGACCGGGTCCAGCTCCTGCCGGTTCTCCTCGGCGGCGTGCATCGGATCCTCCTCGTCCCATGGGCCAGCGGTGCGGTGCCGTGCGGTGCCCTCGCGCGGAGCGCACCGTTCAACAGTTCAACGCGGGATGGGGCCGCTGTGATCCCTGCGGATGCCCTGCTGCTCGACGACTGCATCCGTTCAGCGGAACGAGCGCCTGGACCTGACCGTACCGGACGGGTGCCTGTCTGCCGGATCAGGTCGGGCTCACGGCGAACGGGCCGTCCGCGGCGAAGGCATGGGCCGCGAAGCGTTCGCCCATGCGGCGATGGGTGGCCGCGTCCGGGTGGAGGGCGTCGGGCAGCGGCAGCTCCGCCGCGTCCCGCTCGCCGTAGAGGGCGCGGCCGTCGAGGAGGTGCAGGTTCGGGTCGTCGGCCGCGCGCCGGCGCACGATCCGGGCCAGCTCCTCCCGGATGACGCCCAGGGTGAGCTTGCCGTAGGCCCGTTCGGCGGGGTCGCCCGCGGCGCGGAACCGCAGCCGCCCCTCGCCCAGCGTGCTGAAATCCGGCGCGCTGGGGCCTGGGGTGTCCTCGTGAATGGGGCACAGGACGGGCGAGACGACGAGCAGCGGGGCGGTGGGGTGGCCCTCGCGCACGGTGTCGAGGAAGCCGTGCACCGCGGGGCCGAAGGCCCGCAGGCGCATCAGGTCGAGGTTGACCAGGTTGATGCCGATCTTGAGGCTGATCAGGTCGGCGGGGGTGTCGCGCAGCGCGCGGGCCGTGAACGGGTCGAGCAGCGCGCTGCCGCTGAGGCCCAGGTTGGTCAGCTCCACACCGCCGAGGCGGGCCGCCAGGGCGGGCCAGGTGGTGCTGGGGCTCGCGGCGTCGGAGCCCTGGCTGATCGAGCTGCCGTGGTGCAGCCACCTGCGGCGGCCCGTGCCCGGCAGCGGTTCGACGGGGGCGTCGGTGCGCAGGGCGACCAACTGGGTCACCTCGTTGTGCGGCAGCCAGATCTCGACGTCCTTGGCACGGTCGGGCAGGCCGGTGAAGCGTACGGTGCCGGGCGGACCGGGCCGGTTCGTCGTGCTGCCGGTGGTCATGTCCACCTGGATGACGTTGCCGCCGCCGACGGCTTCCTGCCCGGCCGGCAGGCCGTCGATCAGCAGGTCGTACAGGCCGTCGGGGCGGGGCGGGGCGCCGTCGTAGGCCATCTTCGTGCGCAGTGCGTCCAGCTCGATGACGGTGGCCCGGGTGCGGAACGCCAGCCGCACGCCGGAGGGCTGGGCCTCTGCCATGGCAAGCTGCCCGTCGGCGCACTGGGCCCGGGCGCGGGCGGGCAGCCGGTGCGGCAGCACCCCGTGCTCGGTGTGCTCCAGTTCCTGGGCGCCGCGCAGGAGGTCCGGGGTGAGGGGGGTGGTGATCCGGTCGGATGGATGGCTCATGCACCCACCCTGCCGACCGGATCAGCGGTCCGCCACGCCATTTACGGTCCGTACGGGCCGCGCCGAATCGAAGGCAATCCACTCGAAGGGATGAGCACGCCCCCACGGCTCGCTGAGGCGCGGGCTCCGCTGTCCCGGTCAGCTCGGTGAGCTCTCCGGCGGTTTTGCCCGGAAGGGGTCCAGGCGGGACACCTTGGAGACCAGGGCCCACATCTCGCATTCGGCGGCCACATGGCCCGGGAGGTGAAGGCCGAGGGATTCGGCGAGCGGTTTGCGCCCTGTATTCACGAGCGCCCGTACGGCAGCGGACCACTCGTCGGTTGCCGATACCGCCGCGCGGTACCACACAGGAATCAGGAAACCCGGCACAGCAATGGCCGTGAACACCGGCACAGCAATGGCCGTGAACAGCAGTGGTACATCGGGCCGGGGCACTGTCAGGGCTGCTGCCGCGGAAAGGACGACGGCGCAGTGGCCGTAGATCGTCGACCGGATAGCGAGCAAGTCGTTCCCGGAGCAGTGCGCGTTGCACGGCCGTACGCCGTCGGTCCTTACGGGCAGACGGGGGACACGTGATGGTCCGCGTGGAAACTCGCTGGCCCGAGGATCTCTCCAGCAGGGTCCAGTTCCTGTACTTCCTCTGACCCCGCTCACCGACCGGGCGCAGCGGCGGGCCGCGGCCCCGGCCGCGATCCTCCCCGGCGTGACCCGGCACGGCGATGACGCCGGCCGCCGGCTCGCCACCCAACGACGAGACCGGAACCGGCTGAACGAGGAGCAGCAGCGCCGACGGACGGCTGCGGTCCGGGCCCGGCCGGTCAGTCGCTCGGTCGGTCGGTCAGGGGCGGTCGGGGGCGGCGCCGAACAGGGGGTCGAGCGGATCGCCCTCGTACCCGACGACAAGGCAGGCCGCCGCGATCGGTCCCCGCGCGAGTTCCACAAGCCGGGCCAGGGCCACCGCCTCGGACGGCAGCCAGGCCGGATCGAGACCGAGCGCCCGGGCCGCACGGTCGCGTCGCCGGTCGAGGTCGGGCATGTCCTCCCGGTACTCGTCGGCTACCGCCCGGAGTTCTTCGGCCGTCCGACCAGGAGCGTCCCGCCACCACGGCACCGCGAGAAACAGCCGCACCAACTCCGGCAGCCCGACCGCGAGCGGGCCGGCCTCACCGTCGAGGCTCACATACACCACGGGGCGTTCCTCACCGCCCTCCCCGACGAAGCAGAACGCATCCCCCGAGGCCGCCCGCGCGAACTGCTCCAGCCGGGCCCCGGAGGCGAGCCGGACCCCGTCCTCCAGCTCGTGACCGGCCGGGTCCGTCGCGTCGAGGTCCGCGACCCCGGCAAAGAACGCGACGACCTCCTCGTCGGCGCCGAGGAAAGGCAGCAACGCGGGTACGCCGGGGCCGGCAGGTGCATTCGATCCGTTCACCCGGCAACCGTAGCCGGGGCCCCTGACATCGGCCGCGGCAGACCGTCATGGGCCCTCTGTGCCGGCCGGATGCCTCGGGTGTACTTGGTGTGCAACGACACGATGGACACGAAGAGCCGTGCCGCGGCGGAGGCTATTGCGGTTGGGTCCATCGCTTGACGATGTGCGGCTCGGAGAACCCGATGCGGTCGAGACCAGGCAGCGGGCGGCACCTCCACCCCGGTGGGGTGTCGGTTCCCGGCGGGCCACGCTTCGTCAATCGTGGCCCGCCGTGGGGCGGGCCCGTTCGCGCGGACACCGAAGCGGACGCGCGGGTCGAGCTCAGGCGTCGAGGTCCAGGTCGAAGGCCGTCTGGACGTCGACGCAGACCACCTCTCCAGAGGCGGACCGGCCCACCCAGACCGGGTAGACGCCGTCGCCACCCGTGCAGAAGACCGCCAGGTCCGCGCCCAGGCCTCCGCCGTCGAGGTGCATGCCGGCTGCGGAATTCGTGAGCTTGTCGGCTTCCGGGGAACCCTTCCAGTTCGCCCGCTCCAGCAGGTCCCGCAGGTCCTGCCAGACTCCGGCGTCGCCGAAGGCGCCCGTTGCCCCGTCCGTGCCGAAGCCGAAGGCCTCTCCGGCACGGAGCCGGAGCGTGTCGTGGCCCGGCCCGAGCGCCATCTCCCAGGCCGCCACGGGGGCGTCGCCGATCTGCAGCCGGACGGCCGCGACCTCCTCGTAGGACCCGTAGCCCTGATCTGCGACCTCGACCATGGCCGCCTTCACCGGGTACGTGCCCGGCGGCACAGCCACCGTGATCTCCGGCACCTCGCCCCAGCTCTGCGGGCAGGCCACCGCCAGCACCCCGCTCGGCACGCGCAGGCTGCCGCACGGGACTGCATCGAGCACCGTCAGTCCGGCCATGTGCGTTCCGGGCCGGAAGACCCGGTCGAAGTCGGTGGACCCGAGCAGCCGGGAGGGCTCCCGGCGCCAGTCGGACGCCCCGGGGACCAGCTTTGCGGCGACCCAGTCCGGGAGCGTGTCCGCGACCGGGAGCGCCGGCCAGTCGTCGAATCCGGGGCGGGCCGTCCAGAGGTCCTCCTCGGCCACCGCCACCTCGGCCTCCAGGGAGGCGCCCCGCATGCCCTCGGGCTGATGCGAGATACGCGCGGGACCGTCGGCCGAGAGCTCCACCGCTGTCCGGGGGCAGTCCACATCGAACTCCGCCGTCTGCCCGTCCGGGTACCGCCGCACGAGCAGCCGCCGGATCAACAGCCGCCCCTCGTCGGTTCGCAGTCGCAGCTCGGCCTCGGCGGTCCGGCGGCCGTGCTCGTCGTACGCCCAGGCGTCGAGGACGCCGGCCTGCCACGCCACCATCCGCGCCCCGAACGGGACTTCGCGGCCCGGCACGCGGTAGATCACCGCGTACGGAAGGCCGGCGGCATCCCGGGCGCGCGCCTCCTCGCGGGACAGCGCGCGACCACCGGTACGGGACGCCTCGTCCCAGGACTCCTCAAAGGTCACGTACGTCGTCTCAGGCATCGGCGGTGGTTCCGTCCCGCTCCGGGAGCAGTTCGGGCATCCCCTCCACCAGCACCACGACAGCGACCACCTCACCGGCGTCGGAACGGCCGACCCACACGGGGTAGGTACCGTCCCCGGTCGTGGCGAAGGCCATGAGTTCGCCGCCGGAAGCCTCGTCCCGGGTGCGCTGCAGGAACATGGATCCGTCGTCGATGTCCTCGTACCCGTCCAGGTCCGGCTCTCCCTGGATCAGCCCCCGCTCGAAGAGCGCGACCAGCGGCTCCCAGGCCCCGGCGTCGGCGAAGCAGCCGGTGGCGCCGTCGGTGTCGAAGCCGGCGATCTGATCCTCGATGAACAGCCGGGGATCGTCGTCCGGCCCCAGGGCCATCTCCCAGGTCGCGGCGGGGGTCTCGCTGACGAGGAGGCGGACGGCCGTGGGGTCCGTGGTCGTGACCTCGGTGTTCCGCCACTCGCAGTGGTAGCTGTAGTGGACCCGCGCCTCGTCGAGTACGTACTCCCCGGGCGGGACGGGGACCGAGATGTGCGGCCCGTCGCCTTTGTCGATGTCCGGGCCGGAGACGGCCAGCAGCCCGCTGGGCACGCGCAGGGTGCCGACCCGGCAGGGCTCCACGACGGTCTGCTCGGGGTGGTACCCGTCGGTCACGCGAACCCCGGGCCGGAACAGCTCGTTGATCGGCCCGGGCTGCGCGGCGCGCGGCGGACGCCAGCAGGTGGCGGGGGCATCTCCGTCACCCGACTCGGCCGCCTCGCCCGACTCGGCCACCACGAGGTCCCGGGGCTCCATGAGCCCGTGCACCTGGGCCGAGAGCAGCGGCCACTGCCCGAAGGCGGGGCGGTCCATCCAGCGCTCGTCGTCGCGGAGTCCGGGGGACGTGGCGTGCGAACCCCCGCCCTTCCCCCGGGGCTCCTCCGTCCGTAGCCCCCTCCCGTCCGGGAAGAGGTCCACGGTGATGCGCGGGCACTTCTCGTCGAACTCCGGCATCTCCGGGCCGGTGTAGTGCCAGCCGACGGTGTACCGGCGCAGCAGCCGCGACGGATCGTCCAGCAGCCGCATGTCCAGGTCGTAGGTGCGGCGACCCTGGGCGTCGTACACCCACAGCCCGACGTAGTGGTCCCGCCACGAGACGAGCCGGACCTCCAACGGAGCCTCCCGGCCCGGCTCCCGGTACACCACCACGTACGGAAGCCCGGTGACATCCCGCTCCCGGGCCTCCCCGGCGGATATCGGCCGCCAAGGCGCACGGGCCTCCAAGTCCCACGCCTGCGCGTACCCCACCTCGACGACCATTGCCGCTCCCTGCTCCTGCGCCTCGTTCTGATTGTGTGCTGAGCTCTGTGTGCTGACCTGCAAGGTAACCGCCGGCTGTGACAACGGACCTGAGGGGCCGACTGGCGGCCCCCGCCCAACCCCCGCTCAGTCGTGGAACGAGGTGCTTTCGAGCTCCAGTGGCAGTCTGCGAGGCACCCACCGCGCCGGCGTGCGAGGGTTGAACACCCGGACCGGACGGAGCGTCAGAGGGGCGACAACAGCATGAGGACCTCGTCGCGGTCGTCGCCGGCGGCCAGTCGCAGAGCGTCCGGCCAACGGCCGATCTCCCTCCAGCCGAGCCGACCGTAGAACTCCTCGAGGCCTGCACCTCCGCGTGCGGCGAGATGCAGCTGCTCCAGGCCCATCTCGTCACGGGCAACATCACGGGCCCGGCGCACCAGACCTGCACCGATGCCCTGCCCGCGCACACCGAGCCGAGTCTGGACATGATGCAGCGTGCCCCAGTGCGCCACCAGCGGATGGGCATCGCAGCGGAGGTTGAGCCAGCCCACCAGGCCGCCGTCGACCGTGCCGACGATGAGACGGCTGCCTTTCGGACTGAGGCCCGAGACGATGCGATGGACAGCGGCCCCGACCTCGACGGCATCGACCGGCGGAAACGGGAACCCAGCCGCTCCGCCCGCGTTGGACACCTCGGTCCAGCACTGGACGAGGGCCTGAAGGAGGTCTTCGGTGATCCCTTCAGGGCTGACGAACTGCGTGAACATCGGCACGTTGTTGCTGGTCATGCCGGAAGTCTCGCAATCAGGCCGCACCAGTTGGCGATCTGGGGCCAAGTGCGTGCTCAGAAAAGTCCCGAGACCTTCACCCGGTGAGCGGGTCATGGGCCGGAGCCGATGCGGATTCTTGCCGCCCCGGCGACCCGCCCACGGGCGCCGGCTGGGGGTCCAGTAGCGTCCGTTCCATGATCGCCCGCGACGCTCTCGAAGCGCTCGACGCCCTCGTCCGCCTCTGCCCGCCGCCCGCCGAACCGCCGCCTGCGGTGGACTGGATGCAGGCCGAGCGCGCTCTGGGTGCGGCTCTGCCCACTGACTACAAGCAGCTCGTCGAGACGTACGGCGACGGCATCTTCGACGAGACGATCTGGCTGCTCGTCCCCGACTCCGCCCACGGCGACTGCGACCTGCACGCGCAGACGACGGAACGGGACGAGATCCTGGCCGACCTGTGGGAGTTCGAGGCGAAGCCCGCCGGCCTGCTGGAGGCGGGAGCCCGGGTCCTGCCGTGGGCATTCGAGGAGGGCACGGGGGCCTTCATGTACTGGCTGGCGCGGCCCGGTCAGCAGCCCGACGAGTGGACCGTGCTCTACAACGAGGGGCGCGGCCCGCTGTGGGAGCACCACGACATGGGGTGCTCGGCCTTCTTGCTGGCGGTGCTCACAGGAACGGCGGAGACGGACTACTTCGGCCATCTCTACGACGTACTGAAGCCGACGGAGCACCGCTTCGCGACGGCCGATCAGACCCTCGGAACGTCCCGCCGCTGACCCTGTCCGAGGGCCGCATCCGCCGCGCTTCCGTGATGGCTACGCCTGGAGATGAGGGCATCTCCGGGGTTGAATGCCCGGATGGAACGTATCGAGGTCGAGCTGTTCACGGACCCGGGGAACGACGCCGTCGTCCGTCTGCCCCCGCGCAATTTCCCGGGCGTGCTGATCCAGGGCGATTCCCTGTCGATCATCCGCGCTGACGTCGCCGAAATCGTGGAAGCCTGCGACCAGGGCGACGTCGGTGAGGCTCGCGAGGCGGCGGCCGTCCTCCTCTCCGACCTCGACGAGCTGCTGGCTCGCTACACGGCCGCTCTGAAGGCTCACGACATCCCCATCCCCTTCTACCAGGCTCCCTGATCGGCAGCATGCGCTGAAGGCCGTAGCCGCACCTCTGCAGACGGCTACGGCTGTACGGCCCGAGGGACATCCATCCTGGGAGAGTTGACCGCTCCGCCTGTGCCTGTACGGGCCCCACGGTCACTTGGCATCGACGGGTTCGTCTTCCGTAAGGCCCGGACATAAGGCACTGTCCTCGTCGACGTCGAGTCCTGCAGGCCGGTGGACGTGTTGCCCGATCGCGAGACCGGCACGGTTGCCGCCTGGCCACCGGGAAGTTCCAGCGCTACCTGGCCACGTCGCTCGGCTGGGACACCGGCCGAGCCGTCACCGACTTCATCTGCATCACCCTGGCCGGCCCGGCCGTCCTGACCGCCTTGTGCCGGGCCGCCCGCAAGGCACGCTTCCGGCCCGGGGAGACCCGGTAGGCGGCCCTTCGGGGCATCCGTCGCCGGGTTCCGCGCGGCGTCGGGAGGTTTTCGCACGCGGTGGGGATATCAGTGGACCCGTACGGCGATCAGTGGCGATCGCCACTGTGCGGAAGGGCCCGAAGACGGTGACCGTCAAACCGATTCCCGAGGGATACCAGCGCGTCACGCCCTACCTCTGCGTGGACGGGGCCGCAGCCGCGATCGACTTCTACGTGGCCGTGCTCGGCGCGGCCGAGCGGATGAGGATGCCCGCACCCGACGGCAGGATCGGCCACGCGGAGCTGGAGCTGGGCAACTCGATCGTCATGATCGCCGACGAGCACCCGGAGATCGGGTTCCGGTCGCCGAAGGCGGTGGGCGGCACGCCCGTCACCCTGCACGTGTACGTCGAGGACGTCGACTCCGTCTTCGCCACAGCCCTCTCGTTCGGCGCCACGGAACTGTCCGCGGTCAAGGACCAGTTCTACGGCGACCGCACCGGGCAGTTCGAGGACCCCTTCGGCCACCGCTGGAACGTCGCCACACACGTGGAGGACGTATCCCCGGAGGAGATGGAGAAGCGGGGCAGGGAAGCCGTGGAGTCCGCGGACACCCCACCGGACGGCGCCTGAGACACCTTCGGCCGTGCCCCAGCCCCGCATCCGGACGGGAACGGTGTCACGCTTGAGGGAACAGGCGGGCAGCAGGTAGGCGTGACCCGTGTGGTCTCCCTCCGGTCAACTGCGTGGACGGGCGGTGACCGACATGGACGACGCGGACTTCGGCCGTCTGATGCGCACGGTGCTCCGGGACTCGCACCGGGTCGGCCCGGACGGCCTGCCGGCACTGATCGACGCGGCGGCACGTTCCATGGGTCTGCTCGGCGCCGAGATCTTCCTGGCCGACGTGCAGCAGACGCGGCTGATCCCCCTGTCCCCGGGTGCGACGACCCACTCGTCCGACGGTCCGGAGCCCGGTCTGCCGGTGGAGGGGACGCTCGCCGGCTGGGCGTACCGGACGGGGTCGCTGCGGCTGACCACCGGCACCGAGCTGATGGTCTGGCTGCCGCTGCTCCACGGGGTCGAGCGCCTGGGAGTACTACGGCTGACCGCGCGGGCGCTGGACGCCGCCACCCTGGAGCAGTGCGAGGCGCTCGCGTCACTGACCGGTCAGTTCCTCGCGTCCGTGTCGGGCTTCAGCGACACGATCCTGCGCGGCACCCGCATCCGGCCGATGAGCCTGCAGGGCGAGCTCGCGTGGGCGTTCATGCCGCCGCGCACGATCGGCTCCCGCGAGGCCACGTCCAGTGCGGTCCTGGAGCCCGCCTACCGGATCGGCGGCGACGCCTTCGACCACACCCTCACCGCCGACACCCTCCATCTGACGGTCATCGACGCCATGGGACACGACCTGGCCTCCGGGCTCTGTGCCGCCGTGGCAATGGCCGGTTGCCGCTCCACCCGCCGCGACGGCGGGAACCTCGCCGACATCACCGCGGCCGTCGACGAAGCGCTCGGCATCTGGCTGCCCGCCCGACTGCTCACCGCCGTCTTCGCCGACCTCGACCTCGTGTCGGGCGTCCTCACCTGGGTCAACTGCGGCCACCCGACTCCCCTGATCATCCGCCACCAGCACGTCGTACCCGATGCCATGCAGCGCCCCGTGGCGCTCCCCCTGGGCCTCGGCCGCCACCGCACGCCGCACACGCCGAGCGTCATCCACCGGGCCCAGCTGGAGCGCGGTGACCGCATCCTCATCCACACGGACGGCGTCACCGATGCCCGCTCCCCCACCGGCGAGCTGTTCGGCGAGGAACGCCTGATCGACACCGTCGTACGGGCCACCGCCGCCGGCGAGGCGGCGCCCGAAGCCCTGCGCCGTCTGATCCGCGACATCCTGGGCCACCGGCACGGCCATCTCACCGACGACGCGACGATCCTGCTGGCCGAGTGGCACCCGTAGCCCTCGTGCGCATCAAGGCCGCGTGCGGGGTACACGCAGGGCATGAACGAGGAACAGCGCGGGGCGCCGGCCGAGGAGGCACTGCTCGAGGGTCTGAGCGTGGACGCGACCCGGCCGGAGCAGCCGGTGCTGCTGGACGGCTCCGGAGCGCCGATCCGGACCTGGCGGCAGAACTACCCCTACGCCCGGAAGATCCGGCGGGCGGAGTACGAGCGGACGAAGCGGATCCTGCAGATCGAGCTGCTGAAGCTGCAGCGCTGGGTGAAGGACACCGGGGCCCGGGTGGTGGTGATCTGCGAAGGCCGGGACGCGGCGGGCAAAGGCGGCACGATCCAGCGTTTCACCGAACGGCTCAACCCACGCGGCGCTCGTATCGTGGCCCTGGACAGACCCGGCGAGCGGGAGGCCGGCCAGTGGTACTTCCAGCGCTATATCGCGCACCTGCCCGACCGCGGGGAGATCGTCTTCTTCGACCGCTCCTGGTACAACCGCGCCGGTGTCGAGAAGGTCATGGGCTTCTGCACCGATGTGGAGTACCGGCGGTTCCTCCACCAGTGCCCGGACTTCGAGGCGATGCTGGTCGAGGACGGCATCCTGCTGGTCAAGTTCTGGTTCTCGGTCTCCCGCGCCGAACAGCGCACCCGCTTCGCGATCCGCCAGGTCGACCCGGTACGCCAATGGAAGCTCTCCCCCACCGATGTCTCGTCCCTGGACCTGTGGGACGCCTACACCACCGCCAAGGTCGAGATGTTCCGTGCCACCGATACCGACCACGCACCGTGGACGGTGGTGAAGACGAATGACAAGCGGCGCGGACGGCTGGAGGCGATGCGCAGCCTGTTGTGCCGGGTGGACTACGCCAGCAAGGACGAGGCGGCCGTCGGCCGGCCCGATCCGCTGATCGTCGGCTCCGCCGACACCCTCCTCGAAGCGGGCGAGGAAGCGGCGGACCTCTCACCCACGCCGCTGGGCGGCCCGCCCACCGGCCCGGGCCAGCACCCCGGCCCGGGCCGGCCCCTGGGCCCGGAAACGACCCGGGCCGGGCGGGGCACAGTCCGGCGCCGAGGGTGAGGGCGACCGCTGCGCCCGGTGCGTACGGGGTACAGGAACCACCCACTGTGGCGGGTCCACCGCGCCTGCGGCGTGATCGGGCGTCGGGTCCACCCGACCGGCGGCGAAGACGCACCGCGCGGCATGTCGGATCCGGCAGCCTCTCCCGCTGAGGGAAGATGCCGTGTCGGGGCCCGTGGACCGCGCAGGAAGTCGGTGAATCGGTTGTGACGCCGCCCAGTGGTTACGTGGAGGAAGTGGCTCCGATCGCCGCGGGTCCCGGAGCCGGGGAGAAGGGCCTCAAGGCGGGCGCCTTGGGACTGGCCTCGTCCGTGGTCATCGGCGTGGCGTCCACCGCTCCCGCCTACAGCCTCGCGGCCACGCTCGGCCTCATCGTGACGCGGGTCGGCCCCCAGGCCCCGGTCATCACGGTGCTGGCCTTCATCCCCATGCTGCTGATCGCCTACGCCTACCGGGAGCTCAACGCCGGAGATGCGGACTGCGGGACCACCTTCACCTGGGCGACCCGGGCCTTCGGCCCGCGCGTCGGGTGGATGGGCGGCTGGGGGATCATCGTCGCCGACGTCATCGTCATGGCGAACCTCGCGGAGATCGCCGGTGTCTACACCTACCGGTTGTTCGGATACGAGTCGCTGGCGGAGAGCAGGCTGTGGACCACGATCGCGGGGGTCCTCTGGATCGCCGTGATGACCGCCGTCTCGTACGTGGGCATCGAGATCTCCGCCGCCCTGCAGCGCGCCCTCCTGACGGTCGAGGTGGTCGTACTGATCGTCTTCGCCGTCACCGCCATGACCAAGGTCTACACGGATCCGCCGGCGACGGCGATCCCCGTCTCCGCCTCCTGGTTCAACCCCTTGAACGTGCCCAGCGCAGAAGCGTTGACCGCGGGTCTCCTGGCGGCCGTCTTCATCTACTGGGGCTGGGACACCGCCGTCACGGTCAACGAGGAGACCGCCGACAGCACGCACATCCCCGGGCGCGCCGCGGTCATCTCGACCGTCCTGCTGCTGGTCATCTACGTCGCGGTCGCCACCTCGGCGCAGGCCTTCGCCGGTGTCGGGACCGAGGGCATCGGCCTGGCCAATCAGAAAAACGCCGACGATGTGCTCTCCGACCTCGGCAGCGCGGTCTTCGGCGATCAGGGCGTCGGCGTGTTCCTCACCGGGCTGCTGATCCTCATGGTGGTCACCTCCGCGGCGGCCTCCACCCAGACCACGATCCTGCCGCTGGCCCGGACCGTCTTCTCGATGGCCGCGCACAAGGCCGTTCCCGCCCGTTTCGCCCGGGTCCACCGGAAATACCTGACCCCGACCTGGTCGACGGTCGGGATGGGGCTGGTCTCGATCGCCTTCTACGTCCTGCTGACGCTGATCAGCCATGACGTGCTGGCCGACTCGATCGAGTCGGTCGGCCTCGCGATCGCCTTCTACTACGGCCTGACCGGCTTCGCGTGCGTCTGGTACTACCGCCGGGTGCTCACGCGCAGTACGAAGGACTTCGTGTCCAAGGGCCTGCTGCCGGGCCTGGGCGGCCTGATGATGCTCTCGGTGTTCTGCTACGCGGGCTTCCACGTCTACGCCGACCCCCACTACGGTGCGACCTCCATCGACCTTCCGCTGCTCGGGCCGACGGGCGGGGTGGCCGTGGTGGGGCTGGGGGCCCTGCTGATCGGGGTCGTCCTCATGCTGGTCGTCACCCGGGAGCACACCGCGGCCCTGAAGCTGCAACGGAGCCTGCTGCCGCGCAAACTGGCGCCGCAGACGGCCGTCGAGGCGGCGAGCCGCTACGTGCCGGCGGACAGCCGGTCCGGAGTCGGCGGCGACTGGTTCGACCTCGTTCCGCTGTCGAGTACGCGCGTGGCCCTGGTGGTCGGCAATGTGCGGGAGCACGGACTGCACGCCGCTGCCGCCATGGGGCTCCTGCGTGCGAGCGTGCGTGTCCTCGCCCGCATGGACCTGCCTCCGGACGAGGTGCTCTCCCACCTGGACGACGTGGCCCGGCAGACCTCCTCGGAGTGGGCCCGCGAGCTCGGCAGGGACGGCGGCGAGCGCGGCGGGAACGCCGGACCACGCGGGAACGGCGGGCCACGCGGGGACGGTGCGCGGTCCGACGCCGGTCCGGACGTCGCCGCGGTGACCTGCCTGTACGTCGTCTACGACCCGGTGTCGGGGCGGTGCACCATGGCGCGGGCGGGCGGCTGGCCGCCCGCTGTGGTCCGGGCGGACACCGGCGCCGTCTCCTTCCCGGACCTGCCGTCGGGCCCGCCGCTGGGCCTGGGGGGCCAGACCTTCCAGAACGTCGAACTCCAGCTGCCGCCCGGCAGCCTCATCGCCCTGTTCACCGACGGTCTGACGCATGCCGTCGGCCACGACCCCGACGAGGCCCTCGGCCGCCTCGCCGAAACCCTCTCCCAGCACCGGCGCCCCCTGGAGCACCTGTGCGACCTCGCACTGGCGAGACTGCTGCCCGGGCCCGTGGACGACGACGTGGCCGTGCTCCTGGTCCGTACCCGGATGCTCGACGAGCGCCATGTGGCGCAGTGGGAGCTGGCCTCCGACCCGGCGATGGTCGGCGTCGCCCGCGCCGCCGTCACCGGGCAACTGGAGGCCTGGGGGCTCGACGAGCTCTCGTTCGTCACCGAACTGATCGTCAGCGAGCTGGTCACCAACGCCATCCGCTACACGGACGGCCCGGTCCACGTCCGGCTGATCCACGACGAGAACCTCGTGTGCGAGGTCTCCGACACCGGCCACACCTCGCCGCACCTGCGCCACGCCGCCACCGACGAGGAGGGCGGCCGCGGCCTCTTCCTCATCGCCCAGATGGTCTACCGGTGGGGGACGCGCTACACCGCCGCCGGAAAGACCATCTGGACCGAGCAGCTCGTGGCTCCGGCGGAGGGGCCGTGAGCGCCGAGGAGGCCGCGGCGCACCTCGTGAAGGGGCGTGAACGCCTGACCTTCGACGGCTGGATCGCCGCCGTCGGAACGGAGTCCGGCACCCGTGTGGTGGTGGGCCACTGGCCCCGTTCCCCCTTCGGGCCGTTCAGCGACGTGATGCTGGAGCGGGCCGACGGGCGTCGCGTCCTGCTGGCCCCGACCGCCCGAACGGCGGAGTACATCGCGGGCGTCTACCACTTCGACGAGGTCCGGACGGGACCGGTGGCCGTGCACAGCCGCGGGCCGGTGTGGGACGTCGCCGCCGGAAGCCTGCGGCTGCGCTTCACCGTCGGCCGGCGCGGAGTGCTCGGCCTCGCGCTGCGCGCCGTACCCGGGCCGCTCGCCCGTCGGCCGGGTTGGGCCTCGCTGGTCAACGGGCCCGCGCGGCTGCTGGTCGGCGTACGGACCCGGGGGAGCTCGCGGCCCGGGTGGCGGCAGTGGTACGCCGCCCGAGACCTCCACGTGATCACCTCGGCCGTCGCGTCCTTCGCGGGGGCCGACCTCGGACCGCTCGCTCCGGTGGTTCCGCCGGTGCGGTTCGGATTCGCGTCGGCGCCCGCCGTTCCGGCACTGGTACGGGTCGTCTCCACGGTCGAACGCACTCCGGGCGCGCCCCGCCGGCCGTTCGGCTAAGGCGCCTCGCGCCGGGTCGTGGTGAGGACGAATCCGCTGCGCGGGCGGGTGGGGACCCGGGACAGCGGCATCGACAGGTCCTGCTCGGGGACGTCGAAGTCGAGGGCGGCGAGTTCCGCCGCGAGCGTGGCCAGGACGGCGGCGGTGATGTCCTCGCCGGGGCAGCGGTGGCCGTGCGCCGGGTCACCGCCGCCCTGCGGGACGAGCTCGTCGGCGCCGGGTTCGCGTCCGGCGAACCGCTGCGGGTCGAAGCGGTAGGGGGAGTCCCACAGCTCGGGGTCGTGGTGGTGAGGGTGCTGTCGGTCCAGGGGGCGAGGGTCGTGGTGAGTCGGGTCATGCCCGTCGGCTACCCCGCCGGTCCGCCCGCACACCGGGCGCCCGGCCGGGTGTCCCGGCCTGCGCGGTACCTTTGAGGGTCGTTCCGTCGTTCCGTCCGTCCGTCGTTCCGTCCGTCCGTCGTTCCGTCCGTCCTTCGTACGCCCGCCCGTCGGCGGTGTGCCCGCCTGACAGGTCTGCTCCCCTTGCCCGACTCCGCCGTGTCCATACCCGTGCGTCTGCGCGGCCTCCGCCCGTCCTGGCCGTCGCCGAAGGTGCTGCGTACCGAGGTGCTCGCCGGGCTGGTGGTCGCGCTGGCCTTGATCCCGGAGGCGATCTCCTTCTCGATCATCGCCGGGGTGGATCCGGCGATCGGCCTGTTCGCCTCCTTCACCATGGCCGTGACCATCGCCGTCGTCGGCGGACGGCCCGCGATGATCTCCGCCGCCACCGGAGCCGTGGCCCTCGTCATCGCTCCGCTGAACCGCCAGCACGGCTTCGGGTACCTGGTGGCCGCTGTCATCCTGGCCGGGGTCTTCCAGATCGTCCTCGGCGCGCTGGGCGTGGGGAAGCTGATGCGGTTCATCCCTCGCTCGGTGATGGTCGGCTTCGTGAACTCCCTGGCCGTCCTCGTCTTCATGGCCCAGGTGCCGGAGCTGCGGAACGTGCCGTGGGCCGTCTACCCGCTCCTCGCCGCCGGCCTGGCGCTGCTGGTCCTGTTCCCGAGGATCACCAAGGCGGTCCCGGCCCCGCTGGTGTCGATCGCGATCCTCACCGTGATCACCGTCGCTGCCGGAATCGCCGTGCCGACGGTCGGGGACAAGGGCGCGCTGCCGTCCGCGCTGCCCGTTCCCGGACTGCCCGACGTACCGTTCACCCTCGCCACGCTGACCACCGTCGCCCCGTACGCCTTCGCCATGGCGCTCGTCGGGCTGATGGAGTCCCTGATGACGGCGAAGCTGGTCGACGAGATCACCGACACCGCCTCGTCGAAGACCCGGGAGTCGATCGGGCAGGGCGTCGCGAACATCGTCACCGGGTTCTTCGGCGGCATGGGCGGCTGCGCGATGATCGGCCAGACCATGATCAACGTGAAGGTATCCGGCGCCCGGACCCGCCTGTCCACCTTCCTCGCGGGCGTGTTCCTGATGGTGCTGTGCATCGTCTTCGGCCCGGTCGTCTCCGAGATCCCGATGGCCGCCCTGGTCGCCGTCATGATCATGGTCTGCTTCGCGACCTTCGACTGGCACTCCGTCGCTCCCGGGACGCTGCGGCGGATGCCCGCGGGCGAGATCACCGTCATGGTCGTCACCGTGGCCTGCGTCGTCGCCACCCACAACCTCGCCGTCGGCGTCGTCGCCGGATCCGTCACCGCGATGGTCATCTTCGCCAGGCGCGTCGCCCGGCTCGCCGATGTCACGGCGGTCACCGACCCCGACGGCAGCCAGGTGGTCTACGCCGTCAGCGGCCAGCTGTTCTTCGCCTCCTCCAACGAGATCGTCGGCCGCTTCGACTACGCCGGCGACCCCGACAGGATCGTCATCGACCTGTCGGCGGCACACGTCTGGGACGCCTCGTCGGTCGCGGCACTCGACGCGATCGAGCACCGCTACGCCCAGCGCGGCAAGACCGTCGAGATCACCGGCCTGAACGGTCCCAGCGCCCACCTGCACCGGAAGCTCAGCGGCGAACTCGCCACGGCCGACTGACCCGGGGACTCACCGCCCGGGCTGCGGCGTCCCGGGCCGGGCGGCTTCGACGTACGAGCTCAGGTTGGCCAGCGAGGAGGCGATCCCGGCCTCGTGCGCGGCCCGGTCGATGCCGGGCGGCACGTCCTCGGCCGTGACGCTCACCTCGGTCCCCCCACCGACGGCGGCGAGGTGCCAGGTCATGGTCATGGTCCCCGCGTACCGGGGGTCGTCGGCCTCGAAGACCGCCCGCTGCACCACGCGCCGCGCAGGCACCAGGTCCGCGAAGACGACCTCGACGACGTCCGTCGCATCCGACGTCTTGCCGAGCCCGTCGGCGGGATCGAGGTAGGTCAAGACCATACGGAATCCCCCGCCGGGCCGAGGGTCCCACCGCTCGACCCTCCCGCGCATCCCGTCCGGCGGCAGCCATGTCTCCACGGATTCCCGGTCCAGGAGGGCGGCGTAGACGGCCGCCGGCGGAGCCGCGATCACCCGGCTGCCGCGGTCTGTCCTGCTCATGGACCTGTCCTGCTCATGGACCGATTCTGCCCCGTCGGGGCCGTACCACGCGCAGGCCCGCACCGGGCATGCCCGGGCGTCGCGGGCCCGGCAGGATCCGGAGGGGACGGCTCGGGGCCGGAGTGGCGGCCACCGGTCCGGGAGGGGCAGGCTGGACTCATGAGAGCGCCCTTGCGCTCGCCCCCTGGACCGCGAGCCGAAGGTCACCACCAGGTCCTCTTCGTCTTCGCGGCGTGCGTGCCCTTCGCGATCGCCCTGCTGGTGCTGCTCATCGAGTTCACTCCCCTGCACGTGCTGTACACCGGCCCCCTGCTGGTGGCGACACCGGCACTGGCGGCGGTGACGATGGGGCCCACGGGCACGCTCGCGGCAGCGGGGACGGCCGTCGGGGTCAGCGTGACCACCGCCACCTACAACCAGGCCTGGGGCAGCCAGCAGGTCTACACGAACTTCCTCGCCCTGTTCCTGGTCTCGGTGGCGAGCTTCCTGACGAGCCGCACCGCGCGCACGCGCCGGGAGAACGAACTCAACCAGGTCCGCCGGATCGCCACGGCCGCCCAGGAGGTGCTGCTGCGGCCGGTACCGGACCGGCTGGGCCCCGTGCGGGCGGCCAGCACGTACCTGGCGGCCGAGACCGGGGCGCAGATCGGTGGCGATCTCTACGACGTGGTCCAGACCCGGTACGGGGTCCGCATGATCGTCGGGGACGTCCGGGGCAAGGGACTGCCCGCCGTACGGGCGGCCGCGATCGTCCTGCGGGCGTTCCGGGAGGCCGTGCACTACGAGGAGGACCTGGTGGAGGTCATCGACCGGTGCGTAGCGGCCCTGCGGCGGGACGCCGTCGCCGCGGGCGTGACCGGCGGCGACGACGCCCTCCTCCTGGAGGGTTTCGTCACCGCTCTCGTGGCCCAGATCCCGGACGGCCCGCACGTCGAGGTGATCAACCGGGGTCATCCGCCACCGCTGCTGCTGCACGACGGCACGGTCCGGCCCCTGATGCCCACCGCCCCGCTGCCGCCGCTCGGTCTCGAGGAGTTCATCAGCGGTCCTCCCGAGCGGCCGGACCGCTATCCGTTCGTGCCGGGTGACCGGCTGCTGCTGTACACCGACGGCGTCATCGAGGCCCGTGACGGGAACGGCACCTTCTTCGACCTGGCCGAGGCCATGGCGGCCATGCGCGACCACTCCCGGGCGTCGTTCCTGGAGGGCCTGCACCAGGCGTTGCTCCGGCACACCCGCAGCCGCCTGGCGGACGACGTCGCGGTCGTCCTCGTCGACCGCTGCGAGGACGAGGAGGAGGACCACGGTGCGGCGAGCCCGGCGTAGCGTCCGTATTCCGAGTCGCCCGAACGGCCCCGGGGGCGACAGCATGGAGGGAGGGCGATCGGCGGGATGCCCTCCGGAGGATGTGATACGGAAAGTGACAAGTCATCGCTTTGCGTTCTGCGGGGCCGAGCTCGCCGCTGTCTACGTGGTCGCCGACCAGGGCAGGGAACTGCATCTCGCCGAGCTGACCGGCAACCGCGGCATCCTCTACGGGCTGCCCGCGATCCTCGCCCTGGCCGGACATTCGCCCGCCGCCAACGCCTTCCGCTCCGGCCGCCCGCTGTGGCTGACTCCGAAGGAGCTGGCCTCGTTCATCGAGGACGACCCGCACCACTTCCCGACCCGGGTCCGGGACGGTGCCCCCGACTCGCCGGCCCGGATCTCGCTGGGCGCACTGCCCCTGGGACACGGCGCGCAGGAGCTCGGCTGCCTGATCGTCGCCGGGCAGGCGAGGGACGGCTTCAGCGCCGACGACCGCAGCCTTCTGGAGCTCTACGCCGACCAGGTGGCCGCCGGACTCGAATCGGTCGCCGCGCGCTTCGCCGGACGCAGGCCCCCGGCCCCGCAGGCACATCTGGGTCAGTCCCTGGTACCCGACCAGGGCGGCGCGTTCATCCTGGAACTGGGCACCGGCCGGATGGAGGCCCACGCGCACGTACTGGAACTGCTCGGACTGCCTCCCGAGCAGTTCGACGGGCAGGTGGAGACCCTGCTCGCCTGCGCCGTCCCCGACGACATGCCCGCGCTGATGGCGATCGTGGAGCCGGACCGGCTGGCCGCCACCGGGCAGCAGCTGGCGTTCCGTATCCGCCGCCCGAACGGCGAGCTGCGCTGGCTGGGGCTGCGGTGCCGTGTGGAGGTGGACCCCGGCGGAACGCCGCGCCGCGTCCTGGGTGTGGTGGCCGATGCCACCTATCTGCGCCCCAGCGCCGACGAGGTCTCCCTCGTCCAGCGGTTGTCCGCAACACTGGCGGGCGCGGCGACGATCCGCGAGGTCAGCCGGCTGGCGGTCGCCGCCCTGCGCGAACCGCTCGGCGCGTCCCGGGTCGCGGTCGGCGAACTGGAGAGCGAGCGGCTCATCGTCACCGCCCTCGGCCCTCCGGAGTCCGATGCCTGGCCCGAGGTCTGGCGCTCGGAGTGGCGGTCCGAGTGGCCCGAGGTGTCGCTCAGCGACCTCCCCACCCTGCAGAGCGCCCTGCGCGGCGGGCACTTGAGCCTGTGGCCGCCGGGCGAGGCTCTGGAACCCGGTCTTCTGGGCGTCGGGCCCGGCGGCCTCGCGGTGGTGCCGTTGCCCGCCGACGGCCGGATGGTCGGGGTGTGTCTGGTGGGGTGGGACGGGGAGCACCGGTTCGGACCGGAGGAGCGGTCGCTGCTGACCGCGACGGCGGGGCTGGTGGGGCAGGCGCTGGTACGCGCCCACGCACTGGACGCGGGCCACGAACTCGCCACCATGCTCCAGCGCAGTCTGCTGCCCCGTAAGCTCCCGGAGCTGCCGGGCGGGATCGCCGTCGCCCGCTACCTGCCCGCCACGGCCGGTCTGGAGGTCGGCGGCGACTGGTACGACGTCATTCCGCTGCGCGACGGCCATGTGGCGTTCGTGATCGGGGACGTACAGGGGCACAGCGCGGGGGCCGCCACCATCATGGGCCAGATGCGGACGGCGGTGCGGGCCTACGCGGTGGAGGGGCACCCGCCCGACGTGGTGGTCGCGCGGGCCAACCGTCTGCTCGCCGGAATGGAGACCGATCTGTTCGCCACCTGCGGATATGTGGACCTGGACATGGAGGAGGGCATCGCCAGGGTCGTACGGGCGGGCCATCTCCCGCCGATCCTGCGTCATCCGGACGGCGTCGCCGAGGAGATGGTGGTCGAGGGCGGGCCTCCCCTCGGGGTGCTCGCGGAAGCCGAATTCCCCATGACCGAGGTGGGGCTGCTCCCCGGCACCCTGCTCGTCCTGCTGACGGACGGCCTGGTCGAGTCGGCCAGGCTGCCTCTGGAGGAGGGCATGCGGCGGGTGTGCGAGGTGCTCGCCGCGGCCGACCCGGTCGATGCCGGAGAGGTGGCCGACGAGTTGCTCGTCGGCGGGGGCCGGCGGCGCGACGACGACGTGGCGCTGCTGATGCTGCGCTACGACGGCACGGGCGACCGGCCGAAGCGGAGCCACTGGACGGTGTGGCGGGTGCCCAACGCGGTCCTGCACGCGCGCCGTTTCACCGCGCGCATCCTGCGGTCCTGGGGCGTGGTGGACACGCTCGACGAGGCCCTGCTGGTCGTGTCCGAGCTGGTCACCAATGCGATCGCGCACACGCAGGGCGAGGTGGGGATGGACCTGACCCTGTCGGCGGACCGGCTGCGGATCGCCGTGAACGACGCCTCGCCGCGCAGCCCCGTCAAGCCGATATGGGTGAGCTGGGAGTCGACGGGCGGTCGCGGACTGCTCATCGTCGAGGCGACGGCGGCGGCCTGGGGCTCGGTGCCGCTCAGCGGCGGCAAGCAGGTGTGGGCGGAGATCCCCTGGCACCCCGCGAGCGACCGGCGCGCGGGGTGAGGCCCTCGTGGGACGTCGCCCCGAAGGAGCCCTCGGGGCGACGGGTCCGGTTGGCGGGCCGCCGGGCGGCGCGGGAGGCTGGGGGTATGCGTTGGCGCGTGGCCGGCCGGACGGCAGCCGCGGTGGCCGCCCTCCTGCTGATGACGGCCGCCGCCGGGCCGGATTCCGGCGAGCCCGGCGGCTCCGGGGACTCGGGGCGGCAGGTGGAGATCGGCGGCGGGCGGAGCCTGTACCTGCAGTGCGCGGGATCCGGCAGCCCCACCGTCATCCTGGTGTCCGGGCTGCACGAGGCCTCCGACCCGTGGTCGCTGACCGACACCAGCCCGCCGGTGCCGAAGGCCCCGGCGGTGCTGCCCGGTGTGGCCGCCTTCACCCGCGTGTGCACCTACGACCGGCCCGGCACCATCCGCTACACGCAGCCACCGACGCTCACCACGCGCAGCACCCCTGTGAGCGGAACCCGGCCCCTGGCCGCCATGGTCCAGGACCTGGACCGGCTGCTGTCCGCCGGGCGCGTACCGGGGCCCTACCTGCTGGTGGGGCACTCCTTCGGCGGGATGCTCGCCCTGCGGTACGCGCAGGCGCACCCGGAGCAGGTCCGCGGGCTGGTCCTGGTTGATGCGCTCGGCCCCGGGCTGAAGCCCGCGATGGGGGCGCACTGGGCGGCGTACGTCGACGCGCTCAGGCACCCGGGGACGCCCTTCGACGCCGACCCCGACTTCGAACAGGTCGACATCGACGGCGGGGTGACCGCCATCGACGGCGGCGGACCTCTCCCGGCGGTCCCGGTCGCGGTGCTCAGCAAGACCGCGCCCTTCGCGGCGCCTCCCACCATGTCCAGGGAGCTGCTCGCCGAGCTGGAGAAGGCCTGGCCGAAGGCCCAACAGGCGCTGGTGGGGCTGCGTCCGCAGACCCCGCACCTCCTGGCGACCGGCAGCGACCACTACGTCCAGCTGCACGACCCGGACCTCACGATCTCGGCGATCCGCCTGATCGCGGACCGCAGCGGCACCCGCTGAGACCCGGCGGCGTCAGAACGCGTAGAGGGCGTTGCCGCCCAGGGTCGCGGACATCACGCACGCGTTGGGGAAGGTGTGCTTCCACGCGACGTGGCTGCCGCGCCACACGCCGTCCGCGGTGATGGTGACGGGGTTGTAGTTCCGCGGGCAGGGGCGGTTCGGGTCCGGGGCGGCGAGCAGGCGGTTGAAGTCGCCGTCGGTGGCGCCCAGGGCGTCGCACGCGGCCCTGGGGGCGGGGTGCGTGCCCTCTGCGGTGTAGGCGCAGCTGAGGACGGCCGCCCGCAGGACGGTGCCCGTGGCGACGTCGTCCCCCTGGGTGACGGTGAAGACCATGGCGGAGGGGGCGTACAGGCTCGTGGGGCTCGCCTCCGCAAGGCCCGTGGCGCCGGTGAGGCAGAGGAGAGTGGCGGCGGAGACGGTGGCTAAGCGGTGACGCATGAGAGGGCTCACTTTCGATTCAAAGGTTGTTGGGGGCACCGCCTCTTTCATGCAGCGCCGAAGTGAGGCCGAGCCTGCCAGGCATGAAGGTTTACCGCACATTGGCGGTCGTTTTACGGACAGTTGGTTCGCATATCGGCGATCGGACGGGTGTTCGTGCAGTTCACGTCGGGTGTCCGGGCGCTCACACCGTGCGACAGAACGGCGAGTCGACCGGCCCGGCGGCCTCTCCCTCACCTACTGCCCTGGTGGCGGCCGCGTCCGATTCACCGAACGGCCCACCAGGGTGACCGGATCGATGCGGTGACGGGCCCGCAGCCCTTTCGGAATCAACCATTCCACCGTCCCGCAACCGCCGCGGAGCGCCGCGGAACCGCCGTGGAACGAAGGGACGTTCAGTCGGGCTGTCGCGCCTCGCGAAGCGTGAGGAGGTACGTAGCGGTCAGCGCGACGGCACGGTCCTCGTCGTGCGACAGCTCGGCGAGGGCGCGGTCGGCCACGGCTCCGGGGATGTCCGCGAGCGCCTGGGTCAGCCGTCGCCGGGCGGGCAGTTCGTCGGGGCCGGCGGCGAGGCGGCCCACGATGGCGGTGGCGATCCGGTCCGCCGACGCGGGGCGGCTCGCCAGGGCGCTCAACGCGTCGGCAGCGTCGACGTCGTTCGTCCCCTCGACGATCATGTCGACCAGGGTGGGGACCACGTTGACCGCTCCCTGTTCCCCTTGCGGTTCTCCTTGCGCTCCCTGTGCTCCGAGCGCGAGGGCCGCATGCCCGCGGACCGCACTGTCGGAGCTCCGGAGGGCGCCCTGCAGCAGGGCGGCCGCCCGCTCGTGCGGAATCTCGGCGATGGACCGGACGGCCCGCTCCCGCACCGCGGCCACCGGTGAGGCCAGGCCTTCCGCCAGCAGGTCCAGGGCGGCCTCGCCCGACTGCGCCACGGCCCACCGGAGGGCACCGGCAACGACCGGATCCTCCTCACCCAACGCCGCCTCGACCAGCGCGTCCACGGGTACGGCCGCCTCCTCGCCGGAGGACAACGCCGCGCGCTGCCGGTTCGCGGCGTTCTCCGAGCCCAGAGCGTGCAGGAGTGCGACGGTCTGGAGCACGTCCTCCCACTCGGCCGGTTCCGCGGCCCCGATCCGGCGCAGCCGCGTGAGCAGTGCCGTCTCGACGGCGATGCGTTCCCGGGTCTGGCGGACGAGGTCCTCGACGAGTTCCGCCGGTCTGAAGCCGGGGTCGTCCAGGGCGCGCGCCACCTCGCGCAGCGACAGCCCCAGCGATCTCAGGCTCTCGACGTGGAAGATCCGCCGGATGTCCTCGCCGGAGTACTCCCGATAGCCGGAGACGGTGCGTCCCGTCGGCCGCACCAGGCCCAGCGAGTCGTAGTGCCTGAGCATGCGGGCGCTGACCCCGGACCGCCTGGCCACATCACCGATCAACACGGACTACGTTCCTCCTCCTGGCCGATCCTGCAGGGCCGCGACGCGCTTCGCCTCCTCGATCGCGAACTCGAAGCCGGCGTCCGGGTCGCGCAGCAGTCGCTGCGTCGCGACCGCATGATGACGCACGCGGGGGTCGAGATCCGTCATCGCGTCCCGCAGCGCCGCGGATGCGGCCTCGCCGAGCACGATCAGTGCCCGGCTGAGGCTCAGCTGCGTCTCGCGCCCACCCCGCCCGAGCTGTGTCGCCAATGCTCCGGCCAGTTCGGACTCCTCGCCCTCGGGCACGAGCACGACCGCCGCCCGCCAGGCACTGCGCGCCACCTCGTCGTCGGCGTCGGACAGGAGCTCCCGGGTGATCGCCGGCCACGCCTGCCGATCCCCGATCTTGGACAGCGTGTGCAGAGCCTGGCTGCGTCCCTGCGGGTGCTCGGACCGGAGCTCGTCGATCAGCCGCGGGACCGTGACGGACGCCGAGTGACGGGTGAGCGCCCACGTCAGCATCTCGCGTACGGAGAACTCGGGCTCGATCGCGCACTGTTCGACGATCCTCTCGACGGACCGGGGGTCCGGGATCGAGCCGATCGCCATCGCGGCCCGAAGCCGGACCGACGCGCGGGTGTCCTCCAGCTCCTGGAGCGCTCGCACCGTATGACTGTCCTGTCCTGCCGTGGTCATCGCCACCACCTCCTGAACCGCAGTGAAGACCTTGTCACTGTGTCAAGGTCAAGCCGGCCCCCTCGGCCCTCATCGGGTCCGCGACCGTGCGGCCGGCTCTGATGCCGTACATCACCAGCCAGTTCCTGGTCCGCAAGGCCGGCGACCGGCCCGAGGTCGTTCCGGCGGGATCCACCAACCTCGCCTTCATCGGCCAGTACGCCGAAGTCCCCGACGACGTGGTGTTCACCGTCGAGTACTCGGTGCGGACCGCCTGGCCGCCGTGGCACGCCTGCTCCACCTGGACCGGCAGCCACCGCCGGTCCACAAGGGCGGCCACGACCCCAAGGTCCTGCTCGAAGCGCTGCACACCGTGCACCGCCGCTGATCCCTGCGGAGCGGGAACGGGGCGCGGCTTCGGTCAGGGCTCCTTCGCCGACACGCCGTCCGCCCCGTCGCCCCTCTCCCATGCCCGGGAATTCGCGGCCCTCTCCCGATGCACGGCGCGGACGATCGGGGGTAGGCGCCGACCATGAACCTCTCAACCGTGCTGTCCGCCGAAGCAACCCCGTCCATGCTGCTGATCCTCGTCGGCGCGGCGATCGCGGCCCTGCTGGTCGCCGCCTTCTGGTGGGGCAGCCGCCGCGCCGCCCGCCGCCGCTCCCCGGTCGGCCCGCCCCCGCAGCCGCGCAGCGGATCCTGGCAGACCCCGCAGGACGACCCGGACCAGGGCCACCCCGGCCCCTGAACCCGGATGTACCGGCGCATCGGACAGGAACGAGGTGGGCGCCGGGAGGAGTGTCCGTGGCTGAAACCCTGCGGGGTGGGTGTGGGGTAAGAGGCCGTTCAGGTAAGGGCTGTGATCACTTCTTGTGCCGCCCGCGCTCCTTCGGTGGCGCCGCCTTCCATGAAGCCCTGGAAGTCGTAGCTGCAGTGTTCTCCGCTGATGTGGATGTTGCCCTGAGCGGTGCCTTCGTAGCGGGCGTAACGGTGGAGGTAGCCGGTGGGCCAGTAGGAGTAGGCGCCGAGCGAGTGCGGGTTGCGGTGCCAGGCGGAGAGCTGGGCCCGCCCGGTCCACGCGGCCTTGGTGCCGGGGTAGAAGGCGTCGATGCCGGTGAGCATGCGGGTGGCGAGGTCGCGTACGTAGGGGTCGCTTTCGGTGGCGAAGGGGGTCGCCGGGGTGAGGGCTTGTGCGAGGCTGCCGCCGCCGTACTGGAGGAGGATGCCGCCATTGCCGGGCTGCACCTTGGTGGTGTCCCAGGTCTGCTGGACGGGTGAGTCGGTGAAGCAGTCTCCGGCGGAGATACCGGGCCAGGGGCCGGCGCCACGCCAGGGGCGGTTGGTGAACTGCATGTTGAGTTTGGTGCAGTGGCCCATGCGGGAGTCGCGGAGGAGGTTGCGCATGAGGGGGTCGAAGCCGGCGGCGGCGGTGTCGATGCGCTGGAGGACCGGCAGGGGGACACAGAGGATGGTGTGGTCGGTGGTGGCTGTGCGGGTGGCGCCGGAGTCGTTGAAGGTGAGGGTCTGAGTGCCGTCGGGGTTGGCTCTCACGGCGAGGAGTTCGCGGCCCATGACGATCGATCCGACGGGCAGGGCGGAGGCGATGGCGTTGGGGAGACGGTCGTTGCCGCCGGTGATGTGGTAGCGCTCGTTGGACAGGCCCCAGACGTTGAAATGACCGGGATTGGGCTGGTAGCCCATCAGAAGGACCAGCGCGAGGGCGGACTGGGCGGTGGTGTCGGCGCCGTACTCGACGTTGTAGGCGACGTCGATGAAGCGGCCGAGCTGTGACGTGTGGCCGCCGGGGACGCGGGTCTCGATCCATTCGTAGAGGGTCATGTCGTCCAGGGCGGTACCGGCGGGGGTCGAGGAGTTCCAGCTGACTTCGCCGGCTGCCTGGAGGTCGCGGCGTAGAGCTTGGTAGACGGCCTTGAAGTCCTCGTCGGCCTGGGTGCGGGAGTAGTACTCGCCGTTGAACCAGAGGGTCTCCTCGGCGCCGTTGGGGCCACCGCCCAGGAAGTCCTCGGTGGGCAGGTCGAAGCGGCGGCACAGCTCGAGGATCTTCTTGTGGCTGGTGTCGATGAGCTCGCCGCCGATCTCGGAGGTCTGCCCGTGGGCCCAGTGGGTGCGCTGGGTCCACATCCGTCCGCCGACCCGTGCGGGGTTGGCTTCGTAGAGGGTGAACGGGATGCCGGCGTCCGTCAGGGTGAGGGCGGCGGTGAGGCCGGAGATACCGGCTCCGATCACGGCGACGCGGGCGGGTGTCGCGGGCTTCTTGTCGGGGAGGGTCTCGGCGGCGTGGGCGGGCGCGGCCGCGGAGGCGAGGGCGGTTCCGAGGCCGAGGGCGACGGCCCGGGTGAGGAGTTCGCGGCGGCTGGAGCCTCGGATTTCCGCGGCCGGCATCTGCAGGCGGTCGGCGGCAGCGTGGTCGGCGGCGAGGCGGCGCAGCGTGTGCATCAGTGGTGTGCGGGCCATGGCGGGGCTCCTAGACGTTCGCGGCGGGCGATGACGGGGACGTGGAGCGGGGCGGGGCGCCGGCGGGGTCGGTGCGTTCGGTGGCGTCCTCCAGGACGATCCGGCCGATGATCTCGTAGCGTTCGGGAGCCCTGATCTTGAGGTAGAAGCCGAGGCCGAGGCCGCCGAGGAAGACCACGCTGACGATCCAGGGGATCAGGGTGAAGACGACGGAGCCAGCCGCGGTGCCGGCGGCGGTCTCCATGTTCAGGACCAGCAGGACCACGACCGCGGTCATGCCGATCCCGCCGAGGAGCGGCGCGGTGAACGTTTTGAACCAGTGCCGGTCTTCGGGGTGGTTCTTGCGGAAGTAGCCGATGACGGCGAAGGAGCACAGGGTCTGGACGATGAGGATGGCCATCGTGCCGAGGATCGCGAGGAGGGTGTACAGGTGCAGGTAGGGGTCCTGGCCAGTGAGCCAGAATCCGGCGACGAGGACGGTGGCGACGGCGGTCTGTACGACGGAAGCGAGGTAGGGGGAGCCGTGGCGGGGGTGGGTGTGGCCGAGCTTCGGGGAGAGGAAGCCTTCTCGGCCGATGGCGTAGAGGTAGCGGGCGGCGCATTGGTGGAAGGCCATGCCGCAGGCGAAGGAACCGGTGAGCAGCAGCCACTGGAAGGTGTCGACGGCCCAGGGCCCGATGAAGGTCTGTGTGGGGGAGAAGAAGAGGTCGAGGGGGTTGGCGGAGGCGGACAGCTCGACGGACTGCGTGAGGCCGTTTCCGGAGATGGTCATCCAGGAGACGTAGATGTAGAAGAGGCCGACGCCGACCACGGAGACGAGAGTGGCCTTGGGGATGACGCGCTTGGGGTCGCGTGACTCTTCGCCGTACATGGCGGTGGATTCGAAGCCGACCCAGGACCAGAAGGCGAAGAAGAGGCCGAGGCCGGCGGAGGTGCCGGTGAAGGCGTTCTTCGGGTTGACCGGTTCCAGAGGTATGCCGTCAGGGCCGCCGCCCGCGAGCAGCACGGCGGTGGCGACGGCGAACAGGACGGCGATCTCGCCGACCAGCATGACGCCCAGCGCCTTGGCGGTGAGGTTGATGTCGAAGTGCGCGAGGATGGCGGTGACAGCGAGCATCGCGGCCGCGTAGAGGATCCACGGGAGGTCGATGCCGAGCTGGTCGTGGACGGTTGTCTTGGCGAAGTAGGAGAAGACGCCGACGATTGAGGCCTCGAAGACGATGTAGGCGAGGACGGCGAGCATCCCCGACGCCATGCCTGCGATCCGGCCCAGGCCGTGGGAGATGTAGCCGTAGAAGGCTCCGGCAGCGGTGATCCGCTTGGCCATGGCCACGTAGCCGACCGCGAACACGGTGAGGACGAGCGTCGCAAAGAGGTAGCCGGCCGGTGCTCCGGTACCGTTTCCGAAACCGACGGCGATCGGCAGGTTTCCGGTCATTGCGGTGATCGGGGCGGCCGTCGCCACCGCCATGAACACGACGCCGACGAGTCCGACGGAGTTCGCCTTCAGTCGCTGGACAGGCGGGGCGGCGGCGGCCGGTGACGATCCGCCGACAGTGTCTTCTCTCATGTGGCCCTCTTCCCTGGTGAGGGCGCTCACTCTCTCCCCGGGTGACCTACGCCACAACCGGCATGTAGTTCGGTAATCGCCTTGCAGACACGACGAGTTGTCGCGCGAATGCAGGTCACTCGACCTTCCGTAACCGCCAGTTGATCGGCCGGGAACAGCGCATCCACGAGCCGCGAACCGGAATGTTCCTGTCCCGCTGGAAAGCCGGCCCTCCGACCCAGGTCGGAAGCAACGGGGACGCGCACGCCGATGGCGACAGCCGCGCGCCGGCACCCCGCGCGGCCGCCGTGTGCAGTTCGGCCCGCGCAGTCGGACCGTCGCCGGGGAGCACCGTGAGTTCGGCGTCGTCCGCGGCCGGTTGAGGCCTGAGAAGCTGCGTCTGAACCTCTTTTCCGCAGGTGGCAGGGCTGCCCCTGGGCGTTCGGGAGCCGTGTCGCGGAGCGTTGAAGCGGGCCCCGTGCGTCGGTCGCCGTTGCGGCGGGGGACGTGCCGGGGCCCGTTTCTGGTGATCGTTGGTCAGGCGTTGCAGCCGGGTCCGGTGGTGGGGTTGGTGCAGCTGTTGTGGCCGGGTCCGCCGTCGTTGGTGTTGGTCCCGGAACCGCCGTTGAGGGCGTCGTTGCCGGGGCCGCCGTCGTTGGCGTCGTTGCCGGCGCCGCCGGACAGGGAGTCGTTGCCGTTGCCGCCGATGAGGTTGTCGTTGCCGTTGCCGCCGGTGAGGGTGTCGTTGCCGTCGGCGCCGCAGATCAGGTCGTTGCCGCCGCGTCCGTCGACCACGTCGTTCCCGGCGAGCGCGAAGATCACGTCGTCGCCGGGGGTACCGGTCAGGACGTCGTTGCGGTTGGTGCCGGTGATGGTGGCCGTGGCGGTCGCGCAGGTCGCCGGGGCCGGTTCGTAGGTGATGGTGACCTGGGCCGGCCCGGTGGCGGGTCCGGGGGTACCACCGACCGGGACGAGGTTCGACCCGCCACCGCCACCACCAGGACCTGCCGTGGCATCGCTGTTGATTTGGCCGCAGCCGCCGCCTCCGCCGCCTCCGAACCAGCCGCCTCCGCCGCCGCCTCCCCCGAAGCCGGTGCCGCCGGTGCCGCCGGTGCCGGCCGTACCGGCGGTGCCGGCGGTGGTTGGGTTCTGCGAGCATGCGGCTCCGCCGGTGCCGCCGGTGGTCTGGGTACCTCCGCCACCGCCGCCGCCGCCCTGCGGTCTGTCGCCGCCGTCGCCTCCGGTGTTGCCGGCGTCCCCGCCGGTGGCCTCGGGGACCTGGAAGTCGCCGATGGCGGAACCGTAGCCGCCGCCGCCTCCGCCGCCGGCGACGATGAGGCGGGGGTCAATGCCGGGGCTGCCGGTCAGGGTGCAGCCGGAGGCGGCCGAGCTGCAGGTGCGGACGTCGCTGGAACCGCCGCCGACGCCGCCCACGAAGTTTCCGGTGACTGCTCCGCCGCCGGTGTTGACGTTCACGAACAGGGTGGTGCCCGGGGTGGCGGTCAGGGCGCCGGTGACGGTTGCACCGCTCCCGCCTGTGCCACCGTTGGGCGCGTTCTGGCCTGCGGCGCCGGTGGCGGTGACGGTCAGCTGAGTGACGCCGGCCGGGACGGTGAAGGGCTGGTTGGCGCCTGCGTTGAAGGTGACGGTCACGGGCGCCGCCGCGGCGGGCGTGGCCGCGGGCACCACCAGCAGCGCTGCCGGCAGAACCGCCGTGGCGAGCAGGAGAGCAGCACGCCGGACCGGGCGCCGCGGCCGCCCACCCCCGGCACCGCTTTGGAATACTTCATGTTGCAGGGTCAGTGTCACGATCGGTGCTCCTCGGCAAGGGCCGCGGCATTCAGGACGCGCCACGGACGTCGGCTGATACTCCGGCCCCTGCGCGGGACCGCCCGACGATCAAGCCACACCCCTCCGGTCCGGCCCCCGGAACACACCGTCACACCGCGCCACGATCCACCGACCAGCCGCAGCCCGTACCCGAACCGGCGCGCTCCTGCCTCGTACGGCGCGTCGGGCACTCTGCCGAACTGCCCGGCGCGACCACCGGCGTCGCCGGCGCTGTGTCGAGGCGCCTGGTCCGTCGGACAGCCGCCATTTGTCGCTGCTGGCCGCCCTCCCGCCCGCTGAGGGAGGGGCACCACGCCGCCCGGCGCAATAGACGGCATCACACCACCGTCCCGAACCCAACAGACACCGCAAACGGACCACCTGTCCGCCAGAACGAGAACGACCGCAGCGGCCGCTGGCCTGATCGCGTGAACCCGGGACCCGCCTCCCGTACGGATCCCCCGGCGAAAAGTAGGTTGGACGCCAACCTGCTCAGGCCAAACCGGGCGACCCCAGAGGAGCGAGCATGGCGACCGGATCGAACCAGCCGACCGTCCCACAGGTGACCATGACGCTCTCCGCGATCGCGGCGACCGCCGCCACCCCGCGCCCCTCGGGCGAGACCCTCGCGGAACAGAGCACCCGGATCATCCTCGGCATCAACCAGCAACTGGCCGACACCTCACTCGCCACCCAGGGGACCTGGGTCCTCTCCTGGCTCGGGGTGAGTCCGGGCAACGCCAACATGGCCTACCTCGCCAGGAACACCGACAGCTCCAACTCGTTCGCCGTGGTGATCCGCGGCACCGTCGGCAGCGTGACCGATCTGATGGAGGACCTCGACGTCGGCACGGTGGTCCCGTTCAGCCTCGCCGGTATGCCGTCCCCGGTCTCGGTCTCCAAGGGGGCGATGAAGGCGTTCACCGAGGTCGTCACCATGAACACGGCGGGTGTCACCCTGGCGCAGGCGCTCACCACCGCCCTGGGCCGGGCGCAGCCGAACCCGACGGTCTACGTGACCGGCCACAGCCTGGGCGGCTGCATCGCGACCATGGTCGCCCCTTACCTCCAGACGCTCACCTGGCCCGGCGGGAAGCCGAACTTCGAGCTGCACACGTTCGCTGCCCCCACCGCCGGCGGAGCGGACTTCGCCGCCTACGTCGACTCCCTGGTCTGGCAGGCGAACGAGCGCCACTACAACATCTACGACATGGTGCCGCAGGCCTGGAACAACTTCGAGGAGACCAAGCAGTGGTACCCCAGCCCGGGCCCGGCGCAGGACGATGACGTCAAGGCCGTCATGTCGACGCTCGCCGCCCTCCCCGGCCCCAACGTTTACGCCCAGCCGGGCAAGGAAGATGCGCTGAACACCGACTACGACCCCTTCGACCCGAACGTGGTGAAGCAGTCGTTCCAGGACTTCATGGGCCAGGTGGCCTTCCAGCACGCCAACTCCACCTATCTGTCCCTCCTCGGCGCGCCTGACGTGCCGTCGGGTCCAGTGGTGACCGTCGTGGAGCCCGTCGGCACGGTCGGCGCCCCGGTCGAGGTCGTCGGCAGCGGGTTCGGCCAGGGTGGCATGGTCGACTTCGGCACCATGCCGGCCTCCAAGCAGGACATCATCCGCGACGATGTGATGATCGCGTGGGCGCCCGACGGCGTCGGCGTGGTCGACATCCGGGTCACCAACAATCTGGGCACCTCGCCGGCCGTCCCGCGCGGCCAGTTCGCCTACGGAGGCCCCGCCTCCGTGGTTGTCACCGGCATCAGCCCGGACAGCGGCCGGGCCGGCGACCAAGTCCAGGTCAGCGGCCTCTACTTCGGCCCGGATGCCCAGGTCTACTTCGGGGACCACCTCGCCGAGCTCGTCGAGTACGCCCCCCAGCAGCTGCTCGTCAAGGCGCCCACGGTAACCATCGGCGTCGGCAAGCCCGCGACCATCAACGTCACCGTCCTCTCGAACGGCTATTCGTCCCCCGCGAGCCCGGCGGACGAGTTCACCTACACGGAGTGGCACCAGAACTGAACCGGTTCCTGACCCGAAGGCCTGGCCGGACAAGTCACAACCGACGTGTCGGACGAGTGGCAGCCGGCCTTCTCGCCGGACGGTGCCTGGATCGTCTACAGCTCATGGAACAGACTCGGAAACGCCGACATTTACACCAAGAGCTTGGACGGAACATCAGAGCAGAGGATCACCAGCGGGCCCACCGAGGGGGTGCACAACACGCAGCCCGACTGGCAGCCGTCCCCTTGATCGCCAACCGTGCTGTGCTCTCAATGGGGAGCAGGTGACCGTTCGCGGCCGGAGGTCATGCACCGGCCCGCTCCGGTCCGCCGGCGCCGTCCGAGGCACGGCCCATACCCTCGCCGTCATCCCCGCTCAGCCGGGCCCGGCATCGCTCGTCGGCGCTGCGCGTCCCGACGTGGACGAGCATCCGGGGAACCTGCGGTCTGCGACGGGCCGCACCCCGATCAGGAGCTGCGAGCACAGCGAGCGCAGCCGGTCGGCGACGTCGTGGACGTTCAGGCACCGCGCAGGGATGTCGGTGATGAGACCGCGCCCCGGCCACCACCGCCTATGCACCCCCATCTGCGGCGGACTCCCGCCCTGTGCGGCGGAAGGCGGCCCGGTAGGCGCTCGGGCGGTAGCCGGTGTGGCGGGCGAAGAGGGCCGCGAAGGTGCCGGGGTCCCGGTAGCCGACGGCCGCCGAAACGGCGGCGACGGTGCGGTCGGTGGTCTCCAGCAGGTGGCGGGCGCGGCGGACCCGGGAGGACTGCAGATGGGCCAGCGGGCTGCGTCCGGTCTCTTCGGCGAATCGGCGCAGCAGCACGGGACAGCGCTTCGCCGCTTACCGCGCGCTGCTCGGCGACGCCTTCGACGGGCGCGTCCTCCCGGACAGCGCCGCCAACCCGGCCCCGCCGCCCTTCTTCGCTGACCTGGTCGGCACGCCGCACAGCGTCGTCACCGCCCATTTCGTCGACGAGGCCGGCCACCCCACGGCCCAGGCCCGCGACGAGATCCTCGCCTTCCTCACCGACCGCCTGCACCCGCACGGGAACCGACCGCTGCCCGCCGCCTGACCGGGGCCGGACGCACTTCCCCGAGCCCGAGATCGTCGGCGCCGAGCCCGGCCCGGGCGGCGCGATGCGGTTGCCGAGGCAGCGGTCGCCCAGGTCGTCGCGGACGTGCGCACGATGGGCGTCCGGG
Source organism: Streptomyces avidinii (assembly GCF_045161815.1). Lineage (NCBI taxonomy): Bacteria > Bacillati > Actinomycetota > Actinomycetes > Kitasatosporales > Streptomycetaceae > Streptomyces > Streptomyces avidinii. Next base: position 1,203,009 of record NZ_CP108863.1, read on the forward strand.
GTGCGGCCCGTGGGGCGGGCGACGCCGGCTCGATGGTCAACCCCGCGTTGTTCGTGGTGACGGCCAACCCGCTGTACCACGACTTGCTGTTCGAGCGCTTCCTGAGCGTCGGGCGGTCGTCGCTGCCGGACGTCGATATGGGGTCCGTGCGCCGACACGAGTGGTGCATCTCCAGCCGATCACCGACAGGCGCCGCCCTCCCCGCCGAAAGGCAGGAGTGGGCAGGTAGGACCGCCTGCCGCACCTCGGCGGAGCCGGTTTTCGGCATCCGGACGGCACCCGGAACGAGCCGTGGCGGCAACCTCCGGAGCACAGCCCGGGGTGCTTCAGGGCTACGTTCGGTCCGTCCGGCGACAACCGCCTCTCCCCCTTGACCTCTCGTGTGCGACGAGCCCGCACCCCGACCGCCACACTTCCAACGGAACCACCCCGTCGGACCCCTCCGTGCCGCGGGCACCTGCAACCGCGTGGCGCCTGGTGTGCCCGGGCCGACAACACCCTCGGCTGCCCTGGGCTTTCACCCAGCCTGCGGCGGGCCGCCCCGTAACCCCGCTCCCCCGGCGCGCACGGCATCCGCGCCCGCCGGTCCCGGCCGAACCCACAGACCCCGACTGCGTCAGCCGGCACCCGCGCCGGTCCGACAGCACGGACAGGAGACCCTCCCGCCATGACGACGACAACGAAAACCCGTGCAGGGCTGACCACCGCGCTGCTGCTCCTGACCGTACTGACTTCAGTCGGACCAGCCACCGCCTCCCCCGCGCCCGTGTCCGAGGCGAGGGGCGGGAAGGCCTCGGCGTCCGCCCACGATGTTCGCCTTGTCGGTCACTGGTCTGAGCCCGTCGACAAGAACCGCCCCGGAATCACCCACTACATCGAGAAACTGACCTTCACCGCTGACGGGCGCTTCGAACAGATCAACAACTACGTCTGCAACCAGAAGGACTGCCCCGTCTTCAAGATCGGCATCAACAAGGGCACCTACCGCACCGACTGCAACACCATCCGCCTCGAAGGCAACCTCACCGACCTCACCGGCACCATCAAGACCACCGACGCCATCACCATCGACGGCCACGCCCTCCACCGCGTGGACAATGACGACTGACCCCACTCCGCAGGCCGTCCCCGCCCCCGGCCCCGTCTCCCGGGCATTCCCTGTACAGCCGCCTGTCGGGGGTCACTCACGGGCTCGCCGCCCTGCGCAGGGCCTCACCCGGCACTAGCGAGAGCAGTCCGCCAGCGACAGCAGCAGGTGCGCGGACTCGGGGCGCAGGTGGTCCGAGTCCGCGCCAGCCGGGTTCAGGCGTCGGCCCCGTACGTAGAAGGCGGAGGCATCCACGCTGACGAAACGGTGGTTGAGGACGTCGAACGGGTAGCGTTCAGCGGTAGGGAGCAGGCGGATCCGGGACGGTTCCAGCGGGATAGGGGCCATCCCGCTGTGCCCGATGCCCCGTTCGCGTTCCGCGCGCAGGTGCCAGAAGCCGGTCGCCCGGTCGTGGCGGGAGTACGTCGTCACGACCGGGCCGCGCAGCGGGGCCCCGTCGTGCGCGCCGGCGGCGTCCGGCAGCAGGCGCAGGTACGCGACGGGACGGGGTTGCCGCGCCGCGGATTTCGCCGTGGTCACTCGAAGATGCCGGTGACCACCAGGACGCCGGGGGCGACCGCGAGGGACGGACGGACCTCAGGCACCAGGTCGCGTGATCGACAACACAAACGGCGGCGCACCGGTGACACAAAGGGTCGTTTACACGGTCGCGCCGCCCCAAAAACCCCTCCTTGACGGGCGGTGCAGCTCTGTAATGTGAGTGCTTGTTCGAGATCAACTCGAATGTTCGACAACACAATTGGGGGGCCGGTGCGCAGTCGCCGACTTCGTTTTTCCGCTGCCGTGATCGCGGCAGGCGTCGGGATCATGCCGGGGGGCATGGCCCAGGCCGCGGGACCGTCCACCGATGGCGCCCGTGGCGTCACCGAGTCCAAGGATCTGCTCAAGACCGCCGCGAACGCGTTCACGTTCAGCAGCCCGGCCGACCGGTCGGTGCAGCAGAACCTGCCGGCTCCCGGTAAGAAGGCCGCGGCCGCGCCGCAGGCATCGGGCGCCACGGCGAGCGCCGACCTCAAGGTCGGTCTCACCGGTATGGGTACCAGTGCCCGGGTGATCGAGCTGAAGTCCGAGATCAGCAGCAGCATGGGCACGCCGCTCACGGTCGTGATCGACTGGGGCGACGGTACGGCCAGTACCGAGCACGCCGGTGGTTCCGAGACCAAGACTTCCCACCACGTGTATGCCGAGGTGGGCAGCTACACGGTCAAGGTCACCGTGTACGGCGTCGACGGCGCGAACGGCCCGTCGGCGACCAACGAGATGCCGTTCGTCACCCCGGGGTCCGAGTTCACCCCGCACAGCCCTACCCGTCTGCTCGACAGCCGGGACGGCACGGGCGCGGCGCAGGCCGCCCAGGTGCCGGCGTGGGGTGAGGCCCGCGTGAAGGTCGGCGGGAACGGCGGTATCCCGGCCGATGTCGCCGCCGTGGTCCTCAACGTCACGGCCACCAACACCAGCGCCGCCGGTTTCGTCAGCGCCTACGCCGACGGCACCGAGCGTCCGACCACGTCGAACGTGAACTACGCGGCCGGCGACTCGGTGCCGAACCTGGTCATCGTGCCGGTCGGCAAGAACGGCTACGTGAACCTGTACAACCACAGCGACCGGGGCGTGGACCTGATCGCCGACGTGACCGGCTACTTCACCCGGTCCTCGGCCAACGGCTACACGCCGACGGACCCGACGCGTTTCGTCGACACCCGCGAGGGCCTCGGCACGTCCAGGGGCATGGTCCCCGGACGCGGCCAGTTCGGCGTCCAGGTCGCCGGTAGCCGCGGCATCCCGGCCGGTGCCAGGGCGGTGGCGCTGAATGTGACCGTCACCAACCCGCGGACGGCCGGCTTCCTGACCGTCTTCCCCAGCGGCCAGAGCGCGCCGAACACGTCCAACGTGAACTTCAGCGGCGGCCAGACCATCGCCAATTCGGTGATCGTGCCGGTCGGCGCGGACGGCAAGATCGCCGTCCGCAACGGCAGCTGGGATCCGGCCGACGTCGTCGTCGATGTCGTCGGGTACTACAGCCCGGACAGTCAGAGCGCCTACATCCCGGTCCGCCCCGTCCGGGACCTCGACACCCGCGACGCCTCGCAGTGGCCCTCCGGGGCGCTGAAGGCAGGCCGCTACCTCTACTCGACCTACGGGGAGGAAGACCCCACGACCACCGCCATGGTCCTGAACACCACGGTCACCAACACCACCGGTGCCGGATACCTCACGGTCTCCCCCGACCCCAACGCCCTTTGGCAGTACCAGAACAAGACACACACCCCGCCGATCGCGCCGAACTCCTCCAACCTGAACTGGACGGCGGGCAAGACCGTGCCGAACCTGGTCCAGGCGAGCACCGGCGCCAACGGCATCGTCGACTTCTTCAACCGCAGCGGCAACAACATCGACCTCGTCATCGACATCTTCGGCGTCTACGACAGGCACTGAGCCCTCCCCGCAACGACGACGGCCCGTCCCGGCCTGCTTGCGGGGCCGGGCACGGTGCGGGGCGACTGTCCGAGCCGGACGATGTTCAGGACTGTCAGGCGGCGCAGGGGTCTGTTCACCCGGTAGGTGAGGCAGAGCCGGCGCCGACGGACGCGTGGCGCACGTCGGCGCCCTCTGGGTCGTCTGCGTTCCACTGGCCAAAGCCCCAGCTCCGCCGCGTCGATGGACTCGCTGTCGTCGTAGCGGAGGCGACGAACGCGTCGACGGCCGGGGCGCGGGCGAGGCGGCCCTGCCAGTCCTGGACGACCGCGTACAGCCCGCGAGGGAGAAGGCGCGGCGGGACTCCTCCAGCGCGGCCGCCCACTCCCGCTCGAAGGCCGGCACCGGCACCCACTGCGCGGCTTCAGAAGCCGGCGCAGTCGGGCGCGCGCCTGACTGCAGGCGGCCGGATGCCGGCCGCGTGGGGTGCCCCGTATCCGTCGCCCTCGCCGAACCGGTGACGGTGCTGCCGGCAGGGCCGGGCTCGTGGTTCGAGCCGAAATTATGGACAGGTATTGGCGCCTGTCCGTTGTCCGGCGTCCGGGGAGGTGTGGCCGCCGACGGTGAAGATGCGGTCGAGGTGGTGGCGGAGTACGGCGATGGCCGACTCCGGTGTCCGTTGGGCCACGAGGATGCTGGTGCCCATGGTCGCGGTCATGGCGAGCAGGCTGATGGCCTCGGTGCGTGCGTCGGCGCCGGGATCGGCCCGGCCTGCCGCCTGGGCTCCTTCGATCAGGCTCGTGAGGGCGTTCTCGGCCGCGTCGGGGTTGTCGATGAAGGGCTGGGCGGCGAGTGCTCCGTCGGTCACGGACAGGATCGAGTAGGAGCTGTACAGGAGGTGGAAGGTCCGGCTCTCCTGGTCGGTCGGCAGGGATGCCAGCAGCAGCGCCTCGATCGTCGCGCGGGGGCCGGGGTCCGGGCCGGCGGCGGCCAGTCGGGCGCCCACGCGGGCGGTGAAGCGGTCGGTCAGGTGCTGGAGTCCGTAGAAGAGCAGCTTCTCTTTGGTCTCGAAGTAGTACTGCACGAGCCGGAGGGATACGCCGGCCTCGGCGGCCACGTCGCGCATGCCGACGGCGTGCAGCCCTCGCCGCCCCGCGACTTGGATGAGCGCTTCGGCGATCTGGGTGCGCCGTTCCTCGTGGTCCACGCGTTTTGGCATCAGTGCTGTCTCCGGCCGTGGGTGGGGTGGGTGGTTCATGGGCTCGCAGTCCGGCTCGGTCCGAACACCCTTCATGGTACCGCCGTATCAACAATATGGTACGTTCGTATCACGAAGACCTGATCTTCCTGGAGGTGCCCCGTGCCCGAGAACACGACCCGAGTACGCCGCGACATCGGCCACTACGTGAATGACGAGCTGCGCGACCGCTACTTCGCCACGTGCGACGTCCTCTACACGAAGGGCGCGACCGCTCGCTCCGAGACGGACGTCGAGACGAGCTTCGGCACCACGCACGTCTATCGGTACGGCCCCGCCGACCCGGGAGCCGAGTCACGCACGCCCGTGGTCCTGATACACGGTTCGGGAGGCTGCTCCGCCCAGTGGTACCCCAACACCCTTGCCCTCAGCGCCGAGCGCCCCGTCTTCGCCCTCGACACTCCCGGCGACCCCGGCCGCAGCGTCCAGCGCGAACCGATGTGGCAGCCCGAGCGCGCGGCGCAGTGGATGGACGAGGCCCTTGATGCGCTGGGCCTCGACAAGGTCCACCTGGTCGGCTCGTCGTACGGCGGCTGGCTGGTCATCAACCAGGCCCACCTGCGGCCCGAACGCCTCGCCTCGGTCACCGCCCTCGACCCGGGCGGTCTGGAGAAGGTCGGCCTGCGCTTCTTCGTATGGATCTTCGCCAGCCTCTTCGCCACCTACGCCCCCAAGGCGTGGCGCCCCCGCCTCGCCAAGTGGCTGGAGCAGCCGGTGATCGTCGTCCCCGAGCTCCGCGCGATGATCCAGGCCAGCGTGAAGGCCTTCCGGATCCGCCGCCCCGCCCCGCTACCGCTGTCGGACGCGGAACTGGGCTCCATCCGGACGCCGTTCTACCTGATCATGGGCAAGCGCAGCCTGCTCGTACACCCCAAGCGACAGCTGGAACGCGTACCGCGCCTGATCCACGGCGCCCGAGCCGAGATCGTCGCCGCCACCGGCCACGGCCCGCAGATCGACCACCCCGACCTGGTCAACGCCCGAATGCTGAGCTTCATGGAGGACGTCGACTCCCTCGACCCGTCGGTGGCGCGGGGCGCCACGGACGCGTAGCCACGAGGGCCGCAGACACGGACTGTCGACTGTCCAACAGGGCACAGCAGAAGTTGGACAGGCATCACGCCCTGATCTTTGCCCCGGCCGGACCGTGCGGCCCGGTCCTGGTGCAGACCCGGCGCGGTGCCTGCCCTGGCCGCCCGGCGGCCGGCCTGCTTCGTCGCGTTCGATGTCTTGCAGCCCGAGGGGAGCGTCGAGCTGGTCACCCTGCCCTACGAGGAACGCCGCCGGCGCCTGGAGGTCCCCTGTTCGCGGCCCGTGCTCTGAGCTCGTCGCTTAAGGTCCGGCGCCGGACGGCGTCTCGAACGTGACTGGCGTTCCGCGGTTTGCGGGTCTGCAGGATGACCTTCGCGGGCGCGCATGAAGATACGGTGGTGTTGATCATGGCTATAGATTCAGCGATCGTGCGACAGCGTGTGGACGATCTGGATGCGGCTGTGCCCTTCTACGAGAAGTTGACGGGAAGCAGCGCATCACGGTTCGCCTTTGCCGGGGTCACCCTGGCAAGCGTCGGACCTTTCCTCCTGTTTGCCGGGCCCGATGAGGCGGTGCAGCGCGTCGCGGGCGTGACGGCGACTCTCACCGTCGCCGACCTGGACGCCGCAGTAGAGGAGGCGGAGGCGGGAGGAGCCGAAATCGTGATGCCCCTTCACCCCACCCCGAACGGCCGCCGTGCGGTGCTGCGGCACCCGTACGGCGGCGTCTTCGAGTACGTCGGCCCCTGACGTTGGGGAGGGAACTCCGCATCGGTGCCGCCCGCAGCGGGCGGCGTGCGGCGTGCGGCGTGTCGAACTGGTGTCGGCGCGTCGGGGAGAGCCAGCGTGTCGACAGCATCAGCATCTCGAACGCCGTCTAAGTCGTCACGGGTTCGAGCCGCAGCCGCCGGGTCGGCCAGGGTGGTGACTCCGGCGGGCCGAACCAGACCCGAACGTCCTCCCCGGTGCGGACGGGTAGGAGAGGGTAGTCGTTCTCGGCATGCTCGGTGCGGTGCAGCGCATGGCCCGGGCCCAGGTGCCGGGCGGCGTACGAGTCGAAGTCGGCAGCGTCGGACGGATGGCAGACGGTCGTGACCACCTCACGGGTGCCCGGCTCCGGTGTGAAGCCCGGGCCGCGCAGCAGCAGGACGTCGTCACTGTCGATCATGGTGGCGTTGGCCGCGTCGCGGTGCTCCCGCCAGACCGGGCCTGTGTAGAAGGCCTCCAGCGAGCGCCGGCGGCGCGTCATGTCGGGGAAAGCTCGCAGCCAGACGAAGCGGTCCGGGTCGTCCAGGTCTCGGAACCGGCCGCCGACGGTGATGCCGACCGACTGCTGGCCGGTCACGAATTCGCGCTCGAACAGCTCGATCAGTGTTTCCCGGGCTCCTGGGTGGAGCGTGTACTGCCGGAGTTCGACGATGCTCATGCGCCGGCGCTCCCGGTGCGGTTGAGGTCCATCGTCCAGTTGAGCTCCCAGGTGCGGCCGTGGTCGCAGGAGAATTCCTGCTCCCAGCGGGCGGTGTCCGGGCCGAGGCGGAACCAGGTGAAGTGCACTCCGATCGGGCGGCCTTCGTAGGTGTCCTCGCCGTGGAAGTCCCCGCGGTCGCCCGTGAAGCCGCCGACCACCGGCGGATCCAGGCGGCCCGTCCGGCTGTCGGACCAGTGGATCGACCAGCGCCCCGTCCCGCGGTCGAAGAGCCGCAGGGTCACGCCCTGGCGGCCGAGCGTGGGGAAGGTGATCTCGTCGATGTTGCCGGCACCCCCGAACAGCGGCCGGACCACCGCGTGGCCGGGGAACTCCACCCAGGTGGTGGGGCCTGGGCCGAGCGGTGCGGTGAGACGGCGGTTGGCCACGTTCCAGGAGCCGTGCAGGAAGTCGAAGTCGTCCATGCGCCGCACGCTAGGGGCACTCCCCTGACATCCGCTGTCAGTGGATACTGAGCAGCATGCGCGCGAGCCGGCTGGTCACCCTGCTTCTCCTGCTTCAGAACCGGGGCCGGATGACGGCCCAGCAGCTGGCCGAGGAACTGGAGGTCTCCGTCCGTACGGTCTACCGGGACGTCGAGGCGCTCGGCGCCGCCGGTATCCCGTTGTACGGCGCGGCTGGACACGCGGGCGGCTACCGGCTGGTCGACGGGTACCGGACCCGGCTCACCGGACTGACCGCGGACGAGGCACAGGCCGCGTTCCTCGCCGCGCTCCCCGGCGCCGCCGCCGAGCTCGGCCTCGGCGAAGCGCTCGCCACGGCACAGCTCAAGCTGCGGGCCGCCCTTCCGGCCGAACTGCGCAAGCACGCCGGGCGGATCCAGGAGTGCTTCCTGCTCGACGCCCCCGGTTGGTACGGCGAGGCCGACCGCACGCCTCACCTGGCCTCGGTCGCCGCCGCGGTGTGGGCGCGGCGGGCGGTGGTCCTGAGGTACCGGCGCTGGCGGGCACCGGAGGAGATCGAGCGGCGGGTGGAGCCGTACGGGCTCGTACTCAAGGCCGGCCGCTGGTACTCGGTCGCGGGCGGGCCGTCCGGGATCCGCACCTACCGGGTCGATCAGATCCTCGGGCTCCGGCCGTTGGAGGAGCGGTTCGTCGTTCCGGACGGGTTCGACCTGGCCGGGCACTGGAACAGCCATACGGCCGACTTCCGAGCCCGGCTGCACACCGGGGAGGCCCTGGTGCGGCTCACCCCGGAGGGCGCCCGCTGCCTCGGCGTGGCACCCACGAGTGACGGATGGACGGAGGCCCGGGTGCCCATCGAATCGATCGACCACGCCCACGGGGAGTTCCTGCGCCTGGGTGCCGACGTCGAGGTAGTGGCACCTGCCGAACTGCGCGACCGCATCACCGCGACCGTACGGACCCTGGTTGCCCGCTACGAGGGTTGACTCTGGGCAGAGGGTTCTCCCGACCGGAAGCTCTCGCCGTTCGAACACATCTCCAATGGACTCCACCTGGGAATCCGCGCCCGATCCCTCAGGTGCCGCAGCGCGCCCCGCCGTGGCCATGCCGGGAACCGGCCTCCCCCACGACAAGCCCCTCTACGAGGTAGACGTCCACCGGTCCGGGCCGATCGCGGACCACAACGCGCACCTGCCGGTCCTGCGCGACGCGGCCTACTAGGGCTCGTCCTCCTCGAGGTCCTCGATGACGTGCACGGCGGCTTCCTCGGCCGAGGCGGCCCCCGCGTCGATCCCCACGTCGTGCGCGAGGACGGAGTTCATGTGGGGCGAGGCGCCGACCGGGGCCAGCCGTCCGGCACGCGGGCCGCCCGCCTGCGCGTCCACGGGTTCGCCCTCGCCGTCGGCCAGGTCTCCGATGCCGTCCCCCGCCGCGGGTTCCTGCTCGGGTAGTTCCCTGGCGAGGCGTTCGTCGAGGCTCTCCCCCCGCCGTTGCCCCTCGCCGGTGGTGTCGTCCCGTTCCCTCGCGTGGGGCCGCTCGGGCGGTGAGTAGCCCTGGTCGAGCAGGGCGTCCATCCCGAGCTCGCCGAGGCTGTCGTCCATGTCGGGTTGCAGTTCGGAGGGCTCGTCCTCCGGCTGCGGCTGGTAGACGTCGTCGCCGCGGGCACTGGTCTCGCTCATGACCCTGTCCTCCTTCACACCGTGCGCTCTCCTGGCCACTCCCCGCAATTGCGGCGTTCACGCGGATCGGGGGGATCCCGTCCGCATCCTCGGCGGGTGACCGGGCGATCCCCCGTCCCCAGAGGTATGAGATCCACATTACGCCGGGCCCGCGATCGGCCGTCCGTGCGCATACAACCGCGGGGGCCGGGCAGGCGGGCAGGTACCCAGCAGGTGTGATTCCGTAGAGAAGGAGTGTCCGTGCTGCCCGTCAAGGTGACCGACCGAGGTGTGCTGATCATCCGTCTGCAGGCAGATCTCGACATCGACAGGCGCGCCACGACCGCGTGCGCGATCGACCGCCTCCTGTCCTCGCACCGGTCCTCACCGGTCGTGCTCGAACTGACCGACGGCGCACTGAGTCCCTCGGCCGTGAGCACCGTCTCACGGGCCATCCGCATCTGCCGCGACGCGGGCACGACGGCGGCCGTGGTCACTCCCAGCCCGGATGCCCGCCGCGTCCTCGGAATCGGCGCCGGAGCCCACGCGCCGGAGGTCCACACCACCATCCCCCTGGCCGTCGCCGCCCTGTCGGTCACGGCCGGGGCGGCGGCCTAGGTCGTCTCTTTCGGATCTTGTCGGTCAGGTCCGCGTCGTCCGGTGCCGTGCCCCGGCAGTGCGGCGAGGCGGGGCACCGGACGACGCCGGCCCGGCAAGATCCGGAAGAGACGGCCCAGCCGGCGGTCCGGGCGTCGGCCCCTCCCGTGTCACTTCTGCGGCGGCAAGGGGCTGCGCAGCGCGCTGCGGCCGTGGTTCCAGCGCTCGCGGATGTGGTGGGCGAGGCGGTCCTCCAGCAGGAGGGTCGCCGCGCATCCGAAGGCGACGTCCGCCTCCAGGTCAGGCTCCGCCGCGAGCAGCCCGCCGATGACCTCGTGGCGCACCACCTGCTCGTGCACGGCGTCGGCCTCGACGTGCTCGGCGTAGAAGTGCTCGGCGGCCGGCCCGGCCGCGCAGCGCCGCATGGCCTGGGCCAGGCGCCTGGACCCGGGTGACGAGGTGACCTCCACACAGGCGAAGTGGCCGACGAGCGCGCCGCGCAGAGCCCGGTGGAGGCCGAGGAGCGACATCAGGTTCACGGTGGCGAGCAGGCAGGCCGGGGCGCGGTCCAGGTAGCGCCCGTACGTGGGATCCAGCCCGAGGTCGGCCATGAGGTCCGCGAAGAGCTGCGCGTGGATACGGTCGGCGCGACCGGCGCCGAACTCGTCGTACTCGATGGCGACCATCGCCGCCTTGGCCCGTCCGGTGAGCCGGGGGATCACCCACGCGTGCGGGTCCGCCTCCTTGAGGTGGTAGAGGGAGCGCAGGGCCGCGTACTCCCGCAACTGCCACAGTTCGCCCTGGGTCCGGAGGTGGTGGCTGAGACTGCCGGAGAGGTCCGCGGGCTCCACCAGGAGCGGGGCGAAGGCGTCCTCGACCGAACGGGGGGCCTCGGACAGGTCCGCGCGCAGGGCGTCGAGGAAGCGGGCTTCCATCGCGCGGCGCAGCCGCAGGAGGTCCGGGTCCCATTCGCGTTCGTCGTCGACCCCGTCGAAGCCGCGGTAGTGCAGTTCGTAGAGCAGGTAGAGGGCGAGCTGGAGGTCCTCGCCGTAGGGGTCGGCCCTCTGCACGGAGTCGGAGCCGGAGGCAGAGGCGGCTACGGGTGGGCCGCCCGAGCGCAGGGCCCGCGTGACGGCCGCGGACAACTCTCCCCGCTCTTCGACGAGAGGGGGCCGTGGACCGATCGCTCCGGCGCTCGCACGGCGGACGGGCGGCGGCGCCGTCGAGAGGCGGCCGGGAGGGGTCATCACGCGTTCCTGTCGTCGGGGGTCGGCGAGGCCGGTCGCTCGCGGCGGCGGTGGCTGGTGTCGCACCAGGGGTACGTACGGCTGCGGCGGCAGGTGCACACCGCGACCATGAACCGGTCGGACCGCACGGTCGTGCCGTCGTCCAGGAGGATCTCGACGGGGCCTTCGACCAGGACCGGTCCCTGCGGATCCACGGACACCCGGCGGGCGGGCGCGGGGGCCGGGACCGGGGCCGGAGCCGCGACCGCGACGACCGGGGGATCGTTGTCAGAGGTACTGGGCACGGATCACCACCAGCTCTTCCCTGTCCTCGGCCCCGGCGGCCAGCCCCTGCCGCTCCAGCCATCCGCGGCGCGAGCGCAGTACGGGCCCCCACGGCACGGACTCCCTCGACATCACCTCGGCCGCCAGGCCCTCCCCGGCGAGCCGGCGGACGGTCTCCTCGGCCCCGCACATCCCCGAGTGCACCATGAGCAGTACGCCGCCGGGCCGCAGGAGGCCGGGGGCTCCCGCGCAGATGCGGTCGATGACGGTACGCCCGTCGGGGCCCGCGTCCCAGGCCCGCCGCGGCCCGCGCGACGGCAGTCGGATGCCCGGGGCGGGTACGTAGGGAGGGTTCGAGACGACCAGGTCGTAGCGGCGACCGGCGGCACGTTCCGCGAAGTCGCCGTGCACGACGCGCAGCGGGAGCCTGCGGCGCAGCGCGTTGAGGCGGGCGGTGACCACGGCGGGCCAGGACACGTCGACGGCCGTGACGCGCGCGCCGGTGTCCGCGGCCTGCAGGGCCAGTCCGCCCGTGCCCGTGCCGATCTCCAGCACGTGCGAACCCGGGCCGAGATGTTCCTGCGCGAGCGCTTCCGCCAGGAGCCGGGTGTCCGCCTGCGGCCGGTAGACACCGGGCAGGGCGATCAGTCCGACGGGCAGTGCGCCCGGCCTCGTAGCTGTGGTGGTCGTCGTGGTGGACACCCGAACCTCCAGGATCGTCGTCACGCTCCGGCTGCCCCCGGCGGGACGGTGCACACGCCACGGGACCGATCTTCGGAGGATCGAACGGGAGATGCCCGACGGGCCGTATCGGCGGACCGTGCGTGAAGCCGGGGGCTCGCGTGCTGCTGCCGGTCAGAGGTCCAGGACGATCGCGTAGGCGAGGAAGAACAGGGCGCACACCAGGGCGAGCAGGCAGATCACCACGAGGGGCCCCATGGCCCAGCCGCGTGAGAGAGGCCTGTACGGGCCTGCGCCGGAGCCGGTGCTCGATTCCCCCGGCGGGGTTTCGCCCGGCGGGACACCGCTTCCCTCCGGCGCGGCGGACGCGGTCCCCCGACGCGGGTCGGGGTTGGATGCGGACATGGTGCGCACCTCCTCTGGGCCGCCTTGCCCGTCGCAGCACCGGGGTCCCGGCGCGGCGCGCAGGCGCAAGCACGGGTACCCGGCGGCTACCCGCCACCCCTGCGCTCACTCCTCCCGGACCCACAGCGGCAGAGGTTGCGCTTCACGGGGTCCGGGGGCTATCACATAGGTACAGGGACCGGGCCGGGCTGCCCTGTCCGTTCGGCACGGCCGCGAGCCGTGCGTGCAGTGCCCGGGAAAGGGGCGGCGCAAGCCACTCGGCCCAGGGAGGACGCCATGGAATCCTTCGAGGCAACCGTGGTACCGCTCGGTGGCGGCACCCTCCTCGTCACGCTGACCGGCGAGATCGACATGGCGGTGAGGCAGGACCTGAGTCTGCTGCTGCGCACGCTGACGCCCGACTCGGCGGTCGTCGTGGACATGGGCTGTGTCACCTTCATGGACACGGCCGCTCTCCACTTCATCTCGTCGCTGCGCGCGCGCAGCCGCCGCAACCGGACGGCACTCCTGGTCATGGGTCTGGGGCGCCAGCCGACCTGTCTGGTGGACATGGCGGGCCAGGTCGACATCACGATGCGGACGCCCTCGACGGGCGCCGCCGAGTTCTGCGCCGACCCGGACTCCCGCACCCGCTTGGCAGGGCTCATGGGCGAGGCCCGGGCCGGGCGGGAAGACGCGTACGACCCGGCGGGCGCAGAAGAGCCGACGGAACGCCCCGCGGTGCTGTCCCGAGGGTGACGGCCGGCCGGACGTCGGCCGGACCTCGCTCGTCACGACGCCGACGCCTGCGGTTCCTCCGCCCGGCGAGAAGCCGTGCGCGCTCCGGAGCGCGGCTCGTTGCTCCGGGTCCTGCGGGTCGCGGCCCCGGAGCAGGGCCGGCACGCCAGGGCTGCCCGGTGGGTGTCCCCGTCGGTGGTGCGGGCCGTACGGACCAGGACCCGGCGGGCTGCTTCCGTTCCGCACGGAACGAGGGACATCAGGGCGCCGATGGCCCGTGCGACATCGGTGCGGGCGACATCGGTGCGTGCGGCAAAGGGGGCACCCGCCGGGGCACGGTGGGTCCTGTCCCGGTCACTGGTCAGTGGCCGAGCGCGCGCTTCAGCTCGGACTTGTCCATCTGGGAGCGGCCCTTGATGCCGCGCTGCTTGGCCTCGTTGTACAGCTGCTCCTTTGTGGGCCCTCGGGCGCCGGAGTGGGAGCGCTGTCCGCCGCGCTCGGACGAGGAGGTGTCCTGGAGGGAGGACCGGCTGGCGGTCCTGGACTCGCCGGAACGCGCCCGCTCCTTGTTGACGGTGCGCGAGGCGATCTCCTTGGCCCGCTTCGTGCTTTCTCCGCGCCGTTCGGCGGACTCCTTGATGTGTTCGTACTGCCTTTCCCGCTTCGGGGACGAACCTCGGGGCATGGCCTGACTCCTTCCGTACGGGTCCCCCGGACGTTTCTTCCCGGCGGGCCCGGGGTATTCGGAACGTGACGAACACGTCGTAGGCGGCCGGCGCCTGCTCCAGGGGGAGCCGGTGCGTGGCGAAGTCGTCGACACCCAGCGGGTCGCTCCTGGACGCTCACCGCCAACACCGCCCACCTCGCCCCGCAGTTGAAGGCGGCCCCCTACCCGCCCTCCTCCTGACCACGGACGCACCCGGCTGGGTGTGTGTGGGTGGAGGGGGGACGTGGCTCGGGCTCAGTCGTCGATCGCCTGGTAGAGCGTGGTCCAGAAGTCATGGATGAGCCGCGCCGGATCCGGAACGGACAGTCCGACCTGGGTGAGCAGGATTCCGGTGAGCCGGTTCTCCGGGTCGGCGTAGGCCGAGGTGCCGGTTCCGCCGTCCCAGCCGAACTGGCCGATGGGCGCATAGTCCCCGCGGTAGGTGCGTACCGCCATCCCGAACCCCCAGCCGCCCTGCTGTCCCTGGCCGAACGAGATGTGAACGGCGTTGCGTGCAAGGGCGGATCGGCTCGCTTCCTGCTCGGGCGTCAGGCAGTTCGTGGTCATCAGCTCGACGGCGGGCCGGGAGAGGATCCGTTCGCTGCCGTGCATGCCGTGGTTCAGCAGCATCCGGAAGTAGGCGTGGTAGTCGTCGGCGGTGGAGACCAGCCCGCCGCCGCCCGCCTGGAACGGCGGAGGTGTGCTGTACTGCCCGCCCGCCGCCTCGTCCCACACGTTGAACTCGCCGGTCTGCGGGTCGGGGGCGTAGCTGGGCGGCAGCCGGTCGATCCTGTCGGCGGGCACGTGGAAACCGGTGTCCTTCATCCCCAGCGGATCGAGTACGCGCTCGCGCAGGAACGCCTCGAACGGCCGGCCCGTGACCCGCGCGACGAGCACGCCGAGCACGTCATGGCTGAGGTGGTACTGCCAGTGCTCACCGGGCTGCCGCATCAGCGGCAGCGCGCCGAGGTCGCGCATCCACTCGTCCGGCTCGGGCAGCGGCTTCGCGCCCTGGCTGAAGACGCCTCCCTCGAAGATGGCGTTCATGATGGGGGAACCCAGCGCCGTCAGATCGATGCCGAGCCCGAACGTGGAAGTCACCAGGTCCCGTACGGTGATCGGCCGCCGCGCGGGCACGGTGTCGTCCAGCGGGCCGTCGATCCGCTTCAGCACCCGGCGGTCGGCGAGTTCGGGCAGCCACGCGTCCACCGGATCGTCGAGGCGCAGCCTGCACTCGTCGAGAAGGACCATCGTCGCAGCCATGGTGACCGGCTTGGACGTGGATGCCATGCGGAAGATCGTGTCCCGGCGCATCGGTCCGCCACCGCCGTCGTGGCGCATCGTCCCGACCTCTTCGACATGCGTCTCGTCGCCCCGGCCGACGAGGGCGACGAGTCCGGGAATCCTCCCCGACTCGACATGCCGTGTCAGCACCTCGCGCAGCCTGCGCAGCCCCGCCTCGGAGAAGCCGTCGCGTCGATTTCCCATCACGAACCCCCTTGTGTCGGCAACGACGTTCAGCAATCGCTGAACGTCAGCGACAGTACATTGCGTTCACCGAACAGTCAAAGATCAAAGAAGAGCAACTAGGCATGTACGGCAAGGGAATCGCCTCATCCGTTGCAATGGCAATGCGGCTGAACGCAATGCTCGACTCGGCCCGCGATTGCAATGAGCTGCACGTGAACGCACACTCCGCAGGTCCGCGCGCCATGCATCGCGCACGTCGGCGCGGACGCAGGTACGGATCGGCCGGGACTGCATGGACATTCCACGCAATCCACCGTTCCCCCCACACCGCCGCGCACGCTCGGTAGCTTCGATGTCACCAGCTGTCCGGTGCTGCCAGGAACCGCGCACCGGACGGGGACCGCAGAAGGCAAGGGAGCGAGTGACGATGGCGAATGTTGAGGTCTCTTTGAAGGAGACGATGACCTCGATCGAAGGTGCGGTGGGAGCCGCCCTGGTGGACTACACCAGCGGTATGGCGCTGGGGACGCTCGGCGGGGGGAAGGACCTCGACCTCACGGTCGCCGCCGCGGGCAACACCGATGTGATCCGGGCGAAGTTCCGCACCATGGAGATGCTGGGCCTGCAGGACGAGATCGAGGACATCCTGATCACCCTCGGCGGCCAGTACCACCTGATCCGGCTCCTCAAGGGCCGCGGGAACGGCGGACTGTTCCTGTACGTGGTACTGGACAAGTCCAAATCCAACCTGGCCATGGCCCGGCACCAGCTCAAGCGCATCGAGTCCGACCTGGACCTCTGACCCCGGCACTTCCGCGCCCACGCATGCCCACGAGTTGAAGAATTCTTCAATCCGGCACATCTGAAACAGGTCATACCCGGGCGTGCGTGGGCCCGTCCGTACGAACGTATGGGTGGTCGACCGACTGGAAGCCCCGCGACCCCCAACACGGTTTGAAGCAACAGCAGGAGCACTCATGGGAATGCAGGTACCCCTCTACCAGGCGAAGGCCGAGTTCTTCCGCATGCTCGGACACCCCGTCCGCATCCGCGTCCTGGAGCTCCTGCAGAACGGCCCGGTACCCGTACGCGACCTCCTCGCCGCGATCGATGTCGAGGCGTCCAACCTCTCGCAGCAGCTGGCGGTCCTGCGCCGTTCCGGCATCGTCGTGTCCATCCGCGACGGAGCGACGGTCAGCTACGCCCTCGCCGGCGGCGACGTGGCCGACCTCCTGCGCGCGGCCCGCCGCATCCTGACCGAACTCCTGGTGGGTCAGAGCGAACTCCTCGCCGAACTGAGGCAGTCGGGACCGCCGACGCACAGCACGGGCCAGGGCCGGGGCCGGGTCGCCGACGGACCGGGGCGCCTGGCGGCGGATCACGCCGGGGCCGACAGGTCCTGACCCCCCGTCCCGTGCGCGGTGGGCCGGGGCATCGCGCGGTGGTGCGGGGACCGGAGGCCTGGTCACCTCGGTGTCCGCCGCGGCGTCACCCCCATCGCACCAGCGCGGTCATCGCTGTCATCGCGGCGAGATCCGCCTCCGACCGGGCGACCGGCAGCTTGGGCCAGAGCAGTTCGTACTCGGTCTGGATGCGGAAGACCTCATCGGCGAAGGAGCGCACCACCCGCTCGGTGACCGTGCCCCGCTCCGCGTGCTCGAAGAACCGCTCGCAGGCCTCCGTAGCGCCTTCGCAGTCCTCGTCGAACTCGAACAGCGCACAGATCGCCTCGACGGCGTGGTCGCGCGAGGTCAGATGACCGATGCCGCAGTCGAGCCCGTCATCGTGCAGGTCGTCGGGGTACGGAACACGGTGCCAGGAACCGTCCTCGAACCAGTAGACACACTCGACCCTTCCCTGCTCCATGCGGGCGTGCAGGAGCTCATGGTTCACCCATCCGGGCGCCCCGGCGAGAAGATCGATCGGCGGCTCGTACCGCCCGACCTTGCTGGAGTCGTCCTGGCCGAAGAGAACGGCGCGGCCGCCGTCGGACCGGAGCAGCGCCCACCGGCTGCAGGCCCCGTCGTCGTAGCGCAAGTCTCTGCCGGTTCCGCTGTCGCTGTCGCCGATCCAATACCCGGACCGGAAACGTTCCTTCTCCTCCTCGGCGTTCCAGGTCGCCACGGCAAGCGCGGCCCAGCGCGCCCACAACACGCCCGCCTCCGGAAGATCCTCCGGCCGCCCCGGACGATGAATCCTCATGCCCACCCCGAAACTCCCCGTCCCTCGCATCCGGCCACAGAGCCTATCGACAGCCGTTCGACGGCCACGGCGACGACGGCCCTGCTCCCCCGCGCCCGGTGCGAGCACCACGGGCGCCACTGGTTCACCGTACGAAAACCGGCCGCAGGGCGCGTCCGGCCTTCGGTGAATCCACCCACCATCGCTTGACCGGGGAACCTGGGGCAACGTAACTTCGACCGCACCCACTCGTGAGCTGCTGGAAGGAGGCGAAGCCGGATGCCGACCATCTCCGAACCGCTTCGCCTCGCACACCGGATCGCCTGGGCTCCGGGTCGCATAGCGCACGGCTGCTGAGCAGCCCCTCCCGGCGTGCCCGTCCACGGCCCCGGCACCTTCTCGTCTCTGTCACCACCTGCAGCACGCCGTCGCGTGCCGCTGCGTCGCGCGCCGACATCCCTAGCCGCGACCGCCAAAAGAGAAAGCACCTGAAATGGCGACCAGGATAGTCATGTCGATCGCGCGCCGAAATGAGGATCTGCTGTGGTAGCGGCGCGGATCACGGTCAACGGCAGAGAAACACCGATTTCACCGGCCGCACCCCACACCACGGTGCTGGATTTCCTCCGCGAACGCGGCCTCACCGGCACCAAGGAGGGCTGCGCCGAGGGTGAATGCGGCGCCTGCTCGGTCATGGTGGCCCGTCCCGGGGTGAACAGGCCCACCGACTGGGTGGCGGTCAACGCCTGCCTGGTCCCCGTCGCGGCGCTCGACGGTCAGGAGGTCATCACCTCGGAAGGACTCGCCACCGGCGGCGCAGCCGGCACGCCCGCCACCCTGCACCCCGTGCAGCAGGAGATGGCCGTCCGCGGCGGCTCCCAATGCGGTTACTGCACACCGGGATTCATCTGCAGTATGGCCGCCGAGTACTACCGGCCCGACCGCTGCGCCCACCCGGACCCGGCCGACGACACCGACCCCGAGCACGGTCCGAACGGTTTCGATCTGCACGCCCTGAGCGGGAACCTGTGCCGGTGCACCGGCTACCGCCCGATCCGCGATGCCGCGTTCGCCGTCGGTACGCCCACCGAGGACGACGCCCTCGCGCAGCGCCGCGAGCAGTCCCCGCCCGAAGCGGTCGCCACCGAGTACACCCGGGACGACAGCACGTTCCTGCGGCCGGGCACCCTCGCCGAAGCGCTGCGACTGCTGCGCGAGCGACCCGATGCGGTGGTGGTGGCCGGAAGCACCGACTGGGGCGTGGAGGTGAACATCCGGGCGCGCCGCGAGAAGTGCGTGGTCGCGGTCGATCGCCTGCCCGAACTGCGGTCGCTGCGCGTCGAGTCCGACCACATCGAGATCGGGGCGGCGCAGACGCTCACCGAGATCGAACGCCGGCTCGACGGCCGTGTTCCGCTGCTGGCGGAGCTCTTCCCGCAGTTCGCGTCCCGGCTGATCCGCAACAGTGCGACCCTCGGCGGCAATCTGGGTACCGGCTCCCCCATCGGTGACAGCCCACCGGTACTGCTCGCACTGGAGGCGTCGGTGGTGCTCGCCGACGCCGACGGTGAGCGCGAGGTCCCCCTGTCCGACTACTTCACCGGCTACCGGCAGAGCGTGCGCCGTCCCGGCGAGCTGATCCGCTCGGTGCGCATCCCGCTGCCGCTGTCGCCGGTCACCGCCTTCCACAAGATCGCAAAACGGCGCTTCGACGACATCTCCAGCGTGGCGGTCGCCTTCGCCCTCGACATCGAGGACGGGACGGTCCGCAAGGCGCGCATCGGCCTGGGCGGCGTAGCCGCCACCCCGGTCCGCGCCCTCGCCGCCGAGGCGGCCCTGGAAGGCAAGCCGTGGACGGCGGCGACCGTCGCGGCCGCGGCCCGCATGCTCCGGTCCCAGGGCACACCGATGAACGACCACCGGGCCAGCGCCGGCTACCGCTCCGCGATGCTCGGCCAGAGCCTGCTCAAGCTGTACGCGCAGACCACTGAGGCGGTGTCGGCATGAGCCAGCTGTCCGATCGACCCGAGAAGCCCGTCGTCGGCGTCTCGATGCCGCACGAGAGTGCCACCCTGCACGTCACGGGCACCGCGCTCTACACCGACGACCTGGTCCACCGCACCAAGGACGTGCTGCACGCCCACCCGGTCCAGGTGATGAAGGCGCACGGCAGGATCACCGCCCTGCGCACCGGGCCCGCGTACGCCGTGCCCGGTGTGGTCCGCGTCCTGACCGGTGCCGATGTGCCGGGCGTCAACGATGCCGGGATGAAGCACGACGAACCGCTGTTCCCCGACGAGGTCATGTTCCACGGCCACGCCGTCGCCTGGGTGCTCGGCGAGACCCTGGAGGCGGCACGGCTCGGAGCGGCGGCCGTCGAGGTGGAGCTCGACGAGAAGCCCTCCCTGATCACGCTGCGGGAAGCCATCGAGGCGGGCAGCTTCCACGGCGCCCGGCCCGTGATGGTGAGCGGCGACGTCGACGCCGGCTTCGGCGACTCCGCGCACGTGTTCACCGGCGCGTTCCAGTTCTCCGACCAGGAACACTTCTATCTCGAGACGCACGCGGCGCTGGCCCACGTCGACGAGAACGGGCAGATGTTCGTCCAGAGCAGCACCCAGCACCCGTCGGAGACGCAGGAGATCGTCGCGCACGTGCTCGGCCTGCACAGCCACGAGGTGACCGTGCAGTGCCTCCGCATGGGTGGCGGCTTCGGCGGCAAGGAGATGCAGCCGCACGGCTTCGCGGCCGTCGCCTCGCTCGGCGCCCTGCTGACCGGCCGGCCGGTCCGGGTGCGCCTCAACCGGACCCAGGACCTGACCATGTCCGGCAAGCGCCACGGGTTCCACGCGTCGTGGAAGATCGGCTTCGACGACGAGGGCCGCATCCAGGCCCTGGACGCGACGCTGACCGCGGACGGCGGCTGGAGCCTGGACCTGTCCGAGCCGGTGGTCGCCCGCGCGCTGTGCCACATCGACAACACCTACTGGATTCCCCACGCCCGCATCGCAGGCCGCGTCGCCCGGACCAACAAGGTCTCCAACACCGCCTTCCGCGGCTTCGGCGGACCGCAGGGCATGCTGGTGATCGAGGACATCCTGGGCCGGTGCGCGCCGCTGCTCGGCCTGGACCCGTCGGAGCTGCGCGAACGCAACTTCTACCGGCAGGGCCAGTCCACGCCGTACGGGCAGCCGGTCCTGCACCCCGAACGGATCTCGACCGTCTGGCGGCAGGTCCATGACGACGCCGGCATCGCCGCTCGCAGGCGCGAGATCGAGGCCTTCAACGCCGCGCACCCGCACACCAAGCGGGCGCTCGCGATCACCGGGATCAAGTTCGGGATCTCCTTCAACCTCACCGCCTTCAACCAGGCCGGTGCGCTGGTGCTGGTCTACAAGGACGGCTCGGTCCTGATCAACCACGGCGGCACCGAGATGGGGCAGGGCCTGCACACCAAGATGCTGCAGGTGGCCGCGACCACGCTGGGCATTCCCCTGCACAAGGTGCGGCTGGCCCCGACCCGCACGGACAAGGTGCCCAACACCTCCGCCACCGCGGCCAGCGCCGGGGCGGACCTCAACGGCGCCGCGGTGAAGAACGCCTGCGAGCAGATCCGCGAGCGGCTGCTCCAGGTCGCCGGCACCCAGCTGGGTGCGAACGCCTCGGACGTGCGCATCGTCGAGGGGGTCGCCCGCGTCCTCGGCAGCGACAAGGAGCTGGCCTGGAACGACCTGGTGCGCACCGCGTACTTCCAGCGGGTCCAGCTGTCCGCGGCCGGTTTCTACCGGACCGAGGGGCTGCACTGGGACGCGAAGGTGTTCCAGGGCTCCCCGTTCAAGTACTTCTCCTACGGAGCCGCCGCGGCCGAGGTGGAGGTGGACGGCTTCACCGGCGCGTACCGGATCCGGCGGGTGGACATCGTGCACGACGTCGGCGACAGCCTCTCCCCGATGATCGACATCGGTCAGGTCGAGGGCGGTTTCGTGCAGGGCGCGGGCTGGTTGACGCTGGAGGACCTGCGGTGGGACGCCGGTGACGGGCCGGACCGGGGCCGGCTGCTGACCCAGGCGGCGAGCACGTACAAGCTGCCCAGCTTCTCGGAGATGCCCGAGGAGTTCAATGTCAGGCTGCTGGAGAACGCCACGGAGGAGGGCGCGGTCTACGGGTCCAAGGCGGTCGGTGAGCCTCCGCTGATGCTGGCCTTCTCGGTGCGGGAGGCGTTGCGGCAGGCCGCCGCGGCGTTCGGGCCCGGCGGGGTCAGCGTGGAACTCGCCTCGCCGGCCACCCCCGAGGCGGTGTACTGGGCGATCGAAGCAGCCCGCAGGGGCGGTGCGCACCACGACGGGCAGGCGCCCGGCGACAGCGTGACCCCCACTGACGCAAGCACCTTGAGCCATGCCTGACATGAGCTGGGTGGCCGCGGTCGCGCGGTTGCGGGCACGCCGGGAACCCGGCGTGCTCGTGACCGTCGCGACCGTGCGCGGCCATGCGCCCCGCCGGGCCGGTGCCAAACTCGTCGTGGGACGGACCGAGACCTGGGGGTCGATCGGCGGTGGCAACATCGAGGCCGTCGCCATCGACCGGGCGCGCGAGCTGGGCGGCACGCCCGATCCCGAGCCGGAACTGATGGATTTCGCCCTCAACGACAAGGTCTCCGGCCGGCACGGCGTGCAGTGCTGCGGCGGGGCCGTCACCGTGCTGCTCGAACCGCTCCCGGTGGTTCAGGCGGTGGCGGTCTTCGGCGTAGGGCACGTCGGACTGGAGCTGGCCCGCATCCTGGCCCGGCACAACCTCGACCTGCACCTGACCGACAGCCGCCCCGACATGCTCACCGACGAACGGCTGGGCGTACTCGCGGACGCCGTGGCGCAGATCCACGTGCACCACACCCCGCTGCTTCCCGAGGAGGTGCTCGCCGAGCTGCCGCCCGGCGCTCACGTCCTGATCATGACCCATGATCACGCCGAGGACGCCGCGCTGTGCGATGCCGCGCTGCGCACCGCCGGGCTCGGCTCGATCGGTCTGATCGGCTCGTCCGCGAAATGGGCGCGGTTCCGGCAACGTCTGGCCACCGAGGGCGGCCACGACGACGACGCCATCGACCGGATCAAGACCCCGATCGGAGTGGCCGGGATCGCCGGCAATGAACCCGCCACGATCGCCGTGAGCGTCGCGGCCGACCTGCTCCGCACCTTCGAGCAGGACCGTCCGTCACCGGTTCCTCAGCGCACGGCGGTCTGAACCGAGCGGCAGCCGGAACCGGCATCCGCCCCGACTGCCGCTTTCCGGAGCGCAGTTGACGCGATCAGTGGTGCGGCGAGAGGTGCAAACGGCTGTGCGGCTGCCGCTCGAAGAGGCCGCTGCCCGTCGGGTCCGAGAAGAGCAGGGCGATCCGGCCGTCACGTCGCACGTTCAGCGCCTTCTGCGCGAAGGCCGGGGAGGTGGTCAGCAGGAGGGTCCCGTCCTGGCGCCGCGCCACCGCCGTGGGCCAGGCCGGCGCCGCGGCGGACATGGCGGCCGACCTCGGCCGGCGACGGACCTTCGCCCTGTGACGCTGCGCTCCGGATGCTGCGGGTGCTCCAGGCGCTCCGGGCTCACGCGGTCAGCCGCTCATCGCGTCGCCAGACGGAGCCCGTCCACGCTCTCGGGTGCCGCGCCGTCGGGCGAGGTGCAGCTCAGGGCCCGCCGGATCGCGGTGTGCAGGATCGTGACGGCGTCGGGGCCGAGGGCGTCGACGACCTCTGCGCCGCCGTGCTCCAGCAGTGCCGCGGCCTCCTCCCAGCTGTCGGCCACGGCCTCGTGGAACTGGCGTAGCGCGACCGAGGGAGAGCGGGTCAGCAGGGCGGGGAACAGCAGGTGACGGACGTGCCCGCGGACCCACGGCTGTCCGGTGGTCCGTACGCCGGGGCGGGTGGTCTCCCGCAGCACGTCCACGGGATCCACCAGGTCGGCCAGGACCGGCGAGAGCGCGAGGCGGGCAAGTGCGTCGATCCGGACGCCGGGCGATGTCCGTGCCGCCGTGTCGATGACGTCGGAGGCCAGCGCGCGCAACTGCCCGCCGGCGGCGGGGTGGACCTCCACCGCGAACGCCGTCAGTTGGGCGGCCGCGACCACCAGGCCTTCGGTGAGCAGGCCGCGGATCCTGGCGAGGGCGGCCGGGGTGGGTTCCCGGCAGCCGGCCGGTGTCACCACTTCCGCGGCGGCGGCGTAGATCGACTGCTGGAGCGCCGGAGCCCGCGAGGATCGGGGACGGCCCGTCGGCCGGCCTGCCGCCGCCCGGTGGTCGTGGAAGGCCGCGGCCGCCCGGGTCAGGTCGACCAGGAGCTCGTGGTTCCCCGGCTGCCAGGCGGGGCCGAGCGTGTACTCGTGGATCTCCTGGGTCACGGGCCGGAAGCGGGTCCGGCCGAGCGTGCCGTCCGCGAAGAGCTGTGATGCCCAGGCGATGCGGGCCAGTCGCAGGACGGATGACAGGAACGGGGCGCCATCGACGAGCTTTCCCGCCTCGGCCCGGAACGGGGCGATCCGCAGGGCGGCCTCGAACCGTACGCGGTGGTCGGGCCGTGTGTAGGCCCAGGCCTTGTCGTCGTCGTCGCCGGCCAGCCACTCGTACGCGGGCACGGTGGCGAGGGCCTCGTCGAGCCGGTGCGACAGCGCCGCCGCCTCCGGCCGCTCCCCCAGGGCGGCATGGTTCAGCAGACCGGCCAGGCCGATCGTGCGCTCGTCCCAGTCGGCCAGGCCGTCCACGACGGCGACGGCGCGGGGCAGGTCCCGTCCGGCGAGGGCCTCGGCGAGGATCCGGGCGGTCCGGCCCCAGTTGTAGGGGCCGGGCGAGGTCGTACGGGGCCAGCAGCACCGCGGCCTGCTGGAACGGCGCGGTCGACCGCCACACCCGGCCGTAGCGATCCGTCGTGGCCGGGATGGTGAAGGCGATCCGGATCAGCAGCTCCAGCAGCTCCCGCCGGTCGGGCGCACCGTCACCGGGCCGTATGTGCTCCCAGATCGCCCGCATCCCGCGGAACTGCTGATAGGAGGGCTCCATGGCCGCCACGTGTTCCAGTGCCTCATCGGTGCGGCCCAGCCGGGCGAGCAGCCCGAGGGCCGGCGGGGCGACGGTGCGGCTGATGCTGAGGAGTTGGCGTCGGACGATCCCCAGGTACAGCAGGGCCGGCAGGCCGGCTGCGGGAGCGAGGTGGTCGACAGCGTGGTCGGCGAGGAGAGCGGCCAGGCGTTGGAAGTGGCGGTGGTTGCCGAAGGTCCGGCGGTGGGCCCGGAGCAGGCCGGGGCAGGCGAGCCCGCCGACGGCCTCGGCCGCGATCTCGTCCCCGGCGCACAGCGCGTGGTCGGTGAGGTGGAGCAGCCCGTAGCGGTCCACGGCGTTCCAGGGCACTTCGGCCCATGTGGCGGCGTCACCCCGGTAGTGGCGGACGATCCGCTCGTGCCATTCGAGTGCGTCGACCCAGCTGTCGGGGTGTTCCCGGTAGGTCCGGTCCGCTGTGAGGAACTCGCCGATCGACGTGTGGTACAGCGCGATCCTTCCGTCCCGTTCGTCGAGGAGCCAGCGCAGGCGCGTCAGGAGGTTGCGTACGGCGCGGGGCCACACCCGCAGGCCGGCGAGCGCGGTCAGCCGGTCGACGGTCAGCGGCTCGCGGGCGACGGCGAGAACGCCGAGGAGGGGCTGGCCGACGCCCTCCCAGGCGGGTGTCAGGTGGTCGGCGGGTCCGGTGGGTTCGCGGATGTCGAGCATGCCGAGGCTGCCGAGGTCGCTGCGAGCGGTGTCGATGAAGAAGGCGTACAGGCCGGTCAGTCCGTGCGGGAGTTCGGCCAGGTCGAGCAGGCGGGCGGTGAGCGGGCCGTCCGCGGCCTCGACGGCCCCGGCCAGGGCGCGGGCGTACGTCGACAGGTAGAGGAAGTTGCCGGCGGCGTGCCGTACCACGTCGCGGTGCAGGACGTCCGGGTAGAGGCAGGCGGCTTCGGCGGCGGCCTGGAGGGGCGCGGTCGCCAGGACCCGCGTCGCGTAGGCGAGCAGGTCTCCGGTGACCTGCGCGGAGTCCGGGTCGATCGGCAGTTCGGCGCTCCGGTGCCGCAGCGGCGCCAGGGCGGCGTGCGGCCGGGAGGTCATGACCAGCGTCACGTTGGGAGGCAGCTCGGGTCCCTGGGCCAGCCAGCGCAGCAGACCGGTGGGAGCGGAGCCGTCGGCGAACTCGTCCAGGGCGTCGAGCAGGATCACGATCCTCGCCGACGGGTCCTCGGCGAGCAGGACCTCGGCCGGTCCGATCAGCGCCAGGTGGGCCAGGTTGGCGGGCTCCAGGAGCCGCGGCTCCAGACCTGCGGCGGAGATCTCGATCCCGCGGACGGTTCCGGCGACCTCGCCGAGCTGCTGGTCCAGGTACAGGCTCGCGGTCCGGTGGAACGGCGAGACCGACAGGTCCTCGATCCGGATCCCGACGACGCTGCCGTCGGGCAGGACCGAGTCGATGTGCTGGCGGACCACCACCTCGAGACGCTGCGGCTCGAACAGCCCGGGGCGGCGGCGGGCGAGCTGGTGTCCGATCTCCAGGAGGAAGGACTGCACGTCCCCGCCGGTGAGTGCGGTGCGGCTGTCCCGCCGGGCGAAGTAGCGGAGCCAGTCGGGGTGGGAGCGGGCGAGGCCCGCGAGCAGGCTCGTCTTGCCCGCGCCGGGCTCGCCCGTCACCAGGACGTGGCTGCCGTGCGCCTGCTCGATCCGTTCGTGGAGCCAGCGGCGCTCGATGAACTCCGGTCCGGTACGGGCGCGGACGAGATCCTCGAAGGATCGGTCGATACGGTCCATGGTGGCGCTACGGCCGGGTCCGGGGGCCGGATCCGAGGTCGACCCCGACGACCTCGCCGCCCTGTTCCACCCGCTTCGCCCGCACGTAGCCCTCGACGGTGCCGGTGGGCCGTTCGGCCCGTACGGCGGCGACGTACCCCGCCACCTCGTCTGTGTCGACCCGGCCACGCACCACCGTCGGCGCCTGTGGTCCTCCCGGCTCTCCCGGCTCTCCGGTGAAGAGCAGCGGCGTGCCGTGGATCGCCTCCAGGACCCGGCGCAAGGCATCGACGCGGCCCAGGAGTTCCCGGTCGGTGGTGGTCACGGGATCGACACCGGAGGCGTATTCGTGGAGATCGGCCCGCAGCCCGCGCAGTTCCGCCTCGAAGCGCTCCACGAGGACCGGGTCGGCCGCGGGGAGTTCGCGCGGCTCGGCGACGACCGGTGGGGTGGGCGAGCTCTCTTCGGCGGCGCCCGCCTCGGCGGCACGCTCGCGGCGTCGCGCCAGCAGCGCGCCCGCCTGGTCGTAGAGGAACCTGACGCCTTCGGTCAGGACGGCCACGGTCACGGCGGCGAGGGGTAACTCGACAGACATGGTCCGAACTTACCCGAACCCTTCGCGCACACTGTTCGAGTGGCGATATCTCATCGTTCGTCACTTCTGGCGTGACGGGAAACGACAAAGGCAAGGAGAGCGCTCTCCTTGCCACTCTCAAGTTATAGCGCGCAGGGGGGCTTGCCGCAAGGCCCGGGGCACAGCGCAGAATCATCGACCTGAGCCACAACCGCCTCGGAGGCATCGCAGTGAACGAGCAGTACGTACAGGACCTTCACCTGGTGGACGCAACGCAGGTCGCGGTCGTCGGCGGCAAGGGCGCGCACCTGGGCGCGCTGTCGCGGATCGAAGGCGTGCGCGTGCCGGAAGGCTTCTGCGTGACGACGGAGGCCTTCCGGCGGATCATCGCGCAAGCGCCCTCGGTCGACGATCTGCTCGACCGGTTGTCGCGCGTCGACCCGGACGACCGGGAGGCGATCCGCACGCTCAGCGCGCAGATCCGCCGGACCGTCGAAGGGATCCCCGTCCCGGACGATCTCGCGGCGGCGATCACCCGCGCGCTCGCCCGGTTCGGCGAGCAGGCCGCCTATGCCGTCCGGTCCAGCGCGACGGCGGAGGACCTGCCGACGGCCTCCTTCGCCGGCCAGCAGGACACGTACCTGAACGTCGTGGGGCCGGCGGCGATCCTCCGGGACATCAGCCGGTGCTGGGCCTCGCTGTTCACCGAACGCGCCGTGACCTATCGCAGGCGCAACGGTATCGACCACCGCACGGTCCACATGGCCGTGGTCGTGCAGCGGATGGCCTTCCCGCAATCGTCCGGCATCCTGTTCACGGCCGACCCCGTCACGGGCAACCGGAAGGTCGCCACCGTGGACGCCGGCTTCGGCCTCGGCGAGGCCCTGGTCTCCGGCCTGGTGAACCCGGACGTCTTCACGGTGCGCGACGGCGAGGTCGTCGCCAGGGCGATCGCCGCCAAACAGCGTGCCGTGACCGCCCTGCCGGCCGGCGGTACGCAGGAAGTGGCGATCGACGTGCAGCAGCAGGAGCAACCGGCGCTGACGGATGCTCAGGTCGTGCGGCTGGTACGGCTCGGACGGCGGATCGAAGCGCACTTCGGCAGCCCGCAGGACATCGAGTGGTGCCTGGTCGACGACGACTTCCGGATCGTGCAGAGCCGGCCGATCACGACGCTGTTCCCCGTCCCGGAGAGCGGCGACCGGGAGAACCACGTCTACGTCTCCGTCGGCCACGGGCAGATGATGACCGACCCCATGAAGCCGCTGGGGTTGTCCATGTGGCAGCTGACGGCCATGGTGCCGATGCAGGAGGCCGGCGGGAGGCTGTTCGTGGACGTCACCCGGCGCCTGGCCTCGCCGGCGAGCCGCGCCGGGCTCCTGGACGCCCTGGGGAAGGGCGATCCGCTGATCAGGGACGCTCTGGAGACCGTCCTCGACCGCGGGGACTTCGTCCCGTCGCTCCCGGACGCGGGCCCCGGCGGCCCGCCGGCCGGCGCCGCGCCCGCCCCGATCGAGACCGATCCGGCCGTGGTCACCGAGCTGATCGAGCGCAGCCGGGTGTCCATCGCCGCCCTGGAGCGCGACATCCGGACGAAGAGCGGACCGGCGCTGTTCGACTTCCTGCTGGAGGCCTTCGAGGAGCACAAGCGGGTCCTCGGCGATCCGCTGAGCATGCAGGCGATCATGGCGGGCATGGAGGCCACGTGGTGGCTGAACGACAAGCTGCAGGAGTGGCTGGGCGAGAAGAACGCGGCCGACACGCTGACGCTGTCCGCCCCCGACAACATCACGTCGGAGATGGGACTGGCGCTGCTCGATGTCGCGGACGTGATCCGTCCGCTGCCGGAGGTGGTGGCCTTCCTGCAGGGCCTGGAGTGCATCGAGGACGAAGCCTTCCTGGACGGGCTGGCGAAGCTCGCGGGCGGGGCCGAGGCGCGCGACGCCATCGAGTCCTACCTCGACCGGTACGGCATGCGCTGTGTCGGCGAGATCGACATCACCAGGCCGCGTTGGCGCGAGCGCCCCGGCACGCTGGTGCCCGTGATCCTCGACAACGTGCGGAACTTCGAGCCGGGCGCGGCCGAACGGCGCTTCGAGCAGGGCCGGCAGAAGGCACTGCAGAAGGAACAGGACGTGCTGTCACGCCTGCGCGCCCTGCCGGACGGGGAGCGGAAGGCCGAGAAGACCAAGGGGATGATCGACCGGGTCCGCACCTTCATCGGATACCGGGAGTACCCGAAGTACGGCATCATCAGCCGCTACTTCGTCTACAAGCAGGCCCTGATGGCGGAGGCCGAGCGCCTCGTGCGGGCGGGCGTGATCCCTGAGCGTGAGGACGTCTTCCACCTCACCTTCCAGGAACTCCACGAGGTCGTGCGCTCGAACAGCGTGGACGACCGGCAGACCCTCCAGCAGCTCGTCCAGCAGCGCAAGGAGGCGTTCCGGGCCTACCACGCGCTCACGCCGCCCCGGGTGCTCACCTCGGACGGCGAGGCCCTCACCGGGGCGTACCGGCGCGACGACGTGCCGGACGGCGCCCTGGTCGGCGTACCGGTCTCGGCCGGGACCGTCGAGGGACGGGCCCGCGTCGTCCTCGACATGGCGGACGCCGATCTCGAGGCGGGCGACATCCTGGTCACGGCCTTCACGGACCCCAGCTGGTCGCCGCTGTTCGTCGGAATCGCGGGCCTGGTGACCGAGGTGGGCGGCCTGATGACCCATGGCGCGGTGATCGCCCGGGAGTACGGCCTGCCCGCCGTCGTCGGCGTGGAGCGGGCCACCCGGCTGATCCGCGACGGCCAGCGGATCCGCGTGCACGGGACCGACGGGTACATCGAGATCCTGCCCTGACCCCACCGGCCGCACCGGCCCCGGACGGGTGCTGCCGTCCGGGGCCACGCCGCCGGCGCGGTCAGGCGTGCTCGGCGGCGAACATCCAGTGGTGCTTCTCGAGCTCGCCGGTCAGGGCGATCAGGAGGTCCTGGGTGACCGGGTCGGGTTCGTCCGTGGAGCGGATGCGCTCGCGCATGCGGGTGATCACCGTGCTGAGGGCGTCGACGAGGATGCGGACCGCGTCCGCGTCCTTGATCCAGCCCTCCGGCACGCCGGCGATCGCGGTGGTGGACGCCACCGTCGCGGCCCGGCCGTCCGGGGTGATCCCGAGGGCGGAGGCACGCTCGGCCACCACGTCCGAGTGGGTGCGCGCCGTGGCGACGACCTCGTCGAGCTGGAGGTGCACGGACCGGAAGCGGGGGCCCACCACGTTCCAGTGCACCTGCTTGGCCACGAGCGAGAGGTCCACCAGGTCCACCAGAGCGCCCTGCAGCGCTTCACCGACGACCTTCAGGTCTGCTTCCGGGAGGGCGTTCTTGACGACGGACACAACGTCTCCATTCATATCGGGATATGTATTGATGAAACGTCGACTACCCCCTGTGCCCGCGACAAAACGGGCCGGCCGTCCGGCTGGTCCGTTCGGCCGAGCCGGACCGGCACCGGACAGGTGTCGCCCGCGTGCGGGGAGCGGTGGCTGCTCATCGGCGGCCGGTGCGGGGCGAAGGCGGGGCCGGGGCGCCGGCCGGAGGTGCGGCCTCGGGGTCGGGGCCGGTGAGCTCGGGTTCCAGGCCGTCGGTGACGGCGGCCCGGGGGCGTCCGGTGTCCGCCCGCCAGGCCTCGAAGACCAGGGTGGTCGCGGTGACCGTGGCCAGCCCCAGGAGCCAGCCGCCGACGACGTCGCTGACCCAGTGGACGCCCAGCGCCACCCGGGTGTAGCCGACGCCCACCACGGTGAGCACGGCCAGCGCCCAGGGCAGCGGGCGCCAGGCCCGCGGGACGAGCGGCAGCAGGACCAGCAGCAGCACGGCGCTGGAGGTGAAGGCCGTCATGGCGTGCCCGGAGGGGAAGGAGAACCCGGGCGCGTGGGCGACCGGGTCGGGGAGGTGCGGCCGGGCCCGCTCGACGGCGACCTTGGCCAGGTATCCGACCAGGGCGCCGCCGGCCGCCGTGACCGCGGCCCAGGCGGCCAGCCGCCGGGCTCCTCGTACGGCCAGCCAGACGACCAGCACGGCCACCAGGAGGCGCAGGGTCACCGGGTCCCACACCACCCCGGTGAGGAAGTCGAGGACGCGTACCCGGCCGGGGTGGTCCAGGGCCGTGGCGTGCAGCCGTTCGGCCGCCGCGCGGTCCAGGCGCAGCAGGGGCGGCCACCCGGACTCGACGAGGACCAGGGCGAGGGCGAAGGGGACGGACACCACGGCGGTCGCGGCCGTGGTCAGGAGCAGCCGGGCGGCGAAGGTGGCGTCGGGGCCGCCGTGCCGCGCCGGCAGGTGGCGGAGCGGGTGGCGGAGCCGATCGCGCAGGGCCGCGCGGCGGGGGGAGCTTCCGGTGGGTGGTGCCATGCCTGCGGCATCCTCTCGTGTGCGGCGGTCGGTGGTGGTCGGTCAGATGCCGGGGTCGGGGAGGACCGGGTCGCGGACCCCGGCGCGTACGGCTTCCAGCTGGGCGGCGAAGGACAGTCCGAGGAACAGGGCCGTCGAGGTGAGGTACGACCACAGGAGCAGGGACACGATCGCGCTGAGCGGCCCGTAGACGCTGGTGAACGAGCCGCTGGCGCCGACGTACAGGCTGAGGCCCCAGGTGGCGAGGATCCACAGCGCCAGGTACACGACGGCTCCGAAGGCCAGCCAGGTGTAGCCGGGTTGCCGGCGTCGCGGGGAGAGCCGGAAGATCGCGCTGGCGGCGAGGACGGCCAGCAGGACACCCGCGGGCCAGCGCAGGATCTCCCAGGTCCGCACGGTGGATGGGGCCAGGTGATACACCTCGGCGAGGGCGCGGGTGAGGTCGGCGCCGAGCACGGTGAGGACGAAGCTGAGGCCCAGCGGGAAGCCTGCGAGGGCCGACATCACCAGGCCGCGGGCGTACTTGGCGAGGAACGGCCGGTCGCGTTCGTTGCCGTATATGCGGTTGGCGCCGCGCTCGACCTGGCAGAGCGCCGTGGTGACGTTGGCGACGGCGAACAGCAGGCCCAGCCACAGGGCGAGCCGGCCGCCGTCGCCCGCCCGGTGGCGGCTGCCGCCGAGCGCGTCGTCCACCACCGCCCGGCCGGGGCCGCTGGGGGTGAGGCCGCGGATGGTCAGCTCGATCACCCGGCCGGCGTCCTCGGTGTGCAGGACGCCGGACAGGCCGACGGCGGCGATGGCCAGCGGGACCAGGCACAGGACGGTCTGCAGGGCGAGTGCGCGGGCGTGGCTGAACCCGTCGGCGTAGCGGAAGCGGACGAAGGAGTCGCGGGCCAGGCTCCAACTGCCGTAGCGGCGCAGCGCGGTCCACGCCTCGTCGCCGGAGAGTTCGTCACCGTGCACGCCGTGGCGCGGCGGTACGCGTCGGGCTGTTCCCATGCTGTTGCTCCTCTCCCTCTCGTACGGCGGTGGTCCGGGGCAGTTGGACGCGCAGGGCGCCCGGTTCGATCCAGGCGGTGAGTCGGGTGCCGTCGGTGACCGGGTCACCGTCGAGTTCGCGGGGCTGGGGGCGCGCGCAGCGGACGTCGACGCGGGTCGCGGTGAAGTACTCCAGTGCTCCCCCGGCCTCCGTACGCGCGGCGGCGGCCGGGGTCTGCGGGTGGCGGCGCAGGACGCGGGACAGGAGGTGGGCGGCGGCGGCGAGCCATCCGGCCGGGCCGCGTGGGTCGAACAGCACCACGTCCAGGTGTCCGCTGTCGGGCCGGGCGCCCGGCAGCAGCGGAAGCCCGCCCTGGAGGGTGCCCACGTTCCCGATGACGACCATGCGGGCCCGGCGCCGCCGCGGGCGGACCCCGTCCACACGGATCGTCAGCCGCACGCTCGGATCGCGCAGGTGCCGGAGCGCCGACAGGACGTACGCGGCCCAGCCCAGGCGGGACTTGAGGCGGGGTGAGGCGTCCTTGACCATCGCGGCGTCGAACCCGGCGCCGGCCATGACGGTGAACCGGGTGGGCTCCAGGCCATCGCCCCGGACGCGGCCGACGTCGATGAGGTGGCTGTCGCCGTCCAGGGACGCGTCGAGGGCAGCCGCCGGGTCCAGCGGGAGACCGAGGTTCCGGGCCAGGAGGTTACCGGTGCCGCAGGGCACCACGGCCAGAGGGATCCCGGTGCCGGCCAGCACCTCGGCGCAGGCGCGCAGGGTGCCGTCTCCGCCGCAGGCCACCACCAGGGCGGGGCGGCGCGCGGCAAGCTCCTCGGCGAGCGCGCCCGCGGGCCGCTCGGCGGTGGTGCGGATCCAGCGCTGCTCGCGGGGAGTGTGACCGTGGCCGTCGAGCACGGCGCGCAGCCGCTCGGCGAGGTCGTCCGGGCAGCCGTACGGGTGCCGCACGACGAGCACCGTCCGCCCGCCGCGGGAGTCGGCGCCCGCCGCCGGGGCGGGCAGGTGCGGGCGGTCCGGCCGTGGCGTGGACCGGTGGCGGCCGTGGAGGAAGACCGAAGCCGTGATCAGGAGGGTGGCCGCGCCATTGAGGAGGCCGCCGGCGATGTCGCTGGGGTAGTGCATGCCGCGGTAGACCCGGGCCAGGCCCACCGCGGGCGGGATCAGCAGGAGGGCGGCCATCGCGGCGGGGCGCCAGGGGCCGCGCAGCCGCAGGGCCGCGATGACGGCCAGTCCTCCGTAGAGCGCCAGCGAGGCTCCGACGTGGCCGGAGGGGAAGCTGGAGGTGGGCGGTGCGGCGTCGAGTCGGGGGAGGTTCGGGCGCGGCCGTTCCACGAACGCCGTGACCAGTACGAACACCGCCGACTGCGCGGCGACCGCGAAGCCGAGGAAGAGCGCCTCGTGGCGCAGCGCGACCCGGGGCAGCCCGAGCAGGGCGAGCAGGGCGGCCACGGTCAGGCCGACGACGACCTGCGTGCTCCCGAGCGCGGAGAGCCACTCGGACACCGCGGTGAGGACGGGCGCATCGCGCTGCTCCTCCAGGGACCGGGGGATCCGGTCCTCGGCCGCGAGCGGCCAGTGGTGCGCGGCCGGTCCGGTGACCACCCGGCCCGCGCCGATCAGCAGGGCCGCCTGGACGGGCAGGAGCAGGAGCAGCAGCGGCCGGGCCCCGCGAGCGGCGGCGCCGCGTCTTCTCTTCATGGGGCCCGTCTGACCCGTCCCGGCCCGATGATGCGCGCCGGCCCGCCGGGGTTCGGCGGGGCGGCGGTCGCACGGCGGCGTCCACCGTCAGCCGATGTGGTCCCGCACCTGCGCGTAGACCCCGGCGTCGGTGAGGAGGGCGGAGTGCTGCAGACACGGGGTCCGGGTGTTCACCGCGCCGGCGAGAGCGACCGTGCTGTCGGGATTGACGACCAGGTCACAGGGGGACCGCCAGGTGGCGTAGCGGGTGGGGCCGGGTGTTTCGTCGCCCGTGTTGAGCGCGGTGAGGAAGGCGGAGCCGGGCCGCATCTCGACGCACGAGGCCTGACCGCAGAAGTGGGCGGTGTCCGTGCCGTGGTTGGGGCCCGCCAAGGAGACCCATGCGTCGACCTTGGCGTCGCCGCCGAGGTTCTTGAGGTAGTAGCGCGACGGCAGGGCGCCCATGGAGTGGGTGACAAGGTCCACCTCGGTCGCTCCGGTCGCGGCGAGGACGCGGTCGACGGTGGCGGCGAGCTGTGACGCGGTCGTGGCGTTGGGCTGGGAGGTGGGGTACGTCCACCGGTACAGGCGGTCGGCGGGCCGGCCGTCCGCCCGGAACCGGTCGACGAAGGTGTTCCAGGTCGAGCCGTCGCTGTTCCAGCCGTGTACGAAGACCACGGGGTCGGGTTCGGCCGCTGCGCGGGCCGGGGCGAGGGCCGGGGCGTGGGCCGGGGCGACGGGGCGAGCGGCGGCGGCCGGGGCCGCGCAGACGGCCAGGGCCAGGGCCACGGCCGGGACGAGGCGGAGCAAGTACGCGTGCATGGCCCGTTTGTAGCGGTCCGCCGCACCGGCATCGGCCCCGATGACCGCACCGCTCACCCGTCCGGCTGCGGCACTTCACACCAGAAACGTTTCGGTGCCGCTCGCGGCCGAGCGGCCGCAGTCGCTACCGCCGGCCACGGGAAGTCCCCGTGCACCGGGCCCGTTTGGATCCGGCGATCCTGATCAGACGGAGAGTAACCACCGGGTCCGCCATCCCCGGGCGGGGTGATCGGCCGTATCGGGTGGCGAGGGAGAAGGGGGCGCGTCGTGACGGTAGCGGGAGGGCGTCGGCGTGGTGGGGGCGAGGGCCCCGTATCGGTGGGGCGTGACGTCGTGTTGGCGGTGGGGCTGGTGGGGATCTGCCTGGGTGGGGCGGCCGTCTTCGTCAGGACGGCCGGTCCGCCGACGGGCGGCGGCGTACCGGTGATGCCGATCGTCGCCGTGCTCGTCCTGCTGGCCGCGGCGGCGGTCATGCGGTGGTGCGTGGCTCCGGGCCCGACCCGCTCACCCGCACGCGGGCCCGACCCGCGCGGACCGCTGACCCCCGACATCCCGGCGACCTGCGCCCCCGAAGCGGGGGAGGCGGCCGGGACGGGGACAGCGGGCCGGCACGAGGTGGGCACCGACGCCCTGGACCACTCCGCGGTGGACGCCGACGGTTTCGAGCACTCGGTCGCCGCGTTGTGCGCGCGGGACGGCTGCCTCCAGGTGGAAGTGGTCGGCGGCGCCGGCGACTTGGGGGCAGACGTGATCGCCACGACGGTGGACGGTCTGCGCGTGGTCATCCAGTGCAAGCACTACGGCGAGGGCAACCGGGTCGGTTCGCAGGATCTCCAGCGTTTCGGCGGGACCTGCTTCGCCGTCCACGAGGCGGACGTGGCCGTCGTCGTGACCACGAGCGCCTTCACCGCTCCGGCCGAGGAGTACGCCGCCGCCTGCGACATCGTCTGCGTCGACGGCGACGGCCTGGCCGCGTGGACCGGGTCGCGGACACCCCCTCCGTGGGAGAGCGCCACCGCAGCACGGCCCGAGGGCTCAGAGGGGGTGGCCGGCGCCGGCACCCCGTAGTTGCGTACCGGGCATCGGCGGATGCGGCGTGCGACGTGCGACGGAAGTCGTGTCTGCCGGATCGGTTCGACCGTTACGCTGTCGACCCAACATGCCGTGCACAAAGGCTCGTTGGCACAGCTGTCGCAAGCGGGGAGGGTTCCATGGGGTGGCTGAAACGTCGACGGTCGCAGGAGTCACCCGACGAGGCGGTCCGGAGCCTGGTGACACACCTGTCCGCCGGCCACCCCCTCGTTCCGATGACCCCGACGATGGTGACCCGGCAGGGGGAGACCCAGTACGCGGACCTCGCGGTCGGTGCTCACGCCTACTACGGGACCAACGTCGAGTACTCCTCGGGCTACGCGGTGCAGGGAGGCCCGCTCTTCATGGCCTTCGGCGTCCTCACCGGCGAGCTCCACCATGCCCGGACCCGCCGGCAGGCCGAGCGGATGGCGGAGATGCAGTGGCGTTGGGAGGGCGAGATCCGGGTGGTCCTCACGGATCACCGTCTCGTCGGCTTCTTCGGCAGCGGCGCCGAGGTGTACTGGTGGGAGCACCTCCTGGCCCTCACTCCCGCCCCGGACGGCCGGGCGGTGCACCTCACCTTCAACGGGGGTGCCCCCCTGCTCTTCTCAGGGTCCTGGGCCCCGTGGCTGTGCGCGATCACGGCAGCGCTGGTCCACCGCAGCCCGTGGCCGCCCGGACACCCGCTGCCCGCCTTCGCCGCGCCGGTGCCCGACCCCGCTCCGCCCTCGGCCGCGTCCGCCCGCCCGGCACTGTCCCCGGCGCCCCACCGCGAGCCGGCGCAGGTGTCGCCCGTCGAGCGGCTGGCCGAGGAGGTGGACCCCCTGCCGCCCGAGCAGGCCGCCGAGGTACTGGCCGGGCACCCGGTGACGACCGCGGAACAGGTGCTCGACCTGCTCGGCACCCGAAGGGCCCGGGAGATCCGCGCAGCCCTGCAACGTCGCCGTGAAGGCTGAACCGGCCCCGGTGGGCAGCGGAATCGATCGTGTTCCGCATCGTCCGGTGGGCTGACGCGGGGCACCTGAAGTGCCACGATGACCCGTGTTTCGAGAGTGCACGGACGGGGCGCGGTGAGGGCGGCCGCAGCGCGTCCCGGAAGAACGGCCCTACCCCACGAAAGGGCGGACATCCCATGCGCGTGACACCTCCCGTATTGTTCTTAGGCAGCGACCAGGGCTCGGCCGCGGACGATCCGGTACGGCTCTACTACAGCCGCAAGACCCAGGAGATACTCCAGAAGTACGGCCCGGGCCCCCGTGTGCACTTCCACGTAGGGCTCTATCCCGACGGCCCACGGGACACCACCGTCCCCCAGTACATGCTCAAGCAGCGCCTGCTCGACGCACAGGAGCGGATAGTCGAGCACGCGGCCCGCTCCTGGGGCGCGTACGAGGAGCCTCCGCGGCGGCTGCTGGACATCGGCTGCGGCCTGGGCGGCACCTCGCTCTACTGGGCCCAGGAACACGGGGCATCGGTCACCAGCCTCACCGTCGCCCGGGAACACGTTTCGCTCGTGCGGCAGTTCGCCCGTCGCGCCGGGGTCGACGCACAGGTGCATCCGCGCCTGGCGGATGTGCACCAGCTCGACGAGACCTGCGCGTACGACGCCGTCTACGCCAACGAGAGCAGCGGATACACCGACCGGGCCCGCCTGTTCGAGGTCGTGGCCAGGGCACTGGTGCCCGGTGGATGGTTCGGGATCCAGGAACACTTCGCCGGCCCCTCCCAGTGGCGCGAGTTCATGGACGGCTACTACAGAACGCGGCTCGGACGCCGCGCGGAGTACCTGGCCGCGGCCGAGGCGGCCGGCTTTGAACTGGTGCAGGACGAGGACGTGACGGACTCGGTGACGGAGTTCTGGGTGCAGTCCATGGCGTGGAACACCGCCGAACTCGACCGGCTCGGAGCGGGCACCGGCGGCGCACCCGGCGCCTGGACCGGCGAAAGGCTCGAACAGTCGACGATCGCGCACAGCAGGTTCTTCCGCCTCTGGCGCGACCACGCGGTGCAGACCCGGCTGCTGCGCTTCCGGCTCGGGGGCGGCCGATGACCGCGTCGCCGCGCCCCTCCCTCCTCGGTCCGCGCCTGCCGGCCTTCTACTGCCCCCTCCCCCGCGACCTCGTCCACCCCGAGGCCAAGCAGGTGGAGGCCCGGGCCGTCGAGTGGCTGGACGCCTTCGGCCTGTACCCCGATCCCGTCGAGCGCGCATGGGGTCTCGCCACCCACAGCGCCGACTTCTCCTGCCGCATCGTCCCCGACGGGAACGTGGAGGCCGTGCTGCTGTTCGCCCGGTGGAACTACTGGGCCAACGCCGTCGACGACTGGCAGGACTCCGGTTCCGAGGAGGTGGGAACGGCCGCCGTCATCGAGCACGGGGCACGGCTGCTGCGGACCATCGAGGACCCGGGAGCGTCCGTACTGCCCGCGGGTCCGATGACCGCGGCGCTGACGGACCTGGTGAGCCGTACGCACGCCATGCTCTCGCCCTACGAGCTCCGCAGGTTCGTCGAGGGGACGCGGGACTGGCTGCTCGGGGCGGCCTGGCGGGCCGCCCGGGCGGAGGCGCGGACGATGCCGGGGCTGAACGACTTCGTCGCCATGGGGCCGCTCGCGAACGGCACGCGGTTCTCACTGACCTGGTCCGACGTCGCGCGCGGGGTCCGGCTGCCGGCGGACGTCCGGTGCTCCCCCGCCCTGACGGCCCTGACGGACGCGGCGGGTTTCATCGTCAGCGCGGACAACGACCTGTTCTCCTACGACAAGGACGACCACCTGGAGCCGCGCGAGGTGAACCTCGTCAACGTCCTGGCTCATCAGGAGAACTGCTCCCCGGCCGAGGCGGTGCCGCTCGCGGTGGCCCTGCGCGACCGGGTGATGGTCCTCTTCCTCCGGCTGCGGGCACAGCTGGAGGACGGCGCGGACGGCGAACTGGGTCGCCATCTCGCGGCGTTGGGGCACTACGTGGCCGGCTCCATCGGGTGGCAGACCCGCGCACCCCGGTACGCCAGTCCGCGCAACCGGTACGAACTGCCTCTGCCGGACGCGGTTTTGACGACCCGCTTCGCCGACGGGCCCAGCGTCACGGGAACCGAACCACCGGACCTGCCGGCGCTCGCGTCCTGGTGGCGGCTGGTACGCGACTGAGCGGTGCCGGGACCCCGGCCGGTGTGGCCGGGGCCCCGGTACGGGCCTTCGGTACGGGGCCCTCGGCAGGCGCGGCCCCGCGCTGCGGAAGGCCGTCAGATGCGGCCGAGCAGTCGGCGCCACCAGCTGACGCCCCGTCGGCGGCGACCGGTGACGGCCGGCGTCGGCGTCGGCGGCGCCGTCGGCTGCGGCGGGATCGGCGCGTGCACGGGGTGCCCGGCCGGCTGCTCCGGTTCGAGCTGCGGGGCCGGCGCCGAGCGCGGGGCGAACCGTACCGGCAGGGACAGCAGGTGGCGGGACATGAGGGTGCCGCGCCAGCGGAGTTCGCTCGCGTCGATCGCCAGCTGGAGGTCGGGCAGCCGGTCCAGCAGGACCTCGATGCCGGTGTCGGCGATGGCGCGTCCGATGTCCTGGCCCGGGCACTCGTGCGGTCCGCTGCTGAAGGCGAGGTGGGAACGGTTGCCGTGGACGGAGGCGTTGGGATCCGGCCGGATCTGCGGGTCGGCGTTGCCGGCCGCCAGGCCGAGCAGGATCATGTCGCCGGCCTTGACCTGCTGGCCGCCCAGCAGGGTGTCTCCGGTGGCCCAGCGCCCGATGATCGTGTTGATCGGCGGGTCGTCCCACAGGACTTGCTCCAGCGCGTCGGGCAGGGTCATGTGGCCTCCGGAGAGGCTCGCCCGGAAGCGCGGGTCGGTCAGCACCGTCCGCAGCGTGTTGGCGATGAGGTTGGCGGTGGTCTCGTAGGCGGCGATGAGCACGACGCGCAGGTGCATGAGCACCTCGGTGTCGGTCAGGTCCGCGGGGTGCTCGATCAGCCAGGAGGCGAGGTCGCGGGCGGGTTCCGCCTTGCGCTC
Source organism: Streptomyces avidinii (assembly GCF_045161815.1). Lineage (NCBI taxonomy): Bacteria > Bacillati > Actinomycetota > Actinomycetes > Kitasatosporales > Streptomycetaceae > Streptomyces > Streptomyces avidinii. The sequence continues at coordinate 1,242,969 of NZ_CP108863.1, forward strand.
CGCCACCAGGTTCTCCAGCGTGGTGGTGACGTAGCGGTCGCTCTGGAGGGCGGTCTCGGTTCCCTGGAGCATGTCGCGTGCCGCGTTGACGAGCAGGGGGCCGTGTTCGTCGGGTGCGCCGAGGAGCTGCGTCATCACCAGCATCGGGAGCTGGTCCGAGAAGGCGGACACCAGGTCGGCGTAGCCCTCGCCCGCGAACTGGTCGACGAGCTGGTTCGCGAACCGCGTCACGTACCGCCGGATGCCGCGCTTGTCGAAGCGCTCCAGGGACTCCACCACGGCCCCGCGCAGCCGCTCGTGGACGGGACCGTCGGTGAAGTTGCACACCGGCACCCAGGAGACCATGGGGCCGAGGGGGGTGTCGGCCGGCACGCGGCCCTCTCTCATGTCGCGCCAGCCGCGGGGGTCGCGGGCGAAGCGCGAGGACATGCGGGCCGCGTCCAGGTTCTCCCGGTGGCCGAGGACCAGCCAGGCCGGGAGGTCCCCGCTCACCAGTACGGGGGCCACCGGGCCGTGTTCGGCCCGCAGCTTCTCGTACAGTGCGAGGGGATCGGCCTGGGCCTCCGCTCCGTGGAGACGGTACAGACCCCCCGCGGTCGCGGCCGCGTGGGCGGGGCACTCGGGCGGTGGGGTGGGGGTGGTGCTCACATTGCCTCCTGGGGGGCTGCCTGGGAGTGCAGGTAGCGCATGAGGGTCAGCAGGACGTCGCGGGACGAGTCCCGCCGTCTGGCGTCGCAGACGAGGATCGGGACGGCGGCGGGCAGGTCGAGGGCCTCGCGCAGTTCTTCCAGCGGATGTTCGGGGGCGCCGGGGAAGGAGTTGACGGCGACGACGAAGGGAACGCCGCGCTCCTCCAGGCGTCCGATCACATCGAAGCTGATCTCCAGCCGGCGGGTGTCGAGGATGACGACCGCTCCGAGGGCGCCCTCGAAGAGCCCGCGCCACAGGAACCAGAAGCGCTCCTGGCCGGGGGTTCCGAACAGGTACAGCACGAGTTCGTCGTTGATGCTGATGCGGCCGAAGTCCATGGCCACGGTGGTGGTGATCTTGCGGGAGACGCCCCAGGTGTCGTCGACGCCGACGCCGGCCCGGGTCATCGTCTCCTCGGTCGTCAGCGGCTTGATCTCGCTGACCGCACCGACCATCGTCGTCTTGCCCACGCCGAAGCCGCCGACGATGACGACTTTCACGGCGGCCGCGGCCGTCTCCGGGAGTATGTCCGCGGGGAGCGGCCCGGCAGGCGCGTCAGAGCTTCTGAAGTCCATCGATCACTGCCTCGATCAGAGCAAGGTCGGGTAGCTGCGCGGCGGGTACGGGCGGGCGGATGTGCACGCGCTTGGCGGCCATCAGGTCTCCGACCAGCACGGTGACGACACTGACGGGCAGGCCGACGTACGCGGCGATCTCGGCCACCGAGAGCGGTGCCCGGCATATCCGCAGGATGTCCGCCTGCTCGGGCTGCGTCTCGGGCGGGGGAGGCCCTTTGGCCACCACTAAGGTCACGAGGTCCAGGTGGACGGCGGTGGAAGGTCCGCTGCGTCCGCCGGTGATGACGTAGAGCCGTTCGGGACTGCTGTCCTCCCAGCTTGAGGGCGGCTCTTTCACGCGGGCTGCCCGTCGTGCCGGGGCGGGCTGCTCAGGTGGTCCCCCATCCGGGACACCAGGGCGCGCATCTGTGCGCCCATCAGGCCGGCGTCGACCCCCTCGTCGGCGAGCACCGCGAGATAGGAGCCGTCTCCGGCGGCCATCAGGTAGAAGAACCCGCCGTCCATCTCGATCACGACCAGCCGCATTCTGCCCCGGGAGTTGGGCAGTTCCGCGGCCACCGCTCCGGCGAGGCTCTGCAGGCCGGCACACGCGGCCGCCAGGCGGTCGGCCGTGTCCGTCTCGGCGCCGTACTGCGCGACGCAGAGCCCGTCCGCGGACAGTACGATCACGTGCCGCGTCTGCGGCACTCCGGCGGCCAGGTCCTTGAGCATCCAGTCCATACTGCTGCGCTGAGTCATCATTGTTTACGCCCCTTTGGTCGCTGAACCCGACGCGTCCTCGGCGTCCTGCGCGTCCTGGCCGGGCTCACCGGACAGTCCGCTGTGGAACGCCTCCAGCCACATGCCGGGGCCGCTGTCGTCCGCCGGCTGCGGCCTCTCGGCCGGCCGGGTGTCGTAGTCGTAGGTGGTGACACGGTCCTTCCGGCGTCGCTGCGGCAGACCGGTCGCGGTACGGTCGGCGGTCGGCCCGCCGCTGACGGGCGCCGGCCCGGGCGCCGGAACCCGGGCCGACCGCGGCGCGGACACGCCGGCCGACGGGTGGTGCGCGGGGTGCTCGCGCGGTGTGGCGGCCACGGCCCTGGGCCCCGAGGAGGAACCGATGCCGTGGGCGAGGCCGGTCGCCGCGGAGGCCGTGGTGATCAGGTGCTGCGGCACGATGACCACGGCGCGCACGCCGCCGTACGCGGACGAGCGCAGGGAGACCTGGAACCCGTACGCCTGCGCCAGCCGGCCCACCACCGCCAGACCCAGCCGCGGTGTCTCGCCCAGGTCGTTGAGGTCGATGCCGGACTGCGCCTGCGCGAGCATCTTCTCGGCGCGTGCGTGCGCCTCCTCGCTCATGCTCAGACCGCCGTCCTCGATCTCCACGGCGATGCCCGACTGCACCTCGACGGCGGTGAGGTGGACCCGGGTGTGCGGGGGCGAGTACCGGGTGGCGTTGTCCAGCAGCTCCGCGAGGGTGTGGATCAGTGGCTCCACGACCGGGCCGATGACGGCGACCTCGGAGACCGAGTGCAGTTCCACCCGCTGGTAGTCGATGATCCTCGACATCGCGCCGCGCATCACGCTGTAGAGCGTGACGGCCCTGCTCCACTGGCGGCCGGGACGCGCACCGCCGAGGACCGAGATGGAGTCGGCGAGCCTGCCGATCAGGGCGGTGCCGTGGTCGAGGCGCAGGAGGTCGCCGAAGACGTCCGGGTTGGTGCCGTGCCGGTCCTCCATCTCGCGCATCTCTTGAGCCTGCTGGTGGACGATCGCCTGCACGCGGCGGGCCACGTTCACGAAGGCCCGCTGCGCCGAGTCGCGAAGGCTCTCCTCGTTGTCGACCGCGTCGACGGAATGGGCGAGAACGGCTTGCAGGGCGGCTCTGAAGCGCGGGGTCAGGGCGGCGTCGTTGCCCCAGCGGTTGCCGTGTCCGCGGCGCCCGCCCAGGGCGGTCAGCACCTCCTCGGGCAGCTCGCCCCTGCGGAGGCGCTCGATGGCCTCGGGCAGCACCACGGCGGACAGACGGATCGCCTCGGCCTCCTGCCGGGACAGGGCATGCCGGAGGGCCGCCACCTGGGCGCGCTCCGCGGCGAGCGCGCGGCCGCGGCGCAGCGCTTCGACGAACACGGCGGCGGTGCAGACGGCGCCCGCGGCGATCAGCGCGGTGCCGACGGGTTCCGAGGAGGAGAGGAGCGCCCCGACCAGACAGGCGGCGGCCAGGGCGCCGAGCGTCGCGAGCACGGGGCCTCTCCCCTCCTCCGAGTGGACCGACTCGGGAGGAATGTCTTTTTGCTCCATCTGTGTCCTCGAATTATCGAAAAAGGCGACCTTAGGACCGGTGGGCGGGAGCATAACTACGCCCAACTGCCCGTACGGGCGCTTTCGTTGGAGTTCATCGGACCGAAGGAACAGTTATGCGCCATCAATAGGGGGCGAATTCCGGCAACCGCTGGCGCGCGTCCGCGTCACCCATCGACGTAAGAGCAGGTCGAGGGCATGCGACCCCCCGCACGGGGCGGAAACCCGCACGCACACCGGCGTCGGGGATGGCCGTATCGCGTCGTGCCGAAGTGGTGTCGCAGACGGAAATGCGCTAGGCAGCCGGCGCCGACGGCCGGCTCGGCTCCTGCCCGTGGCCTCCGCGAGCGTTGCTCACTGCTGCAGGCCGGGAGCCCGGTACTGGACCTGCTCGACCCTGCGCAGGGCGTCCAGCGTTTCGTCGACGCTCAGGAGAACGGTCGTCTCGAACGAGCTGAGCGCGCCACCCCCGCTGATCGCCAGCGCCACGGCGGCCATGGAGACGTTGTCCGGCGCCTCCCACAGGTTGTAGCCGTCGTGCGTACCGAAGGCGTACCAGAAGCCGTGGAGCTTCCCGCCGACGGACTCGATGTACGCCCCGGCGGCCTTTGCACGGTCCTCGGGGTGGTTGATGAGCCGGGCCCACGTCTCCGGCGTGTAGCTGAACCTCGACAGGTAGAGCGGCATGGTCTCTCTCCCCACTGCTCCGCCGGCACCGCCGATGAGCAGGTGACCGGGATCAGGGATCGGTTCGCCGACCTGACCATTGTCGCTCAGCACCCCCTGTCCCGGCCGGGTCGACCTGTCCGCCGCACATCGGTGTGCCGCCGGCCGGTCCGGCCGGCCGGAAGCGGGACCCGAAGGGGCAGCGGACGCCGCCGCCTCCGCCGTCCCGGTTCGGGTGGATCGGGACGGCGTGTCGGTGGGGGCCGCTAGGCTGCATGGATGGCACTTCCGGACGCTTCCCCCGACACCTCCGACGCTCTGCAGGTACTGCACCGCGTGTTCGGATACAGCTCCTTCCGCGGCGAGCAGCAGGAGATCATCGAGCAGGTCGTCGGCGGCGGCGACGCCCTCGTGCTGATGCCGACCGGTGGCGGCAAGTCGCTCTGCTACCAGATCCCGGCGCTCGTCAGAGACGGCACGGGCATCGTGATCTCGCCGCTCATCGCGCTCATGCAGGACCAGGTGAACGCGCTGACCGCCCTCGGGGTGCGGGCCGGATTCCTCAACTCGACGCAGGACCCGTACGAGCGGCAGGCCGTCGAGCAGGCTTTCCTGGCCGACGAGCTGGACCTGCTCTACCTGGCTCCCGAGCGGCTGCGGACCGAGAGCACCCAGCGGCTGCTCGACCGGGGCAAGGTGTCGCTCTTCGCGATCGACGAGGCGCACTGCGTCGCCCAGTGGGGGCACGACTTCCGGCCCGACTACCTCGCGCTGTCGATGCTGCACGAGCGCTGGCCGAAGGTGCCGCGGATCGCGCTGACCGCGACGGCCACCGAGGCCACCCACGCCGAGATCGTGGCGAGGCTGGGCCTGGAGGACGCCCGGCACTTCGTCGCCAGTTTCGACCGGCCGAACATCCAGTACCGGATCGCCCCGAAGAACAACCCGCTCAAGCAGGTGCTGGAGCTGATCCGGACCGAGCACGCCGGTGACGCCGGAGTCGTGTACTGCCTCTCGCGGGCCTCGGTGGAGAAGACCGCGGCCTTCCTGGTGGAGCAGGGCATCGACGCCGTGGCGTACCACGCCGGGATGGACGCCCGTACCCGCGCGGCGAACCAGGCGCGCTTCCTGCGGGACGAGGGAGTCGTGGTGGTGGCCACGATCGCCTTCGGCATGGGCATCGACAAGCCGGACGTGCGGTTCGTGGCGCACCTCGACCTTCCGAAGTCGGTCGAGGGCTACTACCAGGAGACCGGCCGGGCCGGGCGCGACGGCGAGCCGGCCACGGCGTGGCTGGCGTACGGCCTGCAGGACGTGGTGCAGCAGCGCAAGCTCATCGACGGTTCCGATGGCGACGAGACGCACCGCCGGTCCCTGGGCATGCACCTGGACGCCATGCTCGCGCTGTGCGAGACGGTCGACTGCCGCAGGGTGCGGCTGCTGGAGTACTTCGGGCAGTCGGGTGTGCCGTGCGGCAATTGCGACACGTGCCTGACGCCGGCCGAGTCCTGGGACGCGACGGTCGCCTCGCAGAAGCTGCTGTCGACCGTGTGGCGGCTGGCGAACGAACGGCGCCAGAAGTTCGGCGCCGGTCAGGTCATCGACATCCTCCAGGGCAAGAAGACGGCCAAGGTCATCCAGTTCGACCACGACGGGCTCTCGGTGTTCGGCGTCGGGGCGGACCTGGGTACCGCGGAGTGGCGGGGCGTCGTACGCCAGCTGCTGGCCCAGCGGCTGCTGGCCGTGGAGGGCGACTACGGGACGCTGGTGCTGACCGAGGACAGCGGCGAGGTGCTGGGCGGACGCCGCAGCGTCTCGATGCGGAAGGAGAAGGCGCCGGCGGGCCCCGCCCGCAAGGAGTCCGGATCCCGCTCGGGGAAGGGCGCCCGCGTGCCGGTCGACCTGCCGGCCGCGGCCGAGCCGGTCTTCCTGGCCCTGCGTGCCTGGCGGGCCGAGACGGCGAAGGAGCAGGGCGTACCGGCGTACGTCGTCTTCCACGACGCGACGCTGCGGGAGATCGCGACGCGGCTGCCCGCCACGGCTGAGGAGCTGGGCACCATCGGCGGCATCGGTGAGGCCAAGCTCGCCAAGTACGCCGAGGGCGTCCTCGCCACCCTGGCGGAGTGCGGGGCCACGGCCTCGGTCGCTGCCGCCGCCGCGCCCGCGCCCCCGCCCGGGTCCGGGTCCGGGTCCGGGTCCACCGCTGCGGCCCGCGCGGAGGCGCCGGACGCCGACGAGCCGCCGTTCGACCTGGACGAGATGGCCCCGCCGCCCTGGGACGACTGGCAGTAGCCGGCCGTCGTCGCACGGGAGACGGGGTCGGTGCCGCGGCGCCCTGCGTGAGCCCACCCGTGAAGTTACCGAAGGGTAGTCACGGGTGGGGCGGGACGGTAGCGTCGTCCTCCTTGGAGGGGAGAGCCATGTCCCGTACGTTCACCGTGTCCGACAGCATCGTCGTCCACGTCAGTCCCGCCGACGTCTACCGGCACGTTTCCGATCCCGCCCGGATGGGCGGATGGAGCCCGGAGAACCTCGGTGCCACCGTCCACGGCGAGGCCGGGGAGACCCATGTCGGGATGGTCTTCGACGGTCGGAACAAGCGCGGGTCCTTCCGCTGGACCACCCGGTGCACGGTGACGGCGGTGGAACAGGAGCGGCTGTTCCGGTTCCGGGTGCACGCCATCGGTATCCGGCGCCCACGGGTTCCCGGGCCCATCGCCACCTGGGAGTACCGGTTCGAGCCGGTACCGGAGGGCACGCGGGTGACCGAGACGTGGACCGACGACCGCCGCTCGTGGCCGGACTTCGTCGCCCACGCCTTCGACCGGATCGCCACACGGGGACACACCTTCGCCGATTTCCAGCGCAGGAACATCGCCACCACCCTGCGCAACCTCAAGAAGGCCCTGGAGCCGGCGTCCGACACGCGGTGACCCCGGCGTCCGCGCGTAAGACCCGCCCCACCGAGGAAGCCACATGAACCCTGCGCCCGAATCCTTCCGGCTCCTGCCCGGCGCCGCCGCGTCGCCGGTGATCCTTCACGTCCCGCACTCCTCGCGCCTCATACCGGAGTCCGTCCGCGACGGCATCGTGCTGGACGACCGGGAGCTGGAGCAGGAGCTGGACCACATCACCGACTCCCACACCGCGGACATCGCCGAGGCGGCAGCCGCCGGCTCCACCCTCACGCCGTGGCGGTTCGTCAACGGGCTGTCCCGCCTCGTCATCGACCCCGAGCGCTTCCCGGACGAGCGCGAGGAGATGCTGGCCGTGGGCATGGGAGCGGTGTACACGCGCACCACCCACCGGGAGCGCCTGCGCGCGGACGGCTTCGACGCCCGGCCGCTGGTCGACCGCTACTTCCACCCGTACGCGGACGCGATGACGCGGGCCGTGGAGGACCGGCTGGAGGCCGTCGGACGAGCCGTGATCATCGACGTGCACTCGTACCCGACGGAGCCGCTCCCGTACGAACTGCACGGCGCCGGCCCCCGGCCCCCGATCTGCCTGGGCACCGACCCCTTCCACACCGCGCCCGGCCTCCTCGCCGCGGCCGAGAAGGCCTTCGCGGGCTTCGGCGGCACGGGGCTCGACAGCCCCTTCGCGGGGACGTACGTGCCGCTGGAGCACTACGGCAGGGACCGGCGGGTCGGGGCGCTGATGGTCGAGATCCGCCGGGACGTGTACATGTCCGAGCCGGGCGGTCCCGCCGGTCCCGGCCTCGTCGCACCGGCGGCCGCTCTGGCCGAACTCGTGGACGCCCTGCTCCCGTAGACCCGTCCGACCGAAAGGGCCGGGTCCGTCGAACGACGGTCCCGGCCCTTCGGCGTGCACACCGGGCGTGATGGGGGCGTCACCCCGTGCGCCCTCCGGAAACCTGCACACCGTGTCCGCGATCTCGACAGCCGACCTCCTCCGTGTAGCGATACGCCGGATATGCCCTGTTCACTTAGTGGCGATTTATTCCGTTTAGTTCTGTGTAAGCAGCGCGTCGGTCGTATCTGTTACTCGATTCTGTGAAGAAGTCGCCACTATTCCGTGAATCAAGCTGCACGTCCGTCGACAGAGGTGGCCATCTGCCCGTGACGGGAAGTCAACAGAATTGGATGGGGGGCCCTTTCGCGTGCTTTCATCGTCCGCATCGCAGCAGTCGGGAACGGCGGCAGAGTTTCGTGCCGCCGGCCGCGCAGCGTGAATTCCTCCCCCCAATGAAAGGTGCGCGCCATGCGTAACGACCTTGAGACCCGTGAGATCGACGACACCGAGCTGGACGCCGTCTCCGGCGGCATCATCAGCGTGTCCGGCGGCCTGGGCGGCGCCGTGACCAGCGACGTCAGCAACATCGTGGGCGTCGTGGGCTCCCTCGACACCGTCCAGGCCGCGCAGGGCATCGTGTCCCACGTCCCCGGCCTCGTCACGGGCCTCACCGGCGTTTCGGTGAACGCCGGTCGCGCCGGTCTCTGATCGGGAAATACCCGTGAACCCCGGAGCGTCCCCCACGGCTCCGGGGTTCTCGGCCGTCCCTGCGCCCGCCCGAAGATACGAATGCAGTTGAAGGAACAGTCCGTGCAGTTTCGCCAAAAGGCTCTTTCCAAGCTGCAATCGCCCGAAGAACTCGACCTGCCCGTTCGCTTCGCCCGCCCGCAGGGGCGACTCGTCCTGGCCGTCACGGTCGTCGTCATGGCGGCCGCGACGTACTGGGCCTTCACCGGCACCGTGTCGTCCAGGCTGAGCGCAGCCGGAATCCTCACCCGGGCCGAGGGCAGCTACGTGCTGCAGACCCCGATCGCGGGCCAGGTGACGGAGGTCCTCGCCCAGGAGGGCCAACTGCTCACCGCCGGCGCGCCCCTGCTCAATGTCCGTACGGAGCAGGGTGAACGTCCCGTGCGCCTGGTGACCGGCGGCCGGTTGACGACACTCGTGGCCAAGGTGGGCGCGGTCATCGCCACCGGTGCCGACGTGGCCACGGTGGAACGCGTGAAGGATCCGCGGGACCCACTGGTCGCCGTGCTGTACGTGCCGGGCAACAGCGGTGCGGCGATCCCCGTGGGCGCCCCGGTCGACCTGAGCCTCCAGTCCGTCCCGCGGCAGCAGTTCGGGATGCTGCGCGGCCGCGTCGAGGCGGTCGGCCGCGCACCCCTGACGCAGGCACAGATCGGCGGTTTCCTCGGCGACAGCGCGCTCGCCGAACAGTTCTCCCGCCACGGCAGCCCCGTGGCCGTGGTCGTCGCGCTCGACCGCTCCTCCTCCACCCCGTCCGGCTACCGGTGGTCCTCCTCGGGCGGGCCCCCGTACGCCGTCGATTCGAGGACGCCGGTCACCGGCGCCGTCCACCTCGCCGCGCAGCGCCCGGTCGACTGGCTGCTGCCGTGACCGCGCCGCACCTCCCTCCCGCCGGGCGCCGCCGCCACCGCCCCGGACCGAAGGGCGGCTCCCGGCGCAGGGCCGCGCCCGCACCCGCCCCCAGGGGCAGGACGCCCCGCGCCGTACGCACCCCCACCGTGCTGCAGATGGAGGCGGTGGAGTGCGGCGCCGCCGCCCTGGCCATGGTGCTCGGCCACTACGGCCGCTTCGTCCCGCTCGAAGAACTGCGCATCGCGTGCGGCGTCTCCCGCGACGGCTCCCGCGCCAGCAACCTCCTCAAGGCCGCCCGTGGGTACGGGCTGAAGGCCAAGGGCATGCAGATGGACCTGGCCGCGCTCGCCGAAGTGAGCGGCCCGGCCGTCCTCTTCTGGGAGTTCAACCACTACGTCGTCTACGACGGCACGGCACGGCGGCTCGGCCGTCGGGGCGTGTACATCAACGACCCCGCCAAGGGCCGCCGGTTCGTCCCCATCGACGAGTTCGACACCAGCTTCACCGGCGTCGTCCTCACCTTCGAACCCGGCGAGGACTTCCGCCGCGGCGGCCGCAGGCCGGGCGTCCTGGGGACTGTGCCGGCCCGTCTGCGGGGCACCTCGGGCACCATGGCCGCCGCCGTGATCGCCAGCCTCCTCCTGGTCGTCGTCGGTGCGGCGGTGCCGGCCCTGAGCCGTACGTACATCGACATGTTCCTCATCGGCGAGCAGACCTCCCTGCTGGGTGTGCTGTTCGCCTCGATGGCCGTCGCCCTCGTCCTCACCGCGACCCTCACCGCCCTGCTGCAGGCCAACCTGCTGCGCGGGCGCATCATCTCCTCGACCCTGGGCAGTGCCCGCTTCTTCCGGCACCTGCTCAGGCTTCCGGTCACCTTCTACTCCCAGCGCAACCCGGCCGATCTGGTCCAGCGCCTGCAGTCCAACGACACGGTCGCCGAGACCCTCGCCCGGGACCTGTCCGCCGCCGCTGTGGACGCCGTGGTGGTGCTGCTCTACGCGGTGCTGCTGTGGACCTACGATCCGCAGCTCACCCTCGTCGGTGTGGCCGTGGCGCTGCTCAACGTGGTCGCCCTGCGGATCGCGATCCGGGTCAGGGCCACCGGTACCCACAAGCTGCGCGCCGAGAGCGCCCGGCTGACCAACACCTCGTACAGCGGCCTCCAGCTCATCGAGACGATGAAGGCCACGGGCGGCGAGAACGGCTTCTTCCGCCGCTGGGCCGGACAGCACGCGGTCACCCTCGACGTGCAGCAGCGGCTCGGCGTGCCCAGCGCGTGGCTGGCGATCGTCGCGCCCACCCTCGCTGCGTTCAACAGCGCGCTGATCCTGACGATCGGCGGGCTGCGGGCGGTGGAGGGACACCTCACCGTGGGCCTGCTCGTCGCCTTCCAGGCCCTGGTGACCAGCTTCACCGCCCCGATCTCCCGGCTGGGCGGCGTCGCCGGCCGGATCCAGGACTTCGCGGCCGACGTCGCCCGGCTCAGGGACGTCGAGAACTTCCCGGTCGACCGGGTCTACGCACGGCGCGAGCCCGCGGCCTCCACCCGACGGCTCAAGGGCCATGTGGAGCTGGAAAGCATCACCTTCGGCTACAACCCGCTGGACGCCCCGCTGCTCAAGGAGTTCTCGCTCACGGTCGGACCCGGGCAGCAGGTCGCACTCGTCGGCGGCTCCGGCAGCGGCAAGTCCACCGTCTCCCGGCTGATCTCCGGCCTCCACGCCCCCTGGGCCGGGGCCATCCGCATCGACGGGATGCGGCTGGAGGACATCCCGCGCGGCGCGCTGGCCGCTTCCGTCTCCTTCGTCGACCAGGACGTCTTCCTCTTCGAGGGCACCGTCCGCGACAACGTCACCCTCTGGGACCCCTCCATCCCGGACGAGGCCGTGATCGCCGCCCTGGAGGACGCCGCCGTGCACGAGGTGGTCGCCCGCCGCCCCGGCGGCATCCACAGCCGCGTCGAACAGGACGGGCGCAACTTCTCCGGCGGCCAGCGCCAGCGCCTGGAGATCGCGCGGGCGCTGGTGCGCCGCCCCAGCGTGATGGTGCTCGACGAAGTGACCAGCGCCCTGGACGCGGTGACCGAGCAGGTCATCATCGAGAACCTGCGCCGCCGGGGCTGCGCCTGCGTGGTCATCGCCCACCGGCTGAGCACGGTGCGCGACAGCGACGAGATCGTCGTGCTCGACCGGGGCACGGTCGTGGAGCGGGGGCGGCACGAACATCTGGTGGCCGCGCAGGGCCGGTACGCCGCACTGGTCAAGGAGCACTGAGGTGACGTACGCACAGCACACGAGCGCCGCGGCCACCGGTGCCGCCGACGCTGCCGGCGCCGTCGGCCCGGCGGGCGGGGCTCCGGACCCGGTCGTCGCGGCCCTGGGTGCGCTGGGCTCGCCGGTCGACTGCACGGGCATGCGCAGCCTGTCCCTGGAAGGTCCGCTCGTCCTGTGGCTGGTGGTCCAGGGCGAACTGGACCTGTTCGCGGTGGACGCCGCGCAGGGCGGTCACTGGCACTTCCTGGGCCGGCTGGAGCCGGGCACGCTGCTGCTCGGCCCCGCCGAGGGCCCCGACCACACCCTGGTCGGCCGGCCCCTGCCGGGGTGCCGGCTGCGCCGCATCGGGCTGCGGGAGCTGTACCGCCCGCAGGACCCCCAGTACCCGCAGTACCCGCAGTACACCGATGATGGAGGGCAGTACGGCCCCGCGGCCGCAGGACTGCCGAGCCCCCTCGAGGACGCCTTCGCGCGTGGCATCGGCCGCGGGCTGCGCGTGCTCTACCAGGCACCGCTGGACGGCACCGCCACGACCGGGCACGGCGGAGCCGACGAGGACATCCTCTGGATGCGGATCACCCCGGGCAGCGTGCAGTACGGCGCCGTGTACGAGGCGGAGGCGGTGGGCACCCTCCTCGTCGACGCGGCGATGTGGCAGGGCATGGTCGACCAGCAGTACCGGCTGCTCTACGCCCTGGACGACTGGATCGAACAGCTCGAACGCGCACACGAGGACCGTACGGCGGCCGGGATCGAAGCGGGCCGGGCGGCCCGCACCCAGGCGGACCGGACGCTGCTGGCGTCCATCGCCCGCGCCGGCGGCCGGGATCCCCACCGGAACGCGGGCGTGGACGCGACCCTCGCCGCGTGCCGCGTCGTCGCCGACGCGGCACGCATCCCCCTGACCGCACCGGGCGGGGCCGATGCCGCGTCCGAGCAGCTGGATCCCGTCGAACGCATCGCGCTCGCCTCGCGGATCCGCACCCGGGTGGTCAGGCTCGGCGGGCGCTGGTGGCGGGAGAACAGCGGCCCGCTGGTGGGGCGGCGCGAGAAGGACGGCGCGCCGGTGGCCCTGCTGTGGCGGCGCGGCGGCTACGAGGCGGTCGACCCCGCCACCGGCGCGCGCGACCGCATCGGGAAGAGCAACGGTGCCGCCTACGAACCGCGCGCCGTCATGCTCTACCGCCCCCTGCCCGACGGGCGGGTGAGCCTGCCGGCACTGCTGCGGTTCACTGCGCGCGGCACCCTGCCGGAGCTGCGCACTCTGATGCTGGGCGGGCTGGTTTCGGTGGTCCTGGGCGCACTGGTGCCGGTCGCCACCGGCCAGGTCCTCGGCCGGTACGTCCCGCAGGGCGAGACCGGCCTCATCGTGCAGACCGGGCTGGCGCTGATCGCGACCGCCGTGGTCTCGGCCGTCTTCATGCTCCTGCAGAACACCTCCCTGCTGCGCATGGAGGGCCGCATCGAGGCCACCCTGCAACCCGCCGTGTGGGACCGGCTTTTGAGGCTGCCGGCGAAGTTCTTCACCGGTCGCTCCACCGGCGAACTGGCCGGCGCGGCGATGGGCATCAGCGCCATCCGCCGCGTGCTGTCCGGCATCGGCCCGGTCTGCGTGCAGGCGGGCGCGGTCGGGGCGGTCAGCTTCGTGCTGCTGCTCGTCCACAGCGTGCCGCTGGCGATGGCGGCGCTGGCCATGCTCGTCGTGGTCGCGGGGATCTTCCTGGGCCTGGGACTGTGGCAGTTGCGGTACGAGCGCCGGCTGAACACGCTCGGCCACCGGCTGGGCAACCAGGCCTTCCAGACCCTGCGCGGCCTGCCCAAGCTCCGGGTCGCGGCGGCCGAGAGCTTCGCGTACGCGGCCTGGGCGAAGGAGTTCGCCCGTACCCGGGACCTGCAGCAGCGCATCGGCCGGACACAGAACGTCAGCACGGTCCTCGGCGCCGTCCACCTGCCGCTGTGCACGCTCGTCATGTTCGTGCTGCTGGCCGGCCCGGCCCGCGGCGCCCTGTCCGCCAGCGAGTTCCTCACCTTCAGCACCGCGCTGACGATGCTGCTGTCCTCGGTCACGCAGGTGACCGGGGCGCTCCTCTCGGCCGCCGCGGTCCTGCCGATGTTCGAGCAGATCCGGCCGCTCCTGCGGGAGATCCCCGAGGTGGACCGCTCCAGTACCCGCCCCGGAGAGCTGACCGGTGCCATCGAGGCCAGGAACCTGTCCTACCGCTACACCGACGACGGCCCGCTCGTACTCGACGACGTCGGCCTCCGGGTCGGACCGGGCGAGTTCGTCGCGATCGTCGGGGCCAGTGGCTGCGGCAAGTCGACCCTGCTGCGGCTGCTCATCGGATTCGACCGGCCCGTCTCGGGCAGCGTGCTCTACGACGGCCAGGACCTGGCGGCGCTCGACCGGGCGGCCGTACGCCGCCAGTGCGGCGTGGTGCTGCAGAACGCCCAGCCCCTCTCCGGCTCGATCCTCGACTGCATCTGCGGCGCCGGGACGTTCTCGCTGGAGGAGGCGTGGGAGGCAGCGGCGATGGCGGGCCTGGCGGAGGACATCAAGGCCATGCCGATGGGCATGCACACCATCCTGTCCGACGGCGGCGGCACCGTCTCGGGCGGTCAGCGCCAGCGGCTGATGATCGCCCAGGCGCTCGTCCGCAAGCCCCGCGTCCTGTTCCTCGACGAGGCCACCAGCGCGCTGGACAACGAGGCCCAGCGCGTGGTCATCGAATCCACCCGCGCGCTGCGGACCACCCGCCTGGTGATCGCCCACCGCCTCTCCACGGTCATGGACGCCGATCGCGTGATCGTCATGGCGGACGGCCGCATCGTCCAGCAAGGGCCGCCCGCCGAACTGCTCGCCGACACGACCGGCCTCTTCCACGGCCTGGTCCGTCGGCAACTGCGTTGACAGACGAAAGTGTGAGTGGTTGAGTACTCACATGAAGAGCGAACGACCCCGCCAGCTGTCCACCGCCGAGGAGCGCCGCGAGACGGTGCTGCGCACCGCCATCGGCGCCTTCGCGGCGCGCGGCTACTGGGGCACCACCACGACCGAGGTGGCGAAGGCGGCCGGCATCTCGCAGGCGTACGTCTACCGCTTGTTCCCGAACAAGGAACTGCTGTTCACGGCCGTGGTCGAGCACTGCTTCGTGCAGGTCCGGGCCAGTCTGGAGCGGGCGGCGGCCGAGGCGGAGGGCAGCTCCCCCGAGGCGGTGCTGGGGGCCATGGGGGATGCGTACGCGCTGCTGATCAGCGACAACGACCTGATGCTGATCCAATTGCACGCCCAGGCCGCGGCCGTATCCGAGCCGGCCGTCCGCGAGGCGGTCCGGCAGGGCTACGCCCGCCTGGTGGAGTACGTCCGCGGCGCCTCGGGCGGCACCGAGGGGCAGGTCCAGGAGTTCTTCGCACAGGGCATGCTGTGCCACCTCATCGTCTCGATGGGGGCCGACGAGGTCGATGCCCCCTGGACCCGAACCCTGTCCGCGGGCATCAAGCATTTCTGACGCACGACCGACGTCCGACCGTTCGGCGGGGCACCCGGCTCCGCCCTTTCTTCGACCTAAAGAGTGAGTGGTCAACCACTCAAGGAGGATCGCCGTGCAACCCGCCACCACCCGCAGCCCCGGAGCGGCACTCGCCGCGCTGGCCGGAGCGCAGTTCACCGTCATGCTCGCCACCTCGATCGTGAACGTGGCCCTGCCGCAGATCCGCGACGGCGTCGGGCTGTCGGACAACGGCACCACGTGGGTGGTCAACGCCTACGGCCTGGCCTTCGGCGCACTCCTGCTGGCCGGTGGCAGGGCGGCCGACCTCATCGGCCGGCGCCGGGTACTGCTCGCGGGGATCACGCTGTTCGGCGCCGCGTCACTGGCGGCGGGACTGGCCGCCTCGGCCCCGGTCCTGATCGCGGCCCGCGCGGTGCAGGGTCTGGGCGCGGCGGCGATCGCCCCCGCGGCGCTGGCCCTGGTGATGGACCTCTTCCCGCCGGGCCCCGGGCGGGGAAGGGCACTGGGGGTGTGGGGCGCCGTGTCCGGCGCGGGAGCCGCGGCCGGAGTCCTGCTGGGCGGCGTCCTCACCCAGGCGTGGGGCTGGCAGTGGGTCTTCCACGCCGTGGCCATCGGCGCACTCCCGGTCCTGGTCGGTGTCGCCGTGAGCGTGCCGCGGACCGCGGTCACCGGCGGCGGCCGGTTCGACCTGCCCGGCAGCATCACGGCCACCCTCGCGGTGACCTCCCTGGTGTGGGGCCTGACCACGGCCCGCCGGTCGGGCTGGACGGACGCCTCCGTCCTCGGGGCCTTCGCCCTCACCACGGTGCTGGCGGGCGCGTTCGTCCTGGTCGAGCGCCACCACCCGAACCCACTGCTGCCGCCCCGCCTGTTCCGTACGGGTCGGGTCACCGCCGGCAATCTGCTCATGGCCCTGCTGGGCTCGGTGTGGATCGCCCTGTTCTTCTTCCTCCCGCTCTACCAGCAGCAGGTCCTCGGCTCCAGTCCCCTGGCCGCCGGACTGGGCCAACTTCCGCTGGCCGCGGCCAACATGCTGGGCTCCACCCTCGCCCCGCGGATCTCCCGCCGGTTCGGCGCCACCGCGACGGTGACCGCGGCCCTGCTGACCGAGGCGGCCGGGCTGCTGTGGCTGACCCGGATCAGCGCCCACGGCGGTTACCTCACCGACGTCCTCGGCCCGAGCATCCTCATCGGGCTGGGCCTGGGCATCGCCTTCGTCCAGCTCACCGCCCTGTCCGTGGAGGGCGTCCCCGGGCAGGACGCCGGGCTGGCCGGGGGCCTGGTGAACACCACCCGGCAGGTCGGCGGCGCGATCGGCCTCGCCGTCCTGGCCACCCTCGCCGGAACCACCACCGCTCACGCGACCGCGCACCGGCCGCACCTCGAAGCGCTCACCGCCGGCTACCGCGCCGCCTTCGGCGTCTCCTCCGCCGTCCTCGCGGCCACCGCCGTCCTCACCCTGCTCCTCATCCGTACCGGCACCCGTCGCGCCCGGGCCGTTCCCGCCACCGCGGCCCCGCGTCCGTAACCACCGCACGTCAACCGAACCGAGAGGAAGAACACGCATGTTCACCATCGACGAGTCCGCACCCGTCATCGTCCGCCTGTCCACCGTGATCGACGCCCCGCTGGAGCGGGTCTGGGAGCTGCACACCCGGATCGACGACTGGCCGAGCTGGAACGCGGACGTCGACCGGGCCGTGCTCGACGGCCCGCTGGTACCGGGCAGCTCCTTCGGCTGGAAGACGCACGGCCTGGACATCACCTCCACCGTCCTCGAGGTCGTTCCCGGTGAGCGGGTGGTCTGGGGCGGCCCGGCCGCCGGCATCGAGGGCGTCCACGTGTGGACCTTCGAGCGGGCCGGGAGCCGGGTGCGGGTCCGTACCGAGGAGTCCTGGAGCGGCGCCCCCGTCGACGCCGCCACCGACGAGCTCGGCCGGGCCCTGCACGACTCGCTGACCGCCTGGCTCGCCGCCCTCAAGGCCCGCGCCGAGCAGACCGGCTGACCTCCGTCCCGGTCACCCGGTCACCCGGTACCACCACCCGCCAGCCGCGACCCAACGCACCCAACGCACCCACAACCCGAGCGAGGTTCCTGCCATGACCATCGACACGCCCTACCTGATCGGCCATTACACCCCGGCCGTCGACGAGCTCACCGCCACCGAACTGACCGTCGAGGGCTCTCTGCCGCCGGAGCTCACCGGCCGGCTGATCCGCAACAGCCACAACCCCAAGGCCGGCGTCACCCCCACCCACTGGTTCAAGGGCAGCGGCATGGTCCACGGCATCCGGCTGCGCGAGGGCCGTGCCGAGTGGTACCGCAACCGCTGGGTGCGGACGCCCGCCCTGGACGGCGCCCCCTACATGACCGACCACGGCCCCGACCTGACCGCCAGCACCGCCGGCACCCACGTCATCGAACACGCCGGACGCCTCCTCGCCCTGTGCGAGGCGAACCTCCCCTTCGAGCTCACCCCGGAACTGGAGACGGTCGGCGCCCACGACTTCGACGGCAAACTGCGCGGCGCCATGACCGCGCATCCGAAGACGGACCCGGTCACCGGCGAGTTGCACTTCTTCGGCTCCTCGCCCCTCCCTCCCCACCTCATGTACTACGTCGCAGACGCCGACGGCCGGATCACCCACAGCGCCGAAGTACCGGGGGCGACCGCCGCCCTCAAGCACGACTTCGCCATCACCCGCCACTACGTGGTCTTCATCGAGGGCACCGTCACCTTCGATCCCACCGAGCACTCCGGTATCCCCTACGGCTGGAACGACGCGCAGCCGGCCAGGATCGGCGTCATGCCCCGCGGGCCCCGGGGCGCCGAGGCGATCCGCTGGTTCCCCATCGAGCCGGGCAGCATGCTGCACGCCGCCAACGCGTACGAGGACGCCCGGGGCCGCATCGTGCTGGAGGGCCCGACCGTGGACCGGGAGGGCTTCCGGCTCTCGTGGAACTGGTGGGTCGGCGCCCCGGGCCGCGGCACCGAGCCCAATGCCCGCTCCTACAACCGCCGATGGGTCATCGACCTGGCCGCCGACAGCGTAGCCGAGCAGATCACCGACGACCTCGCGATCGAATTCCCGACGCTCAACGAGGAGTTCCTCGGCTCCGAGCACCGCTACCAGTACGCGATATCCTTCCCCGACCAGGAGGGCCAGGGCGGCTACGGCATCGTCAAGTACGACCGCACCACCGGCGCCCGGGACATCCACGAGGCCGGCGACGCCCGCCTGCCCAGCGAGGCCGTGTTCGTCCCCGCCGCCGGTGCCACCCGCGAGGACGACGGCTATCTCCTCACCGTCGTCTCCGACCTCAAGCAGGACGCCTCCCAGCTCCTGGTCCTGGACGCCTCCGGCCTCGACCGGATCGCCACCGTGCACCTGCCGCGCCGCGTCACCGCCGGAATCCACGGCTCCTGGATCCCCGACAGCGACCTCGACGGCTCCGACCACTGACCGCTGACCACTGACCACTGACCGCTCACGACCGTGTCCCGGGGGCTCCCGACTCCCCCGGGGCACGGTTGGTTCCCGGTCCGCTACTGGAGGCTGGACAGGTCGACCGAGTCGGCCGGCGCCGGGGGTACGGCCTTGACGGGCTCGTCGAAGGCCGAGAAGGAGGCGGTCACCCGCTCGCCGGACTCCTCGGTGCCCTGGACCTGGAGCAGGTACGGCTTGTCCTCGGTGGAGACCTGGTACGTGCCGGTCCTGCCCTCGCGGCGGCTGGTGACCGTGATGGCGGGCCGGCCGTCGACGGTGGTCCGGGAGCCCTTGACCAGCTGTTCGCTCGTCGGCTTCGAGGAGAACTCCTTCTTGAAGAAGTCCAGGTCGCAGACCTGGGCGAATTCGCGCAGCATCGGGCTGTCCGTGGTGCCGTGCAGGTAACGGCCGTTGACGAGCGCGATCGCGTCGTCGGCCCCGGGACCCGGTACCTGGGCCTTCAGCAGGGCGTCGTCGAGCTTCATCCAGACGTCGTCGCCGCGTTTGATGATGTCGGCCGTACCCGCGTTGCCGGGGGGCGTGACGCTGCCGACGCAGTTGCCCTGCTCGTCGAACCGGAGATCAAGTGTGGTGGTGCCGGACGTGTCGGTCACCTTGCCCACCAGGCGCATCGAGGTGACGCCGGCCATGGCCTCGCGCGAGGCCTGTGCGATGGCCTGGGCGCTCTCGTCGGCGATGCCGTTGTCATCGGCTCCGGCCGTGGTCCCACTCGCGAGGACCAGCAAGCAGGCGGCTCCGGCGGTGGCGCAGCGGGCCGCGGCTGCCCTGGATACGGACATCGGGCATCACCTTCCTCGGGCCGTGTCAGGACCGCGGCGGGCCTCACCGCCCCGCCGCTCCCCGGCGCGGCCGGTCACCTGATCAGCGTAGGTCCGCACCGCGGCGGGCGCAGTCCGGGCGGCCGACGGCACGATCGCACGGGCAGGGCGTGCGGACGGCCGCGACGACAGGCGGAGGCGGATTCGGCCGGACCCGGCCGGGACGGCCCCGGTGTCGGGCAGCATGGTGCCCGATCACGTCCCCGCAGCACCGCCGATGGAGGGTTGGATGACCAGTTCCGCGTCCTTGCCGCCGACGAGGACTCGCCTCGCCGTGACCGTGACGGCTGCCGTCACCGCACTCACGATGGCCGGTTCGGTCACCTCCGCGGCGGGCGCACCGCCACCGGAGCCGAAGGCTCCGCGCGCGTTCGTGGCACTGGGCTCGGTCGACCCGACGATCCTGCAGGAGATGCGGTACGTGCGTCCGCACAACTTCGTCGGCGAGCCGGTCGACGGCTACCGCCGGCCCGTCTGCATCCTGACCCGCCCGGCCGCGGAGGCCCTGCACCGGGCCCAGGTGCGCCTGCTGCGCCAGGGGTACTCGCTCAAGGTGTACGACTGCTACCGGCCGCAGCGGGCCGTCGACCACTTCGTACGGTGGGCGAAGGACCTCGGGGACGAGCGGCGGAAGGCGGAGTTCTATCCGCGCGTCGAGAAGTCCCGGCTGTTCGAGGACGGCTACATCGCCGAGAAGTCGGGGCACAGCCGGGGCAGCACCATGGACGTGACCCTCGTACGGCTGCCGGCGCTACCCGCCCCCCGCCCGCGGCCGGGGCAGGAGTCGGTGCCCTGCTACGCACCCCGGGCGGAGCGGTACCCGGACAACTCCGTCGACATGGGCACGGGTTTCGACTGCTTCGACACGCTGTCGCACACCGACGACCCGCGCGTCCAGGGGGCGCAGCGCGCGAACCGGGACCTCCTGAAGTCGGCGCTGACGGCTGAGGGGTTCGTCAACCTGCCCGAGGAGTGGTGGCACTTCACGCACAAGCCGGAGCTGTTCCCCGACACGTACTTCGACTTCCCCGTCGCACACCGGTCGGTCGCCGGACGCCGCCCCTGAGATCGGCCCCGACTCCGGTCGACGTCGCCGTGCACTCCAGGGGTCACGTCGGGACGGGACCCGTGGCGCCTCAGCGGGAGGGAGCGGACAGCACGAACCAGGTCGACTTGCCGGTGGCCGTCCGGGCGCTGCCCCAGGATTCGCTGAGCTGGTCGAGGAGGTCGAGACCGCGGCCGCCCTCGGCGCCGAGGTCGGTGGTGCGGCGTACGGGGGCGGTGTCGCAGGTGTCCTCCACCTCGCACATCAGCCGGTCGCCCGTCGCGCGCAGGTTGAGCCGCAGGGGCCCCCTCGCGTGCCGCAAGGCATTGCCGACCACTTCGCTGACCAGCAGTTCGGCAGTGTCGGTGAGCTGGTCCAACTCCCACGCCCGCAGGCTTCCGCGGGCCAGCCGGCGGGCCCGGCCGGCCGAGGAGAGGTCCCGGGGCAGGGGCCACGACGCCTCGCGGTCGGTCGCCCGGGCGGCAGGCGCGCAGAGGGGTCGCAGGGGCTCCAGGTTCCGCGCCCAGAGGCCCAGGTGCCGAGTGAGCCACGAGGTCGACGCGTTCTTCCTGACCCATTCCGCGCCGCGTGCTGTGGAGGGGGCGGTGGGGCGGGCCATGGTCATCAGTCCCTTCTGTGCCGGTGGCCCGGACGTTCGGTGGGTGTCGTTCGGCCGGGCGGGGGCTCGGCCACGTTCATGTAGCAGGCGCTACATTTACAGAATACACGTAGCGGGCATTACAGTAAAGACATCCCCAAAATTCCCTATAACGGACATGGGCCCGCACCCGCCCGTTCCTTCCGGAGGTATCCGTGCCACGCCCCCCTGACGAGGCCAAACGCCGCGACCTGCTGCAACGGGTCCGTGCGTATGTGCGAGGCCACGGTCTGTCCGAACTGTCCCTGCGCCCCCTCGCACGCGACCTCGGCACCAGCGACCGCATGCTGCTCTACTACTTCGGCACCAAGGAGCACATGGTGGCGGAAGCCCTCGCCCTGGACGAGCAGCGGCCCATCCTCCGGCTGCGGCAGCTGCTCGACTCGCACGATCCGCCACGGGACGCCGCTGCGCTGCGGCGGATGATGGAGCGGGTGTGGCAGCAGTTCCACGTCCCGGGCATCCAGGCCGCCCTCCCGCTCTACCTGGAGATGATGGCCGCCAGCGTGCTGCGCCCGGAGCGGTACGGGCCCGTGATGCGGGACATCCTCACCGAATGGACCGACCTGACCGCCGGCCTCTTCACCGGCCTGGGCCTGCCCCCGGCCCGGGCGCGGGCCGAGGCGACCCTCCTCGTCGACAGCACGTTCGGGCTGCTGCTCGCGCCGCTCGCCGACGGCGACCGGGACCGGGCCGACCGCGCCTTCGCCCTCCTCCTCGACCGCCTGGAACCCGGCTGGCGGACCCCCGGGGCATGACACGGCCGCCGGGATGCGCGGGACGCGGCGGCAGCGGACAGTGGAGGCGGGGCCTTCGGCAGACCGGGAGGACCCACGTGACGGACGACCGCCCCACGCCACATCAGACGCCACACCGGACGCCTCCCCCGACGGCTTCGCCGTACATGACGGAGGCGGCCTTCCGTTCCCTCCACGCCGAGCTGCGCCGACGGGCACCCACGGGCGCGGAGCACCGGCACGGAGCCCTCGCCCACCTGACCCCGGACCGCTTGGTCGCCGCCGCCGCCGAAGTGCGCCTCGGGCGCACCGTGTCACTGGCCGCCCCCATCGAGACGCAACCGGGTCCGGACGATCCGCAGCCCGCCGTGTACCGCCTGACCGCCCCGACCGGGCCGGAGACCGGAACGCCGGGTGTGCACTTCGCCCTGGACCGGTTCGCCATGAACGTGCACGGGGACGCCCACACCCATCTCGACGCGCTGTGCCACGTCGTCTTCGACGGAGAGCTCCACGGCGGCGTCCCGGAGAGCCGCCTGGCGGCGGGCGGTGCCCGTCGGATCACCCTCGACCTGGTGCGCGACGGGATCGTCGGCCCCGGGGTCCTGCTGGACGTCCCGCGGCTGCGCGGGGTCCCCTGGCTGGAGCCCGGGGACTTCGTGACCGTCGAGGAGCTCACGGCGGCCGAGGAGGCCCAGGGCGTCCGGATCGGTCCGGGCGACCTGCTGCTCGTACGGGTCGGACACCGCCGTCGGCGCCGGGAGACCGGCGCCTGGGACGCGGCGCACTCCCGGGCGGGGCTGCATCCGGCGTGCATGGAGCTGCTGGCCGAGCGGCAGGTCGCCGTCCTCGGCTCGGACGGCAACAACGACACCGCACCGAGCCCGGTGAACGGCGTCCCGTTCCCCGTGCACGTCCTGGCTCTGCACGCCCTGGGCATGCACCTCCTGGACTACCTGGACCTGGACGAACTGGCCCACGCGTGCGCGGAGCTCGGGCGCTGGCGGTTCCTGTGCACGGTGGCACCGCTGCGGCTGCCGGGGGCCACCGGGTCACCGGTGAACCCGATCGCCGTCCTGTGACCGGCGTGCGCATCCCCGGGTGCCGCACCGCCGTGGTGCGTATACGTTCGAAGGGGGACCCTGCCGCGACAGGCCCACCGGGCGGCGGCACCACGAGCCGAGGACGGTGATCCGGTTGAACGACGCTTCGCACTACGACGTCATCGTCATCGGAACGGGGGCGGGCGGAGGCACGCTCGCCCACCGGCTCGCCCCGTCCGGAAAGCGGGTGCTGATCCTCGAACGCGGCGGCTTCCTCCCCCGCGAACGTGACAACTGGGACTCCACCGCGGTGTTCGTCAAGGGGAAGTACCGTGCGCCCGAGTTCTGGTTCGACCGGCACGGCCGCGAGTTCCCTCCCGAGGTCAACTACTACGTCGGCGGCAACACCAAGTTCTACGGCGCGGCGCTGTTCCGGCTGCGCCCGGAGGACTTCGGGGAACTGCGCCACCACGACGGGCTCTCGCCCGCCTGGCCGCTCCGTTACGAGGACCTGGAGCCGTACTACACCCAGGCGGAGCACCTCTACCGGGTGCACGGCCGGCACGGCGAGGACCCCACGGAGGGCTCGGCGAGTGCCCAGTACGCCCATCCGCCGGTGCAACACGAGCCGCGGATCCAGCAGTTGAGCGACGATCTGGAGAAGCAGGGTCTGCACCCCTTCCACCTGCCCATCGGGGTGGATCTGGACCAGGACGCGACCGGCCGGGCGACCCCGTCCAGCGTCTGCATCCGCTGCAACCGGGTCGACGGCTTCCCGTGCCTGGTACGCGGCAAGTCCGATGCCCAGGTGATCTGCGTGGAGCCGGCGCTGCGGCACCCGGGCGTCGAACTGGTCACCCACGCCCACGTGCTGCGGCTCGAAACGGACCCGACGGGACGCACGGTCAGCTCGGTCGTCGCCCGCCTGGCCGACGGCGAGGAGGCCCGATTCTCGGCCGACCTGGTCGTCGTGGCCTGCGGCGCGGTCAACTCGGCCGCGCTGCTGCTCGCTTCGGCGAACGACCGGCACCCGCGGGGCCTCGCGAACGGTTCGGACGTGGTCGGGCGGTTCTACATGCGCCACAACAACCTGGCCCTGATGGCCATCTCCAGGGAACCGAACGACACTCAGTTCCAGAAGACCCTCGCCCTGCACGACTGGTACCTGGGCGCCGACGACTGGGACTACCCCCTCGGCGGGATCC
This sequence comes from Streptomyces avidinii, assembly GCF_045161815.1. Lineage (NCBI taxonomy): Bacteria > Bacillati > Actinomycetota > Actinomycetes > Kitasatosporales > Streptomycetaceae > Streptomyces > Streptomyces avidinii. The sequence continues at coordinate 1,267,339 of NZ_CP108863.1, forward strand.
AGATGCTCGGCAAGTCGGACGCCGAGCAGATCCACGGCGAGGCCCCGCGCTGGGCCGGAGCGGTGACCCCCGACATGCCGTTCGAGGTGATGGCCCACCATGCGGTGGACTTCTGGCTCTGCGGGGAGGACCTGCCGCTGCCCGACAACCGCGTCACCCTGGACGGCGACGGGCGCATCCACCTCGCGCTCGACGAGTCCCACAACACGGCCGGGCTGAAGCGGCTTCGGCACAAGCTCCAGAGCATGCTGGGCCGACTCGGCATGCACGAGCACCACCTGCTGGACCACAGCCTCTACCTGCACAAGGGCATGCCGATCGGCGCCACCGCGCACCAGGCCGGCACCGTACGCTTCGGCACCGACCCGGCGTCGTCGGCGCTGGACCTCAACTGCAAGGCGCACGACCTGGACAACCTGTACGTGGTCGACACGAGCTTCTTCCCGAGCATCGGCGCGGTCAATCCGTCCCTGACGGCCATCGCGAACGCCCTGCGGGTCGGCGACCACCTCCTGGAGCGGATGGGCTGACCCCGCGGCGGGACACGGCCGACCGGGCGAAGATCCTGGGCCGGGTGGCGCAACACGGATCATGGTGGGCCGCCGCGCCCCGGGCGCGGTGATTGGGTGTCGCCGGACCGCCAGGGGCGCCGTCATCCCGACGGCGCGGGGTGGCGGTGCGAAGGAGGCAGTCCGTCGTGAGTTCCACCGAGGGCGTACCCCAGGGCGTGATCCCCGCACACCTGCTCCGGGGCCAGAAGGCACTCGTGACGGGTGCGAACTCCGGCATCGGCAAGGCCACGGCGATCGGCATGGGCCGGGCCGGGGCGGACGTGGTCGTCAACTACGTGTCCGGGCGGGAGGAGGCCGAGAAGGTCGTCGAGGAGATCGCCTCCTTCGGGGTGCGCGCGGTGGCGTACGAGGCGGACGTGTCCGACGAGGACCAGGTCGTGGCCATGACGAACCGCATGGTCGAGGAATTCGGGACCATCGACATCCTCGTCGCCAACGCCGGCCTGCAACGGGACTCCGCCTTCACCGAGATGACGCTCGCCCAGTGGCAGAAGGTCATCGACGTCAACCTGACCGGTCAGTTCCTGTGCGCCCGCGAGGCGACGAAGGAGTTCCTGCGGCGCGGGGTCGTACCGGAGGTCTCCAGCTCCGCCGGCAAGATCATCTGCATGAGCTCGGTGCACCAGATCATCCCGTGGGCGGGGCACGTGAACTACGCCTCCTCCAAGGGCGGCGTGCAGATGATGATGGAGACCCTGGCCCAGGAGCTCGCCCCGCAGAAGATCCGCGTCAACGCCATCGCCCCCGGCGCGATCCGGACGCCCATCAACCGCAGCGCCTGGGACACGAAGCAGGCCGAGCAGGACCTGCTCAAGCTGATCCCGTACGGCCGCGTCGGCGACCCGGCGGACATCGCCCACGCGGCCGTCGGCCTCGCCTCCGACCTCATGGACTACGTCGTGGGCACCACGCTGTACGTGGACGGCGGAATGACCCTCTTCCCGGGCTTCGCCACCGGCGGCTGACCCTCCATCGGCTTCGGCCGCCGGTTCCCGGAGCCCGGCGGCGGATCGCCGAAGCACCGTACGGCACGCGCAGAATGGACCCTTGCCAGCCACTGCCCGCCGTATCGAAAGCGACTGCCATGGATCGTCTCCCCGCGGACCCGACCGTGCTCCACCCGTTTCCGGACCAGCCGCGCGTGGTGTTGCTGAAACCGCTGCTGAAGTCACCGCTGATCGAGGTCGGGGAGTACTCGTACTACGACGACCCGGAGGATCCGACCGCGTTCGAGACCAGGAACGTCCTCTACCACTACGGGCCGGAGCGGCTGGTCATCGGGAAGTTCTGCGCGCTGGGCACCGGCGTCCGGTTCATCATGAACGGGGCCAACCACCGTATGGACGGCCCCTCCACGTTCCCCTTCCCCATCATGGGCGGCTCCTGGGCCGAGCACTTCGACCTGCTCACGGACCTGCCCGCCAGGGGGGACACCGTCGTCGGCAACGACGTCTGGTTCGGTTACAGCACGACGGTCATGCCCGGAGTGCGCATCGGGCACGGCGCCGTCATCGCCTCCGGTGCCGTCGTGGTCGACGACGTCCCCGACTACGGCATCGTCGGCGGCAACCCGGCCGGACTCATCCGCACGCGCCATACCGACGAGGACATCGCCCGCCTGCTCTCGATCGCCTGGTGGGACTGGCCGACGGCGCACCTCACCGAACACATCCGGACCGTCATGTCGGGCACCGTCGACGACCTCGAAAAGGCCGCACCCCGAGCCTGAGCGGACAGGGCCGACAAGGGAGTACAAGTCGGCTCTAACGCAGGCGCGCTGTCGCGAGGTGGATGGTGAAGGCGCAGGGAACGTGCCCGTCCGAGGTCGTCATATCCCGCACCTCGGCGAAGAAGGCCCGGCGCAGACGCTCCACCGTCGCCCGATCGAGCGGGCCGAGGTCATAGAGACCGGAAACAAAAACGGCTGGGGCTCCGCGAAGAAACTGCGCCGAGTACCCCGACCTCAGCGTCAAGTACTTCGACACCGAAGGCCGAGAAGGGGACCAAGTACACGATCCCCGAGGCGCCCGAAGGCAGGTCCGACCTGACGATGAGGAAGGGCGCACCGGGATGCCGGACCCGTCCATCATCACCGGACTGGGCGGATGCCTCGGAAACCTGCACAGCTACAGCTACCCGTACGGCGGGAACTGGAGCGACAAGGCCGACGAAGTGACCATGTAACACCCCACTGTCAACCGAGCCCCGCACTGACTACGGTGTCGGGGCTCTCCCCTTCCTGCACCCGAGGAGCCCGCCTTGATCACACGCCGTCTGCTGCTGACCGCATCCCTCCTTGCACTGTCGGGATGCTCGCTGGAGGACCATCCGAAGGGAGACCTCGCCGTACCCGACCGTCTCACACCCCAGCCCCACGGGTTCTACCTCCAGGACGAGGCCAGGGACGGCGAACTCTTCAAGGCATGGGCAGCCGCCGAAAACAACTCGGACTGGTCCGTAGTGAGCCACGTGAAGGCGGTGCAGCGCGTGGTGGAGGGAGACGCGGTGTACGCCTACGTCCACACCGACCTGAACCCGAAGAAGGACGACCCCGACATGCAGGCCCAGGCGATCGGAGAGGCGTACACACAGTGGCCTCAGCGTGCCACGGACGCGGTCTGGATCGGTGTCTTCCACGCACAGGGCAAGCGCATGGGAAGGGCCATGATGGTGGAGCCTCAGCGAAGCTGACGACATCACCGGTATGACCCGCGACATCGCCCGCACCGACGAGAACGGGAAGGTGCTGACCAGCGACTACATCGCCATGCTCACCGGCGACGCCGACAGCGTGCGGTGCTGGCGGTGGCTGCCGACCACGGTGAAGTGACTCGTGTCCGACGAGTTGACGTGGATGACACCGGATCTGGGGGTCCCGGGCTGAACTCGGGACGAGGCGCGCGAGGGCGTGCCAAGGTACTGGGGGACAGCAAGTCAGATCGCGTTGGCGCGGCCCTGAGGGCTATGGAAGCCGGACTCCGGACCAGGCGTCGACTTCGCACTGTCTGTCGGCATTATTCCCTGCGGTCACGACGGTGCCGTTGGCATGCAGGCCAAGGGTGTGCGTTGAACCGGCCGCCACGGCGACAATGTCGCGCCAATCGCCGACTTCGCACTGTCGGTAGCTGTTGTCTCCCGCTGCGAGGACCCGTCCGGACGCAGTGACCCCGATGGTGTGGTAGCTGCCCGCGCTGAGCGCCACCACGTCTTCCCACTCATCGACCTCGCACGCCCCGGTTGCCCGGTCTCCGGTCGCTACTGCCCGCCCGTCGGCTCTGAGGCCGACGGTATGGAGATACCCGGCCGAAATGGTGGCCAGGTCACGCCACCCTTCAACGGCACACTGCCGTCGTCGGTTGCTCCCTGCGGCCAGTGCAGAACCGTCCGACCGGACGCCGACCGAGTGCCAGTCACCACACGAGAGGACGACCGTCTCGCGCCAGGACTGCACGTCGCACTGTCCTTCCGAACTCCGGCCAACTGCTAGCACGCGGCCATTCGCGAGTAGCCCGAGCGTGCGGCGCCATCCAGCGGCCACGGCCGTGACGCCTCGCCATCCGGCGACATCACATTGCCCATCGCCATTCCACCCCGTTGCCAGCACCGTGCCGTCCGACCGGAGTCCCACCGTATGAGACCTGCCCGTGTTCCTCGCGGTATGGACGTTGCCGGCTGCCACCGCGACGACGTCTTCCCATCGCTCGACACGGCATTCGGCGGCTGCGGCATTGCCCACTGCGAGAACGGTTCCATCCCAGCGCCGTCCCACCGAATGACGCCTTCCGGCCGCCAGCGCCGACGAGTTGGCGAGCATTCCGCCTCCTTGTGCTTGGCGCGAGTTCGCGACATGGGATGTCACCCTACTCAAGAGCTCCTGACAAAGGCATTGGACGTGGCGGTGGGGGTGATGAGGCAGGTGGCGAGGTCGAGGAAGGCTTCGTGGATGTCGTCGCGTCGTTCCCACCGAACGCGGAGCCGGCGGAAGCCGTGGAGCCAGGCGATGCTCCGTTCCACGACCCACCGGTAGACGCCGAGGCCGGAGCCGTGTGGGACGCCGCGGCGGGCGATCACGGGTTTGACCCCGGTCGCCCAGACCAGTCGGCGGTACTTGTCGTGGTCGTTGCCGCGGTCGGCCTGGAGTCTGTCCGGCCGTCTGCGGGGCCGGCCGACCAGACCGGCGACCCGCGGGATCTTCTGTAGCAGCGGCACCAGCCGGGTGACATCCTTGCGCCCGGCCTTGCACGGTCGACCAGTCCGCCTTCTTCGCCACCCGCAGCCTCTTCAGCAGCACCAGGTGCGGCTGGTTCCCTACGCCGGCATCGTTCCACGCGGCCGAACGCCGCCAGCAAGCCATACCGGAACCGAAGCCCAGCTCCTGCGGCAGATACTCCCGCTGGATACCGGTATGCAGGACGAACAGGATCCCGCACTAGGCCGTCTCTTTCGGATCTTGTCGGCCGAGTCCGCGGCGTCCGGTGCCGTGCCCGGCACGGCGGAGGGGCGCCCTTGTACTGGACGTACTCGGGCGCCCCGACAATGCGGCCGGGTGCGGTGCCGGACGCCGCGGGCCCGGCAAGATCCGGAAGAGACGGCCTGGGCCTGCCGGTCCCGCACCCGAGGTCGGCCCTCCGCCTGCTTCGGTGCTGGCTGTCAGGACCTCTACGGCGCGGAGCCCCGGTTCAGGGCCGCGTCGAGGGTGATCGCCGCGTCGATGAGGGCGAGGTGGGTGAATGCCTGTGGGAAGTTGCCCAGTTGGCGTCCGGTGAGGTCGATCTCCTCGGAGTACAGGCCCAGATGGTTTGCGTAGCCCAGCATCTTCTCCAGGACGAGCCGGGCCTGGTCGATCCGTCCGGCCCGGGCGAGTGCGTCGACGTACATGAAGGTGCACAGGGAGAAGGTGCCCTCGGAGCCGCGCAGGCCGTCCGGCGACGCCTCGGGGTTGTAGCGGTACACCAGGCTGTCGCTGACGAGTTCCTGCTCCATCGCGTCGAGGGTGGAGGCCCACATCGGGTCCTGGGGGGTGAGGAAGCCGACGGTGGGCATGCGCAGGAGCGAGGAGTCCAGGACCCCGCTGCCGTAGTGCTGGACGAACGCGCCGCGCTCCGCGCTCCACCCCTTGGCCATGACCTGTTCGAAGATCCGGTCCCGGGTGGCGCTCCAGTGCTGTGTCGGTGCGGGGCGGCCGCTGAAGTCGGCGTGCCGCAACGCACGGTCGAAGGCCACCCAGGACATCACACGGCCGTAGGTGAAGTCCTGCGCCCCGCCACGGGTCTCCCACAGCCCTTCGTCGGCCGAGTCCCAGTGGTCCGCCAGCCACTCCAGCACGCGGATCAGGCCGGTCCACCCCCGGTACCCGAGGTGGATGCCGTGCCTCTGCGCGAACGAGATGCTGTCCAGCGCCTCGCCGTAGATGTCCATCTGGAGCTGGGTGGCCGCTCCGTTCCCGATGCGGACGGGCGCCGAGCGTTCGTATCCCTCCCAGTGGTCCAGGGTCTCCTCCTTCAGGTCGGAGGAGCCGTCGACCGCGTACATGATGTTCAGCGGCCCGGTATCCCCCTCCTCGCCCGCCCGTTCCTCGATCCGGTCGCCGAGCCACCCGATGAACGCCTTCGCCTCCTCCGTGAATCCCATGCCGAGCAGGGCGTACACGGAGAAGGAGGCGTCCCGGATCCAGGTGTAGCGGTAGTCCCAGTTGCGCTCGCCGCCGAGCTGCTCGGGCAGCCCGGCCGTCGGGGCAGCGATCACGGCGCCGGTAGGGGCGTAGGTCATCAGCTTCAGGGTCACGGCGGAGCGCTCCACCGCCTCGCGCCAGCGGCCGGTGTAGCGGGAGCCGCTCAGCCAGGTCCGCCAGAAGCCGATGGTGGCCTGGAAGATCTCCTCGTACTCGGCGAGGCGGATCTGCCGGGGCGGGCCGTCCGCCGCGGACTCCAGCATCAGCCCGCGCTGCTGTCCCGCCTGCAGGTTCAGGGTGAGACGCAGGTCGTGTTCACCCGTGAGGAGGTGCCCCAGCCGCTCGTCGTCCGGTTCCCGGATGGCGTGCACGGTCAGGGTCGTGCCGTCGGCGGTGAACACCGCCCCGTTCTCGGTGATGTGCAGCGCGTGCGACTTGCGCCCGTAGTCGAACCGGGGCGCGATGTCGATGTCGAAGGTCATGCTGCCGCGCACGCAGCGGACCATGCGGACCAGCCGGTGGCGGGCCGTGACCGTGGTGCCGGTCAGGGGCATGAAGTCGACCACCTCGCCGGCGCCTGCCTCGGTCATGAAGCGGGTCACCAGGATCGCGGTGTCGGGCAGGTACAACTGTTTCGTCGCGTACGTCGCGTGGGCCGGGCGGACCGTGCAGTGGCCGCCCTTGTCCTTGTCCAGCAGGGCTCCGAACACGCTGGGCGAATCGAAACGCGGACAGCAGAACCAGTCCACCACTCCGTCGGAGTTCACCAGCGCCGCGGTCTGCAGATCGCCTATCAGGCCGTGATTCTCGATCAGCGGGTACTCGTCCATCAGGGCGTCCCTTCCGGCATGCGTCGCCGCCCGGATCTCGGCCCCCCGAACCAGCGTATGCCGGGCCCGCGGTACCGTCCCGCCGAGCCGGGACCACCCCACGACGTACAACGTAAGACGTGGGGGGCCATGGGGCCGGACTGCGGAGCGGCCCGCCGGGCGCGGAGCGCTTCAGCCGTCGTTTGCGAGACCGCGGTCGGGGGCGCTCATGTCTCCCGTCGCGGGAATGCCGTCGGCCAGCCCGTAACGCAGGTACACGGTGCCCTTCGGGCCGGCCACCGGCGGTGCGAGGAGCGTGACGTTGGTGGGCACCGCCCCGCCGTCGAACACCTTCTTCCCGACACCGAGCACGATCGGGTGCAGCCAGAGATCGATACGGTCGAAGAGCTTCTCGCGCAGGAGGGTCTGCACGAGGTTCAGGCTCCCGACGACCTTCACGTGCCGGTGCCGCTCACGGATCTCACGCACGGCTCCGGCGAGGTCCGGGCCGAGCTGCGTGGACCGGGCCCACGAGAGGTCGGGCCTGCCGCGGGAGGCCACGTACTTCGGGACGCTGTTGAAGAGCGTGGCGATCCCGCCGTCCTCGCCGCCCTTCTGGTGGGGCCAGTAGGCGGCGAAGATGTCGTACGTCCGCCGGCCGAGCAGGAGGGCGTCCGTGCCCTCGTACGCGGCACCGACCTGCGCCCCGGCGACCTCGTCCAGCAGGGGCGCCTGCCAGCCGCCGAACGGGAACCCCACGGGGTCCTCGTCGGGGCCGCCGGGCGCCTGCCCGACGAGGTCGAGGGTCGCGAACAGTTCGAGGTGGATGAGGCCCATGGCGTACTCCCGGTGCGTCGGTTGTCTCCGTCAAGAGATAGACCGGCGGGCGCCCGCAGACTCATCGCCGCGACGGAACCGGATCACGGACTACACCGGGCGGAGGTGCGGTGCGGCCTCGTCGGCGGTGTAGGAGGAGGTGAAGGTGAACGCGCGCGGGGAGGGGCCGTGCGCCTGCAGGTCCGCCAGCCGTTCCAGGGACTCACCGACGGTCGGGAGGTGCCCGGCGGGCACCCACCAGAGGACCAGGTGCGCCTCGACGTGCCGCTCGAACCAGTCGCGGCGCTGCCGCATCACCTCCAGGTGCCCGCTGCGGTAGGCGAAGTCCCACAGCGCCTCCTGGTTCTCCCACACCGAAAGGTTGACGATCACGTCCTCACCCGCCGGGCGCAGGCCGGTGGCGTCGCCCGTCCCCTCCTCCACGAGCCGCCACACGAAGCCGGGCGCGGCGTCGGCAGCGGCGTTGACCGGATCGAGCATCTCGACGAACGGCGCCGTGCGCGGGTCGTCGAGGGGGTGACGGAGCGTGGCGACGTTGAGCTGGGCGAGGTGGTGGGCGGCATGCGGGGATGCGGTCATGGCCTCATCCCAGCACGACGCGCTTTTCTATGTCAACCATCGTTGTTTTTAGAATCCTCCACCACCACGCAACACTCCCCCGGCCGCGCGTCCATGCGGGCGCGGACCGGACCGTCCGCACCGAGCAGCCCCTCCAGCAGCGCGAGATTCATGCCACAGACGAGCGGCGGGAAGCGTTCGGCCACGGCATGGAAGGGGCAGTTGCGCATCCGGACGACGCGTGCGGCCGCCCCCTCGGCTCCCTGGTCACCCTCGGCGCCCAGGTCACCCTCGCCGCCTTCCAGGTGCGGTTCATAGCCGCGCGCGGCCAGCACCTCCATGGCCTCCGCAAGGCCGCCACAGGGCGCCGCCGGGCCGCGCAGGGCCTCACCCCTGCGGCGCGCGGACGCGCACAGCTCGGCGTCCAGCCCGGCCTCCTCGGCCGCCTCGGCGAGCAGCTCGGCGGCGGTCCGGTAATCGCGCGCGGGCAGCGACACCGACCGCTCGGCCCGTACTCGCGTGTACACCTTGGCCGGACGGCCGGCCCCCGGACCCGAGCGGCCCGTCAGGCGGCGACTGCCGCTCTCCAGCAGCCCCACCTGAGCCAGTTTGTCCAGATGGTGCGCGGCGAGCGTGCGCGCGACCCCGGCCGCCTCGGCGGCTTCGTTGCGGCCGACCTCGCGGCCCTGTGCCGCCACGTACTCGTACAGACGGCGCCGCACCGGATCCTGCAAGGCCGCGATCGCATCGATGTCCTTCACCCGGCCATTCTAGGAACAACGCAGATGGGAATTAGAAGCGCGAAACCCGTGCCGGATGTCGGTCCCCGCCTCGGCCATGGCCTCGACGTGGGCGGGTTCACGGCATCGGCGGGGGCGGAGCCGGCGGAGCGGACCTGGACCCGGCCCCGGCGAGGTGGGTGAGGAAGGCGGCGGCCGTTCGGGAGCTGACCGGTACGCTCCGGCCGGGGCCGACGAGGATCCCCGGCTGTCCGCCGGCGCCGGGAGCACCCGGCGTGCGGCGGGCACGGGGCGGCGGTGAGTGCCGCGGGTGCAGGTGGACGGGGCTACCAGCGCATGCGGACGTCCTCCGCCCAGCCCAGCAGCCGGTCCACCACGATCCGCTCGCCGTCGTCCGTGCGGATCGAGCCCGTGTAGTGGCCGAAGCACTGATCCGTGCGGTTGGCGAGGAGGCCGATGTCGGTGCGGGTGGTCCGGTTGTGGAAGGGCGTGAACACCAGGTCCACCCGGGCCGGTTCAGGGGTGCGGATCGACCACGGCGCCAGGTGGTCGCCGCGGGTCCAGTGCCACTCCAGCTCCTGGCCGATCTTGCTGATCCGGCCGTCCACGCACACCGCGTTCTCCGTCGCGCCGGTGCCGCGCGTCCAGCGGCCGCCGAACTGCAGCCCGACGGTGCGTCCGTCCGTGCGGCCGGAGGCGGCGCCCCAGTTCCACGCGACCGAGCGGGGCCACCGGCCACGTCCGTGGTCGAGGGTGCCCCAGGCACCGTCGCCGAACGCCAGCACGTCGCCGCCGATGCGCACCGTGCCGGACGCGGGCCGGGCCGTGTGCTTGGAGGTGTACTGGAAGCGGCGTTCGTCCCAGGGCACCACCACCGAGAGGGTCTCGTGCCCGGCGGGCATCCCGACGAGCAGGTCCACCTCCACCGGAAGGCCCTGCGGACCCGTACAGCGCGCCCGCAGGCGGGTGGCGGACTCCTCGCCGTGGATCTCGATCCGTACCCGGCCCCCGGCCGGGTGGGGCGGTCCGACCACGAGCGACGGAGACCCCGGTTCCGGAGCTCCGGCGATGGTGTCGGGGAGGCGCACGCCGAATCCACCGGGCACGATCGCGGTGTGCTCGAACTCCCTTACCGCCGAACCGAATTCCAGAATGTAGATCGAGTTCAGGGCCAGGTAGTCGAGGTCGCTCACGGTCAGGGCCACCAGGTGGGTCGGAGTGGTCACGCACCAGTACTCCCACCGCTTCGTCCGCCCCCAGCCGGGTATCCGACAGCGGTGCAGCGGCCGGCGTGACCAGCCGATCGCTGCCGGGTCGATCCTTCCGTCGGTACGGCACAGGTCGACGGGAGCGGTGATCTCGCGTTCGTGCGTGGCCATGGCCAGACCCTACGGGCTGTCCCGCAACAGCCCCCGGCGGGCACCGGCGCAGGGTTCGACGCCGTCCGCGAACACCGTTGTCAGTGGCCCCTCGTAGCGTTTTCCACATGACGCGAACCGCACACACCTTCGCCTACGCCGGATCCTCCGCGCTGACCGGCACCGGTACGAACCGCACCCTCGGCCTGGAGACGGCGGGCGGTCTGACCCCCGCCGGGGCCGAGGCGCACCCCCGGTTCTTCGCCGGTTTCCTGAGCGAGCCTCAGGCCGCCGCCCGAGCCCTGCTGGCCGTCGCGGACGTGGCCGCGGCCCGCTACTTCCGGCGGACCGAGCGGGCTTCCCTCGACCCCGTGGTCACGGGCAACGGCGACCGGCTGCGCTTCGAGTCCTTCTCCGGCTGCTGCGGGGTCTACGCCCGCCTCGACGTCCTGCCCGAGGGCCTGCGCGGGGCCGACACCGGCCACGGCACCACCAACGTCGACGTCAACAACCCGCTGCGCGAGGCCCTGTCGCGGCTTACCGGCGACGACCCGCTGCACCTGCGGGTCGGCCCCGACGAGATGGCGGTGACCACCCTCGACGGGCCGGTTGTCGAGAAGAAGGTGCCGCTGCCCGACCGTTGGCTGCGCGGCTTCGCCGAGTCCCAGGCCATCACCGCCGGATTCGACCTCCGCGCGGAGCTGACCGCCACCGAGACCGTACGCTTCCTGCGGTCGCTCCCGCGCAGCGGCCCCGGCGGCGGAGCCGCGAGCCGCGCGCTGTGGGTGGTGCCGGCGGGCCGGACGCTGCGTCCCACCACCCGCCCCGTACCGGGCGCGGTCTGCCTGCCCGGCCCCGAACGCCTCGCCGCCCTCCAGCGCGTCCTGCGACAGGCCACCGGCCTGCGCGTGTACGGGCCGACGGGCGACAACGCCGCCCCCACCGCCTCCGCCTGGGAGATCGCGCTGCCCGGCATGCGCCTCACGCTCACCCTCTCCCCCGAGGCCGACCGCGGGTTCTCCGGCGAGGGCAGCGTCCTGGAGGCCCTCGCCACCGACACGGCGGCCGAGGACGCCGAGCTGGTCTCCGTCCTGCTCGCCTGGGAGCCGCGCATCGACCCGGCCGATCTCGCCGAACAGTCGGGCCTCACGGTGGAGCGGGTCCGGGCCGCCCTCACCCGTCTCGGTACGGCCGGCCGGGTCGGTTACGACCTCGCGGAAGCCGCGTACTTCCACCGCGAACTGCCCTACGACGCCCGGCGCGCCGAGCGCCACAACCCGCGCCTGGTCGCTGCCCGCGCCCTCCTGGAACAGGATGCCGTCACGCTCGACGGCCCGCTCACCGCGCACGTGGCTTCCGGCGAACGCCGGTACACGGTGCGTGATTCCGGCGGCGCCCTCGGCTGCACCTGCCAGTGGTGGGCCGACTACCGGGGCCGCCGCGGCCCCTGCAAGCACGCCCTCGCCACCCGCATGGCCCGCCGGGCCGCAGCAACGGGCACCTCGACCACCGCAGCCACCGCCACCGCAGCCACCACCGCCACCGCCGGAGACGTACGATGACCACCCCGCTCGACATCCTCGCCGCCGTCCGGGCCGGCCGTACCCGCCGGCTGCCCGAGCTGCTGAAGCCGCTGGACCGTGACCTGCGCAGGGACCTGCTGGCCGCGCTGAAGGAGCTGCGCGGCGAACTGCGGGCCGCCGGCTGGGACCGCTGGCAGGAACGGGACCTGATGAGCCCGGCGCTGCTGGTCGCCGGCGCCGCCTGCCAGACCGGAGCCGCCGCCGCGGCCGCCTGGATCGGTGGCCGCGACATGCGCCGCGGGCGGCGCCTGCCCGAAAGCGCCCTCCTCGACGTGCTCGCGGACCGGGACCCGAAATGGCTCGGCGACCTCGCCCACCGGCTGGCCGCGCGGCCCTCCACCGCCCAGGAGGACTACGGGCTGATCCGCGCACTCGTTCTCCGGGCCGACTGCCCGATGCCCACCACCGACGGCTGTGTCGAGGGCTGGGCGATGACCTCGCAGACCTTCCGGGCCCCGCTCGCCGACGGGCTGCGCGGCGACCCCCACCTCACCGCTTTCGTCCCGCGCCTGTTCGAGACCCCCGAACCGGTCGCCGCCCTCGCCTGGCAGTGCGAGCCGGACGACCCCCACCACTGGCCCACCGCGCTGGCCACCCTCGCCGGGGAAGGACTGCTCGACCGTGCCGCGCTCCTCGACGGCTGCACCGCCCGCCTGCTGCGTGGCGGTACGGCCCTCCAGCTGAAGCCGTACCGGACCGTCCTGGAGGTCCTTCGGCCCACAGAGGAGGAGGATCGGGTACGGACCGCCGACTGGATCGCGCTCACCGCCGACGCGCCCTCCGCCGTGGCCGGGTACGCGCAGCAGGTGCTGGCGAGGCTCGCCGCCGCGGGCCATGTCCCGGCCGGCCGGCTGGCCGAGATGTCCGCCGCCGTGCTCTTCCGCCCCGAGAAGAAGCTCGTACGGGCCCAGCTCGTGCTGCTCGGCAGGCAACTCACCCGCGATCCGGCCGCCGCGCCCGAGCTGCTCCCCGTGCTCGGCGAGGCCTTCGGCCACGCGGACACCGACATCCAGGGACGGGCCCTGAAGCTGGCCGCCGCACACCTCGGCCAGGACGAGGACCTGCGCGCCGAACTCGCCGACCGTGCCCACCTGCTGAGCCCGGTCCACCGCGCCCGCGCCGTGGAGGTCCTCGGCGCGGACGCCGCTCCCGAGGAGGACACCGGCCCGTACCGTGAGCTCCTGCCGCCGCCCCCGCTCCCCATGGCGCTCGCTCCGGCCCCGGCGACCGTGGCCGAGACCGTGGAACTCGTCGCCGCCGTGGTCAACTCCCGTACCGAGACCGTCGAGGAGTACGAACGCGCCCTGGACGGCCTGGTCCGCCACACCCACCGGGACCGGGCCGCCCTGGCCGCGGCCCTGCGGCCCGCGCTCGCCGACCGCTACTGGCTCGACCCGGAGCGCCGCCACCTGTACACGGGCGACCTGCCCGGCCTGGAGCACGTCGCGGCCGCCGTGCTGGACGTCGGCCCTGCCGGGCCGCCTCCGCAGGCGCTCGTGAGCTGGCGCAGCGACTGCCACCACAGCGACGCGGCCGTGGCCCGCCACGCCCGCGTGGCCGAGATCGCACGAGCGGTCAGGACCCGACCGCTGCCGTTCCTCCTGGCCACGCCCACCGTGAGCACCGGCACCCTGGACCCGCGCACCCTCGTCGCACGGCTCGCCGCGTACGCCCGCCTCGGTGAGCGCCCCGCCCCGGCGGACTTCGCCCAGTCGCTGCTCCGCGTCCGCCGCGACGCCGCCGTCCTGCCGGAGGCGGCTGCTCTGGGCACGCCCGAGGGGGACCGGCTGGCGGCCTGGCTCGGCGAGCGGGGTCGTCCCGCGGCCGTCGCCCGCCGCACCGCCCCCGCCGAGTACCACCGCTACGGCGCAAACCCCGACCGTCTCGTTCTGGACACAGGTGAACGGGCCACCGTGGTCGCGGAGTTCCCCGAGGAGTACCGTGCCCTGGGCCGTGCCCGCACGGCATCCGGACGCTGCTGGGACGGCGGGGACGCCGACACCCTGATCGCCCTCCTGCCCGAGGACCGGGAGACCCTGGCCGCGTGGTCGCTTACCGCCGTCACCTCCTGCGCCCTCGACGACGAACGCGGCGGGACCGACGTCCTGCCGCGGCTCGCCGCCGCCGGCGGCCCCGCCGGACCGGCCCTCCACCTCGCCGTCGCGACCGGTCTCGGCGCCCGGCACGCCGAGGACCGGCTGCAGGCGGTCGACGCGCTGCTCACCCTCGCGGGCCGCGGCGAGCTGGACATCGAACGCCTGGGCGCCGATCTCACCGAACTGGTGGGCCTGCGCACGGTCAAGCCCAGCCGCCTCGCCGACTCGCTGCGCACCGCGGCCGCGACCGGTGCCCACGCCACGACCTGGGCCGTCCTCGGCGCGGTCCTGCCCGCGCTGCTCACCGGGTCCGCCGACCCGCGCGGTACGGGGGAACTGCTGGAGACTGCCGCCGAGTGCGCGGAGCAGTCCGGGGCCGCAGCGCCGCACCCCGCCGGGCTCGCCGAGACCGCGACCCGCCCGGGCCGCTCCCGGCTGGCCACCCAGGCCGCCCGCCTGCGCGATGCCCTCGACCGCAACCAGAAGGCTCTGGCACTGGCCGCGGGGTGAGGAACGCGCGACGGTCGGTTCTGACCCGGGCGGCCTCCGCCCGACCGGACCGGACCCGCGTGACAGGACCCGGCCGGTGTGACTACGGGCACCGGCCGGGTCCTGTGTACGGGATGTCCGTCATCGTCGTCGGCTCCCACCGCACCGTCCCACGCATCCGCACCCCGTGCATCGCCGGACGTGGCGGACGGGTGACGGTCAGGCGGAACCCGGCCCGTCCACGCGACGGGCGCGGCGCACGGGGCAAGGGGCACGGCGCACGGCGCACCGCGCACGGTCAGAGCATCTCCTTGATCTTGGCGACGGCGAACCCCCAGCCCTGCGCGAGGGTCGGCCTGCCGGGGACGGCCACCTCCTCGGGGTTCGTCAGCACGTCCAGCAGGACCGGCCCGGGTATCGCGAAGGCGCGGCGGACGGCGTCATCCAGGTCCGCCGGGTCGGTGACGCGGATGCCCTCGATACCGAGGGCCCGGGCGACGGCCGCGAAGTCCGGGTTGTCGAGTTCGGTGCCGAACTCGGGCAGGCCCACCTGTTCCTGCTCCAGCTTGACCATGCCCAGGCGCTGGTTGTCGAAGACGACGAGCTTGACGGGCAGGGCGTACGTCTTGATCGTCATCAGGTCGCCGAGCAGCATGCTCAGTCCCCCGTCGCCGCAGAAGGCGACGGTCTGGCGTTCGGGGGACCACAGCTGGGCCCCGATGGCCTGGGGCATCGCGTTGGCCATCGACCCGAGGTTGTACGAGCCGATCAGCCGGCGGGTGCCGCGCATGGTGACGAGGCGGGAGAGCCAGACGGTGGCCATGCCGGTGTCGGAGGTGAAGACGGCGTCGTCGGCGGCGTGGGCGTCCACGACGGCGGCCAGCGCCTCGGGCCGGATCAGGTGGCCGGGGTTGTCCAGGGCGGCCCGGGCCCGGCCCGTCCGGCGCCGGTCGTGGGCGGGGTCGGCCAGCCGCTGCTGGCCCTCCTGCCAGTGGCCGAACCGTTCCCGGGCGTCGTCCAGGTGCTCGCGGTCGGGGACCTGTTCCAGCAGCGGCAGCAGGGCGCGCAGGGTGGCGCCGACGTCGCCGGCCAGGCCGACGTCCACGGGGGTCCGGCGGCCCAGGTGGTCCTCGCGGCGGTCGATCTGGACGACCTTGACGTCCTGCGGGTACCACTCCCGGTAGGGGAAGTCCGTCCCGAGCATGAGGAGCACGTCCCCGCTGTCCAGGGCGTGGGCCGCGGCGGGGTTGCCGATCAGGCCGGTCTGGCCGACCTGGAAGGCGTTGTCGTCCTCGAAGCCCTCCTTGGCCTTCAGCGTGAGCACCATGGGGGCCGCGAGCCGCTCGGCGGTCCGCATGACCTCCGTGCGGGCGTCACGGGCTCCGGCGCCGACCAGCAGGGTCACCCGGGACGCGGCGTTGAGCAGGGCGGCGGCCTCGGCGAGGGCCGGGTCGTCGGGGCGGGTGACGGCGCGGTCCAGCGCGAAACGCGCGGGCCGGTCCTCGCTCAGCTCCTGGTCGCCGAGGTCGCCGGGAACGGTCAGGACGGCCACCCCGCCCTGCGTCACGGCGGCCCGTACGGCGCTCTCCATCATCCGCGGCATCTGGTCCGGGGAGGTGACGGTGGCCCGGTGGACGGCGACGTCGCGGAAGAGGAGGTCGTTGTCGACCTCCTGGAAGTAGTCGCTGCCGATCTCGGCGAGCGGTACCTGGCCGCAGACGGCGAGGACGGGCGCGCGGGTCTTGGCCGCGTCGTAGAGGCCGTTGAGCAGGTGCACGGAGCCGGGGCCCACCGTGCCCATGCACACCCCGAGGGTGCCGGAGAGCTGGGCCTGGGCCCCGGCGGCGAACGCCGCGGCCTCCTCGTGCCGGCAGCCCACCCAGGTCAGGGTGGCCGACGTGCGGATGGCTTCGGTCAGCGGGTTCAGGGCGTCCCCGACGACACCGAAGACGTGCTGGACGCCCAGCTCCTCGAGTGCGTTGACGATCACATGGGCGACGGTGCGAGCCACAGGAGTACCCCTCGGTCCGGTCTCAGCGGGTGAAGCGGTCGGGATCGGCCGCCTGCCAGTCGCCTGCCCAGCCTTCGGGGGGTGATGCGAGCAGTTGTCCGGGAGCGAGCCATTCGTGGAGCTGCGCGTAGGAGCGCACGGTGTGCGGATCCACCCGGTGGAGCAGCATGTGGGGGCGCAGCCCGCCCGGGTGCGCCACGCCCATGGCCGCCATGATCTGCTGGGCGCTCGCGACCGTCGCCTCCTGGTAGCGACGGACGCGCTGGGACTTGTCGCCCACGTCGAGGGCGCGGGCGCGGCGCGCGTCCTGGGTGGCGACGCCGACCGGGCAGGTGTTGGTGTGGCAGCGCTGGGCCTGGATGCAACCGAGCGCGAACATCATCGCGCGGGCCGAGTTGGTGAAGTCGGCTCCCTGCACGAGCCGTCGTACGAGGTCTCCGCCGGTGGCCACCTTGCCGGAGGCCCCGATGGTGACGCGCTTCCGCAGCCCGGTGCCGACGAGCGCGTTGTGCACGGTCATGAGCCCTTCGCCCAGGGGGAGGCCGACGAGGTCGGCGAATTCCAGCGGCGCCGCGCCGGTACCGCCCTCCGCGCCGTCGACCACGATGAAGTCGGGGGCGGTGCCCTCCTCCAGCATGGCCTTGCACACGGCGAGGAACTCGCGCCGGGAGCCGACACACAGCTTGAACCCGACGGGCTTGCCCCCGGCGAGCTCCCGCATCCGGGCGAGGAAGCGGACGAGCTCGCGCGGGGTGGAGTACACGCGGTGGTAGGGCGGTGAGACGACCGTCTCGCCCCGCGGCACCCCGCGCACCGCTGCGATCTCGGCGTTCACCTTGGCCCCCGGCAGCACGCCGCCGATGCCGGGCTTGGCACCCTGGCTGATCTTCAGGGACACGCACTTGACCTGCGGGAGCGCAGCCTTCTCGGCGAACTGCCGCTCGTCGAGGCCCCCGTCCTCGTCGCGGCACCCGAAGTATCCGGTGCCTATCTCCCAGACGAGGTCCCCGCCGGGGCGCGTGTGATACTCGGACAGTCCGCCCTCCCCCGTGTCGTGGGCGAAGCCGCCCAGCCGGGCGCCGGTGTTGAGCGCGAGGACGGCGTTGCCGGAGAGGGAGCCGAAGCTCATCGCGGAGACGTTGAGCAGGGCCATGTCGTACGGCTGTGAGCAGTCGGGCCCGCCGATGCGCACCCGGGGCGGCTCGGTGGGCTGCGGGCAGGGGGCCATGGAGGGGGCCAGATACTCGCTCCCGGGCAGGTAGAGGTCCTGTTCGGTACCGAACGGTTCCGCGGAGTCGGTGCCCTTGGCCCGTTCGTAGACGATGCTGCGGGTGTCGCGGTCGAAGGGGCGGCCGTCGGTGTTCCGCTCGACGAAGTACTGCTGGAGCTCCGGCCGCACCGCCTCGAGCGCGTAGCGCAGGTGCCCGGCCAGCGGGTAGTTCCGCAGGAGGGAATGGCGGCGCTGGGTGAGGTCGTGGACCGCGGTCGACGCGAGCAGCAGGAGCGGCCCGGCGGCGGCCCACCACCAGGGCGACAGGACCAGGGCGGCGAGGGCGGCGCCCGCTGCGAGTGACGCGGACAGGACGACCAGTGTTGTCTTGAGCACGGTGCGCTTGTGTCCCGGGGACCGGCCGTCATGCGCGCCGGCCGCGGATCGGGTCGCCGAGACGCCCGGCGACCGGACGCGAACGCGAACTCCGGTGAAAGTGCCCGGACCTGGGCCTGTTACCTCGTGCGGGTGACTGCCGGCTCTTCTGACGCGGCTCCTTCCGCGGTGCGCGAACCTCATCCCTGTACGGCCTGTCCGGATTCCTTCAGCCGGGGTGAAGTCAATGAGGCGTGGGTCGGCTCCGGCCATGAGGACCGGGGCCCGGTCCGGCACGTCATGTGCCGGACCGGGCCACCGCTCAGAAGTTCCAGCTCTGGCTCAGGGCGCCGTTGCAGCCCCAGCTCACCAGGAGTTGGCCGTTCTCAGGCCGGCCGGCCAGGATGTCGAGGCACTTCCCGTTCATCCGGTTCCGGATCTCGTTGCCATTGCGGAACCACTTCTGGTTGCTGTTGCCGGTGCAGTCCCACATGCTCACCGATCCTTGGTCACCCTGGTGGTAGGCGTAGATCTCCAGGCACTTGCCGTTCAGGTTGGATCGGATCTGCTCGCCGTCCCAGCGCCACTGCTGGTTGGTGTTGCCGGTGCAGTCCCACGTCACGGTGGAGGCGCCGTTCTCCTGATGGAACATGAAGACGTCGGCGCACCTTCCGTTCAGGTTGGACTTGAGCAGCGGTGCCACGGCATGTGCCGGCGAACCGGTCAGGGTGCCGCCGACCGTGAGCCCGATGGCCGCCAGCAGCGGCGTCAGGCGCTTCAGAGCTTTCATGCTGTTCCTCCGTCTGACCGTTGCGCGGTTGCGCTGGACGATGTCTAGTGCTGTGACCGGAAAGGTTTGCCGGGTCGCGGCGTCCGGTGCGGTGCATCGCAAGGCGGAGGGCCACGGGCCGTACTGGACGTACTTCCGTGGTCCGACAACGCGGCGAGGTGCCGTGCCGGGCGTCGCGACCCGGTGGACCTTTCCGGTCACAGCACTAGGCCGCCTGCGGTTGTCCGGTGCCGGGATGTCGGCGCCGGACATCAACAGCCGGACAACCACCCCTCATCGCGCCTGCGGAAGACTCCTGAAAGGAGGGCCGTGCCCCGCGCCGAACGCCCGCTCGACCTGGACACCGGTCCGCTGACGCGGTTCGCGGCCGACCTGCGGACACTGCGCGAGGCGGCGGGACGGCCGCCGTATCGGGCCCTGGCCCAAAGGGCCCACTACTCGTCCACGACGCTGTCGGACGCCGCCGGCGGGCGCACGTTCCCGAGCCTGAGCGTCACGCTGGCGTACGTGGCGGCCTGCCGGGGCGACTGCCGCGCATGGGAGGCCCGATGGCACGCGGTCGCCGCGGAGATCGCCGTCGGCGCACCCGGCGTCGAGTGCGCGGAAACCGGCCTGCAGGGGGCACCGTACGCGGGGCTGGCGGCGTTCCAGCCTGAGGACTCCGACCGCTTCTTCGGACGCGAGCGGCTGACCGGCGAGGTGCTGGCGCAGGTGCGTGAGCGCCGGTTCCTGGCGGTCTTCGGGCCCTCCGGATCGGGGAAGTCCTCGCTGCTGCGGGCGGGGCTCGTCGCCCGCGCGCGGGCGACGGGGTGGCCGGTGATGCTCTTCACGCCGGGTCCCCACCCCGTGGAGGAGTGCGCGATCCGCCTGGCCGCCCTGACGGGAGAGCCACCCGGCGCGTTGCTGGCCGAGCTGCGGGGCGATCCGGCGACGCTGCACCTGCGGATCCGGCAGGCCACGGTCGACCGCTCGCCGGACATCGACACGCTGATCGTGGTCGACCAGTTCGAGGAGGTCTTCACCCTCTGCCGGGACCGGGACGAACGCGACGCGTTCATCGCGCTGCTGATCGCGGCCACCACGGCGGCGACCGGCCGGACCCGGGTCGTGCTCGGTGTGCGCGCCGATTTCTACGGCCACTGCGTCCAGGACCCCCACCTGGTCGAGGCGATGCGCGACGCACAGATCGCGGTCGGTCCGATGAGCAGTCAGGAGTTGCGCGAGGCCATCACCCGGCCGGCCGTGCGCGCCGGGTGCACGGTGACCGGCCCGCTGCTGGCCGCGGTGGTCGCGGACGCGACCGGTCGGCCGGGGGCGTTGCCGCTGGTCTCCCATGCGATGGTCGAGACCTGGCGCCGCCGCAGCTCGGAACCCCGGCGGAACTCCCAGTCGTACGGACCGCCCATGGAGTAGGGCGAAGAGCCCTGTCCACTCCCGGTCACGGCGACGAACCACATGTACCCGATGCCCGTCGCCCGGTCGTCCTCCACCTGGAAGTCCATGTTCAGAATGTGGTGCTGAATGCTCGGGAAGTGCGCTTCCGCCTGCTCCACCTTCGCCCGGACGGCCTCCCTCCCCTGGATCTCTCCCCAGGGCCCGAAGTCCAGCACCGCGTCCTCGGCCCAGCACTCGATCCAGGTCCGCCAGTCCTTGCGGTCCAGCGCCCGCCAAC
Source organism: Streptomyces avidinii (assembly GCF_045161815.1). Taxonomy (NCBI): domain Bacteria; kingdom Bacillati; phylum Actinomycetota; class Actinomycetes; order Kitasatosporales; family Streptomycetaceae; genus Streptomyces; species Streptomyces avidinii. Next base: position 1,288,110 of record NZ_CP108863.1, read on the forward strand.
CGCGGATCATCAGCCTCCGCAGCGCTTCCTTGTCCTCCAGGACCCGCAGGCGGCGCAGCAGGTCCTCCTCGTACGTCCCGGCGCTCACTGCGCGCTCGCAGCAGGACGCACGACGATCTCGTTGACGTCGACCCCGGCCGGCTGGGCCACGGCATAGGCAATGGCCCCGGCGATGGCGGACGCCGGCAGTGCCACGGCGCGGTACGCCTTCATGGCCTCCCGCGCGGCGGGATCGGAGATCCCTTCGGCCAGTTCGGACTCGGTCACGCCCGGAGAGACCAGAGTGACCCGGACGGAGCCGTCCGACTCCTGGCGCAGCCCTTCGGTGATCGCACGGACGGCGTACTTGGTCGCGCAGTAGACGGCCGCGGTGGGCGACACCTCGTAGGCGCCGACGGAGGCGACGTTCACGACGTGCCCGCCGCCCTGGGCGCGCATCACGGGCAGGGCGGCGGCGATCCCGTGCAGCACACCCCGTACGTTCACGTCGATCATCCGGTCCCACTCGTCGACCTTCAGTGCGTCCAGCGGCGAGAGCGGCATCACCCCGGCGTTGTTGATCAGCACGTCCATGCGGCCGTAGTGCTCCCGGGCGGCGGCCACGAAGTCACGTACATCGGCGGCGTCGGTGACGTCCAGCCGCCGGAAGGCCGCGGTACCGCCTGCCTCGTTGATCTCCCGGCTCAGCGCATCGAGCCGGTCGGTGCGCCGCGCGCCCAGCAACAACCGGTGGCCATCGGCAGCGAGCCGCCGAGCCGTCTCCTCCCCGATCCCGCTGCTCGCTCCGGTAATGGCCACGACCTTGGCTTCGTTCCTCATACCTGCTCTGCTCCTCGTTCGAAGCGGATGACTCCGCCCGACCGAGTCTGCGCAAGCCCCAGCCGGCCAACCAGGACACAACGCACCCTGGCACCGCGCCTCCCCGCCCCCTAGGGGGCGGTCACGCTGCCGAGCCAGAGCAGGTCACGGGCCCGGGTCATCGCCACGAAGAGCCGGCTGCGCCGTAGTTCCTCGCGCTCCCGGGCCGTCTGCGGCGTCTGCGTGCCGCCCGTCGTCTCGGCCGGCGTGCCGTTCGCGAACACCTCGTCGTGCCGGGGCAGGAAGACGTTCTTGAACTCCAGACCCTTGGCCCTGCGATAGGTGCCCAGCTTCACCGCGTTCACCGCACGGCCGTCGTAGTGCTCCAGCTGGCACACCGGGAGCCCCGCCTGGGTGAGCAACCGCTGGTAGTGGCCGGTGGCGCGCAGCGAGGGGCACAGCAGGGCGGTGTCGGCGAGCGCACCGTCGGGCAGGGAACGCAGGGCGCCCAGGAGCTCCCGGTCGTGGGCGTCCACCGTGGGCCTGGTGACGCGTACGACGTCCCCGTCGTGGTAGGTGAGGTCGACATCGCGGCGGCCGGGGGTGCGCTCGCCGTCGAGGTCCTCGAAGGCGTCGTCGGCCACGACGGTGAGGGCCGCGTCCAGGATCTGCTTGCTGTTGCGGTAGTTGGTGCGCAGCACCTGTCCGCGGTCGCCGCGGATGTCGATGCCCGCATCGGTGAGGCGGAAGCCGCCCGGGTACACCGTCTGCTGGCCGTCGCCGACGAGCAGCAGACCGTTGGGCACGTCACCGACGAGCGCGTGCAGGAGACGCACCCCGACGAGCGTGAGGTCCTGGACCTCGTCCACGATGACGGCCGAGTACGGCGGCCGCTCGCGGCCGCGTGACGCCTCGGCCAGGGCGAGGGAGAGGACGTCGTTGAAGTCGTGGACGCCGCGCTCGCCGCGCAGCGATTCGTACGCCTCGTACAGCTCCCACACCGACCGCCGGTGCGTACGGTGGAGGCTCGCCCTCCGCCGTCGCCTGGGGACGATCGCGTACTCCTCGAAACGGGTGAGGCCTCGCCCCTTGATGACGTAGTCGATCTCTTCGTGCCAATAGGCGGGGGCGGGGTCGAGCTCGGCAAGTCGGCTCTCGCGGCCGACGTGTTTCCAGGCGAGGCTGAAGGCGGTCTCGGCCTTGTCCCCGTGCAACCGGACCGGTACGCCGCGCTCCTGCAGGAATTCCTGTGCCCAGGAGTGCAGGCTGCGGAAGTCCACCCGGTCGGCAACGGCGGGAGCCATGGCCTTGAGGAAGGTGCTCTGCACACGGGGCAGGTTGTTGGCGAAGGTGACGTACAGGATGCGGCCGGTCGTCCGCCTGGCCAGGTGGGCCGCACGGTGCAGGGCGACGACCGTCTTGCCGGTGCCGGCCGGTCCGCTGATGCGTGCCGGGCCCGACCAGTTGCGTCGTACCAGTGCCACCTGATCGGGGTGGAGGAAGGTCATCCACTGCTCGATCGGCGCCTGCAGGGCACCCTTCAGGGCTGCATCGCGCAGCCCTTCCAGGTCGAACAGCCCGTCCGGGGAGCTCGGTCGGTGGCCCTCGGGCACCGGCGGGGTCTGCCGGTCGACCGCCGAGCCCGCGTAGTCCGGGAACACCCGCTCCAGGTGATCGGCGATCGCCCGGACCGACTCGACCCGCAGCCTGTGCCGCTGGGACAGCAGCACGGGGCCGATCTCGTGTTCGCCCAGGAGCCGTATCCGGCCGAGGCTCGCGTCGCGGCGCTGCCCGGCGAACACCACGAGCGGCTGGACCGCCACCGGCGACATGCCCAGGGACGCCACCGCGCTCTCGGCAGCCTTGGTGGCGGTGAGCAGCCCCGCCGCCCGTCCGTCCCCCGGCTCGCCGCCGGCCGTGACCTGGAGGACGAAGACACCGCCGGGCCCCACCAGCAGCATGTCCGCGTCGGCGGTCCGCGTCCGGGACCAGTGCCGGTCGACGAGCAACCGCCACCCGCGCGCGGTCAGTACCAACAGCTGCGCGAGGACCCGCTGTTCGTCCTCGCCGACCGCGTCCCACCGCAGGGCCTGCCGACGGCCGGCCTGCCACTGCTCCCGGAGTAACCGCTCCTGCCGCCGCGCGTCCTGCGCCCGCTGCGATGCCGCCCCGCCTGCCCCCATACCAGCCCCCCTCGTACGCGGAGCAGCGATCATAGAGCGGAACGCAACCGTTGCGGCAGGGCGCCTGCCGACGGGGAACGCGGTTCAGTCCTGCCAGTAGAACAGCAGTGTGCGGACGTCCAACGGGTCGCGGCTGCCGAAGTAGTACACCCCGAGGCCGGTGACCCGGATCGAGCCGACGGCATCGTCGATCCAGCGGAACCCGGCCGATTCGAGGGCGCGGCGCACGTCCGGATCCTCGTTCCAGTCGGCGGCGAACCGGCCGAGCGTGCTGATCCACACCTCGCCGTCGCCCTCGCCGTAACCGATGACGTCGTACGTACCGTCCCCCTGCTGGTTGGCGTCCCCGCAGGAGACCGGCGGCTTCGGCGCGAGGCCCGCGGCGGTGAGCGCGGCCGTGGCCCGCAGCAGCCGCTCGGCCGGGTCGGAAGCGGGCGGCCGCTCCGCGCACAGGGCTTCGATCCGCCACCGCGGATCGCTCCGCTCCTCGCACCACTGCCCGTACTCGTGGACGATGGCCGCCCTCAACTCCTCGTCCAGGCCGGTCACCTCGACGCGGGGCCGGCCCGACTCCTCGTACAGCCGCCGGGTCTCGGCGACGTCATCGGTCATCCGGTACAGCGCGTACACCGCCCACAGCTTCGCCTCCTCGGTCGGCGCCCCGGCGAGGTAGCCGCGCAGCCGCTCGGGGTCGGTCAGGAACTCCTGGGCGCGGTACGCGACCGTGCGGTCGGGGTCCGCGAGCGCATCGGTGACGTCCTCGCCGGCGTGGTGGCGCATCCGGACGCCGCTGGAGCGGTCCTCCGGGCGGCCCTCGTCGAGTTCGGCCAGCACCGCCTCGGCCCCGTACCGGGCGGCCAGTCGGTCGAGCCCCGCCTCGCCGATCTCCCGCCGGTGACGCCAAGGGCCGAAGGCGAGCGCCGACAAGGCCCCCGCCGCCGAAAGGTCTCCGAGCGCTCCGCGGGCCCCCAGGACCGCCTCGGCCATGCCGTACGAACTGTCCTGGTGCCGGTCCTCGTGCCGCAGCCAGGGCAGCAGCTCAGGGCGGTCCGCGAGCAGTTTCAGCAGCGCGATGCGCACTTCGCTCACATCACCGGTGTCGTAGACACGCGCGATCAGGTCGGCCACGCGCCGCTCCGGCACCCGTCCGGCCAGTGCCTCGACGCAGGCTCGCCGGCGCCACCACGGCTGCGCCGCGTCGGCCACGCACTTCGCGAGGGCGTCCGCGTCGTACCCGCGCAGCCCCGCGGTGACGGTCCGGCCGGCTTCCGGGCTCAGCATCTTGATCGTCTTCGGCATCCGGGGATGTTACCCGGTGGCATCGGACGGGCTCCGCCGAATATTGCTCATGAACTACGGCTGCGCATTCAGTCACCCTCTGTGTTTAACGACCCGGATTTCGGTAACAAGATGTAGTAACAGGCAGTCAATTACCGACGGAAGGCAGGAACATGAACCTCGTTACCGTGCTCATCCTCGTCGCGGTCCTGGTACTTGTCGGCCTGCTGATCGCGGCCCCCAGCGCCAACGTACGGCGCAACCCCTTCCCGGGCCGCCGACAGCGTGCCGACCACCGCCGCTCGGGCGCTCCCCGGTCGGCACGGGTACCGGGACAGCGGGGCATCCAGCACCACGCGCGGTAACCGTCAGGCCGGAGGAGCATCCCGTGACCAGCCAGCGTCGTCCCATCGTTCCCCCGTGACCAGTGAGTTGTTCCGGACTGCGGTGATGACGTGATGACGGTCACGGTCGTGGGGCGACGGCCCGCGGTCATCCCTCGTGCGGGGGCGTGCGGAGGCGCGCGGGCGCACGTACGGGCGCGTACGGCCGGGCCGGGCCACGGGGTGACCACCGCGGCCCGGCGGCCGGTCGTCAGACGGACTCGGTCGCGAAGAGCTCCAGGTGGCCGCAGTGCGGGCAGCGGAACACCTCGATGCGCCGCCGGGGTCTGCCCGACCGCCCGGCGCCGCCGAACAGGCCGCGTTCCAGCGGCCCGGCGATCCAGCGTGCGTACCCCCGGTCCGGCTGCCGGCAGCGGGTGAGGAACTTCACCGCGCGGGGCGCCCCGGACGGCGGCCCGCGTTGCTAGATTGTCCGGCGGCCTGTCCTGGGCCCCGGACGAGATGCGCCGTACCCGGTTACGCACGACGACGCGCGAGGTGCTGCACGAGCAGCGCCGACCGCTGTCCGCACCCGGGCAGCGTCCTCGTCGAGCAAGATGGGCCGAACGCGATGACCGTGCCACTCACCCGCAGCCTGTACCGGACGACCGCGCACGCCGCCGGGGGCCGTACCGGATCCGTCCGCACGGACGACGGACGTCTGGACGTCCACCTCGCCCCGCCGCGCAAGAAGGTGCCCGGTACCACCAACCCCGAGCAGCTGTTCGCGGCCGGTTTCGCCGCATGCTTCACCTCCGCCCTCGCGGAGGTCGCCGCCGAGTTCGGGGCGGACGCCTCCGCCGCACGCGTGGCCTGCGAGGTGCAACTCGGCACCACGGACACACCCGCGGGCTACGGCCTCGCGGTGACGCTCACCGTCGGCCTGCCCGGGTGGCGGGCGGCGGACCTCCAGCCCCTGCTGCACCGGGCCGACGCGGTCTGCCCGTACTCGCAGGCCGTACGCGGCAACGTACCGCTGACGCTCCTGGCCGTGGACCTGAACCTGGACGGGGACGTGGATGGGGACGTGGACGGGGACGGGGACGTGGACGGGCCGGTCGGCGATGACCGCGCCTGAACCGGGGTCCGCGGGGCACTCCGGAGACCTCCCGGACGGCCCCGGCGTCCCGGTGCCCGAGCACGGAGCCTGGCTGCGGCGCGGCATCAGCCGCAACGGCGGACCCCTCGTCGAGGACCGCGAAGTGGTGTGGCTGCAGGCCGGGTCGTACTACGCCGACAGCCGGGGCTTCGCCGGCACGACGTCCTTCGACGGCTCCCAGGTGCACTTCCACCACCTCACGGGCGAGCCCGGCGAGGACGCCGGCACCTTCCGGTGGGACGGTGCGAACCTCGTCGAGAGGGGCACCAACCCCGACGGCTCCACCTTCCTGGAGGTCTGGACCCCGCTGCCCGCCGACGACGGCGCCTGCGGCTCCTGGTCGGGCCCGGACCACCACGTGGTGCGCCTCGGCCGCCACGTGGTGCACGTCGATTCCCGCACCGGTACGTACTGGCGGCTGTAGGCCGTCTCTTTCGGATCTTGCCCGACCCTCCCGCGCGGACCACGGCATACTGAGAAGCGGACGGTGTCGGCAGGCCACGCCGAACAGAGCGGTGAGGGAGGCCCCTGATGACGCAGCTCTTCTTCGACAGCGGGAACCTCGAGGCCACCGAGGCCTTCCTGTCCGCGGCCTACACCCCCATGCAGATCGGCGGACGCCCCTGCGACACCCGGGCGCGGATCTCCCGTACAGAGGTCGGCGGGCTCAGCGTGGACCGTCTGTCGTTCGGCTACACGATGGGCTACGACGCGGGCTGCCTGGGCAAGGTGTGCCTGGTCACGATGCACAGCGGCAGCATCGTGGACACCACCGGCGGCCGCGAGGAGATCTTCGGTCCCGGCGAGACCTTCCTCCTCGCACCTCACGACCGGCCTTATGCGGGACAGGTCCACGCAGCCCGGTACACGATCACGATGTTCGACCCCCGGCTGCTGAACCGGGTCGCCTCCCTGCCGGGGGACAAGGGCGTGCGGATCACCGGGGCCCGGCCGGTCGGTCCGGCCGAGAACAGGCGGCTCGGCGCCGCCGTCGCCTATCTCCGCGACCACGTCCTCGACGAATCCGCCGCTTGCGACGACGACGAAGGCGGACTGCTGGTGTCCACCGCCGTCCAGCACCTGGCGGCCACGGTGCTCAAGACGCTGCCGAACAGCGCCCGGTCGGACAGGGCCACCCCGCGGGACACACGCGACGCGCACAGCGACACCCTGCGCCGCGCCGTCTCGTTCATCGAGGCCAACGCCCACCGGGACATCACGCTCGCCGACATCGCCGCCTCCGTCCCGGTCACGCCGCGTGCGGTCCAGTACGCCTTCACCCGCCACGCCGGCACCACGCCGCTCGGCCACCTCCGGCGCGTCCGGCTGGACCGCGCCCACGCCGAACTCCGCGCCGCCGAGCCGTCCGGCACCACGACCGTCGCCGCCGTCGCCGGGCGGTGGGGCTTCGCCCACCAGGGCCGCTTCGCCGCCGCCTACCGTCAGGCGTACGGCGTGGCGCCCTCCGTCACCCTCAGAACCGGCGGACGCCGCTGACCCGACCGGCCGCGGTCAGGGCGCCGCGCGGGTGGGCCCGTAGCCCGTCTCGCCCGTATCGGGGGCGCTGATGTTGAACAGCAGGTCGGCGCCCGTGATGGACAGCAGGCGCAAGAACTGCGGGCCGGGGTCGGCGAGGATCAGGGTGCGCCCGTTCGACTCGCACAACAGGCGTGCGCGCAGCAGGGCGTTGAGACCGGCGGAGTCGCAGAACGCCAGCCGCGTGAGGTCGACGACCACCCGCTCCGGAGCGCCGGGATCGGAGCACGCCACCAGGAGCACGCTGTTCAACGCGTCGACATGGTCGAGGTCGAGGTCACCGGTGACGGTGACGACGCTGGAGTCGATGCGTGTGACGACCGTGACGCTGTGCGGACCGCGGCCGGCCGGCAGGTTCATCTCGGTCCTTCCGTCGATCCACGGGTGGACCTCCGTCGGCGACCACCCGGGCCCGACGCTATCCGGGCCCGAGGCGGCGCACAGCCGCGGAAACGAACAACCGGACGTGTTCGTTTGACGGACAAGCACCCCCGTCCGGAGGGGGGCGGACCATCAGGGCAGCAGACCTGCCGGGAGGTATTCCGCGTACGTCGGGGCCGGCCGACCGGTGGTCTGGCGGACGAGGTCCCCGATGGGATCGGCGGCCTCCTCCGGGTCCGGCACCGGCGTGCCGAGGCGGGCGGCGACATCCTTGCGGAGCGACGGGAGCAGGGCGTAAAGGCGGTCACCGGGGCAGGAGGTGGCGTTGAAGTCGCGATGGCCGTAGATCTCCGACGCGGGCAGGCCGTACTGGCCGCAGATGTGGGCGCACAGATCCGCCAGCGCCGCGTACTGCGCCGCCGGCGGGACCTGCGAGGTGTAGGTGCCCTCGTTCTCGATGCCGATCGACACCGTGTTCTGGCCGACGCAGTGCGCCGCCCGCACCTGGCGGGTACCGGTGCGCAGCTCCGCCAGGCTGTTGTGGCGCCCCTCCAGTACGAAGGCCCCGCGGCTGACGGTGAAATGCTGACCCGTGTCGATCCAGCCCTGCGCGTCCATGTGGTACGTCTGGATCGCGCGGGCGAGGGCGACGGCGCGCTGCTTCGAGTAGTCCGTCACGTTCGCCGTCGCGGTGTGGTGGACGACGATCCGCTCCGGACCGTTGGCGAGGACGACGACGGGTTCGGACGCCGCCCGCGCACCCCAGGCGGCGCAACCGATGATGTCCGGTGTGGCGGCGGAGTACGCCCGCCCCGCCGCGGCGAGCGGCAGTGCCGCGCCGGCGGCCAGGGCGAAGGCTCCCGTGAGGATCGACCGGCGGGTGTGCGGGGCCGCGGCGGCGCGTGCCGACGGCTGGTGCAGTGCGGAGAAGGTCATGCCGCGCCATTGAAGGGGACCCCGGCTCCACCGGCCGCGCAGACACACCGCGCACCCCCCGGACTGTCCCCGACCGGCCCCGCCCCGCCCGGGGCCGGTGGATCGGGAACGGCGGTCAGCCGGAGCCGGTGGGCGGGGCCGGCTTCGCCGCCGACAGAGGCTCGGCGATGTCCTCCAGCGAGCGCCGCTCGGCCTTGACCGCCAGGAACGCCGCCACGAGACCGGCGGCGCACATCAGCGCGGCGCCGATCCGGAAGGCGAGTGCCGTGTCACCGACCACACCCGACTCGGTGAGGTCGGCGAAGATCAGCGGACCGCTGATGCCTCCCGCCGCGGTGCCGAGGGCGTAGAAGAAGGCGATGGCCATGGCGCGGGTCTCCATGGGGAACACCTCCGAGACGGTCAGGTACGCGCTTGAGGCACCCGCCGACGCGAAGAACAGCACCACGCACCAGCAGACCGTCATCGTCGTCGCCGTGAGCGAACCCCGGTCGAACAACCAGGCCGTACCGAACAGGAGCACACCGGAGAGCAGGTAGGTGGAGGAGATCATGATCCGGCGCCCGAGTCCGAGGACGACCCCGAGGGCGAAACTGAGCCGCCGGCCGAGGTTCTGGGGAAAGCTGTCGGTGTCGAGCATCACCACGGAGAGCAGGGCGCAACCGATCGCGCCCAGCCAGTAGCTGCCGTTGATGATGAGGTCGACCCGGCCCCGGTAGAGGGACGGGATCAGCTCGTCGATCGCCGAGTTGACGGCCGCGTACTCACCGCCGATGCCGAAGCCGGTGAGGAAGCGGAAGAGGAAGAACCACCAGGACTCGAACGACAGCGCGGTCATCGCGGTCGCGCCCAGGTAGACGGCCAGGGTCACCATGAAGAGCTTCTTGCGGCCGTAACGGTCGGTCAGCCGGCCGAAGAACAAAGCCCCCGAGCAGGCACCCGCCACGTAGAGGGCGGCCGCGACACCCGTGACCTGGGCGGCGGTGATGTCGAGGCCACTGCCTTCCTCGGCGAGACAGCCGGCGACATTGCCGACGATGGTGACCTCGAGCCCGTCGAGGATCCATACGGTGCCGAGGCCGATCACGATCATCCAGTGCCACCGGGACCACGGCAGCCGGTCGAGACGGGCCGGCACGACTGTGGTGACCGTGCCCGTGCCGGCCGTCACGGAGCGGCGGCACAACTGTCAGTGGTGGCAGTTACGTTCGAGGTGTTGAACGAGCCGTTTTCCGACAGGAGTGGACGATGACCGAGAGCAGTGCTCTGCCTGCGCTCAGGGTGGTGCTGACAGACGTCAACGAGCGCGTGGTGGAGGCGTGGCGGGCCGCGTTCGCGGACACCCCCGGCATCGAGATCCGCCGGGGCTCGATCCTCGATGCGGACGTCGATGCCTGGGTCACCCCGACGAACTCCCGGGGCCGGATGGACGGTGGGGCCGACGCCGTCATCAAGCGGTACCTCGGATCCGGCATCCAGCTGCGTGTGCAGCGGGCGATCCGCGATCGGTTCGCCGGGGCCATGCCGGTGGGCAGCGCGGTCTGCGTGCCGTCGGGGGCGGCCGTGCCCCGGTTCCTGATATCGACGCCGACCATGGTGCAGTCCTCGCAGAACGTGAGTGCCACGCTCAATGTGGCCCTGGCGTGCGCCGCCGCGTTCCAGGCCGTCCACCGGCAGAACCGGAAGGCGCCGGGAAGCATCCGCTCCGTGGCCCTGGTCGGGATGGGTGCGCAGACCGGTCGGGTGCCGGCCAGAGTGTGCGCCAACCTGATGTGGACCGGCTACACGCTCTTCCACGACCACTGGTTCGAGGACGACGACGAGCTGCGCGCCACGATCATCACGCAGCTGGGCGGCATCGAGAAGCGCCCGGTCGAGGAGCGCATACGCATCGTGCCGCCGAAGGCCGCTGCCCCTGTTCCCACCCCTGTCCCCGCCCCGGTTCCGGCCGGCGACCCTGCCGGTCAGGGTCCGTCCACGACCTCGACCACGACCACCGAAGGGTCCTCCCCCGTGACCGACGCGAACGACGCCCTGGCTCTCGCCGAGCTCTTCAACGGTGGCGGTGAGCCCTGGCTTCCGCTCCTGAAGCCCGTCATCGAGGCGCAGCCGGACGCCGCCCGGTTCATCGGGAAGGGGCGCAGCCCCGAGGTCGTCCCGGTCCGTGAGCTGACCTTCCAGGCGCTCAAGCCCCACGCGCCGCACCAGTGGAAGGTTGTCGTCTTCGGCCAGAATCCGTACCCGCGCCCGGAGAGCGCGACCGGCATCGCCATGTTCGACAACACCTTCAACGACTGGAAGGACAGTCAGTTCGGCAGGGTCGTCAGCATCCGCTGCATCATCAAGGCGGCGGCGATGTGGAAGTACGGCATAGCCAAGAAGACTCCGATCGCCGACGTCCGCGCGCTGTTGAAGGAGCGGGAGACGGTCCGGCCGCCGGAGTGGTTCCAGGCGATGCTCACGCAGGGCGTACTGCTGCTGAACGCCTCGCTCACCGCCAGCGGCGACGGAGCGATGGGGGCCGACCAGCACACGGCGTTCTGGCGGCCCGTCGCCGAACGGATCGTCGAGGAGATCCTCAAGGCCAAGCAGGACGCCGCCGAGGAGGACCGCGGGGTCGTGTTCGCCTGGTGGGGGGCGCACGCCCGCAACCTCAAGAAGGTCGTCGTGCGGCTCCAGGAGAAGTACCCCGACGTCGAGGTCCGGCACATCGACCACGCGAACCCGGCGGCGCAGGGCGACATCTTCTGCGAGGGCGACCACTTCGCCATGGTGAACGAGGCCCTGGCGTCGCTGGGTTCCGACGGGATCGACTGGCTGCCGAGCAAGGGGTGGGACGAGGGGACGGCCGGTGCGGGCGACGCCGGCGGTGCCGCGGGTGCGGACGGGGGTGTCGCGGCGCGGATGGGCGCCTTCATCGAGTCGACCATGAACCTGCACCAGCTGTACCTGGAGCGGCTCACCAGCGTCAAGGACGAGGGCCTGGTCCTCCCCGCGATCACCGGTGTGTTCGATACCCCGCTGATGGACTTCCAGGACGCCGTCGCACCGGTCTCCGCGACGCTGTCCGGGATCACCGGACACATCGACCGGTCACGGGACTTCGGCAAGCGGCGGGCGGACGAGACGTCCGGCGGCCTGTCCGCCGACGCGATCGCCGCGCTCTACCTCTACACCTGCGAGTCCGCCTTCTACCGCGAGATCAACGCGGTCCTGCGCTCCCCGGACCGCACCAGGGTCACGCCCTACCTGCCGTACCTGCGGCTGCTGTTCTCGGCGGTGTCGGAGCTGCCCGCCCACACGAAGCCGCTGTGGCGCGGTGTGTCGCTGGACCTGCGGGCGCAGTACCCGGTGGGCCGGACGGTGACCTGGTGGGGCGTGTCCTCGTGCACCTCCGAGCTGAGCGTGGCCCGCTCCTTCCTCGGCAGCCGCGGAAAGCGGACGCTCTTCGAGGTGACGCCCGCCCACGCGGTCGGTATCAAGAGGTTCTCCGCCTTCACCGGGGAGGAGGAGTACATCCTCGCGCCGGGCACCCAGCTCAAGGTGACGGACGTGAAGAGCGAGCGCGGCGGGCTGTGCACGGTCAGGCTGACGGAAGCGGACGCCGCTCCCGTGGTGTCCTGACCCGACCGGCCGGCGTCAGGCCGCACGTCTGCCGCGTACAGGGCCGTCATCCCCGCCGGGGTGACGGCCCCGCGGGGTGCCGGTCGACCAGGGCGTACAGGCCGGATACCTGCGCGCCGCGGCGGCGCTTGGCCTCGATGGTCGTCATGCCCGCGTGCAGGGCGGTCGTGCCGTGGGCGTAGGCGTCCTCGATGGGCAGGTAGTACATGAGGTTGAAGTACAGGTGCGGCGCCGGGTGGCGGCGGTCGAGGGCGACGGCGCGGATCCACGTCGTGGTCCCGTAGTGGTAGTAGAGGCAGAAGCCGATCATCCGGTGTTCCTCGTAGGCGGCGGCCACACGCGCTTCGCTGCCCATCGCCGTGGCCTGCCGTTTCAGCAGACCGGTCATCGCGTCGATGCCGTCCCGGTCGTGCCCGTGATCCTGCTGGTGTCCGGCGAGGAGGACTCCGGCATCCTCGAAGCAGTCCGCGAGTACCTGTCGGCGCACGTCGAGGGCGGCCGAGGTCGGCGAAGCGGCGCGCGGCGTCCTGGAGGAGGGCGAGGCAGGCGTCCTGCAGGCCGGGCCCGAGGCCGGGGGCCGTGAGCGGCGTGCTGTGGTACCCGCGCCGCGCGCCGGCGATCACGCGCGGCCGCAGGTGCGGGGGCAGTACGGTTTCGGGCCGGTAGCTGTCGTTCGGTTCGTCCCGCACCAGGTAGAGGGGGGGCGGCGGCGATCAGGGTGCCTTCGAGGTCCCTACGAGCGCGTACGCACAGGTAGCGGTGGGGTCTTCCTCCTCGCCGGCGAGCCACCGGTGGGAGAGGTAGAGGCCCGCAGGCCGGGCGAGGTGCTCCCACTCCGCGGCGGGGATCTCGTGGATGGACTCGATGACGCTCGTGATCAACGGGGGTTCCTCCGGCGGTGGCGGTTGGGGGCCTTGAATGCGGGCGCGGCGAGTACGGCGATCAGGCAGACGGCGGCTTCGACACCCCAGGGCAGGAGGGGGCCGGCCTCCAGCAGCAGGGTGAACAGGGCGGGGGCCGCGACCATGCCGACGGCCCACGAGAACTGGTACAGGCCCTGTGTGAAGCCCCCGGATGCATGGGGAGTGAGGCTCACGGACAGTTCGCTCAGCGCCGGGCCGAGCAGGATCTCCGCCACGCTGAACAGGACGATCGCCACGATGAGGGCCGCCCAGGCGGTGGAGGCGGCACCGGGCGGCCCGGGCCGTGCCGGCAGCGAGGGCAAGGCGAACGCCCCCGTCCCCACGGTCATGATCAGGTATCCGGCGGCCACGGCGCGGCGGGGCACCTTGGGCGCCACGTGTGCGGTGACGGCTGTCGAACACGCGGAGACGATGACGGTGTTGATGACGAACAGCATGCTCGCCGCCGAGGCGGGGAGCCCCAGGGCGCGGGTGGTGTAGACGGCGACGAGGACGGCGAGGGCGGCCTGCGCGAGGACGTACGGGATGTTGACGGCCACGAGCAGGAGGTAGCGGCGGGTGTTGTCGGCCCGCGTCACGAGGGCACTCGGAGGCGTGCCGTCCGGTTCCGGTGGAGTGGTGGTGAGAGCGGCGAAGCAGGCGGCGGCCAGGAGGTAGGTGGCGGCATCGACCGCGATCATCCAGCGCAGCGAGCCGTTGCCGAACACGGTCAGGGCACCCGCCGCCCACGGCAACGAGCCCGACCTGTGCAGCCCGTTCGGGGACGCCCTCACCCTCGCCGCATGCCACCTGACCGGCATCCGCACCACCGTCCACATCGCGGGGCCCGGCCTCGACGGAGAGATCGGTGAACAGCCCCTCCTCGAACGCCTCGCCGGAAGCCACCCCCTCGTCCCCGACCGGGACGCGGCGGCAGCGGCCGCCCGCGCACTGGCCTGGCACCCCTCCGAGGCATCGGCGCTGTGGGCCGCCGCCATCCACGGCGCCCGCGGCACCGTCCGTGCCGTCAACAACGTCATCCGCCTCACGGATGTCTCCCCACGGCTGTACCCCCTGCCGCTCCAGGAGGCCATCGGCCACAATCCGGTCGCCCGGGCCCTCGTCGACGAGCAACCGGCAACCCTGGCTGCCGCCGCCGACCTCTCCCACCGGCTCACCGGCATTCCCGGGCTGGCGAGCGAACCCACCCGGACGCCCCGGCAGGAACCGCCCGCCGGGGGATCGCCTTCCTCGACCGGGAGGTGGCCATGAAGACCCTTCGCGAAGCGGCCGACGGAGCCGACCACATCACCCTCCGCCACGCCGTCCGCGCTCTCGGCCTCACCTGGACGGACATCCCCGCCCTGCGAGCCGCCCTCACCACGGACACCCCTCTCCTCCGGCTCGCCTGACCCCGCCGGCCGAGGAGCCTGCGCCCGGATCCCCGAGCGGCGTGACCGAACACCCCCCTTCGCCGGCCGGGGCCGGGGCCGCCGGGCCGCCGGGCCGCCGGCGAACGGAGCTCGTACGGCGGCCCGGACTGCTCCGGGCGCTACGCGAGCAGGATGGCGCCGACCGTCACAGTGCGGTGCCGGTGGCGGCCGCCGGCGGTGTGGCCGCGGGGCGCAGCGGCACCCGCTCGGCACCGCTGTCCGCGCCCAGGCCCGCGAGCAGGCGCAGACCGTCCTCGGCGGGGCTGCCCGGGGCCGCGGAGAACACCAGCAGCTCCATGCCCGGTTCATCCGGTAGTGCGAAGTTCTCCTGGTGCAGTTCCAGGAGTCCGACCAGCGGGTGCCGGTACGCCTTGCGTCCATGGGTGCGGGCGCGCACGTCCGCACGGGCCCAGAGGCGGCGGAACCGCTCGCTGCCCATCGCCAACTCGCCGATGAGCGAAGCGAGGCGCGGGTCCTCGGGGTATTTCCCGGCGGCCAGACGCAGGTGCCCGACCACGTCGAGCGTGCATTTCTCCCAGTCCGCGTAGAGACCGCGCTCCGCCTCCTCCAGGAAGATGTGTCGGGCCGTGTTCAGACCCGGCACCGGCCGGCCGTAGAGGAGCCCGGCGAGGCGGTTACCGGCGAGCACGTCCAGGCGGTGGTGGTCCATGATCAGGGCGGGCGCGTCGGCGACCAGGTCGAGGACGCGCAGCAGCTCCGGCCGGACTCGCCACCGGCCTCCGGCCGGGAGGACCCCCTTGCCCGGCGCCTTCGCGCGGCGCCGGCGCTGCCGGGCGAGCCGGTAGAGGTGGCCGCGCTCGGTGGCGTCGAGGCCGAGGACGCCGGCGAGCGCGTCGAGGACCTGCTCGGAGGGCTGGGTCGCGCGGCCCTGCTCCAGGCGTACGTAGTAGTCGACGCTGACTCCGGACAGGTGCGCGACCTCCTCGCGGCGCAGCCCTGCCACCCGGCGGCGGCTGTCGGTGGGGATGCCGACGGCCGCCGGGTCGACCCGGGAACGCCGGGTCCGCAGGAAGCCCGCAAGATCGTCCATGCCCCCAAGTATGGCCTCGGTGTTGCCCGTGAGGGTGGTCCTGCCGATACCAGGAAGTCCCGTCCTACGGAAGAGGCGCCCCTGAACACCGGCCCCCGCGGCGCCCAGGATCGAAGGCATCCGATCCGAAGGAGTTCCCGTGAAGACGCTGATCGTCCACGCCCACCCGGAGCCGAAGTCGCTCAACAGCTCGCTGAAGGACCTCGCGGTGTCCACATTGGAGGGCGCCGGGCACGAGGTACGGGTGAGCGATCTGTACGCGATGAACTGGAAGGCGGTCGTGGACTCCACGGACTACGGCCCCCACGCCTCCAGCCCGCTGAAGGTCGCCCTGGACTCGGGCCGGGCCTTCGACACCGGGACGCTCACCCCGGACGTCCTCGCCGAGCAGGACAAACTGCTGTGGGCCGACAGGATCATCTTCCAGTTCCCGCTGTGGTGGTACACGATGCCCGCGATCCTCAAGGGCTGGGTGGACCGGGTGTTCACCTACCGCTTCGCCTACGGCGTCGGCGAGCACAGCGACACCAAGTACGGCGAGCGCTTCGGCGAAGGCACCCTCGCGGGCAGGAAGGCCCTGCTGTCGGTGACCGTCGGCGGCCCCGCATCGCATTACTCGGCTCGCGGAATCAACGGCCCCATCGAGGACCTGCTGTTCCCGTTCCAGCACGGCATCCTCTACTACCCGGGCGTCGAGGTGCTGCCGCCGTTCGTGCTGTACGGCGCCGACCGGCTGACCGCCGAGGACTACCCGGACGCGGCCGAGGCCTGGGAGCGGCGCCTGCTCACCCTGGAGTCGACCGGGCCGATCGCGTTCCGGCGGCAGAACTTCGGTGATTACGAAATCCCCTCGATGCACCTGAAGGAGGGACTGGAGCCCGCGGGCCGCACGGGATTCGGGCTGCACCTGCGCGGCTGATTCCCTGCGGCCGGCCTCGGACTGCGGCGGCGTGAACGTGACGGCTCCCAGCCTTCGTCAGGCCTCCCGGCTCAGGAGCCGAGGGCGTCGTCGATGTCCTGCTGCCAGTAGGTGACCGTCAACGAGCTGTCGTAATGGACACCTTGAGCCGGCAGTGGCGGGATGGCGGATGCGCCGCCTCCGCTGTTGGGCGTCCGGCCCTGGAAGGCGATGGTGAGCCGGTGCCCGGTCGTCCCGCCCTCACCGCTGCCGTCGGCCGCCGCGAGCAGGGCCGCCGCGTAGCCCGACTCGCCGGGCGCGAGGGAGACCACTGCCTGGGGCCGGGTCCCCTGGCGTGCGGCGGGCGCCCACTGCATCTCGTCGAAGCGGAGCACCGGGTGGTACGTCAGGTCGCAGACCTTCGAGCCGGTGTTCTTCACCGTGATCAGCATGTGGTTGAGGGGGCGGGAGACCGGCTGGACGGTGACGGCGGTGTTCGAGCCGTTGCACAAAGCGCGCTCCCCTGCGGCGGGCGGCTCCGCGGAGCCCTTCTCCTCGGCCGGGTCGGTGCCGCTCTTCCCGCCGCCGGTGGTCGTCGTCGCGGAGCCCGGGGCCGGGGGCGTGGTGGCCGTCGTCCCCTGCTGACCTGCCGTCGCGCCCTGGGTGTCGGTATTGCCGCCCGCTGTCGGGGGTGTGGCCGCGGCGGAGCCCGTGGCGGCCGCGGCGCCCTCGTCCCTGATGCCCGTGCCGTCCTGGCACGCGGTGAGGGCGAGCGCGGCGAGGGCGACCGCGGACGCGGTCGCGAGCCGTCGGCGGGCGCGGGGACGGGACGTACGGGTACCGGTAGGGGTGGAGGTGCTGCGGAAGGCGGACATGACTGATTCCCTCTCGTACGGGCGGCCCGCGACGGCCAGTCGGGACGGGTCGCCGGAAGCGGTGTGCTTGGATGGCCCCAGCTTGTGCGGTGATCCGTCCCGGCCGCCGCATCCGAGGGGCAGTCAGGGAATCTGGGACGCCGGCATGGGCTCTGAGCTGCGGAAACAACCCGTTCCTGGGACGCGGGACGGGACACGGGCTGGGAGGAATCGGTGTCGGAGGACACTGCCGAGGCCGGGTTCGCCCGGCAGCTGCGGGAGTTGAAGGACCGGTCCGGGCACAGCTACGGAACGCTCGCCAAGCGACTCCACATGAGCACCTCGACGCTCCACCGGTACTGCAGGGGCGATGTCGTCCCGACGGACTACGCACCCCTCGAACGGCTCGCCCGCCTCTGCAAGGCGTCGCCCGAGGAACTCGTCGAACTGCACCGGCGCTGGGTGCTGGCGGACGCGAACCGCCCGCGCAAGGGCGGTGGTCCGGGGCCGGGCGGCAAGGCACCGGCCGGCGCGGGCGTGGCCGACGTTCCCCGGCCATCGCCGGAGCAGCCCGAGCCCAGTGCCGCTGCCGGGCCCTCGGCCACCGCGGAGGCGCTGCCCGAGCCGCTTCCGGCCGAGCCGCGGATCGCCTCCGGTCCGGCTGCCCCGAAGCAGCGCCGGCGGAGCCGCGGGGCCGTCCTCGCCGGAATCGCCGTGGCCGTCGTGGCCGGAGCGGTCGCGCTCACCGCGAACCTGCCGGGACGGGACGCGGACGTCCGGGACGCTCCTGCCGCCGCCGCATCCCGCCCGGGCGGCGAAGCGGAACGCGCGGACGGCAAGGCGGCGGCCCCGGCAGCGACCGGCACCTCGCCTTCGGCATCCGCGCCCGCTGCCCCCCGGGCCGATGACGGCGCCGAGGGCGCCGAGGGCGACACCGGCACGACCGCCGCGAGCCCGCCCCCTGGCGGGGGCGGCGACCGCGCCGCGGCCGGTACGCCGGTGAAGGTGACCACTCAGCCCTACACCTGGGAGTCGCCCTGCGGCCAGCACTACCTGATCGACAGGCCTCCGGCCCGGGTGGGCCCGCCGCCCGTGGAGCGGGACGCGCCCGCGTGGGTGGCGGCGTCCGGAGCCGTGTCCGCCGGCGAGCAGTACGTCACGCTGAGCCTTCAGGGCTCCGGCAAGGAGACGGTGGTCCTGGACGGCCTGACCGTCCGAATGGCCGGCAAGCGTGCGCCTCTCGGCTGGAACGACTACGCCATGGGCTACCCGGGGGTCGGCTGCGGCGCCGGCGTGCCGACCCGCTCCTTCACCGTGGCCCTGGACGCCGTACGCCCGGCCGTCGTGCCCGAGGCCGGGCAGCCGAACTTCCCGTTCAAGGTCAGCGAATCCGAACCGGAGGTCTTCTACATCAAGGCCGACGCCTCGGCGTACGACGTGAGCTGGTACCTGGAGTTGTCCTGGTCCAGCGGTTCCCGCCGCGGCACCCTGACGATCGACCACAACGGCAGGCCGTTCCGCACCAGCGGCCGCAACGGGCGGCCCTCCTACGAGTTCCCGCTCGGTGGCGAGGGATGGGTCAAGGCGGGCACGACACACTGACGTGGTGCCGGTTCCGGTCCGGCCCCGCAAGCCCGCTCGTATGCGTTCTCGCAGGTGAGAAGCCCTCTGGCAGGATCCCGGCATCTCCCCTAGGGTGTGAGGGAAGTCCGGTCGGCGTCCGGGGCCGTACACCCCTTTCCGGTCGACATCCTGGAAGGCTCACCATGATGAGCAGCCGGCGATCCCGCATCGCCTTCGGTCTCATGCGGTGGCCGCGACGCCGGGCCGTCGCCGCCGCCCTGCGCACCGAGACCGTCGGACGGCTGCGCGCCACTGCCGCCCTGCCGGTCATCGCGGCGGTGTGCGGCATGACAGTACCGACGGCCCTGTACGCGCCGCCCGCGGGCCTCGGTGGCAGCCTCGCCGGCATCCACCGGCGCAACGCGGCAGGACGACCCGCCGCACAGCGCGTCCGACCCGCATCGGAGGTACGGCACCATGGCGATCACCCTGCTCAGCATCGCCATCGTGGTGGCGGCCCTCGTCATCAGGACGGCAATCGCCGAGATCCGCCGGCCCGGCAGCGGGCGCAGGCACTGGAGGTTCCTCACCGACCCCCGGGCGCTTGCCGTCGGAGCCCTCACCGCCCTCCTGCTCGGCCTCCTCGCCCGGGCCACGGCCGGACCCGTCGCAGTGGCCTGGGCCGTACTCGCCGGCGTACTCGTCGCCTACGTGGTCGGAACCGACGAACGCGACGGCTGACGGAAGCCTCCGGTCCGCCCGTCAGATCACCACGAAGGCGAGCCAGGCCGCGCCCGGGGCGATGGCGCACACACCCGCACCCCAGCGCAGCAGGTTGCGGTAGGTGTCCGAGCGCAGCGGTTCCGGCGCGTTGGCGACCACGAGGGCTCCGTTGGTCGAGAAGGGACTGGCGTCGACGATCGTCGAGGCCGAGGCGAGGGCGACGACCAGGCCGGTGGTCGTGATGGATCCCGAGGCGAGGAACGGGGTCGCGAGCGGCATCAGGGCGCCCAGGATGCCGGTGGTGGAGGCGAAGGCCGACACGACGCCCCCGACGTAGCAGATCAGCAGAGCGGCCATGAGCGGAGCACCGACGGCGGCGATCGTCTCCCCGAGGGAGTCGACGACTCCGAGTTTCTGCAGCAGGGCGATGTAGGTGACGATCCCGCAGACGAGCAGCACGACGGGCCAGGCGATCTCCTTCGCGGCCCGTTGGGCGGTGGGGCGGAAGGCGGTGGCGAGGGCCGCGGCCAGGGTGAGCGCGAACAGGCCGGTGTCCAGGGAGAGGACGGTGGTGCCGAGCACCAGGAGTGCCATCGCCAGCAGGGTGGCCCCCTGTTCGGCGTTCAGGGCCGGCGAGGTGGCCGCCGGGGCATCCACGTCCGTCGCGGGCGTGGCCACCGTCCGGCGCCGGCGGCCGAAGAGCAGCCAGGTGACGAACGCTGCGGCCAGGTTGATGGCGAAGGTGCCGCCGAAGAGTGCGGCCCCGTCGACGTGCAGGTCGTTCGCCGCGAGGGACGAGTGCACGATGCCGCCCAGGATTCCGGTGGGCGCGAAGCTGCCCGCGGCGGCTCCGTTGACGGCCATCAGCCCTGCGTACAGCGGGCTCATCCCGTGGCGCACGGCGAAGGTGATGCCGATGGGCGCCACGATCGCGACCGCCGCCGGGGAGGCGGCGCCGGTGGCACACAGCAGGGTGGCGAGGAGGAACAGGACCCAGGGCACGACCTCCACCCGGTTGCCGGCGGCCCGGACCGCCGAGTGGACCATCCAGTCCACCGTGCCGTTGGCGCGAGCCATGCCGAACAGGAAGGTCACGGCGACGAGCACGACGAACATCTCGGCCGGGAAGCCCGCCAGCACCTCCTTGGCGGGGTGCCCGAGCCACACGACGCCGAGCAGGAAGGTGGCGGTCAGCGCGAGGACGCCCATGTTGAGGCCGGTGACGGAGGCCAGGACGAAGACGACGGCCAGGACCAGCACGCCGATCAGTTCCGTGTTCATGACGTTCTTCCTTCGGGTGCGTGCTCGAGAGGCGTGTCGATCCAGGCGAGAACCGCGTCGGTGTGCTCACCCAGGGCGGGTACGGGCCGAAGGCGAGCGGGGGTGCGTCCGCCCACGGTGACGGGCGGGACGAGGCCCAGCAGTTCCCCGACCGGGCTGTCGAAGGAGGCCCAGCGGCCACGGGCCCGGAGCTGGTCGTGCGCGCTGAACTCCTGCATGGTGCGCTGCCCGGCATACGCGATGCGGGCGCCGTCCAGCCTGGCGACGAGCTCCGCGGCGCTCAGCGCCAGGGTGGTCTCCCGTACGACGGCGTCGAGTTCGGCCCGGTGGGCGACCCGGTCGGCGTTGCCCCGGAACCGGGGGTCGTCGGTCAGGCGGGGCCGGTCGAGCACGATCTCGCAGAACGCCGCCCACTCGTGGGCGTTCTGGAGGCCGAGGATCACGCTCTGCCCGTCACGGGTGGGGAACGGGCCGTATGGGGCGATGGTCGCGTGGCTGGCTCCGGTACGGGCGGGAGCGGTCCCGCCGTACCGGGTGAAGTACTCGGCGTAGCCCATCCACTCGCCGAGCGCCTCCAGCATGGAGACTTCCAGCCGGGCGCCCCGGCCCGTCCGGGTGCGCTCCAGGAGCGCCGTGAGGATGCCGGAGTACGCGTACATGCCGGCGCAGATGTCGGCGATGGACAGGCCCACCTTGGACGGGGTCTCGGGGGTTCCGGTGATGGCGAGGAGTCCGGCCTCGGCCTGCACCAGGAGGTCGTACGCCTTGCGCTCACGGTACGGGCCGGAGCCGCCGTATCCCGAGATGTCACAGGTGATCAACTCGGGCCTTTCACGGGCGAGTCGCTCGCTGCCGATGCCGAGGCGGTCGGCTGCCCCGGGGGCGAGGTTCTGCACGAGGACGTCGGCCCGGTCGACGAGGGCGCGCAGCCGCCGGTTGCCCTCGGGGGATCGTACGTCGAGCTCGACGCTCTCCTTGCCCCGGTTGAGCCACACGAAGTGGCTGGACATTCCGCGCACGGTGCGGTCGTAGCCGCGGGCCAGGTCACCGGTACCGGGCCTTTCGATCTTGATGACACGGGCGCCGAGATCGGCCAGCTGACGGGTGGCGAACGGTGCCGCGACCGCCTGTTCGAGCGAGACGACGACGAGACCGGCGAGTGGCGCGATGGATGACGCTCCGTCAAATTCGGTGCCCGGTCCGGTGGCTGGGCGGTGCGGGGGATGCGGCTCGGGCATACGGGCCCTCCGGGGCAGTCGGGATGTGTGGGGACACCCTTCCGCCGTCCGTGGGGCGCTGTGAAATGACGAGATGACCGCCGTTCGATGCGTGGCACGCATGGCAGGAGGAGGCGGCTCGGCCATGCGTGTCACACATGGCCCGGCGCACATCCCGTCATTTCACAAGCCGCCCCCGACGTTCCGAGGATGAGGTCATGACGAACGAGAACCACACCCGCCCCGTCCAGGACCGCGCCCCCGTGGAGGGCTGGCAGGGCCGCTACTTCGAGGATTTCGCGGTGGGGGACGTGTACCGGCATCCCCTGGGACGGACCGTGCTGGAGACGGACAACTCGTGGATGACCCTGCTCACGCAGAACACGGCGCCACTGCACTTCGACCGGCACTACGCGGCGCAGACGGTGTGGGGCCGCCCCCTGGTGGACTCCACCTTCACCCTGGCCCTGGTGACCGGGCAGAGCGTCACCGACATCTCCCAGCATGTGATGGCGAACCTGGGATGGGACCGGGTCCGCCTGCCGAACCCGGTCTTCGAGGGCGACACGATCTACTCGCAGTCGGAGGTGCTGGCCGCGCGAACCTCCGCCAGCAGGCCCGACGTCGGCATCGTCCGCGTGCGTACGGTCGGCTTCAACCAGGACGGCGTCGTCGTCATCACCTTCGAACGCACGCTCATGGTCTACCGGCGCGGCCACGGGCCGTCGTTCGCCGCCGTGCGGCCGGTGTGGGACGAGCGCTCCAGGGCGGCGGCCGGCCTGGACGACTGACCGGGGCCGTCACGAACGCCGGGCTTCGATCCGGCTCCCGCACGGCATCGAGCCCCGCCGGCCTCCAGGAGGCCGGCGGGGCTCCGTACGGGCGTCGAGCGGCGGCCGCAGCCGGGCGGATGCGCCGACGGCCTAGGCGGTCTCTTTCGGATCTTGTCGGCCGAGTCCGCGGCGTCCGGTGCCGTGCCCGGCAAGGCGGAGGGGCGCCCGTGTACTGGACGTACTCGGGCGCCCCGACAACGCAGCCGGGTGCGGTGCCGGGCGTCGCGGGCCCGGCAAGATCCGAAAGAGACGGCCTAGCCGTCCACCGCTGCCGCGAACTCCAGCAGGTCGCGGGCATGGTCCAGGCGGGGCCGGTCGATCATCTCGCCGTCCACTCGCACCGCGGCTCCCTCGCTGTGCGCGGCCTGCTCCAGTACCCGGCGGGCCCAGGCGAGCTGCTCCGGAGGCGGGCCGTAGGCGGCGTTCACGGGGGCTGTCTGCGCCGGGTGGATGCACAGCTTGCCGGTGAATCCACCGGCCCGGCTCGCGTCCGCCTCGGCGCGTACCGCGGCGATGTCGTCCAGGTGCATGGCGGGGCCGTCGACGGGGCCGCGCAGTCCGGCCGCACGACTGGCGATGACCAGCCGGGTCCGGCAGTACGCCCACGCCTCGGGTGCGTCGCCCAGACCGGTCTCCCGGCGGAAGTCGGCGACGCCGAAGGCGAGGGCGAAGGTGGCCCTCTGGCGGGCGATGGCGAAGGCGTTCTCCATGCCGAGCGAGGTCTCCACCAGGGCGACGACGGCGGTACCGGCCGGCAGGTGGGCCGCCGTCGCGGCCACGTGCTCGGCGTGCTCCGCCTTCGGCAGCATCACTCCGGCGAGGGCGGGCAGGCCGGCGACGGCTTCCAGATCGTCACGCCAGTGCTCGCTGGTGCGGTCGTTGATCCTCACCCAGACCGGTACCTCGACGGCGCCGGGCCGGGTGAGGTGGTGGCGGGCGAGCACCTTGCGTCCGGGGGCGACGGCGTCCTCGAGGTCCAGGACGACCGCGTCCGCACCGGGCCGGTCCCTGCGGGGGTAGCGGTCGGGACGGTCCGCCGGGGTGAACAGCCACGAGCGGGCGTACCGGGGAGCGAGGGTCATCAGATTGCCCCGTGGGGAGCGGGCGGGGTGAGGCGCAGGTCGGCCCGGACCAGGTGCCCCTCGCCGGACGACATGGTCTCGACCCGGTCGGCGAGGTGGCCGACGATGGTGAGCCCCCGCCCGCACTCCCAGGCCGGACGGGCCGTGGTACCGGACGGTCGCGCCGGGCGAAGCGGGCCGCAGTCGCGTACGTCGATGTGGAGCGTCATGCCCTCCAGGGACAGGTGAACGGCGAGCTCCGCGCCCCCGTGCTGGGCGGCGTTGGCACCGAGTTCGCCGACGACCAGGAGGGCCGACTCGCGGTCGCAGGCGGCCACGCCCCAGAAGGCCAGCAGGGAGGAGGTGAAGTGGCGCACCTCGCGGACCATGTTCTTCTCGGCCGCCACGAAGACCGCTCCCCGCAGGAGCGCGGTCGGCCGCGTCGGCGGTACGGGAACGGTCTCGGCTGCGCCGGGTCCCGTGGCCGGGTCTCTTGTCGGGTACCGGTTTCCACACGACCGCACCGGGACGGTGGTGGCATGAATGTTCATGGGACGATCCTCTGCCCCGGCGTTCGCCCTGTGAAATGACGGTTGTCCTGCGGCCTGATGCGCTACGCGCATGTTCCCAGGTCACTGGCACCGGGCGGCAGCGGTCAGGCCTCGGGCGGCTGCGCGGTGGAGCGGATGTAGTGGTGGAAGCGGGCCACGACCGCGGCGCGCGGGCCCCCGGCCTGCGCGATCACTCCGATGGTCCGGAAGGCCCCCGGGTCCGCCAGGGGGACGGAGACGGCGCCTGCGGGGTGAGCGGACGCGTCACCGGTGGCGGGCACCACGGCCACGCCGAGTCCGGAGGACACCAGCGAGCGGAGCGTGCTGAGTTCGGTGCACTCCATGACGATCCGCGGGGTGAGGCCGGCCGCCTCGCACAGCTTGTCCGCGACCTGGCGCAGGCCGAACTCCGGTTGCAGCGCGAGGAAGTCCTCCGCGGCCAGCTCGGCCAGCCGTACCCGGTGGTGGGAGGCGAGACGGTGGCCCACGGGCACGAGGAGGGCCAACGGCTCGTTCTGGAGCGGCGTCCAGCGCAGGGTGGTGTCGGCGGGACGGGGACTGGTGATGCCGAGGTCCAGCCTGCCTTGCCGTACCCCGTCGACCACCGCGTCCGCGGCGCTGCCGCGCAGCTCGAAGGTGGTCGCCGGGGCGATCGCGTGGTACCCGGCGAGCAGGGACGGGACCAGCCAGGTCCCGTAGGAGTGGAGGAAGCCGAGGGTGATGGTCCCGGTGTCGGGATCGATCAGGGTGGCGATGCGCTGTTCCGCGCGGTCCATCTCGCTGATGGCTCGTACGGCGTGTGCCCGGAACACCTCACCGTACTTGTTGAGATGGAGGCGGTTCTGCTTGCGGTCGAACAGCGCCACCCCCACCCGCTTCTCCAGGCGGGCGAGCGCACGGGAGAGCGTGGGCTGGGCGATGTTGAGCCGCTCGGCCGCGGAGGTCACGTGCTCGCACTCGGCGAGAGCCACGAACCACTGCAACTCTCTGATCTCCATGGAACCACCCTACGTGTGGTGCGTGATCCCGCCGTGGGGGACGGGCGGGGTCACCGCCGGCCGGGCCGGCGACGGGGAGCCGCCCCGGGCCTCGCGCTGCCGCCGGGTGCTTCGGGGTGCCGGGTCTGGGCGGCCGGCAGGGCGTGCAGGCCGGGGCCGCCGAGGGTGCCGGCGCGATCGGCCATCAGCGCGCGCAGACACGCCTCGGCCGCCGGGTCGGCCGGTGTGAGGACGATCAGGGACTGTCCGGCCCCGTCCAGGGTGGCCAGCGTGTCGTAGTGGACGGTCAGCTCGCCGACCGAGGGATGGCTGATCCGCTTGGTGCCGTGAGCACGCTGCCGCACCGTGTGGTCGTCCCACCAGAGGGCGAACTCCGTGACGGTCGCGCGCAGTTCCCCGATCACCTCCAGCAGCCGCGGTTCGTCGGGGTGGCGTGCGAGCGTGGCACGCAGGTTGCCCACCGTCTCGCGGGCCACCCGGGCCCAGTCCAGCTGCATCTCCCGCATGCGGGGCGACAGGAACAGCATCCGGGCCATGTTGTCCGCGACGCCGGAGCCGAAGTCCTCGCCGAACAGCGCGGCCGCGGCGCTGTTGTGGGCCAGGACGTCGAACCTGAAGTCGACGAGGTAGGCGGGCAGGAGCGGCATTCCGTCCATCAGGACGCGCAGCGACCCGCTCACCGGCAGGCACTCGGGACGGGGCACCGGCGCCTCTCCCCGGGCGATCACGTGCAGGTGCCGGCGTTCGGCGGGCGACAGCCGCAACGCCCGGGCCAGGCCGTCGAGCACCGCGGTGCCGGGCGCGCTCGCCCTCCCCTGCTCCAGCCGGATGTACCACTCGACGCTGACGGCAGCCAGCTCGGCGACCTCCTGCCGCCGCAGACCCGGCGTGCGGCGACGCCCCTGGTCCGCCAGTCCCACGTCGTCCGGCCGCAGCCGCTCCCGCATGGCCCGCAGGAACTGCGCCAGCTCCTCGTTGCGCCCTGTTCGTCTATGCACCACGCCCCATCATCGCCCCACACCGCGGCTCCCTGTCCACAGCGGACGGTGGTACGGCGGGTACCAGCATCCGCAGGGCCTTCCGGCCCGTCCGCCCGGTCGGGACCATCGGTTCACCACCGACCTTCAGGAGGATCCGATGAAGAAGTCCCCGCACACCGGCGTGGCCGAGGCCGTCGTGGCCGGCGCCCCGCTCGACACCGCTGTGGCCGGGCCCGTGCCCGAGGAGCCCGAGCGAACCACTGCCCCGATCGACCCTTCGGACTACGGATACACCGAGGTCCGCAGGGGTGTGCCCGCCTCCGCGGCACGCTTCACGGTCACCAGCCCCGATGTGCGCGACGGCGAGGCGCTCCCGGCCGACACCTGGGCCGACGCCTTCGGCTGCACCGGTGACAACCGACAGCCCCGGCTCTCGTGGAGTGGCGCTCCGCAGGCCACCCGCAGCTACGCGATCACCATGTTCGACCCCGACGCGCCCACCGGAGCCGGATTCTGGCACTGGCTCGTCTGGGACGTCCCCGTCGGCGACACCGGCATGGACACCCGGCTGCCGGCCGGCGCGGTCACCGGGGCCAACGACTCCGGAAGCACCGGTTATCTGGGGCCCTGCCCGCCGGTCGGCGACCTCACCCACCAC
This sequence comes from Streptomyces avidinii, assembly GCF_045161815.1. NCBI lineage: Bacteria > Bacillati > Actinomycetota > Actinomycetes > Kitasatosporales > Streptomycetaceae > Streptomyces > Streptomyces avidinii. Next base: position 1,315,331 of record NZ_CP108863.1, read on the forward strand.
TACGAGATCACGGTGTACGCACTCGACGTGCCCACGCTCGGCCTGCCCGCGTCCACGCCGCCGACCATTGCCGCGTTCATGATGTCCGGCCACATCATCGGGTACGCCCGGATCACGGGCACGGTGCGCCGCTGACCCCGCCCACGGGCGCCCACCCGGCGGCCCGTCCGAAGCAGTGGAGGGCGCAGCCACGGGTCAGCCGATCGCCTGTTCCGTCCAGATGGTCTTCCCGGTGCTGGTGAACCGGCTGCCCCAGCGGTCGGTGAGCTGGGCCACGAGGAAGAGGCCGCGCCCGCCTTCGTCCGTGTCCCGTGCGCGGCGCAGGCGCGGCTGGGTGCTGCTGGTGTCGGACACCTCGCAGACGAGCAGCCGGTCGCGGATCAGCCGGAGCCCCACCGGTCCGCCCGCGTATCGGATCGCGTTCGTGACGAGCTCGCTGGCGACGAGCTCCGTCACGAAGCCCATGTCCTCCAACTGCCAGTCGGACAGCCGGCCCAGTACCAGCTCACGGGCGTGCGCGACGAGGGACAGGTCGGGTTCGAGTTCCCACTCGGCGACCTGGTCGGACGTGAGCGCGCGGGTGCGGGCGAGCAGCAGGGCGATGTCGTCCGTGGCCTCGTGGGGCAGCACCTCGTCGCAAAGGGTCTGGCTGATCTCGCCGAGCGGCCGGTCCGGCCCGGCCGTGCCGGCGAGCGACCTCCGCAGCTTTTCCATCCCCTGCTCGATGTCGCCGCCGCGGCGCTCCACGAGTCCGTCCGTGTAGAGGGCGAGCGTGCTGCCGGGTTGCACGCCGAACTCCGTCACCTCGAACGGCATTCCGCCGACCCCGAGCGGTGGTCCCGGCGTCATGCCCAGGAAGTACGGCTCCTCCCCCGGGGGCAGCAGGGCCGGCGGCGGATGTCCCGCGGTGGCGGCGGCGCACCGCCTCGTCACCGGATCGTAGACGGCGTACAGGCACGTCGCTCCGAGTACCGCGGGCTCCGCGCGGGACGCGTCGGCCATGTGCTCGCTGGAGAATCCGAGCACCAGGTCGTCCAGGTGCGTGAGCAGCTCACCCGGATCCAGATCGAGGTCGGCCAGGGTCTGCACCGCGGTCCGCAGTCGTGCCATCGCCGCGGTGGCCTCGAGTCCATGGCCGACGACGTCTCCGACGACGAACGCCACGCGCAGCGACGGCAGGGGAATCACGTCGAACCAGTCCCCGCCGACGCCGACGCCGCCCCCGGCCGGCTGGTAGACACCCGCGGTGTCCGCGGCCGCCGTGTTCAGGACCGAGTGCGGCAGCAGGCTTCGTTGCAGGGCCAGCGCCGACCGGTGTTCCCTCGTGTAGCGGCGCGCGTTGTCCACGCCGAGGGCGGCCCTGGAGGCGACGTCCTGCAGGAGCGCGGCGTCCGCCTCGTCGTACGCGGAAGGGAGCTGACTGCGCCAGACCGTGACGCAGCCGAGGACCAGGCCCCGGGCGTAGAGGGGTACCGCCACGGAGGAGTGGGCACCGCTCGGGACGAACAGCCGCAGGGTCTCGGGGTCCACCCCGAGCGCCGCGCGGAGTACGGCGACGTCCGGCACCAGCACCGGCCGTCCCGCCATGAGCGGGCGCATCACCTCCGTGTCCGGTACAGGAGGGAGCGCCTCTCCGACCGGCAGGAGGTCCTCTGCGGAGATCCCCGGGCTCTGCGCGGAGGCGGCCCGGCGCAGGCGGACATCGTCACTGGCGTCGAGGTGCGGGGGCTCGTCGCCCACCAGCACCGGTTCGGCGAGGTCCACCGTCGCCAGGTCGGCGAAATCGGGGACGAGCAGGTTCACGAGGACCTGCGCCATGTCCGTCACGTCCAGGGAGACCCCGATGCTCGCGGCGGCGGCGTGCGCCAGCCCGGTCCGGCGTCGCTCCGAGTCGGGCCCGGCCGCCGCCCTCGCGGTTTCCGCCGGGGTGAGCAGGACGAGCCAGTGCGCGGCGGCATCCCAGGCGCCGGGAGTGCGCGCTTCGAGCCGGACCACCGTGCAGGCCTGAGGGACCCGGACCTCTTGACCTGCATGAGTGCCACCAAGGGTGGTCGCGGGGAGAACGGTCGGCAGCGCCTCCGTAGCGGCACGCGCCGGCACCCCCAGCAAGGGAGCACAGATCTGTCCCGGCGAGCATTCCAGCAGCAGCGCGGCCCGTTCCGAGATGGCGACGACCACGCCTGCGTCGTCCAGTACGACCGCAGCGGTTTCGTTCACGGGCACCGAGGCCGCCCTCGGGCCACGATGCTCCGGTTCACGCATGTCGCCTCCACGCACCGTGACCTTCAGTATCGTCCCCGAGGGGGAACCCGGCGACCCGCAGCGCGCCCTCGCCGGGGGCACGCGGCCACAGGCCCTCCCCCGGCTGCCGCACGGAGTAGGGTGCCGCCCGTGCATGAGCATCAGCGCGATCTCGTCGGTTACGGCGCCGAGCCGCCGCTTGCCGCCTGGCCCGGCGGTGCCCGTGTGGCCGTCAGCCTCGTCCTCAACTACGAGGAGGGCGGCGAGCAGAACGTCCTCGAGGGCGACGCCACCTCCGAGGGCTTCCTTCACGAGCTCATCGGCGCGCCACCCGTGGTGGGCGGGCGGGACCTGAACGTCGAATCCATGTTCGCCTACGGCTCGCGCGCGGGCTTCTGGCGCATCCATCGCACGCTCGCCGCCCACAACGCGCCGATCACCGTGTACGCCGTGGCCCAGGCGCTCGAACGCAACCCGGACGCCGCACGGGCCATGGCCGCCGCCGGCTGGGAGGTGGCCGGCCACAGCTGGCGGTGGATCGACTACCGCCACGTGTCCGAGGAGGCCGAGCGCGCCGACATCGCGCGCTCGATCTCGACGATCGAGCGGCTCGTCGGCCGCCGGCCCGTGGGCTGGTACACCGGTCGGACGAGCCCCCACACGCGGCGCCTGGTCGCCGAGGAGGGCGGCTTCCTCTACGACTCCGACGACTACTCGGACGACCTGCCGTTCTACGTCGAAGCCGCCGGCCGGCCGCACCTCGTGCTGCCCTACAGCCTCGACGCGAACGACTTCAAGTTCCTGCTGGTCCACGGGTTCACGACCGCCGACGACATGCTGTCCTACCTCGTCGACGCCTTCGACACCCTCCACGCCGAGGGAGGCGACCGCCCGCGCATGATGAGCATCGGCATGCACGGCCGGATCATCGGCCGGCCCGGCCGCATCCGCGCCCTCGACGGCTTCCTCCGGCACGTCGCGCAGCGCGGCGGGGCGTGGGTCACCACCCGCGAACGGATCGCGCGTCACTGGCTCGCCACGCACCCGCCGCTGCGCTGAACACGCTGAACCCTCCCCGCTGCTGCCCCGGCCGTCAGGGCGCGCGGATGCCGTCGCAGGCGATCGGCAGGTGGCGCGGGCCGCGCAGGACCGCGTTCCGGCGGTACTGCGGCGGGTCCTCCAGCAGCCGCGGGTTCTCCAGCCGGCGGGCCAGCTCGCTCAGTGCCAGCTGGGCCTCCAGCCGGGCCAGCGGGGCGCCGAAGCAGCTGTGGATGCCGCTGCCGAGGCCGAGGTGCTGGATGTCCTTGCGGTCCGGGTCGAAGCGGTCCGGGTTCTCGAACCGCTTCGGGTCGCGGTTGCCGGACGCCAGGATCAGCGAAACCGTGGCGCCCTTGGGGATGTTCACCCCGGCGATCTCGATGTCGGCGAGCGTGCTGCGCCGGGGCAGCAGTTGCACGGGCGGTTCGTACCGCAGCAGCTCCTCGACGATCGGTACGGACAACTGCGGTTCCTCGCGCAGCCGCTGGAGGACGTCCGGGTGGCGCAGCAGGGTCAGCATGCCGTTGGTGATCAGGTTGACCGTGGTCTCGTGGCCCGCGATCAGCAGCAGCGCCGCAGTGCTGACGACCTCCAGCGTGCTCATCGCCCCGTCCGGTTCCTCACCGCCGGCCGCCAGCTGGGAGAGCATGTCCTCACCCGGGTTCTTGCGGCGCTCCTCGATCAGCCCGGCCAGGTACATGCCGAGCTCCATCTGCGCGTCGGCCGCGGCCTTGGGCGTCTCGCCGGGGTCGACATCCGGATCGGGGTCCAGGCTGGCGGCGAGGGTGTCGGCCCAGCCGTGGAAGCGGGGCTCGTCCTCGTGCGGCACGCCCAGCAGCCGGCAGATCACCGTCACCGGGAAGGGGTAGGAGAACTGGTCGACCAGGTCGATCCGTTCCAGGGAGTCGGCGCCGGCGATGCCGTCGATGAGGCCGGTGACGATGCCGTCGAGCTCGCCGCGCATGTCGTGGACCCTGTGCGGGGAGTGCGGCGGCCCGAAGGGCCGGTTCGTGATGCGGCGCAGCCGGTCGTGGTCCGGCGGATCGAGCCTGATGAAGACCGGCGGCAGGGCCGAGCCGTCTCCTTCGTCCTGCCCCAGCGGGTCGCTCGGCGACAGCGTCAGGTTGCGCGGGTCGGAGCTGATGCGTGGGTCGTGCAGCAGGCTCTGGATCTCGTGGTAGGTGCTGACGACGTACGGCCCGTCCTCGTCGTGGAACACCGGCGTCCTGCGCAGCTCCTCGTACAGCGGGTACGGATCGGCACGGTTGGAGTAGTCGATGATCTGCCGGAGCATGGCTCGGGTCATGGCGTGTCCTCGTGCGGCTCGCGGGATCGGGGCGTGGGAGGGTGCGCGGACCGGCGCCTCCGGGCCCGGCTTTTCCCAGCATGCACGGAGGCCCCTCGGATCGCCCGCCGGGCGACGGAACCGCAGGTCACGCCCGTGCTGCGGTGCTGCGGTGCTGCGGTGCTGCGGTGCTGCGGTGCTGCGGTCGACGGTGGGGGTGGAGAAGGGGGCCGGGATCCCCGGCTCCGCCCGCGCCGCCACGGCGACCGACAACTCGTTTGCGACAATGGCACCCAGCGAGGTGGGGAGGGGCGCCGTGAATCAGCCGGCTCGACGGCCACGGACCGAGGAACGCGCCGCCGACGGCCGCGCCGAGCGCGGCCGACAGTCCCGGGTGAAGATCGCCGAGGCCGTACTGTCCCTGCTCGACGACGGGGAATCCAGCTTCCCCGCCGAGCGGGTGGCCGAACGCGCGGGCGTGTCCCGACGCCTGGTGTTCCACCACTTCGCGGACATGTCCGAGCTGGTGGAGACGGCCATCACCCGTCGACTGGAGCAGCTGATCGAGCAGATCCAGCCGCTTCCGACCTCCGGTCCGCGCGCCACGCGGGTAGCGGCCCTGACGGAGCAGCGCGCACGGATCCTGGAGTGGATCACTCCTGCTCAGCTGACCCTGATGCGCCTGGAGACACCGGGTGACCGCGTCGCCGAGGTCACCCGGGAGGTACTGGACTTCGCCCGGGCGCGACTGGCCGAGATCTTCGCGGAGGAACTCGAACTCCTGCCCGCGTCAAGCAGATCCGAAGTGCTCCACGGCCTGGACGCGGTGACGACCTGGGGTGCCTGGTACCACTGGCGCAGCAGCGGCCTGAGCGCCGAATCGGCCGCCAGGACCATGGAGACGGCCGTGCACGCCCTGCTCGCCACCACCGACCGGCCCCCGGCCGGCAGCTAGGCCGTCTCTTCCGGGTCCCGCCGGGCCCGCGTACCGTGCGACAGCCGGCCGTGCAGGGCGGGGCCGCCGACGGCCACCACCACGAACAGGAACGCGGCAGTGATCAGCGTCGGCTCCGAGAACCACAGGCCGGCAAGCCAGTCGACGAGCAGGGCCACGGCGACCAGGAGCACCTTCCCCGTCACCAGTCCGAGGAACAGACCACGGTCGAGCGGGGCCCGCCCGGCGCGGGTGAGACGAGGGCCGACGAAGCGCCCGGCAAGGCTGACGCAGAGCACCACCACGAGGACGCGCAGTGCGTGCTCCCACGCGGGCATGTCCCCGCCGAGAACCCATACGGCAGCCACGGCCGCGCCCGCGGCGGCGTAGGCGGACACGCGCGCGGTCGACGGCCCGCGCCGCCCGGCTCCGCCCTGACCTGCACGAACACGGCTCGGCCCGGTACATGCTCGGGCGGTGTGGACAGACATGTCTCGCCTTTCGTCACGGACAGCGAACAAATGTCACGAACAGCCTCAAAACAACTTGCACTCCGAGTGTCATCTCTTGGGGTGCACATCGTCAAGCCCCCCTCGGCGACGCCCATGCCGGCGGCCGCGACGGCGGCGCACCGCTCCGGTGCGTCGCCACCGAACGCAGGACTGCGAGTTGGTTGCGAGTGAGGACCTCGCGTGAGCCCCGGCGTTCTGGCTCCCTCATGTCCTGTTGACGATGGGCGATCCCGGCGAGCCGGCCGAGCCGTACGGGGTGGACACGTCGGCCTACGACGAAACGGTGGACCGCCTCAGTGACCCCGAGCAGCCCTGGCCCGTCCTGCGGGTCGTCTCCTGCTCCCGCCGCCCATGCTCGGCGACGCCGAAATGCCCGGCGATGCCTGTGGCACCGTGGCCCGCGCTCGGCATCACGCCGGACCAAGCCCAGGCTCTGGCCACCGCCCTCACCGGCCCGGTATCCGGGCACCCGTCGGCCACCGGGCGACAGCGTCGTCCGCCGGCGCCCGGTACTGCGGTCTCCGGGAACCGCGGGACCCGCCCGGTGTGTCAGGACGCGGGCTGGTGGAGCCAGGGTGCGCCGGTCGCCCAGAACAGCACGTCCGCGCCCAGGCGCCGGCCGCCGAAGTCCACGAACTCCTCCTTGGTGTACGGCTTGCCGGTCGAGGGGTTGATGTACTCGAAGTCCGGTTCCTGCACCGCCATCGCCACCATGGGGAGTTGCCCGCGGTACCGCTCGAAGAAGGGGTAGGAGTTCTCCATCTGCGCCTGGCGGTTCGGCAGGACGTCGGGTCCGCCGAGGCCCACACCGTGAGCCTTGGCGAACTCGAAGGTCTTCTCCATGTAGCCGTGGTCGTTGTTCCACTCACCGGGCCAGAAGTTCACGTACTGGATGAACTGGGTCCGCTTGAAGACCTTGGCGCCGAAGGCCATGTTGTCGAGTTCGGCCCGGAAGTACGACTCGTCGGTGTAGCCGCTGCGGTCCTCGTCCAGATCAACCTGGGTGGCGGTCTCCGGGAGGTTCACCCCCGTCAGACGCCCGTCGAAGCGGTCGGCGAGCGCTTTGAGCAGGCCCTGGAAGCGCCGGCGCACCTCGGGGTTCCACTGGGCTGCGACGGCTCCGGGTTCGCCGGGCCCCAGTCCGTTCTCGTTCGTGGTCGGCGCGGCGCCGCCGGCGTACTCCGGTTCCGTGAGCAGGTAGTTCGGGAGCCGTGTGGGAGCGCTGAAGAAGCGGTCCTGCACCTGGACGAACAGCTTCTTGTGCCGGGCCTGGAGATAGGTGAGCGCCTCCTCGATCGCGGAGAAGTCGTACTGGTCCTTTTGCGGTTCCAGGGCCTTCCACGGCACGACCACCTGCACACCCGCGATGTCGGGCCGGTCGACCAACGGCTTGACCTCGGAATCGAAGTCCCCGATCGAGGAGTAGAGGTACTGGGCCGGGGCCGCGGGCCGGGGCGCGTGCCCGGAGCCGGGGCCGGTGGGAGCCGCCGCGGCCACCGAAACGGGGCCGGTGTGCGCGAGGGCAGCAGTGAGGAGAACGCCGAGCACGGCAGACAGTCGTCGGGTCGTCATGGGCGGCGAGACTAGGCAGCGCTCCTAAGAAGAACGTAAGAGCCCCTGGCCACCACCTGGACCGTTCCCCCACCGACTCAGCCTCGCAACACCCCTCAGGCGCCTTCGGCGAGGACGATGCGGATCAGTGTCCGCTGGGCGTCGGAGAGGCAGGGGTCCTGGACGTCCAGGACCTCGTCGTCGACTGTGATCCGGTAGTGGTAGCCGTCCGCTATGGGGGCTACGGCCCGTTGCGCGAGTCCCTCCACTTCCGCCTCGTCCGCACGGTCCGAGGTGTCGAGTGCACAGAGCTTCTCGACCCCGGCGATGCCTCCGGTGCGGGTGACTGTGATCAGCATGGCTGTTCCTCCCTGTTCCCGTGTCACTCGCCTGCCCGTCGCAGACACTGCAGCGGATGCCCCGAACACCGGTCCGCTGTCACGAAGCAGGGTCCTTGTGACATGAAAGTCCGGAAAGCGCCGCTGCGTGGCTGGCCCGTCGTCGGCGGAGCGGATGCGGTGCGAGGGGAGGGGAGGGGAGGGGAGGGGAGGGCGGTGTGTGCGCGTCAGAGCGAGGGCGCGAGCAGGGTCAGCCGCAGGAGTACGGCCACGGCCAGCACTGCCGGAGCAGCGAACCATCCCCTGCCCACCCACTCGGCCTTCACGAAGACCCACGACAGCAGTGCCGTCACCAGGGCCAGGGCCAGGCCCAGGCCCGCCGCGTACTTGGCGTGGGCGAGGCCCTCGGTGTCCCAGGTGCCGGCCGGCCCCACCGCGTACGCCAGGAACGCAACGTAGCCGGTCACCACGTTGCCCAGGGCGAGGAGGAGGGCACACACGACGGTGCCCGCCAACCGGGGCCCGCCACCGGCAGGGCGTTGCCGGGCCGGGTTCGTCGTCTCGTTCACCGTCGCGCTTCCCCCGCGTCGTTCAGGTTGTTGTCGAACAGTCGACCGTACGCCTGGGCGCCGTCGGCGGAGGCCGGGGGTAGATCCCCGGCCTCCGCCGATGTCCTCGGCGCGGGCCACGGCGCCGCATCGGGATCGTCAGCGTCGCCCGGGGGCTTCGCGCCGTGCGGCCGACGAACGTTCCCGGACGCCGTCCGGACGGACGGATCAGCGCAGGCCGGCGAAGAGATCGTTCTCGGGTACGGCCGCTCCGGTGGTGTCCTGGACGCGTACGAAGGTCTCCATGCCCATCAACTCGCCGAACCTCTCCTTGCCCATCTTGAGGAAGAAGATGTTCTCGCCCTGACTGGCGTGCGCGGCCAGGGCGTCGAACTTCTGACCGCTGAACGCGGTGGTGTCCACCCACGTGGTGATCTCGTCGTCGGGGAGGCCGATCTCGGCCATCGCGGCAGCCTCCGCGGGATCCGGCTCCGGCATGTCCTCATGGAACTCGCGCATGATCTCCCCGAACCGCTGCATCCCCGAGCGGGGCATCGTCGTCCAGTACACCTTCGGTGTCAGCGAGGTCATTTCCAGCGCCGCCATCGTGATGCGGTGGGCCTGGATGTGGTCGGGGTGACCGTAGAAACCGTTCTCGTCATAAGTGACGACCACATCGGGTCGGTACTGCCGCATGAGTTCGGCAAGGCGGGCGGCGCCCTCCTCCACGGGCGTCTGCCAGAAGGCTCCGGGGGCGTCGTTGCTCGACCAGCCCATCATCCCGGAGTCGGCATAGTCCAGCATCTCCAGGTCGCCGACCTTCAGAACGTCGCAGCTCGCCTCGAGTTCCTGACGGCGCATCAAGGCGACGGTCGCCGGATCGTGCCCGGGATCGCCCGGCTTGACACCCCCCGGTCCGTCACCGCAACGGCCGTCGGTACAGGTCACGAGAACCGTGCGGATGCCTTCCGCCGCGTACCGCGCGAGGACTCCTCCGGTTCCGGTGGCCTCGTCGTCGGGGTGAGCGTGCACTGCCATGAGCGTCAAGGGCCGGTCAGTCATGAAACAGTCCTCCTGCAGAGATACTTCCTGGTCCGAGTGCGCGGCGGGCGTACCGCGACCCTGGGGCCCGGATCCTGGTGCGGGCGGACAACCTCGTGGTCTCCGTGCTCCCCGCCCGTGCGGCGCCGGTCCCTCGGTCGGTGCAACCGCGCCGGCCGGGCCGACTGTTCCCGGCGCGGGCAGGACGATCGGCCCGGACGCGGCAGGTCCGAGGAGGATGCCTCACCTCAGCGAGTGAACGCACACACCCGATGGGGCCGTCGCCGCGCGTCGAAGCACTCCCGTCCCCGGCGCGACCCCCTACGGTCGGGGCCGTGCGCAGTCACGAGGAGAACGTCGCGTCGCCGTTGGACGTCGTACTGACCGCTGTCGAGTTCGTGCCCGGCGATCCCTGGTTCCTCAGGCTCGGCTGGCAGGCACGCGACAGCACCCCCGCCCCCAACATCCCGTACAGCACGCAGCTCTACTCGTCCGCGACCCCGGAATCCCGGTACGCCGTCGGGAAAGCGGTCGCCGCCGGCGACACCGGCGGGACGTGGGACCAGGGGCGGGCCGGCTGCAAGCTCGTCCCCGGCAGCCGGTACTGGATCGCGGTCGTCACGCCGGCGATGGTGGCCTCCAACACCGTCGCGGTCCTGTGGCAGTCGCCGTCCATCGTCTCCGTCGCCTGCGACGGCACTGCGCTCGACGTGGCCTGGGCACCGGGCGGCGCCGGCGCGACCGGGGCGGTCGCGGCACTCACCGCGGGGGGCGCCGAGGTATGGCGCGGCACCGCGTCTCCGGCCGCTCCATCGGCCGCCGCGGTGGCGTCGCGCTTCGACGTGGCCGACACGCCGCTCACGCTCGCACCCGGCACGCTCACGCTCACGCTGCGCCCGGCCGCGACCGACGCCCACACCGTCTCCACCGGGCCCGCCGCGGTCGCCACGGTGTACACGCACCCGCCCGCCGTCCTGGCGACGGCCTACGCCTCGAGTGACGCCGCGACCGGCCTCCGCTACACCGCCGAGGTCGCCCCGACGGGCAACACCGGCCTCCAGTACGCGGTCACCCTCCTCGCCGGCCGCGCGCGTCTGGCCGGGCCCACGCTGGTGACCGCGACACCGGACGGGGACACCGCTGTGCTCGACGTGGTGGTACCGCGCGTGCCGAACGGCTCGCCGCTCTCGCTCGTCGTCGCCGCGGCCGACCCGGTCGCGACGGGTCCGGCGTCGGCGCCGTTTCCGCTCCTGGCCGTCGCGCCGTCGGTCGACGCGGCGCTCTGCGCAGCCCCGGGCGCCGTCGAGCTGGTGCTCCGCTCCCCCACGGGCGCGACGCTCGTCACCGTCACGCAGGACGAGGTGCCGGTCGCCACCGCTGTGGTCGAAGGCAGGACAGGGCAGCTCGGCTTCCCTGCCGGCTCCGGACCCTACGCCGTCACCGCGGCCGCCGTCGCCGGGACGGCGACCGGCGTACCGGGTGCTCCGGTGGCGCTGCTCACCGCACAGCCGAAGCTGGTATCCGCCGCGTACGACGGCACGACCGTCACCGCGCGATGGACCGAGCCCGCCGGGTCACCCGCCGGGGCACCCGCCGCCTACCGACTCCGGGTCCTTGCGGCCGGCGTCGCGATCGCCACGGCGCCGGCGGGCCGTACCTCCGGCGCCGTCGACGTCCGCCTCGACGACCGCCTCGACGACCGGCAAACTGACGACCGCCTCGCCGACGGCCGGCTCACCGTCGACGTCACGGGCGTGACCGGAGCGGTCGTCGGACCTGCATCCGCGCCGCTCCCCCTCCTCACCCGGGCCCCGCGGATCACGGCCGCGACCACCGACCCCGCGACCGGGACGACGGCCGTCGCCTGGCGGGCGACCACCGACGCCACCTCCTACCTCGTGCAGGTCTTCCGCGACGGGCTCCCTGACGGCGAGCCGCGAACCGTCACCACGCCGTGCTGCGAGGTCACCGCCACCCCGGGAGCGGACGCGGCGATCGCGGTCGCGGCCGTCGTGAGCGCCACCACGACGACGGTCACCGGCCCCTTCGGCGACCCGTACCCGCTGCCGACGGCGCAGCCGGTGGTCTCACGGGTGGCGTTCGACGGCACCGACGCAACGGTCTCGTGGCTCCCGGTCGAGGGCGCCACCGGCTACCTTGCCACCGCGCTCGCCGCCGAGCCGGCCGGCTCCGGTCCGGCGCCGGTGAGCGCCACCGATGTGACGTTCGCGGTGGACACCGCGGTCGGCGGCGACTACACCGTCGTCGTCCAGGCGCTGCGCGGGGCGGACTCGGGCCCGCCGTCGCCCCCCGTGCCGCTCGTGCCCGACAGCTGGTTCCTCTCGGCCGAGTCGGCCACGACGGCGTACCCGTACGTCTACACCTCCGCCGGCGTCACCCCTGCGGCAGGCGATGTGACCGTGGCCCTGCCCGGCCTCGGGACGTCGTTCACCGGGCCGGTGGAGAGGGAACCGTTCCGGGTCGACGCGACGGGCCGCACGTTGACCGTCCGCGCGACGCCGTTCACACCCGAGGCGGTGCGCCCCGCGCTGCGCAAGGCGTACGCCGCGTTCCTCGCCGCCGCGGAGGGCAAGGGCGCGGACGCGGTCGGCGTCGCGCTGCTCCAGCAGGCGGTGTCGCATGTGATGCCCCAGACCTTCGCGGAGACCCTCTACTACGCCTACGGCCTCGACGCCGACGCAGGGTTCGTCGATCTGCGCCCCGGCGTCGTCCTCCGTGTGGCGTTCGCCGATTTCGCCAATACCGGCCAGTCCGCACTGCCGTCCTACGTCAACGGCTGGGTGGGCACCGGCCACGCCGACTACGACGTCACGCCGTGGACCGCGGCCGACGGCAGGCGGCTCGCCCTCGACGCCTTCCTCGCGCAGCTCGTCGCGACCGGCGCGTTCTCGGTCGGCGCGCCCGCCGGCAGCGGCAACGTCGTGAGCGGGATCGCCGACGCGGCGGACCTGTTCGGCGTCCTCGCACCCGCTCGGTACCTGCGGCTGTTCGCTCCGCAACGGCTCGCGGCGGCGGACGCCGTCGGCACGGCGAGAACGAGCGCCGGATTCGCGATCGCCACCGCCGGCTCGTGGGCGGGCATCGAGACCGCGGGGCGCGACCCGGTCCCCGGCTGCCCCGTCGTGGACTTCCGCGGCCGGGCCGTCCTGCGGGCGTGCGTGCGCGTGCTCGTGGACGGGGCCGAGGCCGTCGTGCCGATCGGCACGACGGTGGGCGACCTGCTCGCGCGCCACGGCCGCCGCCCGCCGCACGGCGCCGGCCGCGCCACCGGCGTCGTCCTCGACCGCGCGACCGGTCCGGTCCCGGTGAACGGCGGCTACGACACCGCCGCCTCCCGCCGGATCCGCTTCGACTGGCAGGGACTGCCGGAGTACGGCCCCGGCCTCGACGCATTCTCGCTCCCGCTGCTCGCCGGCGACAGATTGACCACGCGATGACCGCCCCCGCGTTCGTCCGTGTCGCCGACGGCTTGTACGAGCTCTCCTCGGACGGCGACTCGCCCGTGGCCGGATACTGGGCCGGCTACCGCACGAACGGGAATCTGCCCGACCCCGCGACGCTCGACGACGTGTGGCGCGACGCCGGTGGCGCGTACGTCTTCTGTGCCGCGAAGCCCACGGACTACCCCCTCTTCGTGGCCGGGGTCGACCAGGCGCTCGCCCAGCTGCCGTACACACGGTTCGTCTGGATCGCCGATCCGGACGCCGACCCCGCCTACTGGCAACTGTGGAACCTCACCGCCACGTCGACGGGAAGCGGCCCGACCATCGCGTGGACGGTCCGGCAGGGCGCCTCCTTCGCCTGCGGGGGCTACGCCGTCACGGTGCCGCGCTTCACGGCACTGACCCCGGCGACGGAGGGCGTCGCGTTGGCCGCGGCAGGGTTCGACGGCCCGGACGGCACCATGTACGCCGCTCTGCCCGGCAGCGCCGGCATCCCGTTCTCCGGCCCCACCGTCGGCTGCCTGACGGGCACGCTGACGCTGGACCACAGCGACCCCGACGACATGGCGCGCCTCGACGTGGGCCTGCGTTTCTCCATGCCCGACCCGAACGACCCCGGCCGCGCCGCCGTGCTCGCGGTTCCCATGCCGCTCCTCGCCCAGGACGGCAGCGCGCTGACGGTCCACCTCTCGTTCGACCCGCTGTTCCCGCTGGTGCCCGACCGCTCGGCGCTGGGGTTCCTCGCACCCGACCTGCCCGGCCTGCCCGACCTGCCCGACGCACCCGACCCGCCCGCGTTGAGGGCCCGGCTCGCCACGACGCTCGGCGCCGAGGTGACGCTGGCGCCGGTCCGCGGGACGCCGCCGCAGTGGCCCGCACGGCTGGTGTTCGCCACGAGCCCGCGCTTCGTGGACGACCCGTCCGACCCCAAGGTGTACCTGACGCCGGACGGGACGTTCCGGCTCGCCGTCGGGGCCGAGGGCACCGCCCGGCTCGCGCTCGGCCTGTCCGGCCTGGAGTACGTGGACGTCGGCGACGGTGCCGTCGCGCTGTTCCAGGCGGGCCGGCCGGCGTACCTGCCCGGCACGGGTGAGGCGGCCCTGGAGCCGCTCGGCACCACGGCGTACGTCGCGCTGCTCCCCGACGGCGCCGCGGACCTCACGTACTACGCGCAGCCGTGGCAGTCACCGCTCTACGCTCGGGCGGACGACACCGAGTTCCTCCGTTTCCACGAGATGCCCGCGGCGACCCTCGGCGCATTCGCCGACGGAGCCCCGCCCGTCGTCCCGCTCGGCGCGTATCTCGGCGTCGACCCGGCACTTGCGCCGTACGCCGCCACGATCGAGCAGGCTGCCCTCGCCCCGGTGCGCCGCGCGAGCCTGCCGCTCCGCGACGCAGCCGGGGGGCGAGCCGGCGAGGACACGACGCCGGCCGAGGACACGGCGCTCGCCGTCACGCCGAACGGCCTGCTCGCCAGGCTGACGGCCGACGGCACCGCGTGGCGGCAGGCCGTTCTCGCCGGCCTGCCCGGTGCGCCCGTCGACGAGCTGGTGCTGACCGCCGTGGGCCCGCGCCTGCAGGCGCTGCTCCAGTCCACCGAGGCCTTCGCCGTCGTCTCGGACGTCACCGAGTTCTTCCGGCAGTCCTCGGTGCGCTACCGCGTCGACGAGGTCGTGCGCGCCCTGCTCCTCGCCAGGGGCGTCCCCGCCGAGGTCGTCCGGGCGATCGCCGAGGCGGCCGGGCCGGACACCTACGACACCGAAAAGGCGTTCACCACGCAGGTCGCGGGCGCGGCCGGCACATACCTCGACACGCTGCTGTCCGTCGCCGGACTGCTGAAGGCGGTGCTCCAGGACTGGACGTTCCAGCTCTCGCCGCGCTCATGGCGCAGCGGTGAGGAGGCCAGGACGGTGCTGCTCGTGAAGTTCGCCTCCCGGTCGCTCACCGATCTCGCCGCCGACCTGCCCTCCTGGGGCTGGCCGGAGGCCGCGTACGACGAGCACGGTGACCCGCGGCCGACACAGGAGCTGGTGCTCGGCATCATCAAGGACGCCCGAGAACGCGCGGCCGTCGATCCGGACGGCCCCTACGCGCGCTTCCTTCGCGAGGTCGCCGACAACCCGGCCTGGAACGGCGTGCTCGTCCTCAACGCCCCGGTCGCCGTCGCCGAGCTGCCGCGCGAGCTGCAGTTCGTCACCGCGGGCATCGACACCGGCCGGTTCTACGCCCACCACGTCGGGTTCGGCGTCACGCCGTTCAAGCACGCGGCCGAGGGCGGCATCACGCTCGGGCAGACCGCGGCGTTCGGCCTGATCTCCTACGACGACCCGGCCGACCTCTGTGTCGAGCCGGAGCAGGCGGACTTCGCGTTCAAGACCCAGCAGCTGTCGGCGCGCTTCGCCAACGCGGCGCTGGCCGACTTCTCCGCCCGCGTCGAGCTGATGGCCAACCGGCTGTTCGGGTCCGTGCTCACCAAGCGCGTGCCGGAGAGCGGCAACAATCTGGTCCTCATCGGGTCGTACCAGCGGCAGAACGACAGGCCGTCGTACGCGTTCACGCTCGCCGGCGGCGCCGACTTCGCGGCCGGCAATTCGGTGCTGCTCGGCGTCGAGGTGCTCGGCGTGCAGGTGCAGACGGCGACGGGGTCGATCGACGCCGGGACGCTGTCCGTCGACTTCGTGCTCACCGGCAACCTGCGGTTCGCCGAGCTGCCGCACGCGGACCTGTTCTCCTACGGCCCGAACGCGGCGCTGCCGCCGCCGGGCACTCCGGCGTTCGACGGGTACCTGCGGTTCGGGAACCTCGTCGTGACGATGGCCTTCCCCGCCGCCGATCCCGGTGCGCAGACGTTCACGACGGCCTATGACCGGATGTCGTTCGACCTCGCGAACAGCGAGGCCCGCGTGCAGTCGCTCGCCACGGGCTTCCCCGTCCGCGTCACCGGCGCCGTGGCCAACCCGGTGCCCGATGCTCCCGGCGGGCCGCGCGGGCGGACCCCGGAGGACCTCGGCTACACCGGCATCCTCGCGCCCGTCGATGCCGTGCTGCTGTCCCCGCCGTGGTTCGGGCTGGTACTCACCCTCGACCTCGGCAGCCTCGGCGCGCTGGCCGGAAGCGCGGGCATGCAGGCCACGCTGCTGGTCGCCTGGTCGCCCGGGACGCGGGACCAACGGCCCGTGTACTTCGGTCTGCGGCTGGCCGGCGCCGACGCGACGACGGCGAGCTGGCCGCTGCAGGGCGTGCTCAAGCTGGGGTTCCGCGGCTTCGAGCTGACGACGTACGAGGAGGGCGGCAGGCGCGAGTACCTGATGCGGCTGCGCCACCTCGCGCTGTCGGTCCTCGCGTTCTCCTTCCCGCCCGGCGACCTCGACGTGCTCGTCTTCGGCGACCCGGAGGGCAGGAGCGCCGCGGTCGGCTGGTACGCCGCCTACGACTCCGGCACGCAGGCGAAGGCCGCACGGCGCAGGCTCGCGGCCGGCCGTCGACGGTCCCTCCCCGAGAGGAACGGGTTTCAGACATGAGCAAGCTGGTGTTCTGGGTACTCGACGTCGGCCAGGGGAGCGGCAACTTCGTCCAGCTCTTCGACGACAGCGACAAACTCATCGGCTCGCTGCTCTTCGACCTCGGCTCAGAGGGAAAGAAGTCCGAGGCCGGCTTCCCCTCGGCGCAAACCGTCGCCGCACTGCTCGGTAACCCCGGCACGCTGGACCTGGTGGCGCTGTCGCACAGCGACTCCGACCACATCAACCTGATCCCCGAGCTGCTGTCGTACTTCACCACCTCAGAGCTCGCGATCAACACCGTCAGGTACGGCGGCGACTACGCGCGCTACCAGAAACGCACCGGCACGAACATCCTCGCCGAGCTCGGGACATACATGCCGGGCACAAGCAGCCCCCAGCACCTGCCCCCGGGGTTCAGCGCGTTCCGTGGGGATCCCGCACCGGCCCCGGACTACACGCTGGGCGACCTGAAGCTCTGGATCCTCATGGCGAACGCCGCCGCACCGGGCGCGAAGAAGGCGAAAATCGCCCTGCAGGCCCGCACGGGGACAAAGCACAAGGCGGCCGACGGCTCCAACGCCAACACGAACTCCCTCGTCCTCCTGGTGGGCTTTCGCGGTCTGCAGTTCATCGTCACCGGAGACGCAACGGGGACGACGCTTTACCAGATCAACCTGGTGGTGAACACCTCGATCAAGAAGGACTACCTGGACGCGGTCGTCATGCTGACACTGCCGCACCACGGCAGCGCAACGACGACGTTCGACGTCGGTGGCGGGATCGACGGCGAGGACAACCTCAAGAACTTCGTGACGAACACGACGCCTTACTCCTTGACCGGCAGCGCGGACAAGCGGCGCTCCTACAAGCACCCGTCGGCGAAGGTCATGGAGTACTTCTGGGCGGGACTCGCACGGGGAGAGCCGTACTGGAAGGACCCGACGCTCGGTGACCGGCACTTCTACACCGCGTACTTCACCCCGGGCGACGCCTACGACTACAAGGACGGCAAGGGGGCCTTGTACACGTGGCCGCCCAGCGCATGGTGGTACTCGGTGCAGACCGCGTCCGACATCTACACGAACATGTACGTCTACACCGACATGATGGGCGGCCAGCAGGAGATCGTGCTGCCACCCAATTCCTCGGCGCTCGAGGTGCCGGACAACCCCGTCCCGCCGCGCGCGCTCGGTGTGGCATGGAAATACACCGTCACCGACACGGTGACGCTCGAGATGCAGGTCAACCGCCCCGACTACGAGCGGATGATCGCGGCGCGCGGTTTCGTACCGGCCGGGTGGCCCGACCCCGCGGCGCTGGGTGAGGCGCAATGGATCTCGCTGCCTTCGGCCGACGCGGCCGTCGTCGATGATTCCCGACCCGCCGCTGCCGCGCCGCCCGAGCCCGCGCCGACCCGGCGCACGGCACCCACATCGCAGCGGCCGCTGCCCCGACTGCGGGAGCTGCCGTGACGCCGTCGCCCGAGCAGGTCTACGACGCTCTCGTCCGCCGGCGCCACGACGGCACGATCGACCTGCCCGCCGCGGTCGCGGCCGAGCCCGACCTCTCCGCGCTCGGGCCGGCGCTCGACCTGCTGCGTGCGGGGTCGTCATGGTCGGTCCTGGTCGGCGAGCTCACCTGGAACGCCCGCTCGGTGGACCTGACCGGTGACGCGTCGTTCGCCGTCCCCGGCGGGGCGGCGTTCGCGGTCGGTGTCACCCTCGCGTACGCCACCGGCGACGACGGCGGCGTCTTCGCGCTGCGGCTTGCGACAGCCCCCGGCTGGACGTTCGGCGCGGCCTTCCCCACTCTGCCGCCCACGCCGATCCAGGAAGGCGGGACGGTGAGCTACCGCCCGTCCTTCCTCGCCGACCTTCCGGTCTCCGGCGTCGCGTTCGCCGCGACGGCCACGACCGGGGGCACGGCCGCCCTGCGGCTCACCGGCGCGGTCGGCGAGTCACCGCTGTTCGAAGCGTTCGCGGACTTCTTCGGGCCGTTCCCGCTGCGCTTCGACGGGCCCGTGTCGATCCCCGCGGACGCCGCGAGCCCACCGGACCTGTCGCTGTTCGCGGCATCGACGCGTCAGCCGGTCACGCTCGGACCGGTCGCCCTGGAGCACTTCGGCCTGCGGCTCGCCACCGAACTCGGCCTCGACCCGGCAGTCAGTCCCGTGGCGTCGTACTCCGCCGTCTACGGAGAGGCGACTCTTCGCCTCGGCACCACCGAGCCCGTGACCGGGACCGTCAGCACCCCGCTCCTCGCGATGGCGACGACCTGGCTCATGAACGTCACCTTCCCCGAGGACGACGCGCCCGGGCTCGGCGGGGGCCTCGCGGGCATCGCGTCGATGCTCGGCCTGCCGGCCGACCTCCTGGCCGCGCCGCGCTCGTTCGACGACTTCACCGGCTTCCGGATCAGCGAGATCGACCTCTCGCTCCTGGCGCCGTCGGCCACGGGCGGCCTTCCGGCGCTGGACTACGTCGCGGTCGTGTTCCGGTCGGCGAAGCGCTGGACGCCGCCGGTTCCCTACCTCGTCGTGAGCAATGTGGGCATGCGCTGGCTCGCGCTGTGGGGCGGCGGCGCGCCGAGCGTGTCGGGGACGGTGTTCGGCACCCTCGAGGTCGGCCGGGCCGACCTCGAACGCCGGATGCTCGCCGCGGGAAGCCCACCGCACGTCACGATCGGCGGGGCCGCTTCCGTGCCCGCCCCCGCGACGCCGCAGGACCCGGTGTTCTCGCTCGACGTGATGACGTACTTCCCCCAGTTCGTCGTCACGGGGGCGCTCTCGCAGGGCGATATCCCGCTCGACCAGGCACTCGGCTGGCTGTTCGGCGTCACGTTCCCCTACGTGCTCGACATCACGCAGTTCGAGTTCGAAGCCGACCTGCAGGCACAGACCTTCACCGGCTCCGCCCTCGTCACCACCGACTTCTCCCTCCGGGTCGGTGACGTGGAGATCCAGCTCAGCGACGTGTTCCTCCGGGTCGACGTGCTCCAGAGCGGTGTGGCCGGCGGCATCACCGCGACATTCGTGCTGCCCGGCGTCGGGCCCGCCGGCAGCGGCGACGCGTCCTTCGCGGTCGGTGCATCGTATGCGCCGTCGGCAGACTGGGAGTTCACCGGCGAGCTGGGAGCGGGCGACCAGGTCGACCTCGTCACGCTGGTGCGGAAGTTCATGGACAAGGCGTCGAACAACGAGCTGCCCTCCGTCTCGCTCACGCAGCTGTCGCTGCGCTTCGCACCCACGTCGGAGACCTACGACCTCGCCGGGGCGGTGGTCGGTGTCTGGCGGCCCGTCATCCTCGGTCAGCCACGCGACCTCTCCGTCGGCGCCCGCGTCGCCGTCTCCCGCGACGCGCAGGGCGGTGTGAGCGGCTCGGTGACGGGCACCTTCTCGGTGAACAAGCTGGCGGTCTCGGCCGGCGTGGACTTCGCCGCCAAGCAGCTCGCCTATCTCCTGAAGATCCAGTTCGGCGACCTGTGGGTCTCCGCCGCCACCTCGCGGCGAGGAGAGGACAGCCACCAGGTCGTCTCCGTCCGGCTCGGCGGCGTGACCCTCGGCGAGATCATCGAGTACCTGATCGGGCTGGCGGCGCCGACGGTGAAGGTCACGCTCGACCCGCCCTGGGACATCCTGTACAGGATCGACCTCTCGTCGTTCGTGCTGACGGTCGACCCGACCGAGTCGACGGTGGAGTTCACGTACGCGACGACGGCGAACCTCGGGGTGATGTCCGCGGACACCGTCGGTGTGCGCTGGAAGCGGCAGCCGGACGGCCGCGCGACGGTCGAGATGATCCTCACCGGCAACTTCCTCGGGCAGGACTACCCTGCCCAGCGACCGCTGTCGTGGGATCTGCTGGGCGGCTCGCCGCCCGCGGTGCCCGGCCAGGGGAAGACGCTGTTCGACCTGAGCTACCTCGGCATCGGGCAGCGAGTGTCGCTGCGCGGTAGCTACCCCGACACGATCCGGGACACGGTCGCGCAGCTGCGCAAGGACATGAAGCCGGTCAAGCCCGACGGCAACCCCGTCGGCAAGATGCCGGCGCTCGCCTTCTCACCCGACAGCGAGTGGCTGATCGGGTTCCAGGCGGCCTTCCTCGACACGCTGGACCTGTCGTTCGTCTTCAACGACCCCCGCCTGTACGGCCTCGCCGTGGGGCTGCGCGGTGAGCGCGCCGGCTCGCTGGCGGGCCTGCAGTTCGAGATCCTCTACAAGAAGATCAGCGACGACATCGGCATGTTCCGCGTCGAGCTGCGGCTGCCCGACGCGTTCCGACGCATCGACTTCGGCGCGGTGTCGGTGACCGTCGGGATCGTCGTCGTCGAGGTCTACACGAACGGCGACTTCCTCGTGGACCTGGGCTTCCCCCACGGCCGCGACTTCAGCCGGTCGTTCTCCGTCGAAGTGCTGCCGTTCGTCGGCCGCGGCGGTGTCTACTTCGGCGTCCTGAGCGGCGCGACGTCCAGCCGCGTGCCGCGCGTCTCCAACGGCACGTTCGCGCCGGTGCTCGAGCTGGGTGTCGGCCTGGCCGTCGGCGTCGGCAAGGAGGTGTCGTACGGACCTCTGTCGGGCGGTGCCTACGTCGAGGTGCTCGCGCTCTTCCAGGGCGTGCTGGCGTGGTTCAACCCGACGAGCAGCGGCTCCGCACCCGCGACGTACTACTGGGCCCAGGCGGTCGTCGGCATCCACGGCAAGGTCTACGGCCGCATCGACTTCAAGATCGTCCAGGTCAACGTCACGATCGAGGCGTGGGCGGAGGCGAGCGTCGAGCTCGCCGCGTACCGCACCACGGTGTTCCGGCTGAACGTCGGCGTCAGCGTCAAGGCGTCGGTGAAGGTCCTCTTCTTCACGGTGTCGTTCTCCTTCAGTGCCCGCATCGACGTCGGCTTCACCGTCGGCCACGACCGGCCCACGCCGTGGATCGTGAGCGGAGGGCAGTCGGCGCCGACCGCTGCCCTGCTGCGCTCCTCCTGCCTCCCGCCCCTGCGCAGCCCCGGGCGCAGGGCCGCCGCCCTCGCCGCACCGCGGGGCACCACGGTGACCTGGGACCCGACGACCAAGGTCTTTCCCGACGCTCCGCGGACCGCCGAACTGACGCTTCTGCCGGCGTTCTCGGTCAACGGAATCGCCATCGGCTGGGGCGTCACGCCGACCGCTCCCGATGCGCCGACCTACCGCGCCGCGCTGCTGCTCTTCGCACCGCTCCACACGCCGGCGGGCACGACGCCAGGTGCCGAACTGCTCGTGGAGGCGTTCCTGCGCTGGTGCCTCGCCGCGGTCACCGGCTCGCCCGGCAAGGGATCCCCGACCGTGACGGCCGGCCGGCTCGACGTGCTGGCGAGGGCGCTGCGCGACCCAGGACAGACCGACACGCCCTTCGGCGTCGAGGACCTGGCGACGTTCCTGGCGACCAACCTCCATATCGACGTCACCGGGCGTCCGGCGGGTGACAATCCGGCCGACGTGGAGGGCATGGTGGTCGGGGTCCCGCCGTTCGTCGCGTGGACCTCACCGCAGGCGCAGGGGCGCGATCTGGCGACCTACCGGAAGGTCGGCCCGCTCTACGAGTGGGGGATCGCCGAGTACGCCGCACGCTTCGCCGCGACGCCGGCCCCGCTCCCGCCGAAGCCCGACGACCCGCTCGGCGCGTACGAGTCGTTCGCCTCGTACGTCTTCCGCGACTGGTGCCTCGCACTCGCGCGGGCCGCCGTCCAGGAGGCGGCCGACCTGCTGGCGGACTGGACGGTGCCCGCCCCGACGACGCCGGTGTCACTCGCGGAGATCGCCTCGCAGTTCCCCCGTGTCACCGTCCCCTACGCCGTGCGCGCCGGCGACACGCTGGACAGCGTTGCCGAGGCGCTCGGAACCACCGCAGCCGAGCTCGCGTTCCTCGACCCCGGCCTGGCACAGGACCTCGCGGACGCCGCCGCGGGTACCGTGCTCCAGGTCGAGCTGGGTGTCTGCGCCGAGTCGGTGGCGCTGGCCAACGCGGACTTCCCGCTGACCGTGACCGAACCGCTGCCGCTGGGCACCGTGGACCACCAGGTCGAGGCGGCGCAGACGCTCGCGGCCGTGGCCCTCCGCTTCGGCGTCGCCAATCCGGACCTGATTGCGCAGGTGATCGACGACGCGGCGCTGCTGCGCGCCGGCGCCGTACTGGAGGTCCCGGCGTTCACTCTGACGCAGGGCGCGTTCACCTCCACCGTCACGGCGGCGGCGGCGATGTTCGTGCACTACGTCCCCGACGCCGAGGTCGAAGGCCTCGACTGGTACCTCCAGGCACTCCACCACCTCGACCCCGGCTACACCGCGGGCGGCGGAACCGAGCTGCGGGTCCCGGTCGCGTTCGGCGACTGGTCGCGCTCGGCGACGTACACGACCCTGCCCGGCGACAGCGTGCGCTCCGTCGCGGCCTCGCTCGCGCTCGCCCAGAGCGCCGGCACCGGCACGGGCGGTCCGCCCGGCTGGCCGGCGTTCCGCGACGCGGTGACCCGGACGCCGGACGGCAGCGGATTCGCCGTCCCCGCGGCGAAGACCCGGATCCAGCCGCGGGAGACACTCGCCGCGCTCGCCGCCCGTACGGTCGCCTACACCTCCGCAACGGTCGGGCAACTGGTCGCGACCGCCGACATCCTCATGCCGCTCGCGCTGGTGCCGGTGCCGGATGTGGCCGCGACCGTGACCGCCGGCCGTGACACGCTCGCCGCGCTCGCGGCGTACTACGCGCTGCCGGTGACCGACCTCGCCGAACGGATCGCGACCCGGCCGGTGTTCGCACGCACCGGCGACCGGACGGAGCTGCACGTCCCGCACGTGCCCGCCGCGTCCATCGACCAGATCGTGGCCCGCGTCACCACCGGTGAGCCGGTGCGGCGTGTCGCCGGGCTGGTGTCGCGCCAGCTCCTCAGCGGCCAGCGGGTGCCCGCACCGGTCGACGCCGGTGGGGGGCACCGGGCCGCCACCGGCGCCCTCACACCGCTGCACGACCTGACCGGCCAGCAGTTCGACAGCCCCGCACCCGACCCCTCCGAGCCGGACGCCGTCGCCCTGCACGTCGACCTCACGTCGGCGGCCGACTGGCTCGTGCTGCGCGAGTCCGCCACCGCAGACGGCGCCGTCGTCCGCGGCGAGGTAACTTCCGAGCTGACGCTGGAGTTCACCAACGCCGACCTGCTGCGGCTCTACCCGCCGACGGTCATGACGGTCGAGCCGGTCAGCCCGCCCGCGCCGCTGCCCCTGGGAGAGCCGGCACCTGTCACCTACGGCCTCGACCACCGCATCGAGCTCCAGTCCCCCATCGCGCTCCCCGTCCCCGGCCGCGACGCGGCCGCCACCGGCAGCGCGAGCCTGTGGCCGTTCCCGGCAGCGCTGCGCGCCCGCGCGGCGCTGCACCCGACGATGCCGTACGACGTGGTGCGCACGGCCGCGCCCGGCCTCACCCCCAAGCCGGGCGACATCGTGGGCGACTCCACGTTCGCGACGACGGTGACCTTCGGTGTCCGTAAGGTCGGCACGCTCGCGCACGTCTACGAGCTCGTCGGCGTGGACACCACCGACCGCGACGTACTGCTCGCGCTCTGGACACACATGGCCGCCGGCAACGGTGCCGTCGCCTTCCTCGCCGTCGCACCGCCGCCCGACGCCTCCAACACCTCGGGGCTCGCGGTCCTCGCAGCGGACACCTCGGCGACCTTCGTCCTCAAGACGAACGAATCCACCGAGTCCAAACCCCCCGCCGGCGCCGCGCCCGGGAGCGGCCAGCAACTCTGTGCGGCTTCGCTGGCCGACGTGGCGGACTTCCTCGTGCTGCTCTGGCAGGGGAGCGTCGTCGGTGGCACCGGCTACTACCTCCACTACCGCTCGGCGACCGACGACGACCTCCCGCCCGGCGCGTTCGACCCCGACGGACTCGCCCGGCTCTCGCTGCTCGTCGTCCTCGACGACCGGGCGGAGCCCGCGCCCGGCGGCCGCACCCTGCGGCCCTTCGACACCTGCGCGGTCCTGGCGCCCGGCCTCGACCCGTCGGCGCATGCCCTGTACGTCGAGGCGGCCGAACCGGGCGCCGAGACCGTCATGGTGCCCGTCGTGCCGCAGGGGCTCACCGGCTTCACGACAACGCTGCCGCAGCCCCCGCCGCCGGACGACGACTCGCCCGAGGCCCGAGTCGCGCGGCTGTTCAGCCTGCTGACGTACGACGCCGCGACGCCGCTCGGCGCGTGCGGCCTGCCGGTCCCACCGGCGGACGGCGACGGCACCGGGCTGCCCGCATGGCACCGGGACCGCCTCGCGCGCGCCCGGCGCTTCGGGCGGGCCGTCGCCGAGGCCGACCCGGTGCACTGGCGGTTCCAGCAGGTCATTCCGTACGCGCGCACCGCGACACCGGCGCCGACCCCGGCGGTGCCGGGCCTGCCGGACACCGCGGCGGACCCGTACCGCGGTATCGCCGGGAAGACGACACCGGTCGCGGCGATCACGCTCGGCCTGTGCGACGTCCTCGGCAACACGGGTGTCTCCACCGGGAAGGACGGGGCGACGCCGTACCTCGTCGAGGCGCCCGCCGGCTACACCGACGCGCTGCTGACCCTGACCCAGTGGCCCGCGGTGTCGCTCTCGTACGCGGTGACCTCGGGCTCCGGGGGACCGCTGCTCACGGTCGCGATCGCTCCGCAGGCGGGCGCCACGGCGCCGGAGCCGGGCGACTCGGCGGCGGGCGCGATCCAGGCCGCGGCGCGCCAGGCCGAGCGCTACGCGACCGCGTACTACCAGCTCGCCGGCGGCCGGACCGAGGCGTCCCTCGTGACGACGCTGATGCCCGGCGCCGACGGCGCGCCCGCCCCCTTGGCCGTGGACGTGACGCCGCTGTGGCGCTACGCCGCCGCGAGCTTCCTCGCGTCGGCCGCCGCCGCGGCCACCGCACCGGCCACCGCCTCGGCGACCGTCGCCCACCTCGTCGCGTCGTACGGCGCCTCCCTGGAAGGCCTCGCGACCGCGAACGCGACCACCGAGGCCGCCGTGCTCTTCGGCCCGGGCGCGCCCGCCGTCCCCGCGTTCGGAGTCTTCGCCGAGGGCCGCAGCGCCGACGACCTCGTCCACGGACTCGCTGCCGGCTGGCCCCACCCGGCGAACGGCGCGGCGCTGCTCGCGCTGGAGGAGAACGCAGACCTCCCGCTGCGACCCGGCGCCGTGCTGACGATCCCCGCGGCGCCCGTCGCCGTTGCCCACCCCGACGCACCGCTCGACGCGGTCGCCGCCTCCGCGCACACCCTCCCGGGGCTGCTCGCCGCGGACAACGCGACGACGCCGGGCGTACTGCGTCCGGGGTTCGTCCTCCTGTGGGAGGACGTGCCGTACGAGGTGCCGCAACAGCCGCCGTACTCCTTCGCCGACGCGGCAGCGGCCTACACCGCGCTCGGGCACGAGGTGGACGTCGCCACGCTCGCCGCCGCCAACGCCACCCGCGCCGGCATCCTCGCCCCTGACACCGCGCTCACTTCCCGGCACTACATCGCCGTCGGAGGCGACACACTCGCCGCCAACGCCTCCGGTGCGACCGGGTCCGTACTCGCCGATGCCAACGGCGCCACCGCCGACCTGTTCGAGGCGGGCGCGCTGCTCTACGCCGGCGACTTCGCGGAGGTGACGGTGCCGCCCGGGCAGACCCTGCACGAGCTCGCCGACCGCTACGCCTGCCCCCCGGCGCTGCTGCTGGCCGCGAACGCCGGCCGTCGCATCACCGACGCCGTGCTGCCCGGCCGCGTCACCCTGCCCGAGACGGTGCGCGTGCCGTACACCCTGCGGCCCGACGACACGCTCGACGCGCTCGGCCCCGCGTTCGGGACGACCGGGCTCGGACTGGGAGGCCTCAACGCCGCGATGCCGGGGGTCCTCGCCCCGTACCGGACCGTATCCGTCGACACCCCGGCGGGACCGGTGGCCACGGAGACGACCGTCGACGACACCCTCGACGCGGTGTGGCAGCGGCTCGCGGCGCAGGGGGAGGTGACGTTCGAGCAGACGGTGGCCGCCGTCGGGAGCGAGGCGTCCTACCTCGCGGAGGGTGCGCTGCTCGTCTGCGGGCCCGCTGTGCTGGCCGGTACGGGCCCCGAGGTGACTCCCGCGGACGCGGCGGCGGCGTACGGACTCGACCCGACGGCGTTCGTGCAGGCGAACGCAGGTGTCACCGGGCTGGTCGCGGAGGGCGTGGCCCTGACCGCCGGCGGCGTGACCGTCACCACGGGAGCGCACGACAGCCTCAACACCGTTCTCACGCGCTTCGCCGCGGCCGGCGCGGCGCTGACGTCGGTCGGCCTGGTGGCGGCCCTGGCGGACGTCGCGTTCCTCCGGCGCGGTGCAAGGGCGCTGCTGCCGCAGGCGCGGGTCTCCGTCACCGCGGTGCTGCCCGCCGAACCGCCGCTGGAGAGCACCACCCTGCCGTTCCCCCTGACCGTCGCCCTGCGGCTGGCGCGGCCCGACGTCCTCGTCGACCCCGTGTTCCGGACCGCGGACGGCTCGGGAGCCGCCGAACGCGCGGACGCGCCGGTGCCGCCGCACGTCACGGACAGCGGCGAGCCGGGGGAGCAATCGCTGACGATGGCGGAGTTCGAGACCTCCTTCAGGGAAGCGTTCCCTCTGCTGCGGCTCGCCACCGGACGCGCGCCGGACGGCGCCACCGATCTGTCCGTGGTGGCGTTCACGGCGGGCGGCATCACCGACGTGCAGGTCGCGCCCGGCCTGACCTGGCAGGACCGGGACGGTAACGCGCGGACGATGCCCCGCGTCTTCGCCCTGCGGCCGCTGTCCAAGGAACTCGTCAGCCGGAACGCCGTGCCGGTTCACGCTCTCGGCCCCGACGGCAAGCTCGCTTCCGACGCGACACCGACGGACTTCGACAGTGTCGACGCCGAGGTGTGGGCGCGGCGCCTCCTCGCCGACGTCGACCTGTTCCTCACTGCGGCGTACGC
The DNA here is from genome assembly GCF_045161815.1 of Streptomyces avidinii. NCBI lineage: Bacteria > Bacillati > Actinomycetota > Actinomycetes > Kitasatosporales > Streptomycetaceae > Streptomyces > Streptomyces avidinii. The sequence goes on from NZ_CP108863.1 coordinate 1,342,751, forward strand.
CACCGCGGTGCACGCCGACCCCGAGACCGGCGACGCGCTGGCTCGGGTACTCGCCGCGAAGCGCACGCTCTCCCGCGCCGTCGCCCGCGGCCTCTGGCCCGTCCTCGACGTCGACGACCCCCACGCCGTGCCCGCGCAGGCCGCCGCTGTCGCGCGGCTCGCCGACGAGCTCTCGGTGAACCTCTCCCGCGCCTACGACGCGGCCGCGCTCGTGCAGTACGACGCCACCGTCGAGCCGCCGGCGAACACCGTGGGGGGACGCCCGGCCCGGCTCTACGGCACCCTCGCCACGCCGCCTGGGGCCTCGTACACCCTGTCGTCGGCGAAAACGGACCTGTCCGCCGCCTCGTCGTACGTCGGCTTCCTCCTGCGCCTGCCCGATCCGCGCTGGCAGGCATACGTCCCCGTCGACCTCGACTACGGATTCCTGGACCTGGAGTACGACGTCGCGGCCGAGCCGCAGATCGGCGGCTACGAGGCGTCCCGGTGGCTCGCCTTCTACCCGCCGTTGACCGGCGACGCCAAACCCCCGGCGCTGCGGACCTCGCTCGGACGCGCCGACGTGCCGGTGCCGCTGCGCGCGTATCCGGCGTCCCCCGTACTGCTCGGGCAGACGGCCGGCGCGACGTTCGGGCAGGAGCCGCCGACACTCGCCGGCGCGCCGCTGTGGACGTACGCCGTCAGCTACGCGCACGAGCACGCGGCGCAGGACGAGGTGCGCGTGACCGCGGCCTTCAACGTCACCGTCGGGGCCGGGCCCGCGGACGCGGACGCCGACGACGTCGTGAGCGCGCTGGCCCGCTACGTCTCGGTCGCCGACGGCCTGTGGTCACTGCTCGCCGGATACGTCTCGGAACCGGAATCGGAACCGGAATCGGGATCGGGATCGGGATCGGGATCGGGCGACGGCGCGGCGCGCGCCAACGCCGCGAAGACCTTCGCCGACCTCGTCCGCCTCGTCGCCGACGCGTGGGACCGCAGGTGGCCCGCCCCCGGGCCGGCCGCCACCGAGCCGTCCGCCGGCCCTGCGATCGTCGAGCCGCCCGCGGCGATGCCCGGTCCCGACCCTGTCGAGGTCACCATCGGCGTGCGTGTCGGTTACACCGTCGAGGACGGGGCCACGTACCTCGCCGCCGTCGAGCTCACCCCGGTGACGGCGTCGCCCGGCCCCGGCGGCGCGTGGCCCGAGGTCGCCTATGTCGACGCCGCGGGCACCGTCGTCCCGCTCGTCCCCGACGCACCGGTCGGCGACTCGCGGACGTACCGGTTCGACCCGCCGTTGCCCGCAACCGGCTGGCCGCAGTTCCGGCTGGCCTGGCCGGGGCTGCATGTGATGGCGTACCAGAACGCCCGCGCCACGCTCACCGTCCGCCGCAACACACGTCTGGTCCCCGACGGGCCGCCCACCGACGAACAGTTCGTGTTCCGCACTGCCCCGGCCGTCGCGCCCGATGTCGTGACTCCGTTGAACATCTGGGACGAGCCGGTCGACCTCACGGGGCTGGGACCGCTCGACGACGCACTCACCGCCGCGTTCACCGCACTCGCCGGCGACTCCACCGACGCGGGCGGCGCGGTGGGCGTCGGCTACGGCTTCCAGATCGTCGCCGGAACCGACGGGTCGGCGGGCATCGTGAGCCGGCTGCCGATCGCGCTGGCCCATGTCGTCGTGGACCGGTCGACCGGCGCGACAGTCGGGCAGGTCGCGTCCGACTGGCTCACGGAAAACGACCCGCCCGCCACCCGCGCGCGCCTGTTCACGTTCTCGCTCACGCTGTTCTCGCAACTCGATCCGAGCGCCGTACGGCCACTGCTGACGATGCCGCAGCTCATCCACCGCATCCTGTAGCCGTCGGACGCAAGGACCGGACCGTGCACGAGTCCGTCACAGTGCCGGTGTGGGCCGGATGTGGGCGGGACCGTCACACCGGACGGGATGTCCTCATTGGATCAGGCCGATGTGCGGATGTTCCGGGGACACCGGGCAGACGTGCAGTTGCAGATCGTAGCCTCGGGCGAGGTCGAGCCGGGTCGGGTTCCACGGTTGGGGATTGTCGAGGGAGGCCGTGGAGAGGGCTTGGTCCTCGTAGGGGATCCAACTACGGGTGTTGGAGGCCCATTCGGACGAGGCGATGGTCAGCAGCGGGTCCATCCCGGTGCCGCATGCGGGGCAGAGCCGGGGGACGGGATCGGTGAGGCCCCAGCGGGTCCAGCCACCGACCTTCCAGCCGGGAACGACGGACAGCTCGTTCCAGTAGAACTCGTCCGGGGCAGGAGCATAGCGGCGGTCCACTCCAGCGGCCTGCCACCTGCTCCAGTCCGCCAGCTGCTGCTGCAACTCCTCGCTCAGCTCCATACAGTTGGGGTACTCGGTGATCTGCTCCGGCGCGAGCAGGCACGGCTCGGGCACGTAGCCGTCGTTCTCCACCTCGAACGGCTCGGGCGGCGCGGCGAGGACGTCGTCGACCTCGGCGGCGGTTCGCCAGAACAGGGCGGTGAGCGGCTTGTCATCCGGCTCGTGGTCGAAGGGACACCACAGCACCTGGAGCAGATCGGCCCGTCCGGGCGGCCGCAGCAGGGGTAGGTCGCGCACGTACAGCTGGGCCACGGGCACCATGGCAACCGGGCCCGGTCCCTCGTGCCGGTCGTCGCAGTGCGGCCACGGCTCGTCGGCGGGCCACAGCAGTGGCCCGCCGACCGAGCTGTCATGCGGTGTCGGTGACCCGGGGCGGGGATGCAACCGGGTCGCTGTGCGCGCCAGCGGGGCCAGCTGAGGGAAGAGCGCGGTGACGTCGACCGGCCGCGGCGGGGTGGTACGGCTCATTCTGGCTCCCGATGGCACGAATCAGATGGGGCTAGTTTCCGAGGTTCAGCTGCCCAGTATTCTTATAGGTGTTGGAGATGTAGATATCGGGGAACAGCGGCTGCGATGTTCCGTCCGAACGCTCGACCTTGGCGGACATCGTGACGCCCTGAGGAATCGTGCTGTCGCTGTTCTGGTAGTGGGGCGTCACCTGGTAGAAGATCGCGTCATTCGGACCGAGGATGCCGCCGTCCTTCACCGGCTTCACCGATTTTTGGGCAAGGGTCTCGTAGGTCCGCATGCTGGGCGTTCCGGTGTTCATCCCCGACTGCCAGCAGGGGACGAGGTTGATCTGCCCGCCGTCCAGTACCGCGCCCGTTCCACCGAGGATGTTGGCGATCAGGTGGCACCGGGCGAGCCCGGCTGTGGACGAGCTGGCCTGGCGGAACAACTCGGCGTCCTCCCAGCCGGTGATGTCCCCCTTCGCATGACTGCCCTCTACTGTCACCGTACCCAGGCAGGCCTGGGCCACGGAGGCCCGAACACCGGGCGGACCGGGCGGGGAGGTCTTTATGTTGATGTGCGGAACCGATTCGGTGGTGTTCTTGATCCACCCGTTGCCGGATGCGAACGCCCCGGCCGGAGTCTTCTGCCGACATACGGCCTGCGGCTCGGCGATCGAGCCGGATATCTCCACCTTGAACTGATCGCCCTTCACCACGCGCTGACTCGCGAAGCCTTCCAAGAGCTGAGCCTCAGCGGCCTTGTTGTCATCAAGCGGGACGTGAGCGCGCACGCAAGGGCTGCTTGTGCCGCCGTCCAGTACGTCGATGACCCACCCACGGGCGCTGTGACGGGGGAGGATCTCGGCGCACTGAGCGCCGTCGGTTCCTCCTTCAACGGTGTGCCAGAAGGGGAAGTCTCCGCAACTGTCGGTCGGCACGAGGTCCGTTCGGGCCTGGAAGGCTGCGCAGGTCCGATCCCTCCGACCGGCCACGTCGTCCTTTGTCCGCGTCAGCGGCTTGGCGCGGCCCCAGCCGTTGGGGAGGTTGTTCTGGGCCCACAGATAGCCGGCCGCCGCGGCCCCCGCGCCCGCCGGGTACTGCTGGTCGCTCATCCTGACGACCGGCATGACGCTGGGCACGACGCAGCCGGGGTCGGGCGTTCCGGTGGCGGCGGTGTCACGGACGTCGTCGTCGCAGCGGATCTTCTCCGGATTGTCCCAGGAGGCGCTCGGGTCCGTGATCTGGGCGCCGGGAGACGTGACGTACATCAGGTACGACGTGGTGAAGTCGACCGCAGTCCCGGCCCCCGGGGTGGATTCGTAGGCCACGTCGCCGCTGATGACCTGGTCCTTGATCAGATTGCCCTTCGTGAGCCACGGGGCAGGCGTGGTGGCCTTGCAACCGGCCGAACAGGCAGCCCTGAACTTCACGTTCACGGTCGTGACGGCTCCGGTCGCACCGGTCATGGTGACCGCGACCTTCTCTTTCCACTTCGTTCCCTTGGCGGGCAGGACGGCGCTGCTCGAAACGTTCAGCGTTCCGGTGCCGACCTCCCTGCCGTTGGTGTCCCTGAGCGTGTACAGCACGGTCAGGCTGTAAACGCAGTACCCGAAGCGGCTGTGCCACCACGTCCCGCGGGTTGTGATCGTGCAGCTGCCCGTGTCGGCGGCAGCAGCAGCGGCAGAGGCAGCGGCCGGCGGCGCGGCGGCGGCGCGGGACTTCCGCCAGACCGGGGTCACCGGCGTGGCGATCGTGGTGACACAGGCCTGCACGGCGCCCGCCTTGCGCTCACCGGAGTCGGCCGGCGTGGGCTCGCACTTCTCCTCGGAGTTCACCGTGGCGGGCTGGGTCTTGGCCGGGACGGGAACGGCGGTCGAATCGCCCGGCGCAACGGTGGTCGGCGCAACGGAGGTCGGCGAAGAGGCTGATGCGACGTGGCCGTCGGCGGCGGCGGTGCCGGTCGCGGTGAGGCTCAATGCGAGGAGGAGACCGGGAAGTATTCGTCTCCTGCGTGGTGAAATCATGTCTTCTCTCTGTAGGAAGCCGCCCCGAGCGGCATCTGACGGGTCGTGCGATCGATCGATCCGGATCGCCTTCTGTCACTCGGGGCGGGAATTGCTCCGCACCCGGGGAACCGGCCGGCGAGCGAAGTCGGCCGTGTCGGGTATTCCGACTTGCCGAAACGTTTCGCTGCCGGCCGATTCGTCAGCCCCGACCCGTGACCGAATTCCGGTGGCGAAGGAGTCTGCACGGCCAGGGGGAGGAGGTGATGGATCAGATGTCAGTGGACGAGGTCATAGAGCACCTTGGATGCGGCCCCGGTGGCCTTTTCCACGGTGCGGACGACCGGCTTGGCCACGGCAACGGCGGCACGTCCGCCGCCGCGGGTGACCAGCCCCAGTGCCGAGCGGCCGGCGGACGATGCGAATTCGCCGCTGGTGAAGCCGTATTCGATTCCGGTGGCGATGGCGCTGACTCCGGCGGCGACCACAGAGACGCCGAGGCAGACGGCGGCGATGCTGCCGAGAACGGGTGCCGCCGGGAAGAACACGCATGAGACGGCGAAACCTGCCGCCAGCAGTCCTGCGGCCATGCTCACCTTGTCCGCGGTGTCAGCCCACCATTTGGCGTCGTTCCACCATTCGTCCTTGCCGGACTGGCTTCCCTTGGGGTTGACCGTGTCGTTGTTCGTCGTGTCGGAGGGATTGCGGTTCGCGTCGCGGTCCTTCTGCGCCTGCTCGGCGGCCACGCGTGCGGCTTCCCGCACCTCGGCCGTCCGCTTGTCCGCGGCGATCTGGCGTGCTTCGGCGGCGGCGTTGGCAGCGGTCTTGGCGTCGCGTCCGGCGGCGAGCTCGGACTGGTGGGCGCTGGCGGCGGAGGCCTGGGCACTGTACGAGGAGGCGAGGGCACTGCGGGCCGCGTCGACGGCGCGGTTGGCCGAGTGGTTGGCCGCACGGGAGGCGCTCTGGGCCGTGGCGGCGGCGTCCTTGGCCTTGTTCGCCGAAGCCTGTGCGTCGGCGGCGGACTTGTCCGCCGCGTCCGCGTGCTGACGGGCCTGGTCCGCGAAGCCCTTGGCCAGGTTCGCCGAATCGACGGCCTTCTGGGCCCACTCCTGGGCCTTCTCGCCGGCGTCCCGGGCGACTGCCGCGACCTGGGAGGCGAGCGCCGCGTCCTTCTGCGCCTCCTGGGCGAGCTTCGCCGCGGCCGCGATGGTCGCCTGCATGGCAGCTGCGTGGCTGAGGGAGTCGAAGTCGAGCTGGGCCGCTCGGTGCTGAACGGCTTCCACGAAGTTCCGGCGCATCCATGCCGGGCCCGACATGGCGACCTCCCCGTATGCCTTGGAGTACAGGTCGCCGCTGGCGATGACCTTCATGGTCCTGACGGCGTCGTCCTCCTCCACGGCCTTGGGCAGGTCCTCGTCGAAGAACTTCTGGAGGGCTTCGGGCGTGTTCGCGTTCAGCGCGTCGTTCGCGGCCTTGGTGACGGCCTTGCCGGGCTTCGCGTTCAGGATCTTCAGGATGTTGACCCGGTTGTCCTGGGCGCGCGACTTGATCACACCGGAGGTGTTGAAGTCCCCCACCGCGGGGGTGCCGCCGGCGAGGGCCTGGGCCGCCGCCCTCGCCACGGCCGGTTCGGCGACCTGTGCGATGAACAGGGTGGTCTCGCGGTCGTCCTGGGACTCGGCGAGCATCCGGTCGAGGTCGATCCAGGAGTGGACGTCATAGTCGGACCCGGCGAGTGCGAAGCGGGCGGCCTGACGGGTCCAGGTGCCGCTGGAGTTCAGCAGCGCGACGGCTGCCTGGCGGCCGACGGCGGCGGCGGCGGTGAGGTCGTCGTTGCCGAGGGCCTGTTCCGCCCTGGCGATCAGGTCCTTGGTGGCCTGGGCGGTCTGCTGCGCCTGGGTGCGCTTGTTCAGGGCGGCAGCACGTTCGGCCTTGTCCAGGATGGCGAGTTGCGCGGCCTCCTTCATGCCTTGCAGCTTGTCGGCGGCCAGAGCGGCGGCCTCGGCGGCGCGGGCGTTCTTCTCCACCTCGATGGCGTCTGCGACGGCCTGGGTGGCGGCATTGGCGGCATTGACCGCTGCGTTGGCGTAGGCGGTGGACTTGTTCGCGAAGTCGATTGCCTGGCCCGCGTACTTGACGGCCTCTTCAGCGGCGTCCGCGGCCTTCTCCGCGTGCCCGGCCGCGGATGTGGCCGCCCGGTTGGCGGTACGCGCGGCACGTGCGGCGGTCGAGGCCAGTGCTTGGGCCGAGGAGGCCGCGTTGGTCGCCTGGTTGGCGGCGGAGGAGGCGATCTCGGCCTGGCGCTTGGCCTCGGCCGCCTCACCCTGGGCGACACCGGAGGCCTCGGCCGCCTGGGCGGAGGCCTTGGCGGCGGCAGCCGCGTCACGCGCCGCGTCGGCGGCGGCCAGGCCGGCGTTCGCGGACTGCTCGGACGCGACGGCCGCGTCATCGGCCGCCTTGGCCGCGGAGTAGGCCTTCGCGGCGGCGTCACGCGCGGCGACAGCCGCGTTCTTCGCCTCGTTCGTCTTCGAGGCGTCCTTCGACGCGGCGATCGCAGCGTGGTAGGCGCGCGTGGCGGCCGATCCGGCAGCGGCGGCCGCCTGGGAGGCGGCCGTTGCCGCCCAGGAAGCACGCTGCGACGCCTGGACGGCGGCGGACGAGGCACGAATGGCCGTACGGGCGGCGGACGCCGCGCCGCTCGCGGCGGTGGCGGCCTGCCGGGCGGCCTCGGCCGACCTGCGCACGTCGTCCCTGGCCGCGGCGGCTTCCGCCGCGGCCTTCTCAGCGGCCTCCTTGGCCTTGCCCGCGGCCTTCGTCGCACGCTCGGAGGCGTCGACGGCCAGATCCGTCTGCTCCCGTGCCCGTGCGCTCTCACGCTCGACAATGGCGACCAACTGCCCGATCGTGGCCGACTCCTGGTCGCGGGCCCGCGCGATGTGCTGGCCGGTGTCGAGGTACCACTGCACGTCGTTCGCGGTCCCGCTCAGGGCCCGGTTCGCGTACTTCTTGAGCTCCGGGCCCGCCGTGGCGAGGCTGCGGACGATCTCCACCCGCATGTCCTCGAGCCTGGCGTTGTACTGGCCGGTGAGCAGGAACTGCTCCAGCGCCTGGTCGGTGCCGGAGCTCAGCGCGGTGTTGCCGTCCCGCTTGATGCTCTTTCCACCGTTGGCCATGACGCTGAGGGTCAGGACCCGCATGTCCTCGGTGACCGAGGAGCGGAAGCCGTCCTTGACGAACGCGGCTACCGCCTCGTCACCCCCGTTGAGGGCCGCGGACACATCCCTCCCGACACTCTTGCCCCCGTAGCCGAGGTAGGTGAACGCGGTGACCCGGTTGTCGATGCGCGTGGACTTCGGCAACTGCTCGGCCAGGAAGGTCGTGATCTCCTGATCGGTACCGCCGAGTGCGTAGGAAGCCGCGGCCTTGACCGAACGGCCGCCCAGAATCCACGCCTTGACGACCTTGGCCCGGTCCGTGTCCGGAAGCGCCAGCGCGTCGCCGGCCGCAGCGGCGGTCGCGCCGGGCGCTGCCCGGACCGGGGTGGAGAGCAGCAGCGGGGTCGAGACAGCTGCCGCGCCGGCCGCCATAGCGGTGGCGAATCGGCGCCGACTCCAAAATGTTTCCTGCACGGAAGAACCTCTCTGGCTGTGATTCCTCGTCGAGGCCGAGGCTAAATCCCGCCCGAGACTCTTCATCGGGGACGGGGATGACTCGACCATATGCAGGACACACGCCAGGAACACACTCGAATAGAACCCGATCGCCACCGCAGCCGAAAGATGGCTGGATCTCGACTATGGATTTTCGAAAAATCGATACAACCATTCCGAAGCGTGGCGCAAGTCACGCCAGCGATGGTAGATATGCCCCTACATGGGGCTTTTATCTCATTGGCTGGAACGCAAATGTCTTGGTTTCATTCAGAAGATCGTCAGCCACTTGCGCAAACCGGGAAGCAATCCCGTTCCAAGTGCGCCGACCAGCCGCACCCGGGGATATTCACCATCACGCGCGGGCTCCACATTCAGGCTCGCGGATTTCACTCGCAGCGCATTCACGTGCGCCCGCGAATCACCTGGATCGACACTAAGGACGAAGATGAAGGCACGTAGCTCATTCCTGCGGACCGTCGGCGCGGCTCTCGGAGCCGGGGCTCTGACCTGGGCTGCTGTGGCCGGAGTGACCGGCGGATCTGGCACCGAGGGTCTCGCGACGCAGTCGATCGCCGACGAGGGCCCGGGCTACGCCATCGAGGACTTCGCCTATCCGAACGCCGACAAAATCCTCGCGGAGCAGAAGATCAAGCTCAAGAGCGGGGACGGACACATTCTCCTCGCCGAGTGCACGGGCGCACCTGAGCTGATGGAGGTCTTCTCCCACAAGAACGAGAAGGTGTGCTTCCGGACGACCGGGAACAAGGGATACCTGAGCCTGGAGATTCCGTCGGTGTTCGGAATCAAGGGAAATGAATACGCCTCGCAGGTCAACATGACCACGGGCACCGAGGAAAAGTCGTTCAACGTGGACAAGAACGCCTGGACGGCAGTGGGCGAAACCGCGGACGAAAAGGGCCGCGATTTCATGCTTCTGGAGATCAGGACTTCCAAGTAGTCACCACCGGGGAAACCCCATTCGCTCGTCGGGCACCACACCCGACGAGATCGGCAAGCTTTCCTACTCCGAAAGAAGATCATGCCTGAAACTCGTCCCCTGCCCACGCGGGCGACCGGTCTGCTCGTGACGGCCACCGCCGTCGCGGCCGGCCTCGTATCGGCTGCCCCTGCCCAGGCCCTCACGGGTCCCGAAGCACCGGCCGGCCGGTACGCCTTCACCGCGGCACTCGTCATCGGCGACGAGACCAACAGCCGCGGCTGCAGCGCGGTCCTGGTCGACCCCCGCTGGGTCCTGACGGCTGCCAGCTGCCTGGCCACCACACCCGGCGGCCCGGTCTCGGCCGGAAAGCCCGCGCGGAAGACCACCGCCACCTTCTCCGGGCAGGCCCACGACATCGTGGAGGTCTCCGCGAGCGCCACCGATCGCGACCTGGTCCTGGGCCGGCTGGCCGCCCCCGTCACCGACGTCGTTCCGGTCAGGCTCGCCACCGCCGCTCCGGCGGCCGGCGTCGACCTGGCGGCAGCCGGCTTCGGGCGGACGAAGACGGACTGGGTGCCGGGCAAGATGCACACCGGCGCGTTCACCGCGAACTCCTCCGACGCAGCCACGCTCTCGATCACCGGCAAGGGCACCGACGCCCTCTGCAAGGGCGACACGGGAGGCCCCCTCCTCAACGCCGCCGGTGAGCTCGTGGGCATCAACAGCCGCTCCTGGCAGGGCGGCTGCCTCGGAGCACCCGAAACCGAGACCCGTACCGGCGCCATAGCCGCGCGCACCGACAACGTCACGGCATGGATCGAGCCGGTCGTCGCCCCGCGCACCGGCAACCAGGTGTCCCTGCTGGCCGCCGGCGGCGGAGTGATGTGGTCCCAGTTCGGGGACCTCGGCTACGGGGAGTACGGCCAGTCCTGGGCCAAGGTCGACGGCAAGGACGTGTCCCGGGTGGCCACCGTCCGCGACGGCGACACGGTGCGTGCCTACGCGATCGCCGACGGCCGCGTCTACGGCCAGGACCTCGACCTGGCGGCGAACGGCAAGTGGTCCGGCTGGGGCGAGGTGCCCGGCGGCGCCGCCGGCGCCAAGGACATCGCCGCCTCTCTGGTGGGCACCAGCGTCCACGTGCAGATCGTCGGCGCCGACGGCAACCTCCACTCGCAGGTCGCCGACTACCGGGCCGGCCGCTGGAACGACCGGTGGGCCGCGGTCGGAGCGTCCGGGCTGACCCGCGTCACCAGCGCGCCCGCCGGTCCCGTCGTGCGCGTCCAGGCCGTCGCCGACGGGCGCGTCTACGGGCGCGACTTCGACACCCGCAACAACAGTTGGAGCCCGTGGGGCGAGGTGCCCGGTGGTGCCGCCGGCGTCAAGGACATCGCCTCCAGCATGATCGGCAACAACGTCCAGGTGCAGATCGTCGGCGCTGACGGCGCCCTGTGGACCCAGTTCGGCAACTACGACGCCGGCCGCTGGAACGACGCATGGAGCAGGGTCGGCGGCACCGGCCTGACGAACATCACCAGCGCCCCCTCGGGCAACGCCGTCGAACTCTACGCAACCGACGCCGCGGGCAGGATCAACAATGCTCGGCTCGACGCGGGCACCGGCACCTGGAGCGCGTTCCACGAACTCAAGGGCGGTATCTCCGGCACCACCGACGTGTCCGCCGCGATCCTGGCCGCACCCTCCAAGGTGACGCTGGCCGCGACGGCGACCGACGCGCTGGCCATCCAGAACGGCAATCTGTCCACCGGCGCGTTCGGGGCCCAGTGGAACAGCGTCGGCGGCCTCCCGATCACCAACCTGACCAGCGTCGACACCGGAAGCACGATCCGCTACGTCGGTGTCGCCGGCGGCAGGGTCTACGACCGCGAGTACAACCCGGCCACCAACGTCTGGGGCAACTGGACCGAGGTGCCGGGCGGCGCCGTAGGTGTCAAGGACATCGCCGCCACCATGATCGACAACGTCCTGTACGTGCAGATCGTGGGATCCAACGGCGACCTGCACACTCAGGTCGGCGACTACAACGCCGGCCGCTGGAACAACAACTGGGCCGCCGTCCCGGGGTTCACCGGACTGACCAGCCTCACCTCCGTGAAGGCCGGCCCCTACGTCCGCCTCTACGGCATCGCCGGCGGCAAGGTCTACGGCCGCGACCTCGACACCCGCAGCAACACCTGGAACAACTGGGGCGACATCCCCGGTGGCATCACCGGCGCCAAGGACATCACGGTCTCCCGTGTCGGAGCCACCGTCCAGATCCAGGTCATCGGCTCCGACGGCGCCCTCTACGGCCAGGCGGGCGACTACCTCGCCGGCGCCTTCAAGCCGTCCTGGACCAAGATCGGCGGCACTGGCCTGACCCGCCTCTCCAGCGCCTCCGCCGCCGGCAACATCAACGTCTACGCCATCGGCGCCGCCGGCAAGGTCCAGAGCACGACCCTCGACACCACCCTGGGCAAGTGGACCACCTCGCGCCAGGTACCCGGCACCCTCACCACGCCGACCGACCTCACCGCCACCGCCACGCGGTAACACTCCGCACCGCCCGTCCAGGCACTGCTCGTTTCCACACGACAAGGATTGATATGCCCGTAAACAGTTCACGCCGCGCGTGGGCTGCCACGTTGGTCGCCACCACGGTGGGAGGCGGCCTCCTCGCCGCGAGTCCTGCCACGGCCCTCAACGGGAGCGATGCACCGAGCAACGGCTACGCCTTCGCAGCGAAGCTCACCATGGATGACAGGGCGGCCTGTTCGGGCGCTCTGGTCGACGCCCAGTGGGTGATCACCGCCGCGTCCTGTTTCCGCAACGGCTCCACACCGGTCCCGGCCGGCAAGCCTGCCGTGAAGACGACAGTGACGGTGGGCCGCACCGATCTCACCCAGTCCACAGGCACCGAGGTCGAGGCCGTGGAACTGGTGCCTCACGCGGACCGCGACCTGGTGATGGTGAAGCTCGGCTGGCGCGTCGTCGGGGTGGAACCGGTCAAGGTCGCCACCACCGCCCCGGCGATCGGCGATCAGCTCACTTCGCTGGGCTTCGGGCGGACGAAGTCCGAGTGGGTCCCGAACAAGGCGCACACGGGGGCCTTCACCGTGGCCTCCGCCGAAGGCGGCGCGCTCGGCCTGGACGCGTCGGGCGACGCGGTGGTCTGCAAGGGTGACACCGGTGGCCCGGCTCTGCGCCAGAAGGACGGCGGTCTGGAGCTGGCGGCAGTCAACTCGCGTTCCTGGCAGGGTGGCTGCCTGGGCACGGATGCGGCCGAGACCCGCACCGGGGCGCTCGCTGTCCGTGTCGACGACGTGGCGGCCTGGGTGGACCAGGTCCGCAGGACCACCCCCGCGGTGCGTCTGCCGGCCCTGGTGCCCAACGTCACCAAGGTGATGGGCTCGGGCGACTTCAACAACGACGGCCGTACCGATGTCGCCGCCGTCACCACCGACGGAAACCTCCACACCTTCGCCGGCCGTCCCGACGGCACCTTCGAGTACGGCCGCCCGCTGTGGCGGGCCGACGGCACCTGGGGTCCCGCCAAGAAGATCATCGGGGGCGACTTCAACGGCGACGGGTTCACCGACATCGCCTCCGTCTGGAGCGACGGCGCGCTGCGCCTGTACGCGGGACGGCCTGACGGCACCCTGGCCGCCGGCAAGGTGATGTGGACCGGCGGGAGCACCAACTGGGATGCCATGCGCCAGCTCGAGCGGTACCGGACGGCGGGCTCCGACCGCGACGGGCTGCTCGCCGTCTGGGGTACGGGTGACGCCAAGGGGTCTCTGCACGCCTACTCCACCGGTGCCGATGGCGTGCTGAGCGGCCAGAGCCGCAAGATGTGGCCGGACACCACGTGGCTCTCCGTACAGAAGATCACCTCCGGTGACCTCAACAACGACGGCCGCGACGACATCGTCGCCATCGCCTCCGACGGAGCCCTGCGCCGCTACAGCGGCAACGCCGCCGGCGGTCTCGACGCCGGCGCCTCCATCTGGCCCGACAAGACCTGGAACAACATGCCCGTCATGTTGGCCGGTGACTTCGACGGCGACGGCAGGACCGACCTCGGCGGCCTGTGGAGCAACCAGCAGCGCTTCAACTTCTACAAGGGCACCGGCCAGGGCGCCATCGCCCTGGGCACCAACGCCTGGCCCTCTCCGCTTCCCCTGCCCGCAGGCGGTCAGATCCGCAACGCGAACAGCGGCAAGTGCCTGGAGATCGTCAACTCCAGCAAGGACAACAGTGCCGTCGCCCAGCAGTGGACCTGCGGGACGCAGGCCGGCGCGAAGTGGGAGTTCCGCCCGACGGCCACCGCGGGTGTCCACCAGATCGTCAACGTGAACAGTGGCAAGTGCCTGGAGATCATCAACTCCAGCAAGGACAACGGGGCCCGTGCGCAGCAGTACACCTGCCGCGACATCCCCACCATGCTCTGGACGATCAAGCAGGCCGGCAGCACCGTCGGCCTGGACATCAGGAACGTGAACAGCGGCAAGACCCTCGAGATCGCTGATTCCAGCCTGGCCAACGGCGCGGCCGCCCAGCAGTGGGCGCACTCGTCCGACCCGTCCTTCGCGACCCAGAGCTGGTACCTGTGACCAGCCCTGCCGACAGGCCGTGACACACCCGGCGGCCGGCCCCTCCCGCCATCAGCCGGAGGGGCCGGCCGCCGGCGAAACGGCGCCTGATCCCACGTCCCAGGACATCGGCGCGCGTGCCGACCGGTCCCGGGATGTACGGCCCGCCGTCCGTTCCCTCACCATTGCCCTGAGGACGGACGGCGGGCTCCTTCGTCCCCGATACTCATCGGAGACGTCCGCCGCCGATCACCGCGGAAACGCTGCCCTTTCGCCGAAGGACCGACACCAGTGACCAAGCGCATCACCCCACTCGGCCTCGTCCTGCTGGCGGGGGCCGCCGCACTCGGCCCCAGCGCGCCGCCGGCCACCGCTGCCGTCCCACCCGCCCCACCACTGGTGAGGATCATGCCGCTCGGTGACTCGATCACCGCAGGCTGGGGCAGTTCCAATGACGCGGGATACCGATCCGAGCTCTGGCACCTGATGGAAGGCCAGTCACGCTTCACGCCCGACTTCGTCGGCTCCGGGTCCTTCGGCAACGTCGGCGACCCCGACAACGAGGGTCACAGCGGCTGGACCATCGATGACGTCCGCTCGAACATCGACCGGTGGCAGACCGCCGCCGACCCGGATGTCATCCTCCTGCACCTGGGCATCAACGACCTCAACACGCACCGCGCAGACCCTGCGGACGCCGCACGGCGCCTGTCCGAACTCGTCGACCGCATCGTGGCCAACCGCCCCGGTGTGACCGTCATCGTCCAGGGCCTGCTCGTCGACACCCCGGGGCTCGAGCAGCAGACGCGCGACTTCAATGCCGCCCTCCGTGGTGCGGAACCGGAGCGCCGCGTCCGGGGCGAGCGGTTCCGGTTCGTCGAACCGCCCCGCCTCGACGTCGCGGCCGAGTTGCCCGATCACCTTCATCCCAATGACGCCGGCTACCGCAAGATGGCCCTGGCCTACCACGGCGGCCTGGAGCAGGCCGTCAACGACGGCTGGGCCGTGCGGCCGCGCGTGCCGCGGGCCGGTACGGAATCGGGCGGCACCGGCCCTGTGCGGTGGGCCGACTTCGACGGCGACGGACGCCCCGACTACCTCACCATCGCGGACAGCGGTGAAGTGCGGGTATGGCGCAACCTGGGCGGGAAGCCGGGCGGTGGCTGGAAGGCGCTCGGCGCTGTCGCCACCGGCACCACGAAGAACCGTGCCCTCGTGCATCTGGCCGACTTCGACGGCGACGGCAGGACCGACTACTGGGTCGTCAACTCCGGCGGGTCCGTCGACGTGTGGCTCAACCGCGGCGGCGACGCGGCGGGAAGTGGCGGGTGGCAGAGCATCGGCAAGGTCGCCACCGGCACCACACCCCGTCCCGAACAGGTCCGCGTTGCCGACTTCGACGGGGACGGCAGGGGCGACTACCTCACGATCGCCGACAACGGCGCCGTCCACGCGCACCTGAACCGCGGCGGCGACGCTGCGGGCAACACCGGATGGCACGACATCGGCCAGGTCGCCACCGGCACCACGACGGACCGGACCCGGGTGCGACTGGCCGACTACGACGGCGACGGCAGGGCCGATTACTGGATGATCGGCCCCGGCGGCAGGGTCACCACCTACCTCAACCGAGGCGGGGACGGCCACGGTGGCTGGCAGTACCTCGGGCAGACGGCGACCGGCCTCACCACCGACCACGGCAGAGTCCAACTGGTCGACTTCGACAAGGACAGCCACGCCGACTACCTCCTCACCGACTCCGACGGCAGCGTCGGCGTCCACCTCTTCGCCGGAGGCGACCCCTCCGGGCCCCACGGCTGGAATCCCATCGGCACCGTCATCGACGCCCCGCCGAAGTGACCCCGGTCCCTGCCCCCTTCACTCGGCCGATCGGACTCGACGGTCCCGCCGCTCCCTACGCGAACCCGCCCCACACGGCTGCTCCGCTCTGCGCAGCACCCGCAGTGGCGTCGATCCGGTACGTGTCGTCCTTCGCATCGCGTCCGCCGGTGGCGTGGTCGTACTGGCCGGCGAAGACGTGCTCGCCGGGCGGGACGGTCCTGCCGGGTCTGAGGGTCCACCGGTAGACGAGGAAGCCACCTTCCGTGCGGGCGGAGAGGTCGAAGTCCTCGGCGGGGCGGGTTCGCCAGCTCCCGGTGTCCTTCACCCCCTCGGTGACGGCGATGCGCAACTCGACGACGAGCGCGGTGAGCGGCTCCCTCGTCTTGAGGGTGACATTGCTCTGTGCCCAGTAGGCGTTGCTGTGGGGGTCGACGGATCCGTCGGCCCACAGTGGACCGTCCTCGGTCCGGCTGCCCTGCGTCGGCGACGCCGCGCGGCCGGCGGCGGACGGCGCGGCGGCCGCCGGATTCCGTGGCGGGTCCGGGGTGTGCACGACGGCGACCACCGTGAGGGCGCTCACCGTCAGGGTTCCGGCGGTGGCCAGGGTCGCGAGGAGGATCTTCGGCCAGGACAGGGTGCTGGTGCGCTCGCGGCCCCTCGGCCGGCGGGCGGTGCCGGGGCGGGCCGTGCCGCGCTCGACCCGGGCCAGCATGCGGGCCCGGTCGGGCAGGTGGGCTTCGGCGCTCTCGCGCAGCAGGCCGCGCAGTTCGTCGGTCACCGGCTTCCCCTTCCCACCAGCTCGTCGGCAGCCCGGGCACCGAGCAGCCGCTGCAGTTCCGCCGTCCCCTTCGAGGTCTGGCTCTTCACCGTACCCACCGATATCCCGAGCGCCGCCGCGGTGTCCTTCTCCGAGAGGTCGAAGGCGTACCGCAGTACCACGCAGGCGCGTTTGCGGAACGGCAGCGTGTCCAGTGCGGCCCGTACGTCCATGACGGCGGCCATGTCCGGGCCGTCGGTCCGCTCCGGGCGGTGCGACCAGAACAGCAGGACGCGCCGCCGCTCGCGCACCGTGCTCCGGATCCGGCTGCGGGCGAGGTTGGCGACGATTCCGCGGGCGTAGGCAGCCGCGGAATCGGCGCGGCAGGCCCGGTCCCAGCGGTGCCAGAGCGCGACCATCGCGTCCGCGGCGAGGTCGTCGGCGGCGTCCGCCTCTCCGGTCAGCAGGTACGCCAGCCGGGAGAGTTCGGCGTGGTGGCGTTCGAAGAACGCGTGGAAGGCCGCGGCACCCTCGTCTTCGGTCATGGCCTCGGTACGGCCTCTCGGTGCGACGGGGGCGTTCTCAGGCAGGTGCCGGAGCGTAGCAGTCCGTTCGAGTGCCCGTTCTGACGCCTCGGTTCGCCCGGGCCCGGTCCGCACTGTGGCGCCCATCAGCCCGTCGGGTTCCAGCCGTCGGTGCCGGCCAGGTAGGCGCGGGCGGTGTGGGTCGCGGCCCGGTCCGGGCCGAGCTGGGGCCGGTTGGCTCCGGTGCCGGCGCCGGGGCCCGTGTTGGCGTACTCGGCGAACCGGGCGGACTTCCAGGAGAAGCCCCCCATGTCGGTCCAGGGCCCGTCGGTCTTCACGGCTGCGGGCAGGCTCGTGTTGCGGATGACCAGCTGGCCGACCGCGCTCGCGCCGGGGTGCCAGGGCCGGCCGAGGTAGTAGGTCCCGGGCCGGGCGGGGCTGCTGATCGTGCTGTCGGTGATGAGGATCCCGTACGGCTTCGCCACGTCGGTGTTCGGGGCGGCGAGGTATCCGCCCAGTCCGCCGGCCGCGGCGCCCCGGTCGCGCAGGGTGATGTTGACGTGGTCGTAGACGGCGGTGGCGTTGCCGAAGACGAAGTCGACGTCACCCGCGATGAAGCAGTGGCGGAAGTACTGCCGGTACTGGCCGGTGGCCGAGGGAGCCCAGTTGAGGACGGTGTCCTGGTGCCCGATGAAACGCGAGTTGAGGTACCTCTGGCGGTCGCCGGACGCGTTGACGGCCACGGCCTGGGTGTCCCTGACGTCCGGGTGCGCCGACCTCTCCCACGTGTTCTCGACCGTGATACCGGTAACGGTGATGTCGTTCGCCGAGAAGGTCGCGGTGGCGCTGCCCGCCGTTCCGTACGTACCGCCTCCGGGCTTCGGCGTGCCGGAGGCGTTGTCGTAGGTGATGACGACGTCCTCGGCGTTTCCGGTGGCTCCCTTGAGGGTCAGCCCGTGCTTGGAGTTGGGGACGTTCACCGTCTCCCGGTAGGTGCCGCGTGCTACGAGGACGGTGTCGCCCGCGGTGGCGGCGTCGACGGCGGCCTGCACGGAACGGTGGGCCGCGGAGCCGTCGGCGGCGACCGTCAGCGTACGGCCGCCGACCGGACCGGTCGGGGCGGGACCCGTCGGGGCGGGCCGGGTCGGGGCGGGACCCTTGCCTCCGGTCTCGGTGAGGACGCCGGCGCCCGCCTCGGCCGCCAGCTTCGCCGGCAGTCCGGCGGCGGGTTCCAGTCCGGCGGTGAGGGTGGGCCGCCAGCCCACGGTGGTCTTGATCTTCTTGCCGGGGTTGGCGGAGTTGTGGGCGGCGACCAGGTCCACGGGGACGCCGTCGACCAGGTTGCCGCTGCCCGCGACGGCTCCGGTGCCGTCGCCGCTGAACAGCTGGGAGGTCTTCCGGTCGGAGGAGAGCTTCCAGTGGTTGTTCTGCGCGACGACCTGAGCGCCGGCGCGGGAGTTGACGCTGTAGCTGTGCGTGTAGCCCTCCGACGCCGTGGTGTCGTAGTAGTTGTCGTACAGGTGGATCTGGCCCACCCGGGCGAGCGGGGCGCGCTGGACAATGCCCTGGAAGACGTTGTGGTGGAGCGTCACCCGCAGTTTGGTGTCCTTGTCGCTGCTGCCGATCAGCATGGTCTTGTCGTGGTTTCTGAACGTGTTGTATCCGACGGTGACCAGGTCGGAGGCGTTGGTGATGTCGAGGGCGCCGTCGTGGACCTGGTATTCGCGGCCGAAGCGGACCGGATTGGCGGAGTCCGGGTGCGGGGCGTCGGAGAAGCTGTTGTGGTCGACCCAGACATGGGTGGCGCCGCGCAGGCTGACGGCGTCGTAGGCGGAGTTCCAGTTGCCGGTGGAGCCGTCGGTCGGGTCCCACTGCGGGAAGCAGTCCCGGACGTCGGTGAGCGACAGGTTGCGGATGATCACGTTGTCGGCGTTCTTCACCACCAGGCTGCCGCCGGTGATGCCCGCTCCGGTGCCGGGCACGCCGATGACGGTGGTCCGCGCCGGCACCGTGAACACCATGCGGGCGGCCTGCCTGGCCTGGGCCGTCCTGCGGGCGTTCTCCTGGGCGCCGGACGGCACCTTGGTGCGGCCCCAGACGGCTGGATCGTAGGCCTTGAGGTAGGCGTCGAGCGAGTAGCCGGTGCCCGCGGCGTAGTCGGCGCAGCTCTGCGGCTTGCCGCTGTCGTCGGTGCCGGCGTCGATCAGGCCCTTGACACGGACGATCCGCGGGGCGTCGGCCGGGCCCGCGGCCAGGGCTCTCGCCAGCTCGGCGCGGGTGGAGACGGTGAAGACGCGTGCCGCGGCCGCGGCCCGGCCGCCGGTGGTGCCCGAGCCGCTCGCGGCCCAGCCGTCCCGGGCGGGCAGCACGCCGTGGGCGAGGTCGGCGGGCGCCACGGCATCGGCCTTCACGACCAGCGGTACGGCGCCGAGACCGGCGGCGACCAGGGCGGCCGCTCCGACCAGGGCAAGCCTTCGGCGTCCGGTGGGGCGGCGGTGGGGGGAAGCGGACATGGGCGGTGGCTCCTTGCGGTGAGGTGCACTGTTCACCCCTCAGTTGCCGCCGGAGCCCGAAAGGTTGCCGGGCACCCACCGAAATATCCTCGCGGCTCCCGCGAGCAGTGGTGCAGGGGCGAGGAGTTGGCGCACTCCAGCGCCCGACGTTCACAAGATCGGATAATCATCCGCATTCGGGCAGCAGTTGAAAGATAGTGACATACCGCCATGTCACGGACCTCACATGCGCCCGGTTTCTGGCACCTTGTTACCCGAGGTGCGGAGCCGAACGGAATGGGGACACCGGGATGATGCGCGACCGTCGGACCACCGGGTGGGGTCGCCGCGGTGGGGCGAAATTCGTCGCAGGCGTGACCGTGGGCGCGATCGCCCTCCTCACCGGATGCGACGTACTCAAGCCCTATACGCCACCGCGGCCGCCGGCCAAGGGGGCCCTCACCTTCTACGTGAGCCCGGACGGCGACGACGATCAGGACGGGCTGTCCGAGGCCACTGCCTGGCGCACCCTCGCCCGGGCCGACCAGGTGCCGTTCCGGCCGGGAGACCGTCTCCGGCTCAAAGGCGGAGAGCGCTTCCCCGGAGAGCTGACCATCGGCCCGGGCCATGCGGGCAGCACGTCCAAGCCTGTGGTGATCGATTCATACGGCACCGGTCGGGCGACCATCGCGACGCGGGGCACTGCGGGAATCACCGTGTACAACACCGCCGGGGTGGAGATCCGGAACCTGACCCTCGTCGGCGATGCCAAGGCTCAGCGCAGTGCGGACGGCATCACCTTCTTCAACGACCGCCGGGACGGAAAACCCTTGGACCACGTGCGGATCTCCGGGGTCGACGTGTCCCGGTTCCAGAACGGGATTCACCTGGGAACAGGCCCGAAGTCCGCCGGCTTCCGCGACATCCGGATCAGCGACTCGGCAGTGCACCACAATCAGAACGCCGGGCTGGCTACCTACGGACCCCGCTTCACGCCCGAGAAACCGCGCTACGCACACGAAAAGCTCGTGATCACGCGGGTCAAGGCGTACAGCAATCCGGGAGACCCGACGGCGGACGACCGCAATACCGGCAGCGGAATCATTCTCGGCAGCATTCGGGGCGGGACCATTCAGCAGTCGGTCTCGTACGACAACGGGGCGAAGTCCTCGGCCCGCGCCCAGGAGGGGCCCGAGGGGATCTGGACCTACGACTCGACCCGCGTCGTCATCCAGCACAACAAGGCATACCGCAATCACACCGGCTCTCGCGTCGACGGCGGCGGTTTCGGACTGGACAACAACGTGTCGTCGTCGGTCCTCCAGTACAACCTGTCCTACGGCAACGACGGCGCGGGCTTCCTCATGTACTCGGGGGAACCGACCAACGCCCACAAGGACAACGTCGTGCGGTTCAACTACAGCTGGGACGATGCCAGAAAGCTGTCCTGGTACGGCGGCATCGTGGCCTTCGGCACTCGCATGCGGGACCTGGACATCTATCACAACACCGTGATCCTGCGGTCGAACGGCATCGACCGACCCCCGGCCCTGCGCCTCCGAAACGGCATGAGCGGAGTCCGTGTCCGCAACAACATCTTCGTCACCAACGGCGCTCCCGTCGTGGATTCGGACACGAACTACACGCAAGCACTCGTGCATCTGCAGGGCAACGACTACTTCAGCACGGGCGACTGGAAGCTGCAGTGGGGCAAAGCCCGGTATACCGACTTGAATGCCTGGCGGTCCCGGGCCGGACAGGAGCAGATGGGCGATGTCCTGACGGGCAGCACCGCCGACCCGTGCCTCATGGGCGCGGTGGCCCCGGTCACCGATCCTGCCGGGGCCACCTCTCTCGTCTCTCAATGCGCCGACAAGCTGGAAGGTGCCGTCAGACTGCGGTCGGTCGGCGTCGACCCCGGCCCGGTCGACTACTTCGGGGCACGGCTGAGGACGGCGCCCTCCGCAGGTGCCGGACAGCCGCGTGCCGAGGACTGAGCGGGACCGCCACCACGCAGGGGTGCGGGCACCGTGGCGGGGGCCGGCCTGCCGAGTGCCCGGACGGTCCAGCCGGCGGAGCGCCACAGACTCGCGTCGAGGTTGTTGCGGGCGTCGACCAGCCGCGGTGCGCACACCACGCGTGCCAGCTTCACCGGGTCGACCTGCCGGTACTGGCTCCACTCGGTCAGGTGCAGCACGACATCCGCTCCCCGGCACGCCGTCAGGACGTCCGCCTCGTAACGCAGTTCGGGGTGAGCCACGCAGGCGTTGTAGATCCCTTCGGGGTCATGGACCCGTACCTCTCCACCCTCGCGGTGGATCGCCGCCGCCACGGCAAGGGCCGGCGAATCGCGGACATCGTCGCTGTTCGGCTTGAAGGTGGCGCCCAGGACGGTGATCCGGTGTCCGGAGAACGCACCACCGACCAGGTCACGGGCGATGGTGACGGTCCGGGACCGCTGGCGCAGGTTGATGTCGTCGACCTGGCTCAGGAAACTCACCGCCTCCTCGACGCCGAGTTCCCGGGCCCGCGCGGTGAAGGCCCTGATGTCCTTGGGCAGGCAGCCGCCGCCGAAGCCGAGGCCCGCGTTGAGGAAGCGGCGCCCGATGCGGGTGTCGTGTCCGAGTGCATCCGCGAGGGTGCTCACATCGGCGCCGGCCGCGTCGCAGACCTCCGCCATCGCGTTGATGAACGAGATCTTGGTCGCGAGGAAGGAGTTCGCCGCGACCTTGACCAGCTCGGCGGTGGCGGGGTCGGTGCTGATGTACGGGATGTCGGCGTCGAGCATGGGGGCATACACCTCGCGCAGGGTCCGGTCCGCGCGCGGTGAGGTGACGCCCACCACGAGCCGGTCCGGCCGCAGTGTGTCCTCGACCGCGAACCCCTCTCGCAGGAACTCCGGGTTCCAGGCGACCTCCACGTCAGCCGCCGCAGGGACAAGGCCTCGGAGCCGGGCCGCGATGCGGGGGGTGGTACCCACCGGGACGGTGGACTTGCCCACGATCAGGCAGGGGCGCGTCAGATGGGGAGCCAGCCCGTCGATGACGGCGTCGACGTATCGCAGGTCGGCGGCATTCGAGCCGGCCTGCTGAGGTGTGCCCACGCAGACGAAGTGCACCTCGCCGAAGGCGGCCGCCTCGCTGAGGGAGGTGGAGAAGCGAAGGCGCCCGGATCCGATGGCGCGGGTCAGTACGTCGTCGAGGCCTGGCTCGAAGAAGGGTGGCCGGCCCTCGGTGAGGGCTCTGATCTTTTCGGCATCGACGTCGACACCGAGGACCTCGTGTCCGATGTCCGCCATGCACGCGGCGTGCACGGCTCCGAGGTATCCCGTACCGATGACGGTCAAACGCATGGGAATCTCCTGTCTGACAAGCTGGTGTGAGTGGGCCGGTGTGATGAACCGGAGGCGGGCTCGAACGCGTCAGGCCGGGTAGCCCGAGGGGTTGAGTTCCTGGAAGCGCCAGGCGTCACGGCACATCGCGGCGAGATCACGGGTCGCGGCCCAGTTCCAGGCCTCAGCCACCGCGGTGGGATCTGCGACGAGCTCGGTCACGTCTCCCGGACGGCGCCCGGTCACCTCGTAGGGAATCGGCCTGCCGGACGCCCGCTCGAAGGCGGCGACGAGATCGAGGACGGAGGACCCCACCCCGGTGCCGAGGTTGAAGACGCGCATGCCGTTCTCGTCCCCGAGGTGCTCCAGCGCACGGCGATGACCCTCGGCCACGTCCATGACATGGATGTAGTCGCGGATACCGGTCCCGTCGGGGGTGGGGTAGTCGTCACCGAAGACGCTGAGCCGCTCGCGGCGGCCGACGGCGACCTGCGCCAGGTACGGCATGATGTTGTT
Source organism: Streptomyces avidinii (assembly GCF_045161815.1). Lineage (NCBI taxonomy): Bacteria > Bacillati > Actinomycetota > Actinomycetes > Kitasatosporales > Streptomycetaceae > Streptomyces > Streptomyces avidinii. The sequence goes on from NZ_CP108863.1 coordinate 1,366,209, forward strand.
GGGTACGCCCCGGGGGTCTTCGCCCAACAGTCCGGACGGGTGCGCGCCGACCGGGTTGAAGTACCTCAGGGCCAGCACGCTGAGCTCGGGCAGGCGGCGGCAGGTGTCGGCCAGTACTTGCTCGCAGAGCCACTTCGTCGAGGCGTACGGGTTGGTCGGGGCCGCCGGGTCCCCTTCTGCCAGAGGCACCTTGGTGGCGTCCCCGTAGATCGAGCACGAAGAGGAGAACACCAGCCGGTGCACTCCATGTGCGTGCATGGCCGACAGCAGGGCAGTCGTGCCGCCGACGTTGATGTCGTAGTAGGCGATCGGGATCTCCACGGACTCCCCCACCGCCTTCTTCGCGGCGAAGTGGATCACTGCGTCGATCGGGTGCGAGTCGAATACGGCATCCAGCGCACGCCGGTCCCGCATGTCGGCTCGGTGGACGGCGGCGACCGGGCGTCCCGCGATCTTCGCGACGCGTTCCAGCGCCTCCGGTGAGCTGTTCGAATGATCGTCGACGACGACCACCTCGTAGCCGTTCTCCAGCAGTTCGACACAGGTATGGCTGCCGATGAAGCCGGCACCGCCGGTGACCAGGACCGTCGTGGGCATGGGGGTGGGATCCTTTCTCCGTGATCGTCTGTGGGGGTGGGGAGCCGGTGCGCCGGTGTCACCAGCCGAAGATGCCTGCCGCATAGATGGGGAACAGGCCGATGGCCAGGGCGAGCGGCAGCAGCGCGAGGGTTCCGGCGAGCAGGGGCAGCCGGGCCGTCACCACGGCCTTGTACTTGGGCACTCCCGCGGCCCGGGCCATCTCTGCGATGTGCAGCCCGGCGATGGTGAGGGTGACCATCGCGTACGAGAACGAGCCGAGGATGCACAGGAAGACATATCCCGCGGCGGGGCCGGTCAGCTCGCCGGCCACGGCCGCGCAGGACAGGGTGGTGGTGATGATCAGGTAGGGCGCCATGAGCCGCAGCGGCAGGGGCTCGAGCCCGTTCGTCGACTTGGGGGTCACCTTGAAGACCACCGGCCGCGGGCGCAGCTTCTGTACCAGGGCCGCGCCCACCCCCCAGGCGACGAAGGGCCAGCGGGCGAGCCCGAAGAGCCAGCTCTCCCAGCTCAGGACCGGCGCTTTAACGGGGCGGAGCAGGCCGCGCCTGCGCACGAGCATGGTCAGGAGCAGCAGACATGCGGACATCGCCCAGAAGTGGCCGAGGAACGAGAAGTAGTTCACGTTGATCCAGGGCAGACCGGTGACAGCCGCGACCGGGGGCAGAGCCAGCGCCATGATCGTCGTCCCTGCGAGCAGCGGGTAGTACGACAGGGCGAAGGCGAAGCGCAGGCGAAGCCAGCCGGGCATGCGGCCCAGGTGGCGGGGCAGCATCCCGAAGAGCATCACCGCGAGACTGCGGGACCACTGGAACTCCTGGGTGGCCATGGCGGCGAAGGTGACGGGGCCGTCGCCGCTGGCGTGGGCATCGATGGCGAACGACCCTTGCCAGCCGGCCGAGTTCATCAGGAACGTGGTCGAGAAGTCCTCCGCGAGTTCGGGCCCGATTCCGCCGATGTCCCGCACCGCCTCCGTACGCACCGCGTAGTGGGAGCCGATGCACACGGGCGCCAGGCCCGCCGAGTGGCCCAGCTGGACCGCCCCGTGGAAGACCGCCTCACGATGCAGTCGGCCCCGGGCGGACCAGGAGACTTCGGCGTTGGCGTCGCACACGCTCGGAGCTGCGACGTAGCCGATCGCGGGATCGGCGAACGGCCGCACCATCTCGGTCAGGTACGTACGGCTCGGCACGTGATCGCAGTCCAGCTGCGCGACGACGTCGTACTCCCGGTAGCCCCAGTGGTCGTAGAAGAAGGCGAGGTTGCCCTCCTTGCAGCGCGTGCGCCGCGGCCATGTGAGCCGGTGGTAGTCCGGGCGGTCCCGGCGGCAGGAGACCCGGACTCCGTTCGCCTCGCACCATTCCAGGATCTCGCTGGACGGGTCCTCGTCGCACAGCCATACGTCGTAGGGGTGGGGGTAGTCCTGGCGGAGCATCGCCTCCAGGGTGGTACGGGCGATGTCCCAGTGCTCCGACGGAGCCCGGGTGACCACGAACCCGGTACGCACCGCCGGGACTTCGATCCGGGAGTCGAACCGGCGCAGGCGGACGATCGCGACCCAGAAGGGCACGGGCAGCAGCGCGAGGTAGAGCAGCAGCGCGCTGTTGACGGCCAGGCCCACCCATCCGATCCGGTGCTCGGGACGCAGCCACCAGACCCAGAACCAGATGAGGCAGGCGACCCAGCCCAGGGTGAGCACCGCCACCTTCAGCCTGTCGGCTGTGCCGAACTGGCGGACGAAGCTCGTCGGGCGGGTCTTTAGAGCGCGGCTCGGATGGGCGAACACGGGCCCGTCGGGAGGGATCTCGGCGACGCGACCCCGGGAGAGCTCGCGGATCTGGTCCTTGAGTGGGGCCTGCTCTCCGGACGGGCTGGGGATGCGCGCGTCGGTCGCGGCAGCCGCCTGTACGAGCCCTGGCTCGGTCGGGGTCATGTGAACGCACTCCGGGATGATCTTGGTGTAGGCGGCGCGAGGGCCTCACGGTCGCCTTGGCGGTGAGGGCCGGCGGGGAGAGGGCCCGGCGGGGAGAGGGGTGCCGTGACGCCACTCCCCGCCGGAGCGGAGGTCAGGACGCGTTCAGGCCGGAGCGGGAACGGATTCCGGCCGGCCGGAGACAGCGTCGGTGTACCTCCTCGGGGGCGGCATCCCGTCCTCCTGGCCGCCGCGGATCGCGGCGGCTCCGGCCGAGAGGTCGGCCGGGCGGGAGGCGAACCAGTCACTCGTCCTGCGCAGCCCCTCCTCGATGTCCACCTCGGGCCACCAGCCGAGGGTGTCCCGCGCTCGGGAGATGACCGGCCGCCTGCGGACCGGATCGTCGACGGGGAGGGGGTGGTACTGGATCTCCGACAGCGAGCCGGTGAGTTCCAGCACCATCTCGGCGAGCTCGGTGACCGTCCGCTCCACCGGATTCCCCAGGTTGAAGGGTCCGGCCTCGGAGGAGTCGATCAGGGCCACGAGCCCCCGGACCAGGTCGTCGACGTAGCAGAAACTGCGGGTCTGCTTTCCGTCTCCGTAAATGGTCAGGGGTTCGCCCGTGAGGGCCTGGGTGATGAAACTCGAAACCACCCGCCCGTCGTGCGGGCGCATGCGCGGACCGTATGTGTTGAAGATCCGCGCGATACCGACATTGACACCGTGGGTTCGGCGGTATGCGATTGAGATCGCCTCAGCGAATCGTTTCGCCTCGTCGTACACGCTGCGGGGTCCGACGGAATTGACGTTGCCCCAGTAGTCCTCGTCCTGCGGGTGGACCAGGGGGTCGCCATAGACCTCGCTCGTCGACGCGAGGATGAACCGGGCACGATGACGCAGTGCGAGACGGAGGGCGTTCTCCGTCCCCCTGCTGCCGACGGCCAGCGTCTCCAGCGGCTGCCGGAGGTAGTCGGGCGGGGACGCGGGGCTCGCCAGATGGGCGACGGCGTCGACAGGGCCGGCGACCTCCATCATGACGCTGACATCGGCTCGGATGAATTCGAACGCTGGATTGGAGAGCAGGTGGGCGATGTTCCTGGGCTCGCCTGTCGAGAAGTTGTCCAGGCACACCACGGAGTCCCCGCGCCTCAGAAGGGCCTCGCAGAGATGTGACCCAAGAAATCCACCGCCACCGGTGACGGCAACGCGCATACGCTTCTCCAGGAATCGGGAGCGGAAAGCCTCGGATCGCGTTCCTGGTGCAGCCGACCCACATGCACGGCGGCCGGAAGCGAACGGGCTCGGGGGGAAACAAGGCAAAGAATATGGAGATACGTATGGCATTTTTCTGCAGCGCAAATCCGCGCTACGCCGATTGGCCGCCCACCCCGGTGCACCGCTGGCCGTCGGCCCAGTGCGCCCAAGGCCTCGCGCTGCGATCGGCCCACGATCGCGCCTCACTCGCGCGTGTGAGCCGCCGCCGCGCGCGTCAATGGCCGGACGGCACGGCACCGCACCGGAAAGCCCTGCTGGGCTCCCCCACGCCGGGCGCCGCTCGCAAACCTGCCGGAGTACGCCCCCTGGGACGCCCCCTTCGGTCGGATCCGGCGGACTCCCCGCCCCGGACCCACAGCACCCCTGATGAGCTCTGCAGCCTCCCGGACAGCGCAGGAACGGGCCCTTCGGCATGTCGCGGAACTGGCGTCGGGCCCTCCGACGGACCCGGCATTGCGGTGACCTTCAACTTCCACCCGGACCGTCTGCTGCACGGCAAGCCGATCCTGGCCGCTATGGCCGAGGGCGGCGTCCACCACTCGCAGTTCGTCACCGGGACCGGCAACGGCGGCCTGACCGCGCGTCCGGGCGGCGACCGGTGGCGTGGGGAGAGCCGGATCTTCGACGGGGCGTACGACGATGCGGCCCTCATGAGCGGCCCGTCTACGGGACGTTGAACTTCCGCCGAAAGCCGGTCGGTGGGGCGCAGCGGTTCGGCTCGGCCCACTTCCGACTGACGCCCCGGACGCCGGCGCGGACCACGTTCTGCTACCCGGACAGTTTCCTCGAACCCTCGGATTTCGAAGAACTCCGACGCCACCCCGGCTACCGCGGTCAGGAATACGTCGACCTGGGCACGCAGATCGCGGTCGACGGCATGATCGATCCTCGGATCGTCGGAGACTCCGCACGTGCCGGCCTCCATGACCCCCAGGCGGTCAAGAAGGTGTGGCACTACCTGGCGCGATTCGGTGCCATCCACGTCACATCCGCAGCTACGCGCCGAACCCGGCCCCTCAACGTGGCCGGGTTCGACACCAAGAACTGCTCGTTACGTGGGCCTGCCCAGGAGACACCTGGGCCACGTCGGTGACCTGCTCCAACTACCAGGGCGGGTCCGACGAGATGACGGACGCAACCGGGAACGAATGCCGACCGTCGACGCGTCCCCTCGGAAGCTCCCCCGGCAGGGCAGCCCACTCCCCTGCCGGAGGGTGCCGTTCAGCGGCGGCGTGCGCAGGTCCAAGCCCCCATGCCCTGGATCTTGGCAAGTCTCCTCGCCGTCGCGATCTGCTCCGACTTTGTGGCGAGGTCCGCGCGTGGTGCGTACTTGCGGCCTCCTGCCGCATTCCAGCTCGACTGGGTGAACTGCAATCCGCCGTAGTGGCCGTTGCCGGTGTTCGCCCGCCAGTTCCCGCCGGATTCACACCGGGCGATGGCGTCCCAGTCGCGGTTCGGTTTGGAGTGCACCGCAGCGGCATCGGCCCCGGAGACGTTGAGCAGGGCAACGGTCAACAAGACTGCAGAGGCGAGCAGTCGGCCGATCACGCTCCGGCTTCGCCGGTCCTTGCGTTGGCTCGACATCAGTCCTCCTTCGCTGTTGGGGCGGGCCTGCCACGAACAGCGGGCGGGCCCGCGAACGACCACCTTCGGGCGGATGCCACAGCACAGCACGGACCGACGCATCTTCAGCGGCACTTACCGTCGGCGAAGGAGTGACGCCACCCGAACGGACGCTCTACGGCCTCTCGGGAGGTCTCCCCCACGCAGAAAGGACCCGCCCAGAAAGGTGACACGCCGAGGAGACGGCTCCAACCAGCGCGCCCTCCACGCCGACCCCGGCACTACCGACGCCGTCATCGGCGAGCACGACACCCACAAGACCACCCTGCTACGCGCCCACACTCCTCGGTCTCACCCCGCAGCCGCTCGCCGAACTCCGCCTCGGCCGGACCGACTTGCCGCGCCGGGTCCCGCACCGGCGCGCCATGGTCCGGCTGCCGCAGGGCGGGAGCCTGTCGCCGCGCCTGCCGCACGGCCCAACTCCGGCCGACGGCCTGCGCACCCACGGCTCGGCTGAACCGTAGGCCGCCGCCGAGCCCATCCCGTGGTTTCACCGACCGGGGACCACGATCTCGCGCTTGAGGATCTTGCCTGTGGGGCCCTTGGGGAGCTCGGCCGTAAAGGTGACGATCCGGGGGTACTTGTACGCCGCCACCCGGTCCCTGACGTACTCCCGGATCTCCTCGGCCGTCGCCTCGGCACCGGGCCGGAGCGCGATCACCGCTGCGATCTCCTCGCCGTGGAACGAGTGCGGCACGCCGACGACGGCGGCTTCGGCGACGGCCGGGTGCTCGTACAGCACCTCCTCGACCTCACGCGGGTACACGTTGTAGCCACCGCGGATGATCAGATCCTTCTTGCGGTCGACGATGAAGTAGAAGCCGTCCTCGTCGACACGCGCCAGATCACCGCTGTGGAACCATCCGTCGCGGACCGCCTCCGCCGTGGCCTCGGGGCGGTTCGAGTATCCCGTCATGAGGTTCTCGCCGCGGATCGCGATCTCGCCGACCTCTCCCGAGTTCACCGCGCCACCGCCCTCGGCGACGAGCTTCATCTCGACTCCGCGGACGGGCTGTCCGATCGAGCCCGCCTTGCGCGGGCGGTCCGGGTGGTTGAAGGCGGCGACCGGGGACGTCTCGGAGAGTCCGTATCCCTCCAGGACGGTGACACCGAAGCGCCGCTCGAAGCCGTGCAGCACCTCGACCGGAAGCGAGGCGCCGCCCGAGACGGCCAGGCGCAGGGCGCGGGCGTCGAAGCCTTCGGGGAGCTCGGCGTGGAGCAGCGCCGCGTACATCGTCGGCACGCCGAGGAACACGGTGACCCCGTCTCGGGCCATGATCTCCAGGGCGCGCTGCGGCTCGAACCGCGGCAGCAGGGTCAGTGTGGCGCCGGCGGCGACGGCCGTGTTGAGCGCGCAGGTCTGGCCGAAGGCGTGGAAGAGGGGCAGGCCGCCGAAGAGCACGTCGTCGGGTCCGACCCGAAGCAGCGTCTCGGCCGCGGTGGCGGTGTTGGTGGCCAGGTTCCGGTGGGACAGTTCGGCCCCCTTCGGCGTCCCGGTCGTGCCCGAGGTGTAGAGGATGAGGGCAGGGTCGTCATCGGTGCGGTCGACGATGCCGGGCATCGGTTCGTGGGCCCGCAGCATGTCGTCGAAGGCCAAGGGCTCGGTCACCAGGCATGCGGTTCCGGTCTCGGCGGCGGCCTTCGCGACCTCGTCCGCGAACAGAGGGAACACCAGTACGATCCGTGCCCCGCAGTCACGCAGGGTGAAGGCCACCTCACGGGCCTTGAGGAGCGGGTTCATCGGCACGACCACGGCGCCGGCCCGCAGGATGCCGTAGTAGACGACCGGGAACAGCGGCACGTTGGGCATGGTCAGCGCGACGCGGTCGCCGGGCCGGATGCCGCGGTCGAGCAGGAGGGCGGCGACCCTGGCGCTCGCGTCGTCCAGCTGGGCGTAGCTGAGCGTACTGCTGTCGTGGCGGACGGCGATGCGATCGCCCTGGGCCGCGGCGGAGTCCACGAGGAACCTGGCGAGGTTGGTCATGTCGGCATTCTCCTTGGGTTCGTCCCGGCCTGCGACGAGGCAGCCCGAGGGCGGATCACGTCACGAGGGGTGACCCCGGCGCTTGATCTCGGGCCGATCGTGGTCGCTGATCCTGGTCCTCGAACGTTCGCCGGCCCGGGGCGGTCGCCACGAGCGGACCGGGCCGGTGAACGGCGCCATGCTAGGTTGCCCACTCATCGCCGTGCTTGTCCTGGCGTGACATGAGACTTTTCTTTTCGGGACAGTCTTGGAGCGTGCACATGAGGCCCCTGGTCCGCACCGCAGCCCTCAGCGGCTACGTCGAGCTGTGCCGATCTCTCGGTATCGACCCTCAGCCGCTGATGAAGCGCGTGGGCCTGGACACCGCCGCCCTGGCGGTCCAGGACCGGTGGATCTCCGGCTCTGCCGCGGTCCAGGTGCTGGAGCTGTCCGCAGCCGCCACGGGTCACGAGGACTTCGGGTTGCTCATGGCGGAGTTCCGGCGCTTCTCCAACCTCGGCCCCATCAGTCTGGTCGTCCGTGAGGAACCCGATGTGCGGAGCGCACTGGGGCTGTTGATCCGCCACCAGCACATGTACAACGAGGTCCTGGACACCCGGCTGTCCGAGGGGGACGGGCTGGCCACGTTGAAGGTCGACCTGCGCCTCGGCGAAGCGATGGACACCCGGCAGGCCACGGAGCTGACCATCGCCGCCTACCACCGGATCCTGCGCGACTTCCTGCACACCCGGTGGCAGCCGCTCTCCGTTTGGTTCAGGCACCCTGCACCGGCGGACGTCTCGACGCACCGGCGCGCGTTCGGCCCCATCGTGGAGTTCGACCGCGAGTTCGACGGCATCGTCTTCTACGCGGGCGATCTCGACGCGCCCAACGCGATGGCGGATCCGCTGCTGCGCGAGTACGCCCACCAGTACTTCGAGGCGATCACCGTGCCCCGGGACACCAGCGCCGCGGACCGGGTGCGCGAGCTGATCGAGGTCCTGCTGCCGACGGGGCGCTGCTCGATCGAGCAGGTCGCCCGCAGCCTGGGCGTCGACCGGCGGACCGTTCACCGGCACCTCGCCTCCTCCGGCGAGACGTTCTCCTCGCTCCTGGGCGCCACCCGCCGGCACCTCGCGGAGCAGTTCGTCGCGAACCCGCGGCGATCGCTCACGGAGATCTCCGACCTGCTGGGCTTCTCGTCGCTGAGCGGCTTCTCGCGCTGGTTCCACGAGCAGTTCGGGTGCAGCCCCAGGGCATGGCGCAGCGCCAGGAGCCGGCCCCGGCCCCCAGGCCAGGACTGAGACCGCGGGCGGGACGGCTCGGCCGAGCCGTGCCGGCCCACGCAGCACGGCTCACGCGGCACGGCTCACCCGATGTCCCCAAATGACAAATTTTCTGTCCCTGAGAGTCAAGCGATCACCGTTGCCCGCCCCTACCTTGGCACCACCGCAGAGACGCGGTCGGCCGCCGGACGGGAGCGGGTTCCCCTATGCACGCTTCCGCCGGACCGGTCGATCGTACGAGGGCCGCCATGCGCCCGCTGTCCCCGGTGACCCGCATCCATCCTCGCCGGACATTCCAGCCCCTCGCCTCGCACGAGGCGATGCTTCCGGCGAGTGATCACCGATCGCACGAAGGAGACGGACCGTGCACTTCCACGACGACTCACTCTTCCCGGAGAACCAGGAGAAGCTGGTGATCCAGGCCGCTCCCTACGGGCCGGAGTGGCTGCCCGGGGACGCCGATGACCTCCCCCTGACGATGGACGAGCACGTACAGGCGGCCGTCGACTGCTACAACGCCGGGGCCACCGTGCTCCACATCCACGTACGGGAGCTCGACGGCAAGGGCTCCAAGCGGATGTCCAAGTTCAACGAGCTGCTGGGCCGGCTGCGCCAGGCCGTGCCGGACATGGTCCTGCAGATCGGCGGCTCGATCTCGTTCGCTCCGGAGGGCGAGGGCAGCGAGGCGAAGTGGCTGAGCTACGACACCCGCCACCTGCTGGCCGACCTCGACCCCGCGCCGGACCAGGTGACGATCGCGATCAACACCAGCCAGATGAACATCGTCGAGATCATGACCGACGACGATCTGGCAGGCACCTCGATCGCCAAGCCCGAGTACTACAAGGCCTACCGCGACATGGTCGTCGAGGCGGGCCCCGATTTCTACCTGGAGCACCTGGAGCGCCTGCGCGAGAACGGCATCCAGCCGCACTTCCAGCTCGCCACGCTGGCTCAGCTCGAAACCGTGGAGCGGCTCATACGGGCCGGTGTCCACACCGGCCCGCTGATCCTCAACTACGTGGCCATCGGCGGCGGTTTCGCGGGCCGGCACCCGGCAGACCTGATCGAGTTCGTCCGTCGCACCCCGGACGGGGCAGTCCTCACCATCGAGAGTTCCATGCGCGCCGTGGCACCGATGAACGCCATCGGCATCGCGCTCGGTGTGCACGTGCGCGTGGGCAACGAGGACAACCTGTGGCGGCGCAAGGGCGAGCGCATGAGCACCGTCGAACAGATCGAGCAGATGGTGCAGATCTCCGAGGCGCTCGGCCGCGACATCGCGACTGGCGCCGAGGCCAAGAAGATCTACAAGCTCGGCGAGTACTACTCCGGGGCCGACGAGACGCTGGCCCGTCTCGGCATGGTGCCGAACCGCCGTCCCGGTCAGCGCGGCCCCATGCTGCGCGTCGTCTGATCGCGGCACGGGGCCACCGCGCCACCGCGCCACCGCGCGTCCGCGCGCCCGCGCGCCCGCGCCGCCGCGGGGCTGCCGGGGCCGCACACCCGCGGCACCGGCGGCCCCGTCCTCTCTCCTCCCCACCTCCCACGAACAACGGAGCACGCCCATGGCTCACGCCATTCGCTTCAAGGAGACCGGCGGTCCCGACGTCCTGCGCCGGGAAGAGGTCGTCGTCGGCGATCCCGGCCCGGGCGAGGTACGGATCCGGCACGAAGCCGTCGGACTCAACTTCGCCGACACCTACTTCCGCAGCGGCCTGTATCCCGCACCGCTGCCCGCCGGGCTGGGTGTCGAGGCCGCCGGTGTGGTCCAGGCGGTGGGCGAAGGCGTCACCCATGTCGCCGAGGGCGACCGGGTCACGTACACCGGAAGCCCGCTCGGTGCCTACAGCACGGAACGGGTCATGCCCGCCGGCTCCCTGATCCGACTGCCTGACGGCATCCCCTTCGAAACCGCCGCCGCGATGACCATGCGCGGCCTCACCTCCGCCTACCTGTTGCGCAGGATCCACCCGCTGAAGGCCGGTGACACGATCCTGCTGACCGCGGCCGCGGGTGGTGTCGGTCTCATCGTCTGCCAGTGGGCCAAGCTGCTCGGGCTGACCGTCATCGGCACCGTCTCCACCGAGGAGAAGGCCGAGCTCGCCCGCGCCCACGGCTGCGACCACGTCATCCACTACCAACGCGAGAACGTGGCCGAGCGGGTGCGCGAACTGACGGACGGCGCCGGCGTCCCGGTCGCCTTCGACAGCATCGGCAGGGCCACCTACGCCGCCTCGCTGGCCTCGCTCCGGCGCCGCGGTCTGCTGGTCTGCTTCGGTACGGCGTCCGGACCGGTACCGCCGATCGACGCCATGCAACTGGCGCTCAGCGGGTCGCTGTTCGTCACCCGGCCGGCTCTCGCCGACTACATCGCCGACCCGGCGGAGCGGGCAGCCCTGGCCGGCGAGCTCTTCGACCACGTCGCCTCCGGACGTATCACCATCGAGATCAACCAGCGCTACGCGCTCGACGACGCCGTACGGGCGCACCGCGAGCTGGAGTCGGGACGGACCACGGGATCGTCCGTCTTCGTCCTCTGAGCCCCTGCCGGATCACGCGCATCTCCACCCTCTCCAGGAGGAAGCACCATGGAAAAGACTGTCGCTCCGCTGGAAGGCGCGCCCGCCCCGGTACGCGCCCACTCCCGCGGCTCGATCAAGGTCGAGCCGCTGACCTGCACCATCGGCGCCGAACTCGCCGGAGTGAACCTCGGCGACGCCCTGCGCGACGACGAGCTGTTCGCCGAGATCAAGGCCCTGCTCCTGCAGTACAAGGTGCTGTTCCTGCGGGAGCAGGACATCACACGGGCCGAACACGTCGCCTTCGCCGAGCGCTTCGGCCCGCTGGAGGCCCACCCGGTGGCCGGCAGCGACCCCGACCACCCCGGACTGGTACGGATCTACAAGGATCTGGACAGCGCGCCCGAGCACTACGAGAACGCGCTGCACACCGACGCCACCTGGCGCGAGAACCCGCCCATGGGCGCCGTGCTGCGCTGCGTCGAGTCGCCCCCGGTGGGCGGTGACACGATCTGGGTCAACATGGCCGAGGCCCACCGCCGGCTGCCGGAGCACGTCAAGACACAGATCCAGGGACTGCGGGCCCGGCACAGCATCGAGGCCGCCTTCGGCGCCGCCATGCCACAGGAGAAGCGTCACGCGCTGGCGGCGCAGTTCCCCGACGCCGAGCACCCGGTGGTGCGCACCCACCCCGAGACGGGCGAGCAGATCCTCTTCGTCAACGCCTTCACCACGCACTTCGTCAACTACCACACCCCCGAGAACGTGCGCTTCGGGCTGGACTACGCCCCCGGCGCGGGCCTCCTGCTGAACTACCTGATCAGCCAGGCCGCCGTACCCGAATACCAGGTGCGCTGGCGCTGGACGCCGAACAGCGTCGCCATCTGGGACAACCGCTCCACCCAGCACTACGCCGTCCAGGACTACTGGCCCGCCGTCCGCAAGATGGAACGCGCCGGGATCGTCGGCGACAGACCGTTCTAACCCTTTCCCTTCCCGCCAAGAGCAGTTGAGGTGATGACAATGGGGTTTCTCACCACTGCGGAACCCACCCCGGGCAGAACCGGTTCCGGTTCCTCGGAGTGGCCCGTGTCCCGGCGCTACGCCTGGACGGTCTTTGCACTGAGTTTCGGGCTCCTGCTCTCGGACTACATGTCCCGGCAGGTCCTCAACGCCGTCTTCCCGATGCTGAAGGCCGACTGGCTCCTCTCGGACGCCCGACTGGGCTCCCTCAGCGGCATCGTGGCGCTGGCGGTCGGTCTGCTCACCCTCCCGCTCTCGCTGCTGGCCGACCGATGGGGCCGGGTCAGATCCCTGGTCATCGCGGCCACGATGTGGAGCCTGGCGACCCTGGGCTGTGCGGTGGCGGCGAGCTACGACCAGATGTTCGTCGGCCGGCTCTTCGTCGGCATCGGTGAGGCCGCCTACGGCAGTGTCGGCATCGCCGTGGTCCTCAGCGTCTTCCCACGCGCACTGCGGGCGACGCTCTCGGGAGCCTTCATCGCCGGCGGGGCCTTCGGCTCGGTCCTGGGCATATCCATCGGCGGCGCCGTGGCCCAGGCGTACGGCTGGCGCTGGGCGTTCGGCGTGATGGGCGTCTTCGGCCTGGTGCTCGCGGGCATCTACGCCGTGGTGGTCACGGAGAAGCGGCTGGCCCCGCGGCGGGATCCGGCGGAGAGCGGGGCCGGCGCGGATGAACGCGAGCGCCTGCGTGTGCTCCTGCCGCGGCTGTTCTCCTCCGTCTCGGTGGTCAGCGCCTACATCGGCAGCGGTCTGCAGCTGTTCATCGCGGGCGCCCTGATCGCCTGGCTGCCCAGCTACTTCAACCGCTACTACGACATGCCCACCGCGAAGGCCGGGGCGACCGCGGGGCTCTTCGCCCTGTTGATCGGAATCGGCATGATCGCCGGCGGCATCGCCTCGGACCGGATCAGCCGGCGCGCCCCGATCCGCAAGTGGGCCGTCGCCATCAGCTGCAGCGTGGGCTCCTTCGTCCTGCTGATGACCGCGTTCCGCCTGCCGGCCGGCCCCGTACAGCTGCTGATGCTGGCGCTGGGAGCCCTGCTCTGCGCCGGAACGGCCGGGCCGGGTGCCGCCATGGTGGCGAACCTGACCCCCGCGGCCATCGCCGCGACGGCGTTCGCCACGCTCACGCTGGCCCAGAGCCTGCTCGGACTCGCCCCCGGCCCCGCGATCACAGGGATGCTCGCGGACCGGCTCGGTCTGCTGGGCGCGTTCCAGCTCGTCCCACTCGTGGCGATCGGGGCCACCGCGGCGTTCCTGATCGGCCGCCACTCCTACGACCGTGACGTACACCGTCTGACCGGGGTCGCCCCGGTGGCGGACCCGCAGAAGACAGAGGTGTCCTCATGAGCAGTACCACCGAGCCGGTGGTCGTGATCGTCCCCGGCCTGCGCGACCACGTCGAGGAGCACTGGCAGACCCTGTTGGCGGACCGGCTCACCGAGGCCGGGCGCAGCGTCCGCACCGTACCCCCGCTGACGCAGGACCGGCTGAGCTGCGAGGCCGGCGTCGCCGCCCTGGACAAGGTGATGGTGCAGATCGCGGGGCCCGTCGTCCTCGTTGCCCACAGCGCCGGTGTGATCACCACCGTCCACTGGTCCCGGCGGCACCCGTCGCAGGTGCAGGTGCAGGGGGCGCTGCTGGTGACGCCGCCGGACTTCGAGCAGCCGTTGCCGGAGGGCTACCCCACCCCCGACGTGCTCGACGAGAACGGCTGGACCCCGGTGCCCCGCTCGCCGCTGCCCTTCCCCAGCATCGTCGCGGCCAGCTCGAACGACCCTCTGGGCACCGTCGAGCGAGCAGCCGAGCTGGCCCGGACCTGGGGCAGCCGCCTCGTGGAACTCGGCGATGTCGGCCACCTCAACCCCGCCTCCGGCCACGGCCCGTGGCCGAGGGCGGAGGAACTCCTCCGCGAGCTCGAACACAGCTGATCCCGCGAAAGACGACGGCGCTGGATGAGGTCTGCGGCGCCGTCGACGACGTGGTCGGTTCCACCGGCGAGGCCGTCACCGACTCCATCGGCCCCGGCTCGCCCAGTCCATGGGCGAGGATGTCGGTCCGCTCGGGCATGATCGGCTCCGACCAGGGGATTGCGGCCCTCAGTGCACAGCACATGTCCGTATCCGGTGCGGAAGGAGTCGCAGACCAGGTCGTGTTCCCAGCTCCATCCGCGTTGCTGGATCACCGCGTCGACGTCGTGGTCGTGGACGCGCAGCTCGGCCAGCAGAGAGACGAGCTCGGCGACGGCCGCGGCGGTCAACGGCCGGTGAGCAAAGGCATGTACAGGTAGCGGCACGCAACCCACTCTGGAAGCGGCCGATCATGCCGAGATTCGTGAGCCGGATCCCAGCCGCACTGGGCACGTTGCCCCGTACCGGGCTGCGCAGTTCCAGGTGTACGCCGACAGGTGCAGACACGCAGACGTCGGCCTCGCCCTCTCAGGAATGCCGGTGATAGGCCTTGTTGGCGATGCGCCAACCGTCGTCGACACGGACCAGCAAGAAGATGTCGGTGAACGTGTCCGAGCCGTGCGAGAGCGTCATGGTCGCGGTCGCGACAGTGCCGTGGACATCGATGGTGTCGATACGGCGGGACCGGGTCGGTTCGTCGGGGGCCGGCCGGCCTTGGAAGAGAGCGCAGTATTCGTCCAGGGGCCACGAGATGAACGCGCCGTCCCGGATGCCTTCGATGTGGGCGGTGGGCAGGAACGCGGCCCGGAAGTGAGCAGGGTCGCCGGTGGCGTGTCCGCGGCTGTAGGCGCGGAGCGGTTCGAGCACGGCGTCCTGAACAGTGGGCACCGTGGCGGCAACGGCGATGTCTGACTCAGGGTCGGCAGGGGTGTCAGCCAGATTGGCTGCGCCGCGCAGAGGGGTGTTCGACGCGGCGGCCAGGAGAGACATGTCCTTGGCCAGCGCGCCGATGGTGAATTCAGCCGTGACCGCGCCCGACTCGCCGACGAGAAACGGGCGTTTACGGGTCACGAGGTGACCGAGCTGGCCGAGTTCGAGGACGTCCAGTGCCTGGGCGCGGGGAAGGCCGAGGGCGTCGGACTGCCGCAGTGAGTCGCGCAGCGCGAGGACGGCACCGGCAAGGCTGTTGTGGACGGCGATTGTGTGCGGTGAGGTCATGAACGCCAGATTGGTGCACGGCGATGGCTGCGACAAGCGCATCTATCGCAGGCCGGCTCTGCGTAATGCGCATATCAGCTGGTCAGTCGAGGATCGACCAGCTCGAACAAGAGCGCGCAACGCGGCGTGAGCTGGGGACCGTGCAGAGACCGAGTTACGGCACCGCCAGGCCCGGCTGCGCCTGGAGCGTACGGAGAGCAAGCTGGCCAGGGCGCAGCACGACCGGTACGCCGCCGGGCGGGCAGCTCCCGAATCTCGGCCCACATCCGGTCGACGGTCTCCTTCTCCTCCTCGGACCAGCCGGGGCTGGCAGGGACGTCGCCGCGACGGGAGTAGCGCTCCCCGCACGCCCATCCCAAGGGCGTTCAGATCGGTTTCGGAGGGCCAGTGCATCGCACACTGCGGCGTGATCGAATAGGGGATGACATCGTTCTGGACCGGCAACCGGGTACGCCTGCGCGGCATCGAGCCCGACGACTGGACGGCGTTCATGCGCTTCGCCGTCGACGAGGAGCGGTTGGGGGATGTGCTGCACCCACCCCGCTCCGCCGAGGGCTTCCGTGCCTGGGCGAAGGAGCAGGCCGCTGCCAAGTCCGATGGCGACTGCTTCGTGTTGGCAATCGAAGCAGTCGGCACGGGGGAGATAGTCGGTGCTGTCGGCTCGCACCACACTGATCCACGTGCGGGCTGGTTTGAGTACGGCGTGACGATGGGTGCTGACCATCGGCGCAAGGGCTACGCAGCAGAAGCCGTGGTGATGTTGCTGCGTTTTATGTTCGCTGAGCGGCGTTATCACAAGTGCGGGGCGCGGATTTTCGCCCACAACGAGGCGTCGCTGGCACTTCATCGCCGGCTCGGTTTCGTCGAGGAGGGTCGCCTCCGCGATCACGTGTTCTTCGCCGGTCGGCACCACGACCTCGTCGTAATGGGCATGCTCGCTGACGAGTTCGCGCAACTGCACGCGATGGGCGAACTTGACTGAGTTGAGCTCTGTGGGGGCGGCGGCGGTGGTGGAGGAGTCGGTAATTGGCCCGGCCATGACGTGCCCTTCGGCAGTGACGGGGCGGGTTCGGCGTTCATCACCACCTTGACCTGCGGTGTCGCCCTGCTGGGGGCGTCAAGCAGGCCCGGCACGAGCTGCTGGCCCGCTCCTGACCACGTCCGATGCTTCTCCGTCGGCCCCGATCACATTGGCCCTCTTCGGACGGGTGCGACATGAGGATCATCCATAACCGGAACCCGGACGACCCCGAGGCCTCACCCGCTGCCCCCCCCCCACTCGCCACCACGGCCACAACTGCCTCGGCTACGAGGCCTGATGCTCCGAGCCCCGGCTAAGGGCTGTCCCGTTATCGGCGTCCTGTTCGACGTAGGGTCTGCGAGACGGTGCGGCCGGCGCTGTTGTCTCGGCGACATGAGAGGGCATCGTTGAACCCGAACCCCATCTGCTGCTTCTGCTATCAGGTCATCGATCTCGACCAGGACGGGGCAGCGACCGAGCTCAGGCTCGGTGCGGTTGACCCGGTGCGAGGCGGTGCCGTGCGGCAGCAGGCCTATTCACACTCAGACTGTCTGCGCGAACAAGTCCACCCGAACATCGATCTGTGGTTTGAGCTCTGAGGCCAGGCTGACCTCCAAGGCTGCCGACCGTAGGTGCGATGATCCTGCGATGCCTCGCGTGATCACGGCGTCGGAACCGTCCTGGATAGCCCCGTTCACCGGGCTGAGCGCGCGCGACTTCCGCAAGCTGCTGACCGCGCTGCGCCGCGAGGGCGCCGACACCGTGCGGCCCGGGCGGCCGTGGGGCCTGTCCCTGGAGGACCGGGTACTGCTGGTCGCGGCCTACTGGCGCACCAACCTGACGTTGCGGCAGCTTGCGCCGCTGTTCGGGGTGTCCAAGTCGGCGGCCGACCGGATCATCGACCACGTCGGCCCGCTCCTTGCGCTCAAGCCGAGGCGGCGGTTCCGCAAGGACGCCGTGCTGATCGTCGACGGCACCCTGGTCCCTACCCGAGACCACACCATTGCCGAGCAGTCCAAGAACTACAGGTACTCCACCAACCACCAGGTCGTCATCGACGCCCACACCCGCCTGGTCGTCGTGATCGGCAGACCTCTCCCGGGCAACCGCAACGACTGCAGGGCTTGGGAGGAGTCCGGCGCCAAGGCCGCCGTCGGCAGAACGACCACCATCGCCGACGGCGGCTACCCGGGCACCGGCTTGGTCATCCCGCACCGCAGACCGCGCGGCGGAGAACTGACCGAGTGGCAGGCCGAGCACAACCGCGAGCACAAACAGGTCCGCGCCCGTGTCGAGCACGTCTTCGCCCGCATGAAGACCTGGAAGATCCTTCGCGACTGCCGTCTGAAGGGCGACGGCGTCCACCACGCCATGCTCGGCATCGCCCGACTCCACAACCTGAATCAGGCCGCGTAGCGGGACGGCCAGAGGTCGGCCGGCCCTGTCCCGACCCCTCAAAGATCAATTACGGGACAGTGCTTAGGAGCCGGAGCCTCCGGCCGACGTTCCTGAGTGCCGAAGAGGACCACTCGGCGGGTGTCCGAAGGGGCCTCAACGCCATTCGCTGGGAGCCGCGGGCGTTTAGCGTTCAAAGGAGCCCGAGGGCCGAGAGCACCCCGACGCACAGGAGCATGGAGCCGGCGAATGCGCCGCCCCCATAGAGAAAAGCCGGGCCCTTAGGGGTGAAAGGGGTGTGCTGAATCAGCGCAGCCACCATGGCCACGATGACGGACACCAGGGCGCAGATGACGACGAGCAGCACCTTGACGGCAAAGGAAATGTTCAACGGTCCGAAGTACCTTCCCGGCGATCGGACCGAAGGCGCACAGACCTCAGCCCGACCACCACGTATGCAACGTGTGGTCTTGCTGAGGCCCTCCGACGTATGGGGCTCATAGGGGGTGCCTTGCCAGGGCCAATTGGCGATTTCCGGTTCGGGTCAAGACGCGTGCGAGGGGGCCGCGTTGCCCTCGTCCTGGAACGTCGGGTCCAGGCTCGCCAAGTCTTTGCACTGCGCATCCGCCCTACGCGGATCCGTCACACCCGATCGTACTGGCTTCGGGCGCCCCTTACGCTGCAAAAGGGTCACCCTGCCGTCCTGGTTCACCGCGGCGGCTTCCTGGAACGCGACGAACCGTCCGCTCCGTGGTGAGCGGCAGGCAGCGCCCGAACCAGTGAACCTGAGCGCGTCAGTCCTTCTTGAGCAGCTCGTCAGCCGCTCCCGCACAACGGGGGAGCCTCAAGCGGGAGGTCGGCGTCCGCCTCGTAGTGGGGTTGGTCGCCGATCGTGTCCCGGTCCAGGGGGTACTGGGCGGCGCCGCGCCATCCGCACGCGCACACTGCCCCGATGGCCTCGGCGCGCGGGCGGCGGGCCCGGCCGTCGTAGGCCGACCAGGGTGGCCCGTGGGACGGCCGTAGACTCGCGCGCCATGGAAGAGATCTTCAGGCTCGGAGAGATCAGCTGCCCGTCGGGGACCCTGGTCGTCGTTGACGGCGGCCATCTGGGGTTGTGGAGCGGAGAGCGCTCGCCGGCGGAGATCGATCCTGCTCTGCTTGGTGTTGACGACCCGGCGAGGGCTGCCGACGTGCTCGACTCGGTCGACTTTGCCGTTGTCGGCCCGGACGCCTCGGCAGCGGCTCGCAGCTTCGACCGGCAGCCAGGTGCCATGCTCTACGACATTCCGGCCTCCCGTGCGGCGGAGCTTGGAAGGATGTTCGAAGAACATTGCCGAGCTGCCGGCCTGGACGCCTACCTGGAGGCGCTGCCGGGTCGCGAACCACATGCCCGACGTGTGCGCCGGACTGCCGCTGAAGGCGGCGGCAGTTTCCTGTTGTTCGGGGTGCCCGTCGTCGTAGTGGGAGGGGTGCCCCGCGACTGTCACCTGCCGGTGCTGGCTTCACGGGTCGATTTTGGCGACAGTGTCGGGCCGCGCTGGTCGGAGATGTCGATTCGCATGAGCGACGCCCGAGCGGAGTCATCCGTGTCACTGGGTGACATCGGCGTCGACTGGGCCCGGGTGCTCTTCGGGGATGCCGATGCCTTGAACGCCTGGCAGCACGACGAGCCTGTGGACGGCCTGGCCGACGTCGCGTTCTGGGGTGCTGCTGCCGACGAAGCCGCCGCCGCGTTCGCAGCACCGGAACTGGGCGAACCCGGCGAGGACGGGGTTCGTGGGTGGACTGGGCTGGCCGTGGCGGAGGCGATGAAGAAGGCTCGCGCGGTGATGAACTGGAAGGAGGAGACCGGGCACCGCCTGATGGTGGACTTCCGGCCGCATTCCCATCACTGGCAGGTCATGCGACAGGTTCGGGCCTCTGAATTCGAGGCCGGAACCGTGGATATCGGCGATGCCCGACTGCTCTGCGCGATGACGACCTGGGGCGACGGTTACTTCCCCGCGTTCGCCGACCTGGATGCCTCTGGCGCAGTGGTCGCGGTGCGGGTGAGATTCTCCGACGCGATCGAGTAGCCGGTTTCCCTCCGTCGCGGCTTGGGCCGTGAGCCGCGCTGATGGCCATACCCGGGACTGAGCGGGGGCGAGGAAATCCCGGCCGCCGGGTGCAAGCCACCGGAGTTGTTGGCGAAGATCTCCATCGGCCCGTCGCGATGGTGCGCGACGGCGAGGTGTTCGCCCCGACGCCGAAGTCGACCCACTGGCGCCAGGTGCCGTTCAGGTCGGGCTGGCATGTGTGGCGGAAGATGTCGTCGGTCAGAGCGAACAATTCGATCCGCCCGTCCGACGCGGGGGCGCCCGCCAGCCGAGCACTCGGCGGACCGGCCGGTTCCAGATCATCCGGTGCGTCCACGCGCCGGTGCCGGCGACCGCGCGGAAGGCTTGCGCTGTGACGCACCTCAGTACTCCCCACCGGGCCACCGTAATGACGGCCACCGCCTTGGCGCTCACCGCTCTGGCGCTCACCGCGCTGAGCACCACCACGAACACCGAGGCCCGTCGGGCGGCCGCCGGGACCCGGCACGAGACCGTCGTCGCCGGCGACACCGTACGCACCGACGCGGGTCCGGTCCGCGGCACCCGGTCGGGCGGGTACCGGATCTTCCACGGCATCCCCTACGCGGGCGCCCCGGCGGGCCGGCACCGTTGGGCGCCGCCCCGACCGGTACAGCCGTGGAAGGGGGTCAGGGACGCCAGCAAGCCGGGGCCGCTGTGCCCGCAGGTGCCTTCGCCGTACGCGCAGATTTCCAGCACGCAGGAGGACTGCCTGGTCCTGAACGTCACGACACCGCCCCCTTCGGCCCTGCGGCGGGCCGCGCCCGCGCCCGTGCTCGTGTGGATCCACGGGGACGGTTCCGTGGGTGGTGGCGCCCTTTTCGACGGACGCCGGCCGGCCGGGCAAGGTCTGGTGGTCGTCACCGTCAACTACCGTCTCGGCGTCTTCGGCGGCCTCGCGCTGCCGGGTCTGGAGGGGGCCGGCACCTTCGGTCTCCAGGACCAGCAGGCGGCGCTGGCCTGGGTACGGCACAACGCGCGGGCCTTCGGCGGTGATCCCGGCAACGTCACGGTGGCCGGCGTGTCGTTCGGCGCGTCAGCGGTCGCCGGGCATCTGACCTCGCCCGGTTCCAGAGGCCTGTTCCACCGCGCCGTCATGGCGAGCGGTGAGGCCATGATGGACATGCCGGCCGGCGCCATGGGCCCGGGCGTACCGGGATACCCCTGGTACGTCTGGCGGACCGGGCGCGAGATGGAGGACATCACCACCGAGATGACCTCGTCGCTCGGCTGTCGGCGCGACCGTCCCGAACGCACCCTCTCCTGCCTGCGCGCCCTGCCCGTGGAGACGATCCTCAAGGTGCCGTACATCATGAACGCCTTCCAGGCGTTCGGATACGGCAACGCCACCCTGCCCGAACTGCCACCCACAGCACTGCGGGCAGGGCGCTTCCACCGCGTACCCGTCCTGTCCGGCGCGACGCGTGACGAGCACCGCGTGTTCGTCGGGATGACGTACGACGCGGTGGGCAAGCCGTTCACCGAGACGGACTACGACGACGCGCTGCGCACCGCGTTCGGGGCGAGCCGGGCGGCGCGCGTGCGGGCCGAGTATCCGCCGACCGCGTTCGCCTCCCCCGGTCTGGCGTGGGCAACCGTGATCACCGACCGGATGTGGGCACGCGGCACACAGGCCCAGCACCACGCACTGGCACGACATGTGCCGCTCTACGCGTACGAGTTCGCCGATCGCGACGCACCGATGTACCTGCCGCTGCCGGGCGACTTCGACTTCGGCGCCTTTCACGCGGGCGACACCCCTTACCTGTTCGAGGACGAGGCGGCCGAGCGGCTGTTCACCCCGGCGCAGCGCCGTCTGGCGGCCACCATGACCGGATACTGGGCGGCGTTCGCGCGAACCGGCGAGCCCCGCGGGGCCGGTCTGCCCGCCTGGCTCCCGCATGGACCGGCGACAAGCGGGCGTCCGTACACGCAGTCGCTGTCACCGGAGCACATCGGGCCCGTCGACTACCACCGCGAGCACCGCCTCGACTTCTGGAGCCGTCTGCCCTGACCACCGGGCCGACCTGCTCGCCGCATGGCAGGAAACCGCCGTACCCCACCACCGGACGCTTCGTTGAACCGGAGAGGGAACTCTGAGCAACCGAGGAGCAACCGAGGAGCAACCACCGCAGCGTTCGATCGACAGAGAGATGAAGGCCCGGTTCCATGTCCCTACCTGTCCTGCCGATTCCCCGAACGGCCGGGAGCGTGCTCCTGACACTGGGCTACCGCCTCGCCGTGACATCGGGCCTGCTCTGGGCCGTGTACGTCAGCGGGCAGCATGCTCCCTCGCTCAGGCTCTGGGTGTGGACGGCGGGCGCCCTGGTCTACGGCAGATGGCTGCTCGCGCGCAGCCGCCTCGCCGCAGTGAGGCTGGGGCGGTACCTGCTGTTCATGGAACTGCTCCTCCAGATCCTCTTCTTCCTCTTGGCCGACGGCGCGATGGGCAGATGGCTCGCCGCGATCTGGCACGGCTCCGTTTTCGGCGCGGGGCTGCCCAGCGGGGTACTCCTGGTGGCCGTGGCTCTCAGCGGCCGGTGGGCATCCGCTCACCTCATCTCCGGAGGGAGCCGGTGGGCGTTCACCGGGCTTCGGGGCTGGGCTCTCATCGCCGCCAATCTGGTCAACTACCCGTACCAGATCGTGTTTCGGCCCGTCCCGCTGTTCCTTCTCGCGGGCGTGCTGCATCCGGAGCCCGACCTCCTCGCCGCGCTCGTCCCCCTGCTGGCCGTCGAACTGGCATTCGCTGCGGTGGATCGGCGAGCCATGCGGTCTCCGGCGGGTCTCTGGGGCGCGTGGTTCTGGCTTCCCCAGCAGGTCGCCCAGCGCCTCGGCACGGACCCGTTGCTGGGCGCCTGGCAGGCCGGCACATGGCTGAACGACGCCGTGCTCAGCCGCAGGGGATCGGCCGACTACACCCTCGTCACCAACACCTTGAGGCTGTGGCTGCGGGCCAGGGGCAACTCCTTCGCCATGTTGGGCAACCACCCCGCCGACCCGCCTCGGGAAGCCACCGGAGTCCTCCTGGACACCGCCAGGACGATGCTCGTCGCGGCCGGGAAGGCCGAGGAGCGACGTGCCCTGGCCCGCCGGGCAGGGGACGGCGGCCGCCACTACGCCGCCGCCTGCGCCCTGTTGGTGGCGTGCGAGGCGTACGGCGAACAGCTTTCGGGGCGCCAGGACCACGCGAGGACGCTGAACGCCGCCGACGCCTTCAAGAACGCGAAGGCCGACAGCTGGGCCTTGTTGTACGGGGCGCTGGCTGCGGCACGGTACGACATGGGGTGCGACGCCAACCGCGCGGCAGCCGTCCTGCGCAAGGCGTTGGAGGACACGATCGGCCGGGAGGAGAAGTTCCAGCACGCGGCCGTCAGAACGGCCGTGGCGATCGCCGCCGTGGTCGCGCACACCTTCGGGCGGCAGGAGGACACCGTCCGGCTGCTCGAGCGGATCAACTGCACGCCCCCGTACCCGGCGGAGATCCGCCGGATGACCGCGGAGCACTGGCAGCTCTATCCCTTGTGGGCCCGGCAGGCCCTGTGGGACCTGGCGTCGTTCGACGTGCTGGCCTACCAGCTCAACCGCGGCGGCAGGGAGGAACACCGGGAGGTCGACGGGCCGTTCGACCAGGCGTTGCAGACGCTGCAGGGATACCGGTGGGGAAAGGACCCGTCGGCCC
The DNA here is from genome assembly GCF_045161815.1 of Streptomyces avidinii. NCBI lineage: Bacteria > Bacillati > Actinomycetota > Actinomycetes > Kitasatosporales > Streptomycetaceae > Streptomyces > Streptomyces avidinii. The sequence goes on from NZ_CP108863.1 coordinate 1,389,750, forward strand.
TGCCGGGGATGAACTGGGCGGGTCTGTACGGCGATCGCTTCCGTCCCCCGGAGCATGCCGTGGTGGGACCGTTCGACCGCGTCGCCGCGCTCACCGAGGCGCGTGCCTGTCTCGACGTACTGCTGGCGGCTTTCGGCGGCGATCGGTCGTCCCAGAGCGGAATCCCGGCCACCGTCGCGCAGTTCGCGAGACTCCGGGAGGGACCGATTCCCCGCGAGGAGGACCCCGTCCACTCGTGGGTGACGCGCGGACGGGACGCGGAGGGCTACGCCTTCGCCTTCGTCGAGCGCGTCCGTACCCAGCAACTCGCCTATCTCCTCGGCAGGGCCTCCGCCCGGCCGGCGGCTTCGCCCCACCCCGGTGTCGCCACGCCGGCCGAGATGCTCGCCACCATGGAGGCGGCGGAGACGGCGTATGAGGCGCGGGTTCGGGACTCGGCCTGCCCGCAGGACCGTGCCGCGGGATGGCAGCGGGTCGCCGAGACGTACCAGGCGCTGGAGACGCTCGGGGCGTCCGCCTTCGCCGCCGCGGGGCGGGGACAGGCACCCTGGCTGGACTACCCCCAGGCGCGGGACTTCCTGCGGGAGTTGCGTGGCGCCGGCCATCAGGTTCTCCTCGCCCTGTACTGGCAGGTCGATACGCGGGTCACCATTCTGCTCGCCCGGCACGACCGCGACCGGCCCGTCGCGGTGACCGTGGAAATGCCCCCGGACGACGAACTCCGTCGGGTGCTCGCGGAGTTGAGCGACGGCCGGGCAGCAGGTCGGGGACCGGGCGCGGAGTCCGAAGGTTCCTCCTGGGAGGAGGTGTTCCGTCCACTGGTCGCCCCGCTCGTCGAACACAGCAGGGCGGGCGAAGTGCTCTGGCTCGTCCCCTCGGGCATCCTGCACCATGTCCCGCTGCACGCCGTACGGGTACGGGGCGTCCCCCTCGGCGACCGCAATCCGGTGACCGTGACTCCGAGCGCCGCGGTGATGACGCGGTTGCTCGTTCCGCGTCGCTCCGAAGGAAAGGGGTCGGTGCTGCTGGTCGCGGACAGTGACACCCGGCGACCTCTGGTGCATGCCCGTACGGAGGTCCGCGCCGCGGCCGCCGCGCTCCGGACCGCCGATGTGCCGCTGGTGGGCGCGCGGGCGACGAAGCGAGCCGTACTCGACGTGCTCGCCCGTGAGAACCACGACGTCGACATCGTGCACTTCGCATGCCACGGCCGGTTCCACGACACGACACCCCTCGACTCCTGGATTCAGCTGGCCCCGGACCCGCACGCTCCAGAGGCCGGGGCTCGGCTGACGGCCCTGGAACTGGGTGGGCTGCGACTCGACGCACGCCTGGTCACCCTCAGCGCCTGTGAGAGCGGGCTGGGCGACTCGTCCCTCGAGAACGAACGCCTTGGACTGGTCTGGGCCGTACTCCAGAGCGGCGCCCGTTCCGCGCTGGTCAGTCTGTGGCGGGTGGACGACATCTCCACCGCGCTCCTGATGCGCCACTTCTACGCGGCGCTCGGCGGCGGTGAGCCCCGTGCCAAGGCCTTGAGCTCGGCCCAGCAGTCTCTGCGGCAGACCACGGCGGCCGAGGCGCTGCGCTTCCTCGCGGAGACCCTGCGAGAGACCCCCGACGGGCACGAGGCGGCGCGGCGCGCAACACAGCGGCGCATGGCGGAACTCCTCATGCAGGCAGGGGCATTTGATGAGGCGCTCGAACTGCTGGAGACCGTACTGGGCCGCACCGGCCCCGAGGACCCGGACTACCTCCGGTTCCTGGCCGACGTCACGGTGTGCCGGCGCCGGCAGGCCCGTGTCGCCCAGGACGCGCCCGACCTCGGCCGCCGCGTCTTCGACCACCCCTACTACTGGGCACCCTTTCAACTGATCGGAGACTGGCGTTGACCGTGAACGCCCATACCCCTCTTGGGTCCCTGACCGCCGAGCCGGTGCTGCGCGTGGACAGATCGGTCGGCCCCGAGGAGGCGCTGACCCTGCTGGGGGACCAAGGCTTCGCCCTGGTGACGGATGCGGCGCAGGACGGCCTGCCGGTCGCGTTGCTGAGCCGGTCCGACCTCACCGCGCTGCGGGACCACCGTGCGGCAACGCTCTGTCCGTCCGACGCTCCGGCCCGTCCTGCGGTCCTGCTGGCCGCCGGTATGACGCTGGGCGAACTGGTCCGCGGAGCCGCCATGACCCTGCTCGCGCTCAGCCCGCACGGAGCGGTCGTGGTGGATCCGTCCGGCGACGTGACGGTACTGCCGGGCAGCATCGTGGACGACTTTCTGGACCACGGGGCCCCTCTGCCCGCCGAACTGCGCGGGTCGTTCGACATGAGCGCGACGGACAGCCTCCTTGCGGGGGACATCTCACTGCCCCTCGCACTCGTGGCCTGCGCGGCCCCCGGATGCGGCCACATCAACCATCTCGGCTTCTTCGATCCGCAGCGGCCACCTGTGTGTGCCCATCCGGGTCTGCCCCCGCACACGTTGACGATCACGTGAGGACGACGACATGCTCGGTGCCTTTCTGGGCCAGACCCCGGGCCTCCTCGACCGGCGCTTCCTGTTGCACGTCCTGCTGCCCAGCTTGGGCTTCTGCCTGTCGGTCGCCGTGGTGCTGGCCGGGTCGGGCCTGAACGTCGGGCAGGCCCTCCGGACCTGGGACGGCATGACCGGGAGCGCCCGCGCACTGGCCGGACTCGCCCTGCTCCTGGCAGCCTGTCTGGTCGCGTCCGTCCTGTCGGGTTGCCGCATGGCGATCTGCCGTCTCTTCGAGGGGTACTGGACCGGGCGCGCGGCGGGAGCGGCACTGCGACACGGGGTGGCCTGGCACCGGCGTCGCTGCGACGCTCTCCATCGGGTCCCCGCGTCTCGTGACGGCGCCCTGAGCCGGTATCCGCTGCCGACCAGGCCGGAGGACTTCCGGCCGACGCGGCTGGGCAACGTACTCAGGTCCGCGGAACAGTATCCGCAGGTGCGTTACTCCATGGACGCCGTGCTGGTCTGGCCCCGCCTCTACCAGATCCTCCCCGACCGGATGACCGCCACGCTGGCGGCGGCCAGGGCCGACCTGGACGCCGGACTCGGTCTGTCCGTGCTGTGCCTGCTGTTCGGCGTCGTCGGAGCCGCCGAGGTGCTGTGGGAACAGGGGCCGTGGTCCTGGTTCCTCCTCCTGTGGTGGGGCGGCTGCTTCACTGCCTACCTCTCCTACCGCTCCGCGCTGGCCGGCGCACACGTGTACGCCCAACACGTACGCGTTGCCTTCGACCTCCACCGGTACGACCTCGTCCGGCAGTTGGGTGACGAGCCGCCCTCTTCGCCCGAGGCGGAACGGGACTACTGGTATCGCCTCTGCCAGTTCTGGCACCGCGGGATCCCCCGCGACCACGTACAACTACCCGCCGCCACTGAATCGCCCGTTCCCGTCCCCGCTCCCCCTCCCGACTACACCCTCCGCATTCCCTTGCCCGTCTCCGGGTACTTCTGGACACTCACAACCGCCCTCGGAGTCGCGGGCGCCGTTGCGCTCGGCCTGTACTAGGCCGTGCGCCGCCGCGCGAACGCCTGAACCCGGCGCCCGTGGCATTGCCGACCAAGCTCTACTTCGGCACCTCGACGGCGCGCATCCAGTGCCCGTCGGTGCTCCACCCGAGCAGTCGGCGGGCGCGGCCGCGCTCGCCCGTGCCGTCCGCTCCGAAGGAGGCGCCCGCCGCCACCAGGCGCAGCCCGGCGAGGGCCGGAGCCAGCCGGGCCTGGACGAGCGGTGGCCGACGCGCGATGTCCGCCTCGATCCACGCCAGTACGGCCGCCCGCTCCGCCTCCTCGCACAGGGAGAGGTGGAACAGCATCTGTCGCCATGCGTAGGCGGTGTCCTTGATGGTGGACAGCATCGGGTTGCCCGCCATCCGGTTCACCAGGCGGCACACCGTGTCGAAGCAGTCCCGGGCCAGTGCCGCCCAGCCCGCCGGCGGAGCGATCCTCACCCGGGCGGCCAGGGTGGCCAGGTTGTGGGTCGTGAGGATCTGGGCCTGCTCGATCACCTTGCCGTTCACAGCCGGCCGCCAGCTCAGCCCGTTGGTCCCGGCGCGCTCGGCGCACAGCTCCGCGAACTCCTCGGCGCTGCGTGCCGGCCGGCCGCGCTGCGCGGTGTCGGCGGCCTGCGCGACCGCCATCCGGCGCAGCCGCGCGTAGTCGATGCCGTAGTACCGCTCGTACAGGCTCCCTTCGAGGAGGTCGGCGGCGATCCGTGCGGCCACGAGGAACTTCGGGCTGAAGGTCCCCATGAAGATGTCGGCGGCCAGCTCCTCCACGAACGGCGTGCCCAGCTCGGCCTGTCGGCCCAGGTGTGACAGCTCCCGCACGAGCGGATTGGGCAGCACGGTCGCGGGGAAGGCGGACACGGCCAGCTCGCCGAGCCGGCGCAGTGCTTCCTCGGCCTGCTCGTGGGCGCCCGCGTCGGCGTTCCGGTGCGCGGAGACCGCCCGCAGCCACGGGAGTTCCTCGATCCGGACCTGGTGCTGGAGGTTCAGCAGCAGCAGGGAGCGGCGGCTCCGGAAGGCGCGGTAGGTGCCCGCCATCAGGTTCCGTAGCGGCTTGTCGGCGTACTGGTCGGCGGTGACGGCGGCGACGAGCTGCGGCACCAGCTCCGCGAGTACCTCGGCGGACGGCACCACTCCGCGTGCCACCAGCTCCTCCAGCGGGGCACTGAGCGCGGCGCGGACGGAGTTCTCGATCGCCGTGGGCACGGCCGCGCCCACGGGCAGGCCGGTCTCCAGGGCCTCCCTCTCGCTCACCGGGGCCAGCGGCGTGTCCACGTCGGCCGTTCCGCCGGCCTGGTCGAGCCCGGAGATGCGGCGCAGCACCAGAGCGGCCAGCGCGTGGTGCGAGGGCAGCGCCGCCTGATCGGCCTGGATCCGGCGCAGCCGGGTGTGCCCGGGAGAACCGGGTGCGCCGCGCTTGGTGACCATCGCGGTGACGGCCACGCGCAGCAGTCCGGCGAGCCGGGGCGCCAGGACGCGTCCCGCGAGCTCCTCTTCCAGGGCACGGCGCAGGATGGCGGCGTTCGACTTCGGGTCCAGGTGCTTGGTGCAGTGGGTGTGCGCGGCGGCGAGGGACCCGTAGCGTGCCAGCAGGGCGGCGCCGTCCGCCTGCCAGCGCGGGCCGGGCGTACCCGAACCGGCCTCCAGCCGGTGGGCGAGCAGTTCGTCCTCGAAGGGCGCCCAGACGGTGAGGGCCTCCCGCTGGGTCTCCACGGCCGCGTTGGGCCGGCGCCGGGCGAGCGCGGCGCCGGCCTCGCCGACGGTCCGGCGGTGCACGGCGCCCGCCCCGGGCTGCGGCCGGTCGGTGGGGCGCGGCAGGAAGCGCAGCCGGTCGGCGAACGGCCGCAGTACGGTGACGAGTTCGGTGGCGGCGTCGAAGTCCCCGGCGCGCACCAGCCAGGCCACGGTGGCCAGCGCGGCCTCCTCCGGCACGCGGACCTCGTAGTGCCCGCTGTCCAGCAGGGACCACAGGCGGACCAGGCCGTCCTCGGTGAGGAAGTGGGCGAAGAGCTCCGACCGGGTCGCCGGTACGCCGGCCAGCCGGGCGGCCTCTTCCTCGTACGGCAGCAGCGGTCCGCCGGCCGTCGCGGAGCCGGTGGCGAAGCCTCCCGTGACCACCTCCGGGGTCACCCAGGCGGGCAGGGCCGCCACCGGGGTGCGCGATCCGATGGTCAGGGAACCCGAGCTGATGCCGGACAGGACCTGGCGCCACTGCCGGGCCCGGGAGCGGGCGCGCTCGCGCGTGGCGGTGTCCTCGTGGAGGACGGAGGTCCGCAGGGCCTGGGCCAGCCGGCCCGCGGCGTAGGAGGGGGACACGGACACCGGTGCGGCCTCGGGCACGGGCACGGGCACGGGCTCGGCCGTGGCCTTCGGAGCGGACCGGTTCGGGAGCTGCTTGTCAGCGTCTGTGTTCATGGCCGACGTGGCAGGTTCTGCCCCTGCGCCCTCCGGGTAGGAAGCCCGGCGCTCTGCTGCTGAGCTACACGTCGTGGTCGTGGTGTGAACCTATGGGGTGGACCGGCGCCGGCACAAAAGTTTTATCGTGTGTCCCCGCCGGGGGCCCGTCGCCCCGGCGTCCCCGCATGCTGCGGGCCGAGCCCCACCGGCTGGGCCCGGCCCGCAGCATGCGGACTGCATCCCGCGGGCGCACGCGTGGACTCAGTTCATGAAAGCAGTGTCAGGTCCCCAGCAGGTGTCCTTCCAGGTGGTGCGAGGGCCTTGAAGGGCACCGGTGGTCTCGTAGGGGTCGGCGAAGAGAGTGGAGACGGACTGGTGGGCGTACCTCCCGCACTCCGGGTCACTGGGCGGCGTTTCCCCGAAATCGTTGAAGAGGGCGAGATCGCTCCGGCCGTCACCGTTGTAGTCGCCGGCGGTCATGAACGTGACCTTGTGTGTCAACTTGACGCCGTCCCACTGGGATACCGGCCAGCCGAACCTGCCGTCACCGTTCGCGCTCGCGGTGAGGGTGAACGGGCGCACGTCCTTGTCGCCGTAGTCGTACAGCAGGGCCAGGTCGCTCCTGCCGTCGAGGTCGAAGTCGCCGGCGGTCATGAACCGGGTGTTGTTTCCCCAGCAGGGGCTGCCCCAGGCCACGGCAGGCCCGTTGCCGCTGTTGAACCCGCCGTCGCCGCTCGCGTTGGCGGTGAAGGTGTTGACGGTCTGGTGCAGGGGCTTGTTGCCGGCCGGAGGGGAGCAGTCGGTGGTGCCGTCGTCCTTGAACAGGGCGATGTCCGTCTTGCCGTCACCGTTGAAGTCGCCGGAGGTCATGAGCTTCGTTCCGGTTCCCCAATTCATGTCGTCCCACTGGGAGGTGACGCCATCGGGCCCGCCGGGGGTGACGGTGAAGAGCCTCGCGTGGCCGCCGCCGTACTCGTACAACAGGGCCGGCTCGCTCTTGCCGTCGCCGTTGAAGTCACCGGCGGTCATGAATGTGGTGTTGGGTCCCCAGCAGTCGAGCTCCCAGAGCGTCCGGGGCGCGCTCAAGGGCCCTCCCGCACCGGTCGGGTCGGCGAGCCGGATGTCGATCCGCACGTGGTTGACGGCCGAGCATTCCGGTTTGTTCGTCGAGTAGTTGTAGAAAAGCGCGGTGTCGCTCCTTCCGTCGCCGTTGAAGTCACCGGACGCGGCGAACTTCGGGACGACCTCCTGGCAGGCCTGGGCCCGCAGAGCCTGTCGGTTCAAGTCGCCGGACTGGTCGGCCTTGCCCGTGAGATCGAACAGACCGCTACGCCGGGGGTGTGCGGCCTGGGTGCAGCCGCCGGGGTTGGTGGCTGCGTAGTTGTAGACCAGTGAGACGTCGCTGATTCCGTCGCCGTTGGTGTCGTGGGCGGCAGGCTGGGGCTTGCGTACGGTGTCGACGAAGTGCGTGCCGGCCGCGTAGTAGCCGTCGACCGCGGCGTTGATCGCCTCGGGGGTTTGGGCGGCGGAGTTGTAGTAGACCCAGTTGACTTTCTGGTCCCAGGATCGGGACTGGCCGACGCCCGGCAGGTCGTTCATGAACCATATGTTGAAGTTCAGGGTCATGGGCTCGCGCGGGTTGTACTTCGCCGCCGCCGTGAAGAACTTGTTCCCGTCGACGTAGTACTCGGACTTTCCGTCCACGACCGTCATCGCCAGGGTGTGCCAGCCCTTGAGCGACCGCTTCTCGCCGCGGCTGTCCATGTCATCCGGATAGGCCCCGGACTCCGGGGCTACCCTGTACCAGGATGTGGTGAAATGCGCGGGCCCCGTGGCGTCCGAGGAATTCGGTATCTTCCAGCCACCGTTGGGCAGGTACTCGTGGTCCATTTCGCTGTAGAGCGAATTCTCCTTCGAAGACGCCCGGTCCGGAGAGATGGCGTAGAAGGTCTCGACAGGGTGCTCGCCGCCGGCGATACCGGTGCTGGGCCTGTCCTCGAAGTAGACGCGTGCCGCGTAGGTTCCGCTGAAGAACTTGCGCCGGCTGGTGCTGATCTGGGCCTGGGTCGTACCGGCGGCGGTGCCGTCCGTCGTGGCCCGCAGTCGCATCGCCCGGCCCCCCTGCGCGGAAGGGTCGGCCTGGAAGCTGACGCCGTCGGCGCTCCACGTGTTCGGTACGCCCGGCCCGTAGGCCCCGCTGCGTACAGTCCAGCCCTGAGCAGCGAGTTTGGAGTCGTCCGAGCCCGTGTAATGGAAGTCGTCGAACAGGGTGCCGACCTCCGACGAGGTGGCGGCGACGGAGCTGGTCGCGCTCGGCGAAGCGCGTAAGGAGGGCGATGCGTCGGCGGTAGCGACGCCGACCAGGGTCGCGGCGCAGGCCAGCGAGACAACGGTGGGAAACGTGCGGCGTTTGCGCCCGATACGGCGTCCGGGTTGAAGGCGATCCATCAAGTCTCCTCGAAGAGGGGGAATGAGCGGGCGTAACCATGATCCTTCTATTGCGAGGCACGTTGGACAATGCGGCGATGCGGCGATGCGGCGCGTGTCGGTGGGGCCCGAAGCCTCGACAGCTGGCGGATTACGAAATTCCGGACACCCTCGCTGCGTCGGAGTGCGCTCTCCTCGACCCCTCGCGGCTGATGCAGGCCCACGCGCCGCCGCCGGACGCCGTGCGGGCGGCGGGCGCCGACTTCCTCCCCGCCGTCCGGGTCGCCTCAGGGGTGGCCTCATTCGGCTCGCTGCCCGTGCAGATGCTCCAGCCTCGCCGAGCCGGCGGTCGGCTCCATCGTGGCCCCATCAGCCGGGACGGCTTCCGCATCAGCGGCCCAGGGTCGCGCGCCTCCGGAACCGCTACTGGCGAGTACCGCATCTGCTAGGTAAATTCATCGAATCCGCCTTACTTGCAGTCTTATCTGACTGATACATTCCGCAAGCGCAATCCGCATGACCGTCAGCTCGCGGCGGCCCAACCCCGGCAGCGGCGGCTCCGGCGGCAACGGCGGTGGTGGCGGGAAGGGCGGTGGCGGCGGTGGCGGCGGCTACTTCGCCGGTGGCGGCGGCTCCGGCGGCGGTCGGCCCGGCGACCTCGCCGGGGCCGGCGGCGGGGGCAGCAGCTACGCGGCGCCCTCCGCCACCGGAGTCACCCTCACCCCGGGCGTCAACCGGGGCAACGGCAAGGCGGTCGTCTCCTTCCGGTACGGGGCCGCGCTCGCGGTGGCCGCGGACACGGCCACGCCGCTGTTCGGGCACGCCGTCACCCTCACCGCCACCGCCACCTCGGCGAATCCGGCGGCGGGCACCCCGGGCGGAACCGTCACGTTCTTCGACGGGACGACCCCGCTGGCGACCGTCCCGCTGGACGCGGGCCGCGCGCAGCTGCGTACCGGTGCGTTCCAGCCCGGCGAGCACTGGATCACCGCGACGTACAGCGGGGACGCGAGCCACACGCCGGGCGCGACCGCGGCGCCCTCCGCGGTGACGGTGGGATTCAGCCAGCCGTGCATCACCATCCCGCGCGTCGGCGCCCTGACCGTAAGCGCCGGCCAGGCGCTCTGCTTCGGCTCCGGCGGCAGCCAGACGGGCCCGGTCACGGTGGCGCCGGGCGGGTCCCTGGCCCTGTCGGACGCGCGCGTCACGGGTCCTGTCTCCGCCGAAGGCGCTCTCGCCATGAGCGTCTGCGGCTCGCACCTCACCGGCCCCGTGTCCGTCACGGGGACTGCCGGTTACGTCCTGATCGGCTCGCAGGACGCGGCGGCGGGCTGCGCCGGTAATACGTTCCAGGGTCCGCTGAGCCTCGTGGGCAACACGGGCGGTCTCCAGGCCTCGGCCAACACCGTCACCGGACCGGTGCAGATCGACGGCAACAGCGGCAGCGGCCCGCGGGCCGGGGAGGGCGTCCCGGCGTTCCAGGCCAACACCGTCACCGGAGTGCTGCGCTGCGAGGGCAACGAACCGGAGCTGGTACAGACGGGCACGGTCGTCACAGGCCCCCGAACGGGCCAGTGCCGCCAGGCGCGGTAACGACCGGCAGCGAGCGGCAGCACGGCGAGGCACCCGGGACCGTCGTCCCGGGTGCCTCGCCGCATCCAGCGGCTCCCAGGAGACGGCGCAAGGCCGACCGCGTCCAGAAGGACGGCGCGACGTTCCTGGGCCCGATCCGGTGGGGCGGTTCCAGCACGGTGCGCTACCGGCGGGCGATACGGGAGCCCGGGCCCCTCGATGCCGAAGGCGCATGCTCGGCTATCGAGATCGACAGTCCGTCGGTCAGCCATCGATGAGCCACCGTCATGTTCAGCACGCTCCCGCCGGTGGCGGTGCCGACCAGGGCCCAATACCGCTCCAGGCGGGGGTCGAAGCCGGATGATCGCGACACCAGCCCGTGCAGGTATTCGCGGAAGGCGGGGGTGTCCGACTCCCGCCGGGCTCGTGCGTGGGCGGATACGAAAGCGTTCACCGCGTCCCCGGCACCGGGCGGGAGGCCCTGGGCGAAAGCGGCGGCCGTCAGAACGGCAGCATCGTCGATCTCCCCGTAGAACGCCGGGGCGTCTCTCATCTCTTCGTCGTGGTCCTGGGTCCAGCGGGTGAAACCGGGTGTGGAGATGAGCAGATGCAGCTCGGCGTAGGCAAGGGCCGAGTCGGGATCGGGGTCCTGCGGTGGGGCGGGTGACAGCATGGCGATCATGATGTCGAGTCGGTGCTCGGGCATGGTCGCGGACAGCTCGCGATACCAGTGATCGGTGAGAGTGCGGTGCGCCTGGGGGAGCCGCTGCACACGGGAGAGGATCTCCAGACGCCGGAGCCGCTCCTCGCCCGTGCAGTCGTCCAGGGACTTGAGCGTGGCCTGGCGCCACCGCAGCTCGGTCAGTCGTTCCTGCACCACTTCGAGCTCGGTTGTCACGAGTTCACCGAGGGTGCACTCACCGGTGACCACTTGCGTGATGGTCGCGATCGGGGTGTCCAGCGCCCGTAGGCGTCTGATGAGACGGATCCGCTCCCACGCCTCAGGACCGTAGCGCCGATGACCGCCGTTGCTACGGCCGGCCAGGGGCAGCAGACCGCTGTCGGAGTAGTAACGGAGGGTCTTCACCGGAACCCCCGTTCCGGCCGCGAGCTCACCGATGCTCCACGTGTCTTGCGTCACAGTCTCTTGAACCTCCAGCGCGCGGGAGGTCCTAGCGTATGGAGCACTGACCGCGTCGGTCCGCACCGGTCCCCCACCGCTCAGGCCTCGTTCCGGCCCGACCGGCCTCGTCCGATCCAGTCCCCGACCAAGAACGGTGGGTACGCATGTCCCCGACCATGACAGCACCGCGCCCATGCCGCAGAGCGTGGATCCGTGGGGTGCTCTTCCCCGTGCTCTGCGCGGTAGCGCTACTCACAGCCACCGCCGTGCCGGCGACCGCCGCACAACCCGGTGCCCCGCACTCCGCGAGGCAGAGCGGTACCGTCGTACGGACCGACCACGGCCTGGTACGCGGTGTGTCACACGGCCCGTACACCACCTTCGACGGCATTCCCTACGCTGCGCCGCCGACCGGACCGCTCCGCTGGCGTGCCCCCGCGCCCGCCGCCACGTGGCATGGTGTCCGGGATGCGACGACGGCGGCTCAGCGATGCGTGCAGATGCCGACACCAGGTGCGGGCGCGGTACTCGGGTCGGAGGACTGCCTCTACCTCAACGTCACCGTGCCGACGCCAAAGCCGAAGCCGAAGCCGACCGCACAGAAGCGGCCCGTGCTGGTGTGGATGCACGGCGGTGCGTTCCTGGGCGGTTCCGGCAGCGACTACAGCGCCGAACAGCTGGCGGTCCGGGGTGACACGGTCGTCGTCACGGTCAACTACCGGTTGGGGATCTTCGGCTACTTCGGCCACCCCGGGCTGGGCTCCGCCCCGCCGTTCGGCCTGGCGGACCAACAGGCCGCCCTGCGCTGGGTGCGGGCGAACGCGGAGCGCTTCGGCGGCGATCCGCGCAGTGTCACGCTGTTCGGTGAGTCCGCGGGCGCCCTCAGCATCTGTGCACACCTCACCTCGCCGACGGCCGTCGGACTCTTCCAACGGGCCGTACTCCAGAGCGGTTCCTGCCTCACATCCTTCCCACGCGGCGCTCTGGGACCCGGAACACCGGCGTACGAGCCGTTCGCCCCACAGGCCGATGTCCAGACGGCCGGTGCAGCAGCCGCCCGGCAACTGGGCTGCCCGGCGGACGGCGGAGACGAGGTACTGGCGTGCCTGCGCGGGCAGAGCACGGATCGCCTCGCCACCGCGCAGCTGATGCAGTCCTTCAACCGGCCCGCCTTCGGCAATGCGCTGCTGCCCGTGGCACCGGACCAGGCGCTGGCATCGGGACGCTTCCACCGCGTGCCGGTCATCCTGGGCACCAACCAGGATGAGATGCGGATGTTCGTCGGCCTGTCGCTCGCCGCGTTCCCGATCCGCACCGAGAGCGACTATCGCGCCCGTCTGGTGGACGCCTTCGGGCCCGCTGCGCCGGCCGTCGAGGCGCAGTATCCGGCAGCACACCACCCCACGCCCGCACTGGCCTGGGCCGCGGTGCTGACCGATCGATCCTTCTCATGCACCACACTGGCAGCCGGCCGAGCCATCGCCGCTCGTGCCCCTGGCCTCCCCCTCTACGGCTACGAGTTCAGCGATCCGGACGCTCCCGTCCTCTCCGGTCTACCGGCGAACCCGGGCTTCCCCTACGGTGCGGCGCACGGCTTCGAGATGCCGTTCCTGTTCTCCTCCCTCCCCACCGAGCGGCCGCTGACCGACGCCCAGCGCGCCCTGTCGGACCGGATGGTCGGCTACTGGACGAACTTCGCGCGCACCGGCAACCCGAACACCTCCGACGCACCGCTCTGGCCTGCCCTCCACCCTTCGTCACCTCTCGCGGGGTCGGTGCAGTCGTTGGCTCCCGGACCGGGCGGAATCCGCCCCGTCGATGCGCATTCCGCACACCACTGCTCGTTCTGGGACCGCCTGCCCCGGTGAGTGAGTCTCCGGGCATACCGGACCAGACGGGAGCCGGGCGGGCTGTCGGTTCCGGCTCGGGAGACGCCCGAAAGAACACCGGCCTCCGGGAGCGCTGCAGGGTCCCGGAGGCCGGCGTCGTGCGAGACGGTCCGGCGGAGGCTACCTGTTGAGGAAGCCGTCGCGCAGGCGCATCTCGTTGAAGCCGTTCTGGTCGTAGTCGTCCGAGTACGTCAGCGACAGGCGGCCGGTCGGCGCCAGCGCCACCGCGACGCCGGACTGGTGCCCTCCGGTCACGACGTTCAGGCAGCTGTTCTGGCACAGGGTGAGGGAGCTGCTGCTGGTGAGCTTCGACGCGAAGGTGTCGAGGGAACCGCTGAAGGACTTCTCGACGGAGATCTTCAGCGTCACGCCGCGCGCCTGGGCGGCGAGCAGCCTGTCCTGGATCCCCGTGGAGTTGTTGAGCCAGAACATGCTCATGTAGAGCGTGCCGGAGTCGGCGAGGTCGATCAGGCCGTTCAGATGGCTGGAGATGGAGAAGTCGTCGGGACCGTTCACGGTCGGGTAGTTGAACACCGCCGTGTACGGCCCGGAGGCAACGGTCTCCGCCTGTGCGACCGAGGGTGTCAACAGCGAGAGCGCCACGGCGGCAGGGGCAACAACCGCCAGTGCGCGGCGGATTGCTGGGTGCATGATGTTCCTCAGAGGATCCCTAGAAACGGAATGGCGCACTCTAACCCAGTCGAACGGCGGCATGGAACGGTGGGCGAGCAGCCCCGGAGCCCCGCCCCGACGGGGCTGGATGCCCAGCGCGCGACCGGACGGGGGGCTTCGACGACGGCCAGGTTCTCGCGGGACCGGGAGCGCGACCTCGGCGCCGGAGCGGCTGACTCCAGCTGCCCCGCATGCTCCCTGTCCGCTGGAACGGCGCCCGGAATCGTACGGAGCGCGCTGCTCTTCCGGTGACTCCGCAGGAGCTCCCCCTGGCCGGCGTACGGGCTGACGGCACGTGCGGGGTAGCCCCGGACGCCGGCTCCGCCCCGTTCGACGGGGGCCGATCACGTGGTTTCCGGCGTTCCGGTCGCGTGCCTCCCCCGGCAGCTCCCTCCGGAGGGCCATGCTCCGAGCAGGGGGAACCTGATGCGCGGAGGGTGCGGTGCTGCTGAAGAGGACACGGGTCCGCGCCGCGCGGCGGGCGGGCCGGGCGGCGCACCGTTCGTTCCGCTGCCTGGATGAGCGCCTGCCGCTCGCCGAGGCGGCACGGACCACCGTGCGCAAGGCGTTCCCGGACCACTGGTCGTTCCTCCTCGGGGAGATCGCCCTCTACAGCCTGCTCGTCCTGCTCCTGACCGGCACCTGGCTCACCTTCTTCTTCCAGCCGTCGATGCAGGACACCGTCTACGCAGGTCCGTACGCCCCGCTGCACGGGCTGCAGGTCTCCGAGGCGTACGCGTCCACCCTGCGCATCAGCTTCGAGGTGCGCGGCGGCCTGCTGATCCGCCAGATGCACCACTGGGCGGCGCTGCTGTTCGTGTTCGCGATCGGCGCGCACCTGCTGCGCGTGTTCCTCACGGGCGCGTTCCGCCGGCCGAGGGAGGCGAACTGGGTCGTCGGGGTGACCATGCTGCTGCTGGCCCTGGTGGAGGGCTTCGCCGGTTACTCCCTGCCGGACGACCTGCTGTCGGGTACGGGGCTGCGGACCGCCCAGGGGATCATGCTGTCCGTGCCCGTGGCCGGGACGTATCTGTCCTTCTTCGCCTTCGGCGGCGAGTACCCGGGCCAGGACATCGTCGCGCGCCTGTACCCCGTCCACATCCTCCTGGTGCCCGGCCTGCTCGTCGGGCTGGTCTCCCTGCACCTCCTGCTGGTCGTGCACCTGAAACACACCCAGTGGGCGGGTCCCGGCCGCACCGGCCGCAACGTCGTGGGCAAGCCGCTCTTCCCGCACTACACGGCGAAGTCCGCCGGACTGTTCTTCCTGACCTCCGCCGTCCTCGCCGCCCTCGGCGCGCTCGCCCAGATCAACCCGGTCTGGGCGTACGGCCCGTACCGGACGGACGTGGTGTCCACGGGTGCGCAGCCGGACTGGTACGTCGGCTTCCTGGAGGGTGCGTTGCGCCTGATGCCCGGGGTCGAGACCCGGCTGTGGGGGCACACGCTCATGTGGAATCCGCTGGTCCCCGGCGTCCTGCTTCCCGGTCTGCTGTTCGCCGGCCTGTACGGGTACCCGTTCTTCGAGCGGTGGATCACCGGCAGCCACGGCGAACGCCATGTGTGCGACCGCCCCCGGAACCGCCCCGCCCGGACTGCCCTGGGTGTCGCCGTCCTCACCTCGTACGCCGTGCTGCTCCTGGCCGGGGCTCAGGACATCATCGCCTTCATCACCGAGATTTCGGTTCAGGCCATCACCTGGACCCTGCGCTGCGCGGTCGTGCTCCTGCCGCCTCTCGCGTTCTGGCTCACCCGGCGCCTGTGCATCGCTCTCCAGGCACGCGATGCCGAGCAGCTGGTGCGCGGGGCGGAGAGCGGCGAGGTGCGCGAGAGCGTGGAAGGAGGCTTCGCGGCCGGGCGCGTACCGCTGCCTGCCGAGCAGCGGTACGTCAATGCCGTGTACGAGGTGAACACCCCGCTGCCCCGGCAGTCGACCGGAGCTGCCTCGTCTCGGGGGACGTGGCCGGCCCGTCTGCGCGATGCCCTCAGCCGCTGGTACTACGCCGGCCGGTTGCGGTCCCCGCTCAGTACGGAGGACCACCTGCGGGCACAGGACATGATCGCCGGACCGGACGAGCCCGTCCGGGAGCGGGCGGACCGGACCTGAGAGGGCCGGGGTCAGCCGTCCGCACGGCGCGGGCGGAAGACGAACCCGAACACCCCGGGTGCGAGGACGCCGAAGCCGATCAGGGCCAGCCACAGCCCCTGCACCACTCCGAGCCCGATCAGGGCGGCTCCCACCGCCGAGACCACGGGGGCGTAACTGCGTGCGGGGAAGAAGAAGCGGCGGTCGCCGCCTCCGGCGACGTGCGCCGTCCCGTCGTCCTCGGGCCGCCGCCCGTCGCGGGAGAACTGCCGCCACATGAAGGCGGCGACGAGGGCGGACATCAGGAGCGAGACCATGAGCGCGGAGATGCCCGCCGGATCGTCGGACAGCGCCGCGTAGATGCCTCCGGTCAGGGCGAAGAACACCGCGACCCCGGTGAACAGCCAGGCTTCCGCCCTCATCGCGGCCTCACCTCCGGATGGTGCAGATCGAACGCGGGCGAGTCCGTGCGGATACGGGGCAGCGCGTGGAAGTTGTGCCGCGGCGGCGGACAGCCGGTCGCCCATTCCAGGGAACGCCCCCACCCCCACGGGTCGTCCGACGTGACACGGACGCCGGTGCGGGCCGTGCGCCAGACGTTGTAGAGGAAGGGCAGGGTCGAGAGCCCCAGCAGGAACGCCCCGATCGTGGACAGCGTGTTCAGGAGGGTGAATCCATCGGCCGCCAGGTAGTCGGCGTAGCGCCGGGGCATTCCCTGCTCCCCCAGCCAGTGCTGGACGAGGAAGGTGAGCTGGAAGCCGACGAACAGCGTCCAGAAATGGATCTTCCCCAGACGTTCGTCGAGCATCCGGCCGGTGAACTTGGGCCACCAGAAGTAGAAGCCGGCGAACGTGGCGAAGACGATCGTGCCGAACAGCACGTAGTGGAGGTGTGCGACGACGAAATAGCTGTCGGTGAGGTGGAAGTCCATCGGCGGAGAGGCGACGAGCACACCGGTCAGCCCGCCCAGCAGGAACGTGACGAGGAAGCCCATGCACCACAGCATCGGCGCCTCGAACGACAGCGAGCCGTTCCACATCGTCCCGATCCAGTTGAAGAACTTCACCCCGGTCGGCACGGCGATCAGGAACGAGAGCAGCGAGAAGAACGGCAGCAGCACCGCGCCGGTGGCGAACATGTGGTGCGCCCATACCGTCGCCGAAAGCCCCGTGATCGCCATCGTCGCGCCGACCAGAGCGACGTACCCGAAGATGGGCTTACGGCTGAACACCGGCACGATTTCGCTGACCACCCCGAAGAACGGCAGCGCGACGATGTAGACCTCCGGGTGGCCGAAGAACCAGAACAGGTGCTGCCACAGCAACGCCCCGCCGTTCGCGGCGTCGAAGACGTGCGCGCCGAACTTCCGGTCGGCCTCCAGGGCCAGGAGGGCGGCCGTGAGCACGGGGAAGGCGAGCAGCGCCAGGATGGAGGTGAACAGCACGTTCCAGGTGAAGATCGGCATCCGGAAGAGCGTCATGCCCGGTGCGCGCAGGCACACGATGGTGGTGATGAAGTTGACCGACCCCAGGATGGTGCTCAGGCCGGACACCGCCAGGCCCATGATCCAGAGGTCCGCGCCGACGCCCGGGGAGAAGACGGCTCCGTTGAGGGGCGCGTACGCGAACCAGCCGAAGGCGGCCGAGCCGTTCGCCGTCAGGAACCCGCTGACCACCATGAGCCCACCGAACAGGTACACCCAGTAGGTGAAAGCGTTCAGGCGCGGGAACGCGACATCGGGGGCACCGATCTGCAGGGGCATCACGGCGTTGGCGAAGCCGGTGAAGGTAGGGGTCGCAAACAGCAGCATCATGATCGTGCCGTGCACCGTGAACAGCTGGTTGTACTGCTCGGCCGAGACGATCTGCAACCCGGGCCGTGCCAGTTCCGCCCGCATCAGCAGCGCCAGCACACCGGCGAACAGGAAGAACCCGAACGCGGTGACGAGGTACATGTAACCGATCACCTTGTGGTCGGTGGTCGACAGCACCTCCTGCACACGGGCACCGACGGCCGCCCTGCGGTGCGCCTCGTCGGGCGCGGCCGTCCCGGCAACGGACCCCGCGGGCGGCGCCACCCCCTCCTCGACCGACACCATGGGCCTCCCCGCAGGACGCACTCCGGGCCGCGCCGTCGCAGCCTTTCGCCAACCCTGGCAGCCCGCGACCCCGCCCGGCGGTAGGCCCACGGCGCGCCGTCCGCGCCGGTGTCCGCGGGCCGGGCAATCGGGTGAGCGGGCCCGTCGTTGACGGAACGAAGTGCGGCAGGTCGGGTCCGCGTGGATCGGAGCCGCGGAAGGACCAACGGTTGGACGGGCAGCGCGGGAGCGTGTGACCCACCACCGCCCGGATAGCGCCTCCCATTTCCATGCGTCGAGGAAGCGTCGTGGACGCGTCAGGACTGGGGGAAGTGCGTGACGGACCGAACGGCAATAGCGGATCATCCGGCGGGCTACACCGGCATCGTCGCCGCCGCCTGCGCGACGGGCCGCCGTCTGAACCGCGACGAGCTGGACTCCCGCCGCGCGGAGGGGGAGCGTGCCGCGGAGGCAGGTCTTCTGTTGCGCGCCCTGATACGGGACCACCTGGCGGCGGCCCAGACCGTACGGCCCTCGTCCACGTCGTCCGGTCCGCTGCTGCCTGTCGTCGAACAGGCCGTGGACGCCTTCGTGGAGGGGTACGAGCGCGCCCAGCACCAGGCCGTCCGCCAGGAGGAGGCCGCGCGCCGCTGCTTGCCGATGAAGGCGCGGCAGTGGGCCGGCGCGGCCGCCCTCCGGGAGTCCCGTCCCAGCCAGGCCCGCACCGGCCCACCCGCCGGTCAGGGGGCGTCGATGAGTACCCGGCCGTCGGTCGGCACGGTTGCCGCGAGCCCGTTCGCGTACGCGTTCTGCACGCGGGACCGCTCCGTCGCGTTGGGCACGGCGTTGGTGCAGGCCGTTCCGGCGCTGGACCCGGACATCAGCTGGGAGCACGGCCCCGGCTTGGTGTCCGGGAGGCCCAGGCTGTGGCCCAGCTCGTGCGCGGCGATGCGCGTCTTGTCGTACCCCTGGCTCACGGCCTGCGCGCCGAGTTCGACTCGGACCTGTCGTCCCGGACGGACCGGGCCGAGGGTGGCCTGCGGCCAGCCGGTGGTGGCGACGATGACGATCTCGGCCCGGGCCCCGGGCGCGGCCTCCACCAGCCGTACGTTACTGACGTTCGCATTCCAGGAAGCGACCCCGGCCGCGATGGCCGCTTCCCAGCCACCGGCCCGGCTGTCGTCGTAACGGAGTGTCACTACTGCTGCGGTGGCGTCGGGTATGGGCGCGGGTGCCGCGGTCGCGGCGGTTGCCGCCGCGAGGACCAGCGCGGCGGCGGAGGTGCCGACTTTCAGCCAGGTGCCCAGAGACATGGTCGCCTTCCTTCATGCGTGGGGGGCCCGGCCCCTCGGCGGAGCCGGGGCACTGGAGACGCCGCCACCGCCCGCCTGTGGCCCGCGGGTTCGGACAGCCGCCCCTCCGGAGCCCTAAGAAGGTAGCCCCGCACCCCACCAACCGGTCATGCACCTGCCAGCCAATTCCCGCGGGCACTCCAGCCGATGCCCGGTCAGCGGGCGGCACCATCCAGGGGCTCGCGCGGCCGCGCTCGGCGAGCGGGCTACGGACGGCCGTGGCGGCGCAGCCATACGGCCCGGACGGCCCGGCCGTAATAGCAGGGTGCGAACAGGCGCGCCCATGACAGCCAGTCACCTTGGCGAGTGACGCCGGTCGGCAGCAGCTCAGTCGACCCGTGACAGGCATGACCACCACCGCTGCGCAGCAGGATCAGGGGCATCCGTCCCGTCCTGGCTGACGCCCGTCCGGTGCCACCGCCGCACCCATTCACAGGCGTTCCCGCTCGGCAGGTGGCTGTCGGACCAACGGTGGACCTACCGGGCCGGGCCATGACCGGAAAACGCGCGGCCGAGCTCGAAGGGCTCTGGATCGTGTGGGACACCGCCGACGCCGGCTTCGCAACCAACCTCGGGGCGGCGCGGGCCTACTACGAGCTGCACGGGACCCTGGCTGCGCCGCGGCAGGACACCACGCTCGACCAGGCCGTCCGGCAGTGGCTGACCAACATCCGCCGACCCGGCAGGTTGGGCAAGGACCCCGTACGGGCGCAGCGGCGAGCCGCCGCCCTGGCCGCTGTCGACCGGACTGGAACCCGGGGGCGCCGGGGTGGACGGTGGACTGGCAGCGGCACCACGCCTACCTCGCCCAGCTCCTCGCCTCCGGTGCGCGCCTGACCGCGGTCGTCCCGGGCGTGACCCGGCACGGGGAGGATGTCGGCCGGTTGCTCGCCACCCAACGCCGGGCCTGGGACCGGCTGGGCAAGGAGCAACCCGCGGGCGCGGGGGGCGACGCTTTCCGAACTGCCCCGATCGCGGTGGCCACCGCTTCGGCCGCCGGTCAGGGCGGAGGGACGGTACGGTCGAAGTCGCGTACGCCGGGGGCGAGCTCACGGAGGGCTACGGTGGGCGCCGACGCCGCGGCCGGGTCCGGCTCCCCGACGGCAGCGAGCACCACACCGGGATCTGGATCAGCAACCAGAAAGCCCTGCCGCGACAAGCTCGACCAGGCCGAGCTCGCCGCTCTCCCTCAACTCGGCCTGCGTGGACGCAGCAGTGCCGGAGCTCTGCTTTGAGTTTGCCGGTCTATCCCTTGTCGGCGTTGGGACGCGGCGTGGTCTTCGTGTCAGGCCGACGGATCATGTCGTTGTCGCCCGCCTGCCGAGGGACGTAGGAGAATCCCTCCTCGGTGTCCGGGTCGTAGTGCACTACCGAACCCTTCTTCTTCAGCATTCCCAGCCAGGAGGCCAGCCGGGACTCATCCGTCTCAGTCAGCTCCTTGCCGGCGCGGCGTCGCCCCTCGGCTCGGAGCATCGCCAGCGGGTAGGCCCAGCGGTGTTCCTCCTTGACGAACCAGGGGATGAGGTCATCGTTCCGCACGATTCGCCGATCGAGACCTCGCCGACGCCGGAAATTGCCCCACATCGACACGACAGTCTCGATGTCGTACTTGCGCCGGTACTCCTCGATCATCCACTGATACGTGCGCCCCTCCTCGAACCATCGGATCACCTCCGACTCGTCCTGAATCTTGCGCCTTCCCATGAACCCACCCTGCTCGACCTTGATCACGTGACACTTGCACGCTACAGGGCCCCACGAAGGCTCCGGACGGCCCCCAAGACTCATGTGGAGCAGCTGGAGAACGGCACCGAGGCCGGGCTCGCACCTCGACTCGCGGCGACCGTCCGTTCCACGGCCGGTTAGTCTCGGGACATGCGGATCTCCGTTTCTTCGGACATGGACGAACCCGTGGCTCGCGCACTCCTCGGGCAACTGCGCGACCGCGGACACGACGTGGTGACGTACGGGGCGCTGAGCCCGGGTGACGATCCGCAGTGGGCAGCCTGCTCGGAGGCGGCGGCCCGCGAGGTCGCCGCCGGGAACGCCGACCAGGCCGTTGTGTGCTGTTGGACCGGTACAGGCGCGTCGATCGCCGCGAACAAGGTTCCCGGCGTACGCGCAGCCCTGTGCACGGACGCCTACACGGCGGACGGTGCGCGCCGCTGGAATGACGCCAACGTGCTCGCGCTCAGCCTGCGCCTGACCTCGGAACCGCTGCTCAAGGAGATCCTCGACGCCTGGTTCGCCGCCGAGGCGAGCGCGGACGCCGAGGACCGGGAGAACGTGGCGCGCGTCAAACGGCTCGACAACACCAGAACCACACCCTGAATGAAGGCAGTGACGCCGACGGGTGGGTGTTGCAGCCCTCGGCCGGAATGTCACCGGCATTCCAGAGGTCCTCTCGTCACGAGGCTCAGCGGGAGGGCTCCCAGCCCTCGGGGCCAGCGCCTCGCCATTCCACGAAGTCGGGGTCGGTGAGGTCCACGTCCTCGGCGTTCTCCAGCCCGACGGCCGCGAGGAAGACCCTGATGTCGGCCGGGCGGTGCGCGACCCCGATGGCGACGCCGTCGTAGCGCACCGGGCGTCGGCCCTGCTCGGCGGGCGGGTAGACGATCAGCTCGGCGGACATGTGCCGTGCCCGCCGTAGCCGGCCGTGGTGGCGAGCGCGAGCAGGACGGCGGGGGTCGCAGGTACAGGTATGGAGCGTCTCATCGGAATCCCGCCGGGAACGGTGCAAAGGCTTCTGGTCATGGCACGCCGCCGGGCGGTTGCTGATCCGGCCCTGGACCCGGCGGGCCGGTGGACGTCACCGTGGCGCGGACCGGTGAGCGGCGTCGAGTCGTCCCGTGCGGGGGCGTTGAACCGCCCCCGCACGGGACTCGCCGGCGTGTGCCGTTACGCCGAACGGCGCCGCCGGGCCATGGCGTACAGGGCTCCGCCGAGCGTCAGGGCCGCGGCGGCGAGTCCGCCTGCGGCCAGCGCGGCGGATCCGGTGTTGGCCAGGTTGCCGCCGGTACCGCCGTTCGGGCCCGGGGTGTTGCCGGTGCCCGGGGCGGTGCTCGCGGAGGCCGAGGCCGAGGGCGTGGTCGAGCCGGACGGGCTCGGGGAGGCCGAGGCGGACGTCGACGGGCCGGGCTGCGGCCCGCCGGCCGGCGTCACGGTGATGGTGAGCCCGGCCGTGTTGTTGCCGAGGTCACGATCGATGTCGGCGATCTTGAGATGGCCGGGACCGCGGTCGGCCTTGTACCGGTACTCGCCGTGGTACGTGCCCGGCTTGACCCACGACTCGATCTTGAAGATCCCCTTGACCGAGCCGCCGGTCCCGCCGAACACCCGGCGCCCCTCCGGGCCCGGGCGGCCGCCGGCGAAGCTGATGCCGGGCGGCAGCACGAACTCGGTTTCCACCACGTTGTCGTCGACGGCCGTGGTGGCGACCGAACCGGTGCCCTTGATCTGCCAGCCCGGGTTGAGCAGCACCTGGCCGCCGGCCGGACCGCTGCCGGTCGCCCCGCTCACGGTGAAGTCGGGTTGGTTCGCGGGGTTTTCGACCGGCACCTCGCGGCCCCAGAAGCGCCACTCCTTGAACGGCTCGGACGGTGTGACCTTGATGGCGGCGGCGGTTCCCTTGACCCCGCCCTGCTGCGGCTTGTAGATCGGCTTGCCGCCCGGGGTCCAGGAGACGTAGAAGAGGTCCCGCCACAGCTCCGGGGCCGCGGTGATGTTCAGCCCCGTGTCGAGCCGGTAGTACTTACCCGGCTCGAAGGTGCCGGTGAAACTGCAGAACAGGTATTCGTCACGGTACTCCCGCACGGGGTCGACCTTGAAGTGTTCGCAGTTCGACGGCCGTTCCTGAGGATTCAGTTCCAGGCCCGGCGGCAGGTGGACGCCCAGCTCCGCCCCCTCGACGGGCTTGTCGCCGGTGACTTTGAAGCCCAGACGGAGGCTCTGCTTCTGGCCGTTCTCGACCGTGGTGTCGAGGAGCTCCTCGGAGGTGACGAGACCGCCGAACGGGTCCGGGTCGCCCTCAGGCCGGTTCGGGCCCTGCTTACCGACCTCGGTGGCCGGCGTCACCGGGCTCGGCGCCGGCGCCGGCGCTGCCTGGGCAGTGGTCGCGGCGCCCAACACCACCGTACCGGCGGCCAGAGCCGCTCCGATCCGCCGCGCTGCAGTGCTGTGCGTGCGGTTCAACCGCATCAAGATGGTCCCCCTCGTGTCACATGGGTCAGGCGTTCGAGTACACCCGACTCCTGTACGACCGGCGGGGGGCCCGATCGGTTGCCCGGAACGATCAAGAAATCGGCGGGCGGGATCTCCACGACCGTCCTGCCGTACGGGCGTTGGGCGCGCGCGATGTCCGTGCGGCCCGCCTGAACCGTCCCCCGAGGACCCGGCCTCCACGACGCGAGCCGGGCGCAGCCGTCCTTCCCTGTGGCTGCGTCGGATCGGTTTCTGCCGCCGGCCGTTCCTCGAACTACCCGTCTCCGGGGCCACCCACCCTCGACGCGCCCGCAGGTCACCTTGCCCACACCGACGTCAACGGCACAGCCGGATCCATCGAGGCCTACCTCGGGCGGGACGTCCTGACGCTGCCGAACGGCGAGCTGCGTCACGTGCAGTGGCGCAGCCACATCGATGGCAGCAAGCAGCACCGATACTCCCTCCAGGATCTCCCTGGGGTAGATCGTGAACCTCTGGCTGAGGAATTGAGTCGGGGTCCACAGCTGGTTCAGAGAAGCGGCCACCGCCGGGAAGCTGCGCACCTACGGCCTGCACACGATCGGCGCCTCGCCGGGACCCGGCGGCGGCCGGACCACCCCCGCAGGTGCGGGGTCGACACTTTCAGAGCTGCGGCTGTTTCGGCCCAGGTGGCTGTTCTCGTTCAGTTGCTTCGGGGCGGAGAGGACCAGCCAGTACGCCGGGCAACGCGGCGGGTCATGAGCATCGTCATCGACCAGTAGACCATCGCCTCCGCGCTGGCGATGGAACGCTCGAAGTCGCGCACGAGACCGCGACTTCGCATCAGGTGGGCGAAGAACCGCTCGACGATCCACCGCTTGGGCAGCACGAAGAAGCCGCGCATGTCGTCGCTGCGTTCGACGATGGCGAGGACCAGGGCGAGGGCCGCGAGGCAGTACTCGACGAGGCTGCCGGTGTATCCGCCGTCGGCCCAGACCAGGGCCAGCAGGCGGGGCACGGCAGTGACCTGGGTGAGCAGGACCTGGGCCGCGGCGCGGTCGCCCACATCCGCTGCGGTGACCATCACCGCGAGCAGCAGGCCAAGGGTGTCGACCACGACGTGCCGCTTGCGCCCGTTGATCAGCTTGCCGCCGTCGAAGCCGCGGCTGTCAGAGCCGACGACCGCGTCCGCTTTGACCGACCGCGAGTCGATCACGCCCGCGCCCGGCTCCGAGTCCCGCCCGGCCGGCTCGCGGACCAGGCGGCGGAGCCGGTCGTGGAACTCGCGGACCAGATCGTGGTTGCGCCAGCGCCGGAAGAACGCGTAGACCCGCTCCCACGGTGGGAAGTCGGCAGGCATGGCCCGCCACTTCGTGCCGTTGTCGACCAGGTAGTGGATCGCGTCCAGCATCGCGCGGTGGCAATAAGCCTGCCTCCGGTTGCCCGCCCCGGCCCCCGCAGCCGGCCCGGCACCGGCAGCAGTGGCCGGACCACCGCCCACTCGGCGTCCGACATGTCGGTGGGATACCGACGCTCGCGCGCCCCGTGGTCTCTGGCGTTCCCGCACCTGTGGGCCAGACAGTCACACGCGAGAGTGGCTGAAGTGGACCCCACTCCCGCGTTGCCGTAGAAATGCGACAACAGGGCTTCCTGAAGCGCACGTTGGCTTCGACACTCTTCGAGCTACCAAGAGGCCCTGCTCTCATGCGCGGCAGCCGCTGCAGTCACCCGATCGGCTGACTTCTCGACGAGATCGGGACGACGGCAGTCGCGTCGCTTCTCGTGATCGCTGGGACGGACAAATTCGCACTGCCATCCAGGTAGACGGTCGGCTTGGTGACGCCCCGAGGCCGCCTCGCGGGTTTGAGCCCGGTGCCGCGACTGACGAATCTGGCGAAGAGTCGTGTCCTACCGGCTCGAGGCGCGGCCAACCGCCCCGCTACGTCCTACTTCTCCTCCGGCTCCCAGGCGCGGAGCAGGTCGAGCAGCCCTGCGTCTCCGTCAACGTGCAAGGAGTCGGCCTGGATCCGGTCGTACAGGTAGAGGACCAGCTCACTGGCCGTGCCGTGGACGGAGGCGCCGGCTGCGTCCGAGTCTTCGCCGGTCGTGGCGGTGGGCGCGGGGATGCGGGTGGTGCGTGCGCCGTCGCCGTCGACGGTGAGGCGCCAGGAGCGGCCCTCGGCGGCGTGGAAGTCGAAGGCCGTGGGCTTGTGCGGCCAGGCACTCGGCGTTGCGCAGACGGTGAACAGGAACTCCTCCACACCGTCGAGTGCCAGCTCGACCGGCAGCGGCTGCGGGGCGCCCCCGGCGAGCTGGGCGTCGTAGGTGTGCACCGCGGTCTCCTGGACCCGGTGCCGGGCGGTGCCGCCGGCGGTCTGCGGTGACTGCGACGCGGGCCACCACGTCCAGCAACCGCTCTCCGGTCCCGCCGCGCGCAGGGCGCCCAGCAGAAGCTGCGTCGACGCGTCCAGCCAGGCCAGCAGGGCCTCACGCTCCTGCGGCGCTTCCAGCGCGGCGCGCGCGGCGACGGCCTCGGCCGGGGGAGCGTCGGCAGACCCCGCGCCGACGATGGCGGCCCAGAAACGGTCTCCCCCACCCAGGTGCTTCACCAGATCGAACAGCGTCCACCCGGGGCAGGTCGGCACCTGCGCGTCGAGACCGGGCGCGGCGGCGACCACGGCGCGGAAGGCGGTCGACCGTTCATCGATCAGTCGCAACAGGTGAGGGAACTCAAGATTCTTTTCCACGCCGGATGTCTATCACCGTGCTCCGGTGATCGGACAGCGATTTTCACCGTCGCCGCAGGTTGGCCATTGCGGACGTCCTCGCCTCCCACCGCTCGGGTGACAAGCTGCGCACTGCTGCGAGGACGCTGGTGGTGGCGGTACGCCAGGCGTCGTGCCTCTGGGTGCTCTGGCCTCGCCGTGCGGCCGGGCACCTCGGCGACGTGATGTCCACCCGGTGCGCGCGGTCATGCTGCCGCTCGATGTGATGGACGCGGAGGTCACGACGGCGGGGGAGGACCGGTCGGGTCGGGAGTTCAGGTGACTCCCGTTCGACCAGCACACCTCAACTTCGGAACAACAACAGCCACTGACGGGAGTCAGCAGACGATCACATGATGGCCTCACGGCCCGAACTTGATGTCAGCCCAACCTGGCCCCTGCGAGGAACGCGCTCCAACTGATGGGCGCGACGGTCCGCTCGGGAGCAGCCGTGACCTCGGGCCCAGCGGGGCAGTGGTTGCACGGCGACTGCCCGGCGGAGGATGGGACTCCCCCGCCTCATGCAGTCCTGCCCGGCCCGGTGCGGCACAATCGTGGTCACCTGGGCGGGCAACGGTGAGGGGCGAGAACGTGGGGTGGTTTGGCTCGCGAAGCCGGCGTAAGGGCGTACCGATCGAGCCGGCGCTACTGGCTGCGGCTGCCGAGAATCCCGGTGGCAGCGTCGCCGAGATCGACTCGACGTATGTCGACGACCCGAACGGCTACGTACCTCCCGAGGCGATCCGCGGCGCGTGGTTGGTGGACAGCAGCGGGAAACCGACAGGTGAGTACCAGGAGAACCCCCGTCACGGGGTGCCACAGGACGACTTCAGCCGGCTGACCGATCCTGATCACTGGCTCGGCTGGCTCGGCGACGATCCCGCCATCGCCGTTCGGGAGGGCATCGAAGAGTCCTTGCGCGCCCAGGTGGCAGACGCAGTTGTCGAGTGGGTCAAGATCCTTGAAACGCCCCGTTTTCTCACGGGCGGGCGTCGCCGTTCTGCGGACGACCAGGTCATGTTGGTCACTCGCGCGGCACTCGCCGCGCCGTTCGCGTTGTCCGTGCGCACAACGCAGCACGGGCGCTCCATCCTCCTGGGGGTGTTCTCCTGGGCGGCGGTGAACCTGGCAGCGCCCGAAGCCCGCAAGGATCGGCACTGGTTCGACCTGGGCGTCGGCCTGGACTGGGCCGGTGAACGGCTGCAAGAGCGCATCTACGAGCTTGACGGTGAGGACGGCACCGCAGACCTGTAGAGCGGCCGTGCCACTTCGTAGGGGCGGGTCAGATCGGCTCGCAGCCGCTTGGACACCTGACGGTGCACGCGGTCTCAGCTCCAGTCGAACCTGTCCCGGTGTCCGGCCAGCCAGGTCGCGAAATCCTGGAGGGCCGGGTTGAGGGCGCGGACAGCCTCGAGGTCGCGTGCGCCGGTGAAGCGGGTCTCGCAGTCGGCGTAGAACTGGAACATGTTGCCGGCCTCGTCGGCGCCGGGGAATCCGAGGTCGCGGTAGGCGTCCGGGGTCAGCGGCCGGTAGCGCACGGGCCGGCCGAGCGACTCGGCGAGAGCGGCGGCCATGTCGGCGACGGGAAGGTGTTCGCCCGCGATGCTGACGGTCGCGGCGATGAAATCGGTGCCGCGCTTGAAGATGGCGGCCGCGGTCCTGCCGATGTCCTCCACCCCGATGCCTGCCAGCCGGTGTTCGCCCATGGGGAGGATCAGCTCGTACACGCCGTCCTCGGCGCGCTGCGGGGCGAACACGCCGAACAGGTTCTCCCAGTAGAAGGTGGTGCGCAGGAAGGTGGACGGTACGCCGGCGTCCGTGAAGTAGTGGTCGGCCTCCGCCTTGCCGTCGAAGTGCGGGACCTTGTACGAGCCCTGCAGCGTGGGCATCCTGTCGTCGTCGAGCGGGATACAGTCGCGGGTGTCCTCAAGGGTGGACCAGATGGCGTGCTGGACCCCCGCGTGCCCGGCCGCCTGGGCCAGTGCCGCCGCCTGGGCCTTCTCGTGCGCGGCGTCCATGTCCTCCCAGAAGTTGGTCACCAGGTAGGCCCCGTAGGCCCCTTCGAAGGCCGGAGCCAGGCTCGCCTCGTCGTCCATGTCGGCCCGGACCACCTCGGCCCCGAGCCGCTCCAGCTCCCGGGCCCGGTCCGAGTCCGGATCGCGTGTGACCGCGCGCACGGAGAAGCCGCTGTCCGGGTCCTCGAGGAGCGCCCGTGCGACCGACCCGCCCTGCTGCCCGGTAGCGCCGAACACCGTCACGGTCCGCTTCTCGGCCATCGCCGCCACCCACTCCCGCACACTGCGCCTCGCACCCACACGCTCGGGCACATTTCGCTACGGAACCTACGGCGACGGGCGGAGCCCGACCGGCAGGTACACGCCGACCCCGCCCGTATGGACGTACGCAGGGTATGGATCACCGACCGGAACCAACGCCGCAGCCGTTCAGGAACAACATCGCTTCGTCCGGCGCGCAATCGTTCGGTCTGGCGCTGGGAGGTGCGGCCGTCGCGGTACTCGGCCCGCACCGGGCACTCGCGGTAAGCGCCGCCCTCTACCTCGGCTGCGCGCTCGCTATCCGCATCCGGCTACCCCGGCTGCAGCCGCCCACCTCCCCGGTCCCCGTCCCGAACTACTCAGCGGGATCGGAGAACGGCACCGAACAGCGCGTGTAGTTCTCCTGCGCAGCAACCGTCGCAGGTCGGGTCGGCCGCGAGCCGTCACGCGCCCCACCCCCGCCCCCACGCCTCTCTGACGGACAGTCATTGCCGGTAGCTCATTGTGTCAGGAGTCCCCCGTACGGGGGCCGCGCCGTCATCGTGCGCCCTCACCCCAGAGCCTTCACGGTTGCCGCGTCCACCGATGCGCGCTGCGAGCGGCCCTCGGGCGGCCGTCGTGCGTGTGCCCGCCACCGACGCACCTGCACGTGGAGCGAGGCGCAGCGACGTGTGCCGGACCCCGTGGCCGGCGCTCTCCTTGACATCCGCGCCCTCCTCGATCCACTATTCACTACTCAAATAGTGAAAGGGTGTTTGCCGGGATGATCGAATACCGGATCGACCGGCGCAGCGGGGTTGCCACCTACGTACAGATCGTCCAGCAGACGAAGCAGGCCTTGCGCCTGGGCCTGCTGGAGCCGGGCGACAAGCTTCCGGCTGCCCGAGAGGTCGTGGAGGCCACGGCAGTCAACCCGAACACGGTGCTCAAGGCCTACCGGGAACTGGAACGCGAGGGCCTGGTCGAGGCCCGGCGAGGCCTCGGCACCTTCGTGCGCAGGTCACTCGGTGCCGCACCGAGCGACTCTCCGCTGCGGGGCGAGCTCTCCGAGTGGGCGGCGCGCGCTCGGACGGCCGGCCTGGAGCGGGATGACGTGGCGGCACTCTTCGCTGTCGTGCTGGACGAGCACTTCGATACCACCGAGAAGGAACAGGATCACCGATGACGAGCAGTGCCATCGAGGCAACCGGGCTGGGGAAGGCGTTCCGGCGGCGCGGCGGGTGGGCCCTGCGTGACTGCACGTTTCAGCTGCCGGCCGGACGTGTAGTTGCGCTCGTGGGACCCAACGGCGCGGGCAAGTCGACGCTGCTCGCCCTGGCGGCGGGGCTGATCGCCCCCAGCGAGGGTTCGGTCACGGTGCTCGGCGGGCACCCGGCCCACGTGCGGCCGCGGATCGGCTTCGTCTCCCAGGACAAGCCTCTGTACCCGCAGCTCACCGTCGCCGAGACGCTCCGCATGGGCGCCGACCTCAACCCCGACAGCTGGGACGCGGACACCGCGGAGCGGGTCGCGGCGGGCGGTGGCCTGGACCTCGGAGCCCGTGTCCGCTCGCTGTCCGGCGGCCAGCGCACCCGCGTGGCACTCGCCCTCGCCCTCGCCAAGCGGCCGGAACTGCTGCTGCTGGACGAGCCGGTGGCCGACCTCGACCCGCTGGCCCGGCACGAGCTGATGGGCACGCTCATGGCCACGGCCGCGCGGTACGGCACCACCATCGTGATGTCCTCACACGTCATCGCCGAACTGGAGGATTCCTGCGACCACTTGCTGCTGATCGGCGACGGCAGGGTGCGTCTGGCGGGTGACATCGACGACTTGCTCGCCGTGCACTCCCTGATCACCGGGCCGGCACGGGAGGCCGCCACCGGCGCCGACTTCGACCTGGCCCCGCACACCACGGTGGAATCCCGTATCACCGGTCGCCAGGTCACCGCCCTCGTCCGCCCCGCAGGGCCACTGCCCGTGGGCTGGCAGACGAACGACCTGTCCCTGGAGGCGCTGGTCCTCGCCCACCTGCGCAACCCGGCGGCGCCCCCGCTCACTCTCGGCCCCGCTTCCGCTTCCGCCTCCGCCTCTGCTTCCGCCTCCGCCTCTGCTTCCGCTTCTGCTTCTGCTTCTGCTTCCCCCACGTCCCAGGAAGCGGCTTCCGCCTCCGCCATGCCCCAGGAGGAGCCCGCATGACCGCCGTTGCCCCCACCGCTCCCACCGCTCCCGCGGCCACCCGGCATCCGTCCCCTGCGCCCCGTCTGACCCGGTGGCTGCTGCGCCTGCACCGGCCGGCGCTGTGCGTCTGGGCCGGCATCGTGGTCGTACTCTCGGCCGCGCTGCTGTGGCTGGGCGGCCCGCTCGCCGACGCCTCCGCGGCGGCGTGGGAGCAGTACAACGCGTGTGCCGGGGCGTCGAAGTGCGCCTACGACCAGCCCGCGATCATCCGCTACAAGGAGGTCTACTCCGCCACCACCTTCGCCGTCCTCGCCCTCCCCTTCCTCGTAGCCTCCTGGGCCGGGGCCACGCTGACCAGCAGGGAACTGGAGACGGGCACCGCTCAGCTGACCTGGGCCCAGTCGGTTTCCCCGGTGCGCTGGCTCACCGCCAAACTCGCCCTCCCGGCCACCCTCGTCGTCGCGGGCACCGGACTGGTGGTCGCGCTGCACCACCTTGCCTGGTCGGCCGGGAAGGGCCGCATAGACACCGCGAAGTCCTGGTCCGACTTCCCGACCTTCTACTCGGGCGGGCCGCTCACGGTCGCCCTGGCCCTCCTGGGCCTTGTCGTCGGAGTCCTGGTCGGTCTGCTCCGGCGGCGCTCCCTGCCCGCCCTCGGCACCTCCGTCGTCGCCACGACCGGCGTGTTCGCCGTCGTCCACATGGCACTGCCCTACCTGTGGCCCAGCGTGCCCCAGGTACGCAACCGGGTGGAGGGCGCTCCGTCAGGCACGGGGATCGTGGTCGACGAGGGCATCCTCACCTCCACCGGCGCCCGACTGCCGAACCCCTACTGCGGCGGCGACGTCTTCCCTGACTGCCGCGCCACGTACGACAAGCTCGACGCCGTCGGCTACTACCGCGACTTCCACCCCCTCGCCCACTACTGGCCCCTCCAGCTCATGGCGACGGCCCTCACCTGCGCCATCGTCGCCGTACTGGTCTTCGCCGCGTACCGCGTGCTGAAGAGCCGTACGGGCGGCACCCCGCGCGGCGCGAGCACCAACGAGTGAGGCCGCCCTGTGGCTCGTAGGCACTGCCGCGTGAGCGCTGCCTCATGAGCACTGCCTCGTGAGCACCGGCTTGTAGGCACTGCCGCGTGAGTGCCGCCGCGTGAGTGCCTGTCTACGCCGTCCCCGTCCCCGGCCTCCCTGGCGAACCGGCGAACCGGCGGGTGGTACGAAGTCCCAGGTCAGGCGGGGGCCGGTCGCCTGGCACCGTCCCCGCGATCGCGCCTGCCCCGGCGCCTGCCACCGCGCCGTCGAGACCCCGCGTACGACGCCGCGGCGATGACGTCCCGATCCCCGGCCAAGCCCTCCGGTACCGGCGGCACTCTCCCGCTTCCCCCTCACCCTCACCCCACCCTCACTTCGTCATGCCCTCATGCCCTCACCTCTTCTTCGAAGGTTGATGCCGGATGTCGCAAGCTGCTCGGAAACAGGAGCCTCGGTCTCGGTCTCGCTCCGCGGCCAAGCCCTTCGCCGGCGGACGACGGTGGGACCGGCTGGTACTCCTGGCGTGCGCGGTGTCGGCACTCGTGGTGGGGCTGGCGTCTCCCGACCACACCTCGCAGAAGGTGTGGGGCCTGGTCGGCGCGGCGGGATACGCCTGCGCGGCCCTGGTCGCGGCGCGGGCGTCCACACCGTGGGCCCGCACTCCCGCCGTGGTCGCCGTCACCGGTGCGGCGGCCATACCGCTGCTGTACCTGTCGGTGATCGGCAGGGCGCAGATGGAAGTCGGCGTCGTGGAACGGGCGGCCGACCTGCTGTTCTCCACCGGAACTCCGTACAACCCCGCGCCGCACGCCGTACGGGACTTCAATCCCTACCTTCCCGGCATGGCGCTCTTCGGGATACCGCACCTGCTGTTCGGTGACACCCCGTTCGCCGGCGCCCGCGTGTGGTTCCTCGTCGGGTTCCTCGGGGCCGTAGCAGGAGCCGTGCGGGTGCTGACCGGGGGCGGGGGCCGCGCTACGGGGCCGAGCGGCACCGCGCGCGGCGCCACCGCCGGGCTGACCGGCGCCCTGTGGCTGATCGCCTGTCCTGTCGTCGCGCTGCCCCTGAGCATCGGCGGCGTGGACCCGCCGGTCATCGGACTGCTCTGCCTGGCCCTGGCCTTCACACAGCGGGGTCGTGCCGGGCGCGCGGGCCTGGTCGTGGGGGTGGCCGCCGTTCTGAAGTGGACCGCCTGGCCGGCCATCCCGGTGATCGTCGCCGTACTCGCGGTACGGAGCGGGAAGCGCGCCGCGTTCAGGTGCGCGGCAGTGGCCACCGGGCTGGCCTCGCTGACCATCACGCCCGCGGTGCTGGTCGACACCAGCGCCTTCTACCAGAACGTCGTCCTCTACCCGCTGGGCCTCGGCCCCACGGCGTCGTCCGCCCAGAGTCCCCTGCTCGGGCACCTGATCGTTCTGCTGCTTCCTCACGGCAAGGCAGTGACCACGGCGCTGATCGCGTTGAGCGCGGTGGGTGTGGGGGCGTCGCTGCTGGTCCGCCCGCCGCGGAGCACCGTCGCCGCCGCCGACAGGCTGGCCCTGGGGCTGCTCCTGGCGATAGCGCTGTCCCCGGCCACCCGCATCGGCTACGCCATCTACCCCGTCGTCCTGATCGCCTGGCCCCGCTTCACCGCCCGCCTGTCGGCCGACCGCCCCGCCACGCCCCGCCCCGCGAGCGAACCGCCGCACCACCGGCGGACCGTGGCAAGCCGCCTGTGCACCGCCACCCCCGCCACGGCCGGCACCCTGCCCCCGCACCGATCCCCGGCCGGCCGCGATGCCCGCCGCCGACCGCACCGGGAGCACCACGAAACCGGCGCGCGCCACTCGGTGGGCGCAGACGATTCCCGCCGAGCCGGTTGATCTCGTCGCCTCGCACCCCTTCGGCAAAGAGCCGGCCACCAAAGGCGCCTGCTGCACCGCCTGCGTGCCTTCCCGGCCGAGCCGAGGGGGCTGGACGGCCGGAAGTGGAACGCGATGGGCCGCATCACTCTCTCCCCCGCCGAGGGCGTCGAGCCCTGCCCCTGCTGCAGCCCCGAGAACGCACTCGGCATGCCTGGCTGACCGCCGGCCTCCAGGCGGCGGGTACGTTCGGTGGCAACGGTTGCGGCCGGACGCAGGCGTTGAGCGGTACGGCGTGGCCCCCGGCTGCCGGCCGGGGAAACGCGAACCCGCGAGCAGGACGCGTACGACGGTGAGGCAGGGGCGGCCCGAGCGTCAGGCCATCGCGTCCGCCCTGCGCACCGAGACCGTCGGCGGCCTGGTCCTCCTCGCCGCAGCCGTCATCGCGCCGATATGGGCGAACAGCCCGCTGGGCGATGTGTACGAGGCGATACGCGACTTCCACTTCGGCATACCCGCCCTCGGCCTGGACCTCTCCGTCGGCCACCGGACCGCCGACGGCCTCCTCGCTACTCCACCTCGGACCTGAACCTCTGGGCCCTCGGCGGAGCGTTCGCCGGGCTCGCCCTCTTCTACCTCCTCCAGCGACTCCGCGTCCGCGGCTGGTGGTGGTACGTGCCGCTCGGCATCGCGATCTGGGCCCTCACGTACAACGGCGGTGTCCACGCCACCGTCGCCGGCGTCTCCGGTCCCGCCCCGGCACAGGTGTTCACCAGTCCCGAACCGCTCGGCGTCGTCGTCGGCCTCGCCGTCGGCAAGTTCACCGGCATCTTCCTCGGCACATACCTGGCCGCCCGCTTCACCAAGGCGGAACTCAACCCCGACCTGGCCCGGGCCGACGTGCTGGGCCTGTCCGTCCTCGCGGGCATCGGCTTCACCGTGGCCCTCCTCATCGGCGAACTCGCCTTCCCCGGCCAAGCGGTCG
Source organism: Streptomyces avidinii (assembly GCF_045161815.1). Taxonomy (NCBI): domain Bacteria; kingdom Bacillati; phylum Actinomycetota; class Actinomycetes; order Kitasatosporales; family Streptomycetaceae; genus Streptomyces; species Streptomyces avidinii. The sequence goes on from NZ_CP108863.1 coordinate 1,424,107, forward strand.
GCGAGCACGTCAAGGCAGCCGTCCTGATCGGCTCCGTCACCGCCGCGGTCCTGGCAGCCGTACTGCTGCGCCGCCGCAACGCCCTCTACAAGCGCCTGTACGAGGAAGAGAACGTCGACGCGGACGCCGACGGCATCCCCGACATCCACCAGCGCGACGAGGCAGACCGACCCGCCGCTCAGCCCAGCTGACGGGGCGGGAGACACCATGGCGATCACCCTGCTCGGCATCGCCATGGTGATGACTGCCCTCGTCATCAGGACGCGGCGTTGATCGCTCCGCGGTCTCTCAGTAGGAGGTGCGGGAGACCTTGATCAGCTTGCACTCGATCCTGTCACCGGACTTCGCGGACTTGGCCACGTCGAATGCCAGGGCCCCGGCGTCGTCGTCCGTGTACTTCTGGCCGGGCGCGAGGTTCTGGCCGGTGGAGAAGATGTCGCTCTTCTTCTCCCCGTTGACGGTGACCTCGCCCTCGGCAAGGTAGTTGAACCGGCGGTCACCGCTGTTGACGTACTCGATCTTGAGGTCGAGTTGCTTGATTCCGTACTCGCCGGACTTCACCGTGCAGGACGTGACCTTCACGTCCTTGGTGATGTCCGGCTCGTCGACCTTCGAGCTGCCACCACCCGCGGCAGCGCCCCCAGGAGCAACGGCCGCGGAATCGTGGTTCTTGTCGAGCTCCTTGCCTGCATCGCCGGCGGCCTTGGTGAACAGCAACCCACAGCCGCCGACCAGGATCAGACCGAGGACGGTGGGGATACCGCAGCCCAGCGCCACCTTGAGGCCCGTGCTCATGCCCTGCTTCGGCGTGGGCTGGTGCCCGTCCGGATAGTGCGGACTGCCGTGACCTGACTGCGGCTGCGTGGACATCGAACAACTCCTGAGGTGTCTGCGTGAGCGGCGCTCACGCAAGAGAGAGGCACGGCCTGCGCCAGTAGAGTGCGCGAGGGCGAGAGCGGGGCTCATGCCGCCGGGCGAGAGGGCGAGGAACCGTCGGGATACGGACGTATGTGCGTCTTGGGTCGCCCCCGGCGACCATCGGATACACCAGCCCAACGCCCCTGGGACAAGGCGGTTACCGGCAACGCGCCCACCGCAACTTCCGAACGCCGAAATGGCCGGATCCCACATCACGTGGCCGGTCTTGAGTTAGCTGAGCCGCAGGCTGAGGAGCGCTCGCTCATCCACCGCGAACCAGGCTGCGGGACGCCGACCTGCGGGCATGACGAACCGTCACCAAAGTCGGGCCACCGGCTCCTCTGCGGATGACCTCGACCCAAAGGCCGGCTCCAGAAAAGCGCAGTTCAGCGCAACCGCCCCCGGCTTTCGGCGGCGCCGGCGGGAGCCCGGGAGCAGGGATCGGAGGGCGTCGTAGCCCCATACCTCGCCGTAGCGGTGCCGTACGTCCAGTCGTCGCTTGTCCCGCTGGTCGAAGTGCCCCGGGACGCCGCGGGATCGTTCGCGGAGGGCACCACCTGGGCGGTGGCGGAGTCCGGGCTGTCTGAGATCGCGTGTTCGGGTGCTGAATGCAGAACCGACCCAACCGCCGCTGGTGTCGACTTCGGGCCAGCATGTCTCCAAGTCTTGACGACACCCGGCCCGGTCGGTTGACTCACGCGGTGTCCCGTCCGGTGGTATAGACCTCGGAGGAAACTCGTGAACAAGGCACGGCCCTGGACCAGATACGCCCTGCTCGCCTGTGCGGGCCTGCTCGCCGGCCTGCTCCCCCTCGGTGCTGCCACGGCATCCCCGGCGGGCCCGGCAGCCGAGCCGCCCCCGATCGCCGTTGACCGTTTCGAGGGCGAGATTCCGTTCGCGGGCCCGCCCGCCGAGGGGATCTTCACCTGGGGCAGCGACGCCGACGACCAACCCCGGCTCGCCCTGGAGGAACGCGCCGACGCCCCGGAAGGGGCGAAGGTACTGCGCGGCTCGTACGACATCAGCGGCTGGGGCGGCTTCAGCCACGACTTCGCCTTCGACCGGCCCGCCCAGGACTGGAGCTCCCGCAAGGGCATCCGGTTCTGGTGGTACGGGCAGAACACGGCGCCGCTGCCGCCCGGTTCCGGCCCCCGCGTGCACTTCGAGCTCAAGGACGGCGGCGCGAACGGCGAGGCGTCCGAGCTGTGGACGACCTCGTTCACCGACGACTGGCAGGGCTGGCACCTCGTCGAGATCCCGTTCTCCCGGTTCGAGTACCGCACCGACTACCAGCCCGTCGGCGGTATCGACCAGGTGCTGGGACTGCGCGAGATGTGGGGCTACGCCGTCACCTTCCCGGTGGGCCGGCCGGGCGAGTTCCTGATGGACGCGGTCGAGCTCTACGGCGCGGCCGACCCGGCACTACGGGCCACGGTCCTCACCGACTCCCCCGTTCACTCTGTGAAGGAAGGCGCTTCGGCCGGCATCCGCGTCTCCGTGGCGACCACCGGCTCCGCGCCCCTGTCCGAGCCGGTCACGGTCGAGTACGCCACGCGCGGCGGCACCGCCACCCCGGGCGCCGACTACCGCCCGGTGACCGGCACCCTCACCTTCCCCGCCGGAACCCCCTCCGGCACCTCCCGTACGGTCACCGTCACCACGGACCGGGACGGCGAGGGCGAGAGCGCCGAAACGGTGCCGCTCGCACTGACCGTGACCGGCGCGCGGCCGCCCGCCGAGGACCCGCAGGTCGTCATCGACGCGCACGGTCTGCCCTACCTCGACCCCGCGCTGCCGGTGAAGCGGCGGGTGGCCGATCTGCTGGCCCGGATGACGCCGGAGGAGAAGGCCGGGCAGATGACCCAGGCCGAACGCAACGCGCTCAAGGCCCCCGGGGACATCGCCGGGTACGGGCTCGGCTCGCTGCTCTCCGGCGGCGGCTCGGTCCCGAACCCGAACACGCCGGAATCCTGGGCAAAGATGATCGACGGGTACCAGCTGCGCTCCCGGGCGGCCCGCCTGCAGATCCCGCTGATCTACGGCGTGGACGCGGTGCACGGCCACAACAACGTCATCGGGACCACGATCATGCCCCACAACATCGGGCTGGGCGCGACCCGCGACCCGAAGCTGGTGGAGCGGACCGGCGCGGTGACCGCCGCCGAGGTCCGGGCGACCGGCGTCCCGTGGGACTTCGCACCCTGCCTGTGCGTGACGCGCGACGAGCGCTGGGGGCGCTCGTACGAGGCGTTCGGCGAGGACCCGGCGCTGGTCACCGCGATGGAGACGGTCATCCGCGGGATGCAGGGCGCGCCGGACGGAAGGGACCTGTCCCGTCCGGACAAGGTACTGGCCACCGCCAAGCACTACGCGGGCGACGGCGGCACCGAGTTCGGCTCGTCGAGCACCGGCTCGTACACGATCGACCAGGGCATCACCCGGGTGACCCGGCAGGAGCTGGAGGCGGTGCACCTCGCGCCGTTCCGGGAGGCGGTCGAGCGCGGGGTGGGCTCGGTCATGCCCTCGTACTCCTCGGTGGACATCCTCGGCGATGACGCGGGCCCGGTGAAGATGCACGCGCACGCCGAGCTGATCAACGGCGTCCTGAAGGACCGGATGGGCTTCGAGGGCTTCGTCATCAGCGACTGGCAGGCCATCGACCAGATCCCGGGGGACTATCCGAGCGACGTGCGGACCTCGGTGAACGCCGGCCTCGACATGATCATGGTGCCGACCGCGTACCGGGAGTTCCACGCGACCCTCGTCTCCGAGGCTGCGGCCGGCCGCATCCCCATGGCCCGGATCGACGACGCCGTATCCCGGATCCTGGAGCAGAAGTTCAAGCTGGGCCTGTTCGAGAAGCCGTACGCCGACACCTCCGGGCTCGCGCGCGTCGGCTCGCCGGAGCACAGGGCCGTGGCCCGCGAGGCGGCGGCGAAGTCGCAGGTGCTGCTGAAGAACGACGGCGGGCTGCTCCCTCTGAAGCCCTCGCAGAGGGTGTACGTCGCCGGGTCCAACGCCGACAACCTCGGCAACCAGGCCGGCGGCTGGACGGTGACCTGGCAGGGCGCCTCCGGGGACATCACCGAGGGCACGACGGTCCTGGAGGCGATGCGGAAGGCCGCCGCCACCCCGGACTCCGTCACCTACTCCAAGGACGCCTCCGCCCCGTCGGCGGGCCACGACGTGGGCGTGGTGGTCGTCGGCGAGACCCCGTACGCGGAGGGCGTGGGCGATGTCGGCAACGGCCACGACCTGGAACTTTCGACGGCCGACCAGGCGGTGATCGACACCGTGTGCGCCGCCATGAGGTGCGTGGTACTGGTGGTCTCGGGTCGTCCGCAGCTCATCGGCGACCGCCTGGACCGCATGGGGGCCCTCGTGGCGTCCTGGCTGCCCGGCACCGAGGGCGACGGAGTCGCCGATGTCCTGTACGGCAAGCGCCCCTTCACCGGTCAGCTCCCGGTGACCTGGCCCCGCTCCCAGCAGCAGCTGCCGGTCAACGTGGGAGACGCGGCCTACGATCCGCAGTTCCCGTACGGCTGGGGGCTGACCACTCCGGGTGCGCCTCCGGACGGCGGAGAGCCGGTCCTGCGGGCGCTCGCCGCCGCGGCCAAGGTGCTGGAGAAGACCGGCGCGGGCCGGTCCGAGGCGGCCCGGGCGCTGGCCGCCAAGGCCCGCTCGATCGTCCAGCAGAAGATGGGGACGCACCCCACCGCGGCGGCGGCGAAGCCCTTCGCCGAAGCGGACCACCTGGTGCTCACCGGGGCGCTGACGGACGCGTTCGGGAAGTTCACCGCGGCCTATCGGGCCGCCGCTGCCCGCTGATCCGCTGATCCGTGCCGGTACGGCCGGGGTGGCGGATACGTCCGCCACCCCGGCCTCCGGGCTCAGCCGGTCAGTGTCCACTTCTGGTTGGCGTTGCCCGTGCACCACCCGATCAGGACGGGGGTCGCGTCGGCCGAGTCCTGGTTGCGCACGTCCACACACTTGTCGGCCGTGATGTTGACCAGGTCGCGGGTGGTCGCGTTGTAGTCGAACCGCTGCGCGCCGGTGCCGTTGCACTCCCACAGCTGGACCTTCGTGCCCGGCTCGGTCGAAGCGCCGTTCACATCCAGGCATTTGCCGAGCGCGCGGACGGTCCCGTCACCGGGGAGGGTCCAGCGCTGGGCCGGGGTTCCGTTGCACGTGTAGAGCTGGACCTGGGTGCCGTTGGCGGTCTGCGAACCGGCCACGTCGAGGCACTTCCCGGCGAGGCCGACGAAGGCGCCGGTGGTCCCTCCGCCGCTGCCGCCGTCCCAGGCCGTGACGCGGACGTGGTCGACGACCAGGTGGTTCGGGAAGGCGGTGGAGCCGTCCGGGTTGCCCGGCCAGTCCCCGCCGACCGCGAGGTTGAGGATCAGGAAGAACGGCTTGTCGAACACCCACTGTCGGCCGCCCAGGTCCGCCGAAGTGCGCCGTTGGAAGACCTGCCCGTCCACGGACCAGGTGACCGAGTCCGGGGCCCAGTCGACGGCGAACGTGTGGAAGTCGTCGGCGAACGCCCGCCCGCCGGAGAGGGTGTACGCCGCTCCGATGCCGCCGCCACCCGAGTAGCCGGGGCCATGGAGCGTGCCGTGCACGGTGCCGGGCTCGTAGCCGACGTTCTCCATCACGTCGATCTCTCCGCTGTTGGGCCAGCCGACCTGGCCGATGTCGTGGCCGAGCATCCAGAAGGCCGGCCACATGCCCTGTCCGCGCGGCACCTTCATGCGGGCCTCCACGTGCCCGTACGTCTGGGTGAAGCGGCCCGCGGTGTTCAGCCGGGCGGAGGTGTACTCGCACCGGCCGTACCAGCACTGGAAATTGCCCGGGTTCTCGCGGCGCGCGGTGATGACCAGGTGCCCTCCGCCGTCCAGCGCCGCGTTGGCGGCGCCGGGGGTGTAGTACTGCCGTTCGTGGTTGTTGACGTTGTCCCCGGTCTCCGTCTGCCACCTGCCCGGGTCGACCGCCGCGCCCGCCGGGCCGTCGAAGTTGTCCTCGAACGTGACCGCCTGCGCGGCGACGGCCGGACCGGGCGGTGGGGCAGCTTCGGCGGCGGAGAGCGTCCAGCCGAGCGTCACGACCGCCAGGGCGGCGGCCGCGACGGCTGCCCGGCGCAGCACGCGACTGCGGGTGTGTAAGTACACGGACATGGGGGCCTCGAATCCTCTACTGGTCCAGACCTGCGTGTTGCCGGAGTGAACCGCTAGGTCGTGTACCTGTCAACCTCCGAGGGACCCGGCGGGCATCCGGCCCCGCACCGCACGCGCACACGCACGCCGGTCACCATGCCACTGGCCTGCGCCGCATCCGGGTCGCTGGGCCGGAGCAGCAGCACCCCGCCTTGCTGTCCTCCGTGCTGTCGTTGCCGAGCTGGCCCTCGGCGTTCTTGCCCCATGCCTTCACCGCGCCGTCGGCGGTGAGGGCCAGGACGTGGTCGCAGCCGACCGAGATGGACTCGACATCGGTGAGCTCCGGGGACCGTCTGCGGTGTCGCCCGGTCGGTGTCCTCGCCCGAGCCGAGGCGACCGTTGGCTCCCGAGCCCCAGGTCCAAACGGTGCCGTCCTGCCGCAGGGCCACGCTGAAGTCGCATCCGGCTCCGACGTCCCTGACTGCGTCCAGGCTCTGCACGCTGACCGGCGGGAACGACTCGACTCGCTCATCCGCGCCCAATTGAACTCATGACGTAAGCAGCCTGGAGCGACCTGCTCGACACGCATCCCGACACGGCCGACTGCACCCCCGGCTACCCGTGAACGCGACTCGCCGTTCGCCGACACCCTCCACTACTCGGTGATACCGTATAGCTGTACTCGGTACTACGCAGTACCGGTGACGCCGAGGAGGAAGACTTGAGATGGACGACCTGACGGAGATGCTGAAGGGCACGCTCGAAGGGTGCGTGCTCGAGACCATCGACCGCGAGGAGACCTACGGGTACGCCATCACCCGTCAGCTGAACGAGCTGGGCTTCACCGACGTCATCGAGGGGACGGTGTACACCATCCTGCTGCGGCTGGAGAAGAACGGACTCGTCCAGGTGACGAAGCGACCCTCCGGGGTCGGTCCCCCGCGCAAGTTCTACGCGCTCAACGACGCGGGCCGCGAGGAGCTCGCGAAGTTCTGGGCGAAATGGCAGTACGTCTCATCACGCATCGACAAGCTCAAGGGGGGCGGGCGATGAACTTCTGGGAGACCATCACAGGCAGCGATCTCACCAGGGAGTGGAAGGCGTTCGAAGCCCGGGCCGCCGCCCTGCCGGGCGACTACCGGGCCGCGTGGGAACAGATCAAGGTCGACCTCCTCCCCCATGGGGACTTCACCGGCCGCAACCTGATGCCGATCCTCGACGCCGCCCTGGGACTGCTCGAAGAAACAGCGGCCGACGGGCAGAGCGTCCACGAGGTACTCGGCGACGACATCCGGGGCTTCTGCACAGCACTGGCCGGCGGCGAAGGGGCCCGAACCTATCGCGACCGCTGGCGCGAGCAGCTGAACAGGAACGTCGCCGGGAAACTGAGCAGGCTGGGAGGCTGACATGGGCATCCAGGACATCATCGAGGGCAAGAAGCAGTGGCGGGCGCACACGGCCCGGGTCAAGGCACTCCCGCCGGACTACCAGATCGTCTACAAGGAAATGCAGAAGTATCTGTTCAAGGTCGGACCGATCGACCTGCCCGACGGCCCCCTGCTCCCCGGGATCGTCGACTTCTTCGAGGAGGGCGTCGCGTCGGGCAAGGGCGTCCTGCAACTCATCGGCAGCGACGTCGCGGCGTTCTGTGACGACCTGATCAAGGACTCTCCCACGTATGCGGACGCCTACCAGGAATCCCTCGACAGGGCACCCGGCACGACCGGGAAGTAGCCTCAACTGCTCACGTCAGCGGGCATAGCACGCACGCGCGGCTCATCGCTTCGGCGCGGCGCGTACGAATGCGGTCCGACCGACCACCAGAGTCCGCCGCAGATCCTGCCCACCGAGGTGGCGAGCAGCCTGGCGAGGCCCGACTCAGCCCTGCCGACGCAGGCAACACCGTGCCCGGCCGACGTCCCCAACCAGCCGAAGGAGACAGCCCGATGAGCGCCCTCTCTCTCGCTGTACGCGACTCCAACACGATGTTGCGCCGCAACCTGCTGCACGCGCGGCGCTACCCGTCAGGGAGCCTGAACCTGCTGCTCACGCCGATCATGATGCTGCTGCTCTTCGTCTACATCTTCGGCGACGTGATGAGCGCGGGCATCGGTGGCGGCGGCGCCGACCGTTCCGACTACATCGCCTACATCGTCCCGGGCTTGCTGCTGATGACCATCGGCAGCACCGTGATCGGGGCCGCGGTGTACGTCTCCATGGATATGACCGAGGGCCTCATCGCCCGCTTCCGCACGATGGCGGTCTACCGCCCTTCGGTACTCATCGGGCACGTCGTCGGCAGCGTGCTGCAATCCGTCATGAGCGTGGTCCTCGTCGGCGCCGTCGGAGTGGCCATCGGCTTCCGCTCCACGGACACGACCGTCGTGGAGTGGCTGGCAGCATTCGGGCTCATCGTGCTCTTCGCCCTGGCGCTGACCTGGATAGCGGTCGGCATGGGGCTGGCCAGCCCGAACCCCGAGGCCGCCGGCAACATGGCCATGCCGCTGATCCTTCTCCCCCTCATCTGCAGTGCCTTCATCCCGGCCGACACCATGCCCGGCTGGTTCCAGCCGATCGCCGAGTACCAGCCCTTCACCCCGGCCATCGAGACCCTGCGCGGCCTCCTCCTCGGCACCGAGATCGGCAACAACGGATGGATCGCGATCGCCTGGTGCGTCGGCCTGATCGCGCTCGGCTACCACTGGTCGACGCGACAGTTCAACCGCGACCCGAGGTAGTCGGGGCGATCGCGTCGACCCCTCGTACGGCGCGGACCGGCTGAGGAGCACCGCGACCGGCGCTTCGGTCTCTAGGGTCGGTAGACAAGCTCGATCATCATCGCGGCGATCACGGCCCAGACGCCGAGGCCGAGCAGCCAGAGGGCCTCGAGGAAGGCGCCGGTGGCGATGACAGTCAGGCCCGCCGCGCCGAGGGCGAGAATCGCCCGGCGGATGCCACGGTCGGGAAGCCAGTCGATGGTCACATCATGAGAATCGCGCCGGTCCCTCGCCTTGGCGAGGCTCCAGCGCGATTCCTGTCGGCATCTTGACGCCGGATCCGGGGTCAGCCGGCGTGGACGTGGGGGCGGCGGGTGCGGTCGGGTTCGGCCTCGCGGATGACCTCGCGGGTGACGGGTGCGACCTCGCCCTGGCCGAAGAGGAAGAAACGGAAGAAGTTGGCGAACGGATTGCCCTCGGTCCACTCGAAGTAGATGTGGGGACGCTGCCCGGTCGCATCGCGGACGTGCAGCAGGAGGGCGGCGAGCGCGTTGGGGATGCTGGAGCTCTCCAGGGTCAGCACCCGGTAGCGGTCGTGCAGCACTTCGCCGCGTACCCGCATCCCGGATTCGAACTCGGATGCGTCCAGGACGGTGACCTCGACGAACATGACATCGTCACCGGGCGGGATGTCGTTGTCCGCGCGGATCTGCTCGACCTTCTCGCGGTACTCGGTCTTGTCGCGGTTGTCAGGTTCGTTGGCGATGAAGCGGATGGTGCGGTTGGCGGTGTCGCGGATGAACCGCTGAGCCATATCGTCCAGCTCCACGTCGGTGACGCGTAGTTCGAAGACGCGGGCGAGGCGGGAGAGGAGGGAGAGGGCCATGATGCCGGCGATGAAGCAGGCGCCGATCTTCACGCCGTCGGGGCGCTCCACGATGTTGACCGCGGTTGTGTAGATGAAGACGGCGGAGATGACACCGAAGCCGATGGTCCAGCCGCGCTCCCCCGCCCGGCGGGCGGCGATGGTCACGGCGACCGCCGCCGAGGTGATCAGGACGAGGACACCGGTGGCGTATGCGCCGCCCTGTGCGTCCACGTCGGCGTCGAAGATCCAGGTCACCAGGAATGCCACGAGGGTGAAGACGATGACCATGGGGCGCAGGGCGCGGGCCCAGTGCGGGGCCATGCCGTAGCGGGGCAGGTAGCGCGGCATCAGGTTGAGCAGGCCCGCCATCGCGGAGGATCCGGCGAACCACAGGATCAGGATCGTGGAGATGTCGTAGATCGTGCCGAAGGCGGAGCCCAGGTACTCGTGTGCCAGGTAGGCGAGGGCGCGGCCGTTGGCCTCGCCGCCCGGCTCGAACTGGGCGGCGGGGATCAGCAGGGTGGTGATGAGGCTGGAGCAGATCAGGAAGATGCTCATGATCACGGCGGCCGTGGTCAGCAGCTTCTTGGCACCGCGGATCCGGCCGGCGGGCCTCTCGTCGGTGTCGTCGGGGTCGCCCTTGACGTGCGGCATGACCGCGACGCCCGTTTCGAACCCCGACAGACCGAGCGCGAGCTTCGGGAACACGACGAGTGCGATGGCGATCATCATGAAGAAGTTGCCGTGCTCGGTGGTCAGCGCTTCCGTCCAGTCGGTGATGACCTGCGGTGCGGTGAACACGTGCCACAGCCCGACCGCCACGACGACGACGTTCAGGCTGAGGTAGGTGACGACCAGGACCACGGCGACGCCGATGGCCTCGCTGAACCCCTTGAGGAAGACGGCCCCGAGGAGCGCGATCATGATGAGGGTGATCAGTACCTCGTGGCCGTGCAGGGTGCTGGTGAGGTGCGGGTTCTCCACCAGGTGCGCGGTGGCGTCGGCGGCGGAGAGGGTGATGGTGATGAGGAAGTCGGTCGCCGCGAACCCGAGGAGTGTCAGGACGAACAGCTTCCCCTTCCAGAAGGTGAGCAGCCGCTCCAGCATGGCGATGGAGCCCTCGCCGTGCGGGCTCTCCTCGGCCACCCGCCGGTAGACGGGCAGCGCGCCGAAGAGGGTGAGCAGCACGAGCACGATGGTCGCCAGCGGTGACAACAGTCCGGCCGCGAGGAACGCGATGCCGGGCTGGTAGCCGAGGGTGGAGAAGTAGTCGAGACCCGTCAGGCACATGACCCGCCACCATGGCCGGCCGTGGGGCTGGGCGGCAGCCTCCTTGGCGGCGGGCGAACTGTTTTCGGCGGTCAGGCCTTCCAGCATCCACGCGCGCAGGCGTGACGTGCGGGCAGGGGTGGCCATCGTGGGGGGCTCCTGTCGTACGGCTAAGAATCAGCCATCGACATCGACGGCTGAGTCAGCGTACGCAGCGAGATCCTTTTTGCACGGGAGTGAGGCAATACTGACGCGTCCTTAACGCGGACGAACCAGCCGAGTCCCGATCGGACGATCAGCCGAGGCCAGGGACCGTGGACACCAGCAGGTCGATGAGCTTGATGCCTACGAAGGGCAGGATCAGGCCGCCGAGGCCGTAGACGCCGAGGTTGCGGCGTAGGAGGTCGTGCGCGGAGGCGGGCTTGTATCGGACACCGCGCAGGGCGAGCGGGATGAGGGCGACGATGATCAGCGCATTGAAGATGATCGCCGAGGTGATCGCCGAGGTGGGGCTGCTCAGGCCCATGATGTTGAGGGCTTCGAGTCCCGGGTAGGCCGCGGTGAACATGGCCGGGATGATCGCGAAGTACTTCGCAACGTCGTTCGTGATGGAGAAGGTGGTCAGCGCGCCGCGGGTGATGAGGAGCTGCTTGCCGATCTCGACGATCTCGATGAGCTTGGTGGGGTTGGAGTCCAGGTCCACCATGTTCCCGGCCTCCTTGGCGGCCGAGGTACCCGTGTTCATCGCGACGCCGACATCGGCCTGGGCCAGTGCGGGGGCGTCGTTGGTGCCGTCGCCCGTCATGGCGACGAGCTTGCCGCCCGCCTGCTCCCGCTTGATGAGGGCCAGTTTGTCCTCGGGCGTGGCCTCCGCGAGGTACTCGTCCACGCCTGCCTCGGCGGCGATGGCCCGGGCCGTCAGCTCGTTGTCACCGGTCACCATGACTGTACGGATTCCCATGGCGCGCAGCTCCGCGAAGCGCTCCCGGATGCCGTCCTTGACGACATCCTTGAGGTGGATGATGCCGAGCACCCGCGGCCCGTCCCAGTCGTGGACCGCCACCAGCAGCGGGGTTCCGCCGGACTGCGCGACCTGAGCCGACCAGGCAGCGGCCTCCGCCTGTACGGTCCCGCCGCGCATCGACACCCAGTCCATGACCTCCGTCACCGCTCCCTTGCGGATGGCGCAGCCCGCGCCGTTGTCCCAGCTCAGGTTGACGCCACTCATCCGGGTGCGGGCGCTGAACTCGGTGAAGCGGGGGTTGCTGAGATCCTCGGCGGCGGCCGGCTGGAGCCCGTACCGCTGGGCCAGAGCGACGACGGAGCGGCCTTCGGGGGTTTCGTCGGCGAGGGAGGACAGCTGGGCGGCGTCGGCCAGCTTGGTGTGGTCGGTCCCTGGGAGCGGGATGAACTCGGCTGCCTCGCGGTTGCCGTGGGTGATGGTGCCGGTCTTGTCGAGGAGCAGGGTGTTCACGTCGCCGGCGGCCTCGACCGCGCGTCCGCTCAGCGCGATGACATTGCGCTGGACGAGGCGGTCCATGCCGGCAATGCCGATCGCGGAGAGCAGGGCGCCGATCGTGGTGGGGATGAGGGTGACGAGGAGAGCGACCAGCACGGTCGTGGACTGGGCGGCTCCCGCGTAGGCAGCCATCGGCTGGATGCTGACCACGATCAGGATGAAGATCACGGTCAGGGCGGCCAGCAGGATGTTCAGCGCGATCTCGTTCGGGGTCTTCTGCCGGGACGCGCCCTCGACCAGGGCGATCATGCGCTCGATGAAGCTGTTCCCGGGGCGCGAGGTGACGCGTACGACGATCGAGTCGGAGAGGACCGTCGTGCCGCCGGTCACCGAGGACCGGTCGCCGCCCGACTCCCGTAGGACCGGGGCCGATTCGCCGGTGACGGCGGACTCGTCCACCATCGCGGCGCCGTCGACGACGTCGCCGTCGGCCGGGATCGCTTCGCCGGCCTCGACGAGCACGAAGTCGAAGGGCTGGAGCTCGGCGGGGGTGACCACCTCGGTCTCGGCGCGGCGCAGGTTCGCGCCGTACGTCCAGTGGTTCAGGCGCAGCGCGACCGTGTCCGTGCGCGCCTTGCGCAGCGACTCGGCCTGGGCGCGGCCGCGGCCTTCGGCGACGGCCTCGGCGAGGTTGGCAAAGAGGACCGTGAGCCAGAGCCAGACGCTGATCACCCAGGTGAAGACGGAGGGGTGGATCAGGGCGGAGAGGGTGGTCAGGACCGATCCGACGGCGACGACGAACAGCACCGGCTTCTTGACGAGTTCACGCGGGTGGAGCTTGGCCACGGCCTCCCGGGCCGAGGTGGCGAGGAGTTCGGGCTCCAGCACGTTCACCTGGCCGGAGCGTTTCCGGGACGGACGGTTGACCGGAGTCCGCGGAGGTGTGCCGAGACCCGGGGGAACGTGCTGCGCGGCGGCGGGAGGCATGGAGCGACCTTCTGACGAGATCAACGGGGGGCGGGAGAGGGGTGTCGCCGCCGGGGGCTGTCTCGCATGGACCCCCTCGGCCGTCATGTGAGTGATCGAGGTCCCCGGCGGCGCAACAGGCAGGAAACTACTGCCCGTTCATGGGTGATTCCCCATCCGGGCGGGGGAATTGGCACCTTCTTGACGGCGGCGCACGAGGCGCGTCAGGTCGCCGTCAAGGGCGCGTCAACGCAGGTCAGCGTGCGTCGTCGGTGATGCGGAAGCGCAGTCGGCAGATGACGGCGTCGGTGTCACGGCGTACGGCGTGGGCGACGACGGAGCCGCGCTGGTTCTGGAGCATCCGCTGCCACAGGTGGGCGGGTTCGGTTTCCGGGATCAGGACGGTCACCTGAGCGTCCGGGTGTGTTCGCGCCAACTCGCGCACGTAGGCCGACACGGGCCGTCCGAGCGAGCGGCTCTCCGAGGCGATCTCGGTCAGCTCGACTCCGGGCTTCCACAACTCCCAGTCCCGGCGCAGCGCTTCGGCTGCCTGCCGGTCCTCCGGAGCGGAGTGTGTGACGGTCACGGCGACGACCTCGTCGCCGAGCGAGCGGGCAGCGGTGAGCGCCTGGCAGGTGAGCCGGGAGAGCCCGGAGACGGGTACGACGACCAGGGAGCGGGAGCTGTGGGGCGCCTGCGGGATGCGGCCGAGTTCCAGGCGTTCGCCGATCTGCACGTAGGCACGGCGGACGCGTCCGAAGCCGAGGACGAGCAGCGGCAGGGCGAGGACGATCAGCCACGCACCCTCGGTGAACTTGGTGGCGGTCACAACGACGGCCGCGATGCCGGTGAGCAGCGCACCGAAGCCGTTGAGGACGGCCTTCGCCTGCCAGCCCTTGGGGCGCTCGCCGTGCCAGTGCCGAACCATGCCGACCTGGCAGATGGTGAAGCCGACGAAGACGCCGATCGCGAAGAGCGGGACGAGGGTGTTGGTGTCGCCGCCGGAGAACACCAGCAGGACACCCGACACGAGCGCCAGCCACACGACCCCGTGGCGGTGCACCTGGCGGTCCGCCTTGAGGGCGAAGACGTGCGGCAGGTAGTTGTCGCGCGCGAGCAGGCTCATGAGCACCGGAAGCCCTCCGAAGGAGGTGTTCGCGGCGAGCGCCAGCAGCACCATGGTGGCGAACTGGACAACATAGAAGGCTGCGTTGTGCCCGAACGAGGCGTCCGCGAGCTGGGCGAGGACGGTGACGCCCTCGACCGGCTGGAGGTGGAAACGTCCGATCAGGACCGACAACCCGATCAGCATGACGCCGAGGAGGGCGCCGAGGGCGACCTCGGTGCGCTGGGCGCGCCGGGCGGCCGGGGCCCGGAAGGACGGCACCGCGTTGGCGACCGCCTCGACGCCCGTCAGGGCGGAACAGCCGGCGGCGAAGGCCTTCAGCAGCAGGAGCGCGCCGACCGCGGTGGCACCCTCCCCCAGGGCTGAGGCATGCCCGGCGGCCGAGGCGGTGCTCACCGGACCGTCACGGAAGAGGCCGACCGCGACCATGGTCAGGATCGACCCGACGAACACGGCGGTCGGTACGAGGAAGGCCCTGGCGGAGTCGACGACACCGCGCAGGTTCACCGCCGTGACCAGGACCAGGACCCCGAGGCAGATCCAGACCCGCTCCCCGTACAGCTCGGGGAAGGCCGAGGTCAGCGCGGCGACGCCGGCGGTGACGGAGACAGCCACGTTCAGGACGTAGTCGAGGATCAGCGAGGCGGCAGCCACCAGGCTCGTACGACGGCCCAGGTGCTTCTTGGCCACGGCGTACGAGCCGCCGCCGTCCGGGAACGCCGCGATCACCTGCCGGTACGAGGCCACCAGCACCGCCAGCAGAGCGGCGATCGCGAGGGTGACGGGGAGGGTGAACCCGAGGCCGTAGGCCCCGGCCGCCGCCAGGACCAGCACGACCGACTCGGGCCCGTAGGCGACGGAGGCCATCGCGTCGAGCGACAGCGCGGCCAGACCCTGGAGGGCGGTCAGCCGGTGCCGGTCGCCCGCGGCGGGCGCCGTGACGCCGGTATCAGGAGGTTCCTCCGTGCTCGGCGCCTGTCCTGCCGTGGCCGGCTTTCCCATGTGTATAGCCATCTTCGCTGGTTCCTCCTTTGGACAAAGTGAGGACAGCGTCCGGATGCCGTGGCCGGATGACCAGGGTGCTTGGCGCGATCCATACGCCCACTGCCGCAGTCTTCACGCGCTCCTGACGCCGGGACCGAAATGCCGTATGAGGTGCGTCAAGAGCCCGCCAGGGTGCGTGGCCGCCCCAGCGTCCGGGGGCACGCTGGATGTGGGCGACGCAGCCCGTGCGCACACATCGAAGGAGAAGCAGCGGATGGACGCGGAAAACGTGGTCGGCCTCATCGTCGCCCTCGCCCTGCTCGGCTACCTCGTGGCCGCTTTGATCAGGCCCGAGAAGTTCTGATCCGAGGCTCTGCCCTCCGGACAGGAGGCATCACATGTCCGGGTACCGACTCCACGACCCCGCCGCCCTGCTGGCGGGGCTCGTGGCCCCCTTCCTCGTGGCGCTCGCGCTCGTGCCGTTCCGCACGGAGCTCTCCGCGACGAACGAGGCTCTGATCATGGTCGTCGTGGTGGTCGCGGTCGCCGCGCTCGGTACCCGGGCGGCCGGGACCCTGGCCGCGCTCTCGGCGGCCGCCTGGTTCGACTTCTTCCTCACCAGGCCGTACCGGAAGTTCGCCATCGACAACGGTGAGGAGATCCAGACGGCCGTCCTCCTGCTCGTCGTCGGGCTGATCGTCTCGCAGCTGGCCGTACGCGTACGCCGGCTCCGGACCGTCGTGGTCGCCGATACCGCGCACCTGACCAGCCTCCAGGCATGTGCCCGGCTGGCCGAGGACGGCGGCTCGCCGGAAGAGGTGGTCGAGCACGTGCGTCGGGAGCTCGTCGGACTGCTGGGGCTTCGCGGCTGTCGCTTCCAGTACGGCAGTCTCATCGGGCACCTCCCCCGCCTTGAGCACGACGGCGGCCTGTGGCTGCGCCGCGGCAACCGGATCACCGAGTACGCCGAGTGGCCGGACGGGGAAACGGAGCTGCGGGTCTTCGGCGGAGGCCACTACTACGGCCGCTTCCTCCTCGACCCGCTCCCGGGACGCCCCCTGCCGCCCGAAGAGGCCCGCCTGGTGGCTGTCGCGCTGGCCGCGCAGGCCGGCGCGGCCTTGGACACGGCCGGCCTGTCCCACCAGGGCTGAGCGGCGATTCACGGCTCCTCGCGTAAGGACGGCATCAAGAGTTCCCCGGCGTCCGTATGGACCCCGTCAAAGCGTCTTAACGCCGGGATGAAGACACGGTTATCTCGTCATCGGCCATCTGGCCGATTCATTACTTCCCTCTTCATCCAGGAGCTCACGATGGCCGACCTGGCCTTCGTCGTCACCACGGTCGCGGTCTTCGCACTGGTGGCCTTCATCGCCCGGGGGGTGACCAAGCTGTGACGGTCGAGAACATCGTCGGCCTGCTGGTCGCCGTCTCCCTGCTCGGTTACCTCGTCCTCGCCCTCGTGTACCCGGAGAGGTTCTGAGCACTGATATGAGCCCCGTAACCGCTGGAGTGCTCCAGCTGCTCGCGCTGATCGCCGCACTCGCGCTGGCCCACCGCCCGCTGGGCGACTACATGGCCAAGGTCTACTCCTCCGAGAAGCACTACAAGCCGGAGAAGTGGATCTACAAGGCCATCGGCGCGAACCCGGCCGCCGAGATGCGCTGGCCCGCCTACCTGCGCGCCGTCCTGGCCTTCTCGGCCGTGAGCGTCCTGTTCCTCTACCTGATGCAGCGCGCCCAGGGCGTGCTGCCGGGCTCGCTCGGCTTCGCCTCGATCGACCCGGACCAGGCCTTCAACACCGCCGCGTCCTTCGTGGCCAACACGAACTGGCAGTCGTACTACGGCGAGCAGGCCATGGGCCACGTCGTGCAGACCGGCGGCCTGGCGGTGCAGAACTTCGTCTCCGCAGCCGTCGGCATGGCCGTCGCGGTGGCGCTCGTACGGGGCTTCGCACGCTCCCGCACCGGTGAACTCGGCAACTTCTGGGCCGACCTGGTCCGCGGCACCGTCCGAATTCTTCTTCCCATCTCCGTGATCGGCGCGATCATCCTGGTCGCCTGCGGCGCCATCCAGAACTTCGCGGGCATCCACGAGGTCGGCCAGTTCCTCGGCGGCACCCAGGAGTGGAACGGCGGCGCGATCGCCTCCCAGGAGGTCATCAAGGAACTCGGCACCAACGGCGGCGGCTACTTCAACGCCAACTCCGCCCACCCCTTCGAGAACCCCACCCCCTTCTCGAACCTCTTCGAGATCTTCCTGATTCTGCTGATCCCGTTCGCGCTGACCCGCACCTTCGGCCGCATGGTCGGCAACCTGCGCCAGGGCTACGCGATCCTCGCGACCATGGGCATCATCTGGGTCGCCTTCACCGCGCTGATGATGTGGACCGAGTTCGCCCACAATGGCCCGGCGTTCGACGTAGCCAGCGGGGCGATGGAGGGCAAGGAAACGCGCTTCGGGGTCGGCGGCTCGTCGATCTTCGCCGTCGCGACCACCCTCACCTCCACGGGCGCGGTCAACTCCTTCCACTCCTCCTACACCGGGCTCGGCGGCGGCATCGCGATGCTGGGCATGCAGCTCGGCGAGATCGCGCCCGGCGGTGTCGGCTCCGGCCTCTACGGCATGCTGATCATGGCGATCATCGCCGTGTTCATCGCCGGACTCATGGTCGGCCGGACCCCCGAGTACCTCGGCAAGAAGATCGGCACCCGCGAGATCAAGCTCGCCGCCTGCTACATCCTCATCACCCCCGCCCTCGTCCTCGGCTTCACGGCCGCCGCGATGGCGTTGGACACCCCGGCGAACTCAATGACGAACTCGGGCGCGCACGGCTTCTCCGAGATCCTCTACGCCTACACCTCTGGTGCCAACAACAACGGCTCGGCCTTCGCGGGCCTGAACGCCGACACTCAGTGGTTCAACAGCACCATCGGCATCGCCATGCTGCTGGGCCGCTTCCTGCCCATGGTGTTCGTCCTCGCGCTCGCCGGTTCGCTCGCCGAGCAGAAGCCCGTCCCCGAGACCGCGGGCACCCTGCGCACCGACAAGCCGCTCTACGCGGGCCTGCTCGTCGGCACGATCCTCATCATCACCGGTCTGACCTACTTCCCGGCCCTGGCGCTGGGACCGCTCGCCGAAGGGCTCGCAGCATGAGCACCGCCACACCCACCAGGGCCCCGCACCAGGACGTACCTACCGGCCACAAGCCGGGCGCCGGACGGGTCGGCGGCGGCCTCTTCGACCCCAAGCAGCTGCTGAAGTCCTTCCCGGACGCGGTCCGCAAGCTCGACCCCCGCATCATGATCAAGTCGCCGGTCATGTTCGTCGTCCTCGTCGGTTCCGTCGTCACGACCGTCCTCGCGATCAAGGACCCGACGGACTGGTTCGGCTGGGCCATCACCGCCTGGCTGTGGCTGACCACGATCTTCGCCAACCTCGCGGAAGCCGTGGCCGAGGGCCGCGGCAAGGCGCAAGCCGACACCCTCCGCAAGGCCAAGACCGACTCCGTCGCCCGCCGCCTGAGCAAGGACGGCCGGAGCGAGGAGCAGGTCCCGGGCGCGGAGCTGCGCATCGGCGATCTGGTGGTCTGCGAGGCCGGGGACGTCATCCCCGGCGACGGAGACGTCGTCGAAGGCGTCGCATCCGTCGACGAGTCCGCCATCACCGGCGAGTCCGCCCCCGTCATCCGCGAATCCGGCGGCGACCGCTCGGCCGTCACCGGCGGCACTAAGGTCCTCTCCGACCGGATCGTCATCAAGATCACGACCAAGCCCGGCGAGACCTTCATCGACCGTATGATCGCCCTCGTCGAGGGCGCTGCACGGCAGAAGACGCCCAACGAGATCGCGCTGAACATCCTGCTCGCCTCGCTGACGATCGTCTTCCTGCTGGCCGTGGTGACCCTGCAGCCGTTCGCGATCTACGCGGGCGCGGAGCAGTCGATGATCGTGCTCACCGCGCTGCTGGTCTGCCTGATCCCGACCACCATCGGCGCACTCCTGTCGGCCATCGGCATCGCGGGCATGGATCGCCTGGTCCAGCGCAACGTACTCGCCATGTCGGGGCGTGCGGTGGAAGCCGCCGGCGACGTCTCCACCCTGCTGCTCGACAAGACCGGCACCATCACCCTCGGCAACCGCCAGGCCTCTGAATTCGTGCCCGTCAAGGGCACCACGGAGGCGGAACTGGCCGACGCCGCGCAACTGTCGTCCCTCGCGGACGAGACCCCCGAGGGCCGCTCGATCGTGGTCCTGGCGAAGGAGAAGTACGGACTGCGCGAACGCCACCAGGGCGAACTGTCGCAGGCCGAGTGGATCGCCTTCACCGCGCAGACCCGTATGTCGGGGGTCGACGTCGACGGCAAGCAGACCCGCAAGGGCGCCGCCGGCTCGGTCATCACCTGGGTGCGGGAGCATGGCGGTCAGGTATCCGACGAAGCCGACGCCCTCGCCAACCGGATCTCGGAAGCCGGCGGCACGCCCCTCCTCGTCGCCGTCAAGGACGACAAGGGTGCCCGCGTACTGGGCGTCATCCACCTCAAGGACGTGGTCAAGGACGGCATGCGCGAGCGGTTCGACGAACTGCGCCGCATGGGCATCAAGACGATCATGATCACGGGCGACAACCCGCTGACCGCCAAGGCCATCGCCGAAGAAGCGGGCGTGGACGACTTCCTCGCGGAAGCCACCCCCGAGGACAAGATGGCCCTCATCAAGCGCGAACAGGCCGGCGGCAAGCTCGTCGCCATGACGGGCGACGGCACCAACGACGCCCCCGCACTGGCCCAGGCGGACGTCGGCGTGGCGATGAACACGGGTACCTCGGCCGCCAAGGAGGCCGGGAACATGGTGGACCTGGACTCCAACCCCACCAAGCTCATCGAGATCGTGGAGATCGGCAAGCAGCTCCTCATCACCCGCGGGGCCCTGACCACCTTCTCCATCGCCAACGACGTCGCGAAGTACTTCGCGATCATTCCCGCCATGTTCGCCGTGGTCTACCCGGGCCTGGACAAGCTCAACGTCATGGGCCTGGCCTCGCCCGAGTCGGCGATCCTCTCGGCCGTCATCTTCAACGCGCTGATCATCATCGCCCTGGTCCCGCTCGCCCTCAAGGGCGTCCGGTACCGGCCCACCAGCGCCGACAAGATGCTCCGCCGCAATATCGGGATCTACGGACTCGGGGGCCTCGTCGCCCCGTTCATCGGCATCAAGCTCATCGACCTGCTCATCTCCCTCATCCCCGGAATCGGCTGATCTGCGATGAACAACTCTGTAGGAAACGCAGCACGGTTGCTCGGGGCAGGCCTGCGCGCCCTCCTCGTCCTGACCCTGATCTGCGGCGTCGTCTATCCCCTCGCCGTCACCGGGATCGCCCAGGCCCTGTTCAACGACAAGGCCAACGGCTCCGAGATCAAGGACAGGAGCGGCCAGGTCGTCGGCTCCTCCCTCATCGGCCAGACGTACAACCTCCCGAAGAACGATCCGAACGACGCCGAGGAGGCGGCCCGGCCGGACCTGAGGTGGTTCCAGCCCCGCCCCTCCAACGGCCTGGGCAGCAACAGCGTGAACACCCAGTACTCGCTGATCCTCTCCGGCGCCACCAACCGGTCCGCCGACAACGGCGCGGTGAACGGGGTCTGCACCAAGGACGCGGAGGAGGGCACCCTCTGCGCCCAGGTCCTCGCCGCCAAGGAAGCCGTCATCGCGGACAACTCCACGGCCGGCCACCAGGTCGAGCCGGAAGACGTCCCCGCCGACGCCGTCACCTCCTCCGGCTCCGGCCTCGACCCGAACATCTCCCCCGAGTACGCCAAGCTCCAGGTCCACCGGGTCGCCGAGCAGAACAAGTTCGACGTCAAGCAGGTCGAAAAGCTCGTAGCCGACCACACCACCGGCCGCACTCTCGGCTTCATGGGCGAACCGCGCGTCAACGTCCTCGAACTCAACATCGCCCTGAAGGCGCTCTCCAAGAGCTGATGTTCCACAACGCACGTCTCCGGGAGCCGACGGGGAGAGGCGCTCGCTCCCCCGGCCTCGGCCGGGGCCGGTAACGCCCCGTCGGCTCCCACCGTGCCCGTACCGAAGGAAAGGCTGCACACCGATGACCCGGGTGCTGGTGGTGGAGGACGATCCCCAGCTCGTCCGCGCGCTGAGAATCAACCTCCAGGCGCGCAAGTTCGAGGTCGAGGAGGCCGGCGACGGCAGCGCGGCCCTGCGGCTCGCGGCGGCGCGCAAGCCGGACGTCATCGTGCTGGACCTCGGCCTGCCCGACATGGACGGCATCGACGTCATCAAGGGCGTCCGCGGCTGGAGCAAGGTCCCCATCCTGGTCCTCTCCGCACGCCACACCTCAGAGGACAAGATCCGGGCCCTGGACGCCGGCGCCGACGACTACGTGACGAAACCGTTCAGCATGGACGAGCTCCTGGCCCGCCTCCGGGCGGCCACCCGTAGACAGGAGGCCCCGGCGGCCTCGCAGGCGACCGAGGTCTCCGTCGTCACGACCGACGAGTTCACCATCGACCTGGTCGCGAAGAAGGTGTGGCGGGGCGAGCGCAGCGTACGGCTCACCCCGACCGAATGGCACCTGCTGGAGATCCTTATCACCCACCCCGGCCGTCTGATCACACAGAGTCGACTCCTGCTGGAGGTGTGGGGGCCGACGTACGGGGAGAACACCAACTACCTGCGCGTCTACATGGCCCAGCTCCGGCGCAAACTGGAAGCGGACCCCTCCCACCCCCGTTATCTGATCACCGAACCCGGTATGGGATACCGCTTCGAACCCTGATCGCCCCCCTCCCCAGCAAGAAGAAGAGACGGAACATGGGACGCGGCAAGCTCCGCATCTACCTCGGCGCGGCGCCGGGCGTCGGCAAGACGTACGCCATGCTGTCCGAGGCGCACCGCCGGATCGAGCGGGGCACCGACTGCGTCGTCGGCTTCGTCGAGCACCACTCCAGGCCGCGCACCGAGGTGATGCTGCACGGCCTGGAACTCATCGAGCGGCGCGAGATCGGGTACCGGGGCTCCACCTTCACCGAGATGGACGTGGACGCGATCCTGTCCCGGCGCCCCGCAGTGGCGCTGGTGGACGAGCTGGCGCACACCAACGTCCCCGGCTCCCGCAACGCCAAGCGGTGGCAGGACGTGGAGGAGCTCCTCCAGGCCGGCATCGACGTGGTGTCCACCGTCAACATCCAGCACCTGGAGTCGCTGGGCGACGTGGTCGAGACGATCACCGGGGTGCGGCAGCGCGAGACCGTCCCGGACGAGGTGGCCCGCCGCGCCGACCAGATCGAGCTGGTCGACATGTCACCGCAGGCGCTGCGCCGCCGCATGGCCCACGGCAACGTCTACAAGCCCGACAAGGTCGACGCGGCCCTCTCCAACTATTTCCGCCCCGGGAACCTGACCGCCCTACGCGAGCTCGCGCTGCTCTGGGTCGCCGACCGCGTGGACGAGTACCTGCAGGAGTACCGGGGCGAGCACAACATCCGCTCCACCTGGCAGGCCCGCGAGCGCATCGTCGTCGGGCTGACCGGCGGACCCGAGGGCCGTACCCTCATCCGCCGCGCGGCCCGCTTGGCCGAGAAGGGCGCGGGCGGCGAGGTCCTCGCCGTCTACATCGCCGCCAGCGACGGCCTCACCTCCGCCTCCCCCAAGGAACTCGCCGTCCAGCGGACTCTGGTCGAGGACCTCGGCGGCACCTTCCACCACGTCATAGGCGACAGCATCCCCGACGCGCTCCTGGAGTTCGCCCGCGGCTGCAACGCCACCCAGATCGTGCTCGGCGTCAGCCGCCGACGGTCGTGGCAGTCCGTCTTCAGCCCCGGCGTCAGCGCCACGGTCGCCCGCGAATCCGGCCCGGACCTCGACGTTCACATCGTCACCCACGACGAGGCCGCCAAGGGCCGCCGAAGCCTGCCCGTCGCGCGTGGCGCGCGCCTCGGCCGGTCCCGCATCATCTGGGGCTGGCTCGCCGGCATGGCCGGCCCCGCCCTGCTCACCGTGCTGCTCAACCTGGCCGTGCCCGACCTGGGCCTTGCCAACGACATGCTGCTCTTCCTGACCTGCACGGTGGCAGCGGCCCTGCTCGGCGGGCTGCTCCCCGCGCTGGCCTCGGCGGCGTTCGGCTCGCTCCTGCTGAACTACTTCTTCACCCCGCCCCTGCACGAATTCACCATTTCCGACCCGAAGAACATCGTCGCCATCGCGATCTTCGTGGGTGTGGCGGTGTCCGTCGCCTCGGTGGTCGACCTGGCCGCCCGGCGCACCCACCAGGCCGCCCGGTTGCGCGCAGAGTCCGAGATCCTCTCCTTCCTCGCCGGTAGCGTCCTGCGCGGCGAGAACTCCCTCGACGCCCTCCTGGAGCGCCTGCGCGAGACCTTCGCCATGCAGTCGGTCGCCCTCCTGGAGCGCACCAGCGAAGTCGACCCCTGGACCACTGCGGCTTCCGTCGGCACCAGCCCGGTAGGACGTCCGGAGGACGCGGACGTGGACATGCCCATAGGCGACAACATGGCTCTCGCCCTCACCGGCCGGGTGCTGCCCGCCGAGGACCGCCGTGTCCTCGGTGCCTTCGCCGCGCAGGCGGCCGTGGTCCTCGACCGCCAGCGCCTCGTCGACGAGGCCGAGAAGTCACGGGCGCTCGCCGAGGGCAACCGCATCCGCACCGCCCTCCTCGCCGCCGTCAGCCACGACCTGCGGACCCCGCTCGCCGGCATCAAGGCATCCGTCACCTCCCTGCGCTCCGCCGACGTCGAATGGTCCGAGGAGGACCGGGCCGAGCTCCTCGAAGGCATCGAGGACGGCGCCGACCGCCTCGCCGCCCTCATCGGGAACCTCCTCGACATGTCCCGTCTCAACACCGGCACCGTCGTCCCCCTGATCCGCGAGACCGACCTCGACGAGGTGGTCCCGATGGCCCTGGGCGGCGTACCGGAGGACAGCGTCTACCTGGACATCCCCGAGACCCTCCCGATGATCGCCGTCGACCGCGGTCTGCTGGAACGGGCCGTCGCCAACATCGTCGAGAACGCCGTCAAGTACAGCCCCGACGGCCAGCCCGTCCACGTCTCCGCCAGCGCCCTCGGCAACCGTGTCGAACTGCGGGTCGTCGACCGCGGGCCCGGCGTCCCGGACGAGGCCAAGGACCGGATCTTCGAGCCCTTCCAGCGCCACGGCGATGCGCCTCGGGGCGCCGGTGTCGGCCTGGGCCTCGCGGTCGCCCGGGGCTTCACGGAGGCCATCGGCGGCACCCTCACCGCCGAGGACACCCCCGGCGGCGGCCTCACCATGGTCATCACCCTCCCCATGGCAGGCAGCGCTCCCCCGGTCAGCGCGGAACTCCCGACCTCGGCGGTCACCTGACCCCGTACGGATCCTCCGTACGGGCACCCACGCACGCGAGCCGTCCGGCCCCGGTATCCCCGCACCGGAGAGCCGGACGGCTCCTGTGTTGTGCGACGGCTGACCGGCACACGGTCGCACCGGCCCGTACCCCCACGGTGGGACCGTGCTCTTCGTGGGCGGTGTTCAGGTCACCGCCCACGCCACGTGCCGCCGGCCCGTCGTCCGGCTCCGTCGCACGATCAGTCTGCGCCGGGCGGACGACCAGGACAGCACCCCTTGACGGGTTCCTTCCGCACAGAAATCGATCTTTGACGCCGCCCTGACGGGCGAGCATCAGAGTGTCGTCAAGGAGCATCCGCGGGCTTGCCCGCCACACCTCCGATGCGCTGGGATCGAGTCATGAACAGCGGTCCGCGCCACGACGATCGGCCACCTCATCGGGTGCGGCCGACGGCGCACGCCGTCCGCCCGGCCCTCTGACATCGGCCGCGCGTCCTCCGCGTACCGGCCTCCGGCGTCCCGACGGACTCCGGCCATCCGGGCTCCGTACGCGTTCCCACCTTCACCGCATGGCCTGAACCGCTCACGCCCCTGCACGACGCCGAGGCGCAGGGCACGTCAGCCATGCCCGTTCCAGGAAGCCCACATGTCTGCATCCCTGTCCGGACGTACGGTCCTCGTCACCGGCGCCACCGCCGGCATCGGCTACGAGACCGCTCGCCTGCTCGCCCGGCGCGGCGCCGTCGTCCTGCTCCACGGCCGTACCCCCGAGGAGGCCCGGGCCGCGACCGATCGCCTCATCGCCACCGACGGCATCGACAGCGGCCTGCTGCGGCCGCTCGCCGCCGACTTCGTCCGCCTGGAGGAGGTCGAGCACCTGGCGCACACCGTCGTACGCGAGTACCCGCGTCTCGACGTTCTCGTCAACAACGCGGCCATCGCCGCACCCGAGCGCCACACGCTCACGGCCGACGGCAACGAGGTCGCCTTCCAGGTCAACTTCCTCGCCCACTACCTCCTCACCAACCTCCTGGAGCCCGCCCTCACGAGCGACCCGGGCGGCCGCGTCGTCAACGTGTCCTCCTCGCTCCACCGCACCGGCGCCATCCAGTGGAACGACCCCCAGCGGGTGCGGCGTTACTCCCGGCTCGCCGCCTACGCGCAGTCGCAGCTGGCCCTGACGGTCTTCGCCGCCGACCCCCGCGTCACCGCCGTCTCCGTGAACCCCGGTGTGTGCGCGACAGGTCTCCTGCCCCTGTACGGACACGAGGGTGCGCCGGCTGCCGAGGGTGCCCAGCACGTCGTGCGGCTCTGCGACCCGGCGATCGAAATCGTCAACGGCGCCTACTACGACCGCTCCGAGCGCGTCGCCCCGGCGCCGGCCGCCACCGAGGACCGCACCGTCAAGCGGCTCAACAAGCTCGCCGACCTCCTCGTCGGCCACACCGCCTGAAGGAGCACACCGTCATGTCCAAGCGCTCCCGCAAGAAGAAGGCCCGCCGCCGCAAGGGAGCCAACCGCGGCGTCGAGCCCGGTCAGCGCTGATCCTCCGGCCTCTGCGCGGGGCGGCCCTCCCCCGTGAGGGCCGCCCCGCTTCAGGTGCTCCGGTAGCGCTCAGGCCTCGAAGCGGTACCCCGTACCCGGAGCGGTGATCAGGTGGCGCGGGTGCGACGGGTCCGCTTCCAGCTTCCGCCGGAGGTGCGCCATGTACACCCGCAGGTAGTTGGTCTGCGTCCCGTACGAAGAACCCCACACCTCCTGGAGAAGCCTGCGCTGGCTTACCATCCGGCCTCGGTTGCGGATCAGGACCTCCAGCAGGTGCCATTCGGTCGGCGTGAGCCTGACGGTCATCCCTCTCCGCCTGACCTTCCTCGCCAGCAGGTCGACCGTGAGCTCCTCGGTCTCCAGCACCGCTTCGTCCGCGTCGGTCGCGCCGTGGTCAGGCGTACGGCGGACCACGGCCGCCAGCCGGGCGAGGAGTTCGGTCTGCGCCATGACGACCGGCCACCTCATACGGTGCGCCCGGCCCCGCGCGCTGCTCACTCGACGGTGCGCTGAGGCGCCCTCCGATCTGCGGCCGCCCGCCCCCGCCCGTACGGCGGGCGGCCGCTCCCGCCCCGTGCCCACCGCAGTCCCGGCAGGCACGGGGCCCCACCCGTTCGCAGGCTCCGGTCCCCTGCTTCCCTCCGCCCGGACGTCCCGGGCACAGCCTGGAGAGGCCCCATGTTCGAAATCGCCCCGCAGCAGCTGCCAGCCGTGAGCCGCTGGTTCCCAGCAGGCTCGCCCGGGCCCGGCACACTCGCCGAGCACGTACTGAGCACCGGCCGCGGGCAGTGGTGGGCCGACCACCCCGACCGGCCCCGCGTGCTCGCCGTCGGCTGCTCGGACCACGTCCTGCTGCGCGGCGAGCCGAGCCTCCTCGCGCCGGATGCGCTGGCGCGGTTCGCCGGCCGGTACGTCGAAGCTCCCGCGCGGTTCGGGCCGTACCACCTGCAGTGACCCGAGCACGCCCCGCTCCGCCACCGCAGACCAGGGCCACGGCGGTCGAAGACGACGGAGCTACTGGCGAAGGGGCTTCGGGCGTCCTGCACTCCCGCTACGGGTACTGACTGCAGCGTTTCAGGGTGAGGAACGGTGAAGTCTCTCGGTCTCCTCGCCTTGGTGTTCGTCGCTGTCAGCGGTTGGCTGTCAGGAGGGCGTGGGCCTGGTGGATGACTGCGTGACGCACCTCGTCCGGGGACAGCACTGTGAACGGTGTGGCCAGGCTGAGGAGGTAGGCGGCGAGGTGATCGGTGCTGTTGCCGCCGATCTCGACCACGGTGGCTTCGGGGCCGTCAGCGTTGTGTGTGCCGATGGTGGGTGGAATCTTTTGCAGGGCGCGGTCCAGGGGGAGCGGAAGGCGGATCGTCGTGTACACGGGATAGACGACGCTCGCGATCCCCCGGGAGACCAGTGCTGCGGCGTCGGGCGGATCGGTCAGGTCGGCCGGTTCGGTGGTCGGGCGTACGCTCACCACCCGGTCGGCGCGGAACGTGCGCCATTCCTGTTTGGTGACGTCCCGGGCGACCAGGTACCAGCGCAGGCCGGTGTGGACCAGGCGGTAGGGGTCTACGGCTCGCACGGACGCCCGGCCGGTGTGGTCCCGGTAGGAGAGGGTGGTGCGCAGTGTGCTGTGGCAGGCTCGCGCCAAATCCAGCAGCAGAGGTGTGTCGATCTGCGGTTCGCCGGAGCGCGGGGTGTGTTCGAGTGTGCGGTCCAGTGTGTTCAGCTGGGCCGCGAGGTGTGCGGGCAGGCTCTGGCGGAGCTTGAGCAGCGCGGAGAGGGCGGCTTGCCCGGCGCCGAGGACTCCGCTGAGCGCGGCCTCGCGCAGGGCGACGGCGACGGCCAGGGCCTCCTCGTCGTCCAGCACCAGCGGCGGCATCCGGGCGCCGGGGCTGAGCCGGTAGCCGCCCCAGGGGCCGGGCGCGGATTCGACTCCGTAGCCCAGGTCCCGCAGCCGGGCGATGTCCCGGCGGACTGTGCGGTCGGTGACCGCCATGCGCTCGGCCAGTTCACGGCAGGTCCATTCGGGGCGCGAGGACAGCAGCGACACCAAGCGCAGCAGGCGGGAGGAGGTCCTGATCACAATCCCCCAGTGTTCCGTATGACCAGGACACGTCCTGTCAGGGTCATGGCCTACGGTCCGGGCCCATGAGCAACCCAGAGATTCGTCTGCTTTCCTTCGACTTCGACTGCCCTGACCCGGCCGAACTGGCCCGCTTCTACGGCGACGCCCTGGACCTGCCCGTGCTGTACCAGAGCGACGACTTCGTCCTGCTGGGGCGGGCGGGAGCCCCGGGCCTCGGCTTCGTCCGCCAGGCCGGCTTCCGGCCTCCGGCCTGGCCTGACCCCGCCCACAGCAAGCAGGCCCACCTCGAACTGGGCGTCGACGACCTGGACGCCGCGCAGGAGCGGATGCTCGCCCTGGGCGCCGTCCTGCCTTCCTTCCAGCCGCGGCCCGACGTGTGGCGGGTACTTCTGGACCCGGCGGGTCATCCCTTCTGCCTGTCGACACACGGAATCTGAGCCCGTCCCGCACCGACTTCAGTTCCCAACACGCCGGTGGCGGAAGGCAAGCGCAAGACGACCGCCGAGCGGTATGCCGCCCGGCGAGCCGAACTGAAGTCGATCATCAGGCGCCCGTCGTCCACCAACTCAGAACGGCTCGCTGCCCTGGCGGAATTGCGGAAACAGCCCCGCAACGCGAGTGCCACCCGGGCACGCAACCGCGACAGCGTGGACGGCCGCCCACGCGGCTACCTGCGCAAGTTCGCGTCTCCCGGGTCCGCACCCGCCAGCAGGCACAAGCCGGATTTCTTCCGGCAGTGACCAAGTCCTCCTGGTGACCCAAGGCGAATGACGTCGCAGCCGCGACTCGCACCCCACCGCACGGCTCGGTGGGGTGCTTCGGCAGAAGTAGAAGCACTGGGCCGCGAAGGAAAGCATTGAACGTGCAGGCTACGGCGCGCCGCTTGTTGGTTCGCGCAGCGGCGGTCGACGCATTGGCGATCGGCCTGATGACTGCGCCGACCAGCCTTGAGGTGACGGCGGTCGCGGCGCCCAGGCCCGTCGATATGGGCGCGGAGTAACGCGGATCGGCACTCATCTCGGCATCCCGGCCGGGTACGGGTCACAAACGGCAGCAGACGCCGCTGGAGCGTGTCACCCGTGCGCCTGCACGCCCCGCACGCCCCGCACGCCCCGGACTTCCGGACCGGTTCCCCAAGCCGAGCTGGAGGCCCGCCCAGCCCAACGATGACGCTTCCCACTCTCGCAGGATGCCTGAAGTCGTGATGCGGCCTGCGGCGCAGGCGGGCCGGACATCGTGTGCAGACTTCCCGTCACTCGATCGGCGAAAGGCACACCGTAGCCCTCGGGCGTACGACAGGCCTGTGTGGCAACATTCGGCACCCCAAGGCAGGAGTTCACGAGCGTGTGCGCGAGCGTTGCAGCACATGACGGGGTACCCCTTCCAACGGCGCGCGACGTTCCACTCGGCCCTGTGGCGGGCATGGACGTACCGCTGCGGCAGGGAGCGACCGGCTTGGTGCTCCACCTGTCTGCGGCGTGCGGGGGGGTCCGAGTGCCTCCACAGCAGGCCGGCGTCAGCCAGCGCGTACCCGATCGCGGCAGCATGGCCGACGTTCCGGAGCCCGAAGAGATCCGCGAGGAAGCCCTGGCCGCACAAGAGCTGAAGGACACCTCGTCAGGCACGGCCCGCTATGACAACCACGACGGATGCGACCGGTGGTGCGAGAGGCGGCTCAAGGCCATCATGCATCTCGCCCCTGCCGAGCAGCACAATCACTCCTCTCCCGTCGCGGCACGATGGGCGCGCGCCCACGACACCTGGGAGCGCGCAATCAAGCCCGATCACGCCCGAGCTTGTTCTTCATCTCCGAACGGGGCCCGAAGATGAAGAACAAGCTCAGCCACGGCGAAAGGGATCGTCGGCAGTCATCGGGCGCCGGCCGCCGAACGGCATCGGACGGCATCGGACGGCGGGGCACTTCCCGGCCTCGGCCAACCACTCCCGCTCAACGGCGTCGAAGACCGGCGTCTGGGATGCGTGCCACAACTCCCGCGCCGGCCGGGAGAACCGAGTCCACTGCGGAGGCGAAACGGTCGTCTGCTGGCAACGGCCGACGGCCGGGACGAGGCCCAACCCTGGTCGTCCCGACCGCTCGGCCGTGCCGGACCTGTCAGCTCTGATGGCATCCACCCGTTCAACGGACGCCGCAGCCGGAGGTCACACTTCTCCCGCAGAAGACCCACGATCAAGAACACTCACCGGCCGCGAACGACGACGGCCCCCGGGATACGCGCCCCGGAGGAGGTCCGTGCAGCGGATCCCGTCTCCGGGGTGCCGGTCCATCGCGGGGCGTTCAGTCAAAGATTGCGAGGTGGTCGGCGGCGCCCCCGCGCCACTCGATCATGAAAAGGGTGGCGTCGTCGCTCGTGTGCCCGCCCCGTTCGCTCTTCAGCATGTGGGACAGCCGGCGCAGGTCCGCCCGCACCCCTTGTGAGGGTTCCTCCCCGACGCGGTTGACGCAGCGAATGAGGCGTTCCTCGCCGAACAGCTCCCCGCCGGTGCCGCGTTCCTCGATGATGCCGTCGGTGTAGCACAGCACGCGGTCGCCCTGCTGGAGCGCGTGCTCTCTGATCCGGGGCTCCTCGCCGCCGAAACCGACGGGCAGCGTCGTTGCGCTCTCCAGCTGCGTCACGACCTGCCCGTCACGGATCAGCAGCGGCGCGGGATGGCCGGCGTTGACCAGCTCCATCGCACCGGTGGCGACGTTGATGTGCATCAACTGCGCCGTGACGAAGCGGTCGGGGCCGAACTGCCGGGAGATGGCATCGTCCATGAACGCGTACTTCTCGGCCAGACTGATCAACACGCGCCGCGCGTGCCGGTAGGCGCCGATGGCCACGGTCGCCATGGTGGCGGCTTCCACGCCGTGGCCCATCGCGTCGATCACCGCGGCGTGCAGGATGTTGTCGTTGAGCGCGTAGTCGAAGCTGTCGCCGGCGACGCGGTAGGCGGGCTCCAGGATGCCGGCCACCTCAACCTGCGGCACGGCCATCGACAGCGGCGGCAGCAGAGTCCACTGGATCTCCGCGGACACGCTCATCGGCTCCCGGCGCCGGGCCTGGAAGAACTGGTCGGTGTAGGCGTTCTTGGTGACCAGCAGGTCCGCCACCAGGCACGAGAGCCGGCTCAGCAGCCGCCGGTCGTCGCCACCGACGGCGTCCAGGGTGAGAGCCATCACGCCCACCGTGTCGCCGCCGTCCAGCAGCGGCAGATACATCCGCACGCCGCCACGGGCCTGAGTCACCTCGACGACCTCCCCACGCAGAAAGGCCCGGCCGGCGTGGGAGTCGATCACTGATTCGGGCTGGCTGACGTGCAGATTCCTGCCCGGCAGCGGCACCAGCAGCTCCTGCGCGTAGTCCTGGAGCAGGATCGAGACATCACGGCCTCCGACCCTGCCCACCTCCTCCGCGATCAGCGGCGCGATCAGCTGTGGCGGCAGCAGCCGCGCCCGATCCAGCAGCAGGCCGAGCAGCCGCTCGCCAAAACCCTCCGACCGGTCCTCCGCGATCTCCTCACCCATAAGCCGCTTCGCCAACCCTTCCTGCCACCACCCCGGTCACCCCTTTGCACAACGTGGACCCGGAGGCCCGCCTGAGTGGATCATTACGCCAAGCGCGGCATGTCGTTGGCCCACGGCATCCCACAGTCCGAATGCTTACGGTGGCGGACCCGGACCTGGGCCGTCTCTTCCGGATCTTGCCGGGCCCGCGACGCCCGACAAGATCCGAAAGAGACGGCCCAGCCCACCAGCCAGCCCACGAGTAGGTCCGTCCAACGAATCCCGCCTCCGGGGTGCCCGCAGGCAGCATCCGCCCCGGTGAGGCCCCGGAATCCGCCGCCCTGCGCGAGGCCCGCGAGGAGACCGGACTGTCGGATTTCAAGATCGTCCGCAAGCTCGGCGAGACCGAGTACGACATCAGCCCGTACCGGTTCGAGATCCAGCACCGGCACGTCTTCCACCTGGAGCTGACCGAGCCGACACCGGAGCGCTGGATGAGCCAGGAGGA
This sequence comes from Streptomyces avidinii, assembly GCF_045161815.1. Classification (NCBI taxonomy): domain Bacteria; kingdom Bacillati; phylum Actinomycetota; class Actinomycetes; order Kitasatosporales; family Streptomycetaceae; genus Streptomyces; species Streptomyces avidinii. The sequence goes on from NZ_CP108863.1 coordinate 1,456,564, forward strand.
CCACGACGGCAAGCAGGCGCCGACCTACTTCGAGTGTTCTGGATCCCGCTGGAGGCCCCGCACATTCTCCAGTCCGGCCAAGGCGCGCTGCTGGGGCGTCTGCCGACCAGCCACTGTAGGTGGGGGCGCGGAGGTACTGACTGGCAGTGGCAGCAGTCACCTCGGTGCCCACGGTCCTGAACCAGCAGGGGCCGGCTGAGACCGACCGCTGGCCCGGGAGATTACGGGTCCCTCATTTCGGGGCTTCTGGGGCTTCCGCGTCACGGAAGCTGGCCCCCACCCGTCCTCGACCTCATCCCTCAGGCCCCTCCCAGCAGCTGGGAATCGACGAGTGATGCTCCACCGGCCTCTCCGTGCCCAGCGCCGCCCAAATCAAAAAGGCGCACGCGCCCACTCCCAGCAGACCGACCGGAATAAGCACAGCGAGCAGCCATTCAGGCATGGCGTCCCCCAGACACCTTCCCTGCACCCCGTCCAACCAGCATAAAGGCCCCCGCTGACACCGCCTCGGGGCGAGCCGCCGGCTCGTCATAAAGGGCTTCTGCATGTTGAGATCCCTTGGCCAACGCCCGCCGTCCGGCCCGTGCTAACCCAATGCGTCCGTCCCAACCCGAGCAGCTCACAGCAATCAGCAGCCGCCGCACGCCGTAGGCGCCGTCGGGGCCGACGCACTTCGGCGTTGGTCCCGACGGCAAGTCCACAAAGCCGGACGGCTACTTCGCAGCCTCCGCCCGAACGGTGCCGGCGCCGATGGCGCCCCGGAGGACGTGGGCGATCTCCTCGGGCTTGAGGTCGATTCCGTCGAGCCCCTCGACGGTCAGCGGGATTTCCTCCAGCGCGTATTCGCCGCGGCCCTCGGCGCTGAACTCGGGCCCGGAGCGGTCCTCGAAGGACCAGGTGGCGATGCGGGCAAGGTAGAAGAGCTGACGCTCGTCCTCAGACTCCATCGTGTGAAGGAGCCGGACGATGTCGGCCTTCCCCGCAATCTCCTCGTGGATCTCCCGGTGAAGAGCGGCCTCCCGCGACTCATCGCCGGGTTCGACGCCGCCGCCGGGCAGGACCCAGTACGCGGGGATGCCGGGCTTGGTGCGACGGATGACCAGCATCGTGTCGTCCGCAGTGACGAGGACGGCTCGGACTCGTTCGATCATTTCGGTCTGTCTCCTTGCTTGTTGACGGTCTCAGTGCAGCAGCCAGCCGCCATCGACGTGGACGGATCGCCCAATGATGAACGACGCGGAGGGGCCCACGAGGAACGCCACCAGGGCCGCGACATCTTCGGGCCGACCACGGCGAGGGACGCACTGGCGCTTGATCTGGTCCTCCGGGCGCGCGAGGTGCTGGGCGGGGATGGCATTCTCGGCCTCAACCTGGATGGCGCCGGGCATGACCGTGTTGACGCAGACCCCGTACGGGCCCAGTTCGCGGGCGAGGGAACGGGTCAGGCCCAGTAGCCCGGCCTTCGCGGTGCTGTACGCGACGAGGTTCGTCCGGCCGGCGCGGGCGTTGACGCTGCCGATGTTCACGATCCGGCCCCAGCGGCGTTCGATCATGCCGGGGGTCACGGCGTGGCAGGTGCGGTAGTGGGCGGTGAGGTTCACGTCGAGGGAGTATTTCCAGGCGGCCTCGTCGGTGTCCTGCCAGGGGACGCGGGGGTAGGAGCCGGCGTTGTTCACCAGGATGTCGATGGGCCCGATCTCGGCGCGGACGAGGTCGACCATGGTCTGGACGGCGCCGGGATCGGTGAGGTCGGCGTTCGCCGCGATCCCGGGGCTGCCGTCTCGCTCAAAGGCGGCGAGGAGGGCATGGGCATATGTTGAGATCCCTTGGCCAAGGCCCACCTTCTGGAGCGCCCCAGCGGTACCTTCGCGTCAGAAGAAGCGGTCGCAGATCGGGGTGATGGGTGTGAGCGGGTACATCGAGGAGCAAGAGCGGATCGGACAACGGGTCCGGCGTCAGCGGCTCTCGGTTGGGATGACTCAGGCCGACCTTGCCGCCGCACTGGGGCGGACGCAGGGGTGGGTATCGAAGCTGGAGAAGGGGCGGATCGAGCTGGACCGGGCCGGTCTGATCAACGCCGTGGCCGCCGCGCTCCACTGCCATCCGAACACCTTGATCGAGCGCCCGTACTCGGGCGGCGGCGCCGAAACCAAGTGGCAGGTCTCAGCGGCCTCCATCATCCGGGAACTGCGCCGGTACGACCTGGCTCCCGTCTTTGACGGCACCCCTCGGCCGTCCGAGGTGCTGTGGCACGACATGAAGCGCCTGCTCCGCCTGCGCGACGCCGCGGCGAACGCCGCCGTACTGAAGGAGCTGCCGGACATGCTGCGCGAGGCCCGGGCCCTCGCTGAGGCGTCCACTGGCCACGAACGTGAAGAGGCGTTCGCGATCTATGCGGTGGCCTGCAAGTTCGCCCACACAGCGGCCCATGCCCTCGGACATCCCGAGCTGGTCGCCATGGCCTGCGAACGGGCCACCTGGTCCGCGCAGCTCTCAGGTGACCCGGTGATGCCGGCGATGGCGCTGTGGATGCGCATGTGGGACACGTGGGCGTCGGCCGACTGGGATGACGCCCTCGCCCTCGGGGACAAGGCCCTCGCCAGCATCGAAGCCGAGTACGAGGCCGGCGACCCTCTCGCCCTGCGTATGTGGGGCGCCCTGCACCTGCGGGCCGCGATCTCGTCCGCGCGCGGCGGGAACGCTGCTGGGTCGGATGAGCGGCTCGCGCTTGCCCGTACGGCGGGCGAGCGGGTCAACTCATACGTCGGGCCCGAGATCCACGACCGGCACTCGGTCACGTTCAGCCTCGGCAACGTCGTCATCCACGGCGTCAGCGCCGCCTTGGAGATGAGTGACCAGACGAAGGCGCTCCGGCTCAACCGCGAGGCGGACCCCGCGCACATCGCGGTTCTGCCGAACTCCCGGCTCGGTCACCACCACATGGACCTTGCCCGCGCGTGGCTGTGGGACGGTAACCGCGACCAGGCCCTGACCGAACTGGAGACCGCCGAACGTATCGCTCCCCAACTGGTGCGCAATCACCCTGTCGCTCGCGCTACTCTGCGGAAGATCATCTACGCGGAGCGGGCTGCTACGCGCCAGCGGCTGCGCGGCATGACCGGACGTTTTTCGCTGGACTGACCTGGGGACATTCCCCGGATTCATATTGCCCCGTAGCGGAGCGCATACGTTCCGCTACATGACCTCGACGCGTCGCACTGACCATGACCGCGTACGACAGCAGGCGGACGACCCTGATCCCCGCTGGCCGCTGCGCGGCGACCTTGCGCACGACACCGCAACCTCCCGCACGGGTGTGGTCATAGACGTCCCCGGGGACACCGGCACCACGGTCTACCGCCTGTGTCCCGAGGGCGGCGGCGAGGACGGCTGGAACGCCTCGCTCAACACCCTCGTGCCCGCGGAGGACGCCCCCGTTCCGCTCCCCCGCAGGGCCCCCGGCGGCAGGATGCAGCACGAGCCCGAATACGCCCCGTGGGACGACCCGTTCGGCAGTCCGGACCCCAGTCCCTCCCTGAGGGTCCGCGCCGAGCGCGGCATGGAGCGATTCAGGAAGTCGGCGGGCACGGACGGTGCGGCATGAGCGGGCGGCCCTCCTGGCTCTACGAGGGCGCCCGCGTACTGGACCCCGCCGAAGACCGCGAGGGGATCGTCCAGTTCATCGGCGACTGGGAAGACCCCAAGACCCGCCGCTTCATCCCCGAAGCCGTCTTCCTGCGCCCCGAGGGCGGCGGCGTCGAATGGGTCGTCGCCGACCACCAGGCCCTGCGCCAGGCCGACCCCCGCTGACCCCACCCACGCTCCGCCCGGTGCCTCCAACAGCACCACTAGCCGAGGCGGGACACCCCGCCCGGACCCAATCGAGAGGAGCACGATGCAGAGTGCATTACGGCTCGCGGCCAGGCCTCGGTCTGTGATCATGCAGCCCACCACGAAGTGCCTGCCCATGGACTGCACCTACTGCTACTTGCCGTTCCGCAAGATGAACCACTTGATGCCGGTGACGGTTGCCGAGGCTGTGGCCGCGTCCGTCAACCCGTGGGCAGCTCACGATCCGGCGTTCGAAGTCGTGTGGCACGGTGGAGAGCCGCTGGCCACGGGCCGTGAGCACCTGGCCGCGCTCATGTCCCCTTTCGAGGGCGTGAAGCACAGCATCCAGACGAACGCGGCTCTGGTGGATGACGCCTGGTGCGAGTTCCTGCTGGAGCACGAGGTCCACGTCGGCGTCAGCATCGACGGCCCCGAGGACATGAACACCCACCGCGTCACCCTCGCCGGCCACCCCGGATTCCGCGTCACCATGCGAGGCATCGAGCGCCTGCGCCGCCACGGCATCCCGTTCTCCGCCATCGCGGTCGTCTCCGACCCGGCCCCCGAGAACGCGGCCCGCTTCTACGACTTCTTCGCCGAGCTGGGCGTCACCACCCTCGGCGTCAACGTCGAAGAGGAAGAAGGGGTCAACCGCGGAGCCAAGGAGTCCGACCCCGTGCGCACGACCGAGTTCTGGGCCGCCCTCGCGGACGCCTGGCGGGCCAATCCGGTGATCCGGCTGAGGGAGATCCAGCGGGTGCTCAACTTCGCCGGTGCCGTTCTCGGCAGCCACGACACCGCCCCCACGCCCACCTCTGCACCTTGGGATCCGATGCCCACCGTCGCCTACGACGGCGGGGTGATCATGCTCTCCCCAGAGCTGGCGGGGTTCACCGACGCCCGGTTCGGCGACTTCACCACCGGCAACGTACTCAAGGACGGCCTGGACGTCCTCGTGGCCGAGGCCGAGGAACGCACCCCCTGGATCACCGAGTTCTGGCAGGGCGTCGACGCGTGCCGCGACACCTGCCCCGCCTTCGCCTTCTGCGGGGGTGCCCACGCCGCGAACCGGTACTTCGAGCACGCCGGCCGGTTCGACGGGACCAGGACCCGGTACTGCACCACCGCCAAAATCGCCCTACTCGAAGGAGTCACGCGACATGTCCATTCACACGCCCACTGACGCCGCCACCCTCGTGATGGACTCGGCGGAGGGATTCGAGTCCCTCCTGGAGGCCGCTGGCACCGGAGCCGTCGCCCGCTGGGAGAACTCCTGGACCAACGCCACCTGGAGCAACCAGCCCACCTCCGAAGCCGCGCACGCCAAGCCCCTCGCCGCGTTCGACAACCGCCCGACCTGGGACAACCCCACGGCCACCTTCGACAACCGGCCCACCTGGGACAACTGGAAGAACAAGTAGCAGCCGCCGACATCGGGACGGTCCCGCCGCGCGGGGCCGCCCCGCCCCAACGACAAGGAGCACCATGGCCATCCGAACCTTCGGCCACGCCACGATCACCCTGCCTGAGCTGGACGAGCCCGGCCTCTACCTGAGCAACGTCGACAGCCTCGACAGCTCCCGTGGCACAGTCCAGGACTTCGTGTACGGGGATGCCGATCTCCGATCGCTCGACCTCACGGACACCCAACTCGTCACCGGCCGGCTCTCGGGCATCCGCGCGAAGCGTCTCGAGTTCGAGGCGGTCAACCTCCACGGCGTCGAGATCAGCGACAGCGACCTCGGCACCGCGCGCTGGACCGAGAGCAAGCTGACCCGAGTCCACTTCCGAGACTGCAAGCTGATGGGCGCCGCTCTGGACGGCCTGGTGCTCGACGACGTGCTGTTCGAAAGCTGCAAGCTCGACTTCGCCACGTTCGACAAGGTCCGCGCCACCGGCCCCGTGGCCTTCATCGGCTGCGTCCTCACAGAGGCCACATTCGCGGACTGCGACCTGTCCGACACCGTGTTCACCGACTGCACGCTCCGGCGCGCCGAATTCGGCACGGGCCGCTATCGCAACACCGACCTGCGCGAGAACGATCTGTCGGCCATCCGAGGGGTCGCGAACCTCGCCAAGGTCCGCATCGACCCCGGCCAGCAGTCCGACCTCGCCGAAGCCCTCGTGAACGAACTCAACATCACCATCGGGGACGACTGACCCTGAAGGGAGGCCCCGTGCCCCTGCACATCGCCTACGGCGACCCATCCGCCCTCCGCGCCCGCTGCGAAATCGCCACCGTCCGGACCACTCGCCCCGAGGAGACCGCCTACGAGCCCGGCGCGATCATCCCCGCCGGGCAGTGGCGCCCCATGACCAAGGTGGACGTCAAGGCCGTCTCAGCCCCTCGCCGGCCCCTGGACAGCACACTCGTGGAGATCGTCCGACCCACGTATCAAGTAGGACTCCTCCTCGAAGACCTCACCGGCCCGCTGGGCGATCCGGACGCGGTGTACCTCGGTCAAGCCCTGGCCAAGCCCGGCATGACCACGACCACCGACAACTACGAGGACGGCCGGCTGATCGGGCTGCACCTCGACAACTGGGACAAGCTCCAGTACACCGACAAGCACACCGGACGCCGCAGACTCTGCCTCAACCTCGGCCCCGGAACCCGGTACATCATCTTCGGCACCATCGACGCCCAAGCGGTCTGCCGAGCCGTCCATCCCAACGACCACGCCCATCGCTTCCCGCACACCCAGGACTACCGCGACTACGTCGCCAGCGGCCGCCCCATCCGCATCATCCGCACACGCCTGGCCCCCGGCGAGGGCTACGTGGCTCCCACCGAATACTTGCTGCACGACGGCTCCACCGAGGCCCAAGACCGGCCCTCGGCAGCCGCGTTTTGGCTCGGGCAGTGGCCCCGCGGCATCCTGCCGTCCCTCACCTGACCCGTCGACGATGCCTCGTCTCCCCCGCCAGGAGTGGGGGCATCGCGGCCTGCACTCCCGCAGGTGTGGCCAACCGCTCGCCAGGGGTCAGCATCTCGCGCCCGGGTCAGAACAGCCCTTGCTCCTCGAACTCCGGCCTCAATATCTCGTCCGGGGGACCAGGCACCTCCAGCTGAAGCGGACCTGCCTGCGACACATCAACACGCTGCGCGGACCCAGGGCAAAGCACGAGGTCCCCGTGCGCCCTCTTGTGGTCGGCCACCCGGCCCCAACCCACCGCTCCCCCGATGGGTATCGCCGCCACCGTCCGGCCGCACGGCCCCGGCCTGTCCCCGGTGCCCAGCACGCTCGGGCACACTACCCGCGGATACGTCGCCATATTGATGATGATCGGCCAACATGGATAGAATCGCTACCTGTTATGAAGGTTTATACGCTCCTTCGCGTTCACTCGATCATTGAGAAATGGCACATACCTACAACTGGGCATGATCCAGGCCTCGCCGGGGGCATAGAGGGTTGACCCGTCTCCACCGAGGTCTACGACTACTCTGTCCGCGCGGCCCAGCAGGGGGGCCAGAGGTACGGGGTGACGCCAGCATGCCCGCATGACGCGGCCACCTGCCAGCGGCTCTGACTCAATTCAAAGGGTCGCACTTGCATCGTGCACTGACCAACCTCGCGCCACCAGCGCCTCGGCATATGGCTCGGCGCGCTGCCGAGGGGTAGCGAAGGCCAGCAGATGCGTTGGACGTGTAGCTCCAACGAAGATCAGCTGAGCGGCTCTCTTAACGGTGCTTGTCGCTCGATCCAGGTCTCTTCCACTTGCAAGAAGATTCAGCACCTCGTTCACATCAAACTTCTTGCCCGTCTTGTCCAAGCAGTCAAGAAGCAGAGTGGCACTGTGCGTCTCACCCTTAGCGCTTTGAATCGTGCTCGCAATAGATGGCACCAGATCGGTCTCATCGGAGGTTGGCAGCAAAGTGCGGGGCGACTGACCTCTGGGCACGTACAGAAACACCTCTCCCATACGGTTGAGGTCTGCCTCGGTTACGCTCGTCAACTCGGACAAGACACGCATGAGCTGATCCGTCAGCGACTCCCACAGACCCTCATCGTCCAACTGCGCGGTGAGCATGCTCAGTAGTACGGCACGCGCCTTCCCGCCAGCGGTGACTGCCTCTCGCTCCAGCCGCCCGATTGCTGGGAGATAGCCCTCCGTCATAGGTCGAACCAACCCTCGAACGGCATTCCAGACGTGACTTACGGCACCGTGGCTGTCATCCGATTGCCACTGCGTCTGAGCCGAGCGGGTAGTTCGGATGAGACTGCCCCGAACAGCATCCGCTTGGGCAAGAAGTTCAGGTACGTAGCAAGCAAGGGACTGGGGAAAGTTCGGAGAACTTCCTCGGTGTCGACGCGCGCCAAGCACGCGCGGAGGGCTCTGTTGAAGGAGAGGTGGTGGGACGAGAGTCGCCGCCAGCCTTTCGAAGGCCGGCACGACTTGGGCAACCGTACTTTCGTCATAGGTGAGGAGCACGATGGCCCCCTCAGGCCCTGCCCCGTGGATGCGCTGCCGACGATGCACCGTCAACTCGCTCGCCAGACCTGCTATCCGACTGCCGAACCGTCGGCTGACCGGTAGTTCAGCGGCCATGGGCAGCGGGAACGTACCGGCTTCGGTGCGCCCGGGCTGTCCGTCGTTGAAGATGCGCTGATTCACGTCACCGACGCGCTGCACGACGGTTCCCGTCGACCCGAATACCTTGTCCAGTAGTCGCTCCTGCACCAGGCTGGTGTCCTGCATCTCGTCCAGGAGAACGAACGGAAAGCGCCGCGACGTGGCATCCGCCAAGTCAGGGTTCCGCACCAGGTGCTGCTCGGCGATCGCGAACATGTCCTCGTAGCGGAAGATTCCTCTGCGAGACAGGTCCCGTTTGAGGAGGATGAACTGCTTCCCGCTGGAGGTCTCCTTCGAGAACGGCAGACTACGCGTGGCTACCACGGCGAGGTCGCGGGCTTCACAGACGAAACGGGCGGTGGCTGCGAGCTGCCTGCCGTCCCTCTGGCGATCGAGGGTTCCGAGCAGAGTTCGGAAGCGGGGGTCCCGCTCAAGGAGACGGAGCGCGGCTGCTGCATACGCCTCGTCATCGACTGCCTGGATCTCAACACCCAGGGCCCGCACAGCGGGTAGAGCAAGGAAGGTGTTGGCGAACGATTGGATCGTCCCAATGAAGTGTGGATAAGCCAGAAGTCTTCGGCCGGCGGGGGTTGCGGCAAGTCGTGCAGTGATTTCAGTCTTGGCTGTGTTGGTGTGCGAGAGAACGCATATGCCTCTCGTCCGTGAGCTCCAACCTGCGGCAAGCAGTGCAAGCTTCAGGCCTATGAGGCTGGTTTTCCCCGACCCAGGTGCCGCTTGTAGATCAAGAGAGATCATGCTCTGCAGAAAGTCCCACTGTTCCTCGTGGGGAAGGGTGAGGCCCATCGCGGAAGCCAGCGCCTCAATCCTATCCTTGGCGAAGGCGGCCTGCTCGTAGGGGATCGTCACGGCTCACCGCAAAGGTGGGCAAAGGCGCGACGGAGGTACGCCGGGATGTGTGCCTCTGTGAGTGGCGTGGACTTGAGCAGCCTGGCCGCATGCTGGGCTGCGATGGCCTTGCTCGCATTGCCTTTCTTCAGTGGTCGGTAGATTCGCAGGGCCGCCTCAGGACGATTGACGCCCGCGGCCCGCCATTCTTCGACCTCCTGTGCCGCCTCACCATCGAGCTCTGCAAGCCTTTCAGCATCAGGCCACGACCGCTCCGAAGCTCGGGCAGCACGTACGGCCTGGTGCATCACCCTAGCCATGGTCCATGACGCAGCTGCCAGATCGTACTCGAGGGTCCAGTGGTCGGAAACGAATGTCTTCACATTCCCGTCGTCTCCACGCGTAAGGGCATCAACGTGTGCGGCAATCTGCTCCGCAGTCATGTCTGATACACACGGCAGCTCGCCTCTCATGTCCGTGGGAGTACCATCCGGCAGCAGATCTCTGTCGCGGATGCAGGCCACAGTGACGGGGATCTGCCGACCCTCCCGCTGGAAGATCCGGCTATACCGGAACAGGCCCGTGTGACCGACATTGACGACGCTGACCCCACTCTCGTTGAAGGAGCGGCCGACAGCCTGCGCGAGGGCAGGAAGCAGCAACGCCTCCGCATCGCCTTCCACCACAGCGACGGAGCGGGCAAAGAACAGATTGGCCTTGGTCACGTCAAGGAAGCGAGAAAGGAAAGCATAGTCGCCCGCATCGAGCCGGGTGTGTCCCGGAGCCAGGCTGAACGTGCTGCCACGCGCTACGAGGGTGAGCCATTCGACAGGGACCGCGGAGGCCAGGTTGGGGCTGTGGGTAGTGAGAATGACTTGGACGCCTGCGGCCGCTCCGGCCGTCCCGGCCGCCCGCTCGTACAGAAGGTCCATCACACGAGTCTGCAACTGAGGATGCAGGTGGGCCTCGGGTTCCTCGATGAGCAGCAAAGGCGCGGTCTCGCTGTTCCCCAGCAGTAGCAGCTCGGCAGCCATGAACAGAGCGTTGTTGTAGCCCAGCCCCCGACGGGTCCATTCGCCAGTACCAGCGAAGAGCGTGAGCTCCAGCCGTTCCAACGCCCGAGCGAGCGTGGCATCGCCGGCCACCCCGATCTCGCCCCGGAGGACATCTGAGCCAATCGAGAACTTTTCGAGGTAGTTGGTGTTGATGTCGTCGCGAGCCGCAGCGACGGCAGCATTGCTTGTGATGTGGTGTTCAGCTCGCCGCAGGATGCCCACAAGGGTGTCGGCTGTGTCGGTCTCAGCGTTGAAGTCGTCCTGCTCTTCCTTGAGGATCGCCGGATAGCTGGCCAGGATCTGGGAAAGCCTGGATCCACGTCCCGAGCGAAGCTCTGCCTCCGCATCCCGTAGCGGCCTCAGGTAGGTCGCTTTCAGGAGCTCACGGGCGGCACCGTCCAAAGCGGGTCCCTTGCCGTCCGGTCCGGTCCGCGTGGTGACAGAGACACGATTCGAGCGCTGCGGATCCATGAGTTGCGCTCTGAATGTGACATACAAGGCGCTGCCACTCGCGTCTGTAGTGAGCAGCTCGAGGAAGGTACCCTTCTCCTCCGCGGAAAGCCCTCTGAACCCACAGGTAATCGTGAAGGTGTCCGAGCGGCCCCCGGCCCCGACATGGAAGTCGTCCTTGGTGACGCGGTAGTAGTCCGCTGCAGTTGTGAGGAGGCAGACCCGGATGGCATCCACGATGGCCGTCTTACCGCTGTCGTTCTCTCCCACTAGTACGGTGGTGCCCGGAGCGAAGTCAACGCGAAGCGAGCGGTCCGCGTCGCCGCCCTCCTGCCCAGCCGGGCCGAAGATGCGAAAGTTCTCGGCGCGCAGATGAGCCAGATACACACGTTCCCCCGGGCGGCAAGAGTGCACCCCTGAGGATGCAGGCGTCGGCTACCGCCCCAAGTTCCCCACCCGTACGCGGCTTGAAGCAGATAATACGGCCGCCAACGTCGTCTTTTCGGTGAATTCCAGAGATTCACCCAGGCCCACTGATGCAGTCCCCATCACCGGCCCCCCTCAGCGCGGTCGGCGCTTCGGAGGGACCGGACCCGGGATGACATCGAGGTCGAGATGTTCCTTGAACAGGTGAACCAGGTTGGCGCCGTCCAGGAGTTCAAGGCGTCCGTGGTCGTTCGCGAACGCCTCGCTCGCCCGGCCGAACCACGAGGTCGTCACCAGGATGCCCTTGGCTGCCCGCTTGTGCTCCACGACGCCGGCGAGGGCGGAGACCGATTCGAAGGGCACCACCTTGGCAGTGCGTTTGGCCTGAATGATGCACAGGCCTCGCATGACCGGGTCGGTGTTCATCGCCACAGCATCCACACCCTCGTCCTGCGACGGTCGCGTGTTGACACTGTCGAGGCCGATGGCTTCGAACAACTGCCGGACCAAATGCTCGAATTCCGTGGGCGAGAGGTCCATCAGCACGGGACGGCTGTCCAGGCCCGCCACGACGTCCATGCTGTCCATCAGCCGGTACTTGCTCAAGTCGAAGGTGACCAGCGGGCGCACCGGCTCCAGCTGGTACGGATTCGGTGAGATCAGCGATCGCAGCCGCTTCAGGCAGGCCTGCGGATCGACTTGGGTCAGCACCAGTTCGCTGAACTCCTGCCTCCCCGCCTGGAGAGTGATCAGACAGGGGTGCACCTCGCGGCCCGTGGCACGGTCGATGGTCGCCACGTGCCCGTTCAGCGCCACGGACCTCACCACCCCGTCGGTGTCCGCCGCGAACAACTCGTGGACGGTCCTCAGCGCCGTCTGCGCCAGTACGGACGCGTACAGCTCGTGGCGCTCCTTCTCGGGCCTCGGGACAAGCGTGATCTCGTCGCGCGTCTTCACGTACCGGTAGGCGCGGGCCGCCGGGACCACATCTTCCAGCGGCAGGTCGATCTCGACCAGCAGGTCTCCCGTATCTGCCTGGTAGGAGACCTGGTGCGCCTTCGGGAAGCCGTGGGGATACGTGGAGGCGGCCAGGACCTGGTCGATGAACCACTCGACCGCTTCGACGTCGCGCTCCTGGTAGGCGACGCGGCGTGCCTCGATCCCGGCATTCCACTCCTCGATGCGGGCGGCCTCCTGCTGGTTGCGCTCGTCATGGCGGGCCTGCGCCGCATCCAGCTTCCCGACCCGCTTGTGCTCCTCGCGAGCATGGTCACGCAGCGCCTCGTCGAACCGCTTGCGTGCAGCCTCCACCTCCGCGTCGTACGAACGGCGCCCGAAGCCGAGCGCGCCCAACCATCCACGCGGCGGCTCGGGCTCGTACTCTCCCCACCGCGGGAGGGGAACGGGCTTCGTGCGGCTCTTGGACGGCGCGAAGACCGCAGGGACGAAGTGCTGCCTGAGACTGTCGAAGCTCAGGGGCCGGCCCTCCAGCACCGCCGCACGTAACAGTCCCGCCAGCTGCTCGACGTCGTGCTCGGTCACGCTCGTCTTGTCGACGGCCTCCTGGGCACGTGCGGCCTCGTAGGCAACCTTCTCGTCGCGCGCCTTGCGCTTGGCCTCCGTCTCAGCAGCCTTCTGGCGCCGCTCACGTTCCTTGGCCTGCCGCGCCCGCTCGCGCGCGTACTCGTCGCCCCCACCCGCCACCGCCACCCCCAGGTCCCTGCACGCCGGTCCGCTCAGGACTTCCCCCACCCAGGGTCGTGCAATCCGCTTGCCTACCCACTCGATCACTGGAACGCCCGCAAGCGCCCTCTGCGTCCAGGCCGGGCGAGAAGAGCTTTGACGGCTACGCTCTGTAGAACCTGCGGCGCCGTGCCCGAGGAGCCCGTCCACGGTTCATTCGGGACCATCGGAAGACATCCCTCGACCTGACGAACCGTCATCAAAGTCAGCATTGGGTCAGCATTGGTCCTGGCAAAGCTGACCCCAGCTGGTCACACCTGGGAAACGTCGAGAGCCCGGAGAGGGCCTCTCGCAGCCCGCGTCGCCCACCCCGGCGGAACGATCTCCGCGCGGGATACGGCCCCTCTCAGGCTGATCTCGACTTGTCGGGCTACTTTGAAAAACAGCAGGTCAACGCACCCGTCCTCGTGCCTTAAGCGGCCCCGGCGGGAGCTGCGGCGCCGGGATCGGAGGGCCGTCGTAACCCTTCACTTCGCCGTACCGGGAGCCTTCCATCCAGTCCTTGCGGGCTTGTACGATCTCCTCGTTACTCCGGCCGATCCAGTTCCAGAACATCACGATCTCCTCCTCGAACGGCTCGCCGCCCAGGAGCATCAGGCCCGCGTCCGAGGCGGCTCGCAGGGGGAGTTCCGTGCGGCCGCAGCCGAGGTAGAGCATCGAGCCCGGGAGGACCGGGACGCCGTCCACGTGGGCCTCGCCCGACATCGACAGGACCGCGTACTCGAAGTCCGGGTCCAGCGGGAGGCGGGTCTCGGTGCCCGACGCGAGGGTGAGGTCCGCGCCCACGATCGGGGTGTACGCCGTGCCCGGCGAGGTCGCCGTGTCCAGGGTGCCCAGGATGACCGTCGCCGTCAGGCCCGGGGCAGTGACCCGCGGGAGGTCGGCGTGGTGCTGGAAGTGGGGTTCCACGTTCCGGTGAGCGTCCGGCAGGGCCACCCACAGCTGGGCGCCGTGCAGGAAGCGGGCGTGCGGGCGCGGGCTCTCCTCCGAGTGGCTGATGCCGCGGCCGGAGGTCATCAGGCCCAGTTCGCGGGGCCGGATCGTCTCGAGGCTGCCGACGCTGTCGCGGTGCAGCACCTCGCCCTCGTGGAGCCAGCTCACCGTCTGGAGGCCGGAGTGCGGGTGCGGTGCGACCTGCATGCCGGGCTCGTCGGCGATGTCGTCCGGGCCGTAGTGGTCCACGAAGCACCAGGCGCCCACCATGCGGCGGCCCAGGTTCGGCAGGAGTCGGCGGACCTCGGTGGACTCACCGAGCTTGACCGTGCGCGGGCTGAGGAGCTCGCGCACCGGTTCGGCCACGACGAAGCCGCGGCCGCCGCAGGCGGAGAGAGCGGGCTGGCGATCGAGATTGCTCATGTGGACAACCTAGCCCCGAGGCGGCGGCGCCGGAGAGCGGAATGTTCGGCGGCCAGGGTGTGTTGGAGGCTGCGGACAGACCACCTGAACGGCGGAAGGGACGCGATGAACGCGCCGACGACGTACTTCGAGCACGGGACGGCAGCCGAGCGCTGGGCGCGCGCCCAGCTCTTCTTCGACGCGAAGGAGTACGCGACGGCCGCCCGCATCCTGGACGGGCTGGCGGGCGAGGCCCCCGAGCAGTTGGCCCCGCGGCTGCTGCTGGCCCGCGCCTACTACCACTCCGCCCAGCTCTCCCGCGCCGAGCACGAGCTGCGCGCCATCCTGGAGCGCTGGCCGGTGGAGGACTACGCACAGCTGATGCTCGGTCGCACCCTGGAGCGCCTGGGCCGGGCCGCCGAGGCCCGTCCCCACCTGCGGATGGCGGCCGCCATGGCGGGCGAGTTCTCCGAGTAGTGCGCCGCCCGGCCCCGTGCATGCGGGGTCGGGCCTCCGGCTCCGATAGCCTGGGTCCCATATGAACCGCCTGACCACACCCTTCGGCTCCTACGAGCTCACCCGCTTCCCCGAGGACCCGCGCGACCGGCTCCGTGCCTGGGACGCCGCCGACGAGTACCTGCTGCGCCACCTCGACTCCGGCACCGGGGAGCGGGGACCGGTGGACCTCGCCGCCGCCGCCGGCCGGATCACCGTGCTCGGGGACCGCTGGGGGACGCTGACGACGGCACTCGCCGCGCACCGCCCCACGCAGATCACCGACTCCGCCCTGACCCGCGCCGCCACCGCGGCGAACCTGGACCGGGCCGGTATCGGGACCTCGAAGTCGACGGTGACCCTGCTGACCACGCAGGACCCGCCGCCGGTGCGGATCGACGTCCTGCTGGTGCGCGTGCCCAAGAGCCTGGCGCTGCTGGAGGACCAGCTGTACCGCCTGGCCCCGCACGTGCACGCGGGTACGGTCGTGGTCGGCACCGGCATGGTCAAGGAGATCCACACCTCCACGCTGCGCCTCTTCGAGAAGATCCTCGGCCCTACGAAGACCTCGCTCGCGGAGAAGAAGGCCCGGCTGATCTTCTGCACGCCGGGCACCCCCGGGGCGACCCGCCCCACCTCCGCCGGGCCGTGGCCGCTGACGTACACGGTGGACGAGGAGGCCGGCTCGGCCTCCGGCCTGTCCGTCGTCAACCACGCCGGGATCTTCTGCGCCGACCGGCTCGACGTCGGCACCCGCTTCTTCCTGCAGAACCTGCCGACCAACACCGACGGCGCCCGGGTCGTGGACCTGGGCTGCGGGAACGGCGTCGTCGGCACGGCCGTCCAGGTCCACGACCCGGACGCCGAGGTCGTGTTCACCGACGAGTCCTACCAGGCGGTGGCCTCGGCGCGGGAGACCTACCGGGCGAACGTCCGCGAGGGCCGGCGCACCGCCGAGTTCCACGTCGGCGACGGGGTCGCCATGCTCTCCCCCGGCTCGGTGGACCTGGTGCTGAGCAACCCGCCCTTCCACTCCCACCAGGCCACGACGGACGCGACGGCCCTGCGGATGTTCGCGCAGTCGCGCAAGGTGCTGCGCCCGGGCGGCGAGCTGTGGATCGTCGCCAACCGGCACATGGGTTACCACACCCATCTGCGGCGGCTCTTCGGCAACAGCGAAGTCGTCGCGAGCGAGCCGAAGTTCGTGGTCCTGCGGGCCGTCAAGCAGGATCGTCCACGGCCCATGTGACCTGCCGGTAGCTCCTACACTCTGGCCCGTGAGCAGCCAGGTGGAGGACGGAAGCGGTGGCGGGCGCTACCGCCGGGAGGACGTGGCCCGGGCGGCCGGCGTCAAGGTGCGCAACCTGCGCTACTACCAGGAGCGCGGGCTGCTGCCGCCGCCGCGCCGGGAGGGCCGGATCGCCTGGTACTCCGACGACCACCTGACCCGGCTGCGCCTGATCAGCGACCTGCTGGGCCGCGGCTACACGGTCAACGGCATCGCCGAGCTGCTGCACGCGTGGGAGGAGGGCGGCGGCCTGTCCCAACTGCTGGGCCTGGAACGGGAGATGACCCGGGACTGGGTCCAGGAGGAGCCGGTCACGCTGTCCCGGGCCGAACTGCGGGAGCTGTTCGGCCCGACAGCGACCGCCGAGGACACCCGGCGGGCGGCCGAGCTCGGCTACGTGACGATCGACGGGGACCTGGTCACGTACCCGAACCGCCGGCTGCTGGAGGCGACGCTGACGCTGGTGCGGCAGGGGGTGCCGCTCGCCGAGATCCTGGACGCCGGGGAGTTCGTACAGGCGCAGGCCGCGGCGGTCGCGGACCGGTTCGTGGGGCTGTTCCGGCGCTATGTGATCGACGCGGCGGGCCCGGAAGGCCTGGAGGGCCTGGAACGGCTTTCGGCCACGCAGCTTCAGCACATCACGGCGGCGGTGGCCGCCCTGCGGCCGGTGGCCGGCGAGGTGGTGACCTCGGAGTTCGCGCGGGCGATGGCCCGGCGGGTGGATGCCGAGGTCGCCGAACTGCTGCGTACGGAGCAGTAGGAGTCGGCTCAAAGGGTGCACTCGCACAACCTTGCCAACCCCCATTGGCACTCTTACATTCAACTCGTCGGTAACAACGGTGCACAGCCGAAATAAGGGACGCTCTCATGACCGGTTCCCCCCATTTATCCGACCCCTCCGACGATGACTCCGGGCGCGTCCGCTGGCGCCGGTTCGCCGTCCTGACCGTCCCCGCCGTCGCCGTGACCGCCGGCCTCGGTATCGCCCTCGCGCAGGGCGTGCTGGCCGCCTCGTTCGCCGTGTCGGGACAGCAGTTCAAGGTGTCGGCGAGCAGCCTGGAGGGCGAGGGCTTCGCGCAGTACGGCAGCGTGGACGTCAACGCCCGCGAGGAGCTCATCCCGGTGGCCGTCACCGCCATCAGGGAGGCCAAGCTCCACAGCCTCTGCCAGTCCGTGGTCACCTCGCTCCCGGTGATCGGGGACATCTCGCTCAACCTCACCGCCGGACGCAGGGCCCCGGTCGAGGCGAGCAACCTCTTCGTCGACGCGACCCAGCTCTCGGGCGACGCCGTCTTCAGCAACATCGAGATCGGGCGCGACGCCTCCACCCTCGACAAGGGTCCGGCGGAGGCCCAGGGGATGCAGGACCTCTTCGCCCAGCAGGCCGACACCGTCAGGATCACCGATCTCCAGCAGACGGCGTGGGCGACGAACGCCGGCACCTTCAAGCTCTCCGGGCTCAGCATGAACGTCAGCAAGGGCAAGAAGGAATGCTTCTGAAGGTGCGGCGGCGCTGGCAGCGGTGGCGGCGCAGCAGGCCCTTCTGGGGCGGGCTGTTCGCGATCCTGGCCGGATCGTGGATCTGCGTCCTGCCGCTGGCACCGCTGAAGATCATGCTCCAGCAGGGCGTGGCGGGGATCCCGTCCGTCCTGATGGGCATCGTGATGATCGTGCTCGGGCTCACCGCGTGGTTCTCTCCCCCTCAGCGTTCTCTCGCGGGTGTCCTCACCACCCTGATCGCCACCGCCGCTCTGGTCCTGTCGAACCTCGGCGGGTTCCTGATCGGCACCCTGCTCGGCATCCTCGGCGGCGGCCTGATGTTCGCCTGGCAGCCGTACGCCGGACGGCGTGCCGGGACGGCGGAGTCCGCCGCCGGGAAAGCGGAGTCCGCCGAGGCCGCACCCCCTCCCCCCACCCCGCACCACGATCCCCAAGGAGCACAGCCATGAGCCGTACGCGCACCGCGCTCGCCCTCGGGACGGCCGTCGCCGGAGCCATCGCGCTCGCCTCGGTCACCGCCTCCGCCGCACCCTTACCGCTGGCCGGGTCGACCACCGTCACCCCGGCCGGGCACGCGTTCCAGGCCACCCTCAGCGGGAAGGCCACCCTCAAGGCCGGTTCGGTCACCGTGACCTGCACGGTCTCGGTCGCCACCGGCAGCGTGCCGGGAGCCCCCGGCAACAGCAACCCGGCCGGGCCCGTGTCCTCGCCGATCTCGGCTCCCACGTACAGCTCGTGCACCTCGAGCATGTGGGGAGTGACGCCGACGGTCACCACCAGTGGCGCCTGGTCGGTGTCGATGCAGAACGGCGCCCCGGTCACGGCCACCATGGGCCTGCCGGTCGGCGGTCTGGTGGTCCAGACGAGCGGGCTCGCCTCCTGTACGGTCACCGCCGCCCCCACCGCCCCGGCGAACGTCGGCGGCACGTGGGTCAACGGTGCTCCGTCGACCCTGACCTTCACGAACGTCTCCGTACCGGTCACTGTCACCGGCGGGTTCGGCTGCCCGACGAGCGCGACCACGTCCACCTTCAACGCGGTCTACAAAGTGACCGACACCACCGACCCGGCGCAGCAGATCACCGTCGGTCCCTGACCCGCTGCCTGCCGAACGGAACCGAGCGAACCCGAACGGACCTGAACGAACCCGCCCGGCCCCGGATTCCTCCGGTGCCGGGCGGGCCGCTGTGCGTCCCGCACCGTCAGCGGTGCGCGGCGAACTCCGTCACCTGCTGGTAGGTGGGCCGGTTCTGCCAGTTGATCTGCGGGTGGCCGAGCCCGCCGACCGGGCGCTGGACGATCGAGTCGGCGCACCACTGGTTGCCGGCCGCGCAGGTCCCGTCGGCCGGGTACACGGCAGCCGGGGTGGCGGCGGCCGCCTGCTTGAGGCCGGCGGCCACGGCGTCCCGGCACGCGGAGAGCGAGCCGCCCCCGCAGTAGACCCGGGACGGCGGGTCGGCGACCGGCCGCCCGAGCACCATGCGCAGGTCCTCGTCCGCGTAGCTCCACCAGCCGTGCTGGAAGGCCGATCCGGCGTGTGAACCGGTGGGCCCGTGGCCCGCGTTGGGCGCCTCGTCGACGGTCAGAGAGGCGCGCAGGGCGTCGTACAGCGGCGCCCCGAGACCGGGCTTGAACTCGGCCTCGATCAGCAGCGGCCACCAGGCGTCCATGATCCGGATGGCGTCCGCGTGTGCGTACGTCCTCGATCCCTGTGCGGTCTCCTTGCGCTTGGCACCGCTCACCTGCCAGGCGGCCAGTTTGTCGATCGCCGCGGTCAGCGCCGGATCGGTGACCGGTGCGCTGCGCAGTACGGCGAGCAGCTCGGGCAGC
The DNA here is from genome assembly GCF_045161815.1 of Streptomyces avidinii. Classification (NCBI taxonomy): domain Bacteria; kingdom Bacillati; phylum Actinomycetota; class Actinomycetes; order Kitasatosporales; family Streptomycetaceae; genus Streptomyces; species Streptomyces avidinii. Next base: position 1,475,941 of record NZ_CP108863.1, read on the forward strand.
AGGTTCTCGGCGCGCAGGTCGGTGACCGCGGCCTCGGCCATGGCCTGGGTCAGGCTGGCTCGCGTCACCCCGCCCGCCGACACCAGCTGTTTGACACGGCGGTCGAGGAGGTCGCCGCGGTGGACGGCGCCCATTCCGAAGCCGGCCGCCCCGTAGTCCTTGGCCTGCTTGTTGTTCCAACTGATGTAGTAGTCCTGCCCGATGGACTGAGGGTGCTCGGCGGGCGGGGTGTAGTCGGCGGTGTTCGCGGCCGGGTCGAAGCCCTGCCATTCGTACGGTTGGCGGGCGTGCACGGGCAGGGCGGCGTCGACTCCGGGAGCCCGGACGGGGTTCGACCCGCTGTTGTAGTACGCCGCTTCGCGCGAGTCGGCGTAGAACCAGTTGAAGGCGTAGCCGATGTGCTGCGCGGCCTGCTGGAAGGAGCGGGCGTCCTTGACGTACGAGGGGTCGTTCAGCATCTGGAAGCCGATGATCGAGTCGGCCTCGTGGCGGTAGGTGGAGCGCAGCGCGGTGTAGGCGACGGGTTTGCCCGCGACGGTGGCCCGGTGGGTGACGATGCCGTAGTGCGTGCGCCACACCTGCATGCGGTAGGAACCGTCGGGGGTCGGGTCTGCGACGGACTTCTTCCAGGCGTTGGTGCGCTCCATCTTCTCCATGGGCGTGCAGGTGCCGCGGTAGAGGTAGTGCGCACTGGCCCTGGTGGGGCTCTGGCCGCCCGGTTCGCACAGCTCCACGGCGAAGGTGTCGGTGATGTCCTGTCCGGCGGAGGTGGCGCTCCAGGCGTAGTCCTGGCCGCGGCCGAGCTGGACGTACATGCTGACGCCCGCGAAGGAGGCGCCGCGGGCGCTGATGCCGGGGCCCTGGAGCTCCTGGAGCATGAGCAGTTGGGGCGCGAGGTAGCCCGTCTGCGGGCCGAACACGGCCACCGGGTGGCCGCTCGCGGTGTGCGCGCCGGAGACGAGCAGGGCGTTGGACATGCTCGGCCCGAGGAGCCGGGGCGGGTCGGCGGCCTCCTTGGCGGTGGCCGCGCCCGTACGGTCGTGCACGAGCGGCTCGGCGACGACGGAACCGGTGTCCGGGAGCGCCGTGCCCTGCGGGTTCGCGGGCTTCTGGGCGTACGGGAAGCCCGTGCCGTCGTGGACGGTGAGGACGGCCTCGGGGTCGTTGCGCTGGCGGAAGGACTCCCAGACGCGGGTGCCCTCCTCCAGGCCGTACTTCTGCTGGGCGGCCAGCAGGGACAGCGCGGCCTGGACCTCGCCGCCGCCTCCCCCGCCGAAGAGTCCGCCGACGACGGAGGCCAGGGCGATCAGGTCGGTGATCTTGAAGGGCTGGATCTCACCGGCGTTGGTGATCGAGTCGATGTGTCCGGTCAGGACGTACTTGCCGGGGAAGTAGCGTCCGTTCTTGGACTGGGTGCGGTAGAGGTTGATGCCGTCGACGTACGCCTGGGCGTCCTCCATCGCGAGGCGCCCGCGCTCGCCCTCGGTGGTGCGGATCCGGTCCACCTGGGCCTGCAGGTCGGCCTCGGTGTACGGGGCCTGCGGCCAGAACTGCTGCTCCAGGCCCTGGTTGGCGAGTGCGCCGCCCGCGAAGGGGGTCAGGTCCCCGCGGCCGACGTGCCGGAAGAGGTCCATCTGCCAGAGGCGGTCCTGGGCGGCGGCGTAGCCCGCGCCGAAGGAAGTGCCGTAGCGCGTGGCGCCCTTGATGTGGGGGACGCCGGTCTTCTTGTCGCGGGTGATGGTGACGTCGGGGCGTGGGCTGGTGGTGGACTCGACCTGGTCGGCGGGGACTCCGAAGGAGGCGTTGTTGAAGAAGTCGTTGACCTTGGCGTCGGTGAGGCCGGGATATCCGGCCACCAGGGAGTCGTAGCGGGCGAGTTGGTCGGAGGCGTGGGCGGGCATGGTGCCGAAGGCCTTGTGCAGGAGGATCTGGGCGAGCGTCGCGTTGCCGTTCTGGCCCGGCGGCAGGATGTCCGAGCACTGGCCGCCGCAGTAGTCGGCGACGGGGAGGGGTACCGGGTCGGCGGCGCCGGAGCCCGCGGCGGCCGCGGCGGCCGCGGGGGCGAGGGGGGAGAGCAGGGCGGCGCCGAGGGCGATCAGCCCGGCGGCGACGGCGGTTCTCATGCGTGCGGTGGGACGTCGCATACGTGCTCCTCCGTGGGGGGGCAGGAACCGGTCACGGGGAGGGTACTGGCGCGACTACCGATCAGTAAGATGAACGACCGTCACTTCTTCCGAGAAGGGCCGAGAAGGCCGGGGAGAAAATGCGTTGCCTCCCCGGAGCGGACGGGGGAGGCTCGCGGACATGTCTGACAGCACGGACCCCCATCAGCCTTCGCAACCCTCCGACCCGCGCCCGCCGCAGCGGGACGTGTCCGACCTCTTCTCCGGCGGCCGCCTCGTCGCGATCCCGCGCAGGGTCGCCCGGCGCGAACAGTTGCTCGTCCACCTCGCCGAGACCCTCTTCGCGGTGGACCGGGGCTACACGGACGAGGTGAACGAAGCCCTGCGCACGGTGCACGAGGACTGCTCGGCGCTGCGGCGCTATCTGATCACCTCGGGCCTGCTCACGCGGACCCGTGACGGCCGCACCTACCGGCGGTCGACGACCACCCGGTAGTGGGTCGCCAGCCGGCCGTCGTCACCGATCACGTGGAAGGCGACGGCGGGCGGTTCGTCGAGGTGGACGTGGTCCGAGGACCCGGTCGGCGCCTCCCACGGCAGCCGAAGGGTGGAGACCACCCCGGGCGCGACCAGCACCGGCCGCCCGGCGAAGGTGGTGGCCGCGGCGGTGTGCGCGTGCCCGCACAGGAACGCGGTCAGGTGCGGATGGCGCTCGACGAGGGCGGCGAGCCGCTCCTCACCGAACTGGCGGATCTCGTCCACGTACGGGGTGTGCAGCGGGACCGGCGGGTGGTGGAAGGCGACCAGGACCGGAGTCTCCCGCGGGGTTTCGGTCAGCAGGCCGTCCAGCCGGGCCAGGGTGGAGTCCTCCAGGAAGCCGTGGTGCGCGCCGGGGACGGACGAGTCGCACACGGCGAGGACGAAGCCCTCGCCGCGCAGCACCTGGTCGACCGGCGCAGTGGAGCGGTCTCCCGCGGGGGACCGCTCGGGAGACCCTGCGGCCGGCTCCTCGGGGGTCTCCTCCCCCAGCAGGCCGCGGCGGAACGCGGCGCGCTCGTCGTGGTTGCCGGGGCAGACCACCAGCGGATGGCGCGAGCGCAGCAGCCCGGCGGCCTGCTCGTACTCGGCGTCCTCGCCGTGGTCGGCTATGTCCCCGCTGACGAGCACGGCGTCCAGGTCGTGGGGCAGTGCGTCGAGGTATTCCATGACGGCGCGGGTGCGGTCGGCGGCGCGCCGGTCACCGTCGAGATGGACGTCGCTGAGGTGGGCGATCACGATCACGTGCGGTGTCTCCTTCGTCTCCGGTCGAGAGAGGGGGCGGACACCCATTCAACACGCCGAACCACCGCCCGCCTGCTGCGGGTTGTGCCCGATCAGCTGTCAGCGCGCCGCCGCGCGCGGCGCATCAGCACCCACCCGGCCGCCGTGAGCACGACGGCGCTGCCGGCGAGGGAGGCCGCGGCGATTCCGGTGGAGGCGAGTGCACCACCGGTGGCGGTGGCGTTCGTACCGCCACCGACCGTGGCGCCGGCCGAACCGCCGCCGACGGTGCCGGGGGTGCCCGCGGCGGCGCCCGTACCGGCGGAGCCGCCGTCGGGGCCGCCGTCCGCCCCTCCTGTCGTACTCCCCGTCGAGCCGGTGGAGCCGTTGGAGCCGGTCGACCCCGCCCCGCCGAGGCCGCCCGGGCCCCCGGTGCCGCCCGTCGTGGTGTCCGCGATGGTGACGGTGAGCGTGGCCGCGGTGCTGTGGACCGTACCGGCGTCGTTGACGAACTCGGCGCGGTAGCGGCGGCCGTTGTCGGAGAGGGCCGCCGTGAAGGTGTGGACCGGCGAGGTCGCCCCCTCCACCGCCCGCCAGGTCCGGCCCGCGTCCGTACTGACCTGCCAGGCGACGGTGGGCCGCGGGGTGCCCTCGGCCTCCGCCGTCAGCGAGACCCGCGTACCGGCCGTGACCGCCTGGTCCGACGGGTTCCCGGTGACCCGCGGGGACGTCGCCCGTTCCAGCCGGGTGATCTTCCCTGCGACCGGATCCGACACGAGGACGACCGCGCCACCGGGTTCGACGGCCACGGCCGCGCTCCCCGACTGGGTGTGTATTCCCGGAAGTACGACCGGTTTCATGACCTCCTGGAGGTCGCGGGTACGGTGGACGGTGAGCGCTCCGTTGTTGTCGCTGCCCGGCTGCGAGGTGTCCCCCGCGTCCTGCCACACCACGAACGCCTCGTGCGTGGTCGCGTCGAAACTCGCCGCACGGGGCATGTCTGCGCCGCCCTTGATGATGCCCAGCCGCTTGCCCGTCGCGTCGTGGACGACGACGGAGGTGTCCAGTCCCACCCACACGGCGCCGGTCCCGGGGTCCACCTCCGTGAATCCGGCGAACCCGTCACCGGCCGGGAGTTCGACGGTCGCGGTCACCGTGAAGGTGGCCGCGTCGATCCGGTGCATACGGCGGTTGCCGACGTCCGTGAACCACACCGCGCCGCGCGCCGCGTCCACCGCGAAGCCGTCGCCGCCCTCCAGCGTGACGGAGCGCTTCACGGCCGCTGTCGCGATCTCCACCTCCGAGAGGACGGAGCCCTGCGCGACCAGCACCGTCAAGGGCGTGAGCCCCGCGGTCGCGTGGGTGACGGCCGCACCCGGCACCCACGCCCCCGCCGCGGCGGCGTCACCGTCCTTGGCGGTGCCGATGCCGCGCAGCGGATAGAAGAAGACCGCCCCGTCGCCGGGCAGCGGCGCGAGGAGCTGCCGCACCGCCCGCCGGCCGAGGGTCCCGGTGGGTCCGGGGGCCTGCCCGACGGTGCTGCGCACCTTGCCGTCGGCGGGGTCCAGTACGTGCAACCCGCTCTCGTTGACGTCGGCGGTCTCGGGCAGATCGTCCGAACCGACGTACAGCTTTTTCGAGTCCGGGTGCAGCAGCAGGTCACGGGGCCTGCCCGCCGTGCCGAACTGCGCCACCGACCGGTACGCGACGGCGCCCCGGGGTATGTCGGCCCCCTCACCCCCGGCTGCCGATACGGGACTTCCGGTGGCGGCCGAGGCCAGTACGAGCGCGAGCGCGGCGGATGCGGCGCCCGCGCGACCGGGGGTGAGGGGGTGTCGGGGTGTCATGGCTTCCTCGTCGGCGGGTCGGGGGCGATCCGGAAGGGACGGCCTAGTTGAAGGTCACCGGGACGTGGACGTCGTACTTGCGGTTCGAGGAGTTGAAGTGGTCGGCGCGCGTGACGATGGCGCACTCCACCGTCTCTCCGCAGATCTGGCCGCCGCCCAGGTCGGCCTTGACGTGGATGGTGACGCTGAAGGTGCCGCCGGAGCCGAACTTGGAGGTGTTGGCCAAGGTCCCGCCGAAGACGTTGTTGACCCAGTGCGAGGCGCCGGTGGTGCCCGACTGGTCCGAACCGCCCAGGCAGGGGGTGGGCTTGTTCGCGCCCGGTGCGCCGCTCACGGCGCAGAGGCTCACGTATATGCCCTTGGCGGTGTTGTAGCCGCTGCCGGTGACCGTGACGTTCTGGCCGGCCGCGGCGGCGGTGGAGGGCGCGGTGAGGCCGAGGTTGAAGGTGGTGGCGCCGTCGGTGACCGTACGCGTCGAGGTCGCGGCCGACGCGGAGCCGGCCGCGCCGACGGCGATTGCCACGGCGGCGGAGGCGGCGACGGCCGCGCGGGCGGCGGTACGGGGCAGGGAGGCAGCACGCATCACTGGAACACCTTTCAGGCACAGGAAGTCGCAAGAACTGAGGTAAGGCTAACCTAATATCGATCAAGGTTGCACGGCTGCTTCGCGCCATCTCCCGCCCCGTGACAGCCGGTCGACTCACCTCCCGCACAAGCCGGTCCGGCGGCGGCCGGCAACGACACGGCCCGGCTGCGCCGTGCGGCGCAGCCGGGCCGTGTCGTTGTCCCACCCCGAAGGGCTTGTCCCACCCCGAAGAGCTTGTCGCACTCCGGGGGTGCCGTCCTCACCCCCGGTAGGTCTCCAGCAGCCGCAGCCAGATCTCGCTGATGGTCGGGAAGGCCGGTACCGCGTGCCACAGCCGCCGGATCGGGACCTCGCCCGCGACCGCGACAGTGGCCGCGTGGATCAGCTCGGCGGCGCCCGGACCGACGAAGGTGACCCCGAGGAGGACCTCGCGGTCGAGGTCGACGATCATCCGCGCCCGGCCGCGGTAGCCGTCGGCGTACAGCCCGGCGCCGGAGACCTTGGACATGTCGTAGTCGACCGCCCGCACCCGGTGCCCGGCCCGTTCCGCCTCGGCCAGGGTCAGGCCCACGGCTGCGGCCTCCGGATCGGTGAAGACCGACTGCGGGAGGGCGCGGACGTCGGCGGTCGGGGTGTGCTCGCCCCAGGGCTCGGTGTCCAGCGGGGTGCCGGCCGCGCGGGCGGCGATCACGCCGCCGACGATGCGGGCCTGGTACTTGCCCTGGTGGGTCAGGAGCGCGCGGTGGTTGACGTCCCCGACGGCGTACAGCCAGTCGTGCCCGGGCACCCTGCAGGTGTCGTCGACGTCGATCCACTTCCCGGCCGGGAGCCCGACGGTGTCCAACCCGATGTCCTCGGTCCGCGGCGCGCGGCCCGTCGCCATCAGCAGCTCGTCACCCTCCAGCGTCTCGCCGCCCTCCAGGACCACGCTGACGGGCCCGGTCGAGCCGTCCCGTACCACCGCCTCGACGGACACCCCGATACGGACCTCCGCCCCGGCCTCGCGCAGCGCGTCGGCCACCAGCTCCCCCGCGAAGGGCTCCATCCGCGGCAGCAGCCCGGAGCCGCGCGCCAGGACGGTGACCTGCGAGCCGAGAGCCTGCCAGGCGGTGGCCATCTCGACGGCCACCACCGAGCCGCCCACGATCAGCAGCCGCCCGGGGACCTCCTTCGCCGAGGTCGCCTCACGGCTGGTCCAGGGGCGGGCGCCGGCGATGCCGGGCAGGTCGGGGATCACGGCCCGGGTGCCGGTGGCCACGACCACCGCGTGCCGGGCGGACAGGATGTGGTGCTCGCCCTCGGGACTGGTGACGGCGACCTTGCGGACGCCGTAGAGCCGGCCATGGCCCCGGTACACGTGGGCCCCGGTCGAATCGATCCAGTCGATCTGGCCCTGGTCCTTCCAGTCACCGGTCCAGTAGTCCCGGTGCGCGAACACCGCCGCCGTGTCCAGGGGGCCCTGGACGGCCCCGGCCAGCCCCGGTACCCGGCGGGCATCGGCCCGGGCCAGGGCGGGGCGCAGCAACGCCTTGCTCGGGACGCAGGCCCAGTACGAGCACTCGCCGCCCACCAGTTCGCTCTCGACGAGCGCCGTGCTCAGTCCGGCGGCACGGGTCCGGTCGACGATGTTCTCGCCGGCCGGGCCCCCGCCGAGGACCACTACGTCGTACTCCACCGCTTCCGACATAGACACCTTCCAAGGGTTCCAAGAGGTCCACCAGGACCCGCAGGAATCCCGGTCAGGGGCTCATATCCCGTCACTGTACGTGTGGTCTGTGAGACATGCGTGAGATGACGGCGGCCCCGGCGTGGTGCAGCAACACCCCGCCGAGGCCTTGATCCGAACCCCTCGTTCCAGGGAGTCGAACCATGAAGCACACCGTACTCACCATCCCGGCATCCGCTACGGCGCCTACCGGCCACCTGCCCTACTTCCTCACCGAGGCGGCGCTCGCGCCGGTCGAGGAGCGGATCGCCGACCGCATCGCTGTCGAGGTCCCGACGCTCGCAGCGAAGATCGACCGGACGCAGACCGCCGCCATCATGCGCGAGTCGATCGCGGCCTGCCGCCGCGCCGAGCTGCCGCCGCTCACCACGCGAGCGATCGCCGTCCTCGCCGAGATCGCCGTGATGCGGGCAGAGAACCAGGACGAGAACTACGACAGGTTCCTGTCCTACCTCGCCAACCTGATCTGGCACGCGGGCGACAGCAAGGCCGTCCTGGCCGAGGTCGCCGCCCTCATCAGCCGCGTCCGCACCGAGGCCGCACTGTGAGCCGCCCCGACGCGGACACCCGCGCGCTGCTGCAGCAGATCGCTGCTCGTCTCACCGCGGAGCGGCCGCAGCACCCCATGCGGGAGAGCCTCCGCCAGGCGCTCGCCCTCACGTTCGCGACCCGCCGCCACGGGTACGGCACCGACCGGGCCGCGCGCGCCGAGGAGCTCCTCCTCGCCTGCGCGCCCGGTGTCGAGAAGGGCTGGACCCGCGCCCGGTACGCCGAGGCCCTCCGCGAGGCCGCGGGCGGTGCCCGATGACCACCAGCCCGCTCCGCGACCCGGCACACGAACTTCCCCCGGGCACGCTCTCGCCCGACATCGCTCTCCAGCTCGCCCGCGAGGCGCTCGTCAAGCACGAGAACGCCAACATCCGCGACCAGATCGCCATGTACTTCGCGGCCAACGACCTCCAGTACGCGCTGCGCACCCTCATCGTCGCCCTCGACGCCGAGGCCGGCCGATGACCGGGGCCCGCACCGTCACGGTGCAGACCCTCGATCACGGCCCGGTCACGATCCCCGAACCGGACTGGTGCCTCGGCCACGACGGGCCGCCGGACGTCCTCGTCGACGTCCACCACACCGGGCCCGAGCACCTCGTCCAGTACGGCGGCGGGACCGCCCTGCGCGCCGAGCTCGTCGCGTTCCCGTACGGCGACACCCCGGTACCCGCGAGCGTCCACGTCGAGCTGCACGTGCCGGACGTGACCCTCGACCCGCCCGGCCTCGATGCCCTGGCCGCGGTTCTCGTCGAGCAGGCGGCCGAGCTGCGCCGGCTGGCGCAGCGCCTGGCCGTGCTCCGCGCAGGGGGTGCGTGGTGACGACTCCTACGGCTGTCGCAGAGCGGCGCGTCAGGGTGCGCCAGCTGGCGCAGGGTGGCGCATCCTCCCGGCAGATCGCCGAGCAGGTCGGCGTGTCGAAGGACACCGTGCTCCGCGACCTCGCCCAGCCCGACCCCGCCGTCGCGGCGCGTACCGCACTGCGGGCGGAGAAGCTGGCGCACGCCGAGGAAGCGGTGCGCCAGGCAAGCGCCGCAGCTCAGGCGGTGATTGACGCACGGCCGTCGCATCAGATCACCGACGATGCGACAGCCCGTCGCTGGTGTGGCGCACTCCGTGCTGCGGCCGACGCGCTCGCGGCGCAGGCCGACGCATTCGCCGAGTACTACCCCTGCGCCACCGGCTGACCGGCGCACCTCGTGCTGCTCGCCGTGCTCTTCGCCGCGGCGGCCGCCGGAGGGTTCGCGGGGCTCTGCCTCGCGGGCCCGCCCCGCGCCCGCTCCCTGTACGCGCTGCCCGCCCTCGGCACCGCCACCTTCATTCTGCTGCTCGCCGCGCTCGGCGCGGCCCTCGTCCGATAGAGGACCCCGTGAACCTGCCTACCTACTCCGTCGTCTCCCTCGGCGGCGTCACCGTCGGCCTGTCCCTCCTCGGCTGGACCCTCGCCCGCTGGTGGGTCAGCCACAAGAAGAAGAACCTGAAGGCCGCCCTGGCCCTGCTCCCCTTCACCCTCTGCGCCCTGTACGGGATGCTGCTGATCCTGTCCGCCGGCGGCCTGCTCGGCGGCGGCGCCGACTGGTCGCTGTGGGGCTCGTCCGCGATCGGGAACGCCGCGCTCGCGTACGGCGTCGGCGGCGGCACCCCGGACGTCACCCGCACGTCGAACCTCGTCCTCACCGACGGCGGGCATGCGGTCGTAGTCATCGCCACGGTGGTCCTGATCGCGGTGTGGACGGTCCGCAAAGGCTTCCGCTGGGACCTGTTCGGCGCGGTGATGTGCGGGATCAGCCTCGGCCTGTCCTCCGGGATCGCCGGGTTGGCCGGGTGGGTGCTCTCCCCGGTCGTCTCAGCCGCCGGTGACGCCGTGGTGGGCCTGCTGTGACCGCCACCGCCCGGGTGGCCGCGCTCGGCCGGCGCCTGGCGCACGGTACGGGGCTGCTGCTGGAGTCGCCCGCCCGATGGTTCGACGTGCCCACAGCAGGCGCCCTGCTCGTCCGCCTGGCCGTGCCCGTGGGCGGCCTGGCGTTCGCGGGACGGGTGCTGGAGCGGGCCCCGCACCTGATCTACGCGGTGCCGGTCGCGTGGCTGTGGACCGCATGGGCGATGTCCGATACGTCCGCCACTCCCCCACCGCTACCGGCGGCCCCTCTCGGCGACGTTTACGCAGATGAGAGCGTCGAAGTCGACCGCATCGAGAGGGGCCCGGGGGAGGGGTTGACGATCATCTACCCAGTCCGGACGGAGGTGAACGGACAGTGATTCGGACCCTGTTGACCTACCTCCGCGCGGAGTACTGCGAGGCCTGCGGCTGGTGGTCGAAGCCGTTCTGCGGCCACTGACCCACCCTTCTGCAACTGGTTGCACAAAGGACCCCCGAGCATGGAGCGCTCGGGGGTCCAGTGCTGCCCGGCCTACCGTGTTCCGCCGAACCACGGGCGGCCGGGGGCCTAGTGGAGGTCGGCCGGATCCCTGTCGGTGATCGGCCGGCACTTCGGGTCGCCGTCCTCGTGGACGTGTTGGTCGGGGCGGGCCCCGGACGCCGAGTCGACGGGGAACGTCCGGTACTCCTCGCTCCGAATCGCCCTGTCGCACAGCCCGCAGATACGCATCAGTCCACCTCCGGTTTGGGGCAGCACCACACCTCGACGTCGAGGCGGTGGGCGCCGTGTCGGCCGAACAGCCAGCCGCGGGACACTGCGCCGGTCGTGAGCCGCTTGCCGCAGACCACGCAGGCCCGGCCTGCGGTCTGCTCCCACGCGAGCCCGTACACCTCGGGTAGCGGCGCTGCCACGCACGACCGGGCTGTCATGAGAGGGCCTGCGGCGGGAGGGCGGCGAACCGCCACCGCGGCAGCAGACCACGCTGCTCACGGCACGGGGCGCACGCGTACAGCACCACGGGCGGCCCGCACGTACGGCCAGCGAACTGGACGGGGCGGGCAGTCTCGGACGATCCCACGTGGTAGTGGCACCAGTTGACGGGGCTTGCGGCGGCTTGCTCGGTCATGCCGTCAGGATCTTGTGACGCGGCGCACACGCTCGATACCCGGACGGTAATCTCACCGTGGGATGACTTCCCGTCTCGTACGGATGAGCAGGGGCCGGCCGTGACCACACCGCTCGTACCAACGACCCTCCCGGACTGGGCATGGGAGCGTGCCGACGTACGCCAGGCCCTCCGCGCCCGGGACGTGGGCGCCGTGTTCCGGCACGTGCAGCAGTACAGCGGCGCCAGTCAGGCCCGCATCGCGGCCGCCGTCGGCATGACGCAGGCCCGCGTCAACGAGATCATCAACCGGCGGCGAGAGGTGTCCCGCCTCGACGTGTACGAGCGGATCGCCGACGGGCTGAACATGCCGGACGACGCCCGGCACTTACTCGGCCTGGCGGCCAGCCGTGAGAAGCGCTCCGGCGGGGCTGCGTTCGACCTGGCCGCGTTCCCCGAGGTGGTGCGCGTCTACTCGGCGCAGGCATCCGCCCGGGAGGAGATCCAGCAGCAGGCCCGGGCGGCGAAGGAGCTGGACATCCTCGCCGTCCGCGGCCTCGGACTGATCGGCCTCAACGACTCGATGCTCCGCGCCCACCTCGGCCGGCCCGATGGCGGGCTCCGGGTGCGCGTGCTGCTCCTGGACCCGGAGTCGCCCGCCCTCGCGCAACGGGCGGCGGAGATCGGTGAGTCGGCCGAGTCCCTGGCCAGCGGCGTGCGGCTGGCCGAGGCCCGGCTCCGGGAACTGTCGGGGATCTGCGACATCGAGGTGTACCGCTACGGCATGCTGCCCACGTGGCGGCTGATCCGGACCGACTCCACCCTGTTCGTCGGGGCGTTCGACGCGGGATGGGAGGGGCACGAGTCGGCTACGTACAAGGTGATGGAGACGCCGCACGGCCCGCTGTACCGGGGTTTCCGGCGCATGTTCGAGGCGGTCATCGACGGGGCTGAGCGCACGGTCTGAGAAGGGATGAGCAGATGATCGAGGCAGAGCTGAAGGCACGCGTTCACGCGCCCGAGGAGACGCTCCGGCAGCTGGACGCACGCGCCGGCGGCCGGGCCGAGGTGTACCGGGACACCTACTACGACACCCCGGACGGGGCGTTGGAGGCCCGCGACGAGGAGCTGCGGGTACGGACCGTGCACGGCGCCGAGGAGACCCGCACCGTGCTGACGTACAAGGGCGCCAGGGTGGACGAGGAGTCCGGATCGAAGCCGGAGCACGAGACCCGCGTCGAGGACGCCGAGGCCGTGCACGCCATGCTCCGCGGCCTCGGCTACGTCCCGGCCATCGCGTTCGAGAAGCGGTGCAGGAACTACGACTTCGAGGCCCGGGGCCGGCAGATGCTCGCCACGCTCGTGCGGGTGCCCGAGGTCGACGGGACGTTCCTGGAGCTGGAGACGATCGCCGAGGAGAAGGACCTGGCGGCCGCGCTGGACGATGTGCGGGCCGTCCTCGCCGAGCTGGGCATCGACAAGGGCGACTTGACCCGGGAGCTGTACACGGACGCCGTACGGGCTCACCGAGCAAGCTAGGCCGATCCAGCGTCATACAGAAGGGCCCTCGCAGGCGACTTGCGAGGGCCCTTTCTGCTGCCTGGAGGCATATCCCAGCGTACTGAATCGAACTATTCTTATGGAAGGGCCACGAATAGTTCTATGCAGTAGGGGCGACAGCGATGGCAGAGCGTATGGCGTTCATCCTCGACGGCCGGGACAACCTCAGCACTGTGTTCCGCCGCATCGGCGAGAACGCGGAGGATTTCCACCGGCGGATCAATGAGTCGGTCGACGAGTCCGGCGGCGAGCTGCGGGCGTTCACCCGCGGCGCCGGCGGCCAGCTGCAGGAGCTCGGCCGCACCATGGACCAAGCCGGCCGGTCGGCGACCGGGCTGGGCGACGACACCGACTCGGCAACGGACGGGATCCGTTCCCTCGGCACCTCGGCACGCGACACCAACACCCAGCTCGAACGCCTCACGCGCGACTCGGGCGGCCGTCTCCGCGGGCTGGGCGGCCGGTTCGTCTCCGCGCGCGAGGCGTCCGACCGGTTCGGGATCAGCGTGGGCTCCCTAGTCCCCAGCATCTCCCGCCTGGCCAGCGCCTCCGGCGAAGCCTCGGCCGAACTCGGCACGAAGGGCGGCGGCCTGAGCGGCGGCCTGACAGCGGTGGCTGCGATCGCCGGGCTGTCCGTGCTCCCGGCGATCGGCGCCCTGGTCCCCATGCTCGCCGGCATGGGCGTCGCCGCGCTCACCATGAAGCTCGGCTTCTCCGGCATCGGCGCCGCCATGGAGGCCGCGGGCAAGGGCAAGAAGGAGTACGCCGCTGCCCTCAAGGAGCTGACACCGGAAGCGCAAACGTTCACCAAGGAACTCGTCTCCACGAAAAAGGAATTCTCCGGCCTCTCGGACAAAATCCAGGCGGCCATGCTGCCCGGATTTACCCAGGCCTTGAAGGAGTCCAGCCCGATCATCAAGATTGTCGGGGACTCGGCAACCGAGATGGGCCGCGGGTTCGGGAATGCCGCGGCCGGTGTCGGCCGCCTCATGAAGGACTCCGGATTCCAGAAGGATTTCTCCACCACCCTTCGCCTGGGGCGGGTGTTCGTTGACGACTTGACGCATGGGCTCGGCGGCCTGACTCGCGGGTTCCTCGAATTCGGTGCGGCAAGCGAGCCGACACTCCGCTCTCTCTCCAGCGGAATCGGCAACCTACTCGGCCAGGGTCTGCCCGGGATGTTCGACGGGCTGGAGCGCGGCGTCGAGGGGAGCTCGAAGTTCTTCGACGGCCTGTTCGGATCGATCAACGAAGCCTTGCCGGCGCTCGGCCGTTTCGCGGGCGAGGTGGCCCGCACCTTCGGCCCCGCGCTCGGCGAGCAGCTGACCTTGACGGGGCACATCGTCAGCCGGGCGCTCGACATGATCGGGTACGGGGTGCGCCTGCTGAAGCCCGTCCTGGACGACCTGACGTACGGCCTCAAGGCGGTGTGGCTCCTGGCGCAGCCCTTCGCCACCGCGTTCAAGGAGGCAGGCAAGGCCATCGTGGGGGCCCTGTCACCCGCCGGTGACAGTGTCGAGAAGGTCCGCGGGCCGCTGCAGCGGCTGCACGCCACCATCCAGGAGAACAAGCTGGGGTTGATGGAGTTCGCCCGTATCGGCGGGAACTTTATGATCACCCTGGCTGAGGGTGTCATCCGATACCTGCCGGATGCGGTCGGCGCCTTCCGACTGCTGGCGATGGGCGCGTTGAGTTCCCTCGATGTCATCGTCTCCGGCCTCGCCATGACCATCGGAAAGATTCCCGGATTCGGCGACAAGTTCCGCCAGGCGAACACCGAATTCGACAAATTCCGAGACGGCTTCATCAACGGCCTCGAAACGGCAAAGGGCAAAACACAGGACTTCGCGAACGCGACCCTCCCCCGCCTGAGTCAGAACAAGCTGCAGATGAACATCTCCGCATGGGAATCGCAGATCAAGGTGGCCAAGGGGCAGCTGGAGTCGGTGCCCCCGGAAGGGAAGTCCAGGCTCACCGCGCACATCGCCGACCTGGAGCGGAAGGCAGCGCAGGCCCGAGCCGAGCTCGCAGCCATCCGCGACAGGGCGGTCACGGTCTCGCTCACCTACGTCACTCGCGGGTCTATGAACAACACCACGATGCGCCATGAGGGGCTCACCAAGGCCGCAGGCGGCATCATCCGCGGCCCCGGCACGTCCACCTCGGACAGCATCCCCGCCATGCTCTCCAACGGCGAGTACGTGCTGCGGGCCGCTGCGGTGGCCCGGCTCGGGCAGGGGACCCTCGACGCGCTCAACGAGGGCAGGGCGCTCCCGGCGGCGGAGGCGGGTGGCGGGTCCGCGGCGGCCGCTGCTCGGGCCGCGGTGAGGGCGGCTGTGCCCGCGCAGCAGGTCGTGAACATCACCATCGAGGGCGCCATCGATCCGGTGGCCACGGCCCAGCAGATCCAGCGGCTCCTCCTCAAGGTCAAGAGGGCCTACGGCGGACCCGATCTCGGGTTTGCCTGACACAGAGTGACCGTCACGGAGCGTCGCTATTTACCGAGTTCGAGGTTCCCGGTGATTAGCGGCTTTCAAATCGGCCGCGCAAAAAACAGGGCGAGAAGGGCGTTTGGGTCGCCCGGCGGTCCGGATTCCTCGCGTGGCATGGTGCCACCCCCTTGGGCCTGACCTGCTCGTTCAGCGTGACGGCTGGCGTGATCGCGAGCGTGATTCGCGTGCGCAGCAGCTCGCACGGTCGTGGGTGAGGTGTGGCGCGGGCCCCGGGTGATCCTGGCCAGCGTCGCGCTGCCCGGGCATGGCTGTGCCGGGCACACTGTGTAGTCGTGTGCCCGGCACGGGCCTGCGCGTGCGGTCGGGTCTATACGAACTGGATGTGACGCTCGCGCTGGATGCGGTCGGCGAGGAGGAGGATCGCCCGGCGGCGCTGGGTGAGGATGCTCCGCGCGGCACGGTTGGCGTCCCACAGCCGGTCGAGACCATGCTCCCGTTCGAGGTCCCGGAGGTCGCTGCACCCGTAGTCGAGGTAGGGCACGGTGCCCTGCTCGCGGTTGAAGAGGTCGCCGGCCGCGATCACGGCCGCCTCCTGCCAAGGCTCAGCGAGGCCGCGGTACAGGGTCCGACCGCTCCGGGCGCCGATGACGACCTCGGTGACGGTGAGGCCGAAGTGCCGTGCCACGACGGCGTGCGCGGCCTCGTGCTCGGCCAGCACGCGGGAGACTCCGCCCGTCATGCCGCATCGTCCGGCGGGGTGAGCGCGTCGCGCATGCTGGCGCGACTGTGGTCATGCAGGCGCTGCTGGGCGGCGAGTTCCCGCTCGGCGCGGCGCCGACGGGCCCGGTGCTCAAGGCGGGCCCGCTCCTGGTCCTCGCCCTGAACGGTGAAGACGAGGCCGGCGGCCAGCAGCTCCTGTCGCCTCGTGGGCGGTTCCGGATCCCGCCGCGGCCGCAGCGGCAGCGGCATGGAGCGATCGAGGAGCCGCAGGCGTGCTTGCTGCCGGGCTTCCATGGCTTCTTCGGACCAGTAGTTGGGGTCGTTTCGGTCGGTCATGTTCCTGCTCCTGTCCTGTGCCGCGGCGACCGCGGCGGGTGCGTTGCGCATGAGCCGGGCGAGGTCTCGGTACGCCCTGCGGCGGGCCCGCTTGCCCTTGGCGCGCTGGCTCGGCCACGTGTTGTAGACGGCCCACTGGGGCCGGTGGAGCGGCTGTACGGTCATGCCTCCTCCTGGTGCGGGCTGATCTCGTCGTGCTCTGCCAGGGCGAGCGCGCGCTCCTGCCAGAGGTCTTGGGGGGTGCGCTGCCGGAGGTTGGCGACCTCGACGAGCAGCTGCAGCGCGATCGCGCCGAGGGTGGTGATCGCGTCGACGGGGGCGTCCTCGGCGAGGTCGATGGCCGCCTGCCCAGTGAGGAAGAGGGTGGCCTCGGGCGTGGGCCTCGTGGACGCGCTCTCCAGGGCGAGGGTCAGGTAGACGACGACGTCGTCGACGGCCGTCACGGCAGCCGCCCTTCGCCGGGGCGGCCCGTCCTGAGCTGCTGGTGCCGTCGGGCGGCTGCCTGCCGGCACCGGTGGAGCCGCGGGAACGGATCGTCGGGGAGGCTCGCCACCGTCCCTGCGGTGGTGCAGGGGGTGTTGGGCTTGGCCTTGCATGTGGCGCACCCGTGGGCGATCGCGAGGGCGTACAGGGAGGCGACGACGGTCACGGGGTCTCCTTGCCGGGGCGGAAGGTGTCGGGGATGCCCGCGGCGCGGACGAGGTCGGGAAACACCGGCAGGACTCCTGCCAGGACCGGGCATCCGTCGTTGTGCTCGACGGCCGCGGTGAGCTCGCCGCCGGTGGTTGCGAGGTATGCGACTTCGCCGTTGCAGTGGCCGCAGCGGTAGTTGCTGACCATGCGGGCGATCAGGTCGCGGGCGCCCGCGGCAAACGTGGTGCGAACGATGGTCATGGGTCCTCCGGTTCGGGGTCTCACGTCTCCCCCCCCTGTAGGGGGGGTGGGATTCGTGAGGGGTGGGCGTGTGAGCTACGTGAGGGCCTGCGTGAGGCTGTGAACTGGGAATCTCCCTTCGGCGTGAGGGTGCGTGAGGGGTGCGTGAGGGGTCACGCAAAATCGGGGGCGTGAGCCGGTGCGTGAGGGTCTGCGCGACCCAGGTAGTACCGTGCGGGCTCGCCGGGCGTCGACGAGTCGACTCGGGTCAGGAGTCCAGAGCGGGCCAGCTTGTCGAGCCTCCGGCGGGCCTTCTCGCGCTGCGCAGGGGAGGCCTTCTTCGTCTCGAACAGCGCCTCGGCCGCCGCCATGGCGGTGACCCCGTGGACGCCGCCGCGGCGTGCCATGTCGAGGAGGTCTGCTGCGTGCTGGACGTCGGTGGTGCCTGCCTCGTGGTCGTGTACGAGGTGGAACGGGCCGACCTCGTCCATCGGCTGCTTGAGATGGCGGAAGGAGACGAGGGGGTCGCCCGCCTCGCCCCACAGCAGGATCACGGATCCGGCGCCCGAGGTGATCCAGGTCGATCCGTATACGTCGGCCATGGTGTTCGGGGCGGCGCCGTTGGGGCCGCGCTTGATGACGTGGTGGTTCTCCAGCACCTGCACGCCCTCGGCCAACGCCTTCTGCCGGGCCCGGTTGTAGCCGGCGCCGACGGCGTCGTCGGACAGCCCGATCGCGGCATCCTTGATGCTGTCGATGATCACGGTGTCGGCCTTGGCCTTCTCGCACATCGCGGCGAGGATCTCGGGCCGCTTGGCCAGGTCGAACGGCGGCGGCCCTTCCCAGACGACGAGGTGTTCGTTCAGGTATGCGGGGTCGTCGCGGCCGAAGATGCGCGCTCCTGCCCTGCGGGTCTGCGACGGCCTGTCCATGGCCAGCAGCAGCACGGTGCGGCCGGGCGCCACAGGGAAGCCGAGGACGGTCTCTTGCAGGCCGAGGCGTGCCCGCACGAGCTGGTGCGCGAGAGTCGTCTTGCCGACCCCTTGCGGTGCGGCGATGAGCAGGGCCTCGCCCTCGGCCCACAGCACGTCGCCGCCCGCGCCCCAGACGGCCGGCGGGGTGGCCGGGACGTCGTGGAAGAACGCGCCGCCGCGCTTGAACGAGGTGACCGCGGCGGCCGGGGGTTCCTCGGCCAGCTCCGGCTCCGGCTCCCTCAAGGTGAAGACGGTCACCGCCTGCTCGTGTTGCGGTGTCGACTCCTGCTGGGGGATGAGCAGGCCGGTGAAGTCGTTGCGGGTGTCCGCGCGGGCCACCGGGGGCCAGGGCTGCCGGGGCTGCGCCATGCCAGCGCGGAGCCCTGAGTCGATGGTGGCCCGGGCGCGGCCCTCGGGGTGGTTGCCCGCGCGGGCCGCGGCGAGGAGGTCGGCACGGGCCTCGCCCTCGGTGAGCGCGCCGGCGCCGACGAGGGTGCCGAGGCTGAACGCAGCCGTGTTGATCGCGTTGTTCTGCTCGCCGTCCGCCGCGCGGGTGATCGCGTCGCACTCCGCCTGCACGACCCTGCGGGTGTACGCGTCGTGCCGGTCGGCCGGGATGACGATGTCCGTCGCGGGCCCGGCCGGGGCGGAGGCGCGCGCCTGCAGCGCTTCGAGGAGCCACGCGGGCGCGGCGACGGGCGCCTGTTCGGGGTTCTCCAGGGTGTAGACGACGCCGGTCGCGTGGACGGATCCGGGGCCGATGACGTACGCGTTGCCCGCGCGTACGTCCCCGTCGAACTGGCCCTTGAGGGCGCCGAGTCCGTTGCCGAGCCGCGCCCCGGGCGGCGCCCAGTAGTAGTCGTGGTGGCCCTTCGCGGTGTGCACCCGCATGGTGGGGGTGTGCTCGTGGCCGAGGGCCTTCGCGGTGTCCTCGATAGCGTCGGGGCGGTCGCTGTCCATGACGAGCAGCTGCTCGCCGTTCGGGCCGCGGCTGCCTCCGACGTAGATGCCGACGTTGCGGGGTCCCCCGGCGAACAGCCGGCGCACCTGGTCCTCGTCGCGACACGTCGTCTTGGTGAACGGCTCGGCCGGGTGCTTGCCCCGGTCGGTGCAGGTGTTCGCGTCGTGTCCGTAGCCGATGCCTGCGCACCGCTTGGTGCCCGGGTGGTCCGCTGCGAACACCGCGAACTTCCGCTGCGCGAGCCAGAGCGCGCCCGCGAGCGGCGTCTCAGCTGCGGTCTGCGGGTCGATCGCGTGCGTGGTCAACGTGCGGTCTCCGTCTTCTCTGCCGCGACGTCCTCGGCCAGGGCCAGGACGTCGGTGGCCCAGCGGCGTGCGCTTGCGCGGATGGCCGGGGCGGACGGCTGTTCTTCGAGGTCGGCCCGGATCGAGCCGAGGGTGAGTGCTCGGCGTGCGCGCTCGGCGCGGGCCCGTACGAGGAGGGGCTCGGTGTACGGGCAGGCGGGCCAGGCGCCGGGGCGGAGCCGCTGCGTCACGGGGGTCGGCTGCGCTACGGTGGTCGCGGTTGACCCGCTGCCCGCGGAGCCCTCCGGAGACCCCCCAGTGTGCCGCTGGGGGGTCTCCGCGTTTGTCGTCATGCGTTCGACTCCTCTCCGGACAGGAGTCGAACGAGGTCAGCGGTGATGACGACGTAACGGCGGCCGAATGACAGTGTCTTGACGGGGGCTTCGCCCCGCTTGATCAGTTCGTAGAGCTGGGACTTGCTGCATCCGAGGGCCGGGGCGGCCTGTACGACGCTCACGGTTGCCGGCCACTGCCGGATCTCCGCAAGGGTCGGGGCGCTCATGCCGCGTTCCGTGACGGCGTGAGCTGGGCAAGGTAGGCGTCCACGTCCTCACGTCGGTAGCGGACGGGCGCCTGAGGGGAGCTGGACAACTTCGAGTACCGGGGGCCAATGCCCTGGCTCCGCCAGTTGGCCAGCGTGCCGACGTGCACGCCGAGTTCCTGGGCCAGCTCCCGGGGCTTGAGAAGTTCGATCTTCACCACAAACTCCTGTCGAGATTTTCTCGATGAGGACTTGCATCATCGCGTTAATCAGCGTGATGATGTGGAGCGTAGCCGCGAAGATGCGGTGCCGCAAGATCCTGACACACGTCGCGATAATCGCGACTGCTAGCGTCAGGATCATGACGACAGGGCGGATTGAGTTGGGACCCACCGGACGAGCGGTTGCCGCGAACGTGAAGCGGCTTCGCACAGCACGTGGCTTGAGTCTCCGGGCGTTGTCCGATGCGCTCGGCCGCGCTGGCCGCAGCCTCAGCGCCGACGCGCTTAACAAGATCGAGAACGGCGCGAGCGATGAATCGAAGCAGATCAGGCGTACTGACGTTGACGACGTCATGGCGCTGGCAGTCGTCTTCGGAGTCTCTCCGTCCGCGCTCCTCCTCCCGCTGGACGACAGCCCGACAGGCACCGTCGAGATCACCGGCGTAGGCGAGTACCCCGCGGATGCAGCTTGGGACTGGGCCGACGGGAAGCGCCCAATGCAGCAGGAGGGGGACGACACCGACACGGATGCGCTCGAGTACCACCGGCTGTCGCGCCCGCCGCGGCGCCGCCGAGCAGAGCAGCTTGCCCACATCCGTGCCACCATGCGCGAGATCGAGGAGGCCGAGGCCGGCGATGGCTGAGATCAAGAAGGTCATTCTCGGCAACGGCAAGACCCGATACCGGTTCGTCATCGACGTCGGCACCGACGACAACGGCAAGCGCAAACAGCTCACCGTCACGAAAGACACCCTGACGGAGGCCAAGAACGAGCGCGCCCGGCTCCAGCACGAGCGGAGCACCGGCCAGTTGGTCATGCCGAGCAAGGTGACCGTCGCCGAGCTACTCGACCTGTACCTCGACAGCAAGGCCGGCGACCTCGAAGAGACCACGCTCGTCGGCTACCGCAACGCGCTCGTGCACGTACACACCTACCTCGGACACAAGCGGCTCCAGGAGCTGACCGAGGACGACGTCGAAGCGATGGTGGCCTGGCTCCTCGTCGCCGCACGCAGGCGCGGCGGCAAGCCGGGCACGGGCCTGCGAACCATCACCGCAAGCGGTGTCCTCGGGCGGCTGCGTGCGGCCCTCAACTACGCGATCCGCCGGCGCCTGGTGGCCCGGAACGTGGCCGAGCACATCACGATCCCGCGCAAGGCCCGCAAGACAGAGAAGCGGGACAGCCCGCGGGCCGCTCCGTGGAACGTCGTTGAGGTGAAGGAGTTCATCCTCGGCGTCCGCGATGACCGGCTGTTCGGGCCGCTGCTGCTCAGCCTCATGGGGCTGCGGCCGGCCGAGGTGTCCGGGCTCCGGTGGACTGACATCGACTTCGCGGCGGGGACGCTGAGCATCGCGAACACCCGGACGCTCATCGGGAACATCCGGGTGGTGGAGAAGGACACGAAGAGCGAGGCCGGGGAGCGCACGCTCCCACTGCCGGATCCGGTCCGGCTGGCCCTGCTGAACTTCAAGGTGCTGCAAGAGGCCGAGGCGGCCACAGCGGCCGAGGCATACACGAGCGGCGCGTACGTGTTCGTGGACCCGCTCGGTATGCCGATGAACGGCCGGCTCCTACGCGAGCACGCCTACGAGTTGATGGCCGAGCTGGACCTCCGCAAGGTCCGGCTGTACGACGCTCGGCACTCGTGCCTGACGTTCCTCGCGGTGAACGGGGTGCCGGACACGATCCTCGCCGCGTGGGCTGGCCACACGAACGCCAACTTCACCAAGCGTGTCTACGTCCACCCGACGGCGGCCGACATGCAGTCGGCCGTGGTCCACCTGAACGCACTGCTGGGGGTCGGAAGCGACGCCTCCGACCCCCCGGTGTGAGATTTTGTGAGACTTCCGCTGTCCAGCGGAGCTACAAACAGCGCCTGACCTGCGAAGCAGTCGGATCCGGTAGAACACCGCTTCAGTCATACGGACCAGTGTCTCCGCCGGCCCGCCCGCGCGGCGGACCCTCAGGCCTGCGGCGTGCCGGGTTCCTCCGTACCGGCGCCCCCGGCGCCCTTCTGCTCCGCGGCGATCTTGGCACGGACCTCGTCCATGTCGAGGTCACGGGCCTGCCGGATGAGGTCCGTCAGCGCCGCCTCCGGCAGTGCGCCGGGCTGCGCGAAGATGGCCACCTGGTCCCGGACGATCATCAGCGTCGGGATCGAGGTGATCTGGAAGGCCCCGGCCAGCTCCTGCTGCGCCTCGGTGTCCACCTTGGCGAAGACGAGGTCCGGGTGCGCCTCGGAAGCCCGCTCGTAGACCGGGGCGAACTGCAGGCACGGCCGGCACCAGCCCGCCCAGAAGTCGATCAGCACGAACGGGTTCTCGCTGACCGTCTGGTCGAAGTTTTCCTTGGTGAGCTCGACTGTAGCCACGGTTTCCAGACCTCCTGATTGAGCCGTCTGCTCCTTGAACGAACGACCTGTCCCGTGCATTCCGCCCCGAACGGGGGCTGCCTAGAACGGGTGCCCGGCAGGGGTACTGCGGGCCGTGGTCCAGCGCAGCTCGGTGAAGGCGTCCAGGTTCGCCTCGCCGCCGAAGCGGGCGCCGGTGCCGGAGGCACCGACTCCGCCGAACGGGGCGACGGCCTCGTCGTTGACCGTCTGGTCGTTGACGTGCGCTATCCCCGTCGGGATCCGCTCGGCCAGGTCGAGGCCGCGCGCCGCGTCCCGGGTCACGATCCCGAGGGAGAGGCCGTACGGGCCCGCCGAGGCCAGCGCCACCGCCTCCTCCTCGGTCGCGAAGGACCGTACGGGTGCCACGGGGCCGAAGACCTCCTCGGCGTACGCGGGGGTGTCGTCGGCGACGCCCGCCAGGACGGTCGGCCGGTAGAAGAGGTCCCGGTACGTGCCGCCGGCGACGAGCTTGGCGCCCCGCTCCGTACTGGCCTCCACCAGGGCGTGTACGCGCTCCAGCTGGGCGCGGTCGATCAGCGGGCCCAGGTGGACCTGCTCGCGGTACGGGTCCCCCACGGCGAGCTCCTCCGCCCGCGCGGCGAGCCGCTCGACGTACTCGTCGTAGAGCGAGGCGTGGACGAGGTGACGCCCGGCCGTCATGCAGATCTGGCCCTGGTGGAAGAAGGAGCCCCAGGAGGCCTGGGCCACGGCGGACTCGATGTCGGCGTCGCGGAGCACGACGAGGGCGGAGTTGCCACCCAACTCCAGGTGCACACGCTTGAGGTGACGACCCGCCAGCTCTCCGACGGACCGGCCGGCGGCGGTGGATCCGGTGAAGGACACCACCCGCACCCGCGGGTCGGCGACCACGGCGGCGCCCGTCCCGGCACCGCCGGGCAGGACCTGCAGCAGCCCGCACGGCAGTCCGGCCGCGGCGAGGACCGCGGCGAGGGCGAGGCCACCGCAGACGGCGGTGCGCCGGTCCGGCTTGAGCAGCACCGCGTTGCCGAGGGCCAGCGCGGGCGCGACCGAGCGGATGGACAGGATCAGGGGGGCGTTGAAGGGGGCCACGACCCCGACCACCCCGGCCGGCACCCGGCGGGTGAAGGACAGCCGGGGCGCTTCGCTCGGCAGCACCTGCCCGGTGGGGCGGGAGGCCAGCGCGGCGGCCTCGTAGCACTCCTGGGCGGCGACGTGCAGCTCGAAGTCGGCCTTGCCGGGGATCGAGCCGGACTCGCGGACCAGCCATTCCCGCAGCTCGTCGGCGTGGGCGGTGAACAGGTCCCCGGCGCGGCGCAGCACGGCCGCCCGCTCCGGGTGGGTGGCGCGCGCCCAGTCCCGCTGCGCCGCGCGGGCCCGTACGGCGGCCTCCGCGACGTCGGCGGGCGCGGCGAGGTCGATGGTGGCGAGGGTGCGGCCGGTGGCGGGTTCGACGACCGGGGCGGCGCCGCCGGTGAGGGTGGGTCCGTCCTGCCAGAGCGTCGGGTCGAGGAGCGGCATGGCGCGGGGCCTCCGGGTGGGGATGGGCGAGTCGCGGGGGGCGGCAGCACGCGCCATCGTGCCAGACCGGAGGCTCCACTTCTGTTCAGTTATTGGGCAGTTGAGAACTGCCGCTGACTGGAAACGATCGACGCCCAGGTGGGGCGGGGGTCACGGCGGGGGCACGGCGGGCGTCAGCGCTCCAGGACGAGCGCGATGCCCTGCCCGACCCCGATGCACAGCGCCGCCATACCGGTACCGGAACCCGCCGCCGCCAGCTGGTGCGCGACCGAGCCGGCCAGCCGGGCGCCGGAGGCACCGAGCGGATGGCCGATGGCGATGGCACCACCGCGCGGGTTGACCACGGCCGGGTCGAGCTCGGGCCAGGCCGCGAGACATCCCAACGCCTGCGCCGCGAAGGCCTCGTTGAGCTCGAAGGCGGCGAGATCGGCGAGCCCGCGGCCGGACTTGGCGAGCGCCCGCTGCACGGCGTCCACCGGTCCGAGGCCGAAGAGCTGGGGCTCGATCCCGGTCACGGCCGAGGCGCTGATCCGGGCGAGCGGCTCCCGGCCGGTGGCCGCCAGGCCCTCCTCGTCGGTCAACAGCAGCGCGGCGGCCCCGTCGTTGAGCGGGGAGGCGTTGCCGGCCGTGACCGTGCCGGTGCCGTCCGAGCGGAAGGCCGGCTTGAGCCGGGCCAGCGCCTCGGGCGTGGAAGCCTCCCGGATGCACTCGTCGCGCAGCAGGTCCACGCCGGTGTACGGGACGACCTCGTTGTCGTAGAGCCCGGCGGACCAGGCGGCCGCCGCCTTGCGGTGGCTCTCCAGGGCGAAGGCGTCCTGCGCCTCCCGGGTGATGCCGTGCTTGTCCGCGACGAGTTCGGCGCCCTCGCCGAGCGAGCCGGTCCACTCCCCGGGCATCCGCGGGTTGGTCATCCGCCAGCCCAGGGTGGTGGACCACATCTGCTGGTGCCCGGCCGGGAAGGCCCGCTCCGGCTTCTGTACGACCCAGGGGGCGCGGCTCATCGACTCGACCCCGCCCGCGATGGCCACGGAGGCGTCGCCCAGCGCGATGGCGCGGGCGGCCTGGATCACGGCTTCGAGACCGGACCCGCACAGCCGGTTGACGGTGACCCCGGGGACGCTCACGGGCAGCCCCGCCAGCAGTACCGCCATGCGGGCCACGTCCCGGTTGTCCTCGCCCGCGCCGTTGGCATCGCCGAAGACGACATCGTCGATGCGGGCCGGATCGAGGTCGGGAGTACGGTCCACGAGCGCGCGCACGACGTGCGCGGCCAGGTCGTCCGGACGGACCCCGGCGAGGGCGCCGCCGAACTTGCCGATCGGGGTGCGGACGGCGTCGACGACGTAGACGTCGCGGACGGTGCGGATGCTCATGGGGGCTCTCCTGGGCGGATCCGTACGGGCGGCGGCGCGGCGGTGCCGGTGTGGGCACCGGGGCACGCCGCCGGGCACGCCCGGTGGGGCGCGCCCGAAGTCTCCGTCCGCAGGTCACCGCCTGTCAACGGCCCCCCGGTGCGGCCCGGGGCCGACCGGCTCCCGACCTGCACGGCCCGGACTGCGCGGACGGCCCGCACGGCCCGCACGGCCCGCAGGGGGGCACCGTCAGGTCGACTCCCGGGGAATGGCGGCGGCCGCCATCAGGTCGTGCCGCTCGGTGACCTCCGACGGCTCGCGCACCGCGTGGTCCACCAGTGAGGCCAGATGGGCGCCGGTCGGCATCTCCAGTCGTACCGTGCTCAGCCGCGGCCGCAGCAGCCGCCCGATGAGGAGGTCGTCGGCGCCGATGACGGCCACGTCCTCGGGAACGCGGAGCCCCTCGTCCTGGAGGGCCCGCATCAACAGCATCGCGTACTCGTCGTTGTACGCGAAGGCGGCGTCCAGCCCGAGCCCGCGCCAGCGGGCCGCGAGGGCCGCGGCGGACTCCTCGGAGTAGGCCATCGGGAGGGCCGAGACCTCGGCGCCCTCGACCGACCGGGCGCCCGTCAGCCGGGGGACGGAGAACAGCTCCAGGCCCTCCTCCTCCGGGACGACCACACCGATCCGCCCGCGTCCGCGCTCGACGAGGTGGGCGGCGGCCCGGACTCCGACCTCCTGCTGGTCCATGACCAGCGCGTGCGCCCCGGGCACGCCGACCGGTCCCATGGTGATCACCGCGCGGGCGCCGGCCCGCTTGAGGGTGGCGACGTTGCGCGCGGAGAGGGAGATCTCGCCGAGGGAGATGACGGCCACCGGGCGCAGCTCCGCCCAGGCCCGCACGGCTTCGTCGCCGCTGAGTCCGAGGCTCCCGTACTGCACCACGGTGTAGTCGAGGCGGCGCAGCGCCCACTGGAGCTCGTTGAGGAAGGTGCTGTACAGCGGCCCGATCGGCACGTGGGAGGTGGGCAGCAGGACGATCCTGGTGTGTCCGGCGCGCAGGCTGCGGGCGGCCGCGTGCGGGACGTAGCCGAGTTCCTCGGCGGCCTCACGGACCTTGCGCCGGGTCGGCTCGCTGATGCGTACGGCTTCCGCGTTGTTCAGCACGTACGAGACCGTCGCGCGCGAGACGCCGGCGAGGCGGGCGACGTCGGCGCTCGTCGGAACGGGGGGCGGCGGGGTGGTCGACCCGGAGGCCGATCCCGAGGCGGATCCTGAGACCGATCCTGAGGCGGATCCGGCGGCCGGTCCGGAGGCCGGGGTCGGCGGCTTCGGCGATTTCGATGACTGAGACATTGCCGTGGCATCTTTCCAGACCGATTGCGCCCGAGGGCTAGCGGATGGCCGGAAACGAATGCTACACAGTGGTTACACGAGTCATTGACACGTGTAACCACGGCGTCACATCCCCCTTCGGCCGATGTGTCGATGCCGTGCCCCGCCGTGCCGCCGCCCTGTCGCGCTCCGTCGCACCCCCGCCGTCGTGACGGGGCGGCGCGCACCCCTCACCCCACCCCGCCCCGCCTCCGAGCCACCTCCACATCGCCTCCACCAGCCCGTACCTCCCCTCGTCCACCCTCATCCGCCCAGGAGGGCACCGTGGCCCTTTCCTCCCCCGACACCGGATCCGGTAGCGGCTCCGGCACCGGATCCGCCGCCACCACCGCCCACGCGTCCCCCGGGCCCGGCTCCGGTCCCGCCTCCGCGCGGCGCGGCCTGCTGCCCCTGCTCCTCGTCGGCAACAGCGCCATGTACGCGCTCTACATCGGCGTGGCCGGCGTCCTGCTCGCGCTCCAGGTCGAGGACATCGACCCGGCGAACAAGGTCGCGAACTTCGGCCTGATCGCGGGGGTCTCGGCGATCTTCGCCACGGTCTTCAACCCCGTCGCGGGCGCCCTGTCCGACCGCAGCGGACGGCGCAACCCCTGGATCCTCGGCGGCGGACTCGCCGCCGTACCGGCGATGTTCCTGCTCGGGCTCGCCGACACGATCCTGCTGATCACGATCGCCTGGTGCCTCGGACAGGCCGTCATGAACGTCTACCAGGCGGCCATCACCTCCGTGGTACCCGACCGGGTGCCCCTGGACGCCCGCGGCAAGGCCTCCGCGGCCGTGGGCCTCGGCCTGCCCTTCGGCTCCACCCTCGGCGCCCTGATCGGCGCGGCCTTCTCCGAGGACCACCGCACCGGGTACCTCGTCCTCGGCGCGCTGGTGGCGGGCGCGGCCGTCCTGTTCACCGCCTGCGGCCGCGAGGAGCGGCTCCCGGCCCGCGCCCCGATGCCCGTCAGGGCACAGCTCGCCGCCTTCACGAGCGCGCTGCGCGACCACGACTTCCGGTGGGCCTTCATCGGGCGGGCGCTACTGGTCCTCGGGTACTTCGCCGTGAGCGGCTACCAGCTCTACATCCTGCAGGACCACACCGTGCTGCCCGACGGCATGGAGCCGGAGGCCGCGGTGGCGGTGCTGATGCCGCTGACCAGCGTGGCGATGGTCGTCTCCACGGTGCTCGGCGGGTACCTGTCCGACCGGTTCGACCGCCGCAAGCTCTTCGTCGGCGCCTCCGCGCTGCTGTCGGCCGTCGCGCTCGCCATCCCCGCCGTGTCGACCAGCTGGACCGCGATGCTGTCCTTCGCCGCGGTCAACGGGGCGGCGTTCGGCTGCTACATGGCGGTGGACACGGCGCTGGTGACGATGGTGCTGCCCAAGGCCGAGGACGCCGCACGGGACATGGGCGTGCTCAACATCGCCAACGCCGGCCCGCAGATCATCGCACCCTTCATCGCCTCGGTGATCGTCTCGACCAGCGGCGGGTACACCGCGCTGTTCGTCGTGGCGGCCGTGCTGGCCGTGGCGGGGGCCCTGGCCGTGAAGCCGATCCGCAGCGTGCGCTGATCCGCACCGCACTTCCCTGGTCCGTACCTTCGACCGAAATTCGCCGTCAAGATCGGTCGAGATTCGTCGAGATTCGTCGAAATCCATCAAGAGAGGCAACACCATCGTGCAGCTGCACACCCAGACCTGGGGCGAGGGCGACCGCGTCGCCCTCCTGATCCACGGCATGATGGCCGACCACCGGACCTGGCGCCGGGTCGGCCCCGCCCTCGCCGACCACGGCTACCGAGTCATCGCCGTCGACCTGCGGGGCCACGGCGCCGGCGGCCGCGGCGAGTACAGCCCCGCGCTGTATGCGGACGACGTGGTCGAGACCCTCCCGGTCGGCGCCGAACTCGCCATCGGACACTCCCTCGGCGGCCTGACCCTGTCGCTCGCCGTGGACCGGCTGCGCCCGGCCCGGGCGGTGTTCTCCGACCCGGCGTGGCACCTGGCCGCTCCCGCCGAAGGCTTCGGTCCGGAACTGTTCGCGCAGTTCAAATCCGCGACCAGGGAGCAGATACGGACGATGAGCCCGCGCTGGGAGGAGGTGGACGTCGACATCGAACTGGAGACCCTGGCGGTCTGGGACGAGCAGACCGCACTGAGCCTCGCCCCGCTGGTCGGCACCGACCTGATGCCGGCCGCGCCGGTGGTCCCCTCGCTCGTGCAGCTCGCCGACCCGAGCACTCTGATCACCGAGGAGCGGGCCCGGCTGCTGGGGAGCCGTGGTTTCGAGGTGCGTACGGTCCCCGGGGCCGGACACACCATCCACCGGGACGACTTCGACGGGTTCATGGCCTCCCTGGAGGGTTGGCTCTAGAACTGCGCGACCACTCCCCACTACGGTCTTCCTACCGATCGGTAATGGGGAGTGGTTCGCGATGTCGGATACAGCGGTCCCGACGGCCTACGGCCTGGTGGACATGGTCGGTGCGCTCGCCGAAGGGACGCTCTCGTCCCGGCAGTTGACCGAGGAGACACTGCGCCGGATCGCCGCGTCCCAGCCTGAGCTCAACGCCTTCCGGAGCGTGCGCGCCGACGCCGCGCTCGCCGAGGCGGACGCGGCGGACCGGCGGCTGGCCGCGGGCGAGCGGCTGCCGCTGCTGGGGGTGCCGCTGGCGGTCAAGGACGACATGGACGTGACCGGGGAGCCGACCGCCTTCGGCTGCGCGGGGGCCTTCGCCCCGAAGACCGCCGACAGCGAGGCGGTACGAAGGCTGCGCGCGGCCGGCGCGGTGATCGTCGGCAAGACCCAGACGCCGGAGTTGGGGCAGTGGCCCTTCACCGAGGGCGGGGCTTTCGGCGAGACCCGCAATCCGTGGAACCGGGCCTACACACCCGGCGGCTCCTCGGGCGGCTCGGCGGCTGCCGTGGCGGCGGGCCTGGTCCCGGCCGCCCTGGGCTCCGACGGGGCCGGATCGGTCCGGATCCCCGCGGCCTGGACCCATCTGGTGGGGGTGAAACCCCAGCGCGGCCGTATATCCACCTGGCCGGAGCCGGAGTCCTTCCACGGACTCACGGTCAACGGCGTCCTGGCCCGCACCGTGGCCGACGCGGCGCTCCTGCTGGACGCGGCGAGCGGCCCGCACCCCGAGGACCTGCACCGCCCGGCGGCTATCCGCGCCGTGGAGGCGGCCCGCCGCACGCCCCGCCGGCTGCGGATCGCCCTCTCCTTCGGCATGGCCTTCACGGCGACGCCCAAGTCCCTTGATCCGGAGGTCCGTACGGCGGTGGAGCGACTGGCCGCGCGACTGGAGTCGCTGGGCCACGAGGTGATCCCGGAGGACCCCCGCTACGGCCCGATCGGGCTGACCTTCGTACCCCGCGCGACCAGTGGCGTACGGGACTGGGTGGCGCGGGTGCCCGATCCCGCGCTGCTGGATCCGCGCACGCACGAGGCCGTACGGACCGCCCGTGTCCTGGGCGGGCTCGGGCTGCGCGTCTCCCGCCGGGCGGAGACGGCGCTGCGGCGGCGGGTCGGCGAGATCTTCGACCGCTTCGACGTGGTGCTGACCCCGACGACGGCCACGCCGCCGCTGCGGATCGGCGCGCTGGCCGGGCTGGGAGCCCTGGCCACGGACCGGGCGATGATCGCCGCCTGCCCGTACGCCTGGACCTGGAACGTCCTCGGCTGGCCCGGGGTGAACATCCCGGCGGGGCTCACGGACGACGGACTGCCGATGGGAGCCCAACTGCTGGGCCCTGCCCACTCGGAGCCGCTGCTGCTGGGGCTGGCGGCACAGGTGGAGGCGGTGGAGGACTGGGCCGCGCTGCGGCCGGGCCGGTAGGAGCGACAGGGCGGTAGGAGCGACAGGGGCCGGTGGCGGCATCCTCACTTCAACGCACTGTTGAAACCCCTCCCCCTCCTGGTAAGTTCCGAGTGGGAACTCACGAACGCCCCCACCGGAAAGAGCGACCCATGCTTCAGCAGACGTGGACGGCTGTCGACGACTACTTCGACGGCCTCCTGGTCGAGGAGGACGAGGCCCTGGTCGCCGCGACCGCCGATGCCGAGGCCGCCGGCCTGCCCGCCCACCAAGTGGCCCCCAACCAGGGCAAGCTGCTGAACCTCCTCGCCCGCATCCGCGGCGCCCGCCGCATCCTGGAGATCGGCACGCTGGGCGGCTACAGCACCATCTGGCTGGCCCGCGCGCTCCCGGCCGACGGCCGGCTGGTGACGCTGGAGGTCGACGAGCGGTGCGCCGACGTCGCGGCCGCGAACATCACCCGGGCCGGGCTGGACACCGTCGTCGAGATCCGCCGCGGACGCGCCGTCGACCTGCTGCCCGGCCTCGCCGGCGAAGCGCCGTTCGACCTCGTCTTCATCGATGCCGACAAGCCGTCCAACCCCGTGTACCTGCGGTGGGCGATCGAGCTGACCCGGCCCGGCAGCGTCATCATCGGCGACAACGTCGTCCGCGACGGCGCCGTGGTCGACGCGGACAGTTCCGACCCGCGCGTCCAGGGCGTCCGCCGGTTCACGGAACTCATCGCCGAGCACCCCCGGTTGACGGCCACCGCCCTGCAGACCGTCGGCGGCAAGGGCTACGACGGCCTCGTCCTGGCCCTGGTCACCGACTGACCCGCGGCACGGGCGGGCCCCCGCCTCCTCCACCGCAGGCCCCGCAAGCAGTAGCCTCACCCGGATGACGGCACTTTCCCACCACAGCAACGGCCGGACCGAGCAGCCCGGGCAGGGCGGCGACACCGCGACCACGGAGGCCGACCCGCGCGCCATCGGCCGGGTCCGGACCGAGTACGCCCCGGACCCCGACGGCGATCCCGACCCCGGCGAGATCGTCTGGACCTGGGTCCCCTTCGAGGAGAACGACGGCCGCGGCAAGGACCGCCCCGTCCTGGTCGTGGCCCGGGAGGCCGGCGGACGCACCCTGCTGGCCGTACAGCTGTCGAGCAAGCGGCACGACCACGACCGCGAGTGGGTGCCGATCGGTACGGGCCCCTGGGACAGCGCCGGGCGCGAGTCCTGGGTGGACGTGGACCGGGTGCTGCGGGTGCACGAGTCGGGGATGCGCCGCGAGGCCTGCGCGCTGGACCGCGGCCGCTTCGGCCTGGTGGTGAACCGCCTGCGCGAGCGCTACGGCTGGCAGTGAGATCCCCGGGCCCGGTCGGTGGGCCGGGTCACGCCTGCCCGCCCGCCACCGACCGGGGCCCCGACAGCGCCCGGCCCGCCCTGCTCTGCCCCGGAGCGTCCGGGAGCGGCCCGGCGATCTTCTAGGGTGAGGCCCGTAGTACGGACACAGGGAGTAGCGGGCATGCGAATAGAACGACACAGGGTGAGCGAGGCCGCCCTGGCGGCGGTGCGCGCGGACTTCGCGAACCGGATGATCTCGGACGTGTACTCCAGGTCCAGGGCCGGCCTGATCGACGCCTACGACTGGTGGCAGATCACGCTGGGGTTCCTCGACGGTCTCGGCGCGCTCTCGGCGGCGCCCCGCGGCCTCGACACCCCGGAGGCGAAGGCCATCCTGAGCGACGCGGCCGAAGCGGCCGCCGGCGCCGTGTCGTTCGCCGCCTACTACCCGAAGGTGTCGTTCCACGTTTTCCTCACCTACGTCGACTACGGACGCGACTACGACTCCGGATCGGAGGGCGCCCCGCAGCCGGTCAGCGCAGCCCGCTGGATCGACGCGTTCTGTGTGGCGATCCTCGCCGACAAGGCCGAACGGCACGGCGAGGCCTTCCACTTCGCCCGTCTGGCACCCCAGCGGGCCGGCGGGCCCGGCCTCCCGTCGGTGGAGCTGATCAACGGTCTGCTGGCGTATGTCAGCGGGGATCTGGGGGTCGAGGGCCAGACGTTCCCGCCGTCCCCGCAGGAGAAGCTCGCCGCGCTGGACGCCGCACTGGCCCGGGTCGCCGGGCGACGGGCCGGAGCCCGGGCCGCAGCCCATGAACCCGAGGCTGCCGGTACGGCCGATTCGGCCGACCCCGCCACCGGCGCGCTCCGCGCACTGCGTGCGTTGGCCGCCCGGGACCGGGAGGAGTTCGGCGCCGAGCTGGCCGCGCTGCTGCTCCCTTACTCCCACCTCGAGGACCCCCGGGCCGAGCCGCGCACCCTGCTGCCGCTGCTGCCGCTGGCGCTGGCCGCGCTCGGATACCGTCGCGAGGGCTGGCAGCCGCCCGTCGACTCCGACTACCTGCCGCAGGCGCTGGTCACCGGTTTCCAGGCCCCTCCGCCGCGCGTGGGACCGTACGGGCGCGAGCGGCGCGCGGACGCCGTCGCGGCGCTGGCCGCGGGTCCCCTGGTCGTCGGGCGCCCCGAGCTGCCGCGGTGCACGGCGGCCGCCGACGCCCTGGTGCGCGAGCTGCACGGGGCCACGCGCGCGGGGGGCGCGGCCGGGGGCCCTACCCACCGGGACGGTCCGCTCGACCCGGGATCGTGGGCCGCGGCCCTGAACCGCGCGCTGATCACCGGCAGCCGCGCCGACCTGGCCCCGCTCGTCCTCGGCGGCCCCACCGCCCGGCAGGAGGACCGTTCCGCGTACGCCTCCTACCGGCGGGCCCTGCACGACTACCTGCGGGGCGAGGATCCGGAGCCCGCCACCGACCGGGCCGTCGCCGACATCGCGCGGACCCGCGAGTGGGGCTTCCTGCCGGCGCCCGCCGTGGCCTTCTCCCAGCTGGTGGAGGGCGACGAGCAGAGCTTCAACCTGGCCCTGGCCGATGCCCTGGAAGCCCACCGCGACCACTACTCGGTGTCCGACCGGGCGGTCGGGGCCCACGCCGCGGTCAACCTCGACATCCTGGCCCTGGCCTGCCACGCCCGCCGCCGCGGCTGGCGGATCCGCGTTTCGTCGCCCTACCTCCCGGAGAGCCTGCTGGGGGCGGCGCAACCGTTCTGAGCGCCGCGGACCCCGCGCGCCCGGGCCTCAGGCCGCAAAGGCCCGGGCGAAGGCCTCGCGGGTGGCGGGGGCGGGGTCGAGGATGCCGAACACGACCCGCTCGAAGACCCCGGCGAACCGGGCCGCCAGGAGCCCCCGGAAGGCCTCGGCCACCTGCTCCGGGTCGTTCCGGAACACCCCGCAGCCCCAGGCGCCCAGCACCAGCCGCCGGTAACCGTGCACGGCCGCGACCTCCAGTACGAGCTCCGCGCGCCGGGCCAGCGCCCCCGGGATCTCGGCGACCCGCTCCGGTTCCTGCCGCCGGATCGTGCCCGCGTTCGGCGCCGGAGAGGTGAGGAACCCGACCCGGAAGGGGGCCTCCAGCAGCCCGCCCCGGTCGTCGCGGAAGACGGGGACCCCGGGCGAGTGAATCACCCGGTCGGTGTAGAAGGTGCTGCGCTCCGCGCGGTGGACCTCGTAGTACTCCGGGGCTTCGAGCAGGGTCTCGTACAGCGCCGACGCTCGGCACAGCGCTTCCTCCTGGGCCTTGGCCCCGCGGACGTAACCTCCCCCCGGATTACGGGCCGAGGCGAAGTTCAGGACCGCCACGGAAGCGGGATCCGGCTGGGCCGGGGTGGCGGTCGCGAGCCTGCGGGCGGCGACCGTACTGCTCTCTCCCGTGACCTCGACGACCGTCGCACGGCCGCCGGAAACGGCTTGCCCACCTGGAATGACCCGGTTTGGTCCATATATTCTGGTTCCGGCCTTGGCTTCCGCCAGGGCGGCGGCCAGCTCTACGTGCCGTCCCGACCGCGTCCGGTACCCCCCGGCCGCAAGGATCTGCGCGTTCTCCCGCGCGATTTCGCGCAATCTGCTGCTCACGCCGTCATGCTCCACCGTTCGATTCCCGGCGGCAAAGGAATTTGTGCCGCGAGGAGGGGTAGGCACGGGTGATGTCACGGCCGACGACAGGAGACGAGGACCCGGTCATGTCCCAGGACTCATCCGCTCTTCCACCCGCGCCCGACCCGACCCCGCCACCCTCGATCAGCGAGACGCAGGCCGAGGACCTGCTCCACGGCATCTGCTTCAAGACCGGCCCGCCGCGCCTGATGGGCGCCGAGCTCGAATGGCTGGTCCTGGACGCCGAGCGCCCCGAGCAGCCCCTGCCTCCCGAACGGCTGCGCGCCGCCCACACCGCGGCCCGCGCGCTGCCCCTGAACTCCCGGCTGACCGTCGAACCGGGCGGCCAGCTCGAACTCAGCTCGGCCCCCGCCACCTCCCTCACCGGCTGCGTGGACGGCCTGCAGGTCGACCTCACCGCCGTACGCGCCGCCCTGCTGACCCAGGGCCTGGTCCTGCGCGGCCTCGGCCGCGATCCCCGCCGCCCGTACCGCCGGCTGCTGAACAGCCCGCGGTACGACGCGATGGAGGCCTACTTCGACCGCACCGGCCCGGCCGGGCGCGCCATGATGTGCGCCTCCGCCTCCGTGCAGGTCTGCGTGGACGCCGGATACGAGGAACCGGGCGTGCTCGGCCACGGCCGGCGCTGGCGGCTGGCGCATCTGCTGGGCGCCGTCATGGTGGCCGCGTTCGCCAACTCCCCCGCGCACGAGGGCCCGTACGCCGGGTGGCGCTGTGCCCGCCAGGGAATCTGGAGCGACCTGGACACCCGGCGCGCGCTCGCCCCGCCCCTGGACGAGGATCCCCGGACCGCGTGGACGCGGCAGGCGCTGGACACCGAGGTCATGTGCGTACGGTCCTACGACGGCGACCCGTGGGAGATCCCGCGCGGTACGACCTTCCGCGACTGGCTGCGCACGGGCGGACACCCCGCGCTGCGGGCGCCCACGGCCGAGGACCTGGACTACCACCTGACCACGCTGTTCCCGCCCGTCCGGCCGCGCGGCCACCTGGAACTGCGGATGATCGACGCGCAGCCCGGGGAGGACGGCTGGCTGGTGCCGGTGGCCGTCGTGCACGCACTGTTCGACGACCCCGAGGCCGCCGAGACCGCGTACCGGGTGGCCAAGGGGCTGGCCGACACCTACGGCACCCGGCCCGCGCCCCGCAATCCTCTCTGGCGGTCGGCGGCCCGGCACGGTCTGGCCGATCCCGAGCTGCGGGCCTCCGCGAAGGCCTGCTTCCGGGCCGCCGCCGAGGCCCTGCCCCGGCTGGGCGCGAGCCGGCACGTCCAGGACGTGGTCGGCGCCTTCGCCGAACGCTACGTACTGCGCGGCCGATGTCCGGCCGACGACGAGTCCACCGAGGTGCTCACCGGGAAAGAGGTCCGCCGATGACCACCGCGCCCACCGAACACACCGGGTCCCCCTCCGACTCCGCCCCGCGGGAGCGGGCGGCCGCCGCCCTGACCGCGGCGCGCGTGCGGACGGCCGGCCTCACCGACGCCGTGACCGACGAGGACCTCACCGCCCAGCACTCCCCCCTGATGTCCCCACTGGTCTGGGACCTGGCGCACATCGGGAACCAGGAGGAGCTCTGGCTGCTCCGCCGGGTCGCCGGACGCGAGTCGATGCGCCCCGAGATCAACCCGCTCTACGACGCCTTCGAGCACCCGCGCGCCGAGCGGCCCAAGCTGCCGCTGCTCGGACCCGCCGAGGCCCGCCGGTACGCGGCCGAGGTGCGCGGCCGGGTCTTCGACCTCCTGGAGAAGACCCCGCTGGAGGGCAGCACGCTCCTCGACGACGGCTTCGCCTTCGGAATGATCGCCCAGCACGAACAGCAGCACGACGAGACCATGCTGATCACACATCAGCTGCGGCGCGGCGCCCCCGTGCTGACCGCGCCGGAACCGGACGCTCCGTTCGACCCGCCGGTCGCCGCCGAAGTCCTCGTCCCCGGCGGCCCGTTCACCATGGGCACCTCGGCCGAGCCGTGGTCCCTGGACAACGAGCGACCGGCACACGTCCGGGACACCGAGCCCTTCTGGATCGACACCGTGCCGGTGACGAACGCCGCGTACCTGGCGTTCATCGCGGACGGCGGCTACCGCGACCCCCGCTGGTGGGCGGCGCCGGGCTGGGAGCAGATCCGCGCGCACTCCATCGAGGCCCCGCTGTTCTGGCACCAGGAGGCCGGCCAGTGGCTGCGCCGCCGCTTCGGGGTGGTCGAACCGGTGCCGGACGAGGAGCCGGTGCTGCACGTCAGCTGGTACGAGGCGGACGCCTACGCCCGCTGGGCGGGGCGGCGGCTGCCCACGGAGACGGAGTGGGAGAAGGCCGCCCGCCACGACCCGGCGACCGGCCGCTCCACCCGCTACCCGTGGGGCGACGCCGACCCCACCCCCGCACACGCCAACCTCGGCCAGCGGCACCTGCGCCCGGCGCGGGCGGGCAGCTACCCGGCCGGCGCCTCCCCGCTCGGGGTGCACCAGCTCATCGGCGACGTGTGGGAGTGGACCTCCTCCGATTTCCTGCCGTACCCCGGGTTCCGCGCCTTCCCGTACAAGGAGTACTCACAGGTGTTCTTCGGCCCGGAGCACAAGGTGCTGCGCGGTGGCTCCTTCGCGGTGGACCCGGTGGCCTGCCGGGGCACCTTCCGCAACTGGGACCTTCCGGTACGGCGGCAGATATTCTCCGGCTTCCGGACCGCGAGGGACGTCTGATGTGCCGTCACCTGGCCTATCTGGGGCCGGTGGTGGCGCTCGGGGAGCTCCTGAGCGAGCCGGAGCACTCACTGGTGCGCCAGTCCTGGGAGCCGCGCCGGCAGCGGTCCGGGACGGTCAACGCCGACGGCTTCGGCATCGGCTGGTACGCGCCGGACGACCCGGTGCCCGCCCGCTACCGGCGGTCCGGGCCGATCTGGGGCGACCTGACCTTCACCGATCTCGCCCGCGTGGTCCGGACCGGGGCCGCACTGGCCGCCGTACGGGACGCCACGAACCCCGGGGCCGACGGGGAGGCGGCCGCCGCGCCGTTCTCGGACGGGCCGTGGCTGTTCAGCCACAACGGCGCGGTGCGCAACTGGCCGGACTCCGCCGCCCCGCTCACGGCCGCGCTGTCGCCCGCGGAGCTGCTCCGGCTGGCCGCGCGCACGGACTCGGCACTGATCTGGGCTCTGGTCCTGCACCGGCTGCGGGCCGGGGACGACCTGGGTACAGCACTGGCCGAGCCGGTCCGCGAGCTGGCCACGGCCGCGCCGGGCTCCCGGCTGAACCTGCTGCTGACGGACGGCACCACGATCGCCGCGACGGCCTGGGGCGATTCGCTCTGGTACCTCGCCGACGCGCAGCGGCGGCGCACCGTGGTGGCCTCCGAGCCGTACGACGACGACACCCGGTGGCGCGAAGTGCCCGACCGGACCCTGCTGACCGCCACCCGTACGCGGGTCGAACTGACCCCGCTCAAGGAGAACTCCCCGTGAACGACTTTCAGTTGACCCGGACGCTCGACGAGCGCACCGCGGAGACGGCGCTGCGGACGGACGTGCTGCACGGGCTGACCCACACCCCGAAGGTGCTGCCGCCCAAGTGGTTCTACGACGCGCGGGGCAGTGAGCTCTTCGAGGAGATCACCCGGTTGTCCGAGTACTACCCGACGCGCGCGGAGCGGGAGATCCTGCTGGAGCGGGCGCGGGAGATCGCCACCGAGAGCGGCGCCCGCACCCTGGTGGAGCTGGGCTCCGGGTCCTCGGAGAAGACCCGGCACCTCATCGAGGCCATGCCCGCGCTGGACATGTACGTCCCGGTGGACGTGAGCGAGAGCGCCCTGCGGGGTGCTGCCGAGTCTCTGATCGCGGACCATCCGGGGCTGCGGGTGCACGCCCTGCTGGCCGACTTCACCCGCGCGCTGCGGCTGCCGGACTCCCCCGGGCCCCGGCTGGTGGTGTTCCTGGGCGGGACGATCGGGAACCTGCTGCCGCCGGAGCGGGCGGTGTTCCTGGCGTCCGTACGGGCGATGCTGTCGCCCGGGGACGCGCTGCTGATGGGGACGGACCTGGTGAAGGACGAGGCCGTGCTGGTGGCGGCCTACGACGATGCGCGGGGGGTGACGGCCGAGTTCAACAAGAACGTGCTGGCGGTCATCAACCGGGAGTTGGGGGCGGACTTCCACACGGCCGACTTCACGCACGTGGCGGTGTGGAACGAGGAGCAGGAGTGGATCGAGATGCGGCTGCGGGCCCGGTCGGACCTGGTGGTGAAGATCCGGGCGCTGGACCTGGTGGTGCCGTTCGCGGCGGGTGAGGAGATCCTGACGGAGGTCTCCGCGAAGTTCCGTCAGGAGGGCGTGCGCAAGGAGCTGGCCACGGCCGGACTGGAGCTGACCCAGTGGTGGACGGACGCGGCGGGCCGGTTCGCGCTGTCCTTGTCGGTGGCGGACGGGGTCGCCGGCTGAGCGGGAATGCCCGGTAGCGGGTTCGGGTCGGTGGGGCCGCTCCAGGCGCCGACGACCGCCCGCTGAGCCGCTGCCGCGAGGTCCCGCCGGTGCGCGTACCGGCCCGGCGGGATCCGCGGCAGCAGCCTGACCTCGGCCCGCACCCCGCGGGCCCGGGCGATCCGCCACAGCGAGGCGGTCAGCGGGTCGTCCCCGACGAAGGCGGGTGCCCCGGACGGGTTCCCGTCGCACCGCAGGTACGTGAGCCGCAGGGGCTGTACGGGGACCCGGGCGTCCAGGGCCGACTGGAAGGCGGCCCTGCGGAAGGTGCCCTGGGCGCGCCCGCACCAGGTGGAGCCCTCGGGGAAGACGGTGACCCGGTCACCGGCGAGCAGTGCGCCGGTGATGGCCTCGACGGTGGCGGGCAGGGCGCGGATCCGGTCGCGCTCGATGAACAGGGTGCCGGCCCGGCCCGCGAGGCGGCCGAGGACCGGCCAGGCCCGGATGTCGCTCTTGGCCAGCATCCGGCAGGGCAGGGCGGCGGCGACGAGCGGGATGTCCAGCCAGGAGATGTGGTTGGCGACCAGGAGCCGGCCGCCGCCGGGGCCCGGGCTGCCGAGCACGGTGATCCGTATGCCGAAGGCCCGTACGAGCGCGGTGGACCAGGCCCGTACCACCAGGTGCCGGGGGCCGGCCG
Organism: Streptomyces avidinii; assembly: GCF_045161815.1. Taxonomy (NCBI): domain Bacteria; kingdom Bacillati; phylum Actinomycetota; class Actinomycetes; order Kitasatosporales; family Streptomycetaceae; genus Streptomyces; species Streptomyces avidinii. The sequence continues at coordinate 1,515,487 of NZ_CP108863.1, forward strand.
GCAGCAGCCGGACCGGCGGGGCGCCCAGGATCCCCAGCAGGATCAGGGCGACGGCGACGGCGAGTCTGAGCACCGCGTGCGGGACGCTCGCGCTGTCCCCCTCGTGGCCGGCGCAGGCCTCGGGGGTGCAGGGCGAGGTGGGCAGCCAGACGCTCATGCGCCCGGGACGAGCGAGCGGAAGTGCTTCAGGTAGCGCGGGTTGGTCCGGCGCAGGGAGAGCAGGACGTACAGGTCGGCGCAGCCGAACTCGGCGTCGAGGGCGGGCTCGCCGCACACCCAGGCGCCGAGGCGGAGGTAGCCGCGCAGCAGCGGGGGCAGCTCCATGCGGTCGGGGAAGGTGATGCCCTCGGGGCTCCAGGGGAGGTGGGGGGTGACCCGGTACTCCTCGGGGGCGAGGCTGCGGGTCAGGGCGGTCTCCCGGGTGGCGGCGGCAAGGACCCCGCCGTCGGCGAGCGGTATCGAGCAGCAGCCGGCGAGCCAGTTGTGCCCGGTGCGGTCCATGTAGTGGGCGAGGCCGGCCCAGATGAGGGCGATGACGGCGCCGTTGCGGTGGTCGGGGTGGACGCAGGAGCGGCCGACCTCGACGAGGTCGGGCCGGATGGGGGCGAGGGCCGAGAGGTCGAATTCGCCCTCGGAGTAGAGCCGGCCCGCGACGGCGGCGCGCTCCGGGGGCAGCAGCCGGTAGGTGCCGACGACCTGCTCGGTCTCCTCGTCGATGACGAGGAGGTGGTCGCAGTACGCGTCGAAGGCGTCGGCGTCGAGGCCGGGCTCGGGCCCGTCCAGGCGGGCGCCGAGCTCGCCGGCGAAGACCTGGTGGCGCAGCCGCTGGGCGGCGCGGACCTCGTCCTCGTCGCGGGCGAGTCGGACCGCGTAGCGCGGTCCTTCGGACGGCGCGCCGGGCGCCGGGCTCTGGGTCCTGGCGGGGGCGGGGCGGGGGGAGGGCGCGGCCGATGGGGACAGCTGCGGGGTGGTGAGGGGGGACGGGGACAGGGGTGCGATGGTCATGGCGGCTCCTGATCCGGGCACGGAGGGCCGGGCCCGCAGGTGCGTGGCCTGGCTCCTTTACTTCTTCCGTGACCGGCTGGATTCGACATGACCGCTCAGCGGCCCTTGGATGTGCGGACGCTGAACTCGGCGGTACCCCCGTCCCGGGCGGTACCCGCAGCTCGGGCGGTACCCCCGGCTCAGCGGTCGGAGCTGAGGACCTTGCCGATCTCCTCGGAGGCGGCCCGGGCGGCCTGCTTGGGGTCCCGGCCGGTGAGCACGGCCGTCATGAAGGGCTTGATGGGGTTCTTCGCCTCCACCTCGGCCCACCGGGCGGAGGTGGGGGTGGCGCGGCCCTGGGCGGCGCCGGGGGCCATGTTGGCGGCGCCCTCGTTGCCCTCGACGACGTGCGCGAGGGTGGTCTTGTTGGGCACGTAGCTCATCGTGCGGGCGAGTTCGGTCTGCCATCTCTCGCTGACGAGCGCCGTGATCACGTCCACGGCGTCCTTCCGCCGCTCGGTCCGCTCCGGGATGATCAGGTCGGAGCCGCCGGTGAAGACGGCGCCGGCCTTGTCGGAGGTCTTGCCGGGTATCGGGAAGAAGCCGAGCTTGCCCTTCAGGGCGGGGTTGGCCGCCTCGATCTCGGCGGCCTGGCCGGGCGGGGCGATGATCTGGGCGACCCCGCCGCCGGCGAAGACCTGCGACTGCGGGGGCGTCTCCTCGTCGGCGTCCTTGGGGGCGTCGCCGAGGGCCTGGAGCTGCTTGTAGAAGTCCATGCCGGCCAGTGCCTTGTCGTCGTCGAGGGCGCCGACCCACTTGCCGCCGGTCTCGACGGCGAGTTCGCCGCCCTCGTCCCAGATGAATCCGGCGAGGACGTACCAGTTCTGGCCCGCGAGGTAGATGCCCTGCTGGTCGCCCTTGTCGAGCTTCTGCGTGGCCTGGATCCACTCCTGGCGGTTCCTGGGCGGGGTCTTGATACCGGCGCCCGCGAAGAGGTCCTTGTGATAGATGACCACCCGGTTGGCGGCGTACCAGGGGACTCCGTACTGGGCGCCGTTGATGGTCGCGGGGTCGGCGAGGCCCTTGAGCCAGTCCTTGCTGCCCCACTCCCGCAGCCCTTCGAGGGTGAGTTCTTCCAGGCCGCCCGTCTCGACGTACTTGGCGACCTGGGTGTTGCCGACCTCGATGACGTCGGCGCTGTCCTTGCTCGTGCCGTCGAGGACGGCGTTGACCTTGTCGCCGATGCCCGTCCACTCCTGGATCCTGACGTCCAGGTCGATCCCCGGATGTTCCTGCTCGAACGCCGCGGTGAACTTGGCTGTGAAGTCGTCCGAGGCGCTGCCCTTCATCAGCCAGAGCGTGACCTTTTGCGGCCCTCCGGCCGAGTCGGCCGACTGGCTGCAGCCCGTGAGGGCGGCAGCGGCCGCGAGGACGGTGCACACGGCGAGGAAGCGCATCTTCAAGAGGGTCACCTTCTGGGCTCGATCTCAGATGGCTCGAAATTGGCATAGACCAATAGGCCGGTCAAGGGCCTTTCGCTCGGGATTGTTCGCCCAAAGTTCGCGCAGCCGGACTTACTGGGGCACCGTAGAACCAGGCAAAAGCCACCCACTGTCGGGAGACTTCCATGTCCAATCACACGTACCGGGTGACCGAGATCGTCGGCACCTCCCACGAGGGCATCGATCAGGCCATCCGCAACGGGATCGCCCGGGCGGGCCAGACCGTGCGGAATCTGGACTGGTTCGAGGTGGTTCAGGTACGCGGCCACATCGAGAACGGGGAGATCGCCCACTACCAGGTGGGGATCAAGGTCGGCTTCCGCCTCGAAGGCGAGGACTGAGGGAGGGAGGCCCCGGGCCTTCCCGCCCCCGGAGCCCTGCCCGGATCACGTCCGGCCGTCGACCTCCTGAGCGGTCTCCAGTTCCGGCGCGTCCGCCGCCCAGTCGGCCAGGACCACCCGGAACCCGGCGGCGCGCGCGGCCTGACAGACGAGCTCGTCGTCGTCGACGAGCATCCGCACCTCACGGCCGCGGGAGATCCGCCGCAGCACCTCGATCTTGGTCGTGCGCGCCGGCCGGCGGTCCTGGTTGCCGCGCATGAACAGCCGCCCCTCGGGCAGATCGTGCCGCGCGAGCCAGTCGAGCGTGTCCGCGCGGCACCGCTCGGGGCGCCCGGTCAGGTACACCACCTCGCAGTCGGCCGCGCTCTCCACGGCCAGCGCGACCCCGCGCCCGAGCGGCGGATCGGCCGGGGCCGCGGCGAAGAAGCCCGTCCAGTCCCTGGGCCGGCGCTCCAGGAAGTGCTGGCGATGACCGGTGTCCGCCAGGGTGTTGTCGAGGTCGAAGACGGCCAGCGGCGGGGTGGTGTGCTCACTCATCCCGCCAGCGTAGGCCGTACGGGAATCCTCACGGCCGACCGGCGTTGAGTGCTGTGTGATCCGAAAACTCTCGATACTCGACCGGTCGCGCACCCGCCGGGGCCACCCGGCCCCGCAGGCCCTGCGCGACACCGTGGAGCTGGCCCGGACGGCGGAGCAGCTCGGCTACCACCGCTTCTGGGTGTCGGAGCACCACAGCGTGCCCGGTGTCGCCGGCTCGGCGCCGACCGTACTGGCCGCCGCCGTCGCCGGAGCGACCGGCCGGATCCGGGTCGGCACGGGCGGGGTCATGCTGCCCAACCACCAGCCGCTGGTGGTCGCGGAGCAGTTCGGGGTCCTGGAATCGCTGTTCCCCGGCCGGATCGACATGGGGCTCGGCCGCTCGGTCGGTTTCACGGGCGGCATCCGGCGCGCGCTGGGACGCGACACCGGCGACGCCGACCGCTTCGAGGAACAGCTGACCGAGCTGCTGGGCTGGCTCGACGGCACCCAGCGGGCCCACCCCGAGGTGCATGCCCTCCCCGCCGAAGGACTGCGCATCCCCGCCTACGTCCTGGCCACCGGCGAGGGGGCCGGGATCGCCGCCCGGGCGGGGCTGCCGCTGGTCGTGGGCGACCTGCGGGCCCGCGACCGGGTGAGCGCGATCGCCCGGGCCTACCGCGAGGAGTTCCGGCCCTCCGCCCACGGCGCGGAGCCGTACGTCGTGGTCTCGGGCACGGTGGCGGTCGCGGCCACCGAGGAGGATGCCCGCCGCATCCTGGTCCCGGAGGCCTGGTCCCTCGCGCACTCGCGCACCCGGGGCAGCTTCCCACCGCTGCGCCCGGCCGAGGAGATCGAGGCCCTGGAGATGACCCCGAAGGAGCGCGAGCTCTACGAGGGCGCCCTCACCGGTCACATCCACGGCACGGAGGACCGGGTGGCGGCGGAGCTCTCCGAGGTGGCGGAACGGACCGGCGCGGACGAACTGCTGGTCACCACCTCCACGTTCGACCGCACGGCACTCCTGGACTCGTACGCACGCCTGGCCCGGATCGCCGGACTCCGGAGCCCGGCGCACTGACGTCCACGCCCGTCGCGGCCTTCCGGCGGGCGCGCCCGTCCCGGTGTCGGCCGGGGTGGGAGGAGCGGCCCGCGACAGCATCGCGCACCGCCCCCGGGACCCGGCCTGCTGCGGCGGGGCCCTAAACTGGGACGAATGCACCAGCCCACTGCACTTCCGGCCCATGGCGACCGCTACGTACGGGTCCGGGGCGCCCGGGAGCACAATCTGCGCGGCGTCGACGTGGACATCCCGCGCGACGCGCTGACCGTGTTCACCGGGGTCTCCGGGTCCGGGAAGAGCTCGCTCGCCTTCGGCACGCTCTACGCCGAGGCCCAGCGCCGGTACTTCGAGTCCGTGGCCCCGTACGCCCGCCGTCTCATCCACCAGATCGGCGCGCCGAAGGTGGATTCCGTCACCGGGCTGCCCCCGGCCGTCTCACTGGAGCAGCGGCGCTCCTCCCCCGGTTCTCGTTCCTCGGTCGGGACGGTGACGCTGCTGTCCAACTCCCTGCGGATGCTGTACTCGCGGGCCGGGACGTATCCGCCGGGGGCGGAGCGGCTCGACTCGGACGCCTTCTCGCCCAACACCGCCGCCGGGGCCTGCCCTTCCTGCCACGGGCTGGGCCGGATCCACCGCACCAGCGAGGAACTCCTCGTTCCCGATCCGGGGCTGTCGGTCCGTCAGGGTGCCATCGCCGCCTGGCCGGGCGCCTGGCAGGGCAAGAACCTGCGGGACATCCTGGAGACCCTCGGCCACGACGTGGACCGGCCCTGGCGGGAGCTGCCGGCGAAGGACCGCGAGTGGATCCTGTTCACCGAGGATCAGCCGGTGGTGACCGTGCACCCGGTGCGGGAGGCCGACCGGATCCAACGGCCGTACCAGGGCACGTACATGAGCGCCCACCGCTATGTCATGCGGACCTTCGCCGACAGCAGGAGCGCCACCCTGCGGGCCCGCGCGGAGAAGTTCCTCGCCGATTCCCCGTGCCCGGCCTGCGAGGGGCGTCGGCTGCGGCCGGAGGCCCTCGCCGTCACGTTCGCGGGGCGGACCATCGCGGAGCTCGCGGCGCTGGCGCTGACCGACCTGGACGCCGTACTGGCCTCCGCGTCCCTGGACGGCGAGGCCGCGCGGGTGCTCGCCGAGGACCTGCGCTCCCGGATCGGGCCCGTCACGGAACTCGGCCTGGGCTACCTGAGCCTGGACCGGACCGCGCCGACCCTGTCCGCGGGCGAGCTGCAGCGGCTGCGGCTGGCCACGCAGCTGCGGTCGGGGCTGTTCGGCGTGGTGTACGTACTGGACGAACCCTCGGCGGGGCTGCACCCGGCGGACACCGAGGCGCTGCTCGGCGTACTGGACCGGCTGAAGGAGGCCGGGAACACGGTCTTCGTCGTGGAGCACCACCTCGACGTGGTGCGGCACGCGGACTGGCTGGTGGACGTGGGGCCGCTGGCCGGAGAACACGGCGGGCGGGTGCTGCACAGCGGGCCTCCGCAGGCCCTGGCCGGTGTGGCGGAGTCGGCGACGGCCCTGCACCTGTTCGCGGCGCGGGAGGCGGCCGGTGCGCCGCGGGCGGTGCGCCCGGCGACCGGGACGGTGCGGCTGACCGGGGTGGACCGGCACAACCTGCGGGATCTGGAGGCGCAGTTCCCGCTGGGGGTGTTCACGGCCGTCACCGGAGTATCGGGGTCGGGCAAGTCCACGCTGGTGGGGCAGGTGCTGGCCCGGGAGGTCGGCGAGCGGCTCGCGGACGCGGACTTTCCCGTACGGCGGCTGGTGGAGGTGGACCAGAAGCCGATCGGCCGGACCCCGCGGTCCAACCTGGCCACGTACACCGGGCTGTTCGACGTCGTGCGCAAGCTGTTCACGGCGGCTCCCGAGGCGCGCTCGCGCGGCTGGAAGGCCGGCCGGTTCTCCTTCAACGTGCCGGGCGGCAGGTGCGAGACCTGCCAGGGCGAGGGCTTCGTCTCGGTCGAGCTGCTGTTCCTGCCGAGTACGTACGCCCCGTGCCCCGAGTGCGCGGGAGCCCGGTACAACGCCGAGACGCTGGAGGTCCGGTACGCGGGACTGAACATCGCGGAGGTACTGGGCCTGACGGTGGAGTCGGCGGCCGGCTTCTTCGCGGAGGTCCCGGCGGCGGCGCGGAGCCTGCGGGCGCTGGAGGAGATCGGGCTCGGTTATCTGCGGCTGGGGCAGCCGGCCACCGAGCTGTCGGGCGGCGAGGCTCAGCGGATCAAGCTGGCGACCGAGCTGCAACGGCTGCGCCGGGACCACACGCTGTACCTGCTGGACGAGCCGACGACCGGGCTGCATCCGGCCGACGTACGGGTGCTGCTGCGGCAGTTGCACGGGCTGGTGGACGCCGGGCACTCGGTGGTGGTCGTGGAGCACGACATGGAGGTGGTGGCGGGCGCGGACTGGGTGATCGACCTGGGCCCGGGCGGCGGCACGGCGGGCGGCCGGGTGGTCGCCGCCGGTACTCCGTCGCAGGTGGCCCGGGCGGCGGACAGCCGAACCGCTCCGTACCTGGCGCGGGCCCTCGGCGCCGGCCGGGAGGGGGAGGCGGGACGCCCGTAGGCGGTTCAGACGTCGCCGGGGAGCAGGTGCTGCGGCAGTTCGCGGAAGCTCCACTGCCCCTGGCGGCGGGTGAACATCCAGACGAGGTCGTGGCGGTCGGGCCAGGTGGCCGGGACGCCGGGGACCTCGCCGGCGCCGAGGGCGCTGACCAGGCGCGGGATCCCGCTGTGCTCCCAGCAGACGAGTACGGGCATGGGCGCGGCCGACGCGGCCCGCGCGAGGGCGGCTTCGGCGCCGACGGCGAACTCGGTACGGACGGGGGTGCGCAGCGCGGCGGCCAGCGCCGTCACGGTCTGCTCGCACCGCGCGGGGGCGTCCCGTTTCCCGCCGGCCGCGAAGACCGCCGCGGGGCGGGGCAGCGAGGAGCCGCGGGCCGGCGGGAAGAGGCGCGGGAGCTCCTCGGCGCGGCGCCAGCCACGGCCGGCCAGCGAGCCGGGATCGTCCTCGCCCTCCGCGTCCCGGCCGACGTCACCGGCGTACGGTTTCTCCGCGTGCCGGATCACCATGATCAGGGCGTCCTTGGGCCCGGCCTGCGCGCCGGGCGCCGGGGTGCGGGGGGCTTCCCCGCCGGAGCACCCGGATGCGGCCAGCGGGGCGAGGGCGGCGGCCAGTACGGCTCGGCGGCGCGGTCCGGACCCGGCGGGGGCTTCTGGCATGGGGTCACTGTCCCCCATGGCCCCGGTGGCGGCGGGGCGCGGCGCGGCGCGGGCGGCGCCGGTCAGCCGATCGGCGCACGGGCCGGGGTCCGGAGCCGAGGGGGCCCGACCGGCAAGCCCCCCTCGGCTCCGGCCCCCGGGTCAGCGGGGGCCCTTGCGCACGGCCCGCAGCCACTCCTTGTTCATCGCGGCGATCGAGGGCAGCGGGATGCCCTTCGGGCAGGCCGTGGCGCACTCGCCGGTCAGGGTGCAGCCGCCGAAGCCCTCCTCGTCCATCCGGGCCACCATGTCCAGGACGCGGGTCTCGCGCTCGGGCGAGCCCTGCGGGAGGACGTTCAGGTGGTTGACCTTGGCGGAGGTGAAGAGCATCGCGGAGCCGTTGGGGCAGGCCGCCACGCACGCCCCGCAGCCGATGCACTCGGCGTGCTCGAAGGCGAAGTCGGCGTCGGCCTTGGGCACGGCGGTGGCGTGCGCCTCGGGGGCGGCGCCGGTGGGTGCGGTGATGTATCCGCCGGCCTGGATGATCCGGTCGAAGGCGCCGCGGTCGACGACCAGGTCCTTGACCACCGGGAAGGCGGCGGCCCGCCAGGGCTCGACGTCGATGGTGTCGCCGTCGGCGAAGGACCGCATGTGGAGCTGGCAGGTGGTGGTGCGCTCCGGGCCGTGCGCGTCACCGTTGATGACGAGGCTGCAGGCGCCGCAGATGCCCTCGCGGCAGTCGTGGTCGAAGGCGACCGGGTCCTCGCCGCGCAGGATGAGGTCCTCGTTGAGGGTGTCGAGCATCTCCAGGAAGGACATGTCCTCCGAGATGTCGTCGACCTCGTACGAGGCCATGTGGCCGGGGGCGTCGGCGCCGCGCTGGCGCCAGACGCGCAGGGTGAGCTTCATGCGTAGCTCCGCTGGGTGGGGTGGACGTACTCGAAGACGAGGTCTTCCTTGTGCAGGACGGGGGCGGCGCCTGTGCCCTGGTACTCCCAGGCGGCCGCGTATGCGAACTCCTCGTCGCGGCGGGCTGCTTCACCGTCGGGGGTCTGGGACTCCTCGCGGAAGTGGCCGCCGCAGGATTCGGCGCGGTGGAGCGCGTCGAGGCACATCAGCTCGGCCAGTTCGAGGTAGTCCACGATGCGGTTCGCCTTCTCCAGTGACTGGTTGAACTCCTCGCCGCGGCCCGGGACCTTGATGCGGCGCCAGAACTCCTCGCGGATCTCGGGGATGCGGTCGAGCGCCTTGCGCAGGCCCTCCTCGCTCCGGGCCATGCCGCAGTACTCCCACATGAGTTCACCGATCTCGCGGTGGAAGGAGTCGGGGGTGCGGTCGCCGTCGACGGCGAGGAGTTTCGCCAGGCAGTCGCGGGTCTCGCGGATCGCCGCCGCGGCCTCGGGGTGGGTGTCGTCGACGGTGTCCCGGTGCGGGTGGCGGGCCAGGTAGTCGTTGATCGTGGAGGGGAGTACGAAGTACCCGTCGGCGAGGCCCTGCATCAGGGCGGAGGCGCCGAGGCGGTTGGCGCCGTGGTCGGAGAAGTTGGCCTCGCCGATCGCGAAGAGGCCGGGCAGGGTGGTCCGGAGGTCGTAGTCGACCCACAGGCCGCCCATCGTGTAGTGCACGGCGGGGTAGATCCGCATCGGGACCTCGTACGGGTTCTCCGCGGTGATCCGCTCGTACATGTCGAAGAGGTTCCCGTACTTCTCGGCGACCTTGTCGCGGCCCATGCGCCGGATGGCGTCCGCGAAGTCGAGGTAGACGCCCTGGCCGCCGGGGCCTACGCCGCGGCCCTCGTCGCAGACGTTCTTCGCGGCGCGGGAGGCGATGTCGCGGGGCACGAGGTTGCCGAAGGAGGGGTAGATCCGCTCGAGGTAGTAGTCGCGCTCCGCCTCGGGGATGTCGGCCGCGGCGCGGGTGTCGCCCTTGGCCCTGGGCACCCAGATACGGCCGTCGTTGCGCAGGGACTCGCTCATCAGGGTGAGCTTGGACTGGTGGTCGCCGGTGCGCGGGATGCAGGTGGGGTGGATCTGGGTGAAGCAGGGGTTGGCGAAGTAGGCGCCGCGCCGGTGCGCCCGCCAGACGGCGGTCGCGTTGGAGTTCATGGCGTTGGTGGAGAGGTAGAAGACGTTGCCGTAGCCGCCACTGGCCAGCACCACGGCGTCGGCGTAGTGGGCGGAGATCTCACCGGTGATCAGGTCACGGGCGACGATGCCGCGGGCCACGCCGTCGACGACGATCAGGTCGAGCATCTCGGTGCGGGCGTGCATCTCGACGTTGCCGGCGGCGATCTGGCGGGAGAGCGCCTGGTAGGCGCCGAGGAGGAGCTGCTGGCCGGTCTGGCCGCGGGCGTAGAAGGTGCGGGACACCTGGACTCCGCCGAAGGAGCGGGTGTCGAGGAGGCCGCCGTACTCGCGGGCGAAGGGGACGCCCTGGGCCACGCACTGGTCGATGATCTCGACCGAGATCTGGGCGAGGCGGTGGACGTTGGACTCGCGGGCGCGGAAGTCGCCGCCCTTGACGGTGTCGTAGAAGAGGCGGTGCACCGAGTCGCCGTCGTTGCGGTAGTTCTTGGCGGCGTTGATGCCGCCCTGGGCGGCGATGGAGTGGGCGCGGCGCGGCGAGTCGGAGAAGCAGAACTGGACCACGTGGTAGCCCTGTTCGGCGAGGGTAGCGCCGGCTGCGCCGCCCGCCAGTCCGGTGCCGACGACGATGACGGTGTGCTTGCGGCGGTTGGCCGGGTTGACGAGCTTGGCCTCGAAGCGGCGGCGGTCCCAGCGGTCGGCGATCGGGCCCTCGGGGGCCTTGGTGTCGGCGACGGGCTCACCGGTGGTGTAGTCGGCGAAAGCGGGGTGACGGTTGTGGTCGTACTGCTGGTCGGGCTGCGGGTCGCTCATGGTCAGTTCACCACTCCGGTCATGACGGCTACGGGGACGGACACGAAGCCGGCGAAGAGGACGAGGGCCAGCCCGTTGGCCAGGAACTTCAGCGTCCGGTCGCGTCGGGCGCTGCCCGCGCCGAGGGTCTGCGCCGCGCTCCAGAATCCGTGCCGGACGTGCAGGCCGAGGGCGGCCATCGCCACGATGTAGATCGTGTTCCCGTACCAGGTGGAGAAGGTGGACAGGACGTTCTCGTACGGGTGGCCGGCCCAGGCACGCTCGTTGACGGTGAGCGTGGTCAGGTCGAGCAGGTGCCAGACGATGAACAGGCCGAGAATGATCCCGCCCCAGCGCATGGTGCGGGTGGCATAGCTCGCACGGCGGCGCTTGCGGGCGTACTTCACCGGGCGCGCCCTGATGTCGCGGCGGCTGAGCTGGTACGCGGACACGGCATGGGCGACGACGGCGGCGAGCAGCCCCACGCGGACGATCCACAGGGCCCACTCGTGGTGGAGGAAGGGCGAGCCGAGCGTGCGCAGCCAGTGGGCATAGCCGTTGAACTCGTCCGCGCCGAAGAAGATCTTGAGGTTGCCGAGCATGTGCACGACGAGGTAGCCGAGCATCACCAGGCCGGAGACGGCCATCACGGACTTCTTGCCGACGGAGGAGTCCCAGATCGTGCGCGCGGTGGACGGCCGTCGATCCGTCCGGGTTGCCAGAGCCATGTCCTCGACGGTAAGGACGAAGGTCCCGAAAGGTCCAAGACATGATGGAGCTGATATCGATAGGGGATGACTATCGAGGGCGATAACCTGGGCCTATGCAGTTCCAGCAGCTCCTGTACTTCGTGGCGGTCGCCGAGACCCGGCATTTCACCCGGGCCGCGGAACGGGTGCACGTGGCCCAGCCCTCGCTCTCCCAGCAGATCAAGGCGCTCGAACGGGAACTCGGGGCCGAGCTGTTCAGCCGGGCGCGGGGCAACATCACGCTCACCGATGCGGGCGAGACGCTGCTGCCGCTGGCCCGGCGGATCCTGGCGGACGCGGACACCGCGCGGCTGGAGGTGCAGGAACTGGCGCAGCTGCGCCGGGGCCGCGTCCGGCTGGGCGCCACGCCCAGCATCTGCACGGGCATGCTGCCGGACGTGCTGCGCGCCTTCCATGACGCGCACCCGGGGATCGAGCTGCTGATCGAGGAGAGCGGGTCGCTCGACCTCGTACGGGAGCTCGCGCGCGGGGCCCTGGACCTGGCCCTGATCGCACTGCCGCTCCCCCCTTCGGCCCCGGCCCTGACCACGGTCGAGCTGCTGACGGAAGACCTCGTGGTGATCTCGTCGGCGGACCGCCCCGCGCCCGGCGGGGGCGGCGAGCTGACCATCCGGGCGCTGCGGGACGAGCCGATGGTGATGTTCCGGCACGGCTACGACCTGCGGGAGCTCACGGTGGCGGCCTGCCGCGCGGAGGGCTTCGAGCCGGTCTTCACCGTGGAGGGCGGGGAAATGGACGCGGTCTTGGGCTTCGCCCGGGCGGGACTCGGTATCGCGGTGGTCCCGGCGATGGTGGTGGACCGGGCCGGACCGGGCCTGCGGGTGACCCCGCTGGCCGGCTCGCCGCTGCGCCGGACGATCGCCCTGGCCCATCGCACCGACGTGGCTCCGCCGCGCGCGGCGCGCGAGCTGCAGCGCATACTGACCGGCTGATTCCGCCGCGGCGGGCCACCGGGGGTACGGGCGGAGCCGCGCTCACTCCGGGGCGGAAGCCGGGGCGGGTGCGGATACCGGGGCCGGGGCTGTCGGCAGGGTTCTGTCGAGCCCCTCGGCGAGCATCCGGAAGACCTGATCGGCATCGGCCACCGCGGCCGCGTGAGCCTCGTCGGCGCTCTGCCCCGATGCGATCCGCCGCCAGTTCTCCCGGCCCAGCTCGCGGCGGACCGCCACCAGATGCATGGCCGCCAGGCGGGCGGCGAGCGGCGGGACGGCTTCGGCCTCCAGCACGAGGGCGAGCAACTCCACCTCGCGGTCGGTGTAGCTCCTCAGCCGGGTCTGCAGGCCGGCGGTGCTGTAGATCAGCTGCTGGAAGGCCATCACGTTCGGGTGGTCGCACAGCCCGGTGATCGGGTCCCGCTCGGCCAGCGCCGACAGGAAGTGCGCGTGCACCGCACCCACCGGCGTGCGGCCGGCGGGCCGTTCGCGCACGATGCGCGCCACCTCGTCCTGATGGTCGGCGAACCGGTCGAGCAGCAGGTCCTCCTTGCTCGGGAAGTACCGGAAGAGGGTGGGCTTGGAGACCTCGGCCGCGGCGGCGACGTCCGCCACCGACACGGCGTCGAAACCCCGTTCCAGAAAGAGCTCCAGCGCCGTCGCCGCCAGTCGGTGACGCGTACGGAGCTTCTTGTTCTCGCGCAGGCCCGTCGTGTTCTCCATGCACTCAGCCTAGCACGGATTCGTGACCGAGTTAATTTTGTAACCGGGTTGCTTTTCTGTCGGGAGCCGCTTTCCTTGAGACATCGACGAGGAGAGGACATCCCATGACCGCCGTACTGATCACCGGCTCCGGTCCCACCGGACTGACGCTCGCCTGCGACCTCGCACTCCGGGGATTCGCTGTGCGCATCATCGACCGGCGCACCGAACCGCACCACGAGTCCCGGGGCAAGGGGCTGCTGCCGGGCAGCCTCGATGTCTTCCGGCGGCTCGGCGTGCTCGAGGCCCTCGAAGCCACCGGCAACAAGAAGGTGGTCCTGCGCAAGTACTTCGACGGCGAGCACATCAACGACACCCCCACCGAAGCCGGTCTGCTGCTCGGGCAGTGGCAGATCGAGGCGGCCCTGCGCGACCGTCTCGCCGGGCTGGGGGTGCGGGTCGAGTACGGATCGGAGCTCGCCGGCATCAGCCAGGACGAGTCCGGGGTGCGCGCCGAGCTGGCGGACGGCACCGTGATCGGAGCCCGCTATCTCGCCGGGTGCGACGGCGGGCGCAGCACCACCCGCAAGATGCTCGGCATCCCCTTCGAGGGGAACGGTCAGGAGGAGCCCGCGATGGTCATCGGGGACGTCCGGGCACCCGGGCTCGGCCGGGACGCCTGGCACCAGTGGTTCACCTCGGACGGCGGCGGCATGCTGCTCTGCCCGATGCCGGGGACGGACAGCTTCCAGCTGCAGGCCTCGCCCGAGATGGACGAGCGCGGCGATCCGCTGCCGCCCTCCCTGGAAGGCTTCCAGCGGCTCTTCGACCGCCATGCCCGAGTACCCGGGATCCGGCTCGTCGACGCCACCTGGATCTCGGCCTGGCGGGTCAACATCCGGATGGCCACACGGATGCGGGAGGGCCGGGTCTTCCTCGCCGGGGACGCCGCGCACGTGCAGCCCATAGCCGGCGGGCTGGGTATGAACACCGGCATCCAGGACGCGGCCGCCCTCGGCCGGACGCTGGCCACCGCGCTGAGCGGGCCCGGCGGTGAGGAGGTGCTCGACGCGTACGAGGCGGAGCGGCTGCCGGTGGTCGCCGATGTCCTGGCCGACACGGCGGAGCGGTACGAGCGGGTCCTGGAGGCCGTCCGGACCCCCGGCCAGGGCACGGAGGTCGGCATGAACCGGGCCGAACCGCCCGCCAAAGCCTGAGGCAGCCCTCGGCGGCTCCTTGCCCGGACTCCCGGCGTCTGGACCGGTCTCCCGACCCTCGGCCCGGACTCCGGGGGCCCCGGCCCGGGGAGCAGGCCCGGGGCTCAGGGCCCGGCGGGGCGGACCCTCCGGGAGCCGGGTCCGGGCCCAGGGTCCAGGGTCCCGGCGGGCGGACGTCAGGAGGGTGTGGGCACGGCGTCCGAGAGGGAGAGGGTGTGGATGCGGTCGGGGGCGCCGGGCCGGGCGTAGTACCAGCCCTGCGCGGTGTCGCAACCCAGGGCGCGCAGCTGGGCGGCCTGGGCTCCGGTCTCCACGCCCTCGACGGTCACGGCGAGTTCGAGGCTGTGGGCCAGGGCGACGATCCCCTCCACGATCTTGACGTCGACCGGGTTGGCGGGCTGCTGCTGCATCCCCTGGGTGAAGGAGCGGTCGAGCTTGAGGACGCTGACCGGCAGCCGCCGGAGGTTGGCCAGGTTCGAGTAGCCGGTGCCGAAGTCGTCGAGCGCGATGTCCACGCCGAGGGCGGCGAGCCGGCGCAGCGGTTCCAGGAGCTCGTCGTCGGCTCCTATCAGCGCCGACTCGGTGACCTCCAGGCACAGTGCGCCCGGGGCGAGGCCGGACTTCTCCAGCACCGCCACGGTGTCGGCGACCAGGCCCGGGTGGTGCAGCTGGGTCGGGGAGAGGTTGACGTTGATCCGCAGGGCCGAGCCTCCGTGCTGGCGCTGCCAGATGCGGGCCTGGCGGACGGCCTCCTCCAGGACCCAGCGGCCGAGCGGCACGATCAGCCCGGTCCGTTCGGCGAGCGGGATGAAGCGGTCCGGGCCGAGTACCCCGTACTGCGGGTGCGACCAGCGCACCAGGGCCTCGGCTCCGTGCACGCTGCCGTCGCGCATGTGGACCAGCGGCTGGTACTCGATGAAGAACTCGCCGCGTTCCAGGGCCGCCGGCAGGGCGTTGGTGAGGCCGTGGCGGGTGATCGCGCGGGCGTCGGCCTCGGCGTCGGCGAATTCGAAGCGGTTGCCGCCGGCCGCCTTGGCCCGGTACATCGTGATGTCGGCGCTGCGCAGGACCTCCGCCGCAGTGCGTTCCTTGGCCCGGCCCTCGACGATGCCGATGCTGCCCCGGACCGTCAGTTCCCGTCCCTCCAGCCGGATAGGCGTGGACAGGGCGGTCAGGATGCGGACCGCGAGATCGGTGACCTTCTGCTCGGTGTCGGAGCCGGTGGTCAGGGCGACGAACTCGTCGCCGCCGAGCCGGGCCACCACCTCGCCGGGGCCGGTGGCGCAGCTCTGCAGCCGGTCGGCGACCTCGACCAGCAGCCGGTCCCCCGCCGAGTGCCCGAGGCTGTCGTTGACCGCCTTGAAGCCGTCGAGGTCCAGGTAGCACAGCCCGTAGCGGTCGCCGCCGGCGCCGCCGAGGGCCTTCTCCAGCCGTTCGAAGAACAGCGTCCGGTTGGGCAGGCCGGTGAGGGCGTCGTGGGTGGCCTCGTAGCGCAGGCGCAGGTTCAGCAGCCGGCGTTCGGTGGTGTCCTCCATCAGCGCCAGCTGGTACTGCGGCGTCCCGTCGGCGTCGCGCAGCAGCGACACCGTCAGGTTGGTCCAGAGCACGGTCCCGTCGTGCCGGTAGTACGGCTTCTCCACGCGGTAGCTCTCGCGCTCGCCGCGCACCAGCTCGCCGTACATCCGCCACACGTGCGGGGTGTCGTCGGGGTGCCCCCACTCGCTGACGTTGCGGCTGCGCACGTGCCCTTCCAGGCCGCCGAACATCTGCAGCAGGGTGTCGTTGACCTCCAGAACGTTCCCGTCGAGGTCGGCGATGCCGATCCCGACGGCCGCGCCCTCGAAGACCGCCCGGAAGCGCTCCTCGCTCGCGTGCAGGGCCTGCTGCGCGTCGGTGCGGGCGGTCAGCGCGGAGCGCGCGATGGCCTCCTGCTCCCTGAGGGTGCGCTCACGCAGGGCGCGGGCGTAGCCCGCCGCGATGCCGTGCTGGAGCCGGGCGCAGCGGGAGCGGTACTCCTCGGTGCCCTCCACGCCGGAGCCCTCGGGCCCGTCCGGGCCGCAGTAGAGCACCAGGTACGACTCGATCACGCCGAGAGTGCCGGCCAGGGCCTCGGGGTCGGTGCAGTGCACGGCGACGAGTTCCGCCCCCACCTGCTGGGCCACCGAGGCGTCGAACGGCCGGGCGCGCAGGGCCTCGGTGAGTGTGCGGGTGAGCGGCAGGAGGTGCCGTTCGAACTCGGTGCGGGTCAGCGAGGTCGCCGTGACCGGGAAGATCGCCCGCCCCCAGATCGTCGCGAAGCGGGCGATCCGGTCCTCGATGCCGCCGTGCGGGGCCGCCGACGCCCCGGTGACCGGTGCCGCGGTGGGCGCCGCGGCGGCTTTCGGCGCACCCGCCGTCTGTGCCGGAAGTCTCACGCCTTGCGTCCCACGCCGCCGAAGCCCGAGAAGGCGTAGGGGTCTTCCGGCGACTCCGCGTCCGCGCCGTCCTCCGCCCGGTCCGGCCGCCAGTGGGGCATGGACACGAGTCCGGGCTCCAGCAGCTCGAACCCGTCGAAGAAGCCGCGGATCTGTTCGCCGGTCCGCATGACGAGGGGGTTGCGGATGTCCCGGTAGACGCTCACGGTGCCGCCGGCGACCTCCTCGGGGAGCGGGATGCCCTCGTACGAGGCGTGCGTGAGGATCAGCAGACTGCCGGGGGCCAGGGCGTCGCGCAGCTCGGCGACGGCGGCGTACGGGTCGTCCGTGTCCTCCAGGAAGTGCAGGACGGCGACGAGCAGCAGGGCGACGGGGCGGCCGAGGTCGAGCAGCCGGCCGACCTCGGGGGCGGCCAGGATCTCCTTGGGCCTGCGCAGGTCGGCGGCGACGATGTCGGTGTGCTCGTCCCCCGTGAGAACGGCGCGGCTGTGCGCGACGGCCACGGGGTCGTGGTCGACGTAGACGACACGCGCCTGCGGCGTGGCGGCCCGGGCGATCTCGTGGACATTGCCGAAGGTGGGGATGCCGGAGCCGATGTCGAGGAACTGGGTCACGCCCTCGGCGACGGCGTGCCTGACGGCACGGCGCATGAATGCCCGGTTCGCCTGCATGATCTTGGGCAGTCCCGGCATGAATTCCATGGCGCGGCGAGCCGTCTGGCGGTCGACCTCGAAATTGTGGGACCCGCCCAGGTAGTAATCATAGATGCGGGACACGCTCGGCACCGATATGTCGATGCCTGGCGGGGCCCAGGCGGGGCGCTCCATCGGGGTCTCCAAGCGTTGGTCCTGCGGTCGTCCGTGTGAGGTCGGACTCCTGTCCGAGCCGAATGTACTGATCATTTCCCAACAGGGCGAGCAAAAGCGGAAATTGGTGATCCGTTCTTCGTCACACACCAAAGGCGCCACCGCGCCGGGTGAGGGAATGACCGATACCGACAAGTCCCTTATGGGAATTGGCCGGTGAGCGATCGGACCGACGACAGGACCGACCCGAGACTGGCTCAAACCTTTCTGGTCCCCGGTCCACCCGTTCAGGCGAAGCGGGGCTGAGCCTCGCGTGCCCGGGCGCGCGTGGACCCATGCTCCCGGGGTGAACAGAGCCTGTGCCAGGCGCCTGCTGGCAGTCCCGGTCCTGCTGTGGGCGGCCTTGTCCGTCACGCCGGCCGTGGCTGATAGCCGCGCCTACGCGACGACCGACTCCGGCGACGGCCCGGCCGCCGCCGTGGTGGCCGCGGTGGCCGGCGGCAGCGACCGAGGGCGCGGCCCGCGTGGCGGACATCACGGTGACGACCAGGGCTCCGACCACGGGAAACGCCGTGGGGGCGGTCATGGCGGAGGCCATCACGGCCACCCGCACTGCCCACCGCCGCCGCCACCGCCGCCCTGCCCGCCGAAGCCGCCGCCGAAGCCCACGCCACCGCCGAAGCCGACTCCCCCGCCGCCACCGCCCGAGCCCACGCCTCCCCCGAAACCCACCCCTCCGCCCCCGCCGCCGAAGCCGGTGCCCGAGCCCGCCCCGAAGCCGGTCCTGCCCGCGCCTCCCCCGCCGAAGCCGGCTCCCGCTCCGCCCCGCGTGGTCAGGGCTCCCGCGCCTCCACCACCCGCACCACCCGCACCACCGCCATCACCCGCCCCGGAGGTGAAACCCGCGCCGCCGAAACCGGTGGCCCGCCCCGCCTATCACGCCGCGGCCCGCAAACCCGTCGAGCACCACATCTCGCCGGTGACTTTCACCCTGATGACCGCCGCTCCCGCGGTGCTCGCGATCGTCGCCCTGCGCCCCCGCTAGCGCTTCTTCCGCCCCACCAGTAACCGATATGGGAGTCATCTTGTCGGAATGGCTCGTCCTGTCCCTCGCGATGGCCGCGGCGTGTGCCGTGGTGCTGTCCATCGCCTTCTTCAACCACCGCAGGATCGGCGAGGACGACGATCCGAACGAGACCCCGGACGTCATCGAGTACATGACGATGATGATCGGGGTGATCTACGCGATCGTGCTGGGCCTGGCGATCGCGGGCGTCTGGGAGGGCCGCGGGGCCGCCCAGGAGTATGTGCGTCAGGAGGCGCAGGCCCTGCACGAGATCAGTGTCCGCTCCGAGGTCTACCCGGCCGAGGTGCGCAAGAGGATCCGCGCCGATGTCGACGCGTACGTGACCTACGTCGTGGACACGGAGTGGCAGCGGATGGCCGACCACGGCGAGCTCACCGAGCGCGGCGGGGAACTGCTGGAACGTATCCGCCGCGACGTCACCGACTACGAGCCGCAGACCGACCACGAGGGGCAGGCGTACCAGCCGCTGGTCGACCAGGTCGCGGTGGTCGACGACGCGCGCAGCGCCCGCGGGTCCAGTGCCGGAGCCACCATGCCGGGGGTGGTGTGGTTCGGGCTGATCGTCGGCGCCCTGGTGACGGTCGGGCTGATCTTCACCCTGCAGATCAGGCGGTCGTTCCGGGAGATGCTTCTGGCGGGCCTGTTCAGCGCCCTCATCGCCTTCCTGCTGTTCCTGATCTGGGACTTCGACGCGCCGTTCGGGCGGGGCATCTCCGCCACCGCCGAACCGTTCCTCGCCCAGTTCCCCCACCTCGACCTCGGCGGCTGAGGGCCGTCCGCAAACCGGGGACGGGCCTCCCGTCCCCGGTTCGGCCTACGGTTGTGCCCCATTCGCCCGTTCCTGATCGCGGGTCACCGCACCCGGACCTAGCGTGTCGGACATCGAGGCGCACGACCCCCCACGTGCGGAAACCGTTCCGCGGCTGCTCCTCGGGGATCCGGAGAATCAATCATGGGTGCGATACCTACCTCCGCCACCGCCCTGCTCAGCGCCGGCGCCACGGGCGCCGTACTCGCGCTCGGCGCCCTCGGCGCGCCCGCCGCGACCGCGGCCGAGGACCGGCCCACGATCACCTCGTTCGGCTTCACCCTCACACCTTCGACCGTCGCCCCCGGCGGGCAGACGGTCCTCGCGGTCAGCCGCTGCAACGCCGCCTACGCCACTGCCTCCTCCGGGGTCTTCGACACCGTGAGCATCGCGCGCGGCCAGACCGTACGGGTCACCGTGGACCGCGACGCGCGGCGCGGAGCGGTCTACTCCGTCTCCTTCACCTGCAACGGCGAGACCGGCCCGGCCGACCTGACAATCGCGGGCGGCACCACGACACCGACCACGAGCTCCACGCGGACCGGCGCGGCCGCCCTCCCGACCCCGTCCTCCGCCCTCGGTGTCCGCGGCGGTCTGGGCGGCAGCGTGGCGGGCATGGACCCCGTGGAGTTCGGCGCCGGCGCCGGCCTGTTCCTCGCCGCCGCGGGCGGCGCCGTGTTCGCACTGCGCCGCAGGGGGTCGGACCGTAGCCACTGAACCCGTCGGGCATCCCCCGCTACCGCCGGTCGCCCCGAGTCCTGACGAGGACTCGGGGCGACCGGCGGTAGCGGGGGAGCTGCGTCCGGGGAGGCCGATCAGGCCCGGCTGCGGAGCGGACGGCGACGGCGCAGCACGTGGGCACCCGCGCCGAGCGCCGCGGCGCCGACGAGTCCCGCGCCGATGGCGGTCTCGGCGGTGGACGGGCCGATGGACCCGCCGATGCCGCCCTGCGAGGGGTTGCCCTCCAGGATCGTGAAGCGGTGCGTGGCGACCAGGTTGCTGTCGTTGCACTTGACCGACAGCGTGTGGTGACCCGGGGAGGCGTGGTTGAAGATCCGGACGGTCGCGAAGCCGATCGAGCCCGCGGAGAGGTTGGCCGGCGGAAAGTTTCCGTGCGAGGTGACGGTGCCGCCGTGACCGCAGCCCGCGGCGCTCACCTGCATCGTGGATCCCTGGTGCACGGAGTACGGGTTGACGGAGATGTTGCTGGGGCCGTTCCCACCCCCGTTCCCACCCCGGCCCCCGGGGTCCTGGTTCGCCGAGGCGAGTGGGGCACTGAGGCCGATCGCGGCGCAGGCTGCCGCCGTCACGGTAAGAGCGCGCAAGACACGCATGGTGGAACCTCCAGCGGGAAGCGCCCCGGAGCGTCGGCCCCGGATGATCGACGAGAACGCCTCCCACGTCGAACCCTCGGGCGGACCCGCAATCTCCGCATTTCCGGCTTTGGGCCGCCCGGTTGAGCGACACGCCGAAGCACGGGAAATGCAACTGACGGATCCGCAGGTCACGACCCGTCAGGCATTTATGTGACGATTACCTGGATGGCCGCACCCCGTCCGGCTCCCTCCGGGTGGCGGCCACCCGTTCGCCCCCTCCCCCCTCGCCGTCCTGCCGACTCAGCCTTAGCGTGCGTGAAGTAGGGCGTACAGGGGCGGGACAGGAACGCGGGTCGGGACCCCCGCGTCGGGAAGGGAGAACGATGGGCGAGGACGAGACCGGGCAGTCACGCAAACGCTCACCGTGGGGCGTGCTCGCCCTGGTCATGCTCACCGGCCTCGCCATGGTGCGAAACGGTGTGGCCGTCGGCGACGGGCCGCCCCAGCCCACCGCGGCCTCGGCCGTCGCGGTGACGGCGGACCAGTTGCCGGCGAATCCACCGACGCCGCCGGCGGACATGGAGGTGCTGGAGCACTCTTCGGTGCAGCGCATCCGGATTCCCACGATCAACGTGGACGCGCCGGTGATGACGGTCGGGCTGGACGCGGAGGGCTGGATCGACGCCCCGCCCCCGCAGGACCGCAATCTCGCCGGCTGGTACCTCAACGGCATCTCGCCGGGTCAGCGGGGCTCGGCGGTGATCGTGGGGCACGTGGACAACGCGCAGGGCCCCACGGTCTTCTACGGCCTGGGCTCGGTCAAACCGGGCCAGCAGGTCGAGGTGGAGCGGTACGACGGCCGGACGGCGGTGTTCGAGGTGTACGGCGTGGAGGTGTTCTCCAAGGAGGCCTTCCCCGGAGCCCGGGTGTACGGGGACACCGGGCACGCCGAACTCCGGGTGATCACCTGCGGCGGCGGATACTCGAAGGCCCGCGGCTACGACGGCAACGTGGTCGTCTTCGCCCGCATGGTGGCGACCCGCTGAGCGGGTGAGTATCCGCCGGGCGGCGCCGGTTCAGCGGGGCGGTAGCGCCGGGAGGGTCATCCGGTAGCCCCGCGCCAGCAGTTGGGGCAGGTACGAGGAGATCGCCTGGACGCTCTGCGACCGGTTGCCGCCCGCGTCGTGCGAGAGGACGATCACGCCGGGGGCGGCGCCGCCCATGACCCTGGAGATGATCGTCGGGGTCCCCGGTTCCTTCCAGTCCAGGGTGTCCACGGTCCAGGCGAGCGGCTCCATGCCCAGCTCGGCCCCGATCTCGAAGGCGGCCCGGTTCCAGGCCCCGTAGGGCGCCCGGAACCACAGCGGCGCCTCGCCGATGGCCTGCTGCACGACCTCGCTCGTGCGGCCGATCTCGGAGGCGAGGGCGGGCCGGCTGAGCTTGGGGATGAGCGGGTGGGTCCAGGTGTGGTTGCCGATGACGTGGCCCTCGGCGACCATCCGGCGCAGCAGGTCCCGGTTCTCGGTGGCCATCTCCCCGCAGACGAAGAACATGGCGCGTACGCCGTAGCGGGCGAGGGTGTCGAGGATGGCAGGGGTGTAGCGGGGGTCCGGGCCGTCGTCGAAGGTGAGCACCATGCCCCCCGACGCGGCCGCCTCGGCGGGGAGTTCCAGGATGGGCCGGTTCCGTACGGCCGGCTTGACGGCGGCCGGCCGCATCGGCTCCTCGGCGGTCATGGGGCGCAGCCGGTACGACTTCTCGGGCAGCGCCTGCGCCCGCAGCCCCGGTGCGCCGGCCGCGGGCTGCGCCCCGGGCCCGGCCTGCGGCCCGCTCCCGCCGCCCGCTCCGGGGGCAGCGTCCTCACCACCCACGCTGAGCAGTCCGGAGGCGGCGGCGACTCCGAGGAAGACAGCGGTACGCAGGACCGTGCGCCGCCCTACTGTCGGCTCGTCATTTTTCATTATTACTACGTATCAACGACATCGCCGAAGTTGTCGAGAGGCGCGGAAGCGCCCTCTCCCCCTCACCCGGTCGGCCCACGGGCCACGACCGCCGCGCCCCGGGCGACGCCTCCGCGGCCGGGTCGCCCCGGTCAGCCGCGGCGGACCAGCGGGAAGGGGAGCGTCTCGCGGATCGTCAGGCCGGTCAGGAACATGACGAGGCGGTCCACGCCGATACCGAGGCCGCCGGTGGGCGGCATCGCGTACTCCAGGGCGTCCAGGAAGTCGTTGTCGAGCTCCATCGCCTCCGGGTCGCCGCCTGCCGCGAGCAGGGACTGGGCGGTGAGGCGGCGGCGCTGTTCCACCGGGTCGGTCAGCTCCGAGTAGGCGGTGCCCAGTTCGGTGCCGAAGGCCACCAGGTCCCAGCGCTCCGCCAGCCGGGGGTCCCGGCGGTGCTGGCGGGTGAGCGGGGAGACGTCGGTGGGGAAGTCCTTGTAGAAGGTGGGCAGCTTGGTGCGCTCCTCGACCAGGCGCTCGTACATCTCCAGCACCACGTCGCCGCGGGTGTCCTCGGGGGCGTGCGGGACGGACGCCCGGTCGCACAGCCTGCGCAAAACGTGTTCCTCGGTGTCGGCGTCCACCTCCTCCCCGAGGGCCTCGCTGATGGCCCCGTACATGGTCTTGACCGGCCAGGTTCCGGAGATGTCGTGGACGACGAGCTTCCCGTCCGGCCCCGCCTTGTGCGCGACGGGCGAGCCGAAGGCGGCGGTCGCGGCGCTCTGGATCAGCTCGCGGGTGAGGTCGAGCATCACGTCGTAGTCGGCGAAGGCCTGGTAGGCCTCCAGCATCGTGAACTCGGGGTTGTGCTTGTAGGAGACGCCCTCGTTGCGGAAGGTGCGGCCCATCTCGAAGACCTTCTCCATGCCGCCGACGCAGAGCCGCTTGAGGTAGAGCTCGGGCGCGATGCGCAGGTACAGGTCGAGGTCGTAGGCGTTGATGTGGGTGCGGAAGGGCCGGGCGTTGGCGCCGCCGTGGATCTGCTGGAGCATCGGGGTCTCGACCTCCAGGTAGCCGCGGTCGAGGAGTCCCTGGCGCAGGGCCTGGACCGCGCCGGAGCGGGCCCGTACGACGTCGCGGGCCTCGGGGCTCGCGACGAGGTCGAGGTAGCGGCGCCGGACCCGGGCCTCCGGGTCGGCGAGGCCCTTGCGCTTGTCGGGGAGGGGGCGCAGGCACTTGCCGGTGAGCTGCCAGGAGCGGACCACGAGGGACAGTTCGCCGGCCCTGCTGGCGCCGACCTCACCGCTGACGAGCACGTGGTCACCGAAGTCGACCTGGGAGGTGAACGAGTCCAGTACGTCGGCGCCCGCCTCGTCGCGGGTCAGCATCAGCTGGATGTCGCCGGACCAGTCGCGCAGGACGGCGAAGACCACGCCGCCGAGGTCGCGCACGAGCATCACGCGCCCGGCGAGCGTGGCCTCGGCGCCGGTCCGGGCGCCCGGCGGGTGGCCGGGGTGGGCCGCCTTCAGCTGCGCGACGGTGTGCGTGCGCGGGCGGATGCCCACCGGGTAGGGGTCGGTGCCCGCGGCGCGGATGCGGTCCAGTTTGGCGTGGCGGACGCGGACCTGTTCGGGCAGCCGCTCGGCCGGGGCCCCCGCGGTCTCCTGCTCCACCGCGTCCAGGCCGAGGGAGTCGATGGAGGGCAGTCCCTCGGTGGTGGCGGGGGCGGTGAGGCCCTTGGGGTGGCCGTTGCCCCACAGGGTGCGCAGGCTGGGTACGGAGACGAAGCCCTCGGCGATGCCGGAGGCGAGGCTGACCCGGGCGAGCGAGCCGGCGTCCTGGTAGCAGAGGAACCGCGGGTACCACTCGGGGTTGTACTTGACGTTCGAGCGGTACAGCGCCTCCAGCTGCCACCAGCGGGAGAAGAACAGCAGGAGCTTGCGCCACAGTTTCAGCACGGGCCCGGCACCGATCCGGCCGCCCTCCTCGAAGGCGGAGCGGAAGACGGCGAAGTTCAGGGAGATCCGGTGCACGCCGAGGCCGGGGGCCGCGGCGCAGAGCTGGGCGACCATGAACTCCATGACCCCGTTGGGGGCGGTGCCGTCGCGGCGCATCAGGTCGAGGGAGATGCCGTCCTTGCCCCAGGGGACGAAGGAGAGCAGGGCGATCAGCTCGCCCTTGTCGTCGAAGGCCTCGACCAGCAGGCAGTCTCCGTCGGCGCGGTCGCCGAGCCGGTCCAGGGCCATGGAGAAGCCGCGTTCGGTCTCGGTGTCGCGCCATTTGTCGGCGCTCTCCACGATCATCTGCATCTCGTCCTCGGAGAGGGCGGAGTGGCGGCGGATGACGGTGGTGGCCCCGGTGCGCCGGACCCGGTTGACGGCCTGGCGGGTGACGCGCATGTCGCGGCCGTCGAGGTCGAAGTGGGCCACGTGCAGGATGGCTTCGTCGCCGAGTTGCAGGGCGCCGAGTCCGGAGCGGGCGTAGGCGGTGGCGCCGTCCTCGGAGGCGCCCATGACGGCGGGCTGCCAGCCGTAGCGGCGGGCCACGGCCAGCCAGGCGTCGATGGCGCCGGTCCAGGCCGCGGGGTCGCCCACCGGGTCCCCGCTGGCGAGGCAGACGCCGGCCTCGACGCGGTAGGTGACGCCGGCCTTGCCGTTGGGGGCGAAGACGACGGCCTTGTCGCGCCGGGTGGCGAAGTAGCCGAGGGAGTCGTTACGTCCGTAGGCACCGAGGAGGGCGCGGATCCGGGGTTCCTCGTCCCCGTGCAGGGCGGCGGTCAGGCGCTGGGAGCGGAAGAGGGTCATGGCCGCGTTCAGCAGGGCGACGGCGCCGAAGAGGCCGAGCAGGAAGGAGAGCGGGCGGGGTGGGCGGCCGTCGAACTCCCGGGCGGAGAAGAGACCGCCGAATACCTCCTTGGCGGCCCAGTCCAGCCATTGGCCCTTGGGCAGGGTGCCGGGGAAGAGGGCGACGAGCGCCCAGCCCGCGAGTACGGCGGCGAGCAGGCCGAGGCCGAGGACGAACAGCGCGTGCCACAGGGCTCCGGGGCGGGAGGCGGCGTAGAACTCGTCGCGGGCGGCGATCAGCACGGCCAGCGCGGCAACCGCGATGACCATGGAGGGGACGCCGATCCAGTACTCGCCGACGGCCATCTCCAGCACGTCGTCGACGATCAGCAGGGCCAGATAGGTGATGACGATCCACCAGGCGACCTTCTTGCGGGTGCCGAGTGCGGCGGCCAGGAGGAAGAGGAAGACGGCGTAGGCGAGGTTCGCGCTGACCGGGACGACGATCAGGTCGAGGAAGCGCACGATGTGCCGCAGGAGCCGGCGCAGCGTGGGCGAGAGCGCGAGCAGGGCGCACAGCAGGCCGAGCGCTCCGAAGAACGCGCCGAATCCGTCGGGCACCCGGTTCAGGAAGCGGTTCCGGGTCCCGTGCTTCTCCTCCACGGTGGCACTGATGGCACTCATGGTTCGCACTGTAGGGAGGGCGGCGTCGGCGCGCGCGGCGAGCCGCCTATCCTCGGCAGGGTGACGGAGCACGTGAACACGGCATTCGAACGCGGTACGGACGGCCCGAAGGTGATCCTGGCCGGGGTGGACGGATCGGAGTCCTCACTGCGTGCCGCGGCGTACGCGGCGGGGCTGGCCCGGCGGCAGAACGCCCTGCTGGCTCTGGTGTACGTCCAGCCGGTGATCGCGGCCGGGGCGGCGCTGGGAGCGCCGGTCGCGGACACCACCGGGGAGATCGCGGAGGGCCTGGTGGCCGAGATCCGCGCGTCGGCGGAGCGGCTCAAGGGCATCTACGAGGTCCGCTGGCAGTTCCACACCTTCCGCGGCGACCCGTACGCCGGTCTGGTGAGCGCGGCGGACGAACTGATGGCGGACGCGGTGGTGGTCGGCGCCTCCGAGCAGGCGGGCCATCGCATCGTGGGGTCGGTGGCGATCCGTCTGGTCAAGGCGGGCCGCTGGCCCGTCACCGTGGTTCCGTAGCCTCCCGGGTCCCCGGCCCCTCCCCCGTCCTACTTGCCCATGGTCAGGCCGTCCTTGGCGGCGCCGCGGCTGAGTACGGCCTCGGTGATGGCGTCCCGGGCGCTCTCGTAGTCCTCGCGACCGGGGTCCTTGGCGAGGGCGTCGGGCAGGTGGACGACGCGGCCCGCGGACAGGTCCATCATCTGCGGCACGAACTCGGCCTTGGTGACCTGCCAGCGCTGCCCGGCGGCGGCGGGCGGGGCGAAGGTGAAGCGGCCGATCGACCCGTAGTTGCCCCGCATGTCGCGCGCGCCGGTGTAGTTGAACATCTCGCCCGCGACCTGGTCGCCCATGCCGTAGACGATCCAGGTCCCGTTGACCTTCTCGTAGGGCTGCGGAATGTGCGCGTGGGTCCCGAGGATCATGTCGATGTCGGGGCGGCCGCCGCTCTGCGAGGCGGTCAGCGCCCTGCCGAGCGAGAGCTGGGTCTCGTCCGGTGCGGTCTCCCACTCCGTGCCCCAGTGCACGCTCACCAGGACCACGTCCGCGCCCGCCTTCCGGGCGGCCCGCGCATCCGTGATGATCTTGTCCTGCTTCATCGGGTTGACCGCCCACGGCTGGCCCTCGGGCAGCGGATAGCCGTTGGTGTCGTAGGTGTAGGCGAGGTGGGCGACCTTGGCGGAGCCCGCGCCGTACAGGGTGACCGTGGCCGCCTCGGCGGCCGTGCGGGCCGAGCCGGCGTGCTTCAGGCCGACCTTGTCGAAGCGGTCGAGCGTGCGGCGCAGCCCCGCGGCGCCGTCGTCGAGCGTGTGGTTCGAGGCCGTGGAGCAGCCGTCGTACCCGGCGTCCTTCAGCCCGTCGGCGACCTCCGGCGGGGATTTGAAGGCCGGGTAGCCGGAGAAGGGCCCGCCTTCCTCGCCGTAGATGGTCTCCATGTGGCAGAGGGCGAGGTCGGCGCCGGAGACCACGGCCTTGACGCCGGAGAACATCGGCCTGAAGTCGTACCCGTCGCCCTCCGCGTCGTTCGCCGCGCGCTGGATGACGGAGGTGTGCGGGAGTACGTCTCCGCTCGCGACCAGGGTGAAGCCCTTGGCGGAGGACGGTCCGGCGGCGCTGGAGGGGGCGGCCGGTGCGCCGGATTCCCCGAGGCGGGCCGGTGCGGGGCTTCCGCCGGCCGAACATCCGGCGGCGGCGGACAGCAGTACGGCCGTCAGGAGGGCGAGCACCTGCGGCCGGATTCGCGTGGTCATGTGCCCGACTCCCATTAATGCGATTATCTGACGTGTGATCACAAGCAATCCATACAACTACACGCCGTAAGTCAAGGAACGGATCCGCAGCACCGGCACGGACCCACCCGAACGGCGGACACGCCCGGACACGCCCGGGCGCGAGCGGACGTGGACCACGGGCAGGGCTGCCGGGTCGGGCCGTCGGGTATCAGCGCAGGGCTGCCGGGTCGCCGTGCAGAGCTACCGGGCGGGCGGCGGCGGCGTCTGCCGTTCGCCGCGCCGTTCGACCGTTCACCGACCCGCACGGCCGCCCGGCGGCCGACCCGGGTGCTTGGGCGCAACGCCGCGGCCGGACGGTTCCGGGTCGGCTCCGTGCAGGTCAGGGTGGACGGGACGCCGCCCCATGCCGCCCCCATGGCCCCCCACGCACCCCGGAAGGAGCCCCTCGTGCCGCTCTCCCCCACCCTCCCGCGTACGGATCCCGAGGCACTGGCCGAACTCCAGCGCGACCACGGGCGGGCCCTGTTCGGATTCCTGGTCGGCCTCACGGCCGGGGACGCCCAGCGCGCGGAGGACCTCGTGCAGGAGACCCTCGTACGGGTCTGGCAGCACCCGGAGGCCCTGGCCAGCGGGCACGACTCCATGCGGCCCTGGCTGTTCACGGTGGCCCGGCGGCTCGCGATCGACGCCCGCCGGGCGCGGCTGTCACGGCCGCTGGAGGTCGACCCGGAGGGACTGGAGCAGGCGCCCGAGCCCCAGGACGCGGTGGCCGGTTCGGTCACGGCGATCGACGTCCGGCGGGCCGTGGGGTCCCTGGGACCGGAGCACCGTGAGGTGCTGATGCAGGTCTACTTCCGCGACCGGTCGGTGGCCGAGGCCGCCGCGGAGCTCGGCATCCCGGCGGGCACCGTCAAGTCCCGTACGTACTACGCCCTCCGCGCCCTGCGGAAGGGCCTCCACGGGTACGGGTACGATCTCGGCGCCTGACCTCGCCGCCCGCGGGGAAGGTCGGGTAACGCCGTGAATGGATGCGGATCGGACATAAAACGCGTCGTTTTCGGCATTAGAGCGTGCAAGTTGAGTAAACATCCCCCGCTCCGCGAGCCGCTCGGTGAAGGCTCAGGGTTGACGACGGGACGCTCGACGCGCGGGAGAAGGTGGAACGGTGCAGCCCGAGGGTAGTAACGGCACCAGTGACGGCGGGCTCGCGGTGCCCATGGCCTGGCTGTACGCCGAGTACATCGCGGACGAACTGCTGCGCACGGGCCGGCTGATCCCGGTCAGCACCCTGGAGTTCCGGGCCGGACGGGACACGCTCGCCCTGACGATCTACCTCTCGGACGCGGCCGGCGAGCTCTCCGGGATCCGGGTGGTCTCGCAGCTCGACGAGTGGCTGTCGCTCACGGCGTACGGACACCCCTGGCGCGACTGGGTGCACACCCGGTTCCTCGCGCTCGGCGAGGAGGCCCGGGAACGCGGCGACGGCGGGGACCCCGACCTGGAACTGGCCCGGGCGGCGTGGCGCTGGCTGGACAGCACCGAGCTGTTCGCGACGAACCTCGACCCCGGCAGGCCCGACCACGACGACCTCCCGCCCGGGCTGGACGAAAACGCCCGCGTATGGACCCCCGCCTGGCAACTCGGCCTGCCGTTGGGACACTTGGCGATGCATCTGTTCTGACCCCTGGGCGCACCGAGCGGAACCCGCGTTCTCCATCAGCTCACGATCCGGCCCTCGGCATGATGACGTGGGGATCCAGCACGCCGATCCGCATCCGCGGGTCCTGAACCGCTCGTGCCCCTTGGCCGAGCGACCTGCTCCTGTGGTCAAACCCCGCCCCCTTCACGTAAGTTCCACCATGAACTAGCACCTATTACCACTCAGGGGGGCGGGCGGCGATGCCGGACACCAGGATCAGTGAGCTCGTGCGGATGTGGATCGACGGCTGGGTCGTCTCCCGCGGCAGCTCGGACCCGATCGACGAGCCGTGGGGGTGGACGATCGACGTCGGGCAGTCCAAGCACGTCGCCCGGCACGTGCTGCCGGAGCCCTCCGAGGCCGACGTGCGCAAGATCGTCGCCGCGACGAGCGCGCCCGGGACATGGCTGAAGCTGTTCGCCGAGGACCGGGCGGTCCTGCCCTGGGTCGGGCCGGACTGGCGGCTCGATCGTCCCGGTTTTCTGATGACCTGCCGCCTGGCACCGGAGCGTCCCGAGATGCCGGCCGGTTACACGCTGACCAGTTGGACCCGGGGCGGCGTCGCCCGGGTGCTGGTCCGCACGCACGCCGGGCACTTCGCCGCCCGCGGACAGATCGCCCGGGCAGGCGCCCATGTCGTGGTCGACCAGGTCGAGACCGCAGCCGAGCACCGGCGCAAGGGCCTCGGCGGCCTGGTGATGGGCACGCTGCAGAGCACCGCGTACGAGGCCGGCGCAAGGACCGGCCTCCTGGTCGGCACGCCCGAGGGCCGGGCGCTCTACTCCTCGCTGGGCTGGACCGTGCACTCCCCGATGGCGAGCCTCTGGTACGAGCCGTCGGACGCCGCCCAATGAACCGAACAGGACGCCACGGGCCCACCCCACCGGACTCCACCCGCGCGGTGTCCTCCTGTGGCTCCACCAGGGCGCACATCGGGTCGTGACCAACGAGTCGCGCCGGTATGGGCCGGCGAGGTAGCTGTCCGGGGCGGTGAGGACCTCGCCCTCGAACTGCTGCCGCAGGTCTTGAGGTACGGCCGTACTCGCCGATCGGCAGGTGAGGCTCGATGAACTCCGACTCTTCGTCGGTCAGTTGCGCGCGTCACGCACGACGGTCTACCGGGTCAGGGCCAGGAACGGGGGCCAAGCCCATGGATTGGCCACGGCCCGATCCGCGCTGGGCGGGCTGCGGGGCGGGCGTTCCCGGAGCGGCCGCGACGTTGCGGGTCTCGCGCAGGATCAGCAGGCCGTTGACCACCATCAGTGTCGCGGTCAGGCAGTGGACGCCGAGCGCCGTGGCCACGGAGCCGTGGTGGGCCAGCACGTTGACCATGTCACCGTACGCGGCGAGTGCTTCCATCAGCAGCACCCAGCCCAGCGCCCGGCGGTGACCCGTCACCAGCAGGATGCCCAGAACCAGGGCCAGGACGACGTCGCGGATTCCCTTGATGATCAGGAAGCCGTCGCCGTCGCCGGACGGCCAGCTCGGCAGGCCGTATCCCGGCGCCGTCGTCTCCGGGCTCAGAATGTACTCCGTCCCGAACCAGAGGATGAAGAGGATGAAGGCGGCGGCCAGGGCGGTGTTGATCTTCTTCAGCGACATTGTCCTTCTCCGTACGAGTCTTCGTCAGTTTGGTGAGCTTCCTGGAGCCTGCCGAGTCGTGAGGGGCCCGATCAGGCCGCGTGGACGCGGCCGATCGAGAGGCGCAGCTTGCCGGGATCGCAAGTGTGGGATCTGACCGGCAGCCGCATTCCACCCTGACGGGGCAGAAGCCGTCGACATACAGGGGCGAACCAGTGCAGGTCGGGGCAGCGGCGGTATCATGCGAGGGCGGCGACCAGCAGGGTGAACGCGGCGACGATGACGGCGACGCGGATGTAGTGGAAGCGGTTCCAGCGGTGCAGCTGCTCCTTCCAGTCGGCGGGCCGGTTCTCGGGGGTCCAGGTCTTGTTCCGGTTGTTGATCGGGACGAGCAGCAGGATCGACATGACCACGCTGAGGATCAGCAGCCCGGCGGCGGTGACGACGAGTCCGGCGCCTTGGTGGTGCCATCCGGCAACGGCCCAGATCGCGCTGAGGACGATCGAGCCGATGTACCAGAACGGCATCAGGGCGCCGAGCATCCGGCCTCCGTGGGCGTGACCGAGCTGGCCGCTGTCCTCGGGGAGCGCGTCCAGGATCCGGTTCATGATGAAGGCGACGGAGAACTCCACCCCCACCATCAGGCCGACGACGACGGTGGTGACGACCTCGAGTGTGCTGAGCATGACGATCCCTCCGAGCTAGCGCTGCTTGGTGATGAGGCAACGCTAGTACTACTGCCGCTCGGTTGTCTAGCGATGCTAGGATCGATTCATGTCAGTACAGGAACGCAAGGAGCGCGAACGGGCGGAGCGCGAGCGCCTCATCGTGGCGACGGCCCGCGAACTCGCCGAGCAGCAGGGCTGGGACGCAGTCACCACCCGCCGGCTCGCCGAGCGCATCGAATACAGCCAGCCCGTCCTCTACAGCCACTTCCGCGGCAAGCGCGAGATCATCGGCGCCGTAGCCCTGGAAGGCGCCGCCGAGATGGCAGCGGCGGTGCGTGCCGCGGCCTCCAGAGCGAACGGCCCGCGCGAGCGGGTCGCCGCCCTCGCCCGCGCCTACCTCGACTTCGCCGAGCACAACCCGGCGGTCTACGACGCCCTGTTCCAGCTCGACGGCGGCCTGGCGTACGCGCAGGAGGACACCCCCGAGCCGCTGAAGGACGCTTTCGCCGCCCTGTTCGAGTGCCTCGCCGAGGTCGCCGGAGACGGCGTCAACCCGGGGATGTTCACCGAGGTGTTCTGGGCGGCGCTGCACGGCCTGGCGACCCTGACCCGAGCGGGCCGCCTGCTGCCCGAGGACGCCGAGCCGAGGGTGGAGCTGTTGGTGGACCGGCTCGCCATGGTCTGACACACCGTCCCGGCGGGCACGCGGGCGGGGCGCTCGGGCCCCGCCCGCGTGCCCGCCTGCAGCAACGCTTCCGATCACTGGCACCCACACGGAACGCAGCCGCAGATCGCCGGCCCCCGCACCCCGGACGGGACACCCACCCATCAGCCGCGTCAACAACCCTGCTGGTCAATACGCCTAGGGGGCCCGGTCGGCCGGATCCATCACCAAGCCGGTGAAAGCGGCCTCGTTGCGCTCCGCCCGGGTGACGTACCACCGGGCCACGATCCACATCACCGGGTAGACCAGCAGGCCGAGCGCCACCCAGATCAGCGGCCCCGACGCGTCGTGCGACAGCGCGAACACCAGCGGCAGGGACCCCACCAGGGACACGAGCGCGGCCAGTGCGCCCAGCGCCGCGCGCAGTTGGCTGCGCATGAGGGCCCGTACGTAGGTGGCCCCGAGGGTGGTCTGCTCGGAGATCTCCGAGCGGGCGGGAGTGTGCGCGGGCGCCCGGCGGCGGGTGCCCCGGGGGACCCCGGTGACGATCTCGCGCCGGGGCGGCGACTGCTGCTGCTCCTCGGCCATGGTGCGGGAGTCTACGCAGCGCCCGCCTATTTGAGGAGGCGCGAGAGCCTCCGGTCGGCGAGCGGCTTGCCGCCAGTCTGGCAGGTGGGGCAGTACTGGAGCGAGGAATCGGCGAAGGACACCGAGCGGACGGTGTCCCCGCACACCGGACACGGCTCCCCGGCCCGGCCGTGCACCCGCAGTCCGCTCCTCTTCTCCGCCTTGAGCTTTCCGGCGGCCACCCCGTGGGCCCGGCCGACCGCCTCGCGCAAGGTGCCCTGTACGGCGTCGTAGAGCTGGGTGAGCTGCTCCTCGGTGAAGGACGCGGCGAGCTTGAACGGCGAGACCCTCGCCGCGTGCAGGATCTCGTCGCTGTACGCGTTGCCGATGCCCGCGATCACGCTCTGGTCCCGCAGCACGCCCTTGATCTGGCGCCGCTCCCCCGCGAGCAGCGCGGCGAAGGCGTCCCGGTCGAAGCCCTCGGCGAGCGGATCCGGGCCGAGGCGGGTGATGCCGGGCACCTCCTGCGGGTCGTGGACCACGTACACGGCGAGGCGCTTCTGGGTCCCGGCCTCGGTGAGGTCGAAGCCTCCGCCGCCCACGAGGGAGACGCGCAGCGCGAGCGGCCCCTTGCCGGGGCGCGGCGGCTGCGCGGGCAGGGTGTCCTGCCAGCGCAGCCAGCCGGCCCGGGCCAGGTGCGTGACGAGGTGGAGCTCACCGACCGGCACGGCCAGGAACTTGCCGTACCGGGCGGTGGTCCCGGCCGGCTGCCCTTCGAGGGCGGTGAGCGGCGGGTCGTAGGTCTTGAGCACGCTCACGGCGAGCGGGAGGACGCTCTCGACCACCCGCCCGGTGAGGTGCTCGTCGAGGTACTCCCGCAGGGCCTCGACCTCGGGCAGCTCCGGCATGGTCCCAGCCTGCCGCCGCCTCAGGCGAAGCGCGAGCTGGGCACCGGCCCGGGTGAGGCGACGCGGTCGCGCGGTGCCGTGAGCCAGTCGGCGGCGACGGCGGCCGCGAAGTCCCGGAAGGCCCCGTCCGGGTCGGGCGGGGTGGCGCCGTCACCCTCGTCCGGGCCGGCGGCGGCCGCGGCGATGTCCAGGGCGATCTCCTCCTCGGGCCGCTGGTCGTCCTTCCAGGGCGGGGAGGCGAACTGGCACAGCAGTGTGCTGAAGTCCGCGCTCACCGCGGGCGGATCGGTCCAGCAGGTGGCGTGCTCGGACAGGATCTGCCCGTCGGCTCGCGCGTGCAGGGTGCGTACGAGGTCCGGATCGGCCGCGTTCAGGTCGTACGCGACGACGAGGGTGTCCGTACGGGCGGGCTCGTACGGTACGGCGGGCAGCTCCAGCACCCGGGCCGCGGCGAGCCCGAGGATCCGGTCGGACCGGCCGGGCAGCAGCGAGACCGTGGCGGGCCGGCGCCCGGCGGCCTCCAGGGCGAGCGCCAGGCGGGCCAGGCCGTGGCGGCACTGTTCGTGGGTGTCCCCGAGGTAGGCGTACCGGCCGGTCATCCCGGCGTCCCAGCCGTACGGGGAGAGGGTGCCCAGGAGGCCGCCGGTGAGGCCGTAGTGCCAGCCGCGCAGGTCGGTGCGGCCGAGCGGATCGGCATGGCCGGCCGCGCTCCGGGCCCGGCGGGCCCGGCCGGTGCGGGCCAGTCGGCGGACCTGGCGGTCGTGGGCGCCCGACCACTGCGGGTCCTCGGGGGCGGGCAGACCGCGGCCGACGCGCTCGGCGGTGTCCAGATCGCCGGCCAGCAGGGTGTGGTGCACGAGGAGGTACGTCTCGGGCCAGGCGGGCAGTTCCCCGCCCCGGCCGGAGAGCAGCGCGGCGGCCTCGGTGTGCCGGTTCTCGTCCTCCAGGGCGGACACCAGCTCGGCGAGGAGCGGCCGCGAGTCGGGGAGCAGCCGGAGCGCCTCGCGCAGCGGTGCGACGGCGAGGAAGGCGACGCCGCGCTCGACGCAGGCGTAGCCGAAGTCGTAGAGGGCCTGGGGCTCGCCGGGCCGCTTGGCGGCGGCCTTGGCGGCGCCGGCCAGGTCCTTGAACCCGGCGGCGTCGGCCAGGGCCCGGGCGGCCTTGGCGAGTTCGGGGACCGGCGCCGTCTCGGCGTGCGGCCGCAGGGACCGTACCGCTCCGGGAAGGTCGTCCTTCTTCAGGAATCGGCGTACTTCATCTATGGCGTTGGTCATCGCCCCCGATCCTCACGGACCCCCGCCGCGCCCGCAACGGACTTTCCGAAGCGGTGGGGCGGCGGGGGGCCTCGGGGCGTCGTGGTCGGATCAGCCGGTGAAGATCCAGCCGAGCTGGCCGCCGGAGGTCTGGCCCTCGCAGTTCGTGGCGTTGGACTCGAAGAACTCCCGCTGCTTGCCGACCATGCAGCGCATCAGCGGCGCGCTGCCCACGTCGGCCGGCTGGCCCGGGTAGAACCAGCCGAGCCGGGAGACATAGGTCTGGCCCTCGCAGTTCACGTCGCCGGAGAGGAAGTTGTCCTTGCGGACGACGCAGTGGTAGAGCGGCACCGTCCCCTCGCGGGGGCTCGTGTAGAGCCGGCCGAGGCCGCCCTCGACGCGGTAGCCCGGCGGGACGTTCCAGACGGTGCTGATGTGCTCGCCGTTCGGCCCGATCAGGCGGTTGAGGGTGCGGGTCGGGGTGCTCACCGCGGGATCACCGCTGCAGGTGGCCTTGATCATGGCGTTGTAGTAGTTGCCGGTCACGTACTGGAAGATCGGCCCCTCCGTCACCCGGCACTGGGAGCCGGCGAAGCCGAGCTCGGCGGCCTGCCGGGCGAGGTGGTCCCGGGCGGCGGCCTCGGCGATGTTCCGGGGGCCGCCGCCCATACCGGTCAGGTAGACCACGACGGGGCCGACGTCGGCGGCGGACGCGGGTGCGGTGACCGGTGCGGCGGCGGGTGCGGCAGTGGCCGGCGCGGCTGCCGTCATGGCGGCGGCCAGTACGGCGGCGAGGGAGAGGAGTGAGGTGCGGAGGCGAGAGGTGCGGTGCAAGTCCTGGCTCCTGGTCGTCGGCCGCGGCGCCGGTGGGCGGCCGCGGGGTGAGCGACGGTGCGTAGCGCCCTGTCGGGCGGCGCACGGCCATTCCACCCGGCGGTTGCGTGTAGGAGCCAGGAGTTCTTCGGCCGATCGGGGACGAAAAGCCGCCACGGGGGTCAGGTACGGGCAATCACCGCGTACCGCTCGTCGATGACGGGCCCGCCCCCGCCCGACTCGGCGCCCCCCGCCGAGCGGTTCGACGCGCCGGGTGCCCCTCGCACAGCGTGGTGCCCGGCAGGTGCCGACGGAGCACGGCACCGCAACGCGGCCGCAAGTTTCGCCCGGCCCCGCTCCCCCATCCGGGGCCCCGGTCCGGTCCCGGCGACCCGGCACGGCAGCCGACGCCGACCCTGTAGGCCGCCCCGAAGCGGATCCCCCGCGGGCCGGGGCCTCGGGTCAGCCCATGATGAATTCGCACCAGACGCACTTGCCACCGCCCCGGGGCTCCACGCCCCAGACGTCCGCCAGGCGGTCCACCAGCATCAGGCCGCGGCCCGAGACGCCCGACTCGCCCGCCTCACGGCGGCGCGGCAGGGCGCTGGAGCGGTCCTCGACCTCCACCCGGAGTCTGCGCTGGGGGCCCGCCAGGACCCGTAGGGTCACGATCGCCGGGCCGTCGGTGTGCATCAGGGCGTTCACGATCAGTTCGTCCGCGACCAGTTCGATCTCGTCGGCCCGTTCCCGCGCGCCCCACGCGCGCACCGCCGCCCCGATCATGTGCCGGGCGGCCACCAGGGCCTCCGGGTCGCCCGGTGCCACGTGCTGCTGGAGGCGGCCGCCGCCCTCCGGGGCGGCCACCACCTGGCGGCGCAGCAGGAGCAGCGCCATGTCGTCGTCCCCGCCGCGTTCGTCGGCGAGCTCGACCAGCAGGTCCGCCAGGAGTTGCGGGTCCGCCGGTCCGCCGCGGACGTGGGAGCCGAGGAGCTGGATCCCGTCGTCCAGGTCGGCGCCGGGCTGTTCCACCAGGCCGTCCGTGCACAGCAGGAGCGTTTCGCCCGGATCCAGTTCCACCGTGGTCACCGGATACTCCAGGCGGCCGAACTCCGCCGAGAGGCCGAGCGGCATCCCGCCGCTCACCGGCAGCCGGTGGCAGTCCCCGTCGCGGGTGCGCAGCAGCGGGTCGATGTGGCCGGCCCGTACCAGCTGGAGCACGCCCGTCGAGAGGTCCGCCTCCACGTACGTGCACGTCGCGAACCGGTCGGTGTCCAGCTCGTGCAGGAAGACGGAGGCCCGCGCCATGACCGTGCCGGGCGAGTGCCCCTCGGCGGCGTACGCGCGCAGCACGATCCGCAGCTGGCCCATGACCGCCGCCGCGTGCGTGTCGTGGCCCTGGACGTCGCCGATGACCGCGCCGACCCGGCCGCCGGGCAGCGGGATGACGTCGTACCAGTCGCCGCCGATGTCCCGGCCCATCCGGGCGGAGCGGTAGCGTACGGCGATCTCCCCGCCGGACACCGACGGGATCCGGCGCGGCAGCATGGCCTGCTGCAGGCTCTCCGCGAGGTCGTGCTCCTGTTCCAGCAGCATGGCCCGCTGGAGGCTCTGCGCGATGCTGCTGCCCAGGGCGACGAGCAGGTTGCGTTCCTCCTGGGTGAAGCCGTCCTTGTCCTGGTAGAGCAGTCCGATCGCGCCGATCGGGCGGGCCTGGGCGATGAGCGGCAGGTAGGCGGCCGCCGAGATCCGCATGTACGAGATCTTCGCCCAGAGCCCGGGGTAGTCCCGGGCGAACTCCTGCGCCGAGTTCAGGAAGCGCGGCTCCAGCGAGCGGACGACCTCGCTCATCGGGTACTGCTCGTCGATGCGGGTGTAGCGGGTGCCGGGGACGAAGCTGTCCTCCGGGCCCTCGGCGACGAGGTGGATCCGCCCGGCCTCGACGAGGCCCATCACCATGCCCATCGAGCCGAGCCGTTCCAGGCCGTGGGCGTCGCCGATGACGTCGATGACGTCCCGCACGGTGCGGGCGTGCGCGAGGGCGGCGGTGGTGGACTCCACCACCGATGTCTGGCGGCGCCGCTCCTCGTCCAGGCCGAGCCGCTCCGCCGAGTGGCTGAGCTCGTCGGTGGCGTCCCGGACGATGCCGATGATCCGGTACGGGCGGCCGTCCCGGCTGCGCATGACGCGGCCCTGGGTGTGCGTCCAGCGCAGCCGGCCGTCGTGGCAGCGGATGCGGAAGTAGGCGCCGTAGCTGTCCTCGCCGCTCTTGAGGGCGGAGGCGACGAGGGCGTCGAGGCGGTGCCCCTCCGTGGAAGGGACGCGCGGGCTGAGCGATGCCGGCCGGCCGTCGTACTCGTCGGGGGTCGTGTCGAAGACGTCGAGGGCGGCTTCGTCCATGTGCATGAGACCGGTGACCAGGTCCCAGTCGAAACTGCCCATGCGGTTCAGCGACAGCGACCGGTCCGGGTGTGCGGGCCAGTCGTCCGGCAGCGATACGGTGGTCGGCACCGATCCACCATGACACACGGGCCGGTCAGGCGCTCTCCAGCGCGGCCCCCTCGTCCGCGGGCTGCGGCTGCGGCTGCAGGTCCGGGTCCGCGTACGGGTCGGACGGGTTGTAGGGGGTGGAGGGGTCGGACGGCATGTCCGGATTGTAGGGATCTACGGAATCGTTCGGCAGCGGGGCCGATCCGTCGGGCTCCATCGGGTACCCCGGCTCGCCCGGGTCCAGCGGCGGCATGCCGGACTCGGGGTCCGCAGGGAGGGTGCCGGAGGGCGGCTGCTGCTGCGGCCGGGCGGTGGGGTTCGAGGGCACTTCCGGGTTCTGCGGCCGGGTCTGGCCGGGGGAGCTCGGCGGGGCCTGCGGATCTGCCGGGCAGTCCGTCTCTCCGGGGACCGGCCCCGGCGCTGCGTTCGGCGCAACGGGTGCGGCCTGGCTCCGGCAGGGGTCGCCGGTCGTGGTCCCGGGCGGAGTGAGGGGCCCGTCGGGGATGCCGGCGGCCGGGTCGAAGGCGGGCAGGGCCTTCGGCGGCCGGTCCTGGGCGCCGTCGTCCCCCCGTTTGCGCTCGATCCAGGTGTTGTCGGCGATGTTGACGATGACCAGGTTGTTGATCACGTGCGTGGTGGGTTCGATGACGACGACCTGGTTGGCCTGGTAGCCGCTCCAGGGGTCGCCCTTGTGCACCGGGGATCCCTTGGCGGCGCGCGGGGAGGCCAGCGGGTTTCCGCAGCCGCAGCGCACCCGGGGCATGCCGTGCTCGTCCACGAGGACGGCGGTGCCGGCCTGGAGGACGGACTGGAAGCCGTCGGCGCCGCCGTCGCGGAAGGCGTGGTTGGTGACCCGGGTGTCGGCGCGCAGGACGACGGGGGTGAGACCGCGCAGGAACTCGGGGATCTTGGCCGCTTCGATGTTGGAGGCCTCGGCGAAGGCCCGTGCCTTGGCGTCGTCGGCGGTCAGGAAGCGCACCTGCTGTTCCACGTCGCAGCTGCCGAGCCGCTGGGTGCCGCCGTACAGGCCGGGGGTGGCCGCGTTGACGGTGCGGATGCCCTGGCCGGTCGCGTTGGGGAGCGGGGGTTGCACGGGGGCCGACTCGGCGGTGGCCGAGGAGGGGGTGAAGGGGTCGGGGCCGGCGGAGGCGACCGGCTGGAGATAGACCTCCTGGCTCTCCGCTCCGGCGGCCCCCTTCGGCTCCTCCGGGCTGCCGCACGCCGCGGCGAGAAGGCCGAGGAGGGCGAAGAGGGCGGCGCCTGCGGGTGCATGACGACGCGACGCCTGACGAGGTGTCGGAAGTGACGGTCCGTTCACTTAATTCTCCCTTTTCGCCCCGATTTCTCCCTCTTGTCTGCCCCATCCACGCGAGAGCCGCAACCGGAACACATCTTGAACATGTTCAAGGAACGTCGTAGGCTCACCACCGCGAGTTGAACACGTTCAAGGCGGTCGACCGCAGCGCATCGGGGGAGTTCAGGGTGACGGCACTGGTGAACGTGATCGTCACCCTGGGCATGCTCCACGTCCTCCCGGCCGGCCTGCGGCTCATCGACCCTGACCGGTTCCTGCGGACGGCCCGGCTCTGGCCGCTCGCAGCCGCCCCCGGAGCCCTGTCCCTGTGGCTGCCGCGCGGAACGCCCGCCACGGCGCTCGCCGCGCTGTACGCGGTGGCCTGCCTGGCGCTCGCGGTCCGCGCGCCGGTCCGGCTGCTGCGGGCCCGCCCCCTCGACCCGCCCACGATCGCCGTCACCACCGCCCTGGTCTCACCGGCGGTCGCCGCCACCGCCCTGGTGGCAGAGCGCGCCGGGTACCGGCTCTTCGGCTTCGACCTCGACATCCTGGCGCTGACCGTGCCCCACTTCCACTTCGCCGGGTTCACCGCCGCACTGGTCGCCGGGCTGGTGTGCCGCACCCTCGGCGGCCGTGCCGGGACCGGCGGGCTCACGCGCCGGGCCGCGTACAGCGTCCCGGCGGGCACCCTGCTCGTCCTCCTCGGCTACTTCGTCGACGACTGGGCCGAACTGCTGGGTGCGGTGGTCCTGACCGGTGGGATGTGGGCCGTGGCCCTGCTGACCTGGCGGGAGATCCGGCCCGCGACCGGGGACCGCCCCACGCGGATCCTGCTCGCCTCCTCGGCCGTCGTCCTCGTGGCCACCATGCTGCTCGCCCTGTGGTGGGCGGTCGGTGAGGCCACCGGCATCCCGCACCCCACCCTGACCTGGATGGCCGCCACCCACGGCCTCGGGAACGCCCTCGGGTTCGCCCTGTGCTCACTGCTCGCCTGGCGCCGGCTGGCCGCCGACGCCCGTACCCCAGGTGCCCCCACCGCCCCCGACCGCACCACCACCGCACCCACCACCACCACCACCGCACCCACCACCGCGCGCACCCACGCCGATCGACTGGAGACCTCGCCATGACCCGCCTCATCAGCGCCGGCCGGGACACCGTCAACTACCCCGACCGGGGCGCGACGGCCCACCGGCCGCTGCCCGCCGGCTACAACCACCTGCACCACCGCACCCGCCTCGGGCACGGCCGGGCCGTCTTCGAGCGGGCCGGGACCGCCGTCACCACCTTCCACGCCCACCGGACCTCGGGGATGCGCGTACAGGCAGACGTCGGCGCGGTCCGGCCCGGCAGCCGGGTGGTCGTCGGGATCGGCCTCGGTCCGCTGCGGATCGACGCTCCGTGCCAGGTGATCTGGACCGCGTACGAACCCGCCCGCATCGGTTTCGCCTACGGAACGCTGGCCGGGCACCCCGAGTGCGGGGAGGAGTCCTTCATCGTGGACATGGACCCGGACGGCACGGTGTGGTTCACGGTCACCGCCTTCAGCCGCCCGAACACCTGGTACACCCGCCTCGCCGGCCCGGTCGTCCCCTTCCTCCAGCTCCGCTACGCCCGCCTGCTGGGCCACCATCTGCGCAGGCTGGCCGCCACCGGCTGACCGGTCCGATACTGGAGGCGATGGACTGGTTCACGGCACCGGGATACTGGCTCGCCCGGCTGGTCTTCCAGCGGGCCCTGGCCGGGATCTACCTCGTCGCCTTCGTCGGGGCCGCCCTGCAGTTCCGGGCCCTGATCGGGGCGCACGGCATGCTGCCCGTACCGCGCTACGTACGGTACGTGTCCTTCCGACGCGCCCCGAGCCTCTTCCAACTGCGCTACTCCGACCGGCTCTTCGCCGGCTGCGCCTGGGGCGGGGCCGCACTGGCCGCGGCGCTGGCCGCCGGGGCCGGGGACGAGGTGCCGCTGGCTGCGGCCATGGCCATGTGGGCCGCGCTGTGGCTGCTCTACCTCTCGATCG
Source organism: Streptomyces avidinii (assembly GCF_045161815.1). Lineage (NCBI taxonomy): Bacteria > Bacillati > Actinomycetota > Actinomycetes > Kitasatosporales > Streptomycetaceae > Streptomyces > Streptomyces avidinii. Next base: position 1,557,121 of record NZ_CP108863.1, read on the forward strand.
TGAACGTGGGGCAGACCTGGTACTCCTTCGGCTGGGAGTCGCTGCTGCTGGAGGTGGGCTTCCTCGCCGTGTTCCTCGGCAACGCACGGGCCGGACCCCCCGTCCTGGTGCTGTGGCTGCTGCGCTGGGTGCTCTTCCGCGTGGAATTCGGGGCCGGACTGATCAAGCTGCGCGGGGACTCCTGCTGGCGCAAGCTGACCTGCCTGTACTTCCACCACGAGACGCAGCCGATGGCGGGGCCGCTGAGCTGGTTCTTCCACCACCTGCCGAAGCCGCTGCACCGGGTGGAGTGCGCGGCCAACCACGTGACCCAACTGGTCGTCCCGGTGCTGCTGTTCACCCCGCAGCCGGTGGCCTCGTACGCCGCCGGGATCATCATCGCGACGCAGCTGTGGCTGGTGCTGTCGGGCAACTTCGCCTGGCTGAACTGGCTGACGATCACCCTGGCCGTCTCGGCCGTGGACTTCACCGGGATCGCCGGCCCTCCCCCGGCGGCCGCCTCGCGTACGGCTCCGGTGTGGTTCGTGGTCCTGGTGTGCGCGGTGACGGTCCTCGTGCTGTTCCTCAGCCGCCACCCGGTGCTCAACATGGTCTCGCGCCGCCAGGTGATGAACCGCTCCTTCGACGCGCTGCACCTGGTGAACACCTACGGGGCCTTCGGCTCGGTCGGCCGGGTCCGGATGGAGGTGGTGGTGGAGGGCACCGCGGACCGGGTGCCGCGTGCGGACGGGGACTGGCGCGCGTACGGCTTCAAGGGCAAGCCGGGCGAACCGCACCGGATCCCGCGCCAGTTCGCCCCGTACCACCTGCGGCTGGACTGGCTGATGTGGTTCGCGGCGATCTCCCCCGACTACGCGCGGGACTGGTTCGGGCCGTTCGTGGAGCGGCTGCTGGCGGGCGACCGGGACACGTTGCGGCTGCTGCGCGACAACCCGTTCCCGGACGCACCGCCCGTCCATGTCCGGGCCCTGCTGTACCGCTACCGGTTCACGACCTGGCGGGAGCTGCGCGAGACGGGGGCCTGGTGGCACCGCACGCTGGTGCGCGAGTACCTCCCGCCGACCCGCCTCGCGGACGCGCGCCGCTCAGAGCCCGAGTAGCGCCGCCTCCCGCTCCGGGGACAGGCCCGGGGCCGGCCGGTCGGGCCGCTGCGGGGCGATGCCGCCGAGCGTGCGCAGCCAGGCCCAGGTATCGGCCACGGTTTCCTCGACCGGCCGGCACTTCAGGCCGGCGGCCAGCGCCCTGGAGACGTCACCGCCGTGCATGTGGTCGTAGGCCTCCCCCTCGGGCACCCAGATCGGGAGCTCGGTCCAGGGCTCCACGCCCGCCTCCAGGATCCGGGCCGGGTCGGTCCAGCGCAGGTCGGCGCCACCCCCGGTGGTGGCGGCGCAGGCGTCGAGGAGAGTGCCCGTCGTGGCGTGCCCGGCCGGGGAGACCAGGTTGTACGCGCCCCCGAGCCCGGCCGCGGCGGCGTCCAGGGTCCAGCCCGCGAGGTCGCGTACGTCGATGTACTGGAGCGGGAGTTCGCGCGGTCCGGGGGCGAGGACGGGACCGCCTCGGGCGGTGCGGTTCAGCCACCACGGCAGCCGGCCGATGTTCTCGTACGGGCCCAGGATCAGCCCGGCGCGCACCAGAAGGGCGCGGTCGGCGAAGGCGTCCACGGCAGCGAGTTCGGCGCCCCGCTTGTCCTCGGCGTAGGCGGTCGACCCGGCGTCCGGCGAGCCCCCGACGAGGAGGCCGTCCTCGGCGAGGCCGGCGGGGGCGGGGTACGCGTACACCGAGCGGCTGGAGATGTACGCGTAGTGTCCGACGCGGTCGCGCAGCAGGCGGCCGCTGTCGCGTACCGCAGTGGGGGCACCGCCCCAGGTGTCGACGACGAGGTCCCACTCCCCCGCGGCGAGGGCGGCCAGGCCGCCGGGGGCGGTGCGGTCCCCGTGCAGGGCGGAGGTGCCCGGCGGGGGTGCGTGGTTCCCGCGGTGGAAGACGGTCACCTCCCAGCCCCGGGTCAGGGCGTCCTCGGTGATCGCGCGTCCGACGAATTCGGTACCACCCAGCATCAGCAGTTTCATGCACGTCAGCCTGCCGGGGCGGGTGGGGCGGGGGAAGCGGTGATCGCCCTGGGCGATGACGCTCAGGGCGTAGCCGGTCGGGGAACCCGGCCGGACCGGGGCTTCGGAAACACCCCGGCGGGCAGGGCAGCGCCCCCGGTGCGCGTCGGCACGCGGGGGCGCTTGGCACCGCTCTGCGAGCTAGTCGATACCGGGCAGGATGTGCGCTTCCGCCAGGTCGTCCTCGTAGCCGGCCAGCCGGATCGGGGCGGATCGGGCCCAGACCTCAAGGCTTCCGAGTTCGTCGGTCCGGGGCTTCGCCCGGGTTGCCGTCCGCTCCATGACCGTCGGTTCGGGCTTGGTCTTTTCAGTCACCGCGCACTCCTTTGCGTCGCGCAACCCGGCGGGCGACCGCAAGCCGGGCAAGGGATAAAGGGTTTCCGGACGCGGTGGCGCCTTAGTGGAGCGCGGCCCGGATGGGGGCCGTCTTGATGCCCCAGAGTACACATATGAGCGGACCTCCGCTCGATAGGAAGGCAAAATCCGCTGCGCCCTCTTACTTTCGCTCCTGGTTCAGCAAGTCGTGGGGCTACGGGCACGTGACGGGTGATCTGCTCGACCCCGGACGCGCAGGGTGTGACGGAGGGGGTCGGCGGTGGCGAAGTCCGGGGTGCCCGAAGCTCAAGTGCCGTACGTCACAAGCGTGCTGGAGCTGATGGAGCTCCTGCACGGCGGCCCCGACGACCGGGGTCTGCGGACCGCGGCCCTGCTGCGGCGCTCGCACCCCTTCGACAAGGAACTGCAGCTCGCGGGCTTGCTCCACGACATCGGGCAGCTGCTCCGTCTGAGTGACGGGACGGTTACCGTCGGGGTGGCGGCAGAGGCGATCCGCCCGTTGCTGGGCGAGCGGGTGGCCCGGCTGCTACGGCTGTCGGGCACCCCCGGTGGGGAGGGCGCGACCGGCGCGCGCCACGACGCCGAACCGGGCTCCGGGGCCGACCCCGACGCCGAGGCGGAGGCCGTGGCCACCCTGCGGCACGCCCGGGACTCGGCCGCCGCGGCGGACCTGGACGCGGGCGTGCTGGAGGACTGGCGGCCCCTGCTGGCCTTGGTCGCCGCCGGGGCCCGCCCGGTCGGGCCCGCCCGGAACGCACTCGACCCCCTCGGTGCGCCGAGGGGGTCGAGAAGGCCGGTCGGGGGCCGCCCCTGAAGGGGAGGCGGCTCCGGGACTACCAGTTCGCCGGGGCGTAGTCCTTGAGGAAGACACCGAACAGGTCCTCGCCGGCCTCGCCGCGGACGATCGGGTCGTAGACCCGGGCCGCGCCGTCGACCAGGTCGAGCGGGGCGTGGAAGCCCTCCTCGGCGAGGCGCAGCTTGTCGAAGTGCGGGCGCTCGTCGGTGATCCAGCCGGTGTCGACCGAGGTCATCAGGATGCGGTCGGTCTGGAACATCTCCTGGCCGCTGGTCCGCGTCACCATGTTCATCGCGGCCTTGGCGGCATTGGTGTTCGGGTGCCCCGCGCCCTTGTAGCCGCGGCCGAAGACACCCTCCATCGCCGATACGTTCACGACGTACGCCCGCCCGTTGGCCGCCTTCCGGGCGGCCTCCGCCATGGCCGGCCGCAGTGCGCTGATCAGGATGAACGGCGACGTGTAGTTGCACAGCTGGGTCTCGAGCAGCTCCACGGGGGAGATCTGGTCGATGGTCTGCACCCAGGTGTTGCTCTCGACGACGTCGGGCAGCAGGCCGCCCGCGTCGATGGCGGTGCCGGCGAGGTGCCGCTCCAGGCTGGCGTTGCCCGCGACCAGGGCGAGGTCGGCGACCTTCTGCGCCTCGAGCCCGCTCACTCCGACGGGCAGCGCCGTCAGGCCGTCGACCGCACCGGAGTTGAAGGCGCCGATGACGTGGTGGGCGGGGAGCTCACCGGCGGGGAGCGGGGCGCCCTCGCCCTCGACCAGCGCCGCGTAGGCGCTGGGCAGGCGGCGCACGGTCTGCGTCGCGTTGTTGATCAGGATGTCGAGGGGACCGGACCCGGCCACCTGGTCGGCGAGGGCCACGGCCTGGGCCGGGTCGCGCAGGTCGATGCCGACGACCTCCAGGCGGTGCATCCAGTCCGCGGAGTCCTCCATCGCCTTGAAACGGCGGATGGCGTCCTTGGGGAAGCGCGTGGTGATCGTGGTGTGGGCGCCGTCGCGCAGCAGCCGCAGTGCGATGTACATGCCGATCTTGGCCCGGCCGCCGGTGAGCAGCGCGCGCTTGCCCGTCAGGTCGGCGCGGGCCTCCCGCCGGGTCCGGTTCTCGACGGCGCACTCCGGGCAGAGCTGGTGGTAGAAGTAGTCGACCTCGATGTACCGCGTCTTGCAGACGTAGCAGGAGCGCGGGCGCTGGAGTATCCCGGCGATCCGGCCGGCCTCCGTGACCGAGGAGGGCAGGATGCCCTCGGTCTCGTCGTCGATGCGCTCGGCGGAGCCGGTGGCGGTGGCCTCGGTGACGGCCTTGTCGTTGGCGGTCTTGGCGGCGCGGCGCTCCTGGCGGCGGCGCTGCTTGACCGTGCGGTAGAGGCCGGCGGTGGCGCGGCGTACGGTGATGGCGTCGGGGTGGTCGACGTCGAGCTTGTCCAGCTCGTCGAGCACGCTGAGGCAGAGGGCCAGCCGGTCGGGTTCGATACCGGGCCCGTAGGCGTGCCCGTAGTCCTGGCTGTCTTCGGTCACCGTCATTGCCGCTGCCGTTCCTTGATCACTCGTCCGCATCCGCCTGCTGCGGAAGTCCTCAAAAGGGAAACTGTACGGATCCCGCGCGCCCGGAGCCAAACCCGATCACGGGCCCCTCACCCACCGCGAGCGGAGCGTCACCGTACGGGGCGCTTCGGTGACTGCGGGGCACCATAGGGGTCGCTTTCCGCACCGCTCACAGCCACGCTGCGTACTCCCGTACTACGCCGGGAGTATGACTGATCACCACCTGTGGGCGGAGGAATAGCGCAGATGGGTCGGGCATTGTGGACCTTATGAGTGCACTGGCGCTGTCGGTCCTGCTGTGCCTCGTGTCCGCCTTGGCGTACGCGGGTGGCGCGATCGTCCAGGAACGGGTCGCGGCGAGCACGCCGGACCGCCGGTACGCCCCGCTGCGCCGGGGAGTCTGGTGGGTGGCGGTGGGGCTGAACGGCCTGGGTGCGCTGCTGCACGTGGTGGCCCTCGCCTACGGGCCGCTGAGCCTGGTCCAGCCGCTCGGCGCGCTCACCATCGTCTTCGCCCTGCCGATGGCCGCCGTGTTCGTACGGCGCCGGGCGGGTGCGGCCGCCTGGCGCGGGGCGGTGCTGACCACGGTCGGCCTGGCCGGGCTGCTCGCGCTGACCGGCGGGAGCGGGCGGGCGGAGCAGGCGCTGGCGGGGGGCGAGCGGAGCGTGCTGCTCGTGGTGACCGCGGGGGCGGTGCTGGTGCTGTTCCTCGCGGCGCACCGGATGCACCGCGCGGTGCTGCACAGCGTGCAGCTGGCCGCGGCCGCCGGTACGGCCTTCGGCATGGCCTCGGTGTTCACCAAATCGGTGGCCGAGGCCTTCGGGCCGGGCGCGCTGCCCGGCCTGTGGCCCGACCTCGCGGCGATCGCGGTTCTGGCGGCCTTCGGGCTGCTGCTGTCGCAGGCCGCCTACCGCGGCGCGGGACTGACCGCGCCGCTGGCCACCGTGACGGTGGTCAACCCGGTGGTGGCGGCGACGGTCGGCATCACGCTGTTCGACGAGGGCTTCCGGTACGGGGCCGCGGGCGCGACGGCGGCCGTGGCCAGCGCCGCACTCGCGGCGGCCGGCCTGATCCTGCTCACCGTCGTGCCCTCGCAGGTGCGCGGGTCAGATGCGGACCCCGTGGCCGCGGAGGTACTTCAGCGGGTCGATGTCGGAGCCGTAGCCGGGTCCCGTGCGCATCTCGAAGTGCAGGTGCGGGCCGGTGGTGTTGCCGGTCGAGCCGGAACGGCCGATGCGCTGGCCGCCGGAGACCTGCTGACCGGCCTTGACCCCGAGGGCGGAGAGGTGCGCGTACTGGGAGTACCGGCCGTCGGTGTGCCGGATGACGACCTGGTAGCCGTAGGCCCCGGCCCAGCCGGCGGAGACGACCTGGCCGGGTCCGACCGACTTGACGGTGGTACCGGTCGCCACCGGGAAGTCGACGCCCGTGTGGTAGCCGCTGGACCAGGAGGATCCCGAGACGCGGTAGGCCGTGCCGAGGGCGGCGTCGACGGGGGCGGAGAAGCCGCCCGCATCCGGCTTCTGCTGCGCTGAGGCGGGCTGCGGCGCGGGCTTCTCGGCCGGTTTTTCGGCGGGCTTCTCGACCGGTTTCGGTGCGGGCTTCTCGGCCGGCTTCTCGGCGGCCGGCTCCACGGGCTTCACCGGGTCGGCGGTGCGCGGCGGCTTCTCGGGGTCCTGGCGGGGCGGCGGTGGCGTGGCCGGTGCCGTGGTGACGCGCAGGGTGAGCCGCTGGCCCGGGAAGATCAGGTTCGGGTTGTCCCCGACGGTGCTCCGGTTGGTCTCGTACAGCGCCTGCCAGCCGCCCTCGACGCGCCGGTCGGTGGCGATCGCGGAGAGCGAGTCGCCCGGCGCGACGACGTACGGGTTCGGCAGGACGGAGGTGCCCGTCGGGCGGGGACCGCTGCCCTGCGCCGGTACCTGCGCCTGACGCTGGGTCTGGGTCTGGGTCTGCGCCTTGGGCTGGGACGGGGCCTCGGCCCGCGGGGTGACGGCCGGCGCCGGTCCGCTGCGCGAGAGCCCGGCCTGCTTCCCGCAGTTGGGCCAGGCGCCGGGCCCCTGACCCCTCAGCACCTTCTCCGCCACCGCTATCTGCTGGTCCTTGGTGGCCAGGTCGGCGCGCGGGGCGTAGGCGGTGCCGCCGAAGGCCCGCCAGGTGCTCTGGCTGAACTGGAGGCCACCGTAGTAACCGTTGCCGGTGTTGATGCGCCAGTTGTTCGTCGACTCGCAGGCCGCGACCTTGTTCCAGGTGTCGACGGAGGCCGCGTGGGCCACTCCGGCGCCCATGAGCGGGAGCGCGATCCCGGCGCCGCCGGCGGTGACGGCCAGCGAGGCCCGGTTGATGCTGCTCGGCTGATACCGGCGGTGCCGGCCCCGTACACCCATGGGAGCCCCCATCGAAGACATCAGGAACCGCACAACCTAACGTCGCGATCAGGGCATGACAAGAGGCGCAACGGGGCGCATGCCAGAGGAACTTGACCGTGTCTCGACGGCCGGGAGATCCGTTCCGGTCCGCGTGGGGGTAGCGTCGGTGTTCCCCGCCCACCGAAGGCACACCGAAGCACGCAGGAGCGCAACGATGAGCACCAGCACAGCCCAGATCGGCGTCACCGGACTCGCGGTGATGGGCAGCAACCTCGCACGCAACTTCGCCCGCAACGGATTCACCGTGGCCGTCCACAACCGCACCGCCGCCAAGACCACGGCGCTAGTAAAGGAATTCGGGCACGAGGGCACCTTCGTGGCGGCCGAGTCGGCGAAGGAGTTCGTCGACGCGCTGGAGCGCCCCCGCCGCATCGTCATCATGGTGAAGGCCGGCGAGCCGACCGATGCCGTGATCCGCGAGTTCGCCCCGCTCCTGGAGGAGGGCGACGTCATCATCGACGGCGGCAACGCGCACTTCGAGGACACCCGGCGCCGGGAGCGGGAACTGCGCGAGCAGGGCATTCACTTCGTGGGCGTGGGCATCTCCGGGGGCGAGGAGGGCGCGCTGCTCGGCCCGAGCATCATGCCGGGCGGCTCGAGGGAGTCGTACGCCTCCCTCGGCCCGCTGCTGGAGAAGATCGCGGCGAAGGCCGCCGACGGGACGCCGTGCACCTCGCACATCGGGCCCGACGGCGCCGGACACTTCGTCAAGATGGTGCACAACGGCATCGAGTACGCCGACATGCAGCTCATCGCCGAGGCCTACCACCTGCTGCGCGAGGTCGCGGGCTACTCCCCCGCGAAGATCGCGGAGACCTTCCGGGAGTGGAACCGCGGGCGCCTGGACTCGTACCTGATCGAGATCACGGCGGAGGTGCTGGCGCACACGGACGCCGAGACCGGCCGCCCGTTCGTCGACATCGTGGCCGACGCCGCCGAGCAGAAGGGCACCGGCCGCTGGACCGTGCAGATCGCCCTCGACCTCGGCGTACCGGTGTCGGGGATCGCCGAGGCCGTCTTCGCCCGTGCGGTCTCCGGCCACGCGGACCTGCGTACGGCCGCTCGCGGGCTCGCGGGGCCGACCGCCGCCGCGCTCGCGCCGGAGGCGGCGGAGGCCTTCGCCGCGCAGGTGGAGCAGGCGCTGTACGCGTCGAAGATCGTCTCGTACACCCAGGGCTTCCACCAGATCCGGGCCGGCAGCGAGGAGTACGGCTGGAACGTGGACCTGGGCGCGGTGGCCTCGCTGTGGCGCGGCGGCTGCATCATCCGGGCCGCGTTCCTGGACCGGATCCGGGCGGCCTACGACGCCCGGCCCGAGCTGCCGAGCCTGCTGGCGGACGAGCGGTTCGCCGAGGAGATCGCGGCGGACCAGGAGGGCTGGCGGTCCGTGCTGGTGGAGGCCGTGCGCCAGGGCATTCCGGTGCCGGCGTTCTCGGCCTCACTGGCCTACTACGACGCGCTGCGCGCGGAGCGGCTCCCCGCGGCCCTCACCCAGGGGCAGCGGGACTTCTTCGGGGCGCACACCTACCGGCGGACCGACCGCGAGGGCTCGTTCCACACCCTCTGGAGCGGCGACCGCTCCGAAGTCCGCTCGTAGGTCAGCTCAGGGGCCCGGGCTGGGGGATCGGCGCGGGCCCCGGCGGCGGCGGGATCGGGTCCGGCTCGGGCACCGGGCCGGGCACGGGCGGCACGGGCCGCGGCATGGGCTCGGGGTCGGGGAACGGGCTGGGATCCGGAACGGGGTCGGGGCCCGGGACGGGCGGCTGCGTCTCTTCTGCGTCTGCGTCTTGCTTTCGCACCATAGGGGCCACTTTCCCGCGATTGCGGCGGGTATGCCTGCCTACGGGGCCGAACGAATCGCCAGGCTTGCAGCCAGGCCCGCGGCCAGGCCCGGAGCCGGGCTGGAGAGAACCGGGACCGTTCCCGTGACCAGGTCCGCGGCCCCGGCCATGGAGGCCTGGGCCAGCACGATGACCTCCGCGTCGGTGACGGCGCCGACGGCCTCGGCCACCCGGGCCAGGTACCCGTCCGTGTCGCCCGCCTCGAAGCGCTCCCAGGCCCCGGCAACCAGGTGCGTACGGATGGACACGGGCCGCTCGCCGGCCTCCTCGGCCAGCAGCTCCCGGGTCGGGGCGAGCGTCGATTCCACGGTGGCCAGTACGGCGATGCGCGTGCCCGCGCGCACCGCGGCGGCCGCCATCGGCCGGTCCACCCGCAGCACCGGGACGCCGAGCGCCGGAGCGAGGGACTCCGCGGTCGCCCCGATGGTGGAACACGTCACCAGCACAGCCCCGAACCCGGCTTCGGCCTCGGCTCCGGCCTCGGCTTCGGCTTCGGCTTCGGCTTCGGCTTCGGCGAGCAGCGCCCGCAGGGCCGGAGCCACCGACTCCGGCCCTGCCGCGCGGGCCCGGTCCAGCAGCTCCGGCGCGACCAGGTGCCGCAGTACGGCCCCCGGATGGTTCCGGTCGCGCAGGGCGTCGAAGACCGGGACGTGCGCGGGTGAGGTGTGCAGCAGGAGCAGAGCGGTCACCCGAGGCGGGTGTCCGAGGCCAGCTGGACCTTGGCCGCCAGCACGACCTCGGCAGTCGGCTCGGGCGCCTCGTCGGGGTGCTTCGCGGCCCAGCTCGCCGCGTACGGGCAGAGCGGCACCACGGGCACCCCTTCGGCGGCGGCGATCCCGTAGAAGGTCTTCACCAGCCCGCCCGCGATGCCGCGGCCCTCGTGGCCCTGCTCGACGACGGTGTGCACCGCGACGAGGGCGTGCGGCGCGTCGGCGAGCACGAAGTACGCGATGTGGCCGACCACCGCCCCGTCCTCGACGGCGAGCAGCCGTCCGGCCTCGCGGTCGTCCCTGTACTCGATCGGCATGTCCCCGACTCCCCTCAGACAGCCACGGCGTGCGGGCTGCGCTGCTGATCCGTACCCGGCACCGGGGCGGAGGCGTCCGCGCCCAGTTCGACGATCCGGTTGTCACCGTCCACGTGCACGACGCGCGGCTTGAGCGCCCGGGCCTCGGCGTCCTCGACCTGCGCGTAGCTGATGAGGATGACCAGGTCCCCGGGGTGCACCAGGTGCGCGGCGGCGCCGTTGATCCCGATGACCCCGGACCCGCGCTCCCCTTCGATGACGTAGGTCTCCAGCCGCGCCCCGTTGGTGATGTCCACGATGTGGACGAGCTCCCCGGGCAGCAGGTCGGCCGCGTCCAGCAGATCGGCGTCGACGGTCACGGAGCCGACGTAGTGCAGGTCGGCCTGGGTGACGGTGGCCCGGTGGATCTTGGACTTGAACATGGTACGAAGCATGCGAATACTCCCAATGTGTCTGCTCCCTGCCTGCTTCCCGCAGGTCAAGGGCGTTCTCCGGAGCGTACAACGATTCGCTTGCCGGGTCAGCGTTCTCCAGGTCTTCGGAGGCGGGTGCATGCCCGGTCGACGGCGGCCGTCGCTCCCCGCTGCCGACAAGCCGGAGAGGTTAGAAAATGGAGTATGAGCAACCTCCTTGGATATTTCCGGCATCGGCTGCTCAGCTCCACCACGAGCTCTTCCACTCCCCCTCGGCAGCCCCGCCCGGGACACCACCAGGAGCACCAGGAGCCGGGCCGGGCCCCCGAGGGAAGGGGGGCGCGGCGGCCGCAGCGTCTGTCGTCCCTGCTGAGCGTGCGCAGCGTGGCCGGCGAGGTGTTCCTCCTGCAGCTGGCCGTCGTGGTACTTCTCGTCGCCGCCGCAGTGGTGGCGCTCGTCGTGCAGTCCCAGAGCGCCGCCATGCTGGACGCCCGGCACCGTACGCTCGCCGCCGCCGGAACCTTCGCGGAATCCCCGGGAATCGTTCCGGCGCTGCGCAGCGCTCATCCGAGTGCCGTGCTCCAGCCGAGCGCCGAGGCGGCCCGCAAGATCGCCGGAGTCGACGGCATCAACGTGTACACGCTCGACGGGCTCACCCTCACCCACAGCGACCCGCGTCAGATCGGGAAGTACGTCGTCGGCCCCTTCTCCAAGGCGGCGGCCGGCAAGTCCTTCACCGAGACGTTCGAAGGGTCCCTGGGGCGGTCCGTGGTCTCGGTGGTCCCCGTCAAGGCCCCCGACGGCCGCGTCATCGCCATCGTCTCCTCCCCGGTCACGGTCCAGAACGTGCAGGGCATGGTGAACCGGCAGCTGCCGGTCGTCCTCGGCACCGCGGCCCTGGTGCTCGCGCTGTCCGCGGGCGGGACGGCTCTGGTGAGCCGCCGGCTGCTGCGCCGCACCCATGGCCTGGGGCCGGCCGAGATGACGAGGATGTACGAGCACCACGACGCCGTGCTGCACGCGGTGCGAGAGGGCGTACTGATCATCGGCGGCGGGGGACGGCTGCTGCTGGCCAATGACGAGGCGCGGCGGCTGCTGAATCTGCCGGCGGACGCCGAAGGACTCCCCGTCACGGATCTGGGTCTGGAGGAACGCATCGCCGACCAGATCTCCTCGGGCCGTTCCGCGACCGACGAGCTGCACATGGCGGCCGACCGGCTGCTGGCGGTGAACATCCGCCCCACCGCCCCCTACGGGCAGGCCGGGACCGTCGTCACCCTGCGCGACACCACCGAGCTGCGGGCACTCTCCGGCAGGGCCGAGGTGGCCCGCGAGCGGCTGAAGTTGCTCTACGACGCGGGTGTGCAGGTCGGCACGACGCTGAACGTGGAGCGCACCGCCGAGGAACTGGCGGAGGTGGCGGTCCCGCGGTTCGCCGACGTGGTCACGGTGGACCTGCTGGACCCGGTGCTGCGCGGCGAGGAGCCGCCCGAGGCGATCACCGAGATGCGCCGGACCGCCGTCGTCGGCCTGCGTGGCGACCACCCGCTGTCCCCCGTGGGCGACCTGATCCGGTTCGCTCCCACCGGTCCCATGGCCGCCGGGCTGGCGGGCGGGCGCGCGGTCCTGGAGGCGGACCTGCGCACCAGCCAACGCTGGCGGGCCCAGAACCAGGCCAACGCCGTGCAGATCCTGGACCACGGCATCCACTCCCTGATCGTCGTGCCCCTGCGGGCCCGGGGCGTGGTGCTGGGGATGACCGGCTACTGGCGGGGGCAGGACTCGCCCCCGTTCGACGAGGAGGACGTGTCCTTCGCGGAGGAGCTGACCGCCCGGGCGGCGCTGTCCGTCGACAATGCCCGCCGTTACACGCGCGAGCACAACATGGCCGTCACCCTGCAGCGCAGCCTGCTGCCCCGCGGCGTACCGGAGCAGTCCGCCGTGGAGGTCGCGCACCGCTACCTGGCCGCCCAGGCCGGGGTGGGCGGCGACTGGTTCGATGTCATCCCGCTGCCCGGCGCCCGGGTGGCCCTGGTGGTCGGCGACGTCGTCGGCCACGGTCTGCACGCCGCCGCCACCATGGGCCGCCTGCGCACCGCCGTGTACAACTTCTCCACCCTCGACCTGCCTCCGGACGAACTGCTCAGCCACCTGGACGAGCTGGTCACCCACATCGACACCGATGAGCATGAGTGGCAGGGGATCACCGGAGCCACCTGCCTGTGCGCCATCTACGATCCCGTCTCGGGGCAGGTGACCGCCGCCACGGCCGGGCACCCGGGCCCCGCTCTGATCCGCCCCGACGGAACCGTGTCCTTCCCCGAGGTCCCGGTCTCCCCGCCGCTCGGCCTGGGCGCGGGTCTGCCCATGGAGACCATGACGCTCACCCTGCCCGAGGGCTCCCGGCTGGCCCTTTTCACCGACGGGCTGATCGAGAGCCGCGACCGCGATCCGGACGCGGGCCTGGCAGCGCTGCGCGCCGCCCTGGCCGGGCCCGCCCGCACCCCGGAGGAGACCTGCACCGTGGTGATCGACGCGATGCTTCCCACCAGGCCGAGCGACGATGTCGCGCTGCTGGTGGCCCGTACCCGCCGGCTGGACCCCGACCGGATCGCCGAGTGGGACGTGTCCCCCGACCCGGCGGCCGTGTCCCCGGTGCGCAACGCCTGCGCCCGCCGCCTGGCGGACTGGGGCCTGGAGGACATCGCCTTCACCACGGAACTCATCCTGAGCGAGCTGATAACCAACGCCATCCGCTACGGCACCGAGCCCATCCGGGTGAGGCTGCTGTACGACCGCAGCCTGGTCTGCGAGGTCTCCGACGGTTCCAGCACCTCCCCGCACCTGCGCCGGGCCGAAACCACCGACGAGGGCGGCCGCGGCCTGTTCCTCGTCGCGCAGTTCGCCGAGCGCTGGGGCACCCGCTACACCGCCCGCGGCAAGATCATCTGGAGTGAGCAGGCCCTGCACGCCGGGGCCGCACCGCCCGCGATGGATCTCGGGGAGGCACTCTTGGCCGGGTGGGACGACGAGGGGTTCTGAGGACGCCCCGGTACGGCAGCTGCGGGGAAGACGGCGGACACCACCGTCTGGGACTGCGCTGCCGAGGCCGCCGAACGTACGCTGGCCTCGATCAGTACGCGACCGCCCGTTATGGAGCCTTTGTGCCCGTACCTCGCCTCCGGACAGCCTCCGTCGCCGCCTTCCTGGCCCTCGCCGCGGCGCCCCTCGGCGCCTGCGGGGAAAAGCCCCCCGCCGCGCCCAGAGCACCCGCGGTCGCCACCTCCGCCGCGGACGCCGGAGGCATGGCGGCGCTGACCGAGGCGGCGAAGAAGGAGGGCTCGCTCAACACGATCGCGCTCCCCAGGGACTGGGCGAACTACGGCGCACTGATCGACGGCTTCGAGAAGAAGTACGGGATCAAGGTCGAGGTGGAGAACCCGGAAGGTACCAGCCAGGACGAGATCAACGCCCTGAAGGAGCACAGGGGCGGAGGCCGCGCCCCCGACGTGATCGACGTGGGGGGCTCGTTCGCAGAGTCCGCGGCCCGGCAGGGCCTGCTCGCTCCGTACGAGGTCGCCGCGTTCGACGAGATCCCCGAGGAACAGAAGGACCCGCGCGCCCGCTGGTACAACAACTACGGCGGCTACGTCTCGATCGGCTGCGACGCCAAGCGCGTCAAGACCTGCCCCTCCACCTTCGCCGATCTGCGCAAGCCCGAGTACAAGGGCCAGGTCTCGCTCAACGGCGACCCCACCATGTCCGGCTCCGCCTTCGCCGGCGTGTACGCGGCGGCCCTGGCGAACGGCGGTTCCTTCGACGACATCCAGCCCGGCATCGACTTCTTCGCCGAGCTCAGCAAGAACGGCAATTTCATCCCGGTCGAATCCACCCCGGCCACGATCGCAGAGGGCCGGACCCCGATCAGCATCGACTGGGACTTCCTGAACCTCGGATACGCCGAGGATTTCCGCAAGAAGGGCGCGGACGTCGACTGGAGGACCGCCATCCCGTTCGACGGCAGCTTCGCCGAGTACTACGCGAACGGGGTGAACAAGGACGCCCCGCACCCCGCGGCGGCGCGCCTGTGGCAGGAGTACGTCTTCAGCCCCGAGGGCCAGAACCTCCGGCTCGGAGCCTTCGCACGCCCCGTCCTCATGGAGGCCATGAAGGAGAACGGCACCCTCGACAAGGCCGCCGCGGACAAACTGCCGACGGTCGAGGGCACGCCGACGTTTCCGACCGAGGCCCAGACGGAGAAGGCGAGAGAGACCGTCAACCGCAACTGGGCCGAGGCCGTCCCGGGCCAGTGACCACGACCGGTCTGCTGCGTCGATGATGCCGGTGCGGAATTGCTCGCCTCGGTGCTGGGCCAGGATCTCAACGGTCTCGTCGAGGCCGAGGGTCGTCAGACCGATCTTCAACGACCGCCTCAGCCTCGTCGCAGCGATGCCGGCGACCATCCAATGAGGCGCCTCGTTGTCCCGGACCATCACCCGGCCACCGGCGGCGATGGCGTCGCGTGCTGCCTCGCAAGCGCGGGTCTGGTCGCGCGGCTCGCAGCTCTCGTCGAGCCCGGGCCCGCAGGCTGCATGCCGCCACTTCGAGCAGTGTGCGGATATGACCGGTGGGGACGTCTGAATATCCGTAGTGCCACTCTTCAGCATCACGGGGTCGCCCGGCCCGCAGAGTCCAGCGTCGGAATGCGAGCGCGACGTCACCTCTGGACAGGCCGCGCTCGCACTCGAACTGGAATATGTGTCGGTTTGACGATGCAGACAGCCCCGGTATGACGGCCCGTCTGGCATGGCTTGCGTCCCGAAGCGGCAGCTGAGACCTGATCTCGCCCGGTGTTCGGCGAGGCATGGCGACTTCCTGAAGGTGCGCTCGACGAGGGAGTGCGCTGTTTTCAGACTCCCGGCACCGGCACCGTGTCCGCCATCGGTGTCGCGGCCGTCACCGCTCGGCGGCGCAACCGCAGCGCGACGACGCCGGACACCGCGCCCAGGAACAGCAACCCACCGCCGACGGGCACGGCCGACCTCAGGCCGACGACCAGCGGGTCGTCCTCGTCGATGAGCGCGCCCTTCACCGCCGACAGGGGCACGGTTCCGCCCTCCGCCTCCTCGAACCGGTACCGGGAGTCGGCGGAGTTGCCGCGGGTGTCGCCCAGCAGGAACAGGCGGCCCTCGGGCACCTTGACGCTGAACGCGCCGGGCGTCGGCAGGCGCATCACGCGGTCACCGCGGATCCGACCGACCGGCTCGACCGGCAGATCCCGCAGGGACCCAAGCCGGACGGGTGACGTCGTATCCCGCGTCGGCCACGATCACGATGTCCGGATCACCCGGCTGCCAATGGCCCGCCGAGGTGAGCCGTTCAACGACGCCACGGAGTTGGGCGGCGGTGACCGCCGTGGTGTCGTCGGCCGGACCGAGGCGGACCGCGTCCAGGGTCTGAGTCCAGGACGTGCGCCCATCTCCAGCACCGCGACGAACGAGTACGGCCAGCCGGGGATGAACTGCGAGGTCGTCTCCGCCCGACCATGGACGTGGCAGAACAGCCTCTCGGGCGAGCACGGCACATCCGACCGCAGCCACGGCGAAACGTCCACCGCCAGCACCAACCGTCCATGCGGGAACCGCGGCAGCGGCAGGCCGGCCAGCAAGGACCGCAGCCGGTCGGCGTCGATCCGCCCCTGGTCGAGGCCGTCATACATCGCCCGTGCCCACGCCGGTGCTCGGGCAACAGCGTCAGCTCCACCACCGAGTGCACCGCACCCGGCGCACACAGCACCGCGTCCGCCAGCTCGAACAACTCGTCGCCGCGCCCGGTCAGACACGCGTACAACCCGTCCCGGAAGCGTGACGCTTCCCCTGGAACAGCTTCAGGCAGCCAGGCTCACCTTCACGGCCTTCGTCGTGATCACGTGCACCTTGGTCGGAGTACATGATCAGACGAAGGCTGCCTCAGTGTCCGGAGAATGCCCAGGTCAGCGGCTAAGTGCGAATCATTCTCGACGCCGGACCCCGAATGGCGAGGTCAGGCTCCCTCGGGAGTGATCAGGCAGAAGGGATGGCCGACGGGGTCCTCGTAGACGCGGTAACCGATCGGCTTGTCCGAACCATCCAGCAGCGTCGCACCGAGGGCGAGCACCTGGGCCTCAGCCGTATCGAGGTCCGTGACCATCACGTCGATGTGCATCTGCTGAGGACGCGCGGAGTCCGTCCACCGAGGCGCGCGAAAGTCGTCTACCCGCTGGAAGAGGACCACCGGTGCGCCCGCCGCGTTCTGAAGCACGACGAAGTCGCCGGTGTCCGCCTGCCGCGAGAGCGACAGCAGCTTCTCGTAGAAGCCGGCGAGCTCATCCGGGTCGGGGCAGTCGATGACAACGGTGTACAGGTGTCCGATCATCCGGCTCACTTTGCCACTGGCCCGCTGGCGGGCCAAACAGCAGGTGCCCAGCCCAAGGTTGAAGAGCAAGCTCAGCCCGAACAGCGCAGGGTTGGAACACGTCTCTTCGCCAGTCGGTGCGGCCGGCCTGTCCGCCCACCGCGAGCAGTGGTCCGGTCTGGTGGCGGGCCTCGCTGTGGGGCCGTGACCCACCTATCACCTCAGACCAGGTGCCCCTAACAAGATCCCCGCCACCGTCGGCGCAGGCGATAAGTTTCACTTCGTGGCCACAGTAGGCGAATTCAACGCGGACCAGTGCCTCTTCTTCCTCGACCCCGTCGCGACGGAAACCCGCTAGGCAAGATGGGCAGCCGCGCCCCGGCTGCCTCGGACCAGTTCAGATGCTCTGGGGCGAATGGGTCGTTTACCGTCCGGTTGAGAACGCATGCGCCGGCAGGGTCCAGCGCGGCTCGCAGCTCGTCCAGCCCGAGCCCGATACCGCAGCTGAAGCCCGTGGCGGTGTGGCAGCGGGTCCGGCATCATCCCCATGTGATGGTGATGCAACCCGTTCTGGAGATCTTCGCTGCCGACGACTTCGTGCTCTGGCCGGTTGGCGAGCACGCGTCGTACGGCTACCTCGTTCTGGACGGGGAGCTGACTCCGGCGGAGGTCGGCACGGCGGTTATGCGGATCGCCGAGTGCAACGACTTCGAGCCGGAGGAGGAGCACGGGCCGTGCCCGACCGACCCGCTCGGCGCGTTCCTGCACGGGCTGCTCACCATGCCCGACCTGTTCGCCGCAGGCGGGTTCCGGGTGACCGACATCGACACCGGCACGGTCCTCGTCGAGCCGGGCTGCTGCAACGGACTGGAGACCTGGCGGGACTGGCTGGAAGTCCTCGACGGCACCGGCTGCGCCTACTTCGGCCACGATCCGTCGTCGGTGGCCGAACGTATCGGCGACAGCGTCCGGCTGACTCTCGACGCCCACGCCAAGGACGGCAGCCCGGTGATCGAGCTGCCGACGGCCCAGGTACGCACGCTCGTCACCGGTGCCCATCAGGACCTGCGGGACTTCCTCGGCGTCGCCGGAAACTGGGCCGAGAAGCACCTCCCGACGCACGCCGCCGCTGTCACCGCCGCCCTGGCCCGGGCTTTGGACCTCGAGCTCACAGAATGACCAGCTTCCTGACCCACCGGGCTCGTGTGCACGACGCCCGGCTCCTCCTCCACCAGCGGCACAGCGCCCTGCGCACCTGCCTCACCCTTTTTGCGCCCTACGGCCTGCGGGCGACGTACCACCACCTCACGCTCAGCGCCGGCATCCCCCGGCGGCTGGAGGCGGAACCGGACGCGTTGGTGCGGGCGGTGGAGGAACTGCACGAGGCGCGGCTGCTGTGGCTCGCACGGGCGGAGGAGTACGCCGCGCAGCGTCGGGCGGAGAAGCGGGCCGGGCAGCGGGCCGTACCGAACCCCAGGCCGTGGTGGCTGCGGAGCAGGTGGGAGGGATCGGACCGCGCCTGGTACGACGCCCCGTTCCGCCACCCGTCGCTGCGACTGTCCGTGTACGTCCGGCGGCAGAACGCGCTCCTGGACGGCGCCGAACTGCCCGGCTGCCCGGCCTGCGGGTACGAGGGACCGTTGGAGCCGCACTCGACCGGGCACGGATGGGTCGAGCATTGCGGCCGGTGCGCGTGGGCGCCGGCGCCGTGTCCGTGCGGGCAGCGGCACCGGCTCGTGCCGGAGATTCCGTACGGCTGGAACGAGATCTGGCAGCGGGCGCACATGAGCGATGACGGCACGCCGAAACCCACACTGGCCCGGGGCCAGGCCGTCTCTTTCGGATCTTGTCGGCCGAGTCCGCGGCGTCCGGTGCCGTAGATCGCAAAATCGAGATCGCGCTGCCGCCTGCCGGAGGCACCTCAGGACGTACTGATCGTGATGGCGTGGCGAGCTCTTGCGGCCCGCCGGACAAGGCGCCCCTGGGGGCAATGGCGCTGAGGATCGCACCAAGTGGATCATTACCACATGTCACTTACTGCCCGCCGCAATGTCCTTGCCGTCTTAGCCTCCGCAGCGGCTTCCGTTCCACTCGGCGCCTTGAGCGCCGCGGCCTCGCCCAGAACCTCGATTCCGGCCGCTCCCGCCCGCGCGGCATCCGTCTCCGCCGTGGCCGCGGCTCCCGTGTCGCTCACCTCGCCCCGGTCCTCCGTCACGATCGGCGCACTGGATCCCGCCTACTTCACGCAGGTCTCCCTCGCCTCCTTCACCACGAGCGTGCTGCCGGGAACACCGGAGCGTCTGGAGGTCACCGCCGGCTCCCAGCGCGTGGCCATCCTGACCAAGGGCGCGCGCACCGTCGTCCTGACGGGCCCCCGGCGCACCTTCAGCGAGAACAAGCAGTCCTTCGTTGACGACTTCCAGCGCACCCTCCCCGACCAGGCGCTCCCGGTCCTGGATCGCAAGTACTGGGGGACGTCTCCCGCCGGCGGGAGCTGGTCCACCTCGGGGCCCGTCGACACCGACTACTCGGTGGTGCCGGGCAGCGCGACCATCGCGCTCACCACCGACTACGCGAGCCGCCACGCCACCCTCCGGGACGACGAGATCACCGACGTCGACGTCCGCGCGGTCGCGCGGTTCGACAAGGTACCGACCGGCCAGGCCTGCTCGTACGCACTGTCCTTCGGCTACCAGGACACGCACAACAACTACCGGGCCAGGCTGTCCTTCCTGACCTCGGGTACGGTCGAACTGCGCGTCGAGAAGGAAGTCGCGGACACCGTAACCCAGTTGACCGCTGCCACCACCCTCGCCACCGCAGTGCCGGCGGGCACGAACTGGACGATCCGCGTGCGCCGCGAGGGCGCCCGCATCCAGGTCAAGGCCTGGCGCACGGACACCGCCGAGCCCACCGGCTGGGCCGCGGACGTCACGGACACCACCTTCCCCAAGGGGCGGGTGGGCCTGAGGGCACTGGCCAACCAGGGCTGCACGAACCTGCCCGTCAAGCTGGTGGTGAGCCGCTTCCAGGTCGACGCCGCGACCTGGCAGCAACCGCCGACCGTCGCCCACGACATCTGGGTACGCGTTCTCCCCGCGCCCTTCGACGGGACCTGGACCCCTGCCCTGGAACAGATCATCCGCGGCTGGGCCGGTTCCCCGGCCCCCGACGTTCTGGCCCACGCGGCCATGTTCCTCGCGGGAGCACCCGCGGTCACCACCGCCGCCACCCCCGCAACGGGCAAGCAGGTCATGGGCGAGGCCGGCTACGGCTACCTGGATCCGCAGGGTTACCGCTACGAGGGCGCGGACTTCCACGAGTACATGAACCTCGGCTGGACCTTCCCCGACGGCACCTACACAGGGCCTTCGAGCAAGCAGGTCGGCAACCTTGACTGCTCGGGTTACACGCGCATGGTCTACGGCTATCACATGGGCGTGCCCATGGCCGCCGGCGAGGACACCTCCAGGACCCGCATCCCCCGCAAGTCCCGCCACATGGTGGACTACGCGCCCGGCACCCGGATCGACCGGACGGACGGCACGAACCCGCCCGCCGCGCAGCAGCTCCAGCCCGGTGACCTGCTCCTGTTCAACGCCGACTCCGGCGACGACACGGTGACGGTCACCGTCGACCACGTGGGCATCTACCTCGGGGCGGACACCACCGGCAAGCGCCGCTTCCTGTCCAGCCGCAAGACCGGCAACGGCCCCACCATGTCCGACCTGGGTGGCGCTTCACTTCTCGACGGCACCGGCACCTACGCGAAGAAGCTCCACACGGTCCACCGCATCTGACCCCTCGCGTGTTCGCCGGCGCCGGACAGGCCTGCGCCGGCGAACTCCTCGGGCCGGTCACGGGAATGCGGTACCGGGGACTTCCCCGGGCGGATCGCGCCTCGTCAAGAGGCGTATTAGTGGGACTTTCGAGACCGTCCGGCCGTCGCGGACAGTGGCCTCACGTCGTCGTTGATCGACCGATCCGACTGAGGAGACTGACCACCGCATGGCCACTCACGACCGCGGGCCGCTGCCCCTGACCCCGCCGCAGAACGGCGTCTGGTTCGCGCAGCAGCTCGACCCCACCCGCCTCGACTACACCATCGGCGAGTACCTGGAGATCCGCGGGGCGGTGGATCCGGAGCTGCTCGCCGAGGCGGTGCGCACGATGGTGGCCGGAACCGAGACGCTGTGCGTGCGCTTCGCCGAGGTGGACGGAGTGGTGTGCCAGATACCCGCCGGACCTCCGCCGCTGCGGATGGTGACCGTCGACGTCAGCGGCTACCCCGACCCGGACGGCGAGTCCGAGCGGCTGATGCGGGCGGAGCTGGCCCGGCCGACGAACCTGATGACCGGGGACGTGTGCCGCTTCCTCCTGGTACGGACCGGTCCGCAGACGTACCGCTGGATGCAGGGCTACCACCACCTCGTCGCCGACGGGGTCACCGGCCCGATCCTCGCGCGGCGGACCGCCGAGGTGTACTCGGCGCTGGTCGCGGGAGAGCCCGTACCGGCCCCCGAGAGCACGCCGTGGGCACCGATCGTGGCCGAGGAGGAGGAGTACGCCGGCTCCGAACGGTGCGCGCGGGACCGGGAGTTCTGGCGGGCCCGGCTGGACGGCGCCCCCGAGCCCGTCTCCTTCACCGGCAGCGCCCCGGCGCCCGCGTCCGGTACGACGGTGCGGGTGAGCGGCGAGCTCGACCCCGCCGACGCCCGTGCGCTGCGCGAGGCCGCGCGCCGGCACGGGACGCGCTGGTCGGCGCTGGTGATGGCCGCGGCCGCCGCCCACCTGCACCGCGCGGGCACCACCGAGGACGTGGTCCTCGGCCTCCCGGTCACCGGCCGCACCACCCAGGACGCCCGCCGGACGCCCGGCATGTTCTCCAAGGTCCTGCCGCTGCGGCTGACGGTCACCGGGGACACCACGGTCGGCGAACTGGTACGGAGCACCTCCGCCGGCATCAAGGAGGCCCTGCGCCACCAGCGGTACCGGATCGAGGAGTACACCGGGACCGGGCCGCGCCTGTGGGACGCCGCGGTCAACCTCATGTCCTTCGACTACGAGCTGTCCTTCGCCGGCGCTCCCGCCTCCGCGCACAACCTCGCGGTCGGCCCCGTGGAGCACGTCTCCCTCAACGTCTACGACCGCGGCGGCGACAGCCCGCTGACCGTGCAGGCCGAGGGCGACGCCGCCGACATCGGCCCGGACGAACTCGACGCGCTGCGCGTGCGGTTCACCCGCTTCCTGCTCGCGCTCGCCGCGGCCGACGACAAGGCCCCGGTCGGCTCGCTGCCCTTCCTGACCGCCGAGGACGCGGAGCGCCTCGCCGCCTTCGCCGAGGGCGGCAGCGACTGCGCTCCCCGCGGCGGGCTGCTGCACACGCTCTTCGAGGAGGAGGCGGCGCGCGCCCCCGAGTCGGTCGCCGTGGTCTGCGCCGGCGAGGAGGTCACCTACCGCGAACTCGACGCCTGGGCCCAGGACATCGCGGACCGGCTGCGGCCGGCCGTGGAGCCGGGCACCCCGGTCGGCGTGTGCGTGGAGCGCTCCCCCGCGATGGTCGCGGCCCTGCTCGGGGTCCTGAAGGCGGGCGGCTGCTACGTGCCGCTCGACCCCGGCCTGCCGCCGGAGCGGATCGCGTACGTCGTGCGGGACGCGGGGCTGCGTACGGTCGTCGCCGGGCCCGGCACCCGCGACCGGCTGCCGCACGACCTGCCGTCCGTGGTCCTCGCGGGAGCGGTGACCGACGCGGTGCACGGCGGCCGCGCGGGCGCGGCGGTGCCGCCGGCGTCCGCCGCGTACCTGCTGTACACCTCGGGCAGTACGGGCGAGCCGAAGGGCGTCGTCGTCCCGCACGCGGCGGCCGTCGACTTCGTACGCGGCCACCTCGCGCTGTGCGGCGCGGGCGACACCGCCGGAGCAGGAGACGGATCACGGTCCGGGCGCGCGGAGCGGTTCCTCGGCTTCGCCTCGCTGTCCTTCGACGTGTCGGTCCTGGACGTCTTCGGCTCCCTGCTGAGCGGCTCCACCCTGGTGCTCGCCACCGACGCCGAGCGGGTCGATGTCGACCGGCTCCAGGCGCTGCTCGCCGAGCACGCGGTGACCGTCGCCGACCTGCCGCCGGCGCTCCTGCCGCTGCTGGACCCGGCCGCCCTGCCCGAGCTGCGGTTCCTGTCCACGGGCGGCGAGGCCCCGTCCGGGGACGCCGTGGACCGCTGGGCGGTGGACGGCCGAGAGGTCTGGAACGCCTACGGGCCCACCGAGGCCGCCGTGTCCGTCACCATGCACCGGGTGGTTGCGCCCTCGCACGGCCGGATCCCGCCGATCGGGCGGCCGATGGCCAACCACCGCGCGTACGTGGTGGACCGGGACCTGCGGCTGCTGCCGCCGGGGGCGACCGGCGAGCTGTGCGTGGCCGGTGCGGGGCTCGCGCAGGGGTACGCGGGGCGCGCGGCCATGACGGCCGACCGTTTCGTGCCCGACCCGTTCTCCGGTGTTCCCGGTGCGCGGATGTACCGGACGGGCGACCTCGTGCGCTGGTCGGCGCGCGGCGAACTGGAGTTCCTCGGCCGGGTCGACCGGCAGGTGAAGATCAACGGTCACCGGATCGAACTGGGCGAGATCGAGGCCGTGCTCGGCCGGCAGCCCTCGGTGGGGCAGGCCGCGGTGATCGTGCACGCACCGGCCGGCGGCACCCGGCGGCTCGTCGCCTTCGTGGCGCCGCCGCAGGACGGCCCGGCGCCCGACCCGGAGCTCCTGACGGCGGAGTTGGGCCGGATGCTGCCCGGCTACATGGTGCCCCGCACCATCGTGGCGGTGGACCGGCTGCCGCTCACCCCGGGCGGCAAGGTGGACCGCGCGCGGCTTCGCGTACCGGAGGCCGCGGCGCGTCCGGAGCACCCCGAGCGCCCGTACGGCGCCGTCGAGCTGGCCCTCGCGGCGCTGTTCTCCGAGGCCCTCGGCACCACCGCCGCTCCCGACGACAACTTCTTCGAGCTCGGGGGTGACAGCATCACCGCCCTCACCCTGACCAGCCGGGCGCGGGCGCACGGCTTCTCCTTCACGCTGCGCGACGTGTTCGCGCACAAGACGGCGGCCGCCCTTGCCGCGGCCGTCGGCGAGCCGGGCACCGGTACGTCCCGGGCCGCCACGCCGGCTCTCGACGCGTGCGGCCCGCTGCCCGCGACGCCGGTCATGCGGTGGCTGCTGAACGGACCGGGCCCCGTCGGGCGCTTCAGCCAGTCCATGGTGCTGGCCCTGCCCGAGGGCGCGGACGACGCGATGCTCGTACGGGTCCTGCAGTCGGTCGTGGACCGGCACGGGGCGCTGCGCCTCGGCGTGGCCGCCGGCCCCGAGGGGCCGGTGTGCACGGTCGGCGAGCCCGGCTCGGTCGACGTGTCCCGGCTCTACCGCACCGTCGCCGTGACGGGGCCGGACGAGTCCGCCCGCGCCGCGGCCGCGGCGGAGGCGGCGCTGGACGCGGCCGGGCAACTGGACCCCGCGGCCGCGGTGATGCTGCGGGCGGTCCGCTTCGACGCCGGTGGGGCGTCCCCGGACCGGCTGCTGCTGTGCGTGCACCACCTGGCCGTGGACGGGGTGTCCTGGCGGATCCTGACGGCGGACCTCGCCGCGGCCTGGGAGGCCGCCGTCGCCGGGCGTCCGCTTCCGGCCGACGACGGGGAGGTGTCGTTCCGCGCCTGGGCCCACCACCTCGAGCTTCAGGCGCACGCCCCGGAGGTGCTCGCCGAACTCCCCTTCTGGCGCTCGATGCTGGAGACCGCCGGGACGGCACCGGACCCGCAGGCCCCGTGGCACCGGGTCCCCGACCCGGTGCGGGACACCGCGGGCACCACCCGCACGCTGACGCTCGACCTGCCCGCAGAGGTCGCCGGACCGCTGCTGGCCCGGGTCCCCGGCGCGCTGCGCACCGGGCCGACCGAGGTATTGCTCGCAGGGCTGGTCCTCGCGGCCCACCGCCTCCGCTCCCCCGCTGCCGCCGCCGGACCGCTGCTGGTCGACCTGGAGGGCCACGGCCGCGCCGACCGCACCGGCCGCCACGACCTGGCGCGCACCGTGGGCTGGTTCACCACCCAGCACCCGGTCCGCTTCGACCTGGACGGCCTCGACCTGGACGCCGCGGCCCGGGGCGGCGACGCGCTCGCCGAGCTGGTCGCCCGGATCCACACGGTGGTCGCCTCCGTACCGGACCACGGCACGGGCTTCGGTCTGCTGAGCCGCCTCAATCCGCAGACCGCCGCGGAACTGTCCGCACTCCCGCGCCCCCGGATCCTGTTCAACTACCTGGGCCGGTTCTCCGGTGGGGACGAGGCGCCCTGGAGCCCGGCCCCCGAGGCGGGCGGGCTGCGGGCCGACGTGGACCCGGCGATGCCCGTCGAGCACGTCCTGCAGATCGACGCCATGGCTGTGGACGGCGCCGACGGTCCCTCCTTCACCGCGGTCGTCACCCATCCGCCCGCCCTGCTGACCGACGCCGAGGCGGACGAACTGGTGGCGGCCTGGGGCGAGGCCCTGCGCCTGCTGGCCACCTGGACGGGCGCCGCCCGGCCGCGCCGCCTCACCCCCCGCGACCTGCCGCTGGTCCGGCTGACACAGGCGGAGACGGACGCCCTGTCCGCACGCCACGCCGGGCTCGTGGACGTGCTGCCGCTCTCACCGCTCCAGGAGGGCCTCTTCTTCCACGCCGCCTTCGACACGGGCGCGATGGACGCCTACACCGGCCAGCTCGTCCTCACCCTGGAGGGCCCCCTGGACGAGCGCACGCTGCGGACGGCGTGCGACCGGCTGCTGCGCCGCCACACCGCACTGCGCTCCGCCTTCACCGACCGGGGGCTGGACCGCCCGGTGCAGGTCGTCCTCGAATCCGTCGAGGCGCCCTGGGAGACGGTGGACCTCGGCGCTCTCGGGACCGCGGACGGGCAGCGGGAGTGGGAACGGCTGCTGGCGGCCGACCGGGCCCGCCGCTTCGACCTGGAGCGGCCCCCGCTGGTGCGCTTCACGCTGGTCCGCTTCGGCGCCGACGAGCACCGGCTGATCATGACGAACCACCACATCCTGTGGGACGGCTGGTCCTCGGCGGTGCTCCTGCGCGAACTGCTCACCGGATACGCCGGGTCCGACGGCTCGGAGGCGACCGGTCCGGCCGCGGAAGGCGTTCCGTACCGCTCGCACCTGGACTGGCTGACCCGCCAGGACCACCGCGCCGCCGAGGCCGCCTGGAGCGGTGCGCTGGCCGGGCTGGAGGAGCCGACCCTGCTGGGCGCGGCCGACCCCAACCGGATCGACGCCCTGCCCGAGCGGACCTCGGTGGAACTGCCGGCCGAGCTGACGACGCGGCTCACCGCGCGGGCCCGTACCGCGGGCGTCACCCTCAACAGCGTCGTCCAGGGCCTCTGGGCGGTGCTGCTGGGCCGGGTGACCGGGCGGGACGACGTGGTGTTCGGCGGGACCGTCTCCGGGCGCACCGCGGACGTCGCGGGCATCGAGAACATGGTCGGGCTGCTGATCAACACGCTGCCCGTGCGGTTCCGGATCCGGGAGGACGAGCCGCTGCTGGCCGCGCTCGCCCGGTTCCAGGACGAGCAGGCGGACCTGATGGACCACCAGCACGTCGGCCTCGCCGGCATCCAGCGGGCGACCGGACTCGGCACCCTCTTCGACACCACGGTCGTCGTCGAGAACTATCCGCTCGACCTGGAGTCGATGCGGGACCTGGCCGGCGGGCCGCGGCTGACCGGGGTGGAGGGCTCGGACGCCACCCACTACACCGTCAACCTCATCGTGCTGCCCGGGGAGCGGCTGCGGCTGCACCTCGACCACCGTACGGACGTCCTCGACGCGCGGACGGCCCGCAGCCTGGGCGAGGCGCTGGAGCGGCTGCTGACGGCCGTCGCCGACGCCCCCTCCACCCCGGTCGGGGAGGTGGACCTGCTCTCCGAGGAGCAGCACCGGCTGATCCGGGAGTGGAACGGCACCGCCGTGCCCGTCCCCCGCACCACGCTGGTGGAGCTGTTCGCGCAGCAGGTGGCCCGGACGCCCGGAGCCCCGGCGACCGTCTTCCGGGGCGAGCGCCTGTCGTACGCCGAACTCGACGCCCGTGCCGAGCGGCTGGCCCGGGAACTGCGCGCCCGGGGCGCCGGTCCGGAGCGGATCGTGGCGGTCGCCCTGCACCGCTCCACCGAGATGGTGGTCTCGCTGCTGGCCGTGCTGAAGTCGGGGGCGGCCTACCTTCCCGTGGACCCCTCGCTCCCGGCGGACCGGATCGCATACATGCTGTCCGACGCCGAGCCCGTCCTGCTGCTCGCCGACGACGGCGTGGCGGCCGCGCTGCCGGCCGCCGCGGACCTGCCGCGGCTGGATCCCGGGGCCGTCCACGGCGGGAGCGGCGGTGCTGCGGTGCAGGCGCCGCTGCCCTCGCAGCCCGCGTACGTGATCTACACCTCCGGGTCGACCGGGCGGCCCAAGGCCGTCGTCGTCGAGCACTCGGCCATCGTCAACCGGCTGCTGTGGATGCAGGACCGGTACCGGCTGGGGGCGGACGACAAGGTGCTCCAGAAGACCCCGTTCGGCTTCGACGTGTCGGTGTGGGAGTTCTTCTGGCCGCTGCTGACCGGTGCGGCCCTGGTCGTCGCCGAGCCCGGCGGGCACAAGGACCCCGCCTACCTCGCGCGGGTGATCCAGGAGGAGTCGATCACCACCGTCCACTTCGTCCCGTCCATGCTGGCGGCGTTCGTGGAGCACCCGGAGGCGGGCGGCTGCCGGTCGCTGCGGCGGGTCGTGTGCAGTGGCGAGGCCCTCCCGGAGGAGCTGAAGAACCGCTTCCTCGACGTGCTCGACGTGCCCCTGCACAACCTGTACGGGCCCACCGAGGCGGCCGTGGACGTCACGCACTGGGACTGCCTCCGCGAGGAGAGCGGGCCCGTGCCGATCGGCCGGCCGATCTGGAACACCTCGCTGTACGTGCTCGACCCGCGGGGGCGGCCCGTCCCGGTGGGCGTGGCGGGCGAGCTGTTCCTCGCGGGCGCGGGCCTCGCCCGCGGGTACCTGCGCCGCCCGGCGCTGACCGCGGAGCGCTTCCCGCTGGACCCGTTCGGCCCGCCGGGCTCGCGCATGTACCGCACCGGTGACCTGGCCCGGCACCGGGCCGACGGCTCCGTGGAGTACCTCGGCCGCACCGACGACCAGGTCAAGATCCACGGCTTCCGGATCGAACTCGGCGAGATCGAGACGGCGCTGGGCCGCCTTCCCGGCGTGGGACGGGCCGCGGTCGTCGTCCGCGAGGACGTCCCGGGCGAGCGCAGGCTCGTCGGGTACGTCGTCCCGGAGGCCGGGACGGACGGCTCGGCCCCGCCCCCGGACCCGGAGCCGATGCGCGCCGAACTGGCGCGCTCCCTCCCGGAGTACATGGTGCCGGTGCTGGTCGTCGTGGACGGACTGCCCGTCACGGCGAACGGCAAGCTCGACCGCAGGGCGCTCCCGGCGCCCGCCGCGACGGCGGCCGCCACCGGGTACGAGCCGCCCGCCGGGGAGACCGAGGAACTGGTCGCCATGGTGTGGGCCTCCGTACTGGACGCCCCGCGGATCGGCCGCCACGACGACTTCTTCGCCCTCGGGGGGCACTCGCTGAGCGCCACCCGGGTGGCGGCCCGGCTGCGCCAGTCCCTCGGCCTGGACCTGCCCCTGCACACCCTCTTCGAACAGCGGACCGTCGCCGCCCTCGCCACCGCCGTCGAGACGGTGCTGCTGGCCGAACTGGAGGCCGAAGCGGCCCCGTTCGACGCGCACCCCGAGACCGGCACCGCCACCGGCACTGCCACCGACGGCGCCACCGACGGCGTTCCTTCACTCGTACTTCAGGGAGAGACCTCGTGACCACCCAGGAGAGCCTGCCCGCCGGCGTGGACAGCCGGCTGGCCGCCGCCCGCGAGCTGCTGCGCCGCCGTGTGCGCGCCGCGCTGGACGACTCGGCGGCCGGTGCGGCCACCGAGACGGCCCCCGCCACTGTCACTGCCACCGCGGCCGGCGACGGCCTCGACCCCGCACCCGTCGCCTCGTTCGCCCAGGAGCGGATGTGGCTGGTGGACCGGATGACGGACGGCACCCCCGGCTACGCGATCCCCGAGGTCGTCCGGCTGCGCGGCCCCCTCCGGCCGGACCTGCTGCGCCGGAGCCTGACGGCCGTCGTGGCCCGCCACGCACCGCTGCGCACCGTCTTCGCGGAGCGCGACGGCGCCCCGCACCCGGTGGTCCTGCCCGCGCCGGCGGCCGTCCCGCTGCCGGTGCTGGACCTGGGCAGCGCCCCCCTCGCGGAGCTGGAGGAGCGGGCCCACGCCCTGGCCCTGGAGGAGGTCCGCAGACCCTTCGACCTCGCGGCGGGCCCGCTGCTGCGCGCCCTGCTGATCCGGCTCGGCCCCGAGGACCACCTGCTGGTGCTGGTGGTCCACCACATCGCGACCGACGGTTGGTCCATGGGCCTGCTCTGGCAGGAGCTCTCCGAGGGCTACGCCGCCCTGCTCGCGGACCGTCCCCCCGTACGGGCAGCGCTCCCGCTGGACTACCAGGCGTACGCCCGGACCCAGCGCGACCGGTTCGCCTCGGGTGCGATGAACGGGCAGCTGCGCTGGTGGGAGAAGTGCCTCTCGGGGCTGGAACCCCTCGAACTGCCGGCGGACCGGCCCCGGCCCACCCGTCGCAGCGGCGACGGCGCGAGCCTGGACTTCACCCTCGACGCCCGCCTCACCGCACGGCTGCGCGGGATCGCCGAGAGCGGCGGCGCCACCCTGTTCATGACCCTGCTGGCCGGCTTCCAGGCCGCCCTGGCCCGCTACGCCGGCCGCACCGACATCGCCGTCGGCACTCCGGTGGCCGGACGCGACCGGGTGGAACTGGAGCCCCTCGTCGGGTTCTTCGTCAACACCGTGGTGCTGCGCGCCGATCTGTCGGGCGAGGTGGGGTTCCGCGAGCTGCTCGGCCGGGTCCGCCGGGCGACGGTGGACGCGTACGACCACCAGGAGGTGCCCTTCGACCGACTGGTGGAGCACCTGAGCCCCGAGCGCGTCGGCGACCGCAACCCGCTCGTGCAGGTGATGTTCGCGTCGGCGCAGGACGAGACGGCCGGGCTGCGGCTGCCGGGCCTGGACGCGCAGCCCGTGCGGACCGACTTCGGCGGCTCCCTCTTCGACCTGAGCGTCTTCGTCTCCGAGGGCGCCGACACCTGCTCCGGCTCCCTCGTCTTCGACACCGACCTGTTCGACCGGGCCACCGCCGAACTCGTCCTCGGCCACTACCTGGAGCTGCTGGCCTCGGCCGCCGAGGAGCCCGACCGCCCGCCGGCCGAGCTGCTGCCCTCGGCCCCGACCGCGGCCCGCCTCGCGGCCGAGGGCCACGGCGCGGCTCGCCCGGACCTCGCCCCGGCCTCCCTGGTGGAGCTGTTCGCCGAGCAGGCCCGGCGCAGCCCCGGCGCCGAGGCCGTGGTCTGCGGCGCCGACCGCCTGACCTTCGCCGAACTCGACCACCGCTCCGACCTGCTGGCGGCCCGGCTTGCCGCCGCCGGGGTGGTGCGCGAAGCGCCGGTGGCCCTGCTGATGGAGCGCTCGGTCCACCTGCCGGTGGCGATCCTGGCGGTCCTGAAGGCCGGCGGGGCCTACGTCCCGCTCGGCGAGGGGTTCCCCGTCACCCGGCTGCACTGGATGCTGGAGCGGACCGGCGCCCGCCTGCTGCTCGCCGACCCGGCGACGGCCGGCCACGAGGCGGTCCGCACCTCGCCCGTGCCGGTGCTCGACGCGACGGACCCGGTGGAGGCGACCCCCGTGGACGGGTCCCCGGCCGCCGCACCGGGTCCGTACCCGCCCTGCTCTCCGGACCAGTTGGCGTACGTGATGTACACCTCCGGTTCCACGGGCGAGCCGAAGGGCATCGGTGTCACGCACGCCAACGTCGCGGCGCTCGCCCGGGACACCTCCTTCGGCTCCGCGCACCGCCGGGTGCTGGCGCACTCCCCGCTGTCGTTCGACGCCTCGACGTACGAGCTGTGGGTGCCGCTGCTGTCCGGCGGGCAGGTGGTCATGGCGCCGCCCGGCAGGGTGGACACCGCGGCCCTGACCCGGCTGGTGGCGGAGCACCGGATCACGTCGCTGTTCCTGACGGCCGCCCTCTTCAACCTGGTGGTCGAGGAGTGCGTGGAGCTCCTGACGCGCGTGCGGGAGGTGTGGACGGGCGGCGAGGCCGCCTCCCCGCACTCCTTCGCCCGGGCCCTGGAGCGGGCACCCGAGACCGTCCTGGTCAACGTCTACGGGCCCACCGAGACGACCACCTTCGCCACGCGGCACCGGCTCGACCCTCGCGCCGGCGCCGTCGTGGACGGCCGGATCCCCATCGGCACCGCCCTGGACGACACCCGCCTCTACGTCCTGGACGAGCGCGGCCGCCCGGTGCCGCAGGGTGCCGTCGGCGAGCTGTGCATCGGCGGAACCGGCGTGGCCCGCGGTTATCTGGGCCGGCCGGGCCTGACCGCGCGGCAGTTCACCCCCGACCCGTACGGCGCCCCGGGCGCCCGGATGTACCGGACGGGCGACCTCGCCCGGCGACGCCCCGACGGCGCCGTCGACTACCTCGGCCGGAGCGACCAGCAGGTCAAGATCCGCGGCCACCGGATCGAGCCGGGCGAGATCGAGGCCGAGCTGGCCCGCTGCCCGCAGGTCGGGCACGCCGCGGTGGTGGTCCGCGAGGACACCCCCGGCGAGCAGCGCCTCGTCGCCTACGTGGTGCCCTCGGAGGGGCAGGTCGCCGAGCCGGCCGAGCTGCAGCGCACCCTCGCCGCACGGCTGCCCGCGTACATGCTGCCCTCGGCGATCGTGCCGCTCGACGCGCTGCCGGTCACCCCGAACGGCAAGCTGGACCGGCGCGCACTGCCCGCGCCGGCCGAGGAGGGGGTGCGCCGGGCCGAGTTCGCCGCACCGGTGACGCCGACGGAGGAACTCGCCGCGTCCGTGTGGAGCGAAGTGCTGGGCACCGGGCGGATCGGCCGCCACGACGACTTCTTCGCGCTCGGCGGCCACTCCCTGCGGGCCACTCGCGCCGTGTCGCGGCTCGGCGCCCGCCTGGGCACCGGTGTGCCGCTGCGGCTGCTCTTCGAGCACCCCACGCTGGAGCGGTTCGCCTCGGCGCTGGACGCCCTGCGCGCTGACGCGGCCGGCACGGCCGTGACCGCCACCGCCGTCGCGGCGATCGGCGCCCGGCCGGCCGGGGAGCCCGCGCCGCTGTCCTTCGCCCAGCAGCGGCTGTGGTTCCTGGACCAGCTCCAGCCCGGCCGCCCCGACTACAACATCCCGGTCGCGGCCCGGCTGCGGGGCCCGCTCGACGCCGACGTGCTGGCCACCGCGCTGAGCGCGGTGGTGGCCCGGCACGAGGTGCTGCGCTCGCGGATCACCGAGGGCCCGCGGGGCCCCGTACAGACCGTGGAGGCGCCGGAGGTCTTCGCACCGGTCCGCACCGACCTGGGGGACCTGCCCCGGGAGGAGGCCCGCTCGCGGGCGCTCGGCCTGGCCCACGCGGACGCCGCCGCCCCCTTCGACCTGGGCGCCGCTCCCCTGCTGCGGGCCCGCGTGGTGCGGGTCGCGGACGACGAGCACCTGCTCGTCCTGGTCCTGCACCACACCGTCGGCGACGGCTGGTCGATGCCGGTGCTGTGGCGGGAGCTGTCCGGTGCCTATGCGGCGCTGCGCCGCGGCGAGCGTCCCGCACCGGCGGAACTGAGCGTCCAGTACGGGGACTTCGCGTACTGGCAGCAGAACCGGCTGGCGAACGGCGAGGCCGACGCGGGCATCGCCCACTGGCGGGAGGCCCTGGGCGGGCTCCCGGCCCTGGAGCTGCCCACCGACCGGCCGCGGCCGCAGGTGCGCTCCGGCGCGGGCGACGCCTACGTCTTCGAGGTCCCGGCCGAACTCGCCGAGCGGCTCGGCGGGCTGGCCCGTGCGCGCGGCGCCACCCTGTTCATGGTGCTGCTGGCCGGCTTCCAGGCGTTGCTGGCCCGCTACACGGGACAGAGCGACATCGCGGTGGGCTCGCCCATCGCGGGCCGCGACCGCACCGAACTGGAGCCGCTCATCGGCTTCTTCGTCAACACCCTCGTCCTGCGCACCGACCTGTCCGGCGACCCGGCCTTCGGCGAACTGCTGGGCCGGGTGCGCCGCACCGCGCTCGCCGCGTACGAGCACCAGGACG
Organism: Streptomyces avidinii; assembly: GCF_045161815.1. Lineage (NCBI taxonomy): Bacteria > Bacillati > Actinomycetota > Actinomycetes > Kitasatosporales > Streptomycetaceae > Streptomyces > Streptomyces avidinii. The sequence goes on from NZ_CP108863.1 coordinate 1,590,246, forward strand.
TCCCCTTCGACCGGCTCGTGGAGGAGCTGCGGCCGGAGCGCGACCTCAGCCGCAACCCGCTGTTCGACGTGCTGTTCCAACTGCATCCCGAGCAGCTGGCCGCCCTGCCGCTGGACGGTGTGGAGGTCGAGAGCCTCGACACGTCCAACGGGACGGCGAAGTTCGACCTCAGCCTCGCGATGACGGAGCACCCGGGTGGTCTGACCGGCACGGTGCAGTACGCGACGGATCTCTTCGACCGGGCCACGGTCGAGCGGTTCGGCGGCCACTACCTGCGGCTGCTGGCCGGTGCGGCCGAGGACCCCGACGCCCCCCTGTCCCGGCTGGACGTACTGTCCCCGCAGGAGCACGCCGCCCTGCTCGGGGAGGAGTCCGGGCCGCGGGCGGACCGGCCGGCGGCCCGCACCCTGCACTCGCTGGTGGCCGAACAGGCCCGGCTGCGGCCGGACGCCCCCGCCGTGACCTGTGCGGGCCGCACCACCGGCTACGCGGAGCTCGACGCGGCCGCCAACCGGCTGGCCCACCGGCTGCGGCAGCTCGGGACCGGCCCGGAGACCACGGTGGCCGTGCTGGCCGGCCGCGACCTGCGCATGCTGGTCTGCGTCCTCGCGGTCCTGAAGGCGGGCGGCGCCTACGTGCCCCTCGACGCGGGGCACCCGGCCGAGCGGGTCCGCACGGTCCTCGCCGACAGCGGCGCCCGGCTGGTGCTGACGGCGGGCCTGCCCGGCGGGCTGCCCGCGGACCTGGCCGGCGCCGTGCCGGTCCTGGACCTGGACCTGGCGGCCGAGCAGCACCGGGTGGACGCCCTGCCCGCCACGGAACCGCCCGCCCTCGCCTCCCCCGCGCACCTCGCCTACCTGCTGTACACCTCCGGGTCCACCGGCCGCCCCAAGGGCGTGGCGGTCACGCACGCCGCGATCACCGGCTACCTGGCGGCGCTGACCTCCACCTTCGGACTCGGCCCCGACGACGCGGTGCTCGCCCGTACGGCGCTGACCTTCGACCCGTCGGTACGCGACCTGTTCGCCCCGCTGACCACCGGTGGCCGGGTCGTCCTGGCCTCCCAGGACGAGGCCGGGGATCCGGACGCGCTGGCCCGGCTGCTGCACGCCGAGGAGGTCACGGCGCTGCTGTCGATCGTCCCCTCGATGCTGGAGCCGCTGGTCGCCGCCGTGGCCGCCGCCGACGGGCCGTCCCCGGCCCTGCGGCTGGTGATGACCACCGGTGAGGCGCTGACGCCCGGGCTGGCCCGCGCCGCGCACACCCTGGGCACGCCCGGCCGGCTGCGGCTGGTCAACCAGTACGGTCCGACGGAGTGCACCAACACCACCACGTACCACGAGGTGACGGACGCCGACATCGAGGCGGGCCGCATCCCCATCGGGCGGCCGCTGCCCGGCGCTCGTGTGCTCGTGCTCGGCGAACACCTCGAACCGCTGCCCCGGGGCGCGGTCGGTGAACTCTTCATCGCCGGACGCGGAGTGGCCCGCGGCTACCTCGGCGATCCGGCCCGTACCGCCGAGGCGTATCCGCCGGACCCGTACGGGCCGCCCGGCGCGCGCATGTACCGCACCGGTGACCTGGCGCGCCTGCGCTCCGACGGGGTGCTGGAGTTCCACGGCCGCCGGGACAACCAGGTCAAGGTCCGGGGCCACCGGATCGAACTCGGCGAGGTCGAGGCCGCGTTGCTGCGCCATCCGGATGTCGCCCGGGCGGTGGCCGCCGCGCACGGCGAGGGCGCCGACCGGCTGCTGGCCGCGTACGTGGTCTGGCGGGACGGCGGCGGCGATCCGGCCGCCGTACTGGACTTCGTACGCGCGGCCCTGCCGGCCGCGATGGTGCCGTCCGCGCTGGTGGTGCTGGACGCGCTGCCGCTGACCCCGAACGGGAAGACCGACCGCAGGGCCCTGCCCGCGCCGGAGGCCGGCACTGCGGGCGGGCACCGCACGCACGTCGCTCCGCGCACCCCGCTGGAGCGGACGGTCGTCGAGGTCTGGGAGGAGGTGCTCGGGGAGGGCCCGATCGGGGTCCGCGACCACTTCTTCGAGCGCGGCGGGCACTCCCTGCGCGCCACCCGGGTCATCTCCCGGCTGCGCGCCCTGCTGGAGCTGGACATCCCGATGCAGCTGCTCTTCCGGCACCCGGTGGCCGAGGACCTGGCCCGGGCGCTGGCCTCGTTGGGTGCGGCGGGCGCCTCGGAACCGGTGATCCCCGCCCTGCCCGTGGGGCCGGGACCGCTGTCCTTCGGACAGCAGCGGCTGTGGCTGCTGGACCGGCTCCAGCCGGGCCGGCCCGACTACAACATGCCCGGCGCCGTGCGGCTGACCGGGGAGCTCGATTCCGCGGCCGCGCTCGGCGCCCTGGTGGACGTCGTCGCCCGGCACGAGGTGCTGCGCTCGCGGATCGAGGAGACCGGTGCGACCGGGGAGGACGGCGGCGCGGGGGCCTTCGCGGCCCGTGCCGTGCCCGGTCCGGCCTCGATGTTCACCCCGCTGTTCACCGACCTGTCCGAGCTGGGTGCGGCGGCGGCCGGGGAGCGGGCGCGGGAGCTGGCGGCCCAGGATGCCGCGCTGCCCTTCGACCTGGCTGCCGCCGGCCCGCTGCGGGCCCGGCTGGTGCGGATCGCCCCGCAGGAGCACCTGCTGGTGATCGTCGCCCACCACATCGCCTTCGACGGCTGGTCGGTGGGGGTGTTCTGGCGGGAGTTCTTCGCCGCCTACCGTGCCCGCACCCTCGAAGGAGCCGCGCCGCTGCCGGAACTCGCCGTCTCCTACCGTGACTTCGCGTCCTGGCAGCGCGAACGGCTGAGCGGCGACGCCCTCGCGGGCACCCTGGACTACTGGCGCGGGCGGCTCGACGGGCTCGCCCCGCTGGACCTGCCCACGGACCGGCCCCGGCCGGCCACCCCGTCCGGGCGCGGCGAGCAGTTCTCCTTCGAGCTGCCCGAGCCGCTGCTGCGGGGGCTGCGCGACCTGGGGCGCCGGCACGACGCGACCCTGTTCATGGTGCTGCTGGCAGGCTTCCAGGCCCTCCTGGCCCGCTGGTCGGGCGGCGAGGACGTGGCGGTGGGCTCCCCCATCGCGGGCCGCGACCGCACCGAACTGGAGCCGCTCATGGGCTTCTTCGTCAACAGTCTGGTGCTGCGCACCGACCTGTCCGGCGATCCCGGCTTCGGCGAGCTGCTGGGCCGGGCCCGCGAGACGGCCCTCGGCGCGTACGCCCACCAGGAGGTGCCCTTCGAACGCCTGGTGGAGGAGGTACGGCCGGAGCGCGATCCGAGCCGCAACCCGCTGTTCCAGGTGATGCTGGTGCTCGACGAGGAGGCCTCGAAGCCGCCCGCGCTGCCCGGGCTGGCCGTCGAACCGCTCTCGCTGGCCAGCGGCGCCTCGAAGTTCGACCTCTCCCTGTACTTCGTCGAGGAGGAGGGCACGCTGCGCGGCGAGGCCGTGTTCGCCACCGACCTCTTCGACCGGGAGAGCGTCGAGCGGATGACCTCGGCGCTGACCGAACTGCTCGCGGCCGCGGTGGCCGATCCCGCCACTCCCTTGGCCGCCCTGCCGCTGATGGGCGCGGCCGAGGAGCGCCGGATCCTGCACGCGGCCGGCGGGGTCGCCGAGGAGGCCGCCGGCCGGGCGCTCCCCGTGCTGGTCGGCGAGCAGGTCTCCCGTACGCCGGGGGCCGTCGCCGTGGAAGACGGTGAACGGAGCCTGACGTACGCCGGGTTGTGGGAGGTCTCGGGCCGGCTGGCCCGGGAGCTGGCCCGCCTGGGTGTGGGTCCGGAGACGGCCGTGGCCGTCTGCGCGGAGCGTTCCGTGCTGCTGCCGGCGGCGCTGCTGGGCGTGCTGCGCTCGGGCGGCATGTACGTGCCCGTGGACCCCGGGTACCCGGCCGACCGCATCGGCTACATGCTCGCGGACAGCGGCGCCCGGGTGCTGGTGGTGTCGGGTCTGCCCGACCCGGCCGGGGCGCCGGACGGGGTCGCGGTGGTGGACCTCGACGCGCTGACCGAGGACGCGGCACCGGGCGCGGACCCGGCGCCCGCGCTGCCGGCACCGGAACCGGAGCAGTTGGCGTACGCCCTGTACACCTCGGGCTCCACGGGGCGCCCGAAGGGCGTCACCGTCCCGCACCGGGCGCTGGCCAACTTCACCCGGGACATGGTGCGCAGGCTGGAGCTGACGGCCGGTGACACGGTGGCGGCCGTCACCACGGCATCCTTCGACATCGCCGTGCTGGAGCTGCTGGTGCCGCTCGTGTGCGGAGCGACGGTGCGGGTCGTCGACCGGGAGACCGCCCGGGACGGCACGCTGCTCGCGAAGGAGCTGGACGCGGCGCCGGTCACGGTCGTCCAGGCAACCCCGGCCACCTGGCACCAGCTGATGGAGTCCGGCTGGCAGGCACCCCACGTACGGGCGCTGTGCGGCGGCGAGGCGCTGCCGTCGGCCCTGGCCGAGCGGATGCGTACGGCGCTGGGCACGGTCCGGAACGTCTACGGGCCGACGGAGACCACCGTCTGGTCCACGGCCCACCGGCTGTCCGGTCCGGTCGGCGACGGGCCGGTGCCCATCGGCTCGGCGCTCGCCAACACCCGGCTGCACGTACTGGACGCGGGCCTGCGGCCGGTGCCGGTCGGCGTGTTCGGCGAGCTCTACATCGGCGGCGACGGGGTGGCCCGCGGCTACCACGGGCGGCCGGCGCTGACCGCGGAGCGGTTCGTGCCCGATCCGTACGCGGCGGGCGAGCGCCTGTACCGCACCGGTGACCTCGTACGGCGCCTCGCGGACGGTGGCCTGGAGTACCGCGGCCGGGCCGACGGCCAGGTCAAGGTGCGCGGCCACCGGATGGAGCTCGGCGAGATCGAGTCCGCGCTCGCCCGCCACCCGCGGGTGCTGGCGGCGGCCGTGGCCGTCCACGGCACGGGGGTGGACGCCGTGCTGGCCGGCTACGTGACCTGGCGGGACGGGGCGGGCGATCCGCGGGAGCTCGGCGACTTCCTGCGCCAGGACCTCCCCGAGTACATGGTGCCGGCCGTCATCACGGCGCTGGAGCGGCTCCCGCTCACCCCGAACGGCAAGCTCGACCGCAAGGCGCTGCCCGCTCCTTCGGCGGACGCGGTACGCGGCGACGGCGCGGGGCGGATCGCCCCGCGCGACACCACCGAGCTGCGGATGGCGCGGCTGTGGGAGCAGACCCTGGGCACGGCCCCGATCGGGGTGCGCGACGACTTCTTCGCGCTCGGCGGGCACTCGCTCAAGGCCTTCGGCCTGATGGCGGCCGTGCGCCGGGAGTTCGGGGTGGAACTGCCGCTGAACATGGTGTTCCGCCGGCGCACCGTCGAGCTGCTGTGCGAGGCACTGCCGGACGCGGGGGCGGCCGCCGCCCGGCTGCTGGTCCCGCTCGCCGACGGGGACCCGTCCAGGCCGCCGCTGGTCCTGGTCCACCCGCGGGGCGGCGACGTCGTCTGCTACCGGGACCTGGTGCGGGACCTGTCGGCCCGTCCCGGGGGCGACCGGCGCGTCCTCGGCCTGGAGTCGGTGGGCTACAACACCGGCGAGACGCCGCTGGAGCGGGTGCCCGAGATGGCCGAGCGCTACCTGGCCGCGCTTCGCGAGGAGCAGCCGCAGGGCCCGTACCTCCTCGCCGGCTGGTCGTTCGGCGGGACGGTGGCCTACGAGATGGCCGCCCGGCTGGAGGCCGCCGGTGAGCAGGTGGCCTTCCTCGGGCTGATCGACGCGGCGGCGCCGGGTACCGCTGCCGGCAGCCGGTCCGGTACGGCCGGGGCGGGCGATCCGGACCTGCTGCGGTACGGCATCGCGGCGGGTCTCGACGCCGGCTCGGCGCGCGAACTGGACGAGGAGGAACTGCTCGACGTCCTGGTCCGCCGGGGCCGCGAGGAGGGCACCCTCCCCCGTACGTCGCCCACGGAGGCCCTGCGCAGGCTGCTGCGGGTCGCCGAGGCGAACGGCGCGGCCTCCGCCGCCTACCGCACCGACGCCGTACTCGGTGCCGACCTGCACCTGTTCACGGTCGACGAGCGGCACCCCGAGCTCGCGACCCCGCTGGTGGACCCGGCGGCCTGGCGGCCGCGCACCGCGGGCGCCGTCGTACGGGCCGCGGTCCCGGGCAACCACCACGACCTGGTGGACCCCCCGCACTGCGCCGCACTGGCGGAGCTGCTCGCCGCGGCCCTGCCGCGGTGACCCACCGCACCCCGAAGACCCTTTCGCAGCACCGATCCGCCGAGGAGAACACCGTGAACGACGCGTCCCCGCAGCAGTACCTGGTCGTGGCCAACGACGAGGAGCAGTACTCCCTCTGGGAGGCCGGCCGGCCCGTCCCGCTGGGCTGGCACGACCAGGGCGTGCGCGGCACCAAGGAGGCGTGCCTGGAGCACATCGAGCGGGTGTGGACCGACATGCGCCCGCTCAGCCTCCGCCTGAACACGGCCGGCTGACCCGACGATCCCCGGGCACCACGCCGCCCGGCCGTCCGCACCGCGGGCTGCCGGGCGGCGCGGCGGTGCCGGAAGGAACCCCCTATGACCGGCTCGTACCCGGGCGGCTCCGTATCCTCGCGCCGCCTCACCCCGCTGGCCGCCCTGGTGGCGGCCTCCGGGATCTCCTCGCTCGGCATGGCGGCGACGCTGGTCGCCGTGCCCTGGTTCGTCCTGCACAGCACCGGCAGCGGCACCCGGACGGGGCTCGTCGCCACCGCCGAGGTGCTGGGCCTGCTGTGTTCCGCCGTGCTCGCGGGTCCGGTGGTCGACCGGCTGCCCGTACGCGCGACGAGCATCGCGGCGGACCTGCTGACGGCCGTGGCGATCAGCCTGATCCCGCTCCTGCACGCCTGGGGCGCCCTGCCCCTGCCCGTCCTGATCGTCCTGGTCTTCCTGGTGGGGGCCGCCCGGGGGCCCTCCGACACCGCCAAGCAACTGCTGCTGCCCGGCGCGATGGAACGCGCCGGGGTGACGGCGGAGCGGGCCACCGGATGCGTCGAGGGAGCCCGCCGGATCGGCATGATGGCGGGGGCGCCGCTGGCCGGTCTGCTCATCGCGACCGCCGGCCCGGTGCGCACCCTGTACGCGGACATGGCATCGATGGCGCTGTGCGCCCTGCTGGTGGCGGCCCTCGTCCCGGTGGTCCCGCGCGCCCGCCCGGCCGACGGGGCGCCGCGTGGCTCGTACGCCGAGGAACTGCGCTTCGGACTCGGCCGGTTGCGCCGTGACCGGCTCCTGGGGGCGATGGTGGGGGTCCTGATGCTGACCAACGCCCTGGACGGGGCGCTGAACGGGGTGCTCTACCCGGCCTACGGAGCCCAGGTGCTGCGCAGCAGCGCCCTGTTCGGGGCGATGATCACCGCCATGGGCGCGGGCGCCCTGCTCGGGGCGGCCCTGTACGGCTGGGCGGGCCACCGGGTGCCGCGGCGTGCGGTCTTCGTAGGGGCCTTCGTCCTGGTCGGGGCGGTGCGGTGCGCCGCACTGGCCGCCGAGCCGCGGGTGGCGGTGCTGCTGGCGGTACTGGCCCTGTCCGGCGTCGGGTCGGGGGTGGTGGGGCCGCTGATGATGTCGGTGGCCTACGAGCGGGTGCCCGCGGAGGTGCGCGGGCGCGTGTTCGGCCTGCTGGTGGCCACGGCGCTGGCGGCGACCCCGCTGGGGATGCTCGGTGCGGGGCTGGTCCTCGACGCCTCGGGGCTGGTGGCGGCGCTGCTGGGTACGGGGGCGCTGTACCTCGCGGTCACCCTGGCGCCGCTGGTCTTCCCGGTGTGGCGGGAGCTCGACGCCCGGGGCTCCGCGGGGACTTCGGTGATCGCGGAGGCGTCCGCGAGGGAGCCGGCCGGGCGCGAGAAGGGCTCGCCGGTCGCCTCAGGGGCCGGAATCCTGACCGAACAGGCATAGTTCGGCCGGTTTTGCGGCCCCTCACCATCGGGCCAGGCAGCTTGATGAGCTGTCGGATCGACCGCCGGAGCACCCGGGGCACGGCAAGGTTGGTCCTGCACCGACCGGCGCGGACGGCCCACGAAGCAGTTCGCGCCCCACCAGACCGCTCGTAATCCTGGGGATCCCATGCTCAAGCGTTTCGCCATCGCCCTGACCGTGACCGCGTCCGCCCTGCTGCTGCCCGCGGCCGGCGTCGCGCAGGCCGCCGACGACACCTCGGCCGCGACCACCGCGACCACGGCGACCACCACCGGTGACCAGGGCGGCAGCACGGCCCAGCCGACGCGCCGGATCGTGACGGCCAACGGCACGGTGGTCACGGCGGGCACGGGCACCCTCGGCCACCGGAACCGCGACACGGCCGACAGCTCCTGGGGCGGCTGACCCGGCCGGCCCGTGAGGGCCTGCCGAAAGGGGGGAGGGAGGATCGCACCGCGATCCTCCCTCCCCCCTTTGTTCGCCCGCCGCTGCGGCCGGGCCGCCGTCAGCCGCCCTGCGGACCGAGGCAGACGACGGCGTACTGGGCTCCGTGTGCGTCGATGTACCGGCGCGACCACCCCGCCGGTACGTACAGCAACTCGCCGGGCAGCAGCCGGCACTGGAAGGACTCCCGCCGGCCGCTCTCGCCGGTCCCCGTCAGCTGCCAGGTCACGGCGCCGGCGATCTGATGGACCAGCAGGTGCTCGCGGCCCTCGGGCTGCGCGGTCCAGGCCGCGTCCGGACCCCCGCCCGGGGCGGACCCGGGCGTCTCCACCCGGTCCAGCCGGACGGACAGGCCCGTCAGGTCGCCCAGTTCGGCGGTGAACCGGTCCGCCTGGGCCGGCCGTACGCCGCCACCCGCCGGAAGGGCGCCCGCGTCATCGGCGTCGCCGAACGCCGGATTGTCGTACTCGGGCCACAGAACACCCGGCGCCCTGTCCAGGTGGACCGAGAGGAACAGGACGATCTCCCGCAGGTGCGGGGTCCCCCGCTCGCAGCCTGCGTCCGGCATGTCCATTACGTGCCCCTCTTGTTCGGCGACTCGACAGCTCCCATCCCAGCAGCATGCGACACGCCCGCCACCTGCGACAGCCACGAGAACGCGTGACACCGAGGTCAGGAGGGCGCTACCGTGCCGTCCGCCCCCGCCTCGACCTCGGCCGCGCCCTCGTCGGCCCCCCGGTCCAGCAGCCCGCGCGCGGCGGCGGCCACCCCCGCCTGGAAGCGACTGCCCGCACCGAGCTCCTGCATGATGTCGGCGATGTGGCGCCGGGCCGTGCGCAGCGACATGCCCAGGCGCCTGGCTATGGCCTCGTCCTTCAGCCCGGCCGCGAGCAGCCGGATGATCGTCTCGTGGATCTCCCGGGCCACCTCTTCGAGCCCCTGGCCCGCCGCGGCCGAGAAGGGCGAGGCCAGGTCCCAGGTCTGGTCGAAGATATTGCACAGGTAGGCGACGGTCGACGGCTCGCGGATCACCACGGCGCCCCAGCTGCCGTCGGCGACGGGTATGAAGGCCAGTTCCCGGTCGAAGGCGATCAGCCGGCCGAACAGTTCGTGCGCCGTGCGGTACTGCGCCCCCAGGACGGAGGTGGCGGCGACGTAGGCCTGGCTCGGTCCGTTGAAGCGGGCCGTGTGGTGGTAGAGGGTACGGATCGAGATGCCCCGCTGGAGCATCGTCTCGTCCCGCCGCAGCGCCTCCTGCATCGCCTCCGGCACCCTGCTGCCGCCCCCGGGCTGCGAGCTGAGCATCTCGGTGGTGCAGTTGAGCGAGGCCCGGTTGAGTGCCCCCCGCACGTCCTCCAGGCTCTCCAGGACCTCCAGCGACTCCCCCGTGGAGCGGCGGCCCAGATAGTGCGGCAGGAAGCGCCCCAGGTCCTCGCGGATCCCGCTGATCTCCCGCTGCTGCTCGCGGATCTGCGCCTCCAGGGGCGCGACGAGCTGCTCGGCCGCGGTGTCGGGTGCCACCGCGAAGGCGACCGACGGGTCCACCGGGCTCACGTGGAGCAGGCGGGAGGCGCGCAGGCGGGACACGCTGCGGCGGACCTCGTCCGCGTCGCGCCCCGTACCGACCGCCACCTCGTCCACGTCCACCGTGCGGTGTTCGAGCACCCAGCCGTAGACATCGATGTCAACATCGGCGTTATTCGGATCCGGCTCCACATCAGATATTTGCATTGCCCCACTTTGCACTTTTCACCCCGGGTCGCTTTGCTGCCAGGCACCTTGGTGAGGTGCCCGCCCCCTGGCGCCAGGATATGCAGCACGCCAGCCTGTACAGGACGAACAGCGGAGGGCATCCGGTCACTTCAGGACCCGGACGACCGAAACGGTGCGATCACGCACAGCGTGATCGCACCGTCGCCCGGGGTGCCGTACCTGCCGCTCCTCCTTCACCATCGATCCGGAATCCGGAGCCCCACATGCTGGACAGCACACTCACCGCCCCCGCACCGGAACTGCCCGCCCTGACCCCCCGCGAGCAGGAGGTCCTCGCCTACCTCGCGCAGGGGCACACGTACCGGATGATCGCCTGCCGGATGGGGCTCAGCCCGCACACGGTGGACACCTACCTGCGGCGGCTGCGCAGCAAGACCGGTGCGGTGAACCGGACCCAGCTCACCCACATCGCCTTCCGGCTGGGCTACTGAGCCGGTCGCCCGGCCGGGGCCCCGGACCCCGGGGCCCCGTCCTCGAACTCGCGCATCCGGCGCAGCGGGGAGCACAGCAGGACCAGCGGGGCCACCGACAGGGCGGCGGCGCACACCCACAGCGCGTCCCGCACGCCCAGCAGTTCGCCGAGGAGCCCCGCCAGCAGGCCGCTCAGCGGCAGTACGCCCCACACCAGGAAGCGCATGGTGGCGGTCATCCGGCCGAGCAGGTGCGGCGGGCAGACGGTCTGCCGGTAGGTGACCTGGCAGATGTTGTACAGGGTGACGCCGGCCGACTGGACGAACGACCCCAGGACGAACAGGCCGATCCGCCAGTCCTTGTCGGCGAGCGGGAGCAGCAGCCCGAAGGGCATGGTCACCAGTAGGGACAGCCATGTGAGCCGGGCCGCGCCGACGGCCCGGGTCACCCGGTCCGCGACGGTGGCGGCGAGCACCGAGCCGATCGTGGCCGTCGTCAGCACCCAGCCGACGGCTGCGGGCGGCAGCCCCACGGTCCGGGTCAGGAAGAGCACCTCGATGGCCATCACCGCGCTGAGGAACAGGTTCACGGCAGCGGTGTTGAGGGCGATCAGTCGCAGGATCCGGTGGCTCAGGACGTAGCCCAGTCCCTCACGGATGTCACGCAGCAGGTGGCGGCGCGGGGCGGGCTCCGGCTTCTCCTCGCGGGCGCCGATCCGCCCCAGCAGCACCACGGAGACCAGCGAGGTGACGGCCTGGCCGGCCAGCGTCCCGGCGGCGCCGAGCAGTTGCACCAGGAAGCCGGCGATGCCGGGTCCGGCGAACTCCGCGCCCGAACGTACCGTCTCCAGCTTCGAGTTGCCCGCGATCAGGGTGTCCTTGCCGATGAGCGTCGGCAGGTAGCTCTGGTCGGCCACGTCGCCGAACAGCCGGGCGCAGCCCAGCAGCAGGGCGACCACGTACAGCAGCGGCATCGAGTGCAGGTCGAGCAGGTAGGCCACCGGCAACGCCGTCAGCAGGACGGCGCGCGCCAGGTCGGCGGCCATCATCACGCGGCGCCTGCGCATCCGGTCGACCCATGCCCCGGCGGGCAGGCCCAGCACCAGGAACGCCGCGTGTTCCGCGGCGGCCAGCAGGCCGGCCTGCATCGCCGAGGCGTCCAGGGTGAGCACCGCCATCAGCGGCAGGGCGACGTACGTGATGCTGCTGCCCAGCTCGTTGCAGATGTGCGAGGACATGAAGAGACGGAAGTCCCTGCGCTGCCGGCGCTCCACGGCCTGGACGGAATCGGTGGACTCGTCGGTGGTGACGGACACGGGTGCGTTCCTTGTCTGGGTGCGGACGGGGTCCGCGGGTCGCTGGTTCATCGGGGTGCGGGCACGGGCAGCGCCCTGGGGTCGAGCTTGCCGCCCGGGGTCCGCGGCAGCCGCTCCATCAGTGTCACGGCGGCCGGTACGAGGTACCCGGGCACTTTGGCCAGAAGGTGACGGCGCAGGGCGTCCGGGGTCAGGGGGCTGCCGGGGGTGACGGCGGCCCAGGCGGCCAGCTGCGGTCCGCCGGGCGCGGCGACCGCGCGGGCCACCACGTCGACCACCTCCGGGTGGGCGGCCACGGCCGCCTCCACCTCCTTGAGCTCGACGCGATGGCCGCGGATCTTGACCTGGTCGTCGGCGCGCCCGAGGAAGACGAGCGGGCCGCCGGGTGCGCGGGTCACCCGGTCGCCCGTGCGGTACATGCGCTCGCCCGGGACGCCGGCGAACGGGTCGGCGACGAACCGCTCGGAGGTCAGCGCCGGCCGGCCGTGGTAGCCGCGGGCCAGGCAGGAGCCCGCCAGGTACAGCTCGCCCGGGACGCCGGGGGCCGCCTCGCGCAGCTCCTCGTCGAGGACGTAGGCGCGTACGCCCGCCAGCGGTTCGCCGAGCGGGATCAGCTCGTCGCCCGCGAAGCCGGCCAGTTCCGCCGGTCCGGGCTCGTAGGAGGTGGCGGTGATCGTGGACTCGGTGAGGCCGTAGCAGCTGACCACCGGGGGGTGGCCGGCGGCCGCCCAGGTCACCAGGTCGGCGGTCCGGCCCGCGTCGCTGCCGATCACCACGCGCCGCAGTGCGTCCGGCAGGGGCCGCGGGGCGCGCTCCAGGTCCTTGGCCCACTGTGTCCAGTACGGGGTGGGCAGGTTGACGACGCTGATCCGCTGCTCGGCGAGGAACGGCTCCAGTTCGGCGGGCGAGAGGACGTTGTCGGCGACGAAGACCGCCGTGCCGCCCGTGCACCAGGTGGGCAGTGCCTCCTCCAGACTGACGTCGAAGGCGGGGGCCGCGAACTGCAGCACCGCGTCCCCGGCGGTCAGTCCGTAGCGCTCGGCCAGGGTGCGGACCTGCGCGGCGAGTCCGGCGTGGCCGACCGCGACGGGCTTGGGCATCCCGGTGGAGCCGGAGGTGAAGAGCACGTAGGCGAGGGAGCCCGGGGCGATGTCGGCGGGCGGCGCCGCCGCCGTGGGGGCCGCGGTGGTCGTGGAGGCCCAGAACAGCTCGCTCCCGGTGCGGCGTTGCAGCATCGCGGCCGCGTAGGTGTCCGGGGCGACCGCGTGCCGGGTGCCGGCGGCCTCCAGCAGGGTGCGCAGGCGCTCGTCGGGGGCGTCGAGGTCGACGAGGAGGGGAGCCGCGCCCGCGTACCAGATGCCCAGCAGCCCCACCGCCCAGTGGATGCCGCGGCGCACCCCCAGGAGCACGGTGTCCTCCGGTCCGGCGCCGGCGGCGCGCAGTTCCTCGGCCACCGCGCGGGCCCGCCGGTCGAGCTGGCGGTACGTCAGCTCCCCTTCGGCCGCGCGGACCGCGGTGGCCTCGGGTGCGATCCCGGCCCGGTGCGCGATGCGCAGGGGCACGGGGGTGGTCTCGGTGGGGCTCATGGTGGTGGTGTCTCCTGGGGGTGCGGGCGGGCTCTTCGCGGGGGCGAGGCGCGGTCGGGGCGCGGACGGGCCCCGGGTCAGGTGCGGTCAGGCCCCGTCACGGGCGGGGGCGGGGGCGCAGGGCGGGGCGGGCGGGTGCGGCGGCGGCCTCGGCCAGGCGGGCGGAGATGCCGGCCGGGGTGGGCGTCTCGAAGAGGTCGCGGATGCCCAGGCGTACCCCGAGCTCGGTGCCGATGCGGCCGGTCAGCCGGGTGGCGAGGAGGGAGTGGCCGCCGTGGGCGAAGAAGTCGTCGTCCATGCCCGCCTCCTGGAGTCCGAGGACGGAGGCGAAGATCTCGCAGACCGTCTTCTCCTCGGGGGTCGAGGGCAGCCGGCCGGCCGGGCGGTGCACGGTGGCCGGGTCGGGAAGCGCCTTGCGGTCGAGCTTGCCGTTGACGGTGAGGGGGAAGTGCGGCAGGTGCAGGAAGAGGGACGGGACCATGTAGTTGGGCAGGTTCCGGCCCAGTTCGGCGCGGACCTCCTCGGCGGTGGGCGTTCCGGTGAAGTAGCAGATGAGCCGCTGCTGGCCGGCGTGGTCCCGGTCGACGGCGACGACGGCCTCGCCCACGCCGGGCACGGCGCGCAGCGCGGTCTCCACCTCGCCGAGTTCGATGCGGTTGCCGCGGACCTTGACCTGGTGGTCCTGACGGCCGAGGAAGTCGAGCTGGCCGTCGGCCCGCATCCGGGCGAGGTCGCCGGTGCGGTACATGCGGCTGCCCGGCTCGGCGCGGAAGGGGTCGGGGACGTAGCGCTCGCTGGTGCGCCGGGGGTCGCGCAGGTATCCGGGGCCCACGCCGGTGCCGCCGATGAAGAGCTCGCCGGGCACGCCGGGCGGCACGGGCGCGAGCGCGGCGTCCAGCAGGTAGAGGGTGTTGTTGCGCAGCGGGCGGCCGACGGGCAGCCGGCCGTGCTCCAGCTGGGCGTGCACGTCGGGGCCGATGAAGGCGTGGGTGTTGTCGTCGGAGCACTCCGTGAGGCCGTAGGCGTTGACGATCGCGGCCTGCGGGTGGCGCGCGTACCAGCGGGTGCACAGTTCGGGCGGCAGGACCTCGCCGTTGACGATGAACCAGCGCAGTTCGGGCAGGGCCGGCGGCAGCACCCCGGTGTCCCACAGGTCGACGGCGGCGCGGACGAAGGAGGGCACGGTCTCCAGGACGGTGATCCCCCGGTGGGCGGCGTCGCCGAAGAGGGCGGCGGGGTCGCGGGCCGTGTCCCGGGAGACGAGGTGGACCCGGCCGCCGGTGATCAGCGGGGCGAGCATCTGCCACACGGAGATGTCGAAGGTGAGCGGGGCGTTCATCACCACGCGGTCGCCCTCGCCCAGGCCGAGGTCCTCCACCTTGGCCAGGAGGTGGTTGTTCATGCCCCGGCGGTGGACCATGGCGCCCTTGGGCTTGCCGGTGGAGCCGGAGGTGAAGCAGACGTAGGCGAGGGCGTCGGGTCCGCCGGCCGGCGCCGGGCGCTCGCCGGACGCCGCCGCGTCGTCGATCACCAGGACGGGCAGACCGCCGGGGACCGCGGCGGCGATCTCCTCGGCTCGGGCGCGCTGTTCGGGGGCGGCCAGCAGCCGACCGATCCCGCCGCTCGCGAGGAGGTCGGCGGTACGGGTGACGGGGCCCTCGGGGTCGAGGGGGACGTACGCCGCTCCGGCTCCCAGGATGCCGAGCATCGCGACGGGGACGCGGGCGGTGGGCTCGCTGAGTACGGCGACCAGGTCGCCGGGGCGCACCCCGTCGGCGAGCAGGGCCAGGGCGAGGGCGTCGGCGCGGGCGACGAGGGCCGCGTAGCCGATTTCGCGGCCGGTGTCGTCGGTGAGGGCGACGGCGTCCGGGCGGCGCTCGGCCTGCTGCCGTACGCGCTCGGTGACCTCCGCGTACTGCTCGTCGCGCGCGGTGTCGTTCCATTCGACCAGGACGCGGTGGCGTTCGGCCGGGGAGAGCAGGTCCACGGTGCCCACGGGGCACGACGGGTCCTCGGCGACGGCCTCCAGGAGCCGGGCGAGGCGCTCCAGCAGGGCCCGGGCGGTGTTCCGTTCGAAGACGTCCGGCCGGTAGTCGATCTGCAGGCGCAGCCGGTCGCCGGGGATGGCGGTCAGCGAGAGCGGGTAGTGGGCGGCGTCGTACGGGTCCACTCCGGTGACGCGGAGCCCGCCCGCACCGAGGGCGGCGAGGCCGGCCGCGTCGACCGGGTAGTTCTGAAAGGCGACACAGGAGTCGAAGAGCTCCCCCGCTCCCGCGAGGCGCTGGATCTCGACCAGCCCCAGGTGGTGGTGGTCGATCAGCCGTGCCTGCTCGTCCTGGAGCCGCTCGAACAGCGCGACGAGGGACTCGGCGGGGTCGATGCGGACGCGGACCGGCACGGTGTTGATGCACAGGCCCACGATGTCGGCGACGCCGGGCAGTTCGGGGTCGCGACCGCTGACGATGGCGCCGAAGACCACGTCCTCGGAGCGGATCTGGCGGCCGAGCAGCAGCGCCCAGGCGCCCTGGAGCAGGGTTCCGGAGGTGATCCGGTGGCCGCGCGCGAGCGCGCCCAG
The DNA here is from genome assembly GCF_045161815.1 of Streptomyces avidinii. NCBI lineage: Bacteria > Bacillati > Actinomycetota > Actinomycetes > Kitasatosporales > Streptomycetaceae > Streptomyces > Streptomyces avidinii. The sequence goes on from NZ_CP108863.1 coordinate 1,606,265, forward strand.
CCGTTCGGTCAGGGACGCGGGAAGGTACGTCTCGACGCGGTCGGGCAGGACCGAGCCGGGCGGCGGGGACACGGGCGCGGTGCGGGTCCCGCCCGCCAGCCCGTCCAGCGCGCGGGCCCAGGCGTCCTGGGCGGCGGTCGTGTCGCGGCTGTGGAGCCGGCTCAGGAAGGCGGAGTACGGGGTGACGGGGCCGAGCGGCGCGTCGTCGGCGTGGTGCAGGGCGAGGAGTTCGCGCACCAGGACCGGCCAGGACCAGCCGTCCATCAGGATGTGGTGGTAGGTCAGCAGCAGCCGGTGGGAGAGCGGGCCGGTGCGGATGAGGGTGAAGCGCAGCAGCGGCGGCCGGGCCAGGTCGAAGCGCGTGGCCCGGTCCTCGGCGAGGACGGTGTCGACGGCGGCGGCGCGGTCGCTCGCGCCGAGCCCGGTCAGGTCCACCTCCTGCCAGGGGGCCCGTACGCCGCGCCGGACGACCTGGGCGGGTTCGCCGGTGGCGCGGCGCAGGAAGCCGGCGCGGAGGTTGGCGTGCCGCCCCAGGACGGTGTCCGCGGCGGCGCGCAGCCGGTCCGCGTCGAGGGGGCCTTCGAGGTCGAGGAGCAACTGGGCCACGTAGACGTCGCGTTCGTCCTCGTCGAAGAGGGCGTGGAAGAGGATGCCGTCCTGGAGCGGGGAGAGCGGCAGGACGTCCTCGACCAGGGAGCGGGCGGCGGCGGGAGCGGGGGTGGGCGCGGAGGCGGGGGTGGGCGCGGAGGCGGACGGCGGGTGGTTCATGGTGGTGTTCCTTCTGTGGTCAGGCGGTCTGGGTGCGGCGGGCCCGGCGCACGATCGGCGGGTCCTCGGCGCCGGCGCCGGTGGCCGCGGCGGCGGGCAGGGCCGCAGCGAGTTCGGCGACGGTGGGGCCGGTGAAGAACTGGCGGATGCCGACGGCGGCCGCGAACCGCGCCCTGACCTCGGCGAGCAGCTGGGTGGCGAGCAGGGAGTGCCCTCCCAGGTCGAAGAAGCTGTCGTGGACGCCGATGGGTCCGACGCCCAGGACCCGCTCCCAGATCGCGCACAGGGCGCGCTCGTCGTCGGTGCGCGGCTCCTGGTGGGCCGCTGCGGCGCCGGTCGTCGCCGGGTCCGGCGCGGGCAGGGCCGCCAGGTCGGTCTTTCCGTTGGCCGTCACAGGGAAGGCGCCCAGCAGGGTCAGGGTGGTGGGCACCATGTAGTCGGGCAGCCGGGCGCGCAGGTGTTCGCGCAGTTCCTGCGGGGTGGGGGCGGGGGCTCCCTCGGCGGGGACCGCGTAGCCCGCGAGCGCGGGACCGGCGGCCGTGTCCAAGACCATGACGGCGGCCTGGCCCACCGCCGGGTGGCCGGCCAGGGCGTGCTCGATCTCCCCGGGTTCGATGCGCAGCCCGCGGATCTTGACCTGCCGGTCGGCGCGGCCGAGGTACTCGACCTGGCCGTCGGTGTTCCAGCGGGCGAGGTCGCCGGTGCGGTACATACGTGCGCCCGGGGGGCCGTAGGGGCAGGCGACGAAGCGTTCGGCGGTCAGCGCGGCCCGGCCGAGGTAGCCCTGTGCGAGTCCGGCGCCCGCGATGTACAGCTCGCCGATGACGCCGGGCGCGGCGAGGCCGAGCCGGTCGTCGAGGACGTGGAGCTGCGTGCCGTCGAGCGGGCGGCCGATCGGGACCTGCCCGTCGGGGGCGTCCTGGCCCGGGCCCACGGCGAAGGTCGCGGCGAAGGTGGTGGTCTCGGTGGGGCCGTAGGCGTTGGTGACGGTGGTGCGGGGGCAGGCCTCGCGGACCCGGCGGACCATGGACGGGGAGGCGGCCTCGCCGCCGGTCATCACCTCGTGCAGGGCGCCGAGTGCGGGCAGGCAGCGGTCGGCGAGGACGTTGAAGAGGGTGGCGGTGAGGAAGGTCCCGGTGACCTTCTCCTCGGTCATCAGCCGGGCCAGCCCGTCGACGTCGAGGTCGCCGGGGGGCGCCACGACGACGAGTCCGCCGTTCAGCAGCGGCACCCACAGCTCGTAGGTGGAGGCGTCGAAGGCGTGCGGGGAGCGGAACAGGACCCGCTCGTGCGCGCCGCCGCGCCAGCGCCGGTCGGTGGCGAGGGCGACGACCTCGCGGTGGGAGACGGCCACGCCCTTGGGAGCGCCGGTGGAGCCGGAGGTGTACATCAGGTAGGCGAGGGCGTCGGGATGTCCGGCCGGCCCGGCCGTCGCGGCTTCCGCAGCCCCCTCGGCGGGGACGGCGTCCGGGCGCAGGACGTGGCGCGGGCCCGCCGGCAGGGGCTCGCCCTCCGGGACGTCGGTGACGAGGACGACGGCCCCCGACGCGGCGATCACGGCCTCGGTACGGGCGCCGGGGGCCCGGGCGTCCAGGGGCAGGTAGGCGGCCCCGGCCTTGAGGATGCCCAGGCAGGCGGCCACCAGATCGGCCGAGCGGTCCATGAGGACGGCGACGGCCTCGCCGGGGCGGACGCCGAGGGTGCGCAGCCGCCCCGCGAACAGCTCGGCCCGCGCGTCGAGTTCGGCGTAGGTGGTCCCGCGGCCCGCGCAGAGCACGGCGGGCCGGTCCGGGTGGGCGGCGGCCCGCTCCTCGAAGGCCCGGTGGACGGTGCGGTCGTCGGGGGCGGTGGATGCGCCCTGCCAGTGCTCCAGGAGGTCGGCCTTCTCCCCGGGCAGCAGCACGTCGAGTGCGGAGACCGGGATCCCCGGTTCGCAAACAACGGCGCCGATCAGGTGGACCAGCCGGTCCAGGAGGCGCCGGGCCGTCCCCTCGTCGAACAGATCGCTCGCGTATTCCAGGCCGAGGGCCAGGCCCGCGGGTGCTCCGGTGACCGGGTCGTGGAGTTCCTCGACCTCCAGGGTGAGGTCGAACTTGGCGGTGTCGGTGCGCACCGCCTCCACCTGCGCGGCCAGGCCCGCGAAGGCGGGGATCTGCGGCTCGCCGCGCTGGGCGGAGACGGCGACCTGGAAGAGCGGGTGCCGGGCGGGCGAGCGGGCCGGGTTGAGGCGTTCGACCAGCGATTCGAAGGGCAGTTCCTGGTGTGCGTACGTCGCCAGGGCAGCGGCGCGCACCCGGTCGAGCACCTCCGTGAAGGTCGGGTCGCCGGAGGTGTCCGCACGCACGATCAGGGTGTTGACGAAGAGGCCGACGAGGTCGGTGAGGGCTTCGTCGTCACGGCCGTCGACGGGGCAGCCGAGCGGCAGGTCGGTGCCGGCGCCGAGGCGGGTGAGCAGGACCGCGAAGGCTGCCTGGACGGCCATGAACGGCGTGGCGCGGCCGTCCCGGGCCAGTGCGGCCAGACCCGCGTGGGCGGCGGCGTCGGTGCGTACCTCCACCACCGCGCCCCGGTGGCCGGCCACGGCCGGGCGCGGCCGGTCGGCGGGCAGCGGCAGTTCGTCGGGCAGGCCGTCGAGGACCGCCGCCCAGTGGGTGAGCAGCCGGGCGTGCAGGGAGGCGGGATCCTGCGCCGGGCCGAGGAGTTCGCGCTGCCACAGGGCGTAGTCCGGGTACTGGACCGGCAGTTCGGGCCACTCGGGCGGCCGGCCGGCGGTCCGCGCGGTGTAGGCGGCGGCGAGGTCGCGGACGAGGATGTTGACGGAATGGCCGTCGCCCGCGATGTGGTGCAGGACCAGGAGCAGGTAGTGGTCCTCGTCCCCGTCGGTGAAGAGGTCGGCGCGCAGCGGCGGTTCGGTCCGCAGGTCGAACGGCCGGGACGACGCCTGCGCGGCCCGCCCGGCGCACTCGGCGGGCGGGCAGTCGGTGACGGTGAGCACCGGGGCGGCGTCCGCGGGGTCCAGGACCCGCTGGTGGGGGCGGCCCGTCTCGTCGGGGAAGACGGTGCGCAGCGCTTCGTGGCGGGCACTCACGTCCGCGAGGGCGGCGCGGAGGGCGGCGCGGTCGAGGGCGCCGCTGAGCCGGAGCCCGACGGGGATGTGGTAGAGCGCGCCGTCGGCGCCGTCGCGGGCGTGGAACCACAGCCGCTGCTGGGCGTGGGACAGAGGGATCACAGCAGGGCTCCGAGCTGGGATTCGAAGGTGTCGAGGTCGGCCTGGCTGACCTGGGTGAGGGACACGTCGGAGGGGGTCAGGCCGCCGGCGTCCGGGCGTGCGGCGTGGGTGACGATCGCGCGCAGCATGGTGAACCACTCCTGTGCGAGGTCGTGGACCCATGGCCCCGGGAGGGCGTTGCCAGCCCAGGTCCAGGTGGCGCTGAGGGTGAGGCCGTCCGGGCCCTCGTGGGCGGCCGCGTTCACCTCCACGGCGTGCGCCATCGGAAGTCCGTCGTCGGCGTCGTCGAGGGCGAAGGCGTGGCCGGGTGCGGCGTCCCAGGGCGCGTCGCCGCCCATCGGGAACCGGCCGAGGTAGTTGAAGCCGATCTGGGGTATGCCGCGCGCGGCGAGGTCCGGTCCGGTACGGGAGTTGAGGTGGCGCAGCAGGCCGAAGCCGATGCCCTTGTCCGGTACGGCGCGCAGTTCCTCCTTGACCAGGCGCAGCGCGGCCCCGATCGCCGGTCCGCCGGCCCGGGCCTCGTCGAGGTCGGGGCGGCCGAGGGCGAGGCGGACGGGGAAGACGGTGGTGAACCAGCCGACGGTGCGGGACAGGTCCGTGCCGTCGGCGATGTCCTCCCGGCCGTGCCCCTCGACGTCGACGAGGACGGCGCCCTCCTCGTCGCCCTCCTCATGGCCCTCCCCGTCGCCCTCCTCGTGGCCCCCGACCTCGCCGTCGGCACTGCGCCGGCCGAGCACGGCCAGGGCGAGGGCGGTCAGCAGGACGTCGTTGACGGTGCCGTTGACGAGGCCGGGCGCGGTGGTGAGCAGGGGGCCCGTGACATCCGGACCGAGGGTGAGGGTGAGGGTGTGTTCCGGGCTCTCGGGGTCGAGGCCGCCGGGCGCGCGGACCCCGGCGAGGGCCTGCGGGGCCTCGCGCAGGGCGGCGGCCCAGCGGTCGGCCTCGGCGGTCCGGCGGCCGGAGGTGGCCTCCGCGCGCAGCAGGTCGGCCCAGTGCGCGAAGGGGGTGTGGGCCGGTTCCAGTGCGGGCTGGCGGCCCTCGGCGAGGGCTGCCGCGCAGGTCCGCAGGTCGTCCTGGAGGATGCGCCAGGAAACGCCGTCGACGACCAGGTGGTGGACGACGAGCGCGAGGCGTCCCTGCTGTCCGGCCCCCCGGTCCAGGAGCACGGCGCGCAGCATGCGGCCGTCGCGGGGCGAGAGCAGCCGCCGTGCGGCCCGCATCCGCTCCCGGGTCAGGGCGGGCAGTTCCCCGTCGCTCCTGCCCCGGACGTCCACGTGGTCCAGCAGCTCCGCCGCGGTGACGGAGCCCGCGGGGGGTACGACCGGCTCGGCGCCGGCCGCAGCGATCCCGTCGGGCAGCCGCAGCCGCAGCATCTCGTGGGTGTCGAGGAGGGCCTGCACGGTGCGTTCGGCGTCCGCCGCCCCGAAGCCCGGCGGGGTGCGCAGCACGAGCGACTGGTTGTACGTGTCGACGGGGCCGCCGAGTTCGGCGAGCCAGCCCATGATCGGGGTGGGGGTCAGCGGGCCCAGCCGGCGCGGGGGCACGGCCGGGCCGGCGCTCTCCCGTACCCGGCCGTGGGCGCGGGCGGAGGCGGCGAGCGCGTTCACGCTCTCGGCGCGGAGCACGTCGCGGGTGGTGAGGACGAGGCCGGCCGCGCGGGCGCGGCTGACGACCTGGATCGCCTGGATGCTGTCCCCGCCCAGCCCGGTGAAGCTGTGGTCCGCGTCGACCTCCCCCCGGCCGAGGACCTCGGCGAAGAGGCCGCGCAGGATCCGTACGGGATCGGGCCCGGCCGGCCGCCCGGTGCGGTGGGCGGTCTCAGCCACGGGGCGTGTTCCCGGCGAGGGCGGCCACCAGGGAGGCGGGTCGCATGTCGGTCCAGACGCGCTCCACGTGGTCCAGGCAGGCCTGGCGGCCGTCGGGGCCGTGCACCGCGCTCCAGCCGGCCGGGACGGGGTTGGCGGCGGGCCACAGGGAGTGCTGGAGCTCGTCGTTGCGGACCACGACGTAAGCGGCGTTGTCGTTCTCGAAGGGGTTGCTCATGGCGGTTCGCCTTTCGGGTCGGGTGCGGTCGTACGGGGCGTACGGCGCGTCTCGAAGCGGGGGGGATGACGGTGGATCAGGAACCGTGCGTGGTCTCGATGTCGAGGCGGATCAGGGCGCGCGCCGTGTCGAGCGCGGTGTGCACGCCTGCGGGCTCCGGGTGGCGGGCGATCACGTGCCCGAGCCGGTCGGAGGCACTGCGGGGCCTGCGTACGGGCGTACCGGGGGCGGCGGTGACCAGCACCGACTCGACCCCGTCGACGGCTGCGGCGGCCCGGGCGCCGTGGGCTGAGGTGAGGGTGCCGTCGGTGTCGGCGAGGAGGAACTGGATGCCGGCGTGGCCGGCCTCCTCGGCCTTCAGGTGCGGGGGCAGGCCGAGGGCGGCGCGGAGCTGCTCCCCGAGGAGGTCGACGCCGGTGGCGAGCCGGATCAGTTCGGGGATCATGCCGCCGGCCGGGCGGGGGTTGATCTCGATGAGGGCGGGCCCGTCCGTGGTCAGTTTGACCTCGGTGTGGGTGGCTCCCAGCCGGATCCCGGCCGCGTCCAGGGCCGCCGTCACCGTCTCGGTGATCTGCTGCGCGGTGGTGGCGGGCAGCGGGGCGGGGAAGAGGTGCCGGTGCTCGACGAAGTACGGGGTCGCGGTCACGGACTTGGCGGTGATGCCGACGCAGACGGCCTGCCCGTCCTGGCTGAACATCTCGACGCTGTACTCCGGGGCCTCCAGGTACTCCTCGACGAGGACGGTGCGGGCGGTGGGCATGCCCCGCACGTTGGTGTCGATCGCGAGGATCCGCTTGATCTGGGCGCGGACCTCCGCCTCGTCGGCGCAGAGCAGGACGTTGGTGGAGCCCGAGTCGTCGGCCGGCTTGACCACGCAGGGCAGTCCGGTGCGGGCGACGGCGGCCGCGGCCCCGTCCGGCTCGCGGACCAGGGCGTACCGGGGCTGGCGGACGCCCGCGGTCCGCAGCCTCTCGCGCAGGGCGGACTTGTCGCGGCAGACGGCCACCGCTTCGGGCGGGTTGCCGGGCAGGCCGAGCCACTGGGCGATCCGGGCGGCGGCCGGTACGTAGAAGTCGCTGGTGGTGGTGACGCCGGCGATCTCCTCCCGGCGGAAGCGTTCCTGTACGGCGGCGCGCAGGGCGGCGTCGGAGTTGGTGTCGCAGCGCACCACCTCGGCGCCGGTCTCCGCGAGTCCCCGGTAGCGGTCGGGGTCGCCGGTCAGCAGGACGGGTACGGTGCCCAGTTCGCGCGCCCGCTCCAGGGCCAGCATGCCGGTGCCGGTGGTGTTGGACTCCACGAACAGCAGGTGCCGGCGGATCCCGGCGGGCGGGCTGTAGGCGCGGGTGGACCAGGTGCGGGCGGTCCCCTCGGGGTGGAGGGCGGCCGGTGCGGTGGCGGTGGGCACCTCGCGCAGCCGGTTCGCGTCCCAGTGCTCGTCGCTGTAGACGGTGTCGGCGTAGCGGTCGCCGCGGTCGGGCAGGATGCCGACGATCCGGGTGCCGGGTTCGGCGCGCTCGGCGAGGCCGGTGAGGACCCGGTAGACGGAGCCCGAGGTGTTGCCGCCGAAGATCTGCTGCTCGCGGGCGAGGTCCCAGGTCGCGGCGAAGGCCTCGTGGTCGTTGAGCCAGTGCACCTCGTCGACGAGGGTGCGGTCCAGGTTCTTGGGCAGCAGGCTGTTGCCCAGTCCGCTCTGCAGGCGCTGCGGTACGTCGGGCTGGCCGAAGAGGGCGCTGCCCACGCAGTCGACGCCGACGACGTGCAGGGCGGGCAGGGCGGCACGCAGGGCCCGGGCGGTGCCGCAGAGGGAGCCGCCGCTGCCGACGGCTCCGACGAGGGTGTCGAACCGGCCCAGGTCCTCGAGGAGTTCACCGGCGAGGGTGCGGTAGGCGCCGGGGTTGTCGGGGTTGGTGTACTGCTGCGGCCAGAAGGCGCCGGGCAGTTCGCCGAGCAGCTCCGCGAGCCGCTCCAGGCGGGCGCTCTGCCATCCGTGGCTGGTCATGGCCTCGACGATGTGTACCCGGCAGCCCAGGGCGCGGAGTTTGGCGAGGGTGACGGGGTCGATGCGCGGGTCGGTGACGATGTGGACCTCGTGGCCCAGGGAGCGGCCGACGAGGGCGACGCCGAGGGCCATGGTCCCCGAGGAGCTCTCGATGACGGGGGCGCCCGGCTTCAGGGTGCCCAGCCGCCGGGCCTCCAGCAGGATGTTGCGGGCGACGCGGTCCTTCATCGCGAAGAGGTTCTGCAGTTCCAGCTTGGCGTAGACCTCCACGCCGCGGGCCTCGCCCAGGCGCAGCCGGACCAGCGGGGTGGCGCCGATCGCGTCCGTCACGGTGTCGAACAGCATGCTCAGATCTCCAGCTCGGTGGGGTGGACGGGCGCGGCGGTCGGGCTCCAGCTGTCGTCGCCGCCCAGGGAGCGGTGTACGGACACCTCTCCGCCGAGGGCGGCGCAGCCGGCCCGGATGTGCTCGGTCTTGCCGGCGAGGGCCGGGTCGCCGGCCTCCAGGAGGACGCCGAGCATGGTGCCGCTGTGGGCGAGCACCAGGCCCAGGCCGTCGACCTCGCGGCACAGGGCGTGCAGTTCCGCGAACCCGGCGCGCCGGCGGCGGTGGGCGTTCATCTCGGCGCTGCGGGTGGCGACGGCGCCGACCTCCTGGAGGTCGCCGCAGGCCACGGCGGCGGTGAGCCGGTCCAGCAGGAGCGCGTACTCCTCGCGGTCCGCGGCGTCGATGGCCCGGGCGACCCGGTTGTGCGCGACGGTGTCCACCTGGCCGCCCTCGTCGTGGGCGACGACGGTGAGCGGGGGAAGCACGCCGAGGCGGCGGCCGAGGCGCACCTCACGGTGGTGGAAGGCGACGATCTCGTCGTACATGACCCCGTCGGCCGGCTCGATGCCGCGCAGGAAGTCCTCGGTCTCGGCCGGGGTGAAGGCGCGGCCGTGGGCCGCGCCGACGGCCCGTACGGTGGCGACGAGGTCGGCGGAGGAGCTGGCGAGGCCCTTCCCCTCGGGCAGGTCCCCGGCCACTTCCAGCAGGCCGCCGTCCGTGGCGCCGAGGGCGGCCAGGACGGCTTCGGCGACCCGGCGGGACTTGGCCTTGTGCGCCGGCCGCACCTGGACGTCGCTCCGGCCGGGTCTGGGGTGGAAGACGGCGGTGGCCCAGCGCGCCAGGGGGAAGGTGACCAGGAAGTCGCCCTGCGGGTGGGGCAGGGCGCCCTGGAGCAGTTCACCGAAGGTGCCGAAGGCGCTGCCGGATCCGGCAAGGGCGGTGGAGATCCCTCCGGCGGGGTCAGTGCGCGTGCCGTACGCGGGTGCGGGTGCCATCGCCGTCCTCCCCCTCGGTCTCGGTGGCCGTCGCGGTACCGGCCGCGGGGCCGGTCGCGCCGTACAGGGCGCGGTCGCCCTCCTCGGCGCCCGCGCGGATCGCGGCGGCGCGCAGTTCCCAGTCGGTGGCGAGCCGTTCGTACGTCTCCCGCTGGGTGCGCAGTACCGCGCGCACGGCCTCCGGGCGGGCCGAACCGGCGGACACCATGCGCTCCAGGCCCCGGTCGACGTCGAAGGCCTCGGCGAGGAGCCGGGCGGGGTCGGTGAGGGTGATGCCGTGTCCGGCGGCCGCCTCGGCCAGCAGGGCGGGTTCGCCCGGGGCGGGGGCGGCGCCCGCCGTCGCGGCGAGCACGACGTACTTGCCGGCGACGACCTGGGCGGTGCGCCAGGGCACCCCCTCGGTGAGGCAGAGGGCGTTGGCGAGGCTGAACCCGCCGAGGAACTCGCGCTCGCACACCTGGCGCATGCGCTCGGCGCGGAAGGTGAGCCTGCGCAGCACCTCGGTGAGGAGGCGGACGGTGCCGTGGGCCGAGTCGAAGGCGTTCAGCAGGTGGGTGCCGGCCTCCTTGGACACCTCGACGAGGTTGCAGAAGGGGGTGTTGCGCTGGCCCAGGAGCACGTCGAAGTGGAAGGCGGTCAGGTGGGCGGTGCGCCCGCGGATCCGCTCCAGGACCGGGTAGTTCTTCTTCTGCGGCATGGCGGAGGAGATGCCGGACAGTTCGTCGGGCAGTTCGATGAATCCGTACTCGCTGCCGCCCCAGGTGAGCAGATCGGTGGTGAAGCGGCTCAGGGCCGTGCCCAGCAGGCTGAGCTCCGCGGTCAGTTCGGCGCTCCAGCGGCGCGAGGCCACAGCGGTCAGGGCGTGCGGCTGCGGGCGGGAGAAGCCGAGCAGCCGCGCCATCCGGTCGCGGTCCCAGGGCAGTTCCTGCCCGGCCATGGCGCCGGCGCCGAGCGGGGAGGCGTCGATGCCGTCGTAGGCGTTCAGCAGCCGGGCGTGGGTGTGCAGCAGGTGCTCGGAGAGCGCGGCGAGGTGGAAGCCGGGGGTGATGATCTGGGCGGCCTGGAAGTGCGTGTAGCCCGGCATGGGCAGGTCACAGGTCTCCTCGGCCAGCCGGTGCACGGCGGAGCCGAGTTCGAGGAGCGCCGCGGCGAACCGGGTGAGCTGGTCGCGGCCGTACATCACCTGGGCGCAGGCCTGGAGGTCGTTGCGGCTGCGGTCGGCGTGCCAGCGCACGACCGGGTGGGGCAGGCCCGCCTCGACGTGCCGTTCGAGGGCGAAGGCGATGTCCGACATGTTGGCGCCGGGCTGTGCGCTGAGGGTGTCGGGCCCGACGGAGTCCAGCAGGGCGGCGATCCGGTGGGCCTCCTCGGCGGTGATCAGGTCCATGCGGACGTACTCGGCGGCCAGGGTCTTCTCGATGGCGACGTAGTGGCGCAGCAGGTGGCGGGACTCGAAGCCGAACTGCGGGGCGAGCACTTCGTCGTGGAGGAGTTCGCCGGGGCCGCCGCGGATGCGGCCGCTCAGCTCGGGGGCGGGCCCCGGGGTATCGCTCGTCACGTGGTGTTCCGTTCCTGTTCTGGTGCGGGGCGCAGGGCGCGGGGCGCGTCGGCGCATGCCTCGTCGGCGCGCGGCGCGCGTGGGGCCGGTGCGGGGCGGGGCGGAGTCGGACGGGTGGGGCCTGCGGGGCCCCCGTTCAGCGGTGGTCGGCCGCGGCGAGGGCGGTGCGCAGGAGGGCGGCGGCCCTGGTGCTGTGCGGCGGCCGCATCAGTCCGTAGTGGTCGGTGGCGAGGTCGTGGCGGGTGAAGCCGGCCACGGCCCGCCCGGCCCACCGCTCGGCGGCGTGCTCCCCGGCTCCGGTTCCGCTCTGGAGGAACAGCACCTGGCAGGGGGCGGGCGGCGGCTCGTACGCGGCGGCGGCGCGGATCCCCGCACGGAACACCGCGTAGTGCCGGGCGAGATCACGCGGGTCCAGTCCGGGCGCGAAGCCGTCGCGTTCCACCTGCTCGGCGAGGACGGCGAGCCGGGCCGTGGTGTCGGCGACGCTCCGCAGCGCGCTGCGCAGGGCGGACACGCCCTCGTCGGACGGGTCGAAGCCGGCGGAGCGGGCCAGGTCCTCGTGGAACCACTCCAGCAGGTCGCTCTCGCCTGCGGGGACGTGACCGGGCTCCGGGTAGCCCGTGTCCAGCAGCGCGAGGATCGCCACTTCCTGCCCGGCGGCCCGCAGCCGGACGGCCATCTCGTAGGCGAGCAGCCCGCCGAAGGACCAGCCGGCCAAGTGGTAGGGGCCCTCGGGGCGGACCCGGCGCAGGGCCTCCACGTGGGCGGCGGCCAGCTCCTCCACGGTGGCGTCCGGCACCGGTCCGGGGGCGATCAGCCCGGGCGCCGACAGGCCGAACACCGGTCGGTCGGCGCCCATTTCGGCCGCCAGGGGCCGGTAGCAGAAGACGTTCCCGCCGATCGGGTGCACGAGGAAGAGCGGGTCGAGCGTGCCCTCGGGCCGGATACGGACCACCGGGTCCGGCGCCGCCTCGACGTGGCGGCCGCGCAGCAGCGCGGCCTGCCGGGCGACGGTCGGGTGTTCCATGACGGCCGAGACGGCGAGCCGTTCCCCGAAGGCCTGGTTGATCCGGCCGATCAGGCGCAGGGCGTCGATGGAGTGCCCGCCGGACTCGAAGAAGTCGTCGTGGACGCCGACCGGGCCGGCGGCCAGCAGCCGCTCCCAGATCCCGGCGAGGCGGGATTCGAGTGCGTCGCGGGGCGGGGTCGGTGCGACACCGCCTCGCAGGTCGGCGGGGTCCGGGTCGGGCAGGGCGGCCCGGTCCAGTTTGCCGTTGGCGGTCAGCGGGAGGGCTTCCAGGCACACCCAGGCGGAGGGGACCATGTACTCGGGCAGCCGCTCCCGGGCGTGCCGGGCCAGTTCGCCCGGTTCGGGAGCGGGGGCCGGGGCGCCGTCCGGGCCGGTGGCACCTGCCACGAGGTAGGCGACGAGGCGTTCGCCGCGGGGCAGGACCGCACAGTCGCGGACGCCGGGGTGTTCGGCGAGGACCGCTTCGATCTCCCCCGGCTCGACGCGGAAGCCGCGGATCTTGAGCTGGTGGTCGGTGCGGCCCGCGTACTCCAGGGCCCCGTCGGGGCGGTGCCGGGCCAGGTCGCCGGTCCGGTAGAGGCGGCGGGTGGTGCCGTCGGGGCCGGTGTGCTCGATGAACCGCTCGGCCGTCAGCTCCGGTCGTCCGTGGTAGCCGTCGGCGAGGCCGACGCCTTCGAGGAAGAGCTCCCCGGTGACGCCGAGGGGGACCTCGGCGAGGCGCCGGTCGAGGACGTGGGTGCGCATGTTGGCGATGGGGCGGCCGATGGGCACGGTGTCGCCACCGTCCGGCCGGCACTGCCAGTACGTGACGTCGACGGCCGCCTCGGTGGGCCCGTAGAGGTTGTGCAGTTCGACGCCGGGCAGCCGCTCGAAGAACCTGCGCTGCACCTCGTACGGCAGGGCCTCACCGCTGCACACCACCCGGGTGAGGCCGGCAGCGCCGGCCACGGCCGAGGGGTCGTCGAGGAAGACGCTGAGCATCGAGGGGACGAAGTGCACCGTGCTGACGCCCTCGTCCGCCATCAGGCCGGCGAGGTAGCCGGGGTCGCGCTGGCCGCCGGGGCGGGCGAGGACCAGGGTGGCGCCGGTCAGCAGCGGCCAGAAGAGCTCCCACACGGAGACGTCGAAGGTGTACGGCGTCTTGTGGAGCACGCGTTCGCCCGGTATCAGGCCGTACTCGTCCTGCATCCACAGCAGCCGGTTGGCGATGGCACGGTGGGATACCACGACTCCCTTGGGCTTGCCGGTGGATCCCGATGTGAAGATCATGTACGCCGGGTCGGCGGGCTCCGGGCCCGTGACGGGACCCGCGGCGCCCACGGCGTACCCGGTGTCCACGGCGCCGGTCGCGGCGTCGTCCGGTCTCACTACGGTGACCCCGGAGCCCTCCAGCCGGTCCGCCCACGCTCCTTCGGTGACCACCAGGCCGATACCGGACTCGGCGAGCAGGGACCGCACGCGCGGCGCCGGGTGCTCCGGGTCGAGCGGGACGTAGGCGGCGCCGGACTTCAGGACGGCGAGCAGGACGACGGGCAGGGCGAGGGAGCGTTCCAGCAGCAGGCCGACGAAGGTACCGGGGCCGGCGCCCCGTTCGCGCAGGGCCGCGCACAGCCGCTCGGCCTCGGTGTCGAGGGCCCGGTAGGTCAACTCCGCACCCTCGAAGCGGACGGCGGGGGCCTGCGGGGTCCGGTCGCGCTGGGCCTCGATCAGCCGGGTCAGGACGTGCGGCTGCGGGTAGTGGACGGCGGTCCGGTTCCACTCGGCGTAGCGCCGGTGCTCGGCCTCCGGAAGCAGGTCGGCGTCCGTGCAGTCGCGGTCCGGGGCCCCGGAAAGGTCGCGCAGCGCGGCCGTGTAGGAGGCGTGCGCGCTCTCCATCTGCTCCTCGGTGAACTGGGCGGCGTCGAAGCGCAGACCGAGTTCGAGCAGGGAGCCGTCGGGGCTGCGGGAGAACTCCGCGCCGAAGGCGAAGTCGGTGCCCGCCTCACCGGTCTCCTCCAGCACGGTGAACGCGCCGCCGGTGGGCCCGTCCTGCTCCACGTGGAAGTGGGTGTAGTTGAAGAAGGTCTCGAAGAGCGGGCCGCCCCCGGACAGGCGCTGGATCTCAGCGAGCGGGAAGCGCCGGTACGCGTGCAGCTCGGCCTCCAGCTCGGCGACGTGCGCGACGAGGCCGCGCCAGCCGAGCCCGGTGATGCCGGCGCTCAGCGGCAGGGTGTTCAGGAAGGCGCCGACGACCTTGTCGCCGTCGGTCTCCTCGGCCCGCCCGTTGTGGACCACTCCGGTGGTGACCCTGTCGCCGCCGCCCAGCAGGGCCATGACCCGCAGGTGGGCGGCGAGCAGGACGGTGCGCAGCGGTACGCCGCACTCCGCGGCCAGGGTGGTCAGCCGGGCGTGCAGCCCCTCCGGGAGCGGCGCGAGGTACCAGGACATGCGGGCCGGTCCGCCGGTCGCCGCCGGGCGCGGCAGCCGGGTCGCGGGGGCGTCGGCGGTCCGGGCGGTCCAGAACGCGCGCTGTCCGGCGTCGGCCAGGGCGGCCCGTTCGAGGGCGACGAAGGTGGCGAACCGGGAGCGGGGGCCCGCGTCCGGGGAGGGTCCGTCCTTCTCCGGTCCACCATTCTCCGGTCCGGCAGCGCGCGGGGCGGCGAGCGCCTCGGTGTAGCAGGAGGCCAGTTCGGTGAGGAGCGAGCGTTCGCTCCAGCCGTCCAGGACGGCGTGGTGCTCGGCGACGAACAGGCGGAGCCGGGTGTCGGAGAGCCGCTGGACGTGGAAGCGGATCAGCGGGGGACGGTCCCAGGCGAACGGCCGGTCGCGCTCGGCGGCGTAGCGGGCGGCGACGGCGGTGTCCTGTGCCTCGGGGTCGAGTCCGTACAGGTCCTCGAAGGTGATCTCCGGGCGGGCGCCGCGGTGGACGAGCTGGAGGGGCTCGGTGAATCCGTGCGGGTCGAAGGAGGTGCGCAGCATCTCGTGCCGGGCCGCGAGGACCTCGACGGTGGTCCGCCAGGCGGCTTCCGAGAAGGGCGCCTCGACCAGGTAGGAGGCCACGTTGTGGTAGACGCGTCCGCCGGCCGACGGCAGGTCGCTGTGGTAGAGCATGCCGGCCTGGAGCCGGGTCATCGGGTAGGCGTCCTCCAGCCCCTCGGGGAGGGCGGCGCGGTCCTCGGGGGTGAGCAGCGCGAACGGCTCGTACGGGGCCTCGTCGTCGGCCGCCGCCTCCCGCCGGGTCACCACGGGGGCGAGGGCGCGGGCCGACTGACGGCGCATGAGGTCGGCGACGGTGAGGTCGAGGCCGCGTTCGCGGATCCGGGCGAGTACCTGGAGGGAGCGGATGGAGTCCCCGCCGAGGGCGAACCAGTTGTCCAGGGCGCCGACCCGTTCGTGCCCGAGGACCTGCGCGAAGACCTCGGTGAGTGCGGTCTCGACCGGCCCGCGGGGTGCCTCGTAGGCGGCCGTGGGGGTCCGGGCGACCGAGCCGGGGGCGGGCAGGCGGCGGCGGTCGGTCTTGCCGTTGGCGGTCAGCGGGAAGGCGGGCAGGGTGACGAAAGCGCCGGGGATCATGTAGCCGGGCAGCCGCCGCGCGAGGTGGGTGCGCAGCTCCTCCACGGTGGGACCCGCGCCGTCCTCGGCCCCGGTCACGGCCAGGTAGCCGACGAGGACGTCGGTCCCCGCGGGATCCGGTGCGACGAGGGCGACCGCGGCGTCGACGAGGGGGTGCGCGGCCAGGGCCGCTTCGACCTCGCCGAGTTCGATCCGGAAGCCGCGCAGTTTGACCTGGTGGTCGATGCGGCCGAGGTACTCCAGGTCCCCGTCGGGCAGGACGCGCGCCAGGTCGCCGGTACGGTACAGCCGCTCGCCGGCCGAGAGCCCGGCGGGTGCGTCGGCGACACGGCCGGCGGGGCCGTCCCCGAGGCCGGTGGGGAAGCGCTCGGCGGTGAGTTCGGCCCGGCGCAGGTAACCACGGGCGAGGCCGGCGCCGGCGACGTACAGCTCGCCGACGGCTCCGCGCGGGACGGTCCGGCCGCGCGCGTCGAGCAGGTGCAGGCGCAGGTCGGGGATGGGCACGCCGATGACGCTGCCGCGGCCCTCCTCGGCGTCGCGGGCGGTCAGCGGCCGGTAGGTGACGTGCACGGTGGTCTCGGTGATGCCGTACATGTTGACCAGGCGGGGTGCGGTGTCGCCGTGCCGGGCGAACCAGCCGGCGAGCGCGGCGACATCGAGGGCCTCCCCGCCGAAGACGACGTGGCGCAGGCTCACTCCGGACTCTGACCCTGACCCGGGTCCGGACCCGGACCCGGCCGCAGCGGCCGTGCGGTGGTGTTCCTCGTCGGCGCGGGCCAACTGGTAGAAGGCGGAAGGGGTCTGGTTGAGGACGGTGACGCGTTCCGCGCGCAGCAGCCGGTGGAACTCCTCGGGCGAGCGGCTCGTCCCGTACGGGACCACGACGAGTCGGCCGCCGTGGGCGAGGGCTCCCCAGAGCTCCCAGACGGAGAAGTCGAAGGCGATGGAGTGGAAGAGGGTCCACACGTCCTGGGGGCCGAAGCCGAACCAGTGGTCGGTGGCGGAGAACAGCCGGGTGATGTTGGCGTGGGGCACGAGGGTGCCCTTGGGGAGGCCGGTGGAGCCGGAGGTGTAGATGACGTAGGCCAGATGGTCCGGGGTCACGCCGGCGTCGGGGGCGGTGTCCGGTTCGGTGGCCAGGAGCGGGGCGTCGGCGAGCAGGTCGACCGTGTGCAGGGCGGAGGCGTGCGGGGCGGAGGCGTGCGGGGCGGAGGCGGTGGCGGGGGCGTCCCACAGGTCCCGGGTGGCGGTGGTGCCGACGATGTGCTCCAGGCGGGCGTCGCCGACGATGTGGCGCAGCCGCTCGGGCGGGTTGTCGGGGTCGAGCGGCAGATAGGCGCCGCCGGCCTTGAGGATGCCGAGCAGACCGACGACGAGGTCGGCGGAGCGGGGCAGGCACAGGCCGACGAGGGTGTCGGGTCCCACACCGAGGGCGCGCAGCCGGTGGGCGAGCCGGTTGGCCCGGGTGTCGAGCTCGCGGTAGGTGAGGGACGTGCCCTCGTGGACGAGGGCGACGGCCTCGGGCGTGCGGGCGGCATGGGCCGCGAAGATCTCGTGGACGCAGTGGGACTCACCCGGCGCGTGCGGGAGGCGGCCGCCGGGCGGGAGGGCGCCGTCGGGCGAGAGGGCGCCGTCGGGCGAGAGCGGGGCAGCGGCCGGGAGCGGGGAGCCGATGCCGTGGCGCTCCTCGCCCGACAGCATCGGCAGGGCGTCGACCGGCAGTTCGGGGTGGTCGGTGGCGGCGTCGAGGAGCCGGGCGAAGTGCCGGCCGAACTGCTCGATCGTGGCGGCCTCGAACAGGTCGGCGCGGTACTCGAGCCGGCAGCTCAGCGACCCGCCGCTGCGCACGACGTCGAAGGTGAGGTCGAACTTGGCGGTTCCGGCAGGCCCTTCGAGCATCCTGGCCCGCGGTCCGGGCAGGCCGTCGGTCATGCCGTCCTCGTCGTGCAGGCCGAACATGACGTGGAACAGGGGCGCTTCCTCGCCCGTGCGGCCCGGGCCGACCCGGTCGACGATCCGCTCGAAGGGCAGGTCCTGGTGGTCCTGGGCGTCGAGCACGGTGTCCCGTACGCGCTCCAGGTGGACCCGGAACGCGGGGTGGTCGGACAGGTCCGCGCGGATCACCAGCGTGTTGACGAACAGGCCGACGGTGTCCTGGAACTCCTTGCGGTTGCGGCCCGCCACGGGAGTCCCGACCAGCACGTCGTCGGTGCCCGTGTACCGGCCCAGCACGACCTGGAAGGCCGCCAGCATCAGCATGTAGGGCGTGCTGTGCGTGTCGCGGCACAGCCGCTCCATCCGGGCGAGCACCGGGGCGGGCACGTCGAAGGAGTGCAGCGCCGCCGCGCCGCGGGCCGCGCCCGCCCCGGGCCGGCCGTCCCGGGGCAGGGGCGCGTCGGGCAGTTCCCCGCCCAACTGCTCCTCCCAGTGGGCGAGCTGGCGCCGGGCGGCCTCGCCCCGGAGCCATTCCTCCTGCCAGTCGGAGAAATCGGCGTACTGGTACTCCGGGGCCTCCTCGGCCGGTCCCGGCCGCGGACCGTCGGTGTACCGGGCGTACGCGGCGAGGAGTTCACGGGCGAGGATCCCGACGGACCAGCCGTCGGCGACGATGTGGTGCAGGGCGAGCGCGAGGACGGCGCCGCCGGAGGTGTGCAGCAGGGCCGCCCGGAAGAGCGGTCCGGCCTCCAGGTCGAAGGGCCGGTGGTGCTCGGCGGCCATCCACTCCTCGACGTCCCGGTCCTCGCCCGCCGTGGCGGAGGACCAGACGAGCGCGGCCTCGGTGTCGATGTGCTGCCACAGCTCGCCGTCCCGCAGGACGAAGCGGGTGCGCAGCGCCTCGTGCCGGTCGATCAGTCCCTGCGCGCAGGCGCTGAGCGCGGCCTCGTCCACCGGCCCTTCGAGGCCGTAGAAGACCGGCATGTGGTAGGTCGGCCTGCCCTCCTCCATCTGCTGGAGGAAGTACATGCGCTGCTGGGCTGCCGATGCTCGGAACGCGCTGAACGACGGCTCCGCAGGGCGTTCGATCGGATCGTGACTGGCCAAGACAACTCCCTCGACGCCGCACCGGTGCCTGGTACGCGGCGCATGCTCCGCTTGATTGCCCGCTCAGCCTAGGAACGGTGCGGATTCGGGTGAAGTCGCCTCTTTACGGTCCCCGATTCACGTGACCGGGGTCGTCGGCCTACGGGGCCGCCGCGGCCTCGATCAGCCGACGACCCACGGGAATACGGACGGAAGCCCGTGTTCCAGCACCCTTCGAGGGCCCCGGGGCGCGACACGCCGCCGCGTGTGCCGGGGCGGTCCATCACGTACCGACGCGACCCTGATGCAACAGAATTGCTTTAAGCTGGTCGCATGAGCCGAAGAGCGATGGTCCGCCCCGGAGGCCGCAGCGCGCGGGTCCAGCAGGCGGTGCACACCGCCGTACGGGAGCTGCAGGCCGAGGTGGGGCGTCCGGAACTGACCGTCCCGATGGTCGCGGCGCGGGCCGGCGTCACCCCGTCGACGATCTACCGCCGCTGGGGCGACCTGCAGGAACTGCTCTCCGACGTCGCCGTCGAGCACCTGCGCCCGGAGGCTCCGCCGCAGGACCACGGCGATCTGCTGGCGGACCTGCGCGGCTGGGCCGAGCAGTTCCTGGAGGAGATGGCCTCGCCCACGGGGCGCGCGTACATCCGCGACGCCCTGCTGGGGGACGCCGACGGCGAGAACGCGGGCCGGTGTTCGACCTATGCGGCGGAGCAGATCGCCGTCGTGCTCGCCCGCGCCGAGGAACGCGGCGAGGAGGCCCCGGACGTCGAGACGGTGCTCGACCGGGTCGTGGCACCGATGATGTACCGCATCCTCTTCCGCCCCACCGGCCTCACCGACGCGTACGCGCACGAGCTCGCCCGGGAGGCCGTCCAGGGCTTCGGCGCACCCCGCTGACGCACCCCGCCGACGCGCCGCACGACAGCCCCCGGCCGCACCGGTCGACACCTCGGGCTCAGCGGCCCTCGGGGAGGTCTGCCACGGGTACGAGCCGGTAGCCGTCCCCCTCGGCGATCACGTGACCTGCCGTCGGCGCGGGGAAGTGCGTGCCGAGGACCAGGGCGCCGGTGTCGGCGAGCCCGGCGAGCAGCGCCCGGCGGGTGGCCTCGGCCTGCACGGGGTCGATGTCGACGCAGCTGCCGATCTCCGGGCGCGCCAGCTGTACGGGGTGGTGGACCGCGTCCCCGGTGATGAGGGCCGCCGCGCCCGCGCTGCTCACCCGTACGGCGATCTGCCCGGGGGTGTGCCCCGGGGCGGGCAGCAGGCGCAGCCCGTCGGCCACGTCGACGCCGTCGGCCGGTACGTCGACCAGGTCGAGCAGACCGGCCTGCTCGACCGGCACGACGGAATCGCGGAACATGTCGCTGCGCGCCTCGTCCATGTCGTACGCGGCCCAGAACTCGCGCTCCGCCCGCGACGTGAGGTAGCGGGCGCGCGGGAAGGTCGGCACCCACGCGCCGTCGACCTCCCGGGTGTTCCAGCCGACGTGGTCGGTGTGCAGGTGGGTGAGGATCACCAGGTCGACGTTCCCGGGGGTGAATCCGATGGCCGCGAGGCGTTCGAGGTAGTCGGTGCGGAGGTTGTGCCAGGCCGGGTTGGCCCGCGTCTTGCCGTTGCCGATCCCGGTGTCGACGAGGACCCGCAGGCCGTCCACGACCAGCGCGAAGCTGTGGCTGTCGAGGTGCAGGACGCCGTCCGGGCCGGCGTGGTCGGGGCGCAGCCAGGCGTGTTCGGCGACCACGTCCGGGGTGGCGGCGGGCAGCAGCCACGGTCCGGTCGCCGGCGGCAGGGGCATCTCGTCGACGCGGTGGACCGTGATCTCCCCGACGGACCAGTGGGCGGCGGCGGCCGGGGCCGGCTCGGTGAACTGGGCGGTGCGCATGTGCGTGTTCCTTCGTCTACGGGCGCCCGCGGGCGTCCACGGCGGGCGACGAACAGCAAAAGCGATTCATTCGCTTTAAGCGACCGTAGGCCCTACCGTGACCTAACGCAAGGCGTTAGCTTTAAGGCGGCGATCATCCACGCGCCGCTCACCCTGAAGGAAGGCAGTACATGTCCGCCTCAGACCTCACCCCTCCCGAAGCCGCCCGCTGGGCCGCACGGTCCGGGCTGCCGCTCGCACCGGACCGCCACGCGGAAGTGGCAGCCACCGCCGACCACATCCACGCCGTCGTATCGCTCCTGCGGGAACTGGACTTCGGCGAAACACCGCCCGCCGCCGCGTACCGCGCGGGAGGGGAGCAGCACGATGCAGCCGTATGAGCTGGCCGTGGCCGAAGCGGCCGAGGCCGTGCGCACCCGCACGGTCTCACCGGTCGAACTGGTGGACTCGGCGCTGGAGCGCATCGCGCGGGTCGAACCGCGCCTGCGGGCCTTCACCACCGTGACGGCGGACCGGGCGCGCGCGGCGGCGCGGCAGGCGGAGACCGAGGTCGCCGAGGGCACCCACCGCGGGCCCCTGCACGGAATACCCGCCGGCCTGAAGGACCTCATCGACGTGGCCGGGCTGGCCACCACGGCGAGCTCCCGGGTCCGTACCGGGCACCGGGCGCAGACCGACAGCACGGTCGCCGCGCGGCTCGCCGCGGCCGGAACGGCCCTGGTGGGCAAGACCCACACGCACGAGTTCGCCTACGGCCTGACCACCCCTCAGACGGTCAACGCCTGGCACCCGGAGCGGGTGGCCGGCGGTTCCAGCGGCGGGTCGGCCGTCGCCGTCGCCTCCGGGGCGGCCGCCTTCGCCCTGGGAACCGACACCGGTGGATCGATCCGGGTACCCGCCGCCCTCAACGGGGTCGTCGGGCTGAAACCGACGTACGGGCTGGTGCCCCGCCACGGCGTGACCTCGCTGGCCTGGTCACTCGACCACGTGGGCCCGCTCACCCGCACCGTGGAGGACGCGGCGCTGGTCCTGGCCGCCCTGGTCGGGCACGACCCGCGCGACCCGGCCTCCGCCCCGGCCCCGGTGGTGGACTACCGGCCGGGCCCCGGTACGGATCTGACGGGGCTTCGGGTCGGCGTGCCGGGCAACTACTACTTCGACCACGTCGATCCCGAGGTCGAGGCCGCCGTCCGCCGGGCGATCGGGCGGCTGGAGGAACTCGGCGCCCGCCTCGTCGACGTCGAGATCCCGATGACGCGCTACATCCAGGCGACCCAGTGGGGTCTGATGGTGCCCGAGGCCACCGCCTACCACGAGCGGACGCTGCGGGCGGTGCCCGACCTCTACGGCACCGACGTCCGCGTGCTCCTGGAGGCGGGCGAGCTGCTGACCGCGGGGGACTACCTGCGCGCCCAGCGCGCCCGCACCCTCATGCGGCAGGCCTGGCAGGACATGCTGGAGACGGTCGACCTGATCGCCGCGCCGACCGTACCGCTCACCGCCGTGGAGGCCGGACGGACGAGCGTGACCTGGGGCGACGGCAGCGTGGAAAGCGTCCCCGAGGCGTACGTGCGGCTGTCGGCCCCCGCCAATCTGACCGGCGTCCCCTCGCTGAGCGTGCCCGTCGGCCTGGACGCGGCGGGCCTGCCGATCGGCATGCAGCTCATGGGCAGGCCGTTCGGCGAGGCCGCGCTGCTGCGCGCGGGACACGCCTACGAACGGACGGGCACCGCGCTCGGCCGGCCCCCGGAGCCGGCCGCGTAGCCCGCGGGCGGTCCCGTGACGGGAGGGCGACGGTAGCGCCGTGGCGCCCTGCAATCGCGCCGAACCGGCCGTGTCGGCGGCGCAGTTGAGCCAGTCGGCGCGGCTGCGGCCGGTCTGTCTGGTGGGCATCGGGGCCGCTAAGTAATGTCACATCACATGATGCTCTTACGGCGTGCGGCGTCGGCCGCTGCCCTTGTCGCCCTCGTCCTCCCCCTGGCGGTCTCCTCCCCCGCGCACGCGGCCGACGGCTCGTCCGCCTGCCGCGCCTCCGCCTCCGTACCGCTCGACGCCGAACAGGCGCGGCTCGCCGACCCGCGCACCACCGCCCTCGTCGAGCGTGCCGGGTTCGGGGACTTCGTCCGGCGGTTCCCCGCCGCACTGTGCGCGACCCGCGGCCGCGCCGAGGCCGACCGGCTGGTGGAGGACTGGGGCGAGGCGCTCTGGCAGGCCTCCGTACGACGGGCCCAGGGCCTGCGGCCCGGCGGCGACCTCGCCCCCGGGGACGACCGGCCGCTGTACTGGGCGCGGCTCGGCATGACCGCCGCACTCGCCCGCTGGCAACCGGAGTTCACCGTAGACCGGGCCGCGCTCCGCGCCCGCTTCGAGGACGCCTCCCGCGGCCTCACCGACAACGCCTTCCGCACCGCGCCCGGCGTACGGCGCGTGTTCATCAGCGGGTTCGACCCCTTCGGGCTCGACGCCGAGATACGCCGCGCGAACCCCTCCGGATCGGCCGCCCTCCAGCTCAACGGGCGGCGCGTGACCCTCGCCGACGGCAGCCCCGCCGAGATCCGCGCCGTCGTGCTCCCCGTCCGGTACGCCGACTTCGACGCCGGCATGGTGGAGCGGGCGTTCGCCCCGCGCATGGCCGGCGGCCCGGCCTCGGCGGACATCATCACCAGCGTCAGCCAGGGCTACCCCGGCATCTTCACCCTGGAGGACTGGGCGGGACGGGCCCGGTCCGCCGACCCGTACCCCGACAACGTACGCGCCCTCTCCGGCGGCACCCGCGAGCGGCCGGTGACCGCCCCGGGCCTGGGCCCGGGACCGGAGTTCATCCGGACCACGCTCCCCGCGGCCGCCGTGACCGGCGCCGTGCAGACCCCGTACCCGGTCCTCCTCAACTCCGATGTGACGGAGATCCCGGCGGGCGGCACGGCTCCCGTCGACCGGACCGACGGCCCGACGCCCGGCTCGCGGGCCGTGGCGGGCGGCGGGGGCGGCTACCTGTCCAACGAGGTGGCCTACCGCTCCAACCGGCTGCGCGCCGAACTCGCCCCGCACCTGCCCGGCGGCCACCTCCACACCCCGGTGCTCACCGGCCTGCCGGCCGACCCGCAGTTGCTGACGGGCCCCGAGTTCGAACGCAACGAGAGCGCGATCACCGCGGAGGTCCGCGCGGTCCTGGAACACGCCGCCGTCCGCCGCTAGGCCGTCTCTTTCGGATCCTGCCGGGCCCGGCCCGGCGACCGCCCCCGCCTGCGGTACGTGCGCCTGCCATGGGGCAGGATGGCAGCCCGTTCCGGATGCGCACATGTGCCCGAACGGGGCTTCACGCACGACGAACTGACAGGTGACAAGGTGACGACACACCTCATACGACGGTCGGCAGCGTCCGCCGCCACTCCCCCGGGCCGGCGCCGCGGAAGGGTGGGCGTCCGTTGAACCGGGATCTCGTCCTGCACGACTGGCTGGTCGCCGGGATCGCCCTGGCGGCGGGCGCCGCGGCCGGACTTCTGCTGCGCGCCCTGCTGCGGTGGCTGGGCCGGCATGCCGAGCGGACCCGGTGGCGGGGCGACGACATCATCGTCGACGCGCTGCGCACCATCGCCCCCGGGGCCGCCCTCATCGCCGGCGCCGCGGTGGCCGCGACGACCCTGCCGCTCACCGCGCGGGTCTCCGGCTTCGTGAACCAGACCCTGACCGCGCTGCTCATCCTGATCGCCACGCTCAGCGCGGCCCGGGTCGTGGCGGGCCTGGTCCAGTCCGTGGCGGGAACACGCACGGGGGTGGCCGCGTCGGCGTCCATCTTCGTCAACATCACCCGGATCGTGGTCCTCGTGATGGGCGTGCTCGTCGCCCTGGAAACCCTCGGCGTCTCCATCGCGCCGCTGGTCACCGCCCTCGGAGTGGGTGGTCTGGCGGTGGCCCTGGCCCTCCAGGACACCCTCGCCAACCTCTTCGCCGGGGTGCACATCCTCGCGTCCAAGACCGTGCAGCCCGGTGACTACATCCGGCTCACCAGCGGCGAGGAGGGATATGTCGTCGACATCAACTGGCGCAACACCGTGGTGCGCAACCTGTCGAACAACCTGGTCATCATCCCCAACGGGCGTCTGGCGCGCACGAACATGACCAACTTCACCCAGCCGGAGGCCAAGTTCTCGATCCTGGTCCAGGTGGGGGTGGGCTACGAGAGCGATCTGGAGCACGTCGAGCGGGTGACCCTCGACGTCGTCGACAGCGTGATGGCCGACATCAACGGAGCGGTCCCCGACCACGAAGCGGCCGTCCGCTTCCACACGTTCGCGGAATCCCGGATCAACTTCACGGTGATCCTGGGCGTCGGCGAGTTCAGCGATCAGTACCGGATCAAGCACGAGTTCATCAAGCGCCTGCACGAGCGGTTCCGCACGGAGGGCATCTCGATCCCCGCCCCGACCCGTACGGTCGCACTCCACCGGGACGAACAGCGGACGCCGTCCGCACCGCACGCACCGGTCCCGCACCAGCGCGAGGCATCGTCGCTGCTCCCGGACGCCGGCCGGTAGACCCGCGTCGCCGCCCCCGCGCCGCCGCCGGCCGGCGTGGACGCGGGGGCGGCGGTTGCGGTGGCCGGAACCGACCGGAGGCTCCGGGGCCCGAGGGCAAAATCCGCGTGCGGTACGTCAAGACCTCGCCAGGGCGGGTGGCTCCGCCCTTCGCCGTGGGCAGTCTGCCCTCGGACATCTGGCTCTGGTCGAGATCGTCACCTCCGGACGGGAGGCATCACATGCCCGGGTACCGACTGCACGACCGCGCCGCCCTGATCGGGGCCCTCGTCGTACCCCTCCTCGTGGCGCTGGCGCTCGTCCCCTTCCGCACGCATCTGTCCACGACGAACGAGGCCCTGGTCCTGGTCGTCGCCGTCGTCGCGATCGCCGCCTCGGGTACGCGCGCCGCCGCGGCCCTGGCCGCGCTCTCCGCGGCAGGCTGGTTCGGTGTACTCCTCCTCGCCCGGCCCTACCGGCCGTTCACCCTCGCCGACCGGGACGAGATCCAGACGGCCGTCCTGCTGCTCGTCGTCGGGCTGATCGTCTCGCAGTCGGCCGTGCGCGCCCGACGGCTGCAGGCGGTCGTGGTCACCGGCGCCGCGCACCTGTCCAGCCTCCAGGGCACCGCCCGGCTGGCCGAGCAGGGCGGTGCACCGGATGCGGTGGTCGAGTTCGTCCGCCGGGAGCTGATCGGTGTACTGGGGCTGCGCGGCTGCCGCTTCGAGTACGGAACCCTGATCGGGCACCGGCCGCGGCTGGAGCACGGCGGCGGTCTGTGGCTGCGGCGGGGCGGCGAAGTCACCGGGTACGCCGACTGGCCGGACGGCGAGACCGAGCTGCGGGCCGTCGGGGGCGGGCACTACTACGGCCGTTTCCTCCTCGACCCGTTCCCCGGGCGCCCGCTGCCGCCCGAGGAGGCCCGCTCGGTGGCGGTCGCACTGGCCGCCCTGGCGGGCGCGGCGCTGGACACGGCCGGGGTGTCCCACCGGGGCTGAGCCGGGGCGTCCCGCCGGGGCCCGGTCCGGCTCACTGAGCCTCGCGGTGGACGCGGGCGAGGATCAGGACCGTGTCGTCGGTCGGCGGTTCGGGCAGCAGGCCGGCGAGGATGCGGTCCGCCATCTCCTCCAACGACCGGCCACCCGCGCTCAGTTCGGCGCGCAGGGCGTCCAGTCCCGCCTCGATGTCCCGCCCCCGGACCTCGATGAGGCCGTCGGTGTACAGGGCGAGCGTCGCGTTCTCGGGCAGTTCGATCTCGGTGGTCCGGAACGGGCAGCCGCCGACGCCCAGCGGGACCCCGAGGACCTCGTCGACGGTCTGCACCGTGCCGTCCGGCCGGAGCACCAGGGGCGGCGGATGGCCGGCGCTGGCGAGGCGGGCGCGCCCGGTACGCGGGTCGTAGACGAGGTACAGGCAGGTCGCGAGCTCGATGCCGGCCTCCTGGGCGCACACGTCGAGTTCGCCGAGCAGGTCGGCGGGCTCGCTGTCGTGCCGGGCCAGGGCCTTGGTGGTGATGCGGAGGTGGCCCATGGCGGCGGCCGCGGACACCCCGTGCCCCATCACGTCGCCCACGACGAGGACGACCCGGCCGTCGGGCAGGTTGATCATGTCGTACCAGTCACCGCCGACCTCCGTGATCCGGCTGCCGGGCACGTACCGGTGCGCGACGTCCACGTACGGGGTGACCGCCAGCGTCGTGGGCAGCAGGGCGCGCTGCAGGGTGAGGGCGATGTCCTGGACCCGGCTGTAGAGGCGGGCGTTGTCCAGGCAGATCGCGGCGCGCGAGGCGAGTTCGCCGGCCAGGCTGACGTCCTCCTCGCTGAAGGGCGGACGGGCGGCGGACCGGCCGAACATGGCGATGCCCTGGACGGTGCCCCGGGCGACGAGCGGGGCGACGAGGATGCAGGCCACCCCGCTCTCGCCCATGATCCTCGTGCGTGACTCGGTGACGACGGTCCGGGCCAGGAACTCCTCGTCCACCACGGCCGAGATGGCGCGGCCGGTGCGCAGCATGTCGTGGATGACGGAGCCCGGCGGGTACCGCACCCGTTCCACTCCGCTGACGAGCTCGGTGGCCGGAGCGGGCAGCGTCGTCCCGGAGGCGATCCGGCGGGTGAACAGGGGGCGCGCCGGGTCGAAGTCCTCGGTCTCGTCCATCCATTCCACGATCTCGACGACGGAGCCGTCGCAGAAGTCCGGCATCGACGCGTCGACGAGTTCCTGGGCGGTGAGGTTGACGTCCAGGGTGGTTCCGATCCGGGTGGAGGCCCCGTCCAGGAGGGCCAGCCGGCGACGGCTCGCGGTGGCTTCCAGGATGGCCCGTTCCCGGTCCGTCACGTCGATCATCAGCCCGCCCACGCCGGAGCGGGTGCCCACGGCCCGGCTCAACGGGAAGAAGCTGACGGACCGGACCTGGTCGCGGTCCGGATGCCCGCGCGGGCGGACGCCGACCAGCGTCCCCACGACGGGCGCTCCGCCCTGGGCGACGGCGCGGAGCATGCGCTCGTACTCGCCGCCGTCGGACATGATCATGATTTCGTCCATGCGCCGCCCCAGGTGGGCCTCGATCGGCAGGCCGTCCATGTCGGCGAGCGCCTGGTTGAGGTGGATGTACCGCAGGTCCTGGTCGATCATGACCAGGCCGATGGGGCAGGTCTCGAAGAGGGCGTCGAGGAAGGCGAGGTTGGTCTTGACCCGGTCGAGCTCGTCGCTGCGGCTCGACAGGACCATCACCACCGAGGGGCCGCCGGATCCGGTCACGGAGAAGGACCGGAAGCCGCAGTCGAAGGCCGTGCCGTCACGGTGCCGGGCCGTCAGCCGGCCCCGCCAGTAGCCCTGCGTACGGCCTTGTTCCGTCAGCCGGGAGCACGATGCGGACGTGCCGCGGGAGGCATCGGCGAAGAGGACG
This sequence comes from Streptomyces avidinii, assembly GCF_045161815.1. Classification (NCBI taxonomy): domain Bacteria; kingdom Bacillati; phylum Actinomycetota; class Actinomycetes; order Kitasatosporales; family Streptomycetaceae; genus Streptomyces; species Streptomyces avidinii. The sequence goes on from NZ_CP108863.1 coordinate 1,634,100, forward strand.
GCGCCGGGCCGGGTGAGGACGGCGCCGGGCTCGTAGCCGAAGAGGTCACGGGCGCCGGGCCCCCAGTAGCAGACGCGTTCGTGTTCGTCGATGCCGAGGACGGCCACGGGCACGCGCTCCAGCAGCGGTCCCGGCTCGGACCAGATCGGGCCGTGGACCTCCTCGCCCCCCGGCGGAGCCGCTGGCACGAGACGTCCCCTTCCGCAGGCCGTTCCCTCCACATCATTATGCGGACACCCCCGATCTCGCGCGGCAGGAGCCGCCCGGCCTCCGCCCGGGTCCAGGTCGCCGCCGGAACACCGGTGACACGCTCCGGTCCGGGGTGGAGAATCGGACGGACTGTCGTGGGGCCGAGGGGCGGGGGCGCTGATGGGTCGGGCTTTGCGCGTGGGGATCGTGGTTCTGCTGCTGGGGTTCGCGCTCTGGTACGCCTCGTACTACACGACGATCGCGGTCTGGGAGCTGCGGAAACTCTTCGCCTGGTTCGCCCTGCCCCTGCTGGCGGCGGCCGGCACCGCGGCGGGCTGGCTGGTGGTGGGACTGCTGCGGCGGCGCGCCGGGCGCGGCTCGGGCTCCGGGGACGCGGGGGTCGTCCTCGGGTGCCTGGGTGCCGTCGTCGGGCTGGGCCTCACCGTCGGCTGGCTGGTGTACGGCTCGTACCTCCAGGACCGTGCGTACATGGCCACGGCGCGGGTCGTCAGCGAGCCGGTGCCCGCCCTGACGGCCCGGGTGCCGTACGTGGCGGGCAAGGCCCAGGCGGCCCCGCACCTGGGCGATGTCACCGGCGAGATATCCGACATCACCTACCTGCCCGACTCGGACCGGTTCGCCACCCTGGTCGAGCGGCGGGGCTGGCTGGCCGGGTACGAGGTGGGCCTCGTGCAGGACGTGCCCCTCGGCGGCGAGAGCCGCAGCCAGGAGCGCTGCGCGTTCGACGTGTCCGTGGCGGACGCGCGGATCAGTGGCTGGTTCACCCACAATCTCGGCAGGAAGATCTCGGCCCGGAAGCGCTGGGTACGGTTCGAGGCCGACGACGCGTACGTGACCTGTTCGGGCGGCACGCCCGTCGTCGTCGTCCCGCTCAAGCGACAGACCGGGATGCTCGTCGTGACCGAGCGCCCCGCCGGTGTCGCGCTCTACGACGGGCGGACCGGAAAACTCACCCTCACCACCGACACTTCCGCCGTTCCCGGCCCCTCCTATCCGATCAGCCTCGCGGCCCGCCAGCGGGAGGGCACGGCCGCGGTGGGCGGCTTCAGCGACTGGTGGTTCGAGCGCAACGGCTGGGACGCCTCCGAGGACGGCGCCAACGAGGGCAACGAGTCCGAGTTCACCCTCCGGTACCGCGAAGAGGCCGGACGCAGCGCGTACGTCACCCCGCTCACACCGCAGGGGGAGGCCAGTTCGGTCGTGGCCGTCTCCACGGTGCCCACCCGCCACAAGGGCGGCGGGCTCGCGCCCATGACCGTCCACCGCCTCGATCCGGCCTGGTCGTCCCCGAAGGCTCTCGTCGCGCTGATCAAGGCCGAGTACCGGGACGTCTGCTGCTACAACGACGACGAGGTGTTCGAGGTGGTCCCCACCGGGGGCGGCACGTGGACGGCCACCGTCGGCAGCGAGCAGAACGTCCGCTACCGGGTGGAGGGGAGGGGCCAGGTGGGCGGCCGTGAGGCGACCTGTCTGAAGGCGGCCGACGGGGCGCTCATCCGGTGTGCCCTCGCGGCGCCCGGCTCACCGGAAGAAGCCGAGCTCAAACGCCGTGAGCAGGAGAAACAGCAGCAGGCGGGCGCGAAGAACCCGGGGGATCCCGGCGATCTGACGGCCTACACGAACGAGCAATTGGCCGAGCTCCAACGCCGTATGACCGAGGAGATCGGCCGCCGTCTGAAGGCCGGCTGACCGGGGATCGAGGACGCGGATCCTCACGGCATCAGCAAGGGCAGGATGCCGACCCACCTGGCAGATGCATATCGAGGAAGCAGTTTTGCCTCTTGGATGATCCACCGTGCCGAATCAGGCCGGAGCGGCTCGATTCCGTGCCCGGAACCAGGAGCCGCTCCGTGCGGTTCCTGGTTGACCGGCCGTGGCCACCACCCTCCGGGCTGCTCGGCGGCTCTCGCAGTCGTGGAGGGACCAGGTGCAGGAAGCCCCTGCGCGCCGATCGCCGTGTTCGGCGCGCAGGGCTTCGCCATCGGGCCGCACTCCATCGTGGCGCGGCGGGGGCCGTGTTTTCGACACCCCGGCACCTGCCGGGCCCGCCGGACTCCCGCATGATCGATGCTCTGCACCGAACCTTCGATCACGGGAGTCCAGTCCTATGTCCGACATCAGCGTGCGTTCCGTGCGGGCCGGGGATTTCGCACAGTGGCGCGCCCTCTACCGCGGCTACGCCGACTTCTACCGGGTCGAGCAGACCGACGAGGCGGCCGCCACCGTGTGGTCGTGGGTGACCGACCCCGGCCACGAGGTCGAGGCCCTGGTGGCCGAGGACGCCGAGGGCCGGCTGCTGGGCCTCGCCCACTACCGTCCGTTCGCGCGTCCCCTCTCCGCGACGGTCGGCTGTTTCCTCGACGACCTGTTCGTGGCTCCCGAACACCGCGGCTCGGGCGCCGCCGACCAGTTGCTCGGCGCCCTGCGCGCACTCGCGGCCGAGCGGGGTTGGAGCGTGGTCCGCTGGATCACCGCCGACGACAACCACCGGGCGCGGGCCAAGTACGACCAGGTCGCCACGCGGACCATGTGGGTCACCTACGACATGACCCCCTGAGCCCCCGCCACCGCCACCGCCGTGGTCAGGCCGGGAGGTGCAGCAGGAGCAGGGGAGCCGTGGTGGGGCGGGAGGATCCGCCGGTGGGTTCGAGGGTGAGGCCGACCGCGCCGGCGTCGGCGGTGTCGCCGTCGAGGAGGACGGTGCCGTCCCGGTGGAGGAGACCGGCCGGGCGCATGGTGCCGCCCTGGTCCAGCCAGAGCTGGTAGGTCGTGCCGGGGACGGGCGTCGGCAGGCCGCTGGCGTAGAAGAGAGCCTGGTTGCGCAGGGCCGAGGTGACGATGGCGGTGGAGGCTCCGTTGCTGGTCCGGCCGTACGTCGCGCGGGCGTCGGGCGCGGCCAGGACCGCGCCGACGGTGTCGAGGCGCTGCTCGATCTGCCGGGCCTGCTGTTCGTAGCGGCGGCCCTCCTCGTACTGCCGGGCGGCCAGGCCGGCGAAGAGCGCGGCGGCGGCCAGGCTCGCGGCCGCGACGAGGACTCCTGTCCTGCGCCGCAGTGCTCCGTGCGTCAGGGCCGGGAACCGGGTGACGGGCCTCCGGGGCGGGAGTTGGCGGACTCCGTCGACGGCTGCCAGGGTCCGCCGCTTCATGCCGGCGGGCGGCGGGCGGCTCACGGCGGCGGCGAGGAGTGCGGTGGTGGCCCGGAACTCGGCCACTTCCCGGCTGCACTCCTCGCACCGGTCGAGGTGCGCGGTGAACAGCTCGTGTTCGCCGGCCTCCAGCGCGTCCAGTGCGTAGGCCGCGGCGAGGGCGTGGAGGTCGGCCCGGCGCCGGTTCATGTCGTCACCCCCTGCGTCCGGTGATCGCGGACGGGTTCCGGGGTTGCGGCCCCGGAACCCCGCGGTGCCGGTTCGGCGCTACCACGTGCTGTGGCAGTTCCAGTGGCCCGAAACCCAGTGGTACTTCGCGTAGCTCTGGCCCCACCAGCCGTCGTGCCAGTTGCCGTGGTGCCACTTCGCCTCCCAGTGCCCCTTCACCCAGGTGCACCGGTCGTGACGGTCATGGCGGTCCCACCGGTCCCACCGGTTCTGGCGGTGGTCACGGTCGCGGTCACGGTCCCGGTCCCGGTCGTGGTCACCGGTGAGCGACGAACTCACCGCGGCGGACGCCGCCGGTGCGGCGTTCGCGGTGCCGGAGAGGCCCAGCAGCGACCCACCGGCCAGGAGCCCGGCCGACGCGGCCCCGACGATCAGACGCCGGGCGGTCAGTGAACCGGTCATCGCACTCACCTCCTTCCTTCCCTCGGACGGTCGGTTCGGCGGCCCCTTCTGCCTCAGGAGCCTCATCAGGGATTCGCCACCAACGGGGTGAGGGATTGGAAAAACCTCACAGCACTACAAAACGCCTCGACGTCGCCGCCGGCGCGCCACCGCCTATGCTGCGGGCGTGCCGTCGTACTCCATGGGGCAGGCCGCCCGACTGCTGCGCGTGAGTCCCGAGACCGTCCGCCGATGGACCGAGACGGGACGGCTGCCCGCCCACCGCGCACCGGACGGGTCCCGGGCCGTCGACGGCGCGGCCCTGGCCGCCTTCGCCAAGGAGCGGGCCGTCGGGCTGCACCCCTTGCCGCCGGGCGCCGTCGTGACCTCCGTACGGAACTCCTTCGCCGGGATCGTCACCTCCGTACGGCTCGACGACGTGGCGGCCCGGATGGAGATCCAGTCCGGTCCGCACCGCGTGGTGTCCCTGGTGACCCGGGAGTCGGTCGAGGAGCCCGGCATCACGGTCGGGTCGACCGTCACGGCCCGCGTGAAGTCCACCGAGGTCCACATCGAACTCCCGTAGCCCCGGCCCCTGCCCCCTCCCCCGGCATCCGGTCAGGCGCAGCGCAACGCCGCGTACAGGTCCAACTTGTGCTCGAGGCGGGACAGGTCACGGCCCGTCAGGACCTCCACCCGCTCGATCCGGTAGTGCACGGTGTTCACGTGCAGGTGGAGGGCCTCCGCCGTGCGCGCCCAGGAGCAGTTGTTGGCCAGGAAGACCTCCAGGGTCTCCCGCAGCATCCCGTCGCCGAGCGCACCCAGGATCCGCGTCCCGTACACCGCCCGCACCTCCGGCGGGATCCCGGCCATCAGCTCCCCGAGGGTGTCGAGCTGCTCGACCCCGCGCACCGGGACCGCCTCGTCCGCGGCGGTCAGCGCGAACCTGGCCTGGCCGAGCGAGGCGCGCAGCCCCTCCAGGCCCTCGGCCCGCGTCCCGAGGCCCAACCGGAGGTCGCTCTGCGCTCCCCCGCACTGCTGGAGCACCGGCCACAGTGCACGGAGCCGGTCCGCCACGACGGTTGCGGTGGCGGGGTCCTCGTGCAGCACCGCCACCGACCGCCCCACGGCGTACGCGGCGCCGTCCAGGTGGCTGAGCGCCTCGGCCAGGGCGTCGCCCGAGGTCGCCGCCAGCACCCGGTACGAGCCGCCCACCGGCAGCCCGGCCGCCGCGAGCACCTCGTCCAGGGCCCCGGTGTCGGCGGGGGCGGGACCTACCGCCGTCCCCTCCAGTACGCCGATCAGCTCCTGTCCGGCGAGCCGGGCGGCGGCGAGCCGGCGGGTCTGCGCGTTCCGGCACTGTGCGAGCACCTCGGCGATCTCGTGGAGCACCCGCGGCGGCGCCGCGTCCGGGTCGGGGACGTGCAGCTGCCAGGCGTCGTACGGGGAGCTCTCGGCCTCGATGCGCAGCCAGACCCCGACCCGCGCGGGGGCGGCCGACGCCTGCCGGGCGGGCAGCTCGGGGGCGGACGGCGTACGGGCCACCGTACGGCCGCCGGCAGTGAGCAGGTAGCAGGAGACCCGGCCCAGGTGCGCGCAGGCGCGGTCCAGCAGTTCGTCCGGCCCGGCCCCTTCCTCGACGAGGCGGCTCAGCTCGCCGCGCACGTTCTCGGGGAGCGCGAAGAGCCGGGTGGGGCGGCGGCTCAGGTCGCCCCACTGGCGCAGGTACACGGCCTCGGTCACCGCACGGAAGCTGGTGCGTGCGGGGACCGCCACGATCGGCACCCGGTGGGCCCGGCAGGCGGCGACGAGCTCGTCGGGGACCCTGCCGTGGGTCTCCTCCCCGGCCAGCAGCGCGGTGGCTCCGGCGTCGGCCAGCGCTGCGACGAACCGGTCCGCCTTGGTCACGTCCCCCTCGGCCCACCACACCAGCCCGCTCAGGACGAGCTCTCCCGGACCCAGGAACCGGCCGGGCTCCTCCAGGTCGGTGGCGGTGACCCCGGCGACCTCCTGGCCGAGAAGGGTTTCCTCGCCCCAGAGCAGGTTGAGACCGAGGCTGTCGAGCTGGAGCAGGTCGAGGACGTGCATGGCGCGGACTCCCTGCGGTGGGTGCGTGCCCACATTCGCGAGGTGAATAGAGGCCGGGCCATCGTAAATGCTAGGTGAAGAACCCGGTATGCCTCTTGGTTGATCCTCCAGGAGGAAGGGTTCCCGACTCGTCCGATTCCGTGTCCGGGACCAGTCGCCCTGGCACCGCTCCCGTTGCTTCACTGGCGGAAACCCCCCTGTTCAGGCCGGAAAGGCTGGTGGCGCGAATTGGACCTCAACACGGTGCTCGACGTGCGTGACGCGCGCCGCCGTGAGCCCTGGCGTCCCGGTGACGCCTGGCTCGGCGGCGGCACCTACCTCTTCTCCGAGCCCCAGCCGCACATCCGCCGCCTGGTCGATCTCTCCCGCATGGGCTGGCCGCCCCTGTCCTGGCAGCCCGACGGCTCCCTGGACATCGCCGCCACCTGCACCATCACCGAGCTCTCGCGGTTCGCCCGGACCCTGCCGACCGCGGCGACCCCGCTCTTCGAGCAGTGCTGCCGGGCCTTCCTGGCCAGCTTCAAGATCTGGAACATGGCCACGGTCGGCGGGAACCTCTGCAACGGCCTCCCCGCCGGCCCGATGGTCTCCCTCACGGCCGGCCTCGACGGCACCGTGTTCCTCCAGGGGCAGGACGGCGTGACCCGCCGGATGCCCGTCACCGAGTTCGTCCTCGGCGCCGGGGTGAAGGACCTGCGCGAGGGCGAGCTGCTGCGGTCCGTGCGCCTGCCCCCGAACGCGCTGGACTCCCGTACGGCCTTCCGGCAGGCGTCCCTCTACGGACTCGGGCGCTCCGGCGCCCTCGTCATCGGGGCCCGCGACCCCGCCGACGGCTCCCTCGCCGTCACGGTCAGCGCCGCGACCACCCGCCCGTTCCGCTTCTGGTTCGCGCTGCCGCCCACCGCCGCCGAACTGCGCGCGGCGATCGACAGCGCCGTCCGGCCCGACGAGTGGTACGACGACATCCACGGACTGCCCGAATGGCGACGCCACATGGCCCTGCGCCTGGCCGAGGAGATCCGCCGCGAGCTCACCACCGAGGACGACCGATGACGTACGAGATCGAGATCAACAAGCGGCGTTTCGACACCGAGCCGCGGGCCGGCCAGTGCCTGCGCACCTACCTGCGCGAACGCGGCTGGTTCGGTGTGAAGAAGGGGTGCGACCAGGGCGACTGCGGGGCCTGCACGGTCCACGTCGACGGGCAGCCGGTGCACAGCTGTCTCTACCCGGCCGTCCGCGCCGAGGGCCGTTCCGTCACCACCGTCGAGGGCCTCGCCTGCGCGGGCGGCGAACTCCATCCGGCGCAGCAGCAGTTCCTGGACGCCCAGGGCTTCCAGTGCGGCTTCTGCACCGCCGGTTTCCTGATGACCACCGCCGCGCTCCAGGCGGAGGAGGGCACCGCACACGACGACGGCAAGCTCCAGGACCTCCCGCGCGCGTTCAAGGGCAACATCTGCCGCTGTACGGGCTACCGGGCCATCGAGGACGCGGTCCGCGGGATCAAGCACACCGAGAGCCCCGAGGCCGGGCAGGCCGTGGGCAGGTCCCTGGGTGCCCCCGCCGGGCCGCTCGTCGTCACCGGCACCGCCCGATACACCTTCGACGTCGAGGTGCCCGGGCTGCTGCACATGAAGCTGCTGCGCTCGCCGCACCCGCACGCCCGGATCGTCGACATCGACATCAGGGACGCCCTCCAGGTCCCCGGCGTGCACGCCGTCTTCACCCACCACGACGCCCCCGACCGGCTGTACTCGTCCGCCCGGCACGAGCACCCCACCGAGGACCCGATGGACACCCGGGTCCTGGACGACGTGGTCCGCTTCGTCGGCCAGCGCGTGGCGGCCGTCGTCGCCGACAGCGAGCAGGCCGCCGAGGAGGGCTGCCGGCGCGTGGTCGTCACGTACGAGGAACTCCCGTACGTGATCGACCCGGAGGAGGCCATGCTGCCGGGCGCCCCCGTCCTCCACCCCAAGGGTCCCGAATCGGGATCTTCCGCGCCGGGAACAACGTGTGCGGCGAGGTCCACCACACGCTCGGCGACATGGAGAAGGGGTACGCGGAGGCGGACGTCGTCCACGAGGAGACCTTCCGGACCCAGCGTGTGCAGCACGCCGGCCTGGAGACCCACGGCAGCGTCGCGTACTTCGAGCCCAAGGAGGAGAGCGACGGCGAGCGCATCACCGTCCGCTCCTCCACGCAGGCTCCCTTCCTGACCCGGCGGGCCCTGCGCGCCCTCTACGACCTCGGTGAGGACGAGGTCCGCGTCGTCGCGGGCCGCGTGGGCGGCGGGTTCGGCGGCAAGCAGGAGATGCTGACTGAGGACATCGTCGTCCTCGCCGCCCTGAAGCTGCGCCGGCCGGTGAAACTCGAATGCACCCGGGCCGAGCAGTTCTACGGGGCCACCACCCGCCACCCCTTCAAGATCACCGTCAAGATCGGCGCCAAGGCCGACGGCACGCTCACCGCGCTGCGCATCCGCGTGGTCTCCAACACGGGCGCCTACGGCAACCACGGCCCGGCGGTCATGTTCCACAGCGTGGGCGAGTCCTTCGCCGTCTACAAGGCGCCGAACAAGGAGGTCGAGGCGTACTCGGTCTACACCAACGGCGTCCCGGCCGGCGCCTTCCGCGGCTACGGCCTGGGTCAGGTCCTCTTCGCCCTCGAATCGGTGATGGACGAACTCGCCATCAGGCTCGGCACGGACCCGCTCGAGCTGCGCGAGAAGAACGTCATCGGTCCCGGCGACCACATGGTCACCCCGATCGGCCACGAGCCGGACCTCTTCATCGCCTCGTACGGCATGAAGCAGTGCATGGACGTCGTCCGCAAGGCCATCGCCGAGGACACGAGCCACGAGGACGTGCCGGAGGGCTGGCTCACCGGCACGGGCTCGGCGGTCGCGATGATCGCGACCGGTCCCCCGGGCGGCCACTTCGCCGACGCCAGGGTCAGTTTGCTGCGGGACGGGACGTACGACATAGCCGTCGGCACGGCCGAGTTCGGCAACGGCACCACCACCGTCCACAAGCAGATCACCGCGGGCGCGCTGAACACCACCGTCGACGTTTTCGGAAGGGCCGATCCCGGGCATCGGGCTCGTATGGCCAAACTCATGCTGCACGGCGACCTGGACCGGCCGGCCCTGCTGAGCGTCGCGGACCTGCGGGATGGGGAACAGCACCGCGCCGAGGCGGTGTTCGACTGCGCGACCTACGGACCGCAGCACCACGTCTTCGAGGGCGTACTGCTGCGCGACGTGGTCACGAGCGCGGGGCCGGCCTTCGACGCCCGGCGCCGCAAGGACCGGTCGCGTTTCCTGCTCGCCGTCAGCGGCGGGGACGGCCACCACACCGTCCCCGCCCGGGCCGAACTGGACGCCGACTTCGGCGACAGCCCGGTGCTGCTCGCCACCCGCCTGGACGGGCAGGACCTGGACGCATCCGGGGCCCAGCTGGTGGTCCCCTCGGACCGGTGCGGGGCGCGCTACGTCAGCGCCGTCACGCACGTGTGGTTCGGCTCCCTGGCGGCACCGGCCCTCTGAGCCCCGCCCGCGGGAGCATAGCTTGACGCCTTGGTTCCGGGCCGGCGCCGCGTAGGGCACTACGCTCGCCGGCAGCCCCACGACGCCACCGGCACGGCGAGCAACGGACAATCCCTGAGGCGGATTTGATGGAAGCCGAGGACGTTCCCGGCTGGTTCTGGGAGGTTCTGGACACGGCCAGGCCCAGCCTGTCCGCTCTGGAGTCATGGCTGGAGTCACAGCCGAGAGGCGTTCTGGAGGGTTACGCGCTGGCGTACCTGGAGGCCGCCGAGTCTCTGGTCGACTTCTCGGAAGGTGTGACGGTCGACGGAGAGGTCTGGTCCGAGGACAGCACCGAGGACCTGTGCATGTGGGTGGTCGGTCAGGGGCGCGTGTTCTGGCGTTCGACGGTCGAGGGGGCCTGGGAACTGCCGGAGGTCGCACAGGCCTACCTGGGGCGCCCCTCAGCACTCGTGCGGGAGGTGACGCAGTGGGACGACCGGGTCCGCAGCCCCGGGCACACCGGCTACGGGACCCCGGGCACCCTCGTCCACGGCGTGTACCGCACCCGCTTCGGGCAGGACCTGTACGCGCGGCTCACGGCCGGATGACGGGGCCCCGGCGAGCGCGCCCGTCGTCCGATGCGCCGGCTTCGGCAAGGAGCCGGCTGCGCGTACGCATCAGGATCCGGCCGAGCATGTTCTTTCCGGTCCCCGTCCGGCCGCGTCCCCAGTAGTGGTCGGACGTCGTGTCCTCGACGATCTCTTCGTCTCCCGTGGCCAGCAGGATCGCGCCGATATCGGCGTGCGTACGGAACTTGGCCGCCACGGCCCGGCGCATCACGTCGTCCTTCACCCGCTCCCAGTCCCGCCGCATCGGCTTCGACCGGTCACGGCCGAGCTCCGCCGCGCGCAGCGGGGTGCGGGCCCGGCGGATGAGTTCGGCATGGCGGGTACCGGTGAACTTCTGCGCCTGGAAGTAGTGTTCCGTGGTCGGCCACCGGTGGCCGTCGAGGTCCACGCCGTGTGCGGAGAAGTTGGAGAAGCAGCCGTAGGGGACCTCCTCGGCGCCGTAGAAGTAGAGGGTCATACGAACCTCGTGGCAGGGATGGGACCCGCACCGTGGCAGGGACCGGCCTGCGGTCGCAACCGACTTACCGCCCGGTCGGTGCCTCACCTCGGCGTCATCCGGATTCACCGGTCACGGGCGAACGGGGCCGGACGGCCCCTGCATGAGGCCCTGCGCGGTTTCCCGCAGCTCGTACACCACGCCGGTACGGCCGAGCCGTGATATCCGGAACCGCACGCCCACGTCCCACGTGCCCCGTGCCCCGAATCGGCTCCCTGTACGTGACGAGGAATACTGTGACCTGCATGCATTCGAATTGACGACTGCCGGGCGTTGACGGCGCACGTCACGGTCACGGGCATCACCGTGCCGTGTTCGGGCTTCCGCAACCATCGAGGGGACCGGAACCGCGACTCCCCGGATGTTCTGGTCCTTCCCCGCCCTCAGTCCCACGGAGGGGTATTCCATGGAGAACGAAGCAGCGATACGGGCCTGCCTGGACCTGCTGGACCAGACACGCCGACTGCCGCTGGAGGACGAGCAGCGCCGCCTGCTGGAACAAGCCGCCAGCGACCTCGTCCGGGACGGGCGGCGCCGTCGGCGTGCCGCGAGACGGGCCGTCCGGGCGTCGGCCGACGCGGAGTTGCTGGCAACCACCGCGACCGGCGCACCCGACCGGATCATGGATGCCGCGCTGACGGCCGAGACCCCGCACCGATCGGGCCTGTCCGTGCACGACTACGTCCAGGGACACAGCGGTCCCGGTGCGGTGACCCGCCGACCGCCGGAGCGCGTACCGGACAACGACGCGCCCCCCGGGCTGCTCAACCGCCCGCAACGCTGCTACGTCTGCAAGACCCACTACCGGCAGCTTCACCACTTCTACGGCCAGCTGTGCCCCGGCTGCGCGGACGAGAACTTCACCCGGCGCACCGCCCGGACCGATCTGACCGGCCGACGGGCGCTGCTGACCGGCGGGCGGGTCAAGATCGGCTTCCACATGGCGCTGATGCTGCTGCGCGACGGAGCCGAAGTCACCGTCACGACCCGCTTCCCGCAGGACGCGGCCGGTCGTTTCGCCGCGGCGCCGGGTGCCGCCGACTGGTGGCACCGGCTGCGGATCGTCGCGCTGGACCTGCGCGACCCCCGGCAGGTACTCGCCCTCACCGACCACCTGCTCGGCCGGGCCGCCCCCCTGGACATCCTCGTCAACAACGCGGCCCAGACACTGCACCGGTCCCCCCGGGCCTACCGTGCGCTGGTCGCGGCGGAAGCCGCCGTCGGGGCGGCCCCGCCCTCCGCCACGGCGGAGATCTGGACCGCCCCCGGTTTCACCGTCCCCGGAGCACACGCCGCCGCCCTCCCCCTGACGGCGGAACTCGCCTCGCGGCCCCGGGTGTCCTCCGCGCCGGCACACTCCCGCGGTGAGGACGAAGCCGCCCTCGCCGTGAACCCGGACCCGGACCCGGACCCGGACCCGCAGGAGCGCACCGACGAGGCGGGACTCCTGCCGGAGACGGGCACCAGCAACTCCTGGACCCTGCGGCTCGGCCAGGTGGAACCGGCCGAACTCCTCGAAGTCCAGCTGGTCAACGCCGTCGCACCGTTCCTCCTCGCCGACCGCCTGCTGCCCCTGCTGGATGCGTCGCCGCACCCGAGCCGCTACCTGATCAACGTCTCCGCCGTCGAGGGCCAGTTCGCCGCCCGCAACAAGACCGCCGGCCACCCGCACACCAACATGGCCAAGGCCGCCCTCAACATGCTCACCCGCACCAGTGCGACGGACCTGGCCCGCCGGGGCATCCACACCTGCAGCGTGGACACCGGCTGGGTCACCGACGAGAAGCCACTGGCCGCCCGGGAGCGGCACGCGGCCACCGGGTGGCGTCCGCCCCTGGACGTCATCGACGGGGCCGCGCGCATCTACCACCCCATCGTGCAGGGGCAGGCCGGCAATCCCATCCACGGCGTCCTGCTCAAGGACTACCGGCACGTCGCCTGGTGACCTGACCGCGGGCAGCGGGCAACCGCCGCCCGGGTCGCCGAGGCCGAGCGCCCGGGGACCCCGCCCGCGGCTCAGGCGGTGGCGAGGGAGATCTCGGTCGACTTGATCAACGCCACGACGGAGGAGCCGGCGGACAGTTCCAGCGCCTGGACGGCGTCGGCGGTGACGGCCGCGGTCAGACCGCCGCCGCTCACGTTGACCTTCACGGCGGCCATGGCCGGGCCGGCCGCGATCTCGGCCACGGTGCCCGTGATCTGGTTGCGGATGGAGATGTTCTCGACCGGGCCGGTGGCCAGGGCCACCTCGGTGGCCTTGACGAGCGCCTTCACCGCCGAGCCCGAGGTGATGCCGAGGTCCTTGACGGCCTCGGCGGTGACGGCCGCGGTGATCTCCTGGCCGCCGGCCAGCCGGACCTTGACCGTCGCCATGGCCTCGCCGACGGTGACGGCGGTGACGGTGCCCGCGAGCTGGTTGCGGATGCTCAGACTCATGACGGTTCGACCTCGTCCGTAGATGCCTCGCGCGGTCCGGAGGGGCCGCACGGGACCGACCGTAGGACCCACCCGCTCCCGCTCGCGCCGACCCTCGCGCGGCAGTGCGCCGGAACCACCCGACCGGCTGGCCCCCGTACGGGCCCGGCATCCGGGAAGCGATTCCCGGATGCCGGGAACTCCGGGCGCCCTGCATCCGACTACTGCCACGTGGGAGGCGGATCCTCGCCCTCCCTCGCAGCGGAGGACGATCGCCAGGAGTGTGTGATGGGCGGGCTGGATGTGCGGATGCGGGAGGTCGTGTGCCGGCACGGCCGGACGGAGGCCGTCGCCGACGTCGATCTGGAGATCGCCGCGGGCGAACGAGTGGCCCTGACCGGCACCAACGGCTCGGGCAAGACGACGCTGCTGCGCGCCGTCCTCGGTCTGCACCGGCAGACCACGGGCTCGATCCTGGTCGGCGGCAGAGAGGGCCGGTCGCCCGCCGAGTGGGCCTGGCGGCGGCGCGCCTGTGCCTGGATCCCGCAGAAGCCGGCCGCCGGCCGCTTCCCGCTGCTCGGCTCCGAACTGCTGGCCGGCAGCGGTGCTCCGGCGGAGGCGACCGCGGCCGCGGAGCGGCTCGGGGTGGCTCCGCTCGTCGGGCGGCCCCTGCACACCCTCTCCGGCGGCCAGTTGCAGCGGATGTACCTGGCCCGGGCGATCGGCTGCATCGCCGCGGGGGCCGAGCTGCTCCTGGCGGACGAACCGACCGCCGCCCTCGACTTCGACGGGCAGTCGGAGGCCGCGGAGGTCCTGACCTCCCTGCCGGTGACCCTCATCGTGGTGACGCACGACCGGGCCCTGGCGGACCGCTGCGACCGCGTACTGGAGATGGCCGCGGGCCGTCTGCGGGAGGTCCGGTGAATCCGGCCGTGCACCTGGCCACCGCCGACCTCGGTGAACTCCTTCAGCTGCTGCCCGTACAACGGGCCGGTGCGGCCCTGCTGCTGGCCGCGATCGGCCTGCCGGTCATCGGTGTGGTCATCGTCGGGCTCGACATCATGCCGGTGCGGTTCGCGATGATGCACGTGGCGCTGCTGGGCATCGCCGTCGGCCTGCTCACCGGGCTCGACCCGATGCTGTGCGCGCTGGTGGCGTGCGCGCTGGCCGGCGCGGGGGTGGCCCCGCTCGCCCGGACCCCGGACGGCCTGTCGGGGGCGATGGGCCTGCTGATGAGCCTGGCCATCGCCGCGGCCCTGCTGCTGCTGGCCGTGTCGGGGGTCAACGCCTCCGGTGCGTTCGCCCTGTTGTGGGGCTCGATCCTGTCGGTGGGCAGCGCCGACCTGGTCGTGCTCGGCGTACTGGCGGTCGTCGTGCCGGGCCTGTTCCGGTGGCGGCGGCGCGAGATCGGCCTGCTGCTGTACGACCGTGAACTCGCCCAGTGTTCCGGCGTGCCGGTGCGGGCGCTGACGGCCGCGCTGCTGGTGCTGGTCGCCATCGCCGTCGCCGGGGCGATCAAACTCACCGGCGCGCTGCTCGTCGACGCCCTGACCCTGCTGCCCGCACTCGCCGCGCGCCGCCTGGGCAGCTCGCTGAAGTCGATCACCCTGTGGGCGATCGGCATCGGCGTCGTGGTGAATCTGACGGGGTTCCTGCTGGCCCTGTGGCTGGACTGGCCGCCCGGCCCGGTCCTCGTCCTGACCGCGGGGGCACTGGTCCTCGCGGTGCATTTCATACCCGAACGGAGAATCAGCTCATGGCGCGCACCCGCGTCCGTATCCCTTCCCTCCTCGCACTGAGCGCGGCGGCCCTTCTCCTGACCTCCGCCTGCGGGAACAGCGACCCCTCGACCGTGGACGCCGCGCGCCCGCAGGACGGCAAGCCGTCCGTGGTCGTCACCACCACGTGGGAGGGCGCCTTCGCGAAGGCCGCGGGCGCCGAGGACATCAAGGTCATCGTGCCGCAGTCCGTCCACCACGCCCCGGACTACGACCCCAAGCCCTCGGACCTCGCGGCCGTGGCCAAGGCCGACTTCGTGCTGTACGCGCCCTTCGAGCCGTACGCGGCGAAGATCAAGGAGGCTGCGGGGTCCAAGGCCAAGCTGGTCGAGGTGGAGCTCGACAACGATCCCACCAAGGTTTCCGCCGAAGTCGGCCGGCTGGCCGGCCTGTTCGGCACCGCGGAGGCCGCCACGCAGTGGAAGACCGGCTTCGACACCGAGTACGCGAAGCTGAACCAGGAGCTTCGGGCGGGCTGGCCCGGGGGCCGCAGCCCGTCGGTCGTGACGCAGGTGTTCACGGCGTGGTCGGCGAAGCTCGCGGGCGCGACGACGGTGGGCACGTACGGGCCCGAGGCCGTGACCCCGGCGCAGCTGGCCGAACTCGCGGCGAAGAAGCCGGAGCTGGTGCTGGACAACGCGCACATGTCCACCGGCACGGTGCTGCCCGACTCCGGCGCCAAGCAGGTGAAGATCGTCAACTACCCGGGAGAGGACCTGGACCTGCTGTCGGTCTACCGCAACGCCGCGGCCGAGCTGAAGAAGGCCATGGGCGCCTCCTGAGCACGCGGCCCGGCCGGGCCCACGGCATGCCGTGGGCCCGGCCGGGCGCTCAGGCTGCCGTCCAGGGAACACGGCAGGTGTGGGAGGCCGTTTCCTCGGGACACAAGGTGCTGATCACTGTCCTGCGGATCTCCCGACGCGTCCGCCGGGAACACAGCAGTCGGACGCGCAGCTCGACGGGTTGCCGATCGCCGCTGCTCTGCCCGGGATGTTCCACCGCCCACTGCTGCGCGAGGAAGTCGTACCCGTCCGCGGCCGAGGGCTCGCCCCCGGGAACGGTGTGCGCGACGGTCACGCCGACGATCCGGGTGTTCCGTGCGTTCCGGGAGCGCACGGCGTCCTCGACGAGGGTCAGGGCCCAGGCCAGCCCCTCCTCGTCCGCGTACAGTCCGAAGGTCAGTTTGCGCCTCCTCATCGCGTCAGACCTGTCTGGTGGTCGGCGTCGCCCCTGGCGAAGACGGCGGCGAACCAGGAGTAGACGGGGGCGAGCGTCGGTGACGCTGGCCAGCCGTTGACCGTGGCCAGGAGCTGCCAGTAGCGCTCGGCGTGGGGGTCGGCGGTCGTCCGCAGGCGGGCGAGGAGCCACCGGCGCAGATCGCCCTCGTCCGCGCATGCGAAGGCATGGGCGTAGAGGCCGCCCAGCGAATTGGCGAGGAATACGCCGCCGGCCGGGGCCGGCACGAGGCCGGCGGACACGGCCTCGGCGATCCGTTCGCGCATCGCCCGGTTGAGGGCGTCGTGCAGCGTGCCGACGTCCTGCCGGGCCGGCTCCCCCGCCTGGTCCTCGGCCATGCGGCGCAGCGCGGCACGGAACTCCTCGTTCTGGCAGAGTCCGGCGAGTTCCACCCAGGCCTCGACCTGTTCGGGCGTCGGATCGTCGGGGAGCTCGGGAGTGACGGACCGCATCAGGGCCTCGAATTCCGGGTTGGTGTGCGGCATCTCGAAGGCGTCGTCGATGAATCCCGAGATGAGACGGCTTCGTTCGGCCTGGGAGAGCGTGGCGAGTCGGTGCATGAGGTCCATCTCCAAGGGGGTGGGGCCGCGTCTGGCGACCGCGCGGAGTACGGCCCGGCGCAGGCGCAGCGTCCGGATCTGCACGTCCAGGGCCTGGGCGTGTGCTGCTGCGACTTCCGGCAGGGACACCTCCCGGTCCAGGACCTTGCGCACGGTCGCGAGATCGAGTCCGAGATCGCGCAGGGTGCGGACGAACTCCAGGCGTGCGAGCGCGTCGGGGCCGTAGCGGCGGTACCCCGCCGGGCTGCGGCCGGCCGGCGGGACGATGCCCTGGTCGGAGTAGAACCGGATGGTCTTCACCGTCAGGCCGGTCCGGCGGGAGAGGTCTCCGATGGAACGGAGCGTGTCGCTGTCGCTGTCGCTGTCCATGACCCCAGCTTGGTGTCTCCCCCCACGGGAGACTCAACCAGGCCCGGGGTCTTGTGCGGAGGCGCGCGTCCGGGTCCCGGCGGCCGGTCCGGCCGCCGGGACCCGGACGTCAGCCCGCCTGGGCGAGCGGGACCTCGGCCAGGCGTTCGCGCAGCGCCGCCCGGTCGGGTTTGCCGGCCGCCGTCAGTGGCAGAGCCGCGATCAGCAGGATCCGCTCGGGGTGTTTGCGCCGCTCCAGCCCGCGCCTGGTGAGGTGTTCGCCGAGGGAGGCGAGGGTGGGGTGCTGTCCGGCCCGGGGTACCACGCAGGCGGCCAGCCGCTCCCCCATCAGCGGGTCCGGGATGCCCACGCAGGCCACGTCGCGGATCTGGGGGTGCGCGGTGAGTTCGCGTTCCACCTCGGCCGGGCTGATGTTGGCGCCGCCGCGGATGACGATGTCCTTGAGGCGGCCGACGACGTGCAGGACGCTGTCGGAGTCGAGGTAGCCGAGGTCTCCGGTGCGGACCCAGCCGTCGGGCGTCCGGTAGCGGGCGTCCAGTTCGGGGGCGCCCACGTAGCACAGCGGGGTCATCGGACCGCGCGAGATGATCTCGCCGACGGCGCCGTCGGGAAGCGGTTCGTGCGTCTGCGGGTCGGCGATCCGGATCTCGGCGACCCGGGGGTCGGGATGCCCGGCGACGACACCGGTCCCGTCGGTGGGCGGCACCGTACTGCCCAGCCCGGTGTGGCAGTTGACGCCGTCGGCGGATCCGTAGAGGTTGACCACCGGACAGCCGAAGGCCTCGGCCGCGGCGGCCGCGGTGGTCTCGTCGAGCGGCGCACCGCCGAGGACCAGGGCGGTGGGCGCGGGCAGCTTCTCCCCCGTCCCGTCGAGGCGTTCGAGCATCATGCGGACCATGGTGGGCACGCCGAGGATGTGCGTCGGGCGGTGTTCGCGCACCGCCTCGATCGCCGTTTCCGGGGTGAAGTGGTCGAGCAGCACGAGCGTGCCGCCGTGCCGGGCGAGGGTGACGGCGGTGCCGTTGGACCCGAAGGCGGAGGCCAGCGGTACGAGGAAGAGGCAGCTCGGCGGGGTGCGGTCCGGGATGAGCGAGGCGAGGAAGTTGCCACGTCCGCCGGCCAGCGCGTTGTGGGAGTACGCGATCATCTTCGGCTCGGCCTCGGAGCCGGAGGAGACGAGGATGCGGGCGGCGCTGTCGGGGTCGGGCCGGGCGGGGACGAATCCGCTGGGGTCGGAGCGCAGCAGACCCGAGAGCAGAATCGTTCCTTCGGACGCAGGTGCGGACCCGGGGCCCGCGGCTATGACGTGGCGCAGCGCGGGGAGCGCCCTCGCGAGCGTGCTCAGGTCGGCCGCGTGCCGGACCTCCCGGTGCTCGGTCGCCGCGATGACGGCGACGGCCTCGGCGCGGCGCAGCAGGCACTCGGCCTCCAGGATGCCCCGGCCGACCGGGAACGGGAGCGCGATCGCGCCGAGCGCGGCCAGCGCCAGATCGGCGATGACGGCATTCCGGTTGTTGGGCAGTTGCACGCCGACCACGTCACCCGGGCCGATCCCGAGCTCCCGCAGGCCGGTGGCCAGACATCGGACCTTGCGGTCCAGCGCGGTGTAGCAGAGCTTGCCCTTGGCGTCGATGACGGCCGTCCGGTGCAGGTCGGCGATCTGGCGTGCCCGGAAGAGGCTGTAGAGGTCGAGGTCGGGGCAGGTTCCGTCGACCACCCAGGACCGGCGGAGTTCGGCGGGCAGCAGATCGTGCAGTACGAGCCTGTCGGCGGTCATGCGAAGCTCCAGGGGTCGGGGACTGCGGGGGCGCCGTGCGCGTCGCGGCTGATCGAGCCGGTGAAGCGCGGATCGTGGTGCAGGTCGGACAGCTCGGTGGTGACCGCGGTCGCGGCCAGCCCGTGCTCGCGCAGCCGGGCCAGGGCCTCGGTCGTGGTCAGGCCGCTCAGGTCGTGGGCGGCCGCGGCGCGGGCATCGGTGTCGGCGGGAGCGAGCCAGCCGTCCGCCGTCGGCCGCGGGACCCGGAACCCGGCCGGCCGCCGGGGGTTCTCGCCGCGGGCCGCCCGGCGCAGCGCCGGGGCGGTCAGCGTGTCGGCCGCGCCGAGCAGGGAGGAGTCCACCCGTACGCCGTGACCGGTGCGCTCGCGCAGCAGTAGCCCCGCGAGGACGGCCTCGGCGCCGAGCAGTCCGCCCAGCACGTCGAGCAGGGTCATCAGCGAGGGTGCCGGGGCCTCGCCCTCGGGGCGGACGGCCTCGCCGACGCCGGTACGGGCCTGGACCATGAAGTCGGTGCCCATCGGGGCGTCCTGGATCCGGTCCGCCCAGCCGCTGGTGTACGCGTAGACGAGCGCGGGATTGACCCGTGCGAGGTCCTCGGAGTCGAGGCCGAGCCCGGCGGCCTTGCCCGGCGCCCAGTTGTGCAGGAAGACGTCGGCCCCAGCGGCCAGATCCCGCAGGCGTCGCCGGTCGGCCCCGCTCCTGATGTCGATCTCGACGGCCCGCTTCCCCCGGTTGAGGGCGAGCCAGCGTGCCGAGATCCCGGAACAGGCCGGGGGCATGCCGCGCAGCGGGTCGCCGCCCGGCGGTTCGATCCGGATCACGTCGGCGCCGAGGCGCCCGAGCAGATGCGCCGCCAGCGGTGCCTGGATACGGCGGCCGGCCTCCAGCACGGTCAGCCCGGCCAGCGGTCCGCCGACCGGGACGCCCGGCGAGGTACCCGGCAGAACGCCGGGAGCCGGCCGGTCCGGCCCGATGGCCAGCGGCCCGGTGGCTGTCGGCAGCAGGGACCAGGGAGCTGCGCCGTCGTGTTCGGCGGCCCGCTGCGCGAGGGGGCGCAGGGCGCACACCTGCGCGCCGTAGGCGGCCGCGGCCCGGCGGATCCGCTCCCACGTGTGGCTCCGCGCCGTGAGGTGGAGGGCTGCCGGGAAGGGTGCGCAGGCGGTGGCGTAGCGGAACTGGAAGGGGCGCCAGCCGGCCCGCAGAGCCTCCGCGGGTGCCTCCAGCGCCTTCCAGAAGGCTGCCCAGGCTTCCGGATCGAGCGTCTCCAGTTCGAAGCGGACGCCGTCTGCGGAGGTGAAGGGTGGCCCTCCGGGCGCGAGTTCGGCCGCCTCGCCCTCCTCGGCCCCGGCGGCGGCGAGGTACTGGGAGACCGCCAGCAGGCCCGCCCGGTCCGCGCCGGTGGTGACCGCACGGACGGGACCGCCGCGGGCCTGGCCCACGAGGGCCGCGAGCAGCCCCTGCACGGCGAGGACTCCGGTGGCGGTGGCCGCGTAGTCGACGGCGAGGCCGCGCGGGCTGCCGTCGCGGCGGCCGTGCACGGCCATGATGCCGGTGGCGGCCTGCACGGTGGCCTCGTCGACGAGCCCGCCGGCGGGACCGGCCCAGGCGGCTGTCGCGTGCGCCGGGTCGAAACCGCCACCGGTGACGGTGGTGGTGCCGCCGGTGATCGTGGCGGCGGCGGTGGACTCGTCCCCCGGTGCGGGGTGGTCCGTCCGTGCGCCGAGCAGCCGCAGGTGGTCGGCGACGACGCTCGTGATCTGCGGGGGCCCCGAGGTGTCGAAGCGCAGTGTGTCGAGCGGCCGGACCGTCTGCGTGGTTGCTGGTGACGCCATGCCTCTCCTCTCCTGGCCCGGCGGTGGCCGGCGCCCGGGTCTTACCGAATGTGGGGAACCCGGGAGCGTCCGCGCCCGACCAGTTCCACGGACAGGGAGTCGGGCGGCCGTTCCCGCCAGTTCCCGGGAATGAGGAGGAAAGAAGTGACGGATCCAGCCACGGACCACACCTCGAATGCACAACAGGCCGCAGATACAGATGAGTTGAGGGATCGCATCGACCGGTTCGTCCGGTCCCGGCTGATCCCCCGCGAGGCGGTGCTGGACGGGGGCGGCCCCGCCGCGGCCGACGCGCTGGCCGAATTGCGGGGCCGGGCGCGGGAGGAGGGCCTGTGGGCGCTGCCGCTGCCCGCGGAACTGGGCGGCGGCGGGCTGGACTTCCGTACGTACGCCGGCCTGGCCGAGGTCGAGGGAGCCAGCGACCACGGTCCGGCCGCGCTGGGGTCCGCCCCACTGCTCGACGTGACGATGCTCGCGCGGCACGGCGGGGCCGCGGTCCGCGAGGCGTACCTGAAACCACTGGTCGCCGGGGACATGCGGACCTGCTACGCGATGACCGAACCGGACGTCCCCGGCACCGACCCGTTCGGGACCGGCACGCGCGCCGAGCCCGGGCCGGACGGCAGCTGGCTCGTCACCGGCCGCAAGTGGTTCACCTCCGGCGCCGCGGGGGCCGACCTGGTGACGGTCATGGCCCGCACCGGCGGGAGCGCCGGTGACCGCGAGGGGCTGTCGCTGCTGCTCGTGCCCACCGCGTCGCCCGGCTTCCGGATCGTGCGCGAACTCCCCGTCCTCGGTGCGGGGGGCCAGTACGAGATCGAACTCGACCGGGTCCGGGTCCCGGCCGACCACCTCCTCGGCGAGCCCGGGGACGCGCTCACCATCGCCGGGGAGCGCCTGGCGCTCGG
The DNA here is from genome assembly GCF_045161815.1 of Streptomyces avidinii. Classification (NCBI taxonomy): domain Bacteria; kingdom Bacillati; phylum Actinomycetota; class Actinomycetes; order Kitasatosporales; family Streptomycetaceae; genus Streptomyces; species Streptomyces avidinii. The sequence continues at coordinate 1,655,679 of NZ_CP108863.1, forward strand.
CCGTACACTGCGCTGCCTGCGCTGGCTCGGCCAGGCCCAGCGGGCCTTCGACCTCATGTGCGAGCGGGCGGTCACCCGCAGCGGGTCCCGCGGGCCCCTCGCCGACCAGCAGCTGATCCAGAGTCATGTCTTCGACGCCCTGCTCGCCCTGCGCACCACCCGCCCCCTCGTCCACGAGGCCGTGGCCCTGATCCACGCCGGGCGGGACGCGCGTACGGAGGTGGGGCTCGCCAAGGTAGCTGCCGCGCGCATGCTCCAGCAGGTGGCGGACTCCGCCATCCAGGTCCACGGCGCCGCCGGGCTCGGCCCGGACACCCCGCTGCCCGCACTCCTGCGCACCGGACGCGCCGCCCGCATCCTCGACGGCCCGGACGAACTGCACATCACCTCCGTCGCCCGCCGCGCCCTGCGCGCGTACGGGCAGCAGGACCGCCCCCTGGCCGGCTCTTCCGGACCCGGCAGGGCTCGGCGGGAACCGGACGGGACGGTCTAGACGCGGGTGATGTCGACGACGTCGTGCAGGGCGGCGAGGCCGAGGGTCAGGAAGAAGTCGCCCCAGACGAGTTCGTGCCGGACCGCCAGCCCCTTGTCCGCGTCGTAGCAGCCGTCCAGCAGCATCCCGGGCGGGCGTCCCGAGCCCGGGCCGCTGACGTGGTTCGCCGCGAGCCGGCCGAGGATCGCCTCGGCCCGGTACGCGCATTGCGCCGCGCGGGGGCCGGGCACTCGGGCGAGTTTCAGCAGGGCGACCGCGGTGATCGCGGCGGCCGAGGTGTCGACCGGCCCGTCCGGCCGGGCCGAGTCGGCCGCCGGCACCAGGAACTCCTCCTGCGCGAGCAGGAGTTCGGCCACCGCATCGAGTCGGTCGGCGGTGCGGGCGGGGCCGGCCGCCGCGAGGTCCGGGCGCAGCAGGGCGTCGGCGACCGCCAGGAGCAGCCAGGCCCGCCCGCGGCTCCAGCCCGGTGGCGGGTCGGCGCAGGGCTGCCAGCCCGTGCCCGCGTCGAAGCGCAGGGCGGGAGTCAGCGCCGCAGCAGTCGGCACCGCGGGGTTCGGCGCCGCAGGAGTCGACACCGCGGGGTTCGCGCCGAGGCAGAGGTCGAGGTGGCGGTGGAGGTGACCGGCCGCGGCGGCGGCGCCCTGCGGTCCGGCCCCGGCCAGCAGCGGTACCGTACCCGGCACGCCGTCCACGCGGGCGAGCAGTCGGGGCCCGCCGAGGGCGTCCCCCCAGGGCACGAGCCCCAGTTCACGGTCATGGGCCGACAGGACGGCCCGGGCGGCCCGGGCCCGGAGCGCGGCGGCCCCGGCATCGTCGCCGGCCGGAGCGGTGCCGTACCAGAAGATGAGGCCACGGGTGGCGGTGTCGGCCGCCACCCACGGTTCGAGCCGGGCCGTGCACGCGGCGGCGGCGCGCCGGTCGGCCTCGTCCCCGGTGTACCGCGCCCTCAGCCAGAGCAGGCCCGCCCAGAACCCGCCGGTCCACGAACCGCGCCCGGTGGTCTTCCAACGGCCGTCCTCCGGTTGGGCGTACAGCGGGAAGCGGGGGCCCACGGCAGCCGCGGTCACCGCAACCCGCTCCATGACGGCTTCGAGGGCCCGGCCGAGCCCGGCGCCGGCCGCGCTCATGCCGCGCCCTCCCGCCGGTCCCGTACGGCCCACAGGAACGCGACGGCTCCCGCCGCGGCGAACTCCGCCGCCACCAGCAGCCAGCCGGGCCCGTAGCGGCCGCTCTGCGCGAGCAGGCCGAACAGGGGCGGGCCCACGGCGAATCCGCCGAAGAACCCGGCCGCGACCAGCGCCGAGTCCTGCCCGGCCCGGCCGGGTGCGGCCCGCTGCATGACCAGCACCATCGAGACGGCGTTGCCGGAGACGGCGAACACGCCCACGGCGATCGCCCCGACCCACACCAGCGGGGCGGCCACGAGGGCGGCCGCCAGCAGTACCGCCGCTGCCAGGGCCCCGCAGGCCAGCCCACCGGGGAGCCACTCGGCCCGCCCGGGCCGGGCCGCCTTCGACCACCCCACCCGGCCGACGATGCCCGCCACGCCGAGTACGGCGACCAGCGCGGCCGCCGCCGTGGGACCCATGCCCAGCCGCTGCGCGCCGAAGAGGGCGAGGTAGGTGTTGACCGACGCGATGCCGGCTCCGAGGAACAGGGAGAACACCGCCAGCCAGGCCACCATCCCGCGCGGCACGAGCGCCGTGCGCGGCCCGGCGGGCGGCGGGGCGGGGTCGGCCGGCAGGACGCGCAGGGCCCACAGCCCGGCGAGCAGGGCGGCGCCGGCGCCGGTCCAGACGGCGCCGCGCCAGCCGATGCCGCCCGCGAGGAGCGCGAGCGGCAGTCCGGCGGCGAAGGCGCCCAGCTGCACACCGGACTGCTTGAGCCCGGTCACCGCGCCCCGCCGGGCGGGCGGGACGGCGCGCAGCACGGCCTTGTTGGTGGCCGGGTTGGCCAGCGCCTGGGGTACGCCGCCCAGTGCGACGGCCCCGAGCAGCAGACCGGCGCCGGGTGCGGCGCCGATCAGGGCGAGCGCCGCCGCGGACAGCAGCAACAGGACCACCAGCGAGCGCCGCGGGCCGATCCGGTCCACGATCCGGCCGCCCGCCGGGGACAGCACGGCAGCCGTACCGAATCCGATCGTGGTGGTCAGCCCCAGGACCGCGGGAGACACGCCGAGTTCGGTCACCAGGCGCGGGCCCAGCGCACCCAGGAGGAACAGCTGCAGCATGGAGAACGCCATGGCGCAGGTGAGGAGCGCGGTCAACTGCCGTCCCGCCCCGCCGCCCTTCTCCATCGGCGATGCGGTCGCCGTCCCCTCCGCGGCCACGAAGTCTCCCTTCCCAGGACGTTGAACTCTTCGAGCGAGCGGGTAGGCAGTCGGATGGACCGGCGGGACGGTTCCCCCGGCCCCTTGTGCCCTGCACCACACGAGGCGGGCAACCCCGCCATGACGAGGCAGGACGCGGGAACTTGTCCGGAAGTGCGCACCCTGATGTGTGGCTCGAGCGGCCGGTGCAAGGATGATCCCTCCATGAACCCGGTCCGCTGTTTACGCGCCGTGAGGGCTGCGATGTTCGCAGCCCTCTGTGTGCTGCTCGCGGCCACCGGCCACCTGCTCATGTCGGGTACGGCGGTGCCCTGGTGGGCCCTGGCCGTCGCCTTCCCGGCCGCGGCGGCGACGGCGTGGGCCCTCGCCGGGCGGGAGCGTGGACTCCTGGCCGTCACGGCGGCGGCCGTCGCCGTCCAGGCCGCGCTCCACACCGGTTTCACCCTGGCCCAGTCCTTCGTCGCGGCCGCCCCGACGGCCGGATCCGGGCAGATGTCACAGCCGCCGCCCGGCGTCGGGATGCCGGAAGCCGGTACTCACGTGCACCATGCGATGCACGGGGTAGTGGACACCGCTTCCGCCCTGACCGTCACGATCGGCGCACCCGGCGCGACCGGCGCGCCGCTGCCGGGCGGTATGCACGCGGCGGCCGGTATGTCGCCGACCGGCATGCTCGCCGCCCACCTGCTGGCAGCCGTGCTGTGCGGGGTGTGGCTCGCCCACGGCGAGCGGGCCGCCTTCCGCTTGGTGCGGGCCGTCGCCGTCCGCCTCTGGACTCCGCTGCGCCTGCTGCTCCGTACGGCCGTACCCGCGCGCCGGCCGGCCGTACGGATCCGCCGGCGGCGGGCCCACCGCGCACCGCGCCGGCTGTTCCTCGCCCACGCCATCACCTCACGGGGTCCCCCGGCGGGAACCGCTGTCCTCTGACAGCTGGTTCCCCGAGCCGCGCCCGCGACCGCTCTCGCACCCGCACCCGCACCCGCACCCCAGCGCCTCGGGCATCGGCCGTGCCTTCCGGCAGGCCGCTCTCCCCACCGGCCCCGCCCGCTCGCGGCGCCGGACACCCCTTGCCCGTAAGGACCTTGTGGCGATGACTGCTGCCCTGACGACCCCTTCCTGTACCACCGGCGACCGGCCGGCCCGGCGCACCCCCGACTCCGATGCGGAGGTGACCCGGCTGGCGCTGGACGCCCGCGACGGAGATCCCGTCAAGACGGACCGCTTCGTCCGCGCGCTCCACCGTGACGTCTGGCGCTACGTGGCCTACCTGAGCGCGGACACCCAGGCGGCCGACGACCTCACCCAGGACGTCTTCCTCCGCGCACTGGCGAGCCTGCACCGCTTCGAGGGCCGTTCCTCCGCGCGGACGTGGCTGCTGTCCATAGCCCGCCGCACGGTGGTGGACAGCCTCCGGCACGCGGCGGCCCGGCCCAGACTGTCGGACCGCTGCGACTGGCAGACGGCCGCCGAGCAGACCCAGCCGTACGACGTGCCGGGCTTCGAGGACGGCATCGCCCTGGCGGAGCTGCTCGCCCTGATCCCGTCCGAGCGCCGGGAGGCCCTGATACTGACCCAGTTGCTCGGGCTGTCCTACGCCGAGGCGGCCACGGCCGTCGGCTGCCCGATCGGTACGGTCCGCTCCCGCGTGGCCCGTGCCCGTACCTCGCTCATCGCGCTCCTGACGGACACCCGAACGACCGATCCGGCCCCGGAGCCGCCTGCCCCGCGGGCCCCGCGGGCCGACCGCACCGCCCCCGGAACGGCCCGGACGGCGGGCGAGCGCACCCTCACGGCGGCGGCCCTCGCCTGATCCTCCGGACGGGCGTGACGGAGGGAGGGGCTGCGGAGCGCGAACGGCGCCCCGTGGCCCCTCCCGCGTCTTTGAGTACGGCTTCACCGCCCGGCGTGGATACACGCGTGGAACGAGACGGACGTCCGCGGCGCAGGCCTGGGGCGGGGAACCGGAACAGGGGCCGGGAGCCGGGGCCGCGAGCCGGTCGGCAGTGGCCCGCAGCCGCACGCCGGACCCGGCCCGGCCGGGCCGGGCCGGACAGGTGGTCGTCCGGCCGGGCACATGCTCGCGACCTGGCCTTCGACCACCTCGCGAACACGTCCGGCAGCTGTTCCCGAAGCGTGCCCGGTGGCATGGCGGCGGGGCGCGCAGACATGCTGCGGCGCCGCCCGGCCGCAATGGCCGGACGCGCGGCAAGATATCAGCCTTCCGCGGACTCGCCGGGATGTTTATCCGATGGTGATGTCCTCCGGCAGTGGCGCCGCGCCCGGCACTAGCGTCCCGTCACACCCCGGGAATGCGGGTGTGCACCGCACAGCTTGTGCGGCCCCTCCTGCCCCGCCACCCCCTCCCGGCCCTTGGAGCGAGGAGGCACAGTGCTGTCAATGCGGCGGAGATCCATCAGCGGCTTGTCGATGGCCACGAGATACACGATCGGAAGCGGCCTCGTCATCAGCGCCCTTGCCCTCACGCTGATCGCGCTGCTGATACCCGTGGACAGTTTCGGCAGCCGTGCCTCGGCCGCCGTCACGGGTCAGGCGGCCGATGACGACGGCGGCGGCACCGTGAGCACGGCCTTTGGACCACTGACGGCGGCGGACCGGGACTTCATCCGCAAGGTCCGCCTCGCCGGACTGTGGGAGCTGCCCGCAGGCCGCCAGGCCCAGCAACGCGGGTCCCGGCCCGCGATCAAGACGGCCGGCCAGCACCTGATCGACGGCCACACCGAACTGGACCGGCAGGTCATCCAGGTCGGCCAGGCCCTCGGTGTCGATCTGCCCAACCAGCCGTCCGCGCAGCAGCAGGACTGGCTGGGCCAGATGAACCGCGCACGCGGAGAGGAGTACGAACGACTGTTCGTCCAACTGCTGCGCAAGGCTCACGGAAAGGTGTTCGCCCTGCTGGCCGGAATTCGGTCACAGACCAAGAACTCGATGGTCCGGGCTCTCGCCACGTCCGCCAACACCACGGTTCTGGACCACATCACGGTCCTCGAAGACACCGGACTCGTCGACTTCGACGCGCTTTCCGACAATGTCCAACCGACGAAGTGAAGTGATCGCATGAGTGCAAAGGGCCACAAACGCCCACGGCTGTCGAACAAGGTTCTGGGCGTGATCTCCGCGCTCGTACTGGGCGGTGGCGGGGTAGCCGTCGTCGCCGGAAACGCGTCCGCCGGCCAGGAGGGCAACCGTGCGCAAGAGATGACAGCCACCATCGACTGCCCCGACGTGGGAGAGAAGCTCACCGCGGTCCCCGACCAGGCCAAACCCGAGGTCGACAAGAACCTCGCCAAGCTGGACGACCAGGTGGCCGAGGCCTACAAGCAGCTCGCCGCCGGCAAGGTGAAGGGCGACGCCGCCCTCCTCGGCAACCTGAAGCAACAGCGCGACCAGACGATCAAGGGCGTGACCGACGCGATAGGCAAGGCCGGCCAACCTCCGGCGGAACTACAGGCCTTGAGCGCGTGCACGATGAAGCAGGCGCCCGCGGCGGACGACGCCGCCGCCGCGGCCGCGAGCAAGGGCGAGCAGGGCGTAGCCGCCCAGGCCACAGGGCAGAAGGGCGGTCCGTCCAAGAACGACTTCGTCAACATCACGAAGATCCGACCGAACGTGAAGAATCCGGCGGCCCAGGCGGGCGCCTCGAAGGGATCCTTCATCTCGCAGTGCGGCCGCAACGAGAACGGCCACTTCAACCCCGACAACGTCATCGTCGCCCCCGGCGTCTCCAACGGCGCCCACCACATGCACGACTACGTGGGCAACAACTCCACCGACGCCTTCTCCACCAACGACAGCCTCGCCAAGTCCGGCACCACCTGCGGCAACGGCGACCAGTCCAGCTACTACTGGCCCGTGCTGCGGTTGCGTGACGGCAAGGTGGAGCGGGACGCGAAGGCCCCCGGCGGCGGCCAGGACGGCAACGTCGGCACCATCCTCCAGCCGAAGCAGGTGTCGATCACCTTCAAGGGCAGCCCCGTCGGCAAGGTCACGGCGATGCCCCGCTTCATGCGCATCATCACCGGTGACGCCAAGGCCTTCACCAACGGCAATGCGAACGCCAACGCCTCGTGGAGCTGCACCGGCTTCGAGAACCGCCAGCTGAAGGACAAGTACCCGGTCTGTCCGAAGGGCAGCGACGTGGTGCGTTCCTTCACCTTCCAGAGCTGCTGGGACGGCAAGAACATCGACAGCGCCAACCACCGGACGCATGTCGCCTTCCCGGACAAGAACGGCCGCTGCCAGAAGGGCTTCAAGGCCATTCCGCAACTGGTGATGCGCCTCACCTACGGGGTGGCCCCCGGTGCCCGCTTCGCCGTCGACAGCTTCCCCGAGCAGTTGCACAAGCCGGCGACCGACCACGACGACTTCATCAACGTGATGTCCAACGGCCTGATGAACAAGGCCGTCGGCTGCATCAACGAGGGACGCACCTGCCGCTGATCCCGCGGCAGAACTCCCCCCTCCAACTCCCGGGCCGGACGCTCCCCCCTCCTCCACCACCGCGTCCGGCCCGGGAAGGTGTTGGCCCGAAGCCGACTTCGGGCCAACACCGCATGTGTGTACAGGGCCCCGGCGTCCTGACCGCGTCCCGGCCCCGTACCCACAGAACAGTCCGGCCCGGCCCCGTGATACGGGGCCGGGCCGGACTGCGTGCGGTGCGATTCTGTTGGTTCGCTGCTGTTCTGTTCGGTCCTACAGGCCGTTGACGCGGGCCATCCGGCCGACGACCAGGGGGGTGAAGTCGGCCTGGATCACACGGGCGGCCCTGCGGCCCACCCGCGAGTGCTGGCGTCGTACCTGGGCCATCAGCCGGCGGCTGCGCAGGGCCATCTCCAGCTCGAAGCGGGTGCGGGGGTCACGCAGGCCGGTGCCGAAGAGCTTCTCCAGCTGGCGCATCCGGTACCGGACGGTCTGCGGGTGCACGCTCAGCGCCTTGGCGGCCTCGGGAGCCCCGCCACCCTCCAGCCAGGCGAGCAGGGTCACCTCCAGCCGCTCGCTCTGGCGGGGGGTCAGGTCGGCCAGCGGGCGCAGCCAGCGGGCGGCGAGCGCGTGGGCCAGGGGCTCGTCCTGGAGCAGCAGGAGGGTCGAGAGGTGGTCGTCCACGAAGACGGGCCGGACCTCAACACCCGGGCGGGCGGGTGTCAGTGCGGACAGGCGCAGGGCCCAGCGCAGCGAGGAGGCCGTGTCGCGGAGCGGTACGGCGTGGCCCACGGCCGCGAACCGGCCGCGCAGCAGGTGTTCCAGCGGCGCGCGGTTGTCCGGGTCGGAGCTGGGGACGAGCAGGCACGGGCGGCCCGCGAACATGCCGACGAGGGCGTGGTCCAGTACGGCGGCGAGCTGCTGGGTCTCACCGGGTGTGGCCGGCACGATGGCCCGTACGGCCGGCGGGAGGGGCCAGCCGGCCGCCTCCGCGAGCTCGCTGAGGGACATCTCGGATGCGGCCCTGTCATCGGTAAGGGTCTTGAAGAGGTTCTGCCGTGCCTGGTCGCTCCCGCGGACGCCTTCGAGGCGGCCTTCGTGCCGGCCTTCGTGCCGGCCATCGTGCCGGGCTTCGAGTCGTGCTTCGCGGAGGCCGACGGGGCGGACCTCGCGAACGCCGTCGGCGCGGGCCTCACGCAGGCCCTCGTGCCGGCCCTCGTGCGTGACCTCGCACTCCTCCCGGGCCGCGAGCCCGGGGTCGATCCCGGATGCGGTCCCGCGCCGGGCCTTGCTCTCGAACTTGTTCTCGACCTCGACCTGGTTCTCGATCTCGTCCTCGCTCTCGGCCTGTTCATCGTGCTCGTCCGGTGCTTGTTCCGGGGGTTGTTCCTGGTAGCCGAGGACGGTGAGGAGCGCCTCTTCCACCCGCTGCCGGAACAACTCGTCATCAATGGCATCGTTGTCATCGATAAGTGCGGAAAATTCCGGAATTCCATGCAGAAGCTCCTCCACTATCTCGGCGGCCAGCGCGGGGAGTTCCCTGCGCAGGACGCGCGTCCACTCGCCACGTGGGCGGGACCAGATGCGGTTCAGAAGTTCACACATCGTTTTCCTCGTTCGTGCCGGGGTGAGGCTTGTCCGGGGAAGAGCGACAAGCCCGTCGAGGTTGCCTTCCATGCCAACACCCTTGTCTGACACGGGAGTTGCGGCCCTCGTACTCCCTCCTGGAGAGGTCCGACCACTTACGGTCCCATTCTTTTGCCGTGATTTTGCCGTCTGGGACGCGTAGGTGACGGGCGGCGCGGTGGCCTGTCGCAACCTCCGCTGGAGGGGAATCTTCCGGTGTTGTTCGATGCGCCGTAGACGCGGTGCGAGAAATTATCACGTTTCGATAAAACCTGTGGAGCTGCTGTGCAGCTCCACGATGCTGCTGCACTCCGGCTGCCCCAAGTTCCCTCGGCCGGCGCGGAGTTTCACAGCGCTGCCGGGCACGACGACAACGACCCCCGGGTGCCGAGCGCCAGGTGGAGTGCTCGGAGCCCAGGCGCACAGGAGAACTGGATGCCCCTGTCCCAGCCTCACATGCCCAGCTCACACAGAGCCCGCCGCCGGAGCCGCCATGCGGCTGCGGCTCCGGCGGCCGGAAGGCGGGCCGTTCGGCGGCCCTCCCTCCTTTCCACGCCCGGAAGGCTGAGTCCCGGCGTGCTCATCGCCGTGGGCGCGGCCATCGTGGCCGTCACCGTGGCTGCCCGAGCGGGCGCCCTGACCCAGCTTTGGGACTTCCTCGACTTCGGGGCGGGCGTGCTCTCGCTCGTCTCGCTCACCGCCACCGTCCTGTGGGGACTTGCCGCGACCGACCGGGTGATCCTGGGTTCGGGACACCGGCTGGTCGCCCAGGCGGCGCACCGCGGACTCGCCGTGTCGGGCCTCGGTTTCCTGGCCCTGCACATCTGGGTCAAGATCGCGGAACAGCGGACGACCGCGTCGTCCGCGATGATCCCCTTCACGGACGGCGCCCGGCCGGTTCTGGTCGGACTCGGCAGCCTGGCCGGATATCTCTTCCTCGCGGTGGCCATCTCCGGTGCGGCGCGCAGCGTGTTCGCGACCAACCGCCGCTCGGCCTTGTGGCGCGCCCTGCACTTCGGCGCCTATCCGGCATGGGGCGCGTCACTGGTGCACGGCCTGAAGTCGGGCCGCGCCGCCGACACCTGGGTCACGGCTGCCTACGGACTGGCCCTGCTCGGTATCGTCGGCGTGCTCGCACTGCGCGTCAGGACCCGGATCCAGTACGCGGCCTCCCTGCCACCCATCCCCTCACCCGTGCCGCAGACGCCCGTCAAGGCCACGGTCCCCCGGCCGAGGCGCGCGACGCGGCCGGCAGCGGCGGCCGTGACCGCGAGCCCGGCCTCCTCACCACCCCTGCCCGAACAGCCACCGCGTACCGCCGTGTACGCGCCCAGCCGGGCCGGCGGTGCCTCCGACGGCGAGGACTTCGCCACCCGAGGGCGGGGAATGTGAGCGGCGACCCGCGCCCCACCCTCGGCTGTGTGGGCGCCCCCCGGCTGCTGGCCGGACTCGACCAGGCCGCGCGGCTCGACCGCGTGGCCCATTTGACGACTCACGGCCAAATGCCCCGCTACCGGCCGGAGGAACTCGTCGACCTCGCCGAGAACATCGACCTCCGCGGTCGCGGCGGCGCGGGCTTCCCCTTCTCCCGGAAGCTGCGCGCCGTCATGCGGTCGGCCCGCGCCGGGGACGGACAGACCGCCGTCGTCGTCAACGGCAGTGAGGGCGAGCCGAGTTGCCTCAAGGACACCGCGATGCTGCTGCACGCCCCCCATCTGGTGCTCGACGGGGCCCTGCTCGCCGCCGCCGCGCTGAACTCAGAGGACGTCGTGGTGGGCGTCACCCGGGGGGACGTGGAGCAGTCGCTGCGGGAGGCCGTCGCGGAACGCGGCCCGGCAGGGCGCCGGGTGCAGATCACGCGGCTCCCCGAGCGCTTCGTCACCGGAGAGGGAACGGCGCACGTGAACGGTCTGAACGGCGGCCCGACGCTGCCGTCCGGACAGAAGGTGCGCACCAGTGACCGGGGCCTGAACGGCATGCCCACCCTGTTCTCCAACACCGAGACCTTCGCCCAGCTCGCCGTCGCCGCCCGGCTCGGCGCGCTGGACTTCCGCACGACCGGCCTGCCCAGCGAGCCGGGCACCATCCTGCTGACCATCTCGGGCTCCACGGTCGTCGAGACACCGAGCGGGGCCGCGCTCTCCTACATCCTGGAGCTGTGCGGTACCGATCCGGGCCAGGGCGTCCTGGTCGGCGGCTATCACGGCAAATGGCTCGACCCGGCGTCCGCACGCGCCGCCGAGATCTCACGGGAGTCCCTCGACCGGCTCGGCGCGCGGCTGGGGGCGGGGGCGGTGCTGCCGCTGCCCATGGACACCTGCCCGGCCGGCGAAGTGGCACGGGTGACCCGCTGGATGGCGAAGGAATCCGCCGGCCAGTGCGGCCCCTGCGTACGGGGGCTGCCCGCCATGGCCGACGTTCTGGAGGACGCCATTCGGGGCGGGGGCAAGGCCGCCCTCGAAATGCTGGAGCTGCGGATGAAGGCGGTGCTGCGCCGCGGTGCGTGCAGCCATCCCGACGGCACCTCGGCCTTCGTCGCCTCGGCGCTCAGGACCTTCCCGGACGAGTTCCGGGACCACGCGCTCGGCAGCGGATGCGGCAGGCGGGTGCTGGGCGCCCTGCCCCTGCCCGAGGACGACGAGACTCCGGAGCGGCTGCTGGTCGACTGGACCCTCTGCAAGGGGCACGGGCTGTGCGTGGACGTGCTGCCCGACGTGGTCCGGCTCGACCTGGACGGCTTCCCGGCGGAGGCCTCCATGGCCGTACCCCGGCAGCTGCGGCAGAAGGCGTTGCGCGCGGTGCGCCGCTGCCCGGCCCTTGCCCTGCGCATCCAGGACTGAACCAATGCCCCGGGTTCAATGTTGGCGCGATCTGACAAATTCCCGGTGATATTCGCTCCCGCCGGTCCGGGCCCCGTATCAATTACCGGGGGCAAGGAAACGCGGAACCGAACCTGAAGGAGAGATCGTGAAGAAAATGCGTCGCGAGATATTCGCCGTGTCGGCAGTCGCGGTACTGATGATGACGGCCGCATGCGGAAGCTCGGACAATTACGGGGGAAAGGCACCCGCAGTTCAGCCGGTGGGCGACAGCAAACAGGCCGGATCCGCCGACGACATCTACGGCGGCGGCGCCGGGGGCGGCGCAGTCCCCGCGGGCCAGCTCGGCAAGACGGGGCCGGCCGGCCAGATGAAGGTGAGCGAGATCCAGGGCCTGGGCGCCGCGGTCACCGACAGCGAGGGTTTCACGCTCTACCGGTTCGACAAGGACACGCCCAAGCCCCCCAAGTCCAACTGCGAGGGCGACTGCGCGGCGACCTGGCCCGCGGTGTCCGCGGAAGGCGCCTCGGTCAGCGCGGGAATCGATGCGGCGCTCCTCGGCTCCGTCGAGCGGTCCGACGGTACCAAGCAGCTCACGCTCGCCGGCTGGCCCGTGTACCGCTACGCCAAGGATGCCAAGGCGGGCGACGCCCTCGGTGAGGGCGTAGGCGGCACCTGGCACGCGCTCGGCCCCGGCGGGAAGCCCGCGGGCAAGGGCGGCGCCGCCGAGGGCGGCGAGAAGGAGGAGAAGAAGGAGGAGGAGAAGCCGGCTGCGGAGGCGAAGGCCTCCGGACTCACCGCCGTGCAGAACCCCGAGCTCGGAACCCTCGTCGAGGACGCGGAGGGCAAGACGCTCTACCGGTTCGACAAGGACAGCGCCTGGCCGATGAAGATCGGCTGTGTGGACGCCTGCACGGACACCTGGAAGCCCGCCAAGCCCGTCGACAAGGCAAACGTAAGCGGAATCGCTCCTGAATTGATCGGGAAGGTGAAGCGCCCCGACGGCAGCGAGCAATTGACCATCGACTGCTGGCCGGTTTACACATTCACCGGCGACAAGGAGCCCGGGGACACCACCGGGCACAACAACAAGGGTCTCTGGTTCGCCATCACCGACAAGGGCAAGAAGGCGAAGGTCGTCAACTAGGGAATTCCGCGGCGCACCGGTCCTCCCCCCGAAATCGCGTGGTGCCCGGGTACCTCCCCACCCGGGCGCCACGACCCCTCCCCGATCAGCCTGAGAGGTTGCCATGCCGTCCACCGACCGCAGCACCCGCCGCGCCCGGCGGATCCTTTCGTCCCTTCCGGCTGTTGCCGCGGTGTGCGTCGCCGCGCTGCTGTGCGGTGGCTGCTCCGCGAAGGCCTCGGCGCACCACGCCCCGGCCGGGGCGAAGGAGACGGCCGCGGAGTCGGCCAAGGGCGCCGCGGCGGCAGGTCCCGCGACCTCGATCGAGCAGATCGCCACGGCTATCGGCTGCACCGCCGAAGTGAACGTGGAGGCCGAGGAACTGCGCCAGGGCGGCTGCGAGGCCGGTCAGGTCATCTACCGCATGGTCACCTTCACCGCCGAGCAGGGCCTGAAGTCCTGGCTGACCGAGGCCCGGATGTACGGCGGCATCTATCTGGTCGGGGACCGTTGGGTCGTCACCGCGCAGACGGAGGAAGCCCTGACCACCCTGCGCGGACGGCTCGGCGGCGACCTGCAGACCGGCGACACCCATGCCGGGACCGACGGCAAGACCGGTGGCGAGACCCACGACGGCGGCTCCGGCCACTAGATCCGGTCCGCAGCACCTTGCGCACGCCGCAGTCGGCCACTTGTCCTGTTATCGGCTCGTTCGTGAGGAGCACAGAGCACGACCCTTCGGGATGATTCGGCGGCGCTCGGCGTGCAACAAGGTGGACGCGTCAGTGACTTCACCGAAAGGAACGGCTCAGTGCGCCTGAAACCACGCCTCGCACCACTGCTCGCCGCGGCCGGACTCGTCGCCACCACCGTGCCCCTGCTGTCCGCGACCCAGGCCTCGGCCGCCCCGGCCTCGGACCATCTCCGGCAGAAACCCGCCTGGCACCGCTGCAGTCCCGAGCTGCCGGCCTCGTACGAGTGCGCGACGCTCAAGGTCCCGCTCGACTACCGGCGTTCCGACGGGCGCACCATCGACCTCGCCATATCCCGGATGAAGAGCGAGAACCCGGCCAAGCGGCACGGAGCCATGCTGCTGAACCCGGGGGGCCCGGGCGGTTCGGGGCTCGATCTGCCGCTGCTGATGAACGAGGCGATGCCGAAGGACGTACGGGAGCAGTACGATCTCATCGGCTTCGACCCGCGCGGGGTCGGCGCCAGCAGCCCGCTCACCTGCGGACTGACCGACGCCGAGCAGAACTTCAACCGCGCCTACCGCCCGGAGACCTTCGGCTCCGACGTGACCTGGGCGCGTACCGTCGCCGACAAGTGCCGTGAGAAGGCCGGGTCGGTGCTGCCGCACATCACCACCCGCAACACGGCGCGGGACATGGACACCATCCGCGCGGTCCTGGGCGAGCGCAAGCTCTCGTACCTGGGCTACTCGTACGGGACCTACCTCGGCGCCGTCTACTCGCAGATGTTCCCGGACCGCACGGACCGCTTCGTGCTCGACAGCGGCGTGGACCCGCAGCGGATCTGGCGCGGCATGATCCAGGTCTGGGCCACCGAGGCCGAGCCCGCCTTCGCGCGGTGGACGCAGTGGGCGGCGCAGCGGTCGGCGGAGTACGGGCTGGGCGACACCCCGAAGGCCGTGTCCGAGACCTTCTGGGGGCTGGTCGCGCGCGCCGACAAGGAGCCGATCGAGCTCGACGGCATGAAGGTCGACGGGGACATGATCCGCGCCGCGCGCGGGGTGTTCTTCTACCCGGCGCAGGCCACCCCGATGGTCGTGGCCCTGAAGGCGGCTGCCGAGGGCGGGCCGTTGCCCGCCGACGTCACCGTGACGCAGCTGAAGCGGCTGCTGACGGGCGGCGCCGCGGCCGAGCCCGCCTCGGACAACGGCACCGCCGTGTTCTGGGCCGTGGCGTGCGGGGACACCGGCAGCTGGCCCCGGTACACGGAGCAGTACGAGCGGGACGCGGCCAAGGACAAGGTCAGGTACCCGCTGTACGGGGACTTCGCTTCCAACATCATGCCGTGCGCGTTCTGGGACCGGCCGGCCGAGGCGGCCACGCCGATGAACAAGAAGGCGAACGTGCTGACCGTGCAGAACGAGTGGGACTCGCAGACCCCGCTCGTCAGCGGCCAGGGCCTGCACCGCGCCCTCAAGGGCTCGCGCATGGTGCTGGCGGCCGGCGGTGAGGGCCACGGCGTGTACCTCTTCGACCCCACCTCGTGCGCAAACGCCCCGGTCAACGCGTACCTGACCACGGGCCGGCTGCCCGACCGGGACGTGACCTGCCAGAACCCGCCGGCCGCTGCCGAGCGGCGTGATGCGGCGGCGCCGTCGAAGCGACTGCCCTTCCCGTCCGGCCCCGGCCGGTTCTGAACGGACCGGGATCCGGCGAACGATCGGTGGGCCCGGCTCGAACCGCTGCTGACGCGCGGAATCGGGCCGGGCCGTCCGGATGCGGGGTCAGACCATGACGAGCAGCCGTGTCTTCGGCTTGAGCTTGCGGTTCACCGAACGGCTCTGCACGTACACCTCCAGCTCGGGATTGCGCCCCGCCTTCACGGAGACGGTCCCCCGGATGCCCGTGCCGAAGAGAAGACTGCGGGCCGCGTCGCCCGTGTACGCGCGGTCGGTGTCCTTCTCGACCACGATGACCTCCTTGTCGGGCTGAACCTGCACCCGGGTACCCAATTGGTAGTAGCAGGCGCCGCGTTCGTAGGTCACGCCCGGATGCGAGTCGACGAAGGACCGGATGTCCGTCTCCGTGTCGACCTTCAGCAGCCGGTACTTGTCGGCAGGGACCGGTTCGAGCTCGGCCCGCACGTCGTCGACCGAGAGGTCCTGGCCGACCGCGAACAGGTTCTTCGTGCCGCGTACGCCCTTCTCGCGGCCGCGGAGAAAGCCGGTGGCGGCGGCGCGCACGGTGCCGATCGCCTCCTCCACGCCCTCCTGGGAATCCGCGTCCCAGATGGCGATGTTCCCGGCCGGGAAGCCGTAGTTCTGCGCGGTCCGCTTCGCCAGGGAGTTCGGGACGAGGATGGCGGACGTCCAGTGGGGCGGAAGTGCGCCCATCTTCGCCGCGATCCGGTCGAGCCAGGGGCCGAGGACGGCCATGTCGCCGTCGTGCCGCCGGTCGCCGCCGGAGGCGTTCTCCTCGCCGTCCGTCACCACGATCTGGAGGAAGCTGTGCTCGCCGTACTCCTCCCAGATGTGGCCCAGGTCCTCCAGTGACTTCAGCGAGGCCTCGATGAGGGCGGTGGCGCCGTTGTTGACCTTGTAGAGCCCCCGCATGGACGGCAGGTGTTTCACGTCCATGTCCCAGACCAGGTTCTCCACCTTGTGGTCGAAGGAGTAGAGGCTGATCCGGGTCTCATGACCGAGGCTGTCCGACTCGGCCTTCAGTCCCGCCACGAACTCGTCGACAACTCGGATGAGTTGACTCTGGTGCTGCCGCATGGAACCCGAACAGTCCACTACCAGCGCGACGTGGTTGACCTTGTGCTGGATCTTGTTGGCGGACACGCTTCAGCTCCTTCTCCGTGGCTCCCCAGGTGATGAATCCACCCTAGGAGGAGCCACTGACAACGGAGCCTGACGGACGATCACCCCCTGGCCACCGGGTCGCGGTGGACCGGCCGGGGGCTCGGCTATGCGGGGAGCGAGGCCTCCGCGGCCGCCTTGATCCGGCGGCCGAAGTCGGGGGCGTCCTTGCGGGCGGCGCTCAGCGCGAGGCCGACGAGCAGCTTGCCGAGGCCGTGGCCTTCGAGCGTGTTGAAGATCCGGACGCTGGTGCGGCTGCCGGGGAGGGCTTCGAGGTCGTAGCCGCCCTCCGCGGTGACGAGGTTGCGGGTCTGCTCCGTCCAGCGGATCAGCCGCGGCGGGTCGAGGCCGACGATGCGGAACTCGCGGCCCGTCTTCATCCCGGCGTCCTTGACCGTGCTGCGGAAGACCGTGCCGAGGGCCGTGGGGCCGTCCGGGGTCTTGGTGATCTCCTGGACCCGGGGGCTGAACTCGGGGTCGTGCCGCCCGTCCGCCAGATAGGCGAAGACCGCGTCCACCGGCCGGTCGATCTCGACACTCGACTCGAACTGTCCGGACATGTCAGCTCCTCGGTGCGGCTACCTGTGATCCACGATCCCAGACGCGGACTCCTCGCGCACGCCGGGGCCCACGTGGCCGCCGCGCAGCGGGGTCAGCAGCCCCGCTCCGAGGACCAGCAGGCACAGCGCCCCGCCGGCCACGCTGACCGCCGGTACGCCGTGGCGGGCGGCCAGCATCGTGAGCACGGCCACGCCCACCGGGCCCGAGGCGTTGTGCACGGTCCAGAAGGCGGATGTGACCCGGCCGAGCAGATGGTCCGGGGTCACCTCCTGGCGCAGGGTCATGGTGCAGATCCCGCCCAGGGTGATCCCGAACATGAAGACGGCGGACAGCGCGGCGATCACCAAAATGCTGCCGCTGACGCCGGTCACGGTCACCCCGACGGCGATCATCGCGATCGAGGCGAGCCAGCACGTGCCGAAGCCGAGGATCCGGCGCAGCCGTCCCGCGCAGAGCGCCGCGGCGACGGAGCCGGCCCCGCCGACCGCGATCACGCAGCCGAGGGTGGCCGCGTCCCGGCCGAGGTCGTGCTGGACGCGGTAGATCAGCAGGTCCGTGGCGCCCATGGTGACGAAGGTCAGCAGGGTGAGCTGAAGGGTCAGCGGGCGCAGCAGCGGATGGCTCCACAGGAAGCGGAAGCCGACGACGAACATCTCCCGCAACACCCCGGCCCCGGCGGTGTCCGCGTGTTCCCCGACGGGCCGGGTGGGCCGCGCGGTGAACCGCACCCATCCGAGGCTGGCGGCGGAGACCAGGAAGGTCGCCCCGTCCACGGCCAGCGCCCGGTCCGCGCCCGCTGCGGCCGTCAGGAGACCCGCCACCACGGGACCGAGCAGGCTCCCGAGGGCGAAGGTGCCCATCAGCCGTCCGTTGGCGGCCGTGAGGTCCTGCGTACGCACCAGGTTGGGGATGGCCGTCACGTACGCGACGTCGAACAGGGTCTTCAGTACGGCGACCAGTGCGGTCAGCACGTACAGCAGCCAGACCTGCGGCCCCGCGGCCCACCAGACCAGCGGGACCGCGCCGAGCAGCACGGCCCGCACCAGATCGCAGGCGATCATGAGCCTGCGGCGGTCCGTCCGGTCGACGACGTACCCGGCGAACACTCCCGTGCCGATGGCGGTGGCCCCGGAGATGACCGTGACCAGACCCATCTGCACGAGGGACCCGGTGGCGTCGAGGACGAGCAGGGGCAGTGCGAGCAGCGATACGGACCCGCCGAGGACGGACAGCGCCTGGCCGAGCCAGAAGATGTTGAAGTCCTTGTTCCGCCGCAGCGGCGGCCTGGCACCGCGGGTTCCGGATTCCGCCGAGGTGGTCCCTCCGATGGTCCCGCTCCCCCGTCCGTGCGGCCGCCGTCGCGGTCGGTCGACAGGTGCGAGGGTAGGCGACCCGGTCCGCCGCCCGCCAGCGCGTTCTTGGCCCGGCTCCCCCTGGTCCCGGGGGGTATCCCCACCCGGAACGGGCCGGGTGGCATGATCGCTGCGGACACGCGCCCCGGAGAGGCTGGGACCGGAACATACCGCTGGATTCCCGACGTCTCCGCAGGAGTTGGCCCGTGCACGCACAGACATGGCACACGCTTCGATCTTTCCTTCGGCCGCAGGGCGGCCGGCGCAGGGCCGCGACGGCCGCGGCCGCGGTGGCCGTCTGCGCGCTGACGGTCGGCGCGCTGGCGCCGCCCGCGGCATCCGCCGCCCGGCCGGACGCGGTCCAGCAGGGTCTGGACGCACTGGTGCGCTCCGACGGCCTGCCCGCCGCGCTGGCGAGCGTCCAGGACGGCAAGGGCCGCACCCGTACCTACACCGCGGGAGTGGGCGACCTGGCCACCGGGGCGAAGGTGCCGAACGACGGGCAGGTGCGGATGGGCAGCACCACCAAGACCTTCACCGCGGTGGCCGTCCTGCAACTGGTGGTCGAGGGGAAGGTCGGCCTCGAGCAAAAGGTCGACACCCATCTGCCCGGCCTCGTCCGCGGCGAGGGGATCGACGGACGCAACATCACCGTCCGTCAACTGCTCCAGCACACCAGCGGCGTTCCGGACTACGAGAAGGACGTTGACGACGCCTTGCTCCGGCGCCGGTACCTGGAACCCCGCGACATCCTGGACATCGCCCTGCGGAACAAGGCCGACTTCGCCCCGGGGGAGAAGTGGGCCTACAGCAACACCAACTACGTGCTGGCCGGCCTGATCGTCCAGAAGGTCACCGGCCGGCCGCTCGCCGAGGAGATCGACAGGCGCGTGGTCCGGGCCGCCGGACTGCGCCACACCTACTTCCCGGCCGCCGGTGACACGACCGTCCGGGAACGGCATCCCCGTGGCTACCGCCAGGAGTCGGCGGGCGCGCCGTGGCGCGACGTCACGGACATCGACCCGTCCGCGGCCTGGGCGGCGGGCCAGATGATCTCCACCAACTCCGACCTCAACCGGTTCTTCACCGCGCTCCTGGCCGGGGACCTGCTGCCGGACGCGCAGCTCGCCGAGATGCGCACCACCGTCCCCCTCGGGGACACCGGCGCGGGCTACGGACTGGGCATCATGAGCAGGCCGCTGTCGTGCGGCGGCGTCTACTGGGGCCACGGCGGCGACATCATGGGGTACGAGACCCGCGGCGGGGTCACCGACGACGGCCGCGCGGCGGCGAACGTCACGGTGACCGCCGTCCCGGCCGAGGTGGCGGCCACGAGGCACGTCGAGAGCGCCGTGGACACGGCCCTGTGCGCCGCGCAGCGGAAGTAGCCGGACGGCCTAGGCCGTCTCTTCCGGATCTTGCCGGGCCCGCGACGTCCGGCACCGCACCTCGCCGCGTTGTCGGGCCCGCCCCGGTACGTCCAGTACAAGGACGACCCTCCGCCTTGCGATCCACGGCACCGGACGCCGCGGACTCGGCCGACAAGATCCGAAAGAGACGGCCTAGCCGAGCAGGGCGTACACCGTGGAGGCGGTGGCCGCCGGGTCCTGGGAGCCCTCGGGGGTCAGAGTGATGTCCGCGAAGGCCATCCGCCTGCCGAGCTTGGTCACCCGTACGTGGATCAGCACGTCGGCCCCGACCACCGGCCGCTGGAAGCTGGTGGACTGCTGGACCGTGGTCATCGGCCCGTAGGCCCCGCGGGCGGCGGAGATCGCGATGACGGTGGCCGTGTCGGCGGCCGCCATCATGGCCTGGCCGGAGAGGCCGCCGCCGTCGCGGGCCAGCTCGTGGGACCAGGGCAGCCGCAGTACGGCGTGCCGCTCCCCCGTCTCCTGGACGGTCAGTCCGAGAGCGAGCACCCAGGGGGCGAAGTTGTCGGTAAGGATCTTGTCTGCGTCTGCCGGTGAGATCGTCACCGGGCGATTGTGGCGGTCCGGCCGGACCGCCACAATCCCCTTCGGGTCAGAGAGCGGCGGCCAGTTCCGTGCCCTGCCGGATGGCCCGCTTGGCGTCGAGCTCGGCCGCCACGTCGGCGCCGCCGATCAGGTGGGCCGGGGTGCCTGCCGCGCGCAGTGCCTCGTACAGGTCGCGGCGCGGCTCCTGGCCCGTGCACAGGACCACCGTGTCGGCGGGGACGAGGTGCTGTTCGCCGCCGACGGTGATGTGCAGGCCCTGGTCGTCGATGCGGTCGTACGTGGCCCCCGTGACGGAGACGACGCCCCGGTGCTTGAGCTCCGCGCGGTGGATCCAGCCGGTGGTGGTGCCGAGGTCCTTGCCGACCTTGGTGGCCTTGCGCTGCAGGAGGTGGACCTGGCGCGGCGGCGCGGGGCGCTCGGGGGCGGTGAGCCCGCCGGGCCCGGCGTACGTGGTGTCCACGCCCCAGTGGCGGAAGTAGACGTCGGGGTCCTGGGAGGCGCCCTCGCCGCTGTCGGTGAGGTACTCGGCCACGTCGAAACCGATGCCTCCGGCCCCGACGACGGCGACGCGCTCGCCGACGGGGGCTCCGTCGCGCAGCACGTCGAGGTAGTTGACGACGCCGGCGTGGTCGACGCCCTCGATGTCGGGGGTGCGGGGGGTGACGCCGGTGGCGATGACGACCTCGTCGTAGCCCTGGAGGGTCTCCACGTCGGCGCGGGTGTTCAGGCGGACCTCCACGCCGGACTCCACCAGCTGGGTGCCGAAGTAGCGGATGGTCTCCTCGAACTCCTCCTTGCCGGGGATGCGGCGGGCGACGTCGAGCTGGCCGCCGATGTGGCCGGAGGCCTCGAAGAGGGTGACGGCGTGGCCGCGTCCGGCGGCGGAGACGGAGCAGGCGAGGCCGGCCGGGCCGGCGCCGACGACGGCGACGCGCTTCCTGGTCCGCGTCGGGGACAGGACGAGCTCGGTCTCGTGGCAGGCGCGCGGGTTGACCAGGCAGCTGGTGATCTTGCCGCTGAAGGTGTGGTCGAGGCAGGCCTGGTTGCAGCCGATGCAGGTGTTGATCGTCTCGGAGCGGCCGGCCGCGGCCTTGGCGACGAAGTCGGCGTCGGCCAGGAAGGGGCGGGCCAGGGAGACGAGGTCGGCGCGGCCGTCGGCGAGCAGCTCCTCGGCGATCTCCGGGGTGTTGATGCGGTTGCTGGTGACGAGGGGGACGCTCACCGCGCCCATCAGCCGCTTCGTGACCCAGGTGTACGCGCCGCGCGGGACGGAGGTGGCGATGGTGGGGATGCGGGCCTCGTGCCAGCCGATGCCGGTGTTGATGATGGTGGCGCCGGCCGCCTCGATCTCCTTGGCGAGGTGGACGACCTCGTCGAGGGTGGAGCCGCCGGGGATCAGGTCGAGCATGGAGAGGCGGTAGATGAGGATGAAGTCCTCGCCGACGGCCGCGCGGGTGCGGCGGACGATCTCCAGCGGGAAGCGGACCCGGTTCTCGTACGCGCCGCCCCAGCGGTCGGTGCGCCTGTTCGTCGCGGCGGCGATGAACTCGTTGACGAGGTAGCCCTCGGAGCCCATGATCTCGACGCCGTCGTAGCCGGCGAGCTTGGCGAGGCGGGCTGCCCGGACGAAGTCCTCGACGGTGCGCTCGACCTCGCTGTCGGTGAGCTCGTTCGGGACGAAGGGGCTGATGGGGGCCTGGATGGCGCTGGGCGCGACCAGGTCCTTGTGGTAGGCGTAGCGGCCGAAGTGGAGGATCTGCATCGCGATCTTCCCGCCCTCGGCGTGCACGGCCTCGGTGATCACCCGGTGCTCGGCGGCCTCGTCCTCGGTGGTGAGGCGGGAGCCTCCCTCGAAGGGGCGGCCGGCGTCGTTCGGGGAGATGCCGCCGGTGACGATCAGGCCGACGCCGCCGCGGGCCCGCTCGGCGTAGAAGGCGGCGAGCCGCTCGAAGCCCCCCTGGTGCTCTTCGAGCCCGGTGTGCATCGAGCCCATGATCACGCGGTTCGGCAGCGTGGTGAAACCGAGGTCCAGGGGGCTCAGCAGGTGCGGGTACCGGCTCTGGGAACTCTGCGTGCTCATCGGGGTGTGCCTCCTCGCGCGGGGGTGATGGACCTGTTCTAGCGAGCGGAGGTCGGTTTTGCAACTAAGTGCATAACCAAAGCGGACAGCCGGGAACCATCCACCCCCTCAATCCCGGGGCCGGGGCGCGGGCGGGCCGGAAACCCTGTGGCGGAGTTCACGCCGCACCGACGGCGGGGCCCCGGCCCCGAGCGGCCGGGCCGGGGTCCGCCGCCGTGGTCAGGGGCGGCGCAGGCGGAGCGTGACGATCTGGAACGGGCGCAGGGTGAGCGGGACGGCGTTCTCCGGGGTGACGACGCCCACCGCCGTACCCGACAGGGGGCGCTCGAGGAGGTCGCTCTCCACGGCCGCCGCCACGGGGAAGTCCGCGGTGAGGGTCGCCCGGGCGCGGCCGCCGCGGGACTCGTAGAGACGGACGATCACATCGCCGCTGCGGTCCTCGGCCAGCTTGACCGCCTCCACCACCACCGCGTCCTCGTCGACGGCGACCAGCGGGGCGACCGGGCCCGCGCCGCGGACCACCCGCTCGGGCAGGTTCAGCGCGTGGCCCTCGCGGACCGCGTCGCCGATGCCGGCGCCGGGCGCGAGCGAGAACCGCAGCGTGTGGGAGCCCTGGTCGGTCTCCGGGTCGGGATAGCGCGGAGCGCGCAGCAGGGAGAGGCGGACCGTGGTGGTCTGGCCGCCGTCGGCCCGGACGTCCCGGGTCACGTCGTGCCCGTACGTGGAGTCGTTGAGCAGCGCCACCCCCCAGCCGGGCTCCTCGGCGTGGATCCAGCGGTGGGCACAGATCTCGAACTTGGCCGCCTCCCAGGAGGTGTTGGTGTGGGTGGCCCGGTGCACGTGCCCGAACTGGGTCTCGGAGGCGGTCCGTTCGGCCTTCACGTCCAGCGGGAAGGCCGCCTTGAGGAACTTCTCCGTCTCGTGCCAGTCCACGTCCGTGACGATGTCGACCGTCTTGGCCCCGGCTCGCAGGGTGATCTGCTGGACGGCCTTCGACCGCCCGAAGGAACGGGTCACGCGTACGGTCACCGCCCGCGGACCGCCCTCGGCGACCTCCAGCCGGTCCAGCTCCACCAGGTCGGTCACGCGGTTGCGGTAGAACGCGTCGATGTCCCAGGCGTCCCACATGTTCGGGAAGTCGGGGTGGATCTGGAGCAGATTGGCCGCGGCGCCGGGGGCGACCGACTCGCGCCGCGCCTCCAGGTCGTAGACGGAGACGATCAGCCCGCGGCCGTCGATCTCCACCAGCAGGCGGCCGTTGGCCAGGACGTGCCCGCCGCCGTGCCGCTCCTCCACCGTGACCGGCTCGCGGGCCTCGACCGGGCGGCCCGCTCCACCGGCCGGGACACCGCGGCGGGCGTGCGGGGCGCAGTTGAAGACGAGCTCCTCGCCGCCCTGCCCGGCGAGCGCCTGCTGCGCGGCAAGGGTGATGGCACGGAGCTCCTCGCGCACCGCCGCGTACGTCTCGCGCGCCTCGCGGTGCACCCAGGCGATGGAGGAGCCCGGCAGGATGTCGTGGAACTGGTGGAGCAGCACCGTCTTCCAGATCCGCTCCAGGTTCTCGTACGGGTACGCGTACCCCGCGATCCGCACCGCGGCCGTCGCCGCCCACAACTCGGCCTCGTGCAGCAGGGATTCGCTGCGCCGGTTGCCCTGCTTGGTCTTGGCCTGGGACGTGTAGGTGCCGCGGTGCAGCTCCAGGTAGAGCTCGCCGGCCCAGACGGGCGCGTCCCGGTACTCGGCGTGGGCCTTCTCGAAGAAGTCGTCCGGGCGCTCGATCCGGACCTTCGGGGAGCCCTCCAGGTCCCGCTGGCGGCGGGCCCGGGCAAGGTGTTCGCGGGTGGGGCCGCCGCCGCCGTCGCCCCAGCCGAAGGGGGCGAGCGAGCGCGAGCCGTGGCCCTTCTCGCGGTAGTTGCGGGCGGCGTGGGCCAGTTGAGCGCCGCCGAGGTCGGAGTTGTAGGTGTCGACGGGCGGGAAGTGGGTGAAGACCCGGGTGCCGTCGATGCCCTCCCACCAGAAGGTGTGGTGCGGGAACCTGTTGATCTGGGACCAGGAGATCTTCTGGGTCAGGAACCATTTGGAGCCGGAGAGCCTGACGATCTGCGGCATCGCAGCGGTGTAGCCGAAGGAGTCGGGGAGCCAGACGTTCTGCGTCTCGATGCCGAACTCGTCGAGGAAGAACTTCTTGCCGTAGAGGAACTGGCGGGCCATGGCCTCGCCGCCGACCATGTTGGTGTCGGACTCCACCCACATGCCGCCGACGGGCACGAACTGGCCGTCCGCGATCTTCTTCTTGATCCGCTCGAAGAGCTCGGGCCGGTACGTCTTGATCCAGTCGAGCTGCTGGGCCTGGGACATCGCGAAGACGAACTCCGGGTGTTCGTCCATCAGGTTGACCATGTTGGAGGCGGTGCGCGAGACCTTGCGCACCGTCTCGCGCAGCGGCCACAGCCACGCGGAGTCGATGTGGGCGTGGCCGACCGCGCTGACACGGTGCGCGGAGGCGTTGGCCGGGGCGGCGAGCACCCCGGCGAGAGCGGCGCGGGCGGCGGGCGCCGTGCCGGGTACGTCGTCGAGGTCGAGCGTGTCCAGGGCCGCGCCGATGGCCCGCAGGATCTCGTACCTGCGGGCGTCCGCGGTGTCGAGCTGGATCATCAGGTCGTAGAGCACCTCCAGGTCCTGGACCAGTTCCCAGACCTGCGCCTCGAAGACGGTGAGCTCCATCCGGGCGAGCCGGTACAGGGGCTGGTCGCCACTGGTCGGCAGGTCCCCCTCGTAGGTGACCGCGTGGTCGACCAGGACCGGGTTGGAGGCGGCCTCGACGTACCACTCGACCTGCTCGCCGCCCTCGGCGCGGTCGGCCACGCGCACCCAGTCGTTGTACGGGTTCAGCGCCTTGATCTCGCCGCCGTCGGCCCGGTGGACCAGGCCCTCGCACTGGAATCCTGGCATCATCCGGTCGAAGCCGAGATCGAGGACGGCTTCCACGGTACGGCCGGCCCAGTCCGCGGGGACCGTGCCGGTGACCCTGAACCAGGTGGTGCCCCAGGCCGGGCCCCACGGGTCGCCGACGGCGCAGGGCTCGTAGCTCGCCGCGAGGCCCTCGGCGACGGGCACGGGCTCGCCGGGGGCCTCCCAGCGCTCGACGGTCAGCGGGACCGCACGGGAGTGGACGGCCGGTTTGACCCGCTCCTTGAGAACCCGGCGGAGGCGGTGTTCGGTGATGCTGCGGTCGTCGTGCATGACGGCTGCTCCAGGGGAGGGTGGTCGGTACGGACGGGCAGTGGCCCCGGGCGGACTCGGATGGACCGGGACGGACCCGGGCGGATCCGGTTGGACCGGGTGGACTCAGATCTTGACGGCTCCCTCGCCCACGCCCTTGAAGAAGAAACGCTGGAGGGCGAAGAAGAGGAGCATCATCGGGAGGAGCGCGGCCATCGCACCGGCGGCGACGAGGCGCTGGTCGTTGACGGTGGTGGCGCCGGCCAGGGTCTTCAGGCCCAGCTGCAGGGTGTAGTTGTCGCTGTTCGTGAGGACCAGCAGGGGCCAGAGGAAGTCGTCCCAGGCCCCCATGAAGCTCGTGATGCAGACGACGGCGAGGGCGCCCTTGGCGGCGGGGAGGAAGACCCGGGTGAAGCGGGTCCATTCGCCGGCCCCGTCCAGGACCGCGGCCTCCTCGATCTCCTTGGGTACCGCGAGGAAGGCCGCCCGCATGACCATGATGTTGAGCACGGAGACCGCGCCGGGGAGCCAGACGCCGATGAGGGTGTCGACCAGGCCCATCTCGCGGACCGTGAGGAACATCGAGATCATCACGGACTCGAAGGGGAACATCAGGGTCGCCACGAGCACGGTGAAGACGACCCGTCGGCCCTTCCAGGCGGCCCGGGAGAGGGCGTAGCCCCCCATCGCCGCGAAGAGCATGTTCGAAGTGATCGCCAGGACGGCGACGGTGAGGGTGTTGCCGACGTACTGCAGCAGCGGGAAGGACTCGGCGACCCGGACGTAGTTGTCGAGGGTGGGCTGCGAGGGCAGCACGCCGTCGTACACGTTCTCGGTGCGGCCGCGGATCGAGGCCAGGAACTGCCAGACGATCGGGCCCAGCATGACCACGAGCATCAGCACCAGGGTGGCGTACCGCCCGGCGAGGCCGATCCGGTGGCGTCTGCGGGCGGCGGCGGTGCGCCGCGGCCGCTTCTCGATCCCGGGCCCGCTCCGGTGCCCGCTCCCGGCGGAGGAGGACGTGCTCACCTCTCGTCTCCCTTCGACAGACGGCGGCCCAGCAGGCTGAAGACCAGGGTCAGCAGGAACAGCAGGATGGATATGGCCGAGGCGTAGCCGGTCTCGCCGGAGAAGCCGAGGCCGACCTGGCGGATCAGGAAGGGCAGGGTGCGGGCGCCGCCGCCGGGGCCGCCGCTCTCGCCGCCGAGGATGTAGATCTCGGTGAACACGCGCAGCGCCGAGATGGCGGAGAGGGTGCCGACCAGCAGCATCATCGGCTTCACCTGGGGGACGGTGATGCTGAAGAAGCGGCGGACGGGGCCGGCGCCGTCGAGGGCGGCTGCTTCGTACAGGGCGGCCGGGACGTTCCCGAGGGCCGCCAGATAAAAGACCATGTAGTAGCCGAGACCCTTCCACACGGTCACGATCATCGCCGAGACCAGCAGCATCGTGGAGTCCGTGAGGAACGGGACCGGCTCGGAGACCAGGTGCAGCCTCTGGAAGACGGTGTTGACCAGACCGTCGCTGCGCAGCACCCACTGCCAGATCAGCCCGACGACCACGGCCGAGGCGATCACCGGGGTGTAGAAGGCGGAGCGGAAGAAGCCGATGCCGGGGATCTTCGTACGGACCAGCACCGCGAGGGCCAGCGGCAGCAGCACCAGGCAGGGGACGACGACCACGAGGTAGAGCACGCTGTTGCCGGTCGCGACCCAGAAGTCGGGGTCGGCGAAGGCACGCCGGTAGTTGTCGAGTCCCACGAAGTGGCCGCCGCGCAGGATCTGGGCGTCGGTGAAGGACAGGATGACGGTGTTGACGAACGGCCAGAGGCTGAACAGCGTCACCATCGCGAGACCGGGGGCGAGGAACAGGTACGGGGTCCACCACGTGCGGTGGACCAGCCCGGTCTCGGTCTCCATGGCCCGCAGGGCACGCCGCCGCTGCGCTGCCCCGCGGCGCCGGGCTGCTCCGCGGCGCCGCTCGTGTGCCGTGGCGCCACCCCGCGGTTCGCCGGCGGCGAAGCCGGTCACTTCTCGGCCGCGGCGGCGAGGAGCTTGTTCGCCGCTTCCTGGGCCTTCTGCACGGCGGTCCGGGGGTCCTGCTCGCCCTTGATGGCCTTCTGCATCTCGCGTACGACGGCGTCGCCGACCTGGTTGGTCCACTGGACGGGGGTGTTGGCATCGAGCGCGGCGGTCTTCAGCTGGTCGGCGCCGACCGCACGGGCGAGGGTCTCCGCGTCCTTGCCGTCACCCTTGTCGGAGAAGAACGGGTCGGCGAGGCCCTGGGCGTTGGACGGGTAGATGGTGGCCTTCCGGGAGAATTCCACCTGGTTGGGGCCGTTGGTCACCCACTTGGCGAACTCGGCCGCCGCGTCGAGGTGTTTGGTGTCCTTCCGGATGCCGAGCGACTGGGCGTAGATGCCGATGTGGCCGAGCTTTCCGGTGACGGCTCCGGCGACCTGGGTCTTGGCGTAGATCTGCGGGGCGTTCTGCTTGATGTCCTTGACGAAGCCCGGGGAGCCCGGACCGAAGACGATCCTGCCGCCGCCGTAGAGCTGGTTGATGTCGTCCGACTTGAGCAGGGACTCCTTGGGCATGGCGCCCTTGGCGTACAGGTCCTTCATCCGCTCCACCCATTCCACGGCCTTGTCCGTGTCGAAGGTGAACCGGTCCCGCTTCTCGCTCAGGATCGGGATACCCATCTTCTGCCAGTCCCCGGGCAGCCGGCCCTTGGGATCGGCCATGAAGGCGGAGTACCGGCCGCCGGACGCGGCGGCGATCCGCTCGGCGCAGTCGAAGAACTGCTCGACGCTGGTGGGCGGCCGGTTCGGATCCAGGCCGGCCTTCTCGAAGAGCTCTCTGTTGTACGTGAGGATCTCCGGGGTCACGTACCAGGGGTAGGCGTACACGCTGTCGCCGCGGCCGGGCAGCTTGAACTGCTCCCAGGCACCCGGCACGTACTCCTTGGCCAGCGCCCCGTCGAGCTCGGCCACGTCGGCGAGCATGCCCCGGTCGCCGAGGAGCTGGAAGGAGTCGGTGGAGAGGTTGACCACGTCGGGGAGGGCGCCGGCCTGGGCGTCCGCCACGAGCTTCTCGTTGTAGCCGTCGCCGGGGACGTCCTCCCAGATGACCTCGACCTCCGGGTACTGCTTCTCGAAGGCGTCGATGACCGCCTGGACGTAGGCCGTGAAGGTGGGTTTCAACTGGAGGGTCCGGAAGGTGATCTCACCGGCCACCCTGCCCGTCCTCTCGGCCTCCTTCGCGTCACCGGCGCCGCCGCTCAGGCCGCAGCCGGCGGCCGAGAGGAGGGCGCCGGCCGCCAGCAGGGCCACAGCAATACGGGTCGGGTTCGAACGCGTCATCGTCGCCGCCTTTGCAGAAGTCCGGCCTCATTGCCGGAGGCGGTGCCCACGGTCGTCCGAAAGCAACACCTCGTCAATGAGGCGGGTGGAGGGCTGGCCGATGGCGCGTCGGTACCGAATGGCACAACAGGGCCGGACCCGCCGTGAAGGCCTTGATCAATTCCATGCCGACCTGCACTAATGCGCTTTAGTACAAAGGCAGTCGGAGATGGTATCGATTCGATAACGAAGCGGTCCGCCCGTCGAACTTTGACTTCTTATCGACGGTTCATACGCGCTGACACTAATGCGCTTTAGCCGGAACAGGGCCGTACGGCCGCGGTCCGGTGGCTACTTGGGCTTGTTGCGGTAGATGCGGCGGCCGGCCAGGTGCACGGTGATCGTCTCCCCAAGCCACAGCTTCCGGTCGCCGTTCATCTCGTCCGGCGCGGGCCAGCGGCCGCGGCTGATGTCCGACCGGATGCTGTCGGGCTGCAGACCGGACGCCTCGGCGATCTCCACGACGGTGTACCGGCGGGAGGGATCGAGCGGGGTGGCTTCGCGGGTGTGGTGCTCGCCGAAGAACCGGGCGATGGCCGCGGCGTCGAACTCAATGGTCCTGCCGCGCCTGCCGATGGCGGGCGGCCACCCGGGGTGCCGTCCCCACCGCGGGTTCTCCGACAGGTAGCGGGCGCTCATGCCGTAGTGCTCGGCTATCTCGGTGTACGTGACGCCCGTGCGGCCCTCGGGCGGGACGGGCCCGCCGGCGCCGCCCTTCGACGCGGCGGGGGTGGCGCCGACCGGCCGGGGCCGGCCCTCGGGGGTATCGGCGACCGTGAGAACGACCGTACGGCCGTCGGGATCGGTCAGCGTGTGCCGGCCCGAGGGCAGGAAACCGGCGCCGTTCGGCGGTGCCGTGAGGCCGAGGCGCAGGTACCCGGTCTCCGGGCGGCCGGTGGCCGGGTAGAGCTCCAGGACGCCACCGTCGGCGAGCGTCGCCGCGTAGTGCTCCGGGCTGTTGCCGTGCCGCTCGGTGACGAGGTCGAGGCCGATCCCGCGGTAGAAGTCCCGGCAGGCGTCGAGGCGGGTCGTGTAGATCACGGCGAGTTCGAGGATCATGCTGGAGCTCCCGGTGTGTGCTGGCTGGCTGTGGCCGGACGGTCGGCTGCCGGCCCGGCTACTCGCAACAACGTCTCGGTTCCGGGGGCTTGACCCTTGCCATGGCTCGCCGCGGCCGAACCCCCGGTTCCGGATGCCCACTTCGCCCTCCACCCGCGCGGCGTGACACGCATGGACAGGAAAGGTCATCTTAAATTCCTACCATGACTGCGTACGCTGACCGCATGACCGACAGCAGCCCTGCCGAGCCCCCGGCACCTGATGACCTGCGCACCTTGACCACCGCGTACATGAGCGCGGTCCGGGCACGCCTGGCCGGCATCGAGGACCCCGTCGCACGGGAACGGGCCGCACGGCTGTTCACCGATCAGCTGCTGCCCGAGGTGGCCAGGGCGGTCAAGGACGTACGCATCGCCGCCGTGGGCGAGTTGAGGCAGGGCCGCACCCTCAAGGAGGTGTCGGAACTGATCGGCCTGTCCGTACCCAGGGTCGACCAACTCCTCAAGGGAAAGTAGGAGTTGCGGTGGCGCAGCGGATGAGACTCACCGCGATCACACTCGACTGCGCCGATCCCCGTCCCTTCTGCCTGTGCCTGCGCTGACACCGCGCGGCCTCGGGCACGGCGCGCACGCCCACGCCGACGCCGACGAGCACGGGCAGGCGCACGTGAGCCGGCCTCAGCACGCGGCCAGCGGTGCGCAGCGCATGTCGATGTAGCAGCAGGGGGTGCCGTCCACGAGGGTGCCGAAGACCACGGGCATCCAGTCCCCGCCGAAGGAGGAACCCACGCCGGAGGCGGCGAAGACCGTGTCGCTGAGCGGGGTGAGGTCCATGGAGAGCGGCGGCGAGAAGTCCTGCATCCCGCCGATGAACTCGTACAGCAGGTGCGGGGCTCCGTCGGGCCGCACGCTGACGGTGATGACCACCCCTTCGCGGCGGTAGGTACCGACCAGCGGGGCCATGTCGACGAGCGGGGGCCGCGCGGGCGGCGCGAAGGCGGGGGGCATGTGGACCCCGCCGAGGTCGAGGAGGAGTTCGCGGAACAGGTCGGCGTAGAGCGGACGGGCGGCGCCCCCGTTCGTGAGCAGGACGACCACGAGATCGGCGCCGGGGACCACGCGCAGGAAGCCGTACTGGCCGATCGAGGCGCCGTCGTGGCCGTATCCCGGAATGCCGTTCCAGTCGTAGAGCGACCAGCCCAGCCCCCAGCCGTCCGCGCTCACCGCCCACTTGTCGGGGACGTCGACCGCCCACCGCTGCATCTCCGCGACGGCCCGGGGGCCCAGGATCTGCGTGCCGTCCGGGGCGGATCCGCCGTCGAGGTGCAGCTTGGCCAGGCGGAGCACGTCGGCCGCGGTGGCCAGGACCCGCCCGTACGGGCCCGCCGAGCGGGGCATCATGTCCCAGGCCGGCGCCGGCTCCGGGTCCCCTCCGTCGCCCGGCAGGTGTCCCATCGCCGTGCGGAAGGCCAGCGCCTCCTCGGGCAGGGTCATGGTGCGGGTCAGGCTCAGGGGAGCGAGGAGCCGCTCCTTGAGGGCCTGGTCCCAGGTGCGACCGGTGAGGACCTCGACGATACGGCCGAGGACGTTGTAGCCGACGCTGCTGTAGGAGACCGCGGCGCCGGGCGGACAGTCCAGCACCACGTTCCGGGCGGCCGTCACATATGTGGCCAGACAGTCGTCACCCCGGCCGCTGTCATAGGTGAAATCGCAGGTCATACCGCTCGTGTGGCTCAGGAGTTGGCGGGTGGTGATCGCCTTGGTGGCGTCGGGGTCGGCCACGGAGAACCCGGGCAGCACCTCGATCACGGGGGCGTCGAGGTCCAGTTCTCCCGCGGCGGCGAGCTGCATGACCAGGGTGGCGGTGTAGAGCTTCGCTATCGACCCGAGCTGGAACACCGAGTCGGTGGTCGCCTCCACTCCGGTGCCGCGGTGCAGGAGGCCGCTCGCCAGCTCGTGGATCTTCCCCTCGGTGAACACCGCGAGGGTGGCTCCCGGCACGCGGTGGGTGGCGCGCAGTGCGTCGAGGCGGCTCTGCCAGTGGTCGGGGGAGAACGTCACGTCGGGTCCTTCGGCTCGGTGGGCTCCTACGGATCGCCGCGAGTTCCTTGATCCACTTGCCGCGATCAGGTCAACGTAGGCCGGTCCCGACGGCGTTGATAAGGACCCGCACACGCCAACGAGGGGACTCCCGGCGCCACCGCCGGTCCCGGTCCGGCCCGGTCCGGCCTCCGCCCGCTCCCGCCCCTGCGCACGGCCGGCTGGTAGCCTCGAGTGTCCTATGCGGCCAGGAACACACCTTGGAGCTGCTGCGCGCCACCGATCTGCCCCTGCGCTCGGTCGCGGCCCGGGTCGGATTCAGCGACGTGCGCGCGCTGCGCCGGGCGGTGCTCCGCTGGGAGGGGCGGCCGCCCCGTGACGTCCGCAACGCGGCGGGCGCCGGCGAACACCCGCCTACTTCATGGGGTACTGGGCCTTCTCCGCGAGCCTGCCGTCCTTGAAGCAGAAGCGGAGCACGGTCTCCGCGCCGTTCTTGGCCTCGCCGCTGGAGATGTACCAGGCGCAGGTGCTGCCCTCGGGTTCGGCCGGTCCGCCCTCCTTGAGGGCGCTCTTGACGAAGCTCTCGCCCGAGGGGAGCCGGTCGCGGACCTCGCTCTCCGCGTCGCCGGTCTTCACTGCCTCGTAGACCGCGGGGTCGATCAGGGTCTCGTCGGCCATGTCGAGGAACTTGCCCACGCCGAAGACCAGGGCCACGATCAGGCCCACGCCCAGCACCAGCGCCACCCCGCAGCCGATCAGACAACCCTTGCGCTGAGCCACGCCCGTTCCTCCAAGTCGTTCGCGTCCGGCGTCGGTCGCCCGGACACTCACACCCTCGCAAGGGGCGGGGTCCACGGGCTGTCCTCGAAAGTCGTCGGACGTCGCAACGATCGTCGTTCGAGGTCGGACCCCCTGCTCCGTGTATACAAGGAGGAGATCGACTATTCGGGCGAAGCGAGAGGAAACCACCGTGAGTGAGCGCACCATCGAGCCGCTGATCGTCGTCGGCGTGGACGGGTCGAACCATTCGAAGGAGGCCCTGCGCTGGGCGGTCGCACAGGCCGCCATGATGGGCGGCCGGGTGCACGCCGTGATGGCCTGGGAGTGGAACCGCAATCCGTTCGCCATCGGCCCGACGGCCGCCGAGACCGCCGACGCGGTGGCCGTGACGGCCGAGGAGGCCGCCCGCCGGAAGCTGGCGGACACGGTCGCCGCGGCCGTCGGCACCTCGCCGGGCGTGCCGGTGTTCCGGCGCGTCGAGCAGGGGTCCCCGGCGCAGGTCCTGGTCGACGCCTCCAAGGAGGCGGACCTGACGGTGGTCGGCACCCGCGGGTACGGCGGTTTCAAGGGCGCGCTGCTCGGGTCGGTGAGCCAGCAGGTCGTGCAGTACTCCGCCGGTACGGTCGTCATCGTCCGCGAGGCCCAGGACGACGACGACTGACGTCCGGACGGGCCGAACCGGACGAACGGCCGGGATCAGGCCCCGAAGGTCCCCGGGGTCCCCGAAGTCACCAGGTCCCGGGGGTCCGTGTTGGCCCCGCAGAGGATGACGGCGACCCGGTCGCCCAGCGGCTCCGGCGCACCGTTCAGCGCCGCCAGGGCGGTGGCCGCGGCCGCCTCGACCACGATCCGGTGATCCTCCCAGAGCGCCTGCCGGGCAGCGATGATCTCCGTGTCCGGAACGAGGACGGACGTCACGTTCTTCTCCTGCGCGGCGGCCAGTGCGTCCGCGGAGACCCGGGTGGCCCCCAGCGAGTCGGCGGCGACCGAGTCCACCGGCACGTCCACGACCCGGCCCGCCGCCAGCGCGGCGTTCAGGGCCCGGCAGTGCTCCGGCTCGACCGCGACCACCCGTACGCCGTGCTCGCGCGCGGCGGTGGCGACGCCGGCGAACAGTCCGCCGCCGCCGACCGCGACGACCACCGTGTCCAGCCCGGGCAGGGCGGCCCGGATCTCGTCGAGCAGGGTTCCCGCCCCCGCCGCGATGAGCGGGTGGTCGTAGGCATGGCTGCTCAGGGCCCCGCTCTCGGCGGCGAACTCCTCGCAGGCGGTCAGCGCCTCGGCATACCGGTCACCGACGAGCCGCACCTCGGCCCCGTACCCGCGCAGCCGCTCCACCTTCACGCGCGGGGCGTTGGCGGGCAGGAAGACGGTCGCGGGCACGGAGAGCGCACGGGCCGCCCAGGCGCAGGCGAGTCCGGCGTTGCCGCCGGATGCGATGGTGACGCCGGCGGCGGGGAGGGCGCCGGCCTCGTGGTGGGCGGCGAGGAAGTTGCGGGCGCCGCGTGCCTTGAAGGTGCCGGTGTACTGGAGGTGTTCCAGCGCGTACCAGACGCCTTCGCCCGCGGGTGCCACCGTGACGGGCCGCACCCCTCCCTCGATCCGGGCGGCGGCGGCGCGTACGGCCGCGTAGTCGAGCCGGTGGGCCGGTGCTGCGTGCATGGGCTGTCTCCCCATCAGGTGGTGGGCCGGGCGGGCGGGGCGGTACGGGCGGACCCGGTGGGCCCGGTGGTCCGGTCGGGCCGGGCGGCCTCGATCAGCTGGCGCAGGGCGCCGTAGTACACCTCGTGGTCCGTCAGGGCGGGCAGTACGTCGGGCAGTCCGCCGGAGAGCACGGGGAACTCCTGGGGATCCAGTGCGGCCAGGGCCGCCCGCGAGGCGGCGGTGGCTCCGGCCGGATCCCGGTGGTCCACGAAGGCCGCGCTGCCCAGGGTGAGCAGGTACATGCGGCGGTAGACGGTCATCGCCTCGGCGGCGGTCATCCCAGCGGCCACGCTGTCGGCGAGGGCGGGCTCGACGAGCCGGGCCAGCAACTGCCGCCCGAGCCAGGGCCGGCCGCCGCGCAGCACCAGCAGTCCGGGGTGGGCGGTGAGCAGCCGGTACAGGGCGCGGAACCGCTGCTCGGCGGCCTGCGCCCAGTCGGTGCCGGCGGGAATCTCCGGGAGCTGCGCGGCGAGGTGCTCGGTGCACAGGTCGAGCAGTCCGGCGAGGTCGGTGCAGCGGCGCTGGACGGTCGCGTGGGAGACGTCGAGCCGCTCGGCGAGGCTGCGGAAGCTGAGGTGGCCGGGGCCCTGCTCGTCGAGGATCCGCAGGGCGGCCACGGCGATCGCCTCGGGGGTCGCGCGGTCCAGGGCAGCTGATCTTCGCGGCATAGATACACCGTAACATACGACGTATCTGCACTTTCGTGTGACAGTAATTGCAGCCAAATTGCTGGTCATCAGCCGACAACCAGCGACTTCTGTTGACACTGGGTAATCGCCTCGCTGCACTGGGCGCACGACTGTCCCCACGTCAAGGAGACCCCGTGCCGCCTCGCCTGCGCGCAACGCTCCCCTGCCTGACCGCGGCCGCCCTGTTCGCCCTCGTGCTCTCCCCCGCCCCCGTGGCGGCCGAGCCCCGGGCGACCTCGGACACCCCGCTCGCGCTCACCCCTCCCATGGGCTGGAACAACTGGGCGCACTACATGTGCGACATCGACGAGGCGAAGGTGGTCGCCAACGCCGATGCGCTCGTGTCCACCGGGCTCGCCGCCAAGGGCTACGACACGGTGACCGTCGACGACTGCTGGATGACCAGGAACCGCGACGCGCAGGGCGCTCTGGTCGTCGACACGGCGAAGTTCCCGCACGGCATGGCCTGGCTCGGCGAGTACCTGCACGCCAAGGGCCTGAAGTTCGGCATCTACCAGGACGCCGGCTCGCTCACCTGCGAGAAGTACCCGGGAAGCGGCGCTCCCCAGGGCGGCGGCGAGGACCACTACGCCCAGGACGCACGGCAGTTCGCCTCCTGGAAGGTGGACTACGTCAAGATGGACGGCTGCAACCTGTGGATCCCGGCGGGCACGACCAAGGAGCAGGCCTACCGCGACGCCTACAACGCCGTGGCGAAGGCCCTGCGGGAGAGCGGCCGGGACATGGTCCTGTCGGCCTCCGCTCCCGCCTACTTCCAGCAGGGTGAGTGGGGCGGCTCCGACTGGCACAAGGTGCTCGGGTGGGTCGGCGAGACCGGCCAGCTGTGGCGCGAGGGCAAGGACATCAAGGTCTACAACCCGGCCGCCCCCGCGACCTCCCGGTGGAGCGCGGTCATGGGCAACTACGGCTACAACCGCTGGCTCGGCCGGTACGCGGGCCCCGGCAACTGGAACGACCCCGACTTCCTGATCGCGGGCGCGCCCGGGCTCACCGCCGCCGAGAGCCGCAGCCAGGTCGCCCTGTGGGCCATGATGGCCTCCCCGTTCATCCTCTCCTCCGACGTCTCGAAGCTGACCCCCGCGGGCCTCACCGCGCTCGGCAACACCCGGATGATCCGGCTGGACCAGGACCCGATGGGCCGTCAGGGCGCCGTGGTCTCCTCCAACGCCACCTTCGAGATCCTGGTGCGGCCGCTGGCGAACGGCGACCGTGCGGTGGCCGTGCTCAACCGCTCCGCCACCGCCCGGGACATCAACGTGCCGCTCGACGAGATCGGCCTGACCGACTGCACCGTCGGCGCCGACGCCGAGGACCTGTGGAGCGGAACGCGCCACGAGGTCTCCGGAGCACTGACCGGGAAGGTGGCCGGGCACGACACCGGCGTCTGGCGGCTCACCCCGCGCGGCTGCGCCGAGGCCACGCCGACCGGGCAGATCGTCGGAGACGGCGCCCGGTGCGCCGACGGTGCCAACACCACCGGCGTCGGAGCCGTGGTGATGGCCGCCTGCACCGGTGCCCCCGACCAGCGCTGGACCGTGGGCAAGGACGCGCGCCTGCGGCTGGCCGGCGAGTGCCTGTCGGTCGGCGAGGACCGCATCGTGGAGCTGGCCGACTGCTCGAACCGTCCGGCGGAGCAGCCCGGCCAGAGCTGGTCGCACCGCCGTGACGGGGCCCTCGTGGAGGAGATCAGCGGAATGTGCCTGACGGCTCCCGCGGCCGCCGCCCCGGCCGAGCGGCTGCGGCTGACCGACTGCGGCGACCACCGGGTCGACCAGGCCTGGGCCCTGCCGGTCTGACGGCCCGGTCCGACGGATGAGGAACCCGATGCCACGCAGCGGGCGCAGGCCGATCACGCCGCGCCCGCTGGCCCTCGCCGCCCTTCCCGCGGCACTGCTGGCGCTGATCTGCGCGGGGCCCGCTCCCGGGGCCACCGCCCCGGGAGCGGGGTCGCCCGCACATGCCGACGTAACGGCGGACGCGCGCCCCGCCGTACGGGCCCTCGCACCCGCGGGTGCGCCCCGGAGCCCCGGGCGGGCCCGCACCTTCGACGTCGCGCCCGCCCGGGCCGCCCTGGAGCGTCTCCTCCCG
The DNA here is from genome assembly GCF_045161815.1 of Streptomyces avidinii. NCBI lineage: Bacteria > Bacillati > Actinomycetota > Actinomycetes > Kitasatosporales > Streptomycetaceae > Streptomyces > Streptomyces avidinii. Next base: position 1,693,033 of record NZ_CP108863.1, read on the forward strand.
CGCCACTGGCGGCAGTTCACCCTGGTGCCCGAAACCGGCGCCGGCGCCGACACCTTCACCGTGTCCGGGACCCCCGGCGCGATCACCGTGCGCGGCAGCACCGGCGCCACCCTGCTCACCGGGGTCGGCTGGTACCTCCAGCACGTCGCCGGGGCCGACATCGGCTGGCCCGGTGACAGCCTCGGCATGCTGCCCGCCCGGCTGCCCGCGGTCCCCGCGCCGGTCACCCGCAGCGCGCAGGTGCCCCACCGGTACGCGCTGAACGACACCGACGACGGGTACTCCGGCCCGTACCGCTCCTTCGAGGAGCACCGGCGGCAGATCGACCTGCTCGCCCTGCACGGCATCAACGAGGTGTTCGTGCAGGTGGGCGCCGAGTACCCGTACTACCGGGCGCTCCAGGGGTTCGGCTACTCCGCCGCGGAGCTGCGGCAGTGGATCCCCGGCCCCGGCCACCAGAGCTGGTGGCTGCTGCAGAACCTGAGCGATTTCGGCGGCCCGGTCACCGAGCGCCTGATGCGCGAGCGCGCCGAGCTGGGCGGGCGGATCGCCGAACAGCTGCGCGGGCTCGGCATGACCCCGGTGCTGCCCGGCTACTTCGGTACCGTGCCGCCCGGGTTCGCCGCGCGCAACCCGGGGGCGGCCACGGTGGCGCAGGGCGACTGGGCGGGTTTCGACCGGCCGGACTGGCTCGACCCCGCCTCGCCCGTCTTCGGGAAGCTGGCCGCCGCGTACTACGCGGAGCAGCGCGCGGTGTTCGGGGACAGCACGATGTACCGGATGAGCCCGCTGCACGAGGGCGGTCGGACCGGCTCCGTCGACGTCGGCGCGGCCGCGGGCGCCATCCAGGGCGCGCTGCACGCCGCGCGTCCCGGAGCGCTGTGGGCGGTGCTGGGCTGGCAGGACGACCCCACCGCCGAGCTGCTGGCGGGGGTGGACACGTCGAAGCTGCTGATCCTGGACGGGCTCTCCGACCGGTACAACCGGCTGGACCGCGAGACCCGTTGGGGCGGGGCCCCGTACGCGATGGGCACCATCTACAACTTCGGCGGGCACACCACGGTCGGCGCGAACAGCTCCGTGTGGATCGAGCGGTTCGGCCCCTGGCGGGACAAGGCGAACAGCGCGCTCGCCGGGATCGCCTACCTGCCGGAGGCCACGGGCACCAACCCGGCCGCCTTCGACCTCTTCACCGACCTGGCCTGGGAGCGCGGGCCGATCGACCAGCGCACGTGGTTCGCCGGCTTCGCGGCCCGCCGCTACGGCCGGCCGGACGCCGAGGCCGCCGCGGCCTGGGAGGAGCTCCGCAAGGGGCCGTACAGCACCTCCTCGGGCCTGTGGTCGGAGTCGCAGGACAGCCTGTTCGCCGCCCGGCCGAGCCTGACCGCGGCCGGGGCGGCGTACTGGAGCCCGAAGTCCATGCGCTACCCGTCCGGTTCGGTGCGCAGGGCCCTGGACCACCTGCTGAAGGTGGATCCGGCACTGCGCGGCTCCAGCGCCTACCGCTTCGACCTGGTGGACACCGCCCGGCAGGCCCTCGCCAACCACTCGCGGGTGCTGCTGCCGAAGATCAAGGCGGCCTACGAAGCCGGGGACCTGACCCGTTTCCGCGCTTTGACGGCCGAATGGCAGCACGGGATGCGGAAGTTGGACGCGGTCACCGGATCCGACCCGGCCTTCCTCCTCGGCAGCTGGCTCTCCGGGGCCCGCTCCTGGGGCGCCGACCGGGCCGAGCAGGACCGGTACGAGTACGACGCCCGCTCGCTCCTGAGCGTGTGGGGCCGCCGCAGCACCAGCGAGGGCGGTTTCCTGCACGACTACGCGAATCGCGAATGGAGCGGCCTGATCTCGGAGTTGTACGCCCCCCGGTGGGCGCGGTACTTCGCTTCGCTGGACGAGGCGCTGGTGAGCGGGGCGGCGCCGCGGGAGATCGACTGGCACGCCTTCGAGGCGGAGTGGGCGGGGCGTACCACCCGCCATCCGCACCGGCCGAGCGGTGACCCGTACCGGCTGGCTTCCGAGATCGCGGCGGCCCTGCCGTCGGCAGCCGCCACCCGCTGATCCGCTCCGCGGGACCGACCGGTGTCCGGTCGGTCCCGCGGCGGCGCGTCAAGGCCTCCGCCGCGTCCACGCCCGTGCGGCCCCGGCAGCCGCCAGACCGAGGACGGCGATCGAGGCGGCCGAGACCAGCAGGGTCTCCCGGGCTCCGAGCCCGGCCACCAGGGGGCCGCCCAGCGCGGTACCGAGCGGCACGGCGAGCACGCGGACCGCGGAGCTCGCGGCCAGGGTCCGGGGCAGCAGGTCCCGCGGGGCCGAACGCTGGAAGAGAGCGGTGGAGAGCGCGGCGTACGGCGGCCAGAGCAGCCCGGCGGCGGCGAACCCCGCGACGGCGACGGCCGTCGGCGCTCCCAGCCCCGTCGGCAGCATGAAGAGGCCGAAGGCGACGACGATGCCGGTCGCGGCCGGCCGCATCGGCAGCCGGCCCAGGTATCCGGTCAGGACGGAGCCGAGGACGGCGCCGACACCGAACGCGGTGTAGAAGGCGGCCAGCAGACCGGCGGGGGCGCCCAGCCCGTCCGACACGTACAGCGGCAGCGCCACGTACACGGGACCGAAGAGGCAGAAGAAGGCGAAGCTCAGGGCGAGCAGGCCCAGCAGGGCCGGGGTGCGCCTGATGACGGCGAAGCCCGCGGCGCGGGAACCGCTCTCCCGGGGTGCGGGCGCGGCGTCGTGCGGCACGCCGAAGAGGAAGGTGGCGGCCAGGACGAGGAAGGTCGCCGCGTCCACGGCGATCACGGTCGCGGCGCCGCCCCACAGGATCAGGGCGCCGGCGAGCGGTGGGCCGAAGACGGTGGAGAGCGAGCCGATGCCGGACAGGACGGCGTTGCCGGCCAGGTGGTCGCGCTCCGGCAGCAGTCGGGCCAGCAGGGTGTGGACGCCGGCCTGGCCCCACGAGTGGAGGAGGGAGGAGGTGGCGAGCAGCACCACGTAGAGCTCGATGCTCAGCATGCCGAGGGCGTGGCACACGGGGATCGCGCCGAGGGCGGTGGCGCGCAGCAGGGCGTCGCAGACGACCAGCCGGGCCGGGGAACGGTGTCGCAGGAGCCGTCCGAGGAGGACCGCGCCCACGGCGCCCGAGAGCGTGTAGGCAGCGGCCGCCAGTGCGACCCACATGCCGCGTTCCGCCGCCGGTGCGATCTCGATCGCCAGCCAGCTCACGGCGACGACGGCCATGCCGTCGCCGAGGGACGAGACGGTGAACCCCGGTAACAGACGTCGCAGCGTCGAGTGGGTGATCACGGGCCGGTAGGGCGAGGTGCTGAAGGTCCGGGCGGGTTTCAGGGGCACGGTATCCGCGCTTTCGGGGAGTGACGGGGCAACATGTCGTCATCGTTGCCCCGTCCCCCACCGCCGCCTCGGTCCGTTCACTGCGGGCATGGTCCTTTCGCCCTGGGCGCAAGGCGCCGGCGCTGCCCGGCACGGTCGGGCGCGGGCGGGCCGGCACGGGCGGGCGCGGATCGGGCGCGATCCGGCCTGCGCGGCGGCACGGCGCCGCCGCGGGAGCGCCCGGGCGCGGCACACTGGCGGTGTGGAGGCAGACCCGAGCCGTTCCCCGCGGCCACGGCGCGTGATGGGCGCCGTCAGCGGGATCGTCGCGGCCGTCGCCGGGCTGGCGTGCGCGCAGCTGGCCGCGGCGGCCGGCCGGCCCGAGGCCTCGCCGGTCACGGCCGTCGGCGGGGCCGTCGTCGACCTGACGCCGGTGGCCGTCCGGGAATGGGCCATCCGGCTGTTCGGCACCTCCGACAAGCTGGTGCTGGGCCTCGGCATCCTCGCCGTCCTGGCCGCGGTCGCCGTCGGCACCGGGCTGCTCGCCGTCCGCCACCTTCCGGCCGCGATCGCCGTCACGGGCGGTTTCGGGCTGGTGGGGGCGCTGGCCGCGCTCAGCCGGCCGGAGGCCTCCTGGCGCGACGCCTTGCCCTCACTGGTGGGCGCGGCGGTCTCGGCCGGGGTGCTGTACCTGCTGATCACGGCCGGGCAGCGGTCCCGCCCGGCCGGGGCCTCGCAGGGCGGGGCCCCGGCGATGGACCGGCGCGGCTTCGGGCGGCTGGTGGTCGCCGTCCTCGCGGCGTCGGCCGCGGTCGGACTCGGAGCGCGGCGCCTCGGTGCGCACGGCTCGGCCGACGCCACCGCCTCCCGTGCCCGTTTCGTGCTCCCCCGGCCCACCGTCCCCGCGCCGCCGGTGCCCGCCGGGGCGGACCTGCGGGTACCCGGACTCGGCCCCTTCCTCACCCCGAACCAGGACTTCTACCGGGTGGACACCGCGCTGGTCGTCCCGCGCGTGGACGCGGACACCTGGCGGCTGCGCATCCACGGGGAGGGCGTGACCCGGCCCCTGACCCTCGATCTGCGGCAGCTGCTCGACCGTCCGGTGGTCGAGCACGACATCACCCTCACCTGTGTGTCCAACGAGGTCGGCGGCCCGTACGCGGGCAACGCCCGCTGGCTCGGCGTCCGCCTCGGGGACCTGCTCCGCGAGGCCGGGGTGCGGCCGCCCTCCCGGGGCGGTCCGGCCGACCAGCTGGTGGCGCGTTCGGTGGACGGCATGACCATCGGTACGCCGGTGGAGGCCGTGATGGACGGCCGGGCGGCGCTGCTGGCCGTCGGCATGAACGGGCAGCCGCTGCCCTTCGCCCACGGCTTCCCCGTGCGGATGGTGGTACCGGGCCTCTACGGGTACGTCTCCGCCTGCAAGTGGCTCACCGAGCTGCGGCTGACCACCTTCGCCGCCTACGACGCCTACTGGGTGCGCCGGTCCTGGGCGCAGCAGGCCCAGGTCAAGACGCAGGCCCGCATCGACACTCCCCGTGCGTACGCCGACCTGTCACCGGGCCGGGTGGCGGTCGCCGGGGTGGCGTGGGCCCAGCACCGGGGGATCGAACGGGTCGAGGTACGGGTGGACGGCGCCGCCTGGCAGGAGGCGCGGCTCGGCACCTCCGACGGCGTCGACACCTGGCGCCAGTGGGTGTGGCTGTGGGAGGCCACCCCCGGGCCGCACACCCTGGAGGTCCGCGCGACGGACGGCACGGGCGCCGTGCAGACGGGCGCCCGCACCGGAACCGTCCCGGACGGGGCGACGGGGTGGCACGCGGTGGACGTACGGGTCCGGACGCTAGGAAGTGGCCTGCCGGCCGGGGCGGACCGGCAGTGACCGGACGTTGTTGCTGATGAAGCTGCGCTGGTACGGGAGGTCGGCCTCCGGTACCGCGAGGTCGAGGTCGGGGAAGCGGGTGAAGAGCCGCTCCAGGGCGATCGTGGCCTCCAGCCGGGCGAGCGGGGCCCCGGTGCAGTAGTGGGCGCCGTGGCCGAGGGAGAGGCTGCGGGCGGCGGAGGGGCGGGTGATGTCGAAGCGGTCGGCGTCCGGACCGTGGAAGGCCTCGTCGCGGCCCGCCGCGCTGTAGCCGGCGAGTACCGGGGTGCCCTGCGGGATCAGCGTCCCGTCGACGGTCAGGTCGCGGGTGGGGTAGCGGAAGGGGAACCAGCTGACGGGGGTGTCCCAGCGCAGGGTCTCGTCCACCACGTCCGACCAGGTGGCCTTGGCGTCCAGGACCAGGGCGAGCTGGTCGCGGTGGGCGCACAGGGCCCGGACGGCGTTGACGACGAGGTTGAGGGTGGTCTCGTGGCCCGCGACGAGCATCAGCCGCATGGTGCCGATGAGTTCGGCCTGGGTGAGCCGGTCCCCGTCGTCCTCGCGGGCGGCTATCAGGGCGCTGGTGAGGTCCTCGCCGGGGTTCTCGGCGCGGGCGGCCGCGATCGTGCCGGTCAGGGCCATGAGTTCCTGGAGGGCGGCCATCTTCTCGGCCGGGGTGATGTCGGTCGCGATGACCACCGTGTTGGTCAGGTCGTGCAGCCGGCCCCGGTGCTCGGGGTCCACGCCGAGCAGCTCGCAGATGACGTTCATCGGGAGCGGGAGGGCGAAGTGCGCGTACAGGTCGGCGACCGAGTCGGGGGACGCGGCGGCAGCCCGGCCGAGGTCGTCGAGGAGCTCGGCGGTGAGCTCCTCGATGCGCGGCCGCAACCGCTCCACCTGGCGGATCGTGAAGGCCTTGCCGACCAGCGCCCGCAGCCGGCGGTGGTCGGCGCCGTCGGCGGTGTGCATGCCCACGGCGTTGGCGAAGACGCGCAGCGGCCAGTCGGCCGGGATGGTGCCGTCGTGCAGGGCCGGGAAGTGCCGGGCGCCCTTGGCCACGTCGGGGTGGGCGAGGAACTCCCGCAGCGCGTCGTGCCCCAGGACGACCGCCCCGGGCACCCCGCCGGGGAGCACGACCTCGGCCACCGGGCCGTGCTCGGCGCGCAGCCTGGCGTTGAGGGCGTGCGGGCAGCCACCGGCGGGGTCGATCACGTGCGGCGTACCCGAGCCCTGCGGGACGGGTGAGATGGGGGACGACAAGCCGGTTCTCCTGACCTGAGGACGACGAAACTCGGTCAACAGTGCGGCCTCGGGGGTGGGTTGGACAAGTCCGTCCCCGTCCCTCCTCAGAACCAGTTGAGGGTCAGGGTGAAGGTGGTACCGGCGGTGGCTCCGGTGGCATCGCCCGCGGTGGCGGTGACCTGGAACGCGCCGCTGCCCCAGGGCTTGCCGCCGATCCGTCCGGAGGCAGGGTCGAGGGTGAGGCCCCGGGGCAGGCCGGTGGCGGCGTACCGGACGGGGGGCTTGCCGCCGGTGGTGGTGAGCTGGACGGTGCAGGACTGGTTGAACCTGCACGTCTGCGGACCGGGGTCGGTGAACTTCAGGCCACCGGGGGTGGGAGTGGGGGTCGGGGTGGGCGTGGGGGTGGGCGTCGGCGTGGCGTCGCAGCCCGGAGTGGCCTCCCGCGGCAGCGGGACCCGCCAGATCTGCGGGTCGTTCTCCGATCCGACGAGCAGGTTCGCGCAGTCGGCGTACGTCACCGTCTCCCCCTGCGACTGGGCCGGGAGGGCGACGTCCGCGAGCTTGGCCCCGGAAGTGTCGTAGACGGAGGCGGTGTTGGCGCCCAGCGGCCCGCCGCTGCGCAGGGTGTACGAGGCGCCCGACGGCGAGAACGCTCCGTCGGTGGCGAACACCGGGCCGGACCGGACCGCGGTGAGGGTGTTGACCTGCCCGGTCACCGGCGGCAGCGGGGCCTGGTACAGCCGGCCGGCGGCTCCGGCGATCTTGCTGGCGACGTAGAGCCGGCCGGACACGGGGTCGGCGAGCAGGGACTCGGCGTCATGCCTGCCGTCGGCGTAGGAGAAGCGGTAGGTCACGGGGGTGACGGTGGCACTGGTGAGCCGGTCGGGCTCGGCGAACCGGTGCACGGTGATCTCCGCGCGCCCGCCGAAGTTGTCCCCGATGTCGCCGACCAGGACCACCGGGCCGCCGGCCTCGTCCTTGCCGAGCGCCAGGCCTTCCCAGTCGGTGTTGCCCACGCCGGAGACGGTGAGGGTGGCCAGGAGCCGGCCCGTGGCGCCGTTGCAGTCGACGGCGAAGACCTGGTTGGTGTTGCCGCTGTCGTTGACGGCGTAGAGGACCCCGGGGTGTTTGCGGCTCATGGCGAGGCCGCTGAGCTCGGCGAGGCCGCCGGGCAGGGTGCACTTCTTCTCCGGCGCCGCCAGGGCCCCGGCGGCGGCCGACGGGCCGGCGGAGGCACTGAAGGCAGCGGTGGCGGTGGCCGTCCAGGCGACTGCGGGCAGGATCGTCGCGAGGGCCGCGGTCGCGAGGGCGGCGGCGCGTGGGGGTGTCAGGAGACGGGACATGCCCACAATGTGATGGCACATCAGTTGACGTGCCAGGTGCAATCCCCGCCCGTTCGAGCATCGTTCAATGCCGCGCGGGCATGTCCGGTCAGCGCACCGGCTCCCGGACCGGCGCCTTGTGCCCGGCCTGCGCGATGAACGCACGGGCCGCCCGGCTGAGCGGCCGCCGGGCGTGGGCTATGCCCACCGGGCGCAGCAGCGGCGGAGTGAAGGAGCGGATCTCGGCCCGGCTCCCGAAGGCTCTCGACACCACGTCCCGGTACCAGATGAGGGAGCCGCGGCCGTCCGTCACCCCCGTCACCCAGGCAAGGCGTTCGTCGACCTCCAGGGTGGGGACGGGCCGCACCCCGAGGCAGCTGAACATGGCCTCCATCTCGGTGCGCCGGCCGGTCCCCGGGGTGGGCAGCACCATCGGCAGCCCGTCGAGCATGCGCAGGGGCATCGGATGGGGCAGTCGCGAGCCGGGGGGCGAGATGAGCACCACCTCGCGTTCCTGGATGAAGTGGGTGGAGAGCTCCTTGTCCACGGGCAGGTCGACCAGGGCCAGCTCCGAACGTCCCTGGTTCACCTCCTCGGCCAGCGCCTCCCTGCTGCCGTGCTGCTGGAGCCGGACGTCGACGGTCGGATGCCTCGCCGTGAAGGCCGCGATCAGGTCGGTGGCCAGGTCGAGGGCGAGGGTGGGTGTGGTGGCGAGGGTCAGAACGGCCCGGGTGTCCCCGCCGTGCGGAGTCCCGATGTCGTCGATGGCCTCCACCGCGTTGAGCACGGTACGGGCCAGTCGGACGACCCGGGCCCCCTCCGGCGTGAGGTCCACCCCCCTTCCCCGGCGGGCCAGGAGTTCGACGCCGAGATCGCGCTCCATGGCCTGAACCGCCCTGGACAGCGCGGACTGGGCGACGAAGACGGAGGCCGCGGCCCCGGTGATGGACCGGCAGTCGGCGACGGCGACGAGGTAGCGGAGCTGGGCGAGGGTGGGGGTCATGACCGGACGGTAACCGCGTGGGGCTGTACCTGTAAGGGCCCGACGGGTGAACAAGTGACCGGGTCCCGGGTGGCGGGCATGCCCGGTCGGCGAGTGGGCATGCCCGTGCGGCATGCCCACGAGGGCGCGGTACGCCGGCCCCCGCGGCGGGGTCGGCCCGGCCCGGGGGGAAACCGCGCAGGCCACCGCCCCGGCCGGGGGGTGTCGTGGGCCCGCCCGGGTGGGATTCCGGGTGGCACGTGTACGCCGCTGGTGCGAAGCACCGTATTCCGCATGGCTGTTGACAGTGCACGGCGGCCACCGCACGATGCAACGCGGCATTGCGGGTGTTTGACCACGGTTCAAGCCCGCCGTACCCGCGGTGGGTGCCCCGGCCGGTGCGCGTGACCACCGCACTCCCCCATCCTCCGCCCTGCCCCGCACCGCCGTTGCACGGCTCGTCGGCTCGTCGGTTCGCCTGATCACCTGCTCGTCCGCCCTTCCGCCCTGCACTCCGCCATGTCACACAGCATTGGAAGAGGAGCGCCCGTGACCCCCCACCCGCAGCCCGCCGTCACCCGTGACCTGGTCGTCGCGGTCAGCCCCTTCGAGGAGCCCCACCCGGCCGTCGTGACCGCCGCCGAGCGCGCCGGGGCCCTCGGACTGCTCGACCTCGGCCGGGACCCCGGCGCCGCCCGGCGCGCCTTCGCGGAGCTGGGCCGAAGGCTCGGCAGCAGTGCCCGGTACGGCGTGCGGGTGCCCGCCGGCTGCCCGCTCGGCCCCGCGGAACTCCCCGCCGCGGTGGACACCGTGCTGCTCGCCCACCCCGACGCGCACACCCCCGAACGGGTGGCCGCCTGGGCCTCGGCGGCGGGGCGGCCCCGGGTGTGGGCCGAGGTCACCAGTGCGGCCGAGGCCGGGACCGCCGTGGCCGCCGACGCCCAGGCGCTCGTCGCCAAGGGCCACGAGGCGGGCGGCCGGGTGGGCTCGGCCACCACCTTCGTCCTGCTCCAGCAGCTCCTCGGCGACCCCGGGATCCGCGTACCCGTACGGGCCTGCGGCGGGATCGGGCCGCACACGGCGGCCGCGGCCGTCGCGGGCGGCGCCGCCGGGGTCCTGCTCGACGTACAACTGGCCCTGACCGCGGAGGGCGAGGCCGGGCTGCCGGAGGAAGTGGCGGCCGCGCTGCGGGCGATGGACGGCTCCGAGACCCGGCTGGCCGACGGGCACCGGGTGTTCGCCCGGCCCGATCTGACCCCGCCCGAAGGGCCCGTGCACACCCTGCTCGGCGCCCGGGACCTGCGGACGCAGCTGCTGCCCGTCGGGCAGGACGGGGCCTCGGCGGCCCGGCTGGCCGCGCGGTACCGGACCGCCGGAGGCGTCCTGCAGGCCGTACGGGCCGCCGTCGCCGGGCACCTGGAGGCTGCCGTACGGGCCCGGCCCCTCGGGCGGCCGCTCACCGTCGCGCAGGGCCCGATGACGCGGGTGAGCGACCAGGCGGCCTTCGCCGCCGCGGTGGCCGCCGCGGGCGGCGTCCCGTACCTCGCGCTCGCGGTGATGGAGGGCCCGGACGTACGCCGGCTGCTGGCGGAGACGGCGGAGCGGCTCGGGGACCTCCCCTGGGGCGTGGGCCTGCTCGGCTTCGCCCCGCCCGAGCTGCGCCAGGCGCAACTGGCGGCCGTGACCGAGGCCCGTCCGCCCTGCGCGATCATCGCCGGCGGCACCCCGGCGCAGGCGGCCCCGCTGGAGGCATCCGGCATCCGGACCCACCTGCACGTGCCCTCCCCCGGACTGCTGGAGCGCTACCTCGCCGAGGGGGCGCGGCGGTTCGTCTTCGAGGGCCTGGAGTGCGGCGGACACGTCGGGCCGCGCGCCTCCTTCCCGCTGTGGGAGGAGCAGATCGAGCGGCTGCTGACCTGCTCCGAACCGGAGTCCCTGGACGTGCTGTTCGCGGGCGGGATCCACGACGAACGGTCCGCGGCGATGGCGGTGGCGGCCGCGGCCCCACTGGCCGCCCGGGGCGCCCGGATCGGGGTGCTGATGGGCACCGCCTACCTGTTCACCGAGGAGGCCGTGGCGGCGGGCGCGATCCGGCCGGGCTTCCAGCGGGCGGCGGTGGAGTGCGCGGACACCGTCCTGCTGCGCACCGCGCCCGGCCATGCCACCCGGTGCGCGGCCACCCCGTACGCCGAGACGTTCGAGGCGACCCGGCGGCGGCTCGCGGAGAGCGGAATCGAGCCGCGCACGATGTGGGAGGAGCTGGAGCGGCTGAATCTGGGGCGGCTGCGGATCGCCAGCAAGGGCCTGCGCAGAAGCCCCGACGGGAGCGTGCTGGAGCCCGTGGCCGAGGAACAGCAGCAGTCCGACGGGCTGTTCATGCTGGGCCAGGCCGCCGCCCTGCGTACCGCAACCACCACGATCGCCGCGCTGCACGCACAGGTCACCGACGGGGCCACCGCACTGCTGGAGCGCCGCGCCCGCGAACTCGCCGGCACCGGACCGTCCGCGGAGCGGGCGCCGCAGGCTGCCGACCCGCTCGACATCGCGATCGTCGGGATGGCCTGCGCCTACCCGGGCGCCCCGGACCTCGCCGCCTACTGGGCCATGGTCCTCGCCGGGACGGACGCCGTCACGGAGGTGCCGGCCGAGCGCTGGGACCCGGCGCTCTACTACGACGCCGACCCGGCCCGGGCCGGCGAGCGCACCCCGTCCCGCTGGGGCGGCTTCCTCGGCCCGGTGCCCTTCGACGCCCTCGCGCACGGCATCCCGCCCGCCTCGCTCGCCGGGATCGAACCGGTGCAACTGCTCGCCCTGGAGATCTCCGCCCGCGCCCTCGGGGACGCGGGCTACGGCAAGGACCGCGCCTTCGACCGCTCCCGGACCTCGGTGGTCTTCGGCGCCGAGGCCGGTACGGAACTCGCGGGCGCGTACGGGCTGCGCGCCCTGCATCCCGCCTACCTGGGCGACCTCCCGGCCGAGCTGGACGAGCAACTGCCCCGGCTCACCGAGGACTCCTTCCCCGGGATCCTCGCCAACGTCATCGCCGGGCGGGTCGCCAACCGCCTCGACCTCGGTGGCGCGAACTGCACGGTCGACGCCGCCTGCGCCTCCTCGCTCGCCGCACTGGACCTCGCCTGCCGCCAACTGCGCGACCACGACAGCGACATGGTGCTGTGCGGTGGCGCCGATGTACACAACGGGATCAACGACTACCTGATGTTCGCCTCCGTCCGGGCCCTGTCACCGGGCGGCCGCTGCCGGCCCTTCGACGCCGCCGCCGACGGGATCGCGCTCGGTGAGGGCGTGGGCGCGCTCGTCCTGAAGCGGCTCGCCGACGCGGAGCGCGACGGGGACCGGGTGTACGCCGTGATCAAGGCGGTGGGCGCCGCCAGCGACGGCCGGTCCCTCGGCCTGACCGCGCCCCGGCCGGAGGGCCAGCGGCGGGCACTGGAGCGGGCCTATGCGCGGGCCGGCATCACGGCCGACGAGGTGGGCCTGATCGAGGCGCACGGCACCGGCACCGTCGTCGGGGACAGCACCGAACTCTCCGTCCTGAACGAGCTGTTCACCGCGTCCGGGGCAGAGCCCGGAGCCTGCGCGCTGGGCTCCGTGAAGTCTCAGCTCGGGCACACCAAGTGCGCGGCCGGCCTGGCCGGGCTGATCAAGGCCGCCCGGGCGGTCCACACGGGTGTGCGGCCGCCGACCCTGCACATCGACACGCCCAACCCGGCCTGGCGGTCGGAGAGCAGCCCGTTCTCCTTCGACCGCGAGGCCCGGCCCTGGGCGGTCCCCGCGGAGCGGCGGATCGCCGGGGTGAGCGCCTTCGGCTTCGGCGGTACCAACTACCACGCGGTGCTGGCCGGTTACGGCGGCTCGGCGGAGCCCCGGCACGGGCTGGAGCAATGGCCGGCGGAGCTGTTCTGCTTCCGCGGTGAGGACCGGCGGGCGGCGGGCCGGGCGATGGCCCGGCTGGCGGCACGGCTGGAGGAGAACGACGCGGCCGGACGCCCCTGGGCATTGCGGGACCTCGCCGCGGAGACCGCCGCCACCGGTACCGGCGCGGTGACGGTGGCGGTGGTGGCGGCCGATCACGACGAACTGGCGGCCCGGCTGGAGCGGGCCCGCACCTTCACCCCGGGCGCGGGGGTCCACGTACGGGAGGAAGCGGCAGAGCCGGGCCGGGTGGCGTTCCTCTTCCCCGGGCAGGGCAGCCAACGCCCGGGCATGCTCGTCGACCTCTTCACGGCGTTCCCCACCCTGCGCACCCTGCTGGACTCGGCCCCGCACCGGGTGGTGTCCGCGATGTTCCCGCCGGCGGCGTTCACCGCCGGGGGACGGACGGCGCAGCGGGCGGCGGTCACCGACACCCGGGTGGCGCAGTCGGCCCTCGGCCTCGCCGGGGCGGCGGCGCACCTGCTGCTCGGCGAGCTCGGCGTACGGCCTGACTCCGTGGCCGGGCACTCGTACGGGGAGCTCACCGCGCTGTGGGCGGCGGGGGCCTACGACACCGAGAGCCTGCTGCGGCTGAGCGCCCGCCGGGCCGAGGCGATCGTGACGGCCGCAGGCGCCGATCCGGGGTCGATGGCCGCGGTGGCGGCCGCCCCGGAGGAGGTGCGGGAGATCGCGGCCCGCTCCGGCTGCGTGGTGGCGAACCACAACGCCCCCCGGCAGTGCGTGATCTCGGGCCCGACACAGGCCGTGTCCACGGCGGTGACGGCCCTGCGCGAGGCAGGGCTCACGGCCGAACCCCTCCCCGTGGCCTGCGCCTTCCACAGCGAGGTGGTGGCAGGGGCGGCGGCATCCCTCGGTGCCGAACTGGCGACGACCCGGATGGCAACGCCCCACACCCCGGTGTGGTCGAACACGACAGCCGACCGGTATCCGGCCGCGGCGGACGAGGTCCGAAGCCTTGTGGCGCGCCAGGTCGCGGAGCCGGTCCGGTTCGTCGAGCAGGTGGAGGCCATGCACGCGGCCGGTGTCCGGACGTTCGTGGAGACGGGTCCCGGCCGGGTCCTGTCCGGCCTGGTCGGCCGGATCCTGCACGGCCGACCCCACACGGTGGTCCCGCTGGACGTGCCGGGCGAGCACGGCCTGGTCAGGCTGGTCACGGCGGTGGCCGAACTGATGGCTGCGGGCGTGCCGGTGGCGCCGCAGGCCCTCTTCCGCGGCCGGACCTCCCGCCTCCCGGACCACGCCCCGCGGCGCCCGGGCTGGCTGGTGGACGGCCACCTGGTCCGCACCGCGGACGGCGCACCCGTCCCGGGGGGCCTGCGCCCGCCGCAGCGGGTACGGGCGGCCGACTCCACGCCGACCACGAACGGACGGGAGGAGGCGGTGCTGGAATACCTGCGCAGCACGCGGGAACTGGTCGAGGCCCAGCGGGACGTGCTGCTCGGCTACCTGGGCGCCGTACCGGCGGGTCCCCTGGGCCGGGCCGCCGGATCGGGCCGCGGTTCCGACGGGGCCGGGAGTGTGTCGGGGCGATCCCCGCAGGGCGCCGAACGCACTGCCGCCGCACTCTCCGGCCCCGCGCCACGTTCGGCGTCCGAGGAGACGCCCCGGCGCGCGCCCGGCTCCGGCGGAACCGCCCCCACCGGCCCAGCCCCCGCGCCACCGGGCCCCCGCACCGCCGAGGAGGTCATGGACCTCGTCCTGGAGATCGTCCACACCCGCACCGGTTACCCCCGCGACATGCTCGACCCCGAGCTGGACCTGGAGGCGGACCTCTCCATCGACTCCATCAAGCGGGTGGAGATCATCGGCGCCCTCGCCGACCGGATCGGCCTCCCCCAGGACCCGGGCGGCACCACCGAGTCCGCCGTCGAGGAACTCTCCCGGGTCAAGACCCTGCGCGGCATCGTCGACTGGGTCACCTCCCGCGCACCCGCCGCACCCGCGGCGCTCGCCGCGCCTGCCACACCCGGCACACCCGGCACACCCGGCACACCCGGCACACCCGGCACACCCGGCAACGGAACCGCACCCACCACCCCCGTCCCCGATCCACGACCAGTGGCACCCCCGGTGAGCCGACTCCGGGTGGACCTCGTGCCCGTACCGCCGGCCGACGCCGCCCCCGAGACCCTGCGCGGCCTGCGGATCGGCCTCGTCGAGGACGGCCAGGGCATCGCCCCCGCCCTCGCGGCAGCCCTGGAGTCCCTCGGCGCCGAGCCGGCGTTCCTCCCCGCCGCCGAGCCCGGCTTCGACGGCCTCGTCGACCTCTCCGCACTGCGGACCACCGCCGGCCCCGTACTGCCCGAAGCCTTCCCGGGGCTGCGGCAGGCCCTGATGACCGGAACCCCACGGCTGCTGCTCGTCACCGGGCCCGGCACCTCCGGCGCCGGACTGCACGGCTTCGCCCGCAGCGCGGCCCTCGAATTCCCCGATGCGCTGGTCCGGGCCGTGGGCATCCACCCCAAGGAGGACCCGGAGCGCATCGCGGCACAACTGGTCGCGGAACTGAGCGACGGCGGCGGCAGCAGCGGCAGCGGCAGCATCCGAACCGCCAGCCACGACAACGGACCCACCGCCTCCGTCGGCTACACGGCAGAGGGCACCCGCGTCTCCCGCCTCCCCGTACCCGCCCCCCTGCCGAGCACCGGCACCCCTGACGGCCCCGCGCTCCTGGACCGGAACGCGGTGGTACTGCTCACGGGCGGCGCCCGCGGCATCACCGCCCGCACCGCGCTCGCCCTGGCCCGCGCCACCGGATGCCACGTGGAACTGATCGGGCGCACGCCCGAACCGGTCGCCGGCGCGGACGAGTTCGGCCAGGCCCAGGACCGGGTCGCGCTGCGCGCCGCACTGATCGCCGCCGGGCTGCGTACGCCCGCGGAGATCGAGGCCGCGGCCTCGCGGATCCTCGCCGAGCGCGAGGTACGGGCCACCCTCGCCGCGCTCGCCGCGGCGGCCGCCTCCGTCCGCTACCACTGCGCGGACGTCACCGACGAGCGGGCCGTACGGGCCGTCGTGGCCGACGTACGCGAGCGCCACGGCCGCCTCGACGGCATCGTGCACGGCGCCGGGGTGCTGCGGGACGGGCTGCTGCGGGACAAGCAACCGGTCGACTTCAGCACGGTGTTCACCACCAAGGTCGCCGGAGCCCGGCACCTGGCCGCCGCGGCGGCCGGGCACGGGTCCTGGCCCGCGCCCCGGTTCCTGGCGCTGTTCGGCAGCGTCGCCGGGGTGTACGGCAACCGGGGGCAGTGCGACTACGCCGCGGCCAACGACGCCCTCGACGGCCTCGCGCACGCCTGGGCCGAGTCCTTCCCGGGCCGGGTGCTGGCCGTCGACTGGGGCCCCTGGGCGGCCGAGGCGGGCGGGATGGTCACCCCCGAGCTGGAGCGTGCGTATGCCCGGCGCGGGATCCCGCTCATCGCGCCGGACGCGGGGACCGCCGCGTTCCTCGACGAACTGACGCACGGGAGTGACGTCCAGGTGGTCCTGATGGCGGAGGGGGGCCGGGGCGATGTCTGACGCACGGCGGAGCGGCCCCCGACCGACCGATGCCGCGATCGTCGGGATGGGCGCGGTGTTCCCGGGGGCCGCCGATCTGGCCGCGTACCGGCGCAACCTCCTCGCCGGTACGGACTCCATCGGCGAGGTCCCGCCGGGGCGTTGGGATCCGGAGGTGTACTACGACCCGCGGGGCGCGACCGGACCGGTGGCGGGCGACCGGTTCTACTGCCGGCGCGGTGGCTTCGTCGACGGTCTCGCCACCTTCGACCCGACACGGTTCGGGATCATGCCGGCCGCCGCGGAGGGGGCCGAGCCGGACCAGATGCTGGCCCTGCACGCGACGGCCGAGGCCATCGCCGACGCGGGCGGCGAGGCCCGGCTGCCCGCCGACCGGTCGCGGATCGGGGTGGTGCTGGGGCGCGGCGGGTTCATGGGGGTGGCGACCGCGCGGCTCGACCAACGGGTGCGTACCGCACACCAGTTGGCGCAGACACTGCGGGAGCTGGCGCCGGAGCTGGGCGAGCGGCGGATCGCGGAGGTGCGCTCCGCGTTCCAGGAGGCGCTGGGTCCGGAGCGGCCGGACGCGTCGATCGGGCTGGTGCCCAGCTTCACGGCGGCCCGGACCGCGAACCGGCTGGACTTCCGCGGCCCGGCCTACACCCTGGACGCTGCCTGTGCCTCCTCCCTGCTCGCGGTGGACCAGGCGGTGGGACTGCTGGCCGCCGGGCGCTGCGACGCGGTCGTCGCGGGCGCGGTCCACCACTGCCACATCGCGACGTTGTGGAGCGTGTTCACGCAGCTGCGGGCGCTCAGCCCGAGCGAGCGGATCCGGCCCTTCGACCGCAGGGCGGACGGGACCCTGCTGTCCGAGGGCACCGGGGTGGTGCTGCTGAAGCGGCTGGCGGACGCGCAGCGCGACGGGGACCGCGTGTACGCGGTGATCCGCGGTACGGGCGTGGCCGGCGACGGCCGCGCGGCAAGCCTGATGAGCCCGCTGGTGGCGGGCCAGGTGCAGGCTCTGGAGCGGGCCTGGCGGGAGGCCGGACTGGATCCGCGGGCTCCGGGGGCGCTCGGTCTGCTGGAGGCGCACGGCACGGGCACCCCGGTGGGGGACGCGGCCGAACTGGACACTCTGGCCCAGGTGTTCGGTCCGCCCGGGCCGGGGGGCGGAGGCGGGATCGGCTTCGGCTCGGTGAAGTCGATGCTCGGGCACACCATGCAGGCCTCGGGCATGGCCGGGCTGATCAAGGCGGCGCTCGCGGTGTACGAGGGCGTGCTGCCGCCGACGTTGCATCTCGAGGAGCCGCACCCGGATCTGGCCCGGACCCGGATGCGGCCGGTGAGCGCGGCACAGCCGTGGGAGCGCGGGCCGCAGCCGCGCCGGGCCGGGGTCAACGCCTTCGGCTTCGGCGGGATCAACGCTCATGTGGTGCTGGAGGAGGCACCGACGGCTCCGCACCCGGCCCGCACCACTACCCCCGTCCCGGTCCCCACCCCGGTCGCCACTGCGGCGCCCGCTCCGGTCCCCACCCCGGCTCCCGCTCCGGTCCCCGGCGGCGGCCGGGTGGCTCCGGTGCGTCGTTTCCTGCCGCTGGGGGACGCGGCCGCGCCGGTGGGCCCCGCCGCGGGTGGCGACGTACTCCTGATCGGTGCGGACACTCCGGCGCAGCTCGCGACGCGGCTGGCGGCCGCCGCCCCGGTGTCCGGGGGCGACGGGCCCTGCCGGGTCGCGGTGGTCGGGCCGACACCCCAGCGGCTCGCGCTGGCCGCGAAGGCGGTGGCGCGCGGCCGGCCGTGGCGGGGCCGCGGGGACGTGTGGTTCACCCCGGAGCCGCTGGGCGGCCGGGTGGCGTTCCTGTTCCCGGGCCTGGAGCCGGAGTTCGCGCCCGTGGTGGACGACGTGGCCGACCGGCTCGCGCTGACGGCGCCCCGGCTCACCCGCGGCACATCGCTCGTGGAGCGGGCCCTCGACGCGATCGCGACGGGCCGCTTCTTCGCCCGCGCGCTGCCCGAACTGGGCATCGGGGCGGATGTGCTGGCCGGCCACAGCCTGGGCGAGTGGGCGGCGATGGTGGCCGCGGGAATGTACCCGCAGGAGGCGGCCGACACCTTCCTCCGTTCTCTGCAGCCGGGCGACCTCCGGGTCCCGGACCTCGTGTACGCGGCGCTGGGTTGTGGCGCGCCGCGGGCCCGGGCCGCGCTGCACGGTCTGGAGCGGGTGGTGGTCAGTCACGACAACTGCCCGCACCAGTCGGTGATCTGCGGCGATCCGGAGCAGGTGGCCGTCGTCGTGGCACGGTTGCGTGCCGACGGGGTGCTCGGTCAGGAGCTGCCGTTCCGCTCGGGCTTCCACACCCCGATGTGGGAGCCGTACCTCGGGCAGGTCCGCGCCGCTTTCGACCGGCTGCCGCTGCGGCCCGGCTCCGTCCCGGTGTGGTCGGCCACCACGTGTGCGCCGTTCCCGCCCGCGCCCGGGGACGTACGGGACCTGGTCGTCCGGCACCTGCTGGAGCCGGTCCGCTTCCGCGAGCTGACGCTGCGGCTGTACGAGGACGAGGGCGTGCGCAGCTTCGTCACGCTGGGCCCCGGCAGCCTGCCGGGCTTCGTCGAGGACAGCCTGCGCGAGCGTCCCCACCTGTCGGTGTCGACCTCCTCCCCGCGCCTGCCGGGCCTGGCGGCCCTCGGCCGCACCTGCGCCGCGCTCTGGGCCGAGGGGTACGCGCCGCGGTGGGACCTGCTGGCCGGGGCGGGGGCGGAGGAGCAGGCCGGGGCCGAAGCGGTGCCGGCGCAGGAGCCGGCGCCGGCGCCCGCACCGCGCCCGGCGCCCTCCCCCGGGCGTGGCATGCGGCTGGACCTCGGGTCCCCGCTGGTCCGGCTCGGCGGGCCGGCCCGGGCGGCCCTCGCCGGCCTGCTGGCGCCGGCCCCGACCCCGGACCCGACGCCGACGCCGACGCCGACGCCGACGGCACCGGGCGGCCCCCGGCCGGTGCTGCTGTCCGCCCTGGACGCGGTGCTGGCCGATACCGACTCCGCCGCCAGGGCCGTCGCCGAGGCCTGGTCGGCGGGGATCCCGCGACCCCCGCAGGCGCCAGGGGCGACCGCCCCCGCAGCCCCGGCACCGGCCCCGGCGGACCGCGCCCTGCGGCTGTCCCTGGCCGCACTCCCCTATGTACGGGACCACTGCGTGTACCTCCAGCCCGACGGCTGGCCTGAGGACTCCGACCGGTTCCCCGTCGTGCCCATGACCACCATGCTGGAGCTGGCCGCCGATGCCGCCCGGCGGCAGGCCCCGCCCGGCCTCGCCGTCATCGGCTACGAGGACGTACGGGCCCTGCGGTGGCTCGCCGTCGAGCCGGCCGTCGACGTCGACGTCACCGTCCGAGGTGACGGCCCCGGCCGACTGCGGGTCGGGCTCGGGGAGTACGCCTCGGTGGTCGTACTGCTCGGCGAGCGGTACGGGACGCCGCCCGCGCCCGACGACACCCCCCTGCGCGAGCCCGGTCCGGCCCCGGTCAGTGCGGCGGCCCTCTACCGGGACCGGTGGATGTTCCACGGCCCGCGCTTCGCCGGGGTGCACGAGGTGCGGTCGGTCGGCGCGGACGGCATCCACGGGGTCCTGCGGGCCCTGCCCGACCCGGGCGCGCTGCTCGACGCCGCCGGGCAGCTCTTCGGGCACTGGATGCAGCTGCGTCTCCCGGTCGACCGGCTGGTGTTCCCGGCCACCGTGGAACGCATCCGCTTCTACGGGCCCCCGCCCGCCGCGCGGGAGCTGGTGACCGCGACGGCCCGGATCCGCGCGGTGCAGGACGTGACCGTGCGCGGGGACATCGAGTTGCGCGGGGCGGGCGGCGGGGTGTGGGCCCGGATCGAGGGGTGGACGTACCGCCGGTTCGGCGCCGACGAGCGGGTCTGGCCGATGAAGTTCACCCCGGAGGTGTGCGGCATCGGCGAACCGCGGCCCGAGGGCTGGTGCCTGGCCCGGCGCCGCTGGAACGATCCCGCCTCGCAGGAGCTGGTGATGCGCCGCTACCTCGGCGCCCCCGAACGGTCGGCCTACGAGCGGCTCGCGCCGCGCGCCCGGGCGCCGTGGCTGCTGGGCCGGATCGCGGCCAAGGACGCCCTGCGGCAGCTGCTGTGGGACGGCGGGGCCGGGCCGGTGTTTCCCGTGGAGGTGCCGATCGGCAACGATCCGGCCGGGCGGCCGCTGGCCGAGTCCCCGTCGACGCGCGGTTTCCGGCTGTCGATCGCGCACAAGGAGCGGATCGCGGTGGCCCTCGCCCACCCGACCCTGCCGGTCGGGATCGATGCGGAGCGGGTGACCGCCGATCCGGACGCGCTGATCCGGATCGCCCTCGGTCCGGCCGAACTGCGCCTCGCCGAACGGCTGGCCGCCCACGGGGGCACCGGCCTGCCCGCCGCGCTCACCGCCCTGTGGTGCGCCAAGGAGGCCGCGGCCAAGGCGGCCGGGGGCGGGCTCGGCGGGCGGCCTCGGGACTGGAGGGTGACCGGGGACGCGATTTCCGGCGCCCTGCTGGTGACCTCCCCCGAGGGGGACCCGTACCCGGTCCGCACCGCCCCGCTCACCGACAGCACGTTCACCGACAGCACGCTCGCCGCCGATACGGCGCCCGACCACGTCGTCGCCTGGACCGCTCACCTCGCGGCGCCCGCCCCCCGCCCCGTCCCCTTCCCCCTCACGGAGGCCCGTCATGGCAACTGACATCCTCGCCGAGATCACCGGCATGCTCGTGGAGATCGTCGGCGACGAGTACCTGCTCGCGGAGGAGGTCACGATGAAGACGACATTCAACGAGGACCTCGCCCTGGAGAGCATCGAGTTCGTCGCCCTCGCCGAACTGCTGCACCACCGCTACGGCGCCGAGGTCGACCTGATGGGTTTCCTGGCCGAGAAGGACATGGACGCCATCCTGGCCATGTCGGTGGGCGAACTCGTCACCCACATCGGCCGCATCACCCACACCTCCCTGGCGCGGGCGGCTGCGGGGACCTCCGCCGCCTCGGCCGGCTGAGCCCGCCGTGGCCTTCGTCCGCGCGGGCTCCCTGCGCTTCCACGTCCAGCGGCTCCCGGCCACCGCCGGCGCCGACGCCCCCGACCGGCCCGTCGTGGTGTTCCTGCACGGGCTGGTCGTCGACAACCTCTCCTCCTTCTACTGCCCCCTGGCCGTACCGGTGGCCCGGTCCGGCCACGAGGCCGTCCTCTACGACCTGCGCGGCCACGGCCGCACCGAGCGCCCCGGGTCCGGCTACGACAGCCGCAGCGCCGTACGGGACCTCTTCGCCCTGCTCGGCGCGCTGGACCTCGGGCAGCGCCCGGTCCACCTGGTCGGCAACAGCTACGGCGGGACCCTCGCCCTGCACGCGGCACTGGCCCGGCCCGACCTCGTCACCGGGCTCACCCTCCTGGAACCGCCGCTCAGTGGGGCCTGGGTGGAGAACATGGTGGACACCCTGTCGGCCGCCGCGCTCAGTCTGGAGGACAGCACGGTCCCCACCGAGCTGCTCACCCTGCGGCTGCGCAAGGCCGCCAACCTCACGGCCATCGCCGACGCCCTGCTCAACCGCACCACGCTCATCGACGACATCGCGGCGAGCCGCACCTTCACCGCCGCGGACTACGCCCGGCTGCGCTGCCCGGTCCTGATCGTCTGCGGGGAGCACTCCGAACTGCTGCCGGGTGGGCGCGCGTTGGCGCAGCACGCGCCGCGCGGTGCGCTGCGGATCCTGCCGGGCCTCGGGCACGACGTCCTGAAGGAGAGCAGCGGGGTCCTGCGGGAGGGCGTGCTCGCCCACCTGGACGCCACGGCCGCGCGGGCGCGGGTGGGAGCTCTGGTCCCGTGAAGGTGCTGTTCGCCGTGCCGCCGCTGACAGGACACGTCAATCCGACCGTGGCCGTCGGGGCCGAACTGGCCGCCCGGGGACACGAGATCGCCTGGACGGGACCGGCCTCGGCGCTGGCCCGGCTGCTGCCGCCGCAGGCCCGGATCCTGCCCGCCGGGGAGGACCTCGGTGGCGGGTACGCGGAGCTGCACGAGCGCTGGCGCGATCTGCGCGGGGTGGGTGCGCTGCGGTTCCTGTGGGAGGAGGCGCTGGTACCGCTGGCCCGGGCGATGGTGCCGGGGGTGACCCGTGCGGTGCGCACGTTCGGGCCGGACGTGCTGGTCGCCGACCAGCAGGCCCTGGCCGGACCGCTGGTCGCCCGGCGGCTCGGGGTGCCGTGGGTGACGTCCGCCAGTACCTCGGCCGAACTGACCCGGCCCTTCGCGGACTTCCCGAAGGTCGGGGAGTGGGTGGCCGGGCAGATCTCGGGCCTGCTCGCGGAGTTCGGCGCGGCGCGGGGTGGACCGGGCGGCCGGGCGGACTGGGACCCGCGGTTCTCCGAGCGGCTGGTGCTGGTCTTCTCCACACCCGAACTCGTGGGAGCGGGAGCGGACTTCCCGCCGCACCACACCTTCGTGGGCCCGGCCTTCGGGGCGCGTCCGGCAACGCCCGGGTTCCCGTGGCAGCGGCTGGATCCGGCGCGGCGGCGGGTGCTGGTGTCCCTGGGCACCCTCAACCAGGCGGCCGGGGCCCGCTTCTACGGCGCCGTGCTGGGCGCCGCCGAACGACTCGCCGAGGAGGTCCAGTTCGTCCTCGCGGCGCCCTCCGCCCTGATCGGGGACGCGCCGGACCACGTCCTGCTCCAGGAGCGCGTCCCCCAGTTGGAGCTGCTGCCCCACCTGGACGCGGTGGTGTGCCACGCGGGCCACAACACCGTCTGCGAGGCCCTCGCGTACGGGCTGCCGCTGGTCGTCGCCCCGATCCGGGACGACCAGCCGATCGTGGCCCGGCAGGTCGTCGAGGCCGGAGCGGGAGTCCGGGTGCGGTTCGGCAGGACCCGGGCCGAGGAACTGCGCGACGCGCTCACGGCCGTGCTGGACGACCCCGGCCCGCGCCGGGCCGCCCGGCGGATCCAGGCCTCATTCGCCGCGGCGGGCGGAGCCGCCGCCGCGGCCGACCGGTTGGAGAAACTGCTATGACGCCACCCCCGCTCTCGCGGGTCCCCTGGACCTCCGCCGTATTACTGGCCGCCCTCGGCGCGGGCACCGTACGCGCCAGGCGCCGGCTCCGGGCGATCCCGGTACTGCCGGTGACCCCGCCCGCGGCGGCGGCCGGGGTGCCGCGCGCCGCCGGGTGGCGGCTGCTCACCGCCCGGGGGGTCGAACCGGATGCGCCCACCTTCCTCGCCGCCTGCGCGCACGCCGAGGCGGAGGGTCTGCGGGTGCTGGACCTGCTGCCCGCGGACCTGCCCGCCGAGCGGGCCCTGGGGCTGCTGCGCCTGGTCGACCCGGCCCGGTACCGACAGGACCGGCTCGCAGCGGGGCGCGGGGCCGGGTTCGCCGTGCTCGTCACCGAGGAGGTGCTGTCCCGGGCCGGGGTGGACCCGGCCGGGCCGCGCCCGGACACGGCGGAACTGCTCTCGCTGACCCGCCGGTTGAAGGAGTACGCCGCCGACGCCACCGGCCTGGCCATCGCCCCCGGCCTGAGCTGCGGTGGGGCCGGGGAGCCCGGTGGGCCGGCGCGGGCCGCCGAGCTGCGGGCCCAGGGGCTGCCGCCGGGGGCGCTGGCCGCCGTGCAGGTCGGCGGGCTGGCCCTGCTCGCGGGGGTCGCCGTACGCCAGGGCCGGTGGGGCGCCGCCGCGGCCGGACTGTACTGGCTCCAGCCGTACCTGGCCCTCGGCGGGCCGGGCTCCCCGCTGCACCCCGCCGGTCTGGGCCGCGCCACGGCGGCCCGGCCGGTCCGCTCCCTCGGCGCGGGCCTGCGTACGGTCGCGGCGGCCGGCCGGGACACGGCGGCGGACGGCGCGTCGGGCAGCGCACCCGACGCCGCGCGGACGGCCGCCTACCGCGACGACCTGGCGGCGGGGACCGGGCGCTTCCTGGAACCGCGCCGCGCGGACTGCCCGTGGTGCGGCTCCGACCGGCTCACGGTGCGGGTCCGGGTGCCCGACCTGCTGCAGGGCAAGCCGGGCCGTTTCACGCTGGAGCAGTGCGGGGACTGCGGCCATGTCTTCCAGAACCCCCGGCTGACCCCGCAGGGGCTGGAGTTCTACTACCGCGACTTCTACGACGGACGCGGCGGTGAGGGTGCGGGAACCGTCTTCGGCAGGCTGGGAGCCGCCTACCGGGGGCGCGCCGAGATGCTCCTTGCGCACGCCGATCCGGCGTCCTGGCTGGACGTCGGCACCGGGCACGGCCACTTCTGCAACGCGGCGCGCGACGTCTGGCCGCGGACCCGGTTCGACGGGCTCGACATGGGCGAGGGGGTGCGCGAGGCCGAGCGCCGCGGCTGGGTGGAGACCGGATACCTGGGCCAGTTCCCGGAGTTCGCCTCCAAGCTGGCCGGCCAGTACGAGGTGGTCAGCATGTACCACTACCTGGAGCACACCCGGGAGCCGCTCGCCGAACTGGACGCGGCGGCCACCGTGCTCGCCCCCGGCGGGTTCCTGGCCATCGAGCTGCCCGATCCGCAATCACGCATGGCCCGGCTCCTCGGCCCGGTCTGGCTGCCCTGGTTCCAGCCCCAGCACCAGCACCTGGCGCCCGCCGCCAACCTGCGCGAGGCGCTGGCGGACCGGGGGTTCACCGTGGTCGCCGAGGAGCACGGACCGGCCCACCAGGGCAATGACTTCTTCGGCGCGGTGGCCCTCGCGGCCACGCGGCTGGCCCCGGATCCGGACCGGCCGTGGGGCCCGGGGCCCACGCCGCGCGCCCGGCTCCTCGGGCATGCCGTACGGGTGGCCTCGCTGCCGTGCTTCGCCGCCGCGGCGGTGCTCGACACGCTGCGCACGGCGGTGGCCCGGCGCACGGACGGCGGCAACGCCTACCGGATGCTGGCCCGCAAGGACGTCCCGTGACGCGCGCGGCCGGCTCCGTCGGACCGCCCACGGGAGAGCGACCCCCTTGCGCGGCGGCCCGCCGGGACACGGCAGGAGCATCCGCCTCCGCCGTACCGCCCCGGGGGCCCGCTCCCTCGGCCGGTGCCACCGTGACCGCCGACCGCGCCGGAGGCGACCTGGCCCGGCGGGCGACGGCCGATCCGCTGTACCGGCTCGTCGCCTACGCCCTGGAGGCGGCGCACGGGCGCCCCGCGGCGGCCGTGTGGAGCGCCCCGTACGCCTTCCACCTGGGCTCCCCCGGGCTGGTCGCGGCGGCCGGCTGGCCGACGGCCGCGGCGGCCGCCCCGCGCACCGACGGCCTGGTACGGCTCAGTTCCCTCGGCCATCCCGCGGACAGCTGCGATCTGCCGCTGACCGTGACGGGGCCGCCGCCCGCCGCCCCCGCCTGGGCCGTCCGGCCGTATGCCGTGCTGCGGGCGCTGGCCCGGGAGGGGTACGGCCTCGGCGGGACGGACCTGCACGTCCAGGGCTCCCTCACGGGGGCCGCCGGGCTGGCCACGGCGGAGCCCGCCGAGTGCGCGGTGGCGCTGGCGGTGGCCGACGTGCACACGGGGGCGGGTGAGCCGCCGGACCGTGAGCAACTGGCCCGGCTGCTGGCCGGAGCGCTGCCGGACGGGGACGACGGTCTGCGGCGGGCGGTGCTCTTCGCCCGGTCGGGCCGGGCGCTGCTGCTGAGCGCGGAGCCCCGGCGGCGGCAGCGGTACGTGGCCTTCGACCCGGCGGGCTCGGGCGCGCGGCTGGTGCTGGTCGCCGTGCGCGGGGAGGCCGCGGACCGGCCCCGGGAGCTGGCGCGCGCGGTGGCCTGCGCGCGCCGGGCGGGGGCGCTGAGTGCCTGGCCGCCCGGGCAGCGGCCGGGTCGGAGCGTGCTGGTGCTGCTGCCCGAGGGGCGGCTGGCGGCGGTGCGGGCGGCGGTGGCGGAGGACTTCCGCGACCGCGGTCGGCCCGTACCGCGGTTCCTGAACATCGCCGTGGCCGGTGCGGCGCGGCGCGAGGAATGACTCCGTCCCGGGGCCGACCCGGGCGGCAGAACACTTCACCAGGAGGAGAACACCCATGCCCACCCCACCACCACCCTCGGCGACGGCGCGCGCGAGACGCGGGGCCCTGTGGCCCGCGCTCGTGGCCGGGCTCGGCGCGCTCGGCCTGCTGGGCGCCTTCACCGTGGCCAACTCCGAGGCGGCGGAGCCTGGTTCCGCGCCCGCGGCGGCGGCCGCCGCGCTGCCGACATACGACCACGTGGTGGTCGTCGTGTACGAGAACAAGCAGTACGGGGAGATCATCGGCAGCGCGAACGCCCCGTACATCAACCAGCTGGCGAACGGCGGCGCGAGCCTGACCGGGATGAAGGCGCTGACCCACCCCAGCCAGCCGAACTACTTCAACCTCTTCTCCGGTGCCACGCAGGGGATCACGGGCGACGGCTGCTACACCCCGCAGTCGATGACGGCGCCCAACCTCGGCCAGGAGCTGATCGCGGCCGGCAAGAGCTTCGCGACGTACAACGAGGACCTGCCGAGCGAGGGGTCCACGGCCTGCACCAACGGCCAGTACGCGCAGAAGCACAACCCGTGGTTCGCCTTCAGGAACGTGCCGCTGAACACCGGTAAGACCTGGGCGCAGTTCCCGCAGAACAACTTCGCGGCGCTGCCGAACCTGTCCTTCGTGGTCCCCAACCAGTGCAACGACATGCACTCGTGCTCCGTCGGCACGGGCGACACCTGGACGCGCAACAACATCGACGCCTACGCGCAGTGGGCGAAGGCCAACAACAGTCTGCTGGTGCTGACCTGGGACGAGGACAACTACCTGGGTTCGAATCAGATCGCCACGGTCTTTTACGGCGCGAAGGTCAAGACGGGCAAGTACGCCACGGCCTTCAACCACCACCATCTGCTGAGGACCTTCGAGGACCTCTTCGGCACGGCGACGCACGCGGGCAACGCGGCCAACGTCCAGCCGATCACCGAGGTGTTCGACACCTCCTCGACCCCGACACCCACTCCGACCCCCACGCCCACCCCGACACCGACTCCCACACCGACCCCGACCCCGACCCCGACCGCGGGCGATCTGCAACTGACCAGCCCGGGCCCGCAGACGTGCAGGTTCAACCAGTCCTGCACCATCCAGCTCAGTGCCACCGGTGGCAGACCGCCGGTCCGGTACGCGGCCACCGGCCTGCCCTGGGGCCTGAGCGTGGACGCCGGTTCCGGGCGGATCAGCGGCAAGCCGTGGGGCAGCGGAACCGTCCAGATCACCGCGACCGCCACCGACTCCGCGGGCACCACCGTCACCGCCGCGTTCCCGCTCACCGTCAACTGGTTCTAGACCCGGCCCCGGAGGCATCCGTGTACCTGTCGACCACCCGGGCCTCGGACATCGCCGGGGACGCCCCGGCCCCGAAGGGCCCCCTGCGGGCCGTCCCCGGCACGGTGTTCGCGCTCGGGTTGGTCAGCCTGGTCACGGACGTCTCCGCGGAGATGGTCACCGCCGTCCTGCCGTTGTACCTGATGGCCGGACTCGGCATGTCCCCGCTCGCGTTCGGCGCCCTGGACGGTCTGCACCAGGGCGCCACCGCGGTGCTCCGCCTCGCGGGCGGCCGGATCGCCGACCGCACCCGGCGCCGCAAGCTCGTCGCGGGCACCGGCTACGCGCTGTCCGCCGTGTGCAAGGCGGCCCTGCTCGTCGCCGCCACCCCCTGGTCGGTGGCGGCGGTACTCGCCGCCGACCGGACGGGCAAGGGCCTGCGGACCGCCCCGCGCGACGCGCTGATCTCGCTGTCGGTGCCACCCGGGGAGCAGGGCCGCGCCTTCGGGGTGCACCGCGCGCTGGACACGGCGGGCGCCCTGCTCGGGCCGCTGGCGGCGTTCGGGATCCTGTGGGTGGCGGTGGACGGGTACGAGGCCGTGTTCACGGTCAGCTGCTGCGTCGCCGTCCTGGGGGTGGTGCTGCTCGCGCTCTTCGTCCGCGAGGCTCCGACTCCCGCCCCGACTCCCGCCCCGGCTTCCGCTGCGCCACCCGGCCCGGCGCCCGCGTCCCGTCCCGCCCGTCCGCCGCTGCCGGTACGCACCCTGTTGCGCCTGCCCGGCCTGCGGCGGCTCTGTCTGACCGCGGCGGTGCTCGGCCTGTTCACCGTCGGGGACGCCTTCCTCTACCTGCTGCTCCAACGCCGGCTCGACCTGTCGGCCGCGTACTTCCCGCTGCTGCCCGTCGGTACGGCCGCCGTGTTCCTGCTGGCCGCGCTGCCCGTGGGGCGGCTCGCCGACCGGCTGGGCCGGAGCCGGGTCTTCCTCGGCGGGCACCTCCTGCTGCTCGTGGCCTGCCTGCTGCTCCTGGCCCCGGTCACCGTTCCGGGCGGGGCGCTGCTGGTCGTCGGCGTGCTCGCACCGCTCGGCCTGTTCTACGCCGCCACCGACGGGGTACTGATGGCCGCCGCCGGGCCGCTGCTGCCCGCCGGGCTGCGCACGACCGGGCTCGCGGTGCTCCAGACCGCGCAGGCGCTGGCCCGGTTCGCGGGTTCCCTGATGTTCGGGGCGGCCTGGACGCTGTGGGGGCCGGGCCCTGCGCTGGGCCTGGCGGCGGCCGGGCTGCTGCTCTCCGTGACGGTGGTCGCCGTGTTCGGCGGGACCCGGGCGGACCGGGCGTCGTAGGGTCGGGGCATGCCGGAAACACAGCGAACTCTCGAGGGCAGGGTGGCCCTCGTGGCCGGGGCGACGCGCGGCGCGGGCCGGGGCATCGCGGTCCAGCTGGGCGCGCAGGGCGCGACCGTGTACGTGTCGGGGCGCAGCACCCGGGGCAGCCGCTCGGAGTACGACCGGCCCGAGACGATCGAGGAGACCGCCGAGCTGGTCACGGCGGCGGGCGGCCGGGGTGTCCCGGTGGTCGCCGACCATCTGGTGCCGGCGGAGGTCGAGGCGCTGATCGGGCGGATCGACGGCGAGCAGGGCCGGCTGGACGTCCTGGTCAACGACATCTGGGGCGGGGAGCTGCTCTTCGAGTGGGACAGCACGGTCTGGGAGCACGACCTCGACAAGGGGTTGCGGCTGCTGCGGCTGGCGGTGGAGACCCACGCCGTCACCAGCCATTTCGCGGTGCCGTTGCTGTTGCGCGAGCCGGGCGGTCTGGTGGTGGAGATGACGGACGGCACCGCCGAGTACAACGCGGCCAACTACCGGGTGTCCTTCTTCTACGACATCGCCAAGTCCTCGGTCCTGCGCATGGCGTTCGCTCTGGGCCACGAGCTGGGACCGCGCGGGGCGACGGCGGTGGCACTGACCCCGGGCTGGCTGCGTTCGGAGATGATGCTGGACAACTTCGGCGTGACGGAGGCGAACTGGCGGGACGCCCTGGCGAAGGTCCCCCACTTCGGCATCTCGGAGACCCCTTCGTACGTGGGCCGGGCGGTCGCGGCGCTCGCCGCGGACCCGGAGGTGGCGCGCTGGAACGGCACGTCCCTCTCCAGCGGGCAGCTGGCGCAGGTCTACGGCTTCACGGACCTGGACGGCAGCCGCCCGGACTGCTGGCGCTACATGGTGGAGGTCCAGGACCCGGGCCGCCCCGCGGACACCACCGGCTACCGCTGAGCGGTCCGGGCGAACGGCAGGTCCGCCGGGGTGCTCTCGCTCCTGGGCCCGGCGGCCCGGAGCACGACGTCCAGGACCCGCTCGGGGTCGCACGCGTACCCTCCGCTGCACCAGGCCGGGTTGGCCTCGACGACCGCCCAGCCGCCCTCGTCCGTCAGGCCCACGTCGACCACCGTGGCCGAGGGCAGTGAGCCGTCGGCCGCCGCCAGCACCTCGGCGGCGAAGGCGCGGACCTCCGCCGCGTGCGGGTCCAGGTCGAGCGGCGCCGGGTCGAGCCGGGGCCCGACCGCGTAGCGGCTGCCGTCGTGCACGGCTCCGTCCAGGACGAACAGCCGGTACTCGCGGGCGAACCGGACGATGTCGCTGACCAGCACCGGCAGGTCGTCGTCGAAGGCGTCCGGGCCGGGCAGCCGCGAGCCGTCCGGGTAGATCCGGGCCGGGAAGAACTTGTCGGTCGGCGGTTTGACGAAGGCCGGCCGGCGCAGTCGCCGTGCCTCGGCCAGGGTGACCGCCTCGACCCGGCGCCCGGTCAGGGCGAGGGGCAGTCGCGCGAGCCAGTCGGCGGGCGGCTCCAGCGCGACGACGTCCAGCTCGCCCGCCGCCTTGTCGGCGAGCAGCGGACCTCCGTAGAGATGGGTCCGTCCGGCGCCCCGGACGCCCTCCGGGGCGCTCCAGCCCTCGGCCGTCATCGCACGCAGCCCGCGCCCGGTGGCCGCCCCGGTCAGGCGGCGCGCCGTGTCGGAGGGGCGGGGGGCGAGCAGCAGGACGCGATCGTGGGTCATGCGGGCCATACTGTCCCGGCCCGCATGGGCCGGGACAGCGGATTACCCTGCCGGGCGGGAGTCGATCAGGCGGGCCAGGCCGCCGGGGCGGACACGCTCACCGCCCGCCACCTGCGGGAGTACCTCACCACGCAGCACGGGGCCGGGGCCGCTCGGCGGGGGCCGGGATCCTCCGGGGCACCGGTCAGGGGAGGCGCAGTTCGCGGCTCTCCCCGAGCGGTGCGAAGAACCGCTCCACGTCCGCGCCGCCCACCTCGGCCAGGGTCGCCGGGGACCAGCGCGGGTCGCGGTCCTTGTCGACGACCTGCGCCCGGATGCCCTCCACGAGGTCGGGCGAGGTCAGGGCGTTGCAGGAGACCCGGAACTCCTGGGCCAGCACCTGCTCCAGCGTGTCGAGGGCGGCCGCCCGGCGCAGCGCGGCGAGGGTGACCTTGAGGGCGGTCGGCGACTTGGCCAGGATCACCTCGGCGGCCTCCTTCGCGGCGGGTTCCCCCTGGCCGAGGAGCCGTTCCACGATCTCCTCGACGGTGTCGGCCGCGTAGCAGTGGTCGATCCAGCCGCGCCGGCCGGCGAGTTCACCGGGCGCGGGGGTGGCGGCGTAGCGCGGCAGCACCTCGTGGGCGGGGGCGCCGGCGAGTGCGGCGGTCAGCTCGGGGAGCCGGTCGGCCGGTACGAAGTGGTCGGCGAGCCCGCACAGCAGCGCGTCGGCGGCGCCGACGGCGGTGCCGGTGAGGGCGAGATGGGTGCCGAGTCCGCCGGGCGCGCGGCCGAGCAGGTGGGTGCCGCCGACGTCGGGGACGAAGCCGATGCCGGTCTCGGGCATGGCGACGCGGGAGCGTTCGGTGACGATCCGGACCGAGCCGTGGGCGGAGACGCCGACGCCGCCGCCCATGGTGATGCCGTCCATGAGGGCGACGTACGGCTTGGGGTAGCGGGCGATGCGGGCGTTGAGCCGGTACTCGTCGCGCCAGAAGTCCGCGGAGGCCGTCTTCCCGGCCCTGGCGTCGTCGTGGATGGCCCGGATGTCCCCGCCCGCGCACAGGCCGCGCTCACCGGCGCCGCGGATCAGGACCTGGTGGACGGCCGGATCGGCCGCCCAGGCGGCGAGGGTCTCGTCGATGCGGAGCACCATGGGATGGGTGAGGGCGTTGATGGCCCGGGGGCGGTTGAGGGTGACCACCCCGGTCCGGCCGTCGGTGTGGAACAGCACGGTGTTCGCGTCTTCGGCCTTCGCGTCTTCGGTCTTCACACCGGCCAGTATCTCCGCGCCCCGCGCCGCTCCCGCCGTGGGGCGCTCCCGGGGCGTACCGTGGGCTGCCATGCGGAAGATCGTGCTGATGGCTGGAGTGTCGCTCGACGGGTTCATCGAGGGGCCGGACCGGGACATCGGCTGGCACCGGGTCGACGAAGAGCTGCACCAGCACATGAACGACGTGCTCCGCCCGATGGGCGGTTTCCTCAGCGGACGCGTGACGCACGAGCTGATGGCGGACTACTGGCCGACCGCCGACGCCGATCCCGCGAACACCGGTGCGGTCGCCGAGTTCGCCGAGATCTGGCGGTCCAAGCCCAAGTACGTGTACTCGCGCACGCTGCAGTCGGCCGACTGGAACACCACGGTCGTCAGGGACGTCGTCCCGGAGGAGGTCGCCGCGCTCAAGGCGGCGCCGGGCGGCGACCTGACCCTGAGCGGAGCCGATCTCGCCGCCTCGTTCCTGCGCCAGGACCTCGTGGACGCGTACCGGATCTACGTGCACCCGGTGCGGATCGGCCGCGGCACGCCGCTCTTCCCGACCCTCGACTACGGTCCGGTACCCCTGCGGCTGACGGATACCCACACCTTCGGCAACGGCGTCGTGCTGCTGCGCCACGAGCGCGCGTGAGGTGGCGGAGTGGGCCCGGGCTCAGTCCCGGGGACGGGCCCGGTGCTCCTGCCAGGCGGCCAGGGCCTCGCCGCGGGCGCCGTCCGGGTGCTGGGCGTGCCAGGCGCGCAGGAACCGGTTGAATTCGAACTGCGCACCCACCTCACGGGGTTCGGCCGCCTCCGCGCGGGTGGCGTGCCAGTGGGCGACGGCCTCGGCGAGGGTGTGCCCCTCGTGCCCCGCGACGTAGTCGCGCATGAAGGCGTCGAAATGGAACCCGGGTCCGATCTCCCGTACGAAGTACTCGCGCAGCACCTGGCTGCAGCGCTGGCCCGGCGGGATCACGGTCGCTCCGGTGACGGGGGCGGCGAGCTGTCGCCCGGCGCGGCGACGTGCCGGCCCGGGCGGAGCGGCGGGCGCCGGGAGTCCGTCGAGGGCGGCGGCGAGCCGCGCGGTCAGGGCGGCCTTGCCGCCCCCGGTGGCGAGACCCATCTCCCGTGCGAGCGCCGCCAGTTCGACCAGCGTCCAGTACCAGCGCAGCAGCTCGGCCCCGGTCAGAGCAGTCGTCGGAGCGGGCCGGGATCCTGCTGTATTCGTACTCACGTTCCCATTCTACGCAGAACCGCCGGTACGCCGGCCCGCACGCCCCACCGTCTTGCGAGGAGAGAACCCATGACCGAAGAACCGAACCGCCTCGTCCTCGGCGAGGACACCGCCCTGGTACTCATCGACCTCCAGACGGGCATCCTCGGCCTGCCCACCGCGAAGCCCTCCTCCGGGGTGCTCAAGCAGGGGATCGCGCTCGCCGAGGCGTTCCGCGCCCACCGGCTGCCCGTGGTCCTGGTCAAGGTGGCGTGGTCCCCGGACGGCGGTGACCTGCCCACCGCGAACGTGGACCGCCCGGGCCCGGCCGCCGCGCCGCCCGCCGCCTTCTCGGAGATCCCCGCCGAGCTCGCCGCCCTCGGGGACGTGGTCGTCACCAAGCGCCACTGGGGCGCCTTCACCGGTACCGAGCTCGACCTCCAGCTGCGCCGCCGCGGCATCCACCGCATCGTGCTGGGCGGGATCTCCACCAGCGTCGGCGTCGAGTCCACGGCCCGTACGGCGTGGGAACTCAGCTACGACCTGGTCTTCCCGGAGGACGCCACCGCCGACATCGACGCCGACTCCCACGCCCACACCTTCGGGAAGATCTTCCCGCGCATCGGCAAGGTCAGCACGACGGACGAGGTCATCGCGGCCCTGGACTCCTGACGGGCGACGGTTCACCCGTAACCGAGCGGGCGCCCGTGGGTTAGCAGCGGGAAGGTGAGGGAGTTCTCATGGCGCAGCGGCACACCACGTCCCTACGGCTGCGCCTTCGCTACCGGTTCGACAATCTGGTGGCGGGCGGGACCACCGCGCTCATCGGCTGGTTCGCCCTCGCCTGCCTCGCCGTCGTGGTCCCGGCGAGCACGGTGCTCGTCTGGGCCGACCGGAGCGCCCCGCCGACCCTGTCCGGCCGGCTCACCGCCGTGTGGGTCAGCGTCGGGCAGACGCTCAAGATCGGCGGCGCGGTCGGCCCGCCCCTCTACGTCCTGGCCTCCGTGGCACTCGCCCTGGTCGCCCTGCTGTTCGTGTCCACACTGGTCAGCCTGATCACCACCGGCATCAACCGGCGCATCATGCTGCTCCGCCGCGGCCACTCCACCGTGCTGGAGTCCGGGCACACCGTCGTACTGGGCTGGTCCGACCAGATCTTCCCGGTGGTCGGGGAGCTGGTGGCGGCCAACTCCAACCAGCACCGGTCGGCGGTCACCGTCCTCGCCCCGAAGGACAAGGTGGAGATGGAGGACGAGATCGCCACCTCCGTCGCCGATACCGGCACGACGAGGATCATCTGCCGCAACGGCCGCACCACCGACCCTGCGGACCTCGCCCGGGTGAGTCCGCGGACCGCGAAGGCCGTGCTCGTGCTGCCCCCGGAGGGGGACACCGGCGACGCCCACGTGGTGAAGACCCTGCTCGCCCTCGACGCGGCGGTACCCGAGCCCGGCGGGGCGGTGGTCGTCGCCGCCGTCCGCGACACCCGCAACCACGTCACCGCCCGGCTGGCCGCCGGGCCCGGCGGGCACGTCGTATGCGTCGACGACATCATCGCCCGGCTCCTCGTCCAGACCGCCCGCGAGCCCGGTCTCTCGCTCGTCTACCAGGACCTGCTCGACTTCGCCGGCGACGAGTTCTACACCGCCCCGGCCCGGGGCCTTGCCGGACATACCTTCGGCGAGGCCCTGCTGGCGTTCAGCACGTCCTCGGTGGTGGGCCTGCTGCGCCCCGGCGGCGAGGTCGCTCTCAACCCGGACCCCGGGACGCCGATCGGCACGGACGACCGGATCGTCCTCGTCTCCCGGGACGACGACACGGCCGTGCAGGAGGACGCGTCCTCGTACGTCGAGGAGGACGCGATCGTCACGGTCCGCCCCGCGGCGCCCGTGGCCGAACGGCTGCTCCTCCTCGGCTGGAACCGCCGCGCTCCGCTCATCGTGGAGCAGCTCGACCAGTTCGTGGGACCCGGGACCACGCTCGACGTGGTCTCGCTCGGCGACGAGACGACGATGCGCTGCACCTCCGGCATCTCGGGGGCGCGCAGCCGCCTCGAAGTGGACTTCCGCAGCGGGGACATCACCGACCCCCGGCTGCTGGCCAAGCTGGACGTGCCCTCGTACGACAGTGTGATCGTCATCGGGGAGACGGGCCTCGAGGCCGTTTCCCCGGCCCCCCTGCCGCCCGCCCGGGCGATCGACCTCACCCTCGCGCCGGAGACCGGGACGGATACGGACGACCGGACGCTGGTCACCCTGCTGCACCTGAGGGCGATCGGGGAGGCCGCGGGGCGGGAGCTGTCGCTCACCACGGAGATGTCCGACGACGGCAACCGGCTGCTCGCCCCGGCCCGGGAGGGCGCCGACTTCATCGTCAGCGGCCGGCTGATCAGTCTGCTCATGACCCAGATCTCGGAGAACCGCCATCTCGCGGACGTCTTCGAGGAGTTGTTCCGGGCGGAGGGGAACGAGCTCCATCTCAAGCCCGTCGCGGACTATGTGCGCACCGACCGCGAGGTGGCCTTCGCCACCCTGGTCGAGTCGGCGCGCCGCCGCCGCGAGTGCGCGCTGGGCTACCGGCTGCGCGCCGAGGCCGCCACGGGCCCCGCGTACGGTGTGCGGCTCAATCCGGACAAGCGGCAGCGGGTCCGCTTCGGCGAGCACGACTGGCTGATCGTGCTCGCCGAGAGCTGAGGCGTCCGCCGTAGCGGCCGCCGGTCGCTCAGAGCGTCGAGTGGACCTCGAGGGCGGTCCGTACCGCGGACTCCAGGGCTCCCTCGATCCACGCCGGCTTGATGGAGGTGTGGCACCCGGCGAAGTGCAGGTTCCCCTCCGCCTTGCGGACGTGGGGGAAGAGCTCGGTGTGCTGGCCGGGCAGCAGCACGGAGGCCTCGCCGTAGGCGTACGGGTCGCGCATCCAGGACTGGGTGCGCCCCACACCCGTGTAGAACACCTCGATCCGCTGCCCGAACACCTCCTGCACCCCGGCGAGGGCGCGGGGGTAGCGCTCCTCGTCGTCCAGGGAGTCCCACTTCAGGGCGTCGTCCGACCAGCTGTAGGAGGCGAGCACGACCCCGCCCGCGCTGCCCTCGACGGGGTAGGAGGGCTGGAACATGAAGCGGTTGGGGTTGTCGGTGGCCGAGCCGCCGCCGATGACGTGGGCCGCCTCGGGCTGGTCCCGGGTGACCGCGCGGCAGGCCGCGTAGTGCGCCCGCTGTCCGCTGGAGATGCCGCGGTCGGACACGGACGAGTGCGCGCCCAGCAGCGTGCCGTCCGCCGGGGTCTGCCCGAGCTGGTACTTGCGGTACAGGCCCGGCTGTACCGCCTCCAGTTCGCGCTTCCAGTCGGCCTCGTCGAACTCCCACCAGCGGCGGCTGAATTCCAGCAGGACCTTGGTGGCCGCGTCGTAGTGCAGCTCGGTGATCGCGCGCCGCTTGCCGTACGAGAGCGCGGGCGCGACAGGGATGTGGCGCAGCCCGGAGAAGGGCACCGTGATGATCGCGGTGTCGCCGGTGAACGTCTCGCGCCGCACGGCGCTGCCGCCGCGGCCCTCGGAGACGGTCTCGATGCTGACCCGGCCCTCCCCGTGGGTGATCCGCGTGGCCCGGCGGTCGAGGCGTACGAGGTCCTCGACGCGGGCGTAGAGGGCGTCGGCCAGGGTGGCGGTGCCGCCGGGCAGTTCGAAGAAGGCGGTGTCCGGGCTGATCAGCGAGGCCCCGATGAAGCTGTGCACGAAGGCGAGGTGCAGTCGCGAGGTGAGGTTCTCGACGGTTCCGATCAGGTCGATCGTCCGCTCGTCGAGCTTCGCCTCCTCGGTCAGATAGCGGTACATCGACATGTGGCCGTAGCGCTGGATGACGCGCGCCCAGCCCTCGACGAGCTGCTTGTCCTTCTTGCCCTCGATCTCCTTGCGTACGGGGGCGAAGGCGTTGCGGACGATCTGCGCGGCCGGCACGCCCTCGTAGGCCGCCGGGACACCGAAGGACTTGTTGAGGGCCTGCGGGCTGCGCGCGTAGTCGGCGCGGCGGACGCGGATGCCGTTGACGAAGATCCACGTACGGTAGGCGGGGCGGCCCGACCCGTCGACGTCGACCAGGTGGAAGCGCCGGCGCTTCAGGCCGAGGCTGTCGATCAGCCCGGTGACCAGGGGGTGGCTGTCGGGGATGCGCATCGCGCCGGCCTCGGCGTACTGCTTGGGGTCGGCGAAGGGGGCCGCGGACTTCTCGTGGCCGCCGGACCGGAAGGTCTTGATCCGGCCGCCCACCCGGTTGCCGTTGGCCTCGATGACGGTGACCTGGTGTCCGGCCTGGTGGAGCAGGTGGGCGGCGGTGAGCCCGGCGGGTCCGGCGCCGACGATCAGGACCTTCTTGCGGGTGCGGGAGCGGGGCAGGCCGTGCTTCAGGAGGACGTCGGAGTAACGGGGCACCAGGGGCTCGTCGTCCTCGTCCCGTACGAGGACGGCCCGGGCGATGGTGAGGCAGGTCTCCCAGTCGGGGCGCGCGGAGCCGGACGGCGCCTGCGGGGTCCCGGCGGACGCCGCGGCGACCGACAGGGCCCCGGCTCCCGCGACGGCGGCCGCGCCGGCGATGACGGTGCGGCGGGAGGGGCGGCGGGCTGCTGCCGGGGCCGGCTCGTCCGAGGTGCCCGGCGTGGGGTCGGGTGCGGAAGCGGGTTCAATGATCATGGATCAACTCTCCCGGCCCACAGGCGCCTTGATCGCCCAAAGCCACCCGGGAGGGGAACAATCACCCGGACGTGCGGTGTGCGCCGCACGATGCTGACGAACGGGCATTCGCACCCGCCGGACGGTACGGACTCGGCGCTTCAGTGGATCCGGCGCACCCGCTGGCTGGTGAGTTCGTACCGGGCTCCGACGATGGCCAGGTCCCCGGCCGCGACCTTGGCCGCCAGCTCCCGTTCCGCGGCCAGCCGCGCCCGCACCAGCCGTACGTTCGCGGTGATCGCGGCGTCGATCCGCGCGGCACCGCGCAGCGTCCGGTCGATCGCCGGGTGGATCTGGTCGACCAGGTACTGCATGTGGCCCGGCAGCGGGGCCCCTCCCCCGGCGGCCCGGACGGCCGCGGCGACCGCCCCGCACGACTGGTGCCCGAGGACGACGA
Organism: Streptomyces avidinii; assembly: GCF_045161815.1. NCBI lineage: Bacteria > Bacillati > Actinomycetota > Actinomycetes > Kitasatosporales > Streptomycetaceae > Streptomyces > Streptomyces avidinii. The sequence continues at coordinate 1,731,109 of NZ_CP108863.1, forward strand.
CCAGCGGGATACCCAGTTCGAGGACTCCGTACGTGATGCTCCCGAGCACGGCCTCGTCCAGCACCTCGCCCGCCGACCGTACGGTCAGCAGGTCACCGAGGCCCTGGTCGAAGACCAGCTCCGGGGGCACGCGCGAGTCGACGCAGCCGAGCACGACGGCGAAGGGGTGCTGGCCGCCGACCAGCGTCTGCCGCACGATCCGCGTCTCGTCGGGGTGCCGCTCGTGCAGGGTCCGCCAGCGCGAATTCCCCGCCTCCAGTTCCACCAGCGCGGACCGGGGGGTGGCGGGCCGGACCCTTCCGGGCCCTCCGGTGACGGGGGCCTCCGGGGTGCGGGGGGAACCGGCCACCAGGCCGGCCGCCAGGGCCACCGTGCCGGTCAGCACCACCCGGAGCAGCCGGCGCCGCCCGGGACCGCCGCGACTTTCAGCATGCATGCTCATATCAGGACAAACTATGCATATCCAGTCCTGCAGGGTGGGCGCCGCTCTCGGGAGGAGCCCCTCAGCGGGGTGTCAGCAGCCGTGCGAGCACCGCGCGGAGCTGCTCGCGCACCCCTTCGTCGGTGATCACCCCGTCCGGGCCGACCGTCCCCCGGTCCACCGGGAGGTTCACGCAGGCCGACTCCACGATGTCCGCGCCGGTGTAGCCCAGGACGGTCCTCAACGTGGCCTCCGCGCCCCGGCCCCGGCCGGCGGCGGCCGCGTTGACCCAGGCCACGGGCTTGTCGCAGATCTCGGTACCGCCCACCGTCCAGTCCAGCAGGTTCTTGAACGAGCCCGGCAGGGTGCCCGCGTACTCCGGGGCGCAGATCAGGACCGCGTCCGCCGCGCCGATCGCCGCGCGCAGCTCGGCCACCGGGGCCGGGAGGGGATCGGTGTCGTCGTCGGGGTTGAAGTGCGGCAGAGCGGCCAGGTCCGGGTAGCGCACGGTGCACACGTGCGCGGGCGCCACCGCCTGCGCGGTGCGCAGCACGGACTCGTTGGAGGAACCGGTCCGCAGGCTTCCGGACAACAGGAGGATCAAGGGTGGTGTGGACATCCGGTCAACCTACTTCCGAGCGGAACCGTTCGGTGCCGAAGCCCCGGAGCAGGGGCGAGACGGTCGGCCGTGTCCGGGCCGGACACCGCGAGCCCGGCCCGACCGGTAGGGCACACCCTTGAGGGGAGGCGCGGTCGGCCGGGCCCGCGTTCAGCCGACGTCGGAGCGTGCGGCGGTGTCGTCGAGGAAGCCGCCCGACTGGTGCTGCCACAGCTTCGCGTAGGCGCCCTCCGAGGCGAGCAGCTCCTGGTGCGTGCCGTGCTCGACGATGCGTCCGCGGTCGAGGACGACGAGCCGGTCCATGTTCGCGACCGTACTCAGCCGGTGCGCCACCACGAGGGCCGTCCGTCCCTCCATGAGCCGCCACAGCGCCTCCTGGACCAGGATCTCGCTCTCGGAGTCCAGGGCGCTGGTCGCCTCGTCGAGCAGCAGGATCGGCGCGTCGCGCAGGATCGCCCGGGCGAGCGCGACGCGCTGGCGCTGTCCGCCGGACAGCTTGACGCCGCGTTCGCCGACCATGGTGTCGAAGCCGTCCGGCAGGGCGTCGGTGAACTCCGTGACGTGCGCCGCCTCGGCCGCCCGGCGGATCTCGGCCTCGGTGGCGTCCGGGCGGGCGAAGGCGATGTTCTCCCGCAGGGTGCGGTGGAACATCGCCGGGTCCTGCGGGACGTAGGCGATCAGGCTGCGCAGGTCCGCCTGGCGCAGTTGGCTGATGTCCTGGCCCCCGATCAGGATCCGGCCGGCTTCGATGTCCGTCATCCGCATCAGCAGCCGGGTGAGCGTGGTCTTGCCGCCACCGGACCGGCCGACGAGGCCGATCTTCGTCCCGCCGGGCACGTCGAGGTCGAGTCCGTCGAAGAGCGGCTTCCCGCCGCCGTGGGCGAAGGTGACCCGCTCGAAGCGGACGTCCGAGGCCCCGGGCCGCAGCGGTTCGGGCGAGGCCGGGTCGAGCACGGTCGGCGGTTTCAGCAGCAGTTCGGTGAACTGCCCGGCCTCCGTCATCGAGCTCTCCAGGCGGCGGTAGATCTGGTTGAACTCGAACATGATCCGCGTGGCGCTGGCGTAGTAGGTGAAGGCGACGATGACCGCCTCCACCCCGTGCTCTCCCCCGCCCAGCGTGACGGCGAGGAGCAGGCCCAGTGCGTTGGTCAGTACGGACATCGGCGCGACGACCGTGTCGATGCGCAGGTTGCCGTAGTCCCAGGAGCGCAGGGTGAGCCGGCGCGACTCCGCGACGCGCGACCGATGTTCGGCGGCTTCGCGTTCCTCGGCGGCGAACGCCCGGACCGTGTCCATGTTCATCAGGCTGTCGGCGACGTGGCCCGACACCCGGGCGATCGCCTCCTCGCGCTGGGCGACCAGGGTCTGGCGGCGCCGGATCAGCGGCGCCACACCCAGGGCGGTCACCGCGATCAGGACCAGCAGCCCGGCCACGAGCAGCGGGTCGTACTGCCAGAGCACGACGGAGGCGAACAGCAGCGGTACGAAGCTGCCCATGACCGAGAAGGTCAGGGTGTCGACGAACTCCTCGAAGCGGGAGGCGAAGCTCAGCACCCGCTTGGTGAGTGATCCGGCGAAGTTGTCGTGGAAGAACGCGGCGTCCTTGGCGAACAGTTCGTCCATGCCGACCACGTAAAGGTGCTCGATGCCGCGGGCGTCGAGGCGGTTGAGGCAGTGCAGCCCGACGCGCCACAGCGCTTCCGCGAGCAGGAGCACCCCGGCGAAGGCGAGGACGTAGGGCAGCATGGCGTCGACGGTGGTGCTGCCGCCGCCGGAGATGCGGCCGACGAGCTTGGCGACGATCAGCGGCGCGATGTAGTTGATGCCGATGTTGCCCAGCGCCGGGAGCAGCATCGCGGGTGCGGTCAGCCGGCGAAGGCGGACCAACTCCCGTCCGTAGTAGCGAAGTGCGAGGAGTACCGAGCCCCTGCCCGGTGAACCTTCGGCCGATCCAGGCGTTCCCATTACAACCCTGTGCTGTCGTGTGGCGGGAGGATTTCAGGAACCGAAGTGTCCCGCGACGGCATCCGCCCGGTCCAAGGATTTTCCCGAATGGCGGTATGTCGTCCCCGATCGTCCCGCCCGATCGCCGCGGTACCGGAAATGGTGGAGGGCCGCTCCGGATCACTCCGGAACGGCCCGTGGTCCTGTGCGGTGCGGGTGCGGGTGCGGGTGCGAGTGCGGCCGAAGGCGTGGGTTACGGGACGGGCTGCTGCTGGGTGACGCAGTGGATTCCGCCGCCGCCGGTGCCGAGCCGGTCGATGTTGAGCTGCTCGACGGTACGGCCCGGGTAGAGCCGGGCCAGGGTGGCCTTCGCCGCGGTGTCTGCTCGGGTGTCGCCGAAGTGGGCGGGCGGGCGAGGGTGCGGCCGGGGCCGGGGCGTCGCCGTCCGGATGGTGTGGTGCGCGAGGCGGCGGCCGAGGGCCGGTGGCGCGCGGGGGACGCCCCAAGGAGTGCGTCGAGGAGTGCGGGCCGGGCACGACCCCGTGCGGTTGCACAGGCCGGCCCGGCGGTCCGAAGGGGCGGGAGGTTCGGCCGCCCTGCTCGGAATCCTCACTCTGGCACTGACTGAAAATTCAGTTAATAGGCTGGGCAGACCCGGTGCGCAAGGAATCACGGAAGTCGAGTGTGAGACCTGCGAGAGACGCGCGGGAGTCGGGGAAGAGCCGTCCGCGACATCCGCTGTGAGTACGGGTCCCTGCCTCGGGGCGTTGCGGGGCGAGGCAGGGCCGCGAGGCCGGGCCGCAGGGGCGGCCCCGGCCCGGCGGGCGCGTCAGACCTGCCGGAGCCCTGCCAGTTCGGCGTCGATGGCGCCCCGCATCAGTTCACGGGCGTGGTCGATCTTGATGCCACCGCTCAGCCAGCGCATGCTCAGGCCCTCCAGGAGGGCGGTGAGCCGCTCGGCGGCCGCGGCGAGCGCCGAGGCCGGCACCATCGGCTGGACCTGGCCCAGCAGCGCGGCCACCTCCTGGACCCACACCAGGGTCGCCCGCGCCAGGTCCTCGCGCAGCACCTCGTCGAAGACGGCGCTCGCCCGCAGTTCGCCCCAGGCCGAACTGTTCTCCCGTACCTCCACGGTGTCCTGGAGTTCCAGCAGGAGGGTCTCCTCCAGCTCCTCGCGCGGAGTGAGCGGCGGGTCGTCCGGGTCCCGCTCCGTGGTGTAGCGCTCGGCGCGGTCGTTGATGAACTCGAGCGTCTGGCGCAGGACGCCCGTACGGTCCTTGAAGTGGTAGTAGATCAGGGCGGTGGAGACGCCGGCCTCGGCCGCGAGTTCCTCCACGCGCAGCCCGCGTACACCGCGCCGGGCGATCACCCGGGCGGCGGCTTCGAGGATCTGAGTACTACGAGACGCCATGCTCCGCACCCTACCGGGGTGATCGGGTGCGTATGTACGCGGCCCGTCACCAGGAGTGCCGGACGGCGCGCGGGCCGCCCCTGCGGGCGGGGCCGTCCGTGCCGGCCGGGGCGGCCCGGCCATCAGACGGCCGGCGGCACGGCCGGGTGCGACTGGGTGGCGCAGTGGATTCCGCCACCGCCGGAGGCGATGCCGTCGATGGAGAGCTGCTCGACCCGGTGGCCCGGGTAGGCGGCCTGGAGGACGGCGTAGGCGACCCCGTCGGCGTAGCCGTCGCCGAACTGCGGCGCGATCACGGCGCCGTTCGCCGTGTAGTAGTTGGTGTAGCTCGACAGGAATTCCTCGCCCCGGCCGCGGATTTTGCGCCGGTCCGGTCCGGGCAGCTCGGTGACGGCCAGGCGGCGGCCGTGAGCGTCGATGGCGCTCTGCAGGACCCGCTTGGTCTCCTCGTAGACGGCCACCCACTTCTTGTCCGCGCCGGGGCCGGGCCTGTCGAGGATGACCCGGCCCGGGGAGACGAACCGGGCCAGGCAGTCGATGTGGCAGTCGGTGATGTCCTGGCCGGCGAGGCCCGGTACCCAGATCACCTTGTCGATGCCGAGCGCCGTCTTCATGGCCTGCTCGACCTGGGCCTGGCTCATGCCCGGGTTCCGGTTGGCGTTCACCATCGAGCTGACCGTGGCCAGCAGGGTCCCCTCACCGTCGGTCTCCAGGGAGCCGCCCTCGCCGACGAAGCCGGCCCGGATCCGGTTCACCTCGTACTCGGCGAGCAGCGTGCGGGCCGCCGCCGCGTCGTTGGCGAAGGGCTGGGCGTATGTCGTACCGGCCTTGCCCCAGCCGTTGAAGTTGGTGTCCACACCGGCGACGGCACCCGGGGCGACGACGAAGGTGGGACCGAAGTCCCGGATCCAGAGGTCGTCGTTGGGGATGTCGATGACCTGGATGCCGTAGTAGGCGCCCTGTCCGCACTGGTAGCGGGCCTCGGCGACCTGGCCGGGGCGGGCCAGCATCACGACCGGCTCGTAGCGCGAGATCGCGTGCGCCACCTCGGCGATGTCCCGGCGTACCGCGCCGAGGCCGCTGTCCCACACCGACGAGAGGGCCGGCCAGGCCATGTACGTACGAATGTGCCGGTCGGTCTCGGCCGGCATGCGGAGCGTGCCGGCCTCCGCGGCCGAGGCCGTGCGCGCCAGGGACTCCGGGAGGGCGGTGGAGCCGAGGGCCGCGAGCGGCAGGGCCGCCGCGCCCAACCGGAGCACGCGACGGCGCGAGGTACGGGGGTTGGTATCCATGGTGACTCCCTGATGAGGAGGGGCGGGATGCACGGCATCCTCGCCTTAACTGAAAATTCAGTCAACCCTTGACCGGGTGTCGCCCGGGTGCGTCGACCTGGTTCCGCTTGCGCGGATCAGCTCTTGCGGAAGTGGTCGACGGCGATGGTGACGGAGCCTGCGGAGGTCGCCTCGACGAGCCGTACGATCGCGATTTCCCGCTGGTCGGGGCTCCGTATGCAGAAGGGGCGCTCCTTCGTGAGCGCCTTGAAGGGCAGGGCCGTGACGGGGCGCGTCTCGATCCCCCGCGCGCAGTCGTCCGGGGGCTTCCCGCCCGACGAGGCGGGAACCGTAGGGGAACCCGCCGACGGTGCGCCCCGGCCGTCGACGGCTTCCGCGTACGTCCCCGGATACGTACCGCCTCGGTTCCCTCGATTCACAAATTGACTGAATTTTCAGTCAGTGCAACAGTGGATGCCATCCAGCGCACCACTTCACCGTGCGTACCGGTCTTTCTCGGTGCAAAGCATGCACCCTGTGATGAGGGCCCGGCCCGCCTGCCTGTGCCACGCCTCCCGTGCCCGCCCCGGCCGGACGCCCCGCGCTCCGCCAGCACACGATCGGAGTCCCCCGTGTCGTTCACACCCCCCACCCGCCGGACCGTCCTGCGTACCCTCGCCGGGATCGGAGCCGCCGTTTTCGGCGCCGCGGCCTGCGGTCCCGCCGAATCCGGCGCGCAGCCCGCCGCCGACGGCTCCGCGCAGCCCACCGCGGACGGAAAGCGCCGGTTCGGCGCCGAGTGGGAGAGCCACACCCGCACCTTCATGTCCTGGCCGGCCCTCGCCTCGGTCTGGGAGCAGGACCTGCCCTACGTACGCGAGGACATCGCCCGGATCGCGCGGGCCATCGGCGGCTACGAAGCAGTGGTCATGATGGCCCGGCCCGACCAGGTGGCCGCGGCCCAGCGGGCCTGCGGCTCCCAGGTCGAGGTGATCCCGCTGGCCGTCGACGACCTGTGGGCCCGCGACACCGTCCCCGTGTTCGTCGAGGAGGGCAGCAAGGTCATCGGGGTCGACTTCAACTTCAACGGCTGGGGCAACAAGCAGGAGCACACGAACGACGCCCAGGTCGGGCGCCTGCTGCTGCAGAAGTACGGGATCCCCCGCACCCAGGCCCCGCTCGTCGCCGAGGGCGGTTCCTTCGAGACCGACGGCGAGGGCACCCTGATGGTCACCGAGAGCTCGATCGTCAACGACAACCGCAACCGGGGGAAGTCCCGGGACACCATCGAGGCCGAACTCGAGCAGACCCTCGGCGTCCAGAAGGTCATCTGGCTGGCCGGCGTACGCGGGGAGGACATCACCGACGCGCACGTCGACAGCCTCGTACGCTTCACCGCCCCCGGTGTGGTCCTGCTGGACCGCGCCCACCCCAGCACCCCGCCGGACTCCTGGTCCCGCTCCGCCGACCAGGCGAAGTCCGTCCTGTCGAAGGCGACGGACGCCCGGGGCCGGCGCTTCGAGGTCATCGACCTGCCGCAGCCCGACCTGGACCGGATCACGGGCGAGGGCGACGACTTCGTCTCCACGTACGCCAACTTCTACGTGGCCAACGACTCGGTGTTCATGCCCCAGTTCGGGGACCGCAAGGCGGACGACCGCGCCCGCGGGATCCTGCGCGAGCACTTCCCGAAGCGGGACGTCGTCATGGTGAAGATCGACACCATCGCCTCGGGCGGCGGCGGCATCCACTGCTCCACCCACGACCAGCCCGGCAGGCCCGCCGCCTGATCCCCGCGCCACCGCACCACCGGAGAGCCCGTGTCGCTCCGTACCGCCCCGCCCGCCGTGATCCGCCGGGGCCGGGACGGGGAAGGAGCAGTCGCACGCTTGGCTTAGGCTGACCCCATGGTGGGGCATTCAAGTACGCGGCAGCGGCTCGTCGTCGCCTTCGTCTCCTTCGTCCTGGCAACCACCGCGACGGTCGTGGCGGCGGCTTCGTCGACGGGCCCCGCGTCCGACGCGGGCGCGCGTCCCGCCGGCGGGTCCCAGCGGCCGCCCGAGCCGCCGAAGAAGCACGATCTGCGACTCGGTCTCTCCTACGGTGACACCCTGACGTGGAAGTCCGACGACGGCCTGGCCGCCGCCCTCAACGACGCGGTCGGCCTGGGCACCACCTGGATCCGGGTGGACCTGTCCTGGAACAACATCCAGCCCGACAGCCCGCGCACCTACCAGTGGCAGCGCTTCGACCGGATCGTGAAGGCGGCCCGCGAACGCAACCTCGACGTCCTCGCCACGGTCGCCTACACCCCCGCATGGGCGCGGGCCGAGTCCTGTACCGGGCACCGTCCCACCTGCCCGCCGGCCGACCCCAAGAAGTTCGCCGCGTTCGCGAAGCTCGCCGCCCTGCGCTACGCACCCCAGGGCGTGCACACGTGGGAGGTCTGGAACGAGCCCAACCTCCCCCAGTTCTGGTACCCCAAGCCCGACGCCAAGGCGTACACCGCCCTGCTCAAGTCCACCGCCGCCTCCCTGCGCGAAGCCGACCCGGCGGCGTACGTGCTGATGGGCGGTCTGGCGGCCGTCGGCACCTGGGAATCCATCAAGTACGTCTCCCACCTGGACTTCCTGGAACAGGTCTGCCGGCTCGGCGGCAACAAGGTGGTGGACGCGCTCAGTTACCACCCCTACGCCTGGCCCCAGCTCCCGCACGACGGCAAGGTGTTCACGGAGATCAGCAGCGCCGGCGAGAACCTGGTCGGCGTCGCCGAGCGGCACGGGACACCCGGCATGCCCGTGTGGCTGACGGAGACGGGCGCGCCGACCAACGGTGCGGGCAACCCCGCCGCCAACGAGAAGTCCCGGACGGAGAACATCACGCACGTCAGCGAGGAGTTCCAGGCGCGGATCGCCACCGATACCGTGCCCACCGCCGCGAAGGAGAAGTACGTGGCCGCCGCCTTCTGGTTCGCCCATCAGGACACGGCCACCGGCAACGACAAGAGCCATTCGAAGTACTACGGGCTGCGCCGCTACGACGGTTCCGCGAAGCCCTCGTTCGCCGCGCTCCGGGCGGCCATCGAGGAGTACGCGAAGAAGCAGCCCCGCTAGCGGCCTGCCGCGCCGGGGGGCGGCAGGCCGGTCACAGCGAGCGGAACAGGTCCACGTACCGGGCCAGGAGGCCGTCCCAGGAGAACCGTTCACGGGCGGTGCGCAGCCCCGCCCCGCCCAGCCGGTCCGCCAGCGCACCGTCCTCCAGGAGCAGCCGGCACGCACCCGCCAGGGCTTCGGGGTCGCCGGGCGGCACCAGCAGGCCGGTCCGCCCGTCCTCGACGACGTACGGGATGCCGCCGACCCGCGAGCCGACCACCGGCGTGCCGCAGGCCATCGCCTCCACGAGGACCATGCCGAACGACTCGGCCTCGGTCACTGAGGGCAGGACCAGCACCGCCGCTTCGCGGACCGCCCGGACGAGGTCGGGTCCGGTCAGCTCGCCGGTCGCGGTGACCCGGTCCGCGAGGCCGAGGGACGCGGCCAGGGCCAGCTGGTCGGCGACCGCGTCGCCGCCGCCGACCAGGCGCAGCCGGGCCCCGGGTACTTCGGCCAGGGCGCGGACGAGGACATCGACCCCCTTCCACGCCGAGGAGCGGTCGATGCGGCCGACGTAGAGGAGCGTCGGCGGACGGGTGGAGGGCGGCGGGCCCGGCGTGAAACGGCCGGTGTCGACGCCCGGACTGATCTCCAGGGCTCCGGGCCGTCCGGCGGCCAGGGAGACGGGCGACACGGCGACCAGGGCCCGGGCCCGGGCGAACACCCGGGGCAGCACCCGGCGTTCGTACAGGCCGATGAGGCGGTCCGCGGCGCCGGTTCCGGGCCCTCCCTTGAGCATCGAGCCGGCGTGGTAGGTGAGCACGGCCGGCCGGTGGCCCGCCACGGCCACGGCGAGGTCGCCGAGACCCGGTACGGGGGCGTGGGCGTGGACCATGTCGGCGCCCGTACGGCGCAGCCAGTACCGCAGCTGGAGCGGCCACAGGGGGCTCACGGGGGTGTTGGAGAGCCGGAACCAGGAGCCGAGCCGGACGACCCGCACGCCGTCCTCCAGGGAGGTACGGGTGCGCAGGCCGGGCCGGCTGGTGAGGACGACGGCGTCGAGGCCGGGCGCTTCGTGCACGGCCCGGGCGACCCGGGCCGCGTACTGCTCGACTCCCCCGAGGTGCGGCGGGTAGTAGGGGGTGACGACAGCCACCGTGCGGGGGTTCACAGGGCGGCCCGCAGCAGGCCGGGGAAGCCCTCCGCCTCGGCGACGTAGCCGGGCAGGCGGCGCCGCAGCTGCTCGCGGTAGCCGAAGTCGTCCCGGAGCAGCGGGGCGACCAGCGCCCACAGCCGGGGATGGGTGACGTCCTCGATGGCCAGCACGTGGGCGCCGAGGCCGAGATCGGCCATGATGCCGCGGGTCTTGTGCTCGTACTCGATGGCCACGCAGGGCACGCCGCTGGTCAGGGAGAAGATCACCGAGTGGAAGCGGGTGCCGATCAGCAGGGCGCACTCGCGGTAGACGCCCTTGAGGTCGCGGTAGTCCACCCGGTCCTCGATCAGCAGGGGCGCCGCGGTGCAGTGGGCGGCGATCCGGCGTTCCACGATGCGGTCGTCGTCGCCCAGGTAGTCGGTGCTGACCTGCGGGATCAGCACGACGCGCGCTCCGGTGGCCTGGACGGAGTCGATCGTCGCGGCCAGGGCCCGTTCGTACGCGTCCTGGGCGGCCGGGGCCAGCCAGCGCCTGGCCGTGACCCCGACCAGCCGCTGCTCCGGCGCGATGCCGAGTCGGGCCCGCCAGTCGAAGGACGGTGGCGGGTCGAACGCGAAGCCGGAGTCGACGCCGCGGGTGACGACCGCGTCGGGCAGGCCGCAGCCGCGCAGCTGGGCCACGCTGACGTCCTCGCGGGCCAGGACGAGCGGGGACCGGCCGAGGGCGCGGGCGACCAGACGCCGCTGGAGGGACGAGGGGAACGGGCCGTAGGACTGCGGGGCGAAGACGACGGGCACGCCGGCGCGCTGGGCAAGCAGGACGGGCAGCAGGACGAAGAAGACGTTCTGGTGGCCGTCGAGGCCCGGGCGGGCCAGGACGTACGCGCCTCCGGTGGACACCACCAGGTCGGCGCCGGCCAGGGCGTCCGCCTCGCGCCGGGCCTCGGCGGGCAGGGCCCTGCGCAGGAGACCGGCCGCTGTCCGGGGCAGCAGGAGGAGGCCGGCGGAGGCCGCGCCGACGTACACCTTCCGCAGGATCCGGCGGGCACGCGAAGCGGTGCCGTCGGCGACGTGGCGGCGGATCGAGCCGAGGTTCGGGGCGTCCTCGAATACGGGGTGGACGGCGGGGTCCTCCATGCCGGCGACCCGCACGTCGGCGCCGGGGAACGCCTCGCGGATCTGGCGCAGGCAGACGGAGAGCAGCGCGGCGTCCCCCGCGTTCTCCCGGACATAGGCGTTGATCACCACGATCTTCACGGGCGGTACCTCTCGGCAGGTGGTGCGGCGGACGACGCGGCGGCGGACGGCGGGGCCGCGGCCGTCGGCCCGGGCAGGCGCACGGCGCGCAGGGGGAGGGTGTCGACGGGGGACCAGCCCGGTCCGGGGTCGAGGTCCGGTTCCGGCGGGCGGGGCGCGGAGGGCCGACCGCGCAGCAGGGCGACGGTGGCGAACAGTCCGGCGGCCAGGTTGCCGATGCCCCAGGCGCAGCCGACCCAGACCAGCCCGTGCGGCGCCCACCACGCGGCCAGGCCGATGGTGGTGGACGCGAGGACGGCGTTGGCGGCGATGAGCTGCTTCATCCGCTGGGCCAGCTTCAGCCCGAAACACGCCCAGGTGTTGAGCGCGACGGCGAGGGCGGCGACGGCGAGCACGCCGAGCAGCCCCCTCGCGGCCGTGGTGTAGCCGCCGCCGAACACCATCAGGAGCAGTCCGCTGCCGGCCGCGACGACGGCGACGGCGGGTACCTGGACCGCGGCGATGATCTTCGCGGAGCGGCGCAGGAGTTCACCGAACCGGGACGGGTCGGAGGAGACCTCGGCGAAGACGGCCTCGCCCACGGCCGTGGAGACGGAGTTCAGGAGGGCGGCGATCTGGAAGGCGACGAAGTAGTAGCCGGCTTCGGCGGCGCCCAGCTTCTGGAGCACGATCAGCGGAGTGACCAGGACGGGCGCCAGGTTGATCAGGCTGGAGACGTAACTGGCGACCGAGAAGCGCAGCTGCTCGCGCAGTCGGGTGCCCCGGGTGCGGAAGTCGAACCGGAAGCCGAGGCGGCGCCGGAGCAGCAGCAGGGCCGCGGCGCCGGCGACCGCGTAGCCGATGCCCGCCGAGCCGAGGATTCCGGCCGCGCCGAATCCGACCAGGGCGACGGGCGCGGCGAGTTTGGCGAGTCCTTGGAGGATCCCGTCGAACAGCACGTTGTACTGCGCCATGCGGGCGCTGACGAAGACCGACTTGACCAGGAGGATCAGCGAGGCGCAGGCGCAGGACAGGACGAAGAGGGCGGCGAGGTGCGCGTGGTCGCGGACGAACAGCAGCTTGTGCCCGTACCAGGGCAGCCCCAGCAGGTAGATCCCGGCGGCGGCGCAGGAGGCCAGCAGCACCAGGGCCGTGGACTGGGTGATCTGGCCGTTGCGGGCCCTGCCCTCGGCGGGGAAGCGGATCAGGGTGCTGTTGAGTCCGAACATGCTGAGGTAGGAGAGCAGCGAGGTGGCGGAGATCAGCGAGGTGGCCAGCCCGACCTGCTCGGGCGGGTAGAAGCGCGCCACGACCACCCAGAAGAGGAAGCTCAGCCCGGCCGTCGTGACCGTGGACGCCAGCAGGAAGAACGAGCTGCGGAACATCTGGTCCGCGGGCCGGGCGTGCTTACCCACGGCCGGCGTCCCCGTAGTGCCCGAGCAGCGCCGTCACATGCCGGTCCCACCCGAAGGACGCCTCGGCAAACGCGCGGGCGGCGGCTCCCATCGCCGCCCGCCTGCCCGGATCCGCGACCAGGCCGTCGAGTGCGGCCCGCAGCGCGGGGACGGTACGGGGCACCAGCAGGGCGACGCCGCGGTCCAGGCCGTACGGGGCGTAGCCGGGGTCGTCGGTCGTGACGACGGGCAGGCCCGAGGCCATGGCCTCCTGGACGGTCAGCGGGAAGCCCTCGGCGGTGGAGGGCAGGGCGAACACGTCGCACGCGCGGTAGGCGTCGGCGAGGTCCTCGGCGGACAGGGAGCCGAGGTGGTGCACTCCGGAGCGTCCGGCGAGGGCCTCGGCGTCCCCGTCACCGGCGAGGACGAGCTCGTAGGCGCCGTCGCCGGCGTGGGCGTCGAGGAGGAGGCCGTACCCCTTCTTGGGGACGAGCCGGCCCGCGAAGAGCACCAGGGTGCGCCCGGCCGGCAGACCGAGCCGCGCACGGGCCGCGGCGCGCTCCGCGGGGTCGGCGGGCGGCCGGAACAGGCCGGTGTCCACGCCGTTGGCGAGGTGGTGGCGGGCCTCGGCACGGGCGCCGAGCTTCAGGACGAACGCGGCGACGTCGGCGTTGACGGTGAGCACCCGGCGGGCGCGGCGGAGCTGGGGCCGGCCCGCGACGGCGTAGACGGCCCGCTGGACGCCGCGCACGAGGGCCGAGGGGTGCGCCACCAGGCCGACGTGCTGGGTGACCACGGTGGGGGTGCGGGTGGCGGCCGCGGCGAGTCCGGCCGCCCAGGAAGAGGCGTAGAGGCAGTCGTGGACGTGGACGACGTCGGCGTGGCGGGCCCAGCGAAGGGCTGCGGGCAGCAGGGCCGGCGAGAACAGCGGGAAGGGGACGCCCGACCGGCGCTCCACCACGTTGGACGCGGCGACGCGTACGACGCGGACGCCGTCCTCGTGGTGGGTCCCGGCGCGGTCGCCGCTGGTGAGGACGGTGACGTCGGCGCCGTGCCGGGCCAGGTGGAGGGCCTCGTTGCGGACGACGTTCTCGATGCCGCCCAGGTGCGGCGGGTAGTAGTGGCTGACGAGCAGGACCCGGGGCCGGCGCCGGACGTGGTTCATCGGTAGACCACCGCCCCTTCGTTGCTGTAGATCAGGTTGCGTGTGGTGTCGAGGAGGTCGCGCGGATACCGGTACGTCACGAGGTCGCCCCGGAAGAATACGGTGACCTCGTCCTTGCGGGTGGGGGTGGACCCGAGCAGGACGTAGGACTGGGACCGCAGCAGCGCGGGGTGGACGCTGTCCTGCGTGCGAACGGTGAAGAGGGTCTGGAGACGGCTGAACGAGTACCGGTCCGTCTGGACGACGAGGTCGTCGCCCGCCGCCCGCTGGTTGAGCCACATGGCGGCCCGGCGGTCCTCTGCGTGCGGGTAGTAGATGTCGTACGAGGGACCGGAATTGCTCAGCGCGAGCTGCGCGGGGTAGCCGCCGAGTGCCTTGGGGACGGCCCCGGTCAGGTCGAGCAGCAGCCCGGCGACGAGGACGCACAGCAGGGGGACGGCGCGGCGGCCGGCCCAGCGCACCGCCCACAGGGCGCCGGCGGCGATGAACGGCGCGAAGAACAACAGGCCCTGCTGGAAGGCGCGGAGCACGCTGTAGTCGACCGACAGCTGCGGCACCAGCGTGAACAGGCCCATCATCGCGAGGGCGCCCACGGTCAGGGTGATCTGGTCGCGGACGGGCGTGAACGGGCTCCTGCGGCCGCGCAGGGCGATCACGAACCCGACCAGGACCAGGACTTGGAGCAGCAGGGCGGCGGCCTGCCGGAGCACGCCGTTGAGGGCGGGCACGCTCAGGCCGACCGTGTCCAGCGCCCGGCCGACGGGGGTGAGCGGCAGGTTCTCCTTCTCTGCCACGGGCGTGGGGTACTTCGCGAGGCTCTCCAGCGGCAGGTACGTGCCCTCGGCGCGGTCGGCCCGGGTGTAGCCGATGGTGTCCTCGCGGTATTCGGCGAGCCGCTCCTCGGGGGTGACTCCGGCGCCGCCGAAGAGGCTGTAGCGGGTGTCGGAGGAGCCGCCGCGGGCGTCGCCGGACCCGAACAGGTCGCTCGCGACGACCCGCAGTGTGCTTTCGAGCTGGCCACCGGTGTGGGTGAGGGGACCGGCCCAGAGCAGGGCGAGAACGGCCGGTACGGCCACGGCCCACCAGGTCAGGAAGGTCCGCATGTGGCCTTGGCCGCCTTCGCGGTGCGGACGGGCGCGGCCCGCCCGGGAGGTCAGCCGCCAGACCTTGTCCACGGCGAACGCGGTCGCCAGGGTGCCGACGATCACGTAGATCGTCGAGTAGTGCGACAGGACCACTCCGGCCATCAGCCCGGTGAACACCGCGCGCCGCAGGGGCAGCGGGCGCCGGGAATCCGTCAGGACGAGCATCGCGCAGGCCAGGAGCAGGAAGGCGACGGCCTGCCGGCCCAGGAACGGCATGTCGGTGAAGAAGGTCGGGAACGCCATGAAGAACACGGCGGAGAGCAGCGCCACGAGCGGGGACGCCACATTGCGCACCGCGCGATGGACCAGCACCGGGGTCAGGGCGAACAGCAGCGGCAGGACGGCCTTGAAGACGTAGATGTCCTCGATGCCCGTGAGCCGGAACACGCTGACCGGAAGCAGGGTGATGCTCAAGCACGCGTTGTACGGGTCGGTGTAGGCGGAGATGTCCCAGAAGCCGCCGCCGAGAGTGAGCCGGAAGTAGAGGTACTCGCGCTGGATGTCGTGCCCGGTGATGTACCAGCCGCGCAGGGAGGTGAGCAGCAGCAGGGTGGCGGAGGCCGCGTAGAGCCCGGCCTCCAGGACGAGCGGGGAGCAGCGTCCGTGGCGTACCAGCAGGAGGACGATCAGCGCCGCCACGACGACCAGGGCGGCTGTGCTGACGGCGCCGCCCAGGCCGTTGTTGAGCCTGATCGGACCGGCCACGGACAGCAGCAGCGCGACCCCGGCCGTCCAGGCGACCGGGCGGGCGCCGCGCCGGGGTGCGCCGCGCAGGAGGGGCCGTGGTGACTGGGGGGCGAGGATTCCGAGGACGAGCAGCACGAGGGTGGTCGCCGAGGCCAGCACCAACCGGGTCAGGGGCCGTTCCACACCGAGCAGCGGAAGCACGGTGTTGACGCCCAGCGCCACGAGGATGTCGAGGAGCACGGCGAGGCCGGCCGCCAGCATGAGGGAGCCGCTGCGGGTGGAGACCACCTTGTCGGTGAGGCCGCGCAGCAGCAGGACGGGCGCGGCGAAGAGCAGCCACAGGCCGACCGGAGCGAGCAGGAGGGCGGGGACGCCGGGCAGCGTCTCGACGGCGCAGGCGGGGCCGAGGCTCAGCAGGACGCCGAGCCGTCCGCGCAGCCAGGGGGGCGGGTTCATATTCCTGCCTTCCGGTACACGAGCTCCACCTGCCGGGTGACTTCGTCCCAGGTGTGGCGGCGGGCCCGCTCGGCACTGCGGGCGGCCAGCCGGGCACGCAGGGCGGGGTCGGACGCGAGGCGGTCCACGGCGGCGGCGAGCGCGGCCGGGTCCGGTGCGGCCAGCAGGCCGACGCCGCGGAGCAGTTCCGTGTTGCCGGGGACGTCGGTGGCCAGGACGGGAAGGGCGGCGGCCATGGCCTCCAGCGCGGCGAGGGGCATGCCCTCGCGGTCGGAGGGCAGGACGAAGGCGTCGGCGTCCGCGTAGGCGGCGAGGAGGTCCCCGCCGTGCAGGGGCCCGGTGAACTCGACGCGCTCGCCGAGGCCGAGGCGGGCGGCGCGGGCGCGCAGATCGGCGTCGAGCTCGCCGCCGCCGACGATGCGGAGCGTGACCGGAGCCTCGGTCAGGCTGATCGCGTCCAGCAGGCGTGCGAGGTTCTTCTGGGCGCTGAGGCGGCCGACGTAGAGCAGCCGCAGGGGCCGGTGGGTGGTGGTCGCACCGGCTGCGCCGACGGGGGCGGTGGCGGTGGCGGTCCGGAAGAACTCCGGACCGACTCCGTTGGGCACCACGTGCACCCGGGCGGTCGGCACCCGGTATGCCTCCTCGACGAAGCGGGCCTGCTGCTCGGTCAGGACGATGACCGCCGCGGCGGCGCGCGCGACGCGTGCGAAGACGTGCTTCTTGTAGGCGGGCAGGAGTCCGCCGAGCCGGCCGCTGGCGTCCACGTCGAGGTGGAAGTGGAGCACGAACGGCTGTCGGCGCAGCCGGGCGGCGAGTGCCACGGTCTCCGGCAGGAGGGCGTGCGCGCAGTGCGCGTGCAGCACGGCGCCGCGCGGCGCGGCCAGGAGGGAGCCGAGGAGCCCGGGCGCGATCGCGGTGTGGGCGAACTCGGCTGCGCGGTGCCTGCGTACGGCGACGCCGTCCTCCCGGGCCCGCCGCGGCGCGCCGCCGGAGCCCAGCGTGGTGGTGACGACGCGGACGTCGTGGCGTTCGGCGAGGCGGCGCGACAGGTGCAGCACGACGCGCTCGAGGCCGCCGAGGTGCGGGGGGTAGTACGGGGTGATCTGGACAATGGTGCGCATCAGAGTTCCGGGGGCCGGCCGAAGCGGAAGTGAAGGGTCTGGGGGTGCCCGGTGAGCGAGACCCGGACCAGGGCGACATCGGTCCCCTTGGCCCGGATCCGCGCCGTGACCGGGACCGCGGCGCCCTGGTGGGGTTCGACGGGGTAGGTCTCGGTCGCCAGCACCTTGCCGTTCGCAGCCTCGACGGTGAGCGTCGCGACCAGTGACCGGGCTCCGGAACCGTGGTCGTTCACGGCGAAGGGAACGAGGACGCTCGCTCCGTCGAAGCGCGGGTTCTCGGTGAAGTAGAGCTCGATGAAGGCAGCTTGCCGACGGGTGAACGAGTCCAGCAGGATCGTCCGCACGGGCGGCAGCGACCAGGCGCCCGCGCACAGGGCGACCGCCACGGCGAGCACCAGGGCCGCTCGGATCAGACGCTTCCTCATGCCGGGGTGTGCCGCCGTTCGTAGCGCGCGGAGCGGTCCTGACCGGGTCGGCGGAAGCGGTGTTCGAAGAGCTGGCGCAGATTGGCCATCCCGTCGGGCAGCGCGTTGAGCTTCACCTCGCCCTGGCGGTTGCGGTACTCGATGGGCACTTCGAGGTACCGGTAGCCGGCCCGGGTGGCGGCGTTCTTGATCTCCTGGGAGAAGGCCATGCCGGTCGACTTCACGTCGACGCCGTCCCAGACGTAGCGCCGGAAGACCCACATGCCGGACTGCGAGTCGCGCAGCCCGTTGCGGAACAAGGCCCGGCTCAGGGCGCTCAGTGCGTAGTTGGCGACGGTGTGGGACCGCTTCATCGCCGGGCGGTTCTCGCGGCGGAGCCGGTTGGTCGTCATGAACTCGACGTCGGCCTCGGTCAGGGTGCCCAGCAACTCGGGCAGGGAGTCGAACGGGTAGGTGCAGTCGGCGTCGCCGGTCGCTATGACGTCGCCCTTGGCCGCGCGGAACCCGGCGTGGTAGGCGTTGCCGTACCCCCGCTCCGGCTGGGAGACGACGGTGGCGCCGAGCGCGGCGGCCACCGCGGCGGTGTCGTCGGTGGAAGCGTTGTCGACGACGATGACCTCGGTCTCCCAGCCCAGGGCGCGGAGCGCGCCCGTGGGCACCGAGTTGACCACGGTGGGCAGGTTGGGCGCCTCGTTGAGCGCCGGAATCACGACGGAAAGCGTATTCAATTCATCCCCCGGTGCCGGACCAGAACGACGGCCGTACGAGCGCCCCGGCAACTGAGGGCCTTCACATCGTGGAGTCTCGGCCGCATGTCGAGCCGGGCGGTCTGCTGGGTGTTTCTGTTACGGACGTCAGCCCGGTATCCGGGCCAGCGGTGACCCTATCCGACGCGTGAGACACCGATCCACCAGGGTGACCTGCCCGTAACGATCGAATCGGAGCCGAACCGGCCGGAAAGAGGTCAACCGACGAGCCACGAACCGACAGGCTTGATCTCTTTGTCGAGCTTTCCGCCCTTCAGTGCCAGAACCTGATCCGCACTCAGTGGCTTGTCCCACACCAGCACGTGACCGATGACACCGGCCCAGGGCCCGCTCCAGATCCCGTGATGGCGGGAGCGGCCCAGCTGCAGCGGCCCTTGGCCCGACCAGGCGGCCGCCACCGGGGCACGGCCGGCCTCCTTGCCGTCGACGTACAGCGTCAACGTCTTGGCCTGGGCGTCGTACACGCCGGTCAGCAGGGCCCAGGTGCGGACCGTGTTCAAGCCGTCCGAGGCGGCGGCCACGGCGGTGGAGGCCGCGCCCTTCTCGTCGGTCTGCATCCGGAACACCCAGGACTTCTTGCCGTTGCTGTCCTCGCGGCCCAACTCGAAGGAGTACGAGGTGCCGTCGCCCTGGCTGATGGCGAACCGCGAGCCGCCCTCGGCCTCGTTGTAGACCCAGGCGGAGACGGTGAAGTCCTTGGACGCGTCGACGACCTGCTCGGCGGCCTGCGCGTACGAGTTGCCGTTGCTGCGCAGGCGCAGCACGTTGCCGTTGTCCACCTTGCCGAGAACGGCGTCGGGGCTGAGCGCGATGTTGACCTGGCCGGAACGGTCGCGCAGCAGGTTCGGCTCGCCCGGGACGGTGGGCGCGTTGGGGTCCTGGCCGGGGGCGGCGGTCGCCGACTGCGAGGCGTCGGGGCCCGGAGCGTTCCCGTCCTTGTCGGTTCTGTCCAGGATGAAGAGCCCGGCGCCGACGCCGAGGCCGCATGCCGCCACCCCGATGGCGGCCATCCATATCCGCTTGCGCGTCCGCTGCTGCGACTCCGAACGGTCCGCCATCGCCTGCCAGTCGGGCTGAGGCGGAGGCGTGAACCCGGTCAACTGCGGCTGCGGCTGCGGCTGCGGCTGGGGCTGGGGCTGGGGCTCCAGAGGCGGCTGCTGCGTCCGGGGGTCCTGGGGAGGGTGCGGCGGCTCTGCGTCAGCCCCCGGCCGGGACTGCGGCTGCTGGTACGGATTGGGCTGCCAGGCCTGCGGAAAGCCATAACCGCCGGGCGTCCCCTGGGGGTATCCGTAGCCCCCCTGCCCCGCGGCGGGGTCCGGCTGGGGAGTGCTCGTACGATCCGTACCGTCAGTCATGGCACGGATCGTAAAACATGACCGCCGGACCGCCACCAGACGGTACGGCACGAGTATCGGCGGGGCGTTCCGGGCGGCGCACCCGGCCGCTGACCGCGCCGCAAGATCGCCGGACACGGGCCGCCCCCGCCCCCATAACGATCAAGGGGCCGTTTCAGATTGCTCTGAAACGACCCCTGACCGACTCCTTCGAGTCGGGACGACAGGATTTGAACCTGCGACCCCTTGACCCCCAGTCAAGTGCGCTACCAAGCTGCGCCACGTCCCGTTGTGCCTGCGACCTGGGGTTTCCCCGTGCTCGGCGGCACATGCAGAACATTACCCCACGCAGAGGGGTGTGCATGCACCGGTAATCGCCGAGAGGGAGGATGGGGTGGTGAACGCACGGGATCGGGACGTTGAGGGGCGGGCGCGGAGTGCGCGGCCGCGGGACGGTTTGGGGCGGCCGCTGACGTACGGGGTGGCCGGCGTGGAGCGGCAGCCCGAGGGGGCGGTGCGGTCGGCCGGGGAGACCGTGCGGGAGGCGCAGCGGTTGCTGGATGCCGGGATGCCGTTCCACGCGCACGAGGTGTTCGAGGACGCCTGGAAGTCCGGGCCCGCGGCCGCGGCGCCGCTCTGGCGGGGGCTCGCGCAGCTCGCCGTCGGGTTGACGCACGCCGCGCGCGGCAATGCCGTCGGCGGGGCGCGGCTGCTGCGGCGCGGGGCCGTCGGCATCGAGGGGCTGGACGGAGGGCCGTACGGGGTCGACGTGCCGGGCCTGGTGCGGTGGGCCGGGGAGCTGGCCGGCCGGGTGGAGGCCGGCGGCCCGCCGGTCGACCCCGTGCGGGAGGCTCCCCGGCTATCCCGCGGCGGGCTGTAGCAGGTCCCAGCGGTTGCCGTACAGGTCTTCGAAGACGGCGACGGAGCCGTACGGCTCGTGGCGCGGCTCCTCCAGGAAGCGGACGCCCTCGGCGGTCATCCGGGCGTGGTCGCGGGCGAAGTCGTCGGTGTACAGGAAGTGGCCGACGCGGCCGCCCGTCTGGTCGCCGACCCGGGAGCGCTGGGCCTCGTCCTTGGCGCGGGCCAGCAGCAGGGCGGATTTCGTCCGTGCGATGGACCACGGCCCGGTACTCGGCGAGGTGGGCGGCGAGCAGGTCCACCCGCTCCACCGCGGTGCGGGAGCCGTGGGCGTGGAGGTAGTCGCGGGGGATCTCCACCGCAGGGGCCTCGTCGCGCAGCGCCCGGCGGATCCGGCCCAGGATGCGGTCCTTGCTGCTCATCGCGGGTCGCTCCGTTCCCGGGCCCACCAGTCACGGAAGGGCTCCGCGGCCACGGTGGGGAGTTCGCGGCTGTCGGTCCAGGCCCGCCCGGCTCCGGGGAGCCTACGGGGCGCCAGGCGCCGGGCCCGGGCCAGCAGCCGCTCCGCCGAGCGCAGGGCCCCGGGGCGGTCCAGGAGCAGCCGGGCGGCACGCATGGCGGCCCGTTCGGCGGTGTGGCCGTGCGCGGGGCGCAGCGTGACGCGGACGCCGCCGCGGGTCACCGGGCCGCCCTGGGCCACCCGTTCGCGGAGGTGGACGAGGACCTCGGGGATGTCGATGGCGACCGGGCAGACCTCGTAGCAGGCCCCGCACAGGGTGGACGCGTAGGGCAGCGAGGCGTCGATCGCGCTGCCGGTGCCGCGGAGTTGGGGGCTGAGGATCGCGCCGATCGGCCCGGGGTAGACGGAGCCGTAGGCGTGGCCGCCGGCGCGTTCGTAGACGGGGCAGACGTTGAGGCAGGCGGAGCAGCGGATGCAGCGCAGGGCCTGCCGGCCGGTCGGGTCGGCGAGGGTGTCGGTACGGCCGTTGTCGAGGAGAACGAGGTGGAAGGCGGAGGGGCCGTCGCCGTCCGTCGTGCCGGTCCACATCGTCGTGTACGGGTTCATCCGCTCGGCCGTGGAGGAGCGCGGCAGCGTCTGGAGGAAGATCTCCAGGTCGCGGAAGGTCGGAACGACCTTCTCGATGCCCACGACCGAGATCAGGGTCTCGGGCAGGGTCAGGCACATCCGGCCGTTCCCCTCGGACTCGAAGACGACCATGGTGCCGGACTCGGCGACCATAAAATTGGCTCCGGACACGGCGACCTTGGCGCGCAGGAACTTCTCGCGCAGGTGCAGGCGGGCCGCCTCGGCCAGTTCCCGCGGATCGTCGCCCAGCGGTTCGGGCGCCGCCCGGCCCCAACTACCCATCTCCGCACGGAAGATGTCGCGGATCTCCGCCCGGTTGCGGTGGATGGCCGGGACCAGGATGTGGGAGGGCCGGTCGTGGCCGAGCTGCACGATGAGCTCGGCGAGGTCGGTCTCGTACGCGGCGATCCCGGCGGCCTCCAGGGCCTCGTTGAGCCCGATCTCCTGCGTGGCCATGGACTTGACCTTGACGACCTCGCGCTCGCCGGTCGAGCGGACCAGGTCCGTGACGATCCGGTTGGCCTCGTCCGCGTCGGCGGCCCAGTGGACGGTGCCGCCGGCCGCCGTGACCGCCTCCTCCAACTGCAGCAGGTAGCGGTCGAGATGGCGCAGCGTATGGTCCTTGACCGCCTTGCCCGCGGCGCGCAGCCGGTCCCAGTCCGCGAGCTCGGCGACGGCCCGCCGGCGTTTGTCGCGGATGGTGTGCGTGGCGTGCCGCAGGTTGGCGCGCAGCACCTCGTCCCGTACGGCCTCCCGCGCGGCAGCGGGGAAGGCGGGCATGCCCAGGTGGGTACCGGTCACGGCAGCGGTTCCTCCTCGGTCGCGGCCAGGATCTCGGCGAGGTGCAGGGTCCGCATCGGGCTGTCCGCGCGGCGCAGCAGGCCGTCGAGGTGGGCGAGGCAGGAGTTGTCGGCTCCGCACAGAACCCGGGCTCCGGTGCCGGCCGCGGCCGCGATCTTGTCGGCGCCCATGGCGGTGGACACGTCCGGGTTCTTGACGGCGAAGGTGCCGCCGAAGCCGCAGCACTCCTCGGCGCCCGGCAGTTCGACCAGGTCCAGGCCCTTGACCGCGGCCAGCAGCCGCCGCGGCCGGTCCCCGAGCCCCAGACCGCGCAGACCGTGACAGGAGGGGTGGTAGGTGACGGTGTGCGGAAAGTACGCGCCGACGTCGGTCACCCCCAGCACGTCCACCAGGAACTCGGTCAGCTCGTACACGCGCGGCGCGAGCGAGGCGGCCGCCGCGGCGAGCTCGCCGCCCCGCCCCTCCTCCGCCGCCTTCCGGCCGATGCGCGGGTAGTGCTCGCGGATCATCGCGGCGCAGGATCCGGACGGGGTGACCACGTACGGGTGGCCGTCGAAGGCCTGCGCGGTACGCCGCAGCAGCGGTTCGGTCTCGTACCGGTAGCCGGTGTTGTACTGCGGCTGCCCGCAGCAGCTCTGGGCCGCAGGGAAGTCCACGTCGACGCCGAGCCGCTCCAGGAGGCGTACGACGGCGATACCGGTTCGCGGGTAGAGCGCGTCATTGACGCAGGTGACGAACAGGGCGGCTCGCATGATGGGCACAATAGCCCGGTGAAGAAGTTCTCAGTGATCGGCATAGGCGCGGGCGACCCGGACCATCTGACCCTCCAGGCGGTCAGGGCGATCGGCGCGGCGGACGCATTCCTCATCCTGGAGAAGGGCGAGGAGAAGGCGGATCTGACCGGGCTGCGGCGCGCGATGCTCGACGCGCACGCCCGCCCCGGCCACCGGCTGGTGGAGGGCCGCGACCCGGACCGGGACCGGACGCCCGCCGACTACACCCCGACGGTGGACGGCTGGCGCAGCGCGCGGGCCGAGCTCTTCGAGCGCTTCATCGCCGAGGACCTGGCGGACGGCGAGACCGGGGCTTTCCTGGTCTGGGGCGATCCCTCCCTCTACGACTCCACGCTCGCGATCCTCGACGAGGTGCTGGAGCGCGGCCGGGTGCCCTTCGAGCACGAGGTCGTGCCCGGCATCAGCAGCATCTCGGCGCTGCTGGCGCGGCACCGGACCAACCTGAACCGGGTCGGACGCCCCGTCCAGATCACCACCGGCCGCCGACTGGCCGAGGGCTGGCCGGACGACGTGGACGACGTGGTGGTCATGCTGGACGCGCGGCACGCCTTCACGGCCCACCTGGACAAGGACCTCTACATCTACTGGGGGGCCTACGTCGGCACCCCGGACGAGATCCTGGTCCAGGGCAGGCTCGCGGAGGTCGCCGGGCGCATCGAGGAGCTGCGCACCGAGGCCCGTGCCCGCAAGGGCTGGATCATGGACACGTACCTGCTCAGGCGCGGCTGAGGTTCGGCACGCCGACGGGCACGTCCGGGCCGTCCCTTCCGGATGTTGCCGGGCCCGCGACGCCCGGCAAGATCCGGAAGAGACGACCTAGTGACCTGAGTCAGAGATTCGGTGGCAGTAGGCGGCGACTCTGTCGAGGATCTCGTCGGCGGTCTTGGTCCAGACGAAGGGCCGTGGGTGGTCGTTCCAGTCGGCGAGCCAGCCCCGGATATCGCGTTCGAGTGCCTGGACCGAGCGGTGGACGCCACGCTTGAGCTTCTTCTGCGTGAGCTCGGCGAACCACCGCTCCACCAGGTTCAGCCACGACGAACTCGTCGGTGTGAAGTGCAGGTGGAACCGCGGGTGGGCCAGCAGCCACTTCTTGATGTCGGGTGTCTTGTGGGTCGCATAGTTGTCGAGGATGAGGTGGACCTGGAGGCCGGCTGGGACCTCTTTGTCGACCTTGGCCAGGAACTTCTTGAACTCGGCGGCCCGGTGGCGTCGGTGGAGCGATCCGATCACCCTGCCGGTCGCGACCTCCAGGGCCGCGAAGAGGGTGGTGGTGCCGGCCCGGATGTAGTCGTGGCTGCGTCGCTCCGGAACGCCGGGCATCATCGGCAGGACGGGTTGTGACCGGTCCAGGGCCTGGATCTGTGACTTCTCGTCCACGCAGAGGACCAGGGCCTTCTCCGGCGGGTCGAGGTAGAGGCCGACGACGTCACGGACCTTGTCGATGAACAGCGGATCCGTCGACAGCTTGAACGTCTGGGACCGGTGCGGGGCCAGGGCGAACGCCCGCCAGATCCTCGAGACCGCCGACTGCGACATCCCGGTCGCCGCGGCCATCGACCGGGTCGACCAGTGGGTGGCATTCTTCGGTGTCTCCTCGAGGGTCTTGACGATGACCCGCTCGACATCCGCATCGGTGATCTTCCGTGGCACACCGGGCCGTGGCTCGTCATGCATGCCTTCCAGGCCGCGGTCGAGGAACCGGCGCCGCCAGGTCCGCACCGTCTCGGGAGCGATCCCCAGACGGCGCGACACCTCCGCGATCGAATGTCCCTCCGCGGACTCGAGCACGATCCGTGACCGCAACGCCAGGGCCTGAGCCGTCGAACGACGGCGCACCCACCCCTCGAGCACAGCCCGCTGGGCATCGGTCACGGACAACGGCGGGATCTTCGGTCCAGGACGACTCACACCCAACCAACGACGAATCTCTGACTCAGGTCACTAGGACGGCCCGAGGTACGACGGGAGGACGGCGGCGAGGCGTTCGTACTCCTCGGGGCGGTTGTAGATCTGGCCGCAGACGCGGATGCCGCCGCCGCCCTGCCAGGGCCAGATCAGCACCCGGATGCCCTGCTCGGCCGCGATCCGCTCGCGCAGCTCGCGGGCCCGCTCCGGGGTCTCGGCGACGCCGGCCGGCAGGCGCAGGGTGCGCATCGCGAGGCCCTCGCCGTGCGGGAGCGCGGTGAGCCCCGGGAGCTCGGCGAGCAGGGCCGCACCGTGGGCGGCCAGCGCGCTGTTGTGCGCCCGGACCTTGGCCGCGTCGAGGCGTTCGAGCAGGTCCAGCCCGTCGGGGGCGGCGAGCCAGCCCGTGTAGTCGGCGGTGGCGCGGTTCTCGACGGAACGCGGGAACCCGTGCTGGTCCTCCCAGGACGGTACGAGCGCCCGGATCCGGCGGCGGTGCTGCGGGGCCACGGCCAGGACCGCGCTGC
Organism: Streptomyces avidinii; assembly: GCF_045161815.1. Classification (NCBI taxonomy): domain Bacteria; kingdom Bacillati; phylum Actinomycetota; class Actinomycetes; order Kitasatosporales; family Streptomycetaceae; genus Streptomyces; species Streptomyces avidinii. Next base: position 1,756,721 of record NZ_CP108863.1, read on the forward strand.
CGGAGGGCGCGTAGCCCCACTTGTGGAGGTTGCCGAACCAGAAGTCGGCGCCGCCCGCGAGGGGGTCGGGCAGCATGCCGAGGGCGTGGGCCCCGTCGACGACGGTGGTGACCCCGCGTGCGCGCAGATCGGCGAGGAGCCGGGGGGAGGCGATGATCCGGGCGGTGGGCGAGCTGACGTGGTCGAGTACGGCCACCCGCGTACGGGGGGTCAGCGCGCCCAGCACGGTCTCCCGTACGGCGTCCTCGTCGGGCAGGTGGGGATCGAGGGCGACGGTGGTGACCGGGGCGCGGCGGGCGGCGGCCGCGACGACGGTGCCGTAGCCGTGGTCGGTGACCAGGATCTCGTCGCCGTCGGCGAGCGGGACGGCGTCGAGGGCGAGGTTGGCGCCCTCGGTGGCGTTGGCGATGAAGGCGATGCCGTCGGGGTCGGCGCCGAGGTGCGCGGCGATCCGGGTACGGGCCCCGGCGAGGCGGTCCGGGACGGCGATGAAGAAGGCGTCGGGGTCGGCGTGGACCTCGGCGCGGAGCTCGGCCTGGGCCTCCTGGACGGGGACGGGCACCGCACCGAAGGAGCCGTGGTTCAGGTGGGCGACGCGGGGGTCCAGGCGGAACAGGGCGGGCCCGCCGGGGAACTCGTGGGCGGACCCGGCGGGACGTATCGGCTCGGTCACTGCTCCTCCGGGGATGCGGCGCGACTGTCCTCCGGATCATCCCCCGCCACCGCCGGCTCCGGTAGAGCGCCGTCGAAGGCGCGGCTCCCGTACGCGAGCAGCTCGCGCACGGCGGGGCCGTGCTCGGCGCGCCAGACCAGGCAGAGCAGGGCTCGGATGTCGACGTCTTCGATGACGCGGGCGGTGAGCCGGTCGCGGTGGGCCTCGGCCATGGACTCGCTGAGGACGGCGACGCCCAGCCCGCGCGCGGCGAGGTCGGCCATCGCGTCCGCGGCCCCGGCCTGCAGGGCGATCGCGGGCCGGAGGTGCTGTGCGGCGCAGGCCTGGTCGAGGACCGCGCGCAGACCGGTGCCGACGGGCATGCAGATGACCGGATGGTCGCCCAGGTCGCGCAGGGTGACCCGGGGCCGGTGCGCCAGCGGGTGGCCGGGCGGGACGGCGACGACGAGCCGCTCGCTGACGATCGTGAGGGCCTCCAGCCCGGCGGGGGCGGCGGTCGCCGTTCCGATGAGGGCCACGTCGACCGCGCCGGCGCGGACCCCCTGGACGAGCCGGTCGGAGTTCTCCTCCAACAGGGCGATCTCCACACCGGGGTGGGCCCGGTGGAAGGCGGCGAGGGCGTCGAACAGCGGGGTGACGGTGCAGCCGAGGACCATGCCGACCGTGATCCGGCCCCGGATGACGCCCGCCACGTCCCCCACCGCCTGGCCGACCGCCTCGGCGGCGGCGAGCGCGGCCCGGGCGGGTGCGAGTGCGGCGGCTCCGGCGGCGGTGAGGGAGGCGGTGCGGGCCGAGCGGTCGAACAGCTCGGCGCCCAGCTCCCGCTCCAGTCGGCGGATCTGCGCGCTGACCCCGGACTGGCTGATGTGCACCCGCTCGGCCGCCCGGGTGAAGTTCTGCTCCTCGGCGACGGCGACGAAGTATTCGAGCTGCCTCAGTTCCATGACTGGAGATTCTAGTAACCAGAAGATCCATCTGTTGGACTTCTGGGTGGCGGGAGATCAGGCTGGGAGGCAAGAAGCCCGGCGGATGCACACCACCATGGAGGACGTCGTGTACGAGAAGGCGATGCGGCCCGAGGACATCACCCGCCTGTTCGTCGAGCGTTCCAACGCCGGGGACGCGGCCGGGGTCGCCGCGCTCTACGAGGAGGACGCCGTACTGGCGTACCCGCCCGGGGAGCGGACGGCGGGCCGCGGGGCGATCGAGGCCCTGTGGGAGCAAGTGCTGGCCCACCGCCCGGTGTTCGAGCCGGAGGAGCCGCTGCCGACGCTGGTCTGCGGTGACATCGCGCTCACCTCGACCCCGCCGAAGGACGGTTCCGGGGCCCGCGCGCAGGTCGTCCGGCGCCAGCCCGACGGCAGCTGGCTGCGCCTGCTCGACCAGCCGGAATTCACCCCTCCGGCCGGCTGACCGCCCCGGGGCCGGGACCGCCCCGGCCTCGGCCTACGAGCCTCCGCCTACGAGCCCCGGCCTACGAGTCCCGGCCGCTGGTGGCCGCGTAGTACTGGAGGTCCTGCACCTCGACCTTGTGGTCCACCCGGTACGGCAGGTCGACCCGCACCCCGCCCTTCCCGCCCCGGACGACCTGCGCCGCGCTGGTGCCCGGCTTCAGCGGCAGCAGCTGCGAGTGGATCCCGGCGGGGGCCTCGTGGCTGCCCTCGGCCGTCCCGACGGTGGTACGGACCGATCCGGGGCCGGTGAGGAAGCTCAGCACCTCCACCTTGTCCCGGGGCGCGGCGCTCCCCCTGCGGAGCGACATCACCAGCGACTGGTCGCCCGCCGGGTCGGCGTCGGCGAACTGCGTGCGCGCCGAGAGGTAGAGCGTGTCCCGGACGATCTCCGGCCAGCTGCCCGTCTTGAACCTGGTCAGGTAGTACGAGGTCAGGTCCAGGTACGCGTACCCGTTGTGCAGCGACGGTGCGAACTGGCTGCCCTCCGAGTAGTCGTTCCAGGTGGTGAGCTGCACCCAGTCCGCGCCGTCCTCGATCGCGTGCGTCCAGGTGGAGCGCAGGGTCGCGGTGTTGCCCGCCTCGTCGTAGATGCCCTGGTTGGGGCGCGCGTCCTGGACCGACACGGGCTGCATCCAGATCTTGCCCATGCCGTGGGCCCGCTGGACGTCGCGCGTGGAGCTCTCCTGGCCGACGTAGCTGCGGCTGCCCCATTCGGAGAAGCCGTGGCTGATCGGGGCGAACTCGCCGCTGTGGGCGCCGAAGTCGAGGAAGAGCGGGACGAAGGCGGTGCGGATGCCGTGCCTGGACTCCAGGAGGCCGATGACCTCGGTCCACCAGGCCACGCCCTTCTCCTCCGCCTTGAAGGGGGAGACCACGAGCCGGCCGTCGGGGAGCCGGTGCGCGGCCGAGGCGTCGGCGAGCGTGGCGAGCGCCTCGGCGAGGACCGCGGGGTCGTCGGTCTTCAGCGAGGTCATGTCCGGCATCAGCATGATCTTGAACGCCGGGTCCACGGAACGGGCCGCTGCCATCAGCAGGTTGCAGCGGTCCCAGTTCCTGCCGGAAAGGGAGAGCAGGTCGAGGGTGAAGCCGTCGATGCCCGCCGCACGGGCCGTGCGCACCTCCTGCTGGAGGTTGGCGTACTCCCAGTCCCCGCTCTTCGGGGTCACGGGCAGGGGCCGGTCGCGCAGCAGGCCGCCGTACCTCCCGTGCTTTCCGCTCTCGCCGTCGGGGTTGAGGTAGTTGCGGGTGTAGTAGTCCCGGTCCGCGGCCGCGTTGTCGAGGGAGAGCGGGTACGGGGTGAAGTAGTGGGCGAACACCAGCTTCTTGCCCGCCGCGCCGGAGCGCAGGGCGGCCGGCTGGGGCATGTCGAAGGGCAGGGCGCCGGTGGGCCGTTCGGCGCCGGAGTCCGTGGCGCCCTTGGGATTGCCCTTGGCGGCCGCGCCCTTGGTGGGCGCCGGGGGCGGGACGGGTGACGGGGTGGCCGCACCGGGAGCGCCGGGGGCGGCGTCGGTCCCGGTGGCCGCCGGGAGGCCGCCCGGGGCCGAAGCCCCTTCCACGGAGGCTCCGCTGAGGGGGTCCCAGGCCGTTCCGGTGGCCGCGCAGACGCCGACCAGGAAGAAGGCGGAGAGCAGCACGGCGAGCAGCGGCCGGCGGCCGCGGATGGCCGGCCGGCGCCGGTGCGAGACCGGCCCGCTCCGCGCCGGTCGTGCCGCACGGCGCTGTGCCCGCCGGTCCGTTCGCCGGTCCGCTGTCATTCTGGTCCCTCCCGCGAATATGCCCCGAGGAGGGGCTGGACAGCAGTAGAGCCCAATACCGGCTTCCGGACAACCGTTCGCAGGAACCAGGGCCCCGGTACGTACGTCACACGGACCACGGGAACTACGCAGCCCGTCCGGCGACGCGTGCGGAGCCCCCACCTGGGCCGCAGCGAACCCGTTCTTCGGAATGCGACATTCCCCTAGCCTTGCGTCGTTAGTGGCGCATAATCGTCGTCACGCGGCCAGAAAAACACACCCTCTTGCCGCACCTGGTCACGCATGCAATGGGGGCATCGTGCCGATGAGGAAATCCGGAGCCATGGGGGAAGCCGGGTCGATGAGGGAAAAAGGGTCGCCCGGAATGCTGCCGGCGACGTCCGCCGAGATGTCCCGGCTGCTCACCGCCGTGCGGCGGGGGCGCGTCCTGACCGTGGCGGGAGCGTTCCGCGAGCCGCGGAGCCTGCTGGTACGGGAGATCGCGCGGCGGATCGCCTCCAACTTCTACGACGGGGTGGCCCTCGTCGCCATGGACCCGCTGCACGGCGGCTACGGCGTCCGCGAGCTGACGGCCGAACTGGGCTGCGTACCCGGCATGCCGGAACCGGCGTGCGGGCGGACCGACACCGCCTCCTGGCTGGCCGAGCGGGACATGCTGCTCGTCCTGGACGGCGCGGAGCAGCTGGGCCCGGACGCCCTGGCCTGGCTGCGGAGAGTGCTGGCCGTGGCCCCGGGGCTGCGGATCCTGGCCGCCGGGCGGTCCCCGCTCGCCTTCGAGCAGGAGCGGATCCACCGGCTCTGACCGCCCCTCGCCCGTCGTCCGTCGGCGCCACCCGGAGGGCCCCGGCTCCTCCTTCGCCGCCCGCCAGAACCACCCCGTGGTCCACGTCTCCTGGCACGACGCCCTTGCGTACTGCGCCTGGTCCGGGACCCGGCTGCCCACGGAGCCCGAGTGGGAGTTCGCGGCGCGCGGCGGGCTGGAGCAGAAGCGCTACCCGTGGGGTGACGAGCTGCGCCCCGGCGGGCGCCACATGTGCAACATCTGGAACGGCGACTTCCCCGTCCACAACACCCGGGCCGACGGCTACGCGGGTACCGCGCCGGTCCGGTCCTTCCGGCCCAACGGGTACGGCCTGCACCAGACGGTCGGCAACGTGTGGGAATGGGCCGCCGACCGCTTCTCGCCCGCCGGCCCGGAGCGGGCCATGCGCGGAGGCTCCCACATGTGCCACGACTCGTACTGCAACCGCTACCGGGTCGCGGCGCGGACCCGCAACACCCCGGACAGCTCCGCCGGGAACATCGGCTTCCGGGTGGCCGCGGACGTGGTCCCCGGCCTCAGCCCGGCTGCCGGCTGAGCTGTCGCCACACCGGGGCGGGGCAGCGTCCCTGCGGCCGGGACCTGAGGAACATCCCGTAGTCGACGCGGCGCGGCGGACGGCCGAACTCCACCCAGTGGGCGCGGCCGGAGGCCTTGTCCCAGCCGTCGTTCGGCATCCGGATGTGGCCGGTGCGCCCGTCCTTGTCCTTGGTGGTGATCTGGGCGACCTCGGCGTGACCGGGGTGGACGGCCAGCACCACGCAGTAGTGCCGCAGCTGCCGTGCCGGGTCCTCGCGCAGCGGCACCATGGCCAGCCAGATCTCCCCCGGCGCCGGCCGGGGCGTACCGACGGTGGTGACCGGGCCGCCGCGGGAGGCGTCCCACCGGCGGACCGCCACGACGAAGGCGAGCGCCACCAGTCCGGCGGCCGTGCTCTCGGCCGTGGCCCGGAGGTTCCACGCCGGGTGGTCCCCGACCTTGCCCTCCGTCCACCACAGCGCCGCGGCCACGAGCGCGAGCAGGACCGCCGCCCGGGCCGGAACCAGCCACCAGCCGCCGGCCCGGCGGCGTCCCGCGAAGAGAGCGAGCAGCAGGGCCACGAGGACCGGTACGGCATAGACGATCAGGTACTGACCGAAGCCGTGCAGCTGCTGCGGCGGCGTCTGCTCCGCGAGCAGATCGGGCAGCGCCAGCGGCACGGCCAGCAGGTAGCCGACGGTGGGCAGGACGAAGAGCACGAGCAGCAGCCCGGCGCAGCCGATGCCGCCGCAGGACGTGTCGGACCGGCGTGCCACAGAACCCCCCAGAGCGTCTCCGTGGACGTCCCGGCCGGCCCGTGTCGGGCGCCTGGGAGGTCACGGATCCCGAACGCTAGCGCAGCGCCCGCGCCTCGGCCAACAGCCCCGTGGCGGCCTCGTCCCCGGACACGGGTCCGCCCCGGCCGGGCACGGGGCCGGCCGGGGCGGAGCACGTCGTCACCGACGCGGGTGGAGCTGTGGACGTCAGCCCAGGAGGGCGAGCGCCTGGTTGAGGGTCGCGGACGGGCGCATGATCGCCGCGGCCTTCGTGGCGTCGGGCTGGTAGTAGCCGCCGATGTCGGCCGGGGAGCCCTGCACCGCGATGAGCTCGGCGACGATGGTCTCCTCCTGCTCCGACAGCGTCTTGGCGACCGGCTCGAAGGCCGTGGCCAGCTCGGCGTCGTCGGTCTGCTTGGCCAGCTCCTGCGCCCAGTAGGTGGCGAGGTAGAAGTGGCTGCCGCGGTTGTCGATGCCGCCCAGCTTGCGGCTCGGCGACTTGTCCTCGTTGAGGAAGGTGCCGGTCGCGCGGTCCAGGGCGTCGGCCAGCACCTGGGCGCGGGCGTTGCCGGTGGTGGTCGCGAGGTGCTCGAAGCTGGCGGCCAGGGCGAAGAACTCACCCAGGCTGTCCCAGCGCAGGTAGTTCTCCTTGACCAGCTGCTGGACGTGCTTCGGGGCGGAGCCGCCGGCGCCCGTCTCGAAGAGGCCGCCGCCGTTCATCAGCGGGACGACCGACAGCATCTTGGCGCTGGTGCCCAGCTCCAGGATCGGGAAGAGGTCGGTCAGGTAGTCACGCAGCACGTTGCCGGTCACCGAGATGGTGTCCTCGCCGCGGCGGATGCGCTCCAGGGAGAAGGCGGTGGCCTCGACCGGGGAGAGGATCTTGATGGTCAGGCCCTCGGTGTCGTGCTCGGCGAGGTAGGTCTTGACCTTGGCGATCAGCTGCGCGTCGTGGGCGCGGGTCTCGTCCAGCCAGAAGACGGCCGGGACCCCGGTGGCGCGGGCGCGGGTGACGGCGAGCTTGACCCAGTCCTGGACCGGCAGGTCCTTGGTCTGGCAGGCGCGGAAGATGTCGCCGGCGGCGACCTCCTGCTCCAGGACCGTGGTGCCCGCGGCGTCGACCAGGCGGACGGTGCCCGCGGTGGCGATCTCGAAGGTCTTGTCGTGGCTGCCGTACTCCTCGGCCTTCTGGGCCATGAGACCGACGTTCGGGACCGAGCCCATGGTGGACGGGTCGAAGGCGCCGTGGGTGCGGCAGTCGTCGACGACGACCTGGTAGACGCCGGCGTAGCTGCTGTCCGGGAGGACGGCGAGGGTGTCGGCCTCGGCGCCGTCCGGGCCCCACATGTGGCCGGAGGTGCGGATCATGGCCGGCATCGAGGCGTCGACGATGACGTCGGACGGCACGTGCAGGTTGGTGATGCCCTTGTCGGAGTCGACCATCGCGAGGGCCGGGCCCTCGGCGATCTCGGCGTCGATGGAGGCCTTGATCGCGTCGCCGTCGGGCAGCGCGCCCAGGCCGTTCAGGATGCCGCCCAGACCGTCGTTGGGCGACAGGCCGGCGGCGGCGAGGGTCTCGCCGTAGCGGGCGAAGGTCTTCGGGAGGAAGGCGCGGACCACGTGGCCGAAGATGATCGGGTCGGAGACCTTCATCATCGTGGCCTTGAGGTGCACGGAGAACAGGATGTCCTCGGCCTTGGCACGCTCGATCTGGTCGTTGAGGAAGGTGCGCAGCGCGTCGACGTGCAGGACGGACGCGTCCACGACCTCACCGGCGAGGACCGGTACGGACTCGCGCAGCACGGTGGTGGCGCCGTCGGCGGCCACGTGCTCGATGCGCAGCGTGCCGGCCTCGGCGATGACCGTGGACTTCTCGGTGGAGCGGAAGTCGTTCTCGCCCATGGTGGCGACGTTCGTCTTCGACTCGGGGACCCAGGCGCCCATGCGGTGCGGGTGCGTCTTGACGTAGTTCTTGACCGAGGCGGGGGCGCGGCGGTCGGAGTTGCCCTCGCGCAGGACCGGGTTGACGGCGCTGCCCTTGACCTTGTCGTAGCGGGCGCGGATGTCGCGCTCCTCGTCGGTCTTCGGGTCGTCCGGGTAGTCCGGGAGGGCGTAGCCCTGGCCCTGGAGCTCGGCGACCGCGGCCTTGAGCTGCGGGATCGAGGCCGAGATGTTCGGAAGCTTGATGATGTTGGCTTCCGGGGTCTTCGCCAGCTCGCCGAGCTCGGCGAGGGCGTCGGCGATCCGCTGGCTCTCCTGGAGGTACTCCGGGAAGACGGCGATGATCCGACCGGCCAGGGAGATGTCACGGGTCTCGACATTCACACCGGCCGTCGACGCGTATGCCTGGACCACAGGCAGGAAGGAATACGTCGCGAGGGCCGGGGCCTCGTCAGTGTGCGTGTAGATGATGGTCGAGTCAGTCACCGGATGCTCCGCTCCACAGTCTGCGTCTCTCGTCTGCAACATTGCTCGACATCAAGATATCTCGTGATCGGGCCACTCTGGACAGCCCCCTGCCGCCAGTCCGGGAGACGCGTGTCACGCGGGCTCCGGCGGGCCCCGGAAAAGGCGAGAGCGCCGCCCCCGGCTGTTTCCGGCCAAGGGCGGCGCTCAGGCAATCAGACCTGGATCAGGCCTGTACGTCACATCAGGCGGCGAGGACCTTGGGGTCCGGGCCGTACTGGTTCGGCTGCGGCTGACCGGCGGTGGCGGTCAGGACGAGCAGCCAGATGCCACCGACGAAGGGGACGAAGACGATGAAGTACCAGGCGCCGGACTTGCCGAGGTCGTGCAGACGACGGACGGTGAGCGCCAGCGTCGGGACGATGGTGCCGAGGAGGTACAGGCCGACGATGATCGAGTTGGCGCCGATGACGGCGTCCAGGATCGCGAGGACGATCACGACGGCCACCTGGAAGAGGGTGAACATCCAGTACTCCTGGCGGCGCGCGCGGCCGGAGAAGACGGCGTACTTCTTCAGGACATCGGTGTAGTGGTTCATGAGGGTCCCCCCAGAGGACGGTTGGTTCGGCCCGTCCTGCTGGAGCAAGCCGGGGCAGAACTTATGCCCCCTTTACGGCGCGGTCAAGCGAGTTCCCAACCCGCCGGAATGGGCACTTTCCTTCGGTTCTATGACCAAACACGTCCGTACCAGGCGTCACTTGAAACCCACCGATCGCCATTGGCCACAAGGCGTGACGAAATAGGCTGCGTTCAGGAGGGATGGAGGTTCTACGTGGGACCGCGCGGTCCGCGCGCGACCTCCAAGGGGAGCGAAATGCCTCCATTGTCCGGCGTATTCACGGACCTGACGGGCAGGAGCCCGCCCGCTCGACTCACGGATCGTTACCTCACTGCAGCCTGGGCCCTCGCGACCCGGGACAGAAGGGGGAATTCCGGCCCCGGGCCGCAGCGGCCGAGCGGCCGTCAGCCGATGTGGAAGGAGTCCCCGTAGACCTTCCAGTCGAGGGGCGTATTGAGGTTCAGGTTGCCCTTCTTGAGGAAGACCCGCTGCGCGGTGTCGACCCGGCTGGTGTCGCTGTGCGCCTCCTCCTGCTTCATCGCCCAGACCCGGGCGTCGAGGAAGGCGTTCAGCCAGGCCGTCTCGTTTCCGCCCTGGGACGGAGGCTTGGCCTTGGACAGGGCGCGCTTGCGGATGTTGCGGAAGCTGGTGGAGTCGGTGCCGTCACCGTGCATGACGATGGCGTCGTAGTAGATGAACTGGCCCAGCACACCGACGCCGTCGGCCTTGCCCTGCTGCACCGACGGGTTGAAGTAGACCCGGTCGCGCTCGCGGTCCTGGGCCTTCCTGAACTCCGCGTCCTGGGCCGCCTTGGCCCAGTCCCTGGTGAAGTTCGGATCGAGGCCGGCGTGCGAGTCGCTGCCGTCGACCCTGCGCAGGGCCGGGAGGTATTTGGCGAGGACGTTGCCCGGCTTGACCTGGGTGTAGTACTCGACGAGGTCGAGCATGTCGCCGGTGCCGGAACAGAATCCGATGATGCCTGCCGTGTAGCCACGGCCGTCGTCTATGTCCTCGATGTACTTGTACTGCGCCTTCCAGTCCAGCGAGGAGTTCTCCGCGCTGGAGACGATCTTCATGGCGATCTCCTTCTTCGCCGGATCGTCGAGCCCGACGGCCGCCGCGACCGAGGTCCGCGCCGTGGGGGCGGGGGCCGCGGTGGCGTGGGCGGTGACGGGGACGGCGATCAGCGCGCTGCCGAGCAGCGCTCCGATCGCCAGCATCTTGCGGTGGGGGGCGAACACAAGGCCTCCATGCGGTAGTTGAGGCGTCCTGGCTTCGTTAGGAAACTTTACTACCAGACCTGACGACAGCTCAATACCCGCGCGCACCCCAGGGAATGGTCCCGTCCGGTCAGAGCCAGCCGTTGCGCCGGAAGCCCCGGTGGATGACGAAGCAGGCGAGTGCCATGACGCCGAGGACCAGCGGGTAGCCGTAGGTCCAGTGCAGTTCGGGCATGTGGTCGAAGTTCATGCCGTACACACCGCAGACCATGGTCGGCACGGCGACGATCGCCGCCCACGCCGTGATCTTGCGCATGTCCTCGTTCTGGGCCACGGTCACCTGCGCGAGGTGGGCCTGCAGGATGGAGTCGAGGAGGTTGTCGTAGGCGCCGATCTGCTCCGTGGCCCGGGTCAAGTGGTCGGCCACGTTGCGGAAGTACGCGCGGGTCTCCGGCGGGATGACCGGTATCGGCTGCGTGGCCAGCTGCTGGAGCGGGCGGCTCAGTGGGGCCACCGCCCGGCGGAGCTCCAGGAGTTCACGCTTGAGCTGGTAGATCCGTCCCGCGTCGCCGCGGCCGCCGTCCTCGCTGAACACCGCGGTCTCGACGGCGTCGATGTCGTTCTGCACCGCGTCCGTGACGGCGACGTAGTCGTCGACCACGTGGTCGGCCATGGCGTGCAGAACCGCCGCGGGTCCGTTCGCCAGTTGCTCCGGCGCCGCTTCCAGCTCCTCGCGGACCGGGCCCAGCGTGCCGCGGCCGCCGTGCCGGATGGTGATGATGAAGTCCTGGCCGGTGAACGCCATCAGCTCGCCGGTCTCCACCACCTCGCTGGTCGCCGTCAGCTCCTCGTGCTCCACGTAGCGCACGGTCTTGAAGACGGAGAAGAGCGTGTCGTCGTAGCGCTCCACCTTCGGGCGCTGGTGCGCGTTCACCGCGTCCTCGACGGCGAGGGGGTGCAGGCCGAACAGCTCGGCGAGCCCCGCCAGCTCCGTGGTCGACGGCTCGTGCAGGCCGATCCAGACAAAGCCGTCGCCCGTCTTGCGGACCCGGCGCAGCGCCTCCTCGACCTCGGCGCAGTCGTCCTGCCGTACGCCCTCGCGGTAGATCACGCAGTTGACCACCGCACTGCCGAGCGGGTGGCGGGCCGGGTGGCTGAGGTCCACGGCCCGCCGGTAGCTGCGCCGCACGACCCGGCGCAGGTTGCTGAACATGGACAAGGCGTACTCCCCTTCGGCGGATCAGCGGCCAGTCTGCCATCGCCGCCGGAACGCCTGCGTCCGGGCTCACCGCCACGCGCCGTGAGTCGCCGGCGGCCCGAGCGCGTTTCAGGCCCGGTCGATGAACACGCTCGTCGACTTCACCCGCGCCGTGGCCCGCGCGCCGACCTCCAGCCCGAGCTCCTCCACCGCCTCGCGCGTCAGCAGCGACACGATGCGGTGCGGTCCGGCCTGGATCTCCACCTGGGCGTCGACCGTGCCCAGCTTCACCCCGGTGACGATGCCCGGGAAGGCGTTGCGGGCCGAGGTGTACGCGGCCTCCTCGCCCTCGGCGCCCTCCTGCGCGGCCTCGACGCAGAAGGCGGCCAGGTCGGGACCGGCCACGATCCGCCGGGTGCCCTCGCGGTGGGTGGGGAACCGTTCGGCGTCCGCCCAGCGCCGCGCCGTGTCGACGCTGACGCCGAGCAGCCGGGCCGCCTGACCGATCGTGTAGGACTCCATGGACGGCAGCTTAGGCGGTGTGGTGTCGATCATGGCGAAGGGCTGCGCAGCGCCTCCCGGGCCGCCGCCGCGATCACGCCCGCGACCTTCGACAGGGCCGGTGAGTCGAGCTTCCACTGCTGCCAGTACAACGGCACGTCCATCGGCCGCAGCGGTTCCAGCAGCACCAGCTTCCCCGTCCGTACCAGCGGGCCCGACTGCTGCTCCGGCACCAGCCCCCACCCCAGACCCGCGACCACCGCGTCACGGAAGCCCTCCGACGTCGGTACGTAGTGCCGCACCGGCCCCGCCCCGGCCGCCTCGTCCCCCGTCAGCGCACGCACGAAGGCGTCCTGGAGGTCGTCCTTGCGGTCGAAGACGATCGTCGGCGCCCGGCGCAGGTCCCGCTCCGGCTCCCCTGTCAGGTACCGCGCCGCGAACGCGGGGCTCGCCACCGGCAGGTACCGGGACAGCCCCAGCATCCGCACGCTGCACCCCGCCACCGGATCGGACGAGGAGGTCACCGCCGCCATCACCTGTCCCTCGCGCAGCAGCGCCGTCGTGTGCGACTCGTCCTCGCGGTGGAGTTCGATGCACACCGGCGGATCCTGCGGTACCCGCGTCAGCGCGGGCAGGAACCAGGTGGCGAGGGAGTCCGCGTTCACCGCGATCGGCAGCCGCACCGGGCCCAGCCCCTCGGCCATCCCCAGCCCGGCGCGCGCGTCGCGCTCCAGCCGGGCCAGCTGGCGGGCGAAGCGGACCACGACCTCCCCCGATTCGGTCGCCCGCACCGGCTTCGTCCGTATCAGCAGCACCCGCCCGGTCCGCTGCTCCAGCGCCTTGACCCGTTGGCTGACTGCGGAGGGCGTCACGTGCAGGGCGGCCGCCGCCGCGTCGAAGGTGCCTTCGTCCACCACGGCGAGCAGTGTGCGTACCTGGTCCAGCGGGAGCTCGTCCATCACGAGTGCTAATGGTACGTAAAAATCTTTAGCTGTACTGAACAGACAGCGCTGCCTACGGTCGAGCCATGAACTACGGCATCGTCACCGCCGCCCTGGCCGGCTTCGGCACCGGGCTCTCTCTCATCGTCGCCATCGGCGCGCAGAACGCCTTCGTCCTGCGCCAGGGCGCGCGCCGTCACGCGGTCCTCGCCGTGGTCGCCATCTGCGCCGTCTCCGACGCGCTCCTCATCGCCCTCGGCGTCGCGGGCGTCGGCGCCTTCGTCACCGCCTGGCCGGCCGCCCTGACGGTGGTCGGGCTCACCGGGGGCGCCTTCCTCATCTGCTACGGATTCCTCGCCGCCCGCCGGGTGCTGCGGCCCGCCCCGGGCGCCGCCCTCACCACGGAGGGGGCCGCGAGCGGCTCCGCCCGCCGGGCCGTGCTGACCTGCCTGGCCATGACCTGGCTCAACCCGCACGTGTACCTGGACACCGTGCTCCTCGTCGGTTCCCTCGCCGCCGACCGCGGCGACCTGCGCTGGGCCTTCGGCGTCGGGGCCGGGCTGGCCAGCCTGACCTGGTTCGCCGCGCTGGGCTACGGGGCCCGGCTGCTCAGCGGTCTGCTCGCCCGCCCCGCCGCCTGGCGGATCATGGACGGGCTGGTCGCTGCGACCATGGTCACCATGGGCGGCCTGCTGCTGGCCCGCGCCTGAGTCCCGCATGTCGGTGCCGGGCACCCGCCGCGGCCGGGGCATAGTGCTCGTGCCGCCGAACCGATCCCCAGGAGCCCCTCGTGCCCGACCGCCCCTCCCCGCTCGTGGCTGCCACCGGGGTCGTCCTGGACACGCGCGGGCGGGTCCTCGTACTGACCCCCTCGGGCGCGGCGGATCCGGAGCTGCCGGGCGGCACGGTCGGGGAGACCGAGACCCCTGAGGAGGGACTGGCCCGGGTCCTGAAGGAGGAGCTGGACCTCGCTCTGCCGGCGGGCCGACTGCTGGCGGTGGATTCGCGGTCGCCCGGCGCGACCGGCGGATCCGGCGCACCCGGCCGTTCCTTCGTCGTGCACGTCCACCTCGTCGGCCCCGTCCCGCCGCAGCAGGCCGACGCGATCTCCCTCCCCGCCGGGTCGCTCACCGGGGCGTGCTGGCTCCCGCCGGAGGAGGCCTGTGCGGCCCTGCCCGCCCCGGTCGCGCCCCGGCTGCGCGCGGCCCTGGCCGCCCTGCACACCGGTTCCTTCGCCCACCTCGTCGACGGTGTGCCCCACCCGGGTTCCCCGGCCGGTCTGGACCCCGCCCGGCGCGTCGCCCTGGAGCACGCGGGCGCCCTCGACCCGGCCAGCCACCGGGCCAGCCGTCCCAAGGCGGTGACCGCGGCGAGCGTGCTGTTCACCGACCCGGACGGCCGGGTGCTGCTGGTCCAGCCGGCGTACGGCAGGTCCGACCGGTGGAACCTGCCCGGCGGCGGCATCGACAGCGACCTCGGCGAGATCCCGCGCGCCGCAGCCCGGCGGGAGGTCCACGAGGAACTCGGTCTCGACCTCGCCCCGGGCCGCCTGCTGGCCGTGAACTGGTCCCACAAGGCCGGCCGTCCGGCCCGGATCCGCTTCCTCTACGACGGTGGCGTGCTGGACGCGCCCGCGCTCGCCCGGATCCGGCTGGACGAGACCGAGCTGCTCCAGTGGCGCGCCGTGGCCCCCGCGGACCTCCGCGGCCTGGTCAAACCCGCCCTGCGGCGCCAGATCACCGCCTGCCTCACCGCCCTGGCCACGGGCACCGGCCCGCTGGAACTCCACGCGGGCCGCCCCTGACCGGCGGGCCCGGCCGCCGCCGCGCCGGGCCGTGGCGGCGGGGTTACCGTCGGCGGCATGGACGGTGATCGCCGGCGGTGGCGCCAGTGCTTCCTCAGCGGAGCGGTGTTCGCCGTGTGCATGGCCGGCACCACGCTGCCGACCCCTCTCTACGGCCTGTACCAGGAGAAGTTCGGGTTCTCCGAGCTGATGGTGACCGTGGTGTACGCGGTATACGCCTTCGGGGTGATCGGCGTACTGCTGCTGGCGGGCAACGCCTCGGACTCCGTCGGCCGCCGGCCGGTACTGCTGGCGGGCCTGGCCTTCTCGGCGCTCAGCGCCGTCTGCTTCCTGTGCGCCACCGGACTGGGCTGGCTGTACGCGGGCCGGCTGCTGTCGGGGCTGTCCGCCGGGCTGTTCACCGGGGCCGCCACGGCCTACGTGATGGAACTGGCGCCCGCCGGCGGCGCCTCCCGGGCCACGTTCGTGGCGACGGCCGCCAACATGGGCGGCCTCGGCTGCGGCCCACTGCTCGCCGGAGTGCTCGCGCAGTACGCCCCCTGGCCGCTGTACCTGCCGTTCGCCGTGCACCTCGCGCTGGTGGCCGCCTCCGCCCTGGTCCTGCTGCGGCTGCCCGAGACCGTACGGGACCGGAAGCCGCTCAGCACCGTACGACCGCAGCGGCCCGGCCTGCCCCCGCAGGTGCGGTCGGTCTTCGTTCCCGCGGCGATCGCCTCGTTCGTGGGCTTCGCGCTGTTCGGGGTCTTCACCTCGGTCAGCCCCGCCTTCCTCGCGCAGTCCCTGGACGTGGACAACCACGCCGTGATCGGGGCGATCGTCGCGCTGGCCTTCTTCGCCTCGACTGCCGGGCAACTGGCGGTCGGCCGGGTCGGGGTGGGCCGATCGCTGCCGCTGGGCTGCGCGGGGCTGCTCGCCGGACTGGCGCTGCTCGCGGGTGCGCTGTGGTGGCACCAGCTGGCGCTGGTGGTCGCGAGCGCGCTGGTGGGCGGGGCCGGGCAGGGGCTGGCGTTCCGCGGGTCGCTGTCCGCGGTGGCGGCGGCCTCTCCGCCGGATCAGCGCGCGGCGGTGATCTCGATGCTGTTCGTCGTGGCGTACACGGGCATCTCGGTGCCGGTGATCGGGGTGGGGCTGCTGGTGGACCCGATCGGCCTGGAGGGCGCCGGTCTGGTGTTCATCGCGTGCATGGCCGTACTGGTCGGGGCCGCGGCCGGGTACCTGCTGCGCCGTCCGGCGCGGGCGCGGGCGTGACGCGGGCGCCCCGGTCCCGCCGGGCGGCCGCCGCGGCTCACACCGGCTTCCCGCTGCCGCTCAGCCGATCCCCGAGGGGACTGCGGCGGTAGAGGACCTGCCGTCCGTGGCGCGCCCGGGAGACGAGGCCGGTGGCGTACAGCACGCCCAGGTGCTGGGAGACGGCGCTCGGGGTGACCCCGAGGCGCCGGGCGAGCTCGACCGTGGGCAGCGGCTCGTCGAGCAGGCCGAGCAGCCTCGCCTTGGGCGCGCCCAGCAGGGACGCCAGGGCGGCCGTGTCGGCGACCGGCTCGCGTTCCCACAGGGTCGCCACACCGCGGCTCGGGTACGCCAGCGTCGGTGCCTCCTCCGGGCTGACCGGCGGTGCGGGCTTGTGCGCGAACACGGAGGGTACGAGGAGCAGTCCGCGGCCGGACGCCACGACGCGATGCCGGCTGAGCATCTGTCCGATGTGCAGCACGCCGCCCTGCCAGCGCAGGTTCGGGTGCATGTCGGCGAAGAGGAGCCGGGCTCCGCCCATGGCCAGTTGCCGCGCGCGGTAGGTCATGTCGGCCTCCAGCAGGAGGCGCATCCGCGGCCACACCGGCCGGACTGCGGCCTCCCAGTACTGGCGCAGGAGCGCGCACAGGGCGTCGCGGAGGGCGAGGACGGGCCCGTCACCGGGGGCGAGGGCGGCGCGCAGCGGGGCGGGGAGCGGGTCGGGGGCGTGCGCGGCCAGCAGATCGCGTCGGACCAGGTCGGGGGGCGTCCGGCGGACCGTGGCCAGTTCCTCCTCGAAGGAGGGGGCGAAGCCCGCGGGCCTCGGGGTCAGGAAGTCGGGCAGGGTGCGCCGTACCGCGACCACGGACATCAGCAGTTCGGTGTCGAGCCCGTCGAGTGCGCCGAGGACCGACCTGCGCCAGGGGAGGTGGAGGGCGGAGAGCCCCGGCTCGCGCAGCACGCGCAGGCTGAGCACCGTCTCGTACAGGGGCGACAGCGCGAAGCGGGTGTCGGCGAGGTCCTCCACGCCGAGTTCGAAGCTGATCATTGAGGCATACGCTACATCGATTGGCGCGGGGCCGGACGTGCCGTGGACTCCGCTCCATGACAAGTCCCCTCGTGGCAGACGCCGCCCACCGACGGCCCGGAATGAGCCGCCGGTTGCTCCTGCTGCTCACCCTGACCTGCGCCGTCGGCGTGGGAACCGTCTACTTCCCGCAGGCGATCAGCCCCCTGGTCGTCGCGGCCCTGCACGAGTCGCCCGGTTCCGCCACGCTCGTGGTGACCGCGATCCAGATCGGCTACACGGCCGGGATCTTCCTGCTGGTGCCGCTGGGCGACCGGCTGCCGCACCGCCCGTTCCTGGTCACCCTGCTGGCCCTGACCGGCGTCGGTCTGCTGGCCGCGGGCTGCGCCCCGGGGCTGGCCCCGTTGATCGCCGCGGCGGCCGTCGTCGGCGTGACCACGGTGGCCGCGCAGGTCATCGGTCCGCTGGCGGCGGGGCTGGTGACCGCCGAGCGCAGGGGAGCCGTACTGGGCACCCTGCTGAGCGGTTCGACCGGCGGCATGCTCTTGGCCCGCACCTTCGGCGGCACGCTCGGCGAATGGCTGGGGTGGCGCGCCCCCTATCTGGTGGCCGGGGCCGTGGCCCTGGTCCTCGCGGCCGTACTGGCCCGCACCCTGCCGGTCACCGTCCCGGGCTCGCGGCAGCGGTACCCGGCGCTGCTGGCCGAGCCGCTGCGCCTGCTGCGGACCGAGCCGGAACTGCGCCGCTCCTGCCTCTACCAGGCGACGGTGTTCGGCGGGTTCTCGGCGGTCTGGACCTGCCTGGCGCTGCTGCTCACCGGCCCGGCCTACGGCCTGGGCGCCCACGCGGTGGGGATGCTCGCCCTGGTGGGCGCGGCCACCATGCTGTGCACCCCGTACGCCGGGCGCCTGGTGGACCGTGCGGGAGCGGACCGGGTGAACCTCGTCTGCCTGATCGGGGTCCTCGTCTCGGCGGCGGTCCTCGCGGCGGGCGCCCGGGGCGGGGCGGCCGGTCTCGTCGCGCTGGCGGGCGGCACCCTGCTGCTCGACATCGCGATGCAGTCCGGCATGGTCGCCAACCAGGCCCGGGTGTACGCCCTGCGCGCCGACGCCCGGAGCCGGCTCAACACCGCCTACATGACCTGCGCCTACCTGGGCGGCAGCGCCGGGTCCTGGGTCGGCGTGCGGATCTACGGCAGGACCGGCTGGCAGGGCGTGTGCGCGCTGGTGGCCGTGCTGGCCGGGATCGCCCTGGCCCGCCATCTCGTGGGGCTCCACGGGCGCGGGCCGGACGCACGACAGGCGGGGGACGGTGGGCGGGCGAACCGATGCCCGTCGGCATCGGTTGCCCTCCCCGTGTCCCCCGCCTGTCGAAGCAGCCGGTCGAACGGCGAGCGTTCTGACGGATCCCTGACGGATCAGACCGCCGGAACCGGGTAGGTCGGGTACTCCACGCCGGACACGTGCTGGACCACACGGATGACCTGGCAGGAGTAGCCGAACTCGTTGTCGTACCAGAGGTAGAGGATGGCGTTGTCGCCGTCCACCTTGGTGGCGCCCGCGTCGACGATCGAGGCGTGGCGCGAGCCGACGAAGTCCATGGAGACCGCGTCGGGCGCCGTGGTGAAGTCGATCTGGCGCTTGAGCGGCGAGTGCAGCGAGACGTCGCGGAGGTAGTCGAGGACCTCTTCGCGGGTGGTCTCACGGCCCAGGCGCAGGCTCAGGATGGCGATCGAGACGTCCGGGACGGGGACGCGGATCGAGCTGCCGGTGATCGGCGCCTTCAGGTCCGGCAGCGCCTTGGCGACGGCGGAGGCCGCACCGGTCTCGGTGATGACCATGTTGAGCGGCGCGGAGCGGCCACGACGGTCGGCCTTGTGGTAGTTGTCCAGCAGGTTCTGGTCGTTCGTGAACGAGTGGACGGTCTCCACGTGACCGCGCAGGACACCGTACTCGTCGTCCATGGCCTTGAGCGGCGGGACGATCGCGTTGGTGGTGCAGGAGGCGCAGGACAGGATCTGCTCGTCCGGCTTGATGGTGTCGTGGTTGACGCCGTGGACGATGTTCGGGACGTCGCCCTTGCCCGGAGCGGTCAGCACGACCTTGTCGATGCCGGGGCGCAGGTGCTTGGACAGGCCCTCACGGTCACGCCACTTGCCCGTGTTGTCGATGAGGATGGCGTCCTTGATGCCGTGCTCGGTGTAGTCCACCTCGGACGGGTCGTTCGCGTAGATCACCTTGATGGCATTGCCGTTGGCGATGATCGTGCTGTTCGCCTCGTCCACGGTGATCGTGCCCTGGAACTGGCCGTGGATCGAGTCGCGGCGCAGCAGCGAGGCGCGCTTGACGATGTCCTGGTCGCCGCCCTGACGGACGACGATGGCGCGCAGGCGCAGGCCGTTGCCGGAGCCGGCCTTCTCGATCAGCAGGCGGGCGACGAGGCGGCCGATGCGGCCGAAGCCGTACAGGACGACATCGCGGCCCTCGCTGCGCTCGATCTTGTTCGCGCCGGTGGCGCCGGCGACGGCCTCGGCGGTGAACTCGGCCACCGACAGGCCGCGGTCGTCGCTCTTGTAGTCCGCGGCGAGCATGCCGATGTCGATCTGGGACGGGCCGAGATCGAGCGTGGTGAGCACCTGCAGGAACGGCAGCGTCTCGGTGACCGAGAGCTCCTCACCGTCGATCTGCCGGGCGAATCGGTGGGTCTTGAGGATGCTGACCACCGACTTGTTCACCAGGGATCGGCTGTGGAGCAGGATCGTGACGTCCCGCTCCCGGTGCAGCTTCCCGATGATCGGGATCATCGACTCCGCGATCTCCTCGCGGTTCTTCCAGCTGGTGAACGAGTCCTCATTGACAGTCACAGGATTATCTTTCGAGCTAGGCGGTGCTCATATGCTAACCCGCCGCCATGTTGGTCACTTAAGCGGTACCCACCGTGTCGGGAACGGGCACTATGTGACATGAATTTGTACGTTTTTTCAATGGTTTGCCGCTAGAAGGTGCCCCGGAGCCGCAGCCCGAGCGGACGGCCGTCCGGGTCGACGAGCAGGTGGTGCAGCGGGGTCGCGAGCAGCCGCCGGGTCGCGGCAAGGTCCGGGGACGCGTACCGGCGCAGCCGTCCCGGCGGCCGTGGACCGGGGCGGCCGCCCGCGTACCAGGCGTCCAGGGCCGCCGCGCGCGCGGTGAAGGCATCGAAGGCGGCCACCGGGTCGCAGAGCTCGTCCGCCGCCCCGGCCTCGGTGTGCTCGCACATGAGCTCCAGGCGCAGCGCCCGGGCGAAGGCCCGCGCGCCGTCCCCCAGCCCTCCCGGATCGGCCGGCCGGCGCGGGTCCGGGCGCTCGTCGTACACGGCGCAGCCCAGCTCGGAATCGTGCGTCCACGAACGGAGGTTGATGTTGTCGGAGCCGACCGAGGCCCAGACGTCGTCGATCACGCACACCTTGGCGTGGACGTAGACCGGTGTTCCCGCCCGGTTCTCCAGGCCGTACACCGCGACCCGGTCGCCGCCGGCCCGGCGCAGCTCGTCCAGGGCCGTGATCCGCCCGATCAGGTTCATCGGCAGGGTGAGCGGCCCGTCCTGCTCCGGGATGCTGGGGACGACCGCGATCACCCGCAGCCGCGGGTGATCGCGCAGCGCCCGGGCGAAGCGGTCCACCACCCTGGGCGACCAGAGGTACTGGTCCTCCAGGTAGATCAGCGTCCGGGCCCGGCGCAGCGCCTTGGTGTACCCGCGGGCGATGCTGCGCTCGCCGTCCGGGGCGAAGGGGTAGCCGGACAGCAGGCGGTTCGGATAGGTCCGCAGCAGTTGGACGGTGTGCGTGCCGCAGGGCGCCGGATCGGGGGACTGCGGGGGCAGCGGGTCCGCGCTGATGTCCTCGCGGTGGATCCGCTCCCGCAGCCGGACGAGCGGGCTGCGGCTGAGCGGGGCCGGGTCCTGCCAGCGCTCGCGGAAGACGGCCTCGACGTCACCCACGACCGGCCCGCGCAGGGCGAGCTGGACGTCGTGCCAGGGCGGATGCGGTCCGTAGGCGCGGGCCAGGGGGAGCGACTGGCGGTCGCCCCGGTGCGAGGCGTCGTCGTTGCGGTTGCGACAGAGGTCGATCCCGCCGACGTAGGCGACGTCCAGCTCCGGACGGCCGCGGTGCCGCAGCACCACCAGTTTCTGGTGGTGGGAGCCGCCGGGCCGGACCCGCATGTCGAGCAGGCACTCTCCGCCGGCCCGCGCGAGCTCCTTGCCGAAGCGGAGGTTCTCCTCTTGGCTGAAGTGAAGACTGTCCAGGTGGGACCGCCACAGCAGCCCCTTGACGAGGACGCCGCGCTCGGCCGCCCGGCACAGGACTGCGCCGATCTCGGTGCCGGGCCCGGCGAGCCGCTCGTCCGGGTCGCCGCGCCAGTCGGTGAACAGCAGCAGGTCGCCCGGGCCCATCGCGCGGACGGCCGCGAGGAGTTCCGCGAAGTACACGGCGCCGTGGACCAGGGGCCGTACGTGGTTGCCCGTGGACCAGGCCGTGCCGTCGGCGCGGCGGTGGTCCAGGCGCGTCGCGGGGTTGCCGCGTTCAGCGGGGAGCAGGAGCCAGTCGGCGTGTGTCACGGCACCGGCTCCCCGGCTGCGCGCTACCAGGAGTGACGGCGGTCATGTGGTCCTCCGATCGCGCCGGTGCAGCGCAGTTCCAGGGCCGGTGGAGCGCAGTTTCAGGCTAGCCGCACCCGGACGCCGCGGCCCGCTCAGCCCACGGGTTCGGCGGCGGCACCGCGCCCGGCCGGGGCCTGCGGCCGGGCGCCCCCGGGCGCCCCGCGGGTCCCGCGGAACACCACGTCCGCCATCCGCCGCTCGGGGCCGCCGCGGCGCAGGAAGCGGTAGCCGAGGAAGGCCGCCGGGCCGAAGAACACCTGGGCCGGGACGAGGGTCGGCGCGTGATCGGTGAACGCCGCGACGATGTGCAGCGTGGCCACGGGTGCGACGGCGCCGAAGAGGGTGACCAGCGCGATCCCGGTCCGCAGCCCCCGGGTCCCGTACGCCTTGTAGGCGGTGGTGGTGAACAGGGCGTAGGCCAGCAGGTCGCCCATGCCGACCACGGCGCCCAGGTCCTCGCCGATGCGCAGGCCCGCGGCGGGTGC
This sequence comes from Streptomyces avidinii, assembly GCF_045161815.1. Classification (NCBI taxonomy): domain Bacteria; kingdom Bacillati; phylum Actinomycetota; class Actinomycetes; order Kitasatosporales; family Streptomycetaceae; genus Streptomyces; species Streptomyces avidinii. The sequence continues at coordinate 1,778,780 of NZ_CP108863.1, forward strand.
GTACGGGTATCCCTGGACGGCGTCGGACAGTTCCTGGGTCAGCGGGACGACCCAGGCGAAGAAGGCGTCGTAGGCGGTGAGCGCGAGCAGGAACCACGCGACGTTCTTCAGCCGCATGCCCCCCTGCACGTTGAGGTTCGTGGCGGAGACGACGATCAGCAGGACGACGGCGCTGTTCGCCACCCAGTACGGCGGCGCGGTCTCGCCGAAGGCCATGTGGCAGGCGAGCACGCTCGCGATGAGTACGGCGATCAGCGCCCACCGCAGTCGGCCGTTGCCGATCAGGGGCTGGTAGCCGACCGACAGCCCGCCGGCGAAGACCAGGGCGAGCACCACCGGCAGGACCGCCCCCGGCAGCGTCAGGTAGATGTACGGCAGCGCCAGGACGAAGCCCATCATCATGAAGATGTCGCTGCCGTTGAAGACGCCGACGGGCGGCCTCGGGGTGCGCACGGCACGGAAGTAGGCGATCGCGCCGACGCACACGCCGAGCGCCAGGGCGATGGTGACCGCGAGCTGGAAGAAGACCGTCATGCGTGGCTCCGGGTGAAGGTGTGCTCCAACAGGTCGCAGCGGAGGGGGAAGCGGCGCGCGGCCTCCTCGTCGTCCACCGGCAGGACCGTGACGCGGGCGTCGATGCCCCGTTCCCGCAGCCGCTCGGCCGCCTCCGCCTCGGTGACCTCCTTGGAGGCGACCTCCACGTGGAGCCGGCCGTCGTCCCCGACCTCGGCCCGGTGGCGCAGCGGCCACGGCAGACCGGGGGTGCCGTCCAGCGCCTCCAGGATGTCGCGCGGGGTCACCAGGCCCTCGACGGTGCGGTGCAGCGTGCCCGCCTTGCCGAGGATGTGGGAGACCGCGGGCACGGCCGCCAGCTCGCAGTCCGGTTCGCCGTCCAGGGTGCGGACCACGTCACCGGTGTTGTAGCGCAGGACCGGCATGCACTCCCGGTAGGGGAAGTAGGGCGTGACCGTCAGTTCGCCGAGCCGGCCGGGTCCGGCGGGCTCGCCGGTCGTCAGGTCGAGGACCTCGGTGTAGCCCATGTTCGGGTCGATGTGGAGGTGCCGCTTGCTGCAGGTGCGGCCGCCGACCGGCAGCAGCTCGGTCATGCCGAAGGCGTCCCCGACCGTCCGGGCCCCGAACGTCTCGCGCAGGGCGTCCGCGAGGCTGCGCGACAGCATCTCCCCGCCGGCGTAGATCGCCCGCAGTCCGAAGTCGTCGGGCCCGTAGCCGCGTCGCCGCGCGGCGGTCACCAGCTGGCCGAGGTAACTGGGGTTGCCCGTGAGGATGGTGGGCCGGGTTCCGCCGACCGGGGTGAGCAGGTGCTCGACGGACTCCTCCGGCGGGATCTGTCCCACGACGTGGCACGAGGCGTTGGCGAGCCGGCACACCTCGACGTCCTCCTGCACGGCGGCCGTCGCCCGCGAGCTGAGGTTGATCTGCATGCGGTCGCCGGGCCCGAGATCGCCGCGCAGCACCAGGGACAGGGCGATGAGTGCGGGCCAGAGTTCCATCTCGTAGCGGGAGAGCCAGATCTGCACCGGGCGGCCGGTGGTACCGGTCGTCTGGGTCGCCAGGTAGGGGGTGCTGCACAGGAAATCGGCGGGCCGGTCGATGAGGTCGGCCTTGCGGGTCACCGGAATCCTGGTGAGCGTCTCGGCGGTCAGGCCGTCGAGGTCGATGCCGGCGAGCCGCTCCCGGTAGAAGGGGGAGTGCTTGGCCAGTCGGCGCACGGTCCGCTGGAGCGCGCGGTTCTGCAGGTCCCGGCGCTCGTCGGGATCGGCGAACGGTCCGTCGGCCAGTTCGTCCACGTCGTCGCCGAGCGAGCCGAACTCCTCCAGCGTGAGGAGGGCGTCGGCGACCAGCCGCTCGACGGCCCGTACGTTCAGCCGCCGGCCGAACACCATCGCCATGGCCACCCGTACCTGGCGGACACCGGTCTCCAGCACTCATACCTCCCTGGGGCGTGGCGAAGGGGTGGGAGCGGCGCGCCGCTCCCACCCCTCACTTCATCGTCAGCTGGCGGAACAGGTGGCGAAGAAGACCGCCGTCATGGCGCCCATGACGTACTTGAACTGCTTGGCGCTCGTCTTGATCGCGCTCATCGGATCCTCCTTGTTTCGTTCCGGGCGGACGGTCCTTCGGGCTCCCCTGGGGTCGCCGTAACGTTCCGTCACTTGGACGAGAACACACTGGCGCGATCGCAACACACGGGCAATGATCTGGTCCATTCAACGGACCGGTGAACGGGGCACGGCACCACCGTTACCTCCAACGATCCGGGACGAACGGGGAGTTCTGGACCCATCCGACCGATGGGACCAGATGGGAAAGGGGGACCGCCCATGGCCAGATCCGGTGCAGAGGGGCGGGGCGTACTCGAGGGTGCGTTCGCGTTGATGGAGGTGCTCGCGCAGGGCGACGAAGTCGGCCTGACCCGCCTGGCGACGGACGCGGAACTGCCGAAGGCCACCGCCCACCGGCTGTTGGGGCAGCTGGTGGCACTGGGCGCGGTGCAGAGCCGCGCCGGCCGCTATCGTCTCGGGGCCCGGACCTTCCGGCTGGGACAGGCATGGCACCCCGCGCGTGCGCTGCGCGCGGCATCGGCCCGGCCGCTGCGCGAGCTCGCCTCGGCGAGCGGCCGGCTCAGCCTCAGCCTGTCGGTGGCCGAGGCGGGGCAGACGATCGTCGTCGGGGGGCTGCGCGGCGAGGTGGACGACGTGTTTCCGCTCAGCTCGGGCGTCGTACTGCCGCCCGGGAGCGCGGCCGAGCTGATCCTGGCGGCCTCGGCCCCGTCGGGCGAGCCACCCGCGGGGCGCACGGCCTCCTCGTGGGCCAGGGAGGTCGCGCAGGCCAGGGAGCGGGGGCTCGCGTTCGAGTACGGGCAGTGCGTGAGCTCCCTCTCGTGTGTGTCGGCGCCGATACTCTCCGCGTCCGGGCAGGTGGTGGCCGCCGTGGCGGCGACCAGCCTGGAGGCCGGGCAGATCGCCCCGCTGGGCGAGTCCGTGGCCCGCGCGGCGGCGATGATCAGCGCCAATCTGTCGCGACGGCCGCCCATCGGGGCCCGGCCCCACCGCGAGTGGCCCGACCGGCCCGCGGGCACCCCGGCCCCGCACCCCGTCCTGGCCGGTCCGCGCTAGGCCGTCTGCCGACCGGACGGTGGGGCCGTCTGAGGATTCGTCCGGAATCGGCCCCACCGTCCGGCCGGAGTGCCGACGGAGGGTGACCGTGACACGCTGAATCGGGGGATCGCCGATCCTGGCGCGCCAGGTCGGCTCTGTCACCGAGGAGATCGACATGGCCAGTGACGCCAGCAGACCCCGGACAAGCCAGCAGCCCAGCGCCTGGCACGCGCCCACATCGGGCACCACGATCACGGCGGGCGCCCTGATGGTCTTCGGCGGCGCGATGGCGATCTTCGAGGGGATCGCGGCCCTCGCCAGGGACGATCTGTTCGTCGTGACGCGGCACTACGTGTTCGAGTTCAGCCTGACGGGCTGGGGCTGGGTCCACCTGATCCTGGGCATCGCCCTCGTCATCGCCGGCTGCGCGGTGTTCACCGGAGCCCTGTGGGCGCGGTTCTTCGGTGTGGCCGTCGCCGGCCTGGCGGCGATCGCGAACTTCCTGTGGGTGCCGTACTACCCCTGGTGGGCCCTGACCCTGGTCGCCGTCAACCTGTTCGTGGTCTGGGCGCTGTGCGCCGGCATGCACCGGGAGGCCGACACGGGCGCGACCGCCTGACCTCGGCCGCAGCACGTCCGGGAGGGTGGAGAACGACCGAAGGGCCGATCCGGATTGCTCCGGATCGGCCCTTCGGTCTACGACTCTTACGAGTCGGGACGACAGGATTTGAACCTGCGACCCCTTGACCCCCAGTCAAGTGCGCTACCAAGCTGCGCCACGTCCCGATGCGCGCTGACCTGGGCTTTCCCCTGGTTGAACGCGCAGGAGAACGATACCGCACTTCATGGGGTGGTCGCGCCCACCTTTTCCGCCGACGGTTGCGCGTCGGCGTGCGCGTCCGCCGCGGCGTGCGCCTGCGCGTCCGTCTGCGCGTCCGTCTGCGCCGCTGTCAGCGCGTCCCGGGAACGCGGCCGGGTCGCGGCCTTCAGGACGCGGCGGCCCAGGTTCTGGAAGGGCAGCTCCACCAGGCGATAGGTGAGGTAGCTGAGGAGCAGCAGCACGGCCGTGAACACGCCGAACTGGACGAAGCGGCCGGTCCAGCTCTCGAACGGGGCACGTCCTTCCAGCAGCCACTTCATGCCGTGGATCACCGGGTTGTGCAGGAGGTACAGCGAGTAGCTGATCGCGCCGAGCCAGCTCAGCCAGCGCGGGAAGCGGCGCTTCCGCAGCAGCATGCCCACGGCGAAGACCGCCCACGCGCCCGCGTAGGCGAAGGACCAGGCCATCCACGACTCGCTCCAGGTCCGCGAGAGGGCCGGGCCCCGGTTGTACAGGTAGCCGACGAGGAAGCCGCAGGCGACGACGAAGGCGCAGGACAGGAGGGCCTGGGCACGTTCGATCTGGCGGTGCTCCAGGCGGTACAGCACGGTGCCGGAGAACATGGTCGCGAAGATCATCATGGTCTCGAAGGCCGCGGCCCGGCTGTTGAGCGTGATCAGCAGGAGGCCGAGGCCACCCAGGAGCACCGCTCCGGTCCGGGTCAGCGCCGGCTTGCCGGTCATGATGCACGCCATCGCCATCAGCACGATGGTGGCGCAGGCCACGACCAGGTGGCGGGTGGACGTCAGGTTCACCGAGATCGCGCCGAGGGCGAGCCAGCCGCCGAGGAGCAGGGCCACCGCGGCGAAGCCGACGGCTATGGGCGCGCTCTTGCGGTGCCAGCCCAGTGCGAACAGTGCCGTGACGAAGTAGTAGAAGACCATCTCGTACGTGAGGGTCCACATCACGCCGATCACGTTGGGGATGCCCATGAGGTCCTGGATCATCAGCCCGTTGCCGACCAGTGACAGCAGCCCGTGCTGGAAGCCCCAGTCCGCGATCACCGTGTGCGCCCGGGGCAGGATCAGCAGCGAGGCGACCACCGTGAGGATGACGACCGGGTAGATCCGGAAGATGCGGCCGACCCAGAAGGCGCGTATGTCGCCGCGCCGCTCCAGTGAGGCCGGGATGATGTATCCGCTCACCAGGAAGAACAGCACGACCCCGAAGATGCCCGGGTCCAGGTAATAGGGCACCCGGGTGCCGTGCGGCACCCAGTAGAACGGCAGCGCCAGGTGATACATGGCGACGGAGAGCGCCGCGATACCGCGAAGGGCGTCCAGCCAACCCAGCCGCGCAGCAGCGGAAGAAGTGCCGCCCTCGGCCGCGCCTCGCGCGGCACGCCGGGCAGACGAGCGTTTGGTCAGGTTCACTTCCGGAGGCTAGCCGACATGCAGTGGCACCTCCGTTCGACGAATGCCGCAGAACAGACCAATCGCCACGGTCCTTCCTCAAAATGTGACCGGTTCGGCAGCGGATCCGTCGATTCCGCCGGCTCAGCCCGTGGCGCCGGTCAGCTCCGGATGGGCGGCGATCAGACGCTTGGGCGCCGCCTGGAGCCAGGAGTCGATCAGGATGGAGCGCAGCTCGCCCGTACTCTGCAGCGCCGCCAGCCGGACCCGGATCCAGGCGTAGTTGTCGTCGTGGCCGGCGCGCAGGAAGAACTTCTCCGGCTCCGCCGCGATCAGCTCCGCCCGGTCCTCCTTCGGGCACTTGACCCCGATCGAGGTGTCGTCGTCGGCCAGCGAGACGAAGATCTTCCCGCCGACCCGGAAGGTCGGCATGCCCCACGCGGGCTTCTCCGTGCTGTCCGGGAGCGACAGCGCGATCAGGCGGACGTCCTGCGCGGTTGCGGCCATCCCCGAGACTCCTCTCCAGCCACCGGAAACCCTTGTCCCGCGACCGTAGCGCCCGCCACCGACAATCCCGCTCACCCCCGCCGGTCCTCCCCCGCCACCGCCCCGGGGACCTGCCCCCGGTCCTCCCGTTCGTGCACCAGCGCCACCAGCTCCGCCGCCAGCTCCTTCACCGTGGTGAGCCCCTCGGTCCCCCACCGCCTCGGGACCACGTCCACCGCGCACACCGTGCCCAGCACGATCCCGCGCCGGTCCAGGAGCGGCGCGCCCACGTACGACCGCACCCCGCTCTCGTCCACGACCGCGTTGCCCGCGAAGCGCGCGAAGTCCCGTACGTCCTCCAGCACCAGCGCCCGCCGCCGCACCACCACGTGCGGGCAGTAGCCCTGGTCGCGGGCCAGCACCCGCGCCGGGTAGCCGCTGGCCGGGGCCTCGGCGGCGTGATGCAGTCCGGCGAAGAACTGCCGCTCCTCGCCGATGAAGTTGACCCCCGCGTGCGGTGCGCCGAGCGTGCCCGCGACGCGCCGCGCGAAGGCGTCCAGTTCGGCGTCCGTACGCTCCCCCAGGCCCAGCTCGCGCAACCGGACGGAGCGCACCGGCGCCTCCCGGTCCACCGGTGTGAGCAGCAGATGTCCGGTCGATTCGTAGTAGGTCATAACGGTTCCCCCGACTCCGAAGACATGCACAACAGATGACGGACGAGGGCGGCCAGCGCCCCCGTCCCGGAACTGGTCAGGCGCGCGTCGCACCGTACGACCGGTACCTCGGGCCCGAGCCCCACCGCCTCGCGGACCTCGTCGGGCGCATAGACGTGACCGCCGTCGAACTCGTTGACGGCGAGGATGAAGCCGATGCCGCGCCGCTCGAAGAAGTCCACGGCGGGAAAGCAGTCGGCCAGGCGGCGGGTGTCGGCGAGCACCACCGCCCCGAGCGCGCCCGTGCACAGCTCCTCCCAGAGGAACCAGAAGCGGTGCTGCCCGGGCGTGCCGAAGAGGTAGAGCACGTGGCGCTCGTCGAGGGTGATCCGGCCGAAGTCGAGCGCGACGGTCGTCGTGGTCTTCTCCTCGACCCCGTGCAGCGGATCGGCGCCCGCTCCGAGGCCGCCGATCAGTTCCTCCGTGCAGAGCGGTTCGATCTCGCTCACCGCGCCCACGAAGGTGGTCTTGCCCGCCCCGAACCCGCCCGCGACCAGGATCTTCAGCGTCACGGGCGGGGATCCGGCGGCGGACGCGGGAGCGGAAGGGGGCACGGGAGCGGGGGCGTCACAGTCGTTTGCGCAGGCCATCGAGCACCGCCAGGAGCAGGGACCGGTCATCGGCGGCGAAGGAGCCGCTGGGCGGGAACCGCGGCGCCTGCGCCATCAGGGCCCCGTGTTCCATCAGGTCGGCCAGCAGCACCTTCACCACCACGGCCGGCAGCCGCAGCTGCCCGGCCACCTCGGCCACGGTGACGCTCGCGGCGCCCGCGCAGATCCGCAGCGCAAGGATGTGTTCCGCACCGAGCGGGACGCGCGGCCGCACCCCGGTCGCCGTCACCAGCGAGAGCAGGTCGAGCGCGACGCCCGGTCTGGTCCGCCCCCCGCTGGCGGTGTACGGGCGCATCACCCGGCCCGCCGAGTCGTCGAGCCACGGTGTGTCCCGCCCCTTCGCGTACGCCCCCGTCCCGCGGACCCTCATCGCTCCACGTCGGCGACGGGCCGCCGCGGCGGGGCCGCGAGGCACGGACGGACGCTCTTGACCAGCATCGCCATCTCGTAGCCGAGCACCCCGGCGTCGGCCTCCCGGTCGGCGAGGACCGCCAGGCAGGTCCCGGATCCGGCGGCGCAGACGAAGACGAGCGCGGTGTCCAGTTCGACCACCACCTGCCGCACGTCGGCCCCGGCCGCGAAGCGGGAGCCCGCGCTGCGGCCCAGCGAGTACAGCCCGGACGCGAGGGCCGCCATATGGTCGGCGCTGTCGGCGTCCAGCCCGTACACACAGGTCACGAGCCCGTCCGCGGTGAGCAGTACGGCGCTGCGCGTGTACGGCACGCGCTGCACCAGGCCGCTGAGCAGCCAGTCGAGATCCGAGAGCCGGCTGCCGGTCTTCGTCGCCACTTCGCCGCCCATGGGGGTGCGCTCCTTGCTGAGGGGATCAGGGGTCGGGGTCATACCTGGTTCTCCGACTGGGCGAGGCCGAAGCCGCGTTGGAAGGCGGCCATCAGGCCCGGGTCGTGGACGGGTTGCTCGGGGTCCGCGGCCCGGCGGGGAGCGGGGGCCTCGCGCAGCTGGGGCGCGAGGTGCTCCTGGGCGCGGCGCCGGGGCAGCAGGGGCCGGTCCCCCAGGTCGGGCCCGCCGGGTGCGCAAGGGGACGGGGGCTCGGGGGCCGACCAGGCCACCGCCCCGGTCCCCGGATCCGGCGCGGGACCGCCCCGGGGGGCCGTGGCGGGCGCCGCCCAGGTCATCGCGCCGACGCCGGGCGGCGGATCGGACGGAGGACCGAACGCGGGATCGGCACCGGTCCGGGGGGAGGGCACGGGCCCGACCGGCGTACCGGACCGCGGCGCGGGCAGGGGCGCCGGTTCCGCGACGGTCACCGGTACGGGTGCGGGGCGCGGCCCGGCCCCCGGCAGGTGCATCCGGACCGGCTCCAGCGGCGCGGCCGCCGCCCCCTGCCCGGTCCCCCACGAGGTGGCCCGGGAGCCCCCCGCCGCCTCGGCCGCGGTCGGTGCCTCGGCGCCCAGCACTTCCTGCGGCAGCACCAGCACGGCGAGCACACCGCCGTAGATGTTGGACTTGAGCTCGACGGCGATCCCGTGCCGGCGGGCCAGTGCCGACACCACGAACAGGCCGATCCGTCCGTCCGCCAGCAGGTTCCGGACGCTGACCTGGTCGGGGTCCCCGAGCAGGGCGTTCATCCGGTGCTGTTCCTCGGCCGGCATGCCGAGCCCCCGGTCCTCCACCTCGACGGCGATCCCGGCGGTCACCCGCTCCGCACGCAGCACCACGTCCGTGTCAGGGGCCGAGAACACCGTGGCGTTCTCGACGAGCTCGGCCAGCAGGTGCACCACGTCCGCGACGGCATGCCCGCGGACGCTGCCGCCGGCCGGGGGCACGACCTTGACCCGGGTGTACTGCTCGACCTCCGCCACCGAGGAGCGGAGCACCTCGCTCAGGTCGATGGGACGGGTCCACTGACGCCGGGAGGCGGCGCCGCCCAGTACGGCGAGGTTCTCGGCGTGCCGGCGGATCCGGGTGGCGAGGTGGTCGACGTGGAAGAGCTCCTTGAGCAGGTCCGGGTCCTCGACCGTGTCCTCCAGCTCGTCCAGCAGCGAGATCTCGCGGTGCACGAGGGACTGGAGGCGCCGCGCGAGGTTGACGAAGACCTCGACCTTGCGCTCGCTGTCGGACGGGGCGGCCGGGCCGGCCAGCCGCAGCAGGGTGGTGTGCGCCTGCTCGCGGGCAGTGCGCAGCTCCTGGGAGAGCAGCCAGAACTCGTCCAGGCCGGCCGGGTCCCCGCCGGGGGGCGGGGAGCTCGGGCCACCGCGCACCGGGCGGGACGGGGTCTCGCCCCGGTCCAGCCGGTCGGCGGCCGTGCGCAGCTCGTGGCGGCCGCGCACGCTGGAGCGGCGCAGCGCCTCGCACCGGTCCCGTACGGCCTTGGCGGCGCGCTGGGCCCCGAGAAGGGCGGCCGCGAGGGCGCCGATCACGAGGAGGGCGCAGCCGGTGAGCACCGGCCACAGCCGGGCGTCGCGCTCGCCCGCTCCCCCGCCGAGCTGGAGGGTGAAGATCACCGCGGCGGCGCCGCTGAGCCCGGCGGCGAGCGTGGGCAGTACGGCGGCGCGCACCAGCTGGGGGCGTATCTGCCGGCCGGGACCGGTGACGGCGTGTCTCGACGGGGCGTGGCGGGCGGCGCGGAATCCGGACATCTGGGTCCTCGGTACGTGGGGCCCGGCCCCCAGCGTTCCCGGGGCCCGGTGTTGATCACCGAATACCCACGCTAGACCCCACCGCCACGCCCGGGAGTACCAGTTTGCGAACTTCGTGGGGGTGCTTCCCGCTCCCGGTGGAGCGCTCGCACAGCAGCCCGAATGCGCCGGTCGGGCCCTGTGGACCGCCCCGGCGCCGCCCCGCCGCGGCCGGACGGACCGGTCCGGACGGCCGCCGGCCGCCCCGATGCACCGGGGCGGCCGGTCCCTCCGTCCACGTGGTGCGCTACGACCCGACGGACTCCGGCTTCTCCTGTCCGCCGGCTGCCGCGGACCCCACCCGCGCTGCCGTCCCCGCCACCGCCCCGGCGCCCAGCGGGGGCACGGACGAAGGACCGTCGACCCGCCCGCCCGCCGTGGCCCCGGCGACGAAGGGCCGCCACCACGGCGTGTGCGGAGCGCCGGAGGCGCCGGGCTCGAACGGCTGGCCCGGGATCGGCAGCGCGATGGCCGCTCCCGCCCCCTCGGCCGCGGTCAGCGTGCCCTCGCCCGGCTCGTCCCACGGGTGCAGGGCCAGGTTGAAGGTGCCCCAGTGGATCGGCAGCATCGTGCCGTGCGGGGTGCCGCCCTGCAGGTCGAGATGGGCGCGCATGCCCTCTTCGGGAGTCATGTGGATGTCGGGCCAGTATTCCGAGTAGGCGCCGATCTGGATCATCGTGGCGTCGAAGGGCCCGTGCTCGGCACCGATCTCCTCGAATCCGGGGAAGTAACCGGTGTCCCCGCTGTGGTAGATCCGGTGCTCGTCGCCCGCGACGACCCAGGAGGCCCACAGGGTGTGCTGCTGATTGCGCAGGCCGCGGCCGCAGAAGTGCCGGGCGGGGGTCGCCGTGAGGGAGAGGCCGGCGATCTCGGTGCTCTCGTTCCAGTCCAGCTCGCGCAGCCGGCCGGCCGGTACGCCCCAGCGCTCCAGGTGCGCGCCGACGCCCAGCGGAACGGCGAAGACCGTGTCCGTGCCGGCCAGCTCCTTGATCGTCGGCAGGTCGAGGTGGTCGTAGTGGTCGTGCGAGATGACCACGACGTCGACCGGGCCCAGGGAGGCCAGCGGGACCGGTACCGGGTGCAGCCGCTTGGGCCCGGCGAAGGGGAAGGGGGAGCACCGCTCGCCCCACACCGGATCGAACAGCACCCGCCGCCCGTCGATCTCCGCGAGCACGCTGGAGTGCCCCATCCAGGTCAGCCGCAGGCCGCTCGCGGGCGGCTTCGCCAGGTCCGCGAGGGTCGTCGGGTGGACCGGGATCGGCGCGGCGGGGCTGCGCCTGACCCGCTGCTCCCGGTGGAAGTAGATCTTGGCGAACTCCGTCATCGAGCCCGAGGGCCTGTTCCGGGCCCCGACCGGGTTCTGGAAGACGCCGTCGGCGAAGTTCGGCGAGCGGCGGATCCGCTCCAGCCGGGCACCGGACGGGTCCGCGCCGAAGGCTTCGGGCCGCAGGGCACGCAGCCGCGGACGCAAGGGACGGGAGCCGGTCAAAGCGCCTCCAGGGAGGATGGGGTCAGGATGGTCGTCGGTCTACGACCATCCCAACGCACACCGGCCCCGAAGGATTCCGCTTGCGGCCCCCGACCCGGCTACAGCGGCAGCAGGTCCGGCCGCTTGGCCTCCACGTGGTCCCCGGAGGACTCCCCGCGCAGCCGCCGGCCGATCCACGGCACGAGGTGATCGCGGGCCCACTGGATGTTGTCGCGGGTCACGTCCACCGAACCGCGCGGCCGCTGCGGGGGCCACGGCTGGTCCGGGTCGGCCGGCACCTCCAGGCCGAGCACCTGCGCGGCGCGCAGCGCGACCCGCGTGTGGCCCTCGGGCGACAGGTGCAGCCGGTCGGTGTCCCAGGCCCGCCGGTCCTGAACGGACTTCAGCGACCAGAGGTCGAGCACCGGGCAGTCGTAGCGGTCGGCGATGGCGCGGACGTGCGCGCTGTACGTCGCGACCTTGCCGCGGAGGTGCTTGAGCACCGGTACGCCGCGGGTGTCGAAGCCCGTGGTGATCATGACCTGGCCGACGGCCCCGGTGAGGTCGGCCACGGCCGCCTCGAAGCGCTCCGCCACGTCGTCCGGGTCGGTCCCGGGCCGGATGATGTCGTTGCCGCCCGCGCAGAAGGTCACGAGGTCCGGCGCGAGGGCCTTGGCTCGCGGGAGCTGGTCGGCCACGATCTGGTCGAGGAGCTTCCCCCGCACCGCCAGATTCGCGTAACGGAAGTCGTGTTCCTCGCGCTGGTCGGCCAGGAGCACGGCGAGCCGGTCCGCCCAGCCGAGATAGGAATCCCCGGGTCCCGGGTCCCCCACGCCTTCGGTGAAGCTGTCCCCGATCGCCGCGTACGAGCCGATGGTCTTGAGTTTCGTCGTCGTCGCTGCCACGGGACAACATCCTTCACTCTCGCAAGCAACCTACGCCAACGTAATGAGGGGTTGACGGACCGTGATCTGTACCACGCGCGGGACAAGGAATAAGTACGCGTGAGGCCGGGACCCCCCTCGGGTCCCGGCCTCACGCGTGTCGTGGTCCGTCGGCGGGTGCCGTCAGAGGCTCGCGCCCTTCGAGCGGAGGTACGCGATCGGGTCCAGGTCCGAGCCGTAGGACGGGCTCGTGCGGATCTCGAAGTGCAGGTGCGGGCCGGTCGAATTGCCGGTGGAGCCGGAGAGGCCGATGCTCTGCCCGGCGGTGACGCTCTGGCCGGAGGAGACGGAGAGCTGGGAGAGGTGGGCGTACTGGGAGTACTTGCCGTCCGCGTGGCGGATGACGACCTCGTTGCCGTACGAGCCGCTCCAGCCGGCGGAGACCACGGTGCCCGCGCCGACGGCCTTGACGCTGGTGCCGGAGCTGGCGATGAAGTCGACGCCGGTGTGGTAGCCGGAGGACCACATGCTGCCGGCGACCTTGTACTGGGTGGAGATCCCGCCACTGACCGGGGCCACGAAGCCGGCGGCCGACTGCGGTGCGGCGGGGGCCTCGGCCGGGGCCTCGGCGGCGGCTTCCCGCTGCGCCGGGGCGGCCTTCGGGGCCTGCTTGCGCTCCTGCTTCGGCGCGGCCTGCCGGGCCGGCTTCGCGTCGGCCTCGGCGGCGGCCGGGGCCGGAGCCGCCTTGCCCGCACCGCCGAGGGTCAGCTTCAGGCCCGGGTGGATCAGCGACGGGTTGCTGCCGACGGCCTCGCGGTTGTCGGCGTACAGCTGCTCCCAGCCGCCGGACAGGTGGCGCTCCGCGGCGATCTTGGAGAGGTAGTCGCCCGGCACCACCGTGTAGACGGACGGCGCGGCCTGCACGGCGGCGACGGGCGCCGTCCGCAGCGCGACCGGAACCTGCGGGGCCACCGCGGGGGCCACCGCGGGAGCGGCGGCCGGAGCACCGGCCGCGTGGGCGCCGGCGGCACCGATCAGCGGCAGCGCGAGGGCGGCGCCACCGGTTCCGGCGACGGCGAAACCGCGCGAAAGGGAAAGGGACTTGGGACGGCGGTGCTTACCCTTTGCAGGCATGACGAATTCCTCTCCGGCGCCTGCGAGGTGAGCTGTCGGGTTCGGACTGGAGATGTCCGGCCGTACATGTACGGGACATGAACGGCTTCACCCCGAGCCGTCCCGGTGAAAAGATCTCCGGGCCGGCGGCTTACCTGGTTCCCCCGCTCCTGCCGCACGAATAGGTCGGATGCGGTTTCCGGGAGGCGGCAGGATTTGGCGTTCCGCCCGGATCGATCGCGAAGGTAATCCCTTGCGGCCACGCCCTACAAGCCGCGAATTCCCTGACGGAATAACAGGCATGAGGGACCGGAGGAATTCCGGTCACCCTCTGTCCATTCCCGACCGTCAACAGCCGCCCCGACCCGGCCATTCGCCTTTAGCGATCAGGCACTCACGGTCACCGTATGATCTGGCTCACGGGGACGTGCCCGATCTCGCCTCCGGATATGGCAAGTTGGCGCCAAGTAGTGTAATTCGGACACTGGACCCAGGACGCGGCGGAGGAGTTGTTTTGACCCAGCAGATACAGGAGCCGGAGCTGACCGGAGTGCGCAATTTCCGCGATGTGGGCGGATTGCCGACTTCCGATGGACGAACGGTCATGACGGGACGACTGTTCCGAAGCGGACATCTCGCACATGCCACCGAAAGCGATGCAGAGTTCCTCGCCTCGCTCGGCCTCCACACCATCTTCGACTTCCGCAACGGCGCCGACCACGCCCTGGAGGGGCCGGACGTCGAACTGCCCGGCGTCCGGAACGTCAACATCCCGCTCTCGGACCCGGCCGACGGGCGGGAGTTCTGGCGGCTGGTCCGCGACGGCGACCTCGTCCAGCTGCGCGGGATCCTGGGCGACGGCAAGGCGGCGGCCCGGATGTCGAACTCGTACCGCGGGATCATCCGGCAGCGCACCGCCGAGCACAGCCGAGTCGTGCACGCCCTCGCCGAGGACAGCGTCCCCGCGCTCATGCACTGCGCGGCCGGGAAGGACCGGGCCGGCCTGTCGATCGCCGTCACCCTGCTCGCGCTGGGCGTCGAGCGCGAGGCGATCGTCACGGACTACCTGGAGTCGAACGCCCCGCACCGCCGCTACCGCGTGCGCCGCACCGACGAGTCGGCGGGCGCCCGCTCCCCCGAGGTGATGGAGCTGCTCGCACCGCTCTTCGACGCCCGCGCCGAGTACCTGGTGGCCGCCTTCGATACCATCGACGAGATCTGGGGCGGGGTGGACCGCTACCTGACGGAGGGCCTCGGGCTGCGGCCCGAGACCCTCGACCGGCTGCGCGACCGGCTCCTGGTCTGACGCGGCGGGGACCGGTTCCCCGCCGGGTCGGCAGGCCGTCAGCGCGCGGCGACGGCCTGCTTCACCAGCGTCCTGCCGAAGTCCCAGATCAGCCCGGACCCACCGTGCGCCTCGTCCATGACCTCGCGGAAGGCGCCGACGAACCGGTCCACGTCCCGCTCGTCCACGATCAGCGGCGGGATCAGCTTGATCACCTCCAGGTGGTCCCCGGAGACCTGGGTGAGGATCCGGTGCTTCTGGAGCAGCGGCACCACGACCATCTGCGCGAAGAGCCCCTTGCGGGCCGCCTGCAGCATGGTCCACCGGCTGCGCAGGCCCAGCGAGGACGGCCGGCCGAACTCGATGCCGATCATCAGCCCGCGCCCCCGCACCTCGTGCAGCAGCTCGTACTCGTCGACCAGCGCGGCGAGCCGCCCCCGCAGCAGGTCGCCCATGGCCCGGGCGTTGGCGACGACCTCCTCGTCCTCCATGACGGACAGCACCGCCAGGCCCGCCGCCATCGCCTGGGCGTTGGAGCCGAAGCTCGCGGAGTGCACGAGGACCCGGTCCATGGACGAGTAGACCTTCTTGAAGATCCAGTCCTTGCCCAGGGTGGCGCCGACCGGCACGTAGCCGCCCGACAGCGCCTTCGCCACGCACACCAGGTCCGGCTCCACGCCCGGCTCGTGCTGGTAGGCGTAGAAGTCCCCGGTACGCCCGAGGCCGGTCTGCACCTCGTCCGCGATCAGCAGCGCCCCGCGACGGTGCAGCATCTCCTGCGCGGCGAGCAGGAAACCGGGTGGGGCGGCCAGCACCCCCTTGCCCTGGATCGGCTCGACGACGAAGGCGGCCACGTCCCCGCGCTTCAGCTCGCGCTCCAGGGCGGCGAGGTCCCCCAGCGCGATCCTGGTGTCGGGGAGCAGCGGGGCGAAGCCGTCGCGGAAGCCGCCCTCCCCGTTCACCGAGAGGGAGCCGGTGGTCAGCCCGTGGAAGGCGTGGTCGCAGTAGAGGATCCTGGGGCGCCCGGTGGCGTACCGGGCGAACTTCAGGGCCGTCTCCACGGCCTCGGTACCGCTGTTGCCGAAGAAGACCCGGTCCAGGTGCGGGCTGTACGAGAGCAGCTTCTCGGCCAGCAGTCCGGGCAGCGGCTGGCAGTCGAAACGGGTGAGGTCGGCGAGCTGGGCGTCCAGGACGTCGTGCAGGGCGCGGCGGACGACCGGGTGGTGCCGGCCCAGGCCCATCACCCCGAACCCGGCCAGCATGTCCAGGTAGTCGTTGCCCTCGGCGTCCCAGAAGTGGGCGCCCTCGGCCCGCTCGTAGACCTTGTCGAAGCCGATGGTGTGCAGCATCCGGGGCAGCTGGTGGTTGAGGTGCCTGGCGTGCAGCTCGTAGCGTTCGGCCCCGCGCTCGGCCAGCAGGGCGCCGAGGTCGAAGCCCTTGCCCCGGCCGCCCCGTTCCTCCGGTGACCGCGCGGTCATGCCGACTTGTCCCGGTTGCTGGCGATCGTCTCCCGGGCCGCACGCAGGGACTCCTTGAGGGAGCCCATGGTGGCGAGGACGGCGGTGGGTTCGTAGCCGCAGTGCGCCATGCAGTTCGCGCAGCGCGGGTCCTTTCCGCGGCCGTACTTGTCCCAGTCGGTGTCATTGATGAGCTCGCGGTACGTCGGCACGTAGCCGTCGCTCATCAGATAGCAGGGGCGCTGCCACCCGAAGAGGGAGTAATTCGGAATGGCCCAGGCCGTGCAGGGGAAATCGGCCTTTCCTTCCAGGAAGTCCAGGAAGAGCGGGGAGTGGTTGAGCCGCCAGCGCCGCCGGTTGCCACCCGCGAAGGCCTTCCTGAAGAGTTCCCGGGTCTGCTCGACGCCCAGGAAGTGCTCCTGGTCGGGAGCCTTTTCGTAGGCGTAGGCGGGCGAGATCATCATCTCGTCGACCTGGAGGTCGTCATTGAGGTAGTTGAGCACCTCGATGATCGTCTGCGGGGTGTCGGTGTTGAAGAAGGTGGAGTTGGTCGTCACCCGGAAACCGCGCCTCTTCGCCTCCTTGATGGCCGCGACCGCCTCGTCGAACACGCCCTCCTTGGCCACCGACTCGTCGTGGCGCTCGCGCAGCCCGTCGATGTGCACGGCGAAGGCGAAGTACGGGGAAGGCGTGAACTTCTCGATCTTCTTGCGCAGCAGCATCGCGTTGGTGCAGAGGAACACGTACTTGCGGCGCGCCACCAACTGTCGGACGATCTCGTGGATCTGCGGGTGCATCAAGGGCTCGCCGCCCGCGATGGACACCATGGGCGCACCGGACTCCAGCACGGCGCCGACCGCCTGGGCGACCGGCATGCGCTGCTTGAGCACCCCGGCCGGGTGCTGGATCTTCCCGCACCCCTCACAGGCCAGGTTGCAGGCGTAGAGCGGTTCCAGTTCGACGATCAGGGGGAACTTCTCGCGCTTGCGGAGCTTTTGTTCGAGAAGATACGTCCCGACCCTGATGGACTGGCGCAGCGGCATGGCCATCTGGCTCACCTCCTGGGGAGCAGCAACGAACGGTGCCATTCATGAAACGCGGGCAGTACGGCACGCAGGACACGGAAGGCCGATATTCCCCCGCGAACCGTGCCGATACGGACGAGCTCGTGCTCCGGAGCGTCCACGATCACCCGGACGGCCGCAACGGGGCGGTCACCGCCCCTGGTGGCGGCCCACAGGGTGGCCGCGGACTCCATGTCGACCGCGATCGCGCCGGTGGCGCGCAGCTGCGCGCGCTCCTGTCCGCGGACGACGTGGTCGGATCCGGTCAGCGCGCCGGTGTGCACGGTCCGGCCCGGGGCGGCCCGGGCCAGTGCCTCGGCGAGCAGGGCGCTGCCGGTGCAGGTGACGGTTCCCTGCAGGTCCCGGGTCTCCCCCGCGACGACCAGGTCACCGGGGTGCATACCGGGGACCAGCCCGGCGCAGAACCCGGTCGCGAGGACCGCGGCCCGATCCATCCCGGGCCGCTCCAGGGCCCGGCCGACGGCCCGCTCGGCGGCGCTCGGGCCCATCCCGGTGCGCAGCAGGGTGTGCCCGGCGGCCGATCCGCGCCCCGGGCCGCGGCCGGCGCTGCGCAGGGCGGCCTGCTCGATGCGCAGCGCGCAGGCCACCAGCAGCGGGTCGGGGCCCGGAGCCCGGTCCCCGCCCGCGGCGGACATCACGCCTCCCCGGCCGGGGCGAACGGTTCGCCGTACAGGTAGCGGCCGAGCGCGGTGAGCGGGAACACCTGCCGGTACAGGTGGTAGTTGATGGAGAAGTCCCACGGGAAGCCGGTCCCGGTGAAGTACGGCTCGTCCCAGGTGCCGTCCTCCCGCTGGGTCTCCACCAGATGCGCGATGCCCCGCTCGACGGCCTTGCCCTCGCGCTCGCCCGCCGACAGCAGGGCCATCAGCGCCCACGCGGTCTGCGAGGCGGTGGAGGCGCCCTTTCCGGCCCAGGACGGGTCCTTGTAGGAGCGCTGGTCCTCGCCCCACCCGCCGTCCTCGTTCTGTACGGACTCCAGCCAGCGCACGGCCCGCCGGATCGCGGGGTGCCCCGGGGCGATGCCCGCCGCGACGAGGGCCGGGACCACCGACCCGGTCCCGTAGACGTAGTTGGTGCCCCAGCGGCCGAACCAGCCGCCACTCGGCTCCTGTTCGGCGAGCAGCCAGGCGATGCCGCGCCGGGTCCGCGCATCGCCCGCCCGGCCCTCGAAGGCGAGCATCTCCACCACGTGGGCGGTGACGTCGGCCGAGGGCGGGTCGATGACCTCGCCGAAGTCGCAGAAGGGCAGCTTGTTCGGGAAGGGGCTGGTGTTGTCGGCGTCGAAGGCGCCCCACGCCCCGTTCCTGGACTGCATGCCGAGGTTCCAGGACACCCCGCGGGCGATGGCCGCCTCGACCCGGGCCGGGTCCGGGTGCTTGATCCGGCGCAGGGCGAGGACCACCTCGGCGGTGTCGTCGATGTCGGGGTAGGTGTCGTTGTGGAACTCGAACGCCCAGCCGCCGGGGGCGAGCCCGGGCCGGCGCACCGCCCAGTCCCCGGTGCGGACGATCTCCTCGCCGAGCATCCAGTCGGCCGCCTTGACCAGCGCGGGGTGGTCGGGGCGCAGCCCCGCGTCGGCCAGGGCGATCGCGGCGAGGCAGGTGTCCCACACCGGGGACTGGCATGCCTCGATCATCCGGGCGCCGTCCTCGCGCCACACCGCGAACCGGTCCAGGGACTCCAGTCCGGCGCGCATCACCGGATGCCGCAGGTCGTAGCCGAGCAGGTGCAGGGCGATGACCGAGTACACGGCGGGCGGCTGGATCCCGCCCCAGCAGCCGTCGTTCTCCTGGCGTTCGATGATCCAGCGGCCGGCGCTCGCCATCGCCGCCTTGCGCAGTCGGCGCGGGGCGAACCGCCGGTAGACGTGCAGGGCCTTGTCCATCCGCTGGAAGGCGCCGTCCCAGCTGGTCAGCGGGGCGAGTCTGCTGACGGGGTTGGGCACCCGGGCATCGGCGTGCAGCTCGTCCAGGGCGAAGGGGGCAGAGCGGACCGGGCGCAGCGCGGAGACCACGGTGAGCGGCACGATGGTCTGGCGTGCCCAGCAGCCGAAGTCGTAGATGTTCAGGGGCACCCAGGACGGCAGGAAGACCAGCTCGGGCGGGAGTTCGGGCAGGTGGTCCCAGTTCCACCAGCCGAAGAGGGCCAGCCAGATCCGGGTGAAGACGCGGGCGGCGGCGATACCGCCGTGGGCCCGGATCCAGGCCGAGGCGCGGCTCATGTGGGGGGCGTCCGGCGCGTCCCCGGCGAGGCGCAGCGCGACGTAGGCCTCGATGGTGGCGGACAGTTCGGACGGTCCGCCGTGGAAGGTGGCCCAGGTGCCGTCCTCGCGCTGCTCGCCCCGGATGAAGAGGGCGGCGGCGCGGGTGGTGGCCTCGTCCCGGATGCCGAGGAACTGCCGCAGCAGCAGGTCCTCCGCGTCCATGGTGACGTTGGTCTCCAGGTCGCCCTTCCACCAGCCCTCGGGGTCCTGGCGTTCCAGCAGGTTCCGGGTGGCGCGCGCGGCGGCCTCGTACACCCCCGGCCGGACGCCGTCCGGCGGCCGGCGCAGGTCGGCGCTCGCCCGCCCGGTGGTCCGGGCCGTGTCCCGGCCCGCTCCGGTGGGCGCCAGGGCGGCCGCGCGCCCGGTGGCCGGGCCCGCCCCGGGGCGCAGGGGGCGGCCCAGCAGGCCGGGCGGCCCGCCCGGTGGTCCGTACTCGCCGCGCGGTCCGCCCATACCGGACCGGACCGGCGCCACCGCGGGCGGTGCCGGGGGGCCTGCGGCCAGGCCGGCGCCGCGGCCCGGCAAGCCGGGCGGCGGAGCGCCCGGGGTGGTTTCGCTGCCAGCGCCAGCGCCCTCGGCGCTGCCGTCGGTCGTCGCTGTCATGGCTTCCCCTTAGAACAGTGTCCTGTGCTGTGCTGGGGTCTGCCGTCGGCCGGTGCGCGCCACCCTCAGGTGGCGGCGCCGGCCGGCGACTCGCGATTCATATCCGCTGTCGGGTGGCGATCACCTCTTGCGCACGACGACGAAGTCCGCGAGGGCCACGAGCTGGTCGCGCACGCGCTGCGGCATGTCGACGTCGTCCAGGGCCCGGATCGCGACGGCGTGCTGGCGGCGTGCCTCGTCGGCGGTCCACCGGCGCCCGCCGGCCGCCTCGATGAGGGCCGCGCGGGCTGCGAACTCCTCCTCCGAGAAGTTCTCGAAGTCGCTGCTCTTGGCGTCGGCGGCGAGCAGTTCGGCGAGCTGCTCGGACGCCTCCCCGCCGGCCGCGAGGGCGGCGACGACCGGCAGGGACTTCTTGCGCTGGCGCAGGTCGCTCCAGGTCTGCTTGCCGGTCGCCTCGGGGTCGCCCCAGATGCCCAGCAGGTCGTCGACGGCCTGGAAGGCGAGCCCCAGGTGGTAGCCGTACTCCTCCAGCTTGTCGGCGGTACGGTCGTCCGCGCCGCCGAGGACGGCGCCGATGGAGACCGCGCAGGCGAGCAGGGCGCCGGTCTTGTTGCCCTCCATCTCCAGGCACTCCTCGACGCTGACGCGCTCGCGGTGCTCGTAGGAGATGTCCTGTGCCTGGCCGTCGATGAGCTTGCGGCTGGCGGTGGTCAGCCTGCGGGTCGCGCGGCCGGCCTCCACGGTGCCGAGCTCCAGCAGCACCTCGTTGGCGAGGGCGAACAGGGCGTCGCCGACGAGGATCGCGAGGGCCGGACCGTGCACCTTCCACACCGTGTCGCGGTGGCGGCGCTGCTCGTCGCCGTCCATCAGGTCGTCGTGCAGCAGCGAGAAGTTGTGCACGAGCTCGACCGCGACGGCGCCGGGGATGCCGACCTCGGCCGCGGCGCCCGCGGCCTCGGCGGAGAGCAGCGCGAGCGCGGGGCGCACGGCCTTGCCGCCGTCACCGTCGGCCACGTTGCCCTGGGCGTCGATCCAGCCGAAGTGGTAGGCGGCGACGGTGTCCATGGGCGCCGCGAGCCGGTCGACGGCGGCGCGGAGCGCGGGGGTCGACAGCGTACGGCCGCGTTCCAGGAGAGCGATCGTGTCCGCCTTCTCCACGCCCCCTCCGGCTGTGCCCACACTGGCATCCGTGTTCTCGACAGCCGGATTCCCCGGGTTCACTGGCTCTCCTCTTGTTCCTGTACGTGCTGTGCTCGTGGTGCTGGTGGTGCCGGTGCTGCTGATGGTGCTCGTCATGCCGCCTCCTGCAGAGGGTGTTCGCGGTGGCGGCCGAGCGCGGCGAGTGCGGCGTGCGCCGCGCTCAGTCCGCTCCGGACGGCGCTCTCCATGGTCGCGGGCCAGCCCGTGGCAGTCCACGCACCGGCGAGGTAGAGCCCCGGCGTGTCGGTCCGCGCCCCGGGGCGCAGCCGGCCGACGCCGGGTGTGGGGGCGAAGGTGGCCGTCCGCTCCCGGGTGACGAAGAAGTCCCGTACCTTGGCGCCGCGCGCGGCGGGCAGCAGCCGCTCCAGCTCGGGCAGGTACTTGGCGCGCAGGACGGAGACGGGCTCGTCGATGTCGTCCTGGGCGACGGACTGGGAGAGCGCCAGGTACTGGCCGCCGTCGGGGAGTCCGGAGGAGTCGGTGCGGTCGAAGACCCACTGCACCGGGGAGCCGAGGGCGGCGAAGAAGGGCTGCTTGAGCACCTTGCGGTCGTAGACCACGTGGACGTTGAGGATGGGCGCGGTGCCGATGTCCAGGAGCTTGTCGGGGTCGGGGAGGGCGCCGGCGGGCAGCAGTGCGTGGGCTTCGCGCTGCGGGACGGCGAGGACCACCGTGCCCGCCTCCAGGCACTCGTCCTCGGTGTCGATCCGCCACGCCCCTTCGGTCATGCGGGAGATGCCGGTGACCCGGGTGCGCAGTTCGGTCCGTACGCCGGCCGCGTCGAGCGCCTTGCGGGCGAGGGTGTCGTGCAGTTCGCCCAGCGGGACCCGGGCCCAGCCGATGTCGGCGGCGCCGTTCTCGGAGAGCAGGCCGGTCTTGAAGACCATGGCGGCCAGGCCCAGCGAGGACTGCTCGGCGGTGGCGTTGAGCGTGGCGACGCCGACCAGGTCCCACAGGGCCTCGATCGTGCGGGCCGACTGGCCGTAGCGGCCGAGCCAGGTCGCGAAGTCCAGGCCGTCCAGCGCCGGGTCGGTGGGGTCCAGGCGGCGCAGCGCGAGGGCGGCGCGGCCGACGCTCACGCGCTCGGCGAGGGACAGGTGCGGGTAGCGGGCGAGCGATCCGGCCAGGTGCAGGGGCACGGGCAGGGCGCTGCGGCGCAGCCGGCCCAGGCGCGGGCCGCCGGGGTGGGCGACGTCCAGGACGGGGACGTCGAGCCGGTCCTGGAGGGGGGCGAGGGCGGCGCCGTCGACGCGGTCGAGGAACCACCGGTAGCCGGTGCAGCAGCGCAGATAGACGTGCTGGCCGTTGTCGACGTCGAGGTCGCCGCGCTTGAAGGAGAAGGCGAGCCCGCCGAGCCGGGGGCGGCCCTCCATCAGGGTGACGCGGAGCCCTGCGTCGGCGAGTTCGAGGGCGGTGGTGACCCCGGCGAGTCCGCCGCCCACCACGACCGCGTGCTGCTCGATGCCGTTCATGCGCCCTCCCCCGTGCTGCGGTGGCCGTCCGGGCCGGACGGTCGGTCGTCGGCGGGCGAGGACGCCCGGCGTGCGGCGGCCCGGCCTTCGTGGTCGCAGTCCGCCGGAAGAGACGCACCCGCCGCCGAGGTGGTTGCCCGGGCGCCGGCCCTGCCGGAACGGCCCACCGGGCGCAGGCGCGTGCGCGCCGCGGCCGGACCGGCTGCCGCCGACGGGAGCCGGGTGATCGCGGTCATCAGCCTCGCCTCCGCGTGTTCCGGCGGGAGACGGTCCGCGCGTCGAGTCCGGACAGCCCGCGCACCGCGACGTACGCCTTCTCGTGCGGCGGCAGTGACACGCGGCCCCGCAGCACCGCCTCGGGCTCGCGCTCGATGCGGTCCAGCAGCCGCCGGTAGATGCCGGCCATGGCGGCCACGCAGGCGCCGCTGCGCCGGTCGAGCATCGGCAGCAGCCGGTAGCCCTCGGCGAACAGGGCCCGGGCGCGGCGGACTTCGTGGTGGACGAGCCCGGCGAAGTCGGCGCCGACGGGCATCCGGTCGCTGTGGAAGCCTTCCGAGCAGCCGAACTTGGCGAGGTCCTCGGCGGGCAGGTAGGTGCGCCCGTTGGCCGCGTCCTCGCGAACGTCCCGCAGGATGTTGGTGAGTTGCAGGGCGAGACCGAGGGTGTCGGCGTACTCCGCCGCGCGCGCGGAGTCGGATGCCCCCAGGGCGGAGCCGTTCACCGTGCCGAACACGCCGAGCGAGAGCCGCCCGATGGCCCCGGCCACGCAGCGGCAGTAGTTCCTGAGGTCGTCCCAGGTCTCGTAGGTCTCGCCGCGGACGTCCATCAGGACCCCGTCGATCAGTTCGTCGAGGCCGCCGAGCGGGATGGGGAAGCGGCGCGATGCGTGCGCGAGGGCGACGGCGACCGGGTCGGTGTCGTCCTCGTCGATCTCCTCGGCCCGGATCCGCCCGAGCAGGGCGCGGGTCTCCTCGAGCCGGGCGAACTTGGCCTCGGGCGCCAGCGTGCCGTCGCCGATGTCGTCGACCCGCCGCGAGAAGGCGTACAGCGCGGACATCGCCTGCCGCTTGTCGTTCGGCAGCAGCCGGATGCCGTAGGCGAAGTTGCGTGCCTGGGAACCGGTGACGGCCTCGCAGTAGCTGTAGGCGGCCTGGACCGGTGCGGACACGTGTGTGGGGCCCTCCACGGTCGGGCTCACCCCTTTCTCGGCGCTGTGCGCAGGACGGCGGCCACCTCGCGGAGCAGGCCGCTCTTGGTGGGCTTGGGCGGGCCGGGGAGGACGTCGAAACCGGCGGCGGTGACGGCTCGCAGGGCCGCACGCCCCCCTCCCACGAAGCCCGCGAGCAGCAGCCGGAGTCTGCCGTGCACGCTACCCACGAGCGGGGTGCCTTCATTCAACAGCTCGCGTGCGCGAACGGTTTCGAATGCGATCAGGGCGCGTACGGACGCGCCGGCGGTCGGGGCCGCGAGCTCCGCCTCGGTCACGTGGAAGCGGCGCATGTCCTCGGCGGGCAGGTAGATGCGGTCGCGGCCGAGGTCCTCGGCGACGTCCTGGATGTGTTCGGCGATCTGCAGGGCCGTGCAGACGGCGTCGGAGCGGCGGATCCGTTCGGGGGTGCTGGTGCCGGTGAGGGAGAGCACGAGGCGGCCGACCGGGTTCGCGGACAACTCGCAGTAGCCGACCAGGTCCGCGTACGTCCCGTAGCGCGCGACGTGCTGGTCCTGGCGGTTGGCCTCGATGAGCCCGAGGAAGGGCTCGGGGGTCAGGCCGTGGGCGCGCACGACGGGCTGGAGGGCGAGCAGGAGCGGGTGGCGGGGCGGGCCGGAAACGGCGCCGAACACGCGCATCAGGTCGGCCTCGAGGGCGTCGAGCATGGCGAGCCGGTCGTCGACGGCGGCGGGGTCGAGACCGAGGAGGACGGCGTCACGGCCGCCGGGGGCGAGGTCGCCGTCACCGATGTCGTCGACGAGGCGGGCGTACCCGTAGACGGCCGTCAGCCCGTCGCGCCAGGCCCGGGGCAGGAAGACGGGGGCGACGGGGAAGTTCTCCGCCGTCGCCTTGTCGAGGGTGGCGCTCACGTGGACCGTGTCGGACAGGGGCCGGATGCCGTGCCCCGGGGTCACCGCCCGCCGCCCGGGGCGGGGACGGCCGTTGTGCCTGGGGGCCGGAGAATTCCCGTAGCCATTGCCGTCACATCTCCCGTTCTACACTGCCGACCCATTACATCCTATTTCGGACACGCCGCCCGGGGATTCCCCGGGCTGCCCCAGAGCCCTTCACCTGCGGGGAATCGTCCCCTCTTGCCGCGATTGAGGACCGCCTCAGCTTACGCTGTAGAACGTCGCGGAGCCCTCCCGGGTATTCGCTCCGCCACCGAATGTCGCCGCGAAATACGAGAGCACGATTGAGGCCCCCGCCGCGCTGAGCAGCGGGGGCCTTCGGGTGAAGCGGAAAAGCGCCGTAAGGGGGCGCCGCGCGACCCGGAGGTCAGCCGTTGGTGGCCTTCTCGTATGCCGAGACGACTTCCTCGGTGGGCCCGTCCATCAGGAGCTCACCCTTCTCCAGCCACAGCACCCGGTCACAGGTGTCACGGATGGACTTGTTGTTGTGGCTCACCAGGAAGACCGTGCCGGCCTTCTGCCGCAGTTCGCGGATCCGGTCCTCCGAACGCACCTGGAAGCTGCGGTCACCGGTGGCCAGTGCCTCGTCGATCATCAGAACGTCGTGGTCCTTGGCCGCCGCGATGGAGAAGCGCAGGCGCGCCGCCATACCCGAGGAATAGGTACGCATCGGGAGGGAGATGAAGTCGCCCTTCTCGTTGATGCCCGAGAAGTCGACGATGCTCTGGTAACGCTGCTTGATCTGCTCGCGGCTCATACCCATCGCGAGACCGCCGAGAACGATGTTCCGCTCGCCGGTGAGGTCGTTCATCAGCGCCGCGTTGACACCCAGCAGCGAGGGCTGGCCGTCGGTGTAGACCTTGCCCTCCTCGCAGGGCAGCAGGCCTGCGATGGCGCGCAGCAGGGTGGACTTGCCGGAGCCGTTGGAGCCGATGAGGCCGATGGCCTCGCCGCGGTAGGCCGTGAAGGAGACCCCGCGCACGGCGTGGACCCGACGGACGCCCGGGGCGTCGCCCTTCTTCCGGCGCATTATCTTGCTGAGCGCGGCGGTGGCCGCACCCTTGCCCGCGCTGCCGGTGTTGACCCGGTAGACGATGTGGACGCCGTCCGCGATCACGGTGGGGACGCGCCCCCGGTTGTTGTCAGCCACGGCCGTAACGCTCCTCAGACTTCCAGAAGTACACGAAGCCGCCGATGCCGATCACCACGGCCCAGCCCACCGCGAAGGCCCAGACGTGCGGAGGCAGGTTGCTGCTGCCGTAGTCGTCGATCAGCGCGAAGCGGATGAGGTCCATGTAGATCGCGACCGGGTTCCACAGCAGCACGTCGCTGATCCACTGGGGCTGGTCCTCCAGGTAGATCCCGATCGGGAACATGACGCCGGATGCGTACATCCACGTACGCATCACGAACGGCATCAGCTGCGCCAGGTCGGGGGTCTTGGAACCCATCCGCGCGAAGATCATGGCGAGGCCGGTGTTGAAGACGAACTGGAGCGCCAGGGTCGGGATCACCAGCAGCCAGGCGAGCCGCGGGTAGTTGCCGAAGGCGATGGCGATCACGAAGACGACGATCATCGAGTACATCAGCTGCTGGAGCTGCTGGAGCGAGAAGGACACCGGCAGCGAGGCGCGCGGGAAGTGCAGTGCACGCACCAGGCCGAGGTTCCCGGAGATCGCCCGGACGCCCGCCATCACCGAGCTCTGGGTGAAGGTGAAGACGAAGATGCCCATCATCAGGAACGGGACGTAGACGCCCTTGGGCATCTCCCGGCCCGCGCCGAGGATCAGGCCGAAGATCAGCCAGTAGACGGCCGCGTTCAGCAGCGGGGTCGCCACCTGCCAGACCTGGCCCAGCTTCGCCTGGCTGTACTGCGCGACCAGCTTGGCCCTGGAGAAGGCCATGATGAAGTGGCGCCGGCCCCAGAGCTGCCGTACGTACTCGCCCAGGCGGGGCCGGGCACCGCTGACCGAGAGTCCGTACTTCCTGGCGAGCTCCGCGGGGCTCAGCCCCGCGTCGTCGGACAGCGGCCTGCTCGTGGCGAGGGCGCCGTCGTGGGTTGTGTCACTCACAAGTTGAAACTTTCGTCTTCAAGATGCGGCCAGGTGGGCATCAGGCTGGTGGCTCGAGGCCCGTGATCGCGTCATGTTCCCAGACGCGGGCTGGTCAGATGACAGGAGGTCGGCCCAGCCGGGTCAACCGCCAGACCGTACGCCACCTCATCGGGCGGCGGGGTCCGCAGGGAGTGGTCCATCCCTCGCGGAATCCGCCGAACCAGGCCTTGAGGGCAGGTGCCGACGGCCTGCGTACGAGCGTCAGCAGGAGCCAGACGCCCAGGTAGACCGGGACCAGCGGGGCGGGCAGGTTGCGGCGGGCGAGCCACACCCGGTTACGAGCCACCATACGGTGGTAGACCGCGTGCCGGGAGGGGGCAGTTGTCGGGTGCAGCAGCACCATGTCCGCCCGGTAGTCGATCAGCCACCCTGCGTCGAGCGCCCGCCAGGCCAGATCGGTCTCCTCGTGCGCGTAGAAGAACTCCCCCGGCAAGGCCCCGACCTGCTCGAACACCCGGGTGCGGACGGCGTTCGCGCCGCCCAGGAAGGTGGTCACGCGGGAGGAACGCATCGGGTCGGAGGCGCGCAGTCGCGGCACGTGCCGGCGCTGGGTCACACCGGTGTCGGGATCGGCGATACGGAAGCTGATGATCCCCAGGCCGGGGTCCTCGGTGAAGGCCTGCCGGCACAGCTCGGCGGTGTCGGTGCGCTCCAGCAGACCGTCGTCGTCCAGGAAGAGCAGCACGTCCGCGTCGCGACCACCGGGGCCGAAGGCCTCGATGCCGACGTTGCGCCCGCCCGGGATGCCCAGGTTCTCGGGCAGGTCGATGCTGCGGACGCCCTCGGGCAGGCCGGTGACCTGCACGCCCTGGCCCACGACGACCACGTCGACGGGGGCGCCGTCCTGGCGGGCCACCGAGTCGAGGAGCGCCTTGAGCTCGTCGGGCCGGTTGCCCATGGTGATGATCACGGCGCCCAGCCGCAGCGGGGCACTCACTTGAGCCTGCTGGAGGCGAGGATGGACACCAGGTGCAGCACGGTCTGGAGGATCGCGATGCCGGCCAGTACGGCGACGCCGACCCGGGACCAGTACAGGTCGCCGCGCATCTGGTCCACGACGGCCAGCACCAGGATGAGCAGCGAGGCCTCGATGCCGAGGACCAGGCGGTGGAACTTGAGCGCGGCGGCGGCCCGGCGGGCGAGCGCCATGCCCTTCGCGCGCGGCTCGGCGGCCGCGTCCTGGACCACGGGCTTGCCGGCCTGGTGACGGGCGACGCCGACCAGGTCGGTCTCGGCCTTGATCAGGATGGCGCCGAGCGCGGCCAGGGTGCCCAGGAAGGCCCACAGCCAGTCGGCGCCCCCGGGGCCCCACAGGTCGGCGGCCCGCAGGCCGAAGCCGACCAGGACCGCGGCGTCGCACAGGTAGGCGCCGACCCGGTCCAGGTAGACGCCGGAGAGCGAGTACTGCTTCTTCCAGCGGGCCACTTCACCGTCGACGCAGTCGAGCAGCAGGTACATCTGGACCGCGACCACGCCGAGGACGGCACCCAGGATGCCCGGCACCAGCAGGGCCGGAAGGGCGAGGACGCCGGCGAGGGTCATCAGGTAGGTCAGCTGGTTCGGCGTGACCTTGGTGGTGACCAGGACGCGGGTGATGCGCAGGGAGATCTCGCGCATGTAGAGGCGCCCGCCCCAGTGCTCGCCGCTGACCCGGTCCTTCACGCCCGCGGGGTGGACGACCGGCCTCAGTTCAGCTACGGATGGTCTTGACATAGTCGGCGTAAGCGTCCCTGATCTCGGCGGCGGACAGGTTGAGGTGCTCCAGGATCGTGAAGCGTCCCGGGCGGGTCTGGGGGGCGTACTCGACGGCCGCGACGAACTCGTCGACGCTGAAGCCGATCTCCTCGGGCCCGACCGGCAGGCCGTGCCGGCGCAGTACCTCGACGAAGAGGCCCGA
Source organism: Streptomyces avidinii (assembly GCF_045161815.1). NCBI lineage: Bacteria > Bacillati > Actinomycetota > Actinomycetes > Kitasatosporales > Streptomycetaceae > Streptomyces > Streptomyces avidinii. The sequence goes on from NZ_CP108863.1 coordinate 1,807,542, forward strand.
CTGCTCGGCGGCCCCGCGCAGGTGCATCGCGAAGGCGGCGCCGATGCCGACCTGCTCGCCGTGGAGCGCGGAGCGTCCCGGGTGGAGCAGGTCGAAGGCGTGGCTGATCTCGTGGCAGGCGCCGGACGACGGGCGGGAGTCCCCGCTGATCGACATGGCGATGCCGGAGAGCACCAGCGCCTCGGAGAGCACGGTGAGGAACTCGTCGTCGCCGCACCCACCGGGGTGGCGCAGTACGGACTCGCCGGCGGTACGGGCCATGGCGGCGGCCAGGCCGTCGACGGGCTCGCCGGTGATCTTGTGCGAGAGCTCCCAGTCGGCGATCGCCGAGATGTTGGAGATCGCGTCACCGATGCCGGCGCGGATGAACCGGACCGGCGCTTCCTTGATCACGTCGAGGTCGATCACCATGGCGATCGGCGTGGGCACGCCGTAGGAACCGCGGCCGTTGTCGTTGTCCAGGATGGACACCGGCGAGCAGATGCCGTCGTGCGAGAGGTTGGTGGCGACGGCCACCATGGGCAGCCCGACCCGCGCCGCGGCGTACTTGGCCACGTCGATGATCTTGCCGCCGCCCAGGCCCACGACGGCGTCGTAGCGGCGGCCCTTTATGTCGTCGGCCAGCTTGACCGCGGAGTCGATGGTGCCGTCGACGACCGCGTACCAGTCGGCGTGCGGCAGGACGGGCTCCAGCTTGGCGCGCAGCGCCACGCCGGAGCCTCCGCTGATCGCGATGGCCAGCTTGCCGGAGGCGGAGATCCGCTGGTCGGCCAGGAGGCCGGCCAGGTCGTCCATCGCCCCGCGACTGATGTCGACGACGACGGGCGAGGGGATGAGCCTCGTCAGTACTGGCATGCGATCGTCCGGCCCTTGGCGAGGTCGTCGTGGTTGTCGATCTCGACCCACTTGACGTCGCCGATGGGGGCCACGTCGATGGTGAAGCCGTCGTTGACGAGCTGCTGGTAGCCGTCCTCGTAGTAGAGGTCGGGGTCGCGCTCGAAGGTGGTCTTCAGGGCCTCGGCGAGCTGCTCGGCGGCCTCGGGCTCGATGAGGGTGACACCGATGTACTCGCCGGTGGCGTCGGCGGGGTCCATCAGCTTGGTGATCTTCTGGACTCCCTTCCCGTCGGCGGTGACGACCTTCATCTCCTCGTCGGCCAGGTTCTTGACCGTGTCGAGGGCGAGGATGATCTTCTGGCCGTTGCCGCGGGCGGCGAGCAGGGTGCGCTCGACCGAGACCGGGTGGACGGTGTCGCCGTTGGCGAGGATCACACCCTGCTTGAGGACGTCACGCGCGCACCACAGGGAGTAGGCGTTGTTCCACTCCTCGGCCTTGTCGTTGTCGATCAGCGTGATCTTGACGCCGTACTTGGCCTCCAGGGCCTCGCGGCGGGCGTACACGGCTTCCTTGCGGTAGCCGACGACGACGGCGACCTCGGTCAGGCCGACCTCGGCGAAGTTGCCCAGCGTCAGGTCGAGAACCGTCAGGCTCTCCTCGTCACCCTCGGGGCCGACCGGCACGAGCGCCTTGGGCAGGGTGTCGGTGTAGGGACGCAGACGGCGTCCGGCACCGGCAGCGAGTACAAGGCCGATCATGCTGGTTCTCCTTCGTCATGTACGGCGGGTGCTCCGGAGGAGACCCAGAATCGGATGCTCTCCACGAGCACCACGAGTGCCACGAACACGGCCATGACCGTGAGCGCGACGGGGAAGTCCGCTTCGCGCGTTACGAGGACGGCCGCGAGGACCGTGATCAGCAGGACCCGGCCTTCGTGGCCGCCGATCGTCCGCACCAGCCAGTGCGGGGGCGCGCCGGTGCCACCGCGAATGCGGTACACCGTGTCGTAGTGATGGTAGGCGACCGCCGCGATCAGGCCGAATGACGCCGGGAGGGCGCCGGGGACGTCCGCCTTCACGGCGAGCGCGAGGACCGTGACGTACTCGGCGGCCCGGAACAGCGGCGGGATCAGCCAGTCCAGGGCGCCCTTGAGGGGCGCGGCGACGGCCAGGCCGGCCGTCATGACATAGATCACCGCGACGGCGATCAGCCGCGGGTCGCCGAACGGCAGGAACACGGCGCCCGCGATCATCACCAGCGTGCCGAGCGCCGCCACGTACACGGAGCCGAAGGACCCGGCGCGGCCGCGCAGCAGGCGGGCCTGGAGCTCGGCGAGCGGGCCGGAGTCGGCCAGGTCGGCCAGTGCCCGGGCCGCCCGGTCGGTGCGGGTGGCCCTGCGCGTCAGGGAACGCAGGACCCGCCCGGCGGTGGTGTAGAGCGCGCCGAAGGCGCAGCCGACGAGCAGGGCGTAGAAGACGATCCGGGGGGTGGTGAAGGCGGTCAGGACCGCGATCATCGCCCAGCGCTCACCGATCGGAAGGATGATCATCCGGCGGAGCCACACGGTCCAGCCGACGCTGTCGAGCCGGTCGGAGAGGGCGGCCGTGGGGCTCGTGTTGGCGGTGGCGTCGTGGTTGGCCTCGTTGAAGGAGAAGTCCACGACGTGCCGGCAGGTCATGAGGATCATGGAGCCGACGGCCAGGGCCCAGACGTCGTCGCCGTTGCGGGCCGCGCCGAGCGCGAGGCCCGCGTAGAAGGAGTACTCCTTCGCGCGGTCGAAGGTGGCGTCGAGCCAGGCGCCCATCGTCGAGTACTGGAGCGAGTAGCGGGCGAGCTGCCCGTCGGTGCAGTCCAGTACGAAGGAGACGAGCAGCAGCACGCCGGCCGCCACGTAGCCCCAGCGTTCGCCGGTGGCCGCGCAGCCGGCCGCGATCAGCGCGGTGATCAGCGAGGCGGTGGTGACCTGGTTCGGGGTCAGGCCGCGGCGCGCGCACCAGCGGGCGATGTAGCGCGAGTACGGGCTGATGCAGAAGGTGGTGAAGAAGCCGTCGCGGGACTTCACGGCGGTCCGCAGGCGTACGGCCTCGTCGTCGACGGCGGCGACGGCGGCGGTCGCCGCGTCCCGCTCCGCCGGGCCGGCGGGGACGGCGGCGACGAGCGTGCCCAGTTCGGGGCGCTGCACGGTGGTCCCGACGGCCTCGACCGCGGCGGCGAGCCGGTCCGGGTACGGGCCGGCGCCGCCGGGTTCCGCGACGGCGACGGCGGCGGCCTTGTCGAGGGCTTCGCGGGCACCGGCCTGGACGGCGAGGGCGCCGGTGACGGCGCAGGCGTCGAAGCGCGGGTCGGTCAGCGCGAGGCGCAGTGCGTGCACGTGCCCGACGAAGGCGCTGTCCACGACGGCCACGCGCTGGTCGGCGGGTACGCCGGCCAGTGCGGCGGCGGCGTCCTGGGGACCGGCGGCCGGGCGGACGTCGAAGCCGAGGGAGCGCAGCTCGTCAGCGAGCGGTGATCCGGGGACCGGCAGGCCGGTGAGGATGACGGTCGGCAGACGAACTCACTCCTTGTAACGAATTCCGAACGCGCGCCTGAGGGGGCGGCGGCACGTCGGCAGAGGCTATCGGATGAATGGAAGCAGGGGTTCACCACCCGTTTACGCCCCGATAAGCCGAATATTCGGGCTCCGGGCCGGGTCCTGATCATCATTGACGATCACGGCGCGGTACCACAAACGGCCCGGATGTTACGGTGGACACGCCCCTGAACGTGTCGAGTGGAAAGAGGTGGGTTGATGACCGTCGTAGTGGTCGCGGCCATGCGCAGCGAACTCCGGTGCATCTCCCATTCCTCCCGGGTATCCGGCCGGTCCTGATCCCACAGCTGGGCCTCGTCGGGGAGCCCCCGTTCCAAGGGTTCACGTTGACCGACAGCACTACCTCCGACGACCGCTCCGACGACTCCTGCGACGAGTCGGGCGGCGTCGACGACTTCACGCACGCCTTCTTCGCCCTGCACCACGGCCTGCCCCGGCAGGCTCCGGGCTCCGACGCGAGCACCCGCCACCTGCTGTCCCTGTGCGGACCGCTGCCCGAGCGGCCGCGCGTCCTCGACCTGGGCTGCGGTCCGGGCCGCAGCGCCCTGCTGCTCGCCGCCGAGGCGGGCGCGGGCGGGGCCGAGGTGACCGCCGTCGACCTGCACGCCCCCTTCCTCGACGAACTCCGGACGGCCGCCGGGGCCGGCGGGCTCGCCGACCGCGTCCATACCGTCGAGGCGGACATGGGCGCACTCACCGGCGAGGACTTCGAGGACGGTTCCTTCGACCTCGTCTGGGCGGAGGGCTCCGCATACCTCCTCGGCTTCGACGCCGCGCTCGCGCGGTGGAAGCGGCTGCTCGCCCCCGGCGGCACCCTCGTCCTGACCGAGTGCCAGTGGACGGTCCCCGAGCCGTCCGCCGGCGCCCGCGCCTTCTGGGACCCGCACTGCGCGCTGCGCACCACCGCCGGCAACCTCGCGGCCGCCCAGGCGGCGGGGTACCGGGTGCTCGGCGTGCACCACCTGCCCGACTCCGACTGGGCCGAGTACTACGGCCCGCTCGCCGAGCGGGTCCGTACCCGGTCCGGGGCCGGGAGCCCCGCGATGGCCGCGGCCCTGGCCGCGACCCGCGAGGAGCTCGACGTACGGGCCCGTCACGGGCACGAGTACGGGTACACGGGATACGTGCTGCGCCCGGTGAGTGCCGGGGACGGCGACGCGTGGCCCGCCCGCCCGGAGACCGCGGCCGACACGGCCGCGGTACGGGAGGTCAACCTGGCGGCGTTCGAGACCCCGCTGGAGGCGGACCTCGTGGACGCGCTGCGCACGGACGGCTCCTGGCTGCCCGGGCTGTCGTACGTGGCCGAGGCTCCGGACGGGTCGGTGGCGGCGCACGCCCTGCTGACCCGGTGCGAGGTCGGCGGCGCCCCGGCGCTCGCCCTCGCCCCGGTGGCGGCCGATCCCTCGCTGCAGCGCTCGGGCGCGGGCAGCTCGGTCGTCCGGGCCCTGCTGGCGGCGGCCCGGGAGCGCGGTGAGTCGCTGGTCCTCGTCCTCGGGCACCCGGAGTACTACCCGCGCTTCGGTTTCGTAGCGGCGTCGCACTTCGGGATCCGGGCGCCCTTCGAGGTCCCGGACGAGGCGATGATGGCGCTGGTGCTGGACGATTCCGTTCCGGTGCCGGCGGGAACGATCGCGTACCCGGCCCCGTTCGGCGTCTGACACCTGCGCTGCGTCAGGTGACGCGGCACGTGATGTGATCCGCCCCTCGTTGCCTAGCACGCGACGGGGGGCGGACATGCGTGGATCTCCGAAGTGGGGACAAGCCGCTTTTGTACGGCAGACTGAAGGCCGAAGTCCGAAGCGAAGGATGGGTATGCCGACCACACCAGCCACCGCCGCGAGCAGCGCGTCCAACGGCACCGGTACTCAAGAACCGATCATGCTCGAACTGGTCGACGAGTCCGGCAACACCATCGGCACGGCGGAGAAGCTCTCCGCCCATCAGGCGCCCGGCCGGCTGCACCGGGCGTTCTCCGTGTTCCTCTTCGACGAGCAGGGCCGTCTGCTGCTCCAGCAGCGGGCCCTCGGGAAGTACCACTCCCCCGGCGTCTGGTCGAACACCTGTTGCGGTCACCCCTACCCCGGGGAGTCTCCGTTCGCTGCCGCGGCCCGGCGCACCCACGAGGAACTGGGGCTGTCGCCCTCGCTGCTCGCGCAGGCGGGAACGGTGCGCTACAACCACCCGGACCCCGCATCGGGTCTCGTGGAGCAGGAGTTCAATCACCTGTTCGTGGGACTCGCGCAGGCTGCCGTGCACCCGGATCCGGAGGAGGTCGGGGCCACCGCCTTCGTCTCCGCCGAGGAGCTGGCCAAGCGGCACGCCGAAGCGCCCTTCTCGGCCTGGTTCATGACCGTACTGGACGCGGCGCGGCCCGCGATCCGCGAACTGACCGGCGACGCTGCGGGCTGGTAGCCCGTCCGTCCCGAGCGCCGTCCCGCTGCGCGGCCCACCCGCCCCACCGACCGCCGCTCAGCCCGCGGTCGGCGGGGCGGCCAGCGGAAGGGCCGCCCAGATCACCTTGCCTCCGGTCGAGGTGTGCTCGACGTCGCAGACCCCGCCGGCCTCCAGAGTGACCTCCCGGACCAGGAGCAGTCCCCGGCCGCCGGTCTGGCCGAAGTCGGCCTCCAGCGCCTTGGGGCGGTAGGGGTGGTTGTCCTCGACTGCCACCCGTACCCACTCTCGGCCGATCGCGACCTCGACCGCGACCTCCGGCGAGAGCAGGGCGGCGTGCCGGACCGAGTTCGTCACCAGTTCGGAGACGATCAGGAGCAGGGAGTAGACCAGGTCCTGGTGGGCCGGCACCCCCTGGCGCCCGAGCAGGTCCCGGACCGCACGGCGGGCCTGCGGAACGGATTCTTCAACCGCGGGCGCGGTGAACCTCCACACTCCCTCGTAGGCGAGGGGGTCGGCCGGAGCCTCCGCCTCACCCTCCTTGGCTGGCGGGATGCTCCCGCTGACATCCATCTTCCGTCCCCCGTCTTCACGCTCGATCGTCTCCACGCGACAAGAGTGGGGAACGGGCTGGTGCGGACCCGACGGCTGACCAGAAGTCAGCGCCTATAGGACACTTTCTGACCACTGGCGTATGACAGAGTCAGTTGTTCGACTGTTCCTGATCTTCTGCCGGACGCTTCCCGGCCGTCTCGCCCGGCCCGTCCGCCGTCCCGTCCGTCGCTGCCGCCTCCGGCGGGGCACCGTCCTCCCTGACCAACCCCAGGATGCGCCGGGACCCCATGCCCATGGCGACCAGGCTCAGCCCGTCGAACAGCAGGGCGAGGGAGAAGAAGGTTCCGATCACGTACAGACTGTTGCCGGGCCAGCCGGAGAGGATCAGGAACCCCAGCAGGATCCCGAAGGCTCCCTGGACGACCGCGAGCCCGAAGTGGGACCCGCGCACCACCAGTCCCCCCACCAGCCGGAACACTCCACCGGTGAGGAAGAGCAGCGCGGCGAACATGGTCAGCGCCTCGGCGCTCGCCCCGGGACGGCGCAGGATCACGAAGCCCGCCGCGAGGTTCATCGCGGCGACGACGACGGCGAGCCAGAAGTAGTTGCTCCGGCGCGCCTGCACGGCCAGCAGCAGGCCCACGACACCGCCGATCAGCAGCAGCCAGCCGAAGAGGAACATCGAGGTGAGGGTGGCCAGGCCCGTATGGACGAGGCCGACCAGACCCGCCAGCACCAGCATCACCCCGAGCGCCGTCATCAGCGCGAAACTGCGGCCGAGCTGCTTCTTCTCGCGCTGCGGTTCCGGGCCCCCGACCCTGGCCCCCGTACGGTCTGCGCGGTCTGCACCCATGGACGTGCCACCTCCTCGCACCCCCGACGGACTCCCTTGATCATAGGTATGACCGCCCGGGATAGCATCCGGCGCATGGACGCAGCCCAGGACCCGACCCTCCTGCACTCGGTCGCCGACGGGGTGGCCACCGTCGTCATCTCGCACCCCGCGAAGCGCAACGCGATGACCGCCGCCATGTGGCGTGCGCTCCCGGAGCTGCTGGCCGGCCTGGCGGACGACCCGGCGGTACGGACGCTCGTGCTGACCGGAGCCGGAGCGACCTTCTGCGCGGGCGCCGACATCTCCTCCCTGACCGGGGACTCCGGGGACTCCGGGGACGCCGGGGACGCCGCGGCCGATGACCCGCGGGCCCTCGCCGTGGCGGCCGAGGAGGCCCTGGCCGCCTTCCCGAAGCCGACGCTGGCCGCTATCCGCGGCTTCTGCGTGGGCGGCGGCAGCCAGCTGGCGGCGGCCTGCGACCTCCGCTTCGCCGAGGAGGGCGCCTCCTTCGGAGTGACCCCCGCCAGGCTGGGCATCGTCTACCCCGCGTCCTCCACCCGCCGGCTGGCGGGCCTGGTCGGCCCGGCGTGGGCCAAGTACCTCCTCTTCTCCGCCGAGCTGATCGGCGCGGAGACGGCGCTGCGCGCAGGGTTCCTGAACGAGCTGCTGCCGGCCGGGCAACTGGACAAGCGGGTCGCCGAGTTCACCAGGATCCTGGCCTCGCGCTCGCAGCTGACGCAGGCGGCGGCCAAGGAGTTCGCCGACGGCCGGACCGACCGGGACGCGTACTGGGCGGACCGGGCCGCCGGGAGCGAGGACACCGCGGAAGGGGTCGCCGCGTTCCTGGAGCGCCGGGCCCCGCGCTTCACGTGGACCCCGTGACGGTCGGCCGTCAGCCGGGCGTGCCGTTGCCCCGCAGCATTTCGACGAGAGCGGCCGGGGCCTTGTCGGGCGAGCCTGCGTCGTAGGGCGGCTGGGGGTCGTACTCGGTCATCAGCTGCACGGCCCGGGCGAAGTCGTCGCCGGCGATCCGGCCGAGCAGGGTGAGCCCCATGTCGATCCCGGAGGACACCCCTGCGGCAGTGACGTACTTCCCGTCGAACACCACGCGCTCGCCGGTCGGCTCGACCCCGAGTTTCGGCAGTCGGTCCAGGTACAGCCAGTGGCTGGTGGCCCGCCGGCCGTCGAGCAGCCCGGCGGCGGCCAGCAGCAGGGATCCGGTGCACACCGAGGTGGTCCAGGTGGTCGTGGCGTCGACCGTGCGCAGCCAGTCCAGGACCACGGGATTGTCCATCTCCCGCTCGGGATGCGGCCCACCGGGCACGATGACGATGTCGGGCCGGGTGACCTCGTCGAGCCCCTTGTCGGCGACGAGCGCGAGCGCCCCGCTGTCGGTCCGCACGGGCCCCGGCCGCTCGGAGACGAAGACGACCTCGGCGTCGGGCAGCCGGCCGAGGGTGTCGAAGGGCCCGACGGCGTCGAGGGCGGTGAAGTGGTCGTAGAGAAGTACGGCGATCTGCATGGCTCCTCCGGAGCGATGGTCGGAACACGGCTCCGCCCGCTGGGCGGCTCATTCTTCCCCGAGCGCCGGGGCGGGCCCTCAGGGGCGGGACGTGCCGAAACGGCGGCGGTACTCGGCGGGCGGCTGGCCGAGGGTCCGCAGGAAGGCCCGGCGCAACGCCTCCGGGTTCCCGTACCCGCAGGCCCGGGCGATCTGTGCGATCCCTTCCCCGCTCTCCTCCAGCAGCCGCCGTGCGTGGTCCACCCGGACCCGTTCGACGTACCGGCCGGGCGTGACCCCGGTCTCCGCCCTGAAGGCCCGGGCGAAGTGCCGCGGCGACAGCCGGGCACGGGCGGCGAGGTGCTCGACGCCCAGGTTCTCCCCCGGGTGCTCGGTGATCCATTGCTGCACGTCCCGCAGCGGGTCCCGCCGGGCGGTCTGGGCGGCCAGTTGCGCGCTGAACTGCGCCTGGTTGCCGGGACGGCGCAGGAAGACCACCAGGTGGCGGGCGATCGTCAGGGCGACGTCCTGCCCGTGGTCCTCCTCCACCAGCGCCAGGGCCAGGTCGATCCCCGCCGTGACCCCGGCCGAGGTGACCACCGGGCCGTCCCGTACGTAGATCGGGTCCGGCTCGACGGCGACGGCCGGGTAGTCCCGCGCCATCCGCTCGCAGGCGTCCCAGTGCGTCGTCGCCCGCCGCCCGTCCAGCAGCCCCGCCTCGGCCAGCAGCAGTCCTCCCGTGCACACGGAGACCAGCCGCTCCGCGCCGCCCCCGTGGGTACGGAGCCAGTCGGTGAGCCTGGGCTCGAAGTCCCCCGTGAACCGGCCCCCGGGCACCAGCACCGTGGTCCCCGGTCCCGGCCGGGCGCTCTCCAGCTCCCCGTCCGGCACCAGCGTCAGCCCGCTGCCGGTGCGGACGGGCGCTCCTGCGGGAGCGACCGTCCGGATCGCGTACCCGGCCCGCCCCGGAAAGTGGGCGAGCGCGGCGAACACCTCCACCGGCCCGGTCACGTCCAGGCTCTGCACCCCGTCGTAGAGGAGGACGAGGACGTTGCGCGGCGATGACCCCATGGCTTCATGGTGTTCTGCCCCGGCGATGGCCGCAATGACGGGCTTCCCACCTATCCGGCCACGCGGGGCCCCGTCCGCACGCGGATAGGATCGGCCCATCATGACTGCAACCCTCGTCGCCAAGAAGCTCACCGCCGCGCACGGTGAGCGCACCCTCTTCGCCGATCTCGACCTCGTCGTCGCGCCCGGCGACGTCATCGGCCTCGTCGGCGTGAACGGCGCCGGGAAGTCCACCCTGCTGCGGCTGCTCGCCGGGCTGGACACCCCGGAGACCGGGGAGCTGCGGCTGTCCCCGCCCGCCGCCGCCGTCGGGCACCTCCCGCAGGAGCCGGAGCGCCGGCCGCAGGAGTCCGTCCGGGAGTTCCTGGCCCGCCGTACGGGGGTCGCGGCCGCCCAGGCGGAGCTCGACGCGGCGACGCAGGGCCTGGTGGACGGGACGCCGGGCGCGGACGACGCGTACGCGACCGCGCTGGACCAGTGGCTGAACCTCGGCGGCGCCGACCTCGACGAGCGGGCCCAGGAGGTCGCGGACGACCTCGGCCTCGCGGTCGGGCTCGACCTGCCGATGACCGGGCTCTCCGGCGGCCAGGCGGCCCGCGCCGGCCTCGCCTCGCTGCTCCTGTCCCGCTACGACGTCTTCCTGCTCGACGAGCCCACCAACGACCTGGACCTGGACGGCCTGGAACGGCTGGAGCGGTTCGTCAAGGGGCTGCGCGCCGGCACGGTCGTGATCAGCCACGACCGCGAGTTCCTCACCCGGACGGTCACCAAGGTCCTCGAACTCGACCTCGCCCAGCAGCAGATCAACCTGTACGGCGGCGGCTACGACTCCTACCTGGAGGAGCGCGAGCGCGCCCGCAACCACGCCCGCGAGGAGTTCGACGAGTACGCGGGCAAGCGGTCCGCGCTCGAGGGCCGGGCCCAGATGCAGCGCAACTGGATGGACAAGGGCGTGCGCAACGCCCGCCGCAAGGCCTCCGACAACGACAAGATCGGCAAGAACCTGCGGGGCGAGTCGAGCGAGAAGCAGGCCGCCAAGGCCCGCCAGACGCAGCGCGCGATCGAGCGGCTGGAGGTCGTGGACGAGCCCCGCAAGGAGTGGGAGCTGCGCATGGAGATCGCGGCGGCCCCGCGCTCCGGCGCGGTGGTGGCCACCCTGCGCGAGGCGGCCGTCCGGCGCGGGGACTTCTCCTTCGGCCCGGCCAGCCTGCAGATCGACTGGGCGGACCGGGTGGCGATCACCGGGGCCAACGGCGCCGGCAAGTCCACCCTCCTCGCCGTCCTGCTGGGCCGGGTGACCCCGGACTCCGGCTCCGCCACCCTCGGCTCGGGCGTCCTGGTCGGCGAGGTGGACCAGGCGCGCGGCCTGTTCCTCGGCGACGAACCCCTGCTCGAAGCCTTCTGCGCGGCGGTCCCCGAGACCGAGCCGGCCGAGGTCCGCACCCTGCTGGCCAAGTTCGGCCTCAAGGCGGCCCACGTCCTGCGCCCGGCGGCCACCCTCTCCCCCGGCGAGCGCACCCGGGCCGCGCTGGCCCTGCTCCAGGGCCGCGGGGTGAACCTGCTGGTCCTGGACGAGCCGACCAACCACCTCGACCTCCCGGCGATCGAGCAGCTGGAGGCGGCCCTCGACGCCTACGAGGGCACCCTCCTGCTGGTCACCCACGACCGCCGCATGCTGGACGCGGTGCACGTGACCCGCCGCCTGGAGGTCTCCGCGGGCAAGGTCACCGAGCTCTAGGCCGCCTCTCCCTGCCTGGGCCCGCCGGGCACAGCGTCCGCGCGGATGTGCTCGCCGCTCTCGTCCAGGCTCAGGTGTCCGTCCCGGCCGGGGGCCGGCGTCTGCGGGCCATCTTCCGGGCGACGAAGGTGCGCGGCAGGTGCCGGGCGGCGAGGGCGTAGGCGCGGTAGCGGAGGCCGGTGATGCTGACCGGGCGGCGCAGGGCGAGGTCCTTCAGCGCCTGCGCGACGACGGCTTCCGGTTCCAGCCACACCGCGTCGCGCAGCGCGCTGACGTCCATCCCGGCGCGCTCCTGGAACTCGGTGCGGGTGAAGCCGGGGACCACGGCCAGCACCCGGACCCCGTACGGCGCCATGTCCACCCGCAGCGACTCGCTGAAGGCGGTGATCCAGGCCTTGGCGGCCCCGTAGGTCCCGGTCGGCAGGAGTCCGGCCACCGAGGAGACGTTGAGGACGGCGCCCCGGCGGCGGGCGCGCAGGCCGGGCAGCACGGCGTGGGTGAGCCGGAGGGGGACCTTGACCAGCAGGTCGAGCATCCGCTCCTCGTCCTCGACCGGGCTGTACGGGAAGGGCGCGGGCAGTCCGAAGCCCGCGTTGTTGACCAGGATGTCCACGGGCCGGGCCGCATCGGCGAGCCGGGCGGCGACGGCGGCGCAGTCCGCCGCGTCGAGCAGGTCGGCGGGCAGTACCTCGGACGCGGCGCCGTACTCCCGGGCCAGTTCGGCGGCGACGGCTTCGAGCCGGTCCTTGTCGCGGGCGACGAGGACCAGGTCACAGCCCTTGGCCGCGAAGCCCCGGGCGAAGGCCGCGCCCAGTCCGGCGCTGGCCCCGGTGATCAGTACGGTGGTCGCCGCCGCGGTCGTCGGGTCCGTCGTCGGGTCCGTGGTCCGGTCGGTCGTCCGGTCGGTCGTCAAAGCGGGTTCACTTCCTTGGTGTGACGGGCGAGGCGTACGCCTGGGCGACGTCGACGAGGAACCGGGCCTCGTCCGCCAGGTCCCCGTCCTCCTGCGAGCTGTGGATCGCGGCGGGCAGTTCCGGCACGGCGGCCTCGCCCGGCTGCCCGGGCGCCCCGTCGAGCTTCGCCTGCCGTGCCTCCCGCAGTACGCGGGCCAGCGCTGCGGCGGCGGCCCGCTGCTCGGGGATGCCGTGTCCGGCGACCTGGCCGCGGGCGCGGTCCAGGGCGCCCGGGGCCGCGTACTCGCCCAGGATCAGGATGGCGTCGCGCGTCTCGATGACCTTGCGGTAGACGAGCAGGTTGCGCGGGACCGGCGGCCACAGCAGCTCCATCACCCGGCAGGCGCGCGGCTTGTTGAGCGCCACGTGCGGGACCGCCTCGACCAGGTCGCGCCACAGCGGCCACAGCCGCCAGGCGGTGGTGAGGTCGGCGCAGGTGCGGCGGAGGGTGAACAGGGTGGGCACGAGGATCGCGGCGGCGCGCAGCAGGCCGTGCAGGTTCATGAGCAGGGGGAGGGCGGGCATCGCCCAGGTGCTGCCGAACAGGGCCTTGAGCAGGTACGCCAGCCAGAACAGGCCGGCGAGCGCGGTGCCGAGGCCGAACAGGCGGAGCCCGGCGGCCAGGCCCCGGCTCTCGGTGCGGCGGCTGTAGCGCCAGCACAGGGCCACGCAGACGGTGTTGGCGACCACGTGCGCGGAGATCAGCACCAGCCAGTACGCGAGGGAGGGCACCGGGTCGCCGACCGGCGGCATGGTGTGCGTGCCGTGGCCGGGCGCGGCCGCGTCCAGCGCGAGGAGGGTGCCGAGCCAGGCCACGGTGGCGGTGCAGGCGGCGAGTTGGAGGCGGCGGCCGCGGGTGGTGGCGGCGACGAAGTAGAGGACGGCGCCCGCCGACAGCACCCCGATCAGGTTGCGGACGAGGCCGATGGTGTGGGCGTAGCCCGTGCCGCGTTCCATGGCGTACGCGACGAGGTCCGGGAGGTTGAGCGTCATCGCGGCGGCAGCGGTGGCGACGGCCAGCCACAGGCCGCGCTGCTGGGGGGAGCGCAGGGCGCCCGGGGCGCGGAGCAGGACGGCGATCCACAGGCAGACCACGCTGGGGACGGCGAGCCAGTCGCCGAAGGCGGTGAGGTCAGCTGCCATCGTTGGCCCGCTCGTACCCCATGGCGGACTCCAGCCGGGCCAGGGTGCCGCGCTCGCCGCCGGTGGAGCGGGGTCCGGTGTTCGCCGTGCGGATGCGGATCATGCTGGCCAGCATCTCCGCCTCCTGCTCCTGGCGGGTGGTGTAGTTGGTGCGCCCGAGGACGACCGGGGCGTTCCCGTCGCTCTCCTCACCCTCCAGGGAGTGGTGGCCGAAGAGGATGTGGCCGAGCTCGTGGAGGACGATGTGCTCCCGGTGCAGCGGCGTCGTCTGCGCCTCGTAGAAGACGTAGTCGACGCTGGCCGTGCCCACCCACAATCCGCAGACTCCGGACTCCGCCGCCTCCTTGGGGAGCGGGTGGAGCCGGATGGGGCGTCCGCGCCGCTCGGCTATCCGTCGGCACAGGACGTCGAGGGAGAAGGGATGGGTCAGATCCAGATGGCCGAGAATCTGCTCGCACCTTTTGCGAATGCTGAGTTGCCGGTGGGGCATGTGATCCCTCTTCGGACCCTTTCCGGGGCAACGGTGGTAGGCGTGTGTGGGCATGGGCATGACGTCCTGTGCCTTCGAGGCGGCCTCGGGGAATGCGGTCCTGAGGGGTCCCAGGGGTACCTGAGGGGTTCCTGAGGGGAAAACGCGGAAGCCCGTCCGCCGAGTGACGAACGGGCGTTCCACCATGCCTACAGATCTTGTACGGGAGTTGGCAAGGCAAGTCCCCAGGTGGGGAACCTATTCGGCCATCCTGTACGAAGCCCTTCACGCGCCGGGTGGCTGCAAGACACCCTTGACGGCCGCTACCGCTTGCGGCGCTCCTCGGGGGCTGCGGTGAGGCCCGCACGCCGCAGGGCGTCGGCCATCGCGCTGTTGGCGGGAGCGGGGGCACTGCTGCCGCCGCCCTGGCGCCGGCCCTGCCCGCCCTGACCGCCCTGGCCCCGCTCGCCCTGGCCCCGTTCGCCCTGACCCTGGCCCCGGCCCTGGTTCCGGCCGCCCTCGCGGGCGCCGGCGCCGCCGCGCTGCTGCGGAGGACGGCCGCTGCCGCCGCCGTTGCCGCCGCCCCGCCGGTCCTCGCGCTGGCGGGGCGCGCCCGCGCCGCGCTCGGCCCCCGCCTCGTCCTCCAGGCGCAGGGTCAGCGAGATCCGCTTGCGCGGGATGTCCACGTCCATGACCTTCACGCGGACGATGTCGCCCGGCTTGACCACGTCCCGGGGGTCCTTGACGAAGTTCTTCGACAGCGCCGAGACGTGCGCCAGACCGTCCTGGTGGACGCCGATGTCGATGAAGGCGCCGAAGGCGGCCACATTGGTGACCACTCCCTCCAGGATCATCCCGGGGGCCAGGTCGCCGATCTTCTCCACGCCCTCCTTGAAGGTGGCCGTCTTGAAGGCGGGACGGGGGTCGCGGCCCGGCTTCTCCAGCTCGCGCAGGATGTCCGTGACGGTCGGCAGACCGAAGGCCTCCGTGACGAACTGCTCCGGCCGCAGCGAGCGCAGCACGTCGCCGTTACCGATCAGCGCCGCCACCTCGCTGCCCGCCGTCTTGGCCATGCCGCGGACCACCGGGTAGGCCTCGGGGTGCACGCTGGAGAAGTCCAGCGGGTCGTCCCCGCCGCGGATCCGCAGGAAGCCCGCGCACTGCTCGTACGCCTTCGGGCCGAGCCGGGCCACGTCCTTGAGCCCCTTGCGGCTGCGGAAGGGGCCGTTGGCGTCGCGGTGGGCCACGATGTTCTCGGCGAGGCCGCCGCTGATGCCCGACACCCGCGAGAGCAGCGGCGCGGAGGCGGTGTTCACGTCCACGCCGACGCCGTTCACACAGTCCTCGACGACCGCGTCGAGCGAGCGCGAGAGCTTCATCTCGGACAGGTCGTGCTGGTACTGGCCGACGCCGATCGACTTCGGGTCGATCTTGACCAGTTCGGCGAGCGGGTCCTGCAGGCGGCGGGCGATGGAGACCGCGCCGCGCAGCGACACGTCCATGTCCGGCAGTTCCTGCGAGGCGAAGGCGGAGGCCGAGTACACGGAGGCGCCCGCCTCGGAGACCATCACCTTGGTGAGCTTCAGCTCCGGGTGGCGCGTGATGAGGTCCCCGGCCAGCTTGTCGGTCTCGCGGGAGGCCGTGCCGTTCCCGATGGCGACCAGCTCGACGGCGTGCTCCTTCGCCAGGCGGGCGAGCTTGGCGAGGGACTCGTCCCACTTGTTGGCGGGCACGTGCGGGTAGATCACGTCCGTGGCCACGACCTTGCCGGTCGCGTCGACGACGGCGACCTTCACACCGGTGCGGAAACCCGGGTCCAGGCCGAGCGTCGCCCGCGTGCCGGCGGGCGCCGCGAGCAGCAGGTCGCGCAGGTTGGACGCGAAGACCCGTACGGCCTCGTCCTCGGCGGCCTGGCGCAGCCGCATCCGCAGGTCGATGCCGAGGTGCACCTGGATCTTCGTACGCCAGGCCCAGCGGACCGTGTCGCCCAGCCACTTGTCGCCCGGCCGGCCTCGATCGTTCACCCCGAAGCGGCGGGCGATCATGCCCTCGTACGTGGACGGGCCGGGCTCCTCGCTCGGCACCTCCGGCTCCAGAGTGAGGTCGAGGACGTCCTCCTTCTCGCCGCGCAGCATGGCGAGGACGCGGTGCGAGGGCAGCGCGGTGAAGGGCTCGGCGAAGTCGAAGTAGTCGGCGAACTTGGCGCCCGCCTCCTCCTTGCCCTCGCGGACCTTCGCCGCGAGGCGGCCCCGGCCCCACATGCGCTCGCGCAGTTCACCGATCAGGTCGGCGTCCTCGCCGAACCGCTCGGTGAGGATGGCCCGGGCACCCTCCAGGGCGGCCGCCGGGTCGGCGACCCCCTTGTCGGCGTCGACGAACGCGGCCGCGGCGGCGGCCGGTTCCACCGACGGGTCGGCCAGCAGGCCCTCGGCGAGCGGCTCCAGACCGGCCTCGCGGGCGATCTGCGCCTTGGTGCGCCGCTTGGGCTTGAACGGCAGGTAGATGTCCTCCAGCCGGGCCTTGGTGTCGGCCGCGGCGATCCGCGCCGCCAGCTCGTCGGTGAGCTTGCCCTGCTCCCGTACGGAGTCCAGGACCGCCGCGCGGCGGTCCTCCAACTCGCGCAGATACCGCAGCCGCTCCTCGAGGGTGCGCAGCTGGGCGTCGTCGAGCATCTCGGTCGCTTCCTTGCGGTAGCGCGCGATGAACGGCACGGTGGAGCCGCCGTCGAGCAGCTCGACGGCGGCCTTGACCTGCCGCTCCCGTACGCCGAGCTCCTCGGCGATCCTGCATTCGATGGACGTCGTCACGATCGGGTCCCGCCTGCCTTCGTTTGCACTGGAAGGCTGCCAATTGTGGCAGGTGGCGGTGACGGACGGCGGGAACCCTGCCCGTTGCCCTCGGTCAGGCCCGGCCGAAGAGGTCGCGCGGGAAGGCCCCGGCGCCGATCGCCTTGCTCACGAAGCCGCTGCCGAGTTCCGCGAGACGGGCCAGGCCCTGCTCGCCGAGGTGCTCGTACGGGGCCGCGTCGAGGCGGTCGGTCTCGACCTCCAGGCGCTCGCGTACGGCCTTGCCCTCCTCGGTGAGCTCGCCGTCCGCGTCGAGGATCCCGCGCTCGCGCAGCCGGCCGGTCGCGGCGTCCAGGTCGGACTGCTCCCAGCCACGGATGGCCTTGATCCACTTCGCGGTCATACCGCGGCCGGTGGCGGTGTGGCTGACCAGGGCCTCCACCGGGTCCAGGGCCGCGAGGAGCAGGGCGGCCAGGTGGCCGTCGCCGCGGTGCTCGCGCAGCAGGGTGGTGGCGTGCCACAGGCGCAGGTGCGGGGCCTCGGGTACGGGAAGGTCGGCGTGGGCCGCGTACAGCGTGCGGGCGTGGCGGGTGCAGCCCTCGGTGGCGCGCATGGCCAGATCGGCGGCCTCGGCCAGCTCCGGCGACTCGACGGTCCCGGGCCCGAGCAGCCGGCGCAGGGTGCTGTCGGCGGCCCGCAGCCTTGCGGCGAGTACCTGCTCGGGCGTCACGGTGTCCCACACGGCCGGGAGGTGCCGGGCGAGCAGGTCGTGGCGGTAGTTGTAGAAGGTCGCGGTCACCGTGCCGGGCCCGACGGCGCCCATGGCGGCGGCGCGACTGGCGAGATTGACCGCGACCGGGTCCGTGACACCGAGGGCTGCGAGCTCCTTGGCGAGATCCGGCGAGAAGTAGATCGTCGCGTGCAGCGGGTTGATCGCAGCATGCCAACAGCGACGGGCGGCGAGCAGGGGAAGCGTCATGCACAGCAGGTTACCGACTGTTCGGTATGCCGGGTAGGGCCGGCTCCGGCGGTGCAGGTCCCGGCCCGGGTCCAGGCAGGTGGTTCGCACGACGGCGCCGCCCCGGAGGCAGCCGGACCCGGCCCGATTCGGCCGATCCGCACGGGCGGGCGGGGCCGCCGAGCCCGGTGTTCCCCGGCCTCGGCGCGCGCAGCGGCAGCGGGCCGGCCGGGACCCGCGGGGCACCGGTCCGGGGTCCCGCCGCAGGCCACGGGCCCGGGCCGGGCCGCCCGGGCCGCCCGCGGGGGCCGCCGGGCGCCCGGTGTCACCGGCTCCGGGGCCGCGCGGTCCGTCGGCCCGTGACGGCCGAATGGCGATCGTGTGACAGCAGGGGCCATGGACATGACCTGAGCCGCCACGGGTGAATACGGTCGAGCGACAAGGCCTTGAACCACCCTGTGAACCGATCTGTCTCCCCTACCACTTGGAGCCATTCGTGCACCGCAAAGTCATCGCCCCGAGCGTCCTCGCCGCTTCCCTCCTGCTGGTGATCCCGGCGTCGGCGGCGAGTGCCGGTCCGGGCGCCCCGGGTGTCGGCGATCCCTACTACCCGGCCAGCGGCAACGGCGGATACGACGTGTCGCACTACGACCTGCGCCTGCAGTACCAGCCGAAGACGGACCTGCTCGAAGGCACGGCCACGCTGCTGGCCACCGCCAAGCAGGACCTGTCCCGCTTCAACCTCGACTTCGGCCTCCAGGTCAGCGAGATCCGCGTCAACGGGGTCAGGGCGAAGTTCGCCACCTCCGGCTCCCACGAGCTGGAGGTCACCCCGGCGAAGCCGCTGGCGCGCAACACTCCGCTGTCCGTCGTCGTCAAGTACGCGGGCAAGCCCTCCGAGCTGAAGGTCGACGGCTGGACGGCCTGGCAGCGCACGCCCGACGGCGGGGTGGCGGCGCAGGAGCCCGACTCGGCGGTCTGGTGGTTCCCCAGCAACGACCACCCGCTGGACAAGGCCACCTTCGACGTCTCGATCAACGTGCCCGACGGCACCCAGGCGATCAGCAACGGCGTCCTGCAGTCCCAGACCTCGCGTCTCGGCTGGACCCGCTACAACTGGCGCTCCAACAAGCCCCAGGCCACCTACCTCGCCACTCTCGCCGTCGGCAAGTTCGACATCACCACCGACACGACGGCGAGCGGGCTGCCGATCCTGAACGCGTACAGCAAGGACCTCGGTGACAACGCGGGCGCGGCGCGCGCGAGCGTGGAGCGGACCGGCGAGGTCGCCGAGTGGCTGGAGGGCGTCTTCGGGCCGTACCCCTTCAACGCGCTGGGCGGCTACGTGCCGAACGTGACCGCCGGCTTCGCCCTGGAGACCCAGACGCGGCCGTTCTACGGCCCGGGCCAGTTCCGCAACGGCGCCAACGTCTCGGTGGTCGTGCACGAGCTGGCGCACCAGTGGTACGGCGACAGTGTGTCCGTCGACGGCTGGAAGGACATCTGGATCAACGAGGGCTTCGCCCGCTACAGCCAGTGGCTGTGGTCGGAGAAGGAGGGCGAGGGCACGGCGCAGGAGCTCGCCGACTGGGCCTACGCCCTGCGCCCGGCCGAGGACGCGTTCTGGCAGGTCAAGCCCGGTGACCCGGGTCCGGAGAACCAGTTCCACGGCGCCGTCTACGACCGTGGCGCCATCGCCCTGCAGGCGCTGCGCAACGAGATCGGCGACGAGAAGTTCTTCCAGATCCTGAAGGGCTGGCCGGCCGAGCGGGCCTACGGCAACGCCAAGGTCGGGGACTTCGTCCGGTACGCGGAGAAGGTCTCCCGCAAGCCGCTGGCCCAGCTCTTCGAGACCTGGCTCTACACCCCGGGCAAGCCGGCGGCTTCGGCGCTGAACCCGTCGGCGGCCAAGCCGACGGCCCGCTCGCTGCAGCAGTCCGCCCCGGCAACGAAGGCCGCCGCGGAGCCCAAGTCCTGGAAGAAGATCGCGGAGACCAACACGATCCACCGGCACGACGGGCACTGAGCCGTGGTCGGGGGTCGGTCGTCAGTAGTCAGTGGTCACCGGTGAGCAGCCGGTAGTCCCGTCAGCGGGCGGCGGTGCGCCAACGGGCGCGCGCCGCCCGCGCGATGGGCAGGTAGCGCAGGCGCTCCGGCAGCAGCGGTACGAGGAGCCGTACGGCCGTGCTGAACCGCCGGAGCCTGCGCTCCTGGGCCGGGCTCCACTCCAGCCCGATCGCGGCGCGGGCCTCGGGCGGCATGTAGCCGACGGTGACGAAGGCCCGCAGGCGCAGGAACGCCGCCCGCAGCACCGGCCAGGTCAGCCGCAGCAGCAGACGCACCGCGGGCCGGCGGGCCTGCGGCCGGGGCAGCCGCACATCGGTGGCGACCAGCTCGCGGGCGACCGCGGTGGGCTCGATCTCCTCGGCCAGCATCCGGCCCCAGTAGGTCCAGTACTCCTCGATGCTCTGCGGCATGTCCCGGTCGTGCAGGCCCAGGATCCGGCCCACCTGGAGCCACTCCCGGTAGAGCTGCCGCTCCTGGGCGGGGGTGAAGCGGCGCAGCAGGTAGCGCCCGGCGTAGAGGTAGACCGGGAAGCCGGTGGCGTGCACCCAGGCGTAGCAGGCGGGGTCGAGGGAGTGGTAGCGGCGGCCGCGGGTGTCGGTGCCCCGGATGTCCTTGTGCAGGCGGCGGACCCGGCGGCCCTCCTCCGCGGCCTCCTCCCCGCCGTACACCCAGAGCTGGACCGAGCGCAGGGACCGCTCGCCGCGACCCCAGGGGTCGGTGCGGAAGACGGAGTACTGGTCGACGCCGGCCGCGATGGCGGGATGCGCCACCTGCATGGTGAAGGCGGCGGGCAGCATCAGCAGGGCGCGGACGTCGCCGGCGATCGTCCACAGCACCCCGCCCGGCGGGGGCGGCTCGGGGTCGTTGCGGCGCGCGGCCGCAGGTCCGGCGGGGTGTACGGGGTCCGTCTTCGTCATATGACAAGTATGCGAGCACCGGACGGCCGTCTCACGGACAGAAAGTCTCTGCACGGGTGTTACCCAGAGGTAACTGCTGCTGCTTGTATGACGGCGTCGATCTTCCCCCGCAGGAATGACGGAGACCTTCATGCTGCTTTCCACGACCCGCTCGCGCCGCGCCGCCGCCACGGCCGTCGCCGCGGTCGCCGCAGGCGCACTGGCCGCCACCACCGCGCCTGCCGCCACGGCCGCGGAGACCGCCGCCGCCCCGCGGCTCAGCGTCCTGTCGTACAACGTGTTCCTGATGAGCAAGAACCTGTACCCGAACTGGGGCCAGGACCACCGGGCCGCCGAGATCCCCAAGGCGTCCTTCTACCAGGGCCACGACGTGGTCGTGCTCCAGGAGGCCTTCGACAACAGCGCCTCGGACGCCCTGAAGGCCAATTCCGCCGCGCAGTACCCGTACCAGACCCCGGTCGTCGGCCGCAGCAAGAGCGGCTGGGACGCCACCGGCGGCGCCTACTCCTCCACCACCCCGGAGGACGGCGGCGTCACCGTCCTCAGCAAGTGGCCGATCGTGCGCAAGGAGCAGGTCGTCTACAAGGACGCCTGCGGCGCCGACTGGTGGTCCAACAAGGGCTTCGCCTACGTCGTGCTGAACGTGAACGGCGCCAAGGTGCACGTGGTCGGCACGCACGCGCAGTCCACCGACCCCGGCTGCGGCGCGGGCGAGGCCGCGGAGATGCGTGCCCGTCAGTTCCGGGCCGTCGACGCCTTCCTGGACGGCAAGAACATCCCGGCGAACGAGCAGGTCATCGTGGCGGGCGACCTCAACGTCGACTCGCGCACCCCCGAGTACGCGAGCCTGCTGGCCAACGCCGACCTGGCCGACTCCGACAGCCGCACCGGGCACCCGTACTCCTTCGACACCGCGCTGAACTCGATAGCGAACTACCGCTACCCGACCGACCCGCGCGAGGACCTGGACTACGTCCTCTACCGCAAGGGCAACGCCCGCCCGGCGGGCTGGGAGAACAACGTCGTCAAGGAGCAGTCGGCGCCCTGGACGGTCTCCAGCTGGGGCACCTCCTACACCTACAACAACCTCTCCGACCACTACCCGCTGATCGGACGCTAGGCCCTTCCGCAGAGCCCCGGTGCGGTGGGCGGAGAACCCGCCCACCGCACCGGGGCGTGTACGACTCATCCGGGACGCGGGGCGCTTTTGTATGCCCCGGGGCCCGCCTACCGGCCGAACTCGTCGATCGCGTCCAACGCCACGCCCCACGGGTACGGCCGCTTCTCCCCGGGGGCGTTCGGCTCGAACCCGGCCGGCCCGTACAGCACCGCCACGCCCATTTCCCGCAGCTCCTCCAAGGACCGGTCCAGGGCTCGGTGTCGGGCGTAGGCCGAGTTCACGCACGGCATTACGGCCATGGGGATCTCCTTGCCGATGCCTTCGGCCACGACCCCGACGACGAATCGGTCCGTGAGGCCGAGCGCCCACGCGTTCACCGTGTTGAAGGTGGCTGGGGCGACGAGGATCGCGTCCGCCATCGGCCACACGTCGGGGTCTCCGGGCCTTTTGTAGCTACTCCGGACCGGGTGCCCGGTCAGCGCGGCCAGCCCCGGCAGGCTGTCCTTCAGCCAGTCGGCAGCCGTCGGTGTCAGGCCGAGGCACACGTCCCAGCCGCGCCGCTGAGCCTCCTCCACCACCCCGGCGATCTCGAAGACGGGCGGGGCGGCCGAGCAGAGCAGGTACAGAGTCCTCGTCGTCATGGCGCCCGAGCCTATGCAATCGCCCCCGATGCGTGTGGAATCGGGGGCGAAGGCAGATCTGGCGCACCGTGCGCAGGTACGGTCCATGACGACGAGTCTTGGACGGAGAGCCGTATGCCCGCACCTGACGACGACCACACCGGATCCCGGATTCGGGAGCAGAGGCGCCTTGCCCGCCTGACGCAGCGCGAGTTGGCCGACCGCATCCCCTACAGCCTCAGCCTCCTGAGCCAGGTCGAGTGCGGGGCGCGCGCCGCCACCCCGGGTCTTGTGGCGGCCGTGGCGCACGCGCTGCGGGTGGACTCGTCCAAGCTGACAGGACCCCCCGCTGTGACCGCACTTCCCGCCGATCGGCTGCTCGCGTTGGTCGCCCCGATCCGGGAAGCACTCGACCGGTACGACCTCGGGCCGAACCCCGGCCTGGCCGACGTCCGACCGGTGCCGGAGCTGATTGCCGAGGCAGACGCCCTGTGTCAGCAGGTGCGGGCCACGCATCTCCGCGCAGCAGGGAAGGCACTGCCGCGCCTGATCCTGGAGCTGACGCACACCGTCTGCACGGCGTCGGCAACACCGGCGTGGCAGGCCCTCGCATCGGCGTACCGGACGGCGCACGACGTGGCGTTGAAGCTCGATCACCCGGATCTCGCGCGCGTCGCGCTGGACCGGATGGGCTGGGCGGCAGGCCGCGCGTCAGACCCGTGCCTGGAGGCCGTGCAGCGGTACAAGCGGGCGACGCTGTGGCGGTGTGCCACGTCCGCACAGCTGATCACGTCGGGGCAGGCCCTGCTCGCCGGGGAGACGAGCCGCGAGGCCCTTGCCGTGACCGGGCAACTTCACCTCGGGCTGGCTACGGTGGCCGCGAAGGACCAGGACCGGGCCGCCGTGGAAGCGCATCTTGCCGCCGCCCGGGAGCTCGCGGATCGCGTCGGTGGAGAAGCGGGCGACGTGCACTGGCTCAGTTTCGGGCGGGCCAACGTCCGGCTGCACGAGCTCGGTACGTCGATCGTGCTGCGCGACTTCGACGAGGCCCTCGGCCGGGCCCGCTGGCTGAAGCTGCCGGCGTCGACGCTGACGTCGCGGCGGGCCCGGTATCTCGTGGACCGGGCGCTGGTGGAGATGGAGGCCGGCTCGGCGAAGACGTCGCTGGCGTATCTGGCAGAGGCCAGGAAGGTGGCTCCGGAGCAGACTCGGCATCTGCCGGGCACCCGGACCACGATTCGGGGGCTGGTGCACATGTCGCGACGGGCCCCCGAAGGGCTGGGCGGGATGGCTCGCTGGATCGGGGTGTAGCACTCACAAATCTGTGAGTAATCCTCCTCTGCCGCGGCGTCAGGCTGGTGTCACCACCCGCTGACGACGGTAGGGAGCACCAGCATGGCAGCCACCCGCGGCGACCTCGATACGGTCGCCGAGCTCGTGAAACGCGCGCTCGTCCCGTACAACCGCAAGCCGGACGAGGTCGACATCGAGGTACTCGTCGAACGGCTCCTGGACTGCGGCATCCTGCTCCTCACCGAGGTCGTCGACCTCGACGGAGCAGCGGCCCCCCTGGCCGACTGGCACGAGCTCACGAGCGCGGGCCCGGGCGACGGGCCGCTGGCGCGGTGGAACTACGCCCGCGGCCTGGCCAGGACCCTGCGTCGAATGCTCCAGCTGATGCCCGCGGCGGCCTCTCGGTGAGCGGGGGCGTCGAGTACTGCGTGTACTGCGACCAGCGCGTTGCCGCTGTGCCCGCGAATCGGGCGGGCCCCGACTTCTCCGCCTCCGGGGTCCGGCCTCCGATGTACGCGCACCCCGGCTGTGGACACGGCCGCGCGTACCGCCCCGGCACCGCACGCCCAGCCAAAGACACTGGCGGCCGGCCGGTGAGCGAGCTCGGCCGTCAGGCCCTGTACGTCGCCATCGTGGTCGGCGCGCTCGCCGTGATCGTCGTCGGCACTACCCGCTGAACCCCGGCCCGTGAAAAGACGGGCCGGCACCTTCCCGCACTCAACCCAGGGAGTCCCATGTCCTTCACGTCCTCTGCACCGACCATCCCTTGGGGCAGCAGCCGCCTCGCGCCCTACGGCACCACTGTGAGCCTCCCGCACGCCTCCGTCAGTGTCGATCCCGCCACCCAGCTCGGCGTCTTCCGCGACCGGGTCGGGCAGCTTGTCGAGATGGGTCAGCACGGCACCAGCTGCGCCACGGGCACCACAACCTCGACCAGCCCCGACGGGGGGCCGGGAACGAGCGACCAGGGCAGCGACCAGGACAGCCAGCAGGACTGATGCATATCACCGAGAAGAGGCCGGTCCTGGTAGTCACCGAGGCCGACGACGTCACCGCCGACATGGTCATCACCGAACTCAACCGGCGGTGCACGCCAGTGGTCAGGTTCAACCCCGCTGACATCGGCGACGGCCTGACGGTCTCGGCTCGGTACGGCAGCCGCCCGCCCCACGCGGCCGGGCGGCTGCTCACGCCGTCCCGAGAGGCCGATCCGGAAGACGTGCGGTCTGTGTACTGGCGTCGGCCGACCTGGCCCGCCTTCGCGGACCTGAGCCCCGACGATGCCCGGTTCGCCGCCGCCCAGACCCGGTACGGGCTCGGTGGTGTCCTGCACGCGCTCGACCGCCCGCTGTGGGTGAACCACCCGCTCCGAAACGCCGAGGCGGACTACAAGCCCCATCAACTGGCCCTTGCACACCGCCTCGGCCTCGCCGTGCCGCCCACCCTCATCACGAACGACCCGCACGAAGCACGCCAGTTCGTCGCGGATCACGCCGAGGTGATCCACAAGACGTTACGGGCGACTTCCTACCGGCGCGACGGCGTCCCCCTCGTGTCGTGGGCGGAGCCGGTCGCCGCAGACGAGATCGACGACCGGATCCGGGCCGTCCCGCACCTCTTCCAGGCACGCGTCGACAAAGTGTGCGACGTCCGCGTCCTGGTTGCGGGCCGCCAGGTCTTCTCCGTACGCATCGACTCCGAACTCCTGGACTGGCGGCGGGACTACTCTGCCCTGACGTACTCGGTCATCACCCTGTCCGCCCCTCTGGAGACGGCCCTGCGTGCCTTCCTCGACGCCTTCAGCCTCGTGTCGGGAAGCTTCGACCTCGCAGTCGACCGTGCCGGAACCCACTGGCTGCTGGAGCTCAATCCGAATGGCCAGTGGGGCTGGCTGGAGGAGCACACCGGGCTCCCCATGGCAGCCGCTTTCGCCGACCTGCTCGCACAAGGAGAAATCCCTTGATCGATACCAGCCACGATCGGCAGGCTCTCGCCGACAGGCTCGAAACGATGGGTGCCATCCGTTCCCCGGCATGGCGGAAGGCCGTCGAAGACGTCCCCCGTGAGGCGTTCCTGAACCCCGGCGTCTTCCTCCCTGTCGGTGGGGGACTCTGGCAGCCCGTGACCGCCGCCGACGCGGGCCCCACGGAGTGGGCCCGGATCGCCTACACCGATGATTCCCTCGTCACGCAGCTCGATGGGCACCTCACCGCCGACCAGGCCCCCGGCCCGGTACCGGGCATCCCAAGCTCGTCATCCACGATCCCGTGGCTCGTCCTGGAGATGATCGAGGACCTGGAGGTTGAGGACGGGCAGCGCGTACTGGAGATCGGCACGGGCACCGGGTACTCCACTGCCCTGCTGTGCCATCGTCTGGGCGAGGACAGCGTCACCACGATAGAGGTGGATCCTGGGGTCGCCGCCCGCGCCGACGTCGCCCTGGAAGGCACTGGGTTCTCCACCTGGACCGTCACGGGGGATGGCCTCCTCGGCCTGCCCCGTCGTGCCCCTTACGACAGGGTGATCGCCACGTGCGGGGTCCGGCGCATCCCCTACACGTGGGTCCGGCAGACCCGCCCCGGCGGCATCGTTCTCGCCACCATCGGGTCACTGGCAACCGGGACCGGCCTCGCCAAGGTCATGGTGCAAGGCGACGGGACGGCCGAGGGGCGGTTCGTCTCTCACACCAGCTTCATGCAGGCACGCTCTCAGGCCGTCACGCCGATCTCCGGCGACCTGTCCTCCCGTGTGGCGTATCCCGGTTCCGAGCGGCGAGCATCAGTAGCCCCGACCGACCTCGACAAGCCGATGCAGGCCGTATTGGCCCACCTGGCGGCACCGTCCGCGCAGGTGCTGCGGGCCTGGTCCAGCAATGGCGCGCCGCTCTTCTACGTCTTCGACCCGGACCGGGAGTCGTTCGCCGAGTTGGTGAACGAGGGCGGCGAGTGGCTGGTTCGCCAGGGTGGTCCCGTCTCCTTGTGGGACAACATCGAGCGGGCACTCATCGGGTGGCACCGCATGGGCCGGCCCGGCATCGGGGAGGTGCGCCTACAGGTGACCGAGCGGTCGCACGCGTATTGGATCGAGGGTTCGGCAGATCTGCATTGGGAGCACCCGCTCTGCTGACCAAGCAGGCCAGCGACTCGCCCGCCGCTCTCCCACCAGTGGCCGGGCGCAACGACGCCCCGACCCGACGTCTCCGCAGAGACCCGGGCCGGGGTGTCGCCTTGTCCGGCTTCTCTGTCCGGCCACTACCCGCTGATCGGCCGCCAGGTACCGGCACCCCGGTCCGGTGGGCGGAAGGTGCTCACCGCACCGGGGCGTCGGCGTCCCGGTTCACGCGGTCTCGTACGGCTCCTCGTACAGGCCGTCGATCAGTGCGCCGTACTTGTCGCGGACCACCCGGCGGCGGAGCTTGAGCGAGGGGGTGAGCTCACCGGTCTCCGGGCCCCACTCCTCGGTCAGCAGCCGGTACCGCTTGATCTGCTCGGTCCGGTTGAGCCGCGCGTTGGCCGCCTCCACCGCACGGGCGATCTCCTCCCGGACACCGGGGTGCGCGGCGAGGGCGGACGGGGAAGCGGCCTCGATGCCCCGGGCCGCGGCCCAGACCGGGGCCAGCTCCGGGTCCAGGACCAGCAGGGCGACGAGGTAGGAGCGGCCGTCGCCGTGCACCAGGGCCTGGCCGATCAGCGGGTGCTCCTTGACCGTGTTCTCCACCAGGGCCGGCGAGACGTTCTTGCCGTTCGAGGTGATGATCAGCTCCTTCTTGCGGTCGGTCAGCCAGAGGTACCCGTCCTCGTCGAGCCGGCCGATGTCCCCCGTCGGGAACCAGCCCTCGTCGTCGCAGGCGCTCTCCAGCGAGCCGTCCGGCCGCAGGTAGCCGCCGAACACGGTCGCCCCGCGGGTGAGGATCTCCCCGTCCTCGGCCAGTTTCAGCTCCACCCCCTCGATCGCGCGGCCCACCGAGCCGAGCCGGAAGCCGTCCGGGCTGTTGACCGTGCACACGCCCGAGGTCTCGGTGAGCCCCCAGGCGTCCATGATGGTGATGCCCCAGCCGGCCCAGAAGCGGACCACGTCGATCGGCATCGGCGCGGTGGCGCTCGCCGTCCACATCAAACGGTCCATGCCCGCCAGCCCCAGCAGCGGGTCCAGCACCTGCTCCTTGGCCCCGGCGTACGAGGCTTCGAGCGCTGCCGGCACCTCCTCGCCGCGCTCGCGGTGCCCGGCCCGGGCGCGGGCCAGGTCGTTCGCGGCCTCGATGGCCGTGCGCTGCTCCTCGGGGAGCCGCGCGAGGACCGCGCGGACCGAGGCGGCGAGCTTCTCCCACACCCGGGGTACGCCGAAGAACTGCACCGGGTGCAGCTCGCGGACCGCCCCCGACACGGCGGCGGGGTCGGCGCACAGCCGGACGTGCGAGGCCCGCAGCAGCGGCAGGTAGATGCCGAGGACGCGCTCGGCTATGTGGGCGAAGGGCAGGTAGCAGATGTGCTCGGCGTGCTCGGGCAGTTCCACGTGCCGGTCGAGGCGGATCGCCTGGAGCACGATGTTGCGGTGGGTCAGCCGCACGCCCTTGGGGTCGCCGGTGGTGCCGGAGGTGTAGACGACGGTCAGCGGGTCCTCGGGGAGGATCTCCCGCCAGGCCTTCTCGAAGTCGTCGCCGCGGTGGAGCCGGGCCCCGCCGGAGAACAGGGAGCCGTACGTGGAGTGCCCGCCGGCCTCGGCGGCCTCGGCGACGACGAGCCGCTCCAGGGGGACGCCGGCATCGGCCAGCAGGGGCTCCCACCGCAGGAGTTCACGGGCGCCCTCGACCACGGCGAACCGGGCCCGGCTGTGGCGGGCGATGTGGGCGATCTGCTCGGGCGCGGAGGTCCCGTACACGGTGACGGGTACGGCGCCGAGGTGGACGAGGGCGAGGTCGCTGAGCCAGTGCTCGGGGCGGTTGCCCATCATCATCAGCACGTGATCGCCGCGCTCGACGCCGAGGGCGGCGTACCCGGCGGCGAGGACGGCGACCTTGCTGCGCACCTCGCCCCAGGTGAGCGTCGTCCATTCGGCGGCCTCGGGGCCGGCCCGCCACGAGAGGGCGGGGAGTTCCCCGTACTCTGCGGCGTTGCGGGCCAGCAGGGCCGGCAGGGTGATCTCTTCGGGTCGTCCGGGCAGTCGCAGGTTCGTGGTCATGGGCAGCTCCTGGCCGTTTCACATCGTTGGTGCGACAGCAATACTGTTGAACCCAAGCTGTGGAGCAGAGAGCGAGGCGCAGACGATGGCCGACCAGGCACCCGAGCCGATGCTCACCGTCGACGAGCTGGCGGCCCGGGCGGGCGTCACCGTGCGCACCGTTCGTTTCTACAGCACCCGCGGGCTTTTGCCCCCTCCCGTGATCGGCCCTCGTCGGGTGGGGCACTACGGGCCGGAACACCTGTCCCGGCTGGCACTGATCGAGGAGCTCCAGCACCAGGGCATGACCCTGTCCGCCATCGAGCGCTACCTGGACGCGCTGCCCGACGACCTGAGCGCCCATGACCTGGCGATCCACCGGGCGATGGTGGCCAGTTGGGCTCCGGACGCGGCCCAGGAGGTATCGCGGGAGGAGCTGGAGAAGCGGGCGGGACGGAGCCTGTCGGACACCGATGTCCGGCGGCTGACGGCGATGAACGTGCTCGCCGTCTCGGGGGACGGGTTCCGGGTGGACGTGGGCCTGCTGCGGCTGGGGGTCGCGCTGCTCGACGTACCGATCGCCCACGAGACGATCCTGGCGGCGCGCCGGGTGCTCATGGAGCACACCCGCTCGGCGGCCCACGAACTGACGGCGCTGTTCCGCGACGAGGTGTGGGGGCCGTTCACGGAGGGCGAGAGCGATCCGGAGCGGGTGGAGTCCATGAAGGCGCTGTCGGCGCACATGCAGCCGATGGTGGTCCAGGCGCTGGTGACGGCCTTCCAGCGGTCCCTGCGCGAGGAATTGCGGGCGGCGTTCGTGTCCGGCGAGGCACCCGGCGGGCCATAGCCGCAGACCTGAACCCTGCTTTGGCGGGGCAGGCCCGTTCTCAGTACGCTGGAAGGGAGTCTTTGCGCCCGCCGGCCCTTGCTCTGAGCGGGTCGGCCCCAGCGGCCCCAGCGGATTCTGCCGCTCAAGGCGGCGCACACCCCTGCACGTAACCGGCAGGTGTTTTCATGGACCTCAACACCATCAGCGAAGTCGTCCGGCGACCGTCCGAGCGGCCGGGCGCCGACTGGCGCGAGGGCGATGCCTGGCTCGCCGGCGGGACGTGGCTGTTCTCCGCCGAGCAGCCGGGCCTGCGCCGCCTGGTCGACCTGACGGCCCTGGGCTGGGATCCCCTCGTGCCGAGCGGCGCGGGCCTGGAGATCGGCGCCACGTGCACCATCCGGGACCTGTACGCCTTCACGCCTCCGGCCGACTGGACCGCGGGCCCTCTCTTCGCGCAGAGCTGCGAGGCGTTCCTGTCGTCGTTCAAGGTCTGGAACTCGGCGACCGTCGGCGGAAACATCTGCATGTCCCTGCCGGCCGGCCCCATGATCACGCTCACGGTCGCGCTCGAGGCCGAGTACGAGCTGTGGGCCACCGACGGATCCGTGCGCACCGTCGATGCTCTCGACTTCGTGACCGGGAACAACCGGAACATCCTCGCTCCCGGGGAGATCCTGCGGCGCATCCGCGTTCCGGCGCGCGCCCTGCGCAGGCGCACCGCCCACCGCCTCTTCACGCTGACCCACCTGGGCCGTTCGACGGTCTTCCTCGTCGGTACGCAGACGCCGGGAACGAGCGACCTGCTGCTCACCGTCACCGCCGGCACCACTCGCCCGGTGCGCTTCGCCTTCGAGACCGTGCCCGATGCCCGCACCCTGCAGCAGTGCATCAACGCCATCCCCGCCGACGTCTGGTTCGCCGACCCGAACGGAACCCCGGACCACCGCCACCACCTCACCCTGCACTTCGCCGAAGAGATCCGCCACGAACTCATGGCTGGGGGCCCGGCATGACCTACTCCGTGAACGGCAGGAGCTTCTCCGAGCAACCGGACCCCGGCCAGTGCCTGCGTACGTTCCTGCGCGCGCTCGGCCACTTCGGCGTCAAGAAGGGCTGTGACGCCGGCGACTGCGGCGCGTGCACCGTGTGGCTGGACGGCACTCCGGTCCACAGCTGCATCACCCCCGCCTTCCGCGCGGAGGGCCATGAGGTGACCACGATCGAGGGTCTCGGGTCGCCCGGCGACCTGCATCCCGCGCAGCGCCGGTTCCGGGACGCCCCGGGATTCCAGTGCGGGTTCTGCACCGCAGGGATGATCATGACCTCGGCGACGTTCACCGAGGCCCAGAAGGCGGACCTGCCCCGGGCGTTGAAGGGAAATCTCTGCCGTTGCACCGGCTACCGGGCGATCGAGGACGCGGTGAAGGGCGTCGCCGGTGTGCAGAGCGCCGCGCCGGGACGGGCCGTCGGAACGAGCGTCGGCGCGCCGGCGGCCGACGACGTGGTGACCGGTCTCGCCGAATTCACGATGGACACCCGCATGGAAGGGATGCTGCACCTCAAAGTGCTGCGTTCGCCCCACGCGCACGCCCGCATCGTCTCGATCGACAAGACCGCCGCGCTGGCGGTCCCCGGCGTGCATCGCGTCTACACCTGGGAGGACGTGCCGCGCAAGCGCTTCACCACGGCGATCCACACCGACCACCTCGTCGATCCGGACGACACCTACGTCCTCGACCGCACGGTCCGCTTCGTCGGCCAGCGCGTCGTCGCGGTGCTCGCGGACACGGTCGGGGCGGCCGAGGAGGGCTGCCGGAAGGTGGCCGTGGAGTACGAGGTGCTGCCGGCGGTCTTCGACCCGGAGGAGGCCATGGCCGACGGGGCTCCGCAACTGCACGGCTCGGAGGACCCGTTCGCCCGCGACTACGTCCGCAACCTCCTCCTGGAGATCCACTCGCACATCGGCGACGTCGACGCGGGCTTCGCCGCGGCCGACGTGATCCACGAAGGCACGTACTTCTCACCGCGCGTGCAGCACGCGCACCTGGAGACCCACGGTTCGATCGCCTGGATGGAGGACGGGCGGCTGAACGTCCGCACCAGTTCTCAGTCTCCTTCGATCGCGAAGGTCAAGCTGGCCTACCTGTTCGCGCTGCGCCCGGACCAGCTCCGCGTGTTCTGCAAGCGCGTCGGCGGCGGCTTCGGCGGCAAGCAGGAGGTCATCTCGGAGGACCTGGCCGCACTCGCCGCCCTCGACACCGGCCGGCCCGTCTGCTTCGAGTACACGCGCGAGGAGGAGTTCACCACGGCTTCGCCCCGGCATCCGATGAAGCTGACGGTCAAGCTGGGAGCGAAGGCCGACGGCACGCTCACCGCCTTCCAGGTCCGCAACCTGTCGAACACGGGCGCCTACGGCAACCACGGCGGCGAGACCCTGTACGCGGGCGGCTCCGCCGTCATGATCTACCGCTGCCCCAACAAGAAGTACGACGCCTTCTCCGTCTACACGAACACCGTTCCGAGCGGCGCCCTGCGCGGTTACGGAATGACCCAGCCGGCCTTCGCCGTGGAATCGGCGATGGACGAACTGGCCCTCGCCCTGCACATGGATCCGCTCGAACTGCGACGCCGCAACATCGTGCGCCCGGGCGAGCCGCTCGTCGCCCTGCACGACGGGCCCGACGACGTGGTGTTCCACGAGGACGGGCTCGGCAAGTGCATCGACCTCGTGGCCGGCGAGCTGGCCCGTACGGCCGACCAGCCCTCCCCCGGCACCGGATGGCTCGTCGGGGTCGGCACGGCCAGTTCCATGCACGAGACCGCGCCCCCGACCGAGCACGTCTCCGAGGCCTGGCTCACGCTCGGCGACGACCTCGTGTACGAACTGGCCGTCGGCACCGTCGAATTCGGGGAGGGCACGTCGACCGCGCACGTCCAGATCGCGGCCAACCAGCTGGGTACGACACCGTCGCGGATCCGCCTGGTGCAGTCCGACACCGACCGCACGGGATTCGACACCGGCGCCTTCGCGAGCGCCGGACTCTTCGTGGCGGGCAACGCGGTCCTGCGGGCGGCCAACGCGGTGCGCGACCGCATCCTGGACTTCGCCGCCACGCATACGGGCGTCCATGTCGTGATGTGCTCGATGGACGACGCCGACGTCGTCTGCGGGGACGAGCGCGTCTCGCTGGCCACGCTCGTCGCCGAGGCCCGGGCACGCGGCATCCGGTTCACGGCCGCCCGCAAGGCGTACGGCTCGCCCCGCAGCATCACCTCCAACACGCAGGGCTTCCGCATCGCCGTTCACCAAGTGACGGGTGAGATCCGTGTCCTGTACAGCGTCCAGGCGACCGACGCCGGTGTGCTCATCAACCCGCAACAGGTCCGGGGACAGGTGGAGGGCGGTGTCGCCCAGGGCATCGGCTTCGCGCTGACCGAGAACTTCCAGATCGACGCGGACGGCGTCATGGCCAACCCGAACCTCCGCAACTACCGCATCCCCACCTACGCCGACGTGCCGCGCACCGATGTGCTCGTGGTGGGCTCGTCGGACTCCGTCGGGGCCATGCGGTCGAAGGGGATGGCGGAGTGCTGCATCAACCCGGTGGCCCCCGCGCTCGCGAACGCGCTCCGCGACGCCACGGGAGTGCGCTACCGCGAGTTGCCCCTCACTCCGGAACGGATCTACGGCCGGCTCGTCGAGAGCCGGTCGGCGCGGACGGGCACGCGACGATGACGGCCGAACGGCAGACGGACAACGCGGCGACGGTCATCCTCGGCCGGAGGGTCCGCCCCGGCATGGACCGGGAGTACGAGAGGTGGCAGGACGAAGTCAACGCCGCTGCCGCGCGGTACGCCGGACACCTCGGCGTCCAGGTGTCCCCGCCGACCGCCGTGCAACCCGACTGGGTGATCGTCTACCGGTTCGACTCGGTGGCCCACCTGCAGGCCTGGATGAACGGCGCGACCCGGCAACGGCTCCTCGACGCCGGCGAGCCGTACTTCGACGGTCCCGCGACCCAGCAGGTGATCAGCGGTGGCACGCAGCCGACGGACCCGCTGGTGACCGTGGTGGTGACCCACCGCGTCCACCCCGACCACGTCGACGACTTCCTCGCATGGCAGCGCCACATGAGCCAGGAGGAGAGCAAGTTCGAAGGGTTTCGCGGCACCGAGATCTTCCGACCCATCGAAGGCATTCAGGACGAGTGGACCACCCTGTACCGCTATGACAACGCCGAACATCTGGACGCGTGGCTGACGTCGGCGAAGCGGCGGGAGGTGCTCGCCGAGGGGGAGAGGTTCAACGACTTCAAACTGCGCACCATCGACAACTCGTTCGGCAGTTGGTTCGCCTTCGAGGAGAACGGCAAGGAAGCGGCGCCGCCCTCGGAGACCAAGACCGCCATCGCGGTCTGGGTCGGTCTCTACCCGACCGTCGTGATACTGAGCCTCGTCCTGCATCCGCTGGGCATGCCGCTCTGGTTCGGACTGCTCGTGGGCAACCTGCTGTCGAGCTTCATCATGAGCTTCTTCACGATGCCCCACTACGTGAACCGGCTGCTCAAGCGGTGGCTGTGGCCCTCGACGGACGAACCGCCCGCCAGGACCAACCTCGTCGGCGGCGCCGTCGTCGCCGCGCTGCTCGTGTTCTGGGTCGTCGTCTTCTACCTCGTGACGGAGGTGTTCTGGACGCTGCCCTGACGCGGGGCGGCCGGTTCGCGAGCGCGGCGACGAAGCCGGGGCAGGCCGCCCTGGCCGTGAAGTGGCTGCGGACCGGTCCTCAGGGGCCGGGTGGG
The DNA here is from genome assembly GCF_045161815.1 of Streptomyces avidinii. NCBI lineage: Bacteria > Bacillati > Actinomycetota > Actinomycetes > Kitasatosporales > Streptomycetaceae > Streptomyces > Streptomyces avidinii. Next base: position 1,842,171 of record NZ_CP108863.1, read on the forward strand.
GCCGGGTAGGTTCGTGCCATGGCCGTCATCCACCACACCACGCTGACCCCGACCAAACTGGAACTCCTCGCCGACTGGCTCCCGTCGCGGCCCTGGTACCACGGGGGTACGGGCACCGCCGGTCTCGCCAGGGCGGGCGGGTTCCGGCTCGACGACCCCGAGGACATGGTCGGCATCGAGTTCATGGTCGTCACCGACGGTTCCGGGGACGAGCCCGTCGCCTACCTGGTCCCGCTCACCTACCGCGGGGCCCCGCTGGCGGGCGCCGAGGACGGGCTGGTCGGCACCCTGATGCACGGGACGCTGGGCAGGCGCTGGGTCTACGACGGCGCCCACGACCTCGTCCTGGTCGAGCAGTTGCTGGCCCTGTTGGCGGGCCGCACCACGGCGCAGGCCCAGAGCGAGAGCGACACCCCCGACCCGACGGTGGAGGTCCGCGCCGGACGGATGGGCGTACCGGCGCCCCCGGCCGGTCCCGGGAAGGTGTCCGACACCGCCGACGCCACCGTCATCGGGGTGGGCCCGGCCGGTCACCCGGGACCCCTCTACGACCTCACGCTGACCCGGGTGCTGCGTCCGGGTCCCACCACCGCAGACGGCGTCCGGGGGCAGGTGCTGGCCCGGTGGACCGCCCCGGACGGCTCCGAGGAGCGCGGGGTGTTCGCGTTCCTGAGCGACCCCGGCCGCTGAGCCGGAGGCGTCCCGGGCCCGCTCGCGTACGGGCCCGGGACGGCCGTGCTCAGTCCGTGTACGTCTCGCCGCGCTCGGCCTTCGCGATCAGCGAGGCCGGCGGGGTGAAGCGCTCGCCGTACTGGGCCGCCAGCTCACGGGCACGGGCCACGAAGCCGGGCAGGCCTCCCTCGTAGCCGTTGATGTACTGGATCACGCCACCGGTCCAGGCCGGGAAGCCGATGCCCATGATGGAGCCGATGTTGGCGTCGGCGATCGAGGTGAGCACGCCCTCGTCGAGGCAGCGGACGGTGTCCAAGGCCTCGGAGAAGAGCATCCGCTCCTTCATGTCCTCGAACGGGACGTCGACCTCCGGCTTGGTGAAGTGCTCGCGCAGCCCCGGCCAGAGGCGGGCGCGCTTGCCCGCCTCGTCGTACTCGTAGAAGCCGGCGCCGCCGCTGCGCCCGGGACGGCCGAACTCGTCGACCATCCGGTCGATGACGGTGTCGGCGGGGTGCTCGGTCCACGCCCGGCCCTCCGCCTCGAAGGCCTTGCGGCTCTCGTTGCGGATCTTGCGCGGCAGGGTCAGGGTGAGCTCGTCCATCAGCGAGAGCACCTTGGCCGGGTAACCGGCCTGGGCGGCCGCCTGCTCGATCGAGGCGGGCTCGATGCCCTCGCCGACCATCGCCACGCCCTCGTTGATGAACTGGCCGATCACGCGCGAGGTGAAGAAGCCGCGCGAGTCGTTGACCACGATCGGCGTCTTGTTGATCTGGCGGACCAGGTCGAAGGCGCGGGCGATGGCCTCGTCCCCCGTCCGCTCCCCCTTGATGATCTCCACCAGCGGCATCTTGTCCACGGGCGAGAAGAAGTGCAGCCCGATGAAGTCGACCGGCCGCGAGACCCCTTCCGCGAGGCCCGTGATGGGCAGCGTGGAGGTGTTGGAACAGAGCAGCGCGTCCGGCTCGATGACGTCCTGGATCTCCTGGAACACCTTGTGCTTGAGGGTGGTGTCCTCGAAGACGGCCTCGATGACGGCGTCGCAGCCCGCGAGGTCGGCCGCGTCGGCGGTCGGGGTGATCCGGGCGAGCAGCTCGGCGCGCTCGGCCTCGGTGGTCCGGCCCCGCGAGAGCGCCTTGTCGAGCAGCTTCTCGGAGTACGCCTTGCCCTTCGCGGCGGCCTCGGCGGTGACGTCCTTCAGCACCACCTCGATGCCCGCGCGGGCGCAGGAGTACGCGATGCCCGCGCCCATCATTCCGGCGCCGAGGACGGCGACCTTGCGCACCTTGCGGGGCGCGAGGCCCTGCGGGCGGCTGCGGCCCGCGTTGACGGCCTGGAGGTCGAAGAAGAACGCCTGGATCATGTTCTTGGCGGTCTGTCCGGTGACCAGCTCGGTGAAGTAGCGGGCCTCGATGGTCAGCGCGGTCTCGAAGTCCACCTGGGAGCCCTCGACGGCGCAGGCCAGGATGTTGCGCGGCGCCGGGTACGGGGCCCCGTTCAGCTGCTTCTTCAGGTTGGCCGGGAAGGCCGGGAGGTTCGCGGCGAACCGCGGGTTGGACGGCGTACCCCCCGGGATCTTGTAGCCGGGTACGTCCCAGGGCTGCTTCGACTCCGGGTTGGCGTCGATGAAGGCGCGGGCCTTGGCCAGCATCTCCTCGGGCGTGGCCGCCAGTTCGTGCACGAGGCCGTTGTCGAAAGCGCGCCGGGGGGTGTACTGGGTCCCCTGGAGCAGCACCTTGAGCAGCGCGTCGGCGATGCCCATCAGGCGCACGGTACGGGTGACACCGCCACCGGCGGGGAGCAGGCCGAGGGTGACCTCGGGCAAGCCGATCTTGGAGCCGGGCGCGTCGAGGGCGACGCGGTGGTGGGAGGCGAGGCAGATCTCGTAACCCCCGCCGAGGGCTGCACCGTTGATCGCGGCGACGACGGGCTTGCCGAGGGTCTCGATCCGGCGCAGGGAGCGCTTGATCTCGGTGCCGGTGTCGAAGGCGATCTGTGCGTCCGCCGGGCGGAGCCGGATCATGTCCTTGAGGTCGCCGCCCGCGAAGAAGGTCTTCTTGGCGGAGGTGAAGATGATGCCCCGGATGGAGTCCTTCTCGGCCTCGGCGCGGTCGGCCACGGCCGCGATGGAGTCCTTGAAGGCCTGGTTCATCGTGTTGGCGGACTGGTCGGGGTCGTCGAGGATCAGGGTGACGACGCCGGTCTCGTCCTGTTCCCAGCGGATCGTGGTGGACTCGCTCATGGTCACTGCTTTCGTTTCGGAAGGTCCGGTGGGCAGGGGGAACAGGGCTGATCAGAGGCGTTCGACGACGGTGGCGACGCCCATGCCGCCGCCGACGCAGAGGGTGACGAGCCCGTAGCGCTTGTCCTGGCGCTCGAGTTCGTCGACGACCGTGCCGAGGATCATCGCGCCGGTGGCGCCGAGCGGGTGGCCGAGCGCGATGGCGCCGCCGTTGACGTTGACCTTGTCGAGGGACAGGCCCATGTCCTTGACGAAGCGCAGGACGACGCCCGCGAAGGCCTCGTTGATCTCGACGAGGTCGATGTCGTCGATGGTCAGACCGGCCTTGGCGAGCGCCTTGCGGGTGGCCGGGGCGGGGCCGGTGAGCATGATGGTGGGCTCGGAGCCGGAGACGGCCGCCGAGACGATCCGGGCGCGCGGGGTCAGTCCGTTGCGGGCGCCCGCCTCGCGGGAACCGATCGCGACGAGCGAGGCGCCGTCGACGATGCCCGAGGAGTTGCCCGCGTGGTGGACGTGGTCGATCTTCTCGACCCAGTGGTACTTCTGCAGCGCGACCGCGTCGAAGCCGCCGAGCTCGCCGATGTCGGCGAAGGAGGGCTTCAGCCGGGCGAGGGTGTCGGCGGTGGTGCCGGGGCGGACGAACTCGTCGTGGTCCAGGACGATCAGGCCGTTGCGGTCGGTGACCGGGACCACGGACTTCGCGAAGCGGCCGTCCTTGATGGCCGCGGCGGCGCGCTCCTGCGAGAGGGCCGCGTACTCGTCCACGTCGCGCCGGGAGAAGCCCTCGATGGTGGCGATCAGGTCGGCGCCGATGCCCTGCGGGACGAAGCCGGTGTCCCAGTTGGTCATCGGGTCGGCGAACCAGGCGCCCCCGTCGGAGGCCATCGGGACCCGGGACATGGACTCCACGCCACCGGCGAGGACGAGGTCCTCCCAGCCGGAACGGACCTTCGCGGCCGCCATGTTGACGGCCTCCAGGCCCGAGGCGCAGAAGCGGTTCTCCTGTACGCCGGCCACGGTGTCCGGGAGCCCGGCGGCGATGGCCGCGATACGGGCGATGTCGGAGCCCTGGTCGCCGACCGGGCCGACGACGCCGAGCACGATGTCGTCGATGGTGGCGGGGTCCAGGCCGGGGTTGCGCTCGCGCAGGGCGTCGATGAGTCCGACGACCAGGTCGATCGGCTTGGTGCCGTGCAGGGCGCCGTTGGCCTTGCCGCGGCCGCGCGGGGTGCGGATCGCGTCGTATACGTAAGCTTCGGTGCTCACTGGTCAAGCCTTTCGGAGGTTTCCAGGGGGAGGAAGGGGGAGGACGGGAGAGTTCAGCCCAGCAGGGAACGGCCGATGATCTCTTTCATGATCTCGGTCGTGCCGCCGTAGATCGTCTGGATGCGGCCGTCGGTGAAGGCCCGTGCGACCCGGTACTCGGTCATGTAGCCGTAGCCGCCGTGCAGCTGGAGGCAGCGGTCCGCGACGCGCTTCTGCAGCTCGGTGGCCCACCACTTGGCCATCGAGGCGTGCACGTGGTCCAGTGCGCCGTCGGCGTGGTCGGTGATGCACCGGTCGAGGAAGGTCCGGGTGACGGCGACCTCGGTGGCCATCTCCGCGATCTCGAACCGGATGTGCTGGAGCTTGGCCAGCGGACGGCCGAAGGCCTCGCGCTCCTTCACGTACTGGGTGGTGATCTCCAGCAGGTGCTCGGCGGCGGCGATGCCGGCCATCGCGATGCCCATCCGCTCCTGGGCGAGATTGGTCATCAGGTGGACGAAGGCGCCGTTCAGTTCGCCGAGCAGGTTCTCCTTGGGGACGCGTACGTCGTTGAAGAACAGCTCTGCGGTGTCCTGGGACTTCTGGCCGATCTTGTCGAGGTTGCGGCCGCGCTCGAAGCCCTCCGCGCCGCGCTCGACGACCAGCAGCGACAGGCCGTGCGCCCCTCCCTCGGGGGTGGTCTTGGCGACCACGATCACCAGGTCGGCGAGGATCCCGTTGGAGATGAAGGTCTTGGACCCGTTGAGCACCCAGTGGTCACCGCGGTCCTCGGCGGTGGTCCGGATCCCCTGGAGGTCGGAGCCCGCGCCCGGCTCGGTCATCGCGATGGCGGTGATGGTCTCCCCGGAGCAGAAACCGGGCAGCCAGCGGCGCTTCTGCTCATCGGTGGCGAGCGAGGTCAGATAGGGCCCGATGATGTCGTTGTGCAGGCCGATGGCCAGCCCCGGGGCGCCCGCGCGGGTGAACTCCTCGGCGATCACGGCGGCGTAGCGGAAGTCGGTGTTCCCGCCGCCGCCGTACTCCTCCGGGACGGCGAGGCCCAGCAGCCCCTGCCGGCCGGCGGCCCGCCAGGCCTCGCGGCTGACGATGCCGTCCTTCTCCCACTGCTCGTAGTGCGGCAGCACCTCCTTCGCGAGGAAGGTGCGGACGGTCTCGCGGAACGCCTCGTGGTCGGCGTCGAAGATCTGGCGTTTCATCGGTCGGCTCCCTAAAGCCAGTTCTTGACGGTTTCGATCAGCCGGGCCGGGTCGGGGCCGACGGGGGTGACGTTGAGCATGGTGACGCCCGCCTCGCGGAAGGCCTCGACGCGCTCGCGCACGTAGCTCTCGGGCCCGCACAGGGTCATCAGTTCGCAGAACTCGTCCGGTACGGCGGCGGCCGCGTCGCGCTTGCGGCCGGAGAGGTACAGCTCCTGGATCTTGCGGGCCTCTTCCTCGTAGCCGTAGGCGACGGCGAGGTCGTTGTAGAAGTTCTTGCCGACCGCGCCCATCCCGCCGACGTACAGCGCGATCTGCGGGCGCGCGAGGTCCCGTGCCGCGGCCGCGTCGTCGCCGATGGCGAGCAGACCGCCCGCGACGGTCTGCAGCGGGCCGAGCTCCGGCGCACGCTCGGCCGTCCCCTCGGCGAGCGGGCCGCCCCACACCGCGGCGGCCTTCTCCGGGATGAAGAGGGTCGGCAGCCAGCCGTCCGCGATCTCGGCGGTCATCCGCACATTGGACGGGCCGAGCGAGGCGATGTAGACGGGGATCGCGGGGCGCACCGGCCGGGTGAGGATCTTCAGCGGCTTGCCGTGCCGGCCGCCCTTCTCCGCCGGCAGCGGCATGTCGGTGATGCCGTGGTGGTCGATCGTCTCGCGGCGCCAGATACGCCGGCACAGCTCGACCGTCTCGCGGGTCCGGCCAAGCGGCTTGTCGTACGGCATCCCGTGCCAGCCCTCGACGACCTGCGGGCCGGAGGCACCGAGGCCGAGCAGCGCCCGGCCGCCGGAGAGCGCGTCCAGGCCGGCGGCGGTCTGGGCGATGAGGCCGGGGGTGCGCGAGTAGACGTTGAGGATGGCCGAGCCGATCTTCAGCCGCTCGGTGCGGGCGGCGAGATAGCCCATGATCGTCGGGGAGTCGAAGCCCCAGGCCTCGGCCACCCATACGGCGTCGAGCCCGGCGGACTCCAGCGCCGCGGCCTGGTCCGCGGCCCGGCGCGGGTCCCCCGCGTAGTCGAGCATCATGGACAGTTCCATCAGTTCTCCTCCTCCTTCCCGAGCAGGGCCGGTACGTCCCAGTCGGCCGCGACCGACGCGGCGTGCGCTCCCGGCTGCGCCGGTCCCCTGGTCACGGCGCCCGGCGTCGCCGAGAACCGCGGAGCGGGCGCGGGCTGGACGATCCCGCCGAAGTCGGTGAAGGTCCCGCGGGCGGCGAGGTGCGGGTGCTCCGGCGCCTCGCGCAGCGAGAGCACGGGAGCCACGCAGGCGTCGCTGCCCTCGAAGACGGCCGTCCACTCCGCCCGCGTACGGGTCCTGAAGCGCGCGGCGACCGCCTCCCGCAACTCGCCCCAGCGGGCGAGGTCCTTGCGGGCCGGAGCCCGGTCCTCGATGCCGAGGAGCGCCACGAAGGTGTCGTAGAACTGCTGCTCCAGCGCGCCGACGGCCATGTACCGGCCGTCGGAGGTCTCGTAGGTGCCGTAGAACGGGCAGCCGCCGTCGAGGAGGTTGGCCCCGCGGCGGTCCTGCCAGCCGCCCGCCGCCATCATTCCGTGGATCATGGCGGTGAGGTGGGCGGTGCCGTCGACGATGGCCGCGTCGACGACCTGGCCGGTGCCGGTGGCGCGGGCGTGGTGGAGGGCGGCGAGGACCCCGATCACCAGGTAGAGCGAGCCTCCCGCGTAGTCACCGACCAGATTGGCGGGGACGGCAGGCGGCTCTCCCGGGTTGCCGATCATGCCGAGGGCGCCGGTGACGGCGATGTACGCGATGTCGTGCCCGGCGGTCTCGGCGAGCGGGCCCTCCTGGCCCCAGCCGGTCATCCGCCCGTAGACCAGCCTCGGGTTGCGGGCGTGGCACTCGGCCGGTCCGACCCCGAGTCGCTCGGCGACGCCGGGGCGGAAGCCCTCGACGAGCACATCGGCCCGCTCGACCAGGTCCAGGACGCGGGCGGGCCCGTCGGCGGACTTCAGGTCGACCAGGACGGAGCGCTTGCCCCGGTTGGTGATGTCATAGGCCGGATCGACCGCGAGCCCGCCACCGCCGGGCCGGTCCACCCGTACGACGTCCGCGCCCAGGTCGGCGAGGAGCATGGCGGCGAACGGTCCGGGGCCGATGCCCGCCAGTTCGACGACGCGCACTCCGGCGAGCGGGCCGGGCCCGCTCGCATCCCGGTTCCCGTTCCCTGTCACTGCCATCGGGCCCCCAGCGGCTCTGGTGTGCATGGTGTGCGTGGTGTGCGGCTGTGTGACACAACTGATGTAACACCAGTGATGCTAGGAACGCGCTCCACCGAACACAAGCCCCCGGGCGGCGCTCCCCGCGGATCTCCGGACCTTGGCTCGTTCGGCTCACCGATACCGGACCGAGACCTGGGACGACCCCCCTGATCAGCCGCGGCGCGGCTCTGTACTCTGAACAGGCTTTCGAAGCTGATCAAGCGTTCAACCAGAAAATGGGGGGCCGGTGCGTAACCGCCGACTCGTAGTTTCCGTCGCCGCCATCGCGGCAGGCGTTGGCCTCATCCCGGGCGTGGCGCAGGCCGATCCGGCCAAGCAGGACGCCCGCGGCGCGTCCACTCCCGACCTGGACCTCGGCAAGGCCGCGGTTTCCCAGGCCAAGGGTCACACCTTCACCAGCCCCGCCGAGCGTACGGTCCGCAAGGCGCTGCCGTCCGCCAAGACCGGCACGGCCGACGCCCCGGCGGCGCTGTCCGCCGCCGACAACCCGGACCTCTCGGTCGGGCTGAGCGGCTACGGCACGTCCGCGCACGGCATCGAGGTGAAGTCCACCCTCACGAGCGTCAGCACCCCGCTCGAGGTCACCATCGACTGGGGCGACCAGAAGACCGACGTGGTCACCGCGTACGGCTCCCAGGTACTCACGAACGGGCACACCTACGCCGAGGTCGGCGCCTACACGGTCAAGGTCACCGTGAAGGACACCGCGAACGGCGTCACGGCCGTCAACGAGCTCCAGGCCGTCACGCCCGGCTCCGACTTCACCCCGCACACCCCGACCCGTCTGCTGGACACCCGCTTCGGGACCGGCGTGACGCAGGGCAAGGTCGGCCCGGGCCAGTCCACCCGCGTGAAGGTCGGCGGCAACGGCAAGATCCCCGTCGGGGTCACCGCGGTGGTCCTCAACGTCACGGTCACCAACACCACCGACAACGGCTTCATCACGGCCTTCCCCGAGGGCACCACGCGGCCCGACACCTCCAACGTCAACCACAAGGCCGGTCAGACGGTCCCGAACCTGGTCATCGTGCCGGTCGGCAAGAGCGGTTACGTGGAGCTGTCCAACCGCGGCCAGCAGTCGGTCGACCTGATCGCCGACGTCACCGGCTACTTCAGCCGGTCCGCCTCCAGCGGCTACACCCCCGTCGACCCGACCCGCTTCGTCGACACCCGTGAGGGCCTCGGCACCGCCAAGCGCAAGCTGGGCGGGCAGTCGACCTTCGGCACCCAGATCAGCGGCCTGCGCGGCGTGCCCCAGGGCATCAGCGCCGTGGCACTGAACGTGACGGTCACCAACCCGCAGAGCGCCGGTCACCTGACCGTGTACCCGAGCGGCGGCGCGGTCCCGACCACGTCCAACCTGAACTTCAACGCCGGCCAGACCATCGCCAACTCGGTGATCGTGCCCGTCTCCGCCGACGGCAGGATCAGCGTGTTCAACGGCGCCTGGTCCGCCGCCGATGTCGTCGTGGACGTCGTCGGCTACTACAGCAAGGACAGCCAGAGCTCCTTCCTGCCGCTGGTGCCGGAGCGCGTCTTCGACACCCGTGAACCCCAGGACCCGGTCTACGGGCCGCTGTGGGGCGACGACTACATCTACCTGCCGATCTCCCACGACGACCCCAGCATCACGGGCTTCGTGCTGAACGCCACGGTCACCAACACGCAGGGCAACGGGTACCTCACGGTCACCCCGGACCCGAACTCGATGGACGACTACATCAACGAGGCGGCGTTCTGGCCGACCCCGCCGAACTCCTCCAACCTGAACTGGACGAAGGGCGACACCGTCCCGAACCTGGTCCAGGCGAGCACCGGCAACCACGGCATCATCGACTTCTGGAACCGCAGCTGGGACGACATCGACCTCGTCGTCGACCTCTTCGGCCTGTACCAGAAGGGCTAGTACCCGCTCGCAGCCCCGCCCGTGAGCGGGCGGGGCTGCAGGTGATCCCGGCAGCGCCCCGGGACCGGCCTTCGGGCCGGTCCCGGGGCGCTGTTCTCGCATACCGGCCCACCGCACCCGGTCGTACTCACGGTCGAGGATCACGCTAGCCTCGGCCACCGAAACCCCCCTGGGAGGAGCGCTCATGAACGCAACTGTCCCGCACGACCGGCCGGAACGCGCCTACGACGTCGTACTCTTCGGCGCCACCGGATTCGTGGGCGCACTCACCGCCGAGTACCTGGCCGCGCACGCGCCCGCCGGCTGCCGCTGGGCCCTCGCGGGCCGGGACACGGCGAAGCTGGAGCGGCTGCGCGAACGGCTGGCCTCGATCGATCCGGCCCTGGCGGGGCTGCCGCTGCTGCGGGCCGACGCCCAGGACCCGGCGGCCGTGCGCGAGCTGGCCGCGTCCACCCGGGTACTGGCCACGACGGTGGGCCCGTACGTCTGGTACGGCGCCGAGCTCGTGGCCGCCTGCGCGGAGGCGGGCACCGACTACGTGGACCTCACCGGCGAGCCGGAGTTCGTGGACCGCATGTACGTCGAGCACGACGCGCGGGCCCGCGAGGCCGGGGCCCGCATCGTGCACGCCTGCGGCTTCGACTCGATCCCGGCCGACCTCGGGGCGTACTTCACGGTCCGGCAGCTCCCGCAGGGGGTCCCGCTGACGGTCGACGGGTTCATCCGGTCCAACGCCCTCTTCTCCGGCGGCACCCTGGCCTCCGCGCTGACCGCGCTGAGCCGCGGCCCCCAGACCCTGGCCGCGGCGCGCGACCGCCGGCTGCACGAGCCCCGTCTGCTGGGCCGGCGGGCCCGCGGGCCGGTCGGGGCACCGCGCTTCAGCCGGGAGACCGGCGCCTGGGCCCTGCCGCTGCCCACGCTGGACCCGCGGATCGTGGCCCGGTCGGCGGCCGCGCTGGAGCGGTACGGCCCGGACTTCCGGTACCGCCACTACGCCTCCGTCAAGCATCTGCCCGTCGCGGTGGGCGGTACGGCGGCGCTGGGCGCGACGGTGGCCCTGGCCCAGCTGCCGCCGGCCCGGAAATGGCTGATGGACCGCTGGGAGCCGGGCCAGGGGCCGGACGCGGAACGCCGCGCGCGCAGCTGGTTCACGGCGCGGTTCGTGGGCGAGGGCGGCGGCCGGCGCGTGTTCACCGAGGTGTCGGGCGGCGACCCGGGCTACGGCGAGACCGCGAAGATGCTGGCCGAGTCGGCGCTCTGCCTGGCCCACGACGCCCTGCCGGAGGTGTCCGGTCAGCTGACGACGGCCGTGGCGATGGGCGACGCCCTCACCGCCCGCCTCCAGAAGGCGGGAATCACCTTCCGGGTGGCCGACGCCCGCTGACGGCAGGGACCGGTGAGGGCGACGAGGGAGGCGGGCCGGCGTCAGGAGGCCTCCCGCAACGCCCTCCGGCACAGGGAATCGGCGTGGCGGGTGGTCTCGGGGATCCGGAAGCGCGGGCTCAGGGCGAGGACGTGGGCGCAGGCGTTGTCCAGCGAGACCCGGTGCCCGACGGAGACGTACACCGGCTTGATCCCGTCCTGCGTGCGCAGCGCCCGCCCGACCTCTGCGCCGTCGGCCGCGAGCAGGGCGGCGGCGTCGCCCCGCCGGGCGCCCGGTTCCTCGTGGGTGAAGGTGAACGGGTTCTTCGCGACGCCGATCGCCGGGAGCCCGGTGACCACACCGAGGTGGCAGGCGAGACCGAAGCCGCGCGGGTGGGCGAGGCCGTAGCCGTCGCAGACGACGAGGCCGGGCGCGGACTTCAGGGAGTCGAGGGCGGCCAGTACGGTCGGCAGCTCGCGGAAGGCGAGCAGTCCCGGCACGTAGGGGAAGCTGACGTGCCCGACGGCGGTGGCCTCCTCGACGACCTCCAGGGTGGCGGCGTCGAGCACCACGGCCGCGGCGGCGACCAGGTCGCGCGCGTCGTCGTAGGCGACGTCCACACCCGTGACGAGGCCGTGGCCGGGTGGCGGACCGGGCTCGGTGAGCACGACCTGATGGCGTAGTTCGTCCTGTATCGCCCGGGCCTCGGCCTCGTCGGCGGGGGTCTTCACACTCGTCATGATGGAGCGAGAGTAGCCTGGCGATCATGTTCGTCATGGAGCTCACCTACACCGCCCCCGTCGAAGCCGTCGAAGAGCAGATGGACGCTCACATCGCCTGGCTGGACGGTTACTACGCCGCCGGCGTCTTCCTCGCCTCGGGCCGCAAGGTCCCGCGCGACGGGGGCGTGATCCTGGCCGGCGGGGTGTCCCGGGCGGAGATCGAGAGGATCGCGGCCGAGGACCCCTTCACGGTGGCGGGCGTCTGCGCCTACACCGTCACGGAGTTCATCGCCACGAAGACCTCGTCCGATCTCGCGACGGTGCGGGAGAACCCGGTGGTGTAGCGACGGCGCCGCGTCGTCCCACCGTCCGCCCCCTCCCCGCCGGAGCTTCCATGCTGCCCCGCCCGGCCGAAGCCGCCGATGTCCCCGAGCTCGTACGCCTGCGTGCCGTCGCCCTCGACTCCCTCGGGGTCGACCCCGGGCCGGCCGACGCCGCCTGGCGTCAGGTCGCCCGTACCTGGTTCCTCGAACGCGTCGGTGAACGCCCCGACGTGCACTGCCTGGTCGTCGGCGGAGCGCCCGGCGAACCGCTGCTCGCCACCGGCATGGCCTGGGTCACCCACCACCTGCCCGGCCCTCAATGGACCGACGGCCGGCGCGGCTACCTCGACGGCATCGTCACCGACGCCCCCGCCCGCGGGCGGGGCCACGGCCGGCGGATCGTCGACGCGCTCGTCACCTGGCTCGACGGCATCGGCATCCACTACGTGCAGCTGCACGCCAGCCCCGACGGCGAACCCGTCTACCGGGCCGCGGGCTTCGCCGCCGGGCGCTACCCGGGCATGGACCTCTTCACCACCCCGAAGCCGTCGGCTCCGCCCGCTCCCGTCGACTGATCAGCGGCGCCGTTCCAGCCGCGCCACCCGTCCCTTCTCCCCCGCGGCCCAGCAGCCCGCATCCGCCGCGCAGTCGACGGTGTCGAACGAGCCCGCCTCCAGGGACCGCCAGCTGCGGCCCCCGTCCGTGGTCACGTCCGTGCCCGTGGGTCCCACCGCGAGGGCCGTCCCCGCGCCGTACGGGAACCAGGCCGCGCCCGAGCGGTAGGCCGGCGGCGGCGTCGCGGCCTGGCGCCAGGTGCGTCCCCCGTCGGCGGAGACGGCTGCGGCCTGCGGGGAGGCCTGCCCCGTGCGGTAGTCACCGCCGACCGCGAGTCCCCTCGTACGGTCCCGGAAGGCGAGGGCGAAGACCCCGCGGGCCGGATCGCCCGCCGGCACGGTGGATTCGGCGACCCGCCAGGTCAGGCCGCGGTCCGCGGAGTGCAGGATCCGGGCCTGCGCCCCGCCTCCGGTGGCCAGCCAGACGTCGCGCGGGCCGGAGCCGACCAGGCACTGACCGCTCGCGGCGAAGCCCGCCTCGCCGGGCAGCGCCTCGGGCATGCCCGCGTTCGGCAGCACCCGCCAGTTCCGCCCGCCGTCGTCCGTGGCCAGGATGCGGAACTTCCCGTCCACCGGATCGCTCATCGCCAGGCCGTGCCGGGCGTCGAAGAAGGTGAGGCAGTCGTAGAAGGCGCGCGGGTCGGGGTTGCGGAAGGTCTCGGTCCAGGTGGCTCCGCCGTCCTCGGTGCGCAGCACCCGGGAGGCCTCGCCCTCCCCGATGGACAGGGCCACCGCGCGCCGCGCGTCGAAGGCCTCGATGTCTCGGAACTCCAGACCCTCCGCGACCGCGCCGGGCGGCGAAACGTCACGCCAGCTGCGGCCGCCGTCCAGCGTGCGCAGGACCGTCCCCTTGGAGCCGGCCACCCAGGCCGTGGACCGGTTGACCGCCGCGAGCCCGCGGAAGCGTACGTCCTTCCCGGTGTCCTTCAGCGCCCAGCCGGCCCCACGTAAGTCCCGTGCCACCGGGGCCGGATCCGCATCGGCCCGGTCGGGGGCGGCCTGGGCGGGGGCGGCCAGCACCCCCACGACCAGGGCTGCCGCGCACATGCCGATTCCGAGTTCCAGAAGTCTCATGGCGCCGGAAGCTAACGCACCCCGCAATCGCCGTCCAGAGCGCCTTCCGGCGCCCGGCTCCGGACTCGGCCCCGGCTCCCGGCTCCGGGCCCGCTCCCGCCGGTGGACCGGGCGCGGACTCCGTCGGCGTCGCCGCCGCCCCGCGGGCCTGATGCTCCGGATGCTCCGGATGAGGATCATTGGGCCTGTGGAGTGATCGGTAATCAGCCCTTCTCCGAGGCACCCCGGCCCCCGGCGGCCCGAGGACCGCCTTCCCGTATATCCCTCCACCCGGTCACGCTGTGCGATCACACAGCGTGGTTCAAGCCAATCGGTGACACAGCTCACGCAACGGCCCATGCACGGATTTGCCGATTCCGGCGTCTATCGGGTTGCCGGGCCCCACCCGCAGTCCGGCAGCAGATCCGCCGCAAGGGAGTGAGCCTTGATCACTGTCATCGAGCAGGCCGCACAGGCCCGTCTGGTCGCCACCGCGCCGAAAGTCGAGACCGTGCCCGTCACCCTCTGCTACGACCGTGCGGATCCGTTCGCCGTGCGCATGGCCTTCCCCGCCCCGGCCACGCTGGAGGGCGTCGAGGTCTCGTGGACCTTCTCGCGCGAACTGCTGGAGTCCGGGCTGGACCGCCCGTCGGGCTGCGGTGACGTACGCGTGCGCCCGTACGACGTCGACCGGACCACCATCGAGTTCCACGCGACGGAGGGCGTCGCCATCGTGCTGATGCTGACCGCCGAGCTGCACCGGTTCCTGGAACGGGCCGCGGCCGTGGTGCCACCCGGCCTCGAACACCTCTACCTCGACATGGACCACAGCCTGGCCCGGCTGATGCGCGACACCTGCTGAATAAATTGGTTTGCGGGCGGCTGCGGCCGTCCGTAGCTTCGAAGACGGCCCATCCCCGTCGAAACGGAGCAGGACATTGCTCGTCTGAGGTTCGAGACACCGACCACCGCCCCCTACGGCTGAGCCGTCGGCTGTCTCCCCGCGTTGCACGCACCACTCACGCAACCTGGAGGCCTCCATGAGTAACGCCCCTGCTTTCATCACCTGCTCCGCACTGTCCTTCGACTGGCCCGACGGCACCCCCGTCTTCGACGGGTTCCAACTCGCCGTCGGCCCCGGCCGAACCGGCCTGATCGGGCTCAACGGCTGCGGGAAGTCCACCCTGCTGAAGCTGATCGCCGGCGAACTGACCCCGACCGAGGGCCAGTCCTCCGTAGCCGGCTCGGTCGGTTACCTTCCGCAGAACGTCACCCTCGACACCGCACTGCGCGTGGACGAGGCACTCGGCATCCACACCACCCGCGCCGCCCTCCACGCCATCGAGGCGGGCGATGCCACCGAGGCGAACTTCACCGCCGTCGGCGACGACTGGGACGTGGAGGAGCGGGCCCTGGCCACGCTCGACCAGCTCGGTCTCGCCCGGATCGGCCTGGACCGCACCGTCGGCGAGCTCTCGGGCGGTGAGTCCGTACTGCTGCGGCTGGCCGCCCTCCTGCTCGCGCGCCCCGACGTCCTGCTGCTGGACGAGCCCACCAACAACCTGGACCTGCGGGCCCGCGGCCGCCTCTACGCGGCGGTCGAGTCCTGGTCCGGGGTGATGCTCCTGGTCAGCCACGACCGGGAGCTGCTGGAGCGGGTCGATCAGATCGCCGATCTGCGCGACGGCGAAGTCCGCTGGTACGGAGGGAACTTCACGGACTACGAGGAGATGCTCGCGGCCGAGCAGGAGTCGGCCGAGCGGATGGTCCGGGTCGCGGAGGCCGACGTACAGCGGCAGAAGCGCGAACTGTCCGACGCACAGGTCAAGTTGGCGCGGCGCAAGCGGTACGGGCAGAAGATGTACGAGAACAAGCGCGAGCCGAAGATCGTGATGGGCGCACGCAAGCGCGCGGCCCAGGAGTCGGCGGGCAAGCACCGGATCATGCACACCGAGAAGCTGGCGCAGGCGAAGGAACGCCTCGACCAGGCCGTGGAGGCGGTGCGCGACGACGACGAGATCCGGATCCGGCTGCCCGCCACCCAGGTCCCGCCGGGGCGGCGCGTGCTGACCCTGAGCGATCTGCACCTGGCCCACGGGGCCTCCGTGCCGGGCGAGTGGGAACTGCGGGGTCCGGAGCGGATCGCCCTGGTGGGCCGCAACGGGTCGGGCAAGACCACGCTGCTGCGCACGATCGCGGGGCAGCTCGCGCCGGTGTCCGGGGCGGCGGTGACGCATGTGACCACGCGGTTCCTGCCGCAGCGCCTGGACGTACTGGACGAGAGCCGTTCGGTCGTGGAGAACGTGGCACGGTTCGCCCCGCAGGCCACGAACAACCTGATCCGGGCCCGGCTCGCGCACTTCCTCTTCCGCGGCGGCCGGGCGGACCGCCCGGCCGGCACCCTGTCGGGCGGCGAACGCTTCCGGGCGGCGCTGGCGGCCCTGCTGCTGGCGGAGCCCGCTCCGCAGCTGCTCATGCTGGACGAGCCGACGAACAACCTCGACCTGTCGAGCGTGCGGCAGCTGACCGAGGCGCTGGAGTCGTACGAGGGCGCACTGGTGGTGGCGAGCCACGACGTGCCGTTCCTGGAGTCGATCGGCATCACGCGCTGGCTCCTGCTGGACGGGGAGCTCCGGCCGACGACGGCCGAGGCGGTCCGGGAGACGCTCTGGCACGAGTGAGCGGGCCCGTGTGGCCGCCACCCGCTCCGCCACTCGCTCCGCCGCCGTCCGCGGACACCCGACGCCACGGGCGGCGGCGAAGCGGAATCCGTTCCGGCCGTCAAAAGTAAAAGTTTCGAACCACCTGACGGCGTGATTTTGCCCCCTCATCCGCCTCTCAGACCACTCATAAACTGCACAGATAACTGGATGTAACCAGACATACACCTGCCCGGGGCTTGGCTGGCCTTGATGTCACGCTTAACCTACGACTCCGTAGGCTACGGAACCGTAGGTAATTCGCTTTGCACCCAGGAGTACCCGTGACGATCACCTCTCCCCACCTCGGCAGCTCGGAGGCGTGGACGGACGCCAAGCTGCTGTTCGCGCTGGAAGAGGTGGTCGAAAAGGAACTCAACCGCCATCTGAAGGTCACCAAGGACTGGATGCCCCACGAGTACGTCCCGTGGAGCGAAGGCCGGAACTTCCCCGGCTTCTTCGAGGACGGCGAAGCCTGGGACCCGCAGCAGTCCAAGGTCACCGACATCGGCAAGATCGCGCTGGTCGTGAACCTGCTGACCGAGGACAACCTCCCCAGCTACCACCACGAGATCGCCAGCCTCTTCGGACGCAACGGCGCCTGGGGCACCTGGGTGCACCGCTGGACCGCCGAGGAGGGTCGCCACGGCATCGTGATGCGCGACTACCTGCTGGCCTCGCGCGCCGTGGACCCGGACAAGCTGGAAGCGTTCCGCATGCAGCACATGTCGGAGGGTTTTGAATCCGACAACCGCCACTCCATGCTGCACTCGGTGGCGTACGTGGCCTTCCAGGAGCTCGCGACCCGCATCTCGCACCGCAACACCGGCCACCAGTCCGGTGACCCGGTCTGCGACCGGATGCTGGCCCGCATCGCGCAGGACGAGAACCTGCACATGGTCTTCTACCGCAACCTGCTGGGCGCGGCCTTCGAGCTCGCCCCGGACCTCACCATGCAGGCCGTGCGGGACGTCGTCGTCAACTTCCGGATGCCCGGACACGGCATGCCCGGCTTCGAGCGGATGGCCGCGCAGATGGCGATCGGCGGGGTCTACAACCTGCGGATCCACCACGACGACGTGCTGAGCCCGGTGATCCGCTTCCTGAAGATCATGGACATCGACGGCCTCGGCCCCGAGGGCCAGAAGGCCCAGGAGGAGCTCGGCCTGTTCATGAACGGCCTGGACTCCGAGGCCCGCAAGTTCGACGAGAAGCTCGCCGCCCGCGCCGCGCGCCTCGCCGCCCGCAAGGGCTGACCGATTTCCGCTCGCTCGGGCGAGTGACGCCGATTGCCCTGGCAGAGCAGTGCTCTGCCAGGGTTTCGCGTCATGACCTCGCTCCAGGTGGACATCGACCAGCTGACCCGTCTGACGCGCGTCCTGGACTCCTCGCTGGCCTCCCTTCGGGACGCCCGCCGCGCACTGGACCACGTACGGCCCGACCAGCTGGGCACGGCGGATCTCGACGCGGCGTGTGACGGCTTCCAGGACCGCTGGGCCTACGGCACGCGGGAGCTGACCAAACGCGTCAAGGCCGTACGGGAGGGCGTGGACCGCAGCGCCGCGGAGTACGCGGAGCTGGACCGCGCCATCCGCGCGGCCTTCCTCAGGGCGGCGGCCGCGCATGACTGAGCACGCGGCGCTGGGCTTCGACCCGGCCCCCGGAAATCCCGCCACGGTACTGGCCCTGGCCAAGAAACTCGGCGCCTCGGCCACCTCCCTCGGGGAGGCCTCCCGGGTGGTGAAGGACCTGGCCTCCCACAGCGCGGCGTGGCAGGGCGAGGCCGCCACCGCCTTCCGGGCCTCCCTCTCGAAGGACCTCCCCCGCTATCTCGGCTCGGCCCACACCTCGCTCGCGGAGGCGGCTCGCCGGCTCACGGGGTGGCACGACACCCTGGTCTCCCACCGCGCACTGGCCACCCGGTACGAGACCCAGGCCGCCGCGGCGAAGACCGACGAGGCCCTGGCGGACGCCCGCCGCCTGGCCCGCGAACTCGCCGCCGAGCACGCAGCGGCGGCCCGCCGGTTCGCGCGGACCCTGAACGCGGCGACGGACCGCCTGGCCCCGAAGGAACCGGGCCTGCTGGCCTCCATCTGGAACAAGATCGTCGACGACCCGGCGGACGCGATGTCGAACGCGTCGGCGATCCTGGGCGCGATCGGGGCGGGCGTGGCCCTTGTCTGCCCGCCGGCGGGGCTCGCGATCATGCTCGTCGGCAGCGGGCTGTCCTTGGCGGCGCTGGCGATGCACACCTCGGACCCGAAGTTCCGTAAGTCCCTGACGGACGGCTTCACCAAGGGCCAGTTCGACGCGGACTTCTGGAAGAGCAGCGTGACACTGCTCGGCGACACGGTCGGCGCGGTACCGGGAGTCGCGGCGGTCGCGTCCGGGGCCAAGGCGGGCACGGCAGCTGCCCGCGCTGCGATGGCCGCTGCGCCGGAGGGCAGCGCGGTGGTGGGGCTGGCTCCCGGCGCCACGGCGTTCAGGCAGTCGGCCTGGTCCACCTCCGACGACCTGCGACAGTTGGACAGTCCCCTCACCGGATGGGCCATGCGGTCGTCGAGTCAGGACGCCAGAGACCGGGCGGGCGTGGCCGTGGCAGCTACAGGTGCGCTGACCGCCGCGGCAGACTACGGCCCGGACAACGAAGCAGTCGAACAAGGCTCCACAGCAGTGGACGGCACCCGAGGTGTCCTCGACGACGCTCCTTCGGCCATCAGGAAGTCGGGCCACGTGTGGTCGGCGATGAGGCCATGACACAGGACAGCAGCCTCCCGCCGGTCTGGTTCCGCCTGCCCCCGGGCTTCCATGACATCGGTCCCGGCGACGCCGCCTCCCTGGACGCGTTCGCGGAAGCCCTGGGCAGCCCTGCTGCCCAACGGGAACTGTCCCAGCTCACGGACGACCTTCAGGAACTGACGGGGCACGATGTCGTGCACACCGCGCTCGGCTTCCATCCCGAGGAACCGGTCGGGGTCGCCACCTCGTTGTTCACTCTGACCATCCGGCGGATCGAGCAGCCCAACCCCCGGCTGGCGGTGGCACGGACGTCTCTGGCCATCGCCCGCTCCCCCCTCTGGACCAGCTCCGTCCGCAGGTTCGTCGACCTGCCGTCAGCTCTTCCGTGCTGTCTGGTCGCCGGGATCATTTCCGTGCCTGAAATCGAGCATCATCAGTTTCAGGCCAGGCTCGCGACCGTCCATCCGGATGGACTCCACCTACTCGTCCTGGATCTGACCAGCGCCTGCACCCCGCACGCCGACGCCTACACGGACATCATCGAAGCGGTGGCGCACACCCTCCAGTTCACCGACCCCGACCCGGACGCGCCCAAGGCCGCCGGGACCTCGCGCATCCTGGAGGTGCTCCTATGAGCGTCACGCTCGCCAAGGCGGCCTGGGACCACCCTCCGACGGTGATCGGCTACAGGCGGTTGGCCATCCGCCGCTTCAATTGGGTGCTCTGCCTCGGTGGGCCGCCGCTGACCGCCCTGGTCTGCATCGGTCTCGTCCCCTACGCGGGGATGACCCTCGCCCTCATGATCATTCTCGTCACGCCCTACCTGCCCTGGGTGATCGTCGCCTGGTTCCGCCGGCGCCGGGTCGTTGCTGTGCTCCGGGCCTACCCCTGGCGCGAGTGGCCGTGCCGGCATCCACGCAGGCCCAACGGAAGCCCCAGGACCATCGCCATCCCGTTCCGGGAGGACTTCACGGCCATGTTCCGAATCGTCCCGTTCCCCGTGCCGCTCGCAACGCTGGAAGACGACCACCCGGACCGGATCTGGTTCGCAGGCGACCCCCGCTTCGGCGGGGTCGTATCGCCCGTCGGCGGGCACTACCCCGTGCGCGTCGTGCCCCACACGCCGCGCCGGGAGGAGTGCGGTGGCGAGGGGTTCGAGCTTGCGCGGCGGGTGGGGTTGGTGCGGGGCAGTGGAAAGGCAACGCGCACCTGATCAGCGGCGGCGCGGGCGCAGGGCGAGGCGCTCGGACTCCGAGAGGCCGCCCCAGACTCCGAAACGCTCGTCATTGGACAGGGCGTACTCCAGGCACGCAGCCCGCCCCTCGCACGCTCCGCACAGCCGCTTCGCGTCGCGGAGCGAGGAGCCGGGCTCCGGGAAGAAGAAGCCGGGGCCCGTCTGGGCGCACAGGGCGAGCTCGTACCAAGCGGTGTCAGTGGTTGCGGTAGTGGTGTTAATCGACATGCCGGTGATACTGGCCGCCGGGGATGGACGTCCGATCAACGACTGATCAACACCCGGTCATGACCAGGCACAACGGGCCCCATCCGAGCATCGCACCCCCCACTGACAGCGGGCCTCTCCCCCACTGAGTGAACGACCGTGCGTTCGGTAAGATGGCGCCATGGCTGACGGACGCGTGGAACGCGGCAACCAGACGCGGCGGGCCGTGCTCGACCGCACGATGAGCATCGCTTCCGTGGACGGCCTGGAAGGCCTGTCCCTGGGGAAGATCGCCGCGGATCTCGGCCTGAGCAAGAGCGGGGTCTTCGCCCTCTTCGGCTCGAAGGAGGACCTCCAGCTCGCCACCGTCCGTGCCGCCGTGGACGTTTTCCGGAACGAGGTCGTGCAGCCCGTGCACCGGGAGCCCGACGGCCTTTCCAAGGTGTGGCGGCTGTGCGAGCGCTGGCTCGGCTACTCCGGGCGCCGGGTCTTCCCCGGCGGTTGCTTCTTCTACTCCGTCTCCGCGGAGTTCGACGCGCGCCCCGGGCCGGTCCGGGACGAGATCGCCAAGGTGCGCTCCGACTGGACGCGTTACGTGGAGCGCCTGCTGGACGAGGCGCGGCTGGCCGGCGGGTTCCGGAACCCGGTGGACACCGACGCAGTACCGCAGCTCGCCTTCGAGCTGATGGCTCTGATGGAGCTGGCCAACGCGCATTCCGTCCTGCACGGTGACCCGCTGGCGTACGAGCGGGCCGGCCGTGGCATCCTCGGCCGGCTGCGTGCGGTGGCGGCCGCCCCGGAGGAACTCCCGGAACGACCGCCCGTGTTCGGCTCGCCGTCCTGACCCCGCACCTCACGCGCGGCGTGCGACGGCAGGGGCAGGGGCGGGCGAAGGCACAGGCACGGCCTCCGAGACGGCGAACTCGACCGCGCTCGCGATGACATCGGGGTCCGCGAGGATACGGCTATGGCCGAGACCGGTGGTCTCGATCAGGCGGGCTTGCGGGCCGTAGGCGGCGGCGATCGCGCGGGACTGGGCGGGATCGATCACGTCGTCGTCCGTGTCGTGGACGAGCAGGATGGGCGCCCGCATCTCGGCGAAGCGGCGGCGGGCGTCGAGACGCTGCCAGATGTCGGGGTCGCCGGGGAAAAGCCGGCGCTCCACATGGGCGCGCAGGGCGCGACCCACTCCCTCGCCCAGGTTCAGTCCGGCGCGGAAGCGTTGCACGAGGTAGTCGAAGTCGGCCACGCCCCCGATACCGACGACGCGGTCGGCCCTCATACCGTCGTACAGCATGGAGAAGGTGGCGAGCACGCCGAAGGAGTGGGCGACGACGGCCGAGAAGTCGCCGTGCTCGGCGTGCAGTTGCCCGATGATGGCGCGGTAGTCGCGGATCGTGGAGGCGCGCCCCTCGGACTCCCCGTGTCCGGGGGCGTCGAAGGAGATCACGGTACGCCCCTGGGCCCGCAGGGCCGCTATGAGTCCGGCGAACCGCGAGGCGCGCGAGGACCAGCCGTGCACGACGAGAACGGGCCGGGACCCCTCACCCCATCGGTATGTGGCCACGGCCGTGCCGTACACGACCATCCGCCCGCGCTCGGCCCGCTCCATCAGATCCACCTCCTCGGGCCGCAGCCGTGCCCGCCCGAGAGGCCGGACGAACAGCGCGAAGGCCCGGGGCCCGGCCAGTCCCGGGGCGAGCCGGGTTGTGACATTGAGGGTGATGCTCAGGAGTGAAGCCATGGGATGCATGTGCGGGTTCTCCGGAATCTCCTCGGGGCAGCCAGATGCCGATAGCGAGCCGATGAGCAGATATTAGCACGATCGTTCGTGTTGTTTTTTGGATCCTCTCCGCCGACAGCGGAGCGAACGACTGTCCGTTGTCATGCAACTCGGTCGTCGTGTCATCGCAGGAGAAGGTCTTCTTGGACCTGCGCGTGCCAGGATGCCCTGGGGGCACGACCGCCAGCACGTCGACGGGACAGGAGCCGGCCATGATCAGCGGCGCACATGTCGTCCTCTACAGCCAGGACGCCGAGGCGGACCGTGCCTTTCTCCGCGACGTCCTCGGCTTTCCCGGCGTCGACGCGGGCGGCGGCTGGCTCATCTTCAAGTTGCCCCCGGCCGAGGTGGCCGTGCACCCGACCGACGGCCCGCCCCAGCACGAGTTCTTCCTGATGTGCGACGACCTTGATGCCCAGCTCGGCGAGTTCCGCGCGCAGGGCGTCGAGATCACCCGTCCGCTCAGCGAGCAGCGCTGGGGCAAACTGACTGCGATCCGTCTTCCCAGCGGGGCCGAACTCCCGCTCTACGAACCGCTGCACCCCATCGCCCACAGCCTGTGACCCCACAGCACTCGGCTCCGAGTGACGGATCTCAGGGACAGCCGCGCAGCCGCGCGTCAGTCCTCGTGCTTCGCCCGGCTGGGCTGGACGCGCTTGGGTTCGCCCGGCATCTTCGGGTAGTCCGGCGGGTAGGGCATGTCGCCCAGGCCGTGCTCGTGTTCGTCGCGGGCCGCGAGTTCCAGTACGGCGTCCAGGGCGAAGGCGTGCTCGTCCATGTCCGCGTGCAGGTCGCCCAGTTCGGCGAAGCGCGCCGGCATCGTCACGATGTCGAAGTCGCGCGGCTCCGCGTCGTCCACCTCGTCCCAGCGCAGCGGCGCCGATACCGGGGCGTGCGGGCGCGGGCGGACGGAGTAGGCGGAGGCGATCGTGCGGTCGCGCGCCGTCTGGTTGTAGTCGACGAAGATCCGCTCGCCGCGCTCCTCCTTCCACCAGGCCGTCGTGACCTTTCCCGGCATGCGGCGTTCCAGTTCCCGGCCCAGGGCGATGGCGCACCGCCGGACCTCGGTGAAGGTCCAGCGCGGCTCGATCGGTACGAAGACGTGCAGCCCGCGGCCGCCCGAGGTCTTGGGCCAGCCGCGCAGGCCCAGCTCCTCCAGCAGGGCGCGCAGTTCGTGGGCGGCCGCCACCGCGTGGTGGTAGTCGGTGCCCGGCTGCGGGTCCAGGTCGATCCGGAGCTCGTCGGGGCGATCGGTGTCGTCGCGCCGCACCGGCCAGGGGTGGAAGGTGAGGCAGCCCAGGTTGGCCGCCCACAGCACGGCAGCCGGTTCGGTCGGACAGATCTCGTCAGCGGTGCGGCCGCTCGGGAAGGCGATGTGGGCGGTGGGGATCCAGTCGGGAAGGTTCTTGGGTGCCCGCTTCTGGAAGAAGGACTCGCCCTCCACCCCGTCCGGAAAGCGTTCCAGGGTCGTCGGCCGGTTACGCAGGGCGCGCGTGATGCCGGGCGCGACCGCCAGGTAGTACTCGGCGACGTGCCGCTTCGTGAGGCCGCGCTCCGGGAAGTACACCTTGTCCGGGCTGGACAGCCGTACCGTCCGCCCGCCCGCGTCCAGCTCGATCGCATTTCCGGCAGCACCCATGTGCGCCACGGTAGGCGGGCCCGGTCGTGCGCGCATACCGGGCAGGTCCGGACGTACCACCGCAGAATCGAAGGCATGGATCTGCCAGTGATGCCGCCCGTGAAGCCGATGCTCGCCAAGTCCGTCGCGAAGATCCCGCCGGGGATGCAGTACGAGGCCAAGTGGGACGGCTTCCGGGCCATCGTCCATCGCGACGGCGCGGAGGTCGAGATCGGCAGCCGCACGGGCAAGTCCCTGACCCGGTACTTTCCCGAGCTGGTGGAGGCCCTGAAGAGCAATCTGCCGAGCCGTTGCGTCGTGGACGGCGAGATCGTGATCGTCCATGGCGGGCGCCTCGATTTCGACCGGCTGACCGAGCGGATCCATCCCGCGCAGTCCCGCGTCGCCCTGCTGGCCGAGACCACCCCCGCCAGCTTCGTCGCCTTCGACCTGCTCGCCCTCGGCGACGAGGCGCTCCTCGACACCCCGCTCGCCGACCGCCGTACCGCCCTCGTCCGGTCCCTCTCCACTGCTCGGCCCCCCGTGCATCTCGCGCCCGCGACCACCGATCCCGCGCTCGCGCAGGAGTGGTTCGAGCGGTTCGAGGGCGCCGGGCTCGACGGGGTGATCGCCAAACCGCTCGATCTCCTCTACCGGCCCGATGCCCGCCTCATGTTCAAGGTCAAACACGAACGTACGGCCGACGTCGTCGTCGCGGGTTTCCGTTTCCACAAGAGCGGTCCGATTGTCGGATCGCTGCTGCTCGGCCTGTACGACGCCCACGGCACCCTGCAGCACGTGGGCGTGTGCGCCGCCTTCCCCATGAAGCGCCGCGCCGAGCTGGTGGAGGAACTCGAACCCCTGCGGATGCCGGACCCGACCGGCCATCCGTGGGCCGCCTGGGCCGAGGAGTCCGCCCACGAGAGCGCCCGGCTGCCCGGCGCGCAGAGCCGCTGGACCGGCAAGAAGGACCTCTCCTGGGTGCCGTTGCGCCCCGAACGTGTCGTCGAGGTGAGGTACGACCACATGGAGGGCGACCGCTTCCGGCACACCGCCCAGTTCCACCGCTGGCGCCCCGACCGCACGCCCGAGAGCTGCACCTACGCGCAGCTCGAGGAGGTGGTCGGCTACGACCTGGCCGAAGTCCTGGGCACGCAGGACACCTAGGCCGGTCGGCTTCCCGCCCTCGCGAACGTGATCCGGTGACCGTGTGGTCACCGGCTCGCCGGGGCCGCGCTGCGGGTGTTGCGCCCCCGGCCGAGCGGGGACCACCCCGTCTCACCCCGCCGTCAGCTTCTCCCACTCCTCCCGGTCCGGCCCCGCCGCGTTCGGTACGTAGTCCGGCCGGTCCGCCAGCCAGCGCGCCACCCGCGCGCGGATCTCCGGATCGGCGTACGCCCGCTCCGGAGGCTCCACCAGGTGCCGGACCCTCGCCCGCGCCCGCATCACCTCGGGGTCCTCCAGCGCGCAGTCGAACAGCGCGGACACCTCACGCGCCGTCGCCCCGCGCCCCGCCCGTGTCGCGAAGCGCTCCCCGATGGCCGCGTCGGCCACCACCTGGAAGTCGAACCAGGGCTTCAGGGTGCGTTCCGCCCAGGCGTGGTGCTCGGCGGCGTACCGCGCCGATCCCGGGTCCCGGTGCGCCGTACGAGCCACCCTGCGCGCGGCCCACAGGGCCAGCGACGTGCCCTGCCCCAGCGTCGGGTTGGTGTGCGTGATCGAGTCTCCGACCGGCACCAGCCCGGTCACCACGGGGCCCTGTTCGTCGACCAGCGCGCTCCACCTGTTGTCCGGACTCGCCGTGGCCAGCACGCCCGACAGCGGCTCGGCGCCCAGTGCCAGCCAGGCCGCGCCGGGCGGAAAGGCACGCGCCGCAGCCTCGAAGACGTCGGGGTCGCGCAGCGCCGACCGGGTGGTGTCCGCGGTGTGCACGAACAGCGTCACGGCGAACACCCGGTTGTCGGCCGGGAAGACGGCGCACCCGGCGAAGGCCCCGCCGGTCACCGCCCACGGCCGGCGCGGCCCCTCGTCCACGCCCTCGGGCAGCCGGTACCAGCGGCAGAAGTACGCGAGCCCGGTGCGGTGCCGTTCCACGACGGGCGGCCGGCAGCCCGCCTCGGCCAGCCTGCGCTCGGTTCCCCCGCGCCGCCCGCAGGCGTCCACCACGAGGTCCCCCGGGTAGCTCCCGATCTCGGTGGTCACTCCCGTCACCTGGACCCCGGTGACCCCGGTGGCCCCGGTGACCCCTGACGGTCCGGGGGCCGTGAGCAGTCCGGTGACCGGTTCCCCGTACCGGACGACGACCCCCGGTTCCGCGCGCAGCGCCGTGGCCAGCGCGCTCTCCAGCACGATGCGCCGGGCCTGCAGCATCACGAGGTCCTCGTCGCCGGGCAGCTCGGGCGGACGCACGTCGAACCAGTCCAGCTCGTGCCGTTCCCGGGCGCCCAGCCGGAGCATCTCCCGGTGGACGTCGGGCAGGTCTCCGCGCAGGACGTTGTGGGCAGCCCCCAGCAGCACGTGCGGCTGGGCCGCCTGCGGTACGGTCGGCCGCCGCCAGCCGAAGAAGTCACGGTCGAGCGCGGTGCCCGGAGCCCGCACGTCGCGCTCGAAGACCTCCGCCGTGTGTCCGCGCCGCGCCGCGAGAAGGGCGGTCGCGGGCCCCGCGACACCTCCGCCGATGACCAGCACATGTGCCATGGAGCGTCCCCCCGAGCCGTTGGACCGTACGACGATCACACCGCACAGAGCCTGCACGAACGGAAGCCGTCCGAAACCCGCACAAATGACCGAAACTCGCTCTGGTGCTCGGTGCTCACACGTCGGCACCCGCACGGTGGGCCTCGACGGCCCGCCGGGTCTCCTCCTCGATCAGGTCGGTGTTGATGGCCACGGCCGCCTGCGCCCCCTGGGCGGCCGCGCCCGCGACCTTCTCCATCGGCGCTGTCACATTGCCCGCGGCCCAGACCCCCCGCAGCGCGGTGGCCCCGGTGGCCGGATCGGACTCGACGCAGGTGCCGATCGCCTCACCGTCCCGCTCCATGACCACGGTCGGCAGGCCGAGGCTGCTCAGCACACCCGAGCGGGCGGTGAACCGCGGGGCCACCACCAGGGCCCGGCACCCCACCTCGGCGCCGCCCACCAGGGTCACCCCGGTCAACCGGTCGCCCTGGACGGCGAGGCCGGTCACCTCGCCCTCGACGACATCGACACCGAGGGCGGCCAGCAGTTCCCGGTCCTCGGCGGTGAGCCGCCAGGTGTGCGCCAGCAGGGTGGTGCGCGCGCTCCACTGCCGCCAGAGCCGGGCCTGGTGCACGGCGACGGGACCGTCGGCCAGCACCGCGATCGGCTGGTCCCGGACCTCCCAGCCGTGGCAGTACGGGCAGTGCAGCACGTCCCGCCCCCAGCGCGCCCCGAGGCCCGGCACGGCGGGCAGCTCGTCCACCAGGCCGGTGGCGACCAGCAGGCGGCCCGCCCGCACGGTCGTGCCGTCCCCGCAGCGCACCAGGAAGGTTCCGTCGGGCAGCCGGTCGGCGGCGAGGGCCGTGCCCGACCGGATCTCCCCGCCGTAGCCGGTCACCTCGGCGCGTCCCCCGGCGAGCAGGGCGGCCGGGCTCTCCCCGTCCTGGCCGAGGTATCCGTGCATGTGGGCGGCCTGGGCGTTGCGCGGGCTGCCGGAGTCGATCACCAGTACCGAACGGCGGGCCCGGACCAGGGTCAGTGCCCCGGCGAGCCCGGCGGCCCCACCTCCCACGACCACCACGTCGAACGAACTGTCCCTTGCGTTGTCCATGTCCCCGAGGGTGTGCCCGGGGCGGGCCCCTTGACAAATGTTCTTGCCGAAGCGGCAAATGGAGTCATGGCCATCGAGGGGCAGGACGAGGAACTCGCCGGCGTACTGACGGCCGTGGGCCCGCGGCTGCGCGCCCTGCGGCGGCAGCGCGGCACCACGCTGGCCCAGCTCAGCGACACCACCGGGATCTCCCTCTCGACCCTCTCCCGGCTGGAGTCGGGGCAGCGCAGGCCGACGCTGGAGCTGCTCCTTCCGCTGGCCCGGGCGCACCGGGTGGCGCTCGACGAGCTGGTCGGCGCCCCGGAGACCGGGGATCCCCGGATCCGCCCGCGCCCCTTCGTCCGGCACGGCAGCACCTACGTACCACTGACCCGGAACTTCGGCGGGGTGCACGCCTTCAAGCAGATCCTCCCGCCCCTCGAAGGCCCGCCGCCCGAGCCCGAACTGCAGGTCCACGAGGGCTACGAGTGGCTGTACGTGCTGTCCGGACGCATACGGCTGCTGCTCGGCGAGCACGACCTGGTCCTGGGCCCCGGCGAGGCCGCCGAGTTCGACACCCGTACCCCGCACGCCTTCTTCAACGCGGGTCCGCAGCCGGCGGAGTTCCTCAGCCTCTTCGGCCCCCAGGGCGAGCGGATCCATGTCCGGGCCCGCCCCACCACCGCATCGGAAGGACGTCCATGAGCACCACCGGAGAGCGCCCCGAGCGGGCCGCACCGCAGCCCCATGCCGTCGTCGGCGTCGGGCTGGTCGTCGTGGGTCCCGACGGCCGGGTGCTCCTGGGCCAGGCGCACGACGGCCGCTGGGAGCTGCCCGGCGGCAAGGTCGACCCCGGGGAGGGCTTCGAGCAGGCCGCAGCCCGGGAACTCACCGAGGAGACGGACCTGCGGGCGGACCCGGCGTCGATCCGGATCCTGTCCGTGCAGATCGAGGCCACGGCCGGCCTGACCCGACTGACGGCCGCCGCCGTCACCGGCTCGGCCGAGGGCGTCCCCGCCGTCACCGAGCCGCACAAGATCGCCCGCTGGCAGTGGTTCGTGCCCGCCGAGATCCCGACGGCCCTGTACGTCCCGTCCGCGGCCGTGCTGCGCGCGTGGCGCCCGGACCTCGCCTCACTGCCGCCCGTCCCCGCCCACGTCTACCCGCTCTCGGGCCCGGTACCCGGCACCTGACAGCACCCGCGCACCTAGGACTTGTCCGGCCGATCATGTGACTAGTCCGCGCCCCGGTCGTTGATGTGGGCATGGGGCGGGGTGATCTGAGTGATGCCGAGTGGGAACGGCTGCGGCCGTTCCTGCCGGTCAGTAACAGGCGTTGTGGCAGGTGGCGGGACCACCGGCAGGTGATCGACGGGATTCTGCACCGGGTGCGGACTGGCGTGCAGTGGCGTGACCTGCCCGAACGGTTCGGTCCGTGGAAGACGGTCTATGAACGCCACCGTCTGTGGTCAGCGGACGGGACCTGGGAACGCCTGCTCCAGCAGGTCCAGGCCGCGGCCGACGCGGCGGGTGCAATCGACTGGGACATCTCGGTCGACTCCACCATCGTGCGCGCTCATCAGCACGCGGCCGGCGCCCGCACCGACCCACCGCCTGCCCCCGCCTCAAAGGGGGACGAAGTCCCAGAACATCAGGGCGAAAGCGCGTGGCAGAGCCTGCACGCCCGCCTGGTGGAGGTGGTGCGGGAGGTGAGGGCCTGGGCCGCTCGCGCGGCGGGTTCACCACCAAGCTCCACCTGAGCGCGGACGGCCGCTGCCGCCCCCTGTCTCTGATCGTCACCCCGGGTCAGCGGGCGGACTGCACCCAGTTCAAGCCCGTCCTGGAGAAGATCCGCGTCCCGAAACCCGGGCCCGGCCGACCGCGCAAGAAGCCCGACAGCGTCGCGGCCGACAAGGCCTACAGCAACGGCCCCTGCCGCGAGTACCTGCGACGCCGGGGCATCCGCCACACCATCCCGGAGAAGACCGACAGCCAGGCCGCCCGCCTGCGCAAGGGCTCACGCGGCGGGCGGCCACCGGGCTTCGACCAAGAGCGGTACAAGAAGCGCAACACCGTCGAACGAGCGATCAACCGCTTGAAGCAGCACCGGGCGGTCGCCACTCGCTACGACAAGCGCGGCTATGTCTTCCTCGGCACCGCGACAGCGGCAACCCTCGTCATCTGGCTGCGAACGTGATCGCCCGGACAAGCCCTAGGTGGTGGCCGTCAGGACCGTCACCGTGGTCACCGCCACCATCGCGGCCTGCATGTCGCGGATCGCCAGCCGGACGCTCTCGGCCGCCCACTGGCCGTCGGCTATCTCCGCCGTCCGAGCGGTCAGCCCGTCGGGCTGCCGGCCGGGGAAGGCCAGCCGGTGCAGTTTGGCCGAGTGGATCAGGGCGATCAGGCCGGCCGTGCGCTCGTCCGGCTCGGCGCCGTCCAGGACGACGGCGCGGAGCCGCTCGCGCAGGGCGCGCTCGACGGTGCCGTCGGCCTCGGGGTAGCGGCGCTGCGGGAACACTCCGAACACCTTGTGCACCTGTGCCACCACGAGCCCGCGCTCGCTGAGGCTCTCCAGGGCGGCGCCGACCGCCTTGGGCTGGTCCTTCGTCAGCCAGTCCGTCACCCGGCGCTTGCTGCGGCCCCGGAGCCAGGTCTCCATCAACCGGATCCGGCCGTCCAGCAGTTGCTCGCCGGTGGGCTCGGTGTTCCTGAGCTCCAGGTACTTGCCCGACACCGACACCCGCTCCGCCATGACCAGTTCGAGCAGGATCGCGCCCGCCACGGCCCAGCCCGCCGACTGTCGCTGCCGCGCTGCCCCGGACTCGTCGTCCAGGGACAGCAGCATGATCTCCTCGGCCAGTGTGATCCTCACGAGCGGCCCCCGTCGTCCGTCTACCGGTCCGGCTGTCCTGACTGCTTCGTAGGGAGGACGAGTGATGACCCCGCCGGGTTCCGTTCCGGGCCCGGCTCTACCGCCGCGCCACCACCTTTGGCGCGAAGTTGCCCTCCCCCAGGTCCTCCGCGAGCAGCCGCTTGGCGATCGCGTCCGCCGCCACCCGCAGCTCGGCGCTCCGCGGCCGTCCCCGGTCCTTCTCCAACCGGTCCCCGAGCCACTGGGCCCACGCCTTCGAGATGACGTCGGCCTCCCGCTGCCCGGCCGCGGTGAGGGTGAAGAAGCTGCCCTCACGGCTGAGGAAGCCTTCGTCCGCCATCCGCTCGTAGACCGGGATCAGCACCTCCGGCGGCAGGGACCGGCGGCCGGCGATCAGGCCGAGGCTGGCGTGGCCGACGGTACGGGTCATCAGGTCCACCTGCATCACCGCCCAGGCGCCGGCGATATCCAGCCGGGTGTCGGAGCCCTCGACGATCCCCCGCGCCGTGTCCGCGCCCATGTTCCGTACGAGTTTGCCGACGGCCAGCTCCAGCAGCTTGGCCGAGTCGCCCGAGGCCGTCGCCGGTGAGCCGAACCCGTCGCCCATGTCCGTGGACCCGGCCCGGGCGCTGTCGCGCAGCCGCACCTGCTTGAGGAAGAGCGCCACGACGAACCCGAACACGGCGACCGGAACGGTGTAGAGGAACACGGTCTGCAGGGCCTGCGCGTACGCGTCGATCACCGGGGCCGCGGCCTGCGGGTCGAGCCGGTGCACGCCTTCCGGGGTGGACGTGGAGTCGGCCAGCTGCTGAGGATCCTGCCCGGTGAGCCGCGCCGCCTCCACGTACGCCGCCTCCAGTTCGGGCCCGAGGTGGTTCGCGTAGATCGTCCCGAAGACCGCCGTCCCGAAGGCGCTGCCGAGCGTACGGAAGAAGGTGACGCCCGAGGTGGCCGTGCCCAGGTCGGCGTAGTCGACGGTGTTCTGCACGGCGATGGTCAGCACCTGCATGGACAGGCCGATGCCCGTACCGAGCACGAACATGTACAGCGATTCCAGCAGGGTGCTGGTCCCCGGCCCCATCAGTGACAGCAGGTACAGGCCGACGCCCATGACCGCGTTGCCGACGATCGGGAAGATGCGGTACTGGCCGGTTCGGCTCACGACGTTGCCGCTGAAGACCGAGGCGATCAGCAGGCCGATGACCATGGGCAGGGTCCGGACGCCCGAGATCGTCGCCGAGTCCCCGTCCACGTACTGGAGGTAGGTCGGCAGGAAGGTCATCGCGCCGAGCATCGCGAATCCGACGACGAAGCTCAGTACGGAGCACACGGAGAAGACCGGATTGCGGAAGAGCCGCATCGGCAGCATCGGTTCCGCGGCACGCGTCTCGGCCAGGCAGAACAGCGCCAGCGCGACCGCGCCGCCCGCGAACAGCCCGATGATGACCGGCGAGGTCCAGGCGTACTCGTTCCCGCCCCAGCTGGTGGCGAGGATCAGCGCGCTGGCGCCGACGGCGACCAGTGCGATGCCCAGGTAGTCGATGACCGGCTTGCCCGAGGCCCGGACCGCCGGGATCGTCCTGGCGGCCGCGATGACGACGAGGATCGCGATCGGCACGTTGACGTAGAAGCACCACCGCCAGGTCAGCTGGTCGGTGAAGAAGCCGCCGAGCAGCGGGCCGATGACGGTGGCGACCCCGAAGACGGCGCCGATCATGCCCTGGTACTTGCCGCGTTCGCGCAGCGGCACCACATCGGCGATCAGCGCCATGGCGGTGACCATCAGGCCGCCGGCACCGATGCCCTGGACGCCGCGCCACACGATGAGGAAGGTCATGTTGCTGGACAGGCCGCACAGGAAGGAGCCGCTGATGAAGACGATGGCGGAGATCTGGAAGATCAGTTTCCGGCCGAAGAGGTCGCCGAACTTGCCGACCAGGACCGTCGCCACGGTCTCGGCGAGCAGGTAGGAGGTCACCACCCACGACATGTGGTCGCCGCCGCCCAGGTCCCCCACGATCGTGGGCAGCGCGGTCCCGACGATCGTCTGGTCGAGCGCCGCCAGCAGCACGCCGAGCATGATCGTGCCGAAGATGACGTTGCGCCGCCGCCGGTCGATCACGAGGGGTGCGGCGGCCGCGGCGGGGGCAGTGGTCACCCTCGCACTGTCACAGCGCGCCCGCCGCGGCGCATGCGGCGCTGAGCCGTACGGTGGAACCCCCTGCCGGGATCAGCGCAGGTAGGCCAGCCCCGGGTGCTCCGCCGCGTACCCGTCGAGCAGCCGCCGGGCCACCCCCACCGAGTCGACCAGCGGGTGGAGTGCGAAGGCCTTGACCGCGTCCGCCCGCGAACCGCTCGCGGCCGCCGCCAGGATCTCCCGTTCGACCGCCTTGACGGCCGTCACCAGCCCCACCGCGTGCAGGGGCAGCTGCTCGACGCCCACCGGGTGCGCGCCGTTCGCGTCGACCAGGCAGGGCACCTCGATGACGGCCTCGGCGTCGAGGACGGACAGCGTCGAGCCGTTGCGGACGTTCAGGATCAGTGTGGCCCGCTCGTCCCGGGCGATGGCCCGCATCAGCGCGAGCGCGACCTTCTCGTAGCCGCCGGATTCGAGGTCGCTCCCGTCGCGCTCGCCGACGCCCGCCACCTCGCGGTTCTCGGCCATGTACGTGGCCTCGCGCTCGGCCCGGGTACGGTCCCAGGCGGCCAGCGCCGCTCCGGCAGGCGCTCCGGCCCGGCCGGCCTCGGCGTAGAAGCCGCGCTGCTGGTCGCGCAGGAAGGCCCCGCGGGTCTGCTTCGCCTCCTGGTAGGCCCGTACGGTGTCCCGGTTGAAGTAGTAGTAGTGCAGGTATTCGTTGGGGATCGCGCCGAGCGAGCGCAGCCATTCGGCCCCGAAGAGCCGGCCCTCCTCGAAGGACTCCAGGGCCTCGGTGTCGGCCAGCAGCCGGGGCAGCTCGTCGCGGCCGCCGATGCGCAGCCCGCGCACCCAGCCGAGGTGGTTGAGGCCGACGTAGTCGATCCAGGCGTCCTGCGGGCGGGCGCCCAGCAGCCGCGCGATGCGCCGGCCGAGGCCCACGGGGGAATCACAGATGCCGATCACCCGCTCGCCGAGCTCCTCGGCCATGGCCTCGGTGACCAGCCCGGCCGGGTTGGTGAAGTTGATGACCCATGCCCCGGGGGCAGTACGGGCGATTCTGCGGGCGATCCCGCGCGCCACCGGCACGGTCCGCAGGCCGTACGCGATCCCGCCCGCGCCCACCGTCTCCTGTCCCAGGACTCCCTCGGCCAGGGCGATCCGCTCGTCCGAGGCGCGCCCTTCCAGGCCACCGACGCGGATGGCGGAGAAGACGAAATCGGCCCCGCGCAGGGCTTCGTCGAGGTCCCCGGTGGCCGTGACGGCCGGGGCGTCCACGGCCGGGCCGTCCCCCGCCGGGCCGTCCCCCGCCGGGCCGTGCGCGGTCGCGGCCTGGTCCCGCAACACCCGGGTCATGGCGGTGAGCCGCGCCGGGTCCTCGTCGTAGAGCGTCACGTGGGACACCCTGCCCTCGGCGCGGTCGCCGAGCAGGGCTCCGTAGACGAGGGGGACCCGGAAGCCGCCCCCGCCGAGGATCGTCAGCCGCACGCCCCTACCGCCTTTCGCCAGTGCAGATCCGGTGGCCGGCGCGTTCGCCGTGGTGGCCGGTGCCACGATCGGTGACACGATCGGTGACACGGATGCCGCGGCCCGCGTCCGCCGGTACCAGTCTGCCCCGGTCGGTCAGTCCACCGGCGACGGCACGGCGCGCAGCCTGGCGCCCTGCTGGTGCGTGAAGCCGCCGCCCCGGACGGGACCCCTCGGTACGCCGGTCGGCGTCGAGAGGATCAGGGTGATCCGGGTCAGCCCCATCTCGCCGAGCATCCGACTGGTTTCGGCCACCATCCGGCAGCGCACCAGACCCCACTGCGAGTCGGGGTGGCGCACGGTGCGCACCGCCCCGTCCAGTTCGGCGGCGTCGGTCCCGTGCGTGCTCAGCCAGTGCGGCACCCCGTACCGGTAGGCAGCCTCCATGAACGGGTCACGGGCCACCTCCTGGCGGATGCTGCGCAGCCCCTCGTCCTCGGGAGCCCCGGCCAGCGCGGTCGCGAACTGGGCCAGCAGCGGTACGCACCAGGCCGGTTCGTGGTCCTCCAGCACGGCCGCCGCGTCCGGGTGGAACAGCACGAAGCGCAGGAAGTTGTCGTCCGGCAGGGCCGTCGGGTGCGGTCTCACCGACTGGAAGAGCTGGTCGAACGCCGAGTTGGTCAGGGCCACGTCCCAGCGGTGGTCCACCAGGAAGCTCGGGTACGGCACGGACTCCATCAGGGCCGCGTAGTCGCACAGGTAGTCGCGCTGCGCCGGGTCGTCGGGCAGCCTGTTCTCCTCGGCGGCGCGCCACGTGGGCGGCGGGTCACGGTCGACCATGACCCGGAACAGCCAGAAGCACTGTCGCTCGCTCATCTCCAAGGCCTCGGCCAGGGCGAGGAGTTTGCGGTCCGTCCACTCTTTGACCAGGCCTCTTTCCCAGTTCCCGTACGCGCGCACGCTGATGCGCAGCCGGGCGGCGAGGTCTTCCTGGCTCAGTCCCAGCTCCTCGCGGCGCTGGCGCAAAATCTCCTTGCGTCGCTCCGACCGCACGGCGCCGCGGGCGGATTCCTCGCCCGCCAGACGCTCTTCACGGGCTCGGGCGAGTCCATCGGACGGGCCCACCGCTGCGAGATGTGGCACTGAGAGCTCCCCCTCCTCCGGTCTGGATCTTCATTTCCGTGTGGCGATCCTGCTACCGACTTCATTCGAGTGTCAACTATTGTGGCAATTCCAGCCTCTTGACAGCTCATTCCCGCCACAGCTGTGGCACGTTCTAGCCCTTCCGGGCGAGAGCGGCTAGATTCCAGAAGCCGACCATGTGCCCATACCGACTTCGCGCGATCTAGGAGAACCACTGGTGACAGACGGCTTCCCGGCTCCCGTCGCGGTAGCCAACGCACCCCTGGCGGCCACCATCACGCGTGTCGCCGAACTCGCGGGCAAGATGGGCCGCGACCTGAACCAGGTCTTCGACCTGCGGCGGCTCTCCGAGGCCTCCGGCGTACCCACGGACGTGGTCAGGACCCTGCTCGACGGCAGGCCGGCCGGCGAACCCGATCTGCAGACCCGGTTCCTCCAGCGTCTCGACCTGCTCCGGCGGACACGTGTCAAACCCAACGGCCGCCGCTACACGCAGCAGGAGATCGCGGACGGCGCCGGCATGTCGCGTCAGCAGGCCGGGGCATTGATCAACGGCGACCGGCGCCCCACCATGGAACACTGCGACGCGATCCAGCGGTTCTTCGGAGTGCACGCCGGGTTCCTCACGGCGCACGACTCCGACGCCCTCACGGACGCCCTCCAGAGGACCGAGCAACAACTGCTCCAGGACTTCGCGGGGCGGGCGCGGGAAACCGTACCGGCTTCGGGCGCATCGTCCGGGGATCCGCTGGCAAGACTCCTCCAGAACCACGGCGTACGGGGCATCGCCTGGCGCGCCGCCCAACTGCCCAGCGACAAGCACCGGGACAAGGTGACCGAATGGCTGGACATGCTCCTCGAAAGCGTAAAACCGAACGAATCCTGACCCAGTCGAAAGTCTGGGTCTGATCCTTGAGTCCTGATCCGGATCCGCGCCGACGGGGAGAACGGTGAGCATAGGCAGAGAGCAGCGGCGGTTGTGCGGGGAGCTGGTGGCCGGCATCCGGCTGACCGCCCCCGTGGAACCCGTGGACCTCTACGCTGCCCTCTGCGAGGGCATGAGCAGACACCGCGGTCGCCGGGTGGACTTCCGGATGGCCTCGTTCCCGCCGCGGACGGCCAGCGGCCTGTGGCTCGACATGGCGGACCGCGACCTCGTGGTCATCGAGGAACGCACCGCGCCGGACCACCAGCTGGTGATCCTGGGCCACGAGCTGTGGCACATGAAGGCCGGCCACTGC
Source organism: Streptomyces avidinii (assembly GCF_045161815.1). NCBI lineage: Bacteria > Bacillati > Actinomycetota > Actinomycetes > Kitasatosporales > Streptomycetaceae > Streptomyces > Streptomyces avidinii. The sequence goes on from NZ_CP108863.1 coordinate 1,878,669, forward strand.
AGTCACCACGTCGACGGCGCCGCCGTCGCCGCGCGGCTGCTGACGGACGAGGCCGACATCGGTGAGACGGTCCGCCGCGTCGCCGCGCGTACGCGCGCCGACGTGCAGGAGGAGACGGAGGCCGAGACCTTCGGCTTACTGCTGGGCAGTCGGTGCCGGAACTGGCTGGCCGGATCGGCGAGCCACCGGGCTCCGGTCCAGCGCGATCAACTGGCGGGCCGGATCGAGGCCTCGCTGGGCTACCGGGGGCACAGGAACGACCGTTGAACGGCGAGGACTACTACATACCGGCGGCCGCGATGGCGATCTCGCTCGCCTTCAAGCTGCCGGCCCTGCGGCACAACTGGAACGACCCGCTCCTGCGGTCGGTCGTCGCCCTGCTGACCCTGGCGGGAGCGGTGTTCGCCTTCGCCGCCCCGCCCACCATCGCGGCGGTCAACCGCTGGACCGGGATCGTCAACGTCTCGGCCCCGCTGGTGTACTGCCTGATCACCGCGTTCAGCGCGTCCTGCCTGGTCCTGATGGTCAACTGGCGGGGCGGACCGCCCGAACAGACCCGCCGCGTCTCGCGCCGCTGGATCCTGGGCTACAGCGTGGTGATCGTGGCGCTGGTCGTGCTCTTCGCCCTCGGGGAGACCCCGGTGGAGCGGCTGCGCGACTTCGACACCTACTACGCGAACACGCCCTACATCGGCCACATGATCGCCCTCTACCTGCTGGCGCACCACGTGGCCGCCGTGGTGATGGTGGTCCTGTGCTGGCGCTGGTCCCTCCAGGTCCGCGGCTGGCTGCGGGTCGGCCTGGTGATCATCGTCGTCGGCTACATCTTCAACCTCGCCTACGACGCCACCAAGATGACCGCGGTCGTCGCCCGCTGGTCGGGACACAACCTGGACGACCTCAGCACCCTCGTCGCCCCGCCGCTCGCCTCCCTCGGGGCGCTGATCAGCGCGATGGGCTTCGTGGTGCCCCTGGTCTGCCAGCGGCTGTCGGACCACTGGCAGACCTGGGCGACGTACCGCCAGCTCGGCCCGCTCTGGCACGAGGTGCAGATCTCGGCGCCCGCCGGCACGCCCTCCGTGCGGATCGCCTGGTGGTCCGCGGCGGAACTGCGGGTGATCCAGCGCGAGTCGGACATCCACGACGGCTTCCTGCACCTCGGACCGTACTTCGACAGGGGCCTGCGCGACGGCGCCTACGAGAGCGCCGTCGCCGAGGGGGCCGACGAGGAGACCGCCCGCGCCGTCGCCGACGCCGCGATGGTCGCGGCCGCCGTACGGGCCCGCTCCGCCGACCCCGACGGCAAGATCATCGGAGAGGACGAGGAGACCTTCCTCGACACCGCCGACGGTCCGCGCGACCTGCTGCGGATCTCCCACGCGCTGCGGCACTCACCGGTGGTGCAGTCGCTCGGGCGGCAGGTGGCCGTGTAGCGGCGACGTGGCCTGCGCCGCGCCGGCCCGCCTGACAGAGGGCGCCGGCCGCCGCACGGGGGGGGCCGGCCACCTCTCAGCGGGTGCCGGCCGCCACCGTGGCCGTCGCCGGGAACAGGTCCTGGAAGGGTCCGGCCGAGTCGATCCCGTCCCGCCCGTAGGGCGCGTCGAAGCTCCACACCATGAACAGCAGGAACACGATCAGCGCGCTGAAGAGCCCGGCGAGCAGCAACTCCCGTCCGGACCGGCGGATCTGCAGGGTGAAGATCAGCCCGACCGTGACCACCCCGCCGACCAGGAGCCCGAACCACACCACGCCCGGCAGGGTGGACTCGGAGCTCTGCGTCCGCGAGTGGCGCGCGTCGTCCGCGGCCGCGATGTGGTCCAGCAGCGGCTGGTAGGCCTGCGCCTGGAGCTCGGTGGTCGGGCTCTGGTGCGTGACGTCGCTGCGCAGCTTGCCGAGCAGCGCGCCGCCCTCGGCCGAGGCGCCGTCGCCGGAGGTCAGCAGCGGCCAGTCCACGGCGACGGTGTGCGAGACGTACGCGTCCACCTCGCCCCGGATCCGGTCGCGGACCGCCGCCGGGTAGACGTCGGCGCGCTGGGTGACCTCGTACAGGGCCTGGGCCTCGCGGCGCACACTGTCCTCGGCGGCGCCGCGCGCCTCCCAGACGCCCGCGATGGCCAGGCCCAGCACGATCGCGTAGACCACGCCCACCATCATCGTCATGTACTCGATGACATCGGGGGTTTCACTGGTGTCCTCGTCGTCGGCGGCCCGGCGGTGCCGGATCGTGGTGATGGCGAGGACAAGGGCGCAGACGAGCGCCATGGCGATGGCCAGGACCAGCCATTCGGACACGTGGATTCTCCCGGTGTGGATCGGTGGATCGGTCGGATCGGTGGGTGGGGGTACGGAGGGGTGGTACGGAGCGGGTGGTGGGGGTACGGACGGGCCCCGGCGGTCAGCCGCGGCTCTTGGAACGGGGCCGCAGGGCGGCGGCGGCCAGTACGGCCGGGGTGGTGACGACGACCATGAGCATCACGGTGGACATCCCGCCGGGGCCGCGCCGCTCCACGGCCACCGCGCGGTACGGACGCACGTGGAAGGAGCTCACCCGCGCGGCGGCGGCCCTGGCCACGGGCGGGGCGGGTGCTCCGGCCGAGGCCGGTCCGGCCTCGCCCCCGGGACCCGGCTCGGGCGCTGGCGGCTCCGGCGCCCCGGGTCCCGCCTTCGCACCGGGCACCGCCGCGTCCACCACCCCCGGCGGCTCCGGCTGTCCGGGCTCCGCAGCCGGCCCGGGCCGCTCGGGCCGCTCCGCAGGGGCGAGCGGTACCGCGGGCCGTCCCGGGTGCCGCACGGTCGGCCGGTTGGCGCCGGGCACGGGTACGCGCACCGAGGGCTGCCCGGAGGGCGGCCGGAAGACCGGCCTGCCGGGCTGCCCGGCCGGCACGCACAGGTCGACACGGGCCCCGCGGCCGTGACCGTCGCCCGCGACCGCCACATGGCCGTGCAGCGGGCAGAGCGCCGCCACCAGGCCCGCCCCGGCGAAGTACTGCCAAGCGGTCACCGCGCGCCTCCCGAAATCGCAGCAGATGTAAGGGTCACCGCAGAAGAAACGATCAAGGCGCGGCTTCGACACGCCGCGAACGGGTGCGGATCGCCGATGCGGCATGATGTCGCCATGGGGACCGAGGGGGCGGATGCCCGCCTGATCGCAGGGCGTTACCGGCTGGACGCCAGGCTCGGACGCGGTGGCATGGGCATCGTGTGGCGCGCCACCGACCAGTTGCTCGGCCGCAGCGTCGCCGTCAAGGAGGTCGCGCTCGACCCCGCGCTGTCCGCGGAGGAGGCCCGGCACCAGCGCGATCGCACGCTCCGCGAGGCACGGGCCGCCGCGCAGCTCAAGCACCCCCACATCATCGTGGTGCACGACATCGTCGAGGACGGCGAACTCCCGTACATCGTCATGGAACTGGTCGAGGGCGGCTCGCTGGCCGACCGGCTCTCCCGCAGCGGCCCGGTGGACGTCGCCGAGGCCGCCCGGATCGGGATCGCGCTGGTCGGCGCCCTGCGGACGGCGCACGCCGCCGGTGTGCTGCACCGGGACATCAAGCCTGCGAACGTCCTGCTGGAGGCGCCCGGCGGGCGACCCGTCCTCACCGACTTCGGTATCGCGCAGGTGTCGGGCGCGACGACGCTGACCACCACCGGGTCCTTCGTCGGCTCCCCCGAGTACACCGCGCCCGAGCGGATGTCGGGACAGAGCCCGACCGGGCCCGCGGCCGATCTGTGGTCGCTGGGCGCCCTGCTGTGCGCGGCCCTCAGCGGCGCCTCGCCCTTCCGGCGGGACTCCCTCGGCGGAATCCTGCACGCTGTGGTCTTCGACGAGATCCGGCCGCCCGAGGCGTGCGGCCCGCTGCTGCCCGTGGTGCGGGGGCTGCTGGAGCGCGATCCGGCCGAGCGGCTCGGCGCGGAAGGGGCCGAGCGACTGCTGCGGGCCTGCGCGGAGACGCCGACGCGGCACACCCCGGCGCAGTACAGCCCGACGCAGCGTAGCGTGACCCGGTCCGAGCCCGCGCCGGCCCCCGTGGCCGAGGCGACACCGGCGGCGGCGCCCGGGGCCGAGGTCGCGCCCGGGACCGGGGCCGCGCCCGGGACCGTACGCGTACCGGGGAAGCGGCGGCCGGGGGCGGCGCTGGTCGCCGCGCTGCTGGTGGCCGCGATCGCCGGGGCGGGCGTGTCGGCCGCGCTGCTCATGGACCACGACGAACGCGGAGGGCAGAACTCCGCGAGCGGAGCGGCAGGCCACCGGACCGCGCCCGCGGACCCGGCCGGCTCCGGGCCTTCCCCCTCCCCCACGCCCTCGTCCCTCCCCTCGTCCCCCTCGTCCGACGACAAGGCCGCCGCCCCGGCCGGCTACCGCGTCGTCACCGACCCGGAGGGCTTCTCGCTGGCCGTCCCCATCGGGTTCACCCGCAGGGTGGAGGGCCCGCGCATCTTCTACATGTCACCCGGGGAGACCTTCCGCATCGGCATCAAGGCGGCGGAGCCCGAGTCGGGCGGTCCGGTCGCCGTCCATCAGCGCGCCCATGCCAAGGGCCCGGGGAACAACCCCGGATACCGGGACGCCGAGGTCGTGACCACCTCGCACCACGGTCGGCAGGCCGCCCTCTGGCTGTTCACCTGGGACGGTTTCTCGACGGCCGAGGGTCCCCGGCACACCCGCGACCTGTGCTGGGAGGAGAACGGCCGGCTCTACGACGTGTGGGTGTCGTCGCCGGTGGGCCGGAGCGAGGAGGCCCGGGGCTACTTCGACACCGCGGTACGCACCTTCGTACGCACCGGCGGCTGACGCCCCGCCCGGCAGCACCATGCCCGGCACCGCGCCCGCTTCACCCGCAGGGAGCAGTCCACCACGGCATCCGCCCCGCGCCGGCGAGTACCGGCGCAGCGGCTGGATGAACCTCTGGGGCCCCACCCTCTGCCGTGACCATCGGCGGCGTTGCCCCGGCCGAGGTCGGCTACGACCGGTACCTGCGCTTCGTCCGGCCCCTGCTCGCCGTCCTCCTCGTGCTGATCTGCGGCTTCCTGGCGCTGGGCGCGGCCGTGTGACGACCGGTCACCGCCCCGCCGGGATCACGGCCGGGCATCTCACCTAGGCTGGGCGGACATGCCCGACTTCCCGCCCCTCGGTGAACCCGCCGAACCCGCCGACCTGCCACCGGTCGCCGTCCTCGCGGCGATACGTCGGCCCCTGCGGTTCCTCGGCTCGTGGTGGCCCTGGCGGTGCTGGGCGTACCTGGGCAGCGGGTTCGTCGTCGGCTACCCCGTGCTGCTCGTCCTCGTACTGCTCGTCGGGCTCGGGGTGACGCTGGCGCCGGTCGGCATCGGGCTGCTGCTCCTGCTCGGCGCCGTCGTCGCCGGGGTGCCGCTGGGGGCGCTGGAGCGGTGGCGGCTGCGCTGCGCGGAGCCGGTGCGCGTGCCGGATCCGCACGCCTCGCTGGCCGGGGCCGGGCCCGCGGCGTGGCTGCGGACCCGGCTGCGGGAGCGGGCCACCTGGCGGGAGTTCGCGTACGCCGCCCTGCTGGGGCCGGTGTTCGGAGCGGCCGGGTTCGCCGTGCTCACGCTGGTGGCGTTCGCGCTGATCCTCGTCGCCACCCCGGCCATCGTGTGGGCCATCGCCCCGGACCGGGTGATGCTGATCCCCGGCAGGCCGGTCTCCGGGCCGCTGGAGGCCCTCGGCGGCACGGCGGCCGGACTGGCCGGTCTGATGGTGGCGGCGTACGCGGGCGCCCTGCTCGCCGGTGCGCAGGTGAAGACCGCCCGGCTGCTGCTGGGGCCACGCGTGGAGGCCGACCGGATCCTGGAGCTCACCCGCTCCCGGGTACGCCTCGTCGACGCCTTCGAGGCCGAACGGCGGCGCATCGAGCGGGACCTGCACGACGGCGCACAGCAGCAGCTGGTCGCGCTCAGCATGACCCTGGGCCTCGCCGAGATGGAACTGCGCGCGCTCCCGGAAGCCGCCGCGGCCGCCGCCCTGGTGGCTCGGGGCCGCGGCGAGGCCAAGGTCGCCCTGGAACAACTGCGCGACCTCGTACGGGGCATCCACCCGCAGGTCCTCACCGACCACGGGCTCGCGGCGGCCGTGGCCGAGGTGGCCCTGCGCCATCCCGTACCGGTGACCGTGGACCTCGACGTGCCCCGGCTGGCCGAACCGGTGGAGATCACCGCGTACTTCACCGTCACCGAGGCGCTGACGAACGCAGCCAAGCACAGCGGCGCCTCGCACGTCGCCGTCGTCGGTAGGGTCGAGGGTGACCGGCTCACTCTCACCGTCACCGACGACGGCCGCGGCGGCGCCGATCCCGGCGCGGGAGCGGGCTTGGCAGGACTCGCGGACAGGGTGGCAATGCTGAAGGGCAGACTGGTGGTGTCCAGTCCGGTGGGCGGACCGACCCGACTGCGTGTGGAGGTCCCGTGCTCCGGCTGATCCTCGCCGAGGACTCCGTGCTGCTGCGCGCGGGGCTGACGGAACTCCTCACCCGTGGCGGCCACCGGGTGCTGGCGGCCGTCGGCAGCGCCGAGGAGCTCGTACGGGCGGTGAAGGCACAGCGGCCGGACGCCGTCGTCACCGATGTGCGCATGCCGCCCGGCTTCCGCGACGAGGGCCTGCGGGCCGCGCTCGAACTGCGCTCCCGGGACGCCTCGTTGCCCGTGCTCGTACTCTCGCAGTACGTGGCCACCGCCTACGCCACCCAACTGCTCACCGGTGCTTCCGCGGCCGGGCTGGGCTACCTCCTCAAGGACCGTGTCGGTGAGGTGGCCGAGTTCCTGGACGCCCTCCAGCAGGTCGCCGACGGCCGGACGGTCATCGACCCGGAGGTGGTACGGGTCCTGCTCAGCCGGCAGTCCGAGGAGCGGCCGCTGGCCCGGCTGACCCCGCGCGAGCGGGAGGTGCTGACGCTGATGGCCTCGGGCCTCAACAACCAGGCCCTGGCGGCCCGGCTGTTCATCACCGAGGCCGCCGTCGTCAAACACGCCTCCAGCATCTTCATGAAGCTCGACCTCGACGCCACGGAGGGCAACCGCCGGGTCCTGGCGGTCCTGGCCCACCTGGCGGGCCAGGAGGCCTAGGCCCAGGCCCAGGCCGGAAGTTACCCCTGGAGTGCGTCCCGGCGCGGGGGGCCGGTCCTGATCAGCAGGGCGGCCGGCAGGGCCGCGAGCAGGAGGCCGCCGACCGCGCACCACAGGGTGGTGGTGTAGGAGTCCAGCATCCGGGCGAACAGGTCGGTATCGTCCGCGACCCGGTCCAGGTGACTCACCAGGACGGTGCCGAGCACGGCTCCGCCGATCGACTGCCCCAGATGGTGGGCCGCACCGACGGCCGCCGAGGCCCCGCCGGCGTGCTGCGGGGACACCCCGGCGGTCGCGAGGGCGTAGAGCGGGACGAGGGTCAGGCCCAGGCCGACGCCGGTGAGGAGCATGCCGGGCAGCACCCCGGTCGCGTAGGTGGCCGCACCCCCCACCCCGGCCAGCAGGGCCAGCCCGAGGGCGGTGACCAGCAGGCCCGGCAGGATCAGGACGCGCGGTGCGAGGCGGGGCAGCAGTCGGGCGGAGACCTGGGTGGCGGTCAGGAGGGCGGCGGCGACCAGGGGCAGGTGGGCCGTCCCGGACACGGCCGGCCCCTCGCCGCGGATCTGCTGGGCGAAGAAACCCAGGGCCGGGAGGAGCGCGACCGTGGCGACGCCGGTGAAGAGGATGACCGGGAGGGAGGCGAGGCGGCTCCGATCGGCCAGGACGTACGCCGGGAGCAGCGGGCCGGACGTTCTGGTCTGCCACCACAGGAAGGCGGCGAGCAGTGCGATGCCGCCCACGAGCAGCAGCAGGCTCCGGGCGACGGCCCAGCCGGCCGTCTCCACCCCGGCGAGTCCGTAGGTCAGGGCGGCGAATCCCGCCGATCCGAGGAGCACCCCGGGTCCGTCGAACCGGGCGCCGGTACGGCCCGGACGGTCGGGCAGCAGGGTGAGCGAGCCGATCAGGGCGAGCACGGCGAGCGGAACGACCGACCACAGGGCCCAGCGCCACGCCAGGGTCTCGGCGAGCCACCCGCCGGTGAACACGCCGAGCGCACTGCCGCCCGCGGCGACAGCCGCGTAGATCCCGAAGGCCCGGCCGCGTTCCCGGGGGTCGGCGAATCCGGTGGCCACCAGGGCCAGTGCCGCCGGGACGAGCAGGGCGGCGAAGGCGCCCTCCAGGGCGCGGGAGGCGATCAGCATCCCGGGGCCGGCGGCCGCGCCGCCGAGCGCGGCGGCCGCCGCGAATCCGATCAGCCCGGCCACCAGCATCCGCCGGGCCCCGAGCAGGTCGGCGAGGTGGCCGCCGAGCAGCAGCAGTCCGCCGAGGGCGACCAGGTAGGCGGTGAAGGCCGGGCTCAGGCCGTCGGCGCTGAGGCCCAGCTCGGCATGGATCTGCGGCCCCAGCAGGTTGAACTGCGCCGCTTCGACCAGCACCAGCAGCTGCGTCAGGGCCAGGACCGCGAGGCCCCACCAGCGCCTGGGGTGCGGGGGCGCGGGGACGGACGGGCCGTCGCCGGGGACAGGACCCGGGGGCGGGCCGAAGCCGTCCGCGGGGCCGAAGTGGCCGGGGGCCGTCGGGGCGTACGCGGGCGGCGCCCCGTACGGGGAGGCGTCCCGCCGGGACTGCGCGGGCACGAGGCGGGGGTCCGGCGCCTCGGCGGGCGTGCCTCCGGTCGGGGCCGTGCCATCGGCTCCGGCTCCGGCCCCGGCGGGAGACGCCGGGGCGTAGTCCAGCAACTGTGCCGCGTGTCGCCCCAGTTGGGCCAGGACCGCACCCGGGAGCCATTCCCCGGCGGAGTCCGCGGCCGTACGCGCCGCCACCTCCTCGGGGGTGGGCCGCCGGGCCGGATCCTTGTGCAGGCACGCTCCGACGAGGTCGGCCAGCGACTCCGGTACGCCGGTCAGGTCCGCCTCCTCCTCGGCGATCCGGAAGAGGTGGGCGTTCAGACCGGTGTCCGTGGCGCCGAAGAGCATGCGCCCCGTGGCCGCGTACACGAGGACCGCGCCGAGGCAGAAGACATCGCTGGCGGGGGTCAGTTCGAGTCCGCGGACCTGTTCCGGCGACATGAACCCCGGCGAGCCGATCAGCATGCCGGTACGGGTGTGCAGGCTGTCCCCGGTCAGGCTGTCCATCGCCCGCGCGATGCCGAAGTCGATGACGCGGGGCCCGTCGACGGTGACGAGCACGTTGGACGGTTTCAGGTCGCGGTGGATCAGGCCCGCTTCGTGCACGGCCCGCAGCGCGAGGGCGAGCCGGTTGGCGAGGGTCCGCACCGAGTCCTCGGGCAGCGGCCCGAACTGCCGGGCGACCACGGTCTGCAGGTCGGGCCCCGGGATGTACTGGGTCGCCACCCAGGGCACGGCGGCCTCGGTGTCGGCGTCGAGCACAGCCGCCGTCCAGCTGCCGCCCACCCGGCGCGCGGCGGCCACCTCGCGGGCGAACCTGCTGCGGAATTCGGGGTTCCCGGCGAACTCCGCCTGGACCACCTTCACGGCGACGGTACGCCCGACCTCGGAGCGGCCCAGGTAGACCAGGCCCATGCCACCCGCGCCCAGCCGGGCGATCAGGCGGTACGGTCCTATACGGCTCGGGTCTTCGGCGATCAACTGATCCACGGACGGAAGGATAGTGCAACTATCCAATGTGCGGGGGCCGTCGGGTGAAATGCCCACCCGACCCCTCGTTCCGCGTTTTCGGCCACCCGTCCGACGACCGGGGCCGGGGCCCGGTCCGGGAAGAGCCCGCAATGACGCGGGAGACGCCCGGGACCGTCACCGAGCGGGCCCAGACCGCCAGCAGGAGCGGCAGCGCCAGGTAGCCGAAGCGGCCCGCCGGAGCCAGCAGGAAGGCCAGCGTGAGGCCGAGGGCGAGGCGGTCGGCGGCGGCCACCACCGTGCGCGGCGGCCGGGCGACCAGGGACAGCGCCACCGCGAGACCCGCCGCCAGGAGCAGACCGGTCGTCAGGTACCAGCCCCAGGAGCCCAGTTCGGCCAGCAGACGGCCGGGCAGCGGGCTGCTCGCCGGGGTCGGCACCGCCGCCCGCCCGGTGGGGAAGGCGAACACCTGACGCCACAGCTCCGCCGGCTGGAGCAGCGCTCCCGGGCAGCACCAGCAGGGCCGTGCCGCCGGCCGCCACCAGCGCACAGCGCACCGCCGACCGACCGCCCCGGCAGGCCGCGAGCAGGGCGACGGCCACCGCCACCGCCGGCAGCGCCGTCCACTTCAGCGCGCACGCCCCGGCGAGGGCCGCCCCGGTCGCGGCAGGACGCCCGGAGGCGGCGGCCGCCAGAGCCAGGCAGCAGAGTCCGGCCAGCGGCAGGTCCACCCCGCTCACCACCAGGGGCAGGGCCACCACCGGCGAAGCCACCAGGACGGGCAGCAGCCCACGGCCCGGACCGCCGCCCGGCTCACGGCCCGGCTCACGGCCCGGCCCGCCGCCCGGCCCGCCGGCGAGCAGCCGCCGGGCCGCCCACAGGCAGCCGAAGAGGGCGGCCGCGCACCAGATCCGGGCGTCCCCCAGCAGCCGCTCCGCCCAGCCGCCGCCGCTGCCGTCACCGCCGAGCAGTGCCCTCGGCACGCCGAGCAGCGCCATGCCCGGCAGGTAGGGGGTGTACTCCCCGACGTGCGCGGGCCGGTCGACGTAGGGCCGTCCGGACTCCAGCAGGAGCCGCCCGGACCGTTCGATCACCGCCACCTCCGACTGCCCCTGGCCGGCCAGGACCAGCCAGAGCAGCGGTACGGCGACGGCGCCCAGCAAAGCCGCGCCGAGCGCCGCACGAGGGCGGCCGAGGGCGGTGGCCGCTGCCGCCCCGAGGTACCCGGCGGCGGCGCACCAGCCCCACAGCCGGTGCGGCCCCAGCGAGGAGAACAGCAGGAAGGACAGCGCCCACGCGGCGGCCGACAGCCAGCCGGTGGTCCACCGGGCGGTACGGGAAAGGGTCATGGGCCCATTCCAGCCGCGCGGCCCCGGCCGGGTCTGCACAGCCAGGTGGACGGTCCGCGGTGGGGTTTTCCCTACCACGGCCCGGCCCGCCGCCCGTCGGGCACGCGAAAGGGACACGACCCCACCGGGTCGTGCCCCTCACGCGGTTGTCACTCGGCCCCGAGGGGCCTGAAGGATCCTCAGGCTTCCGGGGAACCGCCGAAGCGCTCGCGGTAGGACTCCAGGTCCTCCTCGGTGACCCGGGCGAACAGCACCGGCGGCACCGTGAACGGGGTACCGGCCGCAACGGCGTCCAGGGACCGCGCCTGCTCCGGGGTGACCCAGGCGGTGGTGTCGTCGGCCAGCGCGAACGAGGAGCGCATGACGCGCGCCGAGGCCGGGATGAACGGCTCGGAGACCACCGAGTAGAGGTGGATGAGGTTCATCGCGGTGCGCAGGGTGAGCGCGGCGCCGTCCAGGTCGGTCTTGACCTCCGTCCAGGGGGCCTTCTCGTCGAGGTAGGCGTTTCCGGCCGACCACAGGGCGCGCAGCGCGGCCGCGGCCTTGCGGTACTGGAGGGAGTCCATGTGGCCCTCGTACTCGGCCAGCAGCTCGGCGATCTGCTCGCCCAGCTTGGCCTCGACCTCACCGGCGGCACTGCCCGCGGGGACCTCGTCGCCGAACTTCTTGCGGGAGAAGGTCAGTACGCGGTTGACGAAGTTGCCGAGGGTGCCGCCGAGGTCCTTGTTGACCGTGGCCTGGAAGTGCTCCCACGTGAAGGACGAGTCGTCGGACTCGGGCGCGTTGGCGATGAGGAAGTAGCGCCAGAAGTCGGCCGGGAGGATCTCCAGCGCCTGGTCGGTGAAGACGCCGCGCTTCTGCGAGGTGGAGAACTTGCCGCCGTAGTACGTCAGCCAGTTGAAGGCCTTGACGTAGTCGACCTTCTTCCAGGGCTCGCGGGTGGCCAGCTCGGTGGCGGGGAACATCACCGTGTGGAACGGGACGTTGTCCTTGGCCATGAACTGGGTGTAGCGGACGTCCTCGGCCTCGTACCACCACGACTTGTAGTCGCGGTTCGCCGGGTCCAGGTCCGACCACTCCTTGGTCGAGCCGATGTACTCGATCGGGGCGTCGAACCAGACGTAGAAGACCTTGCCCTCGGCGGCCAGCTCGGGCCACGTGTCGGCCGGGACCGGGACGCCCCAGTCGAGGTCACGGGTGATGGCGCGGTCGTGCAGGCCCTCGGTCAGCCACTTGCGGGCGATGGAGGAGGCGAGCTGCGGCCACTCCTCCTCGTGCTCGGCGACCCAGGCCTCGACCTCGTGCTGGAGCTTGGACTGCAGGAGGAAGAGGTGCTTGGTCTCGCGGACCTCCAGCTCGGTGGAGCCGGAGATGGCCGAGCGGGGCTCGATCAGGTCCGTGGGGTCCAGGACGCGGGTGCAGTTCTCGCACTGGTCGCCGCGGGCCTTGTCGTAGCCGCAGTGCGGGCAGGTGCCCTCGACGTAGCGGTCCGGCAGGAAGCGGCCGTCGACCGGCGAGTACACCTGCCGGATCGCGCGCTCCTCGATGAAGCCGTTCTCCTGGAGTTTGCGCGCGAAGTGCTGGGTGATCTCGCGGTTCTGCGCGGACGAGCTGCGGCCGAAGTAGTCGAAGGACAGCTCGAAGCCGTCGTAGACCGCCTTCTGGGCGTCGTGGGCCTGCGCGCAGAACTCGGCGACCGAGATGCCGGCCTCCTTGGCGGCGAGTTCGGCGGGGGTGCCGTGCTCGTCGGTGGCGCAGATGTAGAGGACGTCGTGGCCGCGCTGGCGGAGGTACCGGGAGTACACATCCGCCGGAAGCATCGACCCGACCATGTTGCCCAGGTGCTTGATCCCGTTGATGTACGGAAGCGCGCTGGTGATCAGGTGTCGAGCCATCCTCGGATGCTCCATTTCCTATGTGCGGTACAACGTGACGTGACGGACTGTGAATGCGGTTCATCGTATCGAACCGCCGAAAGGCCACGCGCCGCATTTGTTCATGGTGGACGTAACGCAAAAGCGAGGGCAGTGACCTCTCCGTCACGGCCCTCGCGATCGGGCCCATGTTACAGCCGGACGGCAGCGCACCGGACCGGCGTCCCAGCGGCGGCCGACCGGCGGCCGACCGGCGTCCCAGCGGCGGCCGACACGGGTCCGAGCGGCGGCCGACGGGGTCCGAGCGGTGCGAGAGCGATCCGCGAGCGGTGCCCGAACGGGATCGATCAGCGCCCGCTCCACGGCATCCGCGCCGGGCATATGCATACGTGCTGGCTGGAGCCGTGCATGATCGAGATCGATCACGGGTCGATCATCCGCGACGTATTGCTTCCAGGTTTCTTCTCTGCGCCCTCCGAGTGCGCCCACGCTGCTTTCCTGTTCAGCGCACAGGGGATGAGGTGGAGCGGTGAACGATGGCGGACCGGAGGAGTCCGGTGGGGCCGTGGGACTACCGAGCCGGCGCCGGCGGCCGACTCTCATGAGCCAGTGGGATCCGACGGCGCGCCTGTCGTACTGGGCCTTCCACGCCAATCGGCGGCCCGCGTACATGCGCTTCGCGTATCTGCAGCTGGGCTCCGACGGGGCGGCGGAGGAGGCGGTGGACGCCGCCTTCGACTCGATCATGGGTGAGTGGCTGCGGATGCTCCACATGGACCGCCTCGACGCCTATGCCTGGACCGTCCTCAAGCAGTGCCTGGTCGACCGGCAGCGCCGGCGCCACCCGTGGCAGCCGCCGCCCGAGCCGATGGACATCAGCGCCTTCGAGGCCGCCCTCAAGGAGGCCCACGCCGATCGGTACGAGGTGCTGACCGACACCATCCGCTTCTACTCCGCCGTCTCCCGGCTCGTCGAGCGCCAGCGCGACGCCGTGCTCCTGCGGTACGGGCTCCAGTGCACCCCCGGTGAGGCCGCCGCCGTGATGGGCGTCGACGAGGCGACCGTCCGCTCCTACCTCGGACAGGCCCACCGGCGGCTCGCCCGCCTGCTCGACACGTCCGTCGCAGCCCCCGGATCAGCCGAATCAGCCGAATCATGAGGCACTACGAGCGGCAGGAGCGCCAGGACCGCGACCCGATCCCCCGCTCCCTGGCCGACCTCCTCGCCCGGGCGGGGGTCCGCGACCGCTACCGGCACTACGACCTCGGCGCGGCGGAGGCCCGGCTGCTGCGCGCCACCCCGCACGCCCCCGGCTCGGGACACCGTGCCCGGCGGCGGTCGGTGCACGGCTGGAGCGATCCGGCGCGGGACTGCCCCCTCGACGCCGAACGGGCCCGGCGCGACCTCAAGGCCGTCTGCCTCGCCTCCGCGTGCGCGCCGAAGGCCGGGGCGCACCTCGACTCCTTCCTCACCGACGGACACACCGACCTGGCCGGGGCCGTCGTCTTCGGCTGCCTGCTGCACCTGGCCGGGCTGCGCGAAGGGGCCCGCTTCTGGTGGCAGTTCGCCGCCGGGTCCGGGAGCCCGCGCACCTCGGCGGCCGCGTACTGCCTCTTCCTCGACCACTCCCGGCGCGGCGAGCACCACGACGCCCGCCACTGGGCGCGCGAGCTGGGCCGGCGCGGCTTCCGGCCGGGCGGTCGGCGGGATCTGCGGGAGGTCCGGCTGTGCGCGCAGGCGGCCGTGCTGCGCCACGTCGAGCAGGTCGAGGATCCGGACCTGGGCCCGGTGCCGCTGCCCAGGCCCGGGCTGTCCGGTGTGCTGGCCTGCTTTGCGTCGCCGCCGGCCTCGGTGTCGGCCTCCGTTCCCCCGGCGGTGACCGCGCTGCGGCCGGCCGCCGGACCGCTGCGCCACCCCGCGCTGACGGCCGCGGCCCGCGGGACCGCCGCCCCGGGAGGGACGAGCCGCGCCCTGGCCGAGGCGCGCCGCGCGCTGGCCGTCGTACGGGTCCTGGAACGGCACCCCCTGGGGGTGCGGGCCGACCGGCTCGCCCGGGAGTCCGGCCTGGCCGAGGGGGAACTGCGGCCGCTGCTGGCGATGCTGTGCGAGGAGGAGTACGCGGTGCGCCCGGCCCTCGGGGTCTACGGGCGCGGCCCCGCCCTGGAACGGCTCGCCGCCCCCGGCGGCCACGGCCTGGCCGGGCAGCTCCAGCGCACCCTGGCACTGGCCCGGGACAGCGCGGGCGCCGCGGTGTACCTCAGCCGGTACGCCGAGGGCGAGGTCCGGATCACGCAGATGGCGGCCGGGCCCGCGACCCCGCCGGTGCGGGAGTGGGTCGACTTCCGGGCCGCCGCGCACGCCAGCGCGGTCGGCAAGTGCCTGCTGACCCAGCTCGACCACGACCGCCGCGCCGACCACGTGGCCCGGCACCGGCCCGCGCGGCTCACCCCGCGGACGATCACCGACAGCCGGGTCCTGTTCAGCGCCCTGGACGCGGTGGCTCCGGGGGCGCCCGTGTTCGACCTGCGCGAGTACTCCCCCGGGGTGGTCTGCTCGGCGGTCCCGATCGCCACCGGGGACGCCGCCGGAAGCCTCGCGCTCTCGCTGCCCGCGTCGCACGCCCACCGGCTGGGCGCGGCCACCGAGGCCCTGCGCCGCAAGGCCGTCCCGGTGCTGCTGGCGCTGCTCCTGACGGGGGCGATCCCACCGGACGCCCCGGACACACCGGACGTGCTGGATACACCGGACGTGCCGGACACCGGCGCCTCGGCTCCGGCCGGGGCTCCGACCGACCGGCCGCGGCCGATGCGGGCCCCGGTCACCCCGGAGACCCTGCGCCACCTGCGGCGCCTCTTCCGCACCCCGCTCACCGGTGGAACGGCCGCGGCGGGCGGCCCGCACCTGGTCAGCGACACGACCGCGGCCGCGGCCTACCTCTTCGAGGCCGCCGAGGACACCGACCGGCCCCGGCTGTCGCTCCCCCACACCTTCACGTCGGTCACCCCGGGCAGCCTGACCACCCCGACGGGCCTGGTGGTCCTGGGCCCGTGACGCCGAGCCCTGCCGGGGGCGGGAAAAAAGAAGAGCCCCACACGATGTGTGGGGCTCCTGCTTCTTGCCTTGTGTCCGAGGGGGGACTTGAACCCCCACGCCCGATAAAGGGCACTAGCACCTCAAGCTAGCGCGTCTGCCATTCCGCCACCCGGACCAGGTGGTCGGCCCCGGTTTCCCGCGGCGACATGGACAACAATAGCAAAGGATCGGCGGGGTTCCGACCACATATCCGGGCGGCGATCGTCCGCCACGCCGGGCTGACCTGCACGCATGCACCGGCGGCCACCGACGGGACGGACCGTCTCGCCGTCGGGTGCCGAGTTCTTCTGGACATCGGGGGCGCCGGGCGGTCGGATGGCTGCGCACACATCCGGGGGGGAGCCGCGCATGGAAACCGAGCACCGCGTCAGCACGCTGGAGCTGTTCTTCGATCTCGTTTTCGTCTTCACCATCACGCAGTTGACGGTGCTTCTGGCGGACGACCTGAGCCTGCGGGGCGCGGGGCAGGTGGTGCTGATCTTCACCGTCCTGTTCTGGATGTACGGGGGCTACGCGCACCTGACCAACCAGGTGCCGCCGGACCGGACGGTCCGGCGGGTGCTGCTCATGCTGGCCATGGGGGCGTTCATGGTGTGCGCCCTGGCCGTGCCCACCGCCTTCGGGGCCGGCGGCATCGCCTTCGGCCTCGGTTACCTGCTGGTGGTGCTGGTCCACAGCGCGCTGTTCACTCAGGCGCACGGGCGCGGGGTGCTGTGGTTCGCGCTGCCCAACGCACTGTGCGCGCTGTCGGTGACGGCCGCCGGGTTCTTCGACGGGCTCCCGGCCTGGGGGCTGTGGATGCTGGCGCTGCTGCTGCAGTTCGTGACGCCGGTGGTCGTGCAGCGGGTCGCGGCGAGCGGGACGGCCGGGGCCGGGGAAGCCGAGGGTGCCCAGGGGGCCCAGGGGGCCCAGGGGGCCGAGGCGCCCGGGCAGACGGTCGGCGACCAGCTGGGCGGAATGAACGCGGCTCACCTGGTGGAGCGGCACGGACTGCTGCTGATCATCGTCTTCGGTGAGTCCGTGATCGCGATCGGCATCGGGGTGGGCGCGCTGCCGCTGTCCCTCGGTATCGCGGGCGGTGCCTTCCTGGCCCTGGCGATCGCGTCCGCGATGTGGTGGATGTACTTCGTGCGCGACGAGGGCCGGGCCGAGGAGGTCTTCGCCCAGACCCCGCCGGAGCGGCGTTTCAAGCTGGCGATGGTCGCGTACTACTACGCCTTCCTGCCCATGCTCCTGGGCATCGCCGTCTTCGCGGCGGGCGTGAAGAAGGCCATCGGGCACCTCGGCGAGCACCTGCACACCGGCCCGGCGGTCGCGCTGGCGGGCGGGGTCGCCCTCTATCTGGCGGGGGACCTGGCTTTCCGCGCGGCGCTGCGCATCGGGCCGGTCCGCTACCGTGCGGCGGCCCTCCTGCTCGCGCTCGCCACGATCCCGGTGGGTACGGGCCGGTCGGGTGCCGGCCAGCTGGTGGCCCTGGCATGTGTCCTGGTCGCCGCGCTGGTCGCCGAGAGCCGCCGCTCCCCCGCCGGGGCGGCGCGGGGAACGGCGGCGGAGCCCGTCACGGGCAGTGGATGACCTGGCCCGCGTAGGAGAGGTTGCCGCCGAAGCCGAAGAGGAGGACCGGGGCGCCGGAGGGGATCTCACCGCGCTGGACCAGCTTCGACAGGGCCATCGGAATGCTGGCGGCCGAGGTGTTGCCGGACTCGATGACATCGCGGGCGACGACGGCGTTCACGGCGCCGATCTTCGCGGCGAGCGGCTCGATGATCCGCAGGTTCGCCTGGTGGAGGACGACCGCGGCCAGCTCCTCCGGAGTGACTCCGGCCTTTTCGCACACCTTGCGGGCGAGCGGCGGGAGCTGGCTGGTGGTCCAGCGGTAGACGGACTGGCCCTCTTGGGCGAAGACCGGCGGCGAGCCCTCGATCCGTACCGCGTTGCCCATCTCCGGGACCGATCCCCACAGGACCGGGCCGATGCCCGGCTCCTCGCAGGCCTCGACCACGGCCGCGCCCGCGCCGTCGCCGGTGAGCACGCAGGTGGTGCGGTCGCTCCAGTCGGTGATCTCGGTCATCTTGTCGGCGCCGATGACCAGGGCGCGGGTGGCGGACCCGGCCCGGATGGCGTGGTCGGCGGTGGCCAGGGCGTGCGTGAAGCCCGAGCAGACGACGTTGATGTCCATGACCGCGGGGCCGCCGCCCATGCCCAGCTTGGCCGCGACGCGCGCGGCCATGTTCGGCGAACGGTCGATCGCGGTCGACGTGGCGACCAGAACGAGGTCGATGTCGTCAGGGGTCAGGCCGGCACCGGCCAGGGCCTTGCCCGCCGCCTGGTAGGCCAGCTCGTCCACCGGTTCGTCCGGGCCCGCCATGTGGCGGGTGCGGATGCCGACGCGGGACCGGATCCACTCGTCGGTGGTGTCGACCATGGCCGCGAGGTCCTCGTTGGTGAGCACTTTCGCGGGCTGGTAGTGCCCTAGCGCCACCACGCGTGAACCGGTCATGGGCGGGGTCCCCCCTTGTACGGAAGTCAGGATCACCCAGCTTCGCCTGCTACTGGTGGGTACGTGTGCGTGTGACCCGACAGGATTCCGGTGCCGGATTTTGGAGCTTCCCGAGGATCCACCTGCCGGGGGCGTCGCGGGAAGCGGAACCGGGACAATGAGCTTGTCGGACACCGGCGAGAGATGAGACGAGAACAGAAGGGGTGGACTGATCACCATGGGACGGGTCACCGAGCGCCGTCGCGTCGTCCGGATCCGGAACGGCGGGGCGGGTGTCCGGCCGGACACACTGGTGGCCGAGGAGCCGCTGGAGATACGCCTGAACGGCAAACCGCTGGCCATCACGATGCGCACCCCGGGCGACGACTTCGCCCTGGCGGTGGGCTTCCTGGTCAGCGAGGGGGTGCTCGGCGCCGCCTCGGACGTGCAGGCCGTCACCTACTGCGAGGGGGCGACGGCGGACGGTTCGAACACCTACAACGTGGTGAACGTGCAGCTGGCCGCCGGGGTCCCGGTGCCGGACATCACACTCGAGCGGAACGTCTACACCACCTCCTCCTGCGGCCTGTGCGGGAAGGCGAGCCTGGACGCGGTCCGCACGGCGACCCGTTTCCCGGGGCTCGCCGCCGATCCGGTACGGGTACCCGTGGAGGTCCTCAGCGCGATGCCGGACCGGCTGCGCGAGGCCCAGAAGGTATTCGACCGTACGGGCGGACTGCACGCGGCCGGGCTGTTCACGGCGCAGGGCGAGCTGCTCGACCTGCGGGAGGACGTGGGTCGGCACAACGCGGTGGACAAGATCGTGGGCCGGGCCCACCGGGCGGGCCGGCTCCCGCTGACCGGCGGGGTCCTGCTGGTGTCGGGCCGGGCCTCCTTCGAGCTCGTCCAGAAGGCCGTGATGGCGGGCATCCCGGTGCTGGCGGCCGTCTCCGCGCCGTCCTCGCTGGCGGTGGACCTGGCACTGGAGTCGGGGATGACGCTGGTCGGCTTCCTGCGGGGGCCGGACATGAACATCTACGCGGGCGAGGAACGGATCACCCTGTAGCCGCGCGCCGGTAGCGCTCTCCGCCCCCGCCCCACTGGCCGGCGAACGCGCCGGACCGGAACTCGCCCTCCGCGCTCCTGCCGGACATGGGTATCTCGAACCAGTCGGCGCAGCCCTTGGCCGGCAGGCCGTCGACGGCGAACAGCACCAGGGCTCCCGGCGCCTCGTCGGGGCGCCGGTCCAGGGTCCAGCTCCCCTCGGCGGTCAGCACACCCGGCTTCCGATCAGGCGTACACGTCCAGGCTCGCGCGTCGGTGAGGCGGGCCCGGCCTTCGGGCATGAACTCGATCCGAGCACCCTGGTTCCCCTCCCATACGCCGATGACGTCGGCCTCCCTCAAGGTGGGCGGGTCGTCGCGCTGCACTCCGATCTCGTACGCCGTGCACCCGACCACAGCGACGAGCACGCCGAACAGCACGAGCACCGCGCGGGCGAGGTTCTGCACGTCAGCGCCCCCGGCGGCCGCGCCGGCCGGACTGCGCGGCCGGCTTCGGGGTCGGGGGGTCCATGCGGTGCAGGTCCAGGGTGGGCGGGAGCGGGGTGGTGCCCGGGCCGCCGGATTCGGCCCAGGCGATGATCTCGTCGGTCGCGGTGTCGTCCAGCGCCCAGCCGAACCAGGTGGCGCGGGCGCCGCGGCGGCGGGCCTCGGTGGTGGGCTGGACCACGATGACGTTGGCCTGGGCGCAGGGGCCGAGGCATTCGCTCGTACGGACGGCCAGGCGGCCCCCGGACGCGGCGGCGGCCTCGCGCAGCCGGGCGAGTTGACCGGCGTGGTCGGAGCCGGGGTTCTTGCGCGGGTCGCCGCAGCAGCAGCCGCGGCAGACGACCAGGGTGCAGGGGCGTTCGGCGTGGGCGGCGAGCGGGCGTATCCAGGTCACCACCGAACGTTACCGGGCCCGGGGCACGGGCCGTTGGACCGCGGGCGAGACGTCCGCCACACGGTCGGCGGCGAGTTCGGGCGCCGGATCCTGGGCGCGGCGCCGGGCGATGACCGCGCAGACCATCAGCTGCATCTGGTGGAAGAGCATCAGCGGCAGCACGGCGAGGGCGGCATGGGCCCCGAACAGCACGCTGGCCATGGGGAGTCCGGCGGCCAGGCTCTTCTTCGACCCGGCGAACTGGATGGCGATGCGGTCCGCGCGGCCGAAGCCGAGGCGGGCCGCGCCGTACCAGGTGGCGAGGAGCATGACGGCGAGGAGTACGGCCTCCACCAGCGTCAGGGCGGCGAGCCGCAGGAGGCTGACCCGGTGCCAGATCCCCGCGACCACGCCCGCGCTGAAGGCGGCGTAGACGACGAGCAGGATCGAGCCGCGGTCGACGCGGCCGAGGACCTGCTTGTGGCGGGCGAGGAAGCCGCCGACCCGGGGGCGCAGGGCCTGCCCGAGGAGGAAGGGCAGCAGGAGCTGGAGGGTGATCTTCAGAAGGGAGTCGAAGGAGAAGCTTCCCGCGTCGCCGCCGAGGAGGGCGGCGGCGAGGAGGGGGGTGAGGACGATGCCGGCCAGGCTGGAGAAGGAGCCGGCGCAGATCGCTGCGGGGACGTTGCCGCGGGCGATCGAGGTGAAGGCGATGGAGGACTGCACGGTCGAGGGGACCATGCAGAGGAAGAGCAGCCCGCTGTAGAGGGGGGCGGTGAGCAGGCCCGGGACGAGGCCGCGGGCGGCGAGGCCGAGGAGCGGGAAGACCACGAAGGTGGCGGTGAGCACGGTCAGGTGGAGCCGCCAGTGGCGCAGGCCGTCGACGGCCTCGCGGGTGGAGAGCCGGGCGCCGTAGAGGAAGAAGAGCAGGGCCACGGCCGCGGTGGACGCGACGTCGGCGAGGGTGGCGGCCGGGCCGCGGGCGGGGAGGAGGGCGGCGAGGCCGACGGTGGCGAGCAGGGCCAGGACGTACGGGTCCAGGGGCAGCCGGGCGGGCAGGTGCGGGCGGCGCATCGGGGGTGCTCACTTGCTGTCGGGTCGGGGTGCCGGCTATTGGCTACTGGGTACTGCGTGCTGGGTACCGCGTGCTCCTCCCATGGTCGGTGGCGCACGGTCATCGGGAAACCCGTATACCGCACTCACTGTCATCGTGATGCGTGATGAGCGGGGGTAGCGTGGGGGTATGTACGACCCTGTCCAGTTGCGGACGTTCCTCACGGTGGCCCAGACGCTCAGCTTCACGCAGGCCGCGGGCCGGCTCGGGGTGGGGCAGTCCACGGTCAGCCAGCATGTGCGGCGGCTGGAGGAGGCGACGGGGCGCCCGCTGTTCGTCCGGGACACGCACAGCGTCGGGCTCACGGAGGACGGCGAGGCACTGCTCGGTTTCGCGCGGACGATCCTGGAGGCGAACGAGCGGGCGGCGGCCTTCTTCGCGGGGACCAGGCTCCGCGGGCGGTTGCGGTTCGGGGCCTCGGAGGACTTCGTGCTGACGCGCCTTCCGGAGATCCTCGAAGGCTTCCGGCACGAGCATCCCGAGGTGGATCTGGAGCTGTCGGTGGAGCTCTCGGGGACGCTGCACGAACGGCTGGACGCGGGGCGCCTGGACCTGGTGCTCGCGAAGCGGCGGGGTCCCGCGGACGAGCGGGGCCGGCTCGTCTGGCGGGACCGGATGGTGTGGATCGGCGCGGAGGGGCTGCGCGTGGACCCGGAGCGCCCTGTTCCGCTGATCGCCTTTCCGCCGCCGGGCATCACCCGGGCCCGGGCGCTGGAGGTGCTGGAGGCAGAGGGGCGGGCGTGGCGGATCGCGTGCACGAGCGGGAGCCTGAGCGGCCTGATCGCGGCGGCCCGGGCCGGGCTGGGCGTGATGGCGCACACCCGGGGGCTGATCCCGCCGGGCCTGGTGCGGGTCGGCGGGCTGCCGGAGCTGGGGCCGGTGGAGTTCGCGCTGCTCCGCGGGGCGCGTCCGTCGGCCGCGGCCGTACTGTCCGGCGCGGACCGGCTCAGTCGCACGTCAACGGCGTGAACACCGTGATCACTGGGGAGGTCTTGTGGAGGTATCCGATGGCCGACGAAGCCCTGTTGACCATGAGGTACGTTCACCGCGGCGCGCGGAGAGGAGCGGGGCCTTGCGCGAGATCACCGTCCCACCCGTCGTCACGGGCGCGCCCGTCGGCGGCCTGGCCGACATCGTCTTCCAGCACGCCCGCGAGGAGCCGGACCGGGTGGTGCTCGGCCGCAAGACCGAGGGTGTCTGGCGGGACGTGACCTCCCGGGAGCTGGCCGCCGAGGTGCTCGCGCTGGCCCGGGGGCTGCTGGCCCAGGGGGTGCGCTTCGGGGACCGGGTGGCCGTCATGTCCCGCACCCGGTACGAGTGGACCCTCTTCGACTTCGCCCTGTGGGCGATCGGCGCCCAGCCCGTCCCGGTGTATCCCACGTCGTCGGCCGATCAGGTGCACTGGATCCTCTTCGACACCGACTGCACGGCCTGCGTGGTCGAGGACGAGAACCAGGCCATGACGGTGGGTTCGGTGATCGACCGGCTCCCCCACCTGCGCCGGCTGTGGCAGCTCGACGCGGGGGCCCTGGACGCGCTCGTCGCCGACGGCCGCGGGGTCGCCGAGGACGTCGTGCACCGCCATCGCGGGGCGGTGACGCCCGACGCGACCGCCACCGTCATCTACACCTCCGGGACCACCGGCCGGCCCAAGGGGTGCGTGCTCACGCACGCCAACTTCATGTACGAGACCGACACGCTGGTCAACCGCTGGGAGTCGGTGTTCCAGGCCCGGCAGGGCGAGCAGCCCTCCACCCTGCTCTTCCTGCCGCTGGCGCACGTGTTCGGGCGGATGGTGGAGGTGGCCGCCGTCCGGGCGCGGGTCAAGCTCGGGCACCAGCCGGTCCTGGCGGCGGCCGAGTTGCTGCCGGATCTCACCGCCTTCCGGCCGACCTTCGTGCTGGGTGTCCCGTACGTGTTCGAGAAGGTCTTCGCGGCCGCCCGCCGCAAGGCGGAGGCGGAGGGACGTACGGGTCCCTTCGACCGGGCGGTGGAGACGGCCGTGCGGTATGCGGAGGCGCGCGAGCGCAAGGCTTTCGGCACCGGTCCGGGGCCGTCGGCCGCGCTGCGGATGGAGCACCAGCTCTTCGACCGGCTGGTCTACGGGAAGGTCCGCGAGGCGATGGGCGGCCGGGTGCGGTACGCGATGTCGGGCGGGTCTGCGATGTCGCGCCGGCTGGGGCTGTTCCTCGACGGGGCGGGGATCACGGTGTTCGAGGGGTACGGGCTGACCGAGTCGTGCGCGGCGGCCACCGCGAATCCGCCGGGGGCGACCAAGTACGGCACCGTGGGGCGGCCGATCCCGGGCAGTACGGTGCACATCGCGCAGGACGGGGAGGTGTGGCTGCACGGCAGCCACATCTTCTCCGGGTATCTGAACGACCCCCGGGCCACGGAGGCGGTGCTGCGCGACGGCTGGCTGGCGACCGGGGACCTGGGCCGGCTCGACGAGGACGGCTACCTCACCATCACCGGGCGCAAGAAGGACATCCTGGTGACCTCCAACGGCAAGAGCGTCGCGCCCGCCGCCCTGGAGGAGCGGGTCCGTTCGCATCCGCTGGTGTCGCAGTGCGTGCTGGTGGGCAATGATCGGCCGTACATCGCGGCGCTGCTCACGCTGGACATGGACGGGATAGCGCACTGGCTGTCGATGCGCGGCCGGCCGCAGATACCGGCGACGGAGCTGGTGGGCGACCCGGAGCTGACGGCGGAGGTCCGCCGGGCGGTGGTGGCCGCGAACACCCTGGTGTCGCAGGCGGAGGCGATCCGTACCTTCCGGGTGCTGGGTGAGCAGTTCACCGAGGAGCGGGGGCTGCTGACCCCCTCGTTGAAGCTCAAGCGCCGGGCGATCGAGAAGGCGTACGAGAAGGAGGTCGCGGCCCTCTACTCCTCCTCCTGAACCGGGTCCGGCCGCGGGCCGTCCCGGCAGGTCCGGTCGGTGTTCCGGGCGGACACCACCCAGAACTGACGGATCGTCATTTCTGTCCGTCAGCAATATTGACGATCCGTCAGGTCGCGCACAGAATGCGGGGATTCCAACGGAGGGGATCCCCGACATGTTGCGACCGATCCGCATCCTGGCCGCCGCGGCGGCGGCCCTCGCCCTCGTCTCCGCCTGCAACTCCGCCTCCACCAACGGCGCCGGCACCGGCAAGCCCGGTGACGTGTCCGGCAACACCCGCGGGGTGACGGCGGATTCGATCAAGGTCGGCGGGATCGTGTCGATGACCAGCGCCAGCGGCTACAGCAAGAAGGACACCGACCTCGGGGCCAGGGCCCGCTATCTCCGTGCCAACGCGGAGGGCGGGATCAACGGACGCAAGATCGATTACCTCGGGGCGGAGGACGACGGCCAGGATCCCGCCAAGAACCTGGCGGCCGCCCGCAAACTCGTCCAGCAGGACAAGGTCTTCGCCGTCTCCCCCATGAGCTCGGTGACCTTCTCCGGGGCCGACTTCCTGGAGCAGGAGAAGGTTCCCACCTTCGGCTGGGGCACCCTGCCCTCCTTCTGCGGGCCCAAGCACATCTACGGCTTCAACGGCTGCCTGGTCCCCACTCCCGGCGGCACCCTCAACCAGACCTGGCCCGAGGGCATCGGCCAGGTCCTCGGCGGGGCCCGGGGCAAGTCGGTCGCGATCATCGCCAATGACAGCGACGCGGGCAAGTTCGGCATCCGCACCTTCCAGCAGGGCTTCGCCAGCGCCGGGTTCGAGGTGTCCTACGCCAAGGCCTCCGTGCCCGGTACCGCCGTCCCGAGCGACTGGTCCGCGTACGTGAAGGAGATCCTCTCCAGCAACGACGGCAAGGCTCCGGACGCCGTCGTCTCCGTGATGCAGACCCCCAACAACATCGGGCTCTTCACCGCGCTCAAGCGCAGCGGCTACCAGGGTCTGCTCTCCGACCCGACCGACTACGACCCGGGGCTGCTCGCAAAGGACGCCACCAAGCAGGCCCTCGACGGGGTGCACGTACTGCTGCAGTTCCAGCCCTTCGAGTCCGCCGACCCGAAGATGACCCAGTTCAAGGCCGACATCAAGGCAGCGGCGGGAGGCCGGGAAGTGCCTTTGAACATGCACATGCTCACCGGATACATGTCGGCCGACCTGTTCGTGTCCATCGCGCAGAAGACGGGCAAGGACCTGACCGTCGAGTCCTTCCAGAGCGCCGCGCAGGGCTTCGCCGACACCGGCACCCTCGTCGGCGACCGCGCGGAGCCCAAGGGGCAGAAGGACAGCTTCGGCTGCGGGGCGCTCGTACAGCTCAAGAACGGCGCGTACGAGGTCTCCGTGCCGTTCAAGTGCTACGAACCCATCCCCTTCAAGTAGGGCAGCGGCATGGGGGATCTGCTCGTCTTCGTGCTGAGCGGTCTGGTCTCCGGCGCCCTGTACGCACTGCTCGCCACCGGGCTGGTGCTGTCGTACTCGGCGTCCGGGCTGTTCAACTTCGCGCACGGGGCCACCGCCTACCTGTGCGCGCTCACCTTCTACGAGTTGCACTCGGGCCTGGGCTGGCCCGCCGTCCCGGCCGCGCTCCTGGTGGTGTGCGCCTTGGCCCCCGGCCTCGGCTGGGGGCTGGACCGACTGATGTTCCGCCGGCTCGCGCGGGTGGGTGAGACGGCGCAGATCGTGGCCACCATCGGGCTGCTGGTGGCGCTGCCCGCGGCCGGGCTGTGGGTGGTGGAGCTGCTGGCGGACGCGGGCGCGCCGGTGAAGCCGGCGGAGAACCAGTTCGGGCTGCCGGGGGTGGGGCCCAGCCCCGCGAAGTCCTGGCAGCTCGCGGAGGGCGTCGGCATCGACTCCGACCAGCTGATCACCTGGGTCGTGACGGCGCTGGTGGCGGTGGCGCTGTGGGTGCTGATGCGGCACACCCGGCTCGGGCTGCACCTGCGGGCCGCCGTCGACAACCGCTCGCTGACCGAACTGCGCGGCATCAGCGCCGACCGGCTGTCGTCGGTGGCGTGGATGATCGCGTCGGGGCTGGCCGGGCTGGCGGGGGTGCTGGCGACCCCGCTGCTGGGGCTCTCGGCGCACGACTTCACGCTGTTCCTGTTCGTCTCGGCCACGGCGGCGGTCATCGGACGGTTCGCGTCCGTGCCGCTCGCCTTCGCGGGCGGGCTGGGCCTGGGGGTGCTGCAGAACCTGGTGGCCGGGTACGCGTCCTTCGCCGAGTCCGTCACCGGCTTCCGTACGGCGGTGCCCTTCCTGATCCTGTTCGGCGGGCTGCTGGTGCTCACCCGCAGGGCGCGCACGGCGGGGGTCGCGGCCGCGGACGCGCCGCCGGTCGACCATCTGGCCGGGGCCCCGTGGTCGCGCCGGTGGGGAGTGTGGGCAGTGGGCGCGGCGCTCCTGTGCGTGGCGTTCTACACCGTGACCACGCCGTTCTGGAGCGGGCTGCTGGCCCAGGGACTGGCCATCGCGCTGGTGTTCATGTCGTTCACGGTGGTGACCGGGCTCGGGGCGATGGTGTCGCTGGCGCAGGGCACCTTCGTCACCGGTGCCGCGCTCGTGGCCGGGCTGCTCATGAGCCGGGGCTGGCCCTTCGTCGCGGCGCTGGCGGTGGGCACATGCGTGGCGGCGCTGCTGGGGGCACTCGTCGCCCTGCCCGCGCTGCGGCTCGGGGGCAGGTCCCTGGCCCTGGCCACGCTGGCGCTGGCCTTCCTCGCCGACCAAGTGCTGTTCCAGCTGCGGTGGCTGCGCAACGGCGACGCAGGCTGGTCCATCCCGCGGCCGGTGTTCGGACCGGTGGACCTCTCGGACGACCGGGCGCTCGGGGTGGCCCTGGTCGTACTGGTCGCGCTGGTGGCGGCCGGGCTGAGCGCGCTGCGCGCCTCCCCGTCGGGGCGGGCGATGCTGGCGGTGCGGTCGGCCCCGGCGGCGGCGGTCGCCTCGGGGGTCTCCGTCCTGCGGACGAAGCTGCTGCTGTTCACCCTGTCGGCGGGGCTGGCCGGATTCGGGGGCGTGCTGTACGCCTCGTACAACACCCGGATCACGGCGACCGACTTCACTGCGATGACCGGGCTGGTGTGGCTGGCGGTGGTCGTGGCGGCGGGTGTGCGCAGGCCGCAGTACGCGGTGGTGGCGGGGCTGGTGTTCGCGGTGGCCCCGCGGGTGCTGGCGGACTATGTGACGGCCTCGGCGCACCTGCCGGTGATCCTGTTCGGCTTGGCGGGGCTGGCGCTGGCCAATGACCCGGACGGGTACTGCGCGGCGGTGCCGGTGCGGCTGGCGAAGCGGCGGGCCGCCGCTTCCCGGGGCTCCGCCCCGGACCCCGCGCCTCAAACGCCGGCGGGGCCGGATCTGCCCGGCGAGGCCGGGCCCGCGCTGGAGCTGCGCGGCGTCACCGCCGGGTACGACGGGGGGCTCGTCCTGCACGGGGTGGATCTCGCCGTCCGCCCGGGCGAGATCCTCGCCGTGCTCGGGCCCAACGGGGCCGGGAAGAGCACCGCCTGCCGGGTGGCCGCCGGGCTGCTGCCCGCCGCGGCCGGGGCGGTGTACGTGGGCGGGCGGGACGCGACGCGGGACGGGGCAGTACGGCGGTCTCGGTCCGGGGTGCTGCTCGCCCCCGAGGGGCGCGGGATCTTCCCCGCGCTCACCATCGAGGAGAACCTGGCCCTGTACCTCACGGAGGCCGACGCACGGGCCGCCGTCTACGCACGCTTCCCGCGGCTCGCGGAGCGGCGCAGGATCCCCGCCGGAGCGCTCTCCGGCGGGGAACAGCAGATGCTGGCGCTGGCTCCGCTGCTCCAGCGGCCGCCCGCGGTGCTGATCGCCGACGAACCCTCGCTCGGGCTCGCCCCGCGCGTGGTGGAGGAGGTGTACGCGCTGCTCACCGAGCTCCGCGACGCCGGGACCGCGCTGCTCCTGGTGGAGGAGAAGGCCGCCGAGATCCTCGGGATCGCCGACACCGTGGCCTACCTCTCCCAGGGTCGGGTGTCCTGGTGCGGCCCGCGGGCCGAGGTGGAGGCGGACCGGCTCACCGAGGCCTACCTGGGGATGGCGACATGAGCGAGGGCGGGTACGTACTTCAGGCGCTCGGGGTCGGCGTGCGGTTCGGCGGCGTCCGGGCGCTGGCCGGGGTGGACCTCGGGGTCCGCGCGGGAGAGGTGTGCGGGCTGATCGGGCCGAACGGCGCCGGGAAGACCACCCTGTTCGACGTCCTGTCCGGGATCCGCCGCCCCGACCGGGGGCGGCTGCTGCTGGACGGGACGGACATCACCCGCCGCTCCCCCGTCTGGCGGGCCCGGCACGGGATCCGGCGGACCTTCCAGCGGCAGCAGTTGTTCGGCCAGCTCAGCGTGGCCGACAACGTGCTGGTGGCGCAGGAGTGGCGGGGCGGTGGGGGCGGACCGGCCGCCGATCTCCTGGCCCTGCCGTCCCGGCGGGCCCGGGAGCGCGAGCGCCGGGCCCGCGGTGAGCGGGTGCTGGCCGACTGCGGGATCGGCGCGCTCGGTGCCTCGTACGCCGGCGGGCTTCCCGTCGGGCAGGCCCGGATGGTGGAGGTGGCCCGCGCGGTGGCCGATCCGCCGCGGGTGCTGCTGCTGGACGAGCCCGCGTCCGGCATGTCCGCCCCGGAGCGCGACCGGCTCGCGGAGGTCGTGCGGCGGCTGGCGGAGCGGGAGGGCTGCGCGGTGCTGCTGGTCGAGCACAACGTGGCCTTCGTGATGGAGCTCTGCACCCGGGTCGTCGTACTGGACCTCGGAACGGTGCTGGCCGAGGGCACGGCGGCCGCGGTACGGGCGAATCCGCTGGTGCGGGAGGCGTATCTCGGGGCGACCTGAGGGAGCGCTCACGGACGGCCGTACGGACGGCCGCCGGATGGCGGGAATACGTCGTACGAGGGGCCGGTTGTCGCCCCTCGTACGACGCTTTTCCGCCACCGCGCCCATGCGCCCACGTGAGGGAACGACCAAGACGTGAACCAGGTCCCCGCCATCAAGCTCAACAACGGCACGCTCATGCCCCGGCTCGGCTACGGCGTCTGGCAGGTGCCGGACGCCGAGGCGGAGCGCGCCGTCGGGACCGCCCTGGCGGCCGGTTACCGCAGCATCGACACGGCGGCCGTCTACGGCAATGAGACCGGCACCGGCAAGGCCGTCGCCGCCTCCGGACTGCCGCGCGAGGAACTGTTCGTCACCACCAAGCTGTGGAACGGCCCGAAGCAGAAGTGGGGCCGTGACCAGGTGCTGCGCGCCTTCGACGACTCCCTCGCCAAGCTGCGCCTGGACCACGTCGACCTGTACCTGATCCACTGGCCGCGTCCGATGCGCGACGACTTCGTCGCGATCTGGAAGACCTTCGAGGAGCTCGCGGCGAGCGGCCGCGCCCGGGCGGTCGGCGTGTCGAACTTCCGCCCGGCCGACCTGGAGCGGATCGCCGCCGAGAGCGAGCTGGTTCCGGCCGTCAACCAGGTCGAGCTGCACCCGCTCTTCCCGCAGGCCGAGCTGCGCGCCGTGCACGCCGAGCGCGGTATCGCCACCGAGGCCTGGTCCCCGCTGGGCCAGGGCAAGGAGCTGCTGACCCTCCCGGCCGTGACCGCGATCGCGGACAAGTACGGCCGCAGCGCCGCGCAGGTGGTGCTCCGCTGGCACCTGCAGCACGGGAACATCGTGATCCCGAAGTCCGTGACCCCCGCGCGCATCCGGGAGAACCTGGACGTCTTCGGCTTCGAGCTGGACGCCGCCGACATCGCGGCGCTGGACGCGCTGGGCGCGGGCGCGGCGGGCCGCCGGATCGGGCCGGACCCGGCCGAGTTCGACGTGTGACGGGGTCCGGGTCCGGACCTGTCCACGGGTCCGGACCCGGACTGTCCTTCCCACGGGTCAGACGCGTACGAAGCTCCGTATGCGGTACGTCGGCTCCGCGCGCGGGACGTCCTGGTCCGGCAGCAGCTCCAGCCGGGCCGCCAGCTCCTGCGCGGTGATGCCGCGCGGCACGATCCGGGAGGCGTACCGGCCCGCGAGCAGGGCCTCGGCGGAGCCGCGCGGGGTGCGGCCCTGGCCGTGGCCGGTGAAGCGGGCCTCGCCGACCGGGAGCAGACCGGCCCGGGCCGCGTAGGCCTCGACCTCCCCGGATGCGTCCGCGGGGGTCGGGGTCAGGTGCGCGGCGAAGACGGCGTCGATGTCGCTTCCGACGTCGTGCGCCGAGTCCTTGTCCACGGTGGCGAGGAGGACCCCGCCGGGGCGCAGCACCCGGGCGGCCTCGGCGATCACGGCCGGCACGAGTCCCGGCTCCCGCAGCAGGTGCAGCAGCCACACCGCGCTCACCGCGTCCAGCGACTGCGACCGGACCGGCAGCCGGGCCGCGTCGGCCAGGGCGACGGGCACGCCGCGGCGCAGCGCCGTCGCGGCCATGCCGTGGGAGGCGTCGGCGCCCAGGACGCGCAGGGCCGGGCGCCGCAACCGGCTGGTGACGATGCCGGTGCCGCAGCCGAGGTCGAGGAGGGTGCGCGCGTCTGCGGGGAGCAGTCCGAGGACGGCCGCGGCCGCCGCCTCGGCGCGCGGGGTGCCGCCGCGGGTGGCGTCGTAGGCCGCGGCCTCCGCGTCGTAGTCGAGCAGGGTTCCGACGGACGGTATGTGCGTGGTCATCAGCTCGCGCCGTGGGCCGGGGCGAGGGCTTCGACGCGTTCGGCGAGGGCGAAGTCGGACTCCGTCACCACGTCGCCGGCGTCGTGGCTGTTCACGGAGAGCCGGACCGTGTTGTAGCCGAGCGTCAGGTCGGAGTGGTGGTTCAACTCCTCCTGGACGCTGGCGATATGGGAGACGAGGGCGCTGGCGGCGAAGTGGCTGCCCAGCCGGTAGGTGCGGAAGATCCGGTCGTCCTCGAAGGCCCAGCCGGGGAGTTCCCGCAACCGGTCCTCGATCTCCTTCTGTGACAGCGGCTCACTCGGCATGCACCGGCTCCTTTTCCCCGTGACGTGTAGTCAAGGTTCCCACAGTGGAGGCCGGGACAATCCTTTCGCGCCATAGTGCGCTCGGGTGCTTCTACGCCTTCCGCGTCCATCCGGCCCCACCTATGCTCCTGCGCCGGAGAGGCTGTTACCAGCGGTAACGAGGGGGCATCCGTCATGGCGGGCACAGGAAGTTCCAGGCGTACGTTCATCGCGGGCGCGGGCGCGGCGGCCACCACCGGGGCGGTCATGACCGGGGCGGGGGCGGCGCCCGCGGCGGCCGCCCCGGCCGCCGGGTCGCCGGCTGCCGGACCGAGCGTCGCGGTTCTCGGCGGCGGGGTGGCCGGCCTGACCGCGGCGCACGAACTCGCCGAGCGGGGCTACGCCGTGACCGTGTACGAGCGCCGCGCGCTCGGCGGCAAGGCGCGCAGCATGGACGTGCCCGGCAGCGCCCGCGGCGGGCGCCGGCCGCTGCCCGCCGAGCACGGCTTCCGCTTCATCCCCGGCATCTACCACAACCTGCCCGACACCATGCGGCGCATCCCCTTCCCCGGGAACGCGCACGGCGTGTGGGACAACCTCGTCGCGCCGCGCGAGATGATGTTCGCCCGGGCGGCCGGGCGCGAGGACCTGCGCGCGCCGATCCCCTGGCCCGAGCACTCCCCCGCCGAGCTGACGCCCGAGGAGCTGCGGCGCGCCCTCACCGGCATCCTGCAGACACTGGTCCGGCTCCCGCCGCACGAGACGGCGTACTTCGTCGACCGGGTGCTCGTCTTCCTCACCAGCTGCGACGAGCGGCGCACCGAGGTCTGGGAGCGGACCCCCTGGTGGGACTTCGTGCGCGCGGAGCGGATGTCGAACGAGTACCGCCGCATCCTCGCCGTCGGCATCACCCGCAACATCGTGGCGACCAAGGCCGAGGAGGCCTCCACCCGTACGGTCGGCACCCTCGGCGAGGCCTTCGTCTTCAACCTGCTGGGGCGCGGGGCGGACGGCCCGCCCGACCGGATCCTCAACCTGCCGACCAACGAGGCCTGGATCGATCCCTGGGAGGCCCATCTGCGCTCCCTCGGCGTGGAGTTCAGGATCGGCTGGACAGTACGGGAGGTGCGCTGCGCGGACGGCCGCGTGAGCGGGGTCGCGGTCGAGGGCCCGGACGGCGCCCCGCAGACCGTCACCGCCGACCACTACGTGAGCGCCCTGCCCGTCGAGCACGCCCGCCGCACCTGGAGCGCGGCGCTGCGGGCCGCCGATCCGATGCTGGGGCGCTGCGACCGGCTGCAGACGGACTGGATGACCGGCATCCAGTTCTACCTCACCGAGCGGGCCCCGCTGGTGCACGGCCACCTCAACTGCATCGACTCCCCCTGGTCGCTGACGGCGATCCAGCAGGCCGAGCACTGGCCGTCCCGTGACTTCCCGGCCGACTACGGCGACGGAGCGGCGGTCGACTGCCTGTCGGTGGACATCTCGGAGTGGGACAAGCCCGGGATCCTGTACGGGAAGACGGCCAAGCAGTGCACCCGCGAGGAGGTGGCGCGCGAGGTGTGGGCGCAGCTGAAGGCCTCCCTCAACGACACCGGGAAGACCCTGCTGGCCGACTCCAAGCTGCACTCGTGGTTCCTGGACCCGGGCGTGGACGGACTCGGCACCCCGCACCCCACCAACCAGGACGAGCTGCTCATCCACCCGGTCGGCACCCTGCACAACCGGCCCGGCGCGGGCACCCGCATCCCGAACTTCTTCCTCAGCGGGGACTACGTGGCGGTCGACATCGACCTGGCGACGATGGAGGGAGCCAACGCCTCAGCCCGCGCGGCCGTCAACTGCCTGCTGGACCGGGACGGTTCGCCGGCCCCGCGCTGCACGGTCCGTCCCATGTACCGGGCGCCGGAGCTGGAGGCCGTCAAGCGGCACGACCTGTGGCGCCACCGGATCGGCCTGCGGAACGTCTTCGACCTGGGCTGAGGCTCCTCGGCTACCGTCGTATGCATGACGACGAGTGTGGGCACTCTGCTGCGCGCCTGGCGGCAGCGGCGCGGCATCAGCCAGCTGGAGCTGGCGGGCCGCGCCGCATCCTCCTCCCGGCACATCAGCTTCATCGAGACGGGCCGGTCCCGGCCGAGCGAGGAGATG
Organism: Streptomyces avidinii; assembly: GCF_045161815.1. Classification (NCBI taxonomy): domain Bacteria; kingdom Bacillati; phylum Actinomycetota; class Actinomycetes; order Kitasatosporales; family Streptomycetaceae; genus Streptomyces; species Streptomyces avidinii. The sequence continues at coordinate 1,912,124 of NZ_CP108863.1, forward strand.
GTGCTGCGGCTCGCCGACCACCTCGACGTGCCGGTGCGGGAGCGCAACGCCCTGCTGCTGGCCGCGGGTTACGCCCCGCGCTATGCGCACACCGGGCTGGACGACCCGGCGATGGGGACGCTGCGCGAGGGCATCGAACGGCTGCTGGCGGGGTACGAGCCCTATCCGGCACTGGTCGTGGACGCCAAGTACGACGTGGTCGCCGCCAACCGGGGCATCGCGATGCTGCTGGACGGGCTGCCGGAGCACCTGCTGACCCCGCCGCTGAACGCCATGCGGATCACCCTGCATCCCGAGGGCCTGGCCCCGAGGATCCGCAACCTCGCGGCGTGGCGCGGGCACCTGCTGGCGCAGATGGAGCGGCAGATCGCGCTGGCCCGGTCCGAGCCGTTGCGCGCCCTCTACGAGGAGGTGTCGGCCTATCCGGTCGCCGAACGGGCGGACGACGGCGAACCGGAGGGACCCGCCGCGTACCTCGCACTGCCGCTGGTGATCGAGCACGACGGGCACGTGCTGTCCTTCGTGTCGTCCATCGCGACCTTCAACACGCCGATGGACGTGACCGTCGCCGAGCTGGCCATCGAGACGATGCTCCCGGCCGACCCGGCGACGGTGAAGTACCTGCGCTCACTGGGTGGCTGAGCCGGAGCGCAGGGCCAGCTGCTGGAACACGGCGAACCCGGCCACGGTGGCGGCCTGCACCGGGATCCACAGCAGGCCGGCGGTGGTGGGGTCGAACCAGAGCGCCAGTGAGACCAGACTGAGGGCGGCCCAGGCGTAGTTCGTCTCGATGACCAGCTTCACCGGGAGGACGGGGGGCTGCCGCCGCGACGCGAGCCATCCGACCGCGGCCCCGTAGGCGAGGAGCAGGACGCCCAGTTCCAGGAGGAGGCCCTGGCCGACGCCGAGCAGCCGGCCGAGCGGGGCGGAGAAGGCGGCGTAGGCGAGCCCGTTGGCGGTGGTGACGGCGGAGTCGAGGGCGAGGAAGCGGCGCAGCGCGGTCTGCGGGACTTGGTTGCGGGCGAAGCCGGCGAGCGGGGTCGCGGACATGGGGATCAGCCTCCATCGAGGTCGAACGGCCTGGTGGGACACGGGTTCCGGGACCGAGTGCGCGGCCCCGGGACCCGATGCGTCCACTGTGCCGGGGGCTCTGGAGCGGGTCGATTACCTCGCAGGTCATGCCAACCGTTTTTGAGCTGTACGGCAGGAAACGTTGGGGTTCCCCTGGTTCGGCCAAAGGCTGGAGGCTAGGCTTCACGAAGCCCGATCAACTCGAACACCTTGTCGACAAATGGAGAATCCGCCGGTGCGAGCCGCCGCCCGTCCCGACCTCGCCGCGATCTGGCGTCGCACCTGGGCACTGTCGCAGGAGCACGGGCAGGATCCGGCCGAGGTGCTGGCCGTGGAGCGGCTGAGCCACCTCTCCGGGGTCGAACCGGGGCGCGTACCGCAGGTGCTGGCGGGCACCGCGGACGAGGCGCCGCTGGAGCGGCGCGTGCACCAGCGGTTCCTGCGGCTGCGCGCCACCCGGCGCGACAAGCACGGCCGGGAGTGGCCGCTGGCCGCCATCGCCGAGGACTTCGCCGCCCCCGGCGCCTCCCTCGGGCCGCTCAACGCGGGCACCGGACTGCCCCGGATGGGCCATGCGGCCGGTGTGCAGCGGTTCTTCGGCGTGTACGCCGGTTTCCTGCTGGCCGACAGCAAGAGCGCGGTGGAACGGGCCCTCGCCCTGTCCGCGACCACCGTCTCGGACGGCCGGGACGACCTGGAGCACCTGTCGTACCTGACGGGCATGACCCCGCAGGCCATCCGGCTCACCCTCGACGGCAGGCCGCCCCGGCTGCCGCTGAAGGAGCAGGTGCACCTGCGGTTCGAGCACCTGCGCCGCACCCGCGTACGGGAGGACGGCCAGCCGCACTCGCTGGCGGCCGTCGCCCGGTCCTTCGACGCGTCGGGGCAGTCGCTGACCCGCCTCGCTCAGGGCGAGGGCCTGCCGAACCTCGCCGCGGCCGCCGGGATCCAGCGTTTCTACGGCGTCGAGGGCGGCTTCCTGCTGGCGGACGACACCGAGGCCCTCTCCACCGCCCTCGCACTGATCGAGGGCGAACTGGAGTCCGCGGTGCGGGACCGGGAGAACCCGATGCTGGCGGTGCTGCGGGCACACGACGTACGCAGCATCGTGACGCGGGCCGGCCGGCTGTCGCCCCAGGGGTGGAAGTCACTGGCCGACCACCTGGACGACCTCCTCGCACGCGAGGGGCAGCTCGGAGCTCCGGGCACGAAGGGCGGGACGCCGACCGAGGACGGCGCCGCCGAGGGAGAAACACCATGAGGACCACACGGGCCATGCGCAAGCTGGGCTCCGAACTGCTGGAGGGCGCGCGCCTGACGCCGCCGGCCGATGTCGGCGAGATCATCGGTGCGTTGTGCGCCGCGTACGCCGAGCGGCGCGGCGGAGGCCGGAAGGTCGACTTCCAGTTCTCCTCCTTCCCGCCGGACACCGCGAGCGGGCTGTGGCTGGAGCTGGACGACGTCGACCTGATCGTCGTCGAGCAGCACACCCGGCCCGAACACCAGCTCGTCATCGCGTGCCACGAGTTGTGGCACCTGGACGAGGGGTCCTGCGACAGCGTCGGTCCGGGCATGCTGGCGGCTGCCCGGCTGGCGGGACACCCCGGCCGCCTCGCCGAACTGCTGTCCTCCGGAGCCGGATTGGACGCCGTGGTCCGGCAGGCCGCCGCACGCGCCGACCAGGGGGATCCGGCGGAGATCCGGGCCGAGACCTTCGGCCTGCACCTCGGCAACCTCCTGCGCTCCTACCTGCCGTCGCCCCGGGAGCAGCAGTTGCCCGAGGCGATCGAGCGCATCAAGTCCTCACTCGGCTGGGGAAGCCCCGTGCCACGCCGTGACCTGCACCAGCCAGTCGCCGCACCCCTGACGCCGATGCCCTCAGCACGGCCCTGACAGAGAGCACGCCACGATGAACCAGTCCTCCCCGCCCCGCCACGCCGTCGTCATAGGCGGCAGTCTGGCCGGCCTCCTCGCGGCCGCTGTCCTCGCCGAGCACGCCGCGGTCACCGTCGTCGACGCCGACCCGCTGCCCGAGGGCCCGGCGCAGCGCCGCGGGCTCCCGCAGGCCCGGCACACCCACCTCCTGTGGTCGGGCGGTGCCCGGGCCATCGAGCGGATCCTGCCCGGCATCACCGCCGACTGGACGAAGGCGGGCGCCATCCGCCGCAGCCTGCCCACCGACCTCGTCACCAAGACCGCCCAGGGGTGGATCCCGCGCTGCGGGGAGAAGCAGTTCAACATCTCCTGCAGCCGCGACCTCCTCGATTCGGTGGTGCGCGCCCGGGTGATCGCCCTCGCCGGTGTGTCCACCCTCCAGGGCCGGGTCCGTGCTCTGGAGGGCACGGCGGCCCGGGTCACCGGCGTGCTCGTCGACACCCCGGAGGAAGAGGGCAGGCTGCTGACCGCCGACCTCGTGATCGACGCCAGCGGGCGCGGCTCGCGAGCCCGGACCTGGCTCCAGGCACTCGGCGTGAGCGGCATCCGGCAGGCCGAGGTCGACTCCGGTCTCGTCTACGCGACCCGGATCTTCGAGGCCCCCGCCGGCGCGCACGAGATGGGCTTCCCCATCGTCAACGTGCAGTCCGACCCCCGGGTGCCCGTGCCCGGGCAGACGGCCACGATCGTGCCGATCGAGAACGGCCAGTGGCAGGCCACCCTGTCCGGCACCCGCGGCGGCCAGCCCACCGGCGACCCCGACGCGTTCATCCCGTTCGCCAGGGCCGTCCGCGACCCGATCGTCGGTGAGCTGCTGGAGGGCCGCAAGCCCCTGACGGACGTCGCCGTCACCCAGGGCACCGCCAACCGCCGGGTCTACTTCGAGAAGGCCGAGCTGCCCGACGGCTTCTTCGCCGTCGGCGACTCCGTCGCCACCTTCAACCCGCTGTACGGGCAGGGCATGACCGTCGCCGCCCAGGGGCTGCTGGCCGTACGCACCCTGCTCCGGGGCAAGGGGCTGGCGCATCCCGGGATCGGCCGCGAGGCGCAGCGCGTCATCGCGCCCCAGGTCAGCACCGCCTGGGAGCTCGCCACTTCGCAGGACATCCTGTATCCGGGGGCCACCGGAATGAAGCCGCGCACCGGAACCGGCCTGCTCAACGGGTACGTCAACCGGCTCATGACGGGGGCCACCACCGACGAGGCGCTCACCGCCGCCCTGTTCAAGGTCCTCACCATGAGCACCGCGCCCACCCACTGGCTCCACCCTTCGGTGGTCTGGCACGTGCTGCGCGCCTCGGACCGGGGTGCCCTGAAGGCGCCGCCGCTCACCGCCGCCGAGCGGGCCGTCGCCGGGCTCGACCCGGCACCCGGCCAAACGCCCGGCACCGACACCGGCACCGGGCCGGCAACCGGCGCAGGGCCGGCCACGGGCGCAGCCTCCGGCGGCCCGGCAGCGGACCCGGTCGGCCCCGCCGACCCCGTCGGACAGGCCCGATGAGCGGCAGGATCCTGCTGCTCCTGCCCGGGTCCCTGATGGTCCTGGCGCTGCTGATCAAGCTTCCGACGCTGCGCCGGGACCGGGACCGTCCGCTGAACCGCACCGCGTGCGGGCTGCTCCTGGTCGGCGCCCCCATCACCTTCCTGGCCTCGCCGCCGACGATCGCCGCGGTCAACCGCCTCACCGGCGTGGTCAACTTCTCCGCGCCCCTGGTGTTCGGCCTGCTCACCGTGTGGTCCGGACAGTGCGTCGTCCTGGTCCTGCAGTGGCGCGGCGGGCCGCCCGCGGCCGTGCGCCGGGCCACCCGGCTGACCGCCGCCGTCTTCGGCACGGCGACCGCGGCGATCGTCGCCCTGTTCGTGATCGGCGACGCTCCGGTGGAACGGCTCCAGGACCTGGACACGTACTACGCCACCACGCCGTGGATCCGCGAGATGATCGTCTGCTTCCTCGTGGCGCACACCCTGGGCACCTCGGCGCTGACCTGGCTGTGCGGCAAGTGGCTGGCGCGCACGGACCGCTCGCTGCGCCCGCTGCGCACGGGGCTGGCCCTGATCGTCGTCGCCGGGCTGATGGACCTGGCCTACCTGGCCGCCAAGTGGGCCTCGGTCGTCGCCCGGTGGGCGGGCCGCGACTGGGTGTTCCTGTCCACGGACGTGGCGCCGCCGCTGGCCTCGGCGTCCGCGTTGCTGCTCGGCGCCGGGTTCGTCGTGCCGCTGGTCGGCGGGTCGGCGACGTGGCAGGCCTTCGGCCAGTACCGGCGGCTGCGCCCGCTGTGGAAGGCACTGCGCGGATTCGCCGCGGCCCAGGGCCGGACCGTCCCGCTGGCCTGGTGGTCCTCGGTGGGGATCCGGCTGCTCCACCGCGAGTCGGTCATCGACGACGGCATCCTGGCGCTGGCCGGCTGGTTCGACCCCGCCGTGCGCAGCGCCGCGTACGAGGCCGCGCGCGGCCAGGGCGTGAGCGAGGCCCGGGCCTCGGCCGTGGCGGACGCCGCCATGCTCGCCGCCGCGTGCGAGCGCCGGGCCGCCTCGGAGGCGGCCGCCCGGCCTCCGCAGCAGCCCGAGCCGCCGCGGCTGTCCGACCAGCCGCTGACCGCGCTGGCGCGTGAGTTCCGTACCTCCCCCATCGTCGCCACGGCCGCCCGTACCGCCGCCGGGGTCTGAGAGCCGGGCCCGGAAGCGGGAGCCCGCAAGCCGGCGCCGGAAAGCCGGGGCCCGAAACGGGAACGCCCCGGACCCGTGGGCCCGGGGCGTTCGATCCGCGGTCAGAGCTCCGCGAGGTCCAGCCCGGCCTGCGCGGCGGCCGCCATGACGGTCTGCTCCAGCAGGACGGCGATGGTCATCGGGCCGACGCCGCCCGGTACCGGGGTGATCAGCGAGGCCCGGGCGGCGGCCGACTCGAAGTGCACGTCGCCGACGTTGCCCTCGTTGTAGCCGGCGTCCAGCACCACCGCGCCCGGCTTGATGTCCTCGCCCCGGATGAAGTCGGCCTTGCCCACGGCGGCGACCAGCACGTCCGCCTGGCGCACGATCGAGGAGAGGTCCCGGGTGCGCGAGTGACAGTAGGTGACGGTGGCGTTCTGCTCCAGCAGCAGCATCCCGGCCGGCTTGCCCAGGATCGCGCTGCGGCCGACGACGACGGCGTGCTTGCCGGTCAGGTCCACGTCGTAGGCGGCGAGGAGGCGCATGATGCCGCCGGGGGTGCAGGAGACGAAGCCCGGCAGCCCGAAGCCCATGGCGGCGAAGGAGTGCATGGTGACCCCGTCGACGTCCTTGCCCGGGGCGATGGCCTCGAAGGCGGCGCGCTCGTCGATGTGGTGCGGGACGGGGTGCTGGAGCAGGATGCCGCTGATCTCCGGGTCCTCGGAGAGGGCGGTGATCGCGGCGACGAGCTCCTGCGTGGTGGTCGACGCCGGCAGCTCCACGTGGCGTGAGGTGATCCCGGCCTTGGCGCAGCGGTTCTGCTTCATGCGGACGTAGGTGACGGAGGCGGGGTCCTCGCCGACCAGCACGGTCGCCAGACAGGGCGCGGTACCGGTGCGCTCGGTGATCTTCGCCGCGCGGGCGGCGGTCTGCTCCGAGATGCGGCGGGCGAGGGCGGTGCCGTCCATCAGCCGGGCCGTGGCGGTGGCGTCGGCGGAGGCGCCGGCAGGGGCTGAGGCAGTCTGGGCAGTCGTCACGGGGTCTCCTGAACGTCGCTGCGGATCGCGGTTCGCCCAGGCGCGCGGCAGTCGACGTACCGGAGTGCTCAGTACGCCGGGCCGCTCCCCGGTGGTGATCCACCCGAACGCCAGTCACGGCCCGCCGACCACTGTAGTCGACATATCCGGTGGTTGACGGGCGTCCGACCTGGGACGATCAAGGCATGACGCGTACTTTCGACCATCTTGTCGCCGAGGCCGAGTCCGTCTCCGTGGACGGCTGGGACTTCTCCTGGCTCGACGGCCGGGCCACCGAGCAGCGCCCCTCCTGGGGCTACCAGCGGCTGATGGCCGAGCGCCTGGCACGCGCCCGGTCGGCCCTGGACATCCAGACCGGCGGGGGTGAGGTCCTGGCCGGGTCCGGTCCGCTGCCCCCGCTGATGGTGGCCACCGAGTCCTGGCCGCCCAACATCGAGAGGGCGACACGGCTGCTGCACCCGCTGGGCGCGGTGGTGGTCGCGGACTCCGACGAGCCGCCGCTGCCCTTCGGCGACGACGCCTTCGAGCTGGTGACCAGCCGGCACCCGGTGACCATCTGGTGGGAGGAGATCGCGCGGGTGCTGACGCCGGGCGGCACCTACCTCTCGCAGCAGGTCGGTCCGGCGAGCGTCTTCGAGCTCGTCGAGTACTTCCTCGGCCCGCAGCCGCAGGAGGTCCGGCGTGCCCGGCACCCCGACGACGCGGTCGCCGACGCCACCCGGGTCGGCCTCGAAGTGGTCGATCTGCGCTCCGAACGACTGCGCACGGAGTTCCACGACATCGGAGCCGTGATCTACTTTCTACGGAAGGTGATCTGGATGGTGCCCGGCTTCACGGTCGGGCAGTACCGGGACCGGTTGCGCGAGCTGCACGAACAGATCGAACGCGAAGGTCCGTTCGTCGCACACACCGCCCGTTTCCTCGTCGAGGCCCGCAAAAAAGGCTGACGCGAAGGGCGGACGGATCTGCGCCGGATCGGTTGCGCGAACACAGCGTGGCGCAGGTCACTCAATTCAGCGCGTAACGAATCGACTCGGGCATGCGATGAACCGACAGGTGTCCTCGCGCGGCCCGGAATACAGACCCCCCTCGGGTCTGTTTCCCGAGTTCGCGCGATGATGTCCCGCCCACCCTTTATCTGTTCGCAACGAGAGGCTCCTTGTGTCGCTCAGCCCGTCCCGTACGTTCCCTCCGGAGATCGCCGAATCGGAGGCCCTCGTCGCGCTCGTCGAGCGCGGCCGCGAGCAGGGTCACATCAACGGTGACGACGTGCGCCAGGCCTTCGAGGCCGGCCGCATCCCGGTGGACCAGTGGAAGCGGGTCCTGCGCAGCCTGAACCAGGTCCTGGACGAGGAGGGTGTCGCCCTTCACGTCAGCGCGGCCCCCGCCACCAAGGCTGCCGCCAAGAAGCCCCGCAAGGCTGCCGCCGCCCCGGCCCGTACCGTGGCCAAGAAGGCCACCCCCGCGCCGCGCCCCATCGGCGCGCGCAAGACGGCGGCCGCCACCGCGGCCGCGCCCACCGCCACGGCGATATCCGCTCCGTCGGCCGCCGCCATCGACGACGACGCGTCGGCCGAGGCCGCCGCCGAGCCGAAGAAGCGCACGGTCAAGAAGACCGCCGCCAAGAAGACCGCCGTGAAGAAGACCGCCGCGGCGAAGAAGACCAGCGCCAAGGACGCCGACGAGGGCGAGACCCCCGTCGCCGAGGGCGAGGACTGGGCTGCCGAGGACCTCGCCGACGAGGCGGAGGACGAGGCGCCCAAGGCCGGCGGCACCCAGGGCTTCGTCCTGTCCGACGACGACGAGGACGACGCCCCGGCGCAGACGGTCATGGTGGCCGGTGCCACCGCCGACCCCGTCAAGGACTACCTGAAGCTGATCGGCAAGGTGCCGCTCCTCAACGCCGAGCAGGAGGTGGAGCTCGCCAAGCGCATCGAGGCGGGCCTGTTCTCCGAGTACAAGCTCGAAGAGGAGGAGGACCACAAGCCCGCCTTCAAGCGTGAGCTGGAGATCCTGGTCGAGGACGGCCGCCGCGCGAAGAACCACCTGCTGGAGGCCAACCTCCGCCTCGTGGTCTCCCTCGCCAAGCGCTACACCGGCCGCGGCATGCTCTTCCTGGACCTGATCCAGGAGGGCAACGTCGGCCTGATCCGCGCCGTGGAGAAGTTCGACTACACCAAGGGCTTCAAGTTCTCCACGTATGCGACCTGGTGGATCCGGCAGGCGATCACGCGCGCCATGGCCGACCAGTCGCGCACCATCCGCATCCCGGTGCACATGGTCGAGATCATCAACAAGCTCGCCCGTGTGCAGCGCCAGATGCTCCAGGACCTGGGCCGCGAGCCCACCCCGGAGGAGCTGGGCAAGGAACTCGACATGACCCCCGAGAAGGTCATCGAGGTCCAGAAGTACGGCCGCGAGCCGATCTCCCTGCACACCCCCCTGGGTGAGGAGGGCGACAGCGAGTTCGGTGACCTCATCGAGGACTCCGAGGCGGTCGTCCCGGCGGACGCGGTGTCCTTCACCTTCCTCCAGGAGCAGCTCCAGTCCATCCTGGGCACGCTCTCGGAGCGCGAGGCGGGCGTGGTCTCCATGCGCTACGGCCTCAACGACGGCCAGCCGAAGACCCTGGACGAGATCGGCCGCGTGTACGGGGTCACCCGTGAGCGCATCCGCCAGATCGAGTCCAAGACCATGTCGAAGCTGCGCCACCCGTCGCGTTCGCAGGTGCTGCGCGACTACCTCGACTAAGAGGTCAGGCCAGTCGGAAGACCGGCCCCCTGGGTGTGAACGGCAGGGAGGCACCCTGCGGGATCAGGAAGGCGTGCTCGCGCCGGATCCGCAGGGTGTCGGTCCACCCGTCCGTGATCACCAGCACCGGGGCTCCGGACGGGAAGTCCTCCGCCCGCAGGAGCAGGTCGATGCCCGGCTGGAGCACGGTCCCGCCGCGCCCGTGGACCCGTACCCGGCCCGCGATCTCGGTGGGCGGCAGATAGCCCGCGTCGAACGGCGCCGCGTCGCAGAAGACGACGCGTGCCGCCGGTACGTCGCGGGCTTCCGCGTACGAGGCGATGGCGCCCAGCGCCTTGCCGAGCAGCTCGCGGTTCATCGACCCGGAGGTGTCGAGCACCACCCCGAAGGTGCAGCGGGCGACCTCCTCGGGCGGGAAGTAGCGGCCCGCCCTCGGAATGTCCGGGGTGGAGGCCTGCCGGCGCGCCGGGCGCGCGAAGCTCCGTACGGCCTGCGGGCGCGGCACGTACGCGTCGAACCAGCGGGCGAGCCGGGCGTCCCACGGAACGGGCGGGTGGGCCAGGGCCCGGATCTCCTCGATCAGCCCGGCGGGCAGCAGGCCGCGTTCCCCGTGGGTGTGCAGGTCGAAGCCCTGGACCAGGCCGCGCCGGTAGAACTCGTCCAGGTCGGTGTACGGTCCGCTCCCCGGGTGGGGCAGCGGCTCGCCCAGGATGTCCCCGCGGCCCCTGCCGCGCAGGGTGGCGAGGCGGCGCATCCGGCGCAGGTCGCAGGTGATCCGGTCGTAGACCTCCTCGACGGAGAGGTCCTTCAGCTGTGGGTCGTGGAGCAGCCCTTCGGGCCTTTCGCCGACGCCCATCTCGACGAGCCAGCCGTTGACCACGTAGTCGGCGGCCACGTTGTGCAGGTACGGGTCCCGGGCGCCGCAGCGCTCGCCGTGGCGCAGGGCGGCGTGCAGCATCTCGTGGGCCAGGATGAAGCGCCACTCCTCGTCCGTGAAGGTGCGCAGCGGGTTGACGTAGATCTCTCCGGCGCTCGCGCTGACCGCGGCGACGTCGATGCCCCCGGCGCGGGCCAGCTCGGCGTCGGCGACGATCCGCAGACCGCTGGCGAGGCCGCCGAGCAGCGGGTAGGCGGAGACGAACCAGTTCAGGGCGCGTTCCCACGGCTGCGGTGCGTGCCCCTCGCGGCCCGCGGCACGGTCCATGGTGACGGACACGGACCGGGTGAGGGCGTGGGCGAAGCCGGTCTGCCAGTCCGGGACCGGCTGCCAGTACGTCCACGCCTCCAGCACCTGGTCCGGCGCGCCGGCGGGGCCCGTACCGCAGTCCTGGTAGGCGGGCGGGACGCCGCCCCGGCGCCAGGCGCCGGCGAGCTGCTCCTCGTCACCGCCCGGGTACTGCTCGGGCAGGCGGTCGGGGGCGCGGCCGACGGGGAAGGTCTGGAGGAAGCGGTTGACGACGACGCAGCGGGCCGCGAGGTCCGCCGGCTCCGGCTGCGGCCGGAGCGGCTGCTTGGCGGCCGGTACGTGGCCGAACCCCAGGTGGAGCAGGCAGTGGGCCAGCGTCCAGGCCCATTCGGCCGGGTCGGCGCGGCGGGTGGGGTGGGCGTGGATCACGCCGTTGGAGGTGACGACGGCGAGCCCCGCGGCGTTGCAGGCCGGGCAGCGGGTGTCGCGGCAGTGGGTGGCGGAGACGGCGTGCAGGGCCGGATTCGCGCGGATCGCGGCCCGGCCGGCCTCGTAGGCGAGGGTGGCCGGGTCCTGCTCGGCCTGCTGGCCCGGCCGCCCGGACCGGCGCCTCACCGGCGCGCCTCGACCAGGCGCGGCATGTCACGGGCGGCTTCGATGAGGAACCAGGCGGGCAGCACGGGCAGCCCGTCGGCGTCGTCGGCGATGACGGTCTGGGCCACCTCGACGGAGATCTCGGCGAGCTGGACGAGCAGGGACTTGGCCCGGTAGGCGGTCTGCCGGACGGCGGGCGAGACGTGTTCCTTGCGGGCCGGGAGTTCCTTGACGAGGCGCCCCCGGAAGGCCTCGGCGAGGTAGTAGAGCAGGTCGCGGTCGGCGAGGCGGGCGGGCCAGGAGGCGTCACCCTTGATGATCGCCTCGATACCGAAGGTGTGGCGGACGATCTTGGCGTAGCCGCAGAAGGAGACGGCGTGCGCGGGCGTGAGGGTGCCGTGCGCGATCACCTTCAGGGTCTGCTCGTCCAGGTCCGCTCCGAAGGAGTGCAGGGCGTCGGAGAGCATGTGCCAGGAGCGCGGGGTGGAGAAGGGCTCCTCGCTCTTGGGCGGCTGCGACCAGAGGTGGTCGGGGCGGTCGGTGAGGTAGTCCGTCACCCAGGGGTGGATGCCGTGCTCGCCGGCCCAGACCAGCCAGTCCTGTGCGGACGCCTGGAGGTGGACGTGGGTGAGGCGGTTGACCAGCGCGGAGGCGATCGGCCGGGCCAGCGCGTTGTCGGTGGCCCGGTTGCCGGCGCCGATGACGATGGAGCCCGCGGGCAGCTCGTAGGAGCCGATCCGGCGGTCGAGGATCAGGGAGTAGAAGGCCTTCTGGACGTCCGGGCTCGCGGCGTTGAGCTCGTCGAGGAAGAGGCAGTACGGCTCGTCGCGGGCGATGGCCTCCGGCGGGCAGAAGACGGACCGGCCGTCACGGATCTGCGGTACGCCGATCAGGTCCTCGGGGGCGAGCTGCGTGCCGAGCAGGCTGACGCACTCCAGCCCCAGCGAGTCGGCGAACTTCCTTACGAGCGAGGACTTTCCGATGCCGGGAGCCCCCCAGAGGAACACGGGCCGGACGGTGGCGAGGCCGAGCAGGAGTTCGGGGATCCGGGCGGGGGTGACGGTCACGGCGGCCTGCACGGGCGTGGATGTCCTCGGGGTCGGGCGGAAGGTGTGGTGCGGTCAGTGTTGCCGCACCACCCACCCCGGGGCATCCGGTTTTCGCCCCGGCGGCGGCCCGCTGCCCGCCCCGGCGCCCCTCGCCCACCGCTGGGTCAGGTTTCCAGGAGGTGCTTGAGCTTCTCCTCGCCCCGCGGCAGCTCCTTGCGGACCATGGGCCGGACCATGAGCGGCACCAGCGCCCGGCCCAGGCCGTGGCCCTCGAAGTCGACGTCCAGGGTGACGCGGGAGCGGGTACCGCCGTCGAGGGGTTCGACGGTGCCGCGCACATCGGGCCGAACGGGCCCGTCGACGCCGTGCACGTGCCAGCTCCTCGGCGGGTCGAGCTCCACGAACTCCATGGTGGTGGGGACCCGGCGGCGGCCGATCTGCCGGGTGACGAGAACCTTCGAACCGATGTGGACGGGGAGGTCCCCGATCGGCACGGCGGATACGGCGCTGTCCTGCCACTCCGGCAGGTGCGTGGGGTCCGTCAGGTACGCGTACACGTCCTCGGGCCTGCGGTCGATGTCGATGCTCTTCCTCATCGCGGGCATGGCGATCCCTCGGCGCCCCCCTGGCCGGCCCCTTCTTCCACGCTACTCCGTGGGGGACGCGGCGGCGCGGCGCTTCCCGGCGGACATCACGGCGTGGACGAGGACGCCCGCGAAGAGGAACAGCACGCCCTGGTAGACGGCCGCGTAACCGGAGCCGGCGACCAGCCACATCGAGAAACCGAAGGCGAGGGCGGCGAGGATGCCGTCGCGCGCCAGGCGCCCGGGGTGGACCCGGTCGCGCTGCCCGGACAGGAGGAAGTAGATCTGCGCGGCGGTGGCGAGCAGGTAGGGGACCGTCGCGGTGAAGGTGGTGATCAGCACCAGGCTCTCGAAGACGCCCTCGGTACCGGCCGTGTAGTTGTAGACGGTCAGGGCGGAGGCCAGGGCGACGGTGACGAGCACGCCGACGACGGGTACGCCGCGCCTCTTCGTCTCGAAGGTCTTCGGGAAGAGCCCGTCCTTGGCGGCCGCGTACGGGGTCTGCGCGCTGAGCAGCGTCCACCCGTTGAGGGCGCCGAGCATCGAGATCACGGCGGCGCAGGCGACCACGGTGCCGCCCCAGGTGCCGCCGAACATGGCGTTGACGGCGTCGGTGAAGGGGGCGGTGGAGGAGACCAGCCGGTCGTGGGCGACCAGGCCGAAGACGGCGACGGTGCCGAGCAGGTACACGGTGGCGGCGCCCACGGTGCCGATGACGGTGGCCCGGCCGACGTTGCGGGCCGGGTCGCGGACCTCGCCCGCGCTGACCGTGGCGGACTCGACGCCGAGGTAGCTGAACAGCAGGATCGCCGCGGAGGCGGAGACGGCGCCGGCCGCGCTCTGGTCGGTGGCCCGGAAGGGGCCGAGGTTGGCGGGGTCGAAGAAGAACAGCCCGCCCACGGCCACCAGGAGCAGCGGGGCGAACTTGAGTACGGTGGCGACGACCTGGACCGCGCCGACGTAGCGGGTGCCCGCCAGGTTGGCGAGGGCCGGGAGCCACTGGACGGCGAGGGCGGCCAGGCACATGGACCACTTGTGCTCGCCCGCGGCGGGGAACAGCACCGTGAGGTAGCCGACGGCCGCGACGGCGAGGGCCGCGTTCGAGACCCAGGCGGTGATCCAGTAGCTCCAGGCCGCGAGGAAGCCGGCGAAGTCGCCGAAGGCGGCGCGGGCGTAGACGTAGGGGCCGCCGGTCTGCGGGTGGCGCTCGGCGAGCCGGCCGAAGACCAGGGCGAGGGCTGTCGCACCGACGGTGAGGACGGCGAAGGCGACGAGGCTGATGGTGCCGAAGGGGGCCACCGAGGCGGGCAGCAGGAAGATTCCGCCGCCGATGATGTTGCCCATGACCAGGCAGGTCGCGACGGGCAGGCCGAAGCGGCGCGCGTGCCGGTCCCGGCCCTGCTCGGGGGGTGCGGAGGTCTCGGCGGGCAGGGTTGCGGTGCTGGTCATCGGTGGTGCGCCTCTGGAAGTCTCACATGCTGGGCAGGTCAACACATGGTTGACCACTGCGAAGACGGCGCAAAATCAGCGGATTTCGTCCCGTGCGGGCACCCCTGCGGAAGGAAGGCTTCCGCTATTTCCGCCCCGGGGCGGGGGTTCCTCCACCGGCCGTCCCGCGGGCTCCGCCGCCGACCCGCCCACCGGCGGATCCACCGGCACCTGCGGGCCGTCCGCCTCCCGCAGCCAGCGCCGCAGCACGGCGTGCACCGCCTCGGCCCCGACGAGCTCCTGACCCTGTCCGGGGGACGGGTCCGGGTGCTCGGGGTCCGGGCGCTCCAGGGCCTGGCGTTCGGGGTCCGGGCGTTCGGGGTCCGGGTCCGACAGCTCCGTGGGCCACATCAGGAACGGACGCCCCTGGTCCCCGCCCAGCCCGCCGTGCGAGCCGATCTGCTCCTCGAAGGCGTGCACCGCGCCCGTCGCCGGGTCGTAGGCCGAGTTCACCATGACGTCGGCCACGTGCGGGAAGGCATCGGTCCGGCGCACGGCCTCCGCCGCGCCCGGGCCGAAAGGGGCCAGCAGCGCCTCCGCCTCCCCCGGGACGTCCAGCCGGGCCACGGCCCCGTCCCGGCCCAGCACCACCCCGTCCACCAGCAGGAATCCCACACCCGGATGGTTCGCCAGGGTCGCCAGCAGGGCGGGGTGCGCACGCTCGATCCGGGCCCGCGAGGCCCGGCCCGGGATGCCCGGGAAGGAGATCAGGCCGAGGTTGCCCGAGGCCAGCACCACCGGTTCGGAGCCGCGCCCCGGGTGGGCCTCCTCCCCCTCCTCGACCGGCCGGTGGAGCGCCGCGAGCACGGCCGCCCGGGCCTCGGCCCCGCTGCGGGTGCGGCCGGCCCGGCGGGAGACCGGCAGCCCGCAGCCCGCCCGGACCAGGTCCTTCAGGGTCAGCCCGTACCGGCTGAGGAAGGTCTCCCCCGGGCTCTGGCCGTGGTCGGAGAGCAGCACGATCCGGTACCGGCGCGGCGCGTGCTCGACGACCCGGGAGATCAGCGCGATGCTCCGGTCCAGCCGCGCCAGCACCCGGTCGGTGTCCCGGCCGCGCGGCCCCGAGTGGTGCGCGACCTCGTCGTAGGCCACCAGGTCGGCGTAGATCGCGGAGCGCCCGGCCAGCACGTCGCCGATCACCGCCGCGACGACCACATCCCGCTCCACCACCGTCGCGAAGGCCCTGATCAGCGGGTACAGCCCGCCGCGCGAGACCCTCGGCCGGTCCCCGCGGATCCGCGCCCGCAGGGACTGGCCGATCTCGCGGACCACCTCGGCCACGAAGGACACGGCCGTGCGGACGGCGTTGGCCGGATCGGAGAAGTACGCGAAGTAGCCCGCGCGGGAGCGGTTCGCCCGCCCTCGCCGGGCCGAGACGGAGAGCACCAGTGCCAGTTGGTCGGCGCCGCCGCTGAACAGGTTGCCCCGGCTCGCCCCGTCCAGCGACAGCAGTCCGCCGTCACCGGTGCGTTCGACGGCCCGCCGCTGGAGCTCGGCGGCGCTGGTCGGCCGGTTGCAGACCATCACCTCGCCGGTGTGCTTCTCGTACCAGCGGAAGGCGGGCACGTCGAAGTTGGAGCCGTGCAGGATGCCGAGCTGGCTGGCACCGGTCTGGCTCGACCAGTCCGTACGCCAGGACCGGGCGCGGTGGCCGTCCTCCAGCCACCCGGCCAGCGTCGGCATCAGCCCGTCGGTGCACGCGTGGCGCAGCACCTCGTACCCCACCCCGTCCAGTTGGAGCAGGAGCAGCCCCGGCGGGGACCCGGCGCCCCGGGGCGGGCCCGCCCTGCCCTGCCTGCGGCGGCGCCGGTCGGCGAGCCGGTAGAGCCGGCGCCGGTACGCCTCGTCGTCGCGCACGGCGAGTGCGGTGGAGGTCGCCGACGCCACGGCTGACATCACGGCGGCGACGACCACGGCGGTCTCGGGAGCCACCTCGCTGCGCCCGTCCGGGATCAGGCCGATCGCTATCAGCAGGAGCGAGCCGTTGAGGAAGAAGACGAGCAGCCCGAGCACGAGGGCGGGCACCAGCAGCAGGGCGCGGACGAGCAGCGGCCAGACCAGCGCGCTCAGCAGGCCGAAGGCGCCGGCCGCCCAGGCGGCGGTGAGCCCGATCTGCGTGATGCTGTCGCCGTCGTCGGACTGGAGCCGGAAGTCCGGGAGGATCCCGGCCAGCACGAGCATGGTGAGGGTGGACACCGCCCAGACCAGCAGCACCCGGACCAGGGCGCTGCCCGCGGTCCGCCACCGTCCTCGCCCCACGCCGCCACCTCCGCGAGCCCCGTCCCGTCCCGCTTTCCAGGCTCGCACAGCCGGGCGCGCCCGGTCGGGCGGCGCGGACGGCGCACAGGAGTACGGCGAAGGACCGTCGGGGCAGGACAGGACCGGTCGGAGCGGAGCAGTGTGGGGCGGGGCGGGGTGCGTCAGGTGCCGTCGTAGCCGGCGGTCGGCATGGAGAGCCGGCGGTGCACCTCGGCCTTCATCGCGGAGGTGTACCGGGGCTCCTCGCCCCCGGCGGTCTCCAGCCGTACGCCGCGCCGCTCGCACTCGGCCGTGAACTCCTCGACCGAGCTCAGTGCGCGGGCCAGTACCCGGTGGTTGGCGGCGACGAAGAGGTCGACCTGCCCGGTGTCGATGTCGGACCAGAGCCCGCAGTGGTCGGAGCGCAGCCCGTAGACCAGCAACTGCTTCGTCACCACGTAGCCCCGGTCGGCGGCCCAGCGCGCGCACATGGCGTGCTGGCTGCGGGTGTCCACGGCGAAGGGATCGGCATCCAGGTCCTCGAGCGGGGCCAGGCTGGTGATCGCGGCCACGCGCAACTCTTCCATGCCGCCGGACCCTACTCCGATCTTCCGCCGGAGAGGAGGGGGCTGCGGGATCCGGTTCCGAGCGGCCGCAGGGGGCAGAGTCCGGGGACACACCCTAGGCTCGGGAACGAGGCGCGAGGGAGGGAGGGCCGGGTGCCGGTGGAGCTCACCTGGTGGGGTCATGCCACGTGCACCGTCGAGGACTCCGGAGTCCGGCTGCTGACGGACCCGCTGTTCGCGCGTCGGCTCGCGCACCTGCGGCGGCGGCGCGGCGCACTGCCCCCGCCCGAGGCCGCGGTGGCCGACGTGGTGCTGGTCTCGCACCTGCACGCCGACCATCTGCATCTGCCGTCGCTGGCGCGGCTCGCGCCCGGCACCCGGCTGCTGGTGCCGCGCGGGGCGCGCCGGGCGGTGCCGGGGCTGGCGCGGGTCGCCGGGCTGCGCGGGCTGGCGGTGACGGAGCTGGTGGCGGGCGAGGAGGTCACCGTACGGGACGGCGTACGGGTCCGGGCGGTCCCGGCGCGGCACGACGGACGGCGGATGCCGTTCGGTCCGCGCCTGTGCCCGGCGCTCGGGTACGTGGTGCGGGGCGCGGAGCGGACCTACTTCGCCGGGGACACCGGGCTGTTCGACACGATGGCCGAGGAGGTCGGACCGGTGGACGTGGCCCTGCTTCCGGTGGGCGGCTGGGGTCCGTACCTGGGCCCGGGACACCTGGACGCGGGCCGGGCGGCGCACGCGCTGGCGCGGCTGGCGCCCGCGGCGGCGGTCCCGGTCCACTACGGGACGTACTGGCCGGTGGGGATGGACGCGGTGCGGCCGCACGAGTTCCACGCGCCGGGCGAGGAGTTCGAGCGGCTCGCGCGGCAGCTGGCGCCGAAGGTGACCGTGCGGGTGCCGCGGCACGGCGAGCCGGTGCGACTGCCGTGACGTGGCGCGAGCTCGCGGCGGCGGCCGGCCAGGTACCACCGGAGAGCACCCAGCAGGCGGTGGGCTACCCGGCGCTGTTCCTCCTGGTGGCCCTGGGCGCGCTGGTGCCCGTCATCCCGACGGGGGCGCTGGTGAGTTCGGCGGCGGTGGTGGCCTTCCACCACCAGTTGCCCTACGGGGTGTTGCTGGTGTTCGGGGTGTCGGCGCTGGCGGCCTTCACCGGGGACATGGCGCTGTACTGGCTGGGGCACCGCGGGGTGCGTTCGCGGGGCGGCTCGCGCTGGCTGGAGGCGCTGCGCGGCCGGGCCACGCCGGAGCGGCTGGAGCAGGCGCAGACGAGGCTGGACGAACACGGGGTACTGGTCCTGGTCCTCTCGCGGCTGGTCCCGGCGGGCCGGATCCCGGTGATGCTGGCCTGCCTGCTGGCGCGGATGCCGCTGCGCCGCTTCGCCCGCGGCGACGCCCCGGCGTGCCTGGCCTGGGCGGCGACGTACGGCCTGATCGGGATCCTCGGCGGCACCCTCTTCTCGGAGCCCTGGAAGGGTGTGGCCATGGCGGTCGGGCTGGCCCTCGCGGTCAGCGCGAGCCCCCCGCTGTGGCGCCGCGTGCGGCCGAGGCCGTGACCCTGTCCGTCAGGTCCGGCACCCTCCGGTCCCTCCCCCAGGCCGTCTCTTTCGGATCTTGTCGGCCGAGTCCGCGGCGTCCGGTGCCGTGCCCGGCGAGGCGGAGGGGCGCCCGTGTACTGGACGTACTCGGGCGCCCCGACAACGCGGCCGGGTGCGGTGCCGGGCGTCGCGGGCCCGGCAGGATCCGGAAGAGACGGCCTAGCGGTCCTCGCCGTGCCCCGGCCGGGCCGCGACCGGCGGGAACGAGAGCCCCGTCGGGGTGTTGAGGCCGGTGAAGGAGAGCGTGACCTGCCCGCCGCCCGTCTCCCGGACGCGCACCACCCGGTTGTTGAAGCCGTCGGCCACGTAGAGGTTGCCGGATCCGTCGAGCGCGAGACCCAGCGGCGAGTTCAGACCGGTGGTGGGCACGGTGGTCTGCGCTCCGTCGGCCGCCGCCACCTTCACCACGCGGTTGTTGCCGCTGTCGGCGACGTAGAGGTCACCGGCGGCGTTCACGGCGAGCCCGGTCGGCTGGGAGAGGCCGGTGGTGGGCACGGTCGTCTGGCCGCTGCCGTCCACGGCCACCCGCACGACGCGGTCGTTGACGAAGTCGGAGACGTACAGGTCCCCGCCGGGCGCCCACGCGAGCCCCCAGGGATGCAGCAACCCGGTCGTGGGGACCGTCGTCCCGGCCCCGCCGCCGGCGGCCACCCGCACGATCCGGTCGTTGAAGCTGTCGGCGATGTAGAGGTTCCCGGCCGGGTCGACGGCGAGCCCCAGCGGGCGGGACAGGTCGCCCGTGGGGACCACGGACTGCCCCCCGCCGTCCGGGGGCAGGACGACCACCCGGTTGTTGCCGGTGTCGGAGACGTAGAGCCGGCCCGCGGCGTCCCAGGCCATGCCGGTGGGCCGCACCAGACCGTCGAGGGGGACGGTGCTCTGCTCGGCGCCGTCCATGGGCAGGGCCACCACCCGGTTGTTGCCGTAGTCGGACACGTACAGCGGCGGGCCCGCGGGCGACCGTACGTCACCGGGCTGCGCGGCTCCCGCCGCCCCCACGGGGAGCGCGCAGAGCAGCAGCAGTCCCGCCGCGGCGGCCAGCCGCCGGGTCCACCGCCGGGCGGCGGCCGGGCGGCCGGAGCCGGCCGGGGGATCGATCGTTCGCGACTCGGCCGTCATGCGGTCCGGCCGTCGGGCGACAGCGTCAGGTTCGTCCAGACGACGAGCGTCACGTCGTCGACCGGGTCGTGGCCGATGAAGGAGTTGAAGCCCGGGAGTTCACCGCCGTGGTAGTACATGGCCGCTTTCGGGCCGAACTTCTGGTAGGCGATGCCGTATCCGTACTTCTGGCCGTCGGGCGCGGCCGGGTCCTCGGCCTGCGGGCTGTCGAGCCACTGCCGCTGGGGCGGGGTCCAGGACCTTGCCCGTGACCAGCGCCCGGATCCAGGTGGCCAGGTCCTGCGCGGTGGAGACGGCTCCCCCGGCGGCGGTGGCGTAGGAGGGGTTCTGGTGGGTGTAGTCGATGGGCGCGAACTTCCCCGACTCGGCCGCCTCGCGCAGGGCGGCCGGGTACGGCTTGTCGACCAGGGCGTAGGAGGTGCCGCCGTACATGTATCCGTGGGCGAAGGGCTCGGCGAGGGACCGGTCGTGGATGCCGGGGAGCGATGTGCCCGCGAGGCCCAGCGGGGAGTACAGCCGGTCGCGGAACTGCTGGGCGAGCGGGCGGCCGCCGGCCTTCTCGGCGACGAGGCCGAGCAGGGCGTAGTTGGTGTTGGAGTACTCGTAGTCCGCGTCGGGTGCGAAGTTCGGCGGCCGGCGAAAGGCGATGGCCAGGACGTCCTGCGGGGTGCAGGCCCTGCCGGGGTCGGCGTCGAGGGCGGCGGAGAGTTCGGGTGCGGAGGTGTAGTTGTAGAGCCCGCTGCGCACCCTGAGCAGTTCGGCGACGTTGATGTTCGCGCCGTCGGGCACGTCCGCGACGTACTTGGACACCGGATCGCTCAGGCGGAGTCTGCCCCCCTGGGCGAGGAGCATGATCAGCGCCGAGGTCATGGTCTTGGTGTTGGAGGCGATCCGGAAGTGGTCCTGCGCGTCCGGCGGCCGGGCGCCGCCCCGCTCGGTGGTGCCGACGACGGCCCGATAGGTGCCCTGAGGCGTACGGAGCAGCACCATCGCACCGGGCACCATGAGCTTCTTCGCGACGCGCTCGACCGAGGCCTGGAAGGCGGCCGGATCGATGGGCTTCAGCGCCGAGGAGTCGGGATCGGCGGCGGGGGCGCTCGCCGTCGCCGAGGGCGTGTCCGACGGATCCGCGAGGGCCGGGGCGGGCGATACGGCAGGAAGGGTGCCACCCGCGATCAGGAGCGCCACCCAGGGCGCCGGCAGGGCGGGGGGTGCGGTGATTCGCCCGGGAGGTCTTCATGCGCGCATCACGACCGTTGCGCTCGGCCCCCGACACGGCTGGAACCCCCCGATTTTACCGGGGCAGGCCTCATCGCACCCGCGGATCCGGTCCGGGTACCGGATCACCCGGCGGGTGCGGACGGCCCCGGACCACGATCCCGTTCCCGCCCCGCCCTGCCCCGCCGAATGGGTCAAGTCCCGCAATCCACAGGGGGATTCGGCCATCCGGGACGGATCCGGCCGTGGGCTGGACCTCAAGTGCGGTTGAGTCCCTAGGGTCTTGCTCAGCGCACGATCCTGCACAGCGAACGGGGAGACGATCCACCATGGAGTACTCGCACGACGACGCCGAGCTGATCCGCCAGCCCATCGGCTACTGGAGCTGGGCCGCCTACGACGCGATCGTGGCCCGCACCCGCGGCGCGCTCGCCGGGCTCGGCACCACCCAGCCCCAGTGGTGGATCCTCGCCCGGGTCGCGCTGGCCGGTGACGAGGTCAGGACCCGGGCCGAGGTGACCGAGACCCTGCGGGGCTACCTGGCGGTGGGCGAGGAGGCGCTGTCCGAGGAGATGGACTCCGTCATCGTCCAGGGCTGGATCACCCAGGACGCCGAGGGGCGCCTGGAGATGACCGATGAGGGCCGGGAGTTCTTCGACAAGGCCGCGGCCCTGCAGAAGGACCTGTGGGACGAGCGGCACGCCGGGATCTCCGACGAGGAGTACCTGATCACCCTCAAGGTGCTCCAGCGGTTCATCCACAACGTGGGCGGTCAGGCCTGGCACCACTGAGCCCGGCGGCGCCGCTCACCCGCCGGTCCCGGCCGCCTCCGGGACCAGCGTGCGGGAGCCGCCGATCGGCAGGTCCCAGAGGTGCTCGCGGGGCAGTCCGGCCCGGGACCAGGCGGCCAGGGTGCGGTGCAGGGGTTCCATGACCGGCTCGGCGGAGAGGACGAAGGTGCCCCAGTGCATGGGGGCCATCCGGCGGGCGCCGAGGTCGAGGCAGGCCCGGACGGCTTCCTCCGGGTCGGCGTGGACGTCGCGCAGCCACCAGCGCGGGGCGTACGCGCCGACGGGCAGCAGGGCGAGGTCGATACCGGGGTGGCGGCGGCCGATCTCGCCGAACCAGTGCCCGTAGCCGGTGTCGCCCGCGAAGTAGACCTTCTGCGGCGCCGCGCTCCGGGTGTCGGTGAGGATCCAGCCGCCCCACAGGGACCGGCAGGTGTCGATCAGCGACCGCTTCGACCAGTGGTGGGCGGGGACGAACTCGAAGCGTACGCCGCCCAGTTCGGCCGATTCCCACCAGTCGAGGTCGGTGACCCGGGTGAAGCCGCGGCGGCGGAACCAGCCGGCCAGCCCCGCCGGTACGAACAGAGCCGTGTGCCGGGGCAGCCGCCTGAGGGTGGGGGCGTCGAGGTGGTCGTAGTGGTTGTGGCTGATCACGACCGCGTCCACCGGGGGCAGGTCCTCCCAGCCCACCCCGACGGGGGTCATCCGGGCCGGGGTGCCGAGGATCCGCCGGGACCAGACGGGGTCGGTCAGCACGGTCAGCCCGCCGGTCCGCAGGACCCAGCTGGCGTGTCCGGCCCAGGTGACGGAGACGGTCCCGGGAGGTGCGGCGGGCAGCGGGCCCGGCTCGTACGGCAGGTCGGGGATGCCGCGCAGCCCTTCGGGGCCGGGCCGGAAGGCCCCCTCGCGGGCGAGCCGGGCGAAGGCGCGGACCCCGGGGAGGGGGGTGGTCAGCCGGTCCGCGAAGGAGCGGGGCCAGCGGCGGTGTTCACCGAGCGGGCGCGGGGCGCCCGGACCCTCGCGCTCGGGCTGCTCCGGACGGTGCGGCGGCTCCGGCTGATGCCGCGGCTGCGGGTGCGGGTGCGGGTGCGGCTCCGGGTGCGGCTCCGGCCGCCGGGCGACGGTGGAACGTACCGGCGCCGTCACGGCGGCGGAATCGGGGGCGGGGGCGTCCGTCCGGTCCCTCATCGCGAAGTCTCCGTTCACCGGGGTCGGGAGGTCAGGCCAGCCCGGCCAGGACTGATCCGAGGCGTTCCAGGGAGTCGCGTACGTGCGGGAGCGCCAGCGGATCGCCGGAGGTGAGCGCGGCCAGCCGCTCCTGCGGGGTGGCCCCCAGCAACGGCCCGGTGGACAACCGCACCCGCAGCGCGCCCAGTTCGTCGGCGAACCGCTGCCCGCCGGGCGTGGGCGCGCCGAGCCGGCCGCCGAGCCAGTCCTCCAGTTCCATGGCGTCACCGACCCCCTGCCGGGCCAGGCCGGAGCGCAGCGGCGTGAGGTCGGCGTACAGGTGCCGGCCGGCCTGCGGGGGCCGGGCCAGCGCTCCGGCCGCGAGCAGGCGGCGGTGCGCCTCGGCGGCCACCACGCCGTGCAGGGCCGCGGCGGCGTGGGCGCGTCCGGCCACGGCGTCGGGTTCGTCGAGGGCGTGCGCGGCGGCTCCCGCGACGGGCCCGGCGACCATCGCGCCGGTAGCGGTGAGGACGTCGAGGGTGCGGGCACGCAGCCAGGTCCCGCGCGGGGTGTCGGGGAAGCGGACGACGGCGGCGGGCCAGCCGGCGGGCAGCAGCGCCCCGGACAGGTCGACGAGGACCGCCGCCTGGTCGGGCAGCATCTCGGCGGGGCTCAGGACCAGGGTTTCGTGGGGGCGGTGGACGGTGTCGCGCCAGCTCTCGTCGCTGACGACGAAGAGTCCGGCGGACGCGGCGGCCTCGCACGCCTCGTGCAGCATCTCGGGCGGCGGCACGGTCGCGGTGGGGTCGTCCGCGACCGACAGCAGCAGCACCCGCGGGTCGCCGCCCTCGGCGCGCACCCGCCGTACGGTCTCCAGCAGGGCATAGGGGTCGGGTACCCCTCCGCACTCGGCCGGGGTCGGCACGTGGTAGGCACGCCGTCCCAGCAGCCGGACCTGCGGCGTCCACCAGGCCGGACAGGGCCGGGGCAGCATCACGTCTCCCCCGTAGGCCCCGAGCAGGGCCAGCAGCAGTGCGGGGGCTCCGGGGCCCGCGGCCACGTTCTCCGGGGAGGTGGCGAGCCCGCGCCGCCCCCAGTGCCTGCATGCGGCTTCGCGTAGGGACTCGCCACCGCCCGGGGGCTCGGGGGCGGCGCGCCCGGCGGCCGCGGCCAGGACGGAGACCAGCTCGGGGAGGACGGGCAGGCCGGGCTGGGGGGCGGGCGGGCCGTACCGGACCGGGCCGCGGCCCTCCGCCGCCGTACGCTGCATCCCCGCCACCGCTGTCCGCCCTTCCGCACTCGCCCTGCCGGGCCTGCCGGGCCCCGTGGCGCCCCACCAGACCTGACCTTTATACGATTATTTATGGCTGTATGCCTGTTGTGCGGGATGCCCGGCTCCGCGCGTCAGCCCTTCCGCCCCACCATCGCGAGGAGCCGGGTCTGCGCGTCCGCGCCCGCCGGCACCTCCACCGGCTCGGCGTACGCACCACTGGACGCGAGTCCGTCGGCGTACGGCATGATCTCCTTGATCGAGAACTCGACGAGGCTGTCGGGCAGCCGGTCACCGACGTCGAGGCCCCGGGCGAGGTCCCAGGTGTGCACGACGCAGTCGGCGGTCAGCTCCGAGCAGTACGCCGACCCGAGCGCGGGCCCGTACGAGAGGCGCACGCTCCTGCCCATCGCGCCGGACGCGGCGAAGGCGGCATGCGCGGCGGCCGAGGCCCGGTCCCAGGCCGCGACCGGGTCGTCGCCCAGCACGTCACCGGAGAAGCTTCCCGCCAGTTCCTCGACGGTGCGGCCCTCGGAGACCAGCGGCGGGATCCAGAGCTGCTCCGCGGTGACGTGGTTGACCAGCTCCCGCACGTTCCACTCCGCGCACGGGGTCGGCGCGCTCCACTGATCGCCCCGCACGTCCCGCACCCGCTCGCCGAAGAGCCTCAGCGCCTCGGCGTGCCGTTCGAGCAGCGTGTCCGTCATACCCCTCACCGCCGTCCGCCCTGGGGATGTGTCCCCCTCGCAGCCACTCTCCTCGCACCTGCATCTCCCTGCCACCGCCCCGGCCAATGCCCTTGGCACGCAAGGGTGGTGTCCACATGTCAAAATACCCGTCTCGAATGACGAACGGATCGCCTACGGTGGGACCCACGCTTCGACGACGAAACGAAGAGGGGCCCGGCCATGAACGCCGCCAAGGAGACCGCCGTCTACACGCACGGCCACCACG
Organism: Streptomyces avidinii; assembly: GCF_045161815.1. Classification (NCBI taxonomy): domain Bacteria; kingdom Bacillati; phylum Actinomycetota; class Actinomycetes; order Kitasatosporales; family Streptomycetaceae; genus Streptomyces; species Streptomyces avidinii. The sequence goes on from NZ_CP108863.1 coordinate 1,937,377, forward strand.
AGTCGGTCCTGCGCTCGCACCGCTGGCGCACCGCCGAGAACTCCGCCGCCTACCTGATCGGCGAGCTGCGCCCCGGAATGCGGGTGCTGGACGTCGGCTGCGGCCCGGGCACGATCACCGCGGACCTGGCCGAACGGGTCGCGCCGGGCGGCCGCGTCACCGCCGTCGACGCCGCCGGGGACGTCCTGGAGCAGGCCCGCGCGTACGCCGAGGAGCGCAGCCTGGGCGACGCCGTGTCCTTCGCCCCCGCGGACGTCCACGCGCTGGACTTCCCGGACGACTCCTTCGACGTGGTCCACGCCCACCAGGTGCTGCAGCACGTCGGCGATCCGGTGCAGGCGCTGCGCGAGATGCGGCGGGTGTGCCGGCCGGGCGGGATCGTGGCCGCGCGCGACGCCGACTACGCGGCGATGACCTGGTACCCGGCCGCGCCGGGCCTGGACCACTGGCTGGACCTGTACCGGCGGGTGGCCCGCGCCAACGGCGGCGAACCCGACGCGGGCCGCCACCTGCGGGCCTGGGCCCGGGAGGCCGGTTTCACGGACATCACCTCCTCGGCGACGGCCTGGTGCTTCGCCACCCCGGAGGAGACCTCCTGGTGGTCGGCCCTGTGGGCGGACCGCACCCGGGCCTCCGCGTACGCGGCCATCGCCACCGGCGGCGGCCACACCACGGCCGATGACCTGACGGCCATCGCCGAGTCCTGGCACACCTGGGGCACGGACCCCGACGCATGGTTCTCGGTCCTGAACGCCGAGATCCTGTGCCGGGTCTGACCCCCTAGGCCAGGTCCGGGGCCCTGTCCGGAGCCTTGTCCGGGGCCGGGGCCGGGGCCGGGACCGGAGCCGGGACCGGAGCCGCCGGCCGCATGCGGAAGTCGTAGCGGGACGGCAGGGGGCAGTCCGTGAGGGTGGACCAGACCTCGGCCAGGGTCTCCTCGCCCTCCCGGAGGTCCGGGAGTTCGAAGCCGTCCTCGAAGACCCGGCGGGCCGCCCGCACATGGCCCTCCGCCGCGAGCAGCCGGGCCGCGAGCAGCCGGAAGCGGCCCTGTTCGCGCGACGCGGGCCGCAGGCGGTCCCAGACGGCACGGGCCTGCGGCAGCCGGCCCGCCGCCAGGAGGGCGGCCATCGCCTCCCGGCCGAGCGCCGACTCCGCGGCCGTCCACGGTTCGCCGCCGCGGCTCTCCACGACCAGGTCCTCGAAGGCCGCCGCGAATCCGTCGGCCGCCCGCTCGGCGTCACCCGCCAGGGCGTCCGCCACCGCCAGGCACCGCAGCAGCGGCCACCGCGAGGGGGCCGGCGCCAGCCCGCGCTCCCAGCTGCGTACCGCCTGGGCCACGTCCCCGGCGTGCCACTGGGCCACGCCCAGGTGGTACTCGGTCAGCGGATCCGCCGGGGCCGTCTCCAGCATGTCCCGCCAGTGCGCGGCGACCAGGCTCGGCCCCGGCGGGACCACCCGGCGCGGAGCGGGCAGCACCCCCGTGCGCCACAGCTCGAGCCACGGCTCCTGCTCCTCCCCGAGCGTGGACTCCTCGAAGGGGGTGCCCGGCAGTTCGATGTGCCCGCGCAGCACCTCCAGTGCGCCCCAGCCCGAGCCCCGCGCCAGCCGCTCCCCCGGTTCGGTGTCGGCGCAGCCGCGCCACGCCTCGTACGCCGCGTCCACCCGCTCCCGCGGCAGTACGGCGTCCAGCGCACCCTCGGCAGCGCCGCGGGCCGCCGCCCAGTCCGCGCCGTGCACCTGCGTCGGCTCCGCCGACAGCGGCCCGTACGCCTCCAGCCAGCTGAACTCCGCGCCGCCCTCCAGCCGTACGTGCTCCAGCTGGGTACGGGCCAGCCCGGCCTGGATCTCGGCGTAGCCGCCCGTACCCGGCTCGGTGAGCCACTCCTGCCAGCGCCGGCCGCCCCCGCCCGCGCCCCACACGAACAGCTTGCGCCCGCGCAGCCGGGCGGTGGAGGTCTGCACGAGCCCGTGCCCGGCTGCGTCCAGCGAGGCGATCCAGGGCCGGGCACCGCTCGGGACCTCGTAGAAGAAGTCGGCCGGGTACTCGCCGCGCAGCGGGTACGTGCGGTCCGCGCCCTCCCACTCCGGTACGGGGATGCGGCGCAGCGCCCGCTCGTACCCGAAGTGCCAGGCCTCGTCGGCGGGGGCCAGCACCCGGGTACCGGGGTCCTCCGGGACGGCGATGTTGGACCACCAGTACACGGGGGCGGGCCGCTCGTGCGGGTTGCGCACGCGGACGCCGACGTAGAGGAACTCCGAGTCCCCGGGCAGCCACAGGTCCACCTGGAACGGCAGGTCGCGCAGGCGCTCCCACTCCCACAGCCGGACCATCACGCCCCCGTCCGGGGCCGGGACGAGCGCGGCGTGCAGCGGGGCGCAGGAGAGGGTGGTGTGCCCGGTCGCGCCGGTGTTCCACTCGATGCCGCCGGAGAACCAGGCGCCGTTGAGCGCGAAGTTGGCGGGCTGGAACACCGGGTTGCGGTAGAGGAGTTCACGCCCGGTCGGCAGGTGCACGAGTGAGTGGACGCGCCCGCCGAGCCCCGGCAGCACGGTGACCCGCAGGTGATCGTTCTCGATGACGATCGACTCGAACTCCCGCTCCGCGCGCTCCCTTCCGTATCCGTCCCGGATCCGTACGGGCAGCAGAGAGCGCAGTGGCTCGTAGCCGATCTGCCGCGCCATGTCGCGCGGCATCGCCTCGCGCGCACGCTCGTCCAGGGTGTGCACCTCGTCGGGCGCGCGCAGGGCGGGCAGTGGGTTGTCCGGGCCCAACGGGGCTGCGGGAAGGGTCAGTACGGCGCGTCGGACGGTGGTGGCCATGGGGAAATGGAACACGCCACGGCGGCCGGTGCACAGGGGTTCCGCGGAGGACCACCGGTCAGGATTACGCAAAGCCCGCCCAGGGGGACGCGCCCTGACGAGCTCGTCAGGCGAAGGCACCGGCCACGAGATCGGCGAGGAGGACGCCCGCACGCCCGTCCGGGTCCAGGTCCGGGTCGTAGATGGTGACGTTGATCCCGGCGCAGCGCGGTGAGCGCACCAGCACGGCGAGGAGTTCGGCCAGTTCGTCGGGGACGAGGCCGCCGGGGTCGGGGCTGTCCACGGCCGGCATGACGGACGGGTCCAGCACGTCGGCGTCCAGGTGCACCCAGAACCCGGCGGTGTCCGGCGGGTGCAGCCCGTCCAGCGCCGCCCGCGCCACCGGTCCCGCGCCGCGTCGGCGGATCTCCCCGACGGTGGCGACGGAGATCCCGGCCGCGTGGAGCTCGGGGAGGTCCGGGTCGCCGTCGCGGAGCCCGAAGAGGCGCACGTCCTCGTCGCGCAGGTACGGCGAGAGCCCTTCCAGGTCCGACAGGTCGGCCTGGCCGCGCCCGGTGGACAGGGCGAGCTCCTCGCCGCCGGCCGCGCCCACGGGCCCGTTCACGGCCACGTTGCCGGGGTGGCGGAAGTCGGCGGAGCCGTCGATGGCGGCCAGGCCGTAGCGCCCGAGCCGCCGCATCGCGAGGGCCGCGCCGAGCTGGATGGAGCAGTCGCCGCCGAGCACGACGGGAAACTCCCCCGCCCGCAGATGCCGTTCGATCCGGTCGGCGAGGGTGACGGTGTACGCGGCGAGGGCCTCGGCGTGGAACACGCCGTCGCCCTCGCGCCAGTCGCCGCGGTCGTAGCGCGGCGGCACCACCACCCCGCCCTCGCGGGCACCGAGCCGGGCCGGCAGTCCCTGTTCGCGCAGGGCCCCGGCGAGCTTGTAGACACCCGGGACGGCGCCGGGCGCGGGCGGGCGCAGGCCGAGGTTGGAGGGGGCGTCGAGGAGCACGAGGGTTCGCATGCCCTCATCCTGTGCGATGCGGGCCCTCGGGGGCCGGCATTTCCACGGTGACGGCCCACCGCTCGTGGTCGCGCCAGGCCCCGTCGACGTACAGGAAGTCCGGGGAGAGCCCTTCCAGCCGGAAACCGGCGCCGCGCACGAGGGCGATGGAGGCGGTGTTGCCGGGCTGGATGTTGGCCTCCAGCCGGTGCAGCCCGAGGCCGCCGTCCGTCGCGGGGGCGAAGGCGTGCGCGCGGACGAGACCGAGGGCCTCGCGGAACAGCCCCCGCCCCGCGGCGTGCGCGAAGGCCCCGTAGCCCAGGGCCCCGCACCGGAAGGCCCCGTGGACGATGTTGTTGACGTTGACGAACCCGGCGATGGCCCCGGTCCCCCGCTCGCAGACCAGGAACCCGACGCGCCCCTCGCCCTCGGTCAGCCGGGCCGCGTAGGGCTCGTACTCCTCGATGGTGGCGGGCGGCGACAGCCAGGGGTGGTGGAGGTCCCGGCTCTCGTGCACACGTGCGGTGAACTCGGGACCGTCGGCGGGCCGAAAGGGCCGCAGACCCACGCGGTCACCCTCCCGGAGATAGCTCGAAAAGATCATTCCCCCAGCCTACGAACCCCCGGGCATCCGGCCCGGTCCGCCGCGTCACCGGTCCCCGTAGTCCTCCACCAGATCCACGATCAGCGCACTCATGGCCCGAGGTGGTGACGAGGCCGGGGAGGCGCAGCGGCCGGTCTCGGGGTCGTAGTACCGGCCGGGGAACGTGTGGCAGCATCAGCCGCGTGATCACGGACGGGACGAGAACGACACTGCTCCGCAGGGCCGCGCTGAACAACGCCGCGTGGTGCGATGCGGTCTGCCGGGCGCACGGGCTGTCGCCGCGGTACGACGGCGAGCAGCTCTGGTTCAGCGCGCGGCGGACTCCGCCGATGTATCCCGATGCCGTGACCCTGGAGCCGGCCGTGCCGGCGGGGAGCGTGGTCCGGGGCGTCGACGCCGTCTCCCCCGGCTGCTCGGTGAAGGACAGCTTCGCCGACCTGGACCTGGCCGGGGCGGGCTTCGAGGTGCTGTTCGAGGCGCAGTGGATCCATCGGCCGGCCGGGGCGCCGCTCCCCGAGCCGGAGGCGACCGGGCCGGAGTGGTCCGAGGTCTCGGGCGCCGAGGAGCTGGCGGCCTGGGAGGCCGCCTTCGGCGGCGGGGAAAGCGTCGACGGCGACGGGCCGTTCCGGCCCGCCCTGCTCGGCGAGGGGATCGTCTTCCTGGCCGGTCGCGCCGGCGGCCGGATCGTCGCCGGGGCCGTCGCGAGCACCGGCGGGGGCGTGGTCGGCGTGTCCAACCTGTTCGGGGCCGCCTGGGCGGGTGTCCTCGGTGCGGTCCGCGCCCGGTGGCCGGAGCTGGACGTGGTCGGCTACGAGCACGGGGAGGACCTCGAGGCGGCGGTCCGGGCCGGCTTCACCCCCATCGGTCCGCTGCGGGTATGGCTTTTGCGGACTGCGGACTGATCAACTTCGAGTGAGGCCGGCGCCGAGACCGGACACCCCCGTGGTGGTCGCCGAAGTGGTAGCCGCGCCGGCCGGTTTCCTCGTCATCACCCGCGCAACGCACACCCCGCAGGCACGGTGGCCTGCCCCCTAGTTGTTCAGTTCCAGCCGCGGGACGTCGGTGCGGTCGATGCCGAAGACCTGGGCGTACAGCGACAGTTCGGCCTCCAGCGCGCGGATCATCGTGTCGGCCCGGCGGAAGCCGTGGCCCTCGCCCTCGAAGGTCACGTACGCGTGCGGCACCGGCACCGGCCGGCCCCGCAGTGCCGCGAGCAGCCGCTCCGCCTGGGCAGGCGGGCAGACCGGGTCCTCCAGCCCCTGGAGCAGGACGAACGGGGCCGTGATCGCGTCGGCCCGGGCCACCGGGGAACGCTCGCGGTTGAGTACCGCCAGGGTCTGCGGCGGCCCGGCCAGGCTCTCGATGTAGCGGGATTCCAGGTCGTGGGTCTCCTCGGCGAAGCCCAGCAGGTCCAGCACCGGGTAGATGATCGCGGCGCAGGCGTACAGGTCGGTGGCGGCCAGCGAGGCCGCGGCCGTCCAACCACCCGCGCTGCCGCCTCGGATGGCGAGCCGGGCGGGGTCGGCGGTGCCCTCGGCGGCCAGTGCTCGGGCCACCGCCGCGCAGTCCTCCACGTCCACCACGCCCCACTGCTCGCGCAGCCGCTCGCGGTAGGCGCGGCCGTACCCGGTGGAACCGCCGTAGTTCACCTCGACCACGCCGATGCCGCGCGAGGTGAAGTACGCGATGTGCAGGTCGAGTACGGGCGGCACGTGGTCGGTGGGGCCGCCGTGCGCCCAGACCACGTACGGGGGCAGTTCGTCGGCGGCGGCCCGGACGGCCGGGTGGTGCGGCGGGTAGACGTGCGCGTGGATCTGGCGGTTGTCGGGGCCGAGGAAGGTGCGGCTCTGCGGCTCCGGGTAGTAGGCCGGGTCAACCGGGTCCGGGCGCCGGTCGCCGACCGCCCGGGCGTGCCCGGTGGCGGTGTCCAGCTCGACCACCTCGTACGCGCTGCGCGGGCTGGCGGCGACCCCGTAGACCCGGGTGCCGTGCACGGCCAGGGTGGGCTGCCAGGCGGTCCACGGTCCGGCGGCGTCCACCAGGTCGCCGCTCTCCGGGTCGAGGATGCCGAGCACCGGCGCGCCCTGCCCGTGCAGGACGGCGACGAGGCCGACCCCCGAGCCCGCGGCGTGCGGGGTGTCGCCGGGCAGCGGTGCGAGCCAGCGCAGCCCCGGTTTCCACAGCGGGCCGCCGAACTCCTCCTCCCGCGGGCAGAGGTTCACCGCCCAACCGGTCCGCGGGTCCACGCCGTACGGGTTCCACCAGCCGCCGCGGTCGCTGACCGCGAGGAGGGTCCCCTCGGCCGTCCATTCGACCTGGGCGACGGCCTCGTCGGGGCCGCCGAGCACGGTCCGGGCATCGGCCAGCCGCCCGTCCTCGGTGACCTCGGCGACCCGGAGCTCGGTACCGTCCCAAGGCATCCGGGGGTGGTCCCACGCCAGCCAGGCGGCGTGCCGGCCGTCCGGGGAGAGCCGGGGACCGGTGATGAAGCGGTACCGGTCGTCCGTCAGCTCCCGCACCGCGCCGCGCGCCCGCGCCGCCGAGCCGTCCAGCGGTACGGCGGCCGGCACCCGGCGCACATCGGTCGGCGCGGGCCCGGTGAACTCCTCCAGCACGCACCAGACCTCGTCGCCGCGCAGCACCGGGTCGGCCCAGCGCAGGCCGCCGCCGGTCCGGGAGACCGGGGTGAGGGGCCGCGGGGCGGGGCCGCCGGGCGCGTCGGGTTCGTACGCGTACAGCCGCTGGTCGGCGAAGTGGACGAAGACCAGCAGGGGCCCGCCGGCGGGCCGTTCGGCGCCGGCCCAGGGCAGGCCGCCGTACTCGGTGACGCGGCTGCGCACGTTCCACGGGGCGGGCAGTTCGGTGATCTCGGGGCCGGTGGCGGTGATCCGGCGGCGGACCAGGGTGCGGCGGCCGGCCTCCTGCGGCCGGGGTTCGGTCCACCACACCTCGGGGCCGACCGTGCCGAGGTACTCGGGCCTGCCGTCGAGGGAGGCGGCGAGCCCCGCGTCGATGGGCGAGGGCCAGCTGCCGTAGGGCCGGGTCGTCGCCGCCATCACCGGGCCCCGCTCACAGGGTCCGCAGCGCGTGATCGAGGACGCGCACGCCGAAGTGCAGGGCCTCGACGGGGACCCGCTCGTCCACGCCGTGGAACAGGGCCCAGTAGTCGAAGCCGGGCGGCAGCTTGAGCGGGGAGAAGCCGTAGCCGGTGATGCCGAGGCGGGAGAACTGCTTGGCGTCGGTGCCGCCCGCCATGCAGAAGGGCACCACGTGCCCGGCCGGGTCGAACCGCTCGACCGACTCGCGCAGGATCCCGTACGTCCGCCCGTCCACCGGGGCCTGGAGGGCGACCTCCCGGTGGTGGAACTCCCAGCGCACGTCGCGGCCGGTGAGGGCGTCGAGGGTGGCGGCGAACTCGGCCTCGCCGCCGGGCACCGTCCGGCCGTCGACGTAGGCGGTGGCGTGCTCGGGGATCACGTTGAGCTTGTAACCGGCGCTGAGCATGGTCGGGTTGGCACTGTTGCGGACGGTCGCCCGCACCAGGGCGCCGGCCGGGCCGAGCCGGTCGAGGAGCTCGTCGAGGTCGAGGTCCGGGCGGCGCGGGTCCACCGACAGGCCCTGCAGCGCGGCGAGTTCGGTGATGCAGGCGGTGACGGTGTCGGTGAGCCGGACCGGCCATTCGTACTCACCGATCCGCGCGACGGCGGCGGCGAGCCGGCTGACGGCGTTGGCCCGGTTGGGCTTCGAGCCGTGCCCGGCGGTGCCGTGCGCGGTCAGCTTCAGCCAGGCGGTACCCCGCTCCCCCGCCGCGATCGGGTAGAGGGCGCGGCCGCCGGGGCCGGTGTGCACGGTGAAGGCGCCGGACTCGCTGATCCCCTCGGTACAGCCCTCGAAGAGGTGCGGGTGCCGGTCGGCGAGGAAGCCGGAGCCGTCGACCGCGCTGTCCTCCTCGTCGGCGGTGTAGGCGATCACGATGTCCCGGCGCGGCTTCACTCCCGCGCGCGCCCAGGCCCGTACGACGGCCAGCACCATCGCGTCCATGTTCTTCATGTCGACGGCGCCGCGCCCCCAGACCACGCCGTCCCGGATCTCGCCGGAGAAGGGGTCGACGCTCCAGTCGGCGGCCTCGGCCGGGACCACGTCGAGGTGGCCGTGGACGAGGAGGGCCTCGGCCGAGGGGTCGGTGCCCTCGATCCGGGCGACCACGTTGGTGCGGCCCGGGGTGCGCTCCAGCAGGAGCGGTTCCAGACCGGCGGCGGCGAGCCGCTCGGCGACGTACTCGGCGGCGGGGCGCTCGCGGCAGTCGCCGCCGCCCCGGTTGGTGGTGTCGATCCTGATGAGACCCGAGGTGAACTCGACGGCCTCGTCGAGAGCCCTGCCGTCCACCGCGTCCACCGTGTCCACCACGGTCATCGCGTCCGCCCGGTCCGCCACGGTCACCGCGTCCAACCGGTCCGCCGCGTCGACGGCACCGGCAAGGCCCTCGGCGTTGATTGCGCACATGTCAGCCATACTGCTCCTCCACGGCCGCCGAGACGACCGTCGTGACCGCTTTGAAGGCCCGGATCCCCTCGTACATCGTGCCGGTGCTGTACGCGACCTTCCGCTCCCCGCTCCGCTCCACGCCCGGGACCACCGTCGCGGCCATCGCAAGGTGCGCGGCGTCGAACTCCAGCTCCACGGTGAAGGGGCCGCCCCGGACCGGATCGTGGCGTACGGCGAGGGCGGTGGCCTCCTTGGCGGCGGCCCGGATGTCGGCGGCGGTACGGGCCGGGGTCCGGCACACGGCGGCGTAGCGCGAGACGTGGTCCTTGACGGCGACGGTCGCGGCGCCCGGGGCGTATCCGGCGGCGTCGACGCAGGTGAGGTCGTCGCCGGTGACCAGGACGACGGGAACCCCGTACTCGGCCACGACGTGGGCGTTGAGCAGCCCCTCGCTGGCGCGCGTCCCGTTGAGCCAGACCCCGGTGATGGAGTTGGCGAGGTAGGTGTGGGCGAGGACCCCCTCGGAGCCGGCTCCGGTGTGGTAGCCGACGAAGGCGACACCGTCGACGTCGCCGTGCTGGACGCCCTCGACCATGGAGAGGGTCTTGTGGCGGCCGGTGAGCATCTCGGCGCGGGCGTCGAGCTTCTCCAGCAGCAGGTTGCGCATGGTCCAGTGCGCCTCGTTGATGACGACCTGGTCGGCCCCGCCGTCGTAGAAGCCGAGTACGGCGGCGTTGACGTCGGAGGTGAACAGCGCGCGGCAGCGTTCCCACTGCGGGGTTCCGGGCAGCACGTCCGCGGGCCAGGTGACGCCGGTGGCGCCTTCCATGTCGGCGGAGATGAGGATCTTCATCGGGCCCCCGGGCGGTCGGTTGCGCTCAGGAGCCCACCCTAGCCGCCGAGGGCCCCGGTGGCCGTGGGGCTCGCGCCCCGGCGCGGCGCGCCGCCCGCCGGGCAGCCGGGTTCACCCGATCCGGTGAGGCCGCTTCCCCGGCCTCACCGTCAACGCCGTTGCTCAGCGCTCCACTTCGGTGGCCAGGTTCTCCAGCAGGGTGTCGTAGATCCGGCCGAGGCCCTTGGGTGCGAAGGTGCGCTCGAAGAAGCCGCCGATGCCGCCGGCACCGTTCCACACGGTGGTGACCACGGCCTTGGACTTGCCCTCACCGGCGGGGGTGACCACCCAGGTGGTGACCATGGAGGAGTTGCGGTCCTTCTCCACCAGCTGGCCGTCGGTGGGCTCGGTGACCTCCAGCAGGCAGTCGCGTACGCGCTTGCTGGTGGCCTGGAGCTTCCAGTGCACCAGGGTGCCCTCGCCGTCGCCGCCCTCGCGCACCTCGTACTCGCTGAAGTGCTCGGGCAGCAGCTTCCCGCGGGTCCCGGTGTAGTCCGCCAGCGCGTCGAACACGGTCTCCGCGTCGGCCGCGATGATCCGCTCCGTGGTGGCCTCGACCTGCGCCATAGCTGTTCCTCCAGCAGTTGTGTCCGCTCGTCAGGCCGAAGCCAACCACCTCCGGGCCGGGCGCCCAAATCCGGCCCCGGCGGCCACCGGGCGCGGGGGCACCGCCCGGTGACGTCCGGGCCGTCGCGGGCGGGCACCGCTTCCGGGCGGCCGTCACGCTCCTGGACAGGGCACGCTCCCGGAACCCGTCGGCGCGCCGCGCATCACGCCCGGCACGGGATTCCCCGCACGATCATGGGAACGTTTGTTCTATTCTCCGGGTGAACCATCGAGGAGGCACCATGCGCTGGGAGAATCTGACCGAGGGCTCCGGCGGCCCCGCCGCGCTCTTCGGGGCCGACGCCGTCGTGACCCGCACCGTCGACACCCCCGAGTTCCGGGGGATCACCTTCCACGAAGTACGCGCGCGGTCGATCGTCAACCGGGTGCCCGGCGCCTCGCGCATGCCGTTCGAATGGACCGTGAACCCGTACCGCGGATGCAGTCACGCCTGCGTGTACTGCTTCGCCCGCAAGACCCACAGCTATCTCGACCTCGACACCGGCATCGGCTTCGACTCGCAGATCGTCGTCAAGACGAACGCCCCCGAGTTGCTGCGCCGCGAGCTCGGCTCGCCCCGCTGGTCCGGCGCGCACATCGCGATGGGCACCAACGTCGACTGCTACCAGCGCGCCGAGGGCCGCTACCGGCTGATGCCGGGGATCATCGAGGCGCTGCGCGACCACGCCAACCCCTTCTCGATCCTCACCAAGGGCACGCTGATCCTGCGCGACCTCCCCCTCCTGCGGGAGGCGGCGGGCGTCACCGAGGTCGGCATCTCGGTCTCCGTCGGCTTCACCGACCCCGGGCTCTGGCGGACCGTCGAGCCGGGCACCCCCTCCCCCGCCGCCCGGCTGGCCGCCGTACGCGCCCTCACCGACGCCGGGATCGAGTGCGGGGTGCTGATGGCGCCGGTGATCCCCTTCCTCGGGGACTCCCCCGAGCAGCTGCGGGCGACCGTGCGCGCCGTGGCCGAGTCCGGCGCGACCTCCGTGACACCCCTGGTACTCCATCTGCGGCCCGGGGCCCGCGAGTGGTTCACGGCCTGGCTGGGCGCCCACCACCCCCACCTGGTCCCCCGGTACGAGCGGATGTACGAGGGCGGTTCGTACGCGCCCACCTGGTACCAGCGCCGGATCACCCGCCAAGTCCACGAACTGGCGGCCGAATTCGGCATCGGCCCGGCCCGCCGGGGCGCGGCCCGCAGGATCGTCACCCCGGAGCGCCCGGACGACCCCGCGCCCGCCGGGGCCACCCAGCTCAGCCTCCTGTGACGTCCGGCGAGGCCTGAACGGTCATCACATCGGGCCAATCCGCAGCGCAATACCGCCTTCCGGGCGCGGTTTCCGGGACGATTCCGCCCAGAACCCTCGGCTGGGAGGCCCCATGCTCCACCCCTTGAAGAAGCGCGCCGCTGTCCTGCTGTCGATCTCCACCGTCGCCGCCGCCTGCGCCGCCGCCCTCGCGAGCCCGGTCACGGCCGCGCCCGCCGCCGCGGCCGATCCGGCCGCCTCGGCACCGGCACAGGCGGCGCTGCGCTGGACCGGCTGCACGACCCCGCGGTACCCCACGCTGCAGTGCGCGTCCCTCAAGGTGCCCCTCGACCACGCACGCCCCGGCGGCCGGCAGATCACCCTCGCCCTGACCCGGGTCCCCCACACCGGCCCCACCTCCCAGGGCCCGCTGCTGGTCAACCCCGGCGGCCCGGGCGGCAGCGGCCGCAGCCTCGCCGGGTACATCGCCTCCGCCCTCCCCAAGGAGGTGGCCGCCCAGTACGACGTGATCGGCTTCGACCCCCGGGGCGTGGGCAGGAGCGAGCCGACCCTGGACTGCGCGGCCGGCCACTTCAAGCCCGTACGGCCGGACTCGGTGCCCCTGGACGAGGCGACCGAGCGGGCCAACCTGGACCGGGTGCGGTCCTTCGCCGAGTCCTGCGGGTCCAGGCACGCGGACGTGCTGCCGTACATCGACACCGTCTCGGCCGCCCGGGACATCGAGGCGCTGCGCGGCGCCCTCGGCGCGGAGCGGATCAGCTACTTCGGCTACTCCTACGGCACCTACCTGGGCGCGGTGTACGCCAAGCTGCACCCGGGCCGGGTGCACCGGCTCGTTCTGGACTCCGTGGTCGATCCGGGCGGGGTCTGGTACGAGGACAACCTCGCCCAGGACCTCGCCTTCGACGCCCGCCACAAGGCCTTCCTGGCCTGGGTGGCCCAGTACGACGCCACGTACCGGCTCGGGGCCGACCCGGCGGCGGTCGAGCGGCGCTGGTACGCGATGCGGGACGCGCTGCGCAAGACCCCGGCGGGCGGCAAGGTCGGTGCGGCGGAGCTGGAGGACACCTTCATGCCGGGCGGCTACTTCAACGGCTACTGGCCGAACCTCGCGGAGGCCTTCGCGGCGTACGCCGTGGGCAAGGACCCGAAGCCGCTGGTGGCCGCCTACGAGCGGTTCGGCGCGGTGGAGCCCTCGGCGGGCAACGGCTACAGCGTCTACACGGCGGTGCAGTGCCGGGACTCGGCCTGGCCGAAGGACTGGAACCAGTGGCGCGCGGACATGTGGCGCACCCACGCCAAGGCGCCCTTCATGACCTGGAACAACGCCTGGTACAACGCGCCATGCGCGTTCTGGCCGACGGAGGCGCTGCGGGCGCCGGACGTGACCAACGCGGACCTCCCGCCGGCCCTGCTGCTCCAGGCGACGGAGGACGCGGCGACCCCGTTCGAGGGGGCGCTCAGCATGCGGGAGAAGCTGTCGGGCTCGGCCCTGGTGGTCGAGGAGGGCGGCGGCAACCACGGCATCGCCCTGAGCGGCAACAAGTGCCTGGACGAGAAGGTGGCGGCCTACCTGACGACGGGCGCGGCCTCGGACGCCACCTGCCCCGCCCAGCCGGCTCCGAAGCCGGCCACGGCGACCCGTGCCGTGCCTCCGTCGGCGGGCGGCGCGGCCCTGCACGGCATGCTCGGCTTCCGCGGCTGACCCCGGCGCGACCGGGCCCGGCACGGCTGCCGGCCCGGCCGGGCCCTGCCGCGACGGGCCCGGCCGCGGCCGCCCGGGCCCGTCGGGTGATCCCGTACGGGCCCTCAGCCCAGTGCGCGCAGCGCAGCCGTCGCCGCCACCGCGAGCCGGGGGTGGGACTGGGCGCGGGTGAGGAGTTCGCGTGCGCGCGGGTCGGCGAGGGCGCCGAGCCCCTCGACGCAGGCCAGGGCCACCCGCCAGTACGGGTCGTGCGGGGACAGCAGCCGGCCCAGCGTGGCCATCAGGGCCGGTACGGACTCGGGGGCGCGCAGCGCGGTGAGCAGCCGCACGGGCTGCAGGGCGTAGGCCGTGCGCAGGCCGTTGGTGGCGAGGGCTGCCGCCGCGCGGGCGGTGCGCGGGTCGTCCAGGACGGCGAGCGCCTCGGCGGCGGCCGAGCAGCGGGCCGGGTCGCGGTGGTTGAGGAGCAGTACGAGTGCCTCGAAGGCGCGGCGGTCCCCGGCGAGGCCCAGCCGGTACGCGGCCAGCTCGCGGGCCCACAACGGCAGTCCGGCCGAGGTCAGGGAAGCGGCCAGGGCGTCGGGGGCGGCCGTGAGCAGCACCTCGTACTCGGGTGACGGTCCCGCCTCCGCCCGCAGGCGCTCCAGCACGTCGTTCACCCGGCCACCCTAGGGGGACACAGCGGTCGCCGCGCCGGGTTTCGGGACATCGGCGACAGCTGGTTGATCGATGATCGATGATCGGTACATTTCGGCGGTACAGGTCACATCTCCCAGCTCTGGCGGACCAGTTACCGGCGAGTTACTGTCGTTGCAACACGTACGAGGGCGGCCTGGTGACGCAGCCGCCTCGTGCCGGTCGGTTCGTTCTTCACGGTGAGACCCCGGGACAGGGTTCCGCCGTTCTCGCTCCGGGGAGCTGCTCCCCGCGAGCTCCCCTTCCCGGGCTCCCTCACCACGGGCCCTTTCACCGCACGGCTCTTCCGTACGGCATCCGCGCGCGCCGTGCGCCGCGCGCCCCTCAGTCGTCACCCTCTTCCACTGGAGTCCCTCGATGGACCGTCAGTCCAGTCAGCCCACCCTCCAGACCATCGCCGTCGTCGGCCTCGGCACGATGGGCACCGGCATCGCCGAGGTCCTCGCCCGGGCCGGTCGCGAGGTCATCGGCATCGACATCAGCGAGGCCGCCGCCCACCGGGCCGCTACCTCCCTCGCCGCGGCCACCGCGCGCTCCGTGGCCCGGGAGCGGCTCACCGAGCAGGAGCGGGCGGACGTGCTCGCCCGCTTCCGTACGTTCACGGACCTGGGCGCGGCCGCCGAGGCCGATCTCGTCATCGAGGTCGTGCCCGAGTCGTACGAGATCAAGCAGCAGGTGTTCCGCGAGCTCGACGCGGTCGTGCGGCCCGACACCATCCTGGCCACCGGCACCAACGCCCTGTCGGTGACGCGGCTGGCCGCCGAGTCCCTGCGTCCCGAGCGCGTGGTCGGCCTGCACTTCTTCGCCCCGGTCCCGGCCATGAAGCTGGTCGAGATCGTCTCCTGCGTCCTCACCGCCCCGCCGGCCGTCGAGGCGGTCACCGAACTGGCCCGCGCGCTCGGCAAGGAGCCCGTCGCGGTCGGCGACCGGCCCGGCTTCGTCGCCGACGGCCTGCTCTTCGGCTACCTCAACCAGGCCGCCGCCATGTACGAGGCCCGGTACGCCTCCCGCGAGGACATCGACGCGGCGATGCGGCTCGGCTGCGGCCTGCCCATGGGCCCGCTCGCGCTGCTCGACCTGATCGGCGTGGACACCGCCCGTACCGTCCTGGAGGCCATGTACACCTCCTCCGGCGACCGGCTGCACGCCCCGGCCCCGATCCTGGGCCAGCTCGCCGAGGCGGGCCTGACCGGGCAGAAGTCCGGCCGCGGCTTCTACACGTACGAGGCACCGGGCAGCTCGGTGATCGTCCGCGACCTCCAGACCCCGCTGGACGGGTCTCTGGTGGGCGGCGGGCGTCCCGTCAGCTCGGTCGGCGTGGCCGGCTCGGGGACCATGGCGAGCGGGATCGCCCAGGTCTTCGCGCAGGCCGGTTACAGCGTGGTGCTCGCCGCCCGCAGCCAGGAGAAGGCCGAGGCCGCGAAGGCCGCGATCGGGAAGTCCTTGGGCCGTGCGGTGTCCAAGGGCCGCCTGACCGAGGAGGGCGCCGCGCAGACCCTGGACCGGATCACCCCGGCCGGTTCGCTGGACGCCTTCGCCGAGGTGGACCTGGCCGTGGAGGCCGTCGCCGAGGACCTCGCGGTCAAGCAGGAGCTGTTCGCGACCCTGGACAAGGTCTGCAAGCCGGGTGCGGTGCTGGCCACCACCACCTCCTCGCTGCCGGTGATCGCGGTCGCCCGTGCGACCTCGCGTCCGCAGGACGTGATCGGCATGCACTTCTTCAACCCGGCCCCGGCGATGAAGCTGGTCGAGGTGGTCCGGACGGTCCTGACGGCCGACGACGTGCACGCCACGGTCCGCGAGATCTGCGTCAAGGTGCGCAAGCACCCGGTGGACTGCGGCGACCGGGCGGGCTTCATCGTGAACGCGCTGCTGTTCCCGTACCTCAACAACGCGATCAAGATGGTCGAGGAGCACTACGCCGACATCGACCGGATCGACGCGGCGATGAAGCTGGGCGGCGGCTACCCGATGGGGCCGTTCGAGCTCCTGGACGTGGTCGGCCTCGATGTCTCGCTGGCCATCGAGAAGGTCCTGCACAAGGAGTTCCGCGACCCGGGCCTGGCCCCGTCCCCGCTGCTGGAGCACCTGGTGGCGGCGGGCTGCCTGGGCCGGAAGACCGGCCGCGGTTTCCGTGAGTACGCCGCCCGCCGGTAATCGGTCGGGCCACGAGCCGGATGCGTGGGGAGGGCTGCTCGGGCCCGCCGGACCCTCACGGCGGGCCAACCCTCACGAGCCCAGTGCGGGCCCTCCCCCGCATCCACCCCTCTCCCACCCCCCGCAGGCGCGCTCCCCTGCACGAATGAAGTACTTTCGCTCTATGTCCCAGCCCGCCAAGACCTCGCCCCGCGCCGCCACGGCCTCCGACGCCCCGGAAAGCACGGCCGGCACCAAGGCGGCCGCGCAGCGGCTCAAGATGCGCCGCGAGCTCGCCGCCGCGGCCATGGAGCTCTTCGCGACCAAGGGGTACGAGGCGACGACGGTCGACGAGATCGCTGCGACCGCCGGAGTGGCGCGCCGGACCTTCTTCCGGCACTTCCGGTCCAAGGAAGAGGCGATCTTCCCGGACCACGACGACACCCTGACCCGCGCCGAGGCCGTCCTGGACGTGGCCCCGGCGCACGAGCACCCGCTCGACACGGTGTGCCGCGGGATCAAGGAAGTCATGAAGATGTACGCGGCCTCGCCGGCGGTGTCGGTGGAGCGCTACCGGCTGACCCGCGAGGTGCCGGCGCTGCGGGAGCGGGAGATCGCCTCGGTGGCCCGGTACGAGCGGCTGTTCACGCGCTACCTGCTGGCCCACTTCGACGAGCAGGACCACCACGACGGCAACGACGACCCCCTGCTGGCCGAGGTGGCCGCCTCCGCGGTGGTCACGGCCCACAACCACGTACTGCGGCGCTGGCTGCGCGCGGGCGGTCAGGGGGACGTGGAGGCCCAGCTGGACCACGCCTTCTCGATCGTCCGGAAGACCTTCGGTTCGGGCATCGGCGCGGGCCGCACCCTGAGCACCGCCCCGGCCGCGCCGGCGGCCGTCCGCACGCAGGGCGAGGTGCTGGTGGCGGTGGCGCGTACCGACGCCCCGCTGGACGAGGTCATGCGGACCATCGAAGAGGCGCTGCGCGCCAAGTAGGAGTCACTCTCGTCACAGCGGCCGCTCCCTTTCCGGGGGCGGCCGCTTTCGTATGTCCGGCTTGCCCCTACTCGCGGGTAACTCTGATCGATCATCGCTCATCGGTGCAGGTCAATCGGCAAATGAGAGAAAGTTTTGGCACGCGGTGCCTTGCCGGGTGACACGGGGTGCCATACGTTGAAGACGTCCGGATGTCCCCGCGACCCACGCCCACACGGCACGGAACGCGCCCCGGATTGCCTGCGTCACCAGGCACGCGCACGCCTCACCACGGGTGTTCGCCCAGCACCACCGCACCAGCCGGACCGACGGCACACCACACCTGCACCACGCACCCCCGTTTACCTCAGCGCACCCTCATCAGCGCTAGCCGGAGGCTCTACCGTGAAGGACATCCTGGACGCGATTCAGTCGCAGTCCGCCACCGCCGCAGACATCGCGGCCCTGCCGCTGCCCGACTCGTACCGCGCGATCACCGTGCACAAGGACGAGGCGGAAATGTTCGCGGGGCTGACGACACGCGAGAAGGACCCGCGCAAGTCCCTCCACCTGGACAACGTCCCGGTGCCGGAGCTGGGCCCGGGCGAGGCCCTGGTCGCCGTCATGGCCTCCTCGGTCAACTACAACTCCGTGTGGACCTCGATCTTCGAGCCCGTGTCCACCTTCAGCTTCCTGGAGCGCTACGGGCGCCTGTCGGAGCTCACCAAGCGCCACGACCTGCCGTACCACATCATCGGCTCCGACCTCGCGGGCGTCGTGCTGCGCACGGGCCCCGGCGTCAACGCCTGGAAGCCGGGCGACGAGGTCGTCGCCCACTGCCTCTCGGTCGAGCTGGAGTCCTCGGACGGCCACAACGACACGATGCTCGACCCCGAGCAGCGCATCTGGGGCTTCGAGACCAACTTCGGCGGCCTGGCGGAGATCGCCCTCGTCAAGTCCAACCAGCTGATGCCCAAGCCCGACCACCTCAGCTGGGAGGAGGCCGCCTCCCCCGGCCTGGTCAACTCCACCGCCTACCGCCAGCTGGTCTCCCGCAACGGCGCCGGCATGAAGCAGGGCGACAACGTCCTGATCTGGGGCGCCAGCGGCGGCCTCGGCTCGTACGCGACCCAGTTCGCGCTCGCCGGCGGCGCCAACCCGATCTGCGTGGTCTCCAGCCCCGAGAAGGCCGAGATCTGCCGGGCCATGGGCGCCGAGGCAGTCATCGACCGCAACGCCGAGGGCTACAAGTTCTGGAAGGACGAGCACACCCAGGACCCGAAGGAGTGGAAGCGCTTCGGCAAGCGCATCCGCGAGCTGACCGGCGGCGAGGACGTGGACATCGTCTTCGAGCACCCGGGCCGCGAGACCTTCGGCGCGAGCGTCTACGTCACCCGCAAGGGCGGCACGATCGTCACCTGCGCCTCGACCTCGGGCTACAACCACGAGTACGACAACCGCTACCTGTGGATGTCCCTCAAGAGGATCGTCGGCTCGCACTTCGCGAACTACCGCGAGGCCTGGGAGGCGAACCGCCTGGTCGCCAAGGGCAAGATCCACCCCACCCTGTCGAAGGTCTACTCCCTGGAGGACACCGGACAGGCCGCCTACGACGTCCACCGCAACCTCCACCAGGGCAAGGTCGGCGTGCTCGCGCTGGCCCCCGAGGAGGGCCTGGGCGTGCGCGACCACGAACTGCGCGCGACGCACCTCGACGCGATCAACCGCTTCCGTAACGTCTGAGTCCGTTCAAAGGCCTAAGGGACAGCCTGAGATGACAGAGCGCCAGAAGGACCGTCCGTGGCTCATGCGGACGTACGCCGGCCACTCCACGGCCGAGGCGTCCAACGAGCTGTACCGCCGCAACCTCGCCAAGGGCCAGACGGGTCTGTCGGTCGCCTTCGACCTGCCGACCCAGACCGGATACGACCCCGACCACATCCTCGCCCGCGGCGAGGTGGGCCGGGTCGGGGTCCCGGTCTCCCATCTGGGCGACATGCGGCGGCTGTTCCAGGACATACCCCTGGAGCAGATGAACACCTCGATGACGATCAACGCCACCGCCATGTGGCTGCTGGCGCTCTACCAGGTGGCCGCCGAGGAGCAGGGTGCGGACATCACCCAGCTCCAGGGCACCACCCAGAACGACATCGTCAAGGAGTACCTCTCGCGCGGGACGCACGTCTTCCCGCCGGGGCCGTCCCTGCGGCTGACGACGGACATGATCGCGTACACGGTCAACCACATCCCCAAGTGGAACCCGATCAACATCTGCTCGTACCACCTCCAGGAGGCCGGGGCCACCCCGGTCCAGGAGATCTCGTACGCGATGTCCACGGCGATCGCGGTCCTCGACTCGGTGCGCGACTCGGGCCAGGTGCCCGAGGAGCGCTTCGGCGAGGTCGTCGCCCGGATCTCCTTCTTCGTGAACGCGGGCGTCCGCTTCATCGAGGAGATGTGCAAGATGCGCGCCTTCGGCCGTATCTGGGACAAGGTCACCCAGGAGCGTTACGGCATCGAGAACGCGAAGCAGCGTCGCTTCCGTTACGGCGTCCAGGTCAACTCCCTGGGTCTGACCGAGGCGCAGCCCGAGAACAACGTCCAGCGCATCGTGCTGGAGATGCTCGCGGTCACCCTCTCCAAGGACGCCCGCGCCCGCGCCGTGCAGCTGCCCGCCTGGAACGAGGCGCTGGGCCTGCCCCGGCCCTGGGACCAGCAGTGGTCGCTGCGCATCCAGCAGGTCCTGGCGCACGAGAGCGACCTGCTGGAGTACGAGGACATCTTCGCCGGATCCCACGTCATCGAGGCCAAAGTCGACTCCCTGGTCGCCGACTGCCTGGCCGAGATCGACCGGATCCAGGAGATGGGCGGCGCCATGGCGGCCGTCGAGTCCGGGTACCTCAAGGGCGAGCTGGTCTCCTCGCACGCCGAACGGCGGGCGCGGATCGAAGCCGGCGAGGACAAGATCGTCGGAGTCAACTGCTACCAGCAGACCGAGGAGAACCCGCTCACGGCCGACCTGGACGGCGCCATCATGACGGTCGACAGCGCCGTCGAGGCACTGACCGTGGAGCGCATCGGCCGCTGGCGCGCCGAGCGCCAGGAGTCCTCGGACCGCCAGGGGAACGGCGACCCGTTCGTCTTCCCCACCACTCAGCAGGCGCTGGAGCGCCTCAAGGAGGCCGCGGCGGGCACCGAGAACCTGATGGAGGCCACGCTGGAGTGCGCCCGGGCCGGTGTCACCACCGGCGAGTGGGCCGGCGCCCTGCGCGAGGTGTTCGGCGAGTTCCGCGCCCCGACCGGGGTCTCCTCGGCCCCGGTGGCCGTCACCGCCGAGCCCGGTACGCCGATGCACGAGGTCCGCGAGAAGGTGACCCGTACCGCCGACGAGCTCGGCTCGGGCCGACTGCGCCTGCTCGTCGGCAAGCCCGGCCTGGACGGGCACTCCAACGGCGCCGAGCAGATCGCCGTCCGGGCCCGCGACGCCGGGTTCGAGGTGGTCTACCAGGGCATCAGGCTGACCCCGGAGGAGATCTCCGCGGCGGCGCTGGCCGAGGACGTGCACTGCGTGGGACTGTCCATCCTGTCCGGCTCGCACAGCGCTCTGGTCCCGGACGTCCTGGAACGCCTGCGGCTGGCGGGGGCGGGTGACATCCCCGTCATCGTCGGAGGCATCATTCCGAATGCTGACGCCGTGGCGCTCAAGGAAGCGGGTGTCGCCGCCGTCTTCACGCCGAAGGACTTCGGCATCACGGAGATCATCGGCCGTATCGTCGACGAGATCCGCAAGGCCAACAAGCTCGCCCCCCTCGACATCGACAACGCACTCGTTGCAAGCACGGAGGTCCCCGCATGACCACGCCCGCCCACCCGTCGCCCGCCGCCGCCCTGCCCGGCCTCCGCTCCGCGTCGGACACCCCTGGTCCTGTGGTGAACCGCCTTCGCCCGCGTCGCTCCTGCCTCGCGGTGCCCGGCTCGAACCCGCGGTTCCTGGAGAAGGCCCAGGGCCTGCCGGCCGACCAGGTCTTCCTGGACCTGGAGGACGCCTGCGCGCCGCTCGCCAAGGAAGGCGCCCGCCACACCATCGTGGACGCGCTGAACAACGGCGACTGGACCGGCAAGACCCGCGTCGTGCGCGTCAACGACTGGACCACCCACTGGACCTACCGTGACGTCGTCACGGTGGTCGAGGGCGCCGGCCAGAACCTCGACTGCATCATGCTGCCGAAGGTCCAGGACGCCCAGCAGGTCGTGGCGCTGGACCTGCTGCTGACCCAGATCGAGAAGACCATGGGCTTCGAGGTCGGCAAGATCGGCATCGAGGCGCAGATCGAGAACGCCAAGGGTCTGGTGAACGTCGACGAGATCGCCGCCGCCTCGCCCCGGCTGGAGACCATCATCTTCGGCCCGGCCGACTTCATGGCCTCGATCAACATGAAGTCCCTGGTCGTGGGCATGCAGCCGCCCGGCTACCCGGCGGACGCGTACCACTACATCCTGATGCGGATCCTGATGGCGGCCCGCATGCACAACCTCCAGGCGATCGACGGCCCCTTCCTCCAGATCCGCGACGTGGACGCCTACCGCGAGGTGGCCGGCCGGGCCGCCGCGCTGGGCTTCGACGGCAAGTGGGTCCTGCACCCCGGCCAGGTCGACGCGGCCAACGAGGTCTTCTCCCCGTCGCAGGAGGACTACGACCACGCCGAGCTGATCCTCGACGCGTACGACTGGTGCACCTCGGAGGCCGGCGGCAAGAAGGGCTCCGCGATGCTCGGCGACGAGATGATCGACGAGGCCAGCCGCAAGATGGCCCTGGTCATCGCGGGCAAGGGCCGCGCCGCGGGCATGGAGCGCACCACCAAGTTCGAGATCCCGGAGGCCTGATCCCGATGCAGTTCGGACGCACGTACGAAGAGTTCGAGATCGGGGCGGTCTACAAGCACTGGCCCGGAAAAACGGTCACCGAGTACGACGACCACCTCTTCTGTCTGCTGACCATGAATCACCACCCGCTCCACATGGACAGCAATTACGCCGAGAACACCACCGACTTCGGCAAGAACGTGGTCGTGGGCAACTACATCTACTCGCTGCTGCTCGGCATGTCCGTGCCGGACGTCTCCGGGAAGGCCATCGCCAACCTGGAGATCGAGTCCCTGCGGCACGTGGCGCCGACCTTCCACGGCGACACCATCTACGGCGAGACCACGGTCCTCGACAAGACCCCGTCGAAGTCGAAGAACGACCGCGGGATCGTCTACGTGGAGACCAAGGGCTACAAGCAGGACGGCACCCTCGTCTGCGTCTTCCGGCGCAAGGTGATGGTCCCGACCGAGACGTACATCAAGGAGCGCGGCGGCGAGCAGCCCGGCCGCCCCACGCTGAAGGAACAGGGGAAGTAGCCATGGCCCGACTCGCCCAGACCGCCGGGCTGACCGACGTCCAGCGGGAGATCCTCAAGACCGTCCGCGAGTTCGTCGACAAGGAGATCATCCCGGTCGCGACCGAGCTGGAGCACCGCGACGAGTACCCGCAGCAGATCGTCGACGGCCTCAAGGAGCTCGGCCTCTTCGGCCTGATGATCCCGGAGGAGTACGGCGGCCTGGGTGAGTCGCTCCTCACCTACGCCCTGTGCGTGGAGGAGATCGCCCGCGGCTGGATGTCCGTTTCGGGCATCATCAACACCCACTTCATCGTGGCGTACATGCTCAAGCAGCACGGCACGCAGGAGCAGAAGGACCACTTCCTTCCGCGCATGGCCCTGGGCGAGGTGCGCGGCGCGTTCTCGATGTCCGAGCCGGCGCTGGGCTCCGACGTGTCGGCCATCTCGTCCAAGGCGGTGAAGGACGGCGACGAGTACGTCCTGAACGGCCAGAAGATGTGGCTGACGAACGGCGGCAGCTCCACCCTGGTGGCCGTTCTGGTGCGAAGTGACGAAGGACACCCCGAGGGCACCGCGCCCCACAAGTCGATGACGACCTTCCTCGTGGAGAAGGAGCCGGGCTTCGGTGAGGTGCGTCCCGGCCTGACCATCCCCGGCAAGATCGACAAGATGGGCTACAAGGGCGTCGACACGACCGAGCTCATCATGGACGGACTGCGCATTCCGGCCAATCGGGTCCTCGGCGGCCAGACCGGCCGAGGGTTTTACCAAATGATGGACGGGGTCGAGGTCGGCCGCGTGAACGTGGCGGCGCGTGGCTGCGGTGTCGCTCAGCGTGCTTTCGAACTGGGTGTCTCGTATGCCCAGCAACGTCACACTTTCGGCAAGCCGATCGCCGAACACCAGGCGATTCAGTTCAAGCTGGCCGAGATGGCTACCAAGGTCGAAGCCGCCCATGCGATGATGGTCAATGCAGCACGCAAAAAGGACTCCGGGGAACGAAACGACCTCGAAGCAGGGATGGCGAAGTACCTCGCCTCCGAGTACTGCAAGGAGGTCGTCGAGGACGCCTTCCGTATTCACGGTGGATACGGGTTCTCGAAGGAGTACGAGATCGAGCGTCTCTACCGGGAGGCCCCGATGCTGCTGATCGGCGAAGGTACCGCCGAGATCCAGAAAATGATCATCGGGCGACGCCTGCTCGAGGAGTACCGGCTGCAGGGCTGAAAGTCCCTTTTACAGCGAATCGTCCATAGGTTCGTTGCGAAAGGATCACTGGCAGTAACTGGCTGACGGTCATCGACTCGGCTTCTGGCTTGCCCAGTTGTTGCGTGCAACCGATAGCATTCCAGTAAAGCCGCCGTCCCGTCCCCCTGTTTGCGGCGCGGCAATCACCCGCTACGAAGGTCATCCATGCCCCACAGCCAAACCTCTGCACCTCGCGACAGCCTCCTTGGCGTACGCCTCGCGCGCGGAGCATCGCCGTGGCTTCTGCCGACCGTCGCCACCGCGGCGCTCAGCCTCACCCGGGCCCGCAAGTCCGGACGCTGGGCCGCGGCGGCCGTGCCCGCCACCGCGCTCGCCGCGGGCATGCTGTGGTTCTTCCGCGACCCCGAGCGTGAGATCGCTCAGGGCCGTGTCATCTCGCCCGCCGACGGTGTGGTGCAGAGCATCATGCCGTGGAAGGACGGACGGACCCGGGTCGCGATCTTCATGAGCCCGCTGAACGTCCACGTCAACCGCGCGCCCCTCGCGGGCACGGTGACGTCCGTGGAGCACATCCCCGGCGGATTCGTCCCGGCGTTCAACAAGGAGAGCGAGAACAACGAGCGCGTTGTCTGGCACTTCGACACCGAACTCGGTGACATCGAGATGGTGCAGATCGCCGGCGCCGTCGCCCGTCGCATCGTCCCGTACCTGCCGGCCGGCACCAAGGTGGAGCAGGGCGAACGCATCGGTCTGATCCGCTTCGGCTCCCGCGTCGACATCTACCTCCCCGAGGGCGTCGAGGTCGCGGTCGAGGTCGGTCAGGCCACCACCGCGGGGGTGACACGAATTGACCGTGACTGACCCTGAGACTCCGGCCGCAGGCTGGGTTCCCGAACCTGCCGAGGAGGAGTCCGCCGAGGACGACATGCCGCTCTCGTTGCGGCTGTCGATAGCGGACACCCTCACCCTCGGTAACGCGACCTGCGGATTCATGGCGGTGTACTTCACCACCACCGGAATCCTCATTCCGCACCTCACCGGCAGTGGCGAATCGGGCATGGCCCGTAACAGCGCCGCGACGGCGGTGATACTGATGCTGCTCGCCGCGGTCTTCGACCTCTTCGACGGCATCGTGGCCCGCAAGCTGCGCAGCTCTCCGATGGGCGCCGAGCTCGACAACCTGTCGGACCTGATCAGCTTCGGCCTCGCTCCGGCCTACTTCGTGCTCGTCTACGGCATGGTCGCCGTCGACGCGCACCAGAAGATGTCGGCGCTGGCCGCGATCGTCGTGCTGCTCGCGGTGGTGCTCAGACTCGCGAGATTCAGCTGCGTGACGATGAAGGACGGCATGTTCCAGGGCATGCCGAGCCCCTTCGGTGCGCTGACGGTCGTCTCGATCGTGCTGCTGGAGCTGCCGTTCGTCCCGACGCTGCTGGCGATCATCGGGGTGGCCTGGCTGATGGTGAGCCGGGTCGAGTACCCCAAGCCGCGGGGCGTTCTCGCGGTGGCGATGCTGTGCTGGATCATCGGCGCGATGGGGCTGCTGGCGGCCTGGGCGTTCGACGCCCCCGGCGGCCAGCTGCTGCTCCAGGCGGGCTGTGCCCTGCAGATCGCGATGGCGGCGACCATTCCGCTGTTCGCGACGACCCGCAAGGCCAACACCTTCCGGCACAACCGCCGTGAGGCCCGCGCCGCGACGCTGCGCTAGCTGTACCCGAGAGGGCCCCGGATGCCAGTGGCATCCGGGGCCCTCTGCCGTTTCCTGGGGCGGGGCCGGGGTGGGGTGGTCGGGGGGCCGGGGGCGGGGAGTGTCCGGGGTAGGCATGATTTATGGCCCCCGGGCGGAGTACCGCAGGACTCGGTGGTGAGGGCCACAAATCACGTTTTACACCCCGAACACTCCCCGCCCCACCGCCGCCCCCTCCCGCACTCCCCGTCCCCGAGCCTGGTGGTGGGGGTAGGGGCGGGGGTCCCGCGGCTCCCGGCCCCCGTACTGGTTCCCGAGCCTGGTGGCGGAGCGGGGGCCCGCGCTTCCCAGCCCCGTACCGGACCCCAGCGCGGCAGTGGGGCGGGGGTCCTGTGGCTTCCGGGCCTCCGTACCGGACCCAGCACGGTGACGGTAAGGGTCCCGGGGCCCCGAGGGCGGGGGCGGGGCCGGTGGTGGGGCGGGGGTCGTCCGGGGTGTAAAACGTGATTTGTGGCCCGAACCGCCGGGCACTTTCGTGTTCCGCCGAGGGGCCATAAATCATGCCTACCCCGGACGGCCCCCGCCCCACCGCCGGACCCGGCCCCGCCCGACCCCCGGCCGGCCCGAGGCCCGACCCCCGACCCGCCCCCGGCCGAGGGCTAGGCTTGATGTCGGAAAACCGCCAGCCGTCGCGGGCCGCGCCCCGGATCCTGGAGCCATGCACACCGACACCGAGCGCTGCGTAAGGGCCGTGCAGTCGAAGGACGCCCGCTTCGACGGCTGGTTCTTCACCGCCGTCCTGACCACCCGGATCTACTGCCGGCCGAGCTGCCCCGCGGTGCCGCCCAAGGTCGAGAACATGACCTTCCTGCCCAGCGCCGCCGCCTGCCAGCAGGCCGGATTCCGGGCCTGCAAGCGGTGCCGGCCCGATACGAGTCCCGGTTCGCCCGAGTGGAACGCCCGCGCCGACGCCGTCGCGCGGGCGATGCGGCTGATCCGGGACGGGGTCGTGGACCGGGAGGGCGTGCCGGGCCTGGCCGGCCGGCTCGGCTACTCCACCCGCCAGGTGGAGCGGCAGCTGAACGCCGAGCTCGGGGCCGGTCCCCTCGCCCTGGCCCGGGCCCAGCGCGCCCAGACCGCCCGGCTCCTCATCGAGACCTCCGAGCTCCCGATGGGCGACGTGGCCTTCGCCGCCGGGTTCTCCTCCATCCGGACCTTCAACGACACCGTCCGCGAGGTCTTCGCCCTCGCCCCGAGCGAGCTGCGGGCGCGCGCCGTCAAGGCCGGCCGCAGCAGGAACGCCCCGCCCCGGATCCCCGGGACGATCAGCCTGCGACTGCCGTTCCGGGCGCCGCTGAACCCCGACAACCTCTTCGGGCACCTGGCCGCGACCGCCGTACCCGGCGTCGAGGAGTGGCGGGACGGGGCCTACCGCCGCACGCTGCGCCTGCCGTACGGCACCGGCGTGGTGGCTCTGACCCCCCAGCCCGACCACATCGGCTGCCGACTGGCCCTGACCGACCTGCGCGACCTCACCATCGCCATCAGCCGCTGCCGCTGGATGCTCGACCTGGACGCCGACCCCGAGGCCGTCGACGAGCAGCTGCGCTCCGATCCGCTGCTGGCCCCGCTCGTGGACAAGGCCCCCGGGCGCCGGGTGCCCCGTACCGTCGACGCGGCGGAGTTCGCCGTACGGGCGGTGCTGGGCCAGCAGGTCTCCACCGCGGCGGCGCGCACGCACGCGGCCCGGCTGGTCACCGCGTACGGCGAGCGCGTCGAGGACCCGCTGGGCGGGCTGACCCACCTCTTCCCCTCCCCGCAGGCGCTCGCCGGGCTGGACCCGGAGTCGCTGGCCCTGCCGCGCAGCCGGCGCGCCACCCTCACCACGCTGGTCTCCGCGCTCGCCGACGGTTCGCTGCCGCTGGGCTTCGACAGCGACTGGGAGGCGGCGCGGGCGCAGCTCGCGGCGCTGCCCGGCTTCGGCCCATGGACCACCGAGGTGATCGCGATGCGGGCGCTCGGCGACCCGGACGCGTTCCTGCCGTCCGATCTGGGGGTCCGGCGGGCGGCGCAGGGGCTCGGGCTGCCGTCCACCCCGTCGGCGCTGACCGCCCGGGCGGCGGGCTGGCGGCCCTGGCGTGCGTACGCCGTCCAGTACCTGTGGGCCACGGACGCCCACCCCATCAACCACCTGCCCGTCTGAGGAGCACCAGCGATGCGATCCACCACGAACGTGAACACCGCCAAGCGGCACACCGTCGTCGACAGCCCCTACGGCCCTCTGACGCTGGTCGCCACGGACGGGGTCCTCAGCGGCCTGTACATGACCGGGCAGCGGCACCGGCCCGCCGAGGAGTCCTTCGGGGAGCGGGTGGCCGTCGAGGAGGCGCCCTTCCCCGAGGTGGTACGCCAGTTGGCCGCGTACTTCGCCGGCGAGCGCACCGACTTCGACCTTCCGCTGCGCCTGGAGGGCACCGACTTCCAGCGCAGCGTCTGGGACCAGCTGGTGCGGATCCCGTACGGCGAGACGTGGTCCTACGGGGAGCTCGCGGCCAGGCTGGGCAAGCCCAACGCCTCGCGCGCGGTGGGCCTGGCCAACGGGAAGAACCCGGTCGGCATCATCGTCCCCTGCCACCGGGTGATCGGCGCGTCGGGCGGGATGACGGGCTACGGCGGCGGGGTCGACCGCAAGGTGCGGCTGCTCGCGTTCGAGGCCGGGGGGCCGGGCTGATCGCTCCGCGTGCGGACCTCATGAAGCGGTTGTATCAATGAGATACCGCTACATGATCGGAGTCAGGCATGGACGACTATCCGCTTCTCAACATCTTCTGGACGATGCTGTACCTGTTCCTGTGGATCATGTGGTTCTTCCTGCTCTTCAAGGTCATCACGGATATCTTCCGTGACCACACCCTCAGCGGCTGGGGGAAGGCGGGATGGCTGATCTTCGTGCTCCTGGTGCCCTTCCTGGGCGTGTTCGTCTACCTCATCGCCAGGGGTCGGAGCATGGGCGAGCGGGACCTCCAGCAGGCCCAGCAGAACGAAGCCGCCTTCAAGGACTACGTCCAGAAGACGGCCGGCTCCGGCGGCAGCGCGGACGAGCTGCACAAGCTCTCGGCGCTCAAGGACAAGGGCGACATCACGCAGGAGGAGTTCGACCGCGCCAAGGCCAAGCTGCTGGCCTGAGCCGGCGGGGTCAGACGACGAGGAGCGGGACCAGCAGGGCGAAGGCGGCGCCCGCCTCCACGGCGTAGCCGTACAGCGAGGGGTGCTGGACCGGGGCGGCGAGCAGGACGACGCTCTGCTGGGTGGCGGCGGCCGCCACCCAGTCCTCGTCCGCGCCGAGGTTGCCCTGGTACCAGCCCTCGCAGGAGCCGGGTCCGGTGACGGCGAGGAGGTCGTCCTCCCGGCGGTAGAAGGCCTGCCAGCCGGCGGCCGGCGCGGACCAGCCGTCGAAGTCGGTGAACTGGGCCCAGCCGCCCTCGCGTATCGCGGTGTCGAACATCCAGACCGGGGTCCCCTCCGGAGTGACTTCACCACCGGCCTGCTGGTCGGTGGTGAAGTGCACCATGGGAAGGGCGTCGGGCCCGTCGGCAGTGCTGGGCCAGGCGTACATCGTGATCATCAGCTGATTCTGTCCTGGTCGAAGTAAGCCCGGTGTTATTTACGGGGCGACCGGGCGGCGGCCGTTCTCCAGTTCCGCGGTGCCCTCGCCCGACTGCACGACCCGGTAGGCCTCCTGGGTGCGCAGTCCGAGCGAACCGATCAGGTAGGCGGTGAGTTCGCCGGGTTCGACGAGCCGCCAGGAGAGCAGCTCCTCCTCCTGGAGCCTGATCGAGGCGAGCTGGGCCTCGTCGAGCACACCGCCGTCGTAGACGTACGCGACCAGCGGCGGGCGGTCGCTCCCCAGCACCCAGTCGACGGCGAGCAGGCGGCCGAGGGGGAGGTCGAGTCCGATCTCCTCGGCACTCTCGCGGCGGGCCGCGGTGCGCGGTGACTCGCCCTGGTCCGACTCGATGGTGCCGCCCGGCAGGGCCCATCCCTCGCGGTAGTTGGGCTCGACGAGCAGGACCCTGCCCTCGGCGTCCCGGTAGAGGGCGGCCGCGCCGGCCAGCACCCGGGGCAGGCTCGCGATGTACGTGGCGTAGTCATCCGTGGTGGTCACGCGGCCACCCTACCGAGGCGGGCCCGCGTTACCGCCGGGCCCGCCCTCGTGGTCCTGCCCCCTGGACTCCGCGGCGCGGCGCAGCCGGATGTGCCGGGCCGTCCCCTGTTCGGTGATGGCGTCGCCGACCATGGCCCGGACCGCGTCCCGCATCCCGTGCAGGGCGTGGTGGCGGGCGGGTCCGGCGCCGGGGTCGGTGCGGAGTTCCTTCACCAGGGCCCAGCACAGCAGCATCATGACGACGACGAACGGCAGCGCGACCAGGATGGTGGCGGTCTGCAGGGACTTCAGGCCGCCCGCGACGAGCAGGACGGCGGCGACGGCGGCCATCAGCACGCCCCAGGTGACGACGAGCCAGGTGGGCGGGTTGAGGGAGCCGCGGCTGGTGAGCGAACCCATTACCAGGGAGGCCGAGTCGGCGCTGGTGACGAAGTAGGTCATGACCAGGACCATGGCGACCCACGAGGTGACCGCGGAGAGCGGCAGGGCGTCCAGCATCGCGAAGAGCGAGGCCTCCGTACCGTCCTTGATCTTGGCGGCGAAGTCCACGGCGCCGGTGGAGTCGAGGCGGATGGCGGTACCGCCCATCACGCAGAACCAGACGACGGTGGCCCCGCTGGGGACGAGCAGCACGCCGATGAGGAACTCGCGGATGGTGCGGCCGCGCGAGATGCGGGCGATGAAGGTGCCGACGAAGGGGGCCCAGGAGAGCCACCACGCCCAGTAGAAGATCGTCCACGCGCCGAGCCACTTGGAGTCGGTGAAGGCGCCGGTGCGGGTGGCCATGGGCACCAGCTCGCTCAGGTACCCGCCGATGCTGGAGGGGATCACGTCGAGGATGTAGACGGTGGGGCCGAGTACGAAGACGAAGAGCATCAGGGTGGCGGCGAGCACGAGGTTGATCGTGCTGAGCCACTTCACGCCCTTGTGCAGGCCGGAGAAGGCGGAGAGGACGAAGGCCGCCGACAGCGAGCCGATGATGATCAGCTCGACGGTGATGGAGTCCTCGATGCCGGTGGTGAGGTTCAGCCCCTTGGAGACCTGGAGCGCGCCGAGGCCGAGGCTGGTGGCGGTGCCGAAGACGGTGGCGAACACGGCCAGCAGGTCGATGGCCTTGCCGGGCCGGCCGGCCGCCCGTTCCTCGCCGATCAGGGGGACGAAGGCGGAGCTGAGGCGGTTGCCGCGGCCCTTGCGGAAGGTCGCGTAGGCCAGGGCGAGGCCGGCGATGCCGTAGATCGCCCAGGGGGTGAGGGTCCAGTGGAAGAAGGAGTACTCCATGGCCGCGAGGGCGGAGGCGCCGGTGGCGGGGGCTGCCCCGGAGGCCGGGGGCGGCGCCAGGTAGTGGGTGAGCGGCTCCCCCACCCCGTAGAACATCAGGCCGATGCCCATGCCGGCGCTGAACATCATCGCGATCCACGCGAGGTTGGTGAACTCGGGCTCGGAGTCGTCGGCGCCGAGGCGGATCCGGCCGAACCGGCTGATGGCGAGCACGACGCACATGACGAGGAAGACGTCGGCGGCGATCACGAACAGCCAGGCGAAGTTGCTCAGCACCCAGGAGAGCGCGGTGCCGGACGCCATGTCGAAGGAGTCCTTGCCCAGGGCCGCCCAGGCGACGACGGCCAGCACGGCGATCACGCCCACGGTGACGACGGTGCGGTCGGGTGCCCCCTCCGCGGGGCCCTCGGTTGCCCCTCCGGGAGTGTCCGGGGGTGACTGTTCCGGTGATTCCGCGCTCATGCGGCCACACTATGCAGCCGTATATCCCTATTTAGGGGCATGGCGCGCCGGGTGTGGCCCAGGCCACTCATGGGCATAGGAGGATCCTCCGGATAAGCTCATGGCGGCGCGACTGCACTGTTCGATAGCAAGGGAATAGCAAGGTGACGGACGGAGCAGTAACTGAGGCCGCGCGCGTGCTCATCGCCGCGGACAAATTCAAGGGTTCGCTCACGGCCGTGCAGGTCGCGGAGCGGGTCACGGCCGGCCTGCGCAGGGCCGTACCGGACGTGGAGATCGAGACCCTCCCCGTCGCGGACGGCGGCGACGGAACGGTCGCGGCAGCCGTGGCGGCAGGCTTCGAACGCCGGGAAGTACAGGTCACCGGACCGCTCGGCGACCAGGTCACGGCCGCCTTCGCGCTGCGCGAGGGCACCGCGGTGGTCGAGATGGCGGAGGCCTCCGGGCTACAGCTGCTGCCGGCGGGCACCTTCGCCGCGCTGACGGCGACCACGTACGGCTCGGGCGAGCTCCTCAAGGCCGCGCTGGACGCGGGTGCCCGCTCGATCGTCTTCGGCGTGGGCGGCAGTGCCACCACTGACGGCGGCGCCGGCATGCTGGCCGCGCTCGGCGCGGTGTTCCTTGATGCGAACGGCGAACCGGTCGGTCCGGGCGGCGGCGCTCTGGCCCGGCTGGCCTCGGCCGACCTGTCGGGGATCGACCCGCGCTTCGCGGAGGTGGACTTCGTCCTCGCGAGCGACGTGGACAACCCGCTGACCGGCCCGAAGGGCTGCGCCGCGGTCTACGGCCCGCAGAAGGGGGCCTCGCCCGAGGACGTGGCGACGCTCGACGCGGCGCTGGCGCACTTCGCGGTGGTGCTGGAGAAGTCGATCGGCGCGAAGGCCGCCGAGTGCGCGGTGCTGCCGGGCGCCGGTGGCGCGGGCGGCATCGGCTACGGGGCCCTGCTGCTCGGCGCCACGTTCCGTCCCGG
The DNA here is from genome assembly GCF_045161815.1 of Streptomyces avidinii. NCBI lineage: Bacteria > Bacillati > Actinomycetota > Actinomycetes > Kitasatosporales > Streptomycetaceae > Streptomyces > Streptomyces avidinii. The sequence goes on from NZ_CP108863.1 coordinate 1,969,707, forward strand.
CATCGAGCTGATGCTGGAGGTGCTGGGCTTCGCCCCCGCGCTGGAGCGCGCGACACTGGTCATCACCGGTGAGGGCTCCCTGGACGAGCAGACCCTGCACGGCAAGGCCCCGGCGGGTGTCGCGGCCGCGGCGCGCGCGGCGGGCAAGCCCGTGGTGGCGGTGTGCGGGCGGCTGCTGCTGACCCAGGAGGCCCTGGAAGGGGCCGGCATCCGCAAGGCGTACCCGCTCACGGACCTGGAGCCCGACCCGGCCAAGTCCATCCCGAACGCGGGTCCCCTGCTGGAGCAGGTCGCCGCCGACATCGCCGCCGACGTCCTCTGACCCGGTCGCGTTCTTCGTAGCCTCGTCGGCGTTCGAGGCGCGGGGTCCGGTGCCCGGCGGAGCCCCAGGAAACCCGGCTCCGCCGGGCACCGGGCTCCGCCCCGGACCCGCGCCTCAAACGCCGACGAGGCCGGAGCGGCGGGGCTCCGCCGCCAGGAGCTCGGCCGTGGTGACCACGCGGGCGAACCCGCCGCCCTGGAGGTTCACCGCGGTGGCGGCGGCGAGCTCGTCCGCCGTCAGGGAGAGCCCCGCCGGTCCGGCGAGGTCGAAGGTGTGGGTGGCGTCGAGCGGGACCAGCACGTCGTAGCCCAGGTTCCCCGCCATCCGGGCGGTGGTCTCGACGCACATGTTGGTCTGGATGCCCACCAGCACCAGCTGCCCGATGCCCCGCTCCGTCAGCCAGTCGGCCAGGTCCGGGGTGCCGTAGAAGGCCGAGTTCACGGTCTTGGTGATCACCAGGGCCCCGTCGCGCCGCTTCTCGACCAGGTCCTTGAAGGCGTGGCCGGGGTGGTCCGCGGCCAGGACCGAGCCGGGCTGCACGGAGGCGTGCCGGACCAGGACCACCGGGCGGCCGGCCGCGTGCCACGCGTCCATCAGGGCCGCGATGTTGTCCTCCGCCTCCGGGTTGTTGCGGGGCCCCCAGAAGGACTCCTCGTCGAAGCCCTGCTGCACGTCGATGACCAGAAGGGCGCTGTCGGGGGCGATCTCGATCGCGGTCGTTGTCATGGCTCCATGCTGTCCGCCGGGCGGCGCGCCCGACAGCGGCCACGGGGCCCCGTACCGATGGGATCCTGCCAGGCTGGCAGTCCCGGTTCCTGACACACTGGCGGGATGCGCCGCGTCGCCATCGTCGTCCAGCCCGGTATCCGCAGCTTCGACCTCGCCGTCATCACCGAGGTCTGGGGCCCGGACCGCAGCCGCTCCGGGGTGCCGGGCTTCGAGCTGCGCCGGTGCGCCGCGGAGCCCGGGCCGATACCTCTGCCCGGCGGGCTGAGCCTGGAGCCCGACCGGGGGCTCGACTGGCTGGCCACCGCGGACCTGGTCGTCGTACCGGCGCTGGCCGAGCCGGGCGATCCGACGCCCGAGCCGGTCCTCGCGGCCCTGCGCGAGGCGCACGCCCGGGGCGTGCCGGTCGCCGCCCTGTGCGCCGGGGCGTTCATCCTGGCCGAGGCCGGCCTGCTGGAGGGCCGCCGGGCCGTCACCCACTGGTGGCTGGCCCCGCAGCTCGCCGCCCGCTACCCCGGGATCGTGGTCGAGGAGGCCCCGCTCTACGTCGAGGACGGTGGGCTGTGGACCTCCGCCGGGGTGGCCTCCGGGATCGACCTGTGCCTGCACCTGGTCCGGGAGGCGCACGGCGCCGAGGCCGCCGCCTCCGTCGCCCGCTCCATGGTGACGGGCCCCTTCCGCATCGGGGACCACGCCCAGTACCTGGACCGGCCCGTCCCGGCCGCGGACCGCACCGCCGAGGCGCTGGTCTCCGTACGGGCGCGCGCCCTGAGCTCGCTGCACGAGCCGCTGTCCGTGGCCACGCTGGCGGGCTGGGCCGGGATGTCCCCGCGCTCCTTCGCCCGGCACTTCGCCGCCGCCACGGGCACCACGCCGCACCGGTGGCTGCTGCGCCACCGCCTGGACGCGGCCCGCAAGCTGCTGGAACGCACCGACCATCCGGTGCCGGAGGTGGCCCGCCGGGCCGGTTTCGCCAGCGAGGTCACCTTCCGCCAGCACTTCACGGCGCACGTCGGGCTGGGGCCACGGGCGTACCGTGCGGCCTCCTCCGTACCGGCAGCCCCACCTGCGGCGGCACCCACAGCCGCACCAAACCCCCCGGACAGTGTTAGAAAGGGCTCATGACCGGACGTTTTGGTCGCCAGCCGACCGGGAGGGGTTCGCGCGTGTTCGCGCGCCTGTCCCGGGGGGCACACAGCGTCGCCGGTCAGGTCTTCGCCCTCCAGGGGGTGATCGTGCTGCTGCTGATCGCCGCCGCCGTGGTGGCGCTGCTGTTCCAGGCCCGGTACGACAGCGAGCGCGACGCCCGTCACCGGTCGCTCGCGGCGGCCGAGGCCTTCGCGCACGCCCCCGGCATCTCGTCGGCGCTCATCTCCACCGACCCGACCGCCCTGCTCCAGCCGCTGGCCGAGGCCGCCCGCCGGGGCTCGGGCGTCGATTTCATCGCCGTCATGAACACCGACGGGGTCCGCTACACCGACTCGCGCCCCGAGCTGATCGGCCGCCGGGCCACCGGTGACCTCAGCCGCGCCGTCGCCGGGCAGGCCTTCACCGAGACCTTCAGGGGCGAGCCGAGCGATGCCGTCCGGGCCATCGTCCCCGTACGGGGCCCCGACGGGGCCGTCGTCGGCCTGGTCGGCACCGGCATAGAGGTCGAGAACGTCGCCGAGGTGGTCGAGGGCCAGCTCCCGCTGCTGCTCGGCGCGGCGGCGGGCGCCCTGCTGCTCGGAACCGGCGGCGCCGCCCTGGTCAGCCGCCGGCTGCGGCGCCAGACCCGCGGGCTGGGCGCCGCCGAGATGAGCCGGATCAACGAGCACCACGAGGCCGTCCTGCACGCGGTGCGCGAGGGCGTCGTCATCATCAGCGCGGACCAGCACCTCGTCCTGGCCAACGACGAGGCCCGCCGGCTGCTCGGCCTGCCGGAGGAGGCCGACGGCCGGCACGTCGGCGACCTCGGCCTCGACCCGCGCACCGCCGAACTGCTCGCCTCGGGCGAGATCGTGACGGACCACGTGCACCTGGCGGGCGACCGGCTGCTCGCCGTCAACGTACGGCCCACCGCGCAGTACAACGGCATGTCCACCGGCAGCGTCGTGACCCTGCGCGACTCCACCGAGCTCGCCGCGCTCTCCGGACGGGCCGAGGTGGCCCGCGGCCGGCTCCAGCTGCTCTACGACGCCGGTGTGCGGATCGGTACGACCCTCGACGTGGTGCGGACGGCCGAGGAGCTGTCGGAGGTCGCCGTCCCGCGGTTCGCGGACTTCGTCACGGTGGAGCTGCTGGAGCCGGTGCTGAACGGTGAGGAGCCCTCGACGGCGGGTGGCGTCTACACCGAGATGCGCCGGGCGGCCATCACCGGCGTGCGCGCCGACTCCCCGCTCCAGCCGGTCGGCGACGTCATCCGCTTCGTCGTGCCGACGGCCCCGATGGCGGCGGCCCTGGACGCCGGGCACGCGGTGCTCGCGGCCGATCTGAACGCGGCCATGGGCTGGCGGGCCCAGGACTCCCAGGGCACCCGGGTGGCCCTGGACTACGGGCTGCACTCGCTGATCTCCGTACCGCTCCAGGCCCGGGGCGTGGTCCTGGGCATGGCCAACTTCTGGCGGGCCGACACCCCCGAGGCCTTCGACGAGGAGGACCGTTCCTTCGCGGCCGAACTGGGTGCGCGCGCGGCCGTCTCCATCGACAACGCCCGCCGCTTCACCCGCGAGCACGCGATGGCCGTGACGCTCCAGCGCAGCCTCCTGCCCCGCGTGCTGCCCGCCCAGAACGCCGTGGACGTGGCCTTCCGCTATCTGCCCGCGAAGGCCGGGGTGGGCGGGGACTGGTTCGACGTGATTCCGCTGCCCGGCGGCCGGGTGGCGCTGGTGGTCGGCGATGTGGTGGGGCACGGGGTGCACGCCGCGGCCACCATGGGCCGGCTGCGGACCGCGGTGCACAACTTCTCCACCCTGGACCTGCCGCCCGACGAGCTGCTGGGACACCTCGATGAGCTGATCAACCGGATCGACCAGAACGAGACCGGGATCGGGATCGTGGGCCCCGGCGGGGAGGCGGCGAACGCGGACGCCCCGGAAGGGGTGGCCGAGTCGGCCGGGGTCACCGGTGCCACCTGCCTCTACGCGGTCTACGACCCGGTCTCCGGGCGCTGTCTGATGGCCAGCGCCGGTCACCCGGGGCCCGCGCTGATCCGCCCCGGCGCGGACGTGGAGTTCCTCGAGCTGCCGGCCGGGCTGCCGCTGGGCGTCGGCGGCATGCCCTTCGAGGCGGCGGAGTTCCTGCTCCCCGAGGGGAGCCGGCTGGCGCTGTTCACGGACGGCCTGGTGGAGGATCGCCACCGCGACTTCGACGCCGGGCTGCACCTGCTGGGCGAGACCCTGGAACGGCCCGGCCGCAGCCCGGACCAGGCCTGTGCGGACGTGCTCGCCGCCATGCTGCTGCCGGTGCCGAGCGATGACATCGCGCTGCTGGTCGCCGACACCCGGCGGCTGGAGGCCGACCGGATCGCCGAGTGGGAGGTGCCCGGCGAGCCCGCGGCCGTCTCGCGCGTACGCAACGCGGGTGCGGCCCAGCTCGCCGCGTGGGGGCTGGAGGAGATCTCCTTCACCACCGAGCTGATCCTCAGCGAGCTGATCACCAACGCCATCCGGTACGGGAGCGCGCCGGTGCGGGTGCGCCTGCTGCGCGACCGCAGCCTCATCTGCGAGGTCTCCGACGGCAGCAGCACCTCGCCGCACCTGAGGTACGCGGCCACCACAGACGAGGGCGGGCGCGGGCTGTTCCTCGTCGCCCAGTACGCCGACCGGTGGGGCACCCGCTACACCGAGCGCGGCAAGGTCATCTGGGCCGAGCTGCCGCTGACCGGGGGCCCGGAGCCACTCGCGGCGGACCCGCTCGACCTGGACGCGCTGGAGGACCTGGCCTGGTGAACCGCCGGCCCCGGGGGCCGGGCCCGGAACGGGGACCGGGAGCGGGGGGCCGGGGCCCCGGGGTCACGTCCGGCGGGTACGGGCCAGCAGCACCGCCACGTCGTCCTGCTGGGCGGACGGAAGCAGCTGCCGCAGGATCCCCCGGCACAGTTCCTCCAGGGGCTGCTCCACGTGGCGCAGGGCCCCCGCCAGCTGCTCCATGCCCTCGTCGAGGTCCCGGTCCCGGGCCTCGATGAGGCCGTCGGTGTAGAGCACGAGCAGGCTCCCCGGGGGCAGCCGCACCTCCTCGGTGCGGAAGTCCTGGCCGCCCGCGCCCAGCGGGGTCCCGGGCGGGCCGTCGAGGAAGGTGATGTTCCCGTCGGGGGTGACCACGGCGGGCGGCGGATGGCCGGCCCGGGCGATCACGCAGACGCCGGACGCCGCGTCGTGGACGGCGTACACGCAGGTGGCCATCTCGTCCTCGCCCAGGTCGGCCACGACGGCGTCGAGGGAGCTGAGCAGCTGCGCGGGCGGTACGTCGTGGCGCGCGAGGGTCCGTACGGCCGTGCGCAGCTGACCCATGACGGCCGCCGCGTGGATCCCGTGGCCCATGACGTCCCCGATGACCAGCCCGGTCCGGCCGCCGGGCAGCGGGATGGCGTCGAACCAGTCCCCGCCGACGTCGTGGTCGCTGGCGGGCAGGTAGCGCCCGGTGAGTTCGAGGCCGGGGACCTCGGGCAGTGCGCTGTTGGTGAGGCTGCGCTGAAGGGTCAGGGCGGCCTGGCGCTGGAGGGTGTACATCCGGGCGTTGTCGATGTTGAGGGCCGCGCGGGCGACCAGTTCGTCGACGAGGACGTAGTCCTGCTCGTCGAAGGGCTCCCGCTCCCGCGTGCGGGTCACGGCGACCGCGCCGAGCACGGTGCCGCGGGCGACCAGGGGGACCAGCCGGGCCGAGCCGAGGGTGGCGAGGTAGGTGCGCAGGGCCTCGGCGCGGGGGGAGGTGATCAGTGCGGGGATGTCGGCGAGGTAGAGGTTCATGGGCCGGCCCTCGGCGATGACCTGCTCGTAGGAGGTGCCCGTGGGGATCTGGAAGGTCTGTCCGGGAGCGAGTTTCGCGGTGGGGGCGGTCGGGTCGGGGAAGCGGGCCGCCAGGCGGCGCAGGACACCGCGGGTGGAGGCCGTGGGGACCGGGCCCTCGTCGGGGCCCAGTACGGCTTCGAGCAGTTGTACGTCGGCCGAGTCCGCGAGCTGCGGTACCAGGACGTCCACGATCTCCTGGGCGGTCTGGTGGAGGTCCAGGGTGGTGCCGATGCGGGTGCCCGCCTCCGCGAGCAGCGCGAACCGGTGCCGGGCCCGTTCGGCGTCGGCCTGGGCGCGCTGGCCGTCGGTGATGTCGATGAGCGAGGCGATCACGCCGAGGGCCCGGCCGGAGCCGTCCAGCAGCGGGGCGTACGAGCAGGACCAGGTGTGGTCGTTGTCCGGGTCGGCGGGGGTCCGGCCGGTGCGGCGGACGTCGACGACGGCGGTGCCCCGTTCGAGGACCTGCTGCATCGTCGCCTCCAGGGCGACTGCGTTCACCCCGGGAACGACCTCGGTGAGCCGTTTGCCGAGGTGCTCGGCGGCGGAGACGCCGTTCATCCGGGCCAGGGCGTCGTTGACCCGGAGGAACCGCAGGTCGGTGCCGAGGGTGGCGAGTCCTATGGGCGACTGGGTGAAGAGGCTCTGGAGGGCGGCCAGCGAGTCCCGCATGTGGAGGACCTCGGAGGTCTCCACGGCGATGAGCATGGCCCCCATCCGGCCCTGCCGGTCCACGGCGGGGACGATCCACATCTCCATCGGCACCCGGTGGCCGTCGCGGTGGCGCACGGGGAGGGTGCCGACGACGGTCTCGCCGGCCTGGACGCGCCGCGTCAGCTGGTCGGCGAGATCGTGGTTGGCCTCGGGGACCAGCACGGCGCTGCCGGGCAGCCCGATGATGTCCTCGGGGCGGTGCCCGAGCAGGTCCTGGGCGGCCAGCGACCACTCCACGATGCGTCCGTCGGCGTCCTCCCGCCACAGTGCGATCGGGAGCAGCTCGCGGAGCACGCCGGCGTACCCGACAGCCGCGGCCGGCTGATCCGGCACCTCGCTCGTCGACTGGTAAGTGTCCAACGCACCGACCTCAACCCGGGGGGCCTGATTCCTACCGAATCACCCTATCCGAGGCGTGGGCGCGGGGCTCTGTGTCCGCCGTCGTACGCCCGCCGTCGTCGTACGCCCGCCGCCGCGGCGGCGGGTGGCGCCTCGAGGCCGGCCCGATCGGCAGGGCACCCCTACGGCAGTACGGCGGCGGCGGGTCCGGTCTGCTGCCGCGGGAGCGTCCGGAGCCGGTCGGCCGTGTCGGGGCCGTCGAGGACGCCCGCGATGCCCCGGGCGAGGTCGGGGATCCGGTGGGCCGGGATGCCCGCGATGTTGATGCGCCCCGAGGTCGTCCCGTAGACGGCGTACTGCCTGCGCAGCCGGAGCATCTGGTGCGAGGACAGCGGCAGCATCGAGAACATGCCCTTCTGCCGGGCGAGGGAGCGAGCCTGTTCCGCGCAGCCGAGCGTGCTCAGGTGGGCGATCAGATCGGCCCGGTTGTCCATGATCCGGCCCCGCATGACCTCCAGCTCCGCCCGCCAGGCGGCGCGCAGTCCCTCGTCCTGCAGGATCGTGGTCACGACGGCGGCGCCGTGCTCGGGCGGCATCGAGTAGAGGGTCCGGGCGGCGTTCTGCAGGGTCGTCTCGGCGTGCCGGACGGCCTGGCCGGAGGCGCCGATCACGATGGCGCAGCCGACGCGGTCGCTGTAGAGGCCGAAGTTCTTGGAGCAGCTGACCGCGATCAGCATCTCCGGGACGCGGGCCGCGAGCATCCGGGTGGCCAGCAGGTCGGCCTCCAGGCCGTCGCCGAGCCCGTGGTAGGCCAGGTCGACGAAGGGCACCCAGCCGCCGCGGACGGCCGACTCGGCGAGCGCCTCCCAGTCGTCGAGCAGCGGGTCCACACCGGTGGGGTTGTGGCAGCAGCCCTGGAGCAGGACGACGTCGTCGCGCTGGGCGTTCCGCAGTTCGCCGAGCACGCCGGAGGTGTCGAAGCCGCCCTCGGCGTCGCGCCAGCCGTAGGTGCGCACGCGCAGCCCGGCGGCCTCCAGGATGGGCCGGTGGTTGACGTAGGCGGGGTCGCTGATCCACACCGTGGTGCCGGGGCGGGTCCGGCAGATCAGGTCGGCCAGCAGCCGCAGTGCGCCTGAGCCCGCGACGGTCTGGACGGCCGCGGCCCGGTCGGCGGGCCCGCTCGGGCCCAGGACCAGCTCCAGCAGGGAGCGGTTGAAGGCGGCGTTGCCGGAGAGCCCGCGGTACTCCTTGGAGTCGGAGCGCTCCGCCAGCCGGATCTCGGCCTCGCGCACGGCGGTCATGACGGGCGTGGTGCCCGTCTGGTCCCGGTAGACGCCGAGGACGAGGTTGAGGCGTTCGGGCCGCTCGTCGGTGCCGAACTCGTAGGTCAGGTCCCACAGCGGGTCGGTGGGCGGCGGGGGGAGGAGCTCAAGCATCTGCGGGAACCTTGGGTCGTGGGCGGCGGTTGGCGAGGACGACGCCGGCGGTGATGAGGGGTACGCCGACGAGCACGGCGAGGGTCGGTGTCTCGCCGAGCAGCGGGACGGCGAGCAGGACGACGGCGACGGGGCTGAGGCTGCCGACGACGGCGCTGCGCTCGGCGCCGAGCCGGCGGATGGCGAAGGCGTACAGCAGGCCCGCGCACAGTCCGACGCCCAGCCCCTGCACGACGAGGAACAGCGCGATGTCGCTGCCCGCGGCGTGTGCGATGCCGGTCGGGAGCACCCCGGTCAGGACGAGGACCCCGATCACGGCGAAGGAGGGCAGGCACAGCAGGCCGATCGAACCGACGGGGTCGAGGTCCACCTCGCGCAGTCCCACGGTGTAGAGGGCCCACAGCCCGCTGGCGACGAGGAGCGTTCCGGCGCCCGCGAGTACGTCGGTGTCCACCGGGACCACGTAGCGCCAGACGAGGGCGATCACACCGGCCGCGATCAGCGCGAGCCCGGCCGCCTGGGTGCCCCGGGGCGCGCCGTGGCCGCGGCGGATCATGATCACGGAGACGAACAACGGGACCATGCCGGGGACGATGGAGCCGACGAAGGCGGCGGAGGTCAGGGCGCCGCCGTGCATCGCGGCCAGGAAGAAGGGCACCCCCGCACCACAGATGATCTTCACGGCGGGTCCGGGCCGTACCGCGGCGATGGCGCGACGGCGCCGCCACAGGGCGGGGAACAGGACGACGAGGGGGACTCCGAAGCGCAGCAGGGCCGCGTCGGCGGGGAGCAGGGAGGAGCCGCTCAGGGCGCGGGCGCTGAGCGCGAATGCCGCCCAGATCGACACGGTCACCAGCAGCGCCAGCATGCCCTCGGCCTGTGGGGAGAGCCCGCGCCGGCCGGGGTGTCCGGCCTGCGGGCCCGCCGCATCGGGAGGCAGGGTCGCCCGGGTGGTGTTCGTCGCGACCAAGGAATTGCTCCAGCCTCTGGGACCCGGACCGATCCGGTCCGTGCAGGGCAACGCTAGGGCTTGGGGCGGGGCAGCCGATTGCCAGTTCTGCCTCTCGGACATACGTTTGGGGCAGAATCTGCCAAGGAGTGGCCATGGACGCAGTCGATCTGCAGATCATCAGGGAATTGCAGGCCGACGGGCGCCTGTCCAACCAGGACCTGGCGGACCGTGTCCGGCTGTCCCCCTCCCCCTGCCTGCGCCGTGTGCGGCGGCTGGAGGAGGCGGGTCTGATCCGCGGCTACACGGCCATGGTCGACCAGGTCGCCTTCGGGCTCCCGGTCACCGTCTTCGTGCGGATCCGGCTGGAGCGGCACACGGCGGAGGCGGTGCGGCAGTTCGAGGAGCACGTCGCGGTCATCGAGCACATCCAGGACTGCTACCTGATGGCGGGCAGCAGCGACTACCTGCTGCGGGTCGTCATCGAGGACCTCGAAGCCTACGAATCCCTGGTGCGCCACCGGATCCACGCCATTCCCGGGATCGCCTCGATCGAATCGAGCTTCGCGTTCGGCAGCGTCAAGCAGTCCCGGACCTACCCGCGGCCCGCCCCGGGGGCGTCACGGCGATCGCCGCGGTGACGCAGGCGCGTCCGCCTCAGCGGGAGCCGGCCACCGCCGCCTCGAAGGCCTCGAAGGCGGCCGCGTCGTAGAGCACGAACCGCACCTCCTGCACCTCGGTACGGGCGCTGCGCACCGTCTCCACCGCGATGCGCGCCCCGTCGTCCATGGGCCAGCCGTAGATGCCGGTGGAGATGGCCGGGAACGCGACCGTACGGGCCCCCAGCTCGTCGGCGACCCGCAGCGATTCGCGGTAGCAGGAGGCCAGCAGCTCGGAGCGGTCCTCCTCGCGGGACCAGACCGGGCCCACCGTGTGGATGACGTGGTCGGCGGGGAGCCGGCCGGCCGTGGTGGCGACGGCCCGGCCCGTCGCCAGGCCCTTGCCGTAGTGCGAGCGGCGCAGGTCCTCGCAGGCCGCGAGGATCTCCGGGCCGCCGCGCCGGTGGATGGCCCCGTCGACCCCGCCGCCGCCGAGCAGCGAGGAGTTGGCCGCATTGACGATCGCGTCGGCCTTCTCGGCGGTGATGTCGCCGCGGACCAGGACGATACGGGCCATCAGGAGTCCTTCCGCAGGTGACGCCAGACCGCCTTGGCGGCGTTGTGCCCGGACATGCCGTGCACGCCCGGGCCGGGCGGCGTCGCGGAGGAGCACAGGAAGACCGCCGGGTGGGCCGTCGTGTACGGGGTGAGGGACAGCTTGGGGCGCAGCAGGAGCTGCAGTCCCGAGGCGGCCCCGCAGGCGATGTCGCCGCCCACGTAGTTCGGGTTGCGGGCGGCGAGCTGGGGCGGACCCGCGGTGGCGCGGGCGAGGACCAGGTCGCGGAAGCCGGGGGCGAAGCGCTCCAGTTGGGTTTCGACGGCCTCGGTGAGGTCGCCGTCCCAGCCCGCGGGGACGTGCCCGTAGGCCCAGAAGACGTGCTTGCCCTCGGGCGCCCGGCCGGGGTCCACCAGGCTGGGCTGCGCCGTGATGAGGAAGGGGGCGCGCGGGGCCCGGCCTCCCGCGGCGAGCTGCAGGGCGGCGTCGATGTCCCGGGCGCGCGGGCCGATCTGCACGGTGCCGGCGCGGCGCGGTTCCTCGGCCGTCCACGGGACCGGTCCGTCCAGTGCGTAGTCGAGCTTGAACACGGAGGCGCCGTACCGGTAGCCGTCGTACGCGCGGCCCAGGCGGGCGATCCGGGCCAGTGCGGTCGGCGAGGTGTCGAAGACGTAGGTGCGGGCCGGCGGCAGGTCGTCGAGCCGCTTGACCTCGAAGCCGGTGTGGATGGTCCCGCCGAGGTCGCGCAGGTACCCGGCGAGGGCGTCGGAGACGGACTGCGAGCCGCCGCGCGGCATGGGCCAGCCGTTCGCGTGCGCGGCCAGTGCGAAGACGAGGCCGACGGCGCTGGTGGCGATCCCGTCGAGCGGTGCGATGACGTGCGCGACCATGCCCGCGAAGAGGGCTCGGGCCCGTTCGTCGCGGAAGCGGCTCAGGAGCCAGGTGGCGGGCGGCAGCCCGGCGAGCCCGAACCGGGCGAGCGTGAGCGGATCCCGGGGCAGAGCGGTGCTCGGCAGCGACATGAAGTCCCGGGCCAGGGTGTCCCATTTGCCGAGGAACGGTCCGACCAGGCGCCGGTAGGCACCCGCGTCGCGCGGCCCGAGGGACGCCGCCGTCTCCGCGACCGAGCGGGACAGGACGGCGGCCGTGCCGTCGTCGAAGGGGTGCGCCATGGGCAGCGGGGCGTGCAGCCACTCCAGCCCGTACCGCTTCAGCGGCATCGTGGCGAAGACCGGCGAGCCGGCGCCGAGCGGGTGCACCGCCGAGCAGGGGTCGTGCCGGAAGCCGGGGAGGGTGAGCTCCTCGGTCCTGGCGCCGCCGCCGACCGTGTCGGCGGCTTCGAACACGGCCACCGAGAAGCCGCGCCGGGCCAGTTCGACGGCGGCCGTCAGCCCGTTGGGCCCCGCCCCCACCACGACCACATCGAGAATCGACGGCACTTGCGACTCCTTCGTTTCCGGCGGCGCCTGCACCCCCAGGATATTGCGCCCTACGCGGCCGGCCGGACACCCCTGAATCCGTCCGGGGCCCGCCCGAACCCGCCCGGACCCGCCCGGACCCGCTCAGGCGCCCTTGAGCAGCTCGCGGATACGGACGGCGGTGGCCTCGTCGCGGCCGACGGCGAACGGCAGCGCGTTGTCCCGGTCCACCCGGAAGGGGACTCCGTCGACCGTGCTCTGCGCGCCGCCGGCCTCCGCGACCAGCAGCAGCCCGGCCGCGTGGTCCCAGGCCGAGGGCCAGGTGAAGGCCAGGCCGTCCATCTCGCCGCGGGCCACCTTCAGGTACTCCAGGCCCGCCGAACCGCACGGGCGGGCCGCGACCCCGGGCACGTCCAGCCGGGCGAGCGTGCGCTTGTTCTCGTCACTGGTGTACAGCGGGTGGGCGATGGCGACCCGCAGCGCGGCCCCCGGCTCCGGCGAACCGCTGTGGATCCGCTCGCCGTTGACGTACGCCCCCTGCCCGCGCACGGCGGTCGCCAGCTCCTCCAGCGCCGGGGCGAAGGTCCAGGAGGCGAGGATCTCCCCGCGCTGGGCCAGGGCGACCAGGGTGCAGAAGGCGGGGTCACCGTTCACGAACTGGCGGGTGCCGTCGACGGGGTCCACGATCCACACCGGGGCGTCGGCCCGCAGCGCCGCGTACACGGCCGGGTCGGCGTGCACGGCCTCCTCGCCGACCACGGCCGAGCCGGGCAGCAGCCGGGTCAGGGCGGCCGTCAGGTGTTCCTCGGCCTTGCGGTCGGCCACGGTCACCAGGTCGTGGGGGCCGCTCTTCTCGTCGACCTCGTGCTCGGCGAGCTGCCTGAATCTCGGCATGATCTCGATCGCCGCCGCCTTGCGGACGGCCTCTTCCACATCGGGCAGGTTATGGGCCAGGAACTCATCGATCATGCCTCCAGCAAAGCACGCCCGACCGACAAACCCCACCGCCAATCCCGGACGGGAGGCTGGACACCGGGTGTCCGCCCGGTGAACCGCCCCGGGAGGCCGCGCCTCACGGCCCCGGTGGGCACCGGCCCGCGCGGCCGCGAAGGGGCCCGGGGACGGGGTGGGCACCGGCCGGCGGGGACCGCCGGCGGGAACCGAAGCGGCCCCCGCCGGCGGTCCGTGGCGTCAGTCGCGCAGCACCGGGATGATGTGCCGGCCGTACGCGTCGATCGTGGCCTCCCGGGCGTCGTGCATGTCGTACAGGGCGAACTGGTCCACGCCGAGGTCGCGCAGGGCCCGCAGCTTCTCGATGTGCGCCTCGGCCGGGCCCAGCAGGCAGAAGCGGTCGACGATCTCGTCGGGGACGAAGTCGGTGGACGGGTTCCCGGCCCGCCCGTGGTGGCTGTAGTCGTAGCCCTGGCGGGCCTTGATGTACTCGGTGAGGTCGTCGGGGACCATCGAGGAGTGCTCGCCGTAGCGCGTCACCAGGTCGGCGACGTGGTTGCCGACCATCCCGCCGAACCAGCGGCACTGGTCGCGGGCGTGCGCGAGGTCCTCGCTCACGTACGCGGGCGCCGCCACGCAGATGGTGATCTCCGCCGGGTCGCGGCCGGCCGCCGCGGCGGCCTCGCGGACCGACTTGACCATCCACTCGGTGAGGTAGAGGTCGGCGAGCTGGAGGATGAACCCGTCGGCCTTCTCACCCGCCAGGGCCAGCGCCTTGGGGCCGTACGCCGCCATCCACACGGGGAGCTTCCCGTCGCGGACCCACGGCAGGCGGACCGGGTTGCCGTCCACCAGGGCCTCGCGGCCCTCGGCCAGGTCCCGGATGACGTCGATGGCCTCGCCGAGCCGGGCCAGGGTGTTGGGCTTGCGCCCGGCGACCCGCATCGCCGAGTCGCCGCGCCCGATCCCGCAGACGGTGCGGTTGCCGTACATGTCGTTGAGGGTCGCGAAGGTGGAGGCGGTCACCTCCCAGGTGCGGGTGCCGGGGTTGGTGACCATGGGGCCGATGTGGAGCTTGCGGGTGTGTTCCAGGATCTGGCTGTAGATGACGAACGGCTCCTGCCACAGCACGGCGGAGTCGAAGGTCCAGCCGTAGCGGAAGCCGTTGCGTTCGGCGCGCTTCATGAGGCTGATGACCTGGGAGGCGGGTGGGTCGGTCTGCAGGACGAGGCCGAAGTCCATACGGGCGGCTCCTTGACGCTCTTTACAGGTACTGGCAGGTGGAGCGGGGGACGAAGGCGCCGTGGCCGGCCCGGCCGGTGAATTCGCGCTGGTCGACGACGAGTTCACCGCGCGAGAGCACGGTGTCGACGCGTCCGGTGATCCGCTTGCCCTCGTACGCCGAGTAGTCCACGTTCATGTGGTGCGTCTCGGCGGAGATGACCTGCTCGGCGTGCGGATCGTAGAGGACGATGTCGGCGTCGGAGCCCGGCGCGATGGTGCCCTTCTGCGGGTAGAGGCCGAACATCCGGGCCGGGCTCGCACAGGCGATCTCGATCCAGCGTCGGCGGCTGATGTGCCCGTCCAGGACGGCCTGGTGGAGGAGGTCCATGCGGTTCTCCACCCCCGGCAGCCCGTTGGGGATCTTGGAGAAGTCCCCGCGGCCCAGCTCCTTCTGGCCGCGGAAGCAGAACGGGCAGTGGTCGGTGGAGACCACCTGGAGGTCATTGGTCCGCAGGCCCCGCCACAGCGCCGCCTGGTGCTCGCGGGGGCGCAGCGGTGTGGAGCAGACGTACTTGGCGCCCTGGAAGTCGGGCTCCTCCAGGTTGTCGGTGGACAGGAACAGGTACTGCGGACAGGTCTCCCCGAAGACCGGCAGGCCCTTGTCGCGGGCGGCGGCCAGCTCGGCGACCGCTTCCTCCGCCGAGACGTGGACCACGTAGAGCGGGGCGCCCGCGACCCGCGCCAGCTGGATCGCCCGGTGGGTGGCCTCGGCCTCGAGGAGCACCTTGCGGACCTCGCCGTGGTGGCGGGGGTCGGTCTCCCCGCGGGCGAGGGCCTGTTCGACGAGGACGTCGATCGCGATGCCGTTCTCGGCGTGCATCATGATCAGCCCGCCGTTGGCGGCGCCGCGCTGCATGGCGCGCAGGATCTGCCCGTCGTCGCTGTAGAAGACTCCGGGGTAGGCCATGAACAGCTTGAAGGAGGTGACTCCCTCGCCGACGAGGTGGTCCATCTCCTTGAGGGTTCTCTCGTTGACGTCCGAGAGGATCATGTGGAAGGCGTAGTCGACGGCGCAGTTGCCGTCGGCCTTGGCGTACCAGGTGTCCAGCCCCTCGCGCAGGGAGTGGCCCACGCTCTGCACGGCGAAGTCGACGATGGTGGTGGTGCCGCCCCAGGCGGCGGCCCGGGTGCCGGTCTCGAAGGTGTCGGAGGCGGCGGTGCCGCCGAAGGGAAGTTCCATGTGGGTGTGCGCGTCGACCCCGCCCGGGATGACGTACTTCCCGGTGGCGTCGATCGTGCGGTCGGCCGTCCAGGCCTCGGCGGCCGCGGAGGCGTGCGCGGCCAGCGCCGCCACGCGGCCGTCCTCGATCAGGACGTCCGCGTGCACTTCGTCGGCGGCGGTGATGACGAGGCCGCCGCGGATCAGGGTGCGGATGCTCATGTGATCCCCCTACTGGATGCTGCGCAATGCCTGTTCGAGGATCTCGGCGCCCTCTTCCGCCTCGGCGACGGTGAGGGAGAGCGGCGGCGCGATGCGCAGCACGCTGGTGTTGTACCCACCGCCCTTGCCGAGCAGCAGACCGCCTTCGCGGGCCGCCTCCAGGACGGCGGCGGCCGCGTCCGGGTCGGCCTCGTCGGTGCCCGGCCTGGTCAGTTCCAGTCCGGCCATCAGGCCCCGGCCGCGGACCTCCCGTACGGCGGGCACGGTGGCGGCGATCCCGCGCAGCCGCTCCAGGAGCAGTCCGCCGACGCGCCGGGCGTTGCCCTGGAGGTCGTGCTCCAGCAGGTACGCGAGGTTGGCGACGCCGGCCGCCATGGTGACCGGGGAGCCGCCGAAGGTGGAGATGGAGTTGGAGTCCAGGCAGTTCATCACCTCGGCGCGGGCCACGACCCCGCCGATGGACATGCCGTTGCCGATGCCCTTGGCGAAGGTGAGGATGTCCGGCGGGCCGTTCTGGGCGTGCGCCTGCCAGCCCCAGAAGTTGTCGCCCGTGCGGCCCCAGCCGGTCTGCACCTCGTCGCTGATCCACAGGATGCCGTGGCGGTCGAGCACCTCGCGGAAGGCTCCGTAGAGGCCGTCGGGCGGGGAGGTGAAGCCGCCGACCCCCTGGATGGGTTCGGCGATGAGGGCGGCCACTCCCCCGCGGGCCTGACCGAGTACGTCCTCCAGGTCCCGGGCGGCGGCGGCGGTGAAGGCGTCGTCGTCCAGGTGGGCGAGCGGGCCGCGGGTGCGGACGGCGCCCTGGACGTAGTACGTCTGCAGCGGGGAGAGGCTGGTCGGGGACCAGCCGCGGTTGCCGGTGATCGAGACGGTGGAGAAGGAACGGCCGTGGTAGCTGTTGCGCATCGCCAGGATCTGGTTGGACCGGCGGTACGTCGTCGCGAGCAGCAGGGCGGTGTCGTTGGCCTCGGTGCCGGAGGTGGTGAAGAAGACCCGGGCGTCGGGGATGCCGGAGAGGGCTGCGACCCGCTCGGCCAGCTCGACCATCGGCCGGTTCAGGTAGAGGGTGGAGGAGTGGATGATCCGCCCGGCCTGCTCGGACACGGCCTTGGTGACCTCGGGCAGGGCGTGTGCGGTCATCGTGGTGAGGATGCCGCCGAAGAAGTCGAGGTAGCGGTTGCCGTCCGCGTCCCAGACGTGGCGGCCCTCGCCGTGGGTGAGCTCGATGGGGTGCTTGTAGTAGAGCGCGAGCCAGTCGGGCAGGACGGTGCGGTGGCGGATGTGGAGCGGGGTCGGGTTGGTCACGGCTGTACGAGTCCTCCGTAGGCGTCGGGTCGGCGGTCGCGGTAGAAGGCCCACTGGTCGCGGACCTCCTTGATCAGGTCGAAGTCGAGGTCGCGGACGACGAGTTCCTCGTCCTTGTCGCTGGCGACCTCCCCGACGAACTGACCGCGCGGGTCGACGAAGTAGCTGGTGCCGTAGAAGTCGTTGTCGCCGTACTCCTCCTGGCCGACCCGGTTGATGGCGGCGATGAAGTACTCGTTGGCGACGGCGGAGGCGGGCTGCTCCAGCTGCCACAGGTACGCGGACAGGCCTCGGGAGGTGGCGGACGGGTTGTAGACCAGCTGCGCTCCGGCCAGCCCCAGTTGGCGCCACCCCTCGGGGAAGTGACGGTCGTAGCAGATGTAGACGCCGATCCGGCCGACGGCGGTGTCGAAGACAGGCCAGCCGAGGTTGCCCGGACGGAAGTAGTACTTCTCCCAGAAACCTTTGACCTGCGGGATGTGGTGCTTGCGGTACTTGCCCAGGTAGCTGCCGTCGGCGTCGATGACGGCGGCGGTGTTGTAGTAGAAGCCCTCGCTCTCCAGCTCGAAGACCGGTACGACGATCACCATGCCGGTCTCACGGGCGAGGTCCTGCATCCGGCGGACGGTCGGGCCGTCGGGGACCGCCTCGGCCCAGCGGTAGTGCTCGGGCTCCTGGACCTGGCAGAAGTAGGGGGCGTTGAAGACTTCTTGGAAGCCGATGACCTTCGCACCCTCGGCGGCCGCCCGGCGGGCGTACTCCTCGTGCTTGGTGATCATCGATTCGGTGTCTCCGGTCCAGGTGGCCTGGACCAGCGCGGCGCGGACGACTTGGGCCATGAGCTGCTCCTCGCGACGGGAACGCCGGGTTCTACGCACGTAGACGGTGTGCGTAGGGAGTCGAACGTAGGCCTCGTCACAGCCTGGGGCAAGAGCGCCGTGCGCGGTTGGAGTAGTCGATCACGTTACGTCGCCACGCGATCGAATGCGGTCATCGGGCGGGCGGGATAGGCCGTCTCGTTCGGATCGGGGCGGCCCGGGCCCGCGGCGTCCGGTGCCGTGCCCGGCACGATCCGAACGAGCCGGCCCGGCGCCCCTGCGCACGCGCGATGCCCGCCACTACGCGCTCGCGATGCCCGCCACGCGCAGGGCGTGCACCAGATCGCGGTGGCGCGTTCCGGGCAGCGCCCGGGCCACCTGGAGCAGCCGCGGGGCGAACCACTGCGGGTCCCGCCGGGCCAGCCCCGCGGCCTCCTCGGCGGTGCGCACCCGGACGAAGGCGCCGAGCAGGGCGTCGGCCTCGCGGATCCGGCCGGCCCCGCCGAGGGCGAGGGCCGCGTCCGCGACCTCGGCCACGGGGCGGGCGACGCCCTGGCGCAGCAGGGCGTCGCAGTCGGCCTCCCGGCCCGCGGCGCCGAGGGCGGCGGCGGCGGCCGCGAGTTGCTCGGGCGGGAGCGAGGCCGCCTCCCACAGCAGGGTGGCCCAGTCGGCCGCGAGGCCGGCCCGGGTCAGCTCGGCGGCGAGCCCCGGCAGCTGGTCGGCGGGCCGGGCCGCGGCCTCGCACAGCAGGGCGTGCGCCTCGCCGCTGCGGCCCTGCGCGCGCAGCGCGAGGAGGGCCGCGGCGACGGCTCCGGGATCGCCTGCGGAGGCCGGCCCGGCCCGGTGCACGGGGTCCTGCGCGGCCGGGTGCTGCGCGTCGGGGTGCTGCCCGGCCCGGTGCGCGGGGTCCTGTGCGGCCGGGCCGTCGCCGTGGGCCCGGGGTTCGGGGTCCGGGCTGCCGAAGCGGGCCCCGCGCGGCGCGGGGAGCGCGGCGCCGGGACCGGCGTCGGGCATGCCGTCCCCGCCGGGGTGGCCCGGCGGCGGAGTGAAGGCCGGGGCCTCGGGGGCCGCCGATCCCGCGTACCGGGCGCCTCCGGCGCGCCGCGCGCCGCGCAGCCACCGCCCCTCGGCACGGCCGACCGGCACCTCGACCCGCGCGGGGGGCGGCTCGGCGGCGACGGCCGCCATGTCCTGCCCCGCGGCGGGGGGATCGGCGGGCGGTTCGGTCCGCGCCATCCGCTGCCGGGGCACCCCGGGCAGCCACTGCGCCCCCTCCGGCCGGGGCCACTGCCCGTCGGGGCCGGCCCGCAGGGCGCGCAGCCGGGCCGCCAGGTCCTCGTGGCGGGCCGCGGCGCGGGCCACGTCGTCCTGGGCCCAGGCGAGTTCCCGGGTGAGGGCGTCCGTCTCCGCCCGGTCGGCGGTCCCGGCGAGCCGTACGGTCAGGCTCCGCAGGGCCGTCTGCGACTCGGCCCGCTGTTCGACGGCCGCCGCGAGCAGGGTCCGCAGCTCCCCCTCGCCGCCGGGCAGCCGGTCCCAGGCGGCGACGGCCACGGCCCGCAGCTGGGCCGCGTACGCGGTCTCCCGCGCCGCGAACTCCGCGCCCCGCGCCCCGGCCAGGTCCCGCAGCAGCGATTCCACCAGGTCCCACGGGGGCATCGCCGCCCCGTCGAGACAGGCCCGCACACCGTCCGGGTCCCGGCGCAGGAACTCCCCGTACCAGCCGGCCCCGGGATCCAGTCTCTGCGTCAATCCCCGCAAGTATCCGGAGAGTTGACTGATCGCCAGTGAAGTCGCGGTCTCCATGGGCGCATTGGATCCCACCCGTGTTACGGGCGGGCTACGGGAGTCTCAAAGCTTGACGGCGATCGCGGTGTGGGGACGCTTGCCCCGGCGCGCCAGGGTGGCGGGCACGTCCACCAACCAGTACTGCCACGTGTACTTGCGCGACATCAGCTTCCGCACCCGCCGCAGCCCCGCCTCGTCGAGCAGCCGGGCCTCGCCCTCGTGCACCGGCGCCCCGTCCCGGACGCGCCCGCGTACGTCGCACGCGGCGACCGTGACCCGCCCGTTGTTGCGGATCCGCTTGACCTTCCACGTATCGGTGCGCGTCCACACATACAGCTCGCCACCGTCGGCCACGGCCCACACCGGGGTCGCCACGGGCGTGCCGTCCTTGCGGAAGGTGGTGAGACTGATGTAGCGCGCTCTGCCGAGCTCCTCGAGATCCATACCGGCACCCTAGGCGCGTCCCGTGGGCCGTGTCAGGCCGGCGGGGCCTCTGCGGGGCCGACCGTCTCCCGGGCCACGAACAGCCCGTCCCGTCCCGGCCGGCCGGGTCTTCTCGACCGGTGCCCGGGCGTACGGGAGCTTCGCGCCGGTCCGCGCCTCGTAGCGGTGCAGGTCCACCTCCGGGCCGGGCCCCATGGTCCGCTCCACCCGGCCCCCGCACAGCCACGGCGGGGCCTCGGCCCCGGGCCGGTACTTCGAGTGGAACTCCAGGTGCGCAGCCGGGCGGACTGCTCCCCGTACGGGTCGACGCCCTGGTGCCAGGCGGTCTCGGCGATGTACGCGGACGCGGCAAGCGCGTGGCCGACGCGCATGAGGTTGCGGCAGGTCTCCTGGGCGATGCCGTCGACGTGGGCGGCCCGGAGTCCGGCGTCGTCCTCGCGGCGCTGCTCCATCACGGCCGGCCAGGCGTCCATGATCTGCACGGCCTTGCGGGCGTGGGCGGCGCGGCCCTCACGGCCGACGACGACGCCCCGATGACGGAAGACCACCTCGCCGGCGCGCGGGCGGTCCTCGGGGGCGGCGCACGCCGCGAGCAGCAGGCCGCCCGCGAGGAGTGCGCCGAGGACGGCGAATCCGACTCTCGCGGATGCGTTCACGGCTGACACGCCTTCACGCTTGCCCCGCGCTCCGGAGCCCCACCGCCGATTGCGCCGTTCGGCCGCCGGGCCGCCCGCACGGCAGGGGCAGGTCGCCCCGGCTAGACGGGCACGACCACGCAGCGCCGCAGTACGTCGTCCAGGGAGAGGCCGAGCGCGTCGGCGAGGGCGGCGACCGTGAAGAAGGCGGGCGTGGGCGCGCGGCCGGTCTCGATCTTGCGCAGGGTCTCGGCGGAGAGCCCGGCGCCGGCCGCGACCTCGACCATGCTGCGGCTGCCGCGGGCCTCGCGCAGCAGCGCGCCGAGCCGCTCGCCTCGCTCGCGCTCTTCGGGGGTGAGAGGGGTACGGACCATGCCCTCATCCTACCCCGCACACCAATAACTATCCCGTCATTGTTATACCGGTATAGTTATTGGCATGGTGATTCTGAAGACGGACCGAGAGATCGACGAGATGCGCGCCGCGGGCCGGGTGGTCGCCCGCGCCCTGGCCGCCGTACGGGAGGCCGCCGACGTGGGAGTGTCCCCGCTGGACCTGGACCGGGTGGCGCGCGAGGTGCTCCGCGAGGCCGGCGCCACCTCGCCCTTCCTGGGCTACCGGCCGCGGTTCGCACCGGTGCCCTTCCCCGCCGCGCTGTGCCTCTCGGTGAACGACGCGATCGTGCACGGCATCCCCGGAGACGACCGGCTGCGGGACGGCGACCTGGTCAGCGCCGACTTCGGGGCGCTGCTCGGCGGCTGGGCCGGGGACGCGGCGGTCAGCTTCACGGTCGGCCGGGCCCGCCCCGCCGACCTCCGGCTGATCGAGACCTCCGAGGCGGCCCTCGCGGCCGGGATCGCCGCCGCCGTACCGGGGAACAGGATCGGCGACATCGCCCACGCCATCGGCACCACCTGCCGCGCCGCCGGGTACGGCGTCCCGGACGGCTTCGGCGGCCACGGCATCGGCCGCGCCATGCACGAGGACCCGGGCGTCCCCAACGAGGGCCCGCCGGGACGCGGTACGAAGCTGCGCCCCGGCATGGTCCTCGCCATCGAGCCGATGCTGATCGCGGGCGGTACGGACGACTACACCTGCGACCCGGACGGCTGGACCCTGCGCACCGTCGACGGCAGCCGGGCCGCGCACTCGGAGCACACGGTCGCGATCACCGCCGACGGCCCGCGGATCCTCACAGCCCTCTAGGGGCGGCGCAGGTCCTGGCGCGGGTCCTGGCGCAGGTCGTGCGGCGCTACGGCCTCCCTTGCGGGTGGACCACCATCGCCGAACCCCCGCCCCGCCGGCTGGTCTCGGCCGCCGCCAGCCACCGGCCGTCCGGCAGCCGCTGCACACCGGTCGCCGCGCCGATCTCCGGGTTCTGCCGGAAGCCCTGGCCGATCGCCTCCAGCTCCGCGCGCACGGGGCTGTTCCACAGGCCCGGCTCCAGCTCGGTGGTGCTCTGGTTGCGCTGGCTGGCCCGCGGCGCGGCGATCGCGTCGACCAGCGGCAGGCCCCGGTCCAGGTGGCCGATCAGGGTCTGCAGCACGGTGGTGATGATGGTGGCACCGCCCGGGGAGCCCACCGCGAGCACCGGGTGTCCGTCGTCGAGCACGATGGTCGGGGCCATGGAGGAGCGCGGCCGCTTGCCGGGGCCGGGCAGGTTCGGGTCCGGGACGCCGGGTGCGGCCGGGGCGAAGGAGAAGTCGGTGAGCTCGTTGTTGAGCAGGAAGCCGCGGCCGGGCACGGTGATCGCGCTGCCGCCGGTGGACTCGATGGTCAGGGTGTAGGAGACCACGTTGCCCCAGCGGTCGGCGGCCGTCAGGTGCGTGGTGTTCTCCCCCTCGTACGTGGTCGGCGCGGCCCTGCCGGTGGTGGCGCAGGGCGCCGGATTGCGCGGGTCACCGGGGGCGAGCGGACTGGTCAGCGCACGGTCCGGCGCGATCAGGCAGGCGCGCGAGTCGGCGAACCGCTGGGAGAGCAGCTCGCGCGTCGGCACCGGCACCGCCGCCGGGTCGCCGACCCAGCGGCCCCGGTCGGCGAAGGAGATCCGCGAGGCCTCGATGAAGCGGTGCAGGTACTGCGCCTCGGACAGCTTCGAGAGGTCGGTCCGCTCCAGGATGTTCAGCGCCTCGCCGACGGTGGTGCCGCCCGAGGAGGAGGGCGCCATGCTGTAGACGTCCAGGCCGCGGTAGCCCACCCGGGTCGGGTCCTGCCGCTTGGTGGCGTACGCGCGCAGGTCGCCGGTGGTCAGGTCGCCGGCGCGGACCTTGCGGGTGGCCGCCGGGTCCACCGGGGGCGTGCGGACGGCCCGGACGATGTCCTCGGCGATCGGCCCCCGGTAGAGGGCTCCGGTCCCCTTGCGCGCGAGTTCGGCGTAGGTGGCGGCCAGGTCGGGGTTCTTGAAGGTGGAGCCGACCGCCGGCAGGGCGCCGCCCGGCAGGAAGAGCTTCGAGGTGGCCGGGAAGTCCTTGAAGCGGTCCTGGTTGAGCTCGGTCTGGGCGCGGAAGGTGCTGTCCACGGTGAAGCCGTCGCGGGCCAGTTTCTCGGCGGGCTTCAGCAGCTTGCCGAGCGGGCGGGTGCCCCAGGCGTCGAGGGCGCTCTTCCAGGTGGCGGGGGTACCGGGGACGCCCACGCCGAGTCCGCTGGTCTGGCCCTCCGCGAAGGGGATGGGGAGGCCGTTCTCCTGGAACAGGGTCTCGGTGGCCGTGGCGGGTGCGGTCTCGCGGCCGTCGATGGTGTGCACGCGGTGCGAGCGCGCGTCGTAGTAGACGAAGTAGCCGCCTCCGCCGATGCCCGCCGAGTAGGGCTCGGTCACCCCCAGCGCGGCGGCGGTGGCGATCGCCGCGTCCACGGCGTTGCCGCCGGAACGCAGGACGGCGATGCCGGCGGCCGACGCGTCGGCGTCGACACTGGCCACGGCCCCGCCGTACCCGACGGCCACCGGCACCTTGGCCGGTGGGGTGGTCGTGGTGGTGGGCGGGGCCGCGGCCCCGGTGGAGACGAGCGCTCCGGCGAGGGCGACGAGCGCTAACTGACGTGCGGCGGGACCACGCATCCGGTTCCTCCAGTCGACGGCCGGTCAGGCCTGGTTCGCGCAGCGTAACTTCACCGCACCCCCCGCGTCAGGAAGGCCGGGTGGCGGCTACCATCCGCCGCATGAACGACGACGTGCGCAACATCGTGCTCGGGGTGATAGCCACTGCCGTCAGCGGCGGGTTCGGCTGGTTCGCCCGGACCTATCTGTGGCGCCGTACGCTGCGCCGCAAGCAGGTGTTCTTCGGGCTGCCGCCCGGCTCCGACTGTCTGTTCGTGGTCAACCGGCAGATGGGCGGCAAGGAATCGTCGGTGCACCGCAACGACGCCTTCGCCCTGCTGGAGATATCCGCGCTGATCAAGGACTGCGGGGCGAACGTCCAGATCGTCACGCACGACGAGGCGCGTCAGGGCTTCGGCGAGCGCGCCGAGTTCTGCGTCGGCGGCCCGACGTCCAACACCCGTACGGTGGCGCACCTGGCCTCGATGCTGCCGGGGGTACGGGTGAACGTCGACTCCCAGGAGCACGAGGACCGGGGCGCGATCCAGGTGGGCGGCGAGGTCTACCGGTGGGCCAAGGAGCAGGTGGAGTACGTGCTGCTGGCCAGGCTGACGGCCGCGCAGGGCGGCCGGCCGGTCTTCCTGCTGTCCGGGCAGACGGCGGTCAGCAACCAGGCCGCGGCCCGCTACCTGGCCCGTCACCACGAGCGGCTGGCCCGCAAGTACGGGAAGGACTCCTTCTGCCTGGTACTGAAGGTGGTCAACTCCCACGCCTACGGACCCGATGTGACCGAGCTTGCGGCCGATGTCACCCGGGCGGCCCTGACACCCGTACCGGCAGCCGCGTGATCCCGTTGATGAAGTTCGACACCAGCCGGCGCGGCGGGCCGGCCAGTTCCGGCGCGGGCATCGCCGCACACCACTCCTCGTAGAGGATGCGCAGCTGGAGCCGGGCGAAATGGGCGCCGAGGCAGACGTGCGGGCCGTCCCCGAAGGAGACGTGCGGGTTGGGTGTGCGGGCCGGGTCCAGGCGGCCGGGGTCGGCGAAGACGCGCTCGTCGTGGTTGGCGGAGGCGTGGAAGACCACCACCTTGTCCCCGGCGCGGATCGGCTGCCCGGCCAGTTCGGTGTCGACGCAGGCCGTGCGGCGGAAGCTGAGCACCGGTGGGTGGACCCGCAGGAGTTCGTCGACGGCCCGGTCCATGGGGACGGACCCGCCCGCGAGCCGGCGGTAGGCGTCCGGGTCCCGGGCCAGCGCGAGCAGGCCGCCGGGGGCCGCGCTGCGCACGGTGTCGTTGCCCGCGACGGTGAGCAGGAAGAAGAACATCTCCAGTTCGGCCGGGTCCAGTCCGGCCTCGGCGAGGGCGGTCATCACGTCGTCGCCGGGGTGTGCGCGCTTGTGGGCGGCCAGTTCGCGGGCGTACGCGAACATCTCGCCGAGCAGGGCCGGTGAGCGCGGGTTGAGCGGTGTGCCGTCCGGGCCGAGGAGCGGAGCCGGGGCGTCCGCGGGGTCCTGGTAGCCGATGATCCGTACGGTCCACTCCAGCAGCAGGGCCCGGCCGGCGGCCGGGACGCCCAGCAGGTCGGTGAGGTTCAGCAGCGCGTATTCGTCGGTGACGGTGCGCACGAGGTCGGCGGCGCCGTCCTCGGCGCTCTCCCGGGCGGCGGCGAGCAGGGCGCGGGCGCGTTCCCGCACCCGCCCGGCGAAGGCGTCGACGCGGGCGGGGGTGAAGGCCCGCGATACGAGCCTTCGCAGCCTGCCGTGTTCCGGAGGGTCCTGGTTGAGCATGGTGCGGCGCAGGAAGGGCAGGTCGGCCGGGTCGGGGTCGCGGATCTGGGTGGCGCCCAGCCAGGAGGAGTACGTCCGGTGGTCGCGCAGGACCCGTACGACGTCGGCGTGCCGGGTGACCGCCCAGAAGCCGGGGCCGGCGGGCCAGCCCTGGATCTCGGGCTCGGCCTGCCACGCCACCGGGTGCCGCTCGCGCAGCAGCCGGTAGCGCTCGTGCGGGACTCCGGCGGCGTAGATGCGGGGGTCGAAGACGTCCGGGACGTCCGCGGCGTGATCCATGGGGCCACCGTGACGGGTGCGCGGCCCCGCCCGCAAGAGCGCGGCCGAGGTGCGTGACGCCGCGCGTGCAGACCCGGGTGCCGACCTGGGTGCCGACCCGCCCGGCGCCCCCGGCCGGGCGCGCCGGTCAGCGGTTCAGGTCGCACTCGTCGGAGGGCAGGGTGGTGTCGGTGCCCTGGAGGATGACGGGGCTGAGGGTGTCCGCGACGGCGGAGACGCCGACGGTGCACACCAGCTGCTTGCGGGCCAGTGCCGACAGGTTGCCCACGGGGAAGGGCACACGGACCGTCATCCCGCGCTCCTGCGCGTACGGGCTCACCGCCACGGCGTCCGCCGTCCCGGCGGGCAGCCGGGGCAGCGCCGTGGTGAGACCGGCCTCCCCGGCCCGGCCGGTGGGACCGTCCAGCAGCAGCCGGACGAGCGCCGCGGGCCCGAGGGTGTAGCCGTCGAACAGGGTGAACGGGGTCGGGACGAGCCGGTCGCCCTCTTTGGACACGAAGTAGAGGACGGTGTTCTTGCCGGACCCGGGGACCTTGACGGACGCGGCGTGGCCGCTCTCGATCACCCCGGTCCGTTTGATCCCGCATCCGGTGAGCAGCAGGGCGCAGCCCGTCAGCACCGCCGTGGCCGCGGCGGCCCGGGAGCTCGTCCTCCGGCGTGTCATACCCGGGCCTCCAGTGGCATGTCGAGGGTGAAGACGGCCCCTCCGGAAGGCCCGTTGCCCGCGAGGAGGGTGCCGCCGTGCAGGCGGACGTTCTCCAGGGTGATGGCGAGGCCGAGCCCACTGCCGGCGGAACGGGTCCGCGCCGCGTCGGCCTTGAAGAACCGGTCGAAGATGTGCGGCAGCACCTCGGGGGCGATGCCGGGTCCGCTGTCCGCGACGTCGATCAGCAGCCGTTCGCCGTCCTGGCCGCCTCGGCCCGGTGCGGTCCGTACGGTGACGCGCACGGGCGCGCCGCCGTGCCGCAGGGCGTTGCCGACGAGGTTGGCGAGGATCACGTCGAAGCGGCGCGGGTCGAGCCGGGCACGCACGCCGTCCGGCAGTTCGGTGACGACCCGGTCGTCCACCCAGTGGCGGCGCTCCAGGGTCTTGCGGACAGCTTCGGCGATGTCCACGTCGTCGAGGTTGAGCTCGGCGGCGCGGGCGTCGAAGCGGGAGATCTCCATCAGGTCCTCGACGAGGACGGCGAGTTTGCCCGTCTCGGCGCTGACCAGGCGCAGGGCCTTGGCGGTGTCGGCGTCGAGGCGCTCGGCGTCCTCGTCGAGGACCTCGGTGACGGCGAGCATCCCGGCGAGCGGGGTGCGCAGTTCGTGGGAGACGTCGGAGGCGAAGCGGCGGGCGCGGACCTCCGCCTCCTGGAGCTCGCGCACGGACTGCTCCAGCGCGCGGGCGGTCTCGTTGAAGGTGCGGGCGAGTCCGGCGAGTTCGTCGGCGCCCCGGACCTCGATGCGGGTGTCGAGGCGGCCGCGGCCGAGGTGCTGGGCGGCCCGGCGCATGTCGCGGACCGGCCGCAGCACGCTGCGGGCGGCCAGCAGGGCGGGCACGATCGCGATGGCCAGGCCCGGGACGGCGCCCTGCTTGGCGGCGTCGACCATGGCCTCGACGGTCTGCCGCTCGGTGGAGAGCGGGACGCTGGCGAAGAAGACGGCCCCGGTGGATTCCTTGAATCCGTTGTGCTCGAAGACCGCGGGTACCCCGACCGTGAGCCACGGGTTGCCGCGCGCGTCCTCGACCCGCTGGAAGGCGGTGTAGTCGTGGCGGCGGACCCTCTCGCGCAGGTTGTCGGTGATCACGCCGGAGGTCGGTGTGTCGGGGTTGGTGGAGACGCGCAGGCTGCCGTACTCGCCGAAGACGATCCACGGGTGCGGTTTGCCGCGCTTGCCGAGTTCGATGACGACCCGCTGGAGCTCCACCTGGTCCAGCGGCAGGCGTATCTCCTGCTGTTCGACCTGGTCCCGCAGCGTGCTGATAGCGGTGTCCTGGGTCTGCTTGAGGATCGCGTTGCGCGCCTGCTGGTAGGTGAGGGCGGCGGTGGTCACCGCGCTGATCGCGGCGACCAGCAGGAAGGCGGCGATCAGCCGGGTGCGCAGGCCCAGCGGCGCTATGCGTCGCACCGGGGCCTACAGGGGCCCGAAGCGGTAGCCGAAGCCGCGCACGGTCTGTATGTAGCGGGGGCTCGCGTCGGGGTCCTCGACCTTGGTGCGCAGCCGGCGGACGCAGGCGTCCACGAGCCGGGCGTCGGCGTGGTAGCTGTGGTCCCAGACGTACTCGAGGAGCTGCTGGCGGGAGAAGACCTGCTCGGGCGAGGCCGACAGGTGCAGCAGGAGCTTGATCTCGCTGGGGGCGAGGGGCACGCGTTCGCCGTTCTTGGCGACGCTCAGCCCGGCGCGGTCGATGGTCAGTTCGCCGTGGTGCTCGACCCCGGGCCGGGCGCCCACCGGGTCGCTGAGGCGGCGCAGTACGGCTTTGATGCGGGCCTCGATGACCTCGGTGCGGGCGGGTTTGACGATGTAGTCGTCGGCGCCGGCCTCCAGGCCGACGACTATGTCGAAGTCGTCGCCGCGTGCGGTGAGCATGATGATCGGCACCTGGCTGTTCTCGCGTATGCGGCGGCAGACCTGGACGCCGTTGATTCCCGGCAGCATCAGGTCGAGGAGGACGAGCTCGGGACGGAAGCCTGCCATCAGGGCGAGCCCCTCCTCCCCCGTCTCGGCGGAACTCACCTCGTGGCCGCGGCGGCGCAGGCCGAGGCCCACACCCTCCCGGATGGAAGGGTCGTCCTCGATCAGCAGTACGCGTGGCATCCGGTCAGTATCCCAGGGTGGTGCGTGGCCTTCCCTCCCGCTACCGGCCGGTCTTGCGCCGCAGGGAGTCCAGCAGGTCGGTGATCTCCGTCAGGCGCAGCGGCCCGGCGAGGAGTACGACGACCAGCGCGAGGGCGGCGGTTCCCGCCCCGGCCGCGGCGAAGTTGCCGAAGGGGTCGGCGGCGCGGGCGGCCGCGTACCCGGCGGCGGCCGCCGGCGCGCAGGCGACCAGCAGCCGCAGGTGGGTCCGTACGGCACTCGCGCGCCGTTCGGTACGGGTCCCCGCGCGCGGGCCGAGCCGGCGGGCGAGGGTGTACGCGGTGACGGCGGCGCCCGCGAGGAACGCGACGGAGGAGGCCGCGGCCATGCCGGTGACCGCCCAGCGCGGGGACAGCAGGAAGTACGCGGCGGCGGACAGCCCGGCGTTGACCCCGGCGATGACCAGGTTCAGGAAGAAGGGGGTCCGGGTGTCGGAGAGGGCGTAGAAACCGCGCGAGAGGACGTACTGCGCGGAGAAGGCGATCAGGCCGGGTGCGAAGGCGATGAGCATGCCCGCCATGACCTCGATGTCGGCGGCGCCGGTGCGGCCGTACTCGAAGACGCTGCCCATCACCCAGGGGGCGAGGGCGGCGAACAGCGCGGCGGCCGGCACGACGAGGGCGGCGCTGGAGCGCAGGGCGTAGGAGACGTCGCGGCGCACGGTGGCGAGGTCGCCCTCGGCGGCGGCCGAGCTCATCCGGGGCATCAGGGCGGTCACGAGGGAGACGGTGATGATGCCCTGCGGGACGACCCACAGCTGGTAGGCGTTGCTGTAGGCGGTGTAGCCGGCGCCGCCGGCCAGGCCGGCCTCCACGGCGTGCTGTCCGGTGGTGGTGGAGAGCCGGGTGACGACCCAGTAGGCGATCTGGTTGGTGAGGACGAGCATCACCAGCCAGCCCGCGTTGCGCAGCGGGCGGCCGAGGCCGCTGCCGCGCCAGTCGAAGCGGGGGCGCCAGCGGAAGCGGGCGGCGCGCAGCGAGGGGACGAGGGCGAGGGCCTGGAGGACGATGCCGGCGGTGGTGCCGAGGCCCAGGAGCCGGGTCTCGGCGGCGGTGAGGCCGCCTGCCGCGTCGTGGGAGACGTAGAGGAAGAGCCCGAACACGCCGATGATCACGAGGTTGTTGAGGACCGGGGTCCACATCATGGCGCCGAACCGGCCCCGGGCATTGAGCACCTGGCCGAGCAGGGTGAAGAGCCCGTAGAAGAGGATCTGCGGCAGGCAGTACCGGGCCAGCGCCACGGTGGTGCTCGCCTGGGCTCCGCTGTAGTCGGTGTACGCCGAGACGATCAGCGGGGCGGCGAGGACCGCGGCGGCGGTGAGCGCCACGAGGGCCGCGGTGCAGGCGGTGAGCAGCCGGTCGGTGTAGGCGGATCCGCCGTCCGCGTGCTCCTTGGCGGCCCGGACCAGTTCGGGTACGAAGACGGCGTTGAGCGCGCCGCCGATGAGCAGCATGTAGATGATGTTCGGGACCGTGTTGGCGACGGCGTAGCCGTCGCCGAGGAGTCCGGTGCCCAGCGCCGCGACGACGACGGCGGAGCGGATGAAGCCGGTGGCGCGGGAGACGATCGAACCGGCCGCCATGAGCGCGCCGCTGCGCAGCACCGAGGTCCTGGCCGGTGCCGCGCCGCCGGCGCCCTGCCGGGCGGCCGCTCCGGTGCCGGTGTCGGTGCCGACGGCCGTGCCCGTTCCGGTGTCGGTGGCCGTCACCGGCGGGCCAGGTAGGCCTGGAACGCCTTGTAGAGCGCCGTGTTGGCGACTCCGTCCATCGGTATCTCCCACTCTCCGAGCGTCTCGACGACCTGTCCGCCGGTGCCGAGCTTCCAGCGCAGCAGACCGTAGGAACGCGCCGCGGGGTCGAGGGTGGAGGGTACCCCGCGCATGTCGTACTCGTGCGCACCGAGGGCGTGGGCGTCGGACATCATGCGCCACTGCAGGGCGTTGCTGGGGCGTACTTCGCGGCGGTGGTCGGCGGAGGCGCCGGTCTGGTACCAGACGCGCCTGCCGGCGGTGATCATCGTGTGGGCCGCGAGGATCTCCCCCTGGTGGACGCCCAGGTAGAGCCGCATGCGGCCCGGCTCCTCCTCGTTCAGCACCTGGTACTGCTGCTCGTAGTACGCGAGCGAGCGGCCGAGCCGGAAACCGTCGCGCTCCTCGGTGATGCGCAGCAGGCGGTAGAACTCGGGCAGGTCCGCGAAGGTGCCGATGACCGTCTCCACACCTGCCTTCTCGGCCTTGCGCACGTTGCGCCGCCATTCCTGGTTGAGGCCCGCCCACACGTCGTCGAGGGAGCGGCCGGCCAGCGGCACGCGGAAGACGTGGCGGGGCTGGGCGTCGCCGTCGTCCTCGCCGCCGCACCGCCTCCAGCCGCGGGTGCGCAGCCGGTCGGCGAGGGCGGCGCCCACCGGGTCGACCTCGGTGGCGAGGACGTCGGATATCTGCCGGCCGGGACCGGCGCCGGACTTGGCGGTGGCCGCGTCCCAGCGGCGGTAGGCGGGGGTGGGGCCGATGCGGGCGGCGAAGGCGCCGGAGGTGCGCAGGTGGCGCATGAGCGGGGTGAGCCAGCGGTCGATGTGCGGATCGGACCAGTCGGCGACGGGGCCCTCGGGAAGGTAGGCGAAGTATTTACGGGTTCCGGGGAATTGCCGGTAGAGGACGAGTCCGGCACCCTGAATCTCTCCGTCCGGACAGTGCCATCCGACCCTTTCCGAGCGCCACAGGTCCTTTACCCGGGCCCAGGACGGGTACTGGAGAAAACTCGCCCCGCCGTGCCGGGAAAGGAACGCCTGGTATTCGGCGACCGACAGGGTGCGTACGCGGAGCTCCCGGTCCTGGTCATGGTCCTGCTGGGCGGGGTTCACGAGCAGTGCACACACGGCTGTCGGCCTTCCTGTTCGTCCTGACGGGCTCTCACAGGACTCTCACAGCCGACCGTGACCGAAGTGCGCGGCGTTTGTGACGGGATGATGACCGTTTCGCTGCGGTGGACGTCACAAGAGAAAGGACGAATTTTTTTCCCCGATTACGGAACCCGAAGTCGAGTAGTTCGCATCCTCTTTTGCGGACGTTCACCACCACCGCTCCTGGAAAGGGCCCTTCGTTGAGCCGTATACGCCGCACCGCCATGGCGGGCACCGCACTTCTGGCCGCCTCGCTGACCGCCTGTTCGGGCGGCAGTGACGGTGGCGGTGACGACAAGGGCAAGACCGAGCCGAAGCCGAAGGCGGCCATGGCGGTCTCGGTCAACCTCACGGGCGATCAGGTCAAGGCGGGCCAGCCGGTGACCGTGACCGTCGCCGAGGGCAAGCTGGCGCAGGTGAAGGTGACCGACGCCAAGGGCGCGGAACTGCCGGGGAAGATATCCGACGACGGAAAGACCTGGACCTCGGAGCGCAACGCCCCGCCCGGCGCGGAGTACAAGGTGGAGGCGCAGAACACCGACAGCCAGAGCGCCACCGCACAGTTCAGGACCGGACCCGCCGACAAGGTGAACAAGGTCTCGATCAACATCTCCAAGGGCAGCTCGGTGGGCGTGGCGATGCCCGTGTCCCTCGTCTTCGACAACCCGGTGACGAACAAGGCCGAGGTCGAGAAGCAGCTCAAGGTCACCACCTCGGACAACACCGAGGGCTCCTGGGGCTGGATCAAGGATCACGACGGCAAGGACCGTGTCGACTGGCGGCCCAAGGACTACTGGAAGTCCGGCACCGACGTGAAGGTCGAGATGCACCTGAACGGCGTGGACTCCGGCAAGGGCGGCGGGCTGTTCGCCCGGGACTACAACACCGATTTCAAGATCGGAAAGGACCGCCGGGTCCAGGTCAGCCTCGACACCAAGAAGATGTCGGTGACCCAGGACGGCCAGGCGCTCAGGACCATCCCGATCTCGGCCGGCACTCCGGGCGGCAAGAAGGCCTCCTGGTCCGGGAAAATGGTGATCATGACGAAGGAGGGCACCATCCGGATGGACTCCCAGACGGTGGGCCTGGACAACGCCTACGACAAGATGGTCGATTACTCGATGCGGCTGACCTGGTCCGGCATGTACGCGCACGCCGCCCCGTGGAACGAGGGCGCCTTCGGCCGCGCCAACAGCAGTTCCGGCTGCGTGGGGATGAGCGACGCCGACGCCAAGGAGTTCTTCGGACAGTCCCAGGTCGGCGACCCCTTCGAGGTGGTCGGCGAAGGCTCGAAGGGCCAGGCGGAAATCGGCAACGGCTACGGCGAGTGGAACCTGTCGTGGGACCAGTGGAAGGCCAAGAGCGCCCTGTCCGGCGCTCCGCAGAACGGCTGAGCGCCGGACCGCAGTTGGTCCACCACAACCGCCCAATCGTTACCGGCACGTAACTTACCCATGGGTTACTTTCGGTAACACGCTCCGGTTACCGTCGGGTCACTTTGACAACCCCGGCGTACGCGAGGAGCGATCGATGCAACGCACCACCACCGCCGCGGCCGTGGCGACCCTCCTGGCGGCAGCCGCCCTGGGCCTGGCCCCCCACCAGGCCCAGGCGGCTCCCCCCACCCCCGTGGCCGCCGTCGACGCCTCGTCGCAGGTGCGCTTCCACGACATCCCCGGCTCCGGCGGCATCACCCTCAAGGGCAACGTCTTCACCCCGGCCGGCGCCGAGAGCGGCCGGAAGTACCCGCTGATCGTGCTGCCCACCAGCTGGGGCCTGCCGCAGATCGAATACATCGCCCAGGCCAAGAAGCTCGCCGACTCCGGCTACATCGTGGTCAGTTACACCTCGCGCGGCTTCTGGCTCTCCGGCGGCAACATCGAGGTCGCCGGCCCGCCGGACATCGCCGACGTCAGCGCCGTCATCGACTGGGCCCTCGCCAACTCCCCCGCCGACGCGGACCGCATCGGCCTCGGCGGGGTCTCGTACGCCGCCGGCATCACCCTGCTGGCCTCCGCCCACGACCCGCGCGTCAAGGCCGTCGTCGCGATGAGCGGCTGGGCGGATCTCATCGAGTCCATCTACTCCGGCCGCACCCAGCACCTCCAGGCCGCCGCGATGCTCGGCGCCGCCGGATACCTCACCGGTCGCCCCGGACCCGAACTCCAGACGCTCCTCGGCAACTTCCTCGGCTCCCGGCTGGACCAGGAACAGCAGATGATCGAGTGGGGCCGGAAGCGATCGCCGTCCGAGCAGGTGGACCGGATCAACGCCAACGGCGCCGCGATCATGCTCGGCAACGCCTGGGGCGACACCATCTTCCCGCCCAACCAGTACGCGAAGTTCTACGAGCGGCTGACCGGCCCCAAGCGGCTGGAGTTCCGGCCCGGGGACCACGCCACCGCCGAGGGCACCGGCCTGCTGGGCCTGCCCAACGACACCTGGACCAACGCGCACCGCTGGTTCGACCGCTACCTCAAGGGCGAGCGCAACGGCATCGACACCGAGGCCCCGGTGCAGATCAAGTCCCGCAGCAACGACGGGTACGAGGGCTACGCCGACTGGAGGTCGGTCGGCTCCGGGGGCACCGAGAAGCTCGCCCTCTCCGACAGCGAGCACCTCTTCGCCAATGTCGACTCCGGCGCCAACGGCGGCATCCTCCTCCTCTCCAGCGCCCTCGACCAGTTCGCCAAGGCGCCGCCGATCGCCTCCATTCCGCTCCTCCCCCGGGCCTTCGCCGCCGTCTGGCAGTCGGAGCGCTACGACGAGGACCGCCGGGTACGCGGCACCGTGAAGCTGCACACCACGCTCACGCCCAGCAAGGCCGACGGCACCTTCGTCGCGTACCTCTACGACGTCGGCCCGCTCGGCATCGGCAAGCTGATCAGCAACGCCCCGTACACCTTTCACGGGAAGGCTCCGGGCAAGGCCTTCGGGGTGGACCTGGAGCTGTTCTCCACCGCCTACGACGTTCCCGCCGGCCACCGGCTCGCCCTGGTCGTCGACACCGTCGACCCGCTCTACATCGAGCACAACCCCGCCGGCGCCCAGCTGACCTTCTCCTCGCCGCGCTCCGATCCCAGTTATCTGTCGGTGCCGCTGCGCGAGCAGTGACATACGGCCGCTGCCGGGTCCGCCCGGCAGCGGCCGGCCGCGCCGTCAGTGCTTGAGGATCTTGGAGAGGAAGTCCTTGGCGCGGTCGCTCTCCGGGGCGGTGAAGAACTGCTCCGGCGTGCGGTCCTCGATGATCCGCCCGTCGGCCATGAAGACCACCCGGTTCGCGGCGGAGCGGGCGAAGCCCATCTCGTGGGTGACCACGACCATGGTCATGCCCTCACGTGCGAGCTGCTGCATGACCTCCAGCACCTCGTTGATCATCTCCGGGTCGAGCGCGGAGGTGGGCTCGTCGAAGAGCAGCGCCTTGGGGCTCATGGCGAGGGCGCGGGCGATGGCCACGCGCTGCTGCTGGCCTCCGGAGAGCTGGGCCGGGAACTTCGGGGCCTGGTCGGCGAGGCCGACGCGCTCCAGGAGCTCCATGGAGCGCCGGTCCGCCTCGCCCCTCCGGCGCCCGCGGACCTTGACCTGGGCGAGGGAGACATTGGCGAGGACCGTCTTGTGGGCGAACAGGTTGAAGGACTGGAAGACCATCCCCACCTCGGCCCGCAGCCGGGCCAGCTCCTTGCCCTCGGCGGGCAGCGGCTCCCCGTCGATCAGGATCGTGCCCGACTCGACGGTCTCCAGCCGGTTGATCGCCCGGCACAGGGTGGACTTCCCGGAGCCGGAGGGACCGATGACCACCACCACCTCCCCGC
Organism: Streptomyces avidinii; assembly: GCF_045161815.1. Lineage (NCBI taxonomy): Bacteria > Bacillati > Actinomycetota > Actinomycetes > Kitasatosporales > Streptomycetaceae > Streptomyces > Streptomyces avidinii. The sequence goes on from NZ_CP108863.1 coordinate 2,005,009, forward strand.
GGCCGACGGTGAGGTTGATGTCCCGCAGGACGTGCAGCGCCCCGAAGTGCTTGTTGACGTCCCGCAGCTCGATCAACGGTTCGACGGCCATGTACTGCCCTGTCCACTTGTCGGTGTCGGTGTGGCGGAGTGCCCACTTCCACGCAAACTATCCAGCCCCGGAAGGGCACTTCGCACGGGACGGGGCCTGCGACACGCCGGAGCTGTCGGCCGTCAGCCCTCGGAGGCCTCCGCGTAGGCCTGGCTCAGTTCGGGGGATCCGGTCATCGCCCAGGACACCCCCGACTCGATCACGTTCAGTTCCCGGCCCGAGGCCAGCCGGATCACCGGCTGGCCGTTGGGCCACACCCGCCAGCCCGCCCCGGGGATGGTCCGGATGATCACGGTCCCGAGGTAGAAGCCGGCGTCGTTGCCCAGCCAGGGCACCGCCTCGGGGTCCCGGCGCCAGCGGGGCATCAGCTGATCCAGTGCCTCCAACGAGGCCTGGGACTCGTCGAGTTCGAGCCCGGCCGCCCTCGCCTGGACGCGCAGCATCTCGCACTCCGAGAACAACTCGGCGACGCCCTCGGGGTCGTCCGCGAGGGCGGCGGCGAGTCCCGCACCCTGTTCCTTTTCACGTCGGTTCAGCCAGTTGTCCAGGAAAGGGATGTTCATACCGCCCAGCGTCGCACCAGGATCCGCCGCTGGCCACAGGGCGCGCCTGGATCCGCCGGCCCGGATGGCTACCCGAGATCGAGGTCCACGACGACGGGCGCGTGGTCGGAGGCACCCTTGCCCTTGCGCTCCTCGCGGTCGACGTAGGAGTCGGTGACGGCCTTGGCGAAGGCCTCGTTCCCGTAGACCAGGTCGATGCGCATGCCCTTGTTCTTGGGGAAGGCGAGCATCCGGTAGTCCCAGAAGGTGTACGGACGGTCGTACTTCAGCGCGCGCGGGAACACGTCCGAGAGGCCGGCGGCCCTCAGCGCCTCCAGGGCGGCCCGCTCGGCGGGGGTGACGTGGGTGAGGCCCGCGAAGACGGCCGGGTCGTAGACGTCCTCGTCGGTCGGGGCCACATTGAAGTCGCCGAGGACCGCGAAGGGACGCGCGCCGGCCGCGTCCGCGGCGATCGCGGTGGCCAGGGCGCGGAACCAGTCCAGCTTGTAGCCGTAGTGGTCGTGCTCGACCTCGCGCCCGTTGGGCACGTACACCGACCAGACCCGCACGCCGCCGCAGGTCGCGGAGATCGCCCGGGGCTCCTGGACGCCCTCGTAGTCGGGCCCGCCGGGCAGTCCGAGGGCCACGTCCTCCAGGCCGACCCTGGAGAGCAGGGCCACGCCGTTCCAGCGGCCGGTGGCATTGACCGCCGATTCGTAGCCCAGCTCACGCAGCTCGTCGTGCGGGAACTGCTCCGCCGAGCACTTGGTCTCCTGGATGCACAGGACGTCCGTGCCGGAGCTCTCCAGCCAGGCCAGCAGCCGCGGCAGCCGGGCGGTGATGGAGTTGACGTTGTAGGTGGCGATACGCATACGTGCCAACCTACCGCCCGGCACCGACAGTCACAGTTCGGCGGAGTCCCCCGCGGTGAGTCGCCCGTGGTCGGTGCCCCCGAGGGCGCCCAGGACGTTGTCGTAGATCGGCCGGGCGAGGTCGGAGAGGTAGGCGTCGTGGATGTCGAGGGCCCGGCGCGGCTTGACCTCGCGGAGGTAGTCGATCACCTCGGAGACCTTGTTCCAGGGGGCGTGGACCGGGACCATCAGCGTCTCGACGGGGACCCCGGGCACGGTCAGCGCGTCGCCGGGGTGGAAGAGGGAACCGTCCACGAGGTAGCCGACGTTCGTGACGCGCGGAATGTCCGGGTGGATCACCGCGTGCAGTTCCCCGTGCACCTGTACGTCGAACCCGGCCGCGGTGAAGGCGTCGCCGTGGCCGACCGTGTGCACCCGGCCCGGATAGGCGGGGGCGAGCTTCTCGGCGACGCTGCGCAGGGTCCACAGCCGGACCGCCGGATCGGCGTCGAGGGCGGCCCGCAGCCGGCCCTCGTCGAAGTGGTCGGGGTGTTCGTGCGTGACCAGCAGGGCGTCCGCCCCCAGGCCCGCGTCCGGTTCGCTGAAGGCGCCCGGGTCGATGACGAGCGTGCGCCCGTCCTTCTCCAACTGGACGCAGGAATGCAGCCGCTTGGTGAGCTTCATGATCCCAGGCTAGGCCGTTCCCGCCCGGACCGGGCCGGGGCGGTCAGGGCGTGGTGGTGGAGACCACGTAGACCCGGGGCTTGTCGGGGTCCGTGAGGTCCACCGTGATGTCCCGGCCGGGCCGCGGGTCCGCCTGTTCGAGGCTGGTCCCGTACCAGAGGGACTTCGGGCTCCAGGTCCAGCCCGCGACCTCCGAGTCGTGCGGGGAGATCGCCACCTCGCCGGGGTTCAGCGCGGCCCGGCTGGTGCCGACGGCGGCGAGGAAGGCGTCCAGGTCCTCCGGGGTCACCGCGAACTGGGTGAACAACCGGCTGGTGCGCCAGTTGTTCGTCTCCAGGAAGCCGACCCGCCAGGCCTTCGGCGGGATCGGCACCTCGTAGATGCTGCGCTGCACCTTGGAGGGCCAGCCGGGGCGCACCTTGGAAGCGCCGACCCGGGCGGCCTTGTCGCGGCCGCTCTCGCGGCTCTGCTGGGTGGAGATGGCCAGGTAGCCCGCGGGCACGCCGACCAGCAGCAGGATGATGATCGCGGTGATCCAGCGGCGCTTGACGACGTGCCGGCGGTCCTCCGCGGTGGGTGGCGGCGGGCCTTCCGCGTCGGGGGCGGAGGCCTGGTGGGGCAGGGTGGGCGGATTCACTGTTTGTCCTGGTCCTCGGGGCCGGCGGGATCGCGCCGGCCCAGTTGCTGCGCGTAGCGCTCGTACCGCTCGTAGCGCTCGACCCGTCGGCGGGTGGCGCGGCGGAAGCGGCGGGCGACGAGCCGGGCGAGGTCGGCGGCGCCGACCATGCCGGCCTCGGGCCCGAGCTGGGCCTTGGCGATACGGGCCTCGGGGCGGTAGCCGCGACCGGTGAGGTGGCGGCGGAAGGCGTCCCGGGCGGGGCCGATCAGCAGGTCGTCGGCGGCGCTGACCCCGCCGCCGATGACGAAGCAGGACGGGTCGAGGGCCGCGGCGAGGTTCGCGATGCCGACGCCCAGCCACTGGCCGATGTCCTGGAGGAGCTCGACGCACATGGCGTCGCCCTCGCGGGCCAGCTCGGTGATCAGCGGCCCGGTGATCTCGGAGACGTTGCCGCCGACCCGGGCGATGATGTTGTACGCGACCGGCGAGTCGGCGGCGGCCAGCTCGCGGGCCTCGCGGACGAGGGCGTTTCCGGAGCTGTACTGCTCCCAGCAGCCCCGGTTGCCGCAGGGGCAGCGGTGACCGCCGGGGACGACCTGCATATGGCCGAACTCGCCCGCGACCCCGAACCGGCCGCGCTTGACCTGGCCGCCTTCGAGGATGGCCCCGCCGATACCGGTACCGAGCGTGATCATGACGAGGTGGTCCTCGCCGCGGCCGGCGCCGAAACGCCATTCCGCCCACGCGGCGGTGTTGGCGTCGTTGTCGACCATGACCGGGACCGCGAGCCGGGACTGGAGCGCGTCGCGCAGGGGCTCGTCGCGCCAGGCCAGGTGGGGTGCGAACAGCACGCGGGAGCGGTCGGCGTCGACCCAGCCTGCCGCGCCGATGCCCACCGCGTGCACGTCGTGCCGGTCGGAGAGGTCCAGCACCAGCTCGACGATGGTGTCCTCGACGACCTTGGGGCTCTTGGACTTGTCCGGGGTCTCGGTGCGGATCTTCTCCAGGATGATCCCGTCGGCGTCGACGACACCGGCCATCACCTTGGTGCCGCCGATGTCGATGCCGACCGTCGGGACCCGCGGGGCCGTCAGGTGCGAGCGGCGCTCCCGGCTCCCGATGGTCCGCAGGACGGTGCTTCGCGCCGACCCCCGGTGGGTGAGCGTGAGGTCCCGGTACGTGCTCATCGAGTCGTGTCGTCCCTCTTGGGTGCGGTGGTCCGGGGTGCCCGGTCGGTCTCGTCGGCCGGGCCGCTCCGTCCGGCTGCGCCGTCCGTTTCGGCCGTGGCCCGTGGGGTGCCTGCCCCTGATTCTGCCACTCGCTCCAGTTCGTGGCTCAGCTCGTCCAGCTCGGAGCCGCCCGCCATCTGCCGGGTGAGCTCGTCCAGCGTGATCGAGTCGCGGGTGTGGCTGCCCGCCATGGTGCCGCGCTTGAGGAGGACGAAACGGTCCCCCACCAGGTACGCGTGGTGCGGGTTGTGCGTGATCAGGACCACGCCGAGGCCCGCGTCCCGGGCGGCGGCGACGTACTTGAGGACCACCCCGGACTGCTTGACCCCGAGGGCCGCGGTGGGCTCGTCGAGTACGAGGACCTTCGCCCCGAAGTACACGGCGCGGGCGATGGCCACGCACTGGCGTTCACCGCCGGACAGGGTGCCGATGGGCTGGTCCACGTCGCGCAGGTCGATGCCCATGCGCAGCAGCTCGGCGCGGGTGGTCCCGCGCATGAGGTCCACGTCGAGGCGGCGGAGGGGGCCGCGACCGCGGGTGGGCTCGGAGCCGAGGAAGAAGTTCCGCCAGACGGGCATGAGCGGGACGACGGCGAGGTCCTGGTAGACGGTGGCGATGCCGTGGTCGAGGGCGGCGCGCGGGTTGGCGAGGACGGTCTCCTCCCCCTCGATCTCGAAGGTGCCGGCGTCGTGCCGGTGCAGCCCCGCGATGATCTTGATGAGGGTGGACTTGCCGGCGCCGTTGTCGCCGAGGACACAGGTGATCTCGCCCGCCGAGACCTCCAGGGAGACCCCCTGGAGGGCGCGGATGTTCCCGTAGAACTTGCTGACGTCGGTCAGCTTCACCAGGGCGGGGGCCGCCCCGGGCACGGTCGTGGTCTTCTCGGTCGCGGTCACTTGGTCGCCTCCGCCCGCTTGCGCACCCATGCGTTGAGCAGCGTGGCCAGCAGGAGCATCGCGCCGAGGAAGAACTTGAACCAGTCCGGGTTCCACTGGGCGTACACGATGCCGTTGCTGGTCATGCCGAAGATGAAGGCGCCGACCGCCGAGCCGATGGCGGAGCCGTAGCCGCCGGTCATCAGGCAGCCGCCGATGACGGCCGCGATGATGTAGAGGAACTCGTTGCCCACGCCCTCGCCCGACTGGACCACGTCGAACGAGAAGAGGATGTGCTGTCCGGAGATCCAGGCGCACAGGGCAACGCCCATGTAGAGCCCGATACGGGTCTTCACGACGGGCACGCCGGTGGCGCGGGCCGCGTCGGCCCCGCCGCCCACGGCGAAGATCCAGTTGCCGGCGCGGGTGCGCAGCAGGATCCAGGTGGCGACGGCGACGATGGCGAACCACCACAGGACGGTGACCTTGAGGGTGACCGAGCCGATGGTCCACTGCGAGGCGAAGAGGGCGCGGGCGGAGGAGAAGCCCTCCATGTCGGCGATGGTCTTGGTGGAGACCGTGCCGGTGATCAGCTTGGTGAAGCCGAGGTTCAGGCCGGTCAGCATCAGGAAGGTGCCGAGCGTGATGATGAAGCTGGGCAGCCTGGTGCGGGTCAGCATGAAGCCGTTGAAGAAGCCGATGGCCAGGGTGACCAGCAGGGACACGCCGACGCCGACCCAGACGTTGGCGGTCATCTGGTAGCTGAACATCGAGCTGACCAACGCCGAGGTCGTGACCATGACACCGGCGGAGAGGTCGAACTCGCCGCCGATCATCAGCAGGGCCACCGGGGCGGCCATGATCCCGATGGTGGAGGCCGAGTACAGGATCGTGCTGAGGCTGGAGGCCTGCAGGAAGGTGGGCGCGACGATGGAGAAGAAGACGAAGACGGCGACGGCGCCGACCACGGACCCCAGCTCCGGACGGCCGAGCAGCTTGCGCAGGGTGGAGGTGGGGGCGAGCCGTTCGTCGAGCCCGTCGGCGGGCGTGGCCGTGCTCATCGGCTGCCCCGCTTGATGTATTCCTCCAGCTCGGCGGCCTGGTCGGCGGTGACGATCTGCGGGCCGGTGAGCACCGGACGGCCGCCGCCGAGCACGTTCGCGTTGTAGCGGTAGAGCCAGAGCAGGTCGATGGCCTCGTAGCCCTGGAGGTAGGGCTGCTGGTCGACGGCGAAGCCGAGGGCTCCGGACTTCAGGTCGCGGGCCACCGATTCGTTGAGGTCGAAGGTGTCCACCTCGGCCTTGCTGCCGGCCGCGTCCTTCGCCTTGACGGCGGTCGGGGCGAAGGGCGCGCCGAGGGTGACGATGGCATCGACGGAGGGGTCGGCCTGCAGCTGGGCCTGGATCGCCGCCTGGACGGAGGGCATGTTGGTGCCCTCGACGTACAGGTTCTCCATCGTCCCGGAGAAGGTCTTCTTCGCACCTGCGCAGCGCTGCTCGTGGCCCACGTTGCCCTGCTCGTGCAGGACGCAGACGGCCTTCTTGCGGCCGCGCTTGTTCAGCTCGGTACCGACCGCCTCGCCCGCGATCTCCTCGTCCTGGCCGATGTGGGTCAGCGCCCCGTACGCGGCGGACTGGGCGGAGCCGGAGTTGACCGTGATCACCGGGATCCCGGCCTTGGCGGCCTTGGCGAGGACGTCCTTGAGGGCCTCGGGCTTGGCCAGGCTGACGACGATCCCGTCGACCTTCTGGTCGATGGCGTTCTGCACGAACTGCGCCTGCTGCTGTGCCTGGTCGTCGTGGGCGTAGACGAAGTTGATGTTGTCCTTCGCCGCGGCCTCCTTGGCGCCCTTCTGGACGATGTCCCAGAAGGTGTCGCCGTCGCCCGCGTGCGTGACCATCGCGAAGGTCCAGCGCGGGGTCGAGACGGCGGGCCGGCCCGCCGCGGCGGCCTTCGCACGCTCCTCGGCCCGCTTGCCGCCCGTACTGCTGCAGCCTGCGAGCGAGGCCCCCAGTACCGCCGCGAGCACGGCGCCCACGACGCGTACCCCTGTCCGAACCCTAGCCACGTCGCCGCGCCCTTCCCTCGTCACCAATTCGGTCCGTCGAGCCGGTCACCAATCCGGTCATTCCGGCTCCATTCCGGTCCAGCCGTTCAGTATCCGCCACAGTCGACCATGAAGGGTCATCGGGGCACGCACGGGCAGGTTGACATGCGCGGGCGGATTGACAGGTTCCGCCGACGGGGCCAGGTTGAGTGCATGCGCATCGGGCTGATCGGAACGGGCCGGATCGGGTCCTTCCACGCGGCGGTACTGGCCCGCCACCGGGAAGCCGGCTCGCTCCTGCTCGCGGACGCCGATCCCGCGCGGGCGGCGCGCCTCGCCGACCGGCTCGGGGCCACCGCCGCGCCCTCCGTGGAGCAGGTCTTCACCTGGGGCGTGGACGCTGTGGTGATCGCGTCCGCGACCGAGGCGCACGCGGACCTCGTCGTACGGGCGGTGCGCGGCGGGCTGCCGGTGTTCTGCGAGAAACCGCTGGCCCCGGACCTGAACCGGAGCCTGGCGGCGCTGCGGGAGGTCGCGGCCGCGGGCGGACTGCTCCAGGTGGGCTTCATGCGCCGGTTCGACGCGGGCTACGGCACGGCCCGCGAGCTGGTCCGTTCGGGCGCCCTGGGGCGGCTGCACACCGTCCGGACGACGACGGCCGATCCGGCGCCGCCGGCCGCCGCGTACCTGGCGACCTCCGGCGGGCTCTACCGGGACTGCCTGGTGCACGACTTCGACATGGTCCGCTGGGTGACCGGGCGCGAGGTGGTCGAGGTGTACGCGGCCGGGTCGGACGCGGGACCGGCGCTCTTCCGGGAGGCGGGCGACATCGACACGGCGGCCGCGGTGCTGACGCTGGACGACGGGACCCTGGTCACGGCCACCGGCACGCGGTGCAACGGCGCCGGGTACGACGTACGGATGGAGCTGGCCGGGGAGCTGGACCAGGTCTCCGTGGGGCTGGACGACCGGACGCCGATCGCCTCCACCGAACCGCACGGCCCGCCCGCGGCGAGCAAGCCGTGGACGGGCTTCCTGGAACGTTTCGCCCCGGCCTACGAGGCCGAGCTGGCGGCCTTCGTCCACCTGGTGCGGGGCGAGGGGCCCAACGCGTGCGACGGCCGGGAGGCACTGGCGGCGTTCCGGATCGCCGAGGCCTGCGAACTCTCGCGCAGGGAACGACGCCGGGTGCGGCTGGAGGAGCTCCCGGACCTGCCGGCTCTGTAAGGGGGGCACGGGGCCACAGTACGGCGGGTGATCACCTGTTGCTGCGGCGCTTTCCGGCCACGCTCAGGGCGCCGGCGCCGGCGTCACGGCGCGCCGCCCCCAGGCGGTGCCGACGAGGACCAGGAGGGCTCCCGCGTAGCCGATGGCCCCCGGCTCCTCCCCTCCGATGGCGATGCCGGCGACGGCGGCCCACAGCGGCTCGGTGCCGAGCAGCAGGCTGACCCGGGAGGGCGAGGTGCGGCGCACGGCCCACATCTGCACGAAGAAGGCGAAGAGGGTGCAGAAGACGGAGAGGAAGGCGAGGCCGGCCCACTCGGCGGGCCCGAAGTCGGCCGCGGCGGCCCAGGGCGTCGCGCCGGTGCCGGGTGCGGCGGCCAGCAGGGCGAAGACGAGCACGGCGGCGCCGAGCTGGACGGTGGTCAGGGACAGCGAGTCGGCGTCCTGGACGGCCTCGATGCGGGCCATCAGCAGCACGTGCAGGGTCCGGGCGAGGGCCGCGCCGAGGATGAGCAGGTCACCGAGGCTGGGCGCGGTGAAACCGGCGCCCTGGGTCAGCAGTACCACCCCGACGACGGAGAGGGCGGCGGCCCCGAGGAATCCGGTGGAGGGCGCCTGCCTGCGTACGGCGGCCTCGGCGAGCGGGGTGAAGATCATGGTCAGGCTGATGATCAGCCCGGCGTTGGTGGCGGAGGTGTGGACGACCCCGTAGGTCTCCAGGAGGAAGATCCCGCCGAGTACGAGGCCCAGCAGCCCGGCGCCGCGCAGCTGGGCGAGGTTGAGGGCGCGCAGCCGCGCCCACCCGGCGACGACGAGCACGGGCAGCACCAGCGCGAAGCGCAGCACGAGCACGGCGACGACGGTGTGGGTGGTGGTGATGCCCTTGGCCGCGAGGTAGCTGCCGCCCCAGACGACGGCGACGGCCAGCACGGGCAGATCGGCGAGCCAGGCCCAGCGGGGCGTTTCGACGGCGGGCGAGAGCACGGTCACGGCAGGTCTCCCATGGGGCTCATCAGGGGTGGAGACATCGGCGGCTCGCACGGGTGCGGGCACACCGTACCGGAGCCGATCATGCCGGGCGACCCTATTCCTGGCCACGGCCGACGGGCCCGTAGCATCGGCGGCATGGCTGATCTCTACGCCCTGGACCTGGCGTTCGACCTGCTCGCCAGCACTCCCGACGACGTGCTCGCGCAGGTGCGGCGCCAGCTGACGTCGCCGGACGGCCTCCTGGCGGCCCGCGGCCCGGCCTGGCGCGTCGGCGGCATGCTCGTCGGCGAGTTCGCACCGACCGACCGCGGCGGCTGGGCCCTGACCGCCCGCCAGGAGGTCCACGCGGAACAGCTCCCGGATGTGGAGAACCTCCTGCTGCTCCTGGCCCCCCACGTCCGCCCCCCGGGCCCGGTCGGCCGCCTCCGCTTCTACGAACACGAGTCCCCGGACCTCCTGGTCCTCCGCAAGGGCCGCGTGGTCCAACTGGCCCTGGACCCGCGGTAGGGGGTGTCCGCTCAGCCGACCGTGCCGAAGGTGGCCCGTCCCGTGGGCCGGTAGGTCTGGAGCGCCGTCCCGGCCGGCGTCGTACTGGAGCCCGTCAACGCGTAGGCGGTCGGCAGCCCGCCGGTGGGGAACAGCCGCTGCCCCGTGCCGAGGACCACCGGGAAGATCAGCAGGTTCAGCTCGTCGACGAGGTCCCGGGCCAGCAGCCACTGCGCGAGCTGCCCGCTGCCGTGGACCTGGAGCTCCCCGTCCAGCTCGTCCTTGGCCCGCACGATCTCGCTCTGCAGGTGCTCCCCGTCGAGCACGGTGGCCGGCCCCCAGGCCGGCTCCTCGAGGGTGGTGGAGGCCACGAACTTGTGCAGCCGGTTCAGCTTGCCCGCGACGGGGTCGGCGGGGTCGTCGTGCTCCGGCCAGTACACGGCGAAGATCTCGTACGTCTTCCGCCCGAGCAGAAACGCCTCGGCCCGCCCGAACACCTCGGTGATGAACTCCCCCATCCCCTCATCGGCGAACGGCGCGACCCACCCCCCGTACTCGAACCCCCCGCTCGGATCCTCATCGGGCCCCCCGGGCGCCTGCATCACGCCGTCCAGCGTCACAAAGGTGGTCAGTGTCAGCTTCCCCATGGCCCTGCGCTCCTTGTCGGTAGTCCGTCCACAGATGCAGACTCCCGGACCCGCGAAAGTTCATCGCGGCGACACGCAGCTTCTGACGCAGTCAACGGCCAGCCACGGAGAGCGCCACTCGCAGCAGACTGCCCGCAGCGAGAACCCATGATTGAGCAGACCCAACGGGCGGACACTTAACGAGCTCGTGCACGGTTGGCGGTGCGGCGCTGGATCATGATCCCTGATCATGTTCGTGTGGTGGGGAACGGGTCCCGTGCTGAGATCGTCGGCGACCGGAGGATCACAGGGCTGTCTGCCGATGTGATCGCCGAACTTGTGGCTGAGGTAGGTCCGTTATGGCCTGAAAGGCACCAGGCGAGGCTGGAGGCCAGGCCGCGGAAGCGGGCCGTTGGCGCTGATGCGAAGCACCGGCTGGTCTTCATCGACCGGCTCCTGGCCACGCTCGTCCACCTTCGCCACGGTGCCAGTCACGACGTGCTGGCCTGCTGGTTCGGCGTGGACCGCTCCACGATCACCCGTGCTATCGGCGAGGTGCGGCCCCTGCTCGCAACCCGTGGCTGCACCATCGCGGCCGGCATCCGGCTCCGCACCCTCGCCCAGGTCATCGACCACCTTGGCGCCAGCGGACAGACCGGGATCATCGACGGCACCGAGATCCGGGTCCGCAGGCTCGCCGTCGGCCGCAAGGACCGGGAGAAGTTCATCTCCGGCAAGAACAAGCAGAACGCAGTCAAGAGCCATGGCCCTCACCGACTCTGCCGGCAGGCTCCTGTTCTGCAGTCCAGCCCAGCCGGCAAGCTGTGCCGACATCACCCACGCCCGGCAGTTAGGCCTGGTCAAGCACCTGACTGGTAGCCCAGCAGCCGTGGAGAACCTCGCCGACGCCGGCTACCAGGGCCTGAGCGCCCAGACCGGAGGCCGCGTCGTGACACCACCACACCGCAAGTTCAAGAAGGACCCGCCGGAGTGGTCCGAGGAGATCCACGAGCACAGACGCAAGGCGCACTCTTCACGCCGGATCCGCGTCGAGCACGGCATCGCCCACCTCAAGAACTGGCGAGCCCTCGCCCGCCACCACGGCCGCCGCGAGCACATGAGCGACACCATCCAAGCCATCGCCGGACTGCTCTCACACCAGCAGACCGCCACCCGCGGCGCCCTTCAGCCACAGTGACCAACGGGCCGACCTGCACCTTTCGACACCACACCGCCAACCATGCACGAGCTCGTTAGGAAGAGAAAAGCCGTCGAACACGCAGCCATCCGCGGCATCGACCTCGCGATCGTCCAACCCGACCCCCACACCTGCGGCTTCACCGTCCAGCCCCGCCGCCGGGTAGTCGAAAGAACCCTCGGCTGGCTCCTGTACCCTCCGCCGCCTGGCCCGCAACTACGAAACCCACCCGCACCGATCAGAAGCCACGCTCCAGATCGTCGCCATCAACCTCATGACCCGACGCCTCACCCATCAGAACACCCCCAACTGGCGCGACACCTGACCAGAAATGAAACAGACAACCGAGAGTCAAATACTCACTTACATCGCTTGAAACCCTCCTTCCCATCTTCTCCGGTTATCCGCCCGCCGGACATCGGATTCAAATCGAGAGGACCGACCCGAGCCCTTACTTATCACTGAAACAGCGCCCTCGACGAGGAAACCCGAACCGAGTAGGGCCAGAATGAATTTCATCAAAAGAAGCGCCCGGCCGGGGAATCCCCGAGCCAGGCGCCTCAATCAACTATATAATCACACAATCGAATCAGGACAGCGAAGAAAGCCTCGCTACATTCCCATTCCTGCGCAGCTTGGGATACTTGCTCCCCAAGTCGGCAATCAATTCCACCAAGAATGCGGAGGCTGAATTTTCGAGCTCCTTCAGCGGGACCTTCGACGAGTGATCAACATAGTTCGCACTGACTTCTACCAAACCGGGGGATGCCCCGCGGAGGAGAATCTCGTCCGCCATGCCGGCAAAGGCCACCCGACCAACCTCTCCAGAGGAGACCTTCCGGGATGCCTCGTAGAATTCGACGGCGAAGTCAAGAATTTGAACTCCGCCGCCGGTGATGATACTGAAATCCACATCATTCACTTCGAACGTCAAGTCTCCACCGAAGCATGAATAACACAGATCCACAAGGTCGGCGCTAGCCAGATCTATCCCATTCTGCTCTCGCAGCACAAAAGGATCACTTGACAAGGTATAGCTGATTTTGATCACGGGGGACCCACTGTTCCAATTTTGATCGGAAATGCAGTAATGATCTTCTTGTTGCGTACCACCACTCGGACGCCCGTCAACGGCTTCCCATGCCTGTCATACCCCACCGTCCTCCCGAAGTCGAACTCATGGAGGTGACCACCCTTCAAGCCGTTGGAACTCCTGTCGCCCTTCTGTAGGGCCTCCTCAACTAGAGAACGGATTGTCGTGGTGTTGTCCGAAGCGAACTTACTCTTACCGGGGTGCCGACTACTCGCGGAGTGACGATTGAAGATGTGATGCCAGTCAGCCCCCTTCACCCTGCCACCGCAGTTGTGAACCAGAACCGACGTCTGCCCCGCTAGCACATAGTACGTGTGGAGGTCAGCAATAGTCAGATTGTAAGTTTTATTGAACGCTTTGTAGACGCGGATAGCGGCAACATTGACGGGAGCCCCATCGTCTGCGCGGAGGGTCACACCTGGCTTCAGGTCCCCGGCATCCTTCCAGGCCCGATCGGATTCGGACCAGAAGGGATGGCGTCCCGTCGTAGTGATGGTTTTGACGCCGTCAGGCGTCTGGATGCTGAGGTCGACGTAGGTCTTGTCATCTTCTGTGTAAATGGTCGCCGTGACCATCTTCTTCGAAGTCTCGCCGGTCTCAGGGTCGGTAGCGAGGACCTCGTCACCTTCCGCCAGCTCTTCGATCGGCTTGCTGGATCCGTCAGCAAGGAGGACTTCCGTGCCAGCGATGAAGCTATTGGGGCATGATGGCGCCTTCCCCGTGTTCCCTGCCTTCCCTCCGACGCCCCGGAGCGCCCAATTGCCGTACTGGAGCTCAAGCTGTGCACCCTCGGCGAGCACTTGACTGAAGGTCATCTGATTCTCGCAGGTGACTCCTTCGCGAGCGCACAGAAAGTCGGTGGCGGCATAAGGAATCATGGTTCCAGGGTGCGGATCTTTGCAACCCTCTCCGTTCTTCCAATCTATGCAGTTGCCATAAATGTTGTAGTGGTGATCCCTGACAGCCTGATCATGCTTGGCAAGTGCCTTCGTGGATTCATGGAAGGTTTTTGTGTCCTTGAATACCACGATGGTCTTGCCGAGCTGGAGGGGGATCGGGCCGTCGTAGTAGCTGAGATTCGGGCCGGGCGTGTAATTTTTGGCGGCCGTATTGCATCCACCGCACCCGCCACTGTCGAAGCCGCCGTCGTTGTCGCCTTCGAAGAGCTTCAGGCCGCTGGGGTCCGAGTTGGTGATGGGGTTGCCGTTGGAATACGTGTACCCGTTCATCTGGAGCGGGTCGGTGATGTCGATGATCGGGTCGACCGTGATGAAGCGGCCCGTCGTCGGGTCGTATTCGCGGGCGCCGATGTGGGTGAGGCCCGTGGTGTTGTCGTCAGTACCGACGCCGAGGAAGGTATGGTCGCCCGGCCAGGCCGCGGGCTGGCTACCACGGGGGTTGCCGTACGGGTCGGACTTGCGGCGGGTGACCGGCTGGCCGGCCTTCTGCTCGACGCTGATCGTGGCCGTGTTGTGGTGGTCGGTCAGCAACTGCGACAGGGTGTGGCCCGTGATCTTGCCGTTGGTACGGCGGACCGTGGTGGGGGCACCGGGGCTGCTGTAGTAGCGGACGGCGTCGATGGCCTGTCCGGCCTTGTTGACCGTGATCTCGGTTTCGCCGAGGTAGAGAGTGCGGGCGCTGCCCGTTTCCTGGACTACACGGTTCCCTGTGGCGTCGTAGAGATAATTGGTGAGGTTGCCGAAGCTCCACTGCTGAGCCGGAGTGGGGGCAGGGCTCGCACACGTGAAGGTGTGCAGGTCGTTGCCCTCGGCGTCATTGTCGTTGGGGACGGTGAGGCACTGGTTGGTGCCGGTGATGAGGGCCTTGTCCGTCTCGCGGTAGGTGAACTTCTGGCTCGGCTCGCCCGGCGTGCATGTCGTCAGGACGGCCTTGCCGCCCTCGGAGGTGAGGCACTTGCCGAGGGCCTGGACGGTGTCACCGGTGATGCGCCACTGCTGGAGCTTGGTCTCGTTGCAGGACAGCAGCTGAACGGGAGTGCTGTCGGCTGTGCCGTCCTGGACGTCGAGGCACTTGCCGGAGAGCCCGGTGACCGCGACCGAACCGACGCCGGGGCTGGTGGCGGAGAGGAGCTTGCCACGCCGGTCCCAGTTCAGGGTCTGGGTGTCACCGTCGATCGTGCGGGTCTTGGTGCTGCCCGCCGCGCTGTAGGTGTAGGTGGACAGCGAGTCGACCGTGGAGCCGACCGTCCTGGTGGCCTTGTTCACCTTCGTCAGGGCGTGAGGCTGCTTCTTCACGGGCGGCTGGCCACCGCCGGAGACGTCCACGCCGTAGGTGTAGGTCGTCTCGTCGTTGAGTGCGCCGTTGTTCGGGTCGAAGTCGGTGAGCTTGGTGCGGTTGCCGATCGCGTCGAACGCGAAATCCTGGCGGTAGGCGTCTTCCGGCGTACCGGAGCCCACCTCGGTGAGCGCTGGGCCTGTGGGGCTGGTGGGACAGCCTTCCGTCTTCCCGGTCCAGGCTCGGACCAGCTGGCCCATGGCGTCGTAGGTGTAGCACTGGCGGTCGACGCGGGCAGCTGCCTGCTTGGTGGCACCAGGGTAGGTGTCCGTGATCGAGATCGGGTTGCCGACAGCGTCGTACTTGTAGGTGAGGGAGGAGAGGAGGTTGGACTCGGAAGCGGGGTCACGCGTCTCGCGGTGGCCGGTTACTGCGGTGACCCGTCCGGTGTGGGTGTCGTAGGTGTTGGTGGTCCACACGCGCTGGGGTGCCTTGCCGGACGCGGTGCGGAGCACTTCGCCGAAGGGGCTGTAGACGGTATCGGCGGTGTACCAGGACAGGCCCGACATGGTCTGCACCATGCCGTCGGCGTTGTAGCGGGTGATCAGCTTCTCGGCGGCGAGGCCGCCGATCGTCGCCGGCAGGGTAGTCGACTGGACCTTTCCCGTGGGGGTGTACGTGGTGCTGTATGCGTAGCTGCCGGCCAGGCCCTTCGTGCTGGGCAGGTCCGGGATGGTGATCCTCGTTCCGGTGGGCCGATACTCGTTGTCGTAGCCGGTGACCTCGGTCTTGTACGTGCCGTTGCCCCACTTGCGAGTGGAGGCGACGGGCTGGCCCTTGCCACCGGGCAGGGTGTCGTAGGTCCAGGTGGCGATAGGGTCGGCTGTCTCGGTGTCGTCGCGCAGCGCGGTCATGCGGCCGAGGGCGTCGTACGTCGTGAACTGGGTGACGTCGTAGACGTTGGTCGTCGAGACCCGCTGGTCGAGGTTGTCGTAGGTGAACTTCGACGTGCCCGCGTCAGGGTCGTCCGATGCGGTCAGGCGGCCGCGCGCGTCGTGGGTGTAGCTCCAGGTGTTACTGGCCGGGTCGATGACCTTGGCGAGCTTGCCCCGCACGTCGTAGGTGTAACTGGTCTTGCTTGACGTGGTGAGGTCGGTGGCGGTGTAGTGCTCGATCTGGGAGGTGCGGCCCAGCGCGTCGGTCGTGGTCTTGACGGCTCGGCTGCCCGCCAGCGGGGTCGCCCCAGTGGGTGACATAGCGCTACGGGTGAGGGTCCAGTCGCCCTCGTAATGGCTGGTGTCGGACTGCCGGGCTTCGCCCTTCTCCAGGGTGGTGATCCGGACCGGGCGGCCAAGGCCGTCGTACGCGGTCTGGGTCGACTTGGGTACCTCGGTCACCGACTGCGGAAGGAAGAACGTCGTGCTCAGGGCACCTTCGGCGAGGTAGCCGTCGTTGACCTGGCTGACGGTTCCGTTCGCGCTGTGCAGGGTGTCGGTGATCAAGCGGCCGCCGCCCTCTGCCTCCGCCTGGGTCTGACGAGGGCGCAGCAGGCCGTCGAATATCGCGATCGAAGTGTTGTAGGTGCCGTTGTCCTTCAGCGTGCGGGAGATGACGACGGGGGCCTTGTGTTCGGCTATCTGGTACTCGAACGCGTGGGCGGCCTTGTCGGTGGCCGGCTTCTGCGAGGGCGTCCAGACCTGGGTGATTCGGCCGAGCGGGTCGTACTCCGTGGTGACCTTGCGGCCGTTGGCGTCGGTCGCCTCCAGCACGCTGCCGCGAGCGGGATCCAGCTTGGTCGTCACCTGGTGCCCGAGGGCGTTGGTCGTGGTGACGACGAATGCCGGGCCGGTCGCCGGAGTGAAGGCGGTGCTCGAAGGGCTGTTCGCGGCGTTGTAGCTCTTGATGGCACGGCCGAGAGCGTCGTACTCGGTGCGCGCGGACGTGATCCAGCCGGTGCCCGCTGCGTCACCGGTGTCGACCTGGTACGGGAGGCCCTTCGTGGGCGCCGTGCCGAAGGCGTTCACCGCGTCGTAGGAGGTACGCGTCTTGCTGAGCAGGGTGCCGGGTTCGATGCCGCCCCCGGCGCAGTCGCCGGTCGTCTCACGATTCTCCGCGGGCAGGCCGATCAGGTGGCTCGCCGGGTTGTGGACGTACGTGGGCTTGCTGCACGACTGCTTGACGATGGACCAGCCGGTGCCCTGGTTCTCCAGGACATCGGTCTGCGCCGTCTTGAGCAGGCCGTACCCTGCCGTGCCCTCGTAGGTGTTGGAGACCCGCACCATGCGGGACTTGCCGCCGCTGACGGACTGGATTGCGTCCGTGCGGTCTACACCGCTGCGGTACGCGTTCAGCTTGGAACCGTCGGTCTTGTTGCGCGTGGCACTCGGGTCGAACTTCGCCGGCTTGGTCAGCTGGCGGTTGTCGACACTGCCGCCCGCCTTCGTGTAGTTGATGACCTCGGCAGTCTGACCCTGGTACTGGGGCAGGTCCTCCCCGAGCTCCTCCGCGCCGGTGGAGTCCTTGACCACGACCTTGGCCTTGTCGGTGGACAGGCCACGGAAATAGCGGGTGCGCTTCTGCGACTGCTCGGTCGCGGTGGACGTGCCCGTACGCGCGGTTTCACCGCGCGTGGTGACCACCTCGGCGTACCCCCGCCACTGGCTGTACGTGCGAAGTGCAGGCTTGGTGAACTCGTCGTCCTCCAGGGCCCAGGCGGCGCCACCCTCGTAGCGGTAGGCGGTCGTGACATCGGGCTGCCGGGCAACCCGGTCCTTCTCGACCACCTTGTCCACGACGTACTTGTTGAACCACTCGATCGGTGTCTTCTCGGGCTCCAGGTCCGGATCCGGGGACCAGCGGACCGGGAAGCAGCGGGTGGTGTTCCCCTTCTCCGACAGACCGCCGGTACCGACCGGGCACGGATCGGAGTAGTCGACATAGATCTCGCCGCCGGTCTCGGTACGGATCGTCTCCACACGGAGCCGGTCGAAGTCGGGCGTCGCCTCATCGGCCGACTTGGCCACCCGGTTGGGCATGTCGACGGTGTTGGCCAGGAAGGTGACCGCCGGCAGGGCGACACCATTGACGCCGTCCTTGGGTCCGTATCCGGTGCGGGTGATGGACTCGAGCCACAGGGGCGGATGCGTGTCGGTCCGCTGGTGCGGCAGGGACTGGTTCAGTGCCCACTGGTCGACCTTGGAGAGCGCAGTGGACCCCTCCGTTCGCTGTGCGTGGGTCGTGACGGCGGACAGACGCTTACGCGACCAAAAGGTCGGAGCGGAGATGTAGCAGTTCTCCGCCTCCATCTTGCAGTACAGGGTGGTGGGGGTGTCCCACCACCCGCGCTTGTCGTCGGCGTTCGTGGAGTCGAACTGAGCATTCTCACACTTGGTGTCGCGGTCCTCGAAACACCGTTCCTTCACGGTGAAATCGACGCGGCCGGCAGGCGCTCCCGCAAGATTGTCTGCGCGGAGTCCGTAGAGGATGCGGGTCGGGTGGCCCCCGCGGATGTAGCCGACCTTGCTGCGGTCCTTCTCTGTGAAGTTCTCGTTCTTGGCGTAGCGGTTCTCCTCCTTCGCCCAGTCGATGACCATGGCATTGCCGTGGACGTCCTCGACGTAGTCGAGGTTCCAACGCCAGGCCTGGGTGCAGGAGGAGTTGGCGTACTCCGGCTTGTAGCAGGGTTCGTCCGGGTGGTTGCCGAAGACCGGGACGGTGAAGACGGAGTCGGTGACTGTCTGCGGTGATGAACCGTCGCCGTGGGTACCGACGTTGTGACGGCCGAAGTGGTAGCGAGTTCCGTCACGGGTGGTGACGATCCAGTATTCGCCGTCCTTCGCGCCGTTGGCGCCCCCCGTCTTCCGCTCCACCTTGGAACCGTCGTCGGACGCGGGAACCCATTGCCCGCTGGCGGCGTCGTGGACCAATTCGGTCGTCGAGCCGGCGAGGGAGAGAACGACGTTGTCGCCGTTGGCGACCCAGCAGAGGTCGCCCTTCTTCTTGTCTGTCTCGTTGTCGTTGTTCGGCTTGCTCGGCTTCGCCTCACGGTCGTCCGCGCAGGAGCGGTACCGGCGCTCGATGAAGCCCGGGTGGTAGTCCCATCCGTCGCCGAGCCACGACGCCTGACCGTTGGTCACGGACGTCTTGCCGTCCACGGCCTGGGACGAGTACGAGAACGCGATGGCAGGCGTGGGACCCGCCGCAGCGGGAGGAATTGCCAGGGGGGAGGTCCAGGAGAATCCGCCGCTGCTGCTGCCGGCACTCCAGGAGCCCGAAGTGGACAGTGAGGTGGCTTTGTACGTGCCACCCGCGCCCGCCGCACTGTCGGATGCGGCGAGGACCACCGCGCCGGCTGCACCACCCGTCATGGTGCGCATTCCCTGAACGGGTGCGGTAGTCGGGTCGATGGTGGCGACGACCTTTTGCTTGACCGGGTCGTTCGCGCTCGGGACGTCCTTGAAGACGGAGCACGCGGGCACGTCCGGCGTCGTCAGGAAGCACTCGGGCAACTGCCGTAGCTGCAGGCGCGATGCCCACTCGGCGCCGTAGAGATCCCGGAACTTCGTGTAGTCCAGCTGGACATCGACGGGCGTCGACGCGTCGGCGGGCGGTGTGATCTTGATGAGGGCGCCGTCGATGTTCGCAGCTTCGGTTTGCGTGCGTCCTTGGATGGCTGCCGACCAGGTTCCGGTCGGGGCCGTGCCGGTGCCTTCGATCTTGCCGATGCTGACGGGGAGCGCGCCGACCTGTACGAGTTCGGGGCTCGTGGGCGAAAGCGAGACTTGGCCGGAGCCGGCGACCGGTGCGGCCTTCTGGGACGCCTCGTACTCGGCGGGCGGTTGGGCCGGCTTGCCCGCCCAGTCCTTGAGCTTCGCGGCAGCAGCCGCATCGAGTTTCGCCTCGGGATCCTGCTGAAGGCTCGGCAGGTTGACACCGCTGCGGTCGCCCGGTGGTGCCGCCCAGGCTTGGACGGGTAGAAGAGTTGCGACCAGCACCACGGAGAGTGTGATGCCTGTGCGCCCGGCAAGGCGCGCGCGTGTTGCGCGCGCCTTTCTGTTTCCGGGCAGGCGGAAATTCGCCGAGAACGGCGACATGCGGACCCCCCACGATCTGCCTCCGCGGCAATGGCACACGGCTGGCAGGAAACTGACAGTTAGCCACTGATTCTGTATCCGGCGCGCCTGAAACACCATGGTTCCGATATCCGGTGTGGGCATTGTCACTTGACCAGGCGTATACCTTGGGGTAATCAGTGCAAATCAGCCGCTAACGGCACGCCCCGCGGTCAACTCCGAGGGTGAAGATGTCGGCGGGATAGTTCATGCTCAGCTCGCACGCCCTGCGCCTGAAAGGCCGGGCGGAGTCGGCCGTGAGGTTCTTCAGGCCAAGTGCAGAAGTCATTAGTGAGTGCCGAGGGCTGCGAAGTCGAGCGCCCGAGGGGGGAGAAGTACGTCGTGTCTGTCAGTGATTCCGCGGGCGAGAGTCCGCCAGTAGGGGCTGGGGCAGTGGAAGGCTCCGCACCCGCGCGTCGGTGGTACAGGCGTCGGCGCGCCCTGGGGGGTCTGGCCGTTCTGCTCGCCACCGCCGTCGCGGTGCCGGTCGGTGTGCACGTGATCGGCGACGGGAAGTCGAACAGCCGACCCGGCAAGGATGCTCCGGTCGACGAACCGCAGGCGCGGCGACTGGCGCAGAAGAGCGGCAAAGAGGTTGAGGTCACGGCTGCGCGCAGCGCCAACACCACGACGTGGGCGCAGCCTGACGGGTCGTTCCGCAAGCAGATCTTCAGTTCGGCCTTCCGCGCCAACGTGAACGGCAAGTGGAAGCCCATCGACACCGGTCTGGAGCGGGTGGAGGGCGGCTACGCGGCCAAGGCGGTCAACGGCCGTGTCCTCTTCAGCGGGGGGTCGAAGGAGCAGGCGGACGGCGGGGAACGCGCCTCGCGCGGCGTGACCCGCGTGTCGCTGCGTCAGGACGCACCCGGCGAAGTGTGGACCGAGCTGGTCCGGTTGAACACCGGTGGCCACGACATGACCGTCAGCTGGCCCGGCGCCCTGCCCGCTCCCGTCATCGACGGCCCGCGCGCCCTGTACGAGAACGTCCGCCCCGGACTCGACCTGGTGATGACCGCGCAGGACGGCGGCTACTCGCACCTGCTGGTCGTCAAGGACAAGCAGGCCGCGGCCGATCCGCTGCTCGGGCAGCTCAAGTACCGTCTCGCCAGCCCCGACATGACCTTCCACCTGGACGACGAGTCGGACTCGCTGAGCGCCCGTGACGCCAAGGGCGAAGAGATCGCGGGCTCGCCGACCCCGATGATGTGGGACTCCAGCGGCAAGGTCGCCACCACCGACGACAAGCCGGCCTGGAAGCCGACCGATATCGCGAAGCAGCACCCGACGCTGGCCCTGTCCGGCCTGGCCGGTGCGGAAGGCGCACGCCTGAAGCCCCTCGCGGCGGCACTCGCCGACAATGCATTGTCCCTCACCCCGGACAATGCGCTGCTCAATGCTCCGGAAACGGTCTATCCGGTCTTCATCGACCCCTCATTCAAGGGGCACAAGCACGCCTGGACCCTTCTTTACAAGACAGCAGGAAATTCAAGCTTCTACAACGGGCAGAACTACAACGCGAGCGGAACGAACGAAGCCCGGGTTGGATATGAGTCCTCCTCCGGCGGCACCTCTCGTTCCGTCTTCAACTTCGACTTCGGTAGTCAGCTTCACGGCGCGGGCATCATCTCGGCCAGCGTGCGTGCTCTGCAGACCTATTCGTGGTCCTGCGAACAGAAGCCGACGGACATCTACTCGACTCCGTACATCACGTCGTCGAGCACGTGGAACAACACGACCGGATTCTGGACGAGGAAGGTCGCGACCGAGCACGCCGGCTACGGCTACAACAGCTCGTGCCCGGACAATTGGATCGCCCCCGACATCAAGGGCCTCGTCACCGACGCCGCCAACGGCGGCTGGGGCGCTCTGTCCCTCGGGTTCGCCGCGCCCAACGAGTCGGACTCGTACTACTGGAAGAAGTTCATCGCCAACGGCGAGACGGCCCCGTACATCGAGGTCGTCTACAACACGCGCCCGGACACCCCGATCGCGGCGAACATGCAGACCTTCCCCGGCGGCCCGTGCCTGACCAGTTGGCCCGGGACCGGCATCGGCAAGACCAACATCACCTTCCAGGTCAAAGCTACGGACCGCGACGACAGGCCGGACCAGCAGAACCTCGACCGGGTCCAGATCGAGGTGTGGAACGCTGCCGGTGGGCCGCCGGTCTACGACCAGTGGTTCTCGGCCAACAGCGATGGTGTCGTCACCGCTGAGGTGCCCTTGACCACCTTCACCGACGGCCAGACGTACTACTGGCTCTCCCGCGCCAAGGACAAGGACGGCTGGGTGTCGGGCAGCGGGCCGCACGAATCCGGTAGCGGCGCCTGGTGCACGTTCACCGTCAGTCACACCGTCCCGCCCAACCCGGCCGTCTCCTCGGACGCCTTCCCGCCGCAGGGCGACAGCTTCACCCAGTGGAGCACCGAGCCCGCCAGTACGCCGGGCCAGACCTTCACCATCAAGGGCAACGGCGCCAAGGCCGAGGACATCCGCGAGTACCAGTGGAGCCTGAACCGGCCCTCCTTCGACCAGAAGGCCGTTCCCACGGCCGGCAGCGATGTGGCCTCCGTACCGCTCCAGGTGGACACCTCCGGGCCGAACGTCCTCTACGTCCGCACCGTCAGCAAGTCCGGCAACATCTCCAACCAGAGCGTCTACGGGTTCCTCGTCAGGCCCAGGCCCGGCCAGGACAAGCCCGGCGATGTCACCGGAGACGGCAATCCCGACCTCCTGGCCATCGACAAGGACGGCAACCTGCGCACCTACGCGGGAGACAAGGGCGGTGACACCGACGCCTTCATCCCCGGCGCGGTCGACAACGGCCAGCCCGTGGCCCCCGGGTACTGGAAGGACCCGACCACCGGCCAGTCCGCGCTCATCGCTCACGCCACCGACTGGTACCCCGGTGACGGCCTCACGGACCTGATCGCACGGATGCCCGACGGCAAGCTCTACATCTACCCCGGCACCGGCACCGGCCAGTTCGACGTCGGCCGCCGCATGCAGATGCAGATGCCGCTCAGCGCACCCGACCCGTCCGTCTTCCGGCAGCTCGTCGTCACCGAGGACATCGACGGCGACGGCCTGGGCGACCTGTTCGCCCTGGACGCCGACGGCTTCTGGGTGTTCTCCGGCTACACCGGTTCCAGCTTCGCCTCCTACAAGAAGATGGCCACCGGCTGGGCGGGCCGCGACATCGTCGGGGTCCGCGACGTCTCCGGGGACAAGGTCCCGGACCTGATCTTCCGGGACAACACGAATGCCAACCGCGGCCTGGCCCTGCGCAAGGGCAAGCCGGGAGTCAACGGCGGCGTCGACCTCACGTCCCTGGAGTCCAAGGCGAACTCCGAGGGCGCCGAGGACTACACCTACGCCACCACCGGCTGGGGCAGGGCCGCCTACCCCAAGGTCCTCGGTACTCCCGATGCCAACGGTGACGGCATCCCCGACATCTGGGCCGTCGGGAACAACGAGAACCAGTGGCTCTTCCAAGGCGGAACCAGCACCGTCGGCGCCCCCATCGGCCGTGACGAGGACGGCTGGAACACCTTCCTGACGATCGGGTAGCGGGTCGAACAGCCGCAACCGCGAGCGCCCTGCCGGGAGATCACTCCCGACAGGGCGCTTACGCGTTCCCCCTCCCCCGCACGGGAACGCCAGGTCGGATTCCTGCCAGCGGTGGTGATCCCGCGGAGATTTGATTGAAGCAGCAACCAATCGATGCGGGAGGAACGGCATGGACAGCAGCAGCACCGTCGCGCTGGTGACCGGTGGGAGCAGGGGGATCGGGGCGGCCGTCGCGCTGCGGCTCGCCGAGGACGGGGTGGACGTCGCGATCACCTACGTCAGCGACGCCGAGGCGGCGGCCGAGGTCGTCGGGAAGGTGGAGGCGCTCGGGCGGCGGGCCGTCGCGCTCCGGGCCGATGCGGGGGACGCCGCTCAGGCCGCGAACGCCGTCGGGGAGACCGTACGGCGCTTCGGGCGGCTCGACGTGCTGGTCAACAACGCCGGCGTGGGATTGCTCGGGCCGTTGGAGGAAATGGCTCCGGCCGATGTGGAGCGCGTACTCGCGGTCAATGTGCGCGGGGTGTTCCACGCGACGCAGGCGGCGGCCGCGCACCTCGGCTCCGGCGGGCGGATCATCACCGTCGGCAGCTGCATGACCCAGCGGGTGCCGGGGCCGGGCGGGACGCTCTACGCCATGAGCAAGTCGGCGCTGATCGGGTTCAACAGGGCGCTCGCGCGGGAGTTGGGCGGGCGCGGCATCACCGCGAACCTCGTGCACCCGGGTCCGGTGGACACGGACATGAACCCGGCGGACGGACCGTACGCGGGCCCACAGGCGGCGATGACGGCCCTCGGGCGGTTCGGCGCGCCGGGGGAGGTGGCGGGCGTGGTGTCCTTCCTCGCGGGGCCGGACGCCTCG
The DNA here is from genome assembly GCF_045161815.1 of Streptomyces avidinii. Classification (NCBI taxonomy): domain Bacteria; kingdom Bacillati; phylum Actinomycetota; class Actinomycetes; order Kitasatosporales; family Streptomycetaceae; genus Streptomyces; species Streptomyces avidinii. The sequence goes on from NZ_CP108863.1 coordinate 2,029,339, forward strand.
TACGTCACGGGGGCGGAGTTCGCGGTGGACGGCGGGTACGCCGCGTAGCCCTCCGGCCGGGCGTGCGTGGCCCTCGCCGGGCGTGCGGGCGGGTCCCGGGGCCGCGCGCCCCGGTGGGCGGGTGCGGGCTGTCCGCACGGGGCTCCGCCCCGGACCCCGCGCCTCAAACGCCGGCGAGGCTGAGAATACGAGCGCGCCCCGAAGGTGTCGGCCTTCGGGGCGCGCGTCGCACTGGTTCCGGACTAGCCGCCCAGTTCCTGGTGGCGGGCCGTCAGTGCCGCGGCGCCGGACTCCGTCAGGGAGCCGAACAGGCGCAGGCGGGAGAAGCCGCCGTCCGGGAAGATGTCGATCCGCACGTGCGTGCCGACCGCCGGGGTGTCCAGGACGAAGCGGTGGTTCGTGTCGGGCTGCAGGCGGGTGCGCGGCAGGAACTCCGTCCACTCGCCCTCCTCGCCCGTCCTGACCGACAGCGAGGCCCAGCCGGCCGAGTTGCCCTTGAGGTACGCGGTGTCGATCTCGACGGCGCGGATCTCGGACTCGGCGACGAGCTGGTAGCGGATCCAGTCGTTGCCGTTGTCGCGACGGCGCGCGGTCTCCCAGCCGTCGTCCATCTTGCGGGAGCGGCCCGGGTTGATGGTGTTGGTCGGCGGGGAGTAGAAGCGGTTGGAGGCGTCCTGGACGGAGCCGCCGTTCTCCAGGGCCGCGACGTCGAAGGAGCCGAGGGCGTCGAGCCACTTCGGGTCGGGCAGGACCTCGCCGTGGACGCGCAGGCGGGCGATGCCGCCGTCGGGGTGCTGGTTGACGCGCAGGTGCGTGAAGCGCTGCTCCACGTCCACCTCGAAGCCGTTGGCCGCGTGGCCGCCGACCGGGGTGCGGGGGACGATGGTCGTCCACTTCACGTCGCCGCCCTGGAGCTCCTCCGGGGTCGGCGCGAGGGCGCCCGCCCAGTTGGCGGCCTCGATGGAGACGGCCTGCGGCATGTTGCCGCGGAAGTGGGCGGTGTCGACGACGATGCCGCGGATGACGCCGGGAGCGCCCAGGCGTACGAGGGCCCAGTCGTGGTCCTCGGGGGTCGGCCAGGGCTGGGTGGCGGAGATGCCGCGGCGGCGGCGGGTCTCCCAGCCGTCCATGACCTTGCCCTTGTGGCCGAAGTCCTCGGGGTCGAAGTGCGCGGCCTCGGAGATCAGCAGGTTCTCGCGCTGGGCGAAGAACTCGTCGTTGGCGGCGATGACACCGGCGCCCAGCTCACGGGCGGCGAGGTTCGCGTACTGGGTGAACGGGAAGTCCGCGGTGCGGTAGTCCGCGTACGGGTCGCCGCCTCCGTACGGGTTCGCGTTACCGGTGAAGGATTCAATCGCCACTGGTCAGTTCTGCCTTTCGAGGAGGAGGCCCGTGGGCTCGGTCGGGGTGCCGTGGTCGGCGATCTGCGTGCCGCGCAGCCAGGTGGACTTCACGACGCCGTGCAGGGTCTTGCCCGCGTACGCCGTGACCCGGTTGCGGTGGTGGAGTTCGGCCGGGTCCACGGTGAACGTTTCTTCGGGGGCGAGCACGGCGAAGTCGGCGTCGCGGCCGACCTCGATCGCGCCCTTCTGGGCGAGACCTGCGAGCTGCGCCGGGGCCGCGGACATCCAGCGGACCACGTCCTCCAGGGTCCGGCCGCGGCGGCGCGCCTCGGTCCAGATGGCGGGCAGGCCCAGCTGGAGGGAGGAGATGCCGCCCCACGCGGTGGAGAAGTCGCTGGTCTTCAGGTCCGCGGTGGAGGGCGAGTGGTCGGAGACGATGCAGTCGATCGTGCCGTCGGCGAGCGCGTCCCACAGGAGGTCCTGGTTGGCGGCCTCGCGGATGGGCGGGCAGCACTTGAACTCGCTCGCGCCGTCCGGCACTTCCTCGGCCGTGAGGGTGAGGTAGTGCGGGCAGGACTCGACGGTGATCCGTACGCCCTCGGCCTTGGCGGCGGCGATCAGCGGCAGCGCGTCGGAGGACGACAGGTGCAGTACGTGGACACGCGCGTTCAGCCGCTTCGCCTGGGCGATCAGGTTGCCGATCGCGGTGTTCTCGGCGTCGCGCGGCCGGGAGGCGAGGAAGTCGGCGTACTTGGGGCCCGGGACGACGGGAGCGGCGTCCAGGTGGTGCGGGTCCTCGGCGTGCACGATCAGCAGGCCGCCGAAGCCGGTGATCTCGGCGAGGGAGGTGGCCAGCTGCTCCTGGTCGAGCTCGGGGAACTCGTCCACGCCGGAGGGCGACAGGAAGCACTTGAAGCCGTAGACGCCGGCGTCGTGCAGCGGGCGCAGGTCTTTGACATTGTCCGGCAGGGCGCCGCCCCAGAAGCCGACGTCGACGTGCGCCTTGGCGCGGGCGACCTCCTGCTTGACGCGCAGGTTGTCGGTCGTGGTGGTCGGCGGCAGGGAGTTGAGCGGCATGTCGAGGATCGTGGTGATGCCGCCGGCCGCCGCGGCGCGGGTGGCCGTCCAGAAGCCCTCCCACTCGGTGCGGCCCGGGTCGTTCACGTGGACGTGGGTGTCGACCAGGCCGGGGAGCAGGACGTCGTCGCCGAAGTCCTCCAGCCGGGCTCCGGCCGGTACCTCGGCCTCGTACGCCAGCACGGCCGTGATCTTCCCGCCGGCGACGGCCACCGATGCGGCACGCGTCCCCTCGGGGGTGATGACGCGCGTCGAGCGCAGTACCAGTTCCACAGCCACGTCGGCCACCGGAACCTCCCCATCTACTTCCACAGAGCGAAATTCAACGTTCTGTTGACGGAGTCTTCCCGGCGATCCGTACCCAGTCAAGAGCGCCCGGACGGACCACTGACACACCGGGACCGCAATTGGATGTTTCCACAGGATGGAATTAAGATTTCGCTATACAGAATGTAGCTACCACCACCGGGATGCGGGCGGATAACTTCACGAGGACGTCCGCCACCAGGACAAACCCTCTCTGACCGGCGACGACGACCCCGACCCAGCACTGGGGCCGATGCCGACCGCCGGGTAGGCTGCTCCCTTGCCTGCCAGCACCGAAAGGACCGCGCCGTGCCGACGTCCAGCGCCAGCACCACCGACGCTTCCTCAAAGACCCCCGCCGCCAGCGGTGGCGTCCAGTCCCTTGAGCGCGCCTTCGACCTGCTCGAACGTATGGCCGATGCCGGGGGCGAGGTCGGCCTCAGCGAGCTCTCCGCCGCCAGCGGTCTGCCTCTGCCCACGATCCACCGCCTGATGCGCACGCTGGTGGCGTGCGGTTACGTACGCCAGCAGCCCAACCGACGGTACTCCCTCGGCCCCCGCCTGATCCGCCTCGGCGAGTCCGCGTCGCGCCTGCTGGGGACCTGGGCCCGCCCCTACCTCGCCCGGCTGGTCGAGGAGACCGGGGAGACGGCGAACATGGCCCTCCTCGACGGGGACGAGATCGTCTACGTCGCCCAGGTGCCGTCCAAGCACTCCATGCGCATGTTCACCGAGGTCGGCCGCCGGGTGCTGCCGCACTCCACCGGTGTGGGCAAGGCGCTGCTCGCCCACACCCCGGCCGACGAGGTTCGGGCCCTGCTGGCCCGCACCGGGATGCCGGCGGCGACCGAGAAGACCATCACCACGCCCGAGGGCTTCCTGGAGGCGCTGGAGCAGGTCCGCAGGGCCGGTTACGCGGTGGACGACAACGAGCAGGAGATAGGAGTCCGCTGCCTCGCCGTGTCGGTGCCGAACTCGCCGACCGCCGCCGCGATCTCCATCTCGGGTCCGGCGGGCCGTGTGACCGAGGCCGTGGCCGAGTCCTTCGTGCCGATCCTGCAGGGCGTGGCCGCCGAGCTGTCGGTGGCTCTGGCCAACCAGAGCCCCGCGTAGGCCCCCGTACTCCGCAGGCGCGCGAAGGCCCCGGCGGCCCCCTCCCTCCGAGGGGCCGCCGGGGCCTTCGCGTATCCCGCTCCGGGCTCCCGGCTCAGGGCGTCGGGGCCGGCTCCGGGGCGAGCGTCAGGCTGCCGTCCGTCATCGTCGCCGTACGGTCCATCCGCTCCAGGTGGGCGTGGTCGTGCGTGACCAGCACCGTGGCGGTACCGCGCTCCCGGGTCAGGGTGACCAGCAGGTCGAGCACGGCCGCGCCCCGCTCGTGGTCCAGGGCGCTGGTCGGCTCGTCGACCAGCAGTACGGCGGGCTCGTTCATCAGGGCGCGGGCGATGTTGATCCGCTGCCGCTGACCGCCCGAGAGCTGGTGGGGCCTCTTGTCGGCCTTGTCGGCCAGGCCCACCGCCTCCAGCAGCTCCAGCGCGCGGCGGCGCACCGCGCGCGCCGGGCGGCCGGAGAGGTGCGCCATGACCTGGAGCTGTTCGGCGGCGGTCAGCGAGGCCAGCAGGTTCGGCTGCTGGAAGACGATGCCGATCTTCTCCCGGCGCAGGGCCGACTTCTCGGCGGGGCCGAGCTCCGTGGTGTCCCGGCCGGCGACGACGACCCGGCCGGAATCCGGGGTGACGAGGGTGGCGGCGACCGCCAAGAGGCTGGACTTGCCCGAGCCGGAGGGCCCGATGACCGCCGTCAGCGTGCCGGCGGGCACCTCCAGGCGGACCGCGTCGAGGGCGGTCAGCCGGCTCTCGCCGTCGGGGTAGGTGAGCGTGACGTCGTGGACGAGGAGGGTCATCGGGCGCTCCCGAGGGCGGTCAGCGGGTCGACGGCGGTGATCCGCCGGATGGACAGGGCAGCGCCCAGCGCGCCGAGCAGAATCATGATCGCGGCGGGGACGAGCACCGTGGCGGCGTCGAGGACGAAGGGCACGGGGCCGCCGCTGATCAGTGCGCCGAAGCCGGCCGCGAGCGCGGTGCCCAGCCCGGTGCCGATGGCGAGCATCACGACGGCCTGGCCGAGGGCGTCCCTCAGCAGGTACGGGGTGGAGGCACCCAGTGCCTTCAGGACCGCGATGTCTCCGCTGCGCTGGATCGTCCACACGGTGAAGAAGGCCCCTATCACCAGGGCCGAGATGGCGAAGAGGAAGCCGCGCATCAGCTGGAGCGAGCCGTTCTCCGCCTGGTACGAACCTATGGCGCCCAGCGCCTCCTCGACGGTCTGGGCCCTGGTGCCGGCGGCCTTGTCCGCCGCGGCGAGGTCCACACCGCTTCCGGAGACGGCGACGACGGTGGCGAGGGTGTCGATGGAGGTGCCGGGGTTGCCGACGCGCTGCCAGTCGTTGAGGTCCATCCAGACGACCGGGGTGTGACTGTAGGCGGCGGTTCCCGACACGGCGGCCACGGTCAGTTCGAGCGGGCCGATCTTCAGCTTGGCCCCGGCGGCCAGGCCCCCCAGCTCCTTCGCGGCCTTCTCGGTGAGGACCACCTGCCCCTGGGTGAGCCCGGCGCCCCGCGGTGCGAGCCCACCCGCGGAGTCCACGCCGAAGACCGAGACCGCGGCGGTGCGCTCACCCGAGACGGCGTTGGTGGTGCGGATCCCGAGCGGCTCCGCCGACTTCACGCCGGGCTGTTCCCGCCAGGCCAGCCAGCCGGGCTCGGCCACCTGCGAGTTGGTGAAGGACGCCTTCTGGTCCCCGGTGGGCGCGGCGAAGGCCAGGTGTGTGGCGGGCAGGCCGGTGATGGCCGAGATGTTCTCCCGGGCCAGGCCGGAGGTGAGCCCGGACAGCAGGCCGACCAGCAGCGTGATGAGCAGCACGACCGACCCCATGAGGGCGAAGCGGCCCTTGGCGAACCGTAGATCTCTCCATGCGACGAACATGTTCCCCACCTTGGTCTTCCGCGTGGACACAAGGCATCGCGCCCCGGTAGAGATCCTCGTATCGAAGGGTGCACCCGGACATCAAACTTTCGGTTGACCGGGGCGGGTCCGCCCCCACTTACGCTGGTCCGGTCATGACTTCTCCCACCGCTTCGCCCGTTTCCTCACCGACGCGCGCCCTCACCCCCGTCTCGAGGGTGCTGCGGCTGTGCCTGCACGCGCTGCTCTTCGGGCTGCTCGCGCTCGCCGCCGGGCGGGCCGTCGCCGACTCCGCGCCCCGGGCCGGCTGGGTGACGGCCGCCTGCGCGGTGCTCGCCGCCGTCTACGTGGGCGGCGTACGGGCCCCCGCCGTGCACAGCTCGCCGCGCGCCGGCGCGCTGTGGCTGACCGGGCTCGGCGCGGCCTGGGCGGCGCTGCTCGCGGTCTCCTCCGACGGGCTGTGGATCGCCTTTCCGCTGTACTTCCTGGAGCTGCACCTGCTGCGGCTGCGCTGGGGGGTCGCGGCCGTCGCGGTGACCGCCTGTGCGGCCATCGGGGGGTACCTCGCGCACAGCGACGCCGTGACCCCGGGGGCTTTCCTCGGGCCGCTGCTGGGCGGGGCGGTGGCGGTGGCGACCGTACTGGGCTACCAGGCGCTGTACCGGGAGAGCGAGCGCCGCCGGGAGCTGATCGAGGAGCTGATCACGACCCGGGCCGAGCTGGCCGCGGCGGAGCGGAGTGCCGGGATCCTGGCCGAGCGGGAGCGGCTGGCCCGGGAGATCCACGACACCCTCGCCCAGGGGCTGTCCTCCATCCAGCTGCTGCTGCGGGCCGCCGAGCGGGCGCTGCCGGAGGGGGCTCCGGCGCTGGAGCACATCGGCCGGGCGCGGGAGGCGGCCCAGGACAACCTCGCCGAGGCGCGTCGCTTCGTCCGGGCCCTCACCCCGCCGGACCTGGAGCACGGGTCGCTCGCGGCCGCGCTGGAACGGCTGTGCGCGGGTGTTCCGGGGCCACGGGTGCGGTTCTCGCTGAGCGGCGGCCCGCGGGTGCTGCCCACCCCCTACGAGGTGGCCCTGCTGCGGATCGCGCAGTCGGCGCTGGCCAATGTGGTGCGGCACGCGCGGGCCGGGCGCGCCGAGATCACGCTGACCTTCATGGACGCCTCGGTCACCCTCGACGTCGTCGACGACGGGCACGGCTTCGACCCGTCCTCGGTCGCGTCGGGCTCCTCGGGCCCCGGCGACGGCGGCTTCGGGCTGCCCGCCATGCGCTCGCGCGCCGAGACCCTGGGCGGGCTGTTCACCGTGGAGTCCGACCCCGGGCAGGGCACCGCCGTGGCCGTCACCCTGCCGCTGCCCCTGGAACACGTCGAACGCGCAGCACACGCAGCACCCGCCGCTCCCGCAGCGCACTCAGCACACACATCACGACCGGAACATCCGGAAGCAGTGGAGGCCCTGTGACCATCCGTCTCCTGCTCGCCGACGACCACCCGGTGGTCCGGGCCGGGCTGCGCGCGGTGCTGGACACCGAACCGGACTTCGCGGTGGTGGCCGAGGCCGCCACCGCCGAGCGGGCGGTGGAGCTGGCCGCCGGCGAAGCGGTGGACGTGGTGCTGATGGACCTCCAGTTCGGTCGCGGCATGCACGGTTCGGAGGCGACGGCCCTGATCACCGCCCGCCCGGGCGGGCCCCGGGTGCTGGTGCTGACCACGTACGACACGGACGCGGACATCCTGGCGGCGGTGGAGGCGGGTGCCTCCGGCTACCTGCTCAAGGACGCCCCGCCGGAGGAGCTGGCGGCGGCCGTACGGACGGCCGCGGTGGGCCAGTCGGCGCTGGCCCCGGCGGTGGCGCTGCGCCTGATGGACCGGATGCGGACCCCGGCGGAGGCGCTGACGAAGCGGGAGCTGGAGGTGCTGCAGCTGGTCGCGGACGGCCTGTCGAACCAGCAGATCTCCAAGAAGCTGTTCCTCAGCCAGGCCACGGTCAAGTCCCACCTGGTGCATGTCTACGCCAAGCTCGGCGTCGACTCCCGCACCTCGGCGGTCGCGGCGGCCGCCACCCGCCGCCTGATCCGCACGGGGTAGGGGGCCGGCCCCAGGGCCGACAGGCGGGGCAGCAGGCGGGTGCGGGGGAAGCGCCGACGGGAGCATCGGGGTGTCGGGCCACCGAGTCCCCCCATGGCCCGTGGCCCCGTACTGCCTCAGCGAGAGCGAGCTCCCGATGCCTGCCACATCCCCGTCCGCCCCCGCACACCACGCCGCGGGGCACCACGACCCCGGCACGCCGCCCGCCACCGTCCGGGCCGCCTTCGCGCTCTGGGTCACGGCCGTGGCCGCCGGCGCCTTCGAGACCGCGCTCATGGTCGGCAGGGAGCCGGCCGACGCGATCGGCGTGGGTCTGGCGGTGCGGCTCGCCGTGTTCACCGCCGCCGTGCTGGTCGCCGTACGCATGCGCCGGGGAGCCGGCTGGGCCCGGATCACCCTGGCTGTCGGCCTCGGGATCCTCGGCACCGCCTCGCTGGTGGTCGAACCGCTCGGGTACCTGATCGATGGTGGGTCGCTCGGCGACGCGCTGGCCCGCGCGGACACCCTGGAGTGGGCATTCGGCATGAGCAGGACGATCCATCTGGCGGCCGTGCTGACGGCGGTGGCGCTGATGTTCCTGCCGACGGCGAACCGGTACTTCCGCGGGCCCGCGTAGGCCCGCCTGGACCCACGTAGACCCCGCCGCCGCTACGCGACCCAGTGCGGGCGTTCCACCGTCGATGTCAGCGGGACCCCGTCGTGGAAGGCGCTCGCGAGGCGGCGGATGCCCTCGTCGAGGCGGTCGGCGGGGAGCGTGTACGGGATCCGCAGGCGGTGTTCGAAGGTTCCCGGGTCCACCCCGAACCGCGCTCCGCGGCCGATGTGCACTCCGGCCGCGGCGGCCCGCTCGGCCAGGGCGGAGCTGACCGGTTCGCCCAGGTCGACCCAGAGCGAAAGGCCGCCCGGCGGGATCTGCCAGGACCATTCGGGGGTGTGCCGCTGGAGCGACTGCACCAGGGCCTCGCGCTGGATCCGCAGCTGCGTCAGCCGGGCGGGCAACTCCTGGTCCATGCCGTCCAGCAGGGGGAGGGCGACGAGCTGGTCGAGCACCGATCCGGTCATGTCGGCCGACACCCGTACGGCCGTCAGCTCCGTGATCATCTTCGCGTTGGCCCGGATCCACCCCACCCGCAGCCCACCCCAGTGCGTCTTGCTGAGCGAGCCGATGGTGATCACGTGGTCCGCACCGCCGCGCGGGGCGAGGGAGGCCAGCGGCGCGGGCGCGGGCACGTCCAGGGCGATGTCGGCGATGGTCTCGTCGACCACCAGCCAGGTCCCGGTCGCCCGGGTCGCCGCGAGCAGCCGCAGCCGCTGCTCCGGCGGCATCAGCGCGCCCGTCGGGTTGTGGAAGTCGGGGATCACGTACGCCAGCCTCGGCACGGTCTGGCGCAGCGTGGACTCGGCTATCCCCATGTCCCAGCCCGCGTCGGAGACGGCGATGGATCCGGTGCGCAGCCGTGCGTGGCGCAGGGCGTCGAGGGCGTTGGCGTAGGTCGGGTTCTCGGTGACGACCCGGTCGCCGGGCCGGCAGAGCAGGCTGACGACCAGCGCGAAGGCCTGCTGGGCCCCGGCCGTGACCAGGATCTGCTCGGGGCGGGTGGGCAGGCCGCGCCGGGTGAACCGGTCGGCCACGGCGCTGCGGAGGTCGGGCAGGCCGAAGGGGTGGTAGCCGGGGGTCCGGGCGAGCCCCGGCAGCCGGGGAGCGGCCCGGGCCAGGGCGTCGGCGAGGCTGCCCTCCGGGGCGCCCATGGCGGCGATGGCGAGGTCGACGCCGGGATCGCCGTCGGCGCTGTAGCCGCCGGCGCCGAGGAGGGCGTGGGCTCCGACCGGGCGGTGGCCGTCGGGAAGCTCGGTCCAGGTGCCGGAGCCGCGCCGGCTGCGGACGTAGCCGCTCTCGCGCAGGAGGTCGTAGGCGCCGGTGACGGTGGCCCGGCTGGCACCGACCGCCTCGGCGAGTTCGCGTTCGGCGGGCAGCCGGACGTGCAGGGCGACGCGGCCGTCGAGGATCAGGGTGCGGACGGCGTCGGCGAGCGCCCGGTAGCCGGGGCGGGCCAGGACGTCGGCGGGCAGCAGGGCCGCGAGCTGGCGGCTGCCGAGGGTTCTGTCCGCTGTCTGGACCACTCGCCCGTTTGCCATGCCATCCTCCCCTGATTGGCTCTGACGGCCAGGCCAATCGAGGACCAGACTCGCTGTATTGGCCCCCGATTGGCAAGGAGACGCCGAGATGCTGACCGACCGTGACGAACGCGCCCTGCTGTCCGCCGCCGAGAACCGGATCGCCCGTCCGGTGCGGATCGGCGCGGCGCTGACCTCCGTACGCCGCTCCCTGGCGCGGCGGTCACGCGGTTTCGCGCAGGGGCGAGAATCGGTGGCATGTCAGCCAACGCGCACTCCGACGCACCCCTGATCGCGGGCCTGCTCCTGGCGGCCGGCGGCGGCCGCCGGCTCGGCGGGCGGCCCAAGGCCCTGCTCCCCTACCGCGGCCGCCCGCTGGTCGAGAACGCCGTGCGCGTCCTGCGCGAGGCGGGCTGCGGCCCGGTGCACGTGGTGCTCGGCGCCTCGGCGGCCGAGGTCCGCGAGCGCGCCGACCTGTCCGGCTGCGTGGTCGTGGACAACCCGGACTGGGCCGAGGGAATGGGCTCCTCGCTGCGGGTCGGCCTGACCTCGCTGGCCGGTACGGGGGCCCGCGCGGCGCTGGTCTCGCTCGTGGACCAGCCGGGCATCGGCCCGGCGGCCGCGGCCCGGGTGCTGGCGGCGTACCGCTCCCCCACCAGCCTGGTGGCGGCGGCGTACGACGGGGAGCGCGGCCACCCCGTGCTGTTCGGCGCGGACCGCTGGGCCGACATCGCGGCGACGGCGACCGGCGACAAGGGCGCGCGGGTGCATCTTGCGCGACATGCCGGGGAGCTCATGCTGGTGGAGTGTGCGGACATCGCGGAGGCCTTCGACATCGACACGCCGCCCGACCTGGCACGACTCCTCTGAGCACGGCGTGACGACCCTGGCACTGAGGGCCACCAGGAAGCGGAATCTGTCGACTCAGAGAATCTCGATATCAACAAACCATTGAACTTCCACCATGAGGAAATTACTATCCACTGGTCAGAAGCGCCCTGAACCCCCAGACGGCGCCCGCGACCGTATTCCGGAACTCTCCACACCCGACGGCACTGCGTGCCGTCTCGCGCGAGCATTCCCCCGCGGCCGCCAGGCACCGCCGCTGAAGGAGTGACAGATATGTCCGCACCAGCGCCGTCCCCGCTGGCCATCGTCGACGCCGAGCCCCTGCCCCGGCAGGACGAAGTCCTCACCGAAGCGGCACTCGCCTTCGTGGCCGAGCTGCACCGGCGGTTCGCCCCCCGCCGCGCCGAGCTCCTCGCCCTTCGCGGCGAGCGCCGTGCCGAGATCGCCCGGACCTCCACCCTCGACTTCCTCCCGGACACCGCACAGGTCCGCGAGGGCGACTGGAAGGTGGCGCCGGCCCCGGCCGCGCTGAACGACCGTCGTGTGGAGATCACCGGTCCGACGGACCGCAAGATGACCATCAACGCCCTGAACTCGGGCGCCAAGGTCTGGCTCGCCGACTTCGAGGACGCCTCGGCTCCCACCTGGGAGAACGTCGTCCTCGGCCAGCTGAACCTCATCGACGCCTACGAGCGCCGCATCGACTTCACCGACCCCCGCACGGGCAAGGCGTACGCGCTGAAGCCCGCCGCCGAGCTCGCGACCGTCGTCATGCGGCCGCGCGGCTGGCACCTGGAGGAGCGTCACCTGCAGTTCGAGGGCGGCCCCGCCTCGGGCTCGCTCGTGGACTTCGGGCTCTACTTCTTCCACAACGCGAAGCGCCTGATCGACCTCGGCAAGGGCCCGTACTTCTACCTGCCGAAGACGGAGTCGCACCTGGAGGCGCGTCTCTGGAACGAGATCTTCGTCTTCGCCCAGGACTACGTCGGCATCCCCCAAGGCACCGTCCGGGCGACCGTCCTCATCGAGACGATCACCGCCGCGTACGAGATGGAGGAGATCCTCTACGAGCTGCGCGACCACGCGGCCGGCCTGAACGCGGGCCGCTGGGACTACCTCTTCTCCATCGTCAAGAACTTCCGTGACGGCGGCGAGAAGTTCGTCCTGCCGGACCGCAACGCGGTGACGATGACCGCCCCGTTCATGCGGGCGTACACCGAACTGCTGGTCCGCACCTGCCACAAGCGCGGCGCGCACGCCATCGGCGGCATGGCGGCCTTCATCCCGTCCCGCAAGGACGCCGAGGTCAACAAGGTCGCCTTCGAGAAGGTCAAGGCCGACAAGGACCGCGAGGCGGGCGACGGCTTCGACGGCTCCTGGGTCGCCCACCCCGACCTGGTCCCGATCGCGATGGCCTCCTTCGACGCGGTGCTCGGCGAGAAGCCGAACCAGAAGGACCGCCTGCGCGAGGACGTCTCGGTGGCCCCGGGCGAGCTCATCGCGATCGACTCCCTGGACGCGCGGCCGACGTACGAGGGCCTGCGCAACGCGGTCCAGGTCGGCATCCGCTACATCGAGGCCTGGCTGCGCGGCCTCGGCGCCGTCGGCATCTTCGGCCTGATGGAGGACGCGGCCACCGCCGAGATCTCGCGCTCGCAGATCTGGCAGTGGATCAACGCGGGTGTCGTCTTCGAGAACGGCGAGACGGCCACGGCCGATCTGACCCGCAAGATCGCCGCCGAGGAACTGGCCGCCATCCGCGCCGAGGTCGGCGAGGAGGCCTTCGCGGCCGGCAAGTGGAACCAGGCCCACGACCTCCTGCTCCAGGTCTCCCTGGACGCGGACTACGCGGACTTCCTCACCCTCCCGGCGTACGACCAGCTGGTCGGCTGAGACCGGGGTTCGACCGAGACGCACAGCGGCCGAAACCCGTCGGCTCCGCCCCCGTCGCCTCACGGCGCGGGGGCGGAGCCGTTTGCGTTCCACAACAGGAGGGGTCGACTCCCGAACGACCGGTCGGTCGTTACTTGTTCGTAACGTGACTGTACCTAGCGGTAACAAGTGGGCCCGTGTCACCTTTCCGATGCCACCGGCCGGCGGTACCCCCACTTCCCAGCCACGCGACGCAGTCGTCGCCGACTTCGGCGTGGCCGAACGCAGGAGTTCCGCAGTGATCGGATTCCGCAACGTCAGCAAGGACCGGGACCGCAGTCGGGTGCGACGACTGGCCGGGGCCGGGTTGGTCGTACCGCTCACCGTCAGCGCGCTGCTGGCCGGCGGAGCCGGAACCTCGGCCGCCAGCCCCGGGACCGGACCCACCGCCGTGGTGTCCATGGGCGACAGCTACATCTCCGGCGAGGCCGGCCGCTGGAAGGGCAACAGCCTGACCAACAGCGGGAGCCGGAACGGGACCGACCGTGGCTGGGTCAGCGGCAGCACCTACGATCCCGGCAAGGTCTACGGGGCCACCGCCGGCGGATGCCACCGCTCCGACTCCGCCGAGGTGCGCAGCGCCGGGGCGATCGCCGACGTCGCCGTCAACCTGGCCTGCTCGGGCGCGGTCTCGGACAACGTGTTCCGCGCCTCCAACGGCGGTGTCTCCTTCAAGGGCGAGGCCCCGCAGGCCGATCAGCTCGCCGCGGTGGCCGCGAGCCACAACGTCAAGGTCATCGCCCTGTCCATCGGCGGGAACGACCTCGGCTTCGCCGACATCATCAAGGACTGCGCGCTCGACTTCGTCATCTGGAACTCGTACTGCTACGACAACCAGCAGTACGGCGTCGACCAGAAGATCGACGCGGTCATGGGCAACGTCGGCAAGTCCGTGGACGAGATCCGGGCCGTGATGCGCGCTGCCGGGTACGCGGACTCCGCGTACCGGATCGTGCTGCAGTCCTACCCGTCGCCGATCCCGCGGGGCGCGGAGAACCGCTACACGCAGAGCGACTGGAGCCGGCTCAACACCGGCGGCTGCCCCTTCTGGAACCGGGACTCGGACTGGGCGCGGGACTCGCTGGTGCCGCAGATAGCGGGCCGCATCAAGGGGGTCGCGGCGGCCAAGGGCGTGCAGTTCCTGGACCTGCGGGACATGATGCAGGGCCGCGAGGTGTGCGCGAAGGCGAGCAAGCAGGTGACCTCCGCGGTGCCCGCCTCGGCGAGGACGAGCGAGTGGGCGCGCTGGATCGACAACAACGAGACGCAGGGGCTGATCCAGGAGTCCATGCACCCGAACTACTTCGGCCAGCTGGCCGCGGGGCGCTGCCTGGCCCTGGTCGTCGCGCAGCCCGCGAGCTCCGGCTTCAGCTGCAAGAACACCGCGGGTGCGGACCAGACGGGCATGTTCCTGACGCCGGCCTCCTAGTCCGGGCGGCACGGCGCGCGGCACGGCGCGCGGCACGGCGCGCGGCACGGCGCGCGGCACGGCCCTGCCGGACGGGCAGGGCCGTGTGCGGCTTCAGGGACCGCCATTGAGTACGGAGAGGATGTTGCCCGCCGGGTCCTTGAACCAGGCGATGGTGGGCGTGCCCTCATCACCGTGCACGATGCCCTTGGCGTCCGCCTCGAAGCCCTCGTAGCGCTCGAAGGCGACACCGCGGGCGGTCAGCTCGTCGACGGCCCGTTCGACGTCGTCCACGGGAAAGTTCAAGATCGTATAGATCGCGGGCCGGTGGTCCTCCTTCGGGTAGACCATGACCGTGGTGCCTCCCGCGAGGTCCAGGCGGAGCAGGCCCATCTCCTCGTCCTGCGAGACGTTCAGGCCGAGGGTCGTGCCGTAGAACTCCTTGGCCCTGTCCAGGTCGTCGACCGCGAATCCGCTGAATGCCCTGCTGTTTTCGAACATGGCTCTTCCTTCGGTCCGGGGCACCCCGCTTCCCATGGTCCCCCCGGGACGGCCGGGCGTCGATTCCGCACACCGGCGCCCCGGAAAACCGGGTGATCACGGCGCGGGGTGCTGGCATCCTCGGGCGCATGGCAGCCCGCACCGCACGTCCCGGCCTGTACATCTCCGTCGACATCGAGGCCGACGGACCCATTCCCGGACCGTATTCGATGATCAGCTTCGGGGCCTCGGTCGCGGGCCGGCAGGACGGGGCTTCGTATACGGCCGCCGATCCCGAACAGCTCACCTTCTACCGGGAGTTGCGTCCCATCAGCGAGGAGTTCGTGCCCGAGGCGCTGGCCGTGAGCGGACTGGACCGCGACCGGCTGGTGCGGGAGGGCACCGATCCGGCGGTGGCCATGTCCGAGTTCCGGGCCTGGGTACGGGAGGTCTCAGCCGGGGCGCAGCCGGTGATGTGCGGCTATCCGGCGTCCTTCGACTGGACCTTCCTCTACTGGTACCTGATCCGCTTCGGCGCGGACAGCCCCTTCGGCCACTCCGGCTGCCTGGACATGAAGACGCTCTACGCGACGAAGGCGCGGGTTCCGCTGCGGGCGGCCGTGAAGGGCCGGATGCCGCGCGCACTGCTGTCGCGGCGCCGCCACACGCACCACGCGCTGGACGACGCGATCGAACAGGCCGAGCTGATGAGCAACCTGATGCTGTGGACTCCCCCGGCGCCGGACCCGGCCGCGGAGCGCTCCCCGCGCATCATTCACCTCTCGTGGGGCCGGATCGAGGCCGAAGGACTCGCCCCCGGCAAGGACTTCAGGCTCTACCCGGGCGGCGGCCGCCCCTGGGACTGGTCCGAGCACGGCACGCGGCACGAGCCCGGCGTCCAGCCGCAGGAGGTGCGCGAGTTCCTCGACCTGGGGGTGACCGCGGTGGTGCTGAGCCAGGGTATGGACAAGCGCCTCGGGATCGCCCGGCAGACGCTGGAGGTGCTCCGGGCGGCAGGGGTCGAGGTGCACGTGGCGGAGACGACCGCAGCGGTGGAGCTCTACAACCGGCTGGCGGCCACCGAGCAGGTCGCCGGCCTCTTCCACTCGACCTGCTGACGGGGGCGGATCGGGCGCACGCAACGGCGGCGCGCACGCCACACCCGCAGTGGGTGGCGTGCGCGCCGCCGTTGCGTGCGCCCGGCCGGGCCGGTGCCGGGCGTCAGTGCACCGGCACCGGGTCCGCCGCGGCCCCCGAGGCCGCGCCCTTCCTGGCGCCGAGGTGGTTGAAGGCCAGGTTCAGCAGGATGGCCACGACGCAGCCGGTGCTGATGCCGGAGTCGAGGACGACCAGCAGGTCCTTCGGGAAGGCGTGGTAGAACTCCGGCGCGGCGATGGGGATCAGGCCGATGCCCACGGAGGCGGCGACGATCAGGGCGTTCTCGCCCTTCTCCATGGCCGCCCCGGCCAGGGTCTGGATGCCGCTCGCCGCGACCGAGCCGAAGAGCACGATGCCGGCGCCGCCGAGGACGGGCAGCGGGACCACTGCGATGACGGAGGCGGCCATCGGGCACAGGCCCAGCAGGATCAGGATGCCGCCGCCCGCGGCGACGACGAAGCGGCTGCGCACCTTGGTCATGGCGACCAGCCCGATGTTCTGGGCGAAGGCGCTGCACATGAACCCGTTGAACAGCGGGCTGATCGCGCTGCCGAGGGTGTCGGCGCGCAGCCCGCCCTCGATGGTTTTCGCGTCCGCCGGACGGCCGACGATCCTGCCCAGTGCAAGGATGTCGGCGGTGGATTCGGTCATGCAGACCAGCATGACGATGCACATCGAGATGATGGCGGCGACCTGGAACTGCGGTGCGCCGAAGTGG
This sequence comes from Streptomyces avidinii, assembly GCF_045161815.1. Lineage (NCBI taxonomy): Bacteria > Bacillati > Actinomycetota > Actinomycetes > Kitasatosporales > Streptomycetaceae > Streptomyces > Streptomyces avidinii. Next base: position 2,045,775 of record NZ_CP108863.1, read on the forward strand.
AAGGGGGTCGGGAAGCCGACCACCGAGGCGTTCCCGACCGCGTCGAAGCTGGTCATGCCGAGCGGGAGGGCGATGAGCGTGCCCGCGACGAGGCCGAGCAGGATGGATATCTGCTGGAGGAAGCCGCGCAGGAATTTGCGCATCAGCAGGACGATGACCAGGGTGGCGGCGGCCATGCCGATGTTCTGCATGGAGCCGTAGTCGGTGGCGGTGCGGTTCCCGCCCTGCGACCAGTTGAAGGCGACGGGCAGCAGGGAGACACCGATGAGGGTGATGACCGTACCCGTCACGACCGGTGGGAAGAAGCGGACGAGTTTGCCGAAGTAGGGGGCGGCGAAGAAGCCGATGACCCCGGCGACGATGATCGCGCCGAAGATGACGGGGATGGCGTTGTCCCCCTCCCCCTTGCCGATCGCGATCATCGGGGTCACACCGGCGAAGGAAACGCCGTTGACGAAGGGGAGTTTGGCGCCGATCTTCCAGAACCCTAGGGTCTGGAGGAGGGTGGCGAGGCCGGCGGTGAAGAGCGAGGCGCCCATCAGGAAGGCGGTCTCGGTGGCGGAGAGTCCGACGGCGGGGCCGACGATCATGGGCGGGGCCACGACACCCGCGTACATGGCGGCCACGTGCTGGAGGCCGCTCGTGAACATCTTCAGGGGAGGCAGGGTCTCGTCGACCGGATGCTTCTCCTGCTCCGGTACTGCGACTGCGTCTTTGCGAAACCTGGGCGGCAGGGCCACGGCTTCCTCCGGTCGGGTAACACGTCGGCAGGGACGTGGGTGTCTTGGAGGTGGTGCGAAAGCGGTGCGAGTCGAGCCTGTATGCGGTTGTGGGTGGTGCGACTGCTGGTCCCAAGGGGTGCGGAAACGATTCGCCCGATCTTCGATTCCGCGCTGCGGTCCGGCTCCCGGCTCCGGCCGGAACCGGATCGCGAGCTGGAGGTGCCGCGGCAGTGGCGCGAGATGCGCGCCGTAGAACTGGTGGCACGAGTCACCGCCCCCGGGGGCGCCTTCGGATCTCCTCAGGCGCTACCCGGGAACGGCTGCCACGGACCCCGCTCGGGTCCGCGGCGGCCGGCCGGGGGCCGTCCCCCCCGGCCGGACTCCGGGGGATCAGGCCTGCGCGGAGATCCGCGCGAGGCGCTGGGCCTCTTCCCGCGTGGACACCGCGATGGCGTCCTCGTCGGCGAAGAGGAGGCGGTTGTTCTCGACGATCTGCTTGCCGTTGACGAACGAAGCGGTGACCGGGGCCGCCGCACCGAAGACCAGGGCGGTGACCGGGTCGGCGATCGAGGAGTGCAGGAAGGTGTTCAGGTTCCACAGCACCAGGTCGGCGCACTTGCCGACCTCCAGCGAACCGATGTTGTCGGCGCGGCCGAGGACCTGGGCGCCACCGTACGTACCGAGGCGCAGGGCCTGGCGCGCGTTCAGGGCGCGCTCGCGGTGGACCGGGTTCAGGCGGTTGATCAGCAGCGCGTTGCGCAGCTCGGTGTGCAGCTCACCGGACTCGTTGGAGGCGGTGCCGTCCACGCCGAGGCCGACCGGGACGCCGGCGGCCAGCATGTCCGGGACGCGGGCGATGCCGGCGGCCAGCCGGGCGTTGGAGGACGGGCAGTGCGCGACACCGGTCTTGGTGCGGGCGAACGCGGCGATGTCGGAGTCGTTCATGTGGACGCTGTGCGCCATCCACACGTCCTCGCCGAGCCAGCCGGTCGACTCGAAGTAGTCGGTCGGGCCCATGCCGAACAGTTCCTTGCAGAACTGCTCTTCCTCGACGGTCTCGGAGCCGTGCGTGTGCATGCGCACGCCCAGGCGGCGGGCCAGCTCGGCGCCCTGCTTCAGCAGCTCGGTGGAGACCGAGAAGGGGGAGCACGGGGCCACCGCGACCTGGGTCATCGCGTCGAAGGAGGCGTCGTGGTACTTCTTCACGGTCGCCTCGGTGTCGGCGAGCGCACCTTCGAGGGTCTCGACGGCGTGGTCCGGCGGCAGGCCGCCGTCCTTCTCGCTGCGGTCCATGGAACCGCGGGCGAGGGTGAAGCGGACGCCCATCTCGGAGGCGGCGCGGATGATCGAGCCGGAGAGGTCGCCGGAGCCCTTGGGGAAGACGTAGTGGTGGTCCATCGCGGTGGTCACACCACCCTTGGCCATCGCGGCGAGGGAGCCCTGCGCGGCCGTGTACGTCATCTGCTCGTCGATGCGCGCCCAGGTCGGGTACAGCGAGACGAGCCAGTTGAAGAGGTTGTGGTCGGTGGCCAGACCACGCGTGATCCACTGGTAGAAGTGGTGGTGCGTGTTGACCAGACCGGGGGTCACGAGGTGCCCGGTGCCGTCGATGCGGCGAACCACGTTCTCGAGGTTCTCGGGGGCCTTGCCCGCGCCGATGAACTCGATCTTGTTGCCGGCGACTACCACGTGACCCGAGGCGTACTCGGTGTCGTTCGCGTCGACGGTCGCGATCGCACAGTTCTCGATGACGATGCGCTCGACCGCGCTGTCAAGGGCTGCCGATGCTGCCATGGGACTTCCTCGTGCTTTCAGTGGCGGTGGGGGCACGGCAAGGCCCGGGGGATTTGAGTGCCGGAGCCGGGGGCCTTGACAGCTGACAGTACTGCCGCGCCGTGTGATACGTCCGGGTGCCGATTCAGGAAGCTGGGTGGTGTCGCCGGATCCCGGGGCCACTGCGGAGCCCCGGGACCGGGCGTGCCGTGTCAGAGGTTGGTCATGTCCACGGGGATGCGCGCGTCCACACCGTCACGCAGGACGGTGGCCTCGATCAGACCGTAGGGACGGTCCGCGGCGAAGTACACCTCGTTGTCGTTCTTGAGGCCGAAGGGCTCCAGGTCGACGAGGAAGTGGTGCTTGTTCGGGAGCGAGAAGCGGACCTCGTCGATCTCCGAACGGTGGTTGATGATGCGCGAACCCATCTGGTACAGGGTCTGCTGCAGCGACAGGGAGTAGGTCTCCGCGAAGGCCTGCAGCATGTGCTTGCGGGTCTCGGCGTAGGACTTCTCCCAGTTGGGCATCCGCTGCTCGTCGTCCGACCAGTTGAAGCGCCAGCGGGCCGACACCTGGGTGGCCAGGATCCGGTCGTAGGCCTCCTTCAGCGTCGTGTACTTGTCCTTCACGTAACCCCAGAACTCGGAGTTCGTGGAGTTCATGACGACGAGGTCCTTGAGGCCGGAGATGACCTCCCAGTTCGTGCCGTCGTACGTGATCTGGGTGACGCGGGTCTCCTGGCCCTCGCGGACGAAGGAGTGGTTCACCTCGTCGGAGCCGATGAACTTGGAGTTGGCGTCCGAGGTGGCGATCCGGGACCAGGAGTACTCCTCGATCCGGATGCGCGCCTTCTGGATCGGCTCCTGGCTGTTGACGAACCAGCGCGCCAGGTGGATGCCGAACTGCTCGGCGGACTCGATGCCGTACTCCTTGGCGAACGCGTACACCGTGTTCTTGGTGGTGTCCGTCGGCAGGACGTTGGCGTTCGAGCCGGAGTAGTGGACGTCGTCCATGTCGCCGGAGAGGGCGACCGAGACGTTCAGGTCCTTGATGTGGTGCGTGTCGCCGTCCCGCGTGATCTTGACGACGCGGTTCTCTGCTTTGCCGTACTGGTTCTGGCCCAGAATCGTGGCCATGCTAGCTCCCTCGGTAAACGGAGTAGCCGAACGGGTTGAGCAGCAGCGGTACGTGGTAATGCTCGCCGGGAGTGACCGCGAACGTGATCGTCACTTCCGGGAAAAACGCACCGCTGTCCCTTACGCGGGGGGCGTCCTGCTGCGCCTCGGCTTGCTTCTCGGAACTGTGCTTACTAAAGAAGTACGTCTCGGTCTCGAAGTCGAGACGCACGTGGGTGGTGCCTTCCGGCAGCGCCGGCAGGTCCTTGCAGCGCCCGTCCGCATCGGTGGCGGAGCCGCCCAGGGCCGCCCACTCGCCGTCGAGCCCGGTGCGGGCCGACAGGGAGATGGCGACGCCCTCGGCGGGCTTGCCGATGCTGGTGTCCAGGATGTGCGTGGACACCGACGCAGTGGTCTCGGTGCTCATGGTCACGCTCCTTCTGCGAGTTCGACGAGACGGGTGAGGCGGATCTTGTTGATCTTGACGAGCTCGCCGCGGGCGATCTCCCGCTCCTGCTCCGGCGAGTTGTCGATCCGGACCTTGACCGCGTCACGCATGAACTCACCGGTCGCACCGGTGGCGCAGATGAGGAAGACGTGGCCGAACTTGTCCTGGTAGGCCAGGTTCAGTTCGAGGAGCTCGTTCTTGAGCTCCTCCGAGGCACCGGCCATGCCGCGCTGCTCGCGGGCGGAGGTCGGGTCTCCCGGCTTCGGCCGGCCGATCGGCGCGTGGCCTCCCATCGCTTCGCCCAGGTCGTCCGCGGTGAGCTCCGCCATGGCGGCTTCGTTCGCGGCGAACAGGGACTCTGCGGTGGCGAAGGGGCGCTGGGCGAGCATCTTGCTCCCCCACGCCGAACTGGCGCACACCTCGTGCAGCTCGGCCGTGGCCGCGCCGTCGTCCAAGGTGTTGAACCGGGTGAGACCCGGGGTCGGACTCGAAGTCACGGTAGGCCTCCGTGGCCTGTTGTTGCTTTGACGGGCTGCGCATAGCTAACGCCCTCGACAACACGGCGTCAACACTTTGTTGAAACTTCCCGTACACAAAAGCCGCCGCCCGGGTGAATTGGGCGGCGGCTCGTCACCATGAGTCAGCCGTCGTTCACTCCTGGCTGCTCTTACCCGCACCCTTGGGGGCTCCGGAGTCCCTGTTCAAGTAGTTGTAGACGGTGAAGCGGCTCACGCCCAGGGCGCCCGCGACCGTTTCCACGCCGTGCCGCACGGAGAAGGCGCCCCGCGCCTCCAGTATCCGTACGACGTCCTGCTTGGACTTCCGGTCGAGCTGCGCCAACGGTACGCCGAACCGGCGCTCCAGGGCCGCCAGGATGTGGTCCAGCGAGTCCGAGAGCTGCGGCAGGCGTACGGCCAGCAGGTCCTGACCCTCCCAGGCGAGCACGACGTCGTCGGGCTGTGCCAGGGAGGGATCCATCAGCTCGCCGCCCATGGCGTCCACCAGCGGCTTGACCGCGGTGATGAAGGGGTGATCGCGGGGCTCGGTCATGACACCTCCTCCCCGATCACATTGACCTGGAGCGAGACACGCGTGGCGCCGGCCTCCAGGGAGTCGCGCAGCAGCGCCTCCACCGCGGCCAGGACCCGGTCGGCCTCCCCCTCGGCGGTATTGCCGAACGGGCCGACGTCCACCGCGTCCAGCTGGGCCTTCTGGATGACCTCGCGGGCCGCCACGGCATGGGCAGGAGCCTCTTCCAGATCGAAGGGCTCGGTCGTGAACTCCACTCTCAATCGCACGTCGTCAAGCTACCGCGCGGTCAGGATTTTTCGGGAGTCCGCACTTGACATCGGCGCGGAACCCCATGCAATCTTCCATCAGACAGAAAATAACTTCCGCAATACGGAAGGAGCGCACACCCCTCATGGGATACACGGACCAGCGCTTCGATGTGAACCTGTCGATCCTCTTCACGGAACTCCCGCTCCTGGAGCGCCCCGCGGCAGCCGCCGCGGCGGGCTTCACGGCGGTCGAGCTGTGGTGGCCCTGGATCGAGACCCCCACCCCCGCACAGGAGGAGCTCGACGCTCTCAAGAACGCTCTTGAGGACGCCGGCACCCAGCTCGTGGGCCTGAACTTCTACGCCGGCCGACTGCCGGGCCCGGACCGCGGTGCGGTCTCGGTTCCCGGTGAGGAGTCGGAACGCTTCAACGCCAACATCAACGTGGCCGCGGACTTCGCGGCCTCGGTCGGCTGCAAGGCGCTGAACGCCCTCTACGGCAACCGCGTCGAAGGCGTGGACCCGGCCGTTCAGGACGAGCTCGCGCTGAAGAACCTGGTCGTGGCGGCTCGGGCCGCGGACCGCGTCGGCGCGATCCTCCTGATCGAGACCCTCAACCAGCCCGAGTCGCCGCTCTACCCCCTGGTGAGCGCCCCGGCCGGCATCGAAGTGGTGGACAAGGTGAACGAGGCCACCGGCCTCGGCAACGCCAAGTTCCTGCTCGACCTGTACCACCTGGCGATGAACGATGAGGACCTCTCCGAGGTCATCGAAAAGTACGCCGCCAAGACCGGGCACGTCCAGATCGCGGACAAGCCGGGACGCGGTGCCCCCGGCACCGGCGAGCTGCCCCTCGAGGAGCTGCTCGACCAGCTGAGGAAGGCCGGGTACCAGGGCTACGTAGGCCTGGAGTACAAGGCCGCCGACGCCGCCGCCTCCTTCGCGTGGCTGCCGGCCGAGGCCCGCGCCGCCCAGTAGGCGGACCAAGTCCAGGCGATCAGCCAGGCACGTCACGCACTTTTCGTACAAAGCATTAAGAGAAGGACCCTCATCATGAGCAACTCCGCTGCGCTCCCGTCGATCGCCTGGGTCGGACTCGGAATCATGGGCTCCCCCATGGCCGAGAACCTCCTGAAGGCCGGCTACCCGGTCACCGGCTTCACCCTGGAGCAGGACAAGCTGGACCGCCTGGCCGCCGCCGGTGGCACCGCGGCCGGCTCGATCGCCGAGGCCGTCAAGGACGCCGACGTCATCATCACGATGGTGCCCGCCTCCCCGCAGGTCGAGGCCATCTCCTACGGTGAGAACGGCATCCTGGAGAACGCGAAGTCCGGCGCGCTGATCATCGACATGTCGTCGATCACCCCGCAGACCTCGATCGACCTCGCGAAGAACGCCGCCGAGAAGGGCATCCGCGTCATCGACGCCCCGGTGTCCGGCGGCGAGGCCGGCGCCATCGAAGCCGTCCTGTCGATCATGGTGGGTGGCGACCAGGCCGACTTCGACGCGGCGCTGCCGATCCTCGAGGCCCTCGGCAAGGTCATCGTCCTGTGCGGTCCGCACGGCTCCGGCCAGACGGTGAAGGCCGCCAACCAGCTCATCGTCGCGGTGAACATCCAGGCGTGCGCCGAGGCCGTCGTCTTCCTCGAGAAGTCGGGCGTGAACCTCGAGGCCGCCCTGGACGTCCTCAACGGCGGTCTGGCCGGCTCCACGGTCCTGACCCGCAAGAAGGACAACTTCCTGAACCGCGACTTCAAGCCCGGTTTCCGGATCGACCTGCACCACAAGGACATGGGCATCGTCACCGACGCCGCCCGCAATGTCGGTGCCGCCCTGCCCGTCGGCGCGGTCGTCGCCCAGCTGGTCGCCTCGCTGCGCGCCCAGGGCGACGGTGGCCTCGACCACTCGGCCCTGCTCCGTGCCGTCGAGCGCCTCTCCGGCGCTCAGATCTGAGCGCTTCCCCTCCCGCAGGGGCCTGAGTTTCCGGATGGCGCCGGTGCTGACACCTGTCCTGTCGCGCCCAAGTGCCGGCGCCGTCCGGATTACCACTCACTCTTCAACTTCGTTCAACAAACTGTTGACGTTTAGTTCTCGCCGAAATTAGGCTGTTCCGCATGACGGAAGACGCTTTCCGTCAGCAGTTACCCCGTACGGAAGGTCACCATGTCGAAGCGCACGCTGACGACCGAGTCCGGCGCCCCGGTCGCCGACAATCAGAACTCCGCCACCGCCGGCGTCGGTGGCCCGCTCCTGGTCCAGGACCAGCAGCTCCTCGAGAAGCTCGCCCGCTTCAACCGCGAGCGCATCCCGGAGCGCGTGGTGCACGCCCGCGGCTCGGCGGCGTACGGCTACTTCGAGGTGACCGACGACGTCACCGCGTACACCAGCGCGGCGTTCCTGAACACCGTCGGCAAGAAGACCGAGACCTTCCTGCGGTTCTCCACCGTCGCAGACTCGCTCGGCGGCGCGGACGCGGTCCGCGACCCGCGCGGCTTCGCGCTCAAGTTCTACACCGAAGAGGGCAACTACGACCTCGTCGGCAACAACACCCCGGTGTTCTTCATCAAGGACCCGATCAAGTTCCCCGACTTCATCCACTCCCAGAAGCGCGACCCCTTCACGGGCAAGCAGGAGCCGGACAACGTCTGGGACTTCTGGGCGCACGCCCCCGAGGCCACGCACCAGATCACCTGGCTCATGGGTGACCGCGGTATCCCGGCGTCGTACCGTCACATGAACGGCTACGGCTCCCACACGTACCAGTGGACGAACGAGCAGGGCGAGGCCTTCTTCGTCAAGTACCACTTCAAGACGAACCAGGGCATCCGCTGCCTGTCGGGCGAGCAGGCCGCCGAGCTCGTCGGCAAGGACGCCAACTCGCACCAGACCGACCTGCTCCAGGCCATCGAGCGCGGTGTGAACCCCTCGTGGACCCTGTACGTGCAGATCATGCCGGCCGCCGAGGCCGCGGACTACCGCTTCAACCCGTTCGACCTCACCAAGGTGTGGCCGCACACCGACTACCCGCTGCAGCGCGTGGGCCGTCTGGTCCTCGACCGCAACCCGGACAACGTCTTCGCCGAGGTCGAGCAGTCCGCCTTCTCACCGAACAACTTCGTCCCGGGCATCACCGCCTCGCCGGACAAGATGCTCCAGGGCCGCCTCTTCGCCTACGCCGACGCCCAGCGCTACCGCCTGGGTGTGAACCACACCCTGCTGCCGGTCAACGCCCCGAAGGCGACGACGGCCGACAACTACGGCCGCGACGGCGTCATGGCGCTGCGCAACGGCTCGCGCCACGACAAGAACTACGAGCCCAACTCGTACCGGGGCCCGGCCGAGACCGGTCTGGCGCTGGGCGCCCCGAAGGCCGTCTCCGGCTACACGGGCACCCACGAGGCCCCGGCCCACACCAAGGACGACGACTTCTTCCAGGCCGGTGAGCTCTACCGCCTGATGTCGGAGGCCGAGAAGCAGCGTCTGGTGGCGAACATCGCCGGCGGTCTGTCTCAGGTCACCCTGGAGGACGTCATCGAGAAGAACCTGGCTCACTTCCACGCCGCCGACGCCGACTACGGCAAGCGCGTCGAGGAGGCCGTCCGCGCCCTGCGCGACGCCTGAGCCGATGGGATGTACCGGGGGCCTGACGGGAGGTCAGGCCCCGGGTGCTCAGCCCGACCCGTGGACCCGGATGAGGGGTGGTACGCGGTGAGGGCAGGACGAGGACCGTGGCGGGCGTGCGAGCCAGTGCGGTGGTAATGGGTTCCGAGGCCCGTCTCTTGACCTGAGGGGGACGACGCCGGAGTTCTCGTCGCCCGCCCGCCACGGTCCCAGCCGAATCTCCGCGTACGGGGGCTGCGCACAGAGCCCCCTGCCCGCGGAACCTTCCTCCCCACATACCCCGCCCGGCGGTGCGAACGTCCTGTCGCGCCAGCCTCGCTCCGTCGGGCGGTAACAAACCAGAGCGCCGAGTCACGGACGGTCCCGTGACTCGGCGCTTTGCCGTTCCCGCTTGTACGGCCCGATGGGACCGCGCCCTGCACGAGGTCGGCGTGGTGCGTACCCGGTCCGGGCGGGGCCGACGAGGCGGAGTGGATCTCCCACGACGAGGTCGTGCAAGGAGCCGGTCCTGTGCTTCGGCCTGGGGGAATGGGGGAAGCCGGCGGCGCTCACCCGGCGCACGGCCACCCTGCTGCCGGCCAGGGCCTCGCTCACCGGACGCGGCCTGCCCGCGCCGTCCGCACGGCCCCTGGGCCGCTACGCGTACGCGCCCGACCCGGCCGTGGTCCACGCGGGTCTGCTCGCCGAGGTCGCCGAGGACATCGGCGGCGGGCTCCCGGACGGCGACGGCACCCTCGTCACCTGCGACCATGCCCGGCACACGCCGTTCGCGACGGCGTACGGGGTCACGGACGTGCGGCCGCGGGACGGCGGCGACCTGCGGGCGGACGCGGACCCGCCGGAGGCTCCGTACGGGCCCGGTGGACGGGCGGCGTTCGCCGTGGACGCGGCCGCCGGTCCCGCGACGCCGACCGCCGTCCCCGTGCCGTTCCCGCAGGAGCCCTGAGGCCGCTCGGGGACCGGGAGTCGTACGTACGGAGAACGCGAACGGCCCCCGCCCCTCCGGAAGGAGGGACGGGGGCCGTCGGGCGTGCGGGGGGATCAGACCTGCAGGGCCTTGATCGCGGTCGGGGCGTGACCCGGCTCCGTCGCGAGCTCCTCGAACTCGGTGACGTCGCTCATGTCGACCGTCTTGCTCATCGCGATGTTGGTGATGCGCTCCAGGATGGCCTCGACGACGACCGGGACCTGGAACTCCTGGGCCAGCTTCTTGGCCTCCTCGAAGGCCTCGCCCAGCTTGTCCGGGTCGGTGACGCGGATGGCCTTGACGCCCAGGCCCTCGGCGACCTTGACGTGGTCGACGCCGTAGACGCCCAGCTCGGGGGTGTTGATGTTCTCGAACTCGAGGTTGACCTCGAAGTTGATGCCCAGGCCGCCCTGCGCCTGACGGATCAGGCCCAGGTAGGCGTTGTTCACGAGGACGTGGACGTAGGGGACCTTGTGCTGGGCGGCGACCGCCAGCTCCTCGATCATGAACTGGAAGTCGTAGTCGCCCGAGAGCGCGACGATCGGGGTCTCCGGCTCCGCGGTGGCGGCACCGATGGCGGCCGGGATGGTCCAGCCGAGCGGGCCGGCCTGGCCGCAGTTGATCCAGTTGCGCGGGCGGTAGACGTGCAGGAACTGCGCGGCGGCGATCTGGGAGAGGCCGATGGTGGTGACGTAGCGGGTCTCCGGGCCGAAGGCCTTGTTCATCTCCTCGTAGACGCGCTGCGGCTTCAGGGGGATGTTGTCGAAGTGCGTACGGCGCTGCAGGGTCGCCTTGCGGTCCTGCGCGGAGGCGGCCCAGGCGGAGAAGTCCGGCAGCTCGCCTTCGGCCTTGAGCTCCTTGGCGATCTCGATGAAGAGCTCCAGCGCGGCCTTGGCATCGGAGGCGATGCCGAAGTCCGGGGCGAAGATCTTGCCCAGCTGGGTGGGCTCGATGTCGACGTGGACGAACTTGCGGCCCTTGGTGTACGCGTCGAGGTTGTAGCCGGTGTGACGGTTGGCCCAGCGGTTGCCGATGCCGAAGACGAAGTCCGACTCGAGGAACGTGGCGTTGCCGTAGCGGTGCGCGGTCTGCACACCGACCATGCCGGCGGCCAGCTCGTGGTCGTCCGGGATGGTGCCCCAGCCCATCAGGGTGGAGATGACGGGGACGTTCACCAGCTCGGCGAACTCGACCAGCAGGTCGGAGGCGTCGGCGTTGATGATGCCGCCACCGGCGACGATCAGCGGGCGCTCCGACTCCAGCAGGAACTGCAGGGCCTTGGCGGCCTGGGCGCGGGTGGCCTGCGGCTTGTAGACCGGCAGCGGCGCGTAGGTGGCCGGGTCGAACTCGATCTCGGTCAGCTGGACGTCGATCGGGAGGTCGATCAGGACCGGGCCCGGACGGCCGGAGCGCATCAGGTGGAAGGCCTCCTGGAACACGCCCGGGACCTGCGCGGCCTCCAGGACGGTCGTGGCCTTCTTGGTGACGGGCTTGGCGATCGAGGCGATGTCGACGGCCTGGAAGTCCTCTTTGTGGAGCTTCGAGACCGGGGCCTGACCGGTGATGCACAGGATCGGGATCGAGTCCGCGATGGCCGAGTACAGGCCGGTGATCATGTCGGTGCCGGCCGGGCCCGACGTACCGATGCAGACACCGATGTTGCCCGCCTTGGCGCGGGTGTAGCCCTCGGCCATGTGCGACGCGCCCTCGACGTGGCGAGCCAGGGTGTGCGCGATGCCGCCCACGTTCTTGAGCTCTCGGTAGAACGGGTTGATCGCAGCACCGGGGACACCGAACGCTTGTTCGACACCCTCGAGCTTGAGGATCTCCACTGCAGCGGCGGCGGCTGTCATACGAGGCATCGAGTTCTCCTGCGGGTCTGGCGGTCAGGCTTTTCCGTAATCCGGAAGTTTTGTTCTGCTATACGGAACAAGCTAAGCGGCGGCTCCTTCGACGTCAAGGCGGTAGGGGACCCCGGAAGCCACCAAAAGCCGCATCTCGCTCGGCGACTTGTACAAATCACTGATCCGTCGGCGGGAATCCCCCGGAAATGGAGCGCACCGTCCCCCCGGCGGTCGCCGGTGGTGGAGCATGGACCTACGCACAGCGACGGAGGGGGTCCAGGTCTCATGGCGGAAGCGGTACCGGTGCGCTGCCCGGCGTGCCTGCGCGAGAACGGCTACACCGCCCCGGTCTTCCCCTGTGCCTGCGGAAGCCCGGTCCATCCCCCGCTGGATCTGGCTGCGCCTCCCGTGCAGCTGACCCACCGGACCTGGTCGGACACCTGGGTGACGGTGCGGTGCACGTCCTGCGGGCGGGAGAGCGAGTGGCCGCACCCGGAGCTGGGCTGCGGATCGTGCGGGACGGTGGTGCTGATTCCGGTACACCCGATGGAGCGGTTCGAGTCCGGGAGCGGCTCGGGAACGGGAACTCCGGGGACGCAGAGCCCGGCGGGTGCGTCGGATCCGGCCGGTGCGGGCGGCTCGCCCGGTGCGGCTCCGTCGGCCGCCACTCGGCGGGGGCATGGTCAGGGTCAGGAGTCGGGCCAGGGTCCGGGCGCCGCCGGGCGCGCAGGCCCGGGCGGGCACCCGGCGCACATCCCGCCCCCGCCGGCCACGCCGGTGCCGCGGCCCGCGTTCCGGCCGGTGACCATCCGTACCGCCCGCGACGCGGTGGCCACGGCCGCGCTCTACCTGCGCTGGCTCGGCTTCCGGGACGTACGGCAGCCCGACGGGCGCCCCATCCCCTCGGCGGCCGTGGACCTGCGGGCGCCGGGCCTGGTCGCCCAGGTGGACCCGACCACCGCACCGGCCGGCCTGCGGGCGGTCGAGTGCGTCTGGCTGAACGGGCTCACCGCCTCCGCGACGAGCGTCTACTTCTCGCTCGCCGGGTACACCAAGGACGCCCGGGCCCGCGCGGACGAGCTCGGCATACCGCTGTTCGTCATGGACCTGACGGGCATGCCGCAACCGGTCAACGACCCGGCGGACGCCATGGTCGGCCCGGACGCGTAGGCCCTCCCGGGGCGGGTGAACGCGGCAGGACCGAGAGAAACCGGCAGGACCCGGTGGACCCGGCAGGACCGGGTGAACCCGACAGGAGCGGGGAGCTACCCCCTAAGCTCGTAGGCATTGCCTACTTCCTGCCCAGGAGAGCCCGATGAGCCTGTACGACATCCCGCTGACCACCCTGTCCGACGAGCCCACCAGCCTCGCCGCCCACAAGGGCAAGGCGATCCTCCTGGTGAACACCGCCTCGCAGTGCGGGCTCACCCCGCAGTACTCGGGCCTGGCCCGCCTGCAGTTCAAGTACGAGGAGAAGGGCTTCACGGTCGTCGGCGTGCCCTGCAACCAGTTCGGTGAGCAGGAGCCGGGCAACGCCGAGGACATCCAGACCTTCTGCGCGGCCGGTTTCGGCGTCACCTTCCCGATGCTGGAGAAGTCCGAGGTCAACGGCGAGCACCGGCACCCGCTCTACGAGGAGCTGGTGAAGACCCCGGACGCGGACGGCAAGGCCGGGGACATCCAGTGGAACTTCGAGAAGTTCCTGATCTCCCCCGCCGGTGAGGTCGTGGCGCGCTTCCGCCCGCGCACCGAGCCGGAGGCCCCCGAGGTCATCGCGGCGATCGAGGCGCAGCTGCCGGCGTAGGTACGTGCGCGTCGGCCGTACGGGCTGCCGGACCTCGATCGGCAGCCCGTGGTAACGGTCGTGGAGCTGCGTGGCTCGCGTACGGGCTCGCGTACGGGCTCCCGTGCGGGCTCGCGTACGGCTCAGCCGAGGTCGGCCTCGCGGTACTCCGCCACCGACCCGGCCGCGGTGAGCTCCCGCAGCTCCACCCGGCGGATCTTGCCGGACACGGTCTTCGGGAGCTCGCCGAACTCGATGCGGCGGATCCTCTTGTACGGGGACAGCACCGCGCGGGAGTGCTCGAACAGCAGCCGGGCGGTCTCCGGCCCGGGCTCCCAGCCGCCCGCGAGCGTGATGTAGGCCTTCGGGACCGCCAGCCGCAGCTCGTCCGGGGCCGGGACGACGGCCGCCTCGGCCACCGCCTCGTGCTCCAGCAGGGCGCTCTCCAGCTCGAACGGGCTGATCTTGTAGTCCGAGGCCTTGAAGACGTCGTCGGAGCGCCCGACATAGGTGAGGTACCCGTCGGCGTCGCGCGCGGCGATGTCACCGGTGCGGTAGAGCCCGTCCGCCATGGCCTCGGCGGTGCGCTGCGGGTCGTCGCGGTAGCCGGTGGTCACCCCGGCGGGCCGCGTGCGCAGGTCCACGCAGAGCTCCCCCTCGTCGGCGGACTCCTTGCCGGTGACGGGGTCGAGCAGCACGATCTCGTAGCCGGGCGCCGGGCGGCCCATGGAGCCGGGCTTGACGGGCACCCCGGGGAAGTTCCCGACCTGGAGGGTGGTCTCGGTCTGGCCGAAGCCGTCCCGGATGGTGACGCCCCAGGCCGCGCGGACCTTCTCGATGACCTCCGGGTTGAGCGGCTCCCCGGCGGCGACGGCCTCGCGCGGCGGCGTGGCCAGGGCGCTGAGGTCGGACTGGATCAGCATCCGCCACACGGTGGGCGGGGCACAGAAGGTGGTCACGCCGTGCCGGTCCATCTCGGCCATCAGCCGCTCGGGGTCGAAGCGGGTGTAGTTGTGGACGAAGACGGTGGCTCCGGCGTTCCACGGGGCGAAGAGGTTGGACCAGGCGTGCTTGGCCCAGCCGGGCGAGGCGATGTTGAGGTGCACGTCGCCGGGGCGCAGCCCGAGCCAGTACATGGTGGAGAGGTGCCCGATGGGGTACGAGGCGTGCGTGTGCTCGACGAGCTTGGGGCGGTCGGTGGTGCCGGAGGTGAAGTACAGCATCAGCGGGTCGGTGGCGAGGGTCTCGCCCTGCGGCGTGAAATCGCCGTCGGCGGCTTCCGCGTCCGCCAGCCGCAGCCAGCCGTCGGGGGCCCGGTCGTGGTCGCCCGCGGCGATCCGGGTGTAGCCGCCCGGCACTTCGTCGAACTTGGCGGTGTCCTCGGCGCGCGCGATGACGTGCCGGACCTGGCCGCGCTCGACCCGGTCGCGCAGGTCGGCCGGGCCGAGCAGGGGGGTGGCGGGGATGACGACGGCGCGCAGCTTCATCGCGCCGAGCATCACCTCCCACAGCTCGCGCTGGTTGCCGAGCATGACCAGGATCCGGTCGCCGGGCGCGACGCCCTGGTCGCGGAGCCAGTTGGCGGCGCGGCCGGACCGTACGGCGAGCTCCGCGAAGGTGAGGCTCCGGCTGCTGCCGTCCTCCTCGACGATGCGCAGGGCGTCGGCGCCGTTCCCGGTGGCGATGTGGTCGAACCAGTCCAGGGCCCAGTTGAAGCGTGGGGGACGGGGCCAGGTGAATCCGGCGTGTGCGGCCTCGTAGTCGCCGCGGCGTTCCAGGAGGAAGTCCCGCGCTGCCAGGAACTGGGCGGTGGCGCTGTCCCGCGTACTTTCGGTCGTCATGACAGGCATCGTGCCGCGTTCGCTGTACGGACCACCAGTGCGGCGTCAGCCGCGAGTTGACCACGCGCGGGGGCCCGGCGGGCGGTTCAGGCCCTGATCGCCCCGAACCGCACACCCCCACCGGACGCACTCGCTCCGTCCGCGCTCTCTTCGCCCGTCCCTTGGATCGTCCCTTGGCTCATCTCTTCCACCATTCGCTCCCCCTCGGCGACGATCTCCTCCTTCGCCGCCTTCGACACCCGGCCGAAGAGCTCGACGGTGAGCTCCTGCTTCTCCAGCTTCCACAGACCGGCGAGGAACCCGTCCACGAGCAGGGTGCAGTGGGCCTGGTTGCCGGTCCACGAGCGCCCCTTGATCTCGGGGGCGACCACGCGGGTGCGGTCGGCGTGCGAGAGCAGCAGATTGTCGAACTCCGGGAGGAAGCGCGGCGGCGCCGGGGTGTCCGCGTCGGGGCGGGGGCCGTCGGGGAGGTCGAAGAGCTCCACTCCGTTCTCGTCCTGGAAGACGGCCAGCCCCGGGCGCAGTCGTTCGAAGGCCTCGCGCAGCCGGGTCAGTCCGGCCCAGGTCTGCATGTCCTTGACGGAAGCCGGCCCGAAGGCGGCGAGGTAGCGCAGTACGACCTCGTCCACGGGCTGCGCCGCGGCCGCCGCCGCGGCCGCCTCCACACCTGCGGGCTTCCCGAGCCACTTCTCCACGGTGGTGAGCCGGACCTGGCCGCTGCGCCCCCACACCCCGCGGGGTGTGACCTGGACCAGGGGAAGCCGGCAGCGCGCGGCGACGGACAGGGACTGCGGATCGGCGTCGGGCCAGTCCCGGAGCAGTTCCTCGCGGATCTCGACCATGGTGCGCGGCTCGCTCTCGACGAAGGCACGGGCGCGGTCCGCCAGCCGGTCCAGGTCCACTCCCGCGAGCCCCTTGCGGAAGTAGGCGACCTCCCGGTCGCGGGCGGGCTGGACGAGGGGCCTCAGCGTCAGGGCGTCGTGGGCGGTGTGCGTGTGGATCGTCGACCGCATGGTGACCATCCGGACCACCTCGCGGGACTCCATGAGCCCGGCCAGCTCGGCGGGCCGGAAGCCGGCGAGTCGGGCGTGCAGCTGGAAGTAGGGCGGCTTCACGTTCTGCGCCTGCAGCCCGAGGAGGTGTGCGACGGCGTCCCGGGCGGACATCTCGGCGCGGCTCAGCAGCAATTGACGGGCGAGCGTGGCACGGTTCAGAGCGCGGGTGTCGAGTACGGGATGTGTCGTCCTGGAAGCCATGCCCACACGCTAACGGCCCTTGCGGACAGCCCCGGTCCGCAACTCCATGCCGAAGCCGGAGCGGCCGAAAAGGGGAAGTCCCCCACACCGGGCACGCACCGGACACACTCGGCGTCCTTTTCCCCCTATATCCTGCCCCCTGCCCGTAAACACACGTTCGACCGGGAGCTGACCTGCGATGTCGGAGCGCCCTGACCGCCGCCCCTCGCCGTCCGCCGCGAAGCGCGCGGGGTGGCGCCGCCCCGCCGCCCCGCCCGCCGACACCCCTCCGGCGGGACCGCCGTCCGCGCCGCAGCCCGCACCGGCGGCGGCCGCCGCCGCTCCCCCGAACCACCACAGTGTGATCGACTCGGCCGTCTACCGCGACGGCCGCCGGGTCGCCTCCCCCGCCACCCTGGCCGACACCTTCCGGCAGCTGCGGGAGGAGCCCGACGGGATGGCCTGGATCGGCCTGCACCGCCCGACGGAACCCGAACTCCACTCCCTGGCCGCGGAGTTCAACCTCCACCAGCTCGCGGTCGAGGACGCCCTGGAAGCCCACCAGCGCCCGAAGCTGGAACGCTACGGCGACACCCTCTTCGTCGTCCTGCGGGCCGCCCGCTACCTCGACGCCCAGGAGGAGGTCGACTTCGCCGAGCTGCACATCTTCGTCGGCCCGGACTTCCTGATCACCGTCCGCCACGGCGACGCCCCGGACCTCTCGGCGGTCCGCCGCCGAATGGAGGCGAATCCGGACCTCCTCTCCCTCGGCCCGGAGGCCGCCCTGTACGCCATCCTCGACGCGGTGGTCGACGGCTACGCCCCGGTTGTCGAGGGCGTCCAGACCGACATCGACGAGATCGAGACGGAGGTCTTCCGCGGCGACCCGGCGGTCTCCCGCCGCATCTACGAACTCTCCCGCGAAATGGTCGAGTTCCAACGCGCCACCCGCCCCCTGGTCGGCATGCTCCACGGCCTGATGGCGGGCTTCGCGAAGTACGGAACGGACGAGGAACTCCAGCGCTACCTCCGCGACGTGGCCGACCACGTGACGCACACGAGCGAACGCGTCGACGGCTTCCGCCAGGCCCTGACGGACATCCTGACGGTCAACGCCACGCTGGTCTCCCAACAACAGAACGCCGAAATGCGCGCCCTGGCCGAGGCCGGCTTCGAACAGAACGAGGAAATCAAGAAGATCTCCGCCTGGGCCGCCATCTTGTTTGCACCCACGTTGGTGGGAACCATCTACGGAATGAACTTCGAGACCATGCCGGAGTTGAAGTGGGCGGCAGGCTACCCCTTCGCGATCCTGCTGATGGCAGTGGTCTGCGTCAGCCTCTACGTCATCTTCAAGAAGCGCGACTGGCTGTAGCCCGTACATCAGCACCATTGATCAACTTAGCTCTTGCGAACGCTCAAAAGTGGCCCGCAGGACCCCCTGGGGAGAATCTGGGGAGAATCCGCAGCCCGCCCATGCCGGGCTCTCCCCCGCCCCTTGGGGCTGGCCCTCCCGCACCGCCGACCACCTTCGACTGCACGCGGTCGCGGAGGGTAACGACAACGGGTGGCGCAGCATCCACATCATGAGGTGTCGTCGTCAGCGCAGGAAGGCGCCGCAGCAGAAGGCATCGTCCGCTGCCAGGGTCCGGTAGGTGACGCCTTCCCACCCGTTGTACTCGACGGCCAGCCGACTGGCGGCTGCGTCCAGCAGGTATGCACGGACCATGGCCTCGCCGCCAGCTCGCAACTGCCCCGCAAGGGACTGCTGGATGTTCCTCAGGGTCCGGTTGGCTTGGGAGGCATACAGCTTGGCCAGGCCAAAGCGATTGAAGTGATGGTGGACTCGGGCCGCGAGGACATCGCCCCAAGTCGGGGGTACGGTTACGAAGAACGCCAGCCGCAGAGGGTCGTCGTGAATCACTCGGGCGTCCAGCCATTGGTCGCCGTCGACGCGGTCGAGGTAGGGGTGCAGCAGCGTCCCGGAAACGTCGGCGGACCAGTATTCGCCCTTGGTGCGGTTGCATTCGCCGCACGCCGGTATGAGGTTCAGCGGATCAACGCAGAGGGCTGGGAACGAGCTCTTGGGCACAAAGTGGTCGAGCTGACTGACTCTGCCCCAACCGCACAAGGGGCACCGCTCGTCCTCTGCGGCGTCCATGAGGTCGTCGTAGATCGCCCGACCTGGACTTCTTTTGTCGACCATTCCGTTCTTGTAGATCCAGTCGATGGCGTTCCTGTCGGATACGCCAGGCACCTTGAAGTCGTCTTCCTTAAGTTGGTGCAGGTCTTGTGAGGCGGCGGCTCTCCGGAAGCTGCGAGCAGCCTTCTCTATCGCACTTGCGGCGTCGTTCAGCCGAGTACGCCGCCTCTCGGTCCCCATTTCGCGTGTACGTGAGATGCAGGTCTCGTAACTGCGGCCGGGGAGGTGCCGGGGTAGGTCTATAGGCCACATCAGCGGCCTTCGCCCGCTGCCTTGTCGGCGAGGAGGATCCTCACGAGCCCCTTGGCTTCCCCTCCAAGCTGGCCACCAAAGTGAGCGAGAACTTCTTCGTAGGATGCCATCTCTTGGACGGCCTTCTCGATCTCCGCATGGAAACCGGACTCGCGTACCTCCAGTCCGAAGATCTCGTGAGTGAGGACTCCGACGTTTTCCCCGAAGGTCTCGATGCGTGGGCGGCGAGGTCGACCGCCGGGTCGGTTGATCTTCCACACGCACGACTGGGGTACTTCCTGCAGGACCACAGGTGAGTGCGTGGCAACAATGGCAACACCGTTGCGATGGGTGAGAAGGTTCGACAGAGCGCGGACGAACGCCGACAGCAACGGTGGGTGAAGATGGGCCTCGGGTTCGTCGAACAAGACGAGGGACTGCTCAGCCACGAGCTCCACGAGCTTGGTGATCGTGAGCAGGACGATCGCGTGTCCCGAGCTCAACTCGGAGAAGATCTCCTTGGCGTAACCGGGAACCCTACGGTCTTTTGGGGTCAGCCGACTGTGGGGGGAGTGGCGTGCGTAGTCGTGGATGCGGGAACGAGCGAAATGCGGGTCGGCACTGAGCTGCTCAAGAGCCGTGACCCAATCCCGCCACCTACCCGTCGCCTCGATCTCCAGAGTGGAGAGCTCGAACTCTTCCGCCAGTTCGTCTGGGGACTTGCGCCGGTCGGAGCCATCTTGGGCCGCCAGGCCCACGTATTCGTAGGGAATCTGGGGAACACCATGGCCGTCTGCAGCAGGGAAGGGGTCGAATGCACTGAAGGTGACCGATACCTGGTTAACGAACTGCGCGCCCCCCGAAGTGGCAGCGACGTCTAGGTGCTCGATGACGCCGTCCACAGCCGGAGCCAGCCCCGGACGGGTCACTGCATCCGCAATGTTCCGTAGCAGCGTGGTCTTTCCGGCACCGTTCCGCCCGATGAGGATGTGAATGTTGCTGGCCGGGTTGGAGGCCGGGTCGACTTCGAACGTGAGGGTCTGCCGTGCTTCCGCATCACCGGCGGCCCGCGGGGGAGACGTATACCGGAAGCTGTAATTCGTGAGCGGGGCGCCTCCCTTGGCAACGCGCCGGTATTGAGTCACTACCGTTTGTACCTCTACGCCCCGGAGGAGTGACTTCTCCGTGACCGGCTCGCCCATCGCTGTGTCAAAGGATCGCTGCCCGTGGGCGATGTCGCCTAGAACGTTAAGGATCCTCTCGCGAGCGAAGTCGCTGACGTAGGTGCGAAGCTCGTCGTAGTACTTCAGATCTCCCAGGGAGAACCAGCGGGGGCCGCCTGGTGTGTTAAGGATGTTGAACTCGCCCTGTGGCAGTGGGCTGAGGCCTGGCTGCTGGCCTACGCAGGCGATCTTCACTTTGCCGATGTACTTAGGGATGCGTCCACGCCGACGCCCGCCGGGAGAGAACAACCAAAGATCGAAGGTCGTCCGGTAGTGGAAGTCGTCCCATGCGTCGGGCACAAGAACGACGCGAGTCTCCATCCCAGCTTCCTCAGGGGCTTGGCCGTGAGGAAGGACTTCGAACTGCACGAGGGACCCCAGTGAAGGAGGCGGCGGCGCCCTCGCTGTGGAGTCCTGGCACCCGGACCCCCCGAACCCTATATCGGCCCCGTTCTCGTACGGCTGCTGGCTCTCAGATTGGTCACGTTCGCTACTGTAGTGACCGCATAGGTTCCCCGGGTTGAAGCAGGGCCATGCCCTTCACCAGCCTGGGGGCATCGGA
The DNA here is from genome assembly GCF_045161815.1 of Streptomyces avidinii. Lineage (NCBI taxonomy): Bacteria > Bacillati > Actinomycetota > Actinomycetes > Kitasatosporales > Streptomycetaceae > Streptomyces > Streptomyces avidinii. The sequence goes on from NZ_CP108863.1 coordinate 2,066,622, forward strand.
AGTCAGGGAGAACTTCGGTCCGTAGGGCGAGGGACAGCCGACGTCCTTCTCGATCGACCTGGGTGGCGACGGCCGTGACATCGTCACCGACCTGGACGACATCCTCCGGAGCCTCCACGGACGTCGCTGCGAGGTCTCGAAGATGGACCAGCCCTTCGATCCCGTCAGCGACTTGGACGAGACGCCGAGGACGGCCCAGACCAGGCGGAGGTGACGGCTGGACTGGAACATTGCCGGGCGCAGGCGACCGCCGTCGGTACGGGATCTCAGATGCGGCCGTGAGAGGAGACCAAGGCCTCGGGTGCGTACTCGGGCACCGTGCCGAGCAGTGCGTCGATGGCCGCGCGGCCCTTGCCGCCGGCCTCCAGCATGAAGTGGGCATAGTGGTCCAGGGTGATGGTCGGGCTTGAGTGACCGAGCCACCGGGCGAGCGTGACGATGGACTCGCCCGCTTCGAGGAGGACCGAGGCGTAAGACGGTGTCCTATGTGGTGAGTCGGACGAGCCGTTTGTAGCAACAGAGGGCGGCGGCGAGGCCGAGAAAGGCCAGGTAGTTGCGGGGATGTCGTTCGTAGCGGTGGTTGAGTCGGCGGTAGCCAGTCAGCCAAGACATGGTGCGTTCGATGACCCATCTGCGGCGCCCCAGCCGTTCGCTGGACTCGATGCCTTTGCGGGCGATGCGCACGCCGATGCGTTTGCCGCGTAACCATTTCCGCAGGTGGGGAACGTCGTAGGCCTTGTCTGCGTGTAGGCGTTGGGGCTTGAAGTAGTGTCCGCGGTGAGGGTCGTGTCTCGTTTGGTGACTCGTGATCATGGGCTTCAGGGCTTCGCTGTCGTGGGTGTTGGCTGCCGAGACACCGACGAGGAGGGGCAGTCCGTTCGCGTCCGACAGGACGTGCATCTTGGAACCCGGCTTACCCCGGTCCACAGGGCTCGGACCTGTGAGTTCGCCCCCTTTTTAGCGCGTACGTGGGCGGAGTCGAGGACCGCGCGGGACAGGTCGAGCAGGCCGGCATCATCCAGGCGGTGCAGGATCTCCTCGTGGAGCCGGCCCCACACTCCGGCCCTCGACCAGATCAAGAACCGGCGGTGGGCCGTCGACTTCAATATCCCGAAGCACGGTGGCAACGCTCGCCAGGCACACCCGCTGACGAGGACGTAGATGATCGCGGCGAACAGCGTTTCATCAGGCGTGTCCTGCGTCCCGCCGCCCTGCGGACGCACCTTGGACGGCGGGATCAGCGGCTCCGCGATCTCCCACAACCCGTCCGGAACAATCCAACTCCACGTACCCCGCCCCATATCGAGTCCAACGAACCAGCGCCACATAGGACACCGTCTAAGTGTGCCGGAGCACGTGGAAGCCGTCCTTGCGCGAAGCCTTCCACCGCGCACCCTTCTCCCGCGCGGGAATGACTCCGGCCGCGGCGAGGGCCGGCTTCCAGGCCTCGTCGTTGAAGATGTTGGCGCGGATGGCGTTGCCGTACGTCGTCGTGAGGACGAGCGGGAAGCTCTGCTTCTCCCGGTCGGGCTCCGGTCCGCCCCAGGGGAGCTCGACGTCGACCGCCGGATGGTTGAGGAAGTACGCGGCCAGTTCCGTGGCCACCGAACGGGGCATGTCGACGATGCGCGTCTTGCCGCCCTTGGGCAGGGCGAAGTAGAGGCGCCCTGAGAGGAGTTGCACCTGCCTGCGCACTCGGATGACACCGCGTTCGAAGTCGATGTCCCTCGGCGACAACCCGAACACCTCTCCCTGGCGCAGCCCACACCCCAGCGCGACGACGACCGCGATTCGATACCGAGGATTGATCACGTCCCGCACTCGCTGCGCCGTTGCCAGCGGCCACGCGTCACGATCCTCGTCGGGGGCCTTCGGCCAACGCACCGTCTTGGCCCGCATCGGGTTGCGGACGAGGCGCTTGTCGTCGATCGCGGTCTCGAAGATGTTCGACAGCGAGGTGAGGATCTGCCTGGCGTACCGCGGAGAGCACTCGCCTTCGAGCGTGGCTATGTAGCCGCGCAGGACGGTCGCCGACACGTCGCGCAGCGCCACCGCACCGAGGTGCGGAAGGATGTGGAGTCGTACACGCTCGTCAACTCGTTTAACCGTGCCGGGCGCCCCGCGAACGCCGGCACGCCAGTGGCGCGTGACGAAGTCCGTCAAGGTGATGGAGCCGTCGCGCGGGTCGACGAACTCGCCCCGCTCGCTGTCGGTGCCAGACCGCCGGAGCCACCCCTTGGCGTCCTCCAGCACGTCGAACGACATGTCCCGGACGCCCGGGATTCCAGCGACACGATACCGAGACCCCTTGCCGTAACGGGTCGTACGCTCACGCTTCCCTGTGACGGGATCCTTCTTCTTTTTGATCCAACGGTCTTCGATATAGCCAGCCAAAGAATTCCTCGGGGTAAGGGGTGGACGTAGGGCGGGTGGTAAGGCCGGGTAGATCGGTCAGGCCGTGGCCGCGTACCCGGCGCGGCGCTGCGGGGTGGCATTCACCGGATTTAGGGAAGTGTTACTGCGGGAGTCCGCCTGCTCCTGTTCCCGGATCCACTCGTCAAGCGTTTCGATCCGGTACATCACGCGTCCGCTCCGTCCCATCCGAAAACTCGGCGGACCCTGGCGACGGTGCCGCCATACGTAAAGGGTGGCGGGCGACAGACCCAGGTATTCGGCGGCTTCACGCACATTCAGAAAACCCCTCCGCAGCGGCGACACACGGGGAGACATACGGACATTCGCCAGCAATTCACTGTCACAAGCAGCACTTCGCACGTATCGAAACCTTCGCGGTCTTCCGTCGACAGCCTGTGGCGACGGACATCGGGCATGACGAGTCCACCCCCGCTTGCTGTCAGGCAGGTGGAGCGGACTACTTCTATGGTCTGGAGAATCCCCGGTTTGGCTGACCGGGGATCGTCGGGTATAAGCCGGGGCGGCGTCACAGCGCACCCACCCCGGACCCCTACGTCGCGGGCTGGAGCAAGGCGAGTAGGGAGACACCGAGGGCGGCCGCAATGGCGACGAGGTCATCCACGTCGCAGCGCCGGCGGGTGCGCTCGATGCGGGACAGCATGGTGTTGGTCATGGGATGGCCGAGCTCGGTGACACGGGCAGCGAGCTCACGCTGGGCGAATCCGCGCGAGGTGCGCAGCCGCTCGATGGCGTGGGCGGTCCGTTCTCCGGCGGGACCGATTTCCGTAGCTCTTCGAGGCATGCGTCTGTTGTAGCTCGGGTTCCCGGGTTCTCGTAATCACGGAAGCCCAGACATGGGACTTTGGGGCTCGTTTCGCGGAGAACGAACTGATGATCCCCCGCATAGGCGGCCATTGCGGAACTACGGCCCATCTCGGATCACAGAGGCGCGCACACCATGAGGGGCTCCGGGCGGCGGAAACATAGATCGCCTCGCCTACCCCGGTCAATGACTTTCGACGTTCGATCTTCGCCGCTCCCCCTGCGCCGTCGACTTTTGGTCAACCGGGGATTCGCCCTTACTGTGAAGACGTTCGCGATCAGCGATGCGCTCTGACGCTTTTCGAGTGCGGATTCGCTGGACTTCCGCGGGCTAAGCACTGTCCCGTAATTGATCTTTGAGGGGTCGGGACAGGGCCGGCCGACCTCTGGCCGTCCCGCTACGCGGCCTGATTCAGGTTGTGGAGTCGGGCGATGCCGAGCATGGCGTGGTGGACGCCGTCGCCCTTCAGACGGCAGTCGCGAAGGATCTTCCAGGTCTTCATGCGGGCGAAGACGTGCTCGACACGGGCGCGGACCTGTTTGTGCTCGCGGTTGTGCTCGGCCTGCCACTCGGTCAGTTCTCCGCCGCGCGGTCTGCGGTGCGGGATGACCAAGCCGGTGCCCGGGTAGCCGCCGTCGGCGATGGTGGTCGTTCTGCCGACGGCGGCCTTGGCGCCGGACTCCTCCCAAGCCCTGCAGTCGTTGCGGTTGCCCGGGAGAGGTCTGCCGATCACGACGACCAGGCGGGTGTGGGCGTCGATGACGACCTGGTGGTTGGTGGAGTACCTGTAGTTCTTGGACTGCTCGGCAATGGTGTGGTCTCGGGTAGGGACCAGGGTGCCGTCGACGATCAGCACGGCGTCCTTGCGGAACCGCCGCCTCGGCTTGAGCGCAAGGAGCGGGCCGACGTGGTCGATGATCCGGTCGGCCGCCGACTTGGACACCCCGAACAGCGGCGCAAGCTGCCGCAACGTCAGGTTGGTGCGCCAGTAGGCCGCGACCAGCAGTACCCGGTCCTCCAGGGACAGGCCCCACGGCCGCCCGGGCCGCACGGTGTCGGCGCCCTCGCGGCGCAGCGCGGTCAGCAGCTTGCGGAAGTCGCGCGCGCTCAGCCCGGTGAACGGGGCTATCCAGGACGGTTCCGACGCCGTGATCACGCGAGGCATCGCAGGATCATCGCACCTACGGTCGGCAGCCTTGGAGGTCAGCCTGGCCTCAGAGCTCAAACCACAGATCGATGTTCGGGTGGACTTGTTCGCGCAGACAGTCTGAGTGTGAATAGGCCTGCTGCCGCACGGCACCGCCTCGCACCGGGTCAACCGCACCGAGCCTGAGCTCGGTCGCTGCCCCGTCCTGGTCGAGATCGATGACCTGATAGCAGAAGCAGCAGATGGGGTTCGGGTTCAACGATGCCCTCTCATGTCGCCGAGACAACAGCGCCGGCCGCACCGTCTCGCAGACCCTACGTCGAACAGGACGCCGATAACGGGACAGCCCTTAGGTGTGGCTGTCTTGGCTAAGCACCCCTGACAAAGGAATCGGCTCCCGGCGTTGCAGCGCCGAGAGCCGATGGGAGTCCCTTGTCCAAACCGCCCACTCCTGAACGGATCTGAGGAACGTCTATGCCCAACAGTACGGCCGAAGCAGCCGTCCGCACACCTGCGCCCACCCCGGCATTGCCGTCCCAGCAGCAGACGAAGACGGGGCGATAGGCATGGCACGCATCCGCACCATCAAGCCGGAAGCCTTCAGCTCCGAATCGCTGGCCGCCGTCAGCATCACCGCGGCGCGGACGTTCTTCGGTCTGCTCACCCAGGCCGACGACCACGGCCGGTTCCGTGACCAGTCCGCCGTCATCGCAGGCCTCTTGTGGTCCCTGCGCCCCGAACACGGCCCGATCGAGGTCGAGGACGACCTCACCCAGCTCGCCGGCAATGAACTCATCTGCCGGTACGAGGGCGAGGACGGCAAGCGGTACCTGCACATCGTGACCTTCTCCAAGCACCAGAAGGTCAACCGCCCCAGCGGTGTCCGACACCCGAACTGCCCCTACCACGACGGTGGCCGGGTGCCCCTGACTTCACCGCTGGCGCAGGGAGGGCTCCGTGAGGCGTCCGTGCACCATCAGGCACCCGCCCCAGAGCTCGCACGCACACCTCATGCCGCTTCAGCGAACCCCATATCCGCAGGTCAGGACGGGTTCACTGAACCCTCCGTGCAGCGTCAGGGAGAGGTACGGGAGCCCACGCCGAGCCCTCACGGTCCGGATCTAGGACCTAGGATCATGGATCTAGGATCTCCGTTGGGAGGCGCGAGCGCCCCCACCCCATCCCAGACCGTCACAGCCCAGCAGATGGTCGGCGAGTACGCCGCCGCATGCGGGAAGCGTCCCCCGGAGAACGTTCTGGGCCATGTCGGCCGGGAGATCAAGAAGTTGCTGCGCGAAGGCATCGACCCCGAGCACGTCCGGGCCGGCGTCGAGCGCATGCGGTCAAGAGCCTCCACCCGGGCCTGCTGCCCGCCTGGTCAACGAGGCCATGAACCCGCCCCAGGCCACTGCTGGCGCCCGCAGAGCCCCTCAGCCGTACACCAACCTCGTTGACGCCGAAGCCGCTTACGGAGGCCAGCTGTGACCACCGCGACCCGCGAACCCCAGCGTGCTGGCACCCTGGCAGCCCGTCTCCAGGCCATTCTCGCTGCCAAGGGCATCGACCCCGACACCGCACCCGCCGGGCCCACGGTGGAACCGGTGACCGCCCTGGAACCCGCCGGCCGCCGCATCCCGCCCCGCTACCGCGAGGCACTCGCCACCCAACCCGAAGTCCTGGGCTGGGTGGAGGCGGTCACCCGCGCCGGGCGAAGCGGGCCGGCCGGTACCCGGGGCATCGCCTACGGCCCCTCGCTGCTGATCGCCGGACCCACCGGCATCGGCAAGACCCATCAGGCCTACGGAGCCGTCCGCTCGCTGCTGGCCGCCGGAGTACGCCTGCGCTGGCAGGCTGTCACCTCCGCCGACCTCTACGCCCAGCTCCGGCCCCGGCCCAACCACGACCCCGAGCGGGAGATCCAGGAGCTCGGCCGGTGCCCGCTGCTGATCCTGGACGACCTCGGCGCTGCCAAGCAGTCCGAGTGGACCGAGGAGCTGACGTACCGGCTGATCAACCGCCGCTACACCGAGATGCTCCCGACCCTGATCACCACCAACTTGCCGATCGCGGAACTCCGCAACGCAGTCGGGGACCGCGTCGCCTCCCGCCTGGCAGAGATGACCACCCGCGTCATCCTCACCGGCCCGGACCGCCGACGCACCCAGCCGTCGGGCTCCTGACCACCACGGTCCCCACCCGGGTCGGTCCCCGTCATCGTGGGGACCGAACCACTGACGCGAGCCGTTCGGGGACCGTCCCCACCCCGGTCCCGGTCCCGTCCCCATCACGGTCCCCAACCCGGTCCCGGTCCCCAAACTGACCCCGGTCCCGCCTGACAGCGCCCTCCCCCAGGAGGGGACCGAAAGCAGTCGATCGGGGACCGTCCCCTGATTGCGCTGCGCGCGCCGGCCACCACGGGGACCGGTCCCCAACTCTGTTTCCGCAGGTCACCGCCGCCTGACGTCCCCCGCCTCAGTGGGGACCGCCCCCACGGTCCCCACCATCCGGGACCACCCTGCGGCGGTTCGGGGACCGTCAGGTCACCACGTCGGGGACCGTCCCCACCCACGACTACGGGTACCGAGACGGGACCGGTCCCCCACGCCCCTGCCGCCGGGGACCGAGCGCCTCCCCGAAACGGGGGCCGTCCCCGCCCGGTCCCCGGACAGCACAGGCAGCGTCTCGCGTCACGAGCGAGCGGTCCCCAACCGATCGACCTCGCCCAACAGCCCCTTCACACGACCAGCCTCTACCGCTTCAAGGACACGCATGCACAACCCACCGCACGACCGTCCCACCCACGACGAGCACATGCCCTCGCTTCCAGCCTCAGGAGGAGCAAGTTGTACCCAGAGCATTGCTCCCGTCGGGAGCAATGCTCTGGGCTCCCCCGCCCCAGGGGTGGCGGGAGCGGACCGGCACCAGGAGGCGCCGGTCCTTCGGCACGCGGCCGAGGCCGGACCGCACCACGAATCGGAGGAACAGCACACCTGCCACACCCCCCGCTGCACGCACACCGCCCCAACGACATCCCACGTGCGCCAGCGTGAACGCCTACTCGCCGAGAAGAAGCGCATGCACCAGCCCAGCTGCCGCATGAACGACGACGAATTCGAGCTCCTCACCCACGCTGTGTCTGCCTGCCATATGAGCATCGCCAGCTTCCTCGCCCACTCTGCGCTGAAGGCCGCACGCGACCTCGAACACACCGAAGCCGAGATCGCCACCCACCGGGACATGGTCAGAGAGCTGTTCGCGCTGCGCCGGGCCCTCGGCCAGATCGGCAGAAACCTCAACCAGGTCGCCACCATCTTGAACTCCGGCGCGGATGCCCCCCACGCCAAGGCGGTCCTCGACGCGGTCCAGCGGACCGCCGAGCGCGTGGACGACTTCACCCAGCGCTACGTAGAGACGGAGACTCCCGCCGGATGATCCCCCGCGTCCACAAGATGGGCAGCCGCACCATCGGCCTGATCCGCTACCTCTACGGCCCCGGCACCCACGAGGAACACACCGACCCGCACCTCGTGGCAGCCTGGGACAGCCTCGTCCCCGACCCCGGACGCAACCCGAAAGCCACTTACGCGGACCTGCAAAGGCTCCTCGACCAGCCCGTCGAAGCCCTGCCCAAGTCACGGCGCCCCACTGAGCACGTGTGGCACCTGTCCGTACGCACCGCGCCCGAGGACTCGATCCTCACCGACGAAGAGTGGGGCGACATAGCCCGCCGCATGGTCGCCGCCACCGGCATCGCCCCCGAGGGCGACACCGCCGCCTGTCGCTGGGCAGCCGTCCGCCACGCCGACGACCACATCCACATCATCGCCACCACTGTCCGCGAGGACGGCCGCCGGCCCCGCCGCCACAACGAAGCCAAGCGCTCCCAGGCCGAAGCCCGTCTCATCGAAGCCGACTACGGCCTGCGCCGTCTCAGCACCGGTGACGGAACTGCAGCCCAGCGCCCCACCAGCGCCGAACGCCACAAAGCCGACCGCCACCAGCGGGAACGCACCCCGAGGGAGGAACTGCGCGAGAGCGTCCGACGCGCGGCGGCCGGCGCCCAAAGCGAGGAGGAGTTCTTCGACCGCCTCACCCATGCCGGTCTCCTCGTAAAGCGGCGTGTGGCACCGTCCGGGGACCTCCTTGGCTACACCGTGGCCCTGCCCGACGACCGCAACAAGAACGGCGAACCCGTCTTCTACTCGGGATCCAAGCTCGCCCCCGACCTCTCCCTGCCCCGCATCCGCGAACGCTGGACCCAACCGGCAGAACCCTCCTCGGACGAGGACGTCTCACCGGAGCTCCCCGCTCTCCCGCCGGTCACCGGCCCTGCGTACGCCCGCCGCCGCGCCACCACCGCGACCTGGCAGGCACTGCTGCAAATCGAGCATGCCGACGAAGGCACGGCAGCAGCCCAGATCGCCGTTGCCGGGGAGGTCCTCGACGCCCTCGCCAAGACCTCCGCCGCCTACACCCGCAGAGAACTCCGCGATGCAGCCTTCGCGTTCGAGCGGGCCTCCCGCTCCCACGTCCGCGCCGTACGCGGGCACGACCACACCCTGCGCCAGGCTGCGCACGACCTCGTCCACAGCGGACGGTCCCTCGGCCGCGGAGAGGACGGCGCCACCACCGCCATGCTCATCGACACCGCGTTCCTCCTCGTCACCGCGGCGGCGAAGTGGCACACCAAGAAGCACCACGCCCAGCAAGCCGAAGCCGCCCACCAAGCCGCCGAACACCTGCGCGCCGCCTACGAGATCGCGGCAGCCCAGCCGATGTCCGTGCTCCACCAGCGAGGCCGCTCCCTGCCACTGCAGCGACGACAAGCAGTCGTCCTACGCCAGGCGCTGCCCGAGATTGCCGAACAGGTTCTGGCCGAGCCGGGCTGGCCCGCCCTGGCGGCCACACTCGCCGATGCCCAGGCCGCAGGCCACAACCCAACCCGCCTCCTCGCAGAAGCCACGCGGCATCGGGAGCTGGACAGCGCCACCTCCGTCAGCGACGTCCTCGTCTGGCGCCTCCGCCGTCTCGCACACCTGCCTGCCGATCCCGCAGCATCACTCCCCCGGCACGCGCCGACCACACAACCGGCTCTGAAGGCCGCGAACAACGCCTCCCGCCGGCGCTGACGGCATAACGCATCCGTCCGTACATAGCCGACGATCCCCGGTCAGCCAAACCGGGGTTTCTCCGGAGCATTGAAAACATCACCACCGACTCCATCCCGTAAGGAACCCCCGCATGCCCGAAGCCGAACTGCGCATCGAAGTCATTGCCCTGCTCTTGGACGCGGACTTCAAGCTCCCACCCGACACCAACACCTGGTCCCACAGTGACGGGCGCCCCTTCACCCAGGCCAAACAGGCGACCGCCTTCCAGGCCACGCGCGCCGAACTCGAAGCCGTGGCAGCACTGAGCGCCCGCAACGCCGCGGCTGCCCTCGAGCAGGACAACGCCGTGAAGGCCCTCACAGAGCTCTTGTTCTCGTCCTTCGCCCGGCACCCCGAAGCCCGCATGGTCATGGACGTACTCCCGCACATGACCGAGGAAGACCGCGCCGAGTACGAGCGACTGTGCGCCATAGCCGCTCCGGACGGCGGCATATACCTCCCCTACGAGGACTGACAGGCCCCAACGCAGCACCCTGCGCCCGGTGGCGGGTACCTCCCAGCCACCGGACGGCGGCATTCCTCATGCGGAAATCCGCTACGCCCTACCCACTGGCAGTCGCAAGATCAGTGGCGGGCGTCGCCTGCCGCGAGGAACGGGGCCAAGAGGTCGACGGCTTCCTTCCAACGGAAGCGGTCGGCGCCGCCGCCGGACTTCGGGCGGTGGGGCTCGTAGCTGCCGACCAGAACACCCATCTCGCGCAGCTCGGCGAGGCTGCGCTGGTACGCGCGGTGCGCGGCGAGCGCAGTGTTCACGTAAGGCAGGACGACGGTGGGGATGCCCATGCCCGGGGCCTCGCAGAGGATGCCGAGGGCGAGGTTGTCCGCGAAGCCGGCCGCCCACTTGTTGACCGTGTTGAAGGTGGCCGGGGCGACTGCGATCGCATCGGCGGGTGGGAAGGACCGTGCGTCGCCGGGCCCGCGCCAGGCGGAGCGGACGGGGTAACCGGTCCGGTCCTCAATCGCGGACACGTCGAGGAAGGGCAGCCCTTGCGGGGTGGCGACGACGCCGACGTCCCAGTTCCGCTCGTGCGCGGCGTCGATCAGCTTGCCGACGTCGCCCGCGATCCCGGCCGCGCAGACGACGACGTACAGGAAGGGCTTGGGCTGCGGCTCGGTCACGCGGGTACTCCCAGTCGGCGGCTGAAGTGGTGGAGCTCTGGCAGCGTACGCCGACGGTCGCGCGCCGCCATGTCGGCGACCAGGTCCCGGACGGCTGGGCGTCGTACGTCCTGGGCTGCGCAGGTCTCCGCGATCCGCAGGGCCTGGTAGCCGTCGGCGAGGCGGCCCTGCTGCGCGTAGGCACGGGCGGCTTCCACCCACAGGGCGGCCCGGCGCTCGGGAACCGGGATGTGGCGGCGCATGAGCGGACGGGCGATGTCGATGGCGACGCCCGCGTCGCCGAAGGACACGGCCGCGCTGACCTCGTGGAGGGCCACGTTGGTGGGGCTGAAGTTCGCCCAGGCGTCGGGGTGGTCCAGGGCGACGTACTTCGCCACCTCCTTGGCCTCGGTCAGGAACTCTGAGGTGGCAGCGCGGTCCCCAGCTCTGCTGGCAGCCGTGACTCCGCGCAGTAGCAGCAATCCGAGCACAGAGAGGTGGTGGTGGGGCTGCCGGTCGTACGCACCGGTGAGTTGTGAGGCCGTGTGCTTGATCAGTGTGACGGCCTGGCCGGCGTGCTGTTCACGGACCAGGACGTGCGCGTGGAGGCGGACGCTGGCGGCGAGGACGAGTGGATCACCTGAGCGTTCGGCCTCGGCCATCGCGCGCCCGACGGCGAGCCATGCCGTGCCGGGGTCTCCCTGCTTGAGCAAGAGGCTGGCCGAGGTCTGGTAGGCCGTGGCCAGGAAGCGGGGAAGTTCCTCGGCCTGTGGGGAGTCAGCGATGCAGTGGCGGAGATCGGTGATCAGGCCGGGAAGGGTCCGCTCCAGCTCCGCGTAGTCGCAGGCGCTCCAGAGGCGCCGGATGGCCGTTGCACGGTTTCGTAGCTCCCCGGACTCCAGCGCTTCCGTCGTCGGAGCTGTCGGCATCCCGGGCAGGAGTGCCTGGACGAGCGCGGGGTGCGCAGCCGTCGGCGCGACCGAGGCTGTGAGCGCGGTGACGCTGGCGGCAAGGAAGGTACGGCGGCGCAGCATTTCCTCTGTCTCCGGATCGTGGGGATCGGCTTCCGGGGCGGCCTCCGCCAGACCGAGTCGGGCCGGGGGAATGCGCAGGATGCGTGCGACGTCGCGCAGGACGCGGATGTCGTCCGTTCCGCGTCCGCCCTCCAGTCGGCTGATCTTCGACTGGTGGTATCCCAGCTCGCCGGCCACGTCCGCTTGTGAGCGGCCCTGTAAGACCCGAGCCCGGCGGATCAGTTCCCCGATCCGGTGCACCTCGCCCTGCGTGTCGACCATCTCCGCCACGGCCCCTTCTGCCGAGACCGATCCTGCCTGCTCAACCGAGCCTAGCTGCAAGGAACTTGTCGGCCATGCACAACGTGCATGAACGATGCAGGGGCTGCGCGGCACATCGCACAGCCACCTCCTGAGCGCTTGCCTGGTGGAACCGCACCCCTCCAGGAGGCTGCTCATGGAAGTGCATGAGGTCACGCTGTCCGTCACGAGTTCGCCCGAGGGCGCTGCTCGTGCCCGGCACCAGGTGATGAACGAGATCAGAGGCTGGCGCTCGGTCATCGACACCGACGGCATGTACGTAGCAGAGGCCGTGGCCGGCGAACTGCTGGCGAACGCCGTTCAGCACGCGGGAAACGGAGCCGCTTCCGTGACCGCTCGCCTGCGCGGAAGCCGACTGCGCTTCGAGGTCCGCGACCGAAGCTCCGCCCTCCCCCACGCACGCCTACCCCTTACGGACGCCGAGGACGGCCGCGGGCTGCTGATCATCAACGCTCTCGCCGACCGGCACGGCGTCGACCACAGCACCGGCGGCAAATCCTGCTGGGCCGAGCTCGATCTGTCCGTACCCACCTCGGTCACGCCATCCATCACGCAACCTCCCCTGCAAAGGAGTTGAACATGGCACCCACTCAGGCCCTTGCGCCGAGCGCGGAGGTCATCGCCGTACGTCCGGGGAGGCCCCTCTCCGGGTCGGTCACCGTCGACGGCTCCAAGAACGCCGCCCTGCCGCTGCTGGCCGCCGCAGCAGCCGTGCGCCGGACCGTCCAGTTGGAGAACGTCCCCGCCAGCGCCGACGTCCACTGGATGCTCACCTTGATCCAAGGGGCGGGCTGGCACGTCGCCCGAGCCGTGGGACGACCCGACAGCGTGGTGATCATGCCCCCTGACGCCGTACCTACGGACCTCGACCTGGCTCCGGCCGCACGGATCCGCGCGTCGTACTACCTGGTGCCCGCACTCCTTGCCCTACAGGGGAACGCCCGTCTGCCCTGGCCCGGGGGATGCCGGATCGGGGAGCGCGGCATGGACCTGCACTTCAAGGTGTACGAAGCGTTCGGTGACCGTGTCGCCGTCCAGGACGAAGGCTATGACGTCGAGGCCGGTCGACCCACCACCGGAACGGTCTCCCACACGTTGCCGTTCCGGTCGCGCGGTGCGACGGTCGTCGCCGTCCTGCGTGCGGTCGTCGCGGGCCGTGCGCTGCGCCTCGGTCGGCCGAACCTGTCGCCGGAAGTCCTCACCGTGCTGGACGCCCTGCGCTCGGCGGGATGGGAGGCCCGAGCGGGCGAACAGGTGCTGGCCCTGAGCCCTGCAGCGGCATCACCGGCCGAGACTCCGGCTTGGCGCGTTCCGGGCGACAAGATCGAGGCAGGCACCCTGGCCTGCGCCGTCGCCGCCACTGGTGGGAACGCGCGCATCGAAGGCGTCCAAGGTCGGGATGTCGTGCCGTTGCAGGCAGCCCTGCACCGGCTGGGCATCCCCACCGCGGTACGTGAGGACGTCCTCGTTGTCGACGGGAGCGCCGCCCGGCCGACGGGCCGTCCCCTTCGCGCCATCGCCACGCTCGCCACCGGCGGCCTGGACGCCGACTTCGAGCCTCCCCTGATGGCACTGGCCCTCGGCCAGCCCGGCACACACCTGTTCGCCGACTCCATCAACCCCGGCCGCCACGGGAACCTGCTGCCCCAGCTGGCCCGACTCGGCGCGAAGATCGAGGAGATCTCCCCCACCGAATGCCGACTGACCGGCCCGCAACGCCTCACCGGAGCCGGGGTCGAGGCCACCGACATCCGCACCGGCTCCGCGCTCATGGTCGCCGCGCTGACCGCCCGCGGAATCACCACCCTCGGCGGAGTCGACCAGCTCCGCCGCGGCCACGCCGACCTGCCCGGCAAGCTCCTCCACCTCGGCGCCGACATCTGCGAGGTCGCGCCATGACCACGGCCCGTTCCCTACGACAGATCATGGCCACCACCGACGTCCACTCCGCCCTCGGTACCGGCGGCCCACTGCTCGGGCACCTCCACCAGTCGCGCACGGACAGCCTGCTGGTGGACTGCGGCGACTTCTTTGAGGGCACTGGGTACTACCGCCTCGGCGGTGGCGGGCTCGAACGGGACATCCTGCTCGCCCTGTACGACGTCGTCGCTCCCGGGAACCACGGCTGGCCGCACTACTTCGAGCCGGGCCTCCACCAACGGACCGTATGCGCCAACGTCGTCGAGGACTCCAGCGGCAAGGCGCTCTTCCGCCGTCTGCGCATCGTGGACATCGCAGGCCGACGGACGGCCGTCACGGCCGTGATCGGCCCGCAGGCGTTCAAGTCGATCCCGGCCGGGCAGCGGTCCGGCCACCGCTTCACCGATCCCGTCCACGCTCTGCGCGAGCTGATGCTCTCGCACCACCACGAGGTCGACTCCTGGGTCCTCCTCAGCCACTCCGGCTTCGAGCAGGACCTCCAGCTCGCCGAGGCGTGCCCCTTCTTCGACGTGGTCTTCGCCGGCCACTGCCACAGCGAACACACCGGACCCGAACGGGTCGGCAGCACCCTCGTGCTCAAGGGGCAGGAACTCGGCGTCGGCTACGCAGTCGCCGAACGCTCCTCCGAAGGCTGGGTCGGACGAACCGCCCGTTTCCCCGACACCTCAGAATCCGTCCTACCGACCGAGCTGGCCTCCGTCCGTCAACAGATCGCCTCCATCGACGCACAGCTGGCCGAGCCGCTGGGACGTCTCGTCGCGCCCTATCGGAACAAGCCGCTCGACCGCCACGCCCTGCTCCGAGAACTGGCCGACCGCCTGCGCAGCGGACTGGGTAGCGAGGCCGTCGTCCTCAACGAGACCGCCGTGCGCACGACGCTGCTCGGCGAAGTCCTCACCGCCGGAGATCTGCTGGCCATCGAGCCGTTCGACAACAGCCTGGTCGAGGCCCAGGTCGCGCCGGCCTTCCGTAACGACCCCGCTGCACTGCTGACTCACCTCACCGAGCCGGCGGGACCCCTGATCACCTCCCCCGATCCGCTTCCCGCCGGCCTGGCGAGTGTGCTGACCACCGACTACCTCGCCGACACCTGTCTCAGCAGCCGAGCCCAGCCCTCGGGCCTCAGCCTCGGCTCGGCGATCCGGAGCATCCTGACCAACGGAGACGACCAGTGATCCTCACCGGACCCGAGATCACCGCCGCCTCGATGGACGGACGGCTGCGGATCTCCCCCTTCGTGCCGACCCAGGTCAACCCGAACAGCTACAACGTCCGCCTGGGCGGGACCCTGCTCACCTACACCGACCAGGTACTCGACGCCCACCGCCCGAACCCCACCCGCCGGACAGAGATCGGCAACGACGGCCACGTCCTGCAGCCCGGCGAGCTGTACCTCGGCCACACCCTGGAGGAGGTGGGATCCGACCTCTTCGTCCCCCTGCTCTTCGGCCGGTCCTCCGTCGGCAGACTGGGGCTCTTCGTCGAGATCACCGCACCCATCGGTGACATCGGCTTCCACGGCCAGTGGACGCTGATGCTCACCCCGACCCGCCCCGTGCGCGTCTACGCAGGGATGAAGATCGGGCAGATCATGTTCTTCGTCTCCGAGGGCGCCATCGACCTGTACGAAGGCAAGTACCAGGCTGCCTCCGGGCCCCAGCCCTCCTCGTACTGGCGCGACCTCGACGGTACGGCGGTGACCTCGTGATCCTCACCGGACCGGCCATCGCCGCCGCCCGCCAGGCGGGCCGCATCACCATCGACCCGTACGACCCGGACCGCCTGTCCCCCAACGCGTACGACTGGCGCCTGGGCAGCACGCTCCGCGTCTGCGAGGGCGACCTCGACGCCGCCAGTCCCACCGACTTCTCCGAACTCACCCTCCCCGACGACGGCTACGTCCTGGAGCCGGGCCACCTCTACCTCGGACACACCCTGGAGCGCACGGGCTCCGAGGCCTACGCCCAGCTCCTCAACGGCGACCGGACCACCGGCTCCCTCGGCATCTGGGTCCACGTCTCCGCGCCGCTCGGGCACCAGGGGCACTCGATCCGCTGGACCCTGGAGATCCGAGCCACTCGCCCCGTACGCGTCCGGCCCGGCATGACCTTCGGCAAGCTCGTCTTCCTCCGCACCCACGGCTCCCCCGCCAGCTACCAGCAGCACGGCCTCAAGTACCGCACCAGCGAGGGCATCGAGACGTCACGCCTCTACCAGGAAAACCCTGGAGGCCGCCGGTGAACCGCGTCGTCGCCACCGCCCTCGACCTGCCGTTCCCCAGTCCCGGCGGAAGCGTCGAACTGTTCCTCGACCTCTACGCCGGCACCCGGCCCGCCATCCCCTCCCGCGCCTTCATGCTCGCCCCCAATGGCCCCCGACCCCGCACCCCGGCCGGCATCGACCTGCTGCACGCCGCCGGCAAATGCCTCGACGGCCACGCCTTCAGCAGGTACGTCACCAACCTGCGCCTCGCCATGACGGCCGCCATCGACCCGCGCCAGATCAGCGTGCTGCACCTGCACCACCTGGCCTTCGGCGCCACCCCCGCCCTCTTGCGAGCCCTACCCGCCCACCCCCGGATCGCGTTCGTTCACGGCACCGACCTCCTGCACGCCGAGAACCACACCACGCAGCTGCGCGTTCTCCGCGAGACCGCCTCCGCTGCCGACGCGATCGTCGTCCCCACCGGCGCCATGGCCGACCGCCTGCTCAAGCTCGCCCCCAAGACGGACAGGCGCAAGATCGAGAAGATCCCCTGGGGCATCCCCGACCGCCTCCTCACCAGCCCACCGCCCCGCCCCGCCCGACGTCCCACCAGCTACCTGCGGATCCTCTTCGCAGGCCGCCTCAGTTCCGAGAAGGGCCTCGAACCCCTCCTCCAAGCCGTCGCGGCCACCCGCTCGGTCGAGCTGAGCATCGCCGCCCCGCGCGCCCAGTTCCTCGACCTCGCCCCGGTCGTCCGCCAGCTCGGCGTCCACGTCCGCTACCTCGGCTGGTTCCGCCGCCCCCAACTCTGGAAGGCCTTCGCCGACCACGACGTACTCGCCGTGCCTTCCACCACCCTGGAGGCCATGGGCCTCGTCGCCCTCGAAGCCCAGGCCTGCGGACTCCCCGTCCTCTACCAACCCGTTCCCGGACTCAGCGAAGCCCTCTCCGGCACCGGCCTGGCCACCGACTTCACCAACCCCACCACCGCCGCCCACGACCTTCACCGCCTGCGCACCACCCCCGGCCTCCTGGAGATGCTCCGGGCATCCGGCCGCACCAACACCGCCCGCTTCCCCCTCAGCGCCACCGCCACGGCCATCACCGACCTCGGCCGGCGGCTCGCCTGACACCACCCGTGGCGCATTCGGCACCACCCCGGCCGCATCACTAACCTGGCCAGCGGACCACCCGCGGCCCACGACGATCGGGAAACCATGACCCACACCACCGACCGGATCGAAGACCTCCTCCAGACCGGCGTACGCGACGAGGTCTACCCCGGCGCGGTGTGGGCGGTCGGGAACGCCGACGGCATCCAGGCCAGCGGAGCCGTCGGCCTCCTCGACCCCGACCACCCGGACGAGCCGATGCGGCTGGACACCATCTTCGACGTGGCCAGCCTCACCAAGATCCTCGCCGTCTGGTCCACGATCGGCACCCTGGTCGAAGAGGGCAAGCTCCAGCTCCACACCCCGCTGGGCACCTTCTGGGACGAAGTCGCAGGCCACCCCCTCGCCCGGGCCACGGCCCACCACCTCCTCACGCACACCGCCGGCCTGCCGCTGCGCGCCAACCTGAAGAACCTCTACGGCACCGACCCCCAGGACATCCGCGACGGTGTCCTCCACGAGTCCCTCCACCGCCCGCCGGGCGAAACCGTCGAATACACCGACCGAGCCGCCCTCGTCCTCGGCTACCTCGCCGAGCACCTCTCTGGCCAGCCCCTAGACCAGCTCGCCACCGACCGCGTCTGGAACCCCCTGGGCATGACGCAGACCCGCTTCGGCCCCCTCCCAGATACCGAGGCGACCCGCTGCGCCCCCACCGAGTACGACGAGACCACCGGCACCCACCTCAAGGGCACCGCCCACGACTTCTCCGCCCGCCTCCTCAACGGTGTCTGCGGCATCGCCGGCACCTTCTCGGTCCTCGACGACCTCGCCCTCTTCCTCCGCCACATGCTCGCCCCCACCCAGGCAGCCTTCGGCACCGCCTGGACCCGGGAATCCCTCCGCGTCCAAACTGGCGACCTCACCCCCGCCCGCGGCCTCTTCTGGCACCCCGCCCCCGACACCGAACCCACCGAGGACATCTGGGTCCACTACGGCTTCACCGGCACCGGCCTGTGGGTCAGCCCAGCCCGGAGCTGCTGGGCCGTCCTGCTCACCAACAAGGTCTACTTCACCCGCGACCGCGGACCCTTGACCGAGATCCGCAACAAGTTCAGAGCCACTCTGCTCGCCTAGGGAGTCCATTGGCGTGCCGCGCTACGGTCCCCCCACAACGCAATCACGGCGATGCCGAACGACGTAGCCGAACAACGCCTTGTTAGGCCAGGTACGGCAGCACCGGACCTCCCACTCGAGGCTGGTCAGCGTCCGAGCGCAACGGCCAGGAAGGCCGCGGTGATCGCCGGTAGCAACATGACAATGGCGTACCGCACGCAGCGGTTCTTGGCTCGGGCGATCCTGCTGGTCTCCCTCAGCGCACGGAGTAGCCGGGGCTGTGGATCTGAACCGTCCCGCCTGAGCCCAGCCGACAAGTCGGCGCGCGTCTCTGCACGCACCACGTCTTCGTAGTACGCGAGGAGGCCGTGCCTCTCGCTGGCTCTCGCCCCACGGCGCGGGGCGAGAGCCAGGAGCAGGAAGACCAACGCCCCGGTCGTGGTGGCCGCTGCCGTCCACCACAAAGGGACGGCCCACAAGACATCGAGGGGACGCCGTACGAGAAGGAGCCCGAAGAGTGTTCCCCCAGTAGCCAGAAGAATGGCTGCCTTGCCGTCAGCCCGGCCGATCTCCAGATAGTTCTGCGCGATGAGTTCTCGCGACAGAACCACCACGTGGTCCACGTCCGAGGAATGGCGTTCGGGCCGGGTTCTCAAATGGGCGAGGCGAGACGGTAGAGCCCACATCACGGCGCCCCTCCGTGGAAGCCGTTCATGCCGCTGTGCGGTACGCCCGCGTCACCTATCCTGCGCAAGACCTCATCACCCTGGGGTACGCCGACTTCGCTGAGGAGGCGCGCCAAGTTCACCCCGACGAAGCCCCGGTCCTCCTTCGTCAGTCCCTGAAGCGTTGCCGCCAGCGTCCGCTCCCATCCGTCCCGCTCGGTGAGCAGGTCACCGTGTGCGACCGTCCAGTCGAGCACCTCCCTGGCCTGGTCGGGATGGTGAAGCAGCCAGAGCGCCGCCAGACCGACCGGCCCGCCAGCCACCACCTCGCGGTAGAACCGGTACGCCTCGCGGTGGGCCTCGCCGAAGCCCGGCGGAAGGAGGAGCTCGGCAGCATGGCTTGAAGCCGGGAGGAGGCCGGCTGGAGGGTCCAGGAACCAGTAGGTCAGGCCCGCCCCGTCGATGTTCCGCGGCTGACCGGGGGGCTCGACCTGAGCGGTCCCGTACAGCGTCGGCGGCTGTCGAAGGGGATCAGAAGCACCCGGCAGTCCGGCACTTCCAAGGATGGCCTGGTCGATCAGCCGGCGCGCGGCGTCCTCCGTCAGGCCGCTGCGTGCCGCGACCACCGGATTGCTGACGTTCCAGGCGACTTCGTAGCGTGCTCGCGAAGGCGTTGATGTCGCAGTACCCCGGCGTGGCACCTCCACCACGGTCCGGCGTTCTGCCAGCGAGACCCACCCGATCGAGTCGAACTCCCGTCGGAAGGCCGCCCCGATCGACGGTCGGGGGTATCCCCAGATGTCTCCGCCCCGGGGTGGCTCGAGGCGGTCCGCTTCCTGATCCGAGAGGAAGACGAGCGCGCGATCCGAAGACGATCCGAACCGTTGCCGCAGCAGCTGTCGAACCGGTGAAGAACTGACCGACGTAAACAGTGGCCTGCTCATGACGCACTCCTCCTTCGCGATGTGTTCGTGTGATCTCGGTGGCGCCCCAGTAAGAAGCGGATGACTCCTCGACGATGGCGAGCGGTACGGGAGAGCTCGCTTACCACGAGGTCGAAGGCCGTCCTCTGGAACATGTCGGGGTCGGCTTCGATCCGCCCAAGCCCTTGGGCCACCGCTTCGTACGTGGCCGGGTCGTCAAGACCCAGCACGACGAGGGCAAAACCCTGAGCCGGATGGCACTCCAGAACGCGGGCCAGGCCCATCCGGACCGCACCCGGTGTACCCGGCTGAGGGAACGTCGAGAGGGACATGGAGTGGATCACGTGCACCGCCAGCGTGTGACGTGGTGTTCCCCGGCCGTCTGCCAGCCACCTCGTCACCGCCGCCAGGACCTCGATGTGGTTCGCCTGCTCGGTGAGGAGGGCGCCCAGCGCGAAGGAGACGGCGGAACGCAGTTTCGCGTCCAACTCGGGAGAGGAGCCACTGAGGACGTTGTCCAGGAGTTTGAGGGCCGCGGCCGGCCGGGCGAGACCGTAGCTGCCCCCGCAGGTCTCGGCGACCGTGCAGCGGAGAACTACGGATGACCGGCTGCTCCACCGACGCATCTGCTCCTTGACCACACCGGAAACCAAGGGGTATTGGACGAGCTCTCCCAACGCGACCGCGACCAGCCGTCGGCGCCAGCGGTCCTCCGAGGAAGCGAATCGGTCCAACTGAGTCAGCACGCCGGGGCCGGTGGCATGCGCGAGCACCCGGCCGATCGCCTTTCCAGCTGCCAGATCGAGGCCCGGCTGATAGTTCAGCTGCTCCAGAGCTCCCCATAGCGCCGCCGGCATGCCTTCGAAGTCCAGCCAAAGGTGGCGAAGAAGTGTCGCCGAGCGGTGCCTGCCCGAGAAGACGATCGGCTGCACCGGGTATCGAAACCGGTCCGCGGGAGAACTACGTGGTGTCTCCGGGCGTGCACCGATGGCTTCGAGCCGGTCTTCGAACGAGGGGCCGAGGACATCCGGCAACTGATCGTCCGGGGCCTGGCTCTGCCCCGTCTTGGCAGCACGTGCACCGAGCAATGGCCGCATCGCGGTAGCGAACTGCTCGATCACCGTGCGGTCCTGTCCCGGGAGCAGAGCGACGGCCGCCATCAAGGAGACCTTGTCGGCACTGTGCCGAGCCTGAGCGAGCGCGGACCGCGCGGCGGCCTCGGTGCCGGTCAGGAGTTCCTCGAGCACGGACCCGATCGGTGCCGACGTCTCCGCGGACTGCCGCAACCCCTCCGCCAGGTCGACGGCGTCACCGGGCAGTGGATGAGTCGAGAGGTAGTCAGTGGACTCGGGGGAGGCCAGGTGCTCCAGTGCGGCGTCGAGTTGCGGGCTATCGAGCCCCCCTTTGGCAGCCACGAGCCGTAGTCGCCTCTCTGCGACCTCGTGCGGTCCGGGTGCGGCATGTGCCTCCTCCCACCGGCTGGCGTCTGGCGGCAACCGGGCATCCTGCGCCATGGTGACGACCAGGTGAGCCCCGGCGCCGTGCAAAGCCTCGGCCAGGCCCGTCAGCCGCACTTCGTCGAGCGCCCGTGCCGAAGCCGCCGGCAACCCCTGTAGGAGGTACCCGCGGCTGGCCTTCGGCCGCCATGCCGACAGATCCGCCATCGCATCCAGGCCCGTGACACCGTCCTCGCCGTGCCTTTCAGCAAGAAGGGCGAACGCCGCCGTGCCGGCGCCCGTTCCGGCCCTCGCCCTGAGCAGCACGATCCGGCTGTCCAACGCCTTCCGGCAGCGTACGTACGACGGCGGTTCGACGAATCCGTGCAGCCGGTCGCGCACCTCTTCCGCCGGATAAGGCCCCTCGCGCAGGCGCGGTTTGAGGATTCCCTCGATGGCTTCGTCGTTCGACGCCGCGATGTGCAGGAAGTTGAAGTCGCCTCCCACGTTCCCCATCAACGCAACTCCGCTGTCCACCCGTTGGTGGCCCTGCCGGAGGGAGCTCTGTTGTCCGGTCCCCGGCCCAACCGACGGATCGGGCTGATCGGCGTCCGGCTGGTCGTCTGGCTCGGCGGCCGGTGCAGCTGCGGCGTTCATCGGTTGTCCCCGTCACCGGTCCGCTTGTCACCCGCAACGTTGTCTCCGCTGCCCCAGTGCTGGTTGGTACCGCGGTACGTGGTCGCGGGCGCGGTATAGGTGAAGTCACGACCGACGTTGCCCATCACTGCGGCTCCTTCCCCGACGTGCTGGGAGTTTCCGCGGTACTCCGTTCCGGAACCCTTGTCCGGTGCCACGGCGGGCTCTGTCGGCACCGCAGCTACGGGTTCCTCACGCGGCCGGATGCCCGCCCGCACGAGGTTCCCGGATGGCGAAGGAACGTACAGCCAGGCCCGCTGCGAGAAGTTCTTGCCTTCGACGGTGGCCGACACTTCGACACACCGGTCGGGGTGGAGCCCCGTGTAGGCGCCCAACACGACGTCTTCGTAGACCCGCTCCGAGACGATTGCGGCGAGGTGGGTCACCTCCTCGCTCGCCGCGGCGAGGATGGCCTTGACCGGACGCGAATCCAGGAGCCGGTGCATGTCGTTGCGGGCCGTGCCGTTGCCGTCACCTGGCTCGCCACCGTCGGGCAGCGGGCCGACGTGGATGCTGGCCCGGAGCCTGATCCGCGGACCGACAGCCTGCCGGTTGTACGAACCGAGCACGTCGTCCAGAACGCCCAGGAACGGCCAGAGCACGAAGGGCAGGTGCACCGGATCGAACCCGAAGACGACGCCGTCTCCCGTATTGGCGGGAAAACGCTGGGCATCGCGCAGCTGGTGCAGGCCGGCCCGCTCCAGGGCCTGGTCCACCAACTGGGGAATGAGCTGGCTGACCGGTCCGTGCTGAGCGGCCGGCAGTCCGGTGAAGTCCTTCGCGTCCACGGCGAACAGGGCGCGGTAGGGCGGGAGCGGCCGGCTTTCGGCATACGGGACAGGCACGGGTACAGACATGCGAGGTCTCCTCACGGATGGTCCGGTAAGTAGCCGTATTCGGGCTGCTTCGAGGTTCCATCCGCACCGCTCCACCGAGTGCACAGTGCTGGGCGCACGGGGTGTGTCCCGAGTCACAGGCTGCCGTCCTCAGTCGGCCGCCGCCCAGCGCTGCAGGGCTTCCACGTCCCTGATGACGATCACCCTCCGCGCCGTTTCGACCAGCCCGACGGCCCGCAGCTGCCCCAACCCGCTGATGACCGCATTGCGTGTCACGCCGATCGCCTGCGCGACCTCTTCCTGGTTCAGCCCCGTCAGCCGGACGGGACTGCTCCCGGGCATCTGATCAGTGAGCACGGCCAGCCTCAGCAGCGTGCGCGCCAGTCGCACGACTAAGGGCAAGGTCTGCAGTTCGGCTCGGTGGATGTCGGACTCCCGCATCCTGGCGAGTGCCTGGCGCATCAGATGCATGACCAGTCCGCGCTCCTCGACGAACTGGACGAAGCGCTGAGCGTCCAGAACGACTGCAGCGCAAGGTGTCAGGGCAACGACGTCCGCCGTCCGCGAGGTCCCGTTGAAGACCGAGACTTCTCCGAGGAGGTCCCCCGGCCCTCGAAACGCGAGCCACGTCCTGGCGCCATTCGGTTCCCGGCAAACCACCTTGGCCAACCCGGACGTGAGAGCGAGGAGGTGCGTCCCCGGGGATCCCTGCCGCAGCATCACGCTACGCTCGGAGTACATCCTGGTTACGCCTTGACTGCGCAGGTCACGCCAGACTTCATCGGACAGCACGCGTCGCCTTCCCATCACGCCCACACCGGTGCACATCGGACCCACGAGTTGTACGCCGATGTTGCGGGCGGCATCGACGATCAGGTGACGTTGACCGAAAGCGATCGTGGCGGTCCCACCCAGCTCGCTGCTCGGCCAGTAGCGTCGGCGCGTGCTCTTGATAAAGGCCGAAAAGGGCTCGTCGTAACCCATCGGCGACCCACCGTGCTTCTTGAGAGGGGAGCTTCGGCCGTGCGCCAAATCGGCCCCGCCCAAGCCACGCACCACACTGCCGTCACGGCGGCCAGGCAAGTCTCTTCATGACGGACCACCTGTGGCGCCGGACGACGACTGGTGATCGGATCGATCGCTCAGTAGTTGTCTGGAGGTGGGGATCCAACGGAGTCGCATTGGCGTGCCGGCACCGCGAGACGCCAATGCGTGGAGGGTGATGGTGGCCCAGCGCAGCCGAGACACTACGCCGGAGCTCGCCTTGCGGCGTGCCCTGCACGCATTGGGCTTCGCCGATCGGATTCTCGACCTCGGCAACGGTGGCGCTCCGATGCGGCTGGTCAGCAGCAAAAAATGCTTCAGATGAGGTTCGCCTGGATCAGTGCGCCGGAGCTGCCCTTCTTGGAATGCACGGTCTGGTCGTGGCAGGTTGTGGACGGTGGCGCTGCCGCCCGCTGGGCTACTTACGCTGTTGCTCGATCAGTTCGAGATAGCGGCTGTAGTGGGGATCGGTGACCTGTTTGTCGTGAACCAGGGTGCCCTCCTCCATACGATAGGTTCGGTCGCGATCGCCCTTGAAAGAGAGCCAGTTGAAGCTAGTGGTGACCCATGTGTCGTCGAAGACGAGGACCTTGGCGTGGGTGCTTTTGAGACGGCTGAAGACGAACTTTCCCTTATAGCGGCCAGCGAGGTTCTCCAGGCGTCGGATGGCGAGCGGGTCGGACTTGCTGTCGTTGTCTTCGTAGCCGTACGCGATGTGGACGGTGACGCCGCGCTGCAGGCGGGTCTCGAGTTTGCTGAGGAACTCGGTGGTAATGATCGCCTTTTTGATCCACGGGGAGATGATGAGTAGCCGGTTCCGAGCCTGGGTGAGCGCCTGATCGAGGAGGTCGGGGTGCTCAAAGACACCGATCGCCCGGATTTCGTGAGCAGGGGCCGCTTGTTCGGCAGAGTCCGGCGGCCGCGGAATGAGCCCTGGTGCTGCGAGGTGAGCGGCTGCCTGTTCGGAGCGGTGCTGGGTAGTGTCGGGCAGGGTAGTACGGGCCTGTTCCAGTTCCGGTTCCAGGACCGGACGTTCGGGAGCTGGCTCGACGGTGATGCCGAGAGCCTTTGCACCGCCTTGAGCGATGAGGGCGAGTTCGTGGGGGTGGCTCAGTTCTCCGTCGACCACGATGCCGATCTGGATGTCGGTGCGGTCGGCGTCTGCGTAGACGAGGATCTTGGCCGGCATCACCCGTCGTGCCTTGTCCTGGGTGAGGTTCTTGATGAGCAGGACGTCGCGCCGAGTGTTCCCGCTCTCACGCAGAAGGGTGTTGATGTCGTCGGCGGAGATGTCACCCGTCTCGATCGGGCCGTCGTGGGCGGCGGGGAGAAGGAGCACGCCTTCTTCTTCGGCCTGGCCGCGGGGACGAAGGATGTTGCGTTCGTATGGGCGGGCCTTGCGCAGCAGCTGGTCGTAGACGATGGGCTGGTTGACACGTGTGGGGGTGATCGCCGCGTGGTCACGGGCGGCTTGCTCGCCGCGCCGGGTCAGTAGCAGGGGTCTGACTGCGGATTCTGTTCCGGGGGTGGGGCGACCGTAGGCGAGGTAATCCTGGGAGAAGTGCTGGGCGAGGGTCTGGGTGACCATGCGTTCGGGCAGTCCCAGCAGGCCGGTAATGGCCTTCTCGCTGCTGACACCATTGTTTACCAGGCGGAGTAGGAACTCGTCGAGGAGGGGCAAGTCCTTGCGTTCCTGGGCGAGGACGTCTGCGGTCAGCAGAGTGACGGGCAGGCCGGCATCAACGATGGCGACGAGCTCGAGGCCGGGTCGGGCCTGGTGGTACCGGACGGCGAGGAGGCTGTCGGCGCTAAAGTCAGGCATCGCGGATCTCGCACTCCTCGGGGTGGTCGTGCAGGTATTCCAGGACGTCGCGCAGGGCTCCAGGCTTGCTACGGCAGAATGCAGCGTCGCCAATGACGGTGAGGCCGAAGCGCGCGCGGGAGAGCGCGACGTTGATGCGCCGCCAGTAGGGCTCGCCCAAGAATCCGAATTGGGAGCGGTCGTTGCTGCGTGTAACGCAGAAAACGGCGAGGTCGCATTCGCGGCCCTGGACCGCGTCGACGGACAAGACTTCGTAGTCGAGGTGCTTAAGCTTGACTGAGGCCAGGCGGCGAGATAGTTCTTCGACCTGGCGTCCGTACGGGGCGATGACCAGCACGTCGAGGGTACGTCCGTCAGGCGGCTTGATGACGTTCTTGTCGATGGCTTGGTCGATTACCTCGAGCCGACGGACGGCGAGCTGGGCTTCTATGCGGTTGGAGATGCTCGTCTCGGTGGACGTGCGGTCGGACTCGCGCCGGTCGGGCCGTTTAGTGGTGTCGAGCCAGAGAACGGGTTTGCCGATCACGTCGTATCCGGGCAGCACATGGTCGTTGAGGGAGAGCAACTCCTCGTTGTAGAAACAGGTCGAGATCATTTTGCCGATAGCTGGGGTCATCCGATACTGCTCCCGCAGGAGGTGCCTGACCGGCGGCTCGGTACGACGAACCAGGTAGTCGAACAGGGTCGTCGTGACCAGCTCGGGGATCAGCTGGTGGTCCGCCATGATCTTCTGTTCGCGCAGCAAATCTTCATCTACCGGCGGGAGTTGTTTGGTGTCGCCAACCAGCACCCATCGGTGGGCGCGCGCGAGCGGAACAAGGGCTTCGGTCGCGGTGGCCTTGCTTGCCTCATCAAAGATGCATAGGTCGAACTCGATGTCCCGAGCCGCAGGGTGACCCAGGAAGCCCAGTGCGGTGCCGCCGACGACCTGCTGAGTGCGCAGGAATGTGGTGATCAGGTTCTGGTCCGTACCGATGCGCTGCAGCCATTCGCCTTGCAGACTCAGCAGCCTCATCAGATCGCGTCCCACTCCTCCACTGCCGAGCAGCGCCTCGACGGCGTCGCGTGCGTCGGCGGGTGTGAGGTCCTCACGCAGGGTCAGTTCGCCCGTAAGCATGCGCTGGGCCTGGGTGTAAAGCTCAGTGCGCTGCTGGAGGAGGTGCTCGCGCCGGTCCCGGAGAGTGACGGCCTCCTCACCGAGTTCCCGAGCAGACGTGGTGCGTTCAGGGGCCGGCTGGCTGGTGAGGTCGCTAAGCCTGCGGGCCACGTGCTCGAGGGTGGCGGCAAGCACGGCAAGCTCTTCTAGGAGAAGGGCTGCCTTCAGATGGCGCCCTTCGAACCCCTTGTCGGCGGCGATCGTCTCAAGGTAGCGCTCGGCACGAGTACGGACTTGCTGGGTCCAGCGTTTGACCTGCTTGTCGAGCAGGAGAGGCTGCACAGTGGCTGCGACCTTCGGGTCGTCGGGCTTGCCCAGGCGCACAATCCCGTTGATGCCGGCCTGCTGAAGACGCAGCAGGGCGTTGTCGATGGCGATGTGAGTCTGACTGACGATGAGGATACGGGCGTGGGCGTTGCGCTTGAGGGTCTGTTCGACGATCTCGGCGATGACGGTGGTCTTCCCAGTGCCCGGTGGCCCTTCGACCAGGAGCAGGTCCTGGCTACCCAAGGCGTGGGCAACAACCGCGCGCTTGCTCTTATCCAGGTCGTTGCGGAACCAGGTGGTGATCTCCGCTGGCTCGCGCACAGTGATGTCGCTGGGGTTGTCGATGATCTGACGCAGCGTGCGGTTGGCGGTCTGTCCGGCGGCGACACTGGACAGGGCATCACGCTGGCGGTTCAGCGCAGTCTGACTGGGGCCCAAGAAGGGCAGCAACACCCCGTGCCGGGGCAGGATCGCGCTGGGGCGGTTGAAGCGAACCGTCAGGGTGTCGTCGGTCTGGGCGGTAACCTCGCCACGCTCGACCGGGCGACTGTAGGGGTAGTCCGCAACCGACCATTCCTCCCCCACCAGGTTGGCTTCGGTGGGCAGTGCCAGGTGGAAGACGCGGGTGCGGCCGTTGCCGGTGACCCGTTCATAGTCGAGGTTCTGCCGCCCGCCGGCCGCCAGTTCCTCGCGGGCATCGAGGAGGCGGCGCCAGCCTTCAAAAAGGTCGCCCAGCTGGTGGTCCTCCCGCGCCTTGGCGGCTTCCTCCCGCGCGGCCAGGTGGTTATCCAGGCTGTCGAGCAGGAGAGTCAGGCCATCGTATGCAGGATCCTCGCCAGGGTCATCGAAGGTCCAGGTCAGCACTGGACCTAGTTGCAGTGACCGTTCCCGCCGCTTGGACATCCATTCCTCGGATCGGGCATCCGCGGAGACGATGACGCTGCGCTCGCTGTAGGTCTCGTCCTGGACGAGACGCAGGAACCAGGAACGCCCGAAGATTCTCAGGGTGGTCCTGTCGCTCTCGCCGGTCTTCGGAATGTATCCGTAGTCCACATGGACGATCCGGGACAGGTCGTCCAGCACGATCTGCTTGGCTCGGTCCCAGGGGATCTCGGCGCCCGGGGAAACCGCGCAAAGCGCCTCAGCGGCCTTCCGGGTCAGCTTGAGCCAGCCCGCATTGGTACGGCGCGCGTGACGGTTGTCCTGCGCCTGCTCGGCGTCGAGTAGCCGTTGCTCAAGCACGGCGGCGTTCGCAGGGCGCTTCTTGGGGTCGAAGTCGACGCAGGACTGCAGAACCGTACGCACGTCACCGTCCAAGTCGAGGTCGGCCAGCACCTCGGACAGGTCCGCGTAGTCGCGGGCCTTGCCGCCGGACAGGACCTGGAGGGCCAGCACCCCGTAGCTGTAGACATCCCGCACGTAGGGGATCGTGTCTTCCTGCTCAGGTGGCGAGTACAGGCTGGAGCGGAACTCCGCCACGGTCTCGTCCGTCGGCTCGACCGCCTTCGAGCGGATCTTCGCGATGCCGAAGTCGGCTAGCTTCGGTGTGCCGTCCTCCGTGAGCAGCACGTTTCCGGGTTTCAGATCACGATGCTCGATCTCGTGTGCATGCGCGTGCGACAGGGCGGCGACAAGGGGCCTGCCGATCCGCGCAAAGAAGGCCTGCCAACCGATCGGGCGCCCCTGTGCCATCTCGTCCTTGAGGCTGTGCTCCACCCACTCCAAGGCGATGAAATAGCGGCCAAGCTCCGCGTCGAAGCCCGAGTCAAGCATGCGCACGATGTGTGGGTGCTGAAGCGACTTGAGTGATTTGGTCTCGCGCTCGAGGAAGACCTGGATCACCTCGTCATCCCTCTGCTTGAGTAGCTTGACCGCCGCGTAGTCACCCGAAGACCTGTTGAGGTCCACCGCCTTGCGTACCTCGGACAGGCCGCCGGGGCGCGGATCCTCTGGGAGCAGCAGAAAGCGCTCGTTGATTGTCCGTTCCCCCACGCACTACTCCTTGCTCAGCACCTTCAGATGGTGCGCCCCAGCCCGAATATGCATCCTGCCACCGCTTAGCTTCGGGCGTGCCTGTTGCCACCAATTCATTCCCGCCAACCGCTGAGGCGGTGGCGCTGACAGCGGCCGGTGTTGATGGATCGGCTGCTGGGTGTTCGCTCCCTCCCCCTGCGCGCCGCCACCCGAGCCTTCGAGACTGTCCGAGGCGCTCACGCCACCGGCTACGACTCGGGCGTGCTGCACCAGACCGAGGCGTACGCAACCGACGAGGTCACCCCGGGACCACTTCCACCAAATCCACCGCCGCATCCGCCCCAACCATGTACCCCGACTGATCAACGTCGATGTCAACGCCGACGAGGGCAAAAGGACCATCACCTGGGAGCCCGTAGCGCACGCGGGCGGCGCCCGAGCACAGGCGGAAACTGACCCATTGGTCGTCCGATGCCGATCTGACGGCCGACGACGTCGTAGTCGTGTACTTCGCGGGCCACGGCTCCGTGGCGGAACGGGACCGGCACTACCTCCTCTGCTCGGACTCGCAGGAGGACAAGCTCGTCTTGGGTCAGCATCGCCGATCACGGAGATGCCGTGGCTCTGATCAAACAGCTCGCAGCGTCATTCGGAACCCGTATTCAGGACCAGACAGTCAACAACGGCGCGCATGCCCACGATGTTCGCCCCTATCTGACCGCTCGCGAAACCGGACTCGCTCTGGCAAAGGCACTCGGCTGAGCCGTTCGGTCCAGCACGGCGGAACAGGGTGACCGGATCGAGCAAGCAACAGTTGTCAAGTCATCTCGAACTGACGGGATGATCTCTTCCTGAGAGTGACCCCTCCCTATAATCGGCGAAATGCGATGATCCTGACGCAGTGGCGCCCGGGTGGTGGCAGACTCCTCGCAGCAGCAAGGGGAGGCTCCATGGGATTCGGTTTCCGCGTCGGTGTGCCCGGACTGAGCGTGCGTGTCTCGACCAGGGGCGTACGGACGTCCGTCGGGCCGCGGATGGCACGCGTGAGCGTGGGTGGCGGCCGGACGACGCTCTCTTCGGGGATGGGGCCCCTCTATGCCTCTACCGCGCTGGGCGGCGGGCGCCGCGGAACCAGTACGAGTCGGGCGACCCGCTCCGGCTCGCGTCCGCGGACGGCCGGGCCTTCGAGCGCGCAGCTCGAACGGGTGCGGCGGCAGGCCGAGCGGGCCCAGCAGGAGGCTGAACGGGATGCTGCCATCGCGCACTTGCGGGAGCTGCGGCAGCAGATGACCAGCGTGCACCTGCAGTCCTTCTTGCCCGTGCACCCGCCGGTGATAGCCGGGCCCCCGCAGCTCGGGCTGCCCTGGGCTCTGGCCGAGGCCAAGGCGTTCCACCTGGCGGGGCTCGGCGTGTTCGCCCGCGCCGAGCGCGCGGAGGCGAAGCTGCGGGCCGAGCACGATGCTCCGGTGTACCTGGCTGCCGAGCAGGCGCGGTTGTACGGCGTCCACGGGGAGCTGAACGCCGAGGCGCAGCAGTGGTGGCAGGCCCTCGTCGCGAACGACGAGGCGACCGTGTGCGAGACGGTCAACTACGCCTTCTCCGACAACCCCGCCGCCGGCTGTGCTGTCGGGGTCGACGGCTCCGTGATGTCCGTGGTGATGCGGCAGCACGACATCGACTCACTGCCCGACCAGACTCCTGGAGTCACCTCGAGCGGGCGCCCCACGCTGAAGACGCTGACCAAGCGGGACCGGGTCCTGTGGTGGCTCACGGCCATGGGGTCCAACGTCGTATCCACCCTCAAGGAGGGCTTCGCCGTCGCGCCTGGGATCACCGCGATCGACCTCGCGGTGATCACGCGCATGCCGGACACCCAGCGGCTGGGGTTCGTGGCGTACGGCCGGTGGACCCGCCAGGCAATCGAGTCGGTCCCCTGGCGGCAGCCGGAGGACGCGCTGCGGTTCCTCGACATTGGCCAGGACATCGCCTGCGCCGTCGGCACGACCGCCTCCGGAAATCTTGCGAGCACCATCAAACCGCTGGACACCAGTCGACTGCCCGGCCTGCAAAGCCTGCTCGACCATGCCCAGGACGACGCCGGCACCGTCGACGCCACGCTCGCCGGCCTGGATGTCAACCTCCTCGCCAACGTCCCCTCCACTCACGATGCGCCAGCCCCGGACCACTACCGGATCCACACGTTCGCCGAGTGGACGACCCAGACCCCGTCGGCGGCCCAGCCACCCGCCATGGGCCAGCCCGTGCTCGCTGCCCCGACGGCGCTCACGCCGGGGCAGAACCTCACACTGCCCGACGAGGCATGGGAAGGGCTGACCGTCGCGTTCAGCTTCGCCGGCGCTGACGCCGACCTCACGCTCTTCCTCACCGACGCACAGAGCCGGGTCTCCTCCGACGAGGACTTCGTCTTCTACAACCAGCCGTCCGCCGCCCAGGGGGCCGCGCGTCTCCTGGGCAAGCAGAACGATGGCACCCACTACGTCGAGCGCGCCGCCATCCACCTCGCAGCCCTGCCGGAACACGTCCAGCGCATGACGATCGCGATCAACATGGACGTCGACACGGGACTGACATGCGGTTCCCTCACCCATGCAGAACTGTCCATGGGATGCGCCACTACCTCCTGGACCTTCCAGCCACCCGCCGACCCGGCCATCCGCGCCATGGTCGTCGCGGAGCTGTACCGGCACAGGTCCGCCGAGCACCGCTCGGTGTGGAAGCTCCGAGCAGTCGGACAAGGTTGGGCCGACGGACTCGATGGCTTGGCAAGAGCGCACGGAGTTGACGTGGGATAGCCCATCGTGTCGATGCTCGCCAACGGTGGAAGCCGTCCGCGACTTCACCCCCTAGCCGCACAGCAGACGCCGTACATGAACGCTCCGTGGCGCTCCCCGCGGCCCATGTCGCCCCGCTGACCAGCGGTGAATGGCCTTCGGAGCGCCCTCTGCTGGGGAGAATCTGGGGAGAATAAAGCCCCGTTGGGGAGCGGCTGGGGAGGATCGGCCGCACAAATAGACAATGCGGCGAAAGAGCCAGAAAGGCGGATCGCCGCAGATCAGAGGACACCTCCAGGCGATTTCCGCAGGTCAGCGGTGTGAGGGTGACGACTTCAAGAAGATCTCCGCCTGGGCAGCCATCCTCTTCGCCCCCACACTCGTGGGAACCATCTACGGCATGAACTTCGAGACCATGCCGGAGCTGCACTGGGCAGCGGGCTACCCCTTCGCAATCCTGCTGATGGCGGTCATCTGCGTGAGCCTGTACGTCATCTTCAAGAAGCGCGACTGGCTGTAGACCACACAGCAGCGCCCGACGACTACACACCGGCAGTCGTCCAACAACCTTGCCCGTGGGAGGCGATGTCCGACCCCCTGTCTAGCCTGTCTCCGTGAAGCCCACCGATGACCGACAGTTCCCCGCCGCGCTGGCCACTGCGATGGCCGTTCGATTCGACTACGCCGACGGGAAGACCGGGGTCGACTTCGAGCCCTTCCCGGCCTTCCTGTCCGCTGCCGAGACCACCGACTGGTTCCAGGCATGGACCGGGAACAGCGAACTGGACGGCAGCGACTTCCGCGTGTTCGGACAGGACGGCACCGGCGGGTACGCGGCATTCTGGCTCATCCGCCCCGGCCGACTGCTGGCCGAGCAGCCCGTAGTCTTCCTCGGGTCCGAGGGAGAGACCGGAGTCGTCGCCCGCGACCTGGGCGACTTCCTGTGGCTCCTGGCCGACGGCTTCGGCCCCTGGGAAGCCGCCACCTCGTACGAGCCCGACTGGAAGGCGCGCCCCAATCCGGAGTTGGCAGCCATCGCCGAAGGATTCGCACCGCACCAGCGCCGGTCGGCGGCAGCCGTGATCGAGCTGGCGGCCCAGGAGTTCCCCGACTTCGACGACACCATCATGGAGCTCTGCCACTGAACCCAGCGTCGTCACCTGCACGACCGGCCGGAATCACTGGACAAACCTCGACCGGACGCGAGTGATCACCGCCGAACTCGCCGCTTCGGCGCGGTCCCCACGGCAGGGGGATGCGAGCCGCTCACTCAGGTCACCACGCCCCTCTGTCGCGTTCGAGCACCGCTGTAGCCTCTGGCCATGAATCATGGGGAAGGCGAGGACGAGCTGGTCCTGGAGGCCCTCGAAATGCTGGCCACCGGACGGGACGATGAGGAGGTCTTCGCCGAACTGGCCGCGCGTACCGGCGACTGGGGCGCCTCCGCGCTGGCTGTGTGTCTGGCCCTGGGAGTGCCCCGAACGGACGCCGAAGCCCGAATCTGCGAGGCTCGGCCCCTCTTCGAGGAGTTCGTGGTGGGTGAGGAGGACCTCGTCGCCTCGGTTCTAGCCTTTGGACACGTGTTCGTCGTGGACCGGGTGCTGGACGCTCACGGCGAACGGATCCGTGACCTGTTGGGGACCGCCGCCGGCGCCCGCGGGGGGCTATCCCGGCGGCCTTCTCGCGTGGTTTCGTAGCGGGGAACTCACAGATCTTCCTGTTCTTCGCGAAAACCCGGTTCCGGGACGGGCGGGGCTCACCTCCCGAGTTCTGGGCGGCCATGACTACGGCCGGGGAACTCCTGGCGACTGAGGACGGCCCGGACCAGGCGGAGGTGACGGCTGGGCTGGAACATTCCCGGGCGCAGGCGACCGCTGTCGGTACGGGATCTCAGATGCGGCCGTGAGAGGAGACCAAGGCCTAGGGTGCGTACTCGGGCACCGTGCCGAGCAGCGCATCGATGGCGGCGCGACCCTTGCCGCCGGCCTCCGGCACCAAGTGGGCGTAGTGGTCGAGGGTGATGGTCGGGCTTGAGTGACCGAGCCACCGGGCGAGCGTGACGATGGACTCGCCCGCTTCGAGGAGGACCGAGGCGTAAGTGTGCCGGAGCACGTGGAAGCCGTCCTTGCGCGAAGCCTTCCACCGCTCGCCCTTCTCCCGTACGGGGATGACTCCGGCCGCGGCGAGGGCCGGCTTCCAGGCCTCGTCGTTGAAGATGTTGGCGCGGATGGCGTTGCCGTACGTCGTCGTGAGGACGAGCGGAAAGCCCTGCTTCTCCCGGTCGGGCTCCGGTCCGCCCCAGGGGAGCTCGACGTCGACCGCCGGATGGTCGAGGAAGTACGCGGCCAGTTCCGTGGCCACCGACCGGGGCATGTCGACGATGCGCGTCTTGCCACCCTTGGGTAGGGCGAAGTAAAGGCGTAGATGCTCCCCAGCCGCCGCACGCCGCACGGAGGGTAAGGATGAGCGGAACGCGATGGCGTCATCCTCTCCGGAGGTACTCCAGATTCCGTGATCGACCCTGGCCACGCATGACGAAGGGACACCTCATCAATGCGCCTCCTCCTGATCGGGCCGCCCGGAGCCGGCAAGGGCACGCAGGCAGTGCGCCTCGCCGCCCACCTGTCGATCCAGCACATCTCCACCGGTGATCTGTTCCGCGAGCACATCGCGCAGGGCAGCGAGCTCGGGCAGAACGCCGACAAGCACATACGCGCCGGCCGTCTGGTACCGGACGAGGTCACGATCGGGGTGGTCGAAGAGTGCCTTGCCCGCCCGGACACCGAACGCGGATTCCTGCTGGACGGCTTTCCCCGCAATCCTGCCCAGGCGGAGGCGCTGGACCGCATCCTGGCCGACACGGGGTCGAGACTGGACGCCGTGCTCAACCTGGAGATTCCCGACGCAGAGGTGATCAGACGCATCGCCGGACGACGGTTGTGCCGTCAGGACCGCGAACACATCTTCCACGTCGATCACAACCCGCCTGAAGTGGCAGGAACCTGCGCCGTCTGCGGCGGTGAGCTGTACCAACGGGATGACGACCGCGAAGCCACCGTTCGTAAGCGGCTGGAGGTCTATGCCAGCGAGACGGCACTGGTCCTCGACCACTACCGGGCCCAGGGGCTGGTAACCACCGTCTCGGCCCTCGGCCGGGTCCAGGAGGTCCTGGACCGCGCGCTGGCCGCAATCGGCCAGCGCGCGGTCGATGCCTCGGGCACTTCGAGCAATTGACCTACCGCCGAGAAGGTGCGGGTCGCTGCCCCCGAAGCGTCGGCATGAGGTCGACCTGGCGCACCGCGCTGGCCGAGCCGGGGAGTTGTGCGATCGTGGGCGCCGTGGATGAACCGGTCGAACGCGTGGATGATCAGGACCAGGTGGTGGCGGTGGTGGACCGCGGTGAGGCCATCCGTCGAGGATGGCTGCACCGCATCGCGACGACCGTCTGCCGTGATCCGCAGGGGCGGGTATTGGTCTATCGGCGGCCTGAGAACCTGTCCCGGTTTCCCGGCCACCACGAGGTGATGTTCGGCGGGGCTGTGGAAGTGGGCGAGTCCTATGAGCAGGCCGCGGGCAGGGAGTTGGCCGAGGAGCTGGGCATCCACGTGCCCGTGCGCTTCTTGTTCAAGTTCCTGTGCCGAGGGGCGATCAGCCCGTACTGGCTCGGCGTGCATGAGGCCGTGATCACGGGCGAGGTGACGCCCGACCCGGAAGAGGTTGCCTGGTACGGCTGGCTGACGGAGGCGGAACTGCGCGAGGCCGTGCGGCAGTGGCGCTTCATTCCGGACGGGCAGGAGGCGTTCGACCTGTATCTCGCGCGGGGCCATGGCCTGCCCTAGGCCGTCTCTTTCGGATCTTGTCGGCCGAGCCCGCGGCGTCCGGAGCCGTGCATCGCAAGGCGGAGGATCGTCCTTGTACTGGACGTACCGGGGCGGGCCCGACAACGCAGCGAGGTGCGGTGCCGGACGTCGCGGGCCCGGCAAGATCCGAAAGAGACGGCCTGGACGGGGCCGGCTCGGTTGTTCTCCTGCTGCGTGGGGTGGCTCCGTTCAGGGTGGGGTGCGGGGGGGTGTGGTCCAGCCGGCCAGGGTGGGGGAACGCGTGAGGGCTCTCGTGATGATTCCGGCGGCGGTCGAGGATGCATGCTGCGGGTCGGTGGCGAGGAGGAACAGTGCGATGTCCAGGCGGCCTTCCGCCGAGCGGGCGTACACGTGCTCGAGGCGGTCGGCGGGGGACGCGGTGGCCCGTATGACGTCGGTGACGAGGTTGCGGTCGAGGAGCCGGGCGGGCTGGTCGGTGGGGGCCGACAGGGACAGCAGCGTCATGACGAGGTGCACGACCCCGGTCAGTCCCGGGTGAGGGTGGCGGGTGTGCGGGGCATGGCGGGGCTCTCTTCCGACGGTCCCGGGAGGGCTGTTGCCGGTGAGGAGTCTTCCGGCCGGCCCTGGCGCGCGGAAGGGAGGGCGGGTGACAGCAACCGCTCCCGGACGCTTGGTGTCAGCAGTGCGGGACCCAGGCGTGGGAGCGCAGGCGGAAGGTGCCGCTCAGGTTGGTCCTGGTGCCCACCTTCACGCAGCCCAGGAGCTCCTGCCGGGCGGGCTGCCCGTAGTAGAGGACGTCGACCTGGCTCGCGCCCTCGGTGAGGTCGAACCCGTTGTTGAAGACCGAGCGGGGCGGTGTGCGGGCCGACCAGGGGCAGGGGGTGGGGCCGCCGATCCAGTCGGCGCCGCCGTCGACCCAGGAGCACATCTCGCCCCGGCCGTCCTCCTCCGAGAAGAAGCAGACGGCCCCGCGCCGGCACCGCTCGTACCCCGCCTCCCCGGCGGAGTTCCCGAACGGCAGCAGGCCCGAGCTCCATACGGCTCCCAGGCCCGCGAGCGCCGCCGTACCGGCCGCGATCAGCGCCCGGCGCCGCCGCCTCGGTAAGGAGTCGCGCGGGGCGGGCGCCCGGCCGGCGGCGGCGGCCCGGACCCGGCCCAGCAGCGAGGCCGCGGTGTGCGCGGCCCGGTCCTCGTGCCTGCGGGCCAGGCAGTCCTGGACGATGTCCCGCCAGTGCTGGGGCAGTTCCGGCGACAGGCGCAGCTCCTCCTCGCCCCTGGCGTAGCGCAGGGCCGCGTCCCGGCGGGCGGCGGAGGTGCCGCCGGGCAGCGGCAGCGAGCCGGTCAGCACCACGTGCGCGAGCACGCCGAAGGCCCAGATGTCGGCCGTCGGACGGATCTTCGTCCCGCGTTCGCCGACCTCGGCCCAGAACTGGTCGGGCGGGGTGTAGTCGGGCGTGGCGAAGGCCGGTGAGTAGGCGTGGGTGCCCTCCAGTTCCGCCGCCATGTTGAAGTCGCCGAGCCGCGCCGTGCCGTCGGCCATCAGCAGGACGTTCCCCGGCTTGAGGTCGCCGTGCACCCAGCCCGCCCCGTGCAGTTGGTCGAGCCCCT
The DNA here is from genome assembly GCF_045161815.1 of Streptomyces avidinii. Taxonomy (NCBI): domain Bacteria; kingdom Bacillati; phylum Actinomycetota; class Actinomycetes; order Kitasatosporales; family Streptomycetaceae; genus Streptomyces; species Streptomyces avidinii. Next base: position 2,104,024 of record NZ_CP108863.1, read on the forward strand.
CGCAGACCTGGGCGAGGAGGGCCGGACCGGCCTGCGGCACCACGCCGCCGGCCAGCAGGGCGTCCAGGGAGCCGGCCGCCTCCTCCAGGACGAGCACGGTGGCGCCGTCGAGTTCGGGCCGACCGGGGTCGTCGACCGTGAGCACCTCGTACAGCCGGATCAGCCGGGGTGTGCGCACCCGGCGCAGCACCTCGGTCTCGCGCTCGGCGAGTTCGCCGAGGTGCCGCAGCTGGCGCGGGGTACGGGTGCCGGTCGGCAGGAACTTCAGCGCGGCGCGGTCGGGCAGCCCCCGCTCCGGCCCGGCGCGCCGGGCCGCGTACACGCTGCCGAAGGCGCCGGCTCCCAGCAGGTGCCCGACGACCCAGGGGCCGATCCGGTAGCCGGGCGGGACGGTGAGGGCGCCGGGCGCTCCGGCTCGTCCGGTCAGCGGGCGGTACCGGTCGGGGCGGCCGGGAGGGCCGCCAGGTCCTGCTCGCGGACGAGGTCGAAGCGCAGGGCGAGGGAGACCAGGGTCTCCTTCTTGCCGACCAGCCGCGGTCCCGGATCGGCCGTGTCGGGGCCGGGCTTGAGGCGCAGCTTGACCGCGAGGTAGTCGATGTTCCACTGCACGGTGGCCCGGTTGGCCGCGGGCCATGACGGCTTCAGCCGTTCGACGACCTGCTCGACGGTGGGCAGGGGCGCGTGCGGTTCGCCGCGCAGCCGCGGCTCGCAGAGCGCGGTGAGGACCAGGAAGTAGCGGCTGGAGCGGTCGAGGGGGAAGGGGAGTACGGTCGCCTCCCCGTCGTGCTCGCCGGGCTCGCCCGGCTCGTCGCGGTCGGCGTAGTCGTGGCGCGGCGCCCAGACGTCCAGGGTGAGCAGCTCGGAGCCGGCGGGCAGGACGATCCGGGCGAACTCGAAGGGGACCGGTGCGTCCAGCCGGCCGGGGGCGATCTTGATGTGCTCGCCGGCGCCCTCGGGGTTCTCGACCACGTAGGTCGCCGAGCGGGAGAAGTTGCTCAGCGACCAGTACGTGCCGGTGGCGGTGATCAGCCCCGCCGAGCGCGAGACGCCCGCGTGCGGGAGGTACAGGGCGGGCGGGCCGCCGCCGGAGGCGCTGTGCGCGCTGCCGACGGGCTCACGGCCGAACCGGAGGGTCTGCCCCGGTGCCAGGCGGATCTGTTCGGCCGGGGACATGGTGTGCCCCGGAACCACGATGATGCTGTTCACGCTGGTTCCTTCCCCCGAGATGCAGGGGAAGGGTAGCCAGTGGAATGACTCGTTCAGGCAACAAACGGGGACTCAGCACTCGCCGCGCCAGTGGAAGCGGTCGATGGTCCGGCCGCCCGCGGGAAGGTTCCCGCGTCCCTCGTCCCAGCCTCGGTGCAGACAGGCGCTGCCGCCCTCCTTGAAGTACACCTGCACGTGGTCATATCCCGGCTGCGTCGTGCCGTTGTTGAAGAAGGACCTGCGCAGTCCGCACGTGCTGCGGGGCTCGTCGCCGGCGGAGCGGCAGACGGTGCCGGTGCCGTCGGGTCCCGAGTAGAAGCAGACGTTGCCGGGCGGGCAGTCCTGCCAAGCGGGGGGCGGCGTGCCGGCGCAGTTGCGGCTGGTGACGCTCGGCCATTCCTTCGCGTCGCCCGAGTACTCGACCCCGTCGAAGTGGGCCGGAACGCGGTGGCTCTCGTCGGTGAAGTCGCCCGAGGCGAGGTAGCGCTGCTCGTAGTGCAGGTGGGACCAGGTGGAGGCGCCCGAGGTGCCGATGCGGCCGATCCGGGTGGACGGCTGGACGGGGTCGCCCTTCTTGACGTAGGTCGCCGGGTCGTCCTTCAGGTGGTAGTACGCCGTGAACCAGCCGTTGCCGTGGTTGATCTGGATGGTGTTGCCCGAACCGTTGGTCCAGTACGTGGCGGCCACCGTGCCGGCGGCGGACGGCAGGACGGTCAGTCCGTCGGATCCGGTGTTGCCCTCCACCACGATGTCCAGCGCCGGATTGTGGCCCCAGGTGTTCAGCTGCCAGGTGGTCCCGCACGCGAAGGGCAGCTGGAACAGCGGCTTCGCCGCGGCCGCCGCCGTCTCCCCCCGCCCCCCGGCGAAAGCGGTGGTGGCGGCGGACGCGGGCGTTCCCGCCAGCACCAGTCCCGCCACGCACATCAGCACCACCGTCCGCAGCCTGCTCAGATACCGCAGCACGTCTTCCCCTCCCGGCCCCTGTGGACGGCGCCCGGTCGGGCGGTCCCGGCGTCATGTTCGGGGGTGGGGGCCGGGCGCACCACCTCGCACCTACGAGGGTGGGCCCGCGGGTCCCTCCGGCTACGGCTCGATCAGCCCGACCCGGATCGCGTACCGGGTCAGTTCCAGCCGGTCGCGCATCCCGAGCTTCTGGAGCAGGTTGGCCCGGTGGCGCTCGACGGTCTTGGCGCTGATGACGAGGAGGTCGCCGATCTCCTTCGAGGAGTGGCCCTCGGCGACGAGCTTGAGGATCTCCTCCTCGCGTTCGGTGATCGCCCGGGCGGGCAGCGGGTCGCCCTGGCGGGCCCGGTCGAGGTAGTTGCGGATGAGGGTGGTCTCGGCCCCGGGGTAGATGAACGGCTCGTCCCGGATCGCCGCCCGGCAGGCCTCGACCAGATCGCGGTCGGCGACCGACTTGGGGACGTAGCCGGCCGCCCCGGCCTTGAGCGCCTCGAAGAAGTACTGCTCGTTGTCGTACATGGTCAGGATGAGGATGCGCAGGTCCGGTCGCAGCCGGGAGAGTTCCCGCGCGGCCTGCAGTCCCGTCATCCGCGGCATCGCCACGTCGAGGACCGCGAGGTCCACCTCGCCGGTACGGGCCAGGGCGACGGCCTCCGCCCCGTCCCCCGCCTCGGCGACCACCGTGAGGTCCGGTTCGGCGTCGAGGATGAGGCGGACCCCGCGCCGTACGAGGGCGTGGTCGTCGGCGAGCAGGACGCGGGTCGGCGGCCGTTCCGGGGCGGTCAACGGCTTCCCTCCCCGAGGTCTCCGGCGGACCCCGACCCGGCCCCGGACGCCGACCCGGCAGCGGCGGCAGCAGCAGCCGTGTCGATGGCCGGTACGTCCAGCCGCACCTCGGTACCGCCCCGCGGGCCGTCCCCGATGACGAGCTCCGCCCCGATCAGCAGGGCCCGTTCGCGCATGCCCTGGATCCCCGCGCCCTCACCGGCCGGGCCGGTCCCCTTGCCGTCGTCCCGTACCAGCAGCCGCACCGCACCGCCGGGTCGGCCCGCCAGGTGCACCTCGACGGCGCTCGCGCGCGCGTGCCGGGCGGCGTTGGTCAGGGCCTCCTGGGCGACCCGGTAGACGACGAGTTCGGCCGCTTCGTCCAGCCGGGGCACTCCGGGGCCGATCACGTGCCGCACGGTCAGCGAACCACTGGTGAACTCCGCGGTCAGCGCGCGCAGCGCGCTGTGCAGTCCGAGCTCCTCCAGGACCCCGGGGCGCAGCCTGCGGGCAATGCGCCGGATCTCGTCCAGGCTGGTGCGGGTCGTCTCCTGCACCTGGTGGAGCTCCTCCCGCAGCGGGGCGGGGGCGCGGTCGGCAACGTGCTTGAGCTGGAGCAGGACCGCGGTGAGGGTCTGCCCGACCTCGTCGTGGAGTTCCTGGGCGATGCGGCGGCGTTCGGCCTCCTGCGCGGACAGGGCGCGGGCGGTGCTGCCGGCCCGCTCGGCCTCCAGCCGGCCCAGCATGGCGTTGAAGGAGGTCGTCAGCCCGGCCACTTCGCCGGGGCCCTCCACCCTGGCCCGGCTGCCGGGGCGCAGCAGGTCGACCGCGCTCATCGCGCGGGTCAGCCGGCCGAGCGGCGCCAGCCCGATGCGCAACAGGACGGCGTTGGCGATCAGCATGGCCGCGAGCCCGGCGAGCAGCACCACGGCCTCCCCGAGGACGACCGGGGTGGAGACGGTGACCGGTCCGAGCAGCAGCAGGACGGCCGTGACGAGGACGGCCGCGTTGAGCAGGAAGATCCGCCAGTACAGCGACACGGTCCTCCCTCCCCTCGTTCCGGTGTCCGCCGCCTGGGCGGACCGCTCGCTTCCACTATCCCCGCCGGCCCCTCCCGCACCTGCGGCGACCCGCCTTGACCTGCGACGGGAGCCATGTCCCCGCCCCACCCTGCCGTCCGCCGAGGGCCTTGTCCATCCGTGCCGACACCCATATCCCGCGCCCCGCGCGAGGTGGCACCATGAGCCCCGCGCGGCCGCCGGAACCTGCCTTCCGCCGGGGCCGCGCCGCACCACGGCCGAACACGAAGCAAGGGGGGACAGAGCTGTGCCTGCTCCACGGATGAGCACCACGCCACTGCCCGGCATCGGGGTCCAGTACGACCTCACCACCCGCGAGCACCGCGACCTGTCGGTGATCGCCCACCGCGACGGGACCCGTACGGTGAACATCTACCGCGCGGACGATCCCGACGCGTGCGCCCAGTCCCTGCACCTGACCGGGGCGGAGACCGCCTCGCTGATCGACGCCCTGATGCCCGCCCACCACAGCCCCAACGTGCTGCACACCACCGACCTCGGCCTGGTCGCCGAGCGCATCGAGCTGTCCGCGCACTCTCACTGGAACGGCCGGCTGCTGGGCGAGACCCGGATGCGGACGGAGACAGGCGTCTCGATCGTGGCGGTACTGCGCCGGGCCGAGGCCCGCCCCTCCCCCGCGCCCGACTTCCGCCTCGCCGGCGGGGACACGCTCATCGTGATCGGGACCCGCGAGGGCGTCGACGCGGCCGCCTCCATACTCGGACGGGAGTGATCGCCTGTGCACTCCGCCGTCTTCCTGATCGAGTTCGGTGCGATCATCCTGGGCCTGGGTCTGCTGGGCAGGCTCGCCGGGCGGTTCCGCTTCTCCCCGATACCCCTGTACCTGCTGGCCGGTCTCGCCTTCGGCACGGGCGGACTGCTGCCCATGGGCGCGAGCGAGGAGTTCGTGGCCATCGGCGCCGAGATCGGCGTCATCCTGCTGCTGCTGATGCTGGGGCTGGAGTACACGGCCACCGACCTGGTCTCCAATCTCCGGACCCAGTACCCGGCCGGACTGGTCGACTTCACCCTCAACGCGGTACCCGGCGCGGTCGCCGCTCTGCTGATGGGCTGGGGTCCGGTGGCCGCGGTGGTCCTCGCGGGGGTCACCTGGATCTCCTCCTCCGGCGTCATCGCCAAGGTCATGGGGGACCTGGGCCGGCTCGGCAACCGTGAGACCCCGGTGGTCCTCAGCGTCCTGGTCCTGGAAGACCTGGCCATGGCCGTCTACCTGCCCATCGTCACCGCACTGCTGGCCGGGGTCGGTCTCGCGGCGGGCAGCCTGACCCTCGCGATCGCCCTCGGCGTGGCGGGTGCGGTGCTGTTCGTCGCCGTCCGCTACGGCCGGCTCATCTCGCGCTTCGTCTCCAGCGACGACCCGGAGAAGCTGCTGCTCGTCGTCCTCGGTCTGACCCTGCTGGTCGCGGGCATCGCGCAGCAGTTGCAGGTGTCCGCCGCGGTCGGCGCGTTCCTGGTGGGCATCGCCCTGTCCGGCGAGGTGGCCGAGGGCACGCACACCCTGCTCAGCCCGCTCCGGGACCTGTTCGCCGCGGTGTTCTTCGTCTTCTTCGGCCTGCACACCGATCCGGCGAGCATTCCGCCCGTACTGCTGCCCGCGCTCGCGCTCGCGCTGGTCACCGCGGGTACGAAGATCGCCACCGGGTACTGGGCCGCGAAGCGCGCCGGGGTCGGGATCAACGGCCGCTGGCGGGCCGGCGGCACCCTGGTCGCCCGCGGCGAGTTCTCCATCGTCATCGCCGGTCTCGCCGTCACCGCCGGCATCGAACCGGCCCTCGGGCCGCTGGCCACCGCCTACGTGCTCATCCTCGTGGTGATCGGCCCGCTGACCGCCCGCTACACCGAGCCGATGGCCGCGTGGTTCCGGGAGCGCCGCGCCGTGAGCACCCCGCTGCTCGCGGCCGTACCGTCCCCCGCGAAGTCCCCGGAGTCCGCCGCGGAGCCGGCTCCCGACCAGGACCCCGCCGGGCGTCCGTAACGGGCGGCGGGGGCGGCCCGGCCGGCCGTCAGGGCGGGGCCATCGGCTTCGCCCGGCGGCCGGCGCGGGGGTCGGCCGCGCCCAGGCGGTTCACCGCCAGCGCGGCCACGACCAGCCCGGCCGCCAGCACGAGCCCGTTGGGCAGGGTGGCCCCGGCCACCACGGCCCAGATCCCGAGGGCGACGGCCAGCCAGGCGCCCGCCCGGCGGTACGCGCGGGGGTGCGGGCGCGGTTCGCCCGGGCCCCGCCCCCGGGCCGGGCTTCGACTTCGGCTCCGGCTCCGGCTCCGGCTCCGTACGGGATCCCCGTACCCGGGCCGGGCAGCGGCGCCGGTGGCCCTCGCGTCGTCGGATCGCGGCATGGCCCCGCTCCTTTCCGTGTGTCGGGCGACGACGGAGCAGCGGGAGCGCCACCGGGGGCACCAGCCGCTCCACGTCGGCGTCGAAGGGATGCAGGAGGTGTTCCTCCTCGAGCATCACCCGGCCCGCCGGCCCCGCGCATCGGGACCGGCACCCATCCTGCGGACCGGTCAGCAGATGCGCGGCAGTTGTTCGCCGATCGGCAGATCGACCACGCGGGTGCCGCCGAGGGCGGTGCGGGCCACGACCAGGCCCGGGTGGGCGTCGACGGCCTCGCCGATCACCGCCGCGTGGCGGCCCAGCGGATGGGCGCGCATGGCGTCGAGGACGGCGTCGGCGTGCCGGCGGGGCACGAAGGCGACCAGCTTGCCCTCGTTGGCCACGTAGAGCGGGTCGAGTCCGAGGATCGCGCAGGCGTTCGCGACGGCCGCGGGGACCGGGACGCGGCCCTCGTGGATCACGACACCGGTGCCCGAGGCGGCGGCGATCTCGTTGAGCGAGGCCGCCAGCCCGCCCCGGGTGGGGTCGCGCAGGACGTGGAGGTCCGGGGTGACCGCGAGCATGCTCCGCACGAGTCCGCCCAGGGCCGCGCAGTCGCTCTCGATGTCCACGCCGAATTCGAGCCCCTCGCGGACGCTCATGATCGCCACCCCGTGGAGCCCGATCTCACCGCTGACGATGACGACGTCACCCGGAACGACGCGCTGCGGGCGCAGGTCCACCCCGTCGGGGATGACGCCGATGCCCGCGGTGTTGATGTAGATGCCGTCCCCGTGGCCCGCTTCCACGACCTTGGTGTCGCCGGTCGCCACCTCCACGCCCGCGGCGCGCGCGGCCGCGCCCATGGCCTCGGCCACGCGCGCCACGACCGACATCTCGACGCCCTCCTCCAGGATGAACCCGCAGGAGAGGTACGCCGCTTCGGCGCCGCTCATGGCCAGGTCGTTGACCGTGCCGTTGACCGCGAGGTCGCCGATGCCGCCGCCGGGGAAGAACAGCGGCCGCACCACGTAGGAGTCGGTGGAGAACGCGAGGCGGACCCCGCCCAGGGAGACGGCCGCGGAGTCCCCGAGCTGGGCGAGCGCCTCACCGCCGAAGGCGGGGGCGAAGAGGTGCTGGACCAGTTCGGCGGAGAGTGCGCCCCCGCCGCCGTGGCCCATCACCACGCGGGGGCGGTCGCGCAGCGGGGCCGGGCAGGTCCAGCCCGTGATGTCGAGTGCGGTGTCAGACAACGGGGCTCGCCTCCAGCGGGGCGCTCACGGGGGTCGGGGCGGTCGCGGTCGGGGCGGTCGCGGGGGTCGCGGTCGCGGCGGCGGGTACGGTCCCCAGCTCCAGCCGCCGGTAGAGGTAGTACGCGGCGCAGGCGCCCTCGCTGGAGACCATGGTGGCGCCGAGCGGGCTGCGCGGGGTGCACAGCGTGCCGAAGGCCTCGCACTCGTGCGGTTTCAGCAGCCCCTGGAGCACCTCTCCGCTGCGGCACTCGGCCGGCTCCCGGGTGTTGATGCCGGTGACCGAGAAGCGGTGTTCGGCATCGAAGTCCCGGTAGCGGGGGGACAGCCGCCAGCCGCTGTCGGGGATGACACCGATGCCGCGCCAGGCCCGGTCGGTGACCTCGAAGACGTCCTCCAGCATGGCGAGGGCGGCCGGGTTGCCCTCGGGGCGGACGGCGCGCGCGTAGGCGTTGTCGACGGTGTGCTCGCCGCGCTCGAGCTGCCGCACGGCCCGGCGGACGCCTTCCAGGATGTCCAGCGGCTCGAAGCCGGTCACCACGATGGGGACCCGGTGGCGCGCGGCCAGTTCGGGGTACTCGCCCATGCCCATCACGCTGCAAACGTGTCCGGCGGCGAGGAAGCCCTGGACCCGGCAGCTCGGCGACTGCATGATCGCCTCGATCGCCGGGGGCACCCGGACGTGGGAGACCAGCAGGCTGAAGTTGGGGATCCCCAGCTTCTTCGCCTGGTGGACCGTCATGGCATTGGGCGGCGCGGTGGTCTCGAAGCCGATGCCGAAGAAGACCACCTGGCGCGCCGGGTTCTCCTGGGCGATCCGCAGGGCGTCGAGCGGGGAGTAGACGACGCGGACGTCGCCGCCCTCACTGCGCACCTGGAACAGGTCGCGGCCGGTCCCGGGCACCCGGAGCATGTCCCCGAAGGAACAGAAGATCACATCGGGGCGGGAGGCGATCTCCAGCGCCTTGTCGATGACCTCCAGCGGGGTGACGCACACCGGGCAGCCGGGACCGTGGATCAATTCGACCTGCTCCGGGAGCAGTTGATCGATTCCGTGCCGGATGATCGTGTGGGTCTGGCCACCGCAGACCTCCATCAGGGCCCAGGGGCGGGTCACCGTGGCGTGGATGTCGTCGAGCAGCCGGCGGGCGAGGTCGGGGTCCTGGAACTCCTCGATGTACTTCACGGCTGGACTTCCTCCTGCGGCGCGGCGAGGGCGGGCTCGGGTGCGGGTCGGGGTTCGAAATCGTCGGCGAAGGGCCAGGGTTCGCCACCGGCCGCTGCGGCCTGCTCCCACGGATCGCCGAACTCCTCCTGGAGCATGCCGAGTTGCGCGAAGAGTTCGAGGGTCTGCTTGGCCGACTCCTCGTCGAGGCGCTGGAGGGCGAAGCCCACGTGGACGATGGCGTACTCACCCACCTGCAGGTCCGGCAGGTACTCCAAACACACCTCCTTCTGCACACCGCCGAAGTCGACGGTGGCCATGCGGGTGCCGTCCTTCTCCCCGATGTCGAGCACTCTGCCGGGCACCGCCAGGCACATGGGCTTCTCCTTGCTGTGGGTGAGGTCAGGGGGTGTGGTGCGCGGCGGCCACCATGAGCTGGCCCAGGGACAGCCCGCCGTCGTTCGGGGGGATCCGGCCGTGCCGCAGGACGGTGAATCCGCAGGTGCGCAGCAGCCGGGCGCATGCCGAGGAGAGCAGGGTGTTGGCGAAGACCCCGCCGGTCAGGGCGACGGTGTCCAGGCCGTGCCGCTCGCGCGCCAGCTCGCACAACGCGGTGACGAGGGCGGCGACGGCGGCGTGGAAGCGGGCCGCGATCAGCGCCGGGTCCGTGCCCGCGCGTACGTCGGCCACCACGGCGGCCAGTACGGGCGCCGGATCGGCGGTGACCGGACCGCCGCCGGGGTCCGGCGGCACGTGCAGGCCGAAGGCGTAGCCGTGGCCGCCGCCGTGGACTTCACCGTCGCCGTGCGCTCCGTACGCCGCCCCCTCCAGCTCGATCGCGGCCTGGGCCTCGTACCCGGCCCGGTGGCAGATTCCGGCCAGGGAGGACACGGCGTCGAAGAGACGGCCCATGCTGGAGGTCGGGACGCAGTTCAGGCCCCGCTCCAGCTGCCGCTCCAGCACCCGCAGTTCTCCGGGCGGGCAGGCGGCGGTGCAGGGCAGGTCCGGTGTCCACTCGATGCCCGCGGCCCGCAGATGGGACAGCGCCATGCGGTACGGGCGGTGCACGGCCGCGTCGCCGCCGGGCAGCGGGACGTAGGCGAGGTGCGCGAACCGGGTGTACCCCGCGTAGTCGGCGAGGAGGAGCTCACCGCCCCACACGGCGCCGTCGTCGCCGTAGCCGGTGCCGTCGAAGGCGACGCCGATCACCGGACGGCCGCCGCCCAGGCCGTGCTCCGCCATGGCGGAGGCGATGTGCGCGTGATGGTGCTGGACGCGAACGAGGGGCCGGGCGCCCGCGGCACGCCGGGCCCACCCGGCGGAGCGGTAGCCGGGGTGGCGGTCGGCTGCGAGGAGCACGGGGGTGACGCCGGTGATGGACTCCAGCTGCCGCTCGGCGCGTTCGAGGGCGTCCTGGGTGGCGAGGTCGTCCATGTCGCCGATGTGGGCGGACGGCCAGGCCTTGCGCCCTTCGCCGAGGCAGAAGGCGTTCTTCAGGTCGCCGCCCGCCGCGAGGGTCGCGGGGACCGGTACGGGCAGGGTCAGTGGCAGCGGGGCGTACCCGCGCGAGCGCCGCAGGGTCAGCGTCTCGCCGTCGCAGACCCGCACCACGGAGTCGTCGCACGGCACGTGGATGGGGCGGTCGTGGGTCAGCCAGCCGTCGGCGAGGGCGGCGAGCCGGTCCAGGGCCTCGTCGTCGTCGGTGACGATGGGCTCCCCGGCGAGGTTCCCGCTGGTCATGACGAGCAGCCGGGGGCCCGGGGGGTCGCCGGGCAGGCCGAGCAGCAAGTGGTGCACCGGGGTGTACGGGAGCATCACCCCGAGGTCGGGACAGCGCGGGGCGACCCCGTCCGGGCCGTCCGTGCCCGCGCGGCGTCGCAGCAGCACGATGGGCCGTACGCCACCCGTGAGCAGCTCCCGTTCCTCGGGGCCGAGGTGCGCGAACCGCTCGACGTCGGCGAGGTCCCGGGCCATCAGCGCGAAGGGCTTGTCCCCGCGCGCCTTGCGCCGGCGCAGCTCGGCCACGGCGCCCGGGTGGGTGGCGTCGCAGGCCAGGTGGTAGCCGCCCAGGCCCTTGACGGCGAGGATCGCCCCGGCGGCCAGGAGCCGGCGGGCCTCGGCCACCGGGTCGGCGGCGGCGCTCTCGCGGGGCGGACGGCCGGTGAGCAGCCTGAGGCGCGGGCCGCAGGCCGGGCAGGCGACGGGCTGGGCGTGGAAGCGGCGGTCGGCCGGGTCCTCGTACTCGCGGGCGCAGTCGGGGCACAGGGGGAAGGCGGCCATGGTGGTGTGGGCGCGGTCGTACGGCAGCCCGGTGACGATGGTGAAGCGCGGCCCGCAGTGGGTGCAGGTGATGAAGGGGTGCCGGTGGCGCCGGTCGGCCGGGTCGGCCAGTTCGGCGAGGCAGTCGGCGCAGGTCGCCACGTCCGGGGAGACCAGGGTCCGGGCGGGGCCGCCGGTCCGGGAGGCGATGATGGTGAATCCGGCGCCGCCCGCGACGGGGACCTCCCAGTGGTCGACGGTGTCGACCACTGCCAACGGGGGCGCGTCCGCCGCGAGCCGTTCGCAGAACCGCGAGACCGCGTCCGGGGCGCCCTCGACCTCGGCGACGACGCCCTCGGGGGTGTTGGTGACGTGCCCGGCCAGGCCCAGTCCGGTCGCGCGGGTGTAGACGTAGGGGCGGAAGCCGACGCCCTGGACCACGCCCCGGACGGTGACCCTGCGGCGCTGCACCGCCTCCATCAGCGGGTCTGCGCGGCGGTCTGGACGTGCGGGTGTTCGTGCTCCCCGTCGTGATCGTGATCGTGGTCCTCGTCACGGCCGTGATCGTGTTCGTCGTCGTGATCGTGGCCATGTCCGTGACTGTGCCCGTGCGCGTATGCGTGAGCGTGAGGGTGCGCGTGCTGCTGACGGGCCATCACCGGTGCGTGCGCCCCGCCGCCCGCCCCGACCTCCAGCGCCCGGTCGAGCAGGACGCCCAGGCCCTCGCCGGCCCGAGCCGAGGTGAGGACGATCTCCACACCGGGGTTGACCTGCTCGACGTTGGCGCGGAAGGCGGCCTCGTCGAACTCGACGGCCCGCGCGATGTCGGTCTTGGTGACCAGCACCAGCTGGGCCAGTCCGAAGGCGGTCGGGTACTTCAGCGGCTTGTCCTCGCCCTCGGTCACCGAGGCGAGCACCACCCGCAGCGATTCACCCAGGTCGTACCCGGCCGGGCAGACCAGATTGCCCACGTTCTCCACGAAGAGCAGCCGGGTGTCCCCGGGCAGCCAGCCGTCCAGGTGCCGGCCGAGCATCGCGGCCTCCAGGTGACACAGCCCGTCGGTGAGCACCTGCTTGACCGGTACGCCCGAACGGGCCAGCCGCAGCGCGTCGTTCTCGGTGGCCAGGTCCGCGGTCAGCGCGGCCACGGCCACGCCCCGCTCCCGCGCGAGGAGCAGTTCGCGCTCCAGGAGCGCCGTCTTGCCGCTGCCGGGGCTGGAGAGCAGGTTGACCACGGTCGTACCGCGGGCGGTGAGTTCGGTGCGCAGGACCTGGGCGGCTTCGTCGTTCTTGGCGAGCACCGCCTGCCGCAGATCGACCACTCGGCACATGGTTCAGGCCTCCTCGGGAATCGGTTCGCGGGTACGGGCGCCGGCGGGGCCGTCTTCCCAGCGCACGCTGAGGATCTCCAGCTCACGGCCCGACAGCAGTTCCACCTCGGTGGCCCTGCCGCATCCGGGGCAGCACAGCTCGGGGGGCATGCCCACCGCCCAGGTTCCGGGGCAGGAACCGCAGCGGGCCCGGGCCGTCACGGACTCCGTGACGAGTTCGGCTCCTTCGAGGACCGTTCCGGCGCAGGCCAGTTCGAAACAGAAGGCCAGCGCGTCGGGGACCACCCCCGCCAGCTCACCGACCTGCAGCCGTACGGAGGTGACGGCGTGCGCGCCGCCCGCCCGGGCCGCCTCTTCCACCTGGCCCACGACGGCCATGGCGATCGACATCTCGTGCATCGGACTCCGTCCTGCCGGGGCTCATTGAACCGGCGGGACGGAGTCCGTGCGGTCGGCACGCCGGTGGGCGGCGCGCCTGTACGCCATTCGGGCGCCCGTATCCGCATCCGCGGCCACGGCCGCGCCCCGGCGGTGTCACATCCGGCGCATGCGCAGGTAGCGCCGGAGGTCGGGGAGCATCTGCATCAGTACGGCGGCGAGGGCGGCGGCCGCGGCCCCGCCGATAATGGCCTTCTTCATGGGGTTCTCCTCAGTTCGCGGCGAGGCCGGTCGGTTTCGTCGTGGTCCCGGCCGTGGATCAGGTCCAGGGCCATGCGTACGGCCTCCGGTACGGCGGCGGCCACCGGTGCGCTCAGTCCGATGCCCTCCTCGACCCCGGCCGGTTCGCAGCCGAGGACGAGGGTGCGCCGCGGCGGGGTGGCTCCGGTGCCGGCGCACAGGGTGTCCAGCAGGGCGAGGACGGCGTCGGGGGACATGTGGTGGCCGTCGAGGACGGGCGGCGGCGGTGCCCCGGCGCCGGCCGTCTCCGGGCCCGTGCTCCCGTCGGCCTCGATCAGGTACAGCGTGCCCGGCTCGCCGCCGCGTGCGGTGGCGTCGAGCAGCAGCAGCGTGTCGTAGCCGTCGAGGAGCTGGTAGGCGAGGTGGACACCGCGGACGCCGAAGTCCACCGCCTCGACGCCTTCGGGCAGCGGGTGCTCGGCCAGCGCCCGTACGGTCTCGACGCCGAAGCCGTCGTCGCCGAGGAAGACGTTGCCGATGCCGGCGACCAGGACCCGGGCGTTCACGCGTCCTCCAGCGGGGTGACCTCGTCGGGCTGGAAGTAGAGGAACCTGCCCTGCTCGCGGCGGATGTCCGCGCCCGGGTCGTCCTCCACGGTGACGGCGAGGTGCACTCCCCCGTCCACGTCGTGCAGGACGGCCTCGACCAGCGCGGTACGGCCCTGGAGGAAGAGGTCCTGCGCGTCGGTGCGCCGCAGTCCCGGGCGGAGCAGGACGCGGCTGCCGGGGCCCACCGAGGCGCCGTCGATCGTGATCCGGTCGCGGGCCGGGTCCGCGGTGTCCGCCCGGGCCGGGTCCCACCAGGGGGTGTCGGGCCTGAACACCACGTCGTCGGAGGGGAGTTCCGCGATGAGCGGGGGCTGCTCCGGGCCGGTGACCTCCCGCAGGGCCCGCACGGCGCCGTGCAGCCGCTCCAGCACCTCGGGGGGCATGGAGTCGGCGAGGTCGATCACGGCGGCCGCCCGGGCGTCGGTGCCGCGGGCCTCGCGCTTCTCCTGCTCGGTCAGGGCGGCCGTGCGCAGGGCGAGGATCTCGTCGATCTCGGTGGCGTCGTACATGGCGCCCACGCTCTCGGGGGCGATGGCCGGGTGGTCCTCCAGGATGATCGGGGACGACAGGACCACGTCGGCGCGGCCCGGTTCGCCCGCGAGCACCGGCCAGGTGTGGCGGTTCTCGCAGGCGGCCACCGCCTGCCGGGCCCATTCGGGCGGGTCGGTCATGGACAGGAAGGATCCGGAGTCCAGGCCGAGCAGGAGGTGGGCGGCGACCAGCGAATGCGGGAGCGCAGCCTCCCGGTCGACGGGCCCGGCTCCGGCGGGCGGGGTCCACGGGCTGGTGTTCTCCACCACGGCCCGGAGCCGGAACACCCGGTAGGCGCCGGGGAGTTCGACAGCGCGCAGGCGCAGTCGGCCCTCGATCTCCTCGGTGCGCCGCACGAGGCGGCCCACCGTGCGCCCGTCGGCATCGAGAACGGGCTCGGTGTCGACGCGGGCCGGGCGGCGGAACGGGAAGGTGACGCCGTCGTCCCCGAGCAGCTCGGCGACGGGCACGCTCACCTCGACCCGCTCCTCGGTGCCCTCGTCCCAGGGCACGAGGACCCGGTCGGCCAGGTGCAGCTCGGGGACGTCCGTGAAGTCCCCTCCGTCCCGGGCCTGTTGGACGGTACGCCGCTGCGCGTGCAGGAAGCGCAGTTCCAGGGCGAGGGTCGCCTCGCCCCGGGGCTCCATCAGGATCTCGGTCTGCTGGAGGACGTGCTCCTCGTGGGCGCGGCCCCACGCCGGGGGTACGAGGACGCCGAACTGCCAGCGCAGCCGGTTCTTGGCGGCCGAGGCCCGGTAGGGGTAGAGCACGTACCCCTCGAGGAGGACCGCGTCGGCCACCTGCCGGGCGACGGCGAAGCGGGAGCCCGGGGTGGTCGTCGTGGTCACGGCGCCGTCCTCTCGGTGAGGCGCGGCAGGATCGCGCCGAGCCGGACGGGACCCGGCGGGGCCGCTGGCTCCGCCGGGGCGGCCGCGTCCAGCAGGGCCCGTACGGTCGCCTCCCACGAGGCGAGCGCGTGGCGGGAGCGGAAGGCCAGCAGCTCGTCCATGGTGTCGCGGGGCAGCCGGAGCCAGCCGCAGCCGGGGAAGTGCTGTTCGACCATCTCGCGCCACACGGCCACGGGCATCCGGTACGAGGCTTCGCGGTCCCAGGGCACCGGCTCGACGTGGAACCCGGCGTCCCCGGTGAAGGCGGTGCCGGAGAACAGCATCAGCAGCGGCACCTCGCCCTCCGCCAGGGCCTGGAAGTACCGGGTCGCGGCGATGTCCATGTCGTAGGTGCAGGGCACGACGAGGTCGGTCTCGGTCTCGCCGGTGAAGCTCGGGACCATGACGGAGACCTGGGCGAACTGCACGGGCTGCAGGGTGTTGCCCCACCGGGAGCGCTCGCCGAACAGGTCCGCGAGGCCTTCCGCCTCGGCGGGTCCGTAGCCGCGCCGGGCCGGTTCGATGCGGATCTGGCAGCGCAGGGCGATGGCGTGCACCCGGGCGCTCCCGGCGGCGGTGATCCGCAGCCGGAAGACGAGGGTGGGGCCGGCGGCGTAGGCGTCGGCGCGCACCCCGGTGCAGGTGAAGGCGAATTCCGTCATCGGACCCCGTCCTCCACCGTCTCTGCCGGCGCTGGTGTCTCCGCCGTCGCCGGTGTCTCGGCCAGCGCCCTGGACCGCCGTTCCACCTGGTCGAAGAAGGTGTCCAGGGCGGCCCGGGCCTCCGCCCCGCCGTCGAAGCCCTGCCACAGCAGCCTCATCCGCCCCACCAGCTCGTAGCAGATGTCGATCGGCACCAGGTAGCACGCGGTACGGCCCTCCGAGCGGCGCAGCAGCAGCGCCTCGACGTCGGGTTCGAGCAGCGCGGACAGCCGGCCGGTGCCCAGTACGGTCTGCCAGGTCTCGGGGTCGAGTTCGCTCTCGGTGGCTCCGGCCGGGCTCGGGTAGAGGGCGACCAGCCGGTCGAGGGCGGCGTTGCGGAAGAAGAACGCGACGCCGACCGGGATCTGGAGGAGTTCCCACGCGCCGTCGTCGAGCCGGTGCCCGGGGTCGGTGAGGTAGCGGTCCGGTACGGTCCGCAGGCGTCCGGTGACCGCGCCCGGCCGGTCGAAGAGCAGGGCGCAGGCGGTGCAGGCGCAGACCAGCGCGCGCTGCTCGGTCTGCACCAGGTGGCGGTGGCCGTCGGGGGCCACGACGACCCCGCACAGTTCACAGGTCTCGGGCCGGGGCGGGCGCGGGCCCGCGAACCGGCGCAGCCCGCGCGGGGCGCGCGGGCCGTCGTGACGCAGACCGGGCCCGCTCACGGCACCCGTGCCGGGCTCGTGGGCCGGGTGCCGATCTGCAGCAGGGCGGGGGCCGGGGCCGGGGCGGGCTCCCGCTCCACGCCGGTCACCTCGGGGGCGAAGCAGGCGAGGCTGTCCTCCAGGGTGCGGCCGGCGCCGTCCTGGCCGCCAGATCCGCAGCCGCAGCCGGTGGGGGCGGCGGCGGGACGCAGCCGCAGGACGCCGGTGTGCTCGTCGAAGCCGAGCAGTTCCAGGGATTCGCCGTGGGCGGCCAGGGCGCGACCGATGCGGGTGTGCACGTCCTCGGGGTGCAGGCCGTGCAGGGAGAGCAGGCTCGCGACGAGTTCGTCGTCGTAAACCGCCTTGAGGGGGCCCTCCCCGACCTTCTCGACGATCCGGGCGAGCCCGGCGCCGTAGAAGTCCATGAGGACGCGCACCAGTTCCTCGGCCGCCTCGCACGCCGCCCGGTCGCCGGTGGCGGCGAGCCGGTCGAGGACCTCCTCGATCCTGCGTCCGGCCTGCGGGCCGTCGATCGCGGCCCTCATCCGCCCAGTCCGCTCAGGCCGGTGGGCACGTGCATCGTCTTGACCGTCTTGCCGCCGCCCACGTACATGTGGACTCCGCAGGGCAGACAGGGGTCGAAGCTGCGGACGGCGCGCATGATGTCGATGCCCTTGAAGTTCTCCGGGGTGTTCTCCTCGAAGATCGGGGTGTTCTGCACGGCGTCCTCGTACGGTCCCGGCGTGCCGAAGGTGTCGCGGGTGCTGGCGTTCCACGGGGTCGGCGGGTACGGGTGGTAGTTGGCGATCTTCCCGTCGCGGATCACCATGTGGTGCGACAGGACGCCGCGTACGGCCTCGGTGAAGCCGACACCGAGCCCCTCGTCCGGGACCTCGAACTTCTCCCAGGTCTGGGTGCGCCCGGCGCGGACCTCGGCGAGGCCCTTCTCGGCGCAGTGCAGGGCGATGGCGGCCGCGTAGGCCTGGAAGTAGGTGCGCGCGCGGTTGCGTTCGAGCGCGTTGCTCCACTTCGGGATCTTCCACTCGAAGCGGGTCTCGGGCTTGGTCATCGTGCGCGGCAGGGTGATCACGACGCTGTGACCGGTGGCCTGCACGTAGTCGGTGTGGACCAGCCCCGACAGGGCGGTGGACCACAGGCGGGCGATGGGGCCGCCGCCGGTGTCCAGGGCCAGGTGGTCCTTGCCGTCGAACCAGCGGGGCGACATGACCCAGCTGTACTTGTCGTCGAAGTTCCGCTTCTGCGGGGCCGGGATGGTGTGCTGGTTCCACGGGTGGCGCGGGTCGACCGGGTTGCCGAGCGGGTCGTGCGTGACGAACTGCTCCTGCCCCTCCCAGTCGTCGTAGTACGAGCTGCCGAGGAGGATGCGGATGCCGAGGTTGATCTCGGTGAGGTCGTTGGTGACCAGCTTGCCGTCCACCACCACGCCCGGGGTGACGAACATCTTCCGTCCCCAGTCGGTCATGTTGGCGTACGTGAAGTCGCAGTACTCGGGGTCGTTGAGGGCGCCCCAGCAGCCGAGGAGGACGCGGCGGCGGCCGACCTCCTCGTAGCCGGGCAGGGCCTCGTAGAAGAAGTCGAACAGGTCGTCGTGGAGCGGGACGACCTTCTTCATGAACTCGCAGTACCGCATGAGGCGGCTCATGTAGTCCGTGAAGAGCTGGACGGAGGCGATGGTGCCGACGCCGCCCGGGTAGAGGGTGGAGGGGTGCACGTGGCGGCCCTCCATCAGGCAGAACATCTCGCGCGTGTAGCGGGAGACCTGGAGCGCCTCGCGGTAGAACTCGCCCTCGATGGGGTTGAGGGAGCGCATGATGTCGGCGATGGTCTTGTAGCCGTGCTCCCCTGCGTGCGGGGACGGCGTGCGCTCTGCGAGCTCCAGGACACCGGGGTTGGTCTCGCGGACCATCTTCTCGCAGTAGTCGACCCCGACCAGGTTCTCCTGGAAGATGTTGTGGTCGAACATGTACTCCGCGGACTCGCCCAGGTTGATGATCCACTCGGCGAGGTGGGGCGGCTTCACCCCGTAGGCCATGTTCTGCGCGTACACCGAGCAGGTGGCGTGGTTGTCACCGCAGATGCCGCAGATGCGGCTGGTGATGAAGTGCGCGTCGCGGGGGTCCTTGCCGCGCATGAAGACGCTGTAGCCGCGGAAGACCGACGAGGTGCTGTAGCACTCCGCGACCCGCTTCTGCTTGAAGTCGATCTTCGTGTGGATGCCGAGACTGCCCACGATCCGGGTGATCGGATCCCAGGCCATCTCCACCAGGCCGCTGCCGTCTGCGGCCGCCTTCGTCTTCGGTGTCATCGTTTGTGCCGTGACCCTTCTTCGGTGCGGAGAACGGGAGTTGGGGTGTGCTGCCGGGGGGGCGTCACCAGGGCGGGCGGTAGCCCGTGGTCAGGGCCCGGCCGGTCTGCCGCCACTTCGGTTCCTCGTCGACCGTGTGGGCGGTGACGGACCTCAGCCGGCGGATCAGGGCGCCGTACGCGCCGCTCGCCTTCGTGGAGACCTTGGCGCCGGGAGGTTCGTCCATGAACGGCATGAACTTGTCGGGGAAGCCGGGCATGGTGCAGGCGATGCAGATGCCGCCGACGTTGGGGCAGCCGCCGATGCCGTTCATCCAGCCGCGCTTGGGCACGTTGCACTTGACGACGGGGCCCCAGCAGCCGAGCTTGACCAGGCACTGCGGGGAGTCGTAGGTCTCGGCGAACTGGCCCTGCTCGTAGTAGCCGGCGCGGTCGCAGCCCTCGTGGACGGTGGCCCCGAAGAGCCAGGTCGGACGCAGCTTGTCGTCGAGGGGGATCATCGGGGCGGAGCCGGCCGCCTGGTAGAGCAGGTAGGTCAGGGTCTCCGAGAAGTTGTCCGGCTGGATCGGGCAGCCCGGCACGCAGACGATCGGGATGCCGGCCTTCGAGGTCCAGTCCCAGCCCAGGTAGTCGGGCACGCCCATGGCGCCCGTGGGGTTGCCCTCCATCGCGTGGATGCCGCCGTACGTGGCGCAGGTGCCGATGGCCACGACGGCGAGGGCCTTGGGGGCCAGCCGGTCGATCCACTCGCTGGTGGTGATGGGCTGACCGGTCTCCGGGTCGTCACCGAACCCGCACCAGTAGCCCTCGGGCTTGATCTTCTCGTTGGGGATGGACCCCTCGACCACCAGGACGAACGGATCGATCTCGCCCCGCTCGCCCTTGAAGAACCACTCGATGAAGGTGTCGGCGCCGCCGACCGGGCCGCACTCGAAGTCGATCAGCGGCCAGTGCACGGCGATCTTCGGCAGACCGGGCAGTACACCGGTCACGATCTCCTCGATGCTCGGCTGCATCGCCGCCGTCAGGGACACGGAGTCGCCGTCGCAGCTCAGCCCCGCGTTGATCCAGAGGATGTGGATCACCGGATCCTCAACCTTTTCCTGCGTCGCTGTGGCCATGGGACGGCTCCTCGGGGAGGGGATCGGGAGGGGGTGGGGTGAGGCGGCCTGCCTCACCCACACCTTTCTTGCTAACAGCAGTCCGGCCCGGGTGCCGCGTCAGGTACGGCCAGTCCAGTGACACCGGGCGGACGGACGGCCGCGGTGCCGCGGGGCCTATCCCGGCCCCCGGAGGTGGGGCGGGGTGGCCGCAGGGCGTTCCTTGCGGACGAAGGCGCGGCGCACGGCGTGGTAGGGGGCGTCCGGGTCGAAGAAGGTCCGCCGCATCAGGGCCAGCTCGGCCTCGCGGTGGGCGGCGAGCGGCCGCAGGGCCTCGTCGCGCTCGCGCGCCGCCTTCTTCCCGGCGATCCGGGAGGCGGTGGCGGGCAGCCCGGCGAGGCGCACCGCGAGGCGCTCCGTCTCGGCGGCGAAGTCCCCGGGCGGGCAGGGGAGCATGCGGTCGACCAGTCCGAGCCCGTGCGCGGCGGCGGCGCTCAGCGGGAGGGCCTCGGCGGTGAGGCGTTCCGCGAGGGCGGGGCCGACGCGGCGCGGCAGGGTGTACGTCCAGTACTCGGAGCCGTGCAGCCCCATCAGGCGGTAGTGCGGGTTCAGGACGACGCCGGAGCGGCACCAGACCTCGTCGGCGGCGAGGGCGAGCATGGCCCCGCCGGCGGCGGCGTTGCCGCCCAGTGCGCTGACCACGAGCCGGTCGGTGGTGGTCAGCACCGCCTCGACCAGGTCGTTCATGGCGTTGATGTTGGCCCAGGACTCCTCGGCCGGGTCGCCCGCGGCCTCGATGACGCCGAGGTGGATGCCGTTGGAGAAGAAATCGCGGCCGCCGCCGAGGACCAGGACGTCGGTGGGGCGGGTACGGGCGGTCCGGTACGCGTCCAGCAGGCGGCGGCAGTGCGCGGTGCTCATCGCGCCGCCGGGGAAGGAGAACGAAAGGAAACCGGCCTGTCCCTCCTCGTGGTAGCCGATGTCCGACCAGGTGCGGCGGTGCGGGCCGCTGTCCGGCGGCGCGGGGACCTCGGGAAGCGGGGGCAGCCGGTCCGCGAGGGCCAGCGTCGCGGGCAGTTTGGGGGCGGCCGGGCCGCCCGGGAGGCGGCGGGCGCGCAGTTCCGGGATCCAGACGGCGCCGTCGGCCGTGGCCCGGCAGACCGCCCCGGTCCGGGTGGCCAGCAGCTCGCCGGGGCGCCCGCGCAGCCGCTCCTCGCGGTGCCCGCCGTGCAGGAACCACTCCCCGCCGAACAGCTCGTCCCGTACGCCGGGCTGCGAGTCGGCGGCGCGCAGCGCGCGCAGGACGTCCGCGGTGGAATCGCTCTCCCAGTCGATCCGCCGCTCCTCCTGGCGCAGCAGCGGCCGGGCCCGGCCGGCGGCCTGCGGCTGCGGGGTGTACGTGCCGGAGGCGAAGCGTTCCACCGCGAGCAGGACGGCCTCCAGGGCGGCGTCGGCGATCTCACCGCGGTAGAGGTCGCTCTTGCCGACGGGCGGTACGGGGCACTCGACGCTCGCCCAGACGTCGCCGGCGTCCATCTCCGCGTTGGCCTGGAGGACCGTCACCCCCCAACGGGGCTCGCCGTCCTGGATGGCGCGGTCGAGTGAGGAGGGGCCGCGGTCGCCGACCGGTCCGGGGTGGACGACCAGGCAGGTGCGGTCGGCCCAGATCTCCTCGGGGATGGCGGTACGGAGCATCGGGGCGATGACGAGGTCGGCGCGGTGAGCGCGTACGGCGTCGGCCAGGGGGGCGCCGGGAAGGGCGAGTTCGACCGCGACGCGGTGGCCGTGGTCGCGCAGCTCGGCGTGGACTCGCTGCGTGAGGCTGTTGAACGCGCTCGCCACGAGCAGGACGTACAAGTGATCTCCCAGCGGCGCGGCCCGGAGCCGCGTGCGCGCGGTGCCCGGCCTGGTCGGCGGCCCGTGGCCGGAACATGACCGGCCGCCTGAGATGGTCGGGGAGTTCGGGCCGCCCGTGGCCGAGGCCCGCGCGGCGGGTCACTCGAAAGCGCCCGTTCCGGGGTCCGCTCGGCCCAAGGCGGCAGGGCACCCCCGGGGCGACCGCGCTACTCGCCGTCCTCGATCCCGATGGCCTTGGCCAGCTCCTTGTGGGCGCGGCCCGGCTCGCCCTCGAACTGCTCCAGGAGGGCGGCGGCGATCGCGTCGAGCTTGCGCTGGATCGCGTGTTCGGCCCTGCGTTCGGAGTTCTTCAGCAGGGCCAGGAGCAGCAGGGCGACCGCGCCCATCGCGTCGCCCATCAGGTGCTGCCAGCTCGTGTCCAGGTGGAGCACGTGGACCACGACGAAGCCGGCCACCAGCAGGACGCAGAACACGGAGAAGGCAGGGGAGCCGGTGAGGTTCGAGGCCAGCTCCGCCAGCTTCGCGAATCGGCCGAGCTTCCCCTCGCCGCCCTTCCGCGCGGGATGTTCGAAGGCCATGGACAGCAGGTGCCCGATCTCGCCGCACCCAATCACCCGGGGCCGGTCAAGCACCCGACCGGCCCAGAACGGGACGGGGCGCCCGGGGCCGCTACCGGCCCCGGGCGGTCACCTCGCCCGTACGGACGCCCACAGGCTGACGCTCCACACGTCCCCGTGCCCCGCGTGGCAGCCCCGCTCCTCCTCCTCGTCGTCCACGACGAGGACCGAGACGCCGGACGCCGAAGCCCGGTACTCGAGGAAACCGCCCTGGTCACCGACCGTGAGCTCCGGGGCTCCGGGGATGCGCGCGAGTTCGTCGCGCAGGTCCTGCCAGGCGACGTGGCGGGGGAACGCGATCTCCATGGTCCGGGCCCATTCCTTCGCCCTGTACCGGCCGGACGCGAGCCGGTGCAGTTCGATGGAGCCGCCGGACATCACCCACTCGTTCCCGGCGTTGAAGTAGAACTCGACGAATCCGTAGTCGCGGCGCAGCGACCGGCCGTCCTCGTCGACCACGTCGACGAAGCGGTGGCGGACGGCCCGGTCCACCTCGCCGAGGGTGGAGCCGATGCCGATCCCGTGCAGTCGTCCGGTCCTGAGGAACGAGGCGAGGAACTCGATACCGGTCACGGCCGGTTCTCCCATCTTCGTCGGGGGCGCTCCCGGGCTTCTCGGGAGCGAGCGAATGGCTTGCCCGAATGGCGGGATACCCGCCAGGGAAACGATCAGTTTCGCTCAGCAAGCATCAACTACGGTCACCGGGGCCCCCTTGTCGTCCGCCCCGCTCGGAGCCGCGGCACCCCCTCCCGAGCGCCGTCCGCACCGGCCGGAGGTTGGCCGAAAATCCCCTCGCCCTCTGGCATTCGAAGTCAACTTCCGGCCATTAAACGCGAGTTGACCGAATCCAGGGGCCCGACCTAAGGTTTGGACCAGTACTGCCCAGAACCCCTCTTCCAGCCTTTGGCTGTTTCCGTCTGTACCTCCGCCAAGCCCACCAAGTTGCAGGCGCTATCGCCCCGGCGCGATAGCCGGCGCCCCTCTTCGGGGCCGCACGAACATGGAACGCGCTCGCAGAACGACCGGACGCATGCGGAATGAATCAATCCTTCTCCGCGTCCGCGCTGTGCTGCGGATCGAAACTCACCGGAAGACAAGGTTGATGTTTGCGGATCAGGATGCGATTGACGCCGGTTGCGTGACCTCGGGTCATTCGCCCCGGAGAGCAGCGCACCACCCTGTCCGCAGATCCGCGGCTCCGTACAGACCGCTGTCGCCGTGAGCCCTGGAGCTCCGGCATCCCGTGCTCCGGTATCCCCGGGAACGGGCATCTCGCGCGGAGCGCGCTCGTGGAGCCGCGCGCCGCTTTCGCCATTTACCTGCCGGCCCGCACCCGGTGCGAGCATCCGATCGGCACTGAATGAGGCTGAGAATGCTTGACGAGTCATTCGCGCTGTCCCCCACCGCCCTGGACGAGGTCCGCTTCAAAACGGTGGTCGACGCACTGCACGCACACGCTGCGCGCATCCCGGATCACGATCTGTTCACCTTCCTGCCCGACGGCGACGAGGCCGAACCCTCACTCACCTTCTCGATGCTCGACACCCGGGCGCGGGCCGTGGCCGCAAGCCTCCGTGCGCAGGTGGAGCCCGGTTCCCGGGCCCTGCTGCTGTTCATGCCCGGCCAGGACTTCGTCGTCGCGTACTTCGGCTGCCTGTACGCCGGCGTCGTCGCGGTCCCCGCCTACCTGCCGCACCCCGCGCAGCGTGCGCGAGGACTGCTCCGACTGGCCGGCATCGCCGAGGACGCCCAGCCCGCGGCCATTTTGACCACCTCCGGGATACAGGCGGCCATCGAGACCACGGCGCGCTCGATTCCGGAACTCCAGGAAACCGTCTGGCTGGCGGTCGACGCGATTCCGGACGCGAGCGGAGCGGGCTGGTCCGCCCCGGCCCCCGATCCGGATTCCATCGCGTTCCTCCAGTACACCTCCGGCTCGACCGGTCAGCCGAAGGGCGTGATGGTCACCCACCGGAACCTCGCCCACAACACCGATCTCATCCGCACATCGCTCGGCCTCGACGGATCGACCGTCGTCGTGGGGTGGCTGCCGCCCTATCACGACATGGGACTCATCTCGATGATCGTCGCGCCGGCGATGCTGGGGATCCATTCCGTTTCGATGCCCACCGTGGCATTCCTGCAGAACCCGGTACGGTGGCTGCGCGCGATCTCGAAGTACCGCGGCACCCTGTCGGCCGCACCCAACTTCGCGTTCGATCTGTGCACCCGAAAAGTGACCGAAGAGGACCGCGCAACGCTGGATCTTTCGTCCTGGGCCGTCGCCACCAATGGCGCCGAACCCGTTCGCGCGGAATCGATGAAGCGCTTCTCCGCGGCCTTCGCCTCCTGCGGATTCCGTCCGGAAACCATCATTCCGGTCTATGGGCTCGCCGAGAGCACGCTCCTGGTGAGCGGGGCGCCGATCGAACAGCCCTGGATCTTCAGGTCCTTCGACGAGAGCGAGCTCGAAGAGGGCGTCGCCCGGATCGTGCCGCAGGACAGTCCGAACGCGCGCGTCCTCGTCAGCTGCGGCATCAGCCGGACGCTGGACATCGCCATCGTCGACCCCAAGCGGCACACCCGGTGCGCCCCGGGCGAGGTCGGCGAGATCTGGGTCGCGGGCGAGAGCGTCGCAGTGGGCTACTGGCAGCGGCCCGACCTCAGCCGGGAGGCGTTCGAGGCCACGCCGAGCGACGGCGGGCAGGGCCCGTACATGCGCACGGGAGACCTCGGCTTCCGGACCGAGGACGGCCTGTTCGTCTGCGGCCGCATCAAGGACGTCATCATCGTGGGCGGACGCAACCACTACCCCCACGACATCGAGCGGACCGCCGAGAGCGCGCACCCCGCCATCCGGCCCGGCTGCGTGGCCGCCTTCGGCGTGACCACGGACGGGGAGGAGAGCGTGGTGGTCGCGGCCGAACTCCGGCCGGGGGCCGCCGCCGGCGAGGACCGCGCGGAGTCGGAGGCCGTGGCGAACGCCGTACGGCACGCCGTGGCGCAGGAACACCGGCTGACCGCACGCGACGTGGTCCTCCTTCCCGCCGGAACCCTTCCCAAGACGTCGAGCGGGAAGCTGCAGCGCGGGGAGACCCGGAAGGAGTACCTGGCCGGCCGGTCTCCGTGGAACGCGCAGCGCTGACTCGAACCACAGCAGAACACAGGGGGAGCACATGTTGGACACGGAGCTGGAAACCTGGCTGCGCCGGCGCATCGCCGAGCTGGCCCGTCTCGGTTCGGGCGAGGACATCTCGGTCCACGAACCACTGGCCGCCTACGGCCTGTCCTCGATCGACGCGGTCGCGCTCGCGGGCGAGCTCGGCGCGCTCCTGGACCGGAAGGTCTCACCGACGATCGCGTACGAGTACCCGACGCTCCGGGAGATCCTGGACCACCTGAGGGACGGGCGGCCCGAGCGGAACGCGGCCGCCGCGCCGCACCGGGCGGGCACCGGACGGACCCCGGACGAACCGGTCGCGATCATCGGCATGGGGTGCAGGTTCCCCGGAGCGGACGGCCCGGAGGCCTTCTGGGAGCTGCTCGAACGGGGCGGGGACGCCATCGGACGGGTACCCGACGACCGGTTCGCCCGCTGGGGCGGCGGGAACGGCGGCACGGACCGGGCCGCCCTCGGCGGCTTTCTCACCGGGGTCGGCGGCCTGGACCTCGACTTCTTCGGCATCAATGAGCACGAGGCCGCCAAACTCGACCCGCAGCAGCGGCTCATGCTGGAGGTCGCCTGGGAGGCCGTCGAGGACGCAGGCATCGATCCGTACGGCCTGGCCGGTTCGCCCACGGGCGTCTTCATCGGCATCTCCAGCTCGGACTACCGCGACGTCCTCGCGAACTCGCCCTCGGCGGATGCCTATTCGCTGCTCGGCGGGGCCTCCGGCGTCGCCGCCAACCGGCTCTCCTACCTGCTCGACCTGCGCGGGCCGAGCCTGGCCGTCGACACGGCCTGCTCCTCGTCCCTCGTCGCCGTCCACCTCGCGTGCGACGCGATCCGGCGCGGCGAGTGCGGCATCGCCATCGTCGGCGGGGTGAACGTGATCCTGACCCCGGCGATCACCGAGGCCTTCGACAACTCCGGCGTCATGGCGCCCGACGGGCGCTGCAAGACCTTCTCGGCGCAGGCCGACGGCTACGTGCGCAGCGAGGGCGCCGGCGTGGTCGTGCTGAAGCCCCTGAGCGAGGCACTGCGCGACGGCGACCGCGTCTCCGCGGTGATCCGCGGCTCGGCGGTGACCTCCGACGGGCGGACCAACGGCCTGCTGGCGCCGAGCCGCAGGTCCCAGGAGGAGGTCGTGCGCCAGGCCCTCGGCCGGGCGGGCGTCGAGCCGTGGGAGGTCGGCTACGTCGAGGCCCACGGGACGGGCACGGCCATCGGCGACCAGATCGAGGCCGCCGCGCTGGGCGGCGTACTGAACCGGGGGCGCGCCGCCGACCGGCCGTGCGCGATCGGTTCGGTGAAGACGAACGTAGGGCACCTGGAGGCGGCGGCGGGCATCGCCGGCCTGATCAAACTCGCGCTGTGCTTCGAACACGGGGCCCTGCCGCCGTCCCTGCACTGCGACGAGCCCAACCCGGACATCGACTTCGACGGACTCGGGCTGCGCGTGCAGTCCTCGCTGCGGCGCTGGGAGTCCCCCGACGAGGTCGGCGTGGTCGGGGTGAGCTCCTTCGGCTTCGGCGGCACCAACGCCCACGCGGTGCTCGGCCCCGCGCCGGCGGCCACCGAGGCCTCCGAGGTCCGGCCCCCGCGGCGCCCCGTACAACTGCTGGCCCTGTCGGCCGCCACCGGGGCGGCCCTGCACGCGCAGGCCGCGGACCACGCGGCGTGGGCCGAGGGGCTGGACGAGGACGAGGTGGGCCGGGGCTCGGCCGCGGCGACACAGGTCCGGGGCCGGGGCGGCCCCCGCGGGCGGGAGGTCCGCGCGGCCTTCGCCTTCGCGGACCGCGGCGAGCTCCTCGCCCGGCTGCGCGAGCCGTTCACCGCTGCGCAGCACGTGCCCGACGAGGCGGGCGTCGTCTTCGTGTTCCCCGGGCAGGGTGCCCAGTGGCTCGGAATGGGGCGGGCCCTGATCGAGTCGGAGCCCGCCTTCGACCTCGCCGTCTCCCGCTGCGAGCAGGCCTTCGCCCCGCATGTCGACTGGTCCCTGCGCGAGGTGCTGACCTCGCAGGACGCCGCTCCCCTGCTGGAGCGCATCGATGTCGTCCAGCCCGCCGTGTTCGCGATGCAGGTGGGGCTGGCGGCGCTCTTCCGGTCCTGGGGCGTCCGGCCCGCCGGGGTCATCGGGCACAGCATGGGGGAGGTCGCGGCCGCCCATGTCTCGGGCGCGCTGCGGCTGGAGGACGCGGCGCGGATCATCTGCCGCCGCAGCGCCCTGATGATGCGGCACCGGGGGCAGGGCGCCATGGCGCTGGTCTCCCTGCCGGTGTCGGACGTGCGCAAGGCGCTGGAGCCCTACGGGGAGCGCCTGTCGCTCGCGGCGCACAACGGCCCGAGCACGACCATCGTGTCCGGGGAGACCGCGGCCGTCGACGAGTTCGTCGCCGCCATGGACGCCGAGGGCGTCTTCGGCCGGCGCGTCAAGGTGGACGTGGCCTCGCACTGCGCGCTGCTGGAGGACCTCCGGGAGGACCTGGTCGCGGAACTCGCCGGGCTGTCGCCCCGCCCCGCGACGGTCGCCTTCCACTCCTCCCTCACCGGGGAGCGTTTCGACACCACCGGGCTGGACGCCGCGTACTGGTGGCGCAACCTGCGCGAGCCGGTGCTGTTCGCCGACGCGGTCCGCGGGGCCGGGGCGGCCGGTCACCGCGTGTTCCTGGAGATGAGCCCGCACCCCCTGCTGTCGGTGTCGGTGACCGAGTGCCTGGAGGACGAGGACCGGGACGTCGCCGCCGTACCGGCGATGCGCCGCACGGACGACCGGGCCCCGTACGAGTCGGTCGCCGCGCTCTTCGAGGCCGGCTGCGAGATCGACTGGGCCGCCTTCCACGGCGGCCGGCCGCGCGCCGGCACGCGGCTGCCCTCGTACCCCTGGCAGCGCCAGGAGCACTGGGTCGAGCCCGCCGGCCCGCGCGCCGAGGGGGTCCTGGTCACCGGCTCGCTGCCGGTCATCCGCGACCACCGGGTGCAGGAGCGTGCGATCGCGCCCGCCGCCTGGATGCTCGACGCGGCGCTGCGGGAACTCAACCCCGAGCAGGTGGGCGGGTACGGGCTCAGCGACGTCCTGGTGACGAACTCCCTGGCGGTCGCCGGGGAGGAGTCCCGGCAGGTACGGGTCTCGCGGCGGCTGCGCGCGGGCGACGAGCCGTTCCTGTCCGTCGAGAGCCGGGCGGCGCACGAGCAGGGCGCCGCGTGGGAGGAGCATGTCTCGGCCGGCTGGTCGGCCACCGGGCCGGCCCCGGCGCCGGCCGATCCGGCCGCGATCCTCCTGCGGTGCCCGCGGCGCGTCGAGACCGACGCCCTGTACGAACACCTGGCGGCGTCCGGGCTCTCGTACGGGGACACCATGCGGATGGTGACCGAGATGTGGCTGGGCGACAAGGAGCTGCTCACCCGGCTCGCCCCGCCGTCCCCGCGGACGCTCGGCCGCCCGCTGCCCGCGGACGTCGCGGACGGGGCGATGCAGTCCATCGCCGGGCTGTCGGTCGACGCGGGAGCCGGCGGCACCTTCGTGGGGTTCGGCTACCGCCGGGTCGACGTGTTCGCGCCGTGGTCCGGTCCGACCCTGGCGCATGTGCGGCTGCGGAGCGAACTCGACGCGGACGCGGACACGTTCGACTGCGACGTGACGGTCCTCGCCCCCGAGGGGCAGGTCCTCGTGGAGTTCACGGGGGTCTCCCTCAAGCGGATGGGCAGCCGGCACTCGCTGCGCTTCTTCGCGGTGGACGCCCGGCCGCAGCCCCGGCCCGCGGAGGCCGCCGGCCGCTCGGGCGAGGTCGTCCTGCTCACCGGGGACGCCGAACGCTGCGCTCCGCTGGTGGAGGAGCTGCGCAGGGGCGGGGCCACCGTCTCGGTCGCCGCCCTGCCCGGCGGCGAGGAGGACGGTCCGCGGTTCCTGGAGGACCTGCCGGCCGCCGCTCGGCTGCTCCTCGTCGAACCGGAGCGCGAGGACTTCCTCGCGCTGCTGCGGAGCGCCGCGAAGAGCACGTCGACGGCCCGCCGGGAGCTCGCGCTGGTGACCGGCGACGTGGCACTGCCCCCGCTGCTGCGGGCGCTCGAACAGGAGACCGTGAGCTGGTCGGGGCGGGCGATCCGGGTGGAGTCCGACGAGCTCGCGACGCGTGAACTCGCCCGCGACATCGCCGCGGAGCTCGCGGTACGGCCCGACGCGTTCTGTGTCCGCTACCGGCACGGCGAGCGCACGCTCCCGTCCCTGACCCCGGTGGAGGCCTCCGCGGCCCCGGCGGAGCTGAGGCCCGGTGGCGTCTACTGGATCACGGGCGGGCAGGGCGGCCTGGGATCCACGCTCGCGGTCACCCTCGCCCGCGAGGCGGGGGCACGGGTGGTGCTCACCGGCCGCCGGGCGGAGGTCGACCCGCACCTGGAGGAGGCGGTCGACGCCGCGGGCGGACGGCTGCTCTACCTTCAGGCCGATGTGACCGACGAGGCCGCCGTGCGCCGCGCCCTGGACGAGACGCTCCGGCGCTTCGGCGCCCTGCACGGCGTGATCCACACCGCGGGCGTCCTCGACGACGCGCTGATCGAGTCGACGTCGGCCGAACGCATGCACGCGATCACGGCGCCGAAGGAACGGGGCGCCCGGATCCTGATCGACGCGGTGGCCGCGGAGGACCTGGACTTCATCGTCCTGTTCTCCTCCATGGCCAGCCTGTTCGTGACGGCGGGCCAGGGTGCGTACGCGGCGGGCAACGCCACGCTCGACGCGCTCACCGGCACCGTACGCAGCCGGCGCACGCCCGTGCGTGCGATCAACTGGGGCCCCTGGGCGGAGCTGGGGATGGTCGCGGACCCCCGGTACCAGGCTCGCCTCCTGGAGTCGGGCCTGCACCCGATGTCCCCGGAGGCGGGGGCCGAGGCCTTCCTGAAGGCCCTGGCCGGCACCCACCTGCAGCTGGCGGTGCTGGACGTACGGGACGAGGTCGCCGACGGGCTCGTGGCCCGGTTCAACCGCGGGGCCGGGGCGGCCGGTGAGGCCGCCGCGGCGCGGCCGCGCGCCGCGGGCTCCGCCGCCGAGTTCGTCCGGGCGGAGCTGGCCCGTGCGCTGCGCCGCTCGCCGGCCGAGATCGACACCTCGGTGCGCTTCGACCGCCTGGGGATCGACTCGCTGCTCGCGGTCTCCCTCACCCGCCGGATCGGGGCCCACTTCGGGCTCGAACTGCCGGCGACGTTCATGTTCAACCACCGGACCGTGGACGCGGTCGGGCTCCATCTGGAGGGCCTGCTCGCGGCGGAGTCCCCCGAGCCGGACGCACGCCCCGACGCACCCTCTGCAACGGGCGCGGCGCCGGTGGAGAGCGCCGGGGAGATCACGCTGGACGAGGCGGAGCGCCACAGCACCGTGCGCGGTTACACCGTCGTGGCCGGGCCGTCCGGGCTCGACATGCGCCTGCAGGACGTACCCGTGCGAAGGCCCGCGGCGAGCGAGGTGGTCATCGACGTGCACGCCGTCGGCGTCAACTTCATCGACGTACTGGCGTCCACCGGCTTCCATCCGTTCCTGTCCACCCCGCCGTTCGTCCCCGGGCACGAGGTGGCCGGTGTGGTGCACGCGGTGGGTGACGCGGTCGAGCACGTCCGGCCCGGTGACAAGGTCATCGCGCTGACCCTGCAGGGCGGTTACGCGGCCCGCGTGACGACCGAGGCGTACACGGTGGCTCCGCTGCCCGCCGGAGTCTCGTTCACGGACTCGGTGGCCATGCTGATCAGCGGGCTCACCGCGATCGCCTGCCTGGAGCGCGAGGCGCGCGTGGACCCGGGCGACCGGGTGCTCATCCAGGCGGCGGCGGGCGCGACCGGGACGGCGTGCGTCCAGCTGGCGCTGCACCACGGCGCCACGGTGTTCGGCACGGCGAGCACGGAGGCCAAGCTGGAACACCTGCGGGCGCTGGGCGTCCAGTACCCGATCAACTACGTACAGGCCGACTTCGCCGACGCAGTAAGGGAACTGAGCCCCGACCAGGGGCTGGACCTCATCGTCGACTCGCTCTCCGGCGACGCCGTGGGCCGGGGTCTGGCGCTGCTGCGCCCGGGGGGCCGCTTCGTCGAGATCGGTGCGGCGGGGGTGCTCGACCTGGCCGTGAACGGCCGGGACCTGTTCATGAGCAGCCGGTCCTTCTGCACGGTGAACGTGGGCGCCCTGGCACGTGATCCGTCCAGGCTCCGGCCGCTGATGGACCGCCTCGTCGAACTGATCGACGCGGGCGTGTTCCGTCCCGCCGTGGGCGGGGTCTTCCCCTTCGAGGAGGCGCCGCAGGCGATCACACAGCTCCGCAACCGGGCCAACATCGGCAAGTTCGTCATCACCGTTTCTTAGGATGGTCGTGGAAGAATCGCGCAGTCGATCAGAGTGGAAGCGGACGTTCCGCACTTTTGCCGATGAGGTGATGGCGCCGCACGTCCGCCGTTACGACGAGGAGCGGACGTTCCCCGTCCCGATCCACGAACGGGCCGCGGCCGAGGGGATCCTCAACGCGGCCTTCCCCGAGGAGCTGGGCGGCGCCGGGCTCTCCTACACGGAGTTCGCCGAGGGCATCAGCGAGCTGTCGGCGGTCTGTCCGGGGATGACCTGGACGCTGGTGTTCAACCGCGGCGCGCTGCATCCCGTGGTCGCCGCCGGCACCGCGGAGCAGAAGGAGCTCTTCGTCACCCGGCTCCTGAAGAACAACGGGTACGCGGCCCTCGGGCTCACCGAGCCCGAGAACGGCTCCAACCTGCTGGCGGCCGGCACCCGCGCCGTGCGGACGGAATCCGGCTGGCTGCTCAACGGCGGCAAGTGCATGTCCGGGAACGGGACCGTCGCCGACGTGTTCATCGTTCTGGCCAACACGGTGGTGGACAACCGCAAACGCGGTCTGTCGTTCTTCGCCGTTCCGCGGGACGCTGCGGGGGTGACCGTGAGCGAGGACATCGACAAGGCGGCGTTCCGCTGCCTGCCCACGCCCTCGGTGACCTTCCGGGACGTGGCCCTGGAGCCGGTCGCTCTGATCGGGCGGGCCGGCGACGGGGAGTTCCTGCTGAACGAGCTCCTCGCGACCATCCGGATCGGCGGGGCCGCCTGCGGAACGGGGATCGTGGCCGCCATGCTCCGCGACGCGCTGACCTGGGTGGGCGAGCGCCGGGTGTACCCGGACGACCGCATGGACACCCTGAGCCACGTGCAGCTGACCCTCGGGCGGCTGTACGTGGAACTGTGCGCGGCCCGCAAGCTGCTGGAGGAGGCCACCGGTCTGGCCGACCGGGGGCTGCCCTTCGGCAGGGAGAGCTCCATGGCCAAGTACGCGGCCACCGAGCTGGCCGTGCGTGCCTCCAACGAGATCCTGCAGTTGTACGGGTGGCGGGGCATCGCCGCCGACTACGGGGTCGAGAAGCGCTGGCGGGACGCGCGCGCCCTCACGATCTTCGAGGGGTCGAGCGAGATCCAGCTGCTGAATGTGTTCCGCGAGATGCGCAGGATGGCCACGAGCGAGGGAGGCCTGTAATTCCGTCCACCGAAGTGACCACGGAGACCGTGCGCGCCGAGGACGGCGCCACGGTCCATGTCCGGCTGCACCGCAGGCCCGAGGAGCCTACGGCGCCGGTGCTGGTGTGCATGCCCGCCATGGGCACCAGGGCCGTCTCCTACACCCCCCTGGCGGAGGCCCTCGCGGCGGCCGGGTTCCAGGTGGCCCTCGGTGAGCTGCGGGGCCAGGGCACGAGCTCGGTCCGGGTACGGCGCGGGGTGCGGTACGGCTACCACGAGATGGTGACGTACGACTACCCCGCGCTGTTCCGGGCGGTGGCGGCGGCCTTCCCCGGGGCGCCGCGCCACCTGCTGGGGCACAGCCTCGGCGGGCAGCTCGGCACGCTCTACCTCAGCCGGGAGCCGCACATGGCCGCGGGCGCGATCCTGGTGGGCGCCCCGTCGTGCCACTGGCGCGGCTGGCCCTTCCCGCAGAACCTGGGGATGCTCGCCGGGTTCCAGCTCGCGGCCGCCTTCGCCTCGGTGTACGGGTACTTCCCCGGCCGGCGCATCAAGGTGCTGGGGAACGATTCGGCGCAGATCCTGCGGGACATGGCCACTCAGGTCCGGACGGGCCGCTACGACGTGCCGTCCTCACCGGTGGACTTCGAGCCCTGGCTGGCGAAGCTGGACCTGCCGGTGCTGGCGGTGACCGTCAGGGGCGACAACATGGCTCCGCCCGGCGGGGTGCGGGGGCTCGGCGACAAGCTCACGAGCGCACGGGTGACCCACTGGGAGCTCGTACTCGGCGAGGGCACGCGGGGCAGCAGGCACTACGGCTGGATCCGCGACAACGCCGGACTCGTCGAGCGGGTGCGGACCTTCGTGGACCGGGCCTGACCGAGCCTGACCCGGCCTGACCCGGCCTGACCCGGCCTGACCCGGCCTGACCCGGCCCGGTCGCTCCCCGGTCCGCCTGCGGTGTTCAGCCCAGGCGGGCCGGGGAGGAGGCCCCGGGAGCCAGCAGCCGGGGGGTGCCGCCGCCGTCGGCGGGCACGGTCCACAGGTCCGTGCTGTCGGCGGCGCCGTCGGTGGGCAGGCCGTAGGCGAGGGTGCGGTCGTCGAGCCAGGCGGCCTGGTCGTCCACGCTGCGCTTCTCCGCGAGCGCGTGCTCGCGCAGCGTCCCGAGGTCCATCACGTGCTCGCGCCAGAGCGAGGCCCCCGCCCGGACCCGCTTCTTGTACGCGATGCGCGTCTCGTCCGGGGACAGCGACGGGCATTCCACGTTCTTCGCGAGGGTGGTGACCGAGCGCCCCGAGATCGAACCCCTGACGAGGTGGGTCTCGCCGCCGGTGGAGAGGGTGGCGTAGAAGGTGTCGTCGTCCCTGGAGAAGGTGACCCCCCAGAAGTTCACGTCCTGGGCGCGGTGCTCCCGGCCGTCCATGGTGATCGTGAACTCCTCCAGGTTGGCCTCCAGCTCCCCGGTCCGGGTGTCCACGATCGCGGTCCGGGTGGAGAAGAACGCGGCGCCGTAGGACTCCCCGGAGACGAAGACCGTCCAGGCGGCGAACCGGCCGCTGGGCGATACCCGGGCCCGGCTGGGGGTCCCCGCGAGGGGGAAGCTGCGCAGGGTGCGCAGCTCGGAGTCGACGATCAGTGCCTTGTTGTCCTGGGCGAGCGCGCCCGGTGTGGAGCGCAGGCACACGCCGGTTCCCGAAGCGGCGTAGAAGCGCTGGCAGTTGAGCTCGGAGGCGGTGCGCGCGGAGTCGGGGGCGTCGGCCGGGACGGAGGCGAGTGCTCCGCGGTGCGGGCCCTGCCCGCCGTTGA
Organism: Streptomyces avidinii; assembly: GCF_045161815.1. Taxonomy (NCBI): domain Bacteria; kingdom Bacillati; phylum Actinomycetota; class Actinomycetes; order Kitasatosporales; family Streptomycetaceae; genus Streptomyces; species Streptomyces avidinii. The sequence goes on from NZ_CP108863.1 coordinate 2,138,719, forward strand.
GGAAGGTCAGGGTGCCCGGCCGGGTGAGGGTGACGGTCCCCGGGGTGATCGTCGGGCCGCCCGCCGGGGGCTTGTCGTCGCGGGCGGCGGCGCGCAGCACGAGCGCGGCGGCCAGGGCCCCGAGCAGCAGTACCGCCACCGCGAGGACGAGCAGGCGGCGTGACAACGACAGAGTCATCTGGGGGGCCTCACGGGCTTCCGGTGCGGTGCGGGTCGGGGAGGGGGGCGACCGGCGCGGCCGGACGCAGGACGAAGCCGGCGACGGCCGCGCAGCAGAGCAGGCCGGCCGCGGCGGCGGCCAGGGCCGGGCCGGTGCCCCAGAGCGTCCACGCCGCACCGAAGGCGAGCGAGCAGCCGAAGCGGGCCAGCGCCTGGCCGGTGCCGACCAGGGCCAGGCCGGTGGCGCGCAGTTCCGCGGGAACGGTGGCGGCGACGGCGGCGGGCAGCACGCCGTCCGTGGCGGCGTAGAACATGCCGTGCAGGAGGAGGACGAGGTAGGGCAGCGCCGCCGGGTCGGGGGCCCACAGCAGCAGCGCGTAGCCGGCCAGCAGGAGGGCGTGTCCGGTGAGGAACACGGTGCGCCGGCCGATCCGGTCGGCGAGGGCCCCGGCGGGTACGGCGAGCAGCAGGAACACGGCGGCGGTGCCCAGCGGCAGCAGCGGGAACCACTGGTCGCCGATGCCGATGCGGCGTTGCAGGAGCAGGTAGACGAAGGCGTCGCTGACGGTGGTCAGGCCCAGCAGGACGGCGCAGATCGCCAGGTTGCGCAGTCGGGGCAGACGCAGCAGGCCGAGCGCGTCGCGCAGCCGGACGGGGGCCGGGCGGTCCGCGGCGGGGACGGCGGCAGCGGCTGCGACAGAGGCAGCGCCGTCGTCCTCGGAGGTACGGGGCCGGGGCGGCCGGGGCCGTGGCCTGGGCCGGGTGTCGCCGTCGCCGGACGGGACGAAGAGCATGAGCACCACGACGCCGAGGGCGGCGACACAGGCGCTGACACCGAAGACCGCGTCGTAGCCGTCGACCGCGACGCTCAGGATGAGGAACGCGGCGAGCGGGCCGAGCAGCGCCCCGGTGGTGTCCATGGCCCGGTGCACACCGAAGGCGCGCCCTTGTAACTCGGGCGGGGTGGACAGGGAGATCAGTGCGTCGCGCGGGGCGGTGCGCAGTCCCTTGCCGGTGCGTTCCAGCGTGAGGATCACGCTGATCGGGCCCAGGCTGTGGGCGAACAGCAGGAGCGGTTTGCACAGGGCGGACAGGCCGTAGCCGAGGCCGGCGATCAGCTTGTGGTTGCGGACCCGGTCGGCGAGGTGTCCGCCGGTCAGCTGTACCAGGGCGCTGACCCCGTTGTAGACGCCGTCGAGGGCCCCGAAGCCGAGGGGGCTCAGGCCGAGCCCGGCGATCAGGTACAGGGGCAGGACGGCGGTGACCATCTCGGAGGAGACGTCGGTGATCAGGCTGACCGTGCCCAGTGCGAGGACGGTCGGGGCGACCGCGGCGGCCCGGACGGGCCCCCGGTCCGGAGCGGGCTCCGCGCCCGCGGGCGCGGAGCGGTCCGCGAGGTACATGCTCTGGAGCTCCCGATGCCGACGGACTGAGTTCACTCGAACGCGCGAGGGAAACCCTAATGGTTGTACGGGCCAACAGTGGGGCGTACGAAGGGATTCGGCCGCATGCCCCGGGTCGGCTCCGGGGTCAGCCCTGCCGGCTGCTCTCGTCCCGCAGCCAGGTGGAGAAGTCCTGGTTGCGGATGGCCTTCCGGGAGCCCCGGCGGGCGGCGAGTGCGGCCACCACGAACACCACCACCCCCGGCAGCAGCGCCGGTCGGGCCCGCAGCAGGGCGCGCAGATCGGCCGTTCCGGTACGCGCGGTCCGCTCGGTCTGCTCCGGCCCCGGCTCCGGCTCCTCGGCTCCGCGCGCCGCCCGGTAGCGCTCGTACTCGGCGGAGGAGGTCGCCGCGCGGACCCGCCGCCTGATCAGGTCGGACCAGGTGCGCGGCGGACGGACGACGACCCTGGCCTCCTCGACCACGCGCCGCTCCCCGGGCCCGAAGGCGAGGGAGGCCGCCAGGTCGTCGGCCATCAGCGGGGGCAGCGCGGCGATCCGCGCGTGCCCCGGCTCGGTCACCGCGATGACCCCCCGGCCGAACAGCCCCTCACGGACGGCGGGCAGCCGCTGCCACACCCGGTAGTACGCCCGGACCGGCCAGGCGCAGCCCGCGAGCGGAATGTCCCGGCCGGGGGCGACGGCGAGCAGTTCCGGGCTCCGGTCGAGGGCGCCCACCAGGGCCCGTACGTCGGCGGCCCCCACGACCACGTCGGCGTCCACGTACAGCCGGGGGAAGCCCCGGGCGTGCTCGTCGCCGACCCGAAGTGCGTGGTGTTTGGAGGGAGTCGGCACCTCCACCACACGCACGCGGTCCCCGCGCTCACCGGCCACGCGAGCGGTGTCGTCCGTACAGCCGTTGCACACCACGACGATGTCGGGCCCGGTCGCCGAGGTGTCGGCCAGGAGCGCGTCGAGGAGCCGGCCGATGACCCGGCCTTCGTTGTGGGCCGGTATCACGATGCTGGTCACCCGGGCAGTATGCATGGTCGAACACCCGCACCAGGCGATTACGCCAACTCTGCCCGGGGGTACGCCCGGTGGACTAGATTGAGCGGCGCCGACCGGAATCGGCACGCTTCGGCGGTGCCGGAATCCGGAACGGGCCGAGACGGCCCGGAGCGGTGGGCGGTACTGGTTCGGCTGCTTGTGGGGAACAGGCTGCCGGGCCGGGGGGCGAGCACACGCATCACGTAGAGCATCGGTTGTGGGGGGCCATCACCGTTGAGCAGGTCACGCACGGCACGCGCAGGCGTCCGGGCTGCCCTCGACGGCACTTCCCTCCATCACACGCGTCCCGGCCATGAGTTGGCGACACGCCGTCCGGCGTGCGCGGAAGGAAGGGGAACGCCGTGAAGGACACCGCGAAGGACGCGGGGCAGGGCGCGGGCGACACCGGCAAGGGGTCCGCCCCCTTAGGTGTCGCCGTGGTCGGCGCGGGCTACTGGGGCCCCAATCTCGTCCGCAACTTCCAGTCCAGTGACCAGTTCCGGCTGCGGTGGCTGTGCGATCTGAATGTGGACCGGGCCCGGCAGGTGCTCGGCGGGTACTCCACGGTCCAGGCGACCGACGACTACGAGGCGGTCCTCGCCGACCCCGAGGTCGACGCGGTCGCGGTGGCCACCCCGGCCGGCACGCACCTGGACGTCGCCCTGGCCGCCCTGCGCGCCGGCAAGCACGTCCTCGTCGAGAAGCCGCTGGCCGCCACGTACGAGGACGGGCTGCGGCTGGTCAACGAGGCCGAGGAACGCGGCCTCACCCTGATGTGCGACCACACGTACTGCTACACCCCCGCCGTGGGCCGGATCCGCGAGATGGTCCGCTCCGGCGAACTCGGCGAGATCCACTACGTGGACTCGGTACGGATCAACCTGGGGCTCGTCCAGAAGGACATCGACGTCCTGTGGGACCTCGCCCCCCACGACCTGTCCGTCCTGGACTTCATCCTCCCGGACCACGTCCGGCCGGTGGCCGTCGCCGCGCACGGCGCCGACCCGATCGGGGCCGGCCAGTCCTGCGTGGCCTACCTGACGCTCCAGCTGAGCACCGGCGCCATCGCGCACGTGCACGTCAACTGGCTCTCCCCGACGAAGGTGCGCACCACCATGGTCGGCGGGTCCAAGCGCACCCTGGTGTGGGACGACCTCAACCCCACGCAGCGCGTGGCGGTGTTCGACCGCGGGGTGGACCTGAGCGCCCCGCAGGAGATCGGCGCGGACGAGCGCCGCGACATGCTCGTCTCCTACCGGACCGGCGACATGGTGGCGCCCGCGATCGGCGAGAAGGAAGCCCTGCGCAGCATGGTCGAGGAGTTCGCCGCGTCCATCAGGACGGGACGGGCGCCGCTGACCGACGGCCGGGCCGGACTGAAGGTGCTGGACATCCTGGAAGCCGCCTCCCGGAGCCTGGAGTTCCGCGGAGCCGTCGTCGGACTGCGCACCGGACGCTGACCGTCCCCGCAGTCCGATTCACACGCATGACCACGAACGAATCCAGTGGGGGCAGGGCGTTGAGCAGGGTACGAGGCAAGAAGATTCTGGTCACCGGCGGGGCGGGCACGATCGGCTCGCACGTGGTGGACCAACTGGTGGACGGCGGGGCGCGCGAGATCGTCGTGCTCGACAACTTCGTGCGGGGGCGGCGGGCCAACCTGGCCGGCGCCCTGCCGAGCGGGGTGGTGGAGATCGTCGAGGGCGACATCCGCGACGCGGCCACCGTGCGCAAGGTGACGGAGGGGGCCGAGCTGGTCTTTCACCTCGCGGCCATCCGGATCACCCAGTGCGCGGAGGAGCCGCGGCTGGCCAACGAGGTCATGGTGGACGGCACGTTCAACGTGCTGGAGGCGGCCGCGGCCGCCGGGGTGGGCAAGGTGATCGCCTCCTCGTCCGCCTCGGTCTACGGCCTGGCCGAGACCTTCCCGACCACCGAGCGCCACCACCCGTACAACAACGACACCTTCTACGGGGCCGCGAAGGCCTTCAACGAGGGGATGCTCCGCAGCTTCCACTCCATGTACGGGCTGGACTACGTGGCGCTGCGCTACTTCAACGTGTACGGCCCCCGGATGGACATCCACGGGCTCTACACCGAGGTGCTGATCCGCTGGATGGAGAAGATCGCCGCGGGCGAGCCGCCGCTGATCCTCGGTGACGGCACCCAGACCATGGACTTCGTCGACGTACGGGACATCGCGCGCGCCAACCTGCTGGCCGCCGAGTCGGACCTGACCGACGAGGTGTTCAACGTCGCGCACGGCACCGAGACCAGCCTGCTCCAGCTCGCGCAGGGCCTGCTGGAGGCGATGGAGGCGGACGGCCTGGTGCCCGAGCACGGCCCGGCCCGCGCCGTGAACGGGGTGACCCGCCGGCTCGCGGACACCTCGCAGGCCGCCGGACGCCTCGGCTTCACCGCCGGGATCGACCTGCGCACCGGCCTCCGCGACCTGGTGGACTGGTGGCGCGCCGAGCGGGCCGCCGCCGCGGCGGCGGCGGAGACGGCCCGATGAGCGCCCCGGCCGCCGCCCCGGGCCGGATCCCCGTGATGGTGCCCTGGCTCGGCGAGGAGGAGGCCCGGGCCGCCGCCGACGCGGTGCTCTCCGGCTGGGTCGCCCAGGGTCCCCGGGTCGCCGAGTTCGAGCGGGCCTTCGCGGAGCGGGTGGGTGCCGAGCACGGCATCGCGGTGAGCTCGTGCACCACCGCCCTGCACCTGGCCCTGATCGCGCTGGACCTCGGTCCCGGCGACGAGGTGATCGTCCCCTCCCTGTCGTTCATCGCCACGGCCAACGCCGTGCGCTACGTGGGCGCGCGGCCGGTGTTCGCGGACGTCGAGGAGGCCACCGGCAACCTCACCCCGGCCACCGTGGACGCGGTCCGCACGCCCAGGACGAAGGCGGTGCTCGTCGTCCACCAGGGCGGGGTGCCCGCGGACGTGCACGCGCTGCGCGCGGCGTGCGCCGACTGGGACGTGGCCCTCGTGGAGGACGCCGCCTGCGGCATCGGCGCGACGGTCGGCGGCAAGTCGGTGGGCCGGGGCGCCCTGCTCGCCGCCTGGTCCTTCCACCCCCGCAAGGTGATCACCACCGGCGAGGGCGGCATGCTGACCACGGACGACGCGCAGTGGGCGCAGCGGCTGCGGCGGCTGCGCGAGCACGGCATGAACGTGTCCGCCGCACAGCGCCACGCGAGCAGCACGCCGATCGTCGAGAGCTACCTGGAGGTCGGCTACAACTACCGGATGACCGACATCCAGGCCGCGGTCGGCCTGGTGCAGCTCGGCAGGCTGGACGAGATCGTGGCCCGGCGGCGCTCGCTCGCGGCCCGGTACACGGAGCTGCTGAGCACGGTCCGGGGCCTGCGCCCGGTCGGGGACCCCGGTCACGGCCAGGGCAACTTCCAGTCGTACTGGGTGCTGCTGGCCGAGGACTTCCCGGTCGGCCGGGACGAGCTGCTCGCGGTGCTCTCCGAGGCCGGGATCTCGGCCCGGCGCGGCATCATGGCCTCGCACCTGGAGCCCGCGTACGCGGACCACGGCGCGGCTGCCCTGCCGGTCACCGAGCGGATCAGCCGCGACTCGCTGATCCTGCCGCTGTTCCACACGATGACGCGGGAGCAGCAGGACCGGGTGGTGGCGGTACTGCGCGAGCAGGCGGGCGGATGAGCGGCCCGCAGCAGCGGACCGAGGACCTGCTGATCGTCGGCGCGGGCGGGTTCGCCCGCGAGACCGCCCAGGCGGTACGGGACGCGGGCGCCGCGGCCGCGGCGTACGGCCGTGCCCCGCGGTGGCGCCTGGCCGGGCACCTCGACGACGATCCGGCCCTGCACGGCCGGGAGGTCGACGGGGTGCCGGTGCTGGGCGGCAGTCACCTCGTGCACGAACGACCGGACGCCCGGGTGGTGGTGTGCGTGGGCAGTCCGCGCGACTACGCCGTACGTGCCCGGCTGGTACGGCGCCTGGGCCTGTCCGGGACCCGCTACGCGACGGTGGTCCACCCCACGGCCGTGGTCTCGGGGTCCTCGCTGCTCGGCGCGGGCTCGGTCCTGCTCGCGCACAGCGTGCTGACGGCGGCCGTCCGGGTCGGGTCCCACGTGGCGGTGATGCCGCACGTGGTGCTCACCCACGACGACCGGGTCGGGGACTTCGCCACGCTCGCCTCGGGCGTGCGGCTGGGCGGCGGGGTGCGGCTGGGGCGCGGGGCGTACGTGGGCGCGGGGGCGCTGGTGCGCGAGGGCACCACGGTCGGTGCCTGGTCGCTGACCGGTATGGGAAGCACCGTCCTGGCCGATGTGCCGCCCGGTGAGGTGTGGGCCGGAAGCCCCGCCCGCCGGCTGCGCGAGGCGGGTGGTCCGGCGCTCGACGAGCTGCGGGCCGATGGCGAGGAGACCGGCCGGTGGCCGGAGACACGGATGGGGAGCACAGTCGCATGAACCAGATACCGCTGGTCGACCTGAAGGCGGCGCACGCCGAGGTCGCCGAGGAATTACGCGCAGGATTCGACCGGGTGCTCGCCGACACGGCCTTCATCGGCGGTGCGGAGGTCCGCGCGTTCGAGCGCGAGTACGCCGAGTTCGCGGGGGTCGGGCACTGCGTGGGGGTCGCCAACGGCACCGACGCCCTCGAACTGGCCCTGCGCGCCAGTGGGGTGGGCGTCGGCGACGAGGTGGTGCTGCCCGCGAACACGTTCATCGCCACCGCGGGTGCCGTCGCCCGGATCGGCGCCCGGCCGGTGCTGGTCGACTGCCTCCCCGACACCCTGCTGATGGACCCGCGGGCCGCCCTGGAGGCCGTGGGCGCAGCCACCCGCGCGGTGGTCCCGGTCCACCTGTACGGGCAGTGCGCCGACACCGCGGCGCTCGCGGCGGGGCTGCCGTCGCACGTGAGGATCGTCGAGGACGCCGCGCAGAGCCAGGGCGCGACCCGCGACGGCCGCTCCCCCGGCAGCGGCGGCATCGCCGCGACCAGCTTCTACCCGGGCAAGAACCTCGGCGCGTACGGGGACGCGGGCGCGGTGGTGACCGACGACGAGGAGAGCGCGGACCTGGTCCGGGCCCTCGCCAACCACGGCGGCATCGCCAAGTACCGCCACGACGTCGCCGGGTTCAACAGCCGGCTGGACGGTCTGCAGGCCGTGGTCCTGCGGGCGAAGCTGGCCCGGCTGGCGGAGGGGAACGCGGCCCGCAGGACCGCCGCCGCCCGCTACGACGAGCTGCTGGGCGACCTCGCCGCCGCCGGGCAGGTCACCCTCCCGGTCACCGCCGACGGCAATGTCCACGTGTGGCACCTGTACGTGGTCCGGGTCGCGGACGCGGACCGCGACGCCGTCGTGGGCAAGCTCAACGCGGAGGGCATCGGCGCGGGTGTGCACTACCCGGCCCCGGTCCACCTCACCCCGGCCTTCGGTCATCTCGGCCACGGCCGCGGCGACTTCCCGCACGCCGAACAGGCGGCGGACCGGATGCTCTCGCTCCCCCTCTTCCCACAGATCACCGCCGCCCAGCAGCAGCGGGTCGTGGACACCCTCCGCACCGCCCTGCGCTGACCCCCCGCGCTCACGCAAACAATGAGGTCCAGATGAACAGACGGACAAGGTTGCTCCGTTACGGTCTCTTCACCGTGATCGCGGCCTTGATGGCCACGGTCCTGCCGCCGGCCGCGCTGGCCGGCGCGGTCGATCCCTGCGGTCCCGGTACGAACGCGATCGTGTGCGAGAACTCCAAACCGGGCACACCGATGTCCGACTGGTTCGCGCCGAGCGCGTACGGCGACATCAAGGGCTTCCCGGCCCAGACGAGCGTCCAGGCCGGCGAGACCGTGCAGTTCAAGATCCAGTCGCCGACGCCGTACCGCGTCTCCGTCTACCGCCTCGGCCACTACGGGGGCGACGGCGCCCGCCTGATGTCGACCGCGGCCCAGGCGGCGCAGACGTACCCGGCGAACTTCGCGCCGGGCGGCGCCCCGCAGACCTGCGCCAAAAAGGCCGCCACCGGCCTGGTCGACTGCGGGAACTGGCCCGTCACCACGACGTGGACCGTGCCGGCCGACGCCGTGTCCGGGCTCTACGTCGTCAACTTCGACCAGGCGGACGGCAACGGGGTGATGCCCTACCCGTTCGTCGTCCGCAACGACGCCAGCCACTCCGACATCGTCGTGCAGACCAGTGACCAGACCTGGCAGGCGTACAACAACTACGGCGGCCAGGACCTGTACGACGGCGGCGGCCCCGCCCCGGACGGGCGGGCGTACGAGGTCAGCTACAACCGGCCCATGGACATCGGCGGGGACAACGGGATCTACGGGTCCGAGTTCCAGATGGTGGCGTGGCTGGAGCGCAACGGCTACGACGTGAGCTACATGTCCGGCGTCGACATGTCGGTGCGCGGCGGCACCCTGCTGCGCAACCACAAGGTCTTCCTGTCCTCCGGGCACGACGAGTACTGGACCCAGGACCAGTTCACCAACGCGCTGAACGCGCGCCGGGCCGGGGTCCACCAGACGTACTTCAGCGGCAACGAGGTCTTCTGGAAGACCCGTCTGGCGCCGAGCATCGACGGCGCGGGCACCGCCAACCGGACCCTGGTCTCGTACAAGGAGACCAAGCTGTCCTTCCCCCAGCCGAACGGCGTCCCCGATCCGAGCGGGATCTGGACGGGCACCTTCATGGACCCGGCCAGTGCCACGGGCGGGCGGCCCTACCAGCCGCAGAACCAGCTGACCGGCTCGATGTTCAGCGTCAACGGCTACCGCAGCGACGCGATCACGGTGCCCGGCACCTTCGCCAAGCAGCGGCTGTGGCGCAACACCACGGTCGCGAACCTCACTCCCTCGCAGACCGCCACGTTCCCCACCGGCACGCTCGGCTACGAGTGGGACAGCGACGTGGAGAACGCCAGCCGGCCCGCCGGGCAGATCACGATGTCCTCCACCACGGTGGACATCGAGGACGGCAAGCTCCTCAAGGACTACGGCAACACCTACGGGAACGGCACCGCCACGCACAGCCTGGTCGCCTTCCGCGACCAGACCTCGCACGCCCTGGTGTTCGGCGCGGGCACGGTGCAGTGGTCCTGGGGCCTGACCAACATGCCCACCGGCAACCCGGACGACGCGGTGGTCACCGCGGACAAGCGGATGCAGCAGGCCACGGTCAACATCTTCGCCGACATGGGCGTCCAGCCCAAGTCGCTGCAGAGCGACCTGATCGCCTCCACCGCCTCCACGGACGCCGTGGGCCCGGGCGTGACGGTGACCAGCCCGGCGGCGAACGCCACCGTACCGGCGCTGCGGCCCGTGACCATCACGGGAACGGCCGCCGACACCGGCGGCGGCGTGGTCGCCCGGGTGGAGGTGTCCACCGACGGCGGCACGACCTGGAAGGCGACCACGGGCCTCGGGTCCTGGAGCTACAAGTGGACGCCGACCGTCCAGGGCGCCGCGCAGATCAAGGTGCGCGCCGTGGACGACAGCGTCAACATCGGCGCCACCACCACGGTGCCGCTGACCGTGGGACCCCAGCAGTGCCCCTGCACCGTATGGCCCGCCGCGGCCGTACCGGGCACCGTCAACGCCGGTGACGGCAGCGCCGTCGAGCTCGGTGTGAAGATCCGCTCCTCGGTGGCCGGTTCGATCACCGGCGTCCGCTTCTACAAGTCCCCCGCCAACACCGGCACGCACACCGGCAGCCTCTGGAGCAGCACCGGCCAGCGTCTGGCCACCGGCACCTTCACCAATGAGACGGCGTCCGGCTGGCAGCAGCTGAACTTCGCCACCCCGGTCCCGGTCAAGGCGAACACCACCTACGTCGCCTCCTACTTCGCCCCGCACGGCGGCTACTCCTTCGACACCACCTTCGCCGCAGGCGACGCGGGCCTGGCCCCGCTCACCGCGCTGAGGAGCGGCATCGACGGCGGCAACGGCGTCTACCGCTACAGCGCCACGGGCGGATTCCCGTCCACCGCCTCCTCCGGCAGCAACTACTGGGTGGACGCGGTCCTGGACACCTCCACCGCGAGCACGACCCCGCCCACCGTCAGCGCCACCTCGCCGCAGTCCGCGGCGACCGGCACCCAGATCACGGCGGCCGTGTCGGCCACCTTCAGCAACGCCATCGACGCGGACTCCCTGGTGTTCTCGGTCAAGGACTCCGGCGGTGCGGCCGTTCCGGGCACCAAGGTTTTGGGCGCGTCCAACAGCGCGACCTTCACCCCGTCCTCCGAACTGGCCCTGAACTCCACCTACACGGCGTCCGTCCAGGCCTCCGACCTGTGGGGCAACGCGATGGCCGCACCGGTCACGTGGAACTTCACCACGAGCCCGAACCCGCCGACGGTGAACTGCCCGTGCACCCTGTGGAACGGGACCACCACCCCCAGCACAGCCAACGTGGGGGACGACGCCAACTCCGTGGAGCTGGGCACGCGCTTCCAGTCCGCGGTGAACGGCTACATCACCGGTGTCACCTTCTACAAGGGCCCCGGCAACACCGGTACGCACACCGGCAGCCTGTGGTCCGCCTCCGGGACCCTGCTCGCCACCGGCACCTTCGGCAGCGAGACCCTGACCGGCTGGCAGCAGCTGCAGTTCGCCACGCCGGTGCCCATCACGGCGGGGACCACGTACGTGGCCTCCTACCACGCACCGAACGGCAACTATTCGGTGGACGGCGGCTACTTCGCCGGCGCGCACCGCTCCTATCCCCTGGTGGCCCCGGCCGACGCGGCGGGCAGCGCCAACGGCCTCTACAAGTACGGGGCGGCCACCGCCTTCCCGACGAACACCTTCGGCTCGGTGAACTACTGGGTCGGCCCGATCTTCACCACCACCGCGCCGGCCGCCCTGCAGGAGGGGCTGTCCAATGAGGTGAGCGGGCAGTGAGCACGGTCAGCGTGGTGATCCCCTGCTACAAGTACGGCCACTTCCTGGCGGACTGCGTCAAGAGCGTGCTGGACGAGCAGGAGGGCGTCGACGTGCGGGTGCTGATCATCGACGACGCCTCGCCCGACGACTCCGCGGAGGTCGCCCGCGCGCTGGCGGCCGCCGACCCGCGGATCGAGGTACGGGTCCACGAGAGCAACAAGGGCCACATCGCCACCTACAACGAGGGCCTGCTGGAGTGGGCCGACGGGGACTACGTCGCCCTGCTGTCGGCGGACGACCGGCTGGTTCCCGGCGCTCTGGTGCGCGCGGCGGCCCTGCTCGACGCGCATCCGGAGGCGGGCTTCTGCTACGGCAGGCCGCTGCGCTTCCGGCACGGCGGGCCGCTGCCCGCGGCCCGCACCCGGAGCACCGGATCGGTCGTCTACCCCGGACGGTGGTGGCTGGACCGGCGGTTCCGGGAGGGCACCGGGTGCATCACCTCACCCGAGGTGGTGGTCCGCACGACTCTCCAGCGCAAGGTCGGGGGCTACGACCCGGAGCTGCCGCACGCCGGTGACATCGAGATGTGGATGCGGCTCGCGGCCCACGCCGACGTGGGCTACGTCCGCGGGGCGGACCAGGCCTTCTACCGGGTTCACGGCAACAACATGTCCACCACGGACTTCGGCGGTCAGCTCGACGACCTGCGCCAGCGCCTCGTCGCCTTCGACTCGGTCCTCGACAAGTGCGGCGGGCTGCTCCCGGGGTCCGACCGGCTGGCACTGGCGGCGCGCACCCGGCTGGCCCGGTACGCGCTGCGGCGCGCCTACCGGGCATACGACCGGGGGCGCACCGCGGTGGTTCCGGTGGACGAGCTCGTGGAGTTCGCGGCCGAGTGCCTGCCCGAGGACTACACGTCGCTCGCCGAGTACCGGGCGCTCCTGCGGCGCCGGCGCATCGGGGCGCGTGCCATGCCGTACCTCCAGCCGCTCGTCCTCTCGGCCGTTGCCGACCGGGGGCGCGAGTGGCTGTGGTGGCGGTCCTGGAAGCGTCGAGGGATCTGATGATCCATCTGTTGGGCTCAGCGGGTCGCCCCCACGAGGGGCGCCCGCTCGGGCTCCTCGGCCCGCACCACCGGACCGGCGTCGGCGGCAGTACGCCGGCGCCGGCTCCGGCGTGTCAGGAGCCGGTCGGCCCACAGGGCCGCCACCACGCCGCCGACCCCGCCCAGCAGGGCCGTCCCGGCGAGCCCCCGGCTCTTGGTGCCGGTCTGCACCACCGCGGTGGGCGGTACCAGCAGGGTGACGCTCATCCGCGCGGAGTCCGGGACGCCCTGCTGCGTCTCCAGGTCGGTGAGGTGCCTGGTGTAGATCTCGATGATCTTCCGGACGGCCGTGTCCGCGGCGGCCGGGCCGGCCTGCTCCGCCTGGATCTGGAGCGAGGGGATCAGGTAGCGCGGGGTGACGCTGGTCCCGCTGTTGCGCGGTATCAGCCGGTACGTTCCGCTCACGCCCGCGGCGCGGAGCTCCGCGGCGCCGGCGGGCGAGTCCAGCTGCTGCACCGCGGCGTAGGAGACGGCGGCGAGCGGCGGCTGCAGATTGGCCAGTTGGTTGGGCTGGTTGTCCGTCACCGGGGGCTTGAGCACGACGATCGCCGTGCTCAGGTACGTCTGTGTGGGGTGCAGCACTTGGACGGCTCCGGCGGCCGCGAGCACCCCCGCCACGATCAGGACGTACCAGCGCCGACGCAGCGCTCGGACCAACTCACCAGGCGACACAGAGATTCCTTCCGTTGTGACCGATCTTTCCAGGACATGGGTAGGCCCGCCATCAATTGCGGCTTCCTCGGGGGGTGTTCATGAGCATCGGTGAGATCGTCGCGGTGCTCCGGCGCCGTTGGTACGTGATGGTGCCGCTGACGGTCATCAGCCTGCTCGCGGGGGCCCACCTGTACCGTTCGGTGCCGGTGGCCTACCAGTCGGAGAGCTCGGTGGCGCTGCTGGACTCCACGGCGGTGGCCGAACTGGCCCCCGCCTTCGGCAATCCCATCGCGAACGCCGGCGGTTCGCTGGTGGTCACCGCGGACGTGCTGATCAGGACGCTGTCGGGGACGGACGCGGCACGGGACCTGCAGGGCATCGGGGTGACCGACCCCTACACGGTCGGCTTCGCCGCGAACACCTCGGGGCCGATGCTGACGCTGACCGTCACGGGGACCGACCGGGCGAAGGTGCTGGAGGAGACCAACAAGCTGACCGCCTTCGCCGGGGAGACGCTCAACGCTCTCCAGGCGGCGGCCAAGGTCAAGCCCGCGTACATGGTGCAGACGGCCCCCGTGGTGCTGCCGCAGACCCCGGTGCCGCAGATGAAGAGCCGCTACCAGCAGGTGCTGGGCGTCGTCATCCTGGGCACCACGACCGCCTTCACGCTCTCCTTCCTGACGGACAGTCTGCTGGCCGCGCTCCGCAGGCGGCGCGCGGCCTCGGCCGCCCCGGCGCGGCGCGGCCGCCGCAAGCCGTGGGGACGGCAGCTGGACGCGACCGCCCTGCTGAGCTGCTACCTGGCGCTGGCCTTCTTCATCCCCTCGAACCTGACCCTGCCCGGGATGGGCGGGGTGGGCACGCCGGCCAACGTGTTCGCGCTGCTGTGCCTGTTCTGGTACCTGGCCGCCTGGATCACCGGCCGGATCCTGCCCGCCCCGGGCACCCGGCTGCCGCGGGTGGTGATGTGCCTGCTGGCCTTCTCCGTACTGGGCTCCTACCTCGCGAACGCGATGCGGGGCAGCTCCCACAAGGAGGTCCTCGCGGCGGACCGCGGGCTGATCGGGCTGCTCGTCTGGGTCTCGCTGGTGGTGCTGGTCTCCGCGGGGATCCAGGACCGCGAGCGCCTGGACGTGCTGCTGCGCCGGGCCGTCGTGATGGGGACGGTGGTGGCGGCCGTCGGCTTCTACGACTTCTTCACCGCGACGAACATCGCCGACAGCATCAGTATCCCGGGCCTGAAGTCCAGCGTCGCCCAGATCACCACCCTGGACCGGGGGTCCTTCACCCGGCCGCGGTCCACCACGGCGCAGCCCCTGGAGTTCGGCGGGATGCTCGCCATCCTGCTGCCCTTCGCCGTGCAGCAGGCCTTCGATCCGGTCCGGCGGCACCTGCGTGCCTGGCGGCGCTGGGGGCCCGTGGTGCTGATGGGGGGCGCCCTGCCGCTGACGGTGTCGCGGACCTCCATCATCGGGGCGCTCATCGTGGTGCTGGTGATGGTGCTGCGCTGGAAGCCGGAGCGGCGGTGGGCCGCGATCGGTCTGCTGATGGGCTCGGTGGCCTGCTTCAAGGTGATCATTCCCGGGCTGATCGGCACCATCACCGCGCTCTTCGCCTCGTTCCTGACGAACTCCGACAGCAGCACCCAGGCCCGTACCGTGAAGTACAGCGCGATCGTGCCGTACCTCGACGAACGGCCGCTGTTCGGCCGGGGCTTCGGGACCTTCCTGCCCGAGCTGTTCTTCTTCACCGACAACCAGTACATGCTCACCCTGGCAGAGATGGGCCTCGTGGGGCTGCTCGCGCTCCTGGTCCTCCTGTTCACCGGGATCCACCAGGGCGGTGCCATCCGCAGGCTGGCCCGCACCGAGTCCGACCGGGAGCTGGGGCAGGCCTTCTTCGCCTCGGCCCTCGTCTCCCTGGTCATCGCCGCCACGTTCGACGCCCTCAGCTTCCCGATGTTCGCCGGGGTGTTCTTCCTGACGATCGCCGCCGGAGGCAGCTACCTCGGGTTCATCCGGCGTACGGCGCCGGAGCCCGCAACCGTGGAGTTCCCATGCAGTTCAGCCAGCCAGCCGCCCGCCGACCGGATCCGGGTGCCGGCCCCGTAGCGGTCATCGTCGTCACCTGGAACAGCTCCCCGGTGCTCCCGGAGTTCCTCGCCTCGCTGCCGGCGGGCATGGCCGGGCTCGACTGGCGCCTGGTCGTCGCCGACAACGACTCGGCCGACGGCACCGTGGACCTGATCCGCTCGCTGGCCCCGGACGCGACGATCGTCCAGACCGGCCGCAACGCCGGTTACGCGGCCGGGGTGAATGCCGCCCTCGGGGCGGCCGCCGCGTGGGAGGGCGGCTTCCGGGCCGCCCTGGTCTGCAATCCGGACGTCCGGATGCGCCGCGGCTGCGCCGAGGTGCTCGTGGACGCGCTGGGCGGCGCGGCGCCGGGCGGCGGCCGGGTCGGGATCAGCGTCCCGCTGCTGTACGAGGAGGACGGCCGTACGCTGCTGCTCTCGCTGCGCCGGGAGTCGCGCGTGACCCGGGCGCTCGGCGAGGCGGTGCTGGGCAACCGCCGGGCCGGGCGGTTCCCGCGCTGGAGCGAACTGGTCACCGACCCGGCCGCGTACGAGCGGGCCACGGTCGCGGACTGGGCCACGGGCGCGCTGATGGCCCTGTCCGGGGAGTGCCTGGAGGCGTGCGGGCCCTGGGACGAGTCCTTCTTCCTGTACTCGGAGGAGACCGAGTACTGCCTGCGGGCCCGCGACCTGGGCTTCGTCACCCGGCTGGAGCCGGCGGCCACGGCCACCCACCTGGGCGGGGACTCGCAGGTCTCGCCGCGGCTGTGGACCCTGCTGACGCTCAACCGGGTACGGCTCTACGGGCGCCGGAACGGGCCCGTGGCGACCGCCGCGTTCCGCGCGGCCGTACTGCTGCGGGAGACCTCGCGGGCGGCCCTCGGCCGGCCCGCGAGCCGGGCGGCCGCCCGCGCCCTGGCCGGCCGGTCGGCACTGCGGGCCACGCCCGGGCCCTGAGACGACGTCGGACCGGCGCGCCCTCGTCCCCGTCCCCCTCCCCCTCCTCAGCCGACCGTGACGCGCAGGTTGGCGAGCAGGGTGGCTCCGTCGGGGGTGGTGGCGAGGACACGGCCCGAGCGGTGCCAGTGGGTGACCGCGTCGGCGTGCCGGCGAAGGCCCGGGGCCTGCGAGTCGGCCTGTGGGAAGAACACGGTCGCGGTGGGCGCGGAGCCCGCACCCGCGCCCGTGTGCAGGAGGACTCCGGTGCCGTCGGGGCCGGGCATCGCGAGCGTCCAGTGGTCGCCGTCGACGATCGGGCCGTGCGGCGCGACGCCTTCGATGCCCGGGTGGGCGCCGGGGCGGGCGAGCGGGCTCTCGGTGGTCCAGTGCAGGACGGTCCTGTCCGGTGACCCGTCCGCCGGCTGCGGGTCGGCCGCCAGCAGGCTGCCGGCGGCGAGCGCCGCGGAGCGGCCGGGGCGGAACGCGTCGGGCCGGAGCCGGGAGCGCAGCTCCCAGCCGGGCAGGTCCCAGCGCCAGAGCTCGACGACCTGCGTGCCGTCGGGAAGCGGCGACACCACGACGCCCGTGCATCCGGCCGGAGTGCGGGCGAGCCGGCCGACCAGCCGCTCGCCGCCGCCGAGTTCGCGCCAGACCACGGTGGGCCGGGGCGCGAGGGTGTCCAGGACCGCGATGCCGTCGTCGTCGGCCGTGATCAGGTGCCGGCCGTCGAAGGAGGGGACGATCTGCTCCGCACTGAGCGTCGTCCAGCGCCGGACCGAGCGGGTGGCGAGGTCGAGCCGGGAGACTTCCCGGACCCGCCCGTAGCCCGCCACGAGCAGCGCGACGCCGCCGTGGTCGGCCAGCACCAGCTGGTCGGCGGGCACGTCCCAGCGGGCCTTGGTCCGGCCGTCGGCGGTGAGCAGCCGGACGCCCGCCTGTCCGCAGGCGACCAGGACGGCGCCGGAGCCGAGCAGCGCCGCGTCCATCACCGGCAGCGTGCCGGGTCGGTCGGCGGCGGTGTGCGCGGTGAGGTGTGCCGTGGGGGCCGCGCGGCTCGGCCGGGCCAGGTCTGCGGCGACCAGCGGGTCGGCCCGCTTCAGCAGCCGCTGGTGGCGGGCCCCCGCGTCCCGGTCGCCGAGGACGCCGCCGAAGCCGCCGTCCCGGACGACCGCCCGGGCCGCCGCGGTGGCGAGTTCACGGTCCAGGGCCGGGTCGGCGGCCGGGAGTTCCGCCAGCGCGGCGGCCAGCGCCGACCGTCCGGTGGTGGCCGGGTCCCCGTCGCTGTCGAGGACGGCCAGGGCGAGCGCCCTGGCCGCCTCTCCGGCGCCGAGCGCCAGCAGGTACGGCAGCGCCCGGCTCCGGGTCGGCCCGCCGAGCGCAACCGCGTCACGCAGGTCGGCGACAGCCGACGGGCGCAGCGACTCGTCCGCCCAGAGCACCTCGGCGGCGCCCAGACGGTCGCCGGACTCCCTGCGGTGCGCGGCCCAGGCGGCGCGCAGCTCGCGGGCGGACGCCGGGTCGTCGGAGGCGAGGCGCTCCACGGCGGAGGCGAATGCGGCCCTGCGGTACGCAGTCCGGACGGCTCGTTCGCGCTCGCCGGCCTGCCACCACAGCCGGACCACGAGGTCCGCGCCGAGGTCGCGGCCCTCCGCCAGCTCTGCCGCCTGTACGGTGCGGCCGTGCCGGACCAGCAACGCGACCGCCTCGGCCGGGGCGTCCCGCAGGTCGGCGAGGACGAATGCGGCCTCGTCGATCCTGCCCTCGCGCTCCAGGCCCTCGGCGGCCCGCTGGTAGAGCGCGGCGAGGTGCTGGTGCACGGTGGGCCCGGAGAGGGGCGAGGCGGCGCCGGAACCGCCGGCCCGGGGCGTGGGGCGCAGGGCGCCCTCGTAACGGCTGGGCAGGCCGAGGGCGAGCCAAGGTTTCTGCTCGGCCGGCCGGCCGCCCGTCAGCCGGATCGCGTCGCGCAGGGCGTCCTCCCAGCGGCGCTGCTCGAACGCGGTGGTCAGCTCACGCAGGTAGCGGGCGTGCCGGCCCTGGATCAGCGGGCCCGCCGTACGCATCGCCAGGCGGGCCAGGAGTGCGTTGAACAGGGGGCGGCGGGCGCGGCCGCGCGAGCGGCCGGGCTCCGGTTCAGAGGTGGCGGCGCCGGCCCCGGCGGCCGAACCCTCCGGACCCGGTGCGGCGCCGCTGTTGCGCTGACGGAAGCGGGCGGCTGCCGGGCCAGCGGCGAACGCGAGCAGCAGCACGCCGACGTGGAAGGTGCCGCCCTGCGACGCGACGACGACGAGGAGGGGTAGCACCACGAGGAGGACGACAATGGCCAAGGCGAACGGGCCGGTCACGGAAGACGGCCGCGGACGCGGACGCCCCGCGAACGGCGCCCCCCGGCGACGGGCACCGGCCGGGGCGTCCTCGGTGAGCCGCCGGGCCCGCTCCGTCCGGGGTGCGATGCCGGCGGCCGCGCGCAGGTCGGGCCTTGGTTGCCGCGGCAGGGACTCCACGACGGGTTCGGCCTCGGGCTCGGTGGCGCCGACCGGTCGAGGGCGGTGGAGCGTGAGCCCGGACAGGTCGAGCCACCCGGCAGGGTCCAGCTCCGCCAGTTCTGCGATCCGATGAATGACCGTCACTCCTCCTGCAGCCACCGCGAGGTGCCCGGCGACCGCTGCGGTGGCGTCGGCTCCGACGGCGGCCTGCGCGCCGCGGTCCGTCCGCACGACGGGGAGCCCGGGAGCCCGGTCGGCGCGGATCTCCACGGGCGCGGCCAGGACGAAGAGCCATCGCCCGTCCGGCAGTTGCCGCAGATCGGCACCGTCCTGCCAGGAGGCGATGGCACGCTCGGCGGCCTCGGCCGGGCCGATCACGGGCACGTCGAGGACGAACCCGGTGGCCGTGACGGTGGCGCGGAACGCCGTGCCCTGGGTGGCGCTGCTCACTCGGTGTCCCCGATCGAGAAGTGGATCCTGCCGGTGTTGGCGTCGCCGACCACGATCCGGCCCGGCCGGGTCTCGGCGGCGATCAGCGGCAGGGACGAGTGCACGGCCGGCGGCCCGGAGCCGCCGGACAAGCGGGTCAGGGTCCGCACACCGTCGGCGCGCACGCCGCGCACCACGAGGCCGCTGCGGCTGACGGTGATCAGCGCGGGCGTCCCCCCGTCGTGGACGAGGCCGATCACGTCGGCGTTCTCGCGGAAGGAGATGCGGCTCTCGTCCCCCGACCCGGTCCGCACCTGCCAGGTCCGGCCGTCCTGCGACCAGGCCTGGGAGCCGCCTCCGTGCAGGAAGTGGCGGGCGTCGCGGGCCGCCTCGTGAAGCGGTTGGCTGTCGAGCAGCCTCGGCTCGCGGAACCGGTTGAAGTGCGGCCGGTCCTGCGCTCCCCGGCCGAGCGCGCCGTCCTCGGCGACGCTGCCGTCCGGGCCGATCCGCCACCAGCGCCCGGCCAGCGGCAGCAGCAGGTCGGTACCGGCGCGCAGCAGCGGCAGGACCGGGCGGGCGAACAGTTCCTCCGGCACGGCATCGTCGCGGCCGACCCCGAAGGCGGCGAGATCGGCGGTGTACCCGCCGCGCTCGCCGAGCGGCCGGCCACTGACGTACGGGACCAGCTCGCCGCCCCGGACGTACAGGGCGATCAGGCGCCGGCCGGTCCGGCCGGCGGCGAGCACCGGCCCGGGCAGGTCGTGGCGGCGCGCCCGGACAGTGGTGGTGATGCGGGCGTCGCCGTTCGGCAGGTTGGCCGCGAGCAGGGTGGTGGCCCGCCGGCCCCGGGCAAGCAGGGTGCGGGCGTCGGTGGTGAAGGCGGGCAGCGCCCGGCCGGCCGCTCCCCCGGGATCGGCGGCCGGCCCGCCGGCCGGGACCGGCTCGGCCCGGCGGAACTCCGCCCCGCGCAGCGCCCGTACGGCGATCCCGCCTGCGGGCAGCGGGAGTTCGACCGTCGCGCCGTCGAGCCGGACGGCGGCATGGCCGGCGCCGTCGGCGGACCAGCGGGTGGGCTCGCTCGTCAGGACCCTGGAGCGCGCCGGGAGCCGTTCGGCGAGGCGCGGCGAGGTCAGCAGCCAGGCCTGATCGGCGGTGTCCAGGCCGTCCAGCGCGTGCTGCACGTCCGAGGGCGTCGGGTCGACCGGTCGGCGTGCGGCCAGCCAGGCCGGAAGCAGCTCGGCGAGGTCGCCGGTGAGCCGGCGCCCGTACGGGTCGCCGAGGACGACGACGACCAGTTCGGTGCCGCGCGCGGCCGCCCGGCGGTGCAGGACGAGGAGCGCGGCGAGCTGGACCAACCGGCCCGCGCCGGCCTGGGTCGGGCCGGTGTCGACCAGGGCGGCGATCCTGCCGCGGACCGCCGGGGTGCGGAACTCGGGAGCCAGGTGGAGCAGTTCGCCGTCGACGAAGCGGCGCAGGAACTCGTCCGGGTACTCGTCGGCGAGCAGCCACTCGGACGGCAGCAGCCGGTCCGGCCGGCCCGAGCGGGCGAGGCCGCCGAGGCCGTCGGGGTCGCCGACCACATCGGCGACGGGCTCGCGCTCACCGACCAGGGCGTCCAGGCGTTGGAGCAACGGGCCGAATGCGACGGCGAGTTCAGGAGTGATGGCCGAGAGGGTGCCGGCCCAGGGGGCGAGTGCGGCGGGCAGGCGGGTGGTCTTCATCGGCGGGCACTCCACGGAGAGGCGGCCCGGCCGCGGGGCGGCGGGGCGGAGCCGGGAACGGATACGCGGGGCGGTACGGGCGCCGGGCCGGCGGCCCCGGCCGGGGACGGCGCGGCACACGGCTGCCCCGCGGCGGCTCGGCGGCGCGCAGGCTGCTGCGGCCGCATCATCGGGTGCCGCCCCCGGCGCCGTCCGGGTCGGCGCCCTCCGGCCGGGTGAAGGGGTCCAGGGCGTCCGGGGAAGTGACCGGCGCGGGTGGGTCGGCGACCAGCGCACGGCCCGGGACGAGCACACAGAGCTGGCCCTCGACCGCGCCGATGGCCCGGCGCCAGAGCGGGGCGGCCGGCGCGGGGCGGGCCGTGGTGGGGACCAGCAGGCCGGCGTCGCGGCCCAGGTAGCGGGCGCCGTCGGCCCACGGCAGGTCCGCCTCGGCGCCGAGCACGAGCAGCGCGCGGTCGGCGGCCGGCAGGCCCGGACCGTCGTCGGCGAGCACGCCGAGGCGGGCGCCGTCGCGGACCCGCTCGAGGGCCGCGGCGGCCAGGCCGGGCACCGCGTCGCCCACCGCGAGGACGGCGGCGGCCGGGAGCGGGGGCTCACGGCGCTCCCACCGGAGCGGAAAGGACTGCGGAAGGGCGGGCTCAGGGGCGGGCGGAGACGGCTGGGCGGCGGTCACGAGGGGGCGACCGCCGCGACCAGCTCGGCACGTATCCCGGCCAGCGCGGCGGGCAGGTCGGCCGGCTCGAAGCCCGCGTCGATCTCGCGCAGAGCGGCCTCCAACCGCAGCCGCGAGTCCCGTCCTTCGGGGAGGTTCCGGTGCGCTGCGAGCAGGGCCGTGCCGGTGCGGGCCAGCCGCTCGGCGCGCGCGGCGGTGCTGCGGGACAGCTCTTCGGCGGCGTGCACCAGGCTGCGGTTGGCGGCCTTCTCCACCAGGTCTGCGAGGGTGTCGCGGGCCAGCGCCTGGGTGTCGGCGGTCGGGGCGATCAGCGGCAGTACCCACAGGTCACGCGCGGATGCGGTGGTCCGGCCGTCCAGCACGGCGGCGGCCGCGACCAGCTTCTGCGAGCGCACCGCCCGGCGGTCGCCGACCGGCACCCCGGCACTGCGCAGCCGCCGCAGCGCGGTACCGACCAGCGGGGTGACCTCGTCGAGGTCGCAGGCGCGGGCGGCCGCGGCGAGCCTGTCGACGGCGGCGAGCAGGCCTCCGGGGACGGCCGGCGCTGCGGACGCGACCGCGGGGCGGCGGCCGGCCTCGAGCAGTTCCTCCAGCCGGGCGTCGGCCACCGGCTCGACGAACACGCGGGCGAGGAAGCGGTCGGCGAAGGCGGCCAGGGCGGGGTCGTCGGGCAGGTGGTTGGCGGCGCCGACGCAGACCCGCAGCGGGCTGTCGAGGACGGTGCGGCCGCGGCGGAAGACCCGTTCGTTGAGCAGTCCGAGGAGGGTGTTGAGCACGGCTGTGGATCCGAGGAACACCTCGTCCAGGAAGGCGATCTCGGCCTCGGGCAGCATCCCGGCGGTCTCGAACTCGACCCGGCCCTCACGCAGGCCGCGCAGGTCGACGGGGCCGAACAGCTCGTTCGGCTCGGTGAACCGGCCGAGCAGGTACTCGAAGTAGCGGCCGCCGAGCCGACCGGCGATCCGGCGCACGGCCTCGGACTTGGCGGTGCCCGGCGCGCCGATGACCAGGAGGTGCTCACCGGCGACCGCGCAGAGCGTGACCACCTCCGCGACCGTCTCACGGTCGATCAGGCCCCGGCCTGCGGCGGCCACGGCAGCCCCGACCGACTCGGCGTCCGCGGCGAGCGTGGACGCGGCGGGCGTGGCGGGGACGGTGGTCGGGGCGGTGCTGATCTCGGTCACGAGCACCGGAGTCTACGGGGGCCGAATCCACGCCCACCAGCGGGTTTCCATTCAGCCGGACGGACCGCCCGGCACCGCCGCCGCGGGGCGTGCTCGGCCGCCGAGTACTTTGTCGACAGGGCTCAGGGGCCGTCCCAGGCGGTGTAGAAACTCGCCGGGTTGACCAGGTAGCGGACGGTCGGCCGGGGCAGGTGGCGGACCTCGTGGCGGCGGGCGTAGCGGCGTACGAGTTCCCAGTCCTCCCGGGGCAGCACCTCGGGGGTGCGGCGCAGCCGGCTGAAGTACAGGGAGCGGTTGCGGCGCGCCACGAAGGCGTTGGTGTCGAGGAAGGCCTCGTGGGCGGCGCGGCGGCGGTCGAAGGCCACGGAGAGGACGTCGTGGTCCGTGCCGTCGGGCAGCACCCTGCGCAGCGCGGTGTAGACGGCATCGGGTCCGTCGGGGGCCTCCAGCGCGGCCAGGGCCTGCTCCAGGTGGTCGGGCTCCCACAGGTTGTCGTCGTCCAGGAAGGCGACGTAGCGCGACCTGGTCAGCCGGATGCCCACGTTGCGCACGACTCCGGCGGTCGCCGTGTTGCGGGCCAGGGACACCGCGAACAGCCGCGGGTCCGACGGTAGTTCGGGAAGGCCTGCGCCGTCGTCGACGACGATGACCACCTGGTCGGTGACCGACTGGTCCAGCGCGGAGCGGACCGCCGCGCGCAGGGCCCCGGGGCGCCGGTGGGTGGGGATGACGGTGGCGACCAGGGCGGCCGGGGGTTCGCCCAGGTCTGCGGCGAGCCGGCGTGTCTCGGTGTCCTCCAGGCGGCGCAGCCGCAGGGCGGAGGGGGCCAGCAGGACCTTGTTCCTGGCTTCGAAGAGCACCAGCCAGCCGAAGGTCCGCTTGAGCAGTTCCCAGGGGGCCCGCGCGATCCGGCGCATCATGTCCTGTCGGTCCTCTCGGTGGTCAGGAGGCGGGTGGGGGGTCGACGGGTCTGCCGTCGGACATGCGGTTGCCCTTCCACACGTTCCCGGCGCCGCCCGCGTTCCAGGCGGTGGCCGCCCCGTAGGCCCCGGCGGCCGGGTGGTACTGCGTGGAGAAGACGTTGTTCGTGACCTGGATTCCGGTGGCGCCGGGGCCGCCGCCGTAGAGGGCATACGCTCCCCCGGCGAGCCAGTTGCCCTCGACGACGACGGAGGAGACCACTCCGGTGTCGGCGAACAGGCCCACGGCCGCGGTGGCGCCCCGGTCCACCGCGGTGGGGTTGAGCAGGGTGTTGCGGCGGATAATCAGCCGGCCCTTGTTGCCGCCTCCGCTGATGACGGCGTCGGTGTGCTGCCATTCCCCGCCCTGGTTGCGGAAGGCAACGAGGTCGTGGACGTAGTTGTCGTGCAGATCGCCCTGGCCCATGGACAGGGCGTTGCCGAACACCGAGATGTCGCACCAGCCGACCTCGATCGAGCTGCCGCCCATGTTGGAGACGGCGTAGTTGACGCCTCCGTTGTCGGGGCCCTTGCCCGGTACGGCGGTGATCGTGGTGTGCAGGACCTTCAGTCCGCCGAAGCCGGGACGCAGGTTGATGCCCCACCAGTTGGTCGAGGTGATCCTGCTGTCGATGACGGTGACGTCGTTGGCGTAGATGTCGAGGGAGCCGTGGATGTCCCAGCCCTTGATGACCGTGCCGTCCTTCTTGACGGACATGTTCCCGGTGTCGTGCCGTTCCAGCCCGATCCGCGGGCCGGTGCTGCTCGCGTCGGGGAACCCGCAGGTACCGGGCGAGGTGCAGGCCGGCTCGGCGGTGGCGGGCGGTGGTTCGCCCGTCCCCTGCGAGGAGGCGGTCGGGGAGGGCGGGCCGGAGGTGGCCGGCGGGACCGAGGGGGTGGGTGGTGGCGCCGTGGCGGAGGGGGTGGCGCTCCCGGTGACGCCGGGGGCCGCCGAGTGCTCGCTCATGGCGGTGCGGTCCGCCCGGTAGAGGGTGAGGACGACGGCCAGGACCACTCCGGCGAGCAGCCACGCCGTCAGGCGCCTTCGGTGCTGGGTCACGGCGGCCTACCCCTTGAGTAATGCCCGGCCGGGCAGGATGCACAGGACGTAGCACAGGGTGCCGGCGGCTCCGGTCGCCAGGAGCGCGAGCACGCTGTCGCCCAGGTACCGCTCCAGGAGGAGGAGTACGGCTGCCATCACCGCTCCGCCGAGGAGGGGCCAGGCGCAGGCCCGGGCCACGGTGCCCAGGCGGATGCCGCCGCGGTGCAGGGCGAGGAGGAACACCGGGACCACGACGGCCCCGGCGACCAGGACGTGTCCCTGGGCCACGCCGACGATCCCGCCGGTGCGGGCGCCGATCACGAGGACCGGGATCAGGATCACCAGCCAGAGTCCCTGGACGCCGATGAGCGAGCGGCGGCGGCCGATGGCGACCAGGCAGTCGTAGGCGAGTTCGCAGCCGATGCGGACCAGGCCGAGCGCCATCAGCCAGGGCAGCGCCCGGGCGGCGGGCAGCCAGCGTTCGCCGTAGATCAGTTCCACGACGGGGGCGGCGAGGGCGGCGAGCAGGACGCAGATCGGTACGGTGCCGGCCATCACGACCCCGAGGGCACGGCTGAATCCGGCGGCCAGCGCCTTTGGTGAGTCGGCCAGCCGGGAGAAGCCCGCGAAGGAGACGCGGCGGGCTGCCTCGGAGATGATGCGCACGGGCCAGCCGGAGATGTTGAAGGCGAGCACGTAGAAGCCGAGGGCGAGGGGGTCCAGGGCCGAACCCACCACCATGGTGTCCACGTTGACCACGCCGAGGGCGAGCATGCTGGCTCCGGCGAGCGGCAGCCCGAACCGGAGCAGCGCCCGGGCCTGTTCCCGGTCCCAGCCGAACCTGAGGGTGCCGGGGGCGGCGAGGCAACAGCCGATGAGCGCGGCCACGTTGCCCACCACGGAGCCCCAGGCGAAACTCATCGCGCCCCAGCCGTCGACGGCGAGGAGCAGGGTCACGGCGGTGCTGAGGACGAAGTTGAGGCCGTCGACGGCCATCCGCCGGCCCTGTGCGAACTCCCGGGTGAGGAAGCCGGCGGGCACCTGGGAGAGGCCGTCGAGGACCACGCACAGGCACATCACGCGCAGGACCCCGGAGGCCTCGGGCGAGCCGAGCACCCCGGCCACCGCGGGGGCGATCGCGAACAGCACGGCGTAGAGCAGGCAGCTGGAGGCGGCGCTGAGGGTGAGGACGGTCGGGGCGAAGCGGCGCGGGTCGCCCTCCCAGCGCACGATCGCCAGCGAGACGCCGAGTTCGTTGGCGGAGAGGAGGACCAGCAGGACGGTCTGGGCGATGCCGTACACGCCCCAGGCCTCGGGACCGAGGAAGAAGCGGGCCAGGACGATGCCGGTCGCGAAGTTGCCGAGCCGCATGACCACGGTGTTGATCAGGCTCCACTTGGCCGCGGAGCCGACCTTGCGCCCCAGCGAGGGCGCCGCCGGGGCGGCGCTCTCGGTGTCCGCCGCCGGGCCGGTCACGGCGATCCGGCCGTACGGGAGCCGGCCGCGCCGGAGCCGGCCGGGTGGGCGACGGTCATGCGCAGGGTGGCCGTCGGGTCGTCGGCGTCGGAGGCGGCCGGTTCGCCGCCCTCGCCCGGGGCGGGCCGGTGCTTGCCGGACGACGCACCCCGGCGCCCCCGGGCCTCCACGAAGAAGGTGGCCACCAGGCTGAGCACGAAGCCCAGCGCGCCCGCCATGACCAGGAACTGCAGCCTGGCCTTGGTCTGTGCCTCGGGCTTCTGGGGAGGCACGATCGTGGCCATCCGGATCATGGCGTCGGGGGTCACCGACTGCTGGTTCTGGAACTCCAGCAGCCGCTTCTCGGCGTACGTCGTGAGGATCTCGTCCGACTTCAGCACGGCGGCCGGGTCGGTCCCGACGACGCTGAGCCACATGTAGGGGCCCAGCGCGTTGTCGGCGATCTTCGCCTCGTGCACTCCGGTGACGCCCAGGGCCTTGAGGTCGGCCTTGGAGTCGTCGGAGTTGAGGTTGCGGGCCAGGCCGTCGGCCATTCCGGTGAGCGAGGCCTGGGTGCTCAGGAAGGGGTTGCCGTCGAAGGCCACCGTGGCCTTCTTCGAGTTCAGCAGGGTCACCGTGCTCTGCGACCGGTACTCCACCGGGACCAGCAGGTACACGGCGGCGGTGAGCGCCGCCGTGATCAGCAGTCCGGGCAGCAGGACGTACCAGCGCCTGCGCATGACCCGCCAGATCTCCGCGAGATCCATGGTCTTCCCCTTCGAATTGCGTTTACAGCACGTGCTGTCGATCGGTGGCCGGCCCGCGCGACACGAGGTCGGTCGGGCGCGGCCGGGAGTGCGCGGGCGGCCCGTCGAGCAGGACCGCGGCGATCCGCTCGCTCGCCCGGCCGTCCCAGAGTTCGGGGCAGCGCGGCGCGGGCGGATGGTCGAGGACCCGGTTCACGGTGGCCGTGATGCGCTCCGGATCCGTGCCCGCCAGCACGTTCGTGCCCTCCTCGACGGTGATGGGGCGCTCCGTGTTCTCCCGCAGGGTCACGCAGGGCACCCCCAGCGCGGTGGTCTCCTCCTGGATGCCCCCGGAGTCGGTGAGCACCAGGCGGGCGGAGTCCTGCAGGGCGATGAAGTCGAGGTACCCGGCGGCCGGTACCGTCCGGATGCCGCCGGGCACGCCCAGCTCGGCCAGCCGCTCGGCGGCCCGCGGGTGCACGGGCAGCAGCAGCGGACAGCGGTCGGCGATCTCGCCCAGGGCCTTGAGCAGGCCGCGCAGTGCCCCGGGGTCGTCGACGTTGGCCGGCCGGTGCAGGGTGACCAGGCCGTATCCGCCGCGGGTGAGGCCGTACCTGTCCAGGATGTCCGACTGCCGGGCCCGGTCCAGGTTGGCGAGGAGGGTGTCGATCATGACGTTGCCGACGACGTGGATCTGGTCCTCCCGGTAGCCCTCCGCGCGCAGGTTCACGGCGGCATCGGGCGAGGGCGCCAGCAGGTAGTCGCTGAGCCGGTCGGTGGCGACCCGGTTGACCTCCTCCGGCATGGTCCAGTCCCGGCTGCGCAGCCCGGCCTCCACATGGGCCAGCAGCGGGCCGGCCTTCGCGGTGACCAGGGCACAGGCCAGGGTGGAGTTGATGTCGCCGACCACCACGACGGCGTCCGGGGCCAATTCGTCGAGCAGTGGCTCGAAGGCGGCCATGACCCGCCCGGTCTGCTGCGCGTGGCTGCCGGATCCGGCGCCCAGGTAGCGGTCGGGCGGCCGGATGCCGAGGTCGCGGAAGAACACGTCGTTCATGGACTCGTCGTAGTGCTGTCCGGTGTGGACGAGGATCACCTCGGCGCCGCGGCGCTCCAGTGCGTCCATCACCGGTTTGATCTTCATGTAGTTGGGCCGGGCTCCGGCCACGCAGACGATCCTGGTCACGGGGTCAGAGCACCTCCACGGTGGGTCCGGAGACCCGGTTGCGGCAGTCGAGGACGAAGGAGGCGTGCTCGGTGACCAGCTGGTAGTCGAAGGAGTCGTGGTCGGTGAGCAGCACCACCACGTCTGCGGCCGCCAGTTCCTTGCGGGTCGGCTCGACCCGCACGAGACGGGCGTCGACCTTGATGCTCTCCACCACGTGGGGGTCGGCCGCGCGGACCTTGGCGCCCATGTCGAGGAGGAGCTGCGCGATGCGCACGGCGGGCGACTCCCGGGCGTCGCCGGTGTTCTTCTTGTAGGCGAGGCCCAGCAGCAGGATCTTGGAGCCGTTGACCGAGCGGCGCTTGGCATTGAGCGCGTCGATCACGCGCCGCGTCACGTACTCGGGCATGTGGTTGTTGATGTCGTTGGCGAGTTCGACGAAGCGGAAGTTCTGGCCGAGCTCGCGCTGCACCCGCCAGTTGAGGTACGAGGGGTCGATGGGCAGGCAGTGGCCGCCGACGCCCGGGCCGGGGGTGAACTTCATGAAGCCGAAGGGCTTGCTGGAGGCCGCCTCGATGGCCTGCCAGACGTCGATGTCCAGGTGCCGGGCGAACATGGCGATCTCGTTGACGAGGGCGATGTTCACGTGCCGGAAGGTGTTCTCCAGCAGTTTGGCCAGCTCGGCCTCCTTGGGGGAGCGCACCGGCACGGTGGTGTCGACGAGGTCCCCGTAGAAGGCCTCGACGGCCTTCAGGGACCGGGCGTCGACTCCGGACACCACCTTGGGGGTCTGCTGGAAGCCCCAGACGGTGTTGCCGGGGTCGATCCGCTCGGGGCTGTAGCCGAGGTGGAAGTCGGCGCCCGCGGTGAGCCCGGAGCCGTCCTCCAGGATCGGCGCGAACAGCTCCTCGGTGGTGCCCGGGTAGGTGGTGGACTCCAGGACGACGGTGGCACCGGGGCGCAGGAAGCGGGCCAGGGTGTGCGCCGACTCCTCGATGTAGCGCAGGTCGGGGGCTCCGTCCTGCAAAGGTGTCGGGACGGTGACGACGGCGACGTCGAAGCCGCCGCAGTCCCGGGCCAGTTCGCTGGGACGGTAGGTGCCGCGCGCCAGCGCCCGGGCCAGCCGTTCGGAGGAGACGTCCTCGACGTACGACTCACCGGCGGCGAGGCTCTTGACCCGCCGGGTGTCCACGTCGTAACCGATCACCTGGTGTCCGACCTCGGCGGCCCGGATGGCCAGCGGCAGTCCGACGTATCCCTGTCCCACGACGACGACGCGCATCAGTAACTCCTGTTCGCGGAAGGGGCGGACGGTGTGCGGTGGATGAGTTCCCGGACCGTCATGACGAGGAAGGCGGCGTTGGTGGTGAGGTAGCGCTTGCCGAGACGGCGCGGTTCCTGGAGGGTGCGGTAGAACCATTCGAGTCCCATCCGCTGCCAGACCAGGGGGGCTCGCTTGGTGATGCCGGCGAGGATGTCGAAGGAGCCGCCGACGCCGTGGACCACGTGGGCCCCGGTGCGTTTGCCGTAGCCGGCGGTGAAGATCTCCTTCTTGGGCGAGGTCATGCCGAGGAACAGCAGCCGCGCCTCGCTGTCTGCGATGGCGTCCGCGATGCCCTCCTGGTCACCGTCGCCGAAGTAGCCGTTGCGGCTGCCGGCGACCCGCAGTTTCGGGAAGCGCTCGGAGATCTGCCCGAGCATCATCTCCAGGACGTCCTCCTGGGCGCCGAGCAGGTAGACGGGGATGTCCGCCACCTCGGCGGCGGCCAGCAGGCGCATGAACAGGTCGATGCCCGCCACCCGTTCGGGCAGCCGGACGCCCAGTACCCGGCCGGCCCAGACGACCGCCTGGCCGTCGGCCAGGACCAGGTCGCAGCCGGCGACCGCCTCGGCGAGGAGGGGGTCGCGCCGCATGTTGACCAACTTGGCCGCGTTGACCATGCCGATCTCGATCTGTTCTCCGCGCCGCACCGCGTCCAGGCAGCGCTGCACGGTCTCGTCCATGGTCAGGGGGTCGAGCGGGACCCCGAAGAGGGTCTGTCGTCGTGTCATCTCCGGGGCCCTCCGAGCCAGGCGAAGAGCATCCAGCCGAACTCGTACGGACGGCACTCGCGGTCCACCGCGCCCGGCCGGAAGATCCGGTCGAGGGGTGCGAGGCGGGCCCGCGGTGCCACCCGGGTGGTGAGCCCGCGAGCGGCCCGGACGGCCTTCCCGGGGTCGCCGCGGTAGACCTTGCGCCAGGTCACGCCGAAGTCCTCGCGGATCATCGGCTCCCGCGGGTTCCCGGTGGGATCGGCGAGTTCGGGTACGTCGGTCATCCAGCGCAGCCCGCGCCGGATCGCCGCGCCGAAGTCCGTTCCCCCGGCCTCGGCCAGGTCGAACAGGGCGGTGGGCGCCATCGCGTGCTGGTGCACGCTGTACACCGGGTAGCCCTCCACCACGCCGCCCTCGCGGGCGTCGTAGTGCCACCACCACTGTCCGCCGTCGCCCTGCAGCTCGCAGATGCGGGCGGCGCAGGCGTCGGCGGCCGCGAGGGCCTCCGGGTCCTCGCCGCTCGCGTGCAGCCGGGCCAGCGCCTGCAGCGGATAGGTCTGGTCGGCGAAACAGGCCACGTGGGACCGGTAGCCGGGGACCAGGCCGGGTGCGGTGGCGTGCGGGAAGAGCGGGCTGTCGCCGACCCTCGCCGCGAGCAGCCGCCCGCGGGCCACCGCGAGGCGGTCCTCCACGTCCTGCACGGCGCGGGCGGCGGTGAGGGCGGAGAGCACCCAGGCCGCCTCGACCGTGTACTGCGGCCGGCCGGGTACGTCCAGCGCGGCCACCCGGTCGAGCGCGTCGGACAGTTTGGGGTGGCCGGTCTCCGCGGCGGCCCAGGCGATGAGCGCCGCGTCGCCGAGGTTCACCACCCCCGGCAACCGCTCCACGAGTATTCCCGTGAACTCCGCCGCGGAGCGCCCGCCGAAGAGGGCGCGCTGGCGGTCCTCGGGCAGGAACCGGGCGCCGAGCGCGGTGATGGCCGCGTACCGGGTGCTCGTTCCCCGCGGTTCCAGGCTGCGGGTGCCGTCGGGCGACACCACTCCCGCCCTGGTGAACACGAAGTTCTCGGCGTCCGGCAGGTACATCGCGGGAAGCCCCGCCTCGGCCAGCGCGAGCAGCCGCTCGGCGAGGGCGTGCAGCGACGCGTCCTCGTGAGCCAGTGCCTCTAATCGTGTGGTGTTCATCGGGTCCCCACCCCGAATCCCCTGGTGCTCCCCGCACCCCGTATGTCCGAGCTGTTCGGCTCCAACACACCTACCCCCTCTGATCGTTCTCCTCGGACGGACCTGGCGGTCGTCGCTCCGTGGAGGGGGACTGCGCATGACGGCGTCCGTGCCCGCGGCGATGTCACGCCGATGGCACGAACCGTCCGGAGCCGGCGTCTGGATCCCCCCAGCGATGCCTCGGACCGGGACACGCGTGAATCGGCAGTGTCGTCGGGCGTGGTGGATCCACGCCGGACATGGCACTGCCCTCGGTGCCCGCGTCGTACACAACCCCCCACTGAACATGGCCTGTTGCCTGCTCAGATCCCGTGTGCATGGACACGTTATGCCCGCGGATGTTCGTTGATTGTGGTTTTGAGGAAATGCCGGTGCCCTAAATTGCCGACATTCCGTCAGGTTCGCTCGATGAGCGTCCCGTCCTTCTCGTCGTGCAGCGCTCCGGTGCGCGGGCACTCCCAGGTGCCCGGCTCACCCGCGCGCTCCACCAGCCGGACACCGGCCCGCCCCACCCAGCCGATGCGCCGGGCCGGTACGCCCGCGACGAGCGCGAAGTCCGGTACGTCCTTGGACACCACGGCGCCGGCCGCGACGAGCGCCCAGCGCCCGACGTGCACCCCGGCCACGCACACCGAACGGGCCCCCAGCGAGGCCCCCTCGGCGACGACCACCCCGGCGGCCTCCCAGTCGCCGTCGCGCTTGATCCGGCCCTCGGGGTCGACCGCACGCGGGTAGAAGTCGTTCGTGAGCACCGCCGCCGGGCCGATGAACACCCCGTCACCCAGTTCCGCGGGCTCGTAGACGAGCGCGTAGTTCTGCAGCTTCACGTGGTTGCCGATCCGCACGCCCGGCCCCACGTACGCCCCGCGCCCCACGATGCAGCCGCGGCCGAGCCGGGCCTCCTCGCGGATCTGTGCCAGATCCCAGATCGTGGTTCCCTCACCGAGTTCGGCGCTCTCGTCGACCTGGGAGGAGGGTTGGATACGGACACTCACGGCGCGGTCCCCTTACGGCTGCGAGGCATGCGGAAGCACAGCTGCACGACGTACGGATGTACGCAATGCGGGTGTACGAAGCGAGCATATGCGCCGAAGGCTCACCTCACGCGCAGATCAACCGACTGTTCACGCAACGCACTTGACGCGGCCCGGGGCCGGGCCGGTCAGAGCAGCCGTTCGGGAACGGAACCGAAGGGAACGGTCCGCGCGTGGAGTCGACCGTCGTGCGCCAGGAACTCCACGTCGCCCATGGGGTCGGCGGTGACCTCGCCGACGACGGCGGCCCGGCGGCCGTGCGGGTGGGCGTGCAGCGCCGCCAGCACCCGGCCGGTGCGCTCCGGCGGGACGAACAGGCACAGGCAGCCGGCGCACGCCGCGTCCAGCGGGGCCAGCCCCCGGGCGCCGAGGGCCACCCGGGCCTCGTGGCGCACGGGCAGGGCCGCCTCGTCCACCCGCAGGGTCAGCCCGCGGCCCGCGGCGCACTGGCGCAGGACCTCGGCCAGGCCTCCCGCGACCACGGTCCGGGCATGGCGCAGGTCGGCGCCGACCGTCCGCATCAGGCCCGCCAGGGGTGCGCAGTCGCTGGGCACGTGGTGCTCGTACCCGAGGCCGTCGCGCAGCGAGACGAGGTGCGCGGCGTGGCTGCCCAGCGGCCCGGTCACGACGATCCGGTCGCCGGGCCGGACCGTGTGCAGGTCCAGGGGCGCGCCGCCGCCGAGCACCCCGAAGGCCGTCGCGGTGACGAAGACCCGGTCGGCCTCTCCCGCCCGGACGACCTGGGTGTCGACGGCGGCGATCGCGACCCCTGCCTCGGCGGCGGCGGTGCGCACGGAGGCGGTGAGCCTGCGGACCAGATCCAGCGCAAGCCCGGCTTCCAGCACGATGCCGAGGGCGACGTGCCGGGGTTCGGCGCCGGTGACGGCCAGTTCGTTGACGGCGCCGCAGACGGCGACCCGCCCGATGTCGCCGTTGCCGAAGAAGGGCGGATCGACGACGTACGTCCCGGTCCGGACGACGACGCCGCGGTCCGGTACGAGTTCCTCCTCGATCAGGGTCCGTACCCCCGGGCCGAAGCCGACCTGGGCCGCGTCCCACCCCTGTGTGTACGTCACGCCATCCCCCGATGCCCGCGATTCATGATCGTCCCGTCCCATCATCCCGGGGGTGCGGTGCCTCGCCCACCCGTGTCATCCGTGCGGCGGCGGATGAGGGGTCGGTAGGGGCGGCCGGGGCCCTTCGCGGGGTCCGGGCGGCACGGGGGTTCCGTACGGTCGTAGCCGCGCAGCAGGGCGACGGCGACCGCGGTGGCGAGGGCCGGAAGGAGGGCGAAGCCGGCCAGCATGCCGAGTTCGGCGGTCTCCGTCTGCTCGGCGGCGCGGCCGGTTCCGGAGGAGACGTAGCCGCAGAGCTGGAGCACGACCCCGTAGAGGAAGGGGCCGAGGGCGACACCCAGGCCCTCACCGGTGGTGAACAGGCCGGACAGGATGCCGGCCCGGCGGCGCTCGGAACGGGCGGTGTCCCGGGCGATGCAGTCCGGCAGCATCGCGTACAGGAAGAGCAGTTGGCCCGCGTGGCCGGTGCCCGCGAGCGCCATGACGAGCAGTACCGCCGACAGGGGCAGCAGGGGCGCAGCGAGGAGGAGCAGGCAGCCGGTGGCGAAGAGCGCGGAGGCGAAGGCGTAGCCGCGGCGGCCGCGCAGCCGGGACCAGAGAGGGACGGTGAGGAGGTTGGGGGCGACGAAGGCGACCACCAGCGCGCCGACCCCGGCGGAGTCCCTCAGCACGTGGTCGGCGAAGTAGGGGGCGCCCGCGAGGAGTACGCCGGTGGCGACGGACTGGACCACCACGCAGCGCAGCAGCGCCGTGAAGGACGCGTTGCCCCGGGCGGCGGCGAACTGGCGGCGCAGGGCGGGCTCGCTCTCCAGGACCCGGCCGGTGCGCTCTGGGTCTTCGCCGGTACCGGCGAAGACCCAGAGCGCACCGAGGCCGATGACCACCGCGCCGAAGACCCCGACCCAGCGGTGCCCGGCGAGGCCGCCGCCCCCGGCGTCGACGAGGGCGGGCGCGGCGGCGCCGGTGACCAGGGCCGCCACGCCGATGACCGCGACCCGCCCGCCGACCAGGCGCATACGGTCCTCGTCGCGGTCGGCGAGTTCCGCGGGCATGGCGACGTACGGCACCTGGAAGAAGGCGAACGCGGTGGCGGTGAGCAGGTATCCGCCCGCCGTGAACCAGGCGCCGGCGGTACCGGGCAGCGGGCCCGCGAAGGTCAGCGCGAAGGCCAGGGCCATGGCGAGGCCACCGAGCAGGACGTACGGGCGGCGGGCGCCCCAGCGGGTACGGGTGCGGTCGCTGGCCCGGCCCACCAGGGGGTTGAGCAGTGCGTCCCAGGCCTTGGGCACGAACACGATCGCGCCCGCGAGCGCGGCGCCCACACCGAGGGTGTCGGTGAGGTACGGGAGCAGCAGCAGGCCGGGGAGGGTGGTGAAGGTGCCCGTGACGAGCGAGCCCGAGGCGTAGCCGAAGCGGAGCCGGGCCGACAGCGGGGCCGGCGCGGCGGGTGCGGAGTCCCGCGTGCGCGCGGACCCTGTGGTGACCATACGGGGCTCCCTGGCGGGATCGGGACGAGCGGTGGCTTCGAACATCGGGGGGATCGGGAGGTTCGAAGCCCCGCCCGGAGGGTGGGGGCGTCCCGGGGGGCGGGGCCTCGGGATCCACGGTCCGCCCCGGCGCATGGAGGCCGCTAAAGCCCGCCGGGCCGGGTCCGGGCCGAGCCGGGCGGGCCGGGCCGAGCCGGGGGCCGGTAGTGCGGCGCGGCCGGGGCCGGGGCGGGACGAGTTGCTGCCATGCACCTTGATGACACCGGCAGCGGCTGGCCGGCCGCGTACGGGCGGACCACCATGGATCTCCGCAGAAGGAGGGACTCGGCATCTCCTCCAGCCGGAGCCCCGGCGGTCCACGCCCGCAGGGCGAGCCGCCGTTCCCTGCCCCGCGCCGCAGGGGGGTACCCCACGAAGGAGTCCGATGACAGTCGACAACGGCACGACCTCGACCCCCACCATCCACGGACACGCCACCGCGGGCACCCAGCACCTGATCCACCGTCCGCCCACGCGGGCGTACTACGCCCTCGACGCACCCAGCCTGGGTGAGGAGAACTTCACCCTCGTCGGCGCGACCCCGGTCACCCACCCGCTCTTCAACGACGGCCCCGGCCACTTCCACGACCTGCAGAT
The DNA here is from genome assembly GCF_045161815.1 of Streptomyces avidinii. Taxonomy (NCBI): domain Bacteria; kingdom Bacillati; phylum Actinomycetota; class Actinomycetes; order Kitasatosporales; family Streptomycetaceae; genus Streptomyces; species Streptomyces avidinii. Next base: position 2,174,283 of record NZ_CP108863.1, read on the forward strand.
CGCGACCGAGACGGTGCGCGAGATCGGCGAGTTCGTCGGGCACCGCTATTTCGGCGTGCCCGACGACCGGCCCGGCCTCTTCTACCGGTTCGCCCTCGACTTCACGGACCTCTCCGCCTGGCGCACCGACGCGGGCGGGTCCCGTCCCGTACCGCTGGCGACCCACATCAGGGCCCGTCCCGCCAATGTGGTGGCCGAGGTGCCGCGCGGGCTCGACTTCCACCTCCAGGTGACCATCGACGGCCGCCCCTGCGCGACGGGCGCGGCCGGTCTGGTCTTCCTGATGCCCAACCTGTACCGCAAGCACGTCGAGCACTCCCGCAAGGCCCTGCAGGCCGCGCCCGAGATCGACGACGCGCCGGAAGGGCCGCTGCGTCCGGCCGACTCCGCCGAGGCGGGCCGCTACGCCCCCGAGAACATCGTGATCAGCGAACCGACCGACGTCTCGCGCGGCCGGCTGAGCACCTGGCTGCTGTCCGGCGGGGTCTCTCCCGTGTTCACCGGCGGGGACGGCCAGTTCTCCGGCCTGCACCTGCTGGAGGCGATGCGCCAGACCTCGCTGCTCGCCTCGGGCCGCACCCACGGGCTGAACCCGGCGCGGAGCGCGCTCGGCGCCTGCCAGGTGCACTTCCGCGGGCCGGCCGAGCGCGACCTGCCGCTGCGCTGCGTCGCCGTGGCCGGACCGCTGGGGCGCGACGACGAGGGGCGGCCGACCGTCCCGGTCACGCTCACGATGACGCAGCGCCGCCGCGCGGTGGCCGAGGCCCGTACCTCCGTGGTCCAGGACTACTGACCGCCATGCGCTTCGGGATTCTGGGCCCGCTGGAGGTGGCCGGCGATACGGTCCCCACGGACAGCGGTCACGCGGTGTCGTACGCCCCGCAGGCCGCCAAACTGCGGGTCGTGCTCGGGACGCTGCTGGTCCGCGCGAACGAGGTCGTGTCGGTGGAGAGCCTCATCGACGAGCTCTGGCCGGACGCGCCGCCGCGCACCGCGACGACGACGCTCCAGGTGTACGTCTCCCACCTGCGCAAGACCCTCCAGAGCGCCGATCCCCGGCACGGCCGGGAGGCGCTCGTCACCCGGCGCCCGGGCTATCTGCTGCGGGTGGACGGGCAGGCCCTCGACAGCGCGGCCTTCGAGGAGCTGTCCCGCCGCGGTCACCAGGCGCTGCAGGAGGGGGACTTCGCCGCCGCGGCGGACCTGCAGCGGCGGGCGCTCGCCCTGTGGCGCGGACCGGTGCTGTCGGACACCCCGCACGGTCCGGTGCTGGAGGGCGCGGCCGTACGGCTGGCGGAGGCGCGGACCGGCGCGCTCGACGAGCGGATCCGGGCCGAGCTGCACCTCGGACTGCACCGCGAACTGGTCGCCGAGCTCCAGGAGCTGGTCGCGGAGCACCGGATGCACGAGGAGTTCCACACGCATCTGATGGTGGCGCTGTACCGGTGCGGCCGGCAGGCGGAGGCCCTGCGGGTGTTCGCGCTGCTGCGGGAGACCCTCGTCGAGGAGCTCGGGATCGAGCCGGGTCCGGCGTCGAGCCGGCTCCAGCGGCGCATCCTGGAGGGCGATCCGGCCCTGTCGCGCACGGGTGGTGCTGCGGCGGCCGGGGCCGGGAGCACCACCGACGCGGGCACTGGTCCGGCCCGGGCCGGCGGGACGGCCACGGCCGCCGCCGCGGGGGCCTGGTCCCCCGCGGCCGGCGCGCTGCCCGCCCCCGACCCGTGCTTCACCGGCCGTTCGGAGGAACTCACCGAGCTGGAACGGATGTTGCGGGCCGCCCCGGCGGGCGCCTGCGTGGCCGTGACGGGCCTGCCGGGCAGCGGCCGGACGGCCCTCGCGGTCGAGGCCGCGCACCGGGTCGCGGACGCCTTCCCCGACGGGCGGGTCCACCTCGACCTGCGGGACGACGGCATCGGCCCGCCGCCCACCGCCGCGCAGACCCTCGACCGGGTGGTGCGCGCCTGCGGTGCTCTCCCCGGCTCCGCGGACGGCCCTCCGGCGGCCCCGCGGGTCCTGCTGCTCCTGGACGGGGTGACCTCCGAGGCCCAGGTGCGGCCCCTGCTGCCGGCCGTGCGGGGCGCCGTGGTGCTGCTCGTCGCGCGCCGCGTGCCCGCCGGGCTCCCCGGGCTGCGGTCGATGCTGCTCGGGCCGTGGCGCCCCGAGGAGTCGCGGCGGCTCGTGGGACTGTTCGGCGGGCCGGCCGGAACCCTCGGCGGGCACCGGGGCGGGGCTCCCGCCCTCGGCTCCGGGCACGGCGGCGACCCCGACACGGTCGCCGACATCGCCGAACTGTGCGGGCGGCTGCCGCTCGCCGTGCGCGCCGCCGCCGCCCAGCTCGCGGCCCGGCCGCACTGGACGGCGGCCGCACTGGCGGACCGGCTGCGCGACGAACGCACGCGCCTCGACGCGCTGCGCACCGGCGATGTGGACGTCCGGGCGCGCCTCGTCGAGGCGTACGCGGCCTGCCCCGGGGACCGGCGGCGGGAGTTCCGGCTGCTGTCCCTGCTGCCGCCCGGCCGGTTCGGGGTCCGGCAGGCCGCGGCCGCGCTGGGCCTGTCCGAGCCCCGGGCGTCGGTGGCGCTGGAGGCCCTGGCCGACGAGCGGCTGGTGGCGGTGGCCCGGGACGGCTGGCACCTCCCGGAGCTGCTGCGGCTGCTGGCGGTGGAGCGGCTGGCCCTGGAGGACCCGCCCGAGGTGGCGCGCGCGGCGACGGAGCGCGTGTGCCGGGCGTACGCGGACGCCGCAGCGGAGCCGGGTCATCTGTCGGACTCGGGGGCGCGGGGGCTCGTACGGCTGGCCCGGGCCGCGCACGGGGCCGGGCTGTGGGCGCTGACCGTACGGCTGACGGACGCCCTGGCCGGGTGGGTGCCGGACGACGGTGAGGCCACGTACGCGCTGGCCCTGGACGCGGCGCAGCGGTGCGGGGACCGGTCGGCCCGGGCTCGGATGCTGCGCTCACTGGGCGAACTCGCCTGGCAGTACCGGCGGGTGGCCCGGGCACACGAGCTGTTCTCGGCCGCCCTGGCGCTCGCCCGGGAGTCGGACGACGAGGAGGAGGTGGCGCGCGCACTCGTCGGACTGGCCGAACTGCGGCTGGATGCCGGGGAGTCGGTGGAGGCCGCCGCCCTGCTGGAGCACGCGCTCGGCGCACTGTCGGCGCCCGGCCGCGCGCGCGGCCGCTTCGAGGCGAGCCGTGCGCGCGCACTGCTCGCGCTGGCCCAGGAGGAGCCGGAGACCGCCCGGGCCTGGTTCGGCGCGTGCCTGGAACTGGCGGGCACCCTGCGCGACCAGCGGCTGGAGGTGTACGCGTTGCGCTCCCTGCGCGCGCTGGGCCTGCGATCGGGCTCCGGCTCCGGCTCCGTGTCGCGTGCCGTGGAGATCCGCCCGGGTCTCTGGCGGATCCACCCGGCGGGTGTTCCCACATGACCGAGAGACCGTCCCCGCGATCCCCCCACGGAGGGAACACCATGCCGCAGACCCTCGCCCCGGCGGCCGAGCTCGTCGGCCGGGAGCTCGAAACCGCCCTGCTGCACGAGCGGCTGCGGGACCCGTTGGTGCGCCTGGTGACCGTGACCGGGCGGGCGGGCGTGGGCAAGAGCCGGCTGGCCGCGGAGGCCGTACGGAAGGTCGGCGGGGAGTTCGCCCGCACAGCGGTGCTCGACGCGACGGCGCCGGGCGACTGGCCGGCCCCGTCCGAGCTGTCGCAACATTCGGAGTCGTCGGAGTCGTCGGAGCAGTCCGAGGCGTCCGAGGCGTCCGGCCGGGTCCTGCTGCTGCTCGACGACTGCGACCACGAGGCGCGCCCGGCCGCGGCCGAGGCCCTCGAGGAGCTCACCGCCGATCCGCGCGTGCTCGTCCTGGCCACCTCCGTGGAGCCGCTCGGCGTGTACGGGGAGCTGCTGCTGCCCCTGGCGCCGCTGCCGGTGCCGGGGCCCCGGCGGGGTCCGGCCTCGGCGGCTGCCGATCCGCACGCGCTCCAGGAGGTGGCCTCGGTCGCGCTGTTCGTGCGCCGGGCCCGGGAGGCCGACCCGGCCTTCGCCCTCACCCTGGAGAACGCCGCGGCCGTCGCCGAGATCTGCCGGCTGCTGGGCGGACTGCCGCTGGCCCTGGAACTGGCCGCGCGCCGACTGCGGCTCTTCCCGCCGCACCTGCTGGCGAGCCGGCTGCGCGGCCGTACGACCATGCTGTCGGGCGGGCCGGCGAACGCGCCCGCGCGGCACCGCTCGCTCGCCGCCCTCGCCGAGTGGAGCTGCCGCGGCCTGGACGGCACGGACCGCGCCCTGCTGGGGCAGCTCTCGGTGTACGAGCCCGGTTTCGGCCTGTGGGCGGCGGGCCTGTCGGCCGAGGCGGCCGTCGAGACGCTGCTGGACCGGGGGCTGCTGGCCGTGGTGGGTGAGGAGCAGGGGGAGCTGCGCCTCGCCGTGCCCGAACCCGTACGGTCCCACGCGCGCGCGGAGCTGGCGGCCTCGGGCGGCGAGGCCGCGGCGCTGGACGCGCACGCGGAGCGCTACCGGTCGCTGGTGAGCGGCGCCCAGCCGGGCCTGCGGGGTACCGAACAGGCCCGTGTGCTGCGGGAGCTGGCGGCCGAGGGCGCGAATGTGATCGCCGCCCTGCGCCGGCTGCGCGAGCGGGGCGACGCCGAGGCGGCCGCCGCCGTGGTGCTGGGCTACCGGCTCCCGTGGCTGGCCCAGGGGCGGCTCAGGGAGGGTCTGGAGTGGTGCGACCACACCGCCGAGGCGGGCGGGGCCGCGCTGCCGGAAGCGGTGCGGGCCCGGCTCGCCGATCTGTCCGGCGTCCTCGCGCTGGCGCTGGGCGATCCGCAGGAGGCGGTACGCCGGCACCGGCACGCGCTGACCCTGGGCAAGAACGTCGGTGACCGGCGGCAGAACGCGCTGGCCTCCGCCCGTCTCGGGGCGGCCCTGCTGGAATCCGGTGATCCGGCGGGCGCGCGGGCCGTCCTGGTGACCGCGCTGAGCGCGCTGGAGTCGATGGGCGTCACCGGGGGCGCGGCCTCGGCAGCGGCCTCGCTCGCCGCCGCCCTGCGCGCCGACGGCGACCGGCGCAAGGCGCAGGAGACGCTGGAGCGGTCGGTGGAGGCGTTCCGGCGGATCCGCGACGGCCGGGGCCTGGCGGGCGCCCTGCGGACGGTGGCCGCGCTGGCCCTGGAGGGGGACGAGCCGGACCGGGCGGACCGGGCACTGCGGGAGAGCCTGCGGCTCTACGGGGCCGTCGGCGAGCGGACCGAACTGCCGGGTCTGCTGGAGGAGTTCTCGCTGCTGCTGATGCGTACCGCGCCCGCGCAGCGGCCGCGTACGGTGCGACTGCTGGCGGCGGCCGACACCCTGCGCGCCGAGACGGGCGCCCAGGTGCCGGACGAGTGGCGGTCGGCGGCCGAGCGGGCCCGTACGGAGCTCAGTGCCCGCCTGGACTGGACCGACTTCGCCGTGGCCTGGGCGGAGGGCGTACGGATGACGGTGCCCGAGGCGGTGGCGGAGGCCCTGTCGGCGCCGGCGCCCTCGCACCGCCCGTCGGCCGCCCCCGCCTCCGAGGACCGGTCGCTCACCCCGCGCCAGGTCCAGGTGGCCCTGCTGGTCTCCGAGGGTATGACGAATCGTCAAATAGCCGCCAAGTTGGATATATCCGAGTGGACCGTGGTCAACCACGTGCGTCAGGTGATGCGCCGCCTCGGCTGCTCCTCGCGCGTGCAGGTCGCCGGGGCGGTCGGCCGATGGGCCTGAAGGACTCCGCCCCGCCCGGTACGGCGGGCCGCTCCGGCCGCACGCCGTACCGTCCCATGGACCTGGTGCCGCCCGCCGAGATCGCGGACCGGTTCCGGGCGGCCGGCTGGTGGCGCCCGGAGACCTTCCTGGACGACCTGTACCGTACGGCCGCCCGCGTGCCCGAGCGTCCGGCCATCGTCGCGGAACGGGCCCACCTGCCCGCCGACCGGCGCCGGATCACGGTCGGCTACGCCCAGCTCGCCACCTACGTCGACCGGTTCGCCGGGGCGCTGCGCGCGCTCGGGGTCGCGCCGGGCGATCCGGTCGCGTACCAGCTGCCCAACTGGTGGGAGACCGTGGCGCTCACCCTCGCCTGCCTGCGGGTGGGCGCGGTCGCTGTTCCGGTGCTGCCGACCGTGCGGTCCCACGGGCTGCACCGGATCCTCGACGGCACCCGGGCCCGGATCTGCGTGGTGCCCGACGTCTGGGAGGGCTTCGCCCACGCCGAGGCCCTCGCGGAACTCGCCGAGCGGCTGCCGTGGCTGCGCCACCGGGTCGTCCTCGGGGACGCGGCGGCGACCGGGGCGGTGGACTTCGCCGCCCACTTCCAGCACACGGCGCACGAGCGCACCGAGGCGGGGCTGCGGAGCAGGCCGCGCGGCGGGCAGGCCGACCGGCCCGCCCTGCTGATCAGCGTCATGGGGCTGCGGGACGCCTACACCTCGGTGCTGCACTCCCCCAACACGCTGTACGCCAACGTCTCCGCCCAGAGCGGCCCCGACGGCCCGGGGCGGCGGGAGGGCGAGGTCTTCCTCAGCACCCTGCCGCTCACCTCGCTGGCCTCGCTGATCTACACCGTCTGCTGGCCGCTGGCGGTCGGCGGGACCGGGGTCCACCAGGACGTGTGGGATCCCGGCCGGTGCCTGGACCTGATGGCGGAGACCGGGGTCGACCAGGTGTACGCGGAGCCCGCCTACCTCGCAGAACTGGTCACGGCGCAGCGGCGCCGCCCCCGGGACGCCGAGCGGCTGCGGCTGGTGCTGTCGGGGGGCCGCACCAGCACGCCGGCGCCGCTGGCCGCCGAACTCCGCGAAGTGTTCGGCGTGCCCGTGCTCTCCGTCTGGGGGGCGCCCGAGGTGGGCATGGGCGCGCTCTCCGGGGACACCCCGCAGGGCGGTGACGGCGTCCGCCCGCTGCGCGGGCTGGAGGTGTCGGCGGCGAACGCGACGTCGGCGCTCAAGGTGCGCGGCCCGTCGGTCTGCCTGGCCACCTGGCAGCACGGGGCTCCGGCGCCGGTGGCCACCTGGGAGCACGGGGACGGCTGGCTCGACACGGGGGACGTGGCGGCGGCCGATCTGCACGGGGGGATCCGGGTCCTGGCCAGGGCGGGGACCCGCACGGGCGCCATCTTCATGGTGCCCGTGTCCGAGGTGGAGGACCGGCTGCTGGCCCATCCCCGGGTGCGGGAGGCCGCGGTCGTCGCCTACACCGACCCCGAGCACGGGGAGCTGCCCTGCGCCGTCGTGGTGCCGACCGCCCAGGACCGCCCGCCGGGGCCGGCCGAGCTGCGCGAGCACCTGAGCTCGCTGGGGATCGCGGAGGCCTTCCTGCCCACGCGGCTGGAGATCGTGGGCGCACTGCCGCGCGACGACGGCGGCCGGATCCGCCGCGGCGCGCTGCGCAGCTGGCTGGCCCGCCTGCGCCCGGGGGTCCCGCGGCCCGCCCCGGGCTGACCGCGGCGCCCTCGTTTGTCCGGGCGGACAGGACCCGCGAGCCTCCGGGGCGGCCCCGGCCGGCCGGTGCGCCGTCGCACGGGGCGGAGGGGCGCTCGCGCACCCGACGTACCCGGCCGCCCCGGCAACCCGAGGTTCTAACCCGCGATCTCGCGGGCGAGCGCGCCGAGTTCGGTACGCCAGCCGGGGGCGATCGGGGCCGCCGCCACGACCTCGTCCGCGCGGACCACGAGCTTCGCGATCGTCTCCTCGGCGCGCTCGCGCGCCTGCCCGTCGAAGAACACGTCGCGCAGGAACTGCGCGTCGCCGTCGAAGCCCGGGCCGCCGCTGAGGAAGCCGCGGATGCGCCAGGCGGCGTGCACGGCCCGGGCGTACTCCTCGTAGGCCTCGGCCAGGTCCTCGCGCCCCGCGAGCGCGGCACCGATCAGCAGCGAGTGGCGCAGCCCGTACCAGCCCGCGCCGCAGCCGCTGCCGCACCCCTCCAGGCACTGCCCCGGCCAGGCGTCGTCGAGGTACTCGGTGGCGGCGGCGGCCTCCAGGTGCGAGCCGATCGCCCGCTCCGCGCGCAGGTCGTCCCACAACTGCCGGGCTTCGTGCGGCAGCCGGAAGGCCAGCCGGTCCCCGTAGGCCAGGGCGAGATCCCCCGCGAGTACGGCGGTGCCCTCCCCGAACCGGCGCGGTTCGCCCCGCCAGCCGTTGCGCTCGTGCTCGGCGGCGTGGCTGATGTGGAGGGTCGGGATGCCGCGGCGCAGCGGCGCGTTGTCCCGTACGTCCGCGCGGATCACCAGGCAGGTGTCCAGGAGTTCGAGCGCGGCGGCCGCGGCCACGGCGTCCTCGCCGGCCGGGTCGCCACCCGCGGCGAGGTACCCGGTGACGCAGATCGCCGGCCGGGCCCGCTCGCCGCCGGCCTGGACGAGCTCGGCCAGGCCCATCACCAGGACGGCGCTGCGGGGGTCGGACGTACGCCGGTTGCGGTGCTCCTGCGCGAACAGCCGGGCGAGTCGTTCCTCGACCCGGTCGAGCATGGCGTCGCGCACCTGTCCGGGCGTCGCGGTGCGCCACGGTTGGTCGTGTGTCGGTGTGGTCATGGTGCCCTCCCTGCGGGCTACGTCCTCATGACCGACTTTCCCGGACGCGGCGCGCGGAAGCCACCCGGATGGCGTTCGCAGGCCGAATCCGGCGGAAAGCCGTGCCCCGAACGCCAGATGTCTGCCAGTCGGACGGGCGGCGAACCCGGCTTGCCATGACCTTGCCATGCCCCTGCCGCCACGGCGCCGCGCTCCGCCGCACCCCCCGCGCCTCCCGCGGACTCAGGCCGACTCGGGCACCCCCGGGTGGAGGTCGACCGGGAGGGCCTGCCGGCCGGGGATGTCCAGCTTGCGGTAGACACGTGTCAGGTGCTGCTCCACCGTGCTCACGGTGATGTAGAGCTTCTTGGCGATCTCACGGTTGGTGTGGCCGTGCACCGCGAGCAGCGCCACCCGCCGCTCCGACTCGCTGAGGCTCGCCACCAGTCCGGCGTCCGGCGCGTCTGCCGCGTCGGCCGCGGCGGCGCCCTCGCCGGTGTGGCCGGGCAGGATCCGCTCGCAGAGGGCCGCCGCCCCGCACTCCCCGGCCAGATGCCAGGCCCGGCGCTCGACCATGGCCGCCCGTGCGGGCTCGCCGACCTCGCGCAGCACCTGACCGAAGTCGGCCATCGTGCGGGCCAGTTCGTAGCGGTCCCCCGAGCGCTGCAGTTCCTCGACGGCCCTGGACAGCATCGCCTGCCGCTCCTTCGGCTCGCGCAGCGAGGCCCGCAGGCGCAGCGTCATGCCGCGCACCCAGGGGTCGGCGGCGTCGCGCGTGGTGAGCTGGTCCGCGAGGAACCGCTCCGCCTGGTGTGCCTCGCCGAGCCGGAGGAGGGCCTCGGCCGCGTCCGTGCGCCAGGGCAGGACCCGTGGCCGGTCCAGGCCCCAGCGCTTCATGTGGCGGCCGATGTCCAGGAAGTCGCCCAGGGCCGCGTGGAACCGGCTGGTCGCCAGCGCGTAGTGACCCCGCGCACGCAGGTGGGCCAGCCCGTGGACGCCGGCGGCCGGCCCCGCGGGGACGGGCCGGGCCAGCACGGCCCCGGCCTCCTCCAGCCGGCCCATGGCCACCAGGGCCCGGACCCGGGTGCCCGCGACGGCGCTCAGCAGGACGCTGGCGCCGCTCGGCGGCGCCGCCAGCAGTACCTCCTCGGCGGTTTCCGCCGCTCCGGTCAGGTCGCCCAGCCGCATCCGCGCCTCGGCGAGCAGACCGCCGAACACGGCCTGCCAGCCGGTGGTTCCGCGCCGCGCCGCCCGGTGGGCGAACTCCTCGCACCAGGGCACCGCCCGGCCCGCGCCGTCCAGGTGCAGCAGGGTGCGCAGTGCCTGGGCCACCGGTTCCACCGTGCCCTCGGCGAGGGTCGCGCCCCGGAGGAACAGCTCGGCGGACCGGGCGGCCGTGCTCTCCTCCGGCTCCACCGGGAGGGTCCACAGGGCCGCCGGGTGGACGGCGGTCCTGGGCAGCCGGGCGGCCCGGGCGTCGGCCGGTGCGCCGGCGCGGGCGGAGGCCGCCCACCGGGGGAACGCCGAGAGGCCGTCCAGCGGGTCCGCCCCGCGACCGCCGCCGGGGCGCCCCTCCCCGGCCGCCAGCCGCTCCAGTACCTCGACCGACTCGTCGATACGGCCCTGGGCGGCCAGGATCCGGGCCAGCGGGCCGAGGGCGGCGGGGCCGAGCCGGCCGGCGCCCGCGGCGGCCAGCGGGGCCACGAGGTGCTGCTCGGCCGCGGCCGGGTCGGTGCGCCCCGCGACGGCGGCGAGTTCGATGCCCACCTCGGCGCGCAGCGCGTCGTCCGGGCATGCCTCGTGGGCGAGCCGCAGGAGGGCCTCGGCCCGCTCGGCGGAGCCCTGGGCGAGGTGCTGGTCGGCGGCGGAGCGCAGGACCGGCAGGGCCCATTCCTCGCCGGTGTGCCGTGCGGCGAGGAGCTGTCCGGCGACCGCGGTGTCGGGCGCCCCGGACGCGCGGGCCAGCTGGGCGGCCTCCCGGTGCAGGGCCGCTCGGCCGGCCGGGTCCAGCCGGTCGAGTACGGCGGCCCGCGCGGCCGGGTGGCGCAGGCCCGGCCGGCTCGCGGGGGCGAGCAGTCCGGCGGCTCCGAGCGCCGCGAGGGCCCGGTCGGCGGCGGCTTCGGTGGCGCCGCTCAGCCGTGCGAGGTGCGCGGGCGTCGCCAGGTCGTCCAGTACGGCGATCGCGGCGGCCAGTTCGGCGGTGGCGGGGCCGCAGCGGTGCAGGCAGGCGAGGACGGCCTGGGCGTAGGCCTCGCCGGGGCGGGCCTGCGGGTCCTGGAGCAGGGCCCGCAGGAGCAGCGGGTTACCACCACTGACCTCGTACAGCCGGTCGGCCTCGGCCTCGATCTCGACCGCTGCCTCGCTGTCGGTACTGCCCTCGCCCGCGGCCCCGGTCCCGACCGCACCGGGCCCGGTGCGGTCGGGCAGCATCGCTCGGATCGCCCCGGGTGCGAGCGGCGCCAGGCGCAGCGGCACGAAGTGGGGCAGGCGCAGCAGTTCGGTGCGCAGCAGCGGGTCCTCGCCGCGTTCGTGCGCGGATCCGGCGAGCAGCAGCAGGACCCTGGACCGGCGGGTTCCGCGCGCGAGGTGGAGCAGGTAGCGGCTGGAGAGCCCGTCGACGTGGTGCAGGTCGTCGACGCAGATCACCACCGGCACGGAAGTGCTCAGTTCGCGAACGGCGGCGGCGAAGGCCCGCATGGCGCCGACCCGTTCGGCCGTCTCCGGTGCGGACACCGGGGGCAGTGCTCCGGCCGGGGCGTCGGCGGTCAGCTGGCCCAGGACACCCAGCGGGTGACCGCGCTCGTCCGGGGTTCCGACGGCGCGCAGCACGAGGGCGCCCCGCGTCTCGGCCTCTCCGGCGGCCATTTCCAGGAATTCGCTCTTTCCGCAGCCGACCGCGCCCTCGACGAGAACGAGCGCGGAATTTCCTTCCGCGCAGCAGCGGTCGAGCAGTGCGGACAGCAGAGAATGTTCCTCGGCACGGCGGAACAACACCATAAGAGTCCCCCAGTGTCCCTCTTCCGCATTCCGCGCATTCGAAAGGAGAATTGCGTATACGGAACAGGGGTGTTCGAGCAGTGATCGAGCGAGAATTCCGGATCAGTCTAGGCCCGGAGTTCTCGGGCGAGGGCGCCCCACGGTGGCCGGAAGCTGCCAGGCATCAATCACCGCGGCGGCCGGCGGGAAAGATACGGCGCGGGATATCGCGCGGGTGGCCGGGGGTCTGCCACTCGCGGGGATAGCCGACGGAGACCTCCTCGAAGCGCACGCCGTCGTACCAGGTGGTGCGCGGGATGTGCAGGTGGCCGTAGACGACGGCGGCGGCGCGGAAGCGGGTGTGCCAGTCGGCGGTGAGCTCGGTTCCGCACCACTGGGCGAACTCGGGGTGGCGCAGGATGTCGGTGGGGTCACGGACCAGCGGGAAGTGGTTGACGAGCACCGTGCGCAGGTCGGGGTCGCATGCCGCGAGCCGTTCCTCGGTCGCGGCGACCCGGGCCCGGCACCAGGCCTCGCGCGAGGCGTAGGGGTCGGGGTGCAGCATGAACTCGTCGCTGCACACCACCCCGGCCTCGTACGCCTGCTCCAGCGCCTGCTCCTTGGTGGCGGCCGTGGGCGTACGGAAGGTGTAGTCGTACAGCAGGAAGAGGGGGGCCACCACGAGGGGTCCGCCCGGTCCCGACCAGACGGGGTAAGGGTCTTCCGGAGTGTGCACGCCGAAGGAGCGGCAGATCTCGACGAGCCTTCGGTAGCGGGCCTCTCCGCGCAGTGGATGCGGATCGTCACGCATGGTCCACAGTTCGTGGTTTCCCGGCGCCCAGACCACGGTGGCGTAGCGCCGCGTGAGGAGGTCGAGCACCCACCGGAGATCGTCGAGCGACTCGCTCACGTCGCCGGCCACGACGAGCCAGTCGGCGGGGCTGTCGGGATAGAGCTCCTGGACGATCCGGCGGTTCTCCGGGAATCCGACATGGAGGTCACTGATACCCATGAGGTTTCCGTGCGGCATTCCGTGAGTGTGGACGGCCCGGCGGCCGTTGAACACCCCTTCCCCACCCCTCAATTGCCGTTTGCGACCCGACGCCGGGCACATGACAGGGGGATGGCAATGCCGGCGGGTCGGCTCCCGGCCTCCCGGCAGGGAGGGGGCGCGCGGGCCGGTGGATGGCAGCAGCCTGGGAGGGATCGGGCGTCCCGGGCGCCGATCGGGCTGACCTGGCCCTTCGTTCCTGGTCGCGGCGGGGCGGCCGGGCGAGCGTGGGAGCTGTCGGACCGAACCAGCGACCCGAGGGAACGCCGTGCTCACAAAGCTCCTGCCCGCGAACGTCGCGACCGCCGAATCCACCACCGATCCCGCCGACGTCTTCCTCTACCCCGAGGAGGAGTTCCTGATCCGGAACGCCGTACCCAAGCGGCGTCTGGAGTTCGGCACGGTCCGGTGGTGCGCCCGTCGCGCCATGGGAATGCTGGGGCTGCCCCCGGCTCCCGTGGTGCCGGGACGGCGGGGCGCCCCGCAGTGGGCGCCTTCGGTCGTGGGGTCGATGACCCACTGCGCCGGGTTCCGGGGCGTGGCTCTGGCGCACAGCGCCGAGTTCGCCTCGGTCGGTGTCGACGCGGAGCCCAACGCCCCGATGCCGGAGGGGGTGCTCGACTCGATAGCGCTGCCCCAGGAGCTCCGGCACGTGCGGGAGCTGGGGGAGGAGGCGCCCGGGGTCGCGTGGGACCGGCTGCTGTTCAGCATCAAGGAGGCCGTCTACAAGACCTGGTTCCCGCTCACGGGCCAGGAACTCGACTTCACCGACGCCCTGGTGAGCGTCGACCCCGACGAACAGACCTTCCGTGCCCGGCTGCTGCCGGATCCCGAGACGCTCTCCCCGGCCGGACCGACCGTGTTCAGCGGCCGCTGGTCGGCGGAGAACGGCGTACTGCTGAGTGCGATCGCGGTGCCGGCCGTCCGGCTGGCCGCCGCGGGTGCTCCGGTACGGAGAAGCGCTCCCCGCATCTGCCGTGCGGGGAGCGCTTTTTGAACCGGGCTCGTCAGGGGCGCCGGGTCACGTCCACTGGTCGTCCTCGGGGGTGGCGACCGGAACCGGCTCCTCCCCCTCGGGGACGACGGCGGTCACGGACTGAACGGACGCGTTCGCAGCCACCGGCCCCGACACAGCCTGAACTCCCATCGCCAATACCACACTCGCCACGGCAGTCAAGTAAATCGAAGATACCTTAACGGAAATTATCCGCACGACTTCCCCCAGTCGAAGATCGAGAACCGCTCACCCGCCCCGTCCGACACTTCCCGCTCGGCGGCTCCAGGTGATGCGAACAGAGTGCTCGATCTCGATCAATCACGCCAAGGGCGGTACGTTGGCGTAAAGTTACGTGGCAGCTAATACACCAACCAGCGGGGGCTGAGATGGTTACTGGGGAAGGGCCGGATTCCGGGTTCGCCGAGCTGGACGATGTCAGTGCGGCGGCGTACGGTCTCGCGGTCGAGTGCGGCCGTTTCTTACGCGACCAGATCGCCGAGCAGCTGTCGCTGACACCCCAGGAGATCGCCCGGGTGGAGCAGGTGCTGACCGGGGTCCGCCTGCTGCAGTCCATGCCGGGGAACCCGTCCGCGCTGACCCCGGTCACCCCCGACGTGGCCGCCGCGTCGCTGGTCGCGCCCGCCGAGCGGCACATACGCGACCTCCAGCAGGCGGTCACCGACGTCCGGGCGAAGCTGCTGTCCCTGACGCCCCTGTACTTCGAGGGCCGCCGGGTGCGCAATCGTCTGGAGGCCTTCGACGTCATCACCGACGTCTCGCGGATCCAGTCGATGCTCAACCACCTGACCCAGAACTGCAAGACCGAGCTGCTGACGGTCCAGCCCGGCGGCGCGCGGCCGGCGTACGCGCTCGCCTCGGCCCGCGAGTCGGCGCTGACGACCCTCTCGCGGGGCGTGGCGATCCGGACCATCTACCAGCACACCGCGCGCAACGACCTGCCCACCCGGAGCTACGTCCGCGAGGTCACCGAGCAGGGTGCGGAGATCCGTACCGCCGACGAAGTCATCGACCGGCTGATCATCTACGACCGGGAGGTGGCCTTCCTGCCGGAACGCTCCGCCGGTGAACGCATCCCCGGGGCGGCGATCGTCCGCGAGCCCACGCTCGTGGCGTTCCTGTGTTCCGTCTTCGAGTACCTGTGGGACGGCGCCTCTCCGTACGTCGTCGAGTCCCAGCGCTCCCCCGCCTCCTCCGACGAACTCAAGTGGTCGATCATCCGGTTGATGACCAAGGGCTACAAGGACGAGATGGTCGCCCGCCGGCTCGGCATGTCCGTGCGCACCTGCCGGCGCCACATCGCCGAGATCACCGAGGAGCTGGAGGCGACCAGCCGCTTCCAGGCGGGCTACAACGCCGCCCGGCAGGAGATGCTCTCCGGGGGGCCGACGCCCTCCATGTCGTGATCCCGGCGATGCGGCTCAGGGGCCGGACGCCTCGTCGAGCGCCTCGGTGATGGCGTCCACGCAGTCCTGGTCGAGCATCGTCGTGACGTGGGCGTCCTGGAGCCGGCCGAAGCCCGCGTCGTAGACCGCCGCACTGACGACGTAGCCGTCGGCGACCTGGAACGTGCGGAAGATCCACTCGTCCCCGGTCCCGGCGGTCCCGTCCGGCCGCTGGACCCGCACGGCCCTGCCGTCCGGGCCGAAGCCGAACTCCGTGAAGCGGAACTGCATGCCCTGCCCGATCGCCTTGCTGTAGGCCTCCTTGAGGGTCCACAGCCGTACGAGGGCGTCGTTGCGCTCGGCCTGCGGCATCCCGGACAGCAGCACGGATTCGTAAGGGGTGCAGATGTGCCGGCCCAGTCCGCTGCCGTGCATCTCGCGGTCGGCGCGCTCGGCGTCCACCCCGATCAGCCCGCAGGTCGTCAGGCCCACCAGCAGCAGGTCCTCGGTGTGGCTCAGGCTGATGTCGATCTGGTCGCAGCCGCGCAGGTACGGGCGGCCGGTCGGGCCGTAGGCGAGCTCCAGGTCCGCGGGATCGCTGTCGAGCACCGCGCTCGCCGCGTGTTTCAGGAGCATCCGGGAGGCGATGTAGCGGCCGCGCACATCGGCGTGCGTCAGGTCGAGGTAGCGCGTCCAGTCACGGCCGAGCAGCTCGCGCAGTCCTTCGCCGGACGGCACCTGTGGCTCCAGGTCCTTCAGCCAGGCGTAGACCAGCGCCGTGCCGTGGGTGGCGAGGTCCTCTCTGACCCGGTCCCACGAGTCGCCTCCCGGTACCACGGCGACGGGCTCACCCAGCGGCGGGCCGAGCGAGGGGCTGCCCGGGGCGGTCATGCGTACTCCTTCACGAGGGTGTGGATGTCCCGGAGGGTGTACGCCTCCAGCAGACGATGTACCGGGACCCGGTGGCCGGACTCCTCCAGGAGCGCCACCAGGCGGAGCAGGTTCAGCGAGTCCCAGCCGGGCAGGTCCACCAGTCGGGTGTCCGCGCCCCCGGGAACGGCGATGTCGAGGCCGAGGTCGTCGCGGACCGTCCGCAGGAACACATCGAGGCTATCGAGGCCCATCGGCCCTCCCTCCGCCAGGGGTTTCGGTGATGCGCACGTGCACGGGGACGTCCGGCAGCCGCGTCAGGTCGTGGTGGAACTCCAGCTTCCTGTCAACGGATCCGGCGGACCCGTTGGTTCCGCCGGATCCGGCGGAGCCGTCGGGGGAAGCCGCCTGCGTGAACCCGCAGGACGGATAGACCTCGCGGGCCCGGTGGTTGCGGACGGTGGGCACGTAGGCGGCGGTCACCGCGGAGAGTCCGAGTGCGCGGGCCCGGGCCAGCAGCACCGCGAGGCAGGCCTGCTCGACCCCGCGCCCGAGCACCCGGCAGCTGAGCCACATGTTGTCCAGATGCAGCACCCCCTCGGCGACGGTCCCGAGCACCGCTCCGACCAGACCGTTGTCACCGAACCGGTCCGCACTGCGGGCGGCGAGCAGCAGCCGCTGCGGGTCGGCCGCCAGGGCGGCCAGGTCGGATTCCGAATGGCCCCCTCCGGTCAGGTTGAACTGATGGGTACGCAAGGTCAATTGGGACACGCGGGCGAATTCGTGGCGCCGGGGCGGCGCAAGGGCGACGGCGACCCCCAGGGCCCGGAGGAACTCCTCGTGCGAGCCCGAACCGGCGTGCAGCGCCCGGCGCTCGCGCTGCCTGCGGTACTCGCCTCCCCTCGCCCGGTCCTCGTCGGTCAGGGCCAGGGTG
Organism: Streptomyces avidinii; assembly: GCF_045161815.1. Classification (NCBI taxonomy): domain Bacteria; kingdom Bacillati; phylum Actinomycetota; class Actinomycetes; order Kitasatosporales; family Streptomycetaceae; genus Streptomyces; species Streptomyces avidinii. Next base: position 2,191,034 of record NZ_CP108863.1, read on the forward strand.
TCGAACCAGCCGTCGGCCAGCAGCCGGGTGACGTGCAACGCGGGTTCCTCGTCGAGCGCCACGACCGCCACTTCCGGCGCGCCGAGCCGCACCCGGGCGCGTTCGGCCGGCGAGTCGTCGGCGAAGACCAGGGCGTCCGTGCCGAGGTCCAGCGCCCGGGCGATGTCGGCCAGATTGCCGTCCTTGGGCTCCCAGTTCGCATTGACGGCTGCGAAGTCCCTCTCGCGCAGCACGAGATCCGGGTGGTTGTTCAGTGCCTCCAGGACCGGACCCTCGTCGTTCTTGCTGCTCACCGCCAGCAGCACGCCCTGGGAGGCGAGCTGCTTGACGCACTTCTGGAAGGCGCCGAACGCCTCCCCCCGCAGGGTGCCGGCCGCCGCGATCCCGTCGGGTCCGTCGTCGCCGAGCACCCCGTCCCACAGGGTGTTGTCGAGGTCGAGCACCAGGCACTTGCGGACCCGGCCGCGTACCGCACGGGCCAGGTGGCCGATCTCGCGGGCGTACGCCGCGAGGAGTCCGGCGCCGAGCTGGACCCCGGCGTGGCGGGCCAGGCGCGGGTCGGTGACCGGCCCGCCCTCCCCGGCCAGTGGTTCGAGGTCGATCACCACGAGCCGGGTCGCGGACCCGGCGAGGCGCAGCAGCCGCGCGTTGAACTCCCGCCACACGGCCCCGAGAAGGGCCCGGGAGCGGTGGTCGACGAGCTGGTGGCTGTAGCTGCGCGGCAGCGGGACGGTGTTGAGCACCAGCATGCCGGGGGCCCCGGCCACCAGCGCGGCGCACCGGTCGAGCACCTCCTGACCCGCGCGCTCCACGTCCTCGACCCGCCACACCGGGGGGACCTGCGAGAACACCGTCTCGGCGTCGAGCAGGCACAGGGTGAGCTCCGGTGCGGCCCGCCACAACTCGCTGCCGGGGTCGGTCAGGTCGCGCAGGTAGGTACCGTGCTCCCCGAGCACGGCACGCAACAACATTCCGTGGCGGGCCAGTTCGCCCCGGAGCGGATCGACGACGTGGCCCACCGTGGACTGGCCGGTGACGGCCACGGTCACGACGGGCGTCCCCGGATGGTGCTCCAGCACGGCTTCGGGGTCGGCCCCGGCGAGCAGCCGCCCCGCAGTCGCCACGGCGGCCCCGGCCGCGTCCTCCTGCGCGAGCAGCGCCGGCACCCGGTCGTACGCCTTCTCCAGCAGGCCCTGCGCGCGCAGGTCGCGCAGCTGCTCCAGTGCCGTCGCCATGGCCGCCCTCACATCTTCTCCAGGGCGAACCCGGCCCTGATCCACCGGCTGGACTCCACGCACAGGGCCAGCGCACGGTCCCCGGCGGCGAACTCGGGGAGCAGCCGGTCGACTTGCAGGAAGGGCAGCGCGTTCCCGGTGTTGCCGGTGTCGCAGACGCAGGAGATCTCCCGGGCCGGCCCGGCCGGGAGCCGTTCGACGATGCGGGCGGTCATCCGCCCGGACAGCTGGGGCGGCAGCAGGAAGCCGATGTCGTCGAGACTCCAGCCGAGCCCGTCGAGCAGTTCCCAGAGGATCTCCACGGAGATCGCGGGCACGTGCTCCTCGATCGCCTTGTAGTCCTCGGCCAGCATCCGCCGCTCCGAGTCACGGTCGGTGGTCCCGTACCAGTCGAGGAGCTGGCCGGGCGGACGGCCGCGCCCGGTCCAGGAGTTCAGCACGGACCGTACGGCGATCCGCTCGCCCTCGGGCTCGTCCGTGAGGACGGCCGCGCCGGCCCCGTCCCCGAACAGGACGTAGTTGACCAGTTCCTCCGTGGGCATCCGGGCGGTGTCCCGCCGGGGCGACAGGAAGCGGTGCGTGACGTCCCCGCCGAGGATCAGTCCGGCCCGGCGGCCGCCGAGGATCAGTGTGCGGCCGAGGTCCAGCGCCTGGACGGCGCCGGAGCAGCCCGCCTGGAGCTGGTAGACGGGCAGGTGGTCCAGGCCCAGCCGGTCGGCGACCTCGCTCGCCGTGCTCGGCAGGAGCAGGTCGGGGGTCGCGGTCGCGAGTACGACGAACTCTATGTCGGCGGGGCCGAGGCCGGCGGCGTCCATGGCCTGGGCGCCCGCCTCGGCGCACAGGTCGGCGAGCGAACCGCGGACCTCGCCGGTGACCGGGTCCCAGCCGAAGTGCCGGGTCCTGGTGCCGACGAAGAGGTCGATCCACTCCTCTCCGACGCCCAGCATGCGGCCGAGCGCGGCGTTGTCCACCGGGTCGCCGGGCAGCGCCGTACCGGTGGCGGCGAGGTACACCGTGCCGCGGTCCGCGGCGTCCGCTCGGCGCGTCACGCCGTCCTCGCCAGGAGCATCTCGTCGAGGAACTCGGCCAGTGAGCCGACCGACCGCAGCGCGGGCAGCATCTGCTGCACGGACACCTCGCCGACCCGGGGCAGCCTGGCCTCCACCTGGTTCTTGAGCTGCATGATCATCACCGAGTCGAAGCCGAGGTCCTCGTAGAAGCGGGCCTCGCGCACGACGCGCTCCGGCGGATAGCCGCCGACCTCGGTGACGGCCTGGACTACGGCGTCCAGCACCGGGTCGGCGGCGCGGACGGCCGGGACGGCCGCCGCCGCAGCCGCGACCGGCCCGGGCCCGGCGGGCGGGGCCACGGGCGGCGCGGCGACCGGTGGGGCCGTGGGCACGAACGACTGCCGGTCCCAGTGCCGCCGCTCCGGCGAGAAGACGTACGGGGCCAGCGGCTGGAGGACCCGCTGCTCGGGCGCGTACAGCTCCTCCCAGCGCGGTTCGAGCCCGCCGCGGTACAGGGCGGCCACGGTCTCGGCCAGCTCGTGCCCGGTGGCCCCGGCGCCGGGGGTGGGGTGCAGGTACTCCACCCCCGGCGCCCGGCCGCCCCGGGCGGCGATCTGCAGCAGCCGGCTGCGCGGGCCTATCTCGACGAGATGGGTGGGGGCGACGTCCTGGACGAGCGCCACCAGGGCCGCGTCCATGAGCACGGGCTCCTCGATCTGGCCGGCCCAGTAATCGGCGTCCATGGCTTCGTGGCGCAGCATCCGGCCGTACCGGGTCGAGGCCACGGGGACGGTGGGCGGCGCGCACGACACCGTCCCGGCGCGCAGGGCCGCCGCGGCCGGGGCCATCTGGGGCGAGTGGAAGGCGTACGGGACCGGCAGCGGGGCGACCCGTACGCCGCGCCCGGCGAGCTCCCGGCCGATCCGCTCCAGCGCGGCGCGCGGTCCGGAGAGCACGGTGTCCGCGGGGCCGTTGAGCGCGGCCACGACCGTGCCCGGCTCGTCCGCCAGCAGCGCGGCGAGCTCCTCGGGACCGGCGGCGGCGGCGATCATGGCGCCGCCCTCGGGCAGTTCGGCGGTGAGGGCGCCGCGCCGGACCACCAGACGGGCGGCCTCCGCCAGATCGAGCGCGCCCGCGGTGACGGCGGCGGCGTACTCGCCGAGGCTGTGGCCGAGGACCGCGGCCGGGGTGATGCCGAGCGAGCCGAGCGTGCGGGCCAGGGCGTATCCGACGGCGAACAGGGCGGGCTGCGCGAACTCGGGCCGGTGCACCCGCTCGTCGCCGGACAGGATCAGCCCGCTCACCGACTCGCCGAGGTGCGCGGTGATCGCTGCGTCGGCCTCGGCCAGGTGGCGGCGGTAGGCGGGGGACTCCCGGTGGAGCCCCGCCGTCATCCCGGGGAACTCGTTTCCCTGGCCGGTGAACAGGAAGGCCACGACGGGCCGGCCCCACGGGCGCCCGGCACTCCCGGGCTCCCCCTGCGGGGCCGCCGCCCGGCGCAGCGCGGCCACCAGCTCGTCGGTGTCGCGGACCGGGGCCGCGAAGCGGTACGGCAGGCCGGTCTTGACGCGGTTGCTGCTCCAGCACAGGGCGGCCGCGCCGCCGCGCGGCCGTCCGGCCACCGCCTCGGCCTGCGCGGCCAGATTGCGGCGCAGCGCCTCGGGGGTGTCGCCGCTGACGGTGAACACGCCGGCAGCGCCGCCGCGCGCTCGCGCGCCGGCCGCGGGCCGCGGGATCCGCGGTGCGGAGGCGAGGACGGCGTGGGCGTTCGTACCGCCCATGCCGAAGCTGCTCACCCCGGCGAGGCTCTCCCCGCGCGGCAGCCGCATCGGGGACTTCAGCAGCCGCAGGCCCCGCTCGCCGAGCCGCAGTTGCGGGTTCTCGCGGTCGGTGAAGAGGCCGGCGGGGACGATGCGGTGGTGCAGTGCCAGGACGGTCTTGATGAGGCCGGCGATGCCCGCCGCGCCCTCGGTGTGGCCCAGGTTGCCCTTGACGGAGCCGATCGCGCACGGGGTGTCGCGCGGGATGCCGTGCACCGCGCCGAGCGCCGCGCACTCGATGGCGTCGCCGAGTACGGTCCCGGTGCCGTGCGCCTCGACGAAGGCGACCCGGTCCGGGGTGACCCCGGCGCGCCGGTACGCGGAGTTCAGTACCCGCTGCTGCGACCAGCGGTTGGGGGCGATGACCCCGTTGCTGCGGCCGTCCTGGTTGACGGCGCTGCCGCGCAGTACGGCGTAGATCCGCCGGCCGTCGGCGAGGGCGTCCTCCAGCCGGCGCAGCACCACGAGGCCCACGCCGTCGCTGCGGCCGATTCCGTCGGCGTCCGCGCTGAAGGGCTTGCAGCGGCCGTCGGCGGCGGCCAGGCCGAGCTGTCCGTAGACCATGCCCAGTAAGGGCGACAGCACGATGTTGACCCCGCCGGCCAGGGCCGTGTCGCACTCCCCGGCCAGCAGGGAATTGGCGGCGAGGTGGACGGCGACGAGCGAGGAGGAGCAGGCCGTGTCGACCGCCAGGCTCGGTCCGGTGAGGTTGAAGTGGTAGGAGATCCGGTTGGCGGCCATGCCGGCACTGCTGCCGGCGCCGAGCAGCGGGGTGACGCGGGTGAGGTCGCTCATGGTCAGGCGCCCCCACTCGCCCCCCATCACGCCGACGAACACCCCGGTCTCGGTTCCCGCGAGGTCGCCGGGGGCCAGGCCCGAGTCCTCCAGGGCCCGCCAGGCGCAGGGCAGCAGCAGCCGGTGGTGCGGGTCCATCGCGGCGGCCTCGCGCGGGGTGACGGAGAAGAAGTCGCTGTCGAAGACATCGGCGTCGTCGATGAACCCGCCGCTGCCGCTGACGGCGGGGAAGTCCCGGGCCTCCCAGCGCTGCCCGGGGACGGGGCCGGTCCCGGCCCCACCGCGCATCAGCAGGTCCCAGTACGCCTGCACGCCCGCCGCACCGGGGAACGTGCAGTCGATCCCGACGACGGCAATGTCCCCCATCAGGGCCGGCCCTGCTCGTCCGGTGAGCCGGCCGGCAACACCGACGACAGGTGACCGACGAGGCTCGCCACGGTCGGGTGGTCCCAGAGCAGGGTCGGTTCCACCTCCAGGCCGAACTCGTCCTCCAGGTCGCCGCACAGGCTCAGCGCGGCCACCGAGTCCATGCCGTACTCGGCGAACGGCACGGTCGGGTCGATGGTCTCGGGCGCACGCCGCAGGTAGAGCGAGAGCCGGGCGTACAGCCACTCGTGCGGCAGTACGCCGCCGGCGGCCTCGGTCGGCCGATCCGTGGGCACGGTCATCGTGGGACTCCTTCGATGCGTACGGCGCATCCGCCGGGCGGCCGGGGACACCGGTCAGCCGGGGATGGGACTGGAGTAGAGGTCGTAGCTGATCTGGGTGCTGAAGCGGAGCTGGACCTCGTGCCGGATACGGGTCTCGCACTCCGCCGGCAGATCGGCGACGCGCGTGCCCAGCCGCCGGGCGATGCGGTGCAGGGCGGCGGCGGCCCAGGACGGGTCGGCGAGGAACGGGTCGGGGCCGTAGCGCCCCTGGTCCCACAGACCGAGGACGGCGGCCGCGGCCAGCAGCAGCGCGTACCGGTCCATGAGGGCGAACCTCGCGGGCCGGGCGGTGGCCGCCGCACCGGCCGCGTCCAGTGCAAGCACCCGGGCGCGCACGTCGCGGAACTCCTCGACGAGCTGTCCGGCGAGCCTGCGCAGGGCGCTCTCGACCGGGCCGGTGCCGTCGATGCTCGCGCCGACGGCGAGCATGGTCGCGCTGAGGGAGTCCCTTCCGCAGGCGAGACTGAGCCGGTCGGTCCGCAGCGGCGGCAGGTCTCCGTGCAGCCGGAACAGCCCGGCGGGCGCCTCGTCCTCGACGAACCAGGAGCCCCGGGCCAGGCGCGGCATCTGCGGGATGACCGTGGCCTGGCAGGCGACGGTACCGGCGTGGCCGAGGCTGAGCACCGGCACGTCCCGGACGTGCTTCTGGAAGATGCCGAGGGTGCCCTCGCGGGTGTAGAAGCCGGAGCCCAGCACGATGGACAGGTCGTACATGGTCTCGGTGAGCACCCGGGGCAGCAGGTACTTGAGGGCCGCCGAATAGACGCTGGTCTCGGCGGGCAGCAGGTGCAGCGCCCTGGTGGCGACCACGGCCAGGGCGTCGTACAGCAGCAGGTTGACGAAGGCGTTGGTGAGGGCCGCCCCGGTACGGCCGCCGTCCCGGCCACCGCCCGCCTGCCACCCGCCGGAGCGCTCCCGGTCGAAGCGGACGGCCGTGCGCAGGCTGGTGTCGAGCGCGGCGACGGCGGTCGCCGCGATCACGGTCCGGCTGATCTGGAACGACCGCAGGGCCGTCTCGATGCCGCTGCCCTCCGGGCCCAGCAGGGCGGAGGCGGGCACCGGGCAGTCGTCGAACTGCACCCCGGCGAACCGGCAGCCGCGCAGCCCGACCGGGGTCCGGCGCGCCGTCACGGCCGCCCGTACGTCGCTCAGCTGCCCGGGTTCCAGCAGCAGCACCGAGTGGCTACGGCTGCCGGGGGCGGGGTCGGTGCGGCAGAACAGCACCAGTGCCCCGGCCCGTTCCAGGTTGTTGACCATCGGTTTGCCACCGCTGATCAGATAGCCGTCGCCGTTGCGGCGGGCGGTGACCTGGCTGCGTACGTAGTCGTTGCTGTGGGCGGTCTCGTGCTGCGCGATGGCCGCCCTGCCGCCGTCGCGCAGCAGCCCGGCCAGCCAGTGCCGCTGCCGGGAGCTGCCGGCCGTCCAGACGTCGGAGGCCGCCATGAAGGTGGTCATGCCGTGGCCCATGGCCAGGCCCACGTCCCGGCGGAAGACCGGACGCATGACCCTGACCAGGGTGTCCATCCCGTCGAGGCGCCCGCCCAGGGCGCGCGGTATGTACTCGTCGGTGATCCCGAAGTCGTCGAGCAGCGCCTCACCGGCGGCGAAGGGCACAGCGGCCCGGTCTGCCTCCAGCAGCGCGGTGTAGCCGACCGGGTTGGCGGGATCGGCAGGGTCGCCGAACAGCGCCTCCAGCTCGGCGACCCGGGCCCGGACGGCGATTTCGCGCTGCTGCGCCGCCGGCTGCTCGCCGAGGAGCGAGGTCACCACCGTCTTCCTCCGTCGGCTCCTTCCGGCCTCAGCAGGTCGTCGCCGAACAGCGCGTCCTCGACCCGGACCAGTGCCCGAACGTCCGGGGTCAGCACCTCGTACTCGCCGCGCAGCACCCCGTCGAGGAAGAGCCCGCGCATCAGGGTGCGCTGCACCTTGCCGCTGCTGGTGCGGCGGACGGTGCCGGGGCGTACCAGCAGGACGTTCCCGGCCGGGATCTCGAACTCCTTGCCGATCAGCGCCTGCATCCGCTGCGCGACGGTCCGCAGCTCGGCGCTGCCCGCGCCGCGCACCTCCTGGACGAGGACGAGCTGCTCGCCCCCGGCGTCCACGGAGAAGGCGGCGCCCGCGCCGAAGGTCAGAGCGGGGCTGACCGTGCGGGCGGCCCATTCGACGTCCTGCGGGTACACGTTGCGGCCGTTGATGATGACGACTTCCTTGAGCCGCCCGGTGACGAACAGTTCGCCGTCCTCCAGCATCCCGAGGTCGCCCGTGCGCAGGAAGTTGCTCTCCTCGCCGCCCAGGCTGGCGAGGAAGGTGTGGACGCTCTCGGCGGGCCGCCGCCAGTAGCCGCGGGCCACGCTGTAGCCGCGCAGCCAGATCTCGCCGACGGCGCCGGCCGGGAGTTCGTCGTGGGTCAGCGGGTCGACGATGCGCACGTCCACGTCGACCGGGGTGCCGCAGCCGACCAGGGTCTGCACGCGCTCCCCCGCTCCGGCCCGCAGCACCTGGTCGCGTTCCAGGGCGGTGCGGTCGAAGTCCTTGCGGACGTGCGGGGTGCCGGGGACCCCGCCGGAGACGACCAGGGTCGCCTCGGCCAGTCCGTAGCAGGGGTAGAGGGCCTCGGGGCGGAAGCCCGCCGGGGCGAACCGCTCGGCGAACGCGTCGAGGCTCTCGGGGCGCACGGGTTCGGCGCCGTTGAGGGCGAGGCGCCAGCGGGACAGGTCGAGGGCTGCGATCTGCTCGTCCTTGACCCGGCGTACGCACAGGTCGTAGCTGAAGTTCGGGCCCCCGCCCACCGTGACGCCGTACTCGTCGATGGCCCGGAGCCAGCGCAGCGGGCGTTTGACGAAGGACAGCGGGGTGACCTGGACGCTGTGGCTGCCGAGCCAGACCGGGTGCAGCAGGTGGGCGACGAGTCCCATGTCGTGGAAGTAGGGCAGCCAGCTTCCGAAGCGGTCCTCGCGGGTGGTGCGCAGCACCTTCTGCAGGGCGGCCTGGTTCGCCAGGAGGTTGTGGTGCGAGACGGTGACGCCGCGCGGTTCGGAGACGGAGCCGGAGGTGTACTGGAGGAAGACGAAGTCGTCCGGGCGGGCGGCCACGGGCCGCCAGGCGTCGGCGTCGCCGATGCCGGGCGCGTCGGTGACCAGGCAGGCCGCGTCGGGACGGGAGTTGCGGGCGAGCCAGAGGGCGACCTCGGGGGCGGCGGCCGTCTCGGTGAGGACGAGCTTCGCGCCGGTGTCCTTCAGTACGGCGGTGGTGCGGTTCAGCCGCTTGTCACGGCCCGCCTCCCCCGGCATCGGTACGGGGACCGCCACGGCCCCGGCGTAGAGGCAGCCGGCGAAGGCCTTGAGGAACTCGGCGGTGGAGGAGAAGGCGAGGAGCACCGGCTCCCCGGTCACCGCGTACTCCTGGAGGCAGGACGCGATGCGTCTGGCCTCGCGGTCCAGTTCTCCGTAGGTGAGGTGCTCGGCCTCCACGCCCCCGGCCGTCTCGCGCAGGAAGATGTGCACGTCCTCGTCGGCGAGTTCAGCCGCCCGAACCCGGAGGAGTTCGGTGAAGGTGGCGAAGCGTGACTCTGACATCCGCGGCATCCCCTCGGGTCTGCGGGCCCGTGGAGTGGCGGACCTCGATTCCCCGGATCATGCGTGCGCCTCCTTAAGGGGCGCTTGGGTGCATCGGCCGGGCCGGCACCCCTACCCCGGTCAGGGGGTGGTCGCTGTTCTCCGCGCGCTCGCCGGGCGTTTTCAATGGCGGGCACTGCCCAGGGCGGTCGCCGTCGGCGCGCCCCGACGGCCGAAGAGACGGGTGGAGCATGACAGTTGCCGATGTCGGTGTCCGAGTGGCCGAACTAGGAGCGATCAAGGAGTCCGCCGGGCTGGGCCCGTCGCCGAGCGCCTCCCAGGCACAGCACGCGCGCGGCAAGCTGACCGTGCGCGAGCGCCTCGACCTGCTCTTCGATCCGGGCACCTTCCGTGAGATCGAGCAGTTGCGCCGGCACCGGGCCACCGGGTTCGGCCTGGAGGACCGCCGGCCGCACACCGACGGTGTGGTGACCGGCTGGGGCAAGGTCGACGGCCGCCGGGTGTTCGTCTACGCGCACGACTTCCGGATCTTCGGCGGCTCGCTCGGCGAGGCGCACGCGCAGAAGATCCACAAGGTGATGGACCTGGCGCTGACCGCGGGAGCCCCGCTGGTGTCGCTCAGCGACGGGGCGGGGGCCCGGATCCAGGAGGGGGTCACCGCGCTCGCCGGATACGGCGGCATCTTCCGCCGCAACGTGGCCGCCTCCGGGGTGATCCCGCAGATCAGCGTGATGCTGGGGCCGTGCGCGGGCGGGGCGGCGTACTCCCCCGCGCTGACCGACTACGTGTTCATGGTGCGCGACATCGCGCAGATGTACGTCACCGGCCCCGATGTGGTGCAGGCCGTGACCGGCGAGCGGATCAGCCACAACGACCTCGGGGGCGCGCAGGTCCACTCCTCGGTCTCCGGTGCGAGCGCCTTCCTGTACGACACCGAGGAGGAGTGCCTGGAGGAGGTACGGCACCTGCTGTCGCTGCTGCCCTCCAACAACCGTGAGATGCCGCCCTCGGTGGCCACCGGGGACCCGGCCAACCGGCGGACCGAGGCGCTGTCCCGCCTGGTGCCGGCCGACCCGGCCCGCTCGTACGACATGCGCGCCGTGATCGAGGAGATCATCGACGACGGTGACCTGTTCGAGGTCCACGCGCACTGGGCGACCAACATCATCTGCGGACTGGCCCGGCTGGACGGCCACGTGGTGGGCGTCGTCGCCAACCAGCCCGCCTCCCTCGCCGGGGTGCTGGACATCAACGCCTCCGAGAAGGCCGCCCGGTTCGTGCAGACCTGCGACGCCTTCAGCATCCCGCTGGTGACGCTCGTGGACGTACCGGGCTTCCTGCCCGGCAGCGGTCAGGAGCACGGCGGTGTCATCCGGCACGGCGCGAAACTGCTGTACGCGTACTGCGCGGCCACCGTGCCCCGGGTGCAGGTGATCCTGCGCAAGGCCTACGGCGGCGCCTACATCGTGATGGACTCCCGTTCGATCGGCGCGGACCTGTCCTTCGCGTGGCCCACCAACGAGATCGCCGTCATGGGGGCCGAGGGCGCGGCCAATGTCGTCTTCCGCCGGGAGATCGCCGCCTCGGACGACCCGGAGGCGGCGCGCGCGCAGCGCGTCAAGCAGTACCGGCAGGAACTCATGCACCCCTACTACGCGGCCGAGCGCGGCCTCGTCGACGACGTCATCGACCCGGCCGCCACCCGGCAGGTACTCGCGGACGCCCTCGATGTGCTGCGCGCGAAACACGTCCCGCTGCCCGAACGCAAGCACGGCAACCCACCGTTCTGATGGGCGAGCCGGCCGAACCACCCGTGAAGATCGTGCGCGGCGCCCCCGACGGCACGGAACTGGCCGCCGTGCTCCTCGCGCTGCTCTCCGCCGCCGGGCAACCCGGCGGGGCCGGGGAGGAGGCCGGGGAGGAGGCCGCGGCGCCGGCCCGAGCCACCTGGGGCCCGCCGCATGGCTGGCGGCCGCCGGGCGCCTGGACCGCCCGCCCAGTGAGCCGGACCGCCCGCCTCGTGAGCCGGGCCGCCCGCCCCCACCGAAAGGACACCGACCGAGGATGACCCGTACGACCCTGACCCCTGCCGCCCCGCGGACGACCGGCGACTGGCTGCGCCGCTTCCACCCCGCCGAGGACGCCCCCGTACGGCTGTTCTGCTTCCCGCACGCGGGTGGCGCGGCCAGCTATTACTTCCCGATGTCCCGGGCCCTGTCCCCGGACGCCGACGTACTGGCCGTGCAGTACCCGGGCCGCCAGGACCGCCGTCACGAGCGCTGCGTCGACGACCTGCGGGAGCTCGCCGACCGGGTCGTCGCGGAACTGCGGCCCTGGTGCGACCGGCCGGTGGCGCTGTTCGGACACAGTCTGGGCGCCTCGCTGGCCTTCGAGGTGGCGCTGCGGCTCCAGGAGGCCGGTGACCCGGCGCCGGTGGCGCTGTTCGCCTCGGGCCGGCGGGCCCCCTCGCACCACCGCGAGAACCAGCTGGTCCACCTCGCCCCCGACGACCGGCTGCTGGCCGAGATCAAGGCGTTGAGCGGAACGGACCCGGCGGTACTGGCCGACGACGAGCTGCTGCGCTCGGTCCTCCCGGCGATCCGCGGCGACTACAAGGCCGCGGAGACCTACCGCTACCGCCCCGGCCCCGCCCTGACCTGCCCGATCACGGTGCTCACCGGAGACATCGATCCCGCGGTGACGGCCGAGGAGGCCGCGGGCTGGGCCGACCACACCGACGGGCCGTTCGCCCTGCACCGCTTCGCGGGCGGCCACTTCTACCTCAACCAGCACAGCGGCGAGGTGATCGACCTGATCCGGCAGCAGCTCGCCTGAACCGTGCCACCGCACGACCGTGCACCTGGGTCCGGCCACCGCACCGCGGTGGCCGGACCCGGCCGTTCCCCCGCGCAGTACGGCGCATTGACGGCGGAAAGTGGTGAAACCCGATCGGCAGTGGGGCGTTAGAAGGCTGGGCCGCCGTTTTGCCCGCGGCTCAGACGCGAGTACGAGGAGCACGATGAGAAACCCGAAGCCGGCCGGACGTGGTCGGATGAAGCTGGCAGCCCGATGCCGGGTGGCCACGGAGGCCTCCGCCTTCGGGATGGTCGTCTTCTGCGCGATCCTGTTCAACGCCGCACTGATGGGGGTGGAGACGTACAGCGGGCTCGCCGGGGAGTACCGGCTCGTGCTGCAGGGCGCGGAGAACTGCTGCCTGACCCTGTTCACCCTGGAGATGCTGCTGCGCCTGGGCGCCTGCGCCGACCGGCCGAAAGCATTCTTCCGCGACCCGTGGAACCTCTTCGACCTCGCGGTCGTGGCCTCCTCCTTCATCCCGCTGGTCCGCGAGAACACCACCCTGCTGCGGCTGCTGCGCCTCGCCCGCGTCCTGCGCACCGCCCGCTTCCTGCCGCACCTGCGCATCCTGCTGGTCGCCGTCGGCCGCAGCCTGCCGGGCACCGCCAGCTTCCTGTTCGTCGGCGCTCTGGTGCTGTACGTGTACGCCATGGTCGGCTGGGTCTGCTTCGCGGAGTCCGACCCCGGGCACTACGGCTCGGTGGGCCGCGCCATGCTCACGCTCTTCCTGCTGACCACGCTCGACGGACTGACCGACGCGGTCCGCGCGGGACTGCAGATCTCCCGGCTGAGCATCATCTACTACGCCTCGTACGCACTGCTCGCCTCCTTCGTGCTGGTGAACGTACTCATCGGGGTCGTCCTCAACTCCCTCGACGAGGCACGCGAGATGGAGGACGAGGCGAACCGCGCCCCGGCATCGGACACGGACCCCGACGTCCGGGCCCGGATCGCCACGGCCCGCCGGGCCCTGGACGAGATCGAGGCGAGCCTGCCGGCGGCCGCCGAGCGGCCGGAACGGCAGCTGGAGGCCTCGCACACCGGGGCCTGAGCACGGCCCGGGCGGCCGGTCATCCCGCACCGGTGCTGATCAGCCGGATGTTCCAGGTGCCGTCCGGGCCCTCCTCGACGTTCCAGATGCCCGGCCTGTCGATCGCGAAGTCGGGGACCGTTTCGAAGCGCACGCCGTCGAAACGGACCGTCCCGTGGAAGCCGGCCCCCTCGAAGTCCAGCGGCCCCTCGAACACGGCGCCCCTGCACATCAGGCCGCGGCGCCATCGCGTGGACGCGAAGGACACGGGCCCGGCGAAGCCGGCCCCGCTCATCCCGGCCACGCCGCCGAAGGCGACCTCGGAGAAGTCCGCCGCCCCGGCCACCTGTACCCCGTACAGATCCGCGGAGGCCTCCAGTACGGCCCGGCCGAAGGAGACGCCCTCCAGGAAGACCGCCTCCTTGAACCCCGCCGATCCGCGAAAGCGTGTCCGGCGGAACGTTGCCGCGCGGTGGAAACTGCTCATCTCGAAGTCACCGGCGTTCTGGAACACCGCGCCGTCGAGCGAGACCGGCCCGCCGAAGGTGGCTCCCGTGAAACTGGCCCGTCCTGCGAACACGGCCCGGACGAAGGTGGCCCGGCCCGAGAACTCGATGCCCGCCCGGCTCCAGTCGTCCACGAAGTAGGCCCGGTCGAAGGCCGCCGGTCCCACCTCGACCGGGCCGCGACCGCGGGGCTCCAGCGCCGTCAGCAGCCGTGGGAGCAGGCCGTGGTCGAAGGTGGTGCCCCGGAAGTCCACCTGCGCACCCGGCACCAGAGCGGCGAGGTGGTCGCGCTGCTCCTCGTCCCCCACATGCGCCAGGCACCGCTCGTGCCCGGGCAGCCGGATCCCGATGCAGACCCACGGCTCGGCCTCCGAGGCCTCGAATCCACAGGTCGGCCAGTCGACGGCCACGTCCAGGAGCCGGTCGGCCTCCGCCAGCACCTGCCCGAGCGGCTCGGCAGCGGGTTCCGGGGCGACGCACGCCCAGCCCTCGCCCGCGGCGCCCACCCGCTCCAGGGTGAGCCTGGCGGGAAAGCCGAACAGACCTGCGAGATCCTCGTGCAGGCGGGAGGAGACAGCAAGGGCGAGACCCCCGGAGGACGCTTTCCGGCGCAACTGCTCGAGGACTGCGGGATGTCGGACCAAGCGGATGGTCGCCTCGGTCCCGATGCCGACGGCCACGGCGAGGGACGGGTGCAAGCCGTCCATCCGCCGGTGTCCGTACGCGCGCATGGCCCCGGGCAGCCCGGACAACAGCCTGCCCGCCTTGGCGTGGGCGCCGGGCGCGTCCAGTGCGAGGAGAAGCGGCGCGTCCGCCTCGCCCCCGGTCAGTCGCCCGGCGACATCCGTCCGCGTCATGAGCTCGGCCAGCATGTCCCGCGTCTCCGCGATCGGCGTCGTCCCGATCGGGACGACGCCGTCGGCGCCGGGCAGCACCGCCAGGCACAGCGCGGTGGCCGTGTCGGCAGCCGGCCCGGAACGCTCCAGTGCCGCGCGGAAGTCCGGTTGCTCCAGCAGGGCGTCGGCCAGCAGGAACACCATGCGGTTGGGCCAGACCGTGTGCACGACGCCGGCGAGCATGCCGTTCACGGAGACCGGGCCGCCCCGGAAGTGCGTCCAGCTCTCCGGTTCCGCGGAGAGCCGGACGAGTTCGCCGTTGCGGGCGCCGTCGTGCGGGGCCGCCGCGCCCGTCAGTGCGACCGGGTCGCCCTGGTCGGTGCGTCCGTCGATCCGCAGGCGGTCCAGGGTGTAGTGGACCTCCGCCGTCAGCAGGCGCAGCGGCTCGGCGCACACGGCAGGGTCCACCAGGTCCTCGTCGGCCCGGAGCAGCAGCATCCGGGGTGCCGCGTCGTCCGACCACACCGTGCGGCAGGGGATCTCCCGGTCGCCGGGCCGCACCCAGGCCACCGCGCCCAAAGGCAGCTGCGCGTCGCCGACCGTGAGTACCAGTCGCGGCGTCAGCAGGGTGCCGACCTCCTGCGGTTCGGGCAGCGCGTCGTAGCGGACCCGGACGACCCGGTCGGCCAGGCCCGGATCCAGCGGAGGCCGCGCCGCGAACGGCAGGGCGTCCTGCGCCACCCGGCGGCGGCCGTCCCGGCCCGTGGTGACGCGGGTCGCGGAGAAGTCCGGGCCGGTGCGCCGGTTGCGGGACATGAACTCCCAGACGCGGCGCCGCACCAGCTCCCGTACGGCGGCCACGTCCCCGCGCAGCTGCGAGCCGAGCAGGGCTTCCCGTACGCCGGGCAGGAACTGGAACTCCACCTCCGACGGGTCCTGTTCGTCCTGCCACTCCTCGAAGAGCCCGCCGAGGGCGACCTCCGCCAGGTGGCCGTGCTCCGAGCCGCGCAGCAGGGAACGCCGGACCAGGGTCATCACCGGCAGGGTGAGGGGTACGGCGGCCAGGTGGGCGGCGAGCTGCTGGGCCGTCGGGGAGGCGTTCGCCCGGAAGTGCTCCACCACCTCCAGGGCGCTGCGCCCGCTGCCGGGGCCGGGATCCGCCGGGGTGCTCGCGGAGCACGCCGCCGCGTCGAGGCGCAGGCAGGCCAGGCGCCGCCACCGGCCGTCCCCGGCGACCACCCGCACCAGCCGGGCCAGGCTTCCGGAGGCGACGCCGACCACCGGGACGACGGCCGCGGCCGCCCGGAGGCGGCCGGCCCGGCGGGCGACCGGGATCCGCTGCCAGGAGCGGGTGGCGGCGGCCGGCCGTTCGGCGCGGACGGCGAAGGGGACGGGCCGGACGGCGCCGCGCGTCCAGAGGCGTTCGGGCAGGACGTTGAGGACGGCCACGGCGTTGTGCGCGCACCAGTGCCGGAGCATGCCCTGTACGGGGGCCTGCCGCCAGCCGCCCGCCACGGTGTCGGAGAGTACGAGGATCAGTCGGCGGCCCGCGGGGTCGGCCAGTTCCAGGGGGTTGCGGGGCGGACCGCCGTGGCCGCGCGTGACCATCGGGGTGGCGCCGGTTCCGGTGCCGGTCAGCTGCCAGGTGCGGACGTCGCGGAAGACCCCGCTGCGGGTCAGGACCCGGCGCACCTCGTCGACGTGGTCCGACCAGAGCAGCATGGAGTGGTGGGTGTCGACGACGAGTGCCAGGTCCAGCCAGCGGCTCTCGGCGGGGCGCAGGACCGGGGTGGTCACCATGCGCTCGATGCTGCGTTCGACGGTGAGCTGCTCGTCCAGCTCCTCCCCGGGCCCGCCGATGGAGCGGCGGCCGACGGGCCGCAGGGCTCGCATGAGGGCGAGCGGGTCGTCGAGGGAGGCGGCCCGGGGCAGTCGCAGGGGTGAGCCCCGGCGCCCGGCGCCGTCCTCGGCCGGTTTCCCGTCGGGGTCGCGCCGGGCGGCCGGGAAGAGCTGGACGGGCTCGGCCCCGGCCGGGGTGCCCGGCTCGGGCAGGGGCCCCGCGGCCCCGGGTGACGGGGTGTCGGGCAGCGGTGGCGGTTCGCCCGGTGGGCCGGCGGCGCCGGGGTCCGCGGGCGGGCGGGTTCCGGCCGGGTCGACCCGGGCCGCCAGCCACAGGATGTCGGCGATCTCCTCCGACCCGAGCCCGGTGTACGGAACGCTGCCGTCGGCGCCGTCGGCGAGGGCCGCGAGCAGCTTCTCGATCACGCCGTGGGCCCGGTCAGGTGCTGCATGACGGTGTCGAGGAAGCGTTCGCGGTCCGCGGGCGCGGACCAGGCGCCGGCGAGGCGGAGCTGGATGGCGTTGAGGAGTTGGTCGGTGGCCAGGTCCCCGTCCTCGCCGCGGTCGAGGAAGGCCCGGACGAGGTCCTGGTACTCCTCGCCGGACGCGACGTCGACCCCGAGCCGGCGGCGCACGATCCGGGCGAGCTTGTCCGGTCCGGGCGGCTCCAGGTGGAGGCGGACGCAGCGGCGCAGGAAGGCGGGCGGGAAGTCGCGTTCGCCGTTGCTGGTGAGGACGACGATGGGGAAGTAGCGGCACTGGACGCGGCCCTGGGTGATCCGTACGACCGCCTCGGGGTCGTCGTCGGTGCCGATGGCGACGGTGGGGTCCTCCTGGGCGAGCCGGGCGAGTTCGGGGATCAGGAACCCGCCGTCCTCGAAGACGGTGAGCAGGTCGCCGGGGAGGTCGATGTCGCTCTTGTCGATCTCGTCGACGAGCAGCACGCGGGGCCGGTCCTGCGGCAGCAGGGCGGTACCGAGCGGTCCGAGGCGCAGGTAGCGGGAGATCGAGGGCGCGGAGGGGGTGTCCGCCACGGGCGCCCCCGCGGCGGTCGCTGTCGCGGGAGCGGCCGCGGCGGCGGGCATCCCGCCCGGCCCGCGCAGCTGTTCCATCCCGGCCTCCTGGAGGCGCCCGACGGCGTCGTACAGGTACAGCCCGTCGCGCAGTACGGTCCGGCTGGTGATCGGCCAGTGCAGGACGGGACCCAGGTTCAGGTCGGAGGCGATGCTGTGGGCGAGGGTGGACTTGCCGACGCCCGGTTTTCCGGTGACCAGCAGTGGCCTGCGCAGGTGCAGGGCCGTGTTGACGACGTCCTTCTCCGGTTCGTCGGGTACGTATCCCTCGCCGCGCAGGGCGGTGCGCTGCCAGGCCTCTCCCGCGCACCCGGGCGGCGCGTATCCCGGATCGGGAGCGCCGCCGAAGTCCCGCCAGGGTGGCGGGGCTCCGGCCTCCAGGCGGGCGCGCCGGGCCGCGCCCTCGCCGTTCCCGTGGTACAGCCACCAGTCCTTCGCCACTGCCTCTGCCTCCATCTTCGGTTTCGCCGTCCGTCGGTGGTCGGTGGTCGGGGTCAGGCCAGGGACCGGAGGCCCGGCATGTCGTCGGGATCGTCCCACAGGAGTACCAACCGGTCTCCCCCTGCGGGTGGTTGGTGGGCGCGCGCGGCTCCCGTGGCAGCGCCGGCGGCCGCCCGGCGCACCTCCCGCACGCGTGCGGGCAGGGCGAGTACGTCCAGTGCGCCGGGGTCGGGTCGGCCGTCCGGCCCGGCCGGAGCCAGCAGGTCGAGGAGGGCGGTGGCCGGTGCGCCGCCCCCGCGCCGCCACACGGCCACCGGGAGACCGCCTTCGAGTACGGCCTCCAGCAGTCCCGCGTGCGGGGCGGCCGTGGTGTGGGCGAGCACGCAGGCGGGCTCCGGACCGGCGGCCAGTTCCATGCCGAGCGTGTCCGTGACCTCGGCGTCCGTCACGACCCGTACGGCGTCGGGGTGCCGGCCGCCCCGGTCGTGCAGCCAGCGCCAGGTGGCGTGCCACTCGGCGCGGGTGTCGGCCCGCTCGTCCGGGCAGCGCACCACCACCTGGTGGAGCAGGCCGAGGGCGCGGCGCCGGCCGGCCGGGCCGCGGGGCACCTGCCACTGGTCGAAGTCGGCGTCCAGCAGTTCGTACGGCACGTGGAACTCGACGCGGTCCACCGCCTCGTGCGCCTGCCGCCCGGCCGCGGCGCCGGGTCCCGACGCGCCGCCGACGAGGGCGAGTTGCCGTACGAGTTCCTCCCGCACCCCGTCCAGGGGCACCGGCTGCCCTTCCGACTCCCATATGTGCTCCATGCGTTCGCCCCGCAGCCACATCCGGGCCAGGAACCCGGGCTCCCCGCCGGGCGGTGTCTCCAGCCGGACGTGCAGGACCTTCCGGCGGGCCGGGGACGGGGGCGGCCGCAGCACCGGCAGGGCGAGGCGTTCGCGGGTCGCGCGCACCCAGCCCGTGAGCCGGTCCGCCCAGCGCACGTCGCCCGCGGCGGCGGCCCGGTCCGCGAGGAACCGTACGAAGGGCACGGCCAGCGGCATCCCGTCGCGCCCGCCCTGGCGTTCGTCCAGGTCCTGGACCACCTCCAGCAGGCCGTCCGCGGGCAGGCCGCCGCGCGCCGGGGTGGTGCAGCCGGCCGCTCGGAACGCCCAGGCGTAGGCCTCGTAGGCGCAGCGCGGCAGTTCGCGGCCCTCGAAGAGCTCGCCGAGCGCGTCCCAGGCCTCCTGGTCGAGTCGGGCCGCCCCGGCCGGTCCGGCGCCGGACAGCTCGTCGTCGAGGAAGGAGCAGGCGTCCCAGTTCCGGTCCACGATGAACTGGGGCAGCTGCCAGCCCTCGCCGCGTTCGCGCAGCTCCTGGAAGGAGCGGTGGATGCTGAGGGCGGCGCCGGGCAGGCCGCTGACGCTCTCCCGGACGGACCGGCCGCCGAGTTCGCCGAGCAGGGCCTCGGTGAACCGGCCGGCTCCGCGCTCGGGATCGTTCTGGGCGACCTCGCCCTCGCGGGAGGCGTAGAGCCGGAACTGCCGGCGGCCGGGCACCGTACTCCCGCCGCCGTAGTCGTTGTTGCCGAAGTTCCACCGGGCGTCGCGGGGCGCGTCGACGCGGCAGGAGTCGACGAGTGCGGCCTGGAGCGGGAAGCTGCGCTGTCGGACCAGGTCGGTGCGCCACCAGCGCAGCGCCGAGTCGAGGTTGAGGTGCCTGATCAGGCCGGTGCTGGCGTCGGCGCAGGGCAGCATCAGCTCCTGGCGCGGCCCGAGGTAGCCGTGTCCGGCCCAGAAGATCCACAGCAGGTCTCCGTCGCACTTGGGCAGCTCGTCGAGCAGCGCCGCCTTCACGTGCTGCTCGGTCGCCGGCCGGTATGCGGTGCGCAGGGCGGTCATGCCCGGGGAGTCAGGCCAGTCGAGGGCGTCGGGGTCGTCGAGCGGTGAGAGCAGCAGCCGGACGTTGCCGGGCGGCACCTCGGCCGGGCCGGTCAGCCACCGGGCGAAGCGCAGGGCGTCGCGGGCCGGGCCGCGCAGGTTCCAGCGGGGGCTGATCTCGTAGCGCTCGACGCCGGCGACGAGCGCGAAGGTGCGCTGCGGGCCGAGGGCCGGGGGCAGGAGGCCGGCGGGGGTCACCCGATCTCCGCTTCGGCCACCGCCTGTTCGATGCGCTCGTAGAGGGAGTCCTGTTTCCAGTAGGCACTGTGGCAGGCCGGGAAGGGTTGCCGGCTGCGGACCTCGTGGTCGGTGACGCGCGGGTCGCCGGGAAAGACGGGCCCGGCGAGGTAGGCGAGCACGTCGTGGCGGTCGTAGACGTTGAGCCAGCGCGGGAAGCCGTACGGGAGTTTCGCGCCGGGTTCGAGCGCGGTGAGCGCGCCGAGCTCGTAGAGGAACGGGGCCTGCGAGCCGACGGTGACCAGCAGTTCCGCTCCGGGGACGGCCTCGCCACGGGCGGCGGCGAGGGTGAGGAGGTCGACCAGGGCGATCCCGCCGAGGCTGTGGCCGATCAGTACGGTCGGTCCCGGCTCGGCGGTGATCCGGTCGTGCAGGAACTCCCGCAGCTCGCGGCCGCGGGACTGGTAGCGCAGGATGTCGCCGAGCACGGGGGTGGCGCCGACGGTGAGTGAGCCGCGCCGGGCGTTGAGCAGGGGCTGGGTGGTGACCCGCTGGGCGAGCCGGCCGAGGACGGCGGCCACGCGGGCGCCGGGAACGCGGCCGTCACCGCCGAGGCGGGTGGTGAGCAGTTCGACGAGCCGGTCGCGCTCGGCTCCGGTGCAGTCGGCCTCCTCCCCGGCGGCGGCGAGGGCGGCGGCGGTCACGGCCCGGGCGAGGGCGGTGGCCAGCTCGCGGGCCTGCGGTTCGCCCTCGGCGCGCGCCCCGGCCCGGGCGGCTTCGGCGGAGCGGGCGGTGGAGTCCAGGGCTGCGGCGAACTCGGGGGCGAGGCCGGTGCCGTTCAGCAGGGCGCCGAGCTCGTCGCCGGTGCGCGGCGGCTCGGGCGGCAGACCTTCGAGCAGCCCGAGCACCCGGGCCCCGGCGGACTGTACGCCGGGCATCGCGAAGGGGTCGTCCGCGCTGTCCCCGTCCGTGCCCTGCGGGCCCGCCTCGGCCAGGACCCGCAGCTCGCACAGCGGGTCGGCGAGCAGCAGCGCCCATGCGGCGGTTTCCGCGTCCGCGGGGTCGGGTGCGTCCTGCGGGCCGGGGCGCAGTCCCGGTACGGAGCGGCCGCCCGCGCCGAGCGTCGCGCCGAACCGGTCCCCCCAGTAGCAGGAGTCGACGACCGCCCCGGGGAATCTCGCCGTCAGCCGTTCGTGGACCTGCGCGAACAGCCGGTCGTGCCGCTCGCGCCGTACCCCCGTACCGTGAACAAAGAGAAAACGCATCGCAGCCCGGCCCCCTCGCACAGTCGTCCCCCGCCCGGCACCATAGCCCGGCACGGGGCAACAGGGCCCATGGAACGCGCAGTTCGGCCCATCGGCCGTCCGATCCGAGAGACGTCCCAGGCCGTCTCTTTCGGATCTTGTCGGCCGAGTCCGCGGCGTCCGGTGCCGTGCCCGGCAAGGCGGAGGTGCGCCCGTGTACTGGACGTACTCGGGCGCACCGACAACGCGGCCGGGGGCGGTGCCGGACGCCGCGGGCCCGGCAGGATCCGGAAGAGACGGCCTAGCCGCGCGGCACCACCGTCCCCAGGACCTGGGGCAGCGGGTACCAGTCGGCGGAGACCACCGTGGCGTGGCGTCCGGCGAGGAGTGCGAGGCGCTCGCGGGCCTGGGCCTCGGTCGGGCGGGTGGAGTCGATGGCGGGGGCGACGTTGTGGGCGTCGGTGGCGATCAGCAGGTAGTGGTTGCGGTCGTACCAGCCGGTGTCGACGGAGCCCCCGGCGTACACGCCCGCGTCCCCGTCGAAGATCACGAACCAGGGCCGCAGCGAGGCGTCGGCGTAGCGGGTGCGCGGGTCGCCCGCCTCGGCCCGGTGCACGGCCGGGAAGGCGGCGGCCCGGTCGAGCCGGCCCTGGGCGGCCAGGGAGCGCAGGTGGAGGGCGTACTCCCGGTCGGTCCAGAGGGTGTCGGAGCTGTTGCCCTCCTCCAGCGTGCCGGGAATCAGCTCCACGATGAACTTCCCGGCCAGGCCATCGCGGCCGGGCCAGGCCCCGGCGCGGGCGGCGGTATCCAGGTCGGGGTGTCCGGCCGCCAACTGGCCGGGGCGGTAGAGGGCGTCGCCGAGCTTTCCGGTCAGCAGTGCGTCGAGGTCGGCCGGGCCGCGCCCGAGGTTGGCGGCGAAGCCGTCCTTCAGCTCCAGCTTGAGGACGACCGGCCGGTGGCCGGGGTGCGCGTCGTGCCAGCTGCGGATGTCGGCGGGGCAGCCCGCGAGGTTCTGGTTGCGGGACCTGGTGCGCAGCTGGTCCGGGGTGGCGGCGTTCTCGCAGTTGTTGTCGTTGCCGAGGGGGTTGCTGTGGGAGACCCGCCAGGAGCTGCCGAAGAAGTTGGTCCACACGTCGAGTTCGAGCATGGCGGCGCCGGAGTCCAACGCGTCCGCGAAGTAGGGGTACTTGGCCTTCTCGTAGGCGTTGTGCACGCCGACACCGGTCGATCCCGCGTACGGGAGGGCATCCGGGGCCGCTGCCTGCGACCCGCCGGCGGCCGCTCCGGCCGGTGCCGTGCCCAGTACGAGGGCCAGGGCTGCCAGTCCGGCGGCCGTCGCGCCCGCCGTACGGTTGCGCATTGTCATCCTTCGGGCTCCCGTCGATCGCGTCTTCGATCATGTACATCTCAAGTCGCGGAGAGCGTAGGGGAGTTGGATGGCGCACGGAAGGCGAGAGGACGACGTGCACACGGCGGTGCGGCCGGCTGTGAGAACGGACACGTACCGTTCTCGGAACCCGAGTCGCCGCTCCCCCATCGAACGAAGAGCCGGGAAGCGTCTGGGGCGGGAGAAACACATGGTCGGCAGGGTCGACGGGCCGGAACGTGAGCGCAGACGGAGCCGGGTCCCCGCACGGGGATCCATGGTCGTCGGCCTCCTGTGCACCGTGGTCCTCGCGGGCGTCGGGTACGTCGCCTGGGAGCTGCGGGGCATCGCCGCCAACCGCGCGGACGGCGATCCGGCGCAGGGGGTCTACCAGCAGGACCCCGAACGCGCCGACAGGACGGCGGCCGCCGTCCTGGACGGGATCGTCCAGGACGCCCCGGAGCCGCCCACGGACGGCAGGGCCTTCGCCGACGACAGCGGCGCGCCGGACTGGCGGTACGCCGGGTGGCAGCCCTCCGACCCCCTGGAGGCCCGGCCCGCCCCGGCCGAACCCGCCATCGGCGCGCTCTTCTCCCCCGGCGGCGACGGCGACGGTGACCACCACTGCTCGGCCGTCGTGGTCCACTCCCCCGGCGGCGACCTGATCGCCACCGCCGCGCACTGCGTGTACGGCGGCGGCTTCCGCACCAACATCGCCTTCGCCCCCGGCTACCGGGACGGTGTCGCCCCGTACGGCATCTGGGTGCCGACCCGGATCGACGTGGACCCGCGCTGGACGGAGGACCAGGACCCCGACCACGACATCGCCTTCCTCCGGCTGCGCCGGCCCGGCTATCCCGGCCAGCGGCTGGAGGACGTCACCGGGTCCATGACCCCGAGCTTCGGCGCCGAACTGCCCGCTCCGGCACGGCTCGTGGGCTATCCGAACTTCTCCGAGCAGCCGCTGGAATGCCGGAACACCGCCGTCCCGGCCGGCCCGACGCAGGTGCGGCTGGACTGTGCGGACGTACCCAACGGCACCAGCGGCGGTCCGGTGACGACGGGCCGCAGCACCCTCATCGGGGTGATCGGCGGCCGGGACGGGGGCGGCGACGAGGAGACCTCGTACTGCGTCCGCTTCGACGACGGAGTGCGCGCCCTGTACGAGCGTTCCACCACGTCCCCCGCGCCCTGACCGACCCGCCCTGCCTGGAGGGGACCTCCGGAAAGGCCTTCCGGTTCCGGGGGGTTGCTAGGCTCGTCGGCGCAGTGCCGGGGCATCACGATCCGGGCAGCACGGGACGCAGACCGACGGGACCGCACCATGTCTCCAAAGCAGCAGCGCGGCGAGGCCACCGTCGACCTGCTCCTGACCACCGCGCTGCGGGTGTTCGCCGAGTCCGGTCAGCAGGGCTTCACGGTGAACTCGGTCGTCTCGGCCAGCGGAGTCAGCCTCGGCAGCCTCTACCACCACTTCGGCAGCTTCGACGGCCTCGCCGCCGCCCTCTACATCCGGTGCATGGACCAGCTGTGCGACGACATGGTCGCCGCCCTCACCCGGTGCCGTACGGCCCGGACGGGAGTGCGCGCATGGGTGACGGCCTATCTGACGTTCACTCAGGAGCACCGTGACGTGGCGCTGTTCCTGCACGCCTCCGCCTACTCCGGCTATCTGGTGGCGCACGCCGAGGAGATCGGCGCGGCCAAGGCGGACAAGTTCGCGGCCATCATGCAGTGGCTGGGGGTGCGCATGCAGCGCGGCGAGATCGCCCCGCTCCCGGCCCCCGTGATCGAGGTGCTGGTCATGGGCCCGCTCACCGAAGCGGCCCGGCGCTGGCTGTCCAGCACCTACGAGATCGACCTCACCGAGGCCGCCCGCTACCTCCCCGACCACATCTGGCGTTCCCTGCGCCCCGATCCCGCCTGACCCGATCCCGCCCGACCCGATCTGGGTGGTTGTCCGGCTCGTCGTCGTTCATGCCGCAGATTCTGCTGCGCCGGGGGCGGACGGGGCAGGCACGGGCCGGGGCGCCCGGGGGCAACGCGGGGGCGGACGGGATCGCATCGGGCGCCCCCGCAGCGACCCCTCGGCCCGGATCAGCGCGGCAGGGCGGCGTACGAGACCCCGGTCAGCTTCTCGGAGGCGGCCCACAGCAGCTCGCCGGACCGGTCGTCGAGGGTCCACCCGGCCCGCCAGGAGGGCGCGGGCGCCCCGCGCCAGCCGAACCGCGGTCCGATGAACGCGTCCGGCCGGACCCCGGGCGCGGTGGCCGCGTAGAGGGTGGGCAGCGCGCCCGAGGAGGTGGGCTGGGCGAGGACCGCGTTGCCGAAGGCCGCCACCCGCGAGTTGAGGGTGGGGCCCTCCAGCTTCGACGCCCCGGAGTGCAGGTTGCTGGAGGCGTAGCCGGGGTGGGCCGCGGCGGCGGTGATCGGGGAGCCGGCGGCCGTGAAGCGGCGGGACAGCTCGTGCGTGAAGAGCAGGTTGGCGGTCTTGGAGCGTCCGTAGGCGATCCAGCGCCGGTAGCCGTGCGCGCCGCCCGGGTCGGCGAGGTCCGCTGCGGCGGGGTCGATCCGCCCCAGCGCGTGGAAGCCGCTGGAGACGTTGACGATCCGGGCCCCGGGGGCGGCGGCGCGCAGGCGCGGCAGCAGCAGCCCGGTCAGGGCGAAGTGCCCGAGGTGATTGACCCCGAACTGCGTCTCGAAGCCGTCGGCGGTCCGCCCGTACGGGAGCGCCATCACACCGGCATTGTTGATCAGCAGGTCCAGGGTGCTGTGCCGGCGCCCGCAAGCAGCGGCGAACTCCCTTACGGAGGCCAGGTCCGCGAGGTCCAGCGCCATGAACTCCGCCTCGGCGCCCGGCACTTCCGCGCGCAGCCGGATCACGGCGGCCCGGCCGCGGGCCGCGCTGCGGCAGGCCAGCACGACCGAGGCGCCGCGCCGGGCCAGCTCGCGGGCGGTGATGTAGCCGATCCCGCTGTTGGCGCCGGTCACCACGGCCGTCCGGCCGCTCTGGTCGGGGATGTGCGTGGCGTTCCAGCCGGGCATGGCGACTCCCTCGTGACGCGGTGGGTTACCGAGGGTAGTCCTAGGCGGCCCCCGCGAGTGTCCGCAGGGTGCTCCCGGAGTGTCCGTACGGTGCTCCGGCGGTGTTCGGAGGGCGATCCGGCCGGGTACGGAGGGTGGGCGCGGACCCCGGATCCGCAGGCCAGTAGGCTGCGGGTCCGCCCGCTTTCCCCATCCCGTCCCCGAGGAACCGCGCAGTGAGCTCCCCGCCGCCCCCCATGCCCGTGTCGGTCGTCGGCCTCGGCGCGGACGGCTGGGCCGGGCTCTCCGGCGCCGGCCGCTCCGCGCTGTCCTCGGCCGAGGTACTGATCGGCGGGCCGCGCCAGCTGGACCTGCTGCCGGCCGTCGAGTGCGCCGGCGAGCGCGTGGCCTGGCCGAGCCCGCTGCGGCCCTCCGTGCCGAAGCTGATGGCCGAGCACGCCGGCCGCCGCATCGCGGTACTGGCCAGCGGCGACCCCATGTTCTACGGGATCGGCCGCGCCCTCGCCGAGGAGCTCGGGCCGCGGTCCCTGCGGGTCCACCCGCACCCCTCCTCGGTCTCCTACGCCTGCGCCCGGCTGGGCTGGCCGGTGGAGGACACCGAGGTGGTCACGGTGGTCGGCCGCCCGGTGGCCCGCCTGGCGGCCGCGCTCCACGAGGGGCGCCGGGTGCTGGTGCTCAGCGCCGGAGCGGGGTCCCCCCACGAGATCGCCGCCCTGCTGCGCGAGCGGGGCTTCGGCCCGACCCGGATGCGGGTGCTGGAACAGCTCGGGTCGGAGCGCGAGGACACGTACGAGGGGCACGCCGACGGCTGGGACCACGCTCCCGGCGACCCCCTGAACGTGGTGGCGCTCGACTGCCGGCGCGACCCGGCCCACGGCGCACCGCGCCTCGGCGCGACCCCCGGCCTGCCGGACACCGCCTACGAACACGACGGGCAGCTCACCAAGCGCCACGTCCGGGCCGCGACCCTGTGCGCGCTGGCCCCCGCCCCCGGCGAACTGCTGTGGGACATCGGCGGCGGCTCCGGCTCCATCGGCATCGAGTGGATGCGTACGCACCCCTCGTGCCGGGCGGTGACCGTGGAGCGCGTTCCGGAGCGGGCCGCGCGGATCGCCCGTAACGCGGCGGCGCTCGGCGTACCCGGCCTGCGCGTGGTCATCGGCGCCGCACCGGAGGCACTGGCCGATCTGCCGGCCCCGGACGCCGTCTTCATCGGCGGCGGACTGACCGCGCCCGGCCTGTTGGACGCGGCCTGGGCCGCGCTGCCGGCCGGCGGCCGGCTGGTGGTCAACACCGTCACCCTGGAGTCGGAGGCGGCGCTCACCGAGCGCTACCGGCGCCACGGCGGCGAACTGGTGAAGCTCGCCGTCGCGCACGCCGTGCCGGTCGGCGGATTCACGGGCTGGCGGCAGGCGATGCCGGTCACCCAGTGGTCAGTGACGAAGTCGGACGGCTCCATCGCCGGGTCGACCGAGGAGAAGGATCGAACATGACCGTGTACTTCATCGGTGCGGGCCCGGGCGCCGCCGACCTGATCACGGTGCGCGGTGCCCGGACCCTGGCCGCCGCCCCGGTCTGCCTGTACGCGGGCAGCCTCGTACCGCGCGAGCTGCTGGCCGAGTGCCCCGCGGACGCGCGGCTGGTCGACACCTCGCAGCTGAACCTGGACGAGATCGTCGCCGAGTGCGTACGGGCCCACGGCGCGGGCCAGGACGTGGCGCGGCTGCACTCCGGCGACCCGTCGATCTTCAGCGCCGTCGCGGAGCAGATGCGGCGGCTCGACGCGGCCGGCATCCCCTACGAGGTAGTCCCGGGCGTGCCGGCCTTCGCCGCGGCGGCCGCCGCCCTCAAGCGGGAGCTGACCGTCCCCACCGTCGGGCAGACGGTGATCCTCACCCGGATCGCCCAGCAGGCCACCCCGATGCCGCCCGGCGAGGACCTGGCCACGCTGGGCCGCAGCGGCGCGCTGCTGGTGCTGCACCTGGCCACCCGCTACGTGGACCGGGTCGTCGACGAGCTGCTCCCGCACTACGGGGCCGAGTGCCCGGTGGCGGTCGTGGCGATGGCCAGCCGCCCCGACGAACTGATCCTGCGCGGCACCCTGGCCGACATCGCCGAGCAGGTGAAGGCGCACGGCCTGGTGCGCACCGCCGTCATCATGGTGGGCCGCACGCTCGGCGCGGAGCAGTTCCGCGACAGCCACCTGTACTCGCCCGAGCGCGACCGGCATGTCTGCTGAACCGGCCCCCCTCCCCGCCCACCACGTCCTGATCCTGGGCGGCACCACGGAGGCCCGCCGCCTCGCGGAGGCGCTGGCACCCGACCCCTCCTGCCACGTGACCACCTCGCTCGCGGGCCGGGTGGCCTCGCCCGTGCTCCCGCCGGGCGACACCCGGATCGGCGGCTTCGGCGGTATCGCGGGCCTCGCGGCCTGGATCGTCTCCCACGACGTCACCCGTGTCGTCGACGCCACCCACCCCTTCGCGGAGCGGATGAGTTTCCACGCCGCCGAGGCGGAGGCGCTCACGGGGGTCCCGCTGGTGGCGCTGCGACGCCCCGGCTGGAGCCCGCGACCGGGCGACGACTGGACCTTCGTGGACTCGCTCGACGAGGCCGCCGACCGGCTGCCCGGCCTCGGCTCCCGCGCGTTCCTGACCACCGGCCGGATGGGCCTGCCCACCTTCGCGCACCTCACCGACACCTGGTTCCTGGTGCGTTCGGTGGACCCCCCGGCGGCGCCGGCGCCGCCGCACCTGGAAGTCCTGCTCGCCCGGGGCCCGTTCACCCTGGACGACGAGCGGGAGCTGATCGCCCGGCACCGGATCGACGTCCTGGTGACGAAGGACAGCGGCGGCTCGGCCACCGCCCCCAAGCTCACCGCGGCCCGCGAGGCCGGCATCCCGGTCCTCGTGGTGCGCCGCCCGGCGGTACCGGAGGGGGTACCGCAGGCGGACTCGGTCGAAACCGTCCTCGACTGGCTGCGGTCCTAAGCCGGTTCGGGGCGGGCCGTCAGCTCCGCCTGTGGAGCGCGCCGGGCGCGGAGCGGTTCCGCCCTGGGGGAAAACGGATTGCCCGGAGGGCGGGGCTCACGTTGGGTGGGAGGCATGACCGTACTGCACACCGACCGCCTCGTCCTGCGCCCATGGCGGGACTCCGACCTCGACCCGTGGGCGGAGATGAACGCCGATCCCGAGGTACGGGAGCACCTGGGCGACCCGCTCACCCGTGAGCAGAGCGAGGCCTCCATGGTGCGGTTCCGGGCCGCGTTCGATCGGCGGGGCTACGGCTGGTGGGCCGTGGAGGTCCGGGCCACGGGTGAGTTCATCGGCTTCGCGGGTATGGACGACGTGGACGACGGCATGCCGTTCACCGGGGTGGAGATCGGCTGGCGGCTCGCCCGGGCCTCCTGGGGAGTGGGCTACGCCACCGAGGCCGCGCGGGCGGTCGTGGCCCACGGCTTCGACACGCTCGGGCTCCCCGAGATCCTCGCCGTGACCACGGCCGGCAACCTCCGCTCCCAGGCGGTGATGCGGAAGATCGGGATGACCCGGAACCCGGCCGACGACTTCGACGACCCCGACGCGCCAGAAGGACCGCTGCGTCCGAACGTGCTGTTCCGGCTGGCCCGTGACGCGGCAGCGGAAGTCGGCGCGCCCGCGGCCGGCTGAGGCGCCCCGAGGCGTTCGGCCCCCGTACGCGGGCAGGCCCGGTGCGGTGTTCGCACCGGGCCTGCCTCACGTTCCGCTCGGCCTCACCCGGTCATCACGGGTAGCGGCGCGGTGTCCAGGTGATCCTGGACCCGTCGGCCCGCTCGGTGACCTGGGTCTGCGAGGAGCCGATCAGCAGGATCGTGCGCATGTCCACCTCGGACGGCTCCAGTTCGGCGAGCGTGACGACGCGCACCGACTGCTCCGGGCCGCCCACGTCGCGCGCGACGACCACCGGGGTCCCGGGCGAGCGCAGCTCCAGCAGCAGTTCGCGGGCCTGGGCCACCTGCCAGGTCCGGCTGCGCGAGCCGGGGTTGTAGAGGGCCAGCACCAGGTCGGCCGCGGCGGCCGCGCGCAGCCGTTCCGCGATGACCTCCCAGGGCTTGAGCCGGTCCGAGAGGGAGACCGTGGCGTAGTCGTGGCCGAGCGGGGCGCCGGCCGCGGCGGCCGCCGCGTTGGCCGCGGTCACCCCCGGCAGGACCCGTACCGGCACGTCCTTGTACTCCGCCTGCCCGGCCACCTCCAGGACCGCCGTGGCCATGGCGAAGACACCGGGGTCGCCGCCGGAGACCACGGCCACCCGCTGCCCGCGCCGGGCGAGGTCGAGGGCGAACTCGGCGCGCTCCGACTCCACCTTGTTGTCGGAGCCGTGCCGGATCTGGCCGGGCCTGACGGGTACCCGGTCCAGGTAGGTGGTGTAGCCGACCAGTACCTCCGCGTCGGCCAGCGCGCGCCGGGTCTGCGGGGTGAGCCACAGCGGGCCCGCCGGGCCGGTGCCGACGACCACGACCTCGCCCGGGCCGGACGGCACGCTGCCCGGGTTGCCGATGCGGCTGGGGACCACGGCGACGGCGAAGTACGGGACGGACTCCGGGTCGGTGTCGGCGAGGCGGCCGGTGCGCTCGCCGGCCATGGTGGCGCGCTCGACGTACCGGGCCTCGGCGAGCCGGCCGCTGCTCTCCATCGCGGCGCGCACGGCGGGGAAGGTCCGGCCGAGCTTCATCACGACCGCCGAGTCGGTGGCGGCGAGGCGCGCGGTGAGCTCCTCCTCGGACAGGGTGCCGGGGAGGATGGTCAGCACCTCCTCGCCCTCCACGAGCGGGGTGCCGAGCCGGGCGGCGGCGGCGCTCACCGAGGTGACGCCGGGGACGACCTCGGTCTCGTACCGGTGCGCGAGCCGCTTGTGCATGTGCATGTACGAGCTGTAGAAGAGCGGGTCGCCCTCGGCGAGGACGGCCACCGTCCGGCCGGCGTCCAGGTGGGCGGCGAGGCGGGCGGCCGCGGCCTCGTAGAACTCCTCCATCGCGCCCTGGTATCCGCCGGGGTGGTCGGTGGTCTCGGTGGTGACCGGGTAGACCAGCGGTTCCTCGACATGGTCGGCGCGCAGGTGCTTCGCGGCGATGGAGCGGGCGATGGAACGGCCGTGGCGGGCGCTGTGGTAGGCCACGACATCGGCCTCGGCGATCACCTCGACGGCGCGCAGCGTCATCAGCGACGGGTCGCCGGGGCCGAGTCCGACCCCGTACAGCCGCCCCTTGGCCTCGGCGGCGCTCATTCGGCCACGCTCGCAATGGCGTTGACGGCGGCGGCGGCCATCGCGCTGCCGCCGCGCCGGCCGCGCACGATCAGGTGGTCGAGCCCCGAGGGGTGGGCGGCGAGGGCGTCCTTGGACTCGGCGGCACCGATGAAGCCGACCGGGACCCCGATGACGGCGGCGGGGCGCGGGGCGCCCTCCTCGATCATCTCCAGCAGCCGGAACAGGGCGGTCGGCGCGTTGCCGACGGCGATCACCGAGCCCTCCAGCAGGCCGCGGTCGCGCCAGACCTCCAGGGCGGCGGCGCTGCGCGTGGTGCCCATCTTCGCGGCGAGCTCCGGTACGGCCGGGTCGGAGAGCGTGCAGATCACGTCGTTGTCGGCGGGCAGCCGCTTACGGGTGACACCGCTGGCGACCATCTGCACGTCGCACAGGATCGGCGCGCCCGCCTCCAGCGCCGCGCGGGCGCGCAGCACGACCTCGGGGGTGTACCCGAGGTCCTGCGGGAGGTCGGTCATTCCGCAGGCGTGGATCATGCGCACCGCGACCTGGGCGACCGTGTCGGGCAGCCCGGAGAGGTCCGCCTCGGCGCGGATCGTGGCAAAGGACTGGCGGTAGATGGCCGCGCCGTCCTTCTCGTACTCAAACACGGTGTACTCGCTCATTTCTTCACTACGTCGGGGTCGGTGCGGGCGTCCGCGAGTGCCGCGGCAAGTTCGGGGGGCGCTACGTCGTGGCGTACGGGGCGGCCGGGGGCGGTGATCCGGTATCCGGCGCCGGTGGCGACCAGGTCCACCCAGGCGGTGCCGCGCGGATGGCCGCAGCGGCGCTCGCAGCCGGACCAGTGCACGGGCAGCGGGCCGCGCGTCCGGTCGGCGACGGCCCGCGCATCGGCGCGTACGTCCGCGAGGGATTTCGCGCAACCGGGCCGCCCGGTACAGGCGGTGACGGTCTCCCAGGGGCTGTCGGGAGCGATGACCAGCCCGGCGTCCTCGATGCGGGCGGGGGCGTCCGCCTTCACCGAGGGCAGGATGACGCTGCGCCACGGGGTGACGCGCAGCCCGCCGTTCCCCTCCTCCGCGACCTGCGCCAGCACCCGCCACTGGGCGGAGCCGACCCGGCCGAGCGGGGGCAGCACGCACAGCGTGGCGCGGTCGTGCACGCCCGCGCCGTGGGGCCCGGGCCGGGGCGGGGCCGCGTACGGCCAGTCCACGGCGCCGACGGCAGCCGCGGCGATCCCCGCGGCGTCCAGGCGCCGGACGAACTCGGCCGTAATCAGGGCGTGTTCGGCGGGCAGTTCGGACATCCGCCAGGCCTGTGTGCCGGCTTCGGCGGCGGCGTCGAGGAAGTACCGGGCGGCCGCCAATGCGGCCCGGGGCGCGTCCGGCCCGGCCAGCTCCACGGCGTCGGCGGCCCGGCCGAGCCGGACGAGCACCCGGCCTCCGGCGCGGCCGAGGACGGTCACGTCCGGGCCGAGCGAGGCCACGTCCCCGCGCCCGTCGTCGAAGGCGAACAGGAACCGCCCGGACAGCGCGGCCGCCCAGGGGCTCGCGCACAGCAGCCGGTCGAACTCCATGGCCCGGGCGGGCGCGTCGAGGCTGTCCGGGCTCCCCGGGCCGTCAGCGCCGTCCGGGCAGTCGAGGCCGTCCAGGCCCGACATCGGCGTGGCCACGATGTTCCGTACCCGCTCGTGGCTCGGCGCGGGAAGCAGCCCGGCCCCGTCCAGCAGCTCCGCGAGCCCGCCGCCGCACCCGTCGGCCAGTCCGCGCAGTTGCACGTTGCCGCGCGAGGTGAGCTCCAGGTGCCCGTCGCCGAACCGGTCGGCGGCGAGCGCCAGCACCGAGGCCTGGCGCACCGTGAGCAGCCCGCCCGGCAGCCGGACCCGCGCCAGGAACCCGTCGTCCGCCGCGTGCAGCCGCAGCGCGCCGGGGCAGGCGTCACCGCGCTCCCGTATGACGGGTTCGTCCCGCGATGCGGGGGAAGGGGGCTGGGGCATGGCCGCGAGCATACCCACGATTACGCCCCCCGGACCTGTGTCCGTCACCACCCCGACCAGCGATTCCGGCCCCGCCGGCACGTGCGGCGCGAACCCCGGGGCAGCCCCTTGCCCTCCCGGCCCCCCTGGCATCTTTCAGCCTCGCCGGCGTTTGAGGCGCGGGGTCCGGGGCAGAGCCCCGGCAACGGCGCCGCACCCGGCACGCCACCCCGCCCACCTCGGCACGCCACCCCGCCCACCCCGGCGGGAGCCGCCCGCCACCCGCCCCTAAGATGACCTTCCGGCGGACCATACGGCCCGCCGTCGCCGAGGACGGCGACATGGGAGGAAGCCCGGTGCGATTCCGGCGCGGTCCCGCCACTGTGAACCCCGCGGAGCGATCCCGCGCCCGGGGTGAGTCAGGAACTCCCGCTGTCCTCACACTGCCCGGGGCGCGGAAACCCCGAGGAAGGCCTGCCGCCGCATGATCCTGCTGCTGTCGACGTCCGACACCGATCTGCTCAGCGCCCGCGCAGCGAACACGGCGGACGGCCCCGTCCCGTACCGGTTCGCGAACCCCTCCCGTCTCCCCCTCGACGACCTCCCCGGACTCCTCGACGGGGTCGACCTGGTCGTCGTACGCCTCCTCGGCGGCCTCCGCGCCTGGCAGGACGGCCTCGACCTGCTTCTCGCCCCCGGCCAGACCCGTCCGGTCGTCGTCCTGACCGGCGAACAGGCCCCGGACGCCCAGCTGATGGAGGCCTCCACGGTCCCCATCGGCATCGCGGCCGAGGCCCACGGCTACCTCGCCCACGGCGGCCCGGCCAACCTGGAACAGCTGGCGCGGTTCCTCTCCGACACCGTCCTGCTGACCGGCCACGGCTTCGAGCCCCCGGCCGCCTCCCCCACCTGGGGCCCGCTGGAGCGCACGCCCGGGACCACCACGGGCCCGCGGATCGCCGTGCTCTACTACCGCGCCCACCAGATGAGCGGCAACACGTCCTTCGTGCACGCCCTGTGCGACGCGATCGAGGCCCACGACGCCCGGGCTCTGCCCTTGTACGTGTCCTCCCTGCGCACCCCCGAGCCGGAGCTGATCGCCGCGCTGGAGTCGGCCGACGCGGTCGTCACCACCGTCCTCGCGGCCGGCGGCACCAAGCCCGCCACCGCCTCGGCGGGCGGCGACGACGAGTCCTGGGACGCGGGCGCGCTCGCCGGTCTCGGTGTGCCGATCCTGCAGGCCCTGTGCCTGACCGGCTCGCGCGCCGCCTGGGAGGAGAACGACGAGGGCCTGTCCCCGCTGGACGCCGCCACCCAGGTCGCGGTGCCCGAGTTCGACGGCCGCCTGATCACCGTCCCGTTCTCCTTCAAGGAGCTCGACGAGGACGGCCTGCCCGCCTACGTGGCCGACCCCGAGCGGGCCGCCCGGGTCGCGGGCATCGCCGTACGCCACGCCCGCCTGCGGCACATCGACCGCCGCGACAAGAGGGTCGCGCTGGTCCTCTCCGCGTACCCGACCAAACACTCGCGCATCGGCAACGCGGTCGGCCTGGACACCCCGGCCAGCGCCGTGGAGCTGCTGCGCACGCTCATCGCGGGCGGCTACGACTTCGGACCGACCGAGGACATCCCCGGTCTGGTCTCCGGCGACGGCGACGACCTGATCCGCGCCCTGATCGAGGCCGGCGGCCACGACCAGGACTGGCTGACCGAGGAGCAGCTGGCCCGCAACCCGGTCCGGATCCCGGCTGCCGACTACAAGCGCTGGTTCGCCGAGCTCCCGGCCGAGCTGCGCAGCAGCGTGGAGGAGCACTGGGGCGAGGCCCCCGGCAACATGTTCGTGGACCGCTCGGCGAACCCCGAGGGCGACATCGTGCTCGCGGCCCTGCGCCGCGGGAACCTGCTGATCCTCATCCAGCCGCCGCGCGGCTTCGGCGAGAACCCGATCGCGATCTACCACGACCCGGACCTGCCGCCCTCGCACCACTACCTGGCCGCGTACCGCTGGATCCAGGCTCGCGCCGAGGACGGCGGCTTCGGCGCCGACGCGATGATCCACCTGGGCAAGCACGGCAACCTGGAGTGGCTGCCGGGCAAGAACGCCGGCCTGTCCGCCGCCTGCGCGCCCGACGCGGCCCTCGGCGACCTCCCGCTCATCTACCCCTTCCTGGTCAACGACCCGGGCGAGGGCACCCAGGCCAAGCGCCGCGTGCACGCCACCCTGGTCGACCACCTGGTGCCGCCGATGGCGCGCGCGGAGTCGTACGGCGACATCGCACGGCTGGAGCAGCACCTGGACGAGTACGCCCAGATCTCCGCCATGGACCCGGCGAAGCTGCCGGCCATCCGCGCCCAGATCTGGACCCTGATCCAGGCCGCGAAGCTCGACCACGACCTCGGTCTGCAGGAGCGTCCGGACGACGACGGCTTCGACGACTTCCTGCTGCACGTCGACGGCTGGCTGTGCGAGGTCAAGGACGCCCAGATCCGCGACGGCCTGCACGTGCTGGGCGGCGCGCCGACCGGTGAGGCCCGGGTCAACCTGGTCCTCGCGATCCTGCGGGCCCGTCAGATCTGGGGCGGCACGACGGCCCTTCCGGGTCTGCGCGAGGCGCTCGGCCTGGACGAGTCCAAGGCCACCCGTACGTCCGCGGACACCGTCGAGGAGCAGGCCCGCGCCCTGGTCCAGGCGATGGAGGACGCGAACTGGTCCCTCGACGCCGTGTCCACGGTCGCGGCGGACCACCCGGCGGACGTCGCGGCGGTCCTGTCCTTCGCGGCCCGCGAGGTGGTCCCGCGCCTGGCCGGCACCACGGACGAGATCACCCACGTGGTCGCGGCCCTGGACGGCCGCTTCATCCCGGCGGGCCCGTCGGGCTCTCCGCTGCGCGGCCTGGTCAACGTCCTCCCGACGGGCCGCAACTTCTACTCGGTCGACCCGAAGGCCGTCCCCTCCCGCCTCGCGTGGGAGACGGGCCAGGCCCTGGCCGAGTCCCTGCTGACCCGCTACCGCACGGACAACGGCGAATGGCCGGCCTCCGTCGGCCTGTCCCTGTGGGGCACGAGCGCGATGCGCACCTCCGGCGACGACGTCGCCGAGGCCATGTCCCTGCTCGGCATCCGCCCGGTCTGGGACGAGGCCTCGCGCCGCGTCACCGGCCTGGAGCCGATCCCGCTCGACGAGCTGGGCCGCCCCCGCATCGACGTCACCCTCCGCATCTCGGGCTTCTTCCGCGACGCCTTCCCGCACGTCATCGGCCTGCTGGACGACGCGGTGCGCCTGGCCGCGTCCCTGGACGAGCCCGCCTCGGACAACTTCATCCGGGCGCACGCCCAGGCGGACCTGGCCGAGCACGGCGACGAGCGCCGCGCGACGACCCGTATCTTCGGCTCGCGCCCCGGCACCTACGGAGCCGGCATCCTCCAGCTGATCGACTCCCGCGACTGGCGTACGGACGCCGACCTCGCGGAGGTCTACACGGTGTGGGGCGGCTACGCGTACGGCCGCGGCCTGGAGGGCCGCCCCGCCCGGGACGAGATGGAGACGGCCTACAAGCGCATCACGGTCGCGGCGAAGAACACGGACACCCGCGAGCACGACATCGCGGACTCCGACGACTACTTCCAGTATCACGGCGGCATGGTGGCCACGGTCCGCGCCCTGCGCGGCACCGCGCCGGAGGCCTACATCGGCGACTCCACCCGCCCGGAAACGGTCAAGACCCGCACCCTGGTCGAGGAGACCAGCCGCGTCTTCCGCGCCCGCGTCGTGAACCCGAAGTGGATCGAGGCGATGCGCCGCCACGGCTACAAGGGCGCCTTCGAGCTCGCGGCGACGGTGGACTACCTCTTCGGCTACGACGCCACGACGGGCGTGGTCGCGGACTGGATGTACGACAAGCTCACCGAGACCTACGTCCTGGACCCGACGAACCGCGCCTTCCTGGAGGAGGCCAACCCCTGGGCCCTGCACGGCATCGCGGAGCGCCTGCTGGAGGCGGAGTCGCGCGGCATGTGGGAGAAGCCGGACCCGCAGATCCTCGAATCGCTGCGCCAGGTCTACCTGGACACGGAGGGCAACCTGGAGGGCGAGTCGGAGTAGTCCTCCCTCCCCCGTCACACAGGCCGTCCCCCTCACCCCGTCAGCGGGGCGAGGGGGACGGCTTCCCTCGTTTCAGGTCCACGAACCCCCGAGCGCGCGGACCCGGCACTGCGTACTACACCTTGACGGTCTGGTTCAGCGCGACGAGCGCCTGGGCCCAGCGGACGTACTTCAGCTGCCCGAAATCAGCGACGGTCTTGACCCCGAACGCCTCGTGCAGCAGCTTGCCGTCCTCGTCACTGACGCCCTTGAGCGCGGCAACGGGGGCCGCGAGCACCTCGGCGAGCGGCTTGTCGGCCCACGCCTTGTCGAGCACCTTGTCCAGATCGATGGCCATGAGTGTCCCTCTCGGAATCCCGAACCGAAATATCGGGGCAAACTTAACCCAATCCGACAATCACCCCACGCTCCGACACCCCGGGCCCGTTGCCGATCTACCGTCAGGGTCCTCGCGACCACGATGACACCAGCAGCGTCACGAGTGACGGGCGCCGCGGTCCCGCACGTCGAGCAGGCCACCCGAATCCGGATTGTCCGGTCCCGGCTCTTCAGAACGAGCAGTTTGCGACCGTCCACACGGTGGGCGAATGCAAAACGCTCGGCCGGAAAATTCCGGCCGAGCGCCTGCACAAACCGGTCGCGACCCGAGGCGCGCGTCACACACCAGCACACGTCAGCAACCGCGCGGTTCCGCGGAACCCGGATGTCAATCAGGACCGGACACCATAAGGCTTCTCAATCTTGTGCATCCGGGGTGACCGGATACTTGGCGTA
This sequence comes from Streptomyces avidinii, assembly GCF_045161815.1. Taxonomy (NCBI): domain Bacteria; kingdom Bacillati; phylum Actinomycetota; class Actinomycetes; order Kitasatosporales; family Streptomycetaceae; genus Streptomyces; species Streptomyces avidinii. The sequence goes on from NZ_CP108863.1 coordinate 2,228,603, forward strand.
GAGGTCGGCCAGGTCGCCCAGCGCCTGAGCCAGCGCCGCTTGGGCATCGCGCCGCGGCCTGTCCGCCGGGAGTTCTCCGAGCGCCTCCCGTTTGGAGCGACCTGCCGCGATCAGCTGTCCGCGGAGCGCCTGGCGCTCCGCGTCCAGATCCTCGCCCGCCATCAACAGCCGGCGGCAAACTTCCTTGACCGCATCCCAGCCTTCGGTCGCGTCGGCCCAGTCTTCGCTGAACTCCTCACCGTCGGTGGAGAATGAGCCGGCCTGGTTCAGGCGTGAGTTGTTCGAGCCGACCAGCAGCCGTCCGAGTTGATACTCCACGTTCCCGTCGGCGTGACCGCTTGCCAGCATGTCACCCAGAACCCTTGCCTTGTCGGGGGCCGGATGCTCGTGATAGTTCCAAGGCGGCATCGAATCCATTCCTTTCACCGCCCCATGAGGTCTCTCACCGATAGCCCGGACAGGGAGCCGAGCCCTCCGTCGACCCGTCCCGCTTACTGGAGATCCTGACCTCCGAGTCCCGCCCACGCTTCAAGGACCGGGAAAGCTGGGGGCCGCAATCGACCGGGGCACCGGTGCCCGGCGGCACCGGGTGGACGTGATGTTCGCGTTCAACGGCCGCGCCGAAGTGATGACCGTCAACATACTGGAGCCCGGCCTCGGCAAGGCCTCGAGGTGGGCATGTCTGTCGCCTCCACCGGCCTGGTCACCTCGGCCTGCGAGGACGAGATCAATGGCAAGGACCGGCTGGTATCTCGCTGCGCGCGGACGCCATCACCGCGAAGACGGCCGCCTGATGCCGGCGAACACACCCAGCACCGGCTCGCTGTTGATTGGCTGCGTCGGCGTACTGGGACTGCTCGCCTGGCATGATTCTGATGCGCGGGCTGGTACCGGGCCGACGACGAGACCCGTATCGGTCTCCGTCAGGCGGTCGAGACGTGCCGGGCAGGCCTTCCTATTCGTCAGAACTTTATTCGGCTGCCCCGCCAGCCCCAAACGTTGAAGCGCCTCCGCTGATCCTGAACGAGGAATGTCCGCCACGCCTGATTCACATACTCATCGACTCAACATATCTGCCAGGTGCGACACTTCCCGGACCTGCCCCGCATTCAGATGTCGTACATCACAGAGCAGGGCGGCCGTGTTGGAATGCTCCGGAGAACGGATGAGACTTGCGGTTTGGCGCAAACCGGTCAAGGATTCCAGGACGTTGAGCGGAATGCCGAGCACGACTGCGAAGCCGTTGAGGAGTTCAGTGTCGAGCTTCCTGACGCCGCGCCCCACCGCACCGATGGTCGAGGGCGATACGGATACGCCGGACATCAGGTACATCACCTGGGCGCCCGAGGACCATCCGAGATTACGAAGGGCGAGCATCCGCACAAAGAGGGAACCGAAACCGGGTGGGTACCGTTCATAAGGGCGTCGCTTCCTGAGGGAGACGGCTCGTGGCAGCTCAGGCAGAGACCGGGCCAAGTCACGCAGTTGCTGTCCGTCAGACGGGGGCAATGAGAGAGCACGCCGCACCAGTCTAGGCAGTTCGCGACCAGCTTCCTCATCGAAAAGCAATATGTCGTTCGGATTTACCATTCCTGCAACGAGAAATAGGTCGCAGCTCTGCATTCCGAGCTGCTCCGCCAGGTTTCGCAGGCCTTCTTCACCAAAGGGTCGGCCCACATCAATCGGAGTCGACCCACCTGCAGGGAGGCCGACAGCCTGCCCAATACCGGATTCCCGACCCTGAACAAGACGCGCCAGGAGCACGTCAACATCGGGATATTTCGAAAGATCCATCGCTACCGCCGTATCGGGAGGTAATCATTCGAATGTTCCATGCCTACTGGGGGCAGCTCCACAAGGCGGCCCCCAGTAGGCGATGCGAACCTAGTCCACATGCTCCCAGACATCATCGGCGAATTGCCAACCATGCTGCCGGAAGGCCCTGCGGATTACGTCCAGCAGCAGAGTAAACCCTGGGGTGTCTCTCGGCCTATAGTGCCCGGAATGATTACCAATACTGGAAATTACACCCCCGTTATCCAAGGTGCGTCCGCAGGGCGGCGGGACGCAGGACACGCCTGATGAAACGCTGTTCGCCGCGATCATCTACGTCCTCGTCAGCGGGTGTGCCTGGCGAGCGTTGCCACCGTGCTTCGGGATATCGAAGTCGACGGCCCACCGCCGGTTCTTGATCTGGTCGAGGGCCGGAGTGTGGGGCCGGCTCCACGAGGAGATCCTGCACCGCCTGGATGATGCCGGCCTGCTCGACCTGTCCCGCGCGGTCCTCGACTCCGCCCACGTACGCGCTAAAAAGGGGGCGAACTCACAGGTCCGAGCCCTGTGGACCGGGGTAAGCCGGGTTCCAAGATGCACGTCCTGTCGGACGCGAACGGACTGCCCCTCCTCGTCGGTGTCTCGGCAGCCAACACCCACGACAGCGAAGCCCTGAAGCCCATGATCACGGGTCACCAAACGAGACACGACCCTCACCGCGGACACTACTTCAAGCCCCAACGCCTACACGCAGACAAGGCCTACGACGTTCCCCACCTGCGGAAATGGTTACGCGGCAAACGCATCGGCGTGCGCATCGCCCGCAAAGGCATCGAGTCCAGCGAACGGCTGGGGCGCCGCAGATGGGTCATCGAACGCACCATGTCTTGGCTGACTGGCTACCGCCGACTCAACCACCGCTACGAACGACATCCCCGCAACTACCTGGCCTTTCTCGGCCTCGCCGCCGCCCTCTGTTGCTACAAACGGCTCGTCCGACTCACCACATAGGACACCGTCTAAGCGGGAGGGGTCCCTCGTCGGTCGGGCAGCTTCGCCGTACCAGGGTTCTCCGGGGGCCGCCAAGGCTCACCGGGTGACGCTTGCGCTCGGCCTTGGCGGCCCCCGGGGGTTCCTGGTACGCCTCCGGTGACCGGGCGGCGAGGGACCCCTCCCGCGCCCCCGACCACCCATCACCACGACGGACCCGCAGCTGCATTCGGACTCCTCCCCCTCGGAGAGAGGGCCGGGGCCTGGGGCAGAGCCCCAGAACAATCCACGCTGGTGGTGTTGCGCGCCCGGACCAGCGGGGCAGCAGGCAAGCGGGGCGGAGACAGGAGCGGGCGGCGGCCCCGAGGGGTCGGAGCGCGCGCGGGCCGCGTCAGCGGGCCGCCTTGAACCAGTAAAGAAACTCTGAACAGCTCCGCCGCCTCACGCGCGGCCTCACGCCGCCGCTGATAAGCGCCCGACATAGCTGTCCTGCCTCCGCAGCCTCGCTGATGCGGCTGACATCGACAGCAAGCCCTTTGGCGGCATCGTTCCATGGCTTCGGGGGATAACAGTCCACTGAGGTTGCCGTCGACTACCGCCGTTAGGCCCGCCGCCTCCTCCTCCAGCATGACGCCATCACCTCCTCGGCCGGACGTTCCACAACCCCGCCGACCGTCAATCAGCCCGCCGACTGTGACGACCCGCCGCCTTGTGGACGCGCGGGTTTGCTGACGTTACCGTCAACTACTGCCGTCAACGTCCTAGCGGCCCTACCGGAGGTAAATCCGATAGGGCCGCTGCGACTTATCTGAATGGGCGGATCCCAACCCCGGGAGATGAGGCAAGCCCTACCTCCCGGGGTCGACTTAGAGTTGAATCACGATTCCGATGTCGGGGTGCAGACCCTTTCTCCGGCCACTCCCGTAACGAGGTGCTCAAGAGCAGCGTCACCGCGACCTAGCAGGAATAGCCAGTTCATCAGGCCATAGACCGTCCCATCCTCGTCGATACAGAGGAAGAAATCTCCCGAGTCTTTCATGCCGACCGGAAAGAGTGAGCAATCGAAACGACGAGATATTTCCAGAAATCTATCCTCCTCACCGAGAGCCAGTTCCGGATCGATTTCGAACGGGATTCGCATGCAGGTCACCCCAGGCCCGCTGACCTGAACGCGAATCCCGCCGAATTCTCGTAGAAATTCTTCGGCTGCAACATGCATCGGGAAACCCTGCATGGAATTGCGCCATGGCGCGACATCAACCTGCCGCCCGGGGAACCACCCTGCTCTCCGGAGGGCATCGTCCGTCACGCTGGAATATCTCGACACCCTTACCATTTCGTCTTAAAGTCGATCTTGAAGTGGGAGACGAGCACTGCGCAGCTAGGGCAGGGATCCATCTCCTTCAGATAGAACTTATTATTGGGAGATCGAATCATGAACGCAGCAGCCGAAGCCCCGGTTGGGTCGAGCCCGCTGTTCAGGGCATCCGTTAGGCAGGCCACCAAGCCGCACCCTCCATGGTTATCCCCTCGCTGCACACCGGGGATCGAGTCAAGAACACTCTGGACCTTCGGATGCACTGCCCGACCCCCAACTCCTCCGTCACTGGTGCGAACTATGGGCTTATACCCCTTGATCTGGAGGGCCTCCACGGCCCCACCCGGCCTTTGCTTCCCCGGAAGAGCAGAGTATTCGGCTGCAGAATTTCTGGCAGCCTCAGTGACTTCACAATTGTGGACGAGGACCGGCGTCGCGCCTGCCAGCACATAGTACGTGTGGAAGTCATCGACGGTGAGGTTGTGAGTTGTGACCGCGAACGGGTAGTTCCGGGTGACCTTGACGGTGAGAGTGGAGCCGTCGGGCTGGCGGAGCTGCTCGCCCTCGGCGAAGTCGCCGGCGTCGAGCCACTGGCGGCGGGTTTCGCTCCAGTGCGGGTGGTGGGAGGTGGAGGTGAGGGTGACCGGCGGGCCGCGGGGGTTCGCGTCGTCGGTGAGGGTGAGGTCCGTGAACTCCTTGTCGTCGGGAGTGGTGATGGTGGCCGTGACCGTCTTGGCCTTGGTTTCACCGGTCTGCGGGTCCGTGGCGAGGACCTTGTCGCCTACCTGTACGTCCTCGATGGCCTTGCTCGTGCCATCGGCCATTTGGACACGCGCACCCGTGGGGAAACTGTTCCTCTTGATGGGGCACGCGGCTCCGGCCTCGGAGTCGGCTGCCCGGGCTTCCGCTCCTCCTCCGCCCGTCTCGGCGTCGGCATCGCCCCTGCCGGCCTTGGATTCTGTGCCGGCGCTGTCGGTGGCTGTCTCCGTCGCTGCCTTTTCGTCCCCTGCCTTTCGTGCCTGAGCCGCTGCAGCGGATGCTTCGTCGTCGGCCTTCTTGGCTTTGGTGAAGGCCTCCATGGCCTTGGATGCCTTGCGTTCGGCGGCATTGACCGCATCGTAGGCCTTGTTCAACTCCTTGTAGATCTTGAAGGCCTTGATGCCGATCTTGATGGCCTTGGCCAGCTTGCCCCAGGGGACCGCGTTGAGTGCCGTGTTGATGCACGCCATGACGTCGCCCTTGGTGAAGCAGTCACGGGCGTCGTTGTAACCGATCAGGTCCAGAACCAGATCGACTACAGCGTGCTTCAGTTCATCGCGCTTCTTCTTGGCCTTGTTGAGCTCGTGGTTGGCCTCGTCCACATCCCCCTTGGAACCGCGGTTGCTGCTGCTGCCGCTTCCGCTGCCCACGGTCGCGCCGGAGTTGTTGGTGTTGCCCGTGTTGGTGTTGACGCTGCAGGAGGAGAAGTTGTCGCAGAAGACCTTCAGGCCCGTCGCGTCAGACTTGTTGAACGGGTCGTTGTTGGAGTACGCGTACGCGTTCCACTGCTGCGGGTCGCCGCCGTCGATGATCGGGTCGGGGCTGATGAACCGCCCCGTAGTGGGGTCGTACTCGCGGGCGCCCAGGAGAGTGAAGCCCGTGGCCTTCTCCTTGGTGCCGCCGACGAAGCCCTTGTCGCCGGCCCAGGCTCCGGGCGTCGGCTGGGTACCACGCTCGTTGCCGAAGGGATCTGCCGGGCGGCGGACCTGAGCGAGGTCGGTGGCGTTGAACTGGACGCCGTTCGTCCCGTGATGGTCCGAGGACTGGTAGGCGAGCGTGGAGGCGCCGGCCGTCGTGGTGCGGGTGATGGACAGGCCGCCGGGCGCACCGTAGGTGCGGACGTTGGAGACCTTGCTGGTGGCGGTGTCCAGAGTGATCTGGTCGGTGCCGAGGTTGAGCGTGGTCTTGCCCGGGTCGCGGCGGATGAGCTGGTTGCCGCCGGTGTCGTAGAGGTAGCTGGTGCCACCGCTCTCGCCGGTTCCGGTGATCTTGTCGAGCTTGCCCTGGTCGTTCCAGGTCAGGGTCTTGGTGCCCGGCGTGCTGGTGATCGACGCGGTGTTGCCGGTCGCGTCGTACGTGTACGAGGTGACCTTGGCGCCTGTGCTGCTGGTCTCCGTGGAGGCCATCAGCGCGTGCGGGCCGCCCGTGCCGCCGCCCGTCTTCGGGTCGGTGGACGGGGTGTTGGGGCCGGATCCGAAGGTCTGGGTGACCGTCGTGTCCTTGGCCGCGTTACCGGTGACGTCCTTCTTCACCAGCTTGGTGCGGTTGCCGATCTTGTCGTACTCGTACTGCTGCCAGTACGGGGCCGGCCCGCCCACGCTCGGCTTGCCTGTCCCGTCGGCCTTCGGCCCCGTGGCGTTGGAGCAGCCGCCGATGCCGCGCACGCTCGGCTGAGGAGCCGTGGTGGTGGTGCCGGTGTCGGTCCAGGCCTGGGTCAGTCGGCCGAGGTAGTCCGTGGTGAAGCACTGCAGATCGCGGGCGGAGCCGTCCTGCGTATTGCTGATCGACGTCAGTTGGCCGACCTGGTTGTAGGTGTAGTCGATGACATCGACATTCGCCGTTGCGGCCGTCTGCTTGTCCAACGTGGACTGGATCGGCCGCCCCGTGGCCTCGTCGTACAGAACCGTGGACACCACCTGTGCGCCGTTGGCGCCGATGGTGGTGCGGATGGCCCGACCAGAGGGGTGGTAGCGCATGTCCACGACGTACGGCGTACGGGTCTCCTGCGGCCCCATCACGCTGCCGAGCGAGGTGAAGCTGCCCACGGTGTTGATGCCGTAGGTCAGTTTCTCGACCTCCAGGCCTGCGGCACTGATGGCCGGCAGGGCCGTGGTCTTGAGCTGGCCGTACTTGTCGTAGGTGTTCTTCGTCTCGTAGGTGCCCTGCAGTTCCTTTTCGACTGCGGGGATGGTGACCTTGGTGCCGAGGGGGCGGTAGCCGCTGTCGTAGCCAGTGACCTCCGTGGCGTAGGCACTGCCCGATTCTCCGCCGACGAATCGTGTGCTGGTCGACGGCTTGCCACGCGCTTTGGTGTCGTAGGTGAAGGCGCCGACCTGCTTCGACGGGTCGACTGCCGGCCCCTCGTAGGACGCGATCGTGCGGCCGAGAAGGTCGCTGACGGTCGTGGCCTGCTTGCCGCGGGCGTCCTTGACCGTGACGAGGTTCTTGCTGTCGTCGTAGACGGTCTCCGCCGTGCCCGAGTCCGGGTCGGTGGTCTTCACCGTGCGGCCCAGGAGGTCGTAGGCGAAGGTCCATTCGTTGCCGGCGGAGTCCTTGCGGGACACCTCCTTGCCCTGGGTGTTGCTGACGTACGTGGTCGCGTCGTAGTCACCCACGGGCGTGTTGCCCTTGTACTGGCGCACCACCGAGGTCAGGCCGCTGGTGATGGACGCCGTGGCGTATCCACCGGTCGGCGGGATGTTCCGGACCTCGTCAGCACCCGGGTACTCGGTCTTCGAGCGCCACTGTTCAACGCCGAAGGACTGGAAGACGGAGGCAGTGATCCGGCCCAGTCCGTCGAAGACGGAGATGGTCTGGGCGGGAACCTTGGTGTCGGGTTGGACTCCGCCGTTGGGCAGGAACAGCGCCCCGCCGGGTGCCTTCTCGTCGTTGTAGTACGGCGCGCTGGTCTTGACCTGCCGACCGTGCGAGTCGAACAGGGCGTCGGTGATCATGCGCCCGTTGGCGCCGGACGGGGTGTGTGCCTGGGTCTGGCGGACACGGCCGAGACCGTCATAGATCGTGTAGCTGGAAATGTACGAGTCGTCGTTCATGAGCGCCTGGCTCAGAACGGTGGTCGGCGCGTTGGCGCCGTTCATGCTGTAGGAGAACTTGCGGACCGGTGGGTCGACGGTCCGGTCCTGGCCGGGCTGCCAGATGGTGGTGACGCGTCCGAGGGCGTCGTAGCCGCGCTCGGCCACGTGGCCGTTCTCGTCGGTCGTCTTCATCGGCAGCGAGCGGCCGGTGTCGAGGGTGGTGGTGGTCTTCCAGCCCAGCGGGTTGGTGTGGGTGACCTCGTAGGGCAGCGCGTTGGGCAGTGCCCTGTATTCGGTCTTGGTGACCGCGCCGCCCGTGTGTGCGGCGTCCTTGCGCAGCTTGTTCGTGCTGGTGGTGAGACGGCCGTACAGGTCGTACGAGGCCGTCATGTTGAGCCGGTAGACCGGCTTGCCCGCGCCGTCGTACTTCTCCAGCACCTCCGTGCCGGTCTGGTCGGCGGTCGCGCCGGTCTGGCCGTGCGCCTTGTCGTCGTAGTAGGTGCGCGTGTCACCGACCGTGTTGGCAGCGTTCGGCGTCTGACCGCACACACCCGATACGAGCAGGGTGCGGGAGGCGAGCTGGGTGAGTGCGCCCCCGGGGCCGGTGGCGTACTCGAAGGTGGTGCACATGCGCTGGTCCGTGCGGGAGACATCGCCCTTGTCGTCGACCTGGAGCGGTCGCGAGAAGAGGGTGTCGTCGTACGTCGAGGTGCGCTCGGTCGTGCGCCATGTGCCGTTGGCGAGCTTGGCGCGGCCGACGACCTTGCCGGTGTTCAGCGCGCGGGCCGTGATGGCGGGCATGCCGCCGGACTGGGCGCGGGTGGCGGTGACGGCGCCGAGCCAGGGGGTGGAGACCTCGTCGCCGACGACGGTGCCGCCGTCGCGGTCGTAGGTCTCGGTCTGGCGGACGAAGCCCGACAGTACGTCCTCGTCCTTGATGGTGCCGCCGTGCGCGTCGAGGACGTTCACGCTGCGCTTGCTGCCGTTGGCGAGGACGTCGCCGTCCATGCCGCGCAGGAAGGTGGCCACCGACTTGGTGCGCGGAGCCTCGGACGCGTTGCTGCCGCCGGTACGGGTGGTGACCGTGGCGTAGCCGCGGAACTGGTCCCACGTACGGGTCTTGGGGTCGGCGAACTCGGAGTCGTTGCGGTGCCAGGCGATACCTCCGCCGTACTCGTAGTTGGTCACCGTGCTGACCTGGCCGGCGACCATGTCCTGCTGGGTGACGGACTCGACGACGACCTTGTGGAACCAGTCGTTGACCGGGTCCGGGTAGGACTGGCCGGGCAGGTACCACTTGACCGGCATACAGGCCATGCTGTTGGTGTCGTCGGCCGCGGGCATGGTGCCCTTGACCCGCGAGCACTCCGGAGCCTTGTAGACCACGTTGATGCGGCCACCGGTCTCGGTGGTGATCATCTGGATGCGCGGCCGGTTGTAGCGGGAGGTGCTGGCCTCGGTGCCGTCGGGACGCTTGACCACGCCGTCGACGCGGTTGGGTATCTGCAGCGGCTCGAACAGCACGGGCGGCACGGTCAGCGGGGACCGGGCATTGGTCGCGGTGCGCTGGATGGACTCGAGCCACAGGGTCGGGGAGGTTCCGTCACCCGGCGCCTCGAAGCGCTGCTTCAGCGCGTAGGAGTCGATGTTGCGGTAGCCGCCGGTGCCCAGGACCTCGGTGTCGATCTTCGTCAGCCGCTTGGTGGTGAAGAAGGTGGGCGACAGGTTCAGGCACTGGCCGGTGGCCGCGCACTCCTGGTCGACCGGGGTGTCGCCCCAGGCCTTGGCGTTGGTCTTGCGCTTCGTGGGGTCACAGGCGTCGCCCGCTTCGAAGCAGCGGTCCGCGGTGCGGAGCCAGATCTGGGCTGCGGTGTTGGCCTTGCCCTTGGCGGTGATCTGGTCGGGCAGGCGCTGGCCGTAGCCGATCCAGGTCGGGTAGGAGGCGCGCTGGTAGAGGGTGGGGGTGCCGTTGCCGTTGTTCTGGCCGCCGCCACGCCCGTAGTGGTTGTCCTCCTGCTCGTAGCGGTAGGAGGTCAGGTTCTGGTGCGGGTCCACGACGTAGTCGAGGTTCCACTGCCAGCCGAGCTGCTGGTGGGTGCCGTTGGCCGGAGTGTCGGCGCCGAGGCACTTGTCCTGGCCGCTGTTGAAGTAGACGGGCACCGTGGAGACGGACTTGGCCTCCGGGTCGGTGCCGTCACCGCCCGGGAGGCGGTTGGCGCCGAAGTAGTACTGCGTGCCGTCGGTCGTGGTGACGCGGAAACCCTCGCCCTTCCAGGCGGAGTTGCGCTGGCCGGTCAGGCGCTCGATCTTCGTGCCGTCGTCGCCCTGCAGGCGGTAGACGCAGGTGTTGTCGTCGCGGACGATCTGCCCGGCGTGACCCGCCATCGAGAGGGAGAGGATGTCACCGGCCCAGCACTCGTCGCCCGAGTCCTTGATGCCGGCGTCCTTGCAGCCCTTGTACGAGCGGGAGATCGAGCCGGGGTGCCAGTCCCAGCCCTCACCGATCAGGCCGGACTGCGCGTTGGTCGACGCGGTACGGCCGTCGATCGAGGAGGAGTCGTAGCCGAGCACGACGCTCGGCGCCGCGCCCGCGATCGTCGACGGGATCTCGGCCGTGTAGCCGTAGGTGAAGTTCGCCGAGTTCGCCCCGGCCTGCCAGGAGGCCGACGGCAGGAGCGGCGTCGCCGAGTAGTCACCGAGGTTGCCGGACGGGCCCGGCTCCACGGCGAGGGCCACGCCCTGGGCGGCCATGACCTGCGGCGCCGCCGCGGACCCGGCCTGGGCGCCCGGCTGCGACTTCAGCAGCATGCTGGGAGCTGCCGCGTTCTTCGCCACCTCGACCTCGGCGACCAGACGCCCGGAGGCGTCCCGGCGCGAGGCGACGGGCGTACGGGTGGTGCAGCCGGCCGCACCCGGGGTCGTCAGGGCACATGCGGGCAGCTGCACCAGACGCGCACGGTCGGCCCAGTTGGCGCCGGCGTTGTTGGCCCATGCCGCCACGTCCAGGCCGACCTCGACCTTGCCCGTGGCGGCGACGCCCGCGGGCTCGGTGAGGGTGATCAGCGCACCGTTCACTCCGGCGGCGCGCGCCTTTGCCGAGTCCTTGACCTCAACGCTGAGGCTGCCGCTCCCCGTGGCCGAGGGCGCGTTCGCGGGCCCGGACGGCATGGCCTTGGCCTTTGCGTCCTTCCCGGGTGCGACCCAGACGGGCAACTCGCCTGCCTGGACGGACCCCGCCGCCCCGGCGGCAGGCTTCGACTCGGGGCGGGAGTCGACCTCGACCCGACTGGCCCCGGCCGGAGCCTTCGACTTCGGAGCGGGCTTCCAGGGCTTGGCGGCCGGCGCCTTGCCCTTCGAGGACTTGGCGTCCGACCCCTTGACCGACTTCGCGCCGGGCAGTGCGGTCTTCGGTGGCACCCACACTTTTGGCGGTTTGTCAGCCGCCTGGACCGCGGGAAGACCCAGGCCGGAAACTAGAACGGCGAGTGCGGCAACGACCGCGACCCGTGCTCTGCCACGCGCTGAGCGCATGGCAAAGCGACTCCGATGAGACAACAGGATCCCCCCAGGAAACCGGTACAGGAAAAGGCCGGCCCGTCAGGGTCCGGATCAAGTGCACGCTATGGAGCGGGCGTTGGGAAGTCTAAGGAGATTTTAAGAATCTCCCCCCATGAGCAATGTCACCCATGGACAACATGGCGTTTCGTGACATGAACCGGACATTGCATCTTCACAGGTTCCTCACAGGCTGTTGACAGGTTTGCAGATCGGAAGGAACTGTGCCCCTGACTTCTCTTCATTTACCGCTGACAGCGAGGACCTCCGCCTTGAGGCCTGCATTCCTTTCAAGCCACTCCGACCCGGGGGTGTCCGGCAGACGCCGCTCCCCCGGCATGCTCACCATCTCCTTGGCCGGCGCCGCCGTAATCGCTCTCGGGGCCGGTCTGCTGACCGGACCTCCTGCCTACGCCGAGGACGCACGCGGACACGGCCCGGCCGATGCGTCCTGGCCCACTCCGAAGACGCCTCCGCCCTCTGCTGCGTCGTCGGCGATCGGTGCCGCAAAGGCCCGAGCCAAGAGCGACGGAAAGCGGGTCCTCATCGACGCGCTGACGACGGCCAGTTCACAGACCTTCGCCACCCCGGGCGGGACGCTCACCACGGAGACCTCGCTCGCGCCGGAGCGGGTGAAGAACTCCTCCGGAAATTGGCAGAAAGTCGACGCAACCCTGCGGATCGCCGCCGACGGCACGGTGGCCCCGGTGGCCGTCCCCTCCTCGCTCGGCTTCTCCGGCGGCGGAACGGGTCCCATGGCCACCATGACGGCCTCCGACGGCAAGAAGCTGGCCCTCAAGGCACCCTTTCCGCTGCCCAAGCCGACGCTCAACGGGGACAGCGCCCTCTACCCGTCCGTTCTGCCGGGCGTGGACCTCGAACTCACCGCCACCCCCACCGGTGGCTGGCGCCAGGTACTGATCGTCCGCACCGCCGAGGCCGCCGCCAGTCCGGCCGTCAGGAAACTCCAGTTCCCCGTCGAGGCCGACGGCCTGACAGTCAGTGCCGACGCTGCCGGAAACCTCAAGGCGGTGGACGCCCAGGGCAACGCCCACTTCACCGCCCCGACCCCGGTCATGTGGGACTCGGCTCGCTCCGGGTCGGCCAACGGCGCCGGCCGCCCGAAGTCGGCGGGCGTCTTCGCCAAGCAGGCCGCACCGACCGAGGAAACCCCCCTGGCCCCCTCGATCGCGTCGAGCTCCGACGGCCCCGGCGAAGGTGCCACGGTAAAGCCGATCGCCACGACCGTCGACGACCAGGGTATCCAGCTCATTCCCGACACCGCGCTCCTCGGACAGGGCACCGGCCCCTGGTACATCGATCCGGGCTGGGCGCCCAGCCTGAACAACGCCAACCAGGCGTGGGCACAGGTCCAGCAGGCGTACCCGGACACCAACGAGTTCAACGGGACGCAGTACGGGCAGGACAGGCCCGCCACCGGCTACTGCGGTTACAACGTGGGCAATCCGCCCTGCGACGGCATCGGCAAGACCCGCGCCTACTTCCAGATCGGCGTGGACACACGGCTCTACGGCACCGAGGTCCTCAGCGCACGGTTCGAGGCGAACGTGGTCTCCTCCTCGAGCCCGAGCACCCAGACCCCGATGGGGCTGTACTCCACCAACGCCATCGGCAACCCGACCAGCTGGAACCGGCAGCCCTGCGACAAGAACTCGCACATGGGCGGCTGCACGAAGGAAGCCGGCATCACCATGTCGGGGTCCGGTGGCATTGCCTTCGACGTCAAGAACCTCGTGAAGAGGGCGGTCCAGTACAGGTGGCCCACCATCACCGTCGGTCTCGCTCCCGACAACGAGTCCGATAAGTACTACCGCCAGCGGTTCGACAACACTCCGCGCATCGTGGTCGAGTACGACATCACGCCCACGGTGTCGTCGCCCCGCACCGGCCCGACGCCCGGCTTCGCGGACACCAACTCGTACGCCGGCTGCCGCACCCCCGGAGCCGTCAACGCCTGGGACAACCCGGGCTGGGTCGGCGCCAACAACAACATCACCTTCACGGCAGACACCCACTCGGCCACTGGCCTGCAGCTGTGGACGGCCTTCATCTACTGGGACGATGACAACGGCGGGAAGAGCGACTTCAGGGAGAGCGGCTGGAACGGCAGCAGCGGCCCCGTCACCGTCGATGCCGGTCAGCTGGTCGACGGACACCAGTACGGATGGCACGCCCGCAACACCGACGGCTTCCTGACCAGCGCCGACAGTGAGTGGTGCTTCTTCCGCGTCGACCGCACCCCGCCGACCGCCACCGTCACCTCCACGGACTTCCCCGCCTCCGGCACCATCGGGGCGCACCCGAAGCTCGTCGGCCAGGAGGGCACCTTCACGCTCAGCGGCACCGACCCCGCCCCGGCGACCGGTACCCGAACCTCCGGCCTGGCCTGCGCGCGCTGGACCACCGACCCCGTCAAGGCGGCCGCCACCGGCTGGAAGTGCACCGACCCCGGCGTGATCGAGCTGACCGGGGGCAAGGCCGACGTCAAGGTGACTCCTCCGCAGTGGGGCACCAACTACGTCTACCTTCAGACCCAGGACAACGCGGGCAACATGTCCCAGCCGTTCGTGTACAGCTACTACGCGCCGTCCAACCCCAACGGGGGCAAGCCGACGCTCGGGGACATAGACGGCGATCAGAAGCCGGACATCCTGCTGCCCGACACCGCAGGCAACCTTCGTAAAATCCTGGGTGGCGGGGACCCGTCTGCCGCGCCCAAGGCGAACATGCAGTCCGCTCCCAACGACACCAACAACTGGAACGGGATCCAGATCACCCACCGGGGCAGCCTGGGTGAGAAGAACGTCGACGACCTGCTCGCCCTCGCTCCGGGCCAACAGTGGCTCTACACCTACCCCAACGACGGAAAGGGTGGCGCCTTCGACGGTCAGGCGAAGCAGAAGGTCACCAAGCCGAGTACCTGCCTGTCCGTTACCCGAGTACCCATTACGTGCGCAGACCACGGCTACGGCGCCGACTGGTCCAAGGTCACCCAGATCGCAGCATTCGGCCCCCACGCAGGTGAGACCGGGCCCAACGCACCCGCCCTGCCTCGCACCTCTCTGGTCTTCGTAGAGAACGGGCGCCTCTGGTTGAGCGGCTCCGGCAGCGACAACGACGTATCCAGCTGGGCCGTCCTCCTCTCCGCCAACGACACCAAGTGGGCCGGCTACGACCTGCTCACCCCCGGCCGTGCGCAGGGCACCGACTTCCCGACCCTGTGGGCCCGTTCCAAGGCCGACGGCACCCTCCACGCCTTCTCGGTCAAGGGCACGACCCAGGCCCCCGACCTCACCGGCTTCACCAACCCGGCCGCGGGCATCGTCTCCGGCAAGATCGACCCGAAGGTCTACCCGCGGGTCGGCTCCGACGGCGACCTGAACGGTGACGGCATCCCCGACCTGTGGGCCGTCGACACCAACCAGCAGCTCGTCGCCTTCAACGGCGTCGGCACCGCGACGCCCTTCCCGACCGCCACCGGCGTCAGCACGACTCCCGTCACCCTGGGCAATCTCAACATGCCCAAGGCGCAGTGGAAGCTGACCGGTCAGACCGGCACCACCACCCCGAGCGCCGTCGGCAATTTCCCCGCCACGACGACCAACGTCACCTTCCCCGCGGCCGAGGACATCGCTGGCCGCAGCTCCAGTTACGCCGCCTTCAACGAGGCGGGCACCTCCTATGCCAGCACCGCCGGCCCCGTGATCGACACCCGCAAGAGCTTCACCATCAGCACGTGGGTCAAGGCCTCGAAACTCGGTGGAGTCGTCCTCAGCCAGGACCTGGGCCGCAACAGCTCGCTGCTGCTCTTCCCCAACCACACCAAGAAGGTCTGGCAGTTCTCCATCGCCAACGGCGACACGGACCCCTGGCCTTACGACGAGACCCATCAGGTCAACAGCGCCGGCACCATCGCCCTGGACACCTGGCAGCAGCTGACCGCCGTGTACGACCACACCACCGGCCTGATGCGCCTGTACGTCAACGGCACTCTTGCGGCCACCGGCCACCACAAGGCGTCCACCAGCCCGGCCCCCGTCGGCCCCTTCCACCTGGGCCGCTTCAAGGATGCCGGCGCCTACGCCAACTCCTCCTACTGGGGCGGCATCAGCAACCTCGCCGTCTATCCCTACGCCGCCCCCGTCACCGCCCCGCAGGCGACCGGGCCGATCCACCTGACCGCGCCCACGGGCTTCTGCGTGGACAACGACTTCGACCGCCTCGAGGACGGCAACAAGATTCAGATCGCGGGCTGCAACGGCACCGCCGCCCAGCAGTTCCAGGTCTCCAACGACGGCACCATCCGCAACCAGGGCATGTGCCTCAACGCCGCCAACGGCGGTGTCGTGAACGGCACTCTCATCGAGCTCCGCACCTGTGACGGCAGCGCCGGCAGCCAGCAGTTCCTGCCTCGGGCCGACGGCGGCATCTACCACCCCGCCTCCGGTCGCTGCCTCGACCTCGGCAACTACGACACGACTCCCGGAAGGCAGCTCTGGCTCTACGACTGCCACTCCGGCCCGGCCCAGCGCTGGACCATTCCCACCCTCGGCACGGCGCCGCTTCCCATCCCCGCGCCGTAACTGCACACCGCACACCGCACCACACGGAGGCCGTCTTCCCGCACCCGGGGAGGCGGCCTCCGCCGTTCCCTCCCCTGCCCCGTAGCCCCCGGCAGGGCTCCGTGGCGCGGAACGGGGGGTTCGTCACCTGATGAAGTGAATTCACCCTTGTCCCATGCGTAACAGGGGTAGGGCACTGCTGATCTCGTGCGGGGGACCGGGGCGACCGGGCTCCCGTACCCATGGACGAAAGGCCGAGCCCGCCGTGACGCAGCCGTTTCAACTGCCGGATTTCTATGTGCCCTATCCGGCACGACTGAACCCCCACCTGGAGGACGCGCGGACCCACACCAAGCAGTGGGCGCGCGACTTCGGGATGCTGGAGGGGTCCGGCGTCTGGGAGGAGAGCGACCTCGACTCGCACGACTACGCACTGCTCTGCTCGTACACCCACCCCGACTGCGACCGCGACGCGCTGGCGCTGGTCACCGACTGGTACGTGTGGGTGTTCTTCTTCGACGACCACTTCCTGGAGATGTACAAGCGCTCGCTGGACCGCGACGGCGCCAAGGAGTACCTCGACCGGCTCGCCGCCTTCATGCCGATGGACCTGTCCGCCGGGTTCCCCGAGGCCACCAACCCCGTGGAGGCGGGACTCGCCGACCTCTGGGCACGGACGGTTCCCGCGATGTCCGCGGACTGGCGGGAACGGTTCTCCTTGTCGACGAAGAACCTCCTCAACGAGTCCATGTGGGAGCTCGCCAACATCAACATCGGGCGCGTCGCGAACCCGCTCGAATACATCGAGATGCGCCGCAAGGTGGGCGGCGCCCCCTGGTCGGCCGGCCTGATCGAGTACGTGTCCGCCGAGGTCCCCGCGCGCGTCGCGCACTCCCGCGCGCTCGGCGTCCTGCGCGACGCCTTCTCCGACGCCGTGCACATCAGGAACGACATCTTCTCCTACGAACGCGAGGTGGCCGACGAGGGCGAACTCTCCAACGCCATCCTGGTGTTGGAGACCTTCCTGGGCTGCACCACCCAGGAGGCCGCCGAGGCCTCCAACGACCTGCTCACCTCCCGCCTCCAGCAGTTCGAGCAGACCGCGCTCGTCGAGCTCCCCCAGCTCTTCGCCGACCACGCGCTGAACCCGGCGGAGATCGCGGCCGTCCTCGCCTACACCAAGGGCCTGCAGGACTGGCAGTCCGGCGGCCACGAGTGGCACATGGTCTCCAGCCGCTACATGAACAAGGAGGCCCGGCCCACCGCCCCGGCGACCCTGCCCTTCCTGCCGTCCGGTCTCGGCACCACCGCGCTCGACCTGCGGTCCGTGTTCACGAAGCGCTCGATGGAGCTGCGCCACCGCTCCTTCACCCACGTGCCCTTCGAACGCACCGGCCCCTCCGTCATCCCCGAGATCTACATGCCGCACCGGCTCAGCCTCAGCCCGCACCTGGCGCACGCGCGCGAGGAATCCGTGGCCTGGTCCCGGCGGATGGGCCTGCTGGACCCGCAGCCCGGCGACCCCGGCTCGGCCATCTGGACCGAGGAGCGGCTGCGGGGCTTCGACTTCGCCGTCTGCTCGGCCGGGATCGACCCGGACGCCACACCGGAGCAGCTGGTCCTCAACGCCTGCTGGCTGACCTGGGGCACGTACGGGGACGACTACTACCCGGTGGTCTTCGCCCAGAGCAGGAACCTTCCGGCCGCCAAGGCGACCACCGCCCGTCTGATCTCCATGATCCCGGTCGACCACGCCGGACAGCCCGAGCCGGTGACCGCGATGGAGCGCTCTCTCGGCGACCTGTGGGTGCGCACCAGCGCCGGCATGTCCGTCGAGCAGCGCACCGAGTTCCGGGCCACCTTGGTCAGCATGCTGGAGAGCTGGCTGTGGGAGGTGGACAACCAGATCCAGAACCGCGTCCCGGACCCGGTGGACTACGCGGAGATGCGCCGCCACACCTTCGGCAGTCACCTCACGATGTACCTGTGCCGCCTCGGGCACCAGGGCCGGGGCATCCCCGAGGAGATCTACGCCTCCGGGACCATCCGTTCACTGGAGAACGCGGTCGCGGACGCCGCCTGCATGATCAACGACATCTACTCCTACCAGAAGGAGGTGGAGGTCGAGGGCGAGGTCCACAACTACATCCTGGTCACTCGGAACTTCTTCGACATCGACTACCCGCAGGCCCTGCACATCTGCCATGAGCTGATGACCCGGCGGACCGAGGAGTTCGAGCACATCGTGGCGACCCAGCTGCCGCTGCTCTACGACGACTGGAAGCTCGGCGCCGAGGCCCGGGAGGCGCTGGACGGGTACGTGGGCGAGCTGAAGGACTGGCACGCCGGCATCCTCAACTGGCACCAGAAGATCCGGCGTTACCGCTCGGAGGATCTGCACCCGCAGCCCGACCTGCTGTCCACCCGCATCCTGGGCACCGACTTCGGCATGGCGGCCGCCCGGATCTCACTGCCCGCCTGACCCCGAGGCCGTGCGGAGGGGGCAGGACCGGCTCACCGGCCGACCGCCCCCGCCGCCGGACCTCAGAACTCGTCGCTCGTGTGCGGCAGTACCGGCGTGCGCAGGGCCGCGTCCAGTGCCGCCGCCGCGCCGGGTGTGTGCTCCCGGACCAGTCCGGCCGCGACCAGTTCCTCGATCCGGGTTCCGCCGAGGTAGCACGCGGCCAGTTCGCGTACGTCCAGGGCCAGGTCGGCTGCGGTGGAGTCCGCGGGGTCGTGCCGGTACGTCGCCCCGCCCGGCCCCGCCTTGAGCCGGAACCGCCCGGCATTGGCGGGCAGCCGTACGTCGCGCACCTCCAGCACCACCTCCACCGGCGCGGCCCAGGACCGCGCCGTCAGGGCGGCGCCTACGTCGACCAGGCGCACCCAGAGCGCCGGGAACTGGGCGGTGACCCGTACCTGGTCGCGGTCCGCGGCGAAGTGCAGCAGCGGGTCGTCGAGCGGGCGGCCCCACGCCGAGACCCTGCCGGTGAGGTCGAGCGAGGCCACGCACTCCCACAGCGCGGCGGCGACCGCCGGGGTGTCGGCCTCCAGCTCGTCGACCCGGACCCGGCCCGGCACCCGGACGGCCGCGGCGTCGTCCTCCGCCCTGGTGCGGTAGAGGACGTATCCGGCGATCGGCTCGCCCGCCTCCCCGAGGACGATGATCCGCGGCGGGCTCAACTCCTCGTCCTCCTCGTCCTGTTCGGCCAGCCACTCCTCCCGCCAGCGCTCCGCGCTGCGGGTGGGCCGGCCGGCCCGCCCGGCGCGGGCGGCCTCGTGGAAGGGCCCGATCACGGCGAGGGCCTCCTCCGGGTCGAGGAGCCGCAGCGGCCGCCGGTCCGGTTCGATGCGCAGGGCCAGCGGGCGGGTGGAGTCGATCTCGATGGTGGCACCGGTGGTGGCGCTGCCGTAGCCGAAGCGGCCGTAGATCGCGGCCTCGGAGGCCCAGAGGGCGGCGAGCGGACTGGCCGCGGCGGCCGTCCGCCGCAGCATCCGCGTCATCAGTGCGGTGAGTACGCCGCGCCGGCGGTGGGTGGGGGCGACACAGACGAAGGTCAGCCCGGGGCAGGGCAGGTCCGCCCCGGGCACCGAGAGCCGGAAGTCGTGCGCGGCCATGAAACCGACCAGGGCGGCGCCGTCGTAGGCGCCGATCCGGTCGCAACTCGCGAGCAGCGCATGGTGTTTGTCCCGGACCTCCTTCTCGGGCCGGTCGTGGAAGACCAGGTACGCGAGCTCCAGAGCACGGTCGATGTCGGACTCGGGTACCTCGCGGATGTCCACCATGATCGCGAGACTAATCGGTCATCGCGGACCGGTCATCCCATAAAGGCCGGAGGCCATGGATTTCAGTCGCTGCGGCGGTCGGCCGCCGGGGTGCGCCGCCCCGGTGTCTCCGAAAATCCGTCGCCTCCGTGATCATCTGTGGCTACCGTGTGCCTCCCGCCGTCACGGAGTGAGGATCAGGGCTTGATCGAGGGAGAACTCGTCGCACTGCGCGCACTGCGCGCGGAGGACTCGGAGCACCACCTGCGCTGGCGCAATGACCCCGAGGTGGCCCGTTGGGCGTCCGCCGGGGACCCGTGCTTCGGCCCGGTCACACGGGAGGCGCTGACGATGTTCTTCGAGCGGATGCTGGTGCTCTCGCCCCGGGAGTCGGCGGTGTTCACGGTGGAGACCTTGCCGGATCGTCGGGTGATCGGCACGGTCGACTACCGCGACCTGGACCCCTGGGTCGGATCGGCCACGCTCGGGATCACCATCGGCGAGCGGGAGTTCTGGGGCCGGGGGCACGGCTCCGAGGCGATGCGGCTGCTGGTCGACCACCTCTTCGGCTCCTTCCCGCTCACCCGGCTCCAGCTCGACACCTGGAGCGGGAACGAGCGGGCCGTACGGGCGTTCACCCGGCTCGGCTTCCGGGAGGAGGGGCGGCGGCGGGGCGCCGTGCTGCTGGCGGGTGAGCGGTACGACGAGGTGCTGTTCGGGATGCTCCGGGAGGAGTGGCGGACCTGACCCCGCCGACGGTGCGCCCGCCGGACGCCGGCGGTGCCGTCGATCGCCTCGCGGAGGAAGCGGCCGACGCGGCCGTGGCGACGGCCGTACGATCCAGGTCGACGCCCGGCACGGTTCGACCACGCCGCCGCCACGTCCCGGGCGTCCGCCCGCCGCGCACACCCGTCCGTACCCGAGAGAGGGAGCAGCCGCCATGACCCGACTGCACTCCTACACCACCCGCGTGACCTGGACCGGAAACCTCGGCACCGGCACCAGCCACTACCGCGCCTATTCGCGGGCGCACGAGGTGGCCGCCGGAGAGCTGCCGGCGATCCTCGGCAGCTCCGACCCGACCTTCCGCGGCGACGCCTCCCGCTGGAACCCCGAGCAACTGCTGCTCGCCGCCCTGTCCCAGTGCCACATGCTCTCCTACCTGCACTTCTGCACGATCAACGGCGTGGTGGTCACCTCGTACGTAGACGAGGCGACCGGGACGATGGCCACCGCCGGGGACAGCGGGCAGTTCACGGAGGCCGTGGTGCACCCCCGGATCACCGTCGGCGACGAGTCGATGGTGGCCGCGGCGATCGCACTGCACGAGGAGGCCCACCGGGCCTGCTTCATCGCCAACTCGGTGAACTTCCCCGTCCGGCACGAGCCGACCGTGACGGTGGGCTGAGTATCCGGGCCCGCCCCGCGCCGCTGTCCGACGCGGCCCGACGGGCCGGACCCGGCTACCGGCCCACGGGACCGGTCCAGCCCGCCGGGACGTGGCCGAGCCGGATGCGCTGGGGATGGTCGCCGACGGGGACGGAGACCCGCTTGGTGCCCGTGGCGAAGTCGATGGCCGTGACCCGGTCGGCGCCGCTCTCGGAGATCACGCAGGCGCTGCCGTCGCCGTCGACCGTGGCCCAGTACGGCTTGGCGGCGGGCACGAGCGGGCCCTCGGCGAGGGTGGCCCGGTCCACGACGGTGGCGTAGTCGTCCATGGTGCCCGCGATGCACAGCTTCGACCCGTCGGGGCTCATGGACATGCCGTGGTGGCGGGAGTCGTTGACCCAGGTGGTGCGGTCGGGGCTGGTGGCGGGGTTCGCCGGGAGGTTCTTGAGACGGGTGATCCGGTCGGAGGGCACGTCGTACTCCAGGAAGCCGCTGAAGAAGGACACCTGGAAGTAGAGCTTCGACTCGTCGGGGCTGAAGGACACCGGGCGGACGGCATCGGACAGGTCGCGGCGGCCGAAGGCGTCCAGCCGCTCACGCATGTCGATCACCCGCACCGTACGGAAGGTCTGCGCGTCGACCACGGTGATCTTGCGGTCGCCCTTCGTCCAGTCCAGCCAGGGCGCGTCCAGCGCCGTGTTGACCTCGCCGATGGAGCTGTTCCACAGGAAGCGGCCGTCGCGGGTGAAGGTGTTCTCGTGCGGCTTGTCGCCGGTGCCGAAGGAACCGACCTGGCGCCCGGTGGTGATGTCCAGGACGTGCACGGTGTTGGAGGTGGAGGCCGACACGGCCACGCGGGCCCCGTCCGGGGAGACGGCCATGTGGTCGGAGCGGTAACCGGACACCGGGAAGCGCCAGTTGATCCGCCCGGAGGTCACGTCGATGGACACGACGTCGGCGAAGCTGGGGCGGGAGACGACGACGGCGGCGCCGTCGGGGGTGGTGTACATGTCGTCGACGAACTGGTCGTGCCCCTCACCGGCGCTCTCCCGGATGCCGAGGAAGAAGGCGAGCTTCACGGGGTTGAGGTAGATCTCGCGCAGCCGCTCCGCCTTGTCGGGGACCACGTCGATCCGGCCCACCTTGGCGAGGTCGCCGGTGGAGGCGAGGACGTCGGCGGTCCCCTCCCAGTTGTTCCCTACGAAGAGCACCTCGCGCAGACCGACTCCCGGAGCGGGAGCAGCCGGGGCCGGCGTGAATGCGGTGAGCAGGGCGGCGGCTGCCAGCATGCCCAGGGTGCGCACGGTTCGTAACATCCGATCGACTCCGCTACGGGGAAGGGATGGAGAGGGTGCCTCCTCTTACCGGCCGGTAAGATAGGGGGGACGCCAGAAGGGCGCAACCCCTACGGGTCGCGCCCTTTCCTCACCTTCGGCGGCCGGGCGGCCGGTCAGGCGGTCAGGCGGTCAGGCGGTCAGGCGGTCAAGCCACGGAACCGATCCGGTCGATCACCGTTTTCGACACGTCCGGGTGGATCGGGATGTGCGCGCCGGTCAGGGCCGCGCCACTGCCACCGCGGCGGTTCGCGACGATCTCGGCGGCGATGGACAGCGCGGTCTCCTCCGGGGAGCGGGCGCCGAGGTCCAGGCCGATCGGGGAGCGCAGCCGGGCCAGTTCGAGCTCGGTGACGCCGACCTCGCGCAGTCGCTTGTTGCGGTCCTCGTGGGTGCGGCGGGAGCCCATGGCGCCGACGTAGGCGACGGGCAGCTTGAGCGCCAGTTCGAGGAGCGGGACGTCGAACTTGGCGTCGTGGGTGAGCACGCACAGGACCGTCCGGCCGTCGACCTCGGTGGTCTCCAGGTAGCGGTGGGGCCAGCCCACGACGATCTCGTCCGCCTCGGGGAAACGGGTCTTCGTCGCGAAGACGGGCCGCGCGTCGCACACCGTGACCCGGTAGCCGAGGAACTTGCCGATCCGCACGAGGGCGGAGGCGAAGTCGATGGCACCGAAGACGATCATCCGCGGGGGCGGCACGCTGGACTCGACCAGCACCTGCAGGGGCTCGCCGCAGAGCCGGCCGTCCGCGCCGATCTCCAGTACGCCGGTACGGCCGGCGTCGAGCATGGCGCGGGCCTCCTCGGCGACGGTGCGGTCCAGCTCGGGGTGTCCGCCGAATCCACCCTGGTGGGCGCCTTCGGTACGGACGAACACGGCGCGGCCCATCAGCTCGGCCGGGCCCTGCGCCATCCGGGCCACCGCCGCGGCCTCGCCGCGGGCGGCGGCGGCCAGGCCGGCCGCGAACACCTCCCGGGCGGGTGAGCCCACACGGACCGGGGTGACCAGGATGTCGATGATTCCGCCGCAGGTCAGACCCACGGCGAAGGCATCGTCGTCGCTGTAGCCGAAGCGCTCCCGGACGGTCTCGCCGTCCTCCAGCGCCTGCCGGCACAGCTCGTACACCGCACCCTCCACACATCCACCGGAAACCGAACCGATGGCCGTGCCCTCGCTGTCGACGGCGAGTGCGGCACCGGGCTGCCGGGGCGCGCTCCCGCCGACCGCCACGACGGTGGCGACGGCGAAGTCACGTCCCTGCTCGACCCACCGGTTCAGCTCTTCGGCGATGTCCAGCATGGGGGCCTCCTCGGAGAGGTTCGGTTCCAGTATCGGATACGTGGAGCGTGCGGTTCTCGAAAAGCGGATCGACCGGATCAACCGGGTCGATCAGGCCGGGTCGATCAGGCCGGGTCGATCAGGCCGGGTCGATCAGGCCGGGTCGATCAGGCCGGGTCGATCAGGCCGGGTCGATCAGGCCGGGTCGATCAGGCCGGTCCCGCCGGAGGACCGACCCGATCGGTCCGGATCAGCCGACCCCGAGCCAGTGCTCGATCGGGTTCAGGGCGAAGAACACCAGGAAGATCCCGGTCAGCGCCCACATGAAGGCGCCGATCTCCCGGGCCTTGCCCTGAGCGATCTTGATGGCCACGTACGAGATGACACCGGCGGCGACGCCGGCCGTGATCGAGTACGTGTACGGCATGATCACGACGGTCAGGAAGACCGGGATCGAGGTCGCGCTGTCGGACCAGTCCACGTGGCGGGCGTTCTGCATCATCATCGCGCCGATGACGACCAGCGCCGCGGAGGCGACCTCACCCGGGACGATCTGCGTGATCGGGGTGAAGAAGAGGCAGGCGGCGAAGAAGAGGCCGGTGACGACCGAGGCGAGACCCGTGCGGGCACCCTCGCCGACGCCGGTCGCGGACTCGACGAAGACGGTCTGGCCGGAGCCGCCCGCGACGCCACCGATGGCGCCACCGGCGCCGTCGATGAAGAGCGCCTTGGACAGGCCCGGCATGCGGCCCTTGTCGTCGGCCAGCTTGGCCTCGGTACCGACACCGATGATGGTGGCCATGGCGTCGAAGAAGCCGGCGAGCACCAGCGTGAAGACGATCATGCCGACCGTCATGTAGCCGACGTCGCCCCAGCCGCCGAAGGAGACGTCGCCGAAGAGCGAGAAGTCCGGCTTCGAGATCGCGGAGCCGCTGAGCTCCGGCGGGCCGCTCTTCCAGGCCTTCGGGTCGATGTCCACGATGACGTTGAGGATCGCGGCCAGGACGGTGCCGCCGACGATGCCGATCAGGATGGCGCCGGGCACCTTGCGGGCCTGGAGCATGAAGATGGTGATCAGGGTGACGCAGAAGAGCATGACGGGCCAGCCGGACAGCTCACCGACCGCACCGAGCTGGACGGGGGGACCGAACTCCGGACCCCTGCCCACGAAACCGGCCTTGACGAAGCCGATCAGGGCGACGAAGAGGCCGATGCCCATGGTGATCGCGTGCTTGAGCGCGAGGGGGATCGCGTTCATGATCATCTCGCGGAGGCCGGTGACGACCAGGAGACAGATCACGACACCGTAGACCACACACATGCCCATGGCCTGCGGCCAGGTCATCTGGGGCGCCACCTGCGAGGCCAGCACGCCGGACACGGAGAGACCGGCGGCAAGGGCGAGCGGCACCTTGCCGACGAAGCCCATGAGGAGCGTCGTGACGGCTGCGGCGAACGCGGTGGCGGTGATGATCGCCGAAGCGGCCATCGTGGTACCGGCGACGTCCTTGCCCGAGAGGAGCAGGGGGTTGAGCAGAAGGATGTAAGCCATCGCCATGAAGGTCGTGATACCGCCACGAACCTCATTGCCGATGTTGGAGCCTCTGTGCGTTATATGAAAGTACCGGTCGAGCCAGGACCTGCCAGCGGGTGGCTGAGAGCCGTCGCCGGCCTCTTCCGCGGTGGTCTTGGGCTCTACTGACGATTGGGTCATGGTGCCTAACTCCCAAGGTTCAAAGGGGCACCCGCTTGGAGATTGGAGATGCGGGATTTGGGATGCTGCGTTTGGCTGCACGACCCGGGGTGACGGCCCGAGGCGACGCGAATGTGCACTGCGTGTACTGCGGGTAGTGCGGGGGTGACCGCTGGTACCACGGGGGTTGTTGCAGGGGTACTGCCGGGTGAAGGGACCGCGAGCGGTGCGGTGCTTCGTAGGTCCTCCGGACGGTGCGCCGTGAAGTGTGACGTTCCCATGCGCACCGCCCGGAGAGTGTGAGGAGGTCCAGGGGCCTCGCGGCCCCCGGACCACGCCGTCCTAGAGAGTCCCGGTGAGGGCTTCCGGACGGATCGGCGTCTTGTTGATCTCCAGACCCGTCGCCTGCCGGATCGCCGCGATGACGGCCGGGGTGGACGAGAGGGTCGGGGCCTCGCCCATACCGCGCAGGCCGTAGGGGGCCTTCGGGTCGGCGAGCTCCAGGACGTCGACCGGAATGGTCGGGGTGTCGAGGATGGTCGGGATCAGGTAGTCCGTGAAGGAGGGGTTGCGCACCTTCGCGGTCTTCGGGTCCACGATGATCTCTTCCATGATCGCGACGCCGAGACCCTGGGTGGTGCCACCCTGGATCTGGCCGACCACGGAAAGCATGTTGAGGGCCTTGCCGACGTCCTGCGCGGTCGCCAGCTCGACGACCTTGACCAGGCCGAGCTCGGTGTCCACCTCGACGACCGCGCGGTGCGCGGCGAAGGTGTACTGGACGTGGCCGTTGCCCTGGCCGGTGACCAGGTCGAAGGGCTCGGTCGCCGCGTGCCGGAACTCGAGTTCGAGGTCGATGGCCTCGTCCTCCAGGATGTCGGCGATGTCCGCGAGGACCTCGCCGCCGTCGGTGACGACCTTGCCGCCTTCGAGCAGCAGTTCGGCCGTCGCCCACGCGGGGTGGTAGGAGCCGTTCTTGCGGCGGCCGATCTCCAGGAGGGCCTCGCGGACCGCCTCACAGGTGTTCTTCACGGCGCCACCGGTCATGTACGTCTGCCGGGAGGCGGACGTGGAACCGGCGGAGCCGACCTGCGTGTCGGCCGGGTGGATGGTCACCTGCGTGACGCCCAGCTCGGTACGGGCGATCTGCGTGTGGACGGTGATACCGCCCTGGCCGACCTCCGCCATGGCCGTGTGGACCATCGCGACGGGCTCGCCGTTGATGACCTCGAGCCGCACGCGGGCGGTCGAGTAGTCGTCGAAGCCCTCGGAGAAGCCGACGTTCTTGATGCCGACCGCGTAACCGACGCCGCGGACGACGCCCTCGCCGTGGGTGGTGTTCGACAGGCCGCCGGGCAGCGCGCGGACGTCCGCGTTCTCGCCCGCGCTCTCCCACTGGCGCTCCGGCGGCAGCGGGCGGGCCTTGACGCGGCGCAGCAGCTCGGCGACGGGCGCCGGGGAGTCCACGACCTGGCCGGTCGGCATGACCGTGCCCATCTCCATGGCGTTCAGCTGGCGGAACTCGACCGGGTCCATGCCCAGCTTCGCCGCGAGCTTGTCCATCTGGGCCTCGTAGGCGAAGCAGGCCTGGACGGCGCCGAAGCCGCGCATCGCGCCGCAGGGCGGGTTGTTCGTGTAGAGCGCGATCGCCTCGATGTCCACGTCCTCCAGGACGTAGGGACCCACCGAGAGGGAGGACGCGTTGCCCACGACCGCCGGGGAGGCGGACGCGTACGCGCCACCGTCCAGGACGATCTTGCACTTCATGTGCGTGAGCTTGCCGTCCTTGGTGGCGCCGTGCTCGTAGTAGAGCTTCGCCGGGTGACGGTGCACGTGGCCGAAGAAGGACTCGAACCGGTTGTAGACGATCTTGACCGGCTTGTTCGTGGCCAGGGCCAGGAGGCAGGCGTGGATCTGCATCGAGATGTCCTCGCGGCCACCGAAGGCACCGCCGACGCCCGAGAGCGTCATGCGGACCTTCTCCGGCGGGAGGCCCAGGACCGGGGCGATCTGCTGGAGGTCCGAGTGCAGCCACTGGGTGGCGACGTACAGCTCGACACCGCCGTCCTCGGACGGTACGGCCAGGCCGGACTCCGGGCCGAGGAAGGCCTGGTCCTGCATGCCGAAGGTGTACTCGCCCTCGACGATGACGTCGGCGCGCTTGCGGGCCTCCTCCACGTTGCCGCGGATGATCGGCTGGCGGTGCACGATGTTCGGGTGCGGGACGTGACCGATGTGGTGGTCGTCGCGGCCCTCGTGGATCAGCGGCGCGCCGGGGGCGAGGGCGGAGGCCTCGTCGGTGACGAGCGGCAGCTCGCGGTAATCGATCTTGATCTTGGCGGCCGCGCGGCGGGCGGTCTCCGGGTGGTCGGCGGCCACGAGGGCGACCGGCTCACCGTGGTGCCGTACCCGGCCGTTGGCGAGGACCGGGGTGTCCTGGATCTCCAGGCCGTAGTTCTTCATCTCGGCCGGCAGGTCGTCGTACGTCAGCACCGAGTACACGCCGGGCATGGCGAGCGCCTCGGAGATGTCGATGGAGACGATCTCGGCGTGGGCGACGGTGCTGCGCAGCGTCTGGCCCCACAGCATGTCCTCGTGCCACATGTCCGAGGAGTACGCGAACTCGCCGGTGACCTTGAGGGTGCCGTCCGGGCGGAGGATGGACTCGCCGATGCCGCCCTTGTTGTGCTTCTGGGTGACGTTCGTCGGCGTACCGGCGGGCACGGTGCGGGTGTTCTGAGCCATGGTCAGACCGCCTCTGACTGACGGGCGGCCGCGAGGCGGACCGCGTCGAGGATCTTCTCGTAGCCCGTGCAGCGGCAGAGGTTGCCGGACAGGGCCTCACGGATGTCCTGGTCGGACGGGGAGGAGTTCTCCTCCAGCAGCGCGTCCGCCTGGATGAGCAGACCCGGGGTGCAGAAACCGCACTGCACGGCACCGGCGTCGATGAACGCCTGCTGGATGTTGGAGAGCTCCACGCCCTCGCCGGTCTGCGAGTCGCCCGCCCGCGAGCGGAGCTCGCTGTTGGGCCCGTGCGCCTGCCACTGCTTGGCCGCGTCCAGGGACACGCCCTTGCTGCCGCAGCCGCCGCCGGTGCCGCAGGCACCGCCGTGGCCGTGCTCCTCGCGCTGCTTGGAGAACTCCGCCAGACCCTCGACGGTCACGACGTCGCGGCCCTCGACCTGGCCGGCGGCCACGAGGCAGGAACAGACCGGCACGCCGTCGAGGCGGACGGTGCAGGAACCGCACTCGCCCTGCTCACAGGCGTTCTTGGAACCCGGCAGGCCCAGGCGCTCGCGCAGGACGTAGAGGAGGGACTCGCCCTCCCACACGTCGTCGGCTTCCTGCTGACGGCCGTTGACAGTGAAATTGACGCGCATGATTACGCAGCCCCTTCAAGCGAGCGGCCGTTGCCGGTTCCGCGGTACTGCTCCCAGGTCCAGACGAGCTGGCGGCGAGCCATGATGCCGACCGCGTGACGGCGGTACTTCGCCGTGCCGCGGACGTCGTCGATCGGGTTGGCCGCGCCGGAGGCGAGGTCACCGAACTGCTTGGCGATCGACGGGGTGATGACCTTGCCGGACTCCCAGAAGCCGCCCTCTTCGAGAGCGGCGTTCAGGAACTCCTCGGCGGCCTTCGCACGGATCGGGGTCGGCGCGGCCGAACCGATGCCGGTGCGGACCGTGCGGGTCTCCGGGTGCAGCGCCAGACCGAACGCGCACACCGCGATGACCATCGCGTTGCGGGAGCCGACCTTGGAGTACTGCTGCGGTCCGTCCGCCTTCTTGACGTGGACGGTCTTGATGAGCTCGTCGGCGGCGAGCGCGTTGCGCTTGACGCCGGTGTAGAACTCGTCGATCGGGATGAGGCGCGAGCCGCGTACGGACTCCACCTCGACCTCGGCGCCCGCCGCGAGCAGCGCGGGGTGGGAGTCACCGGCCGGCGAGGCGCAACCGAGGTTGCCGCCGACGCCGCCGCGGTTGCGGATCTGCGGGGACGCGACCGTGTGCGAGGCGAGCGCGAGTCCCGGAAGCTCCGTACGGAGGTTCTCCATGATCTGCGTGTACGGGACGGAGGCGCCCAGACGAACCACGTCCTCGCCGACCTCCCACTCCCGCAGCAGACCGATGCGGTTCAGGTCCAGGAGGTACTCCGGCCGACGGTGGTCGAAGTTGATCTCGACCATCACGTCGGTGCCACCCGCAATCGGCACAGCTGTGGGGTACTCGGCCTTAGCGGCGAGTGCCTCCTCCCAGCTGGCGGGGCGAAGGAAGTCCATGAGCGGCTCTCTTCTTCTTCATCGTGTCGTTTACTTCAAGCCAGGAGGCCCAAGAGCCCTCGACTGGTCGTTCACGTGCTGTTAACGCGGTGTGGACCCAGTACACAAGCCGCCCGTCCCCCGGGTGCAGTCACCGAAACCATGAAGGAGTTGGCTGACGGCCTCCCTCGTCTTGTAGATTCGTATGAAAGGCGGGATGCGACGACCTGCCCGATTTCCAACGGCAACATTCGAGACAGATCGGCGGCGACATCATGCGGCTGCGCGCACTGCTGGAAACCGAGGCGCTGGGGCTGCGGCTGCTCGGCGGCGAAGGTGAACTCGACCGGACGGTCCGCGGGGTCATGACGACCGACCTGCGCGATCCCAGCCGGTACCTGTCGGGGGGCGAGCTGGTCCTTACCGGCCTGGCCTGGAGACGAAATTCAGCCGACTCCGAGCCATTCGTACGAATCCTGGCGAGTGCGGGCGTCGCCGGGCTCGCCGCGGGCGAGGCGGAGCTGGGCGCGATCCCCGACGATCTCGTTTCGGCCTGTGTGCGCAACCGGCTGCCGCTGTTCGCTGTGAACGAGGACGTTGCATTCGCCACGATCACGGAGTACGTCGTACGGCAGGTCTCGGGCGAGCGCGCCGGGGACCTGGCGGCCGTCGTGGACCGACACCGCCGCCTGATGACCTCGGGTCCGGCCGGCGGCGGCCCCGACGTGGTGCTCGATCTGCTCACCACCGACCTCGATCTCCGGGCCTGGGTGCTGTCCCCCACCGGCCGGCAGATCGCCGGGGCGGGCGAGCCGCTGGCGCCGGGCGTGTGCGCAGCACTGGCGAGCGAGCACCTTGCGGCGGTCCGGACGGGCCGCAGGGGGCCGCATCGGATCTCCATCCAGGGTATTACCTACTCGCTCTTCCCGATCAGGGGACACGGCCGCGGCCCGGCCGGTCCGGCCGCCCGTGACGTGCGCGAGACGGTGCTCTCGGACTGGCTGCTGGCCGTCGAGGCGGACGCGGGCGACTGGCCCGCCGAGCGCCTGGACCTGCTCCAGGGCGTCACCCAGCTGATCGCCGTGGAGCGGGACCGGCGGGACGCGGCCCGCACGGTGCGCCGCCGCCTCGCGCAGGAGGTGCTGGAACTGGTCCAGACGGGTGCTCCGCCCGCCGAGATCGCCGCCCGTCTGCGGGTGGCGGCGCCGGTGCTGCTGCCGGGGCTGGGCGCCGCCCCGCACTGGCAGGTCGTCGTGGCCCGGGTGGACTGGGAGGGCGGGGAGATCCCCGGCGGCCCGGTGGCGCAGTCCCTGCTGGAGGAGATCCTCGTCGACCCGTCGGTCTCGGGGCCCGAGCCCTCGGACCGGATCGCCGTGGCCCATGCGGGTGACGAGGCCATCGCCCTCGTGCCGCTGCCCTCCCTCTCCGGGGACGCCGGGGAGGACAAGGGCCCGGACTCGGCCCTGCACGCCGACGAGCTGCTCGCGGCCGTACGGGACCCCCTGGCGGCCGGTCTGGCCGACGACGGCCGGATCACGCTGGGCGTCAGCGCGGCCGTCCACTCCGCGGAGGGGCTGCGCGGGGCGCTGGAGGAGGCCCGGCACGCCCGCCGGGTGGCCGCGGCACGCCCGGGCCGGGTCTGCGCGGCGGGCCACCACGAGCTGGCCTCGCACGTGCTGCTGCTGCCGTTCGTCCCGGACGACGTCCGCCGCGCCTTCACGGCCCGGCTGCTGGACCCGCTGCGGGACTACGACCGGCGCCACCGCGCGGAGCTCATCCCGACGCTGGAGGCCTTCCTGGACTGCGACGGTTCCTGGACCCGCTGCGCGACGCGCCTGCACCTGCACGTCAACACGCTGCGCTACCGCGTCGGGCGAATCGAGCAGTTGACGGGCCGGGACCTGTCGCGGCTGGAGGACAAGCTCGACTTCTTCCTCGCACTGCGAATGAGCTGAGGAATCCGCCCCTCGGCCGCAAGGGTTCGGCCACGGGGCGGCTGATGATCCGTCCGGACTTTGTGAAAGAGTTCACCCAACCCCTTGGCCGATGCCGCCGATCCGTGCTCTCATTTCGCCCCAGGGCTCAATGACGCGCTGCTTGGTTGCTTTGGGGAGGGCAATGTGGCGGACACCGCCATGTCGGGTGCCGGAACAACCGGAGGGGACGACCCCCTTCAGCGGGCGATATGGCGGCTGCGCTCGCGCGGCTGTTGGACCGATGCGGCGGCGCTGCTGACGCCGCACGTCGGCAGTGCCGGAGCGGCCGTACAGCGGACCGCGCTGCTGGTGGAGCGCTGCCTGTTCACCGGCCAGGGCTGGGCCGAGGCCGAGGACGCGCTGCGGATCGCCGAGGCGATCGCCCAGGACGACGACGACCGGGGCGCGGCCGCGTGCGAACGGGGTCAGCTGGCGTACGCCGCGACCGTGCTCGGGGTACGCGACCGGGCCGACGAGGCCCGCTCCGCGCTGGGCCGGGCGGCTGCCCTGCTGTCCCCGGGGTCCCGGACCCGCCCGCTGCTGGACTTCCGGCGCGGGCTCGTCGCGGAGCACCTGGCGGACGCCCCGCAGTCGGCCCGTCCGGCCTACCACCGGGCCCACGCGGGGGCCGAGGCGCACGGGGACACCCTGCTGCTGTCCTTCACCTGGCGGCATCTGGCCGCGCTGGCCCTGCGGGACGGGGAGGTGGCCGAGGCCCGCAAGGGCTTCGCCGAATCCCTGCGCATCCGGGAGGACCTGGGCTTCCTGATCGGCACGGCCCCGGCGCTGGCGGCGCTGGCCGAGGCAGAACCGGAACCGGAGGCCACCCGGCTCCGCGCGGAGGCCCGCCGGCTGTTCCACCTGCTGGGCGGCATCCCCACCTGGCTGGCGGACCAACTCCACCCGACCGAATCCAGCCCCGCCGGCGTGTGAGGCGCGGGGTCCGGGGCGGAGCCCCGATCCTGGGCCCCGCCCGCGTTTGAGGCGCGGGCCGGGGGCGGGCCCCGGTCAGCCGGGCGAGCCCGCGAAGTGTTCGCGGACCAGGGACTCCACCACCGGGAGGTCCCGCGCGATCAGCGCCTCCAGCAGCGCCGAGTGCTCCGCCGCGTCGGCGACGAGATCCGCCCGCCGCACCCGCGGAGCGCCCGGCAGGGGCCACTGGGCACGGCGGTGGAGCTCCTCCGCCACCTGCACCAGCTGGTCGTTGCCGGCCAGCCGCAGCACCGCCCGGTGGAAGTCCCGGTCCGCCTCCGCGTACCCCGGCAGGTCACCGGCGGCCGCCGCCTCGGCCGTGGCGGCCGCGGCCGGGCGCAGGGCCTCCCAGGCGTCCGCGGGCACCGTACGGGCCAGCCGGAGCATCACGGGGACTTCGAGCAGCGCCCGGACCTCGGCCAGCTCGGCGAGCTCCCGCGGGCTGCGGGAGAGCACCCGGAACCCCCGGTTCGGGAGGCATTCCACCGCCCCCTCCAGGGCCAGCTGCTGCATCGCCTCGCGCACGGGGGTGGCGGAGACCCCGAAGCGCTCCCCCAGGGCCGGGCCGGAGTAGATCTCGCCGGGCACCAGCTCGCCGTCGATCAGGGCCGCGCGCAGCGCGTCGAGCACCTGACCGCGCACCGAATGGCGCAACACCTTCTGCCTTTGTGCCGGTACCCGGGCGTGGGCCGTTTCGTGCACTCGGTCCTCCTCCGGGTCTCGACCTGTCCTGAGAATAAGTGACGGCGTGCGCGGGGCGAGGGGGGTACGGATCGAACCGAATCAGGTAAGGTAAGGCTAACCTGTTAACGATCGTGTGATTCTGTGATTCGGTGGCCCGTCATGACCGTCACGACCTTCCCGGCTGTCACATCCGCCCCGCCCGGCTCTGCGGTGACGGATGCGTTCGACCGGCTGGCCGAGGCGTACAGCGGACTGCGGGTGGTCGAGCGAACCGCTGACGAACCCCTCCCTCGCGGTGCGGGATGGGTCGGCGCGGACGAGCTCGCGGCCGGCGGGCCGGCCCTGGACGCCTTCCTCGCCTGGGACAACGCCCAGGTCCTGCGGGACTACGGGACCCAGGGGCGGCCCGATGTGATCGCGGGCTTCGGGCTGCACCGGTACGCGTGGCCGGCCTGCCTGCTGATCACCCTCCCGTGGTTCCTGCAGCGGCGGGTCCCGCGGTTCCCGGTCGCCGAGGTGGCCTTCCACCGGACCCTCGGCCGGATGAGCGTGCGCGTCGGGGAGTTCGCCTGCCTGCCGGACGATCCGGCGGCCGCACTCCCGGGGGCCCGTGTCGTGCCCGACGAGGAGGCGCTGCGCGAGGAGGTGCGGGCTGCGGTGGCCCATCACCTCGGACCGCTGCTGGAAGGTTTCGGCCCGCGCATGCGGCGCGGCCGCCGCGCCCTGTGGGGCATGGTGACCGACGAGGTCGTGGAGAGCCTCTGGTACATCGGCAGCCTGCTCGGCGAGGAACAGCGGGTCATGGCCGAGCTGGAGGCGCTGCTGCCCGGCTCGACGGCCCCGTACACCGGGGGCGCGGGGTTCCGTACGCTCACCGGGCCCGCCGGCGAGGAACTGCCCACCCGGGACCGGGCCGGCTGCTGCTTCTTCTACACCATCCGCCCCGAGGACACCTGCGTCACCTGTCCCCGTACCTGCGACGCCGACCGCATCGCCCGCCTCGCGGCGACCGCCGCCTGAACCCACCCCGTACGACTGACCGCAATCGAACGCAACTGGGCTCGTACGGGCATCAGTTCGAGTCACAACACCCTATCCGGCGGGCCCCACCCCCCGATGGCGTCCACTTGCCCCGAAACCCGCGTGCACGGCTCACCGGCTGCGCCACTATGGCGCCCGGAAAGCCGCACAGCCGCATACGCGAGGCAAGGGACATCCGCATGAGACTGACCGACATATCGCTGGACTGGCTGCTGCCCGGCAGCCTGCTGATCCTGGGCGTACTTGCGGCAGTTGCGGTACTGGCCCGTGGCAAGCGCGACAGCGAGAAGGCCGCGGCCGACGACAGCTGGGAGCGCAGCGAGGAACGCAGGCGGCGCAAGGAAGCCGTCTACGGCACCGCTTCGTACGTCCTGCTCTTCTGCTGCGCGGCCGTCGCCGCCGCACTCTCCTTCCACGGACTGGTCGGCTTCGGCCGGCAGAACCTCAACCTCACCGGGGGCTGGGAGTACCTGGTCCCCTTCGGCCTCGACGGCGCCGCCATGTTCTGCTCGGTGCTCGCCGTGCGCGAGGCCAGCCACGGTGACGCGGCCCTCGGCTCGCGCATGCTCGTGTGGCTGTTCGCGGGCGCGGCCGCCTGGTTCAACTGGGTGCACGCCCCGCGCGGCCTGGGCCACGACGGCGCCCCGCAGTTCTTCGCGGGGATGTCGCTCTCGGCGGCCGTGCTCTTCGACCGTGCCCTCAAGCAGACCCGCCGGGCGGCGCTGCGCGAACAGGGCCTGATCCCGCGGCCGTTGCCCCAGATCCGGATGGTCCGCTGGCTGCGGGCCCCCCGGGAGACCTTCGGCGCCTGGTCGCTCATGCTGCTGGAGGGGGTACGCACGCTCGACGAGGCCGTGGACGAGGTGCGCGAGGACAAGAAGGAGAGGGCGCAGGACCGGCACCGCCGGCGCGACCAGAACCGGCTGGACCGGGCGCGCATCAAGGCGCTGGGCCGGCAGAACCGGGCGTTCGGGCGTTCGCGCGGCCGCCAGGTCGAGCTCCCGGAACTGACGCAGGGAGCGGGCTCCGCGCCGGTCGGCGCGGAGCCGGCCATACCGGATCCGGGACAACTGCCCCTGCGACGCCGGCCCTCCCTGCAGGCCGTCAACCGAACCGAATCCACTGACGTGACCGGCACCCGGACGGTGGACCTCACCGCCGAGGACGACACCCAGACCATCCCCCGACTGGACTCGCTGGAGCGCAAACTGAAGGACCTGGAGCAGCAGTTCGGCTGACAGATCCCGATGCCGGGGGATACCCCGCAGGGCCCGCCGGTCAGGCGGGCCCTGCGTCGTACGACGGGTCATGCCGTCCGTCGAGCTCGAACCACACCACCTTGCCGCCGCCCAGGGCCAGCGCGTCCACCCCCCAGTCGTCGGCGAGCGCCTGCACCAGCACCAGTCCCCGGCCGTGCGTACCGTCGTCGGCGGTCGGTACGTACGGCCGGGGTCGGCGTGCGGCGTAGTCCCGCACCTCCACCCGTAAGCGTGTGGCCGCGAGGCTCGCGTGCACCTCAGCGCCCCGGTCGGTGTGGACGAGCGCGTTGGTGACGAGCTCGGTGATCAGCAACTCGGCCACCTCGGCGGCATCGGTCCGGTACCGGTGGCGCATCAACTCCCGCAGTGCTCTGCGGACTTCACCCACCGCCTTCAGGTCGGCCCGGCGTACGCTCCGGGTGATGCGCAGCGTGTCCACCGTTCCCCCGTCCTCGCCGGCGGACGGTTCGCGCGGCACCGGCCTCCCTCTCCCCCACAGCTTTCCGGTCTTCGCCCCCACCCGCACGGCGATGTCCCTCCCGTGTCCACGCTCTCGAACAGGTCTACGGGATGCATGCCCCCCGGGCGGTTCCGCACTCCTGCGGGCTTACGGGCGGGGCACGTTACGGAGGTTGGATCGAGCCATCTGGATCATGCGGCCCACCCCTCCGTCCAACACGATCTTGCTGGCGGACAGTGCAAATCCGGTCACCATCTCGGCCCTGATCTTCGGAGGAATCGACAGGGCATTGGGGTCCGTGACCACATCCACCAGAGCGGGTCCCGGGTGCCGGAAAGCATCCTTCAAAGCCCCTGTGAGCTGCTTGGGCTTCTCCACGCGGACCCCGTAGGCGCCCGCCGCGCGCGCGACCGCCGCGAAGTCGGGGTTCTTGTTCGTCGTCCCGTAGGAGGGCAGGCCGGAAACCAGCATCTCCAACTCGACCATGCCGAGGGATGAGTTGTTGAAGAGGACCACTTTGACGGGCAGGTCGTACTGCACCAGGGTGAGGAAATCTCCCATCAGCATCGAGAAACCACCGTCGCCCGACATCGACACCACTTGACGGTTCCGGTCGGTGAACTGTGCGCCGATGGCCTGCGGAAGGGCGTTCGCCATGGAACCGTGGCTGAAGGAGCCGATGATGCGCCGTTTGCCGTTCGGGGAAAGATAGCGCGCCGCCCACACATTGCACATGCCGGTGTCGACGGTGAACACGGCGTCCTCGTCGGCCAGTTCGTCGAGCACCGCGGCCACGTACTCGGGGTGGATCGGCGTGTGCTTCGCCACGTTGCGCGTGTAGGCCTTCACCACCCCTTCCAGGGAGTCGGCGTGCTTCTTCAGCATCCGGTCCAGGAAGCGGCGGTCCGTCTTCGCCCGCACCCTCGCGTTCAGGGCGCGCAGGGTCTCCCGTACGTCCCCCCAGACGGCGAGATCCAGCTGGGAGCGGCGGCCCAGGTGTTCCGGCCGGATGTCCACCTGGACGATCTTCACGTCGTCGGGAAGGAAGGCGTTGTACGGGAAGTCCGTGCCGAGCAGGATCAGCAGGTCGCACTCGTGGGTGGCCTCGTAGGCCGCGCCGTAGCCGAGCAGCCCGCTCATACCGACGTCGTACGGGTTCTCGTACTGGATCCACTCCTTGCCGCGCAGGGCGTGCCCGACGGGCGCCTTGATGCGGCCGGCGAACTCCATCACCTCGGCGTGCGCCCCGGCCGTGCCGCTGCCGCAGAACAGCGTGACCCGGTCCGCCTCGTCGACGAGGCGGACCAGCTTCTCGATCTCTCCGTCCCCGGGCCGTACCGTCGGCCGGGCGGTGACCAGGGCATGCTGCACCGCCTTCTCGGGGGCGGGGAGGGAGGCGATGTCCCCGGGCAGCGCGACGACACTGACCCCGCTGCGGCCGATGGCGTGCTGCACGGCGGTCTGCAGCAGCCGCGGCATCTGCTGCGGGTTGGAGATCAGCTCGCTGTAGTGGCTGCACTCGCGGAAGAGCTGGTCGGGGTGGGTCTCCTGGAAGTAGCCGAGGCCGATCTCTCCCGAGGGAATGTGCGAGGCCAGTGCCAGGACCGGGGCCATCGAGCGCTGGGCGTCGTAGAGCCCGTTGATGAGGTGCAGGTTCCCCGGGCCGCAGGAGCCGGCGCAGGCGGCGAGGCGGCCGGTGATCTGGGCCTCGGCGCCGGCCGCGAAGGCCGCCGTCTCCTCGTGGCGGACCTGCACCCAGTCGATGCCGTCCGTCCGGCGGATCGCGTCCACCACGGGGTTGAGGCTGTCGCCGACCACCCCGTACATCCGGCGGACGCCGGCCCGTACGAGGATGTCGACGAACTGCTCCGCCACGTTCTGCTTGGCCATGAGGAGGCACCCTTCCCGGTCTCCGGTCCGGCCCCGGTCCGTCCGGCCCCGGTCCGGCTCCGGCTCTGCCGCGTGTGCCTCCCATCCAGCCACGGGTGCGCCGGTTACGCCTCCCAGACCGCGGCGGCCGTGCGGTCGTCGGCGTACCCCTTGAGGCGGAGCTGGGTGTCCGCGAGGAAGGCTGCGAGACCCGGCGGTTCCTGCTCGGACCAGCGCGCGGCGAGCTCCGCCGAGAGGGCGGCCTCCTCCCTCATCGGATCCGCCAGCCCCCCGGAGCACAGCAGCAGGGTGTCCCCCGGCCGGGCCACGGACGCACGGAAGCAGAAACCTCCCTCGGTGTCCTCGGGCTGCCCGTCGGGCTCCAGGTCCTGCCACTCGCCCGAGCGGAGCCGGAAGAGCCCGCCCGCGCCGGCGCCGAAGCACACCCGGGTGCGGCACTGCGGGTCCACCGGGAGCAGCAGCCCGCGCAGTCCCGCGGTGTACGCCGTCTCCGCGAGCCCCAGCTCGGCGGCGCGGGCCCGCAGCCGCCCGTAGCCCCGGTCGGTGAGGCGCTGGAGGCCGGAGCGCAGGTCGTCGCGGCGCCCTGCGCGGATGTCCTCGGCCAGCCGGTCCTGACTCCGCCCGACGGCGGCCGCGACCGAGCGGCACAGCTCGGCGGCGGCCTCGGCGGCCCCGGGGGCGGCCCGGTCCCCGCCGGCGAGGGCCACCAGGACCAGCGCGTCGTCGCCGCTGCCGAAGCGGGCGGTGAGCAGGAAATCGCGGCGGGCCTCGCCGCGGTAGCGGGCGGAGTCCCCGCGCAGGGAGGCGGCGCGCAGGGTGTAGCTGCCGTAGCGGGCACCCTCCAGGACGGTGTCCGGGGTCAGCCCGTCGAGGGCGGCCGGGTCGGCGGGCGGGAGGGCTCCCGGCTCAGGGGCGTAGGTGGGGGCGCGGTCGCCGAGGTGGGACACCTCGGGCCGGGCGGCCGCGGGTCCGGCCGCCGCCGGTACGGGCACCGCCGGTACCGGCGCCGCGCCGGGAGCCGGGTCCGGTGCCGCCGGCGGCCGCTTCGGATCGAACCGGGGTTCCGTGCGCGGCGACTCCGGTCGCCGGACCGGCAGCTCGGGCTCCTGCACCGGGACCGGGGGCACGGCCACACCCCCGAGCGCGTACCCGGTGGCGTCGCCCGCCCGGGGATCCCGCGGCGGCGGCAGGGTGGGCAGGGTCGGGGTCCGTGTCGGGGCGGGGGCCGGGGCGGGCCCCGGTTCCGCGTCCCCCTGCCGGGGGCCGGGCACCAACGGCTCAGGGGGGCGCGCGGGTTCCGGGGCGCGCGGGGGTTCCGGCAGGCCCGGATCCGGCGCCGGGCCAAGGCCCTGCTCCGGGAACCGGCCGAGGTCCTGGGCCGGGCTTCGGCCGAGGTCCTGGGCCGGGACCTGGCCCTGACCCGATGCCGGGCCGAGGCCCTGGCTCTGGGCCGAGGCCCGGGTGGGGTCCTGCCCCGGACCCTGCCCCGCGCCCTGGCCCGGGCCGTGGCCGAGGGTCTGGCCCCGGTTCGGCGCCGGTTCCGTCGTCACCCCCGCCGCCGAGCGGAACCGGTTGTCCAGGGTGTCCCCCGGGTCGGGTTCCGCTCCGGCGTCCGGGCCCTCGTAGAGCTTCTGCCACCAGTCGTCCGCGCCCTGCTGACTCATGGCTTCATTCTCGGCCCCCCGCGGGGGCGGAAAACGCCGAATGCGGGAAAAGGGTCCACCGGACCGCCGTCCGGTGGACCCCTCGCGCGATACCCGTACGGGTCAGCGCACGTCGTACGCCCGTACGACCGTCTGGGTGACCGTGGCGCCCTTCGTGTCGGTCAGTTCGACCTTCAGGGACACCGGCTTGCCGGAGGCTCCGGCATGGTCCACGACCGCGGTCCAGCGGCCGCCCCGCTCGCCGACCTCCGCCTGCGTCCAGTTCTCACCGTCGTAGGAGTACGACAGCTTCGCCGACTTCAGCGCGCCCGGGGTGTAGCCCGCGTGCCCGGTGACGCCCAGCCCGATGCTCTGGCCGGTCGCCGCCGCCACCGTCTTCATCCCGTCGAGCGGGGCCGCGTACCGCGGGAAGAGGACCGGCAGCCCCTGCGTGTACGCCGACGCGTCCAGCTTCGAGGTGAAGCCCCAGGTCGTCAGAACGGAGGTGGACCGCTGCCAGACCCGGGCGGGCGGGCCGATCTTCTCGATGCTCTGGGTCAGTTCGTAGCGGCTCTCCTCGGCCGGGACCTCGAAGACGCCGAACGGGTACCAGCTGTCCCCGATCACCTCGCCGTTCCGCTTGAGCTGGAGCCCGCCGATGTCACCGAAGGAGCCCGGCTGCGCGGCGTGGGCGCCGTCGCCCCACATGGCGGGGGCGAAGCCGATCAGGTTGCCCTGCCGCTCGGCGGCGAGGGTCTCCCTGCCCGAGAGGTCGCGCGGCGCGACCGGGCCGGTGATCCCGTCGTACCAACTCGCCTTGCCCTTGTGGCCCTTGGCGTAGGTGCGCTGCTCGCCGACCATGAACTCGCCCCAGGGGAAGCTGCTGGAGAGCATCTGGTCCCAGGCGGTGTCCCCGGCGGAGTAGTAGTCCGTCCTCGTGCCCGGCGCCGCGACGGGCTCGATCCCGCCGAAGTACACCGCGCTGCCGATCGGCCGGTAGGCCCCGGCCAGATCGATGAAGTCGGCCGCCACGCCCATGGAGTGGTAGGCGGACTCGACCTGGCCGAGGTCGCGGTCGCGCACGCGGTACGTACGGCCGCCCTTGACCTCTCCCGTCTCGGGGAAGGCGAGGGAGTAGACGTACGGGCTCTTCGCCGTGGCCTTCCAGGACAGCGTGACCTTGCCGGTCTTCAGCCCGGCCAGGAGCGCCTGCCCCTCGGCGGCCTCGATGGCCATCGTGGGCAGCGCCCCGCCCGCATAGCCGGTGAAGGCGACCCAGCGGCCCGGGGCCTCGCGGTGGGCGAGCACCGCCCTGGCGCCGGCGGCCTGCGCGTTCCGCGCGACCTCGTACAGTGCCCCGTCGACCGCCTTCACCAGGACGACCGCGCCGGCGGCGCCCGCCGCGGCGAGTTCCCCGGGGGTGCCGGAGCCCGCGTCGACGAGCGGCGCGCTGCCGGTGCCGTCGAGGTTGTCGCTGCCGGTGGAGGCGGTGATCGGGTGCAGGACCGGTCCGCCGACGGCCTTCAGCTCGGAGATCTGCGGCGCGGCCGCCCGCCAGTAGCTGCCGAACTCGAAGTCGCCGTCCTCGGCGCGGCCTTCGACGGAGGCGTAGAAGCCGCGGATGGTCCGGCCGCCCATCGCCGTACCAGAGTGCAGCCATGCATCACGACCCCAGCTGCGGGCGAAGCCGAGGGTGGTGTTGCGGGCCTCGACGGGCTTGTCGGCCGCGATGTCCAGGCGCCCGGCCCTGCGGGCGTCGAGCACGATCGTGGTGTCCTTCTTCACCTCGACCTGGGGGCGGCCGAGGTAGGTGAGGGAGTCGATCAGCTCGGCGCCCTCCCCCGCGTCGGGGGTGCCGACGAAGGCGGAGAGGAAGTAGGCGCCCGGGCGCACCCGGTAGACCTGGTCGACGGAACCGTCGTTGAAGCGGCGCTCGCCGGTGGCATCGTCGGTGCCGATGACGTCCAGCGAGGACGGTCCGGCCGCCGGCCTGCCCGCGCGGTCGACGAGCTTGACGCGCAGGGTCACCGTCTCCGGCTCGACGTAGAGAGAGAAGGGCGTGGAGACGCGCACGCCGTTCGCGGTGGCGACGACGCGGCCGGTGACGTCCCCGTACTGGGAGCGCTCCAGCTTCGCGGCCGGGTCGAGGGCCAGCGGCACCTTGGCGGTGGCTCCGGCCGGGACGGTGACGGTGCGCCGGTCGAGGCGGGCGAGCCGACTGCGGACGGCGGATCCGTCGTTGCCGGTGACCTTCTCGACGGCGAGGTTCAGCGTGACGGCGCTCGTGCCGAGGTTGGTGTACGGAAGCTCGACGGTGCTGCGGTCGCTGCGGTCCTGCGGCCAGTTGTACGCGCCGCCCTGGACGGCGGGGGCGCCGGTGACGGTGGTGTCGATCGCGGCCTTCACGTCGAGGCGGCCGCCGCCGGTCTCCCGTACGTCGCCGGGGACGGAGGTGTTCGCGGATCCGACGAGGGCGGCCTTGATCTGCTGCCCGGTCCAGTCGGGGTGGCGCTGCTTGACGATGGCGGCGGCGCCCGCGACGTGCGGGGTGGCCATCGAGGTGCCGGACATGGACCGGTAGGCGTACACCCCGCGGCCGCCCGCTGCGGCTGCGGAGATCCCGACGCCGGGGGCGGCGATCTCGGGCTTGAGGGTGTGCTGGAGACCTGCCGGGCCGCGGCTGGAGAACGTGGCCGTGGTGTCGTCGCGGTCCACGGCTCCGACGGTCAGCACGGAGGCGGCGCAACCGGGCGAGGAGACCGTGTTGTTGCCGGGGCCGGAGTTGCCGGCGGCGATGACGAACAGCGGGCCCTGCCGGGAAAGCCGTTCGGCGGCCGCGGCGAGCGGGTCGTCGCAGGCGGTCCGGGAGGGATCGCCGAGGCTCATGGAGACGACGTCGGCCTTGGCCTCGACGGCCCATTCCATACCCGCGATGATCCACGAATCCAGGCCGTAGCCCCCGTCGTTGAGCACCTTGCCGCTGAGGAGTTCGGCGCCGGGAGCGACCCCCTTCCTCGCCCCGCCGCTCTCGGCGCCGGAGCCGCCGACGGTGGAGATGGTGTGGGTGCCGTGGCCCTGCCGGTCGGCGTCGCTGTCGGAGTCGGTGAAGTTCTTCGACGCCGAGACCCGCCCCTTCAGGTCGGGGTGGTCCAGGTCCGTGCCGGTGTCGAGGACGGCGACCTTGGTGCCCTTGCCGTCGTACCCGGCGGCCCAGGCGGCGGTGGCGGCCACCTGCTTCGTGGAGCGCTCCAGGTTCGCCCTGACCTTGCCGTCCAGCCAGAGCTTCTTGAGCCCGCCCGAGACGGAGCGCGCGCGGGCGTCCGTACCGGTGACGTCGGACCAGAAGGCGGCGGCCTGCTCCTTGTCGGCGGCGAGCGCGACGGCGCCGATGGAGCCGAGGACGAGCGAGCGGTCGGCGCCGCGCGGGGCGGGCGGGGCGCTGCGCGCCACGTTCACGGAACCGTCGTAGACCGCGATGAGCGGCAGCTTCTTGGTGTGCGCGTCGTCGTAGCCCTGCCGGACGAGGCCGGTGACGTTGAAGAGCTCGGGGTCGACCTTGCCGGCGGCGAGCGCCTTGACGGCGCCTTCGGGGTAGACGTAGAGGTCCTTGCCCGACTGCCGGGTCTGCACGAGCGGCTGTGAGCCGTCCGCGCGCGGCATCGCGGTGGCGGCGGTGCGGCCGGCGGTGTCGGTGGACACCAGGATCCGGTCTCCGGTGACCAGGGTCACCGTGACGGGGGCGGTGGGCTGCTTTCCGGCCGCCTCGCTGCCCACGAGTGGTCTCTTTGCCGCTCCGGGCGCTCCGTCGGCGGGCTGCGCCGTGGACGGGCCGACGGCGGTGACGGCCAGGACGGCCGCGGTGGCCGCCCCGAGCGCCGTGCGCGATATCGGACGCATCGCTCTCCCCAGGTGAATTCCGGCCAACTACTGCATTGCACGGCGAAAGCGCCGCGTAAATGGCTTCTGGCCGGCGGATGTTGGTGCTGCGGTGGCGTCACCTTGGCAGAGTGGCGGGGGGTGCGGCGATGATGTCCGCGGCGGGTTTGCGCCGTGGCCGCTTCCCGCCAGGCGCGTGTCGAAAGGTGGGTGGACGGGTTGCTGGGTGCGATAGGGCTGGACGAGGGCCAGGAGTCGGCGTACCGCGCGCTGGTCGCGCTGGGGGCGGCGGAGGTACCCGACCTCGCGCACCGGCTGACCCTGCCGGTTCCGCACACCGAACGGGCCCTGCGCCACCTGGAGCGGCACGGGCTGGCGGCGCAGTCCTCGGCCCGGCCCGGGCGCTGGGTCGCGGCCCCGCCGGGGGTGGCCCTCGGGGCGCTGCTGACCCAGCAGCGGCACGAGCTGGAGCAGGCCGAGCTGGCGGCGGCGCTGCTGGCGCAGGAGTACCGGGCGGAGGCGACCGAGCCCGCGGTGCACGACCTGGTGGAGGTGGTGCAGGGCGCGAGCGCGGTGGCGCACCGTTTCCACCAGATCCAGCTGGGCGCGGAGAAGGAGGTCTGCGCGCTGGTCACCGGACGGCCCCAGGTGGTGACGGGGACGGACAACGACGCGGAGGACCGGGCCTCCGTACGCGGGGTCGACTACCGGGTGGTCATCGAGCGGGAGGTGCTGAGCCTGCCCAGCGGGATCCGGGAGGCGTCGACGGCGCTGGCCCGGGGCGAGCAGGTGCGGGTGACGGACCGGGTGCCGACGAAGCTGGTGATCGCGGACCGGACGCTGGCCATGGTCCCGCTGACGGCCCGCGGGGCGGAGCCGGCGGCCCTGGTGGTGCACGCGTCGGGGCTGCTGGAATCACTGACCGGCCTGTTCGAGGCGGTGTGGCGGGAGTCGCTGCCGCTGCGGCTGGGGCCGGCCGGTTCGGCGGAGGAGTCCGGGGGCAGCCCCGACGCCACCGATCTGGAGATCCTCTCGCTGCTCCTGGCGGGCATGACGGACGCGAGCGTGGCCAAGCACCTGGAGCTGGGGCTGCGGACGGTGCAGCGGCGGGTCAAGGGCCTGATGGAGCTCTCCGGGGTGACGACCCGGCTGCAGCTGGGCTGGCACGCGTTCGAGCGGGGCTGGGTGGCCCGATAGCCCCTGGTCGGTCACGCTGAGCAGATGGATCTGCCTCAGCTGCTCCTGGTGGGGCTGGTGCTGCTGCTCGGGGTGGTCGGAGTGCTGATCCCGGGTGTGCCGGGTACCTGGCTG
The DNA here is from genome assembly GCF_045161815.1 of Streptomyces avidinii. NCBI lineage: Bacteria > Bacillati > Actinomycetota > Actinomycetes > Kitasatosporales > Streptomycetaceae > Streptomyces > Streptomyces avidinii. Next base: position 2,273,446 of record NZ_CP108863.1, read on the forward strand.
GTGTGGGCGGGGCTGCTGTGGTGGGCGCTGCATGTGCGCTCGACGCTCGCCTGGTCCCTGCTGGTCGCGGCGACGGCCCTGCTGCTGGTGGTCCAGGTGGTGAAGTGGCTGCTGCCGCCCCGGCGGGTGCGGGGGCTGGGCGTGACCCCCCGGACGGCGCTGTTCGCGGGGGCCGGTGCGGTACTGGGCTTCGTCCTGGTCCCGGTGGTGGGGGCGGTACCGGGTTTCGTGGGCGGCATCTACCTGTGCGAGCGGCGCCGGCTGGGGACGCACGGCGAGGCCTGGGCATCGGTGCGGGCGGTGATGCGTTCGGTGGGGACGAGCGTGCTGGTGGAGCTGTTCGCGTGCCTGATGGTGGTCGGGGCGTGGGTGGGGGCGGAGGTGGCGCAGTAGCCGTCGCGACGGCGGTGTACGCCCCCCCGGCGTAGGGCTGCGGCCCGATGCGGCGGGGTGCGGGGGCTGCCAGGCTTACCGGTATGACGGACTTCAAGGGTTTCGGCGAGGCGGAGCTGGCGTACCTGCGCTCCCAGCATCTGGGCCGGCTGGCGACGGTGGACGCGGCCGGTCAGCCGCAGGCGAATCCGGTGGGGTTCTTCCCGCAGGAGGACGGCACGATCCTGGTGGGCGGGCTGGCGATGGGCACGACGAAGAAGTGGCGCAACCTGCAGGGGAACCCGCGGCTGTCCCTGGTCGTGGACGACCTGGTGAGCACCCGGCCGTGGAAGGTGCGCGGCATCGAGATCCGCGGCCGCGCCACGCTGGAGACGGGCCCGCACGAGCTGGGTCCCCACTTCGGTCCGGAGGTGATCCGGATCCATCCGGAGCGCGTCCACGTGTGGGGGCTGTGACCCGGGCCGACCGGCTCCGACCCGAGGTGACCCGGGACGGCCGGCACTCACCGGCTCCGCCGCCGCCGTGCTGACGCTCTGCTTAGGGGCGCACCAGCGACAGTGGGGAGGTGATGGCTTGTCACACCGCAAGGGGGGAAGTGCCGGTGCCTGTCCGAGTCGGGAGCCGTGTCGTCGTGGACGCCGTGGCCGGTGAGCGGCCTTCGCCGCAGCGGCGTTCCGTGAGCCGCTCACGTCTCACCTGCCTGTACGGCGGGGTGTTCATGGTGGCCGGGACGGTGCTGCTGGCCGTGGTCCACCTGCTCGCGGTGCAGGCCGTGAACAGGGGCAGTGACCCGGTCTTCGAAGTGCAGGCGGGGACCCCGGTCGTCCTTGCGCCCGCGGCGGCTCCGGCCCCTCGGCAGCAGCCCGGCAACCCTTTGATGTCGTCCGCCCTGCTGGGCCTGGCCGCGCTCGGCCCCCTGTCGGTCATCGCGGGGTACGTGACGGCCGGGTACGCCCTGTCGTCGGTCCGGCGGATCACCTGCACTGCGCAACAGGCCATCCGGCAGCCCGGCTGACGCGTCCGGGGCGGGCCGGGCCGGGGCGGGGCAGCGGCGAGGCCGCCCCGCGCCGGCCGTGACGTGCCTCAGGCCCGACCGGTCCGCTTCGCGGCATAGTTGGCGCGGCCCTCCGCCGACTTCAGGCGCCAGTCACGGCGGATCTCCGACCGCAGCCGGGCATCCGTCTTGGCGACGATGCGCTGGTTCTCCCGCAGCAGCTTGCGGTAGCTCTCCAGGCGGCGCTCCGCGAGCTCGCCGGAGTCCAGCGCGGCCAGCACCGCGCACCCGGGCTCCGCCTCGTGGGCGCAGTCGTGGAAGCGGCAGCGCTCCGCGTACTCCTCGATCTCCGAGAAGACCTGGCCGACGCCGGTCTCGGCGTCCCAGAGCCCGACGCCGCGCAGACCGGGCGTGTCGATGAGGACGCCGCCGCCCGGCAGGGCGAGCAGGTTGCGCGTGGTGGTCGTGTGACGGCCCTTGCCGTCGACCTCGCGCGCCTCCTGGACCTCCATGACCTCGGCGCCGAGCAGCGCGTTGGCCAGGGTGGACTTGCCGGCGCCCGAGATGCCCAGCAGCACGCTGGTGCCGTCGCCGACGATCGCGGCGAGGACGTCCGTACCCTCCCCCGTGACGGAGGAGACGGTCAGGACCTGGACGCCCGGCGCGGTGGCCTCCACGTCCTGGACGAGGTGTCCGAGGGTCGCCTGGTCGGGGACCAGGTCCGCCTTGGTGAGGACGACCAACGGCTGCGCCCCCGATTCCCAGGCCAGGGCCAGGAAGCGCTCGATGCGCCCCAGGTCCAGTTCGACGGCGAGGGAGACGGCGATGATGGCGTGGTCGACGTTGGCAGCGAGGATCTGCCCCTCGGAGCGCTGCGAGGAGGTGGACCGCACGAAGGCGGTACGGCGCGGCAGGTACGCCTTCACGTAGCGCGGGCTGCCCGCCGCCTCGACGGCGGCCCAGTCCCCGGTGCAGATGACCCGGAGCGGGTCGTGCGGGGTGACGAAGGCGGTGTCGGCGCGGACGATGCCGTCCGCGGTCATGAGGTCGCACTGGCCGCGGTCGACGCGTACGACCCGGCCGGGCAGCAGGCCCTGCTCGGCGTACGGGGCGAACTCGGCCTCCCATGCGTCGTCCCAGCCGAAGGGGGCGAGGGCGTGCGGGAGCGAGGTCTGCGAGGAGGAGGAGAAAGCGGAGGAGGACGAGAGAGACAAGGGGAACCCTTCACAGGGTGGCCCCGGCCGCGTGCGCTCGCTCGACGGCGGCGCGCGAAGAGGTGTGAGGTCAGCCGGAGACCACAGAAGTGACATTGATGGTCTTCTGAGTGCGGGCAGCGCCCTGCGCAATGACAGTCATCAACGAACTCACCTCCGGGTCCACACACATGCCGGTCGTTCCCCACCGGTCGGCGGGAACGGACCCCACCGTAACAAGCCCGCTCCCACCGGGGCCACTTGTTTTTCCGGGCGGCCTCAGCCGAGTCGGCGGGCCAGCACCTGTCCCGGCCAGGCGTCGGACAGGAAGGGCTCGGTGGGGGTGAATCCGTTGCGCTCGTAGAAGGCCACGAGTTCGCCCCCGCCGCCGGCCCAGCAGTCGACGCGCAGCAGTCCGACGCCGGCCTTCCGGGTCTCCTCGGCGGCGTGCGCCAGCAGCGCCGCGCCGATGCCGAGACCGGCGTGGCGCCGGTCGGAGACCAGCAGCCGGACGTACCGCTCGGGTTCTCCGGCCGGGGCGATCGGCATCTGCGGGCTGGGGCCGGAGTCCAGCACCAGAGCCCCGACGGGTGCGCCGGCCGACTCGGCGATGTACGGGGTGTTCTCGGTCAGGTACCGGTCGACCCGGGCCGCCCCGCCGGGCTTCTGCGAGTACGGGGTCGTGCCCCACTGCTCGGTGTTGCCGCGGGCGTTCATCCAGGCCACGGCGGCGTCGAGCATGTCCAGGACGGCCGGAGCGTCGGCGGGGCCGCCCGGCCGTATCCGCAGGCCGTGTGTCGTGTCGTTCACACGGGAAGCCTAGGCCGTCTCCTTCGACCAGGGCCCGTCCGGGTACGCGGCCCGGGCGCGGCCGGAGCCCACCTCGATGTCCAGGGTGCGGGGCGATGCGGGGTCGCGCAGGGCGTCCGGTACCTCGCAGCCGCCGCTGCCGCTGCCGCTCGCGCAGGAGACCCGGAATGGGGTGGCCGCGGGCACGGTGAGGGCGAGGCGGCCGGAGCCGACGCGGGCGTCCACCGCGTCCGGCGGGGTGACGAAGGTGGCGACGGCGCGGCCCGAGCCGACCCGGATGTCGGCCCGGGGCGTGCTGAGGCCGGTGGCCTGCAGACGCCCGGAGCCGACCGTCGCGCGGAGCGGGCCGCGCAGCCCCACGAGGTCGACCCGGCCGGAGTCGACCTCCATGTCGACGGTTCCGCCCAGGCCGCTGAGGGCGACCCGGCCGGAACCGGCCGTCACCTTCACGGGAATGTCCACGGGTACGGTCACCGCCAGCCGGACGGAGCAGCCGGCCCCGGCGAGCGGCCAGAAGTCCTCACCGGGGCAGTGCGGGGTCAGCCGCAGGGTGTCCCCGAGCCAGCTCTCCTCGATCGTGGGGGCCTTGAGGGACCAGCCGACCGTGGCCCGGTAGCCGACCTCGTGGTCCGCCCGGGGGGTGACGGTGATGTCGGCCCCGCCGCCCACCACCTCAAGGGCGGTCACCGGGCGGCCCTCGCTGCCGCCGTCCAGGGTGCCGCTCCGGGCGGTCCCCCAGGACCACGCCTGCCAGGTGGCCGGTACCACCACGAGGACCGCCCCGAGCAGCGCGGCGGTGATCCAGGCCCGGCGCTGCCTGCGGCGCGCTGCTTCGGCCGCCGGGGTCACGGCGTGCCGTCCAGGAAGCGCAGGACCGCGAGGACGCGGCGGTGGTCGCCGTCGGCCGGCGGCAGGTCGAGTTTGCCGAAGATGCTGTTGATGTGTTTGGCCACGGCGCTCTCGCTCACGACGAGTTCGGCCGCGATCCCGGCGTTGGAGCGCCCCTCGGCCATCAGGGCCAGCACCTCGCGCTCGCGCGGGGTGAGCCGGCCCAGGGGGTCCGGTCCGCCCCCGCGGCGCAGCAGGAGCTGGGCGACGACCTGCGGGTCGAGTGCGGTGCCGCCGGCGGCGACGCGGCGCAGTGCGTCGATGAACTCTTCCACGTCGGCGACCCGTTGTTTGAGCAGGTAGCCGATGCCGGCGCGGGTCTGGGTGGCCAGCAGGTCGGCGGCGTAGCGTTCCTCCACGTACTGCGAGAGCAGCAGCACCGCCGTGTCGGGGCTCTCCCGGCGGATCATCAGGGCCGCCCGGACGCCCTCGTCGGTGAAGCCGGGCGGCATCCGGACGTCCACCAGGGCCAGTTCGGGGCGGTGTTCCCCGACGGCGGCGAGCAGACCCTCGGCGTCGCCGGTCTCGGCGACCACCTCGAATCCGGCCATTTCGAGGACTTTGACGAGTCCTATGCGCAGCAGGACGGAGTCCTCGGCGATCACAGCCCGCACGGCAGCTCCACGGTGATGACGGTCGGGCCCCCGAGGGGGCTGTCGATCATGATGGTTCCGTCGACGGACCCTACGCGTTTGCGCAGGCCGACCAGGCCGGTACCGCGGGCCGGATCGGCGCCGCCCACGCCGTCGTCGGTGACGCTGACCCGCAGCAGGTCCCCGCCCCGGCCCGGAGCCTGCGGCCCGGGGCCGTCCGGTGCCCGGCCGCGTACGACGTGGACCGAACACCGCTGTGCCCGGGCGTGCTTGGCCACGTTGGCCAGGGTCTCCGAGACCACGAAATAGGCGACGGCCTCCACGGTGGCCCCGGGCCGCTGCCCGATGTCCACGGTCAGCCCGACGGGGAACGGGGCGCGGGCGGCGATCCCGGAGAGGGCGGCGTCCAGCCCGCGGTCCTCCAGTACGGCCGGATGCAGGCCCCGTACCAGGCTGTTCAGCTCCTCGATGGCCTCCTTCGCCTCGCGGTGCGCCTCGTCGATGACGGCCTTGGCCTCGGGTGGCAGGTCCGGGAGGGTGGCGCGGGCGATGCCGAGGTTCATGGCGAGGGCGACCAGTCGCTGCTGGGCTCCGTCGTGCAGGTCCCGTTCGATCCGGCGGCGTTCGAGGTCGGCGGCGTCCAGTACTCCGGCCCGGCTCTCCGCGAGGTCCTCGACCCGGCGCTGCAGTTCGCGGGACCGGTTCGGGCCGAGGAGGGCGGCCGCGGCGAACGCGTCCAGCCGGGTGCAGAGGGCGGCGAGCCAGGGCGCGGCGAGCAGCAGCAGGACACCGCCCGCGGTGACGAGGTCGTAGTCGTTGCTCGAGAGGGGAGTCCGGGTTTCGGAGGGCAGGATCCAGAACCATCCGTAGACGCAGGCGGCCGCGACGCCGAAGGTCCAGGCGAGGACGACCAGGGCTCCGGCGACGGCGGCGAGCGGGCTGACCAGCAGGTGGTAGCCGTACTGCCGCCAGGTCGCCTCGGAGCGCACCCGTTCGGCCAGTCCGCGCGGGCTGTTCCAGCTGCCCGCCCGTACGACCCGGGGCACGTCGAGGTCGAGCAGGGAACGGAACCGGCTGCGCTGGAGCCCGGTGAGCAGCGGGCAGAGCGCCGGCAGGAGGAGCAACGGGGCCGGACCGAGGGCGGGTTCGGTGAGCGCGTAGGCGAGGCCGAGGAACACGGGCAGGGCCGGTGGGATCGCGGCGGCGGTGAAGGCGGTGTTGCGCCAGGCCCATGCCGACCACGGCGCGTGCGCCGCGATCCAGGTGTACGTACGCCTCGGCGCGCCCCCGCGAAAGTCCATGTCCGTACGGTAATCGCACTGTTCAGCGGCCTGCCATCACGCTGGCACCCGCCCGGGGGTGTACCTGGTGCCACCCCCGATCCGGACCGTCGGGCTACTGATCCGGCGGGCTCGGCCGACGAGGCTGGAGGGGTGCCCGGGGGACGGACCGCCGGGCCGTAAGGAGACTCCGACCATGGCTCTCGCCGCCCCGCAGGCCCCCGCCTGGCGCACCCCCCGGCCGATGACCCGGCACGTGCCCCGGCGTACGTCCCGGACGGCCACCGTACTCACCGGCGCCGGACTGGCGTTGCTGCCCTGGGTGGTGGTGCTGGCCAGGACCGTGCCGCAGACCACCGAGGTCTCCCACTGGGCCACCGCGTGGATCGGGTTGGACCTGATGCTGGCCGCCGGGCTGACCGGGACCGGGGTGCTGCTGCGCAGGGGCGACCCCCGGGCGTCGCCGGTCGCGGCGGCGACGGCCGCGCTGCTGGTGATGGACGCCTGGTTCGACGTGACGACCTCGGCCGGGACCGACGGCCAGGGCATGGCGCTGCTGCTGGCGGCGGGCGCGGAGCTGCCGCTGGCGGCGGCCTGCGCGCTGGTGGCGGCCCGCCGCACGCGCTGACGCCGCCCGTACCGACGCAGCCCGTACCGACGCGACGCCGCTGACGCCGCACGCGCTATTGCCGGGAGGGCGGACGGGACACGGCGCGGACGCTGTCCGATTCGTTCAAGACGGGCGTCCGGTGCGCGCCTAGCCTGCTGCCATGACTCCTCGACTCGATCTCATCGGCATGGTGGTCTCCGACATGGCCGCATCGCTCGCCTTCTACCGCCGTCTCGGGCTGGACATCCCGGCCGAGGCCGACGGCCTGCCGCACGTGGAGGCCGTCCTGCCCGGGGGCCTGCGGATCGCGTGGGACACGGAGGACACCATCCGCTCCTTCGACCCGTCCTGGACCCCGCCCACCGGCGACGGCCGCCGGGACCTGGCCTTCCTGTGCGACGCGCCGGCCGAGGTGGACGCGCTGTACGCCGAGCTGACCGCCGCCGGGTACACCGGGCACCTGAAGCCCTGGGACGCATTCTGGGGCCAGCGCTACGCCGTCGTGCTCGACCCGGACGGCGGCGGGGTCTCGCTGTTCGCCCCGTCGGATCCGGCGGTGTAGGCCCGTAGCGTCGTCCCGGCCAGCGCCCGGACCTCACGGGCGAGATGTGCCTGGTCGGCGTACCCGGCGACGCAGGCGACCTCGGCGAACGGCAGGCCCGCGCGGGCCAGGGCCAGCGCGCGGCGCAACCGCAGGATGCGGCCGAGCGTCCGGGGACCGTACCCGAAGGCGTCGAGCGAGCGCCGGTGCAGCCGGCGCTCCCCGAGGCCGACGGCGCGGGCGATCGCGGCCACCGCCTCCCCCGCGCGGAGGCGGGCCGCGACCTCGGCGGCCAGCGGGTCGGGCGGCCCGGCCGCGGCGGCCCGGGTGCGGGCCAGCTCTTCGAGTCCCGCGCGCGCGTCCCCGTACCCCTCGACGTACCCCTCGACCAGCCCGGACAGCCTGCGTACCTCGCGGGCGGGCCACAGCTCGGTCAGCTCGACGCGCCGGTCCCGCAGCAGGTGCGCCGGTACGCCGAGCAGTGCGGGCGCGGTGCCGGGCGCCAGCCGGATCCCGGCGAAGGCACCGCCCGGGACCTCCCCGGCCGGATGCGGCCCGGTGTCGGGTCCGGCGACGAGCAGCCGGCCGTCGACCCAGAGCAGGTCCATGCAGCCGTCGGGCAGCACGGTCCCGCCGCCGCCCGTGGCCCGCCACAGCACGGCGCCGGGGACGACCGCCGACGGAGCTTCCTCGTACACGCCTCCAGGTTAAGGACCGGTCCGCCCATTCGGATCAGGCCCGGCGCGCCTCGGTGGGGCGGTCCGGCGCCGGTGGAGGATCGGTGGGGCGGCGGCGCCGATGCGGCCGCACCCGCTGCTCCCCAGCCCGTGAAGAGGTCCGGACGTGAATCTGCCCGACGACGAACCGCCTCGTCCCGACGGCGCGACCGACGGCACGCCGACCCCGGAAACGCGCGCCGGCGGCGCACCGGCCGGCGGACGCTACGGCGAGGCGGTGTTCCGCCCGGAGCTGGCGGGCGAGGACGACCGCATCGACCTGGGCGCACTCGCCTACGACGATTTCACCCTGGCCCGGCTGCGCGCCCTGGGGGCCGGGCCCGGCTGGCACTGCCTGGACGTGGGCGCGGGTACGGGCACCGTCGCCCGGCTCCTCCTGGAGCGGGCCGGGGTCTCGGAGGTCCTGGCCGTGGACCGGGACACGGCCTTCCTCCGGGCGCACCCGACGGCCGGGCTCACCCCGCTGGAGGCGGACATCACCGCCCTGGACTTCAGTCCGGGCCGCTTCCATCTGGTGCACGCCCGGTTCGTGCTGATGCACCTGCGGAACTGGCCGCGGATGATCGGCAAGCTCGCCTCCCTGGTCGCCCCGGGCGGTGTCCTGGTCCTCGGCGACGCGGTCGACCTGACCACCCCCGCCGCGCCCACGACCACGTACGGCCGGGCGATGCGGGCGATGTGGCAGGGGCTGCGGGAGAGCCTGGGCACCGACGTCTCCTGGGTGCCGGACTACCCCCGGCACCTGCGGGAGGCCGGTCTGCTGTCCGTGGGGGCCGAGATCCTCGTCCCGCCGCTGCTGCCGGGCAGCCCCATCAGCCGGTTCTGGGCCGGTACGTGGGACCGCGCGCGGGAGCCGATGACGGCCACCGGTCTGGTCGACGACGCGGCGATCGACGCGGCGATCCGCTACCTGGACTCACCGGACTGCGCCGCGCTCTCCCCCGGCCTGCTCACCGCCTGGGGCGTGAAGGGCCCGGCGTAGGCGGGGCGACCGTCCGGCGGTCCGGGTGTCGGGCCGACCGGCCGACCGGCTGACCGGCTGACCGGCTGACCGGCCCGGTGTCCGTGCTCAGTGCTCAGTGCTTGCGCAGCCGGGAGTGGTAGTCCTCGGGCGGCAGGAACTTCGACCACCGCTCCGGGAACTCTGACGGCATCCCGGCGTCCTCGTCGTCCTCCGACTCGCCCTCCGCCATCGCCCGCCAGGCGGCGGCCCGCGCGATCAGCCGGGCGGCCTCCGCCTCGCGCGCCCGCTCGTTCGCCTCGCGCGCCGCGGCGGTGGCCACGGAGGGCCAGACCCGGTCGATCGCGGCGTTGACGGCGGCGCCGACCAGCACCGCGAAGGCCGAGATGCCGATCCACAGCAGTACGGCCACGGGCGCGGCCAGCGATCCGTAGATCGTCGGCCCCTCCACGGTGTTGGTCAGGTAGATCCGCAGCAGGAACGAGCCCAGCACCCACATGGCGAGGGCCACCAGCGCCCCCGGCACGTCCTCGATCCACGGCGAGCGCACGGGCACGGACACGTGGTAGAGCGTGGTCAGGAAGGCGATGGACAGCAGGGTCACGGTCGGCCAGTACAGGACCGCGATCACCTCGGTGCCCCAGGGCACCAGCCGGACGACCGCGTCCGGGCCCACCACCATCAGCGGCAGCACGATCGCGCCGATGAGCAGCGCGATGATGTAGAGCAGGAAGGCCAGCAGCCGGGTCTTGACGATGCCGCGCTGGCCGTCGAGCCCGTACATGACGGTGATGGTGTCGATGAAGACGTTGACGGCGCGCGATCCCGACCAGAGGGCGAAGGCGAAGCCGAGCGAGATCAGGTCGGGGCGGCCGCGTCCGGTGACGTCGTCGAGCAGGGGCCGCGCGATGTCGTTGACGCCCCGGTCGGACAGGACGGTGCCGACCGCCCGCAGGATGTTCTCCTCGATGCTTTCGACCGTCCGGGTGTCGGTCCAGCCGTCGACGTAGCCGAGCAGGCCCAGCAGGCCCAGGAAGAGCGGGGGCAGCGAGAGCAGCGTGAAGAACGCCGCCTCGGCCGCCAGCCCGAGGATCCGGTACTCGATGCACGAGTTGACGGTGTCCTTCAGCAGCAGCCAGCCCATTTTCCGCTTCGAGACGTTGCGGTAGAGGGCGCGGGCCCGGTGGAGCCGTCCTGGGATCCGCTCGGGTGTTTCTTTTGCTGGCTGCACGTCCTTACGGTATCCGCATGGCAGCCACCACCCACACAGTCAGCAACCAGGCCCCGCCCCTGGTGGGCCACGACGTCTACGGCGGCGATCGGGCCCTCACGGAGGGCGTCGAGCGTCACCTCGCATCCGCCGATCCCGAACTCCTCGGCGACGTAAGGGAGGAGCTCACCGACCTCGGGCGCGCGGCGGGCTCCGCGCAGGCCCAGGAATGGGGTGTGCAGTCGAACGAGAATCCGCCCAGGTTGCGGACGCACGACCGGTACGGCAACCGGATCGACGAGGTGGACTTCCACCCGGCCTGGCACCGGCTGCTCGGGCACGCCGTGACCTCCGGGCTGACCGACGCCTGGGGGCGTCCGGCCGGGCACCTGCGCCGGGCCGCCGGGTTCTTCGTCTGGTCGCAGGCCGAGGCGGGGCACGGCTGCCCGATCTCGATGACGCACGCCGCGGTGCCGGCGCTGCGCGCCGATCCGGTGCTGGCCGCCGAATGGGAACCGCGGCTTACCTCGCACGTGTACGAACAGGGGTTGCGGCCGGCCGCCGAGAAGGGCGGTGTGCTCTTCGGGATGGGAATGACGGAGAAGCAGGGCGGCAGCGACGTACGGGCGAACACGACGGCCGCGGTGCCGCTGGACGCGTCCGGTGAGTACCTGCTGACCGGGCACAAGTGGTTCTGCTCGGCGCCGATGAGCGACGGCTTCCTGGTGCTGGCGCAGGCTCCTGGAGGACTGACGTGCTTCCTGGTACCGCGGGTGCTGCCGGACGGTACGCGCAACGTCTTCGCGATCCAGCGGCTGAAGGACAAGCTGGGCAACAAGTCGAACGCGTCGAGCGAGGTGGAGTTCGACGGGACCTGGGCGCGGCGGGTCGGTGAGGAGGGCCGCGGGGTGCGGACCATCATCGAGATGGTCGCGGCGACCCGGCTGGACTGTGTCATCGGCTCGGCCTCGCTGATGCGGCAGGCCCTGACCCAGGCCGTGCACCACGCGGAGCACCGCTCTGCTTTCGGAGCACCGCTCATCGACCAGCCGCTGATGCGCAACGTGCTCGCCGACCTCGCCCTGGAGTCGGAGGCCGCCACCACCTTGACCCTGCGCCTGGCGGCCGCCTACGACGCCGGGACCGAGCAGGAGAAGGCCTTCCTGCGGCTCGCCGTGCCCGCCGCCAAGTACTGGGTGACCAAGCGCTGTACGCCGATGGTGGCGGAGGCCCTGGAATGTCTGGGGGGCAACGGCTACGTAGAGGAGTCGGGGCTGCCCAGACTGCTGCGCGAATCCCCCCTCAACTCCATCTGGGAGGGCTCGGGCAACGTACAGGCGCTGGACGTACTGCGCGCCCTGCAGCGGGAGCCGCAGGCACTGAACGCCTTCCTCCAGGAGGTCGGCCTGGCCCGGGGCGCCGACCACCGGCTGGATTCGGCCATCAAGAACCTGCTGACGGATCTCGCCGATCTGGACGGGATCGAGGCGCGGGCCCGCCGCGTGGTCGAGCGCATGGCGCTGGTGCTCCAGGGATCCCTGCTGGTGCGGTGGGCCCCGCCGGAGGTCGCGGACGCCTTCTGCGCCTCGCGGCTGGGCGGCGACTGGGGCGCGGCGTTCGGCACGCTGCCGCACAGCCTCGACCTGCGCGCGGTGGTGGAACGGGCACGGATCACGGTCTAGGAAGGGAGCCCCCGTCGGGCTCCGCTGCGGTCCCCAAACCGCTCCGGGCCGGGATCCGGGCCCGTCGACCGGTACAGGGGTGGCGCCGCGCCGACTCGGCGCCACCCCTGATCCGAAGCCCCGAGGAGGAGCCGGTTCGCCGCTCTGCGGCGTCCGGACAGTTTCGGTCGGCGGACCGGGACTTGGCGAGAGTTGCATACCGTTGCAACCTTTGAGTCGGCAGCCGTCCGTCGGGGTGCTTGGGGAAGCAGTGGACACGGACCACCCGGGCGGCTTGTGTCGTACGTCCTGTTCGCACGGGGAGGTTCCGGTGGCCGACACCACAGGCAGTACGGTCGATGCGGCTCGCATCTCGGCCATGGACGCGCGGGCGGCGGCGCACCTCCTCAAGGGGGTGCGGGCGGCGGCGCTGGCCGGGGACCGGCCGCCGGCCGCGCCGAGACCGGAGATCGCGGAGTCCTGGCGCCGGATGCTGGCCGGCGGGGTGCACCCCGACCGGGACGCGCGCTCGCGGATGCTTTCGGCGGCCGAGACCGAGGAGCGCCGGCACGTCTCGCCGCTGCGGGAGATCCTGCCCGTGCTGCGCGAGGGGCTGCTGCCCGCCCTGGACGAGGCCCTGCACATCATGGTCGTCGCGGACGCCGACGGGCGGCTGCTGTGGCGCGAGGGCCACTCCTCGATCCTGCGCAAGGCGGACCGGCTCGGCTTCGCGGTCGGGGCGGACTGGGACGAGGCCGTGGTCGGCACGAACGGGGTGGGCACCGCCCTGGTGGCCCGGCGCCCGGTGCAGGTGTTCTCGGCCGAGCACTTCGTCTCCAGCCACCACGACTGGACCTGCGCCGGGGCGCCCGTACGGGACCCGCGCGACGGGCGGCTGCTGGGCGTGGTCGACGTCAGCGGGCCGCTGGCGACCATGCACCCGGCGACCCTGGCCTGGGTCAGCTCGGTGGCGCGCCTCGCGGAGCGTGAGCTGCGGGTACGGCACCTGGAGTCGCTGGAGCGACTGCGGACGGTGGCGGCCCCGCTGCTGGCCCGGCTGCCGGGGCGGGCGCTGGCGGTGGACCCGAACGGCTGGACGGCGGCGGTGACGGGCCTGGCCCCGGCGGAGCGGATCCCGCTGCCGAAGAGTTTCGGGCCGGGCCGGGTGTGGGTGCCGCAGCTCGGGGAGTGCGTGGTGGAGCCGCTGCCGGGCGGCTGGCTGCTGCGGGTCGCGCAGGACCGTACGAGTACGGCGGTGTCGCGGATCGTGCTGGACCTCAGCCGGGCGCGCTGCTGGTCGGCGACGGTGTACGGGCCCTCGGGGAGCTGGTCGCAGGAGCTGAGCCCGCGCCACGCGGAGCTGCTGTTCCTGCTGGCGGAGAGCCCGCGCGGGCTCTCGGCGGCGGAGCTGGCCGGGGAGGTGTTCGGGGACCCGACGCGGACGGTGACGGTCCGCGCGGAGCTGTCCCGCGTACGCCGCCACCTCGCGGGAGTCCTCGCGCACCGGCCGTACCGCTTCGCGGAGGACGTGGAGGTGGAGCTGATCCGCCCCCGGGACCCGGCCGCGCTGCTCCCGCACTCCACGGCTCCGGCGGTGATCCGGGCCCGCCTGGGCCGTACCGGGCCCGGCATGATTCCCTGAGCTGCATGAGCACCATCGCACTCACCACCTGGTCGCTGGAGATGACCTCTGCGGCGGACCTCGTCGCAGCGGCTCCGGCGGGCCCGGAGATATCCATCGTGCGGGCGGAGGTCCCCTCCCCCGAGTTCAGCCGTTTCCTGTACGCGTCGGTGGGCGGTGACATCCACTGGACGGACCGGCTCTCGCTGACCCGCGCCCAGTGGGTGGAGCAGCTGGAGCGGCCGGGCGTGGAGACGTGGGTGGCGTACGACCGGGGCACGCCGGCGGGGTACGTGGAGCTGGACCCGCAGGAGGACGGCGTGGTGGAGATCATGTACTTCGGTCTCCTCCCGGACTTCCGGGGCCGCCGCATCGGGGGGCACCTGCTGTCGGTGGGCGTCGCCCGCGCGTGGTCCCTCGCGGAGCGCTGGCCGGAGCGGGAGCCGACCCGGCGGGTGTGGGTGCACACGTGCAGCCAGGACGGCCCGACGGCGATGAGCAACTACGAGCGGCGCGGCTTCAAGGTCTTCAGGACGGAGACGGAACAGAAGGAAGAGACCCCGACTCCCGGCCCCTGGCCCGGCGCGTAGCCCCTCCGGGGGCGGTCGGCCGAACCCGGAGGGGCTGAGATTTCAGCCCCTCCGGCGTTTGAGGAGCGGGCCTTCACCGAGTGACACCCATCACGTCGTCCCACTGGTCGAGACGAGTTCGTCCGAATCGTGGACAGTAGTGGACTCCTCCAATCGGCACATGACACGCTTCCGCCATGAATGGAGCTGGAATTGCCTTGGTGAGTCGGCGGCACGTCGACCTCGGCCGCATGTCCAGCGCCATCTGTCCGGCGCGCTGACGGAACCAGCCACGCCGCACATCGCCGTCGTCCCCGCCGCCGCGGACGCGCCGATCACCCTCCAGCCCCCTGAGGCCGTAGTACCGCTCTGCCCGCCGGCAACCCCGGCAGCGGAGCGGGAATCCGCCGCACCCGCTCGGAAACGCCGAGCCGGCCGGGGAGCGCCGCCGCCTCCCCCTGCCCTTGCCTCGAGCCGCCGAAGAAGGACGTACCGCCATGGCCGCCACCCCCGAAACGCCCGCAGCCGCACCCGCAGCCGCCGCGCGCCGCAAGACCGGCCGTCACCGCGGTGAGGGCCAGTGGGCCGTCGGACACCACACCCCCCTCAACGGCAACGAGCAGTTCAAGAAGGACGACGACGGTCTCAACGTGCGGACACGCATTGAGACGATCTACTCCAAGCGCGGCTTCGACTCGATCGACCCCAACGACCTGCGCGGCCGTATGCGCTGGTGGGGCCTCTACACCCAGCGCAAGCCCGGGATCGACGGCGGCAAGACCGCGATCCTGGAGCCGGAGGAGCTGGACGACGAGTACTTCATGCTGCGCGTCCGCATCGACGGCGGCCGGCTGACCACCGAGCAGCTCCGCGTGATCGGCGAGATCTCCGAGGAGTTCGCGCGCGGCACCGCGGACCTCACCGACCGCCAGAACGTGCAGTACCACTGGATCCGGATCGAGGACGTCCCGGAGATCTGGCGCCGGCTGGAAGCCGTGGGCCTGTCCACCACCGAGGCCTGCGGTGACACGCCCCGCGTCATCCTCGGTTCGCCCGTCGCCGGCATCGCCCTGGACGAGATCATCGACGGCACGCCCGCCATCGACGAGATCTACCGCCGCATCGTGGGCAACAAGGACTTCTCCAACCTGCCCCGCAAGTTCAAGTCGGCCATCTCCGGCTCGCCGCTGCTCGACGTGGCGCACGAGATCAACGACATCGCGTTCGTGGGCGTGAACCACCCCGAGCACGGCCCCGGCTTCGACGTCTGGGTCGGCGGCGGTCTGTCCACCAACCCCAAGCTGGGCGTGCGCCTGGGCACCTGGGTCTCGCTCGACGAGGTCCCGGACGTCTACGAGGGCGTCATCTCGATCTTCCGCGACTACGGCTACCGCCGGCTGCGCAACCGCGCCCGCCTGAAGTTCCTCGTCGCCGACTGGGGCCCGGCCAAGTTCCGCCAGGTCCTGGAGGACGAGTACCTGAAGCGCAAGCTGACCGACGGTCCCGCGCCCGCGCAGCCGAGCGGCCAGTGGCGTGACCACGTGGGCGTCCACCAGCAGAAGGACGGCAAGTTCTACGTCGGCTTCGCGCCCCGCGTGGGCCGCGTGGAAGGCGCCACCCTCACCAAGATCGCGGACGTGGCGCAGCAGCACGGCTCCGGCCGACTGCGCACCACCGCCGAGCAGAAGATGATCGTGCTCGACATCGAGGCCGACCGGGTCGACTCGGTGGTCGAGGCGCTGGAGGCGCTGGACCTGCGGGTCAAGCCGTCCCCGTTCCGCCGCGGCACGATGGCCTGCACCGGCATCGAGTTCTGCAAGCTGGCCATCGTCGAGACCAAGGCGCGCGGCGCCTCGCTGATCGACGAGCTGGAGCGCCGTCTGCCGGACTTCGCCGAGCCGCTCACCATCAACATCAACGGCTGCCCGAACGCCTGCGCCCGTATCCAGGTGGCGGACATCGGTCTCAAGGGTCAGCTGGTCCTGGACGACGACGGCAACCAGGTGGAGGGCTACCAGGTCCACCTGGGCGGCGCCCTCGGCCTGGAGGCCGGCTTCGGCCGCAAGGTGCGCGGCCTCAAGGTCACCTCGGCCGGTCTGCCCGACTACGTCGAGCGGGTCGTCAAGCACTACGAGGAGCAGCGCGAGGACGGCGAGCGCTTCGCGGCGTGGGTCGCCCGCGCGGACGAGAAGAGCCTCTCGTGAGCGAGCGCGCCGCACCGTTCTACTGCCCGTACTGCGGCGACGAGGACCTGTTTCCGAACGAGACGGGCCACGGCGCGTGGGAATGCAGGGCCTGCAACCGAGCCTTCCAGCTGAAGTACCTCGGGCTGCTGGCCCGGGGTGTCCAGTCGGATTCGGCGGGATCAGCGGGATCAGCGGGATCAGCGGGAGGGGACGGGATATGACCACCACTCAAGACGTGCGTCTCACGGCCGGGGAACTCAAGGAGCTGGCCGAGCGGGCGGGCCGGGACCTGGAGGACGCCTCGGCGCCGGAGATCCTGCGCTGGGCGGCCGAGACCTTCGGCAAGCGGTTCGCCGTGACCTCCTCCATGGAGGACGCGGTCGTCGCCCACCTGGCCTCGCAGGTCTTCCCCGGTGTGGACGTGGTCTTCCTCGACACGGGCTACCACTTCGAGGAGACCATCGGCACCCGTGACGCGGTCGAGGCCGTGATGGACGTCAACGTCATCACCCTGACCCCGCGTCAGAGCGTCGCCGAGCAGGACGCGGAGTACGGCCCGAAGCTGCACGACCGCGACCCCGACCTGTGCTGCGCGCTGCGCAAGGTCAAGCCCCTGGAAGAGGGCCTGACCGCGTACACCGCGTGGGCGACGGGCCTGCGCCGCGACGAGTCCCCGACCCGGGCGAACACCCCGGTGGTCGGCTGGGACGAGAAGCGGCAGAAGGTCAAGATCTCGCCGATCGCCCGCTGGACCCAGGACGACGTGGACGCGTACGTCGCCGAGCACGGCGTACTCACCAACCCGCTGCTGATGGACGGTTACGCCTCCGTCGGCTGCGCCCCGTGCACCCGCCGCGTCGCCGAGGGCGAGGACGCGCGGGCCGGCCGGTGGGCCGGGCGGGGCAAGACCGAGTGCGGACTGCACGGCTGATGACGACCGGCGAAGAACCTACGGAGACAGAGCAGATGAGCGTGAGCGACCAGGGCGCCACGGTGTGGCTGACCGGGCTGCCGAGCGCGGGCAAGACCACGATCGCCTACGCGCTGGCCGAGCGGCTGCGCGCCGAGGGCCACCGTGTGGAGGTGCTCGACGGGGACGAGATCCGCGAGTTCCTCTCCGCCGGCCTCGGTTTCACCCGCGAGGACCGGCACACCAACGTGCAGCGGATCGGCTTCGTCGCCGAGCTCCTCGCGAGCAACGGCGTCAAGGCGCTGGTGCCGGTGATCGCGCCGTTCGCGGACAGCCGTGAGGCCGTCCGCAAGCGGCACGCCGCCGAGGGCACCTCGTACCTGGAGGTCCACGTGGCCACCCCGGTCGAGGTCTGCTCCGAGCGCGACGTGAAGGGCCTGTACGCCAAGCAGGCGGCGGGCGAGATCTCCGGTCTGACCGGGGTCGACGACCCGTACGAGGCACCGGAGTCCCCGGACCTCCGTATCGAGTCGCACACGCAGACCGTGCAGGAGTCGGCCTCGGCCCTGCACGCACTGCTCACCGAGAGGGGTCTGGCATGACCACGGCCGCACACCTGCACACCGATTCCGGCTCCGACGCCCCGTACGCGCTGTCGCACCTGGACGCGCTGGAGTCCGAGGCGGTGCACATCTTCCGCGAGGTGGCGGGCGAGTTCGAGAAGCCGGTGATCCTGTTCTCCGGCGGCAAGGACTCCATCGTCATGCTGCACCTGGCGCTGAAGGCGTTCGCGCCGGCGCCGGTGCCCTTCACGCTGCTGCACGTCGACACGGGGCACAACTTCCCCGAGGTGCTGGAGTACCGCGACCGCACGGTCGAGAAGCACGGCCTGCGCCTGCACGTGGCCTCCGTCCAGGAGTACATCGACGCGGGCAAGTTGCGCGAGCGCCCCGACGGCACCCGCAACCCGCTGCAGACCGTGCCGCTGACCGAGGCGATCCAGAGCCTGAAGTTCGACGCCGTCTTCGGCGGCGGCCGCCGCGACGAGGAGAAGGCCCGCGCCAAGGAGCGGGTGTTCAGCCTGCGCGACGAGTTCTCGCAGTGGGACCCGCGCCGCCAGCGCCCCGAGCTGTGGCAGCTCTACAACGGCCGCCACGCCCCGGGCGAGCACGTGCGCGTCTTCCCGCTCTCGAACTGGACCGAGCTGGACGTCTGGCAGTACATCGCCCGCGAGGGCATCGAGCTGCCGGAGATCTACTTCGCCCACGAACGCGAGGTGTTCCTGCGCAACGGCATGTGGCTGACGGCGGGCGAGTGGGGCGGCCCGAAGCAGAGCGAGACGCCCCAGACGCGCCTCATCCGCTATCGCACCGTCGGCGACATGTCCTGCACCGGCGCCGTCGACTCCGACGCCACCTCGCTGGACGCCGTGATCGCCGAGATCGCCGTCTCCCGTCTCACCGAGCGGGGCGCGACCCGCGCCGACGACAAGATGTCCGAGGCCGCGATGGAAGACCGCAAGCGCGAAGGGTACTTCTAGACATGACCAGCACCACCGAGCAGTTCGCCGACGTGTCGGCGACCACCCTGCTGCGCTTCGCGACCGCCGGTTCCGTCGACGACGGCAAGTCCACCCTGGTGGGCCGGCTGTTGCACGACTCCAAGTCGGTCCTCACCGACCAGATGGAGGCCGTCGAGGCCGTCTCCGCACAGCGCGGCCAGGACGCCCCGGACCTCGCGCTGCTCACCGACGGCCTGCGGGCCGAGCGGGAGCAGGGCATCACCATCGACGTCGCCTACCGGTACTTCGCCACCGCGCGCCGCCGGTTCATCCTCGCGGACACCCCGGGGCACGTGCAGTACACCCGGAACATGGTCACCGGCGCCTCCACCGCCGACCTGGCCGTGGTCCTCGTCGACGCCCGCAACGGCGTGATCGAGCAGACCCGCCGGCACGCGGCCGTCGCCGCCCTGCTGCGCGTGCCGCACGTGGTCCTGGCCGTCAACAAGATGGACCTCGTGGGCTACCAGGAGTCGGTCTTCGCCGCCATCGCCGAGGAGTTCACCGCGTACGCCTCGGACCTGGGCGTCCCGGAGATCACCGCCATCCCGATCTCGGCCCTGGCCGGGGACAACGTGGTGGAGCCCTCCGCCAACATGGACTGGTACGGCGGCCCGACGGTGCTGGAGCACCTGGAGACCGTCCCGGTCAGCCACGACCTCACGGCCTGCCCGGCGCGCTTCCCGGTGCAGTACGTGATCCGTCCGCAGTCCGCCGAGCACCCCGACTACCGCGGCTACGCGGGCCAGATCGCCTCCGGCGTGCTGCGCGTCGGCGAGGCCGTGACCGTCCTGCCGTCGGGCCGGACCTCCGTCATCGAGGGCATCGACGCGCTCGGCGAGAGCGTGGACATCGCCTGGGCCCCGCAGTCGGTGACGCTGCGCCTGCGGGACGACATCGACATCTCGCGCGGCGACCTGATCGCGCCGTCCGCGAGCGCCCCGGCCACCACCCAGGACGTCGAGGCGACGGTCTGCCACGTGGCCGACCAGCCCCTGGCCGTCGGCGCCCGGGTGCTGATCAAGCACACGACCCGCACGGTCAAGGCCATCGTCAAGGAGATCCCCTCCCGGCTGACCCTGGACGACCTGTCCCAGCACCCGAACCCCGGGCAGCTGGTCGCCAACGACATCGGCCGCGTCGTCGTCCGCACCGCCGAGCCGCTCGCGCTCGACGCGTACGCCGACTCGCGCCGCACCGGATCCTTCCTCCTGATCGACCCCGCCGACGGAACCACCCTGGCGGCCGGCATGGCCGGCGAGTCCTTCGCCTCCAGGGCCGACACGACCGTCCAGGCCGACGAGGAAGGCTGGGACTTCTAAACCATGCTCCCCGACATCTACTCCACCTTCGCGAAGGAGGGCGGCCGCGTGGGCAGCGGCGCCCTCGGCAGCGGCCAGGGAGGGGTGGCGCGATGTGCGCGATGACGTACGCGCACCGCATGCGCGCCCACACCCCCCACGAGCCGTACCCGACCTCGCTCCACGAACGAAGACGTGCGTCATGAGATGACGCCGTCACGAGAGGAAGCCCTCCCGTGCCTGCCACCGCCACCGCCCGCACCACCCTCCGCCGCGGCATCGTCGCAGCCGCCGCTCTGCCGCTCCTGATCGGTGCGCTCGCCTCCTGCGGCTACGGTTCCGAGGCGAAGAAGGACGAACCGAAGGCCGCGGACGCCGCCGACGCCGACGCCGGCAAGAAGCTCTCCGCCGCCGAGGTCCGCATCGGGTACTTCCCGAACCTGACGCACGCCACCGCACTCGTCGGCCTCCAGGAAGGCCTGATCGAGAAGGAACTGAACGGCACCAAGGTCAAGCCGCAGTCCTTCAACGCCGGCCCGTCCGAGATCGAAGCCCTCAACGGCGGCTCTCTCGACATCGGCTTCATCGGCCCCTCCCCCTCGATCAACGGCTACGTCAAGTCCAAGGGCTCCAACCTGCGGATCATCTCCGGATCCGCCTCCGGCGGCGTCAAGCTCGTCGTCAACCCCGACAGGATCAAGAGCCTCGACGACCTCAAGGGCAAGAAGATCGCCACCCCGCAGAAGGGGAACACGCAGGACGTCGCGTTCCTCAACTGGATCTCCGAGAAGGGCTGGACGGTCGACCCCGAGTCCGGCAAGGGCGACGTCTCCGTCGTCCGCACCGACAACAAGGTCACCCCCGACGCCTTCAAGCAGGGCTCGATCGACGGCGCCTGGGTCCCCGAGCCCACCGCCTCCAAGCTCGTCTCCGACGGCGGCTCCGTCCTCCTCGACGAGACCGCCCTGTGGCCCGACAAGAAGTTCGTGATCACGAACATCATCGTGTCCCAGAAGTTCCTCAAGGAGCACCCGGACGTCGTCGAGGCGGTCCTCAAGGGCACCGTCAAGACCAACGAGTGGATCAACGCCAACCCGGACAGGGCCAAGGCCTCCGCCAACGCCAAGCTCCAGGCCGACAGCGGCAAGGCACTCGACGCGAAGGTCATCGACCCCGCGTGGCCCAGCATCGCCATCACCGACGACCCGCTGGCCGCCACCCTCAAGACCCAGTCCGAGTGGGCCGTCAAGGCCAAGCTCATCGAGCAGCCCGACCTCGCCGGCATCTACGACCTCACGCTCCTGAACAAGGTGCTCAAGGCCGCCGGCAAGCCCGAGGTCTCCGACGCCGGACTCGGCACCAAGTAACCCCGCAATCCAGCAACCCCAGGAGGTGACGACCATGGCCACTACGCTTGCCAAGGCTGCCGAGGGCTCCGTCGCGGAGCGCACGCACGCCGCCCGCATCGGGCACGTCTCGAAGTCCTTCTCCGGCCCGGCCGGATCGCAGCTCGTCCTGGACGACATCAGCCTCGATGTCGCTCCCGGAGAGTTCGTCACCATCCTGGGTGCCTCGGGGTGTGGAAAGTCCACGCTGCTGAACCTGGTCGCGGGTCTGGACAAGCCGTCCGCGGGGTCCATCGAGACCCCCGGCGGCCGTCCGGCGCTGATGTTCCAGGAGCACGCCCTCTTCCCGTGGCTGACCGCGGGCAAGAACATCGAACTCGCCCTGCGTCTGCGCGGGGTGGCCAAGGCCGAGCGCCGTCCGGAGGCCGAGCGGCTGCTGGAGCTGGTCCGCCTCGGCGGCTCCTACGGCAAGCGGGTGCACGAGCTGTCCGGCGGCATGCGCCAGCGCGTGGCCCTGGCCCGGGCGCTCGCCCAGGACAGCCGGCTGCTGCTGATGGACGAGCCGTTCGCCGCCCTCGACGCCATCACCCGGGACGTACTGCACGGCGAACTCACCCGCATCTGGGCCGAGACCGGACTGTCCGTCCTCTTCGTCACCCACAACGTGCGCGAGGCCGTCCGCCTCGCCCAGCGCGTGGTCCTGCTCTCCTCCCGGCCCGGCCGGGTCGCCAAGGAATGGACCGTGGACATCCCGCAGCCGCGCCGCATCGAGGACGCGGACGTCGCCGAGCTGTCCCTCGAGATCACTGAACACCTGCGTGGGGAGATCCGCCGCCATGGCCAGCACTGACACCACCTCGAAGGCCACGGGCAAGAGCGACGACCTGGCCGGCCTCGAGGCGGGCCTCGACGCCCTCGACGCGATCCAGACCCACCGCACCCCGGTCCGCGAGATCCTCGTCAAGAAGATCTTCCCGCCCGTCCTGGCCGTGGGCCTCGTGCTCATCGTCTGGCAGGTGCTCGTCGCGACGAAGGTCACCGAGGAGACCAAGCTGCCCGCGCTGTCCGCGGTGTGGGACAGCCTGTCCGACATGTGGCTCAAGGGGACGCTGCTGGAGGTCATCTGGACCAGCGTCTCCCGCGGCCTGCTCGGCTTCCTGCTGGCCCTGGCCATCGGCACCCCCCTCGGCCTGCTCGTCGCCCGGGTGAAGTTCGTCCGCGCCGCGATCGGCCCGATCCTGCAGGGCCTGCAGTCGCTGCCGTCGGTGGCCTGGGTGCCGCCGGCCGTCCTGTGGTTCGGCCTGAACGACGCCATGATGTTCACGGTGATCCTGCTGGGCGCCGTCCCGTCCATCGCCAACGGCCTCGTCTCCGGCATCGACCAGATCCCGCCGCTCTACCTGCGGGCCGGCCGCACCCTGGGTGCCACCGGTCTGCGCGGAGCCCGGCACATCGTGATGCCGGCCGCGCTGCCCGGCTACCTGGCCGGTCTGAAGCAGGGCTGGGCCTTCTCCTGGCGCTCGCTGATGGCCGCCGAGATCATCGCCTCCTCACCGGACCTGGGCCTGGGCCTGGGCCAGTTGCTGGAGAACGGCCGCAACAACATCGACCTGCCCGGCGTGTTCCTCGCGATCATCCTGATCCTGGTGGTCGGCATCGCCATCGACCTGCTGATCTTCAGCCCCGTCGAGCGGTGGGTGCTGCGCAGCCGCGGCCTGCTGGCGAAGAGCTGATCGCCATGTCCCCCGCACTCCTGGTCATCGCCCACGGCAGCCGCGACCCGCGGCACGCGGCGACCGTGCACGCCCTCACCGGGCGGGTACGGTCGCTGCGGCCGGGGCTGCGCGTGGAGACGGCCTTCCTCGACTTCAACACCCCGTCGGTGGGGCAGGCCCTGTCCGCGCTCTACCTCTCCGGCGTACGGGAGGTCGTGGCCCTCCCGCTGCTGCTGACCCGTGCCTTCCACGCGAAGTCCGACATCCCGGCGGCGCTCGCCGAGTCGACCTCGCGCCTGCCGGGGCTGTCGGTGCGGGTGGCGGACGTCCTCGGACCGTCCCCGCTCCTGCTGACCGCCCTCGAACGCCGGCTCTCCGAAGCCGGCCTCACCCCGGCGGACCGCGCCACCACCGCAGTGGTGCTCGCGTCCGCCGGCTCCACGGACCCGGAGGCGATCGCAGTGATCGCTGAAACCGCGCGGGAGTGGCGGCGCACCGGTTGGTGTGCCGTGCGGCCTGCGTTCGCCTCCGCCGCACTGCCCCGTACGGAGGACGCCGTACGGGCCCTGCGCGCCGAGGGCTTCGAGCGGGTGGCGGTGGCCCCGTACGTCATCGCCCCCGGCCGTCTCCCGGACCGCATTGCGGCCGGCGCCGGTGCCGCGGGCGCGGATGTCGTCGCGGACGTGCTGGGCGCGGCCCCGGAACTGGCCCGGCTGCTGCTGCGCCGCTTCGACGCCTCGGCCGCCGCTCCCGCGGGGCTCCCGGCCCTGACGGCCTGACCGGGCGGACGGCAGCAGCCACATCCAGCCTCGCCGGCGTTTGAGGCGCGGGGTCCGGGGCGGCGCCCCCGGCGGCGGCGCCGCAGCCGGGGGACTACGCGCGGGCCGCGGCCTCGTCGGCCAGGGCGGCGAGGTCCTCGATGGACATCGCGCCCGGGGGCAGGCCCTCGCGGGCGAAGATGTTGGCCGCGTGCCGCAGCACGTCGTTGACCGGGGTCGGCACCCCGTGCAGACGGCCCAGCAGGGAGATCTCCCCGTTGAGGTAGTCCGCCTCCACCGAGCCCGTCCCGCGCGCCAGGCTCTGCCAGGACGAGCCGCCCCGCACCCCGGCCGGCTGCTCCACCTTGCCGTCGCGGGCCAGCGACTGCTCGGCGTCCGAGGCGTACGGGACGCCCGCGGCCCGGAAGGCGGCCTTGCCCTCGCGGACCGCCCGCAGCAGCAGCGCCGCCTTCGCCGGGTCCGGCTCCGGGCCGGTGGTCGCCTGGATCGCGTTGCCCAGATTGCCCAGCAGCTTCGCGTACTTCCACCGCATCACGTCCTCGACCGCCGGCGCACCGAAGCCCGCCTTGGCGAGGTCCGCCGCGACGGCCCGGGACAGGGCGTCCGTGCCGCCGGCCGCCCGGCCCAGGTGCAGGATGCCGGTCAGCGGCGCGCACAGCGCCGAGACCACGCCCGGCTCCAGGAAGGTCGCGGGCAGCCAGACGCACACCCCGTAGACGCGCGCGAAGCGCCGTAGGGCGAGCCGCTCGCTCTCCACGCCGTTCTGCGCGCACAGCACCGGCAGCCGCTGCGCCGCCGTACCGCCGCCTGCGACCTCCGCGTCGCCCCACGCGTCGAGTGCGGCGATGGCGTCCTGTGTCTTCACGGCCAGCAACAACACGTCGTCGGGGCGCAGTTCACCGAGCTCGTCCGGTCCGGTGACCACGGGCAGCCGGTGCACCCGGGTCCCGTCGGCCGTGGTGAGGCGCAGTCCGTCGGCCCGCAGGGCCTCCGCGTGCGCGCCACGGGCGACGAGGACGACCTCGCCGCCCGCCTCCGCGAGCCGTCCGCCGATGGTGGCGCCGACCGCGCCCGCGCCGATGATGATGTAACGCATGCCACGAGCCTGGCACATCCGGCCCCCCGCGTGACCGTCGGGGGGCGGGGCGAACGAAGTACCGAGCCCGATCAGGGCTCCCGGTCAGGCTCCGGTCAGCTCCACGAGTTTCGCGACGGTGTTCCAGTTGCGGGTGGTCACGTCGATGCCCTTGACGACGGCGGGCCTGGCGAGGGCCTCGGCCAGCTTGGAGCGGCCGAGGCCGTCGGGGACGTAGAGGTAGAGGACCCGGTCGCCGAGCCGGTACTCCTCGGGGAGGTACGAGGCTTCGTCGAGCGCGACGAAGCGCTCCGGGCCGGGCTGTTCGGAGCAGAAGGTGGCGTGCAGCTGCTTGCCCTCCAGCTCGGCGGCCGGGAAGGGGCAGGCCTCGGCGACGGCGCGCAGGTACGCGCCGTCCAGCACCAGGCAGGCCACGCGGAAGCCGAAGCGGTCCTCGATGGCCGCCTCCAGCTCCCGGGTGAGGACCGCCGGGTCCTGCTGCGCGCTGCTGAAGACGGCGTTGCCGCTCTGCAGGTACGTCTGCACGTCGCCGTGGCCGAGCCCTTCCAGGAGCGAACGCAGCTCTGCCATCGGGACCTTCTTGTTCCCCCCGACGTTGATCCCGCGCAGCAGCGCCGCGTACTTCTTCGTCATGGCCTTCTTCGTCTTCATGGGCGCACCCTAGGACCCGGCTATGACAATTCGGCCTCGATCAGGTCGGCGGCCTGCCGTGTGCCGCCCTCGGTGGCCATCTGCGCGCGGACGGCCTCGGCGCGGGCGGCGACCGCGGGGTCCGCGACGAGTTGGAGGACCGCCTCGCGCAGGGTCGCGGCGTCCGCCTCCGCCATCGGGACGTGCCGGGCCACGCCGAGCGAGACGAGCATGTCGGCGTTGCCGAACTGGTCGACGGCCTGCGGGACGGCGACCATCGGGGTGGCGGTGGCGAGCCCCTCCTGGCTGCCGCCGGCGCCCGCGTGGGTGATGAAGGCGTCGGCCCGGCGCAGGATGTCCAGCTGGGGGACCCAGCGGTGGACCTCGACGCCGGCCGGGACCGGGCCCAGGTCGGCCTCGTCGGTGAACTTGCCGATCTGGAGGACGAGGTACCAGTCGGGCAGGTCCGCGAAGGCCTCGATGCAGGCGCGGTAGAAGGCGGGCTGCTTGGTGAAGGCCGAGCCGAGCGAGACGAGTACGAGCTTCTTGCCCTCGGCGGCCGCCGGCCGCCGCCAGGTCCCCTGGGTCGCGCTGCGGTCCCCCTGGCAGGCGCCGACGAAGGTGTACACGGACCCGTCGACGCGGTCGGCGTGCGGCTGGAGCGCCCGGGGGATGAGGACGAGGCTGCGCCGCGGGCGGCCCTGGAAGCGGTCGACGTCGTCGCCGAGGCCGTTCTCGGTGAGCCAGGCCGCGAAGGCGGCGTAGTACGCCCGGCCGCGTTCGGAGGCCTTCAGCTCGGCGAACATCGGCTCGGCCACCTCCTGCTCGTAGCCCTCCCAGGCGACCAGGTTCGGGGAGAGGGAGACGGCGGGGACTCCCCAGCGGTGGGCGAGCACGGGCGCGGGGTAGGAGGTGATGTCGTGGAGGACGAGGTCGGGCTCGTCGCCCTCGAAGGCGGCGGCGAGCTGCGGGAGCGCC
This sequence comes from Streptomyces avidinii, assembly GCF_045161815.1. Taxonomy (NCBI): domain Bacteria; kingdom Bacillati; phylum Actinomycetota; class Actinomycetes; order Kitasatosporales; family Streptomycetaceae; genus Streptomyces; species Streptomyces avidinii. Next base: position 2,300,009 of record NZ_CP108863.1, read on the forward strand.
TGGACGGCGTCCTTCAGGAAGGGCTCCAGGTTCTCGATGAGCTCGGTGCCCCAGGCCTCCGGCTCGTCGTCGGTGGGCAGGGTGGAGGTGTAGATCACGGGCGTGGCGCCGGTCTCCGCGATCTTCTCGGCGAAGGAGGCGGGGATGGCGTAGCTGACGCGGTGGCCCCGCGCCACGAGTTCGCGGATCACCTCGATGCTCGGGTTCACGTGCCCGTGGGCGGCGATGGAGAACATGGCGATGTGGGCGGGCTTCGCTGTGGTCATGATCGGACGATAAGCGAGACGATACGTCTCGTGCAACATATTTCCCGCGGCTCAGGAAGGACCGGCCGGACCGGACGGACGGGAGGCGCCCGACGGACCCGGCGGCCGATGCGGACCGGACGAGCCGTTCGGCCCCGACGAGCCGGACGGGTGACCCGGGCCCCTCATGCGCTCGATGTCGACGCTCAGCGAGTCCAGCCAGGCGAGCGCGGCGAAGAACCGCGGCGAGGAGACCCCCGGCGGCCCGTCCGCCGCGGACCCGCCGGGCAGCGGCACGCTCTGCGGATCCGCGGCCTCCGGTGCCACCCCCACCGCCTCGGCCGCCTCCCGCATCCGCGTGGCCACCCCGGCCGCCCGGCCGTCCAGCCGGGCGCCGTTCGCCGGCCCCACCGCCGGACCTCCCCGGACGAACAGCCGCCGCGAACCCCACAGCACGTGATGGCCCGACATCATGGCCGCCTGCCAGTCCGTCGTGGGGTCCTCGGACGTCCGGGGCTCGTTCTGGTGCTGCGCGAACGCGGACTCCGCCATCGTCAGCGCGTGCTGGAGCGGCCGGTCGTCGGGGACGTGCCCCGGCCCGCCCTCCACCACGGCGGCCGTGGTGCGCTCGACCGTCTCGGCCTCCGTCGTCAGCAGCAGGGCGACCGCCCGGTGCAGCTCGCGCTGCGCCCCGCGCGGCCAGGCGAGCACCCCGAACACGACGCCGATCATGCTGCCGATGACCACGTCCAGGATCCTGACCTCGGCCAGCTGCCAGGTCACGGGTGCCAGCTGGGCGAAGACGAAGGCCACCACGAGGGTGAACATGCCCTGGGCCCAGCCCACGCCCCGGACCGGACCCACCCGGAAGGCGGTCATCATCACGAACGGCAGGGCGATGGCGTAGACGGTGGTATGGCCGCCGATCAGGGCCAGCAGCAGCCCGGTGGCCAAGGCGCCGAGCAGGGTCCCGGTGATCGCCACGCGTACGGTCGCCCGTGTCTGGGCGGCGGTGGTCCGGGTCAGGCTGAGGACGGCCAGCATCGCCCAGAAGCCGTGGGGCAGCGAGTCCACGCCCGCCACCGTGCGGGCGGCCGCCAGCGCGAGGCTGATCCGGACGGCGTTCTGGAAGTACACCGAGCGCGGCCCTGCGTGTCCCGCCAGCCGGTGCCACCACAGGCGCGGCGCGAGCCTGCCCGCGTACCAGAACCGGCCCGAATCGACGTCGTCGGGCACCCGCGCGCGACGGCCCCGTACCGCCAGCTCGGCGGCCGTCGTCAGGGCCACGGCCGCGTCCGCCACCTCCAGCAGCGCCGCCCGGCGGCGCCCCCGCGCGGCGGTCGCGGGTGCCTCCCGCGCGGCCGACGCAGAGGCCTGCTCCCGCACGCGCCGCAGGGCGGCGGCCGCTTCGGTCGTACCGGACGTGCCGTCCAGCAGGGTGGCCGTCTCGGTGACGGCCCGGCCGACCGCGGCCAGCACCTCGGCCTCCTGCTCCATCGGCACCGGGCCCGGGGGCGGGGGCGGCGGGGGAAGGTTCACCAGGCGGGCGAGGAGCGTGCGTGCGGCCAGGCCCGCGTGGGACAGGGCGCGGTCACGCAGGCCCGGCCCGGCGGGGCGGTCGGCCTCGTCGACCCGGAAGGGGCGCAGCGACTCGCCGGCCGCCCGGGCCGTCTCCGCCGACGCGGCGGACAGCGCGTACGGGGCGCGGCCCAGCTCGGCGACGCAGCGGGCGGCGGTCCCGGCCGCGTCGGCGGCCAGCCGACGGTAGGTGGGCCCGGGCTCCTCGGGCAGCACGAAGGCCTCGGCGAGGACCAGCAGCAGAAGGCCGAAGGTGGCCCCCACCAGCCGTTCGCCCAGGGTGTCGGGAGCGTAGGGCGGGAAGCACGGCAGGATGTAGAGCAGTTGCAGCCCCGGCGCGGCGCCCGCCGCGCGGGGCCCGGCCGCCGCCACGAAGGCCAGGAAGAAGCCGATCAGGAGCATGCCGACGACGGCGCTCCAGGTCCGGATCGCGAGGTAGGTGCCGAGCGTCAGCAGCACCCAGGCCGCGGGGGTCGCCTTGACCATGACGGCCGCCCGCTGGCGTCCGGTGCCGGGGATGTGGGAGAGCGCCGCCATCGACACCGCGGCGAACAGCGCGTACGTCGCCGCCACCGGCCGGTCCAGCGCGTACAGGCAGATGAAGAACGAGACACATGCGGAGAGGGTGGTGCGCAGGGCGCGCCGCGTCACGACCGCGGGGCCGCGGTCGGCGCTTCCCTCGGGTTCGGCGCCCATGAGTCCAGGATCGGGCCACTCGCCGGAAGCCACCACATACTGTCGGGCACAGGCGGATCAAGGACGAAGGGCGGGGCCGGCGGTATGGACGAGGCGCGGGCGAGGGAAGTTCTGGCGGTTGCCGGCCTGACCCGGGGCGGGCCCGGGGAAGCGGCCCTCCTCGCTCTCGGCGAGAACGCGGTCTTCGCCGTCGGTGACCTGGTGGTCAAGGTGGGCCGGGAGGCGGCGCTGCTGGCGCGGGCCGAGCGGGAACTCGCGGTGTCCGAGTGGTTCGCCGCCTCCGGGGTTCCGGCGGTCCGCGCGGCCGAGCCGAGGCCGCGGCTGGTGGACGGGCACCCGCTGACCCTCTGGCACCGTCTGCCGGACCCGGTGCGGCCCGCCGGGGCCGAGGATCTCGCGGCGCTGCTGCGCCTGGTGCACGCACTGCCCGAGCCCCCGTTCACCCTGCCCGCCCGGGGTCTGCTGGACGGGGTCGAGCGCTGGCTGCGGCTGGCGGGCGCGGCCGTCGCCCCGGCCGACGCGGCCTACCTGCGAGCCCGCCGGGACGCCTACGCCGGCGAGGTGGCCGACCTGACCCCGCACCTGCCCCGGGGGCCGGTCCACGGCGACGCGCTGCCCCGCAACGTGCACGTGGGCCCGGACGGCCCGGTCCTGGTGGACCTGGAGACCGTGTCGGCGGATCTGCGCGAGCACGATCTGGTGGTGATGGCGCTGGCCCGCGACCGGTACGGCTTGCCCGCCGAGGAGTACGGGGCCTTCGTGGCGGCGTACGGGTGGGACGTCCGCGACTGGGCGGGCTGCGCGGTCCTGCGCGGCGCCCGGGAAACGGCCGGCTGCGCCTGGGTCGCCCAGCACGCCCCGGCCGACCCGGCGGCCCGGGCCGAATTCCGCCATCGGGTGGCCTCCCTCAGGGACGGCGACCGGGAGGCGCGCTGGCATTCGTTCTAGGGGACGCCCCGCGCCGCGCCGACCGGAAGTCCGGTCGGCGCGGGCGGGCGTCCTGCGGCTCCTACGAGGTGTAGTAGCCGGCCACGTCGGCGATGAGGTGCACCGATCCGGCGTGGTTGTAGAAACTGACCTTCCCGTTCACGACGGGGACGACCACCAGGTTCGGAATGGTCTGCCCCGCGGTGAAGTTCAGGTTCGACGCACTCGTGCGCGTCGTACCGTTCGGATACACCGATACGAAACTCCCCGCGGTCGGTTCGGTGGCGGTGACGTTCAGCACCACCGCGGTGGCGCCCGCGGGGATCCCGGCCGTGCCCGCGACCTGCAGGGTCACCGTCCCGGCCTCAGCCACCTTCGCCTTCGGCACACCCAGGCCCTCACGGGTGTCCATCAACCGCGTCGGCGTGATCGGCTTGTACAGGGAGCCCGAACCATCGGTCGTGTAGAAACCCGCCACGTCGGCGATCAGATCAACCGAACCCGCGTGGTTGTAGAAACTGACCTTCCCGTTCACCACCGGAACGACCACCAGGTTCGGAATGGTCTGCCCCGCCGTGAAGTTCAGGTTCGACGCACTCGTACGCGTCGTACCGTTCGGATACACCGAAACGAAACTCCCCGCCGTCGGCCCCGTGGCGGTGACGTTCAGCACCACCGCGGTGACACCCGTCGCCGGGATCCCGGCCGTGCCCGCGACCTGCAGGGTCACCGTCCCGGCCGCACCCACCTTCGCCTTCGGCACACCCAGACCCTCACGGGTGTCCATCAACCGCGTCGGCGTGATCGGCCTGTACGTCGAACCCGAACCGTCCGTCGTGTAATAGCCGGCCACATCCGCGATCAGGTGAACGGAACCCGCATGGTTGTAGAAACTGACCTTCCCGTTCACGACGGGAACGACGACCAGATTCGGAATGGTCTGCCCCGCGGTGAAGTTCAGGTTCGACGCACTCGTGCGCGTCGTACCGTTCGGATACACCGAAACGAAACTCCCCGCCGTCGGCTCCGTCGCCGTGACGTTCAGAACAACAGCCGTCGCACCCGCCGGAATCCCGGCCGTGCCCGCGACCTGCAGGGTCACCGTCCCGGCCTCGCCCACCTTCGCCTTCGGCACACCCAGACCCTCACGGGTGTCCATCAACCGCGTCGGCGTCACCGGCTTGTAGGTACCCAGCCCGGAGACCGCGGGCGGTGTCACCGTCAACGTGCCCTGCGCGAAGTGGAAGTTGAGCGCCGCGACGGTGATGTTCCAGTTGCCGGCCGGGGCCGTGCGCAGGTCCACGGTCGCCTTCAGCGTCCGGGCGTCGTCGGAGACGGACACGGTCTTGGCCGTCAGGGGCGCCGGCCCTCCGGTCAGCTCAACGGTGGTGTTCATCCCGAGGGCCGTGCCCTGGACGGTGAGGGTCGCGACCGTACCGCTCTGCGCGGTGGTCGGTGTGACCGTCCCGACGGACACCTCCTCGGAGCCGCAGGGCGCGGTGGTGCAGACGAGCTGGGCACGGTACGCCGTACGTTCCACCCGGTCCGGCAGCGTGAGGACGAACAGGCTCTGGTCGACGCCCTGGCAGTTGTAAGGGGACGAGTGGCCCGTGCAGAGGTCGGTTCCGGCCTTGGTGTAGAGCGCGGGCCGCGGGATGTCCTGCCCGCCGTCCGTCGCAGTGATGTCGGCCCGGAACTGGTCACCCGAGACGCTCGGCAGGACCGCGCAGGCACCCGTGCGCTCCCCGGAGAGAGTGCCGGTCACCGGGCCGTATCCGTACGCGACCGATCCGGCACGGGTGCACTCGGGCGCCGCGCCGGCGGCCGTGGCGATCCGCCAGGCGTCGAGGCTGTAGGACCCGGGCAGGGACCAGTCCTGCGGGACCTGGGTCACGACCTGGTAGCTGGTCGAACCGGTGACCGTGCACGCCCAGCTCTTCTGGTGGCAGGCGATGCCGCCGTTGGCGTCCATGATCAGCATGTGGGTGCTGTCGTGGGCGTCCCGGACGTCGACGCGCAGCCGGTCCGTGGCGGCGGCCGTGGTGATCCGGTGGCAGCGCAGGGTGCCGTTCTGACCGGAGGCACCGGTCGTGGCCGGAGCACCGACGGCCGTAGCGGCGGAGGCGGTGCAGCCCGGGGCCGTGGCGGTGACGTCCCGGCGGTCCAGGGTGTGGGTGCGCGGGGCGTCCTGGCCCTGCAGGAGCAGGGTGTAGCCCTTGCCGGCGGTGAAGGAGCAGCTGGTGAGACCGTCCGTCCGGCCGCCGGCCGGGTGCGCGTAGCAGGAGGGCGGCCCGTTGCCGTCGGTGTCCACGATGATGAGCGCGTAGCGCGGGAACAGCTCCGTGTCGTCCGGGAATCCGAAGCGGACGCGCAGGAGCTCCTCGGTGGAGTGGGCGCCGGCCGGGACGGTCAGGCAGTGCGAGAAGACGCCGTTGCCGGTGTCCAGGCGCACGGCCGCCGCGTCGTCGGCGAAGGTGCCCGCGGGCAGGACCTGACAGCCGTTCTGGAGGTTGTCCGTCCGGACGAAGTGGACGCCGTACGGCCCGGTCGCGGTGTCGTCCTCGGCGCGCACCAGCGCGCGGAAGGGCGCCGTTCCCGTGAGGGCGCAGCCGCCCCGGGCAAGCTCGAGGGCGGTGCACTGTGCGGTGCCGTCACGGTCGACCACCTCGACCGTGACGGTCGGGCTCGCGCCGCCGAGCGAGGTGAGGGCGGCGATCCGGGCGCCCTTCGGGCTCGGCAGCTGAAGGCAGTGCGTCTGCCCGGCGGCGGTGAAGCTGCCCGCGTACCGTCCCTCGGTGACGGCGACGCAGTCCTCGGCGGCCGGCGCGGCCTGAGCGGCGCTCACCGGCAGGAGAAGCGCGGCGAGGACGGCCAGCAGACACGTCATTACGGTGGAAAAAGGATGTCTAGCGGATGCCATTGGCGTTGGCATGAACCCCCCAGGGTGATGTTGCGACGAGTGATCGTCGCACATCCGTACGGGTCGGCCCGCCTTCATTTCACGCAGGCGGGACGGGTCAGGCGGGGACCAGGCCGCGCAGGGGCCAGGCCTCGTCGATCACCGCGTCCGGGGTGCCCTGACGGCGCAGGTACGACTGGAAGTCCCGGGCCCAGCGCGCGTGCCAGGTGCTCTGCCGAGCGTGCAGGTCGGCCGGGGTGAGCGCGGCCACCTCCGGGTGGCGCTCGGCTATCGCGCGGGCCACCTGGACCGCGGCCAGCGCGTCCGCCCCCGCGTCGTGCGCGTCGTCGAGGGTGACCCCGTACACCCCGCAGACCGCCTCCAGGGTGCGCTTGCCCCGCCGGTAGCGGTCCACGGCCCGGTCGATGGTCAGCGGGTCCACCACCGGGCCGGTCTGCGCCCCGCCCAGCCGGTCGGCCAGCGACGGCAGCCCGTGCCGGGCCAGCTCGGCCGTCAGCAGGGTCAGGTCGAAGGCCGCGTTGTACGCGACGACCACCGCGCCGGCCCGCCAGTGGCCGACCAGGGCCTCGGCGACCTCGTCCGCGACCTCCCGCACCGGGCGGCCCTCGGCGACCGCGCGCTCCGTGCTGATCCCGTGGATCGCCGAGGCCCCTTCCGGGATCGGTATCCCCGGATCCGCGAGCCAGCCGCGCCGCTCGCGCACCGCACCGCCGCGCACCTCGATCAGGGCCGCCGTCACGATCCTCGACTCCCCCGGCTCCGTGCCGGTCGTCTCCAGGTCGAATCCGATCAGCACACCGCCGTGCCAGTCCCCCATGCCGCGCCAGTCCTCCACCCCGTACCCCTCCCCCGTACACCTTCGGTCAACGGCTTTCAGCCTGCCACGGGGCACTGACAGCCCGGCTGCCGGGGCGTGGAGCACGCACCCCCGCCGGTCAGGACACCGGCCGGGAGTCCTCCCACATCGACTCGAACTCCTCGCGGTACGTCGTGAACAGCCCGTGGTCCGCGTCCTTCGGCACTCCGCGCCCGCCGCCCCGCAGCACCAGGACGGGGGACTCCATGCCGCGCGCCCGTCGCAGGTAGGACTGCACCACCGCGATGCCCGAGGACTGTCCCTCCACCAGGTAGGCGGTGAACCGCGGGGTCTCGTCGAAGACGTGGATCTCGAAGCGGGAGGGGTCCCGCAGGCCCGCGCGGACCCGGCGGACGTGCAGGATGTTCATCTCCACCGAGCGGCTCAGCTCACCCTTGCGCAGTCCCAGTTCCCGTTCGCGCCGCTTCACGGCGCTGCTCGCCGGGTTCAGGAACAGCAGCCGCACCCGGCAGCCGGCCTCGGTGAGCCGGACGAGTCTTCGGCCCGAGAAGTTCTGGACCAGCAGGTTGAGCCCTATGCCGATGGCGTCGAGCCGCCGCGCCCCGCCGAAGAGGTCCTCGGCCGGGAGCTGCCGCTGCAGCCGCACGCGGTCCGGGTGGACCGAGATGACGTCCGCGTACCGGTCGCCGACCAGGTCCTCGACGGCGTCGATCGGCAGCCGCTCGGCCGAGGGGCTGCCGGAGACCCCGCCCAGGACCTCCAGCAGGCGCGCCGAGGCCCGCTCCGCCTGCTCCAGCACGGGCCGGGACAGTGCCCGGTTGCGGGAGACGACGTTGCGGGTGACCTCCAGCTCGTCCAGGGCCAGCTCGATCTCGCGCCGGTCGTCGAAGTACGGCTCGAAGCACGGCCAGTGCTGGACCATCAGCTCCCGCAGCTGGGGCAGGGTCAGGAAACTCAGCACGTTGTCGTCGGCCGAGTCGAGCAGGTAGCCCTTGCGGCGGCTGACCTCGCGCACGGCGACGGCCCGCTGCACCCATTCCTGCCCGGCGGGCCCGGCGGCCGCGACGACCCAGTCGTCCACGCCGTGCACCGGTTCGTAGATCGGCTTGAGCACCGCCCCGACCACCGCACGCAGCCGTTGTTCGATGAGGTTCAGCCAGATGTACGCGCGACCGGCGCGCTGCGCCCGGGTGCGGACCTCGCTCCAGGCCTCCGCACCCCAGTCCAGTTCGACGCCCGCCCCCGCACTCCCGGCCGCAGCCGGGCCGCCCGCCAGGGAGACCGCCCCGGTCGGGAGCCCCTCCGGTGCCCCGCCGGGGACACCCCCTGGGGCGTCCGCCGGGCCACCCTCGTGACTGCTGTCACCAGGGGGCAGCTCCAGACCTCCCGAGCTCACCCGTGCACCGCCTTCTGCGTCTGGACGCCCGTCTCCAGTGATCACGGAAGGGTACTCCGCGCGCGCGGCCCGCTGCAGCCCGACGGTCCGTACGGCGGCCGTCCGTTGACCCATTATCCGATCCGCAGACAGTCCGCTGACCCGCATATCGGCTCTGCGGGTCACCCGGTAGGACCCCTGCCAAGTCCGCGCTTGGGGCCCCTCTTTCGGGGAAGATCTGCCAGGGACGTGGTCCACGCCGGGTCAGCCGGGACATCTTCGGACAACCAGGGAAGAGTCGTTATCTATGCAGGTCTGGCCGGGACAGGCGTATCCGCTGGGTGCCACGTACGACGGCGCCGGCACCAACTTCGCGGTCTACTCGGAGGCCGCCCGACGCATCGAGCTGTGTCTTCTGCACGACGACGGGTCCGAGTCCGCCGTGGAACTGCGTGAGACGGACGCCTTCGTCCGCCACGCCTACCTGCCCGGCGTCATGCCGGGCCAGCGCTACGGGTTCCGTGTCCACGGCCCGTACGAGCCCGAGCGCGGCCGCCGCTGCAACCCGGCGAAGCTGCTGCTGGACCCGTACGCGCGGGCCATCAGCGGCCGGGTCAGCTGGAACGAGGCGGTCTACGGCTACCACTTCGGCCGGCCCGACTCGCGCAACGACCTGGACTCCGCCCCGCACACGATGAGCTCGGTGGTGGTGAATCCGTACTTCGACTGGGCCAACGACCGGCCGCCGCGCCACGAGTACCACCACACCGTGCTGTACGAGGCGCACGTCAAGGGCCTGACCATGCGTCACCCGGATCTTCCCGAGGAGCTGCGCGGCACCTACGGGGCGCTCGCGCACCCGGCGGTCATCGGCCACCTCACCAAGCTCGGGGTGACGGCGCTGGAGCTGATGCCGGTGCACCAGTTCGTCAATGACCACCGGCTGGTCAACGACGGGCTGAGCAATTACTGGGGTTACAACACCATCGGATTCTTCGCCCCGCACAACGGCTACGCCTCGGGCGACCGCGGCCAGCAGGTGCTGGAGTTCAAGTCGGCCGTCCGGGCCCTGCACGAGGCCGGCATCGAGGTGATCCTCGACGTGGTCTACAACCACACCGCCGAGGGGAACCACCTGGGCCCGACCCTGTCCTTCCGCGGGCTGGACAACGCCTCGTACTACCGGCTGGCGGACGATCCGCGCCACTACATGGACACCACGGGGACCGGGAACTCGCTGCTGATGCGCTCCCCGCACGTGCTCCAGCTGATCATGGACTCGCTGCGGTACTGGGTCACCGAGATGCACGTGGACGGCTTCCGCTTCGACCTGGCGGCGACGCTGGCCCGCCAGTTCCACGAGGTGGACCGGCTGTCGTCGTTCTTCGACCTGGTCCAGCAGGATCCGGTGGTCAGCCAGGTGAAGCTGATCGCGGAGCCCTGGGACCTGGGCGAGGGCGGCTACCAGGTGGGCAACTTCCCGCCGCTGTGGACCGAGTGGAACGGCAAGTACCGGGACACCGTACGGGACCTGTGGCGCGGGCAACCCCGTACGCTCGCGGAGTTCGCGGGACGGCTGACGGGCTCGTCGGACCTCTACCAGGACGACGGGCGGCGGCCGCTCGCGTCCATCAACTTCACCACCTGCCACGACGGTTTCACCCTGAACGACCTGGTCTCGTACGACGAGAAGCACAACGAGGCCAACCGGGAGGGCAATCGGGACGGCGAGACCCACAACCGGTCCTGGAACTGCGGGGTGGAGGGACCCACCGAGGATCCCGAGATCACGGAGCTGCGCGAGCGCCAGATGCGCAACTTCACGGCCACCCTGATGCTGTCGCAGGGGGTGCCGATGCTCAGCCACGGCGACGAGTTCGGCCGTACCCAGGAGGGCAACAACAACGCCTACTGCCAGGACAACGCGCTGGCGTGGGTGGGCTGGCCGGAGCCCGGCAAGCCGGCGCCGTCGCTGCTGGAGTTCACCCGCCGGATGGTGTGGCTGCGCCGGGACCACCCGGTCTTCCGGCGGCGCCGGTTCTTCCACGGGCGGCCGGTGGAGGGCACGCACGACGAGCTCTCCGACATCGCCTGGTTCACCCCGCACGGGGAGGAGATGCGGGCGCGCGACTGGCAGGCGCAGCACGCGCGGGCGCTGACCGTCTTCCTCAACGGGGAGGCGATCTCCGAGCCGGGCACCCGCGGGGAGCGGATCACCGACGACTCGTTCCTGCTGATGTTCAATGCGGGCGCGGAGCCGCAGGACTTCACGGTCCCGGCGGGCCACGGCGCGCAGTGGCGGCTGGTGGTGGACACGGCTCGGGCGGACGTACTGCCACCCGGCACCGGGCCGCAGTTCGCGGCAGGTGACCGGGTGGCGCTGACGGGACGGTGTCTGGTGGTGCTTCAGCGCCCGGCGTAGGCGGCGCCGTTCTCCTCCGTCACCGGCGACCCGGTCCGCGGGCCCGGAACGCTCCCCCCGACGGGGTGCGTACCGGCCGCGGGCACCCGGGTGACGAGGGAGAGGAGCAGGCAGAGGGCGGCCGCCCCGACGGCCACGGCGAAGGCCCCGGCGGGGCCGTACGCCTCGGCGAGGCGTCCGCACACGACGAGCGCCGTGGCCTGCCCGGCCACCAGGCAGCTGGCGGCGAAGGCCATCGAGGTGGAGAGCCGGGCCGGTTCCACGGCCCGCTCGGTGAGCGCGAACGCCGTGATGAGGTGGGGTGCGTAGGCGGCGCCGAGCACGGTGACGACGGCGTACAGCGGCCACAGGCCGTCGGTGACCAGCAGCGGCGCGGAGAACACCAGCGCAGCACCCGTCGCCACCCGCCAGCGCAGCCGCAGACCGAAACGGGCGGGCAGCGCGCCGAGCGAGATGCCGACGACCGCGCTGACGACACCCATGGCGGAGTAGACGACGGCGGCCTGGTCGGGGACGCCGAGCCGGATGGTGAGGGCGGTGATGCCCGCCTGGCAGGCGCCGAACATGGCGCCCTGGAGGGCGAGGGAACCCCGTACCGCGTGGACCACCGCGGGCGGGCGGACCCGGCCTCCGGTGCTCCGGCCTCCCGCGCCCCGGTCCCGCGCGGGCGGCCCTCCCCCGGGCTCCGTCCGGGGGCGCCCCCCGGTGACGGCGGCGGTCGGGTGCAGTGCGTAGACGGTGCCGAAGACGGCCACGAGGCCGGCCGCGGCGGCCAGGGCGAAGGCCGGGTGGGCGAGGAGGGCGGCGAGTCCGACGAGGGCGGGCCCGAAGACGAAGGAGACCTCGTCCAGGGTGCCTTCGAGCGCGTGGACGGCGCCGACGACGCTCTCGTCGGCGTCGGCCCGGCGGGCCAGGGCCACCGACCGGGTGCGGGCGAGCGGGCCGATCAGCGGTACGGAGGCTCCGGTGAGGGCGCCGATCGCGGCGAGCGGGACGGTGGCCAGGTGGGTGAGCGCCCCGGTGACCAGCGCGGCGGTGGCCACGGCGTTGACGGCGGCCGCGGCCAGGACGACGGGACGCTGTCCGTGCCGGTCGGCGAGCCAGCCGAGGACGGGGCCGAAGAGGACCTGTCCGACGGAGAGGGCGCCGCCCACCACGCCCGCGGTGGCGAGGGAGCCGCTGGTCTGGGCTACCAGCAGGAAGCTGCCGAACTGGGACATCGCGACGGGCAGTCGGGCGAGGAATGAGACGAGCGGGAGTAGGGGCCCGGTCAGGGCGATGACTCTTCGATAGGTGTTGACGGTTCCAACCACTTGATCAACGCTAACCCGGCGCAGTCACTCGGATGCATTGGGTAATGGCACGGAATCCGGCAGGCTGGGTACGTACGTTCTCATGAGCCAGCCGCGCGCGACCCCTGAATCGGAACCTGGCGTTCCGACACTTGTCACTCCGACGTCGACCTACCGTCTCCAGCTGCGCCCGGAGTTCCCCTTCGCGGCGGCCGAAGCAGCCGTACCGTACATCGCCTCGCTCGGCGTGTCACACCTGCACCTCTCCCCCGTCCTGGAGGCGGCGCCCGGCTCGACGCACGGCTACGACGTCACCGACCACTCCCGCGTCCGCGCCGAGCTGGGCGGCGAGCCGGGCCTGCGGGCCCTGGCCGCGGCCGCCCGGGCGCACGGGCTCGGCCTGGTCCTCGACATCGTGCCCAACCACATGGCCGTGCCGACCCCGCTGCGGCTGAACCGGCCGCTGTGGGAGGTGCTGCGGGACGGCCCCGCCTCGCCGTACGCCCGCTGGTTCGACATCGACTGGGAGGCGGGCGGCGGGCAGGTGCTGCTGCCGGTGCTCGCCGGGCCGGTGGAGACCTGCGAGCTGAAGGCCGACGGCGACGTGCTGCGCTACGGCGAGCAGCAGTTCCCGCTGCGGGAGGGCACCGCGGGGCTGGCACTGCCCGAGCTGCTCGCCGCCCAGTGGTACCGGCCGGCCTGGTGGCGCGAGGCCCGCACGTCCCTCAACTACCGCCGGTTCTTCACCATTTCGGACCTGATCGGGGTCCGGGTGGAGGACCCGGACGTCTTCACGGCCACCCATGCCAAGGTGCTGGAGCTGGTCCGGGACGGGATCGCGGACGGGCTGCGGATCGACCACGTGGACGGCCTGGCGGACCCGGAGGAGTACCTGCGGCGGCTGCGGGCCGCGGCGGGCGAGGGCTGCTGGGTCGTGGTCGAGAAGATCCTGGCCCGCGAGGAGCGGCTGCCGTCCGCCTGGCCGGTGGCGGGCACCACGGGCTACGACGCCCTGCACCGGGTGGACGGGGTGTTCACCGACCCGGAGGGCGCCGCGGAACTGGCGGCCCGGTACGGGGAGAGCACCGGGCTGCCGCAGTGGCCGGAGGCGGCCCGGGCGGCCGCTCGTGAGGTGCTGACCGGCGACCTGGCCTCCGAACTGGGCACCCTGGAGCGCCAGGCCGGGACGGAACTCGCCTTGGCGGTGCGGGAGTTGCTGATCGCATTTCCCGTCTACCGGCCGTATCCCGGCGAGCCGGACCTGCCGCCGCGGGCGGTGGAGCAGGCCGCCGCGCTGGCCGGTCCGGGCGCGGTCGCCGCCGTACGGGAGCTGCTGCTGCGGGATCCGGCCTTCGCCGCCCGCTTCGCCCAGACCTCGGCGGCCCTGCGCGCCAAGTCCCTGGAGGACCGGGCCTTCTACCGGTACGCGCCGCTGCTGTCGGCCACCGAGGTGGGCGGGGAGCCGGGGCGGCCGGCGGTGCCGCCCGCGGAGTTCCACGCGTACTGCGCCGCCCTCGACCGGGAGTGGCCCGCGGCCGGGACCGTACTGTCCACCCACGACACCAAGCGCAGCGCGGACGTCCGGGCCCGGATCTCGGCGCTGTCCCAGGCCCCTGAGCTGATGGGCGGCCCGGCCGGGCCCGACCCGCAGCTGGCCTGGGTGGCCCGGCAGACCGCGCTGGGGCTCGGCCGGGCCCCCGAGGCGGCGCCCCGGCTGGCCGACGCCCTGCTCAAGGCGGTCCGCGAGGCGGCCCTGCACACCAGCTGGACCGACCCGGACGAGGAGTACGAGGCGGGCGTGGCCGGGTACGTCCGGGACCCGCTCGACCTCCCGGCGGAGCTGGCCGGGGCGGCCCGCGCCAACCTCCTCGGGATGACCGTCCTGCACCTGACGATGCCCGGCGTCCCGGAGGTCTACCAGGGGGCGGAGACGGAGTACCGGGCCCTGGTGGACCCGGACAACCGGCGTCCGGCCCACTTCCCCCGCGGGGCCCTGGCCCGGCTGGACACGGGGGCCGCCCCGCGGGACGCGGCCGAGGAGAAGCTGGCCCTCACGGCCGCCGTGCTGCGGCTGCGCCGGGACCGCCCGGAGCTCTTCCGGGGCTATGCGCCGGTCGCGGCCCGGGGCGCGGCCGCCGACCACCTGGTGGCCTTCACCCGGGGCCCCGGGCTGCTGGTGGCGGTCACCCGGCTGTCCCACCGGCTGGCCGGGGCGGGCGGCTGGCGGGACACCCGACTGCCCCTGCCTCCCGGCACCTGGACCCCCGTCGGCCCCGCCTCCCCGAACCACCCGAACCCTCCTGCGTCACACAGCGGTTCGGCCGAGGTGGCCACGCTGCTGGTCGGCCACCCGGTGGGCATCTGGCTGCGCCGGTGATCCGGCAGGGCCGGGCCCGTCCGCCGCTCGGTCCTGCGGAGCGCCCGCACCCGGCACCGGCGCCGCCGGGGCGCCGATCAGCTCCGCGAAGGCGGCCGCGGCGCCGGTCAGCGGGACCCGGGAGAAGGCCGCCAGGGGCCGGTGCCACGGCGGGTCGAGGGAGAGCAGGGCGCAGTCCGTTGTCGGGCCCGCCCCGGTACGTCCAGTACAAGGACGACCCTCCGCCTTGCGATCCTTCCCCTCGGCCCCTGCGGGCCTGGGGCGACCCCATGGCACCGGACGCCGCGGGCTCGGCCGACAAGATCCGAAAGAGACGGCCCGGCCCGGCCCGCGGCGATCCGCCCCGGACCAACCGCGGCAGCGGCGCCGGACCCGGCCGCCGGGGCCGCGGCCCGGGCGTTGGCCAGGGGTTTCACCCGGAATTCGGGGAACTGCGGGGCCCGCGGAGCAGTAGGCGGCGGGCCCCGCGGGCATGGCATCCCTTGTGACTCTCCTCCGTGACATGCGCTACCCCACACCGCGGGAACTCGGGCTCGCCGCCCGCGCTCTGGCGGACGAACACCCCGGCGAGGTACGGCTCCGCCGGGCCGGCACCTCCCGAGCCGGGCAACCGCTCCGGGTCCTGTCCGTCGCCGCCACGGGCGGCGCCCCGCTCGGGGCCGACCGCAACGTCCTCGTCGTCGCCGGGGCGCACGCCAACGAACCCGTCGGCGGGGCCACCGTCCTCTCGCTCGCCCGGCGCCTCCTCGACGACCCGGCGCCGCGGGCCGGCTGCGGCTGGCACTTCCTGCTCTGCGCGGACCCGGACGGCGCGAACCTGCACCGCACACCCCGCCCGTACTCCCTGCTGGACTACCACCGGGGCTTCTTCCGGCCGCCCGGCCCCGAACAGCCCGAGTGGGCACCGTCCTTACTGCCTCCGGACCGGCTGCCGCCCGAGACCCTGGCCCTGACCGCGCTCATCGACGAACTGCGTCCCGTCCTCCAGGTGTCCCTGCACGCCACCGACCTCGGCGGCTCCTGGGTGCAGCTCACGCGGGACATACCCGGCCTCGCCGAGCCCTTCGCCAAATCCGCCGCCGAGCTGCGCATCCCGGTGGAGAACGGGGCCTCGGACGCGGCAGGATGGCCCTCCCCCGGCCCCGGGATCTTCGTGATCCCGCAGCCGGGCAGCGAGGCCGCGGGCGCCTTCCATCCGGAGGACACCCGGCTCAGCACCTGGTACCACGCCCACCGCTACGCCGGCACGACCGCCATCGTCGAAGTCCCCATGTGGGCCTCCGACCTGGTGGACGATCCGGCCCCGCACCCGGATCCGCGCGGCGCCCTGCGGATGCTGGCCGAGCGGCTCACCGCGGACGCCGCGCTCGTCGCCGCGGTCCGCGGCGGTGCCCGCGTACCCGAGGACCCGCCGCCGTACGGGGCCCCGGCGGCGGCCCCCCTGCTGCGGGCGGTGGACTGGACGCTCGCGCTGATCCCCCGGGTCGCGGCGGAGTGGACGGCCGGGGCACCGGCGGAGGCCACCGCGGCGTACATCGCCAGCATCGACGCCTTCGGGCGGCGGCTGTCGCTGCGCGCCGCCGCGATGCTGCTGCGGGTACTGCGCGCCCAGGGGCACCCGGCGGCGCCCGGGCTGGACCGCCTCGTAACCGGGTGGTGCGAGGACTTCGCGGCCCGGTTCGGGGCCCGCTGGGTCCCGGTGGCCACCCAGGTGGAGCACCAGGCCCGCACCGTCCTGGCCGCCTACGACCGGCTGGTCGCGGCCGGGCGCCCGGACGGAACGGCCGTCAGTTCCCGTTCGTCCTGAGGCGGGTGGCGGGGCCGGACGGCGGCAGGGCGACCGGCCTGGCGCCGTCGTGGTCGCCCTCGGCGTCGTGGAGCGGGCGGGTGCCCTCGGCCGCGTCCGCCATCCACCGCGCCATCCGCGAGGGCCGGGCGTCCGGCCCCGTGGCGGACTCCTCGTCGGAGATCCAGGTGGTGAGGGTGAAACGGTGGTCCGAGAATCGCCCGCTCGGGCAGGTGGAGGGCACGACCTCGTGGAAGGCGCTGGAGGGGAAGAAGACGATGGTGTCGTGCTCGGGTTCGACGGTGCGGAAGGACTCCGCCGGCCGCGCCCTGCCGTCGTTCACCACGGTGTCGTACAGGCGGAGTCGGCCGCCGCCGAAGCCGCGGGGCGTGCGGTGGAGGTAGTACACGGCGGACAGCGCCGTGCTCACGTCGCGGACGCGGGAGGCGTCGGTGTGGATGCCGAAGTGGCCGCCTTCGCCGTGCGCCGTCAGGACGGTCAACGACCGGGTGAGGGCGGCCCGGTGGTCGAGGACCTCCAGGACGAGCGGCAGACAGTCGGCCAGGTGCGCGCTGAACACCTCACTGGTCACGGGGAGGACCAGCGAGTCCCGCCCCTTGCGGGACACCTGTCCGGTGAGGGGGTCCAGGACCGTTCCCGCCGTGAACTCGTCCTGCCGCGCTATCGCGTACTCCAGCAGGGCCCCGGCCCGCTCCGCCCCGAGGAAGTTCTCGAAGCGGCAGACCGGGGCGGGTACGGCGAGCACGGGGGACCACTGGTCGGAGGACGGCAGGACGCGGGGGCTGATTTCCATCGGCGTGGCCGGTTCCATCGTGTATCCGCTCATAGCCCGGAACCGTACGACGGCGGCCGTCCGCGCCGAAGGGGCACACGGGGGCGCACGGGTGTGCGCGGCGTACGCCCGCCTCGGGCCGGCGGACCGCGGTCAGCGATCGACGGTCAGGGTGTACCGGAGCTTCGGACGTCCGGTGGCCCCGAGACGGTCGTAGAAGCGGATCGCGCCCTCGTTCCACTCCGGGGTCTGCCACTGGACCTGGTCGATGCCGAGCTCGCGGGCCAGCCCCGCCACGCCGTCCACCAGGGCGGCGCCCAGGCCGTGGCCGCGGGCCTCCTCCGCCAGGTAGAGGCAGTCCATGTGCAGGTAGTGCCGGGCGTCCCAGAAGGAGAACTCCGACGAGCAGGCGGCGTATCCGGCGACGGTGCCGTCCGGGGCCTCGGCGAGCAGCACCCACAGCCGGGCGTCCTCGGCGAACAGCTGCGGGCCGAGCAGGGCGGCAAGGCCCGGCGGGCGCGGCGCGGCGCGCTCGTACGCGATGTGCTCGCGGACGAGCTCCTCGAGGCGGGGCAGGTCCCCGACGCGGGCGCGGCGGACGACAGAGCGGACGACAGAGGTGTGTTCCATGACGGCCATCCTGCGCGGCGGCTCCCGGCGGCGGACCGGCGGGGCCACCCGGCAGGCGGCCGCGACAAACCTCACCGGCCGATGGCGGGCCTGCGCCGCGGGTCTCCGCCGCGGGTCTCCGCCGCGGGTCGGCCTCAGCCGGCCGAGAGCCGGAAGGTCATGTTCCCGAAGCTGACCTGGTCCCCCTCCCGGACGACCGCGGAGCCGGTCACCCGGCGTCCGTTGACCGTGGTGCCGTTGGTCGAGCCGAGGTCCTTGAGGACCCACGTCCCGTCGCGCATGCTGAGCTCCGCGTGCGCCCGGGAGACGGTCTCGTGGCTGAGCCGCAGCCCGTTGCCGGGGTCGCGGCCGATCCGCAGGGCGGCCGCGCTCGGGTGCGGCAGCAGCAGTTTGGGCAGGCGCTCCGCGTTCCAGGCGCGCCGGACCCCGACGGAGACGGCGGAGACCCGGCCGACCCAGCCGAACAGCCGACGGGTCCACGGGCTTTCGGCCGCCTCCCGGGACTGGAGGTCGGCGGTGAGCACAGCGAGGTCCTCGGAGCGGCGCGCGACGAGGGCGAGTTCCATCCGGCGCAAGAAGGTGTCGTGGGACAGCTTGCCGAGGGCTGCGCCCTCCCTGAGCTGGCCCAGCGCCCGGTCGCGCTCGGCGTCGGACAGCCGCGGCGCGGGGAAGGCGGGAATCTCAAAACTGGACGTCACAGGGTGATTGTCGGCCCGTCGGGGCCGGAGTGTCCAGAACTCCCCCGCGACGCCCGGAATGATGGGCAGGATACGCAGGCTGGACACCGCCGACGACGAGGGGACCGTCCGTGCAGTTCGAGGTGTGGGCACCGCTGACAGGCCACGTCGCCATGCGGCTCGACGGGGCGACGTACGACATGACGCGCGATCCGGACCGGGACGGCTGGTGGACGGCCGAGGCCCCGGCCGCCGACGGAAGCCGCTACGGATTCCTGCTCGACGGCGAGGGCCCACGGCCCGACCCGCGCGGGCGGCGGCTGCCCGACGGGCCGGACGGGCTGTCGGCGGTGGTGGACTTCGAGGTCCTCGCCCCGCGGCCGACGCAGGCGCCGACGCGCACCGGGCTCCAGGACGCGGTCCTGTACGAGTTGCACATCGGCACCTTCACCCCCGAGGGCACCTTCGACGCGGCCGCCGCCCGGCTCGGGCACCTCACCGCCCTCGGCGTCACGCATGTGGAGCTGATGCCGGTGTGCTCCTTCGCCGGCCGGCACGGCTGGGGCTACGACGGGGTCGCGCCCTGGGCGGTGCACGAGCCGTACGGCGGCCCGGCCGGCCTGGCCCGGTTCACGGCGGCCGCGCACGAGGCCGGGCTGGGCGTGGTGCTGGACGTGGTCCACAACCACCTCGGCCCGTCCGGCAACCACCTGCCCGCCTTCGGCCCGTACTTCACCGACACCCACCACACCCCGTGGGGCACCGCGGTGAACCTGGACGCGCCCGGCTCCGACGAGGTGCGCTCCTACCTGCTGGGCAGCGCGCTGGCCTGGCTGCGCGACTACGGGATCGACGGGCTGCGGCTCGACGCCGTGCACGCGCTGGCCGACGACCGGGCGCTGACCTTCCTGGAGGAACTGTCCGCGGCCGTCGACGAACTGGCGGCGGACACCGGCCGCCCGCTGTTCCTGATCGCCGAGTCCGACCGGTGCGATCCGCGCACCACCACCCCGCGCGCCGTCGGGGGCCTCGGCCTGCACGCGCAGTGGAACGACGACTTCCACCACGCCCTGCACTGCGCGCTGACGGGCGAGTCCCAGGCGTACTACGCCGACTTCGCCGCGGCCCCGCTCGCCGCCCTCGCCAAGACCATGACCCGGGCCTTCTTCCACGACGGCACCTGGTCCTCCTTCCGGGGCCGCACCCACGGCCGGCCGGTGGACCGCCGCCGGACCCCGGCCCACCGCTTCCTCGGGTACAGCCAGACCCATGACCAGATCGGCAACCGGGCGCTCGGCGACCGCCTCTCCGCCTCGCTCTCCCCCGGGCTGCTGGCGTGCGCCGCGACCGTGACCCTGACCGGGCCGTTCGTGCCGATGCTGTTCATGGGCGAGGAGTGGGGGGCGCGGACCCCCTGGCAGTACTTCACGGACCACCCGGACCCGGAGCTCGCCGAGGCGGTACGGTCCGGCCGCCGCCGGGAGTTCGCGGCGCACGGCTGGAAGGCCGAGGAGATCCCGGACCCGCAGGACCCGGCCACCCGGGACCGCTCCCGCCTGGACTGGTCGGAGCCCGAACAGGCCGTCCACGCCCGCCTGCTGGACTGGTACCGCACCCTGGTCGCGCTCCGCCGCAGCCATCCGGACCTGCGCGACCCGGACCTGGCGGCGGTCCGGGTCGCCCACGACGAGGAGCGTCGCTGGCTCGCCTTCCGGCGGGGCGAGGTCCGGGTGGTCGTGAACCTCTCCGCGGAGCCGGTGACGATCGCGCTGGGCCGCAACGGGGTGCGGGTGCTGGCCGCCTGGGAACCGCTCGAACACCCGGGTCCGGACGGGCGCATCCACGTACCGGGCGAGTCGGCGGCCGTCCTGGCCCCGTGAGGCTCACCCCACGACGGCCAGCTCGCGCGGGGCGTTGTTCAGGCGGCGCCCGCCGTCCTCGGTGACGGTCACGATGTCCTCGATACGGACACCGAAGCGGCCCGGGAGGTACACGCCCGGCTCCACGGAGAAGCACATGCCGGGGACCAGCGGCTGCTCCTCGCCCTCGACCATGTACGGGGGCTCGTGGGTGGTGACGCCGATGCCGTGGCCGGTGCGGTGGATGAAGCGGTCCCCGTAGCCGAACTCGGTGATCACGGCGCGGGCGGCCCGGTCCACCTCCTGGCAGGAGGCCCCGGGCCGGACCGCGGCCACGCCGGCCTGCTGGGCCTCGCGGACGATGTCGTGGACCCGCTGCTCCTCGGCGGTGGGCTCGCCGACGTGCACGGTGCGGGAGATGTCGGAGCCGTAGCCGAAGCGCAGGCCGCCGAAGTCGAGGACGACCATGTCGCCGTGGCGGATGACGCGCTCGCCGGCCTCGTGGTGCGGGTTGGCCCCGTTGGGGCCGGAGCCGACGACCGTGAAGTCGACCTGGGAGTGGCCGTGCGCGCGCAGCAGGCCGGCCAGGTCGGCGGCGACGTCGATCTCCCGGCGGTCGGCGAAGGGGAGGTGGAGGATCTGCGCGTAGGCGGCGTCGGCGGCGGCGCCCGCCGCGGCGAGGCGGTCCAGCTCCCGCTCGTCCTTGACGGCGCGGAGCATGGGCAGGCAGTCGGTGAGCGCCGCGTAGGAGGTGTTCGGCAACTCCTTCTGCAGACCGAGGAGATGCAGGGCCCAGGTGTTGTCGCTCACTCCGAAGCGGCCGCGGAAGTCCAGCAGCGGGGCGGTGACGGCGTACGGGTCCTTCCCGTCGGCCCAGTCCCGCAGGGTCAGCGCGGTGGCCCCCGGGGCCTTCTCCGCGTCGGGGGCCTCCAGCGCGGGCACGATGAGCACCGGGTCCTGCCCGGCGGCCAGCACGAGCAGGGTCAGCCGCTCGGTCTCGGCGGTCGGCCGGTAGCCGGTGAGGTGCGTGAGGTCGGGCCCGGGGGAGATCAGCAGGCCGGCGAGCCCCGCGTCGGCGGCGGTCTCGGCGGCGGCGGCCATCCGGGCGGCGTAGTCGTCGGCCGTGAAGGGTGCGGGTTCACGTGTCATACGGGTGATCCTGCCGTGCCCGGCGCGGCGGGGGCAGCGGCCGCGCCGGTCCGCCTCCCGGCCGGGGACGCCGAGTGCCGTGCGGCGCGCGCGGCGGCACTGCAGCCCGCCCGCGGCGAAGGAGCGCCGCCCGGGGCGGCGCGGGCGCCGCCGCCGCCCGCCCGCCCACAGGCCGATATCGCGTCGCGGGAGCACCCCTCTGATCGGCTATGCTGTGCTTGCACATCGAACGGGCGGTCCGCCGCCCGTCGTGGTGGGTGTAGCTCAGTTGGTAGAGCACCTGGTTGTGGTCCAGGTGGCCGCGGGTTCAAGTCCCGTCACTCACCCTGTTGATCCCGTGGGGCACGAGGTTTCCTCGTGCCCCACGGGATTTTTCGTGTGCCCTCGGGCTAGGCCGTCTCTTCCGGATCTTGTCGGCCGAGTCCGCGGCGTCCGGTGCCGTGCCCGGCAAGGCGGAGGGGCGCCCGTGTACTGGACGTACTCGGGCGCCCCGACAACGCGGCCGGGTGCGGTGCCGGGCGCCGCGGGCCCGGCAAGATCCGGAAGAGACGGCCTAGATCCGCAGGAAGGCCTCCACCTCGGTGACGAAGGCCACCGGGGTCTCGTGCGGCGGGTAGTGGCCGGAGCCCGGGATCGTCACGATCCGGCAGTCCGGGTACGAGGCCTGCCATGTGGCGCGCATCACGTCCGGGGTGATCGCGAGGTCGTACTCCCCGACGAGGACGAGCACCGGGACGGTGTTGCCCTTCACGGCGGAGGACAGGTCGAGGGGCTGCCAGCTCGCGAGGTAGCCGGCGAAGGCCTCGGGGCGGGAGACGGCGAGGGAGTGGGCGACCATCCGGTCGAGCCAGTGCCGGCTCACGCGGTTTCCGGTGACCAGGTCGAGGATGGTCCGGCGCTTGTCGGGGTCGGCGGCGGCGCCGTGGAAGAGGGCGTGGGTCGCGTCGTCCATCGCGTAGGGCTCGGCCGGCACGGGCGCGAGGCCGATCAGCTTCTCGACCCGCTCGGGGGCGCGGACCAGGACCTGCTGGGCCGCCTTGCCGCCCATGGAGTGACCGAGGAGGGAGAAGGTGTCCCAGCCGAGCTGGTCGGCGAGTTCGAGGACGTCGTCGGCGATCTCGGCCAGGCTGTGACGGCCGGAGACGTCGCGCCGGTCGCCGTAGCCGCGGTAGTCGAGGAAGACGTAGCTGAAGCCCTCGGGGTCCAGGTGGTCCAGTACGGAACCCCAGTTCGCGGAGGTTCCGAACCAGTCGTGCAGCACGATGACGCGGACGGGTCCGGAGCCGATCCTGCGGTGGGCGATGGCCATGCGTTCTCCCTCGGTGACGTGGCGAACAAAACCGACGCCGAGGGTTCTGCCCACCGGACCCGCGGTCACACCGCGCGTGCGGCATCCCGCGCGGAACCTCCTGCTGCGGGCCGCCCGCAGCAGGAGGAACGGGTCAGACGGTCTTGATCGCCGGGTCCGAGATGCCCGCGGCGCCCGTCTCCACGTGTCCGGCGAAACGCCGCAGGAAGGTGGTGTCGGCGTCGGAGACGACCTGCACGTCGTACCACTGGCCCGAGGCGGCGAGGGGCACCGTGTGGGAGACCGTGGCACCGGCCGCCACCCGGAGGATCTGGGGCGCGCCGCCGTAGGCGTTGGTCACCGTGAGGTTGACGGCCGTCGTCCCGGAGTTGGTCAGCGTCAGGGCGAGGTTCCCGGTGGCCGCCACGTGGCGGGCCGTGGCCTCGGGCCCGGCCTTCTTCGCCGGGCCCTTCCAGGTACGCAGGAAGCCGTTCGGGCCCCAGACCGTGAGGTTGATCTGGTTGCCGGTGGAGCTGCTGGTCGACCAGGTGTCCGAGAGGGTCTTGCCCGCCTCGACCGTGTAGGGGCAGGGGCCGTCCGTACGGTTGCCCGAGGTGCTGTGGAAGTGGGCGCCCAGGGTCGGGCCCGAGGCGAAGGTGAGGGTGAACCTGCCCGTGGAGGTGGTGCGGGCGCCGTCCACGTAGGGGCTGTAGCCGAGCGCGCGGGTCGGCTTGGAGCCGGCCTCCTGCCGTGGCAGGGTGCCTGTCGCCGGCGGGGTGGGGTGGTAGGACGGGTGGCGGTCCTTGTCCGGCGGGACGTAGCCGGCCGTGGACGGGAGCGCGGCGGGCGCGGCGTCGGCCCGGGTGAAGTCGAAGGCCGAGGTCAGGTCGCCGCAGACGGCGCGGCGCCACGGGGAGATGTTCGGCTCGTGCACCCCGAAGCGCTTCTCCATGAAGCGGATCACCGAGGTGTGGTCGAAGGTCTCGGAGCAGACGTAGCCGCCCTTGCTCCAGGGGGAGACCACGATCATGGGGACGCGCGGGCCGAGCCCGTACGGTCCGGCCGCGTAGCCGCCTCCGCCCGCGTAGAGGTCCTTCGAGACGTCCGCCGTGGACAGGCCCCAGGCCGCGGAGGCCGGCGGGTACGGCGGGACCACGTGGTCGAAGAAGCCGTCGTTCTCGTCGTAGGTGATGAACAGCGCGGTCTTGGCCCAGACCGCCGGGTTGGCGGTCAGCGCGTCCAGGACCTTCGAGATGTACCAGGCGCCGAAGTTCGTCGGCCAGTTCGAGTGCTCGCTGAACGCCTCGGGGGCGGCGATCCACGAGACCTGGGGCAGGGCGCCGTTCACCACGTCCGCGCGCAGCCGGTCGAAGTAGCCCTCGCCCGCCTTGGCGTTCGTGCCGGTGCGCGCCTTCTCGTACAGGGCGCTGCCGGGCTGGGCATTGCGGTAGTTGTTGAAGTACAGCAGGGAGTTGTCGCCGTAGTTGCCGCGGAAGGCGTCGTTGATCCAGCCCCAGGAGCCGGCGGCGTTCAGGCCGTCGCCGATGTCCTGGTAGACCTTCCACGAGACCCCGGCGGACTCCAGCCGCTCGGGGTACGTCTTCCACCCGTAGCCGGCCTCCTGGTTGCCGAGGACCGGGCCGCCGCCCACTCCGTCGTTGCCCGTGTGTCCCGTCCACAGGTAGTAGCGGTTCGGGTCGGTGGCGCCGATGAAGGAGCAGTGGTAGGCGTCGCACACCGTGAAGGCGTCGGCGAGGGCGTAGTGGAACGGGATGTCGTTCCGGGTCATGTACGACATGGTCGTGGCCGTCTTGGCCGGGACCCACTTGTCGTACTTGCCGTTGTTGTAGGCCTGGTGGCCGCCGGCCCAGTCGTGGTTGAGCCCCTCCAGGAACTGCATCCCGAGGTCCTGGATCTGCGGGTTGAAGGGCAGGACGTCCTTCGTGCCGTTCGACTGGTGGAAGACGGACTTTCCGTTGTCCTGGAGGACCGGCCGCGGGTCACCGAAGCCCCGGACCCCCTTCATCGCGCCGAAGTAGTGGTCGAAGGACCGGTTCTCCTGCATGAGGACGACGATGTGCTCGATGTCCTGGATCGTTCCGGTGGTGCCCTGTGCCGAGATGGCGGCGGCTCGCGCGATGCTGTCGTTCAGCATCGTGAGGGCCGCGGTGCCACCGGCTATCTGCAGGAACCTGCGACGATTGAGTTCTGCCATGGGGTGACGACCTCTGCGGGTGAGGGGGGAGTCGAGGGGCGCCCCAAGGACAGCGGTCCCGGGGTACCGGCCGGAGATCACTTCGTGACACTGCGCCGTACACCTGGAGAACGAAAAGAGCTCCCGAACGACCTGCGGATCTGCTGAAATGACCTCCCACACACTGCACGGGGGGCGCAGAGCGATGGCCGGGACCGAGTTCGGGCATGCCATCGGGCTGTCCCGCGCGCTCTCCGGCCTGCCGCTGGCGCCGCTGCTGGGAGGTTACGGGGAACTCCTCGCCGCGCAACAGGCCGTCGGCCTACGCCACTTGGGCGACCTGCTGGTGCCGCCCGGCGGCCGGTTACGGGTGCTCGACGGGATCTTCGCCGTCACCGGACCCGGTCGGCGCCGGCACGTGGGCGCCGGCGTGCTGCGGGCGCTGCGCCGGGAACAGGCCGAACCTGCCGCGGCCCGGTTACTGGAGCGGCTGGCCGGGATCCAGGAGGCGGACCCCGCCGCCCTGCGCCGGATCCTGCTGTACCAGCTCACCCACCTGCTCCACGACCACCCCCAGGGGCACCTGCCGGCCACCGCGACCGGCTTCGGGATCGACCCGGCCGAGGCCGCCGCCCTGGTCCACGGGGCCGCCCGGCGGCCCCGGCTGGACGACGGGCAGCGGGCCGCCGCCGAGGCCCTGCGGGACGAACTGCTGGAGCACCGGATCCGCTCCGCCGCCCGCCGGGCCGCCCTGCTGCCGCCCGCGGACGGGGACCCGCCGCTGGCGGCCCTCCTCGCCGGGCTGGCCGCCCGGACCGCGGCCGCCGACGTCGAGCTGGCCGTGGCCCGGCGCCACGAGGAGCAGGGGGATCCCGAGCGGGCCCGCGTCCACTACGAGGAGGCGCTCGCGCTGGCGGGCGACTGCCCGCGCGCGGTGCGCGGGCTGGTGCGCGGCCACCGGCCGGATCCCGGCGACCCCGGCCCGCTGGAGTCCGCACTCGTCCCCGGTGGTGTCGAACTGCGCTGGCCCGTACAGGAGTTCGGCGACACGCGCTGGCGGGTGGTGCGGCTCACCCGCGGGGAGCCGGCCGGCGCCCCGCTCGCCGAGGTGGCGGGCCGGCCCGCCGGGGGCGTGCTCGTGGACCGCAGCGCCGGGACCGGCGTGGAGGTCCGCCATGTGGCACTGCCGCTCCGGGCCGACGGCGCCGTCGACGGACCGGCGCTGATCGGCGCGCCGCTGTCGGTCGCCCCGGCGGTGACGGAGCTGAGGGTCGGCGACGGCGACGGGTGGATCGAGGCCTCGTGGACCCCGCCGGCGGGCGCCGCCCGCTGCGAGGTGACACTGACCGGGCCCGGGGGACGCGCCCCGGCGCCCCCGCTGCCGCCGGCCGCGCGGGCGGGCCTGCGGGAGGCCGTGCGCGCTCGGGGCCTGGCCCCCGGGCGGTACGAGCTGGCGGTGCGGGCCCGGTACGCCCCGACGGGACGCACCGACCGCGGGGTGCTCTCCGCGGCCGTGACGGCCGCGGTCACCGTGCACGTCTGGCCGGCGCCCGTACGCACCCTGACGGCGACGGCCCGGGCGGCGGGCGGGGTGGAGTTCCACCGGACCGGCGGCGACGGCGGCCGGGTCCGGCTGGTGGAGTGGCCCGGCGAGGCCCCCGCCGAGGGGACCGAACTGACAGCGGCCGAGCTGCCGCCGCCGCTGGACTGGGCGGGACGGGACTGGACCGGAGGCGACACGGCCGGACCGGGCACGGCCGGAGGCGACACGGCCGGACGGGACTCGTCCGGACCGGGTACGGCCGGACGACGACCGAGCGGACCGGTCTCGATCGGAGCGCCGCCGCCGGGTTCGCTGACCACCGTGGCCGCCGTGGCCGTCCTGGGCGAGCGGGCACTGGCCGGGCCCTGCGTCCTGGTCGAGGCCCCGCTGCCGGTGACCGGGCTCGCGCTGCGGCGCACCGCGCCCGACCTGGTCCAGGTCACCTTCGACTGGCCCGGCGCCGCGGGCACGGTCACCGCCACCGTCACCCAGGACGGCCGGCGCACCGACTTCGCCGTGGCCCGGAGCGTATTCCTGCGCGAGGGCCTGCAACTGCCGGTCACCCCGGCCGCGCTGTCCGTCGAGGCACATGCCGCGCAGCGCAGCGCCCGGTCCGTACTCGCCGCTCCCGCGGCCGACGCACGGGCCGAGCTGCCCGCCGACGTGGCCATCGCCTACGAACTGGTGCCCGGCCCCCGGCGCGGACTGCGCCGCGGGCCCGCCGTCCTGCGGGTGACCGTACGGACACCGGGCGGCGGGCCCGGCCCGGACCTCCCCGGTTTCCTCCTCGTGGCCCGGGGGGACGGCGGCCGCAACCCGCAGCGCCCGGGCGGCCCGGCCGGCGGCCCGGCCGTGTGCCGGGTGACCGGAGCCGAACTCGCGGCCGCGGCCGCGGCCACCGGGACGGGGACCGGCACGGTGGAGCGCCCGATCGACACCACGGCCGCGCCCGGCCGCCCGTACGCCCTGCGCGGTTTTCTCCTCGGCGGCGCCGCCGCCTCCGTCCGGCTCGAAGAGCCTCCTCTCCTCTCCCTGGTGGTCCGCTGACATGACCTCCGTCGTCTGCCCCTACTGCTTCGACCGGTCCCCGGCGGCCCGGCTGCCCTACCGCTGCCAGATGTCCGCCACGGGGGTGCGCGGCGCCAGACCCTGCAGCGCCGAGCTCGACACCGTGTGGGCCGAGTTCATGGGTCCGAGCGTGCCCCCCGCGCTGAAGATGCGCGGCCCGGTCTTCACCGCCCCGCGCGGCATCGGCCGGCGCCTCGCGCCGAAGGCGGGCGGCTCGCGCGCGGACTGCCCCGCCTGCGGCGGGTCCTCCCCGGTGCGGGTCTGCCGTCGCTGCCACAGCGACTTCCCGAGCGACTACTGCGACCAGGACACCCGGATCATCGCCCTGCTCGGCCCCAAGGCCTCCGGCAAGAGCACCTACGTCTCGGTGCTGCTCAACGAACTGCGCGGCAGGGTGGGCCGGGCGTACGGGGCCTCGGTGACCGCCATGGGCGGCGAGACCCAGCGCCGGGACCGGGAGCTGGCCGAGGACCTGTACGACCGGCTGCGGCTGCCGGGGGCCACCAGACCGGCGGCGCTGGGCTTCAACGACCCGCTGCTGTACCGGCTGAGCCTGCCGCTGCGGCGCCGGCTGCGCGGGGACGGCAGCCGGCACACCGCGCTGGTGTTCTTCGACGCGGCGGGCGAGGACCTCGGCAGCGCCGAGGCCATGGACCGGTACACGCACTACCTGGCCGCCGCCGACGGGATCATCCTGCTCGTGGACCCGCTGCAGATGCGGGCGGTGCGCGACCGGCTGCCGCTGGACGACGGGCCTCCGCTGCCGGTCATCGAGACGCCGCCGCAGCAGATCGCCGCCGACCTCGCGGCGCAGCTGCGCGCCCACGGCCGGGGCTCCTCGCGCGGCCGGGTCACCACCCCGGTGGCGGTGGCCGTGACCAAGACGGACTCGCTGGCGCCGCTGCTGGAGCCGCACTCGCCGCTGCTGCGCAACGCCGACCACTCCGCCGGCGCGCTGGACGAGGAGGACCGGCAGACGGTGCACGAGGAGATGCGCGCGCTGCTCGACGGCTGGGACTCGGGGGCGCTGCTGCGGCAGTTGGAGCGGGACTTCGCGCAGCTGTCGCTGTTCGGGCTCTCGGCCCTCGGCTCTCCGCCGCCCGCGGACGCTCCGGCCGACGCCCCGAAGTCGGGCCCGCGGCCGCTGCGCGTGGAGGATCCGCTGCTGTGGCTGCTGGGGCTGGGCGGGCTGCTGCCGCGCGTCGGCGGCGCCGCCGCGGGCGCGGGTTCCCGTACCGGCTCGGACACGGGTGGCCGGACCGGCTCGGACACGGGTTCCCGTACCGGCTCGGAGGGGAACTCATGAATCTCGCCCAACTGCACTACACCTCGGCGCCGCCCGGTCCCGACGGCTCCGGTTTCCGGTTCACGGCCGTCAGCCCCGGGGTGCCGGCCGCCCTGCTGCGCGAGGCGGAGCAGCTGATCGGCTACGAGCCTCCCCGGGACGCGCCGCCGCGGCCGGGGCCGCACGAGCTGGCCGACTTCCCCCAGGCGCTCAGCCTGAACGTGCTGGCCGACGGCAGCCGACTGCTGGCGCGTTCGGTGTACACGGGCGCCGACTACAGCGGCCGCTGGGGCAACTTCCACGCCCATGCGGTGCACCTGCCGCAGCCCGCCGGTTCCGGCCCGGCCGTGGGCGAACTGCCGATCACCGCCTGGGGCTCGCCGCAGTGGGCCGCCGCCACCCCGCCGGGCGGCGTGCCGGCGCTGCCCGCGGTGCCCGCGCCGGGCCGGCTGGACCGGGCCGCGCTGGCCGCCTTCGTCGCCGGCCGCGCACCGTGGCTGGCCGCCTTCTTCGCCGATGTGCGCCGTCTCGGCGAGGACCCGGACGCCCCGCAGATCGTGCTCGTGGAGGCGGACAGCGAGGCCGTGGCCCGCTGGATCATGCTCGCGTGCAGTGTGCTGCCGCACCAGCGGGGGCAGTGGCTCACCTTCACCACCTACACCAGGCGGCCGCAGCTCGCCCGGCAGCAGATCATCGGCGTGATGCCGGAGGACGGGCTCGGCCTCGCCGGGCAGGAGCACCGCTACCGGGTGTACGACGCCTCCCGCTCCGCCGCCCCCGCAGCCGGGGCGCCGGACGTGTGGGCGGACACCGCCGCGCGGATCTGGCAGGGGCAGCGCCAGGACCTGGTCGCCGAGGTCCGGCGGCTGGCCGCCGGGCCGTACGACGCGGGCCCGCTGGCCGCACTCGCTCTGGCCGCGGGCATCGCCCTGCCCTCCCCCGGCCGGACGGCGGCCGCCGACTGGGCGGCCGGGCACCGGGACGCGCTGGACCACGTACGGCTGCACGCGCTCGCCCTGGCGCTGGGCGGCCCGGCCGGGGACCGGGAGCCGGCGGAGGTCGAGGCGGCCGGGCACCTGCTCGCGGCCCTGGACGGCTGGGCACCACCCGCGGTGTGCGAGCCACTGGTGGCCCTGACCCTGACCGAGGCGGTACGGACCGGCGCGCCGCCCGCGGCCCTGCCCACCGCGGGGGCCCTGGGCGCGGCCGTCCGGAGCCGGCTCGCGGCGGAGCTGGAACCGGGCCTGCGGGCTGCGCTGAGCGGACCCGCGGCCGAACCGGAGCACTGCGCGGGGCTGTTGCGGGTGGCCTCGGTGCTCGGGGTGGACGTGAGCGACCTGCTGCCCGCGGTGGCCCGGCAACTGGCCCTCGCGCTGCTCGCCGATCCGGAGCGGGCGTACGGGGCGGGGGTGCGGGCCGCGCTGGCCGAACTGCCCGGGCTCCGCGCCCTCGTACTCGACCGGCTGGACTCGCTCGCGGCGGGCGATCCGGCCGCGGCACGGCGGCTGTTCGCCGGGACCGCGCTGCGGCTGACGGCGGCCGACGCGCGCCCGCACCTGCGGATGTGCGCCGAATCCGCGGCGGTGGCCGCCGCGGCCGGCCGGGACCGGGTCGGCGCGCTGAACGCCCTGCTGGCCCACTCGGGCGTCTCGCTGTACGCGGAGCCGCTGGTGCTGCGGACCGCGATGCGGCTGGTGTGGGACGGGGAGCCGCCGGGGGCGGACGATGCGGGTCTGGTGCTCATGGCGACCGGGGCCCAGGTCCACCGGGAGGCCGGGACCTGGGAGTTGCTCGTGCGGGCGGCGGTGCGCGCCCCGGCCGGGGACGACGGGGCGCTGGAGCTGGCGCCGGAGCTCCTCGGCCAGTTCCAGGAGGAGATCCCGGCCCGGCTGCGGCCGTCGCTGCTGCTGCTGGAGCTGGCCCGGAACCTGCGGACGGGCGCGGCGGGCGGCGGCTGGGTCCGCCAGGCGCTGGACCTGCGGTCGCTGGATCCGGAGCCGGGCCCGCGGGAGACCGCCTACGCGGTCCTGTGCGCGCGGCTGCTGGCCTCGGACCGGCCGGACAGCGAGCTGCGGGCGCTGATCGAGAGCAACGACGCGGAGCTGCTGGCCGCCTACCGGCTGGCGGCACGGAAGCCGGTGGTCCACGACCGGCTGCGGCTGGATCCCGGCTATGCGGCGGACTGCTTCACGGTGTGGTCCTCGCAGCCGCAGGCCGGCCCGCTCTGGCAGGAGGCGCGGACGGACCTGCTCGACGGGGTGCTGCGGCCGGCCGTACGGGGCCTCTCGCCGGCGGAGCTGGCCGAGGTGGAGCAGGCACTGGCCCGGCTGGGCGGCCGCTGGGCGGACGAGTTCCGCGGCTGGCAGCGCCCGGGCGCCTTCGGCCGGCTGCGCGAACGCTGGGGCGGGCGCCGCTCCGGCGACGGCCAGGGGTCGGGCGGGCAGGGGCCGGGCGGGAAGGGGGCCGGTGGTCATGGGGGCTGACATGGTCGATCCGGCGCTGATCGCACGGATCCTCGGCACCCTCACCGGGGTGATCGGGGTCGCCGTGTGCCTCGGGTACGGGCTGTGGCGGTTCCTGGCGCTGGCCCTGTCGGCCGCCTGGGCCGCCTTCCGGCCGCGCCCGCCGGGCGGCAGCGACCCGCGGATCGTCCCGTACACGGGTCCCGAGCCGGCCCGACCCGCCTACTGGGCCGGACAGATGTGGCTGGACGCGCGGTTCGCAGGACAGGCCGCGGCACTGACCGTCTGGTACCTGCTGACCCGGCACTGGCTGGGCGAGGTGGTGCGCCGCCGCCTGCTGCGCGGCCGCAACGGGCAGACCGGCATGCTCGCCGACAACGGCTTCGGACGGCTCCTTCTGCGCCTGCTGGCGCCCGGTACGGCGCTGGCCGCGGTGCTGTCGGCGCTGCTCGCGTCGGTCCTGCTGGCCGGTGTCGCGCTGTTCTTCGCCGTACAGCTCGTCCTGGTCTTGCTGGCCGTGCTGGCCGCCGTCCTGGCCGGGCGGACCGCGGAGCGGCTGTGGAAGCTGGTCCTGGGCATCCGGATGAAGTGCCCGTACCCCGGCTGCTACCGGCCGTTCCCGCTGGCCGTCCACCTCTGCCCGGGCTGCGGCGCCGCCCACCGCGAGCTGCGGCCCGGCGCCTTCGGCGCGCTGCGGCACGTCTGCCGCTGCGGCAGGGGGCTGCCGACCACCCCGATGACCGGGCGGCGGGGGCTCGCCGCCCGCTGCCCGCACTGCGACCGGAGCCTTCCCCCGGCCGTCGGCACCACCCGGGTCGTGCACCTGCCGCTGATCGGGGGCACCTCCGCCGGGAAGACCATGCTGCTGGCGGCCATGCTCGAAGGGCTGCGGTCCTGGTCGCACGAGTCCCGGCTGACGATCGAATACGCCTCCCCCGACGACCTGCGCGAGGCCAACACCCTCGGCCGGCAGCTGAACAGCACCGGGTGGACCCTCAAGACCCAGGGCGGGCAGCCGCGCGCCCTGATGCTGCTGGTCGGGTACGGGCGCCGGCGCCGGCTGCTCTACCTGTACGACCCGATGGGCGAGTCCCTCCGGGACGCGGACACCACCCGCGACCAGGGCTACCTCGCGCACGCCGACGGGGTCCTGCTGGTCACCGACGTGCTCGCCGCGCCCGTCGTACGCCGTGCCCTGCACGCGGGCGACACCGAACGGGCCGAGGCGGCCCGGCCGGCCGACCTCGGCCCGGTGGAGACGTACGCGGGGTTCACCGGCGAGCTGCAGGGGCTCGGCGGCCGTCGCGGGCGGCTTCCCGTCGCCGCGGTGGTGACCAAGCGGGACGCGCTGGACCGGCTGGACTCACTGCCGCGGCCGACCGGGCCGGTCGAGGCGTGGCTGACCGCGATCGGGCTGGACGAGCTGGTCCGCGTGCTGGGCCACGACTTCGCGGCGGCCCGGTACTGGGTGGTCAGCGCCCGCGCCGCCACCGGGGCGGGCGCCCTGGACACCGAGCAGCGGCGGGCGGCGGAGCCGGTGCTGTGGCTGCTGTCACGGACCGGGCTGCGCGTGGGTCGGCTCACCGGGACGCGGCAGGACGCGATGGACGCACGGGACCGGCCACAGGCGCGGGGCGCTCGGGACGCGCGGCCCGCAGACAGCAACGAGAGGAGCAACACCCCATGATGACACCGCAGATCGCGCGGGGCCGCCGGATGATGACGGCCCTGTTCGTGTCGGCGGTCGTGATGACGGCGGCCGCCGCGGTGGCGGCACTGGCACGGTACATCCCCGGGTGGACCGGAAGTTGAAGGAGAACACGCGGTGAGTGACATCCCCGGCGGGCCGATGATGAACCGGCCCGTCCACTTCATCTGGCTGATCGACTGCTCGTACTCGATGCAGGGCGAGAAGATCGGTCAGCTCAACTACGCGATCAGAGAAGCCGTTCCGGAGATGCTCTCCGTGGCGCAGGACAACCCGGCGGCCCAGCTGCTGCTGCGCACCATGACCTTCTCCACCACGGCCCGCTGGCACCACAAGGACCCGGTGCCGGTGGAGCAGTTCACCTGGCAGGACGTGCAGGTGGACGGGATGACCAACCTCGGGGAGGCCCTTCAGCTCGCGGCGCGCGAACTGGACACCCCACCGATGCCGCAGCGGGCGCTGAAGCCGGTGTTGGCGCTGGTGTCCGACGGGGTGCCGACGGACGACTGGAAGGCCGGGCTGCGGGCGGTGGACGCGACCCCGTGGGGCCGCAAGGCCGTCCGGGTGGCCATCGCCATCGGCGCGGACGCGGACCGCAACGTGCTCCAGGAGTTCCTGGGCAATCCCGAGCTCCAGCCGCTGGACGCGAACAGTCCCAAGCAGCTGGCGGCGGCGATCCGCTGGGCGTCCACAGCGGCGGTGAAGGCCGCCTCCCAGCCGGTGGCGGGCTTCGCGGACGTGACCGTGAAGCAGCCGCCCTATGCCCCGCCCGTGCTCGACGACGACGATGACGACGTGTGGTGAGCGAGCCCGTGCGGACCCATGGGCCGCTGCCGCTCTGGGACACGCTCCACGGCAGCGTCCAGGGCGTGAACAAGACGCGCAACCAGGACCACTACGACGTGGAGGGGCTCGGCACCGCCGGACAGCCGCTGATCATGGCGGTGGCCGACGGTCACGGTTCGGCCGTGCACGCGCGCAGCCATCTGGGCTCCCGGTTCGCCGTGGACCTGTTCGTCCAGCAGGCCAGGCAGTTCGCGGCGCTCGCCGAGCCCCGGGGCGAGCTCCGGCCGCCGAGCCTCGCCTGGCTGATGAACTACGCCCAGTACACGCTGCCGCGCCAACTGGTCGGCGCCTGGCAGGAGAAGGCGCTCGGGCACTGGGCGCGGACCAGCTCGCACGAGGAGCCGGCGCTGTCACCGCCGGACAAGCTGGTGCTGTACGGGAGCACGCTCGTCGGCGCCGTACTGACCCCCCGGGTCTTCGCGGCCTGGCAGCTCGGCGACGGCGAGCTGACCGTGGTGACCGACGACGGGCAGGTGACCGTGCCGCTCGCGCCGGACGAGGCCGACCTGGGCGACGAGACGGAGTCCCTGTGCTCCCCGCAGGCCTGGCTGCAGGTGCGTACGCACTGGGCGCCGGTGACCGCCCCCGCACGGGCACCGCGGCTGGTCTCGCTCACCACCGACGGGCTGTCCAAGAGCTTCGCCTCGGACAGCGGCTTCCGGCAGTTCATGGCCGGCCTGGACGACCGGCTGTCGGCGGAGGGCGCCGAGTGCGTCCGGACCGTCCTGCCGGAGTGGCTGGCCAAGGCCTCGCAGCACTCGGGGGACGACACCACCCTGGTGGCGGCCTGGCACACCGCCACGGCCCCGGCAGCACCCGCGGCCCCGGCAGGACCGCCGGAACCGGCCGCCCGGGCGCCGGAACCCGCCGACATCTCCGACATGACAGACCCGTACAGGAGTGACCAATGAGCGGCATGCTCGACAGCGGCACCCGGCTGACGGCCGACAGCGGCCTGGGCGTGGAGGTCTTCGACCTGCTCGGGGCCGGCGGCCAGGGGGAGGTCTACCGGGTCCGCACCCCGGCCGGGGACCAGGCCCTCAAGTGGTACTACCCGGCGTGCGCGACGCCGGAACAGGAGGACATCGTCCGTCAGCTGGTGGACCGCGGCTTCGACGACGACCGTTTCCTGTGGCCCCGCGACTTCGTGGCCGACGGCCGCGGCGGCTTCGGCTACCTGATGGACATCCGCCCGGACCGGTTCAAGGGCCTGCCGCTGCTCTTCCGCCGCAAGCTGCGCACCACGATCCGCGCGCTGCTCACCGCCTGCCTCTACACGGTCGAGGCGTACCAGGCGCTGCACTCGCGCGGGATCGCCTACCGGGACATCTCCTGGGGGAACCTGCTCTTCGACCCGGTCACCGGCGAGGTGCTGGTCTGCGACAACGACAACGCGGTGGTCGAGGGCGACAGCACGGGCATCTCCGGCACCATGGCGTTCATGGCGCCCGAGCTGGTGCGCGGCGAGCCCGGGGTCTCCCCCGGCACCCAGAGCGATCTGCACTCCCTGTCGGTCCTGTTGTTCATGCTGCTGATGAACCATCATCCGCTGATGGGCAGGCGGGAGTTGGACATCCACTGCTTCGACGAGGCCGCCGAGCGCAGGCTGTACGGGAAGGACCCGCTGTTCCTCTTCGATCCGCAGGACCGCTCCAACGCCCCCGACCCCGTCGAGCACGCCACGGTGCTGGCCACCTGGGCGGTGGCGCCCGCCTCCCTGCGCGACCTGTTCACCAGGAACTTCACCCGCGGCCTGCACGACCCCGCGGCCCGGGTGCGGGAGTCGCAGTGGCGGGACGCCCTCCGGGCGGTCCTCGACGCGGTGGTGGACTGCGCCCACTGCGGGAAGCAGAACATGACCGAACCCCGGGCGGCCGCCGCGGGCACCTGCTGGAGCTGCGGGAACGCGCTGGTGCTGCCGCCCCGGCTGGTGCTGACCACGCCCCCGCCGCGCACCGAGCACCACATCCTGCTGCACCGGTCCTCGCGCGTGCAGGCGCACCACCTGGCGCCGGAGCCGGCCCGGCACGACTACGGCGACGGCACGCTGGTGGCGGAGCTCACCGAGCACCCGCAGCGGCCCGGGAAGTTCGGGCTGGCCAACCGCTCCGGGGCCGCCTGGACGGGGACCCGCGCGGACGGCAGCACGCAGGAGATCGCTCCGGGGCAGACCGTGCCGCTGCGTTCGGGGCTGGAGCTGGACTTCGGCGGCGCGCGGGCCGTCGTACGGGCGAGGTGAGCCGGATCAGCCCAGCAGCCGGCTGATCTCCTGGGCCAGGGCGAGGCCGGCACTGCCTGCGCCCAGGCCGAGGGTGACGGTCTCCAACGACCGCCGGACCAGGCCCGGTTCGGCGGGGCGTCCCTCCTGCCCGGCCCGCTCCAGCTCCCCGCGCAGGGCCTGCGCCGCGTCGAGCCGCTCCGGTCCGGCGCCCTCCGCGCTGAGCCACTGGGCGAGTTCGGCGGCGAGGCGCAGAGTCCGGGCGGCGGTGTCCTGCTCCCCGATGTTGATGGTGCCGTGGTCCCCGATGTTGTTGGGGCCGGACACGTTCCCGTGGAAGTGGTAGGTGCTCATGCGTGCGGTACTCCTCGTCCTCGTTCAGGGTTGCCCGGCCGGCTTGCCCAGTGCCTGGGCCTGACCGGCCTGGTTGACGGTGCCGTGGGCGCCGATGTTGCTGGAGTGGATGTCGCCCTGGAAGGTGTAGGTGTGGGTGTTGATCACCTGCTGCGCCTGGTCGTAGGAGCTGGTGTCGACGTTGTGGTCCTTCAGGAACCGTTCGGTCGCTATCAGCACGCCCTGCTGGAGCCGCTGGAGGAAGTCCTGGGAGTCCGTCCGCTCGGAGAAGCCCAGCTGCTCCCAGTCGGCGACCCGCTCGCGGAGGCTGTCCACGGCTCCGTAGTCGAACCGCAGGTGCCGCCGGTCGATCTCGCGGCGCCACTTCTCCAGCCCCCGGGCCCGCGCCCGCCGGGCGGAGGCCCGCCGGGACAGTCTCCCGGGGGCGCCGACCAGCGCCGACGCGGTGGTGGCGGTGGCGAAGGAGAAGAGGCTCCACCAGCGCTCCCAGCCGTCCTGCGGCAGCTGGTGCACCCGGTAGAAGCGCGACTGGAGGGGAGGGATCCCGTACGCGGCGACCTCCCAGGTGAGGCTGGGGTGCTGGAGCCTGGCCCGCAGGTGCATGGAGACGATGACGCGGCCGCCCTCGCCGGCCCGTTCCAGGCTCAGATAGGTGCGCATGCCGGCGCCGGGCTGCACCACCCCGGCCTGCACCAGCTGCTTGGCGATCTGGGCGCGCGGCCGGCGCAGCCGGTCGGGAAGCAGGTCGGGGCCGACGTAGGAGACGTGATCGCCTATCACGTAGAGCCGGTTGCGGGCCCGCAGTCCCTTCAGCCCGGCGATGTGCTCCATCTCGCGGGCGATGAAGCTGTGCAGGTCGACGGCGTCGAAGGGCTTGATGGTCAGCTTGCCGCCGCCCGCCGGATCGTCGGCGGGCCGGCTGACGTCGATGGGCTGCCAGACCATTTCCTTGATCTTCGAGCCGCTGCCGACGAACGGGTTGGTGCGCTCGGCGCTCGCCGTGTACGGAACCACGTTGGCCCGCTTCTGCTCCAGCAGCCGGTCCTCCACCTCCGCGCCGACCCCGGGGGCGAGGTCCTTCGGCCGCCGGGCGCCGTGCTCGACGCCCAGGGCCGCCGTACGGGCCGCGTCCTCGGCCCCGCGGACCAGCCCCCAGGCGGTCGTGTACGCGAGGACCAGTGCGGCTCCGGCCCCGAGGGCGAGGGCCGGCAGCCCCGCGACCAGCCCGTACAGCGCGGCCGGTACCGCCGCCCACACGCCGGCCGCGCAGAGCCCGGCGAGGCGCCGGTCGCGCAGGTCGGTGCGCCGGACGGCAGCCCGCGCGTGGCGGGCCAGGGCCACCAGGTCGATGCCGAGGGAGAGTCCGGTGGCGCGCAGCCGGTCCTCGGTGAGCTCCACGTCCACCTCGCGGGCGAAGCCCTCGTCCAGGTGCGCTGCCGCGCACAGCAGACGGGTCACCGCGTCGTCCCGGTACTGTGCCAGCACCGGTAACCGGCGTGCCGCCATGTCGTGCCCTCCCCCGTGGCCCACGATCCCCTTCCGCCTCACCCTATGTAAACGGGCCCTGCCTGTCGCGGGGTTGGCGGGGCCGGTCCGGCACCGGCCGCGTACTCAGGCGGCCCGTGCGGCGTGCGGCGGCGAACTGAGCATCCGTACTCAGGTCCCGGGCGGTGCCGGATTGTCATCGTGGGGGCATGTTCATTCAGCCGTTTGATCCGCTGCCGCGCGCCGGGATAACCGCCGTCGGCAGTCTGCTGCCCGAGGAGGTGCTGTCCTCGGACGCCCTCCAGCGGGAGGTGGCGCGCCGCAGTGGCCTGACGCTGCCGCCCAGGCTGCTGACACAGGCCACCGGAATCGTCTCCCGCCGGGTCGTGGGCGAGGGCGTGTACGCCTCCACCCTCGCGGTGGGCGCCGCCCGCCGGGCCCTGGCCGCCGCCGGACTCGG
Organism: Streptomyces avidinii; assembly: GCF_045161815.1. Lineage (NCBI taxonomy): Bacteria > Bacillati > Actinomycetota > Actinomycetes > Kitasatosporales > Streptomycetaceae > Streptomyces > Streptomyces avidinii. Next base: position 2,338,463 of record NZ_CP108863.1, read on the forward strand.
CCCGCTGGACGTGGACCTGCTGCTGTTCGCGTCCGCCTCCCGCGACCTGGTCGAGCCGGCCACCGCGCACATCGTGCAGGCGGAACTGGGCTCGCGGGCCCACGCCCTGGACGTCACCAACGCCTGCAACAGCTTCGTCAACGGCATCGACCTCGCCCGCTCCATGATCCTCGCCGGGCGGGCGCGGCGGGCCCTGGTGGTCACGGGTGAGACGCCGAGCCGGGCGGTGCGCAGGGACCCGGCCGATCTCGCGGAGCTGCGGGACGGCTTCGCCGGTTACACGTTCGGCGATGCAGGGGCGGCGGTGCTCGTGGAGGCCGTGGAGCGCGGCGGGATCATCGACGTGGACACCGAGACCCACTCGGAGCACTGGGAGGTCGGGGGCATCCCGGGCGGCGGGTCGCGGCACCCGCGCGGGGACGCGTACACCTACTTCCGCGGCGACGGGCACGAACTGCGGGGCGTCTTCGAGAAGGTGGGCACGGCCGTCATCGACCGGACGCTGCACCGCACGGGGATGGACTGGGACGGCTTCGCCAGGGTGCTGGTGCACCAGGTGACGGTGCCGTACCTGGAGCGGTTCGCGGAACTGACCGGGGTGCCCGCCGGGAAGCTGGTGGTGACGGTGCCCGAGCTCGGCAATGTCGCGAGCGCGAGCATCGGGCTCCAGCTGGACCGGGTCTTCGGGGAACTCGCGCCGGGGGAACGGGTGCTGTTCGTGGGCCTCGGCGGCGGCATCAGCATCATGACGATGGTCTGGGAGAAGTCGTGACGGCCGCGGACGCCCCGATGTGGGTGATCGTGCCCGCGTACGAGGAGGAGGCCCGGCTGGCCGACACCCTGCGGGCGCTCGCCGCGCAGCGGGACCGGGACTTCACCCTGCTGGTCGTCGACAACGCCTCGGCGGACGGTACCGGGGCCGTGGCCCGCGCGTTCGCGGCCGGCGCGCCCTTCCCGGTGGAGGTGATCGAGGAGCCGGAGAAGGGCGTCGGCTCCGCGGTGGACACCGGTTTCCGGTACGCGATCGGCCGGGGCGCCGCCCTGCTGGCCCGGACGGACGCCGACTGCCTGCCCCGTCCCGGCTGGACCGGCGCCGCCCGGACCGCGCTCCACCGCAGCCCCGGGCTGGTGTGCGGGCGGATCGTGGCCCGCCGCGACGAGCACGGCCCGCTGGGCCGGGCCGGGTTCGGCGCTCTGGTGTCCCTCGCCGTGCTCTTCGGCCGACTGCGGCCCGAGCACGCCCGGCGGCGCGGCTACCGGGCGCCGTACCGCATGCACGCCGGGAACAACATGGCCATCACGGCCGAGCTGTACCTGACCGTCGGGGGTATGCCCCGGCGCCCCTCGCCGACCGACCGGCTCTTCCTCAACGCCGTACGCCGCCACACCGACCGGATCACGCACTGCCGGGAGATGGTCGTCGAGAACTCGACGCGGCGCCTGCGGGCCTACGGGATCGCCGGCACCGCCCGCTGGTACCTCGACCAGGGCAGCGGCACGCACGGAACGGACGACCCCCGCTGATGCTGGACCGCCTCGACCGCGCACTGCGCAGCCGCCCCGAGCGGCCCGCCGTACTCACCGCCACCCGTACCGGCGCACCCCGGGTACGGGCCACCCGCGGCGAACTCGCCGAGTTGTCCGATGCCTTCGCCGCGGCCCTGCACGCGCGCGGGCTGCGCGCCGGGGACACCGTCGGCGTCGCCGTACGCCCCGGTCCGCGCGCCCTCGCCGTCCTGCTCGCGCTGTGGCGGCTCGGGCTGCGCGGGGCCGTACTGGACCCGGGCGCCGGGCACGATGTGCTGCGCGCCCGCCTCGCGCTGGCCCGGCCCTCGCTGGTGCTGGCCGACGCTGCAGCGCAGGCGGTGGCGGGCTGGGCCCGGCCGCTGGCCCGCCGGGCCCGGCTCGCGCTGCCGGACCTTGCCGAGCTCGGGCCGGTGGCCACGGTCGGGCCGCGGCTGCCGGGCTGCGCGCCCGCGCTGGACCCGGACGCGCCGCGCCACGGGGTGCCCGCGCCCGGCGCCGGCCCGGACGGGGACGCCGACGCGGTGATCGTGTTCACCTCCGGAACCACCTCCCGGCCGCGGGCCGTCGTACACACCCGGGCGAGCCTTTCGGCCGGGATGGCCACGGTCTCCTCCCTCTTCGACGCGCCGGGGGACCGCCCGGTGCTCGGCGGCACCTTCTTCGTCCTCGTGCCGGCGCTGACGCGCGGCGCCCCCGTCGCCCTCCCGGCGGGCAGCGCCCGGGTGCTGGCGCGGCAGCTGCACCGGCTGCGGCCGCAGGACACCTATCTGACCCCGCCCCGGCTGCGGGACGCGCTGGGCGCGGGCGCCCGCTTCCACGGCCGGGTGTGGACGGGCTCGGCCCCGGCCGGCGCCGGGCTGCTGGAACGCGTGCGCGCGGCGGGCGCGGCCGAGGCCTGGGGGGTGTACGCGCTCACCGAGCTGTTCCCGGCCGCCGCGGTCGAGTCACGCGAGAAGTCCGCCTTCGACGGGGCCGGGGACCTGGTCGGGGCGCCGCTGCCGGGCGTGCTCGCCAAGCCGGACGAGAGCGGGCAGCTGCTGCTGTCCGGTCCCGCGGCCCGCCACCGCTACCTCGGGGAGGAGCCCGACGCGTGGGTGCGTACGGGCGACCGGGCCCGGCTGGACGGCGCGGGCCGCATCGTCCTCGAGGGCCGGAGCAAGGACATGGTGCTGCGCCGGGCGGAGAACATCTACCCGGGGCTGTACGAGCCCGCCCTGCACGTGCCGGGGGTGGAACTGGCCGTGCTCGTCGGGATCCCCGCGGGCGACGGCGACGAACGTCTCGTCGCCGTCGTGCAGCCGCAGCGCGGCGCGGACGAACGGGCCCTGCGCGCCGCCCTGTCGGAGCCGGTCGGGCGGATGGGCACGGCCCGGCCCGACGCACTGCTCCTCGCGCGGATCCCGCTGTCGGGGCGCTCGCGCAAACCGGACCGGGCGGCGACGGCCGCCCTCGCGGCGCGCCGCCTGGGCCCCGCGCGATGACGGCCCGCGCCGCCCGGCCGGCCGATTCCACGGAGGTGGACCCCCGATGAGCACCACGTCCCACGCCCGGGCCCGCCGCCGGGACCGCCGGGTCTACCTGCGCAGCCATCCCCTGCTGTTCGGGCTGCTCGCCGCCGGCCGCGGGCGTGCGGTGCGACGGCTCGGCCGGACCCTGCTGGTGCACGGGCCGGACGCCTACCGGGAGGCCCTGACCCGGCTGCCGCTCGACCGGACGGCGGCCGGTACGACGGGCGCCGCCGCGCGCGCGGCCCTGCGCGACGGCGGGGGCGTGCTGTTCGACCAGGAGGGCGGCGGGCACCGGGCGGACCGGCGGGGCCTCGCGGGCGCTCTGGGCACGGCCGGGGTCGAGGAACTCCGGGCGCTCTGGCAGCCCTTGCTCGTACGCCGGCTCGCGCCGCTGGCGCGGGGCGGCGAGGTGGACCTCGTCGACCTCGCGCGGGAGCTCTCCGGGTCGGTGGTGTGCGCCTTGCTGGGGTCCGGCGCCGACCCGCGGGCGGTCGCGGGAGCGGCCGCCGAGGCCGCTGCCGCCTCCGTACGCAGTCACCTGCCGGGTCCGCGCCGCGCGCGGGCCGAGGCCGCCGCGGCCCGCGCCACCGACCGGCTCCGTCTGCTCCTGGGCCCTGCCGAGGAGGCCCTGTCGGTGATGGTGGCGGTGGCCGCCGTCAACACCACGGTCGCCGCGCTGCCGCGGGCGGTGGCCTGGTGCGCCGACGCGGGGCTGTGGGACCAGGCGGCGGACGCGGCCCTGCGGCCCGTGCTGGCCGACGAGCTGCTGCGGGTCACCGCGGCCTCCCCGCTGCTGCCCCGGGTGGCCGCGGCGGACGGGGCCGTCGGCGGCTGCCCGGTGCGGGGCGGCGACCGGCTGCTGCTGGTCGCCCGGCACGCGGCCGCCGCGCACCGGCGCGACCCGGACGCCCTGCGGCCCGCCGGCCCGGCGGTGGCCCGGCTGGTGTTCGGTGCCGGACCGCACGCCTGCCCCGGGGCCCGGCTGGCCCGGGTGCAACTGGCCGACGTCCTGGGCGCGCTGGCCCCGTACCGGCCTGAGGTCGCGCGGGCCCGGGTGGACCGGGGCGCGGCGCTGCCCGGCTGGCGCGCACTGACCGTACGGGCCGGGGCCGCGGGAGCCACCGGGACCGCGGGGGCCGGAGCCGCCGGAGCCGCGCGGTGATCGCGGTCACGGGGGCGAGTGGTTTCTGCGGCGGGCACGTCGCACGCGCCGCCGCGGCGGCCGGGGCCGAGGTGGTGTGCCTGGGCCGCAGGCCCGGCCCGGTGGGCACGCACCGGTTCTGGGACGCCGCCCGGGAGCTGCCGGACCTGACGGGCGCGGACCTGGTGGTGCACTGCGCGGCGGCCGTCGGGGATCCCGCGCCCGGCTCGCGGGCCGCGGCGCTGATGCGCGCGGTCAACGTGGACGGTACGGAGCGGCTGCTGAGGGCGGCCGGCGGGCGGCCCGTGGTGTGGGTGAGCAGCGCCAGTGTGTACGACCCGCGGCGCGACCGCGGCCTGGTCGGCGAGGAGCACCCGCGCGCCGGGCAGTTGAACGCCTACGGGCGGACCAAGGCACAGGGCGAGGCCCTGGCGCTGGCCGCGGGGGCGGTGGTGCTGCGGCCGCGGGCCGTCTACGGACCGGGCGACACCACGCTGCTGCCCCGGCTGCTGTCCCGGGTCCGGGCGGGCACGCTGCTGCTGCCCGGCCCGGACGTACGGCTCAGCCTCACCGCGGTGGAGAACCTGACGCGGGCCTGCCTGGCCGCGCCCGGCTGGGCGCCGGGTGCGTACAACATCGCCGACGGCGAGCCGTACGGCCGCGACGCCGCGGTGCGGGCGGTGCTGCGCGCCCACGGCGTCCGGGCCCGGATCCGGCACCTCCCGCTGCCGGTGGCCGCCGCGGCGGCGCGGATCGCGGAGGCCGTGGCGACGGCGGCCGGCACCGAACCGGCCCTCAGCCGCTACGCGGTGGACCAGCTGGCGCACCCGGTGGTACTGGACCTCACCCGGGCCCGGGCGCGGGGCTGGAGCCCGCACCGGAGCCTGGCCGACCACCTGGCGTCGGTGACGGCGGCCCGGCCCGGGCTCAGCCGCTGACGGGCGCCGGGGCCTGCGCCTTGGTGATGAGCAGGTCGAGCAGCGCGATCAGGGACGCGCGGACGTCCGTACGGGAGCGGGCGTCGAGCATGAGGACGGGCGTGTTCGGATCGCGCAGGTGCAGCGCGGCCGCGATCTCCTCGGCGGTGTAGGGCTGTTCGCCGTGGAAGCAGTTCGCGCCGACCACGAAGGGCAGGCCGCGGCTCTCGAAGAAGTCCACGGCCGGGAAGCTGCGGTCGAGGCGGCCGGTGTCGACCAGCACGATCGCCCCGAGCGCGCCGTTCAGCAGGTCGTCCCACATGAACCAGAAGCGTTCCTGGCCGGGCGTGCCGAACAGGTAGAGGACGACTCCGGCGTCGGTGAGGGTGAGCCGGCCGAAGTCCATCGCCACGGTGGTCACCGTCTTGGACTCGATGCCGTCGAGGTCGTCGACGCCGACACCGGCGGCGGTCAGCCGTTCCTCCGTGCGCAGCGGCTCGATCTCGGAGATCGTCTCCACCAGCGTCGTCTTCCCGACCCCGAACCCGCCGGCGACGAGGATCTTGACCGGGGCCGGTTCCCGGTGGGCGGTCTCGGTCGTGTCATATCCGGGCAAGGCTGTCCCTGATTCTCATGAGCAGGTGCACGTCGGTGGTCTCGGCGACCGCCAGGGGCGGCCGGTGGTGGATCAGCCCGCGGTCGGCGAGTTCACCGAGGAGCAGCGTCATCGGGGTGAGGCGGATGTTCATCCGCGCCGCTATCTCGGCGACCGCCCGCCCGCCCGGCGGCGCGCACATGGCGAGGATCTCCTGCCACTCGGTGGGCAGGCCGCCGTCCACGTCCGCGCCGGTCGCCGCCGTGATCGTGGTGTCCATGGTGAGGACGTTGTGCGCTGCGGCCGTACGCCCGTCGGTCAGGGCGTACAGCCGCGTCCGGCGGCGGCCGGCGGGCTGTGGCTGTGGCTCGTCCTGCGGCATTATGCGGACGGCTGGCCGCGCTCGGGGGTGCCCAGCCACTCGCCGAGCGCCTGCGCGGTCCGTACGGCCTCGCCGCCCAGCTCGCCGAGCCGCGCCTTGCGGGAGGTCACCACGATGAGCGTGCTGCCCTCGCCGCATCCGACGATGCACAGGTACCGGTCGTCCATCTCGACGAGCTGGCGGATGACGCGGCCGCCGTCGACGTCCCGGGATATCGCCTTCATCGTGGACGCGATGCCGGAGGCCGCGGCCGCCATGCGCTCGGCCTGGGGCTCGTCCAGCAGGTAGGCGCTGAGCTTGATGCCGTCGTTGGACAGGAGCACGGCTCCCTGGACGCCGGCGATCCTGCTCAGGTTGTTGTCGAGGACGCTGTAGATCGCGTCGTTGGCTGCCGCAGTGTTCGGTGAGGTGGTCATGGCTGATCCCGTCGGAGCTCTTCTTCCACTGTCTGGGTCCCCTGTTCGTAGTCCGCCCAGGCATCGGCCACCTCTTCGGGTGTCGCGGTGTCGGGCCGGACCACGGTCTCCTGCGCGCGGGGCTCGCGCAGCTGCTCGGCGATGTGGGTCTGCGGGACGCGCTCCGGGAGGGCCGGGCGGACCGCGAGTGCGGGTACCAGCGCGGGGGCGGGTGCGGCCGCGGGCACGGCCGCGGGTGCCTTGGTACGGCGGCTCGGCAGGCCGGCGCTCGTGTGCACGACCGGCTCGGGGGCGGGCTCGGGCCCGCTCGCCGCGGACGGTTCCGGCACCGAATCAGCCGGAGCGGGCTCCGGGTCGGGGGCGGGGAGCAGCTCCGGGACCGGGGCCGGGGCCTCCAGCGCACGCTGCGGCTCGGGCTCGGGGGCGCGCGGGTCCCGGTCGTCGGTGGCCACCAGCAGCTCATGGGGCAGGATCACCACCGCCGAGGTGCCGCCGTACACCGAGCGTCGCAGGGTGACCGTGGCCCGGAGCTGCTCGGCGAGGTGCCCGACGACGAAGAGCCCGAGCCGGTGGGCGTTCTGCGCCAGGACGGAGTACGGCGGGGCCGCGTGCAGGCGCCCGTTCATCTCCTCGTAGCGCTCCGGGCTCACGCGCGGCCCGCGGTCCTCGATCTCGACGGACAGCCCGTCCGCCACCACCTCGGCGCGGATGACCACCTTGGCGCGCGGCGGGGAGAACCGGGTGGCATTGTCCAGCAGTTCCGCGAGCAGGTGGCTGATCCGGCTGATCGCGCTCGGTTCCACACTGGTCTCGTCCAGGGCCTGCCGCTCGATGCGCCGGAAGTCCTCGACCTCCGCGGCCGCTTCGCGCAGCAGGTCGGCCACGCGCATCGGCTCGGTGTGCGGGTCGGGGACCTCACCGCCCGCGAGGATGAGGAGGTTCTCGATCTGGCGCCGCATGCCGACCGTCAGCTGGTCGGCCTTCATCAGCTCCGCGAGCAGCGCCTCGTCGTGGCCGAAGGTGTCCTGGAGGTCCTCGGTGAGGCTCAGCTGGCGGCTGACCAGGTTCCCGGTCCGCGAGGCGATGCCGGAGGCGAACAGGCCGAATCCGTGGCGCTCGGCGGCGAGCCGGCGGTGTCCGTCGACGGACACGGCGACGGCCCGGGCGAACGCGTCGCTGATGCGTCCGACCTCGTCCCGGTCCCCGCTCACGGCCGGCAGGGCCTCGGGGTCCACGGTCTGTCCGCGCTGGAGCCGGGAGACGACGTCGGGCAGTGTCTCCTCCGCGACGGTCACGGTGCGTTCGTGCAGGTCGTGGAGGCGGCGCAGGACCGACCGGGTGGTGATGACGACCACGACGACGACGGCCAGCAGCCCGCCGGCGCTGCCCCCGATCAGCCAGGCGACCTCGGTCTGCAGCTCGGCGGCCTTGGCGTCGCCGCGGGCGAGGACCGAGCGGGCCAGGTCGATGTTGAGCGTGGTCATCTGCACCGAGAAGTTGGCGTGCGCGGAGGGCCAGCCCGCGATCTCGGCGGGCAGCCTGATGCCCGAGACGATGTCCTTGTGCCCGGAGAGGACCGCGCTCTCGATGCGCGTCTTGGTCTGCCAGTCCGTGGAGCCGACGACCCGCTCGTAGAACCGCTGGTCCCGCGCCGTGAGGTGCGGCACGATCAACGCCTCGTGCAGGTACCGCTGGGCGCCCAGGGCGCTGACGAACTGGTCGTAGCCGGCGAAGCTCAGTTCCCCGGACGGCCCGGCCAGGGCCAGGACGGTGTCCTCGCGCGCCACCATCTCCGTGGCCTGGAGCATCGACACCACGGGGCGGCTCGCCTGGGCGAGTTCGGCGTCCTCGGCGTGGCTGAACTCCTGCTGGTACACCTGGATGACCTTGCCGATCACCTCGGAGTAGTAGGCCAGCGTGCTGTCGGCGGTGCCGCTGCGGGTGTCCGCCCGCTGACGGTGGTCGGCGAGCTTGTCGAGTTGCCGGGTCACTTCCCCGAAGGACCTCGACGGATCGACCGCCAGGCGGCGGAACTCGGCCGCGGCCAGGTCCGTGGCCTCGCGCCGGGCGCGCAGTTCGCCCTCGGACCCGCCGGTCTCCGCCCAGCGGGAGGCGGTCGCCGTCCGCTCGGCCTGCATGTCGACCATGAGCGTGTAGAGCGGGGCGCCGATCTGCTCGGCGGCCACCACGTCGGACCGCAGCTGCTCCGACTGGTCCAGCAACCGCTCCGCGGTCAAAGCCACTTGGGTGCCCATCGCGACGGTGGGGACCACCGCCAGCCAGATGAGCAGGGTGCGCAGGCGCACGGTGCGCCGCCGACGGGGCGTCGACTGCCGTCGTATGCCTTCGGGTTCTATGGGAGACATCGGTCCTCGCGAGCGGGGGACGGCGGGAGGGTGCCGATCATAACCAGACATGGCGAAGAATCGGATAGCTGTCCCCGTTGGCCGAAGCGTGCTACTTGCGGCGAATCATCGCAGGCCAGAGATCGGATCGGAATCGAACTGCGATGTACTCGACATCATTGCCGCCCCGTCATGTTCCGGCCGCCGCTCCGCCGGGCCCCCGAGCGGTCATCGGCGGTACGGGGAGGACGACTTCGGCCCGGACCGGCCGAACCGGACGGAGCGGGCCGAAGCGGGCATCGGCGAGCTGTCCGAGCGTCAGGACACCGGGCGCTTCCGGCTGCCGGTGCGGAGGGAGTCCGGGTCCGCCCGGCGAAATCCGTTGACCCGGGGGACGCGGCCTGCGGATGATCGGGGCGGCGGCGGGGAGACCCTGCTCGGGAGCACCCCGCCCGCTCTCCGGGTGGACGTGGGTCCCGATCCTGCCCTCGCCGCCCTCGGACGCACGGACGGGGTGCTCGTGACCACGCAGGAGCAGGAGGCCGTGCACGCGGCCATGGTCGCGGCCGGGGCCGACCGCTGGGCGGGCGGCCAGCCCTGCACGTTCTCCGCGCTGCTCGATTGCTGGGGCGACGAGGTGGCGGGCGTGGAGGAGGGCTACGCGTGGTGCCTCGCCGAGTTCGACAGCGACATCTGGTGCCGGACCACGCTGGCCCGCGTCTGGCCCCTGTTGCCCCCGCGCGTCCGGTCGGCCCGGCAGCCGAGGCTCCACGAGCTCGACGAACGGTTCCGCGCGGCGACGATCGGGTGGCCCGGCCGCGGCGGCGAGGAGCAGTGGTGGCTGTGGCGCGTCCCCCGACTGCTCGTGACCGAACCCGGGGACCCCTACGACGGGGGCTGGCCCGCGGGCTGGGTGAGGATGCCCTTCCCCAAGCCGGATTCCGTCCGCGTCATCACCTGACCCGCCGCACGTACGGGCCCGCCGGCCCGGTTCGCCACCGCGAACCGGAGCAGGTGCAGCCCCCGGGAACGCACGACAGGACGGCCGCCACCGGGTCCGGTGGCGGCCGTCCTGTCGTGCGTTCCCGGGGCCGCGGCCGCGGGCCGCGGCGTCAGCCCTCCGTCGGGGTCAGGCGCAGGGAGATGCTGTTGATGCAGTAGCGCTGGTCCGTCGGGGTCGGGTAGCCCTCACCCTCGAACACGTGGCCGAGGTGGGACCCGCACGTCGCACAGCGGACCTCCGTGCGGACCATGCCGTGCGAGGTGTCCGCGATCAGTTCGACCGCGTCGGTGTCCTTCGGGTCGAAGAAGGACGGCCAGCCGCAGTGCGACTCGAACTTCTCCGACGAGCGGAACAGCTCGGACCCGCAGCCGCGGCAGGAGTAGACGCCGTCCGTCTTGGTGTCCGTGTACTCACCGCGGAAGGCCGGTTCGGTGCCCGCCAGGCGCAGTACCTGGTACTCGGACGGGGTCAGCTCCGCCTGCCACTGCTCGTCCGTCTTCTCGACCTCGTACGACATGACTCTCCCGCTCCCTGTGACCTTCAGCTCGACAGCCGGGCGAGGATGGCCGGACCGAGGTCCGTGACGTCGCCCGCGCCCATGGTGAGAACGAGATCACCGGGCTTGGCCATTCCCGCGATGGCGTCGGCGACGGCCGCCTTGTCGTGCTCGGCGGTGACGTCGGCGCCCGCCGACCGGGCGGCCGCGATGATCAGCTCGCTGGTCACGCCGGGGATCGGGTCCTCGCGGGCCGGGTAGATGTCCAGGACCAGGGAGGCGTCGGCGAGCGCCAGCGACCGGCCCATCTCCTTGCCCAGCTCCTGGGTGCGGGAGAAGAGGTGCGGCTGGAAGACGACCAGGATCCGGGCGTCCCCGGCGGCTCCGCGGATGGCCTCCAGGTCGGCGGTCATCTCGGTGGGGTGGTGCGCGTAGGAGTCGATGACCTGGACGCCGGCGGCCTCGCCCTTGAGCTGGAGGCGGCGCTTGACGCCGGTGTACTTGCCGAGCGCGCTCGCCAGGTTGTGCGCCGGGATGCCGAGGGCCACGCCCGCGGCGAGGGCCGCCACGGCGTTGTGCGCGTAGTGGCGGCCGGGGACCGAGACGGTGAAGGTGAGCATCCGGCCGTCCAGGACCACGGTGACCTCGCTGGTCAGGCCGCGCGGGGTGATCTTGGTGATGCGGACGTCGGCGCCCTCCTCCTCGCCGTACGTGACGACGGTGAGGCCCTCCCGGCCCGCGACCCGGCGGGCGATCTCGGCCGCGCCCTCCTGGCCGTGGGCGACGACGAGGGTGCCGCCGGGCACGACCTTGCCGACGAAGGTCTCGAAGGACTCGTAGATCTCCTCGATGGAGGCGTAGTTCGCGTGGTGGTCGAGCTCCGCGTTGAGGATGATCGCGACCTGCGGGGTGTACTTGTGGAAGGTGCGGTCGCTCTCGTCCGCCTCGGCGACGAAGATGTCGCCCTCGCCGTGGTGGGCGTTGGAGCCGGGGGCGTCCAGGTCGCCGCCGATGGCGTAGGAGGGGTCCAGACCCAGGGCCGAGAGGGACACCGCCAGCATCGAGGTGGTGGTCGTCTTGCCGTGCGTGCCGGCGACGGCGATCGGGCGCAGCCCGTCCATCAGGGCGGCCAGCGCGTCGGAGCGGTGCACGACGGGGATGCCGAGCTCGGCGGCACGGGCCAGCTCGGGGTTGTCGGCGCGGATGGCGCTGGAGACGACCACGCAGGTGGAGTCGGCGGCGAGGTTCCCGGCCGCGTGACCGCCGTGGACGGTGGCGCCGTGGGCGCGCAGCGCCTCGGCGGTCTCGGAGTCGCCGCGGGTGTCGCTGCCCGCGACCCGCGCTCCCCGCTGGGCCAGGATCTTCGCGATGCCGGACATGCCGGCGCCGCCGATACCGATGAAGTGGGGCCGTTCCATCGCGGTCGGCAGGCCGGGCTTCATTCAGGTCGCTCCAGGATCGTGTCGTGCGGGTGCGCGTGAGGCTCTGACTGGCCCCAGCCTATTCGTTGTGGGCGAAGAGCTTGAGCACGGGAACGCCGACCTTGTGGCGGGCGCGGGAGGCCCAGTCCCGGTGGAAGAACTCCTCCACGAAGTGCGGGGCGGTCAGGACGATCACCTCGTCGGCGCCGTGCTCGTCCACGACGGTCTTCAGTTTGTCGAGCGGGTGGTCCTCGATGATCTGCCCGACGGCCTTGGCGCCCTTGGCGCGCAGCGCGTTCAGGGAGTGCGCGAGGGCGTGTGCGGCGGGGCCGAGGGCATCGTCGCCCTCGGGTTCGTCACCCTCGTGGATGGCCTCGGGGAGCTCACCGAGCGCTACGTCGTCGATGGCGCGCAGCAGTCGGTCCTGGTCGCCCCGGGGTTGCATGAGGACGATGAAGGAGACCGCGTCGTCCCCGTGCAGGGTGGTGACGAAGTCCACGTCCACCGCCGTCAACGGCTGCTCGATCATCAATACGCTCGTGAACACGGACGCCCTCTCCTTCATGGGCCGAGGCCGGCCGGCCGACCCCTGCGGAAACCATCCTGCCCCGCTGTCGCACGGGGCCTGCGCAGACATACCTGCCCAGTTATGTGCCCAGCGGAAGCAAAGCGGAACGACAAATTCCGGGCCTTGTCAGATCCGACGGTAGCTCGTGAAGAGGAACCCGGCCTCTTCCAGTACACACGCGGGCGCGAGCCGGTGCGGAACCGTGACGGAAGGGCCGCCGGCGATCCGCTGGGCCCCGCCCGCCGCGAGCATCGGGGAGATCGTCAAGCACAGCTCGTCCAGCGCGTCGGCGGCCACGAACTGGCCCAGCAGCCGGGGCCCGCCCTCGGTGAGCTGGCGGCGCAGCCCGCGCGCGGCGAGCTCCCGGACCGCCCGGGCGGTGTCCACGCCCGCGCCCTCACCGGCCACCACGACCTCGGCCCCGGCCCCGACCGCCTCGGCCACCCGGGCGGCCGGCGCGGCGGCTCCGGTGACCACCAGGGTCGGCACCAGCGGCGAGGTGAACAGGGGCAGCGAGAAGTCCAGGTCCAGGCTCGCGGTGACCACGGCGATGGCGGGGGCCGGGCCCTGCCCGGAGGCGGCCCGGCGGGCGGCGAAGGCCTCCCGGGCCCGGGCGGGGCGGTAGCCCTCCTGGCGAACCGTTTCCGCGCCGACGACCACCACATCGGCCAGCGCCCGCAGGGTGCCGAAGATCCGCATGTCGGTCTCGCCGGAGATGGGCTGCGAGCGTCCGTCGTGCTGGGCCGCCCCGTCCAGGGTGGAGACCATGTTCGCCCGGAGCCAGTGGCCGTCCGCCGCCAGCTCCGGGTACGCGTAGGCCTCCGCCAGCTCGTCGAGCGACCACTCCCGGTCGGCCAGGTCGGCCGGATCCCGGGGCGAGGCTGATGTCTGATCGGTCACAGGGAACAGGCGTCGCATCGGTGCAGTGTGCCACGCCCCGTAGAGTTAAGAGCTGTGTCAACATCTCTCTCCACCTCCGGTTACACCTCCGGCCGGCCTCATATAGCCGACGCGGGCCCCCAGGCCCTCTGCGCGCGCGAGCCCCGGGTGCCCGCCGAGCGGCTGGTGGCCGAGATGGTGCCGCCGCCGCGCTTCGACTCGGTGCGCTTCGACACGTACAACCCGGACCCGACCCAGCCGAGCCAGTCCGAGGCCGTCACCGTGCTGAGCGGCTTCGCCGCCGGGCTGGGCGGGGCGCACGCCACCGGCTCCGGCCGCAAGCGCTGGTTCTCGAAGAAGCCGGCCGCCCCGGCCGCCCCGCGCGGGGTCTACCTCGACGGCGGCTACGGCGTCGGCAAGACCCACCTGCTCGCCTCCCTGTGGCACGCCACCCCCGCCGAGCCCGCGCTCAAGGCCTTCGGCACCTTCGTGGAGCTGACCAACCTGGTCGGCGCGCTCGGCTTCCAGCAGACCGTGCAGACCCTGGGCGGACACCGGCTGCTGTGCATCGACGAGTTCGAGCTGGACGACCCGGGCGACACCGTCCTGGTGTCCTCGCTGCTCAGCCGCCTCGTCGAGCAGGGCGTGGCGCTCGCCGCCACCTCCAACACGCTGCCGGGCAAGCTCGGCGAGGGCCGCTTCGCCGCCGCCGACTTCCTGCGCGAGATCCAGGGGCTGTCGGCCCACTTCCGGCCGCTGCGCATCGACGGCCAGGACTACCGCCACCGCGGCCTTCCGGAGGCCCCTGCTCCGTTCTCCGACGAGCAGGTCACCAAGGCCGCGTACGCGACCGAGGGCGCGAGCCTGGACGACTTCCCCGGCCTGCTCGAACACCTGGCCAGGGTGCACCCGAGCCGCTACGGCGCGCTGACCGACGGCCTGACGGCCGTCTGCCTGACCGGCGTCGGCCCGGTGCCGGACCAGTCGACGGCGCTGCGGCTGGTGGTACTGGCCGACCGGCTGTACGACCGCGAGATCCCGGTCCTGGCCTCCGGGGTCCCCTTCGACAAGCTGTTCAGTGAGGAAATGCTGAACGGCGGCTATCGCAAGAAGTATTTCCGCGCCATATCGCGGCTCACCGCGCTGGCACGCGACGCGAAGCCCCTGGTCTCCCAGTAGGTTTGGGGACGCCGGGGACCTTCGGGTACTCCGGCCGTTCCCACTTCTACGAAGGGATCCACCATGGCCGCCACACGCAACGCACACGCCGTCTGGGAAGGCGACCTGTTCGAGGGCAAGGGCGTCGTCACCCTCGACTCGTCCGGCCTCGGCAGCTACCCGGTCTCCTGGCCCGCGCGCACCGACGAGGCGGCAAACGGGCGGACCAGCCCGGAGGAGCTCATCGCCGCCGCGCACTCCAGCTGCTTCAACATGGCCTTCTCGAACGTCCTGGCGAAGGCGGGCAACCCGCCGGCCAAGCTGACCACTTCGGCCGCCGTCACCTTCGTGCCCGGCAAGGGCATCACCGGCATCCACCTCACCACCGAGGGCGAGGTGCCGGGCCTGGACGCCGACGCGTTCACCGCCGCGGCCGAGGACGCCAAGGCGAACTGCCCGGTCAGCCAGGCGCTGACGGGCACCACGATCACCCTGAGCGCCAAGCTCGTCTGATCCTCCCGCTTCCGCTCCGGCGGGGGCGCGGGCCGCGGGGTGCGGCCCGCGCCCCCGTCAGGCGGTCGCCAACTGCGGGATCAGGCGCATCGCGTTGTCGTGGTAGATCCCCTGCAGCTGCTCCGGGGTGAAGGCCGGGTCCGCTTCGAGGGAGGGGAGCGCCAGGTCCATGACCGTGTCGGCGGGAGCGGCGGGCCAGTCGGTGCCGAAGAGGATGTGGTCGGCCGGCACGTGCTCCAGCAGGGTCGTGGCGGGCGCCATGGGGCCAGCCGTGTCGTAGTAGAAGCGGCTCAGGTGGTCGCGGACGGCGGCGGGTTCGACGCTCGGTTCGCAGAACCGCCCGAGGGCCTGCAGGCGCGTCGCGATGTACGGCAGGAAGCCCCCGGCGTGCGGCAGGACGACGGAGAGGTCCGGGAAGCGGTCCAGCGTCCTCCTGCTGATCATGTTCACGGCGGCGCGCGTGGTGTCCAGCAGGAAGTCGCACATGAAGTTCGGAATGCCCGGAACCGTCGACGCACCGGGGCCACCGGCCGCACCCGGCCCTCCGGGCGGGCCGTCGGGAAGATTGTGCGGGTGGGTGTCCACCACGGCGGAGTAGTCGTTCAGCTCGTGGAACAGCCGGTCGTAGGCGGGATCGCCGAGGTAGACGCCCCCGTAGTTGGCCGTCACGTTCACCCCGACGGCGCCGAGCTGCCCGAGCCCGCGGCGTACGGCCCAGGACGAGGCCTCGGGGTCGTCCAGGAACAGCGGCACGTAGTACGAGAACCGTCCCGGGTGCGACTGCGCTACCTCGATCATCGACTGCAGCGTGATGTTGATCGCTTCCCGCAGTTGCGCCGACGACCGGTAGCGCGCCGGCAGCATCGGTTTGAGGACGGCGGTGGTGATGCCCGCGTCGTCCATGAAGCGGATCGCCGCCCCGGTGTCGAGCCGGGTCCACGGGGGCAGCCGTTCCGGCTTGATCAGTCCGTGGTGCGCGGCCCAGTCGCGCCATTGCGGCGCGCAGAAGTGATGATGCATGTCGATCTTCGAATGAACCGCGCCGGCCGCGTCATGCGTGCCGGGTACGGAGGAGCCGTGCGCGACCCGGATGACCTCACTGGTGCCCACCGCGGCAATGCGCAGTTCGTCCGCCGGTGTTCCCAGCAGGCGCACCGGGGAGGTACTCACGGAATCCGTCATGCCAATCCACCGCCCATCGGGTCTGGGTTACTTTCCGGAGGCCACGGAGGCCAGGGACGGCTCGCCCGGGTCCCCGCCGGCACGCGCGGGCTCCAGGACGATCCGGAGGTGTTCGAGGCCGCGGAACGCCGGCACGGGCCCCTTGAGCCACGCCCTCCCGGTCTCCTGTGCGTCGGCGAGCTCCATGTCCGGGAACTCCCGCAGGAGGCAGCCGATCGCGATCTCGAGTTCGAGCCGCGCCAGGGGCGCCCCCAGGCAGTAGTGGGTTCCGTGCCCGAAGCCCAGGTGGGTCCCCTGGAGGCCCTCGCGCGTCACGTCCAGCTCGTCGGGCAGGTCGAACTTCTCGGGGTCCCGGTTGGCCGAGGAGATCGCGATCTGCACGAGGGAGCCCTCGGGGATGAGCGTGCCCCGGATCTCGGCGTCCTGCGCCGCGTACCGGAAGGTCGACGTCTCCACCGATCCCTCGAAGCGCAGCATTTCCTCGACCGCGCGCGGGACGAGCGCGGGGTCCCTGCGGAGCATCGCCGCCTGGTCGGGGCGCAGCAGCAGGTTGAGGACGGAGTTCCCGATCTGGTAGGCGGTGGTCTTGTGGCCGGCGAAGAACAGGACCCACAGCGACGCCACCAGTTCGGGATCCTCCAGCCGTTCCTCCGCCTGGAGGAGGTCGCTGAGGAAAGAGTCCGACGGGTGGTCGCGGGTGTCCGAGATGAGCCGCTCCAACCGGTGCTGCAGGCGCTCCTCGGCGGCCTTCAGCTCCGCCCTCCTGCTGGGATCGAACCGGGAGCGGGTCACCACCGCGAACTGCTCCAGGATCTCCGGGCGGTCCTCCTGCGGGATGCCCATCAGTTCGCACAGGACCGCGATGGGCAGCGGGAAGGCGAACGAGGCCATCAGATCGACCGTGCCCGCCCTGCGGCATTCGCGAAGGATCTGCTCGGCGATCTCGGTGATCCTCGGGCGCATCTGCTCCACCCGCCGGGGGGTGAAGGCGCTCCGCAGGATGCGCCGCAACCGCGTGTGCCGGGGCGGGTCGGAGAAGAGCACGTTGTCGTCGAGCGCGTCGAAGAAGCTGCCGTACACGGCGTGGTAGGTGTCGATGGCGCCGTGCATGTTCTTGCTGAACCGGGGGTCCGACAGTGCGTCTCGGGCGTCGTCGTGACGGGTGATGAGGTACGTGTCGATCCCGTGCGGAGGAGTCAGCCGGCACACCGGTGCCTGCTCGCGCAGGGTGGCGTACAGGGGGTGGGGGCACTGCCGGTACTCCGGCGCGCCCCGGGACACGGCCGAGACGATCTCGTGCAGCTCGCCTCCGCCGTTCGGTGCCGCATCCTGCTGCGCCATGGTCCGTAGCCTCCGTCGCATTCGCCTTCTGGGGACATCACCGGTTCCCCGTACGGATGCCTCGCGAAACGGCGGCCTTCCCGTTCGAGTGAGCCGGCCGCGGCGGTGGCCGGGACGGGTCCGGCCGGCCGTCAGCCGATCGGCGGTCGTCCGTCCGGGCCGAGTGTGTGGCGGGCGCGGCGGCCCGGGGAAGGGCTGCAGGTGCCCCAGCCAGCCCGTCACAAGGAGCCCGCGCATGGCCCGCCGTCTCGCCCCGGCCCTCACCGCAGCCGCCTCGCTCACCCTGGCGGCCCTCGCCGCTCCCTGCGCCCCGTCCGCCGCGGCGGACCCGGGCCCCGGCCGGGCCCTGGGCGACCGGGCCCTCGTGTACGCGGCGACCGCCAGGTTCCAGGTGCACGCCAACGCGGTGGCGGCGGGCTACAAGCCCGACCAGTACTGCGTCGTCGACAAGGCGGGCACCGGCGCGCTCGGTTACCCGCACTTCAATCACAAGTACGACAACTCCGTCGACCCGGCGAAGCCCGCCGCACTGTTCTACGAGGACGACGGACGCGGCGGCAAGCGGCTCGTCGCGGTCCAGTGGCTGGTCTACGACCGCGACCAGAAGGTGACGACGGACGACGACCGCCCCACGATGTTCGGTACCGCCTTCCAGGGCCCCCGGCCCGGCAACTTCCCCGGTCAGCCGGTGCACTACGCCCTGCACATGTGGCTCTGGAAGAAGAATCCCGGCGGCCTGTTCAAGACCTTCAACCAGGCGGTGAACTGCCTCCCGGGCACCACCCGCCCCAAGCCCGCCGTCTGATGCCGCCCGTGCGGCCGCCGGAGTCCGTCACCCGGCGCAGCCTGCTCGCCGCGGGCACGATCGCCTTCAGCGGGGCGTTCGGCGCGCTGTTCGCCGGTGGCGACGCCCGGGCCGCCCGTGCCACCCGCGCACCCCGGGCCCCCCGGACCGACCGCGGTTACGGGCCGCTGGTGGCCGATCCGCGCGGGCTGCTCGACCTGCCCGCGGGGTTCACGTACCGGGTGCTCTCCCGGGCCGGCGCTTCGCTGCGCTCCGGTGAGGGCCCCGTGCCCGCCAACTGCGACGGCATGGCCGCCTTCGACGCGGGCGGCGGGCGCGTGCGGCTGGTCCGCAACCACGAGAACCGCACCACCGCGGCCCTGCGCGTCCCCGCCGTCCCGGGACTGACCTACGACCCCCAAGCCCTCGGCGGCTGCACCGCCCTGGAGCTCGACGCGGCCGGACGGGTCACGGGCGAGCGGGTCGCCCTCGCCGGCACCGCCGTCAACTGCGCGGGCGGCCGCACCCCCTGGAACACCTGGCTGAGCTGTGAGGAGACCGAGGACCGCGCGGGCACCTCCGGCTACACCCGGGACCACGGATACGTCTTCGAGGTGGACCCCGCCGACCCGCACCGCTCGGGCGCGGTCCCGCTCACCGCGATGGGCCGCTTCGCCCACGAGGCCGTCGCCGTGGACCCGTACCGCGGGGTGGTCTACGAGACGGAGGACGCCTTCGTCCGGCCCTTCGGGCTCTTCTACCGGTTCCTGCCGCAGCGGCCGCTCGCGGGGCTCGGCTCGCTGCGGGCGGGGGGCCGGCTGGAGGCCATGCGGGTCCCGGGGCTGGCGGACCTGGCGGCGGTGGACGAGCCGGGGGCGCGGTTCCCGGTGGAGTGGGTGACCGTACCGGACCCCTCGGCGGCCGGGACACCGATCCGGCTCCAGGACTTCGGGCCGGGCGGGATCACCCACGCCCAGAAGCTGGAGGGCTGCTACTGGGGCGACGGCGGAGTCCACTTCGTGTCCAGCTTCGCCCGCAGCGCCGAGGGGGCGGCCGCCGACCATCACGGGCAGGTGTGGTTCTACGATCCGCGGCGCTCGGTGCTGCGGCTGGACGTGCTGTTCGGCCCGGCCGCCGACATCGCGCTGCCCGGGGACTCCCCCGACAACATCTGCCCGGGCCCGGACGGCGGACTGATGGTCTGCGAGGACGGCGGCGGGGCGCAGTACGTCTTCGGGGTGACGACGAGCGGCGAGGTCTACCCGATGGCCCGCAACGCAGAGGACATCGGGCGGCCCGGCGCCCCGGAGTGGGGGGAGTTCGCCGGGGTCACCTTCTCCCCCGACGGGCGGACGATGTTCGTGAACGCCTACGCACCCGGCACCACGTTCGCCGTGACGGGGCCCTGGCACTGACCTCGCGCTCCCGTTCGGTCTGCCGGAAGATCGCACCGCGGGGGACCGCCGCCGGGTGCTGCGGGAGCATCTCGAAGACCTCGATCCGCGGTATCCGAAGGGGGAGTTCGACATCGAGGAGTGCCGCAGGCTGCTGCCGGCGGGGTGAGTTCCGCTCGACCGCCTGTCGTTCATTCTTCTGATCGGTTAGTCATATAGTTTGCGTACGTGACCAATTCCGTACGAAAAGTAGCTGCCGCAGCTGCCACGGCGATGCTCGGCGCCGTCCTCGCGGGATGCGGGGGCGGCGCCGGCGCGCCGGACGCCGGCCGCGAGGCCGCCCGTATGGGCACCCCCGCCGCCGCGGGCTCCGCCTCCCCGTCGGCCTCCGGATCGCCCGCCGCGGCTCCGCAGGCCGGTGCCCCCGCCAAGCCCCCGACCATGGCGCCGGGCCCGAACGGCCTGACCCCCGTCTTCGAGCGGGCGAAGCAGCAGACGGACAAGACCGTGGCGCTGACCTTCGACGCAGACATGACCTCCGATCAGGGGCCGCGCGCCGAGGGCGGGGAGCACTTCGACAACCCCGCGCTGATCTCGACCCTGCGCACCCTGAAGGTGCCGTCGACGATCTTCATGACGGGCCGCTGGGCCGAGGAGTACCCGGACCAGGCGAAGTCGATCGGCACCGACCCGAACTTCGAGATCGCGAACCACTCGTACAGCCACCACGCCTTCACGTCCCCCTGCTACGGGCTTCCCGCGCTCGACGCGGCGGCCGCCCGCGCCGACGTGGACCGGGCCTTCGCCGCCTTCCGGCAGGCGGGCGCGGTCAACACCGTCCCGTACTTCCGCTTCCCCGGCGGGTGCTACGACGACCAGGCGCTGCGGGCCGTGTCCACGGCCAAGGTCACGGCCGTCCAGTGGGACGTGGTCAGCGGGGACGCCTTCGCCAAGGACCCGGCCGCCGTGGCCGAGCAGGTGCTCGCCGGGGTGAAGCCCGGTTCGGTGGTGGTCATGCACTGCACGCGCAGCGCCGCCCCGGTCACCGAGGAGGCCGTGCAACGGATCGTCCCGGAGCTGCGCAAGCGCGGCTACCGCTTCGTGAAGGTCTCCGAGCTGATCGGGAAGTAGCGACTATCCGGAGCAGGCGGTGCGCTGGGCGTCCTGCCACTCGCACACCGGGCAGAGCACCACGCCCGGGGTCGCGACCCCGTACTCGGTGGGCTTCCCGCACTCCACGCAGTCCGCGTACGGCGGTCCGGGCACCCGCCCGGCCGGGGCGGCGGGGGCGGGGCAGTACGACGGGGTCGCGTCCGGCGAATCCATACCCGTGAGCCTACCGGCCCGGGCCGCGGAACCACTGCCGAGAACGGCCTCCACAACTGCCGTCCGCACACTGGTAGGAAAGTTTCCTTCCTGTTAGTGTCCCGGGCGGCGGCTTGGCGCGGTGCCCACCCCCACGGGCATGACGCGCTCAGCGAGAGCTCTGACCCGGCCGCCGTGGCGTCGTCCCCTGCCCGCCCGCGGACGGGTGCGGCGCCCCGCACCAGTGTCCAGCTCTCGCCGCCCTTCAAGGCAGGGAGTTCCAGGTATGCGCCTGAACGCCTCCGCTCGTCCCCCGCTGTTACGCGGCAGACTCCGCACCCTCCTCCTCGCCGGCGTCGCCGCACTCGCGCTCGTCGCCGCGCTGCTCCTGGCCTGGCCCGAACGGGCCGGGGCCGCCACCGATCCCCTCATATCGCGCGGCAAGCCGGCCACCGCGTCCTCCACCGAGAGCTCCTCGCTCTCCGCGAAGAACGCCTTCGACGGCGACCCGGCCACCCGCTGGGCCAGCGCCGAGGGCAAGGACCCGCAGTGGATCCGGGTCGACCTCGGCTCCCTCGCCACCGTCTCGCGGGTGCGCCTCACCTGGGAGGCTGCCTACGCCCGGGCGTACCGCGTCGAGGTGTCCGCCGACGGTGCCGCCTGGACCGCGCTCGCCACCGAGGCCGCCGGCAACGGCGGCGTCGACGACTGGACCGGCCTGTCCGGCAAGGGCCGGTACCTGCGCGTCCAGGGCACCGCGCGCGGAACCTCGTACGGCTACTCGCTCTTCGAGGCCGAGGTGTACGGCGCCGTCGACGGCGGGCCGCCGCCCGGCGGCTCCTTCACGGTCGTCGCCGCAGGTGACATCGCCGCCCAGTGCACCGCGTCGGACAGCGGCTGCGCGCATCCCAGAACAGCCGCGCTCGCCCAGCGGATCGACCCGAAGTTCTATCTGACGATGGGCGACAACCAGTACGACGACGCCCGGCTCTCCGACTACCGCGCCTACTACGACAAGAGCTGGGGCGCCTTCAAGGCCAAGACCCGCCCGGTCCCCGGCAACCACGAGACGTACGACCCGGCCGGCCCGCTCGCCGGGTACAAGTCGTACTTCGGCAGCATCGCCTTCCCCCAGGGCAAGAGCTACTACAGCTTCGACGAGGGCAACTGGCACTTCATCGCCCTCGACTCCAACTCCTTCGACCAGGCCGCCCAGCTCAATTGGCTGAAGGCCGACCTCGCCGCGAACACCAGGCAATGCGTCGCGGCCTACTGGCACCACCCGCTCTACTCGTCCGGCGGACACGGCAACGACCCGGTCTCCAAGCCGGTGTGGAAGATCCTGTACGCGGCCAGGGCCGACCTGGTCCTGAACGGGCACGACCACCACTACGAGCGGTTCGCCCCGCAGGACCCCGAGGGCCGGGCGACCGCCGACGGAATCGTGGAGATCGTCGGCGGGATGGGCGGCGCCGAGCCCTACCCGATCGAGGAGGTCCAGCCCAACAGCCAGAAGCGGATCAGCGGACCGTACGGCGTGGTGAAGCTGGACTTCACCGACTCCGGCTACGGGTGGACCTACGTCGCCACCGACGGCCAGGTCAAGGACACGAGCCCGAAGTACAGCTGCCACTGATGTACCTGGCCGCCAACGGCCGCCCGGACGCGCCGCCCCGCACCCCAGGGGCCCGGCGGCGCGTCCCCGCCACCGTCCTCGCGCTCGGCGCGGTCAGCCTCGTCACCGACATCTCCTCCGAGATGGTCACGGCGGTGCTGCCGCTCTACCTCGTCCTCGGCCTCGGCCTGACCCCCCTCCAGTTCGGCTTCCTGGACGGCATGTTCAACGGGGCCACCGCACTCGTACGGCTGCTCGGCGGCCGGCTCGCCGACCGCCGCGGCCACCACAAGCGGGTCGCCGGCGCCGGGTACCTGCTCTCCGCCCTCTCCCGGCTCGGACTGCTCCTCGCCGGGAGCGCCACCGGTGCGATCGCCGCGGCGCTCGCCGCCGACCGGCTCGGCAAGGGCATCCGTACCGCCCCGCGCGACGCCCTGATCTCCCTCAGCGGGCCTCCGGAGACCCTCGGCCGGTCCTTCGGCGTGCACCGCGCCATGGACACCACGGGTGCCCTGCTCGGGCCGCTCGCCGCGTTCGCCGTGCTGTGGGCCACCGCCGACGCCTATGACGCGGTGTTCGCCGTCAGTTTCTGCACCGGCCTGCTCGGTGTGCTCCTGCTCGTGGTGTACGTCCCGGCCGCGCCCGGTCCGGCCACCGCGCCCCCCGCGTCCCGGGCCGCCCCACCGCGGCCCTCGGTCCTGCGCGATCCGGCCTTCCGCCGCGTGCTGTACGCCTCGGCCCTGCTCGGCGCCACCACCATCGGCGACTCCTTCCTCTACCTGCTGCTCCTGCGCGGACTCGACCTGCCGCCCGTGCTGTTCACGCTGCTTCCGCTCGGGGCCGCCGCCGTCTACCTGCTGCTCGCCGTCCCCGCGGGCCGGATCGCCGACCGCACCGGGCGCCGGACGGCCTTCCTGATCGGGCACGCCGCCCTGCTCGGCGCGTACGCCCTGCTGCTCGCCCCCGTCGGGGCACCGACCGTCGTGGGGGTGCTCGCCCTGCTGGGCGTCTTCTACGCCGCCACCGACGGGGTCCTGATGGCGCTCGCCGCGCCCGCGCTGCCCGCGGCCGGCCGGGCGGGCGGGCTCGCCGTGCTGCAGACCGGCCAGGCGCTGGCCCGGCTGGTGGGCGCCGCCGGATTCGGGGCGGCCTGGACCCTCTGGGGGTCGCGGCCCGCCCTCTGGGCCGCGGCCCTCGCGCTGGCCGGGGCCCTCGCGGCCGCTTCGCGCATCATGCCCGCCGCTGTGCCCGCCGCTTCCCCGACCGCACCGGAGGCCCCGTGAACGCCCTTTCCCGCCGGCTCCGCCTCGCCCTCACCGTCACCGCGGTCCTGCTGCTGGCGGGCGGCTCGCTGGGGTACGTACTCCACGCGCGGCACCGCGAACAGCCGCCCGGGCAGCGGGCCGACGCCTCCTTCCGCCTCGAGGAGCCGGGCCTCTACTTCCGGGACACGGCGGGCGGGCGGGTCGCGCGCCAACCCGGCGCGGGTCTGCCCCGCGTGACCGGCGGCCCGTCCTGCGACCGCTTCCACACCGCCGGGGACCACGCGCTGTGCCTGCGCAAGCTGCCCGGGGTCCCGGCCCGTACCGAGGCCCTCGTACTCGACCGGGGGCTGCGGGAGGTCCGCAGAGTGACCGTTCCCGGCATCCCCAACCGGGCCCGCGTCTCGGCCTCGGGCCGGATCCTGTCGTGGACCACCTTCACGACCGGCGACTCCTACAACACCGCCGCGTTCTCCACCCGGACGGCGATCCTGGACCTGCGCACCGGCTACCTGATCAAGTCGATCGAGCAGATCCCGCTGACCCTCGGCGGGGCCCGCCACCACGACTCCGACGTCAACTACTGGGGCGTGACCTTCGCCGCCGACGACAACCGCTTCTACGCCACCGTCTCCACCCGGGGCGCCACCCACCTGGTCGAGGGCGACCTGCGCGCCTGGTCGGCGAAGGCACTGCGGGAGAACGCCGAGTGTCCCTCGCTGTCACCGGACGGCGCCCGCGTCGCCTTCAAGAAGAAGGTCTCCGACGACCCCCGGGCACCCTGGCGGCTGTACGTCCTGGACCTGGCGACGATGCGCGAGCAGCCGCTGGCCGAACCGCACAGCGTCGACGACCAGGCCGCCTGGCTCGACGACTCGACCCTCGCCTACGCCCTGCCCGGACAGGACGGCCGCACCAGCGACATCTGGTCGGTCCCGGCGGACGGCACGGGCCCACCCCGTCTCCTCGTCCCGGGCGGCTCCTCCCCCGCGAGCGTGGGCTAGGTCGTCTCTTTCGGACCTTGTCGGCCGAGCCCGCGGCGTCCGGTGCCGTGCCCGACAACGCGGCCGGGTGCGGTGCCGGGCGTCGCGGGCCCGGCAAGATCCGAAAGAGCCGGCCTAGCTCCTGCGCGCGGCGGCCAGGCAGGCCGCCGTGCCCGCCCCGGCGGCCAGCAGCAGCGCACCCGCCAGGGGCGCGAGGGGCAGCGGCGCCGTCCCCGAGCGCGCCGCCGTGACCAGGGCGGACACCGCGCCGTGGGCCGGGGAGAAGGCGAGCAGCCAGGCCAGCAGGGAACCGAGGGTCGCGGCCAGGACGCCGTAGCCCCGGCGCCGGACCAGCGGCCGGCTGCACAGGGCGCCCACGGCCGCGCCGGTCAGGGCGCAGGCCGCCACCGCGAGGGCTCCGGCGAGGGCGGCCGGGCCGGCTCCGGCGCCGGCACGGTCACCGATCAGCAGGGCCACGGCGGCCGCCGCGGCACCGGCGAGCAGCGCCCCGGCCAGGGCCGTGAGCAGGGCCGCGGCGTGCACCCGTACGGGCCCGGCCGCGGCGGCCGTGCAGTCGCGGGCCGCGTCGGGCTCGCCGGTCACGCAGATCCGGACCAGCCAGGCGGTGGCCGGGACCAGGCCGGCGGCCGCGAACCCGAGGGAGTCCAGCGCCGGGTCGCCCGGGCGGATCCCGGCGGCCACGAAGGCGGCGTACGTGATCAGGGGCGCGAGCCATCGCTGGGAGCGCAGGAGCAGCGCGCCCCGGTAACGGAGCAGGGCGGTCACCGGAGTTCCTCCACGGTGCGGATGTGCCAGGGCGGCCGGGCCGCGAGCAGTTCACTCAGGACCGCGTCGGAGCGTTCGGCGTCCACGGTGAGCAGCACTCCACCGCCGGGGGCGGGTGCGACGCCCGGGCCGGGGGGCAGCGGGCTGCCGGGCGGCCCGACCGCGTGGATCCGTACGCGGGGTCCGGCCGTCCGGGACCCGGGGACGAGGGTCCCGCCCTCGATCCGGTGGTGGGCGTCGGCAGCGCCCGCGAGCCGTCGCGGGTCGTGGTCGACGAACACGACGGTGCCTCCGGCGGCGGTGCGCTCGGTGACGGCGCGGTCCAGCTCGGCCCGGGCGGGGGCGTCCAGGCCGGTCCACGCCTCGTCGAGGACGAGCAGCCCCGGTTCGGCGAGCAGGGCCTGGGCGACGGCCACCTTCTGGCTGCTCCCCTTGGACAGTTCGGCCATCGGGGTGCGGGCGTACGCGGCGGCGCCGAACCGCTCCAGCCGGTCGGCCGCCCGGCGGGCCGCCTCGGCGCGCGGCAGTCCGTGCACCCGCCCCAGGTGGGTCAGGTAGGAGGCGGCCGTGAGCGGCAGCGCCGCCGGGAAGCGTTCGGGCACGTAGCCCGTGCGGGGCGGGCGGCCCGTGATGCGCCCCTCGGTCGGGGCGTCGATCCCCGCGAGGAGCCGCAGCAGGGTGGACTTGCCGCCGCCGTTGCCGCCCTCGATCCGTACGAGGGCGCCGCGCGGGAGTTCCAGGGTGATCCCGCGCAGCACCCAGGGCCGGCGCCGTCCGTAGCGGCGGCCCACACCGGTCAGGTTCAGTGCGCCGCCGCCGTCTCGGTGGCCTCGCTCGGGCGGACGATGACGAAGCCCTCGCCGCTCAGCTTCAGCTGGACCGCCTCGCCCGAGCCGCCGCGGATCATCGAGCCGACCGACTGGGAGCGGTGCAGGCCGGTCTCCAGCCGGGCGCTCCAGCCGACCACCGCGTCCGTGTCCACGTAGACCGGTGCCTGCGCGGTGACGGGGATGATGATCGGGTGGCCGTCGCAGACGACGGCGAGCTTGCCGGTGCCGGTGAAGAGGCTGTTGAAGAGACCGCCTCCGGTCATCCCGGCGCCCTTCACCATCTTGATCTCGTAGGACAGCGTGGTGTCGAAGCAGAGCACGTTGCGGCCGTTGATGGTGAGGGCGTCGCCCGGCTCGAAGTCGATGATGAAGCAGTTGCCCGCCCGGTGGGCGAACCAGGCCTCGCCCTGGCCGCGTACGGACATGAGCGCGAGGCCCTCGCCCGTCACGGCGCGCTTGAGCATGCCGCCTATGCCCTGCCCCTTGCGCTCGAACTGGAGGTTGCCGCGGAAGGCGACCATCGAGCCCTGGCGGGCCAGCATTTCACCGTTGACGTTGTACTTCACCGACTTGGCGTTCTGCAGACTCATGCCGGGGGCGACAGCCGCCTGGGCCAGGTTCTCGGACGCGAAAAGGTCACTCTTCATGGCTGCGATCCTCACCCGGGCCGCACACCCGGGGCGTCATCCTGAAGGTGGAGGCTGGCATCCTTGGCGGGATGAGCAGCCAGCACACCAACGACATCTCCGACGTCCCAGCGGTCGGGCAGGACAGCCCCTTCCGGCAGGAGCACGTACGGCGCGACGAGGCCCCGCAGTTCGTGCTGCCGCTGGTGGTGCGGATCGAGAAGGCCGAGCCGCCCGCCCGGACCGACGCTCTGGAGACGGCGGCCCGCGCGGTACTGGTCCTGCTCACCGACGAGCGGGCGCAGGGCGAGGGCGAGTGGGCCGGGGCGGTCCGCGACTGGCAGGACGCCCGGATCCGCAAGGTGGTCCGGCGGGCCCGCGGGGCGGAGTGGCGCAAGGCGGAGACCCTGCCGGGCGTCACGGTCCACGGGGACGGCGCGCAGGTGCGCGTCTTCCCGCCGGTGCCCCTCGACGGCTGGCCCAAAGAACTGGCCAAGCTCCAGGTGTCGGGCACCGATCTGGACGACCCGGAGCCGGTCGCCGCGGCCACGGAGCCGGGCCTGCCCGTGCTGTGGCTCAACCCGGGCCTCGACATGTCGGCCGGCAAGGCCATGGCCCAGGCCGGCCACGCGGCGCAACTGGCGTGGTGGGAGCTGACGGGGGCGGAGCGGGCCGCCTGGCAGGAGTCCGGTTTCCGGCTGTCGGTACGGACGGCCCCGCGGGAGCGGTGGGCGGAGCTCAGCGGGAGCGGGCTCCCGGTGGTCCGCGACGCCGGGTTCACCGAGATCGCGCCGGGCAGCGCGACGGTGGTCGCCGAGCATCCGGCGCTGCGGGCCCGGCTCTGACGGCCGGGCCCTGACGGCCGGGCCCTGACGGCCGGGCCCTGACGGCCGGGCCCTGACGGCCGGGCCCTGACGGCCGGGCCCTGACGGCCGGGCTCTGACGGCCGGGCTCCGCGCCGGCCGGCGGGAACCTCAAATGTTCCTCTGAACGTCCCCTTCTGCGGTTGGCGCGACTCCGTCGGGGCCATGACACCGGCACACGGTGCGACGAGAGGGGGCGAGGGGACATGAAACCCATGGCACACCTGGGGGTGGGCATCGGCTGGCGGCCGGAGATCGCGGACGCCGTCGAGCGGCTGACCGGCCTGGACTGGGTCGAGGTGGTGGCCGAGAACGTATGCCCGGGCCACCTGCCCGAGTCCCTGCTGCGGCTGCGCGAGCGGGGCACCCGCGTGGTGCCGCACGGGGTCTCGCTCGGCCTCGGCGGGGCCGACCGCCCCGATCCGGCGAAGCTGGCGGCGCTCGGCGAGCGGGCGGCGGCGCTGGGGGCGCCGCTCGTCACCGAGCACATCGCCTTCGTACGGACCTCCTCGCCGGTACTGGAGGCCGGGCACCTGCTGCCCGTTCCGCGCACCCGCGACGCGCTGGACGTGCTGTGCGAGAACGTGCGGATCGCGCAGGACGCCCTCCCGGTGCCGCTGGCCCTGGAGAACATCGCCGCGCTGTTCTCCTGGCCGGACGAGGAGCTGACGGAAGGGCAGTTCCTCACGGAGCTGGTCGAGCGGACCGGGGTCCGGCTGCTCATCGACGTGGCCAACCTGCACACCAACCGGGTCAACCGGGGCGAGGACCCGGCCGCCGTGCTGGACGCGATCCCGCTGGAGGCACTCGCGTACGTGCACGTGGCGGGCGGGATCGAACGGGACGGCGTCTGGCACGACACCCACGCGCACCCGGTGCCGCCGGTGGTGCTCGACCTGCTGGCCGAGCTGCGTTCCCGGGTGGACCCGCCGGGCGTCCTGCTGGAGCGGGACGACGACTTCCCGGCGGAGGCGGAGCTCGCGGGAGAACTGGCCGCGATCCGCGCGGTGGTGACGGCGGGACCGCCCGCCCCCGAGCGGCCGCCCACCCCGGAGCGGCCGGCCGTCGCCGGGTCCGGCCCGGCGGCCTGCGAGCCGCGCACGGTCGAGGAGCCGCGCCCGGTCGAGGAGTCGGCCCGGACCCGGGTGGCACTCGGACAGGCCGCGCTGCTGTCGGCCCTGGTGGCCGGGACCCCCGTGCCCGAGGGCTTCGACCGCCGGCGGATCCGGGTGCAGGCCCGTGCGCTGGCCGCCAAGCGGGCCGACGTGGTGGCCCGGCTGGCTCCCGAGCTGCCGGCGATCCTGGGAGGCCTGGAGCCGTACCGCGAGGCCTTCCTCTCCTACGCCAAGGGCCGCCCGATGACCGCCGGGTACCGCCGGGACGCGCTGGACTTCGCCGAGGACCTGCTGATCCGGGACCTGCCGGCCGATCCCGTCGCCCGGCGCCGGCTCACCTCCTGGTGGCGGGACCGGACCGGGGCCAGGCCGCCGCGCCGGATCGTGCGCTGGGCCCGGTCGCTCGCGGGGAGAGCGGCATGAACCTTCTCGCCGTGGCGATCTGGATCGCCGTCCTCACCTCCTCCCTCCTGCTGATCACCGGACTCCGCCGGTCCCGGTCCGCGCCCGCCGGACCCGCCCCCGGCCTGCACGACCTGTCCGAGGCCGCCTTCGTGGTGGGCGGCCCCGGCACCGTCGTGGATGCCGCGCTCGTCTCGATGCTCGGGGACGGCCGGCTGGTGGCGGGCGGTCCGGGGATCGTCCAGGTACACCCCGGGGCTCGGGCCACCGACCCCGCCGAGCGGGCCGTCCTCCAGGCCCACCGGGGGGCGCCCTCGGGATGGCTCTACCAGGTGCGCTACGCCGCCATGTGCGACCCGGCCGTCCAGGAGATCGGGGATGCGCTGGCCGCCCGCGGGCTGATCACCCCGCCCGGGTCCGGACTGCGGCGATGGCGTCGCTGGGGGCTGATTCAGGCCCTGGTGTGCGCGCTGCTGTTCCCGGTGTCGATGGTGCTGACCTTCGTCGCGCTCGCCGTCGACTCCGGCTCCGCGGTGCCCTTCGTCGTGAAGGTGCTGTTCGCCCTGGTGGGCGGCATCGTCGTGGGCCTGGTCTGCGCGGCCCGGGCCAAGAGCCGGGTCACCGGGGCCGGGGCGCGGGCGCTGCGCGCGATCCGCTCGGCCCATCTGAACGACCGGACCCCGCGCGTGCAGACCGCGCTGTTCGGGCTGCGCGGCTTGCGGGACCCGTACCTGCGCCAGCAGTTGGTGCCCGCCGCGCGCGGTACCCGGCTGGCCGCGGCCCAGTCGCACACGCGCTCCCACGGCACGGACAGCTCCGCGCACTGGTCCGGGGCCGAGGTGCTGCCGATCCTCTGGTGCGCCGGGAGCGGCGGCGGCGGTGGCGGCGGGTCGAGCTGCGGCAGCGGTTCGGGCTGCGGCGGCGGGTCGAGCTGCGGCTCCTCGGGAGGCGGCTGCGGCTCCTCCGGAGGCGGTTCCAGCTGTTCGAGCAGCAGCTCCAGCTGCGGCAGTTCGTCGAGCTGCGGCAGCTCGTCCAGCTCCAGCTGCGGCAGCAGCAGCTCCTGACCGCCGGGGGTACGGCAACCGGGGGCGGATTCCGCGGCAACGGGAGCATAGGCGCCGACACCCGGCGGTGATCCTTTACAAGTGCGGGGCCCGGGCCTCTCATCGGTTCATCGGATGAGAGGAAGGGGCCGCCATGCGGACGGGCCTGGTGGGGCGCACGGCCGCCGTGGCGGCGCTCTCGCTCCTCCTCTGCGCCCCGGCCCACCGGCCGGCCCACGCCGCGCAGAGCGCCCCGCCCGGCCCCCTCGGCGGGACGGCGGCCGAGGCCGCCGGCGCCGCCCTCGTCGCCCGCCGCGCCGCGGCCCGGGGCGGCGACGGCCTCCGCTTCGGCCGCTGTCCCGGGGTCGAGGGCCTCCCCGGCCCGGTCCGGTGCGCCACCCTGGACGTACCGCTCGACTACGCCCGCCCCGACGGCCCGCAGATCTCCCTCACCGTCAGCCGGATTGCCGCCACCGGCGCCCGCGGCGCCGTCCGCCAGGGCGCGCTGGTCCACAACCCCGGCGGCCCTGGAGCCTCCGGCATGCACTTCCCGCTCGTCGCCGACCTGCCGGGCTGGGAGCGGATCGCCGCCGCCTACGACCTCGTCGGCTACGCCCCGCGCGGCGTGGGCCGCTCCGCCCCGCTGTCCTGCCAGGACCCCGCCGCCCGGGCCGGGGGCCCCACCCGGGTACCGGCCGAGCCCTCCCCGGCGTACAAGAGGCAACGCCTCGCGGCCGCCCGGGCCTATGCCCGCGGCTGCGCACGGCGGGCGGGCTCGGCCCTGCCGTACTACACGACGCTCAACAACGTCCGCGATCTCGACGTCCTGCGGGCCGCGCTCGGCGAGCGGAAGCTGAGCTTCACGGGCGCCTCGTACGGCACGTACCTCGGGGCCGTCTACGCCACCCTGTACCCGGGCCGGGTCCGCCGGATGGTCCTGGACTCGGCGGTCGATCCCGACCCGCGCCGCATCTGGTACCGCAACAACCTCGACCAGTCGGCCGGCTTCGAGCGCCGCTGGTACGACTTCCGCGCCTGGGCGGCCCGGCACCACGACACGTACGCCCTCGGCGCCACTCCCGCGGCCGTACAGGCGAGCTACGAACGGGTCCGGGACGCGGTGGCCCGTACCCCGGCGGGCGGGGTCGTCGGCACCGGCGAGCTCCGGGCCGCCTACCTCCAGGCCGCGTACTACGACGATGTGTGGCCGGACCGGGCGGCGGCCCTCGCGGCCCACCTGCGCGGCGATCCCGCGCCGCTGACCGCCCAGGCCGCGCCCGCCCCCGACCCGGAGACGGCGGCCGGGGCCGAGAACGCGACGGCGGTGTACACGGCGGTGCTGTGCAACGACGCCCCGTGGCCCGCGGACTGGGAGACCTGGGACCGCGACAACACCGATCTGGCCCGCAGGGCCCCCTTCGAGACCTGGGACAACGCCTTCCTGAACCTGCCGTGCGCCTCCTGGCCGGTGCGCGAGCGGCAGCGGCCGGTGGCGGTCGGGGCCCAGCCGGAGCGGCTGCCGCCGACCCTGGTGGTCGCGGCGGAGCGGGACGGGGCGACACCGTACCCGGGCGCGCTGGAACTCCAGCGGCGGCTCGGCGCCGGGGCTTCGCTGGTGACGGAGGCGGGGGCCGGCTCCCACGGAGTGGTCGGCGCAGGCAATGACTGCGTGGACCGTCACGTGGAGCGGTATCTGCTGACGGGCGCCACCCCGGGGTGGCGCGTCACGTGCGCGCCGCATCCGGAGCCCGCACCGGTGTCGCTGGACGACCGGGCAGCGAGTGCCCGCAGGGCGCTGCTGCCGCCAGTCGTCTGAACTTCCGGGCGGGATCTCCGGCTGCGTCGTTTCGGGGGCAGGGGCCGTCTTTCGGACCAGCCTCCCGATCCACCGGAGGAACTCACCTGACGGTGTGGTCGTCCTCCGGTCCTTCCCCCCAGGGGAGGTATCAGGCGAGCCCGGCGACCAGGTCGGCGACGGACTTGCGGCGCCCGGTGTAGAAGGGCACCTCTTCACGGACGTGCATACGGGCCTCGGAGGCACGCAGGTGACGCATGAGGTCGACGATGCGGTACAGCTCGTCCGCCTCGAAGGCCAGCATCCACTCGTAGTCGCCCAGAGAGAAGGAGGCGACGGTGTTGGCGCGCACGTCGGGGTAGCCACGCGCCATCTTGCCGTGGTCGGCGAGCATACGGCGGCGGTCCTCGTCGGGCAGCAGGTACCAGTCGTAACTGCGCACGAAGGGGTACACGCTGACGTAGTCGCGCGCGACCTCGTCGGCCAGGAAGGCCGGAATGTGCGACTTGTTGAACTCGGCCGGACGGTGCAGGGCCATGTTCGACCACACCGGCTCCAGCGCGCGGCCCAGCCTGGTGCGGCGGAACAGGTTGTAGGCGGTCTGCAGCTCGTCCGCCGTCTCGGCGTGCCACCAGATCATGACGTCGGCGTCGGCACGCAGGCCGGAGACGTCGTAGGTGCCGCGGACGGTGATGTCCTTGGCGCCCAGCTGGTCGAAGAGCTCCTGGACCTCGTCGGCGTAGCCGCTCCGGTCCTCGGGAAGAACGTCCTTCAGCTTGAAGACGGACCACAGGGTGTAGCGGATGACCTCGTTGAGGTCCTTCGCCTTCTTCCCCGCGTTGGGAATCTTCTCTGGTGCAGTCATGTGCCTATTGTCCCGTGCGCTGATCAGTGGTCGGTGCCAGGGGTGCCGTACGCGCACCCAGCGCGGCGATCACCGCGTCCGCGGCCTTGCCGGCGCTCGCGACGCAGGCCGGGATGCCCACGCCGTCGTAGACCGCGCCACACACCGCAAGGCCCGGCAGGGCGGCGACGGCGCCGCGGATCCGGGCGACGCGGTCGAGGTGGCCGACCGGGTACTGGGGCAGCCCGCCGTCCCAGCGGGTGACGGTGGAGGCGACCGGCCGGGCCGCCAGGCCCACGGCCTCGCCGAGGTCGGCGAGGGAGACGTCGACGAGCTCGCCGTCCTCGCGCAGCAGGTCGCTCTCGTCCGCGTAGCGGCCCACCGAGGTGCGCAGCAGGAAGAGTTCCGGATCCGCTCCGGCCCAGGCCCACTTGTTGCTGGAGAAGGTGGAGGCCTTGATGGTCCGGCCGTCGACGGGCGGTACGAGGAATCCGCTGGCGCCGCCGCGGGAGACGGCCGCCGGCAGGTCGGAGCGGCGGAAGGCCATCGTGATCAGGGCCATCGAGGCGTACTCGACCCCGCGCAGCTCGGCGGCCGCGGTCGGCGCGAGCCCGTCCAGCAGGCGGGCGGCGGCCCCGGCCGGGGTGGCCAGGATCACGGCGTCGGCCTCGATGACCTCGGCGTCGGCCACCACCCGCCAGCCTTCGGCGGTACGGACGACCTCGCGGACGGGGGCGCCGGTGACGAGCCGCGCCCCGGCCGCCCGGCAGGCCTCGGCCACGGCGAGCGGGAGCCGTCCGATGCCGCCGTCGATACCGGCGAAGACCGGGCCGGCCTGCTGGGGCGCGGCCTCCGCCCGGCGCTGCAGCTCGCGTACGCCGTCGCAGAGGAGGGCGTGCGTGCGGGCGGCCTCGAAGAGCTGGGGCACGGCGGCCCGCATGGAGATCCGGTAGGCGTCGCCCGCGTAGACCCCGCCGAGCAGCGGTTCCACCAGCCGGTCGACGACCTCGCGGCCGAGGCGGGCCGCGACGTACTCGCCGACGGCGACGTCCTCGCCGATCTCGGTGGGCGGCAGCGTCCGCTCGGCCTCGATGCGGGCCAGGCCCTCGGCGGAGAGCACCCCGGAGGCGGCGAGCGGTGCCAGGTCGCCGGGGACGCCCATGACGTGGCCGCGCGGCATCGGACGCAGCGCGCCGCGGGTCCACAGGTGGGCGGTGGCGGTGGCGGGCGCCTGCACGGCTTCGCCGAGGCCGACGGCCTCGGCGAGCGCCACCGCCTCGGGACGGCGGGCGAGCATGGATTCGGCGCCGAGGTCGACGCGCGCCCCGGCGAGCTCACCGGCGTACAGCTTGCCGCCGAGCCGCGGTCCGGCCTCCAGCAGGGTGACGCGGACGCCTTCGCCGAGCAGCCGGTGGGCTGCCGCGAGGCCCGCGATGCCGCCCCCGATGACGACGACGTGGCCCGGGGAGCCGGTGGACCGGGGGGAGGAGCCCGGCCGATCCGTACGCATGTCCGCTTCGTGCATGGACACATCGTCTCAGATCGATCTCCGAGGCCGGACCGTGACCGCATCGGGATCGGCCCGGGACCGTGGATTCGAAACCCGCGACGGGACTCTGGACGTCGAACCGGCAACACCAGCCGATCCTCGGGGGTTTACAGCGATGCGCAGCTTCGACAGACACCGTTCCGCGGCGGCCCTGGCCGCCCTCTCACTGGCCGGGGCGCTCGCGCTCACCGGCTGCGGCGCGAGCGGCCAGGGTTCCGCCGGCGACAAGGCGGCCGTGGCGCCCGCCGCCGACGGCAAGGCCCCGGAGGGCGCCGCGGCGGCCCCGGCGCCGGCCGGGTCCGCGGGGGCCTCCGGCTCCGGCGCCGCCGGCAGGACCGACCGGCCGCCGGCCGTGGTCCGCCCGAACGTGATCCGTACGGCGACGCTGGGCATCGAGACGGAGGACGTCCAGAAGACGCTCGCCGCGGCCCGCACGGCCGCCGACGGAGCGGGCGGCTACGTCGGCAACGAGTCCACCAAGCGCGGCGAGGACGGCCGGATGACCTCGACGCTGACCCTGCGGGTACCGGGCGAGCAGTACGACGCGGTGCTCGGCGCGATGGAGGGCAGCGGAAAGCTCCTGCACCGCAAGGTCGACGCGCAGGACGTCACCGAGAAGGTCGCCGACATCGGCAGCCGCGTGGCGTCACAGCAGGCCAGCGTGGCGCGGGTGCGGGAGATGATGGGCAAGGCCTCGGCGCTGAGCGAGGTGGTGATGCTGGAGAGCGAGCTGTCCCGCCGCCAGTCCGACCTGGAGTCGCTGCTGGCGCAGCAGACGGCGCTGAAGGACCAGACCTCGCTGGGCACGATCACGCTGGAGGTCTCGGAGCCCGCCGCGAAGCCGGCGGCGGAGAAGAAGGAGAAGAAGAAGGAGCCCACCTTCCTGGGGGCCCTGGGCGGCGGTTGGGACGTCTTCACCAAGGTCCTGCGCTACCTGACGGTGGCGGTGGGCGCGGTGCTGCCGTTCGTGCTGACGGCCGCGGTGGTGGCGCTGCTGGTCCGGCTGTACCGGCGGTGGCGTCCGGCGGCGCCGAGGACGGGCCCGGTGGCGAAGCGGGTGACGGTGCCGGCGGCCCGGAAGGCACCGGACACCGAGGCCGACGTACAGGACTGAACGCGCGTTCGGCCGTAGCGTGTTCACCATCCGATGATGGTGAAGGGGCGGTACGGACGATGGCGACGGAACGACTGGTGGTGGTCGGCGGTGACGCGGCGGGGATGTCCGCCGCGTCACAGGCCCGCAGGCTCAAGGGCCCGGCGGAGCTGGAGATCGTCGCCTTCGAGCGGGGGCACTTCACCTCGTACTCCGCGTGCGGGATCCCGTACTGGGTCGGCGGCCGGGTCTCCGAGCGCGACGACCTGATCGCCCGCACCCCCGAGGAGCACCGCGCCCGGGACATCGATCTGCGCACGCGGACCGAGGTCGTGGAGCTCGATCTCCCCGGATCCCGGGTCCGCGCCCGCGACCTGGAGACCGGATCCGAATCCTGGACGGGCTACGACAAGCTCGTCCTGGCGACCGGCGCCCGCCCGGTCCGCCCCCGGCTCCCCGGGATCGGCGCGCACGGGGTCCACGGCATCCAGACCCTGGACGACGGCCAGCGCCTGATGGACACCCTGCGGCGCACCGGGGGCCGCCGGGCGGTCGTGGTCGGCGCCGGCTACATCGGCGTGGAGATGGCCGAGGCACTGGTGGAGCGGGGCTACGAGGTCACCGTCCTGCACCGGGGCGAGCAGCCGATGGCCACGCTGGACCCGGACATGGGCGGCCTGGTGCACAGCGCGATGAACCGCATGGGGATCCGTACGGTCTCCCGCGCCGAGGTGACGAAGATCCTCACCGACGAGGAGGGCCGGGCCCGTGCGGCGGCCACGTCGGCGGGCGAGGAGTACGAGGCGGACGTGGTCGTGCTCGGCATCGGCGTCGAGCCGCGCACGGCGCTCGCCCGCGCCGCCGGCCTCCCCCTCGGCCCGTCGGGCGGCATCCTCACCGACCTCTCGATGCGCGTCCGGGGCCACGAGAACATCTGGGCGGGCGGCGACTGCGTGGAGGTCCTGGACCTGGTCGCGGGCCGCACCCGGCACATCCCGCTCGGCACGCACGCCAACAAGCACGGCCAGGTCATCGGCTCGGGCGTGGGCGGCGGCTACGCGACCTTCCCCGGGGTGGTCGGCACGGCGGTCAGCAAGGTCTGCGACCTGGAGATCGCCCGTACGGGGCTGCGCGAGCGGGACGCGCTGGAGGCGGGCCTGCGGTTCGTGACCGCCACCATCACCTCCACCAACACGGCGGGCTACTACCCGGGCGCGGCGGAGATGACGGTGAAGATGCTGGCGGAACGCCGCACGGGCCGCCTCCTCGGGGTCCAGATCGTCGGTGGCGCGGGGGCCGCGAAGCGGGTGGACATCGCGGCGGTGGCCCTCACGGCGGGGATGACGGTGGACCAGGTGGTGTCCCTGGACCTGGGCTACGCCCCGCCGTTCTCCCCCGTCTGGGACCCGATCCTGGTGGCGGCCCGCAAGGCCGTCTCGGCGGTCCGCTCGGCCGGGGTCTGACGGGCGGCCCGTGCGGGCCGCGGTCCGGCCGCACCCGGCAGGCGGCATCAGCCGAATCCGGCCCCGCCGGCGTTCGAGGCGGACCTCGGGCCGGCCGGCGTTCGAGGCCCACCCGTTCGGACGCCCGTCGGTTGCCCGGCGCACCGACCGCCGGTGTCATGACAGGCAGGGTCTGTCGGCACCCGTGGACCCTCCCCCGTACGAAGGGCCCGCGATGCGCAGCACCGGCATATCGACACCGCTGCGAGGCGCGGCGGGGCTGGCGGCAGGAGCCCTACTGGCGCTGACGGCGGCGGCCGGTGTGGCGTCGGCGGGCGGTCCGGGCGGAGGCGGCGACAGCGGCGGCCGCGCGTTGCGCTGGCGGCCGTGCTCCGGGCCGGCGCAGGCGGGCTTCGACTGCGCGGTGGCGAAGGTGCCGCTGGACCACGCCGCCCCTTCGGGCCGGACGATCGACCTGGCGGTGATCCGCCGCGGGGCGGCCGACCCGCGGCGGCGCGCCGGGTCGCTGTTCTTCAACCCCGGTGGGCCCGGTGGCCCCGGGACCCTCGGACTGCCCGAGCTGTACGGCAAGTTTCCGCAGGAGCTGAAGGACCGCTTCGACATCGTCAGCTGGGATCCGCGCGGCGTCGGGGAGAGTACGGCGGTGCGCTGCTTCGACACCGCCGCCGAGGCCGCGGCCTGGCACAAGGACGTCCCGCCGTTCCCCGTGGGCCCCCAGGAGCAGCGGGCCTACATAGCTGCGCACGTCGAGCTCGCCGAGCGGTGCGAGCGGCGGGATCCGCAGCTGATGCGCCACGTCTCGACCGCCGACACCGCGCGCGACCTGGACCTGCTCCGCCGGGCGGTGGGAGAGGACCGGCTGCGCTACTGGGGCATCTCGTACGGCACGCTGCTCGGCGCGACGTACGCGAACCTCTTCCCCGACCGGGTCGGGCGGCTCGTGGTCGACGGCAACGTCGACCCGCAGGAGTGGATGGACCACGGCGCGCGCGCCGAGCCCGGGCTGAACACCTTCCTGCGCCTCGGCTCGGACCTCGGATCCGCCGACACGCTCGCGCAGTTCCTCGACCGCTGCGGCCGGGCGCCGGCGTCCCGCTGCCCGTTCTCCGCGGGGAGCCCGGCCGCGACCCGGGCCAAGTACGACACCCTGCTGACGCGTCTCGAAGGGCGGCCGGTCGGAAGCTGGACGTACGCCCGGGCGGTGAGCGAGGTCCGCGGCGGGCTCTACACCGTGCACCCGGGCTGGGCCGGGACGGCCGACATGCTTCAGGCCCTGTGGCAGGGACGGGCGCCCGACGAGCCCCCGGCGCCGACCGGGCCCGACCACTACCCCGGGTTCGAACAGTCGCTCGCCGTCCTGTGCTCCGAGAGCCCCAACCCCGCTTCCCCGCAACGCTACGCCGAGCTGGAGAAGCGGGCCGTGCAGCGGGCCGGGGCGCTCGGCCGGTGGTGGGCGTGGGCGAACGAGCCGTGCACGGCGTGGCCGGCCCGGGCCGCCGACCGGTACACGGGCCCGTGGAACCGGACCACCGCGCACCCGGTGCTGGTGGTCAACACGGTGCACGACCCGTCGACCCCCTACCGCGGCGGGCAGGCGATGGCCGCGGAGCTCGCCGGGGCCCGGCTGCTGACGCTCGACGGTTACGGGCACACCGCGCTGGACAACCCGAGTGCCTGCGTGAAGCGTCATGTGGTGCGGTACGTCCTGACCGGCGCGCTCCCGCCGCAGGGGGCGCGGTGCGGGCAGGACACCCCGCCGTTCGCGGCGGCGCCGGAACTGTCCCCGTCCGCCGCCTCGTCGCCCCGCCCGGACGCGGCGGGCGGACGGGAGACGGGACACTTCCTCACGTCCTGGATGCTGCGTCCGCCCGGCCCCTTCCCCGCCCGTCCGGTCCGGGCCGAGCCGTGGATCCGGAGCGGACGTCCTCACCGTTGAGGCCGGCGCGCTGCCCGGAGTTCGGAGCGGACCAGTTCCAGGAGGCGGCCCGTCCAGTTGCGGCCGCCGCGGGGGTCCTCGTCGCGCCAGAAGGGGGCGTCGGAGAAACCGGTGTAGCTGATGCCCGCTTCGCCAGTGGCGAGCAGCAGGTCCGCGAGGTCGGGGTGCTGGTCGAACTTGGCCCGCAGCAGCCCGGCCATGACGGCGAGCCGCACACCGGACCAGTCGGCACGCCGCGCCGCACGCCCGCCCTCTTCCCGCGCCTCGTCGGCGGTGGCGGCGGAGCGGATGCGCTCGTGGTCGGCGGGGGCCGCGGCCGAGAGGGCCCAGTAGCCGTGGACCACGGTGGGGTAGGTCTGCCCCGCGTACGTGAAGGGGGCGTCGTGGTCGTTGCGCAGCGCGAAGTCGCCGGGTTCGGCGGGTGGGCCCTGCGGGTACACGGTCTGATGGAGGACGACCGGGGGCTGCGGGGCACCGCTCGGGTCGTCCGCGTGCAGGACGGCCCGCCGCTCTTCGGCCCGCTCCACGCCCTCCTCAAGGTCGGTGAAGTAGGCGAGGGCCTCCCGGTGCAGCTCGTGCGTCACCACCGGGCCGTCTCCGTCCACCGCCTCGCCCGGGTCGGTCACCAGGATCCGCAGCGGCCGGTCCTGGCTGTCCATGTCGCCCAGGACGTAGACCCGCCGGTGGGCGGGGACGGCGAGGTAGGCGTCCCGGAGCCGGACCCGTCGCTCCTGTGTCGGCTCCGCCAGGTGGGCGCGGATGGCGTCCCAGCACCGGTCGGCCGCCGTCGGCCTGCCGGCCAGCCGGGCGATCTCGTCGGCGACTTCCAGGAGGAAGCTCTCGTCCGTCCTCGGTTCCGGGCTGCGGGACCGCCATTTCGACGGCTCGGCGGGACGCTCCCGGACTCCCGGCGGGTCCAGTGCGAGCTTCCCCGAGGCCAGCAGCCTCCCCAGCCCGGCCAGGTCGGTCTCCTCGTACCGCCCGCGGGTGATCCTGCCGTCCGCGTAGACGAAGAGGTGCTCGGTGTGGTGCTCGTCCAGCCAGTCGTGCTTGCTCTCGACGAGGCACCAGACCCCGTCGATGGTTTCTCCGTCGGATATGCGAAACGTCGGCCCGTGCCATGTCATGCATGGCACGGTACCGACGTTTCGATCTTGCTCGGATCAGCGGGCCGTCTTGGTGTGGACGTAGTCCACCAGGCGGGTCAGCGCGTCGGGGTCGGTCGTCGGGAGGACGCCGTGGCCCAGGTTGAAGATGTGGCCCTCCAGGCCGGCGGCGGCCGCGAGGACCTCGTCCGTCTTGGCCTCGACGGCCTCCGGGGTGGAGAAGAGCACCGCGGGGTCCAGGTTGCCCTGGAGCGCCTTGCCGGGGCCGACGCGGCGCACGGCCTCGTCCAGCGAGACCCGGTAGTCGACGCCCATGACGTCCGCGCCGGCCTCGCCCATGAGGCCGAGGAGCTCGCCGGTGCCCACGCCGAAGTGGATGCGCGGGACCCCGTACGAGGCGACGGACTCCAGGACCTTCGCCGACGCCGGCATCACCGAGCGGCGGTAGTCCGCCGGGGCGAGCGCGCCGACCCAGGAGTCGAAGAGCTGGACGGCGGAGGCGCCGGCCTCGATCTGGACCTTCAGGAAGGCGGAGGTGATCTCCGCGAGGCGGTCCAGGAGGTCGGCCCACAGCTTCGGGTCCCCGTACATGAGGGCCTTGGTGTGCTCGTGGTTCTTGGAGGGTCCGCCCTCGACCAGGTAGCTCGCGAGGGTGAAAGGCGCGCCCGCGAATCCGATCAACGGAGTGGAGCCCAGTTCACCCGTGAGCATGCCGATCGCCTCGGTGACGTACGAGACGTCCTCGGGGGTGAGGTCGCGCAGCTGTGCGAGGTCCTCGCGGCGACGGATCGGCTGGGCGACGACCGGGCCGATGCCCGGCTTGATGTCCAGGTCGACGCCGATGGCCTTGAGCGGGACCACGATGTCCGAGAAGAAGATCGCCGCGTCCACCTGGTGGCGCCGCACCGGCTGCAGCGTGATCTCGGTGACCAGGTCGGGCCGCATGCAGGACTCCAGCATCTGCGTGCCCTCGCGCAGCTTGCGGTACTCCGGGAGCGAGCGC
Source organism: Streptomyces avidinii (assembly GCF_045161815.1). Classification (NCBI taxonomy): domain Bacteria; kingdom Bacillati; phylum Actinomycetota; class Actinomycetes; order Kitasatosporales; family Streptomycetaceae; genus Streptomyces; species Streptomyces avidinii. The sequence continues at coordinate 2,379,652 of NZ_CP108863.1, forward strand.
CCCGCCTGTCGCATGAACCACACCGGGGTGTGCGGCACCGGCTCCCGCCGGCACGCCTTCAGGAAGGCGGAATCGTACGTCTGACTCGGCTGGCCCGTGGGGCGGGTGTTGGCGCTCACGACCCAAATCTTCGCACGTATGAAGAAGTGTCCGCCCCGGCGAGGGTGTCCCTGCGCCGTACGGGCGCTCGTTCCGCCTAGTCTTCCCCGCATGGCTGCGGCTCAGGGACGATTTTCAGATGGCGCCGAGGGTACGGACAGCGCGAAGGAGAGCTCCGTCCCGCTCCCGTTCCGGCGGGCGGTCGACGGCTTGAGGAAGTCCCGGCTGCGTCCGGGGATCGAGATCGACCCCACGAAACCACCCCAGAGACTGGCGCCGCACGCCTATGCGCTGGAGGCCGCGGTGGTGGACGGCGAGGACGACCTGGCCGACGGCAGGCTCATCCTGCTCCACGATCCGGCCGGGCACGACGCCTGGCAGGGGACCTTCCGGCTGGTGACGCTCGTACGGGCGGAGCTGGAGCCGGAGATGGCCGCGGACCCGCTGCTGCCCGAGGTCTGCTGGTCCTGGCTGACCGGCGCGCTGGACGCGCGCGGGCTGGCGTACGGGGAGGCGAGCGGCACCGTGACCATGGCGGGCTCGCACTACTTCGGCGGGCTCGCGGAGCGGCGTCCGGCCACCCAGATCGAGATCAGGGCCTCGTGGACGCCGCGCGAGGGGGTGGGCGGGGTGCCGGACACCTCGGCGCACCTGTCGGCGTGGTGCGAACTGCTGTGCCAGATCGCGGGCCTGCCGCCGGTGGGTCCGACGGACACCGCGACGGGCGTGGTCTCCCTGCCACAGCGCCGCGGTCCGCACCACCCGTAGCGGCAGGGCCGTACGGCCGCGTCACAGAGCCGTCCGGCCGCCGGGAACGGCACGCGGTGCAGAACGACTGATCGAAGACCTGGGCGGATTGTCGAAAGACGGCGCCCCTTGCGGGCTTCTGATCAACCGATGATCGATCGTGCGTCCGAATTGCCCGAATTGTTACTCACCAAATCGTGATCATTCCCTAAAGCCGGGCGGGTGACGTGCCGAAGGAGTGGGTGACCATCCGCACGGTTCGCACCGGCTTCCTTCCCCGAGCCGGCCGTCCCGCCACTCCCCCAGGAGGCCTAGGTGTCCGTTCTTCTCGAGCAGCCCGCAAGCCTGGTCGCCTACCGCCCGAACAAGCCGACGGCCATGGTCGTCGTGGCCGACCCGCGCGTCCGTTCCACCGTGACCCGCCATCTGTGGGCCCTCGGAGTACGTGACGTGATCGAGGCGTCGTCCATCGCGGAGGCCCGCCCCCGCGTCGGCAGCCCGCGCGACATCTGCGTGGCCGACGTACACCTGCCCGACGGTTCCGGTCTCACCCTGCTCTCCGAGACCCGGGCCGCCGGCTGGCCCAACGGCCTGGCCCTGTCCGCCGCCGACGACATCGGCGCCGTGCGCAACGCCCTCGCGGGCGGCGTCAAGGGCTACGTCGTCACCGGTACGCGGACCAACATCGGGCTCCCCACCCGGCCCGGCGCCGCCCCCATCGGCGCTGCCGCCGCCCGTATGCACCGCCGCCCCCCGGGTGCCCCGAGCCACCCGGGCGGCTACCGCGAGCTCTCCGGCCGCGAGGTCGAGGTCCTGCGCCTCGTCGCGGAGGGCCAGTCCAACAAGGCCATCGGCGTCTCGATGGGCCTGTCCGCCCTGACCGTCAAGTCCCACCTCGCCCGGATCGCCCGCAAGCTGGGCACCGGTGACCGCGCCGGCATGGTCGCCGTGGCGCTGCGCACCGGGATCATCCACTGACCCGGGGCCGCGGCCCCCGGATACCCGCCTCCGCAGCCGCTGCCGCTGCCGCTGCCGGGAAACCTCCCGGGAGACCCCCGGAGGCTGCCGGGAAAACGCCCCGCATACCGCTCGCGCCCGTCGACGGAACGTTCCGGCGACGGGCGCGTCGTATACACAGATACCCTTGACCGGTGACCGACGCCCAAGATCCCGCAGCAGACCTGCGCACCACCACCGGGGGCGGCCCCCCGGACGACGTCGTTGTTCCGCCCGGTGGGCTGCCGACTCCCTTGTTGGAGCCCCGTGAGGGGATTCCTCCGGTGGTCGCCGACGCGGACGCCCTCGCCGAAGTGGTCGCGGCCTTCGCCGCGGGCACCGGCCCCGTCGCCGTCGACGCCGAACGGGCCTCCGGGTACCGGTACGGCCAGCGCGCCTACCTGGTGCAGCTGCGCCGCGAGGGTGCGGGGTCCGCACTGATCGACCCGGTGGGCTGCCCCGACCTGTCCGCACTGGGCGAAGCCCTGTCCGGCACCGAATGGATCCTGCACGCCGCCACCCAGGACCTGCCGTGCCTGCGGGAAATAGGCATGGTGCCCACCTCCCTGTTCGACACCGAGCTGGCCGGCCGTCTCGCCGGTTTCCCGCGGGTCGGGCTCGGCGCGATGGTCGAGAGCGTGCTCGGCTTCGCGCTGGAGAAGGGCCACTCCGCCGTCGACTGGTCGACCCGTCCGCTCCCCGAGCCGTGGCTGCGCTACGCCGCCCTGGACGTCGAGCTGCTGGTGGACCTGCGCGACGCGCTGGAGAAGGAGCTGGACCGGCAGGGCAAGCTCGAATGGGCCCGCCAGGAATTCGACGCCATCGCCTCCGCCCCGCCCGCGCCGCCGCGCAAGGACCCGTGGCGCCGTACGTCCGGCATGCACAAGGTGCGCCGGCGCCGGCAGATGGCGGTCGTGCGCGAGCTGTGGGAGTCCCGGGACCGGATCGCGCAGCGGCGTGACGTGTCGCCGGGCAAGGTGCTGGGCGACGCCGCGATCGTCGAGGCCGCTCTCGCCCTGCCGGCCAACGTGCACACCCTCTCCGCCCTGCCCGGCTACGGGCAGCGGATGGGCCGGCGCCAGCTGGACCAGTGGATGGCCGCCGTGGACCGGGCGAAGGCCCTGCCCGAGAGCGAGCTGCCGCAGCCCGGGGCCACCCCGGCCGGTCCGCCGCCGCCGCGTTCCTGGGTGGACAAGGACCCGGCCGCCGCCGCCCGGCTCTCGGCGGCCCGCACCGCCGTCTCGGCGCTGGCGGAGGAGCTCAACCTGCCGCAGGAGAACCTGATCACCCCCGACACGGTCCGCCGGCTGTGCTGGGAGCCGCCGCAGCGGCTGACCGCGGACGCTGTCTCACAGGCCCTCGCCGGCCACGGCGCCCGGCCCTGGCAGATCGAGCTGGTGACCCCGGTACTGGTCACAGCCCTGGCCGCCACCGCCTGACGCACCCTGGACCAGTCCGCGCGCAGCGAGTGTCCCGGTTCCGCCACAACCCCCCGGGGGCATCTTTTGAACACGCTCAAACCTCGCTAGCTTTTTGAACATGATCAATCATGAATACGAGGCGTGGGTGCGGGACTTCGAGGCCGAGCGGGAGCGCCGCGCCACGGTGGGCGATCCCGCGTGGAGCCGGGGCGCGGCGCTGGATCCGGCGCTCGTCCGGAGCCTGCAGCGATTCCAGGTGGGTGAGGACGGGGACGGCTCCGCCCTGATCGGCAAGGCGGAGCGGGCCGGGGATCCGGCGTACGCCGAGGCGGTACGGCTGTTCGTCGCGGAGGAGCAGAACCATGCGCGGATGCTGGCACTGCTGCTCGCGGCCGGGGGCGCGGGCACCCTGTCCGGGCACTGGAGCGACGCGGTGTTCGTGCGACTGCGCCGGCTCCTGGGGCTGCGGGTCGAACTGCTGGTGCTGATGGTCGCGGAGGTGGTGGCCCTGCGGTACTACCGGGCGGTGCGGGACGGGGCCCCCGATCCGCTGGCCGCGGAGGTGGCGGGCCGGATCCTGGCGGACGAGGAACGGCACGTGCCGTTCCACTGCCGGCGGCTGCACGAGGGGCTGTCCCCGCTGCCGGCTCCCGTCCGCCGGTGCGCCACGACGGCCTGGCGGGTCCTGCTCGCGGGGGCGGCCGCGATCGTCGCCGCGGACCACGGCCCGGCGCTGCGCCACCTGGGCGTCCGGCGCCGCAGGTTCACCGCGGACGTGATCCGCTCCTCCGGCCCGCTGGCCAGGGCGATGCGCACCGGCCCCGACCGATTCCCGGCGCCGGCGCCGGACGGGTCCAGCCCCGCCGGCGTGTGAGGCGCGGCGCCCGGGGCGCGGTCCCGGGGGTGGCGGGCGCAGCCGTGCTCCCGCGCCGGGGAGTGTGACCTTCGCCGCTCCTCCGGGAGGGGGTGTGCACATTGGTTACCCGCAAGTAGCATGGTCGGGTGAGCGGGCGCTCAGCGACCTACGCCGAACGCCCCCGCGCGCAGCAGTGCACCCCCGCACCTGGAGGAGAGCCAACGTGCCTCGTACCGTCAGGGACGTCGTCTTCGTCGACGGCGTCCGCACCCCGTTCGGCAAGGCGGGCCCGAAGGGCATCTACCACGAGACCCGCGCCGACGACCTCGTCGTGAAGGCGATCCGGGAGCTGCTGCGCCGCAACCCGGACCTGGACCCCAAGAAGATCGACGAGGTCGCCATCGCCGCGACCACGCAGATCGGTGACCAGGGCCTCACGCTGGGCCGTACCGCCGGCATTCTCGCGGGCCTCCCGCAGTCCGTCCCGGGCTACTCCATCGACCGCATGTGCGCCGGCGCGCTGACCGCCGTGACCGCCGTCGCGGGCGGCGTGGCCTTCGGTGCGTACGACGTCGCCCTCGCCGGCGGTGTCGAGCACATGGGCCGTCACCCCATGGGCGAGGGCGTGGACCCGAACCCGCGCTTCGTCTCCGAGAAGCTGGTCGACGAGTCCGCCCTGTTCATGGGCATGACCGCCGAGAACCTGCACGACCGGTACCCGACGATCACCAAGCTCCGCGCCGACGAGTACGCCGTGCGCTCGCAGGAGAAGGCCGCCAAGGCGTACGCCGACGGCAAGATCCAGCAGGACCTGGTCCCGATCTCGGTGCGCAACACCAACGCGGAGGTCGGTGAGACGGGCTGGGGCCTGGTCACCACCGACGAGCCGATGCGCCCGGGCACCACGCTGGAGAACCTGTCCGGCCTGAAGACCCCGTTCCGTACGCACGGCCGGGTCACCGCGGGCAACGCCGCCGGTCTCAACGACGGTGCCACCGCCGCGATCATCGCGTCCGAGGACTTCGCCCGGGAGAACAACCTCCCGGTCAAGATGCGCCTGGTCTCGTACTCCTTCGCGGGTGTCGAGCCCGAGGTCATGGGCTACGGCCCGATCCCGGCCACCGAGAAGGCCCTGGCCCAGGCCGGCCTGACGATCGATGACATCGGTCTCTTCGAGGTCAACGAGGCCTTCGCGGTCCAGGTCCTCGCGTTCCTGGAGCACTACGGCATCGCCGACGACGACGCCCGCGTGAACCAGTACGGCGGCGCCATCGCCTTCGGTCACCCGCTCGCCTCCTCGGGCGTGCGCCTGATGACGCAGCTGGCCCGTCAGTTCGAGGAGCAGCCGCACGTCCGCTACGGCCTGACCACCATGTGCGTCGGCTTCGGCATGGGCGCCACGGTCATCTGGGAGAACCCGAACTTCAACGCCGAGGGAGACTCCAAGTGAGCACCACCGCTGAGCTCCTGAAGGGCGCGGCCGAGCTGTTCCCGGACGAGGTCGTCACGTCCGCGCACGTCCGCCACCTGGACCTGCCGTTCGGCGCCGGGCGCTTCGCGCTCGTCACGCTGGACAACGGCTTCGACCACACCAAGCCGACCACCTTCGGTCCGCAGTCGCTCGCCAACCTGAACGCGGCGATCGACCAGGTCGAGCAGGAGGCCATCGCCGGCTCCATCGTCGGCGCGGGCATCACCGGCAAGCCGTTCATCTTCGCGGTCGGCGCCGACCTCAAGGGTGTCGAGCTGCTGAAGAAGCACGACGAGGCGCTCGCCATCGGCAAGGGCGGCCACGACGTCTTCAAGCGCCTCTCGGCGCTGGCCGTCCCGACCTTCGCGTACTACAACGGCGCGGCCATGGGCGGCGGCGTCGAGGTCGGTCTGCACTGCACCTACCGCACCGTCTCGAAGGCCATCCCGGCCTTCTCGCTGCCCGAGGTCTTCCTCGGCCTGGTTCCCGGCTGGGGCGGCTGCGCCATCCTGCCGAACCTGATCGGCGCCGAGCGCGCGGTCTCGGTGATCATCGAGAACTCGCTCAACCAGAACAAGCAGCTGCGCGGCAAGCAGGTCTTCGACCTGGGCATCGCCGACGCGCTCTTCGAGGGTGCGGACTTCCTGGAGCAGTCGCTCCTGTGGACCGCGAACGTCCTGAACGGCACCACCGAGGTCGTCCGCGCCGAGATCGACCGTGGCGAGGCCTGGGACGCGGCTGTCGCCAAGGGCCGCTTCATCGCGGACTCCAAGGTGCACGGCGCCGCTCCCGCCGCCTACCGCGCGCTGGACATCATCGCCGCGGCCAAGTCGGGCGACCTCCAGGCCGGCTTCGACGCCGAGGACGCGGCCCTGGCCGACCTCATCATGGGCGGCGAGCTGCGCTCGGGCATCTACGCCTTCAACCTGGTCCAGAAGCGCGCCAAGCGCCCGGCCGGTGCCCCGGACAAGTCCCTGGCCCGTCCGGTCACCAAGGTCGGCGTCGTCGGCGCGGGCCTGATGGCCTCGCAGCTGGCGCTGCTCTTCCTGCGCCGCCTGGAGGTGCCGGTGGTCCTCACCGACATCGACCAGGAGCGCGTGGACAAGGGTGTCGGCTACGTCCACGCCGAGATCCAGAAGCTGCTCGGCAAGGGCCGCATCAACCAGGACAAGGCCAACCGCCTGACCGCCCTGGTGACCGGTGTCCTGGACAAGGCCGAGGGCTTCGCGGACGCGGACTTCATCATCGAGGCCGTGTTCGAGGAGATGTCCGTCAAGCAGAAGGTGTTCGCGGAGGTCGAGGCGGTCGCTCCGGCGCACGCGATCCTCGCCACCAACACCTCCTCGCTGTCGGTGTCGGAGATGGCCTCCAAGCTCCAGCACCCGGAGCGCGTGGTCGGCTTCCACTTCTTCAACCCGGTCGCGATCCTCCCGCTGCTGGAGATCGTCCGCGGTGAGCAGACCGACGACGCCTCGCTGGCCACGGCCTTCGGTGTCGCCAGGAAGCTGAAGAAGACCGCGGTCCTCACCAAGGACGCCCCGGCGTTCGTCGTGAACCGCATCCTGACCCGCTTCATGGGCGAGATCCAGAACGTCATCGACGAGGGCACCCCGGTCGTCACGGCGGAGAAGGCCATCGAGCCGCTCGGCCTGCCGATGTCCCCGCTGGTGCTCCTGGAGCTCGTGGGACCTGCGATCGGTCTGCACGTCTCCGAGACCCTGAACCGCGCCTTCCCGGAGCGCTTCACCGTCTCCCCGAACCTGGCTGCCGTCGTCAAGGCCGGCAAGCGCGGCTTCTACGTCTACGATTCCGGCAAGCCGGAGCTGGACCCCGAGGTCGCCGCCCTCCTCGTACAGGGCGATGTCGTCCTGACCGAGGAGCAGGTCCGCGACCGCGTCCTGGACGCGGTGGCGCAGGAGATCGGCCTGATGCTGGAGGAGGGTGTCGTGGCCGAGGCCCAGGACATCGACCTCTGCCTCATCACGGGCGCCGGCTGGCCCTTCCACCTGGGCGGCGTGACGCCGTACCTGGACCGTGAAGGCGTCTCGGAGCGCGTCAACGGCAAGAAGTTCCTCGCCCCCGGCCTGGCGAGCGTGCCGGTCTAGTACCGGTCGCGGACAGCCGTACAGCGGACCGGCCCGCTCCCTCCGGGGGGCGGGCCGGATCCGTTCGAATACCTGTCTAAGATTCACCCTCATGACGGAAAAGCACGCGCGGCCCAGGCGCCGCCGCCGCATTCTGCGGATCACCCTGCTGCTGGTCGCCGTGCTGATCCTGGGCACTGCCGGAGCCGGCTGGTGGACCTACAGCCACCTCAACTCCAACATCGACAGCGTCGACCTGGACCAGGCGATCGGCGACAACCGCCCCACGAAGGTCGTCGCGAACGCCCAGAACATCCTGGTGCTCGGCTCCGACTCGCGCGCCGGGGCCAACGCCGATCTCGACCACGGCGACGTCAGCGGTGCCCGCTCGGACACCGCGATGCTGGTGCACATACCCGAGGGCCGGGCCAAGGCGACCGCGGTGAGCATCCCCCGCGACACCCTCATCACCCGGCCCGAGTGCAAGGACGGGAAGGGCAAGACCCTGCCGTCCGCCAAGCGGGTCATGTTCAACTCCGTCTACTCGCTCGCCGGTCCGGCCTGTGTGGTCAACACGGTGGAGCAGCTGTCCGGTGTCCGCGTGGACCACTTCGTCGAGGTGGACTTCGCCGGCTTCAAGGGCCTGGTCGACGCGCTGGGCGGGGTCACCGTCACCCTGGACAAGCCGATGAGCGGTGCGAAGGGCGGCCTGAAGCTGGACGCGGGCACGCACCGGCTGAACGGCGCCGACTCGCTCAAGTTCGTCCGTACCCGCTACGGCTACGGCGACGGCAGCGACCTCGGGCGCATCGGCCTGCAGCAGAAGTTCATGATGGCGATGCTGTCCGAGATCAAGAAGCAGGACGCCCTCGGCAACCCGGCACGGCTGTACAAACTCGCGGACGCCGGCACCAAGTCGCTGACCACCGACTCCGATCTCGCCTCCCTCACCGCGCTGTCCGACTTCGCGCAGAGCATGAAGGGCGTCGACCCGGACACCATGGAGACGATCATGCTTCCGGTCGCCTACGACAAGGTGGACCCGAACCGCGTGGTCGTGGCCGAGCCGCAGGCGACCCAGCTGTGGGAGGCCCTGCGCAACGACCAGAAGGTCCCGGCCTCGGCGAAGGACTCCCCCGCCAAGGGCTGAGCCGCCTGCCGCAACCGCACGCACGACGCAGCGGGCCCGTACGGGAATGTCTCCCGTACGGGCCCGCTGCGTCGTGTGCGGCCGGCGAGCGGCGCTCAGAACCTCGCGTCCTGGCCGACCTTGTGCAGGCGGCTGTTGCGGTAGCCGTAGAGGAAGTAGACGACGATGCCGATGGCCATCCAGATGCCGAAGCGCAGCCAGGTCTCGGCCGGCAGGTTGAGCATCAGCCAGAACGAGGCCGCGATCGACACGATCGGGATGAACGGCACCCACGGGGTCCGGAAGGACCGGTGCAGGTCGGGGCGGGTCTTGCGCAGGACGATCACGCCCAGCGCGACCACCACGAAGGCGAACAGGGTGCCGATGTTCACCAGTTCCGCGAGGGTCTCCAGGCTGGTGAAACCCGCGACGATCGCGATGATCCCGCCGAGCAAGAGGGTCGCCCGGTAGGGGGTGCGGTACTTCGGGTGCGTCACGGAGAAGACCCGCGGCAGCAGTCCGTCACGGCTCATCGCGAAGAACACGCGGGTCTGGCCGAGCAGCAGAATCATGCACACGGTGATCAGACCGACGGCCGCGCCGAGGCTGATGGCGCCCGAGAAGAACGGCTGGTTCACCGATTTGAAGGCTTCGGCGAGTGGTGCGGTCGGGGACATCTCCGAGTACTTCTGCATGCCGGTGACCACCAGGGTCACGGCGACGTAGAGCACCGTGCAGACCAGCAGCGAGCCGAGGATGCCGCGCGGCATGTCCCGCTGGGGGTTCTTGGTCTCCTCCGCCGCCGTCGCCACCACGTCGAAGCCGATGAAGGCGAAGAAGATGAGCGAGGCCGCCGTGAAGATGCCCATGACGCCGAAGTTCGTGGGCTCGTAGCCGAAGAGCAACTGGACCAGGGGCGAGTGCCAGCCGCTGACGCCCTCGGCCTGTGGCTGGGCCGGCGGGATGAACGGCGAGTAGTTGTCGGCCTTGATGAAGAACAGGCCCGCGATGATGACCAGCAGCACGACCGTGACCTTGATGGCGACGACGACCGCGGTGATGCGGGCCGAGAGCTTCGTCCCGACGACCAGGATCGCCGTCAGCGCCAGGACCAGCAGGAACGCCAGCAGGTCGAAGTGGCCGCCGGCATCGGGGCCGGACAGGGAGGTCGGCAGGGTCCAGCCGAGGTTGGTGTCCATGAGGTGGCGTACGTACCCGGACCAGCCGACCGCGACGACGGCGGTGCCGAGTGCGAACTCCAGCACCAGGTCCCAGCCGATGATCCAGGCGGGCAGCTCACCGATCGAGGCGTACGAGAACGTGTACGCCGACCCGGCCACCGGGACGGTGGACGCGAACTCGGCGTAGCAGAGCGCCGCGAGGGCGCAGACGATGCCCGCTGCCACGAAGGCCAGGGCGGTCGCGGGACCGGCATTGTTGCGGGCGGCAATGCCCGTCAGGACGAAGATGCCGGTGCCGATGATGACGCCCACCCCGAAGACCGTGAGGTCCCAGGCGGAAAGCGACTTCCGGAGCGCGTGTTCCGGCTCCTCCGTGTCGCGGATGGACTGCTCCACCGTCTTGGTACGGAATGGGCTGTTCAGATCCTTGCTCACCGACGCCTCCGAGAGGTGACGACGCACGAACGGGCCGGGAGGCCCACTCCTCAAGAGTGATCTCCCGGCCCGTGACGTGCAACCGCGCCTCGATCTACGAACGGCGCGGGCGGCGATTTCCGGACTAGTCGACGGCGGCGGCCGGCTCGCTGTCGTAGCGGCCGTCCAGCTTGGCGACCAGGCCGGTGACCTGCCGGGCGATGTCCGGCGCGGTCAGGCCGATCTCGGCCATGATCTCCTTGCGGAGGGCGTGGTCGAGGAAGCGCTGCGGAATGCCGAAGTCGCGCAGCGGTACGTCGACACCCGCGTCCCGCAGGGCCTGCGAGACGGCCGCTCCCACACCGCCGGTGCGGCCGTTGTCCTCGACCGTGACGACCACGCGGTGCCGGTCCGCGAGCGGGGCCAGGGCCTCGTCCACGGGCTTGACCCAGCGGGGGTCGACCACGGTCGTGGAGATGCCCTGCTTGTCCAGCAGATCGGCGATTTCCAGGCACATCGGGGCGAGCGCGCCGACCGAGACGAGCAGTACGTCCCCAAGGGGTCCCCCCAGGCCCGAAGGGCCGAGGGGGTGGGTGACCTCGGCGCGCGGGGCGCGCAGGACGTCCATGCCGCCGATCCGACCGACGGCCGGGACGGCCGGGCCGACGACGCCCTTGGAGTAGCGCACGACGGTCGGGGCGTCCTTGACCGAGACGGCCTCGCGGAGCTGGGCGCGCAGCTGCTCGGCGTCGCGCGGGGCGGCGAGCCGCAGACCGGGGACGACCTGCAGGATGGACATGTCCCACATGCCGTTGTGGGAGGCACCGTCGTCACCCGTGACGCCGGCGCGGTCCAGGACGAAGGTGACCCCGCACTTGTGCAGGGCCACGTCCATCAGGACCTGGTCGAAGGCGCGGTTGAGGAACGTGGCGTACACCGCGAAGACCGGGTGGACCCCGCCGGTGGCGAGGCCCGCCGCCGAGGTGGCGCCGTGCTGCTCGGCGATGCCCACGTCGTAGATCCGGTTCGGGAAGGCCTCGGCGAACTTGTTGAGGCCGACCGGGTGCAGCATGGCGGCGGTGATGCCGACGATGTCCTCGCGCTCGTGGCCGAGCTTGACCATCTCGTCGGCGAAGACGGAGGTCCAGCTGGCGGCGGCGGTCTTCACCGGCAGGCCGGTGTCCGGGTGGATCACACCGACCGCGTGGAAGCGGTCCGCCTCGTGTTCCAGGGCCGGGGTGTAGCCGCGGCCCTTCTGGGTGAGGCAGTGCACGATGACCGGGCCGCTGAAGCGCTTGGCGCGCTGCAGGGCGGACTCCAGGGCCTCGATGTCGTGGCCGTCGATGGGCCCGATGTACTTGAGCCCGAGGTCCTCGAACATGCCCTGCGGGGCGATGAAGTCCTTGAGCCCCTTCTTGGCGCCGTGCAGGGTCTCGAAGAGCGGCTTCCCGACGACCGGGGTGCGCTCCAGGATCTCCTTGCCGCGGGCCAGGAAGCGCTCGTAGCCGTCCGTGGTGCGCAGGGTGGCCAGGTGGTTGGCGAGGCCGCCGATGGTGGGGCCGTAGGAGCGCTCGTTGTCGTTGACGACGATGACGAGGGGGCGGTCCTTGGCGGCGGCGATGTTGTTCAGCGCCTCCCAGGCCATGCCACCGGTCAGCGCGCCGTCGCCGATGACGGCGGCGACGTGGTGGTCCTCGCGGCCCAGCACCTCGTTGGCCTTGGCCAGGCCGTCGGCCCAGCCGAGCACGGTGGAGGCGTGCGAGTTCTCGATCACGTCGTGGTCGGACTCGGCGCGCGAGGGGTAGCCGGACAGGCCGTTCTTGGTGCGCAGGCCGGCGAAGTCCTGGCGGCCCGTGAGCAGCTTGTGGACGTAGGCCTGGTGGCCGGTGTCGAAGAGGACCTTGTCCTTGGGCGAGTCGAAGACCCGGTGCAGGGCGATCGTCAGTTCGACCACCCCGAGGTTGGGGCCGAGGTGCCCGCCGGTCTTGGAGACGGCGTCGACGAGGAAGGACCTGATCTCGGCCGCGAGCTGGTCGAGCTCCTCCTGGCTGAGCCGGTCCAGATCGCGCGGTCCCTTGATGCGGGGCAGCAGCACCCGTGCCTCCTTGCAGTTGCCAGCTGATCTGTCGAGTCTAATGTTCCGCTCCCGGGCTCGGTCATCGGGCCGTCCCGGGGGAGTCACACCTTTGTCATACATGTACGCACGAATGCTCGGCCACACATCACATACGGGCGTATACCCGCACATGAGTACCCCGTACGTGTAAGCACGGATGCCCGGCGCCACAAGAAGTGGCGCCGGGCACTGTGACCGGTCTTACCGCCGAATGCCGCTCCGGCGGGCGATCGGACGCGCTGTCAGGCGCGTCCGGCCGTCTTCTGGGTCTTGCGCGAGACCGAGTCGATCACCACGGTGGTCAGCAGCACCGCACCGGTGATCATGTACTGGATCGGCGTCGCGATGCCTTCCAGAGCCAGACCGTACTGGATCGAGACGATGACCATGACGCCGAGGAGGGCGTTCCAGGTCCGGCCCCGGCCGCCGAAGAGGCTGGTGCCGCCGATGACGGCCGCCGCGATCACGTTCATCAGCAGGTCGCCGGCGCCGGCGCTCTGGTTGGCCGCCGCGATCTTGGAGGCCCAGAACAGACCGCCGATGGCGGCGAAGGTGCTGGAGATCGCGAAGACCGTGATCCGGATCCGGGTGACGTTGATGCCCGCGCGGCGGGAGGCCTCGACGCTGCCGCCCAGTGCGAAAACGTTTCGCCCGAAGGTCGTGCGGCGCAGCAGGAAGTCCGTGACGACCAGGGCCAGCAGGAAGAGCACCACCGCGAGCGGCAGGCCCTTGTACTGGTTGAACAGCACGGCGGGGCCGAAGGTGCACAGCGCGAGCAGACCGGTGCGCAGCAGGACCTCGACGAGCGGCCGGGAGGGCATCCCGGCGGCCTCGCGGCGCCTCGCGTCGAAGAAGGACGCGAGGAAGTAACCGGCCACCGCGAGTGCGGCCAGCCCGTAGGCGACGGCCACGTCCGAGAAGAAGTACGTGGTCAGCTGGCCGACCACGCCGTCGGAGTCGATGTTGATCGTGCCGTTGCTGCCGAGGATCTGCAGCATCGCGCCGAGCCAGAAGAGCAGGCCCGACAGGGTGACGGCGAAGGCCGGGGCGCCGATCCTGGCGAAGAAGAAGCCGTGGATGGAGCCGATCAGGGCCCCTCCGACGATGGCCGCCAGGATGGCCAGCCATTCGTTCACGCCGTTGGTGACGGCGAGGACGGCGACGATCGCGCCCGAGACACCGCTCACCGAGCCGACCGAGAGGTCGATCTCACCGAGCAGCAGCACGAAGATGATGCCGATGGCGATCATGCCGGTGCCGGTCATCGTGATCGCGATGTTGGTGAGGTTCTCCGGGGAGAGGAAGTTCGAGTTCAGCCCCTGGAAGATGGACCAGATGACGATCAGGCCGATGACGACCGGGAGGGAACCCAGATCGCCGGCCTTCATCTTGCGCTTGAACTCGCCCACGTATCCGGCGAGGCCCTCCTCCCTGACGAGCAGGCGGGGGTCCACGGCCGGGATCGCGTCGTGCGCGGCCGCGGGGTTGACCGGGTCGACGTGCTCCTGCTGGTCGACGGGGCCCTTGTCCAGTGGACCGGTGGCAGGGTTCTGGGTGCTCACTTGCCGGCCTCCGAGGTGCGGGCCGCCCGGCGGGTCACGGCGTTGTCCGTGGCACCGGTGATGGCGGAGATGATCTCTTCCTGCGAGGTGTCGGCGACGCTGAAGACACCGTTGTTGCGGCCCAGCCGCAGGACCGCCACCTTGTCGGCGACGGCCTTCACATCGGCCATGTTGTGGCTGATGAGGATGACGGCGTGGCCGCGCTCGCGCAGCCGCTCCACCAGGTCGAGGACCTGGGCGGTCTGCTCGACGCCGAGGGCTGCGGTGGGCTCGTCGAGGATGACGAGCTGGGGCTCGCCCAGCATCGAACGGGCGATCGCCACGGTCTGGCGCTGACCGCCGGAGAGCGAGGCGATGGGGATCCGGACACTGGGGATCCGGATGGACAGGGTGGTCAGGAGCTCGCGGGCGCGCCGCTCCATCTCCACCTCGTCGAGGATGCCGAAGCTCTTGAGCTCCCGGCCGAGGAAGAGGTTGCCGACAACATCGATGTTGTCGCAGAGCGCCAGGTCCTGGTAGACCGTCGCGATGCCCAGGTTCTGGGCGTCGTGGGGCTTGCCGATGGCGACCGGGCGGCCCTCCCACTCGATGACACCTTCATCGATGGGGTGCACGCCGGCGATCGTCTTGACCAGCGTGGACTTTCCGGCACCGTTGTCGCCGACGAGGGCGACCACTTCACCGGAGTGGATCTCGAGTTCTACGTCGGTGAGGGCCTGAACGGCACCGAACCGCTTCGAGACCCCTCGCAACGCCAGCACGGGCGCAGCGGACACATGAACCATCTCCTTCGCCGCCTGACCGGCGGGGATGTCGTACAGAAGAGCAGGAGCAGGGTGTATGAGGGAGGAACGTTTCTGCCCGGCGCCCCGCCCGGTGGCGGGGATGAGTGGGCGGGACGCCGGTCAGGCACGGGGGCCGTCTCGTGGGGAGACGGCGGGGGCCGCTACTTCAGGCCGGCGGCGGCGCAGGCCGCCGCGTACTTGTCGCTGCAGATCTCGTCGATCGAGTAGACGCCGTCCTTGACGACGGTGTCCTTGATGTTGCCCTTGGTGAGCGAGACGACCGGGATCAGCACGGACGCGACACCCTTGGTGGTCGGGCTGTCGACCGTGGAGGTGGTGACTCCCTCGAGCTTCTCGCCCTTGGCGAGGGCGACGGCCATCTTCGCCGCGGCCTCGGCCTCGGGGGCGTACGGCTTGTAGACGCTCATGAACTGCTCACCCGCGACGATGCGCTGCACACCGGCGAGTTCGGCGTCCTGGCCGGTGACCGGCGGAAGCGGGGAGACGCCGGCCGCCTTGAGGGCGGTGATGATGCCTCCGGCCATGCCGTCGTTGGCGGAGTAGACGCCGACGACCTTGTCCTTGCCGAGCGCGGAGAGGGCGGCCGCCATGTTGGTGTTGGCGTTCTCCGGCTTCCACTCGACGGTGTCGTACTCCTTGCCGACGTTCACCTTGCCGTCGAGGACGGAGTGCGCACCGGACTTGAAGAGCTTGGCGTTCGGGTCGGTGACCGAACCGTTCATCATGACGATCTGGCCGTCCTTGGCCTTGTCGCCCAGCGCCTCCAGCAGCGCCTTGCCCTGGACCTTGCCGACCTCTTCGTTGTCGAAGGAGGTGTAGGCGTCGATCGGGCCCTCGGCCAGTCGGTCGTAGGCGACGACCGGGATACCGGCCTCCTTCGCCTTCTTGACCGAGCCGGCGATGGCCTTGGAGTCCACCGCGTCGACGATGAGGACGTCCACCTTGTTGGTGATCATCGTGTCGACCTGGGAGTTCTGCGTGGTCGCGTCCTGCTTGGCGTTGGCGTAGACGACCTCGCCCTTGCCACCGGTGAGCTCGGCGACCTTCTTCTCGATGAGCGGCTTGTCGAACTTCTCGTAACGCGCGGTCTGGTTCTCCGGCAGGAGCAGGCCGACCTTGATCGCGTCGCCCTTGGCAGCGCCGGAGGACTCCTTGGTCTTGTCGCCGGCCTCCTTGGCACTGCCACAAGCGGCGAGGGAAACGGCCATGGCGCCGGCGGCAACGGCTACAGCGGCTCTGCGCATACGCGTGTTCATTACTTGAACCTCCCTGACGAGGCCGCTACGCCGCGGCCGAGGTGGATGTGAGTCAACCCCGGCCGCGTTTTGCCGTCAAGGAGTGAATTCTTAACGAGATGACAACGGTGCCATTCGTTATCTACCTGAAGACAAGACCGCTGGAGCGCGCACTCCACTCCCATGATCTGACAAAAGCGTCGAATCGCCCATCTCGCTGAGTACGAGCGCCAGTGCGCCCAGCACCTCGGCGCGCCCGCCCAGGCTCCCCGTCAGCACCGACAACTGCCGGGCCGCGCTGGGGATCGCGTACCTCCCCACTGATTCACGGATGGGAGCGAGCACCAGTTCACCGGCCTCCGCCAGCGAGCCGCCCAGGACCACCCGGCTCGGGTTCAGCAGGTTGCAGAGACTGGCCACGCCACTGCCGATGTGCCGGCCCACGTCCGTGATCACGCGGCGGCAGCCCGGATCCCCCTCGCGGGCCAGTTCGACCACCCGCTCCATCGTCAATTCCGGCCCGTGCGTGCCCTGGAGCAGCGGCAGGACGTACCGGGCGGCCGCGAAGGTCTCCAGGCAGCCGCGGTTGCCGCAGCGGCAGACAGGGCCCGACTCGTCCAGGGTGATGTGCCCGATCTCGCCCGCCGTGCCGCCGGGACCGCGGTAGATCTGGCCGTTGATCACGAGGCCCGCGCCGACGCCGCTGGCCACCTTGATGTAGGCCAGGTCCTTTACTCCCCGCCCGCTCCCCCAAACGAGTTCACCGAGGGCGCCGAGGTTCGCGTCGTTGTCCACGTAGACCGGCACCCCGAGGCGCTGCGAGAGCTCCTGGCGGGGGTTGATGCCCGCCCAGCCCGGCAGGATCGCGGTCGAGCCCAGGGTCCCGGACTCCACGTCGATCGGGCCGGGCACGCCGAGCCCGACGCCGATGACCTTCTCCAGCCCCACCCCGATGCCCGCGATCAGGCGGCCGACCAGGGCCTCCGCCCGGTCGAAGCCGTCCGCCCAGGAGGCGTCGACGTCGAGCGGCTCGGACTCCTCGGCCAGCACCTGGTGGGCGAGGTTCCCCACCGCCACCCGCAGGTGGGTGTGGCCGAAGTCGACACCGATGACGATGCCCGCGTCACCGCTGAGCGAGACGCTGCGGGCCCGGCGGCCACCGGCCGAGGTGTCGGTGACCTCGACGGTCCCGCCGTCCTTCAGCTCCCGGACGATGTTGGAGACCGTGGCCGCCGACAGTCCGGTGGCGCGGGCGATCTCCGCCTGGGTCAGCGATCCCGCGAGCCGCACCGCCCGCACGACCCGTTCGAGATTCGCGCGATGCAGCGACGACTGCGATCCGGGAGTCTGCACGACTCATCCACTCCTGCCCATTAGCGACGGCAAGCCGTCGCCCCCCGGCCGGGGCACGTCACGGCTTCGTACTCCGAGACCCCGGCATCTCTCCAACTTGTGAACCTTAAGTCGAGCCTGCGCGCATCCAGACGTCAAGAGGCTGACGCGGCATGAAACGGCCGCTACTGACCTAAAGGGGGAGAGAAGCGGCCCCCTGGATCGTGCTACGGTCGCTGAGGCGCCGATCATCTGTGGCCTTTCCGGCCGGATCGGGCGTTTCGTAATGACCGCGCTGCGCAAGGAGGTGTTCGGGATGAGTCCCGATCGAAGTCCTTGCAGCGCTCTCGTCGGCTGACCTTGTGACCGGCTGACCTTTCTCTGCGTACGCACGGCAGCGGTGGACCGCTGCTTTGTGCGCGCTCGCGTTGCTGCGCGTTCCTTCCTTCCACATTCCCTTCCTTCCGCATGCCCTGCCAACTCTGCCGGGCGTGCGTCATCCATGCCCATCGGCGTGCCCGCGGCCCCTTCGGACCGCCGTGCGCCGACCCATGATCACTCCACGTGACCGCTCGGCCTCGCGCTGTCCGGACACCGTGGAGGGAGGTATTCGTCATGACCATGCTCACCCCCCGTACCCCGGCCGAGCTCGCACCGCCGGGCCGGTCCCGCCGCGAGCGCCGGGCCGCCGAGCTGCAGGCCCGTACCCGGCTCGTCGGCGAGCGCCTCGCCGGGATCAGCGCCCGTTCGGGCGTCCAGGTCCTGCAGGAGGTGGACGCCTCGCCCGCCGGCCTCACCCACGCCGAGGCCGCCCTGCGCCTGGAGCGCCACGGCGCCAACGTCGTCGCCCACGAGCGCGCCCCCCGCTGGTACCTCCAGCTGGCCAAGGCGTTCCGGAACCCCTTCATCGCCGTCCTGGTCCTCCTCGCGGCGGTCATGTACTGGCAGGACCCCGCGGACCCGGGCGTCGTCATCCTCTCCGTGATGGTGGGGATCAGCGGGCTGCTGCGGTTCTGGCAGGAGTTCCGCTCGGGCCGCGCCGCCGACGCGCTGAAGAAGCTCGTGTCCACCACCTGCGCGGTGCAGCGCCGGGCAGGCAGCGGCTCCGCGCCCACCACGTTCGAGGTGCCCATGGACCAGGTGGTCCCCGGCGATGTGGTCAAGCTGGCGGCCGGCGACCTGATCCCGGCCGACCTGCGGCTCATCACCGCCAAGGACCTCAATGTCGGCCAGGCCGCGCTCTCCGGCGAGTCCCTGCCGGTGGCCAAGGCCGACACCCGCTTGCAGGACCTCGGCAGGCCGGACACCACCGACCCGGTGGAGGCCGACAACCTGGTCCTGATGGGGACCTCGGTCACCTCGGGCACCGCCACCGGCGTGGTCGTCGCCACCGGCGGCGACACCTACTTCGGCTCGATGGCGGGCTCGCTGGTCGGCGAGCGCCCTCAGACCAACTTCGACACCGGCGTGCGCAGGGTCAGCTTCCTGCTGATCCGCTTCATGCTGGTGATGGTCCCGGTCGTCTTCATGATCAACGGCTTCACGAAGGGCGACTGGGACGAGGCCTTCCTCTTCGGCATCGCCGTCGCCGTCGGACTGACCCCCGAGATGCTGCCGATGGTCGTCTCCGCCAACCTGGCGCGCGGGGCGGTGGCCATGTCCAGGCGCAAGGTGGTCGTCAAGCGGCTCAATGCGATCCAGAACCTGGGCGCGATGGACGTGCTCTGCACGGACAAGACCGGCACGCTCACCGAGGACCGGATCGTCTTGGACCGCTACCTGGACGTGCACGGCGACGAGGACGCCGAGGTGCTCGAGTACGGCTACCTGAACTCGCACTTCCAGACCGGCCTGAAGAACCTGATGGACCAGGCCGTCATCGACCGCGTGGACGAGGCCGAGGAGGTTGTCGTCGACGCACGGTTCTCGATGGTCGACGAGATCCCCTTCGACTTCGCCCGGCGCAGGATGTCGGTGGTCCTGGGGCGCAATCGCGTGGTGGGCGACTTCGGGCGCCCCGAGCACATCGTGATCACCAAGGGTGCCGTGGAGGAGGTCCTGGCCCTGTGCACCCACATGAGGGACCGCGGTGAGAGGGTCGAGCTGACCGAGCAGCTGCGGTGGCACGTCACCCGGATCGCCGAGGGCAACAACCGGCAGGGCCTGCGGGTCCTCGCCGTCGCCACCCGCACGATGGACACCCCGCGGGAGGCCTACACCGTCGCCGACGAGGACGGGCTGACCCTGGTCGGTTTCCTCGCCTTCCTCGACCCGCCGAAGGCCGACGCGGCCCGGGCCCTGACGGGCCTGGCCGACAAGGGCATCGCGGTGAAGGTCGTCACCGGCGACAACGAGCTCGTGGCCGCCCGGGTCTGCGCCGACGTCGGCATCGACGTCGGGCAGGTGGTGCTCGGCCCCGGTACCGACGACCTCGACGACGCCGCGCTGCGCGCGCTGGCCGCCCGTACGACGGTCTTCGCCAAGGTCAACCCGGTCCAGAAGGCCCGGATCGTACGCGCTCTGCAGGCCGACGGGCACACCGTCGGCTTCCTCGGCGACGGAATCAACGACGCGGCCGCGCTGCGGGACGCCGATGTCGGCATCTCGGTGGACACCGCCGTGGACATCGCCAAGGAGTCGGCGGACATCATCCTGCTGGAGAAGGACCTGACCGTCCTGGAGCAGGGCGTGATCCAGGGCCGGACCACCTTCGGCAACACGATCAAGTACATCAAGATGACCGCGTCGTCGAACTTCGGCAACGTCTTCTCGGTCCTGGTCGCGAGCGCCTTCATCCCCTTCCAGCCGATGCTCGCGATCATGCTGCTGGTGCAGAACCTGGTCTACGACATCTCGCAGCTGGCGACCCCGTGGGACCGGATGGACGAGGAATACCTGCGCAAGCCCCGAAACTGGGACGCCAAGGGCATCGGCCGCTTCATGGTCACCATCGGTCCGGTCAGCTCCGTCTTCGACATCTCGATGTTCCTGATCATGTGGCACGTCTTCGGGGCGAACAGCGCGGCCGAGCAGTCCCTCTTCCAGTCCGGCTGGTTCATCGAGGGCCTGCTCTCGCAGACCCTGATCGTCCACATGATCCGCACCCGGAAGATCCCCTTCATCCAGTCCCGCGCCTCCTGGCCGGTGATGGTGATGACCGTCCTCGCGGTGCTGACCGGGCTCTGGCTGCCCTTCTCGCCGCTGGCGCCCTCGCTGGGCTTCGTGGCCCTGCCGGCGAGCTACTTCCCGTGGCTGATCGGCGTCCTGCTCGCGTACTGCACGCTCACCCAGCTCGTGAAGACCTGGTACATCCGCCGGTTCAACACCTGGCTGTAGCAGCCCCGGAAGGAGGGAGAGGCCGATGCTGCTCACCGAATGGCAGATGGCCGCACATCTGGCCGCCGCGCTCGGACTCGGAGCGGTCATCGGCCTGGAGCGCCAGTGGCGGGCCCGCCTCGCGGGGCTGCGTACGAACGCCCTCGTGGCGGGCGGGGCCGCGCTGTTCGTGCTGCTCTCGCAGTACGGGTTCATCGGCGCGGCCTCGGAAGTGAACTACGACGGATCGAGGGTCGCCGCCCAGATCGTCTCCGGGATCGGCTTCCTCGGCGCCGGAGTGATCATGCGGGACGGCCTGAGCGTGCGGGGCCTGAACACGGCCGCCACCCTGTGGTGTTCGGCGGCCGTGGGCTGCCTGGCCGGCGTGGGCCTGTTCGTCCTGGCCCTGTGCGGCACGGCGGGCGTGGTGGGAGCCAACATCCTGCTGCGCCCGCTGGGCCGGCGCCTGGACCGGGAGCCGCGCGGCGGGGCCGAGGTGGCCACCGACTACCACTTCGAGGCGGTGTGCCTGGAGGCGGAGGAGGCCCACATCCGCCACCGGCTGGTCGATGCCCTGGGCCGTCCGGGCTACCGGCTGCGCTCGATCCGCAGCCAGGACGGCCCGGTGCCCGGCCGGGTGACGGTGTCCGCGCTGCTGACCGCCGAGGGCGAGGCGGGCCGGACGCTGGAGGAGGCGGTCAGCAACCTCTCGCTGGATCCCTCGGTGTCGGCGGTCAGCTGGTCGGTCGTGCCCGGGGGAGGTGGGCACGAAGAATGAATTGCCGGGACGCCGCCGGCCGGGCCGGCGCGTTCCTCCGTCGTGCCGCGAGGGGGGATTGAGCATGCGTCAGAAACGGTCGTACGGCCGGATCCTGCTGGTCTCGACGCTGGTGGGAAACCTGGAGGTCGCGCTCGCCGTCGTGGTGGTCCTGCTCTACGTGCAGACGCAGCCGCCGCCGGACGAACGCCCCGACTACGCCGCCGTCGCGGCGGCCGTGTTCTCCGCCTGGCCCCTCGTCGCCGTCATCGCGTTCCTGCTGACGGTGGTCTTCGTGCTGCCGGCGGTCGCGCTGGCCGACCTGCTCGGCCGCCTGTTCGGCGGGCGCGAGGCGCCGTGGTGGGTGGTCCCGCCGATGGTGGCGGCCCTGCTGGCGCCGCCCGTCCTGGGCTACGCGGCGTACAACGATGCGCAGACGCGCCCCACCCTGATCTTCTGGGCCTCGGCCACGGTCTCGCTCTCGGTGGGCGCGCTGATCGCCCGGCCCCGGTACCCGGGACTGCTGCGGCGGGTGGCGCTGCGGGGCACGGCGGTGGTGGCGGGGACGGGCCTGCTCGGCGCACTCGGGCTCACCGCGGGCCTGCTGCCCGCCTACGAGCCCCCGGCGATCGGTCCGCAGACCATGCCCGGCAGCTGGGCCGCCCACACGGGCGGAAGCCTGGTCTTCACCTCGGACGGCCGGGTCACGGCCTCCGGCGTCGGTCGGCACCGCCCCGGCGACCACCCCAGTGGCCCGTCGGAGCGGTGCTCGGGCTCCGGGACCTGGTCGTACGAGCCCGGCAGGGACGTCCGGACGCAGCAGATCCGCACAGACGTCCCGGGGTGCACCTGGCCCGCGTGGAGCGTCGGCGGCACCGCCCGGCAGCCCCGGATCCAGCAGGAGGTCGGCGACCCGGGTTCCGGGAAGTTCTACAGGCTGCGGAAGGCCTCCGGCGGCTCCTGACGCCGGAGGCCGGAGCCGCTACTTCAGCGTCGCCGAGGTGAGGCCCGCCTGGATCTGGCGCTGGAAGGAGAGGTAGACCACCAGCATGGGGATCATCGCGATGGTGACACCGGCGAAGAGGACCGGCAGGTCGGTCTCGTACCCCTGTTGCTGCTGGAGCTGGATCAGTCCCTGGGTGAGCAGATAGCGCTCGGGGTCCGAGCCGGTCTGGGGCTGCATCAGCACGGAGGGCAGGATGTACTGGTTCCACTGGCCCAGGATGTTGAATATCCCGACGCTGATCAGGCCGGGCTTGGCCATGGGCACCATCACCTGGAAGAAGATCCGGGTGTCCGAGGCCCCGTCGATCACCGCCGCCTCGTGCACCGCCGTCGGCAGCGTCCGGAAGAAGGAGTGCATGAAGAAGACGGTGAACGGCATCGAGTAGGCGACGTACACGAGGATCAGGCCCTGGTACGTGTTCAGCATGTCGAACCGCTTGACCATGAAGAAGAGCGGGACGAGCGCCAGGAAGACGGGGAACATCGCCCCGCTGACGAAGAAGTAGTAGACGAACCGGTTCCCCGGGAAGGGGTAGCGGGCCAGTACGTACGCCGCCATGGACCCGAGGAGCATCGTCAGCGGGACCGAGAACACCATCACGATGAGCGTGTTGGCGAAGTAGTCGCCGATGCCCTTGTCCCAGGCCCGGCCGAACGCGTCGAGGTTCCAGTTGGAGGGCCAGCTGAGGGCCGAGCCGCCGATCTGCGCGTCGGTCTTGAAGGAGCCGAGCGCCAGCCAGATCAGGGGCAGGACGATCAGTATGGCCCAGACGGCGAGGAAGCCGTGGGAGAAGACGTTGAGGACCGTGCCCTCGGAGCCTTTTCCGCCCCGTTCCCCGCTCGGGCCGGCTCCCCCGGACCGCTCCGCGGCCGCTTCGCCCGGAGCCTTGATCACTGTGGTCATGAGGGTCTCCCGCTCAGAACTCGATGCGCTCGCGGCGGGTGGCGCGCAGCGTGATGACGGAAAGGATCATGGTGAGGACGAGCATGACCACGCCCATGGCGCAGGCGTAGCCGCTCTTGCCGAAGTAGAGGAAGTTCCTCATCAGCACCGTCGCCATGACCTCGCTGTGGTGGTCGGGCCCGCCGCCGAA
This sequence comes from Streptomyces avidinii, assembly GCF_045161815.1. Lineage (NCBI taxonomy): Bacteria > Bacillati > Actinomycetota > Actinomycetes > Kitasatosporales > Streptomycetaceae > Streptomyces > Streptomyces avidinii. Next base: position 2,403,272 of record NZ_CP108863.1, read on the forward strand.
CTGGCCCGAGGTCATGGTCGACACCAGGACGAACATGTCCATCGCGGCGATGCCGAGGTAGACCGCGGAAGTCTGCACAGAGTCCCACAGCAGGGGCAGGGTGACCTTGAAGAAGGTCTGGGCGCGCCCGGCCCCGTCGAGCAGGGCGGCCTCGTAGATGTCCTTGGGGACGGACTGCATGGCCGCCGAGAACAGCACGAGGTAGAAACCGACGCCGTGCCAGACGACCACGAGGAGCAGGCACCAGAGCACGAGTCGCGGCTCGTTCAGCCATTCGACCGGGTGCAGCCGGTCGACCAGGCCGAGACGGATGAGGACGCCGTTGAGCAGGCCGCCCTCGTCGGTGCGGTACACGGCGCCGAAGAGCACCGCGAGAATGGCGAGGGAGAGGACCTGCGGGAAGAAGTAGACGATCTTGTAGAAGCCCGATCCCCGCACACCCTGCACCCCGCCGGCCCCGCCCCGCCCGCCCGCGTTCACCATGAAGGCGAAGAAGAGGGCGAGCAGGATGGTGACCACCGGGACGAACACCAGGAGGAGCAGGTTGTTCCACAGGGCGCCGCGGAAGACCTCGTCCTTCATCAGGGCCGTGTAGTTGTCCACCCCGACGAAATCGAAGGTCGGCGACTGGCCCGTCCAGTTGGTGAAGGAATAGCCGAACGTCTGTACGTACGGCCAGATGACGAAGGTCAGGTACAGCGCGAGGGGTGCGAGGAGGAAGCCGGCGATGAAGCCGCCCCGTCCCCTGCCCTGGGCTACTTGGCTCATGGTGTCCGTCCCTGGAGTGCCCGGTGACCGGTGCCCGGTGGTGCGCGTGGTCAGCTGCGACGGTTGTTCTTGGCGTTCGGGTCCTGCGCCGCCTTGTTTACCGCAGCCTGGGCCCGCTTGATCCACTCCTTCGGCTGAATCCGCTTGGCCATCAGCTCATTGGACGCGTCCTGGATCGCCGTGTCCATTTCGCTGTACCAGTCGGGGTACAGGTAGTTGAACGTGTTCGTACCCGCCGCCTTGAGGGCCGTCACCGCCGACTGGGTGCCGGGCCGCAGTTTCACGCCCGGGTCCACGCCGTCCTTGACCACGGTGAGCGAGTTCGCCTGCTGGGCGAACATGGTCGACCATTCGCGGGACAGCATCGAACGGATGAACTCCAGGCCGCCGGCCTTGTTGGCCGCCTTCTCCGGAACGATGAAGGGCTCGCCGGCGCCTGCCCGGATGGCCTCGAGGGGCAGCTTGCTGTCGGCCAGCAGCGGGACCGGCAGGAACTGCATGTCGAAGTCTTCCGGCGTCTGCTTGAGCTGCTCGTTCTCCAGCCAGGAGCCGGAGGGGATGAAGGCCGCCTTGTACTGGTTCCAGGCGGTCTGGGACTCCGTGTGGGTCAGGCCGTTGGTGCCCGGGAGCAGCAGGTCCTTCTCGACCACCTCGTAGACCGCCTCGACGGCGGCGAGGGCCGCCGCACTGCCCTCGAAGGCGTTCGGCTCGAGGTTGTCGATCGCCTTCATGGCGTCCAGACCGCCCTTCTTGGCGATCAGGTCCATGATGACGACATTGATGTAGTACGGGAACTTGCCCTGGTGGGCGAGGCCGCCGATGCCGGCCTCCTTGGCCTTCGCGCAGACGGCGAGGAACTCGTCCCAGGTCTTTGGCGCCGTCCAGCCCTTCTCCTTGAAGAGTTTGCCGGAGTACCAGAAGCCGAAGACGGTGTAGACGTAGTTGAGCGAGACGAACTTGCCGCCCTGCGTGCCCTGTTCGATGGTGCCGGCAATCAGCAGGTCGCGGACCTTCTTGCTCGGGTCGTCGAGCGACGGCGCGTCGAGCACCGGGGTCAGGTCGGCCAGCTGGTTGCTCTTGAAGAGCACGTCCAGCTTGATCTTCTGGGCGCCGGAGTTGTCGACGACATCCGGCGGGTTTCCGCCGTTGAAGCGCGTCTGGAGCTTTCCGGTGATCTCCTGGGTGCCCAGGTGGGAGCTGGTGGTGCCCCACTTCTTGTCGAAGGCGGCCTCCCAGGCCTTCGCGTAGTCGTCACCGAACCCGCCCTTGAAGACGACGACGTCCAGCTTGCCGCCCTTGGCGACGCCGAAGGGGTTCTCCTTGGTCACCGCCCCCTTGTCCGGCCCCTTCGTCGTGTCCTGACCGCCGGAGGCGCAGGCGGACAGGAAGCTCATCGTGGGCACCGAGATCAGTCCCAGCGCTGCGGAGCGCTTGATCAGGTCACGGCGGCCGAGGCCCTCACCAGTGGATCCCATGCTCTTGTCCTCGCCTTCGTCAGAAGTGTGAAGGAGGCCGGAAATCGCGACGGTCACCGCGCATACGGACATCACCGCAGGTCCCCGCCATCCCCCGGTCCGGCGCCGCCCCGTACCGCGGCGATCCGGACGGGCACAGGTATAGTCCACTTCCGCTCGTGTGAGCAAGATCATGCACACGGTTGCCTGTCAGCTTTTCCGAGTTGAGACCTCCCCGAAACCTGGCCCCGGCCGGAAAAGGCGGAAGGGCCGTACCCCCTTAACGGGGATACGGCCCTTTGGTGCCGCTACGGTCCTCAGCCTCGGATGAGGTTCCGCAGGACGTACTGCATGATGCCGCCGTTGCGGTAGTAGTCCGCCTCACCCGGCGTGTCGATGCGGACGACCGCGTCGAACTCCACACCGGTGTCGGTGGTCACCTTGACGGTGCGCGGGGTGGTGCCGTTGTTCAGCTCCTCCACACCGGTGAAGGCGAAGGTCTCCTCGCCGGTGAGGCCCAGGGAGGCGGCGGTGGCGCCCTCGGGGAACTGCAGGGGCAGGACGCCCATGCCGATCAGGTTGGAGCGGTGGATGCGCTCGTAGGACTCGGCGATGACGGCCTTGACGCCGAGCAGCGCGGTGCCCTTGGCCGCCCAGTCGCGGGACGAGCCGGAGCCGTACTCCTTGCCCGCCAGGATGACCAGCGGGATGCCGGCGGCCTGGTAGTTCTGCGAGGCGTCGTAGATGAAGGAGACCGGCGCGCCGTCGACGGTGAAGTCGCGGGTGAAGCCGCCCTCGGTGCCCGGCGCGATCTGGTTGCGCAGGCGGATGTTGGCGAAGGTGCCGCGGATCATGACCTCGTGGTTGCCGCGGCGGGAACCGTACGAGTTGAAGTCGCGGCGCTCGACGCCGTGCTCGGTGAGGTACTTGCCGGCCGGGGTGTCGGCCTTGATCGCACCGGCCGGGGAGATGTGGTCGGTGGTGACCGAGTCGCCCAGCTTCGCCAGCACGCGGGCGCCGGCGATGTCGGAGACCGGGGTGGTCTCCATCGTCATGCCCTCGAAGTAGGGGGGCTTACGGACGTAGGTGGACTGCGGGTCCCACTCGAAGGTGTTGCCGGTCGGGATCGACAGCGCCTGCCACTGGGCGTCGCCCGCGAAGACGTCCTGGTAGGACTTGCTGAACATGTCCTCGCCGATGGCGTTCGCCACGACGTCGTTGACCTCGGCCTCGGAGGGCCAGAGGTCCTTGAGGAAGACCGGGTTGCCCTCGGTGTCGATGCCGATGGCCTCGGTGGTGATGTCCACCTTCATGGAGCCCGCGATGGCGTACGCGACGACCAGCGGCGGGGAGGCCAGGTAGTTCATCTTGACGTCGGGGTTGATCCGGCCCTCGAAGTTGCGGTTGCCGGAGAGCACCGAGGTGACCGCGAGGTCGTGCTCGTTGATCGCCTTCGAGATCTCCTCGTCCAGCGGACCGGAGTTGCCGATGCAGGTGGTGCAGCCGTACCCGACGAGGTTGAAGCCCATCTTGTCGAGGTACGGGGTCAGGCCGGCCTTGTCGAAGTAGTCGGTGACGACCTTCGAGCCCGGGGCCAGGGTGGTCTTGACCCACGGCTTGCGGGTCAGGCCCTTCTCGACCGCCTTCTTGGCCACGAGCGCCGCGGCGACCATGACGTAGGGGTTCGAGGTGTTGGTGCAGGAGGTGATCGCGGCGACGGTGACGGCGCCGTGGTCGATCTCGAAGGAGGTGCCGTCGGCCAGGGTGACCAGCGTCGGGCGGGTCGGCACGCCGTCGGTGGAGGCCGGGGCGTCGGAGGCCGGGAAGGACTCCTTGCCCGCCTCGTCGTCGTCCTCGACGTAGTTGCGCACGTCCAGCGCGAACTGCTGGGAGGCGTTGGCGAGGACGATGCGGTCCTGCGGGCGCTTCGGGCCGGCGATGGAGGGGACGACCGCGGAGAGGTCGAGCTCCAGCTTCTCGGAGAAGTCCGGCTCGGCGGCCGGGTCCAGCCACAGGCCCTGCTCCTTGGCGTACGCCTCGACGAGGGCGACCTGCTGGGCGTCGCGGCCGGTCAGGCGCAGGTACTTCAGGGTCTCGTCGTCGATCGGGAAGATCGCGGCGGTGGAGCCGAACTCCGGCGACATGTTGCCGATGGTGGCGCGGTTCGCGAGGGAGGTGGCGGCGACGCCCTCACCGTAGAACTCGACGAACTTGCCGACGACACCGTGCTTGCGCAGCATCTCGGTGATGGTCAGCACGAGGTCGGTGGCGGTGGTGCCGGTCGGCAGCTCGCCGGTCAGCTTGAAGCCGACGACGCGCGGGATCAGCATGGAGACCGGCTGGCCGAGCATCGCGGCCTCGGCCTCGATGCCGCCGACGCCCCAGCCCAGCACGCCCAGGCCGTTGACCATGGTGGTGTGCGAGTCGGTGCCGACGAGGGTGTCGGGGTACGCCTGACCGTTACGGACCATGACCGTGCGGGCCAGGTGCTCGATGTTGACCTGGTGCACGATGCCGGTGCCCGGCGGGACGACCTTGAAGTCGTCGAAGGCGGTCTGGCCCCAGCGCAGGAACTGGTAGCGCTCCTTGTTGCGGCCGTACTCCAGCTCGACGTTCTGCGCGAAGGCGTCCTTCGTGCCGAACTTGTCGGCGATGACCGAGTGGTCGATGACCATCTCGGCGGGCGAGAGCGGGTTGATCTTCGCCGGGTCGCCACCGAGGGCCTTGACGGCCTCACGCATGGTGGCGAGGTCCACGACGCAGGGGACGCCGGTGAAGTCCTGCATGATCACGCGGGCCGGCGTGAACTGGATCTCCTCGCTGGGCTGGGCCTGCGAGTCCCAGTTACCGAGCGACCGGATGTGGTCGGCGGTGATGTTCGCGCCGTCCTCGGTGCGAAGCAGGTTCTCCAGCAGGACCTTCAGGCTGTAGGGAAGGCGGGCGGAGCCCTCGACCTTGTCCAGCTTGAAGATCTCGTACGACTCGTCGCCCACCTGCAGCGTGCTGCGGGCGTCGAAGCTGTTCGCCGACACGACAGTCTCCTTCATGCATGAATTCGCGCGTATTACCGCAATCCTGCCGCCACGCCCCTTGGCCAATCCGCTAAGGTAGGGCTAAGTTAGGTAACCCTTACCAGCGGGGGCGGCTGCGGTACGCCTTCGGCAGATATCTCGATGTCGAGATAACTCTAGTACATGTCCGGGCGGAGGGACGAGGCGCGCACCCGTAGCCCCGCCGGGACCGTCCGTTGCCCTGGCGATTCCGCATGCCCGGATTCGATCAGGTTGACCAGGACAGACACCGCCGAAGCGGCGATCCGCTCCGGATTCAGGGTGACGGTGGTCACGGCGGGTTCGGTCGCGGCGTAGGCCGGATCCTCGCTGGCGCAGACGAGCAGCAGCCCGTCATGCCCCGGAATGCCGGATGCGCCGGTACGCGGGCCGGGCGAGCCGGGTATGCGCAGGCCATGGCGGGCGGCGGCGGCCAGTACCTGCCGGCCGCCCGGGTCGTACACGCAGTACACGGCGTCGGGGCGGTCCGGGCCGGCGAAGGCGGAGTCGAAGGCGCGCCCCGCCGTGTCCTCGGGGTCGAAGGGGACCAGGTGCGGAGCGCGGCCGCGCTCCGCGCACCACTGTTCGTAGGCCGACGTGACGGCCCCCGTGTAGAACTCCCGGCCGTAGCCGGCGTGCAGGGCGATCCGCCGGGCCCCGGACGCGGCGAGGTGGTCGAGCACCTCCCGGGTGGTGGCGGTGTGGTCGTTGTCCACCCACACGTCCCCCGGCCAGGGGTCGGGCGGCCGCCCGTCGAAGACCACCGGCAGACCCCGCGCCCGCAGGGCCCGCAGCACCGGGTCGCCGGCCGGACTGTCGAGCAGCAGCATCCCGTCCACGGCGAGGGTGTGCCACAGCGGCTCCGCGCCCCGGTCGGCGGGCAGGGTGGTCAGGGCGTAGCCGTGCGCGTGCGCGGCCGAGGTCGCCGCGGTGAGCAGCCGGGAGAAGTAGGCGATCCCGACGAAGTCCCAGGCGTCCCCCGCGTACGTGGTCACCGCGACGCCGAGGCTGCGGGTGCGCGGGCCGCGGCGCGCTCCGTAGCCGAGCGCGCCCGCCACCTCGCGGACCCGTCGCCGGGTGGACTCGCCGAGGCGGCCGGTGCCGTTCAGCGCGTGCGAGACGGTCGCGGTGGAGACCTCGGCGGCGCGCGCGATGTCGGCGAGCGTCGGACCGGGGGCGGGCCCGGAGGAAGGCCCGGAGGAGGACCCGGGTGCGGGCGGGGGTGCGGGCACGCCGCCATCGTACGGATTTCGTCGGTGGGGGCGGCTTCTGGTTAAGCGGTTAATCAAACAGTGTCCTGACCACACCAACGTTCGGAGTGGGCATGACGTCTTCGCACCCTTCTCACGCTTCTCACCACCTTTCCCGCCGGGGACTGCTCGCGGCCGCCGGGGTCGCCGGAGCGGCCGGCCTGCTGGGGGCCGCCCCGGCCGCCGCCGACCCGGCGCCCTCGGCCGCGTCCTCCACCGGGCGCGGTTCGGCTGCCCTGGTCGTCCACAACGCCTCCGTGTTCACCGGGACCGGCGGCCGGGCGCCCGTCGAGGCCGTCGCCGTCGGCCGGGACGGCAGGATCCTGGCCACCGGCACGAACGCGGCGGTACGCCGGCACGTGGGCCGGGACACCGAGGTCGTCGACGCCCGCGGCAACACCGTCATGAGCGGCATCCACGACGGCCACGTGCACCCGCTCGGCGCGGGCGAACGCTCGCTGTCCCCCTCGCTGGAGGGCGCCGAGACCACCCCGGCCGAACTCCGGGAGATCCTGACCGGCTTCCTCGCCGAGACGGGCGGCTCGGGCGCGGAACCCGACCGCTGGCTGGTGGTCGAGGACTGGAACCCGGTCGGGCTGCTCCCCGTGGGCACCCTTGCGCACCACGCGATCCTGGACGCGCTGCCGACCCGGCGGCCGATCGCCCTCGTCGGCGGGGACGGGCACAACCTGTGGGCCAATCAGCGGGCCCTGGACATCGCCGGGATCACGGCGGCCACGCCCGACCCGGTCGGCGGCAAGGTGGTGAAGGGCGCGGACGGGCAGCCGACCGGCGTCCTCAAGGACGACGCCCAGGGCCTGGTGCGGCGGCACATACCGGAGCCCACCCGGGCCGACCTGGTCGCGGCGTGCGCGAAGGTGCTGGAACTGGCGGCCGCCTCCGGGGTCACGACGATGATGGACGCGCTGGTGGGGCGGCACGAGCTGGAGCTGTACCAGGCGCTCTCGGCGGCGGGGAAGCTGCCGCAGCGGATCGTGCCGGCCATCCGGCTGGAGGCGGAGCAGACCAGGGACCCGGCGGGCTCGCTGGCGTACGCGCGGGGGCTTCGGCGGGAGTTCGAGGGGGTGCGGGGGCTCCGGTTCGGGATGATCAAGGTCTTCCTGGACGGGGTCATCGAGTACCCGGCGCAGACCGCCGCGCTGCTGAAGCCGTACCTCGACGGGAACGGCAGGCCGACCGGCAACCGGGGCGAGCTGTACACCTCGGCGGCGGACTACGGGCGGCTCGCCGCCGCCTTCAACCAGGCGGGCTGGCAGATGCACGCACACGGACTCGGCGACCGTGCGGTCCGCACCGCGCTGGACGGGTACGCGTACGCCGGCCGGGTGACGGGCCGGCGGGACGCCCGCAATGCCGTGGCGCACCTGCAGCTCGTGGACCCGGCGGATCTGCGGCGCTTCGCGCAGTTGGGCGTCGCGGCGTGCATGCAGCTCCAGTGGGCGGCGGAGGACACCTGGACGATGGAGGCGCTCCTCCCCTACATCGGGCCCGAACGGCACCGGTGGATGTACCCGGCGTGCAGCCTGGAGAAGGCGGGGGCGCGGCTGTCGGGCGGCTCCGACTGGCCGGTGGACGCCCTTCAGGTGTGGAACCAGCTGAGGACGGCGATCGACCGCCGGGGTGCCTTCGGGGCGGGCCCGCTGTACCGCGAACTGGAGGGGCTGAGCCGGGACACGGTGCTGCGGATGCACACCTCGGGGACGGCGTGGCAGCTGCGCCAGGAGGGGCTGACGGGCACGGTGGAGCCGGGCCGGGCGGCGGACCTGGTGGTGCTGGACCGGGACGTGAGGCGGTGCCCGGTGGCCGACATCAGCGGGACGGGGGTACGGATGACCCTGGTCGGCGGCCGCGTGGTGCACGACGCGGATTCCGCGTCGGGCAGGGCGGCCTCGGCGCGGGTGGCCGGCGCGGCCTCGGCCGGCCCGCGGCCGGCCTCGTACGCGGCGGTGCACGCCGGGGGTCGGCACCACGCCTGCAAGCACTGAACGGGCCGACGCGCGGGGCCCGGCGGCGCGCGGGTGGGATCCGGCGGGGCACGGGCGGGCACCGGCGCGGGCGGGCACCGGCGGTACGGGCGGTGCCTTCCGCGCCGGGCTCAGCCTGCCGCGAGGCCGTGCCGGGCTGCCCAGGCGTTGACGGCGGCGGCGATCTCCTCGGGCCGGTCCTCGGCATCGCCCCATGACCACGGAAGAGAACGGCGCTCTCGTCCCCGCCCGGCTGCGCGAGCTGCCCAGCCGGCTGCTCGGGCAGGCCTCCACGCACGCGCAGCGGCTGGTGACGGAGGCGCTGAGCAGTGCGGATGCCCGCACCTGGCACTACGCGGCCCTGGTCGCCCTGGAGGACTCCGGCCCGGCGAGCCAGGCCGACCTCAGCGCCCGCACCGGAATCCACCGCAGCGACCTGGTCGCCGTCCTCAACGAACTCGCCGCGCGCGAACCGGTCGAGCGGACCCCCGACCCCGGGGATCGCCGGCGCAATGTCATCACCCTCACGGCGTCCGGCCGGCGGCAACTGCGCAAACCGGGACAGATCCTCGACGCGGCCCAGGCGGAACTCCTGGCCCCGCTGTCCACCACAGAACGGGAGCAGCTCACCCGTCTACTGGGCCGGATCGTCGAGCATCACGCCTACAGGGGCACCGTCATGGGGCCTGACGGCCGGTAAGACCGGTGCAATACACCCATTTGCCACACCCGACGCGGAGGTCATCTCATATCTGAGATAGCGTGCCCCCATGGCAGACGACTACCTCGTACGCATCGGCAAGCTCATCCGTGACGCCCGGCAGCACCGGGGCTGGACACAGAGTCAACTCGCAGACGCCCTGGGCACCAGCCAGAGCGCCGTGAACCGGATCGAGCGCGGCAACCAGAACATCAGCCTTGAGATGATCGCCCGAATCGGCGAAGCGCTCGACAGTGAGATCGTCTCCCTGGGCTACGCCGGCCCGATGCACCTGCGCGTGGTGGGCGGCCGCCGCCTGTCCGGCGCCATCGACGTCAAGACGAGCAAGAACGCGTGCGTCGCCCTGCTGTGCGCCTCCCTGCTCAACAAGGGCCGTACGGTGCTGAGGCGGGTGGCCCGCATCGAAGAGGTCTACCGTCTCCTGGAGGTCCTGAACTCCATCGGCGTCCGCACCCGCTGGATCAACGACGGCGTGGACCTTGAGCTGATCCCGCCGGCCCGCCTCGACATGGAGGCCATGGACGCGGACGCGGCCCGCCGGACCCGGAGCATCATCATGTTCCTGGGCCCGCTGCTGCACCGGATGGATTCCTTCCGACTGCCCTACGCGGGCGGTTGCGACCTCGGCACCCGCACCATCGAGCCGCACATGATCGCCCTGCGCCGCTTCGGCCTGGACATCACCGCGACCGAGGGCATCTACCACGCGAAGGTCGTGCCCGGCATCTCCCCGGACCGCCCGATCGTGCTGACCGAGCGCGGGGACACCGTCACCGAGAACGCGCTGCTGGCCGCCGCCCGGCACGACGGCGTCACCGTCATCCGCAACGCCTCGTCCAACTACATGGTCCAGGACCTGTGCTTCTTCCTGGAGGCCCTGGGCGTCCGGGTCGACGGCGTCGGCACCACCACGCTCACCGTGCACGGCGTCCCGAGCATCGACGTGGACGTGGACTACTCCCCCTCCGAGGACCCGGTCGAGGCGATGAGCCTGCTCGCCGCCGCGGTGGTCACGGAGTCGGAGCTCACCATCCGCCGGGTGCCGATCGAGTTCATGGAGATCGAGCTCGCGGTCCTGGAGGAGATGGGCCTGGACCACGACCGCTCGGCGGAGTACAACGCGGACAACGGCCGCACCCGCCTGGTCGACCTCACGGTCCGCCCCTCGAAGCTCGAAGCCCCGATCGACAAGATCCACCCCATGCCGTTCCCCGGGCTGAACATCGACAACGTCCCCTTCTTCGCGGCCATCGCCGCCGTGGCCCAGGGCCAGACGCTGATCCACGACTGGGTGTACGACAACCGGGCCATCTACCTGACGGACCTGAACCGCCTCGGCGGCCGCCTCCAACTCCTCGACCCCCACCGCGTCCTGGTGGAGGGCCCCACCCGCTGGCGCGCGTCGGAGATGATGTGCCCGCCGGCCCTGCGCCCGGCGGTGGTCGTCCTCCTGGCGATGATGGCGGCGGAGGGCACCTCGGTGCTGCGCAACGTCTACGTCATCAACCGCGGCTACGAGGAACTGGCGGAGCGCCTCAACTCGGTGGGCGCCCAGATCGAGATCTTCCGCGACATTTAAGTCCGCCGCGGGTCAGGGCGCGTTCCTGTCCTCCCGGGCCGCCTCCGGGCCGTCGCCGGTGTCTCCGCCCCCGCGGAAGACACCGGCGACGGCCCTTCGCGCTCGCGCCCGGCTGCGGTCCGCAGGGTGAACCTGTCGGCGCGGTCCGGGCTGACGTACCGTCCCCGGTCCCGTCCTGGTCAGCCGTCCTGCCGGCGCCCGAGCAAACGGCCCTGCTCCTGCTTCAGGCCCGCGAACCCCTGACTCGCGTACGCGGCTATCTCCTCACTGGGGAAGGGCACCACGGACAGGTGCTGGTCATAGCTCCCCTGCTCCCATCGGGCGGCCGTGATCTCGTAGCCGGAAACATGTGCGCACAGCTGGAGCAGAATCGGCGGCATCTCCGGTTCGCTCACGAGGTCGGCGTGCTTGATGACGAGGTCGCGCATCGCCCGAATGTTCGGGAGGAAGACGATCCTGACCCACAACCGCCACTCGGCGAGTTCCTCGTCGGAAGGCGGTATCTCATGCGCGAAGGGCGACCGGCCGTCGGGACGAGCGTTGCGCTCCATGAACGCCCCGAAGATACGGCTGTTGGCTTCCGTGAGGGCGAACAGCGGTCCGTAGAAATCGCTGAGCTGCCGATTCAGGCGAGCGAGGCGTTCTTGGCGCTGCGACAGGCGCATGCCGTTGAGATAGGTGGCCGCATAGCCGACGAACGCCAGCGCGATGGTGACAACTACTGTGATCATGGGAGGCGATGCTAGTGAGCATCATCTCCCCGGGTCAGCCTGCGGCAGCCGGCGAACTCCAGTGGCGGGCCCGCGTCCCGGTCGGACAATGGAGTCGCGCTCAGCGTAGATGAGGGCCCACGGCTATGCCCGGTTGCCCGTCACTCGTTTCCGCGATTCACCCTTCGGTCCGAGCACAGTCTGCTGCCTCTTCCGTTCACCCAGCAGCCCCGGCGGGGCCGCTTTCCGGAACCAAGCGGGATGTGTTCTGCCCGGAGGAACCCTGCGTGACGCGGACTACGATCCCGGCGGTCCTCTGTACTGCCATGTCTGCACGTGCGGCAGCTTCCTTTCCTCCGGGAACGAAGACCTTGTGTGTGCACGGGACTTCTGTCGGCACACGGCCATGCAGCATGCGTGAGGAGTTGCGGGCGTACCGGTCCTGTGCTGCCTGAGGGTGGTGGCGGACGTGCCGGCCGACCCGGTAGCCGGTCGGCCCGGTGAACCTCCCGCACCGGGCCTGCGTCTTCACTCTCGATCGCTACTACGCGCACGGGAGAAGAGACCGTTGACCGACAAGGACGTTGAGCAGACCGACGAGCGGGCTTACGGCCCGGGGCCCTGGTGGGCGGACCTCGGGACGTGGGGGGCTGTCGGATTGATCGTCGTCGGGGTCCTCTCGGCAGCGTGGGTCTTCTTCCGGCTGCCCGGCACCCCGGAGAACCTGGCGACCGGCTACTACCAGGCCGCCAAGGTCCTCGCCATCGGCGGAGTACTCGCAGGAAGCGCCCTGCTGGGCCGTCGTCGTCCGGGTGCCCGGTGACCAACAGCGCCGGACGGCGCGCGCCTTCCTGAATTCCGCTGCCGTTCCGAAGGCGGGGCGGGGACCCGGTAGAGGCTCACCGCTACGCGGTGTCGGAGACGAGTCGGGCCACCTCGCGCAGGCGTCGGTAGTAGGCGTGGTCCTCCGGGGCTTCGAGCAGCGGCAGGACGTGGTCCAGGTCTTCGATGCAGCTGCGCAGAATCCTGTGGTGCCGCTCGTCGAGGGAACCGCCGTTGCCCAGCCAGGTGATGACGCCCCCCGCGGTGTAGGTGTCGAGCAGCACCATCTCGACGCCCTGCTCCTCCCCTCCCGGGCGGGCGGGGAGGACCGCGCCGCGCTGTGCCGCGGGGAAGGGGGTGTCCATGTGGTCCTGCCACAAGCGGGCCACGGTGTCGTACTCGGCGGCTCTGTTCATGTGGTCATCGTCGTGCACGGGTGCCCGGGGGGCGGGTCCGGGGGACCTGGATCAGGCCACTGTTCGGCCTGATGGGGGCCATGTCCTCGCCAGGTGCGGTGCGGGCGCGGCAGAATCGGGATCCCGTAGGACGAAGGAGCGGCCATGGCGATGGGAACGAACTCCGGCGTGGATACGGGGAGGGAGGTACCCGGGCTGGCCGGGGCGCCGTTGCTGGGGTCGCTCTTCGACCTGAAGTCCGACTCCCTCGGTACCTATCTGCGGGCCCAGCACCGGCACGGTGACCTGGTGCGGATCACGGCCGGTCCGCCCGGCATGCGCGCCGAGTTGTACTGCGTCTTCTCCCCCGCGGGCGCCCAGCAGGTGCTCGCCTCCGACGCGGCCCGCTTCCGCAAGGACAACCACTTCTACCAGGAGGTGCGGGACTCCTTCGGCAACGGGCTGCTGACCAGCCAGGACGAGGACTACCTGCGCCAACGCCGGCTCGTGCAGCCGCTGTTCACCCGGCGCCGGGTGGACGGCTACGCCGGGGCGGTGGCCGCCGAGACCGACGCGGTCATCACCGCCTGGGGCGAGGCCCCGGGCGGCGTCGTCGACGTCTCCGACGAGATGATGCACCTCGCCCTGCGCGCCGTGGCCCGCATCCTCTTCGGCACCGACGTCGAGGCCACCGCCGGCGTCGTGGCCGAGTGCTTTCCGGTGATCACCGACTACGTACTGCGCCGCGGCTACTCCCCCGCCAACATCCCGCGCCACTGGCCCACCCCCGGCAACCGGCGCGCGGCCGCCGCGATGGACGAGCTGTACGGGGTCTGCGACCGGATCATCGCCCAGCGGCGGCGGACGTCCGGCACGGGCGCGGGCACGGGCACGGGCGCCGAGGCTCCCGGTGAGGACCTGCTGTCGCTGCTCGCCGCCGCCAGGAGTTCGGACGACGGGGAGTTCGACGCCGCCGAGCTGCGCGACCAGGTGTTGATCTTCCTCCTCGCCGGGCACGAGACGACCGCCACGTCCCTCTGCTTCGCCCTGCACCTGCTGGCCCGGCACCCCGAGCAGCAGGACCGGGCCCGTGAGGAGATCTCCCGCGTGCTGGGCGACCGTACGCCCGGGGCCGCCGACCTGGACCGGCTCCCGTACCTCACCCGGGTGCTCAAGGAGGCGATGCGGCTCTATCCGGCCGCGCCGGTCATCGGACGCAAGGCCGTCGCCGCCACCCGGATCGGGGAGCACACCATCCCCGCGGGCGCGGACGTGATCCTGGCGCCGTGGGTGACGCACCGCCACCCCGACTACTGGCCGGACCCGGACCGCTTCGACCCCGAGCGCTTCACGCCCGAGGCGGAGGCGGGGCGGCCGCGCTACGCGTGGTTCCCGTTCGGCGGGGGTCCCCGGGCCTGTATCGGACAGCACTTCTCGATGCTGGAGTCGGTGATCGCGCTGGCGATGATCCTGCGGGCCTACACGTTCGAGGCCGTGGACACGGAGATCCCGGTCGGCGCCGGGATCACCCTGCGGACGAACGGCCCGGCGCGCTGCCGGATCCGTCGTGTGGATGGCCAGGCCGGCCCGGATATTGAGATGCGGGCAGGTCAGAGCAGGTAATAGGGTCGATGCCCGTGGAACCACTCACCGAGAAACAGATCCGTGCATCCTTCGTGAACTGCACCAAGGGCGAGGCGGCGCGGCTGCGACTGCCGCTCGACTTCACCGAACTGCCCTGGAAGGACCTGGACTTCCTGGGGTGGGTGGACCCGGGAGCGCCGCTGCGTGCGCATCTCGTGCTGCCGCGGGAGGACGGCCCGCTGGGGATCTCGCTGCGCGTACCGTCCGTCGGCCGCACCAGCGTGGTGAAGTCCAGCCTGTGCCAGATCTGCCTGACGGGTCACGCCTCCTCCGGGGTCACCCTGCTCGCGGCTCCGCTCGCGGGGGCGCGCGGTCGTGAGGGCAACACGGTCGGCACCTACATCTGCGCGGACCTGGCCTGCCCCCTGTACGTGCGCGGCAAGCGGCAGCCGAGGCTGCGCGCCGGGCGGTACGAGGAGTCCCTGACGCTCGACGAGCGGCTCGCCCGGATGTCCGAGAACCTGGACGCCTTCGTGGCCCGCGTCACCGGGACCTGAGCGACCGGCCGCGGACCCGAGCGATCGCGGCCGGCCTACGTACTACGTACGGTCGGCCGCCGGCTTGTGGTTGCCCTGGAGGCGTTCGAGGTCCGAGGGCCGGACCTGGATGACGAACAGCGCGATCACCGCCCCGACCAGGGTGAACAGCGAGGCCACGACGAAGGCCGAGCTGATGCCCGAGGTGAGGACCTGGTCGCCCCACGGCTTCGGCAGTTGCCCGGTGCGCGCGAAGAAGGCCTTCTGCATCGGGCTCGCCGTGCTGAGGAAGTCGGGCACCTGCTCCTTGGCCTCCTTGCGGCTCGCCGTGCCGTAGACGGTCACCAGGATCGACAGGCCGAGCGAGCCGCCCACCTGCTGCATCGTGTTCAGCAGACCGGACGCGGCGCCCGACTCCCGGTCGGTGACGTTGGACAGGGCCATCAGCGTCAGCGAGACGAACTGCAGGCCCATACCCAGGGCGAAGAGCAGCATCGGGCCCAGGATGCTGCCCAGGTACGTCGAGTCGATGTCGACCTGCGTCAGCCAGGCGAGGCCGGCCGCCGAGGACAGCGCGCCGGTGACCATGAAGGGCTTGGGCCCGAACCTCGGCAGCAGCTTCGCGGTGAGGCCGGCGCCCACCGCGATCACCGCGCTGACGGGCAGGAAGGCGAGGCCGGCCTGAATCGGGCTGAAGCCCAGCACGATCTGCACGAAGAGCGTCAGGAAGAAGAACATGCCGAAGATCGCGCAGGCGAGCATGAGCATGATGCCGTAGGTCCCGGACCGGTTGCGGTCGGCGAACATGTGCAGCGGCGTGATCGGCTGCGGCGAGCGGCGCTCGTTGAGGATGAACAGGGACAGCAGGACCACGGCCGCGCCGAAGGAGCCCAGCGTGACCGGGTCGCGCCAGCCCTCCTGGGAGGCCCGGATGAAGCCGTAGACGAGCGAGACCATGCCCAGCGTGGACAGCAGCGCGCCCGCGAAGTCGAAGTGCCCGGGGTGGCGTTCGGATTCGTGCAGCACCTTGACCGCCAGCAGCGCGATCACGATGGCGATGGGGACGTTGACGAAGAGCACCCAGCGCCAGTCGAGCCACTCGACGAGGATGCCGCCCGCGAGGAGTCCGATGGCGCCTCCGGCGGCCGAGACGCCGGCGAACACGCCGAACGCCCGGTTGCGGGCCGGGCCTTCGCGGAAGGTGGTGGTGATCAGCGCGAGGGAGGTGGGCGAGGCGATCGCGCCACCGACGCCCTGGAGGGCGCGCGCGGCCATCAACTGGCCCTCGTTCTGGGCCAGCCCGCCCAGGAGCGAGGCCAGCCCGAAGAGCAGGACACCGAAGATGAAGACGCGCTTGCGGCCGAGGATGTCACCGGTGCGGCCGCCGAGGAGCAGCAGTCCGCCGAAGGCGAGGGTGTAGGCGCTGACGACCCAGGAAAGGCTCTCGGTCGAGAAGTCGAGAGCGGTCTGGATGTGCGGCAGGGCGATGTTCACGATCGTGATGTCGAGAACCACCATGAGCTGACAGGAGGCGATGACGAACAGGGCGAGTCCGTTGCCGCTTCCGCGGACCTTGCCGTCGGTCCCGTTGCTGCTCGGCGATGCGTTCGGGTGCACCCTTTCGACGCTAAGCCCGCACCCCTGGGGTCACCACTCGAACGGCCTAGTAGTGGTGACATTTCACATGTCACACTACGATCATGGATGACTTCCTCAGGCTCTCCGCGAGCACGGCCCGCTTCACCTACGGCGCCCCGCGCGCCTTCTCCTTCGGGCGCGAAGGCCGCCTGCTCTGGTTCCTCCGGTCGACCGGCCCCACCGACGCCTTCGACAGCCTCTGGGTGCTCGACACCACCACCGGCGCCGAGACCCGGCTCGCCGACCCCCGCGAACTGTGCCCCGAGCCGGGACCCCTCCCGGTGGCCGAACGCCGGCTGCGCGAGCGGACCCGGCTCGTCGCCGCCGGGATCGGCTCCTACGCCCTCTCCGGCGACGGCCTGCGCGCCGTCTTCGCGCTGTACGGACGCCTCTTCGAGGTCGCCTTCGAGGACGCCGCGGGCGGATCAGGGACGCCCGCGGAGATCCCGGCCGCCGGCCCCGCACTGGACCCGAGGCCGAACACGGACGGCTCACGCACCGCCTACGTCACCGACGACGTCCTGTACGTCGCCCCGGGCGGCCGGGTCAGCCCCGACGACGGGGCCCGCTGGGGCCTCGCCGAGTTCGCCGCCGCCGAGGAACTGGGCCGTACCCGGGGCCACTGGTGGTCCCCGGACGGGTTCACCCTGCTGGCGGCCCGCGTCGACGAGTCCGCCCTCCAGCGGCGCTGGTTCGCCGACCCGGCGCACCCCGAACGGCCGGCCGAGGACTTCGCGTACCCCGAGGCGGGCGGGCCCAACGCCGACGTCCAGCTGTGGGTGCTCGGCGACGCCGGGGCCCGGATACGGCTCGACTGGGACGCCGAGACCTATCCGTACGTCTCCGACGCGGGCTGGGAGTCCGAAAGCGAGATCCTGCTCACCGTCCAGGACCGGCTCCAGCAGAACGTACTGCTGCTCTCCGCCGACCCGGCCACCGGCCGCACCCGGGAGCTGTCCCGCACCAGCCACCCGCAGTGGGTGGACCCGCTGGTCCCCGGTACCCCGGCCCGCCTCGCCGACGGGCGGATGCTGACCGCCGCCGACACCCCCGGCGGCGCCGCCCGCGCCCTCGCGGTGGACGGCGTACTGCTCACCGGGGACGGGATCCAGGTCCGCGCCGTGGCCGGGGTGCACGAGGGCGCCCTGCTCATCGAGGCGGGCCTGCGCGATCCCTCCGAGCAGCAGGTGCTGCTGCTGGACCCGGCCACCGGGGAACCGACCCCGCTCGCCGACGGGCCCGGCGTGAACAGCGTGTCCGCGTCGGCCGGAACCCTGCTGCTGACCCGCGCCGACGCCGACGGGGTACGGCGCACCGTACGCACCCCCGAGGGGCGGGAGTTCACTCCCGCCGACCTGTCCGAGCCGCTGCCGTACCGGGTGGAGGCGATCCTGGAGCGGGTCACCGAGCACGGCGTCCCCACCGCCCTCGTACTGCCCCGCGACCACGTCCCCGGCCGGCGGCTGCCCGTCCTGGTCGACGGCTACGGCGGCCCCGGCGCGCAGGACATCACCGCCGACCAGCGGCGCCGCCAGCACCGCCAGTGGTGGGCCGACCAGGGCTTCGCGGTGGTGACCGTCGACAACCGCGGGACCCCGTACGTCTCCCCCGCCCACACGCACGCCATGTACCGGGGCTTCTCCGAGGTCACCCTCGACGACCAGGTCGCGGCGCTCCACGCGCTCGCCGCCCGCCACACCGACCTCGACCTCGGCCGGGTCGGGGTACGCGGCTGGTCGTACGGCGGCTATCTCGCGGCCATGGCCGTGCTGCGCCGCCCGGACGTCTTCCACGCGGCGGCGGCCGGGGCCGCGCCGACCGACTTCCGGCACTACGACACGGCGTACACCGAGCGCTACCTGGGTCTCCCGCAGGACCACCCGGAGGTCTACGAGCGGGACTCGCTGCTGCCCGACGCGCCCGAGCTGTCCCGCCCGCTGCTGCTGATCACGGGCCTGGCCGACGACAACGTCCACCCGTCCCACACCCTGCGCCTCTCCCAGGCCCTGACGGACGCGGGCCGCCCCCACCAGCTGCTGGCCCTGCCCGGCGTCACGCACATGACCCCGGGCGGCACCCGGGAGAAGCTGATGGCCCTGGAGCTGGAGTTCTTCCGCCGCGAACTGGCCTGACGGACCGGGGCCGGCCGGCGCACCGCCCTGTGCGGGCCCCGGCCGGGCGGTGACGGGCGGCCGGGGCAGGCCGCCCGTCGCCGGTCACCGGTCGCCCGTCGCCCGTCGCCGTCCGCTCGGACTCAGACCGTCGCGAAGGCGAGGATCTCGGGCGCTGCCTCGCGCAGGCTCGCGAAGTGGCGGTGCACTCCGTCCACCGGGTCCGCGGTGTTGACCCCCCACACCGTCATGCCGGCCCGCAGCCCGGAGGCGACGCCGGACGGGGCGTCCTCGATGACCAGGCAGTCCTCCGGCGCGGCCCCCAGACGCTCCGCCGCCAGCAGGTAGGGAACGGGCGAGGGCTTGCCCTCGTCGACGGCGGCGGCATCCACGACCAGGTCCGGCACGGGGAGTCCGGTCCGGGCGAACCGGCCGCGCACCCGGTGCTCGTAGTTCGAGGTCACCAGTGCCCAGCGCCCCGCCGGCAGGCCGCAGAGCAGCTCCGACGCACCGTCGAACGCGGTGTAGTCGCCGGTCCGGACGTCCTCGTCCTCCAGCGCGTGCAACGCGGTCAGGCACGACTGCGGGTCGCGCTCCGGGGCCACCGCCGCGAAGGTCTCCATGGGGCGCGTCCGCAGCGCCACTTCGTACACGGCGGCGGAGTCGAGTCCGTAGCGCGCCGCCCATGTCTCCCAGACGCGGCGCTGGTTGGCCACCGCATCGATCAGCGTCCCGTCGACATCGAAGAGGACGTATCGCGCGGAGCCCGCCCGGGCCGGTCTGTCGGTCACGGCGTGATCATGCCATCAACGCATCGCCCGTCGGGCGGCGGGCGGCCGAGAGCGGAAGGCGGAAGGACCCGGGGTCGACGGTGTCGGCTCCGGGTCCTTCCCTTTCTTCCCCTGGATCCCCGTCAGTCACCGGGGAAGTGACAGGCCACCTCGCGGGCGGCGGCCGGGCGCAGGACGGGGCGCTCCGTGCGGCAGAGGGGCTGCGCCTTCGGGCAGCGCGGGTGGAAGGTGCAGCCCGGGGGTGGAGCGGCCGGGCTCGGCGGGTCGCCGAGCAGCACGATCCGCTCCCTCCGCCGTTCCGCCGCCGGGTCGGGCAGCGGTACGGCGGACAGCAGCGCCCGGGTGTACGGGTGCTGCGGGTTCTCGTAGAGGGACTTCTTGTCCCCGATCTCGACGATCCTGCCGAGGTACATGACGGCGACCCGGTCACTGACCCGCTTGACCACGGACAGGTCGTGCGCGATGAAGACGTACGCGAGGCCGAGTTCGGCCCGCAGCCGCTCCATCAGGTTGACGATCTGGGCCTGTACGGAGACGTCCAGCGCCGAGACCGGTTCGTCGGCGACGATCAGCCGGGGGCTCGTGGACAGCGAGCGGGCGATGCCGATGCGCTGGGCCTGGCCGCCGGAGAACTCGTGCGGGTAGCGGTCGATGTGCTCGGGGATCAGACCGACGAGCTCCATCAGCTCGGCGGCCCGCCGCCGGGCGTCCCCCGCGCTCCAGCCCTGCACCAGCAGCGGGTCGGAGATGATCCGGGCCACGGTCTGGCGGGGGTTGAGGGAGGAGTGCGGGTCCTGGAAGACCATCTGGATGCCCTTGCGCAGCGGGCGCATGGCGCCCTGGGACAGCCGGCTGATGTCCTTGCCCTCGAAGGCGACCCGTCCCGAGGTGGGCTCCAGCAGCCGTACCAGCATCCGGCCGGTGGTCGACTTCCCGCAGCCCGACTCCCCGACGAGACCGAGGGTCTGCCCGGCCGCCAGGTCGAAGGAGACCCCGTCGACGGCGCGCACGGGCGCCCCCCGGCGCCCGGTCACGGATGGTCGGCCGGGGAAGGTCATGGTGAGGTCCTGTACGGACAGCAGCGGTACGGCCGCGTCCGGCCCGGTGGCGGCCTCGGCGGCGGCCCCGGCCGTGGCATTCGCGGACGGCTCGGCTCCGACGGTCATCGGGACACCCCCGGGGCGGTCGAAGGGAACGCGGGCGCGAGGCCGCCCGGTGAGGTCGCGGCGGATCCCGCGAAATGGCACGCGACCAGCCGCCCCGGTGCACCGTACGGGCCGAGTGCGGGCCGCTCCCCCGAGCAGCGCGCCCTCCGGTCGTCCGGCCCGGCGGCCGCCACGGGGCAGCGCGGTGCGAAGGCGCAGCCGGGGGCGGGCGCGAGCAGGGAGGGCGGGGAGCCGGGGATGAAGGGCAGCGGGACGTCGTCGGCGGTGTCGAGGCGCGGCAGCGAGTCGAGCAGGCCCCGGGTGTAGGGGTGGGCGGGGTCGGCGAACAGTGCGTCGGCCGGGGCCTGTTCGGCGGCCCGGCCGCCGTACATGACGAGCACCTCGTGGGCGACGCGGGCGACGACACCCAGGTCGTGGGTGATCATCACGACGCCGAGGCCGCGCTCCTCCTGGAGCCGGGCGATCAGTTCCAGGATCTGCGCCTGCACGGTGACGTCCAGGGCGGTGGTCGGCTCGTCGGCGATCAGCAGGTCGGGCTCGCAGGCCAGCGCCATGGCGATCATCGCGCGCTGGCGCATGCCGCCGGAGAACTGGTGCGGGTACTCCCCCGCGCGGCGGGCCGGTTCCGGGATGCCGACCTCGCCGAGCATGTCGACCGCGCGCCTGCGGGCGGCGGACCGGCCGGCCCTGAAGTGCACCCGGAAGTGCTCGGCGATCTGCTCGCCGACCGTGTAGTAGGGGTGCAGGCTGGAGAGCGGGTCCTGGAAGATCATGGCCATCCGGCGGCCGCGGACCTTGGACAGTTCCCGTTCCGGGAGCCCGGTCAGCTCCCGCCCGGCGAGGGCCACGGAGCCGGTGACCTCGACCGGGCCGCGGTGCAGGCCCATGACGGCGAGCGAGGTGACGGACTTGCCGGAGCCGGACTCGCCGACGATGCCGAGGGTTCGGCCGGCCTCGACGGTGAAGCCGATCGAGTCGACGGCCCGTACGGTCCCCCGCCCGGTGGTGAACGTGACGCGCAGATCGCGTACTTCGAGGAGCGGCGCGGCGGTCATCAGTACCTCACTCTCGGGTCGATGACGGCGTACAGGAGGTCGACGAGGAGGTTCGCGACGACGATGAAGAAGGCGGCGAGGAGGGTGACCCCGAGGACCACGGGCTGGTCGGAGCTGACGAGGGCGCCGTAGAACAGCCGGCCGATGCCCGGGAGTCCGAAGATGGACTCGGTGATGACGGCTCCGGCGAGCAGTCCGCCGAGGTCCATGCCGAAGATGGTGAGGATCGGGGTCATTCCGGAGCGCAGCCCGTGTTTGACGACGACCGTGCGCTCGGGCATGCCCTTGGCGCGGGCGGTGCGGATGTACGGCTCGGCCATCGCCTCGATCATCGAGCCGCGGCTCTGGCGCGCGTACATGGCGGCGTAGAGCAGGGCGAGCGCGATCCAGGGCAGGGCCAGGTTCGAGGCCCAGGCGAGCGGGTTGTCGGTGAAGGCCCGGTAGGTGGGGTAGGGCAGCAGTCCGGCGATGCGGATGACCCCGTGGATGAGCATCACGGAGGTGAAGTACACGGGCAGTGAGGCGGCGGCGACGGCGCCGACCATCAGGGCCTTGTCGGTGGCGGTGTCCTTGCGCAGGGCGGCGGTGACCCCGGCGCCGAGGCCGAGGACCAGCCACAGCGCGGCGGCGCCGACGGCGAGGGAGGCGGAGACCGGGAGCCGGTCCATCAGCAGGTCCCACACGGGCAGCGAGTTCTCGTAGCTGTAGCCCAGGCACGGGAAGTCGCACACGACGGCGTACTGGCCGGTGCCGAGGGTGCGGCCGGTGAAGATGCCGGTCAGGAAGTCGCCGAACTGCCGCCACAGGGGCTGGTCGAGGCCCAGGTACGCCCGTACGTCGGCCAGGCGTTCGGCGCTGCAGGTCTTGCCGCAGGCGGCCGCGGCCGGGTCGGCGGGCAGGACGTAGAAGATGAGGAAGGTGACGGCGGCGATGGCGAGCAGCACGCCGACGAGGGCGAGCAGCCGGCGGGCGAGGTAGAGGATCAACTGCGGCCGCCCCTCGGGTCGAGGATGTCGCGCAGGGCGTCGCCGAGGAGGGTGAAGGCGAGCACGGCGAGGAAGAGGAAGACGCTGGGGATGACGAAGTACATGGGGTCGGTCTCGTAGTAGGCCACGGACTCGGCGATCATCTGGCCCCAGGACGGGGTGGGCGGGCGGACGCCGACGCCGAGGTAGCTGAGGGCGGCCTCGGTGCTGATCATGCCGGGGATCAGCAGGGTGGTGTAGGCGATGATTGGGCCCGAGACGCCCGGCAGGATGTCGCGGGTCAGGATCCGCCAGGGGCCGGAGCCGCCCACGCGGGCGGCGTCGACGTACTCGCGGTGTTTGAGGGAGAGGGTCTGGCCGCGGACCACACGGGCGACGCCCGGCCAGCCGAAGACGCCGATGACGGCGGTCATCAGGACGATCCGGTTGACGTCCTTGGCCACGGACAGCATCGCGATCATGAAGATCAGCGAGGGGAAGGACATGGTCAGGTCCATGAGCCGGGACAGGATCGTGTCGGTGCGGCCGCCGAAGTAGCCGGCGGCGATCCCGGCGGCGGTGCCGGCGACCACCACGATGGCGGTGGCGGCGAAGGCGATCAGGAGGGAGACCTGCGCGCCGTGGATCACGCGGGCGAACAGGTCGCGGCCGGTGACGGGTTCGACTCCGAGCCAGTGCTCGGGGCTGATCCCGCCGAGGGCGCCGAGCGGCTGGCCGCCGAGGTAGGGGTCGATGGCGGTCTTGTCGAACTCGTTCGGGGACCAGCCGCCGAGGGCGCCCAGCCAGGGGGCGGTCGCGGCCATCAGGACGAAGAGGAGGACGACGCAGAGGCTGACGCGGACGGCGGGGCGGCGGCGGAGCTCCCGCCGGGCGAGCTGCCAGGGACTGCTGCCGGGCGCTGCCGACGGCCGGACCGTGGCGGCTTCGGGGGCCGGGGCAGTGCCGGGGGCCGGGGCGCTGCCGGGGGCCGGAGGGCCGAGGGGTGCCCGGTCGTCCGGGACCGGTGCGGTGGTGGTCATGGTGTCGCAGGCCTCCGGCTTTCTCAGCCCTGGCTCTTCGAGGGGTCCTTGAGGCCGACGGTCCCGTAGTCGATGGTGCCGGTCCACACGGGGTGGCCGAAGGCGCCGGCGATGTTGGTGCCGACCAGGAGCGGCTTGCGCTCCAGGAGCAGCGGGACGTTCGGGGACTTGGCCATCAGGGCCGCGTCGAGGTCGATCCAGGCCTGGTTGGCCTCCTTGGCGTCGGCCATGGCGCTGATCTCGTCGATCCGCTTCATGGTGGCCTCGTCGCGGAACTGGCTGTAGTTGCCCTGGTTGCCCTTCTCCTTGATGGTGCGTCCGTCGAAGACGAACGGGATCCAGGTGGAGCCGGAGGGGTAGTCGGGGCACCAGCCGGCGAGGGTCATGTCGGGGGTGGTGGACAGGTCGCCGATGACGTCGTAGTAGGCGCCCGGGTCGACGGTGTCGATGACGACCTCGATGCCCGCGCGGGACAGGCCCTGCTGGATGGCCTCTGCCTTGCCCTTGTCGCCGGTGGATACGGACAGGGACACCTTCAGGGTCTCCTTGCCGGCGGCCTTGAGGAGTTCCTTGGCCTTGGCCGGGTCGCCGGCCGGGGCGATCTTCAGTACGTCGGCCTGCTTGCCGCCGGAGAGGGACGGGGGCAGGTAGGCGGTGGCGACCTCGTTGAGGGCCGGGCCGCCGCCCGCGGTGACGACGGCCTCCTTGTCGACGGCGTACTGCATGGCCTCGCGGACCTTCGGGTCGTCGAAGGGGGCGCGGGAGTTGTTCAGGTGGAGCATCTCCGTGCAGCCCTGGGACTCGGCGAGCAGCCGGGCCTTGACCTCGGGCTTGGGCAGCACCTTGGGCGCGCTCTCGGGGCGCATGTCGGCGTACTGGACGGTGGAGGCGTCCGCGCCCTCGCCGGCGATGATCCGGTCGTCGATCTGGCCGCCCTTGAGGCCCATGACGACCACGAACCGGTCGGGGTAGGCCTTGCGGACGGTGTCGGTGCCCGGGTCCCAGTGCTCGTTGCGGACCAGGACGAGCTTCTTGTCGCGGTCGTACGACTCGATCTTGTACGGGCCGGAGGAGAACGGGCGGGCGTCGTACTGGGTGCCCTTCTCCTGGGACCGGGGCACGGGGGCGAAGGTCGGCAGGGTGGCGGTCGCGGAGAACTCGGCGACCGGGCGCTTCAGTTCGAAGACGATCGTGCGGTCGTCGGGGGTCTTGACGGAGTCCAGGTGCTGCCCCTGGAGCGGGCCCTTGTAGCCATCGGCCCCGGCCAGGTACTGGGCGGCGTAGTCGGGGCCGCCGGTCAGGTCGGGGCTGAAGGAGCGCTCGACGTTGTACTTGATGTCCTGGGCCCTGACCGGGCTGCCGTCCTCGTACTTCACGCCCTCCTTGAGGGTGAAGGTCCAGGTGCGGCCGCCGTTGGAGGGGGTGCCGAGGTCGGTGGCGAGGTCGGGGACCAGTTCGCTGCCGCCCTTGCCGGGCTCGGCCTTGAAGGTGACGAGCGTGCGGTAGAGCAGCCGGGTGCCGAAGTCCATCGTCGGCATGGTCCAGTTGCGGGCGGGGTCGAGGTGGGCGAAGTCCTGGTTGGACAGGACGGTGAGGGTGCCGCCCTTGACCGGGGTGCCGCCCAGGATCTTCCCGTCGTTGGCGGCGGCGGGGTTGGAGCCGCCCGCGCCGGACGAGCCCTTCGTGGTGCCGGAGCAGCCCGAGGCGCCGAGTGCGAGTGCTGCCACCAGGGCGGTGGCGAGGGCGAGTTGGGTGCGCTTGGTCATGGTCACTCCAGTGAAGGGCCGCGCTCTAGGATGTGACCGGTAACATAGTAATGTGAAATTGTACTGACAAGGGGTTGGTGCCGCCGTTATCCAGCCGTGTCCAAAGTCCGCGGGCGGCGCGTCGGCACGACACCCCCGCCCGGCGGGCGGGACCATGCCGGATGTGATCACGCAGGCCAAGGCCACGCAGCGGAGCAGGAGTTCACGGCGACGGGAACCGGGACGGCAGGAGGCCGGCCGGTGGGGAGCCGAGCGGTGGGAACCCGGACGGCGGGACTTCCTCACCGCCATGGGAGCGGCGGCGACCTACGCGCTCGGGGTGCCCGCCCGGGCCACGGCCGCCGGCCGGGACGCCGCCACCGCCGCCGAGTACGTCGACGTCCAGCTCCTCAACATCGCCGACCTGCACGGCTTTCTGCAGGGGGCTCCCGGCAGCAACTCCGTCATCGTCGGCAACGGCGGCCACCGCTACACCGTCGGCGGCGTCGCCCACATGGCCGCGCACCTCGAACGGCTCCGCGACGGGCACGCCAACTCCTTCTTCTTCACCCCCGGGGACGCCTTCTCCGGCTGGGAGTTCGACGCCGCGGCCTTCGCCGACGAGCCGACCATCGAGGCCCTCAACCGCATGGGGCTCGACTTCGCGACCGCCGGCAACCACGAGTTCGACAAGTCGCCCGCCATGCTGCGACGCCATATGGAGCAGGGCATCGTGTTCCCCGTCGAGGGCCGCGACACCTCCTTCCCCGACTCCTCCGGCCGGCGCTTCCACGGAGCCGACTTCCGCTACTACAGCGCCAACCTCACCTGGGCCCGGGACGGCCGTACGGTCCTGCCCGCCTACCACGTCGAGCAGGTGCGCACCGCCGACGGCCGGGAGCTGCCCATCGGGTTCATCCACCTCACGGCCCTGGGCAGCGAACGCTTCCCCGGCTCCTACCAGCCGGGCCTGGCCACCCTGGACGAGGTCGCCACCGCCGACCGCTACGCGGCGCTGCTCAAGGGCCGGGGCGTGGGCGCGATCGTGCTCAGCGTGCACGACGGGGCAGTGGCGGGAGCCGACTTCAACAGCGGTGTCGACCCTTCGGGGCCCGCCCTCGACCTCGCGCTGCGGGTCTCGCGGGACATCGACGCGATCGTCACCGGGCACTGGCACACCCGGTTCAACATGATGCTCCCCGACCCGGACGGCGTCCTGCGGCCGTTCGTCGAGGCCGGCTGCTACGGCCAGGTCATCAACGAGATCAACCTGCGGCTGGATCCGCTCACCGGCAGGGTGATCCGGGAGCTGACCGTCTCCACCAACCACCCCAACACCCGGGACATCGCGCCCCATCCCGGGTTGCAGGAGGTCGTCACCTACTGGGCGGGGCAGGCGGCCGAGCGCGACCGGACGCGGATCGGGCGGCAGTCCGGCTCGTTCCTGCGGGCCCGGAACACGGCGGGCGAGAGCACCATGGGCAACCTGGCCGCCGACTGGGCCCTGTGGGCGGGCAGCAGGCCCGGCGATCCCGAGAACGACGGCAACGTCCACCCCAACGTCCCGGCCGAGCTCGCCGTGATCGCCGCGGCGCCCCGGGTCGGCCAGGCGGTCGTCGCCGGCGACCTGGTCCTGGACCAGGAGTCGGGCGGCGGCGTCACCTTCGGCGACGCCTGGCGCGCCATCGGTTTCGGCGATCCGATCGTCAGCGTGTGGGTGAGCGGGCAGCGGATCCACGACGCCCTGGAGGAGCAGTGGACGACGACGGAGAGCGGCGAGCTGCGCTTCGCGCCCCTCGCCGTCTCCCGGAACGTGCGCTACAGCTTCGACGCGCGGGGCCCGGTCGGGGACCGGGTGCGTCCCGAGGAGGTGTTCATCGACGGCAAGCCGCTGGATCCCGGCCGCGGTTACCGGCTCGCGGCCCCCTCGTACACGCTGCTCGCGAGCGACGGCTACCCGTCCCTCTCCGAGTTCCAGGAGCCGTACCGGCACCAGCGCGACTTCGAGAGCTTCGTCGCGTACGTCCGGGAGACGGCGGTGCTGACCCCGCAGCCCACGGGGCGGGTCACGGCGGTGAACGCGAGCGACGCGGCGGCCGACGTGGGCGCCGTGGTGGACCCGCCGCTCCTGCTCCTGCCCGACGGCACGCCCCTACCCCGCCCGGAGGCGGCGATCATCTCCGCGGACCGGCCCCGGCAGTCCGGGGCCGGCGGCCGCGCACCGTGCTGAGCGCCTGCCTACTGCAGGCCCGAGCCGAGGCCACCGGGGACGCGCCCGACCGGTTCGTCGCGGCCCTGGGCCCAGAGGGAGCGGACGTGGCCGAGGTGGCGGAGCATGCACTCCTGCGCCGCTTCGGCGTCGCCGCCGATCATCAGGTCCAGCAGTTCGATGTGCTCCTCGGCCGAGGAGACCAGCTTGCCGGCCTCGTCCAGGCCGGTCAGGCCGTACAGCCGGGACCGCTTGCGCAGGTCGCCGACCGTCTCCACCAGCCGGTCGTTGCCCGCGAGGGCCAGCAGGGACAGGTGGAAGCGGCGGTCGGCCTCCAGGTAGCCGATGAGGTTGTGCTCGCGCGCGCTGCTGACGATCTCCTCGGCGATGGGGCGCAGCGCCTCCAGCTGCTCGGCCGTGGCGATCTTCGTGATCCGGCCGATGGTCGGCACCTCGATCATCGTGCGCAGTTCGGTGAACTGGTCCAGGTCGCGCTCACTGACCTCGGTGATCCGGAAGCCCTTGTTGCGAACGGGCTCGACGAGACCCTCGCGGGCCAGGTCGAGCATGGCCTCGCGCACCGGTGTGGCCGAGACGCCGAGTTCGGCCGCGAGGCCCGGTGCGGAGTAGACGCTGCCGGGGCGCAGCTCACCCGCTATCAGCGCGGCCCGCAGTGCGTGGCCGACCTGGTCGCGGAGGCGTTCCTGGGCCTTGATGAGACTGTGCTGCTTCAGGTCACCCATTGCTTTTCCTCCGAGACCCCCGTACACCACCGACGAGGAGAGGAACAGCGTACAATGTCACGTTGCGCTGCTCACACTCCGGCGGCCTCGACCAGCGCGACCGCCACAGCGAGATCTTCCCAGGCCATGCCCACACTCTTGAAGAGCTGTGGACAACTCTGCGGCCCGCCCCCGGGTATCCGGCCGCCCACCAGGTCGGCCAGGGTGCCGGTGATATGACCGGGTCCGACGGCCCCTTCGGCCTCCGGGACGAGGAGGTCCCCGGCCTCGCGCAGGGCCGCCGCCCGGGACTCCACGTACACCGCCGCCCGTCGCACGAGGGCGGTGTCCGTCTCCCGGGCCGTCGGCTCGTGCGAGCCGACGGCGACGACGGTGGCGCCCGGCCCGACGAGGCGCCCGTCGAAGAGGGGTTCCCGGGCCGTGGTGCAGCAGATCACCAGATCGGCGTCGGCCACCTCCTTCGCAGTGCCGGTCCGGGCGGCCGGGCCCAGGGTACGGGCGTAAGCGGCGAGTCCCTCCGCCCGCCCGGGGTGCCGGGCGACCACCACGACCTCGGCCAACTCCCTTACGGCGAGCACCGCTTCCAGATGCCCGTACGCCTGCGGCCCGGAGCCGAAGAGCACCAGCCGCAACGGGCGCCCGGCCGGGGCCAGGTACCGCAGCGCGAGGGCGGAGACCGCCGGGGTGCGCAGGGTGGTGAGCGCCGCGCCGTCGAGCAGGGCCAGCGGCCGCAGGGTGGGCCCGTCCAGCAGCAGGTAGGAGCCGGTGATCCGGGGCAGCCCGCGGGCCGGGTTCCCGGGCGCGACCCCGGCGATCTTCACCCCGGCGTACGCGCCGGACGCGGCCGGCATCAGCAGCAGTTCACCCCCGCCGGGCACCCCGATCGCGGAGCGCGGCGGGCAGCTCTCCGGGTCGAGGCCGCCGAGCAGGGCGGCGGCCACGGCGTCGGCGGCCTCGGCCGGGGTGAGCAGTGCGGCCATCCTCCCGGCGTCGAACCGGAGGATGCCCGTCACAGCAGGAACCCTGTGCCGAGCGCGTCGTGCGGGTCCACCACGAAGGCGTGTTCGCCGGTGCGGTGGGCGGTGCCGGTGACCTCGGTGACCCCGCCCGCCAGCATCCGCCCGGTGAACACGGTGCCGGTGACCGATTCGTGCAGCAGGTCCTCGCCGGGGCCGAGCCGCCCGTCCTCGGCGAGCAGCGCGAGCCGTGCCGAGGTGCCGGAACCGCAGGGCGAGCGGTCGATCTGCCCGTCGGCGAAGACGGTGACGTTGCGCTGGTGCGGCCCGAAGGGGGTGTCGGGCAGCTCCTCGTGGAGGATCACCCCGTAGACCCCGGAGAGCAGCGGGCCGCCCGGGTGCCAGGTGGCGGGGTGGGTGGCCAGCGCCGCCCGGATCTCCTGCCCGGCCCGCACCAGGTCGGGCAGCACCGCCCGGCAGACGTCCAGGCCCAGGTCGCGCGCGCGGACGGCGGCGTAACAGGCCCCGGCGTGCGCGATGTCCACCTCGGCGATGCCGAACGAGGTGGCGACGGGCACCTTGCGGGCGCCCACCAGGGCCGGGACGTTGCGGAAGGTGACCCCGGTGGTGCGGCCCGCGCCGCGGTGGACGGTGGCGGTGACCCGCCCCGACGGCACGTCGATGCGCACCGGGGCGTCCCCGTCGTCCGGGGCGGCGACCCGGCCGGTGTCCACGGCCCAGACCCCGAGGGCCATGGCGCCGTGGCCGCAGGCCGTGGAGTAGCCGTCCTTGTGCCAGAACAGCACGCCGAAGTGGGCCCCGTCGTCGTCGGCGGGGACCACGAACCCCCCGTACATCCCGGCGTGTCCGCGCGGCTCCTGCACCAGCAGGCATCGTACGTCGTCCAGTGCGCCCCGGCGCGGCGCGGTGCCGGAGCCGCCCGGGCCGATGACGGTGGCGCAGCGCTCGGCGACGGTGTCCCCGGGGACCGGCGGCATCCCTTCCAGGGCGCAGTCGGCGATCCGGAAGGGCTCGCCGGCGGTGTGGTAGTCCACCGTGCGGACGGTGATCACAGCAGGAACCCTCCGGGGAAGGGGTCGGTCGGGTCGAGGAAGTACTGGGCGGTGCCGGTGATCCAGGCCCGTCCGGTGACCGTGGGGACGACGGCCGGGAGGCCGCCGACGGTGGTCTGTCCGACCAGCCGGCCGGTGAACTCGGTGCCGATGAAGGACTCGTTGACGAAGTCCGCGCCGAGCTCCAGCAGGCCGCGGGCGTGCAGCTGGGCCATCCGCGCGCTGGTCCCCGTACCGCAGGGCGAGCGGTCGAACCAGCCGGGGTGGATGGCCATGGCGTGCCGGGAGCGGCGGGCGTCGGAGCCGGGGGCGGCGAGGTAGACGTGCTTGACCCCGGCGATGGAGGGGTTCTCGGGGTGGACGGGCCGGTCCGGGCCGGCGTTGATCGCCTCCATCACCGCGAGGCCGGCGGCGATCAGGTCGTCCCCCCGTGCGCGGTCGAAGGGCAGGCCCAGGGCGTCGAGTTCGACGAAGGCGTAGAAGTTGCCGCCGTAGGCCAGGTCGTAGGTGATCGCTCCGAAGCCGGGGACCTCGGTCTTGAGGTCGAGGCCGACACTGAAGGAGGGGACGTTGGTGAGGGTGACGGCGGTCGCCGCCCCGTCCTCGACCCGGACGTCGACGCTCACCAGCCCGGCCGGGGTGTCGAGCCGGACGGTGGTGACCGGCTCGACGACCGGCACCATGCCGGTCTCGACGAGGACGGTGGCGACCCCGATGGTGCCGTGCCCGCACATGGGGAGCAGGCCCGACACCTCGATGTAGAGGACGCCGTAGTCGGCGTCCGGGCGGGTCGGGGGCTGCAGGATCGCGCCGCTCATCGCGGAGTGCCCGCGCGGCTCGTACATGAGCAGCGTCCGGACGTGGTCCATGTGCTCGATGAAGTGGAGCCGCTTCTCGGCCATGGTGGCGCCGGGTACCACCCCGACTCCCCCGGTGATGACGCGGGTCGGCATGCCCTCGGTGTGCGAGTCCACCGCGTGGTAGACGTGGCGCGTACGCATTCCGGTTTCCCCCGGTGACTAGTTGAGGCCCTCGGCGAGGGCCTTCTCGGTGGCGGCGCGGACGGCGGCCTCGGTCTCGCCCGTGAGCGGGAAGCGGGGCGGGCGGGTGGCGCCGCCGGGGCGTCCGGCCAGGTCCATGGAGAGCTTGATGGCCTGGACGAACTCGGTCTTGGAGTCCCAGCGCAGCAGTGAGTGCAGGGACTTGTAGAGCGGCAGGGCGGTGTCGAGGTCCCCGGCGACGGCGGCCCGGTAGAGGGTGGCGCAGGAGTTCGGGAGCGCGTTGGGGTAGCCGGCGATCCACCCGACGGCGCCCGCGAGGGCGAGTTCGAGCAGGACGTCGTCGGCGCCGATGAGCAGGTCGAGACCGGGGGCCAGCTCGGCGATCTCGTACGCGCGGCGCACGTCCCCGCTGAACTCCTTGACCGCGACGATGGAACCGTCGGCGTGCAGCCGGGCGAGCAGGGCCGGGGTCAGGTCCACCTTGGTGTCGATGGGGTTGTTGTACGCGACGACGGGCAGCCCGGCGCGGGCGACCTCGGCGTAGTGGGCGCGTACGGCGTCCTCGTCGGCCCGGAAGGCGTTGGGGGGCAGCAGGAGGACGGAGCCGGCGCCCGCCTCGGCGGCCTGGTCGGCCCAGCGGCGGGCCTCGGCGCTGCCGTAGGCGGCGACGCCGGGCATGACGCGGGCGCCGTCGCCGGCCGCCTCGACGGCGGTACGCACGACGCGCGCCCGCTCCTCGTCGGTGAGGGTCTGGTACTCCCCGAGGGAACCGTTGGGGACCACGCCGTCGCAGCCGTTGGCGATCAGCCAGGCCACGTGTTCGGCGTAGGCGTCGTGGTCGACGGTGAGGTCCTCGCGCAGCGGGAGCGCGGTGGCGACCATGATTCCGTGCCAGGGGCGGGTGCGGGGCGCGGGGGTGTGCGCGTGGGTCATGTGAGAGCTCCCTAGAGTGGTGTGTGACATTTTACTAGTGGGTGCGGCGCGGCCACAAGGGCCCGCGCACCCCGATCAGTGCCCGGCGGGCGGAAGTTCGGCGAGATGGCGCAGCGGCACCGGACAGGACAGCGGACGCCGGTCGGGCGCACCCTCCTCCCCGGCCAGGGCCGCGACGGCAGGACCGCACATCCGGCCCTGGCACCAGCCCATGCCGGCCCGGGTGAGCAGTTTGACGGTACGGGCGTCCCGCGCGCCGAGGTCGCCGACGGCCTCCCGGATCCGCCCGGCCGGCACCTCCTCGCAGCGGCAGACGACCGCGTCGTCCCGGAGCCAGCCGATCCAGCCGTCGCCGGGTCGGTGCGCGGCGGCCATCGCGTCGGCGAAGGCGCGCAGCCGCGCGCGGCGGCGGGTGAGCCGGGCCCCGGGCAGCGCGCCCGCGACGGAGTGCGCGGCCAGTTCGCCCTCGATCACGGCCAGTTGGGCTCCGCCGATACCACCGGTCTCGCCCGCGGACCAGATCCCGCGGACGGAGGTCCGCTGCTCGGCGTCGAGTTCGAGGGCGACGGTGCCGTCGGGGCTTCGCCGGGTGACGCAGCCGAGGCCGGTGGCGAGTTCCAGCTGGGGCACCAGCCCGTGGCCGACGGCCAGGGCGTCGCACGGGATCCGGCGGGCGGTGCCGGGCAGCGGGCGCCAGTTCCGGTCGAGCCGTGCCACGGTGACGGCCTCGACCCGGTCGGCGCCGTGCGCCTCGGTGACGGCGTGCCGGGTGAGGAGCCGGACGTGGTGGCGGGCCAGCGCCCCGCCGTAACCGGCGCCCTCGACGAGCTTGCCGGGGTTGCGCAGCAGGGCGGGGACCCGGCCCGCGTACGCGGTGTAGGAGGCGGCCTCCACCACGGCGGGCACGGTGGCTCCGGCGGCGGCCAGCGAGCCGGCCACGGCGAGC
The DNA here is from genome assembly GCF_045161815.1 of Streptomyces avidinii. Classification (NCBI taxonomy): domain Bacteria; kingdom Bacillati; phylum Actinomycetota; class Actinomycetes; order Kitasatosporales; family Streptomycetaceae; genus Streptomyces; species Streptomyces avidinii. The sequence goes on from NZ_CP108863.1 coordinate 2,436,498, forward strand.
AGCAGCGGCCCGCTCCCGGCGACGACCACCCGCTTGCCCGGCAGCACCAGCCCGCCCTTGAGCATGGCCTGGGCCCCGCCGGCCCCGATCACCCCGGGCAGGGTCCAGCCGGGGAAGGGTAGTTGCCGCTCGTAGGCACCGGTGGCGATGAGCACCGCCCGGGCCGTGACGGTGGCCGCCCGCTCCTCGGGGGCGTGACCGGCGACGGCGTGCAGGATCCACTCGGTGGCGGGCGCGGCGTGCCCGCGGCGCGCCTCGGCCGCCTCGCCCGGGACGACCGTCCACACGTGGTGGAGCGGGAGGTACGTGATCCGGCCGGCCGACTCGTGGGCGCGCAGGGCGGCTTCGCGGGTCGCGAACTCGGCCCAGCCGTGGTGCAGCGCCTCGGGGCGGGCCGCGCCCAGGCCCGGGGCGGGGTGGCGGTAGAACTGCCCGCCAGGGCGGTCACCCGCGTCGAGGAGGGTGACCCGCAGCCCGAGCCCGGCGGCGGTGACAGCGGCGGCCAGTCCGGCCGGGCCGGCCCCGACGATCGCGAGATCGACCCGGCCCGGGCCGGGCGCGGAAGCGGACGGCGCGGGCGCGGAAGCAGGCGCGGGCGCGGGCGCGGAAGCGGGCGGTGCGACAGCAGGCACCGGTGTCGGCGCGGCGGCAGGATCCGGCACACCCGCGGTGTCCGCGCGGCCCGTGCGACCGGCGGGTTCAGACGGCGAGGTCGGCACGACCGGTTCCCTCCTGGGTGGTGACGGTGTCCCCCGGCCGGGCGGGGACCAGGCAGGCCCGCTGGTTCGGGCGGCCGTTGACGGTGACGAGGCAGTCGAAGCAACTGCCGATCCCGCAGAACGCCCCGCGCGGGGCGCCGCCCTCGCGGGTGGTCCGCCAGGCGAGGATGCCCGCGCCCCAGAGCACGGCGGCGATGCTCTGGCCGGGCAGGGCGGGCAGTTCCCGCCCGTCGAAGGTGATCTCGTGCGCGGCTGCCGGGCTGCCGCCGACCAGCGAGCGGGGGCTGCGCATCATTGCTGCTCCTCGGGGGTGTCGGTGGCGGCCGGGTCGGCCGCGAAGCGGTCCGGGCGGAACGGGCGGGCGGACAGCGGCGGTTCGGCCCCGGTCAGGGCGGCCGCCACCAGCAGCCCGGTGGCGGGGGCCAGGCCGATGCCGGCGCCCTCGTGGCCGCAGGCGTGCAGCAGCCCGGGGCGCCGCGGGTCCGGGCCGATCGCCGGGAGGTGGTCGGGCAGGTAGGGGCGGAAGCCGTGGTAGGTGCGCATGACCCGGATGTCGGCCAGGACGGGGAAGAGCGCCGCCGCCTGGGAGGCCAGCCGGCGCAGGGCCTCCGTGGAGAGGGTGCGGTCGAAGCCGACGCGCTCCCGGGTCGCACCGATCAGGACCGGGCCCGACGGGGTGCCCTCGACGACCGCCGAGGACTGCAGGGCGGCGGAGCCGCTGGCGACGTCCGCGATGTAGTCGGCGGCGTAGACCTTGTGCCGGACCACCCTCGGCAGGGGTTCGGTCACCAGGACGAAGCCGCGGCGCGGGAGGACGGGCAGGGTGACCCCGGCCAGCGAGGCGATGTGCCCGCCCCAGGTGCCGGCCGCGTTGACGACGGCCGGGGCCAGGAGTTCGCGGCGGGGCGTGCGCACCCCGCGTACGGCGCCCCGGTCCAGCAGGATCTGCGTCACCTCCTCGCCGAGGTGCACCTCGGCGGCCGACGCGGCCAGCAGCCGGGCCGCCGCCTGCGCGGGCTGGACCTGGGCGTCCTGCGGGTAGTGGAACCCGCCCGCCATGCCCGGGGCCAGGTGCGGCTCCAGCTCGTGCAGGGCGTCCGCCGCCACCTCGACCGCGTCGACCCCGGCCGCGCGCTGGCCCTCCGCGAAGGTCCGCAGGGCCTTGACGGTGGTCGCGTCGGGGGCCACGACGAGCCCGCCCTTGGACTCGTACTCGATCTCCCGCGGGAGGACCGCGGCGAGTTCGGTCCACAGCCGGGTGGACAGCAGGGCGAGGTCGAGTTCGGGGCCGGCCTCCTTGTCGGAGACGAGCAGGTTGCCTTCGCCGGCGCCGGTGGTGCCGCCCGCGACGGGGCCCCGGTCGACCACGGCCACGGAGAGTCCGGCGCGGGCCGCGTAGTACGCGCAGGCCGCCCCGACGACGCCGGCGCCGATGATTACGACGTCCAGGGAGTGTCTCTTGAGCACGGCAGTAATATGTCACATTCTTTAGGGCCTGCCCAGACGCCCGGACCGGTCCCGCACCCCCCTCGGATGCGGGACCGCTCCGGCGCCGGGCCGGTGTCGGCGGCGGACCGGTGCCGGTCAGCCGCGGAGCGGACCCTCACAGCTGTAACCGGAGGTGCCCGCGACCTTGTTGCTCCAGATCTCCACCGGGCCGAAGGAGCAGTTCATGTCGGCGAGGTTGTTGGAGGCCGCACCCGCCCGGTCGAGGATGAAGTAGTCGACCGTCTCCGACATGTCCTTGAAGACCTGGTCGTCGCTGCGCCAGTTCTTCAGGTTGGCGGTGATCCGGCCGGTGCAGGTGAAGCGGCGCTTGCCCGGGTCGCCGTTCTCCACGCAGTCCGGGGTGTTGTACGTGGCCGTGGCGAAGGAGGACTTCACCGAGGCGAGCGCCGAGTCGCGCAGCCGGTCGTTCGGGGTGAAGACGGTGTTCGGCACGAAGAGCTGGTCGACCTTGGCGATCTGCGCGTCCAGGAAGCGGTCGTAGTCGCGCTGGAGGTAGGTGTCGGCGCCCAGCCGGTGACGCCAGGCGTCGTAGGCCGCCACGTCGTCGGCCCGCAGGTGCGTGTACATCTCGCGCAGCAGCGCGGGCTTCTCGGTCCACAGGAACTCGAAGAAGGTGCCCGCGTAGCTGTAGAAGCGGAAGCCGTCGCCGTCGTAGGTGGCGTTCAGCAGCTGCTCGACGCTCATGCGCGGGCCGCCGCCGGCCGTGTCGCTGATGATGCTCTTGACCAGGGACTTGCGGACGGCGATGCCGTTGTCGCGGGTGGCGCCGTCGAAGAACTCGGCCGTGCCCTCGTCCATGGCGGTCGTCCGGTCGCCCTCGTACCATTCGCCCTCGCCGAAGAAGCCGGGCACCGCGAAGCGGCCGTTGAGGTAGTGCGTGTACTCGTGGCGGAAGAGCTCCTCGAGAGTGAGGGAGGAGTCCTGCGGGACGCGGCGCTGGTAGGTGTAGAAGGTGGCGCCGTTCTCGATGTAGATGCCGCCGTTGTTGGTGTCGTAGCCGGTCAGGATCGGGTGGTAGTTCACGTAGTCGGCGCGGGAGGCGTAGAGCACGATGTTGAGCGTGGAGTTGGGGTCGCCCGCGAGCGGCTGGTCGGTGCCGAGCACGCGGTGGTACTGGGCCTTCACCTGCTTGCTGGCGTAGTACAGCTGGTCGACGGTGGCCCGGTCCAGGGCGGTGCGGACCTTGATGGCGCCGTTGTCGTAGGTGTAGGTGTAGGGGAACAGCTGCTTCTCGATGTCCTCCTTGCACACCCCGTACGGCTTGCAGGCCTCGTAGACGTTGAGCCAGGAGACGATCTTGGCCCACGGCTCGCTGCCGTCGCCGAAGGCGGCGCGGACGGGACCGAGCATCGCGCCCAGGTCGGCGACGACCCCGTCCCGCAGGCCCGCGACCTGGCCGAAGCGGGCGTACTCGCTCAGCGCGTCGCGCACCACCCAGGCGTTGCCGGTGCCCTTGAGGTGCGTGTAGGTGGAGAAGGCCTTGAAGGTGTCGCGGTAGGAGGCGTCGGCGGACACGGCGGAGTGGAAGGCCGCGTCCTGGTTGCCCGGGTAGACGCCCAGGTAGGAGACGGACAGGGCGGCCAGCGCGGCGCCGCCCCAGCCGGCGTCGAGGTGGGTGGCCGGGTGGGCCGGGTCCATGGTGGCCAGGACCTTCTTGATGAGGCCCAGCTGGTGCTGGCGCAGGCCGGGCGCACTGCCGGCGTAGAGGGCCTCGCGCAGGGTGCGGGCATTGCTGGGCGTCACGTCGAAGGTGTGGGCGGCGCCCGCGAAGTCGGCGATGGCCCGGCGCATGGCGTCGACGGTGGGGGCGTCGGTGACGTCGATCTCGGAGCGCGCGTAGTCGTGGTAGGCGACCGCGTGCAGGTACGTGAACATCTCCTCCAGGTGCGAGGAGTTACGGCCGTCGTGGGCGGCGGCCAGGCTGGATATCCGGCGGGAGACCGCCTGGACGTGCGCGTCCGACATGACCGGGGTCAGGCGGGCGTCCCAGGTCCAGATGAGCCCGCGCAGACAGCCGTCGGCGAGGACGGCCTGGTCGCCGAGGAAGTCGGCGAACTGTTCCGGGGTGAGGCCGGTGATCCCGTCGAGGGTGCAGGGGACGCCCGCGGCAACGCTCTTCGCGGTGGGGGCCGCCTTGGGCGCCTTGCCGCGCTTCTGCAGGTCGTCGGCGGGCGCGGCGGCCGTCGCCGCGCCCGGGACCTGCCCGGTGATGTTCTGGCCGCCCGGGGCCGGGGCGGGCGCCGGGGTGTTGTCCTTCGGGTTGGCCAGGCGGTCGACCTCGTCGAACGGGTTCCCCGTGGACCCGGGGGCGGGGGCGGCCGGGGCGGCCTGTGCGCCGGTGAAGGCGGCCGGGGCCGCGGATTCGGCGGCCTGCGTGGTGGCCTGTCCCGCGGTGGCGAGGAGGGTCACGGCTACGGCGGAGGCCAGAAGGGAAGAGCGCACAGCTCTGTGCTTGAGCACCGAGAACTCCTGATGTGGAGAGAGGTGAGGTGGGGGGTGGTGCGTGAACTGCCCTGCGTCACACGGCGTTTGACGGGGATTAACGTGCCGCGATGTGAGCTGTAACATAGTAATGTGAAATTGCACTGACAAGCCCTGTGCGCCCACCAGTTCGCATCTTCTTGAGGGAGCCCTCGTGACCGACGCCCCCGCAGACACCTCCACCGACGCCTCCTCCGGCACCACCGCCCGACTCAACACGGGCAGCCACGACCGCCCTGTATCCGCCGAGTTGTCCCGGTTCATGGCTGGTGACTGGGCCGCGAGCCCGCTGCCCGACTCCGCCCGCGTCCCCGGCCACGCCGTCACCCCGGCCCGCCGGGCCCGGCTCTCGGCCCGCTTCCCGGGCGAGCGGCTGATCGTCCCGGCCGGCGAGCTGAAGGTCCGCTCGAACGACTGCGACCACCGGTTCCGCCCGCACAGCGCGTACGCCTGGCTGACCGGCCTCACCGGCGAGGACCAGGCGGGCCACGTCCTCGTCCTGGAGCCTTCGGGCCCGCACGCCCACGAGGCCGTGCTGTACCTGCGGCCGCGCTCGCCGCGGGCGGACGGGGACGGGGAGTTCTACCGGGACCGGCGGTACGGGGAGTTCTGGGTGGGCCGCCGGCCGGACCTGGCGGAGGCCGAACGCCTCACCGGCATCCGCTGCGCCCACCTGGACGGACTCGGCTCACCGGCCGGCCGCAACGCGGCCACCGACACCGAACTCGCCTCCGCGCTCTCGGAGCTGCGCCTGGTGAAGGACGCCTGGGAGGTCGAACAGCTCCAGCTTGCCGTCGACCACACGGCGGCGGGCTTCGAGGACGTCGTACGGGCCCTGCCGCGCGCGCTGGCGCATCCGCGCGGGGAGCGGTGGATCGAGGGGGTCTTCGGCCTGCGCGCCCGGGCCGAGGGCAACGGCACCGGGTACGAGACGATCGCCGCGTCCGGCGCCCACGCCTGCACCCTGCACTGGATCCGCAACGACGGCCGGCTGAACGGGGCGGAACTGCTGCTCCTGGACGCGGGCGTGGAGACGGACACCCTCTACACGGCGGACATCACCCGCACCCTGCCGCTGTCGGGCCGCTTCTCCCCCGTCCAGCGCCAGGTGTACGAGCTGGTGCTGGCCGCCCAGGACGCGGGCATCGCGGCGCTCCGCCCGGGGGCGAGCTTCGGGGACTTCCACCGGGCCGGCATGCGGGTGATCGCGGAGGGCCTGGCCGAGTGGGGCGTGCTGAAGGACGCGGAGGGCGACCTGCACCGGCGGTACACGCTGTGCAGCAGCGGCCACATGCTGGGGCTGGACGTGCACGACTGCGCGAAGGCGCGGGCGGAGACCTACCTGGACGGGGTCCTGGAGGAGGGCCAGGTCCTGACGGTGGAACCGGGCCTGTACCTCCAGCCCGACGACGAGACGCTCCCGGCGGAGCTGCGGGGCATCGGCGTCCGCATCGAGGACGACCTGGTCATCACCTCGGACGGCGCCCGCCTGATGTCGGGCGCACTGCCGCGCACGGTCGCCGGCATCGAGGAGTGGATGGGGCACCTGCTGGCCTAGGCAGGGCCCGGCAGGCGGACCGTGACGAGGAGTCCGCCGGTGGGGCGGGCGGCGAGGTCGAGGGTGCCGTCGTGGGCGCGGACGATGCTGTCCACGATGGCCAGCCCGAGGCCGACACCGGCGTGCTCGTCGGTGCGTACGCGTTCCGTGCCGCGCCGGAAGGGCTCGGTGAGGGTCGCCACCAGGTCCGGCGGGAGCGTGCGGCCCGTGTTCTCGACCCGCAGCACGCTCGTGTCGCCGTGCGCCTCGGTGTGGACCGTCACCGTGCCACCGGCGGGGAGGTTGTGGACGACGGCGTTCTGGACGAGGTTCGTCACCATCCGCAGCAGGAGCTCCGCGGAGCCGCTGGTCCGGGCCGCCCCGCCGGTGACGTCGAGCGTGATCCGGCGCTGCTCGGCGAGGGGGAGCAGCGTTTCGGCGGCCTCTTCGGCGACGAGGGACAGGTCGACGCTCTCGCGGCGGAAGTTCCCGCGGTCGCCGCGGCCGAGCAGCAGAAGGGCCTCGGTGAGGTCGATCGCCCGGGTGTTGACGGTCTGCAGGCGTTCGATGAGTTCGCCCCGGTCCCGGGTGGGGTCCTTGCGGGCGACGTCGAGGAGCGTCCGCGAGATGGCCAGTGGGGTGCGCAGTTCGTGGGAGGCGTTCGCGGCGAACCTCTGCTGCTCGGCGACGTGGGACTCGAGCCGTTGGAGCATCGAGTCGAAAGCGTCGGAGAGTTCGCGGAATTCGTCCTGGCGGCCCTTCATGCGGATCCGGTGGGACAGCGACCCGTTCCCGGCCTTCCGGGCCGCGTCCGTGATCTGTGTGAGCGGTGCGAGCATCCGGCCGGCGAGGATCCATCCCCCCACCAGGCCGAACACGAGCAGGAAGGCCATCGCCACGGCCGCGGCGGGGGCGAAGGTGCGCACCAGGAGGTAGCGGTTGGGTGAGATCCCGAGCAGCCCCTGGGGGTTGTCGGGTACGTAGCGCAGCAGGAACACCCACACCACGGCCAGCAGGAGGGCGCCCGCGACGGCGAGGAACCCGGCGTAGCTGAGGGTGAGTTTCAGCCGGGCGCTGAGCCCCGGGCGTCTATCCACGGGCCGGGCCGGAGCCGGTGGTGTTACCGTCGGGGGCGGTGGTGTCCGTACCGGTGTCGATCCGGTAGCCGACGCCGGGCACCGTGGCGATGATCCATGGTTCGGCGAGTCGTTTGCGCAGGGCGGAGACGGTGATGCGCACGGCGTTGGTGAGGGGGTCGGCGTTCTCGTCCCAGGCCCGTTCGAGCAGTTCCTCGGCGCTGACCACCCCGCCCTCGGCGGCAACGAGGACCTCCAGCACGGCGAACTGCTTGCGGGTGAGCGCGACGTAGCGTCCGTCGCGGAAGACCTCCCGGCGGAAGGGGTCGAGCCGCAGGCCCGCGATCTCGCGGACCGGGGGCCGGGCGTACGCGCGTCTGCGGTCGAGCGCCCTCAGCCGCAGGACGAGCTCCCGCAGCTCGAACGGTTTGGTGAGGTAGTCGTCGGCGCCGAGCCCGAACCCGGAGGCCTTGTCGTCGATCCGGTCGGCGGCGGTGAGCATGAGGATCGGGATACCGCTGCCGGAGGCCACGATGCGCCGGGCGACCTCGTCGCCGGAGGGACCGGGGATGTCGCGGTCGAGGACCGCGAGGTCGTAGGAGTTGACGCTGAGCAGTTCCAGGGCCGAGTCACCGTCCCCCGCGATGTCGGCGGCGATGGCCTCCAGCCGCAGACCGTCACGGACGGCCTCGGCCAGGTAGGGCTCGTCCTCCACGATCAGTACGCGCATGTCGGCAGCCTAAGCAGCGCGCCCGTCGCCGATGCATGCGGGGACGTGGACACACCGGACACGCGGCTCAGCCCGCCGTCGCCGGCGCGGGACGGAGCCGCTCCGACGGCGCCTGCGCCGTGGTGCGCCACCAGCGGCGCGACGCCAGCCCGGCCGACGCCGCGCCCGCGGCGTTGACCAGGACGTCGTCCACCGACGACACCCGGTCCAGCTGCAGGACGTACTGGGCGGTCTCGACCAGGACCGAGCAGCCCGCCCCGAGCAGCAGGAGCCGCGGCACGGACGCCAGGGCCGCGAACCGCATCGGGGCGAAGAACCCCAGCGCCGCGAGGACCAGCAGGTTGCCGCCGATCCCGAGCGGCCCCATCGTGGCCAGGTCCCGCAGCGGTACGAGGCTCACCCGGGCGGGCACGATGCCGGCCCCGCCGCCCGGCATCATGGTCATCCACACGAACGGCACCGTCCCGTGGACCATGCCCACCTCGGCCAGCGACATCCGCCACGCCGACGTGCCCGCGACGGCCCGCCGACCGCGTGCCAGGGCCCACGCCACCAGCACGGCCAACGGCAGCGTGACCAGCGTCATGAGCACCACCCCGTTGAAGGTGTCGAGGCAGCCGTGCCAGCGCCCGGCCATGCACCGCGGAGCGGACATCATGAGCGGCCGCCGCAGGACGAACAGGGCGCTCGCCGCACCGAGGATCGCCAGGCCGAGGAGCACGATCCTGCGCGCGCGGCGAAGTGGGGCCGACGGGGATGCGTTGTGGTTCATGCCCCCCATGGGAGACGCGGGGCCGTTGCGGTGGCGTATGCGGTTTTCGATACGCCCGCGATACACGGGGATCACCGGATCGCCCCCGGCCCCTGCCGGACGCCGACTGCCTTACGTGTCACGGCAGGTGGAGGCGGGGTCCGTGAGCAGCGCCGAGCAGTGCGCGCCGGCTACGGGAGGACCGCGATGCCGTCGAGTTCGATCAGGGCCTGGTCGTCCCAGAGGCGGACCACGCCGATGACGGCCATCGCCGGGTAGTCACGGCCCGCCGACCGCCGCCAGATGCGGCCCAGTTCGGCCGCGTGGGCCCGGTACGCGGCCACGTCCACCGCGTACACCGTCACCCGGGCCAGGTCCGCCGGGGTGCCGCCCGCCGCGGCGAGGGCCGTCAGGAGGTTGGCGAGGGCGATCCCGAACTGCTCCGGCAGGCTCTGGCCGACCACCTTGCCCGCGCCGTCCAGCGCGGTCTGGCCCGCCAGGAACACCAGCCGGTTGCCGGTCGCAGCGACCGCGTGCGAGAAACCCGTCGCGGGCGACAGCTCCGCCGGGTTGATCCGGTCCAGGCTCATCGCGGCGCCACCGCCCCGTACAGCTCCTTCGCGATGATCGTGCGTTGCACCTCGCTGGCCCCCTCGTAGATCCGCGGTGCCCGTACCTCCCGGTAGAGGTGTTCGAGCAGGTGGCCGCGCTGGAGGGCGACCGCGCCGTGCAGTTGGACCGCGTGGTCCACCACGTACTGGGCCGTCTCCGTGGCCAGCAGCTTCGCCATCGCCGCCCGGCGCGGGACGTCCTCCGCCCCGCGGTCGTAGGCGCCGGCCGCCGCGTACACCAGCAGCCGGGCCGCCTCCGTGCGCGTGGCCATCTCGGCCACCCGGTGGGCCACCGCCTGGAGGTCGCTCAGCGTTCCGCCGAACGCCGTCCGGTCCGCTGTGTAGCCGAGCGTCGCGTCCAGCGCGGCCCGGGCCATGCCCACCGCGAAGGCGCCGACGCTCGGCCGGAAGAGGTTCAGCGTGTCCATCGCGACGCGGAAGCCCCGCCCCGGCTCACCGAGCAGGTCCCGCCGGCCGACCGGCACCCCGTCGAAGGTGAGGGAGCCGATGGGGTGCGGGGAGAGCATGTCCAGGGCCGCGCCGGACAGTCCCGGGCGGTCCGCCGGAACGAGGAAGGCCGAGATGCCCTTCGCGCCCGGCCCCTCGCCCGTTCGGGCGAACACCGTGTAGAAATCCGCCTCGGGGGCGTTGGAGATCCAGCACTTCTCGCCGCTGAGCCGCCAGCCGCCCCCGCCCGCCGGATCGGGCGTCGCCGCCAGTGCCAGCGCCGCCGCGTCCGAGCCCGCCCCCGGCTCGCTCAGTGCGAAGGCCGCCACCGCCCGCCCGGCCCGCACCTGCGGCAGCCACCGCTCCCGCTGCGCCTCGCTGCCCGCCCGCAGGACCGGGTGGGCGCCCAGCCCCTGCAGGGCGAGCGCCGTCTCCGCCTCCGTGCAACCGTAGGCGAGGGACTCCCGCAGCAGGCACAGTTCCAGCGCGCCCGAGGCGAACACCCGCTCCAGCAGGCCCAGCTCCCCCAGTGCCGCCAGCAGCGGCCGGTTGACCCGCCCCGGTTCCCCCTCCTCGGCCAGTGGCCTCAGCCGCTCCGCCGCCAGTGCGCGCAACTGCCCGCACCACTCCTCCTGGTCCACCCCGAGCGCGAATCCGGTCATCCGAACATCCCCGCATCTATCGCGTCCTGTTGACTGCCGTCACCATCACGATACGCTCCTGGAAGGACCTTCCAGCGGTGGCTGGGGGAACTACCGCACGGCCGGCTCCACCCCACCCCGGACCGCTGCCATGGGGGCGACCCGCCTTGGACCTCAAGCCTTCCGCTCACACCGACACTTTCGCCCGTGACCATCTGCCACCCGCGAACACCTGGCCGGAGCTCGTCTTCGATCTGCCCGAACTGGCCTACCCGGACCGCCTGAACTGCGGGGCCGAGCTGCTGGACGCCACGATCGCCCGGTTCGGCCCCGCGGGCGCCGACCGCCCGGCCTTCCGCAGCGGGGCGGGCGAGGTGTGGACGTACGGCGGGCTGCGCGAGCGCGTGGACCGCCTCGCCCACACCCTCACCGCCGACCTCGGCGTGGTCCCCGGCAACCGGGTGCTCCTGCGCGGGCCCACCGGCCCCTGGCTCGCGGCCTGCTGGCTCGCGGTGATGAAGGCGGGCGCGGTGGCCGTCACCGTACTGCCCCAGCAGCGTGCGCAGGAGCTGGCCACGGTGTGCGCGATGGCTCGGGTGGGACACGCGCTGTGCCACGCGGACGTGCTGGACGACCTGGTCAAGGCGGAGGTCCCCGGGCTGCGGATCACCGTTTACGGGGGCACGTCCCCGGACGATCTGCTGCGGCTGGCCGAGAGACATCCGGAGCCGTTCACGGCCGCCCCGACCTCCGCGGACGACGTCGCCCTGATCGCCTTCACCTCAGGGACCACCGGACGGCCCAAGGGCTGCATGCACTTCCACCGCGACCTGCTCGCCGTCGCCGACACCTTCTCCCGCAGCGTGCTGCGGCCCCGCCCGGACGACGTCTTCGCGGGCAGCCCGCCGCTCGGGTTCACCTTCGGGCTGGGCGGGCTGGTCGTCTTCCCGCTGCGGGCCGGGGCCTCGGCGCTGCTGCTGGAGGAGGCGGTGCCGCGCCGGCTGCTGCCCGCGCTCGCGGAGCACCGGGTGACGGTGCTGTTCACCGCGCCCACCGCCTACCGGACGATGCTGGACGCCCTGGGCCCGTACGACGTGGGCATGTACGACCTGTCGGCGCTGCGCCGCTGCGTCTCGGCCGGGGAGAACCTGCCCGCCGTCACCTGGCAGGCCTGGTACGAGCGCACCGGGCTGCGCATCATCAACGGCATCGGGGCGACCGAGCTGCTGCACATCTTCATCTCCGCCGCCGACGAGGACATCCGGCCCGGTACGACGGGCCGGGTGGTCCCGGGCTGGGAGGCCCGGGTGGTGGACCGGGCCGGCCGCCCCCTCCCGGACAACGAGCCGGGACTGCTGGCCGTGCGCGGCCCGGTGGGCTGCCGCTACCTGGCCGATCCGCGGCAGGGGGAGTACGTACAGGGCGGGTGGAACCTGACCGGTGACACCTACGTACGCGATCCGGAGGGCTACTTCCGCTACGTCGCCCGGGCCGACGACATGATCATCTCGGCGGGCTACAACATCGCGGGCCCCGAGGTGGAGGACGCCCTGCTGCGCCACCCGGACGTGGTGGAGGCGGCCGTGGTGGGCCTCCCCGACGAGCGACGCGGGCAGATCGTGGTGGCGTACGCCGTCGCACGCGACGGCGCGGTGCTGACGGAGGAGATCCTGCGCACCTTCATGCGGGCCGAGCTGGCCCCGCACAAGTGCCCCCGGTCCTTCGTCTTCCTCCCCGCCCTCCCCCGCACCGCGACGGGCAAACTGCAGCGCTTCCGGCTGCGCGATCCCGGCGCCCGGCACGATCCGCAGGAGACGGCCTAGAGTGAACCCGTGGTCGAGCAGCACACTCCGCGATCCCTGATCGTCACGTTCTACGGAGCCTACGGGCGGGCCTTCGAGGGCCCGGTCCCGGTGTCCGCGCTGATCCGCCTGCTGGGCGCGGCCGGCGTGGACGCCCCGTCGGTCCGCTCGTCGGTGTCCCGGCTGAAGCGGCGCGGCTTCCTGGTGCCCGGCCGCGCGACGGACGGCTCCGCGGCGTACGGGCTCTCCGATGAGGCGCGGCAGCTGCTGGACGACGGCGACCGGCGTATCTACGGCAGCCCGCAGCTGTCGGACGAATGGCTGGTGGCGGTGTTCTCCGTCCCGGAGCAGGAGCGGCACAAACGGCACCTGCTGCGCTCGCGGCTGGGCCGGCTCGGCTTCGGCGCGGTCGCACCGGGCGTGTGGATCGCCCCCGCCCGGCTGTACGAGGAGACCGCGCACACGCTGGAGCGGCTGCACCTGACCCCGTACGTGGAGCTGTTCCGCGGGGCCCACCTCGGTTTCGCCCCGACGACCGAGGCGGTGGCCCGCTGGTGGGACCTGGCGGCCCTGGCCAAACAGCACGAGGAGTTCCTCGACCTGCACGAACCTGTCCTGCGCGCCCTCCAGTCGGGTCCGGAGCCGAGCCCGGAGGAGGCCTACCGCGACTACCTGCTCGCGCTGGACACCTGGCGCCGTCTGCCGTACGCCGACCCGGGCCTGCCGCGCGAGCTGCTCCCGGCGGGCTGGCCGGGCGACCGGGCGGCGGCCGTCTTCGCCGAACTGCACGAGCGACTGCGTGACGTCGGGGCCGGGTTCGCGCAACCGTAGCCGGCCGGGGCCGCGACGGGCGCTGTGCCGCACTCCGACGGGTTGCCTGGCGGTCGGGGGGTCGATCGGGGCCGGTGGAAAAAGGGGTGCGGGGGTGTCGTGCGGCGCGCCAGGATGGGTCATGACCTGGACCTTCACCACTGACCTGGCGGCCTATGCGAGCGCCGCAGGCCCGGCCGTGGCCGCGCGGCCCGTCTCCAACACCATGATGCTGACGGTGACCGACGCCCTGCTGCGGCGCGGGACCGGCGCCTACGGCGGCGACACCCCCTTCTTCGGCTGGTGGACAGGGCCCGACGGCGCCGTCGCCGGTGGCCTGTTGTGCACCCCGCCCTTCCCGGTGCTCCTCGCCGTACTGCCCGAGGAAGCGGTCCGGGAGCTGGGGGCCGCGCTCGCCACCGAACCGCTGCTCGCCGGGGCCCCCGGATTCAACGCCCTGCGGCCGGCCGCGGAGGCACTGGCCGAGGCCTGGGGGCGGCCCACCCGGATCGCCGAGGAACTGCGCCTGTACCGGCTGGCCGGCCTGGCCGCCCCGGACCCCGCCCCGGCCGGGAAGGTCCGGCCCGCCACCGAGGCGGACCTCCCGCTGCTGCTGGAGTGGATCACGGCCTTCAACGCTGAGGCCGGCGTTCCGGGCAAGGCCTCCGAGACCTTCCTGCGCGACCGGATCTCCTACGGCGGGATCCTGCTCTGGGAGCACGCCGGCGCTCCCGTCTCCCTGGCCGCCTTCTCCCGCACGATCGGCTCGGCCGCCCGCGTCGGCCCGGTCTACACCCCGCCCGAGCAGCGCGGGCGCGGCTACGCCGCCGGGGTCACGCACGCGGCGAGCGAAGCGGCGTACGCGGCCGGCGCCACGGAGGTCCTGCTGTTCACGGACCTGGCCAACCCCACGAGCAACGGCATCTACCTGCGCCTGGGTTACACCCCGGTCGAGGACCGCGCCGAGATCGTCCCGGCGTGACGGACCGGACCGCGGCAGGGCCCGTCACCCGGATGCGAGCCGGGTCTTGACCTCAAGGGCCCTTGAGGTCGGATCGTGGTCCGCATGACGACAGAGAGCGCAGCCCAGACCGCCGACATCGAGGCCCTCCACCGGGTGGTGGCCGCCGTCGAGGCCTCCCAGCAGGCCAAGGACCCCGATGCCTTCCTCTCCCTGTTCCACCCCGACGCCCTGTGGACCACCGGCGGCGGCAAGGTCCTCATCGGCCTCGATGCCATCTCCGCGTTCACCCGCGAGGTCCTGCCCGGCGCGAGCTGGGACGGCCGGGTCAGCTACACCGTGACCCATGTCCAGTTCCTCCGTCCGGACGTGGCCGCGGTCAAGGTCAGCCAGGTGTACCACTCGGCCGACGGGCCCGGGGACGAGGGCGTCCCGACGTACGTGATGACCAAGCAGGACGACGGCCGCTGGCTCCTGACCGTCTGCCAGAACACCCAGGTCCAGAAGGCCTAGGCCGTCTCTTTCGGATCTTGCCGGGCCCGAGTCTCGGGGCGGGGGCACCCCCCCGTATTCGGGTGAACCTCGGCCCGGTCGGCGGCGCGGGGACGGACGCACCGGCGTGGCGTGATCCCTGCCGCGGGATACAGGGCGGGAACCCCCACAGAGAGGCCCGTGTTCCCCATGCGCCGTCGTTTCCTGCTCGCCGCCGCCGCCGCGGCGACCGCCTTCACCGCCACCATGTCACTCGCCCTGACCGCACCCGCCGCCTCCGCCGGGACGGGTGGGGGCGGAGGTGAGCACGAGCCCTGGGTGGTGCGCGCCGCCGCGCAGCGGACGGACGCCAAGGCGCTGCGTTCACTGTGCGGCGAGCAGAAGGAGGGCAGACCCGAGCGCCGCACGTTCCCGCTGTTCGGGCGCGGCAAGGGCTTCACCGCGGTGCAGGACTTCCAGCGCCAGGAGCCGAACGGCACGGTGTACTGGGGCGGCCACGACCCCAAGAACCCGCAGAACACCATCTCCGTGTCCGCCATCGGGGCCTGCACCGAAGGGCCGGTCACCCTCTCCGGCGTCATCACGATCGGTTTCCGCCAGTACGCGTACCAGCCGCTGGCCGAGCGCCCGGGCTGGTACGAGCTCCAGGAGATCGACTCCCTCGCCCTGCCGCCCAGCGGGCGCGGTATCGACACGGTCGAGGTCCCCGCGAAGAAGCCGCACCACCCGCACCACCCGCACAAGCCGCAGCGGCCGGGTCCGAGGGCCGCCACGCCCAACGACCCGGCCGCCATCGACATCGTCGTCGCCTACACGCCGGCCAGCGTCGCCGTGATGGGCAGTGTCCAGGCGGTCCAGGGGCAGATCACCTACGGCGTGAACCAGCTCAACAGGGCGCTCGCCACCGACAACGTGCCGGCCAGCGTGCACGTCGTCAACACGTACCAGACCGCGGCGACCGGTGTCCCCCGCGAGAACGTGAACACCCTGCTCAGCATGATCCGCAACCCCGCGAACACGGTCCTCGGCGCCACGGCCGCCGCCCAGCGGCAGACGTACGGCGCCGACCTCGTGGCGCTGCTCGCCTCCGTCCCCTTCGAGGACAGCTCCGGGGCGGCGACCCTGCCCGAACCGGGCCCGTCCTCGACGACCGACAGTGCCGCGTTCTCGGTCACCAGCATCGGGTCCGTGACGGCCTGGGAGAACCTCGCGCACGAGATCGGCCACAACTTCGGCATGAAGCACGACCGCCTGACGGTCACGAGCCAGGGCGGAACCACCCCCGCGGGCACGTTCAACTACGGCTGGGTCACGCCGAACGGCCAGCACCGCACGCTCATGGCCTACTCCAACGCCTGCCCCCAGGCGTGCAACGTCGTCAACTCGTACTCCACCCCCGACCGCACCTGGAACAACCAGCCCCTGGGCAACGCCCTGAACAACAACGCCGCCGTCGCCCTGCAGAACGCGGACATCCTGGCCGGGTACCGCGCGTCCACGGTGACCAACCGCGTCTCCCTGACCCTGCTCCACGACCCCGCGGGCGCAGGCACGGTCCGGGTCAGCGAGTACGGTCCGTACGACCCCGGCACGCAGGTCACCGTCACCGCCATTCCGAACCCCGGCTTCCGGTTCGACGCCTGGGCGGTGGACGGTTTCGAGCTGGAGGGGAACAACCCGAACTACCAGCTCACGATGAATGCGGACCGGACCATCAACGCCCTGTTCGTGCCGATCGCACAGCCGTAGGTGCCTAGGCCGTCTCTTCCGGATCTTGCCGGGCCCGCGACGCCCGGCGCCGCACCCGGCCGCGTTGTCGGGGCGCCCGAGTACGTCCAGTACACGGGCGCCCCTCCGCCTTGCCGGGCACGGCACCGGACGCCGCGGACTCGGCCGACAAGATCCGGAAGAGACGGCCTAGCCGCGCCCCGTGGGCGGGGTGCGGCTGCCCGCGCGGTACGGGGCCGGCCAGGGGGCGGCCGGTCCCGCACAGGACTGCTCGGCGGCCGCGTGCAGGGTCCAGTGGGGGTCGTAGAGGTGCGGGCGGCCCAGGGCGCAGAGGTCGGCGCGGCCGGCCAGCAGCAGGGAGTTCACGTCGTCCCAGGAGGAGATGGCCCCGACGGCGATGACGGGGACGCCGAGCGCGTTGCGGATCCGGTCGGCGTACGGGGTCTGGTACGAGCGCCCGTACTCGGGTGCCTCGTCAGCGACCACCTGGCCCGTCGAGACGTCGATGGCGTCGGCGCCGCGGGCGGCGAAGGCGGCCGCGATCCGTACCGCCTCCTCGGGCGAGGTACCTCCGGGCGCCCAGTCGGTGGCCGAGAGACGGACCGTCATCGGGCGGTCCTCGGGCCACACCGCGCGGATCGCGTCGAAGACCTCCAGCGGGAAGCGCAGCCGGTTCTCCAGGGAGCCCCCGTAGTCGTCCGTGCGGTGGTTGGTCAGGGGGGACAGGAAGCCGGAGAGCAGGTAGCCGTGGGCGCAGTGCAGTTCGAGCAGGTCGAATCCGCAGTCGGCGGCGCGGACGGCTGCGGCCGCGAACTCGGAGCGCAGCTCCGTCAGGTCCTCGCGCGCGAGGGCGCGCGGGAGCGCCGAGACGCCGGGCCGGTAGGGCAGCGCGGAAGCGGCCACCAGTGGCCAGTTCCCCTCCGGCAGCGGGTCGTCCATGCCCTCCCACATCACCCGTGTCGAGCCCTTGCGGCCGGCGTGCCCGAGCTGGACGCCGAGGGCGGTGCCGGGCGCAGAGGTGTGGACGAAGTCGGCGATCCGCTTCCAGGCGGCCGCCTGTTCCTGGGTGTAGAGGCCGGTGCAGCCTGGGGTGATCCGGCCCTCGGCGGACACGCAGACCATCTCCGTCATCACCAGGCCGGCCCCGCCGAGGGCCCGCCCGCCCAGGTGCACGAGGTGGAAGTCGCCCGGGACACCCTCCTCGGCCGAGTACATGTCCATCGGTGAGACGACGACCCGGTTGCGCAGGGTCAGCCCCCGCAGGGTGAAGGGGGTGAACATCGGCGGGGTTCGCGTCCCGTCCGGCTCGTCCGGGGGGCAGCCGAAGTCCCGTTCCACGGCCCGGGTGAAGCGCTCGTCGCGCAGCCGCAGGTTGTCGTGCGTGACCCGGCGGCTGCGGGTGAGGAGGTTGAAGGCGAACTGCCGGGCGGGCTGGTCGACGTATCCGGCGATCTCCTCGAACCAGTGCCGGCTCGCGGCGGCCGCCCGCTGGGTGCTGGCGACCGCCGGACGGCGTGCGGCCTCGTACGCGGCGAGTGCCGCCGGTACGTCGCCGGGTGCGGCGCCCACGGCCTCGGCGAGCGCGAGCGCGTCCTCCACGGCCAGTTTGGTGCCGGAGCCGATGGAGAAGTGGGCGGTGTGCGCCGCGTCGCCGAGCAGGGCCACGTTGCCGTGGGACCAGCGCGCGTTGACGACGGTACGGAACTGCGTCCACGTGGAGCGGTTGCCGTGCAGCGGCCGGCCCCGCAGGGCCTCGCTGAAGATCTTGGCGCAGCGGGCCGCGGACTCGTTCTCGTCGCACAGGTCGAAGCCGGCCGCCCGCCACACCTCGTCGCGCATCTCCACGATCACCGTGGAGGCGTCGGCCGAGTAGGGGTAGGCGTGCAGCTGCACGACCCCGTGCTCGGTCTCCGCGATCTCGAAGCGGAAGGCGTCGAAGGCGAAGTCGGCGGCGAGCCAGATGTAGCGGCAGCGTCCGCTCGTCAGCGTCGGGCCGTAGTGCGCCGCGTCCGCCTCCCGGATGGCGCTGTGCACCCCGTCGGCCGCGACCACCAGGTCGTACGAGGCCGCGAGCCCGGCGGCGGCCGGCGCCCCGGAGTGGAAGCGGAGCCGGACGCCGAGCCCGGAGCAGCGCTCGTGCAGGATCTCCAGCAGTCGGCGCCGCCCGATGGCCGCGAAGCCGTGGCCGCCGGAGGTCAGCAGCCGCCCCCGGTGCACGATGTCCACGTCGTCCCAGCGCACGAACTCCGCGCTCAGGGCCGCGTGGACGAGGGTGTCGGCCCGCTCGATGCCGCCGAGGGTCTCGTCGGAGAGGACCACGCCGAAGCCGAAGGTGTCGTCCGGGGCGTTGCGTTCCCAGACCTCCACCCGGTGGCCCTGACGGGCCAGCAGTGCGGCGGCGTACAGCCCTCCCGGTCCCCCGCCGACGACGGCGACCCTCATGGCACCAGGAGTCATGTGGCTACCTGCCCTTCCACTCCGGCGGCCGCTTCCCGGTGAAGGCCGCGTGGAACTCCGCGTAGTCCTGGCCGTGCATCAGCAGGGCCTGCGTGTTGGCGTCCAGTTCCACGGACGCGGCCAGCGGCATGTCGAGCTCGGCGGTGAGCAGCGCCTTGGTCTGCGCGTGGGCGAGGGCGGGGCCCGCGGCCAGGTGCGCGGCGAGTTCGGCGGCCCGTACGTGGGCCTTGCCCTCCTCGGTGAGCTCGCTGAGCAGGCCGATCCGCTCGGCCTCGGCGGCGCGTACGGGCTCTCCGAGCATCAGCAGCCGGGTGGCATGGCCGAGGCCGACGACGCGGGGCAGCAGGTAGGCGGCGCCCATGTCCCCGCCGGAGAGGCCGACGCGGGTGAAGAGGAAGGCGAAGCGGGCGGTGGGGTCGGCGATCCGGAAGTCCGCGGCGAGCGCCAGGACCGCGCCGGCTCCGGCGGCCACCCCGTGCACGGCGGCGATCACGGGGAAGGGGCATTCCCGGATGGCGCGGACCACCTGGCCGGTCATCCGGTTGAAGTCGAGGAGCTGGGCGGTGTCCATGGCGAGGGTGGCGCCGATGATCTCGTCCACGTCCCCGCCGGAGCAGAAGCCGCGCCCTTCGCCGCCCAGCACGAGGGCGCGTACGGATCGCTCACGGGACAGTTCGCCGAGCAGATCGCGCAGGTCGGCGTAGGCGCCGAAGGTGAGCGCGTTCAGCTTCTGGGGGCGGTCGAAGGTGACGGTGGCGACGCCGTCCTGCCGGGTGACCCGGAGGTGGTGCCACCGTTCGGTCGCTGGGGTGGAACCGGTGAAGGGGCTCACACCACCGAAGGTATCACCAGATCGTGACTGCCGTCACAGAAGCGCGACATCTTCATCCCGTCGGCCGTCACGGTCGTGCCGGGGCGCCGGAGTTTCGGGATGTCGGGGCGCCGGGTGCCGGGGTGCCGGGGTGCCGCGCGGGATGAGAATTCGAGTTCGTATCGTTGAAACCGGGAGTTCACCTCTCCCCATCGGCCCGAACCCGAACCCGAACCAGACCCCGGAACGGATGGTCCTTCCTTGCACGACGCCTCCGCCTGGCGGATCGCCCTGCCCCACACGGCGGCCGCCGTACCCCTCGCCCGCGCCCTCGTCCGTACGGCGCTGGCCGAGACCGACGCGCCCGCCGACCGGGACACGGCGGAGCTCCTGACGGCGGAACTGGTCGCCAACGCCGTGGCGCACACCCGCTCCGGCGCCCCGATCGAGCTGGTCGTGGAGCTGCTGGCGAACGGCTGCCAGGTCGAGGTCCACGACAGCGATCCGAACCCGCCCGGCGGCCTGTCGGCCCGGCCGGACGTGGACCGGCCGGAGGCGGACCGGCCCGACCCCTGGCAGGAACACGGCCGCGGGCTGCTGCTGATCCGGAGCCTGAGCTCCGGCTGCGGGCACCGTCCGACCCCGCACGGCAAGGCCGTGTGGTTCACCCTGCCCGCACAGCGGACCCGCCCCACCGGGGCATGACCCGGCGTATGACTATGCGTCACCCCGGCCGGGCCGGCCGAGGGTGGCGACGAGTACGGCCTTGATCGTGTGCAGCCGGTTCTCGGCCTCGTCGAAGACGACGGAGTGCTCCGACTCGAACACCTCGTCCGTCACCTCCAGCGATGCGAGCCCGTGCCGTTCGTGGATCTCCCGGGCCACCTTGGTACCGAGGTCGTGGAAGGCCGGCAGGCAGTGCATGAACTTCACGTCCGGGTTCCCGGTGGCGCGCAGCACGTCCATGGTCACCGCGTACGGGGACAGGGCCGCGATCCGCTCGTCCCAGACCTCCTTGGGCTCCCCCATGGACACCCAGATGTCGGTCACGACGAAGTCCGCCCCGGCGACCCCCTCGGCGACCTCCTCGGTCAGGGTGATCCGCGCGCCGCTCTCCGCCGCGAGCTCCCGCGCCGCGGCCACCACCGACTCGGCGGGCCAGTACGAGCGGGGCGCGACGATCCGTACGTCCATGCCCAGCAGCGCACCGGTCACGAGGTAGGAGTTGCCCATGTTGAAGCGGGCGTCGCCGAGGTAGGCGAAGGCGATCCGCTCCAGCGGCTTGGTGGTGTGCTCGGTCATGGTGAGCAGGTCGGCCAGCATCTGGGTCGGGTGCCAGTCGTCGGTGAGGCCGTTGAAGACGGGGACTCCCGAGTGGGCGGCGAGCTCCTCGACGGCCTGCTGGCTGTCACCCCGGTACTCGATCCCGTCGAACATCCGGCCCAGCACCCGCGCGGTGTCCTTGACCGACTCCTTGTGACCCATCTGGGAGCCGGCGGGGTCGAGGTAGGTGGTGTGCGCTCCCTGGTCCGCGGCGGCGACCTCGAAGGCGCAGCGGGTCCGCGTCGAGGTCTTCTCGAAGATCAGCGCGATGTTCCTGCCCCGGAGCAGACGCCGCTCGACCCCGGCCTTCTTGGCCGCCTTCAGGTCGGCGGCGAGCTCGATCAGGCTGCGGAACTCGGCGGCCGTGAAGTCCAGCTCCTTGAGAAAACTGCGGCCTGCGAGGTCGGTGGCCATGGGGTCGCTCCAGCGTCACGGTGACAGGGGATGCTGGAAGTCTATACGATCCTCTGTATTGATATACAGACCGGGGGCTCTCCCCGACTCTCCCCCGTCCTCGCCGGCCCGCCCTCGTCCTCGCCGGGCCCCTCCCGGGTCCGGGGCGGCGCCTCCCCGGACCCGGCCGGCTTCAGACGGCGTCCCGCTCGACCGGACAGCTCATGCAGCGCGGCCCGCCCCGGCCCCGCCCCAGCTCACTGCCCGGGATCTCGATCACCTCGATGCCCATCTTGCGCAGGTGCGTGTTGGTGGTCACGTTCCGCTCGTACGCGACCACCACCCCCGGCTCCACGGCCAGCACGTTGCACCCGTCGTCCCACTGCTCGCGCTCCGCCGAGTGCACGTCCTGCGTCGCGGTCAGTACCCGGATCGAGTCCAGTCCGAGCGCCCCCGCGATGGCCCGGTGCATGTGGTCCTCGGGGTGGTCGGTGACCTTCAGCTCGTGCGGGCCGCCGCCCGGCTCGATCGTGTAGGAGGGGAGCATGCCGAGCCCCGCGTACTGAGTAAACGTATCTCCGTCGACCATCGTCATCACCGTGTCCAGGTGCATGAAGGCGCGCGACTTCGGCATGTCGAGGGCCACGATGGTCTTCGCCGAACCGGCCGCGAACAGGCCCCGGGCCAGCATCTCCACCGCCTGCGGGGTGGTCCGTTCGCTCATCCCGATCAGCACGGCGCCGTTGCCGATGACCAGCACGTCCCCGCCCTCGATCGTCGAGGGGTAGTCCGCCTGCCCCTGCGACCAGTAGTGGAAGGCGCCGGAGGTGGTGAAGAGCGGGTGGTGCCTGTAGATCGCCTCGAAGTGGACCGTCTCGCGCTGCCGGGCGGGCCAGCGCATCGCGTTGATGGACACCCCGTCGTAGATCCAGGCGGAGGTGTCCCGGGTGAAGAGGTGGTTGGGCAGCGGGCCCAGCAGGAAGCCGTCCAGGTCCAGCGCGTGGAAGCGCACGGACACCGGTTCGGCGTGCCGTTCCAGGAACTCCCGCTTGGTCATCCCGCCGACCAGCGCCTCCGCCAGATCGGCCGAGGACATACCGTCGAAGACCGACCTCAGGTGGTCCGTGGCGAGCGGGCCGTACTCCTTCTCGTCGAAGACCCGGTCCAGGACGAGGTGTCTCGCCTCCGGGATGTCGAGGGCCTCGCACAGGAGGTCCCCGAAGAGGTGGACCTCCACGCCCCGGTCCCGCAGCACGTCCGCGAATCCGTCGTGCTCCTGGCGGGCCCGGCGCACCCACAGCACGTCGTCGAAGAGGAGCGCGTCCTTGTTGCTCGGTGTGAGCCGCTTCAGCTCCAGGTCGGGCCGGTGGAGGATGACGCGGCGAAGCCGCCCGGTCTCGGAGTCGACATGGAATCCCATGACGTACACATTCCCAGACCGAACGGCTTTTTGACGCGGCGTCTGCTCAGCGGGGGGTGGCGAGGCCGAGAAGTGCCGAGGGGGCGCCGGTGAGTTGCGGGGCGGTCAGGCCCAGTTCGGGCGCGGCCAGGTTCGGCACACCGGAGTTGGAGGCGTCCGGCATCGTCAGCAGACCGCCGGCGACCAGCCCGGGGGTCCGGGCGAGCAGGTTCGTGGCCGGCGCCTCCACGGAACCCTCGCCGTCCGTCTCCGGCTTGCCCAGCAGGTTCGGCACCGGGGAGGTGACGAGGGTGCTGCCGAGCTCGGTGCCGAGCGGGACCGAGGGGAGCAGTGGGGTCGGGAGCATGTTCCCCTTGTGGAAGCGGGGCGCCTCGGGCGCTCCCACGACCGGCACCGGCACGCCGGTGCCCACGCGCGGGGTGTCCACGCCCAGCGTGGTCTTCACGGCGTCCAGCGGGACACCGACCGGCACCGACTGGGCCACGGCCGGGGTGGCCGCGCCGGCCGCGGCCATACAGGTCATGAGCGCCGCAATGCTTCCGCGCGCGGTCATCTTCATAGGTGACGTTCCGTCCTTCCAGGGTCGCGGACATTCCGCTGCCCTGGATGAACGATCCCGCCGGTGGTTTTCCCGGCGTTCTCCGTGAAAGTTCCCCCATACGACCTAATTAGCGGCCGTACGGGGGCCCCTCCTTTACGGGCCGTGCTGACGCGGCCCGCCCCGGCGACGGTCCCGGCTCACAGCCGCGGGTCGACCGGCTCCGACTCCAGCGCGAGCACCGCGAAGACCGCCTCGTGGATCCGCCACAGCGGCTCCTCGGCCGCCAGCCGGTCCAGCGCCTCCAGCCCGAGGGCGTACTCGCGCAGGGCGAGCGAGCGCTTGTGCCCGAGGAACCGGTCGCGCAGCCGCTCCAGCTGGTCGGGACGGGTGTACTCCGGGCCGTAGATGATCCGCAGGTACTCGCGCCCGCGCACCTTCACCCCGGGCTGGACCAGCCGGCCCCTGCCGTCCCGTGCGTAGGCCTGGAGCGGCTTGACGACCATGCCCTCGCCCCCGGCGGCCGTCAGCTCCAGCCACCAGTCCGTGCCGGCGCGTACGGAGTCCTCGTCCGCGGTGTCCACCAGGATCCGGCCGGTGCGGCGCAGCAGTCCGGTGCCCGCCGCCTCGTCGGCGGCGACCAGGCGGTCCAGCCAGAACAGCTGCTCGTCGTGGGGCACGGCGGCCAGCGACCGCCCGGCCACCGCCAGCAGCTGGAACGGCGCGAAGCGCACGCCGTCCAGCCCGTCGGTGGTCCAGCAGTAGCGGCGGTAGGCCTCGGTGAAGGCGGCCGCGTCGGTGGCCCGGCCGCGCTGGCGCTCCAGCAGTTCTCCGGTGTCGACGCCCCGGGCGGCGGCCGCCTCCAGGGCGGCGAGGGCGCCCGGGAAGACGGCGCCGGAGGCCGCGCCGACGGCGGCGTACTGGTTGCGCAGCAGGCCGGCGGACTTCAGGGACCAGGGCAGGATTTCCCCGTCGAGCAGCAGCCAGTCGGTGCCCAGCTCCTCCCACAGGCCGGCGTCGGTGACCGCCGAGCGCAGCCGGGCGACGACCTCCTCGGTGACCGCCGGATCCTTGAAGAAGGGCCGCCCGGTGCGGGTGTAGACGGATCCGGTCGGGCCGTCGACGCCGAAGCGCGTCCGGGCCGCGTCGGCGTCCTTGCAGACCAGGACGGAGGCGCGGGAGCCCATGTGCTTCTCCTCGCACACCACCTGGGCGATGCCGTCCTTGCGGTACTGGGCGAAGGCCTCGGCCGGGTGCTCCAGGTAGCCTTCCTCGCGGGAGGTGGCCGTGGGCGCCATGGTCGGCGGCAGGTACGGGACCAGGCGGGGGTCCACGGCGAAGCGGCTCATGACCTCCAGGGCCGCCGCGGCGTTCTCCTCGCGCACGTTGACGTTGCCCAGGTGCCGGGTCTCCACGACCCGGCGGCCGTGTACGTCGGCCAGGTCGAGCGGGCGGCCGTCGTGTCCGCCCGGCGCCTCGGCGGCGAGCGGCTTGACCGGCTCGTACCAGACCTTCTCGGCCGGTACGTCGACCAGTTCACGCTCGGGCCAGCGCAGGGCCGTCATCCGGCCGCCGAAGACGGCGCCGGTGTCGAGGCAGATGGTGTTGTTGATCCAGGTCGTGTCCGGGACCGGGGTGTGGCCGTAGACCACGGCGGCCTTGCCCCGGTAGTCCTCGGCCCACGGGTAGCGCACGGGCAGGCCGAACTCGTCGGTCTCGCCGGTGGTCTCCCCGTACAGGGCGTGCGAGCGGACCCGGCCGGAGGTGCGGCCGTGGTACTTCTCGGGCAGGCCGGCGTGGCAGACCACCAACTTGCCGCCGTCGAGGACGTAGTGGCTGACGAGGCCGCGGATGAACTCCCGTACCTCCTGGACGAACTCCTCCGGCTCCTTCTCCAGCTGCTCGATGGTCTCGGCGAGGCCGTGGGTTCGCTGGACCTTGGAGCCCTTCAGGTAACGGCCGAGCTTGTTCTCGTGGTTCCCCGGCACGCACAGGGCGTTCCCGGACTTGACCATGCCCATGACGCGGCGCAGGACGCCGGGGCTGTCGGGGCCCCGGTCGACGAGGTCGCCGACGAAGACGGCGGTGCGGCCCGCGGGGTGGACCCCGTCCTCGTAGCCGAGCTCGGCGAGCAGCGTCTCCAGCTCGGAGGAACAGCCGTGGATGTCACCGACGATGTCGAAGGGACCGGTGAGGTGGGTGAGGTCGTTGAACCGCTTCTCCAGGACGACCTGGGCCGTCTCGGCCTCCTCCACGGAGCGCAGCACGTGGACCTTGCGGAAGCCCTCGCGCTCCAGCCCGCGCAGCGACCGCCGCAGGTCGCGGCGGTGCCGCTGGATGACCGCGCGGGGCAGGCCGGCCCGGTCGGGGCGGCCGGCGTTGCGCTCGGCGCAGACCTCCTCGGGCAGGTCCAGGACGATGGCGATGGGCAGGACGTCGTGCTCGCGGGCGAGCTGGACCAGCTGCCGGCGGGCGTCGGCCTGGACGCTGGTGGCGTCGACGACGGTGAGGCGGCCGGCGGCGAGGCGCTTGCCCGCGATGTAGTGCAGGACGTCGAAGGCGTCCCGGCTGGCGCTCTGGTCGTTCTCGTCGTCGCAGACCAGCCCCCGGCAGTAGTCGGAGGAGATGACCTCGGTGGGCTTGAAGTGCTTGCGGGCGAAGGTGGACTTGCCGGATCCGGTGGCCCCGATCAGGACGACGAGGGACAGATCGGTGACGGGAAGTGTGCGCGTACGGGGGGTCTCGGTGCCGGTCATGCTGCCTCGCCCTCCTTCGGGGTCTCGGTGCCTGCGGCGGCGTCGGTGGTGTCGGTGGGGTCGTGCTGGGTGAAGACGGCCATCTGGGTCGGCGGCCCCACCTCGGGGTCGTCGTCGCCGACGGGCACATACCGCACCCCGTAGCCGTGGCGCCGCGCGACCTCGCCGGCCCAGGCCCGGAACTCCTCGCGGGTCCACTCGAAGCGGTGGTCGCCGTGGCGGACGTGCCCGGCGGGCAGGGTCTCCCAGCGCACGTTGTACTCGACGTTCGGGGTGGTGACGAGCACCGTCCGGGGGCGGGCCGAGCCGAACACCGCATACTCCAGCGCGGGCAGCCGCTCCGGGTCCAGGTGCTCGATGACCTCGCTGAGCACGGCCGCGTCGTAGCCGGCCAGCCGCTTGTCGGTGTAGGCGAGCGAACCCTGCAGGAGCGTGACGCGCGAGCTCTGCCGCTCGCCCATCCGCTCCAGCCGCAGCCGCCGGGCCGCGATCTGCAGGGCCCGCACGGACACGTCCATACCGACGATCTCGGTGTACGCCG
This sequence comes from Streptomyces avidinii, assembly GCF_045161815.1. Lineage (NCBI taxonomy): Bacteria > Bacillati > Actinomycetota > Actinomycetes > Kitasatosporales > Streptomycetaceae > Streptomyces > Streptomyces avidinii. The sequence goes on from NZ_CP108863.1 coordinate 2,463,032, forward strand.
GGTCCTTCAGCAGCGCCTGGACCAGCTGTCCCTGGCCGCAGCCGAGGTCCAGCACCCGCTGGGCGCCGGCGGCCCGCAGCGCGGCGAGGATCGCCTCGCGCCGCTGTACGGCGAGCGGCACGGGCCGCTCCTCCGTGTCGCGGTTCTCGTCCACGGCGTTGTCGAGCTCCTCGACCTCGCTGCCGTCGGCCTCGGCGAGGCGGACCAGTTCCAGGCGCTCGATGGCGTCCTGGGTCAGCCGCTTGTGGCGGGCCAGGTAGCGGGAGGTGATCAGCCCGTGCTCGGGGTGGGCGGCGAGCCAGCCGTCCCCGGCGCGCAGCAGTTTGTCGACCTCGTCCGGGGCGATCCAGTAGTGCTTGGCGTCGTCGAGCACCGGCAGCAGCACGTAGAGCTGGCGCAGGGCGTCGGCGAGGCGCAGTTCGCCCTCCAGGACGAGCCGTACGTAGCGGGAGTCGCCCCACTCGGGGAACTGCGCGTCGAGCGGCACGGCCTCGGCCTGTACGAGGTCCCAGCCGAGCGGCCCGAACAGCCGTCGCACCAGCTCGGCCCCGCCGCGGGCGGGCAGTACCGGAACCTCGATGCGCAGCGGCCGGGCCTGTTCCGCGAGCTCCGGGCGGGCGGTGCACTGTCCCTTGAGGGCGGTGCGGAACACTCCGCCGAGCGCGACGGCGAGCAGCGAGGACGCGGCGTACGGCCGGTCGTTCACGTACTGCGCGAGCGCGGCGTCCGGCGCCCCGCCGCGGCCCTTGCCCCGGCCGCGCCGCACGAGCGCGACGGGGTCGACCTCCAGCAGCAGGGCCGCCGTGCACCGCTGGACCGAGGCCTCGGGATAGAACACGTGGGCGTTGCCGTTGGAGGTGGAGAACGCCTGCGTCTTCCCGGGATGCTTGTGCAGCAGGTAGCCCAGGTCGGTCGCGGGTCGTTCGGGGGAGCCGGTGGTGGAGATCGTCAGGAACACACGACCGATTCTCGCTGGTCACCCTCTCTGCGTGCCTCTGCTTTTTCGCGCCCTTGGGACAGCCCTCAGGGCCGCCGGTCCGGCAGGAGGGCTGCGAGGGCGGAGATGTGTTCCGGGCCGATGCGGCAGCAGCCGCCGACGAGGCGGGCGCCGGCGCTGCGCCAGGCCCGCAGGGGCCAGGGCGCAGGGGCTTCGGGGGTGTGCCAGGTTCCGGTGGCGGCGTTCCAGACGGAGCCGTCGTTGGGGTAGGCCAGCAGCGGTTTGGTGGTGACGGCGGCCGCCGCTCCGAGGGCGGGCAGCACGTCGGCGGGGTCGCAGCAGTTGACGCCGACCGCGATGACCTGCGGGGACGCGGCGGCGAGGGCGAAGGCCTCCGGGAGGGGACCGCCGGCCCGCGTACGGCCGGCGGCCACCGTGTACGAGAACCAGGCGGGGGCGCCGGTCTCCGCGAGGACGGTGAGCAGCGCCTCGGCCTCGTCGGCGTCCGGGATCGTCTCCACGGCCAGCACATCGGGGCCGGCGGCGAGCAGGGCCTCGATGCGGGGACGGTGGAAGGCGGCGAGTTCGCGGACGCCCAGGCCGTACCGGCCGCGGTACTCGGAGCCGTCCGCGAGCACCGCACCGTACGGGCCCACGGAGGCGGCCACCCACACCTCGTGGTCGGCGGCCTCGGCGGCCCGGGCGGCCAGGCGCACGCTGCGGTGCAGCAGGGCGGTGGTCTCGGCGCGGTCGTGGCCGTGGGCCGCGAAGGCCTCGTAGCCGACCTGGTAGCTGGCGGTGATCAGCACCTCGGCGCCGGCTCGCGCGTACGCGGTGTGGGCGGCCTCCACCTGGTCCGGGCGCTCGGCGAGCACCCGGCCGGACCAGAGGCCGCCGGACAGGTCGCAGCCCTGGGCGGCGAGCTGGTTGCTGAGCCCGCCGTCCAGGAGTACGGCCCTGTGGGCCAGGGCTTCGGCGAGCGGGCCGGACGCGCGCGGCACGGCTTCCCCGAGCCCTAGCGGAGCTGGGCGAGCACCTGGGCGGAGATCAGCTCCAGGTGGTCCAGGTCGTCGAGGTCGAGCAGCTGCAGGTAGACGCGGGAGGAGCCGGCGGCGCCGTAGGCGCCGATCTTCTCCACGACCTCGGCCGGGGAGCCGGCCAGGCCGTTGGCCTTGAGCTCGTCCGCGTCGCGGCCGATGGCGGCGGCCCGGCGGGCCACCTCTGCGTCGTCCTTGCCCACGCACACGACGAGGGCGTTGGAGTAGCGCAGGTCGCCGGCCTTGCGGCCGGCTTCTTCGGCGGCCTCCCGGACCCGGCCGAACTGCCTCTCGCTGTCCGCGATCGACGCGAAGGGCATGTTGAACTCGTCCGCGTACTGCGCGGCGAGCCGCGGGGTGCGCTTGGCCCCGTGGCCGCCGATGAGGACGGGAATCTTGGTCTGGGCGGGCTTGGGCAGCGCGGGCGAGTTCTCCACCCGGTAGTGCTTGCCCGCGTGGTCGAAAGAGGCGCCGGGCTCGGTGGCCCACAGGCCGGTGACGATGGCCAGCTGCTCCTCCAGCCGGGACATCCGGTCCGCCGGGAAGGGGATGCCGTACGCCTTGTGCTCCTGCTCGAACCAGCCCGCGCCGAGGCCGAGTTCCACGCGCCCGCCGGACATCTGGTCGACCTGGGCCACCTGGATGGCGAGGACACCGGGCAGCCGGAAGGTGCCGGCCGTCATCAGCGTGCCGAGGCGGATCCGCTTGGTCTCCCGGGCCAGGCCCGCGAGGGTGATCCAGGCATCGGTGGGTCCGGGCAGGCCGTCGGCGGATCCCATCCGCAGGTAGTGGTCGGAGCGGAAGAACGCGTCGAAGCCCAGGTCCTCGGTGGCCTTGGCGACGGTCAGGAGGGTTTCGTAGCTCGCGCCCTGCTGGGGCTCGGTGAAAATGCGGAGGTCCATACCCCCATCCTGCCCTCCCGCCCCGGCAGGGTGAATCTTCGTCAACCGGAAGGTCCACCCCCCGGCGCGCCGGTGACCGGGCCGGATGGGGATCGTTTGCTCGGACGGAGCCGGACCGCCCGGCCCACGCGCCGGCGGCGTCCCGCCGGTGCGTCCACCGCCCCCTTCCCCCTCGGAAGGGCCAGGGCCGAGGAGGCCGCCATGTCCCACGAGGCCGTGCCGGATACCCACCGACACACCGGACCGACCGGACAGGCAGCACACGGCGAAGCAGGTCAGGAGTTCGCGGTGCCCGCCCAGGGCGGCGGGGCGCCGAAGGGCCTGCTGCAGCAGATGGAAGAACTGATGGCGGCGCTGAACGCCGACCTGTCACGGCTCGACGCCGATCTCCAGGCCTCCACGGACCGCACCCCCGAAGGCGAACGCCCGTCCTCCCGGTCGTCCTGACCGTGCGGGTCCCGCCACGCACGGCGGGACCCCACCTGTGTCGGCCCTCAGGCCACGCCCGAGGCCGACCCCCGCTCGCGGACCGTCATACGGCGCAGGATCGCCCGCACCCGGTCGCTCGACTCGTCCGCCGCGTCGATCGACTCTATGCACTGCCAGTACAGGGATTCGTCGTCCGTCCCGCAGGCCACCCCGACCAGGGCTATGCCGACTTCACCCAGCAGTGCCTGGAGTCCGAGCAGTGCCTGCCGGATGTCCGACACCTCGCTCAACTGCGCCGCCCGCGGCGGATACTCGGGCGCACTGCCCTCTCCGCGCAGGGCCGCCCGGTCGAGCACCCCGCAGCCTCTGCCACCCGCTTCCCCCAGTCCCCGTGCCTCCGATCTCAGCTCCGGCGGCCCGGTGACCGCCAGATAGCTCCCTACGCCCTGTGCGAGCGCCTGGGCCTGCCAGGCCTCGCCCACGATGTCCCACGCAGCCCCACTCTGTGCCAGCGCGTGCCGGCCGGCCGCGATGAGCCGTACCGCATCCATATGCCGTCCCCCGTCCGCACGACATCCGCCATCCTCACCACTACCCAGAGTGAGGGCAACAGGCCAGTAAAGCCAGGGGTATTCGGAAAATGTGGACAGAATCGTGATTGTGGATGAGTCCATCACTCCGAAGAGTGACGATTCGGCCTGGATGAGCCCGGAACCGGAAAGCGGAGTTCGTTCCTCTCGATCTTCGCGGCGAGCGCATCCAGCACATCCACCCCGAGGACCTCACAGAACTGCAGCAGATACGCCAGCACGTCGGCCACCTCATCGGCCACGCGATGGGCGGACTCCGGCTTCTCCATGACCTTCGCCGACTGTTCGGGCGTCAGCCACTGGAAGATCTCGACCAGTTCGGACGCCTCCACGCTCAGCGCCACCGCCAGGTTCTTGGGCGTGTGGTACGGCTCCCAGCCGCGCGCCGCCGCGAACTGCGCGAGCCGTCGCTGCAGCCGGTCCAGCCGCTCCTCGGGCGGCTGCCGCTGCCCGGACGACTCCGACGGTTCCGGCGGCCGGGGCGGCTCCTGCGTCTCGTTCATGTACCCAGGTCTACCATCGCGACGCCCGCAAGGTCGCGGGCGGCGGCCGCGGTCGTCTCCCCCACCGCCGCCACCAGCCTGATGTGACCGCGGCCGCAGGACAGCAGGGCGAGCCGCAGCAGTTCGGCGCTCTGCCGCCGGTCCAGGCCGCGGTCGAAGTCGTCGGCCAGCACCGTCAGCGCCTGCCGCGCGGAGAGCAACTCGGCGGCCGGATCCACGGCCAGCACCCCCGGCCCGGTGAGCAGGACCAGCGCCAGTGCCAGGAAGCGGAGTTCGCCCGCGCCCAACCGGCCCAGTCCCGTGGCGGGCCGGTCCGGCCCGCGGTCCAGGACCGCCGCGACGGGGCCGCCACCCGCGGCAGCCCGTACGTCCAGCCCCGCGACGGGCCCCGCGCAGCCGGTACGGGCCGCCTCCGCCAGCAGCGCGTGGCGGGTGCCGCATTCGCTGCGCGTCCGGCGCAGCACGTCGGCCAGGTTGGCGCAGTCGCCCAGCAGCCGGCCCTCGCCCGGTGGGACGGCCCCGCGCATGCGGTCCGGGCGGGGGTCGCAGGGAAACACCGCGCGCAGGGCCACGACCACCTGTTCCGCGGCGGCCAGGACCTGGCGCTGGCCCGCCGTGGATCCGGCGACGCGCAGCGGGAGCAGCGCCGTGCCGAGCCGGTCGTCGGGCAGCGGGGCCCGGGTGACGCCGATGGTCCCGCCGGTCAGCCAGGCGGCCTGGACCGAGCGCCGGCCGGGGTCGCGCAGAGCGGTGGCGAGCAGGATCTTCCCGTCCTGCGAGAGCCGTTCGCCGACGATCCGCAGTGCGGGCTCGGCCTGGACCGCGAGGTCGAGCCGGACCGGGCCGGCGGGGCCGTCGACGGTGACGCCGAGGCGGAATCCGCGGCGCCGCTGCGCGTCGGGGACGGCCCGGTCCGGGATGCGGGCGCACGCGTCCGGGAAGGCCTCCTCCAGCATGACTCCGGAAGCAAGCCCGGCCAGGGCCTCGTAGGCCTCCAGGGCCTGGGACTTGCCGCTGCCGCTCGGTCCGGCGAAGAGGGTGAGGGGGCCCAGTGGGAAGACCGCCGAGCGATGCGGCCCGAAGGCGGAGAGCCGCAGCTCGGTGACCGCGGGCCGCGGATACCGCTGCGCGGGCCCGGCAGGACGACCGGCGCCACGGGGCCCCGCCTGCCCCGGCACGACCGGGTCGGCGCCGGGCCCGGCCGGTGCCTCGGGAGGCCCGCCCGGCGCCGGGGCCGTGAAAGCGGCCGGCGCGCGGGGCGCAACGGGCGGGTCGGCCGGGGCCGGGGGCACCGCGGCGGACGGGCCTCCCGCGGCACCGGCCGGGCCGGCCTCGGGGGGATCGGTACGGGTGTCGGCTAACGCGACGGCGGCGGCCGTGCCTACCGCCGTCGTGTCCGAAGTGGCGTCCATGCGCGGGACGGTACGGCCCGCCGGACCCCCCGCGGCTCCGGCGAACCGTTCCCTCGCACGGACCTTCCTACGATCGGGGGACGGCCGCGGCCGCGATCCCCTCGACCTCGGTCCCCACCGGCGCGAGCAGGAAGACGTTCCGGTCCACCCGGTGCATGCCGCTGCCCAGACCGAAGACCACGCCGCTGCTGAAGTCGAGGATCCGCTTGGCCACTTCGCTGTCCGCACCGGTGAGGTCGAGCAGCACCGGGATCTGCGCGATCAGGTACTCCGCCACCTCCCGGGCGTCCGCGAAGATCTGGACTCTGATCACCACGAAGCGCCGCTGCTCCGCCGCCGACGCTCCGGGCGCCGTGGGAATCGTGCGGTGGTCCACCCGGGAGGGCCATTCGTTGCGACTGCGCAGGGGGACCACCTGCGCGAGCCCCTCCCACTGTTCGTCGGTGACGTCGTACCTGCTCACCGGGCCGCCTCGGCCGTGCGCTTCATGTGCATCCCCCCATCCTCTCGCGTTTCACCCGTTCAGCCCAACAACGACACGAGCGGGCCGGGTACTCTCGAAGAGCCGGATAGGTTAGGTTAGGCATACCTAAGTCACCCGGACGATGGAGAGATCCGCATGCGCCAGTTCGGTGCCCCCGCCACCCCGGCCGCCCGGCCCACCGATGCCGAGCGGATCCGGTCGATCCTGACCGCCGCCCACTCCATGAACGTGGTCACCGACGGGCTGCGGTCGGAGGTGCGCCACCTCGACGGCAGCGACCCGATGGGACGGCTGCACCTGCACCCCGCCGAGCCCGGCGGCGAGTGCGAGTACCGGCCCGCGATCCGGCTGGAGTTCACCGACGTCGCCCCCACCCCCGTACGGGACCGGGTGCGCGCCCGGGTCACCGTGCTGGGCCGCCTGCTCACCCCGTACTCCGACCCGGCCGACGACTCCGGCGTCAACTCCACCTGCATGGAATTCGACCGGGCCGTCCTGGAGACCCCGGAGGGCCGCTCGCACGTCGGCCTCGAAGAGCTCGACGCGGCCTGCCCCGACCCGCTGGCCCCGTACGAGGCGGGCATGCTCACGCACCTCCTCGACGACCACCAGGACCTGGTCACCCTGCTGCTGCGGCTGGTCCGGCCGCTGCCCACCGCCACCGTGCTCCGCGCGCTGCCGGTCGCCATGGACCGGTACGGGATCACCCTGCGGCTGGAGGAACGGCGCGGCCACCGCGACGTGCGGCTGCCCTTCCCCTCGCCCCTCGACGACGTCGAGCAGGCGGGTGCGCAGATCCAGGCGCTCTTCAGCGCGGCCCGCCGCAACTCGCACCGCAACACCCTTCCGGCCTGACGGCCTGACGGGCCGGAATACCCGGCCGCGGCCCCGCGTTGGGGACGATCATGAAGGCCATCACATACAACGCATATGGAACTCCCGCCACCCTCACGCTCGTTGATGCACCGAAGCCGAAGGTCGGCCCGGGCGAGGTGCTCGTCCGTGTCAAGGCCGCCGGGGTCAACCCGGTGGACTGGAAACTCGCCGCCGGATATCTCGACCCGATCCTCGAGGTCCGCCATCCGGTCATACCCGGCTGGGACGTGGCCGGAGTCGTCGAGGCAGTCGGCGAGGACACCTTCGACCACGCCGTCGGCGACGAGGTCTACGGCTACGTCCGCAAGGAGTGGGTCGAACTCGGCACGTACGCCGAGCTGGTGTCCGCTCCCGTCCGCACCCTCGCCCGCAAGCCCCGCGGGCTCACCTTCGAGCAGGCCGCGGGCATCCCGCTGGCCGGCCTGACCGCCTACCAGTCGCTCACGCGGGTGGGCCTCAAGGCCGGGGAGACCGTGGTCATCCACTCCGCGGCGGGCGGCACCGGGTCCTTCGGCGTGCAGATCGCGGTCGCGCTCGGTCTGCGGGTCATCGGCACGGCGGGCGCGCACAACCACGACTACCTGCGCTCCCTCGGCGCGGAGCCCGTGCTGTACGGGGAGGGCCTGGCGGACCGCATCCGCGAGCTGGCGCCCGAAGGCATCGACGCGGGCCTCGACTTCTACGGGGACGGCGTCATCGGGACGCTCCAGTCCCTGGTCAAGGAGCGCCACCGGGTGGTCTCCATCGCCGACTACGAGGCGGCCGCCCAGGGCGCCCACCAGCTGTGGGTGCGCCCCGACACCGCCGACCTCACGTTCCTGGCGGAACTGGCCGAGGCGGGGAAGCTCACGGTCAACGTGGAGCACGCGCTGCCGCTCGCCGAGGCCGCCAGGGCCTGGGAGCTGAGCGCCTCGGGCCGCACCCGGGGCAAGATCGTCCTGACGGTCTGAGCAGGCACGGCGGGGCATGCCGGCCGGGGTCCCGGCCGGCCCGCCCCGCCTCCCCCGCGGTCAGGACGTGATCGGCGGCGCCGTCGGCGCCGGCGCCGGTCCCACGGCCCGCAGCGCACCGGGCGTCCGCCCTTCGCCCCAGCCGATCTCCCGTCGGTAGCTGCCGAGCAGCCCGCGCCCCACCAGCCCCGCCTCGTCCCGTACGGCCGGGTCCTGCGGCAGCGGCCGGGTCAGCGGGGACACGTACAGCGCGTCCACCGGACAGTTGGCCTCGCACAGGAAGCAGGTCTGGCAGTCCTCGTGCCGGGCGAGCAGCGGAATCCCCTCCGGCCCCCGCTCGAACACGTCCGTCGGGCACACCTCGATGCACTTGTCGCAGGCGATGCACCGGGCGTCCGAGATCAGTTCGATCATCCCGTGGCCCCCGCTGCGGCCAGCGCCGCGGGTCGGGTCCACACCCGGTCCAGGCCACCCACCAGGATCCGGTGGTGCTGCCGCGGGTCCTGGTGCGGGTGGTCCAGGCGCTTGGCCATCCCCCGGGCTCGGTCCGGGCGAGGGCGGCCGCGTACATCCACCGCGCGTGCGCCGTCATCGCCGCCGCCTGCCGGGCCCTGACCAGCTCCGCCCCCTCGCCGTGCAGCGTGGCCCGCAGCTCGGACCAGGCCGCGTCGAGGGTCCGCAGCGAATCCGCCAGGACCTCGCCGCGGCGCAGGTAGTTCTTGTCGTACGGAAGGACCTGGGCCTGTACAAGTTCCACGGCCGCCCGGTGCCCGCCGGGACGGGCCCGGTGCCCCGTCGGGCGCAGCCCCGCACCGCCCGCCCCGGTGACGGTGCGGCGGGCGGCGCTGCCGGAGCCCAGGGACAGGGCGTGTCCGGCGGCGCCCCGGCCGGCCCAGCTGCCCGACGAGATGGCCCAGGCGGCGTTGTGGCTGCCGCCTCCGGTGAAGCCCCCGCAGATCTCCTCGCGGGTTGCCGCGTCCCCGGCGGCGTACAGCCCCGGGACGCCGGTGGCGCAGTCGTCGCCCGTGATGCGGATGCCGCCGGTGCCGCGGACCGTGCCCTCGGCGAGCAGGGTGACGGCGAATCGGTCGGTGAAGGGGTCGATGCCGAGCCGGTCGAAGGTGAGGAAGAAGTTGGGCTGCGCGAGGCGCATCGCCGCCCGGGCGGGCTCGTCGGCGCGGTCGAGGCGCGCGTACACCTTGGCTCCCGTGAGGAGTTCGCGGGCGATCACCGAGCGGCCGCCCTGGCTGGCCGCGCCCTCCAGGACGCCGCCGTCCTCCCGGTAGAAGGTGGCGTAGGAGTAGAAGGCCGTCTTGGTGACCGAGGTGCCCTCGGGGGCGATCCCGTAGGCGTTGGAGAACTCCATCCCGGAGAGCTCCGCCCCGGCCTCGGCGGCGAAGAGCGCGCCGTCCCCGGTGTTGGTGTTGGTGCCGAGTGCCCCGCTGAGGAAGGCGCAGCCACCGGTGGCGAGGACGACGGCGCCGGCCCGTACCCGGTAGGACTCGCGCACCTGCCGGCGGTAGCCGGCGGCGCCCGCGACGGCCCCGTCCGCGTCGGTGAGCAGCTCGGTGACCGGGCTGTGGTCCAGGACGCGGACCCCGGCCCGGCGGATCCGGATGCGCATCCGCCGCATGTACTCGGGGCCCTGCAGCCCGCCGCGCAGCGGTTGCCCGTCCGGGCCGCTGGGGAACGGGTAACGGCCCTGCGTGGCCAGCTCGTTCACCCGGTCGTAGGTCTCGTCCAGGACCCGGGCCATCCAGCGGCGGTCGGCGAGGTACCCGCCGAGTCCCTCCCGGGAGGCCATGGCGGCCTCCCGGGCGGCGGGTTCGGGCGGGACGTACCAGACACCGGTACCGCCCGCGGCCGTGGCCCCGCTCGTCCCGCAGTAGCCCTTGTCGGCGAGGACGACCCGGGCTCCCGCCCCGGCGGCCTTGAGGGCGGCCCAGGTGGCGGCCGGTCCACCGCCGACCACGAGGACGTCGGTGTCGAACCCGGCCATGGACCCGGCCATGGACCCGGTCATGAACTCTCCCGGGTGTACCGGTTGACCGGGCGGGCCAGGCCGTAGTTCTCGCGGAGGGTGGCGCCGGTGTACTCGGTGCGGAAGAGACCTCGCCGTTGGAGGATCGGCACGACGTGGTCGACGAAGGCGGTCAGGCCCGTGGGCAGGACCGGCGCCATGATGTTGAAGCCGTCGGCGGCGCCCTGGGTGAACCACTCCTGGAGCTGGTCGGCGATCTGCTCGGGGGTGCCGGCGAAGACGCGGTGGCCGCGGCCGGCGCCGAGGCGGGCGATCAGCTGCCGCAGCGTGAGCCCGTCGCGGCGGGCCAGCTCGGCGACGAGGGTGAAGCGGCTCTTGTTGCCGTTGATGTCCCGTTCCTCGGGCAGGTCCGGGAGCGGGCCGTCCAGGGGCAGCCCGGTGAGGTCCACGTTCAGCATCCCGGAGAGCTGGGCGAGCCCGTACTCCGGCACCTGGAGGTCGGTGAGCTGCTGTTCCAGGGCCTTCGCCTCGGCCTCGGTGGATCCGATGACGGGGGCGATGCCGGGCAGGACGAGGAGGTCGCTCTCGGCGCGGCCGTACTTGGCGAGGCGGGACTTGAGGTCCTTGTAGAAGGTCTGGCCGTCGGCGAGGGTCTGCTGGGCGGTGAAGACGGCCTCCGCGTACTGGGCGGCGAACTCCTTGCCGTCCTCGGAGGAACCGGCCTGCACGAGCAGCGGGTGGCCCTGGGGCGAGCGCGGGACGTTGAGCGGTCCGGCGACCCCGAAGTACTCCCCGCGGTGGGCGGCGGGGTGCAGCTTGTCGGTGTCGGCGTAGATGCCGCGCTCCCTGTCGAGGACGATCGCGTCGTCCTCCCAGCTGTCCCAGAGCTTGGTGGCGACGTCGAGGAACTCGCGGGCCCGCTCGTAGCGCAGGTGGTGTTCGAGGTGCTCGTCGCGGTTGAAGTTGCGGGCCTCGTCGACGGTGCCGGAGGTGACGATGTTCCAGCCGGCGCGACCGCCGCTGATGTGGTCGAGCGAGGCGAACTTGCGGGCCAGGTTGTAGGGCTCGTTGAAGGTGGTGGAGACGGTGGCGATCAGCCCGATGTGCTCCGTGACGGCGGCGATGGCGGAGAGCAGGGTGAGCGGCTCGAAACCGCCGAGGGCGTTGTGGCGGGCCTTGCCCCAGAGGGCGACCCCGTCGGCGAAGAAGATGGAGTCGAGCAGGCCGCGCTCGGCGGTGCGGGCCAGGTCCTGGAAGTACCGCACGTCGGTGATCAGGTCGGGCCGGCTGTCGGGGTGACGCCAGGCCGCGTCGTGGTGACCGGCGTTCATCAGGAAGGCGTTGAGGTGGAGGGTCCGGTTCGCGGTCATGGCTGTTCCTCGTGTTCGGTGGCGGTGCGGCGGTGGCGGTGCGGCAGCCGCGGTGCGGCGGTGGCGCTGCGCGCGGGTCAGGCGGGGACGCGCCAGGTGCTGAGGCGGCGTTCGATCGTGACCAGCAGCTGGTTGAAGGCCACGCCGACGGCGGAGATGGTGATGATCCCCGCGTACATCTGCGGGATCGCGAAGTTGTACTGCGAGGCGTTGATCAGGTAGCCGAGGCCCGCCTTGGCGCCGATCATCTCGGCGGCCACCAGGACGAGGATGGAGACCGCGCCGGCCAGCCGGATGCCGGTGAAGACGGCCGGCACGGAGGACGGCAGGATCACCTTCTGGAAGAGCCTCGGGGTGGACAGGTCCATCGAGCGGGCCAGTCTGACGAGGGTGGGGTCGGCGTTGCCGACCGCGCTGATGGTGTTCAGCAGGACCGGCCACACGCAGGCGTAGACGACGATCGAGACCTTCGAGGTCTCGCCGATGCCGAGCAGCAGCACGAAGACCGGCAGCAGGGCCAGCGCGGCGGTGTTGCGGAACACCTCCAGCAGGGGGCCGAGCAGCGCGGCGACCGGCCGGTACCAGCCGATGAGCAGGCCGAGCGGGACCGCGATGGCGACGGCTATGCCGAAGCCGCCGAAGGAACGGGCGAGGCTGGCCCGGGTGTGCTGGCCGAGCTGGCCGTTGCCCAGGAGCTCCCACCAGGCCGTGGCGACCTCGCTGACCGGCGGCAGGAAGGTGGCGTCGACCAGGCCGAGGCGGGGCGCCGTCTCCCAGAGGGCGAGCAGGGCGACGAGGGCCGCCGAGCGCACGGCGGCGGCGCGCAGCCACCGGGCGAGGGCCCGGGCGGTCTGCCGGACGGCCGACGGGGCGTGGCCGGTGCGGCCTGTGCTCGGGTCGGCGCCCGGTGAGGAGGCGGCCTTCGGTACCGGCGCGGCATCCGGTCCGGTGGCGGGAGCCTCCGCCAGGGCGGATGCGGGAGCTGTGGGAGCGGCGGGCGCGGAGTCCGCCCGTACCGTGTCCGGCCGGGCCGGGGCCTCGGTGGCGGGGGTGGTGACGTTCGTGGTCATACGGTGGCCTCCTCCTTCTCCAGTTGCTGAGCACGGGCCACCTCGTCATGGAGCAGGGTCCAGATCTCGTGGCGGTAGCGGGCGAACTCGGGGCTGGAGCGCAGGTCCTCGCCCTGGAGGCCGGCGCCTCGGGCCCCGAAGGAGACCGGAACGATCTCTTTGACGCGGCCGGGGCGGGAGGTCATGACGGCCACCTTCTGGCCGAGGTAGACCGCCTCCTCGATGCCGTGCGTGATGAAGACGACGGTCTTGCCGGTGCGCTGCCAGATGCGGCGCAGCTCGTCCTGGAGGGACTCGCGGGTCTGCGCGTCGAGGGCGGCGAACGGCTCGTCCATCAGCAGCACGTCCGGGTCGTAGGCGAGCGAGCGGGCGATGGCGACGCGCTGGCGCATCCCTCCGGAGAGTTCGTGCGGGTGCCGGTCCTCGAAGCCGGTGAGGCCGACGAGGTCCAGGAACTCCCGCGCCCTGTCCTTGCGTTCGCGGCGCGGGACGCCGGTCGCCTCCAGGCCGAACTCCACGTTGCCGAGCGCCGTCCGCCAGGGCAGCAGGGCGTACTGCTGGAAGACGATGCCCCGGTCCAGGCCCGGCCCGGTGATGGGCTTCCCGTCGAGCAGGATCCGCCCGGACGTCGGGCGGGTCAGACCTCCGAGCAGGTCCAGGAGGGTGGACTTGCCGCAGCCGCTGGGGCCGACGACCACCACGAACTCCCCCGCCCCGATCTCCAGGTCGATGCCGTCGAGGGCGGTGAACGCCTCCTTGTTCCTCCTGTTCTTCCTGTCCTTGGTCGGGAAGGTCTTGGTCACTTCCTCGAACACGATCTTCGCCATGCCGGTCAGCCCTTCCCGAAGCCGTTGAACTCGTTGGTGTAGAGGTCGGCGGCCTTCAGCTGCCCCTGCTTGATGTCGCCGCGCTCGCCGAGCCAGTCCAGCCAGAGCTGGAACTCCTTGTCCTCGATCCGGCCGCCCTGTTCGGCGACCCCGTACGAGCGCCAGTACTGGAGGGTCGAGGTGTCCTCGTTGCGGCCGCGCTTCTTGACGATCTCGGTCTGTCGCGCGATGACCTCCTCGCGCGGGGTGGTGCGGGCCCACTCGATGGCCTTGGCCACGCCGGTCACGAAGGTCCGTACGGTGTCCGGGTTCTCCTTGATGAACCGGTCGGTCATGATGTAGGAGCCGGCGCTGAACTTGCCGAGCAGGTCGAAGTCGCTGAACAGCGGTCTGATCCCGCCGGCCGCGACGGCCTTGTCGCGCAGGACGCCGCCCAGCACGCCCACGTCGATCTGCTTCTGGCGCAGCACCTGGTCGGTGTTGACGGGCGGCACGACGAGCGACTCGACCTTGGACGAGTCGGCCTTGGCGAGGCCGTTGCGGCTGAGGTAGATGTCGAGGACGGCCTGGGAGTGCGCGCCCAGGGTGTTCATGCCGACCTTCTTGCCGAGCAGGTCGCGGGCGGAGCGGATCGGGCTGTCCTCCAGGACGTAGTAACCGCTGTACGAGTGCTCGTCGACGCCGTAGTAGGAGATGACGGCCTTGATGGGGGCCTTGCTGGAGGCGAGTTTGACGATCGCGCCGTTGAAGGCGCCGCCGAAGTGGGTCTGGCCGGTGGCTGCGGACTGGATGTCCTGCGGACCGCTGATGGTGTTGCCGACCCACTCCAGCTTGAGGTCGCCCAGGTATCCGAGGTCGGCGGCGAGTTCGGGGAGGGTGACGGCGCCGACCGAGCCCTGGTACTTCAAGGTCGTGACCTGAGCGCCGGAACCGCCGCCGCGTGCGGTGGCCGTGCCGCAGCTCACCGCGGCCGCCGAGATGCCGAGCAGGGCGAGGAACTGGCGTCGGGAGGTGGTGGTCGAGGTGAAGGCTGCGGGCATGACGGATCCTTGTCGGTGCGGGGTGCTGGGTGGCGGCGGTGCTACGGGGTGGTGGTGAGGGCGGCGGGCGCGACGGCCACGGGGGCGGAGCGCAGGGCGGCGGCGAACTCGTCGACGGCCTGGTAGAGGTCGAGTTCGGCCTCGGGTCGCAACCGGTCGGGGCCGGATCCGCGCTCGACGGAGGAGTCCAGGACGAAGCGGCCGGCGGTGACGTGCCGGGCGCCGAGGGCGGCGAGCACCGGGCGCAGGGCGTAGTCGATGGTCAGGACGTGGGCGAGGCTGCCGCCGGTGGCCAGCGGCAGGACGGTCTTGCCGTCGAGGCCGTCCTGCGGGAGCAGATCGAGGAAGGCCTTGAGTAGTCCGGTGTACGAGGCCTTGTAGACCGGGGTCGCGATGACCAGGCCGTCGGCCCCGGCGACGGCTTCGAGCGCCCGGCGGATCTCGGGCTCACCGCGGCGGGCGGCGAGGAGGTCGGCGGCGGGGAGCTCGCGCACGGACAGGTGGGCGGTCTCGAAGCCGGAGTGGGACAGGCGGCGCAGCACGTGGTCGGCGACGACGGCGGTGCGGGAGTGGGCGGAGGGGCTGCCGGTGATGGCGAGCAGGTGGGGCACGGGGGCGCTCCTTCGAGGTCAGGCGGTGGCGGTGGCGGCGGACGAGGTGGAGGCGGAGGCGCCGGAGGCGATGCCGAAGGCGGGGTCCGGGACGGCCTCCGGGCTGATCAGGCGGGAGGGCTCGCCGTCGGGACCGACCGGGACGTCGCCGTCGACGGTGACGCGGCGCAGGGTGCGCTCGTGGTCGTCGGAGTCGTCCACGCCGTAGTGCTGGGTGGCGCGGTTGTCCCAGATCGCGACGTCGCCGGCCCGCCACTGCCAGCGGACGGTGTTCTCGGGGCTCTCGATGTGCGACTGGAAGAGGTCCTGCAGGGCGCGGGAGTCGCGGCCGGTGAGGCCGTTGATCCGCTGGACGAAGTTGCCGAGGAGCAGGGTGCGTTCGCCGGTCTCGGGGTGGACGCGGACCACCGGGTGCTCGGTGAGGAACTTGGTGGAGGTGAACACCTCGCGGTACTGGGCCAGCGCCTCGGGGAGGGCGTCGGGCTTGAGGGCGGCGTAGTCGTACTCGTTGGAGTGGACGGCGCGCAGGCTGTCGGCGAGGGCGCGGAGCGGCTCGGGGAGGTTGCTGTAGGCGGTGGCGGTGTTGGCCCAGAGGGTGTTGCCGCCGTACGGGGGGATGGTGACGGCGCGGAGGATGGAGAAGGCGGGGTAGGCGGGGACGAAGGTGACGTCGGTGTGCCACTGGTTGGCCCGGGCGCCGTGGTGGGAGTCGATGCCGAGGGCGTAGCGGCCGTCGGCGGAGGGGACGGTGGGGTGCGCCACGGGCGCGCCGAGCCGCTGGGCGAAGGCCTCGTGCCCGGCCTCGTCGAGGTGGTCCTGCCCGCGGAAGAAGACGACCTTGTGGGCGAGGAGGGCGGCCCGGATCTCGGCGACGGTGCCGTCGGGCAGATCGCCGCCGAGCTGTACGCCGCCGATCTCGGCGCCGATGCGGCCGCCGATCTTGGTGACGGTGATGGTGGCAGTGGCAGTGGCAGTGGCCATGAGGACTCCCTGGTCGGGGGCTGCGGTGATTTTTTCCGCAGCGGAAGAAATAGGCTGACGAGGCGCCGCGGTGTTCGCTGCGCTGTGCGGTGCGGTTGTCCTGTGTCCGGGTTCGGGTGTGCGGTGCGGGCCGGGATCGGCTGGGCCGGGACGAGGTCGTGCGGGCTCGGGTACGTGGTCCGGGTACGCGGTGGTGCAGGTATGCGGTGGTGCGGGCACCGGGCTCCCGAGGGCGCGGAGGCCCCTCGGGTGACCCCGGCGCAACCGGGGACCCCGGAGAGCGGCGCCACCCGGGCGGACGCTCCGAAGCTGCGTCCAGGCAGGGCGCTCCCCTCGGGACGCGCCCCCGGTCGGCGCGCCGCCCGCCAGTACGCCCCGGCGACGGACCCCCGTGGGTCACCCCGAGTGGCAACCCACGCAGGGATCCCTCGCGAAGGAACCGCTGGGGATCCCCCTGGCGGTGCCCCAGCAGGTGCACCGCCCGATCCCCGGACGGAAACCCGGCGGCGGCCCCTCCATGGATCGCACAGCAGGGAACCCTCGAGGGGACCCTGCAGGAAACCCGCGGAACGACACCCCGCGGGAAGTGCCGGTGGGCACCCGTGGAACGTCTTCCCGCAAGAGGCCCGATGGGGACCGTCCCCGTGGATCACCCCGAGGACGACTCCCCACCGGGAGACCCCGGAGAACAGCCCGCGGGGTGGTCCCCACGAGAAGCCCCTGGGGACCACCCCGCGGGTCACCCCCAGGGCGACTCCCCCACCGGGAAGCCCCGGAGGACACCCCGTGGAACGTCTCCCCACGAGAAGCCCCTGGGGACCGCCCCGCGGGTCACCCCCAGGGCGACTCCCCCACCGGGAAGCCCCGGAGGACACCCCGTGGAACGTCCTCCCACGAGAAGCCCCTGGGGACCGCCCCGCGGGTCACCCCCAGGGCGACTCCCCCACCGGGAAGCCCCGGAGGACACCCCGTGGAACGTCCTCCCACGGGAAGCCCCATGGGGACCGTCCCCGTGGATCACCCCCAGGACGGATCCCGGAGGGCAGGCCCCGGAGGACGTCTCCCGGAAGGTCCGCCCTGGGGTCGCCTCCGGACAACGCCCCCTCAGGGAGCGCCGGTGGGCACCTGTGGAACGTCGCCCCGGGGAGGCCCCGCGGGCGCTGTCCCGTGGATCACCCCTGGGGCGACGTCCCGTGGGGCACCCGGTGGGGCGGCCTGCCGGGATGGGCCCGGTGGGGGCTGACCCCTGGGTCACCCGTAGGACGACGCCGCCGATTCGGCGCCGAAGGCGGCGACCCCAGGGGTTTCCCGGCGGGACACCGCCCGAAGGCCTCCCCGTGAGGGGCGTCGTGAAAGGAGCAGTCGGAGGACAGCGTCCCCGGGCGATCCCCGCGGCCCTCCCGGACGGGTCGGGCACCGCCTCGAGGTGGCCCGGTCAGGCGTTCCGCCGGATCGGTGGGTCAGGGGTGGCCGGGGGCCGGACAGCGGCCCGGACACTCGCCCGGCTCGGTACAGAGGCCGGGGGTGTGGAGCCGCGGGGCGAGGTATGCGTTCGCGGACATGTCCCGGAGCGTGTCAGCGGCTCCGGCCCCCGGTCAACCCCCGTCCGCAGCCACCGAACGCTCCCGCACCCGGGCCTCCGGCCCACCCTGCACACCCCCTACGACCTGCACTTTCCCCCGTACCCCGAACCGCCCGCCACCCCCTTCCGGCGGCCGAAAACCGTGGCCGGATTTCATGCCCCCGCAACGCGGCCGCCACGCGTTCGCCGGGGTACGGGGCCGCCGGGGCCGACCCGGCATGATCGGGGGACACACACCCCACCCCCGAGGAGACCGCGTGACGCGTATGGCCGGCGACAGCCGGGCCTCCGCCAATGCCGCCACCGTGCTGCGGACGGTGCTCGACCACGGCCCGGTCGCCCGCAGCGGGATCGCCCCGCTGTCCGGGCTGAGCCCCGCCGCCGTGTCCCGCCAGACCACCGGGCTGCTCCGCGGCGGGCTGCTGCGCGAGCTGCCCGGGCCCGGTGGCGGCGTGGGGCGGCCGCGGATCCCGCTGGACCTGCACACCGGGGCCGTCGGCGGGCCGGTCGCCGCCGGTCTGCACATCGGGGTGCCGCATTCGACCTTCAGCCTCGTCGACCTGCGGGGGCAACTGCTGGCCCGCCGGGCCTTCCCGCACGAGGGGCGCCCCACGGCCGACCTCTCCCTCGCCATCACCGCCGAACTCCGCCGCTTCCTCGCCGCGTTCGACTCCGGGCGGCCGCTCCTCGGCGTCGGCGCCGCCCTGGGCGGCTGGGTCAGCCCGGACGACGGGATCGTCGTACGGCACCCCGCGCTGGGGTGGAGCCGCAAGCCGCTCGCCGCCGAGCTGTCGGCCGCGCTCGGGCTGCCGGTGCGGGTGGACAACCACGCCCGGGCCGTCGCGCGGGCGGAGATCCTCTTCGGCCGCCCCGCGGCCCGCCGGAGCCTCGTGCACCTGTTCATCGGCCGGGTCGTCGACGCCGCCTTCGGGATCGAGGGGACCGTGCACCAGGGTCCGGGCGCGGCCGCCGGCGACGTGGCCCATCTGCCGGTGCCGCGGTCGGACGTCCCGTGCGCGTGCGGGCGTACCGGCTGCCTGGAGGCGACCGCGTCCGACACGGCGCTCGGCGCCGAGGCCGTGCGCCGGGGCATCGTGCCGGACCCCTCGGTCAACCTGCTGGTGGACGCGGCCGCCACCGGTGACCCCCGCGCCGACCGGCTGCTGCGCGAGCGCGCCCGCGCGGTGGGCCGCGCGGCGGCTCTTCTGTTGGATGTCTTCAATCCGGCGGTCATGGTCGTGACCGAGCTGGCGAGCGTCCTGGACGAGGGATATCTGCAGGAGATCCGGGACGCCGCGACGGAGCTCTCGCACGTGTGCGACGATCCCGAGCGGATCGTCGTCCCGCACGCCGGTCCGGCCGTCCTTCCGGAGGCGGCGGCAACCGTGCTGCTCAGCCGGGTGTTCCAGGATCCCTTCGGCCTGGCCCGAGAGGGCGAGATCACACCCACCGGTATGGTGCCACCTGAGCGCCCTCCCCTACATTCGAGCCATGACGGTCCTGCCTGACGACGGGCTCTCCCTGGCCGCCGAGTTCCCTGACGCGACGCATGAGCAGTGGCAGCGCCTTGTAGAAGGCGTACTGCGAAAGTCGGGCAAGGAAGTCTCCGGCGAGGCCGCAGAAGACGCGTTGTCCACCCCTATCGAGGACGGGCTCACCACGCGCCCGCTGTACACCGCGCCGCCCGACGGGACGGCTCCCGACACCGGTTTCCCCGGCTTCGCCCCGTTCGTCCGCGGGGGCAGGCCGGAAGGCACCACCGCGAACGGCTGGGACGTGCGCCAGCGCCTCGCGGGCGCCGATCCGGTACGGCTGAACGAGGCGGCCCTCGCCGACCTGGAGAACGGGGTCACCTCCCTCTGGCTCACGGTGGGCCGGGGCGGTCTCCCGGTCGAGGGCCTCGCCCGGGCGCTGGACGGGGTCTACCTGGACCTCGCCCCCGTCGTCCTGGACGCCGGAGCGCAATACGCCGAGGCCGCGCGCGCGTTGCTGCGCCTGTTCACCGAGCGCGCGGTGGCCCCCGAGGCCGCTCGGGCCTCGCTGGGCGCCGACCCGCTGGGCCACGAGGCCCGCACGGGTGAGGCACTGGACTCGGCCGCCGCCGTCGAGCTGGCCCGGGAGGCCGCCGCCGACTGGCCCGGGGTGCGCGCCCTGACCGTCGACGCGCTGCCCTACCACGAGGCCGGCGGCAGCGCCGCCGAGGAGCTGGGCCTGTCCCTGGCCACCGGTGTCGCCTACCTGCGCGCGCTCACCGAGGCCGGGCTGAGCACCGCGGATGCGCTCGGGCAGCTGGAGTTCCGCTACGCCGCCACCGCGGACCAGTTCCTCACCATCGCCAAGCTGCGCGCCGCGCGCCGGCTGTGGGCCCGTATCGCCGAGGCCTCGGGGGCCCCGGAGGCGGGTGCCCAGCTCCAGCACGCGGTGACCTCGCCGGTGATGATGACCCGCCGCGACCCCTGGGTGAACATGCTGCGCACCACCGTGGCCTGCATGGCCGCGGGGGTGGGCGGCGCGGACTCGGTGACCGTGCTCCCCTTCGACAACGAGCTGGGTCTGCCGGACGCCTTCGCGCGCCGGATCTCCCGCAACACCTCCACCATCCTGCTGGAGGAGTCGCACCTGGCCCGGGTGATCGACCCGGCCGGCGGCTCGTACTACGTGGAGCGCCTCACCGACGAACTCGCCCACGCGGCCTGGGAGTTCTTCCAGACCCTGGAGAAGGCCGGCGGTCAGGCCGCCGCCCTGCGCTCCGGGCTGGTCGCCGAACGGCTCGCCGCCACCTGGGCCGAGCGTTCGAAGAAGCTGGCCAGGCGCCGCGAACCGATCACCGGTGTCAGCGAGTTCCCGCTGCTGTCGGAGAAGCCGGTGGTCCGCGATCCCGCGCCCGCCGGACCCACCGGCGGACTGCCGCGGGTGCGGCGCGACGAGGCGTACGAGGCACTGCGCGCCCGCAGCGACGCGCACCTGGCGGCGACCGGGGCCCGGCCGAGGATCTTCCTCGCCGCACTGGGCCCGGCGGCCGCGCACACCGCGCGCGCCACCTTCGCCTCGAACCTGTTCCAGGCGGGCGGCATCGAACCGGTGCACGATCCGGTGTCGGTGGATCCGGCGACGGCCGCCGAGGCCTACGCCGCGAGCGGAGCGGACGGCATGGCCGTGCTCTGCTCCAGCGACGCGCTGTACGAGGAGCAGGCCGCGGCGGTGTCCGGGGCGCTGCGCGCGGCGGGCGCCACGACCGTCTTCCTC
Source organism: Streptomyces avidinii (assembly GCF_045161815.1). Taxonomy (NCBI): domain Bacteria; kingdom Bacillati; phylum Actinomycetota; class Actinomycetes; order Kitasatosporales; family Streptomycetaceae; genus Streptomyces; species Streptomyces avidinii. The sequence continues at coordinate 2,483,860 of NZ_CP108863.1, forward strand.
GCCGGCCGGCCGGGCACCGCAGAGGCTTCCGTGGACGAGTACGTCTTCGCCGGCTGTGACGCCGTCGCCGTGCTGTCCTCCGTACTCGACCGGATGGGAGTGCCGTCTTGAGCATCCCCGATTTCTCCGAGCTGGCGCTCGACCCCACCGCCGTCGCAGGGGTGTCCGAGGAGCAGTGGCGCTCCGCGGTGAAGGAGTCCACCGGCACCGCGGCCGCCGACCTGCTGTGGGAGACCCCCGAGGGCATCGGCGTCAAGCCGCTGTACACCGGGCGGGACCTGGAGGGCCTGGACTTCCTGCGGACCTACCCGGGCGTGGCCCCGTACCTGCGCGGCCCGTACCCGACGATGTACGTCAACCAGCCCTGGACGATTCGGCAGTACGCCGGTTTCTCCACGGCCGAGGAGTCGAACGCCTTCTACCGGCGCAATCTGGCGTCCGGCCAGAAGGGCCTGTCGGTGGCCTTCGACCTGCCGACGCACCGCGGCTACGACAGCGACCACCCGCGCGTCACGGGCGACGTCGGCATGGCGGGCGTGGCGATCGACTCGATCTACGACATGCGGCAGCTGTTCGACGGGATCCCGCTGGACAAGATGTCGGTGTCGATGACGATGAACGGCGCGGTGCTGCCTGTCCTCGCGCTGTACATCGTGGCGGCGGAGGAGCAGGGCGTCTCCCCCGACAAGCTCGCCGGGACCATCCAGAACGACATCCTCAAGGAGTTCATGGTCCGCAACACCTACATCTACCCGCCCAAGCCCTCGATGCGGATCATCTCCGACATCTTCTCCTTCACCTCGCAGAAGATGCCGCGGTACAACTCGATCTCCATCTCCGGCTACCACATCCAGGAGGCCGGGGCCACGGCCGACCTGGAGCTGGCGTACACCCTCGCCGACGGCGTGGAGTACCTGCGGGCCGGGCAGGCCGTCGGGCTGGACGTGGACGCGTTCGCGCCGCGCCTGTCGTTCTTCTGGGCGATCGGCATGAACTTCTTCATGGAGGTCGCCAAGCTGCGCGCGGCCCGCCTGCTGTGGGCGCGGCTGGTCAAGCAGTTCGACCCGAAGAACGCCAAGTCGCTGTCGCTGCGCACGCATTCGCAGACCTCGGGCTGGTCGCTGACCGCTCAGGACGTCTTCAACAACGTGACGCGCACCTGTATCGAGGCGATGGCCGCGACCCAGGGCCACACCCAGTCGCTGCACACCAACGCCCTCGACGAGGCCCTCGCGCTGCCGACGGACTTCTCCGCGCGCATCGCCCGCAACACCCAGCTGCTGCTCCAGCAGGAGTCGGGGACCTGCCGGTCGATCGACCCGTGGGGCGGCAGCGCGTACGTCGAGAAGCTGACGTACGACCTGGCGCGCCGTGCCTGGCAGCACATCGAGGAGGTCGAGGCGGCCGGCGGCATGGCGCAGGCCATCGACGCGGGCATCCCGAAGCTGCGGGTGGAGGAGGCCGCGGCCCGGACGCAGGCGCGGATCGACTCGGGCCGGCAGCCGGTGATCGGCGTCAACAAGTACCGCGTGGCCAGCGACGAGGCGATCGACGTCCTCAAGGTCGACAACTCCTCGGTGCGCAGCCAGCAGATCGCCAAGTTGCGGCGGCTGCGCGAGGAGCGCGACGAGGCGGTCACCCAGGACACCCTGCGGGCGCTGACGAACGCGGCCGAGCGCGGCGACGGCAACCTGCTGGCCCTGGCGGTGGACGCGGCGCGCGCCAAGGCCACCGTCGGTGAGATCTCGGACGCACTGGAGAAGGTGTACGGACGGCACGCGAGCCAGATCCGTACGATCGCGGGCGTGTACCGCAACGAAGCAGGCGAGTCCCCGTCCGTGGAGCGCACCCGTGCGCTGGTCGACCGGTTCGAGGAGGCGGAGGGTCGCCGTCCGCGCATCCTGGTCGCCAAGATGGGGCAGGACGGTCACGACCGCGGCCAGAAGGTGATCGCGACCGCCTTCGCCGACCTGGGCTTCGACGTGGACGTCGGCCCGCTGTTCCAGACCCCGGCGGAGGTGGCCCGGCAGGCCGTCGAGGCGGACGTCCACGTCGTGGGCGTCTCGTCGCTGGCGGCCGGCCACCTGACCCTCGTACCGGCGCTGCGCGAGCAGCTGGCGGAGGAGGGCCGCGAGGACATCATGATCGTCGTGGGTGGGGTGATCCCGCCCGCCGATGTCCCGACGCTGCTGGAGATGGGCGCGACGGCGGTCTTCCCGCCGGGCACGGTGATCCCGGACGCGGCCCACGACCTGGTGACGCGGCTGGCCGCGGACCTGGGCCACGAGCTGTAGGCGGCCGCCGGTGCCGAAGATCGACATCGAGGCCTACGCGAAGGGGGTGCTCGACGGGAAGCGCGCGTTCATCGCGCGCGCGATCACTCTCGTCGAGTCGACCCTGCCCGCTCACCGGGTGCTGGCGCAGGGCCTGTTGACGGAGCTGCTGCCGCACGCGGGCCGGGCCCGCCGGATCGGCATCAGCGGTGTGCCGGGGGTGGGCAAGTCCACCTTCATCGATGCCTTCGGCACGATGCTGACGGGGCTCGGCCACCGGGTGGCGGTGCTCGCGGTGGACCCCTCGTCGACGCGCACGGGCGGCTCCATCCTGGGTGACAAGACCCGGATGGAGCGGCTGTCGGTGGACCCGGCGGCGTTCGTGCGGCCGTCGCCCTCGGCGGGCACGCTGGGCGGGGTCGCCAAGGCCACCCGAGAGTCGATGATCGTGATGGAGGCGGCGGGCTACGACGTGGTCCTCGTCGAAACGGTCGGCGTGGGCCAGTCGGAGACCACGGTGGCGGGGATGGTCGATTCCTTCCTGCTGCTCTCCCTGGCCCGTACGGGCGACCAGTTGCAGGGCATCAAGAAGGGCGTCCTGGAGCTGGCGGACGTCCTGGCGGTGAACAAGGCGGACGGCCCGCACGAGCGCGACGCGAAGGCCGCGGCCCGGGAACTCTCGGGCGCGCTGCGGCTGATGCACCCGGTGGACGCGGCCTGGACCCCGCCGGTGCTGACGTGCAGCGCGCGGGAGTCGACCGGGCTGGACGAGGTGTGGAACCGCCTCGAGCAGCACCGGACCCTGCTGGACGCGGGGGGCCGGCTGGCGGCGAAGCGGGCGGCGCAGCAGGTGGAGTGGACCTGGTCGATGGTCCGCGACGAACTGCTGGAACGCCTGCGGGCGGACCCGGCGGTACGGGAGCTGGCGCCGGGCCTGGAGTCCGCGGTCCGGGCGGGCACGGTCACCCCGACGTCGGCGGCGGACCGCATCCTGGCGGCCTTCGGAAACCCGGGGATCTGAGGACGGACGGCGGACCGGGCGACGCCCTCCGGGCGCCGCCCGGTCATTTGCAGCGCAGCCGTACGGACGGAGACAGCAGCTCGGCGAAGTCCGCGGGAGCGGGCAGCCGTTCACCGTGGCGGGTGAGGGTGCGCAGGGGCAGGACGAAGGGAATGCGGTCGTAGAGGTAGTCCATCTGCGTCGGGAGGTCCTGGCGGGCGGCGGTGACGGCCAGCCACTGCACCAAGGTGGACTTGCCCGACCCGGCTTCGCCCCGGAGCAGGACCCGGGGGCTGTCGGCCAGAGCCTGATCGGCGGGTGCCGGCGCCGACAACCGGCTGATCCCGTGCTCGAAGAAGAAGGCGGCCACGTTCTGACGGACCACCTCGCTCTCCGCGTCCTGTGTACCGTCCCGGCGGTCCCGGTCCCGGTCCCGGTCCCGGTCCTGCCAGTCCGGGGGTCCCTGCGCAGGCGGGACGGATGTCGCCTCCAGGCTCAGGTACGCCGCGTCCAGCGGCCACCGGGTCGGGGAGTTGCTGAGGTCGATGCCGTAGATGGTCAGCTTGCCGTGCTTCTTCTCCACGTACGGCAGGTACAGCTGCTCGAACGCGGCGTCCTCGGCGCCGGGCAGCGGATCGCGGCGGATCAGTTCGTCGACCTTGGCCGTCAGCTCGGCGATCCCGCGGGTCTGTTCCACCATGGCGTGGGCCACGAACGTCGAGCGCTGCGTGAAGAACTGCAGGATGTGCAGGCAGGCGGCGTCGACGAGCCGCTCGTGGAAGTACGTGGCGTCGGCGCTGAGTTCACGCTCCGGGCGGCCGCTCACGGCGCGCAGCTCCCGGGCGAAGGCCGCGGAACCGAGCCGGACGGCATCCAGGTCGGTCATCGTCAGGTCGCCGAGACCCCGCAGGGTCTGCGCGAGGGCGTCGGTGACGGCCTGCTGTTCGTCCGCGGGGATCGGGCGCTCGCCCGTGCGCAGTGCCTGTTTCACCAGCTTGGCGGCGAGCGTGCGGAGGTCGGCTTCCGTGAGCGTGCGCTTCTCGCCCGTGAAGGACACGTAGCCGGAGAGGCGGATCGGTTTGTCGACGAGGCCCGCCCCGCCGCCCTCGGTGACGAACAGTTTCTTGACGAGGGGCCCGATGGCCGCCGAGGCCAGCCGGACGCCGATGGTCCCGGGCTCCATGCAACCCCCCGCAGCGTAGCGACCGTTACCCGAATCGTAGCGGCCGCACACGCTGCCCCGGAGGGGTTATGCCCCGACGAGCACCGGGCCGTCCGCGCCCAGCGCCTCGCGCAGGATGCGGGTCTGTTCGACCTTGTTGTCCGTGGCGAGCAGCGCGGAAAGGACGGCGATACGGGCCTGGCCGGCGCGCAGGGTGCCGGTCGGGACGGCTCCGGCGGCCACGAGGTCCACCGCGCCGCCGTGGGTGTAGATCTCGGTGACCGGTCCGGCCATGACCCGGGTGGTCAGGGCGACCAGCACCCCGCGGCCGACGGCGGCCCGGACGGCGTCGACGATCTCCGGGGTGGCATTGCCCGCGCCGGTCCCTACGAGGACGACGCCGCGCGCGCCGGCCTCGACGGCGGCGTTCAGCAGGACCGGGTCGCCGTCGGCGTGGTGGACGACCACGTCCACGCGCGGCGGGATCTCCGGCATCGCGGGCAGCGGGAGCGGCGCCGGGCGCTGCGGGGTGCGCAGGACGGTGACCTTGCCGAAGCCGATCTTCCCGAAGAGTTCCTTCGAGGGGTCGGCGAACGCGTCCAGTTCCACGGCCTGCGTCTTCACGGTGCCGCGGGCGGCGTGCACCCGTCCGGCGAAGGCGATCAGTACGCCGAGCCCGCGCGTGTTCGCGGCGGTGAGCAGGGCGTCGTAGAGGTTCCCCGGGCCGTCCCCGTCGGCGGTGCCCATGGGGCGCTGCGAGCCGGTGAAGACCACGGAGCGCGGGTCGTGGTGGTGGAGGTCGAGGAGGAAGGCCGACTCCTCCAGGGTGTCGGTGCCGTGCGTGACGACGATGCCGTCCACGCCGGGGTCGGCGAGGACCTCGTGCACGGTGCGCAGCAGGGTGAGCTGGTGTGCGGTGGTCAGTCGCGGGCTGTTCACGCTGAACAGGTCGACCAGTTCGACGCTGACGCCCTCGGGGAGCGGTGCGGTGGCGATCACCTCGTTCCCGTCGGCGTCGGCCGCGAAGCCGGAACCCTGCCAGCGGCTGGCTATCGTCCCGCCGGTGCTGATGACGACGATCCGTCCCATTGGCCGTGGCCGCCCTTCACTCGTGTCACTCGTGTCACTCGTACGTCACTCGTACATATGTGCTCAAAGCAGCAATGATAGAGCGATCCGGGCGCAATGTGATTGCGTATTCCACCAGGGCTGTTCACATTCGCCGAGTGATAATTGCGCCATGGACGCCATTGATCGAGATATCTTGCGCGAGCTTCAGGCCGACGGCCGCCTGAGCAACCAGGAGCTCGCCCAGCGGGTGGGACTGACCCCCTCCCCCTGTATGCGCCGGGTGCGGCAGCTGGAGCAGGACGGGGTGATCCAGGGCTACCGGGCCGTGATCTCCCCCGAGGCGGTCGAGCGGGGGTTCGAGGTGCTCGTCTCGGTCGAGGTGCGGCGCGACCGGGAGGCGGTCGAGGCCTTCGAGGCCGCCCTCCAGGACATCCCGGACGTCATCGAGGCCTACCGCCTCTTCGGGAGCCCGGGCTGCCTGCTGCGGATCGCCGTCGCCGATCTGCGCGCGTACGAGCGCCTGTGGATCGAGAAGCTGACGGCCCTCACCGGCATCACCGAGGTCAACTCGCAGATCATCATGAAGCGCATCAAGGAACCGAAGGGCCTGCCCGTCGACCGCTGACCCGCGCGAGCGGAGCGGGCCGGTGGCCGGTCCCGGCGGCGCGGTAGAGCCCTGACAGCCGAAAGGCCCGTACACCGGCGGCTCGTGGCCGCCGGCGTACGGGCTGTGCGCCCGGTGGGTCGTCAGCCCGGGATGTGGGCCTCCTGCTCCTGGCGCCGCTGGGTGGGCAGGACCGGGGTACCGTCCGTGCGGCCGAGCTTCTCGCCCTCGACGTCCATGTTCGGCAGCAGTCGGTCGAGCCAGCGGGGCAGCCACCAGGCCGACCGGCCGAGCAGGGCGAACAGCGCGGGCACCAGGGCCATGCGGACGACGAAGGCGTCGAACAGGACGGCGATCGCGAGGCTGAAGCCGACCATCTTGACGAAGACGTTCACCTCCATGATGAAGCCGGAGAAGACGCTGACCATGATGATCGCGGCGGCGCCGACCACCCGTCCGCCGTAGCGGAATCCGGTGACCACCGCTTCGTCGGGCCGAGCGCCGTGGACGTAGGCCTCCCGCATCCGGGTCACGAGGAAGACCTCGTAGTCCATGGCGAGACCGAAGACCACACCGATCATGAAGATCGGCAGGGTGCTCATGATCGGGCCGGGCTGGTCGATGCCGAAGACGTCCGCGAGCCAGCCCCACTGGAAGACGGCCACGACCGCGCCGAGGGCCGCGCTGACGGAGAGCAGGAAGCCGAGGGCCGCCTTGAGCGGGACGAGCAGCGAGCGGAAGACGAGCACCAGCAGGACGAAGGCGAGACCGACCACCAGGCCCAGGTACGGCAGCATCGCGTCGTCGAGGGTCTGGGAGAAGTCGATGAACAGGGCCGTCTGACCGGTCACCAGGATCTCGGCGCCGTTGTCGGCCCCGAGACCGCCGGTGACGCCCCGGATCTTGCCGACCAGTTCCTCGGTCTCGTGCTCGGCGGGGCCGGTCTTCGGGATGAGGGTGAGGACCGCGGTGTCGCCCTTGTCGTTCGGCGTGGCGGGGGTCACCGCGGCGACACCCTCGACCTTGCCGAGCTCCTTGCCCACGTTGGCGGCGGCGGTCGCCGCGTCCTTGGCCTGGACGGTGACCATCAGCGGCCCGTTGAAGCCCGCCCCGAAGGACTCGGACAGCATGTCGTACGCCTTGCGCTGCGTGGTGTCCGGAGCCATGGTGCCCTCGCCCGGCAGGCCGAGCTGGAGGGAGGCGGCGGGCACCGCGACGACACCGAGGCCGACGACGCCCAGCAGCAGGACGGCAAGGGGACGGCGGACGACGAAGGTCGCCCAACGGGTGCCCAGGTTCGGCTTCTGGCGCGCGGCCCGCTTGTCGGCCTTGCGCTGCTGACGATCGGTGAGCGGCTTGCCGTAGTACTTCTTGCGCTCCCTGCGGGGCATGACCTTGATCGGCGCGAAGCCGAGGAGGGCCGGGACGAGGGTGATCGCGATGAGGACCGAGACCGCGACCGTGCCCGCTGCGGCGAGACCCATCTTGGTGAGCATCGGGATGTTCACCACGCTGAGGCCCGCGAGGGCGACGATGACGGTGAGACCGGCGAAGACGACGGCGGAGCCGGCCGTGCCGACGGCCCGTCCCGCGGCGTCCTGACGCTCCCGTCCCTCGGCCAGTTCGGAGCGGTAGCGGGAGACGATGAACAGGGCGTAGTCGATACCGACGGCGAGGCCGATCATCAGCGCGAGGGTGGAGGTCGTGCTGGAGAGGCCGAGGGTGCTGCCGAGTGCGGTGATCGCCGCGCCGCCGATGGCGACGCCCATGATGGCGGTCAGCAGGGGCATGCCCGCGGCGATCATCGAGCCGAAGGTGAGGACCAGGACGATGGCGGAGACGAGGATGCCGATGCCTTCGGCACCGCCGCCGGGCGCTCCGTCCACCTTGACGGCGTCACCGCCGGCCTCGACGACCAGCCCGGTGCTCCGGGCGTCCTCGAGCACCTTGTCGAGGCCCTTGTGCGCCTCGTCGGTCACCTTGAGGGCGGACACCTTGTAAGTGGCCGCGGCGTACGCCGTGGTGCCGTCCTGGCTGAGGGCGTTGGTCTTGAAGGGGTCGGAGGCGGAAACGACGTCCGGCGCCTTGGCGAGCGCGCCGACGAGGGCTTCGACCTTGGCCTTCTCGGCGGGATCGGAGAGCTTCGCGCCGGCCGGTGCCCGGACGACCACGCGGGCGGTCGCGCCGTCCACGCTCATGGCCGGGAACTTCTCTTTCAGCAGGTCGAAGGCCTTCTGCGACTCCGTGCCCGGCATCGAAAACGTGTCGGTGGGCGGAGGCGGAGCGGCGGAGGCGGCGAAACCGACCCCGACGAGGACGGCGAGCCACAGCAGTGACACCAGGCCTCGTCGCCGGAAGGCGAGACGCCCCACTTTGTAAAGGAAGGTGGCCATAGCGAAAGAACTCCTGTGTGAATCGGTACAGAACGAGCGGGTGATTCGGGTCAGAGCAGTCGGTCAGGACGACCGGCGGCCGACAGTGGGGACGGCAGGGACGGTGGGCGTCTCGCCCCCGGCGGTGCGGACGGCGCCGCCGAGGTCGTGACGCCATCATGGCACACACATGGCGCCACTGTCGTGCCAGAAGTGCGCCAGTGCGTCGAGTCGGCCGAAAAGCGCCTCCCGCCGGACGCACCGCGGGGCATCCCGACGGGGGTGCGGGCGACCGGCCGACCGGGGCGCCCACCACGGGAAACGGCCCGGAAATCCTTTGCAGACAAGGGGCCGTACGGGATTCCGGAGGTCGCTTCCGGCGGTCTCGGCACCTCACCGGATCCCGCCACCGCACCGGAGCCACTCCGGCACCCATGGCGCCACCATGGCACCAGTTGGGTTAAGCAGCCGCTCCCGGCCGACCCGCTCACGCGAGCACCTCCGCCTCGTCGAGGTCCGGCACGATCACCGTGCCGACGCCTTCGTCGGTGAACATCTCCAGGAGGATCGCGTGCGGCACCCGCCCGTCGATCACCCGCGCCGTACCGACGCCGCCCCGCACCGCGTGCAGGCAGCCGGTCATCTTGGGAACCATCCCGTCGGCCAGCTCCGGCAGCAGCTTCTCCAGCTCACGGGCCGTGAGCCGGCCGATGACCTCGTCGCTCAGCGGCCAGCCCGCGTACAGGCCCTCGACGTCGGTGAGCATGACCAGCGCCTGGGCCTGCAGGGCGGTGGCAAGCGCCGCGGCCGCGGTGTCGGCGTTGACGTTGTAGACGTGCCCGTCCTCGGCGCTGCGGGCGATGGAGGAGACCACCGGAATGCGGCCGTCCGCAAGCAGCCCCTCGATGGCGCCGGTGTTCACCCGGGTGATGTCGCCGACCCTGCCGATGTCCACCGGTTCACCGTCGATCCACGGCACGTGGCGGACCGCGGTCAGGGTGTCGGCGTCCTCGCCGGTCATACCGACGGCGAGCGGGCCGTACGCGTTGATCAGCCCGACCAGTTCGCGCTGCACCTGCCCGGCCAGCACCATCCGGACCACGTCCATCGCGCGGGACGACGTGACCCGCAGGCCCGCCTTGAACTCGCTGGCCAGACCGCGCCGTTCCAGCTCGGCACCGATCTGCGGGCCGCCGCCGTGGACGACCACGGGCTTCAGCCCGGCGTAGCGCAGGAAGACCACGTCGCGGGCGAAGGCGGCCGTCAACTGGTCGTCGACCATGGCGTGTCCGCCCAGCTTGATGACGACGGTCCGGTCCTGGTGGCGGGTCAGCCACGGCAGCGCGTCGCCGAGGGACTGCGCCTTGGCCATCGCGGGATGCTGACGGGTCGTCATGAGAACCTCGCGCGCAGGGTGAAGAGAACGCCGGCCGCGCTGGTGACGCTCATCGGCACAACTCCTTCTGTGGAGGACTCCGGACTCCCCGGGGACGTCAATGGGCCGCGGAACGAGGCCGCGGTCGCCCGTTCAGCATCGCGCGCGGGAAGCCGGGACCGGAAGCCCATTCCTGCGAACTCGGTGCAGAACGCAGGAGATTCGGGGCAGTGTGTTACCGCTGTCCCGTCAACAGGACGGCGGGGGAAGGCACATCGGCGTCCGGTGGAGCACGTCATCCGCACACCGGTCTCCACGGGGCGCCCGAAAGATGCCATGATCGGGCACGGCGGTCTCGCCAACTCCATCCCCACTAATGGATGACGATCCGATTCCCGTCCGGAAATCGGATCGTGAACGGCTTGAATTGGAGTGGATTCATGAGCAGCAACCCGTTCGACGACGCTGACGGCCGGTTCTACGTCTTGGTGAACGACGAGGAACAGCACTCGCTGTGGCCGTCCTTCGCCGAGATTCCCGCCGGCTGGCGCATCGTATTCGGCGAGGAAAGCCGCCAGCAGTGCCTGGAACACGTCGAGGCCAACTGGACCGACCTGCGACCGAAGAGCCTGCGCGACGCGATGGCCGCGGACCCGGTTGCCGCCGGCGCCGCGTGAGGTGAATGCGGCATTCCGCGGAATGACCGAAGAAGGCCGAAGGGTGGGCCCCGGTGCTGTTCGTCCAGCACCGGGGCCCACCCTTCGGCCGTGACCGGGGGAAGCCGGGTCAGGCCCGGCCGGCGGTGGCTCCCGCGACCTCCACGGTCCGCGCCCCGCCGAGCTCCCGCTCGGCCCGTCGCAGCACGATGGAGTCGGCGATCTCGCCGCTGCGGACGGCGATGTTCGACAGCAGGGACGAGGACAGGCCGTGGGTGTGCTCGGTGCCTCCCTGGAGGTAGATGCCGCAGGACAGCCCGGACGCGCTGACCAGCCGGTAGTCGCGCTCCACCCGGGGCCGGCCGGTTTCGTCGCGCAGGAACTCCCGGTCGAAGTCGCCGAGCAGACGCGCCGGGTCCATCCCCTCGTAGCCGGTGGCGAAGACGAGCGCGTCGACGTCGAGCTCCTGCGGCTCGCTGTCGAGCATCGCGCCCAGGGTCAGCCGCGTCTCGTTGCCCGTCCGGGCGACGCCGGCCACCCGGGTGAGGTTGAGGAAGTGCAGCCGCTTGGTCCCCCGCACCTCGTCGTCGTACGAGCGCTGGTGCAGGTCACGGATCACCTCGTCGTCGACCACCGAGTAGTTGGTGTTCCGGTGGTAGTGCCAGAACGCCTCCCGCGCCTGGTCGGTGCCGAAGTAGTACTCGTCCACGGCGGCCGGGTCGAACACCTGGTTGGCGAAGGGGGTGTCGTCGGCGACGGAGTACCCGTAGGACGGGAGGATCGCCGAGACCCGCGCGTGCGGAAGCATGTCGTACAGGAACCGGGTGATCTCGGCCGCGCTCTGGCCGGCCCCGACCACCGCCACGCTCTTGAGCTCGTTCGGGTCCAGGCCGCGGAACCGCTCCAGGAATTCGGAGCTGTGCCACACCCGCTCGTCGCGGGCCACGCCCGTCGGCATGCGCGGTACGAGTCCCGTCGAGACGGCCACGTTGCGCGCCTTGACCCGGCGTACACCGCCCGAGGCCTCACGGACATCGAGCTGCAGGCACTCGGTGGCTCCGGGTCCGGCTTCCTCCGAGAGCCGGATGGCGGTGACCTCGGATCCGTAGGAGACCTGGTCACCCAGGCTCGACGCCGCCCATTCCAGGTACTGGTGGAATTCCTGACGCGTCGGAAAGAAGTCCTGGTTGTTGACGAACTGCACCAGTCGGCCCGCTGCGTGCAGATACGATACGAAACTGAACCGGGACACCGGATTGCGGAACGTGGCCAGGTCCTTCAGGAACGAAATCTGCATGGTCGTCGACGGCAGCAGCATGTTGCGGTGCCAGCCGAACGAGGCCTGACGTTCGAAGAACGCGGCCTTGACCGGGCGCTCCGGAACATTGGCCCGGTGCTCTTCCAGTGCGATCGCGAGCGACAGGTTGGACGGGCCGAAGCCGATGCCGACCACGTCGTATATCTCGTGCTCATGCGTACCCGTTGTACCCATAGACAATTCTCCCGCTAGCGTCTTGGAATCTCGACCGGTGATCCGGGAGACCTTTATTCAGTATTGCGCCGCAGAACGTCCCGGCGCCAACCTGAAGACGTCAGGAAGGCAATCCGAGAGACCTTTGTGCGGACCGATTACCGAATACCGATGTCCGGCCGACGGGACAGCGGTACGGTCGGCCGGGATTTCTATGTCTTCGCGCTCCGCGCCGACCGAAAGGGTGAATTCCGGATGTTCGTCCCCAGCAATTACCGCGAACCGGACAGTTCGTGGATGACCGATCTGATACGAGACAATCCACTGGCCCTGGCGGTTATCAACGGGACCGTGGAGGAAGGCCCGTTCGCGACCCATCTGCCGGTCATCGCGGACCCGCAGGCCCCTGAGGAATGGGCGCCCGACCTGTCCGGCGGAAAACTGCTCGGCCATATGAACAGGGCCAATCCGCACTGGGCCGCGATCGAGAACGGCAGCGTCATCCTGCTGACCTTCACCGGCCCGCATTCCTATGTCTCGCCGACGGTGTACAAGAAGTCGCCGGCCGCGCCGACATGGAATTTCACCTCCGTGCACGTGCGCGGAGTGGTGGAGAAGATCGACTCGATCGAGGAGACGATGGGCGTGGTGCAGGCCACCGTCGCGGCCTTCGAGGGCTCCAAGTTCGGCACCGGCTGGGACATGAGCGAGTCGATCGGCTACTTCCGCCGCATCGTGCCCGCCGTCGGCGCCTTCCGGGTCACCGTGTCCGGAGCCGAGGGCATGTTCAAGCTCAGCCAGGAACAGCCCGACGAGGTCCGTGGCCGCGTACTGGACTCGTTCACCGGGAGCGGGTGCACCCGGCAGCGCGACACGGCCGACCTCATGCGTCAGCTGCCCGTCTGATCCGCCGGACGGCAAGTGGCGCCCGACGGCCTTCAGGGCCCCCACTCCGGAGGGAGTGCGGGCCCTGGACCTCCGGGGGCCGCGGGGTCAGGCCTCGATGGCCAGTCGCCGCACGGCGCCGGCCGGCTGCTGCAGCCCTTTGATCCCCTCCTCTTCCCCCGCGGCCTGCACTTCCACCACGCGCTCTTCCTGTGCCGCAGCCTCCGGAGCGTCCGGGTCCTCCAGCTCCCCGAGCCGCTCCAGCTCCGCCAGGGCCTGCTTGGCCGCGCTGTCCAGGGTCACCAGCACCCAGCGCTCGAAGTCGACCCCGGCCCGTTCCGCCGCCTTGTGCCACCACTGGAGCCGGCTGCCCGGCACCTCCAGCCGACGCGTCGGCTCGGCGGGCAGTCTGACCTGCGCCTCGTCCTCGCGCGCGGCGCGGATGGCACTGCGCAACTGCTTGGTGGTCCACTTCCGCTGCTCGGCGCGGTCCAGCCACGATTCCTGCTCGTCGTGCGGCAGGGAGGCCAGCTCGGCGTGGTGCTGGAAGCTGAGGGCACCCCGCCGACGGCTGAAGTCGAACCGCCGGGAGACCCAGGCGTAGTTGCGCAGGGTCTGGTACTGGAGTCCGGCGGCGCGGATCCCGCGCTGGTAACGGTCGGTGTAGTGGTCCTTCCCGTACACGAGCCAGTCGCCGAGCCACCAGGAGGAGGAATCGACGATTCCGGAAAGCTGGCGACCGGCCTTCTCCCAGTCGTCGAAGGACATCCCGGCGGGCATCTGCAGACCCACCTTCGTGGTCAGCACCTGCCCGCGGCGCGGATCCTCGCCCATGGGCCTGCGCTGCCGGGGCGCCAGATCGGGGCCCGTACGGATCTGCCCGATTCTCGATCCCTCGATGTCGCCGGCCTGAATCGCCATCGTGCCTCCACGTGAAGGGGTCCACAGAACAGGTGTGGAGGCTCGCAGCCCGTGCTAAAGGCAGGCCAAAGCGGCCCGGGCGGGGCGGGCGGCGGCGGGCGGCGCCGCGTCGGCGCACGGGCCGCCGTCCCGTCGACGGGACACCTCCGGAGAGCTCGTCGAACAACTGAACAGCCACCGACCGTTGTCGGTGCCTTTCTGTTCTCCGCCTCCCGGGCGGGAGGTATGTTCATTCTCGGCCAGAGTTTCTTCGCTGCGGCACATCAGAATTCTCGAATCGCCGCCGACTCGGCTTGTTCACAAGGCAGTCAGAGGTAAAGCGGGGGCACCGCTCCTTTTCTGTTTCCCGCACAACCGCAGCACGCCACCTCTCCATTCGGCTGATTCGGTCATCGATTCCGCTCGGACGGGAGGTCCGGAAATCTGACCGCCGAACACAACGGGGAGGACACGCATGAAGCACCGCAGCGCCGGCCCGCTGGGCCCGCTTCCGGCATTCCTTGGGCAGTACGTGGCCGCGGAGGGGCACGTTCCGGACGGCATCGACGTCGTTCCGTTCTTCACGCCCGCCGGCGACAAGATGTGGCTGGTGTGCGACTACGCGCTGGCGCGCCGGGTCCTGACCGACAAGAGGTTCAGCCGGGCCGAGGCCGTCACCGCGCACGCCCCGAAGCTCAACGACGCCCAGCCCGTGCCGAATTCCATGATGAGCATGGACGGGGCCGAGCACTCGCGGCTGCGACGCGTCGTGACGAAGGCGTTCACCACCGGCAGGGCCACGGCGATGGCACCGGCCATCGAGCGGCTCGCCGACCGGCACCTGGACGCGATGGCAGCGTCGGGACCGGGCACCGACCTGATCGAGGGACTCGCCGCACCGCTGCCGCTGGCCGTCCTGTGCTCGCTGCTGGGCGTCCCGCCCGAGGACGGCACCCGGTTCCGCGACTGGGTCGAGGTGCTCTTCGACATCTCCGCCAGCACCCCGCAGGAGAAGGCCCGCCGCCGCCTCGAACTCATCGACTACATGGCCGACCTGATCGACACGAAGCGGCGGCGGCCCGAGGACGACCTGCTCACCTCCATGATCGGGGCGCACGAGCAGGGCGAGCTGTCCATGGGCGAACTGCTCACCATGGGGCTCACCCTGCTGATGGCCGGCTACGAGACCGTCGTCGGGCAGCTCGGCCTGTCGGTGCACGCCCTGCTCTCCGACCCCGCCGGGTACGCGGATCTGCGCGACCGGCCCGAGGAGCTGGCCCCGACGGTCGAGGAGCTGCTGCGGCTGACCCCCTCCACCCCCATCAGCTTCCCGCGCGTCGCGGTGGAGCCGGTGCCGCTCGGCAGCGTCACGGTCCAGGCCGGGGAGGGCGTGATCGTCTCGCTGCTGCACGGGAACCGGGACGGCAGGACGTTCACGGAACCGGAGGGACTGGACCCGCAGGGACACGACGCCGCGCACCTGACGTTCGGGCACGGGGTGCACCGCTGTCTCGGCGCGCCGCTGGCCCGCCTCCAGGTGCGGATCGTGCTGGAGCGCCTGGTAGGGCGGTTCCCGACGCTGCGGCTGGCCTCCGGCCCCGAGGCCGTGGTCTGGAAGGACGGCCTCGGTACGCGCGGGCTGTCCCGGCTGCTGGTGGAGTGGTAGCGGCTCCGCGCAGGCCGGTCGTACAGGCGGGTCGCCTCCCGGGTGTTCCGGGCGTCCCCCATGAAGTGCTGCTTCCTGGAACACCTTTGGACTTGGAGTGAGGATCCGCATGTCTGTCGAGACCACCCGCCGCGATGCCGAGCCCGTCGCCGTCATCGGGCTGTCCTGCCGCTTCCCGGACACGCACGCCGAAGGCGCCGAGGGTGCCGGGGGCTTCGACGCGGGCTTCTTCGGCATCGCGCCGGACGCCGCCGCGTCGATGGACGCGCACCGACAACTCCTGCTGGAACTGGGCTGGGAGGCGCTGGAGCAGGCAGGCATCGTGCCGGCCGCACTGCGCGGCGGCGACACGGGGGTCTTCCTCGGCACGGACGGAGCGGCCGGCTCCGACGGCACGGACGGAGGGGACGGCGCGGAGGATGCCGGCCCGGCCGACGGCATCCGGTCCGTGCTGGGTCTGAGCGGTCCGGCCCGGACCGTGACCGACGGCCCGGCGGCCGCCCTCACGGCCGTCCGCCTGGCGTGCGAGAGCCTGCGCACCGGGGAGAGCGTGATCGCGCTCGCGGGCGGGGCCGGAGCCCGCGCCGGGGAGGCACCCGGGGGCGGGGCCGTTCTCGTACTCAAGACCCTGGCGCGGGCCCTGGCCGACGGCGACCGCGTGCGCGGTGTCCTGCCCGGCGCCGGGTCCGCCACGGAGCAGCCCGAGGACGGTACGGCCGGACTGGCCGGACTGGCCGGACTGGTCGAGGCTCTGGACCCCACCGCCGTACGGGTGGCGGCCGGGGACACCGCGGGCGGGCAGGAACGATCCGGCACCCCGGCCGCCTTCCGCGGCGGCACGCTCCCCTGGGTCCTCTCCGGACACACCGTTGCGGCCGAAAGCGCGCAGGCGGAGCGACTCCTCGCGCACCTCGCGTCGAACCCCGAGCAGGCCGAGCACGCCGAGCACGCTCAGCAGGCCGAGCACGCGAGCGGCGCCGCACGCCCGCGCCCCGCCGACATCGGCCGCTCCCTGGCCGTGTCGCGCACCGCCTTCACCCACCGTTCGGTCCTGCTGGCCGCCACCGAGGCGGAGTTCACCGAGGAGCTGACCGCACTCGCCGTGGGCCGCCGCGGCCGCGCCCGCATCAGCGGCACGGCCACCCGCCGCGACCGGGCCGTCTTCGTCTTCCCCGGCCACGGCTCGCAGTGGGCCGGTATGACAGCCGACCTGCTCGACACCTCCGACGTCTTTCTCACCAGCATCCGGGCCACCGCCGAGGCGCTCGCCCCGTACGTCGACTGGTCGCTGGAGGACGTCCTGCGCGAGGTGCCCGGCGCGCCCGGGCTGGACCGCATCGACGTCATCCAGCCCGCCCTGTTCGCGACCGCGCTCGGACTCGCCGCCCTCTGGCGCTCCTTCGGCATCGAGCCCGCCGCCGTGGTCGGCCACAGCATCGGCGAGCTCGCCGCGGCCGTCGTCGCGGGCGGGCTGAGCCTGGAGGACGGCGCGCGGGCCGGCGCACTGTGGGGCAAGGCGCAGGCCCGGCTCGCGGGCCGCGGCTCCATGCTCTCGGTCCTGCTGCCCCTCGAGGAGGTGCGGACGCGCCTGGCGGCGTGGGACGGGAAGCTGTCCGTCGCCGGGATCAACGGCCCGCGGTCGATCGCGGTGGCCGGCGACCTGGACGCCGTCGAGCGCCTCCAGGAGGAGTTGACCGCCGAAGGGGTACGGGCCCGGCGGGTCGCCATCGACTACGCACCGCACTGCGCCCACATGGACGAGATCCACGAGGAACTGCTCACCGTCCTCGCACCGCTGCGCCCCCGGAAGGGGAGCATCCCCTTCTACTCCGGCCTCACGGGCGCACAGCTGGACACCCGCTCGCTGGATGCCTCCTACTGGTTCCGCAGCCTGCGCGAGGCCGTGCTGTTCGAGAGCGGGATCCGCTGCCTCGCCGACCACGACCTCTTCGTGGAGATCAGCCCGCACCCGGTGATGACCCTGCCCGTCGAGCAGACCCTGGAGACCACCGACTCGACGGCTGTCGTGGTCGGTTCGCTGCGGCGCGGCGCCGACGGCCCGCACCGGTTCCTGTCCTCCGTGGCGGAGGCGTACGCGCACGGCGCCCCGGTGGACTGGAGCCCCGTCTTCCCGGCGGACGCCGCGATCGTCGACCTGCCGACGTACCCCTTCCGGCGTGACACGCCCGAGGCCGCCCCGGCCCCCTTCGGAAGCGGCGGCGACCCCGAGCGTACGACCGGGTTCCTGATGGACCTGGTGCGCTCCGAGGTGGCCCTCGTCCTCGGCCGCGGCAAGGGCGCCGACATCGACCCCACCCGCTCCTTCACCGACCTCGGCCTCGACTCGGCGACCGCCGTGGAACTGCGCAACCGGCTGGTCGCCGCGACCGGCCTGAAGCTGCCGACCACCCTGCTGTTCGACCGGCCCACCCCCGAGAAGCTCGTGGCCCGGCTCGCCGAACTGTCGGGCGTCGTCGCCGCGCACGAACCTGTCTCCCGGGCCCTCGCCCGCCGGACCGCGAGCTCCGACGAGCCCATCGCGATCGTCTCCATGGCCTGCCGCTTCCCGGGCGGCGTGGCCTCCCCGGAGGACCTGTGGCGGCTGCTCGTGGAGGAGCGGGACGCCGTCTCCGAGTTCCCCGGCAACCGCGGCTGGGCACTGGAGACCCTCTTCGACGGCGACCCCGACCGCGCGGGCACCTCGTACACCCGGCAGGGCGGATTCCTGCACGACGTCGACCGGTTCGACGCCGAGTTCTTCGGGATCAGCCCGCGCGAGGCCACCGCCATGGACCCGCAGCAGCGCATGGTGCTCGAAACCGTGTGGGAGGCCGTGGAGCGGGCAGGGATCGATCCGGCCGCCCTGCGCGGCAGCGGCACCGGCGTGTACGTCGGTGCGATGGCCCAGGACTACGGACCCCGCCTCCACGAGGCCGGCGAGGGCGTCGGCGGCTACCTGCTGACCGGCACCTACACCAGCGTGGTCTCCGGCCGCGCTTCCTACACCCTCGGCCTGGAGGGCCCGGCCGTCACCGTCGACACCGCGTGCTCGGCCTCCCTCGTGGCCCTGCACACGGCCGCGCAGGCACTGCGGGCCGGCGAGTGCGAGCTGGCCCTCGCCGGCGGTGTCACCGTGATGGCGACGCCCGGCATGTTCGTGGAGTTCAGCCGGCAGCGCGGCCTGTCCGTGGACGGGCGCTGCAAGTCCTTCGCGGAGGCGGCCGACGGCACGGGCTGGGGCGAGGGGGTCGGCATGCTCCTCCTGGAGCGGCTCTCCGACGCACGGCGCAACGGTCACGAGGTGCTCGCCGTCATCCGCGGATCGGCCGTCAACCAGGACGGCGCGAGCAACGGACTCAGCGCCCCCAACGGCCCGTCGCAGGAACGGGTCATCCGGGAGGCCCTCGCCGCCTCCGGGCTGTCGGCCACGGACGTGGACGCCGTCGAGGCGCACGGTACGGGCACCCGGCTCGGCGACCCCATCGAGGCGCAGGCCCTGCTGGCCACCTACGGTCAGGGCCGCGAGGCCGACCGGCCGCTGTACCTCGGCTCGCTCAAGTCCAACATCGGGCACACCCAGGCCGCCGCGGGAGCGGGCGGCGTCATCAAGATGGTCATGGCGATACGCAACCGCCTGCTGCCCCGCACTCTGCACGTGGACACCCCCACTTCGCACGTGGACTGGTCGAGCGGGGCGGTCTCGCTGCTGACCGAGGCCACCCCGTGGCCGGAGAGCGACCGGCCGCGCCGGGCCGGTGTGTCCTCCTTCGGCGTCAGCGGCACCAACGCCCACCTGGTGCTGGAGCAGGCGTCCGTTCCCGTACCGGCGCCCGTGCCGGCGACGGCATCCGATGTGGACGGCGCGCCGACGGACGGGGCCTCCGGCGCCTCCCCCGCCTCCGTCCCCTTCGTCCTCTCCGCCAAGAGCGACCAGGCACTGCGGGCCCAGGCCGGCAGGCTCCTGGACCACCTCCGGGAGAACCCCGGCGTCCGGCTCGCGGACATCGGCCACTCCCTCGCCCTCGGCCGCGCCCACTTCGACCGGCGGGCCGCCGTCGTCGCCGACGACCTCGCGGGGCTGGAGCAGGGCCTGCGGGCCCTGGCCGACGGCTCCACCGACCGCGGCCTGGTCACCGGGCAGAGCCGACCCGCCGCCCGCCCCGTCTTCGTCTTCCCCGGCCAGGGCGCGCAGTGGGTGGGCATGGCGGCCGGACTGCTGGAGTCCTCCCCCGTGTTCGCCCGCCGGATGGCCGAGTGCGCGGCGGCCCTGGAGCCGCTGGTGGACTGGTCGCTCCTCGACGTCGTACGCGGTGCGGAAGGAGCCCCCGGCTTCGAGCGCGTGGACGTCGTACAGCCCGTGCTGTGGTCCGTGATGGTGTCCCTGGCCGAGGTCTGGCGCTCGCTGGGCGTCGAGCCGGCCGCAGTGATCGGCCACTCGCAGGGCGAGATCGCCGCCGCCTGTGTGGCCGGCGTGCTCAGCGTCGAGGACGCGGCCCGCGTGGTGGCGCTGCGCAGCCGCGCCCTGACCGTGCTGTCGGGCCGGGGCGGCATGATGTCCGTGGCCGAGCCCGCCGCGTGGGTACGGGAGCGGATCGGGGCCTGGCAGGGCCGGATCTCGGTCGCCGCGGTCAACGGCCCGGCGCAGACCGTGGTGTCCGGTGACCCGGAGGCGCTCCGCGAGTTCCTCGCCCAGTGCAAGGAGGGAGGGTCGCGGGCCCGCCTCGTCGACGTGGACTACGCCTCCCACTCGGCCCATGTCGAGGAGCTCGAAGGCGAGTTGGCGCGGATCCTCGACGGTATCGAGGCCCGCTCGGGCGAGGTCCCGGTCTACTCCTCACTGACCGGAGCGCTGCTGCCCGACGCGAAGGTGATGGGCGCCGGGTACTGGTACCAGAACCTGCGCGAGACCGTGCAGTTCGAGTCGGCGGTCGGCGCCCTGCTCGCCGCCGGCCACCACACCTTCATCGAGGTCAGCCCGCATCCGGTACTCACCATCGGAGTGCAGGCCGCCCTCGACGAGGCCGGCACCCGGGGCACCGCCCTCGGCACCCTGCGCCGCGACGAGGACGAGGCCGACCGGCTGCTGCTCTCGCTCGGCGAGGCGCACTGCCACGGCGTCGGCGTCGACTGGTCCGCCGTGTTCGACGGTACGGGCGCCCGCCCGGTCCCGCTGCCGACGTACGCCTTCCAGCGGACCCGCTTCTGGCTCGACACCCCGGTCACCGCGGAGGACCCGTCCGGCCTGGGCCTCGCCCCGGCCGAGCACCCGCTGCTCGGCGCGACGACCACCCTCGCCGGTGGTGAGGGAGTGCTGTTCACCGGCCGCGTCTCCCGGCGCACCCACCCCTGGGTCGTCGACCACGCGGTCGTCGGCACGGTCCTGCTGCCCGGTACCGCCCTCGTCGACATGGCCGTCGCGGCGGGCGAGCGCTTCGGTCACGACCGGCTCCAGGAGCTGGTCCTGGAGGCACCGCTGCTCGTCCCCGAGGAAGGCGGCATCCACCTCCAGGTGACCCTCGGCGGCGAGGAGTCGGGCACCCGCACCGTAACCGTCCACTCCCGCCCGGAGTGCGGGGCCGCCGGGGACGGGTCCGCCGGGGACGGGTCCGGGGCCGACGAGGAGTGGACCCTGCACGCCTCGGGCCTGCTGACCGCCGGTGACCGGTCGGCACCCGCCACCACGACGGTCTGGCCGCCGCAGGGCGCACGGCCCGTCGACCTCGACGACGCCTACGACCGTCTCGCCGACCGCGGTTACGAGTACGGGCCCGTCTTCCAGGGCCTGGGCCGGGTCTGGCAGTCGGGCGCGGAGCCGTTCGCCGAGCGCTTCGCGGAGGTCTCCCTCCGGCAGGAGCAGCACGCCGACGCCGCCATGTTCGCCCTGCACCCGGCGCTCCTCGACGCCGCCCTGCACGCGATGCTCGTCGGTGACGGCACGGGGCTGACCATCCCGTTCTCGTTCAACGGGGTCACTCTGCACGCCACCGGTGCGACCGCGCTGCGGGTGCACGTGATCCCGGTCGACGCCAACAGCGCCTCGCTGACGGCCATGGACCCCGACGGCCGGCCCGTCGTCACCATCGACTCCATCACGCTGCGGCCGGCCGGCGACCTCCGGGCTCGCGGCGGAAGCAGGCAGCAGGCCGGTCTGCACCGGATCGGCTGGAAGCCGCTCCCCCGGAGCGCGCAGAGCACGACCGGGCTCTGGGCGGTGCTGGGCTCCGACCCGCACGGGCTGGCCGCGGCCGTATCCGGGGACACGTACGCCGATGTCGCCGAGCTGCGGACCGCGCTCGGTGACGGCGCGCAACTGCCCTCATTCATCGGCCTGTCCGAGGACATCACCGAGGTGCACGCGGCCGTCCAGAACACCCTGGCCACGCTCCAGCAACTCCTGGCCGACACCGCACTCGACTCCACCCGCATCGTGGTCCTCACCCGCGGCGCCACCGCCCTCGCCGCCGACGAGGACATCCTCAGCCTCCCCGCCGCCGCCCTCACCGGCCTCGTACGAACCGCCCAGAACGAGTACCCCGGCCGCATCACCCTCCTCGACATCGACACCACCGAACACCTCACCACCGCAGCGCAGACCGCCGCCGACTCCCCCGACACCCAACTCGCCCTGCGACAAGGCCGACTCCACAGCCCCCGCCTGGAAACCACGCCCGCCGCAAGCGGTGCGGCCACACCCTTCGACCCCGAAGGCACCGTCCTCATCACCGGCGGCACCGGCGGACTCGGCCACATCCTCGCCCGCCACCTCGTCACCCACCACGGCGCCAAACACCTCCTCCTCACCAGCCGCACCGGACCAGGCGCCCCCGGCGCACAACAACTCGCCACCGAACTCACCGCAGCCGGCGCCCACATCACCATCACCGCCTGCGACACCTCCGACCGCGAGGCGACGGCTCGGCTGCTGGACACCATCCCCGCCGAGCACCCGCTCACCGCCGTCATCCACGCCGCCGGCGCCCTCCACGACGCCACCCTGACCAACCTCACCCCCGATCACGTCGCCCGGGTCCTCCGCCCCAAGACCGACGCGGCCCACCACCTCCACGAACTCACGCAGAACCACCCCCTCACCCACTTCGTCCTCTTCTCCTCCATCGCCGGACTCATCGGAAACCCCGGCCAGGCCAACTACGCCGCCGCCAACACCTACCTCGACGCCCTCGCCCACCACCGCCACCACCACAACCTCCCCGCCACCAGCCTCGCCTGGGGACTCTGGGACACCTCCAGTGCGATGACGAGCGGGCTGAGCGAGCGCGACATCAAGCGGTGGGCCCGCAAGGGTGTCCGGCCGATCTCCGCCGAGCGCGGCATGGAAATCTTCGACGCGGCCCTCGCCTCGCCCGAGCCGCTGCTCGCCGCGGCCGACCTGGACCTGGCGACCCTGCGCTCCCCCGACCGGTCCGCGCCCGCGCTGCTGCGCACGCTGGTTCGCGCACCCCGGCGTCGCGCCGCGGCCGCGGCCGTCACCGCGGCCGGTGACTCCTCCTGGGCCGAGCGCACCGCCGCCCTTCCCCCGGCCGACCGCCGGCGTACCGTCGGTGAGCTCGTACGGGCCACCGTCGCCGCCGTACTCGGCCTCGCCGGGCCCGACGCCGTCAACGACGACGCGGCGTTCAAGACCCTCGGCATGGACTCGCTGACCGGCCTGGAGCTGCGGCGCCGGGTCGTCGCGGTCACCGGTGTCACGCTGCCCGCGACGGCCGTCTTCGATCACCCCACCCCGGACGCCCTCGCCGGATTCCTGGCGGGCGAGCTGTCCAAGCTGGCCGGAGAGACCGAGGTGGTCCGGCCCGGGCAGCCGATCGTGGCGCGCAGCAGCTCCGACCCGGATGACCCGATCGTCATCGTCGGCATGGCCTGCCGCTACCCCGGCGACACCCGCTCCCCCGAGGACCTGTGGCAGCTCGTGGCGGGCGGCGTCGACGCCATCGGCCCCTTCCCCACCAACCGCGGCTGGGCACTGGACCGGCTGTTCGACGACGATCCCAACCAGGCGGGCCACTCGTACGCCCGCCACGGCGGCTTCCTGTACGACGCCGACCGCTTCGACGCGGAGTTCTTCGGGATCAGCCCGCGCGAGGCGGCGGCCATGGACCCGCAGCAGCGCCTGCTGCTGGAGGCCAGTTGGGAGGCGGTGGAGAGCGCGGGCATCGCCCCGGCCGCGCTGCGCGGTACCCGTACCGGTGTCTTCAACGGCGCCATGTACAGCGAGTACGCCTCCCACCTGCGCAATGCACCGGAGGCGGTGGAGGCCTACCGTACGACCGGCAACACGCTCAGCGTGGCCTCCGGCCGCGTCTCGTACACGCTGGGCCTGCAGGGTCCGGCGATCACGGTCGACACGGCCTGCTCCTCCTCGCTCGTCGCACTGCACCTGGCCGCCCAGGCCCTGCGCCAGGGCGAATGCACGCTCGCGCTGGCGGGTGGCGTGACCGTGATGGCCGTGCCCGATCTGTTCGTGGAGTTCAGCCGGCAGCGCGGGCTGGCGACGGACGGCCGCTGCAAGTCCTTCGCGGACGCGGCGGACGGCACCGCCTGGAGCGAGGGTGTCGGGATGCTGCTGCTGGAGCGGCTCTCCGACGCCCGCCGCAACGGGCACGAGGTCCTCGCCGTGATCCGCGGCTCCGCCGTCAACCAGGACGGAGCCAGCAACGGACTCACCGCCCCCAACGGACCCTCCCAGGAACGGGTCATCCGCGAAGCCCTCGCCGCCTCCGGACTCACCGCCACCGACGTCGACGCCGTAGAAGCACACGGCACCGGCACCACACTCGGCGACCCCATCGAGGCCCAGGCCATCCTCGCCACCTACGGCCAGAACCGCACCCCCGACCACCCCCTCCACCTCGGCTCCCTCAAATCCAACATCGGCCACTCCCAAGCCGCAGCCGGCGTCGGCGGCGTCATCAAAATGGTCATGGCCATGCGCCACGGCACCCTCCCCCGCACCCTGCACGTGGACCGGCCGACCTCGCACGTCGACTGGAGCACGGGCTCGGTGTCCCTCCTGACGGAGGCCACCGCATGGCCGGAGACCGACCGGCCGCGCCGGGCCGGTGTGTCCTCCTTCGGCATCAGCGGCACCAACGCCCACGTCGTACTGGAACAGGCCCCCACCGCCGAACCCGCCGAGCGTGCGGCGCAAACCCCCGTGGCCCTGCCGTCCGCCCCGTGGCTGCTGTCGGGCCACACGGAGGCGGCCCTGCGCGCCCAGGCGGACCGGCTGCTGACCTTCGTCTCCGAGTCCGCATCGGAGACGGAGGTGGAGGCGGAGAGGAAGGCGGAGGAAGGAAAGCGGTCGTTCTCACCGGCCGACATCGGCAGGACGCTGGCCGAGGCGCCGGGGCTGCTGGCCCATTCGGCGGCCGTGGTCGCGCAGGACCGGGACGGCTACCTGCGGGGGCTCGCCGCGCTGGCCGCGGGTGAGGAATCGGCCGATGTGATCGTGGGCCCGCCGGCGGGCCGGGGCGGTGGCAAGACCGCCTTCCTGTTCACCGGGCAGGGCAGTCAGCGCCCCGGCATGGGAGCCGAGCTGTACGCGACGCACCCCGTCTACGCCGCCGCCCTCGACGAGGTATGCACCCACCTCGACCGGCACCTCCAGCAGGCCATCCCCCTGAAGACCCTCATCCTCGCGGAAGAGGACGACCCCGCCTCGCCCCTCCACCAGACCATGTGGACCCAGGCGGCACTCTTCGCCACGGAGGTCGCCCTCTACCGCACGCTCGAACACCACGGCCTCAGGCCCGACTTCCTCGTCGGGCACTCCCTCGGCGAACTCACCGCCGCACACGTCGCCGGAGTCCTCACCCTCGACGACGCCTGCACCCTCGTCGCCACACGCGGCCGACTCATGCAAACCGCCCCCACCGGCGGCGCCATGATCTCCATCGAAGCCACCGAAACCGAAATACGCCACACCCTCCCCACCCACCACGGCCACCTCGACATCGCCGCCATCAACGGACCCAACTCCACCGTCATCACCGGCGACCACCACGCAGCCCACCAACTCGCCACCACCTGGCGCAGCAACGGCCGACGCACCAAACAACTCAACGTCAGCCACGCCTTCCACTCACCCCACATGGACGGCATACTCCACCAATTCCGCACCACCGCCGCCACCCTCACCTACCACACCCCCACCATCCCCATCATCTCCAACCTCACCGGCACCACCGCCACCACCCAACAACTCACCGACCCCGACTACTGGGTCCAACACCTCCGCCACACCGTCCGCTTCAACGACGCCATCCACCACCTCCACCACCACCACAACACCACCACCTACATCGAAATCGGCCCCGACCCCACCCTCACCGCCATGACCACCAACATCCTCGGGGAGGACATCGCCCGGGGCGCGGTGACGGCCGTCGGCGTCCTGCGCAAGGGCCGGCCCGAGGCACAGACGCTGGCGGTCGCTCTGGCCCACGCGGCCGTCCGGGGTGCGGCACTGGACACCGAGCGTCTCTTCCCCGGCGGGCGGCGGGTCGTGCTGCCGACGTACGCCTTCCAGGGCACGCGATTCTGGCTGAACAGCCCGGCCACGGCGGAGGACGTGGCGAGTCTGGGCCTGACGCCGGCCGAGCACCCGCTGCTCGGCGCGGTGACCAGCCTCGCGGGCGGGGAGGGGCTGCTGTTCACGGGGCGCGTCTCGCGCAACACCCACCCGTGGATCACCGAGCACGCGGTCTCCGGGACCGTGCTGCTGCCGGGCACGGCCTTCGTCGAGATGGCCGTCGCGGCGGGCGAGCGCTTCGGCTACGACCGGCTCCGGGAGCTGGTCCTGGAGGCACCGCTGCTCGTTCCCGAGGACGGCCGGATCCACCTCCAGGTGTCCCTCGGCGCCGAGGAGTCGGGCACCCGCTCCGTCACCGTCCACTCCCGCGCCGAGGGCGGGGCGGACGAGGAATGGACCCGGAACGCCTCCGGTGTCCTCGCCGAGGCCGGTCCGGTCCCGGCCCCGGTCCCCGCGCCGGGTGCTGCCGTCTGGCCGCCGGAGGGGGCGAAGGAGCTGGCGGTCGGTGACCTCTACTCCCGGCTCGCCGAGCGCGGATACGCGTACGGCCCCACCTTCCAGGGCCTGCGGCGGGCGTGGAGACGCGGTACGGATCTGTACGCGGAGATCGCGTTGCCGGAGGGCATCGACAGCGACGCCTTCGCCCTGCACCCGGCCGCGCTGGACGCCGCTCTCCACGGTCTGCTGATCGAGGACTCCGACGAGGTGAACGTCCCGTTCTCGTTCACCGGGGTCACCCTGCACGCCGCGGGTGCGACCGCGCTGCGCGTGCGCCTGGCGCCGAACGGCACGAGCGCCGCGTCACTGACGGCCACGGACGCCGACGGCCGACCCGTGCTGACGGTGGACGAGATCGCCCTGCGCCCGGCCGGTGACCTCCAGGGCCGCGGCGGAAAGCAGGATGGGCTGTACCGCATGGCGTGGAAGCCGTTCCCGGCGACCACGGATGCCGCCACGGGCCCCTGGGCGGTGCTGGGCTCCGACCCGCACGGGCTGGCCGCGGCCGTATCCGGGGGCACGTACGCCGACGTGGCCGCCCTACGGGCCGCGATCGCCTCGGGCACCCGGCTCCCGTCCTTCATCGGCCTGTCCGAGGACATCACCGAGGTGCACGCGGCCGTCCAGAACACCCTGGCCACGCTCCAGCAACTCCTGGCCGACACCGCACTCGACTCCACCCGCATCGTGGTCCTCACCCGCGGCGCCACCGCCCTCGCCGCCGACGAGGACATCCTCGACCTCCCCGCCGCCGCCCTCACCGGCCTCGTACGAACCGCCCAGAACGAGTACCCCGGCCGCATCACCCTCCTCGACATCGACACCACCGAACACCTCACCACCGCAGCGCAGACCGCCGCCGACTCCCCCGACACCCAACTCGCCCTGCGACAAGGCCGACTCCACAGCCCCCGCCTGGAAACCACGCCCGCCGCAAGCGGTGCGGCCACACCCTTCGACCCCGAAGGCACCGTCCTCATCACCGGCGGCACCGGCGGACTCGGCCACATCCTCGCCCGCCACCTCGTCACCCACCACGGCGCCAAACACCTCCTCCTCACCAGCCGCACCGGACCGGGAGCCCCCGGCGCACAACAACTCGCCACCGAACTCACCGCAGCCGGCGCCCACATCACCATCACCGCCTGCGACACCTCCGACCGCGAGGAACTCGCCGACGTCATCGACGCCGTCCCCGCCGCCCACCCGCTCACCGCCGTCATCCACGCCGCGGGCACCCTCGACGACGCCACCCTCGACAACCTCACCCCCCACCACGTCACCCACGTCCTACGCCCCAAGACCGACGCCGCCCACCACCTCCACGAACTCACCCGGGACCTGGACCTGTCGGCCTTCGTCCTCTTCTCCTCCATCGCCGGACTCATCGGAAACCCCGGCCAGGCCAACTACGCCGCCGCCAACACCTACCTCGACGCCCTCGCCCACCACCGCCACCACCACAACCTCCCCGCCACCAGCCTCGCCTGGGGACTCTGGGACACGAGTACGGGCAGCATGGCCGCCCAGTTCTCGGAGGCCGACATCAAGCGCTGGGCGGCCAAGGGCATCCTTCCGCTGACCCCCGAGCGCGGGATGGAGCTGTTCGACGCCGCGCTCGCCTCGGGCGAACCGGAGCTGGTGCCGATCGAGTTGGACCTCAAGGCGCTGCGTTCCCCGGAGCAGGCCGCCCCGGCCCTGCTGCGCACGCTGGTGCGCGCCCCGCGTCGCCGCGCCGCGGCGGCCACCGGGTCCTCGTGGGCCGAGCGCACCGCCGCCCTTCCCCCCGCCGATCGCCGCCGCGCCGCGAGTGAGCTCGTACGGGCCACCGTCGCCGCCGTGCTCGGGCTGGCCGGACCCGCCGCCGTCATCGACAGCGGGCCGTTCATCCAGCTGGGCATGGACTCCCTCACCGGTATGGAGCTGCGCCGCCGGCTGGCGTCGGAAACCGGCATCGCGGTTCCCGCGACCGCCGTCTTCGACCACCCCACGCCCGGTGCGCTCACCGACTTCGTGCTCGCCGAGCTCGCCGGGATCGCCGGTGAGGCGGCCGCCCACCGCTCGTCGGAGTCCGCGGCCGCGACCAGCACCACCGGCGTCGGCCGGGACGACGATCCGATCGTCATCGTCGGCATGGCCTGCCGCTACCCCGGCGACACCCGCTCCCCCGAGGACCTGTGGCAGCTCGTGGCGGGCGGCGTCGACGCCATCGGCCCCTTCCCCACCAACCGCGACTGGGACGTCGACAACCTCTACGATCCCGACCCCACCCGCGCCGGCAAGAGCTACACCCGGCACGGTGGCTTCCTGTACGACGCCGACCGCTTCGACGCCGAGTTCTTCGGCGTCTCGCCCCGCGAGGCCTTCGCGATCGACCCGCAGCAGCGCCTGCTGCTGGAGACCACCTGGGAGAGCTTCGAGCAGGCGGGGATCGACCCGGCCACCCTCCGTGGCAGCCGCACGGGTGTGTTCGTCGGCACCATGTACGACGACTACGCCTCCCGGCTGTCCGCCGTCCCGGTCGAGTACGAGGGCTACCTGAGCACCGGCAGCGCCGGCAGCGTCGCCTCCGGCCGGCTGTCGTACACCTTCGGCCTGGAGGGTCCGGCGATCACGGTCGACACGGCCTGCTCCTCCTCGCTCGTCGCACTGCACCTGGCCGCCCAGGCCCTGCGCCAGGGCGAATGCACGCTCGCGGTCGCCGGTGGTGCCACCGTCATGGCCACGCCGCGGCCCTTCGTCGAGTTCAGCCGGCAGCGCGGGCTCGCACCCGACGGACGGGTGAAGTCGTTCTCCGCCTCCGCAGACGGTACGACGTGGAGCGAGGGTGTCGGGATGCTGCTGCTGGAGCGGCTCTCCGACGCCCGCCGCAACGGGCACGAGGTCCTCGCCGTGATCCGCGGCTCCGCCGTCAACCAGGACGGAGCCAGCAACGGACTCACCGCCCCCAACGGACCCTCCCAGGAACGGGTCATCCGCGAAGCCCTCGCCGCCTCCGGACTCACCGCCACCGACGTCGACGCCGTAGAAGCACACGGCACCGGCACCACACTCGGCGACCCCATCGAGGCCCAAGCCATCCTCGCCACCTACGGCCAGAACCGCACCCCCGACCACCCCCTCCACCTCGGCTCCCTCAAATCCAACATCGGCCACTCCCAAGCCGCAGCCGGCGTCGGCGGCGTCATCAAAATGGTCATGGCCATGCGCCACGGCACCCTCCCCCGCACCCTGCACGTGGACCGGCCGACCTCGCACGTCGACTGGTCGAGCGGCGCCGTGTCCCTGCTCACCGAGGCCACTCCCTGGCCCGAGACGGACCGGCCGCGCCGTTCCGCCGTGTCCTCCTTCGGCATCAGCGGCACCAACGCCCACGTCGTACTGGAACAGGCCCCCACCGCCGAACCCGCACAGCCCCGCGGGCCGGTGACCGGCGGCCTCGTGCCGTGGGTGGTCTCCGGTCGCGGTACGGACGGGCTGCGCGCCCGGGCCGGACAGCTGCGGCAGCTCGCCGCCGAGGCGGGGACGGAGGGCGGCTTCGGCCCGGAGCACCTGGACATCGGCCACTCGCTGGCCACGACGCGGGCGGCCCTTGCGGACCGTGCCGTCGTGCTCGCCGAGGATCCGGCCGCTCTGGTGGCGGGCCTGGACGCACTGGCGCGCGGTGAGTCCGCGCCGCAGCTCGTCAGCGGTGACCCGGGGCGGGCGAACGGGGCGTCCGGGGTCGCGTTCCTGTTCACCGGGCAGGGCAGTCAGCGCCCCGGCATGGGAGCCGAGCTGTACGCGACGCACCCCGTCTACGCCGAGGCGCTCGACACCGTGTGCGCCCGGATGGACGTACACCTGGGCCGGTCACTCAAGGAGTTGATCCTCGCCGAGGAGGGGAGCGAGCAGGCCGCGCTCCTCGACAGGACGCAGTACACCCAGCCGGCGCTGTTCGCCGTCGAGGTCGCGCTGTTCCGGCTGCTGGAGCACTACGGCCTCAGGCCCGACTTCCTCGTCGGGCACTCCCTCGGCGAACTCACCGCCGCACACGTCGCCGGAGTCCTCACCCTCGACGACGCCTGCACCCTCGTCGCCACACGCGGCCGACTCATGCAAACCGCCCCCACCGGCGGCGCCATGATCTCCATCGAAGCCACCGAAACCGAAATACGCCACACCCTCCCCACCCACCACGGCCACCTCGACATCGCCGCCATCAACGGACCCAACTCCACCGTCATCACCGGCGACCACCACGCAGCCCACCAACTCGCCACCACCTGGCGCAGCAACGGCCGACGCACCAAACAACTCAACGTCAGCCACGCCTTCCACTCACCCCACATGGACGGCATACTCCACCAATTCCGCACCACCGCCGCCACCCTCACCTACCACACCCCCACCATCCCCATCATCTCCAACCTCACCGGCACCACCGCCACCACCCAACAACTCACCGACCCCGACTACTGGGTCCAACACCTCCGCCACACCGTCCGCTTCAACGACGCCATCCACCACCTCCACCACCACCACAACACCACCACCTACATCGAAATCGGCCCCGACCCCACCCTCACCGCCATGGTCCGTACGATCCTGGGCTCCGCGGGGCCGGAGGCGCCGTACACCGCGATCCCGCTGCTGCGGACGGGGCACCCCGAGGGCCACACCCTCGGTGCGGCCCTCGCCCACGCCTACGTACGCGGGACGGACATCCGGTGGGACGGGCTGTTGCCCGGCGGGCGGGCCGTCGCCCTGCCCACGTACCCCTTCCAGCGCGACAGCTACTGGCTGAGCGCCCCCGCGGCCCCGGTGGCGCCGAGGCCGGCCGGCGGCCATCCACTGCTGGACCGGGCGGTCGAACTCGCCGCCGGGCAGGGCTGGTTGTTCACCGGCACGCTCGACGCCGAGGTCCATCCATGGCTGGCGGAGCACGCCATCCAGGGCCGGCCGCTGCTGCCCGGGGCGGCCGTCGCCGAGCTCGCCCTGTACGCCGCGCGGCGGACCGGCGCGGCGCAGGTCGCCGAACTCACCCTCGAGCAGCCGCTCCCGCTCGACGAGCGCGTCGCGGTCCAGCTCATGGTGGGCCCCGGCGAGGACGGGACGCGGACGGTCGCCCTGCACGCGCGGCCCGAGGGAGCGCCGGGCGCCGCGTGGGTGCGGCACGCCTCCGGTCTGCTGGCCGACGAGGTTCCCGCCGTACGGGCCGTCGATGCGGCCGACCCGGACGGCGCGGACGTCTGGCCGCCGCGCGGAGCCACCGAGATCCCGGTCGGCGACCTCTACACGCGGCTCGCCGGGCGCGGATACACGTACGGGCCCGCTTTCCAGGGCCTGCGGACCGTATGGAGCCGCGGCTCCGACCTCTACGCGGACGTGGTGCTCCCCGAGAGCGCCGGCGGCCCGCAGGGCGAGGGCTTCGGCCTGCATCCCGCCGCCCTGGACGCCGCCCTGCACACCGCCCTCGTCGGGGCCGGGGCCGGGGACCGGCTGCTGGTGCCCTTCGCGTGGAGCGGCCTTACCCCGGGCGCGGCCGGTGCCACGGAGCTACGGGTCCGGCTGCGGCGGGCCCCGGGCGGTGACAGCTACTCCCTGCGGATCACGGACGCTACGGGCAGCCCGGTGTTCGAGGCCGAGGCGCTGGCGGTGCGCGAGCTCCGGGCCGATGCGGCGGAGACGGCGGCTGCCGCCGGTCCGGTGCACGGGGCCGCCCTGTTCGACCTGCACTGGTCGCCGGTGCGCCGGTCCGCTCCCGTACCGGCCGGTCCGTGGGCCGTCCTGGGCGACGCGGACTCCGCCGTCGCGGATGCCGTACGCGCCGCCGGTGTGACCGTACGGAGCCACGCGGGCCTCGACGCACTGCGGGCCGCGGTCGGCGCCGGAGCTCCGGTGCCCTCCGTGGTGCTGGCCGCCACCTCCGACGGGTCCGGGGTGCTCCCGGTCCTGGAGCTGGCCCAGCAGTGGCTGGCCGACGAGCGGTTCGCCGACTCCCGGCTCGCCGTCCTCACCGAGGGCGCGGTGGCGGCCCTGGACACCGAGCGCCCGGATCCCGCCCTGGCGGCGGTCTGGGGTCTGATCCGCTCCGCCCAGTCGGAGCAGCCCGGCCGGTTCGCCCTGGTCGACACCGACGGGCGGCCCGAATCCCTACGCGCCCTCGCCCGGGCGCTGGCCTCGGCGGAGCCGCAGCTCGCGGTGCGGGCCGGCCGGGCGTCGACGCCGGCCCTGCGCGGGCACCGGCCCGCGGGCGGCGCCGCACCCGCCGCCGCACCCGCCGCCGCGGTCTTCGGCGCGGACAGCCACGTCCTGCTCACCGGCGGTCTGGGCACCCTGGGCCGACTGCTGGCCCGGCACCTGGTGAAGCACCACGGGGTACGGCAGCTGCTGCTGACCGGCCGCCGCGGTGCGGCGACCCCGGGCGCGCGGGAGCTCGCGGCCGAACTGACCTCGCTGGGCGCCGAGGTGACCGTGGCCGCCTGCGACACCGGCGACCGGGCGGCGCTGGCCGCCCTGCTGGCCGCCGTACCGGCGGACCGGCCGCTGACCGCGGTGGTCCACGCGGCGGGCGTGACCGACGACTCGGTCCTGGCGGGGCTCACCGCACAGCGGATGGCAGCGGTGCTGCGGCCCAAGGCCGACGCCGCCCTCCACCTGCACGAACTGACCCGGGACCTGGACCTGTCGGCCTTCGTGCTGTTCTCCTCCCTGGCGGGCACCCTGGGCTCGGCCGGTCAGGGCAACTACGCGGCGGCCAACGCCTTCCTGGACGCCCTGGCGCAGCGGCGCCGCGCCGAAGGGCTGCCGGCCCTGTCGCTGGCCTGGGGCCTGTGGGCGCAGGAAAGCGCCCTGAGCGGCGACCTCGGCGCGGCGGACCTGAACAGGCTGGCCCGCTCCGGGATCGGGGCGCTGTCGGCCGAGGAGGGCCTGGACCTGTTCGACGCGGCCGTCGCCTCCGGCGCCGCCGTCCTGACGGCCGCGCACCTGGACCTGCGGACGGTGGATCCGGACGCGGTGGCGGTCGTACTGCGGGGGCTGGCTCCGGCCCGCCGCCGCGAGGACACCGCGCCGAAGGCCGCGAACACGGCGGCCGCCCTGCGCGACCGGCTGGCCCGGGCGCCCCGGCGGGAGCACCACCACCTGCTGCTCGAGACCGTACGGGCCGAAGTGGCGGCCGTACTGGGCCACTCGGGCCAGGGCCGGGTGCCGGCCGACCGCAGGTTCCAGGACCTGGGCTTCGACTCCCTCACCGCGGTCGAGCTGCGCAACCGCCTGACGGCGGCGACCGGCGTCAAGCTGCCGCCCACGCTCGTCTTCGACCACCCGACGCCGGGCGCCCTGGCGGACCGGCTGCGGGCCTCGCTGGCGCCCGACCTCCCGGCGCAGGACGTCCCCGAGGAAGGCACGGACCGCATGGACGGCAGGGACCGTACGGACGTAGGGGACGGCGCCGACGGCACTGACCCGGCGGACGGCGGGAGCGCGCTCGACACCATGAGCGCCGACGACCTGGTCCGCCTCGCCCTGGGCGAGCACTAGCCCCGCCCGGCCGCACACCCCGGCCGCACACCCCACCACCAGACCCAGACCCCAACGGGAAAGTACGGAGAGAGCAGGATGGCTTCCACAACCCAACAGCAGGTCGTCGAGGCGTTGCGGGCCGCGCTGAAGGAGAACGAGCGGCTCAAGGCGGACCGGGCCCACCTCCGGGAACGCGAGCAGGAGCCGATCGCGATCGTGGCGATGGCCTGCCGTTACCCGGGTGGGGTCCGTTCCCCTCAGGACCTGTGGCGACTGGCCACCGACGAGGTGGACGCCGTCGGTCCGTTCCCGGCCGACCGGGGCTGGGACCTGGCGGGCCTGTACGACGCCGACCCGGACCGGCCGCACACCTCGTACACCCGCGAGGGCGGTTTCCTTTACGGGGCGGCGCAGTTCGACGCCGAGTTCTTCGGCGTCTCGCCCCGCGAGGCGCACAGCATCGACCCGCAGCAGCGGCTGCTGCTGGAGACGGCGTGGGAGGCCTTCGAGAACGCGGGCATCGACCCGGCGACGCTGCGCGGCAGCCGCACCGGCGTGTTCGTCGGCACCATGTACGGCGACTACATGTCGCGGCTGTCACCGGCGCCGGAGGAGTACGAGGGCTTCCTGAGCGTCGGCAGCGCCGGCAGCGTGGCCTCCGGCCGGCTGTCGTACACCTTCGGGCTGGAGGGTCCGGCCCTCACCGTGGACACGGCGTGCTCCTCCTCGCTCGTGGCGCTCCACCTGGCCTGTGCCTCGCTGCGGCGCGGCGAGTCCTCGATGGCGCTGGTCGGCGGTGCCACGGTGATGGCGACGCCGATGCCCTTCGTGGAGTTCAGCCGGCAGCGCGGCCTCTCCCCGGACGGCCGCTGCAAGGCCTTCTCGGCCTCCGCGGACGGCACCGGCTGGGCCGAGGGCGCCGGTCTGCTGCTGGTCGAGCGGCTGTCCGACGCGCGTCGCAACGGCCACCCGGTGCTGGCGGTGGTCCGCGGGTCTGCCATCAACCAGGACGGTGCGAGCAACGGTCTGACCTCGCCCAACGGTCCGGCGCAGGAGCAGTTGATCCGCGACGCCCTGGCGGGTGCCGGTCTCACCGCCGCCGATGTCGACGCGGTGGAGGCGCACGGGACGGGCACCTCGCTGGGCGACCCGATCGAGGCGCAGGCGCTGCTGGCCACCTACGGCCGGGGCCGCCCGGCGGACCGGCCGCTCCACCTGGGTTCCCTGAAGTCGAACATCGGGCACACCCAGGCCGCCGCCGGTGTCGGCGGCGTCATCAAGATGACGATGGCGCTGCGGGAGGGGCTGCTGCCGAAGACCCTGCACGTGGACGAGGCCACCCCGCACGTGGACTGGGCCGGCGGCGCCGTCTCCCTGCTGACCGAGACGATCCCTTGGCCCGACCGGGAGGACCGGCCCCGCCGGGCCGCGGTGTCCTCCTTCGGCATCAGCGGGACGAACGCGCACGTCATCCTGGAGCAGGCGCCCGCGCCGGAGCCGGTGGCGGCGGCCGACCGGCCGGCCGCGCTGCCGACCGTACCGGCGGTGCTGTCGGCGAGCAGCGAGCCGGCGCTGCGGGCGCAGGCCGACCGGCTGTACGAACACCTGACGGAGGCCGACGGCGACGGGCTGCTGGACGTCGGCTTCTCGCTGGCGACCACGCGGGGGCACCTGGCGCACCGGGCGGTGCTGCTGTCCGGGGACCGCGACGAACTGCTCGACGGGCTGCGGGCGCTGGCCGACGGCGTGCCGGGGCCGGACGTGGTCCGGGCCACCGCCGGGGAGGGCCGTACCGCCTTCCTCTTCGCCGGACAGGGTGCCCAGCGCGCCCGGATGGGCCAGGAGCTGTACGAGACCTTCCCGGTGTACGCGGCAGCCTTCGACGCGGTGTGCGCGGCCCTGGAGCCGCACCTGGAGCGGCCGCTGCGGGAGGTGGTCCTCGCGGCCGCAGACAGCCCCGAGGGCGAGCTGCTGAACCGGACGCAGTACACGCAACCGGCGCTGTTCGCCTTCGAAGTGGCCCTGTTCCGGCTGCTGGAGTCGTGGGGCATCCGGCCCGACGCCGTGCTCGGGCACTCGGTCGGCGCCCTCGCGGCCGTCCACACGGCGGGCGCCCTGTCGCTGGCGGACGCCGCCGAGCTGGCCGCCGTACGCGGCCGGATCATGCAGCAACTGCCCCCGGGCGGGGCGATGGTGGCGCTGCG
The DNA here is from genome assembly GCF_045161815.1 of Streptomyces avidinii. Taxonomy (NCBI): domain Bacteria; kingdom Bacillati; phylum Actinomycetota; class Actinomycetes; order Kitasatosporales; family Streptomycetaceae; genus Streptomyces; species Streptomyces avidinii. Next base: position 2,520,055 of record NZ_CP108863.1, read on the forward strand.
CGCTTCCGAGGAGGAGGCGACGGACCTGCTCGCGGGCCACCCGGAGCTCATATCGCTGGCCGCGGTGAACGGCCCGGCCGCCACCGTGCTCTCGGGCGACCGCGACACCCTGACCGCCGTCGTCGAGGGCTTCGAGGCGGCCGGCGGGAAGGCCACCCGGCTGCGCGTCAGCCACGCCTTCCACTCGCCGCTGATGGACCCGGCCCTGGCCGAGCTGCGGTCCGTCGTCGCCCGTCTGACCTTCCACGAGCCGCAGTTGACCTTCGTCTCGGACCTGACGGGCCGGCCCGCGGGTGCGGACGAGCTCGCGGACCCGGAGTACTGGGTCCGGCACGCGCGCAGCGCCGTCCGCTTCCAGGACGGTGTGGGCGCCCTCGCGGAGCTGGGCTGCGGCCGCTACCTGGAGGTGGGGCCGGGTACCGATCTCACCTCGATGGCCGCGGACTGCCCGGAGACGTCGGCCGCGACGCTGATCCCCTCGCTGCGGCGTCGCCTTCCGGAGGCGACCGCGCTGCTCACGGCCGTCGCGCGGGTGCACGCCGCCGGGGGCGAGGTGGACTGGGCCGCCGTGTTCGGGGGCCGGGGGGCGCGGCGGGTGGACCTGCCCACGTACGCCTTCCAGCACCGGCGGTACTGGATCGACCTGCCGGCCCCTCACGGGGACGTACGGTCGGCCGGCCTCACCGCCGTCGACCACCCGCTGCTGAGCGCGGTCACCGAACTTCCGGACAGTGACGGCCTGTTGCTGACCGGCCGGCTCTCCCTGGCCCGTCACCCGTGGCTGTCCGACCACCGGGTCGGCGGCCGGGTACTGCTGCCGGGGACCGGGCTGCTCGACCTGGTGACGCGCGCCGCCCGGGAGGCGGGCTGCGCCCTGGTGGAGGAACTCGTCCTCGAAGCCCCGCTGGTCGTCCCCGAGGAGGGGGAGGTCCGGCTGCGGGTGTCCCTGGCCGCACCGGACGGCTCCGGCCGCCGGACCGTCTCCGTGCACTCCCGTCCCGAGGACGGGGCCGAGGACGGGGCCGAGGGGCAGGGCTGGTCCCGCAACGCCCAGGGCGCGGTCCTACGGGAGGACTCCGGCGAGGTGCAGTGCGCCGACCTGGCTTCGGTGTGGCCCCCGCGGGGCGCCGAGCCGGTCACCACACCGGTCGCCGACCTGTACGAGGCCCTCGGCGCCAAGGGCCTCGCCTACGGTCCCGTCTTCCGCGGCGTGCGCGCCGTGTGGCGGCGCGGCCGGGAGGTCTTCGCCGAGGTGGCGCTGCCCGCTGAGAGCCGGCCGGACGCCGGTCTCTACGGTCTGCACCCGGCGCTGCTCGACGCGGCGCTGCACCCGATCGCGCTCGGCGGTCTGATCGACGAGGCGGACGAGGGAGACGAGCGGACCTTCCTGCCGTACGCCTGGTCCGGCGTCCGCACGCACGGCGAATCCGGGGCGGCGCTGCGGGTCCGGCTCGCGCCGGCCGGGGTGAACGCGGTGAGCATCGACGTCGCGAACGCCTCCGGGCGGGCGGTGGCATCGATCGGCTCGCTGGTCCTGCGCCCGCTCCCGGCGGGGGCCGTGCACGCCACGGCCGGGCCTCGCGACGGTCTGCTGATGCCGACCTGGGAGGAGCTCCCCGAACTGCCCGCCGCACCCGCCACGCACCGCTGGTCGCTGCTGGGCGCCTACGGGCAGGAGCACGAACTGGGGCTCGGCGGCGCCCTGACCGACGCGGCGGCCCTGGTCGACGCACTGGCCGCCGGCGAGGCCGCGCCCTCGCTGCTCCTGCTGCCCTGCGCGCTCCCGGCGGGCACCGGCGCGGACGCCGTGCGCACGGCCCTGCACCAGGTCCTGGACACGGTCAGGCTCCTCGTCGAGGACGAGCGGCTGGCCGGCACCCGGCTGGCGGTCCTCACCCGGGGCGCCGTCACCCTGGGCGGCGAACAGCACCCGGGCGAGCTCGCCCACCGCGCCGTGTGGGGGTTGCTGCGTTCCGCGCAGGCCGAGCACCCGGACCGGTTCACGGTCCTCGACGAGGACGGCACCCCCGCCTCCCGGCGGGCACTGGCGGCCGCGCTGGCCACCGGTGAGCCCCAGCTCGCCCTGCGCGGCGGCGCCGCCTACCGGCCCTCGCTCACCGCCGCCGACACCGAGACGCTGCTGACCCCGCCCGCGGACACCCCGTACTGGCACCTCGACTACGTGGCCAAGGGGACCTTCGCGAACCTGGCCCTGAAGCCCTGGCCGGAGGCGGCGGCCCCGCTGGAGGAGGGCCAGGTACGGGTCCGGATGCGCGTCGCGGGCCTGAACTTCCGTGACGTACTGCTCTCCCTCGGGGTGATCCCGCCGTCCGTGGACGGGCACGCGGGCGGCTCCGGGCAGGGCGGCGAGGGCGCCGGCGTCGTCGTGGAAGTCGGTCCCGGAGTCACCGACCTCCGGCCCGGCGACCGGGTGATGGGCCTGTTCTACGGCATCGGTCCGACCTCGGTCACCGACCGCCGGTTCGTGTCCCGGATCCCGCAGGGCTGGTCCTTCCGGCAGGCGGCGGCGGTCCCCGTCACCTACCTGACGGCCTACTACGGCCTGGTGGACCTGGCCGACCTGCGCGCGGGCGAGAAGGTCCTCGTGCACGCGGGCACCGGCGGCGTCGGCACGGCGGCGATCCAGATCGCCCGCCACCTCGGCGCCGAGGTGTACTCCACGGCGAGCCCCGCCAAGTGGGACGCGCTGCGCGGCGCGGGTGTCCCGCAGGAGCGGATCGCCTCCTCCCGCACCCTGGACTTCGAGGAGACCTTCCTCGCCGGGACCGGGGGTGCCGGCGTCGACGTGGTGCTCAACTCCCTCGCCGGGGAGTTCGCGGACGCCTCGCTGCGACTGCTGCCGCGCGGCGGCCGGTTCCTGGAGATGGGCAAGACCGACCGGCGCGACGCCGCCGAGGTGGCCGCCCTGCACCCCGGGGTCACCTACCGGACGTACGACGTGCGCGACCCCGGGCCGGACCGGATCCAGGAGATCTTCGCCGACCTCCTCGACCTGTTCGAGCGGGGCGCGCTCCAGGCGCCGCCGGTGGCGGCCTGGGACCTGCGGCGGGCCCCCGACGCCTTCCGCCACCTCGGCGAGGCCCGGCACATCGGCAAGGTGGTCCTGGACCTGGCGGACGAGACCGAGCGCTGGGACACCACCAGGGCCGTGCTGATCACCGGCGGTCTCGGCTGGCTGGGCCGGCTCGCCGCCCGGCACCTGGTGACGGAACACGGCGTAGGGCAGCTGGTCCTGATGGGCCGCGGGCTGCCCGGCGAGGACGCCGCCCGGGACATCGCCGGGCTGCGCGCCCTCGGCGCGGACGTCCGTACGGTGCCCTGCGACGCGGCCGACCGGGACGCGCTGGCCGCTGCCCTCGCCGGGCTGGCCGGAGACGGCGTCCGCATCGGCGGGGTGGTGCACGCGGCGGGCGTCCTGGACGACGGCCTGGTGACCTCGCTGACGGCCGAGAGCCTGGAGCGGACGCTGCGCCCGAAGGTGGACGCGGCGCTCAACCTGCACGAGCTCACGGAGCCCCTCGGCCTGGACTCGTTCGTGGCCTTCTCCTCGCTCGCCGGAACGCTCAGTGCCCCGGGGCAGGCCGGCTACGCAGCCGGCAACGCCTTCCTCGACGGGCTGATGGAGTACCGGCGTTCGGTGGGCCGCCCCGGGGTCTCCGTGGTGTGGGGTCTGTGGGAGGGAGCCGGCGGCATGGGCGCCGGGCTCACCGACGCGGACGTCGCCCGCATGGCCCGGGTGGGCGTGGCCCCGCTGACCTCGGAGCTGGGACTGGAACTGCTGGACGCCGCGGTGCGCCGGGACCGTCCGGTCACGGTGGCCGCGCGCTGGAACCTGGACGGACTGCGGGCCCGGATCGCGGAGGGCGCGGCGGTGCCGCCGCTGCTGCGCGGCCTGGTGCCCGCCCCGGCACCGGCCTCGGGGGCGCGGTCCGGGGCGCCCGGGGCGGCGGAGCGGCCGGAGGCGGCCGAGGCCTCGCTGACCGGCGACCGGCTGCTGGACGCGGTGCTCCACGAGGTCGCGGCCGTCCTCGGGCACACCTCCGGTGCGGCGGTGGACCGGGACGGAGCCTTCGACCGGCTGGGCTTCGACTCGCTGACCGCGGTGGAGCTGCGCAACCGGCTCGCCGTCGCCACCGGCGTCCGGCTGCCCGCCACGTTCATCTACGACTGGCCGACCCCGGCCGAGCTGGTGGTCCACCTGCGGGAACAGCTCCCGCAGGAGGATGCCGGAACGAGCGGCGCGCAGGACGCAGGGGCAGACGCGGGCGGCACCGTGGCGCTCCTCGCCGACATCGCCCGGCTGGAGGCCGCCGTCGCCGACCGGCCGCTCAGCGACGCGCAGAGCGCCGTCGTCAGCGAGCGGCTGCGCGAGCTGCTGACCGAACTGGGTTCTATGAAGGAGGATCAGTCCGCGTGGGCATGACCAACACCACCACGGCCCCGCCGGCGCCGCAGGCGGCTCCGTCGGCCGGCCGGACCGCCGGGTGGATCCGCACCCCGCACGCCCGGCCGGACGCGACCGCCCGCCTCGTGTGCTTCCCGCACGCGGGCGGCGCCGCGAACGCCTTCACCGCGCTGTCGGCCGGGCTGCCCGAGGACATCGAGCTGCTCGCCGTCCAGTACCCCGGCCGTCAGGACCGGCGCGCCGAGCCCTGCGCCGAGGAGATCGGCGAGCTGGCCGCGGGAGTGACCGGGGCCCTCGCCTCCCGCTCCGACCTGCCGCTGTTCCTCCTCGGCCACAGCATGGGCGCGCTCGTCGCCTTCGAGACGGCCCGCCTCCTGGAGGAACACGGCACCGTGGCCCGGCTGTTCGTCTCGGCCGCCCGGCCCCCGGCGCAGGACTGGGAGGAGCCCGACCTGACCCTCGTCGGTGACGAGGAGCTGGTGGCGGGGCTGCGGCGGCTCGGCGGCATCCCCGAACCACTGCTGCGGGACCCGGAGATCGTCGCCGAGGTACTGCGGCTGCTGCGCGCCGACCACCGGGCGCTGCTGCGCCACCACTGCGCGGAGGGGACCGCCGTGGCGGCCCCCGTCACCGTGCTGCTGGCGGCGGCCGACCCGAAGAACTCCCTGGAGCAGATGGCCGGCTGGGCCCGGCACACCACCGGCGGGCAGGACCTCGTGACGCTGTCCGGCGGGCACTTCTCGCTCGTCGAACGCCCCGGGGAGAGCGGACCGATCCTCACCCACCAGGTCCGCGCGGACCTGACCCGGGCCGATCCGGCGCCCGCCCCGGCATCTGCTCAGGCATCTGCTCAGACGGCCGCCCCGGCCCCGGAGGAGCCCCTCGCCGACCTGGTGCGGGAGATCCTGCTGGACGGTCTCGAGGGCCGGACCCCGAAGCTGTCCACCGATCCGACCACCCTGGAGGCCGCGGCCCGCGAGGTGATGTCCCCGGACGCCTACGCCTACGTGGCGGGCACCGCCGGGTCCGGCGCGACGGGACGGGCGGGCCGCGAGGCCTTCGACCGGGTGCGGCTCGTACCGCGGATGCTGCGCGGCACGCGCCGCACGGACACCTCGGTGACCCTGTTCGGGCAGCGGCTGCCGGTGCCCGTCCTGCTGGCGCCGCTGGCCGCGCAGCAGGTGGCCCACCCCGAGGGCGAGACGGCCACGGCGCGGGCGGCCGCGGCCGCCGGGGTGCCGCTGGTGCTGTCGACCTTCGCCTCCCGCACCCTGGAGGAGGTGGCCGGGCAGGCGGGCGACCAGCCGCGGTGGTTCCAGCTGTATCTGCCCTCGGACCGGTCGGTGGGCGAGTCCCTCGTCCGGCGCGCCGAGGCGAGCGGCTACAGCGCGATCGTCGTCACCGTCGACGCCACCCATCTCGGCTTCCGCTCGGCGGAACTCGACCGCGGCTACTCGCCGTTCCTGCGCGGCACCGGCATCGCCAACTTCACGAGCGATCCTGCCTTCCGGGCCGGACTGCCCGCCGCGGCGGACGCCACCGCGACCGTCCTGCGCTGGGCTCAGATCTCCACCGACCCCACCCTCACCTGGGCGGACCTGGCCTGGCTGCGGCGGCTGACCCGGCTGCCGCTGCTGGTCAAGGGCATCCTGCACCCGGACGACGCCCGGCTGGCGCTGGAGCACGGCGCGGACGGCGTGGTGGTCTCCACGCACGGCGGCCGCCAGCTCGACGGCGGCGTGTCCGCCCTGGACGCGCTGCCCGGGGTGCGCGCCGCGGTCGGCCCGGACGTACCGGTGCTGATGGACTCCGGCATCCGTACCGGCAGTGACGTGGTCAAGGCCCTGGCCCTCGGCGCGGACGCCGTCCTGTACGGCAGGCCGTACGTGTACGGGCTCGCGCTCGACGGCCGGCGCGGCGTGGAGCACGTCCTGCGCTGCCTGCTCACCGACCTCGGCCTGGCCCTGGCCCTCACGGGCTGCGCGTCCCTCGCGGACGTCGGCCCCGGTCTGCTGTTCCCCCGCGAGCACGTGGGTACGCACCCCCTCGCGCGCACCACCTCGGACACCCCCGGGTCCGGCGGGACCCCAAAGAACGGAGATCGGCGATGAAGCGCACCTACGGGCCCGGCTCCGACCCGACGGGCTGGCTGCGCCAGTACCACCGGCCGCCGGCCGATGCCCCGACGCTGGTGGCCTTCCCCCACGCGGGCGGCTCGGCAACGGGCTACTACACCCTGTCGGCGGCGCTGTCCGACAGCGCCGAGGTCCTCAACGTGCAGTATCCGGGCCGCCAGGACCGCCTCGGCGAGCGCTGCGTCGACGACATCGGGGAGATGGCCGACCGGGTCGTCGAGGCGCTGCTCCCCCGGCCGGACCGGCCGCTCGTCCTGTTCGGGCACAGCCTGGGCTCGATCGTCGCGTACGAGGTGGCGCTGCGGCTGGAGAGCCTGCACCCGGACCGCGCGCCGATCGGCGTGATCGTCTCGGGGCGGCCGGCGGCCGCCATCCACCTGAGCCGGGGCCTGTCCCTGCTGGGGGACGACGACCTCGCCTCGTCGATCTCCGACCTGTCCGGCACCCCGCCGGAGCTGCTGGCCGACAAGGACCTGATGTCGGCCGTACTGCCCTCCCTGCGCGCCGACTTCAAGGCGGCGGAGAGCTACCGCGGCGCGGCGGGCACCCGGCTGGCCTGCCCCCTGTACGCCTACTCGGGCGCTCAGGACCACAACGTGCCGCGCGCGGGGCTGCTGCGGTGGAGCGAGCACACGGCGTCCGCTTTCAGGGTCCGGTACTTCGAGGGCGGCCACTTCTACCTGCAGTCGCAGGAGCCGGAGGTGGCCCGGGCGATGGCGGAGGACCTGCGTGCCTTTACGGCCGCCTCCCTGGTGGGCAGCGGCCGCTGACCCGATGGCCCGTACCGGCCGGGCTCCTCCGTCAGTGCTCGGTGGGGCCGGCCGGGCCGGGAGGGTCGGGAGTGTCGGGACTCCCGAGGGACAGGCACCACGGACATTCGTGGAGGTCGCTCGCGGCGCTCGCCTGACGAGGCGAGGGCAGGGAGAAACCCGCCCTGTATTCGTCCTGGAGCACCTGGGTCGAGCATATTTCCGTCCGGGTCGATCGGACCGCGCCGGCCGCGAGCGCCTGGGCCAGGCGGCGTGTCACCCCCAACAGCGCCGCCCGCACTGCTCTCGCCACCCGGACTGCCGCCGGCCGGACACGGCGTCGGGCGGCTGCCCAGGGGCCTCGATCGGATCGGTCGCCGTACGGAGCCATGCTCACGCAACCCTTCTCGTGTTCGCACGCGGTGCGGGACGGATAGACCTTGCTGCCGGAGGGCGCCCCGGGGAAGGGTGGCAGCCCCTTGCGAATTGCCGGCCGGAGCCCCCGCCAGAGATAGACGGATGATATTTCTTTTATTCTTGGCAGTTCTCTCCATTTCTCCGAACAAAGCAGCACGGAAGTACATCGAACTGGAATTAGACAGGCCACCGCGATTTACCGTGCCCATTACCGCGGCGGGAGCCAGCAATGTACGGATTGCCGGGGTTTTATGTGACTGCCCACGTGCCGATTGCCGGGGTTTTTGATCAATTCTGCGATCATCCCGCCCCGGAGCCGCGGGACGTCGGAGCCGCGGTCATTCGGCGAGTGGGCTCGGCCGGCGGCGGGGTGGGGCACCGCCGTAGGGGGCTCCCGCGAAGGGCGGCAGAGACGGCTCGTCGACGAACCGGAACGGATCCTCGCCCACGCAGGCCGGGAAGCCCGCGGGCCCCCCTCCCGGCTGCCCCGGTGCCGCGGCTTCCCGGCGAGAGCGCCGGATGGCCTCCACATGACAGGACAGGACGTGCTTGAAGCGTTGCTGGCGCCTCAGCTCAAGGGCGTCCACGTGCCACAGACGGCCGGTCCCTGATGACGTCAGAGCAGTGCAACCTGTGCCCAGGGCGGCGGAGATCAGCACGATCCACAGGAGGATGTCTCCCACGGCTGGTCCTTTCGAAGGCTGATGGTTCAAGGGGCACACACGACCGGAGCCCCGGCGATCGTCGGGCATAACGCAGAGGCATATGCAGAGTTGCGCCCTCCCTGCCGATTGCAGCCATGCGCAGCAATCGACCCGGCCTCGGCATCTCAGCCTTTCAACCGATGATCGTCCGGCGGTCGGCGGCGGCCGGACTCGGGCCCGACTCCGGCCCGCCGCTCATCGCCCCCCTGAGCTGCGGCGCAACGGCACGGCAGGACATTCCTGCCGAACTCCTGTTGTGTTTGCAGAACCGATAAACGGCAGGCAACGCCTATTCATCTGCCACCATCACCCGGATGGCGCACACCCTGACCAACACCGGCAGCGTTTATGGAATATGACAACAGCAAAGCTCCCCGTCCTCTTCCGCAGATCTGCGGAAGAGGACGGACAGGGAGGCAGCTCTCACGCCGGGGCCACCCGGGTCGGAAAGTGGACTTTCACCCCACGCGCAACAGGGTGCAGCGAGGCCGGGACCGCAACGCTGGAACACGAGAGTCTGGAGATCGATCTGAGCTACTCGTCCTCGATCTTTGAGGACTTCCTCCATACGATGAGCGTGATCCAGGTCGAGTTCGACCGGAGGTCGGGGAGCACCGCCCCGTCCACGGCGCCTGTCGACGAGCACTCGGGCGGCAGCTCCTGTGTTTGAGCCGTACGGATACCCAGACATCCACGGCCACCATCCGCAGCCGGACACCACCGCGTTCCGGCGCCGGCCGGACCACCTACAGCAGGATCAACCCGGGCAGCCGCTCGGCGGGCACGGTGAGCCCGACCGGCCGTGGGATCCGGCGGAGGAGCTCGCCATCCTTCTCCAGGAGAGCGCTCCGCCCCGGCAGTCGGAGACCTTCGGCCGCGTCGGCTTCGACGACGTCGGTGACACGGTCAGCGCCCTCGGCCTCGTGGCGGGGCTGAAGCACACGCCTGCCGAGCGGCCGCCCAGGCAGGCCTCCAGCGGGCACCGCCGGAGCCCGTCGAAGTCGCCGGTCGTGACCCTGGTGCGAACGGGCAGCCTGTTCACGGCAGCGCTGGTCGCCGTCATCGCCGCCGTGGTGAGCATCCTCAGCGGGCTGGCCATCTGCGACGCCCTGCGCCACAGCGCCGGGCTCCACACGGCCCGCTCCGTGGTCGGCTGGTGGCCCCTGCTGATCTACGGCCCCTGGATGGTCGCTTCCCTGTCCATTCTCAGATCCGCGCTGCACCAGCGCCGCGCGCTGCATTCCTGGTCCATCGTGCTGCTGTTCTCCACCCTGGCCACGCTTCTGTGCGTGGCCCAGGCGCCCAGAACGATCGCTGCCGGGACGTCGTCCGCACTTCCCGCGATCGCGGCGCTGGCCTGCTTCCAGCAGCTGGTCCGCCAGATCACCCTCACGCGGCCGCCCCGACAGGCTGCGCCGCGGCACCGAACCCCGCCCGCCTCGGTGCTCGGGCAGGCGGCCACGGCCGCGCGCGGCCAGGACGGTGTCCCTCCCGGCTACTCCGCGGCGGAGAGGAAGGTCGTCCGCTCTCCGTCCGGGGGGCGTGGATTCGGGTACGGCGCATGACGGCCGTACGCGTGGGGCGGTGCCAGCCACTGGCTTCCTTGACACCCCACTCCTTCCCCACGCGTCACACGGGTGCTCGCCTGCACCTTTGAAACGAAGATCGAAACCGATAGTCACGGGCCCTGCACAGACTCAGCCTGACGGTCTATGTCGTTGCCCCGGCGCGGCCCGGGCCCCGACCCGCTCCCCGCACCGCAGGTCAGACCACATCGCGCCGCCGGCCGTCCGGTCACTGCGGCCCGTCCGAACGACGCACCGCCGGGGCACGCCCATGCCCGGAAGCGGACGCCGGACGGAACCAGATCCACGACGCGCTCCGGCGCGTCACCTCCCAGGCCTATCACGAGAGATCACAGGCATGCCGTACGAAATGACCTACTCCGAACGAACCAGGTACAAGCGGCGCCAGGACACCGCCTACCGGGCCGGCGAGGAGGCCGTCACCAACCTCCAGGCGGCGCTCGCGCTCGCCGACCTGACCCTTCCCTCCCTGTCCAACGACGGGCCGGTGGCCGGCCACGGCTTCGTCCGGCTCGGAGGCTGCAACGCGGCCTTCGCCAACCGGCTCGCCGAGGTCATCGCCGCGGGGGCCGACGCTCTGCAGTGTCGACGATGAACGGCGGCGGGAAGGCAGTCGTGCCCAAACGGCAGCGATCGACGCCGGGACGGCCGTCAGATCGAGCGTTCGCCGGTGAGGCGGACCTTCAAGGTGGCGTGTCCGTTGGCGAAGTTGGAGAAGAGTCGGGTGGGCGGGGCCAGCAGTTCGATGTCGGCGACCCGGGTGCGCAGCGACTCCAGCATGGAGATCATGTGGACGCGGCCCAGGTAGGCGCCGAGGCAGAAGTGCGGGCCGTGACCGAAACTGACGTGCTTGTTGGGCGTCCGCCCCAGGTCGAAGGTGTACGGGTCGACGAAGGCGTCCTCGTCGAAGTTGGCCGAGCTGTTCCACAGCGTGACGATCTCGCCGGCCTTGACGACGTGGTCACGGATCGGGATGTCGACGAGGGCGTACCGGCCGAAGTGCATGGTGGGGGTGGTCCAGCGCATGACCTCCTCGGTGGCGCTCTCCAGGGTGACCTCGGCGTTCTTCAGGCGGCGCCACTGGTCGTCGTGCCGGCTGAAGGCGTGCACGATGCCGGAGGCGGTGGCCCGGCTCGACTCGTCACCGCCCAGGATCAGGCTGTAGGCGTTGTAGATGATCTCCTCTTCGCTGAGCGGTTCGCCGTCGATGGTGGCGGTGGCCAGCGTGCTGAGGACGTCCTCGCCCGGATTGCGGCGGCGCTCGGCCATCAGGCCGGAGATGTAGAGCACGATCTCGTTGCGCGCCATCAGCGACACTTCTTCGCCGTCGTCGGCGCTGTAGCGGGACAGGGTCTGTGCGTTCCAGTCCACGAGCTGCTCGCGGTCCTCGGCCGGGATGCCCATGAGGTCGCCGATGGTGTGGATGGGGATCCGGTCGGCGACCGCGGTGACGAAGTCGAGTTCGCCCATCTCGACGGCTTCTGAGATCAGCCGGTCGGTGAGCTTCTGGACGTTCTCCACGACGGGGGTGAGGACCCGCGGTGAGAAGGACTTCATCATGAGGTTGCGGATCTCGCGGTGCCGCGGGCCGTCGGTGACGGCGAGCATCTTGCCGGCGGCGGAATCCTCGCCGAGCAGCAGCGTGCTGAGCACGTTGCCCTGCTCGGAGGTGTACCGCTTGTTGTCGCGGTAGGCGGCCATGATGTCGTCGTACTTGGTGAAGACCCAGAAGCCGGGGTTGCCGCCCTTGGGGGCGTGCCGGAACACCGGGTTGTGCGCGCGGTAGGGCCGCCACATCTCGTGGGGGTCGTTGTCGTCGAACGTCTGCGGGTCGGTGAGGTCGAGGGCCGCCGGGTCGGCCAGGGCGGCGAGTTCGGCCAACGGAAGGGTCGGGGCAGTCATGGCTGTGTCTCCTCCAGGGCCGCGGGCCCCAGGGCCCGCGGCGCGGCAATGGTCTTCGACGGAGGTGGGCAGGGGCAGCGGGGTGCTCAGGCGGCTTCGGCCACCACGGCGGTGGTGGCGAGTTCGGCGATCGTCTGCTTGCGGAACACGTCCTTGGCGGAGATCACCAGCCCGGCCTTCTTCGCCCTGGCCACCACCCGGATGCCGAGGATGGAGTCCCCGCCCAGCTCGTAGAAGTTGTCGGTGACCGAGACGGTCGGGACGCCGAGCACGTCGGACCAGATCTGGGCGAGCAGCCGCTCGGTCCCGGTACGGGGTTCCAGGGCGCTCGCGGGTGCGGCCGAGGCGTGCTCGGGGGCGGGCAGGGCCTTGCGGTCGACCTTGCCGCTCGGGGTGAGCGGGAACTGCTCCAGGCACACGAGGGCGGACGGAACCATGTGGACCGGCAGCCGGGCCGAGACGAACTCCCGCAGCTCTGCCGGCTGCGGGGGCTGTCCGGGCACGGCGTGGGTCACGTAGCCGACGAGGCGCTTGTGCTCGCCGTCGGCGAGGGCCACCACCAGCGCCACCCCGACCCGGGGGTGCTGCTGGAGCACGAGCTCGATCTCGCCCGGCTCGATGCGGTAACCGCGGACCTTGACCTGGTGGTCGGCGCGGCCCACGTACTCGATGACTCCCGCGCTGGTCCAGCGCACCAGGTCGCCGGTGCGGTACATCCGGTGGTCCGGGGCCCCGCCGTGCGGGTTGTCCAGGAAGCGGTCGGCAGTCAGTTCGGGCCGGTTGAGGTAGCCCTGGGCCACTCCGGGTCCGGCGATGAACAGCTCGCCGGCCACGCCGATCGGCGCCGGCCGCAGTTGGTCGTCGAGGACGTAGGCCGTGGTGTTCGCGACGGCCCGGCCGATGGGGACGGTCAGGTTCTCGTCGGCCTCGCGGATGAGGTGCCAGGTACCGAGGACCGCGGTCTCGGTGGGGCCGTAGAGGTTCACGAGCCGCTGCGGCGGGGCGGCCGCCAGTACCTCGGACACCCGTACCGAGTTGGCCGCCTCGCCGCCGAAGAGCACGTGGCGCAGCGCGCCGAAGGCGTACGGGTCGGCGGCGACGATCTGGTTGAACACGGCGGTCGTCACGAACAGGGTGGTGACGCCGTGCCGGCGCAGGGCGGCCGTGAGCTCGGCCGGGTCCAGCAGGGTGTCCTTGTCGATGACGACCATCCGGCTGCCCGCGAGCAGGGGTCCCCAGATCTCCAGGGTGGCCGCGTCGAAGGTGACGTCCGAGCCCTGGGCCATGACGTCGTCCGGGCCGAGCGACACCCAGTCGGCGTTGCAGAACAGCCGGACGACCGAGCGGTGTCCGATCACGGCGCCCTTGGGTGTGCCGGTGGAGCCCGAGGTGTACATGAGGTAGGCGGGGTCGTCGGCGGTGACCTCGACCCGCGGGGCCCCGGTCGGCAGCTCGGCGACGGCCGCGTACTGCTCGTCCAGGCAGATCGTCCGGGTGTCGGTGACCGGCAGTCTGCCGGTCAGCCAGGACTCGGTGAGGCACAGGGGCACCCCGGCGTCGGAGAGCATGAAGCCGAGCCGGTCCGCGGGGTAGTCGGGGTTCAGCGGCAGGTAGGCGCAACCGGCCTTCAGGACGGCGAGCAGCGCGGTGACGAGTTCGGGGCCGCGGGGCAGGCAGACGGCGATGAAGGTGCCGGGCGTGACCCCGTCGGCGACGAGGAGGTGGGCCAGCTGGTTCGCGCGGGCGTCCAGTTCGGCGTAGGTGAGCGTCTCCAGGCCGGCGGTGACGGCGACCGCGTCGGGGCTCAGCCGGGCCTGTTCGGCGACGAGCTCGTGCACGCACCGGTCCGAGGGGAACTCGGCCCGGTTGACGGCCCACTCGGTGGTGAGCAGCCGCAGTTCCTCCGCGTCGGCGAGCGGCAGGTCCGCCACGGACAGCGTCGGGTCGGCCGCGGCGGCGCCGAGCAGCACCGACAGGTGGCGGGCCAGCACCTCCACGGTGACGGCGTCGAACAGCGCGCTGTCGTAGTCCAGTACGACGTCCAGGTCGCCGGCGGTGGTCTCGGTGAACTCCACGGTGATGTCGAACTCCGCGGGCACCCCGGGCGGCGGGAAGGCGCACACGGCCAGTGCGGGCGGCTGCGCGGGCTCGGCCGCCCCGGCGGCGCCGCGCAGCGCGACCATCACCTGTACGCCGGGGGTGTCGCCGGCGTCCTTGCCCTCGCCCAGGGCGCTGCGGACCTGCTCGAAGGGCACGTCCTGGTGGGCGAGGCCCTCGGCGAGGGTGGCGCAGGTTGCGGCGAGGAGTTCGGTGAACGGCGCCTCGGGCCGTACGTGGGCGCGCAGCAGGAGGGGGTTGTCGAAGGCGCCGACCAGGCCGTCGAGCACCGGCCGGGGGCGGCCGCTCGCACGGGTGCCGAGTGCCAGGTCCTCCTGGCCGGTGTGCCGGGAGAACAGCACCTGACAGGCCGTGAACAGACCCGCGAACAGGGTGCCGCCGTGCGCGGCGGCCGTCTCGGCGAGCACGCGCGCGGTCCGCGCCGGTACCCGGAAGGTGTGCCGGGCCGCGGCGGCGCCGCGCGCCCGGGACCGGGCGCGGTCGGTGGGCAGCCGCAGTGCGGGCAGGCCGGCGAGGTGGCTTCGCCAGTGGTCGAGCTGGGCCGCGAGTGCGGCCTCGGTGACGCGGGCGCGCTGTTCGGCCGCGTACTGGGCGTAGCGGACGGGGAGTTCGGGCAGTCGGGCGGGGCGACCGGAGACGGCCGCAGCGTACAGCTCGGCGAGTTCGGTGGTGAGGATCGTCTCGGAGCGGGTGTCCACGGCGATGCGGTGGGCGGCGAGCACCAGTACGTGCTCGGTGGGGCCGAGGCGGATCAGCAGGGAGCGCAGGAGCGGGCCGGAGGTGAGGTCGTAGGGTCTCGCGGCGAGTTCGGCGATGCGGGCGCCGAGCCGCTCCGGCCGTGCGTCGGCGGGCGCCGGCTCCAGGTCGGTGAACTCCAGCTCCAGCGGACCGGCCGGCCAGATCTGCTGGGCGGGCGCGCCGCCGGCTTCGGTGAAGGTGGTGCGCAGCGGTTCGTGCCGGGCCACCAGCCGGCGCAGCGCCGCGGTCAGTTCGGTCCGGTCGAGGACGCCGGTCAGCCTCAGTGCGAGGACCGGGTGGTGGGCGTACGCCGCCTCGGGTCCGGGCCCTTCCCGGTGGGCGGACCGGATGAGCTCCTGCCCGAGGGTGAGCGGCGGCCGGTCGCTGCCGGCCGTCCCTTCGGCCCTCCCGTCGGTCGTCCCGTCGGTCATCCGTTCAGTCCTTTCATTTCCATCTCTTCCATCAGGTCGAGCAGTTCGGGGGTGACGAATTCGTCGATCGGGCAGACACCGGACAGCGTCGAGAAGTACCGGTCCGTCAGGTCCCGGCTGGTGGCGATGGCGCGCAGCAGGTCCAGGTGGTGCGGCGGCGGGTCCAGCCGGGCCGTCTTCAAGGTGGCGCGGTACTCGGGCATGAGGCCCTCCAGCCGCTGCTCGGCGAAGGTGTCCAGGGCCGCCCGCAGCCGCTCGGGGTCGTGCAGGCCGTCGCCGATGCAGTCCGCGAGCAGCTGGGCCTGGTAGAAGCCGTCGGTGATGCCGCGCGCGGTGATCGAGTCCTTGTGGTGGCCGGCGTCGCCGATGAGCGCCCAGCCCGCTCCGGTGGCCTGCCGGAAGAAGTTGCGCTGGTCGCCGGTGCCGTAGACGCGCTCCAGGCGGGCGCCGCCCGCCATTTCCTCCCGCAGCTCGGGGGCGGTCTTCTCGACGTTCGTGAGCAGGGCGTTCAGGGCGTCGCCGCGGACGCTGTGGAACTGTTCCTGCGGGAAATAGCCGGCGACGAGGGTCGCGCCGTCGTTGGTCGGTACGGTGCCGACCCAGTGGCCGGGCGTGTCGAACAGCCGGAAGCCGGGTTCGAGGCCGGACCAGTAGGAGTAGTAGGCGCAGGTGGACGTCGGGTCCTCGACGACGAAGGGGGCGCCGGCCTTCGCGGCCACGGTCGAGCGCATTCCGTCGGCGCCGATGACGAGGGTGGCCCGCTCGACGGCGCCGCCCGCGGAGGGGCCGAGCCGGACGCCGACGACGCGGTCGCCGTCGAAGACGAGGTCACTGACCGAGCAGTTCTCGCGGAACTCGACGCCCGCGTCGACGGCGCCCTGCGCGAGGATCGGGTCGAGCAGATAGCGGCGCGGGGCGTAGGCGGCGCCCTGCCCGTCGGCGGCCCAGGAGCAGCCTTCGAGCCGGATGTCGCCGTGGGTGTAGCGGACGTGGTCGAGGGCGGGGGCGCCGGTGGCCACCACGGCGGGCAGCAGGCCCCAGCGGGCGAGGGCGGCGACTCCGGGCTGATGGATGTAGAGCGTGGAGAGGGTGTCCTTGGGGAAGGTCCCGCGCTCGACCATGAGCACCCGGTAGCCGGCGCGCGCGAGCAGCATCGCGGCCGGAGCCCCGGCGCACCGCGCGCCGACCACAATCACGTCGTAGTGGGTCAAGAGATGCTCCTTGTCCTGCGCGGGGTGGTGTGTGCGTGGGGGGGGTACGGGCCCGGCGGCCCGGATCCGGAGGGGGGTCCGGGTCCGGGCCGCCGGGGTTCTGGGGCACCGCCTAGTCGACGCGGATCGGCAGCTTCCAGACCCCGGTGAACTCCGGGGAGGTGAGGAAGGTCGGCTTCCGGTCCGGGTCGACGCGCAGCTTCGGGAAGCGGTCGAACAGGATGTTCATGGCCACCCGGCCCTCCAGCCGTGCCAGGGGGGCGCCGAGGCAGAAGTGGATGCCCCGGCCGAAGCCGATCTGCGGGTTGGGCGCGCGGGCCGGGTCGAAGACGTCCGGGTTGTCGAACACCCGGGCGTCGCGGTTGGCTGCGGAGAACCACACCTCCAGGACGTCGCCCTCGGGCACCGTCACCCCGCCGATCTCGACGTCGCGCGTGGTGACCCGGTAGCCCGCCGCGAGCGGGCTCAGGTAGCGCAGCGACTCCTCCAGCAGGGTGGGCACCAGCGAGCGGTCGTTGCGGACCCGCTCGTCGACGTCCGGGAAGGCGTCCAGGCACAGGATGGTGTTGCCCAGCAGCATGGTGGTGGTGATGTGGCCGGCCGAGATCAGCAGGTTCGCGAAGTTGACGATCTGCCGGTCGGTCAGCCGTTCCCCGTCCACCTCCGCCTCGCAGAGCCGGGACAGCAGGTCGTCCTGCGGTTCGGCCCGCCGCTGGGTGACCAGCTCCAGGATGTAGAAGCCCATCGCCATGGCCGCTTCGGCCTGGGTGTCGAGGGACTCCTCCTGCGCCTGGTCGCCCTGGTGGGTGGTGAGCTGGGCGCTCGCCATGAGGGACTGGTCCGCCCACTCCTTGAGGAGGTCGCGGTCCTCGCGCGGGATCCCGAGCATGTCGCAGATGACGATCACGGGCAGCGGGTAGGCGAGGGCCTCCGCGAGGTCGAAGGTGTCGCCCTCGATCTCGTCGAGGAGCTCGTGGGTGAGGGCGGTGATGCGTGATTCGAGCTCGGCCACCATCTTCAGGGTGAAGGTGCGGCCGACCAGCTTGCGCAGCTGCTGGTGCTCGGGCGGGTCCGCCTGGGTCAGGTTGCCGTCGAAGGCGACGGCGGCCTGTTCGGGGCTGACGTAGCGCGCGGCCACCGCGGAGGAGTAGGTCCCGGGATCGCTGAGGATCTCCAGGGTCTCCGGGTACCCGTAGACGTGCCACATCCCGACCTCGGGGTCGTGGACCACCGGCTTCTCGGGCCGGATGCCGCGCAGCCAGAAATGCCGCGGGTGCATCTCCCACTTGTCGACGGGGCTGGTCGTGGTGCTGCTCATCGGGGTTCTCCTTCGGCGGCCCGGCCGCGGGCTTCGGGTCGGGGCCTCATCGGACGAGGAGCGGGAGCTCGGAGGTGGAGATGACGTGGGGCAGCGGCAGGAAGGCCGGCGGGTTGTCCGGGTCCGTCCGCAGCTTCGGGAAGCGGTCCAGCAGGATGTCCGTCGCGATCCGGCCCTCCATCCGGGCCAGCGGCGCGCCGAGGCAGAAGTGGATGCCCCGGCCGAAGCCGATGTGCGGATTGGGGTCGCGGGCCGGGTCGAACAGGTGCGGGCGGGTGAACTGGCGCTCGTCCCGGTTGGCCGCCGAGAGCGAGATGGCGACCAGCTGCCCCGGGTGCACCTTGACGCCGGCGAGCTCGCCCTCGGCGACGCAGGCCTTGTAGGCCGTCGCGATCGGGCTCAGGTAGCGCAGCGACTCCTCGACGAGGCCGGGGGTCAGTTGCGGGTTCCCGCGCACCGCGGCCAGGTGCTCGGGGTAGCGGTCCAGGCACAGGAGGGTGTTGCCGAGCAGGGCGCTGGTGGTGGCGTGGCCGACGACGAGCAGCTCGTTGGCGAAGTTCACCACCGCGTTGTCGCTGAGCCGTTCGCCGTCGACCTCCGCCTCGACCAGCTTGGTGAGCAGGTCCTCGCGGGGCTTGAGGCGGCGTTCGGCGGCGTGCTCGCGCAGGTACTGGAACATCTCCGGGACGACCCGCATGGCGGCCTGGGCGTCGACGTCCTCGTCCAGGTCGCGGTCGCCGGAGGTGAGGGCGACCGCGCTGTGGGCCATCCGGTCGACCCAGGTCTTGAACAGGTCGCGGTCGCTCTGCGGTACGCCGAGCAGCTCGGAGATGACGATGATCGGCATCGGGTAGGCGAGGTCGTCGACCATCTCGATGCTGTCCTGGTCGGACACCTGGTCGAGCAGCTCGTGGGTGATCTCGACCATCCGGGGCTCCAGGGCCGCGACCATGCCGCGGGTGAACGCCTTGCTGATGATCTTCCGGAGCTTGGTGTGGTCCGGCGGGTCGGACTGCAGCAGGGTGCCGTCGCTGAACTCCGGGTCGATCTCCACGTCGCCGGCGATCAGTTCGGCGACGTCGCTGGAGTACGTCCCCGGGTCGGCGACGACCTCCAGCACCTCCTTGTAGCCGTACACGTTGACGATGCCGTAGTCGTTGACCTCGACCGGGTGCTCGGGCCGGTGGCCCCGCAGCCAGAAGAACTCCGGATTGATGCCCAGGTCGTCGACGAAGGCCGCGGCTTCCGTCCCGTCCGTGTCGGCGGATGTCCCGGTCATGGTCAGTTCCCCTCGAGGTGCAGGTTGATGATGCGGGCGATCTCGGCCGCCGGCTGGGCCTTCGGCATCCCCATGTGCGTGGCGTCGATGTCGTACTCGTGGACGCTGCCGCCGATGTGCGGGGCCCAGATGCCGGCGTAGGACTCGTCCGGGTTCTGCGTGGCGTTGAAGAACACGGCGTCACCGTCGTAGACCGGCGAGTCCCACTCCAGGAGCATCTCGGCGTGCGACTTGAAGAGGTGGCTGCCGTTCTCCACCAGCGCCTCGCGGTCCTCGTCCACGCCGGAGCCGATGAAGAACTCCTTGAAGAACTCGCGGACCTCCGGCATGTTCACCGGGTCCTCGATGTGCCGGAACCAGGCGCTGGGCGGGCTGTCCATGAGGGCGAGCAGCGCCACTTCGTGTCCGCGCCGCGTCAGTTCCGCGGCGAGGGCGTGGGCGTAGGTGCCGCCCGTGGAGTGGCCCACCAGGTGGTACGGGCCCTCCGGCTGGACCGCGAGGATCTGCTCCAGGTAGTCGTCGAGCATGGCCTGCGTGGACCCGGCCCGGCCCGTGCCGTCGAACCCGCGGCCCTGGATGCCGTACACCGGCCGGTCGCCGAGGAGCTGGGCGAGGCCCACGTAGGACCAGCACAGTCCGACACCCGGGTGGATGAACCACAGGGGCGGCTTCGTGCCCTCGGTCCGCATCGGGAGGACCACGGCGAACGGGTCGGCGAAGACCGGTGCCCGGCTGGTCTTGACCTGGGCCTCCAGGTACTCGGCCAGCTTCGCCACGGTGGTGGCGCCGAACATCACGCGGATCGGGACCTTGGCCCCGAGGACCGCGCGGATCCGGCTGATGAGGCGGGTCAGGCGCAGCGAGTGGCCGCCCAGGTCGAAGAAGTCGTCGTCGATGCCGACCTTCTCCAGTTCGAGCGCCTCGGCGAACAGCTTCGCCAGGGTGGTCTCCAGCGGGTTGCGCGGTGCGCGGTAGTCGGCTCCGCCCTTGAACTCCGGGTCGGGCAGGGCCTCGCGGTCCAGCTTGCCGTTCGGGGTGAGCGGCAGCTGCTCCAGCGTGACGAAGGCGGACGGGACCATGTACTCGGGCATCCGGCTGGTGAGGTGCTTGCGCAGGTCCTCGGCCACCACGCTCTCGCCCGGTGCGGGGATCACGTAGGCGACGAGCTGTTTGTCGCCGGCCAGGTTGTCCCGGGCGGTCACGACGCCGTGGTCCACGGTCGGGTGGGCCGTCAGCGCGGTCTCGATCTCGCCGAGTTCGATGCGGAACCCGCGGATCTTGATCTGGTGGTCGGTGCGGCCGCGGAAGACCAGCTCGCCGTCCCCGGTCCACTCGACCAGGTCGCCGGTGCGGTACATCCGCTCCCCGGGCTCGCCGAACGGGCAGGCCACGAACCGCTGGGCGGTCAGCTCCGACCGGCCGAGGTAGCCGCGGGTGAGGCCCGCGCCGGCGATGTACAGCTCGCCGGGCACGCCCGGCAGGACCGGGCGCAGCGCCGAGTCCAGGACGTAGACCCGGGTGTTGCGGATCGGGCGTCCGATGGACACGGGGGCGCCGGCGAGCAGTTCGCTCACGGTGGCGCCGACGGTGGTCTCGGTCGGGCCGTAGCCGTTGAACATCCGGCGTCCGGCCGACCAGGTGGCCACCAGCTCCGGCGCGGTGGCCTCACCGGCCACCATCAGGGACTCGACGGTGGAGAGCGAGCCCGCCGGCATGGCGGCCAGCACCGTGGGCGTCAGGATCGCGTGGGTCACCCCGAACGCGTCGGCCGTCTCGGCGAGCGGGGTCCCCGGGGCGAGCCGGTCGGGGTCGGCCATCACCAGGGCGCCGCCGGCGAAGAGGGACATGCACATCTCGCCGACGGAGATGTCGAAGCTCGGCGAGGCGAACTGCAGGACCCGGCTGTCGGCGGTGATGCCGAGCAGCTCCGTCACCTCGGCGACCATGTTGGCGAAGCCGGTGTGCGTGACGGCCACGCCCTTGGGGCGGCCGGTGGAGCCCGAGGTGTAGATGACGTAGGCGGTGTTGGCCACCGCAGCCGGCCGGAACCGGCCGACTG
Source organism: Streptomyces avidinii (assembly GCF_045161815.1). NCBI lineage: Bacteria > Bacillati > Actinomycetota > Actinomycetes > Kitasatosporales > Streptomycetaceae > Streptomyces > Streptomyces avidinii. Next base: position 2,541,128 of record NZ_CP108863.1, read on the forward strand.
CGGACAGCGGGCCGTCGTCCGCGGCGGTCAGGGCCGCGGCGAGCTCCGGGGCGTCCAGGTTCAGCAGCTCCGACGGCAGGTCGGGCAGCCGGTCCACGGTGGCGCCGTCGGTCAGGATCAGCCCGGTCGCCGAGTCCTCGACCATGTACGTGAGCCGGTCGGCCGGGTAGGCCGGGTCCAGCGGCAGGTAGGCGCCGCCCGCCTTCATCACGGCGAGGACCGCGACCGGCCACTGCGGCGAGCGCCGCAGGGCCACGCCGACGACCGTCTCCGGTCCGACGCCCCGCTCGACGAGGACCCGCGCCAGCCGGTCGGCCCGCGCGTCCAGTTCCCCGTAGGTCACCTTCTCGTCCTCGAAGAGCACCGCGACGGCGTCCGGTGCCTCGGCCGCCTTCCGCTCGAACAGTGCGGGCAGCGTGAGGGCCGGGGTCTCGGTCTGCGTCCGGTTGAAGGCGAGCAGGAGCCGGTCGCGCTCGGCCTCGTGCAGGACGTCCAGCGCGCCCACCGGGATCTGCGGGTCGGCGATCAGCTGCCGCAGGATGTGCAGCACCCGGTCCGCGATCCGCTCCACCGTCTCCGCGGCGATGGCCTGCCGCTGGTACTGCAGGATCATGCGCAGGTACGGCTCGGCGTCGGCCGCCAGGCCCACCGTGTAGGCGGCGCCGGCGGAGGGGCGGATCCCGGTGAACGAGACGCCCGCCGCGGTGTTGGCCGCGCCCAGTGCCTCCTTGTCGACCGGGAAGGACTGGAACAGCACGATGGTGTTGAAGAGCTCCTTCAGACCCGCCTCCCGCTGGATGCGGTGGAGTCCGAAGTGGTGGTGGTCCAGCAGGGCGGTCTGCCGCTCCTGGAGGTTCTTCAGCACCTGGCCGAGGGTCTCGCTCGGTGCGTACTCGGCGCGGATGGGCAGGGAGTTGACGAACAGGCCCACCATCTGGTCGACGCCGGGCACCTCGGCCGGGCGGCCGGAGACCGTGGTTCCGAAGATCACGTCCCGCTTTCCGGTGAGCTGGCCGAGCATCAGCGCCCACACGCCCTGGACCAGGGTGCCCATCGACACGCCCAGTTCGGCGGCGCGCTTCTTCAGGGCGCGGGCCTCGTCCAGCGGCAGCGGGATGTCGACCTGCCCGACGCGGGCGTCCTCGCCGCCGTCCACCGGGGTCTCGGAGGTGAGCAGGGTGGGCTCACTGACGCCCTCCATCTCCTTGGCCCAGGCCGCGGCCGCCGCCTTGTCGTCCCGCCGGGACAGCCAGCGCAGGAACTCCCGGTACTCGGGCACGCGCGGCTGCCCGGATGCGTCGCCCTCGGACGCGTACAGGTACGCGAGGTCCCGTACGAGCAGCGGGAACGACCAGCCGTCGAAGAGCGCGTGGTGCACGGTGAGCACCAGTTCGGAGGTCTCCGCCGCCAGCCGGACCAGCGAGGCCCGCAGCATCGGCGGCCTGGCCGGGTCGAACTGTGCGTAGTGGTCCTCGGCGAGGATCCGCTCCAGGCCCTCCTCGCGGGCCGCGTCGTCGAGCCCGCGCAGGTCGGCGACCCGCCAGGGCAGTTCGACCCGGTCGAGAACGAGCTGGGTGAGGTCCCCGTTCGCGTCGGTGACGAAGGCGGTGCGCAGGTTGGCGTACCGGTCGAGGAGCGCCTGCGCCGCCACCCGCATCCGGGCCGCGTCGACCCGGCCCTGGACGTGGAAGGCCACCTGCACGATGTGCGGGTCGAAGGCGTTCTCCTCCAGGCGCATGGTCTCGAAGAGCAGACCGAACTGGAGGGGGGTCAGCGGCCAGACGTCGGCCAGACCCGGGTACTGCGCCTCCCAGTTCTCGATCTCGCCCTGCGTCATGCGGACCAGCGGGAGGTCGGAGGGCGTCAGGCCGCCGGCGCCGGGGGCGGTGACGTGGTGGGCGAGGCCCTCCAGCGCACGGACCCACAGGTCGGTCAGTTCCTGGGCCTCGGCCTGCGCGAGGACGCCCGCCGGGTAGGAGACGCGGGCGTTGAACCGCGGGCCCCGGTCGGTGTCGGTGACGTAGGCGCTGATCTCGACCGTGGAGAGCGCGGGCATGTCCGCGTCCAGGTCGGCGGCGAGACCGAGGGCGTCGGCGGCCAGGTTCCAGCCGGCGGCCCGCTGCCCGTCGGAGGTGTCGCCGGCGGCGACCCGTCCCAGGTAGTTGAACGAGATCTGCGGGGTCGCGCGCCAGTCGAGCTCGGCCGCGGTGGACGGGTTGAGGTAGCGCAGGAGGCCGAAGCCGACGCCCTTGTCCGGGATGGACACGAGCTGTTCCTTGACCGTCTTGAGGACGGCGCCCGCGGCCGCGCCGCCGGCGAGGGCCTCCTGGACGTCGTGACCGGCGAGGTCGAGCCGTACGGGGAACATGCTGGTGAACCAGCCGACCGTACGGGACAGGTCGGCGCCGGGCACGACCTGCTCCTCGCGGCCGTGGCCCTCCAGCCGGATCAGCGTCGAGGACTCCTCGACACCCCGGTCGGCGCGCCACTGGGTCACCGCGAGGGCGAGGGCGGCCAGCAGACCGTCGTTGACCCCGCCGTGGAAGGCCGTGGGCACCGCCGTCAGCAGCGCCTCGGAGACCTGCTCCGACAGCTCCAGGGAGACCGTCTCCACGGTGGACATGACGTCCACCGCGGGGTTCAGGGGACGCGAGCCGAGCACCGGGTCGTTGCAGTCCACGATCTCGGACCACTGGCCCAGCTCGGCGATGCGGTCGGGGTCGGAGGCCTCGTGGTGCAGCGCGTGCGCCCAGCGGCGCGCGGAGGTGCCGACGGCGGGCAGGCTCGGGGCGGAGCCCGCGGCGATCTGCTCCCACGCCGTGGCGAAGTCCGGGAGCAGGATGCGCCAGGACACGCCGTCGACGACCAGGTGGTGCAGGACCACCAGCAGTCGGCCGGCTCCCTGCTCCGGCGCGAACCAGACGAACTGGGCCATGGTGCCGGCCGCCGGGTCCAGCCGGCCGGTCGCGGCGTCCAGTTCGGCCCTGGCCGTCTCCAGCCAGGCCTCGTCCCACGTGCCCTCGCAGGCCACCCGCCGGACCAGCCCGGCCACCGGGGCCGTGCCGGGGGCGGCGATGTCCAGGCTGCCGTCGCCGTCGAGGACGAGACGGGAGCGCAGGATGTCGTGGTGGTCGAGCACCGCGGTCAGTACCGCCGTCAGCCCGTCCTCGTCGATACCGGCGGGCAGGTCGAGCGCCGCGGACATCGAGAACCGGTTGAAGCTGCTGCCGAGTTCGAGCATGTACTTGGCGATGGGGGGCAGCGGCATGAAGCCGGTGCCGCCTCCCTCCAGCTCCGCCAGGACGGGGCCGAGGTTCTGGCTGCCCGCCGCGGCGGCCAGCTCGGCCACCGTCCGCAGCTCGAATATCTGCCGCGGGTTGACGACGACGCCGTGTGCCTTGGCGCGGGAGACGATCTGGATGGACCGGATGCTGTCGCCGCCGATGGCGAAGAAGTCGTCGTCGATGCCGACCCGTTCGAGGCCGAGCACCTCGGAGTAGACCCCCGCCAGCACCTCCTCGGTGCGGCTGCGCGGGGCGCGGTAGCTCTCCCCGGCGAAGTCCGGCTCGGGCAGGGCCGCCCGGTCCAGCTTGCCGTTGGGGGCCAGGGGCAGCCGGTCCAGCGGCACGAGCACCGCCGGGACCATGAACTCCGGCAGCCGGCCCGTGACGAAGCGGCGCAGCTCCCGCATGGTGATGCCGGAGGTCATATCGGCCTCGAACCGGCCCTGCGCGTCCACCTGGCCGCCGGAGTCCGGGGAGCTGACGACGTAGCCGACGAGGCGCTTGGCCCCGTCGGGGCCGGTCTGGCCGGTCACCACGGCGTGCTCCACCCCGGGGTGGGCCGTCAGGGCGGCCTCGATCTCGCCGGGCTCGATGCGGAACCCGCGGATCTTGAGCTGGGCGTCGCCGCGGCCGACGTACTCCAGCTGCCCGTCGGCCCGCCAGCGGGCCAGGTCGCCGGTGCGGTACATCCGAGATCCGGGCGCACCGTACGGGTCGGCGACGAAGCGCTCGGCGGTCAGGGCGGCGCGGCCGTGGTAGCCGCGGGAGACGTTGCCCGCCACGTAGAGCTCGCCCACCGCGCCCACGGGCACGGGGCCGAGGCCCGCTCCCAGGACGTACGCGCGCATGTTGCCCAGGGGCGCGCCGATCGGGGCGGTGTGCGTGCCGTCCCACTCCTCGTCGGCCGGCAGCGCGAAGGTGCTGGCGTAGAAGCTCTCGGTCTGGCCGTAGGCGTTGATGACCCGGACCCCGGGGACGGCCTCGCGGACCCGGCGGACCAGGGACGCGGGCAGTGCCTCGCCGGCGAACACCACCGCGTCCGCGGTGATCTTGCCGTTGACCTGGTCGAGGAGCTCGGCGAGGACCGAGGGGACCGTGCTGATCACGCCGCCGGTCCAGCCGCCCTGCTCGCCGATGACCAGGACGTCACGGGCCAGCTCGACCGTGCCGCCCGCCACCAGCGTGGTGAAGACCTCGAAGACGGAGACGTCGAAGTTGACGGAGGCGCCGGCGAGCGTACGGGTGCCGGAGTTCACGCCGATCGTGGAGGCGAGTCGCAGCACGCCGTTGACCACGTTGGAGTGGGTGACGGTGACGCCCTTCGGCACACCCGTCGAGCCGGAGGTGTACATGACGTAGGCCGCGTGGTCCGGCAGCAGGGCCGCCGGGCGGTCGGCGTCGCCGAAGGGGCCGGTGGCGTCCGCGGAGCCGCCGAGGGCCAGGTCACCGAGGTACAGCCGGGTGATCCCGGAGTCGGGCAGGACACCGGCGGTGGCCGCGTCCGTCAGCACCAGCCTCGGCCGTGCGTCGGCCAGGATGTGCTCCAGGCGCCGGCTGGGGTACTTCGGGTCGATCGGCAGGTAGGCGCCGCCCGCCTTCAGCACCGCGAGCAGGGCCGCGACGAGGTCCGCCGTGCGCGGCAGGGCGACGCCCACCACGGTCTCCGGGCCGACGCCGTGCCGGGTCAGTTCGCGCGCCAGCCGGTTCGCCCGCTCGTCCAGCTCGCGGTAGGTCAGCGACTCCTCGCCGCAGACCAGCGCGACCGCGTCGGGCCGCTCGGCGACCTGCAGCTCGAAGAGCGCGGGAACGGTCACCTCGGGGGTGGGCCGCGCGGTGGCGTTGAAGCCGTGCAGCACCAGCTCGCGCTCGTCCGGCCGCACCAGCTCGACCGCGGCCACCCGCTGTTCGGGCGTGGCGGCCAGCAGGCCCACCACCCGTACGAAGCGGTCGGCGACGGCCCGGGCCGTCTCCCGGTCGAACAGGTCGGTGGCGTACTCCAGGAGACCCACCACTCCCATGCCGGGCAGGTCGGCCATGTTGAAGAACAGGTCGAACTTGGCGGTCTCGGTGCGGACCCGCTCGAACTCCACCTGCAGACCCGGCAGGGCGAAGTCCTTCCGGGCGAAGTTCTGCCAGGCGAACATCACCTGGAAGAGCGGGGAGTAGGCGGTGGACCGCTCCGGGTTCAGCACCTCCACCAGCCGCTCGAAGGGAACGTCCTGGTTGTCGTACGCGGCCAGGGACTTGCCCCGGACCCGCTCCAGCAGCTCCGTGAAGGCGGGGTTGCCCGACAGGTCGACGCGCAGCACCCAGGTGTTGACGAAGAAGCCGACCAGTTCGGCGAGGGCCTCGTCGGTGCGGTTGGCGATCGGGGAGCCGATCGTCAGGTCGTCGCCGCCGCCGAGTCCGTGCAGCAGTACCGCCAGCGCGGCCTGGAGCACCATCGAGGAGGTCGCGCCGTGCCGGCGCGCCAGTTCCTCGACCGCGGCCGCCACCTCGGGGGCCAGGGCGAACTCCACGGCGTCGCCGCGGTGGGAGGCCTTGGCCGGGCGCGGGCGGTCGGAGGCGAGCTGCAGCGGCTGCGGCACACCCGCCAGCTCCTCGCGCCAGTAGCCCACCTGCGCGGCGAGGGCGCTGGCCGGGTCCTCCTCGTCGCCGAGCACCTCGCGCTGCCACAGCGTGTAGTCGACGTACTGGACCGGGAGGTCCGCCCACTGCGGGGCGCCGCCCTCCTTGCGGGCCGCGTACGCGGTGGCGAGGTCGCGGGCCAGCGGGGCCATGGAGGACCCGTCGCTCGCGATGTGGTGGATCAGCAGGACCAGGACGTGCTCCCGGTCGCCGAGCCGGAGCACGGGGGCCCGTACCGGGATCTCGGTGGCCAGGTCGAAGAGGTACGCCGAGGCCTCGGCCATGGCGTCGGCGAGCCCGCCCTGCGCCACCTCCACGAGCGGCACGTGCAGCTCCGCCTCGTCGGCCGGCAGCACTCGCTGGGCCGGGACGCCGTCGGCGTCCTCGACGATCAGCGTGCGCAGGCTCTCGTGGCGGGCCACGACGTCGCGCAGCGCGGCCTCCAGCGCCGGCAGGTCCAGCTCGCCGGTCAGGCGCAGCGGGAAGGGCGCGTTGTACGTCGCCGAGGGGCCCTCGAAGCGGTCGATGAACCACAGCCGGCGCTGGGCGAAGGACAGCGGTACGGACTCCGGGCGCTCGGCCGTGCGGCGCAGCGGCGGCCGGACCGGCGCGCCGGCCGCGAGGTGCAGGGCCAGCTCCACGACCGTGGGCGCCTCGAACACGACCCGGATGGGCAGTTCGACGTCCAGGGCCTCGCGGATCCGGCTCACCAGGCGGGTGGCGAGCAGGGAGTGCCCGCCCAGGGCGAAGAAGTCGTCGTCGATGCCGACCCGGTCCAGGCCGAGCACCGCGGCGAACAGGCCGCACAGGACCTCTTCCTGCGGGGTGCGCGGGGCCCGGCCGGTGGCCGCGGCGGCGAAGTCCGGTGCGGGCAGGGCCCGCTGGTCCAGCTTCCCGTTCGGGGTCAGCGGCACCTCGGCGATGGCGACGACGGAGGACGGCACCAGGTGGTCCGGCAGCCGCTCCCCCAGCCAGTCGCGCAGGGCGCCGACCAGGGTGCCGATCCGGCCCGCGGCGGCCGGCTCGTTGGCCAGCAGCCGGTCGGCCCGGCCCGACGGGGTGAACCCGCCGGTCAGGACCTGGTCCGTGACGGGCCCGGCCGGGAGGATGACCGCATCGAAGCACTCGGCCGCGGCGGCCGACCAGGTGAGCACGACGCCCCAGCCGCGCTCGGCGGCCCACTCGCGCAGGTCCTGCGGGTCGAGCACCGGGCCCGCGGCGGCGGGTGCGGAGATCACACCGATCGCGGCGGCGGCCTCGACCTCGTCGGCGAGACGCGCGTTGGGGATGCGGGTGACGCGTACGGGCTGCTCGCCGTGGCTGCGGACGAGCTCCTCCAGGCCGAGGAAGTCCTCGACCCGGCGGCCCCAGGCCAGGGCCGGGACCTCGCCCAGGTCGAGCGCGGCCACGGGTGCCTTGTGCAGCAGGACCTCGTAGCGGTGGCGGGTCAGCTCGTTGTGCGGACGGCCGGCCTTCAGCCGGATGTCCACACCTCCCGCGCCGTGCCGCTCGGCCCAGCGGGTGAACCACTCGGGGTCGAGGACGAGTTCCTTCTCCATCAGGATGGCGCGGGCGACGGCGGCGCGGCTCACCGAGGCGGAGGCCTCGGGGTGCAGGGCGCGCTGCACGCCGCTGCGGAAGAGCCGCAGGGTGGCGGCGTTGCGGACGTCACCGATCAGGATCCGGCCGCCGGGGGCCAGCAGTTCCATGGCGCCGGCCAGGACCAGGTCCATGTACTCGGCGTCGGGGAAGTACTGGACGACCGAGTTGATGACCACGAGGTCGAAGTGCTCGCGCGGCAGACCGGAGATGTCGTCGCCGTTCTGGTGCCGCAGGTGCACCCGGTCACCGAACCCGGTCTGCTCCACCTGCACGAGCAGCCGGTCGACGACCGCGGCCGACATGTCGGTGCCCCAGTACTCCTCGACCTGCCCGAGGGTCTGCGACATCAGCAGGCCGGTGCCGACGCCGATCTCCATCACGCGGCGCGGGGACCAGTTGGTGATCTGTTCCACGGCGGCGTCGCGCCACACGGCCATCTCGTCCAGCGCGATGGGCAGGCCGCCGGTGTAGCTGGAGTTCCAGCCGGTGAAGTCCTCGCCCCAGCGGGCGTCGGACACGGCGTACAGGTCGTCGTAGATCTCCTCCCACTCGTCGACCTGCTCCGCGGCGCCGGAGGTGTCGGAGCCGTCCACGCGCGGGACCACGTAGCCGATGAGCCGCCGTTCGCCGGCCCGGTCCTCGTTCCAGGTGACCACGGCCTGGGCCACGCCGGGGTGCCCGGCCAGCGCGGCCTCGACCTCGGCGGGCTCGATGCGGAAGCCGCGGATCTTGACCTGGGTGTCCACGCGGCCCTGGAAGACGAGTGCGCCGTCCGGGTTCCAGGCGACCACGTCGCCGGTGCGGTACATCCGCTCGCCGGGCTCGCCGAAGGGGGAGGCCACGAAGCGCTCGGAGGTCAGCGCGGAGCGGTGGGCGTAGCCGCGGGCCAGGCCCGCACCCGCGATGTAGAGCTCGCCCGGCACGCCCGGGAGCACGGGGCGCAGGCCCGCGTCGAGGACGTAGACGCGCATGTTGTCCATCGGGCGGCCGATCGGGATCGGCTCGCCGACCCGCTCGGGGTCGGGCATCGGGTGGGTGGTGGCGAAGGTGGTGGTCTCGGTCGGGCCGTAGCCGTCGACGACCTTGAGGCCGGGGCAGGCCCGCAGGGCTCGGGTCACCGAGGCCGGGGAGACGACGTCGCCGCCGGTCCACACCTCGCGGACGCCGGCGAAGCACTCCGGGTTCTCGTCGGCGATCACCTTGAACAGACCGGCGGTCAGCCACAGCGCGGTGACCCGCTGCTCGGCGATGACCGCGGCCAGCGCCGCGGCGTCCAGCTTGCCGACGGGGGCGACCACGGCGGTGCCGCCGCCCAGCAGCGGGGTCCACAGCTCGTAGGTGGAGGCGTCGAAGGACTGGGCGGAGTGCACGAGGACCCGCTCGTGGGCGCCCCCGCGGTACTGGCGGTCCAGCGCCAGGCCGGACACGGCCCGGTGGGTGACCCCGACGCCCTTGGGCACACCGGTGGAGCCGGAGGTGTACATGATGTACGCGAGCTGGTCCACCCGGTCGTGAGCGGCGGCCGGCAGGGCCTCGGCGCGGGACGCGGCGACGGCCGCGGACGTGTCCGCGTCGTCCAGGACCAGGTACGGGCAGGTGCCGCCGGGCAGACCGGCGACGATCGCGGAGTCGGTCAGGAGCAGCGTGGGAGCGGCGTCGCGCAGCATGAACTCGATGCGCTCGGCCGGGTACTCCGGGTCCACCGGCAGGTAGGCGCCGCCGGCCTTCAGGACGGCCAGCAGGGCCACGACCAGCTCCGGCGAGCGCGGCAGGGCCACGCCCACGACGGACTCCTGGCCGACGCCGCGCGCGGCGAGCAGGTGGGCCAGCCGGTTCGCGTCGGTGTCCAGCTCGCGGTAGGTCAGGGTCCGGCCGCCGAAGGCGACGGCGACGGCGTCCGGGGTGGCCGCGGCCCGCTCCTCGAACAGGGCGGGGACGGTCCGCCGCGGGGCGGGCACGGCCGTGTCGTTGAACTCGCCGAGCAGCCGCTCGCGTTCGGCGGACTCCAGCACGTGCACCGAGCCGACGCGGGCGTCCGGGTCCGCCACGAGCTGCTGGAGGATCCGCGCGAAGCGGACGGCGATGCCCTCGACGGTGGCCGGGTCGAAGAGGTGGTGCTGGTACTGGAGCGCCACCCGCAGGTGCGGATCGGCGAAGGCCATCACGACCAGCGGGTAGTGGGCGCCGCTGAGCGGGCTGATGCCGGTGACGGCGATGCCGGCGGCGGAGTACGCCTCCTTGATGGCGACGCCGTCGATCGGGTACGACTCGAAGCCCACGAGGGTGTCGAACAGGACGTTCAGCCCGACCGAGCGGTGGATGTCCAGCAGCCCGTGGTGGTGGTGGTCGAGCAGGGCGCTCTGCCGGTTCTGCAGGTCGCGCAGCAGTTCGCCGAGCGTTGCGCCGGGACCGCACTCGACCCGTACCGGGAGGGTGTTGATGAACAGGCCGACCATCGCGTCCACGCCGGGCACGACGGGCGGACGGCCGGAGACGGTCGCTCCGAAGACCACGTCCTGGCGGCCGGTGAGCCCGGCGAGGACGAGCGCCCAGGTGCCCTGGACCAGGGTGTTGAGGGTGAGGCCCAGTTCGGCGGCGCGCCGGCCCAGTTCGCGGGCGTCGTCCGCGGACAGCGGGATGTCGATCTGGCCGATGCCGGCCGGGTCGGACGCGAGGGCGGCGTCGGGGGCGATCAGGGTCGGCGATTCGACTCCGGCGAGCTCCGCGGCCCAGGCGCGGGCCGAGGCCTCGCGGTCCTGGCCGGCCTGCCACACCAGGAAGTCGCGGTATCCGGGCACCCGCGGCAGCGCGGACGCGTCGCCCTCGGAGCCGTAGAGCCGCAGCAGGTCCTGCATGAGGACCGGGATCGACCAGCCGTCGAAGAGGACGTGGTGGGCGGTGAAGACCAGCTCCCAGCGGTCGGGGGCGAGCATCACCAGCGACATCCGTACGAGCGGGGCCCGGGTCAGGTCGAAGTGGGAGTCGTGGTCCTCGGTGAGGAAGCGCCCCAGCGCCTCCTCGCGGCCCTCCTCGCCGAACCCGCTGAGGTCGAGGTACTGCCAGGGCAGCTCCACGCGGTCCCGTACGACCTGCACCCGGTCCCCCGCCGCGTCGAAGACGAACGCGGTGCGGAGGTTGGCGTACCGGTCGAGGAGCGCCTGACCGGCGGCCCGCAGCCGGGCGGGCTCGACCTGCCCGGAGAGGTGGAAGACCAGCTGCATCTGGTACGCGTCGAAGGTGGAGCCGGCCAGCTGGGCGTGGAAGAGCAGTCCGTCCTGCATCGTGGTCAGCGGCCAGATGTCGGCCAGGCCCGGGTAGCTCTCCTCCCAGGCCTCGATCTCGCCCTGGGTCACCCGGACCAGGGGCACGTCCGAGGGGGTCAGACCGCCCGCGGTGGGCCGGGCGGCGTGCCGGGCCAGGGCCTGGAGGGCGGTGCCCCAGAGCTCGGCGAGCTCCTCCACGTCCTCCTTCGCGAGCAGGCCCGCGGGGAAGGCGAGGCGCGCGGTGAGTTCCGGGCCCTGCTCGGTGTCGGTGACGAGGGCGCCGACGTCCAGCGTGGACAGGGCGGGCATCCGCTCGCCCTGGTCGGCGATCAGTCCGGTGGTGCCCTCGGCGAGGGTCCAGCCCGGGCCGCGCAGGTGCTCGGGCACGTCCGAGGAGGACGAGAAGCGGCCCAGGTAGTTGAAGCCGATCTGGCCGGCGGAGTACCGGCGCAGCACCTCGGCGGTCTGCGGGTTCAGGTGGCGCAGCAGGCCGTAGCCCACGCCCTTGTCCGGGAGGGACCGGAGCTGCTCCTTGACGGCCTTGACGGCGGCGCCGGCGGCGGGGCCGCCCGCGAAGGCGTCGTCGAGGTCGATCCCGGCGAGGTCGAGGCGGACCGGGAACATGGTGGTGAACCAGCCGACCGTGCGCGACAGGTCGGCGCCCGGGACGACGTCCTCCTCGCGGCCGTGGCCCTCGACCCGGATCAGGGCGGAGGACTCGTCGATGCCGCGGGTCCGGCGCCATTGGGCGACGGCAAGCGTCAGCGCGGCGAGCAGGCCGTCGTTGACACCGCCGTGGAAGGCGGCGGGCAGGGTGGTCAGCAGGGTCTCGGTGACCGGGACCGGCAGCTTGAGCCAGGTGTGGTCCACCGTGGGCATCACGTCGACGGCGGGGTCCAGGGCGCGGGAGCCCAGGAGCGGGTCGGGACCGGCCACGACGGAGCGCCACAGGGCGAGTTCGGCGACGCGCTCGGGCGAGGCGGCTTCCTCGGCCAGCGCGTGCGCCCAGCGGCGGGCCGAGGTGCCCACCTCGGGCAGCTCGGGGGTGCGGCCGTCGCGGACCTGCTCCCAGGCGGTGGCGAGGTCCGGCAGCAGGATGCGCCAGGACACGCCGTCGACCACGAAGTGGTGCAGGACGAGCAGGAGGCGCCCGGCGCCCTGCTGCGGGGCGAACCAGACGAACTGCGCCATCGTGCCGGCCGCCGCGTCCAGTCGCCCGGTGGCGGCGTTCAGTTCGGCGGTGGCCCGCTCGAACCACTGCTCGTCCCAGCGGCCGTCGCACTCGACGCGGTGGATCAGCGCGTCGGCGTCGACCGAGCCGGGGGCGCCGACCCGGAGGCCGGCGCGGTCGTCGGCGCGGTCGTCGGCGCCGTCGGCGGCGACCAGGCGGGAGCGCAGGATGTCGTGGTGGTCGAGCACGGCGCCGAGGGTGGCCGCCAGCGCGGGCCGGTCGATGCCCTCGGGCAGCTCGACGGCCATGGACATGGAGAACCGGTCGATGCCCTCGCCCAGTTCCAGCAGGTACTCGCCGATCGGCAGCAGCGGCAACAGGCCGATGCCGCCACCCGCCAGCTCCGCGAGGACCGGGCCGGTTTCCGCCTCGATCCCGAGGACCGCGACGGCGGCCAGCTCGGCGACGGTGCGCTGGTCGAATATCTGGCGCGGGCTGACCTCCACACCGCCGCTGCGGGCGCGGGAGACCACCTGGATGGAGCGGATACTGTCGCCGCCGATGGCGAAGAAGTCGTCGTCGATGCCGACCCGGTCGAGGCCGAGTACCTCGGCGTAGGCCGCGGCGAGCACCTCTTCCGCGGGGTTGCGCGGGGCCCGGTACTCGCCGCCGCTGAAGTCGGGCTCGGGCAGCGCCGCCAGGTCGAGCTTGCCGTTGGCGGTCAGCGGCAGCCGTCCCACCATGACGAACACGGACGGGACCATGAACTCGGGCAGCCGGCCCGCGGCGAAACGCCGCAGCTCGCGCACGGACACGCTCGTCGTCAGGTCGACGTCGAGGTCGGCGAGGCTGGCGACGGTGCCGAAACCGCCCTGGTCGGCGTCGAGCGGGACCACGTGGCAGACGAGCTGCTTGCTGCCGCGGCCCTCACCGATGGTGACCACGGCCTGGGCCACGCCCGGGTGGGCGGTCAGGACGGCCTCGATCTCACCGGGCTCGATGCGGAAGCCGCGCACCTTCATCTGCGCGTCGTCGCGGCCCGCGTACTCCAGCTGCCCGTCGGCGTTCCAGCGTGCCAGGTCACCGGTGCGGTACATACGCGATCCGGCCGGACCGAAGGGGTCGGCCACGAAGCGGTCGGCGGTCAGGGCGGAGCGGCCGAAGTAGCCGCGGCCGATCTCGCCGGCGACGTACAGCTCGCCCACCACGCCGAGCGGGACGGGGCGCAGGCCGGGGCCGAGGACGTAGGTGCGGACGTTGCCGAGCGGGGCGCCGACGGGGGCGCTGCCGGCGCCGTCCCACTCCTGGTCGGCGGGCAGCGAGAAGGTGGTGGCGTAGAAGGACTCGCTCTGGCCGTAGGCGTTGACGACGCGGACGCCGGGCACGGCCTCGCGGACGCGCTGCACCAGGGAGGTGGGCAGGGCCTCACCGGCGAAGACCACGGTGTCGACCTCGATGCGGCCGCCGACCTGGCCGAGCAGTTCAGCGAAGACGGAGGGGACCGTGCTGATCACGCCGCCGGTCCAGCCGCCGCGCTCGCCGATCACCAGCGCATCGCGAACCAGTTCGACGATGCCGCCGGAGCAGAGGGTGGAGAAGATCTCGAAGACGGAGACGTCGAAGTTGACCGAGGTCCCGGCGAGCACGCGGGTCCCCGCGCCGACGCCGATCGCCGAGGCCAGCCCGAGGACGTCGTTCACCACGTTGGCGTGGGTGATCGCGACGCCCTTGGGTGTGCCCGTGGAGCCCGAGGTGTAGATGACGTACGCGACCTGGCCGGGCCGGCCCGCCGTGGCGGCGCCGGGCTCCACGTCCTGCGCGGCCTGCGCGTCGCCGAGGTCGATGTCGATGTCGATGTCGATGTCGATGTCGGCCACGAACAGCTGCGGGATCCGCGTCTGCGGCAGCACGCCCACGGTCTGCTCGTCGGTCAGGATCAGCGCGGGCGCCGCGTCCGACAGGATGAAGTCGAGCCGCCGGCTCGGGTATCGCGGGTCGATCGGCAGGTAGGCACCGCCGGCCTTGAACACTCCGAGCAGCCCGGCCACCAGGTCCGCCGTGCGCGGCAGGGCGACGCCCACCAGCGTCTCGGCGGCCACGCCGCGCGCGGTCAGCTCCCGCGCGATCCGCGAGGCACGCGCGTCGAGTTCCCGGTAGGTGAGGGTCTCGTCCCCGGCCTCCAGCGCGATCGCGTCCGGGGTGGCCGCGACCTGCCGCTCGAAGAGCTCGGCGACCGTCACCTCGGGCAAGGCGACCGTCGTGTCGTTGAACTGCCGTACCACGGTGTCCAGTTCGGTGCCGTCCAGGACGGGGGCCAGGGCGACCGGGCGCTCCGGGTGCGCGACGACCTCGCGGATGACCCGCAGGTAGCGGTCGACGACGGACTGCGCGGTGGTGCGGTCGAACAGGTCGGTGGCGTACTCCAGGTAGCAGAGCATGCCCGGACCGGTCGGGTCGGAGAAGTAGTTGAACTCCAGGTCGAACTTGGCCGTCGGGGTGGCGAGCACCTCGAACCGCGCCTGCTCCAGACCCGGCAGCTCCAGGTCGATCCAGGCGTCGTTCTCCCACGTGAACATGACCTGGAAGAGCGGGTGGTAGGCGGTGGACCGCTCCGGGTTCAGGACCTCCACGAGGTGCTCGAAGGGAGCGTCCTGGTTGTCGTAGGCGGTCAGCGCCTTCTGACGGACCTGCTCCAGCACCCGGTCGAAGCTCGGGGCGCCGGAGAGGTCCGTGCGCAGCACCCAGGTGTTGACGAAGAAGCCCACCAGGTCGGCGAGTTCGTCGTCGGTGCGGCCGGCGACGGTGGAGCCGATGGCGATGTCCTGGCCTGCGCCCAGGTGCTGGAGCACCACGGCGAGGGCGGCCTGGAGGACCATCGGGACGGTCATGTCCCGCTCGCGGCCCACGGCCTCGACGGCCGCCAGCAGCTCGGCGTCGATGGGGAAACCGACCGTGTCGCCGCGGTGGCTGGCCACCGGCGGGCGCGGCCGGTCCGTGGACAGGCGCAGCGGCGTCGGCACGCCCTGCAGCTCGTCCCGCCAGTAGCCGACCTGGGTGGAGACCACGCTCTCGGGGTCGTTCTCGTCGCCGAGCAGCTCGCGCTGCCACAGCGTGTAGTCGACGTACTGCACGGGCAGGTCCGCCCACTGCGGGGCCTCGCCGCGCAGCCGGGCGGTGTACGCGGTGGCCAGGTCGCGCGAGAGCGGCTCCATCGACTCGCCGTCGCTGGCGATGTGGTGGACCAGCAGGAGCAGGACGTGGTCCCGCTCGCCGGAGCGCAGCAGGGTGGCGCGGACCGGGATCTCCGCCGACAGGTCGAAGGTGTACTGCGCCGCCTCGAAGACGGCCTCGTCCACCGCCTCGGGTGCGGCCTCCACGAGCGGTATGTCGAGCAGCGCCGCGTCCACCGGCAGCACCTGCTGCGAGGGGACGCCCTGCTCGTCCATCACGATGAGCGTACGAAGGCTCTCGTGCCGTGCCACGACATCGCGCACCGCCGACTGCAGGGCAGTCCGGTCCAGCTCGCCGGTCAACCGCACGAGGAAGGGGACGTTATAGGTGGCCGACGGTCCCTCGAATCGGTCGATGAACCACAACCGACGCTGTGCGAACGACAACGGGATCATTTTACTGTCCACTCCTGTCCATCTTGCGCAGTCGAGGCCGGCTCGACGTGCCTGCGTTCTTGACCGTGCGCGAAAGTTCTGAAATTGCGTGAGACTCGAAGATCGACCGCAAAGGCACGCTCACCCCGAGCACCTTCCGGATCCGGCTGGTGAGCCGTGTCGCCAGCAGGGAGTTGCCTCCCAGTTCGAAGAAGTCGTCGTTCATGCCGACCCGGTCGACGCCGAGCACCTCCGCGAGCAGCTCGCACAGAGCCGCCTCCTCGGGGGTGCGCGGCGCCCGGTAGGGGCGGCCGGCCGGTTCGGGCTCGGGCAGTGCCGCCCGGTCCGGCCTGCCGTCCGGGGTCAGCGGCAGCCGCTCCAGCGTCATGAGGACCGCGGGTACCAGCGCCGGGGGCAGGTACCGCGCCGCGTGGGCCCGTACCTCCTCGGCGAGGGCGGCGGGCTCGGCGCCGTACGGGTCGGCGGGTACGAGGTGGCCCACCAGCTGCCCGGTCCCGCCCGGCCCGTGGCCGGCGCGGACCACGACGACCGCCTGCGCCACCCCGGGGTGCCCGGCGAGGACCGCCTCGACCTCGGCCGGTGCGACCCGCGTGCCGCGGACCGTCGCCTCGCTGTCGCCGCGCCCCAGGAGCTCCAGCCGGTCGTCCCCGTTCCGGCGGACCAGGTCGCCGGTGCGGAACATCCGGGACCCGGCGGGGCCGTAGGGGTCGGCGACGAACCGCCCGGCGGTCAGGCCGCCGTGCCCCCGGTATCCGCGGGCGGGGGCGCCGCCCGCGAGGTACAGCTCGCCGACCGCGCCCTGCGGCACCGGGGTGAGGCCCGCGCCGAGGACGTACGCACGCACCCCGGCGAGCGGGGTCCCGGCGAGGACCGCCCCGGTGGCCGGGCCCGGCCCGCCCTCCGGCAGGGAGTGCGCTGTGGCGGGACCGGTCTCGGGGTGCCCGTGGAGGGTGACCAGGCGGGCGCCCGGGGCGGACTCCGCCGCCCGCCGGGCCAGTGCGGTCGGCAGCGCCTCGCCCGAGAACACGACGGTGTCCACGTGGAGGTCGTCGACCGCCTCGTCGAGCAGGTCGGCGAAGGCGGAGGGGGTCGTGGCGAGCACATCGGCCGCGGTGGTGGCCCGCGGGTCGCGCTCGCGGAGCACCTCGACACCGGCGCCGCCGCAGAGCGCGGCGACGATCTCCGGGAGGGGTGCTCCCGCGTCCTCCGGGCCCGAGGTCCCCACCAGCAGGCGCGAGCCGGCGCCGGATCCGAGCCGGGCGAGCAGCCCGGGCACCCGGTCGGTGAGGTTGCGGTGGCTGATCTCCACACCCGTCGGGCCGCCCGAACTGCCGCACGCGTACGAGAGGTACGCGAGCCCGTCGGGCCGCGGCGCGGGCGCGGCCACCGCGGCGGGATCGTCGTCCGGGGCGCTCAGTTCGCCCAGGTGCATGACCGGCACGCCGGTGTCCGGCAGTCCGGCCGCGGTGTCCGCGTCGGTGACCACCAGCAGCGGCCGCGCGTCGGTCAGCACGTGGGCGAGGCGGTCGCCGGGCTGCCGCGGGTCGAGGGGAAGGACGGCGGCGCCCGACTTCAGTACGCCGAGCAGCGCGACCGGCAGGTCGGCCGACCGGGGCAGGGCCAGGGCCACCGGGACCTCCGGGCGGGCGCCGCGCCGGATCAGGCCGCGGGCCAGCCGGTTCGCCCGCTCGTCGAGCTCCCGGTAGGTCAGGGACCGCCCGCCCGAGACCACGGCGACCGCGTCGGGTGCGGCGGCGGCCTGCCGCGCGAAGAGCTCGGGGACCGTCGTCGCGGGCCCGGCCCCTTCGGCGGCATCGGCGGCCGCGCCGGGCCCGTTCAGCAGCCGGTCCCGCTCGGCGGGCTCCAGCACCTCCACGGTGCCCACCCGGCGGCCGGTGTCCTCGGCGAGCTGCCGCAGGATCATCCCGAACCGGGCGGCGATGGACTCGGCCACGGCCGGGTCGAGCACGGTGCGCCGGTACTGGATCGCGAGGCGCAGCCGGTCGGGCTCGATGAAGGCGAGCACCGTGACCGGGTAGTGGCTGGCGGTGAAGGAGCGGATGCCGGTGATCGAGATCCCGGCGGCGCGGCTCGCCTCGACGATGCCGGCCCGGTCCATGGGGAAGGACTCGAAGCCGATGATCGTGTCGAAGAGGGCGTCCACCCCGGCGGCCTGCTGGATCTCGCTCAGCCCGAAGTGGTGGTGGTCCATCAGCGCGGCCTGCCGGCCCTGGAGCGCGGTGAGCAGCTCGGCGACGGTGTCCGCGGGGGCGCACCGCACCCGTACCGGGAGGGTGTTGAGGAACATGCCGACCGTGGATTCGACACCGGGCAGGGCGGCCGGCCGGCCGGCGACGGTGGAGGCGAACACCACGTCCTGCCGGCCGGTGAGCTGGGCCAGCAGCATCGCCCAGGCGCCCTGGACCACGGTGTTCAGGGTGACGCCGAGCTCGGCCGCGCGCCGGAACAGCTCGCGGGAGTCCGGGACGGGCAACGGCACCTCGGCCTGCCGCATGGCGATGTCCTCGGCGGAGGCGGCGGACGCGGCGGACCCGGTGGAGGCGGCGGACGCGGCGGGGTCGGCGGACGCGGCGGGGTCGGCGGACGCGGCGGGGTCGGCGGACGCGGCGGGGTCGGCGGACGCGGCGGGGTCGGCGGACGCGGCGGGGTCGGCCGGGGCCGTCGTTCCGGAAGCGCTGGTCACCACCGGGGCGAGCAGCGTCGGCTCCCCCACGCCGCGCAGCTCCTCGCGCCAGACGCGGGCGGACTCCTCGCGGTCCTGGCGGGCGAGCCAGCCGAGGAACTCCCGGTAGTTGCGCGCCGGTTCCAGACCCGAGGCCTGCCCGTCCGAGCCGTAGAGGGTGAGCAGGTCCTGCATCAGCAGGGGCACCGACCAGCCGTCGAAGAGCACGTGGTGGGCGGTCAGTACCAGCTCGTGGGTCTCCTCGCCGGTCCGGATCAGGGACATCCGCAGCATCGGCGGCCTGAGCTGGTCGAAGTGAGTGGTCAGGTCCTCGGCGAGGAACCGCTCGAAGGCCTCCTCGCGCTCCGCCGCGCCGAGGCCGGACAGGTCGAGGTCCTGCCAGGGCAGGGTCACGGAGTCGGTGTCCAGGACGAGCTGGACCAGGTCCCCGTAGGCGTTGTGCACGAAGGCGGTCCGCAGGCCGGCGTGCCGGTCCAGCAGCGACTGCCCGGCGGCGCGCAGCCGGGCCGCGTCCACCCGCCCGGACAGGTGGAGCGCGTACTGCACCTGGTAGGCGTCGAAGGAGGAGTCCTCGAAGATCGAGTGGAACAGCAGGCCGGACTGGAGTGCGGTGGTGGGCCAGACGTCCGTGAGGCCCGGGAAGCGCCGCTCCCACCCGTCGATGTCCTGCTGGCTCGCGGTCACCAGCGGCAGGTCGGAGGGGGTCAGGCCGCCGGCGCCGGGCGTGGCCGCGTACCGGGCGAGCGCCGTCAGGGCGGCGCACCACAGGTCGGCGAGCTCCTGCACCTCGGCCGGGGAGAGCACCCCCTCGGGGGCGCTGAACGCGGCGTTCAGTACGGGGCCCGCCGGCCGGTCGGCGACGGTGGCATTGATGTCCAGCTCGGCGGAGGCGGGCATCCGCGGGTCCTGGGCGGCGTCGAGTTCGGCCAGCTCGGGGATGGCGGCGGCCTCGGGGGCCTGGGTGAAGCCCTGCCCGCGCAGTTCGCCGGGCATGTCGGAGGCGGCGGAGAAGCGGCCCAGGTAGTTGAAGCCGACCTGCCCGATGGGGTGGGCGGCGAGCGGGGCGGCCGTGTCCGGGTTGAGGTGGCGCAGCAGGCCGTAGCCGATGCCCTTGTCGGGCAGGGCCAGCAGCTGCTCCTTGACCCTCTTGACGGCGAGGCCCGCGGCCGGGCCGCCCGCGAAGGCCTCGTCGAGGTCGATCCCGGCGAGGTCGAGGCGTACGGGGAAGGCGGTGGTGAACCAGCCGAGTGTGCGGGCGAGGCTCGCGCCGGGCGCGGCGGCCTCCTCGCGGCCGTGTCCTTCGAGGCGGATCAGCGCGGAGGTCTCGTCGACGGAGCGGGTACGGCGCCACTGCGCGAGCGCGAGGGCCAGGGCGGCCAGCAGTCCGTCGTTGACCCCGCCGTGGAACGCCGCGGGCAGGTGGGTCAGTACGGCCTCGGTGACCGCCACCGGGAGCTGTACGTGGGTGACCCGCACGGAGGACCGTACGTCGACGGCCGGGTCCAGCCGTCGGGCGCCGAGCAGCGGGTCGGGCCCCTCGACCACCGAGCGCCACAGGTCCAGCTCGGCGACCCGTTCGGGGCGCCGCGCCTCCTCCGCCAGCGCGTGCGCCCAGCGGCGCATGGAGGTGGCCACGGGCGGCAGTTCGGGGGTGCGCCCCGCGCGGACCTGCTGCCAGGCGGAGGCGAGGTCGGGCATCAGGATGCGCCAGGACACCCCGTCCACGACCAGGTGGTGCAGGACGAGCAGCAGCCGTCCGGTGCCGCCCTCGCCCGGAGACGGGTCGAACCAGACGAACCGGGCCACCGAACCGGCGGCGGGGTCCAGCTGCTGTGCGGCCTCCTCCAGCTCCCCGAGCAGCAGTTCGGGCCAGGACGCGGCGTCCCAGCGGCCGTCGCACGCGACGCGGCGCAGCAGCGCATCCACGTCCACGGAGCCGGCGGGCGCGACCACCAGGCCCTCCGGGCCGCTCGGGCCGCTCTCGCTGTCGGTGGCGGAGTCGGAGTCCGCGTCGGCCTCGGACACCAGGCGGGAGCGGAGCAGGTCGTGGCGGTCCACCACGGCGGTCAGGGTGGCGGCCAGACCCGCGCGGTCGATGCCCTCGGGCAGTTCCAGGACCATGGCCTGCAGGAACCGGTCGAAGCCGGGGCCCCAGTCGCGGATCCAGCGGGCGACGGGCAGCAGCGGCATCCAGCCGGTACCGCCGCCTTCGAACTCCGCCAGGACGGGGCCGGCGCCGTCGCCCTGCCCGTTCGCGACGGCGATCTCGGCGAGGCCGGCGACGGTGCGGTGCTCGACGGCCTCGCGGGCGCTGAAGACCAGGCCGCGGGCCCGGGCCCAGGAGACGACCTGGAGCGACTGGATGCTGTCCCCGCCGAGGGTGAAGAAGTCGTCGTCGATGCCGACCTGGCCGACGCCGAGGGCCTTGGCGAACAGCTCGGCGAGGATCTCCTCCTGCGGGGTGCGCGGGGCCCGGTAGGTCTCGCCCTTGAACTCCGGTTCCGGCAGGCGGGCCTTGTCGAGCTTGCCGTTCGGCGTCAGGGGCAGCCGGTCCAGGAGGACGAAGGCCGAGGGGACCATGTGGTCGGGCAGGTGCCGGGCCGCGAAGGCGCGCAGCTCGCCGACACCGAAGCCGGAGTCGAGGGCGATGCTGCCGTAGGCGCTGCCTTCCGGGCCCCCGTGGCCGGGGCGGCCGGAGGCGGCGGGTACGACGTAGGCCACCAACTGGCGGCTGCCGCGCCGCTCGTAGGGGAGGACCGCGGCGTCCGTCACGCCGGGGTGGCCGCTGAGGACGGCCTCGATCTCCAGCGGTTCGATGCGGATGCCGCGGATCTTGACCTGGGTGTCGGCGCGCCCGTGGAAGACGAGGTCGCCAGCGGTCGTCCACTCGACGAGGTCGCCGGTGCGGTACATCCGTGCGCCGGGCTCGCCGAACGGGCAGGCGACGAAACGCTGGGCGGACAGGTCGGGGCGGCCGAGGTAGCCGCGGGCCAGCGAGGCGCCGGACACGTACAGTTCGCCGATCACCCCGGCGCCGACCGGGCGCAGCGCGTCGTCCAGGACGTGCACGTCGGTGTCGGTGATCGGACGTCCGATCGGCGGTACGCGGCCGTCCCCGGCCAGCGGCGCGCTCATCGTGGCGCACACGGTGGTCTCCGTGGGCCCGTACGCGTTGATCATCCGCCGGCCGGCGGACCAGGTGGCGACCAGCTCGGGGGTGGTGGCGTCACCGGCGACCACGAGGGTCTCGACGCAGGCCAGGGCGTCGGCCGACAGGGCGGCCAGCACCGGGGGCGGCAGTGTCACGTGGGTCACGCCGTGGCGGGCGATGGTCTCGGCCAGGGGATCGCCTGGGGCCAGCGCCTCCTTGCCCGCCAGTACGAAGGTGGCTCCGGACAGCAGGCCCATGCACATCTCCCACACCGAGGCGTCGAAGCTGGGCGAGGCGAACTGGAGCACCCGGCTCGCGGCGCTCACCTTCAGCCGCTCGATGTGCGTGGCGAGCAGCGGGGCGAGTCCGTTGTGGGTGACGGCGACGCCCTTGGGGCGGCCGGTGGAGCCCGAGGTGTAGATGACGTACGCGGTCTGCGCCACCCGCTGCGGGCGGATCCGCTCGGCGTCGGTGAGCGGGCCGGCCGGCTGCGCGGAGAGCGACGCGGTGGTCTCGGGGGCGTCCAGGAGCAGCACCGGCGCGGGGAGCGCGGGCAGTTCGCCTCCGGTCGGGGCGTCCGCCAGAACGAGGCGGGCGCCGGAGTCCTCCACCATGTACCGGAGGCGGTCGGCCGGGTAGGCCGCGTCCATCGGCAGGTACGCGCCGCCCGCCTTGAGGACGGCGAGGACGGCCACCCACAGCTCCGTGGACCGCTGCACGGCCACGCCCACGACCGACTCGGGTCCGACGCCGCGACCCACCAGGACCCGGGCCAGGCGGTTGGCCCGCGCGTCGAGTTCGCGGTAGGTCAGCGAGGTATCGCCGCATACCAGCGCGACGGCATCCGGAGTGGCGACGACCTGCTTCTCGAACATCTCAGGAATCGTCGCCACCGGCACCGCCGTGTCATGGAACGAGCACAAAGCGACCATCCCCCAATGGTTGGACATGAAGACCGGAATCTCGTGGTTTTGATTTCTCAATTAATCGCAGCCGGGCGGCCGCCGCGGCAACCCGAAAAAGCTGCCATACAGGCATTGCCCACCGGGAGCTTAGGGCTGCAGCACGGTGGCGGCGATGAATTCGAGCAGCTCGGAGCTCAGTCCGGGCTCGAAGAGATAGAAATGCCCGCTGGGGTAGACACGCAGGTCGAAAGCGGTGTCCGTGTGCGCGCCCCAGGTCTCCATCTCGCCGCGCGGCGCCCGGCTGTCCGACTCGCCGACCAGTGCGGTGATGGGTACCTCCAGGCGCGCGTCGACGGGCATGACGTGCTGCTCCCAGAGCGTGAAGTCGTCCATGACGGGCGGCAGCAGAGCCTCCATGGCGTCCTCGTCCTCGGCGAGTTCCTCGTCGAAGCCGCCGAGCCGCAGCACCTCGGCCCGGAACTCCTCGTCGGAGAGTCCGTGCAGCTGGGGACGGTCGCGGAAGGGTACGGGCGAGGCCTGGCCGGAGAGGAAGAGATGGGCCGGCCGGGGGCCGCCGCGCGCCTGGAACGCCAGGGCCAGCTCGAAGGCCAGCAGGGCCCCGCAGGAGTGGCCGAAGAAGGAGAACGGGCCGTCCAGGACCGGGCGCAGAGCCTGTGCCAGGGTCCGCACCAGCGGGCCGACCTCGGTGGCCGGGTCCTCCAGGATCCGGTTCTGCCGGCCGGGCAGCTGCACCGCGACCACCTCGATGTCGGCGGGAAACCGGTGCACCCAGTCGGTGAAGGCACCCGCGCCGCCGCCGGCCTGGGGAAAGCAGACCAGTTGGTGACGGTGCCCGGGCCGTCGCGCCCGCCATATGAAGGGGCTTTCGACGACCAGTCCGGCGCTGGTTTCCGTTGCGTGGCTGCGCGCGTTTATGACCATGACCCCTCGGCGGTTTTCGTGAAAACGGAAGACGGGAATCGGGGAGGCAGAAATCGGAATGAACACAGAGGCCGGATCATCCCTGGCCTATTTCCCGCCCTTTCGCATTGATCGTAGGAGTGGCCCCGGGGCGAGGCAAGGAATGCCCGCACAGCCCTGCCACACCGGCACTGGTGAGCGATTCCTCCTTGCGTTTTCGGCCACCGTGCCCCGTTCTTTGTGTTCCTGCTGTCCCGTCGACGGGACAGCAGGAACACAAAGAACGGGGCTGCCCGGCCGATGGCCGGGCAGCCCCGTTCACGTTCCAGTCCGTGCGCTCGATCTCTAGATCTTCGCCTCGCGGTTGAAGGCCGAGCGGGCCCACAGGTAGCCGAGGACGCTGAGGACGACGCCCCAACCGAGCGCGAGCCACGCGCTGTTGCCGATCTCCGTACCCATGAGCAGGCCGCGGAGGGTGTCGGTCATCGGGGTGAAGGGCTGGTACTCGGCGAACCAGCGCAGTCCGACCGGCATGGACTCCGGCGGGACGATCGCGCTGCCGAGGAAGGGCAGGAAGGTCAGCGGCATGGGCGCGTTGCTCGCCGCCTCGACGCTGCTGGAGCCCAGACCGATCGCCGCGGACAGCCAGCTGAGGCCGAAGGCGAGCAGGGCCAGGATGCCGAGGGCGGCGAGCCACTCGACGACGGTGGCGTTGGGCCGGAAGCCCACCAGGAGCGCGACACCGATGACCAGGACCAGGCTGATCATGGTCTGGATGACATTGCCCACCACGTGCCCGGTCAGCACCGAGGAGCGCGAGATCGACATGGTCCGGAAGCGGTTGATGATGCCTTCGGTCATGTCCGTGCAGACCGACACGGCGGTCGAGACCGCGCCGGCGGTGGCGGCCATCAGGAGGATGCCGGGGGCCACGAAGTTGGTGTAGTCGCCGCGGTCACCCGTACCGCCACCCGGCAGTTCGATGCCGGCGCCGAGCGCGCCGCCGAAGACGTAGACGAACAGCAGGAGCATCAGGATCGGCATCGCGACGATCGAGATCGTCATCGAGGGGTAGCGCTGCGCGTGCTTGAGGTTGCGGCGCAGCATCGTCATCGAGTCGCGCATCGCGTACGTGGTGCTCATCGGCGGGCCTCCTGCGCCGTGTTGGCGGGGCCGGGAACGGCGGTCGCGTGGTGGCGCGACCCGTCACCGGTGAGGGCGAGGAAGACGTCGTCCAGGTCGGGCGTGTGGACGGTCAGTGCGTCCGCCTCGACACCGGCGCCCTCCAGCAGGTCGAGTACGGAGCGCAGCGCGGGGATGCTGCCGTCGCTCGGGATCTGCAGGGTGAGCTTCTCCTCGTCGCGGGCGCCCTCGTCGAGGCCGAGCCGGCGGGAGGCGGCGTCCAGGCTGAGCACGTCGGAGAACTGGAGGCGGATGTGCCCGCCGGGGATGCGGCGCTTGAGCTCGTCCGCGGTGCCCTCGGCGACGATCTTGCCCTTGTCGAGGACGGCGATCCGGTCGGCGAGCTGGTCGGCCTCCTCCAGGTACTGCGTGGTGAGGAAGATGGTCACGCCCTGGGCCGTGAGCTGCTGGATCAGGTGCCACATGGTGCGGCGGCTGCGCGGGTCGAGGCCGGTGGTCGGCTCGTCGAGGAAGATCAGGCTCGGGTTGCCGACGAGGGTCATCGCCAGGTCCAGCTTGCGGCGCATGCCCCCGGAGAAGGTGGAGGCCATCTTGCCGGCCACCTCGGTGAGTTCGAACTGCCGAAGTAATTCGGCGGTGCGGCGCTTGCCCTCCGCGCGGTCGAGGTGGTGCAGGTCCGCCATGAGGAGCATGTTCTCCTCGGCGGTCAGCAGCCCGTCCACCGCGGCGAACTGGCCGGTGACACCGATCCGGGCACGGATGGCGTCCGCGCTCCGCTCCAGCGAGTGCCCCACCACGGTCGCCTCGCCACCGTCGGCGGCGATGAGCGTGGAGAGGATCTGGACCGTGGTGGTCTTCCCCGCCCCGTTCGGACCGAGCAGCGCGAAGATCGTGCCCGCCTGCACGTGCAGGTCAATCCCGTCGAGTACGAGCTTCTCGCCGTACGACTTGCGCAGGCCGACTGCGCTGATCCCCTTGGGCGGGGCCATCTGTTCGGTCGCGGCACTCATCGTGCCCCCTCCATTTCGTAGCTGTTGCGAGGCAGAGCTCTGACGTCAGGCGCCGTGCGCACGCTGGATGGTGATGTCGCCGAGGCTGGTCCTCGCGTGCACCTTGACGGTCTCCGCACCCTCTGCGGGGCCTTCGGCGGATCCGAGGGTGCTGTAGACCGTCCCGGACTGGGAGTTGATGTCGAGCCAGGCGGCAGTCCCCTGGCGGATCCCGACTTCGAGGTTGCCGGCCTTAGTCTGGAGCTCGACCGTGCCGCGCGCCACTTCCTCGATGCGTACGTTGCCATTCGAGCTCTTTGACGACACGGACCCTTGCGCTCGCCCGATCGTGATGTTTCCATTGGCGACCTTCAGTCGCAGATCGCCCGCCACGTCGTCCAGCCACGTGTTGCCGTTGGAGTTCTTGATGTCGGCGTCGCCGCCGACCGTACGGATGCGCACCTCGCCCGATCCGGTGGTGATGTCGACGTCACCCGCCGCCGTGTCGAGCTGGACGTCCCCGTGCTGCGTCTTGAGCCGCGCCGCGCCGGCCTGGTCGAGCCGGATGTCCCCGGCGCTGGTGCGGACCTCGCACTCGCCGAGCGTCCCCTTGCAGCTGATGTCGCCCATCTCCAGCGTGCCGAGCAGCCGCGAACCCTGGGGCAGCGCGACGTCGACCGTCACCGAACCCCGGGCGGAGAACAGCCCGCGCGCCTTCGGGGTGCGGATCGACAGGGTGCCGTCGGTGAATTCGACCTTGGTCTCCTCGGCGGCGCGGATGTCGTCCTTGTCGCCGGCGGTGCGCGGGTGGATCTCGACCACCGTGTCGGTGCGGTCCGTCGCACTGATCCGGGCGACTCCGACCTCGACGTGGATGGTCGCGGTGATGGGTCCCTTGGTCTCGTAAGAAGGCATGGCTGTCCCGTCCTCGTGAGTCTGGTGATCGCCCCCGCGCCGGGGACGTGAAGAAGTAGCGAGAGTGATCGGCCTCTCGCACGCCGAAACGGTGCTCCGGTGGGGGCTAGCTCACCCAGCCCGTGAAGCTCTTCCTGCCACTGCCCCGCTGGGGCGCCGGCCCGTCAGCCTGTCGCCCGCCACCGGGCTCAAGGGCCCCCGAAACCGCCCTGACGAGCCATGCGTTGAGCGACAGCCCCTCCCGCGCGGCCGCCTGCTCCGCACGCGTCTTGACGTGGCCGGGGAGTCGGAGATTGATCCGGGCGGTACTGCTGTCCTCTCCTTCCGGCACGACGGGGACGGCGGGCAGCGCGTGCGCCTCGTCGAACCCCTGCGCCACGAAGGGCTCTTCCCTCGGCGGCGCGGTCACGACGAACTCGGGCTCGAGCCCGCGCAACCGCACATCGACCGAGCCCGGAGCGAGCTCCCGGGTGACCTCACCCATGGCGTCCGACAGGGCGTTCAGCAGGGTGAGTCTGGCTGCCGACTCT
Source organism: Streptomyces avidinii (assembly GCF_045161815.1). NCBI lineage: Bacteria > Bacillati > Actinomycetota > Actinomycetes > Kitasatosporales > Streptomycetaceae > Streptomyces > Streptomyces avidinii. The sequence goes on from NZ_CP108863.1 coordinate 2,567,960, forward strand.
AGCGGCGCGGTGATGCGCTCGGCGAGAGCGCGAGCTTCTTCGCCACCCGCTTCGGCGGCCACCGCGAGCTCGTTCCGAAGGCTGGCGACATAGGGCGTGAGGTCCATGTCCCACAGCATGACACACATCTGGCGCCATGGCGAGCCAATCTGGCACCACATGTGCCACCAATCTCAAAATCCCAGGTCAAGACGTGTGCCACACGTGCGCCACCCTGAGCCAATCCGACGCCAACCCTCCAACCCGGCTCCGCATCGAACATGCGGAGAAGGCCGTCGAGTGGACCACCGTCCTGTCAACAGGACGCCACGCGACCACACCGCTCGCCGCGGCCCGGCCACCGGGTATCCCGGCAGACCGAGCTGCGGCGAGCGCGGTCACCGAGTCCATCGGCAGTCGGACTCGGTGACCGAGTCACCCCGGCCAGCCGCCCTCACCGAACGCCGGACTGCCGATGTCCGCGTTCCGCCCGTCCGCGATTCCCTGGCGGTAGCCCGTTCCCTTGAACTTGGTCGGGCTCGGCTTCCTCAGCTTCGGGTAGTGCGTGGCGAGTCGCGAGTCGACCTCCGAGGTGCGGTCGGCCAGGACCAGCGCCACGCTACGGCCTCCTTCCTCCCCGACGGCCGGTTCGGCTTCCCGCTCGGCAGCAGTCCTTGCAGCCTGCTGGGCCAGGCCGACCCGCGCGGTCACCTCGCGGATGAAGCCGAGCATCCAGGACCGCTTGTAGGCCCGCGCGTCCTCGCCGCCCGGTCGGTGAAGGCGATCGGCCCGGTCCGCTCCGTCCAGCATCTGCAGCCGCAGGCTCGCGAAGAGCACGTACAGGTCGGGTCCGGCAGCCTCCATCATCTGCGCCAGTTCTTCGACTCGGCTCCCCAGCCACTGGGTTCGAGCCCGTTGGAAGTCGTGCTCCGACGACCCGTCCGCACCTCTGACCGTCACGTGGTCCCCCTCCTCGTTCACCTGCCCATCCTGGGAAGCTTCGCGATCACCGCCCCCGAAACGTGCCATCACACCCGGTCGCACAACGACTGATCGAGGGCGGTGCCCTCCTCGGCCCCAAGCCGGAGTTCCGAGCACGGGGCCTGGCGGGCGGGCCCTGAGCGCAGCAGCCCCGTTTTCGGCAGCACCGGATCGCGTTCTCCGAGCCCGGACAACCGGGTGATCTCGTCGGTGCCGATCCGGGCGCGGCGGCTGCGGTTCCGGCAGCTACGAGCGGCGCGGCGGCCTCAGCGTGCTCCCGCCGCCCCGCTCGTAGCTGCCGGTCCGCCGCAGCTAGCAGCTGGTCCCCAGAGGTTCCGCCTGAGCCCACGGCGTACCGGCGGCCAAACCGTACTGGTCAAGCGCAGGGCCATCGGTCAGACCATCGACCTGTACGTACCTCATGCGAGGGTCACGCCCTGTCAGCGCTTCGACTTCAGGCTTGATGTCCCTCCACTTCCGAACTCTCCAATCCGCAGCGGCCCCGCCTCGGTCCATCATCTCCAGCCGCCCAGATACCTCCTCGGGTCGAGCACGTCGCCATGATGATGGAACTCGCGGATGCCGAGCAGCCCCGCGGAACCCGAACGTGCCGTGACCGTTTTCACCCCGCGAGGTCCGTCAGCAGTACGTCCAGAACCGCCTCCTCCTCGACACGCAGGGCGTGCTCGGCCAGAGCGCGTGCCAGGTCCGGGTCCCACGGCGACAGCGCCGGTTTCCCCTCCAACGGCCGCAGATCAGGTCCGGCAGCTGCGACCGCCTCGCGGTAGGCGGCGGCCGTGTAGCGCCAGGGCCGCCAAGGTACGTGTCCCGACAGCGTCGTCGCGATGCGTAGACCGCCCCAGTCGAAGTCGCCGTGGTAGCGGAAAGCTGCACCGAGCTCGTGCAGCCGGGCGAGGAGGGTCAGGGCGGCAGCCGACGGCTGGCCCTGGACACAGACCAGCGGTCGTGCAGCCGGTCCGTACTTGTCCGCCGCGGCCGAAAGGACCGCGGGGTTCTCACAGATGTGGACCACGGGCGGTGCCGTCGGCGGCGGACGGTGGGCTAGCTGACGGAGGGTGAGTACGCACGGCTCACCCACCTCGGCCATCCAGTCCAGGGCTGCAGTCCCGCGCAGGTTGAGGGTGAGCACCGTCGAGGAGACGTCGTCCCGGAGGAGTCCGGCGGAAGCCCACGCGGCCCGCCGCCAGGCGGCTCCCGTTCCCTCGGGGTGGCCGGTCAGAGCGCGGACGCCGGAGAGGGCGAGGGTGGCCACCGGCATGCCGTCGTCGAGTGCGTGGGCACTCCCCAGAATGTCCGCGGCGAACACCGACAGCGACCGTGCGGGTTCGACAGGCAGCTCTCGCAGTACACGGACAGTCTGCTCCACCAGCAGACGGGCGGTGTCGGGAGTACGGGCGAGACGGCGTACCAGTCCGTCGTCACGAACGCGAACGGCCCAGGCAGCGTGCTCCGGGAGGTCTTCGGTCAGCAGGGTGAGAGGCGCGTACGCCTCCCTCCAGGCCTGTCCCTCGCTCCGACGGACCTCGTCGAGGGGGACCACCCGCCCAGTGAGCACCGTCACGGCCGGCTCCAGGCCCTCCGGGCTGATGCCCGATCTGACCAGCACGGCGTCCACGGCGTCGAGCCGGACCGTCAGCGCCCTGCCGGCACCCGGTGTCCGGCCCAGCAGTCTCTCGGCCGCCGCCCGCTCGGCCGGGGTCGGCGTTGCCAGCGAGACGGCTCCGGTGAGTGGCTGCCCGCGCTCCAGCCGTCGGCGTGCCCGCTCCACCAGCCAGGCCAGATCCGCGCCGCCGAGGAGCCGACGCAGGCGCGCTTCGTCCACCGGCGGACCGCTCACGCCCACAGGGGCTCCGGGTCGGCCGGACGCACCGGGTCCGCGCGGCGCGTACGGGCCGTACCGTCCCACTCCCAGCGGGTGACCAGGACAGCAGCCACCTCGTCGACGCGCGCGAGCTGGGCGATGGCGATGCCCGGCACCTGCGGATAGCAGGCCCACTCCCGCTCGCTGGTCATGACCACGTCCAGGTCGAAGGCATGCAGGAGTCCGAGGCACTTGGCACGCGAGTCGTCGTCCACACCCGCGAACGCCTCGTCCAGGGTCACCAGGCGTGGCGCGTACGGGCTGCCCGCGCTCGCGTAGTGCGAGGAGGCGGCGGCGAACAAGGGAACGGACACGGCCAGGACGCGTTCGCCTCCGGAGGCGGGTCCCGTGGCAGGCACCCACCGGCCGTGCTGCTGGCGCTCAACGGCGAACTCGTGCCAGGAGCGGTAGTCGAGGGCGGCGGTGAGGTGCTCCAGCCAGCTGCCCGCCGCGTCCTCGGTCTGCTGGCGGGCGATCTGCGCCTGCAGGAACTCACCGACCGCGGCCCGATCGTCGGCCGTCCAGGCATCAGCGGTCTGGAGCAGGCGGCCACGGGCCTGGGCGAGGCCGACCGGGGCCTTGCGGGAGGGCCTCCACACCAGGCGCAGCCTCATACCGGTGGAAGTGGGCCGTTCCTCCAGCTCGGCGTTCATGGCCAGCACCTGTCGCTCGGCGGCTGCGATCAGCTCCTGGAGGGTGCCGGCCACTTCGGTGATGAGGTGGGTTTCGAGGATCTCGCGCTCGTGTGCGGAGAGGATGCGGGTGAGTTCGCCGACCTCGACCGCCAGGGCCTCGGCGAGTTCAGGTACGGCTCGCTCACGGCCCTGGTAGACGATGTCGACGATCATCCCGTCCTCGACCATGCGGGCCGAGGCGGTGTTGCCATGCCGCGACAGTGCGTCCTGGAGGGTTTTGAACTCCTCGCTCAGACGCCGCTGCACACGTTCCCAGGCGCCGTCCGAGTCGTCGGTCGTCGACAGCTCCGATTCGAGGGCACGAGCGAGGGCGATGGCCGGGGTGGGAGCCCATGGGCTGTCGTCCGCGGCGGGTACCGCGAGCTCGGGAAGCGCGACGGCGATCAGACCTGTCGCAGTGAAGCGCTGGAGCGCGGCGATGGCCTCGGAGCGCGCCGCGGCGGATTCGGTGACCGCCTTCTCCAGCTGTTCGATGCTGCCCTCGGCCCGGCTGGCCCGTCGGTCCGCCTCCGTGTGCTGGTCCTGGGCGCGCTGCTGGTCGGCGGCGCAGCCGCGCAGGGCTTCTGCGGTCTCCGCGAGCCTCCGCTCCAGCTCTGCCACGGCGGCGCCGACGGTCGAACGCAGCGTGGCCAGCCGCTCGTCGGCGGCCGCGGCCTCACGGGCGGCATCCTCCGCACGAACGGCGAGTTCGGCGGTCCGTTCCCCTGCCCGGACCGCCTCTTCGCGTTCGTCGTCCGCCTGCCGGGACGCCTCGCTCCGCTCGCGGAGTGCGGGCCAGAGGCCGGCCAGGACAACGTCGAGCTCGGCGAGGGCCTGCCGTACGGCGGCCAGTGCCGGCCGGTCCGGCGGCAGCCCCAGATCGGCTGAGGTCTCGTGCAGTTCGGCGGAGATCGACTCGGCCTGCTCGCTTGCGGCCGTCACCTCGGCGGCCCGCTCGTCGCACCGGCTCCGCGCCCGGCGCATGGTGTCGGCGGCAGCCGCGGCGTCGGCGTGTGCCCGGATCAGGGGCGCGTCGTCGGGCACGGCAGCAAGCTCGGTGTCGAGCGTACGTCGACGGGTCGCCAGAGCCTGCGCCTGCGCCTCGGCGTCGGCCGACTCCTGCCGCAGGAGGGAGAGTTCAGCCTGCAGTGCTGCGATCCGGGTCCGCCTCGCGGCTTCCCGGGCGCCCTCTCCGATGTACTCGGCGGCGGGTTTGGCCCAACGGCCGGTGAGGACGCCGACGCGGTGGCGTCCGTCCAGCGCGACCCAGGTGCCGTCCGAGGCCCCGATGCCCAACGGGCCGGCGCCCGGTACATCGCCGGGCGGCGCCGTGTCACCGGAGGTCCCGCCGAGGCCGACCGCCTCCAGCAGCCGGGCCACCGCCTCCACTCCGACCTGTGCGGCCTGCGCGTCTCCGTGGTCCACGGCCGGGCGCAGTACGTCGGCGAGCGACGCCCCCTCGACCGGTCCCGTGTTCGGGACGAGGAGTACGTCGTGACCGGCTGCGGCGAGGGCCACTCCGTCGGGGCGCACCCACGCGTCCAGCAGCCCGGACGCCTCCAGGGCCGCCTCCAGCCCGGAACGGTCGTGGTCCGCGACCTCCTCCCGGAAGTCGATCAGCCGCCACAGGGGGGCACCGGGTGCCCGGTCCCGCAGGCCGGGGGTCCGGGTGTACGGGGCCTGCGGCCCGCGCCGACCGCCGGACTCCAGCCCGGCGAGTTCCTGTTCGGCGTCGCGGGTCCGGGCGGCCAGGCCGGCCCGGTGTTGTGCTGATTCCGCCGCCTGGTCGGCGAGTACCGCTGCGGTGGCGCTGTGTGCTTCCGCGGCGCGGCGGCGCGCCGGGTAGGGGCCGTCCTGGTGCCGGGTCCATTCCTGGAGCTCGTCCAGAAGTCCGGCCGGGTCGGCGTACGCCAGTTCCCCGCACCGGCCCGCGTGCTCGCGTACGGCATCGACCAGGTCCCGTCCGGCGGCCTGCGCCGTGTCCTCGGCCGTGTCCAGCGCCTCGGCGGCGTGCGCCAGCTCGGTCTCCGTCTCATCGAGCCGGAGTACGGCGGCCCGGCGCCCGGCCGCCGCCGCCTCGGCCCGGTCGGCGAGCGCCTCGACGTGCGTGAGGGTGCGGTGCCTGCGGTCGGTCGCTTCGGCCACCGCGGCCCGAAGGTCGGCAACCGCCTGTCCTTCGTCCCCGGGAAGGTTCAGCCGGGCTGCCGCAGCAGTCTCCCGGGCCCGGAGCATCGTGTCCCCGGACAGCTCCCGGGCGACCCTGAGCCGGTTCTCCGCAGCACCGAGGCGGCCGAGCGCCTTGGTGTGCTGAATCGAGGCCTTCTCCCGGTCGTCGCGCGCGCGGGCACAGTCGATCTCCGCCCGGTCCACCGCCTGTGCGACCCGCTCCAGTTCGCGGGCACTGCGCATCTCCGGGCCCTCGCGCAGGGCTGCGTCGGCTGCCTCCAGCCTCGCCCGGGTCTCGGTGAGTGCGGCGACGCGCTCCTCCGCAGCCGCCCGCTCCTCCTCCGCCGCGGTCTTCCCGGCCTGCGCTTCGGCGAGGTCGCGCAACAGCTGCTCGTACTTCGAGTGTTCGCTGCGCGGGAGGCGGGCACGACGGCGGGAGGCCGTGCGGGCGTAGCGCCGGTAGTGGTCGAGGAACACGGAGGCCGCCCGTTCGGCGGCAACGGCTGCCCGCAGCTCCTCCTTCTCCTCGTCCAGGGAGCGGAAGGCCTCGGCCACATCCGCGATGACGGCCTGGTCCATGGGCGGAAGGGCCTCGGTGAGGGCGCGGGAGAGGGCGGCCTCGTTGGGACGCTTGGACAGCTGGGGCTGGCGCAGCTGGATGAGCAGGTCCACGAGGGCTGCGTAGCGCTGCTCCCCCAGGCCGAACAGCGCCTCGTCGACGGCCCGGCGGTAGGTCTTGGCCTGGTCGTAGACCATCCCCCGCCCGGCGACCGCCTCGATGAGCCGGTCCCGCGACAGGACGGTGCCGGTGGCGTCGAGCAGGCTCAGTGACCCGTCCGCGCGTACGCCGGCCGGGCCGTGGTCGATCCGCTGCCCGGTCACCGCCCACCAGTGGCGGGCGATGCCGCGCCCGCTGACGGCCTTGAGCCCGCACAGGAGCGTACGGAACTGCTCCTCGCCGCTCACCTCATCGCGGCGGCCGAACTCCACCCAGGTGTAGCCGAGGCGTTCGGAGTGCGGGTGCTCACCCCCGAGCAGGAGGTTCCACTCCATCCGTTTGCCGGCGTCCCCGTCCGGTTCCACTCGACGGGCGCTGAGGTCCCCGTCGAGGAGGAAGGGCAGGGTCAGGGCCAGCACCTTGGACTTGCCGGTGCCGTTGTTCCCCCGGAGCAGCAGCCGGCCGTCGCGGAAGTGGAACTCCTCCACGTCGTAGTGGAAGAGGTCGACGAGACCGATCCGCAGGGGCTGCCAGCGGGGACGCGCAGGGGCGGGGGGTGCGGGGCGGGGGGTCAAGGCAGGTACGCCTTTCGCTGCGCGGGCACCTGCGCGGTGCCGGCTGTACGGGGTTCGAGTACGACGGTCTCGCCGACCGCGTAGCGGGCGAGCGCCGGGCGCGGCACGACCCCGTCAGCGGTGCGGGCGACCAGGCCGAGAGCGGCCAGCCGGGCGACGGCCTGCTCGGCCAAGTCACCCTCGGCCCCTGGCTCACGGGCCGATTTGGACCAGAATCCGCTGTGCTCGGCAGCCAGTTCGACAACGCGGCGCTCAAGGTCGGCCATGGGGACGACCAGGCCTCCGACCGCCGTGAGGTACTCGGCGAGCAGGAGGGTGACGTGGCCGCGGGTCCCTGATTCCGGCATGCGGACGTCGGTGAGGTCGTCCTCGGGATCGACCATGGCGATGCCTTCGGCCCGCACTTCGGCGACCAGCCCGGTCAGTTCGTTGATGCGGGCGGTGAGGAAGCCGCGCTGGCGCGTGAGGTAGCCGAGTTCGGCGTCGGTCAGCTCGTCGTAGTAGAGGACGGGGTCGTCGAGCAGCCGCCGGGTCAGCGAGCGGCGCAGGGCGCGGAAGCGGAGTTCGTCGCTGTCGAGGGCCGTTTCCGCGGCGAGCTCGGCGAGCCGGGCATCCGGCGTTTCGGCCCGGACGGTGGAGGGTCCCCGGCGGGTGGCGAGCAGACCTGCGAGCACCCGCCGTTCGACGTCGTACAGGACGTCGCCGGCTCCACTGATGTACGCGTCCTCGTCTCCGGCGACGCGCCGCAGGACTCCGAGGTGGAGCAGGAGCCGTACGACGGCGGCCAGGTCGAGCCGCTCGTCACGGCGGTCCAGCGTGAACTGGATGCCCGCCGCGGCCAGCTGGGGGTCCTTGGCGTCCAGCATGATCTGGTCGGCGAGGCGGCCCAGCGCGATCTGTGCTTCGCCGCGTTCGAGGGCGGCGAGGGCGAGGCAGAGCAGGACGTACCGACGGCGGCTGAAGGGGACGGCGCTACGGGTGACCTCGCGCGCCGGGTGCGTGGCGTCGTCCGGCACACCGGGGATCTTGCCCAGCCGGGCGGTCTCGGCATCCACCTGGAGGGACCAGCCGGTGTTTCGGTCGAACCAGTCGCGCAGCTCGGAGGCGTGCCGCCGGACGAGGCGGAACTCGTCGGCGTGCGCGCCGTGTGCGAGCAGCAGGGGCTGCTTCAGGAGGGCACGGGCGGCCTTGCGCCGCTCGGCGGCATGCTGCCCGTCGAGTACTTCGGCGAGCGGGGTCGTCATCACGCTTCGCTCCCTCCTGTTCCTTCGGTGAGGTCGGCGATCTCGATGGTGTGGTCCGGGCCGCGGAAGGTCCCGTCCGGTGTGCGGACCTCGGCAATGGACCCGTCGGTCGGTGCCGTGAGGCGGATCTCCATGGAGCCGTCGCCGCTGGTGGCCGCGGTGTGTGTCATACCGGGCCGCCAGGTGGCCAGCGCGTCGCCGAGGAGCTGGAGGAAGAGCCGGAAGCTGAGGGGGTCGAGTTCGCCGAGTCCGGACAGTTTGGTGATGCCGTGGGTGACGAGCCGGGCCCGGGCCGCCGATGTCTCGGCGGCCTGCTTGGCGGCCGTCTCGGCGAGCAGTCGGCGCGCTTCCTGCCTGTCCTCGACCCTGCGGGGTTTGCCGCGCCGCTCGTAGCTTCCCGTGCGGCGCAGCTGCGGGCTGATCCGCAGCGGCGCGGCATCGGCCCATGCGGTTCCCGCGGGCTCGGGACGGGCGTGGCGGGCGGCCAGCGTCTCGGCATCCACGGTCAGGTGCCGAGCCGGGTACAGCCCGAAGGCGGTGCGCCACAGTCGGTGCCGGGCGTCGTCGTCGGGCGCTTCGGCGAACCAGCGCGCAAGGGTACGGAAGTCGGCGGAGCGGTCCGAACGTCCGGCCCGCCGCTCGTTCAGCGACCGTACGACGGCCAGCAGCTGCGGGATCGCGCCCAGTGCCCGGCCGCGCAGCAGCCGGGCCTGCGACTCCCGGCCGTCCCGGCTGAGGAACCAGGACGCCAGCCCTGCCCACCGGCCGGCCCACCGCTCGTACGCGGCCTGCCCCGCGTACGCCGCCTCCTGCGGGGTTGCGTCCGCCGCCTCGCGGGCGGCCGCGGCCCGCAACAGCCGCTCGATGCTCCCGCCCTCCTCCAGCTCCAGGATCAGCCGGGCGATGCGCCCGCCGAGGGTGATCAGGTCCTGGATGAACCGCTCCAGGTACTGGATGAGCTGGTCCTTGTAGGCGAGGAAGACCTCCTCCCCCACGTCGTGGAGGTCGATGGTCCGCTGGAGCGAGCCCATGAAGGCCCGCGCGTTGTCGGCGAGCGCACCGAAACGACTCGCGAGGCCGTCCAGCGCCAGATGCGTCTTGGCCGGATCGGGTTCCTCCTCGGCCGCCAGCACGAGCAGGGCCCGCAGCTGCGTCACGATGTCGTGCAGCGCGACGGCCTGCAGCGCGCCCCGCCGCCCGAGCGCCTCGTCGTATGCGGAGAGGGCTTCTTCCGCCGCCTCGCCCTCCCGGGTGAGCTGGTAGATGAACCGCTTGCGGTAGAAGTCCTCGACGGCGGTGACCCGCCCGGTGTCCGGATCGGCCCGCAGGTTCCCCCATCCCACCATGCTGTCGAGCGCCTTGACCACGGCGTCGAGCTCCGTCGGCCGCGTCCCGGAGGCCAACCCCGCGTACACGTCCTCGGGCCGCAGATGCACGGCGAACCGCTCCTTGGCGAGGAGGAAGGCCCGCATCACCGCCCGGTAGAGCAGCACATTCGGAGCAGTGAGATGCGCGAAGGGCCCGTACCCGTCGGGCGGGCCCTCCGCCTGCGGAGAAGTCATGTCCATTGCCCGCCATCCTCCTGGAGCGCGGTCCATGATCGGCAGGGACTTAAGTACTTGGCCGATTCGCATCGGTCCTTTTCGGGTCCGGCCCCGGGGGTGACGTCACCAGAAGCGCTGGAGGACGCCCGTGCGCTGGAGTTCCGACACGTGCTCCGCGGCCCGCGCAGGCGCGGAGCCCCCTCTGATGAGTGTTCCGGCCTCGATGTTGCGGTCCACTCCGGACTGCGTGAAGTTGGCGCTGGTGGTCAGCAGCGTCTGCCGGTCGGCCACGGCCAGCTTCGCGTGCGTCTTGGCCCCGGGCTCCGCCCTCCTGTCCAGGGGCCAGTGCCATAGGCGCGCTCCCGGCACATCGGTGAAGGCGCTCGCCGGCTCGTCCCCGGAAAGGGCGCTGCCCGCGCCTTGCAGCGTCTCGACGACGATGTCCAGGCCGACGCCCCGGGCCGCAGCGTCCTGCAATGCCTGTGTCAGGGGCGGGTACCGCCGTGCCGAATAGGTCATCAGGATCAGCTCTGTGCGTGCCTCGGCGATCAGCCCGAGGAGCGCCCGGTCCGTCGACCGTACGGGCACCCGGTGGGAGGAGGGGCCGCTCCACACGAGTGAGACTTCTTGCTCCCGGTCGCGCTGCGCGTAGCCGGCGGCCAGCCCGTGCAGGCAGGCCGCGGCTTCCTCCCGGGACAGGCCGTCCGCGTCCATCGCATCGAGCACGGCAACCGCGGCCTCCGTGTAGACGTAGGCCGACCGGACCGTGAGCAGCGCGGCACGGGGCTGTCCGGCTGCTATGCCGTCGGCCAGTGCGCCCAGCGCGAGGACTCCTGCGGCCGCCTCTGCCTCCGCGGCAGCTTTGAGCAGCCGTGCCCATCTCATTTGAGGCCCTGGAGGAGCACGAGGTCCGGGTCGTCGATGGGGACTATGAACCGTCGGTCCAGGAAGCGGTTGCCACGCTCACAGGTCGTCTCCGACACGAACAGGCATACGTGGCATGCGGCGCCGTGCAGGAAGTCCTCGTGCGGAGGCCGGGGCAGCCTGTCCGCACACAGCGGGTCGGAGGAGCACCGCTCGGCGTCGTGGAGGGCGCGCCGGACGACCCTGCTGAACTTCTCCGGTTCGGCCAGGGCGACCAGGCCGCCCAAGGTCCCTTCGGCGTCGGGGACCGCGGTGTAGATCAGGATGCCGGTGCGCCGGTCGTCCTCGCGGCCTGCGTAGATCCGCTCGGAGAGGCTCGCCGAGGAGTAGCCGCATTCCAGCGAGATGGCCCGGATCAGCAGGTGCGACAGCGTGTGGAGCGCGATGTACCGGGCTCCGGGCCAGCCGCGCAGCGGGTCGTCGGTGTCCTCGACGCGGCCCGAGTAGCGGTTGCGGCGGAATTCGACGTAGGCGTCCCGGTGCGCCGCGAGCGCCGCGGTGCCGGCCACCCGCTGCTCCCAGTCGGCCATCAGCTCGTCCGAGACCCGCAGGAAGATGCCCTCGCCGCGCACTTCGCTGGCCGGCACCCAGGCAGGGACGCGGCTGCGGGATAGGGGTGCGCGGGCCACCAGGGTGGGGTCTTCGGGGTCCGGGGCGTCGAGCCGGGTGAAACCGATCAACGCCCTCACCTCCCGCAGCCGCTCCGCCTGGACGACATGGGAGAACACCCCGTCGAGGGCCGGCGGCACCGGAACGTCGCGCAGCGCGAAGTCCTCGCTCGGTTCCGGAAGCTGCGGACTGGTGAAGATCTCCCATTCGGGCGTGAGCAGGTCCGGGTACGAGGCGGCCTCCGAGGACTGGGGTTCCGCGGCCGCGGCCCGGTGCGCCTCGATGGCTGCGAACACCTCGGGCTGGCTCCACTGGTGCAGCGGCTTGAACTGCGGGAGCTCCCAGACCATGTCGAGGGACTCCTGCGACTTCGCCTTCTGCAGGTGCTCCCAGAGCTGTTCCACCTTGCCCTGCAGGGCGCTGCCGCTGGTCGGCGGCACCGCCAGGACGCTGAGCGTCTGCGCGAACCACTGGTTCGAGGCGCCGATGACGAGCGGCTTGGGCCGCTGCTTGCAGCCTGCCGTGTCGAAGGTCGCCAGGTGGGGGTGGCGGCCCCGGCAGTGCGGCAGGGTGATCTCGCCGCGCTGTCCCATGGCGTCGCGGATGTTGCGCTCGCTGCTGCAGTTCACGCAGCGCACCTTCACGTTGGCCGCCTGGTTGCCGCCGTGGTCGAGCATCTCCAGCCGCGGGTGGCTGGCCTCGGCGCACTCCCCGCCGCGGTGGACGAACGACGCGTACGGGAAGTCGTCCAGGTGTCCGGCCTGGCAGACCAGGACGAAGCGCGCTGCAACGGCGAGCGGGCGCTTGCCCTTGCGCTTGGCGGTGCAGTTGTCGTGGAAGAAGCGCGCCTGGTCGGGACGCCGGGGCTTGGCGTTCTCGAACTTGAAGATCTTCGAGTCGAGGCCGCCGAGGGCGTTGCAGGCGGTGCAGCGCAGCCACTGGGGGAAGGGCAGGACCGGGACGCCGACGCGGGACGCTGGCCCGGTGGGGTCGTTGTCCGTGCCGTCCATCCAGGGTGCCGGCCGCAGTTGGGTGACCTGGGCGCCGTACGGGTCGCCTATCAGGCCGTTGACGGCCCGCAGCAGCCGCGGCTCCTTCAGGTCCGCCCATTCGAACGCGTCGTACTGCCAGTCGTCGATCCCCCGCACCAGGACGGCGAAGTTGGGCAGGTCGACCAGGGCGCCCACACCGCCCGTGTACATCAGGTGGCTGGGGCGTACGGATCCGACCCGGCGCCGGTGCTGTGTCTTGTCCGTCATGCTCAAGCCTTCTTCCCCTGACGGCCTGCCGTGGCGGCCTTGCCGTCCAGTACGGCGCCCGTTTCGTCTCCCTCGGGCGAGTCCTCACCGTCGGAACCGGCCTGGCCCGCCCCGGGCGCGTAGCTCCACGCGGGCGCCCCTCCGACCACGTCGTAGAGCCCGGCCCCCGGCACCAGCAGGTTGATCTCGTTCTCCGTCTCGCGCATCGACTGGGCGACGGTGAGCTCGTCCCAGGTGGCGCCGGTGGCCCGGTTGAGCAGTCCGCTGAGCCGCTGGCCCTGCCATGCCGCCTCCTCGTATCCGAGGCGGGCGGAGCCCTGCTTCTTGCGCGCCCAGGCGTCCTTGAGGACCTCGATGCGCTCCCCGAGGTACTTGCGGGCGCGCGGCCCGCCGACGGTCTCGGCGCGGGCCAGGAAGCGTTCGGTGACCTGCTGCGCGACCGGGCCGTCGAGGTCGATGTCGTAGGCGTCGTGGTTGCGGGAGTGGGGCGTGGTCGCGTTGCGCACGGCGGCGATCCAGGCCGCCGCCGTCGTCCGGTCCAGGGACCGGCGGGCGAACGGGGTGACGGAGAGGGCTTCGACCTGCCGGTAGAAGGTGGCGTGGTAGTGCCCGAAGTTCTCGAAGTGCGCCAGGTCCCGTGGCCGCGTCCAGTTGTAGAGCGCCACGACCAGCCCCGGGCGCTGGGCGTCACGGCCCACACGCGAGGACGCCTGGATGTACTCGGCCGTGTTCTTGGGCTGGCCGACGACCATCATGAGGCCGAAACGGGAGACGTCGACCCCCACCTGGAGCATCGACGTCGCGATCACCGCGTCGACCGCTCCCGTGCCCTCGTTGCGCAGTCCGAGCTTCGAGAAGTCGATGCGCTGCTTGTGCTGTCCGGCCTCACGCAGTTCGTCGGCGACCGCCTGCCGGCGCACGGTCGTGTCCATGGACTCGTCGAAGGACACCTCCAGGCGGGCCAGCACCTCCGTGATGTCCGCGGAGGAGATGCGCGAGGTCAGCTCCTGGACGGACAGCATCTCCGTACGGCGCAGGAGGCGGTTCGACAGACCCTTGCGGGTTCCGTGGATCCGTACGCGGGTGGCGATGTCGTCGTCGAGGAAGCGCCGCATCCCGGCGAGTTCCCGCGTGGCGTTGAAGTAGCCGACCAGCGTCATGTACGGGTCGGCGGGCTTGCCGTGCCGGTCGAAGAGGGTCTGGCCGGCCAGGAACAGGATCTCGGCGACCCTGATCTCGGCCTGCTTCATACGCACGCCGTGGGCGCAGATGCCCAGGTAGCGCCGCCCAGGCGCTTCCTTCGAGACCTCGACCTGCTGGGAGAAGAAGGTGTCGCCGATGTCGATGACCTGCGGCGGGAAGATCGCCGATTTCCGCGCGAAGACACCGCTGATCTGGTCCGCCGACCGCTTGGTCGTCGCCGTCGATGCCACGATCTTGGGTCCGACCCGGACGGTGGTGCCGTAGGCGTCCTGCGCCGACCAGCCGCACAGCTCGTCCACCGCCGCCTCGAACAGGCCGACCGTGGTGCCCAGCGCACCCGAGATCAGGTGGAGTTCGTCCTGGATGATCAGGTCCGGCGGGCGCAGCCGCGTCACCGGCTTGCTCTTCACGGCCGCGTGCTTGCCCTTGGCCTGGTGCTTGTCCCCGCACTTGATCCGGGTGTCGAGGTCCGCGTGCCGGTAGCCGTGCCTCGGACAGAGGTCGGTGACCCGCCCGAACAGCATGCCCGCCTGGCCGCGCCAGGGCAGCTGCGCCAGCTTGTCGACGGTGGCGATCAGCAGGCTGGGGGCCAGCCGGTAGATCTCCTCGTCCACCGTCAGGATGGGCAGTCCCTCACCCGGTGAGCGGCGCTGCGAGAACGGACAGGCCTGCTTGCCCTCGCCGTTGGGGCAGTAGAGCAGGATGCGGCGCAGGTCGTCGTCGGCGTGCAGGTCGCGCTGGGCGCTCAGGGCGGAGCCGCACCAGGGGCAGGCCAGCGTCTGGAGCACCTTCGCGCCCTTGCCGTCTCCGGCGTCCTTGGCCTCGGCGATCTGCTTCTGGGCCTCGTCGAACCCGTTCGGGGAGACCGCACCGCCCACCCAGAGGCCGATCCGGAAGGGGGTCGTCCCCCAGCGCACGTCGCCGCCGTCGTAGGCCTCGCGGCGCAGCACTTCGGCCGCGCAGACCAGCGCCGCCGCACGCTGGAACTGCTGGGCGGTCAGCAGCCGCAGGGTGTATCGCATCAGCACGGCGACTCCGGCCTCGCCGCTGCGGGCGTCCTCCCCGGTGCCGATCGTCCCCTGGAGCCGGCGGATGGCGAACGTGAAGGCCGCGAGCCCGAGGTAGGCCTCGGTCTTGCCGCCACCGGTCGGGAAGAACAGCAGGTCGACGATGCCGTCCGGGCCCGCCTCGCGCTCCTTCAGCGTCGGGTCGGCGAGCGCCCGGAGGTTGAGGAGGACGAAGGCCAGCTGGAACGGGCGCCACGATGCGGCTGCCGGGCCCTCGGCGTCGATGCGCTTCTTGGCCTCCTGGAACGCGATGCCCTCCCGCTCCCGCAGCGCCGCGATGGCGGTGTGGCGCCGCTGCAGGGCCATCGCCCGGTTGGCGAAGCGGAACGCCTCCAGCACCTCGGGGTGTTCGGGGTTCGAGAGGGCGTCCACGCCGAGAGCGATCCGGACCGCGACGTCACGGGCTTGTCCCACCGCGTCGAGAGCACTGGTGCGCAGCGCCCCGGTCAGCTGCTCCGCCTGTGCCTCCCGCTCGTCGAGCCAGGCGCTGTATCCGTCGGCGAGCGGAGCCAGGGCGTCGCTCAGCGCGGCCGGAGGGAGCACGGCGAGCTCGTCCATGGACAGCTCGATGCCGTCGAGGTGCTGCGCGTTCGCGCCGGACGGGGCGATCGTCGCCGGGACGTCGTGGATCGGCAGCCAGGTGGTCGTGAGGGCGTGGGCCCTGCGCTCCCCCTTGTCGATGGTGACCGCCACGGCCACGTTGCGGCCCGCCGCGTGCTTCAGGTGGTTGCGGTAGAGCAGCGTCAGGTGCTGCTCCTCCAGGTCGGCCGCACCGAGGGCGTCCTGGGCGGCCTCCTCGGCCTCGGCCAGCGGATCGGAGATCGGCAGGAAGACCGGCGCCTTGCCGTCGGTGGCGGTGACGTGCAGCTCGGTCTGAAACAGCCAGGCCGCGTCCTTGGCCTGCTGGGGTTCGTCCTGCGCGTTGACGAGCGACAGCTCGACGACACGGCTGGGTCCCGCGGCACCCGGCCGGTTGCGTACTTCCGCGACCAGCCGCACGCCGGGGGCGTCCTCCTGGTCGGCGGTGAGCGGCAGGACCTGACGGGGCGCGCCGTCGACCGGGACGGTGACGAGCTTCTCCACCTGCTCCCGGGTCCATGTGGCACGCGCGACGCCGTCGTCGCCCAGGACCTGCGACCGGTGGTACTGCCCCCATCGGACCCGCACGGTGACCGCAGCCGCATGGTCCGCCGCCGGGACGGCGAACATCAGGCCCATCGACGAGGCCCACATGCGCCCCGCGTTCTGGGTGGTGAGCCGCTCCGGAAGCCCCTGGTCGGTGCCGTCGCCCTCTCCGTCGGAGTCGTCGAGAAGCTGCTCGTCGGCGGCGGCGAGGGTGGTGCTCAGGGCACGCTTCGGACCGATCCGCCCGACGAGGTACCGGTCGCGGGGACCGGCCGCCCGGTGGTCGAACTCCTCGTCCGGTCCGTCCCACGGGCCGAGCAGGTCCCGGCTGATGAGCTCGCCCAGGTCGTCCCGGATCTCGTACGAGGATGCCGGCACGAAGTCCTGCGCCACCTCGCGGACCCGTTGGAGGAGGTCCTCCTCCAGAGTGCCGCTCCCGCTCCCCGACCCTTCGGCGGTTTTGCCCGTCGCCATCAGTGCATCCCTCTTTCGTCCCTCGCGCGGTGCCCTCGCGGGCCCCTCCCCACAGCGCGGCCGACGCCGCCCGGACCGTGACAGCCGGTCGTGATCCCGATGCTAGCGAGCACGGCTGACATCAGAATGCCGGTACCGCCCCGGACAGGGCCCGTTCGAGCAGTTCGGCGATGTCCTTGTCCCCGCGCTCGGCCAGCCGCTCCAGCAGAGCGGGACCTTCCTGGCCGGGGTCCATGCCGATGCGCCGCGCGATCACCTCCGCCGCCTCCGCCGGGGTCACTGCGGCCGTCCAGCCGGTGAGCCGGGCGGCCCCCGTCTCGGGGCTGAGTCCGTCCGGAGGTGCGGGCAGCCGCAGTGCGTTGAGGTGGCCGTCGGTCACGTTGAAGAAGACCTGGTCGCCGACGCTCGCCCCGATGTGCTCCAGCAGGGGCTTCACCGAGCCGAAAGTGGGCTGGGCACGCCAGGTCAGGGACGTCTCCCCGGCCTCGTGACGCAGCTGGACCGGTTCGCGCTGGGGGGCGGCACCGACATGGGCGGCCCAGCCGGCGGGCACCGGGAAGCCCGAGCCACGCAGGTGGTCGGCGGTCATTTCCGCCCGGTACCACCAGCGTCCGTCGGCTCCGACGAAACAGCGTCGCGTGCCGGCGACGTCGTTGCGCGGCACGTACGGCGCGTCCTGCTCGCTCGTCTCATCGGCGACGCGGACCCAGCCACGACGGGTGCGGGCGAAGCCGGGTCCGGCGAGGTTGGTGCGGACCGATGCGGCCGAAACGTCGAAGCGGGAGCTGATGGCCTCGGCGATCGCGTTCACCTCGGCCTCCCCGCCCGCGTTGGCGATCTCGCGGGCGATCATCTCCCGGATTCCGAGGTACTCCTCGCCGCCCCACGCGCGCAGACCGTACAGGTTGCGGTCGACCCGGAGGAATCGCTCGTCGGTCCAGATCTGGTTGCGCATGCTGTTGATGGCGGTGCCGTCGGCGAGCTGCGCGTGGATGTCCTCCATGGACATCGGCTTGCCGTGCAGGGCGAGCACGGCGGCGGCCCGGTCGTTGAGCGAACGCCCCCAGTACAGCAGCCGTCCGTCCCGCACCTGGAACCGTCCGAGGTCGGCCGCCCAGTCGGCGAGCACCTCGCCGCGGACTCCGTAGCGCAGCCCGAGGGCCACCGCCTCGTCCCAGGCCAACGGGGTGTCCCCGCAGGCGGCGAGCAGTTCCTCCTGCATGACGGCCCTCAGTGCGGCCGCGTCGCCCTGCACGATCCAGCTCCCGACGAGCGTCCCGCCGGGCAGCAGCCGCGCCACGATGTCACCGAGCGGCACGCCCATCGCTTCCACGGGGCGGGCGTGGTCCGGGTGCAGTGCGTGCACCTCGGCCACCTGGCCCACGGTGCCGAGCCGTTCGGCCACGGCGGCCAGGTGCCCGGCGAAGGCCCGTCCGTCCTCGTCGGCTGAAAGCCACCGCCGGACGGAGCCCATGACGGTGCGCTCCAACTGCCGCACCCTTTCCCGGCTGACGGAGAACCGCTCACCCAGGTACTGGAGCTTCATCGGCTCGTCGGTGAACGTCCGCTGCCCGGCGATCACCAGGGCACGCTCGTCCCAGTCGGTGACCAGCCGCACGAAGGCGGCGAGCGGCTCGGCCATCAGCCCGGGGACGGGCGGCGGGCTCGCATCGCCGACGTGCGGCTCTTCGGCGTCTTCGGTCGAGTCGTGGTCCTCGAAGGCTTCACGCGGCGCCGGAAGTTCTACGGCCTCAGACTGATCCCCTGTCTGGTCCTCGACGGACTCGGGGACCGGCACCGGCGACGGCCCGTCCGCGGGTTGCTCCTCCAACCCGCGGAGCACGGCGAGCGCCGCACGTACCTCGGCCGGTGCCTCCGCCGGCAACCACCGGGCGATCACTGCCACGGCATCCCGTACGCACGTCCCCTCGCTCTCCTCCCGAGGTACGCCGCGCTGGTGCAACCGGTCGAGGATCGAGCCGAACACCTCCGCAAGTACCCGGTCTCCGTCCACCACCCCGGGCCCTGCCTCCCGAGCGACCTGCGCCACCGTCTTCCCCGGCTCGACTCCCGGGCTACCGAGCAGCCGCAGTACGGGGATCACGTCCCCGAGCTCCACGTGAGGCCACAGGGCCCGGAGAGCCTGCGCCACCTGGTGGCTGAGCGCCTCGGCTCCGATGACGCGCTCGATCTCCATCAACTGGGTTGTGTGCCACCAGCCGAGCGGCAGCCGTACGTCCTCCAGCCGGGCGGCGAGCAGTTGCGGATCGGCGTAGCGCACGGCGGGCAGGAGATCGGCCAGGGAGGTGGAGGCGTAAGGAGCGGAGGATGTCATGGTCGGGCGACACTCCAGAGACGGGGGCAGGCGGGCCACGGTCGGTGACTGACTCGCTCGACGTTACGGTCCCCCACTGACAGTCACTCCATGATCACCCCTCTTGTGCCCCCTGACCAGGCCAAAGTGCACATCCGTCAGGAGCCGTAGCGGTTCCTCACGCGACGGACGGGTTGTCCTTCCTGGGACCACAGTCCGCGCACAGGGCGTCGGGGACGTGGCTGCGGAAGGCACGTTCGCATTCGTCGCACGTGATGAGGGGCGCGGGCCGTGGGCGGTGCGGCTCGGGCGCGGACACCGGGAGGGGCGGCGGCAGGAGGGTGGTGAGCCGGTGCTCCAGGAAGCGGGGCGGGTGGTGGATGGGGACCGGCGCGGGCGGCAGGTTGGCTGTGAGGGTACGAGTGATCTGCTCGGGGGTCGCATGCCGAGATAGCCACTCCTCGACGGCGGGCGTCAGCCGCTGGACGTCACGCACCGAGAGGATCAGGCGGGCGTCGACCGTCCGCAGCCGGGCCAGGAGGTCCGCTGCCGGTCCTGTGGCGGCGGGTGGGACGGGCTCGGGTTCGGTGTGCAGCGCGGCCGGTTGTTGCGGAGCTGGCACAGCTGACGGCATTGCTGCGCAACCGGGCTTGTCATAGGCGAGGGTGCGGGTCGCGAAGCGGCCGCCACCGAGCGGAATCCTCCGACGCTCCAGATATCCGGCTACCTCAAGCTCGTTGAGGGCGCGGCGGATGGTGATCTCGCCTTCACGGAACCGGAGGGTGAGGGCCTTGGCCGTGATGCTCACCCCATCCGGAACGGACTGGATGTAGACGGCGAGCCCGATCGCAACGGCGGACAGCTGCGGATGCTGGGCCAGGTGGTTGCCGACGACTGTGAACCGGTCGGTGTGGCGGTGACGGAAGTGGATCACGCCAGCGCTGGGGGCGTCTGCGGGGATCGGATTCACGGGGCGCGCGGGCGCGACCGCGTTAGACTGCGGATCAGCCATCGGGAAGCTTCACTCTTCCGGATCGGTCAGGCCCTCGCCAGGATTGCAGTCCTGTCGGGGGCCGTCTGCGTGTATGGGGTTGTTGCGGCCGACCGTACCCCACCGGTCAGGGTGCGTGTCGCGCCCTTCACCCGATCGTGTGGCGACGGGAGTTGGCGCCCGGGTTTGGTTGGGTGGGTTCTCTCCCGTTCCTTTGAAGGGCGACACGCCGCACCGGGGTCCAGGAATCCGCGCCCCGGAGGCGGGCGGCTCTACACCTCTCGGACGTGCTGCACGAAGGCGCTCCAGGCGGCGTTCCCGACCAAGATCACGGGACCGGAGGGCGTCTTGCTGTCCCGGACGGGGACGGCACCGGGGATGTGGTCAGCGACCTCGACGCAGTCACCGCCGCCCCCATCGCTGTACGTGCTCTTGCGCCAAGACAGGATCAACGTGTCTATCCGTGCGGCACTCATGATCCGAACTCCTTCATCGCCTTCCGAATCAAGGCGGTTGATGCCTCGGGCGACAGCCCCTGGGCATGCACAAGATCGTAACGATACGAGTGCTGCGCCACCATGGCCCTGTCCTCCACCAGTTCACCGGAGTGACCGGCTTCCAGATAGGCCACGTCAGGCCCGTTCTCGAACGACAGCACGGTGAGAGAACCTCCCATTGCCGAGTGACCGCCCGCAGCGAACGGCAGCACCTGGATCTCGATTCGCGGAGTCATCGCTGCCTCGGCAACTCGGGCCAGCTGGTCCCTCATGACCGTCCCTCCACCCACTGGCCGACGGATCACCGCTTCGTCGAGTACGACCCACAGCAAAGGCGGCTGCTTGCTCCGGAGGAGTGCCTGTCGCTCCATCCGCGCGGCCACCTTCTCCTCCACCTCCGCCCCTGTACACCAAGGCAGGCCGAGCCTGAGCAGTTCGCGGGCATAGGCCTCGGTCTGCAGGAGACCAGGCACGCTGTGCGCCATGTACTTGTGCATGGCGCACGCCCTTGCCTCGTAGGCCATGAACTTCTGCGCCCAGTCGGGGTACGGCGTCCGCTTGATGTGACCCCACAGGTCGACCAGATCGCCGTCGGCATTGAGCAGCCCGTCCAACTTGCCGTTGACGTCCTCGGGAGGTGTGTCGTTGCCCAGCTCGAACTGGGCGATCCGACTGTGAGCGATGGGAACCTTGTCGCCGAGCTGCCGCTGCGTGAGCCCCGCGCGGATGCGGAGCTTGCGCAGCTTCGCACCGTAGAGCGCGGCGAGGGAGGCGCTCGGGTCGAGTTCCTTCGGGGCGGGCACAGGCGACTCCCGTTTTCGTTCCGATGCTCCGAAAACCGTTACCCCTGGTGAGCGTAGCGCTACGCCTCCATGCTCATCGCTGAAAGACAGTGATCGGCAAGGAGGCAAGCGGACATGGATGCGGGCAGGCGCGGGCGCTCGGCGGAGAAGGCGCAAGAGGCGGAAGCGGCACGGGACGAGCTGCGCGAGGCGTTGGCGGGGGTGGATGTGGTGCTGCCGTCACTCGGGGTCGATCTGGTGTCCCTGACGAGCGACTACCTGTCGCCTCTGGTGGAACTCGGGTGCTGCCGGGCCGATGTGGCGTGGAAGTTGGCGGCGGCCCTGAGGAAGTGCGCCCAGTGACCGAGGAGTCAGCGCCCGATCCGGAGGAGGAGTCCGACTCGACCGAAGACGCCACAGCCGGCGTCGCATGCCACGAGGCGCTCCTGGCTAAGGTCCGCGAGGCCAACAAACGAAGCCTTGGGCCTCGGCGGTAGGAGGTCCGGACATGCAGCGCGTGATGCAGACCTTGGAGGTCATGCCCGACGGGGTGCGGCGAGGGGATGTGATCGCCGTGGGTGGCATCCCGCACCGGGTGCGGGATGTAAGGGAGTTGCGGGGGCGGCGGAAACGGCTGGAGTTCGAGGACGGGAACGTCTTCGTTCTGGGCCCGTGGGTCGCGATCAAGGTGGCCCGCGACCGGAACGCCGGCGGCGGACCGGCACGCCACTGGCGCTGACCGGCCCACCGTTTCCCCACCCTCACACTCAGAACAGGCTCGGCGGCTCCTCTTCCGGAGGCTTCGACTTCCGCTGGGCGGGGGCCGCCACCTTCTTCTTGGCACCCTTCTTGTCATGCAGACCGGCGGCAACTTCGGCCGCGTAACGCCGCTGGTTCTCTTCGAGAAGCCGGTCGAGAATCTCCTGCCGGACGACCGGGCCGACCGTGTAGCGGGGCCCCTGCCGTGTGTCATGAAAACCGTGGTCAAGTCCGCCAGGCTGACTCAGGAGGTCGTCCCAGCTGTAGGCGCGGACAACCTCCTCGTCGATAGCACGATGAATCTCGCGAAGCTCGGCGATGTCCGCATCCGTACAGCTCGCGTCATGGACCAGGTTATACATGGCGGTAAGGCCTACGCGGCGTTCAGACATCACAGTTGCGCGGCGAGCAGCCAAGACGTCGCCGAGGTGTGCCAGATCCTCAATTCCTTGAGGTTGCGGAAGAGTCTCAAAGCAGCGCTCTGGCGCGTAGGTAGCTGTGCCTGCCCCACCATGGGTTGTTTTCTGGCGATCTGCCCACCAGTAGTGCATGGCACTCGACATGAAGGCTAGAAACGCCCCCGAATCCCTGGCGATCACCACGAGCTTCTCGTGAAACACCTGGCCGTTCGAAACGAAAACCGGCATGAGAGTGTCGCTGACGCGCGCAATCACCAGCACTCGGTCGAGACCAGAAATCGCCCTTCCAAGCCCCGGCCGCTTGTCAGCGTAGTGCCAATATCGCTGCGGAAGGGGATTCCGCAGCACAAATGAACCATCAGGCTTGCGGCGCTGCCTCTCTCCCTTGACTTCCCGCTCAACGATCTCAAAGACATCCTTGTACTGCCGAGACTTCTCCTCGCTCCAGTCATAGAAATTGATCACCCATCGACTGGCAGAGGCGTCTGGGCGCGAGTTGAGATCCTGGCCACTGAGATACGGGGACAGCACGTCGCGGTTGATCTCGTCTCGCGCAATCAGGTTCTGCGCTGCGTCGGGGTCCAGGGTGAACCCCAGTCCCAGGACGATCGCACCCTGGAATGCGACGCCTTGATTCTCCGCTAGACGCCACGCTGCACCCGTCACTCTCGTTGCAGCGTCAAGAGCGGTAGTGATCTTCTTTACTGCCTCTCCGTCCGCGATGCGCTCGCCAGCTTCATCGACCTCCGCCCAACTCGTCCAGACCGCGCAGTACTCCAACGCTGCGCTGCGAGACGGCCACGGCGCACTCTTCACCGACTGCCGGATCGTCACGCCGTCGGCCACTATCTGATCGAGTCCGACCTCCCTGCTGTCACCCTGGGCAAGCGTATTCGTGGCGATCAGCCCCGTCTGGCCACTCTCGTTGAGCAACCCATGAACCCGAAGCAAGAAATACGCCACTAGGTCCGCGCTGCCCCGGGCACCGCGCCCAAGCTCACCAACCAAGTATTCTCGGTATGCCTCCCCGAGCGCACCCGTAAGCTTCTTTCCACCAAGGAACGGCGGATTTCCGACCACCGCATCGAAACCGCTCCGCTCGTCCCAGACCTCCGGGAACACCAGCGGCAAATGCACCGGCTCGCGCTCGAACGCCCCCGTCGGCTTCCCAGTCGCCAGCCACCCCCGCGCCAGCGTCTCGGCCCGCCGCAGCTCGGCGGCCGCCAGTTCCTCGTCGTCCCCCGCGTCGGACACCGCGTGCGCCGCCGTCACCGCAGCGAACGACAGCTGGTCCTGATCCTTCTCGGCCCGCCCCGCACCGGCCAGCGCCGCGCCCACCACCAGGTCCGCGAAGACGCTCGCCTGGCGGGTCTTCTCCCGCACCGACGCCAGCATGGCGCGCTTCCGCTCCAGCTCCTCCAAACCCGTCCCCGGGATGCCGGCCAGCTTCCGCCGCTCCTCCGCGACCTCCGCAATGACCCGCCGCACGCCACCCGTGAAGTCGATGCCGTCGCCGTGAATGCGCCGCCCCCGCACCGGATCCAGGTGCATGGCCTCCAGCTGCTCCACCGACGTGACGCCCAACAGCGAATCGCCCGCCACAAGCCTGTCGTCCAGGAACGTAAAGGGACGATCCCGGTCCATCGAGACCAGCCACAGCGACAGCTTCGCCATCTCCACGGCCATCGGGTTGATGTCCACGCCGTACAGGCAGTGTTCGATGATCTGCCGACGCGCCTCCACCATCACCGGCTCGGCCTCGGCCTCCACCGCCGACGCCGACAGCGAGTCCGCCGCCTCCAGGTATGCCAGCGCACGCGCGTCGCCCTCGCGGCTCCACGCCTCCACCAACGCGCCCGCCAGGTAACGGCACGCCGCCACCAGGAACGCCGCCGAGCCCATCGCGATGTCCGCGACCTTCAGCTTCAGGATGTCCGTCGAGGACTTCGGCCGCCACTGGGTCCGGTCCGCCGTCTGGAGGGGGCCGTACTCGTAGACCAACGGCTCCAGCGCGCCGTCCGCGACCTGCTGGGCCAGGGACTTCGGGGTGTAGTGCGTGCCCGTGTTCTTCCGGAGCGAGGACTCCGTCACGTACAGCCCGCCCGCGTCGATCACCACCGGCAGGTCCCGCAGGTCGCGGCGGATCAGCCGGTAGAACGGGAGCAGCCGGTCTGTCAGTTCGGCGTCGCTGCCCGTCGCGGCCAGCAGCTTGCTCCGTGCCGCGGCGCGCTCCACGTCACTCAGCGGCTCCAGCAGCTTCGTTACCTTGGCCGGACTCCCCAGCCCCGTCGCCTTGTTGTACTCCTCCGCCAGTGCCGCCCCAAGCCCCTCGCCCTCCGTACGGGCCAGGGACTCCAGCCGGGTCAGCAGCACCTCCGCCTCCAGGCCCGCCTTGCCGACGAGGCCCACGATGGTGTCCTCGGCCCGGCGGCCCTGGTACGAGAGGAGGCCCTCGTACACGTAGCCGATCTGCTCGACGTCCAGCGTCCGGAAGGTCAGCCGACGCCGCTCCCTCTTCTTGCCCGTGCCGATCCAGACGTGCTGCACCGACTGGAGCATGTGCAGGACCGTGCGGTCGTCGATGGGCAGCGGGTCCGTCGGGTCGCCGTCCGCCGTGCCCCGGCCCTCCAGCCACGGGAAGGAGTTCGGGTCGAAGATCGAGCCGTCGTACGCGTGCATCCGCAGCGCCGGGTGGTCCACTCCCCCGTACACGGCGTTGAACAGCGCGATGAGCCGGTGCCAGCCCACCCCGGTCTGTTCCAGGTCGTCCTCGGTGGTCTCCCGGGCCCGGTCCTCCAGCTCCTGGCACAGCCGACCGGCCGAATAGGCCTGTACGTACAGCTCGTTGTCGCTCGGCAGCAGCCCGCGCTCCTCGGCGAAGAGGAGGAAGACGACCCGCATCATGACGGCGACGGCACCCCGGTAGACGTCCTGGGCCGGTACGTCGGCCAGGCCGTTGCCGCCCCGCGCGCGCTCGGTGACGTCGGCGCGGCCGATGGCCTCCACCAGCAGTTCGACGGCCTGGCGGACCTGCACGCCGAGGGCGTCGGTGACGTCCTCCTGGCTGTCCAGGGACTCCTTGAGCAGCGGCAGCAGCGTCTCGGCGTCCTCGACCCCGAAGAAGCGGCGTCGGCTGAGCAGCGACAGGAAGGCGCGTACGACGACCCGCTCGACCGGCTCGGTCCAGGCGACCGTGTCGAAGAGCGCCGACGTGGTGACCCCGCCGCGCGGCGCCCATACCAGGGTCCACCAGCGGCCGTCCGTCACCAGCCCGAGCTCCACCCCGTGGTGGCGGCACAAATGTGCCATGCGGTCGACGGGGGTCGCCGCCCAGGCCGAGCCGGGGATGCGCTGGGACGGGTGCCGGCCCGCGGGGACGGTCATGCCGAGGATGGCGCAGTCCGCGACCAGGCCTGCCGTGTCCTCGGCGGTGCTGCCCGGTTCGAGCAGGGCGAAGGTGGGGGCGATCCGCTCGTCGTGCTCGGGGACGTCCACCGCGAGCGCCTCGGAGAGCTCCGTGCCCTCGCGCAGCGCGTCGCCCCAGCCCAGGAGCTCGTTCAGGACGAAGTCCGTCCAGGCCCGCTGCCCGCCCGCCGGGTCGGACTGCCAGACCCCGTGCTCGTAGCGCAGCCGGGCCCGAAGCGGCTTGTCGATCGAGTCGAGCTGCGGCCAGATCTTGAGCAGGACGGGCAGGGTCAGGAAGGGTCCGGACACGTCGACCAGGCTGAGCCAGTCCAGGTGGTCCTGCCGGCCGTCGGGGGCGGGGGCGCCGCTCCGGGTCCGTCCGCGGCCCGTGTTCGTACGGTGGGTGGTGCTCACTTCACGGCCTCCCGGCGGGGAACGACGAAGACGACGGCGACGGGGAACAGCAGGGCCTTGGGCCGGTCGTACCGGGCGGCGATGGCGGCGAGCTCGCGTTGCTTCTCGCTCTCCAGGGCGTCCCGGCGCTGTTCCCAGTTCTCCCGGTCCCGGCGCTGCTGCTCGACCTCGTCGAAGGCCAGCTCCAGCTGGCCTTCCTCCTCCTGCTCCGCGGGGTTGCCGATGGCCCGGCGCAGGGACTCGCGGAAGCGGTCGATCTGGGCGGTGATCCGCTCGGCCTCGACGCGGCGCCGAGTCTCCAGGCGGGTCTCCAGTGCGGTCTGGCGGTTGCGGGCCCGCCATTCCAGGGCCGAGACCAGACCCTCGCTGACGTGCGGCCAGGCGTCGGCGAGCCTGCCGCGCAGGACCGGGGCGGCCTGGGTGGCGTGGTCGGCGAAGGCGTCGTCGAGGATGTCGCGGACCGTGGTGGTCTTCTCCAGCCGACTGAAACGGGGCTGGCCGGCGCCTTCCGCCGCGCGGAGCCAGCCGCCCGCCTGGAGGACCTCCTCGTGCAGCCGCACGCCGTCGGCGCCGATGAGGACGAACCGGGCGAAGGCGCCGACGAGGGTGGTCTCCAGCTCCGGGTGGTCGCTGATCACGGCGCTGACGCGGGCGAGGTCGATCTGCTCCTTGTTCCACACGGCGGCGCGCAGCAGCCGGGTGGACATGGAGACAAGGGGGTGCCCGAGGTGGGCGAGGACGACGTCGTCGCGTTCCTTGCCGTGGCTGTCCTTGAGGTTGGCCGCCTCGAAGGTGACCGGGCGCCGGATCTCGGGGCGCAGTTTGTCGGCGAGGCCGTGGGTGGCCCGCTCCCAGGAACCGGTGAGGGTGGGGACCTCGTAGAAGCCCTCGGCCCCGTCCTTGTCGTCGAGGACGGGCCGGATGTCCTGCTGGCGGGCGAGCGGCAGCGCGGTGGAGACCACGCGGGCGATCCGTTCGGGGGTGATACCGAGGGCGGCCACCGTACCCGCGACCTGCTCGCTCAGACGCTGGGCCTGGGCCTGGGCGTCGCGCTCGGCGGCGACGTTCCCGCCGCCCTTCCTGGCCTTGCGGCCGGCGTAGACCTCGGCGCGTTCCACGTCGAAGTCGGTGCCGAGGTCACCGGTCATCCGGCGCTGCACGGCGTCGGCGAGGACGGCGTTGACCCTGCCGAGGTCCTCTTCCATGCGGGCCACCTTCACCGCGACCCGGGCCAGGAATTCGAGGTCGGCCTCGTAGGTGTCGGTGCTCTTCTCGTAGCCACTGCCGACGAAGTGCACGACCTCGGGGGCGATGAGCTGGCCGTAGCGGTCGATGCGGCCGATGCGCTGTTCGAGCTTGTTGGGGTTGAACGGGATGTCGTAGTTGACCAGCCGGTGGCAGTGCCGCTGCAGGTCGATGCCCTCGCTGGCCGCGTCGGTGGCCAGCAGGATGCGTACGGGGTTCTCGGCGGGCTCGGCCTGGAAGGCCAGGCGCAGCTGCTCGCGGTCCTCGGTGTTCAGACCGCCGTGCAGGAGGGCGACGCGGTCGCCGCCGAGGCCGTGGTCGCGCAGCAGGTTCTGGAGCCAGATCTGGGTGTCGCGGTACTCGGTGAAGACGACCACGCGCTCGTTGAGCCAGTGCCCGCCCTCGGCCCGGCAGTTGGCCTTGAGGTAGGTGATGAGTTCGCGCGCCTTGGAGTCGGCCTGCGCCTGGTGGCGCTGGGCCCAGTCGCGCATCTGCTCCAGCAGGGCCGACTCGTCGCCGTCGGTGCCGGGCTGGAGGGTGGTGGCTCGGGCGATGGCGTCGTCCTCTGCCTCGGCGAGGGGCTCGTCGTCGTAGTCCGCGTAGTCGTCGAAGAAGGTCTCCTGCCAGTCCTCGACCTTCTCGGCCGCCTGCTGCTTCTTGGTCCGGAGCGTCTCCAGGTAGACCTCGATGGTGCGGGCGAAGGCGTCGGGCGAGGAGAACAGCCGCTTCTTGAGCAGCAGGGTGACCAGGTCGGCCGCCTTGCGGCCGCCCTTGAAGCGGGTGCCGAGCTTGGCCCGGCGGAGCTGGGCGTACTCCTTGAGCAGGGCGTGGATGCGGCGCTCGTCCTCGGTGTACTCGACGGACAGCGACGTGGTCCTGCGTTCCAGGAAGCGCCGCTCGCCGGTCTTCGGGTCGCGGATGTCGGTCTTGAGGCGGCGGACGACGGTGTCCTCGACGGCCTGCGGGTCCGGCTCGACGCCACGTGCGAAACGCTGGTTGTCGATGATCTCCAGGAGGGCCGTGTACGACTGCTGGTAGCCGTTGTGCGGGGTCGCCGACAGGAAGAGCCGGTGCTCGAAGTGCGGGGAGAGTCGGCGGATCAGCTTCGTCTGCTGGGAGTCGACGGGGTAGTACTGCTTGGGCGCGGAGGGCGCCACATGGTGGGCCTCGTCGAGGATGAGCAGGTCGAACGCCCGCTTGCCGGGGACGATCGCCTCGGCGTCCTGGGCGGGGAGCACCTCGGCGAGCAGCCGCTGGGCCTTCGGGCCGCGCAGCCAGGGCAGGCTCACGATGCACCGCGGATGGATGTTGAAGGGGTTCGCGGCGCTGCCGTGGGTGCGGCGGACCTCGGCGGCCCGCTCGGAGTCGATGATCGTGAAGTCGAGGCCGAACTTCTCGGCCATCTCGTCGCGCCACTTCACGGTGAGGCCGGCCGGACAAACGATCATGATCTTGTGGGCGCGGTTGCGGAGGATCAGCTCCAGCGCGACCAGGCCCGCCTCGATGGTCTTGCCGAGGCCGACGTCGTCCGCGAGGAGCAGGTTCACGCGGGGCGCGGCCACGGCCCGGGAGACGGGTTCGAGCTGGTACGGCTCTACGGCGACGCCCGAACGGAAGGGCGCCTGGAGGGTGCGTACGTCGGCCGAGGTGACCGCCGACCACCGGACGGCGTCCAGGAAGGCGGCCAGGCGCTCCGGCGGGTCGAAGCGGTGCGCCGTGACCTCGGGAAGGGAGCCGGCGAAAAGGCGGCGGCGACCGGGCTCGATCTCCCAGATGACCGAGAGGGTGTCGTTGTAGCGGCCGTCCTCGACGCTGTTGAGCGTGACGAGGGTGCCGGGCGCGCTGATCGCCGCGGAACCCGTGCCGTGATCGATGTCGGCCACGACCCAGCGCTGCCCGCGCACCTCGACGAGATCGCTGATCTCGGGTACGGCGGTGTGGTCCTGCGCGTCGGCGCGGCGGCGTACCG
Source organism: Streptomyces avidinii (assembly GCF_045161815.1). Lineage (NCBI taxonomy): Bacteria > Bacillati > Actinomycetota > Actinomycetes > Kitasatosporales > Streptomycetaceae > Streptomyces > Streptomyces avidinii. The sequence goes on from NZ_CP108863.1 coordinate 2,597,179, forward strand.
CCCGCTGCGCCACACCCGCCAGGTCGGTGGTCGGCGTCGTCATCGGGTCTCCGCCCCTCCATACCGCCCGGCCAGGGCGATTCACGTCAATCACAGTCATTCAAACACGTACGAAAGCCCGCCCGGCCACACTCGTGGAACTTCGGTGCACCGGCTGCGGCCGGCCCGTCACAGCACGTCGAAGGCGGTGATGCGGGTCAGCCGAGGAGGGCCGAAAGCGGCCAGGTGGCGACGGCCCGAGCGGCACCCCTGTCAGAACACCGCCGGGTCGCCGTCGTCGATCGGGCGGCGGGCTTCCGCCAAGGCGACCTCATGGATGAACCACTCCATTACGGAACGGATCTCCTCGGTGTGCGTGGCGAAGACCTCCAGCGGGAAGGAGGGACGCAGGTCGAGCTTGGCCTCGGCGAGGTCGATGCCGTCGATGGCGTTGAACCGCTCCATCAGTGCGCGGCGCAGCGGCTCGTCGTCGAACGGCGGGCGCCGCTTGAGGTACTGGAAGACGACCTCCGCCGTCCCGGACACCGGGTATACGCCGATCGGCCACAGAGCACGCGGCGAGCCCGGCCGGCCCGCGTCCACGGTGGGGAAGCAGCTGGTCTCCGTCGCCTTGCCGTAGACCTGGTAGCCGCCCTGCTCCTCCCAGAAGCGGAGTGCTGCCAGGACGCCTTCGACGACCTCCGGTGTCTGGTTCGCGCGCAGCAGCGTTTCGAAGCGGGTGCCGGCCTCGTCGCCGCCGGTCTGCGATGCGGCCGACGCCGCCGGGGTCTCCTCCGGCAGTTCCCTGCCCACCAGGACGGCCAGGTCTGTGCTGCTCAGCCGGTGTGCCTTCGAGGCACGACCGTTCTCGTCGAAGGGCACGCCCTCGGCCTCCAGGACGACCTTGGGGTCTCCGGAGTGCCGGTCGTCGGTCCACCGGAACCCGCCCGCGATCCTGCCGTCGGCGGTCAGCACGCGGTACGCGCAGTGCAGGCCCTTCCTGGCCGACATGTGGTTGCCGACCGCGATGGCACTGGTACCGATCAGGGAGGCGAGCTCACCGTACGACGTCCAGGTCCCGGCCGGCACGGCGAGCAGGATCTCCCTCAACTCCCGCCAGCCGGCCCATTCGTCGTCCGACTGCACGACTCCGTCCAGAGGCCCGGGCCACAGCCCCACGGCCCGGTCGGCGAGTTCCTCGGCCCTGGCGAGGATCTCCCTGCGGCCCCAGCGCTCCTGCGCGGCGATCTCCTGGTTCATCCGCAGCGCACTGGAGTCGAGCAGCTCCTGCTTGCGGTGGAAGGGGTGGTTGGAGAGTCGCGCGTTCTCACCCGAAAGAGTGAGGTTGCCGAGGGTGTGCACGAGCAGGTTGTGGATCTCCTGGGGGCTCTCGCCGTCCGCGGCTTCCTCGGCCAGCAGGTCGAACCACTGCTGGGCCGGGCTCTGGGGCAGGACGTGTTCGACGGTGAGCGGCGCCTTGTCGTAGTCGACGGGCTCGCTCGATCCGTAGCTCTCCTCCAGCCGGCGCAGGATCTGGAAGCGCTGGTTGCTGCGTCCGGTCTTGTAGAAGGGGCGGGTGCGGACGGCGTCACGAACGGCGTCGTCGCCCGGCCACACACGGGCGCCCGTGCGGGGGCGCGAAAGGAACCGGTGTACCGCCTCGGCCGGAGAGCCTTCCTTGTCCAGTTCCTTGGGGAGTTCCATGAACACCCGGTTGCTGCCCGTCGTGGACAGGCCCGCGAAGAGGCGCCGCACCATGTAGCTCTCCGCGAACGCGAGCGCGTCCGCCGCTTCCGAAGCCGGGGTCCTGCCCTCGTCCACGAGGTCCAGAAGGTGCAGGGCCAGCGGGTAGTGGGTCTGGCCGCCCCAGCGCGACAGGCGCTCCAGTACCGCCCGCAGCCCGGGATCGCCTTCCCTCTCGGGCTCCAGGATCCGCATGAGGCGGCCGGCGCGCAGGGCGAACCGGGCGATCTCGGCTTCCAGCGCCGCCTCGTCCCCGCTCAGCGGCTCCAGGCGCTTCTTCTGGTCCCGGTAGATCTCGCTCTGCCGGGCCCGGCTGTTCCCTCCGACGACGAGGTCCAGCCACACCAGCAGCTCCAGACGGGCGGGGCCGAGCAGCTCCTGCATCGGGAGCCACCGCTTGCGGTAGACGTCCTCGCCCCTGCTCGGCAGGCACATGAACAGGTAGTTGCGCAGCAGGTCGCTCTGGCTGAGCCCCACGCCGGTGTTGTTGATGGACTCGAAGATGCGGTAGACGTTGTCGCCCTCGGCGGCAGTGATCGCAACGATCGAGAGGCAGTCGCCGAGGACGGACTCGACCGCGTCCGCCCAGGCCTCACCACCGCTCTCCGTCCCGTCGGCCAGGGCAGCGATGAAGAAGCGGTAGGCAGCGCCCACGTTTCCGGCGCCGCCGGCCTTCGGGAGGCTGTCGATGCAGGCCGTGTACGCCTCACGGTCCGCCTGCGTCGGCAGCAGCCGGTAGCTGTCGTACTTTTCCTGGTACGTGTTGACCAGGATGAGGTCGTTGATACGGGCGGCCTTCTTCACCGAGCCCCGAGCACGGTGGTGGTCCCGCAGAGCCGTGAACGCGAGCATCAAGGTGGTCATCCGCTGCTGACCATCGACGACGAGCCAGCGCTGCATCCCGCCCGCGGCGACGCGCTCGGGCGCCAGCACGACCGAACCGAGGAAGTGACCCGAGCCGGGACGCCCTTCCTGCCGGTCCTCGACCAGCTCCTGCACGTCGCCCCACAGCTGCTGCAGCTCGTCGCGCTGCCAGCTGTAGGTGCGCTGGTAGAGCGGTACCTGGAACTGCTGCTCCCCCTGGACCAGCTTGCTGAACGTGGTCTCCTGAGCGTGCACGCCCGTCCTCTTCCCAAACCCTAGACGCCGAGCCGCCATTGTCGCCCCATACCGTACGGTGATCAGTCGAAACGTCGGCATACGCACGACCCGGGGGCACACATGGCGACACTGGGAATCCACAAGGACTTCCTCCTGGAGTTCGCCAAGCTGGAGAAGCCCGTCCAGAGGCGGGTCCACGAGGTCTTCGACAAGTTCCGCGAGCACCGCCATGCCGGGCTTCACCTGGAAAAACTGGAGAACCCCCGTGACTCCCGGATCCGCACCATCCGCATCAGCAAGTTCATGCGCGGCGTCCTTCTCGCACCGGACTCCGGAGACAGTTTCCTTCTCCTGAAGGTCATGGCGCACGACGACGCCATCGCCTGGGCTCTGAGTCATCGGGCGACGGTGAACTCTGCCACCCAGGGCATCGAACTGCGCGACGACATCGCCCTGGAGCAAGCCACCGCCGACGTGCGCCACGCCCCGACCGCGGCGGAAAACCGGCTCTTCACCGATGTCGCGGACAAGGAACTGACCCGCCTCGGCATCGATCCCGATCTGCTGCCCCTCGTACGGAACCTCAGCACCGAGGCTCATCTCGACGCGCTCCGCAAGATCCTTCCCGAGCAGCAGTACGACGTGCTCGCCGGCCTGGCCGCAGGGCTGACCCCGGAGGACGTCTGGCGCGAGTCCGTGGCCGTGCACGCCGAGCGCGCCGCCGCCACCGAGGCGCGGCAGACCCCGGCCGAGGACGAACTCGCCGCCGCCATGGCCCGCTCGCAGGGGCGTATCGCCCTGCTCTCCGGTCCCGAAGAGCTGCTGGACGTCCTGTCCCGGCCGTTCGACGCGTGGCGGGTCTTCCTGCACCCCAGTCAGCGGCGCATCGCCTACCACCCCTCCTACAACGGGCCTGCCCGAGTGACCGGTGGCCCCGGCACGGGCAAGACCGTGGTCGCCCTGCACCGCGCTCTCCATCTGGCACAACAGTTGCCGGACGACGCACCCGACGAATCAGTGCTGCTCACGACCTACACCAGGAATCTCGCAGCCGACCTGCGACACGGGCTCGAACTGCTGATCCCGGACGAGACGCTGCGCGCCAAGATCCGTGTCGTCAACGTCGACGCCCTCGCGAATCAGCTCGTCCGCGAGGACCGGGGCGGCCCACTGAGCATTCTGACCAGCCAAAAGGAGATCAACTCCCGCTGGAACGCCCTCGCCCGCAGACTCGGGCTCGGCTACAGCGACGTCTTCCTCGACCAGGAATGGCGACAGGTCGTCCTGGCCCAGGACCTGCGCTCGCCCGAGGCCTACCTCAAGGCGTCACGCAGCGGCCGGGGCACCCCACTGAGCCCGCTGCGGCGCGCCCAGGTCTGGCGTGCCGTCGAAGGGTTCACGCGGGAACTGCGCCAAGCCGGCGAGTGGACCTTCCTCCAGGTGTGCGCCGAGGCCGCCCGGCTGCTGGAACCCCGTGCAGACCGCCCGTTCCGCCATGTCGTGATCGACGAGGCCCAGGATCTTCATCCGGCACAGTGGCGCCTGCTGAGGGCATCGGTCGCGCCCGGGCCCGACGACCTGTTCATCGCCGGCGACACGCACCAGCGCATCTACGGGAACAAGGTGTCGCTGCGCAGCCTCGGCGTGAACGTGACCGGACGGTCCCATCGTCTGCGGATCAACTACCGCACCACGCACGAGATCCTGCAGTGGTCGACGTCCCTGCTCAGCAAGGAGAACCCGGACGACATGGACGGCGGGACCGAATCGCTGGCGGGGTACCGGTCCGTACTGAACGGCGGAAACCCCGAGCTGCGAGCATCCGCCGACAGGGCCGAGGAGATCGCGGACCTCGCATCGTGCATCGCCCAGTGGGCGAACGACGGCGTGAAACCGAGCGAGATCGGGGTGGCCGTTCGATACCTGCAACTGGGCAAGGAGATCGCGCACGCGCTGGAGCAAGCCGATCTGCCCGTTCGGCTCCTCGGCACCGCTCAGGCGTCCGGTGACGGCGTCTGCATCGGGACCATGCACCGTATGAAGGGACTGGAGTTCCGTTTCGTCGCTGTCGCCGGTGTGAGCGACAGCGTCGTCCCTCTGGCCTCGGCTCTGACACCCGCAGAAGTGGACGCTCAGCAGCACCGGGAGGACCTGCTAGGCGAGTTGAGTCTCCTTTTCGTCGCCTGTACCCGCGCACGCGAGGTCCTGCGGGTCTCCTGGCACGGCGTACCAAGCCCGTTCCTTGCACCGTGACGCAGACCCCGGTCCGCGCCGAGGCGCGGGTTCGCCGGCTGGTGCAGGTCAGCCGCCCTTCGGCAGGGTCTCGTACGAGAAGGTGCAGCGGACCCGGCCGTCCGCCGCCGGAACGAGGCGTACCTGCTCGGCCGGCATCTGGAGCGCGTTGCCTGCCGGCTCGTCCCACAGAGACACCGTTCCTCCGGCCTCCCCGAACGAGATGTAGGGCCGCTCCGGACGGAGGACGCCACCCTTCATCGAACTGCGGGAGCAGGACCTCAAGGTCTGCGACCGGCTGTTGACCGCCAACACCTTGAAGTGGCGGACTGCCGGAGCCTTCGAAGGGGGTGCCATGGGCGCGCTGGCCATGGTCCCCGTCGCCGGTATCCCTGCCGCGATGACGGCGGACATCCTCGTCATCCAAGTCCTGAGCGCATCGACAGCCACGCGTATCGCCTACTCCTACGGCTACGACGCCAAGGACCCCGACGAGCAGCTCTTCATCCAACGCCTGGTGTGCCGGTCCTTCATCGCACAGGCGACCAAAGCCGAGCCGCTGCACAAGACCGCCCAGGCGGCGCAGGCGCTCAAGGGGCGCGAGAACTGGTCGGCCAAGCGCCGGAACGACCACCAGCTCGTCGCTGCGCTTGAGAAGTTGATGCAGCATCTGAGCCCAGCCGGCTCCAAGGTCTCGGTCACGAGCGTCGCCAAGGTGGTGCCGTTCATCGGCGCCGGCATGAACGCCGCGGTCCTCGGCAGGGTGGCCTCCGAGGCCCAGAGGTACTGCCAGACCCGTTTCCTGTGCGAAAAGTACGGGCTGCCGCTGCCGGCCGCACTCGTGGCCGACCGGGACGACGAACCCCAGGAGGATGCCCTGTAAGGGGTACGCCGAGGGGGCAGGACCCGTTCCGGGTCGGTGTGCCGCCGTCGCGGGCTGCACACCGGTCGTTCACTCCCCGCCACGAACCCCACGAAGGGCGCCCATTCCTCGCGCCCCACTACGAAGTCGGGGCGGGCCAGTTCCGTACGTGGACAGCCTCACCCCCAAAGGTGGAATCACGCCAAGATCGACCGGCCTGCCAAGAAGCGCGTTGACGTCGCCAACACACCTCCCTACGGTGGTTCTTGATACGTGGGGGATCCAGAGGGCGGCAGCACATGCAGGTGGACGAGAGCGGTGGCCCCGGCCGGGACATCACCGCCGAATCACTGCTGGACGCCGCCGTACAAGCCTTCCTGAACGCTGAGTTCGACATCGTGCAACCGATTCTGCAGCGGTTACGCCACGAGTTCGGCGTACCCGACATCGGGCCCGGCGCCGTTCGCCACAGCACTCTCCTCGCTGCGCTGGCCGCGCGGGTCGGGAACTGGCCGGAGGTACTGCGCCAGTGCCCCGACTTCGGCCTGGTGGAAGCGGACACAGGAATCCTCCACGCCCTCGCCGTTTCCGCTCTTCGTGAGCTGGCTCACGAAGAGCGGCACACCGATGCTCGCACCGCGGCGGTCGTGATCGTGCTGTGGGCGTACCTCCTGGACGATGAGGACCCGGGTGACTTCCGCGCTCTGCTCACCGAGCGGCGGGGCGAACCCGTGCCCGACGCGATCTGGGAAGAGGCCCTCGCTCAGCTGGGTGGACGCGTCACCAGCCTGCTGCACGCCCTGGACGTCCGGGCCGGGCGGGACGTCCTTTCCGCCTGGAGGACGGCTTGGGACGCCGAGCGTAAGGACGGTGCGGTCTTCTTCGCCGACCTTCCTACGGACGCCGGACCGCACGCCCTGGCCACTCTCGAGCAGATTTCCGACTACCTGGTCCGCAACGGCCGCGGCACCGAGCTCCTCACTGCCTACGACGCCCGTCACCCCGACTCCCTGCCGGCTGACCTGCCCGGTCATGACGCGTGCGTCGTACCCCTGGCCCTGGCTCTCGCGGGCCGCGGCCGGGACCTGGCTCGGGCCGGCAAGTGGAGCGAGGCCCTCGCCGACCTCGATGCGGCGGTATGGCTCGGACACACCCTCAGGGACGACGAGCGGGCGGCCGTCCTCCAGGCGGGAAGGAACGTGGGACGGAGCCGTACCGGGCGCGACTACTCGCCCCTCGTGCGGATCGCCGGTCTCGAGCAGGCCCACGCCCTCCTGCCCCAGGACACCTCCCTGGCCTCGGAACTGACCGCCGAACTGGTCCGGGAGGGCAGGAGAGTCGAGCGTTCCGACCCTCGGCAGAGCCGGAGCCGATTCACGCGCGCCCTGGCCGTGGCGCCTGCCGACCCGGCAGCCCGGGCGGGTCTCGACGGCCACTTGACGCGGGACCTGGAGCAGGCCCTCGGCGGCGCGTACACGGGGGACGAAATTCTGGTCGACGAGGTGCGGCACCTACTCGTCCGCGCGCCGGACTGCGCTCCGGCCCGGCTGTGGCTGGAGGCGCACCACGCCGAGCAGGCCGTGGCCGCGGCCACTCGCGGGTGTACGGCCGAGGCACGGAGCGCCGTCCGGGAGATGTTCCGGTACGACGGCCCGGAGGGAGCGGACGGCAAGGGGCTCATCGACGACAGGCTCGTGGGCCTCCTGGTCACCGCGGCGCTGAACGCGGGCGCCGAGGAGACCCGCGCCGGCCTGGAACGCCGTGTCGCACTGCTGAACTCGGCCGCGAAGATCTCAAGCCTCAACCACGGCCATGTCAGGGAGGCGCTTCACGAGGCGCTCCTCCGCCTCGCCGAGCACCTGGAGGAGACCGCCTCCCCGACGGACGTCATCGAACTGTTCCTCCAGGACCTGATGCGGACGGGAATCAGCGCACGCTTCGACCAAGTCGTGGAAGCCGCTTACCTCAACCGCGCACGTGCACGCGAGCAAGCGGGAGACCACGGTGGCGCGCTTCGGGACCGAACCTGCGCGGAGCGGGTCGGCGCCGGGCTGCCGGCCCAGGGCACACTCTTCGGCCCGGTCCCCCGCCACCGCCGCCACGTCGACACCGAACAGGACACCCTCTTTTGACCACTGGCGCGCCTTCGCCGCACCACACCGGTACCGAACCGCCCGCACTGCCCTGGTTCGGCCCCACGCTCCACGAGCTCGTCCCCGGGACCCCGCTCGGCGCCCGGCCCCTGGAGCTCCGAAAACAGGCGGCTCGGGAGCTGGCCGCCTCGGCACGGAAGGACCCGGGCAGGCACGCACTCGTCCAACGGGCCAACCAGAACTCCCACACCCCGGTCGCCGCGCTCGTGGCCGAGATGCTCACCCCGCCCCTGCCCCACCCTCGCACCGAGGAACGCCCATGACAGGTCCCTCCCCCAGCCACGCCGACGGCCCGGCGTCCGAGCTCGACAAACTGCGGCGCAGGGTCGCCGCCCTGTCCGGCAAGCGCGACGAGGCCGAAGCCCGGCTGCAGGCCCTCCTGACCTCGCTGCTGCCGTTGGACGACCTGCTCGCCGACACCCGCCGCCGGGTCGGCGCCCTGCACGAGGCGCGGTCCGCCCGCGAGACCGCCTCGGCCGCCGCTGCGCTGGGCGGGCAGATCGAAGCGGCCCATCTCATGCTGCGCGGCGAGTTCGCCCGGTACGACGTCAGCCCCATGAAGGTCGTGGGCAGGGCCGCCGATCCCGCGGAGATGCTCGTCGTCGGGACGCATCCGCATCCGACCCGGCCGAACGGCACCGTGCTGCGGGAGCAGGTCACCGGGTTCCGGCTGGGCTCCGCCACCCTGCGTCCCGCGCACGTGGTCGTCTCAGTGCCGGGGCCCGCCCCGGAGCCCGTACCCGAGTCCGTACCCGAGTCCGTCGCTCAGGCGACGAGCGGACGGGCTCAGCCCCGGCGTACCACCCGCTCCCAGCGGCGCCTTCCGCGCAAGTCGTCGGCCGGGCGGGCACGACGCTCCCGCCGCTCCTGACCATGCACCGGCCGCGCACGATCACCTCCGCCGTACCACGACGATCAGGAAGTACCCCGTCATGCACCGGACTCTCGGCATCGACCTCGGCACCACCAACTCCGTCACGGCCTGGATGCGCGACGGTGTCCCCGTCGTCCTGCCCAACCGGGACGGCGGCCGAGCAACCCCCTCGGCCGTCGGGATCGACCCGTTCGGTGCCCTGCTCGTCGGGCAGGAAGCCCTGAACTGGCGCTCCGGGGATCCACGTTCGGTGATCACGGAGGTCAAGCGCCTGATCGGGCGGCGCTGGGACGACGAACTCGTCCAGCAGGCGCTGAAGACGCGGCCCGAGGACGCCCCGCCCGTCCGTAAGGGCCCCGACGGCACCGTCGAGGTCCGGCTCGGCGAGCATTACCTCTCCCCGGTGCAGATCTCCGCCATTCTGCTCCGCCGGCTCAGGAAGGACGCCGAGGACGAGGCGGGCGTACCGTTCCGGCGCGCGGTGATCACGGTGCCCGCATACTTCGCCGAGCCCCAGTTCGACGCGGTGCGCCAGGCCGGGCGGCTCGCCGGCTTCCACGTGGCGCGGATCGTGCAGGAGCCGACCGCAGCCGCGCACGCCTTCGGAGTGCGCCCGGGCGAGGACGGTCTCAAGGACTACGCCACCGTGCTCGTCTTCGACCTGGGCGGCGGTACGTTCGACGTGTCGCTCCTGACGCTCGGTCCCGGCTTCTTCTCCGTAGCCGGACTCGGCGGGGACAACCTCCTCGGCGGTGCCGACTTCGACGCGCTGCTCGACGGCCACCTGCGGAAGGAACTCGTCGGACGCGATCTCGACGGAGACGGCGATGCGTCCCGTATCCGGGCCGCCGCCGAGCGGGCGAAGATCGAACTGTCCGGGCAGGACGTCGCCGACGTCGTGCTCGCCCCGCTCGGCCGGCAGGGCGGCTCCTGGTCCGGATCGGTGCGGCGCGCCGACTTCGAGGAGCTCTTGGCCGGGCACCTGCGCAAGATGCGGGAGACGGTCGAGACGGTGCTGAAGGAGTACAGCGGGACGCCCGAGGACGTCCAGCGGGTCCTGCTGGTCGGCGGTTCCACCCTCGTTCCGGCCGTCCGGCGCAGCCTCCAGGATCTCTTCGGCGAAGACGCCGTGTCGGACGCGGTGGACCCCATGACGGCCGTCGCCCACGGTGCCGCCGTGGAGGCGGGTCTCCTCGACGCCCTCGACTGCCCCTCCGAGACCTGCACCACCGAGGGCATTCCCATCAACTCAGAGGCCTGCCCCGACTGTGCCGCCCCGCTGCTCGGTGCGCCCACGGTCGACTGCCCCGGCTGTCACGTCCCCGCCCCCGAACTCACCCCCGCCTGCCCCGTGTGCGCCACGGACTTGTCCGGACTGCGCGCGGCCGCCCCGGCGGTCACCCGTTCCGAATGCCCGGCGTGCGGCCGTGACGACAACCCCGCCAACGCGAGCATGTGCCTCGACTGCGATGCGCCGCTGGACACGGGCGGCCTGAAGTGCCCCTCCTGCAATCTGGTCAACGCTCCCGGCCTCAGCGCCTGCTCGTTTTGCGACGGCGACTTCGGGACCGCCCTCCCTCAGCAGATCACGGCCCAGGACATCGGCGTCGAGCTGGAGGATCACAGCGTGGAGGTTCTCTTCCCCGGCGGCACCCCGTATCCGACGGAATGGCACCAGGTGGACACCCTCAAGATCTGCGGAGCCCACAGCACTTCCGTACGGTTCAACCTCTGGGAGGGGCCGCACCGGCGCTCGGCACAACGCAACGAGTTCTGCGGAGGCTTCGTCGACACGCACCCCGACGGCCTCCGGGGCGATGTGCCGCTCACCCTTCGGGTGCGGCTCGACGCCGACCGGACCATCGACTTGCAGTACCGCATCGGCTCCGAGGAATGGCGCGGTGCCCGGCTGCGGCGCACCATGGTCTCCGAGTCGGTCGTCCGGAAGGCCGCGGCCCTCCAGGCGCGCTACGACGAGTTCCTGGCCACTTGGAAGCAGGAACTGACGCATGCCGAGAACGACGCGCTCACCGAGATCAAGGTCGATCTCGGGGCCCTGAGCCGGGGAGAGCCCCTGAACCGATCCTTGGACGGCCTGCTGGACTCCGCCCGCGACACTCTGGAGCTGTGCCAGCGGACCCGGAGCGCCCAGGCCGGCGCGGGAATCGTCGCCCGGGGCGGGTGCGGGCTCCTGCCGCAGTCGCTCGTGCAGGACATGCAGAAAGCGGCCGAGGAGGCCAAGGACGCACGCGAGGCCATGAACACGGACGGGATGCGGGCGGCCGCGGACCACGTGGACAAGCTCTGGACCAGTATCGACCCGGCGGTCCGGACCGCACTCTTCACCATCCGCTTCGCCGAACAGGACGCCTACCCCGCGACCTTGCGCAGCGAGGTCCTGGCCGCCCGCGACGCTCTGCTCGGCGCGGTGGAAGACGGCGATCCGGGCTCCCTGGACATCCAGCTCGTCCGCCTCGGGCGGCTCGGCGAGCAGGGTCGTGGACTGTTGGCGAACGGCGGCGATCCCACTGCAGTGGTGAGTGTCCTGCCGTCCCGGCGGTGATCGATTCCGGGGACAGTCAGGTCGCTTGACAACGCAATGCATCGCGCCCGGACGAGTGCTCGCCCTCAGCCGCCAGGCCGAGGAAAACGTACAGCCGATTGGCGCCGGACGCCCCGACAACCACGTCCCCGTGTCAGCCGAGCCACACGGGGACGCCGAACCCCGCCCGCCCAATGTGATGGGCTTTCAGAACGAGCGTCAAGACTCTGAGGGGTGTGCAGCCACGGCTTGCACCGCCGCCATTGACCCCCGATGAGTCCGCAGGTCAGGGGTGTATGGCCAACCAGCCTCGCGCTTCACCTGTTGGACGGGCGAAAACAGGTGAAGCGAACGGCGACCGCCGCGCAACCGCAGGTCAGACCTCGTCGCGGATCGGCTCCAGGATCGCCACGCACTCCACGTGGTGGGTCATCGGGAAGAGGTCGAAGACGCGCAGGGTGCGGACCTTGTAGCCGTTTTCCTTGAAGTAGCCCAGGTCGCGGGCCAGGGCCGCCGGGTCGCATGCCACGTACGCGACGCGGCGTGCCGAGAGGCCCGTGATGTGGCGGACCGTCTGCTTGCCCGCGCCCGCGCGCGGGGGGTCCAGGACGACCAGGTCGCACTCCGTGATCCCCGTCTTCGGGAGGATCTGCTCGACCTTGCCCTGCTCGATGCGGACCCGCGGGAAGTCCGCCAGGTTGTGGCGGGCGTCCTCCACCGCGCGCTTCGTCGACTCGATGCCGAGGACGGCCCCGGTCTCGCCCAGGCGTTCCGCGAGGGCGCCCGCGAAGATGCCGACGCCGCAGTAGAGGTCGAGGGCCATCTCGCCCTTGCGCGGCATCAGGCCCTGCATGACGGCCTTGATCAGGGTGTCCGCGGCCTGCGGGTGGACCTGCCAGAAGCCGCCCATGCCGACGCGGTACGTACGGCCGTCCGCGCGCTCCCGTACGAAGGGGCGGCCGTGGACGCGGTGGACGCCGCCGTCCTTCTCCTCCACGCGCAGGACGGAGACCGGCTTGTCCAGCTCGACGAGCGGGAGGCGGCCGCCGGGGCGGGGGGTGAGGACGACCTGGCGGTCCTGGGAGCCGGTCGCGGCGATCGCCTCGACCGTGGCCATCTGGGGCCAGTCCTGCTTCTCGATGCCCAGTTCGCTGACGCCCGGCGCCGCGATCATGCAGTGCTCGATGGCCTCGATCTCGTGCGAGCGGTGGCGGCGCAGGCCGACGGTGCCGTCCTCGTCGATGGCGAACTGCACGCGGGTGCGCCACTGCGGCACCTGCCCGGCCGGCAGCTTGTCGCCCTCGGCGGGCATCACGGTGCCGTCCCAGCCCGCTTCCTCAGGGGTGAGGCCGGCGAGCCGCTTCAGCTGCTCGGCGACGACCTCGCCCTTGAGCCGGCGCTGGGCGCCGGGCTTCGCGTGCTGCCAGTCGCAGCCGCCGCACTTGCCGGGGCCGGCGTACGGGCAGGGGGCCTCCACGCGGTCCTTGGAGGCGTCGAGCACGGTGATCGCGTCGGCTCGCAGGTAGCGGGAGTCCACGTCGCCCTCGGTGACCTTGGCGACGACCTTCTCACCGGGCAGGGTGTGGCGGACGAACAGGACGCGGCCGTCCTCGGTACGGGCGATGCAGTGACCACCGTGTGCGACGGGGCCGACCTCGACCTCGTACTCCTCCCCGACCAGTGACTGCTTCTCGTTCTGCTCGACGCTCGTCATGGTGGGGAGACTCCAAAAACTGAAACAACGGAAAACGGCCGGACGACCGACCCACCAGTTTACGTGGATCTCGTCCGGCCGTTCACCACCCTGCTCAGCCCTTCGGGGTGGGCTCCTTCGGCGGCCGCGGCGGCCGGGGCGTGTCCACCGGGCCCCGGCGCACGGCGCCCGGGGCGTTCCAGTCCTGGCGCTTCTTCGCCCGCTTCTTGGCGAGCTCCGAGGACTCCAGCTGGTAGGGCACCGAGGTGACCATCACGCCGGGCGTGAAGAGCAGCCGGCCCTTGAGGCGCAGCGCGCTCTGGTTGTGCAGGAGGTGTTCGTACCAGCGGCCGACGACGTACTCGGGGATGTAGACGCTGACCGCGTCGCGCGGGTTCTCGCTGCGCAGCCCCTTGACGTACTCCACCACAGGGCGGGTGATCTCCCGGTACGGCGAGTCGAGGATCTTGAGCGGGACGTTGATCCCGCGCCGGTCCCATTCCTCGCGCAGCGCCTTCGTCTCGGCGGTGTCGACGCTGATGCTGAGCGCCTCCAGGGTGTCCGAGCGGGTCAGCTTGGCGAACGCCAGGGCGCGCAGCGTGGGCTTGTGGACCTTGGAGACCAGGACGATCGAGTGGACCCGGGAGGGCCGCACGCTGTCGTCGCTGGGGCCCTCGGCGGCGGCGATCTCGGCGGAGACGCGGTCGTAGTGCTTACGGATCGCGCTCATCGTGCCGTAGAAGATCAGCATGCCGAGCAGGGCCACCCACGCGCCGTGGGTGAACTTGGTGGCGAGGACGATGACCAGCACCATGCCGGTGAAGAAGGCGCCGAAGGCGTTGATCGCCCGGGAGCGGTGCATCCGGCGGCGGGCGGCGACCTCGCGCTCCGTCTTCAGGTGGCGGTTCCAGTGCCGGACCATGCCGATCTGGCTCAGCGTGAAGGAGACGAACACGCCGACGATGTAGAGCTGGATCAGCTTGGTCGAGTCCGCGTCGTAGACCCAGACGAGCAGGATGGCCGCGCCGGCGAGGAGCACGATGCCGTTGGAGAAGGCGAGCCGGTCGCCCCGGGTGTGCAGCTGGCGCGGAAGGTAGCGGTCCTGCGCGAGGATCGAGCCGAGCAGCGGGAAGCCGTTGTACGCGGTGTTCGCCGCCAGGAAGAGCACCAGCGCGGTGGCCGCGGCCAGCAGGACGAAGAGGAAGCTGCCGTCACCGAAGACGGCCTCGGCCACCTGCGAGATCACCGGGTTCTGGATGTACTCGGGGCCAACCGGGACGCCGTTCGCCAGCAGGTCCTCGGCGGGGTTCTCGGCCATCCTCACGTCGCTGGCCATGGCCAGGCCGATGATCCCGCAGAACATGGTGACCGCCAGGCCGCCCATGTAGGCGAGGGTGGACGCGGCGTTCTTGCTCTTCGGCTTGCGGAAGGCGGGTACGCCGTTGCTGATGGCCTCGACGCCGGTCAGGGCCGCACAGCCGGAGGAGAAGGCCCTCAGCAGCAGGAACACCATCGCGAAGCCGGCCAGCCCCTGTTGCTCGGGTTTGATCTCGAGGTCTGCGGTCGGAGCCGTCAGGGTCTCGCCGAGGACGATGCCCTTCCAGGCGCCCCAGCCGATCATGACGAATACGGCGGCGACGAAGACATAGGTCGGGATCGCGAAGAGCTTCCCGGATTCCTTCACACCGCGCAGGTTCATCAGCGTGAGCAGAAGGATCATGACGGTCGCCGAGAGCACCTTGTGCTCGATGACGAAATGCACCGCGGAGCCGAGGTTCTCGACTCCGGAGGAGATCGACACGGCGACGGTCAGGACGTAGTCGACGAGCAGGGCGCTCGCCACGGTCAGGCCGGCCTTGGGTCCGAGATTCGTGTTGGCGACCTCGTAGTCGCCGCCACCGCTCGGGTAGGCGTGGACGTTCTGACGGTAGGACGCCACGACGGTGAACATCAGCACGACGACCGCGAGTGCGATCCAGGGGCTGTACTGGTACGCCGACACGCCCGCGATCGACAGGACCAGCAGGACTTCGCCAGGGGCATATGCCACGGACGACAGCGGGTCGGAGGCGAAGACGGGAAGGGCGATCCGCTTGGGAAGGAGTGTTTCTCCGAGGCGGTCGCTGCGTAGCGCCCGGCCGATCAGGATCCGTTTGGGCACGTCGGTCAGTTTGGACACGCAGAGGATCGTAAGCGTTCGAAATCAGACTGACGAACCCCCCACCCCCTGATACCGCAATCCCGCCGCAATTCCTCCCCGACGGCACCACGACTGCGACGCAAGAGGCCCCACTGGTGACCGCCCGTGTGTAGCTTGGGCCATGGTCTGAGACCCTGTTAAACCAGAGCATGCAATGAGGCTGGGAACCAGCGAGTCGCTGACAGCCGGAAGGACGGCCGTGCACATCGTCATCATGGGTTGCGGAAGGGTGGGCTCCGCCCTCGCGCAAACCCTGGAACAGCAGGGGCATACGGTCGCCGTCGTCGACCAGGACCCCACCGCATTCCGCCGGCTCGGCGCCGGATTCGGCGGCCGCCGCGTCACCGGTGTCGGCTTCGACCAGGACACCCTGCGGGAGGCGGGAATCGAGGACGCGGGCGCCTTCGCCGCCGTCAGCAGTGGTGACAATTCCAACATCATCGCCGCCCGCGTGGCCCGTGAGATGTTCGGCGTCGAGAACGTCGCCGCCCGCATCTACGACCCCAAGCGCGCCGAGGTCTACCAGCGTCTCGGCATCCCCACCGTCGCCACCGTGCGCTGGACCGCCGACCAGATGCTGCGCCGGCTGCTGCCCTCGGGCGCCGAGCCGCTGTGGCGCGACCCGAGCGGTGGCGTGCAGCTCGCCGAGGTGCACACCTCCTCCGCGTGGATCGGGCACAAGGTCAGCCAGCTCCAGGAGGAGACGGGCGTCCGCGTGGCGTTCCTCACCCGCCTGGGCGAGGCGATGCTGCCCACGTCGGCGACGGTCCTGCAGGAGGGCGACCTCGTCCACGTGATGATGCGCACGGACGAGATCGACAAGGTCGAGGCGGCATTCGCCGAAGGCCCCGAGGAGGCACACGCATGAGGGTCGCGATCGCCGGGGCAGGTGCGGTGGGTCGCTCCATCGCGGGCGAACTGCTGGAGAACGGCCACGAGGTGCTCCTCGTCGACAAGGCCCCGACCGCCATCTCGGTGGAGCGGGTACCGCAGGCCGAGTGGCTGCTGGCCGACGCCTGCGAGATCACCTCGCTGGACGAGGCCGCGCTCCAGCGCTGCAACGTGGTCATCGCGGCCACCGGCGACGACAAGGTCAACCTGGTCGTCTCGCTGCTCGCCAAGACCGAGTACGGGGTCCCGCGCGTGGTGGCCCGCGTCAACAACCCGAAGAACGAGTGGCTCTTCAACGAGTCCTGGGGCGTCGACGTCGCCGTCTCCACGCCGCGCCTGATGTCGGCCCTGGTCGAGGAGGCCGTCAGCGTCGGCGACCTGGTGCGGCTGCTGCGCTTCAGCCACGGCGACGCCAACCTTGTCGAGCTGACCCTGCCGGCCGACTCCTCGGTCGCGGGGACCCAGATCGGCGACATCAGCTGGCCCGAGGACACCTCGCTGGTCACGATCATCCGGGGCAACCGGGTCCTCACCCCGCACGGGGAGGAGACCCTGGAGCCCGGCGACGAACTGCTCTTCGTGGCCGCCCAGGCCCGTGAGGAACAGCTCGAGATCCTCCTCCAGGCCCGCCGCTGACCCTGCGGGCACGCTCGACGGCGAAGGGGGCGCGCCCTGCGGGGCGCGCCCCCTTCGTGCTTCCCGCAGCCGGTCCTACGCGCCCCTGCGCGACCTTGCTGCCGCGCCGCGGGCCCTCGCTCCCCCGGCTGTCCCGGCCCGGCCCTGCGGCCCACCCCTGGGCCGCCTCCGGGATCGCGGCAGCGCGAAGGGGCGGGACCGGCCTCCCGGCCGGTCCCGCACCTTTCCTCAGCTGTGGGCCGTCAGGCCTTCGGCCCCTTGGCGGCGGCTTCGGCAGCCTCCTTGGCCTCCCACTCCGCGATCACGTCGATCGGCGGCGGCGCCTTGGCCAGGAAGACCCAGGTGAAGTACACCGCGAGCACCATCGGCGGGAGCTTCAGCGCGATCAGCACCCAGCCCAGCTGCGTCGCGTCACCCCACCAGTACAGCGGGAAGAGGATCGCGTACTTGGCGAGGAAGATCAGGCCCCAGGCCAGGCTGGCCTTGACGTACGCCTTCTTGCGCCCGGGGTTGCGGGTGCGCCAGGACAGGTTCTCCTTGAACACCGGGCCGAGGATCACGCCCAGCAGCGGGAAGCCCACCAGCGCCGAGACCGTGAAGGCCACGCCCAGGCCGACGCCGTAGATCATGCCCGGCAGGTAGAAGCCCTTCGCGCTGCCCGTGAACAGGGCGAAGGCCACGCCCACGCCCACTCCGAACACGCCGCTGAAGGCGTGCTTGACGGTGTCCTTGCGCAGCAGCCGCACGATCACCAGCAGGACGGCGACCGCGCCGGCCGCGATGGCGGACCACTTCACGTCCTTGTTGATCGTGTAGATCATGACGAAGAGCAGCCCGGGCAGCATCGTCTCCACGGTGCCCCGGACACCGCCGAAGGCATCGAAGAGCGCCGCCTGGGTCACGGCCTTCTGGTCCTCGGACGGCGCGGCGGCATGTCGCGGCCCCGTCGGTTCCGGGGTGGTCGGTTTGTCGAGTGACGTCACCGGTCAGTGCTCCTGTCCGAGCGGGCGGAGTTCGTACTTCGGGTTGAAGAGCACCCGACGGCCGTGGGTCATGGAGATGCGCCCTGAGGCAATCATGCGTCGGCCGGGCTCGATTCCCACGATCGAGCGACGCCCGAGCCAGACCACGTCCAGCGCGGCCGAGCCGTCGAAGAGCTCGGCCTCCAGGGCGGGAACGCCCGCACGCGGCCGCAGGGTGACCGTACGCAGGGTTCCGGTCACCTTGACTATCTGACGGTCGTGGCAGTCGCAGATCCGCGTACACCCCGCGGCTTCTGCGTCCTCCTGCAGCTCCGCCGAATGCAGCTCCTCCTGGGAGGTGGACAGCCGCTCAATCATCCGGCGGAACCGGCCCGCAGGCCTGGCCGGCTTCGCGGGCTTCTCGGGACGCGGTTCAGCACTCATACAGGAAGCGTACCGGCGCGCCCACTACCGCTCGAAGCGGTATCCCATGCCCGGCTCGGTGATGAAGTGCCGCGGGTGCGAGGGGTCCGCCTCCAGTTTCCGCCGCAGTTGGGCCATGTAGACCCGCAGGTAGTTCGTCTCGGTGCCGTACGAGGGCCCCCAGACCTCCTGGAGCAGCTGCTTCTGGCTGACCAGCTTGCCGCGGTTGCGGACCAGGACCTCCAGCAGGTGCCACTCGGTCGGAGTGAGCCGTACGTCGCGGCCCTCGCGCACGGCCTTCTTCGCGGCCAGGTCCACCGTGAAACCGGCGGTCTCCACGATCACCTCGTCCTCACCGGAGCCCGCGGCCGGCTCCGCCCGGCGGACGGCGGCGCGCAGCCGCGCCAGCAGCTCGTCCATGCCGAAGGGCTTGGTGACGTAGTCGTCGGCGCCCGCGTCCAGGGCCTCGACCTTCTCGTCGGAGCTGTGCCGGGCGGAGAGGACGAGGATCGGCACCCGGGTCCAGCCGCGCAGGCCCTTGATCACCTCGACGCCGTCCATGTCGGGCAACCCGAGGTCGAGGACGACCACGTCGGGGTGGCGGGCCGCCGCGAGCTCCAGCGCGCTGGCGCCGTCGGCCGCGGCGTCGACCTCGTACCTGCGTGCCTTCAGGTTGATCACAAGCGCTCGGACGATCTGCGGCTCGTCTTCCACCACGAGCACCCGGGTCATTGAGGTCCTGCCTTCTGTCGCGTCATCCGATCACGGTCGTGATCAAGTTCCATCGGTTCTGTAAGTACTGTCGGTGCTGTGGGCGCTGTGGGCCCTGTGGGCGCTGTGGGCGCTGTGGGCGCTGTGGGCGCCACCGTCGTACCCGCGTCCGCGGCCGCCTCGGCCCCGGCACCGGCACTCTCGGCCCCGGCACTCTCGCCGCCGTCCACGGTGGCACGGTCCGGTGCCCGGCCGCCGCGCACGGCGCGCAGCGTGAGCACCATGGTCAGCCCGCCCCCGGGGGTGTCCTCGGCCGTCAGGGTGCCCTCCATGGCCTCGGCGAAGCCGCGGGCGACCGCGAGCCCGAGGCCGACGCCGGCCCCGCGCGGGGCGTCCCCGTACCGCTGGAAGGGGGCGAAGATCCGGTCCTTGGCCTCGTCGGGCACGCCCCGCCCGCGGTCGACCACCCGTACCTCGACCCGGTCGCCCAGGCAGCTGGCCGCCACCAGGACGCGCTCCCCCGCCGGGCTGTACTTGACGGCGTTCTCCACCACGTTGGCCACGGTCCGCTCCAGCAGCCCCGGGTCCACCGCCACCATGGGCAGCACCTCGGGCACGTCCAGCACCACGCTGTCCTCCGGTACGCCGCCCAGCGCCATCGGAACCACCTCGTCGAGGTCGATCTCCCGGATCAGCGGGGTGACGGTGCCGGTCTGCAGCCGGGACATGTCGAGCAGGTTGCCCACCAGGTGGTCGAGGCGGTCGGCGCCGTCCTCGATGCCTTCGAGGAGCTCGGCCCGGTCCTGCTCGGACCACTCCACGTCGGCGGAGCGCAGGGAGCTCACGGAGGCCTTGATGGAGGCCAGGGGCGTACGGAGGTCATGGCTGACGGCGGCGAGCAGCGCGGTGCGGATCCGGTTGCCCTCGGCCATCCGGCGGGCCTCCTCGGCCTCGCCGACCAGCCGCTGGCGGTCCAGCACCACGGCGGCCTGCGCCGCGAACGCGCCGAGCACCCGGCGGTCCTCGGCGGGCAGCACCCGCCCGGACAGCGCCAGGGCCATGTGGTCCCCGATGGGCATGTCCACATCGGCGTCCTCGGGCCGGGCGGCGGGGTTCGGGCCGACGCTGCCGGCCGGACTCCACGGCTCCACGTCGCCCGCCCGCTCCAGCAGCGCCACGGACTCCATGGCGAAGGTCTCGCGCACCCGCTCCAGCAGCGCGTCCAGGGTGGTCTCCCCGCGCAGCACGCTGCCGGCCAGGAAGGAGAGGATCTCGGACTCGGCGCGCAGCCGGGCCGCCTGGTGGGTGCGCCGGGCGGCCAGGTCCACCACCGAGGCCACCGAGACGGCCACCCCGAAGAAGACGACGATGGCGACGATGTTCTTGGGGTCGGACACCGTGAACCGGTGCAGCGGCGGCGCGAAGAAGTAGTTGAGCAGCAGCGAGCCGAGGGCGGCGGAGGCCAGGGCCGGCCAGAGCCCGCCGAGCAGCGCGGCGGCCACCGTCAGCGCCAGGAAGAGCAGCATGTCGTTGGCGATCCCGAGGTCCGCCTCGACGTGCGTGAGCAGCAGGCACAGCAGGACGGGGAAGATCGTCCCGACCGCCCAGCCGGCCATGATCCGGGGCCGCCCGAGCCGGGCCGCCGAGCGCACCACGGGCAGGCCGCGCCCCTTGGCGACCTCCTCGTGGGTGACGATGTGCACGTCGAGGTCAGGCCCCGAGTCACGGGCGACGCTCGCGCCGACACCGGGGCCGAAGACGTACTGCCACGAGCGGCGGCGGCTGGAGCCGAGCACGATCTGGGTGGCGTTGACCCCGCGCGCGAAGGCGAGCAGGGCGTCGGGGATGTTGTCGCCGATCACATGGTGAAACGTTCCGCCCAGGTCCTCGACCAGGGTCCGCTGAACCGCGAGCTCCTTCGGCGAGGCGGCGGTCAGCCCGTCGCTGCGGGCGATGTAGACGGCGAGGATCTCGCTGCCCGAGCCCTTGGCGGCCATCCGCGCGGCGCGCCGGATCAGGGTGCGCCCCTCCGGTCCGCCGGTGAGCCCGACCACGATCCGCTCCCGCGCCTGCCAGGTCGAGCGGATGTCGTGCTCGCCCCGGTACTCCTGGAGGTACTCGTCCGCCCGGTCGGCCACCCACAGCAGCGCGAGCTCGCGCAGCGCGGTGAGGTTGCCCGGCCGGAAGTAGTTCGACAGGGCGGCGTCGACCTTCTCGGGCCGGTATATGTTCCCGTGCGCCATCCGCCGGCGCAGTGCCTGCGGGGACATGTCGACCAGCTCGACCTGGTCGGCCCGGCGGACCACCTCGTCCGGCACCGTCTCCCGCTGCCGCACCCCGGTGATCGACTCGACCACGTCCCCGAGGGACTCCAGGTGCTGGATGTTCACGGTGGACACGACGTCGATGCCGGCACGCAGCAGCTCCTCCACGTCCTGCCAGCGCTTGGCGTTGCGCGAGCCGGGCACGTTGGTGTGCGCGAGCTCGTCCACCAGCGCTATGGCGGGCCGGCGGGCGAGCAGGGCGTCCACGTCCATCTCGGTGAAGGAGGCGCCCCGGTACGTCAGGGCCCTGCGCTCCACCTGTTCGAGGCCGTGGAGCATGACCTCCGTGCGCGGCCGGCCGTGGTGCTCGACGAAGCCGACGACGCAGTCAGCGCCGCGCTCCACCCGGCGATGGCCCTCGGAGAGCATCGCGTAGGTCTTGCCCACACCGGGCGCCGCGCCGAGGTAGATCCTGAGCTTGCCGCGTCCCATGCGCCCCATTCTCCGGGACGTCCACGCCCCGCACGCACCGATCGGCACCCCCCGCGCCGATCCCTGACGGATCCCTGACGCCGCTCGGACCAGGGCGGGGGCAGGAGGCGGACACGGGCGCGGAAAAGCAGGCGGGCCCCACCCCGAAGGAGTAGGGCCCACCGGCCGAAACGCATGACGGTCCCCCCTGTGCGCGGGGGCCGTCCGAGGTCAGCGGACCTCGGTGATCTCCGGGCCGCGTTCGAGCTGCCCCATGCCGCCGCCGAAGCGGGAGCCCTCCTGGTCGTCCGTCTGCACGCCGTCCGGCACCATCTGGGCGTCGTTCGGCAGCTTCAGGACGATCGGGTCGCGGGGAGCCATCGGGCCGTCACCGCGGACGACGACGGTGTCCCGGAAGATCTGCTCCAGCACACCCGCCGATTCGGGACGCACCGCGCCCTGGCCGGAGATGACGCCGCGCAGGAACCAGCGCGGGCCGTCGACGCCCACGAAGCGGACCAGCTGGGCGCCGGTCTGCCCGTCCGGGAGCGGTACGGGCACCTGTGCGCGCAGCTCCCAGCCCAGCGAACCCTGGGCCTCGTCGATGATGCCGCCCTGCTGGGTGATACCCGTGGCGATCTCCTCGCGGACCTCGCCCCAGATGCCCTCCTTCTTGGGCGCGGCGAAGGCCTGCAGCTGCACGGCACTGTCGCCGAGGACCACGGTCGCGGCCACGATCGCGTCACCGGCGACCTCGACGCGCAGCTCCATGCCCTCGACACCGGGTACGAGGATGCCGCCCAGGTCGACCCGGCCGTCGGCCGGGTTCCCGAGTACCTCGGAGACGTCCCAGGGGCCGTCGGGCCGCGGGGCCGGCGGCAGGTTCACCCGGCGCGGCTGGGCATCGCTCTCCTGCCCGCCCGCCTCGTCCTGCTCGGCGACGCCGTCTACGACCTGCTCGGCCGCGCCGCCGTCATGGGCGGAGTCGTTCTTCTTGCGACGTCCGAACACGTCACTGTCCTTCCCGGTCGGTTACGACCGAAGCGTAGCCATTCCCACCCTGCTGACCAGCCCCGGATCCGGCCACGGCCGCATGACCGCCGGTGGAGCCGAAACCCCCCTCGGCCCGGGCCGAGCCGGGAAGTTCCGCCACCTCGTGGAAGCGCACCTTCTCGACCCGCTGGACAACCAGCTGGGCAATGCGGTCGAAACGCTCGAACCGGACGCTCTCGCGAGGGTCGAGATTGACCACGATCACCTTGATCTCCCCACGGTACCCGGCATCCACCGTCCCCGGGGCATTCACGAGCGCGAGCCCGCAGCGGGCGGCCAGGCCGGACCGGGGGTGCACGAAGGCCGCGTACCCGTCGGGCAGGGCGATCGAGACTCCGGTGGGCAGCACGGCGCGCTCGCCGGGCTCCAGCTCGGCGGCCTCGGTGGTGACGAGGTCGCAGCCGGCGTCGCCGGGGTGCCCGTACGCCGGAATCGGCACCTCCGGGTCGACGCGTCGGATCAGGACGTCGACCGGCCGGCGGGAGTCGTGGTTGGTCTGGGACATCAGGGGTTCACCTCAAAGGCGCGTGCGCGCCTGACCTGGTCCGGGTCGGCCATCGCCGCCCGGATCTCCTCGGGCCGTCCGTTGTCGATGAAGTGGTCGACCTTCACCTCGATGAAGAGGGCGTCGGCGCGCACGGCGACCGGGCCCTGCGGTCCGCCTATCCGGCCGACGGCCGTGCAGTAGATCTTCCGTCCGGCGACGGCGGTGACCTCGGCCTCCAGGTACAGCACGGTGTCCACCGGCACGGGCCGGACGAAGTCGGTCTCCAGCCGTCCCGTCACCGCGATGACGCGCAGCAGCCAGTTCAGGGAACCGAGCGTCTCGTCGAGCGCGGTGGCGAGCACGCCGCCGTGGGCGAGACCGGGTGCGCCCTGGTGCGCGGCCTTGACGGTGAACTCCGCGGTGATGCGTACGCCCTCGCCCGCCCGGGCCGCCAGATGCAGCCCGTGGGGCTGGCCCCCGCCGCAGCCGAAGCAGTGCTCGTAGTGCGCACCGAGGAGCTCGCCGGGTGCGGGCGCGTCGGGGTGCCGGACCGGTGCGGCGGCATCGTCCGGGGGCGTCAGCGCTGTGTTTCGTCCACTCACAGCCGCAGACCTTACCCGCGCGGCTACCCACCGGTCGCCTCGTGGCAGGCTTGGCCGTATGCAGCTCTCCACCGCGCACCACGACGAACGTCTGACCGCCCCCCGCACCTGGTGGGGCATCGCCGTACTCATCGGCCTCGCCTGCGCGCTGATGCTGCTGCCGCTGGGCACGATGCCGCTGCTGGCCGGTCTGGTGGGGGGCACCGCGCTGGCCGGCCTGGTGGTGAGTTCGTACGGCTCCGCGCGCGTGCGCGTGGTGGGAGGTGCGCTGGCGGCCGGGAACGCGCGGATCCCGGTGACGGCCCTGGGCGAGCCCGAGATCCTGGACGCCGAGGAATCGCGCGCCTGGCGCACGCACAAGGCAGACGCCCGGGCCTTCATGCTGATGCGCAGCTACGTGCCGACCGCGGTCCGGATCGAGATCACCGACCCGGCCGACCCGACCCCGTACGTCTACGTCTCCACCCGCGAGCCGCAGGCCCTGGCCGCGGCGCTGCTCGCCGCCCGGACCCCGGCGACCCCGGCGGCCTGACCGGCCCGGGCACGCCGTCCGCGCCGGGGTGATCGGCCCCGGCGGAGGGCCTCAGCCGTGCGCGGAGGGATCCGAGGCCTCCAGTGCGGCCCTGGTTGCCTCGGGAAGGGGCTGTACGGGGTGCTCCAGGGGCGGCAGGGACCGCAGGGCCTCCCAGCTCACGGCCCGGCGGCGCAGGTCACCACGGACCTTCTCGGCGAGTTTGCGGGTGTCCCGGCGGTTCATGACCGCTCCGACGGCGGCGCCCACCATGAACGGCATGAGGTTCGGCAGGTTGCGGAACATCCGCTTCATGATCTGCTGGCGCAGTTCGCGCTTCACCTGCCCGCCGAGCGCCGCGTTCAGCGTGGTCGGCTTGGTCAGGTCGACCCCGCGCTCCTCCGTCCAGGCGGTCAGGTAGGCGAAGCTGCGTTCCTTGAGGTTGCCGTGCGGCCGCTGGCCGTAGACCTCGTGGAGCTCGGCGATGAGCTTCAGTTCGATGGCCGCGACCGCGGTGATCTCGGCGGCCAGTTCCGCCGGCATCGCGGGCGGTACCGGCAGCATGGCCGCCGCGCCGACGCCCGCGCCCACGGTCGAGGTGGCGTTGGCGGCGCCCGAGATCAGCTTCTCGGCGAGCTGATCGGGGCCGAGGCCCGGGAAATGGGCCCGCAGTGTCGCGAGGTCCCGGACCGGAACGCGCGGAGCGTTCTCGATGATCCTGTCGGTGAGGTACAGGGCGGCGCCCCTGACGGTTTCGCCGCCCTTGCGTACACCGTTCCGGACGGCTTGCATCCGACGAGCCCCGAAACCACGCCGGGACCCCTCGTCGGCATCGGCGGCCGACGGCACCGCCGGGGCGGTGTCGGAGGGCACGGCTATCGCCGCACTGGCGGAGCCGCCGGGAGCTCCCGGACCCGTTTCCGGATCCATGGGTGCCACCTGCGTCTCCGCCGAATCACCAGTTTTTCGGAAGCGACCCTTCCGAAATGGTGTGGAGCCAGCCACGGCCGACGCCTCTCAGTCGCAGTCGCGACAGATCGGCTGACCGTTCTTCTCACGTGCCAGCTGGCTGCGGTGGTGCACCAGGAAGCAGCTCATGCAGGTGAACTCATCGGCCTGCTTGGGCAGGACCCGGACGGCCAGCTCCTCATTGGAGAGGTCCGCACCGGGAAGCTCCATGCTTTCGACAGAGTCGAATTCGTCCATGTCCGCGGACGAGGTCGACTTCTCGTTGCGCCGAGCCTTCAGTTCTTCGATGCTGTCGTTGTCGACGTCATCGTCGGTCTTGCGCGGGGTGTCGTAGTCCGTTGCCATTGTTCGCTCTCCCCCTCTGGGTGTTAGCGGTGTCTCAGCGCACGTAACGCACGAGAGGCCGGACTTGTGCCCGACCTGAGGCGGAGATTTTGCCTCACATCAAGGTCTGTTACTCAATCGACACCCAGCCGCCCGCCTGAAGGGCGATTGGCTGGGATGACGAGCGGGACCGTACACGGTCCGGGTGCCGTCATGCACAAACGCCACCCCGTGTATTTCCCGCCATCCGAGGGGCCGGAAACCCGGACTTCCCGGGCGTTCCGGCCGCGCCTGGGTCACTGAACGCACATGGGCCGACACCGGGCACTGTGATCGATCACACAGGTCCGGTTGCTTTCACAGGGCAAGCATTCAGCCAAAAGCGAACACGTGACAGGGTCCTCACAAGGGAAGAGTGACACGCATCACGAGGCCACCGCCTTCCCGGGGCATCGCCTGGATCCTGCCGCCGTGTGCGCGCGCCACGGAGCGCGCGATCGACAGACCCAGCCCGACACCCTTGTCGCTGCCTGTGCGCTCCGTACGCAGCCGCCTGAAGGGCTCGAAGAGGTTGTCCACCTCGTACGCGGGAACAACGGGACCCGTGTTCGATACCAGGAGGACCGCCTGATCGTGCTGGGCCTCGGTGACGACCTCCACCCAGCCGTCCTCCGGCACGTTGTACCGGACGGCGTTCTGCACCAGGTTGAGGGCGATCCGCTCCAGCAGTACCCCGTTGCCCTGCACGACGGCCGGCGCGCGCTCGCCGCGGATCTCCACGCCCTTCGCCTCGGCCTCACCGCGCACCTGGTCGACGGCGCGCGAGGCGACCTCCGCCAGGTCCACGGGTTTGCGCTCGACGATCTGGTTCTCGCTGCGGGCCAGCAGCAGCAGGCCCTCGACCAGCTGCTCACTGCGCTCGTTGGTGGCCAGCAGGGTCTTGCCGAGCTGCTGGAGCTCGACGGGGGCCCCGGGATCGGAGAGGTGTACCTCCAGCAGTGTCCGGTTGATCGCGAGCGGTGTCCGCAGCTCGTGCGAGGCGTTCGCTACGAACCTCTGCTGAGCCGTGAAGGCCCGCTCCAGCCGGTCGAGCATCTCGTCGAAGGTGTCGGCGAGCTCCTTGAGCTCGTCGTCCGGCCCGTCCAGCTCGATCCGCCGGGTCAGGTCGGAGCCCACCACCCGGCGCGCGGTCCGGGTGATCTTGCCGAGCGGCGAGAGCACCCGGCCGGCCATCGCGTAGCCGAAGGCGAACGCGATGATGCTCAGGCCCAGCAGGGCCATGAGCGACCGGCTCAGCAGGTCGTCCAAGGCGTGCCGGCGCTGTTCGAGGACGCACTTGTTGACCGCCGCGTTGAACTGCTCCGGCTCCAGCGGCCCGCCCATCACGCCCGAGCAGTTGGTGCTGGAGACCTTCACCTGGCCGCCGACGATCTGGAACGGCAGCGCGTTGCCCTGCCGCAGCGCCTGCGCGGCCAGCAGGTAGATGATCGACAGCAGCAGGATGCCCGCGATCAGGAACATCCCGCCGTACAGCAGGGTGAGGCGTATGCGGATGGTCGGCCGCAGCCACGGGAAAGGACCCTCGGGCTGGCCGGGGTCCCAGGTCGGTTTCGGTGGTGCGACCGGTGGCGCCGGGGTGACGGGCACGCGCTTCAAATCCGGTATCCGGAACCGGGCACGGTGACGATGACCGGCGGCTCGCCCAGCTTGCGGCGCAGGGTCATGACGGTCACCCGCACGACGTTGGTGAAGGGGTCGGTGTTCTCGTCCCAGGCCTTCTCCAGCAGCTGCTCGGCCGAGACGACGGTGCCCTCGCTGCGCATGAGGACCTCCAGCACCGCGAACTCCTTCGGGGCCAGCTGGACCTCCTTGCCCTCACGGAACACCTCGCGCCGGTTCGGGTCCAGCTTGATGCCGGCCCGCTCCAGTACGGGCGGCAGCGCGACCGTGGTGCGCCGGCCGAGCGCCCGTACGCGGGCGGTCAGCTCGGTGAAGGCGAAGGGCTTGGGCAGGTAGTCGTCCGCGCCGAGCTCCAGGCCCTCCACCCGGTCGCTCACGTCGCCGGAGGCGGTCAGCATCAGCACGCGGGTGGGCATGCCGAGCTCGACGATCTTCCGGCACACATCGTCACCGTGCACGAGCGGGAGGTCCCGGTCGAGCACGACCACGTCGTAGTCGTTGACCCCGACCCGCTCCAGGGCGGCGGCGCCGTCGTACACGACGTCCACGGCCATGGCCTCCCGGCGCAGGCCGGTGGCCACCGCATCGGCGAGCAGCTGCTCGTCCTCGACGACGAGTACGCGCACGTCGTTTCCTTCCTCCGAGCCCAGAAGGGCACACGTGTATTGCGTCGCCCATCCTGCCCGTTTCGGCCATAAACCGGCTGTAAGGCGGTCCGCGCACGGGGCCGGCGGGGCGGAAGTGAGGATTCCTTGGCCTCGCGAGGTTTCTGGGCCCAGGGTGCAGGGGAGGACGAGATCACACCCCATCCACTCCCTGACGGCGGACAGCCACGTGCCGCCGCCGACCCACGAAGAGGGGGCGAACCCACCATGGACGCATTCACCGCGGGTCTCCTGCAGCGCATCAGGACCACGCAGTCGGACCTCAGGCACGCCCGCGAGACGGGCGACGACTTCCTCGCGGAAGTGGAACAGGCGGAGCTGGAGGACCTCCAGCGCCTGGCCGCCGAACACGGCGTCCCGGTCTCGGCCGCCGTGCCCGCCTGCTGATCCCCCGATCTGCCGGACCCGCACTTCCCGTACGGCCTCTGCACGACTTCAGCACGGCTTCTGCCGCTGTTCGACCCTGCACGACCTCCGCACGACCTCTGCACCTCTGCACGGCCTGAACCCCGGACGCCCACTCGGGCATCCGGGGTTCAGTGCGTTCAGTCGTGCCAGGCCCCGGACTCCTCCAGCAGCGGCTGCAGCGAGGCGAAGACGGCCGGGGTGGCGGCCAGGGTCAGCTCACCCGAGGCCGGCTCACCCGGACGGCCCCCCGTCAGGGCCCCGGCCTCCCGCGCGATCAGGTCACCGGCCGCCAGGTCCCACGGGTTGAGCCCCCGCTCGTAGTACCCGTCCAGCCGCCCGGCCGCCACGTCGCACAGGTCCAGCGCCGCCGACCCGCCCCGCCGGATGTCCCGCACCAGCGGGATGATCCGCGCCACGACCTCGGCCTGGTGGGCCCGCCGGGTCTGCACGTACGCGAAGCCGGTCCCGAGCAGCGCCTGGTCCAGCGGCGCCGCCGGCCGGCAGGCGAGGCGCGTCGTACCCAGCCACGCCCCGCCGCCAAG
Source organism: Streptomyces avidinii (assembly GCF_045161815.1). Lineage (NCBI taxonomy): Bacteria > Bacillati > Actinomycetota > Actinomycetes > Kitasatosporales > Streptomycetaceae > Streptomyces > Streptomyces avidinii. The sequence goes on from NZ_CP108863.1 coordinate 2,626,157, forward strand.
CACCGCGTGGTAGGTCTCCCCGCGCATCGGCGCCGCCACGACGCCCACCACGGTCTCGCCCCCGTACTCCGCCGCGATGGACACGCCCCAGCTCGGAAGGCCGTAGAGGTAGTTCACGGTGCCGTCCAGCGGGTCGACGACCCAGCGCACCCCGCTCGTTCCCGGGGTGTCCGCGCCCTCCTCGCCCAGCAGCCCGTCCTCGGGCCGCCGTTCGGCGAGGATGCCGGTGATCAGCTTCTCAGCGGCGATGTCCATCTCGGTCACCACGTCGATCGGGCTGCTCTTCGTCGCCGCCACCGCCAGATCGGCCGGGCGGCCGTCGCGCAGCAGAGCCCCGGCCTGCCGGGCGGCCTCCAGGCCCACGTCCAGCAGTTCGGCCTTCAGCTCGTCAGAGATCACGGTCCCACTTCCTACGCGTACGGACTGTCCACGCCCGCGGCCGCCGGCCGGGGGCCCCGCGCCGGGCAGCAGCCCACCGCGCACAGGTCATGACTTCGGCCGAGCGTGCCCACCCAGCACTCCGCGGCCGGCTCCCCGCGTTCCCTGGCGGCCCGCTCCAGCACCAGCTCCCGTACCGCCCCGGCGAAGCGCGGATCGGCGCCGACGGTCGCGGACCGCCGGACGGGCAGGCCCAGCTCGGCCGCCTTCGCGGTGGCCTCGGTGTCCAGGTCGTAGAGGACTTCCATGTGGTCGGAGACGAAGCCGATGGGCACCATGACGACGGCGGGCGCACCGGCGGCGTGCAGGGCCTCCAGGTGGTCGCAGATGTCCGGCTCCAGCCACGGGATGTGCGGGGCGCCGCTGCGGGACTGGTAGACGAGCTCCCAGGAGTGCGCGACCCCGGTCCGTGCGGCGACCTCGTCCGCGATCACCCGGGCCACGTCGAGGTGCTGCTTGACGTACGCCCCGCCCTCGCCGCCCTCGGTGTGGTCCTCCACGGGGCCGGAGGTGTCCGCGGCGGCGGTCGGGATCGAGTGGGTGGTGAAGGCGAGGTGTGCGCCGGAGCGCACCTCCTCGGGAAGCTCGGCGAGCGAGGCCACCACCCCGTCGATCATGGGCTCCACGAAGCCGGGGTGGTTGAAGTAGTGGCGCAGCTTGTCGACCCGCGGGAGCTCCACGCCCTCCTCGGCCAGGGTGGCCAGCGCGTCGGCGAGGTTCTCGCGGTACTGGCGGCAGCCCGAGTACGAGGCGTAGGCGCTGGTCGCGAGCACCGCGATGCGGCGGCGTCCGTCGGCGGCCATCTCCCGCATCACGTCGGTCAGGTACGGGGCCCAGTTCCGGTTGCCCCAGTAGACCGGCAGGTCCAGCCCGTGCCCGGCGAAGTCCTTGCGCAGCGCGTCCAGCAGCTCGCGGTTCTGCCCGTTGATCGGGCTGACCCCGCCGAACCCGAAGTAGTGCTGACCGACCTCCTTGAGCCGCTCGCGCGGGATGCCGCGGCCGCGCGTGACGTTCTCCAGGAAGGGCACGACGTCGTCGGGTCCCTCGGGGCCGCCGAAGGACAGCAGCAGGAGGGCGTCGTAAGGGGCGGCGGAGCCGCCGTCGGGGTCACGGAGCTGGTCTGACATGCCTCGAATCCTGCCACCCGGGGTCCACGACCGGGCAACGGACCCGGCCCGTCCCACGCTTCGGACAACAGGTAAGGTCACCCTAACTTCCTGTCGGTATTTTCCCCATGCGGGCGCCTTGTCGGCAGACGTAATCTGTCTGAGCCAACCACGTCCCTTACGGAGGGCACCACCTTGCCCAGTCCCTACCGCGCGATATTCGCGACCCCCGGCACCAAGGGGTTCACAGCCGCCGGCCTGCTGGGCCGGATGCCGCTGTCCATGGTGGGCATCGGTGTCCTCACGATGATCACCGAGCTGGGCGGCAGCTACGCCCTCGCCGGCGGCATCACCGCCACCATCGCCCTGTCCGCCGCGGCCGTGGGCCCCCAGGTGTCCCGGCTCGTCGATCAGTACGGCCAGCGGCGGGTGCTGCGCCCGGCCACCCTGATCGCGGCCGCCGCGGTGACCGGACTGCTGGTGGCGTCGGCGGGCGGCTGGCCGAGCTGGACGCTCTTCGTCTTCGCCGTCGTCGCCGGATGCGTGCCCAGCGTCGGGTCGATGGTCCGGGCCCGCTGGACGGCCCTGTTCCGCGACACCCCGCAGCTGCACACGGCGTACTCGTTCGAGTCGATCGTCGACGAGCTCTGCTTCATCGTCGGCCCCCCGCTGGCCGCGACGCTGTCGGCCGGCTGGTTCCCCGAGGCCGGTCCGGTGGTCGCCCTCGCCTGCCTGGTGACGGGCGTGTGGTGGCTGACGGCACTGACCGCCACCGAGCCCGAACCGCATCCGCACCAGGAGCACACGGACCGGTCCTCGGCGCTGCGCTCCCCCGGCCTCCAGGTCCTGGTGGCGACCTTCGTCGCGACCGGCGCGATCTTCGGCTCCGTGGACGTCGCCACCCTGGCCTTCGCCGAGGAGCACGGCAGCAAGCCCCTCGGCGGGGTGTTCCTGGCGATCTGGGCGTTCGGATCCTGCCTCGCGGGCATCGTCTTCGGCCTCATGCACTTCAAGGGGCGGGCCGAACCTCGCTGGGTACTGGGCATCAGTTCGATGGCCGTGAGTATGATCCCCCTCCTACTGGCCGGGAACCTTCCGTTTCTGGCCGTGGCGCTCTTCGTCTCGGGCCTCGCCATCGCTCCCACGATGATCACCACGATGGCCCTGATCGAGGCGCACGTGCCACACGCGAAGCTGACCGAGGGCATGACCTGGATCAGCACCGGCCTCGCGGTCGGAATCGCGCTCGGGTCCTCCGTGACCGGCTGGGTCGTCGACGCAGCAGGTGCGCAGACCGGGTACGTCGTCTCCGTATCGGCGGGAGTGGCCGCGGCGGCGGTTGCGTTCGCGGGATACCGCCGGCTGACGAGGCCGGCGCAAGGGGAGGAGCCAGCAACCGATGGGGACGGCGACAGCAGGGAAGAGCAGCGGGGAACGGACCGCGTGGCATAACTGGGCGGGCAACATCACCGCCACACCGGCCCGCGTGGTGACCCCGGCCTCGGTCGGGGAACTCCAGGAGGCGGTCCGCCGGGCCGCCGAGGACGGGCTTCGGGTGAAGGCGGTCGGCACCGGCCACTCCTTCACCGCGGCCGCCGCCACCGACGGGGTACTCGTACGCCCGCAGGCCCTGGCCGGGATCCGGTCGATCGACCGGTCCGCCGGGACCGTCACGGTGGCGGCGGGCACGGTCCTCAAGGACCTCAACGTGGCCCTGGCCCGGGAGGGCCTGTCGCTCACCAACATGGGCGACATCATGGAGCAGACGGTCTCCGGCGCCACCAGCACCGGCACGCACGGAACCGGCCGCGACTCGGCCTCCATCGCCGCCCAGATCCGGGGCCTGGAACTGGTCACCGCCGACGGCCGGCTGCTGACCTGCTCCGAGAAGGAGGAACCCGAGGTCTTCGCGGCGGCCCGGCTCGGCATCGGCGCGCTCGGCATCGTCACCGCGATCACCTTCGCCGTGGAGCCGATCTTCTTCCTGACCGCCCGGGAGGAGCCGATGGGGTTCGACCGGGTGACGGCCGAGTTCGAGGAGCACTTCGCGGAGAACGAGCACTTCGAGTTCTACTGGTTCCCGCACACCGGCAACTGCAACACCAAGCGGAACAACCGCAGCCAGGGCCCGGCCGCCCCGCCCGGCCCGGTGAGCGCCTGGATCGAGGACGAGTTGCTCTCCAACGGCCTCTTCCAGGCCGTCAACTCGCTGGGCCGCGCGGTCCCGGCCACCATCCCCTCCATCGCCCGCGTCGCCAGCCGCGCCCTGTCGGCACGCACCTATACGGACATCCCGTACAAGGTGTTCACCAGCCCGCGCCGGGTGCGGTTCGTGGAGATGGAGTACGCCCTCCCGCGCGAGCGGGTGGTCGAGGCCCTGCGGGAGCTGCGGGCGATGGTCGACCGCTCGGGGCTGCGGATCAGCTTCCCCGTGGAGGTGCGGACGGCCCCGGCGGACGACATCACGCTGTCGACCGCGTCCGGCCGCGACACGGCGTACATCGCGGTGCACATGTACAAGGGCACCCCCTACCAGGGCTACTTCACGGCCGCCGAGCGCATCTTCACCGCGCACGGCGGCCGTCCGCACTGGGGCAAGGTGCACACCCGGGACGCGCAGTACTTCGCCGAGGTCTACCCGCGGTTCGGTGAGTTCACCGCGCTGCGCGACCGGCTGGACCCGGACCGGGTCTTCGGCAACGACTACCTGCGGCGGGTCCTGGGCGACTGACCGGTCCCGGCGCCGCACGGCAGCTCACCGCCACTGCACCGCCGCTCACAACGGCTCACGACGGCTCACGACGGCTCACGACGGCTCACGACGGTGGAGCGCTCTGCCGCGCGGTCGGTGTCGACGCGTCCGGACCGGGCGCCGGGGCCGACGGCGTGGGACTCGGGGACGAGGTCGGGGCCTGCTTCGACGGGGAGGGAGCGGGCGTCGGCTCCCCGGAGGCCCCGGAGTTGCCCGGGTCGCCGGAGCCCGAGGGGCTCGGCCCGGGGCTCGGGCTGTGCTCGCCCCGCGGGTGCGAGGGGCTCGGCGAGGTCCCGGACCCGGGGCTCCGCCCGCCCTTCCCGTCGGAGCCCGGCTCGTCCCGGGGCGGGGCGGGGCGGTCCTCGCCCGCCTTGCGGGTGCCGCCGGAGAAAAGGGTGCCGCCACCGCTGCTGACCGAGGTGCCGGCCATCGCCTCGTAGGTGCCGAGGCCGCCGACGGCGATGGCGAAGGCCGCGCCGGAGGCGACCGCGGTGCGCTTCCAGCCCCGTACCCGGGTGCCGTGCACGGTGGCCTCGCCGAACTCCTCCGTGGGCGCGGCGCCCCGCTCCGTCCCCTCGTCCGCGGCCCGCGGCTCCTCGCGGGGCAGCGGTACCCGGCGGGCCCCGGTCCGGGTGCTCTCGCGCAGCTGGTCGCCGGTGCGCCGGAAGAGGTGCTGGATGACGGGCCCGCCCGCGGTGGCGACGACGCTGACCACACCGGCCCCGAGGATGGTCCCGTAGACGCCCATCTTCGAGGCGAGCAGGGCCGCCGCGACGGTGGCGAGGGAGGAGCCGGCGACCTGGGCCGCGCTCAGGTCGAGCTTCTTCTTCTCCGGTTCGTCCTCGACGTCCCGCGTCGCCTTCTGACCCATCGACATCCCCGGTGTGTCCCGCCTCTCGCGCTTCTCCTCTTCCAGGAGTTACCGACCCCTGAGCGAAGCAGATAGTTCCGTTTCTGGTGATTATGTGAAGCAAGACACCCGAAAACGGACCACGGGTGCAGGTCGGACCCGATCGAGGGCACGCCAACTCCCGCCGTCCGAGCAAAGTTCGGCGGCGCGGCGGTCCACCCAGGTGGCCCGAATGGAGTACTGTGGCGAGCCCTGGGGCCGTCCTTCCTTTCGGATGTCCGGACTCGGGAGAGGGGGCCGATTGATGGAACACGGCACTCAAAGACCGGTGATGCCGCGGTATTGCACGGATTCCTGCTGCGCACAGTAACCACTCGGTCACTGTGCGTGCCCAACAGGTAACCGTGCCATAACGGCGATCAAGGGCGCATGCCCGACACGCCGGTTTAACTCGGCAAGGTTGTGGCAGGCTGCACCCGGGCAGGCCACACTCGACTAGCGGAAGCAGCGACGCACGTGACGTCGGCAGGCACCACCCGGGAGGTCCCCATGCCCGAACTGCGTGTCGTGGCCGTCTCAAATGACGGCACACGACTGGTGCTCAAGGCTGCGGACAGCACGGAGTACACGCTTCCGATCGACGAGCGGCTCCGGGCCGCCGTCCGCAACGATCGCGCGCGCCTGAACCAGATCGAGATCGAGGTGGAGAGCCACCTCCGCCCCCGCGACATCCAGGCCCGCATACGAGCCGGTGCCTCCGCGGAGGAGGTCGCCCAACTCGCCGGCATCCCCGTCGACCGCGTGCGCCGCTTCGAGGGTCCGGTGCTCGCCGAGCGCGCCTTCATGGCCGAGCGTGCCCGCAAGACCCCCGTGCGCCGCCCCGGCGAGAACACCGGTCCGCAGCTCGGCGAGGCCGTGCAGGAGCGGCTGACCCTGCGCGGCGCCGAGAAGGAATCCGTCCAGTGGGACTCCTGGCGCCGCGACGACGGCACCTGGGAGGTCCTCCTCGTCTACCGGGTCGCGGGCGAACCGCACTCGGCGAGCTGGACCTACGACCCGCCGCGCCGGCTGGTCGTGGCCGTCGACGACGAGGCCCGTTCGCTGATCGGCGAGTCGGAGGACCTGCCGGCGGCGCCGGAGCCGAGCTTCCCCTTCGTACCGAGGATCGCGCGGCTGCCGCGCGACCGGCCGCTGGACCGCGCCCTGGACCGGCAGCTGGACCGGGCCGACAGCCGGCCGGCACCCGCACCGGAACCCGAGGAGGAACGGGACACCCTGACCAGCCTGCTGGAAGCCGTCCCGAGCTTCCGCGGCGACATGGTCGTCCCGGACCGCACCGAGGCACCGGACACCGAACCGGAGGCCGAGGAGCCGCCGGCCCCCGCCGCCTCGGCGGGCGCGGGCGCCGCGTACGCCGATGTCCTGATGCCCCGTACTGTGGCGGGTCACCGCGACCGGCTGACCGGCACCACCGACCGCCAGGCCGAGGCCGACGGGGTTCGCCCCGGGCGCCGTGCGGCCGTACCGAGCTGGGACGAGATCGTCTTCGGCACCCGCCGCAAGAAGCAGGAGTAGCGGCCCCGCCGACGCCCGGAGCGGCGGGCCGGACGGTACGGCGGAACCGGTGAGCGCGCCGGCCCGCCGGGGCCGGGCGGACGCCCGGCCCCGTCCCGGCTACCGGGGGTCCGGGCCCGTGGCCACCGGGCGGGCCGGGTCGGCGCACCATTCGGACCAACTGCCCGCGTAGAGGTCGGACTCGATGCCGGCCACCTCCAGGGCCAGTACCTCGTGCGCTGCGGATACCCCCGAGCCGCAGTACACCCCCACCGCCGCCCCCTCGGACGCGCCGAGCCCAGCGAACCGGGCGCGCAGGGCGTCCGCCGGCAGGAACCGGCCGTCCGGGCCCACGTTCTCCGTGGTCGGGGCCGACAGTGCGCCGGGGATGTGGCCGCCGACCGGGTCGATGGGCTCGACCTCGCCGCGGTAGCGCTCGCCCGCCCGGGCGTCCAGGAGGACCCCTTCACGCGGGCGCAGGGCCGCCGCGTCCGCGTCCAGCAGACCGACCGCCCCCGGAGTTGGCTTGAAATCGCCCTCCGCAGGAGTCACCCGATCGGTCGTCACCACGCCGCCGGCCGCCGTCCAGGCAGCCAGGCCGCCGTCCAGAACCCGCACGTTCGGGTGACCTGTCCAACGCAGCAACCACCACGCGCGAGCGGCCGCCCAGCCCAGACCGCCGTCGTACACAACGACCGGCCCGTCCGCCGGGACGCCCGCCCGCCGCATCGCCCCGCCGAAGGCCTTCGGGTCCGGCAGCGGGTGCCGCCCGCCCGACCCGGGCGGACCTGCCAGTTCGCGGTCGAGGTCGACGTACACCGCCCCGGGCAGGTGTCCTGCCTCGTAGGCGGGCCGCTGGTCGGGGCCTCCGAGCTGCCAGCGGACGTCCAGCAGCACCGGCGGGCGGGGGCCCGCCAGCTCGGTCCTCAGTTCGGAGGCGGAGAGGATCGCAGATTTCGCAGTCATGCCGGCCATCTTCCTCCCCGCCCCGCACACGCGTAACAAGGCCGTCATCGGCGGGCCGCACCGATCCGGTCAACTCCGTGCCACGCCCCCTCGATGCGGCCCGGTCGGGGCGCGCCGAGTCCCCGGGAGTGGAAGCATCAGCACCGGTAAGCGCCACGACGGAGGAGACGGCTGACATGACCGAGGCAGCGGAACCAACCCGGCGCACGCCCGGTACCCCGTGCTGGGTGAGCCTCATGGTGCACGGCCTCGGGACCACCGAGGACTTCTACGCCGACCTGTTCGGCTGGGAGTACGAACCCGGCCCCGAGCAGCTCGGCCCGTACGTCCGCGCGGTACTGAACGGCCACGAGGTGGCCGGGATCGGCGAGATGCCGCCGGACCGGCACCTGCCGGTGGCCTGGACGACGTACCTCGCCACGGACGACGCCGACGCGACCGCCGAATCGATCCGCGCCTGCGGCGGCACGGTGGCGGTGGGCCCCCTCGACGCCGGGATCGCGGGGCGGGTGGCGATCTGCTCCGACCCGCTGGGCGCCATCTTCGGCCTGTGGCAGGCGCAGAGCCGCATGGGCACCCGGCTGCACGGCGGGCCGGGCACCCCGGTGTGGAACGAGCTGGTCACCCAGGACACCTCGACGGTCGGGAAGTTCTACGAGCACGTCTTCGGCCACGAGGCGCAGACGCACGCCACGGCCTCCGACGACTTCGACTACCTGACCCTGCATCTGGAGGGCCGCCCGGTGGCCGCCGTGCACGGTGTCGGCCGCTCGCTGCCGCACGACCGGGGGCCGCACTGGATGGCGTACTTCGAGGTGGAGGACACCGACGTGGCCGCGGCCCGGGTCGTCGAGCTCGGCGGGCGCGTCGTCGACCCGCCCCATGAGGGCCCGCGCGGCCGGCAGGCCACGGTCGCGGACCCCGAGGGCGCGGTCTTCGCCATCGTCCCGGGCCGGCGCTGAGCCCGGTCAGTCCGCCCGCGGCCCGGGCGCCCGCCCGAAGTGGCGGGCGGTGGGCACGAGGGCGGCCGCGGCGGGTACGAGGAAGCAGGCTCCGGCGCACACGGCGAGGACCGGGGTGACGCCGAAGACACCGATGGCCGGGGCCATCAGGGCGAGGCCCACCGGGGCGAGGCCGTAGGACAGCAGGAAGTCCAGCGAGGAGACACGGGCGAGCTTGTCCGGGGCGACCTCGCGCTGGGTGGCCGTGAACCAGGGCACGTTGAACAGCTCGATCCCGATGCCGGCGACGACGTACGCGGCGATCACCACGGCCGGGTGGACCGGCAGCATCAGGCTCAGCGGCGCGAAGCCGTAGAGGGCCAGTCCGGCGAGGGCGCTCCAGCCCTCGTACCGGGGTCGCCTGCGAGCGGTGACCAGGGCGCCGCCGAGGGCGCCCACGGTGTAGGCGGTCATGGCCGCGGCCAGTACCCACTCGGTGCCGTAGCGGTCGCGGCTGACGAGGGGAAGGGCGACGCCGGTGGCGGAGTAGCCGAGCGCGATCACGGCGGTCAGGGCGCCGAGTCCGGCGAGGAACCAGGGGTGCCGGCGGGCCTCGCGTATCCCGTCGACGAATTCGGCGCGCAGCGATGCGCGCAGGGCGGGGGCGGCCGATCCGGCCGGTGCGGGTGATGCGGGTGATGCGGCGGCGGGTCGCGGGGCGGCGCCCCGGCCCGGCAGGAGGGCGGCGACCAGCCAGAGCAGGCCGATCCCCAGCAGCAGCGTCCCGGCGTCGACGAACGCCGCGAGCAGCGCCGTCAGGGTGGGGCCCGCCAGCGTGGAGGTCCGTACCGCCATGGTCATGGCGGCGTTGGCCTGCTGCCTGCGGTCGGCGGCGACGGTCTCGGCGGTGAGCGCCTGGAAGGCGGGGCGGCAGGCCCCCTGTCCGGCGCCCGCGAGGGCGGCGGCCAGGGTCATGAGCACCAGCGACCGGCCGAGCCCGAGGGCGAGCAGCGGAGCGGCGACCGCGGCCGCGAGGGCGGACCAGAACACGACGGCGCGGCGTGAGTGACGGTCGGCCAGCACGCCGCCGACGGCGACGGCGGCGAGGAAGCCGGCCGTCCGGGCGGCGAGGACCAGTCCCAGGCCGGCCGCGCCGAGTTCCCGGTGCAGCACCGCGAGGCCCAGGACGAAGGGCAGGGCCCAGGTCGCGAGTCCGGAGGCGGTGGTGCCCGCCCACAGGCGCAGGAACGCGGTGTCGCGCAGGACGGAACGCGCGGGCGGCGGACCGGTCTCGGCCGTCCCGGCCGTCCCGGTCGTCCCGTGCAGGGGTGTGGTCGCCACGGTGGGGTGCTCCTCGTTCGTCGGCAGGTACCGGATCGCGGCTCGATGGACCCGACCCGGGGGTGTTAATGAAAACGATAACCATTACAGTACCTTTCCAACGAGGCACTCCTGCCCGGTGCACGACCACACCCATGCCTTCCACGCTCTTTCCAGACCGGAGAACCCATGCGCCACCGCGCCCGACCCGGCATTCCCCTCACGCTCGCCCTGGCCCTCGCGGCAGCGGGCTGCTCGACCGCCACCACCACCGAGGACCGCGCGTCGGCCGACAGGCCCTCGGCCGCGGCGGCCATCGGCAGTTGCGGCCGGCAGCTCTCCTTCGACCGGCCCCCGGAACGCGCCGTCGCGCTGGACCAGGCCTCGACCGAGACCCTGCTGGAACTGGGCCTCCAGGACCGGATGGCCGGTACGGCCAACCTCAAGACGAAGATCCCGGCGCGTTACCGGGACGCCTACGCCAAGGTCCCGGTCATCGCCCCGAAGATCGCCACCGGCGAGCAACTGCGTTCCGCCACGCCCGACTTCGTGGTGGCGGGTTCCGCCGACCTCTACACGAAGGACCGCGCCGGCACCCGGGAGGAGCTGGCCGCCGTGAAGGTCCCGGCCTTCGTCAGCGCCGTGGACTGCCCACAGCAGAACGAGGCCGGAAAGACCCCCTTCGAACTTCTCTTCTCCGACTACGAGCAACTCGGCAAGGTCTTCGGCAGCGAGCAGCGGGCCGGCACCCTCGCCCGCGAGCAGCGCGCCGCCGTCGCCGCGGCCGGTGAGAACGCTGGCAGGGCCGCCGCCCCGGACGGTGGGCAGCCCACCGTCGTCTACCTCTACTCGGTCTTCAACGGCATGCCGTACGTGGCGGGCCGGACCGGTCTGCCCAGCGAGATGAGCCGCATCGTCGGCGCGAAGAACGCCTTCGACGACGTGGCCGAGGACTGGCCGGAGGTCTCCTGGGAGGAAGTCGCCGCGCGCGACCCGGACTTCATCGTGATCGGCGATCTGAGCGAGCGCGGCCGGCCCGGCGACAGCGCCGCCGAGAAGCGTGCCGCGATGGCCGGGGACCCGGTGGTCTCCCGGCTGGCGGCGGTGCGCGAGAACAGGGTCATCGAGGTGCCGGGCATCGAACTGGACCCGTCCGTACGCTCCGTGCACACCCTGGGGCTGCTGGCGGACGCGATGAAGGACCTCGGATATGTCCGCTGACCCGGGGACGGTGGACCTGCTGCTGCCGGCCGCCCGCGACGTCCGGGTGGACGGCGCACCCTCGCCGCCGGTCCGGGCCGGGCGGGCCGGCGGGCCGGCCCGGGCGGGGCTGTTCCTCGCCGGGGTGCTCGTACTCGCCGCCTCGGTGGCGGCCGGTACCCGGATCGGCGCCGCCGACGTGGGATGGACCGACCTCGGACGGGTGCTCGGGGCCCGGCTGGGACTCGGCACCGAACCACTGCCGCCGCTGCTGGACTCGCTGGTCTGGGACCTGCGGCTGCCGCGGGTCCTGATGGCGGCGCTGGTCGGCGCCTCGCTCGCGGTGTGCGGCACCGTGCTGCAGGCCGTCACCCGCAACGCGCTGGCCGACCCGTACCTGCTCGGTGTGTCCTCCGGCGCCTCGGCCGGCGCCGTCACCGTGGCCGTCCTGCCCCTGCCCCTGGCACTGGCCGGACCGGGCGCCGGCGCCCTCGGGGTGACCGGCGGCGCGCTCGTCGGCGCCCTGCTCTCCTTCGGCCTGCTGCTGGCACTGCTGCGCCGCACCGGCCTGGACTCGGTCCGCATCGCCTTGACCGGCGTGGTCGTCGGGCAGCTCTTCACCGCCCTGACCTCGCTGGTCCTGATGGCCTCCGCGGACGCCGACACCACGCGCGCGCTCACCCACTGGCTGCTGGGCTCGATGGCGCCGGCCCGCTGGGACGCCGTCGCGGTCTGCGCGCTCGTCACCCCGCTCGGACTCGCGGCCGCCTGGCTGTGCGCGAACGCCCTCGACGGCCTCGCGTTCGGCGCGGACACCGCCGCCTCCCTGGGGATCGGCGTACGGCGCACCCGGATGCTGCTGCTCGTGGTGACGGCCGTGCTGACCTCGGTGGCGGTGGCCACCGTCGGCGCCATCGGGTTCGTCGGGCTGATCGTCCCGCACGGGGTGCGCCTCCTGGTCGGCCCGCTCCACCGGGTCCTGCTCCCGCACGCGGCACTCGCGGGCGCGGTGTTCCTGGTGTGGACCGACGCCCTGGCGCGGATCGCCTTCGCACCGCGCGAGATCCCGGTCGGCGTGATCACCGCGCTGCTCGGCGTCCCCCTGTTCCTCCTCGTCCTGCGCAGGAAGGGGGAGCTGTGAGGATCACCGCCGAAGGGCTGAGCTGGTCGGCCTCGGGCACGCCCGTCGTCCGCGGGGTCGGGCTGGACATCGCGCCGGGCGAGACGGTCGGCCTGCTCGGCCCCAACGGCTCGGGCAAGTCCTCGCTGCTGCGCTGCCTGGCCGGGCTGCGCGTGCCCGACGCGGGCACGGTGCACTACGACGGCCTGCCCGTACGGGACTGGAGCGCGCGGCGGATCGCCCGCCGGATCGCCTTCGTCGAGCAGGACTCCGGACTCGACACCGACCTGAGGGTCGCCGACGTCGTGGGGCTGGGCCGGACGCCCTTCCGCGACCGCCGGCGCGGACCGGACGCCACCGACCGGGCGGTCGTGGCCGCCGCACTGGACCGTGTGGGCCTGACCGCGCTCGCCGGGCGCTCCTGGCAGGGGCTGTCGGGCGGCGAGCGGCAGCGCGCCCACATCGCCCGCGCGCTCGCCCAGCAACCGTACGGCCTGCTGCTCGACGAGCCCACCAACCACCTCGACGTGAGGCACCGGTTGGAGCTCATGGAGCTGCTCGCCGGCACCGGGCAGACCGTGCTGGTCGCACTGCACGACCTCACCCTGGCCGCCCGCTACTGCGACCGGCTGCTGCTCATGCACCACGGCCGCCTGATCGCCTCCGGGACCCCCGCCGCCGTCCTCACGGCCGAGCACCTCGCCCGGATCTTCGAGGTGGACGCCGAACTGGCCACCGACGCCCTGGGGCGGCCCGCGGTCTGCTACCGGGGGCCGCTGCGCACCGCCGCACCCACATCCGTATCCGTACCCGCACCCCCGGGGGCGCTGACGCCCGCGCCCCGACCCGTATCGACACTCCGTGAAGGAACCTCATGACGACCCGGACCACCACCGCGCCCGTACAGACCGTCGACGCCCTCATCGCGTCCGTACTGGCCGGTGAACACGGCCCGTTGCCCTCCGAACTCGTCGCGACCAGCGTGTTCTGGATCCACCACGGCACCCGGCTGGCCGGCGGCGACACCACCTACCTCAACCAGTACGTCCTCGTGCGCCTCGGCGGCTCCTTCGGCGGCTGCGCCTTCGAGCCCGGCGAGATCGACCCGGCGGTCTGCCGCGACTCCTCGGGCGCCCCGCTCGACGTCCTGCTGCGCGAGGCGCCGCGCCCGTTGCGGATCGCCGCCCTCGACGCGTACCTGGCCGAGCGCCGCCCGCACCGCGACGCCGGGGCCGAGCCGGTCACCATCCCCGTCGGCACCCCCGAAGTGCGCGCCCGGGCCCGCGACGCGGCCATCGCAGGGCTGCTGGACATCGGCGCGGGCGCCCGGGTCGGCCTCATCGGCGTGGTCGACCCGCTCGTCGCGGCCATCCGCGAGCGGGGCGGCGTACCGCTGCCGTGCGACTTCAACCTCAGGGCCACCCGGTGGGGCGATCCCGTCACCACCGACATGCACGAGGTGCTGGAGCGCGCCGACGCCGTCGTCGCCACCGGCATGACCCTCGGCAACGGCTCCTTCGACACCGTCCTCGACCGCTGCCGCACCCGGGGCATCCCGCTGGTCGTCTACGCGCAGAGCGGCAGCGCGGTGGCCCGCGCCTTCCTCGGCTCCGGGGTGACCGCCCTGTCCGCGGAACCCTTCCCCTTCTCCCAGTTCAGCGCCGACCCGACGACCCTCTACCGCTACCGGGCGGTGGCGCAGCCGTGATCGCGCCCACCGCTCGCCGCGGGGCCGGCCACGCCCCCTGCCACCACGGCGAGATCCTCCAGGGCGTCTTCCTCGACGCCGGCGGGCGCCGGTGCGCCGGTCTGGTCACCCTGCCGATGGCCGGGCTGGGCAGCCGGGCGGAGTTCACCCGCCGCCCCGGCACCGCGCCGGAGCGGATCGGCGTGCTGCCGGGCGACCGTACGAAGGCGGCCCGGGCGGCGGCACTCGCCGTGGCGGAGTGCGCGCCGCGATGCCGGCAGGCGCTCTGCGGAGGGGAGTTGCGGATCGTCTCCGACATCCCGGTGGGCCTCGGCATGGGCAGCTCCACCAGCGACGTCATCGCCGTCGTACGCGCCGTCGCGGACTCCTACGGAGTGCGGCTGGCGCCCGACACCGTCGCCCGGCTCGCGGTGAGCGCCGAACTGGCCTGCGACCCGCTGATGCTCGACGCCCGCCCGGTGCTCTTCGCCCAGCGCGAGGGGCGGGTACTGGAGGTGCTCGGCCCCCGCCTGCCGCCCCTCGTCGTCGTGGGCTGCGCCCTGGGCGGGGGCGCGCCCGTGGACACGCTCTCCCTGCCGGTCCCGGCGCACGACGCGAGCGACGTACGCGCCTTCGAGCGGCTGCGCGCGCTGCTGCGGCGAGCCGTGGCCACGGGGGACGCGGCCCTGCTGGGCCGGGTCGCGAGTGCGAGCGCACGCCGGGGCCAACAGCTCCTGCAGCACGCAGAGTTCGACACGCTCACCGATATCGGCCGGCGGCTCGGGGCGGTGGGGGTCCAGATCGCGCACAGCGGCGCGGTGGCCGGTCTGCTGCTCGACCCGGCGGCCGATGGGCTGCGCCGCCGGGTCCGGAGCTGTGTACGGGCCCTGGAGAGCAACGGCATCGCCGCGACCCGCACCTTCACGACCTTTCCGACGCCACTTCAGACGACCAGGGAGTTCCCGAGTGGACCAGCACATCGCGGAGGCCATCGGCCGACCGGACCTGATACGCCTCGACGACCGGCTCCTGTGCCTGCGCTTTGAGACCATGAAGGTCGTATCCGCCCTGGCCGCGGTCCGCCATCTGCTCGACACCGGGGCGGTGCGGCGCGGAGACACACTGCTGGACAGCTCCAGCGGGATCTACGCGTACGCCCTCGCCCTGGCCTGTCACCGCCACGGCATGCGCTGTCACATCGTCGGCTCGACGACCGTCGACCACACGCTGTGCACCCAACTCGCCGTGCTCGGGGCGACCCTGGAGCGGATGGAACCCTCCAGCGACCTGAAACTGGACCAGAAACGGCGGGTCGAGCGCATCCACGAGATCCTCGCCGAGCATCCCGAGTACCACTGGATGCGGCAGTACCACGACGACATCCACTACCTGGGCTACCGCGCCGTGTCCGACCTGGTCCGCGAATCGACGGGCGGGGACGGCCTCACCGTCGTCGGCGGGGTCGGGTCGGGCGCCTCCACCGGAGCCCTCGCCCGCTACCTCCGGGAGGACTCCCCCGACGTCGAACTGGTCGGTGTGCAGCCCTTCGGCAGCGTCACCTTCGGCGCCGAGCACGTCGCCGACCCCGAGATCATCATCGCCGGGATCGGCAGCTCCATCCCCTTCGGGAACGTCAGCCACGCGTCGTACGACACGCTCCACTGGATCTCCTTCGACGCCGCCCTGGCCGGCAGCGTCGATCTGCTCCGACGGCACGCGGTGTTCGCCGGCCTGTCCACCGGGGCCGGCTACCTCGCGGCCCGCTGGGAACGGTCCCGGGCGCCGGAACGCACGGTCCTGTTCATCGCCGCGGACACCGGCCACCGCTACGTGGACACCGTGTACGCCCGCCACCGCGAGGCGGTCGCCGTCGACTCCCTGTCCCCGCTCCCGGTCACCGCCCGGGCCGAACTCGCGCTCCCCTGGTCCCGGATGCGCTGGAACAGGGCCGCGGGAACGGAGCCGCTCGACTGATCCTGATCACCCATCGGCCATGTGTCCCTCGCCGTCCCCGGGCCGCGCGGGTGACGGTGGCTGATATCCGGGCTCCGGTCGCGGCCTGGATGCGATCGCTCGTAGGCGTGAACACCTGAAAAGTCGCGTACGCCCGCAGTGCGAGCCCGGCATTCTGCAGCATGTCGACCGCCGGGCCGGGGATCGCGCTGTGACAACGAGAGGGATGGCCGTGAAGGTTGAGCAGGCGCACGGCGGTTCGCCCTCGTCACCGATCCCGTTCGGCCCCCGCCGCCCGGCGGGCGAGGGCCGCGACGGACGCGACGGACGCGTGCCACGGCATGTCGCCTGCGTGATGGACGGCAACGGCCGGTGGGCGGCGCAGAGGTCGCTGCCGCGCACGTCCGGTCACACCGCGGCCGAGGCGACGGTGATCGACGTCATCGAAGCGGCCCGGGCGGCCGGGGTGGAGTGGCTGAGCCTGTACGCCTTCTCCACCGAGAACTGGAGCCGACCGAGCGGTGAGGTGGATTTCCTGATGCACCTGGTGCGCCGTGTGGTGCGCAAACACGCTCCGCTCCTGCACGCACGCGGTATCCGCTGCAGGTTCCTGGGCGTTTCGGATGCCAGGATTCCGGCCCCGCTGGCCCAGGACTTCGCTGATCTGATGACGCTGACCGGCGCCAACCGCGGCATGACCCTGACGGTGGCGTTCGATCACGGCGGGCGCAGCGACATCGTCGAGGCGGCCCGGTCACTCATCCGCGCCGGGGTACCGGCCGAGGCCCTGGACGAGCAGGTCTTCGCCGCTCATCTTCCCTTCCCGGACACACCCGATGTGGACCTCGTCATCCGCACGTCCGGCGAGCAGCGCATCTCCAACTTCATGCTCTGGCAGGTCGCCTACGCGGAGTGGATGTTCCCGCCGGTCCTGTGGCCCGACTTCCGCGCGACGCACTTCGCCGAATGCGTACACACCTACAAGCAGCGCGACCGCCGGTTCGGCGGCGTCGCACCGAACGCGAACGGAGACCGTCGACCGTGACCTCCTTAAACCCCGGTGCGCCGGGCGATGCGCACCGCGATGAGGCCTCTGTGTTCGGGCCGGATTCCGAGTTCCACCGCTTCTCGAACGACCCTCGCTGGGCACTCGCCCTCATCCGGGCGACGGTACTGGAGGCCGCTCACCCGCAGATCGGCGCGGCACTGATCGACAACTCCACCTTCGTGACGCACCCGTGGCGGCGCCTGCGGAACACCTTCCTGAGCCTGCAGCGCATGTTCGGCGCCGATGACCGGGTGCGGGAGCGGGAAGCGGCGCGCTTGAACCGGCTCCATGGCCGGATCAACGGCGCCGACGCACACGAGCGGCCCTACGACGCGATGGATCCCGGGGTCCGGGCCTGGGTGGTGGCGACCCTGTTCGAAAGCATCGTCACCATGTGCCGGCTCAGCGGCCAGCCCCTGGAACAGGCCACCATGGAGCGTCTGTACGCCGAGCACCAGGCCTTCCTCTCCCTGATGGGAGACCGGGCCGGTCACCTGCCGCCGACCCTGCGGGAGTTCTGGCCCTACTTCGACCGGATGGTCGCGGAGGAGCTGGAGAACACCGAGGCGCTGCGCATCATCCTCTACAAGCTCTTCGACCACCTTCCCGCGCCCGCGGTACTGGGTGATCTGCCCACCCTCTGGGCAGCCGGCCGGACTCTCGCCGGCCCCGTCATCGGCGCCATCACCGTGGCCTCCCTCCCGGAGCCCTTCCGCCGCCGGGCCGGGCTGCCCGACATCCCCGGCGCCCAGACGCTGACGCAGAGTGCGTACCTGGCCATGGGCCTGGCACGCTTCCTGCCCGCCGGCTGGGTCCAGACGGATGAGCTGGTCGACCTGCTCTCCCTCACTCCCGACAGCGACGACCCCCGTGCGAAAACGATCAACGCGGTCCGTGACGGCATCAAGCGGGCCGGCGCCCTGCTCAGGCTGATCACTCCGCTTCCCCCGGAACCGGGCCCCGTCCCGTCGGCCGGGCCCCTGCGCAGCGCCGAGGAGTTCTTTCACGACGTGCTTGACCAGACCGGCGACGGCTACCTGGACTGGCCCGACCTCGCCGCAATGGCCCGGGAGCTGTCCGGCCGCCTCGACCTGGACGAGCCCGAGGAGACCCGGCTCTACAACGCCTTCGCCGACTGGTGGCGGGAGTTGCAGGCGGCACTCGACGCCGATGGGGACGGCCGCATCAGCAAGAACGAGTACGCAGCGGCCGTGCCCTCCCTCGCCGGGCCCGCACTGATCAAGGTCGCCGAGGTGCTCTTCGACGCCGCTGACGCCGACGGCGACCAGTCCATCGACGAACAGGAATACCGAGCTCTGTTCCGCACCGGATTCGGGCGCTCCATGACGGACACCGGTGCCACGTACTCCCGCGGCGCCTTCGTCAAGGACTTCGTGTCCTTCATGTCGGGCCGTCAGCGTTCCAGCGCCTACGACCCCCTGCTGGCGGAAGCCTGAAGAACGCACGGGCGGCGCCACCACCGGCGACGGGTACTCCTCAGGCGTGGTTGACGGGAGGACGTCCGGGGAAGACGGCTGCGATTCGAACAGTGCAGGCGTCCGGGCAGTGCCGAGGCAGCCGATTGCGGCTCGCTGCCCAGAGGCCTACTTGGATTCGACTCGTCCTGCCGGGTCGGGTCCGGTCGTCAGCGCCTCGTAGGTGGTCTGCCAGGCGTTGTCGCCGGGGTGGAGCCGGGTGCGGAGATATGCCGCGGTGAGCCGGGCGAGGGCGGCGACCCGCTCGGGGTTTTCGTCGGTGGTCTCGGCGGCGTCGTATCCGGCGATCCCGCCGAGTCCGTGCTCCGCGCCGAACAGGGTGAGGTGGGTTTTGGGGCCGGGGGCGAGGGTGTAGGGGTCGGCGTGCCAGTCCGGGCCCATGTCTGTGAAGTGCCGGGGGTCGTCCTTGTCGCCGGTGACGACCAGCGCGGGTGCGGTCATGGTGGAGAAGTCGACGGCCCCGATGACCGGCCAGTGCTCGGCCATGGGTCCGTTGAAGACATCGCCGCCCCTGCCGGGCGGGGCGAGCAGTACACCTGCCTTGATGCGCGGCTCGAGGAGGTGTACCAGGTTCCCCGTGTCGGGGTCGGTGAGTCCGGCGCCCAGCAGGAGGGCGGCGGTGAAGCCGCCGAGCGAGTGTCCGGCCAGGGCGACCTTGGTGGGGTCGATCCGCCCGGCGAGCTGCGGCACGGCGTTCTCGATCACCTCGAGCCGGTCGAGGACGTGGGTCATGTCCTCGGCGCGGGAGCGCCAGAAGTCGGGTGCTCCGGGGGCGTCTGCGACCAGGTCGGTCAGTGTCCTGGAGGTGAGGTGGGTGGGCTGGACGACGACGAATCCGTGTGCCGCCCAGAAGTTGGCGAGCGGCGCGTAGCCGTTGAGCGAGGAGAGGTGGTTCGAGGGGCCGTGGCCGTGGGAGAGGAGGATGACGGGGAGGTTGGTGCCGGTGGAGGGTGCGGAGACGCGCACCTGGAGATCCACGGGACGTCCAGGCACGGACAGGACTACGGGGCTGAGGGACAGGACCGGGACGGGCGCGCCCAAGGCGTCGGCGGTGGTGGATGTGTTCACGGTGCGGGTTCCCTTTCGGTGGAGCCTGCCGCCCGCCGGCCTCCTGCCGTCGACGGGCGGACAAGGCGGACAGGGGTGTCCCGTTTCGGCTAAGCTGAAACGGAACGCTGCTCCATTTAGTATCCGGAGCGCCGCTCCGTTTTGTCAATCGATGTCGAAGGAGACCGTGATGGCCGCCGAAGGTCCTGCAGGGGATTCGCCGTCCCGAAGCAAGCGGGCCGACGCTCAGCGCAACCGGGAGACGGTGCTCACTGCCGCGGCCGAGGTGTTCGTCACCTCCGGCGTCGACGCGCCGATCCGCCGGATCGCGGCCCGGGCGGGCGTCGGGATGGCCACGATCTACCGCCACTTCCCGACCCGGGCAGACCTCGTCACCGCCGTGTACCAGCACCAGATCGAGGCATGCGCCGAAGCCGGCCCGAACCTGCTGGCCGACGCCGATTCCCCGCTCGACGCACTGCACCAATGGATCGACCTCTTCGTCGACTTCCTGGTCACCAAGCACGGCCTCGCCGACGCTCTTCAGTCCGACAGCGACCGCTTCGCCGCGCTGCACGCCTACTTCCTCGACCGCCTGCTGCCCGTCTGCGCCCAACTGCTCGACGCCGCGGTCGAAGCCGGCGACATCAGGCCCGGCACGCAGCCCTACGAGCTGATGCGCGGCATCGGCAACCTCTGCATCGGACGCGACAACGACCCCCGCTACGACCCCCGACGCCTGATCGCCCTCCTCCTCCAAGGACTCCAGCGACCCCAGGCGACCTGATCCCGACGAGCAACATCGCGACCCGCACACTGCCACGCGATCCGAACGTCCACTTTTCGGCAGCCGGCTCGCCCTCGCCCGCGCGGTCGTCACGGGTGAAGATCACGCCCTGGAGCGCGGTATTCAGTGTGTCTCAGTGCGCCTTCAGCTGGATGTCGCTGCCGGTCCAGGGCTCGCGTCCGTTGCATCGGGTGTGGTGGCGATGAGGATCTGAGCAGCCTGGGTGATGTTGTCGGCGCGGACGGCGCGGGCCATCGCTTCGCGGGCGGCGTCGGCGGTGGTGTCCGGGGGGACCACCAGCAGGGCGAAGTGGTCGTTGTGGCCGCGGGTGATGAGGACGGTGTCGTCGCCGACCGGGTCGGAGTCCAAGTGCACGATCTGGTCGTCGATGACCAGGCGGGTGGGGAGGACGTTCCAGGCGGATGCGTCGACGCCGACCCGGGTGATGGGCCCGAGGTGCTCGGTCAACGCGGTGATCAGCGCGGGCAGCTCGGTCTCGATGTCGCGTGTGCGCGGCCACCACGCACCGTCCAGGAGCCCCTCCCGGGACTGCGTGGTCTCCAGCCGCAACAGCGCCGTGCCAGGTTTGAGCGCCTGGTGGATCGCATCCGGCAGGAGCAGTGGGGGCGTGCGGGGGATGTCGGAGTCAGCCATGTGGGTCCGCCCGTCTACGGGGTGCGGCCGTGCCTCGACGCAAGTCGGCACCGCTGCCGACCTGCGACGTACGCGAGCCCGCCGTCGTTTCACGGTACTCCCGCCGACCGCACCACCGCTCTCCACAGCGCCTCGGCCGGAAAATACCTGGTCACACCGGCCATAGCCCATCGAACGGGCGTACAGTGAAAGCACCGGAAGTACTTCGCGCACCCGCTTCCACGCGGATGTCATTTCCGGCGATCGCCTAAAATCCGGACTGCCGACGGGCAGTCCGGGGGCAGGTCCGCATCATGACCACGAACCTCGACCGGACCGGGCCCCGCGACCTCGCCGCCAAGCTCCCGGCACGCTTGTCCCTCACCCCGAAGACCACGCTCGCCGGCCGGCTGGACGGCGCCTGGTGGCCATACTCACGTGACCTCGAAACCGAGCTCCCCGCTCTCGCCGCCGCTCTGGACGAGACCTGGGGACGCGTCACACGTGTCACCGTGAACCCCGCCCGATGGCCCGTCGTACCGCACACGGTTGCCGTGGCCGGGCGGACGATGCACGTGGGCTGGTTCACCGAACAGGACCCCGACAAGCTGATCCTGCTCTCCTATACCGTCGGCCGCTGGGACCTCCTGGTGATCCCGCCCGAGACCGAGCCCGCGGCCGCAGCCCGGCTGATGGCCGCCGCCGCGATCCCGGGCAGCGTCCTCACTGCAGGCGTCCTGATGGCCAACGAAGCCGCCATCGGGCGCGGCACCCGCGACGCCCAGCGCCAGGAAGCCGGCTGGGAGGACGAAGGCGGGGCCTGCATGTCCCCCTTCGGGAACTCGATGAGCCGAACCGCCCTGCCGCTGCCCGGAAACGGCCGGAGGTGAGCTGGCCCACCGGTTCAGTGACCCCCTGCCGAGGCCTCCCGGGCCTGCCGGACGACACCGGTCGTCGAGCCCACCACACGAGTGCCGACCGGTGAGGAAATGACCTTCCTCCGACCGGGGGCAGTGGTCGGGGCGCCTCGGCGCCCCGACACGCCGGCCCCTCACCCATTCCGAGAGGGAACACGCCTACGTGAAGTACATCGAGACCCAGACACTGCCATCGCTCGGGCACGCAGAGGTACGGATCATCGCGCACACTCCCGAAGCCGCCCGAGCGGTCGCTGAGGCGCTTCGCCGCTGTTTCGCGGGCTCGGAACAGCGAAGCTACCCCGCCCTCGACGGCAACACCCGCCTCCACCTCACCGTGGACACGGCGACACCCGCCGGCCCCGCCCGCTCGTGGCTGGCCGCCAGTAGGACCCCCGCCGGCAGCGGCGCCCACTCCGACGAGACCTGAGAAGCCCCGACCGGCCCCGGAGCCCACCCGACACACGAAAGGACGCGGTCATGGCCACACTGCGCGAACGCAAGACCTACCGCGAACAGGTGCTCCGGGTCCTGTACGAAGCCGTCGAGGGCAACCGCCTCCTCGGCATCACCGGAGCACAGCTGCGACGCGACCTCCACGTGCCAGAACAGGACCTGGCCGCCGCGTGCACCTACCTGGCGGGCGAAGGACTGATCACCGTCGACTGGGAACCCGGCAACACCCCCGCGATGGCCACCCTCACCCACGAGGGAATCCGGCGCATGGAGGCCGAGGAAGAGGAAGGCGGCTGAGCCCGCTCCTTCAGCACCGGTCGGGGACGAGTCAATTGGTGCCGTCCGTCAGGGTTTCGTGCCGCGCGGCACGACCGTGTCGGTCAGTCGGGCGGCACCCGGTTCGAGGGACGACCAAGGCCCGGGCACGCGCAGGACCGCGATCGCGGATGTCGGGAACTTCGTACGGGTCTGCT
The DNA here is from genome assembly GCF_045161815.1 of Streptomyces avidinii. Lineage (NCBI taxonomy): Bacteria > Bacillati > Actinomycetota > Actinomycetes > Kitasatosporales > Streptomycetaceae > Streptomyces > Streptomyces avidinii. The sequence goes on from NZ_CP108863.1 coordinate 2,648,901, forward strand.
CCAGCGCGTAGCCGTCCGCCTCACCGGCAAGCAGCACAACCAGCTCCTGCACGCCGGGGTTGTGCCCGATCAGCATCAGCGTCCGCACCCGCGCGGGGATCTCCCGTACGACACCGAGCAACTCCCAGGCAGTCGCACGGTAGATGCGTGCGTCGTGGATCACGCGTGTGATGGCGCCGAGCTCGGCCGCGACGAGGTCCCAGGTCTGGCGGGTGCGGCGGGCGGACGAGCACACGACGAGGTCGGGAACGCAGTCGGCCTCGCGCAGCCAACGGCCGGCTTCCGGTGCGTCGCGGCGGCCGCGCGGGGCGAGCGGCCGCTCGGAGTCGGGCACTTCTGGCCAGGCGGACTTGGCGTGCCGCAGGACGACCAGGCTCCGGGAGTCACCCGACGTCATGGCGTCGCCTGGTGCTGGTGGCCGACCTTGCGCGCGAGGTCCAGCCCGAGGACGCGGTCGAGGAAGGCGAACGTCTCGAACTTGGCGCCGGCCGGCACGTCGGCACGCGTCGCCAGCCCGACCAGCATGTCCAGGACAGCGGGGACGCCGAGATCATCGGCAAGCGCTGCATGAGCCTGTTGCAGCACGTCGGCAGGGATCGGCCTGGACGGCTCCTGCGCCCAGTCGGCCACCTGCTGCCGCCAACGCCCCAGCGTCCGCCGGGCCTCGTCGAGCGCGGCGCTGGTGACCGTGACCGGCGCGCTGTGGGCGTGGCCGAGCAACAGCAGCCGCACAGCCAGCGGATCGGTCCCCGCTGGGACGAATGCGTCCAGGAGGTCCGGGGCGAGGAGGTCGTCACGGCCTGGGACGCCTCCGGCCCGGGGTGCTGGGCCGACCTGGCCCACATCGATCCAGACCCCGCCGACGCCGTCCTGTCCGGGGGTGCCGTGAGCGAGCAGGTGCACATCGGCAGCGGTGACAAGCGTCGCGTTCTGCTCATGTCCACCGACGGTGGCGGGCGGGTGCATGCCGAGATCGGACATGGCGCGATCGAGCGCCTGGGCTTGCTCATCCGGCAGTTCCGGTGTGATGAGGACCGTCTGGGACTCCAGGCCATGCAGCTCCGCGGTGCGCGCCAGCACGTCGCCGACCAGGGGCGTCCGTAGGTGCACCGCCCCGATCTCGGCGTCGTTGACCGGCAGGTGGACGCAGATGCGCAGCAGGTGGCGGTGCGCGGAAGGAATCTCCACGGAGCGGCCGGTGCGGGTGTCGGCGATACGCAGCATGATGTGCAGGCTAGTCGTGGAAGCCTCCGGCACCGGGGAGGACCTGACCACGACGCCGACGTTGTGGAATACCGCCCGTCGCACGATCGCGGGACCCGCGCCGGTTCGGCCCGGGAAGCCGGTCGGCAGGCAGGCGCCCAGGGGGCACAACCAGGACCGAGGTGTGTGGTCAGGCGTGGTTGACCGGGAGGACGTCCGGGGAGAGGGCGCCCGCCTGGGCCGCGGCCGAGGTCATGCGCCTGCGGTGGTGGCGGCGGCAGAGGACCTCGTAGCCGATCTCCTCCGCAGGCCGGTTCACGTCTCCGACGACGACCTGGGCGCCCTCGACGACCATCGCCCCGCCCACCGTACGGGCGTTGTGCGTGGCCCGGGCGCCGCACCAGCACAGGGCCTCGACCTGGAGCTGTTCGAGCCGGTCCGCCAGCTCGATCAGGCGCTGCGAGCCGGGGAAGAGCTTCGTACGGAAGTCCGTGGTGATACCGAAGGCGAAGACGTCCAACCCGAGGTCGTCCACGATCCGGGCCAGCTGGTCGATCTGCTCCGGGGCGAGGAACTGCGCCTCGTCCACGATCACGTAGTCCGCCCTGCCGCCCTTGGACAACTGCGCGACCAGGTAGGCGTACAGGTCCATGCCCTCCGGCGCCTCGACCGCCTCCGTCACCAGGCCGAGTCGCGAGGACAGCTTGCCCTCGCCCGCTCGGTCGTCACGGGTGAAGATCACGCCCTGGAGTCCCCGCGCGTCACGGTTGTGCGCGATCTGGAGCGCCAGGGTGCTCTTTCCGCAGTCCATCGTTCCGGAGAAGAACACCAGCTCGGGCATGGGAAGTACGGGACCTTTCGGGTCGTGGGCAGGTGGTGGGCGGTGCGGGGTCGGGGGCAGTGCGCCGGAGCGGGTCAGGTGCGGATCTCGAGCAGCGGGACGAGCTGCTCCGCCGCCGTCATGGAGCCGTGCATTCCGGCGAGGGCGGACTCGTTCGGCTCGTTGCGCGAGGCGGTGATCGCGGCATCGGCCTGGGCGGCCGCCACCACGTCGCCGATGCGGCCGAGCACCCGCTCGTCGCACTCCCCCGGCACGCCGAACCAGCCCAGTTCCAGGGCCTCTTCGCGGCTCGCGACCCAGAACCGGTCGCCGAGCACCTCGCGCCACACGGTCAGTACGTCCGCCTGCGCACCCGGCACTGCGTACACGTGCCGGGCCCGGCCCTCGCCGCCCAGCAGGGCCACGCCCGCGCTCAGCTCCCAGTCCTCGTCGAAGTCGATCCGGGAGTCCTCGTCGAAGGGGACGTCGACCATGCCGTGGTCCGCGGTCACGTACAGGGAGGTGCGCGGCGGCAGCTGCTCGGCGAGCCGCTGGACGAGCCGGTCCACGTACATCAGCTGGCCGCGCCAGGCGTCGGAGTCCACTCCGTGGCGGTGGCCGGCGCCGTCGAGCTCGCTGTAGTACGTGTAGACGAGCGAGCGGTCACCGGCCGCGAGGCGTTCGGCCGCCAGGTCCATCCGCTCCTCGCCGGTCATCCGGCCGAGGAAGGTGCCGCCGCTCAGCGCGATCTTGGTGAGCGGGGTGGTCTGGAACGCGGGCGAGGAGACCTGGGCGGTCGCCACCCCCGCCTTGTCCGCCTGCTGGAAGACGGTCGGGTACGGCTGCCAGGGCTTCGGCTGGGTCCACGGGTGCCAGCGCAGCTGGTTCATCAGTGCGCCGGTGGCCGGGTTGCGGACGGCGTAGCCGGGCAGGCCGTGGCGGGCCGGCGGCAGACCGGTGCCCACGGAGGCCAGCGAGGTGGCGGTGGTCGCCGGGAAGCCCGCGGTGATCGGGCGGCCGGTGCCGCCGCGCGAGGTGCCGAGCAGGGAGGTGAGGTACGGGGCCTCGTCCGGGTGGGCCTTGATCTGCTCCCAGCCCATGCCGTCGACCAGGAACACGCAGTTCCGGTCGGCCGGGGTCAGCTCGGTGATCGCGGCGGTGAAGCCGGGGACGCCCTGGCCCGCCACGAGCGTGGGCAGCAGGTCGGCCAGCGACCCGGTGCCGTACTCCGGGACGGGGGCGCCGGCCAGGTCCAGCAGCTCCGGCTCGGGCCACTCCTGTGCCGCGGAGTACGCCATCAGCGGGCGGGGGTGGACGTGGCCGCGGTGGCCTCGGAGAGCGCCTGTGCGAAGACCAGGGTCTGGCGCACCGCCTCCGGGCCGTCGCCGGCCTCGCTGACCCGCAGGCTGAGGTCGTCGGCGGTGGAGTTGCCGGTGTAGCCGTGGTCGGAGTCGCAGTTCGGGTCGCCGCAGGCGGCCGGCTCCAGGTCGATCCGCGAGACCGCGCCCCAGCCGATGGTCAGGACGACCTCACGGGGCAGGGTGCCGGGAGTGTAGGACTCCGGGTTGGCGACGACACGGCTGAGCACCACGGAGGAGATGCTGGACAGCTTGACCGACTCGGTGGAGGTCGTCGCGTACGGGGAGGGGGACCCGGCGTCGGCGGCCTGCTCGTCGGTGTGGCTGACGATGAAGCGGTTGCCGGTCAGGACCAGCACGGTGACGTGGCGGCGCACCTCGTTGGAGTCGAAGGTCGTCTCCTGGTGGACCAGGTACGACGAAATCGGCTCGCCGCCCACCGCGGCCTCCACGGCCTCGGCCACGAGGGCCGGGTAGTAGCCGCTGCGCTCGATCGCCGTGCGCAGCCCCTGGGTCGTCGTACCGGATTTCGCCATGAGGTCCATCCTAAGGCCCGTACGGGGCCCTCAGGCCGCGCCGTACCCGGTCAGTAACTGGGGAGGGTCCGCGGGCCGAGATCGCCGCGGGCGGGCGGGTGGGCGACGCGGACGGTGGCGCTGAGCACGGACAGCCCCTCGGTGGCGACCACGACGGGCTCCAGGGAGACGCCGATCACCTCGGGGTGGTCGTCCACCAGGCGCGACAGCCGCAGGAGCAGGTCCTCCAGGGCGGGCGTGTCCACGGGGTCGCTGCCGCGCCAGCCGAAGAGGAGGGGTGCGGTCCGGATGGACCGGATCAGTCCGGCGGCGTCCCGGTCGGTGGCCGGGACCAGCCGGTGCGCGGTGTCGCCGAGCAGCTCGGAGGCGACGCCGGCGAGCCCGAAGGAGAGGACGGCGCCCGCGGCGGGGTCGATGACGGACCGGACGACGGTGTCGACCCCGCGCGGCACCATGGGCTGCACCACGGGCTGGAGCTCGGCCGGCTTGCCCAGCGCGTCGGTGAGCTCCTCGTACGAGCGCCTCAGTTCGGCCTCGTTCGTGAGGTCGAGCCGTACGCCGCCCAGGTCCGCGCGGTGGCGCAGGTGCGGGGCGGTGGTCTTGAGCGCCACCGGGTAGCCCAGCACCCCGGCGGCCCGGACCGCCGCGTCGGCGCTCGGCGCCGGCAGGGTGGGCAGGACCCGGATCCCGTACCGCGCGAGCAGCTCACGGGCGTCCCAGTCGGTCAGGGTGTGTACGGCCCCGGCGTCGACGTCCGCGAGCAGTCCGGCCAGCTGGGCCGCGGCTCCGGCCTCGTCGATGTCCTCGTACTCGGGGACCCGCCCGTCGTCGTCGGCGGTGGCCCGGCGCCACTGGCCGTACCGGACGGCTTCGGCGACGGCCTTGACCGCCCGCTCGGCGGCGGGGTAGCTGGGGATGCTGGCCCCCGCCGCGGTGGACAGGCCCGCCGGGGACCGCGGATCCGGGGCGGGGCCCCCGGCCGGGGTGGGGGCGGGGTGCGGCAGGCCCCGCACCGCGGACAGGGCCTCGACGAGCTCCTCCAGCTCGACGTGCACGACCGCCACCGGCTTGCCGGGGTGCCCGGCCACGGCGTCGCGGAGCGCACCGGCCAGGTCGTCCGCGGGAGCCTCCTCGCTCACCCAGGGGATGGCGGTGACCACGACCGCGTCGCAGTCCTCGGAGCGGAGCGCGTCGGTCAGGGCGGCGCGGAAGTCCGCCGGCGAGGCGGCCGTCGTCAGGTCCAGCGGAGGCAGCGGCTGCAGGCCCTGGGTGAGGCAGGCGTCGTAGGTGAGGATCCCGAGGGACTCGGAGTTGCCGAGGATGGCGATCCGGGGCCCGGCGGGCAGCGGCTGCGCGGCCAGCAGGAGGCCGACGTCCACCAACTCGGTGACCGTGTCGACGCGGATCACGCCGGCCTGCCGCAGCAGCGCGGAGACGGTGGCCTCCGGGAGCCTGGTACCGGGGACGACGTGCCCGGCCGGGCTGTGGCGGCCGCCCTTGGCGACGACCACCGGCTTGACGGCCGCCGTCCGGCGGGCGAGGCGGGTGAACTTCCGCGGGTTGCCGAGGGTTTCGAGGTAGAGCAGGGCGACGTCGGTCGCCCCGTCGTCGTACCAGTACTGGAGGATGTCGTTGCCGGAGACGTCGGCCCGGTTGCCCGCGGAGACGAAGGAGGACAGTCCCTCGCCGCGCCGGAGCAGGCCGGAGAGCAGAGCGATCCCGATCGCCCCGGACTGGGTGAACAGGCCGATCCGGCCGCGCGTGGGCATCGGCGCCGGGGTGAGGGAGGCGTTGAGTTCCACGTCCGGCGCGGTGTTGATCACCCCGTAGGCGTTCGGGCCGATCAGCCGCATCCCGTACGAGCGCACCTGCCGCACCAGTTCGCGCTGGCGGGCGAGCCCGGCCGGGCCGCTCTCCCCGTAGCCGGCGGACAGGACGACGAGCCCCTGCACCCCGTGCTCGCCGCAGGCGGCCACCGCTTCGGGGACCCGGTCGGCCGGGACCGCGATCACCGCGAGGTCCACCGGGGCGCCGACGGCCCCGATCGTGGGGTAGGCGCGTACGCCGTCGAGCAGGTCGCGGGTGACGGCTTCGTTGACGGCGTAGAGATGGCCGCGGAAGCCGCTGTCGCGGAGGTTGCGCACCGCGGCCGCGCCGACGCCGGCGCCGGACCGGCTGACTCCGACGACGGCCACCGAGCCGGGGGCGAGCAGCCGCTGCACCGAGTGGGCCTCGGCGCGCTGTTCGCGGGCGCGCTGCACGGCGAGGGACTCGGCGGTGGGTTCGAGGTCGAGCGTGAGGTGGACGGAGCCGTCCTCGAAGCTGCGCTTCTGCTGGTACCCGGCGTCCGTGAACACCTTGATCATCTTGTTGTTGGCGGGCAGCACCTCGGCGGCGAACCGCCGGATGCCGCGCTCGCGGGCCACCGCGCCGATGTGTTCGAGGAGGGTGGAGGCGACCCCGCGGCCCTGGTGGGCGTCCTGGACGAGGAAGGCGACCTCCGCCTCGTCGGCGGGCCCGGAGGCGGGCCGGCCGTCGGGGCCGATGCGGTCGTAGCGGACGGTGCCGATGAACTCCCCGCCGATGGTCGCGGCGAGCCCGACCCGGTCCACGTAGTCGTGGTGCGTGAAGCGGTGCACGTCGCGGTCGGAGAGCCGGGGGTAGGGAGCGAAGAAGCGGTAGTACTTCGACTCGTCCGAGACCTGTTCGTAGAAGCTGACGAGCCGGCCCGCGTCCTCGGTGGTGATGGGCCTGATCCGGGCGGTACCGCCGTCGCGCAGGACGACATCGGCTTCCCAGTGGGCCGGGTACGAGGGGTCCGACTCGATGGTCATGGGCCTACCTTACGGCCGGACAGGGCGGTGCAGCGCTCGCGCGGCGCATTAGGCAGGACCGGACAAACCAGTGCAAGCTGGGGAAGGTCGAGCGGCGAAAAATTCAGGCCGAGGGCCGGTCCGAGCATTCCGGACGTCGTGAGAGACTGGTCTAGACAACCGTAAGAACCTGAAGGGCATCACCATGGCAGAGCGCCGCGTCAACGTCGGTTGGGCCGAGGGCCTGCACGCTCGTCCCGCCTCGATCTTCGTCCGTGCGACGACCGCTTCCGGCGTCCCGGTGACCATCGCGAAGTCCGGCGGCGACCCCGTCAACGCCGGCTCCATGCTGGCGGTTCTGGGCCTGGGTGCCCAGGGCGGCGAGGAGATCGTCCTCGCCTCCGAGGCCGAGGGTGCGGAGGCCGCACTCGACCGCCTCGCGAAGCTGGTCGCCGAGGGTCTCGAGGAGCTCCCCGAGACCGTCTGACCCTTCGGGTTCGACCTCACGCACGAAGCCGCGGCCCCCGCTCCCGGGACCGCGGCTTCGTCGTATCCGGCCCGGGGCCCTGTCGACCGGCCGGGCCCCTGCCCCGGCAACAGCCCCTGTCCGGCCACTCCCGGATCGAGGCCCCGCCCCGAAGCGGACCCGGAGAAATCCCGCTCGACCGGAAAGAAGCCGGCCGAAATCCCGGCGCACGCCGAATTCAGCTCCGCGGGAATTCGGCACGACAAATGGGCCCGGCGCACAATCCGACCGGCCACCGCACAGCGAATTCGCGCGATTCCATCCTTTGTATACGGCTCCTGTTAATGCCGGCCGCCCGACATGTTTACGGCAGGTTGCGAAGTCCTCACCGCCGCGCGGAGCCGCAGCCGGTGCGCCCCCGCCGCCCGGTCGGCGTGGACCGCGGTCAGCGCCCGCGCCCGGTCGGCGTCCCCGCGCGCCACCGCGTCCACGATCGCGCCGTGCTCCGCCCAGGAGTCCACCGGCCGGGCCGGCGCCTCCACCACGTACATCCAGGCGATCTTGTGCCGCATCTGCGTGAGCAGCGCGATCAGCCCGGGGCTGCCGGAGGACTGTGCGAGCGTCTCGTGGAACCAGCCGCCCAGGGACCGCAGATCCTCCCCCTGTCCCCGTCTGGCCCGCTCCTGCCCCAGCCTGACCAGCCCCCGCAGCACCTTGAGGTGCGCGTCGGTGCGCCGCCGGGCCGCCCTGGCGGCCGCCAGGGGCTCCAGCAGCATCCGCAGCTCCAGCAGGTCCGCGGCCTCCTGCTCGGTCGGCTCGGCCACGCAGGCCCCCGCATGGCGTCTCGTGGTCACGAAGCCCTCGGACTCCAGGGTCCGCAGGGCCTCGCGGACCGGGACGCGCGAGACCCCGTACCGGCGGGCCAGTACCTCCTCGGTCAGCCGGGCGCCCGGCTCGAACGCCCCGGAGACGATGTCGTCGCGGATTGCTGTGCATACCGCGTGCGCAGGAATACGCAAGACCGAACCTCCGCCTATTTCCGACTGCCAGTCTCATTGCACGCACATGCGCGTGCTGCGACTCTATTGCAACACACGATAATTTCCGAGAGCAGCCGAAAATGCGAAACATTTGCACAAGGGCGCAACACAAAGACCCCGGCTCGGGGAGCCGGGGTCCTCGGTGAAGCGGAGGGTGGAGCCGATGCGGTGCGGCGCAGCCTCAGAGTTCGACGCCGTGCGAGCGCAGGTACGCGATCGGGTCGATGTCCGAGCCGTACTGCGAGCCCGTGCGGGCCTCGAAGTGCAGGTGCGGGCCGCTGGAGTTGCCGGTGGAGCCCGACAGGCCGATCTGCTGGCCGGGGGTGACCTGCTGGCCGACCGAGACGTTCAGCGAGGTCATGTGCCCGTACTGGGTGTACGTACCGTCGTTGTGCTTGATGACGACGTTGTTGCCGTACGCGCCACCCCAGCCGGCCTCGACGACGGTGCCGACGCCGACGGCGTGGACCGAGGTGCCGGAGGCGGCGTGGAAGTCGATGCCCGTGTGACTGCCGGAGGACCACATGCCGCCGCCCGCGTGGTACTGCGTGCTGACGTACGAGCCGTCCACCGGGGCGACGAAGGTGTTGAGGCGCTTGCGCTCCTCCTCGCGGGCGGCGCGCTCGGCGGCCTCGCGCTCGGCCTTCGCCTTGGCCTCGGCGAGGCGCTTGGCCTCCGCGGCCTTCTGCTTCGCGTCCGCCTCGGCCTGAGCCTTGGCGGCGGCGTGCTCGGCGGCGCGGTGCTGGGCGTCGGCCTGCTCGGAGATGTCGCCCGCGAGCTCGTCGGCGACGACGACGGCACCCAGGCCGTTGTCCATGCCGATGTTGCTGCTGTGGTTGTCCGCGGCGAAGGCCGGGGCGGCGAGGGAGCCGACGACACCCGTGGTGGCGATCGCGGCGATACCGGCGTAACCGGCGGTCTTCTTGCTCAGACGGCTGGAACCACGGTGCTTACCGGAACCAGCGGGACGACTGCCAAACGCCATGAAGGGTTTGATCCTTTCCTTCCTTCTCGCCTACCGGGTTAGCTGACGGGTTCGGAGCAGGAAGGTCTCCTACGGGCCTCCTCTTGCGAGGGGGTCCGATTCACCCCAGGGACTATGTGGGTCCCCGGCTCCCCAGGCTCGCGCCTGACGGGGACTCGGCGATCGCTGCCCGGTGCCGCGGGTGCGGCGGGCACAACTGACGGACAGCACGGCCGACGCTAGGCGGATCATCAGTCAATCGCCAAACAGACACGGCTTTTTGTTGCGTACGCCACACCGCATACAAGCAACCTCACCACTAAACGGACAAAAGGGGTTCTGGTGAACAAGTCACCAGAACCCCTTGCTGAATCCTTCAGCCGGCCCTCAAGGGGCCGTCGCCCGAGCGTCAGTTGGAGACGACCGTGACCTCACCGATTCCGAGGGCCCGCACGGGCTCCTCGATCAGCGCCGCGTCGCCCACCAGGACGGTGACCAGCCGGTCCGCCGGGAAGGCCTTCACCACCGCCGAAGTCGCCTCCACCGTGCCGGTTTCGGCCAGCTGGGCATACAACTGCGCCTGGTAGTCGTCCGGCAGTTCCTGCTCGACCTGGTCGGCGAGGGTGCCCGCGACCGACGCCGCCGTCTCGAACTTCAGCGGGGCCACGCCCACCAAGTTCTGGACCGCGACATCACGTTCGGCATCGGTCAGACCGCCCTCGGCGAGGGTGCGCAGCACCTTCCAGAGGTCCTCCAGCGCGGGGCCGGTGTTCGGGGTGTCCACCGAGCCGCTGATGGCGAGCATCGAGGCGCCCTTGCCGTCCGCGGTGGAGCGCAGCACCTGGCCGAAGGCGCGCACCCCGTAGGTGTACCCCTTCTCCTCGCGCAGCACCTTGTCCAGGCGCGAGGTGAGGGTGCCGCCCAGGCAGTACGTGCCGAGCACCTGGGCCGCCCACACCCGGTCGTGGCGGTCCGCCCCGATCCGGCCGATCAGCAGCTGCGTCTGGACCGCTCCGGGCCGGTCCACGATGACCACGCGGCCGGTGTCGTCGGCGGTCACCGGCGGCACCGGGAGGGCCGCGGCGGTGTTGCCCGTCCAGGTGCCCAGGGTGTCCGCCAGCACGGCGTCCAGGTCGATGCCGGTCAGGTCCCCGACGACCACCGCGGTGGCCGTGGCGGGGCGTACGTGGGCCTCGTAGAAGGCGCGTACGGCGGCGGAGTCGATCCGGGCGACCGTCTCCTCGGTGCCCTGGCGCGGCCGGGACATCCGCAGGGTGGCCGGGAAGAGCTCCTTGGAGAGCTGCTTGGCGGCGCGGCGCTGCGGGTTGGCCAGCTCGTGCGGGATCTCGTCGAGCCGGTTGCGCACCAGCCGGTCGACCTCGGCGTCGGCGAACGCCGGGGCGCGCAGCGCCTCGGCCAGCAGGCCGAGCGCCTTGGGCAGCCGGGAGGCCGGGACCTCCAGCGAGACCCGCAGGCCCGGGTGGTCGGCGTGCGCGTCGAGGGTGGCGCCGCAGCGCTCCAGCTCGGCCGCGAACTCCTCGGCGGAGTGCTTGTCGGTGCCCTCGGAGAACGCGCGCGCCATGATGGTCGCCACGCCGTCCAGGCCCGCGGGCTCGGCGTCGAGCGGGGCGGCGAGGTTGACCTCGACCGCGACGACCTGCTGGCCCGGCCGGTGGCAGCGCAGCAGGGTCAGCCCGTTGGACAGCTGCCCTCGGTCGGGGGCCGGGAAGGCCCACGGCTGCGGCTCGCCGGCCTGCGGCTGCGGGTGGAAGGTCATCGTGACGGCTGCGGTGTCGCTCACTGCTCCGCCCCCTCGTTCTCGTCGGACTCGTCGTGCTGGTCGGACTCGTCGGCCGCGATCGGCTCGTAGACGAGCACCGCGCGGTTGTCCGGGCGCAGTCGGGCCGCGGCCACGGCCTGCACCTCCTCGGCGGTGACGTCCAGAACGCGCTGGACGGCGGTCAGCGCCAGCTGCGGGTCGCCGAACAGCACCGCGAAGCGGCACAGTTCGTCGGCGCGCCCGGCCACCGTGCTCAGCCGGTCCAGCCACTCCCGCTCCAGCTGCGCCTGGGCGCGCTCCATCTCCTCGGCCGTCGGGCCCTCGGCGGCGAACCGCGCGAGCTCCTCGTCCACGGCCGCCTCGATGGCGGGGATCTCGACCCCGCTGGAGGTCTTGACGTCCAGCCAGCCCAGGGAGGGCGCCCCGGCCAGGCGCAGCATGCCGAAGCCGGCCGCGACGGCGCTCTGGTCGCGGCGTACCAGCCGGTTGTGCAGCAGCGAGGACTCGCCGCCGCCCAGGATGGTCAGCGCCACGTCGGCGGCGTCGCACTCGCGGGTGCCGTCGTGCGGCAGCCGGTAGGCGGCCATCAGCGCACGCGCCGGGACCTCCTCGACGATCTCCTCACGCAGCTGCTCCCCGATGACGTCGGGCAGCGAGCCGTCGCGCGGCGGCTGCTTGCCGTCGTGCGCCGGGATGGTGCCGAAGTACTTCTCCACCCAGGCGAGCGTCTGCTCGGGATCGATGTCCCCGACGACGGAGAGCACCGCGTTGTTGGGCGCGTAGTACGTACGGAAGAAGGTGCGCGCGTCCTCCAGGGAGGCGGCGTCCAGGTCGGCCATGGAGCCGATCGGGGTGTGGTGGTACGGGTGGCCCTCGGGGTAGGCCAGGGCGGTGAGCCGCTCGAAGGCCGTGCCGTAGGGAACGTTGTCGTACCGCTGGCGGCGCTCGTTCTTGACGACGTCGCGCTGGTTCTCCATGGACTCGTCGTCCAGGGCGGCCAGCAGGGACCCCATCCGGTCCGCCTCCAGCCAGAGCGCGAGCTCCAGCTGGTGGGTCGGCATCGTCTCGAAGTAGTTGGTGCGCTCGAAGCTGGTGGTGCCGTTGAGGGAACCGCCGGCGCCCTGGACCAGTTCGAAGTGGCCGTTGCCCGGTACGCTCGCCGACCCCTGGAACATCAGGTGCTCGAAGAGGTGAGCCAGGCCGGTACGTCCCTTGACTTCGTGGCGCGAGCCGACGTCGTACCAGAGGCAGACCGCGGCGACCGGGGTCAGGTGGTCCTCGGAGAGCACCACGCGCAGGCCGTTGGCCAGCCGGTGCTCGGTCGCTGTCAGGCCGCCGGAGCCGGCCTGGGCTGTGGCCGTGTGACCCATGGGCATGTGGTCCCTTCGATCGCGATGCAGAGATTTCTTATCGACCTGCCACTGTATGCAAGCGCGTCGGCCGCCGGATAAGTTCCCGGGTCACTCCCCCGCACTCCGTCCGGGGGACCTCCGGGGTCGGAGTCGGCGTTGTCGGTGCGTCGGGCCACAATGGTCCGCGTCGTACCCTCGCCGGACACCACAAGACCGCCAGACCGAACCAGACACCCCGCCAGACACCCAGCACACCCCATTTTGGTTAAGGAGCCGCGCAGCGATGGCCCGCCGCAGCACGAAGACCCCGCCGCCGGAGGATTTCGAGGAGAAGATCCTCGACATCGACGTCGTCGACGAAATGCAGGGCTCCTTCCTCGAGTACGCGTACTCGGTGATCTACTCCCGCGCCCTGCCCGACGCCCGGGACGGCATGAAGCCGGTCCACCGGCGCATCGTCTACCAGATGAACGAGATGGGCCTGCGCCCCGACCGCGGCTACGTGAAGTGCGCCCGTGTCGTCGGCGAGGTCATGGGCAAGCTCCACCCGCACGGCGACGCGTCGATCTACGACGCCCTCGTGCGCATGGCCCAGCCCTTCTCGATGCGGCTGCCGCTGGTCGACGGCCACGGCAACTTCGGTTCGCTCGGCAACGACGACCCGCCGGCCGCCATGCGTTACACCGAGTGCAAGATGGCCGACGCCACGTCGCTGATGACGGAGTCGATCGACGAGGACACCGTCGACTTCACCGCCAACTACGACGGCCAGGAGCGGGAGCCGGTCGCGCTGCCCGCCGCGTACCCGAACCTGCTGGTCAACGGCGCGTCCGGGATCGCGGTCGGCATGGCCACCAACATGCCCCCGCACAACCTCGGCGAGGTCATCGCGGCCGCCCGCCACCTGATCCGCCACCCGCAGGCGGACCTGGAGGCGCTGATGCGCTTCGTGCCGGGTCCCGACCTGCCCACGGGCGGCCGGATCGTCGGCCTCTCGGGCATCAAGGACGCCTACGAGAGCGGGCGCGGCACCTTCAAGATCCGCGCGACGGTCGCCGTGGAGGACGTGACGGCGCGCCGCAAGGGCCTGGTCGTCACCGAACTGCCCTTCACGGTCGGCCCCGAGAAGGTGATCGCGAAGATCAAGGACCTGGTCGGCTCGAAGAAGCTCCAGGGCATCGCCGACGTCAAGGACCTCACCGACCGCGCGCACGGCCTGCGCCTGGTCATCGAGATCAAGAACGGCTTCCACCCGGAGGCCGTCCTGGAGCAGCTCTACAAGCTGACGCCGATGGAGGAGTCCTTCGGCATCAACAATGTGGCGCTGGTCGACGGGCAGCCGCTGACCCTGGGCCTCAAGGAGCTGCTGGAGGTCTATCTCGACCACCGCTTCGAGGTCGTCCGGCGGCGCAGCGAGTTCCGCCGCACCAAGCGCCGCGACCGGCTGCACCTCGTCGAGGGCCTGCTGGTGGCCCTCATCGACATCGACGAGGTCATCCGGCTCATCCGGGACAGCGAGAACTCGGCCCAGGCCAAGGCCAGGCTGATCGAGCGGTTCTCGCTGAGCGAGATCCAGACCCAGTACATCCTGGACACCCCGCTGCGCCGGCTCACCAAGTTCGACCGCCTGGAGCTGGAGTCCGAGCGCGACCGGCTGACCGGCGAGATCGACGAGCTGACCGGGATCCTGGAGTCGGACAGCGAGCTGCGCAAGCTGGTCTCCGCGGAACTGGCTGCGGTCGCGAAGAAGTTCGGCACCGAGCGCCGTACGGTGCTGCTGGAGTCCGCGGGCACCGCGGTGGCGGCGGTTCCGCTGGAGGTCGCGGACGACCCGTGCCGGGTGCTGCTGTCCTCGACGGGCCTGCTGGCACGTACGGCGAACGGCGACGCGCTGCCCGAGGAGGAGGGCGGCGCCCGCGCCAAGCACGACCTGATCGTCTCGCAGGTCGCGGCGACGGCCCGGGCCGATGTCGGCGCGGTCACCTCGTACGGGCGGCTGCTGCGGCTGTCGGTGATCGACCTGCCGCAACTGCCGGACACCCATGCCGCGCCGAACCTGGCGGGCGGCGCCCCGGTCTCGGAGTTCCTCTCCGGACTGGAGCCGGACGAGAAGGTGATCTGCCTGACCTCGCTGGACGAGTCCTCGCAGGGTCTGGCGCTGGGAACCGAGCAGGGCGTGGTCAAGCGCGTCGTGCCGGACTACCCGGCGAACAAGGACGAGCTGGAGGTCATCACCCTCAAGGAGGGCGACCGGATCGTCGGCGCGGTCGAACTGCGCACGGGCGAGGAGGACCTGGTCTTCATCACCGACGACGCCCAGCTGCTGCGCTACCCGGCGAGCCAGGTGCGCCCGCAGGGCCGCCCGGCGGGCGGTATGGCCGGCATCAAGCTCGCCGACGGCGCCAAGGTGATCCACTTCTCGGCGGTGGACCCGGCGCGGGACGCCGTGGTCTTCACGGTGGCGGGCTCGCAGGGCACCCTGGACGACTCGGTGACGTCCGGGAAGCTGACCCCCTTCGACCAGTACCCGCGCAAGGGCCGGGCCACCGGCGGCGTGCGCTGCCAGCGGTTCCTGAAGGGCGAGGACGTCCTGGTGCTGGCGTGGGCGGGCGGCTCCCCCGCCCGCGCGGCGACGGCGAACGGCACCCCGGCCGAACTGCCCGCCATGGACCCGCGCCGGGACGGCTCGGGAGCGGCGCTGCCGGCGACCGTCGCGGCGCTGGCGGGAGCCGCGCTGTAGGGACGTACGAGGGCATTCGGGTGGTGCGACCGGGGGGACGTACCACCCGAATGCCGACTAGTGTTTTCCCCGTGGACGCGGTGGGGGGAGAACACAACTGATGAGCCGTCGAGCGGGCAGCGGACTGATCGGGAACTGGGCGGAGGCCCAGCGCCGTCAGCAGCAGACGCAGCTGATCCAGCAGCGGGAGGCCGAGCGCCGGCAGCGGGCCTACGAACGGGACGCGAACCGGAGCCACCGGCAGTACCGCGAGGCCGAGGCCCTGAGGCGCACCGCACAGCTCGACGCCGAGGTCACCGCCCTCAAGGGCCTGTTGGCCGCGGGCTGCCGGGCACCGGCGTTCCGGATATCCGACCTGGCCCGGCCCGACCGGCTGGAGCCCTTCAACCCCGGGGCCCTGGCCCAGCCGGTGCCGATGCCCCGCATCGAGGACTTCCAGCGGCAGAGCAGCGGCTGGACCCTCGGCTCGAACCACCGGGCGCAGGCGGAGCGCGAGGCCCACGCCCGGTACACGCAGGCCTGGCAGGCCGCGAACGCCGCGGAGGCACAGCGGCAGCAGCAACTGGCCGCGTACCGGCAGCAGTACGACCGGTGGGCGGCGGAGCAGCTCGCCGGGGTGCGGGCACACAACGGCGGGCTCACCGAGCTGGCCGACGCGCTGCGCGCGGGCGATGCCGAGGCGGCGGTGGAGTACTTCTCGGCAGCCCTGTACGCCTCGACGGCCTGGCCCGAGGCACTGCCCCGGCAGGTGGCCGCCGCCTACGACCCCGCCGCGCGCCAGCTGGTGCTGGACTGGGAGCTGCCCGGGTACGCGGTCGTACCGGAGGCCCGGGCCGTGCAGTACCTGCCGAGCACGGACCAGGACAAGGTGAAGCCGCGCCCGGTCACGGAACGGCGGGCCCTGTACCGGGACCTGCTGGCCCAGTGCGTGCTGCTGGTGGTGCGCGAGCTGTACGCGGCGGACGAGTTCGGCGTACTGGACTCGGTCGTGGTCAACGGCTTCGTGGACTGCCACGATCCGGTGACGGGGCAGGAGGCGCGGTTCGTGCTCGCCACGGTGCCGGCGGAGCGCAGCGCCTTCTCCGGGCTGCGGCTGGAGCAGGTCAGCGCGGTGGACTGTCTGGTCTCGGGGCTGGGCGGGCAGTTGTCGGCGCGGCCCGACCAGCTGACGGCGGTGCGCCCCGGGCGCCGGCCCGACGAGGTCGGCGGGGGTGTCGTCAGCCACGGCGGGCACGGGGGCGACGCGGACGAGGACGAGCCGGATCTCTTCGTGATGGACCCGATCGCCTTCGAGAACCTGGTCGCCGAGCTGTTCCGGGCGATGGGCATGGAGGCGGTGACCACGCAGCGGTCGGGCGACGGCGGGGTGGACGTGGAGGCGGTGGACCCGGCGCCGATCCGGGGCGGGCGGATCGTGGTGCAGGTCAAGCGCTACCGGAACACGGTGCCGCCCACGGCCGTGCGTGATCTGTACGGCACGGTCCAGGACAAGGGGGCGAACAAGGGGGTACTGGTCACCACCGCGTCCTTCGGGCCCGGGTCGTACACCTTTGCCAACGGCAAGCCGCTGGAGTTGGTTCCCGGGGCGGACCT
This sequence comes from Streptomyces avidinii, assembly GCF_045161815.1. NCBI lineage: Bacteria > Bacillati > Actinomycetota > Actinomycetes > Kitasatosporales > Streptomycetaceae > Streptomyces > Streptomyces avidinii. The sequence goes on from NZ_CP108863.1 coordinate 2,665,566, forward strand.
GGTCGAACTGCTCCACCAGTACGGTCTTCGGGGCCGCCTCGGCGGCGGCAGCGCCGCGGCGCCCGCCCGGCGGACGCCGGAGCCCGAGCCGGCTCCCCCGGCGGACCACAACGTGCTCGGCATGTCCTGGTCGGGGTCGGTCGCCCTGGACGTGTGCGCCCTGGTCTGCACGGGCAGCCGGGTGCTGAGCGAGGACCACTTCGTCTTCTTCAACAACCCGCGCACCCCGGACGGTTCGGTCCGCTCCCGTGAGCACGCGAGGCCCGACAAGGCGGCGCTGGAGGTCTCCTTCGACGCCCTGCCGTCGCAGGCCGACCGCCTGGTCCTGGTGGCCGCGATCGATCCGGAGGTCGATCCCCACGCCGACCTCGCCGGGTTCACCGACGCCCATATCCGCCTGCTGTCGGCCGGCGGGGAGGAACTGGGCCGGCTCGACGTCTCCGACGGGCGCGCCGGCGAGACGGCCCTGGTCCTCGGCTCGTTCCGGCGCCGCTCCAACGGCGACTGGGACTTCGTGATCGGCGGCAAGGGCTACCGCGGCGGTCTGGAGTCCCTGCTGGGCGAGTACGGGGTCGAGGTCGCCTGAGCCCTGTCCGGTCGTTCGTCGCCGGGTTGCTCGCGGAGCAGGGGCGCCGCCGGCTCCCTCAGTCCCCGTTCGCGCCGCTCCCGGACTCGGACTCCGCGCCGGTCCCGGACTCGGACTCCGCCCCGGACTCCGCGGGCCGGGCGACGTACCGCAGTACGCCCCACATGCTCTCGGGGCGCGCCTCCTGCGGGGCCGGTTCGCGGCAGGCCTCCAGGTCGCGCAGCAGACCCGGACCGTCGGTTCCCGCGCCGATCAGGACGAGCTGGGTCAGGCGCGCCTCGCCGCGCCCCCAGGGCCGCGGGGCGAAGCGGAGGAAGCGGCCGACCGCGTGGACCTCGTAGCGTTCCTCGTGCCCGGGGACGCCGAAGTAGACGAAGCCCTTGATCCGGTAGAGCCCGGCCGGGCGCCGGTCGAGAAAGTCGATGAACCGGCGCGGGGACAGGGCCTGCTCGGAGGTGAACTCCGTGCTCTCGTACGCGGCATGCGCGTGGCCGCAGCGGTCGTGATCGTGGCCGGGGCCGTCCGCCTCCACGAGCAGGTCCTCGAAGGAGAGCTGGCCGCGGGTCTCGGTCCAGGGCCGCCGGTCGAAGAGGAGTTCCGGGTCGATCCGCCCGTGGTCGGCGCCCACGACCGGGGTGCCCGGGGCGCAGAGCGCGGCGAGTTCCTTCTCGATCCGGGCCCGCTCGGCCGCGTCCACCCGGTCGGTCTTGTTGAGCACCACCAGGTCGGCGACGGCGAGGTGGCGGTCGGTCTCGGGGTGCCTGGCCCGGGTCGCGTCGAACTCGGCGGCGTCCACGACCTCCACCATGCCGCCGTACCGGATGGCCGGGTTCTCGCTGGCCATCAGCATCCGGATCATCTCCTGGGGCTCGGCCAGCCCGCTCGCCTCGATGACGATCACGTCGATCCGGTGGACGGGTGCGGAGAGCTTCTCCAGGTAGGCGTCGAGTTCGCTGCCGTCGACGGCGCAGCACAGGCAGCCGCCGCCGAGGGAGACCATCGAGTCCCCGACCTGGCCGGCCACCGACATCGCGTCGACCTCGATCGATCCGAAGTCGTTGACGACGACCCCGATCCGGGTGCCTCCGCGACCGGCGAGGAGGTGGTTCAGCACGGTGGTCTTGCCGGATCCGAGGAAACCGGCGAGGACGACGACGGGAATGGGCTGCCTGCTGTTCACCCGGTCGATCGTAGCCAGGATCCCTCAGGGCAGGAGCGGCACCGGCTGGGGCGGGGTGGGGCCGGTGTACCGGGCGGCCGGACGGATGATCTTCGAGTCGGCTGCCTGTTCCAGGATGTTGGCGCTCCAGCCGACCACCCGTGCCGCACAGAAGGTGGGCGTGAACATCTCGCGCGGGAGCCCGCACAGTTCCATGACCACCCCCGCGTAGAACTCCACGTTGGTGTGCAGTTCCCGGCCCGGCTTCAGTTCGGCGAGTATCTCCTCCACCTGGCGCTCGACCTCGACGGCGAAGTCCACGAGGGGACCGCCGAACCGAAGGGCGATCTCGCGCAGCATGCGTGAGCGGGGGTACTCGGTGCGGTAGACGGGGTGGCCGAAGCCCATGATCCGGTCGCCCGCCAGGACCCGCTCGCGGATCCACGGCCCGATCCGGTCCACGGTGCCGATGGCGTCGAGGGTGTCCAGGGCGCGGCTGGGGGCGCCCCCGTGCAGGGGTCCGGAGAGCGCACCGATCGCCCCGGTCAGGCAGGCCGCGACATCGGCGCCGGTGGAGGCGATCACACGGGCGGTGAAGGTCGAGGCGTTGAAGCCGTGGTCGACGGTGGAGATCAGGTACTGCTCGACCGCGCGGGCCCGGGCCTGATCGGGTTCCCGGCCGGTCAGCATGTAGAGGTAGTTGGCGGCGTACGGGAGGTCGTCGCGCGGCTCCACCGGCTCCAGGCCCTGTCCCAGCCGGTGCAGGGCGGTCAGCAGGGTCGGTACGGCGGCGCAGGCGGCCAGTGCGTCGGCGGCCCGGCGGTCGGGGTCGAGGTCGTAGACCGGGCGAAAGCCGGCGGAGGCGCCGAGCAGCGAGAGCGCGGTGCGCAGCCCGGCGAGGGGGCCGGAGAGCCGGGTGGCCCGGGCGAGGTCCGGCAGGGCGTCCCGTACCTGCTCGGGCAGTCGGCGCAGGGGTGCGATCTCGGCCGTGAAGGCGGCGCGCTCGGCGGCGTCCATCGGGAGCGCGCCGCGGAACATCAGGTGCCATACGTCCTCGAAGCCGCGCCCGGCGGCGAGCTCGACGGCCGAGTACTGGCGGTAGTGGTAGAAGCCCTCCCGGCCCCGGACGTCGCCCAGCCCGGTTTCGGTGACCACGACTCCCGCGAGACCGCGGGGTACTTCCAGAGTGGTGTCCATGGATCGACCATCCATGATGGATTCAATCTCTGTCAATATTGATTGAATCAACATCACTGTCCATCTGTAGGGTGTGGGTCATGAGCGACCAGACGGACGGCGGGCGCAGGCTCGGCACACAGGAGGCGGCGCGCGCACTCGGGGTGAAACCGGCGACGGTGTACGCGTACGTGAGCCGCGGCCAGCTCACCAGCCGCCGCGATCCGACCGGGCGGGGCAGCAGCTTCGACGCCGCCGAGGTGGAGGCGCTGGCCCGGCGGAGCCGGCGCGAGGCGGCCGCCCCCGCCGGGGAACTCGCCGTCCGGACCGCGCTCACCCTCATCGAGCCCGACCGGTACTACTTCCGCGGCGTGGACGCCGTCGAGCTGGCCTCCCGCTACCGCTACGAGGAGGTCGCCGAGTGGCTCTGGACGGGCGCCGTAGCGCCCGGCGCCCGGTTCACCGCTCCCCCGCAGGCCCTGGCGGCCGCCCGGCGGGCGGTGGCCGCGCTGCCGGAACACGGCGGCCCCATCGACCGGTTGCGGGTGGCGGTCGCCGCCGCGGCCGTGGCGGATCCGCTGCGCTTCGACCTGTCCGAGGAGGCGGTACTCGGCTCCGCGCGCGCCCTGGTCCCCACGCTGGTCGGCGCGTTGCCCGAGGCGGGCCCGGACCGGTGGGCCGGGGACGGCCGGATCGCCCGGCAGCTGTGGTCGCGGCTGACGGCACAGGAGCCCGATCCCGACGCGCTGGCCGTGCTGGACCTGGCGCTCGCGCTGCTGGTCGACCACGATCTGGCGGCCTCGACCCTGGCCGTACGGGTCGCCGCGTCGGCGCGGGCCCATCCGTACGCGGCGGTGTCCGCCGGGCTCGGCGCCCTGGAGGGCCCGCTGCACGGCGCGGCCGGGCGGCTCGCGCACCGGATGCTGGTGGAGGTGCTGGAACAGGGCGGGGCCGCGCCGGTGGTGGCGGAGTACCTGCGGGCGGGGCGCCGGGTCCCGGGGCTGGGCCACCGGCTGTACCGGGGCGAGGACCCGCGCGCGCGGGCGCTGTTCGCCCGGCTGGAGGAACTGGAGCAGGCCGGTCCGGCGCTGGGAGCGGCGCGCGAGGTGGCCGCGGTGATGGCCCGGCAGGGCGGGCTGCACGCCAACGTCGACCTGGCCCTGGCGGTGCTGACGGTGTCGTGCGGGATGCCGGCCGAGGCCGGGGAGACGATCTTCGCGGTGGCCCGTACGGCCGGCTGGATCGCACACGCCCTGGAGGAGTACCAGGAGCGGCCGCTGCGGATGCGGCCGAGCGGGCAGTACTGCGGACCCCGCCCGCCGCAGCCGATGCCCGAGCGGGCACCGGAGGCCTGAGGAATGTCCTGCCGGGCAGGCCGGGGGCTCCGGGCCGCGGCCTGCCCGGCGGGCCGTCCCGGCGGGCTGCGCCACTGCTCGGCGATGGCCGTGGCGCGCGCGAAGTGGCCGCGGCCGCCTCCTCCGGGCCCAGCAGCAGGGCCGGTTCACCGAGGGTGCGGGCGACGGGCCCGGCGCGTCACCCTGCTCGACGGCACCGCGCAGCTCCTGTCGGGCGACCGCGTGGTGACAGCGGAACGCGGGGATCTTGTGATCGTGCCGCCCGGCCTCGATCACGCCTTCGCCGCCGCGCCCGGCGAGAACGCCGACATCCTCATCGTCACCACGCCGGGCATCGAGCGGTTCGAGTACTTCCGCCACCTGGAGCGGATCGCGTACGGGAAGGTGCCGCCGGAATCCCTGCTCGACGTCCAGGAGCTCTACGACACCCACTTCACCCGCAGTGAGCCCTGGAACACGGCCCGGGCATGACGGGAGTGGCGAACCCGACAAGCCGGGCGTAAGCATTCCGCTTCCGCCGGGGCCGACCTACCGTTGCTGCCCATGCGGTTCCCCCTCATGAGCGCTCGGCGCCTCGGGCTGCCCAGACGGGCCGTCTCCCAGATCCTGCTGACCCAGCTGGCCATCGCCGCCGGGGTCGTGGTCCTGGCGACCGGACTGTTCCTGGCGCCCCTGAGCGCCCAGCTCGACGACCAGGCGATGCGGCGCGCCCTGGCCATCGCGCAGAGCGCCGCGGCCGACCCTTCGCTGGCCGCCGGGCTGCTGGGCTCCGGCCCCTCGGCCGACAGCCCCGTACAGGCCTCGGCCGAGCGGATCCGCCGGGCCACTGGAGCCGAGTACGTGGTGGTGCTCGACCTGGACGGCATCCGCCGCTCGCACCCGACCGCCGACCGGATCGGGCTGCCCGTTTCCACCGACCCGAGCGACGCACTGGCGGGACGCGAGGTGATGGAGATCGACGACGGCACCCTGGGCCGCTCCGCCCGCGGCAAGGTCCCGCTCCTCGCGGCCGACGGCGAGATCGTCGGCGCCGTCTCGGTCGGCATCGCCTACGACAGCGTCCGCGACCGGCTGCTCGGCGCGATCCCCGGTCTGCTCGCCTACGCGGGCGGCGCCCTCGCGGCGGGCGCCCTCGCCGCCTACCTGCTCTCCCGCAGGATCCAGCGGCAGACCCGCGATCTCGCCTTCTCCGACATCGCCGGCCTGCTCGCCGAGCGCGAGGCCATGCTGCACTCCATCCGCGAGGGCGTGATCGCCCTCGCCCCGGACGGCCGGGTCCGGCTGGTCAACGACGAGGCAGCCCGCCTGCTGGGTCTCGCCCCGGACGCCGCCGACCACTGCGCCGGGCGCCCGCTGGACGACGTACTCGGTGCGGGCCGCACCGCGGACGTGCTGTCGGGCCGCGTCACCGGGCGGGACCTGCTCACCGTCCAGGGCCCCAGGGTGCTGGTGGCCAACCGCATGCCCACCGAGGACGGCGGCGCCGTCGCCACCCTGCGCGACCGCACCGAGCTGGAGCACCTGGGCCGCGAGCTCGACTCCACCCGGGGTCTGATCGATGCCCTGCGCGCCCAGGACCACGAGCACGCCAACCGCCTCCACACCCTCCTCGGCCTGCTGGAGCTGGGCCTGCACGAGGAGGCGGTGGAGTTCGTGACCGAGGTCGCCGGTGTGCACCGCACGACCGCCGAACAGGTCACCGAGAAGGTCCACGATCCGCTGCTGGCCGCCCTTCTGGTGGGCAAGGCGACCGTCGCGGCCGAGCGCGGCGTCGCCCTGCGGCTGGCGGGGACCACCCTCCTCCCCGACCGTCTGGTGGACCCGGGCGGTCTCGTGACGATCCTCGGCAACCTCGTGGACAACGCCCTCGACGCGGCCGCCGGTTCGGCGTCACCCCTGGTCGAGGTGGAGCTGCGCGCCGAGGGCCGTACCGCCGTGCTGCGGGTGCGCGACAGCGGCCCCGGGGTGCCTGCCGCGCGCCGCGAGGAGATCTTCACGGAGGGCTGGTCGACCAAGCAGCCCAGGGCCCACCGCGAGCGCGGGCTGGGCCTCGCCCTCGTACGCCGCCTCGCGGAGCGGCAGGGCGGCAGCGCCCGGGCCGGTGAAGCAGCGGACGGAGGGGCGGAGTTCTCCGTCGTACTCCCGGAGGCCCTGCGATGAGCGAGACCCCGAGCAGGGTTCATGTCGTACTGGTCGTCGACGATGACACGCGTGTTGCCCGGATCAACGCGGCGTACGTGGCGAAGGTTCCCGGTTTCCGGGTGACGGCGCAGGCCCATTCCGCGTCCGAGGCCCTGGAGTTCCTCGCCACGCATCCGGTGGACCTCGTCCTCCTGGACCACTACCTGCCCGACGAGAACGGCCTGGACCTGGTCCGGCGCCTGCGCCAACTCGGCCACCGCACCGACGTGATCATGGTGACCGCCGCCCGCGACCTCGCCACCGTGCAGGCCGCGATGCGGCTCGGCGCCCTGCAGTACCTGGTCAAGCCCTTCACCTTCGCCGGGCTGCGGACCCGGCTGGAGGCCTACGCGTCCCTGCGCCGCGCCCTGGACACCGGCGGTGAGGCCGAGCAGGCCGAGGTGGACCGGATCTTCGGCGCGCTCGCCGCCGCGGGGTCCGCGAACGAGCTTCCCAAGGGACACTCCGCGACCACCGCGGAACTGGTCCGCCAGGTCCTGCTGTCCGCCGAAGGGCCCTTGTCCACCCAGCAGATCGCCGACCGCGCCGGCATCAGCCGCCAGACCGCCCAGCGCTACGTCAAGCTCCTCGAACGCACCGCCCGGGTCAGCCTCGCCCTGCGCTACGGCGAGACCGGCCGCCCCGAGCACCGCTACACCTGGCTGCCGTCGGAGGGGCCGGCCTGACCACGCTCAGACGGCTCCGGCGCCCGTCAGGGAACGGACCTCCGTCTCCGCGTGCTTCGCCTCGTCCGGTTCCTCGTGCGAGGTGACCGTGCCCAGCCAGCCCGACAGGAAGCCCAGCGGGATCGAGACGATCCCCGGGTTCTGGAGCGGGAAGTACTGGAAGTCCACCCCGGGGAAGAGCGCCTCCGGGCTGCCCGACACCACCGGCGAGACCAGCACGAGCAGCACCGCCGGAATCAGGCCGCCGTACACCGACCAGACGGCTCCGCGGGTGGTGAAGCCGCGCCAGAAGAGCGAGTACAGCAGGACCGGCAGATTGGCGGAGGCCGCCACCGCGAAGGCCAGCCCCACCAGGAACGCCACGTTCAGGTTCTGGGCGAGCAGCCCGAGGGCGATCGCGACCGCCCCGATGCCGACGGCGGCGACCCTGGCCACCGCGACCTCGCTGCGCTGCCTGGCGTGCCGGCGCTTGAGGGAGGCGTACAGGTCGTGTGCCACGGAGGCCGAGGAGGCCAGGGTGATACCGGCGACCACCGCCAGGATGGTGGCGAAGGCGATGGCGGCGACGAAGGCGAACAGCACCGCGCCCCCGGTGGAGCCCGCGCCCCCGCCGAGGTGGGCGGCCAGCAGCGGAACGGCCGTGTTCCCGGAGGCGTTGGAGGCCCGTACCGCGTCCGGACCCACCAGGGCGGCCGCCCCGAAGCCGAGCACGATGGTCATCAGGTAGAAGCCGCCGATCAGCGCGATCGCCCACACCACCGAGCGGCGGGCCGCCCGCGCGGTGGGCACGGTGTAGAAGCGCGACAGGATGTGCGGCAACCCGGCCGTCCCGAGAACCAGCGCGAGACCGAGGCTCATGAAGTCGATGCGGGCGGTCCAGTCCCCGCCGTACTTGAGGCCGGGGCCCAGGAACGCCCGGCCGTGACCGCTGCGGTCGGCGGCGCTGGTGAGCAGCTGGTCGAAGTTCCCGTGGAAGCGCAGCAGCACGAGCACGGTCAGCGTGATCGCCCCGCCCATCAGCAGCACGGCCTTCACGATCTGGATCCAGGTGGTGGCCCGCATCCCGCCGAAGGACACGTAGACCACCATCAGCGCCCCGACCCCCACCACGGTCAGGGTCCGTGCGACGGGGCCGGAACTCCCGAGCAGCAGGCCGACGAGACTGCCCGCGCCGACCATCTGCGCGATGAGGTAGAGCACGGAGACGACGACCGAGGAGGTGCCGGCCGCGATCCGGACCGGACGCTCGCTCATCCGGGCGGCGACCACGTCGGCGAGGGTGAAGCGCCCGCAGTTGCGGACCAGTTCGGCGACGAGGAACAGCACGACGAGCCAGGCCACGAGGAAGCCCACCGAGTAGAGCAGCCCGTCGTAGCCGAAGAGCGCGATGAGACCGGAGATGCCGAGGAAGGAGGCGGCGGACATGTAGTCGCCCGCGATGGCGAAACCGTTCTCCATGGGGGAGAACAACCGCCCGCCCGCATAGAACTCCTCGGCCGACCCGTGCCGGTTCCGGCTGACCCAGGTGGTGATGCCGAGGGTCACCGCGATGAAGATGCTGAACAGGATCAGCGCCAGGGTCTGGTGCTCGGTGGTCACCGGCCCGCCCTCCTCGCCCGGGTCCGCTCCTGGCCGCGTTCCTGCTCGAAGACGGTCCAGCGCAGGTCGAGCGCGGCCCGGTCCCGGCGCAGCCGCGCGTGCCGGGCGTACGCCCAGGTCAGCAGGAAGGTGCTGAGGAACTGGCCGAGGCCCGCCAGCATCGCCACGTTGACCGCGCCCACCACCGGCCGGGCCATCAGGCCGGGCGCCGCGGTGGCGGCGACCACGTAGGCGACGTACCAGAGGAAGAACCCGGTGGTGGCGGGGACGACGAACCTGCGGTAGCGGCTGCGGACCTCCTGGAAGGCCGCGCTGCGCTGCACTTCGAGGTAGATGTCGGATGCGCCGGGCGCGGGGCGCCCACCGCCGGGGGCCGGGGCCGGCTGGGACGTTTCCTCACCCTCGCCCCACCCGACGGCCAGCGCGTCGTACCAGGGGTCGTCCAACCGGATCGTTCCGGTATCACGACCTTCGTGCTTGTCCACCGAACTCTCCTTGTCCGCTGCCGCATTGGCTGCGTGCCCACAAGGATGTGCGGAATCGGCCCTTTCCGGACTGGTGTACCGGCGCTCTTCACTCCAACAGGTGAGGGAGCGAAGAGCGCCGGTGTGCCGTGGCGCCTTCGGTGTCAGTGCCTGCCGCGGTCCGGCAGCACCCGGATCAGGCGTCGATGCGCGAGCGGTCCAGGGTCGCCGCGGAGCTGGTGATGAACTCCTTGCGGGGGGCCACCTCATTGCCCATGAGCAGGTCGAAGACCTGCTCGGCCGAGTCCAGGTCGCCGATGTTGATCCGGCGCAGGGTGCGGAAGCGGGGGTCCATGGTGGTCTCCGCCAGCTGGTCCGCGTCCATCTCGCCGAGGCCCTTGTAGCGCTGGATCGAGTCCTTGTACCGGATGTTCTTGCGCTGGTACTCCAGCAGGGTCTGGCGCAGCTCGTTGTCCGAGTACGTGTAGACGTACTTGTCCTGGCCCTTCTTCGGCTGGACCAGCTCGATCCGGTGCAGCGGCGGTACGGCCGCGAAGACCCGGCCGGCCTCGACCATCGGACGCATGTACCGCTGGAAGAGCGTGAGCAGCAGGCAGCGGATGTGCGCGCCGTCGACATCGGCGTCCACGAGCAGCACGATCTTGCCGTACCGCGCGGCGTCGATGTCGAAGGTCCGGCCCGAGCCGGCTCCTATGACCTGGATGATCGCCCCGCACTCGGCGTTCTTCAGCATGTCCGAGATCGAGGACTTCTGGACGTTGAGGATCTTGCCGCGGATGGGCAGGAGCGCCTGGAACTCGGAGTTCCGGGCGAGCTTCGCGGTGCCGAGGGCGGAGTCGCCCTCGACGATGAAGAGCTCGCTGCGGTCGACGTCGTCGCTGCGGCAGTCGGCCAGCTTGGCGGGGAGCGAGGAGGTCTCCAGCGCGGTCTTGCGACGCTGCGCCTCCTTGTGCTGACGGGCCGCGATCCGGGTCCGGGCGGCCGCGACGATCTTCTCCATCACCGCGCGGGCCTGCTGCTTGTCGTCGCGCTTGGTGGAGGTCAGGAAGGCCTTGAGCTCCTTGGCGACCACGGCGGCGACGATCCGGGTGGCCGCGGAGGTGCCGAGCACCTCCTTGGTCTGGCCCTCGAACTGCGGCTCGGCGAGGCGGACGGTGACGACGGCCGTCATGCCCTCCATCGCGTCGTCCTTGACCACGTCGTCCTCGGCGACGCGCAGCAGCTTGGCCGAGCGCAGGGCCTCGTTGACGGTCTTGGCGACCGAGCGCTCGAAGCCGGAGACGTGGGTGCCGCCCTTGGGGGTGGCGATGATGTTCACGAAGGACTTGACGTTGGTCTCGTACCCCGTCCCCCAGCGCAGGGCGATGTCCACGCCGAGCTCGCGGGTGACCTCGGTGGGGGTCATGTGGCCGCGGTCGTCGAGGACCGGGACGGTCTCCTTGAAGGTGCCCGTGCCGGTCAGGCGCAGGACGTCGCAGGCGGCCTTGTCCTGGGCGAGGTACTCGCAGAATTCGCTGATGCCGCCGTCGAAGCGGAAGGTCTCCTCGGTCTTGCCGGCCCCGTCGATGCCGCGCTCGTCGCGGACGACCAGGGTCAGGCCGGGGACGAGGAAGGCGGTCTGGCGGGCGCGCTGGTAGAGCGTCTCCAGGTTGAGCCGGGCGTCCTTGAGGAAGATCTGGCGGTCGGCCCAGTAGCGGACCCGGGTGCCGGTCCTGCCCTTGGCGACCCGCTTGACCTTGCGCAGGCCGTTGGCCGGGTCGAAGGGGCTCTCGGGGCCCTGCTCGGTGAACATTCCCGGGACGCCGCGGCGGAAGCTGATGGCGTGGGTCGAGCTGTTGCGGTCGACCTCGACGTCGAGGCGGGCGGAGAGGGCGTTGACCACGGAGGCGCCGACGCCGTGCAGGCCGCCGGAGGCCGCGTACGAGCCACCGCCGAACTTGCCGCCGGCGTGCAGCTTGGTCATGACGACCTCGATGCCGGACAGGCCGGTCTTGGGCTCGACGTCCACGGGGATGCCTCGGCCGTTGTCCCGGACCTCGACGGAGGCGTCCTCGTGGAGGATCACCTCGATGTGGTCGCAGTAGCCGCCCAGGGCCTCATCGACCGAATTGTCGATGATCTCCCAGAGGCAGTGCATGAGGCCCCGGCTGTCGGTCGAGCCGATGTACATGCCGGGACGCTTGCGGACGGCCTCCAGCCCCTCGAGGACGAGCAGGTGCCGCGCGGTGTAGTTGGAACCGTCCCGGTCTGCTCCGGACAGCAGCGCGCTGGAAGGCACGGACGTGTCGGCGGTCACGCAGTTCGCTCCTCGCTGAATTTCTTTTCTGGCCCGGTGGGGCGCAGGGGTGGCTCGGGTGCCGCTCGAAGGGTACCGAGGCCAGGTAGAGCCGATGCAACGCCACCCTCGCGCATTCTTCAGCCTAGACCAGATCCGCACGGATGTTCGATCCCCCACGCGGGTGAAGGAAACATCACGTTCCCTTCCGCGCATGAACCATTTAGGGTTCGGGCACGTCCTCATGAACAACCTGGCACTCTCGCCGGGGGAGGATGGAACTGCAACAAGCGCACGACTGACAACGCGAAACCGTAAAGCAACGCAATACGGCTCCTTCGCCGCCAACCGGCAACAGCCGGCCAGCTTCGGAAGGAAGTTTCGAGGAAAAGCCGCGAGCGGGAACGTTTTCGGCCTGGTTGGATGTTGACCCTGGTACGACAGCTCGTCGAGCTAGAGAAGAGGCGACGTGACTACTGTTCTGACACCCGCGACCCCGCTGACGGCCGCTGACCGATGCGACCGTTGCGGCGCCCAGGCATATCTGCGCGTCGTCCTGCTGAGCGGCGGTGAACTGCTCTTCTGCGCCCACCACGGTCGCAAGTTCGAGCCGGAACTCAAGAAGATCGCCGCGGAAATACAGGATGAGACCGAGCGGCTCACGTCCGCTCCGGCTGCCAATGCCGAACCCGAGGACCGCTGACACAAGGCCTGAACCTCGCATCCGACGAGCCAGGACCGGCTAGGCCGGTCGACGGGCGGCACCCCTGAGACCCAGGGGTGCCGCCCGTCCTCACGTCCGCAGCCCTCGGCTACCGCGCGCGATGCCCCTGTACGGGCCCTGCGTCCGGCCCGGAGGCCCTGTGGGACCCCCACCGGACCTCCTGCACCTTCCCGGGCTGCGAGGCCGTCTCCGGGGCCAGCACGAAGTCGACCAGTGGGGCGATACGGGTGTAGACCCCGGGACTGTCGGCGCGGCCGCAGCCCCGCCCCCACGAAACCAGGCCGATGAGCCGCCCCTGCGCCACCAGCGGCCCGCCGCTGTCGCCCTGGCAGGCGTCCTTGCCTCCGTCGCTGTCCCCGGCGCACACCATGGACTCCGCGCGGTACTGCCCGTCCGCGTCCCCGGGGTAGGCGCGCACGCAGACCTCGTCCGCGAGTACGGTCACCGCGGCGGCCCGCAGTGCGTACGCGTAGTCACCGAAGCCGCTCGTGTCGCCCCAGCCGTACACGGCCGCCTCGGTTCCCGCCCCGTACGCCTCGTGCCCGGTCCCCGCCATGGGCAGCACGTGGTGCGCCGGGACGGACTCGGCCAGCTCCAGGACGGCGAGGTCCCCGGCATTGCTCACGGGGTCGTAGGCCGGGTTCACCCGCGCCCCGCGCACCGCGATCTCCCTGCCGTCGGCCGCCCTGAGCTCCGTACGTCCGGCGATCACCCGGAAGTCCGCCACGGATTCGACCGGGCCACCCAGCACCTGGGCGCCCAGGCAGTGCGCCGCGGTCAGCACCCTCGTCGGGGCCACGACGACACCTCCGCAGAACTGCCCGCCCCGCGTACCCCCGAACCGGTCACGGCTGGCGAGGGCGACGACCCAGGGGCTGTCGGCCACCTTCACCGGCTTCCCGCCGATCACCACACTGTCCGCGGCCGCCTGCGGCACCTGGGCGAACGGCGCCGCGGCCGCTCCCGCCGCCAGGGTCAGCGCTCCCGCCAGAGCACGGGCAAAGGGACGACGCATGAGGCCTCCTGACTCCGAGTGTGCATGACTCCACCCAGAGTGGGATGCCCGGTGGCCGAGCGCACCCGCGCGGCCACCGTCGCACCGTGGAAAGCCGGCCGGTCAGTCCAGGTAGTCGCGCAGCACCTGGGAGCGGGACGGGTGCCGGAGCTTCGACATCGTCTTCGACTCGATCTGGCGGATCCGCTCACGGGTGACCCCGTAGACCTTGCCGATCTCGTCGAGGGTCTTGGGCTGGCCGTCCGTGAGGCCGAAGCGCATCGAGACCACGCCCGCCTCGCGCTCGCTCAGGGTGTCGAGCACCGAGTGCAGCTGCTCCTGCAGCAGCGTGAAGCTCACCGCGTCGGCCGGGACGACCGCCTCGGAGTCCTCGATGAGGTCACCGAACTCGCTGTCGCCGTCCTCGCCGAGCGGCGTGTGCAGGGAGATCGGCTCGCGGCCGTACTTCTGGACCTCGATGACCTTCTCGGGGGTCATGTCGAGTTCCTTGGCCAGCTCCTCCGGGGTGGGCTCGCGGCCCAGGTCCTGGAGCATCTGGCGCTGCACACGGGCGAGCTTGTTGATGACCTCGACCATGTGCACCGGGATGCGGATGGTGCGTGCCTGGTCGGCCATGGCGCGCGTGATCGCCTGCCGGATCCACCACGTGGCATAGGTCGAGAACTTGTAGCCCTTGGTGTAGTCGAACTTCTCGACCGCGCGGATCAGACCCAGGTTGCCCTCCTGGATCAGGTCCAGGAAGAGCATGCCGCGGCCGGTGTAGCGCTTGGCGAGGGAGACCACGAGGCGGAGGTTGGCCTCCAGCAGGTGGTTCTTCGCGCGGCGGCCGTCCTCGGCGATGATCTCCAGCTCGCGCTTGAGCTTGGGCGCCAGCTTGTCCGAGTTCGCGAGCTTGTCCTCGGCGAAGAGACCCGCCTCGATGCGCTTGGCGAGCTCGACCTCCTGCTCGGCGTTGAGGAGGGGGACCTTGCCGATCTGCTTGAGGTAGTCCTTGACCGGGTCGGCGGTGGCGCCGGCGACCACGACCTGCTGGGCGGGGGCGTCGTCCTCGTCGTCGGAGATGACGAAGCCCTTGTTCTCCCCGCCCTCCTCCTCTTCCTCGGACTCGGCCTTGGCGGCGTCGGGACCCTCGTCCGAGGACTCGTCCTCGGCGCCCTCGTCCGCGTCCTTCTTGGCGGCGGTCTTCTTCGCCGCCGTCTTCTTCGCCGCCGTCTTCTTGGCGGGCGCGGCCTTCTTGGCCGCCGTCTTCTTCGCCGCCGTCTTCTTGGCGGCGGGCTCCGTTCCGGGCTCCCCCGCGATCGCGTCCACGGTCTCCGGGTCCGCCGCTGCGGCTGCCGGGGCCGCGGTGGCCGCGGGCTGCGCTGCCGTCGTCCTGGCCGCGGTCTTCTTGACGGTCTCGGTGGCCGTCCGCTTGGCCGGGCTCTTGGCTGCGACGCTCTTGCGGGTGGTGCGCTTGGGCGACTCCGCGGCACTGACCATCAGCGTCACACCCTCTTCCTCGAGGATCTGGTTGAGGCTGCGCAGAACATTCTTCCACTGGGTCGCAGGAATCTGGTCAGCCTCGAAGGCCCGACGCACGTCATCGCCGGCGATCTGCCCCTCGGCCTTGCCCCGCTCGATGAGCGCCATCACAGACTCGGAATCGGCGATCTCCGGCGGGAGCGTACGGGATGTGCTGGCCGACACGAACAACCTCTCGGAACGATGGGAACGGCTTCCGACCCCGGGCCTGGTGGTGCTGGACCGGAGCCGACGACCACCGACCGGGGATGGGCCGGCGGCGCGGGCAGGGGCCGGGGAGCTGCACAGCACCCCCAAGGGCTGCTGTCTTCCCTCCGTCGGCCATCACCTCTTAAGTCATCGCGTGACCTCGCAGAGCGTTACGCCCAATCTTCGTGGCCCGAGTCACACCCCGTGTGCACCCGTGCCGGTCATAGCGTCGCACCCGATGCCCCGCGGAGGCGGAACCGCCGCGAAAGAGGGCCTCACACAGGTGTCGCCGGACCCGACCGGGCCCGGCGACACGTCCTGCACCCCCGCGCCCCCGCGCGTCCGCCCGTCAGTGCTCGCGCGGGGCGGGGACCACGCGCTCGACCTCCGGATGAACCGTCAGGAGCTGCCGCATGGCGTTCTCGGCGCCGGTCGCGTCACCCGCGGCGAGTGCCTCGACCATCCGCGCGTGGTGCGCGACGCAGGTCTCGCTCGGGCGGTCGCAGGCGGTGATCGGGCTGCCGGAGACCTGGAGGGCGGCGGAAACGATGCTGGAGAGGTGCTCCAGCATGCGGTTCCCGGCGACCTGGATGAGGAGCGCGTGGAACTCGTGGTCGGCGCGCGCGAAGGTGATCGCGTCCCCCTGACCCAGGGCGTGGCCCATGATCTCGACCATGTCGGCGAGGCGCTGCTGGATGTCGGGGCGGCCGTGGCCGGCGGCGAGGCGGGCCGCGAGCGGCTCGATGGTCCAGCGGAGCTCACCGAGCTCGCGGCGCTGGTCGTCGCGCTGGGGGCCGAAGGCGCGCCATTCGATGATGTCGGGGTCGAGCAGGTTCCAGTCGGCGACGGGGCGGACCCGGGTGCCGACGTTGGGGCGGGCGCTGACGAGGCCCTTGGCCTCCAGGACCCGCAGCGATTCGCGGACGACCGTGCGGGAGACCTCGAACCGCTGGCCGATCTCCTCGGGGACCAGCGGGCGGTCCGCGCCGAGATCTCCGGAAACGATCATCTGGCCGAGCTGCTGGACGAGTTGGCCGTGCAGTCCGCGTCCGCGGCTGCCTGCCGCGCGGCGGCCCACGCGGCTCAACTCGACGTCGGCACCGTCCCAGTGGGGTACGCCGACGCGGTCGGACCCGGGGGTCTCCGCGTAGGGGTAGCGGTCGAGTTCGCCCGGGCCGGCGAGGCCGGAGTCGGCAGCATGGCGGGCGGCGGTCATCATGGTGTGCGCAAGGGTACTCACGAATCCTTTGTCGGCCGTGCCTCCATGACCCTTGAGGTCTTTGGTGAAAAGCACACGAAAGGGTGATCGGTACCACCTACGCAATTGACGACTTATCGTAAAGAATCGGGCCTTTTGCGGGGAGTTGCGGTCCGATTGACATGACACGGACCGCAACGGTCCGTCCGGGACTTCTCCCGAACCGGAACGATCACCAACGGACCCGGCTGCGCAGTCCGGTGAACCCATAGGCGCACAACAGGACCATCAGCGACAACACGAGTGCGGTCCCCACGGGTTGGGCCATCACCCGGAGGGCGCCCACCAGCAGGCGATCGACCTCCGGCGGCCACTGACCCCAGGTCAGGCCGCGCAACCGGGGCCCGAGCCCGGTCGAGGGGTACGCGGACGTACCCTCCAGCGCCTTGCGCACCAGCGGAACCACCATCACCGGTACGGCGAGCACCGCGGCCAGTCCGGCAGTGGCGGACCGGAAGACACCGGAGGCCAGCACGCCGGCCCAGGCGCAGCCGATGAGCAGCCCGGCCCAACTCGCGGCCGGGGAGAGCCACTCCACCGGGGTGCGCAGCGGGCCGCTGCCGAAGACCAGCGCGAGCGCGGCGGCATCGGCGACCACGGTCAGGGCGCCCAGCAGCAGAGCGAGGGTGGCGCAGACGCCCAGCTTGGCGGTGAGCAGCCCCATCCGGCGGGGCACCGTGCCGCGGTCGGCGGCGAGTGCGGGGTAGCGGTACTCCTCGCCGAAGGCCAGCGCGCCGAGCAGTCCCGCGCCCAGGGCGGCGGGCGGCAGCGGCAGCAGCTCGGGCCAGGCGGCGAGCAGCCGGTTCTGCGGGGTCTGCCCGAGCCGCGCCAGCACCAGGGCGGTGAGCACCGAGGCGGCGAGCACCGCAGCGGCAGTGAGGACGGGGGTGGCGGTCCCGAAGACCCGGAGCAGCTCGTAGCGCAGGGGCCGCAGCGGTCCGGCCACGCGGCGCACGGCCGAGGCCGGGCGCCCGGAACGGAGCTGCCGGGGGTGCTCGCAGGGGGTCTCGGCCGGGGCATCGCCGGTCTCCGGCGATGCCCCGGCCTCAGTGCGGGCGGCCGGGACCGGTGCCGTCGGGGCACCGGCGTCGCCCGTCTCGTCGGCGAGCTGGTGGACCAGCACGCCGTGCCGGAACGCCGCCTCGCCGACCTCGGCGCAGTTGCTGCCGTACACCGACAGGCGGCTGCCGCTCTCCGCGACGATCTCCACCGCGCGCCGGGCGGCCCGGGCCTCCCGGCCCAGCACGTCGGCCAGTCGGGCCGCGTGCGGGGTGCGCACGGCGACCCGTGGCCGCAGCCGGGTCCGGGCGAACTCGGCCGCGTCCTGGTCGGCGACGAGCCGGCCCGCCTCGATGCTGACGACACGGTCGGCGCTGCGGGCGGCCTCCTTGGCGTCGTCGGTGGTGAAGAGCACCGCTCCGCCGAGGGAGGCGTGGCCGCGCAGCAGCCCGTGCAGCCAGCCCCGTTCGCGGGGGGAGAGTCCGGCGCCGGGCTCGTCGAGCAGCAACGTGCACGGATCGGCGAGCAGTGCCGAGGCCAGTGCGACGCGGCGCTCCATGCCGAGGGAGAGGGAGCCGAGCCGCTGGTCCCGCAGTCCCCCGATGCCGACGACCTCCAGCATGGTGTCGGCCCGCGAGGCCGGCACCCCGGCTGCGGCGCAGAGCATCCGCAGCTGGTTGCGGACGGTCCGCGCGGGGTTGCCGGGGACGTCGCCGAGGAGCACTCCGACCTCACGGCCGGGATGCGGGATCCGGTGCAGCGCGCGGCCGCGGAAGTAGGTGACGCCGCGGCCCGGTTCGAGTTCGAGCATGAGCCGCAGGGCGGTGGTCTTGCCCGATCCCGGCTCGCCGAGCAGGGCGGTCACATGCCCAGGGCGGGCCTCGAAGGTGAGGTCGTCCACGAGGGGCGGGGCGTCGGGGCGGGTCTTGCTGGTGAGTCCGATGGCCTGGAGCATCGCTTCTCTCGCGGGGGGTGAGACCGCTCAGCGGCAGGGTGGGTACCGCAAGCAAGATAACGCGATATGTCCGATTTTTGGTGCAACCGGTCCGATGGACTGCCCATACTGCCGCCGCTGCCGCGTGCGGTGCGGCGTCAGACTTCCGGACGCAGCATCGGCGGGTTGAGCAGGGTGGCCCCGCCCGCGCGGAACAGCTGTGCCGGACGCCCGCCCTGACGCGTCGTCGTCCCTCCGGCCGGCACCAGGAACCCGGGGGTTCCGGTGACCTTGCGGTGGAAGTTGCGCGGGTCGAGGGAGACCCCCCACACCGCCTCGTAGACCCGGCGCAGCTCGCCGACGGTGAACTCCGGCGGGCAGAAAGCGGTGGCCAGCGAGGAGTACTCGATCTTCGAGCGAGCCCGCTCGACACCGTCGGCGAGGATCCTGGCGTGGTCGAAGGCGAGTCCTGCGGAGTCCTCGTCCGTGTCGGCCAGTACCTCGTCGACCGGGGCCCAGCGCGCGCTGTTGGCATCGCCCCCGGCCCGGGGCGCAGGCAGGTCCGGAGCCAGCACCAGGTGCGCCACGCTGACGACACGCATCCGCGGATCCCGCTTCGGATCACCGTAGGTGGCCAGCTGTTCGAGGTGCGCGCCGTTGCCCGCGCCGGGCAGAGCCGGGTCGTGTGCGCACAGGCCGGTCTCCTCGGAGAGCTCCCTGGCGGCGGCCCCCGCCAGGTCCTCGTCCCCGCGGACGAATCCTCCGGGCAGCGCCCAGCGCCCCTGGAACGGCTGCTCACCTCTCCGGACGACCAGCGCGCACAGCGCGTGGCGCCGCACGGTGAGCACGACCAGGTCGACGGTGACGGCAAAGGGCGGATAGGCCGACGGGTCGTAGGGCGACATGTGGCGATCATAGTCGTCTGCCTGACGATAAACAGCGCTTTGGTGACCTTGAAGACACCGCCCCGGAGGCTGGAGCTCCCGGGCCGGACCCCCGGTGCGGCCCGCGGGGGGCGGGCTCAGCCGCCCAGTTGGAGCGCATCGGCCGCCTCCTCCACCATGCCGAGGCCGAGCCGGCTGATCCGGACGGCGAACGGCTCCCCCGCCACGCGCAGGCCCGAGAGCCTGAGGGCGCCCAGGGGTGCACCGGGCAGAGGGACGAGGGCAACCGTGCCCGCCGGGGCGTCCGGGCGGATTCCGGCGAGAGCCGTCAGCGCGTGAACCCCGGCCGCCGCGGCCACGGCGGCCGGGCGGCACGCCGCCGGATGCGGCACCGGGGCACTGCCCGCGGTGCGCTGCTCGGCGGCGAACATCTCCGGCAGCCGGTACCCGAAGCTCTCCGCCGCGTCCAGCAGACCCCTGAGCAGGCCCGCGGCCTCCTTCTCGAAGCCCGCCCCGGCCAGGCCCGCCACGGCCACCGCGCTCTCGTACGCCCGCACGGCGCCCGAGCGGTGGCCGAACGGATTGTGCCCCGGCTCCTTGACGGCCATGCTCCGCAGTCCCCATCCGGAGTCCATGGCGGGGGCGCCGAGCAGCCGGGCCAGCTGCTCGGCGCGCGTCCGGTCCAGGAGCCCCGGGGCGAGTCGGCCGCCGCCGATCAGTCCGGTGTCGAGCAGGTGGGCGGCGGCCCCCGTGAGCCGGGGCAGCGGCCGTCCGTCGGGGTGGAGGGCCGAAGCCGGTCGGCCGCCGTCCGGACCGTCGATCCAGAACCCGGCCCGGAACCGCTCCCGCAGCGCGGCCGCCCGCTCCCGCCACTCGTCCGCGCCGGGCCGTCCGCAGGCGGCGAGCAGGTCGGCGCCGAGCACGGCGGCCCGGTGGGCGTGGGCCTGGGTCTCGCAGCGCCGCGGACCCGGAGCGGGGTCGGCCAGGAGGCCGTCCTCCCCGAGCGCGCCGCGCAGCCAGTCGAGGCACCGCTCGGCGGCCGGCAACAGCCGGGCCACTTCCTCCTCCGGCATGCCCCAGAGCCGGGCCTCGGCCAGCACCGTGGGAAAGGCGAGCGTCGCCTCCGTGCCGGTGCACCCCGGTGGAAGCTGCGCGCCCGCTCCGCGCAGCGGGCCCGGAATCTTCCCGAGGTCGGGCCCGCGTTCCTCCGTCTGGGTCCGGGCGAGGATGCGCAGGGTGGCCGCCGCGAGACCGGTGCCGAGCGGCAGTGCCATCCGGGCGGCCCAGAGCGATTCCGCCGGGGCCAGGCCCAGCCGCCACGGCGCCCCCGCCGCGGCGAAGGCGTCGCCCGGCACCTCGGGGTCCCGCAGGAGCAGGGCGCCCAGATCCTCGACGCTGGTGCGGAACCACGCCTCGGCCCTCGGCTCGTCGCCCTCGGCCCGGGCGTCGGCCAGCGGGTTCGCCACCTGTCCGGCGGGGGCCCGCTCCACCCGGTGCTGCGTGGTCCGCAGCTCGATGGTGCGGGATTCGCCCGGGGCCAGTTCGAGCTGCCAGCGCAGCAGACCCGCCGAGGCCAGCGCGTCGTCCGGCGGCGGCTCGGCGGCGGTCACCGCCTGGGCCTCGCCGGTGCTCCAGCGCAGCCCGGCCGCGTGCACCCCTGCGGGCAGCTCCGGCCCGGCCCGGCCGGCGGCCACCGCGGCGAGTTCCGCCAGGTCGGTACCGAGCAGCACTTCCACGGGCAGGCGTACCGGCCGGGCCGTGAAACTGCGCAGGGTGATCCGCTCGGTGCCGTCCGCGTGCCGGACCCGTTCCACCCCGATGTCGGGGTCGGGACCGGGCTCGGCCCCGGTGCGTACGGTCGCGGTGAAGGCCGCCCGGTCCGCGCCGAGGCTGCGCCCCTGCACGGCGACCGGGTCCCGGCCGCCGACCCGCAGCACGCAGCGGGAGAGCAGCCGGCGCCCGGATCGGTAGATCCCCTCGATCCCCCGCCCGGTCAGCTGGCCGTGTTCCGGGGAGATGACCAGGCAGGGCGCGGCGACGCAGATGACGGCTCCGTGCACGGGCGGCAGTTCGGACCGGCGGGCGGCGGGCACGCCGGCCGGGCGGGTAGGTGCGGGGTGAGACATGTGTCGCCTTGTCTGCGCTCCGGTCGGTTCAGCTGGGCGGCGGCGTGGCCGGGCCCCCACCACCCCCCAGCTGAACGCCCCCGACCCCGCCCGGGTCACGGCTCGGGGCGCCGACCGGGCGTGCCGGGGGTGGGGCCTGCGCCGCCGGGGCAGGCCCGGGGCGCACCGGATCAGCCACCCCGGGCCGCTGCACGAGACCCGGCCGGCGTTCACTGCTCGCTCCCCGCGGTCCGGCGTGACCCGCGGCGCGGGGCCGTCCGGCCCCGTCGGCCGGGAGGGCGGGTACCGGCCGAGGAGTGCCCTCGCCGCGGCTCCCGGCGGCGCCGCTCCTCCCGCAGGCACTGCCGCAGCCCCTCGGGGTCGATTCCCTCGTTGCAGGCGTGGTGGAGCAGCTGGGCGAAGCGGTACTCGGCGTCCGCCCGCAGGGCCAGGCCGAAGGCGATCCGGGCGGTCGGCTCGTCCCCCGTGGACCAGCAGACCCAGCCGGCGAGGGTGAGCGGGGCCGCGGCGTGCTCCGCGTACGCCCCGACGCAGCGCCGGGCCAGGGCGCGCCACAGGCGCAGGGCCGGGGCCGCCTCCTCGTCCTCCATCCACTCGGCCGCGATGTCCCGGATCTCGCGGTCCTGGAGGCCGAGGATCAGCGAGGCGGCCTCGTCGTGGCCGAGCAGCGCGTCGTCCCAGTCGTCGGCGTGGGCCCCGCCCTCGACGGGCGGGGCCAGGATCATCCGCCGCATCAGGGTCCGCGCCAGGGCGATGGTCTCGACACCGACCTCCTCTCGGGTGGCCCCGTCGAGGATCCTCGGCATCAGGGCGGCGGCGGCCCTGTCGAGGGCCCGTTCCGCCTCGTCGGCCACGGCTCCGCGCAGCGGTGCCAGCCTGCCCTCGATCTCCTTGAGGGAGCCCCGGACCTGGAGCCCGGCGAAGGTGGCCGTCGCGGCCAGCACCGAGGTGCCGACGGCGGCGAGCCGGGTGCCCTCGGTCGGGCAGCACCGCTCGTCGGGACAGACGTAGGACCAGAACAGCCCGGCGGACAGGCACAGGGCCTCCAGTACGGGCACGTCCAGTGCGCCGCAGGCCAGCCGGATCCGCTGGGCGAGCGGCCGCAGGCGGTTCATCACCCGGCGGCCGGTCTCCTCCCCGGTCGGCTCCTGGCAGAGGTAGACGACGATGCCGTCGGGCTTGCCGGCGCGCCGTTCGCTGCCCCGGATCAGGCAGTCGGCGACCTGTCGGGCGGTGTCCTCCCATTCCGCGGGCGTGCTCGGGATGCCGACGCGGAGCCGGCCGCCGAAGCGTCCGCCCTCGCCGTGCACGGCGACCATCACGAGGGAGTCGGTCGGGTGGAAGCCGAGCATGTAGGGCAGCGCGTCGGCCAGTTCGGCCGGGCTGCGCAGCGTGATCTGGGGTCCGGTGGCGGCACCGGCCGGGCTGATGGAGGGCCGGTCGGACGGGATGCGTGATTCGTGGTTGTTCGTCATGCCACGAAGGTCCCGCGCATGATCCGATCCCGAAAGCCCTGTGGATAACTCTCGGCGGCACTGTCCACAGGCCCGGAGCGGCATTGGCGCGATGTCGGAGGCATCAGGTTGCATGGGGGCATGAACGCAGACCTGAGGTCCTCGGCCGACTCCGTACTAGCCCGTCTCGTGGGCGACCCCACGGGCGCCGCCAGGCTGCGCGAGGACCAGTGGCGGGCGATCGAGGCCCTGGTGGCGCACAAGCGGCGGGCGCTGGTGGTGCAGCGCACCGGCTGGGGCAAGTCCGCGGTGTACTTCGTCGCCACCTCGCTGCTGCGGGCCAGTGGCGCCGGCCCCACCGTGATCGTCTCCCCGCTGCTCGCCCTGATGCGCAATCAGGTCGAGGCCGCGGCCCGGGCCGGGATCCGTGCCCGCACCATCAACTCCGCCAATCCCGAGGAATGGGAGGGCATCCAGGCCGAGGTCGCGGCCGGTGAGGTCGACGTCCTGCTGGTGAGCCCGGAGCGGCTCAACAACCCCGACTTCCGGGACCAGGTCCTGCCCAAGCTGTCCGCCGCCACCGGCCTGCTCGTGGTGGACGAGGCGCACTGCATCTCCGACTGGGGGCACGACTTCCGGCCCGACTACCGCCGGCTGCGCACCATGCTGGCCGACCTGCCGCCGGGCGTCCCGGTGCTCGCCACCACCGCCACCGCCAACGCCCGAGTGACCGCCGACGTCGCCGAACAGCTCGGCACCGGGGCCGGCACCGACGCCCTGGTCCTGCGCGGCCCGCTGGACCGGGAGAGCCTGAGCCTGGCGGTGCTGACCCTGCCCGACGCGGCGCACCGGCTGGCCTGGCTCGCCGACCACCTCGGCGACCTCCCCGGCTCCGGAATCATCTATACGCTGACCGTGGCGGCCGCCGAGGAGGTCACCGCGTACCTGCGCCACCGCGGCCACACCGTGTCCTCCTACACCGGCAAGACGGAGAACGCCGACCGCCAGCAGGCCGAGGACGACCTCCAGGCGAACCGGGTCAAGGCGCTCGTGGCCACCTCCGCCCTGGGGATGGGCTTCGACAAGCCCGACCTCGGCTTCGTGGTGCACCTCGGCTCGCCCTCCTCCCCCATCGCCTACTACCAGCAGGTCGGCCGCGCCGGCCGCGGCGTGGAGCACGCGGAGGTCCTGCTGCTTCCCGGCCGGGAGGACGAGGCGATCTGGCAGTACTTCGCCTCGGTGGCCTTCCCGCCCGAGGAGCAGGTGCGCCGCACGCTCGACGTCCTGGCCCAGGCCGGCCGGCCGCTGTCGCTGCCCGCCCTGGAGCCGCTCGTCGATCTGCGCCGGACCCGGCTGGAGACCATGCTCAAGGTGCTCGACGTCGACGGCGCCGTGCACCGCGTCAAGGGCGGCTGGACCTCCACGGGCGAACCCTGGGCGTACGACTCCGAGCGCTACGCGTGGGTCGCCCGCCAGCGGGCCACGGAACAGCAGGCGATGCGGGACTACGCCGCAGCCACCGGATGCCGGATGGAGTTCCTGCGCCGCCAGCTCGACGACGAGGAGGCCGCGCCCTGCGGCCGCTGCGACAACTGCGCCGGGGCGCGGTTCACCGCGGAGGTCTCCACCACCGCGCTGGACACCGCCCGCGGCGAACTCGGCCGTCCCGGCGTGGAGCTGGAGCCGCGCAAGATGTGGCCGACCGGGCTCGCATCGGTCGGCGTCGACCTCAAGGGACGCATCACCGCCGGTGAACAGGCATCGACGGGCCGGGCTCTCGGCCGACTGTCCGACATCGGCTGGGGCAACCGGCTGCGTCCGATGCTCGCCCCGCAGGCTCCGGACCAGCCGATTCCGGACGACGTCGCGCAGGCTGTGGTCGCGGTACTGGCGGACTGGGCCCGGGGCCCCGGTGGCTGGGCCTCGGGGGCGCCGGACGCCCCGGCCCGGCCGGTGGGTGTGGTCGCGCTGCCCTCGCGCAGCCACCCCCAGCTGATCGGTTCGCTGGCCGCGCGGATCGCGGAGGTCGGACGGATGCCGCTGCTCGGCACGGTCGCGTACACGGATCAGGCACCGGAGTTCGGGTCGGTCTCCTCGAACAGCGCGCAGCGGGTGCGGGGGCTCCACCAGTCCCTCACCGTGCCCCCGGCACTGGCCGAGGCGCTGGCGCAGGCCGCGGGCCCGGTGCTCCTCGTGGACGACCGGGCCGAGAGCGGGTGGACCCTCGCGGTGGCGGCCCGGCTGCTGCGGCGCGCAGGCGCGAAAGAGGTGTTCCCGCTGGTGCTGGCGCTTCAGGGATAGCCGAATGCGTCATCTTCGGCGTGGCGGGGCAAGGATATGAACGGCATACCGGCGAATTCCGGTCGGCGGCGTCAATTGCTCGTTGCCGCACGCTCGGAAGCCACGCGAGAATTGGGGTGCTCCCGCTCGGCTCCTCGGCACCCTCCTGGGCCGCGCTGCGGCGCGCCCTGACTCCACCGTGCCCGTCCGCGGGCGTGTACCCGAAGGGAGGACCGTGACCTTCGGATTCGCGCCGCCCCCGACCACGTCCCTGGCACCAGCCACCGGCGGCACCAGCCGGCACGGAAGACTGCTGGAACCGGCGGAATGGACAGCGGCGGGCATCCCGCTGCTGCGCAATCCGCGCGAGGTCGTCAGCGGACTGCACTCCCGGCACGGCCCGGTGCCCTCGACCGCGGTGATCGCCGTCCTCGGCCCGGAGGAGCAGCTCGTCGCGAGCGCCTCCTTCGTGCAGCGGTCCGCCTCGGCCGACGGCTGGGAGTACCGCAACGCCCTGCTGTCCCGGCTGCGCCGGGTCCTCCCGCACGACCTGCGCCGTCGGACCCCGGTGCGGACGGCCGTACTGCTCTACTGCCGCGAGGGCGACGAGCGGTGGACCGAGGAGGACGGGGCGTGGATGTGGGGGCTGCGGGACGCGTGCACCCTGCACGGCCTGCGCTGCGGTGCGTACATCACGCTGACCCGCGGGGGCTGGCAGGTGCTGGGCGAGGGCCGCGGCGGCCGACGGCCGAGCTCGGAGTCACGGCCGCAGCACCTCGGCGACACCGTGGCCGAGTTCTCCCCGCTGGCACTGCACAGCGGGGGCGGCTCCGTCGAGGTCCTGCGGCGGACCGCCGCGCGCTGATCCACGTAGGCCGACCCGGGTGGGCCGAGCCTGGTGGTGGTCCGCTCTCGTAGCCACTCACATAGCCGCCCTCGTGGCCGCCGCCCCTCGTACAGCCGGCCCGCGGGAACGCCTCACGGCCGTACACCCAGGAACAGGCGTACGGCGGATCAGGCTCCGGGCTCCGTCGCGGGGCCCGGCGCGGGCTACAGCGGGGCCGGCCCAGGGCCCGCCCCGCCCCTCGCCCGTGCCGGGGTACAGGGCGTCAGACGCCCGCACCCAGCACGGAGTTGATCTGCTGCGCATCGCCGCACACGATCAGCAGCGCACCCGCCCGGGTGAGCGCGACCGGGAGGGCTCCCGCGACGGCGTCGACCGATCCGCCATTGGCCGCGAAGACCACGACGGGACGGCCCGCAGCGCGCTGGACCTGCGCCGCGTCCGCGTAGAAAACGTCGTCCCCGGCGTCGTGCAGGGCCCAGTACGCGGCCTCGCCGAAGGACAGCTCGTGCGCGGCCCACGGGTGCGGGTCGCCACTGGTGAGCACCAGGATGTCGCCGGGCGCGCGCCCGGTGTCGAGCAGCAGGTCGACGGCCTCTTCGGCCGCGTCCAGCGCACCCTCGGCGGAGGCCGGGATCAGCTGGATCTGCGGCACCGCCGCGGAGACGGACGGTGCGGTGGGGGCAGCGGCAGGGGCTGCGGGAACGGGTCCGGGGGTGGCCTGCGGCGCACGCTGCGCGGGCGGTGCGGGCCGGGCGGGACCGGGGCGGCCGGGCCGCGGTACGGCGGCGGGACGCGGACCAGGTACGGGGCGGGGGGTCTGCGCGGTGCGGCTCGCGGCCGGCGTGACGCGGGGACCCTGGGCACTCTCGTGAATCTGAGGCTCCTCGATGGCGGGGGTGAGAGGCATGAGTTGATGTCTATCAAACACCGGTACGAAACGTACCGGCCGGTGGCACATGCGTGCGATCAGAAATCGAAGCCGAGTTGGCCTCCGTTTTCCAGCTCCATCGACTCCTCGCTGCGGCGCACCTTCTTGAGGTGGCGCCACCGGGGCAGCGCGTCGAGGTACGACCACGAGAGCCGGTGATAGGGGGTGGGGCCCAGCTCCTCCAGCGCGGCCCGGTGCACGGGCGAGGGGTATCCGGCGTTGGCGCCGAAGGCGAAGTCCTCGATCCCACCGCCCTGTTCCCCGAGTGCGGCCATCATGCGGTCGCGGCGGACCTTGGCGATGACCGAGGCCGCGGCGACGGCGATACAGGACTGGTCGCCCTTGATCACCGTACGAACCCGCCAGGGCGGGCCGAGATAGTCGTGCTTGCCGTCGAGTATCACCGCGTCGGGGCGCACCGGCAGGGCGACCAGCGCCCGCTCCGCCGCCAGCCGAAGGGCGGCCGTCATCCCCAGTTCGTCGATCTCCTCGGGCGAGGAGTGCCCGAGTGCGTACGCGGTGACCCAGCCCTCCAGGATATCGAGCAGGGCGTCGCGCCGCTTGGGGGTGAGCAGTTTGGAGTCGGTGAGCCCGGCGGGCGGCCGGCGCAGGCCGGTGATCGCCGCACACACGGTGACGGGTCCGGCCCAGGCCCCTCGTCCGACTTCGTCGACCCCGGCGATGACCTTGGCGCCGGTGGTTGCACGGAGGGAGCGTTCGACGGTGTGAGTGGGTGCTTCGTACGGCATGGCGCCAGCAAGGTTACGCCGCCCCGAGCCGACTGCACACCCCCGCCCGGGTCGGACCGGCCCGCGAACGGACGTGAACCGCTCTCCGCGCCCCCCGCGCCACCCCCTCCGCGTCTCACGCCCTGAGCAGCGGCACCATCACCTCGTCGATCAATGCCGCGATGTCCGCATCCTCCCATTCGCTTCCGCACACCTTGGCGCGGTACATCAGCATGGCCGGAATGACATCCACGACAAACGGACCAGTCGCGTCCGCCCGCACGTCACCCCGGTCGATTCCGCGCCCGACAAGCTCCCTGATCAGGCGCTGGGCCGGCTCGTGCAGACCGGACCAGATGACTCCATGGAACCGGTCCGCCTGCATGTGATCGCATTCGTGAAGCACTGATCGCAGGGCCTGCCCGGCGCGCGAGTGCATGACGTCCCGCGTGCGCACGCACAGCAGGTAGAGGTCCTCACGAATCGATCCACAGTCGGGAATGTCACCGATCCGCGGCAGACCGGTCCGCAGCGCATCGGCCACCAGATCCGCCTTCGACGGCCAGCGGCGGTACAGCGCGGCCTTGCCCGTCTGCGCGCCTGCCGCGACACCCTCCATGGTGAGCGCGTTCCAGCCGATCGTGCTCAGCTGCTCCAACGCGGCGTCGAGAATCGCCCGTTCGAGCTCCGGACCCCGCCTGCGCCCCGGCGACGCCGCTGACCAGCGTGAACCCACCATCTCCCCACCTCCGACCGGCCTACGCGTTCGACGCACGTATTTTCCGCCTTAGTGAACGCTTGCGTTCACTAAGGCGCGGCTCCTACCGTGGTCCCGCAGTGAACGGATGCGTTCACTATTTCACTTTGGGGGGGGATCCTCAGTGACAAGCTCTCAACTCGCCACACCCCGGATACCGGGCGCGGCACGCCGGGAGGGGCGCCCGGGAGTGGCGCTCGCCGTCATCGCCGCATGCCAGCTCATGGTCGTCCTCGACGCGACGATCGTGAACATCGCGCTCCCGCATATCCAGAGCGCGCTCGACTTCACCACCACCGACCTGTCATGGGTACTCAGCGCCTACACCCTCACCTTCGGCGGCCTGCTGCTCCTCGGTGGCCGGGCGGGCGACATCCTGGGCCGCCGCCGGGTGTTCCTGACCGGCATCCTGCTCTTCACCCTGGCTTCCCTCCTCGGCGGCTTCGCCCAGGAGCCCTGGCACCTGCTCGCGGCCCGCGCCCTGCAGGGGGTCGGCGGCGCGATCGCCTCGCCGACCTCCCTCGCCCTGATCACCACGACCTTCCCCGAAGGCCCCGAACGGAACCGGGCGTTCGGAGTGTTCGCCGCCGTCTCCGCGGGCGGCGGCGCGATCGGCCTGCTGGCCGGCGGCATGCTGACCGAGTGGCTCGACTGGCGCTGGGTCCTCTTCGTCAACGTGCCGATCGGTGTGCTGATCGCAGTCCTCACCCCGCTCTTCATCAGCGAGTCCGAGCGCCACCCCGGCCGCTTCGACATCGCCGGAGCCCTCACCTCCACCGGCGGCATGGCCTCGCTCGTCTACGGGTTCATCAGCGCCTCGGAGGAAGGATGGCGCGACGCGCTCACCCTCGGCTCGTTCGCGGCCGCCGCGGTCCTGCTCGCGCTGTTCGTCGTCATCGAGTCGCGGGCCCGCGAGCCGATCATCCCGCTGCGCATGTTCGCCGACCGCAACCGCACCGGTACGTACGTGATCATGCTCGGCCTCGCCGCGGCGATGTTCGGCATGTTCTTCTTCATCGTCCAGTTCGTGCAGAACGTGCTCGGCTTCTCCCCGATCCAGTCCGGACTCGGCTTCCTCCCCGTGACGGTCGCCATCGTGACCGCAGCCGGCCTCTCGCAGCGGTTCCTGCCGCGCTTCGGCCCCAAGCCCTTCATGGTCCTCGGGTCCGCGCTCACCGGAACCGGGCTGGCCTGGCTGACCTTCATCCGGACCGACAGCTCCTACGTCTCCGGGGTGCTCGGGCCGATGCTCCTGTTCGGCTTCGGCATGGGCCTCAACTTCGTGACGCTCACGCTCACGGCCGTCTCCGGTGTGGCACCGAAGGAGGCGGGCGCCGCCTCCGGTCTGCTCAACGCCAGCCAGCAGGTCGGCGGCTCGCTCGGCCTGTCCATCCTGGTCACCGTCTTCGGCACGGCCGGCCGCGACGAGGCCACGAAGCAGGTCCCGGCCTTCATGGCCCAGGCCGACCCCGGTCAGATCGCCGCCTTCAAGGAGACCGGTCTCCTGCCCGACCCCTGGGGTGACCTGGTTCTCACCCACGGCATCTCCACCGCGTTCTACGCGGCCGTCGCCATGGCGGGCCTCGCCCTGGCCACCTCCCTGCTGGTGATCCGGGTGCGCAAGAGCGACCTGGACGCCCTGGCCGGGGCCGCCGCGAAGGCCGGTCCGGCCGCCTGATACCGGCTCGTCGTACGGGGCCGGGCGCGGGGAACACCCCGCGCCCGGCCCCGTACCCGGACCCGTACGCGCTTTCCTCGGGAGCCGCTAGTACTCGACGCGGCTGCCGAAGGCGCCCATCCGCGAGCAGACCTCGTACGACACGGTCACCGGCCGCTCGCGCAGGATCTGCCGGGCCCGGTACTCGCCCAGGCTCATCGCGTACCAGGGCACGTCGCCCGCCCGGGCCATCTCGTCGTTGATCCCGCGCAGGGCGCAGGAGCGCTGGGGCTCGGGCAGCCGGTCCAGGGCCGGGACGGCGTCCGCCGACAGGGACTGGAAGTAGGCCAGGTCGATCTTCGCGTCCGCCTCGAAGCGGGTCACGTTCCGCTCGGCGACCATCCCGTCCGGGGACAGCAGGCCGAAGGCGAGGACGGCTGCGCCGACACTGCCCGCGACCGCGCGGGCCAGCCAGCGTCCGCCGAACAGCCCGGCCGCCATGATCAGTACGATCACCAGCCCGAGCCACAGCTCCATCGCGGCCACCGACACGCGCAGCCTGGTCAGCCCGTACGCGTCCACGTAGAGGTCCATCCGGCGCAGCGCGGCGGCGACGACGACCAGGGTCAGCGCGCACAGCAGCCCGAGGACGACGCGGACGAGGCGGCGGTCGCCCGGTCCGGAGCGCGGGGCCCAGCGTAGGGCGAGCGCGATCACGGCGAGGGTGAGCAGGGTGGCCCAGAGCAGCTGCCAGAAGCCCTGGCGGGCGTACTCGGCGTAGGTGAGGCCGGTGCTCTCCAGGACCTTGTCGTAGCCACCGAACAGGACGGCCAGCTGGACGGCGTTGAAGCCGGCGAACAGCACGTTCATGACGATGAGCGGAAGGGCCCATTCGACGCGGGAACGGGGCTTGCCCGGGGCCACCTTGATCCGGTCCCAGCGCTGCGGGGCCGCCGCGGTGCGGGCCGCCGCGAGCGCGAGGACCGCACCGAGGGCGAAGAGCACGACCCGGACGGGCCCGTCCTCGAACGACGCATCGGGCATCAGGTCGCCCAGGAGGTCGGCGAAGGCCGCATCGGCGGAGGCGAACAGCGCGCCGAAGAGCACCAACAGAACGACGGCCACCCCGGTCGCCTTGGCGACGGGCAGCCAGCGGTCCTTGCTGACCCCGCTGCGTGAGCGCAGCCCGGTGAGCAGCCAGCCGACCCCGGACACCGCGGAGTTGACGAAGCCGAGCGGGCTGAGCAGGACCCCGGGCCAGGTGCGGCTGCCGTGGAGGGCCAGTGCGCCCAGCAGGACGGCGGACAGGATCGCCAGCGTGGCCGGCCAGGCGGAGTCGCGCAGGGCGGGTATGACGAGGAGGGCGAGGCAGCCGATCACCCAGGCCAGGCTCCAGGGCCGGGCGCTGCGGCGGGCCGTGCGGGCGGCGACGTACGCGGCGACGACGGCGGGCACCACCGCGACCAGCAGGCCGGGGCCCATTCCGTCGGCGAGCAGCAGCGCGGTGGCCAGGCCGGAGGCGAGGACGGCGACGAGGGTCGCGGTCCGGATGGGGGCGGCCGCCGCGGGGCGCACCAGCGTGCTCCAGGAGGGCGACGCGGAGCGCTGCTGCACCTGCCAGGGGTTCGCTGGCGCTGCGCCGGCGGGTATCCCCGGCGGCGGACCGGCCGCCGCGGCGGGTCCGCCGACGACCGCGGCCGGCTGCGCGGGCGGACCCCCTGCCGTGGCCCCTGGACCGGCCGCGGACCTGGCTTCGCCGGCTCCGCCGGTGTTCTCTGACATCGGGTTCCCTCCCCTGTCGGCCGCCCCGCGGTTCAGGGTGGGGCGGCGATGCGGACAGAGTAGGCCGGGACCCAGTGCTTTTGAACAGGATCAAAAGAGTGCTGTGGCAGGACCGTGACAATCGGAACGCGGCATCTCACCTCGCGTCACCTCGCGTCACCTCTCGGCGGGCACCACCAACTCCTCGGGGGACACCGCATCCACGGGCATCAGCCCGCCGCGATCTCCGGCAGCCAGGCCGGCAGGGCCTCCGTACGCGCCAGCCACGCGGCCGGCAGCACGTCGTCCCCGCGAGCGCCCAGCACCCCGCCGACGATCGCGCAGGTCGTGTCGACGTCCCCGCCCACCTGCGCGGTGGTCCAGAACGCCCCCTCGTAGTCGTCCAGCGCCCGGGCCGCCGACCACAGGGCGAACGGCACGGTGTCGTGCGCGCTCGTACGCCGTCCGCAGCCCAGAACCGCCGCGACCGTGGTGGCGTCGCCGTAGTCCAGCATGTCCCGCGCGCGCCGCAGCCCGGCGCCCACGGCGCTGCGCGGCACCAGCGCGATCACCCCGTCCAGCAGGTCCGCGGCCTTCGGCGGGCCGTCCGTACTCGCCGCGAGCGCGGCCGCCGCGGCGACGGCCATCGCCCCGCACACGGCCTCGCGGTGCTGGTGCGTGGTGTAGGCGGAGATCTCCGCCTGGTGCGTGGCCTGCTCCGGGTCGTCCGCGTACCAGGCACCCAGCGGCGCGATGCGCATGGCGGCGCCATTGCCCCACGAGCCCTGCCCGTTGAAGAGCTCGGCGGCCAGCGTGCGCCAGTCCTGCCCCTCCCGCACCAGACGCAGCATCCGGTTCACCGCGGGCCCGTAACCGCGGTCGAAGTCGTGGTGGTGGGCGAAGGAAAGCGCGAGCGCGTCCTGGTCGATACGACCGTGGTCGGCGAGCACGGCCACCACCGAGCAGGCCATCTCGGTGTCGTCGGTCCACTGCCACGTGCCGGCGCCGACGGGCAGTTCGCGCCGCTTGAGCAGCGGGTAGTTCACGGGGACGAAGTACTGGGAGCCCAGGGCGTCACCCAGCGCCAACCCTCGCAGGCTGGCCATGGCGCGCGCGTAGCGCCGTTCGGGAGTGGAATCAGGCGTCATCGCGGGCAACTCTAACCGTCCAGGTCATAAGGCTCGGGTGTGGTCCACCGCTCAAACGGGCGGTCCATCCGGTACCTGCCGTCCGGGCCGAGCAGGAGGACACGGTATTCGGCGTTGCCCGGATTGGACAGGGCCTCGAATTCGGCCACGGACCAGTGGAACCAGCGCATGCAGAAGAGCCGCATCGTCAGCCCGTGCGTCACGAGCAGCACGTTCTCGGGATGGTCGGGGGCCTCGAAACTGCGGTAGAGGCTTTCCAGGAACGACCCGACCCTGTCGTACACGTCCGCCCCCGACTCGCCCTGGGCGAAGCGGTAGAAGAAGTGCCCGTACGCGTCCCGGTACGCCTTCTGCAGCCGTACGTCGTCCCGGTCCTGCCAGTTCCCCCAGTCCTGCTCGCGCAGCCGCGGCTCCTCGCGCATCCGCACCCGTGTGGGATCCAGCCGCAGCTCCCGGAAGGTCTGCAGGGTCCGGCGGTAGGGGGAGACGTACGCGCTGATCGTCTCGTCGCCGAAGAGCTCGCGCAGCCGGGCGCCGGCCGCAGAGGCCTGCTCGCGCCCGTTTCGGGTCAGCCGCAGGGCGTGGTCGGGCTCCCTCTCGTACACCGTGTCGTCGGCGTTCCCCTCCGATTCCCCGTGTCGGACAAGGACGATGCGCCGTGGTCGAACCATTCCACGACCCTATTCGGCCGTCGGGCGGAGCGCCGACCGGGCTCGCCGGTCGGCCCGGCGGTCATCGTACGGTCATACCGTCCAGGAGGGTTCGAGGTCGACGACATCACCGGTGAGGGCCTCGACATCGGCCTGGATCTGGGCGCGAAGGGAGAGCCGCTCGACCCGCTCCTGCCGGTACTTGCCGTGCTCGGCGGCGGCGTGCCACATCGACAGCACCAGGAACTCGCGGCCCGGGGCCTCCCCGAAGAGGCCGCGAACCATCCCGGGCGAGCCCGCCATGGCGGGATTCCACACCTTCTCCTGCATGAGGGCGAAGTGGTCGACCCGGCCCTCCCGGACCCGCGTGTGCGCGACCCGTACGACGTCGGCATCGGTGAAGCGCGGCTCGAAGCCGGTCTTCACGTCGAAGCGGTGGTCGAAGAGGGTGACCCGCAGATCGGTGTACGTGCCGTTCTGCGAGGCGGCCAGCCGGTCGTGCGAGCGGGCCATGAAGGAGTCGTAGAAGGACCGGCTCTCCCAGAACGCGAAGACATGCGCGACCCCCTGCCGGCCCCGGCTCCAGCCGCCGCCCTGCCCCCGGAATCCCGGCTCGCCGGGCAGCCCCGCCCATTTTCGCTGCCCGCGCTCGAACCCGCGTCGGTCCGTCACCGTGCAGCGAATCCACTTGACCAGCACTGCGCCATCGTACGGGCCGGGCGGGGCCCCGGTCAGTCCCCGGCGCGGTGGATCCGCACCAGTTCCGCCGCGTCCCGATCGGGCAGCCGAAGCCCGAACTCCCGGTCGAGCACCGCGAGCAGTTCGTCCGCGCCGACGGTCTCCCGCTCGGCCCGCCCGTCGGGATGCAGCCGGGTCAGTTCCCGCCCGACGAGCGCCCGGCGGACGCCGTCGCCCGGGTACTGGACGATGAGCCGCCCGACGAAGGAGGAGGCGGGATGGCTGGAGCTGTAGTGGTTGAGCACGACGTAGTCGACGGGGTGGTACTGCTGCGGGGAGAAGGCGTACAGGTCCCGCCAGGTGTCTCCGCGCAGCAGGCACAGGACGAGGACGCCGCCCTCCTCCTCGCGGACGCGGTACGCCCACTCCCCCTGCCGCACCTCGGCCCCCGGCCGTCCCAGCGGGAGCGGCTCGCGAGGCCCCTGGTGACCGAATCCGGCGTCGCACAGCCACGGTTCGCCCTCGACGGTCACGACGAGGACGGCGTGCGTCACGGCCGTCACGGAGTCCCCGCGGGTGCGGTTGCGGGCACCGCGTCCGGAAACCTCGAAGCCGATCCGCTCCAGGGCAGCGGCC
This sequence comes from Streptomyces avidinii, assembly GCF_045161815.1. NCBI lineage: Bacteria > Bacillati > Actinomycetota > Actinomycetes > Kitasatosporales > Streptomycetaceae > Streptomyces > Streptomyces avidinii. The sequence goes on from NZ_CP108863.1 coordinate 2,700,242, forward strand.
AGCAGCGAATTCTGCTCGTAGCAGTAGCCGCCGCGACGGTCGTGCACGAGCTTGGCCTCTATGGACTTGAGGTCCAGCGCGACGGGGCGGCCGAGCAGGACATCCAGGCTCTCGAAGGCGATGGCGGCGGTGTGGGCCCGGTGCACTGCGTACAACGTCTCGAGATCCGGCCGGAGTTCCCGGGTCTCCCCCACATCCGCCGCATCGCCCGAACCCCCCGAACCCCCGGGAAATCCGATCCGTGCCAGATAGGCGTCCAGGTCCAGCTCGTCACCGCTCCACATGGCTGACCATCTCCCCGTCCACCCGTCCGCCCGTTCACCCGTTCACCCCGTCTGGCCCGCCCTCGCACTGCCGGAAAATCCCGAGGCGGGCAGGCGCAGTCACCCCGCACAATGATCGCCATGACCGCCCTGCACACCAACCCGCTTTTCGACCGCCTCGCCGACGCCGAAAGCATCCTGGTCGCAGGCGCCGGCGGCGGCTTCGACATCTACGCCGGCCTCCCCGTGGCCCTCTCCCTCATGCACCAGGGCAAGCGGGTCCACCTGGCGAACCTCTCCTTCAGCTCGCTCGCCGGACTGCCCGTCGAGGACTGGGTGGCACCGGACCTCGCCGCCGTCACCCCGGACTCCGCACCCCACCTGTCCTACTTCCCCGAGCGGACCCTGGCCCAGTGGCTGGCCGCGCACGGCTACCCGGCCACCGTGTACGCCTTCCCCCAGACCGGGGTGCAGCCGCTGCGCGCCGCCTACCGCGAGCTGGTCGACCTCCACCGCATCGACGCGATCGTCCTGGTCGACGGCGGTACGGACATCCTGATGCGGGGCGACGAATCGGGCCTCGGCACCCCCGAGGAGGACCTGACCAGCGTCGCGGCACTGGCCGCGCTGGACGACGTACGGGAACGCCTCGTCGTGTCGGTGGGCTTCGGCGTGGACGCGTACCACGGGGTCAGTCACGCACTCGTGCTGGAGAACATCGCGGCGCTGGAGCGCGCGGGCGCATACCTCGGCGCGTTCTCCATACCGCGCGCCACCGAGGAAGGCGCTCTGTTCCTGGACGCGGTCGCCCATGCCCAGGAGCAGACCCCGGACCGGCCCAGCATCGTGAACGGCTCCATCGCCGCAGCCGTCCGGGGCTCCTTCGGCGACGTGCAGTTCACCACCCGCACCCGGGGCAGCGAGCTGTTCGTGAACCCGTTGATGTCGCTGTGCTTCGCCTTCGACCTGCCGGGGCTGGCCGCGCGCTGCCTCTATCTGGACCGTATCGAGGACACCCTGCTGATGCGCCAGGTCCACTCCCGGATCGCCGAATTCCGCGACGAGCTCGTCACCCGCCCACCCCGCCGCATCCCCCACTGACGCCCCCGTACGTCCTCCGAGACGCCGAAGAGGGTGCCGACCTGTGGTCGGCACCCTCTCTCATGTGCGGTTCGGCGCGCTCAGCAGCTGATGCTCACTGCCGCTTCCGTCGCCGCTTCGCCGGGTATCAGCTGCAGCCGCTGGTGGAGCCGCAGCCCTCGCAGATGTAGCAGGAGCCTGCGCGCTGCATCTTCGTACCGCAGGAGAAGCAGAGCGGGGCGTCGGCGGAGACACCGAGCTGCATCTCGACCAGTTCGGCGCTGCTGTGTGCCGTCTTGGGGGACGGGACGGACACGGCCGCAACCGGCTTCGGGGCCGACGGAACCGCGGTCAGCGGGGTCGCCTGCGTCAGGGACTCGGTGTCCAGCTCGTCCTCGAGGGGCTCGTAGGAACCGGTGTCCAGGTGGCGCTGGCGCTCCTCGGCGGAGTGGATGCCGAGGGCCGAGCGGGTCTCGAAGGGCAGGAAGTCGAGCGCCACGCGGCGGAAGATGTAGTCGACGATCGACTGCGCCATCCGCACGTCCGGGTCGTCCGTCATACCGGCCGGCTCGAAGCGCATGTTCGTGAACTTCGAGACGTAGGTCTCCAGCGGAACGCCGTACTGCAGGCCGACCGAGACGGCGATCGAGAAGGCGTCCATCATGCCCGCGAGGGTCGAGCCCTGCTTGGACATCTTCAGGAAGACCTCGCCCAGACCGTCGTCCGGGTAGGAGTTCGCCGTCATGTAGCCCTCGGCGCCACCGACCGTGAAGGAGGTGGTGATGCCCGGGCGGCCCTTGGGGAGGCGCTTGCGGACGGGGCGGTACTCGATGACCTTCTCGACCGCGGCGCGGATGGTCTCCTCCGCCTTGGCGGTGACCTCCTCCTTCTCCTCCTCCTTCTTCTTGGCGGAGAGGGGCTGGCCGACCTTGCAGTTGTCGCGGTAGATCGCGAGCGCCTTGACGCCCATCTTCCACGCCTCGAAGTAGATCTCCTCGATCTCCTCGACGGTCGCCGTCTCCGGCATGTTGACCGTCTTCGAGATCGCGCCGGAGATCCAGGGCTGGATCGCGGCCATCATCCGGACGTGGCCCATCGCGGAGATGGAACGCTCGCCCATGGCGCAGTCGAACACCGAGTAGTGCTCGGTCTTCAGGTGCGGGGCGTCGACGACCACGCCGTGCTCGGCGATGTGGGAGACGATCTCCTCGATCTGCTCCTCCTGGTAGCCCATGCGGCGCAGGGCCTGCGGGACGGTGCCGTTGACGATCTGCATCGAGCCGCCGCCGACGAGCTTCTTGAACTTGACCAGGGCCAGGTCCGGCTCGACACCGGTGGTGTCGCAGGACATCGCGAGACCGATGGTGCCGGTCGGCGCGAGGACGGAGGCCTGGGAGTTGCGGAAGCCGTTCTTCTCGCCGAGGCGCAGGACGTCCTGCCAGGCCTCGGTGGCCGCGGCCCAGATGCTGTTGTCCAGGTCTTCGGTGCGCGGCGCGACGGCGTTGGCGTCGGCGTGCTGCTTCATGACGCGCTTGTGCGAGTCGGCGTTGCGGGCGTAGCCGTCGTACGGACCGACGATGGCGGCCAGCTCGGCGGAGCGCTTGTACGCGGTGCCGGTCATCAGCGAGGTGATCGACGCGGCGAGGGTGCGGCCGCCGTCCGAGTCGTACGCGTGGCCGGTGGCCATCAGCAGGGCGCCGAGGTTGGCGTAGCCGATGCCCAGCTGGCGGAAGGCGCGGGTGTTGTCGCCGATCTTCTGCGTCGGGAAGTCCGCGAAGCAGATGGAGATGTCCATCGCGGTGATGACGAGCTCGACGACCTTGGCGAAGCGCTCGGCGTCGAAGGACTGGTTGCCCTTGCCGTCGTCGTTCAGGAACTTCATCAGGTTGAGCGAGGCGAGGTTGCAGGACGTGTTGTCCAGGTGCATGTACTCGCTGCACGGGTTCGACGCGGTGATCCGGCCGGACTCGGGGCAGGTGTGCCAGTTGTTGATCACACCGTCGTACTGGATGCCCGGGTCGGCGCAGGCCCACGCGGCCTCGGCGAGCTTGCGGAAGAGCGCCTTGGCGTCGACCTTCTCGATGACCTCGCCGGTCATCCGGGCCCGCAGGCCGAACTCGGTGCCGTTCTCGACGGCCGTCATGAACTCGTCGTTCACACGGACGGAGTTGTTGGCGTTCTGGTACTGGACGGACGTGATGTCGTCGCCGCCCAGGTCCATGTCGAAGCCCGCGTCGCGCAGGGCGCGGATCTTCTCCTCCTCCTTCACCTTGGTCTCGATGAAGGCCTCGACGTCCGGGTGATCCACGTCCAGGACGACCATCTTGGCCGCGCGGCGGGTGGCGCCGCCCGACTTGATCGTTCCGGCGGACGCGTCGGCGCCGCGCATGAAGGAGACCGGGCCGGAGGCGTTGCCGCCGGAGGAGAGGAGCTCCTTGGAGGAACGGATGCGGGAGAGGTTCAGGCCGGCGCCGGAGCCGCCCTTGAAGATCATTCCCTCTTCCTTGTACCAGTCGAGGATCGACTCCATGGAGTCGTCGACGGCCAGGATGAAGCAGGCGGAGACCTGCTGCGGCTGGGGCGTACCGACGTTGAACCACACCGGGGAGTTGAAGCTGAAGATCTGGTGCAGGAGGGCGTAGGTGAGCTCGTGCTCGAAGATCTCCGCGTCGGCGGGCGACGAGAAGTAGTCGAAGTCCTCGCCGGCCTTCGTGTACGTCTTCACGATCCGGTCGATCAGCTGCTTCAGACCGGTCTCGCGCTGCGGGGTGCCCACCGCGCCACGGAAGTACTTGCTGGTGACGATGTTGACCGCGTTCACCGACCAGAAGTCGGGGAACTCGACGCCGCGCTGCTCGAAGTTGACCGAGCCGTCGCGCCAGTTGGTCATGACGACGTCACGGCGCTCCCAGCTCACCTCGTCATAGGGGTGCACGCCCGGGGTGGTGTGGATGCGCTCGATACGCAGGCCGCCCTTGGCAGCCTTGGTCCCCTTGGCGCGGGAACCACGTGCCGAGCCGCTCGCCGTCTCTGTCATGCCGCTTCCTCCCATATGCGGGCAAAAACGCCCTAAAGTGCCAGCGATATTCCGCGGCACGGTGCTGTGTCTTGTATCTACGTCTCTTCGCCCGGCCGACCGGCCGTGCCACGGAGCGTGAGCGCCGCGGCACGGGTGTCCGGTCAGTCGGCGGCGGAGGCCGGCACGGGGACCTGGGCGGTCCCACCGAGCCCGCACTCCTCGGGGTGAGGCCGGGACACGCGGAGTTCCGCGATGGCGGTCTCGAAGTCTTCAAGGGTGTCGAACGCTTTGTAAACGGAGGCGAACCGCAGGTACGCGACCAGGTCGAGCTCCTGCAACGGGCCGAGTATGGCCAGACCCACGTCGTGGGTGGTCAGCTCGGCGCTCCCGGTGGCGCGCACCGCCTCCTCGACCCGCTGGCCGAGCTTGGCGAGGGCGTCCTCGGTGACCGGCCGTCCCTGGCACGCCTTGCGCACGCCGGAGATGACCTTGGTACGGCTGAAGGGTTCCGTCACCCCGCTGCGCTTGATCACCATCAGCGAGGCCGTCTCCACCGTCGTGAAACGACGGGAGCAGTCGGGGCACTGACGGCGCCTGCGGATCGACGTGCCGTCGTCCGTGGTGCGGCTGTCGACGACGCGGCTGTCGGGGTGCCTGCAGAAGGGGCAGTGCATGGTTCCCTCACCCTCCCTCTTGGCACGACTGAACCACCCCACGGAGCCCCTGAACGGCGGAGGCGGACTCCGTCGGGGGCTCGTGAAGCAGCCACCAGCATATGCGATGCCGGGACCCTCGGGAGACCCAAGGACCACAACTTCTGGGCGGCAGCGCTCATCCAACCACTAGATCTTGGGTTGTGGCGGATTTGCGCGACTCCGCGTGTCGCGGCGTCCGATGAGCGGACGCGAGGCCTCCCGGTGCCACACTGGACACAGGCCCGGACGGCGGCCGCCCGACCGGGAAGGGTACCGTAAGCGGCGGACGGCGAGCCGAACCCGCGTTCGGCGAACCGATCGTCCATACACCTCTCGATATGCCCACGCAGGACGATCTGCGATTTTTCACTCGAACGTGTGTTTGGCGCAACCTTTCGAAAGCAACTACCGTTGTCCAGCTAGGGAGAACATTTCGAGAGGGGCCGACGTGACCACCACCGCAGACAGTGCCGCCATCACTGCCCAGAACCGCTCCCAGAGCCGACTCGAGCCGGTGCATGCCATGAACGACGCAAACCTGAACCCGGAGGCGGAGCCCGTAGTACGCCCCGCACGCTCGCTGCCAGGTCGACCTCCAGGCATCCGCGCCGACAGCTCCGGACTCACGGACCGGCAGCGGAGGGTCATCGAGGTCATTCGCGACTCCGTGCAGCGGCGGGGTTACCCGCCGTCGATGCGGGAGATCGGCCAGGCGGTCGGCCTGTCCAGCACGTCGTCCGTCGCCCACCAGCTGATGGCCCTGGAGCGCAAGGGCTTCCTGCGCCGCGACCCCCACCGCCCACGCGCCTATGAGGTGCGCGGCTCGGACCAGCCCAGCTCGCAGCCGACGGACACCACCGGAAAGCCCGCCGCCTCCTACGTTCCCCTGGTCGGTCGTATCGCCGCCGGCGGTCCGATCCTCGCCGAGGAGTCGGTCGAGGACGTGTTCCCCCTCCCCCGGCAGCTCGTCGGCGACGGCGAGCTCTTCGTCCTGAAGGTCGTCGGCGACTCCATGATCGAGGCCGCCATCTGTGACGGCGACTGGGTCACGGTCCGTCGCCAGCCGGTCGCGGAGAACGGCGACATCGTCGCCGCGATGCTCGACGGCGAGGCCACCGTCAAGCGCTTCAAGCGCGAGGACGGCCATGTCTGGCTCCTCCCGCACAACGCCGCCTACCAGCCGATCCCCGGCGACGAGGCGACCATCCTCGGCAAGGTCGTCGCGGTACTGCGTCGGGTCTGACCCCGCCGCCCCCATACAGCCCCCGGGATCCACTGCGCCGGTCCCGGGGGTTGTTCCATGCCCCGGAACCGGCGGGCCGGGCGACTGCACCGGCCCGGTCGGCTACGTGCCGTCGGCGGACTACTTGCCGTCGGCCTTGGCCGTCGCGTCGATCGCCGCCAGGGAGCGGCGGACCTGGTTGCGGTCCGTGGTGTACCAGAAGTCCGGCAGCGTGGCCCGCAGGAAGCTCCCGTACCGGGCCGTTGCCAGCCGAGGGTCCAGCACCGCGACGACGCCCCGGTCGCCCGAGGCCCGTACGAGACGGCCCGCGCCCTGGGCCATCAGCAGGGCGGCATGCGTGGCGGCGACGGCCATGAAGCCGTTTCCGCCGTGCTCCTCGACCGACTTCTGGCGGGCGCTCATCAGCGGGTCGTCGGGGCGCGGGAAGGGGATCCGGTCCATGATCACGAGCTGACAGCTGGGGCCCGGTACGTCCACGCCCTGCCAGAGCGACAGCGTCCCGAACAGGCAGGTCTTGGGGTCGGCGGCGAAGGACTTGATCAGCTCGCCGAGGGTTTCCTCGCCCTGGAGCAGGATCGGGTTGTCGAGTCGGCCGCGCAGTTCCTCGGCGGCGGCCTTGGCACCGCGCATGGAGGAGAAGAGGCCGAGGGTGCGGCCGCCGGCCGCCTCGATCAGCTCGGCGAGCTCGTCCATCATGTCGCCGCGGGTCCCCTCGCGGCCCGGGGTGGCGAGGTGCTTGGCGACGTAGAGGATGCCCTGCTTCGGGTAGTCGAAGGGCGAGCCGACGTCGAGGCCTCGCCAGACGGGCACGTCGTCCCCCTCGACGCCTTCGGGGGACAGCCCCAGGGAGGCCGCGACCCCGTTGAAGTCACCGCCCAGCTTGAGGGTGGCGGAGGTCAGCACCACGGAGCGGTCCTCGAACAGCTTCTCGCGCAGCAGCCCGGACACCGACAGCGGGGCGACCCGGAGGGTGGCGCCGAAGCGGTCATGGCGCTCATACCAGACGACGTCGTACTCGGAGCCGTTGGTGATCCGCTCGGCCACCCCGTGGATGCTCTCGACGGCGGCCAGCGCCTGCTTGCGCACCGCGTCCTCGTCCTGGACGGACTTGTCCCGGGTCGCGCCGATCGCCGAGATCACATTGCGCGCAGCGTCCCGCAGGGACATCAGCGCGTAGCCGAGGTCCTCGGGGATCTGCTCCAGCCGGCCGGGGAGCGCCAGCTCCATGACCCGCTCGAAGGTCTCGGAGGCGGTCTGCAGGGAGTCCGCGGTCTTCTCGTCGACCAGCTTCGCGGCACGCTTCACAGCCCGGTTGACCTGCCCCGGAGTGAGCTCGCCGGTGGCGACCCCGGTCACCCGGGAGACCAGCTCGTGGGCCTCGTCCACGATCAGCACCTCGTGCTGCGGCAGCACCGGGGCGCCCTCGATGGCGTCGATGGCGAGCAGCGCGTGATTGGTGACGACCACGTCCGCGAGCTTGGCCCGCTCACGGGCGGCCTCCGCGAAGCACTCGGCGCCGTACGCGCACTTCGTCGCGCCCAGGCACTCGCGGGAGGAGACGGAAATCTGGGACCAGGCCTTGTCGGAGACACCCGGGGTCAGGTCGTCCCGGTCGCCCGTCTCCGTCTCGTCCGCCCAGTCCCGCATGCGCAGCAGGTCCTGGCCGAGCTTGCTGGTGGGTGCGGCCGCCTCGAACTGGTCGAAGAGGCCGTCCTCCTCGTCCTGCGGAGCGCCCTCGTGCAGGCGGTGCAGGCAGAGGTAGTTGGAACGGCCCTTGAGCATGGCGAACTGCGGGCGGCGGCGCAGCTGCGGATGCAGGGCGTCCACCGTCCGGGGCAGATCGCGCTCGACGAGCTGCCGCTGGAGGGCGAGCGTCGCCGTGGCGACGACCACGCGCTCGCCGTGCGCGAGGGCCGGCACCAGGTAGCCGAGGGACTTACCGGTGCCGGTACCGGCCTGGATGAGCCGGTGGGAGTTGTCGTCGATCGCTTCGGCGACGGCTTCGGCCATGGCCACCTGGCCGGGGCGCTCCGTGCCGCCGACGGCGGAGACGGCGGCGTGCAGCAGGTCGGGGAGGGAGGGCTTCGTCATAGCACTGCCAACCCTACGGGGCCGCACTGACAGCGGGCGCATCGGCGAGGAATCATGGCCGGTACAAGGGGTTGGGGACGGTGCCGTACTGCACGGCGTGCGGGCGGTCGGAGCGGTCGCGGTAGCCGTCCTCGTAGAGCCGGTTCCGGTTCAGGCATAGCCGGCCGATGCGCTCCCCGAGCAGGTCGAAGAGCTCGTAGCGCTCCTTGAGCTCCGGGAAGCGGGCCTGGTGGCGAAGGATCTCCGCCCGCACGAGGGACCAGAAATCGCTCTCCGGGACACCGAGGCGGTCCTCGCACAGGGCCGAGAGGTAGCGGAAGACGCCGACGAAGAGCCCGGAGTGGATGAACTGCGGCAGGAAGTCGGCGGGCTCGGTGAGCAGCACCGCCCTGACCTCATCGGGCAGGGACGCCAGCTCGGGCAGGGGTTCGTCGCTGATGTTGACGTCGTCCACGAAGTCCTTGACCGCGAGCCGGACCGGCACGTCGTGCTCGTCGAAGATCACGACGGCGTTCTCGCCGTGCGGGGAGAAGACGGTGCCGTAGCGGTAGAGGAAGCGGAGCAGCGGGGGCAGGAGGGCGGCGAAGAGGCGCTGCAGCCACACGGTGGGGGTCAGGCCGGACCGGGCGACGAGCTCGGCGGTGAAGGAGCGGCCGCGCGGGTCGGTGTGGAGGAGCGAGGCGAGGGTGCGGGCTCGCTCGCCGGGTGCCAGCAGGCCGGTGAGGGGCTCGCGCCAGATCGCGCCGAGGAGCTCCTTGTACTGGTACGGGACCTCGGGCAGCACGTCGTAGACGGGATGGCGGACGGTGACGGAGGCAACCTCGCCGAGCAGGACGACCCGGCATTCGTCGCGCAGGAAGGGGTCTGCGTCGCGGAGGGAGTGGATCCAGGCCGTGACGGCGGGGGCGGCGAGCGTGAGGTCGCTGGGTAGTCCGCGCCAGACCATGGTGTTGAAGACGGAGAGCGGGAGCTTGACGCTGTGCCGGTCGGGCCGGCTGAGATTGAGGAAGGTACGGACCGACTGCTGCGGGAGGCGCAGGTCGGGATCGGCGGGGAGCGGCACCAGGGCGCCGGAGGCGAGCGCCGGGGCGAAGAGGGGGAGGACGACCTCGTCCCACTGCCAGGGGTGGACCGGGAGGTAGAGGTAGTGGAGCGGGTCGAGGCCGCGGTCGCGCAGGGTCCGGTCGAAGGTGGCGCGGGTGACGGGGTCGAGCTCGGCGGTGTAGAGGCGGGAGGGGTCCTCCAGGCCGGCGGTACCGCGATAGGTGGCGAGCGAGGTGTGGGCGGCGAGCCAGGGCAGCCGCTGGCGGGTGCGGGCCTCGGGGGCCCAGGCGGCGGTGTCGGCGGCGGAGAGTCCGATGCGGCCCTTGTTGGGGACGAGCCAGGGGTGCCCGGTCTGGTGGCCTTCGAGGGCGGCGTAGTCGAGGTCGGCGAGGACGTCGGCGGTGAGCGCGTTGTGGTCGAGGCGCGCGTCGGCGGTGAGGGTGGCGCTGAGCTCGCGGACGAGGTGACCGAGGGTGGGTCCGTCGAGGCCGAGGAGGGTGCGGGCCCGGATGAGGAAGGCGTACGGGTCCCCGAAGGAGGTCGGGCTCCCGAAGTCGCCCGGTCCGTCCGACAGGCCCGGCCCGCTCGGCGCGCCCAGTCTGCTCGGCACGCTCGGCACGCTCGGTGACGGCGGTGAGGCCGGAGTCGTCGGTGAGGCCGCCGGTGGCGTGAGGGTGATGGTGTCCGGGGTGACGTGCCAGCTGCCGTACGAGCGGCGGCGGGCGCGGAAGCCGAGGATGCTGCCGTCGTCGAGGGTCAGGGTCCAGGCGTCGCCGGCGGCGGCCGGTGCGGGGACGGGCCGGATGACCTCCTCGTATGCGAACTCGCCGAGCATCTTGGCGAGCAGCCGCCGGGCGGCGAAGTCCCAGGTCTCGTGGTTGAGTTCGGGCGGAGTGCAGGGGTGTTGGGGGGAGGGAGGCACTACGGGTCCGGCGGCGTCGGGGGCTGCGGGGAAGTTCGGCACGGGACTCCTCGGAGATCGGGAACTTTGCTTCGTCACGCAGAGTTATCGAAGGGAGAGGTGCGAAGCGGCCGACGACGGTCGGGGCTTGCGGGGCGGCACTCAGAGGAGATTGCGCAGCACCCGCTCCCGGATCATCAGGGCGGCCCGCTTCTCGGGAAGGTCGATTTCCGCGGAACAGCGGAAGCCGGAGCTCTGGAAGGCTGATACGGAGGGGGTGTTGCGGATGTCCGGTTCCGCGACGACGCGTGTGCAGCGGGGGCGGTTGCCCAGGACCAGGTCGGCGACGGCGCGCAGCAGAGCCGTTCCCAGTCCGCGGCCGCGGTTCGTGCCGTCTCCGATGAGCAGGTGGATACCCGTGTCATGGGGGCGTGCCGGGTAGTAACCGGAGAGCCGGTCGAGGTCGGCCCGGTAGATCTCCCAGTAACTCATCGGCCTGCCGTCGAGAAGACCGAGGCAGGGGATGCTCCGGCCGTCGCTGTCGAGCTGCGCCCGCAGGTGCGCGGCGGTGACCGCGGCGGGGCCGGCGAGCTCCCAGTAGGCGGCCACCTCGGGGTCGTTCATCCAGCCCGTGAGGAGTTCCAGATCACGGCCCGGTCGTACGGGTTCGAGGCGGAAGGCTCCGGCGGGGGTGGTGATGCTGCCCCAGGTAGCCGGGGAGTCGAGCAGGTCGGCCTCGGCGAGCAGGGGCAACAGGTGGGCGTTGAGGCGTGGTTCAGGCCTGCCTTCGAGATGTTCCATGACGCCGGTGGCGGCGCGGGTTGCGTAGGCGGTGTAGGTGGCGTGGGCGGATCCGGCGGCGGGGGCCGGGGTGGCGGTGGTGGGCATCGGGGGCTCTTCTCCGCGTCGGAGCCGACGCGTCAATCGTGGAGGGGGTTGGTGATGGTGACGTAGACGGACTGGGTGTCGACGGGTCCCACCAGCTCGTCGAGACCGCCCAGGCGGGTGAGCAGGTTCGCCTTGCAGCGCAGGGTGGGCGAGTCGAGCAGCCGCGTGGGGAGCGGGCCGAGGCCTGCGGCCTTGGCGAGGAAGCGGCGGAAGGCGGCGAGCAGGACGCGTTCGTCCGCGAGCCGCTGGGATCCGAAGGCTCCGATGAGGCCGAGCACGTTGTTGATGCCGAGGTAGTAGGCGAAGCGTTCGTCGGTGACGGCGTCGGAGACGAAGGTGTCGCTGGCGCTTCCGATGCCGGGGAGCCGGTGCTCCAGTTCCGCGCGGCGGGATTCGCGGAAGTAGTAGCCCTGGTTGTCGCGGTAGCGGCCGCCGATGGGCCAGCCGGCCGGGTCGAGGAGGACCAGAGTGTTCTGCTGGTGCGCTTCGAGGGCGATACCGGCGAGTTCGTCGAAGGCGAGCACGGGCAGGACCACGTGGTCGAGGTAGCGCAGGAACCACTCGGCGGCGACGGCGGACGTGGTGTGTCCGGTGGCGGTGGCGAGGCCGGTGACGAGCTCGGCGAGGCGCGAGCTCATGGTGGTCCGGCCGGGCCACGGGCGGGGAGCGGTGAGTGCGGCGATGCAGACGGGGTCGTCGCCCGAGCGGAAGGGGTTGTGGCGCAGCAGGGCGTCCAGGCCGGTGACGGGGGTGCCGTCCGGGGCGTCCACGGCGACCCAGGCGGGGTCGCGCACGATGTCGAAGGCGGGGTGGGCGGCTTGCCACTGCTCGGCGAGGCCGGTGCGGAGCAGCCGGTGCACCTCGACTCCGCGGTGGAGTTCCTTGCGGAGGTTCTCGCGGCGGGAGTTGGTGATGCGCAGCCCGAGGGAGAGCTTGAGCATCGCGGGGGCGCCCGGGCGGTGGACGGTACGGACGGAGGATGTGGGGTACCAGGGTTCACCGTGCGGGCCCAGGTCGTGCAGGAGTCCCGCGTCGTGGAGGGCGGCGACGGCGGGGCGCTGGAGCAGGTCGCGGGCCTGCCAGGGGTGCAGGGGGAGAGGGGTGGTGCCGGGGGGCAGCGGGAGCCCGGGGGCGAGCCGGCCGAGGAGCTGGGGTGCGGAGACGGGGCGGCCGCTCTCGGTCCAGGCCGATTCGCCGGCGAGGGCGGCGGGTTCGACGGCGAACCAGTGCAGGGGGAAGGAGCCGTGCAGTTCGGGTGAGTACCGGCGCGATTCGGCCTCGGAGAGTCCTTCGCGGCTCTTGGGGTCCGGTTGGAGGGGGTGACCGAGGAGGAGTGACTGTTCGGCGGTGAGGAAGCGGTCCGCGCCCACGGGGGCCGGGGCGGTGGGGCGTTCTCGCCGGTCGGCGATGAACTCGGCGGTGCGCCGAACCGAGTCGGCGACCCGGCCGACGAGGTCGGCGGCGCCGCGGCCGCCGCTCGTGCCCTCACGGGCGATGAGCGCGGCGACGGTGACGGCGTCGAGCGAGGGGGCGGCGGCGGTCGTGCCTTCGAGTCGGGCCGGTCCGAAGCGGTGCCAGCCGGCGTGCGACCAGTGGCGGACGGGAACGAGCAGGGCTGTTCCCGAGGCGGGGAGGGGGATGCGCAGCGGAGTCGCGGCGGGGGCGTCGGGGCGGCCGAGTCCGGATTCGCGGACCCAGCAGCGGAGCAGGTTCTCCACCGCCGCGGTCTCGGCGGCGACGGCCGGGTCGGGGTGGTTCAGCAGGTCGGGCAGGGTGGTCGGCTCCAGCCGGAGGGGGCTCGTCCACACGGTGCGGAGCCGGGGTGTGCCGTCTTTCTGCCGCGGGACGGTCGCCGCCGCCTCGGTGGCGGCCATGGCCGCGGGGGGCTGCTCGGCCGGTGCGCCGGGTGTTCTTGCCGGGGTCGGCGGTGGATGCTCCGCCGTGGCCGCGTCGGCGTGGGCCGGTGTTCCGGCCGGGGGCGGGGCCTGCCTGTCCTCGGCCGGTACGGGCCGCGCAGACGGGCCGACCGCGAGCCCGACGCCCCGCGCCTCGCTCGTGTCGGGCCGCGGCGTCGGGGACGGCGGCTCGGCGGGCTCCCGTACGGGGGCTGCGCCCGACGGGGGTGCGGTCTGCGTCGGCGCGGTGGACCCGGGGTCCGGGAACGGCTCCGGCCGCGCCGGGCCCGGCCCGGCGGCGGACCGGTCGGGGACCGGCCCCGCCTGTGACGGGTCGGGCTGGGCCCCCGTGACGGGGCTGGACTGGTGCGGGTCTGGCATCGCGGGTCCTCGGGGTGCGGGTCAGTGGGTCCGCCGGACGGCGGCCGGGATGGCGTCGGCCAGGCGGTCGAGGACCGCTGCGGCCTGCTCGTCGGTCAGGGTCAGCGGGGGCAGCAGGCGGACCACGGCGCCGTGGCGGCCGCCGAGCTCGACGATCAGCCCGCGGTCCAGGCACTCCTGGCGGACGGCGGCGGCGAGGGCCGGCGCGGCGGCCCCGGTGTCGGGGTCGACGAGTTCGACGCCGATCATCAGTCCGCGGCCCCGGACGTCACCGATGCAGGGCTGGCCGCAGGCCAGGCCCTGCAGGGCGGCCAGCATCCGCTCCCCCAGAGCGGCGGCGCGCTCGGCGAGCCGGTTCTCGCGGACGAAGGCGAGCGTTGCGGTGCCGGCGGCCATGGCCAGCTGGTTGCCGCGGAAGGTGCCCGCATGCGCCCCGGGGGTCCAGACGTCCAGGTCGGCCCGGTACACGATCACCGCGAGCGGCAGGCTGCCGCCGATCGCCTTGGAGAGGACCATCACGTCGGGCACCACCCCGGCGTGGTCGACTCCCCAGAAGGCGCCGGTCCGGCCGACCCCCGTCTGCACCTCGTCGGCGATCAGCGGGATCCCCCGCGCCGCGGTGATCTCGCGCATCCGGCGCAGCCAGCCGTCCGGGGCGGGAAGCACCCCGCCCTCACCCTGCACGGGTTCGACGATCATGCCCGCGGGGGCGGGCACCCCGCCCTTCGGGTCGTCCAGCAGGTTCTCCGTCCAGCGCGCGGAGAGTTCGGCGCCCTCGGGACCGCCGACGCCGAACGGGCAGCGAAGATCCTGCGGGTACGGAAGCCGGGTCACCCGTACCTCGGGGGCGCCCCCCGAGGCGTCCAGCGCACCGGCGGTCATGCCGTGGTAGGCCCCGGTGAAGGCGAGGAGCCCGGGGCGTCCGGTCGCGGTGCGCACCAGTTTGAGGGCGGCCTCCACGGCGTCCGTACCGGCCGGCCCGCAGAACTGGATGCGCGCGTCGGCGGCCAGCGCGGGCGGCAGGTTGGCGAACAGCTCGGTGGTGAAGGCGTCCTTGACCGGGGTCGCGAGGTCCAGCACGTGCAGCGGGGCCCCCGAGTCGAGGACGCCCCGGATGGCTTCGAGCACCACCGGGTGGTTGTGCCCGAGGGCGAGGGTGCCTGCGCCGGAGAGGCAGTCGAGGTAGCGCCGCCCGTCGGCGCCCTCGATGGTCAGCCCGCGGGCCCGCACCGGGACGATGGGCAGCGAGCGCGCGTACGTCCGTGCCGCCGACTCCCGCTGCGCCTGCCTGCGCAGGATCCCCTCGGGGGCGACGGAGCCGCCCGGCCCGCCCGTGCCCGGGACCCGGTCTCCCTGCGGCGGCACTTGGGGCGCCGCTGGAGACGGTGCTTGCGGCGGGATCTCTGTCGCGGCCGCCGCCGCGGCCGGCTCGGTGACAGCCACGAGTGTCGGTCCTCCCGCACTGATTGCTCTTCCGGATTGCGTCTCGAACATGAACGCTGCTCCCCCATCCCCCGTACGTACCAACGACGGTGACGGCGAGGGATCACGGGTTGACTCAAGATCCTTGTCCCGCAAGGGCCGAGCGCCAGGAACCACGGCCCCGGCCTGTGTCGTCCTGGGCGGCAGCGGCATAGTGGGGGACGCACTCCACGCGCTCGAACTCCCAGGGGGACGAAAGACATGCGACCGAACCGACCGGTCACCGCGATCCTGTGCGCGGCCACGCTCGCGCTGACCGCGGCTGCCTGCGGCCCCGGCGACGGGGAGGCCGGCGGCGACGCCAAGCCCACCGTGGCGGCGAGCCTGCCGAACACGGACGGGATCAAGATCCCGGACCAGCTCAAGGACAAGCTCAAGGAACACGGCATCGACCTGGAGAAGTGGAAGGGCGGTGAGTGGAAGAACTGGAAGAAGGAGGACTGGCTCCGCGAGGCGGGCGACTACATCAACCCGATCATCGAGGACCTGTGGGACCCGGACCGCATGCGTGACGCCGAGCAGCCGCAGCGCCCGGCCGTCGACCCGGACGCGGGCAAGGACCAGGGCGTCACGGACCCGACCCCGGCGCCGGTGGCGGCCAAGCAGGCCAACCCGCCCTACCACCAGAGCGTTCCGGAGTCCGGCAAGGTCTTCTTCGACGGCCCCGAGGGCTCGATGGTCTGCTCGGCGACCGTGGTCAAGGACCCGGCCCACCCCGGCAAGTCCAACATGGTCTGGACGGCGGGCCACTGCGTGCACGCGGGCAAGGCCGGCGGCTGGTACCGCAACATCGCCTTCGTCCCGTCCTACAACAACGCGGGCAAGCCTGCGGCGCAGCTCAAGGGCGCGCCCCGCGAGCAGGTGGCCCCGTACGGCGTCTGGTGGAGCGACTGGGCCCAGACCTCCGACCAGTGGATCGCGACGGGCGGCCCGACCGGCGGCGCGGGTGCCCCGTACGACTTCGCGGTGCTGCACGTGACGCCCGAGAAGGGCAGCGGCAAGTCCCTGGAGGAGACGGTCGGTTCGGCGCTCCCCGTGGAGTTCAACGCTCAGCCCGTGCCGAAGGTCGCGGGGATCACGGCGACGGGTTACCCGGCGGCGGCTCCGTTCGACGGGCAGCGCGCGTTCCAGTGCACGGACAAGCCGGGCCGGCTGTCCCTGAACGCGACCGACCCCGTGATGTACCGCATCGGCTGCACCATGACCGGCGGTTCCTCCGGTGGCGGCTGGGTCGCGGCGGGCGCCGACGGCAAGCCGGCGCTGGTGTCGAACACCTCGATCGGCCCGGCCAAGGCGGGCTGGCTGGCCGGACCCCGGCTGGGTCCGGAGGCGAAGGGCATCTTCGACGCCGTCAGCCGCAAGTTCAAGTAGTCCCGGCTCCCCGGCTCCGCGGAGCCGGAGCAAGTCCGAACGGCTGAGGCCCCCCTGCAGGTGCAGGGGGGCCTCAGCCGTCAGACCATCGAACCGTCGGGCCGGGTCGGCCCGGTCGGACCGGTCAGCGCTTCGCCAGCGCGTACGGCGCCAGGTCGGCCGCCAGTTCCTGATGGACCCGCGCCTTGAGCAGGGTGCCGTCCGGGGTGTGCTCCTCGGAGATGACCTCGCCCTCGGCGTGCGCCTTGGCGACCAGCGAGCCGCGCGTGTACGGCACCATGGCCTCCACCTCGACCTCGGGCCTCGGCAGCTCGGAGTCGATGAGCGCGAGGAGTTCCTCGATGCCCATGCCCGTGCGCGCCGAGACGGCGATCGAGTGCCGCTCGATCCGCAGCAGTCGCTGCAGGACGAGCGGATCCGCGGCGTCCGCCTTGTTGATCACGACGATCTCGGGCACGTTCACCGCGCCGACCTCGCGGATCACCTCGCGCACCGCCGCCAGCTGCTCCTCCGGCGCCGGGTGCGAGCCGTCCACGATGTGCAGGATCAGGTCGGAGTCCCCGACCTCCTCCATCGTGGAGCGGAAGGCCTCGACGAGGTGGTGGGGCAGGTGCCGGACGAAGCCGACCGTGTCGGCCAGGGTGTAGACCCGGCCGCTCGGCGTCTCGGCTCGGCGCACGGTCGGGTCGAGGGTGGCGAACAGCGCGTTCTCCACCAGCACGCCCGCGCCCGTGAGGCGGTTGAGCAGCGAGGACTTGCCCGCGTTGGTGTAACCGGCGATGGCGACCGAGGGCACCTTGTTGCGGCGCCGTTCCTGCCGCTTGATGTCACGGCCGGTCTTCATCTCCGCGATCTCCCGGCGCATCTTCGCCATCTTCTCGCGGATCCGGCGCCGGTCGGTCTCGATCTTGGTCTCACCGGGGCCTCGGGTGGCCATGCCGCCACCGCCGCCGCCACCCATCTGCCGGGACAGCGAGGCACCCCAGCCACGCAGTCGCGGCAGCATGTACTGCATCTGCGCGAGCGCGACCTGTGCCTTGCCCTCCCGGGACTTGGCGTGCTGGGCGAAGATGTCGAGGATCAGGGCGGTCCGGTCGACCACCTTCACCTTGACGACGTCTTCGAGGGCGATGAGCTGGCCGGGGCTGAGCTCCCCGTCGCAGACGACGGTGTCGGCGCCGCTCTCCATGACGATGTCACGCAGCTCGCGCGCCTTGCCCGAGCCGATGAAGGTGGCCGGGTCCGGCTTGTCACGGCGCTGGATCACGCCGTCGAGTACGAGGGCACCCGCCGTCTCGGCGAGGGCGGCGAGCTCCGCGAGGGAGTTCTCCGCGTCGATCACCGTGCCGGAGGTCCAGACACCGACGAGCACGACGCGCTCCAGGCGCAGCTGCCGGTACTCGACCTCGGTGACGTCTTCGAGCTCGGTGGAGAGGCCGGCCACGCGGCGCAGGGCCGCGCGTTCCGAGCGTTCGAGCTGCTCGCCGTCCCGGTCTCCGTCGATCTCGTGGCTCCAGGCGACGTCCTCTTCCATCAGGGCATCGGCCCGAAGGCTCTCGGTGAAGCTCTGCGAGTCCCGCACGTCCTGTGCGTCCCGCGCGTCCTGGGAAGGGGAAGAAGAGGAGGTCATTGGATCCTTACGTCGATTCGAATAGCAGTGTCACGTTAGCTGTCACGTCCAACGTGTCACACAGCCGGGGGATTCCCCGAGCGGCCCTGTCGATGGTGACATGCCCGTTCCTCACCGGTCACACCCTTTATTGGGCGCTCCCGCCCGCCGCGGGCTTGCCGGAGGCGGCATTGCCGGGGGCGGAGGCCGCATTGCCGGAAGCCGCGGCGGCCTTGCCGCTCCACTCCGGGTGCCCCGGCATGGGCGGGGTCGTGGCCCCGTACAGCCAGGGCTCCAGGAAGGCCCCGAGGTCCCGGCCCGCCTCCTGCGAGGCCAGGCGTACGAAGTCGGCCGTTCCCGCGACCCCGTCCCGGTTCTCCGCGACCCAGCGCCGCTCGATCCGGTCGAAGGCCTGTACGCCGACCTCCTGGCGCAGCGCGTAGAGGATCAGCGCGGCCCCGTCGTAGACCACCGGCCGGAACAGGCCGATCTTCTCGCCCGGCGCGGCGGCCTTCGGGGCGGCCGGGGGTCCGCCCGCCGCCCGCCACTGGTCGGAGCGCTGGTACGCCTCGCGCATGCGCCGCTCCAGGGAGTACTTGCCGAGCCCGTCCGCGTACAGGGCCTCGTACCAGGTGGCGTGTCCCTCGTTGAGCCACAGGTCGGACCAGGTCCGCGGGGAGACGCTGTCGCCGAACCACTGGTGGGCGAGCTCGTGGACCATCACGGACTCGACGTACCAGTCGGGGTAGCCGTCGCCCGAGAACAGGTTGCTCTCGAAGAGCGAGAGGGTCTGCGTCTCCAGCTCGAAGCCGGTCGTAGCCCGCGCGATGAGCACGCCGTAGTTCTCGAAGGGATAGCGGCCGACCCGCTCCTCCATCCATTCGATGTGGCCCGCGGTCTTCTTCAGCCAGGGGTCCAGCCGCTTGCGGTCCTGGGCCGGCACCACGTCGCGCAGCGGCAGCCCGTGCGGTCCGGTGCCGTGCACGACCTCGGAGCGGCCCACCGAGACCTGGGCCAGTTCGGTGGCCATGGGGTGCCGGGTCCGGTACGTCCAGGTCGTCGTGGGACCGAGCCGCCGGGCGGGGGTCACCGCCTCGCCGTTGGCCACGGCCGTCAGACCGGCCGGGGCGGTGATCCGGAAGGTGAAGAACGCCTTGTCGGCGGGATGGTCGTTGCACGGGAAGACGCGGTGCGCGGCGTCCGCCTGGTTGGCCATCGCCAGGCCGTCCTCCGTGGGCACCCAGCCGCCGTCCCCGCGGCCGCGGGGGTCGCTGGTGTGCCGGACGGTGATGCGCAGGGGCATGCGGTCCGCCACCGGGCGCGCGGGCGTGAGGACGAGGTCCTCGCCCACGCTCTCGAACCGCGCCGGCTCCCCGTTGACCTCGGCGGACGCCACCTTGCCGTGGGTGAAGTCCAGGTTGATGCGCTCCAGCGGCTGCAGGGCGCGGGCGTCGATGACGGTGACCGCGTCGAGCGGGCTCAGGTTGTCCTTGTAGGCGAAGGACAGGTCGTACGAGAGCACGTCGTACCCGGGGTTCCCTAGCTCGGGGAAGAGCCGGTCGCCGATGCCCAGCGGCGTCGGTGGGGGCAGTACGGCGGCGACGAGGGTGAGGGAGGCCGCGGCGAGCAGGGCGGCGCGCAGGCGCGGGGAGGAGAGCTGCATCCACCACCGCTTACCAGCGCCCGCCACACGGCCGCGTACGGCGCGCGACGGGTCCACCCGAACGGGGCCTTCCGGAGTCGTCCCGGCCTACGCGCGGCTGACGCCGGGCCACGCGGCGCTGACGGCCGTGGCTACGCGCGGCGAGGGCCCTGGCTACGCCCGGCGGACGTCGTACACGCCCGGCACGTCCCGCATCGCCCGCATCAGCGCGGGCAGCCCGGCCGCGTCGGGCAGCTGCAGGGTGTACGTGTGCCGGACCCGCTGCTCGACCGGGGGTTCCACGGTCGCGGAGACCACTTCGACCCCCTCGCGGGCGATGGCCTCGGTCAGGTCGGCCAGCAGGTGCGGGCGGCCGAACGATTCAGCGAGCAGGGTGACCCGGCAGTCCGCCGTCGCCCGCCAGTGCACGGCGACGGAGGTACGCCCCACGGCGCGCATCTGTGCCACCGCCGCGCAGTGGATGCGGTGCACGGTGACGGCCCCGCCGCGGACCAGGAACCCGGCGACGGCGTCCGGCGGCACCGGGGTGCAGCACCCGGCCAGTCGCACAGTGGCGTCCGGCAGGTCGGCGACGGCGTTGCCGCCGCCCCCGCGGGCCCCGACCACCGAGAGCGGCGCCCGTGCGGCCGAGGTGGTGGCCATGGCCCGGTCGGGATGGGCTTCGAGCCAGCTGCTGATGGCGATCCGGGCGGCCGGGGTCCGCGCGTGGTCCAGCCACTCGGCGGCGGGTCCGGAGGAGGCGTCCTGCGCGAGCAGGAGCTGGACGGTGTCCCCGTCGGACAGCGGGGAGGACAGGGAGGTGAGGCGCCCGTTGACCCGGGCGCCGATACAGCCGTGGGCGGCCTCGCCGTGCTGTGCGTAGGCGGCGTCGATGCAGCTGGCCCCGGCCGGCAGGCTGATCGTGCCGGTGGCGCTGCCGTCCTCCCGGAACACGGTGATCTCCCGGTCCTGGGCGAGTTCCGCCCGGAGCACGGTCCAGAAGGTGTCGGGGTCGGGCGCGGACTGCTGCCAGTCGAGCAGCCGGGACAGCCAGCCGGGCCGCGTGGGGTCCACGCGCTCCTCGTCCGGGTCGGTGGCGGCGTCGAGGGTGGCGGTGGCGTCGGACGTGGCGGTCGCGTCGGGCGTCGCGGTGGCGTACGGATTGCCGAGGGCCACCACACCGGCCTCGGCGACGCGGTGCATCTGCCGGGTCCGCACGATGACCTCGGCCACGTACCCCTCGGGCGTGGCGACGGCGGTGTGCAGCGACTGGTAGAGGTTGAACTTCGGGGTGGCGATGAAGTCCTTGAACTCCGAGATGACCGGGGTGAAGCAGGTGTGCAGCTCGCCGAGCGTGGCGTAGCAGTCGGCGTTCTCGCCGACGAGGACGAGGATCCGGCCGAAGTCGGACCCGCGCAGCTCGCCGCGGGTACGGGCGATGCGGTGCACGGAGACGAAGTGCCGCGGCCGTACCTGTACTTCGGCGGCGACCCCGGCGTCGCGCAACACACCCCGTACGGCGTCGGCGATGGCGGGGAGCGGGTCGCGTTCACCGGCGTGGGCGGCGATGAGCGCGCGCGTGCTCTCGTACTCCTCGGGGTGCAGGATCGCGAAGACGAGGTCTTCCAGCTCGGTCTTGAGGGCCTGGACGCCGAGGCGTTCGGCCAGCGGAATGAGGACGTCGCGGGTGACCTTGGCGATGCGGGCCTGTTTCTCGGGGCGCATCACGCCCAGGGTGCGCATGTTGTGCAGCCGGTCGGCGAGTTTGATGGACATGACGCGGACGTCGTTGCCGGTGGCGACGAGCATCTTGCGGAAGGTCTCGGGTTCGGCGGCGGCGCCGTAGTCGATCTTCTCCACCTTGGTGACGCCGTCGACGATGAAGCAGACCTCGTCCCCGAACTCCGCGCGGACCTGATCGAGGGTCACGTCGGTGTCCTCGACGGTGTCGTGCAGCAGAGAGGCCGTCAAGGTGGTTGTCTCGGCGCCGAGTTCGGCGAGGATCAGGGTGACGGCGAGCGGATGTGTGATGTACGGCTCACCACTTTTTCGCATCTGGCCTCGGTGCGAGGTCTCCGCAAGGAGATACGCGCGGCGCAGAATGGACAAATCGGCGTCCGGATGGTGGGCGCGATGCGCCTCGGCCACGTGGCCGATCGCGTCCGGGAGCCGGTCCCGGGACGTCGGCCCGAGCAGGGCGGCACGCCCGAGCCGACGCAGATCGAGCCTGGTCCGACCACGTCTGCGGAGCTCAGGGCGCGCTTCGGGGTGTGCTTCGGGGTTCGTGGCCTCTGCACTCATGGGCACCTCCGGCGGCTTCGACCGGCGGTGGCGGGCATGGGGTGAGCCCTCAGGGCCGGTGCCTGATGTTACCGACCCCACCACGTGGCGCAGTCCACCTCTCGCTCAGCGTGAAACGGATCACCCATTAGAGGGAAGCTTCAGCCGAAAGCCGTTTCGGTGAGCCAGGCTTCGTCGAATTCACCCGCAGCCACGATCACGGCCGGTCCGGTCATGTCGATCTGCCCGTCGGGGTGTTCGGTGATGATCAGGGTTCCGCCGGGGAGGTCGACGGTGTACGCGACCGGTTCGCCGGTGGCGGCCGGGTCGGCGCCGTCGCGGCGGATGGCGGCCACGGCGACGGCGCAGGCGCCGGTGCCGCAGGAGCGGGTCTCGCCGGAGCCGCGCTCGTGGACGCGCATGGCGACGTGGCGGGGGCCGCGGTCGACGACGAACTCGACGTTGACGCCCGTCGGGTAGGCGGACGCCGGGCTGAAGGCGGGGGCGGCGTACAGGTTCCCGGCGTGGTCGAGGCTCTCGACGAAGGCCACCGCGTGCGGGTTGCCCATGTTCACGTTGCGGGCGGGCCAGCTGCGGGCGTCGACGCCGACCGTGACCTCGCCGGCGGGCAGCTCTGCGCGGCCCATGGAGACGGTGACGTCGCCCTTCTTGTCGAGGTGCACCCGCTTGACGCCGCCCCGGGTGGCGACGGCGAGGTCGCCGGGCTCGACGTGTCCGGCGTGCTGGAGGTAGCGGGCGAAGACGCGGACGCCGTTGCCGCACATCTCGGCGATGGAGCCGTCGCTGTTGCGGTAGTCCATGAACCACTCCGCCTCGTCGGCCAGGTGCGCCGCCTCCGGGTGCGCGGCGGACCGGACGACGTGCAGCACGCCGTCGGCGCCGATTCCGGCCCGCCGGTCGCACAGCTTCGCGACGGCGGACGCGGGCAGCTCGATGGCGTTGTCCGGGTCCGGGACGATCACGAAGTCGTTCTCGGTGCCGTGGCCCTTGAGGAAGGGGAGGGTGGTCTGCGTCACCCGCCCATGGTACCCAGCCCCTGCTCAGAGGGGTGGAGCCGTCCGAGGGGCGGTCAGCGGAGCCGGGCGACCCGGTACACGGCCAGACTTACGACGGCCAGTACGACCACGGCGTACAGCGCGGCCATGCGCCAGTCGGGGCGGCGGCCGCTCCCCCGGGCCGGGAGGCCGGGCCAGGTGTAGCCGACCCGGCGGGCGGCCATCATTCCCCAGCCTCCGGCGCAGCAGCTGATCAGGAAGCCGAGCATCGCGACCACGGCTCCGCCGTCACCGAACTCGAAGGCGAGCGGGAAGGCGAACATCAGCGAACCGGTGGCGGCGAGCATCGCGATCGGGGCGATCTGCCACAGGCGCAGGCGGCGCTGCGGACGCAGCTCCACCTCGAACTCGGGTCCGGCAGCAGCCTCCGCCTCGGCCGAGTCCGGGGCGTCCGGGCCGTCGGGGGTCAGGCGCGCCGGGTCGGCGGGCAACCCGAGCCCTGCGGGCCCGTCCGTCCCGTCCAGAAGCATCGGGTCCGCTTCCCTCCGGGTGTCGTCCCGCCCGGTGTCACGAGGGCCGGCCTCCATCGCCACGCGCCCTCCCCACTCGGACTCAGTACGCCGCCGTTCATCGCAGGTGATCGCACCCGCTGAAGTTTGATGATGGCACGCCCCCGGCCCCCCTACGGGCGCGTGAGGCGTCCCGATGCCATCACGTGATCAGGCTGTAACCGCTCGTTCGACCAACGACTGCGCGAGTCCGGGGAGTTCCCCCCGGTCGGCGACGGCCCCGCTGAGCCAGTGCACGCGCGGGTCGCGGCGGAACCAGGAGTCCTGCCGGCGGGCGAACCGCTTGGTCGCCCGGACGGTCTCGGCACGGGCCTCGTCCTCGGTGCACTCGCCCGCCAGGGCGGCCAGCACCTGCTGGTAGCCGAGCGCCCTGGAGGCAGTGATTCCGTCGCGCAGTCCACGGGCCTCCAGCGCGCGGACCTCGTCCACCAGCCCGGCCTCCCACATCCGGTCCACGCGCAGCGCGATCCGCTCGTCGAGTTCCGGCCGGGCCACGTCGACGCCGATCTGCACGGTGTCGTAGACGGACTCGTGGCCGGGCAGATTGGCGGTGAAGGGGCGGCCGGTGATCTCGATGACCTCCAGCGCGCGGACGATGCGGCGGCCGTTGCTGGGCAGGATCGCCCGGGCGGCGGCCGGGTCGGCGGCGGCGAGCCGGGCGTGCAGGGCGCCGGGGCCGCGCAGCGTGACCTCTTCCTCCAGCCGGGCGCGGACCTCGGGGTCGGTGCCGGGGAACTCCATGACGTCCAGCGCGCCGCGGACGTACAGGCCGGATCCGCCGACGAGCACGGGGGTGCGGCCCTCGGCGAGCAGTCTGTCGATCTCCAGGCGGGCCAGTCGCTGGTAGTCGGCGACGTTGGCGGTATCGGTGACGTCCCAGATGTCGAGGAGGTGGTGCGGAACACCGCCGCGCTCCTCGGCCGTCAGCTTGGCGGTGCCGATGTCCATCCCCCGGTACAGCTGCATGGAGTCCGCGTTGACGACTTCGCCGTCGAAATGGCGGGCCAGGGCTACGCCCAGGTCGGACTTTCCTGCCGCGGTGGGACCTACGACGGCGATGACCCGCGGGGCGGGGGCTGCTTTCCTCACCGCCACAGTCTCTCAGCCCCTGGTCAAGACACGGCCATGTACCCGATCGAGTTACGTGACGGGGTGCGGTCGGGGTCGTTGCCCTGGCGAGGTTCCGGCCGGACATACGCCCCGCGTACGCCCGGCGCAGGCCGGTCCGGCCAACGCGGAACTCCACTCGCACGCGTAACGTTACGGGAGTAGACATGGGCGTTTTTGATCGGTTTTTTCGTCGTAAGGACGAGGCCGTGACCACGGAGGTCGCGGCGGAGGACCTGACGGCGAAGTCCGGCACGGCCGACGAGGCCACCCCTGTTGCCGAGGAGGCTCCGGCGGCGGAAGCCGTGGAGATTCCGAAGCAGCAGTCGGCCGAGGTGGCCGCGGACAGCGAGACCGGCGAGGGCGCCCGCACGTAGCGACCGCCAACGGAAGGTGACCCATGGGCCTGCTGGACAATCTGAAGGCCAAGCTCGGTCCGGCGAAGGACAAGGTCGGCGACCTCGCCCAGCAGCACGAGGGCAGGATCGGCGAGAGTCTCGACAAGGTGGCCAAGGCCGTGGACTCCAGGACCAAGGGCAAGTACAGCGGCCCGATCACGAGCGGGACGGGCAAGGCGAAGGACGCTCTGGGAAAGATCGCGCACAAGGACGCTCCCGGCGGGACCACGCCGCCGGCCGCTTCCTGACGCGGTCCGCGGAAGGGGCGCGGGACCGGCACCGGCCGGTCCCGCGCCCCTTCGCCGTTCCTCGGGCGGCCCCGCAGCCGGCTCCGGCCCGCTAGGACCAGGCGGCGACGAAGTACCCCACGCCGTACGGCGCGTCCTCGTACAGCAGGCGCCCGGCCAGCCCCGCGCCCTCCGCGGCGCCCGCCAGCACCTGCCAGGGGGCCCGTCCGGCGGCCTGGAGCTCGGCCGCGAGCCCGGCGTCCAGGCCGGCGAGCGCGGTCACGTCGGCAGCGCCCAGCGCGCGGGCGGCGGCCTCGTCGAAGGCGGCGGCCCGCTCGTCGAGGTAGCCGGGGGCCTTGAGGGTGCGGCAGGCACTGCCGTCCCCGAGCACCAGCATGGCCACGCGTTCGGCGGAACCGCCCAGGTCCGCGCCGAGGAGACCGCAGCCGCTCGGGGCGAGGTCCGCGGCGACGGCCACTCCGGCGACCGGGGCGGCCGCCCAGCGGGCCCGGCCGAGCAGCCAGCCGGCCACCGCGAGGGAAGCCGGGAGGGTGACCCCGGTGGCGTGGCCGCTCGGCGGTTCGCCCGGGTCGGGGCCCAGGGTGACGGTCAGGTCCACGCCGAACCCGGCGAAGCTGCCGGGGGTGCCCTGGTCGTACGCGCCGCCCTCGGCGGCTGCCCCGACCACGACCAGCAGGTCGGGCCGGGACGCGGCGAGCACCGCCAGCGCGTCGGAGCAGGCGGTGCGGGCGGCGCCGAGTTCGGCGGCGGCCCCCGCGGCGACCTCCGGCACGAGCAGCGGCGGGGCGGGACAGACGGCAGCGGCTACGAGCATGATCCGCAGCCTAGCCGCAGGTGCGGGACCCGTGCCGCTCAGGAGGAGGCGGGCACCGAGCAGCCGGAGGCGACGGTCGGCAGCGGCGCCGGGACGCCCAGCGTCGGGATGCCGAGCATGACGCCCGCGGGCTGGGCCGGGGCCGCGTTGCGCTTCTCCCAGGCGTCGCCGGCGCGGGTGCGGCGCACGGTGAGCGTCGGCCCCTCGGCCAGCAGGTGGTGGGGAGCCGCGTAGGTGATGTCCACGGTGACCACGTCGCCCGGGCGGACCTCCGCCTCCGGCTTCGTGAAGTGGACCAGGCGGTTGTCGGGCGCGCGGCCGGAGAGGCGGTGCGTGGCGCCGTCCTTGCGGCCCTCGCCCTCCGCGACCATGACCTCCAGCGTGCGGCCGACCTGCTTCTTGTTCTCCTCCCAGGAGATCTCCTCCTGGAGGGCGACCAGGCGCATGTAGCGGTCCTGCACGACGTCCTTGGGGATCTGCCCGTCCATGTCGGCGGCGGGGGTGCCGGGCCGCTTGGAGTACTGGAAGGTGAAGGCGTTCGCGAAGCGGGCCTCGCGCACCGCGTGCATCGTCTGCTGGAAGTCCTCCTCCGTCTCACCGGGGAAGCCCACGATGATGTCGGTGGAGATCGCGGCGTGCGGGATCGCGGCGCGGACCTTCTCGATGATGCCGAGGAAGCGCTCCTGCCGGTACGAGCGGCGCATCGCCTTGAGGATCGGGTCCGAGCCGGACTGCATCGGCATGTGCAGCTGGGGCATCACGTTCGGGGTCTCGGCCATCGCCGCGATCACGTCGTCCGTGAAGTCGCGCGGGTGCGGGGAGGTGAAGCGGACCCGCTCCAGGCCCTCGATCGTGCCGCAGGCGCGCAGCAGCTTGCTGAAGGCCTCGCGGTCGCCCAGGTCCGAGCCGTACGCGTTCACGTTCTGGCCGAGCAGGGTGATCTCCGAGACGCCCTCGGCAACGAGGGCCTCCACCTCGGCGAGGATGTCGCCGGGCCGACGGTCCTCCTCCTTGCCGCGCAGGGCCGGGACGATGCAGAAGGTGCAGGTGTTGTTGCAGCCGACGGAGATCGAGACCCAGGCGGCGTAGGCGGACTCGCGGCGGGTCGGGAGCGTGGAGGGGAAGGCCTCCAGCGACTCGGCGATCTCGACCTGCGCCTCCTCCTGGATGCGCGCGCGCTCCAGCAGCACGGGGAGCTTGCCGATGTTGTGCGTACCGAAGACGACGTCGACCCAGGGGGCTCGCTTGACGATCGTGTCGCGGTCCTTCTGCGCGAGGCAGCCGCCGACGGCGATCTGCATGCCGGGGCGCTTGGTCTTCATCGGGGCCAGCCGGCCGAGGTTGCCGTACAGCTTGTTGTCGGCGTTCTCGCGGACCGCGCAGGTGTTGAAGACCACGACGTCGGCGTCGCCGTCGGCGCCCTCGGGCGCCCGGACGTAGCCGGCATCCTCCAGCAGACCGGAGAGCCGCTCCGAGTCGTGCACGTTCATCTGGCACCCGTAGGTGCGCACCTCGTAGCTTCGCTTCTCGTCCACTGCCTGGCTCCGGTCGCTGCTGGTCATGCAATAAGGGTAGGCGGTACCCGGTGGCCCTCCGGTCCCCCGTTCGGCCGACCCGGCGGAAGGCGGCGGCCGAAGAGGAGGAGCAGCAGGTCCTGGGCTTCCGCGTGCACGGGGGTTCCCTCTCCGTAGGACCAGTCCAGGTCGTCCGCGCACAGCCGGATGCCGGTCAGGTCCACCCCGAAGAAGCGCAGGGAGCGGGGAGTGACCGCGTCGAGGAGGAGCCGCAGCCGGTCCTCGGGGACGCGGCGCGGGTGGTCCAGCGCGACGGTGATGTCGAGGCCGTGCACCACGTCGTGGGCGAGGGCCCCGGTGGGACCGGCGGCGGGCGGTTTCCAGGGGTGGCCGGCGTTCTCGCGCAGCAGCGCGGCGAGCTCGCGCCGGCCGAGGGCCGCGGCGTCGCGGCGGGCGGTGCGGTCGGTCATCCGGTGCAGGCTCCCGCGGGCCCACAGCAGCTCGGCGGCGAAGCCGGGGAGGGACGTGCGGAACCCGAGGGACATGTGGGCGGCGACCTCGCGGACGCGCCAGCCGGCGCAGAGCGACGGGGCGTCCCACTGCTCCGGGGAGAGGGCGTCCAGTACGTCGGCCAGCTCGCGGCGTTCGGCGGCGACGGCCGCGGCGATCGTACGGCGGCTCACGGCGGGGACGGGTACGGGGCGGGGCGTGGGTCCGGGCACCGGGCCGGGGCCGGGGGCGGGCTCTGATCGGCTCATGGCTTCAGGGTCGGGGCGGTGCCTGCCATAAGTCCAAGAGCGGGTGCTTCTGCGATCTAGAATCCGCGCTTATGGAACTGGCTCAGCTGCGCTATTTCGTGGCCGTGGTGGAGGAGGGCGGCTTCACCCGGGCGGGGGCGCGGCTGCACGTGTCACAGCCCGGCGTGAGCGCCCAGATCGGGCAGCTGGAACGGGAGCTGGGGCAGCGGCTCCTCGACCGGTCCGGACGGCGGGTCACCCCGACCGAGGCGGGCCGGGCGGTGCTCTCGTACGCGCGGGCCGCGCTGGCGGCGGTGGAGGGCGTACGGCGCACGGCCGAGGAGTTCTCCGGCCTGCTGCGCGGGCGGGTGGCCCTCGGGCTGGTCCCGGGGGCGGCCGGGGCGGTGGTCGACGGGTTCGACGTGGTGGAGGTGCTCGGGGGCTTCCACGACGAGCACCCGGGAGTGGAGATCGCACTGTCCGAGGACACCTCGGAGCGGATGCTGGCCGCTCTGCTGCGCGGGGAGCTGGACCTGGCGGTGGTGGGCCTCGGCGGGGAGCCGCCGCCGGGCGTCCGCGTGCAGGTGGTCCTCGACGAGCCCCTGGTCGCGGCGGTACGGGCGGACGATCCCCTGGTGGCGGCCGCCGTGGACGGCGCGGTCCCGCTCTCCGCCCTGCGCGGCCGGCCCCTGATCAGCCTGCCGCGCGGGACCGGGATGCGCGGGGTGCTGGAGCGGGCGTGCGCGCAGGCCGGATTCGCCCCGCGGGTGGACTTCGAGGCGGCGGCGCCCGCCGTCCTGGTACGGCTGGCCGCACGGGGGCTGGGGGTGGCGGTGGTCCCCTCGGGTGCGGAGTCGGCGGCGGACCCGCGGACCGGCAGCGGCAGCGGCACCGGCACCGGCACCGGCACCGACGGCAGCAGAAGCAGCAGAAGCAGCAGCGGAAACAGCAACGGACTGTGCGCGCTGCGGATCACCGAGCCCGTGCTGAGCGGGCGGGTCGCCCTGGCCTGGCGCACCGACGGGCCGCCCGGCCCGGCCGCCCACGAGCTGCTGCGACGGCTCCGCTCCGGAGCCCCCGGACGGACCGCGCCGTGACAGGACGGCGGCCGGGTGGCAGGATCGCGGCCATGCCTCTCGTACCGCCCCGGATCAGCAGGCGCCACGCCCTGCGGGTCCTGGTGGCCGTACTCGCCGTCCTCGGGATCCTCACCTGGTGGCTGAAGCCCTTCGGGCAGCCGGAACTGCGGGGCGAGCTGACCTTCAGCACGGGCGCGCGGACCGGGGTCTACCACCGGTACGGGCAGCTGCTGGAGCAGGCGCTCGGGCAGGGTATGCCCGAGGTGGACGTACGGCTGGAGACCAGCGAGGGCTCGCAGGAGAACCTCAAGCGGCTGGCCACCGGTGAGGCGGACTACACAGTGGCGACGGCCGACGCGGTGGCCAAGTACCGGCTCGACGGGAAGCCCGGCGCGGACCGGCTGCAAGGGGTAGCGCGACTCTACGACGACTACGTGCAGCTGGTGGTCCCGGCCGACTCCCCGGTGCAGTCGGCCCGTGACCTGCGCGGCAAGCGGGTCGCCATAGGCCAGCCCGGCTCCGGGGTGCGGCTCGTCTCGGAGCGGCTGCTCAAGGCGGCCGAGATCGACCCGGTGCTGGACATCACGTCGGTGTCCATCGGCATCGACACCATGCCGGGCGAGCTGGAGGCCGGCCGGATCGACGCCTTCTTCTGGTCCGGCGGCCTGCCGACGAACGCCGTCCGCGAGCTGTCGGAGCGCTTCGACATCCGGCTCGTGCAACTCGGCGACCTGGTGGAACAGCTCCAGGAGAGCGGCAGCCCGGCGCGCTACTACCGGACGGCGGTCATGCCGCAGGACGCGTACACACGCGCGCGCAACACCAGCTCGGTGGCGACCCTGGCCGTGCCGAACCTGCTGGTCACCACGGCGGGGGCCGACCCCCGGCTGACCGAGGAGCTGACGCGGACGGTGATCGGCAGCCGCGACATCGTCGGGCGCGAGGTGCATGCGGCGCAGCTCGTGGACCTGCGGACGGCGATCTACACCGACCCCCTGGAGCTGCACGAGGGCGCCCGCCGGTACTACCGGTCCGTCAAGCCCTGAGGCCGCCGAGGACCGGGAGGGCAACCGGAGAGCCCCCGGGGTTCACGAGGACGACGAGGGCAGCAGCATCGTTGCCGCCGCGGCCGCGCCGATCAGCCCCGCGTGGGTGCCCA
The DNA here is from genome assembly GCF_045161815.1 of Streptomyces avidinii. Classification (NCBI taxonomy): domain Bacteria; kingdom Bacillati; phylum Actinomycetota; class Actinomycetes; order Kitasatosporales; family Streptomycetaceae; genus Streptomyces; species Streptomyces avidinii. The sequence goes on from NZ_CP108863.1 coordinate 2,730,767, forward strand.
GCATCGCCGGGACCACCTGGACGTCCTTGACGAAGGAGAGCGTGGCGTAGGCCGCGAGGTGGCGGCGGATCGGGGCGAAGAGGGTGTCCCCGGCGGTCGCCACTCCACCGCCGATGACCGCGATGTCCGTCTCGACGAGGGTCGCGGTGGCCGCGATGGCGGCGGCCAGCGCGCGACCCGCCCGGTCGAACGCGGCCACGGCGATCGGGTCGCCCGCCGCGGCGGCGGCGGCCACGCCCGCCGCCGTGGCATCGCCTCCGCCTCCCGCGGTGCCCGATGCGGTGTCCGGCGCGGCGTCGGACGGGGTCCAGCCCTGCTCGAGCGCCCAGCGGGCGATCGCCGTGCCGGAGGCGATCGACTCGACGCAGCCGCGGCCGCCGCAGACGCACGGTTCACCGTCGAAGGCCACGCTGATGTGACCGATGTGCCCCGCGTTGCCCGTGGGGCCGGGGTGGAGCTGGTTGTTCAGGATCAGGCCACCGCCGACGCCGGTGGAGACCACCATGCACAGCGCGTTCGCGTGCCCGCGGGCCGCGCCCAGCCAGTGCTCGGCGGCGGTCATCGCCACCCCGTCACCGGCCAGCACGGTCGGCAGATCGGCTCCGTGCGCCGCGAGCTCCGCCACGACCCGCTCCTGGACCGGGAACTCCCGCCACGCGCCGATGTTGACCGGGCTGACCGTGCCCCGGGACGCGTCCACGGGCCCGGCGCTGCCGATCCCGCAGCGGACGGCCGAGGCCCACAGCGGCGACTCGGACAGCTCGGCGACGACCTCGGCGACCGCCGCCATCACGCCGTCCCCGTCCACGCCGCGCGGGGTCGGGCGGCGGGTGGTGGCCGTCATCGTGCCGTCGGGGTGCACCAGCGCCCCGGCGATCTTCGTACCGCCGATGTCGATCGCCACCGTATGGCCGGAGGAAGCTGCGGCGGCTCGCGGTGCGGGAAACGGGGCGGTGGGAATGATCACGGTGGCGGCTCCAGGAAGGGTTCAGGATTCAGTATGCGCCGGAGGCGGCGCCGTGCTCTCGCGAGGCTCCAGGCGCGGCTGCTCGCTGATCCGGACCCCGGGCGGGCTGCCCGCGAGGACGGCCAGGAGTTCCTCGGCGGCCAGCCGGCCGAAGCTGGCGGTGTCCCGGACGAGCGCGGTGAGCCGGGGGTGGGTGACCCGGCAGAGCGCGGAGTCGTCCCAGGCCACGATCGACAGCCGGCCCGGGACGGGGATGCCCAGCTCGGCGGCGACCGCGCTCCCGGCGACGGCCATCACGTCGTTGTCGTAGACGAGCGCGGTGGGCGGCAGCGGCTCGGCGAGGACCCGGCGGGTGGCCGCCGCGCCCTCGGCGTCGGAGTAGTCGGTGACCACCGAACGCACCTGTTCCGGGCCGAGCCCGCGCCGGGCCGCCTCGGTCCGCAGGGACTCCATCCGGCGGACCGTGTGGGCGAGGCCGGGGAGTCCGGCGATGTGCGTGATGCGGCGGTGGCCCAGCTCGTGCAGGTGGTCGAGCACCTGGGCCATGGCACCGGCATCGTCGGCCCGGACGGAGGAGAGGGTCCCGGACGGAGCGCCCCCGACCCCGACCCCTGCCCCTGTCCCTGCCCCTGGCCCCCCGTCTCCCACGGGCGCCGACTCGCCGATCGTGACGGCGGGCAGGGCCAGTTGCTCCAGGAGCGCCGGGCGCGGGTCGCTCGTACGCGGGTCGACCACGAGGACACCGTCGACCCGCCGCTCGGCCCACCAGCGGCGGTAGACCGCGCATTCGGCGTCGATGTCCTCGACGACCTGGAACAGCAGGGCGGTCCGGGCGGCGGAGAGCACCTCCTGGATGCCGGAGACGAGTTGGAGGAAGAAGGACTCGACGCCGAGCGTGTGCGCGGGCCGGGCGAGGACCAGGCCGACGGCGCCGGACCGTTCGCCGGACAGGGCCCGGGCGGCGCTGTTGGGCTGCCAGCCGAGTTCCTCGGCGACGCGGCGGATCCGGGCCCGGGTGTCCTGCGAGACGCCCGGCCGGTCGTTGAGCGCGAAGGAAACGGCGCTCTCCGACACCCCGGCCTGCCGGGCGATGTCCTTGATCGTGGGTCTGCGGGCCATGGCCTGTCTCATTCGTCCTTCGAGTACGTCACGCGTGGCGGAATACGGAGGGCAATGGCCGGACCGTACGCGATCCTGCCCTGACAGACCGCCTTGACGAGCATCCAGTGGTCCCCGGGAGGGGTGTCGAGCGGCGGCCGCAGCTCGAACTCCACCTCGGCCACCCCGTCCGCCGGGACGTGCAGGGGCCTTGTCGCGGGGCCGATCAACCCCCAGGTGCCGTACGGGGAGACGGCGTGGGCCAGCCCCATCAGCGCGGTCCGCACGCCGGTGGCGCCGATCCGGGCCCGTACGCGCCCCCGCGCGCCCGGCGCCACGGTCACGGCCGGCTCGGGCGCCTCCACCCACAGCCCGGCCGGGACGGAGCCGCCCGGCACGGTCACCGTCAGCACGTCCTCGAACTCCCCCGCAGGGGTGACGGCGAGGATCCTGACCAGGTGTTCGCCGGGGCCGGGTCCGGGGCCGGTCCCGGCTCCCGCCCCGCCCGCGGGAACCACGCTCAGCGGGATCCGCTCGTGCCCACCCGGGGCCAGTTCCACGACGCGCCGGGTCCAGGAGGCCTGCCAGCCGTCGGGGGCGCGGACCTCCAGCACTACGGCGCCGCCCGCGCCACCGTGGGAGGAGACGGTGACCGTCGCGGCGGACGGGTCTCCGTCACATGTCACCGTGTACGGCGCGTCCCCCAGTGGCGCGGTCCCCGTGTTGTGCAGCCAGTAGCGGCTGAACACGGGCTGGTGCGGCTCCCGTTCCCCCTTCCGCAACGGCATGCCCGAGGCCGTGGGCAGCAGCAGTGTGGTGGTGGCCGCGCCCCGGATGCCCGCCGTGAAGGCGCCGCGCGGCCGGTCCATGAGGTCCGCCTCGACGACCGGATCTGCCGCCTGACCAGGACCGGGACCGGGACCAGGACCGGCACCGGGGCCGCGCACCTCGGGCTCCGCCGCGCGGCCGTGCGTCTCGCGCAGCCGGACAGCGAGGCCGCCCTCCTCGCCCCGTTTCACGGCCTCGACCAGGACCCGGTCGGCCGGTTCCACTCCGAGCAGCGACCGGGTCGCCGGCCTCGGACCGCCCGTCGGGACGGTGACCACGGCGGTGAGGGGCTTGTTGAACTCCCGTCCCCGGCGCGGCAGATCCAGCGCCCGCCAGTCCCCCTCGCCCGCGACCAGCGCGTGCTCGAAGACGTGCGTCCAGTGCTGGAGCTGGAAGGAGCTGCCGTCCGGGGCGGTGCGCCGGGGCGGGTCCATCCACTCCCCGGCGGGCCGGCCGGTGCAAGAACGCATCAGGCTGCTGTGCAGGCGGCCCGCCGTGTCCACCGCGAAGCCGGGCGTGCCGCGGACCAGGATCCCGACGGTCCGCTGCGCGTACGGAACTTCGCGCCCGGCCACCCCGGCCGGCTGCCCGGCGGCCTCCAGGCGGCCCGAAGCGGCGACGGCCCGGGCCAGTTCCGCCGGTGACCCGGTGTGCACCAGGACCGGCAGGTCCCGGATCCCGGTGAGGTCGCAGCCGGGGCTCCAGAGCGCGCGGAGCGGGGCCCGGGCCGGGATCCAGACCCGGGCGTGTTCTCGTACGGCCTGTTCGTGCGCGGGATCGGCCGCCGCCAGCACCGCCGCCGTAAAGGCATTGGCCCCGGGGCCGCCGAGGGCGATCCGGAAGTCCGGGAGGCTGCTGTCCGCCGCCAGGTCGCCCCAGCGCGGACCGGCGGGCCGGGTGGGGGTCGCGGTGACCCCGTGGCGGCCCAGCGCGGTCACCAACTCCCGCAGCCCGTCGGGAGTTCCCGCGTCCGGCAGCACGATCTCCGCCGCGCCCAGCGCCCGGTCCGGCCCGACCAGCGGCGCCGAGAGCGCGAACCAGTTCAGGCAGGGGCTGTCCAGGGTCCACGGGGCCCGCGTGTGGTCGGCCCCGGCATCCGCCTCGGGGAAGGCGAAGCCGCGCCCCACAGCGGCGGCAGCGGTCTCCGCGACCGGGATCGCACCCGGCACGTCGGCCGGTATGCGCAGCCGCAACAGCTGGTCGGCGCCGGTGAACCCGTCGATGCGCGTGGTCAGTTCGACCCGGTCGAGGCCCCGCCACAGGGTGGTGGTGCGGGTCCAGCGGACCGGCCCGGTGCGCCCGGTGGCGACGATCCGCGCCCCGAGCGGACCGCGCTCCACCCGGCAGGAGGTGGCGGGCGCGGAGCCGGAGCCGGTGCCCGGGCCCTTGGGGAGCAGGTGCCAGGGCCCCTCCTCGAAGAAGGGGTGTCGGTCGTACTCGTCCTGCACGAGCAGTTCGTCCACCTCCCCGGCGCTCATGAGCTCCTGCCCCGAGCGCCGGTCCAGCAAGCGGGCGAGTCCGCCGCCGCGTGCCGGGTCGGCCTCGGCACGGAAGGCCTCGTTCTCCACGACGAGGCCCTCCGCCGGCTCCCAGCCGCCCGAGGCCGGAAGCCCCCGGTCCGGGGCGCCCTGGTCCCCGGCGGCCGCCAGCCACCAGGTCCGGTACCCGAGCGAGGGCACCTCCTCGGCGAGGAAGACCAACTCCGCCCGCTCGCCGGCCGCGGCCTCGACATGGACGGGCGCGCACCGGCCCCCGGCGTCGCGGACGGTGATCCGGTGCGCCGGCGCGGCCGTGACCCCCGCGAGTCCCGCGACGGCCGTCGCGGCCGCGTCCAGCGACACCCGGACCAGGTCGGTCCGCGGCCACGACACCGGGTTGTACACGGTCACGGCCAGCAGCCCCGACTCCGGCCGCGGCCCCGGCACGGGCCCCGGCCCCCTGGTGTCCGCCGCGTCCGTCAGTGCGGCCAGCGCCTCCTCCCGTACGGCGGCGGCCAGTTCGTACGCCTCCCGCCAGGTCGGCAGCAGGTCCAGGTACACCTGGTCGGAGAAGGTCCCGGTGACGGCGTCGTGGTGTGCGGCGTGCACGAGGTGGCGCCAGGCCTTGCCCAGCGTCTGCGCCGGGTGGTCCAGGAGTCCCTGCGCGCAGGCCAGGGCCGCGAAGGCCTCGGCCTGTTCGAGGAGGTTCTCGGCGGCCCGGTGCGCCTGTTTCACGTCGATGTAGGTGACGTCCTTGCCGGTGTAGACGGGGCCCATCTCCCGGGTGACCGGTAGCGGCCGCTCGCCCCGCGCCGCGAACTCGGCCCGGACGGCGTCGAAGTGGGCGCGCGGACCGGAGTGCTCCATGCGGGGCCAGCAGTAGCGCCGGTTCCAGGCGTGCTGGACGTCCAGGCCCCAGCGGTGCGGCCAGGAGAAGTCCGTGCCCATCGGGATCAGGACGTTCCGGGTCGCGGCGCAGGTGCGCAGCAGTTCGTACAGGTCGAGCAGTTGCTCGGCGGCGGCCCCGGCGTCGGGCGCCCGGTGGGAGGGCCAGCCGGCCGAGTAGTGCGCGGGCAGGTAGTGCAGCAGCAGTCCGTCGCCGCCGGGCGCGATCCACTCGTACTCGGCGGGCAGCTGCATCGCTGCGGGTGCCCGCAGGGGATCGCCCCAGCGGTGCATCATCGGGCCCCAGTGGTGGTGGGGGCCGCGCGCGAGGACGGCGGAGTCGAGTCCGCAGCCCGCCATCAGGGCGGGGAAGGACGGGTCGTGGCCGAAGACGTCGAGCTGCCAGGCGGTGCGCGGGTCGGCGCCCAGGGTGCCGCGGTGCAGGGCGAGGCCGTGGACCGCGCCGCGGAGGGTGGTCTCGGCGGAGACGAGGTTGGTGTTCGGCTCGTTGTAGGTGCCGCCGACGATCTCTACCCGGCCCTCGGCGATCAGCGCGCGCAGTTCGGCCCGGTCGTCCGGGTGGGTGTCCCAGTACGGCTTGAGGTAGTCGACCTCCGAGAGCACGAAGCGGTACGCCGGGTCCTCGCGCGCCTGCTGGAGGTGGAGCGGGATCAGGGTGAAGGCGGGGACGCCCTCGTACTCCCAGCCGCGCTCCGCCTCGCCGGGCCGCAGCGGGGCGTCCCACAGGGCGGTGTAGGCGGCCTGGGTGTTCCACCACATCGGGTCGTAGTGGAAGTGCGGGACGAGCCGGACGGTCCAGCCGGGCTCGGCGACGGTCAGCGCGAACGGCAGCTCGGCGAGCGAACGCCCGTCGGGGGTGGCGACGCGGGCGGTGGCGGCCAGCACCTCGCCCGGCGCTGCGGCTCCGGTACGGACGGCGACCTCGACGGTGGAATCCGGTGCGCGCTGGTGCGCGCGCAGGACGCGCGGGTGCGGCGTGGTGAGGCCCGCGCCGTGCACGGTGACGTGGAGCGGTCCGGCGGGACCGTCCCTGCGGATCCGTACGCGGACCACCTGCGCGGGCGCTCCGGGCGGTCCGGTAAACAGGGCCGGAGTGGTGATCGCCGTGACCGAAATACCGCTGTCCATTTCCACACACTTCCCTGTGGCCAGCCACAACTAAAGCGCATTAGTCAGCCAAGATTCCGCCGAACACGACCCTTGTGTCAACTGGGCTGAAGCGCATAAGCACGAGGATGTGAGGCCTTGTTGACTTTCCTCTTCGGCACCGGCAGGTTGTGGCGCATCCGCTGAATTCCTGCAGAACTCCAGAACCCCGGGACGCCCTGTGCACGATGACGCGCTCCGCTTCGGCGCCAACTACACGCCGGCCCGCGGCTGGTTCCACCACTGGCTGGACTTCGACCTCGACGAGGTCCGGGCCGACCTCGACTCGATCGCCGCGCTCGGGCTGGACCACATCCGCGTCTTCCCGCTGTGGCCGGTCTTCCAGCCGAACCGGACGCTGATCCGGCCGCGCGCCGTCGAGCAGCTCGTCGCGCTCGCCGACGCGGCTGCCGAGCGCGGGCTCGACGTCAACGTGGACGGCCTGCAGGGGCACTTGTCGAGCTTCGACTTCCTGCCCGCCTGGACCCGGACCTGGCACCGGCGCAGCATCTTCACCGACCCGGACGTGGTCGCCGGGCAGGAGGAGTACCTGCGCACGCTGGCCGCGGCCCTCGCCGGCCGGCCGAACTTCCTGGGCATGACCGTCGGCAACGAGATCAACCAGTTCTCCGACGCCCCGCATCCCGACCCCGACCGGATCACCCCGGACCAGGCGGCCCGGTGGCTGGAGCGGATGCTCGCCGCCTGCGAGGAGGGCGCGCCCGGGCGGCTCCATCTGCACGCCGAGTACGACGCCGCCTGGTACCAGGACGGGCACCCCTTCACCGCCGCCCAGGCGGCCCGGATGGGCGCGGCCACCGCCGTGCACTCCTGGGTGTTCAACGGCACCGCCCAGCGCCACGGCGGGAGCGGGGCGGCGACCGAGCACCATGCCGCGTACTTGATCGAGCTCTCCAAGGCCTGGGCCCTCGATCCGCACCGCCCGGTGTGGCTCCAGGAGGTGGGCGCGCCGGCGCCGCTGATCCCGCCCGATCGGGCGGCGCGGTTCACCGAGGCCACGGTCGCGAACGCGCTGGACTGTCCGGACGTGTGGGGTGTGACCTGGTGGTGCTCGCACGACGTGTCGCGCGGGCTCGCGGACTTCCCGGAGCTGGAGTACGGCCTCGGCCTGCTCACCAACGACCGCCGGACGAAGCCGGCCGGCGCCGCCATCGCCCGGATCACCGAGGAGTGGCGGGGGCGCGCGCACCGCCCGGCCCCGCGGACGACCGCGCTCGCCGTGGACGCCCGCGAGGACCTCGGCGAGGACCTCACCGCGGGCATCACGGTGGACGTCGACGGCGGGCCCGGCGGGAACGGCCGGGGTCCGGGCGGGGCGGCGGAAGCGGCGCCGGGGCGCTCCGTGTGCGCCCCCGGCGGCGCGTTCTTCGAAGCCTGGGCCACGCTCGCGGCCCGGGGGGTGCGACCCGCGGTGGTGCTGGCGGAGCACGCCGCGGACCCGGCCCACCTGGCCGCGCGCGGCATCACCGAGGTACTGCGCGTGCACGACGTGACGTGACCTGACCGGTCCCGATCCCGATCCCGACCTTGATCCCGATCGCCTCGTGAGGAGCCCCGCATGCCCGACACCGGCCACGACACCGGCCCCGACAGCGACAGCGACAGCGGCGTCGATCCGCGTACGACGCCGCCCGCCGCGATACGGCCGACCCGGCGCAGAGTGCTGGCCACCGGGGCCGGGGCCGCCGCGCTGCTGGGCCTCGCGGGCCGCGCCCGGGCCGCCGCCGCGCCGTCACCCGCGGGGGCGCCGGCCTCCGCGCCGGCCCCGGCTCCGGCCCCGGCCGACCTGGCCCCGTACGCCTCGTACTGGTTCCCGGACTCCCTCCCGGCGGGGACGCCCGGCCCCGGGATCGTGTGGCGCTCGCTCAGCCGGTGGACCCCCGGCAGCGACCCCGATCTGGCCCACAACACCGCGACCGTGCCCCTGGCGGAGCGGTTCACCCCGGTCCCGGCGAACCGGGACGCCCGCGCCGGCCAGGCCCGGATCTCCTCCCTCGTCTCCTTCGGGCCCACGGCCGGAAACCCCTCCCAGGGCTCCCCGACCGCCGACCACTACGCGCTCACGCACTGGGCGTACATCGACGAGCTGGTCTTCTGGGGCGGCTCCGCCGGCGAGGGGATCGTGCTCGCCCCGAACGCGCCCGTGGTCGACGCCGCCCACCGCAACGGGGTCCGGGTGCTGGGCAACGTGTTCCTGCCGCCCGTCGCCTACGGCGGCGACCTCCGGTGGACCCGCGACCTGGTGCGGCGGGACGCCCTCGGCCGTTTTCCGCTCGCGGACAAGCTCGTCCGGGTGGCGCGGACGTACGGCTTCGACGGCTGGTTCGTCAACGCCGAGACCGACGGCGGGGACAGCGCGCTCGCCACCCGGATGCGGGAGTTCCTGCGCGCCCTGCGGGCGGCCGGCGAGCCCCACGGTCTGCGCATCACCTGGTACGACGCCATGAACAGCACCGGCCGGGTGGGCTGGCAGGGCGCCCTCAACGCGCTCAACCAGGAGTTCTTCGAGGACCGGGCCGGGAAGGTCTCGGACACGATGTTCGTGGACTTCCGCTGGACCCCGGACAGCCTGGCCGCCTCGGGCGCCCTCGCCGACCGCCTCGGCCGCTCCCGCCACGACCTGTGGGCCGCCGTGGACACCGAGTCGCGCGGCTGGGACTCCCCCGTCGACTGGGACGCGATCGTCCCGCGCGATCGCGACCATGTCGTCAGCTACGGCTTCTACCGGCCCGAGTGGACCCGTAACCACCTCACCGACCGCTCCCCCGGGGCCTTCCACCGCGCCGACGACCGGTTCTGGACGGGCGAGTCCCTGGACCCGGCCCGCCCCGCGCCCGCGGCCCGCTGGCGGGCCCCCGCGACGGCCGTCGCCGACCGGTCCACCGTCACCGGGCTCCCCTTCGCCTGCTCCTTCAACACCGGGCACGGGCTGCGCTGGTACGAGGACGGCAAGGTCGCCTCCGACACGCCCTGGAACCACCTCGGGCTGCAGGACCGGCTGCCGGGCCGCCGCTGGGCGATGGACACCGCCGGGGGGCGCCCGTCGGTCACCCTGGACTTCGAGAACGCCTGGCGCGGCGGCTCCAGTCTGCTGGTCGAGGGCGCCCTGACCGCTCCCGTGGTCATCGGGCTGCACTCCACGCGGCTGCCGCTGACCCGCGGGTCGGTCCTGGAGCTGGTGCACGCCTCCGGGCCGGAGCCGGTCGCGGTGGAGGTCGGGGTGGCCGTCCGCGAGCCGTCGGCCCCCGGCGAGCCGGTCCCGTACACGTGGCTGCCGGCCCGGAGCCGGGACAGCGGGCAGGGCTGGCGCACGACACGGGCCGGGCTCGCGCCGCTGGCGGGCAGGACCGCGTACGGGCTGGCGGTACGGATCACCGCGCCCGGGACGAAGCCGGTGGCGTGGCGGATCGGCGCCGTCTCGGTGCACGACGAGCCCCGCACCCGGCGCCCGGCACCGCCGACGGCTCCGGTCGTGGACGCCTCGGCCCGGCAGGACGGCCGGGCGTGGCTGCGCCTGTCCTGGCGGGCGGCCGCCGGTCCGGGCGGGCGTCCGCGCCACTACGAGGTGTGGCGGATCCTGCCGGGCGGCGGCCGCCGCTTCCTCGGGGGCACCTGCGGCACCGCCCTGTACCTGCCCGCCGTCCCGCGCGCCGGGCGGGAGCGGGCGGCGGCCTTCGAGGTCCGGGCCGTCGACGAGCTGTACGCGGTGTCGGCCCCGGCGCGGGTCTCGCTCACCTGGTAGCGGCGGGGGCAGTGACGTGGGGCCGGGCGCACCCGGGGCAGCGGTCCGGGCGGGCACCCGGGGCGGCGGCCGTGGGCAGTGGCCCGGGCCGGGCGCCCTGCGGGTTACGCGCCCTGCGGGTCGGTGCGCGGGACCGCCACCGTCACCCGCAGCCCGTGCGGCGGGTTCGTCTCGTAGGAGAGGGACCCGCCGCCCGCGGCGAGCAGGGCCCGGGAGATCGACAGGCCGAGACCGGAGCCCTTGATGTTCTGGTGGCGGCCGCTGCGCCAGAAGCGGCCGCCGACCCGGAGCAGCTCTTCCTCGGTGAGGCCGGGCCCGCGGTCGGCGACGACCACGCGGACGGAGCGCCCGGCGGTGGAGACCGAGACCTCGACCTCCTCACCCGTGGGGGTGAACTTGAGGGCGTTGTCGATGACGGCGTCGAGCGCGCTGGACAGGGCGATGGGGTCGGCCCAGCCGGTGACGGCGGTCCGGCCCGTCTCGGTGAGTCGTACGCCCTTCTCCTCGGCGTAGGGGCGCCACGCGGCGACCCGCTCGGCTGTCAGCGCCCCGATGTCGGTCAGGCTGATCTCGGCGGAGGCGTGCTCGGCGAGCGCCAGGTCCAGCAGGTCGTCCAGGACCTGGGTGAGGCGCTTGCCCTCGGTGCGGACGGAGGCGATCTCCTCGTTCCCCTCGGGCAGTTCCAGGGCGAGCAGCTCGATCCGCAGGAGCAGCGCCGCGAGCGGGTTGCGCAGCTGGTGGGAGGCGTCGGCGACGAACGCCCGCTGCTGCTCCAGGACCTCTTCGACGTTGTCGGCCATCTCGTTGAACGAGTGGGCCAGGCGTTGGAGTTCCGGGGGCCCGCCGGCGGCGGCTACCCGCGAGTTCATCCGTCCCGTGGCGATGCCGTGGGCGGCGGCGTCCAGGGTCTGCACGGGCTTGAGCACCCAGCTGGTGAGCCTGAGGGCGGCGCCGAAAGCGACCAGCATGGCGGCGGCGAGCCCGCCGGCGATCAGCAGCCAGCCCTTCAGGATCCGGGCGCGCATCTCGTCGGTCGGGGATTCGGTGGCGACGACGGCGACGACATCGCCGTCGAGGACCACCGGCGAGACGACGAGCAGTTTGCCGTGGGTCTGCCAGGGCCACACCTGAGGGGGATCGTGGCTGCGCCGGCCGGCCAGCGCATCCTGGAAGGCGCGGCGCCCCTCGCGGGATTCCGGGAGCTGCCACCAGCTCGGGGACCGGACCAGGGCGTTGTCGTCGCGGTAGAAGATGCCGGCCCGGATTCCGTACAGGGTCTGGTAGCGGGCGAGTTCGAGCTGGAGCGTCTCTCTGCGCTCTTCGGCGCCGGTGGCTCCGGAGCCCTGGGCGTCGATGAAGAACTGCGCGAGGGCGGCGAAGCGGGCGCTGTCGTCGATCCGGTCGACGACCACCCGTTGCTGCTGCCCGGCGGCCAGGCTCACCGCGAGCGGGAAACCGAGGGCGAGCAGCGTGCCCGCCATCAGGATGACGAGCAGCGGGAGCAAACGGGCACGCACGGCAGGGGACCCCTAGGGAGCGCCCGGGGCGACGAGCCGGTAGCCCACCCCTCGGACGGTCTCGATGAGGGCGGGCATGCGCAGCTTGGAGCGCAGCGAGGCGACGTGGACCTCCAGCGTGCGGCCGGTCCCCTCCCAGCTCGTGCGCCACACCTCGCTGATGATCTGCTCGCGGCGGAAGACGACTCCGGGCCGCTGCGCGAGCAGGGCCAGCAGGTCGAATTCCTTGCGGGTGAGCGGTACGTCGGCGCCGTCCACGCTGACCCGGCGGGTGGGGAGCTCGATGCTGACGGGGCCGAGCCGGACCGTGGCGGGCGTACCGGCCCCGGGGGCGGCGGCCTCCTCGGCGGCGCCGGTGCGCCGGGCGACGGCGTGGATACGGGCGAGGAGCTCGCCGGTGTCGTAGGGCTTGACCACGTAGTCGTCGGCGCCCATGTTCAGGCCGTGGATGCGGGAGCGTACGTCGGCCCGCGCGGTCACCATGATCACGGGGGTGGCGGTGCGCTTGCGGATCTTGCCGCACACCTCGTAGCCGTCCTGGTCGGGCAGGCCGAGGTCGAGCAGGATCACGCCGTAGGGCTGGGGGCCGGCCGGGGCACCGGCGGGCAGCAGCGCCTGCAGGGCCTCCTCGCCGTTGCGGGCATGGGTGACCTGGAAGCCGTGGCGGGAGAGGATCGCGGACAGGGCCGCCGCAACGTGGTCGTCGTCCTCGACGAGCAGCAGTCTCATGGGTCCCCCTCTCCTCTTTCTCTCGCTTCTGGCTCGGGCTGCACCCGGAATGGTCACACGCCGGGCCACCATGCATCCACGCCCATGAGGAGTCCCACGTCAAGGGGGTCCCGCTCCGGCGCGCCTTCCGTTATGCACCCGGTACGCGTACATGATCGACCAGATCGGTGTCGCGCACGGAGCGTATCCGGAAGAGGCCGGATCGTTATCCTCAATTCTCCCTCAGATGTGATGACGTTGTGCGCGTCACGTCACTACTGTCCTCCCAACCGAGGAGGACGGAGCAAGAAGCCGATGAGCGGAGTATCAGTGACCAAGGACGTGCAGGACGCGGCCGGTGCCGCAGACGACCTGGTCGTACTGAGCAACGTCAACAAGCACTTCGGCGCGCTGCACGTGCTTCAGGACATCGATCTGAGCATTGCCCGCGGTGAGGTGGTCGTGGTGATCGGTCCTTCGGGATCGGGCAAGTCCACGCTGTGCCGGACGATCAACCGCCTGGAGACCATCGACTCGGGCACCATCACGCTCGACGGCAAGGAACTGCCCTCCGAGGGCAAGGAACTCGCCCGGCTGCGTGCCGACGTCGGCATGGTCTTCCAGTCGTTCAACCTCTTCGCGCACAAGACGGTGCTGCAGAACGTCATGCTGGGCCAGCAGAAGGTCCGCAAGACCGACCAGGCGGCGGCTCGCGAGAAGGCGGTGGCCCTGCTGGAGCGGGTCGGCGTCGGCACGCAGGCCGACAAGTACCCGGCGCAGCTCTCCGGTGGCCAGCAGCAGCGCGTGGCGATCGCCCGGGCGCTGGCCATGGAGCCGAAGGTGATGCTCTTCGACGAGCCGACCTCGGCCCTGGACCCGGAGATGATCAACGAGGTGCTGGAGGTCATGCAGCAGCTCGCCCGCGAGGGGATGACCATGGTGGTGGTCACGCACGAGATGGGCTTCGCGCGCTCCGCCGCCAACCGGGTCGTCTTCATGGCCGACGGAAAGATCGTCGAAGAAGCGACTCCCGAGCAGTTCTTCAGCAACCCGCGCAGTGATCGGGCGAAGGACTTCCTGTCGAAGATCCTGCACCACTGAGGTTTCCGTCTGGTAGTCATCCGTATGCGGATCACCACCGGATCGGTTCCTGTCGGCCGTGCGTGCGCCGTAAGCGTCGCTCGTCGTTCAACAACGTCTCATCCGAGGGAAGTTCACCATGAAGATCTCCAAGGCCGCTGCGGCCGCGGCCGTCGCCGTCGCCCTTGCCCTGACCGCGACCGCGTGTGGCGGCAGCAAGCAGGACGCCGCCACTGACGGCGGTGCGTCCGGCGGCGCCAAGAAGGACAAGCTCGTCGTCGGCATCAAGTACGACCAGCCCGGCCTGGGCCTGAAGACCCCGGACGGCAAGTACACCGGCTTCGACGTCGACGTCGCGACCTACGTCGCCAAGGAGCTCGGCTACCAGCCCGACCAGATCGAGTTCAAGCAGGCCGTCAGCGCCGAGCGCGAGAACCTGATCGCGAACGGCGACGTCAAGTTCGTCGTCGCGACCTACTCGATCAACGACAAGCGCAAGGAGAAGGTCGACTTCGCCGGCCCGTACTTCCTCGCGCACCAGGACCTGCTGGTCCGCGCCGACGACTCGAGCATCACCAAGGCCGAGGACCTGAACAAGAAGAAGCTCTGCTCGGTCACCGGCTCCACCTCGGCGCAGAACGTCAAGACCAAGCTGGCCCCCGAGGCCGACCTGCTCGAGCAGGGTGGTTACTCCGAGTGCCTCACCGGCCTGGAGAACAAGGCCGTGGACGCGCTGACCACGGACAACTCGATCCTGGCGGGCTACGCGGCCCAGGAGAAGAACAAGGGCAAGTTCAAGCTGGTCGGGCTGAGCCTGAGCAACGAGAACTACGGCATCGGTCTGAAGAAGGGCGACAAGGAGCTCCAGACCAAGATCAACGCCGCGCTCAAGAAGATGGTCGAGGACGGCAGCTGGCAGAAGGCCGTCGACAAGAACCTCGGCCCGGCCAACTTCAAGAGCGAGCCTGCCCCGCAGATCACCGAAGGCAGCTGATTCATCGGTGAGGAGCGCCGCCGCCCGCCTGCCGCGGGCGGCGGCGCACCTCACCGGCCATCCTGGGGAGAGCGCAGGGCATCGTGTTCGATTTTCTTGATTCCGGGCAGTACGACGTGCTCGGAGCCTTCTGGGTGACGGTTCAGCTCACCCTCTACTCGGCGGTCGGGTCCCTGATCTGGGGCACCGTCCTGGCGGGGATGCGGGTCAGCCCGGTCCCGCTGCTGCGGGGCTTCGGTACCGCGTACGTCAACCTGGTGCGCAACACCCCGCTCACCTTGCTGGTCATCGGCTGCTCACTGGGTCTCAGCCAGACCCTCGGCATCAACCTGGGCGGCGACACCTTCAAGGAGACCGGCTTCCGGCTCGCGGTCCTCGGACTGATCGCCTACACCGGCACCTTCGTCTGCGAGGCGCTGCGCTCCGGCATCAACACCGTGCCCGTGGGTCAGGCCGAGGCGGCGCGCGCACTGGGTCTGAGCTTCTTCCAGGTGCTCACCCTGATCGTGCTCCCCCAGGCCTTCCGGGCGGTCGTCGCACCGCTCGCCAACGTACTGATCGCGCTCACCAAGAACACCACGGTGGCGGCCACCATCGGCGTGGCCGAGGCGGCCCTGCTGATGAAGGAAATGATGGAGAACGAGGCGCAGGCCCTCTTCGCCGTCTTCGCGATCTTCGCCCTCGGCTTCGTCCTGCTGACCCTGCCGACCGGCCTGTTCCTGGGCTGGGTGGCCAAGCGAGTGGCGGTGAAGCGATGACCTCCGTGCTGTACGACGCCCCCGGCCCCAGGGCCAAGGTGCGCAACTGGATCTACAGCGGGATCTTCGTCGTCCTGTTCGGTCTCGTCATGTGGTGGGCGCTGTCCCTCATGGCGGAGAAGGGCCAGCTCGCCGCCGACAAGTGGACGCCCTTCGTCACCGACAGCCAGGTCTGGACGACGTACCTGATCCCGGGCCTCCTGGAGACCCTCAAGGCCGGGGCGCTCGCCATGGTGATCGCCCTCCCGCTGGGAGCGGTGCTGGGCATCGGCCGACTGTCCGACCACGCCTGGGTGCGGGGGCCGGTCGGTACGTGGGTGGAGTTCTTCCGTGCCATCCCGGTCCTGATGCTGATGCTGTTCAGCTCCGCGCTGTACTCGCCGCAGTTCATGGACGTCCCCTCCGACACCCGGCCGTTCTGGGCCGTCGTCACGGGTCTGGTCCTCTACAACTCGGCGGTCATCGCCGAGATCGTCCGGGCCGGAGTGCTCTCCCTGCCCCGCGGCCAGACCGACGCGGCCAAGGCGATCGGCATGCGCAAGGGTCAGACCATGGCCTACGTGCTGATCCCGCAGGCCGTCACGGCGATGCTGCCGGCCCTGGTCAGCCAGCTCGTGGTGATCCTCAAGGACACCGCGCTCGGTGGCGCCCTGCTCGGCTTCGCGGAACTGCTCTCCATGAACCGGCAGATCTCGGCCAACTACAGCAACACGATCGCGACCCTCTTCGTGATCGCCCTGATCTACATCGTGGTGAACTTCGCCCTCACCAGCCTCGCCTCCCAGCTGGAGGGCCGGCTGCGGAAGTCGAAGAAGGGCACCGGCGCCGTGCTCGGCGCCGAAGAGATCGACGACCCGGTTCCCGGTGCGAACACGGCGGCCGGAGCCTGACGCCGGAGCCCCTTCGGACGGCCTCCCGGGACTGACATCCGGTCAGTCGTAGTGCGCAACAAGTGTGGTGCGGCGGAACTCATCCGCCGCACCACGCTGCGTTGCGCCCTCGGGTGTCACTTGACGCAGACACCTCCAATGGGTTGCATACGTTCTGTGATCACATACCGGACATCGGGAGCCGCGCCATGGACCCGGTGATCGTCGTCGGCGCGGGGCCCGTCGGACTGTCCCTGGCGCTCGCCCTGGCGGGCGCGGGCGTGCCCTCCGTCGTGCTCGACGAAGGGCCCGGCAAGGAGGAGGTCCGCCCGGCCCGCACGGTCGTCCTGCACGCCGACACGGCGGCCATGGTCCACCGCCTGGGGTGTACGACGCTGCGCGACGAGGGGGCCTACTTCGCCGCCTGGCGCACCATGCGCCGGCGCCAGGACGACCGGCGGATCACCTTCGAGGACCATCCGGCCCCACTGCACGTGCCCCAGCACGCGCTGACGCGCGGACTGCGCGCCGCCGCCGTGGCCCACCCGCTCGTCCAGCTGGTCACCGACAGCAGACTGGACTCCCTGGAGCAGGACGACCGGGGCGTCACCGCGCACACCCAGGGCGCCGAAACCACGTGGTGGCGCGGGAGTTACCTGGTCGGTTGCGACGGCGCCCGCTCCACCGTCCGCAAGCTGCTCGGCATCCGCTTCCCGGGCCGCACCGCCGTGGAACGGCACGCCGTGGCCGCTCTGCGCACCGAACTGCCCTGGCCCGGCGAGGCCCTGCTGTACCGCAGCCCGCCCCAGGAGGTCACCTCCCGGCCGCTGCCCGACGGGGTGTGGCGGCTGGACTGGCTGCTTCCGGCCCGCGGGGAGCTCGTGACGCCCGACGCGCTCGTGACCCTGATCCGCGACACCCTGGCGGTGTGGTGCGGCGGGACGACACCCCCGTACGACCTCATCGACACCGGGGTCCACACCCTGCACCACCGCCTCGCCCGGCGCTGGCGCGACGGTCGCGCGTTCCTGGCCGGTGACGCCGCGCACCTGCTGGGCGCGCTCGGCACCCAGGGCGTCGAGGAGGGGCTCCGGGACGCCGAGAACCTGGCGTGGAAGCTCTCCCTGGCCTGGCACCAGGGAGCCTCCGAGGCCCTGCTGGACAGCTACGAGGGCGAGCGGCGCACGGCGGTCGCCTCCCGACTGCGCGCGGCCGACCAGGCGATGCCGACGCTACGGGCGGGCAACGGGCTGCGCAGCTACCTTCCGGGGGCCGCGCGTTCCGCCGAGTCCCTCCTCACCGACGGCCACCTGGGGCGGGGGCCCCTGGGCGCGGAACCCGCCTATGCCCCGCCGGTCGCCGTACGGGAGGTCCCGACGGCCACGGAGCCGGGTGCTCCGGTGGCCGACGTCCCGGTGACCGCCCCGGACGGGGCCACGGTGCCGCTGCGGGACCTGCTGGGGCAGGGCCGACTGCTGGTGGTCCTGGTCGCTCCCGGTACCGGGGTGTGGGACCGGCGCCACTGGCTCGGCGCCGGGCTGATGCCCCGCCTCGCCGCTGCGGTGAGCGCGCTCCCGGTCCGTACCGACCTGCTCGTCGCGGACAGCTACCCGGGGGCCCCGGCGCACACCGTGCTGCTCGTGCGGCCGGACGGACATCTGGCGGCGACCTTCGCGGGGGTCCGCCCGGCGGAGCTCTACGAGGCGGCGGACACGGTTCGGGCGGGCGCACCCGCGTCCCGGCTGCCGGCACCCTCCGCGCCGTCCGCGCCGTCCGCGCCGTCACCCACGCACACGAACACGTCGGCGACCACGACACCGATCGTGGTGATCGATTGACCGTCTCCGGGACTCCGTGGTTCACTCGCGGAATGACCGGCAACGACGTACGCCTGTGGCGGAGGGTCCATATGGACCTGCTCCGCTACGCGGGCTGCGTGTGTCGCCCTTCCTGCTGATTCGCCCTTCCCTCCGCGCGCCCCGTGCCGTCCACCGGCCTGCGCGCACCTCCGCGAACCCAGGAACGGTCCTCTTTCATGTCTGCACCCGTATCCGCACCCGCGCACGCCGCTGAGCAGCTGCCCGCCGGGGGCCCCACGGCCGCCGAACTCCTCGACTTCGCCCTCCGCACGGCGGCCGACGCCGCGATCGTGGCCTCGCTTCCGCTCGACCCCGAGGGCCGCACCTGGATCCGGCTGGACGGGCCGGGCGGCAGTGAGGCGTGGCTGATCGGCTGGCCGCCGGGCACCGGCACCGGCTGGCACGACCACGCCGAATCGCGCGGCGCGTTCGCCACCGCCCGCGGCCGGCTCACCGAGAACTCGCTGACCGTGCGCCTGCCCTCGGAGGGCTGGAAGTCCCTGGAGCTGGCCCCGGACGTCGACCGCCACCGCACCCTGACCGCGGGCTCGGGACGGGCCTTCCGGGAGCACCACGTGCACGAGGTCCTCAACGAGTCGCAGGCCGAGCACGCGGTCTCCGTGCACGCCTACTACCCGCCGCTGCCGCTGATCCGCCGTTACAGCCGCAGCGGCCCGGTGCTCAGCCTGGAGCACGTCGAGCGTCCGGCGGATTGGCAGTGAGCGCCCCGATCGGCATCGACGAACTGCTGGAGCGGATCCGCGCGGGCTACACGCGACTGAACGCGCAGGAGACGTACGCCGCCTCCCGCGGCGGGGCCGTCCTGGTGGACATCCGGTACCAGGCCCTGCGCGAGCGGGACGGGTTGATCCCGGGCGCGCTGGTGATCGAGCGCAACGAGCTGGAGTGGCGGCTGGACCCGCGGGGCAGCCACCGCGTCCCCGAGGCCACGAGCCACGACCTCCAGGTGGTGGTGATCTGCAACGAGGGATACGCCTCCAGCCTCGCCGCGGCCTCGCTGCACGCGCTCGGCCTCCACCGCGCCACGGACCTGACCGGCGGCTTCCAGTCCTGGAAGTCGTCCGGCCTCCCGGTCACGCCCGCCTGACGCTCCCGCGCCTCTCGGCCCGGCCGGCCTTTCACGGGGGCGCGGCCCTCGGCGTGGGTGGAGGGGGTGAGGGCGGTGGAGGTTCAGGCATGCCCGTGGGAGGGCTTGGGTGCACGGGGCTCGGGTGGCTTGATCGGCGGAACGGTCTGGGAGGTGGGCTCGGGTCCGGCCCGCTCGACGCGGGGCGCGGGCCGGCACGGGCGTAACGCAGCATCATGCGGCCGACTCCGCCGCCGTACACGGCGCCTGACATCGACGTGCCCCGGCGTCCGGTCCCGGGGGCCGACTCACCCCGGGCCCACCGGCTCACTCCCCCGGGTACCCGAGGTCGTCGGCGTTCTCGCCCTCCGTCTCCAACGCGCGGCGCACCACCCGCAGGGCCATGCCTTCCGGGTATCCCTTGCGGGCGAGCATCCCGGCGAGGCGCCGGATCCGCTTGTCCCGCTCCAGGCCCCGGGTGGAGCGGAGCTTGCGCTCCACGAGCTCCCGGGCGGTCTGCTCCTCCTGGTCGGAGTCCAGCAGCTCCAGGGCCTCTTCCACGAGGGTGGCGTGCACCCCCTTGGTCCGGAGCTCCTGGGCCAGCGCCCGACGGGCCAGGCCCCGGCCGCGGTGCCGGGACTCGACCCAGGCTCCGGCGAAGGCCGCGTCGTCGATCAGGCCCACCTCCTCGTACCGGGAGAGGACCTGCTGCGACACCTCCTCGGGGATGCCCCGCTTGTGCAGGGCGTCCGCGAGCTGGCGCCGGGTGCGCGGGCTCCCGGTGAGCAGGCGCAGGCAGATCGCCCGCGCCTGCTCCTCGGGGCTCTGGGGCGGCAGCTCCGTACGGCCCTCACGGCCGCCTCGGCGCTCGCCGCCCCCTTCCTGCTCGCGCACGGGTCAGCTCTTGGCCACGGCGGCCTTGGCCGTCGTCTTGGCCTTCGTTGCCGGGGCGGGCACGGCGGTGGCCGCGGCATCGGTCGCGTCGGCACCGGCCTCGGCAGCGGCGGCGTCCTTGCGGACCCCCACGCCCAGCTTCTCCTTGATCTTCCGCTCGATCTCGTTGGCGAGGTCGGGGTTGTCCTTCAGGAAGTTACGGGCGTTCTCCTTGCCCTGGCCGAGCTGGTCGCCCTCGTACGTGTACCAGGCACCGGCCTTGCGCACGAAGCCGTGCTCCACGCCCATGTCGATCAGGCCGCCCTCGCGGCTGATGCCCTGGCCGTAGAGGATGTCGAACTCGGCCTGCTTGAACGGCGGCGCGACCTTGTTCTTGACGACCTTGACGCGGGTGCGGTTACCGACCGCGTCCGTGCCGTCCTTGAGGGTCTCGATGCGGCGGATGTCGAGGCGCACGGAGGCGTAGAACTTCAGCGCGCGGCCACCGGTGGTGGTCTCCGGCGAGCCGAACATCACACCGATCTTCTCGCGGAGCTGGTTGATGAAGATCGCGGTGGTCTTGGACTGGTTGAGCGCACCGGTGATCTTCCGGAGGGCCTGGCTCATCAGTCGGGCCTGGAGACCCACGTGCGAGTCGCCCATCTCGCCCTCGATCTCCGCGCGCGGCACGAGCGCCGCCACGGAGTCGATGACGATCAGGTCGAGGGCACCGGAGCGGACGAGCATGTCCACGATCTCCAGCGCCTGCTCGCCGGTGTCCGGCTGGGACAGGATGAGGTTGTCGGTGTCGACGCCGAGGGCCTTGGCGTACTCGGGGTCGAGGGCGTGCTCGGCGTCCACGAAGGCGACGGTGCCGCCGGCCTTCTGTGCGTTGGCCACGGCGTGCAGGGTCAGGGTCGTCTTACCGGAGGACTCCGGGCCGTACACCTCGATCACACGGCCGCGCGGCAGCCCGCCGACGCCGAGCGCGATGTCCAGCGCGGTCGACCCGGTGGGGATGACCTCGATGGGGTCGTTCGGCTTGTCGCCGAGGCGCATGACCGCACCCTTGCCGAATTGCCGTTCAATCTGTGCGAGAGCGGCGTCGAGAGCCTTCTCGCGGTCGGTGCCTGCCATGGGTTCCACCCGGTTTGCTTGAGTCGATCGCTTCACGCCACTGACGCTAATGCCTGCCACTGACAATGCGCCTCCACGAGCGTTTCGGCTGTGGATAACTCATCAGAATGGATGTTCGATTTCCGTGTCAAGCGCACCACGCCCACCGCCCACCGCCCGGCGTGATTGCGACCGAGCGTCGCAGGTGGCCGGCGAGCGTGACAGTCGGCCGGTCCGAGCACGATCCACGGTTTCCTGAATTCAGCCTTCTCTGTACTGTTGTGGTGTGCTGACCGTTGCCCCTGAAATCGAGGTGCTGGCCCGCTTCGGCCGCGCGCTCGCCGACCCGATCCGCTGCCAGCTCCTGCTCACCCTGCGCGAAGCCCCGGCCTACCCCTCCGACCTCGCCGACGCTCTCGGGATCTCCCGCACGCGCCTGTCGAACCACCTCGCCTGCCTGCGCGACTGCGGCCTGGTCGTCACCGTGCCCGACGGACGCCGCACCCGCTACGAACTCGCCGACGACCGCCTCGGCCATGCGCTGGACGACCTGCGCACCGCCGTGATCGCCGTCGAGACCGACCGCACGTGCGTCGAGGCCGACGAAAAGGGCTGCTGCTGATGACCGCGATATCCCTGGGGCCCACCCCGGCGCGGCGTGAGGTGCTCGCCCGGCGGATACGCCTCCTGGTCGCCGCGACCATCACCTACAACGTGATCGAGGCGGCCGTCGCGATCACCGCCGGGACGATCGCCTCCTCCACCGCGCTGATCGGCTTCGGCCTGGACTCCGTCATCGAGGTCTCCTCCGCCACCGCGGTCGCCTGGCAGTTCTCCGCCCGCGAGCACGCCGTACGTGAGGCCCGTGAGCAGCGCACCCTGCGGATCATCGCCGTCTCCTTCTTCGCGCTCGCCGCGTACGTCACCGTCGACGCGGTCCGCGCGCTGACCGGCACCGGCGAGGCCGAACGTTCCGTCCCCGGCATCGTCATCGCCGCCCTCTCCCTCGCGGTGATGCCGTTCCTGTCCGCCGCCCAGCGCAGGGCCGGCCGCGAACTCGGCTCCGCCTCCGCGGTCGCCGACTCCAAGCAGACCCTTCTGTGCACGTACCTCTCCGCGGTACTCCTGGTCGGCCTGGTCCTCAACGCCACTCTCGCCTGGTCCTGGGCCGACCCGATCGCCGCCCTGGTCATCGCCGCCATCGCCCTCAAGGAAGGACGCGACGCCTGGCAGGGCAAGGGCTGCTGCGCCGCTCCGGCTCCAGACGTTCCCTCTCGGCCCGCACAACAGGAACGCGACTCCTGCGGCTGCCGCCCCGGCTGCGACTGCTGCGGTTGATCGACCCAGCGGCCGCAGCCGGAGCGCCCGGACTTGCGGCCAACCATCGTGCTCGGCCATGAGCCGGGCCACGACAGGTGGAACCTGGCCAGGCATGTGCGAACTAGTGGAGACGTGTCGCAGTCCGGACGAGGTCGGCGACGGCCCTGGACCGGCTGTGCGGTGGCCAGGCGATCACGGTGGTGACCGGGGGCGCGTCCAGCACGGGCACGGCGGCCAGGTCACCGTGCAGTTGGGCTCGGCACGACTGCGGTGAGACCGCGCAGGCACGGCCGAGCGCGACCAGCTGCAGCAACTGCGCGTGGTCGCGGACCTGCGGGCCGGAGCCGGGCAGGTAGGTGCCGTCGGGCTCCGGCCAGCGTGGCAGAGGCAGACCTGGCAACCCGGTGATGTCGGCCATGTGCACATGGGCCCGGACGGTGAGCGGATGCCCGGCCGGCAGGACCACGACCTGGCCCTCCGTGCTGAGCTCTTCGGTGTGGAACCCGGCCGTCGAGTCGAACGGCCGGTGCAGCAGCGCCACGTCGGCCCGGCCCTCGCGCAGGAGTCGTACCTGCTCGGCCGGACCGCACAGAATGACCTCCACGGGAACCGCGCCGGGTTCGGCGGCATACGCGTCGAGCAGCTTCGCCAGCAGTTCGCTGGACGCGCTGGCCTTCGTGACCAGGACCAGGCCGGGACGGTCGGTCGAGGGCAGGGCGGCGCGGCGGGTCCGCCGCTCGGCGGCGTCGACCGCGTCGAGGGCCGCCCGGCCCTCGACCAGCAGCACCGAGCCGGCCTCGGTCAGCGTGACCGTGCGACTGGTCCGATCCAACAGCACTGCCCCGAGCCGGCGTTCGAGCTGCTGGATCGCCCGGGACAACGGTGGCTGCGCGATCCCGAGCCGCTGTGCGGCGCGCCCGAAGTGCAGCTCTTCGGCGACGACGACGAAGTACCGCAGTTCCCGGGTCTCCATAACGCCACGGTATCCCGGATCAATACCCGGACGGTATCGCTGCCCACCCGATCGGTGTTGGACCCCGGCGGGGCCAGAAAGCAGCATGATCCCCATGAGCGAACGAACGATTGCGCTGGTCACCGGCGCCAACAAGGGAATCGGCTACGAGATCGCGGCGAGCCTCGGCGCACTCGGCTGGAGCATCGGCGTCGGCGCCCGCGACGAACAGCGCCGCAACGCCGCGGTGGACAGACTGCGCGCGGCCGGCGTCGAGGCATTCGGCGTACCCCTGGACGTGACCGACGACGCGAGCGCGACCGCCGCCGCACGGCTGATCGAGGAACAGGCCGGACGCCTCGACGTGCTCGTCAACAACGCCGCCATCACCGGCGGCATGCCCCAGGAACCCACCCGGGTCGATCCCGCCACCATCCGGACGGTGGTGGAGACCAACGTGATCGGCGTCATTCGGGTCACCAATGCGATGCTGCCGCTGCTGCACCGCTCCGCCGCACCACGGATCGTGAACATGTCCAGCAGCGTCGGCTCCCTCACCCGGCAGTCAGGACCCGCCGCCGAGCAGACGACAGGTCCGGTGTCCGCGGCGTACGCGCCGTCGAAGGCGTTCCTGAACGCCGTCACCCTCCAGTACGCCCGGGAGCTGAGCGGCACGAACATCCTGATCAACGTCGGCTGCCCCGGCTACGTCGCGACCGACCTCAACGGCTTCCGCGGCGTGCGCACCCCCGAGCAGGGCGCGGCGATCGCCGTCGAACTCGCGACCCTGCCCGACGGCGGCCCCACCGGACAGTTCTTCAACGACGCCGGCGTTGTTCCCTGGTGAGCGCAGGACCGCCATCGCCCGCCGGGGTGGCCCAAACCGCCGGCTCGCCACTCCCTCGCGGTTCCGACTCCCGTGTCCCGGCTCGGGCCGTGAGCCGAGGTGCGGGACCTCGGACGGTGCGACACCCTCCCGGACCTGTGTCGTACCTCGCTCACATGCTCGCTCGGTGACGTCTTACGAAGGTACTCACCCCACCGCTCTCGTCCGGGTGGGCGACCGGCACGCACAGATCGACGAGCAGCTCGCACCCACGATCCAGGCGATCCGGGAGTGCGGGTTCGACA
This sequence comes from Streptomyces avidinii, assembly GCF_045161815.1. Lineage (NCBI taxonomy): Bacteria > Bacillati > Actinomycetota > Actinomycetes > Kitasatosporales > Streptomycetaceae > Streptomyces > Streptomyces avidinii. Next base: position 2,755,217 of record NZ_CP108863.1, read on the forward strand.
CCTTCACCTGCTGCCAGGACATCGGCGAGAGCAACGCGGACTGGCCTCAGAAGCTTCCGCACATGCGGGAGTGGGTGGAGTCCAAGCGCCGCTGGATGCTCATCGACTTCCCGGTCGACAGCGGCCTCGCCTTCCTCTCGGCCGTGGCGAACGCCGGCCCGCGGGACGCGTAGTGCTGTGACCGCAATGCCGGTCGGTCGCTGCTCCGTTCGTGGTGGGACGACATGAACTGACTGATCAGGCCCGGGAAGTCATCGGGCCGCTGTTGGCTCGCCGAGGATGGGTCGTCCGGTGCGGGACCGGCGTCAGGTCCTCAACGGGATCCTGTGGAAGCTGTCCACGGGTGCCGCCTGGCGGGACCTGCCGGAACGGTACGGGCCGTGGAAGACGGTCTACGAACGGTTCCACCGCTGGTCCGCCGACGGAACCTGGGACCGGCTCCTGGCCCGTGTCCAGCAGCACTCGGACGCGATCGGCGAGGAGAGAGCCTCTGCCGCCTCGACCTCACCGTCCACCGACGCCGCAACGTCGTCGAGCGCTGCTTCAACAAGCTCAAGCGGAACAAAGCCCTCGCCACCCGCTACGACGAACGAGCCCGCCACTGCCAAGCCCCACCTCGCGTTGCACGAGCCGGTCGGCGGTGACGAGGCGTTGGCGGACGCCCGTCCGGATCCGGTGGGGGCGGGAGGCTTCGTCGGCTCTCAGCGGGCTTGCGGATATCCGATTTCGGAGATGTCCTGGGCCAGGTCCGCCAGGGTGACCTCCGCGTTCAACGACGACACGAGTTCCTGGTCCAGCGGCCGCAAGGCATACACGTCACTCACCGCTTCCAGGTCCACAGTGACCTCGTAATAGTCCTCGGCGAAGCGCCGGAACGCTTCGGGTGAGCGGTCGACCAGCAGCGGGAACAGGCCCGTCGCCCCATCGGGGTCGGTATCGTGCGCGGGGAAGTCGATCGTGCCGTGGCGCCACTGATCATCCGTCCCCTCCCGCCACAAGCAGGCCGTCACGACGGGCACGCCGTCCTCGTCGGTGAACGCCGGCTCCTCGACAAAGGGCTTGAAGACCTCGGCAACGTCGTCGATCACTCCCGGCCAGGGCTCGCCGTCGTGGCCGTATGGGCTCATCCGCGATTCGTGGCCGAAGCCACGGACATAGGCCCCTGCCGCCGAGAACACGATGGAGTACTCGTCGCCCGACCCGTTGCGCATCGAGGCCATCTCCTCGCCTTCGGCCCACGTGGCGTTGAAGGAGTAGTACCGGCTTTCCCAGTCCGGGCTCAGGATCGCGTCGAGCATTTCGAGCGAGCGGCACAGGTCGCGCAGGTCAGCGATGGTGGGTAGCCGGCGGGCCGCGTCATGGACAGTCACGGGCTCATCCAACCGGCTCCCTCTGACAAGGCTCGTCACTTGTGTGCCAGGGCCGCCTTGAGCAGCGTGACCGTGCTCACCAGTTTGGGGAGGCCTTCGGTCTGGACCGTCGTGATGCCCCGGGAGACCTGGCCCGCTTCGTTCTTCGCGGCTCCGTCCGCGCACTCGGCCGCCCCTCGGCGGAATCCTCCGAGGGCCTCCTTCCAGTACCGCTGGGTGGCGTCGTCCGGGATCGGATCGAGCTTCTCGGCCTTGGCGGTCTGGGCCAACAGGTCCTGGCAGGCGGGCCCCTGGACGTCGATCGTGCGCATGCTCACCTCGTTCACCCGGCCGGCGTCCTCGGTCAGCTTCCTTATCCGTGCCTCGCCCCCGGAGCTGTACCAGTCCTGCAGTTGCTCGGCCGGAGTGCTGGAGCAGCCGCCGAGCAGCACGGCGACGGACGCGACGGCCGTGACGGACACGGTGACGCGGGTCGGTACGGGGACACGCACACGTAATGGCATGGAACCTGGAACCCCCCTGGATCGGTCCGACCGATGCTGCCAGGGACCTTCCGGGCCCGTGCCCCTCGTGATGGTTTCGTGACGGGCCGTCCGTCAGCGGGAGACCGCCGTCCCGAGGGAGTCGGCGCACAGGAACTTCGGTCCCACGTCGTAGAAGACGTCGAGGGAGGTGATCGTGAACCCCGCCGCAGTCAGCAGCTCCGGGGCCGATCTGGTGAGGTGGCAGCCGCCCAGGAGCCGCATGTTCAGCGGTTCGAGCCGTCGCTGCCACCGGCGCACGCTCCGGTCCCCTTCCGGGGCGAGGCCGTGTTCGAGGAAGTGCAGGCTCGCGCCGGGCTTGAGTACGCGCCGCAGCTCGCGCAGTGCCGCCACGGCGTCCGGGACGGTGCACAGCGTCCAGGTCGACAGCGCGGAGTCGAAGCCGCCGTCCTCGAAGGGCAGCGACTGGCCGTCCAGGCCGGCCCGCCGCACCGGTACGCGGGTGTCCCGTACCCGCTCCCCGGCCAGCCGCCACGCGACGTCGGAGGGTTCGACCGCCGCCACCGCCGTGACGCCCGGCGGGTAGAAGGGGACGTTGTGCCCGGCGCCGAAGCCGATCTCGACGACCTCGCCCACCAGCCCTCGGCAGACCCGGCGCCGGAGCGGCCGGGCCGTCCTGGCTCCGCAGGCGGCGTTGAGGATCCGCGGCACGACCTGATCGGCATAGAACCCCATGGCGGCCTCCGCGTCTCGCTGCTCCCCTGAGCTCAGCATGGCATCGCGGCCCGTCGCAGGGCCGCCCACACGCCGCCCCCGCACCGCCGCGCCCGGCCGCAGGCACGATCCACCCGAGTGACAACCCAGGGTTGACACTCTCCGAGGTGTCAACCTACGGTTGCACCTATGACGAACCCTTCGGTGGAACCCGTTCGCATGACCAACCCGGTACGCCTCGACGACCTGATCGAGGCCATCAACAAGGTCCACACCGACCCCCTGGAGCAGCTCAGCGGCGCCGTCGTCGCGGCAGAGGCCCTCGGGGACGTCGCGGACCACCTCATCGGCCACTTCGTCGACCAGGCCCGCCGCTCCGGCGCCTCCTGGACCGACATCGGCCGCAGCATGGGCGTCACCCGCCAGGCGGCCCAGAAGCGCTTCGTCCCCAAGGCGGACAAGGAGGGCGCCGGCGGCCTCGACCCGAACGCGGGCTTCGGCCGCTTCACCCCCCGCGCCCGCAACATCGTCATGACCGCGCAGAACGAGGCGCGCGCCGCCGGCAACACCGAGATCCGCACCGAGCACCTGGTCCTGGGCCTCCTCGCCGAACCCGAGGGCCTCGCCGGGTACGCCCTGCGCGCCCAGGGGGTCGCGGCGGACGACGTACGCGCCGCCGTGACCGCCCTGCTGCCCCCGGCCCGGCCGGAGGTCCCCGACCTGGTCCCCTTCGACGGCTCCGCGAAGAAGGCCCTGGAGCTCACCTTCCGCGAGGCCCTGCGTCTCGGCCACGACTTCGTCGGCACGGAGCACGTCCTGCTCGCGCTCCTGGAGCTGGAGAACGGCGAGGGTCCGCTGAGCGGCCTCGGCCTGGACAAGGCCGCCGTCGAGGCGACCGTCAGCGAAGCCTTGGCAGTCGTACGCGTCGTCGCGGACGAGAAGTAGAGGAATCCGCGTCGCGGGTCAGCTCGTAGCGCTTGACGTACGCGCCGAGGAAGGCCTGCAGGGTGGCGACGGCCGGGATCGCGATGAGCGCCCCGACCGCGCCCAGCAGGGCGGTGCCCGCGACGACCGATCCGAAGGCCACCGCCGGATGGATGTCCACGGTCTTCGAGGTCAGCTTCGGCTGGAGGACGTAGTTCTCGAACTGCTGGTAGATCACCACGAAGCCCAGTACGTACAGCGCGTACCAGGGATCCACGGTGAAGGCGAGCAGGACCGGCAGCGCGCCCGCGAGATAGGTACCGATGGTGGGGACGAACTGCGAGACCAGCCCCACCCACACCGCGAGCGCGGGGGCGTACGGCACGCCGAGGACCGCCAGCACGATGTAGGTTGCGACACCGGAGATCAGCGCCATCAGCCCGCGCGAGTAGAGGTACCCGCCCGTCTTGGCAACGGCGATCTCCCAGGCGCGCAGCACCTCGGCCTGCTTCGCGGGCGGCAGTACGGAGCACAGCGCGCGCCGCAGCCGCGGTCCGTCGGCGGCGAAGTAGAAGGAGAACAGCCCGATCGTCAGCAGCTTGAAGAGTCCGCCGAGCACCGTGGCGGAGACGTCGAGCACGCCTGACGCACTGTTCTGCACGTACTTGCGCAGCCAGTCGGAGCGCAGCACGCTCTCCTGGATCTCCAGCCGGGACAGTTCGGTGTGGAAGGTGGAGTTGATCGCTTTGATCACCGCGTCGAGATAGCCGGGGAAGCCCTCGACCATGGCGACGATCTGCCCGGCGAGCAGCGAGCCGAGCAGCGCGAGGAAGCCGACCGTCACGACGAACACCGCGAGGAACATCAAGAAGGTGGCGAGCCCGCGGCGCATGCCGCCGGCCGCCATCCTGGCCACCGCCGGTTCGATCGCGAGCGCGAGGAAGAACGCGATCAGGATGTTGACGAGGAGGCCTATCAGCTGGTGGAAGGCCCAGCTGCCGAGCTGGAAGCAGGCCACGAGGGCCAGTACGAGGATCACGGCGCGCGGCAGCCAGCGCGGCATCCGCGCGTCCTGCTCGGCGGGGGCCGCACCGGACGGCGGTGGAGCCGGCGGCGCGGGCGGACCCGGCGGACCGGGCGGCTCCGCCGCCTGCGCCGGCGGTGTCACTCCTCGCGCCTCGGCGGACTGATCGGTCGTCTCTTCGCTGGCTGCCACGGCGCCAAGTCTGTCCCACCCGCGCCCGCCACCGCGAAACAGCGCGCTGGTCAGCGCAGCGAAGCCGGCACGTCCATCGCCGAACACACCGCGCGCCACACGTCCTTGGTCTCCCAGCCCGCGTCCAGCGCCTGGTGGACGGTGCGCCCGCCCAGCTCGGTCATGACGTGGTCCCGTGCGAAGGAGTCCGCATAGCCCTCGCCGAAGTGCTCCGCCATCCGTTCCCAGAAAATCGTCAACCGCATGCCCCCAGTATCCCGCCCCGGGAGAGTGCACCGCCCGCGTTCGGCCCTCCCCCACGCACCGCCGGGTCCTACGTTGCTGGCATGCCCGGAGACGAAGCTTCCCCGCACCCCCCACAGACCCCGACGGCCCCACTGGCTCGCGCCGAGGGGTTCATCTGGCTCACGGCCCGCGTGCTGGAGCAGCGGCGGTTCGCGTTCCACTTCCTCGGCGGGGACGCCGACCCGGTGGACACGGCCCTCGGTTCGTACCTCAACGGAGACGGAGGCTACGGTCACGCACTCGATCCGGATCTGCGCGGTCCGCTCAGCCAGCCCCTGCACACCGCCCACGCCCTGCGCGTGCTGGACAGCCTGGGCCGCTGCTCCGGACAGCGCATCGAGCGGCTCTGCCGCCACCTGACCGGGGTCTCCACCACGGACGGCGCGCTCCCGGTGGTCTTCCCCGCCCCCCGGGACTACCCCGCGGCCCCCTACCACCCCATGCACGACGACCCGCCGGGCGAGCTCCTGACCACCGGCCCGGTCGTCGGCGTACTGCACCGCAACCGGGTCTGGCACGCCTGGCTCTTCCGGGCCACGGACTTCTGCTGGGACCGGATCGAGAACCTGCGCCACTCGCACCCGTACGAGGTCCAGAGCGCGGTGGCCTTCCTCGACGGCATCCCCGACCGGGCGCGCGCGGCGTCGGCCGCCGACCGGCTGGGCCGGCTGGTGCGCGAGCAGCGGCTCGTGGTGCTCGATCCCGGGCGGCGCGCGGAGTACCCGCCGGTCCCCGGCTACGCGCCGGGCGAGCAGCTGTTCCCGCACGACTTCGCGCGGCGGCCCGAATCCCTGGCCCGCGGCTGGTTCACCGACGAGGAGCTGGACCGCTCGCTGGACTTCCTGGCCGCCGAGCAGCAGCCCGACGGCGGCTGGCCGGTGCAGCGCCGGGACTGGGCCCCGGGAAGCACGCTGGAGCGGCGGCCGATCGCCACCCTGGAGGCCCTGCTGACCCTGCGGGCGTACGGGCGCCTGCCGGACGGGCGGCAGGACGGGGTCAGCCGCCCAGGGCCCGTACCCCCGCGGTGACCACGACGGCGGCCGCGACCACGATCAGGAAGGGGGCGCGCAGGAGCAGTGCCAGCCCGGCGGCGGCGAGCCCCGCGGCGCGGGCGTCGACGACGAGGGCGGAGCCGGTGCTGAAGGTCTGCTGGGCGGTGAGCGCGGCGAGCAGCGCGACCGGCAGCAGGGCGGCCAGGCGGCGCACGAGCGGCCGTTCCAGGGCCCCGGCGGGGACGAGCAGACCGGCGAGCTTCACGGCGTAGCAGCCGACGACGGTGATCCCGATGGCGATCCAGACGTTCACGGGCGGCGTCCCTTCATCCAGAGCACCACGGGAGCGGCCAGGGCTGCGATCAGCACGGGCACGCCGGCGGGCAGCACGGGCAGGAAGCCGAGCCCGAGGACCAGCGCGAGGGCGGCGACGGCCCGCTCGGTGAAGGTCTTCAGCATCGGCGCCAGCAACGCCAGGAACACGGCGGGTCCGGCGGCGTCCAGCCCCCACGCCCTGGTGTCCCCGATGGCCTCGGCGCCGAGCGCGCCGAGCAGGGTGGTGAGGTTCCACAGCGCGTAGAGGGTGAGCCCGGTGACGGTGAAGCCCAGCCGGGCCGACTTCCGGTCGGGCTGGGCCAGCGCGACGGCGGTGGTCTCGTCGATCACCCAGTGCGCGGCGAGCGGGCGTACCGCGCGCGGCAGCTTGAGCAGCTGGGACAGCCGCAGCCCGTAGAAGGCGTTGCGCGTCCCGAGGAAGAAGGCCCCGGCGGCGGCGGTGAACGGGTTCCCGCCCGCCGCCAGCGCTCCGACCAGGGCGAACTGCGAGGCCCCGGTGAAGACGAGCAGGCTCAGCACGCAGGCCTGGAGGGTGCTGATGCCGGCCCCGGCGGCGGTCACTCCGAACGCGAACCCGGACAGCCCGACGGCCACCCCGACCCCGAGCGCGTCGCGTACGACGGCGGCCCGCGGCCGGCCGTCGGCGACCCCGTCGGGGGTCTCCTGTATCACTGCTTGATGTTCTCCCACGCCCCGAAACTACGCAGGCCGGGGCACCCGGGTCTTGTACGTTCTTGCGCGCCCGGCAGGATCCGGGAGTGACCGTCTAGCCCGCCCGCTCCCGCCGGTACGCGCCCGGGGGCACCCCCACGATGCGGGTGAAGTGGCGGTTCAGATGCGGCTGGTCGGTGAACCCGACGGTGACGGCCGCCTCAGCGGGGGCCGTGCCCGCGTCCAGGAGCCGGCGCGCCTGCCGGACCCGGGCGTCGGTCAGCCAGGTGTGCGGCGGCATCCCGTACCGCTCGCGGAAGGCCCGCAGCAGGGCGAAGGGGCTCGTGCCCAGCTCCGCCGCGAGCTGCTCCAGCGACGGCGGGTCGGCCATCCGCTCCTGCAGTACGGCCCGGGCGGCCACCGCGTCGGCACCGCCCGCGCCACGGACCGTACGGGCGGGCAGCGATCCGGCGTGCCGGGTCAGCATCCGCGCGACCACGCTCCGCAGCAGGGTGTCGGCGGCCAGCGCGTTGCCCGCCTCGGCGGCCCGGTGCACCTCGGTGATCGCCTGCGCACCCCGGGGATCGGCGACCATGTCGGCGGTGAAGCCGGGGGTGCCGCGCAGGGTGCCGATCTCGTCGGCGACCTCGGCGATCAGCTCGCTGGACGGGTAGAGGGTGGCGTACGCCCAGCCCTCGGGCACCCCGGCGCGCGCGGAGTGCGGCACCTCGGGGTTGATCAGGACCACGCTGCCGGGCCCGGCGCGCACCACGTGCCCGGGGAGTCCTATCTCCTCGATGCCTCCGGTGACGGCCGCGATGACGTATCCGTCGTGGGCGTGGCGCGGAAAGGTGTGACGTACGTAGTGGGCGCGCAGCAGGTCGAGCCCGGGCAGTTCCGCGTACTGCCAGTGCCGTGCCCACTCCCGGCGCCCCTCGGCACCCCCGTCCGTCCCCATCCCCCCATTCTGCGCCCCGCCCGTGTCCCGCGTTTCCCCAGGTCCGGCCCGTTGTCAGTGGCCGGGTGCACGATGGGGGCATGGCAGGCGCTGCGCTCGACTCGTTCTCCCCCGCGACCCGCTCGTGGTTCACGGGGGCCTTCGTCACGCCCACGGCCGCGCAGGAGGGCGCGTGGCGGGCGATCGGGGAGGGCTCCGACGTGCTGGTGGTGGCCCCCACCGGCTCCGGCAAGACCCTGGCCGCGTTCCTCGCCGCCCTCGACCGGCTCGCCTCGACCCCGCCGCCCGCGGAGTCGAAGAAGCGCTGCCGCGTGCTGTACGTGTCGCCCCTGAAGGCCCTGGCCGTCGACGTGGAGCGCAATCTGCGCAGCCCGCTGACCGGGATCCGCCAGGAGTCGGTCCGCCTGGGCCTGCCCGAGCCGGACATCCGGGTGGGAATCCGCTCCGGCGACACCCCGCCCGCCGAGCGGCGGGCGCTGGCCACCCGGCCGCCGGACATCCTCATCACCACGCCCGAGTCCCTGTTCCTGATGCTGACCTCGGCGGCCCGGGAGGCTCTGACCGGGATCGAGACGGTGATCCTGGACGAGGTGCACGCGGTCGCCGGGACCAAGCGCGGCGCCCATCTCGCGCTCTCCCTGGAGCGGCTGGACGAGCTGCTGCCCCGCCCGGCGCGCCGGATCGGTCTGTCGGCGACGGTCCGGCCGGTGGACGAGGTGGCCCGGTACCTCGCGCCGCGCGGCAGGGTGGAGATCGTCCAGCCCCCGTCGGCCAAGGAGTTCGACCTGTCGGTGGTCGTCCCGGTGCAGGACATGGGCGAGTTGGGCGGCTCCCCCGCGACCGAGGGCAAGGAGGGCGGGGACAAGCCGTCGATCTGGCCGCATGTGGAGGAGCGGATCGCCGACCTGGTGCAGGCCCACCGCTCGACGATCGTGTTCGCCAACTCCCGCCGGCTCGCCGAGCGGCTGTGCAACCGGCTCAATGAGATCGCGTACGAGCGGGCCGTGGGCGAGAAACTGCCGGAGGGCAAGCCGCCGGCCGAGATCATGGCCCAGTCGGGCGCCGCTCTGGGCGCCCCGCCCCTGCTGGCACGCGCGCACCACGGATCGGTGTCCAAGGAGCAGCGCGCGCTGGTGGAGGAGGACCTGAAGGCGGGCCGGCTGCCCGCCGTGGTCGCCACCTCCAGCCTGGAGCTGGGCATCGACATGGGCGCGGTGGACCTGGTGGTGCAGGTGGAGTCGCCGCCCTCGGTGGCCTCCGGGCTGCAGCGGGTGGGCCGGGCCGGGCACCAGGTGGGCGCGGTCTCCACCGGGGTGGTCTTCCCCAAGTACCGCGGCGACCTGGTGCAGGCGGCGGTGGTCACCGAGCGGATGCGCACGGGGGCGATCGAGTCCCTGCGGATCCCCTCCAACCCCCTCGACGTGCTGGCGCAGCAGCTGGTCGCGATGGTCGCGATGGACACCTGGCAGCTGGACGACCTGCTGGCCCTGGTGCGGCGGGCGGCACCCTTCGCGGCGCTGCCGGAGTCGGCGTTCACGGCGGTGCTGGACATGCTGGCCGGGCGCTATCCGTCGGACGCGTTCGCCGAGCTCCGGCCGCGCGTGGTCTGGGACCGGGTGGCAGGGACGATCACGGGCCGGCCGGGGGCCCAGCGCCTCGCGGTCACCTCGGGCGGCACGATCCCGGACCGCGGTCTCTTCGGTGTCTTCCTGGCGGGCTCCGACCCCAAGAAGGGCGGCGGCCGGGTCGGCGAGCTCGACGAGGAGATGGTCTACGAATCCCGCGTCGGGGACGTGTTCACGCTCGGCACCACCTCGTGGCGGATCGAGGACATCACCCGCGACCGGGTCCTGGTCACCCCCGCCCCCGGGGTGCCGGGCCGGTTGCCGTTCTGGAAGGGCGACCAGCTCGGCCGGCCGCTCGAACTGGGCCGCGCGGTCGGTGCGTTCCTCCGTGAGCTCGGCGGTCTGAGTGACGAGGACGCCCGGCTGCGGCTGGTGGCGGCCGGCCTGGACGCCTGGGCCGCCGAGAACGTCCTGTCGTACCTCGCCGAACAGCGCGAGGCCTGCGGCCACGTCCCCGACGACCGGACCATCCTGGTCGAGCGGTTCCGCGACGAGCTGGGCGACTGGCGGGTCGTGGTCCACTCCCCCTTCGGCGCTCAGGTGCACGCCCCGTGGGCGCTGGCACTGGGCGCCCGCCTCGCCGAGAAGTACGGCATGGACGCGCAGGTGATGCACGCCGACGACGGGATCGTGCTCCGCCTGCCCGACCTGGACCTGCTCTCCATGGACCTGCTGGACCACGACCCGGCCGCTCCGCACGCGTTCGAGTTCGACGACGAGAAGGCTCCGCTGGGCGCGGCCGACGTCGCCTTCGACCACGGTGACATCAACCGGATCGTCACCGACCAGGTGGGCGGCTCCGCGCTGTTCGCCTCCCGCTTCCGCGAGTGCGCGGCGCGCGCCCTGCTGCTGCCGCGCCGCAGTCCCGGTCGGCGCACCCCGCTGTGGCAGCAGCGCCAGCGCGCCTCCCAGCTGCTCCAGGTGGCCTCGGAGTTCGGCTCCTTCCCGATCGTGCTGGAAGCCGTACGCGAGTGCCTCCAGGACGTCTTCGACGTGCCCGGCCTGACCGAGCTGATGGGTGACATCGAGGCGCGGCGCGTCCGGATGGTGGAGGTCACCACACCGGAGCCCTCCCCCTTCGCCCGTTCCCTCCTCTTCGGGTACGTGGCCCAGTTCCTCTACGAGGGCGACTCGCCGCTGGCCGAGCGCCGGGCGGCCGCGCTGTCGCTGGACTCCCGGCTGCTGGCCGAGCTGCTCGGCCAGGCCGAGCTGCGCGAACTCCTCGACGCACAGGTGCTGGAGGAGCTGGAGCGGGAGCTCCAGTGGCTCACCGAGGACCGGCGGGCCAAGGATCCCGAGTCGGTGGCCGACCTGCTGCGCCTGCTGGGACCGCTGACGCGGGACCAGTTGACCGAGCGCGGGGCGGATCCGGCCTGGGCGCAGGAGCTCGCCGCGGCCCGCCGTGTCATCCCGGTCAGGATCGGCGGCGCGGACCACTGGGCGGCGATCGAGGACGCGGGCCGGCTGCGGGACGCGCTGGGCACGGCGCTGCCCGTCGGTGTCCCGGAGGCGTTCACCGAGCCGGTCAAGGACCCGCTCGGGGACCTGCTGGCCCGGTACGCCCGCACCCACGGGCCCTTCACCACGACGGCGGTCGCCACCCGCTTCGGCCTGGGCACGGCAGTGACGGAGGGCGCCCTGCACCGGCTGGCCGCGGCCGGGCGGGTCGTGCAGGGCGAGTTCCACCCGGCGGGCATCGGCCAGGAGTGGTGCGACGCCACGGTGCTGCGCCGCCTCCGCCGGCGCTCGCTCGCCGCGCTCCGCCAGGAGCTGGAACCGGTCCCGCCGACCTCGCTGGCCACCTTCCTCCCGCAGTGGCAGCACCTGGGCGGAGCGCTGCGCGGCCTCGACGGCCTGGCCCGGGCGATCGAGCAGCTCCAGGGCGCCCCGGTCCCTGCCTCGGCGCTGGAGCGCCTGATCCTCCCGTCCCGGGTGACCGGGTACTCCCCCGGACTCCTGGACGAGCTGACCACGGCGGGCGAGGTCGTCTGGGCGGGCGCCGGAGCCCTCCCGGGCAAGGACGGCTGGGTTTCGCTCTACCTGGCGGAGGCGGCGCCGCTGCTCCTGCCCCCGCCGCATCCACTGGAGCAGAGCCCCCTGCACCAGGCGGTCCTGGCATCGCTCGCGGGCGGGTACGGCCTGTTCTTCCGGCAGATCGCGCAGTCGATCCGCGCCGACTTCCCCGAGGTGTCCGACGTCGCGCTCTCCGAGGTGGTGTGGGACCTTGCCTGGTCGGGCCGGCTCACCAACGACACCCTGGGCCCGTTGCGCTCGCTGCTCGGCTCGGGCCGCACGGCGGGCTCGACGGCCCACCGGGCCCGCCGTACGGTTCCCCGCGGCCGTTACGGCACGCTCGGCGCGACCGTGTCCCGTACCGGCCCGCCCACGGTCTCCGGGCGCTGGTCCCTGCTGCCGGCCACGGCACCCGACCCGACCCACCGGGCCCACGCCCTGGCCCGCACCCTGCTGGACCGGCACGGGGTGGTGACGCGCGGGGCGGTCGCCGCCGAAGGGGTGGAGGGCGGCTTCAGCGCGGTCTACCGCGTCCTGTCGGCCTTCGAGGACAGCGGCCAGGCCCGCCGGGGCTATGTGGTCGAGGGACTGGGCGCGGCCCAGTTCGCGATGGACGGGGCGGTGGACCGGCTCCGGGCCGCCGAGCGGACCCCGCCGCCGTTGGCGGCGGTGGTCCTGGCCGCCGCCGACCCGGCGAACGCGTACGGGGCGGCCCTGCCCTGGCCCGAGCCCCCGGCCGGGGCCACCCACAAACCGGGCCGCAAGGCGGGCTCCCTGGTCGTCCTGGTCGACGGGGAGCTCACCGTGTACCTGGAGCGCGGCGGCAAGACCTTGCTGGCCTGGCCCGCCCCCGAGGACCCCCGGCTCGCGGCGGCCACGGCCGCCCTGGCAGCCGCCTCCCGCGCGGGCACGCTCCCGGCCCTCACGGTGGAGCGGATCAATGCCGAGGCGGCCCTGACCTCCCCTCTGGGCCCGGCGCTGGAGGCGGCCGGTTTCCATGCCACCCCGAGGGGTTTGCGTATGCGTTCCTGACAGACGCAAACGGCCCCGAGTGTTCCACTTGCGTCCTGGACATGTCACAGAACGGCCCCCGAAGGCTCCTCAGCTGGCGCATTCGCTTACTGATCCTTTATTAAGATGATCACAGGCGTTGCATTGGCAATGCACCTTCATGGGGGAGCAGAAGAGTGAGCACCATCAGCATGCGCAACACCGCCCTCGGCGCGGTCGGTCTGGCGGTCGTCGGCAGCCTGGCCCTGACCGGCTGCAAGAACGGCAACGAAGAACTCCCGGCGCAGCCGGCCGCATCCACCCCGGGCAGCGCCCCGGCCACCTCCGGCGCCCCGGCCGGCCCGTCGACCGGCAGCAGCGGCGCCCCCGCCGGGGCCGCGGGCACCGCGAAGTCCGGCCAGGCCTTCAAGATCGGCGAGGCGGCGGAGATCCCCTACGACTACGGAGACTTCAAGGGCAGCCGGCTCGCCCTCACGGTCACCGCGGTCGAACAGGGCACGCCCGCCGACCTGGAGGGGCTGAAGCTCGGCGACAAGGCGAACGGCAAGGTCCCGTACTACATCCGCTACACGGTCAAGAACATCGGCACCACGGACATGTCGTACGCCTCGGTCGGCCACGTCAGGGGCCTGCTCGGGGACGGCGGCGAGGCCCAGAGCCTGGCCGTCATCGGCAAGTTCGAGAAGTGCAAGGACGAGTCCATGCCGAAGGGCTTCACCAACGGCCAGACGCAGACGAGTTGTGCGATCGCCCTCGCCCCGTCGGCCCAGGTGAAGGTCGCCGGCGCCGAGTACTGGGGCAACCCGTACAACTCGATCAGCAACGGCAAGGGCATCACCTGGAAGTAGCCCCGCCGGGGCCCGCAGCCTGCGGGCCCCCACCGCCGGGCGTGACATCCCGGCGCGAGCTCCACGCACCCCGCCCCGCCGGAGGCCACGCCGCCGGAGGCCGCCCGCAGGGCGGCCCCGGCCTCGAAGCCGCAGCCGGCCTCCGGCGGCTCGGACCGGTCCCGGCTGCGGATGCGGCTTCGGTCCAGGGCCGGCGCCACGCGAAGCGCCTTCCCGCGTCGGCCGGCGAGAGAGCCGTGGACTCCGCCGCAGCCGGGCACCGGGCCGGCGGTCCGGGGCCCGGGCCACGCCCTCGCCCCGCGGGCCCCGCAGGCCGCGCGCGGAGCGCGCCCAGAGCCCGCCCGGCGGTGACCTCGAGGACGGCGTGGAGCGCCGCAGCCGGGCCGCCACGCGCCCTCGCGCCGCCGACCCGCGCGAAGCGGAGGCACGCGCCGGGGCGGGGCTCCGGGAGCGCACAATGAGGGCATGCCCGAAGGCGACAGCATCCGGCGCGCGGCGACCCGGCTCCACACCGCCCTGGCAGGCCGCACCCTCACCCGCAGCGACCTGCGCGTCCCCCGCTTCGCCACCGCCGACCTCACCGGCCGCCTCACCCTCGACGTCACCCCGCGCGGCAAACACCTCCTCGCCCGCTTCGAGGGCGGCCTCACCCTGCACAGCCACCTCCGGATGGACGGCGCCTGGCACGTCTTCGCCGCCGGCGAGAAGTGGCACGGCGGCCCGGCCCACGAGATCCGGGCCGTCCTCGGCACGGCCGACCACACCGCCGTCGGCTACCGCCTCCCCGTCCTGGAACTGATCCGCACCGCCGAGGAGGACCGCGCCGTGGGCCACCTCGGCCCCGATCTCCTCGGCCCGGACTGGGATCCCGCCCGCGCCGCCGCCAACCTCCTCGCTGCCCCCGAGCGCCCCCTGGGCGAGGCCCTGCTCGATCAGCGCAACCTCGCCGGGATCGGCAACATCTACAAGGCCGAGCTCTGCTTCCTGGCCCAGGTCACCCCGTGGACCCCGGTCGGCACGCTCCCCGAATCGGCCCTCCCCCGGCTGGCCTCCGCCGCCCACCGCCTGCTGTCCGCGAACACCGGCGAACGGCCCGGCCCCCGCAACACGACCGGCAGTCGTCACCCCGGCCAGGACCTCTTCGTCTACGGCCGCGCCCACCGCCCCTGCCTGCGCTGCGGCACCCCCGTCCGCGAGGCCCCCCAGGACGGCCGCCCCACCTACTGGTGCCCCCGCTGCCAGTCGGGCCCGACGCCGTAGAGCCTGTCCAGGCAACAGGACGCGCCGGGACGGAACTCGGCGGGACGGAACCTGCCATGAACGCCGCGGCAGAACGCGACGGGCACAACGATTGACGCTCCGTCAGATCCGGTCGTACGGTCCCGGCATGCCCACACCCACAGCCCCGTACGGACTCACCGGCCGCACCGCCCTGATCACCGGCGCCGCCAGCGGCATCGGCCGGGCCACCGCCGTCCTCCTCGCCGAGGCGGGAGCCCACGTGCACTGCGCGGACCGCGACGAGCAGGGACTCGCCGAGACGGCCGCCCTCGTCACCAAGGCCGGCGGCGCCGCAACCGTCCACCCCCTCGACGTCACGGACCGGGCCGCGCTCCGGGCGGCCGTCACCGCGGCGGGCCCGCTCGACATCACGGCGGCCATCGCCGGGGTCATGCACACGAGCAGCGTCCTGGAGACGGCCGACGAGGACCTCGACCGGATCCTCGACATCAACTTCAAGGGGGTCCTGCGCACCTGCCAGGAGGCCGCCCGCGCCATGATCGCGTCAGGCCGCCCGGGCTCGATCGTCACCATGGCCTCCGGGGCCGTGGACGCCGCCCAGCCCGGCCTGCTCTGCTACAGCGCCGCCAAGGCCGCCGTGGTCCAGCTGACCAAGACCCTCGCCACCGAGGCCGGCCCGCACGGCATACGGGTCAACGCCGTCGCCCCGGGCTGGATCCGCACCCCGATGACCGGCCGCCACAGCCCCGAGGTCCAGGAGCAGACCGAGGCGGCGATGGTCCGGATGTCCCCGCTGCGCCGGGTCGGCGAGCCCGAGGACATCGCCCGGGCGGTGCTCTACCTGGCCTCGGACGCCTCGTCCTTCATGACCGGTCAGATCCTTCGCCCGAACGGTGGGGTGTCCATGCCGTGGTAGCCCCGCGGCTCCGGTCGCCCCCGTCGCCCAGGCCGCCCCCGCCGCTCCCGTCGGCGCCGTCAGCCCCGTCGGCGCCCTCGCTCCCGCCGGCCGCCCGCAGCGCCCTCCGCCGCGCCTTGCGCACCGGGCCCGGCACGCAGTGCACGGGCAGCAGCCCCAGCCCCCAGCCGCCCACCGCCACCGCGCCCTCAACGGCCCCGGACTCGGCAGGCGCCAGCACCAGGCGCAGTACGGCCCACCACCACAGCACCCCCACCGTCAGTGCGAGGGCCGACACCGCAGGTACGCGCAGCAACCGCCGCACGGCCACCTCCCAGGGGCCGGGACCCGGACGGCCCCATCCTCCCGCACCCCCCGCGCCCCCGCACCCAGAACGGCCGGGAGCCCCGGCCGGTGCACAGGGCACCGGCCGGGGCTCCGGCCACGCTCAAACACGCACGTGCTCGCTCACGCGGCTACGACATTCACCGCTTCCGCAGGCGCCTTGATGGTCACCCGCTCCGGTCCACCCGCGACCGAAGCCATGGAGACCGAATTGAGCATCGGGCGGACCGGCACACTCACCGGTTCGCTTGCCGCGGCCGACTGTGCCAGCTCGGCCAGCGACAGCTCGTCACTGACTTCGCGCATCAGCTCGGACATCCGTACGTCCAACGCGTCGCAGATCGCGGAGAGCAGCTCGGAGGATGCCTCCTTCTGCCCCCGCTCCACCTCGGAGAGATAGCCGAGAGAAACTCGGGCCGACGAGGAGACTTCGCGCAGAGTACGGCCCTGGCGCTGGCGCTGCCGACGCAGCACGTCACCCAGCAGGCGACGGAGCAGAATCATCGGTGGCTCCCTCCTCTGACCGTGTAGCCGCATCCTTCACGCCCCACCGTACCGCCTCGCGCCGCGGCCGTGCGGGGAGCGATGTCGTGTTCACTCAGGGCTGCAAACATCAAATCCCCCCGTTCTGTTCCGTATCCTGCCTCCGCGCATTCTCACGGAGTTGGTCCGCGAGAAGCCCGAGCACTGTGCGTGCACTCTCCCTACGAATTTCCGCGCGGGAGCCTTTCAACCTCAGACGGACCGTTTTCCTGCCCCCCGGACCGTCCAGCGCGACGAAAACGGTGCCCACCGGCTGCCCGTCCTGCGGCTCCGGACCGGCCACCCCGGTGGTCGCGATTCCCCACGAAGCGCCCATGACCCGCCGAACGCCGGCCGCCATCTCGGCCGCCACCTGCGCGTTCACCGCGCCTTCGGCTTCCAGCAGCCCCGCGTCCACCCCGAGGACCAGGTGCTTGATCTCCGTCGCGTAGGCCGTCACCGAGCCACGGAAGGATCGGGAGGCGCCGGGGACGGCGGTGAGGTCGGCGGCCACCATGCCGCCGGTCAGGGATTCCGCCACGGCGAGGGTCTGGTCACTCTCCGTCAGCAGCCGCAGCGCTTCCGCAGCCGCTCCGGTCGCATCCGCCGCTCCGGAACCGGATGCGGCCCCCGGAGAATCCCCCGCCGCGTACGTCACCTCGCGGCCCGCTCCGCAGCCCGCTCCGCGGCGAGACCCTGGCGGCGCAGCACGACCGCCTGCCGGATGTAGTCCAAACCGGTGACGACGGTCAGCACGACGGCGATCGCCATCACCCAGAAGCGCATGCTCGCCAGCGCCCCGGTCAGCGCGAGTACGTACATGCCCACGGCCGTCCCCTGGGCCAGGGTCTTCAGCTTGCCGCCGCGGCTGGCCGGAATCACTCCGTAGCGGATGACCCAGAAGCGCAGCAGCGTGATTCCGAGCTCCCGGCCGAGGATCACCCCGGTCACCCACCAGGGGAGGTCACCGAGCCAGGAGAGGCAGATCAGCGCCGACCCCATGATCGCCTTGTCGGCGATGGGGTCGGCGATCTTGCCGAAGTCCGTGACCAGGTTGTACGTCCGGGCGAGGTGCCCGTCGAAGATGTCCGTGATCATGGCGACGGCGAAGGCGGCCCAGGCCCAGGCCCGCCAGGCCGGGTCGTAGCCGCCCTCGGCGAGGAGCAGGAACACGAAGCCCGGCACCAGCACGAGCCGGATCATCGTCAGGATGTTGGCAATGTTCCACAGGCTGGCCTGATTGACCGCCGCGGCCCCCAGCTTCGCGCCGGGTACGGGCCGGCGGCCGGCCTCGCCCGCCGCAGATGCCGGGACTCCGGTCATCCGGCCGCCTCCTCAAGATCCATGCCGAGCGGCTCGGCCACCAGGTCCACGCCCAGGGTGCCGACCACCTTTGCCGTGACGATACGCCCCGGGACGAGGCCCGTGCTGTCGGTGAAGACCACCTGGCCGTCCGTTTCGGGCGCCTGGTGCGCGGCGCGCCCGTAAGCGCCCTCGCCGTCCTCGTCGACCGCTTCCACGGTCTCGACGAGTACCTCCAGGGTCTCCCCGATGCGCTCCTCGGCACGCTGCGAGGTGAGCTCCTCGGCGAGCCGCTGCATGTGGGCCAGCCGCTCGGCGATGGTGTCCTCGTCCAGCTTGTTCTCGTAGGTGACGGCCTCGGTGCCGTCCTCGTCCGAGTAGCCGAAGACGCCGATGGCATCGAGGCGCGCGTGGGTGAGGAAACGCTCCAGCTCGGCGAAGTCCGATTCCTTCTCGCCGGGGAAGCCGACGATGAAGTTGGAGCGGACGCCGGCCGTCGGGGCCTTGGAGCGGATGGTGTCCAGCAGCTCCAGGAAGCGGTCGGTGTCACCGAAGCGGCGCATGGAGCGCAGCACGTCGGGGGCCGAGTGCTGGAAGGACAGGTCGAAGTACGGCACGACCTTGGGGGTCGAGGTGAGTACGTCGATCAGGCCGGGCCGCATCTCGGCGGGCTGGAGGTAGCTGACGCGGACGCGCTCGATGCCGTCGACCTCGGCCAGCTCGGGCAGCAGGGTCTCCAGCAGCCGGATGTCGCCGAGGTCCTTGCCGTACGAGGTGTTGTTCTCGGAGACCAGCATGATCTCCTTGACGCCCTGCTCGGCCAGCCAGCGGGTCTCGCCCAGCACGTCGCTGGGGCGGCGGGAGATGAAGGAGCCGCGGAAGGACGGGATGGCGCAGAAGGAGCAGCGCCGGTCGCAGCCGGAGGCCAGCTTGACCGAGGCGACGGGGCTCTTGTCCAGGCGGCGGCGCAGGGGCGCGCGCGGACCCGAGGCGGGCGCGAGCCCGTCCGGCAGGTCGGCGGGGGCCTCGGCGACCGGCTCCTGGGCGTGGCCCGGGAGGGAGACCTCGGCGGCCTGGCGCTCGGCCGGGCTGATCGGCAGCAGCTTGCGCCGGTCGCGCGGGGTGTGGGAGGCGTGGATGCCACCGTTGAGGATGGTCTGGAGGCGGTCGGAGATGTCGGCGTAGTCGTCGAAACCGAGGACTCCGTCGGCCTCGGGGAGCGCTTCGGCGAGTTCCTTGCCGTAGCGCTCGGCCATACAGCCGACGGCGACGACGGCCTGGGTCTTGCCGTGATCCTTGAGATCGTTGGCTTCCAGGAGGGCGTCTACGGAGTCCTTTTTGGCGGCTTCGACGAAGCCGCAGGTGTTGACGACGGCTACGTCCGCATCGGCGGCGTCCTCGACGAGCTCCCAGCCATCCGCCGCCAAGCGGCCTGCGAGCTCCTCCGAGTCCACCTCGTTACGGGCGCAGCCAAGAGTGACAAGGGCGACGGTACGGCGTTCGGGCATGGACTCAAGACTACTTCGTCCCGGCGTCGGCCCCTGCCGCAAGTCCCCGTACAGCAAGATCCCCGGGGTGCGGCGCAGCACCCCGGGGATCCGGATTCAAGCCTTCCGCCCTAGGGCGGTCCCGCGTCAGCCCGCCTGGGGCTGATCCTGGAGAGGGTCGGCCTTCGTGTATTTCAGCCGCTCCACCTGACCGGACTGGAAGTCGTCCTTGATCTCCTTGCCGTTCACGAACAGCTTCACGGCGCCGGCGTCGCCGAGCACGAGGTCGACGGACTCCTTGTCGGTGAAGGTCTTGGACTCACCCTGCGCGAGGGTGCCGTCGAAGAGCAGCCGGCCGGTGGAGTCCTTCGCGGAGATCCAGCTCTCGCCCTTGTCGGCCGTCAGGACCACGGTGACGAGGTCCTTGGGCGCGGCGGCGATCGCACTGTCCGAGGGCTCCGGCTTGGGCGCCTGCGGGGTCTGCGGGGGCTGGCCGACCGGCTTGGCGCCGCTCTGCTTGGGTGCGGGCTTGGGCGAGGCGGAACCTTCCGCCACCGGGCGCTTGTCCTTCTCGTCGCCACCGCTGAAGGCGGTGAAGCCGACGAAGCCGATCACGGCGACGATGGCGGCGACCATGGCCGCGGTCCAGTTGGGCCGCTGCCGTTCGGGGCGGATCCGTTCGGCCTCGAACATCGGCGCGGCGGGCGTGGGTGCCGGCCGGCCGCCGTGGGCCGCGTCGTAGCTCTCGACCAGCGGTGCCGGATCGAGGCCCACGGCGCGGGCGAGCGTACGGATGTGACCGCGGGCGTAGACGTCGCCGCCGCACCGCGTGAAGTCGTCCTCTTCGATCGCGTGCACGATCGGGATGCGCACGCGGGTGGTGGAACTGACCTCGTCGACGGTGAGCCCGGCGGCGATCCGGGCCTTCTTGAGGGCCGTCCCGATGGACGGGCCTTCGACGGGACGTTCGACGATGCGGTCCTCGGACCGGTCGTCGGTCGAAGGCCGCTCTTCTTCGGGGGAGTTGGAGTTGCCGATGGACACGTGGGCGCCTTTCGAGCGTGTAGCCACCTGCTGGATGTCCAGTCTAGGGGGGTGACGAAAGGGTGGAGCAACCGGAGGGTGCACTTCCTACGCCATCCGAATGGCGAAGGGAGGCCCTCCCCGGTGCGGCGGCCCGGCGCTGTGCGCGAGCGCGTGCGCGGTACCGCCACCTCTCTTCAACTTGACGCGGGCCCAAGGGAAACGGTTGCCCGCGATTTCATTACGGATGGGCCTCACCGCGAATGACGGCGAGCACTCCGTCCAGGTCATCGGCCTTCAGCAGGACGTCGCGAGCCTTCGAACCCTCGCTCGGGCCGACGATTCCCCGCGACTCCATGAGGTCCATGAGCCGCCCGGCCTTGGCGAAGCCCACCCGCAGCTTGCGCTGGAGCATCGAGGTGGACCCGAACTGCGTCGAGACCACCAGCTCCGCCGCCTGGCACAGCAGGTCCAGGTCGTCGCCGATGTCCTCGTCGATCTCCTTCTTCTGCTTCTGCCCGACGGTGACGTCGTCCCGGAAGACGGGCGCCATCTGGTCCTTGCAGTGCTGGACGATCCCGGCGATCTCGTCCTCGGTGACGAAGGCCCCCTGGAGCCGGACCGGCTTGTTGGCGCCCATGGGCAGGAACAGCCCGTCGCCCTTGCCGATCAGCTTCTCGGCGCCCGGCTGGTCGAGGATGACCCGGCTGTCGGCGAGCGAGGAGGTGGCGAAGGCGAGGCGCGAGGGCACGTTCGCCTTGATCAGGCCGGTGACCACGTCCACCGAGGGCCGCTGGGTGGCGAGCACCAGGTGGATGCCGGCCGCGCGGGCGAGCTGGGTGATGCGGACGATCGAGTCCTCGACGTCGCGCGGGGCGACCATCATCAGGTCCGCCAGCTCGTCGACGATCACCAACAGGTACGGGTACGGGCTGAGCTCCCGCTCGCTGCCCGGCGGCAGTTTGATCTTGCCGTCGCGGATGGCCCGGTTGAAGTCGTCGATGTGCCGGTAGCCGAAGGCGGCCAGGTCGTCGTAGCGCAGGTCCATCTCGCGCACCACCCACTGGAGCGCCTCGGCGGCCCGCTTGGGGTTGGTGATGATCGGCGTGATCAGGTGCGGGATGCCCTCGTACGCCGTCAGCTCGACGCGCTTGGGGTCCACGAGCACCATCCGGACGTCCTCCGGGGTGGCCCGGACCATGACGGAGGTGATGAGGCAATTGATGCAGGAGGACTTGCCGGAACCGGTGGCGCCGGCGACCAGCACGTGCGGCATCTTGGCCAGGTTGGCCATGACGTAGCCGCCCTCGACGTCCTTGCCGAGCGCGACCAGCATCGGGTGGTCGTCCTCGGCCGCGTCCGCGAGGCGGAGCACGTCACCCAGGTTGACCATCTCGCGGTCGGTGTTCGGGATCTCGATGCCGACCGCGGACTTGCCCGGAATCGGGCTGATGATCCGGACGTCCGGCGAGGCAACGGCGTAGGCGATGTTCTTGGTCAGGGCGGTGATCCGCTCGACCTTGACCGCGGCGCCCAGGGTGACCTCGTACCGGGTGACGGTCGGGCCGCGGGTGAACCCGGTGACGTCCGCGTCGACCTTGAACTCGGTGAAGACGTTGCGCAGCGAGGCGACCACCGCGTCATTGGCGGCGCTGCGGGTCTTGCCGGGCCCGCCCTTCTCCAGGAGGTCGAGCGAGGGCAGCGCGTAGGTGATGTCCCCACGCAGCTGGAGCTGCTCGGCGCGCGGCGGCAGCGCCTGGGTCTGCGGCGGGGCCTTGGTCAGATCGGGCACCGACAGCGTGCCGGAGGCCGCCGCGGTGGTGGCGTGCGGCTTCCCGGCGAGGTTCTCCGGCGCCGCCTCGAGGGCGCCCCCCGGCGAGTCGTCCGGTACGGGACGCTCCCCGCGGGCCGTCGGCACCGGAGCGGTGAGCTCCGCACCCTCCCGCTCGGCGCTGATCCCCTGCGTGAGGTCGGCGACGAGCGGGGAGGGCGGCATTCCGCCGTAGACCGCCCCGTCCAGCGCGGCGGCGGCCGCCGCCGCCACGTCGACGGCGTCCATCTCCCGCTCCATGCCAGGCCGGGACGCGGCCCTGCGCGGCCGGCGGCGCCGGGCGAGCGCCGCCTCCTCGGCCTCGTCCGCGGGGTCGCCCGAGCCGGAGCCCTCTCCGGTGCGGGCCCGCCACTGCTCCGGGTCGTGCCGCTCCCCGGCGGCGCCCTCGGCCTCCCCGTAGCCCTCGTCGTACTCGTTCGGGGCGATGATCCCGAGCCGGATGCCGAGCCTGCGCAGCCGCTGCGGGATCGCGTTGACCGGGGTCGCGGTGACCACGAGCAGCCCGAAGATCGTGAGCAGCACCAGCATGGGCACGGCCAGCGGCGCGCCCATGGTGAAGATCAGCGGCTTGGAGGCGCCCCAGCCGATGAGCCCGCCCGCGTTCTGCATCGCGGTCGTGCCCTCGTCCCGGCCCGGCGCCCCGCAGGCGATGTGGACCAGGCCCAGGACCCCGATGACGAGGGCGGACAGCCCGATGCCGATGCGCCCGTTGGCGTCGGTCTGCTCGGGATGGCGGATGAAACGCACCGCCATGACGCCGAGCAGGATCGGTACGAGCAGGTCCAGCCGTCCGAAGAGGCCGGTGATCAGCATCGTGACGAGATCCCCGACGGGCCCGCTCAGGTTCGACCAGGTACCGGCGGCGACGATCAGCGCGAGGGCGAGCAGCAGCAGCGCGAGGCCGTCCTTGCGGTGGGCCGGGTCGAGGTTCCTGGCCCCCTGGCCGATCCCGCGGAAGACGGCGCCGACCGCGTGGGCGCAGCCGAGCCAGAGGGCGCGCACCAGCCGCACCACACCCCCGGTCGGGGACGGCGCGGGCTTCGCCGCCGCCTTCCTGGCCGGGGCCCGCTTGGCGGCCGCGGCCTTCTTCGCCGCGGGCTTGCGGGCGGGCGCGGCCTTCTTCGCCGGGGCCGCCGTACGGCCGGTGCGGCCCTTCGCGGTGCCCGCCGTGCTCTGGGAACCCTTACCGGACGTACGTGAGGCCATGGGGCCGAGGTTACCGGTGCGCACGCCGGTGGACACGCGTGCCCACCCCTTCACCCGTTTGTGTCGTCGGCTCCGTAGGCACTTTGACGCACCGCCAGTACCGACCCGCGTACGGTCAGTTCTGCGCGGGCAGGGCCGGAGCCCCTCCGGCGGTCCCGGGCTCCAGGGCGTCCAGTGCCCGCCGCAGCCCGGTGAGTTTGCGCTCCAAGTGCGCCGCGGTCGCCACCACCCCGGCGTCGGCCGAGTCCTCGCCGAGCTGCTTGGTCAGCGCCTCGGCCTGCTCCTCGACCGCCGCGAGCCGTGCGGAGAGCTCGGCCAGCAGCCCGGCCGTCTCCTTGCTGGCGTCCACGCCGTTGGCGTTGCCGCCCTCCAGCTGGAGCCGCAGCAGGGCCGCCTGCTCGCGCAGTTGGCAGTTCTTCGTGTACAGCTCCACGAAGACCGAGACCTTGGCCCGCAGCACCCACGGGTCGAAGGGCTTCGAGATGTAGTCGACCGCACCCGCCGCGTAACCGCGGAAGGTGTGGTGCGGACCGTGGTTGATCGCGGTGAGGAAGATGATCGGGATGTCCCGGGTCCGTTCCCGCCGCTTGATGTGCGCGGCGGTTTCGAATCCGTCCATGCCCGGCATCTGGACATCCAGCAGGATGACCGCGAAATCGTCCGTCAGCAGCGCCTTGAGCGCTTCCTCCCCCGACGACGCCCGGACCAGTGTCTGATCGAGCGCGGAGAGGATGGCCTCCAGCGCCAGCAGATTCTCCGGCCGGTCGTCGACCAGGAGGATCTTGGCCTTCTGCACCATGCCCTGTCCTCCTCGCCCCGGCATGGGGCCTCCCCGGCTCCGGGCTCCGGCCTGTGCGCCGGGCCCCGCCCCAGAGGACGGCATCCTTGCGCCGTCCGTCCTTGTGCCGGTCATCGTAGCCCCAGTCCCGAGATCGCCACACCCTGTCACCAAGATGTCACTGTGCACGAAGCAGAAACGTGGTGGGAGAGCAGAAGGTTCCCCGTTCACCGCTCTTCCATACCGCTTCGGGCACAGCGAGTCAGCTACGGGCCTCCGTCCACTCTCCCCGCGATCACTTGCCGCGCATCCACTGCTCCATCACCGACAGCAGGTAGTCGGGATCGACCGGCTTGGTGACATAGTCGGAAGCCCCGGAGTCGATCGCCTTCTCCCGGTCCCCCTTCATCGCCTTCGCCGTCAGCGCGATGATCGGCAGCCCGGCGAACTGCGGCATCCGCCGGATCGCCGAGGTCGTCGCGTACCCGTCCATCTCGGGCATCATGATGTCCATCAGCACGACCGTCACATCGTCGTGCTGCTCCAGGACTTCGATGCCCTCCCGGCCGTTCTCCGCATACAGCACGGCCAGCCCGTGCTGCTCCAGCACGCTGGTGAGCGCGAAGACGTTGCGTACGTCGTCGTCGACGATCAGCACCTTCTCGCCGTGGAAGTCGTACGTCCGGGGCACCACCGGAAGCTCCTCGTCCACGCTGCCCCAGCCGTCCTCGGCCCCCACCACGTTCGGCTGCCCGGGCACCGCCGTACGCGGCTCCAGATCGCTCGCCGTCTTGCGCCGCCGCCGGAACAGCGCGGCCCCGCCGCCCTGCCCCTGCGCGGCCGGCTCGGCGGCCGACAGCGCCGGCCGCACCGGCTGCGCCTGCACCGACGGGACGGACGCGGGCTGCCCGGCCTGGTTCCCGGGGAGCACGGGCCGCCCCCCGTCCAGCGACCTGCGGTACAGCTCACCGCGGGCACCACCGGGGGTCGGCGGCGCGTACCCCTGCGGGGGCAGCTCGCTCGGGTGCAGCGGCAGGTACAGCGTGAAGGTGGACCCGCGGCCCGGCTCGCTCGCCGCGTGGATCTCCCCGCCGAGCAGCCGGGCGATCTCCCGGCTGATCGACAGCCCCAGCCCGGTGCCGCCGTACTTGCGGCTCGTCGTCCCGTCCGCCTGCTTGAACGCCTCGAAGATCACCAGCATCTTGCTCGCGGCGATCCCGATCCCGGTGTCGGTGACCGAGAAGGCGATCAGGTCGGCGTCCGCCTCCCGCAGCGAACCGGCCTCCAGCAGCTGCTCGCGGATCGCCATCGGCACATCGGCGCCGGCCGGCCTGATCACCAGCTCCACGGCCCCGCTGTCGGTGAACTTCACCGCGTTCGACAGCAGGTTGCGCAGCACCTGGAGCAGCCGCTGCTCGTCGGTGTGCAGGGTGGCGGGCAGCTCCGGGGAGACCCGTACCGAGAAGTCCAGGCCCTTCTCCGCGGTCAGCGGCCGGAAGGTCGCCTCGACGTAGTCCACGAGCTGGACCAGCGCGATCCGGGTCGGCGAGACGTCCATCTTCCCGGCCTCGACCTTCGACAGGTCGAGGATGTCGTTGATCAGCTGCAACAGGTCCGAACCCGCGCCGTGGATGGTCTCGGCGAACTCCACCTGCTTCGGCGACAGGTTGCCGTCCGCGTTGTCGGCGAGCAGCTTGGCCAGGATCAGCAGCGAGTTGAGCGGGGTCCGCAGCTCGTGCGACATGTTCGCCAGGAACTCGGACTTGTAGCGCATCGAGACCGCGAGCTGCTCG
This sequence comes from Streptomyces avidinii, assembly GCF_045161815.1. Lineage (NCBI taxonomy): Bacteria > Bacillati > Actinomycetota > Actinomycetes > Kitasatosporales > Streptomycetaceae > Streptomyces > Streptomyces avidinii. The sequence continues at coordinate 2,781,066 of NZ_CP108863.1, forward strand.
GCGCGCTCCTCCAGGACCTGCCGGGCCTCCTCGATCTCGGTGTTCTTCACCTCGATGTCGCGGTTCTGCTGGGCCAGCAGCTCGGCCTTCTCCTCCAGCTCCGCGTTGGCGGCCTGCAGCGCCTTCTGCCGGTTCTCCAGCTCGTCGGAGCGCTCGCGCAGCTGCTCGGTCATCTCCTGCGACTGCTTCAGCAGCATCTCCGTCTTGGAGTTGACGCTGATGGTGTTGACGCTCGTACCGATCATCTCGGCGATCTGGCTGAGGAAGTCCTTCTGGATCTGCGTGAAGGGCGTGAAGGAGGCCAGCTCGATGACGCCGAGCACCTTCCCCTCGAAGAGCACCGGCAGCACGATCACGTGCGCCGGCGGCGCCTCGCCCAGACCCGAGGAGATCTTCAGGTAGCCCGGCGGGGTGTTCTCGACGAGGATCATCCGCTTCTCCTCGGCGACCGCCCCGATCAGCCCCTCTCCCGGCCGGAAGGAGATCGGCATCTGGCCGCCCGCGTACGCGTAACTGCCGCGCATCCGCAGCTCGTACGAGCCGTCCGCGCCGCCCTCCGTCCCGATCTCGGTGGTGCCGCCGGCCGGCAGCGCCAGGAAGAAGGCACCGTGCTGCGCGGAGACCACCGGGGTCAGCTCGCTCATGATCAGCGAGGCCACGTCGTCGAGCTCCCGGCGGCCCTGCATCAGCGCGGAGATGCGGGCGAGGTTGCCCTTGAGCCAGTCCTGCTCCTTGTTGGCCAAGGTCGTGTCGCGCAGGTTCGCGATCATGGTGTTGATGTTGTCCTGGAGGACCTGGATCTCGCCCGCCGCGTCCACGTCGATCTTCAGGTTGAGGTCGCCGCGGGTCACCGCGGTGGCCACGGCCGCGATCGCGCGCACCTGCCGGGTGAGGTTCCCGGCCATCTCGTTCACGGACTCGGTCAGGTCCCGCCAGGTGCCGTCGACGTCCCGGACACGGGCCTGGCCGCCCAGGATGCCCTCGGTGCCCACCTCGCGGGCCACCCGGGTCACCTGGTCGGCGAAGGAGGACAGCTGGTCGACCATCGTGTTGATGGTGGTCTTGAGCTCCAGGATCTCGCCGCGGGCGTCGATGTCGATCTTCTTGGTCATGTCGCCCTTGGCGATGGCGGTCGTGACCATGGCGATCTGCCGCACCTGACCGGTGAGGTTGGAGGCCATGAAGTTCACCGAGTCGGTGAGGTCCTTCCACGTCCCCGAGACGCCCGGCACGTGCGCCTGACCGCCCAGGCGGCCCTCCGTACCCACCTCACGGGCCACCCGCGTCACCTCGTCCGCGAAGGACGACAGCGTCTTCACCATCGTGTTGACGGTGTCGGCGAGCTGCGCGACCTCGCCGCGCGCCTCCACCGTGACCTTCTTCGTCAGGTCACCGTTGGCGACCGCCGCCGAGACCTGGGAGATGTTGCGCACCTGGGAGGTCAGGTTGTTGGCCATCAGGTTGACGTTGTCGGTCAGGTCCTTCCAGATGCCCGTCACCCCGCGCACCCTGGCCTGACCACCGAGGATGCCCTCGGAGCCCACCTCACGGGCCACCCGCGTCACCTGCTCCGCGAACGACGACAGCTGGTCCACCATCGTGTTGACGGTGGTGACCAGTTCCAGGATCTCGCCCTTGGCATCGACGGTGATCTTCTTGGAGAGGTCGCCCATGGCCACCGCAGTGGTCACCTCGGCGATGTTGCGCACCTGGGACGTCAGGTTGTTCGCCATGAAGTTGACGGACTGGGTGAGGTCCTTCCAGGTACCGGAGACCCCCTTCACCTCCGCCTGGCCGCCGAGGATGCCCTCGGTGCCCACCTCGCGCGCCACCCGCGTCACCTGCTCCGCGAAGTTCGAGAGCTGGTCGACCATCGTGTTGAGGGTGTTCTTCAGCTCCAGGATCTCGCCCCGGGCGTCCACGTCGATCTTCTGCGAGAGGTCACCGCGGGCCACCGCGGTCGCGACCTGCGCGATGTTGCGCACCTGCGAGGTCAGGTTGCCGGCCATGCCGTTCACGGAATCCGTCAGGTCGCGCCATACGCCGGCCACCCCGGGCACCTGCGCCTGGCCGCCGAGGCGGCCCTCCGTACCCACGTCCCGCGCCACCCGGGTCACCTGCTCGGCGAAGGCCGAGAGCTGGTCGACCATCGTGTTGATGGTGTTCTTCAGCTCCAGGATCTCGCCCCGGGCGTCCACGTCGATCTTCTGGGACAGGTCGCCCCGGGCCACCGCCGTCGTCACCTGGGCGATCTGGCGCACCTGCGACGTCAGGTTCCCGGCCATGAAGTTGACGGAGTCGGTGAGCTCCTTCCAGGTGCCGGACACCCCCTCCACCCGGGCCTGACCGCCGAGACGGCCCTCCGTACCCACGTCCCGCGCCATCCGCGTGACCTGGTCGGCGAAGGAGGACAGCTGGTCCACCATCGTGTTCACGGTGTTCTTCAGCTGGAGCATCTCGCCGGAGACGTCCACGGTGACCTTCTGCGACAGATCGCCGTTGGCCACCGCCGTCGTCACCTGGGCGATGTTGCGGACCTGCCCGGTGAGGTTGCGGAAGGCGGTGTTCACCGAATCGGTGAGGTCCTTCCACGTCCCGGCGGCACCCGGCACCTGCGCCTGGCCGCCCAGCTCACCCTCGACGCCGACCTCACGGGCCACACGCGTCACTTCCGCGCCGAAGGACGACAGCTGGTCCACCATCGTGTTGACGGTGTTCTTCAGCTCCAGCATCTCGCCGGCCACGTCGACCGTGACCTTCTGCGACAGGTCGCCGTTGGCCACCGCCGTCGTCACCTGCGCGATGTCCCGCACCTGGGTCGTGAGGTTGCGGAAGACCGTGTTCACCGAATCGGTGAGGTCCTTCCACGTCCCCGCCGCACCCGGCACCTGCGCCTGGCCGCCCAGCAGGCCCTTGGCCCCGACCTCGCTCGCCACGCGCGTGACCTCGTCCGCGAAGGTCCGCAGCGTCTCGGTCATCTGATTGATCGTTTCGGCCAGCTGCGCCACCTCGCCGCGCGCGCTCACACGTACCTTCTGCGACAGGTCACCGTTCGCGACCGCCGTCGTCACCTGGGCGATCCCGCGCACCTGGGCCGTCAGGTTCCCGGCCATGGTGTTGACCGAGTCGGTCAGGTCCTTCCACACACCCGCGACCCCGGGCACCTTCGCCTGGCCGCCCAGCTCGCCCTCCGTACCCACCTCGCGGGCGACGCGGGTCACCTCGGAGGAGAAGGACGACAGCTGGTCCACCATCGTGTTCACGGTGTTCTTCAGCTGGAGCATCTCGCCGGCCACGTGAACCGTGACCTTGCGCGACAGATCGCCCTTGGCGACCGCCGTCGTGACGAGAGCGATATCACGCACCTGAGCGGTGAGCCGGTACGCCATCGTGTTGACGGAGTCGGTCAGATCCTTCCAGGATCCCGACATCCCGCGCACCTGGGCCTGACCACCGAGCTTGCCCTCGGTACCCACCTCCAGCGCCACACGCGTCACCTCGTCGGTGAACGCGGACAGCTGGTCGACCAGGTTGTTGACCGTACGTCCGACCTTCAGGAACTCCCCGCGCAGCGGATGCCCGGCCCCCTCGGCCGCCTGCGTCCGCAGATCCATCCGCTGGTCCAGATCACCCTCGGCCACCGCCGACAGCACCCGGCCCACCTCGGACACCGGCCGGGCCAGATCGTCCACCAACTGGTTCGAGGCATCGATCGCGGCCGCCCAGGAACCCTCGCAGGCACCGGTTTCCAGCCGTTCGCTCAGCTTCCCCTCACGACCCACCATCCGCCGCACCCGGGACAGCTCCCCGGTCAGGTGGAGGTTACGGTCGGCGACCTCGTTGTAGACGGCGGCGATCTCCGCCATCACGCCCTCGCCGGACACCGTCAGCCGCTTGCGGAAATTCCCGTCCCGCATCGACACCAGGGCCGTGAGCAGCCGGTTGAGAGCGGCGGTATCGACCTCCGTCGTGCCACTGCGCCGGGAACGTCCGCCCTTCGGCCGCGTTCCCGTACGCCGCACCGCTGCGCCAGACTCCACCGTGTCCCTCCCGAAAGGGTCGACCGCTTTTCCACCGGACACCTGACTCATCACAAGCCGGCTCTGCAAGCCTGCCCAGTGTTTCACTCTGGCCGAACCCGGCCATAACACTTCGGCACCATCGCACACCCGCCGTACCCTGCGGGTGGAATCCCCGACGACGGCACCATGCCGTCCGCGAAGGTAAGTAACCTGGCACCCGATGTCCAACCGCGTCGAAGGAGACTCGTGATCACGGCACGGGCGGCTGCCAGCTTCGATCCCCTCGGGCGCTCGGTCGCCGCCGCCCGCGGGTTCGTCCGCGACACCCTGCACGGCTGGGGTTTCGCGGACATCGTCGACGACGCGGTGGTCCTCACCAGCGAGCTCGTCACCAATGCCGTGGTCCACGCCGGCACCCGGGCCGAGGTCCTGTGCCTGCGCGCCGAGGGCGGCGTACGGGTCGAGGTCGCCGACCGGTACCCGGAGCGCGAGCTCCCGCTCCAGCACCCCGGAGAGCGCCCCTACGCCGACCCCGACCGCGAGAACGGCCGCGGCCTGATGCTCTGCGCCGCCCTCGCCACCCGCTGGGGCGTCGAGTACACCGCCACGCACAAGCACGTGTGGTTCCGCCTCGACCTGCCAGACCGGCCGGTCGGTACCCGCTCCGCGGGCCCCGTCGTCCCCGACCAGCTGTTGCCCCTGGCCGACAGCCGGGTCCGCGTCGCCGTCGTCCAGATCGACTCGGACGACGCCATCTCCGCCTGGAACGAGGACGCCGAGCACATCTTCGGCCACCCCGCCGAGAAGGCCCTGGGCCGCCCGCTCGCCGAGCTCGCCGCCTGGCCGCAGACCCCCGGCACCGGCACGGGCATCGCCGAGGCCCTGCGCCTGTCCCGCTGGGAGGGCAGCTACGGCGTCCGCGGGGCCGACGGCCGCGTCATCCCCGTCTTCGCCTCCCACCTGCGGGTCCGCGACGCCCACGGCGAACCCTCGATCGTCTGCCTCCTCGTCCACGACGACGAGCGCGCCCTGCTCCAGACCCCGGTACGGGTGCCCACCTCCGACAGCGGCCACTTCACCGACCCGCGCCCCACGGACCCCTTCGAGGTCTTCATCGGCTCCCCGGCCCCCGACGACCTCGACGGGCTCCTCCAGCGCACCGTCGAGCGCGCCCGCGACCTGCTCGACGCCGACGCCGCCTTCCTGCTGCTCGCCACCGACGACGAGACCGAGCTGGAGGTCCGCGCCACCACCGGCCTGCCCTCCACCCGCCAGCGCTTCGCCCGCGTCCCCGTCGAGGCCGGCACCAACCGCTACGGCTCCGCCCGCATGCCCGCCGTCCACGACGACCTCATCGCCTCACCGGGAGCCGTACCGCTCCTGGAGGCCACCGGCATGCGCTCCGCCGTCACCGTCCCCCTCAAGGTGGAGGGCCGCCTCACCGGCTCCCTCGGCGTCGCCGCGGAAACCCCCGGCCGCTACTCCAACGAAGAGGCCCTGCACCTCCAGTTCGCCGCCGACCGCATCGCCCTCGCCGTCGAGTCCGCCCGCCTCGGCGAACTGGAACGGCTGCGCCGCGGCTCCCTCTCCTTCCTCGTCGAGGCCTCCGACCTGCTGGCCGGTACCCTTGACCGGGACCAGACCCTGGCGCTGATGGCCCAGATGACCGTGCCGACCCTCGCCACCTGGTGCGCCGTCTACACGATCGCCGACCAGTCCTCCGACCCGTACCTCTCCTACGTCCTCCACGAGGACGAGGAGCGCATCGACGGCCTCAAGGAACTGCTCTCCCGGGTCAGCCCGCCCGAACCGGTCCGCGAGGCCGGCGCCCGCCCCTGGGCCGAGGCGACCCTCGCGGTCGGCGGCGAGACCGTGGTCCTGCCCCTCCTCGCCCGCAACCGCGTGATCGGCATGCTCACCCTCGGCAAGCCGCGGGAGGAGCACTTCCGCCAGGAGATCCTCGAACTCGCCGAGGACCTCTCGCGCAGGGCAGCCCTGGCCCTGGACAACGCCCGCCTCTACTCCGAGCGCACCGCGATCAGCCGCTCCCTCCAGCGCAGCCTGCTGCCGCCCGGCTCCCCCGCGATCCCCGGCATGGAGGTCGAGGTCATCTACCGCGCGGCCGGCGAGGGCAACGAGGTCGGCGGAGACTTCTACGACGTCTTCCCGATCCGCGACGGCGCGTACGGCTTCGCCATCGGTGACGTCTGCGGCACCGGCCCCGAGGCGGCCGCGGTCACGGGCCTCGCCCGGCACGCACTGCGCCTGCTGGCCCGTGAGGGCCTCGGCGGCCCGGCCGTGCTGGAGCGGCTCAACGCGGCCATCCTCGACGAGGGCGCCCGCAGCCGCTTCCTGACCCTCCTCTACGGCGAGCTGCACCCCCAGCCCGACGGCGGCGCCCTGATGAAGGTCGTCTGCGCGGGCCACCCGCTGCCACTGCGCCTGCGCCCGAACGGCCAGGTCGACGCGGCCGCCGACCCGCAGCCCCTGCTGGGCGTGATCGACGACCTGGACCTCTACGAGCAGACCCTCACCCTCGACCCCGGCGATGTCCTGCTGTGCGTCACGGACGGCGTGACCGAACGCCGCGAGGGCACCCGCATGCTCGGCGACGACGGCCTCGCCGAGGTCCTCACCACCTGTACGGGCCTCACCGCGGGCGCGGTGGCCTCCCGCGTCCTGCGCGCGGTGGAACGCTTCGCCGCCGAACCCGCCTCGGACGACATGGCCATCCTGGCCTTCCGCGTCCCGGAGCAGCGCACGGGCGACTGACCGGGCGGGCCCGGCCGCACCTCCTGCGTCCGGACGGGCCCGGACTCAGGAGGTGCGGCGCGTGGCGGACCGCAGCGCGAAGGCCATCACCAGCTCGAAGACGCCGAGCAGTACCAGCCAGAGCCCCAGCAGCCGGGTCAGGGCGACCGCGGAGTCCACGGGGAAGCAGAGCACGACGATGCCGGCAACGGCGCCGAGGGCGCCCAGGCCGAAGCGCATGCCCCGGTGCACGAGTGAGTGGTCAGCGATCGCGGTGAAAGCCGTGAGCACTCCGGTCAGCAACCAGAACACCCCGACGATCAAGGACAGCGCGCCGATCGTCTGCATCGGATGCCGCAGGACCAGGACGCCGGCCAGGAACGCCAGCATGGCGATCAGGACCCCCGCCAGTTTGCTGCCGCCCTCGCCGCTGTGCGAGAAGGCCGTGACGAAGCGGAAGACGCCCGCCACCAGGAGCTGGAGGCCGATGATGACGGCCAGGATGTGAAGCGTCTCGTCGGGCCAGACCAGCACCAGAATGCCGGGGATCAAGGTCACGAGGGCGAAGCCGAGAGCCCAGTGCCACGTGGCTCCGACCTGCTTGAAAAGGTCCTCGGGGTCGCTGTGCGTGTGCTGCGGGTGCTGCGGCGCCGCGTCGGGGGGTACGGTCATCACGCCTCCTGGGCCAACCGGACGGCCACTGGGGGCAGGGGATACCTGGCACCTCGAAGCCGCCGGACGTACCTTCCTTATCTTCCCTTCACATCCACTTTAGGCAGGTACTCCCCAGCCCGCCCGGCGACCGTGCCCGCCCCCGGAGCGAAAACAAAAAAAGGCCCCCACCTATTGGCGGGGGCCTTCTTATTTGGAGCCCTTTAACGGAATCGAACCGTTGACCTTCTCCTTACCATGGAGACGCTCTACCGACTGAGCTAAAAGGGCGGGTTGTTCGGCGGCGTCCTACTCTCCCACAGGGTCCCCCCTGCAGTACCATCGGCGCTGAAAGGCTTAGCTTCCGGGTTCGGAATGTAACCGGGCGTTTCCCTAACGCTATGACCACCGAAACACTATGAAATTTGAACGCTGGCATGGACACAGCTGTTCGTTATTTCAGAACTAACACAGTGGACGCGAGCAACTGAGGACAAGCCCTCGGCCTATTAGTACCAGTCAGCTTCACCCGTTACCGGGCTTCCACATCTGGCCTATCAACCCAGTCGTCTACTGGGAGCCTTACCCTCTCAAGGAGGTGGGAATACTCATCTTGAAGCAGGCTTCCCGCTTAGATGCTTTCAGCGGTTATCCCTCCCGAACGTAGCCAACCAGCCATGCCCTTGGCAGGACAACTGGCACACCAGAGGTTCGTCCGTCCCGGTCCTCTCGTACTAGGGACAGCCCTTCTCAATATTCCTACGCGCACAGCGGATAGGGACCGAACTGTCTCACGACGTTCTAAACCCAGCTCGCGTACCGCTTTAATGGGCGAACAGCCCAACCCTTGGGACCGACTCCAGCCCCAGGATGCGACGAGCCGACATCGAGGTGCCAAACCATCCCGTCGATATGGACTCTTGGGGAAGATCAGCCTGTTATCCCCGGGGTACCTTTTATCCGTTGAGCGACGGCGCTTCCACAAGCCACCGCCGGATCACTAGTCCCGACTTTCGTCCCTGCTCGACCCGTCGGTCTCACAGTCAAGCTCCCTTGTGCACTTACACTCAACACCTGATTGCCAACCAGGCTGAGGGAACCTTTGGGCGCCTCCGTTACCCTTTGGGAGGCAACCGCCCCAGTTAAACTACCCATCAGACACTGTCCCTGATCCGGATCACGGACCGAGGTTAGACATCCAGCACGACCAGAGTGGTATTTCAACGGCGACTCCACAACCACTGGCGTGGCTGCTTCAAAGTCTCCCACCTATCCTACACAAGCCGAACCGAACACCAATATCAAACTATAGTAAAGGTCCCGGGGTCTTTCCGTCCTGCTGCGCGAAACGAGCATCTTTACTCGTAGTGCAATTTCACCGGGCCTATGGTTGAGACAGTCGAGAAGTCGTTACGCCATTCGTGCAGGTCGGAACTTACCCGACAAGGAATTTCGCTACCTTAGGATGGTTATAGTTACCACCGCCGTTTACTGGCGCTTAAGTTCTCAGCTTCGCAACCCCGAAAGGTCACTAACCGGTCCCCTTAACGTTCCAGCACCGGGCAGGCGTCAGTCCGTATACATCGCCTTACGGCTTCGCACGGACCTGTGTTTTTAGTAAACAGTCGCTTCTCGCTGGTCTCTGCGGCCACCCCCAGCTCACCGAGTAAATCGGATCACCAGTGATGGCCCCCCTTCTCCCGAAGTTACGGGGGCATTTTGCCGAGTTCCTTAACCATAGTTCACCCGAACGCCTCGGTATTCTCTACCTGACCACCTGAGTCGGTTTAGGGTACGGGCCGCCATGAAACTCGCTAGAGGCTTTTCTCGACAGCATAGGATCATCCACTTCACCACAATCGGCTCGGCATCAGGTCTCAGCCTTAATGAGGGACGGATTTGCCTACCCCTCGGCCTACACCCTTACCCCGGGACTACCACCGCCCGGGCTGGACTACCTTCCTGCGTCACCCCATCGCTTACCTACTACAAGTCTGGTTCGTCGGCTCCACCACTTTCCTTTCCCCGAAGGGTCCGGAACGGCTTCACGGACTTAGCATCGCCTGATTCGATATTGGGCGTTTCAAAGCGGGTACCGGAATATCAACCGGTTGTCCATCGACTACGCCTGTCGGCCTCGCCTTAGGTCCCGACTTACCCTGGGCAGATCAGCTTGACCCAGGAACCCTTAGTCAATCGGCGCACACGTTTCTCACGTGTGTATCGCTACTCATGCCTGCATTCTCACTCGTGAACCGTCCACAACTAGCTTCCGCTGCTGCTTCACCCGGCACACGACGCTCCCCTACCCATCACAGCGGGCGTTGGCCCTATTGCTGCAATGACACGACTTCGGCGGTACGCTTGAGCCCCGCTACATTGTCGGCGCGGAATCACTTGACCAGTGAGCTATTACGCACTCTTTCAAGGGTGGCTGCTTCTAAGCCAACCTCCTGGTTGTCTCTGCGACTCCACATCCTTTCCCACTTAGCGTACGCTTAGGGGCCTTAGTCGATGCTCTGGGCTGTTTCCCTCTCGACCATGGAGCTTATCCCCCACAGTCTCACTGCCGTGCTCTCACTTACCGGCATTCGGAGTTTGGCTAAGGTCAGTAACCCGGTAGGGCCCATCGCCTATCCAGTGCTCTACCTCCGGCAAGAAACACACGACGCTGCACCTAAATGCATTTCGGGGAGAACCAGCTATCACGGAGTTTGATTGGCCTTTCACCCCTAACCACAGGTCATCCCCCAGGTTTTCAACCCTGGTGGGTTCGGTCCTCCACGAAGTCTTACCTCCGCTTCAACCTGCCCATGGCTAGATCACTCCGCTTCGGGTCTAGAGCGTGCAACTCAATCGCCCTATTCGGACTCGCTTTCGCTACGGCTTCCCCACACGGGTTAACCTCGCTACACACCGCTAACTCGCAGGCTCATTCTTCAAAAGGCACGCAGTCACGACCGTTGTTCCGAAGAACAACGGCGACGCTCCCACGGCTTGTAGGCACACGGTTTCAGGTACTATTTCACTCCGCTCCCGCGGTACTTTTCACCATTCCCTCACGGTACTATCCGCTATCGGTCACCAGGGAATATTTAGGCTTAGCGGGTGGTCCCGCCAGATTCACACGGGATTTCTCGGGCCCCGTGCTACTTGGGAGATTCTTAAGCAAGCCGCTGATGTTTCGTCTACGGGGGTCTTACCCTCTACGCCGGACCTTTCGCATGTCCTTCGACTACATCAACGGTTTCTGACTCGCCGACCGGCCGGCAGACCGATCAAAAGAATTCCCACAACCCCGCATGCGCAACCCCTGCCGGGTATCACACGCATACGGTTTGGCCTCATCCGGTTTCGCTCGCCACTACTCCCGGAATCACGGTTGTTTTCTCTTCCTGAGGGTACTGAGATGTTTCACTTCCCCTCGTTCCCTCCACACTGCCTATGTGTTCAGCAGTGGGTGACAGCCCATGACGACTGCCGGGTTTCCCCATTCGGACACCCCCGGATCAAAGCTCAGTTGGCAGCTCCCCGGGGCCTATCGCGGCCTCTCACGTCCTTCATCGGTTCCTGGTGCCAAGGCATCCACCGTGCGCCCTTAAAAACTTGGCCACAGATGCTCGCGTCCACTGTGTAGTTCTCAAACAACGACCAGCCACCCATCACCCCACCAGACAAGCTGGCGAGTTCACTGGGGCCGGCACTGAAGACATGACCTCACGGCCGTACCTTCAGGACCCAACAACGTGCCAAGCATCTCCGTTCGTCCGTCTCCTCTTTCCACGCCGAAGCAGTACTCGAGAACCATCAGACCGAAGATGCCAACTAATCAACGTTCCACCCATGAGCTGACCGTGCAGAACATTTGTCTGCAATCGGTACTGTGCTCCTTAGAAAGGAGGTGATCCAGCCGCACCTTCCGGTACGGCTACCTTGTTACGACTTCGTCCCAATCGCCAGTCCCACCTTCGACAGCTCCCTCCCTTACGGGTTGGGCCACCGGCTTCGGGTGTTACCGACTTTCGTGACGTGACGGGCGGTGTGTACAAGGCCCGGGAACGTATTCACCGCAGCAATGCTGATCTGCGATTACTAGCAACTCCGACTTCATGGGGTCGAGTTGCAGACCCCAATCCGAACTGAGACCGGCTTTTTGAGATTCGCTCCACCTTGCGGTATCGCAGCTCATTGTACCGGCCATTGTAGCACGTGTGCAGCCCAAGACATAAGGGGCATGATGACTTGACGTCGTCCCCACCTTCCTCCGAGTTGACCCCGGCGGTCTCCTGTGAGTCCCCATCACCCCGAAGGGCATGCTGGCAACACAGGACAAGGGTTGCGCTCGTTGCGGGACTTAACCCAACATCTCACGACACGAGCTGACGACAGCCATGCACCACCTGTATACCGACCACAAGGGGGGCACTATCTCTAATGCTTTCCGGTATATGTCAAGCCTTGGTAAGGTTCTTCGCGTTGCGTCGAATTAAGCCACATGCTCCGCTGCTTGTGCGGGCCCCCGTCAATTCCTTTGAGTTTTAGCCTTGCGGCCGTACTCCCCAGGCGGGGAACTTAATGCGTTAGCTGCGGCACCGACGACGTGGAATGTCGCCAACACCTAGTTCCCAACGTTTACGGCGTGGACTACCAGGGTATCTAATCCTGTTCGCTCCCCACGCTTTCGCTCCTCAGCGTCAGTAATGGCCCAGAGATCCGCCTTCGCCACCGGTGTTCCTCCTGATATCTGCGCATTTCACCGCTACACCAGGAATTCCGATCTCCCCTACCACACTCTAGCTAGCCCGTATCGAATGCAGACCCGAGGTTAAGCCTCGGGCTTTCACATCCGACGTGACAAGCCGCCTACGAGCTCTTTACGCCCAATAATTCCGGACAACGCTTGCGCCCTACGTATTACCGCGGCTGCTGGCACGTAGTTAGCCGGCGCTTCTTCTGCAGGTACCGTCACTTTCGCTTCTTCCCTGCTGAAAGAGGTTTACAACCCGAAGGCCGTCATCCCTCACGCGGCGTCGCTGCATCAGGCTTTCGCCCATTGTGCAATATTCCCCACTGCTGCCTCCCGTAGGAGTCTGGGCCGTGTCTCAGTCCCAGTGTGGCCGGTCGCCCTCTCAGGCCGGCTACCCGTCGTCGCCTTGGTGGGCCATTACCCCACCAACAAGCTGATAGGCCGCGGGCTCATCCTTCACCGCCGGAGCTTTCAACCCCCGCCCATGCAGGCAGGAGTGGTATCCGGTATTAGACCCCGTTTCCAGGGCTTGTCCCAGAGTGAAGGGCAGATTGCCCACGTGTTACTCACCCGTTCGCCACTAATCCACCCCGAAGGGCTTCATCGTTCGACTTGCATGTGTTAAGCACGCCGCCAGCGTTCGTCCTGAGCCAGGATCAAACTCTCCATGAATGTTTACCCGTAATCGGGTGCACACATCACTTAGAGCGGGCACGTCATGTCGGAATAAGACCGACGCGCCACAACGTCCTCGCTGTGTTGTTGCCTGCCAGTGCCCGAAGGCCCGACAGGTCTTTTTCAAAGGAACCTCATCCACCGAAGTGGACGGGGTATCAACTTCTGGCGTTGATTTTTGGCACGCTGTTGAGTTCTCAAGGAACGGACGCTTCCTTTGTACTCACCCGCAGCAACTTCGGCTGGGGCTTTCCTCCGGGCTTTCGTTCTGTTCTTGCGTTTCCGACTCTATCAGACTCTTTCGTGTCCGACTTCCTCGGCGCTTTCCAGGTTTCCGCTTTCGCGTTTCCCTTTCCGGCGGTTCCAACCTTACCAGACCATTTCCGTGTCGATTCCGACTCGGATTTGAATTGGTGGCCGTTGGAGAGGCCTTTCCCTTTCGGGCGGACCAGACTTTATCAGGTCTCCCTGGGTCTTGATTCCCACCCGCCCGCACGACTCGTCCGGACACACGTGTGTGCCTGGGTGTCGTGCGAGGTGGAGACGTAAACGTACTGGAGCGGGGCCCCCGGATGCAAATCCGGTTGCCCCGCTCCCGTGCGGTCGCTACGGCGAGGGTCAGACCTCGACGACGACCGGGAGGATCATCGGGCGGCGGCGGTAGCCGTCCGAGACCCACTTGCCCATCGTGCGGCGGATGAGCTGCTGGATCTGGTGCGGCTCGGCGACGCCGTCGGCCGCGGCGCGGGCAATGGATTCCTCGATCTTCGGGATGACCGAGGAGAAGGCCGAGTCGTCGATGCCGGAGCCGCGGGCCTGGATGTTCGGGCCGCTGACGATCTTGCCCGTGCTGCTGTCCACGACGACGTAGACCGAGATGATGCCCTCGTCACCGAGGATCTTGCGGTCCTTGAGGTGAACCTCCGTGACGTCGCCGACCGACAGGCCGTCGACGTACACGTAGCCGGCCTGCACCTTGCCGGAGATCCGGGCCTTGCCGTCGATCAGGTCGACGACCACGCCGTCCTCGGCGATGACGATGCGGTCCTTCGGAACGCCCGTCATGGCGCCGAGCTCGGCGTTGGCGCGCAGGTGACGCCATTCGCCGTGGACCGGCATGAGGTTCCGCGGCTTGCAGATGTTGTAGAAGTACAGCAGCTCGCCGGCCGAGGCGTGACCCGAGACGTGCACCTTGGCGTTGCCCTTGTGCACGACGTTGGCGCCCCAGCGGGTCAGGCCGTTGATCACGCGGTAGACCGCGTTCTCGTTGCCCGGGATCAGGGACGACGCCAGGATCACGGTGTCGCCGGGGACGATCCGGATCTGGTGGTCGCGGTTGGCCATGCGGGACAGGGCCGCCATCGGCTCGCCCTGGGAGCCCGTGCAGACCAGCACGACCTCGTCGTCCGGCAGGTCGTCGAGGGTCTTGACGTCCACGACGAGCCCGGCCGGGACCTTCAGGTAGCCCAGGTCACGGGCGATGCCCATGTTGCGGACCATCGAGCGGCCGACGAAGGCGACCCTGCGGTCGAACTCGTGGGCGGCGTCGAGGATCTGCTGGATGCGGTGCACGTGGCTGGCGAAGGACGCCACGATGATCCGCTTCTGGGCGCTCGCGAAGACGCCGCGGATGGCGTTGGAGATATCGCGCTCGGGCGGGACGAAGCCCGGGACCTCGGCGTTCGTGGAGTCGGAGAGAAGGAGGTCGATGCCCTCTTCGCTCAGACGCGCGAAGGCGTGCAGGTCGGTGAGGCGGTTGTCCAGCGGGAGCTGGTCCATCTTGAAGTCGCCGGTGGCCACGACCATGCCGGCGCCGGTACGGATGGCCACGGCCAGGGCGTCCGGGATGGAGTGGTTGACCGCGATGAACTCGCAGTCGAACGGGCCGAGGCTCTCGCGCTCGCCCTCCTTCACCTCGAGGGTGTAGGGGCGGATGCGGTGCTCCTGGAGCTTCGCCTCGATGAGGGCCAGCGTCAGCTTGGAGCCGATCAGCGGGATGTCCGCCTTCTCCCGGAGGAGGTAGGGGACGGCGCCGATGTGGTCCTCGTGGCCGTGCGTGAGCACGATGCCGTCGATGTCGTCGAGGCGGTCCCGGATGGACGAGAAGTCCGGCAGGATCAGGTCGATGCCCGGCTGCTCCTCCTCGGGGAAGAGGACGCCGCAGTCGACGATCAGCAGACGGCCGTCGTACTCGAAGACGGTCATGTTGCGGCCGATCTCGCCGAGACCACCCAGGGGGGTGACTCTGAGGCCGCCCTTGGGCAGCTTCGGCGGCGGACCGAGTTCCGGATGCGGATGGCTCAAAAGTGTCTCCTCACCACGCACGCCACGTACCCCGGAAGGCACGTGGCGCGCATGTCATTCGTGCACTTGCTGTTGGCTGTTCTGTATTCGTTTGTTCGTGCTTATTGAGTTGTGAAGTCTGTTGTCAGAGCTGTACCCCGCCGGCGGCAAGGTCGATCTTGAGCTGGGCGGTCTCTTCGGCGGACAGCTCGACCAGCGGGAGCCGCAGCGGGCCCGCGGGCAGGCCCTGCAGGTTCAGCGCGCCCTTGGTGGTCATCACACCCTGGGTGCGGAACATACCGGTGAAGACAGGGAGCAGCTTCTGGTGGATCTCGGTCGCCTTCTGGACGTCTCCGCCCAGGTGGGCCTCCAGCATGGCGCGCAGTTCGGGGGTGACCACGTGGCCGACCACCGAGACGAAGCCGACCGCGCCGACCGACAGGAGCGGCAGGTTCAGCATGTCGTCGCCCGAGTACCAGGCCAGGCCGCTCTGTGCGATGGCCCAGCTGGCGCGGCCGAGGTCGCCCTTGGCGTCCTTGTTGGCAACGATACGGGGGTGCTCGGCCAGCCGGACCAGGGTTTCGGTGTCGATCGGGACACCACTGCGGCCGGGGATGTCGTAGAGCATGACCGGAAGCCCGGTGGCGTCGGCGATCGCCGTGAAGTGCCGGAAGAGGCCTTCCTGCGACGGCTTGCTGTAGTACGGGGTGACGGCGAGCAGGCCGTGGGCGCCGGTGAGCTCGGCCTGGCGGGCCAGCTCGAGGGTGTGGCGGGTGTCGTTGGTGCCGATACCGGCGACCACGTGGGCGCGGTCTCCGACGGCTTCGAGCACGGCTCGTACGAGGTCGTTTTTCTCCGCGTCGGTGGTGGTCGGCGACTCACCGGTGGTGCCGTTGATGATCAGGCCGTCGTTGCCTGCGTCCACCAGGTGGACGGCGAGCTGCTGCGCGCCGTCGAGGTCGAGTGCGCCATCCGCCGTGAACGGCGTGATCATGGCGGTGAGGACCCGCCCGAAGGGGGTCTGCGGAGTCGAGATCGGAGCCATGGGTAACACGCTACTCGCTGCCATGCTCGCGGTGTCCCCTCGGGGGACGTCAACGGGGTGTTGGACGCCGGCACTGCCTGCTCGGGGGTTCAAGCAGTGCCGGGTCCGTTTGATCAGCCTAGATGAACTTTACGAAACGTCGCAATACGGACACTTAGGACTTAACGCCGGACATCTGTGCGCCGCGGGTGTATCGGCCCTTACGGGGCAACGCGACCGTTGCCGTTGTAGGCCGCGTACGTCAGCGGCATGAGCTTCGCCCAGTGCTGCTCCATCTTCTCGCCGACCATCTCGATCTCCCGCTGCGGGAAGGACGGGACGGCCGCGAGCTCGTGCTGCGTGCGGAGACCGAGGAAGTGCATCAGCGAGCGCGCGTTGCAGGTGGCGTACATCGAGGAGAAAAGACCGACCGGCAGGACCGAACGGGCAACCTCCCGGGCCACGCCCGCCGCGAGCATCTCCTGGTAGGCCTCGTAGGCCTGCACGTAGGAGTCCTCCATGACGCGCGCGGTCAGCTCCTGCTGCGCCTGGGTGCCCTCGACGAAGACGTACTTGCCCGGGCGGCCCTCCTGGACCAGCTTGCGCTCGGCGTCCGGGACGTAGAAGACCGGTTCGAGCTCCCTGTAGCGGCCCGACTCCTCGTTGTACGACCAGCCCACGCGGTGCCGCATGAACTCGCGGAAGACGAAGATCGGAGCGCTGATGAAGAAAGTCATCGAGTTGTGCTCGAAGGGGCTGCCGTGGCGGTCGCGCATCAGATAGTTGATGAGGCCCTTGGAACGCTCCGGGTCCTTCTGCAGCTCCTCCAGCGACTGTTCGCCGGCCGTGGAGACACGAGCGGCCCACAGCACGTCGGAGTCGGCGGCGGAGTGCTTCACCAGCTCCACCGTCACCTCGCTGCGGAAGCTGGGTTTCAGATCTGAAGCGGCGGTTTCGCTCACCGGGGGTCCTTCCAAACGTGCGTCCTGGGGCGCGCCCACTCTACGGCGCCCCTCGCGCAGCCCATGCCGACGCACGCGGCGTGCGGCCTCCGCGCGGGGTCTCGCACAGCTGACGCACAGCCATGAATTTTTCCTAATGTCCGGAAATCCGGCACCGATTGAGGGGCTCGTACGTCCTACCTGACAGAACCCGAACCCATCCACCCCGAGGAGATTCGCTCTGATGTTCCTCCGGCGCGAACCCGTCCCGTTCGCTTTCGTCTCCGAGGCCGACCGTTTCCGAAGCAACGTCACTCCGCCGCCGCGCGAGCGCCTGGGCCGGACCCAGTTGGCCGCCCGTACCCTGGTCGGACTGACCGTGGTTGCGGGGCTCGCCGGCTCACTGCTCTTCGGTATGCCCGCGCTGCAGCCGACCAAGGTGCCGGAGAAGTCGCAGCAGTCGGAGGCGTCCCAGGGGCGGTAGCCTCACGGGCACAGCCCAACCGAACGTGCATGTGAGTGAGGTCCAGCCGTGCCCCTGCCCTTCCTGACGGCCGACGGCGTATCCGATGTGGATGACGACGGCGACGGCGACGAGATCCTGGCCCATGCCGACCAGGACCGGTGGCGTCGGCCCTACCGGCCCGGACCCTGGCGCGTGGGGATCGGCGCGGTGCTGCTCCTGCTGTCGGCCTTCATGCTGCTGGCCACGATGATCGTCGCCTTCGCGGGCGGCTGGGGCGGAGCGGTGGTCTGCCTGGTCGCCGCCCTCGCGGTCGTCGGTTCGGCCGTGCAGACCCTGCGCGTGGGCGTGTGGGTGAGCCCCGCGGGGCTGCGCCGGGTGGGCTTCTTCGTGACCCGCACCCTCCCGTGGAGCCAGGTCGGCGAGCTCCGTACGGTGCAGCAGCCGGTGCGCTGGCTCGGACTGCCGAGGACCGTACAGGGCCAGGCGCTGACGATGTCCGCGCAGGGCGAGGCGGAGCCGCCGGTGCTGCTCACCGACCACGACGCCGATTTCCTGTCGCGGCCCGAGGCCTTCGACCGGGCCGCAGACATGGTCGGGGCCTGGGCCGACGAGCACCGGCCCGTGGCCGCCTGAGCGGCCTGAACCGCCCGCGGAAGCCCGTACGGGGATCAGACCTGTACGGGCTTCTTGTCGTGCAGGGCGATCGCCCGCTGCATCGCCTTGCGCGCCCGCGGGGTGTCCCGGGCGTCGTGGTAGGCGACGGCGAGCCGGAACCAGCTGCGCCAGTCCCCCGGCGCGTCCTCGGTCTCGGCCTTGCGGCGCGCGAAGACCTCGTCAGCGGAGTCCCGCAGGATCCGCCCGTACGTGTCCCGCTCCAGCTCGTCTACGGGCAGTCCGCCCTCGGCCTCCAGCTCGGTCGCGAGGTGATTGGCCCGCGTGACGAACCGCGTGTTCTGCCAGAGGAACCAGACCCCGATGACCGGCAGGATCAGCACGGCCACCCCGAAGGTGACCGTGAGCAGGGTTCCGTGCTGGATCAGCATCAGGCCCCGGCTGCCGGCCAGGACGAAGTAGACCACCAGGACAGCGGCCGTGAGGAAGTACGTGATCTTCGCGCGCATCGTGAAATCAGTCCGGTCAGCCCAGGTCGAGGAAGTGTTCCAGGCCGAAGGTGAGGCCCGGGGTCTGCGTCACTCGGCGCGTGCCGAGCAGGATGCCCGGCATGAAGCTGCTGTGGTGCAGGGAATCGTGACGGATGGTCAGGGTCTCGCCCTCGCCGCCGAGGAGTACCTCCTGGTGGGCCAGCAGGCCGCGCAGGCGGACGGCGTGCACCGGGACGCCGTCGACGTCGGCACCGCGCGCCCCGTCGAGGGCGGTGGCGGTGGCGTCGGGCTGGGCGCCGAGGCCGGCCTCGGCGCGGGCGGCCGCGATGAGCTGCGCCGTACGGGTCGCCGTACCGGAGGGGGCGTCGACCTTGTTCGGGTGGTGCAGCTCGATGACCTCGACGGACTCGAAGTATCGGGCGGCCTGGGCGGCGAACTTCATGGTGAGGACGGCGCCGATGGAGAAGTTCGGGGCGATGAGCACACCGGTCTCCGGCGAGCCGGCGAGCCAGGTGTTCAGCTGGGCGAGGCGGTCCTCGGTCCAGCCGGTGGTGCCGACCACGCCGTGGATGCCGTGGCGGATGAGGAAGTCCAGGTTCCCCATCACCGATGCCGGGGTGGTCAGCTCGACCGCGACCTGGGCGCCGGCGTCGGCCAGCGTCTCCAGCTTGTCGCCGCGGCCGAGCGCCGCGACCAGTTCCATGTCCTCGGCGGCCTCGATCGCCTTGACCGCCTCGGCGCCGATCCGGCCCTTGGCTCCGAGGACCGCCACGCGCAGCTTGCTCATGTTGCTTCCTTACTTGCCGTACGGAACTAGGCGACCGCTTCGTCGAGACGGGCGGCCTGCTTCTCCTTCAGCGGGCCGATCACCGCGAGCGAGGGCCGCTGGGCGAGTACATCCTGTGCCACCGAGCGGACGTCGTCCGGGGTCACGGCGGCGATCCGGGCCAGCATGTCGTCGACCGACATCTGGTCGCCCCAGCACAGCTCGCTCTTGCCGATGCGGTTCATGATCGCGCCGGTGTCCTCCAGGCCGAGGACGGTGGATCCGGAGAGCTGGCCGATGGCCCGCTTGATCTCGTCGTCGGCCAGGCCTTCGGCCGCGACCTTGTCGAGCTCGTCGCGGCAGATCCGCAGCACGTCGTGCACCTGATTGGGCCGGCAGCCCGCGTACACGCCGAAGAGGCCGGTGTCGGCGAAGCCCGAGGTGTACGAGTACACGCTGTAGGCGAGGCCGCGCTTCTCCCGGACCTCCTGGAAGAGGCGCGAGGACATGCCGCCGCCGAGGGCGGTGTTCAGTACGCCCAGCGCCCAGCGGCGCTCGTCGGTACGGGCGAGACCCGGCATGCCGAGGACCACGTGGGCCTGCTCGGTCTTGCGTCCCACCAGGTCGACGCGGCCGGCGGTGCGGATGCGCTTGGTGCCGGTGCGCGGGCCGATCGGTTCGGCGTCGGTGCGGGTCAGCGCGCCGGCCTTCTCGAAGGCGGCGCGGACCTGGCGTACGACCTTGTTGTGGTCGACGTTGCCGGCGGCGGCCACGACCAGGTGCGTCGGGTCGTAGTGCTTCTTGTAGAAGCGGCGGATCCGGTCGGCGCCGAGGGCGTTGATCGTGTCGACGGTGCCGAGGACCGGGCGCCCGAGGGGGGTGTCCCCGTACATGGTCTGCGCGAACAGGTCGTGCACCACGTCGCCCGGGTCGTCCTCGGTCATCGCGATCTCTTCGAGGATGACTCCGCGCTCGGCGACGACGTCCTCCTCGCGGATCAGCGAGCCGGTGAGCATGTCGCAGACCACGTCGATGGCCAGCGGCAGGTCGGTGTCGAGCACCCGGGCGTAGTAGCAGGTGTACTCCTTCGCCGTGAAGGCGTTCATCTCGCCGCCGACCGCGTCGATCGCGGAGGAGATGTCGAGGGCGCTGCGCTGGTGCGTGCCCTTGAAGAGGAGGTGCTCCAGGTAGTGCGTGGCGCCGTTCAGCGTGGGCGTCTCGTCACGGGAGCCGACGTGCGCCCAGATGCCGAAGGTGGCGGAGCGGACGGAGGGCAGCGTCTCGGTGACGACGCGCAGTCCGCCGGGCAGGACGGTGCGCCGGACGGTGCCGATGCCGTTCTGGCCCTTGAGGAGAGTTTGGGTACGGGCGACGGCCCGCCCCTCCGAAGAGGGGCGGGCCGTCACACGGGAACTACGCGACATCACTTGTCGGAGTCGTCCTTGTCAGCGTCGTCGCCGGCGGCCTCGCCGTCGATCACGGGGATCAGGGAGAGCTTGCCGCGCTGGTCGATCTCGGCGATCTCCACCTGGACCTTGGTGCCGACCGCGAGCACGTCCTCGACGTTCTCCACGCGCTTGCCACCGGCGAGCTTGCGGATCTGCGAGATGTGCAGCAGGCCGTCCTTGCCGGGCATCAGGGAGACGAAGGCACCGAAGGTGGTGGTCTTGACGACCGTACCCAGGTAGCGCTCGCCGACCTCCGGCATGGTCGGGTTGGCGATCGAGTTGATCGTGGCGCGGGCGGCCTCGGCGGCCGGGCCGTCGGAGGCACCGATGTAGATGGTGCCGTCGTCCTCGATCGTGATCTCGGCGCCGGTGTCCTCCTGGATCTGGTTGATCATCTTGCCCTTGGGGCCGATGACCTCACCGATCTTGTCCACCGGGATCTTGACGGTGATGATCCGCGGGGCGAACGGGGACATCGCGTCCGGCGTGTCGATCGCTTCCATCATCACGTCGAGGATGTGGAGGCGGGCGTCGCGGGCCTGCTTGAGGGCCGCGGCCAGGACGGAGGCCGGGATGCCGTCCAGCTTGGTGTCGAGCTGGAGGGCGGTGACGAACTCCTTGGTGCCGGCGACCTTGAAGTCCATGTCGCCGAAGGCGTCCTCCGCACCGAGGATGTCGGTGAGGGCGACGTAGTGCGTCTTGCCGTCGATCTCCTGGGAGATCAGACCCATGGCGATACCGGCGACGGGGGCCTTGAGGGGCACACCGGCGTTCAGCAGCGACATGGTGGAGGCGCAGACCGAGCCCATGGACGTCGAACCGTTGGAGCCGAGGGCCTCGGACACCTGACGGATCGCGTAGGGGAACTCCTCGCGGGTCGGGAGGACCGGCACGATCGCGCGCTCGGCGAGCGCGCCGTGGCCGATCTCGCGGCGCTTCGGCGAACCGACGCGGCCGGTCTCACCGACGGAGTACGGCGGGAAGTTGTAGTTGTGCATGTAGCGCTTGCGGGTCACCGGGGAGAGGGTGTCCAGCTGCTGCTCCATGCGGAGCATGTTGAGGGTGGTGACGCCCAGGATCTGGGTCTCGCCACGCTCGAACAGCGCCGAGCCGTGCACGCGCGGGATGGCCTCGACCTCGGCGGCGAGGGTACGGATGTCCGTGAGCCCACGGCCGTCGATACGGACCTTGTCCTTGATGACGCGCTCGCGCACCAGGGCCTTGGTCAGGCTGCGGTAGGCGGCGGAGATCTCCTTCTCGCGACCCTCGAAGGCCGGGAGGAGCTTCTCGGCGGCGATCTCCTTGACGCGGTCCAGCTCGGCCTCGCGGTCCTGCTTGCCCGCGATGGTCAGCGCCTGGGAGAGGTCACCCTTGACGGCGGCCGCGAGGGCCTCGTACACGTCGTCCTGGTAGTCCAGGAAGACCGGGAACTCGCCCTCGGGCTTCGCGGCCTTGGCGGCCAGGTCGGCCTGGGCCTTGCAGAGGACCTTGATGAAGGGCTTCGCGGCGTCGAGGCCGGAGGCCACGATCTCCTCGGTCGGCGCCTGGGCGCCGCCCTTGACCAGGGCGATGGTCTTCTCGGTGGCCTCGGCCTCGACCATCATGATCGCGACGTCGCCGTCCTCGAGGACGCGGCCCGCGACGACCATGTCGAAGACGGCGTCCTCGAGCTCGGTGTGCGTCGGGAACGCCACCCACTGGCCGCGGATCAGCGCGACGCGGACGCCGCCGATCGGGCCGGAGAAGGGCAGGCCGGCCAGCTGGGTCGACGCGGAGGCGGCGTTGATCGCCACGACGTCGTACAGGTGGTCGGGGTTGAGCGCCATGATCGTCGCGACGACCTGGATCTCGTTGCGCAGGCCCTTCTTGAAGGACGGGCGCAGCGGGCGGTCGATCAGGCGGCAGGTGAGGATCGCGTCCTCGGAGGGCCGGCCCTCACGACGGAAGAAGGAGCCGGGGATCTTGCCGGCCGCGTACTGCCGCTCCTCGACGTCCACCGTCAGGGGGAAGAAGTCGAGCTGGTCCTTGGGCTTCTTCGACGCGGTGGTGGCGGACAGCACCATCGTGTCGTCGTCCAGGTAGGCAACGGCGGAGCCGGCGGCCTGGCGGGCCAGGCGGCCCGTCTCGAAGCGGATGGTGCGGGTGCCGAAGGAACCGTTGTCAATGACGGCCTCGGCGTAGTGGGTCTCGTTCTCCACTAGCGTTTTCTCCATTTTCGTC
Source organism: Streptomyces avidinii (assembly GCF_045161815.1). NCBI lineage: Bacteria > Bacillati > Actinomycetota > Actinomycetes > Kitasatosporales > Streptomycetaceae > Streptomyces > Streptomyces avidinii. The sequence goes on from NZ_CP108863.1 coordinate 2,804,163, forward strand.
GTCTCCGTCCGCCGCCCGTGTGGCGGTGGACGGTTGCGGAGAAGCGCTCCTGGCGTGCGGGCCGGTCTTCGATCGAAGCATCCGGTTCGTTGCCCCCCTGGGGCATTCCGGGTGCCACTACCGAGGACCGGCGGCGTGGGAGGGCGCTCCTCCTCTTCAGTTGTGCGCGTCTTCCTCAGACGCGCACGTGCGTCCGTTCCAGACTACAAAGGGTCCGGTCCCGTGCGCACGTACAGCAAAGGGAGCGGCCCCCTGATGTGGGAACCGCTCCCTTCACGGCGTGTTACTTGGCGCCGGCCGCACCGCGGCGGATGCCGAGGCGCTCGACCAGCGTACGGAAGCGCTGGATGTCCTTCTTGGCCAGGTACTGCAGCAGGCGGCGACGCTGGCCGACCAGGATCAGCAGACCACGACGGGAGTGGTGGTCGTGCTTGTGCGTCTTGAGGTGCTCGGTCAGGTCCGAGATGCGGCGGGAGAGCATCGCAACCTGGACCTCGGGGGAGCCGGTGTCGCCCTCCTTGGCACCGAACTCGGTGATGATCTGCTTCTTCGTAGCGGCGTCGAGCGGCACGCGTACTCCTCGTTTTAGGTCTTCGTTGCCACCGAGTGCCCCAGGTCTGAGTCTCTGGGGAGCTTCCGTTACTCGGGAGGCGGGGTCCGCTGAGCGCAGTCCACAGACCCTTGGGACAGGATCCGGGGGACGCGTACACAAACGGCCGTCACACAGCGTACCAGGCTGCCGGGACGCGACGTCTCAGCTGGTGAGAGCGCGGGCCCGGGAGTAAACGTCCAGCACAGCCAGGGTAAGGGGCACGAGGCTGAGCAGGACCGCCGCCTCGGTGAGGTCGAGCAGCCTTCCCCAGAAGGGTGACAGGCCCTTGCGGGGGATGACAAGTGCAATTCCCGCGAGGAGGGCCGCGCCGGCGGCGACGGCGGCGGTCAGCCAGATGGTACGGAGGTCCAGGCCGCTGCGGTCCTGCTCCAGCAGGAGGGCTTCGAGCAGGTCGGTCGGCGGGTGCAGGGCCATGCCCAGGATCAGCAGCGCGACGGCGGCGAGGCCCGCGGCCAGGGCGCAGACCACCTGGGAGGTGTAGCGGAAGAGGCGGGCGCGCAGCAGCATGGCGAGGCCGGTGGCCAGGGCCAGCAGGCGGCCCCAGGTGTTGTCGGAGAAGCCGAGGACGGCGGCGGCTCCGACGGCGACGGCGGCGCAGCCGCCGACCAGGCCGAGGAGCATCTCGTGGCCGCGGCGGGCCTGGGCGGCGATGGCTTCGGCGTCGAGCGGGGTGCCCTGCTCGTTCTGCTCCGCGCCGGACTGGTCACCGTACGGCTCGGACTCGTAGCGGTCCGGGGTCTCCGCGTAGTCGGTGTACTCGTCCGTGGCGCTCTGCGGGGCCGCGTAGCCGATGGGCAGGCGGGCGAAGCGGGCGGAGAGGCCGGGGAGGAAGGCGACGAGGCCGATGGCCACGGGGGCGCAGACGGCGGCGGTGTAGGTGGCGGAGGCCTCGGTGGCGATGGCCACGAAGGTGGCGATCGTTCCGGTGGCCGCGACGAAGGTGGCCGCGACGAAGGGGGCGTCTCCGCTGGGGGTGAGCGCGACCAGGGCCACGGAGGCGATCAGGGCGCAGACGCAGCCGAGCAGGAACTGGAGGCGGCCGGGGCCCTGGCCGACGGCCGGGGCGATGATCCCGGAGCCGGCGATCATCAGGTGCGGGAGGGCGCTCAGCCCGAGCGCGACGGCGGAGAGGCGGTCGCGGTAGACACGGGCACGCACCCCGGCGACGGCAGTGAGCAGGACGCCGACGGCGCCCGCGATGATCCCGGGCAGGCCGTGCATGTCGTGGCGCAGCGGGTCGGCGTACCAGAGGACGAAGCCCAGCATGACGAGCAGCAGTGCGGCGCCGGCCAGGCCCGCGCCGCGCAGCATGTCGTCGCTCCAGCGGTGCCGGTCGCGGACCACGGCGGAGGCGACGGCGTCGGACACGTCGTCGAACACGGCGGGCGGCAGGGACTCGGCGAAGGGGCGCAGGCTCAGCACCTCGCCGTCGAGGACCTGCTGGGCGGCGAGCGTGCGGGCGCCGTCGAGGACAGTGCCGGAACGGCGTACGAGGTGGAAGCCGGTGGGGGCGCCGACGGGCTGGGTCTGGCCGGTGAGGCGCAGCAGCTCGGGGTAGACGTCGGCGACGGCGATGTCCTCGGGAAGGGCGACGTCTATACGACTGTCGGGGGCCACGACGGTGACCCTGCAGAAACCCGTCGTTGCGGCCGTACTCACCTGTGTGACCCCCCTGGTTGGTGCCCGCACCGGCGGACGATTCGCGGATGCGCATGCTGCGCGCGCCACCCTACCGGGCTTATGACCGACTGTCGGCAAGTAGGATCACCGTCGCGTGGGGGAGACCCCCTTCGCGCCCGGGACTTGGGGGCGCCGGTTGCGACGTCCCGTCCGTTTTCGAGGGATTGATGCTCCGGTGAGCCAGATCGTCGTCAAACGCCCGCCGCGGTCCCTGCCGCCCGAGGTTCCCGCGGAGGAGCTGCGGCTGGAGGCTCCGCCCGAACTCCCGCGCGGGCAGCAGGAGGGCATGCTGATGCAGCTCCTGCCGATGCTCGGCATGGGCTCCTCCGTCGTCTTCTTCTTCATGCCGGGCGCGGCTCCGTTCATGCGCATCATGGGTGTGCTGATGCTGGTGTCGACGGTGGCCATGGTCGTCGCGCAGCTGGTGCGGCACCGGCGCGGTACGCAGGGGCAAATGGCCGATGTGCGCCGGGACTACCTCAAATATCTTGCGCAGACGCGTCGTCAGGTACGCAGGACCGCGCGGGCGCAGCGCGACGCGCAGCTGTATCTGCACCCGGCCCCCGAACAGTTGTGGTCCGTGGTGGCGGAGGGCTCGCGGCTGTGGGAGCGGCGGGTCGGCGACCAGGACTTCGGGCAGGCCCGGCTCGGGCTGGGTGCGCAGCGCCTGGCGACCGCGCTGGTGGCCCCGGAGACCGCGCCGGTGGACGAGCTGGAGCCGCTGACCGCGGGCGCGATGCAGCGCTTCCTGAAGGTGCACTCCTCGCTGGACGGGCTGCCGATGGCGCTGTCGATCCGCGCCTTCTACCACGTGACGGTGTCCGGGGAGCCGGAGTCGGCGCGCAGTTCCGCCCGGGCGATGGTGGCGCAGCTGGCGACGCTGCACTCCCCCGAGGACCTGATGGTGGCCGTGGTGGCCGCGCCGGGTGCGGTGCCCGCGTGGGACTGGACGAAGTGGCTGCCGCACACGCAGGTGCCGGGTCAGGTCGACGGGGCCGGTACGAAGCGGCTGTTCGGGGACCACCTCGCCGAGCTGGAGGGGCTGCTGGCGGCGCGGCTGGAGGGGCGGCCGCGGTTCAGCCGGGAGGTCTCGCCGGTGCTGGACCAGCCGCACCTGGTGGTCGTGCTCGACGGCGGGATGGTGCCGCCGGACTCGGTGTTCGCGGCGGCCGAGGGGTTGCAGGGCGTGACCATCGTGGAGGTGGTCGCGGGTGAGCTGGACGAGCCGCGCGGCGGGCTCTCCGTCGTGGTGCGGCCGGGCCGGCTGCGGCTGGAGTCGGGCGCCGGGGTCGCGTACGAGGGTGTGCCGGACACCCTGTCGCTGCCCGCGGCGGAGGCTCTCGCCCGGCAGTTGGCGCCGATGCGCACGGGCGGCGGGGACGACGACGAGCCGCTGCTCGCCAACCTGGACTTCACCGACCTGCTGAACCTGGGCGACGCGGCCGCGGTCGATGTCGCGCGGACCTGGCGGCCGCGGTCGGCCGGCGAGCGGCTGCGCGTGCCGATCGGTGTCGGCGAGGACGGTGCCCCGGTCATGCTGGACCTGAAGGAGGCCGCGCAGGAGGGCATGGGCCCGCACGGCCTGTGCGTGGGTGCGACGGGCTCCGGAAAGTCGGAGCTGCTGCGCACGCTGGTGCTGGGTCTGGCGGTGACGCACACCTCGGAGACCCTGAACTTCGTGCTCGCCGACTTCAAGGGCGGTGCGACCTTCACGGGCATGGGGCAGATGCCGCACGTGGCGGCGGTCATCACCAACCTGGCGGACGACCTCACGCTCGTGGACCGCATGGGCGACTCGATCCGCGGTGAGCTGCAGCGGCGTCAGGAGCTGCTGCGTTCGGCGGGCAACTACGCGAACATCCACGACTACGAGAAGGCCCGCGCGGCCGGGGCCCCGCTGGAGCCGCTGGCCTCGCTGGTGCTGGTCATCGACGAGTTCAGCGAGCTGCTGACGGCGAAGCCGGACTTCATCGACATGTTCATCCAGATCGGCCGCATCGGCCGTTCGCTGGGTGTGCACCTGCTGCTGGCCTCGCAGCGCCTGGAGGAGGGCAAGCTGCGCGGGCTGGACACGTACCTGTCGTACCGGATCGGTCTGCGGACCTTCTCGGCCGCGGAGTCCCGGACCGCGATCGGCGTGCCGGACGCCTACCACCTGCCGTCGGTGCCCGGTTCGGGCTACCTGAAGTTCGGTACGGACGAGATGACCCGCTTCAAGGCGGCGTACGTCTCTGGCACCTACCGCTCGGGCGGGCCGGATCTGTCGGTGGGGCAGTTCCCGGTGGAGCGGCGGCCCGCGCTGTTCACGGCGACCCCGGTGCCGGTGGTGTACGCGGCCCCGGACCCGGCGTACCTGGCGGCGCAGTCGTCGCGCGAGGACGACGCGCTCGCGGACACCGTGCTGGACGTGATCGTGAGCCGGCTGGAGGGTCAGGGGGTGCCGGCGCACCAGGTGTGGCTGCCGCCGCTCGACCAGGCGCCGCCGCTGGACCAGTTGCTGCCGACGCTGGCGCCGAGCGCGGAGCGCGGCCTGCACGCGGAGGGGTACACGCGGCCCGGTGGGCTCGTCGTGCCGCTCGGTCTCATCGACAAGCCGTTCGAGCAGCGGCGCGAGGTGCTGTACCGGGACTTCTCGGGTGCGGCGGGCCACATGATGGTGGTCGGCGGTCCGCAGTCGGGCAAGTCGACGCTGATGCGGACGCTGATCTCCGCGTTCGCGCTCACGCACACGCCGCGCGAGGTGCAGTTCTACGGGCTCGACTTCGGCGGTGGCAGCCTGTCGGCGGTCGCCGAGCTGCCGCACGTGGGCGGGATCGCCTCGCGCCTGGACCCGGAGCGGGTACGGCGTACGGTCGCGGAGGTCGGGGGCATCCTCAACCGCCGTGAGGAGTTCTTCCGCTCGAACAACATCGACTCGATCGGTACGTACCGGCGCCGGCGGGCGGCGGGCGACCTTCCGCACGAGCCGTTCGGCGACGTGTTCCTGATCGTCGACGGCTGGGGCAACTTCCGCGGCGAGTACGACGGCCTGGACGAGGTCGTCACGGACATCGCCGCCCGCGGTCTGGGCTACGGCATCCATGTGGTGATCACCGCGGCGCGGTACATGGAGGTCCGTGCCGCGCTCAAGGACCAGATGCTGGGCCGGCTGGAGCTGCGGCTCGGCGACACCATGGACTCCGAGTTCGACCGGAAGGTCGCGGCGAACGTCCCCCAGGGGATGCCGGGGCGCGGTCAGGTGCCCGAGAAGCTGCACTTCCTGGGGGCACTCCCCCGGGTCGACGGCTCCCACGACGCCGGGAACCTGTCGGAGGCGACGGCGGCTTTCGTGGACGCCGTGAAGCAGAACTGGGCGGGGCAGTCGGCTCCGGGCGTACGGCTGCTGCCGCGGCTGCTCCACTCCGATCAGCTGCCCAAGGGCGGGGAGTTCCCCGACCGCGGTATCGCGATCGGCATCGACGAGACGGCTCTGGAGCCGGTGTTCATCGACTTCGACACCGACCCCTTCCTCCTCGTGTTCGGTGAGAGCGAGTCGGGCAAGACGAACCTGCTGCGGCTCATCGCGAAGCAGATCGCGGAGCGGTACACGCCGGACCAGGCGCGGCTGGTCGTGGGCGACTACCGGCGGACCCTGCTCGGGGCGCTGCCGGAGGAGCACCTGCTGGAGTACGCGCCGATGGCGAACTCCCTGCAGATGCACATGGAGGCGCTGGGCGGGGTCTTCTCGCGGCGGCAGCCGCCCCCCGACGTCACTCCGCAGCAGCTGCGCGACCGCAGCTGGTGGACGGGCCCGGACGTGTTCATCATCATCGACGACTTCGACCTGGTGGCGACGAGCCAGGGCAACCCGCTGGCGCCGCTGGTGGAGTACCTGCCGTTCGCCCGGGACACGGGTGTCCGCTTCATCATCGCGCGCAGCTCGGCGGGCGCCTCCCGCTCGATGTACGAGTCGTTCATGCAAAGGATCAAGGAGCTGGGCGCTCAGGGCATCGTCCTGTCAGGCGATCCGGCCGAGGGCGACCTGGTCGGTACGGTGCGGCCGCGGCCGATGCCGCCGGGCCGGGCCTACTTCGCCTCGCGCAGGCGGGGGACGTCACTGGTCCAGCTCGGCCGGATGCCGGGCGCCGTGTGAGTCCCCGCCCGGTGGCCGGCCGCGGAGCCGGCCACCGGGCCCGGTCCACCGGGCCTGAGCTCGGGCATCGGGCGGAAAACCGTCCCGGCCGGCGGCGCAGCCCCGATAATCGGCGGGGAAGACCGCACCACCGAGGGAAAGGCCGCTCATGGGCACCCAGCAGGAGAAGGACGAGCTGTACGCGCTCGACATCAGCGGTGTGGAGTGGGAAGGGCCGCCGGGGACCAGCCCGGACGAGGAGCGGGTCGAGATCGCCCGGCTCCCGGAAGGGGCGGTCGCGATGCGGTCCTCGCTGGACCGGGAGACGGTACTGCGCTACACCGCGGCCGAGTGGGAGGCGTTCGTACTCGGCGCCAGGGACGGCGAGTTCGACCTGGACCGCCACGAGCCCTGAGCGGGCGGCAGGATACGCCGAAGGGGCGCGCCCGGTACGGGCGCGCCCCTTCGGCTTCGCGGGACCGGGGTACCTGCCCGACTCAGTAGGCCTCGGTGAAGAGGGTCGAGGCCCGCTTGTCGGTGGCGCGGTAGTCGTCCTTGCCGCGCTCGATGAGCTTGGCGACCTTCTCCAGCTCCGTCTGCATGGTGTGGGCCTTGCTCTTGTACTTGCCCTGGAGGGTGACGTACTCGCGGTGCGCCTCACCGTCCCAGGTGTCGGTGACGACCTTCAGGGCCTGTTCCATCTGCTCCAGGTCCTTGATGATGTTCCCGGAGACGATCCGGATGCGGTCCGCCATCTGCTGGACGGACTCATACCGGACCCGGGTACCGTCGTTCGCCGTCATGCTCTTCTCCTTCTCGCTGTGACCGACTGAAAAGCGGCGCTGTCAGATGCCGTCGAGGCCCGAACGGGGGCCGTTGCCGGACTGCGACGGCTGGACGGCGTTCTTGAACGCGGCACGCACCTCGTCGTCCTGGGCGTTGCTGAGGTTCTTCGTCTGGGCCACGGCGTTGTGCAGGACGCCGAGCAGCCGACGGATCTCGTCGTGGCTGTCGTTGAGCGTCGACTGGGCCGTGATGAAGCCCGAGGCGCCCACACCTGTCCAGCCGGCGCTCACGGTGGCGATGATGTCGGCCAGCTCGCGGGCCTGCTTGGTGACGGCGGTGCCCGTCTCCTCGATCTTGTTCTTCGCCTGGACGACCGGATCGTCTGCAAGTCCGAAGGTGTTCGTGCTCATCGAAGCTCCTCACTTCTCAATTCGCCGGCAGAACCGGCGGATTGCGCAGCGGAGCGGACGTGCCTGGCGCGGTCGTGAGCCACGCGCCCCGGGTTGTCCCCCTCCGCTTCACGCGATCCCCCGATCACACTCGTGAAGCCTGGTGTCACTCTAGCCAGTTCATCGCCCAGCCCCAACACCGGTAGGGGGCTTCCGTAGATGAACTGTGACCGTTCACTGCAAACGGCGTCGGCGGTTGCGGGAGTCCCGGACGACCGTCGCGGTACCCGCGATGACGGCGATCAGGACGGCGCCGATGCCGAGAGCGTACGTGCCGAACCTCTCCTCGCGCTCCTGGGCCGTCTCGGTGAGCCGGAGCGCCGCCGCCTCGGGGGCCGTCGCCGGGGGCGGGCCGGGGTCCGGAACCGGGGCCTTCGGGGCCTGCTGGTCGTGGGAGAGCGCGCGCACCGGGTCGACGACTCCCCAACCGACGTAGTCGTCACGGCCTTTGACCGTGCGCTCCGCGGTGTTCTGGATTTGCCAGACGATCTGCTGCGCGGACCAGTCCGCGTGCTTGGCGCGCAGCAGGGCGGCGACGCCGGCGACGTACGGCGCGGAGAAGCTGGTGCCGTTGTCGATGCACTGGCCGAAGCCGGGGACGGTGGAGACCATGTCGACGCCGGGCGCCGCCACCCCGATGAAGTCACCGGGCTGGGAGAACACGGCCCGCTCGTTGTTGCGGTCCGAGGCGCCCACGGCGAGCACTCCGGGGAAGGCCGCCGGGTAGGTACGGCGCTTCTCGCCGGTCGTGCCGTCGTTGCCCGCCGAGGCCACCACCACGATGTTGGCGGCGACGGCCTTCTGGACCGCCTTGCCGAGCTCGGAGTCGGCGGAGAGCTGGGCGTCGGTGTCCTGGGAGATGTTGATCACCTGGGCGCCCTTGGCCACGGCATGGTCGATGGCCTGGGCCAGGGACAGTGCGTTGCCCTTGCCCTGGCCGTCGTTCTGCCGGATCGGGATGATCGTGGCGTCCGGGGCCAGACCGACGAAGCCGGTGCCCTCCTGGGGGCGCGCCGCGATCAGCCCGGCGACCTTGGTGCCGTGGCCGATGGTGTCGGTCGTGCCGTCGCCGCCCTTGGGGTCGACGAAGTCCTTGCCGGCGCCGGTGTCGATGGCCGCGCTGAGCTGCGGGTTCGCCCGGTCCACGCCGGTGTCGATGACCGCGACGCGGACGCCGGCGCCGTTCTTGCCCTTGCCCTTGGTCTGGGCCCAGAGCTCGTCGAGCAGGAGCCGCTGGAGCGCCCAGGGGCGGTCGGCGATCTGCTTCTTCATCGGGAAGGTGCACTCCCCCGCGCCGTCGAGGCGCAGCGCGTACGGGGACTGCGCGTACGGGGACTGCGCGTACGGGGACTGCGCGTACGGGGGCTGCGGCGCGGGAGCGGCCGCGGCGGCCTCGGCGGCTCCCGCGCCGCCGGAGGCCAGGGTGAGGGCGAAGGCGGCGACCAGGAGTGCCCGCCGGGACGCGTGGGTGTGGGTCATCGGCGGCTTCCTCACGAACCCTGGGGCTGGCGGGCGGAGTTGGTGTCCAGCCGCGGCCCCTTGGAGAGGAACTCCGACCACGCGATGGGCACCATGGCCGGGCTGACGCTGCCGTAGCCCAGCCGGACCTGCGCCTGGCTGGCCTCGGGGCGGGCGTCCGTACCGGTCTTCGACTGGTCGGGCGCGCCGATCTTCGACTGCTCGGAGTCGCTGTCGCCGTTGGCCTGGACGGCGTACCGCAGACCGGTGTCGGTGACCAGGAACAGGGAGCCGCCGGCCGTCGTCTGCTTGCCCTGGACCTGGGTGTAGAGCAGGCCCGAGCCGGGGGTGACGTACGCGCTGGTGCCGCTGGCGGTGATGTCGACGGGGAAGCCGGTACCGGCCCAGGTGCTCAGGGTCTGGTTGCCCTGGGCGTCGACCGAGCGCAGGACGCTGCAGACGGTGTCGCGGTTGTTGGCCCCGCCGGTCTGGGTGCCGGCGGCCGGTGTCGTCTGGTTGATCCGGTCGGTCTTCTTCTGCGGCCACCTGACCTCGCCCGCGAACGGGGTGGCTTCCGGGTTGATGGACTGGAGGTCGACCTCGCGAGCCTTGCCGTGCATGTTGAGGCCGTCCGTCGCGGGCGCCGAGATCAGCAGCCATGCGACGAAGTCGGAGACCGGCGCGACCTTCCCGGGCAGCACCACGTAGTGCTGCGCGCCGGAGCCCGTCTGCGCCTTGAGCACCATGCCGACCTTGTTGTCGGCGGTGCCCAGGCCCTTGACCCCGGCGTCGGAACCGGCCTTGCCGGGCAGCGGCGGGAAGGACAGGTCGTCGCCGGAGTTGAGGGTGCCCAGCCATTCCGGGGTGACCTGCTGCGGAGTGGCGCCGGTGCCGACCAGCGCGTTGGTCATCGTCCCGGCGGCGGGGGTGCCCTCCGGGAACTTGTACTTCGTCCCGGCCGCGTCGATCAGGTAGCGCTCCTGGCCCGCGCCGGTGCTCTGCACGTACAGCGACTGGGTGTCGGTGAGCCTGCGGGCGTCGTCCGTCTTGGCCGCCTCGCGGTCGGCGAGGACGAAGGTGGCGGTCTGCACGCCACGGCCGTTGCCGCCCGGCTGCTGGCAGACGGCCCAGCGCTTGGCCGTGCCCGCGTCGTCCTTGGAAGGCAGCCGGTCCGGGGCGTACGGGATGCCGATGATGGGGCCGCGCGGCGGTTTGCCCGCGTCCAGGACCTTGTCCTCGACCTGGATCACCTTGAACTTCTTGGGATCCAGGAGGAGTCGGGCGGAGGCGAGGTTCAGCACCGGGTGCAGCCGGGTCTGGTCCTTGCCGCCCACCTTGGTCGTCAGGACCACGTACCGGGTGGTCGAGTCCTTGCCGACGATGACCCTGGTACCCGGTTCCGCCCAGCCCTTGGGGGCCGTCGGCTTGAACATGCCCCAGGCGCCGAACCCGGCGAGCACCAGCGCGCCCACGATCACCCCCGGCAGGACCGCGCGCAGCGGGCGCGGCGCGCCCTCCTCGGTGCCGGTGGCGGATGGCTGGAGGAACGCGGCCACCGTGCGCCGCTTCGCAAAGGTGTACGCGTTGAGCTCATCACGTCGTGATGCCATGACCGCCTGCTTCTCCCCGCACGGCCCGGCCGGTGAGTACGGTCCCCGGGCCTCGATTGTCCGACCGGGCACCTACTATGCCTCTTGACCGACGGTATGCAGGGGCCGGGTAGGGTGAGGCTGCCGCTCAGCCCCTTCCGCACCGGGTTAATCAGGGCTTGTTGGGGTGGATTGGGGAGATTCCGGGGGCGTGCGGCAGTCGTCGCGCAGCGCCGGAACTCATGGGGTCCGGCCCCGGAAAGGGGAAGTGCGCGAGTGATGGCCACCGCGACGGAGCAGCAGACCGGCGCGCCCGCACCGGCGCGCGGCGGGGTGACGCCGCATCCGAAGTCGAGCCCCGGCCGCTTCGGTCCGTTCCGACTGCAACAGCTCGTACTGCTTCAAGTCGCGGCAGCGGCGCTGCTGGTGGCCTGGGTGGTCGAACCGCTGCTGCTGGTCCCCACCGGCGTGCTGGCGCTCGTCCTGGTGGTGCTCGCGGTCGTTCGCCGCCACCAGCGCTCCCTGCCCGAATGGATCGGCGGCGCGCTCGCGCTGCGTTCGCGCCGGCGCCGGGCCGCGGCCTTCACCGTGCCCGCGGGCACCGAACCGGGCCTCGCCCCGCTGGTCGAGGCCGATCCGGCGCTGCGCACCCTCACCTTCAGCGACCGGGACCGACGGCCTGTCGGGATGATCGGTGACGGGACCTTCCTGACCGCGGTCGTCCAGGTGGACACGGACGCCACGGCGCTGCGGCCCGACCGGGCGGCGCGGCCGCTGCCGCTCGCCGTCGTACGGGACATCCTCGAAGTGGACGGCATCCGGCTGGAGTCCGCACAACTCGTGCAGCACACCCAGCCCGCGCCCGCCCCGCACCTGCCCGCCCAGTCGATGGCGACGCGCAACTACGCGCCGTTGCAGGCCCGGACGGGCACCCCGGCGGTCCGCCTGACGTGGATCGCGCTCAAGCTCGACCCGGAGCTGTGCCCGGAGGCCGTCACCGCGCGCGGCGGCGGGCTGCCCGGGGCGCAGCGCTGCCTGGTGCGCGCGGCGGACCAGTTGGCGAGCCGGCTGGCCGGAGCCGGGTTCACGGCCACCGTGCTGACCGAGCAGGAGCTGACGGCGGCGCTCGCCACGTCCTCGTGCGCCAACCCGATGGCGATCACCCAGGCCGGGCGGTCGAGCAGCACCGGGCGGCGGACCGAGGAGACCTCGCGGACCTGGCGCTGCGACGACCGGCGGCACACGACGTACTGGATAGGCCGCTGGCCGCAGCTGGGCGGCGCCGGCTCGGCCGCGCTGCCGCAGTTCGTGGCGCTGCTGACCTCGCTGCCCGCGCTGGCGACGAACTTCAGCCTGACGATGGCCCCGGCGGAGCGACAGGGCGTCACCCTGACCGGACACGTACGGGTGACAGGACGCAGCGACGAGGAACTCGTCGCTGCGCGACGGGAGTTGGAGAGAACAGCGCGCGGCGTGAAGACCGGGCTGGTTCGGCTCGACCGTGAACAGGTGCCGGGGCTGCTGGCTTCGCTGCCGCTGGGAGGGGCTCGATGAGGGGCGGTTTCGGGCTGGTCGGTCCGCGTCGGGAGCGGCACGTGGTGCCCGCCGCGGACCTGGACCTGCTGGCGCTGCCCGTCGGGGACGACGGGGTCGTCATCGGCGTGGACGCCGAGGGCCGGTCGGCGGTGCTCGGCATCAACCGGCCGACGCCGTACGAGGTGACGCTGATCGGCGGGCTGTGGACGGCGCAGGTACTGGCGCTGCGCGCGGCGGCCACGGGTGCGCGCGTGGCGGTGGAGACCGGTCGCGGTCAGGTGTGGTCCGGGCTGGCCCAGGCGGCGGGCGGCGGACAGCAGTGCGTGACCCTGCACGAGGTGGGCCGGATACCGCCGCAGGGCGCGTCGGCGGGCAGCCCGGTGCTGGTGATCCGCGACTGCGGGATGCGGCCGCCGCGCGGGCGGGTGGTGGCCGGACCGTGGCAGGCGGTGCTGACCCTGCTGCCGTACCTGAGCCCGACGGCGCCGCGGCTGTTGCAGCAGTCGTCCCTGGTGGGCGTGCAGCGGGTGTCCCCGGACGAGGCGGAGCAGATCGGCCGTCTGATGCGGCTCCCGCGGCAGGCGGTGGATTCCCTGCCGACGCTGGGCGACGGGGTGACCCTGTGGTGCACCCCGCGGGACCGGCAGTTCGTGATGACGCAGGGGACGGACGCGGAGACGGGCCTGCTCGGCGGGGCCCGGCGCATCGACTGAGCCGACGGGCCCCTGAGGGGGGCGGACAGCGATGTCGGGGCGCGATTAGGCTGGGTCCGGGCGCGGCGAGGTGGGCGCCGGACCAGTGTTCGACAGACCAGGAGGACCAGTGAACGGCGATCGGAACGAGAGCCGCGGCGGGACGTGGGACGTCCCGACGGACGATCAGTCCGACGCGGAGCCCGAAGTCACGGGCGAGTTCACCATCGACTACACCCCGCCGGCCTGGTACATGCAGGGCGGGACCCCGGCCGCGCAGGTACCGGGACTCCCCGAGGGCAGCGGCTTCGAGCCCCACCGCCCGTCGGAGCCGGAATCGCCCTCGACGATGCGCATCGCTCCGCCCGCACCGCGGACGCCGTCCGACGGCGTGGGCCTGCCGGCCCCGTTCCCGCCCGCTCCCGCGGCCCCGGTCGACGCGGCGCCCGTGTACCCGGCACCGGAACTGCCGTACGCGACGCCCGCCCCGGCCCCGGCCCCGGCCCCGATCGCACCGCCGGCTCCGGTGGAGTCCGCCCTGCCCTTCACGCCTCCGGCTCCGGCTCCGGCTCCGGAGCTGCCGTACGCGACGTCGGCCCCGACGCCGGTTCCTGCACCGGCTGAGGTGACGCCTCCGGCTCCGGCTCCGGCTCCGGTCGAGGATGCGCCGCCCGCGCTCGAAGTCCCCGTCCCGGTCGACGAGGTGCCCGCACCCGTCCCCGCGGCCCCGGTGGAGGAGATCGCTCCGGCTCCGGAACCCGTCGATGCCCCGCCCGCGACGCCCTTCCCGGCGCTGCCCCCCGTCGACGGGGTCACGCCGTACCCGGCGCTGGCGCCGGTGACCGAGGCACCGCCCGCGCCCTGGGCCGGACCACAGGACACTCCCGCCGAGGGAACGCCCGTACCGCCGCCCGCCGGGCAGTCGGCCGCTCCGGCGCCTGCCGCGGTCAGCCCCATGGACGCGCCGCCCGCGCCCGCCGCGGAGACCCCGTTCGGGGGACCCGCCGGCGAAGTGCCGTCGCCGCCCCCCGCGTTCGGGACGCCCGACGCGTACCCGTTCGCGCCGCCGGCTCCCGTACCTCCGCAGCCCGAGCAGCCGCAGCCGCCCCAGCCGCAGCACTACGACCCCCGCACCGCCGGGCAGTGGTCCGCCGGGCCCGGTCAGCAGCCTCCGCAGCACCAGCACCAGCCGCAGCCGCAGCCGCACGACCCGCGCTACTCGGCCGGCCAGACCGGCGGCGGGGCGCCCCTCGGCTACACCGCCGCCGTCGAGCTGTCCTCCGACCGCCTGCTGCGCAACAAGCAGAAGCCGAAGAACAACAACAACGGCGCCGGCGGCCGGTTCCGCTTCGGCGGCAAGGCGGCCGAAGCGGAACGCCAGCGCAAGCTGGAGCTGATCCGCACCCCGGTCATGTCCTGCTACCGCATCGCCGTCATCAGCCTCAAGGGCGGCGTCGGCAAGACCACGACCACCACCGCCCTCGGTGCCACTCTGGCCACCGAGCGCCAGGACAAGATCCTGGCCATCGACGCGAACCCCGACGCCGGTACCCTCGGCCGCCGCGTCCGCCGCGAGACCGGTGCCACGATCCGGGACCTGGTGCAGGCGATCCCGTATCTGCACTCGTACATGGACATCCGCCGGTTCACCTCGCAGGCGCCCTCCGGTCTGGAGATCATCGCCAATGACGTGGACCCTGCCGTCTCCACGACCTTCAATGACGAGGACTACCGCCGCGTCATAGAGACGCTGGGCCGCCAGTACCCGATCATCCTCACCGACTCGGGCACCGGCCTCCTCTACTCCGCCATGCGCGGCGTCCTGGATCTGGCCGATCAGCTGATCATCATCTCGACCCCGTCGGTGGACGGTGCCAGCAGCGCCAGCACCACTCTCGACTGGCTCTCCGCGCACGGGTACGCCGACCTCGTCTCACGTTCCCTCACGGTCATCTCCGGGGTCCGCGAGACCAGCAAGATGATCAAGATCGAGGACATCGTGCAGCACTTCGAGACCCGCTGCCGCGGAGTGGTCGTGGTGCCCTTCGACGAACACCTCGCGGCGGGCGCCGAGGTCGATCTCGACATGATGCGGCCCAAGACGCGCGAGGCGTACTTCAATCTCTCCGCGCTGGTGGCCGAGGACTTCCTGCGGGCGCAGCAGCAGGCCCCGCAGGGGCACTGGGGCGTTCCGCAGCAGCCCCAGGCTCCGCAGCAGGCGTATCCGCAGCCCCCTCAGCAGCCTCAGCACCCCCAGCAGCCGCAGCCGTACGGCCAGCCCCAGGGACAGCCGCAGGGACAACCCCCTTACCAGCAGCCGCCGCAGCCCTACGGGCAGCCGTACCCGCAGCCCGGCCAGCCGTGGCAGCAGCCCCCGGCCCCGCAGCAGCAGCCTCCGCACCCCCAGCAGCCCCCGCGGGACCCGCGCCTCGGCTGACGACGGCCGGCGACCGGCGACCGGCAGCAGCAGAAAGGGCCCGTACCACCCCGAAGGTGGTACGGGCCCTTCCGCGTCGTTCGTCAGCGCTTGGCGTCGTACGCGTCCGTCAGCACCCGCGCACGCTTCACATCGTCCGCGATCGCTTCCAGCAGCCCGTCCAGCGACTCGAACTTCGCCATCCCCCGCACGTACGCGAGGAAGTCGACGGCCACGTGCATCCCGTACAGGTCGAGGCCCACGCGGTCGATCGCGTACGCCTCCACGGTCCGCTCGGTGGCGTCGAACTGCACGTTCGTCCCCACCGAGATCGCCGCGGGCATCCGCTCGCCGTCCGCCGTCAGCCAGCCCGCGTACACCCCGTCCGCCGGGATCGCGGTGTGCGGCCGGGTCTCCACGTTGGCCGTCGGGTAGCCGAGTTCCCGCCCGCGCTGCGCACCGCGCACCACCACGCCCTCGACCCGGTGCGGACGCCCCAGGATCTCGGCCGCGCCGTCCATGTCGCCCTCGGCGACGAGCCTGCGCGCCAGCGTCGAGGAGAACGGCACCCCGCCGCCCACCTCGCCCCGCTCGACCAGGTCGACGACGTCGACCTCGTAGTCGTAGGTGGAGCCCAGCTCGCGCAGGAAGTCGACGTTCCCGGCGGCCCGGTGGCCGAAGCGGAAGTTCGGGCCCTCGATGACGGCCCGCGCGTGCAGCTTGTCGACGAGGACCTTCACGATGAAGTCGGCCGGGGAGAGCTGGGAGAACTCCGCCGTGAACGGCAGGATCAGCAGCGCGTCCACGCCGAGCCCGGCCATCAGCTCGGCACGCCGGTCGTACGGGGCCAGGATCGGCGGGTGGCTGCCGGGGCGCACCACCTCGCTCGGGTGCGGGTCGAAGGTGACCACCACGGACGGCACGCCGAGCTCACGCGCGGTGGCCACCGCCCGTCCGATGATCAGCTGATGTCCCCGGTGCACGCCGTCGTAGGAGCCGATGGTGACGACGCTGCGTCCCCAGTCCTGGGGGATGTCCTCCAAGCCACGCCAGCGCTGCACTGTGACCGCTCCTCGCCCGAACCCGGTTGGTCCTTGAACTGATTGCCGATTGCAGGTCTAAGACTGCCATGCCCTTGGCCGGTGCCCCGCATCGGCATCTGACTGGATCGGCCACCGTGTCTGTCGTCACGTCACATCGGCGGCCGCCCTGCTGAGGGTCTCCACCGTCCGCCGGGCGCTCGGCCCCAGCAGGGCCGCCGCCTCCGCCTCCGCCGTCGCCAGCCAGCGGGCCACCAGCGCCCCGAAGGCCGGTGCGGCCCGGGCCAGCTCGACCGTCCGCCGCTCGAAGACCGCCGGCCCGCCCGGGACCCGCAGCAGTTGCCGTCCGGTGCGCCGCAGCAGCTCCCGCGTACGGTCCTCCGGGCGCCCGGAGACCCCGGCCGCGACGGCCCCGAGGAACACGTCGAGCACCTGCGGATCTGCCTCCTCGCGCAGCAGGGTGTCGGCCAGCTCCCCGCGCAGCGGGTGCGAGGCCTCCGCGCCCGGCGCGGCCAGGACGACGGCCAGCTCGGCGCGCACCACCGCCGGGGCCCCGAGGAGCAGGTCCAGGACCAGGGGCCGCACCACCGAGGCGGCGGCCGGCCCCTGGTCGAGCCGCCGGTCGACGAAGAAGGCGGCGTGCGGCGCGTCCCCGGGACTCCGCGCGAGGTGCTCCCGTACGAGGTCACCCGCGCGCCGGGCCAGCCCCGGCGTGGTCAGCGCGGCCAGGGCGCGCACCACCTCCCCGTCGGCGCGGGCCCGCAGGGCGGCGAACACCTCGTCCGGATCGGGCAGGACGGGCAGGGCCGCGACCAGCGCCGCCGCGGGCAGCCGGGAGCCGAGCTCGGGATAGCGGAAGCAGGCGAGGGCGTCGGGCAGGTAGCGGCCGCGCACCTGCGGATCGCGCAGCAGGACGGCGAGGGCGCTGCCGTGCAGGGTGGCGTCGGCGGGGCGGGCGAGCAGGGCCTGGGCGGCGTGGCGCAGCAGCTCGCGGTCGGCGGGGGTACGGACGTGCGGGGCGGTGGCCTGCCCGTAGGCGGCGGCCGCGACCCGGCGGTCGGGGCGTTCGTCGTGCGCCCAGCGGTCGACCGCCCGGCACAGGGCGGAGGGCTCCTCCTCGGCGAGTACGGCCAGCAGCTCGTCGGCGCGGGGGTGCGCGGCGGTGACGAGCGCCTCGGTGAGGTCGTCCACGGCGAGGCCGCGGTGGGTGTGCAGCAGGGCCTGGGCGGCGGTGGCGACGGTGGCCCCGGGGCGGCCGCGCAGCCTGCGGCCGTCGGCGAACCAGGCGCAGAGCAGCGGCTGTGCGCGCTGCGGGTCCCGGGCGAGGCGGCGGGCCGCGGCGTCGAGGTAGCGGTCGCCGGGGACCGCCTCGGCGGGGTCGGCGGGCAGCAGACGGCGCAGCAGGTCGAGGCGGTCGGGCTCGGGCAGCCGCAGCCGGTTCCAGAACCAGCCGCCGAACTCCCCCGGGCCGGCGCGGGCCACGTGCTCGGCGAGGGCGTGCAGGACGGGGAGGTGCGGGCGGGCGTCGGGGGCCCGGAGCAGAGTCTCGCGCAGCAGCCGGGCGGCCCACCAGGCGCGATCGGGGGTGGCTCGCGCGGGTTCCTCGGCGAAGCGGTTGAGGCGGTCGACCAGAGCGGCGAGCTCCCTGCGCAACGGGTCGGGGGCGAGCCGGCGCAGGGCTTCCAGGACGGGCCCGATCCGGTGCCGGGGCACGGGCAGGCCGGGGACGGCGGGGCCGTGGACGAGGAGGCCGAGGGCGGTGGGGACGTCGAGGTGGCCGGCCTGGATCCAGTCGGACAGCTCCTCGTGGGCGAAGCGGTAGCCGGGCCCGGCGGGCACCAGCAGGCCCTCGGTGAGCACGGCGGAGGCCCATCCGGTGCGCCACGGGAAGAGTTCCTCGAAGGCGGCCCGGTCCAGCTGCCCCTGCCCGGGCCCGAGGGCGCGCCGCGCGGCCTCGTGCACCCGGCCGGCGACGCGCGCCGCGAGCCGGCGGACTCCTGGGCCGTGCACCCGGGCGCCCCCGGCGTCGGCGCAGGCGGCGGCGATGCGGACGGCGGCGCGCAGGCACAGCAGGTCCAGGTGTGCGGCGAAGACCTCGTCGCGGCCGGGGCGGCCGGCGGTGACCTCGGCGGCGCGGATCCCGGCGAGCAGGTGCAGGGTGAGCGGATGCCGGGCGTCGGCCTCCCGGACGGCGTCGGCGGGGATGCCGAGGCGGTCCCGGGCGGTCTCGGCCTCGGCGGGCGTCAGGTCCGCGAGCGGGAGGGCGGGCGGCATCCGCCGGGCGGGGCGGGCCGGGGTGTGCAGTGCGTCGGGCGGGTAGAGGGTGCCGGCCCGTTCCCAGTACTCGGGCCGGGCGGCGACGACCAGCCGGGCCCCGGTGCCGCGCAGCCACTCGGCGGTGGCGGCGGTCCAGGGGCCGAGCCGGTGGGCGAGTTCCGGTGGCATCTCCTCGGGGGCGTCGAGCACGACGAGCAGCCCCCGCCCGGCCCCACCGGCCAGCCGCGCAACCTGCTCGGCAATGCCGCCGGCCGCGGCGCCGCTGCCCGACCCGGCGGCGGTACGCGGGCCACTGCCGGTACCCGCCCCCGGGCCGCTGCCCAGGTCAGCGCCGCAGCCAGCGCCCGCGCCGGAGCCGGTTCCCGTTGCCGGGCCAGTGCCCGTCACCGGGCCGGCGCCCGCGCCCGGGGCCGCGCCCAGAGCCGCGCCGGTGCCCACGGCCGTGCCGGTGCCCGGGGCCGCGCCCGGGGCCGTGCCGGTGACGGTGCCGGGGCCAGGTCCCGTCGCCGGGTCGGCGCCCGTCGCCCGGTCGACGCCCGAGCCCGTGCCCGTGCCTGTGGCCGGGCCGCTGCCCGAGCCGGTACCGGCGCCCTTCGCCGGGGCTGCGCCAGTGCCCATGGCCGGGACGGTGCCCCGCTCCGTGCCGGTGGTCGGACCGGTACCCGGGCCGGAGCCCGTGGCCGGGACCGGGCCGGTGCCGGGGACCGTGGCCGGGCCGAAACCGGTGCTGGTGCCCGTCGCCCGGCCAGTGCCCGGGGCCGGGGCCGGGCCCGGGACCGGGGCAGTGGCGGTGGCCCGGGCGGTGGGCTCCTCGCGGGGGCTGTCACGGTCCGGGGCGGGCAGCCGGTGCGCGGTCGGGGGCCCTGCGTCCGCCGCGGGGTCGTCGGTGCACGCCACCGGCACCGGACGGGTGGCCCCCGCCGCGTGCTCCTCGGTCTGCGGGACCGGCCCCGGAATCCCGCTGCCCGCGGCGGGAGCCACCGGCTCGCCGGCGGTGGAGACGATTCGGGCCGCCGTCGTCAGGGCCCGGGTCGCGGCGTCGGCCAGGGAGGTGTCCCCGGCGCGCAGGTCCGCCCCGCGCAGCCACAGGGTCGGGGCGGGGCGGGCCCCGTGGGCCCGGCGGACAGCCAGGGCGGCCAGTTCCGTGGTGCGGCCCGTGCCCGGGTCCCCGACGAGGCCGAGGACCGGGTGGTCCCCGGAGGTGAACGCGGCGAGTTCGGCGGCCACGGCCGGGCGTTCGACGGGCTCCGGGCCGTCCGGGCGGAGGCAGGCGCCGAGGGTGGTCGCGGTCAGCTCCAGCGCCCCGGCGAGGTTCAGGTCGGCGCCGTGGCCGGGCACGGTCGCGGCGTTGCGCTCCAGGAGGGCGGCCAGCGGGCCGTCCGGGTCGGCTCCGGCCGCCGCCCGCAACGCCACCGCGAAGCCCCCTGAGCGGTGCTCCGCCCGCAGAGCGGTGCCCAGTACCGCGAGCACCGCTCCGGTCCCGGCGTCGAGGACCGGGCCCCCGCAGGCCTCCCCGCCGAGCCGCAGCGCGTCCCGGCCGTCCGTACCGATCGCCAGTTCCACGGCCACGCCCTCGGGCACCGCGTGGGTCCGCGCCGCCGCCGGGTACGTGGCCTGTGCGCCCCCCAGCACCCGCGCCTGCCGCCATCCCCGCGCGGGCAGCCGTACGTACGTCCCGGGATCGATCACCTCGCGCAGCGCCACCGGCAGGGGCCGGACCCCGAGTCCGTCGGTCCGTACGAGCGCCAGCGCGAGCCCCGGCAGGACGGTCACATCCGCCGCCTCGGCCAGCCAGGTCCGCCCGGCGGGTCCCGGCGCGTGCAGCACCACCCGGGTCAGGCCGTCGACGGCCTCGTGACTGGTGACCACCGTCCCGCGGTCGTCGGCGACGAATCCGCTGCCGCGCGCCCGCCCGCCGGGATCGCAGATTTTGACGAGCTCCGCCATGGCCGCACCACTCCCCGCACTGCTCCCCCGCAACGCCCCGTGCTCCGACGGTAGGCAGGTGAAGATCAGCACGAACAGCACGCGAGGCGAAAGCGCCCCCTTACGCTCCCTCCATTCACTCCGAGCGCCTGCTCGGACGGGTGAATACAGGGGTCCGGGTGGATAGAGACCTACCCGAGGGGGGTCGTGGAGCGGTGAGCAGCAGGACCTGTGCGCTCACCGCTCCACGTCAACACCCGGTGACCGGGCGCACGATCCGGATCGGTCGACCGCCGGGATCGGCGGAGGACCCGGATCAGGCGAAGACCGCGAGGGACTTCGCCTTTCCGTTCTTGTTCTCGACGAGCCCGAGCAGCTGCCCCTGCGGCCCGAAGACCGCGACCGTGCGACCGGCCTCGTACTCCTCCGGCATGTCGATCCGCACGCCGTTGGCGAGCAGCGAGGCCCGCCGGGCGTCCAGGTCCCAGCGCGGGAAGGCCGCGGCGGCCGCCTCGCCGATGGGCATGACGGTCAGCTCCTCCTGGAGCTGGTCCAGGGTGCGCGCCCTGTCGAGCTTGTACGGGCCCACCCGCGTGCGCCGCAGCGCGGTCAGGTGTCCGCCGACTCCGAGGTCGGCGCCCAGGTCCCGGGCGAGGGCGCGGATGTACGTACCGCTGGAGCAGACGACGGAGACGACGAGGTCGACGACCTTCGTGCCGTCCGCGGCCTCGGCCTCGCGCATGTCGTACACCTGGAACGACGAGATGGTCACCGGCCGGGCCGGGATCTCGAAGTCCTCGCCGTCGCGGGCGCGCTTGTAGGAACGCACGCCCTTGATCTTGATGGCGCTGACCTTGGACGGGACCTGCATGATCTCGCCGGACAGCTTGGCGATGCCCTCGTCCACGGCCTCCCGGGTGACCCCGGCGGCGTCCGTGGAGGAGGTGATCTCGCCCTCGGCGTCGTCCGTCAGGGTGTTCTGGCCCAGGCGGATCGTGCCGAGGTACTCCTTCTCCGTGAGCGCGAGGTGGCCGAGGAGCTTGGTGGCCTTCTCGACGCCCAGGACCAGCACGCCCGTCGCCATCGGGTCGAGCGTGCCGGCGTGGCCGACGCGGCGGGTCCTGGCGATCCCGCGCATCTTGGCGACCACGTCGTGCGAAGTGAAGCCGGACGGCTTGTCGACGATGACAAGGCCGTCCGGCGTCTTTCCTGCGTCGGTGCTCATTCCGCGGCTGCGTCCTCGTCGGAGTCGTCGTCCTCGCCCGGCTTCTTGTACGGGTCGGCCTCGCCGGCGTACTGGGCGCCGGAGGAGACCTCGCGCACCTGGGCGTCGGAGGTGCGTGCCTTCTCGAGGAGGTCCTCGATGGTCTTGGCGTTCTCCGGGAGGGCGTCCGCGACGAAGGTCAGGGTGGGCGTGAACTTGGTGCCCGCCGCCCGGCCGACCGCGGAGCGC
Source organism: Streptomyces avidinii (assembly GCF_045161815.1). Taxonomy (NCBI): domain Bacteria; kingdom Bacillati; phylum Actinomycetota; class Actinomycetes; order Kitasatosporales; family Streptomycetaceae; genus Streptomyces; species Streptomyces avidinii. Next base: position 2,826,189 of record NZ_CP108863.1, read on the forward strand.
AGCACGCCCTTGGCGCTCTCCAGGCCCGCTGCCGCGCTGGCGCGGTCCTCGTCGTCGCCGTAGACCGTGTAGAAGACCGTGGCCTCCCGCAGGTCGCCGGTGACCCTGGTGTCCGTGATGGTCACGTGCGTACCGAGGCGGGGGTCCTTGACACCGCGCTGCAGCTTCTCCGCCACCACCTCCCGGATGAGGTCCGCCAGCTTCTTCGCCCGCGCATTGTCGGCCACTGGTCCGTCTCCTTCTTATGTCTTGCTATCAGTCTTCATCACCGTGGAGGCGCCGTCGTACGGACAGCAGCTCCACTTCCGGACGCGCCGCGACCAGCCGCTCGCAGCGGTCCAGTACGTCCGAGAGGAACCCCGCGTCCCCACTCACCAGCGCGACCCCTATACGGGCCCTGCGGTGGAGGTCCTGGTCACCCACTTCGGCCGCGCTCACCGAGAACTTCCGTTGGAGCTCGGCGACGATGGGCCGGACGACAGAGCGTTTCTCCTTCAGCGAGTGGACGTCGCCGAGGAGCAGGTCGAAGGACAGAGTCCCCACGTACATGCAGTTCCGGATATCCCGCCGGTGCGGGTTCGGTGGCCTGCCGGGCCGTCGCCCGGAAGGATCACCCGGCGCTCGCGCGGCCGGGTCACCAGAACCGTACACGCAACGGCCGGGGCCGATCGACGGATATTCCGCCGACCGGCCCCGGTGTTACGAGCTACGACACGTGCGATGTGCCTCGCGCTTACGCGCGGGGCTTCTCGCGCATCTCGTACGTCGCGATGACGTCGTCGATCTTGATGTCGTTGAAGGAACCGAGGTTGATACCACCCTCGAAGCCTTCGCGGATCTCGGTGACGTCGTCCTTGAAGCGGCGCAGACCGGAGATGGTGAGGTTCTCGGCGACGACCTTGCCGTCGCGCAGGAGCCGCGCCTTGGTGTTGCGCTTGACCTCGCCGGACCGGATGAGGACACCGGCGATGTTGCCCAGCTTGGACGAGCGGAAGATCTCGCGGACCTCCGCCGTACCGAGCTCGACCTCTTCGTACTCCGGCTTGAGGAGACCCTTCAGGGCCGCCTCGATCTCCTCGATGGCCTGGTAGATCACCGAGTAGTAGCGAACGTCGACGCCCTCGCGGTCCGCCATCTGCGCGGCACGGCCGGCCGCACGGACGTTGTAACCGATGACGATGGCGTCGGAGCCCATCGCCAGCGAGATGTCGGACTCGGTGACCGCACCCACACCGCGGTGCAGGACGCGGATGTCGACCTCTTCACCGACGTCGAGCTGGAGCAGCGAGGACTCGAGAGCCTCGACCGCACCGGACGCGTCGCCCTTGATGATGAGGTTGAGTTCCTGGACCAGACCGGCCTTGAGGACCGAGTCGAGGTCTTCCAGGGACACCCGGCGGACGCGCTTGGCGAAGTTGGCGTTGCGCTCACGCGCAGCACGCTTCTCGGCGATCTGACGGGCGGTGCGGTCCTCGTCGACGACGAGGAAGTTGTCGCCGGCGCCGGGGACGTTGGTGAGACCCAGGACCAGGACGGGGGTCGACGGACCCGCTTCCTCGACGTTGTTGCCCTTGTCGTCGAGCATGGCGCGCACTCGGCCGTAGGCGTCGCCCACGACCATCGTGTCGCCGACGCGGAGGGTACCGCGCTGGACGAGGACGGTGGCGACGGCACCGCGGCCGCGGTCGAGGTGGGACTCGATCGCAATACCCTGAGCGTCCTGCTCCGGGTTGGCGCGGAGGTCGAGCGAGGCGTCGGCGGTGAGGACGACGGCCTCGAGCAGGGAGTCGATGTGCAGACCCTGCTTGGCGGAGATGTCGACGAACATCGTGTCGCCGCCGTACTCCTCGGCGACCAGACCGAACTCGGTGAGCTGACCGCGCACCTTGACCGGGTCGGCACCCTCGACGTCGATCTTGTTGACCGCGACGACGATCGGGACGCCGGCGGCCTTGGCGTGGTTGAGCGCCTCGATCGTCTGCGGCATGACGCCGTCGTTGGCCGCGACCACGAGGATCGCGATGTCGGTCGACTTCGCACCACGGGCACGCATGGCGGTGAACGCCTCGTGACCCGGGGTGTCGATGAAGGTGATGCGACGCTCTTCGTCGTTCACCTCGGTGGAGACCTGGTACGCACCGATGTGCTGCGTGATGCCGCCGGCCTCGCCCGCAACGACGTTCGTCTTGCGGATGGCGTCGAGCAGTCGGGTCTTACCGTGGTCGACGTGACCCATGACGGTCACGACCGGCGGACGCGGCATGAGGTATTCCTCGCCGCCCTCGTCCTCGCCGAACTCGATGTCGAAGCCCTCGAGGAGCTCGCGGTCCTCTTCCTCCGGGCTGACGATCTGGACGACGTAGTTCATCTCGCCGGCCAGCATTTCGAGCGTCTCGTCGGAGACGGACTGCGTGGCAGTGACCATCTCGCCGAGGTTCATCATCACGGCGACGAGCGACGCCGGGTTGGCGTTGATCTTCTCCGCGAAGTCGGTGAGGGAGGCACCGCGCGACAGGCGCACGGTCTCGCCGCCACCGCGCGGCAGCATCACGCCGCCGACGGACGGGGCCTGCATGGCCTCGTACTCCTGGCGCCTCTGGCGCTTGGACTTGCGACCACGACGGGCCGGACCACCGGGACGACCGAAGGCGCCCTGCGTGCCACCACGGGCACCGGGACCACCGGGACGACCACCGAAGCCGGGACGACCGCCGCCACCGGCACCGGCCGGACCGCCGCCGAAGCCGCCGCCACCGGGACGCGGGCCACCGAAGCCGCCACCGCCGCCGGGACGCGAGCCCGGACCGGCCGGACGACCGGCGAAGCCGCCGCCCGCGGGACGACCGGCGCCGCCACCGGGACGGGCACCGCCCGCACCGGGACCACGGCCACCGGGGCCGCCACCGGGACGGGGACCGGGACCACCGGCAGCGGGACGCTGCGGCATCATGCCCGGGTTGGGACGGTTACCACCGGGAGCACCACCGGGACGCGGGGCGCCGCCCTGCGGACGCGGCATGCCGCCCGGGGTCGGACGACCTGCACCGGCACCCTGCGGACGCGGAGCGCCGCCGGGACCACCCTGCGGGCGGGGAGCACCCTGGCCGCCACCGGCGCCGGGGGCACCGGGACGGGGCGCGCCGGCCGGACGGGGCGCCTGGGGGCGCGCCATGCCGGTGGAGCCGCCGGAGGTGAAGGGGTTGTTGCCCGGACGGGGACCCGCCGGACGAGCACCCTGGGGGCGCGGGGCCGAGCCGGGTGCACCGGCGGGGCGCTGCCCCTGGGCACCGGGAGTGGCGCCGGCCGGACGCGGGGCGCCGGGACGGGCGCCGGCCTGGCCACCCTGGCCCTGGGCCGGACGCTGCTGCGCCGGACGGGGGCCGGGAGCGGCAGCGGCGGGACGCTCGGTGCGCGCCGGGGCGGCCGGAGCCGCCGGAGGCGCGGAGAACTCGGTCACCACGGGCGCCGCCGGAGCGGGCTTCGGGGCGGCCGGAGCCTTCGGGCCGGGACGCGGGCCGGAGGCGGCCGGCGTCACGGGGGCTGCGGCCGGAACCTCGGCGGCGGCCGGCTTGGGGGCCGGCGCTCCGGGCTTCGGGGCAGCGGGACGTGCCGCAGCGGCCGGGGAGGGCGCTGCGGGCTTGGCGGGCGCGGCCTTGCGGGGCGCGCCGGGCTTTGCAGCGGACTTGCCGGCGTTGCCGCCGGGCCCCTGCAGTGCGTCAGTCAACTTGCGTACAACCGGCGCCTCGATCGTCGAGGACGCCGAACGGACGAATTCACCGAGTTCTTGGAGCTTGGCCATGACGACCTTGCTCTCCACCCCGAACTCCTTGGCGAGTTCGTATACCCGGACCTTAGCCACTTCGCTCCTTTTAGGTCCGGGTTACGCCGGACCGTCGCTACTTCATGGGCGTACTCATCGCGTACTCATCGAGTGCTCATCGCAATCTCGACCTACTTCCAACTCGCGAGGTACCTGACCGCACGGGGTATCCGTGCCGTACTACTTCATTACGGTGTGCCCGGCCTCAGCGGCCACGGCATTGCGCAGGTTCTCCGTGTCGAGCGTTCCGGCGGACCGAAGGGCCCGGGGGAACGCACGTCGCCGGATCGCCTGGTCGAGGCAGACCACGGCAGGGTGCACGTAGGCACCCCGTCCCGGCCGCGTACCGCGTGGATCGGGGACGCAAGCGTCCCCATCCGCCACGACGCGCAGCAGATCGTTCTTGGCCGCTCGCTCCCGACACCCCACACAGGTTCGTTCGGGGCATGCGCGGGCTTGCGTCCGGCCAGACACGCCTAAGTCTACCTCCCCGCACCGACCTCTCTCCCGACAAGTGGCGGGGGAAAGATCGAACGGCTGTCGTGTTGTCTTGTATCCGCTGCCGGAGCAGCGGTCGTGCACCCTGTCTACCGTCCGGGCAAGCCCGGACGGTACCGGTTTATTCCCCGTCCCGGTCCCGGTCCCGGTCGGCGTCGGGCGCCGTCTCGGTGTCCGGGCGGATGTCGATGCGCCAGCCGGTGAGCCGGGCGGCGAGGCGGGCGTTCTGGCCCTCCTTGCCGATGGCCAGCGACAGCTGGTAGTCCGGCACGGTCACCCGGGCGGACCGGGAGTCCCAGTCGACGACCTCGACCTTGCTCACCCGGGCGGGTGACAGCGCGTTCGCGACCATCTCGGCCGGGTCGTCCGACCAGTCGACGATGTCGATCTTCTCGCCGTGCAGCTCGGCCATGACGTTGCGCACACGGCTGCCCATCGGGCCGATGCAGGCGCCCTTCGGGTTGAGACCCGAACGGGTGGACCGAACGGCGATCTTGGTGCGGTGACCGGCCTCACGGGCGATCGCCGAGATCTCGACGCTGCCGTCGGCGATCTCCGGGACCTCCAGCGAGAAGAGCTTCTTCACGAGGTTGGGGTGGGTGCGCGAAAGGGTCACGGACGGACCGCGGACACCCTTCGCCACGCGCACGACGTACGCCTTCAGGCGCAGACCGTGCGTGTACTCCTCACCGGGGACCTGCTCCTGCACCGGCAGGATGGCCTCCAGCTTGCCGATGTCGACGAGGACGTTCTTCGGGTCCTTGCCCTGCTGCACGACGCCGGTGATGACGTCGCCCTCACGGCCGGCGAACTCGCCGAAGGTCAGGTCGTCCTCGGCGTCGCGCAGACGCTGCAGGATCACCTGCTTGGCGGTCGTCGCGGCGATCCGGCCGAAGTCCGACGGCGTGTCGTCGAACTCCTTGGGCTCCTGGCCCTCTTCGAGATCCCTCGGGTCTTCCGTCGCCCACACGACCACGTGACCGTTGGTGCGGTCCAGCACGACGCGAGCGCGGCGGAAGCTCCCCTCGGTCCGGTGGTACGCGATGAGGAGGGCCGACTCGATCGCCTCGACGAGCAGGTCGAAGGAGATCTCCTTCTCCCGGACCAGACCCCGCAGGGCACTCATGTCGATGTCCACGGCTACGCCTCCTCTTCCTTCTTGTCCTTGCGGTTGAACTCGATCTCGACACGCGCCTTGGCGATGTCGGTGAATGCGATACGCCGGGCGGTCGCCTTGCGGCCCTTCACACCCGGGACTTCGAGGTCCAGGCCCTCGTCGTCGACTTCGAGAATGCGGGCGATCAGTTCCCCGCCCTCGGCGAGCTGGAACTTCACGAGACGGCCGATCGCCCGTACGTAGTGACGGTGCTCGGTCAGCGGGCGGTCGGCGCCCGGCGAGCTCACTTCGAGGACGTACTCGTCCTCACCCATCACATCGGTTTCGTCGAGCTTGTCGGAGACCTCGCGACTCAGCTCCGCACACGCGTCCAGCTCCACGCCCTCGTCGGAGTCCACGATGATCCGCAGCATCCGGCGCTTGCCCGCCCGGGACATCTCGATCTCTTCGAGGTCCAGGCCCTTGGCGGCGACGAGCGGCTCCAGCAGTCCGCGCAGCCTGTCGCTCTGGGTGGTGCTCATCCGGGTGACTCCTCGGCCGCGTGTGCTGTTGTGATTTCCGTCGTGTGTCAGGTCAAAGGGTATCCGGTGTCGGAGGGTGTTGCCGTCCTCCCTGTGGACAGGGCCCCGGGTACCGTGATCACACCCTGCCCCGCCATCGCCCCGTCATCACCCGGAGGACGTCGCCGTGCCCTGGACTCTGCCTTCGAGACCCTCGCGCAGGAGCCTGCTCGCCGGAGCGGCCGGCGCCGCGTTGCTGACCGGGTGCTCCGTCGACCGTGCGGCCGACGCGGCCCTCACGATTCCACTCGAACGGCGGATGCGTGAGACGGCCGTCCGTGACAGTACGCGATTGCTGGAACGTTACGACGCCACCGCGGCCGCGCATCCGGCCCTGGCCGCCCGCCTCGCTCCGCTGCGCGCCGCCGTCGCCGCGCACGCCGCGGCCCTGTCCCCGACCCCTTCGGACCGCCCCTCGCCCGCCCCGTCCCGGTCCGGCGGTACGGGGGCGGCCGCGCCCGCGGCGAGCGGTGAGCCCGCGCCGCCGAAGCCCGAGGAGGCCCTGACCGCCCTCGCGGACGCCGAGCGGAGCCTGTCCGAGTCCCGGACGATCGACCTGGCCGGGGCTCCCGCGGAGCTGGCCCGGCTGCTGGCCTCGGTGGCCGCCTGCGGCGCCGTACACGCGTACCTGCTGACCTCGAACCCCGGAGCGACCTCGTGAAGCCCGAACCCTCCCCCGCCGGCGGGTCCCTGGAGGCCGCCCAGGCCGCGCTCGCCGCCGAGCACGCGGCGGCGTACGGATACGGGGTGATCGGCGCCCGGTCCACCGGCGCCCGCGCGACGCAGGCCCGGGAGTCGTACGGCGGCCACCTCGCGCGCCGGGACGCGCTCGCCCGGACCGTACGCCAGCTGGGCGGCGCGCCCCGGCCCGCCGAGGCCGCGTACGCCCTGCCGTTCGAGGTGCGCACCCCGGCGGACGCCGAGCGGCTGGCCGCCGAGATCGAGGACCGGGTGGCCGGCGCGTACTCCGATCTGGTGCGTGCGGCGGAGGGTCCGCTGCGCCGCGAGGCGGCCGACGCGCTGAGCGCGGCGGCAGTGCGCGCGGCACGCTGGCGCGGTGTCGGCGTAGCCTTCCCTGGGCTCGCGGAACGCGCTGACGAGGCGCAACGGGCCCAGCACAGCTGAAAGGGACCACGCACGCATGGCTTTCGAACCGCCGCAGCGTCTCGTACGGGCGCTCGGCGAGATGCCGGAGACGGCGCAGGACGCGGACTGGCTGGGGCAGTTGCCCCGACTCACCGAGGCGGCGCTGTCCCGGCGCGGGGTGGAGGCCCTGCGGGTGCAGGCCCCGGGCGGCCGCAGCAGCCTGGTGGTCCTCGTCACGTACGCCGACGGGACTCCGGCGGCGCTGAAGCTGGCGCCCCCGCACGCCCGGCCCGACCGGGAGCTGGCCGCGCTGGCCCACTGGGCCGGCTTCGGGGCCGTACGGGTCCTCGACACGCGGCACCACGAGGACGACGGGGCGCTGCTGCTGGAGCGGCTGCACCCGGAGGTGTCGCTGCGCTCGCTGCCGGATGCCAAGGCCCTGCTGGAGGCGAGCGGCACACTGCGCAGGCTGTGGGTGGCGCCGCCGGCCGGGCACGGGTGGGAGACGGTCGCGGATCGCACCGAGCAGCAGGCGACGGCCGTGCGGGCGGCCCCGGCGGAGGTCCGGGCCCTGGCCGACACGGCGCTGGCGATGCGGGCGGAGCTGGTGGCGGCTCCGCCGGAGGAGCTGCTGCTGCACGGGAACTTCCGGCAGGGCAAGGTGCTGGCGGGTGAGCGGGCGCCGTGGCTGACGGTGGGTCCCGATCCGCTGGTCGGCGAGCGGGCGTACGACCTGGCACGGCTGGTCCGCGACCGGCTGGAGGACCAGGTGGCGTCCTCGGCGGGGGCTGCCGGGGCCCGGCGCCGGGTGAACAAGCTGGCCGACGCGCTGGACGTGGACCGGGAGCGGCTGCGGGGCTGGACGCTGTTCCGGGCGGTGGAGTCCGGCAACCGCGCGCTGGCCGCGGGGCGGCGCCGGGACGCGGAGCTGCTCCTGGAGTTCGCGGCCTGGCTGTAGGGCATACCGTAGGTAGGAAGGTATGTCCGGCAGGGGGCCGTCATGGTCGAAGAACTGCTGACAGCGGCTATCGCCACGGGTGTGGGCGCCGTGGTCTACGTGAGCGCCGCGGCCCGGGTGGTGAAGCAGTACGAGCGGGGCCTGGTCTTCCGCTTCGGCAGGCTGCGCCAGGAGATCCGCGGGCCCGGTTTCACGACGATCGTTCCGTTCGTGGAACGGCTCCGCAAGGTCAACATGCAGATCGTGACGCTGCCGGTGCCCGCCCAGGAGGGCATCACCCGGGACAACGTCACGGTGCGGGTGGACGCGGTCGTGTACTTCAAGGTCGTCGACCCGGCGAGCGCGATCGTGGCGGTGGAGGACTACCGCTTCGCCGTCTCGCAGATGGCGCAGACCTCGCTGAGGTCGATCATCGGAAAGTCCGACCTCGACGATCTGCTGTCCAACCGGGAGATGCTCAACCAGGGCCTGGAGCTCATGATCGACAGCCCGGCGGTGGGCTGGGGCGTGCAGATCGACCGGGTCGAGATCAAGGACGTGTCCCTGCCGGAGACCATGAAGCGGTCGATGGCCCGGCAGGCGGAGGCGGACCGGGAGCGCCGGGCCCGGGTGATCAACGCGGACGCGGAGCTGCAGGCCTCGCACAAGCTCGCGGAGGCGGCGGAGGTCATGTCGGAGCAGCCGGCGGCGCTCCAGTTGCGTCTGCTGCACACGATCGTGGCGGTCGCCGCCGAGAAGAACTCCACGCTGGTACTGCCGTTCCCGGTGGAGCTGTTGCGCTTCCTCGAGCGCTCGGCGCCACCCCCTGCGGCGGCTCCTGCGCGGAAGGAACCGGCCCCGGCCGGCCCGGCTTCCGAAGGCCCCGGGCCGGCCGAGGTCGACGCAGCCCCGGCTCCGGACGCGGTCGACGCAGCCCCGGCTCCGGACGCGCTCGACAGCCCGGCGGACGGCCTGATGCTGGACGCGCCCGCGCCGGAGCAGGAACGGGACGGGCTGCGCGATTAGCCGCTGCGCGGGGCCTTCTCCCCGCCCCGCCCTTTCTCCATCCCCCCGGACTCCGTCCGGGGGCCCCCGGCCGGGCTCTGCCCCGGTTACGTCAGGCGGGCGAGGGCCTCGGCCAGGGGGAGTTCCTCGCGGGCGCCGGTCGCGCGGTTCTGGAGTTCGACCACCGCGTCGGCGGAGCGGCGGCCCGCCACCAGGATCCACGGCACGCCGATCAGTTCCGCGTCCGTCAGCTTCACGCCGGGCGACAGGCCGGGCCGGTCGTCCAGCAGGACCCGCAGCCCCGACGCGGCCAGCGCCGTCGCCGCCTCCTCCGCCAGGGCGAGCGGCACCGCCTTGCCCGCCGCCACCACGTGGACGTCGGCCGGAGCCACCGCCGCGGGCCAGCACAGGCCGCGCTCGTCGGCCGTCTGCTCGGCCAGCGCCGCCACCGCGCGGGAGACGCCGATGCCGTACGAGCCCATCGTCACCCGGACCGGCTTGCCCTCGCGGCCGAGGACGTCCAGCCCGAAGGCGTCCGCGTACTTGCGGCCCAGCTGGAAGATGTGCCCGATCTCGATCGCCCGGTCCAGCCGCAGCCCCGCCCCGCAGGACGGGCAGGGGTCGCCCGGCTCCACGACGACCACGTCCACGTACTGGTCCACCTCGAAGTCCCGCCCGCAGACCACGTTCCGGGCGTGCGTGTCCGCCCGGTTGGCCCCCGTCACCCAGGAAGTGCCGGGCGCGACACGGGGGTCGGCCAGGTAGCGGACCTTCTCCAGTCCCTGCGGGCCCACGTATCCGCGTACCAGGTCCGGGCGGCCCCCGAAGTCCTCGGCCGTCACCAACTCCACCACCGCCGGGGCCAGGTGCTCGCCCAGCTTGCCGAGGTCCACCTCCCGGTCCCCCGGCACACCGACGGCCACGATCTCGCCGTCGACCTTGACCAGGAGGTTCTTCAGCGTCGCGGAGGCCGGTACGCCCAGGTGCGCGGCCAGGGTCTCGATCGTCGGGGTGTCCGGGGTGTCCACCAGCTCCAGCGCCGGGTGTTCGGCCGACACGGGAGCGAGGGCGAAGGTCACGGCCTCCGTGTTCGCCGCGTAGGCACAGGAGGGGCAGTCCACGAAGGTGTCCTCGCCCGCTCCGGCCGGGGCCAGGAACTCCTCCGACGCCGAGCCGCCCATCGCTCCCGAGACCGCCGACACGATGCGGTGGTCCAGGCCGAGCCGCTCGAAGATGCGGACGTACGCCTCGCGGTGGAGCCGGTAGGACTCCGCCAGCCCCTCGTCGGACACGTCGAAGGAGTACGAGTCCTTCATCTGGAACTCGCGCCCGCGCAGCACCCCGGACCGGGGCCGCGCCTCGTCGCGGTACTTGGTCTGGATCTGGTACAGCATGACCGGCAGGTCCTTGTACGAGGTGCACTGGTCCTTCACCACGAGGGTGAAGATCTCCTCGTGGGTCGGCCCGAGCAGGTAGTCCGCGCCCTTGCGGTCCTTGAGCCGGAACAGCAGGTCCCCGTACTCCGACCAGCGCCCGCTGACCTCGTACGGCTCCTTCGGCAGCAGGGCCGGGAGCAGCACCTCCTGGGCCCCGATCGCGTCCATCTCCTCGCGGACGATGCGCGAGACGTTGTCCAGGACCCGCTTGCCGAGCGGCAGCCACGTCCACACCCCGGCGGAGCTGCGCCGGACGTAGCCGGCGCGGACCAGCAGCCGGTGGCTGAGGGTTTCGGCGTCGGCCGGGTCCTCGCGGAGGGTCTTGGCCATCAGACGGGACATGCGCTGCACGTGTTGCGTAGACATGCCGGGAGGTTACCGGGGGCGCCGTCGCCCGCGGTACTCGTTTCGGTGGCCGGTCAGCGCGTGGGGCAGCGCCTGGTCAGTGGCAGGGTGGCACCCATGACGGCGTACGGGAGGCTCGCGCTCGGGAAGTGGACCTGGCGGGCGAGGTCGGTGTAGCCGAGGGCCCGGTAGAGGCCGCGGGCGGGGCTCTCGGTGTCGATGGCGGAGAGGATCGAGCGGGGCTCGTCGGCGGCGTCGGTGATGTCGGTGATCAGCGCGCGGCCGATGCCGTTGCCCTGGAATCCGGGGTGCACGTGGAGCTCGGTGATCACGAAGGAGTCGTCGAGCCAGTCCTCGTGCCCGCCGGCCCGCAGATAGGGCTCGACGATCGTGGACCACCAGTGCGTACGGTCGTTCGGCATCCCGTACACGAATCCGGTGAGCGCCCCGTCCTCGGCGAAGGCCCCGAGGGCGCGGGCTCCGCGGCAGGTCATGTGGCGCTGGACGATGTAGCGCCGGATGCCGACCTCCTCCTCGCTGAGGCCGAAGGCGACGGCCTGCACGCGGAGGGCCTCGTCCACGCGGGCGGCGAGGTCGAGGGGACCGATTCGGACTCCGGAAGGCAGCATGCGGCGACCTTACTCGGCGGTACCGGGGCGCCGGAATGCCACTGCCGAGGTCGGTGGCCCGCCTTTCGGATCAGGTCGCGGCCGGGTTCAGAACAGCACGCTCATGAAGGCGCCGACCTCGCGGAAGCCGACGCGCCGGTAGGCCGCCCGCGCGGCGGCGTTGAAGTCGTTCACGTAGAGGCTGACCACGGGCGCCACGTCCCGCAGCGCGTATGCGACGACGGCGGCCATCCCGGTCTCCGAGTGCCCGAGGCCGCGGAATTCGGGGTCCACCCACACGCCCTGGATCTGGCAGGCGCGGGCGGTGGCGGCGCCGATCTCGGCCTTGAATACGACCTTGCCGTCGTCGACGCGGGCGAAGGAGCGGCCACCGGCGACGAGTTCGGCGACGCGGGCCTGGTAGAGCAGCCCGCCGTCACCGGCCATCGGCGAGATGCCGACCTCCTCGGTGAACATGGCCACGCAGGCGGGCATGATCAGCTCCATCTCGTCCTTGCGGATCCGGCGGACCTGCGGGTCGGCCTCGACCGTGGTGGACGGGCGCTCGATGACCATGAGCGGCTGGTGGGAGCGGACTTCGCGGGCGGGGCCCCAGCTCGGTTCCAGGAGCTGCCACAGCAGCCGGGTGGCCTGGGCGGGGCCGACGATGGAGGAGCAGCGGCGGCCGGTGCGGCGGGCCCGGTCGGCGAAGGCGCGTACGGCGTCGGGTGCGGCGCAGACGGGGACCAGGTTGGCGCCCGCGTAGCAGAGCGAGCGGAGCTCGCCGTCGGCGTACCAGCCCCACATCTCGCCGCCCAGGCGCCAGGGGTCGAGTCCGGCGACCTGGACCCGGGAAGTGACGAAGGCGTTCTCGACCGGCTCGCGTCCGAGGATTTCCATCGCGGCGTCGAGATCACTGGGCTCGAGGACCCGGGTGGTGGTCTGCGTCAACACTGGGGCCTCACCATGCAAGTCTGCTGATCTCCGAACTGTACCCGGCGGCGCCCGGGGATGCCGTGTCCGCGGTCACGAAACAGCCCCGGCCCGCCCCCGAACTGCGGGAACGGCACCGGGGCCACGAGCGGAGCAGGGCGAGCGAGCCGAAGGGGCGCGCCGGGGAGCGACGGCGAACGCGCGCAGGAAACGCGAGGCACGAGCGTTTCCGAGCACGTACGCCGGCACGAGCCGGCAACAGGCGCCGCGGAGGCGAGCCGAGCCGGGACAGTCAGACGCCGATGGCGACGGTGGGCTCGCCGCTCATCACGCCGTCCTTCTCCATCTGCTCGGCGATCTTCATCGCCTCTTCGATGAGGGTCTCCACGATCTTCGACTCGGGGACGGTCTTGATGACCTCGCCCTTCACGAAGATCTGACCCTTGCCGTTGCCGGAGGCGACGCCGAGGTCGGCCTCACGGGCCTCGCCGGGGCCGTTGACGACGCAGCCCATGACCGCGACGCGCAGCGGGACCTCCATGCCCTCCAGGCCCGCCGTGACCTCCTCGGCCAGCTTGTAGACGTCGACCTGGGCGCGGCCGCAGGACGGGCAGGAGACGATCTCCAGGCGGCGCGGCTTGAGGTTCAGCGACTCCAGGATCTGGATGCCGACCTTGACCTCCTCCGCCGGCGGGGCGGAGAGGGAGACGCGGATGGTGTCGCCGATGCCCTCGGAGAGCAGCGCGCCGAAGGCGACCGCGGACTTGATGGTGCCCTGGAAGGCGGGGCCGGCCTCGGTGACGCCCAGGTGCAGCGGGTAGTCGCAGGCGGCGGCGAGCTGGCGGTAGGCGTTGACCATGACGACCGGGTCGTTGTGCTTGACCGAGATCTTGATGTCGCTGAAGCCGTGCTCCTCGAAGAGGCCGGCCTCCCAGAGCGCGGACTCGACCAGCGCCTCGGGGGTGGCCTTGCCGTACTTCTTCAGCAGCCGGGCGTCGAGGGAGCCGGCGTTGACGCCGATACGGATCGGGGTGCCCGCGTCGTTGGCGGCCCGCGCGATCTCCTTGACCTTGTCGTCGAACTGCTTGATGTTGCCCGGGTTCACGCGGACCGCGGCGCAGCCCGCGTCGATCGCGGCGAACACGTACTTCGGCTGGAAGTGGATGTCGGCGATGACCGGGATGTTCGACTTCTTCGCGATCACGGCGAGGGCGTCGGCGTCGTCCTGCGTCGGGCAGGCCACACGGACGATGTCGCAGCCGGAGGCGGTCAGCTCGGCGATCTGCTGGAGCGTGGCGCCGATGTCGGAGGTCCGGGTGGTGGTCATCGACTGCACGGAAATCTGTGCGTCGCCACCGACGGCCACGGAACCGACCTGGATCTTGCGGCTGACCCTGCGGTCGGCAAGCTTCGTCGGCACGGCCGGCATTCCGAGAGAGATGGCAGTCATCTGCTGTGCAACCCCAAGGTGTGGATCAAGGTCCCGAGATCGGCGGGCTCCAGGCTTCGAGATTACGCCAACCACGGAGCGGGCCGTGCATCCGAGGGGGTGCGCCACCCGAACGTAGGGAGCCGGGCACGATCCGTGCCCGGCTCCCTGACGACTGGGGCAGAAACTCCCGCAGATCAGGTGATCTTGATCGGGTTCACCACGTCGGCCACCATCACCAGCAGCGTGAAGCAGATGAACAGGCCCGCGACCACGTACGCGACGGGCATCAGCTTCGCCACGTCGAACGGGCCGGGGTCGGGGCGCCGGAAGATCCGCGCGACGCTCCGCCGGACCGACTCCCACAGGGCGCCGGCGATGTGCCCGCCGTCGAGCGGGAGCAGCGGCAGCATGTTGAACAGGAACAGCGAGAGGTTGAAGCCGGCCAGCAGGTTGAGGAAGAAGACCAGCTGGTGCTGGGCGGGGATGTCGAGGGTGAAGATCTCACCGCTGACCCGGGCCGCGCCCACGACGCCCATCGGGCTGTCCTGCTTGCGCTCGGCCCCGTTGAAGGCCGCGTTCCACAGGTCCGGGACCTTGGACGGAAGCTCGACCAGCGACTGGACGCCGGCCTGCATCATCTCGCCCATGCGGTCGACGGACTGGCCGAAGGACTGCGGGACGTAGCCGGAGGCGGGGGCGAAGCCGAGGAAGCCCGCGGTGACGTACTCGTCCTTGACGTACCGGCCGCTGCCGTCCGTCTTGGCGACCTTGTTCTCGATCAGGTTCGCCGTGAGGTCCACGCGCTGACCGGCCCGCTCCACCGTGATCGTGGCGGGGCCGACGGTGGCGCGGATGTCCTTCTGCAGGGCGGACCAGTCGCCGACCGTGCGCCCGTTGAAGGCGACGATCCTGTCGCCCGCCTTCAGGCCGGCCGCCTTGGCGGGGGCGGCCGGGTCGCCGGGGGCGCACTTGTCGCGCTTCTCGCTCTGCTGGATGACGCAGTCCGAGACGGTGGCGACCGAGGTGGTCTGGGTGTTCAGCCCGAAGGTCATCAGGGTGGTGAGGAAGATCGCCACGGCCAGGATCAGGTTCATGAACGGCCCGGCGAACATCACGATCACGCGCTTCCACGGCTTGCGCGTGTAGAAGAGCCGGCTCTCGTCCCCGGGCTGGAGCTCCTCGTACGCCGCCGAGCGCGCGTCCTCGATCATCGACCGGAACGGCGAGGTGGAGCGGGCGGTGACCTTGCCGTCCTCGCCGGGCGGGAACATCCCGATCATGCGGATGTAGCCGCCCATCGGGATGGCCTTGATCCCGTACTCGGTCTCGCCCTTCCGCCGCGACCAGATGGTCGGCCCGAAGCCCACCATGTACTGCGGCACGCGGATGCCGAAGACCTTGGCCGTGGAGAGGTGCCCCAGCTCGTGCCAGGCGATGGAGACCAGCAGGCCGACGGCGAAGACCACGACCCCGAGCACCGTCATCAGTAGTGTCATGCGCGCGCCTCCACGGCGGCCCGTGCCGCCATCTCCCGCGCCCGGGCCCTGGCCCAGGCCTCCGCTTCTAGGACGTCCTGGACCGTCAGGGAGGTTCCCGACTCAGGTGTTCCGTGCTCATCGACCACGGCAGAGACCGTATCCATGATTGCTGTGAACGGCAGCCGACCTGCCAGGAATGCCTCGACGCACTCCTCGTTGGCCGCATTGAACACCGCCGGGGCGGTGCCGCCGAGGGTGCCCACGTGCCGGGCGAGGCCCACCGACGGGAAGGCCTCGGTGTCCAGCGGGAAGAACTCCCAGGTGGACGCCTTGGTCCAGTCGAAGGCGGGGGCCGCGTCCGGGATCCGCTCGGGCCAGCCGAGGCCGATCGCGATGGGGCCGCGCATGTCCGGCGGGGTGGCCTGGGCGAGCGTGGAGCCGTCCGTGAACTCCACCATCGAGTGCACGTAGGACTGCGGATGGACCACGACCTCGATGCGGTCGAAGGGGATGTCGTAGAGCAGGTGCGCCTCGATGACCTCCAGCCCCTTGTTGACCAGGGTCGCGGAGTTGACGGTGATCACCGGGCCCATGGCCCAGGTGGGGTGCGCGAGGGCGTCCTGCACGGTGACGGTCGCCAGCTCGGCGCGGGTGCGGCCGCGGAAGGGACCGCCGGAGGCGGTCACCACGAGCTTGCGGACGTCGGCCCGGGTGCCGGCGGCGAGCGCCTGGAAGAGCGCCGCGTGCTCGGAGTCCACCGGGATGATCTGGCCGGGCGCGGCCAGCGCCTTGACCAGCGGGCCGCCGACGATCAGCGACTCCTTGTTGGCCAGGGCCAGGGTCCGGCCCGCCCGCAGGGCGGCGAGGGTCGGTGCGAGGCCGATGGAACCGGTGATGCCGTTGAGAACGGTGTGGCACTCGGAGGCGGCGAGTTCGGCCGCGGCGTCCGGACCGGCCAGGATCTCCGGCAGCGGCTCGGACGGGCCGTACTGGGCGCTCAGCGCCTCTTTCAGGGCCGGTACGACGTCCTCGCGGGCGACGGCCACCGTCTTGACCCGCAGCAGCCGGGCCTGCTCGGCCAGCAGCTCCACCCGCCCGCCCGCGGCGGACAGTGCGGTGACCCGGAACCGGTCCGGGTTGCGCAGGGCGAGGTCGATGGCCTGGGTCCCGATGGACCCGGTGGACCCGAGGATGACGATGTCCCGGAGGCCGGCCGCGGGGTCGAAGAGGAGGTGCGGATCGGCGAGGGGGGCTGGGCGGTCGCTCATGCCCCCCATTGTTGCCGCAAGTCAGGAGCGGCCGGACACGGAGCCCCCTTCCGTTACCCGCAGGAGCAGGTGCGGGAGCGTTCCGGCAAACTCCGGGAGCGTGCGCGCGGCACGCCACCAGGCCTCCGGATCCTCCCCGAGAGCCGCGGTGAACAGCCGGTCCGCCTCGGCGCGGGCGGTGAGGACGGCCTCCGGGCGGTCGTGCCGGTCGGGGTGGTCCACGTCGCCGAGCCAGTGGTCCTCGTCGAGGGCCCAGCAGGCCGGCAGCTTGTGCCGGACCACGTCGATGCCGGTCAGCAGGCCGCGGTCCAGGCAGTCGCGCACCCAGCGGATGTCCTCCAGGGCACTGTCCATCGGGACGGCGAGGCTGGCCAGGGCCAGCTCGCGCTCCACCTCCCCGGTCGGCTCGGCGGCCGTGGGGGCCAGGTGGCGTACGGCCCGGACCAGCTCGGGACCGGGCTCGCCCGCCCCGGCGGGCTCGGGCAGGGCGTCGTCGGCCACGGCCGCCACCAGTGCGGGCAGCGGGCCCGCGTGGCCGGGGGCGTGCCGCAGCAGCTCGGCCCACAGGCGGGGGTCGTTCCCCAGCGGACGCAGGGCGCGCTGCACGGCCGTCTGCATGCCCGCCTGTTCGGGCAGGGTCCAGCGCAGGGACTCCCGTACGGGGAGGTGGCCGAGCAGCAGGGTGTGGCGGGCGGGAGCGACGTGGGTGACCAGTTCCTCGTGGGTGACCCGGCCGATCCGGACGGCCCGGACGGCGGGCCGGTGCCAGGAGCGCCCGGTCGCGTCCTGCGCCCCCGTGGCCAGCAGGGCGTGGACGCTCCCGGGGGACAGGTCCGCGACCATCAGCAGGGCCTCGAAGGAGCCGACGGGCAGCGGCTGCCGGGCGTGCTCGGCGCACAGCAGGTCCGGGTCCGCCTCGTACGGGAGCGCCAGGATGTCCAGTGGGACGCGCGGCCCGCGGCGGCCGTGCCGGCGCAGCAGGCCGACCAGCTCGGCGGCGGTGAGCGGCCCGTCGTCGGGGTCCCGGCCCAGCTCGGCGCGGAGCACCGGGAGGAGTTCGGGCGGGGTCCGGCGGCGGGCGTACCGCGTGGGGCCGGGCAGGCCCGGCAGGGGTCGTCCGACCACACGGGGGTTACGGGCGATGTAGTGCCGGTCCTCCTCGCTGCCGTGCCGCAGCAGCAGGGTGACGGTCGATGCCGAGAGCCACTCGTCCCGGCACAGGTACTTGCGGGTGGGCCGGTCCAGCCTGCCGATCATGTCGGTGACGACGTGGTCCGGTGCGTGGCGCAGCAGGTGCGCCACGCACCAGGCCAGCCGCCGGCTGGTGCGGTCTTCCTCGGCCGTCGACATCGTTCTCGTCCGCCTCGCGCTGTGCTCGTACGCGTACCAGTACTCGTACTCATCCTCGTACGCCTGTCCGACGTGCGGCGATGATCGCAGGTCAGCGGATGGGGCGGTGCACGTTTCCCCGGGTCGACGGTCCGGGGGCGGCGTCCGCGATCCAGGGGCCGTCGCCGGAGGGGTCGAGGACGCCCTCCTCCAGCCAGGCGTAGGTGCCGGACAGGACGCCCGCGACCACCTTGCGGTCGAGGTCGTCGGTGTTGGACCAGAGCCGGCCGAAGAGCTCCTCGACGCGCAGCCGGGACTGCTCGCAGAAGGCGTCGGCCAGCTGGTACGCCTCGCGGCCGTGGGCGCCGGTGGCGCGCAGGTGCTCGGCACGGACGCAGGCGGCGCTCATCGCGAAGAGCTCGGCGCCGATGTCGACGATCCGGCCGAGGAAGCCCTGCTTGGTTTCCATGCGGCCCTGCCAGCGGGACATGGCGTAGAAGGTCGAGCGGGCGAGTTTGCGGGCGCTGCGCTCCACATAGCGCAGGTGGGTGGAGAGGTCGGGGTGGCCGCCGGGGTGGAAGGCGCGGTAGGTGCCGGGGACCTGGCCGGGGCCGGTGGCGAGCTTGGGCAGCCAGCGGGCGTAGAAGCCGGCGGCGCGGGCGCCGGCCTTCGCCTTGTCGCCGAGTGCCTTGTCGGGGTCGATGAGGTCGCCCGCCACCGAGAGGTGGGCGTCCACGGCCTCGCGGGCGATCAGCAGGTGCATGATCTCCGTCGAGCCCTCGAAGATCCGGTTGATGCGCAGGTCGCGGAGCATCTGTTCGGCGGGGACGGCGCGTTCGCCGCGGGCCGCCAGGGAGTCGGCGGTCTCGAAGCCGCGCCCGCCGCGGATCTGGACCAGTTCGTCGGCCATCAGACAGGCCATCTCGGAGCCGTAGAGCTTGGCGAGGGCGGCCTCGATGCGGATGTCGTTGCGGTCCTCGTCGGCCATCTGGGAGGCGAGGTCGACCACCGCTTCGAGGGCGAAGGTGGTGGCGGCGATGAAGGAGATCTTGGCGCCGACCGCCTCGTGCTTCGCGACCGGCCGGCCCCACTGCTCGCGGACGCCGGACCACTCGCGGGCGATCTTCAGGCACCACTTGCCGGCGCCGACGCACATGGCGGGCAGGGACAGCCGGCCGGTGTTGAGAGTGGTCAGGGCGATCTTGAGGCCGGCGCCCTCGGCGCCGATGCGCTGGGCCGCAGGGACCCGGACGCGGTGGAAGCGGGTGACCCCGTTCTCCAGGCCGCGCAGGCCCATGAAGGCGTTGCGGTGCTCGACGGTGATCCCCGGTGAGTCCGCCTCCACGACGAAGGCGGTGATCCCGCCGCGGTGGTTCTCGGACTTCGGGACGCGGGCCATCACGACGAGCAGGTCCGCGACGACCCCGTTGGTCGTCCACAGCTTCACGCCGTCGACCACGTACGCGTCGTCCCCGTCGGGAACCGCCGTGGTGGCCAGGCGCGCCGGGTCGGAGCCAACGTCGGGCTCGGTGAGCAGGAAGGCGCTGATGGCGGTGGTGGCGCAGCGGGGCAGGTAGGTGTCCTTCTGCTCCTGCGTGCCGAACATCTTCAGCGGCTGGGGAACGCCGATCGACTGGTGGGCGGAGAGCAGCGCCCCGATGGCGGGGCTCACCGAGCCGACGAGGGCCAGCGCCTTGTTGTAGTAGACCTGGGTGAGACCGAGGCCGCCGTACTTGGGGTCGATCTTCATGCCGAGGGCGCCGAGCTCCTTGAGCCCGCGCACGGTCTCGTCGGGGATCTTCGCCTCGCGTTCGATGCGGGCTCCGTCGATGCGGGTCTCGCAGAACTCCCGCAGCCGGGCCAGGAAGGCCTCGCCGCGCCGGACGTCCTCGTCGGCGGGGAGCGGGTGGGGGTGGATCAGGTCGAGCCGGAAGCGCCCGAGGAAGAGTTCCTTGGCGAAACTGGGTTTGCGCCAGTCCTGTTCCCGGGCCGCCTCCGCGACCTGCCGTGCCTCGCGCTCGGTCACCTTGGGCTGTGTTGCGGACATGAGGGGACTCACCTCGCCGCCGGAGTCGGGGGTCCACCGGCGTTACCGGCCGGTGCTACCTGTGAGTCGTACCCCAAGTCGGCGCCTCGGAAAAGGGGGACGGCCGGAGCCCCCGCACAGTAGGCTCCGGCCGTCGGCTTTTTGGCCGTACGAGATCAGATGTCGAGGCCGGTCAGGACCAGGACTCGCTCGTACGTGTAGTCGTCCATCGCATAGCGGACACCCTCGCGGCCCACACCGGACTGCTTGACGCCGCCGTACGGCATCTGGTCGGCGCGGTAGGACGGCGCGTCGCCGATGATGACACCGCCGACCTCGAGCTCGCGGTGGGCGCGGAACGCGGTCTGCACGTTGCGGGTGAAGACGCCGGCCTGCAGACCGAACTTCGAGTCGTTGACGGCGGCGAAGGCCTCGTCGGTGTTCTCGACCTTCTTCAGCGTCAGGACCGGCCCGAAGACCTCCTCGGTGGCGAGCTTGACGCCGTCCGGCACATGGGCCAGGACGGTGGGCTCGTACGAGGCACCCGCGCGCTTGCCACCGGTGAGGAGCTTGGCTCCGGCGGAGACGGCCTCGTCCACCCAGGACTCGACGCGCTGGGCGGCGGCCTCGGAGACGAGGGGGCCGACGTCGGTGGCGGAGTCGGACGGGTCTCCGGTGACCTGCGCCTGGACCTTCTCGACGACCTTCTCGACGAGGCGGTCGTAGACGGCGGCGTCGGCGATCACGCGCTGCACGGAGATGCAGGACTGGCCGGCCTGGTAGTTCGAGAAGGTCGCGATACGGGTCGCGGCCCAGTCGAGGTCGGCCTCGGAGGACCAGTCGTCCAGGACCACGGCCGCGGCGTTGCCGCCGAGCTCCAGGGTGCAGTGCTTGTGGGGCACCGACTGCTGGATGGCGTAGCCGACGGTGTCGGAACCGGTGAAGGAGATGACGGGCAGGCGCTCGTCCTTGACCAGGGCCGGCATCTTGTCGTTGGCGACCGGCAGGACCGACCAGGAACCGGCCGGGAGGTCGGTCTCGGCGAGCAGCTCACCCAGGATCAGACCGGACAGCGGCGTGGCCGGGGCGGGCTTGAGGATGATCGGCGCGCCGACGGCGATGGCCGGGGCCACCTTGTGGGCGCACAGGTTCAGCGGGAAGTTGAACGGCGCGATGCCGAGGACCGGGCCCTTGACGAAGCGGCGGGTCAGGGCCAGACGGCCGACACCACCGGCGTCGGTGTCCAGGCGCTGGGCCTCTCCGCCGTTGAAGCGGCGGGCCTCTTCGGCGGCGAAGCGGAACACGGAGACCGCACGGCCGACCTCACCGCGGGCCCACTTGACGGGCTTGCCGTTCTCGGCGGAGATCAGCTGGGCGATCTCCTCGGTGCGCTCGACGAGCCGCTTGGACACGTGGTCCAGCGCCGCGGCACGTACGTGGGCGGGGGTCGCGGAGAACTCCGCCGTCACGGCGTACGCCGCGGCCACGGCCTCTTCGACCTGCTCGTCGGTGGGCACGCTGACGGCGGCGACCAGTCGGCCGTCCCACGGGGAGTGGACGTCGAAGCTGTCCTCGCCGGTGGCCTGGCGGCCGGCGAGCCAGAAGGCGTGGGTGGAAGTCATGCGAATCCCGGCCCTTCGGAAGTGTGCGGTGGGTCCTGACACCTCCACCGTAGGACTCCGTGGGCGATTCGGCGTTTGTCCGGCGTGTAGTACCCGTCGCGGAGGCTGCGCCGCTTTGTCAATGTCACACGTCCGGCCGGTCTGCTGGGGCTCCGCCGCGAGCGGGTGGGGCTACCCGCACGGAAGGACCGGGCCACGCGCACGGAAGGACCGGGCCACGCGGCGGGCGGACCGGGCTACGCGGCGGGCGGGCTGGCCTTGAGGGCGAGCCACAGCTCCATACGGACGTCCGGGTCCTCCAGGGAGCGGCCGAGGATCTCCTCGACCCGCTTCATCCGGTAGCGCAGGGTGTGCCGGTGCACGCCGAGGTCGGCGGCGGCCGCGTCCCACTGCCCGTGGCGGGAGAGCCAGGCCTGGAGCGAGGCCACCAGGTCGCCGCGCCCGGTCGCGTCGTGCTCCCGCAGGGCGCGCAGGGTGCCGTCCGCGAAGGCCCGTACGGCGTCGTCGGCCAGCAGCGGCAGGACCGAGCCCGCCGCCATGTCCTCGTGCTCCACCATCGGCCGCCCCCGGCGCCGGGCCACGGCCAGGGCCTGGTCGGCCTGCTTGAGGGCCGCCGCCACGCCGCCGGGTCCGGCGGGCGCGGACAGGCCGACGACCAGCTCGTCCGGCTCGGGCCCGGCCGCGTCCCGGCCGCGCCGGACCTCCAGCGCCTCCGCGTGGTCCACGCACGCCTGGGCGGCCGAGCCCCCGTCGGAGGCGAGGATCACGAGCCGGCCCGGCTCCGGGACGACCAGCAGGGTCTCCCCGGTCCGGGCGGCCGCCGACTCCACCACGTCGGAGAGCAGCGCCAGCCCTTCCGGCTGCGCGGTCCCGGCCAGTGCCGGCTCGGCCACGATCAGCCGGAACGGTGCCTCGAGCAGGGCCCCGTACAGGTCTCCGGCCACGGACCGCGCGTGGTCCGCCTCGCCCGCCAGCAGCATCCGCAGCACCGCCGCCCCCAGCCGGGACTCGGCGTCGTGCAGGGAGCGGGAGCGCTCGGTGGTGAGGGTGAGCAGCGCGACCGCGGAGTGGACGGCGTACCGCTCGGCCGTGCCCAGCGGGGCCGCGGTACCGACGGCGAGAGCGCCGCGCGCCCGCCGGCCCGTGCCCAGGGACTGGAGTTCCACGCGGTCCTCGGATCCGCCGACCACGGCGCTCGCGGGCGCCGGGCGCTCGCGCAGCCGTTCCACGTCGGGGGTGAGCCGGGCGGCGCGCCGAGCGGCCCAGTCGGGGGCGGCCGCGACGACCGCGCCCGAGGTGTCGTACAGGGCGGCCCAGCCGTGCACGTGCGCCGCCAGCCTGGCCAGCAGCTCGGCGGGGCCGTCGACGGAGAGCGCGGCGCGCGTCAGGTCGCGCTGCGCCTCGAAGCCGGCGGTGACGGCCCGGTACTGGTCCGCCGCGAGGGCGGCGGAGACGGCCTTGCTGATCGCCAGGAAGGGGGTCCGCCGCGGTACCTCCAACAGCGGCATGTCCTCGGTCCGCGCGGCCTCGATCAGCGCCTCGGGGATCTCCTCGTAGTTGACGCCGATCGCGAAGCCGATGCCGACGACCCCGGCCGCGGCGAGGCGGCGCACGTAGGCCCGCATCTCGTCCGGGTCCCCCGCGTCCAGCTTCATCGCGGTGATCAGGAGCAGCTCCCCGCCCTCCATGTACGGGACCGGGTCGGCGAGCTCGCTGACGTGGGCCCAGCGCACCGGGGTGTCGAGGCGACCCTCCCCCGCCCGGACGCTGAGCTTGAGCGCCGAGTGCTGGACGAGTGAGGCGAGGGTGAGCGGCATCGGTTACCAGTGGCCTTAGCGGGAGGGGGCGTCGGAGCGGAGGACCGGCAGGGCGGGCAGGACCGGCAGGACCGGCAGGACGGGCCGAGACAGGAGGGGGACGGGACCGGGAGACCGCCGAGGGTTTTCGCCGTGTCGTACGAACGACTCCCCTCGATTCTGCCACCTCGTACGGGTCGGGGTGCGGGTCAGGACGTTCCGGCCAGGCGGACCAGCAGCGGCGCCGCCCGCTCCCCGCGCACCGAGGTCAGCGACAGCACCGCGTGCCCCGGCGGCACGGCGTGCGCCAGGTCCGACGCGGACCACCGCTCCCGCTCCACCTGCCGCACGGTCACCGCGTCCGTGGTGACCGCCTTGCCGGTGACGAGCTTGCGGAAGGAATGCATCAGCCGGGTCAGCGGCTGGTCGGCGAAGACGGTGCGGTGGGTGACGTCCCGCGTCTCCACCCACTCGGTGCCCCAGGCCTCGGCGAACCGCTTGCCGTCCCAGGTGGTGACCCCGGAGAAGGCCATCCGGCAGCCGACCGCCCCGAGCAGCGGCGTGCGCAGCTCCTCCGGTACGTCGTCCAGCGTGCGCAGCGTGAGCAGGACGCCCGCGTGCGCCGAGCGCAGCCGCTGGACGCCCCGTACGGTCCCGGCGGTGAGGGTGTGCGAGGCGTCGTCGAGGGCGAGGAAGGCGAACAGGGAACGGTCGGTACGGGCGGCCGCGGCGGCGTTGAACTGGGCGAGCAGCAGCCGGGCCAGCATCCGGGAGGCGTCGGCGTGCCCGCGCTCGGGCAGGTCGACGCGGACGCGGATCGGGTGCTCCAGGGCGCGCAGCGAGAACGGCCGGCCCTGGCCGGTGGTGTCGAAGAAGCCTGCGAAGGCGGGCCGGTCCAGCAGGGCCACCCGGTCGGCGAGGGCGGGACCGGGGTCCGCGGGGGCGCCGTGCTGGCGGGCCCGGGCGTCGAGCTCGCGCAGCATCGCGTGCTGCCCGGCGAGGTCGCGGCGCAGGGCGTCGAAGGCGGTGGGGACCCCGTCGAGCAGCTCGCGCAGCTCGGGCACGGCCGGGAAGCGTTCGTACGCCGCTCGGAACGGCCCGAGGAGCTGGGCGAGGGCGGTGGCGGCGCGGCGTACGTCGATCCCGGGGACGTCCCCGACGAACGCCTCGGCGAGCAGGGTGGCGGCCTCGTCGGGGTCGGTGGCGCCGCCGTAGAGGTCGAGGTCGTAGACGGAGGCGGGGTCGCCGACGCGGACCACCACGTCGAAGGCGGCGTCCGGCCCGAGCTGGGCGCCGGCGGCTCCGACGGCGACGACGGCGGCCTGGCCGGCGAGCGCCTGGAGCGAGAGCGACTCGACGACGGGCCGCACCAGCTGCCGGGTCTTGCCGGTGCCGGAGGGTCCCACGGCGAGCAGGGAGGTGCCGAGCACGTCGGGGTCGAGGGCGAGGGCGGTGCCGCGGCGGGAGTACGGGTTGCGCGCGCCGTCCTCGACGGTGCCGAGCAGCACCTGCCGGGCCAGCAGATCGTGCCGGGCGGACCGCACGGGCAGGTCCCGCGCCCCGGACGGGTGCAGGCAGGCGGCGGCGCCGTTGTCGCGCACGGCGTCGGCGAAGGCGCGCATGCGGGACGGGTCGACGCGCACGGAGTCCCACGCCCGCCGGATCCGGGCGTAGTCGACGTCATTCATCCGCCCACCCCCGGCCTCCACCTCCAACCGCTCGGCCACATCCCCCAGCCCGGCCCCCCGCAACTGCGGCCAGCACGCGGGGTCGTCCGGGCCGCCCGCCTCGGGGCCCGTGGCGTCGGCAGCGTGCGCGGGTTGCACCGCACGCAGGGCGCGGCTGCTGAGCATGCGACGGCCCAGCTCGGGCCAGCGACCCAGGCGCCCGAAGCCGATGATCAGGACGGTGGCGACCACGGCGTACCAGATGTATGAGGCCACGACAGAGGGGAACGTCCCGGCCCAGGAGTCCGGCGTGAACATATAGAGGGGCCAGAGCCAGAAGCCGCCGAGGTAGCCGTTCCACAGCAGGGACCAGAGCAGCAGTCCTGCGAGCAGGGAGATCAGGGCCCCGCTGATCAGCTGGCGGGTGGGGGTCTCCTCGGGCGCTTCGGCGGCCCGCGGCACGTGCCCGTACGTCCATACGCCCGGCCCGTCCGAGGAACGGGGGAAGCGCAGCCAGTCGCCCAGTGTCGGGCCGGCCGTCGGCGCGTGCGACGGCTTCGGGGGGAGGCCCTGGGGCGGCGGGCCGGCCGGTCTCGGAACGTGCCCGGCTCGCTGCGGGCGCGTCTCGTGCGTGCCGTCGGTGTCCATGAAACCCCTGCCCCCTGCCCGTGCCTGCGCTGCGTCGCTCAATGTAGTTGCCCGGCGTCGGCCGTGGGCCCGTACCCGCGCTCCGGTTCGACGTGCCGTCCGCAGGACGCCCGCTCGGGTCCTTCCTATGGCCGTCACGGACAAGGACACGTGGTGATCACTACCGAACGGAGCATGCAGGACCACCGCTCCCGGGCCTAGCCTGCGGACAAAGAGACAAGTGCGTCCGAAAACACCCCCCAGGAGCCCCCTATGACCGCTGTTCCGCAGGAGCGCAAGATCGTCACCGCGATCCCCGGCCCCAAGTCGCAGGAGCTGCAGGCCCGCCGCCTGCAGACCGTGGCCGGTGGCGTGGGCTCCGTGCTGCCCGTCTTCACGGCCCGCGCGGGCGGCGGCATCATCGAGGACGTCGACGGCAACCGCCTGATCGACTTCGGCTCCGGCATCGCCGTGACCTCGGTCGGCGCCTCCGCCGAGGCCGTCGTGCGCCGCGCCTCCGCGCAGCTCGCCGACTTCACCCACACCTGTTTCATGGTCACCCCGTACGAGGGCTACGTCGAGGTCTGCGAGGCCCTCGCCGAGCTGACCCCGGGCACCCACGCCAAGAAGTCGGCCCTGTTCAACTCCGGTGCCGAGGCCGTCGAGAACGCCGTCAAGATCGCCCGTTCGTACACCAAGCGCCAGGCCGTCGTCGTCTTCGACCACGGCTACCACGGCCGCACGAACCTCACCATGGCGCTGACCGCGAAGAACATGCCGTACAAGCAGGGCTTCGGTCCGTTCGCCCCCGAGGTCTACCGCGTCCCGGTCGCCTACGGCTACCGCTGGCCCACCGGCGCCGAGAACTGCGGCCCCGAGGCCGCCGCCCAGGCGATCGACGAGATCACGAAGCAGATCGGCGCCGACAACGTCGCCGCGATCATCATCGAGCCGGTCCTCGGCGAGGGCGGCTTCATCGAGCCGGCCAAGGGCTTCCTGCCGGCGATCGTGAAGTTCGCCAACGACAACGGCATCGTCTTCGTCGCCGACGAGATCCAGTCCGGCTTCTGCCGCACCGGCCAGTGGTTCGCGTGCGAGGACGAGGGCATCGTCCCGGACCTGATCACCACCGCCAAGGGCATCGCGGGCGGTCTGCCGCTCGCCGCCGTGACCGGCCGCGCCGAGATCATGGACGCCGCGCACGCGGGTGGCCTGGGTGGCACCTACGGCGGTAACCCGGTGGCCTGCGCCGGTGCGCTCGGCTCCATCGAGACCATGAAGGAGCTCGACCTCAACGCCGCGGCGAAGAAGATCGAGTCCATCATGAAGGCCCGCCTGACGGCCATGCAGGAGAAGTACGACATCATCGGCGACATCCGCGGCCGCGGCGCCATGATCGCGATCGAGCTCGTCAAGGACCCGGTGTCCAAGACCCCGTTCCCGGAGGCGGCCGGCGCGCTCGCCAAGGCCTGCCACGCCGAGGGCCTGCTCGTCCTCACCTGTGGCACCTACGGCAACGTGCTCCGCTTCCTCCCGCCGATCGTCATCGGTGAGGACCTGCTGAACGAGGGCATGGACCTCATCGAGGCCGCTTTCGCGGCCATCGGCACGGCCATCTGATCGAAGGACGAGAACGTGCGCGCGCTGCGACCGGGTCCTACCGGCGGTAACGGGCGGACGCTGTGAAGAAGCTGTGGGGGGGCGATGGCGGGAGCGCGATCCTGCTGTCGGTCCCCCTTTCGCTGCCGTACGGTTTCTGCAGATGAGTGAAACACCCCGCTCCGGGGAAACCGGGGGCGACACCAGTACTGGGCTTCCCCAGCACCGTACTGGGGATGCGTTCGCGCACACTCCTCACCGATCGGACAGCCGTTCGCCCCAAACCCCCCGGGGCGCCCGGCAACCCGATCCGGGCGGCCGTCCCGGAACCATCCCCCCTGTTCCGGGACGGCCGGCCACTCCTCTCCTGATCGCCGCGGTCTGCGGCCTCCTCTTCTCTCTGGTCACGTGGCAGGTGCTGGTCTCCGGCCCGCTGCTGGCCCCGGACCACGCGCTGAGCCGCGCCCTGGTGCGCACGCTCCCGGACTCCGTCACCGAGCGCCTCTCGGACCTCGGCAACATCCCGGTCGCCGTGCCCGTCCTGGCGCTGGCCATGGCCTACGCCGCCGTCCGCGGCCGGCGCCTCGCCGCCACAGCCGCGGGCCTGGCCATGGCCCTGGTGCCGGCCCTGGTCATCCCCTTCAAGGAGTGGACCGGCCGGCCGGGCCCGCTGGAGCCCTGGGCCGCCGGCTACTTCCCCTCGGGTCACACGGCCACCGCGGCCGTCGCCTATCTCGGCGCGGCCCTGCTCGTGCGCCCGTACACCCGCCTGGCATGGCCGACGGCCGTCGCCCTGGTACTCACGGGGGCGACGGCCGTCGGACTGATCCTGCGGGGGTGGCACTGGCCGCTGGACGTACTGGCCAGCCTGCTGCTCTGCACTCCCCTGCTGCTCGGCGTGGCGTGGGTCAGCCGCCGAAGTAGGCGTCGAAGTTCCGGCTGAACTCCCAGCCGCCGAAGCGGTCCCAGTTGATCGACCAGGTCATCAGGCCGCGCAGCCCCGGCCAGGTGCCGTGGGTCCGGTAGGTCCCGCAGTCGGTCTTCTTCGTCAGGCAGTTCAGTGCCTTGTTCACCTCCGCGGGCGAGGTGTGGCCGTTGCCCGCGCCGGTCGTGGCCGGCAGGCCGATGGCGACCTGGTCCGGGCGCAGGGCCGGGAAGACCCGGGCGGTGTTCCCGGCGACCGGGAAGCCGGTGAGCAGCATGTCGGTCATGGCGATGTGGAAGTCGGCGCCGCCCATGGAGTGGTACTGGTTGTCGAGGCCCATGATCGAGCCCGAGTTGTAGTCCTGGACGTGGAGCAGCGTGAGGTCGTCGCGCAGGGCGTGGATCACCGGCAGGTACGCGCCGGCGCGCGGGTCCTGACCGCCCCAGGGGCCGGAGCCGTAGTACTGGTATCCCAGCTGGACGAAGAAGGTCTCCGGGGCCATCGTCAGGAGGAAGTCCGGGCCGTACCTGGCCTTCAGGGTCTTCACGGCCGCGATCAGGTTGACGACGACCGGGGTGGTGGGCGCCCGGAAGTCGGTGTCCCCCGTGGCCAGGGAGAGCGAGTGGCCCTCGAAGTCGATGTCCAGGCCGTCGAGGCCGTACTCGTCGATGATGGCGCCGACGGAGGAGACGAAGGTGTCCCGGGCGGCCGTGCTCGCGAGCTGGACCTGGCCGTTCTGGCCGCCGATCGAGATCAGCACCTTCTTGCCGGCGGCCTGCTTGGCCTTGACGGCCGCCTTGAACTCCGCCGCGGATTCGACGTTCGGGCATTCCGCGACCGGACAGAGCCGGAAGCGGATGTCGCCGGAGGTCACCGAAGTGGGTTCGCCGAAGGCGAGGTTGATGACGTCCCAGGAGGCGGGTACGTCGGCCATCCGGACGTACCCGGAGCCGTTGGCGAA
Organism: Streptomyces avidinii; assembly: GCF_045161815.1. Taxonomy (NCBI): domain Bacteria; kingdom Bacillati; phylum Actinomycetota; class Actinomycetes; order Kitasatosporales; family Streptomycetaceae; genus Streptomyces; species Streptomyces avidinii. The sequence continues at coordinate 2,855,264 of NZ_CP108863.1, forward strand.
GCTCGCGTGCAGGTAGCCGACCAGCGCGTGGGCGGGCAGGCCGCCACCTCCACCGCCGCCGGCGGGCGTGGTCACGGAGGCGGGCAGGCTCTGCGGGGAGGTGCCCGCCGCGTTCACCGCGCCGACCCGGAAGGTGTACGTGGTGGCCGCGGCGAGGCCGGTCACGGTCGCCGAGGCGGAGGTGACGCTCACGGGCGCCGCGCCGTCCCGGTGGACGGTGTACGAGGTGGCGCCCGGGACCGCCGACCAGGACAGCGCGACCGAGGTCGACGAGGTGGCGGAAGCGGTCAGGCCGGTGGGGGCGGCCGGGAGCTGGGGCCGGCCGGGACCGCCGGGGTCCGGGCCGACCAGGGTGAGGTCGTCGGTGACGTGGGCGGGCTGGCCGTACCAGCCGTGGGTGTAGACCGTCACCGAGGTCGTGGACGGGCCGGTGCGGAAGGTGGTCGTCAGCTGCTTCCACGCACCCGGCGTCTGCGTCCACGCCGACACGTCGGTGGTGCCGGTACCGCTCGCGCCGAGGTAGACGTACGCACCCTGCACCCAGGCGGCGAGGGTGTACGTCGAGTCGGGCTTGACGGTGACGGCCTGGGAGCAGCGGGCGTTGTCCTGGCCGGCCGGGGTGGCCCGCAGGGCGGAACCTCCGCCGTGGACGGGTGCGGTGACGGTGGCTCCGCTGCCGCCCGAGCAGCTCCAGCCGTCGAGTCCGGCCTCGAAGCCGCCGTTGCGTACGAGGTCGGCGTCGGCCGCCGCGGCGGGCGGGCCCGCGGCGAGGAAGCCGGCCACCGCGAGGGCGGCGGCCGTGAGGAAGGGTAGGGCTCTGCGCACAACTGCCTCCGGTGCATGGGGGGATGGAGGGGGTCAGCGGCGCCCAAGATGGTCCAGACCAATACCCTTGTCAAGACTTTCGGCCCTCCTTCGCCAGCACGCACGCGGCCGCCTCGTGCATTGCGAGCTCCAGCACGGCCGGGTCGGTGAGCGTCCCCTCGCCGTCGGGGAGTTCCAGCCAGCGCACCCCGCCGGTCGCCCGGCCGGGGTACGGGACCACGATCCAGGTCCCTCGCCCGGCACCCCGTACGCCCGTGGCGAGCCACCGGGACGCCGTGCCGGCGGGCACGAAGAAGCCCAGCCGGGAGTCGCCGAAGTCGGCGAGCACCGGGCCGGGCCGGCCGAGCAGCAGGCGGAGCACGTCGAGGGTGGGCCGCCCCAGCTCCCCGGGCAGGATCAGCACGTCCCAGCGCCGGCCGGCGGGCAGCAGGGCGACCCCTAGGGGGTTGCGCTCCCACTCCCACCGGCAGGCGTCCGGATCCGGCGCCACCGACACCAGCCAGTCCACTGCCGTCTTGGCCCCCGGGATCGTCATCGCCCGGCCTCCGTTCCCTGTAGATGAGGGGTTCTCACCTGGAGAGAGCGGGGCCGGGCGTGATTATGACGCGGGTTTTCGTTGGCCCTGGTATTGAATCGGGTCACACGGTGACCGGCAGTCCGCGCCGGGCGCGCGGCAGAGACACACGGCGCGCGGCGGACCGTGGGGACGGCCTGTCCGGACAACACACCTAGGCCGTCTCTTTCGGATCTTGTCGGCCGAGCCTGCGGTGTCCGGTGCCGTGCCCGGCAAGGCGGAGGTGCGCCCTTGTACTGGACGTACTCGGGCACACCGACAACGCGGCCGGGTGCGGTGCCGGGCGTCGCGGGCCCGGCAGGATCCGAAAGGGACGGCCTAGCTGTCGAAGCCGAGGCCGAAGCGGTCCAGCGTCTTGAGCCACAGGTTCCGGTGTCCGCCGCGGGCGTCCGCGCGGGCCAGCGACCACTTGGTGAGAGCGATCCCGGTCCACGCGAAGGGCTCGGGCGGGAAGGGCATCGGCTTGGACTTCACCATCTGCAGCCGCGTGCGCTCGGTGGAGAGCCCGTCCAGCAGGTCCAGCATCACGTCCGCGCCGAACCGGGTGGCCCCCACCCCGAGGCCGGTGTAGCCGGCCGCGTACGCCACCTTCCCCGCGTGGGCGGTGCCGAAGAAGGCGGAGAAGCGCGAGCAGGTGTCGATCGCGCCGCCCCAGGCGTGACTGAACTTCAGCCCCTCCAGCTGCGGGAAGGCGGTGAAGAAGTGCTCCGCGAGCTTGAGGTAGGTCTCGGGGCGGTGGTCGTACTCGGAGTCGAGCTTCCCCCGGTAGGGGTAGATCGCGTCGTAGCCGCCCCACAGGATCCGGTTGTCGCGGGTGATCCGGAAGTAGTGGAACTGGTTGGCACTGTCGCCGAGCCCCTGCCGCCTCTTCCAGCCGATGGCCGCGAGCTGGGCCTCGTCGAGCGGCTCGCTCATCAGCGCGTAGTCGTAGACCGGGACGGTGAACGGGCGGACCCGGCGGACCAGCGAGGGGAAGATGTTGGTGCCCAGGGCGACCCGGCGGGCGAGGATCGTGCCGTAAGGGGTGGTCACGGTCATCCCGGAGCCGGCCGCGGCCAGCTTGAGGCCGCGGGTGTTCTCGTAGATCCGCACCCCGAGCTCCAGGCAGGCCCGCTTGAGGCCCCAGGCCAGCTTCGCCGGGTTGAGCATGGCGACTCCGTCGCGGTCCCAGAGGCCGGCGAGGAAGGTCGGCGAGTCGACCTCGGCGCGCACCGCCTCGCCGTCCAGCCATTCGGAGCCGTCGGCGAGGCCCAGGCGCAGTGCCTCCTCGTGCAGTTCGCGCAGCTCGTCGACCTGGTGCGGTTCGGTGGCGACGTCGATCTCGCCGGTCCGCTCGAAGTCGCAGTCGATGCCGTAGCGGGCGACGGCCTCCTCGATGGCGTCGAGGTTGCGGTTGCCCAGCTCCTCCAGCCTGGCCAGCTCGCCGGGCCAGCGGGCCAGCCCGTTGCTCAGGCCGTGGGTGAGGGAAGCGGCGCAGAATCCGCCGTTGCGGCCGGAGGCGGCCCAGCCCGCCTCCTTGCTCTCGATCAGTACGACGTCCCGGTCGGGGTCGCGCTCCTTGGCAATGAGGGCGGTCCACAGCCCGCTGTAGCCACCGCCGACGACCAGCAGGTCGCACCGCTCGTCGGAGGTCAGCGCCGGCTCGGGCGCGGGCTTGCCGGGGTCGTCCAGCCAGTACGAGACCGGCTTCGCTTCGGAAAGGGATTTCGCAACACTACGCATGGCGACTGGGGCCATGGCTTCCAACTCCCTACGGAACTGATGACGTGCTATCCGAATTACTTCGGTTGTGCCTTCTTGCGGCGGTTGCCGACCATCTGGCCGGCGAGGACCACCAGCACCGCGATGACGAACATCGCCGTACCGATGACGTTGATCTGCACGGGCGTACCGCGCTGGGCCGATCCCCACACGAACATGGGGAAGGTGACGGTGTTGCCCGAGTTGAAGTTGGTGATGATGAAGTCGTCGAAGGAGAGCGCGAAGGAGAGCAGCGCGCCCGCCGCGATACCGGGTGCCGCGATCGGCAGCGTGACCCGTACGAAGGTCTGCACCGGGCCGGCGTACAGGTCGCGGGCGGCCTCCTCCAGCCGCGGGTCCATGGACAGGACACGCGCCTTGACGGCGGCGACGACGAAGCTGAGGCAGAACATGATGTGCGCGATCAGGATCGTCCAGAAGCCCAGCTGGATGCCCATGTTGAGGAAGAGCGCGAGCAGCGAGGCCGCCATCACGATCTCGGGCATGGCCATGGGCAGGAAGATCAGCGAGTTGACCGCCCCGCGCGCCCGGAAGCGGTAGCGCACGAGCGCGAAGGCGATCGCGGTGCCCAGCGCGGTCGCGACCAGCGTGGACCAGAGGGCGATCTGGAGCGAGAGGGACAGCGACCCGCACATGTCGGCGACCCCGCAGGGGTCCTTCCACGCGTCGAGGGAGAACTCCTGCCAGGCGTAGTTGAACCGCCCGGTGGGGTTGTTGAAGGAGAAGACGGTCACGACGACGTTCGGCAGGATCATGTACGCGAGCGTGCCGAGCCCCGCGATGACGATCAGGTTGCGCCGGAGCCAGGTGAGGGGATTGCGCATCAGACCAGGTCCTCCGTCCCCGCTCGGCGGATGTAGATGGTGACCATGATCAGCACGATGGCCATGAGAATGAAGGACAGCGCGGCCGCGGTCGGGTAGTCGAGGATCCGCAGGTACTGCGACTGGATGACGTTGCCGATCATCCGGGTGTCCGTGGACCCGAGCAGCTCGGCGTTCACGTAGTCGCCGCTCGCCGGGATGAAGGTGAGCAGGGTCCCGGAGACCACGCCCGGCATGGAGAGCGGGAACGTCACCTTCCGGAAGACCGTGGCGGGGCGGGCGTACAGGTCCCCGGCCGCCTCGTGGAGGCGGGTGTCGATGCGCTCCAGCGAGGAGTACAGCGGCAGGATCATGAAGGGGAGGAAGTTGTACGTCAGGCCGCAGACCACCGCGAGCGGCGTGGCCAGCACCCGGTCCCCCTCGGTCATCCCGAGCCAGCTGGTGACGTCGAGGAAGCCGATGTTGTTGAGGACGGCGACCACGGGGCCGCCGTCGGCCAGGATCGTCTTCCAGGCCAGCGTGCGGATCAGGAAGCTGGTGAAGAACGGGGCGATCACCAGGACGAGGAGCAGGTTGCGCCAGCGGCCCGCCTTGAAGGCGATCAGGTAGGCCAGCGGGTAACCGAGCAGCAGGCACAGCGCGGTCGCGGTGCCCGCGTAGAGCAGGGAGCGCAGGAACTGCGGGTAGTACTCGGTGAAGGCGTCCCAGTAGGTCCCGAAGTGCCAGGTGACCTTGAAGCCCTCTTCGAGGGAGCCGGTCTGCACCGAGGTCGAGGCCTGGTAGACCATCGGCAGCACGAAGAACACCAGCAGCCACAGGATGCCGGGGAGCAGCAGCCAGTACGGGATCAGCCGCTTGCGCAGCGACGCCCTGTGCACCGGGGGTTCGGTGGAGGCGGGCGCCTTTGGCGGCGCCGCGGTGGTCGTCATGCGCTCTCCTCCACCGTCTCGATGCCCGCGTCGCCCATCGTCCCTGCAAGCATGGACTGGGCCGCGTCGAGGCCGAAGGTGTGCTCCGGGTTCCAGTGCAGGATCACCTCGGCGCCCGGTACCAGGCGGCTGTCCCGCTCGATGTTCTGGGCGTACACCTCCAGCTCCGGACAGACCTGGCTGTCGATGACGTACTGCGTGGAGACGCCGATGAAGGAGGAGTCGGCTATCCGCCCGGTGATCTTGTTGCGGCCGGTCGCGATGGTGTGCTCCTCGTCCGCGTGGACCAGGGAGATCTTCTCGGGGCGCACTCCGACCAGCAGCTTTCCGCCCGTACGGGGGGTGGTCGCGCAGCGGCCGGCGGGCAGCCGGAGGACGGCGCCGGAGGCGGATACGACGATCTCGGAGCCCGAGCCGGCGGACGCCCCGGTGCCCGCGGTCTCCACGGTGGCCTCGATGAGGTTCGAGGTGCCGAGGAAGTTGGCGACGAAGGTGGTGCCCGGGTTCTCGTACAGCTCGGCGGGGGCGCCCAGCTGCTCGACGCGGCCGCCGTTCATCACGGCGACCGTGTCGGCCATCGTCATGGCCTCCTCCTGGTCGTGCGTGACGTGCACGAAGGTGATGCCGACCTCGGTCTGGATCCGCTTGAGCTCCAGCTGCATCTGGCGGCGCAGCTTGAGGTCGAGGGCGCCGAGCGGCTCGTCGAGGAGCAGCACCTGGGGGTGGTTGATCAGGGCCCGGGCGACGGCGACGCGCTGCTGCTGGCCGCCGGAGAGCTGGTGCGGCTTGCGCTGGGCGAACTGGCCGAGCTGGACGAGCTCCAGCATGTCGTCCACCTGCTTCTTGACGGACTTGATGCCGCGGCGGCGCAGTCCGAAGGCGACGTTCTCGAAGATGCTCAGGTGCGGGAAGAGGGCGTAGCTCTGGAAGACCGTGTTGACCGGGCGCTTGTACGGCTGGAGGTCGGTGACCTCCCGGTCGCCGAGGTGGACCGTGCCGGTGGAGGGCTCCTCCAGGCCGGCGATCATGCGCAGGGTGGTGGTCTTCCCGCAGCCGGAGGCGCCGAGCAGGGCGAAGAAGGAGCCCTGGGGGATGGTGAGATCCAGCGGGTGCACGGCGGTGAAGGTGCCGTAGTGCTTGCTGATCCCGGAGAGGCGGACGTCGCCGCCCGCGGTCTTGTCAGTCATGGATGGTCCCGGGGTTGGGTGGGGCAAGGGGTCGAAGGCTCGGCGGAGCCGGCCGGGCCGCGCCGCCGCCGGAGGACTCCGGCGGCGGCGCCGCGCTCCGGCGGGCTCGCCGCAAGGCGTGCGTCAGGCGCCGATGAGCTTGGCGAACTTCTCCTCGTACGCCGTCTCTTCCTCGCTGGTGAGGGAGCGGAAGGCGTGGGCCTTGGCGGCCATCGCCTTGTCCGGGACGATCAGGGGGTTGTCCGCGAGCGCGGGATCGATCTTGGCCAGTTCGTCCTTGACGCCCTCGACCGGGCAGACGTAGCTGATGTACGCGGCCAGCTGGGCGGCGATCGGCGGCTCGTAGTAGAAGTCGATGAGCTTCTCCGCGTTGGCCTTGTGCCGGGCCTTGGCGGGGACCAGGAGGTTGTCGCTGGAGGTGATGTATCCGGGGGCGGGGATGGCGTACTTGATGTCCGGGTTGCCGGCCTGGAGCTGGATGATGTCCCCGGCCCAGGCGAGGCAGGCGGCGAGGTCGCCCTTGTCGAGGTCGGAGGTGTAGTCGTTGCCCGTGAAGCGGCGGATCTGGTTCTTGTCCACGCCCTTCTGGAGCCGCCCGACGGCCTCGTCGAAGTCGGCGGTGGTGAAGGTCGCCGGGTCCTTGCCCTGGTCGAGCAGGGTCATGCCGACGGAGTCGCGCATCTCGGTGAGGAAGCCGACGCGGCCCTTGAGGGACGGGTCGTCGAGCATCTGGGTGACGGAGTCGACCTTCTTGCCGCCGGTCGCCTTCTCGTTGTAGGCGATGACCGTGTCGATGCCGGTCCAGGGGTAGCTGTACGAGCGCCCGGGGTCCCAGTCGGGGGTGCGGAACTGCGGGATCAGGTTGGCGTACGCGTGCGGCAGGTGCGCGGGGTCCAGCTTCTGCGCCCAGCCGAGGCGGATGATGCGGGCGGCCAGCCAGTCGGTCACCACGATCAGGTCGCGGCCGGTGTCCTGGCCGGCCGCGAGCTGGGGGCGGACCTTGCCGAAGAACTCGACGTTGTCGTTGATGTCCTCGGTGTACTTGACCTTGATCCCGGTCCGTTTGGTGAACTCCTCCAGCGTGGGACGGGACTTCTCGTCCTCACTGGTGTCCATGTACTCGGTCCAGTTGGAGAAGTTGATCTCCTTCTCCCCGGCCGAGTGGTCGTCGGAGGCCACGGCCGCGTCGCCCTCGCGTTTGGCGGGCGGGATCCCGCACCCGGCGAGGGTGGTCAGCCCGCCGAGGGTGAGCGCTCCGACTCCGGAGGCGCGCAGCAACGAGCGGCGGGTGAGGGCGCCGCGCCCGCTGGTGAGGCTGCGCCGCATCGCGGCGAGTTGCGCCGCCGAGAGGCGGTCGGGCTCGAACTGCTCCATGCGCTGTGCCCTTTCGGGAGGTGTACCGCTGGTCAGGCGGTGGGCCCACGCGGCGATGAGCCGCAGATGGTTACGGACGGTCCCCGAAGATCGTGCGGTGCCAGTCCTTCTCGGCCACCGCGGTGTTGTCGTACATCACGTGCTTGACCTGCGTGTACTCCTCGAAGGAGTAGGCCGACATGTCCTTTCCGAAGCCGCTGGCCTTGTAGCCCCCGTGGGGCATCTCGCTGATGATCGGAATGTGGTCGTTGATCCAGACGCAGCCCGCCTTGATCTCGCGGGTGGCCCGGTTGGCCCGGTAGAGGTCACGGCTCCAGGCGGAGGCCGCGAGTCCGTACGGGGTGTCGTTGGCCAGCGCGATGCCCTCGTCGTCGCTGTCGAAGGGCAGGACGACCAGGACCGGACCGAAGATCTCGGACTGGACCACCTCGCTGTCCTGGGCGGCGCCGGCGATGAGGGTGGGCCGGTAGTACGCGCCCTCGGCCAGGTCTCCCGCCGGGATCTCACCGCCGGTGACGACGGTGGCGTAGCCGCGGGCCCGCTCGACGAATCCGGCGACCCGGTCGCGCTGGGCGTGCGAGACCAGCGGGCCCAGGTCGGTGGTGGGCGCGAAGGGGTCGCCGAGGCGGACGCTCTCCATCAGCTCGGCGACCCGGGCGACGAAGGCGTCGTGCAGGGGGCGCTGGACGTAGGCACGGGTGGCGGCCGTGCAGTCCTGGCCGGTGTTGATGAGGGAGGCGGCGACGGCGCCGTGCGCGGCGGCCTCCAGGTCGGCGTCGTCGAAGACGAGGAAGGGGGCCTTGCCGCCGAGCTCCAGGTGGAGCCGCTTGACGGTGGCGGTCGCGATCTCGGCGACCCGCTTGCCGACGGCGGTGGAGCCGGTGAAGGAGGTCATGACCACGTCGGGGTGGCCCACCAGGTGCTCTCCGGCTTCGCGGCCGGCGCCGGTGACGATGTTGATCACGCCGTCGGGCAGGCCCGCGTCCTTGGCCGCCTGCGCGAACATCAGGGAGGTCAGCGGGGTGAGCTCGGCGGGCTTGAGGACGATGGTGTTGCCGGCGGCGATCGCCGGAAGGATCTTCCAGGCGGCCATCTGGAGCGGATAGTTCCAGGGCGCGATCGAGCCGACGACCCCGATGGCCTCGCGGCGTACGTAGGAGGTGTGGTCGCCGGAGTACTCGGCGGCCGCCTGCCCCTGCAGGTGCCGGGCGGCGCCCGCGAAGAAGGCGGTGTTGTCGATGGTCCCCGGTACGTCGAACTCCGTGGACAATTTGATCGGCTTGCCGCACTGGAGGGACTCGGCGTACGCGAAGTCCTCGGCCTGCTCGGCCAGTACGGCGGCCAGCCGGTGCAGGGCGTCCGAACGCTCGCCGGGGGTGGCGCCGGACCAGCCCGGGAAGGCCCTCTTGGCGGCGGCGACGGCCTCGTCGACGTCCGTGGTGCTCGCGAGCTCGTAGGTGAGGACCTCGTCGCCGGTCGCAGGATCGACCACGGTGTGTGACTGTCCGGACGTGCCGGACCTCAGCTGCCCGTCGATGTACTGCGCGCCGTCCGCGAAGCGGTCTTTGACCTGGAAGCGGTTGCCCATAACGCTCTCACGCTCTCCGTAGCTACAGTTCGAGCTACAGCTCGAATTGAGTGCCGATCCTGACAGAGGTGGTGCCCTCGGCCAAGGGATTCCGTTGTTGCCTTTTGATTACGCGACGGAATCGGTCGACCATGTGTCGAGGCGCACCGAAAATCCCGTACGAAGTGTCAGTGGCGACTGCCAGACTCGCGTGCATGGAGATGCTGGACGAACTGATCAAGCAGGTCAGCCGTGGTGAGCGGGTGAAGTACCTGCCGTTCTGGGGGCACCGGCCGCAGCCGGACGGCCGCCTCGGACCGAGCTGTATGAGCCAGTGGTGGCCCTCTGCCTTCACTGTCGGTGACGTCCGTTATGCGACCGCGGAGCACTGGATGATGGCCGGCAAGGCCCGGCTGTTCGGCGACGCCGAGGCGGAGCGCGCCGCGCTGGAGGCGAAGAGCCCGGCAGAGGCGAAGAAGGTCGGGCGGCTCGTGCGCCGCTTCGACAACGCGATATGGGAGCGGGAGCGCTTCGCCCTGGTGGTGGAGGGCAGCGTGCACAAGTTCGGTTCCGACCCTGCGCTGCGCGGGTACCTGCTGAACACCGGTGACCGGGTACTGGTGGAGGCGAGCCCGATGGACCGGATCTGGGGCATCGGGCTCGCGGCCGACGACGGGCGCGCACTGGACCCGGCGAGCTGGCGCGGGCTGAACCTACTGGGCTTCGCCCTCATGGAGGCCCGGAAGCGACTGCGCGAGGGCGACGCGTGACGGAACGGCGCCGGGTCGCCGCCGTGATCCTCCGGGACGGCTGCGTGCTGATGGTGCGCGAGCGCGGCCTGGGGCCGACGGGGCGGCATGACGGGCCGGAGTACTGGACGCTGCCGGGCGGCGGCCTGGAGGCGGGCGAGGAGCCCGAGGACGCGGTCCGGCGGGAGGTGGCGGAGGAGGTCGGCCTGCGCGCCCTGGACGTGCGGTTCGCGTACGACGCGCCCTACCCCTCGGGCTGGACCTCCTGCTTCCGTGTGGAGGTCGAGCCCGGGGAGCCGGTCCTCGGCGTCGACGCGGACCTCACGTGCGACTGCCCGCGGATGGTCGGGCTCATCTGGGTCCCGCTGTCGCGGGGCGCCGCCGAGGGCGAGGTCATGGTGGCGACGCTGCTGTCCACGGTCGAGGTCTGAGGCCGAGGTCCGGCGCCGAGGTCTGGGGCGGGGATCCGAGGCGGATGCCGCCGAGCGGCTCGCGGAGGCGGGCATGACCTGGGAGGCGCTGGCCGGCTGGCTCCAGGGGCCGATGGACGCGGCCGCCTGGGAGGCGATCATCCCCTCGATGGGCGCGATGGCGCTGCTGCGCAACCTGCGCAACTTCGACGGGGCCGGGGTCTCGGACGCGGTGGCCGCGCAGGTCGCGGCGAGGATCTCCGACCCGGAGGTCGTCGCCCGGTCGCGGCAGTTCCCCCTCCGCTACCTGGCCGCCCATCAGCACGCTCCCTCGCGGCGCTGGGCGTACCCGCTGGAACAGGCGCTCGGCCACTCGCTGGCCAACGTACCGGCGCTGCCCGGGCGGACACTGGTCCTCGTCGACCGCTCGGGGTCGATGTGGTACCCGCTCTCGGACCGGTCCCGGCTCAACCGGGCGGACGCCGCCGCCGTGTTCGGTGCGGCGCTGGCGCTGCGGGCCGAGCAGGCCGACCTGGTGCAGTTCGGTACGACCGGTCAGGCGGTTCCGTACCGCCGGGGCGAGTCCGTACTGAAGGTGCTGGAGCGGTTCGGGAACCTCGGCGCGACCTACACGGCCAAGGCGGTGAAGCAGCACTACCGGGACCACGACCGGGTGTTGATCGTCACCGACGAGCAGGCCGCCGCATACGGGCACGGCGGCGATCCGACGGCCGAGGTACCGTCCACGGTTCCCGTCTACACCTGGAACCTGGCCGGCTACCGCGCCGGGCACGCGCCCTCCGGCGGGGCGAACCGGCACACCTTCGGCGGGCTCACCGACGGTGCCTTCCGGATGGTGTCCCTGATCGAGGCCGGCAGCAACGCCGACTGGCCGTGGGCCTCCTGAGGCAGCGGCCCGGTCAGACCTTCTCGCGCAGCCGGGAGTTGTCGTACGGGCTGTCGTAGGGCGAGTCGTCGCTCGGCCCCCGGTCCATGAAACCGGCGAACATGACCGCGATCATCAGGGCGCCGAGCACGATCCCGATCGCGCCGAGGATGATGCCGGCGAGCGCCATCCCACCGTTGTCGGCCTCGCCGCGGCTCGCCTTGCCACGGCCCAGGGTGCCGAAGACGACCGCGGCTATGCCGAGGGCTATCGCGAAGAAGCTGGTGATGCAGCCGACGACCGAGAGGATCCCGAGGACGAGCCCGGCGACGCCGAAGCCATTGCTGCGCCGGGCCCCGTAGGGCGGGTACGCACCCTGGCCCGGGTATCCCTGGTACCCCTGATATCCCGGGTAGCCGGTCGTCCCGGGGTATCCGGCGTCGCCGGGGTACCCGTAACCGGGCTGGGCCGGGTACCCGTACGCCGCGGACGCGGGCGGCCCGGTCATCGGCATCGGCATCGGCGTCGGAGTCGGGGTCGGGGTCGCCGGATAGGGCTGGGCCGGCGCCGACGGGGGGAACGGGTCGCCTCCCGGCATCCCGGCGAGCGTCGGCTGGTCGTGCACGGACGGCGGGCCCGACACGCCCGGTTGACCCTGCGCGGCCTGCGGCTTGCCCAGCTCGACCGCCGGCCGCTCCGGCGGCACCCACGGGTCTCGCGGCTCGGGACTGCTGTCGGTCATACGGCGCCCCCCTCTCGTACAGCCATGCTAAGCGCTGCCACCGACAGTCCCCGGCGTGCCTACGATGAATCCCGACCCGACCGCACCCGCGTCCTCCCGGAGGCAACCCCATGACCGACCTGCACCCCTTCATCGCGGGGCTGCCCAAGGCCGAACTCCATGTCCACCACGTCGGCTCGGCATCCCCGCGCATCGTGGCCGAGCTCGCCTCCCGGCACCCGGACTCGAAGGTCCCCACCGACCCCGAGGCCCTCGCCGACTACTTCACCTTCACCGACTTCGCCCACTTCATCGAGGTCTACCTGTCGGTGGTCGACCTGGTCCGCACCCCGGACGACGTGCGCACCCTCACCTTCGAGGTGGCCCGCGACATGGCCCGGCAGAACATCCGCTACGCCGAGCTGACCATCACCCCGTACTCCTCCACCCGCCGCGGCATCGACGAGAAGGCCTTCATGGAGGCCATCGAGGACGCCCGCAAGGCCGCCGAGACCGAACTCGGCGTCATCCTGCGCTGGTGCTTCGACATCCCCGGCGAGGCCGGCCTGGAGGCCGCCGCCGAGACCGCGCGGCTCGCCGTCGACCACCGCCCCGAGGGCCTGGTCTCCTTCGGCCTCGGCGGCCCCGAGATCGGCGTCCCGCGGCCGCAGTTCAAGCCGTACTTCGACGCGGCCCGCGCCGTCGGCCTGCACAGCGTCCCGCACGCCGGCGAGACCACCGGCCCGGAAACGATCTGGGACGCCATCCGCGAGCTCGGCGCCGAGCGCATCGGCCACGGCACCAGCGCCACACAGGACCCCGAGCTGCTCGCGTACCTCGCCGAGCACCGGATCGCCCTGGAGGTCTGCCCGACCTCCAACATCGCCACCCGCGCGGTGACCGACCTCGACCTGCACCCGGTCAAGGAGATGGTCGCGGCGGGCGTGCTCGTCACCATCAACAGCGACGACCCGCCGATGTTCGGCTCCGACCTCAACAACGAGTACGCGGTGGCCGCGCGCCTCCTCGACCTCGACGAGCGCGGGCTCGCGCAGCTCGCGAAGAACGCCGTCGAGGCCTCCTTCCTGGACCCGGCCGGCAAGGCGAAGCTGAACGCGGAGATCGACACGTACACCTCGCAATGGCTCGCGCGCTGACGCCCTTCCGGCAACTGCGCCCCCGAGAATGGGGACATGAGCACTCTGACTGCCGTCGGCCACCGCGGCGATCCCTACCGTGTCCGTGAGAACACCCTGGCCTCGATCCGCTCCGCCTTCGCGCGCGGGGCGGACGACGTCGAGATCGACGTACGGCTGACCCGGGACGGAGTTCCGGTCCTGCTCCACGACGAGACGCTCCAGCGGCTGTGGGGCCACGACGTACGCCTCGACGACGTCACGGCCCCGCAGCTGAAGGAGCTGACGCTGGGCGGGGTGCCGACGCTGCGCGACGCCCTGCTGGCCGCGGGCCCGGGCCGGCTGATGCTCGACCTCCCGGGCGCCACCCCCGAAGCGGTACGGATCGTCGTGGGCGAGGTCCGCGAGTGCGGGGCGCGCGAGCGCACGTACTACTGCGCGGGCCCGAACACCATGCTGGCGGTCCGTGCCGCGGATCCGGGCGCGGAGATCGCGCTGACCTGGACCTCGCTGTCGCCGCCGCGGCGGGCCCTGGTCGACGCCCTGGCGCCGCGCTGGCTCAACTACCGCTTCGGGCTGGTGGGCCGGGAGCTGGTCGACGCGCTCCACCGGGACGGGCTGCTGGTGTCGGCCTGGACCGCGGACACCAAGCGGACGATGAAGGCCCTCGTCGCGGCAGGGGTCGACTCGATCACCACGAACCGGCTGGACGCGCTGGCGTCCGTACGGGCCGGGCTCGGGCGGTGATACGGGCCTTCACCCGGTGGCCGACACGGCTTCCGGACGCTCCGGGCGCTCCGAACCCTCCAGGCGCTCCAGGCGCTTGATCATGCGGCGGAGGACCAGCAGGGGGATCACCCCGAAGACGCCGAACGACATGTCGATGACGCTCCACCAGATGGGGATGCCCCGGATCGGGCCGCACATCAGGGCCAGCGGGATCACTCCGGCGCAGGCGATCATGCCGGCTTCGACGATCCAGATGTTGCGGACCGGGTCGCGGTGGACCCCGTAGAAGAACACGGCGATGACGAGGTGGGCGAAGGCGAGCCAGTCGGTCCCGTACAGGAGGAAGGGGTAATCGGCGTCGGCCTGCTCCAGCCCGTCGCCCACCCGTCGCAGCCACTCGTTGTCGATCAGGGCGTTGGCCCAGCGGAGTTCGCTGACCAGAGGGAAGGCCGTGAGGCCGCTGAGCACCAGGCAGATCAGGAACAGGGTCAACCAGGCACGGATCCGCCGCTGAAGGGCGCTTCTCTCGCTCATGGAAGGAAGCCTACGCCCATTTCTGAACACGTTCAGCCAATTTGCTGAACGTGTTCAACACCAGCCGCCCGGTGCCCCGTCAGAGGCCGACGATCGCGTTCCAGCGCCTGGCGAGGGAGCGGCGCTCGGCCGAGGAGATGTCCCGCGCCACGACCAGCCTCTTGCGCATGTCCTCGTCCGGGAAGATCAGCGGGTTCTCGGCCAGTTCGGCGGTCTCCTTGTCGTCGGAGGCGGCGAGGACCTCCCGGGCGGCCGGGACGGGGCAGACGTAGTTGACGGAGGCGGCGAGCTCGGCGGCCACCTCCGGGGCGTAGTAGTAGTCCATGAGGGCCTCGGCATTGGCCTTGTGCCGGGCCAGGTTGGGGACGAGCAGGCTCTCCGCCCAGAGCTCGGCCCCCTCCTCGGGGACCACGAACTCGATGTCCGGGTTGTCGGCCTGGAGTTGGATGGCATCTCCGGAGTAGGCCTGACAGGCGAGGACATCGCCCTTGCTCAGGTCGGAGGTGTAGTCGTTGCCGGTGAAACGGCGGATGTGCTTCTTCCTCACCATGCTCTCGACCTGGTCGCACATCCGGTGGAAGTCGGATTCGGTCCAGCGCGTGACGTCCACGCCGTTGCCCTGCATCAGCAGGGCGAAGGACTCGTCGAGGCCGGAGAAGAGGGTCACCCTGCCCGCCAGGTCCGGCTGCCACAGGTCCTTGACCGACTTGATCTCCCGGCCCAGGGCCCTGCGGTTGTAGGCGATGCCGGTGATCCCCGACTGCCAGGGGACGGTGTGCAGCCGGCCCTCGTCGAAGGCGGGGGAACGCAGCTGCGGGTCGAGGTGCCTGGCCACGTTGGGCTGGGCCGGCCGGTCCAGCTTCTGGGCCCAGCCCAGGTGGACGAAGCGCGCGGCCATCCAGTCGCTGACCACGATCAGGTCGTGACCGGTCTCCTGGCGGTTCATCAGGGCCGGGCTGACCTTGCCGAAGAACTCGTCGTTGTCGTTGATCTCCTCGGTGTACCGGACCTCGATGCCCGTCTGCTCCGAGAACGCCTCCAGCGTGGGACGGCGCTCCTCGTCCTCCTCATCGGTGTCGATGTAGAGCGGCCAGTTGGAGAAGGCGACACTGCGGTCCCGCTCCGAGCTGTCCGGGCCCTCGCGCCCTTCCTCGGGAACGTACGCGGCGGGCACGCCGCAGCCGGCGAGGGCGGCCGCGAGGCCCGCGGCACCGAGGCCGTACAGCGCAGAACGGCGGGAGAAGGCGAGTTCGGGCATGGGCAAAGCCTCGGGGAACACGGAAGGGGCGGGCAATAGACATGTTGTCTACTGCCCGCCCCGTCAACGCTGTGCTGTGATCGATGCGGCCGATCAGCCGTCGAGCGAGGTCATCACGTGCTTGATGCGCGTGTAGTCCTCGAAGCCGTAGGCGGAGAGGTCCTTGCCGTAGCCGGACTTCTTGAAGCCGCCGTGCGGCATCTCGGCGACGAGCGGGATGTGGGTGTTGATCCACACGCAGCCGAAGTCGAGGTTCTTGGACATCCGCATCGCGCGGCCGTGGTCCTTGGTCCACACGGAGGAGGCGAGGGCGAACTCGACGCCGTTCGCGTACTCCAGGGCCTGGCCCTCGTCGGTGAAGGACTGGACGGTGATGACGGGGCCGAAGACCTCGTTCTGGATGATCTCGTCGTCCTGCTTGAGGCCGGAGACCACGGTCGGGGCGTAGAAGTAGCCCTTCTCGCCGACCTGGTGGCCACCCGCCTCGACCTTGGCGTGGGCGGGGAGCCGCTCGATGAAGCCCGCGACCTGCTTGAGCTGGTTCGGGTTGTTCAGCGGGCCGTACAGCACGTCCTCGTCGTCCGGCTGGCCGGTCTTGGTGTCGGCGGCGGCCTTGGCGAGCGCGGCCACGAACTCGTCGTGGATCGACTCGTGCACGAGCACGCGGGTGGCGGCGGTGCAGTCCTGGCCGGCGTTGAAGTAACCGGCGACGGCGATGTCCTCGACGGCCTTGGGGATGTCGGCGTCCTCGAAGACCACGACCGGGGCCTTGCCGCCGAGCTCCAGGTGGACGCGCTTGACGTCCTTGGAGGCGCTCTCGGCCACC
Source organism: Streptomyces avidinii (assembly GCF_045161815.1). Classification (NCBI taxonomy): domain Bacteria; kingdom Bacillati; phylum Actinomycetota; class Actinomycetes; order Kitasatosporales; family Streptomycetaceae; genus Streptomyces; species Streptomyces avidinii. The sequence continues at coordinate 2,871,554 of NZ_CP108863.1, forward strand.
TGCATGCCGGCACGCACCGAGCCGGTGATGGAGGCCATCGCCGGGGTGGAGTGCTCGACCATGGCCTTGCCGGTCTCACGGTCACCGCAGATGACGTTGAAGACACCCTTGGGCAGTACCGAGTCGATGATCTCCGCCATCAGCACGGTGGAGGCCGGGGTGGTGTCCGAGGGCTTGAGCACGACGGTGTTGCCCGCCGCGATGGCCGGGGCGAACTTCCACACGGCCATCATCATCGGGTAGTTCCACGGCGCGACCTGGGCGCAGACGCCGACCGGCTCGCGGCGGATGATCGAGGTCATCCCCTCCATGTACTCGCCGGCCGAGCGGCCCTCCAGCAGGCGTGCGGCACCGGCGAAGAAGCGGATCTGGTCCACCATCGGCGGCAGCTCCTCACTGGCCGTGAGGGCCAGCGGCTTGCCGGTGTTCTCCGACTCGGCGGCGACGAGCTCGTCCGCGCGCGCCTCGAAGGCGTCCGCGATCTTCAGCAGCGCCTTCTGGCGCTCCGCCGGGGTGGTGTCGCGCCAGCCCGGGAAGGCGGCCGCGGCGGCGGCCATGGCGGCGTCGACATCGGCCTGGCCCGAGAGCGGGGCGGTGGCGTACACCTCGCCGGTGGCCGGGTTGACCACCTCGGTGGTCCGCCCGTCGGCGGCGTCCTTGAACTCCCCGCCGATGTAGTTGCGCAGACGACGCAGTTCGGTGGTCACTACAGCCACACTCCTGATCACATGTCCAACGATTGAGACAAAAGCCAAGCCTAGCCCCTCGGCGGAGGCTTTCGACAGACCCGGACGCCACCAACTACGAAATCAGTGAGATCGGAGTCTTCAAACAACGGATTTCATCGAATCCGTCTTGCGGAACAGACGACCCTCGTGCACAGTGAGGTCGTGGTCAGTCGAAGCGCAGATTCCAGGAACAGACAACCGTCCCCTTCGGTCGATGCTGTGTCCCTGGCGATCATCGAGCAACTGCAGGAGGACGGTCGCCGTCCCTATGCATCGATCGGCAAGGCCGTAGGCCTGTCCGAAGCGGCGGTGCGCCAGCGGGTGCAGAAGCTGCTCGACCAGGGCGTCATGCAGATCGTCGCCGTCACCGACCCGCTCACCGTGGGCCTGCGACGCCAGGCCATGGTCGGCATCAACGTCGAGGGAGACCTCGACCCGGTGGCCGACGCGCTGACCGCCATGGCCGAGTGCGAGTACGTGGTCATGACCGCAGGGTCGTTCGACCTGATGGTGGAAATCGTCTGCGAGGACGACGACCACCTGCTCGAAACGATCAACAAGAAGATCCGCACGCTCCCCGGCGTGCGATCAACCGAAAGCTTCGTTTACCTGAAGCTGAAGAAGCAGACCTACATGTGGGGAACCCGATAACCGTGAGCCAGGACCTCTCCAAGACCGCGTACGACCACCTGTGGATGCACTTCACCCGCATGTCGTCCTACGAGAACTCCCCCGTCCCCACCATCGTCCGGGGCGAGGGCACCTACATCTGGGACGACAAGGGCAAGCGCTACCTGGACGGCCTCGCCGGCCTGTTCGTGGTCAACGCCGGTCACGGCCGCAAGGAACTGGCCGAGGTCGCCTACAAGCAGGCCCAGGAACTCGCGTTCTTTCCCATCTGGTCGTACGCGCACCCCAAGGCCGTGGAGCTCGCCGAGCGCCTCGCCCAGTACGCCCCCGGCGACCTGAACAAGGTCTTCTTCACCACCGGTGGCGGCGAGGCCGTCGAGACGGCCTGGAAGCTCGCCAAGCAGTACTTCAAGCTCCAGGGCAAGCACACGAAGTACAAGGTCATCTCGCGTGCGGTCGCCTATCACGGCACCCCGCAGGGCGCCCTGTCCATCACGGGTCTGCCGGCCCTGAAGGCCCCCTTCGAGCCGCTGGTCCCCGGCGCGCACAAGGTGCCGAACACCAACATCTACCGCGCCCCGATCTACGGCGACGACCCCGAGGCCTTCGGGCGCTGGTGCGCCGACCAGATCGAGCAGGAGATCCTCTTCGAGGGCGCCGACACCGTCGCCGCCGTCTTCCTGGAGCCGGTGCAGAACGCCGGCGGCTGCTTCCCGCCGCCGCCCGGGTACTTCCAGCGGGTCCGCGAGATCTGCGACGAGTACGACGTACTGCTCGTGTCCGACGAGACGATCTGTGCCTTCGGCCGTCTGGGCACCATGTTCGCCTGCGACAAGTTCGACTACGTGCCGGACATGATCACCTGCGCCAAGGGCATGACCTCGGGCTACTCCCCGATCGGTGCCTGCATCATCTCGGACCGCCTCGCGGAGCCGTTCTACAAGGGCGAGAACACCTTCCTGCACGGCTACACCTTCGGCGGACACCCGGTGTCCTCGGCGGTGGCCATCGCCAACCTCGACATCTTCGACAAGGAAGGCCTCAATCAGCACGTGCTGAAGCACGAGGACGCCTTCCGCGCCACGCTGGAGAAGCTGCACGACCTGCCGATCGTCGGCGACGTCCGCGGCAACGGCTACTTCTACGGCATCGAGCTCGTCAAGGACAAGGTGACCAAGGAGTCCTTCACGGACGAGGAGACGGAGCGCGTGCTCTACGGCTTCCTCTCCAAGGCCCTCTTCGAGAACGGCCTGTACTGCCGGGCCGACGACCGCGGTGACCCGGTCATCCAGCTCGCGCCGCCGCTGATCGCGGACCAGGGCACCTTCGACGAGATCGAGGCCATCCTGCGCTCCGTGCTCACCGAGGCGTGGACCAAGCTGTAGCCCCGGGCCACCGGCCCTCCGAGCCGCAGTAGCCCAATCACACGGCCCGGATCCTCCGTTCGAGTGAGAACGCGGGGGTCCGGGCCGTGTGCTGTCACCATCCAAGACGTTCATCTCTTTACATCTCAGTGCGGCGCCAGTGACTTCAGCGGGTTCCGCTTCGTTCCCCCGGACGGAGGTGTACGCCATGGTGGCTCCACCGGACAATGCCCCGCCTGACAATGACGTCCTGTGGGCTCGGTCCCTTCACTACTCCCACGACGGTTCCCCGGCCCTCGTCGAGGTCTCCGTCGCAGTCCGCCAGGGCGAGATCCTCGCCCTGACCGGCCCCCGCGGCAGCGGCAAGACCACCCTGCTCCGCTGTCTGTCCGGACAGCTGCGCCCCCAGCAGGGCGAGGTCTGGTTCAACAGCGTCCCCGTGCACACCATGGGCACGGTCGTCCGCGAACGGCTGCGCCGCGACCGGTTCGGCTGGATCGGCCACGAACCCCAGCTGCTGCCCGAGCTGAAGGTCTGGGAGAACGCGGCCCTGCCCCTGCTGCTCGCCGGCGCCTCCCACCGCAGCGCCCGCAGCGCCGCCTGCGAATGGCTGGACCGCCTCGACATCGGCGGCTTCGCCCGCAAGCGCCCCGGCGCCCTGAGCCGCTCCGAGTGCCAGCGCGTCGCCCTCGCCCGGGCCCTGGTCAACGAGCCCGCGGTGATCTTCGCCGACGAGCCCACGGCCCCGCTGCACCTCACCGAGCGGGCGCTGCTGCTGCGTGCGCTGACCACCGCGGCCCGCTCCCACGACGTCACCGTGCTGCTGGCCACCCACGACGAGGCCACCGCGGCCGTCGCGGACCGCCGGATCGCCCTGCTCGACGGCCGCCTCGCGGGGGCCGCGGCCGCCGCCTCCGCCGTCGCCGACACAACGGAGGACCAGACCGCGTGCTCGCTCTCCGCCTAGCCCGCGGTTCCCGGCCACTCGTCCAGCTGCGGCGGCTCCTCGTCGCCGCCGCCTCGGCCGGGACCGGCTTCCTGCTGCTCTACGTACTCGCCGGGGCCGTGGCCCAGCCTGCCGGATCGTTCCCTCGCCTGCTGTGGGCACTGATCCCGCTGGCCGTCACCGTCCACCTCGCCGTCGTCGTGGCCCGGGCCGACCCCGCCACCCGGCCCCGCGAGGGAATGGACGCCGCCGGGCTGGGCCCCCTCCGGCTCACGCTGGCCGCCGCGATCTCCACCGCCGTCGCCTGCGCCCTGGGCGCCGCCCTTGCCCTGGCCGTCTTCCTCCACCTGCGCGGGGACGTGGCCGGGCTGCCGTTCGACGGGGCCGGGGCCGAGCTGCTCCACGCCGACCGGCCGCTGCCCGTGGCGGGCGCCCTCACCCTGCTGGGTCTGATCCCGGTGGCCGCCTCGGCCGCCACCGCTCTCGCGCTGCGCCCGCACCCGCCGCTGGCCCCGCAGACCGGACTGCCCTGGGGCATCGCCCTGACCGCCTGCGGGCTCGCCGTCCTCGCGTACGCGGGCCGGACCGGCGGCGGGGTACTCGTCGGCTGGTCGCTGACCGCGGTCGGGCTCGCCCTCGCCGGACCGGGTCTCGCCTACGCCTGCGGCAGCCTGGTCCAGGCCGTACGCCCGGGCGCGCTCCGGCTGCTGGCCGGACGGGTCCTCCAGCAGGAGGCCCCCCGGATCGGGCCGCCGCTGGGAGTGCTGTGCTCGGTGGCCGCGTGCGCCCTGACCGCCCTCGCCCTGCGCGACCGGGGCGGACTGCCCGTCCCGCTGGGCCCGCTGACCTGGCCGACCGCCCTCCTGGTGACCCTGTGCGCCGCCGCGACCCTTCTCACCTCCGTGGTGGAGGCCCGCCGGGGCCGGGAATCCGGACGCACCGCCCTGCTCGACCTCGGCGCCCCGTCCAACGTGCTGCGCAGCGCCGCGAGTCTGCGGGCCACCGCGCTCCTGGCCGTGTGCCTCCCGCTCAGCTGGGGTGTGGCGCAACTGACGTCGCTGGCATTGACCCGCTGAGACGAGCAGCCCTTAGGGTGGGCCGAATGGTCACCCCAGACATCGAGATCGAGACGCTCGCCGAATTCGACCAGGTCGTGGCGCGCGGCTCGCTCAGCGGCTACCGGATCCAGTCGGTGAACCTTCTGGAGCGGACCTTCGCGCTGCTCTCGGCCGACACCTCGGCGGCGGTGTTCCTGGGCTGCCCGATGGAGCCCGACGCGGCGGTGAAGGTCCGCGCCGACGGTGCGCTGGTCTTCCCGCCCGTGCCGGACCTGCCGTTCAACCCGTACCGGGGCCTGCTCTACACGCCCGAGGAGCTCTTCACCGGGCTGCCCGACGGGTACGAGGCCACCCCGGACGCCGAGGCGTACGCCTGGTTCCAGGAGGCGAAGTCCGACGGCGACGTCTTCTCCTCGATGCTGCGCTCCCTCCACGACGACGCCATCTCCGACGCCCTCGACGAGCACCTCGTGGGCGCCCGGGTCGTGGGTGTGATGGGCGGCCACGCCATGGCGCGCGGTGGTACGGACTACCGCGGTGCGGCGGAGCTGGGCCGGGCGCTGACCCGGTCCGGGCTGACGGTCGCCACCGGCGGCGGCCCGGGCGCGATGGAGGCCGCCAACCTGGGCGCCTACCTGGCCCCGGCCCCGGACGAGGCCCTCACCGAGGCCCTGGAGCTGCTGGCCAAGGCCCCTTCCTTCACGCCGTCGGTGTCCGAATGGGCGCGCGCGGCCTTCGACGTACGCGAGCGCTTCCCGGCCGGCGGTGACTCGGTGGGCATCCCGACCTGGTTCTACGGGCACGAGCCGCCGAACGCCTTCGCGGGACACATCGCGAAGTACTTCGCGAACGCCACCCGTGAGGACGGGCTGCTGGCCCGTTCCACCGCGGGCGTGGTCTTCCTGCCCGGCGCGGCGGGCACGGTCCAGGAGATCTTCGACAACGCGACGCCGAACTACTACGGGTCGCGGGGCGAACCGGCGCCGATGATCCTGGTCGGCCGCACCCACTGGACCGAGCACCTCCCGGCGTGGCCCCTGCTCCGCGCGCTGGCCCGCGGCCGTGCGATGGAGTCCCGGATCGCGCTCGTCGACTCCGTGGACGAGGTCCCGGACGTCCTCGCGACAATGAGCTGACCTCGGGAAGCAACTTACCGGTCGGTTCTCACGTCTCAGGAGAGGTACCGCAAACCCTGCCAGACGTGAACGGAGCCCTTCGTGCTCATAGGCCTGCTGACCGCCATCGCGGCATCCATCTGCTACGGCACAGGATCCGTGCTGCAAGCTGTCGGTTCGCGCCGCGCCGCACGGATGTCCCCGACCGCCGCCGGGACGACCGCCCACGGCGGCCCCAACCTGTCGTCCACCGCGAAAGCGGCGATGACCTGGGAATTCATCGTCGGCACCATCCTGGACTTCGTGGGCTTCGGGCTCGGGGCGCTGGCAGCGCGCCTCCTTCCCCTCTTCCTCTCCCAGACGGTGATCAGCGCCAACCTGGTGATCACGGCCGTACTGAGCGTGAAGATGCTGGGCATCCGGCTGAGCCGGAAGGAGTGGACCTCGATCGGGGTCGTCTGCACCGCGCTGGTGCTGCTGGCGACGGCCGCGGGCCATGAGGGCGGCCACCACGCGCCGATGTCCACGCACTGGTGGCTGCTGGGGATCACCCTGGTGCTGATGGTGGGCGGCACGGTGGCCGTACGTCTCCTCGGCGGCGGGGCGGCGATCCTGGCGGGCCTGCTGTCGGGCCTGGGCTTCGGCGCGCTCGGCGTCGGCGTCCGGATCCTGAACGGCGTCGACCCGTTCGACCTCGCCACCTTCCTCGCCGACCCGGCCCTCTACGCCATCCTGGTGGCGGGCATCGGCGGCATGTACCTGCACACGGTCGCCCTCCAGATCGGCTCGGTCAACGGCGCCACGGCGGCCCTGGTCGTCGGCGAGACGGTCCTCCCGGGCGCGATCGGCGTCCTGTGGCTCGGCGACGCCTCCCGTCAGGGCCTGGCCTGGCTGGCGGTGCTCGGATTCGTCATGGCCGTCGCCGGCGCGGTCGCGGTCGCCTGGTACGGCAAGCACGAGGGCTCCGACGAGGGAGCAGGCGAGGGGGCCACCGAGCCGGTGCCGGAACCGGTCGGCTGACCCGTCGGCCGACCGGGCTCCTCACCCGGTCGGCCGCCCCCGGTGGTGGCGCGGCGGTGGCTGCCGCTTGCTGGAGCGGGGGAGAGAGTGAGGGCTCGTGAATGCCACGACCGATCGGCTCGACACGCCGCGCGCGGCCGGGATGGCGGGAGTCGCCTTCGCCCTGCTGCTCGCGGCGGCCATCGTCCTGATGCGGATCGCCGTGCCTTCGGGCGACGTCGCCGACGCGCCCATCGACCCGGGCAAGCACTGGGCGATCCAAGTGGCGCTGGAGATCGTGCCCTTCGCGGGCATCTTCTTCCTCTGGTTCATGGGCGCCCTGCGTGCGCACACGGGCGCGGCCGAGGACCGGTTCGTCGCCACCGTGTTCCTCGGCAGCGGATTCGTCTTCGTGGCCACCCTGTTCGGCTCCGCCGCGGCGGCGGGCACGGTGCTCTCCGAGGGCACGCCCTCCGACTTCGGCCGCCACTACGCCTACACGATGCTCGCGACGTACGCCATGCGGATGGCGGCCGTCTTCGTGTTCGCGACCTCGACCATCGGGCGGATGCTCGGCGTCTTCCCCAAGCCGCTGGCGATGCTGGGCACCGTCGTCGGTCTGGTCCTGCTCGTGGTCGCCTCCGGTGTGCCCTGGGCCGAGCTGGTGTTCCCGGCCTGGGCGCTGGTCATCAGCCTGTACATCCTGCGCGTCCGGCGGGGCACCGCCAAAACGGGTGCCCCGAACCCCACCGATCCGCTCTGACCTGTGGATTCCTACTCCGGCAGGCGCCCTGCGGGTGCCGCGTGCATGCTGGGTGATGGAGAGGAACCGGGGGGTGACGGGGAGGAACGGCCGAGGGAAAGGCAGAACCGTCATGAGGCTTGTCGTCGACCTCAACCGCTGCCAGGGATACGCCCAGTGCGCATTCCTCGCGCCCGATGTCTTTGCCATGCACGGGGACGAGTCGCTGCTCTACAACCCGAACGCCGATCCCGAGCAGCGCGAGGACGTCCTGCGTGCCGTGGCCGCCTGCCCGGTCCAGGCCATCCTCCTGGAGATCACGGACGAGGACATGGCGAAGATGGCTGCCCCGGACGCCGTGGCCGGAGCCGGATCCGCTTCCGGAGGCGCGCGGTGACCGTAGCAGGAACGCATGACGGATCCCTGGAGCGCCTCAAGCGCGAGGGCCGCATCGTCGTCGTCGGCGCTTCACTGGCCGGGCTGCGAGCCGCCGAGACCATGCGCGAGAAGGGCTTCGCCGGTTCGCTCACCATGATCGGCGACGAACCGTACGAGCCGTACGACCGGCCTCCGCTGTCCAAGCAGGTCCTGCTCGGCAACGCGGTCGCCGAACACACGGCGCTCCCCCGCCGCCGGGCGATCGACGCCGACTGGCGCCTCGGCGTCCCGGCCACGGGCCTGGACATGGCCGCCCACCGGGTACGGCTCGGCAACGGCGACGAGGTCGAGTACGACCGGCTGCTGATCGCCACCGGGGTACGCGCCCGGCCCTGGCCCAACGCCGAGGAGGGCGCCCTGCAGGGTGTCTTCGTGCTGCGCACGCGCGACGACGGCGAAGGGCTGCAACGGGCCCTCGCCGCCGGTCCCCGCCGGGTGCTGGTCATCGGCGCCGGATTCACCGGATCCGAGATCGCCTCCGCCTGCCGCGAGCGCGGCCTGGACGTCACCGTCGCCGAACGGGGCGGGGCCCCGCTGGTCGGTGCGCTGGGCGGGGTCATCGGCGAGGTGGCGGCCGGGATGCACCGGGAGAACGGCGTCGACCTGCGCACCGGGGTCATGGTGACCTCGCTGGAGGGCGATCCCTCCGGGCGGGTCCGCGCCGCCCACCTCTCCGACGGGTCCACCGTGGAGGCGGAGGTGGTGGTCGTCTCGCTGGGCGCGCAGCGCAACACCGAGTGGCTCGCCGGCTCCGGACTGGGCGCCGGTCCGCGGGGCATCGCCTGCGACGCGGGCTGCCGGGCCTTCGACATCCGGGGCATCGTCACCGACGACATCTACGTGGCGGGTGACGTGGCGCGTTCCCCGCACGCCCTGTTCGGCTACCAGTTCCTCTCGCTGGAGCACTGGGGCAATGCCGTCGCACAGGCCGACACCGCCGCGCACAACATGCTGAGCGAGAGCGCCGACCGCCGCCCTCATCTGTGGGTTCCGGCGTTCTGGTCCTCGCAGTTCGGCGTGAACATCAAGTCGGTCGGGGTCCCGCCGATGGGCACCGAGATCTTCATCACGCAGGGTTCGCTGGCCGAGCGCCGGTTCGCGGCCGTGTACGGGTACCAGGGGCGCACGATCGCCGCCGTCACCTTCGACAACTGCCGCTGGCTGCCGTTCTACGAGCAGCAGATCGAGTCCACGGCGCCGTTCCCGCCGCCGTTCTCCACGGTGGACCGCAGGTCCGACGGAGCCAAGCCGCTGCCGGCCGACTTCCCCGACCCGTCGGTCCCGACCCACGGGCCGACCATCACGCTGAGCGGCTACTCGCCGGCCGACCGGAAGATGACCTTCACTCCCGGACGATGACCTTCGTCCCCGCGCACCACCGGCCGCGCCAGGGCCGCACCGCGCCCTCCCCCGAGGATCACGAGGACCTGTCATGACACAAGCCATCCTGCGGGAGATCATCGCCTACGCGAACCGCGCGAATCCGTACCCGCTGTACGAGGAGCTCCGCAAGACCCCGGTGTCCCAGGACGGGGACGGCCCGTACGTCGTCAGCACGTACTACGAGATCCACAGCCTCCTGCACGACCCGCGGATCAGCTCCGACGCCAAGAACCTGAAGGCGACCGGGGACGATCCGCTGGGCGGCCGGTCCGACGAGGAGGGGACGACCCTGCCCCCGTCGTTCCTCAAGCTCGACCCGCCCGACCACGACCGTCTGCGGCGGATGACGAACCGGCCGTTCGGCCCCCCGCACGCCCCCCATCGGGTGCACGACATGCGCGACGAACTGGGCGGACTCGTCACCGGCCTCATCGACGGCATCGTGGAGACCGGACAGATGGACCGGATCGACCTCGTCGATCAGTTCGCGTACCCGTTCCCGGTCTCGGTCATCTGCCGGCTGCTCGGCATCCCCCGCGAGGACGAGCCCCGCTTCCACGTCTGGGCGGAGACCCTGGCCGCCAGCCTGGACCCCGACCCGGACGCCGACCCCACGCAGCACGGGAAGGGCGCGATGGACGCCCGTATGGAGCTGGGCATGTACCTGGCCGGGCTGATCGAGGAGCGCCGCAAGAAGCCCGGCGACGACATGCTGTCCCAGCTGGCGACGGCGGACGGCCCGGACGGCGCGATGACCACCATGGAGGCGCTCAGCACCTCCGCTCTGCTGCTGATCGCCGGCCACGAGACCACGGTCAACCTCATCACCAACGGGATGCTGACGCTGCTGCGCCACCCGGACGTACTCCAGCGGCTGCGCGACAACGCGGACCTGGCGGTCCCGATCGTCGAGGAACTGCTGCGCTACGAGCCGCCCGTGCAGCTGCTGCCCCAGCGCACCACCCTCTCCGACGTCGAGGTAGCCGGTGTCACCATCCCCAAGGGCGCGTCCGTCTGGCTGATGCTCGCCTCCGGGAACCGTGACCCGAAGCGGTTCGAGGATGCGGACCGCTTCGACCCCGACCGCAAGGACATCCAGCACCTCGGCCTCGGCAGCGGCATCCACAGCTGCTTCGGCGCCCCGCTGGCCCGGCAGGAGGCCCAGCTGGCACTGAGCGAGCTGGCCCGCCGGCTGGAGAACCCGCGGCTGCTGGAGGACCCGCCGCAGTACCGCCAGAACGCGGTCCTGCGCGGCCCGCGCCACCTGCCGATCGCCTGCGACGGCATCCGCCCCTAGGGAGTCTCCGGGGGAAGGACCACCACCTCGGCGGGGGTGAAGGTCACCGCGACGCGGTCCCCCACGGCCGGCGCCCCCGCCAGGCCGCACTCCGCCTCCAGCACCGGGCCCGCCTCCGGCCGCAGCAGCAGCGCGACATGGGTGCCGCGGAAGGTGCGGGACACCACCTCGCACCGCAGCCCCGCCGCGCTGAGCGCGACCCCCGCCGGGCGGATCAGCAGCCGCTGCTCCCCCTCGGGGGATCCGGCCGGCACCGGCACCTTCCCCCACGCCGTGGCGGCGCCGGTACCCGAGACCACGGCCGGGACCACGTTCTCGAAGCCGAGGAACCGCGCCACGAACTCCGACGCGGGCCGCTGCCACACCTCCAGCGGGGTTCCGGCCTGCGCGATCCGGCCGTCCCGCATCACCACCACCCGGTCGGCCAGGGCGAAGGCCTCGCCCTGGTCGTGGGTGACGGCCAGTACGGTCGTGCCCAGCCGGGAGAACAGCCCGCGCAGCTCCACGACGAGCCTCTCCCGAAGCCCCCGGTCCAGCTGGCCCAGCGGTTCGTCCAGCATCAGCAGCCGCGGCGACGGAGCCAGCGCCCGGGCCAGCGCCACCCGCTGCTGCTCGCCGCCCGACAGGGAGGCCACCGCCCGGCCCTGCGCCCCGGGGAGCCCGACCAGGTCCAGCAGCTGAGCGACCTCGGCCGCGTACGAGGCCCGCCCGGCCCCCCGCATCCGCAGCCCGAAGGAGACGTTCGCCCCGACATCGCGGTGCGGGAAGAGCTGGTGGTCCTGGAACATCAGGCCCACGCCGCGCCGGTGCACCGGTACGCCGGCCTGGTCGGCCCCGCCCAGCAGGACCCGGCCGCCGGAGACCTGCTGGAGCCCTGCGACGACCCGCAGCAGCGTGGACTTGCCGCTCCCGCTCGGTCCCAGCACGCACACCACCTCGTGCTCGGCGACCGCGAGGTCCACGGCGTCCACGACCGCGCGCTCACCGAAGCGGACCGACACCCCTTCCAGCTGAAGCAGTGTCATCAGAACTCTCCGGAGGTCTTGTCGGGGCGCAGTCGCTCCAGCACCAGCAGGGACGCCGCGCACACCAGCATCAGAATCGTGCTGAGGGCCATCGCCTGCCCGTAGTTCAGCTCGCCGGCCCGCCCCAGCAGCCGCGCCACGGCCACCGGCAGCGTCGGCCGGTCCGCCCGCGCGATGAACACGGTCGCACCGAACTCCCCCAGCGACACCGCGAAGGCGAACCCGGCCGCGATCAGCAGCGCCCGCCGCACCAGCGGCAGGTCCACCTCCCGCCAGGCCCGCAAGGGCGAGGCGCCGAGCACCGCGGCGGCCTCCCGCAGCCGCCCGTCCACCGCGCGCAGTACCGGCAGCATGGTCCGTACCACGAAGGGCACGCCCACCAGCGCCTGGGCCAGCGGCACGAGGATCCACGAGGTCCGCAGGTCCAGCGGCGGCTCGTCGAGGGTGATCAGGAAACCGAAGCCCACCGTCACGGCGGACACCCCGAGCGGGAGCATCAGCATCGCGTCGAAGCCCCGTACGAAGCGGCCCCCGCGCCGGGTGAGCGCCGCGGCCGCGAGTCCCCCGACGAACAGGGCGATCGCGGTGGCGGCCAGCGCGTACTGCAGGGAGTTCCAGATCGCCTCCAGGGGCGCCACCAGGAAGGTCCCGCCACCGGCGCCCGCGTCCTGCAGCGCCCGGTAGTAGCCGAGACCGTAGCCACCGGGGGTGTCGAAGGACCGTTCGACCAGGACGCCCAGCGGCAGCACGATCAGCAGCGCGACGGTCAGGAGCACGCCGCCCAGCAGCGTGCGCTGGGCCCAGCCGCGCGGCGGGTGCGTGGTGCGGCCCGGGTCCACCAGCCGCAGCGCCGTCTCGCGCCTGCGCACGGTCCAGGCGTGCACGGCGAGGATCCCGCCGATCGCGGCGAACTGCACCATCGTCAGCACGGCGGCCGTCGGCAGGTCCAGGAGCTGCGCGGTCTGCCGGTAGACCTCCACCTCCAGGGTGGAGTACGAGGGCCCGCCCAGGATCAGGACGACGCCGAAGGAGCTGAAGGTGAACAGGAACACCATCAGCGAGGCGGCGGCCACCGCCGGGACCAGTGCGGGCAGCGTCACCCGCCGCCACGCGGTGAACCGCCCGGCGCCCAGTACCCGGGCGGCCTCCTCCTGGCGCGGATCCAGCTGGGCCCACAGCCCGCCGACCGTGCGGACGACGACGGCGTAGTTGAAGAAGACGTGCGCGAGCAGGATCGCCCAGACGGTCGTGTCGAGCCGGACGCCCAGCAGCTCGTCGGTCAGTCCGCCCCGCCCCAGCAGCGCGAGGAAGGCGGTGCCGACCACCACGGTGGGCAGGACGAAGGGAACGGTCACCAAGGCCCGCAGCAGTTGCTTGCCGGGGAACTCGAAGCGGGCGAAGACGTACGCGCCGGGGAGGGCGATCACCAGCGTGAGCAGGGTGGAGGCGCATGCCTGCCAGGTGGTGAACCACAGCACGTCGGCGATGTCGGGCCGGGTCAGCACCTCGGCGAACCGGCCGAACTGCCACCCCTCGTCGGTCTTGAGGCCGCGCCCCACGATCGCGGCGACGGGGTAGGCGAAGAACAGCCCGAAGAAGGCGAGGGGGAGGGCCATCAGGGCGAGCCGCACGGCGGTCGCCCGCGCCCCCTCGCGGGGGCCGGGGCCCGGCGCGGCGCCCCCCGACGCCGCGCCCGGCTCCTTGGAACCGCTTACTTCACGACGAGCGAGGTCCATGCCTTGACCCACTGCTCACGGTTCTTGGCGATGGTCTCCGGAGCCACGTTTTCCGGCTTCTCGACGACCACGCCGTGCTTGGTGAACAGCTCCGGCAGGACGGCGTCCTTCGTCACCGGGTTCACGAACATCTGGAGCGGCATGTCCTCCTGGAACTTCTTGCTGACCAGGAAGTCAACGAGGGCCTTGCCGCCCTCCTCGTTCTTGGCGCCCTTGAGCAGACCCGCGAACTCGATCTGGCGGAAGCAGGTGCCGGTGGAGACGCCCGTGGGGGCCTCGGCCGGCTGCGGCTCGCCGTACAGGACCTCGACCGGCGGGCTGGAGGCGTAGGAGACGACCAGCGGGCGGTCGCCCTTGGCCTTCTTGCCGCCCGCGGAGCCGGAGAAGCGCTCGTTGTAGGCCTGCTCCCAGCCGTCGACGACCTCGACGCCGTTGGCCTTCAGCTTGCTCCAGTAGTCCTTCCAGCCCTCGTCGCCGTACTTGCCGACGGACGCGAGGAGGAAGCCGAGGCCGGGCGAGGAGGTCGCGGCGTTCTCGGTGACCAGCAGGTTCTTGTACTCCGGCTTGATCAGGTCGTCCAACGTCTGCGGCGGGGCGAGCTTCTTCTCGGCGAAGTAGGCCTTGTCGTAGTTGACGCAGATGTCACCGGAGTCGATCGGGGTGACCCGGTGCTCCTTGTCGAGCACGTACTCGGGCTTCACCTCGCCGAGGCCCTTGGCCTCGTACGGGGTGAAGATGCCGTTGTCGAGGGCGCGCGAGAGGAGCGTGTTGTCCACGCCGAAGAAGACGTCGCCGCGGGGGGAGCCCTTGGTGAGGATCTCCTGGTTGAGCGCGGCGCCCGCGTCCCCGGACTTCAGCACCTTGACGGTGTAGCCGCTCTGCTGCTCGAACTCCTTGAGGACCGTGTCGGTCACGTTGAAGGAGTCGTGGGAGACGAGCGTGACGGTCTTGGACTTCGGGGCGTCGCTCGCGCCGGTCTTGTCCTGTGCGTCGCCGCCGCCACAGGCGCTGAGCGTGGTGACGCCGAGCGCGGCCGCGAGCGCGGCGCCCGCGATCTTCTTGGTGGTGCTCATTGGTGAATTCCTCCTGGGATGTCCAGGAGAAGACGCGGCCCTGCCCGGCGCTCTGCAGGAGCGGACGCCGGGCAGGGCGCAACAGCAAGAGTGGTGACCGAACTTCCTACCCCGAATGACCGGGGCGAGGTTCAGAGGGTCTGCGGATGACGGATACCGCACTCTCAGCGCTGTGGCGCTCCCCTGTCGGAATATGAAATTGGTTCGGCCACAGGGTACCCCGCGGCCGAATCACATCGAACGGAAGCGGAATCTAGCGTTCCGAGGCGGCCAGCTGGCCGCACGCGCCGTCGATCTCCTGACCCCTGGTGTCACGTACGGTCACGGGCACACCGTGGCGGGCGATCGCCTCCACGAAGGCCTTCTCGTCCTCGGGCCGCGAGGCGGTCCACTTGGAGCCCGGCGTCGGGTTCAGCGGGATCAGGTTGACGTGCACACGCTTGCCCTTGAGCAGCTTGCCCAGGAGGTCACCGCGCCAGGCCTGGTCGTTGATGTCGCGGATCAGGGCGTACTCGATCGAGATCCGGCGGCCGGACTTCTCGGCGTACTCCCAGGCCGCGCCGAGCACCTCGCGGACGTTCCAGCGGGTGTTGACCGGGACGAGGGTGTCACGCAGCTCGTCGTCGGGCGCGTGCAGCGAGACGGCCAGACGGCACTTGAAGCCCTCGTCGGCGAAGCGCAGCATGGCCGGAACCAGGCCGACGGTGGAGACGGTGATACCGCGCTGCGAAAGACCCAGGCCGTCGGGCTCCGGGTCGGTGAGCCGGCGGATGGCGCCGACCACGCGGTTGTAGTTGGCCAGCGGCTCGCCCATGCCCATGAAGACGATGTTCGACAGCCGCGCCGGGCCGCCGGGGACCTCGCCGTCGCGCAGCGCCCGCATGCCGTCGACGATCTGGTGCACGATCTCGGCGGTGGAGAGGTTGCGGTCGAGGCCCGCCTGGCCCGTGGCGCAGAACGGGCAGTTCATACCGCAGCCGGCCTGCGAGGAGATGCACATGGTGACCCGGTCGGGGTAGCGCATCAGCACGGACTCCACGAGCGTGCCGTCGTGCAGCTTCCACAGGGTCTTGCGGGTGGTGTCGTCGTCGCACGAGATGTGCCGGATGACGTTCATCAGGTCCGGCAGCAGCTCCTGCTGGAGCTTCTCGCGCGAGCCCGCCGGGATGTCGGTCCACTCGGCCGGGTCGTGCGCGTACCGCGCGAAGTAGTGCTGGGAGAGCTGCTTGGCCCGGAACGGCTTCTCGCCGATCGCGGCGACCGCCTCGCGGCGCTCGGCCGGGGTCATGTCGGCGAGGTGCCGGGGCGGCTTCTTGGCCCCACGAGGGGCGACGAAGGTGAGCTCTCCCGGAACGGGGCGGGCCATGGCAGGTACTCCTTGTAAGACGAAAGGCGCGCCGCAGAAGCAGCGCGCCTTCCAAGAGTAACCGCCCGGCGTCCTGCGACGCCTTTTCGCAGGTCAGCCGGTGCCCACGAAGGCTGCGAGCAGCAGCCACACCACCGGGGCCGTCGGAAGCAGGGAGTCCAGCCGGTCCATGATGCCGCCGTGTCCCGGCAGCAGCGTGCCCATGTCCTTGATGCCGAGGTCCCTCTTGATCATCGACTCGCCCAGGTCGCCCAGGGTGGCGCTGACCGCGACCGAAAGGCCGAGCAGCAGACCCTGCCACCAGGAGCCGCCGTCGATCAGGAACTCCATGCACAGCGCGCCGGCCGCCATCGCGAAGGCCACCGCGCCGAAGAGTCCCTCGCGGGTCTTGCCGGGGCTGATGCGCGGCGCGAGCTTGGTCTTGCCGAAGCGCCAGCCGACCGCGTACGCCCCCGTGTCGCTGACCACGGTCAGCAGCAGGAAGGTGATCACGCGCTGGGGGCCGTCGTCGGCGGTGAGCAGCATCGCGACGAACGTGGCCAGGAAGGGGACGTAGAACGCCGCGAAGGCGCCCGCCGTGACGTCCTTGAGGTAGTCCTCGGGCGGCTCGGTCATCCGCCACACCAGGACGGCCAGCACGGTCAGGGCCATGGCGACCCAGGCGCCCTCGGCCCCGCGGACGTATCCGGCGATGACCATGGCGGCGCCGCCGACCGCCAGCGGGACCAGCGGGGCCTTGATGCCCTTCTGTTCCTGCAGCCGGGAGGTGAGCTCCCACAGGCCGACCACGACGGCGACGACGATGACGCCGACGAACACGGCCTTGACGATCAGCAGCGAGGCGAAGATCACCGCGCCGAGGCCCACGCCGACCCCTATGGCCGCACGTAGATCCCGGCCCGCGCGCTTCTTCGGCGGCGGGGGCGAGGCGTCCTGCGGCTGCTGGGCATGCGGAGGCGGGGGGCTGGGCATGGGCTCCTGCGGCGGCGTATCGGCGCGGAAGAGGGGGCCGCTGTCGGCGGCGACCCCCCGATCGCGTGCTTCCCGGTCGTCGAAGTCACGGCCGGCGGCATCGGGCACGATGGGCATGGGCCGAGTGTGCGGGCCCACCTGCGCATCGTATGCGGGACCCGCCGGAACCGGCTCCGGCTGCCAGGAAGAGTCGTTCATCAGACTTCGAGGAGCTCGGCTTCCTTGTGCTTCAGGAGCTCGTCCACCTGCGCGACGTACTTCGCGGTGGTGTCGTCGAGCTCCTTCTCGGCGCGGCGCACCTCGTCCTCGCCGGCCTCCTTGTCCTTGACCAGCTTGTCAAGGGCGTCCTTGGCCTTGCGGCGGACGGCGCGGAGCGAGATCTTCGAGTCCTCGGCCTTGGTGCGCGCGACCTTGATGTACTCCTTGCGGCGGTCCTGCGTCAGCTCGGGGAAGGTCACCCGGATGATGCTGCCGTCGTTGCTCGGGTTGACACCGAGGTCGGAGTCGCGGATGGCCTGCTCGATGTTGCGCAGGGCGCTCTTGTCGAACGGGGTCACGATCGCCATGCGCGGCTCGGGCACCGAGAAGGAGGCGAGCTGGTTGATGGGCGTGATGGCGCCGTAGTACTCCGCCACGATCTTGTTGAACATCGCCGGGTGCGCACGGCCGGTGCGAATCGCGGCGAAGTCTTCCTTGGCGACGACGACGGCCTTTTCCATCTTCTCCTCGGCCTCGAGGAGGATCTCTTCGGTCACCACGTGCTCCTGCATGTCAGAAATGGATGGTTCAGGCGGGCGGGCGGGTCTGGCGGGCCGGTGCGGGCCCGCTCGGTCCGGAAGCGGACTGCTCAGGCCCGGGTTTCCTGGTCGCTCACGAGCGTCCCGATCTTCTCACCCTTGACGGCGCGGGCGATGTTGCCCTCGGCAAGCAGCTCGAACACGAGGATCGGCAGCTTGTTGTCGCGGCAGAGCGTGATGGCGGTGGCGTCGGCGACCTTGAGGTCGCGGGAGAGGACCTCGCTGTATTCCAGCGCGTCGAACTTCACCGCGTCCGGGTTCTTCTTGGGGTCGGAGTCGTAGACCCCGTCGACACCGTTCTTGCCCATGAGCAGGGCTTCGGCGTCGATCTCCAGGGCGCGCTGGGCGGCCGTGGTGTCGGTGGAGAAGTAGGGCATGCCCATGCCGGCGCCGAAGATGACGACGCGGCCCTTCTCCAGGTGCCGCACGGCACGCAGCGGGATGTACGGCTCCGCGACCTGGCCCATGGTGATGGCCGTCTGCACGCGGGAGTCGATGCCCTCCTTCTCCAGGAAGTCCTGGAGTGCGAGGCAGTTCATGACGGTTCCGAGCATGCCCATGTAGTCGGACCGGGCCCGGTCCATGCCGCGCTGCTGGAGTTCGGCGCCGCGGAAGAAGTTGCCGCCGCCGATCACGACCGCGATCTCCGCGCCGTCGCGGACCACCGCGGCGATCTCACGCGCGATGGCGTGGACCACGTCGGGGTCGACGCCCAGTCCTCCGCCACCGGAGAAGGCCTCGCCCGACAGCTTCAGCATGAAGCGGCGGCCCTTCTTGTCCTGGTCGCTCTTGTCGTCGGATGCGGTGTGGGGGTCCACGCCCTGATTCATGGAGATCTCCTCGTGCACATACGAAGAAGGCCATTGCCGGTGGGTCCTTGCGGTTCCCTCTACGGCAATGGCCTCCTCGTCAGATCTGCGGTCGCCTCGCGCGAGCGCGGACGACTGCCTCAGACCCTACCGGGGTCCGGTGTCCGTCGCGTACGGACGGACTCAGATGCCGACCTTGATGCGCGAGAAGCGCACCAGGGT
The DNA here is from genome assembly GCF_045161815.1 of Streptomyces avidinii. Taxonomy (NCBI): domain Bacteria; kingdom Bacillati; phylum Actinomycetota; class Actinomycetes; order Kitasatosporales; family Streptomycetaceae; genus Streptomyces; species Streptomyces avidinii. Next base: position 2,890,254 of record NZ_CP108863.1, read on the forward strand.
GACACCGGCCTCGTCCAGGACCTTCTGGACCGACTTCTTGTTGTCCAGGGCGTAGGCCTGGCCAAGGAGGGTGTTCTCCTTGAAGAAGCCGTTGACGCGGCCTTCGACGATCTTCGCGATGGCAGCCTCGGGCTTGCCCTCGGCGCGGGTGACCTCTTCGGCCACGCGACGCTCGGACTCGACCTTCTCGGCCGGAACGTCCTCGGCGGACAGCCACTGCGGGGAGAACGCGGCGATGTGCTGCGCGATGCCGCGGGCGACCTCGGCGTTCTCCTTGTCCAGCTCGACCAGGACGCCGATCTGGAACGGCAGGTCGGGCATGGTGCGGTGCATGTACGCCGAGACGTAACCGCCGGTGAACTGCGCGAAGCGGTCCAGGACGATCTTCTCGCCGAGGTTGGCGTTGGCCTCGTCCACGAACGCCTGGACGGTCTTGCCGGGCTCGATCTCGGACGCGAGCAGCGCCTCGATGTCGGCCGGGGAGGTCGCGGCGATGTGCGCGGCGATCTGGTTGGTGACCGCCTGGAACTTGTCGCCCTTGGCGACGAAGTCCGTCTCGCACTTCAGCTCGACGAGGACACCGGAGGTGTTGTCGTCGGCGATGAGGGAGGCAACGGCACCGTTCTCGGCAGAACGGCCCTCGCGCTTGGCGACGCCCTTCTGACCCTTGATGCGGAGGGCCTCGATGGCCTTGTCGACGTCGCCGTCGGACTCGACCAGCGCGTTCTTGCAGTCCATCATGCCGACGCCGGTGAGCTCGCGGAGCTTCTTGACGTCAGCGGCGGTGTAGTTCGCCATGAGTCTGTGATTCTCTCTCGAAGTCGTAGATCTACGGGTGAACGGCGGAGGCGCCGCGCTTTTGGCGCGGCTCCCCCGCCGTCATCGTCCGTGCTGCGAGTGCCCGGCGCGTGAACGCCGGGCGCTCTCAGTGGGTCAGGCCTGCTCGGCGTCGGCGGCCGGAGCCTCGACAGCCTCAGCGGCCGGAGCCTCGACAGCCTCGGCGGCCGGGGCCTCGGCGGCCGGGGCCTCGGCGACAGCCTCGGCAGCCGGGGCGGCCTCGGTCTCGTCGGCCTTCTTGTCACCCTCGAGCAGGTCGCGCTCCCACTCGGCGAGCGGCTCGGCGGCGGCCTTCTCGCCCGGCTTCGAGTCGCCGGTCGCAGCGCCGGAGCGGGCGATGAGGCCCTCGGCGACGGCGTCGGCGATCACGCGGGTGAGCAGGGTGACGGAACGGATCGCGTCGTCGTTGCCCGGGATCTTGTAGTCGACCTCGTCGGGGTCGCAGTTGGTGTCGAGGATCGCGACGACCGGGATGTGGAGCTTGCGCGCCTCACCGACGGCGATGTGCTCCTTCTTGGTGTCGACGATCCAGACGGCGCTGGGAACCTTCGACATCTCGCGGATACCACCGAGGGTCTTCTCCAGCTTGGTCTTCTCGCGGGAGAGGACCAGGAGCTCCTTCTTGGTGAGACCCGAGGCGGCGACGTCCTCGAAGTCGATCGCCTCAAGCTCCTTCAGACGCTGAAGGCGCTTGTAGACGGTGGAGAAGTTGGTGAGCATGCCACCCAGCCACCGCTGGTTGACGTACGGCATACCAACGCGCGTCGCCTGCTCGGCGATGGCCTCCTGGGCCTGCTTCTTGGTACCGACGAACATGATGGAGCCACCGTGCGCGACGGTCTCCTTCACGAACTCGTAGGCGCGGTCGATGTACGACAGCGACTGCAGCAGGTCGATGATGTAGATGCCGTTGCGCTCCGTGAAGATGAAGCGCTTCATCTTCGGGTTCCAACGGCGGGTCTGGTGACCGAAGTGGACGCCGCTTTCCAGCAGCTCCCGCATCGTGACGACGGCCATGGCCATCTCCTTGGTTTCTCGGTTTGGTTCCTGACGCCCCACCGCGCCCTGCCCCCATGAGGGGACCGAGAGACGCTGTCACCTGGCTGTTTCAGCCTGGCGCCGGGGCGTGCGAAGTCGACCCGGTGACCCGGATCGCCACAAGAAGTGTACGGGACCCGGCGGTATGCCGGGTGACGCCGTTGTCCACAGCGGCCCGGTCGTCCACAGGACCGGGCACGGGCCGGCTCACGCGCGCGACGCTGTGGCCCATGACGACGTTGCTGCTCAGCCTGCTCCTGGCCCTGGCCCAGTCGGCCGTCCCGGGGGTCCGCCCGCTGCCCGCGCCGCTGTCGGTGGCCCGCTGGTGGGACCCGCCGCCGACCCCGTACGCGGCCGGTCACCGCGGCGTGGACCTGTCGGCCCCGGTGGGCGCGGAGATCCGGGCGGTCGCGGACGGCCGGGTCCACCACGCGGGCCCCGTCGCCGGCCGCGGGGTCCTCTCGCTGGCCCTGCCGAACGGCCTGCGCACGACGTACGAGCCGGTCCGGCCCCTGGTCACGGAGGGCGAGCAGGTCAGGGCGGGCCAGGTGGTGGCGGTCCTGACGGAGGGCTCGCACTGCCCGGCGCCGTGTCTGCACTGGGGCCTGCTGGCGGGCGAGACCTACCTCAACCCCCTGACCCTCCTCCCCCGCCCGACACCCCGCCTCCTACCGGTCCCACCGGTCGAACACCCGGCGGAATCCGGCCCCGCCGGCGTGTGAGGCACGGGGTCCGGGGCGGAGGCACGGGGTCCGGGGCGGAGGCACGGGATCCGGGGCGGAGGCACGGGATCCGGGGCGGAGCCCCGGGGACCTCGGCCGGAGCTCAGCCCCGTACGCCCCGCAGGGCCATGGCGACGGCGGCCTCCGTCACGACGGCGGGATCCTCCGCCGCGCCGAGCTCGATCCGCCGCACGGCCGCATCCACGACCCCCTGCAACAGCATCGCGGCCAGCCTCGGCTCCGCCTGCCCCAGGCCGCTCAGCGCCTCGACGATCATCGCCACCAGCCCACCGTGGGCCGCCCGGATCTTCTCCCGCGCGCCCGCGTCCAGCTCGCTGGCCGAGATGGCCACCACCGCGCGGTGGCGCCGGTCCCCCACCAGCCCCAACTGGCTGCGCACGTACGCCTCGATCTTCGCCTCCGGCGACTGCGCCTGCTCCATCGCCGCCTCGATCTCGGCGGCCCACACGGGGAAGTCCACGGCGCACAGCTCTTCGACCACGGCGGCGCGGGAGCGGAAGTACTCGTACACGGAGGACCGGGCCAGCCCGGTCCGCTCCGCGAGGGCGGGGAAGGTCAGCGCCTCCGTCCCGCCTTCGGACAGCAGGGAACGCGCAGCGTCCAAGAGGGCGCCGCGCTGCATCGACCGGTGCTCGGCCACGGAGGCCGCTCGAATCCTGGGCACGCATCCACTCTACGGAGGTACCGCAAGCTCACCTCCCCACATCGGCCAACTTCGCGCGCAGTTGCAGCACGGACTTGGTGTGGATCTGGCTGACCCGGCTCTCGGTGACGCCCAGGACGTTGCCGATCTCGGCGAGCGTGAGCCCCTCGTAGTAGTAGAGGGTCACCACGGTCTTCTCCCGCTCGGGAAGTGTGTTGATGGCCCGTGCCAGCAGGCGGCGCAGTTCGCGGTCCTCGGCCACCGCCACCGGGTTGTCGGCTGCGGTGTCCTCCAGCGTGTCCATCAGCGAGAGGCGGTCGCCGCCCTCCCCGCCGACGTGCAGCAATTCCTCCAGGGCGACCACGTTGGCCAGCGACAGCTGGCTGAAGACGGTGTGGAGGTCCTCCACCCCGATCCCCATCTCCCCGGCGACCTCGCTCTCCGTCGGGGTGCGCCGCAGCTGGGCCTCCAGCGTGGCGTAGGCCCGTTCCACGGCGCGCGCCTTCTGCCGGACCGAGCGGGGGATCCAGTCCAGTGCCCGCAACTCGTCGATCATCGCGCCGCGGATCCGGGTGATCGCGTACGTCTCGAACTTGATCGACCGGTCGATGTCGAACTTCTCGATGGCGTCGATCAGCCCGAAGACCCCGGAGGAGACGAAGTCGGCCTGCTCCACGTTGGGCGGCAGGCCCACGCTGACGCGGCCGGCGACGTACTTGACCAGGGGCGAGTAGTGGAGGATCAGCTGCTCCCGCAGCCGCTCGTCACCCGATTCCTTGTACGAGCGCCACAGCACCTCCAGGGACGAGGGCGCGGTGGACCGCACGCCGCCGCGGGCAGCGGGGGGCACCGCAGCGCGGTCGGACCCTGAGGTGTGCTGGGGCATGCTTCGCCTTTGCCGGAGCCGGATTCCTTGGGAGCGTAGCGTGACGAGAGTGTCGCGGTGCGCGAAGAGTACGGGATGGCGCGGGGGCCGAGGGGCGCCCCGACTCGCGCGGACGACCCGGGACCGGCGCCTGGCGCTCGGTCCCGGTGACCGCCACCGGGAAGACCGCGTCTCTCATCGCTTTCACTCTTTCACCGGAACACCCCAGGTCAACGACCGCCTCGCCGGTCACCTCCGGTTTGTGTGCCTCCTCCAGCCGTTTGTCTGCTCAACTGCCAGCCGTCGCCCTGCCGTTCGACGAACCCCAGAGAGTGAAGTTCGTACAGTCTGCCGATGACTTCATCGGCGCCGGTGCCGGAGGCACGTGCCAACTCGCCCACGTCCGCCGGGCGGCCGGCCGGCAGCGCTTCCAGCACGCGGGCGGTGTCCCGGTCCAGCAGGTCCCGGGCGAACACCGGGCCGCGCCGCTCGGGAGCCAGCTCGCCCATGGCCCCGACCAGCTCGACCACCTCGGCCGCGTCGGTGACGAGCACGGCCTCGCCGCGCAGCAGCTCGTGCACCCCGGCGGAGAGTGCGCTGGTGGCGGGCCCGGGGACGCCCATGGTGAACCGCCCGAGGCGCTGCGCCCGCCGGGCCGTGACCAGGGAACCGCTGCGGTGCGCGGCCTCGACGACGACCGTGCCCCGGGTGAGGGCGGCGATGACCCGGTTGCGCAGGACGAACCGGCTGGGGGTCGGGTGGCTGCCCGGTGGCAACTCCCCCAGGATCAGCCCCTGCCCGGCGATCCGGCCGAGCAGCCCGGCGTGTCCGCGCGGGTAGGCGACGTCCACCCCGCAGGCGAGCACCGCGGCGGTCGCTCCGCTGGAGGCGAGGGCGCCTCGGTGCGCGGCTCCGTCGATCCCGAAGGCGGCGCCGGAGACCACGACCCAGCCCCGTTCGGCGAGCCCGGCGGCCAGGGTCTGCGCCATGTACGCACCGTACGGGGTGCAGGCCCGGGCCCCGACCACGGAAACCGAACGCAGTGCCCAGGTACGGAGGTTCGGGCGGCCCCGGAGCCACAGCCCGACGGGGCGTTCGTCGCCGAGGTCGTCGAGCTGGGTCGGCCACTCGGCCGATCCCGGGAACACGAACCGGGCCCCCGCCCCGGCGGCCAGCTGGAGGTCCCGCTCGGGGTCGGCCAGCGCCGCCCGTCTGCGGTATCCGGCGAGCCGCTCCGGTCCCACGCCCGACGGCGTGCCCGGCTCCGCCCCGGGGTCGGTCAGCAGCCGTATCAGACCCACCGCGCCGAACTCCCTCAGCCACCGTCCGCCGTGCGCGTCGCCGGGCTCCAGCACCCGGGTGAGCGCGGCCCGCGCCAGCAGCTCCCCGTCCCCGGTTCCGGTCATGTCCCGGCCCCCGGCAGCGACATCGCCCCGCGGGCGATCCCGGTCCGCAGCTCCAGTGCCACGGCCACGTCCAGCGCCTCGGGCCGGTCCCGCCCGCGCAGGTCCGCCACGGTCCAGGCGACCCGCAGCACCCGGTCCAGCCCGCGCGCGGTGAGCAGCCCCCGTTCCAGATCGCGCTCGGCGGGGGCCAGCGCTCCCGGTCCCGCCTGCCACCGCGTGCGCAGTTCCTGCCCGGGCACTTCGGAGTTGAGCCGCCAGGGCGTGTCGGCGAGCCTGGCCGCGGCGCGCTCCCGGGCCTCCCGCACCCGGTCGGCGACCACGGCGGTGGATTCCCCGCGGCCGCCCTGCCCCAGCAGGTCGCCGCGGGTCACGGGCTCGACCTCCACCCTCAGGTCCACCCGGTCGAGCAACGGCCCGGACAGGCGCGCCTGGTAACGCCGGATCACCGAGGGCGGGCACTCGCACCCGGCTCCGTGCAGGGTGTGCCGCCCGCACGGGCACGGGTTCGCGGCGAGCACCATCAGGAACCTGGCGGGCAGCCTTACCACTCCGGCGGCGCGGGCGATGACCACGTGCCCCGATTCGAGGGGCTGGCGCAGCGCGTCCAGGGCCCGGCTGTGGAACTCGGCGGCCTCGTCGAGGAAGAGCACGCCCCGGTGCGCCAGCGAGACAGCCCCTGGCCTCGGGATCCCGGTCCCGCCGCCCACCAGGGACTGCATGGTCGCCGAATGGTGCGGCGCGCAGTACGGCGGCCTGGCGACCAGTGGTTCGCCGGGCGGCAGGATTCCCGCGACCGAGTGGACGGCCGTGACCTCCACGGAGTCCTGACGGGTGAGCGGCGGCAGCAGCCAGGGCAGCCGTTCGGCCAGCATGGTCTTGCCCGCTCCGGGCGGTCCGCTGAGGAAGAGGTGGTGTCCACCGGCGGCCGCGACCTCCAGGGCGCGGCGCGCCGTGTGCTGCCCGGCCACGTCGGCGAGGTCGGGGAAGCCGCCGCCGTCCTCACACCCGGGACGGGCGCGGGCCAGCCCCGTGCCCAGTCCCGCCCCCGGGACGAGCAGCCCGGCGAGCATCGGGTCGGGCCGGCCCGGCGGGTCGCCGGGCTCCTCCTCGGGGAGCTCGCCGCCGGTGAGCACCGCGATCAGCTGGCGCAGGCTGCGTACGCCGAGCACCGAGACGTCCGGGACGAGCGCGGCCTCGGCCGCGCACTGCTGCGGGACCACCACCTGCCGGTAGCCGGCCTCCGCGGCGGCGAGGACGGCGGGCAGGATCCCCCGGACCGGGCGCACCCGGCCGTCCAGCCCCAGCTCCCCGATCAGGACGAGGTCGGCGATCGCGCCCGGGTCCACCACCTCGGCGGCCCCGAGCACCGCCGCGGCGACGGCCAGGTCGAAACCCGCACCGGACTTCGGTACCGAGGCCGGGCTCAGCCCGACCGTGAGCTTCTTCTGCGGCCAGGCCGCGCCCGAGTTGACCACCGCCGCCCGGACCCGGTCCCGGCTCTCGACCAGGGTCTTGTCCGGCAGCCCCACCAGGGTGAAGGCGGCCACCCCCGGCTCCAGGTCGGCCTGGACCTCGACCACCACGCCGTCGACGCCGATCAGGGCCACCGAGCAGGCGCGCGCGAAGCCCATCAGGCCACCCCCCTGACGTGTTCCACCAGGGGAGCTCCGCGCCGGGGCAGCAGTACCCCGACGAGGTCGATGCGCACCCCGCCCGGGGGTGGTCCGCCGTGGTCGGCGAGCCAGCGCCCGGCGAGCCCGCGCAGCCGCTCGGCCTTGGCGGGCCGCACGGCGGCCATCGGATGCTCGAAGACACTCGCCCGGCGGGTCTTGACCTCGCACACGACGAGGGCGTCCCCGTCCCGGGCGACGATGTCGATCTCCCCGCCGCGGCACCGCCAGTTCCGCGCGATCACGGTCATCCCGGCTTCGGTCAGCCGCCGCGCCGCGAGGTCCTCGCCGTACCGCCCCAATGCCTGCTGTGCCACGCCCTTCGCGTTCATCCGGCACCACCTCCGGCACCGAATGTCCCGCGCCCCCGCCCACCTTGTGGATCTTGGTGGACAACCCGGCCGTTGTGGACAACGGCCTCACCCCGTGGGGTGAGGCCGCTCAGCTGCCGGGCAGTTCGAGATCGCTCTTGTTGAGCTCCTCGATGTTCACGTCCTTGAAGGTCAGCACCCGCACCTGCTTCACGAAGCGGGCCGGGCGGTACATGTCCCACACCCACGCGTCGGCCATCGAGACCTCGAAGAACACCTCCCCCTGAACGGAATGCACCTGCATCTCGTAGTCGTTCGTGAGGTAGAAACGGCGTTCCGTCTCGATCACATACTTGAACAGCCCGACGACGTCGCGGTACTCCCGATAGAGCTTCAGCTCCATCTCGGTCTCGTACTTTTCGAGGTCCTCGGCACTCATGGCATGTTCCCCTTCAGCCGTGCGTCCCCCTATTGTGCGCCAGGCCCATGTGCCCCTAAACGATTTCCGGGGCCAGGACCACCGGCTCACCCGGAGGACCGTCGTCGAGCAGCGTACGGAGCAGCTCGGCGAGTCTGGTCGGGTACACCGTCTCATGTGCTGCGAGAAGTTCCTCGGAGGTCCACCACCGCGCTCCGGTGACGCTGCGCCGCTCCAGCTCGGTGAGGCCGCCCATCTCGGTGGCCGTCTGGGTGGTACGGGCCAGGAAGTACCACTCGTCCTGCTCCCAGCGCCGTCCGTCGAAGGGGAAGGAGCAGTAGCGGTGCCACAGCACCGGGCCCAGCTCCACGTCCGTGATCCCGGTCTCCTCCGCCAGCTCGCGCAGTGCCGCCTGCTCCCGGCTCTCCGTCCCCTCCAGCCCGCCGCCGGGGGTGAACCACCAGTCGTCCGAGGGGTCGGCCGGCTCGAAGCCGTGCAGCAGCAGGATCCGGTCGGCCGGGTCCAGCAGGATCACCCGCGACACCTTGCGGCCGCCGCGCTCCCCGGGCGGGTCAGTGGGCACCGGCGGGCTCCTTCCGCCGCCCGCGCCCCAGGACCCGTGCGACGGGCCCGTACGCGGCTCCCAGCACCACCAGGGCGGCCCCGGCCAGTACCGCCACGACCTGCAGGCGCAGCGGCCCGGGCCGCGAGATGCCGCCGGGCAGGGCCGCGTACGTAGCCGGCCGCTCCACCATCGTCATGGAGGGCCAGGCCAGGGCATCGACGCGGGCGCTGACGGCCGACCGGGGCACGGTGCCCTGCCCGGCCTCCTGCAGGTGAGCCCGGGAGTCCAGGGAGGCGGCCCGCCGGTCGCCCAGCAGGAAGAGGTTGCCCTCGGGGACCGTCACCTCGAAGGGGGTCCCGGTGGGCGCGGTCTGTCCGGGCGGCATGGCCAGGCCCGTATCGGGCCGGGTGGTGTCCGCGTACGGCTCGTCCAGAGCGGTGCCGTTCACCGTCAGCTCGCCGCCCGCGCCGCAGCACTTCACGGTGTCGCCGCCGATGCCGACGACCCGCTTGACCATGGGCGAATCGCTCCACAGGGAATCGCTGAAGATGACGACGTCGCCGCGGCGCACCTCGGCGCCGTCGATGCGCTGCGCCAGCAGCCGGTCCCCGGGCCGCACCGTGGGCATCATCGAGTCGGTGGGCACCGTGTAGGGCCGGTAGACGACCGCCCCCCACACGAAGCCGCCCAGGAAGAGCGCAAAGCCGATGGCCACGGCGATGCCCGACAACACGTTGCCGAGACCGCCGCGGCCATCGCTGCCACTGCGTATTGCTTGTGTTCCGCCCATTCCAGCGCCCCCACACACTTCGGGATCGTCGACCTGGGCGGCACCCTACCCGTCGGTACGGCCGCCGGTCAGCTTCCGCCGGCTCCACATGACGAGCGGGACGGCTCCGACGAGCCCCAGCGCGGCCGGGCCGAGCCCGACCGGCGCCAGCCCGGCGGCCCCGAGGCCGAGCGCGGTCGCCGCGGCCTGGTTGCCGATGCCCGGCTGGTCGAAGGTCTCCGGGACGGGCAGGGTGGACCAGCGGGTCAGCGGCCACGCGACCACGACGGCCCGGCCGACGACCTTGTCGACCGGCACGAAGCCCCCGGTGGAATCCTGCATGTGGTAGCGGGAGTCCTGGGAGTTCTGCCGGTGGTCGCCCATGACCCAGATCTTGCCCTTGGGCACGGTGATCGGGCCGAACGGGGCGTCGTCGCACGGGGTGTTGCCGGGGTAGATGTACGGCTCGTCCAGCTCCTTGCCGTTGACGACGACCGGTCCCCCCTTCTTGCACTCGACCGTGTCCCCGCCGATCGCGATGGTCCGCTTGATCAGGTCCTTCTCGGCGGCGTCCGGCATCAGGCCGATCTTGCTGAGCACCTGCTGGAAGATGTTCGGCTCGGGGGTGGGCTCCCCGGACAGCCAGTTCGCGGGGTCGTGGAAGACGACGACCTCGCCGCGCTCCGGCTCGGAGCCGAACCACGGGGTCAGCTTGTCCACCAGCACCCGGTCCCCCCGCTGCAGGGTGTTCTGCATCGAGTCGGACGGGATCGAGAACGCCTGGACCAGGAAGGTCTTGATCAGCAGGGCCAGCAGCAGCGCGATGCCGATGAGGAGCGGAAGCTCCTTCCAGAAGGAACGGTGCGAGTGCTCCTTGGCAGCGCCGTCCTCCTCGGCCCCGGCCTCGCGCGGGCCGGCGTCGTCAGGACGCTCCTCGCCCTCGTCGCGTCCGGACCGTGCGCCTACCGCCACGTCCCCCACATCCACTCCTCACTCGCGATTGCCGCCCGCGCCGAAGCCGGCACGGGCCCTCCCCTCCCTTAACGAGCGGGAGTTCCCTAAGGCGCGGGAGACCGAGGACACACTATGCGAACGGCGCGCCCCGACGGCGCCGACGACGGCCGCGTCCTTCGCGCCGTGCCTGATCGGGCACCATCCGGAAGGTCGCCGGCTGTTCCAGCTTCGTCCAGTGCCCGAACGGCCAGGCGATCACGACGGCCTCTCCCACGACCCCGCTCTCGGCGATGGTGCCCTGAAACCCCTCGTCGAGGTGGAATCGGGAGTCGGCCGAGTTGGCGCGGTGATCGCCCATGACGAAGAGCCGGCCCTCCGGCACCTGCACGTCGAAGGGGATGTCCGAGGGAGCGTTGCCCGGGTTCACGTACGGCTCATCGAGCGGCGAGCCGTTGACGGTGACCCGGCCCCTGCTGTCGCAGCACTTGACGCTGTCCCCGCCGACGCCGATGACCCGCTTGATCAGATCCTGCTCGTCGGCCGAAGGAAGCAGGCCGATGAAGGTCAGCGCCTGCTTCACCTGCTTGACCACCACGGGGTCCTTGGCCGGGCGGGCCGCCTCGCCCCGCAGCCAGCCGCCCGGGTCCTTGAACACGACGATGTCACCGCGCTCGATCGTGGAGCCGAACCACGGGGTCAGCTTGTCCACGAGGACGCGGTCGCCGATCCGTATGGTCTGCTCCATCGAGCCCGACGGAATGAAAAAGGCCTGCACCAGGAAGGTCTTGAGGAGCAGCGCTATGCACAGGGCCACGACGACCAGCAGCGGCAGTTCGCCGGCCCGGCGCGTGCGGCGGCGCCGCCGCACCTTGCGGGCCGTCCGGCGCCGTTCGGCCCGGCCGCCCTCCACCCGGCCGCCCGCCACCAGCCGGGCCGGGGCGGGCTCGGGCTCCGGCTCGGGCTCGAAGTCCCAGTCCCGTCCGCCCTTCGACCGCCCGCGGCTACCCATGACCACCGCCTACGGAGTCCCAGCGCGAGAGCGGCCAACCGATCCAGTCGGCCCGCCCGATCACCTTCTCCACCGGCACCATCCCCCCGCCCGGCTCCCCCAGGTGGTCCCGCGAGTCGCGGGACTGGGAACGATGATCACCCATGACCCACAGGGTCCCAAGCGGTACGACGATCCGGAAGGGCACCACCGAGGGGGCGTCACCGGGGTACAGGTACGGCTCGTCCAGCGGCACGCCGTTCACCGCCACCCGCCCGCCCGCGTCGCAGCACACCACGTCGTCACCGCCGACGCCCACGACCCGCTTCACGAAGTCGGTGTCGGACGGCTCCGCCAGCCCGAGCGCCGAGGCCGCTCCGTGCAGCAGGGCGCCGACCGGATTTCCCGCGGGGCGTTCCCGCACGAAGGAGCCCGTGCCGTCAAAAACCACCAGGTCCCCGCGACGGGGCTGCTCGCCGAATCGGTACGCCAGCTTGTTGACCAGCACCCGGTCCCCGACCCGGAGCGTCGGCTCCATCGAGCGGCTCGGGATCAGGAAGGGCTGGACGACGAAGTTGCTGAGCAGCAGCAGGAACACGGTGCAGACCACACCGAGCACTCCGGCTCGGCGCCACGTCAGGGGTCGCCCGCCGGCGGTCCGCCCGCTCCGGGAGAACGCAAAACGCGGCCGCTCGTCCCCCTCGACGGGGGAAGAGTGGCCGCGCTGCGTGTGAGGTGCTTCGGTGTCCATCGAGGGCGAGCCTATCCGGCCGCCCCCGGACTCCGGAGTCGACCTCAGCGGTCGCGCTTCTCCTTGATCTTCGCGGCCTTGCCGCGGAGCTCACGGAGGTAGTACAGCTTGGCACGGCGAACGTCACCGCGGGTGACGAGCTCGATCTTCTCGAAGATCGGGGAGTGGACCGGGAAGGTACGCTCCACGCCGACGCTGAAGGAGACCTTGCGCACGGTGAAGGTCTCGGAGACACCGGCGCCCTGGCGGCGGATGACTACGCCCTTGAACTGCTGGATACGGGAGCGGTTGCCCTCGATCACGCGGACGTGCACGTTGATCGTGTCACCCGGGCGGAAGGCCGGGACGTCCGAGCGGAGCGCGGCGGCGTTGACGCCATCGAGCAGGTGAGACATGTTCTTCGTCTGCTTTCTTCGCATGACGCCACAGGTCGCCAGTGCGGGTTTCCGGAGAGAATTCGGGAGTCGTGGAACCCGGCGGACGACGGTCCCCCTGTGGCAGGGGCGTCCGCGAGCACACAACAGCCGCCTATTCTTCCACGGCTGGGGGCCTGCGCCAAAATCGGCCGTCGGCCGACGGCTTCCAGCCCAGGGCGGAGAGGATCTCCCGGTCCTTCTTGTCGAAGGCGGAGGCCTCGCAGCGCTCGATCAGGTCCGGGCGGTTCTGCGCGGTCCGGCGGAAGGCCTCGTCCCGGCGCCACCGGGCGATCTTCCCGTGGTGGCCGCTGAGCAGCACCTCGGGGATGTCCCGGCCGCGCCACACGGGGGGCTTGGTGTAGACGGGCCCCTCCAGCAGGTTCGCCATCTCGCCCGGCGCGAAGGAGTCGTCCCGGTGTGATTCGGCGTTGCCGAGCACCCCGGGCAGCAGTCGGGCGACGGCCTCGGTGACCACCAGTACGGCGGCCTCGCCGCCCGCCAGCACGTAGTCGCCGATGGAGACCTCGTACACCGGCATGCGCGTGGCGTACTCGTCCATGACCCGGCGGTCGATGCCCTCGTACCGGGCCGGCGTGAAGATCAGCCAGGGCCGCTCGGAGAGCTCGACGGCCAGCTCCTGGGTGAAGGGCCGGCCGCTGGGGGTGGGGACGACGACGACCGGCCCGTGCGCCCCTGCCTCGTAGCCGTCGGCCAGCGCGGAGTCCAGAGCCTCGCCCCAGGGCTCGGTCTTCATGACCATGCCGGGACCACCGCCGTACGGGGTGTCGTCCACCGTGTTGTGCCGGTCGTACGTCCAGTCCCGCAGGTCGTGGACGTGTACGTCGAGCTGCCCGCGGGCCCGGGCCTTGCCGACGAGGGAGACGTTCAGCGGCTCCAGGTACTCGGGGAAGATCGTGACGACGTCGAGTCGCATCAGGCCTTGTCCCCGGAGTCCGCGGCGTCGGTGGAGTCGGTGGAGTCGGCCGCTTCCTCGTCACGGGTGGAGACGACGATCGCCTCGCGCTCGTCGATCAGCCCGGGCGGCGGGGTGATGACACAGCGCTGCTCCTCCAGGTCGATCTCGGCGACGATCTCCTCCACGAAGGGGATCATCACCTCGGAGCCGTCCGGCCGCTCGACGATGAAGAGGTCCTGCGAGGGCAGGTGGGAGATCTCGGTGATCCGGCCGATCTCGGTGCCGTCCGCCAGCACCACGTCCAGGTCCATCAGCTGGTGGTCGTAGTACTCGTCGTCCTCCTCCGGCAGCTCGGAGGGGTCCACCTCGGCGATCAGGAGGGTGTTGCGCAGCGACTCGGCGCCGGTGCGGTCCTTGACGCCCGCGAAGCGGAGCAGGAGCCGCCCGCTGTGCACGCGGCCGGTCTCGATCGTCAGCGGTCCCACCGTCGCGGGCTCCGTCCTGAGCACGGCGCCGGGGCTGAGCCGCAGCTCCGGCTCGTCCGTGCGCACCTCGACGGTGACCTCACCCTTGATGCCGTGGGCGCGGCCGATCCGCGCGACTACCAACTCCACTGTGCTCTTCCCTTACTGCGGCGTGGTTGCTCAGATCAATGGTCGCTCCTGCCCGGGGGCAGAAACGACTCGGGCCGGGGCGGGCGACCTACGCCCTCCCCGGCCCGTGCCGGTGATTCAACTGCTCAGCGGACCTGGTCCACGTCGACGAGGTCGACGCGGATCCCCCGGCCGCCGATGGCGCCCACGACGGTACGCAGAGCACGTGCGGTGCGGCCGTTGCGACCGATCACCTTGCCTAGGTCGTCGGGGTGAACCCGGACCTCGAGCACCTGCCCGCGACGCAGGTTGCGCGAGGCGACCTGCACTTCGTCGGGGTTGTCCACAATGCCCTTTACGAGGTGCTCAAGAGCCTCCTCGAGCATGCTCAGGCCTCGGTCGACTCGGCGGCGGCCTCAGCCTCGTCCGCCTTCTTGTCGGCCTTCTTCGCCTTCTGCGTGATGGCCTCGCCCTTGCCCTCGCCGATGCCCTCGAGGGCCTTGGCGAACTCGTCGAAGGAGCGACGCTTGCTCTCCTTCGTCTCCGGCTGCAGGAGCGGCGCGGGGGCGGGGAGACCCTTGTGGGCCTGCCAGTCACCGGTCAGCTTCAGGATGGCGAGCACAGCCTCGGTGGGCTGGGCGCCGACGGACAGCCAGTACTGCGCACGCTCGGCGTTGACCTCGATGCGCGACGGGTTGTAGGTCGGGTGGTAGATACCGATCTCTTCGATCGCGCGACCGTCCCGGCGGGTGCGGGCGTCGGCGACGACGATGCGGTAGTGCGGCTGGCGAATCTTGCCGAGGCGCTTGAGCTTGATCTTGACTGCCACTGGAGTGGTGTCTCCTGAACTTGACGTGGTTGGGCACATGAGATGCCACGTGGGGTTGCGGTACTCGGGTGCCCGATGGACGCGTCAGCCGGAGGAGAGAGGGGTCCTATGCGACTGTCGAGTACAGCTAGCCATTGTGCCATACGCCTGCGGCGGGCTCAGCCGGGCGGGCACGACCGGGCGCACGGCACACCCCACCGGTGTGCGGCGGTGCGGGCCGCCCGGGTGCGGGCCACCCGCGCCCGGGCCGTCGGCTGCCGCCCCGGTGGGAGCGGTGGCCCGGCGGCCCGTTCGCCGTGGGGCGGTGGCCCCGGTGGCGACGGCTACGGCGACGGCGGTCAGGAGGCCGCCGCGATGGCCACGTCGGGGATGCGGAAGGGCTTCATGCAGCCACCGCACACGATCGGCGCCTGGGCCAGCACGGAGGGGACCACCCGTACGTTGCGCCCGCAGTCGCAGACCGCCTTGACCCGCACACCGCCGCCCGAGGAGCCGTGCCGCGCCGCCGGCCCTCGGAAGCTGCGCTTGGTGTCGGCCGCGGTGGCGGCCGTGTGCGCCTTCAGTGCGCGCTGAAGGCGTTCGATGGTGGCCCGGTAGCGCCGCTTCGCCTCCGGATTGAGCGTGACCAGGGAGAAGCCGCTGCTCGCGTGCGGCTCTTCGGAGTGGTCCAGCCCCATTTCCTCGGCGATCGCGAGGAATCTGCGGTTGTGGTAGCGGCCGGCGCGCGAGGTGTCACGGACACCGCGGGCGGCGGCGATGCCGTGGACTGCCTCGTGCAGCAGTCGCTCGAAGGAGAGTTCGGCGCCGCAGGCGGACGAGGACTCTCCGATCAGGGACTCGGGCGCGGCAAGGTCAGGCAGCTCGGGGTGGTACCGCTGAATATCGGCCCACGCCTGCGCCAGCTCTGCGGCGAGAACAGGTGGTGTCGTGCTCACGTCGTGACAACGAGCCGAGGTGCCCGGGTGTTCCGATTCCGGGCCATTCCAAATTTTTTGCACGTACCAGTCAGTTCACACTCATGCGTCCTGACGAGGACGGGTGCGCCGATCCCAGGAGGAGTCGGTACGTAACGTCGACCAAAGTGAACCGGCCCCGGCGTGCGGCACGTGCCGCACGCCGGGGCCGGGAAGCCCTTTCGGCCCGTCAGTACGAGCGCGCGACGATCGCGAGCGTACCCGGGGCGTCGTCCGTCTCCGGAACCGACCCGTCCGCGGCGATCAGGCAGCGCACGGAGACGGCCTGCTCGGCCAGCTTCGCCTCGCCCTCCGGACCGAGGTCGGCCCACGGGATCCGCGCCCAGCCGCCGGCGATGGCGGCCTCGGCGGCCTCACCGATGGTGGAGACGTCGGAGGTGCGGGCCTCGCGGCGCTCGCGGGACTCGCGCAGCAGCTGCGCCTGGTCCTCGTCCAGCACCTTGGGCAGCAGGTCGGCGAGGGCGTCGATCTGCACGGGGGTCTTCCCGCCCGGGATCCGGCGGGCCAGCATCGCGGTGCCGGCCTCCAGGTCGCGGGGGCCGATCTCGATGCGGACCGGTACGCCCTTGAGCTCCCAGTCCACGGCGCGGCGGCCGAAGGGGGTGTCGACGCGGTCGTCGACATGGACGCGGAGTCCGGCGGCCTTCAGCTGAGCACCCAGCTCGCGGACCTTGGTCACGGCCTCGTCGCCCTTGATCGCCATGACGACGACCTGGATGTGCGCGAGGCGCGGCGGGACCCGCAGGCCGTTGTCGTCGCCGTGGGACATGATCAGGCCGCCGACCATGCGGGTCGAAACGCCCCACGAGGTCTGCCAGACGAGCTCCTGCTTGCCTTCCTTCGACAGGTACTGGGTGTTGAAGGCCTTGGCGAAGTTGGTGCCGAGCTCGTGGCTCGTGCCCAGCTGGAGGGCCTTGCCGTCGCCCATCATGCCCTCGAGGGTGAGGGTGTTGATGGCTCCGGCGAAGCGCTCCTTGGCGGTCTTGCGGCCGAGCACGACGTCGATGCCGAGCACGTTCGTCATGAAGTCGCCGTAGACGTCCGTGTGGATGCGGGCGGCGTAGTCACGGGCTTCCTCGTAGGTGGCGTGGGCCGTGTGGCCCTCCTGCCAGAGGAACTCGCTCGTACGGAGGAACACGCGCGGGCGCATCTCCCAGCGGACCACGTTGGCCCACTGGTTGATCAGCAGGGGCAGGTCGCGGTAGCTCTGGACCCACTTGGAGAAGTAGTCGTTGATGATCGTCTCGGACGTGGGCCGGACGACGACCGGCTCCTCCAGCTCCTTGCCGCCGCCGTGCGTGACGACCGCGAGCTCGGGGGCGAAGCCCTCGACGTGCTCAGCTTCCTTCGTCAGGTACGACTGCGGGATGAAGAGGGGGAAGTACGCGTTCTGGGCGCCCGCGTCCTTGATGCGCGCGTCCATCTCCTGCTGCATCCGCTCCCACAGGCCGTAGCCGTACGGTCGGATGACCATGGTGCCGCGGACCGGACCGTTGTCGGCCAGCTCGGCCTTGTTGATCAGATCCTGGTACCAGCGGGGGAAATCCTCCGCCTGCGGGGTGAGAACGGGTGCCTTTGCCATGCCGCGAATCGTACGGCGCCCGGCGCGCGATACGTGAATCGGGTGGTGCGCTCCTCTGGACGCGGGGGCGAATGGGGAGTTCTCTGGCAACGGGGGCAAGGGGGCGAGACGGAATCAGGAGCGCTCTTTCGATGACACCGACGCCGACGGCGACGCTCGTCGCCCGGGACTGGGCGGAGATCCAGGAACGGATGCTGGTACCGCTGTACGAAGCGGTCTACGACCGGCTGGAGGTCGGGCCGGGCGACCGGCTGCTCGGCCTGGACTGCGGGGCGGGCCTGTCCCTGCTGCTGGCAGCCGGCCGGGGAGCCGTGGCCACGGGTGTGGAGGCGGATCCGGCCCGGCGGGCGCTGGCCCGTGAGCGGCTGCTGGAGGTCCTGGCGGCTCCGCCGGAGCAGCCGGAGCCGCCGCGCCCGTACGACGCCGTACTGGCCTTCTCCCCGGCCCCGGAGGCCCTGGCGGCGGCGCTGCCCGCGGTCCGCCGCGGCGGGGCGGTGGTGCTGGCCGACTGGGGCCCGGCGGAGCGCTGCACGGCGCCCTCGGTCCTGGGCGGCGGGCCCGCTCCGCGGGACCTGGACGCGCTGGTGGAGGGGGCCGGGCTCCGGCCGGACGGTTCGGGGCGGGTGTTCTGCCCGTTCGGGTACGCGGATGTGGACAGCGCGGTACGCGGACTGCTCTCGACCGGGCTCTACCCCGTCGCGAGCACCGGCTCCACCGGAGCGGCCGGCTCCGCCCCCTTCGGGATGGCGGACCCCGTGCTGGCGGAGAAGGAGCTGGCCGAGGCGCTTCACCCGTTCGAGCGGTCCGACGGCGCCGTATGGCTGCCGAACATCTTCCGGTACGTGATCGCCCGGGTCGGCTGACGGCCGCCCTCAGTCGGTGCCGTGCGCCTTCGTCATCCGGACGATGCCCGCGGCGGCGTAGGCGGCCGTTTCGTCCAGGGTCTCGTTGGCGAGGAGCGCCTCCGCAAGGGCGTCCAGCTGGGGGCGGTGCTCGCGCAGCAGCCGGCAGGCCTCCAGGTAGCACTCGTCGACGATGCGCCGCATCTCGTGGTCGACGGCGTCGAGGGTGGCGGGGGCCGCGGAGAGGCCGTAGGGGCTCTGCCCGTCGGAGGGGATGGCGGTGAGGCGGCCGATCCGCTCGCTCATGCCCCAGCGGCCGACCATGCCGCGGACGATGTTGGTCACCTGCTCCAGGTCGTTCTCGGCGCCGGTGGTGATCACGTCGTAGACCACCTGCTCGGCCGCCATGCCGCCCAGCGCGCCGATGATGCGTCCGCGCAGGTACTCCTCGGTGTACGCGTACCGGTCCGCGTCCGGGGTCGAGAGCGTGACGCCCAGCGCGCGGCCGCGGGGGACGATCGTGATCTTGCGGACCGGGTCGGCGCCCGGCTGGAGCATGCCCAGGAGGGCGTGGCCGCTCTCGTGGTAGGCGGTGCGGCGGCGTTCCTCCTCCGGCATGACCAGCGGCCGCTCGGCGCCCAACTGGACCTTCTCCAGGGCGTCCGACAGGTCCGACTGGGTGACCTGCGTCTGCTGGCGCTTGACGGCCAGCAGGGCGGCCTCGTTGGCCAGGTTGGCCAGGTCCGCCCCGGTCATGCCCGGGGTGGTACGGGCCACCTGTGCCAGGTTCACGCCCTCGGCGAGCGGGATGTCCCGGGTGTGGATGCGCAGGATGGCCTCGCGGCCGGACCGGTCGGGCGGGGAGACGACCACCATGCGGTCGAAGCGGCCGGGGCGGGTGAGGGCGGGGTCGAGCACGTCCGCGCGGTTGGTGGCCGCGAGGACGATCACGCCCTCCGAGCCGGAGAACCCGTCCATCTCGGTGAGGATCTGGTTGAGGGTCTGTTCGCGTTCGTCGTGGCCGCCCATGGCGCTCCCGCCGCCGCGGGCCCGGCCGATGGTGTCGATCTCGTCGATGAAGATGATGGCGGGGGCCACCTTGCGCGCCTCGGTGAACAGTTCGCGCACCCGGGAGGCGCCGACGCCGACGATCATCTCGATGAACTCGGAGGCGGAGGCGGAGAAGAAGGGCACCCCGGCCTCGCCGGCGACCGCCCGTGCCAGCAGGGTCTTCCCGGTGCCGGGCGGCCCGGAGAGCAGGACCCCGCCGGGCATCCGGGCGCCCATCTTCCGGTACTCCTGGGGGTTCTTGAGGAAGTCGACGACGTCGTTGAGCTCCCCCTCGACCTCGTCGATGCCGGCCACGTCCTCGAAGGTGGTGCGTCGGGCGCCCGTCTCCAGCTCCACCGGTTTGGGCGGCGCCTTGCGGCCCAGCGCGCCCATGCCGCCCATTCCCGAGCCCATCCGGCGGGCGATGACCACCCACAGGAGGACCAGCAGCAACATCGGCGCGAGCGAGATCAGCAGGTTGGAGAGGAAGCTGCGCTGCACGACGACCGGGGAGGCCGTCACGGTCACGTTCTGCTTGGTGAGGTTCGCCCACAGCTCGTCGTCGGCGAAGGCCGGGCGCTGGGTGACGAATTTGGTGTAGTCGCCCTTGTCTGCGTCGGGCAGGGGCTGCTCGGCCTTCAGCTCGCCCTGGATGGCGTCGCCCTTGGAGTAGATCTTCGAGACGTTGCCGTCGGCGACCTGCTTGCTGAACTCGGTGTACGAGATCGTCGGCTCGTCCCCCTCGTTGAAGAAGGACAGCACCAGGTTGGCCACCAGATAGACGATCAGTGCCGCGAGGATCAGCCCCCGCCAGCCGCCCGGCAGCCCCTTCTTCTTCGGTGGCGGGGTGGGCGGGGCGCCTTCCGAGCGCCAGGGCGTGTCGGCCCTGTCGCGCGGAGGTACGGGGGTGGGGCTGGGCACGGGGCGCCTCCTTCTGCCGTCCTCCCGGCCGACCATAAGGGATAAACCAGACCATCGCCCCAGCAGGAAACAGCAGGGCCCCGACCGTGCGAACACGGCCGGGGCCCTCCTGACCCACCTGCGCGGGTTACTTCATGAACTTCTTGAACTCGTCCGGAAGGTCGAAGTCCTGACCGTCCTGGCCGCCCGTCGGAAGACCGAAGGGGTTGCCGCCGGCCGCGGGCTCGACCGCCTGCGGGCCCTGCTCACGGCGGGCCGCGGCTGCGGCCTCCTCTTCCCTGCGCTTCATCGGGTTGCCGCTCTTGCGCTTGCCCTTGGCCTGCTTGACCTGCTTCTTCTGCCGGCCGGGGCCGCCGCCCATCCCGGGCATGCCGGGCATGCCCGGCATGCCGCCGCCCTGAGCCATGCGGGACATCATCTTGCGGGCGTCGAAGAACCGCTCGACCAGCGACTTGACCGCGCTGACCTCGGTACCGGAACCCTTGGCGATACGGGCACGGCGCGAGCCGTTGATGATCGTCGGGTCCTGGCGCTCCGCCGGGGTCATCGACTTGATGATCGCGGCGGTGCGGTCGACGTCGCGCTCGTCGATGTTGTTGATCTGGTCCTTGATCTGCCCCATGCCGGGCAGCATGCCGAGCAGCTTGGAGATGGAGCCCATCTTGCGGACCTGCTCCATCTGGGCCAGGAAGTCGTCGAGCGTGAATTCCTTGGGACCCTTGGCGAGCTTGGCCGCCATCTTCTCGGCCTCGGCCTGCGAGAAGGTCTTCTCGGCCTGCTCGATGAGGGTGAGCATGTCACCCATGTCGAGGATCCGGCCCGCCATGCGGTCGGGGTGGAAGGCGTCGAACTCGTCGAGCTTCTCGCCGTTCGAGGCGAACATGATCTGCTTGCCGGTGACGTGCGCGATGGAGAGCGCGGCGCCGCCCCGGGCGTCGCCGTCCAGCTTGGAGAGCACGACGCCGTCGAAGCCGACACCGTCACGGAAGGCCTCGGCGGTGTTGACCGCGTCCTGACCGATCATGGCGTCGACGACGAAGAGGATCTCGTCGGGGCTGACGGCGTCGCGGATGTCCGCGGCCTGCTGCATCAGCTCGGCATCGATACCGAGGCGGCCGGCGGTGTCGACGATGACGATGTCGTACTGCTTGGTCCGCGCGTACTCGACGGAGTCCTTCGCGACCTGGACCGGGTCGCCGACGCCGTTGCCGGGCTGGGGCGCGTACACGGCCACGCCGGCGCGCTCGGCGACGACGCTCAGCTGGTTGACGGCGTTGGGGCGCTGGAGGTCGCAGGCGACGAGCAGCGGGGCGTGGCCCTGCCCCTTCAGCCAGAGGCCGAGCTTTCCGGCGAGGGTGGTCTTACCCGCACCCTGAAGACCGGCCAGCATGATCACGGTGGGGGCGGTCTTGGCGAAGCGCAGCCGCCGGGTCTCGCCGCCGAGGATGGTGACGAGCTCGTCGTTGACGATCTTCAGGACCTGCTGGCCCGGGTTCAGGGCCTTGCTGACCTCTTCACCGCGCGCGCGTTCCTTGACGTTCGCGATGAAGGAGCGGACGACCGGGAGGGCGACGTCGGCCTCGAGGAGCGCGATACGGATTTCCCGGGCCGCTGCGTCGATGTCAGCCTCGGACAGCCGGCCTTTGCCGCGCAGGCCCTTGAAGGTATTCGCCAAGCGGTCGGAGAGCGTATCGAACACGGTGGTCGCGATTCCTCGGGTCGGGGGCGTTGTGGTCGTCCCCCAGGGTATCCGGCCGTACCCCGTGATGGACCCGGCGGTCCTTTCCCGGTCTCGGACGGCACCGCGCCCCGCGCCTCGTACGCCGGCCGAGATCCGGCCTCGCCGGCGCGTGGGGCGCGGGGTGCGGGGACGGAGCCCCCGGCAGTGGCCGCCCGCGCTAGGACAGGGCGGCGGTCACCGAGGCGGCCAGGGCGGCGGCCACCGCGGGGTCCAGGGGCTTTCCCTCGGGAGTGGTGACGTAGAGGGTGTCCACGGCGTTCGCGCCCAGCGTGGAGACGTGGGCGCTGCGCACCCGGACGCCCGCCGACTCCAGGGCCCGGCCGATCCGGTGCAGCAGGCCGACGGCGTCGGGCGCACGCACCTCCAGGACCGTGGCCAGCGAGGAGACCTCGGGTACCACGGTGACCCGGGGCGGCGGCGGGACGACCCCGCGACGTCGCGGGTACGCCGCCTCGCGGTCCGCCAGCTTCGCCGGGACGTCGAGCGAGCCGTCCAGGGCGCGGACCAGATCGGTACGGAGCCGGGAGGCCTGCGGGAGCGAGCCGTACTCCGCCGCCACCCGCCAGCGCAGCACCAGGACCTCCCCCAGCCGGTCCGGGAGCTCCATGGAGCGCAGGTCGGCCGCCCGTACGGTGAGCCGGTGCAGGGCCAGCACCCCGGCCACCGCCGGGAGGACCCCCGGCTGGTCGGGGACGGCGACGACGAGGTCCACGCCGACCGCGTCCTCCTCCTGGCGGGCCTGGAGGGCCAGGACCGGCTCCCCGGTGCGCAGGGCCTCCACCGCCAGGCGTTCCTGCTCGGTGGTCGGGATCTCGGGTTCACCGGCGGCCGGGGAGCTGCCGCGCAGCACGGCGGCGACCCGGGCGGCGAGGTCCGCGACGAGCGATCCCCGCCACGCGCTCCATGCCGCCGGTCCGGTGGCCAGGGCGTCCGCCTCGGTCAGGGCGTGCAGTATCTCCAGCGTGCCCACCGAGCCCACGGCGTCGGCGACCGTGCGGACCGTGGCCGGGTCGTCCAGGTCGCGCCGGGTCGCGGTGTCGATCAGCAGCAGGTGGTGCCGTACGAGCGTGCCCAGGACGGCGACGTCCTGCTCGTCGAAGCCGATCCGGGCGGCGACGTCGCGGGCGATGGTCTCGCCGGCCACCGAGTGGTCGCCCGGCCAGCCCTTGCCGATGTCGTGCAGGAGCGCGGCCATCAGCAGCAGGTCGGGGCGGCCGACCCGGCGGGTGAGGGCCGAGGCCCGCACGGCCGTCTCGATCAGGTGCCGGTCCACGGTCCAGGTGTGGACGGGGTTGCGCTGCGGGCGGCAGCGGACCCGTTCCCAGTCCGGGAGCAGCCGTGTGATCAGGCCCTCCGCCTCCAGGGCCTCCCAGACGGCGACCGTCGGCTCCCCCGCCCCCAGCAGGGTGAGCAGCTGCTCCCGCGCCTCGGCCGGCCAGGGCACGGGGAGCGGTTTGCCCTGCGCCGCGAGCCTGCGTACGGCGTGCAGGGACACGGGCAGACCCGCCTGGGCGGCGGCCGCGGCGAACCGCAGGGCGAGTACGGGGTCCCGGTCCGGGCGCGCGGCCAGGGCAAGTACGGCCTCGCCGTCGGACTCCACCACGCCTTCGGCCAGGGGGGCCCGCGTACCCGCACGGTCGCCGCGGGCGCCCAGCAGCCCGCGCAGCCTGGGCCGGGCGGCGCGGGCCCGCAGGACGCGCCCGACCTCCCGCCAGGTCACGTCGCCGGCGTACGCGACGACACGCGCGGCCTCGTACACCTCGCGCAGCAGCGCGTCGGCGTCGAGCAGGCCGAGCCGGTCCGCGACCTGGTCCTGTTCCTGGAGGGAGAGCCGGTCGGTGGCGCGGCCGGTCACCAGGTGCAGGGCGTCCCGCGCGTCCAGGAGCCGCCGCCGGGCGTCGGCGAGGCCCTCGCGCGGGGCGTCGGCCAGCCAGGACGCGGCGACCGCCCGCAGCGCGGTGGCGTCTCGCAGGCCCCCGCGGGCCTCCTTGAGGTCGGGTTCGAGCAGGAAGCGGAGTTCCCCGGCCCGCTCGGCCCGTTCCCGGCACAGGGAGTGCAGCTCCGGGAGCCTTTTGGCCGCCTGGTTGCGCCAGTCGGCCAGTACGGAGGTGCGCAGGCCGGCGAGGAGTCCGGCGTCACCGGCGACCGTACGGGCGTCCAGCAGCCCGAGGTGGACCTTGAGGTCCTCGGTGGCGGTCCTGCGGGCCTCGGCGGGGGTCCGTACCGAGTGGTCGAGGGCGAGGCCCAGGTCCCACACCGGGTACCAGACGCGGTCGGCCAGTGCGCTCAGCGCCCGCGGGTCCGCCTTGCCGTCGTGCAGCAGCAGCAGGTCGAGGTCGCTGCGCGGGGAGAGTTCGGCCCGTCCGTAGCCGCCGACGGCCACCAGGGTGGCGCCGCGGACGCCGGTCTCCCGTACGGCGGTCGCGAACAGGGCGTTCAGCCATTCGTCGGTCAGCCCGGCCAGGGCGGAACGCCGCGAAGGCCCGGACTGCGACTCCTCCTGGAGGAGTCGCAGCCGGGCCGCGGCGTATCCGCTGGGTCCCGAGTCGGCCGTGTGGTCCGTGTTCTCTTCGACGCTCGTCACCCAGGAGCTCCTGTCCGCTAGAGCGCGTCAGCGCCGCGTTCGCCGGTGCGGACCCGGACGACCGAGTCCACGGGGACGCTCCACACCTTGCCGTCACCGATCTTGCCGGTCTGGGCGGCGCTCACGATGACCCGGATCAGCTCCTCGGCCTCCGTGTCGTCGACCAGGACCTCGATGCGGATCTTGGGTACGAGGTCGACCTGGTACTCGGCGCCGCGGTAGACCTCGGTGTGGCCGCGCTGGCGGCCGTAGCCGCTGGCCTCGGTGACCGTGAGCCCCTGGACTCCGAAGGCCTGGAGGGCTTCCTTGATCTCGTCCAGCTTGTGCGGCTTGACGATCGCGGTGATCAGCTTCATGCGTCAACCTTCTTGCTCGCGGCGGGGGCGGGGGCGGCGGTGTTCCGCGAGGCGGCTCCGCCACCGGCTCCGCTGAAGTCGTAGGCGGTCTCGGCGTGCTCGACCTGGTCGATGCCGGCGACCTCGACGTCCTCGGTGACCCGCATCCCGATCGTCTTGTCGAGGAGGAAGGCGAGGACCGCGGACACCACGAGAGAGTAGGCGAGGACGGCGAAGACGCCGATGGCCTGCTTGCCGAGCTGTTCCAGGCCGCCGCCGTAGAAGAGGCCGGCCACGTCGGACTGGACGCCGCCGGTGGCGAAGAGGCCCACCAGCAGGGAGCCGGCGACACCGCCGACGAGGTGGACGCCGACCACGTCGAGGGAGTCGTCGTAGCCGAACTTGTACTTGAGGCCGACCGCCATGGCGCACAGCACACCGGCGATGGCGCCGACGGCGATCGCGCCGAGCGGGCTGACCGCACCGCCGGAGGGGGTGATGGCGACGAGTCCGGCGACCGCGCCGGAGGCGGCGCCGAGGGTGGTGAAGGAGCCGTGGCGCAGCTTCTCGTAGCCGAGCCAGGCGAGCATGGCGGCGGCGGTGGCGACCTGGGTGTTGACGAACATGACCGCGCCGACGCCGTCGTCGTTGCCGAGCCAGGAGCCCGCGTTGAATCCGAACCAGCCGAACCAGAGGAGACCGGCGCCGAGCATCACGAGGGGCAGGCTGTGCGGGCGCATCGGGTCCTTCTTGAAGCCGACGCGCTTGCCGATGACCAGGATCACGCCGAGGGCGGCGGCGCCTGCGTTGATGTGGACGGCGGTACCGCCCGCGAAGTCGATGACGCCGAGCTCGAAGAGCCAGCCGCCGGCGCCCCAGACCCAGTGGGCGACCGGGAAGTAGACGACGGTGACCCACAGGCCGGTGAACAGGACCCAGGCGCCGAACTTCACGCGGTCGGCCAGCGCACCGCTGATCAGGGCGGGGGTGATCACGGCGAACATCAGCTGGAAGACGGCGAAGACGTAGACCGGGATGGTGTAGCCGTCCCACAGCTCGGTGATCCCGATGCCGCTGAGGCCGACGTAGTCGGAGTTCCAGCCGATGAGGGAGCCGGCATCGGTGCCGAAGGCGAGGCTGAAGCCGTACAGGACCCACAGGATCGTGACGATCCCGAGGCTGATGAAGCTCATCATCAGCATGTTGAGGCTGCTCTTGACGCGGACCATGCCTCCGTAGAAGAAGGCAAGTCCCGGGGTCATCAGCATGACCAGGGCGGAGCAGATGAGCATGAACCCGGTGTTCGCGGCAGACAGCGTCGGGGCGTCTGCCGCGAGGGTCGTGATGGCTGATGCCATCGGCGTCTCCTCGTCGTCGGTACGTTCGCGTGCGGGCGATCGTGAAAACCTGAGCGGCGTAAAAGGGGTGTCCGGCCGGGCCGGGGAAGCTGGCCGGTTATTGACCCCGAGATTCGCGCAGGCCGGTTTCCGGCGGCGCCGCTGGGTGTTTCGCTCCGATGACGAAGGCGTCCGGGTTGTTACGACGCGATGAACGCAGGAACCATCAATTGATCAACCACGACCGCGCGCAACCCCGTCCGCGAGAGCGGCGCCGGTGGGGCGCGAGGGGGGGGCGTGAGCCGGCCGCGGCAGTACCCGGATGTCCTGGCTGGGGGAGCCTGATCGGGCTTCACGGGGTGACTGCCGCGGCCGGGGCCTCGGGGGCGGCCGCAAGGGCCGTCAGACGGCCTCCGCGGCTTCGGGGAGCCGGGAGGCGAGGTGATCGGTGAGCCGGCGCACCTCGGCGACATCGCCGTACTCACGGGCGGCGGTGTCGACGGTCTTGCGCAGCCGGGTGTTCACCCGTTCGGACCGTACCTTTCCCGCCACGTCGAGGGCCCGGCCGACAAGGACGGCGGCCTGCTCGGGCTCGCGCTGGAGCAGGTGCACGGTGGCCATGCCGATGAGGTTGAGGGCGTAGGAGCGCTGGTGCTCGTCGTCCTTCTCGAAGAGCTCGACGGCGCGTTCCATGACGGGCTCGGCGAGGGAGGCGTACATGGGGCTGCGCCCGGCCACGTAGGCCAGGTCCCGGTACGAGTGGGAGTTCTCGCCGTTCAGTTCGGCCTCGGAGAAGAAGCGGATCCAGTCGGGCTCGGGCTCGTCCGCGAAGCCGACGTCGGAGAAGGTGTCCTCGGCCATCCGCACGGCCCGCTTGCAACGGCTGGGCTGGCCCATGTTGGCGTACGCGCGGGCCTCCATCGCATACAGCATGGCCTGGGTGCGCGGGCCGGCGCAGTCGCGGCTGCCGTACTGGGCCAGGTGGACGAGTTCGAGCGCGTCCTCGGGACGTCCCAGGTGGATCATCTGGCGGCTCATGTTGGAGAGGATGTACGAGCCGAGGGGCTTGTCCCCGCCCTCCTTGGCGGCGTGCAGCGCGAGCACGAAGTACTTCTGCGCGGTGGGGTGCAGGCCGATGTCGTAGCTCATCCAGCCGGCCAGTTCGGCCAGTTCGGCGGCGACCTTGAAGAGCCGCTTCATGACCGGGGCCGGGTGGTTCTCCTGGAGCAGGTCGGTGACCTCGTGGAGCTGGCCCACGACGGCCTTGCGGCGCAGGCCGCCGCCGCACTGGGCGTCCCACTGGCGGAACATGACGGTGGTGGCGTCGAGGAGGTCGAGCTCCGGTTCGGAGAGCCGGGGCGGGCGGTGGCCGCCGAGGGCCCCCGTCGGCCCCGCCCCGCGCGGTCCCGGGTCGGCGGCCGGTACCGGGACGAGCCAGCGCTGCATGGGCTCGATGAGGGCGGGGCCGGCGGAGAGCGCGAGCGAGGTCCCGAGGA
The DNA here is from genome assembly GCF_045161815.1 of Streptomyces avidinii. Taxonomy (NCBI): domain Bacteria; kingdom Bacillati; phylum Actinomycetota; class Actinomycetes; order Kitasatosporales; family Streptomycetaceae; genus Streptomyces; species Streptomyces avidinii. Next base: position 2,917,828 of record NZ_CP108863.1, read on the forward strand.
AGCCGCGGCGCGCCAGCATCAGGTCGCTGCGGGAGAACTCACCGAGCAGTTCGACGGTCTGCGGGCCGGCCCAGGGCAGGTCGACCCCGGAGACGGACGGGGTCTGGTGGGCGGTGCGCAGTCCGAGCTGCTCGATGGCGACGACGGAGCCGAAGCGCTCGGAGAACAGCTCGGACAGGATGCGCGGGACGGGCTCGCGGGGCTGTTCACCGTCGAGCCAGCGGCGCACCCGGGAGGTGTCCGTGCTGATGTGGTGGGCGCCCATCTGGCGGGCCCGGCGGTTGACCTGCCGGGCGAGCTCACCCTTGGACCAACCGCTGCGGACGAACCACGAGGTCAGCTGGTCATTGCGCGCAGCAGCATCCTCGATCGTTCCGCTTGCGTCGTTGCCGCTCACTGGAACGCCCCCATCCGCTCAGCATCTTCCACACGAAACCCTGGCCGGGACGCAGCGCGCCGCCACGGACCTTCACAGGTCCTTCACGTATTGCCTCCGGCATACCCACGGATGGGCCGCCTTCGGTTTCGTGTACCGAAAGTAATCCTACGATCACCCCTGCGGCGAGGTCGATTCCAGAAACGCCACCATTCGCCACCCCTTCGAATGAACTCGCCACCGGCCAGGCGCGATTCACTTGACACCGAGGTGAAAGCGGATCGGTTGGACTGGGGTGCGCTCGGGGCGCGCGCGGCGAGGAGTGCGCCGGGCGGCTTCGCAGGACACCTCGCGGCGGGGCCTCGGGCAGGGTCCCGCCGAGGTCGTCACCACCGGCTTCGTAACCACCGGCACGTCCGACCCGTTGGAGGGGGCATGGGCATGGGCTTCACGATCGGCGGCAGTCGCAGTACCAAGGAGTTCCGCTCCGGCACCCGGCGCCGCGGCGGCCGGACCTCGGAGTGCACGGCGGTGGCGGAGTACACCGGGCTGTGGGGCTGGGACGTGGTCCCCGGCGCCCGCGCCGCGGCGCCCGCCCGCGACTGCTCCTGCGGGGATCCGAAGTGCCCCGCGCCCGGGGCGCATCCCCTGCCCTTCGCCCCCACGGTCCCGGCCGGGGCCACCCTGGACGAGGTCACCGAGGCCTGGAGCGAGTACCCGGGGGCGGCCGTACTGCTCCCCGTGGGCCGCGTCTTCGACGTCATCGAGGTCTCCGAGGAGGCCGGGCGGCGCGCGCTGGTACGGCTGGAGCGGATGGGGCTGCCGCTCGGCCCGGTCATCGTCACCGCCGACGGCCGGGCCCAGTTCTTCGTGGCCCCCGGGGCGGCGGCCGAGCTGCCGCAGCTCCTGTACCGGATGGGCTGGGACGACGCCGACCTCGACCTGCGGGCCCTGGGCCGGGGCGCCTTCGTGACCGCCCCGCCCTCCGACCGGGCCGGGCTCGGCCAGGTCGGCTGGCTGCGGCCGCCCGCGCTCGACTCCGCGGGGGGCCCGCCGCAGGCCCGGCTGCTGCTGGGCACCCTCGCGTACATCTGCCACCGGTTCCGTCGCTAGGAATGCCCCTGCCCGGGAGCCCGCGCACGGGAGCTGCGGCCCCGGAGTCCCGGCAATGACGGCGCCCCCGCGTTCCGGCGGAACGCGGGGGCGCAGGTGTCCGTAGGGACCGCGCTCAGTCGCCGATCAGGGCGTCCACGAACGCCTCCGGCTCGAAGGGCGCCAGGTCGTCCGGGCCCTCACCGAGGCCGATGAGCTTGACCGGCACGCCCAGCTCGCGCTGGACGGCGACGACGATGCCGCCCTTGGCCGTGCCGTCCAGCTTGGTCAGCACGATGCCGGTGATGTCCACGACCTCGGCGAAGACGCGGGCCTGGGTCAGGCCGTTCTGCCCGGTGGTGGCGTCCAGGACCAGCAGGATCTCGTCCAGCGGGCCGTGCTTCTCCACGACGCGCTTGACCTTGCCGAGCTCGTCCATCAGGCCGGTCTTGGTGTGGAGGCGGCCGGCGGTGTCGATGAGCACCACGTCGGCGCCCTCGGCGATGCCCTCCTTGACCGCGTCGTAGGCGATCGAGGCCGGGTCGCCGCCCTCGGGGCCCCGCACGGTGCGCGCCCCGACCCGTTCGCCCCAGGTCTGGAGCTGGTCTGCGGCGGCGGCGCGGAAGGTGTCGGCCGCGCCGAGCACCACGCTGCGGCCGTCGGCGACGAGCACCCGGGCCAGCTTGCCGGTGGTGGTGGTCTTGCCGGTGCCGTTGACGCCGACGACCATGATCACGCCGGGGGTGTCCTCGCCGCTCTCCGTCTTCACGACGCGGTCGAAGTCGGTGCCGACCAGGGTCAGCAGCTCCTCCTTGAGCAGGGCGCGCAGATCCGCCGGGGTGCGGGTGCCGAGGACCTTGACCCGCTCGCGGAGCCGGTCCACGAGCTCCTGGGTCGGAACGACACCGACGTCGGCGACGAGGAGGGTCTCCTCGATCTCCTCCCAGGTGTCCTCGTCGAGGTGCTCCCGGGAGAGCAGCGTGAGCAGCCCCTTGCCGAGGGAGTTCTGCGACCGGGCGAGGCGGGCGCGCAGCCGGACCAGGCGGCCGGCGGTGGGCTCGGGCACCTCGATCGCGGGCGCGGCCGGAGCCTCGGGCTCGGCCACCGGCGCCGGGGCGGTGGCTGCCGCCTCCGGCAGCCCGACCTCCTCGATCGTGCGGCGCGGCTCTTCCGCCGTCTCTACGGCGTCCTCCCCCACCTGCGGCTCGGCAGGCGGGGCAGTGATGGTCGGCGTGCTCGGCGGTGCCGGGGGCGGCAGCTGCTTCTTCTTGCGGCTGCTGACCACGAGCCCGCTGATCGCGCCGACCGCGACCAGGGCGATGACTAGAGCAAGGATGAGGATGTCCATAACCCCCCCAGTATCGGCCACGGCCGCCCCGGAGCCGGGAACCTGGACGTGCGGAGCAGGACGTAAGCCTCTGTTTGTGGTTTTAGCGGCAAATCCACGATGATGAGCAACTTCCCCTCATACCCCTCCCACGGAGCAACCGCATGCCTGCCGAGCCTGCCGACGGCGCAGCCGAAACCGCCATCGAGACCCGCGGCCTGGAGCCCGTCCCGGACAGCGAGCGCTCCGGCCGGGTCCGCGAGCTCGTGCCCACCTGGGTCGCCGCCAACATCAGCGTGCTGCTGCTGACCATGGGTGCGGGGCTGGTGATCTTCAACAAGCTCAACATCTGGCAGGTGCTCGTCGTCGCGGTCGCCGCGCCCGTCGTCTCGTACGGGATCGTCGGTCTCATATCGATCGCGGGCAAGCGCGGCGGCGCTCCGGGCATGGCGCTCTCGCGGGCGGTGTTCGGGCAGCGGGGCAACCTCTTCCCCGGGGCCCTGATCTGGGTGGCCCGGTGGGGCTGGGAGACCATCAACGCGGTCAGCGGCGCCTACGCCGTGCTGACCGTGCTGGACCTGCTGTTCGGGGTGCGCAGCAGCACCCCGCTCATCGCCGTCACCCTGTTGTTCTTCGTGGGCTGCACCTTCGTGGTCTCCGGCCTCGGCATCAACGCGCTGCGCGTCTGCTCCACCTGGTCGACGTACCTCTTCGGTGCCTTCAGCGTGCTCGTCCTCGGGTACCTGCTCTTCACCACCGACTGGTCCGCCGTCTTCGGCAAGCCGGCCGGGTCCAGCGCGATGATGATCGCCGGCATCGGCACGATCGCGGCCGGCGGGATCAGCTGGGTGCCCTCGGGCCCCGACTTCACCCGGTACCTGCCGCGCACCGCCTCCTCCAGGGCCATGGTCGGCGCGACGGTCGGCGGCGCCGGCGTGGTCGTGCTCCCGATGGTGCTGATGGGCGCGGTCATGGCCGTCGGCACCCCGGACCTGGCCACCGCCCAGGACCCGGTCTCCTTCATCGGCGAGCTGCTGCCGACCTGGATCGCGGTCCCGTACCTGCTGATCGCGCTCGTCGGCATGCTGCTGATCAACTCGATGTCCATGTACTCGGCCGGTTTCACCGCGCAGACCCTGGGGATCAAGGTGCCGCGCGCCTGGGCGGTCAGCGTCAACGCGATCATCAGCCTGATCTTCGGCTTCCTGCTGATGGTGGTCGCGACCAGCTTCTTCGGCTCGTTCATCTCCTTCCTGACCCTGCTCGCCGTGGCCTTCTCCGCCTGGATCGGCGTCTTCGGCGTGGACATGCTGCGCCGCACCGCCTATGACGGCCCGGCGCTGCTGGACACCACGCGGACCAGTGCCTACTGGTACCGGGGCGGCTTCGCCTGGCAGGCGATGACCGCGTGGGGCCTCGCCCTCGTGGTGGGCCTGATGTTCACCAAGGTGGACTGGTTCGGCGGACCGCTCGCCTCCACCTGGATCGGGGAGAACGGCCTGGGCTGGGCGGCGGGCATCCTCACCTCGGCCGCGCTGTACGCCGTACTGCCGCGCACGGCGCCGGTGGAGCCGGTCGCGACCGGGGAGCCCGAGCTCGCCGGATCCCTGTCCAACTGACGCCACGTCAGCTAACGTCCCCCTTCGCCCGCCCACCCACATCCGGCGAAGGGGGACTTCTCCATGCCCATCACCGTGGCCCGGTTCAATCTGGTCGACCCGAACGGCACCCCCGAGTCCCTCTCCGCCCGCTACCGGACGGCGCTGGAGATGGCCCGGTACGCGGACGACCGCGGGATCGACACCATCCAGACCGAGGAGCACCACGGCACCGACAACAACTGGCTGCCCTCCCCCTTCGCCTTCGCGGGCGCGGTCTTCGGCGCCACCCGCCGGATCGCGGTCACCGTCTCGGCGATCATCGGCCCGCTGTACGACCCGCTGAAGGTCGCCGAGGACATCGCCGTCCTCGACCTGCTCAGCGGCGGCCGCCTGGTGACGGTCGCGGGCATCGGCTACCGGCCCGAGGAGTACGAGCAGCACGGAGTGGAGTGGGGCCGGCGCGGGCGGCTCCAGGACGAGCTGCTGGAGACCCTGCTGAAGGCGTGGACCGGCGAACCCTTCGAGTACCGCGGCCGCACGGTACGGGTCACCCCGGCGCCCTTCACCCGGCCGCACCCGCTGCTGCTGGTCGGCGGCAGCTCACAGGCGGCGGCGCGCCGCGCGGCCCGGCTGGGGCTGCCCTTCTTCCCCAGCGCGCACCTGCCGGAGCTGGAGGCGTACTACACCGCGCGGCTGGCGGAGTACGGCACGGAGGGCTTCTGCATGATGCCCGCGGCCGAGACCCCGCTGCTGCACATCGCGGAGGACCCGGACCGGGTCTGGGCCGAGCACGGTGAGCGCTTCCTGCACGAGGCGGCCATGTACGCGTCCTGGCAGTCCAAGGACATCCGCAGCGCCGTACGGTCGGCCGCGCGCTCGGTTGCGGAGCTGCGGGCGGAGGGCGTGTACCGGATCCTCACCCCGGACGAGGCCGTCGCGTACGGCCGGGCCGCGGGCGAGGCGGGGAACCTGGTCCTGCACCCGCTGTGCGGCGGGATGCCGCTGGACGAGGGCTGGCGCAGCCTGCACCTGCTCTGCGAACAGGTACTGCCCCGGCTCAAGGGCTGAGCCGGGGCAGTATCGAGGAGAAGGGGTGTTGGCGGGGGTGGTTACCCCATCTCCTCCAGCGCCTTGCCCTTGGTCTCCGGCACCCATTTGAGGATGAAGGGGATCGAGAGCAGGGCGAAGAACGTGTAGATCATGTAGGCGCCCGAGAGGTTCCAGTCGGAGAGCGACGGGAACGTGACGGTGATGACCCAGTTGGCGATCCACTGGGCCGAGGCGGCCACGCCGAGGGCGGCGGCGCGGATGCGACCGGGGAACATCTCGCCCAGCAGCACCCAGACCACCACGCCCCAGGAGAGGGCGAAGAAGAGGACGAAGAGGTTGGCCGCGACCAGGGCGGTGATGCCCTGCGCGTGCGGCAGGGAGATGTCGTCGCCGGTTCCGGTCTTGAACGAGAACGCCCAGGCCGCCGTGCCCAGCGACAGCGCCATGCCCACGGAGCCGATGAGGGCGAGCGGCCTGCGGCCGAGCCGGTCCACGAAGATCATCGCGATGACCGTACCGATGATGTTCACGACCGAGGTCTCGAAGGAGTACAGGAACGAGGAGCTCGCGTCGATGCCGACCGACTGCCACAGCGAGGAGCTGTAGTAGAAGATCACATTGATGCCGACCAGCTGCTGGAAGACCGAGAGGCCGATGCCGACCCAGACGATGGGCAGGAAGCCGAAGCGGCCGCCGAGCAGGTCCTTGAAGGTGGACTTCACCTCGGAGCGCATCGAGTGGTCGATCTCGCGGACGCGGGCGTCGGCGTCGATGCCCGAGCCCTCGACCTCGCGCAGGACCTTCTTGGCCTTCTCCGTGCGGCCGACCGAGACGAGGAAGCGCGGGGACTCCGGGATGGCGAAGGACAGCAGGCCGTAGAGCACGGCCGGGACGACCATCACGCCGAGCATCCACTGCCAGGCTTCGAGCCCGCCGATCTCACCGCGCTGGTCGCCGCCCGCGAGGTTGAGGATGGCCCAGTTGACCAGCTGTGAGACGGCGATGCCGATGACGATGGCCGCCTGCTGGAAGGAGGCCAGCCGGCCCCGGTAGGCGGCCGGGGAGACCTCGGCGATGTAGGCGGGGCAGATGACGGAGGCCATGCCGATGCCGAAGCCGCCGATGACGCGCCACATGGCGAGGTCCCAGAGGGCGAACGGGAGGGCCGAGCCGAGGGCGCTCGCGGTGAACAGGACGGCGGCGATCTGCATGCAGCGGATTCGGCCGATCCGGTCGGCGAGGCGGCCCGCGGTGGCGGCACCGATGGCGCAGCCGATCAGCGCTGCGGCGATCACCTGGGCGAGCGCCGCCGAGCCGACGTCGAAGCGGTCCCGGATGGCCTCGACCGCGCCGTTGATGACGGAGCTGTCGTAGCCGAAGAGGAAGCCGCCCATCGCCGCGGCCGCGGCGATGAAGATGACGTGGCCGAGGTGATCGGGGTGGGGCGAGGATCCGCCGCCCGGCGCCGAGGCCCGCGATGTGCTGCTGGTCAAGGTGTGCTCCGTGGGGGTTTTGTCCGTCCTCACAGTGGCGCACAGTTCATGATCGGGCACCACTCGAAGGCGGGAGACAGCGGAGCGAGCCTATGCGTTCAGGTTCTGAAGTCAATACTTGGCGCAAAGTTCACGTGTCACCGCGATTGGCGCCCTTGAATTCACTTCTTGAATCGACTCGCCTCAGCGCAGTCGTTGGCTGATGACCTTCGATACCCCGTCGCCCTGCATCGAAACGCCGTAGAGCGCGTCCGCGACCTCCATCGTCCGCTTCTGGTGCGTGATGACGATGAGCTGCGAGCTCTCCTGGAGTTCCTCCATGATCCGGATCAGCCGCTGCAGATTGGTGTCGTCCAGCGCGGCCTCGACCTCGTCCATCACGTAGAACGGGCTGGGGCGCGCCTTGAAGATGGACACCAGCAGCGCCACGGCGGTCAGCGAACGTTCGCCGCCGGAGAGCAGCGACAGGCGCTTGACCTTCTTGCCCGGCGGACGGGCCTCCACGTCGACGCCGGTGGCCAGCATGTTGTCGGGATCGGTCAGGATCAGCCGGCCCTCACCACCGGGGAACAGCCGCGAGAACACCCCCTCGAACTCCCGGGCCGTGTCCCGGTAGGCCTCGGTGAACACCTGCTCGACCCGCTGGTCGACCTCCTTCACCACTTGAAGGAGATCGGCCCTCGTCTTACGGAGATCCTCCAGCTGTTCGCTGAGGAACTGGTGGCGCTCCTCCAGCGCCGCGAACTCCTCCAGAGCGAGCGGATTGACCTTGCCGAGCTGCTGGTAGGCGCGCTCGGCCGCCTTGAGCCGCTTCTCCTGCTGGGCCCGGACGAAGGGGCCGGGCCGGTTGCGCGGATGCTCCGGATCCTGGGGCAGCTCCTCCCCCTCGGCGGCCGGGGACGGGGGAACCGGCTGGTCAGGTCCGTATTCGGTGATCAGACCGGCGGCGGCCATGCCGAACTCCTCCAGCGCCCTGGCCTCCAGCGCCTCGATGCGCAGCCGCTGCTCGGCGCCGAGCACCTCGCCGCGGTGGACGGAGTCGGTGAGCTTGTCCAGCTCCCCCTTCAGTTCCCGTCCGCGGTTGCGCGCCCCGCCGAGCTCCCGTTCGGCGACGCCCTTCGCCCGTTCGGCCGCCGTACGTTCCTCGTCGGCCCGGCGGAGCGAGACCTCCACGTGCGCGAGGAGCTGGCGGGAGCCGTCGGCCACCGCCCGGGCCACCTCCGCCTCGTGGCGCAGGCGCGCCCGGCGCCGCTCGGCCCGGGTCCGGGCCTCGCGTTCCGCCCGGGCCGCGCGGTCGAGTGAATCCGCCCGCCCGGCCAGCCCCTTGACCCGTTCCTCGTGGGTCCTCAGCTGAAGCCGGGCCTCCATCTCGGTCTGCCGGGCATTGGCCCCGTCGGCCGCGAGCCGATCCCGCCGGGAGCTGTCCGGCTCCTCGTCCACGGGCATCTCCTCGGCGGTCGCGAGCCGCTCCGCGCACTCCTCCACCTCGGCCAGGGCCTGCTCCAGCGCATCCTGCGCCCCGGCCGCGGCGGCGGCGCTGCGCTCGGCCTCGCCCGCGGCGCCCTTCGCCTGCCCGGCGAGCCGCCCGAGCTGCTGGGCGACCCCGGCCCGGGCCTGTTCCGCGGCGCGCCGCCGCTCGGCGAGCTCGTCGACCCGGGCGGCCGCGTCCTGGCGGTGGGTCCGGGCGGCCGCCTGAGCGGCGGCGAGTTCCTCGCACCGCACGCCCAGCCGGTCCAGTTCGGCCGCGGCCTCGTCGACGGCGGCCTGTACCTCGATCAGGCTGGGCGCCCCGGCGGAGCCGCCGTGCGCGAGGTGTGCGCCGAGCACGTCACCGTCGAGGGTCACGGCCACCGCGTCGGGCCGCTGTGCGACGAGCGCCTCGGCCTCGTCCAGGGTCGCGACCACCAGGTGGTCGCGCAGCACCCATCCGACGGCCCGCCGCACCTCGGCGTCCCCGCCGACCAGCTCGGCGGCGGGTACGGGCGGGCCCGCGGGTCCGTCCCCGGGGACCGGCGCCGGGGCCTGGACCGGGGCCGGGGAGGAGGCCGGAACCGCCGCCGCAGCCGAGGCGGACGTACCGACGCCCGCCGGCAGGTGTGATGCGGGTACGGGCAGATCCCCGTCCCGGGACGGGGCCGGACGGGGTACGGCACCCCCGCCGGCACCCCCGCCGGCGTCCCCGGCCGCAGTCTCGGTCGCGGCGGGCGCCCCCACCCGGTCACCGCCTCCCGGGCCCTGGCCCGGGAGCGCGGGCGTCGCCGGGGCGATCAACAGGGTGGCGCGGCCCGCGTCCGACTCGCGCAGGTGCCGGATCGCCCCGGCGGCCGCCGCCGGGGAGGCCACCGCCAGCGCGTCAGCCGCCGAGCCCAGTGCCGCGGCCACGGCTACCTCGTACCCGGGGGTCACCGACAGCCGCTGCGCCGCCGGTCCCAGCAGCCCGGCCAGCCGCTCCCGCGCCGCGAGCAGCGCGCCCGTACCGTCCTTGCGGCGCAGCCCGAGCGCCAGCGCCTCCCGCCGCGCCGAGACGGCCGCCCGTGAGCGTTCCGCCGCGGACAGGGCGTCCCGCGCGTCGGACAGCGCCGTCTCCGCCGCCGCCAGCCGCTCCCGCGCGGCCTCGTGGTCCGTGTCGGCCGACGGGTCGTCCTGCCCGCCGACCTCCTCCGCCAGTGCCTCGTACTCCTCCTGCGCGGCTGCGGCCCGGGACTGCGCGGCGTCCCGCGCCGCCACGAGCCGGTCGATCTCGGCCTGCGCCGCCCCCGCGCGGGAGCGGGCGGCGCCGAGCCGCCCGGTCAGCCGAGCCAGCCCCTCGCGGCGGTCGGCGATGGCCCGCGCGGCGTCCCGCAGCCGCCGTTCCTCGTCGGCCAGCGCCCGCTCCAGCTCGGCCCGGTGCTCGGCCGTGTCCTCCAGCGCGCGCGAGGCCGCCTCCAGAGCCGCCGTCAGTTCCGCCTCCTGCTCGCGGATCCGCGCGGCCTCCCGCTCCATCTCCTCGGGATCGCGGCCGCGCCGCTCCTCCTCGGCCGGAGCCGTCGCGCTCTTGACCCGCGCGTCCGCCAGGGACGCGGTCCCCCGGACGCGTTCGGCGAGCTGCGACAGCTCGTACCAGGTCTGCTGTGCCCGTTGCAGCCGCGGTGCGAGCTCGCGTACCGCCTCCTCCAGCTCCGCCTCGCGCCGCAGTGCCCCCGCCAGCTGGGCCTCGGCGGCCTCCTTGCGCTCCTTGAGCGCCGCCTCGTCCGCGACCTCCGCGTCGAGCGCGCGCCGCAGCACGACCAGGTCGTCCGCGAGCAGCCGCAGCCGCGCATCGCGCAGGTCGGCCTGGATCACGGCCGCCCGCCGGGCGACCGCCGCCTGCCGTCCCAGGGGCTTGAGCTGGCGCCGCAGCTCGTCGCCCAGGTCCTGGACGCGCGCGAGGTTGGCCTGCATCGCGTCCAGCTTCCGCAGCGCCTTCTCCTTGCGCTTGCGGTGCTTGAGTACGCCGGCCGCCTCCTCGATGAAGGCGCGGCGGCCCATGGGATCGGCGTGCAGTACGGAGTCCAGCTGGCCCTGGCCGACGATGACGTGCATCTCGCGGCCGATGCCGGAGTCGGAGAGCAGCTCCTGGATGTCGAGCAGGCGGCAGGTGTCACCGTTGATCTGGTACTCGCTGCTGCCGCCGCGGAACATGATCCGGGTGATGGTGACTTCGGCATAGTCGATGGGCAGCGCGCCGTCGGAGTTGTCGATCGTCAGCGACACCTCGGCGCGCCCCAGCGGCGGACGCCCGGTGGTGCCGGCGAAGATGACGTCCTCCATCTTCCCGCCGCGCAGGGACTTGGCTCCCTGTTCGCCCATGACCCAGGACAGCGCGTCCACCACGTTGGACTTGCCGGAGCCGTTCGGGCCCACGACACAGGTGATACCGGGCTCGAAGCGCAGGGTGGTGGCGGACGCGAAGGATTTGAAGCCACGCAGGGTCAGGGACTTGAGGTGCACGCCGCCGGACTCTACCTTTCGCGTTCGGTTTCACCCATGAAGGTGCTGGGCACAACTGACGCCAATGGGATCAGGACCCCCACCTGGCCCTGTGGTCCATGGCGTGGTGGTCCCGAAGAGAGGCCGAGGAAAGAAAGAAGGGACGCCGAAGCGTCCCTTGCAGATCATGCGGGGCTGGAGTCGAGCGACGAGTGAGCGGGTCAGGTGAGCGCAGGCTCCGCCTGGGGTACGTCGATGTCGATGCTGCCGAGCAGCGAGTCTCCGTCGTGCTGAGCGGCGGCCGCGTTCAGCGCGTCATTTTCGGACTGAATCCGTACGAGCTCGGACTCGAGGTCCTGGACGCGCTGCTGAAGCCGTCGCATCTCGGCGAGGAGTCGCGGGTCAGAACCGCCGACGTAACCGAGAAGCGCCTTTGCCATGATGGATGGTCCTCCACACTGAGTGACCGACCGAAGCGGTGTGGGTCGTGAGGGAATCGCACCCGCGGATGTCCGACAGCGACTGACAGTCACTGCGCTTACTACTGCCAACACTGCCAAACAGCTCAGGTGCGCGGGGCTTCCAGCGTCTCACCAAAAAGTTTGACGGTCAACACGATCACGCCCCGTATCGGCGGGCGCCCCCGGTCCCCGCAAGGGATGTGGAGATCATCCTCGCCTCCGAGCCTTCCACGGATCGCCCCCGTCGGCAACGCGTCGACGAGGAATGCGCAGTTCCGACCATGTGCGGCAGCTCAGACGTGTGATGAGTGCATGATCAGCCGATCGGTCACCGCATGCCGAATCCGTCATAGCCACCGCGCGGTGTGCCCCAGATCTCTGTCACTCCGTCCACCCGGCCGGGCGTGTCGGAGGAGCGCAGCCAGTCGAGAAGCCGGTGGCAATTCTCACGTTGACCTTCGGCGACCACCTGTACTCGCCCGTCGTCGAGGTTGAGCGCGAAGCCGACGACCCCGCCGATCTCCAGGGCGTTCTCCCTGGTGAACCAGCGGAAGCCCACTCCCTGCACACGGCCGCGCACCCAGGCGGTCAGACGGACATCTTCATTCATGCGTGAACGCTAACCGGGCGAGCACTTTCGGGACACATCGCCCCCCTGGGCCCATGGCGTACAGTCGCGCACCAATGAACTCACCCATTTGGGTGGGTAAGGGATGATCTTGATCTGGCAAGGAAGGCACGCTCCGATGGGACGTCATCGACTCCCCACCGCGCCGCACAGCGGCGGCAAGCGCGGCACCGCCCTGCGCACCGGCCTGCTGGGCGTCTCGGTGGCCGTTGCCCTCGGCACGGCAGCCGTCACCACCGGCATGGTGCCGGTCGGTGGATCCTTCCCCTATGTGGGTGTCAGCGGTACGGCTACCCCCACCTCGGCGGCCAGGGCCAAGGCACCGGCCGACCCGGATGGGGCAGTGCGCGAGCAGAGCGGCCTCGCGAACCTGTCGGGCCGCGCCTCCACGGGCGCCGGCGCGGGCACCGCGTCCCCGCACCCCTCGGCCTCCGCCTCCGCTTCGCCTTCGCCCTCGGCGTCCGCGAGCCCCTCGCCGAGCAGCTCCCCGTCGGCCTCGCCGAGCATCCCCACCACGCCGAGCGCCTCGCCCTCCCCGTCGGCACCGGCGCCGGCCACTACGGCGCCGTCCCCCAGGGCCCCGCGTACCAGCCCGGCCGCGCCGCCCGCCCCGGAGCCTTCCAGGAGCACGGCCGCCCCGGCCCCCTCGAAGCCGGCAACTCCCTCGAAGTCGGCCACCCCCGCGCCCCGGCCGCCGCTGGACGGCCACTCCGCGGAGGAGGCCTCCGTCGTCGAGCTGGTGAACCAGGAGCGCGCGCCGGCCGGGTGCGGCCCGGTCCGGGCCAATCCGCCGCTCGCGGCGCTGGCCGGGGCCTTCAGCCTGGACATGGCCACGCGCGGCTTCTTCAGCCACGACGACCCCGACGGCAACACTCCCTGGGACCGTGCCACCAAGGCCGGCCTCTCGGGCCTCGGCGGCGAGAACATAGCCCGCGGCCAGGGTGACGCCGAGGCCGTGATGAAGGCCTGGATGAACAGCCCGGAGCACAGGGCGAACATCCTCAACTGCGAGTTCCGCACCCTGGGCGTCGGCGCCCACTTCGCCGTCGGCGGCCCCTGGTGGACGCAGGACTTCGGCTTCTGACGGACGCGGGCCCCGTGGGGGCCGTCCGCTCAGACCGCGGCGGTGGCCAGGGCCGCGCGGCCCGCGATGACGATGCGGGTCTGCTCGGCGACGCGCCGGCCGAGGTGCTCGGCGGTCGCGATGTCGGCCTTGTGGACCGCGTCCGCGCCCTCGTCGGAGTTGGACTGGGCGGCGGCGCCGGCGAAGAAGCCGAGGCGGTTCAGGTCGTTCTCGGAGGCCGTGCTGGAGTTCCAGCCCGGCTTCAGGCCCAGGTTGATCCAGCTCATGCCGTGCTGCGCGGCCAGGATCTGGAAGAACTGCAGGGTGTGCAGCTTGTCGCCGCTCTTGGACGCCGAGTTCGTGAAGCCGGCCGCCACCTTGTCCTGCCAGGCGTCGCCGAACCAGCGCTTCGAGGAGGCCTCGGCGAAGACGTGGAAGGCGCCGGACGCGGTGCCCATGTAGGTCGGGGAGCCGAAGACGATCGCGTCGGACGCGTCGAGCAGCTCCCACTGCGCGTCGTCGATCTCGTCGACCTTGATCAGGTGAACGGTCGCCCCGGCGTCCACGGCGCCGCTGCGGACCGCCTCCGCGACGACGGCGGTGTGGCCGTAGCCGGAGTGGTAGGCGATCGAGACGACGGGGGTGTGCGTGTTTGCGGACAAGGCTGATCTCTCCCTCGGAAAACTCCCGCCGCAGCACAGGGCGTGGTGCGACGAGAGAAAGAGAACCACTAACTTTTGGAAAGCGCAACCCACCAGTTAGCGCTGTAGGGGCGTACGCTTGCCCTCATGGAGACCCCCGCCTGCACCGATGCCGCCGAGACCGAGCAACCGTTCGACGTCTTCGCGCGCGCCTGCCCGTCCCGGGAAACCCTGGAGCACGTCACCGGCCGCTGGGGCAGCCTCACGGTGGGCGCCCTGCGCGAAGGCCCGTGCCGCTTCAACGAACTGCGCCGCCGGGTGGAGGGCGTGAGCGAGAAGATGCTCTCCCAGACCCTGCACGCGCTGGAGCGCGACGGCATAGTCAACCGCGAGGCGCAGCCGACGAACCCGCCGCGCGTCGACTACGAACTGACCCCGCTCGGCGTCGAGGTCGCGGACCGGCTGCTCGCGCTCATCCACTGCCTGGAGGGGAGCATGCCGGCCGTGCTGACCGCCCGGGAGTCCTACGACGCCACGCGCGGCGGCCGCTGACAGCGCGGGCAGAAGTAGCTCGACCTGTTCATCCACGGGCGGCGGCGTATCGGCGTACCGCAGCGCCGGCAGGGCTCGTCCTCGCGCCCGTAGGCATCGAGCGAACGGTCGAAGTAGCCCGACTCCCCGTTCACGTTGACGTAGAGGCTGTCGAAGCTGGTGCCGCCGACGGCGAGGGCCGCGTTCATGACGTCCCGGACGTGGCCGAGGAGTTCCGCGCTCCGGGGGCGCGTGAGGTTGGCGGTGGGGCGCTCGTAGTGCAGTCGGGCGCGCCACAGCGCCTCGTCCGCATAGATGTTGCCGACGCCGCTGATCAGGGACTGGTCCAGCAGCGCCCGCTTGACGGTGGTCCGCCTGGCACGCAGCGCGAGGTGGTAGGACACCTCGTCGAACAGCGGGTCCAGGGGGTCGCGCGCGATGTGCGCGATGACGTCGGGCAGGCCGTCGGAGGTGTTCTCGTGCAGGGAGAGCCCGCCGAAGGTCCGCTGGTCCACGAAGCGCAGTTCCGTCCCCGCGGCGCCCGCGGCGGAGCCGCTGCCGGAATCGGTGAACCGCACCCGGATGCGCAGGTGCTTCTCGTCGGGGGCGTCCTGCGGCTGCACGAGCAGCTGCCCGCTCATCCCGAGGTGCCCGAGCACGGACAGGTCCCGCCCCTCCAGGGGCAGCCACAGGTACTTCCCGCGCCGCTGCGCCACCCCGATGGTCTCCCCGCGCAGTCGCGCCGCGAAGTCGGCCCCGCCGCCCGGATGACGCCGTACCGCCCGCGGGTGCAGGACCTCGACGGCCTCGACGGTCCGCCCGGCCACCCAGCGCTCGAGCCCCCGCCGCACAACTTCGACTTCGGGCAACTCGGGCACGGTGCACCTCCGGTGGGAGTGGATCTGACGCTTCCCGCGAGCGTACCGGCCGCCGGAACGACAGCCGCCCGCCCCTGCGAGGCAGGAGCGGGCGGGTACGTCCCGAAGGAAGCGTCAGGCGTCCGGCGCCGGATCGGCGGGCGTCGGCACCCCGCCGTCCCCGGTCTCGGCCGGAGCCGGGACCTCGGCCGGAGCGGCTGCTGCGACGGCTGCCGCCGCAGCGGTCCGCTCGTCCGCGGCGGCGCGGATCCCACGCCATGCGGACTCCGCGGCCTGCTGTTCCGCTTCTTTCTTGCTGCGGCCGGTGCCGGTGCCGTACGAGACACCACCGACGCGGGCGGCAGCAGTGAAGGTCTTCTCGTGGTCCGGACCTGTCTCGGAGACCAGGTACTCGGGCACGCCAAGGCCTTCGGCCGCCGTGAGTTCCTGGAGACTGGTCTTCCAGTCCAGGCCGGCCCCGAGGTTCGAGGACTTCTCGATGAGCGGGTCGAAGAGCCGGTGAACCAGCTCCGAGGCCGCGTCGAGGCCCTGATCGAGGTAAACCGCGCCGATCACCGCTTCAAGGGTGTCGGCGAGGATGGAGGCCTTGTCCCGGCCACCCGTGCCCTCTTCGCCCCGGCCGAGCCGGATGAAGGAGCCGAGTTCGAGGCCGCGCCCGACCTCCGCCAGTGCACGCGAGTTGACCACCGCGGCCCGAAGCTTGGCCAGCTGGCCTTCGGGGAGATCCGGGTGGGTCGTGTACAGCGTGTCCGTGACCACCAGGCCCAGCACGGAGTCCCCGAGGAACTCCAGCCGTTCGTTGGTGGGCAGACCGCCGTTCTCGTACGCGTACGAGCGGTGGGTCAGCGCACGCACCAGAAGGGCGGACTCGAGTCGATACCCGAGCCGCCCTTCCAGAAGCGTGTGGGACGAGGCCGCGTTGTTACTGTCTGCCTGCTTCTCAGCGTTGGACAGCTCAGACATTGCGCCTCTCACCAGCCGCTCAGACCTCGAGGACCTGGCGCTTGTTGTAGGTGCCGCAGCTCGGGCACGCAATGTGCTGGAGCTTCGGCTCCTGGCAACGCTCACACGAAACCAGGGTGGGGACCGCAGCCTTCCACTGCGACCGGCGGTGGCGCGTGTTGCTGCGCGACATCTTCCGCTTCGGAACAGCCACGGCTACTTCTCCTGCTTCTCGGCGGCGCCCTGAACTCCGTCAGAGGCAGTGCCGCTCATGTTGTCCTTCTCGTCGTCCTGATCGGTCACGACGAGTCCCTGCAATGCCGCCCAACGGATGTCGACGGCGTCATGGTGGTGGTCCGGGTCGTCGTTCAGGCTGAGCCCGCAATCGGGGCACAGTCCGAGACAGTCCTCCCGGCACACCGGCTGCATGGGCAGTGCGAGCACCACCACATCCCGCAGCACGGGTTCGAGGTCGAACAAACCGTCCTCGAGGAAGAGCGTGTCCTCGTCGTCCTCGGCGTCGTCGGCCGGTTCCGCCTTGGAGCGGCTCCGGTCGTCGGCGTCAGGGTACGAGAACATCTCCTGGAAGTCCGCCTTGAGCTCGCGCTCCACGGACTCCAGACACCTTACGCACTCCCCTACGGCCTGCGCACGGGCGGTGCCTGTGACAAGCACCCCCTCCATGACCGACTCGAGGCGGAGGCTGAGCTTCACCGGGGCGCCTTCCGGCACTCCGATGACGCCGACGAGACCGAAGTCCGCCGGTGCCGCGATCTCACGGGACAGCCGCTGCATGGCACCAGGACGCCGGCCCAGCTCGTGCGTGTCGAACACGAGGGGGTTGTGGTGGTCGAGGCGGGTATTCAGGGCCGTTCCTGCTTTCACAGATCGCTGAAGATCAAAAATTCCGCCGCCCCAGGGCAGCATGGATCGCGGTGCATACGCGCGACCGAACAGCCAGGATACCCGGCGCGGCGCCCAGCGCCCAATCCGGTACTAGCGCCCCTGTTCGTACTGACGCAGCTGGTCCAGGTTGATCATGCTCGTGTCGAAGAGGCTGGTCTCGTCGAGCGAGGGCTGCCCGGCCTGCTGCTGGTCCTGCGACGGGTAGGCCGCGTACGGGTCGGGCTGCTGCGCGTCGTAGTGCGTGGCGTAACCCGCTCCGTTGGTGCCGCCCGCGGAGTACGGGTCCGGCTGCTGCTGATAGCCGCCGTAGGGGTCCTGGTAGGAGTACGCGTCCTGCTGCTGGGCGGGCTGCTGCTGGTAGGAGTACGTGTCGTACACCGGCTCCTGCTGCGCCGGGATCGGACCCTGCGCGTGCAGCGGCTCCGGCTCCGCCAGGCCCGCCAGGAAGTCCGAGTCGCTCGCCGAGCGGGAGGCCTGTCCGCCCACCGCGTCCTGGGCCGCCATGTGCACGCCCAGGTCGTCCGACGGGACCCGGCCCAGGAGCTTCTGGCGGCCGCGGCCCACGGCCTCCAGGGTCTTGGAGAGCACCGCCTCGAAGGTGGCCAGCTTGGTGTCGACGTACGCGTCCGCCTGCTGCCGCTGCGTTTCCGGGTCGTGGCTGCGCTCGGGCGCGTCCATGTCCGGGTAGCCGTGCTCGTCCAGGCCCGGACCCCGGCCCAGGAGCTTCTCCCGGCCCCGGTCCACCGAACCGATGGTCTTGGTCAGCACGACCTCGAAGTTCGCGAGCTTGCTGTCGACGTAGTCGTCGGCCTCGGCCCGGATCTCCTCGGCCTCCCGGCGGGCCTCGTCCAGGATCCGGTCCGCCTCGGCCTGGGAGCGCCGCGCGATCTCGGTGTCGGAGATCAGCGAACCGCGCTGGTTGTGGGCCGCGTCGATGATCCGCTCCGCCTCGCGGCGGGCGTCCTCGACCATCTGCTCCCGGCCGCCGATGAGCTCCTGAGCCTGCGCGAGCGAGCCGGGCAGCGCGCTCCGCACCTCTTCGAGCTGGGCCAGCAGCTCGGCGCGGTTGATCACGCAGGAGGCCGACATGGGCATGGACCGGGCGCCGCCGACGGCCGCGACGATCTCGTCGAGCTTCTTCTGCACGTCCATGGGGGCTCGCACTCTCTCGGCCTCGGGCGGTTCCTGAGACGGACGGGACGACTGTAAGGCCACCGGGCGGGCCCCCGACACTGCCTGACGACCCGTCAGATGGTCAGCGGTTGCGCAGCCGCTCCAGGAGCGCCGCGTGGACGTGCGCGGGCAGCAGGTGGGCGACGTCGCCGCCCCAGGTCGCGACCTCCTTGACCAGCGAGGAGGACAGGAAGCTGTAGGTGGGGATGGTCGGGACGAACAGCGTCTCGACGCCCGACAGCCCCATGTTCATCTGGGCCATCTGGAGCTCGTAGTCGAAGTCGCTGACCGCGCGCAGGCCCTTGACGATGGCCGGGATGTCCCGCTGCTTGCAGAAGTCGACGAGCAGGCCGTGGAAGGACTCGACCTGGATGTTGCCGTAGTCGGCGGTCGCCTCGCGGATCAGCTCGATCCGCTCCTCGACGGTGAACAGGCTCTGCTTCGACTTGTTGATCATCACTGCGACGTGCACGACGTCGTACAGCCTGGAGGCCCGTCCGATGATGTCGAGGTGCCCGTTGTGGATGGGATCGAAGGACCCCGGACAGACGGCGCGGCGCAACTGAACTCCCTCGTTCATGAGTCTTCGCTGGTGAAGGCGGCGCGGCCGTACCACAGGGTGCCCTCGCCGTACTTGCGCGACCGGAGCGGCTCGAAGCCCTCGGGCCACGGGAAGGCGCCGCTCCTGGTGCTGCGCTCCACGGTGACGAGCGCATCGCCGGTGATCCAGCCATTGGACCGGAGTGTGAGGAGGATCTCCCGCAGGTCGGCGCTGTCCACGGCGTACGGCGGGTCCAGGAAGACGATGTCGTACGGGTCCCCGGCGGCCCTGGCGGCCACGATCTGCTCCGCCTTGCCCGCGCGGAACTCCGCGCCGGGCAGGCCCAGCGTCCTGATGTTGTCCCGGATCGCCTTGACGGCCTTGGCATCGGCCTCGACGAGCAGGGTGTGGGCCGCACCGCGGGAGAGCGATTCCAGGCCGACGGCGCCGGAGCCGCCGTACAGGTCGAGCACCCGGGCCCCTTCGACGCCGTGCAGCGACTCCCAGGTGGAGAAGAGGCCTTCGCGCATCCGGTCCGAGGTCGGCCGGGTGCCGGTGCCGGGGGGCACGGCCAGCCGTCGCCCGCCGGCGCTGCCGGCGATCACGCGGGTCATCTGGGGTCCTTCGGTACGGCGGTAGGGGGGTGCCCCGGCGTCGCCGCGGCACTCCAACGATAGGTCGTGCCGCTCAGCCCTTCTCCAGGTACTGCTCGCGCTCGGTGTCGAGCAGGGCCTCCAGCGCGGTCCGCAGGCCCGGCAGCCGCTCCAGCGCGGGGTCCTCGGCGACGACGCGGGTGGCCTCCTCCCGCGCCTCGGCGATGACCTCCTCGTCCTCGATGACGGCGAGCATGCGCAGCGAGGAGCGGACTCCGGACTGGGCCTGGCCCAGTACGTCGCCCTCGCGGCGCTGCTCCAGGTCGATCCGGGAGAGTTCGAAGCCGTCGAGGGTGGCGGCCACGGCGGCCAGCCGGGCCCGGGCGGGGCTCGCCTCGTGCATCTCGCTGACCAGCAGGCACAGACCCGGCGCGGAGCCGCGGCCGACCCGTCCGCGCAGCTGGTGGAGCTGGGAGACGCCGAACCGGTCCGCGTCCATGATCACCATGACCGTGGAGTTGGGGACGTTCACCCCGACCTCGATGACGGTCGTGGCGACCAGCACCTTGACCTCGCCGGCGGCGAACCGGCGCATCACGTAGTCCTTGTCGGCGGGGTCCATCCGGCCGTGCAGCACCTCGACGCCGATCCCGGCCAGCGGTCCGCGGGTGAGCTGCTCGGCGATCTCCACGACGGCGAGCGGCGGCCGCCGCTCGCCGTCGTCCTCGGCGGCCTTCTTCTTGGGGTCGTCCTCCCCGTCGCCGATGCGGGGGCAGACCACATACGCCTGGTGCCCCTTGTCGACCTCCTCGCGGACCCGCTCCCAGGCCCGGGCGAGGAAGTGCGGCTTGTCCTTCGAGGGCACCACGTGCGTGGCGATCGGGGAGCGCCCGGCCGGCAGCTGGTCCAGGACGGAGGTCTCCAGGTCGCCGAAGACGGTCATGGCGACCGTGCGCGGGATCGGCGTCGCCGTCATCACCAGCAGGTGCGGGGGCTGCTTCCCCTTGGAGCGCAGCGCGTCGCGCTGCTCCACCCCGAAGCGGTGCTGCTCGTCCACGACGACCAGGCCGAGGTCGTGGAACTGCACCTTGTCCTCGATCAGCGCGTGTGTGCCGATCACGATGCCGGCCTCGCCGGTGACCAGGTCGAGCAGGGCCCGGCGGCGGGCGGGCACACCCATGGAGCCGGTGAGCAGCACCACTTTGGTGCCCTGGTCGGAGCCGCCGAGCATGCCCCCCTCGGCGAGCTCGCCCATCATTTCGGTGATGGAGCGGTGGTGCTGCTGGGCGAGCACCTCGGTGGGCGCGAGCATGGCCGCCTGCCCGCCGCTGTCCACGACGGCGAGCATCGCGCGCAGGGCCACCATCGTCTTCCCGCTTCCGACCTCGCCCTGGAGGAGGCGGTGCATGGGGTGGTCGGTGGCCAGGTCGTCGAAGATCTCCTTCGAGACGGTCTGCTGGCCCTGGGTGAGGGTGAAGGGCAGTTTCGCGTCGAAGGCGTCGAGCAGGCCGCCGGGGGCCGGGCGGCGGGGGACGGCCGGGAGCTGGGAGTCGGCGTGCCGGCGGCGGGCCAGGGCGACCTGGAGGACGAAGGCCTCGTCCCACTTGAGGCGCTGGCGGGCGTCGTCGATGTCGGCCTTGGTGCCCGGCCGGTGGATCTTCAGCAGGGCCTCGGTGAGCGGGACCAGACCGCGGCCCTCGCGCAGGGCGGGCGGCAGCGGGTCCACCGCCTCCCGGGCGCTGGGCAGCACCGCGTCCACGCACTTGGCGATCTTCCAGGACTCCAGCTTCGCGCAGGCCGGGTAGATCGGGATGAGCTGACCGGCGAAGGCGGCCGCGGCGTCCCGGTCGGAGGCGTCCGCGCCGAGCGGCTCGTAGGCCGGGTGCGCGAGCTGGAGCTTGTGGTTGAACCTGGAGACCTTGCCCGCGAACATCGCACGGCTGCCGGGGAGCAGGTCCTTGTGCGGCTTGTGGACCCCGGCGCCGAAGAAGACCAGTTGGAGGCGGCCGCTGCCGTCGGTGATGGTCACCTCCAGGCGCTTGCCGCGACCCCCGTTGAAGGTCAGGATCCGGGCGTCGGCGACCTGCGCGACGACGGTCACGTGCTCGTCGATCTGGTCGGCGAGCTCGGCCAGCGAGGTCAGCTCACCGCGCTCGGCGTACCGCCGGGGGTAGTGGTGGAGCAGGTCCAGGGCCGTGTGCAGGCCGAGCTGCTCGGCCAGCACCTTGGCGGTGGCGGGACCGAGCGTCTTCTTGAGGTCTTCGTCGAGCGCGGGCACGTGTTCCATTGCACACCATGGCGCTGACAAGCCCGCTATTCCACCCCGATGAGGAGCGGAGCCGAGTACCGGCCGCCCCGGTAGGTGACGGTGTCCACGGCGAGGTGGCCGTGCTGGACGTACGCCTCCAGGCGCTCGGCGACGGCGTCCGGTACGTCGGGTCCCAGGACCAGGGTGACGAGTTCGCCGCCGGAGCCCAGCATCCGGTCCAGGACGGCCTCGGCGGTCTCGGTCAGGTCCGAGCCGATGACCGCGACGTCCCCGTCGATGAGGCCGAGCACGTCGCCGGCCTGGCAGATGCCGGCCGAGGTGAAGGACTGCCGTTCGGCGACGGCCAGTTCCCCGTACCGGGTGGCGCCGGCCGCCGCCGTCATGGCGACCACGTCCTCGTCGAAGCTGCCCTCGGGGTCGTGCACGGCGAGGGCGGCCAGGCCCTGGACCGCGGAGCGGGTGGGGATCACGGCCACCCGTACGCCCTCGGCGCGGGCCTGTTCGGCCGCCGCGGCCGCGGCGGCGCGCAGCTCGGCGCCGCCCGGCAGGAGCACCACCTCGCGGGCGTGCGCGCGGCGGACGGCGTCGAGGAGTTCGGCGGCGGCCGGGAGTTCGCCGGGGCGTACGAGCACGGTGGTCGCTCCGGCCTCCCCGCACAGCCCGGCCAGTCCCTCGCCGGGGACGACGGCGACCACGGCCCGCTGGGCGCGCTCGCCCCGCGCCCGGCGGCGCTCGTCCCCGAAGTGCGTGATCCGTATCCGGTAGGGCCGTCCGGCCACGACTCCGGCCTCCACGGCCGCGCCCGGGTCGTCGACGTGGACGTGGACGTTCCACAGTCCGTCGCCGCCGACCACGACCAGTGAGTCGCCGAGTCCGTCGAGGCGTTCGCGCAGTTCACCGACGGCCGCCTCGGAGGCCTCCAGCAGGTAGATCACCTCGTACGCGGGCCCGTCCTCCTGCGCGCAGGGCTCCGGCGGCTGCGGGACGGGTACCGCCCGGCCGCGCACCGGTTCGGCGGCCGGTTCCTGGCCCGACAGCGCCTGCCACAGGGCCCCGAAGACGACGACGAGCCCGCAGCCCCCGGCGTCGACCACCCCGGCCCGGCCCAGCGCGGGGAGCTGCCCGGGGGTCTCGGCGAGGGCGGCGCGGGCCCCGTCGTAGGCGGCGCGGGCCACGTCGACCGCGGTCCCGGCGGCGGCTCCGGCCGCCTCGCCGGCCCGGGCGGCGGCGCCCGCGACGGTGAGCATGGTGCCTTCCACCGGGTGCGCGACGGCCGCGTACGCCTCCTCCGCGGCCCGGGTCAGGGCGCGTGCCAGCAACGTGCCGGTCCCCCGCCCGCCGTGCTCCGCCGGGTCGGACTGCCCGGACTGCCCGGACTGCCCGGACTGCTCGCCGAGTACGTCGGCCACCCCGCGCAGCAGCTGCGCGAGGATCGTCCCGGAGTTCCCGCGGGCCCCCACCAGCGCCCCGTGCGCCCAGGCCCGTACGGCCTCGGACAGGGAGGCGGACCCTGTGCCGTCGGTCACCCCGGGGAAGGCCTCGGCCAGGCCGCGGTCGGCCGATTCGGCGGTGAGGTAGAGGTTGGTTCCGGTGTCCGCGTCGGCGACCGGGTAGACGTTGATCGCGTCGATGTCCTCGCGGGCCCGGCCCAGTGCGGCCAGGGCCAGCGAGCTCCAGGTGCGCACCGCTTCGGCGTCGAGCTCGTCAGGGTGCTGCGGCTGCGGCTCGTGCGGCACCGGGCGTTCCTCCTTGTGCGGGCCAGGGTTCACCGCAGGGTAACGAAGGACCGCCCGGGCGTCCGGACCGCGGGGCGGGGGCAGCGGCGGCCATGGTAGTTTTCTTGGACGGACGCAGTCGTTGTATGCTGCTCCGGTTGCCCGATGAGAGTCGGGCCATTCCCCCGGCAAACCACTTCAGACCTCTGAATCCGGTGCGCCGGTTTCACTGTAATTGCATCTGAAGTCTTGGAGTGACCTGTGGCTGCCAACTGCGACGTTTGCGCCAAGGGGCCGAGCTTCGGCAACAACATCTCCCACTCGCACCGCCGCACCTCGCGTCGCTGGAACCCGAACATCCAGCGCGTCCGTGCCGTGGTCAATGGGACGCCGAAGCGCCTCAACGCCTGCACCTCGTGCATCAAGGCCGGCAAGGTCTCGCGCTGACGCCTCCCGTCGTAGCGCAGCCCTTTCCGGTTGCCAAAAAGGCCGGTTCACCTCTGGTGAACCGGCCTTTTGCCTTGTCCGGCGGGGCTCAGCGCCACTGCCAGGCGTGATCCACCGGGCCGATGCCCCCGCCGAGCGCGAAGCCGGCGGCGATGGCGCCCGTGACGTACTCCTTCGCGGCCGTGACGGCCTCCGGGACGGTCAGGCCCTTGGCCAGGCCCGCCGCGATCGCGCTGGCGAGGGTGCAGCCGGTGCCGTGGGTGTGCCGGTTGTCATGCCGGGGAGCGCGCAGCCACCGCTCCTCGGTCCCGTCGGTGAGCAGGTCGACGGCCTCGTGGCCGTGGGCGGCGAGGTGTCCGCCCTTGATCAGCGCCCACCGCGGCCCGTGGCCCAGGATCGCGTCGGCGGCCCGCCGCATGTCGTCCTCGGTCTCCACCACCACACCCGTGAGCCGGGCCACCTCGTCCAGGTTCGGGGTGGCCACGGTGGCCCGCGGCAGCAGCTCCTTGCGTACGGCGTCCAGCGCCGAGTCGGCGAGTAGCGCGTCCCCGTGCTTGGAGACCCCGACGGGGTCCACGACGGCGGGGGCCGGGGTGTCGGCGAGCAGCGCGGCCACCGTCTCCACCAGGGTGGCGGAGGAGAGCATCCCGGTCTTCACGGCCCGGACGCCGATGTCGTCCACGACGGCCCGGTACTGGGCCGTGACGGCCTCGGCGGGCAGCTCCCAGGCTCCCCGTACGCCGAGCGAGTTCTGTGCCGTCACGGCGGTCACCACGCTCATGCCGTGCACCCCGAGCGCCAGCATCGTCTTGAGGTCGGCCTGAATGCCCGCGCCGCCGCCGGAGTCGGATCCGGCGACGGTCAGGCACAGCGGCGGGGCGGTGCTCACAGCGTGCCGTCCTGGGCGGCCGGGTCGGCCCCGAAGTGGTCCCAGCCGCCGGTGCTGGTCCAGGGCGCCCCGTCCACGGTCACCTGGGGCAGCGCGGAGCGGTTGAGGACCTCGCCGATGACCTTCCAGCGGGCGGGGAGCTTCACGTCGGGCGGGAAGGTCGCCACGATCGCGTGGTCCTCTCCCCCGGTGAGCACCCACTGCAGCGGGTCCACGCCGACGGCCTGCCCGATGTCGTGCATCTGGGTCGGGATGTCGACGGCCGCGGAGCGCAGGTCGATCCGCACCTTGCTGGCCTCGGCGATGTGCCCGAGGTCGGCGATCAGCCCGTCGCTGACGTCGGTCATGGCGGTGGCGCCGAGTCCGGCGGCCGCGGGGCCCGCGTGGTACGGCGGTTCGGGGCGCCGGTGCGCCTCGACGAAGGCCCGCGGGGAGCGGAAGCCGCGCGAGAGCACGGCGAATCCGGCCGCGGACCAGCCCAGCCAGCCGGTGACGGCGACGACGTCGCCGGGCTGGGCGCCGGAGCGCAGGACCGGCTCGTGGTTGCGCAGGTCGCCGAGGGCGGTGATGGCGACGGTGATGACGTCCCCGCGGACGACGTCCCCGCCGACCACGGCCGCACCGGCGACCTGGCACTCGTCGCGGATCCCGTCCATCAGCTCGGTGGGCCAGGTGACCGGGAGTTCCGCGGGGACGACGAGGCCGAGGAGCAGCGCGGTCGGCACCGCGCCCATGGCGGCGATGTCGGCGAGGTTCTGCGCGGCTGCCTTGCGGCCGACGTCGTAGGCCGTGGACCAGTCGCGCCGGAAGTGCCGGCCCTCCAGCAGGATGTCGGTGCTCGCCACGACCCGCCGATCGGGGGCGGACACCACCGCGGCGTCGTCGCCCGGTCCGAGCCGGACCGCCGGGGTGGTGGTGAGCCGTGAGGTGAGCTCCCTGATCAGCCCGAACTCCCCCAGCTCGCCGACAGTGCCCTTCATCGCTGTGCCCCTTCTTGCCCAGTCCGCTTGCGGTCGCGAGCCGTCTCAGCTCTGGGTACCGTCAACAGATACGTCAACTTGTGCTCTCCGCACGCCCCGCTGTGCGTGGCGCCGGGCCCGCGGGTCTCCCCGTGGCGCGCGGCGACGCGGTACCGTGGCGTCCCTTCTTCCCCCGGCCCGTTCAATCGTGTGGGGCCCACCCGAAGGTTAGGGGAAATGATCCTCGTGGCCGCCCTGGAGGTTCCGTGGTACAGGCGTACATCCTTATCCAGACCGAAGTGGGCAAGGCGTCGTTGGTCGCCGAGTCCATCGGCCAGATCCCGGGGGTGATCCAGGCCGAGGACGTGACAGGCCCGTACGACGTGATCGTGCGCGCCCAGGCCGACACCGTGGACGAGCTCGGCCGCATGGTCGTCGCCAAGGTCCAGCAGGTGGAGGGGATCACCCGCACCTTGACCTGCCCGGTGGTCCATCTGTAGCCCCCGTCTACTCTTGGCCGGTGATGTCCCTCCACCGCCGGCCCCTCCGTGTCCTCGCCGCGTCGGCCGTCCTGGCCCTCGCGGCTTGTTCCCCGGGCGGCTCCGTCGCCCGGGTCGGCCCTCCGCCCACGCCGCCCGCCGCCGTCGCGGGGCTCTGTGCCGCACTGCACAAGGAGCTCCCGGAGTCGGTGGCCGGCCTGGCGCGGACCAGGACCGAACCGGAGTCCGATCTGACCGCCGCGTGGGGCGGCTCGGCGATCGTACTGCGGTGCGGTATCCCCAAGCCCCCCGAGATGGCCGATCCGAAACAGGACGGAGTCCATGTGAACGGAGTGGCCTGGCTGCTGGAGGAGCGCGACAAGGCTTCCGGCGGGGGGTACCGGTTCACCACCGGGCTGCGGCTGGCGTACACCGAGGTACAGGTCGACAAGGAGCATGCCACGGATGCCGGGATGCTCGTCGGACTGTCCGAGGCGATCGCCTCGACCGTCCCGGAGGGCATCGCCTCCTACTGAGCACCACTGAGCACGGCCGAACACCGCGCACCGGGTACCGAGCACACCGCCGCCCGCCGTCCACGCCTTCAGGGCGGGCGGCGGGCGGTCGGCTTGTCGGACGAGTCAGCGCAGGCCGGTGGAGCGGCGCAGGGCCGCCTGGATCAGGCGGTCCACCAGTTCCGGGTACTCGATGCCCGTCTTCTGCCACATCAGCGGGTACATGGAGATCGGCGTGAAGCCCGGCATCGTGTTGATCTCGTTGATGACGAAGCTGCCGTCCTCGGTGAGGAAGAAATCGGCGCGCACCAGGCCCTCGCAGGACGCCGCCTCGAAGGCCTCGATCGCGAGCCGCTGCACCTCGGCGGTCTGCTCCGGGGTCAGCGGGGCGGGCACGATCCCGGAGGCGGAGTCGATGTACTTCGCCTCGAAGTCGTAGAAGTCGTGGCTGGAGACCGGCGGGATCTCGGCCGGGACGCTCGCGCGCGGCCCGTCCTCGAACTCCAGGACACCGCACTCGATCTCGCGGCCGCGCAGCAGCGCCTCCACGATGATCTTCGGGTCGTGGCGCCGGGCCTCCTTCACCGCGGCGTCCAGGCCGGAGGCGTCGTCGACCTTGGTGATGCCGATGGAGGAGCCGGCCCGGGCGGGCTTGACGAACAGCGGCCAGCCGTGTTCGCCGGCGAAGTCCAGGATCCGGCCGCGGGCGGCGTCCCGGTCGGCCTCCCACTCGCGGGGGCGGATGGTCACGTACGGGCCGACGCGCAGCCCGAAGGACGTGAACACCCTCTTCATGTAGTCCTTGTCCTGGCCGACGGCCGAGGCGAGGACGCCGGAGCCGACGTACGGGATGCCGGAGAGCTCCAGGAGGCCCTGGAGGGTGCCGTCCTCGCCGTACGGGCCGTGCAGGACGGGGAAGACGACGTCGACCTCGCCCAGGGCCTTGGGGACGGCGCCCGGTTCGGTGTAGACGACCTGGCGGCTGGCCGGGTCGACCGAGAGCACGACGGCGCCGTCCTCGGAGTCGGCGAGCTCCTCGACGCTGGGGAGCTTGCGGTCGGCGATGGCCATCCGCTCGGGCTCGTCGGCGGTCAGCGCCCATCGGCCGTCCGTGGTGATGCCGATGGGCAGCACCTCGTACTTGGAGCGGTCGATGGAGCGCAGCACGGCGCCCGCCGTGACGACCGAGATGGCGTGTTCCGAGCTGCGGCCGCCGAACACGACGGCCACGCGGGGCTTGCGGCCCTGCTGCTCAGGGGTCTGGGGGAGGTTCTCGCTGCTCATATCGCCACGAGAGTACCCGCTCGAGCGTCCGGAAAGGAGCTAGCGACGTTCCGGTTTGGCGCTGCGGCCCATAAGGTCCTTGAGAGCGACCAGGGTCGGCTTGCCGTGGTGGACGATGTCCACCACCGTGTCGGTGATGGGCATGTCCACCCCGTGCCGGCGGGCCAGATCCGCCACCGACTGGCAGGACTTGACGCCCTCGGCGGTCTGCTTGGTGACCGCGATGGTCTCCTCCAGGGTCATCCCGCGGCCGAGGTTGGTGCCGAAGGTGTGGTTCCGGGAGAGCGGCGAGGAGCAGGTGGCGACCAGGTCGCCGAGGCCCGCGAGGCCGGAGAAGGTGAGCGGGTCGGCGCCCATCGCGATGCCGAGGCGGGTGGCTTCGGCGAGTCCGCGGGTGATGAGCGAGCCCTTGGTGTTGTCGCCCAGGCCCATGCCGTCCGCGATGCCGACGGCGAGGCCGATGACGTTCTTGACGGCGCCGCCGAGCTCGCAGCCGGTGACGTCGGTGCTCGTGTACGGGCGGAAGTACGGGGTGTGGCAGGCGGCCTGGAGGCGCTGGGCCACGCCCTCGTCCACGCAGGCCACGACGGAGGCGGCGGGCTGGCGGGCGGCGATCTCGGCGGCCAGGTTGGGGCCGGTGACCACGGCGATGCGCTCGGCCGGGACCTTGGCCACCTCTTCGATGACCTCGCTCATCCGCTTGGCCGTGCCGAGTTCGATGCCCTTCATCAGGGACACGAGCACGGTCTCGGGGGCCAGCAGGGGTGCCCACGCGGCGAGGTTGTCGCGCAGGGTCTGCGAGGGGACGGCGAGGACGGTGAAGTCGGCGCCGGCCGCGGCCTCGGCCGGGTCGGTGGTCGCCCGGAGGTTCGAGGGGAGTTCGACGCCGGGGAAGTAGTCCGGGTTGGTCCGGCCGGTGTTGATGGCGTCGACCACCTCCTGGCGGCGGCCCCACAGCGTCACCTCGCAGCCGGCGTCGGCGAGGACGATGGCGAAGGCCGTGCCCCAGGAGCCTGTTCCGAAGACGGTCGCCTTCACGGGACGTGTCACTTGTTGCCCTCCCCTGCGGCCTTGCGCCGCTGTTCCGCCCTGGCGTTGCGATGGTCGTACAGCTGCTCGGGCGCGGTCTCGCCGCGCACCTCCTCCAGCAGCGCGGTGATGGCCGCCATGATGACCTCGGTGGCCTCCCTCAGGACCTCCGGAGTGGCCTCCCGGTCGTAGAAGGCGGAGAGGTCCACGGGCGGTCCGGCAAGCACCTGGAGGGTCTTGCGCGGGAAGAGCCGGACCTTGTTCTCCTTGGCGTAGGGCGGCATCGCGAGGTTCGCGCCCCACTGGGCCACCGGAATGACGGGCGCCCTCGTGATCAGCGCCACGCGGGCGGCGCCGGTCTTGCCGGCCATGGGCCACATGTCGGGGTCGCGGGTGAGGGTGCCCTCGGGGTAAAAGGCCACGCATTCGCCGCGCTCGATGGCGTCCACGGCGGCCCGGAATGCGTCCAGGGCGTTGGTGGACTCCCGGTAGACGGGGATCTGCCCGGATCCGTGCAGGATCGACCCGACAATAGGGACCTTGAAGAGGGCGGCCTTGGCGAGCAATCGGGGCACGCGGCCGGTGTTGTACTGGAAGTGCGCGTACGAGAGCGGGTCCAGATACGAGTTGTGATTGACGACGGTGATAAAACCGCCCTCGGCCGGAATGTGCTCCATTCCCCGCCAGTCCCGCTTGAAGAGCACTACCAGCGGCGGTTTCGCGATGACCGCCGCCAGGCGGTACCAGAAGCCGATTCTGCGGCGGGACACTCGGACACCTTCCTCTAGGACCGGTGCGCGGCTTGGGCACCTCGTGGGCCGGACAAGTGTCACCCCACGCCCGGTCTCTGTCGAGAACACCGTACGCCCCGCTCACGCCACCGGACTCCCTGGTTGCCCGGGTGGAGGCGACAATGGGCCGACACATGACCCGGCCATGACCCGACCATGGCCGCAGGACGTGCCGGAGCGCACCGGAGGGAAGGGGTCCGTCACGAACGCCGTCTGGAGTCTGGTGGTCCCGCTGAAGCCTCTGGCGGTGGCGAAGAGCCGTCTCGCGCGGGCCGTGGGCTCCTCCCGTCCGGGCCTCGCCCTGGCCTTCGCGCAGGACACCGTCGCGGGCGCTCTGGCCTGCGCCGCGGTCGAGGATGTGGTGGTCGTCACGGACGACGCCGAGGCGGGTGCGGAACTGGCGCGGCTCGGGGCGCGGATCGTTCCGGACGCCCCTGCGGCCGGGCTCAACGCGGCCCTGGCCCACGGTGCGCGGGTGGCGCGCTCGCGGCGGCCCGGGGTGGCGGTGGCCGCGCTGAACGCCGATCTGCCCGCGCTGCGGTCCCCGGAATTGCAACGCGTGCTCGATAACGCCTCGGTATTTCCACGGGCATTTCTGGCGGATGCGGCCGGAATCGGGACGACCCTGCTTTCCGCCGCGCCGGACGTGGAATTGGCCCCGTCCTTCGGCGGGCCGTCACGGGCCAGGCATTCGGCCTCGGGAGCGGTGGAAATCGCTCTGGCGGACGTCGAGAGCGTGCGCCGGGACGTGGACACGGCGGCGGATCTGCGGACGGCGCTCACCCTCGGCGTGGGGCGCCACACCGCCCGATACAGTGCCCGTATGCAGGCGACCGCGTACACGTACGACTCCGAGACCCGCAGCGGCAGTGTGCTGCTGGACGACGGCACTCCGGTGCCCTTCGAGGCTCCGGCCTTCGACGCGGGCGGCCTGCGGTTGCTGCGGCCCGGGCAGCGGGTCCGGATCGAGACGGACGGCGCGGGCGCGAGCCTGCGCATCACCCTGGTGACGCTGCAGACCTTCTGACACACGGCCGCCGGGGCCCCGTACGGGTCCTGCCGGCGCCCCGAACGCACCGCGGGCCGGCTCCCCCACACGGGGAAAGCCGGCCCGGCCTGTGTGACGCGTGCCCCTACTTCTTGCGGGCGGTGGTCTTCTTCGCGGTGGCCTTGCGCGTCGCCGTCTTCTTGGCGGGCGCCTTCGTCGCTGCGGTGACCTTCTTGGCCGCCGGCGCGGTCTTCTTCGCCGCGGCGGTGGTCTTCTTCGCGGTGGCCGTGGTCTTCTTCGCCGCGGGGGTGGCCTTCTTGGCGGCGGCCGTGGCCTTCTTCGCCGTGGCGGTGCTCTTCACCGCCGCCTTCTTGGCGGTGGCGGTGGTCTTCTTGGCCACGACCTTCTTCGCGACCGCGGTCTTCGCCGCGGCCTTCTTGGCCGTGGTGGCCTTCTTCGCAACGGCCTTCTTGACCGTCGCGGAGGCACCACCGGTGAGGCTGCCCTTGGGCGCCTTCTTCACGGACACCTCGCCGCCCTTGGGCAGCTTCTTGGTGCCGCTGACCAGGTCCTTGAAGCCCTGGCCGGCACGGAAACGGGGGACAGAGGTCTTCTTGACCCGGACGCGCTCCCCCGTCTGCGGGTTGCGGGCGTAACGGGCCGGACGGTCGACCTTCTCGAACGAGCCGAAGCCCGTGACCGAGACCCGGTCGCCCGCGACGGTAGCGCGGACGATCGCGTCCAGTACCGCGTCGACAGCATCCGCGGCCTGCTGGCGGCCGCCCAGCTTGTCGGCAATCGCTTCTACGAGCTGCGCCTTGTTCACGTCTTCCCCTTCGGAGACTTCGCCAGAACGAATGTGTTCAAGCTTATTTCGCACGTTAGGCGGATATATACCGCAAATCAAACACGAAACGGGCTAATCACCCTAGTGCCGCAACGCTGTAGTCCGTTACGGAGTTCCTTCGCATCAGTCGCCTTCAGGGAATCGACCCTCGTCGAGGTCCTTCATCAACCTGTCCAGGCGCCTTGCCGCATCGGCGAGATCGTGCTTCGCCGCGGCTGTGACGACCAACAGCTTCCGGGACAGCGCCATCCTTACGCCCTCCGGGACTTGCAGTGAGCGCACCCGTGTGTGTGCTTCTTTCAGCCGGTCCGCGACGAGTTCGTAGAGCTCGAGTTGACTGTCGCGTTCCATGCACAGATTGTGCCATCTGGGGCGAGTTGTCGCCTCACGGGGCCTCAACAAACGGCTGTGCCCCCCGCCGGAGGGCGGGGGGCACAGTGTTGTCCATGTGATCACCCAAGGGTGAATAAGCGCTGATCAGGCAGGAATCAGGCCTGAATCGTGCGCGGCTTGTAGGTGGGGCGGCCGCTTTCGTATGTGGCGATGTCCGCTTCGTTCTGAAGGGTGAGCGAGATGTCGTCCAGACCCTCCAGCAGACGCCAGCGGGCGTTGTCGTCGAGTTCGAACTCGGCCACGACACCCTCTGCTCGCACCTGGCGGTCGACCAGGTCGACCGTGATCTCGGCGGTCGGGTCGGCCTCGGTCAGCTTCCACAGCTGCTCGACGGTCTCCTGCGGGAGGACCACGGTCAGCAGGCCGTTCTTCAGCGAGTTCCCACGGAAGATGTCGGCGAAGCGGGAGGAGATGACCGTCTTGAAGCCGAAGTTCTGCAGGGCCCAGACGGCGTGCTCGCGCGAGGAACCCGTACCGAAGTCGGGGCCGGCGACCAGGACGGTCGCGCCGGCGCGCTCCGGGCGGTTCGTGACGAACTCCGGGTCCTTGCGCCAGGCCTCGAAGAGTCCGTCCTCGAACCCGTCGCGGGTGATCTTCTTCAGCCAGTGGGCCGGGATGATCTGGTCGGTGTCGACGTTGCTGCGGCGCAGCGGGACGGCTCGGCCGGTGTGGGTGGTGAAGGCTTCCATGGTTCAGACTCCGGCGGTCGCGTTGGCGTCGGACAGGTCGGCGGGCGAGGCCAGATGGCCCAGCACCGCGGTGGCGGCGGCCACCTGCGGGGAGACCAGGTGGGTGCGCCCGCCCTTGCCCTGCCGGCCCTCGAAGTTGCGGTTGGAGGTGGACGCGGAGCGCTCACCGGGCGCCAGTTGGTCGGGGTTCATGCCGAGGCACATCGAACAGCCCGCGTGCCGCCACTCGGCGCCGGCTTCCTTGAAGACCTTGTCCAGGCCCTCCTCCACCGCCTGCAGGGCGACCCGGACGGAGCCCGGGACGACCAGCATCCGTACGCCGTCGGCGACTTTGCGGCCCTCGACGATCCCGGCGACGGCGCGCAGGTCCTCGATGCGGCCGTTGGTGCAGGAACCTACGAAGACGGTGTCGACCTTGATGTCGCGCAGCGGCTGCCCGGCGGTCAACCCCATGTACTCCAGGGCCTTTTCGGCGGCGTGGCGCTCCGAAGCGTCCTCGTACGAAGCAGGGTCGGGGACGTTGGCCGACAGGGGCGCGCCCTGGCCCGGGTTGGTGCCCCAGGTGACGAACGGGGACAGCGCGGCGCCGTCGACGACGACCTCCGCGTCGAAGACCGCGTCGTCGTCGGTGCGCAGGGTCTGCCAGTACGCGACCGCCGCGTCCCAGTCCTCGCCCGTCGGGGCGTGGTCGCGGCCCTGCAGGTAGTCGAAGGTGGTCCGGTCGGGGGCGATCATGCCCGCCCGGGCGCCGGCCTCGATGGACATGTTGCAGATGGTCATGCGGGCTTCCATCGACAGCTTCTCGATGGCCTCGCCGCGGTACTCCAGGATGTAGCCCTGGCCGCCGCCGGTGCCGATCTTGGCGATGATCGCCAGGATCAGGTCCTTCGCGGTGACACCGTCGGCCAGCGCGCCGGTGACGGTGATCGCCATGGTCTTCGGGCGGGCCAGGGGCAGCGTCTGGGTGGCCAGCACGTGCTCGACCTGGCTGGTGCCGATGCCGAAGGCCAGCGCGCCGAAGGCGCCGTGCGTGGAGGTGTGCGAGTCGCCGCAGACCACCGTGGTGCCGGGCTGGGTCAGACCGAGCTGCGGTCCCACGACGTGGACCACGCCCTGCTCGACGTCGCCCAGCGAGTGCAGGCGGACGCCGAACTCGGCGCAGTTCGCCCGCAGCGTCTCCAGCTGGGCCCGGGAGACGGGGTCGGCGATCGGCTTGTCGATGTCGATGGTGGGGGTGTTGTGGTCCTCGGTCGCGATGGTGAGGTCGAGGCGTCGGACCTTGCGGCCGGCCTGACGCAGTCCTTCGAAGGCCTGCGGGCTGGTCACCTCGTGCAGCAGGTGCAGATCGATGAAGAGGAGGTCGGGCTCGCCCTCGGCGCGCCGGACGACATGGTCGTCCCAGACCTTCTCCGCGAGTGTCCTACCCATCGCTTTCCCTCCGGCCGGCCGGTTGTGCCGGCGCTTCATAGAGATCTTGTGCGCCGTGCGTCCGTACCCCACGTCCCGGACGACGGCTCGGACCCAGTGGTTCGTGGACCCGCACATACAGACTCGCTGGTTCTTGGAAAAATTGAACTTGCGTTTCACAGTGTGAGACGCGAATATCGTTTCATGGACAACTCTAGCGGCGTCGGCGTTCTCGACAAGGCAGCTCTGGTACTGAGCGCACTGGAGTCCGGTCCGGCCACCCTCGCCGGGCTGGTCGCGGCGACAGGGCTCGCACGACCCACGGCACATCGCCTTGCCGTGGCACTGGAACACCACCGGATGGTGGCGAGGGACATGCAGGGCCGGTTCATCCTCGGACCGCGGCTGGCGGAGCTCGCCGCCGCGGCCGGCGAGGACCGTCTGCTGGCCACGGCGGGACCGGTACTCACCCACCTCCGTGACGTGACGGGAGAGAGCGCGCAGCTCTACCGCCGTCAGGGAGACATGCGCATCTGCGTGGCGGCCGCGGAGCGGCTGTCGGGCCTTCGGGACACCGTCCCGGTGGGCTCGACGCTCCCGATGAAGGCCGGTTCGGCCGCGCAGATCCTGATGGCGTGGGAGGAGCCCGAGCGGCTCCACCGCGGCCTTCAGGGCGCGCGCTTCACGGCGACGGCGCTCTCGGGCGTACGGCGCCGCGGCTGGGCGCAGTCGATCGGCGAGCGGGAGCCCGGTGTGGCCTCCGTGTCGGCGCCGGTGCGCGGGCCGTCGAACCGCGTGGTGGCCTCCGTATCGGTCTCCGGGCCGATCGAGCGCCTGACCCGCCACCCGGGGCGCATGCACGCCCAGGCCGTCATCGACGCGGCCGCCCGTCTCACGGAGGCGCTGCGCCGCTCCGGCTGAGCATCCTCCGGGCCCGTCAAGGGCCTTCCCCCGCCGATCCCCCGGGTCCGGGGGCGCGTACGACGCCGCACACGTCCTGTACACGCGCCTCCGGGCCCGTACGCATATGCGTACGGCCCTCATATGCACAGCGGTGCGCGCGCAGCGGCACACGGAGCACGGAACACGAAAGAGGCCCTCCGCGATGAACGCGGAGGGCCTCTTCGATGCGTACCCCCGACCGGATTCGAACCGGCGCTACCGCCTTGAGAGGGCGGCGTGCTAGGCCGCTACACAACGGGGGCTAGCTGGTGCTGCTGTTACTGCGCTGGGCTACCAGGACTCGAACCTAGAATAAGGGAACCAGAAACCCTCGTGTTGCCAATTACACTATAGCCCAAAGTGGTCTATACCAGACCAACAGTACCCCCGACCGGATTCGAACCGGCGCTACCGCCTTGAGAGGGCGGCGTGCTAGGCCGCTACACAACGGGGGCCCTAGCGATCCTGCTTCGAGACGTCCGGGTGCGACCCAGGAGATCTCGCGGGAAGGATCTGTACCCCCGACCGGATTCGAACCGGCGCTACCGCCTTGAGAGGGCGGCGTGCTAGGCCGCTACACAACGGGGGCAAAGCACTGCGTTACTGCTGCACTGCGCTGGGGTACCAGGACTCGAACCTAGAATAAGGGAACCAGAAACCCTCGTGTTGCCAATTACACTATACCCCACCAAAAGTCAACCCCTTGCGGGGGCTTTTCTTTGGGTGGCGCCTCCGTCCGGCCTTTCGGCCCGCTCCGGCGGCGCAGAAAGAACATTACCGGATGCCTGACCGTGCTCCAAAACGGGTATCCCCTGCCAGCAGCTCCGGAAGCCGGTCAAGGTCCTCGATGCGGTGCACGCCGTCCGGCCCGGGCCCGCGGCCGCCGGTACGGTCCAGCCAGATGGCCAGCAGTCCCGCGTCACGGGCGCCCCGGGCGTCGATCTCCGGCTGGTCGCCCACGTACGCCACCTCACCGGGCGGCAGCCCGAGCTCGGCGCACGCGGCCAGGAAGGCCTCCGCCTCGGGCTTGCTGACCCCGAGTTCGACGGCGCAGACCAGCACCTCGAAGCGGTCGCGGAGCCCGAGACGGCGCAGCTTGGGGTCCTGGTTGGCGGTGGAGGAGTTGGAGAGCACCCCGTGCCGGTAGCCGGCCGCGAGGGCGTCGAGGGCGGGCACCACGTCGGGGAAGAGGGTCCAGGCCGCCTTGTAGTGCTCCACGTACTGGTCGAACCAGGCGTCGGCCTCGTCCGCGGTCATCGCGGGCTGCTCCAGGAACTCCCGCACCCGCTCCTGCCGCTGCCCCTGGAAGGTCCCTTCGCCCGCCGCGAAGCGCGCCCAGTGCCGGTCGGTGATCTCCCGCCACAGCGCGAGCGCCTGCGCGGGGGTCCCGTACCGCTCCGCGAGCCGGACGGCCGCCAGCTGCGCCGCGAGCCCGGCGGCGTCGGCCCCCGTGTAGTCGAAGAGGGTGTCGTCGATGTCCCACAGCACGGCGCGGATCGGCATACCGCAGAGGCTACGCCGGAAGATCGTCCGGCGGGGGCCGGTCGGGAAATCCGGTGCCGCCCGCAACGCCGCAGGGGGCGGTGGCCGGGGGTTTCCGGCCACCGCCCCCTGCGGGACGCACGTCGAGAGCTACGCGGCGAGCCTGGCCAGCGCCGCGTCGATACGGGCCAGCGAGCGCTCCTTGCCCAGGATCTCCAGGGACTCGAAGAGCGGCAGGCCGACGGTGCGGCCGGTGACGGCCACGCGGACCGGGGCCTGGGCCTTGCCGAGCTTGAGGCCGTGGGCCTCACCGGCGGTCAGCACGGCCTGCTTGAGGGACTCGGGGTCCGACCAGTCGGCCGACTCCAGGTTGGCGCGCGCCGTGGTGAGCAGCGCGGCCGGCTCGCCCTTCATCGCCTTGTCCCACGAGGCCTGGTCCTCCACCGGCTCCTTCAGGAACAGGAAGTCGACGTTGGCCGTGATGTCCGACAGGACGGTGACCCGGGTCTGGGCGTACGGAGCGATCCGCTCCCAGGCCTCGGCGTCGAAGTTCTCGGGGGCCCAGTTGGCGTGGGGGGCCTGCAGCCACGGGGCGCAGGCGTCCGCGAAGGCCTTCGGGTCCAGCAGGCGGATGTGGTCGCCGTTGATCGACTCGGCCTTCTTCAGGTCGAAGCGGGCCGGGTTGGCGTTCACGCCGTCGATGTCGAACTTCTGGACCATCTCCTCGATCGAGAAGACGTCCTGGTCCTTGGAGAAGGACCAGCCGAGGAGCGAGAGGTAGTTCAGCAGGCCCTCGGGGAGGAAGCCGCGCTCGCGGTACAGGTTGAGCGAGGCCTCGGGGTCGCGCTTGGAGAGCTTCTTGTTGCCCTCGCCCATCACGTACGGCAGGTGGCCGAAGGCGGGGGTGCTCTTGGCGACGCCCAGCTCGATCAGCGCCGCGTAGAGGGCGATCTGGCGGGGGGTCGAGGAGAGCAGGTCCTCGCCGCGCAGGACGTGCGTGATCTCCATCAGCGCGTCGTCGACCGGGTTGACCAGCGTGTAGAGCGGGGCGCCGTTGGCCCGGACGATGCCGAAGTCCGGCACGTTCTCCGGGGTGAAGGTCAGCTCGCCGCGGACCAGGTCGGTGAAGGTGATCGGCGCGTCGGGCATCCGGAAGCGGACGATCGCCGGGCGGTGCTCGCCCTTGTACGCCGCGACCTGCACGGGGGTGAGCTCGCGGCAGTGGCCGTCGTAGCCGGAGGGCTTGCCGGCGGCGCGGGCGGCCGCGCGGCGGGCGTCGAGCTCCTCGGTGGTGCAGTAGCAGTGGTACGCGTACCCGCCGTCGAGCAGCTTCTTCGCGACGTCCGCGTAGATGTCCATGCGCTCGGACTGGCGGTACGGGGCGTGCGGGCCGCCGACCTCGGGGCCCTCGTCCCAGGTGAAGCCGAGCCAGCGCAGCGAGGCGAGCAGCTGGTCGTAGGACTCCTCGGAGTCACGGGCCGCGTCGGTGTCCTCGATGCGGAAGACGAACGTACCGCCGTGGTGGCGGGCGAACGCCCAGTTGAAGAGTGCGGTCCGGACCAGGCCCACGTGGGGGTTGCCGGTCGGGGAGGGACAGAAACGTACGCGGACAGGTCCGTTAACCACGCTTGATCACCTTGTTGGTGAGAGTGCCGATGCCTTCGATGGTGACGGCGACCTCGTCGCCGACGTTGAGGGGGCCGACTCCGGCCGGGGTCCCCGTGAGGATGACGTCGCCGGGGAGCAGCGTCATGGCCTCGGTGATGTGGACGATCAGGTCCTCGATGGAGCGGACCATGTCACTGGTGCGGCCGAGCTGGCGCTGTTCGCCGTTGACCGTGCACTGGATGGTCAGGTCGCTCGGGTCCAGGTCGGTCTCGATCCAGGGGCCGAGGGGGCAGGCACTGTCGAAGCCCTTGGCCCGGGCCCACTGCTTCTCCCGCTGCTGGACGTCGCGGGCGGTGACGTCGTTGGCGCAGGTGTAGCCGAGGATGACGTCCTTGACGCGCTCCCTGGGGACCTCCCGGCACATGCGGCCGATGACCACGGCGAGCTCCGCCTCGTGGTGGACGTCCTGGGAGAAGGACGGGTAGGTGATCGGATCGCCCGGGCCGACCACCGAGGTGGACGGCTTGAAGAAGGTGATCGGGGCGTCCGGGACCTCGTTGCCCAGCTCCGCCGCGTGCTCCGCGTAGTTGCGGCCGATGGCCACGACCTTGTTCGGGAGCACGGGCGGCAGCAGCCGGACCTTGCTCAGCGGGACCTTCGTGCCGGAGAGCTCGAAGTCCGCGAAGGGGATGCCCTTGATGATGTCGAGCACGAGCGTGGAGTCGTCGCCGGGGGCGCCGTCGCCCTCGACCGCGCCGAACGCGACGTTGCCGTCGATCGAGAACCTGGCGATGCGCACCTGTTGCGTCTGCCCCTCTGTATTTCCGCTGGCTGGAGTCTGCGGACCCCAGGCTAACGCGGCGGGCAGGGGCGGTTCACGTTCCTTTGCGGGGTGGCTACTCCGCGGCGGCGGCGACCGGCACGTTCATGAGAACGGTGCGGCGCGGGTTCGCGGTCTGCGTCGGCAGCTCGACGGCGTGCTCCGGGATGGCCGGGGCCGCCTGCAGGTCCTCGGCGTCCTTGAGGTGCGCGAGGGTGGTGCGGCGGGGGTTGGCTATGTTGCGGAACATCGTCGTCGTCTTCATCGGAATTCGGGGTCCTCGGTTCGATCTGTGAGTGTCGGCTGTCGCCCGCACCAACCCTGGCGCCAACCCTTTAAGTGGCAAGGCTAAACATCTGAATCCCCCGGCGAACCAGGAAGTAATGGCCATGGCTGTGTGAGTTTGCTCACCTGTGACCTGACATTCCAGACATCATGGACAGTCAACTTCAGCCGTCAAAACAGACATTGCGCCACTGAATGCGCCATTCCGCTCCTGATCATCTCGACTGGGACACCTTGACAGCCCTGTTGTTTGGATGACGTAAGTCCGATTTCTACCGAATGCAGTCGCACATCGAGTAGCGCCTCTGTCACAAGCCGTGACCGACTCTCCGGGCCGACGCTCGCACCTTGTTGGAGATCCTCCACTGTGCTGGAATTCGCGGGACCGCCGCGGGAATCAGCCGGTGCGCAAGGGGCGCGACTCAGCGCCGAGCGCGGCGGCATGGAGAGGAAGACGCGCCGGTCACCGACGACCACCATGGGGCGGCAAGTGCCCCACGACTCGACACCGTCCCACCGGTCGCCCGGCGGGACGCCTGGTCCAGAGGTTGCGACGCTAGTGCAGGGACGATTCAAGAGGGATGGCAGCGCTGCGGCGGAGCAGGAGCCGCGCGGCGGGACCGACCGTGGCTCCTCGCCCCAGCACGCCCAGAACCGCGGGCCGGCTGTCGAAGGCGCAGGCCCCGACACCTCCGCCGCGGTGAAGGCGAAGGGCCGTGGGAAGTCCGTCAAGGCCCGGGTCAAGGCGAAAGCCGGATCCGTCGCGCCTGCCGGACCGGCCGAGCAGGACGTGGCGATACCGAAGGCCCCCAGTGGGCCCGGTTCCCGCCTCGCCATGCAGAACTGGCGCATCAGCACGCGACTGGTGTCGCTGCTGACCCTGCCGGTCGTCGCCGCCACCACGCTCGGTGGTTTCCGCATCAACGACTCGCTCAACGACATCGCGCAGCTGGAACACATGCAGCTGCTGACCACGATGACGCG
Source organism: Streptomyces avidinii (assembly GCF_045161815.1). Classification (NCBI taxonomy): domain Bacteria; kingdom Bacillati; phylum Actinomycetota; class Actinomycetes; order Kitasatosporales; family Streptomycetaceae; genus Streptomyces; species Streptomyces avidinii. The sequence goes on from NZ_CP108863.1 coordinate 2,957,894, forward strand.
ACAGGCCACCAACCTGGCGGCCATGCTCCAGGAGGAGCGTGACCTCTCCGCGGGTCCGCTCACCCTCTCCAAGGGCAAGACCACCAGCAGTGTCGACAACGCCCGCAAGCTGACCGACACCGCCGCCGAGTCCTTCGCCGCCGCGACCGACAAGGTCGACAGCACGGGCGAGAAGGACGAGACGCTCAAGTCGATCCGCAACAACGTGCTGCAGATCGGCCGCCAGCTCACGAACATCGAGACGATCCGCACCAAGGCGTACGTCAACGGCGCCCAGCAGACCGTCAGCGAGTACAACTCGCTCATCGTCTCGCTCCTCTCGCTCTCCCAGGACATGGCGCAGGCCACCTCCAACCCGGAGATGATCAAGCGCACGCGTGCCCTGGCGGCCTTCTCCGCCGCCAAGGAGTACGCCTCCATCCAGCGCGCGATCATCGCCGCCTCGCTCCCGGACACCAACGAGCGCCAGGGTGAGCTGAAGGAGAACGACCGTCTGTACGCCCTGTCCGCCCAGAAGGGCGAGCAGCAGTCGAAGACGACCTTCGAGCTCGTCTACCAGGGCAAGACCGAGGAACTCCTCGCGGGTCTGGGCGACAGCAACTCCGAGATCTCCAGCGCCGACCACTACGCGCGCCGCGTACTGGCCAGCCAGGACGCCTTCCTGCGCGAGAAGAACCGCTCGTGGCTCGACTGGTACGACGCCGACGGCACCAAGCTCACGGCCATGAAGGTCATCGAGCTGACCCTGCTCGAGGAGATGGAGCAGAAGGCCCGTGAGCTGAAGAACGAGGCCCAGCAGGACGCCATCATCAACGGTGCCCTGATCCTCCTCGTCCTCGGCGTCTCCCTCGTCGGCGCCTTCGTCATGGCCCGCTCGATGATCCGCTCGCTGCGCCGCCTGCAGGACACCGCGACGCGTGTCGCCCAGGACCGGCTGCCCGAGCTCGTCAAGCAGCTGTCCGAGTCCGACCCGCAGGACGTGGACACGTCCGTGGAGTCGGTCGGTGTGCACACCCGCGACGAGATCGGCCAGGTGGCCGCGGCATTCGACGACGTGCACCGCGAGGCCGTCCGCCTCGCCGCCGAGCAGGCCCTCCTGCGAGGCAACGTCAACGCGATGTTCACCAACCTCTCGCGCCGCTCGCAGGGCCTCATCCAGCGTCAGCTCTCGCTCATCTCCGAACTGGAGTCGCGCGAGGCCGACCCGGACCAGCTGTCCTCGCTCTTCAAGCTCGACCACCTCGCGACCCGCATGCGCCGTAACGGCGAAAACCTCCTCGTCCTCGCGGGTGAGGAGCCGGGCCGCCGGTGGACCCGCCCCGTCCCGCTGGTCGACGTGCTCCGTGCCGCCGCCTCCGAGGTGGAGCAGTACGAGCGTGTCGAGCTGTCCTCGGTGCCCGGCACCGATGTCGCCGGCCGCGTGGTCAACGACCTCGTGCACGTCCTCGCCGAGCTGCTGGAGAACGCCACCTCGTTCTCCTCCCCGCAGACCAAGGTCAAGGTCACCGGTCACGCGCTCCCCGACGGCCGCGTGCTCGTCGAGATCCACGACACCGGTATCGGCCTCTCCCCCGAGGACCTCGCCGCGATCAACGAGCGGCTCGCGTCGCCGCCGACCGTGGACGTCTCCGTCTCCCGACGCATGGGTCTGTTCGTGGTCGGCCGCCTGTCCCTGCGACACGGCATCCGGATCCAGCTGCGCCCCTCCGACTCGGGCGGTACGACGGCCCTCGTCATGCTGCCGGTGGACGTCGCCCAGGGCGGCAAGAAGCCGGCTCCGATGGCGGGTCAGGGCGGCCCCGGTGGCGCTCCGGGCGCGCCCGGAGCGCAGGGTGCCGTACCCGGCCCGGGCGCACGTCCGTCCGTGGGCTCCGGCCCGCAGCGCGGTCAGGTCGCCGGAGGCGGCCAGCGCGCCGCCCTGCCGGGCCGCGACGGCGGTGCCGGTCAGCGTCCGCAGGGCCCGCAGGGCGGTCGTCCCCCGCAGGGTGGTCCCGGTGCTCCCGGTGGCCGTCCGCAGCAGGGTCCGACCACCACGGGACAGGGCCAGGGTGCCTTCGGTGCCGGTACGCCGCTGCCGACCCGCGGTCCGGTCGCCAGTGCCGGATTCGGTGGCGGCCAGCAGACCCGTCCGGCTTCCGGTCCCTCCGGATACCCGCAGGGCAACGGCTTCGAGCGGCCGCAGCCTCCTCAGCAGCAGCACCAGCAGCCGGCCGCTCCCGCGGCTCCGGCGCCGGGCGGCCCCCGGCCGCAGCTGCCGCCGCGCGGTAACGCCGCGCGTCCGGAGCTGCCCGGCCCGCAGAGCACCAGCTGGGGCAGCGACCAGGCCCGCGGTCACGACGAGCTCTCGGGCCCCGGCTCGACGGCCGAGTTCGCCCGCCCGGACTTCAACGCCCCGATGCCCCAGGCGGACGGCGGCAACAGCACGACCGGCCAGTTCGAGCGTCCGGACGTACGCGGCCCGCTGAACCCGTCCACCACCGGACAGTTCGAGCGCCCGGGGTACCAGCCCCAGCGCCCGGGCGGCCCCGGTGTCGGCGGGTACGCCCCGCAGTCGCAGGCCCCGCAGCAGCCGCAGGCCGGCGACGGGTACGCACCCGTACCGCCCGCGCGCCCCGAGGCTCCGCGACTGCCGCAGGGCCACCGGCCGGAGGCCCTGCCCCCGGCGCAGAGCTCCGGTGACGCCCGCAGCCCGATCTTCGACACGCTGGAGTCGAACTGGTTCCGCGAGGAGGGCCAGCAGGCCACCGCGCAGGGACCGTCCGTACCCCAGCAGCCGCAGCAGGCCCCGCAGCAGCAGCCGCTGCCGCAGCGCGGCCAGGAGCAGGCGGCCGAATCCGCCGTCACGGCGACCGGCACCACGCCGACCGTCAGCTGGCGGTCCTCGCCGAACGACGAGCTGATGCGCCAGGCCGAGCGCGTCCGTCAGCCCGCCGCCGGCGGCATCACGACCTCGGGGCTGCCCCGCCGGGTCCCGCGGGCGAACCTCGTGGCCGGCACCGCGCAGCAGCAGGCCGAGGCGCAGGCGGGTCCCCAGGTCTCGCGGGCGCCGGACGATGTCCGTGGCCGTCTGACCAACCTCCGACGCGGTATCCAGCAGGGCCGTCAGGCCGGCAACAACGGACCGGCGACCGGCAGTTACCACATCGACCCCACTTACCAGCAGGAGCGTTAGTTGAGTTCGATGAGCCAGGCGGCACAGAACCTGAACTGGTTGATCACCAACTTCGTGGACAACACCCCCGGGGTGTCCCACACGGTGGTGGTCTCCGCCGACGGACTCCTTCTGGCGATGTCCGAAGGTTTCCCCCGCGACCGCGCCGATCAGCTGGCGGCCGTGGCCTCCGGACTGACCTCGCTGACCGCCGGTGCCTCCCGCATCTTCGAGGGCGGCGCCGTCAACCAGACCGTTGTCGAGATGGACCGGGGATTCCTCTTCCTCATGTCCGTCTCGGACGGATCCTCGCTGGCCGTACTGGCGCACCCCGAGTGCGACATCGGCCTCGTGGGTTACGAGATGGCCCTTCTGGTGGATCGCGCGGGCAGTGTCCTCACTCCGGACCTGCGCGCCGAACTGCAGGGAAGCCTGCTCGGCTGACTTCCGAATCTTCCGGCCGGACGGTACTACCGGCCGGAAGATCGGGGCCCCGCCCCGAAATCCAGTACCCCCGCCAGGCCGTCATACCGTTCCCCCCACCGGCCGCCCCGTCAGACGGCACGCTGACCACTGCTGTCCAGCCCGGAGGATCAATGACCCCGCCCCCCGCCTACTCCGATGCGTACGGAGACTCGTACTCGGAAGGCGATCAGCCGCTGGTGCGTCCGTACGCGATGACCGGCGGCCGGACCCGGCCCCGCTACCAGCTCGCCATCGAGGCGCTGGTCAGCACCACCGCCGATCCGATGCACCTGTCCGGCCTGCTCCCGGAGCACCAGCGCATCTGCACCCTGTGCCGCGAGGTCAAGTCGGTCGCCGAGGTCTCCGCACTGCTGTCGATGCCGCTCGGTGTCGCCCGGATCCTCGTCGCCGACCTGGCGGAGGCCGGAATGGTGGCCATCCACCAGCCGGGCAATGGAGAGGCCGGCGGCACGCCGGATGTAACGCTGCTCGAAAGGGTGCTCAGTGGCCTTCGGAACATCTAGCGGAGCGGCTCCCCGCTCCACCACCTCCGCGAAGATCGTGGTGGCGGGCGGCTTCGGCGTGGGCAAGACCACGTTCGTCGGAGCCGTGTCGGAGATCAACCCGCTGCGCACCGAAGCCGTCATGACCAGCGCCTCGGCCGGGATCGACGACCTCACCCACACCGGTGACAAGACGACCACCACGGTCGCCATGGACTTCGGCCGCATCACGCTCGACCAGGACCTGATCCTGTACCTCTTCGGTACGCCGGGCCAGGACCGCTTCTGGTTCATGTGGGACGACCTGGTCCGCGGCGCCATCGGTGCGATCGTGCTCGTGGACACCCGCCGTCTCGCCGACTGCTTCCCCGCGGTCGACTACTTCGAGAACAGCGGTCTGCCGTTCGTCGTGGCTCTCAACGGCTTCGAGGGCCACCAGCCCTACACGCCGGAGGAGGTCCGCGAGGCCCTTCAGATCGGCCCCGGCGCTCCCATCATCACCACCGATGCCCGCCACCGCGCGGACGCCAAGAGCGCGCTCATCACGCTCGTGGAGCACGCGCTCATGGCGCGGCTCAAGTAACACGGTTTCAGTTGTCGCGCGGGACGGGCGGGCTGTGTCATACGACACGGCCCGCCCGTGTCGTTCATAACGTTTCGACAGAGAATTGCAGCCATTTGGCAACGGGGTGCGGTCGCCTGGTACCACTGCGCGCACAACTGCCCCTATTTTTGCCGCAGGACGCTCTTTATGTCCGATTTATGTGGGGCATAAGGTTCTGCGAATGGCCGGTTTCAACTGTTTGGAACACGGCCGTTAACCGTGCTGGAATTCAACGAACTAGCTAGTAGCACCGCCGAGAGGTTGTTGGTCGAGTGAGGCGAAGCAACGCAAGCCCCGCGGATGAACCCGCGCGCGGCAACTTCACCCCGCCGCCGCGAGCGGCCGCGTCGCCCGTCGACGTGCCCGTGGAACCGCCCGCGAGCAGCGGGAGCAGCAGCAGGTTCTCGCCCCGCAACTGGCGTGTGCCGACCCGTCTGAACGCCATCCTGCTCGTGCCGGCCCTCGTGGGCCTGGTCATGGGCGGCTTCCAGGTGAAGGGGTCCATCGACACCTGGAGCGAGGCCCAGGACGCGGAGAAGATAGCCACGGTCGTCCAGGCGGCCTCGGGCTACAGCCAGGCACTGCTCAACGAGCGTGACCTGACCGCCGAGCCCCTCCTGAACGGCCAGACCAAGGACCCGAAGGTCGCCAAGGCCTACGAGGACACCGCCGCGGCCAAGGAGAAGTTCGACAAGGCCGTCCAGGACATGCCGAAGAACCTCGGCCTGGAGCGGCGTCTGGACCTCTTCCGCGCGGAGGAGCCCAAGCTCGCCCAGGTACGCGAGAAGGCGTACCTCGCGGCGGTCGAGAGCCCCAAGAAGAACCTGCCCACCTCGGCCGGCCCCATCCCGACCGAAGAGGGCTATGTGCTGGTTCAGCACTACCTCATGCAGTTCGCGAACGAGCTCGGTCTCGGCACCGGCAACGTGACCTCGTACGGCCGCATGGTCTACGCGATCCAGCTGGCCAAGGCGGCGAACTCGCTGCAGCGCTCCGTGGGCACCCACCTGCTGGTGCGTCCGAGCGCGGACGAGAACATCCGCAAGGCCCAGCTCGTCGCCTTCTCCTCCTATGCCTACCTCGAGGAAATCGCCATCGGCGAGTACGTCGCGGCGGGTACCGAGGAGGACGTGAACCGCCTCAAGGCGGTCATGGCCAAGAAGTCCGAGGAGGGCGCGGCCAAGATCGCCGACGCCAAGCACCAGGCCGAGCAGGCCGGCGTCCGCTTCGTGCCTCCGCCGGAGGTCAACAAGAACCCGCTCCTCGGTATGACCGAGGCGATCGCCAGCGGTGAGCCCAAGAAGAAGCTCGCCGAGAACGGGACGAACCCCGCGTTCTGGCAGGCCGCCGCCACCGCGAAGTTCGACGGTTACGACGAGGTCGAGAAGGAACTCCTCGACAAGGCCGTCAAGGACGCCGTCGCGGTCTCCGACGACGCCCGCACGGACGCGATCGTCAACGGCGCCATCGTGGTCGTGGCCCTGCTCGCCGCCTTCATCCTGGCCGGCATGATGGCCCGCCAGATGGGCCGCGCCATGGCCCGCCTGCGCAGCGCCGCCTTCGACATCGCCGAGCAGCGCCTGCCGATGCTCGTCGACCAGCTCTCGCGCACCGACCCCGGCAAGGTGGACACCCGTGTCCACCCGATCCCCATCGACTCCCAGGACGAGATCGGCGAGGTCGCCCGCGCCTTCGACCAGGTCCACCGGGAAGCGGTCCGGCTCGCGGCCGAGCAGGCCCTCCTGCGGGGCAACGTCAACGCGATCTTCACGAACCTCTCCATGCGCAACCAGTCGCTGATCGAGGGCCAGCTGACCCTCATCACCGACCTGGAGAACAACGAGGCCGACCCGGACCAGCTGGAGAACCTCTTCCGCCTGGACCACCTGGCCACCCGTATGCGCCGCAACGGCGAGAACCTCCTCATCCTCGCGGGTGAGGAGCCGGGCCGCCGCTGGGACCAGCCGGTGCCGCTCGTCGACGTGCTGCGCGCCGCCTCGTCCGAGGTGGAGCAGTACGAGCGCATCGAGCTCTCCGGTGTCTCCGAGGCCGAGATCCACGGCCAGGCCGTGACCGACCTCGTGCACCTGCTCGCCGAGCTGCTGGAGAACGCCACCACGTTCTCCTCCCCGCAGACCAAGGTCCGCGTCAACGCCACGCGTCTGCCCGACGGCCGCGTGATGGTCGAGATCCACGACAAGGGCATCGGCCTCACCGCCGAGGACTTCGCGGACATCAACCACAAGCTGGCCAACCCGCCGACCGTGGACGCCGCGATCTCGCAGCGCATGGGTCTGTTCGTGGTCGGCCGGCTGGCGGACCGCCACAGCATCCGCGTCCAGCTGCGCCCCTCGGGCGAGGCGGCCGGTACCACCTCGCTGGTCATGCTCCCCGACGCCATCACCCACGGTGGCGGTGGCGAGGGCATTCCGGACGACGACTTCACGGTCTCGCAGATCATTCCGGAGCAGCAGGCCCAGCTGGCCGCCCCGCTGCGCACCGCCGCCGAGCTCGGCTTCGACGACTCGCGGTACGACCAGCTGGGCGCCGACGGCCTCCCGGCCGACCCGGTCGGCCGGTCCCTGGGCCAGCAGGAGCGCCGGGCCGCGCTGGCGGCCCAGGTGAGTTACCCGCAGGAACAGCAGCCGTACCCCGCGCAGGAGTATCCGGAACCCCAGCCTGAGCACGGGTACCAGGAGTACCAGGGTTACGAACAGCCGTCCGAGCAGGCGTACGACACCTCCTACGAGGCGCAGCAGGCCCAGCAGGGCTACGACGCGTACCCGCAGCAGGACTACGGCTATACGGAAGACGGCTACCCGGACCAGCAGCCGGCCGCTCAGGGCTACGACAATGGCTTCGATGCCAGCTCAGAGCAGGCCGAGTGGCCCGAGCAGAACACGTATCCGGCTGCCTACCAGCAGAATTACGGGACCGAATCGGAATCCCAAGCCGTCCCCGAACCGGCGCCGGAGCGCGTAGGCTTCGACCGTCCGGGTGCCGCCGCCGACACCGGTCACACGATGACCGGAGCGGGCCTGCCGCGACGCGGCAGCCAGCAGCAGTGGCCGCCCGGGAAGCAGGAAGCGGAGTCCACCGGATCCCTCTTCGAACAGCGGTCGCCGCGCCAGCAGCAGGCCGCCGAACCGGAGCGGGCCCCGGAGGAAACTGAAGGCACCGCAGCCTGGCGTTCGCGCAACGACGAACGCTGGCAGCAGGCCGGAAAGCTCCGTGAGCCGAAGGCGGGCGGGGTCACCCCGTCCGGTCTCCCTCGGCGCGTGCCCAAGGCCAACCTGGTCGAGGGCGCAGCGGAGACGACCCCGCAGGGCGGCCCCCAGGTCTCCCGCGCTCCGGAGGACGTCCGCGGCAGGTTGAGCAACCTGCGGCGCGGTGTCCAGCAGGGACGCAGCGCGGGTTCTGAGCAGTCAAGTAACAGCTATGACCAGGAGCGTTAGTGTGAGCCCGATGAGCCAGGCGGCACAGAACCTGAACTGGTTGATCACCAACTTCGTGGACAACACCCCTGGGGTGTCCCACACGGTGGTGGTCTCCGCCGACGGCCTTCTTCTGGCGATGTCCGACGGATTTCCGCGCGACCGCGCCGATCAGCTGGCGGCCGTGGCCTCCGGACTGACCTCGCTGACCGCCGGTGCCTCCCGCATCTTCGAGGGTGGCGCCGTCAACCAGACCGTGGTCGAGATGGACCGGGGGTTCCTCTTCCTCATGTCCGTCTCGGACGGATCGTCCCTCGCGGTGCTCGCGCACCCCGAGTGCGACATCGGCCTCGTGGGTTACGAGATGGCCCTTTTGGTGGATCGCGCGGGCAGTGTCCTCACTCCGGATCTGCGTGCCGAACTGCAGGGAAGTCTTCTCAACTAGCAGACAGGCAGTGCGTTTCGCGCCATCGCACCATAGGGTGCGGTGGCGCGGTTCCACAGGGAGTACTGCGTACTTGGAGTCGGAGGAGGAAACGTGACAACACCCGGAGGACATCCTTATGGCGGCGCGCAGCAGCCGCAGGGTGGGCACGACCAGAACCGCTTCAACTTCCCCTCCGCACCCAGCCGGCCCGTGCCGGAGCAGAATCCCTACCAGCAGCAGTACGGACAGCCCCAGATGCCTCCGCAGCACCAGCAGCCGCCGCGCGCCGCGCGGCAGCCGGCGCCGAAGGCGCACAACCCGCTGGTGCGTCCGTACGCCATGACCGGCGGCCGTACTCGGCCGCGCTACCAGCTCGCCATCGAGGCGCTGGTCAGTACCACGGCGGATCCCGCGCGTCTGCAAGGGCAGTTGCCCGAGCACCAGCGCATCTGCCGCCTGTGCCAGGAGATCAAATCCGTAGCGGAGATCTCGGCACTTCTCTCCATTCCTCTTGGTGTCGCCCGCATCCTCGTCGCCGACCTGGCGGAGGCGGGCCTTGTCGCCATTCACCAGCCCGGCGGCGACGAGTCTGCCGGTGGCCAGCCAGACGTGACACTGCTCGAAAGGGTGCTCAGTGGACTTCGCAAGCTCTAACGGCGGAGCGGCTCCCCGCTCCACCACCTCCGCGAAGATCGTGGTGGCGGGCGGCTTCGGCGTGGGCAAGACCACGTTCGTCGGCGCGGTCTCCGAGATCAACCCGCTGCGCACCGAAGCCGTCATGACCAGCGCCTCGGCCGGGATCGACGACCTCACCCACACCGGTGACAAGACGACCACCACGGTCGCCATGGACTTCGGCCGCATCACCCTGGACCAGGACCTGATCCTGTACCTCTTCGGTACGCCGGGCCAGGACCGCTTCTGGTTCATGTGGGACGACCTCGTCCGCGGCGCCATCGGTGCCGTGGTCCTCGTGGACACCCGCCGTCTCGCCGACTGCTTCCCCGCGGTCGACTACTTCGAGAACAGCGGCCTGCCGTTCGTCATCGCCCTCAACGGCTTCGACGGGCACCAGCCCTACACGCCGGAGGAGGTCCGCGAGGCCCTTCAGATCGGCCCGGACGCTCCCATCATCACCACCGACGCCCGCCACCGCGCGGACGCCAAGAGCGCGCTCATCACGCTCGTGGAGCACGCCCTCATGGCGCGCCTGCGGTAGTTCGTCCGCCGCACCCGACAGGCCCCTGTGTCACGACGCGGGGGCCTTCTCGCGTGCGCCGCGCGCAGCGGGTACGCGGCCACGCAGGGCAGCGCGCCCGGCGGTACGTACGCACGTGGGCACCGGGGTACGCGAAAGGCCCCGCATCCTGGACGGGTGCGGGGCCTTCGGGGCTCGGGAACTCAGCCCTGCCAGCTGTGCGGGGCGCGGAAGCCGGGCGTGCGCTCCAGGCGGCGCCAGCCGGCCTGGCGGGGCACGCTGACCGGGGTCTCGTCGGGCGTGGCGGCCGCGCGGGCGAGCAGGATCGCGGTGATCGCGGCCAGCTCCTCGGGGGCGGCATTGCCCTTCTCGACGCGCAGCAGGGTGTCAGTGGCGGTGGTCATGTGGTGGCAGGTCTCCTTCGCGGTTACTGCGGCGGGTTGCCGTGCTTGCGGGACGGCAGATCGGCGTGCTTGTTGCGGAGCATCGCGAGGGCGCTGACGAGCACCTCGCGGGTCTCGGCGGGGTCGATGACGTCGTCGACGAGGCCGCGCTCGGCCGCGTAGTACGGGTGCATCAGTTCGGCCTTGTACTCCTTGACCATGCGGACGCGCATGGCCTCGGGGTCCTCGGCGTCCGCGATCTGCTTGCGGAAGATGACGTTGGCCGCGCCCTCGGCGCCCATCACGGCGATCTCGTTGGTCGGCCAGGCGTAGGTGATGTCGGCGCCGATGGACTGGGAGTCCATGACGATGTACGCGCCGCCGTAGGCCTTGCGCAGGATCAGCGAGATCCGCGGGACGGTGGCGTTGCAGTACGCGTACAGGAGCTTGGCACCGTGGCGGATGATGCCGCCGTGCTCCTGGTCCACGCCCGGCAGGAAGCCGGGGACGTCGAGCAGGGTGATGATCGGGATGTTGAAGGCGTCGCACATCTGGACGAAGCGTGCGGCCTTCTCGGAGGCCTCGATGTCCAGGACACCGGCGAGGTGGCCGGGCTGGTTGGCGACGATGCCGACGACCTGGCCGTTCATCCGGGCCAGGGCGCAGATGATGTTGCGGGCCCAGCGCTCGTGGATCTCCAGGACGTCGCCCTCGTCGACGAGCTCCTCGATGACCTTGAGCATGTCGTACGGGCGGTTGCCGTCGGCGGGCACCAGGTCCAGCAGGACCTCGCTGCGCCGGTCGGCCGGGTCGCTCGTCTCGTGGACGGGCGGGTTCTCGCGGTTGTTGGAGGGCAGCATCGAGATGAGGTAGCGGACCTCGGAGATGCAGGTCTCCTCGTCGTCGTACGCGAAGTGCGCGACGCCGGAGGTCTCGGCGTGCACGTCGGCGCCGCCGAGGCCGTTCTGGGTGATCTCCTCGCCGGTCACCGCGCGGACCACGTCCGGGCCGGTGATGAACATCTGCGAGGTGTCCCGGACCATGAACACGAAGTCCGTGAGGGCCGGGGAGTAGGCGGCGCCACCGGCGCAGGGGCCCAGCATGACCGAGATCTGCGGGATGACGCCCGAGGCCTTGGTGTTGCGCTGGAAGATGCCGCCGTAGCCGGCCAGCGCCGAGACGCCCTCCTGGATGCGGGCGCCGGCGCCGTCGTTCAGGGAGACCAGCGGGGCACCGGCCGCGATGGCCATGTCCATGATCTTGTGGATCTTCGTGGCGTGGGCCTCGCCCAGGGCGCCGCCGAAGATGCGGAAGTCGTGCGCGTAGACGAAGACCGTGCGGCCCTCGACCGTGCCCCAGCCGGTGATGACACCGTCGGTGTAGGGCTTCTTGTTCTCCAGGCCGAATCCGGTCGCCCGGTGGCGGCGGAGCTGCTCGACCTCCCGGAAGGAACCTTCGTCGAGCAGCAGCGCGATGCGCTCACGGGCGGTCAGCTTGCCCTTGGCGTGCTGGGTCTCGGTCGCACGGTCGCTGGGGCCGCGCCTCGCCTGCTCGCGCAGGGAGTGCAGCTCGGCCACGCGCCCGCGGGCGTCCGTCGGCTCGCTCGGGGTCTGGTCCACAACGGTCATGTACCGACCTTACGAAGATCGCGATGAAAAACCTCCGTTCATTCCGCACAGTCTCGGGAGTCTTCCGCTGTCCGGCCCGCACAGTACGCCCGGGGGATGTAGGGACTCCGCCAGACGGGGCACGCCCCCGTTGTAGGACCTTCACAAATTGAGCTGACACCCCGACCAGATGTTGAAATTTGAACGGAATAGGTCTAGCGTCATCCTCGTTGAAGTCGTTGAACATTCAACAGATAGTCGGTCGATCCGACCAGCACACCACCGAGGAGTACGTCATGGGAATCTTCACCCGCCGCAACCAGAACGTGAACGTCCAGGACGGCGCCGCCGTCGCCACCCTGGAGGTCGACCCGGCGCTCGCCGCCCTCACCGGCGACTACGTCATCGACGCGGCGCACAGCAGCATCGGCTTCACCGTCCGCCACGCCATGGTCACCAACGTCCGCGGTGCCTTCACCGAGCACGAGGGGGCCCTGCACCTGGACGGCGCCGACCCGGCTCGCTCCTCGGCCACCATCGAGGTCAAGATCGCCTCGGTCGACACCGGCATCGCCGACCGCGACGCCCACCTGCGCAGCGGCGACTTCTTCGACGCCGAGGCCTTCCCGCTGATGACCTTCCGCTCCACCACCGCGGCCACGCTCGGCGGGGACACGTACCGCATCACGGGCGACCTGACGATCAAGGACGTCACCCGCCCGCTCTCCATCGACCTGGAGTTCAACGGCTCGGCCACCGACGCCTACGGCAACGAGCGCGTCGGCTTCGAGGGCTCCGCCGAGATCCTGCGCTCCGACTGGGGCCTGACCTGGAACGCCGCGCTGGAGGCCGGCGGTGTGATGGTCAGCGACAAGGTGAAGCTGACCTTCGACATCTCCGCCATCAAGCAGGCCTGACGCCGGACGTCCCGACGCCCGGAACCGGGGGCGGCTAGAAGCCGCCCCCGCCGTCGAAGCCTCCGCCGCCGAAACCGCCTCCGCCGCCGAAGTCCCCGCCGCCGAAGTCGGACGGGTTGAAGTCGGCCCCGGAGACGTCCCCGCCCTCGAAACCACCGTCCATGCCGCCGCCGTAGTCCGCGGCGTACGCCGGGCTGGACATCATCGAACCGAGCATCGTGCCCACGAGCAGGCCGGGCAGGATGCCGCCGCCGAAGTAGCCGCCGGCCCAGGGGCCGTACGCCGGGCCGGCGTCGTAGTACGGCCGCGGCCCGCGGTCGGTCTCGACCGTACGGACCGCCGGGTCCAGGCCGTCGCGCAGCCGGACGGCGTCCGCCGTGCAGACCGGCACGCTACGGGCGGCCCCGCCCGCCGGGGCCCAGCTCGCGTCCTGCGTACTCGGCCCGTGGCGCGGGTCGAAGAAGCAGGGCGAGCGGCGCTCGGGCAGCGGCCTGCCCTGTCGGCGCGCATCGAGGGTGGCCAGCGCGAAGCGGCCGTCCTCCAGGGCCTGGGTCGCACCCCTGACCTCGTCGGGGTACTGCACCGAGGCCATGATCTGCTTGGCCCTGTCGTAGGAGTCGAGCCCCTGCTCGTAGTCCCCCCGCATCGCGTCGTCGGCGCCCGGCTCGCCCGGGTGGAAGTCGAGCCGTTCGAGCTCCTCGCCGAAGGCCGTGATGTCCTCGTCCACGACCACGCCCAGCCGGGCGATGGCCTCGCGCCGGGCCTCTTCCTTCTTCTTGCGGTTGCGGCGGACCAGCGCGTACGCACTGCCGCCACCCACCACGGCCACCGCGCCGAGGGCGACCAGCCCGCCGACCGGGACGCCCTCGTCGGCGCCGGTGGTGCCCCAGGAAGCGGGAGCACCGCCCCTGACCTGGGTCAGGGCCTGGTCCACGAAGTTGTTGAGCTGCGTGTTCGCGTCCACCGGGGCGCCGGTCTTGACGGCTTCGGTGAGGTTGCGCACGGCGTTCGCCGGCATGACCGCCCGGTCGGCGCCGGCGTCGAAGCCGTCACCGAGCCGGATCGCGTAGAGACCGGTGATACCGGTCTCGGCACGGACGGCGCCGAGCACCTTGTCCTCGGGGAACTCGGCGGTGGCCGGCAGCACGGCCACGAACACCGGCTTCCCCGCATCCTTGATCTTCTTCGCGAGCGCGTCCGCCTGGGCCGTCGACAGCTGCGCCTCGGCCCCCGGGGCGACGTAGACCGGGCCCTGCTTGAGGGCCTCCCCCACGGCCGCGACCCCGGTGGCCGCCGAAGCCTGTGGCGCGGCGACGAGGGCGGTCGTCGCCAGCGCCAGCAGCAGACCGGAGAGCAGCGGTCCGAAGCGTACGGAAATCAGCCTGGTCCTCATACCATGACGCTACCGGAACCGGTACTTTCCCGTGTGAGCTGGATATAAGGGCCGGCGGATCACTCGGCCGGTTCGACGCCCGCGTGCAGGAGGCCGTACGTGAATGCGTCCTCCAGGGCCTGCCAGGACGCCGCGATCACGTTCGGGGCCACCCCGACCGTGGACCACTCGCGTTCGCCGTCCGTGGTCGCGACCAGCACGCGGGTCGTGGACTCCGTGCCGTGCGTGCCCTCCAGGATGCGGACCTTGTAGTCGACCAGCTCGAACTTGGCGAGCTGCGGGTAGAACCGCTCCAATGCCACCCGCAGGGCCCGGTCCAGCGCGTTGACGGGGCCGTTGCCCTCCGCCGTCGCGACGATCCGCTCGCCCTTGGCCCACAGCTTGACCGTGGCCTCGTTGGCGTGGGTGCCGTCCGGGCGGTCCTCGATGATCGCCCGCCAGGACTCGATGCGGAAGTACTTGCGGGCCCGGCCCTCGGCCTCGGCCCGCAGCAGCAGCTCGAAGGAGGCGTCGGCCGCCTCGTACGTGTAGCCCTGGAGCTCACGGGCCTTGACCCGCTCCACGACCCGGGAGATCAGCGCGCGGTCCCCGCCGAGATCGACGCCGAGCTCCTTGCCCTTGAGCTCGATGGAGGCGCGGCCGGCCATGTCGGAGACCAGCATCCGCATGGTGTTGCCGACCCGCTCGGGGTCGATGTGCTGGTAGAGGTCCGGGTCGACCTTGATGGCCGAGGCGTGCAGGCCCGCCTTGTGCGCGAAGGCGGAGACGCCGACGTAGGGCTGGTGCGTGGAGGGGGTGAGGTTCACGACCTCGGCGATGGCGTGCGAGATCCGGGTCATCTCGGCGAGCGCCCCGTCGGGGAGCACCTTGCGCCCGTACTTGATCTCCAGGGCGGCGACGACGGGGAAGAGGTTGGCGTTGCCGACGCGCTCGCCGTACCCGTTCGCCGTGCACTGGACGTGGGTGGCGCCGGCGTCCACCGCGGCCAGCGTGTTGGCGACGGCGCAGCCGGTGTCGTCCTGGGCGTGGATGCCCAGGCGGGCGCCGGTGTCGGCGAGGACGGTGGCGACGGTGGCGGTCACCTGGGCGGGCAGCATCCCGCCGTTGGTGTCGCAGAGGATGACCACGTCGGCGCCGGCCTCGTGGGCGGCGCGGACGACGGACTTGGCGTACTCGGGGTTGGCCCGGTAGCCGTCGAAGAAGTGCTCGCAGTCGACGAAGACGCGGCGGCCCTCGGCGACGAGGTGGGAGACGGTGTCGCGGACCATCTCCAGGTTCTCTTCCAGGGTGGTGCGCAGGGCGAGCTCGACGTGGCGGTCGTGGGACTTGGCGACGAGCGTGATGACCGGGGCGCCGGATTCCAGCAGGGCCCGCACCTGGGGGTCCTGGGCGGCCGAGCCGCCCGCGCGCCGGGTCGCGCCGAAGGCGACCAGTTGGGCGTTCCTGAACCGGATCTCCGCGCGGGCGCGGGCGAAGAACTCGGTGTCACGGGGGTTGGCGCCGGGCCAGCCGCCCTCGATGAAGCCCACTCCGAAGTCGTCCAGATGCCGGGCGATCGTCAGCTTGTCGGCGACCGTGAGGTTGATGCCCTCGCGCTGGGCGCCGTCGCGCAGGGTGGTGTCGAAGACGTGGAAGCTGTCGTCCAGGCCTTCTGACAGCACAGTTGCCGCCTCTGGTGTCGTCGTCATGCTGATCTGACTCCTGTCGGATGAGTGGTTCCGGATGCCCGCCAAAGGGGCAGGCCGCCGTCACTGCCCCCATCATCGCGCGCGGTTCGGTCCCGGCAGGGATGGTCCGGGAAACGAAAAAACCTCTCGCGGGTAGCGAGAGGTCTGCGCGCGGGTCCGAGGCACGGTGGCCGCTTCCGCGGAGTTCTTCCACGGTTCAGCGGCCACTGGGGACCGGCGCGCTGCTGGCGATAATCATGAGCTGAGCAGGCACGCTGGCAGTGTGCCACAACGCTCGCCGCGGATGGACAGGGATCTCAGCATGCGGGCACGCGTCCGCGCCGGTGTTCGACGCGCGGGCTTCGGGGGCACCGGCCCGCACCCGAGTGCGGGCCTCTGCGGCGCCGTTGCGGGGCCAGTGGGGCTAGTGGGGCGGGGTGAGGGTCTCCACCAGGAATTCCCTCACGTGGGTGAGGATCGCCGTCCGGTCCAGCGTCGGCAGGCCCACGGCCAGCTGGATGCTGAATCCGTCGAGCAGGGCCCGGATCCGGGTCGCCACGCGTTCGGCGTCCACCGGGCGGAACTCCCCGCGCGAGATGCCCTCGGCCAGCAGGGCCACCAGGTCACGGTGCCAGGCGCCCTCGATGGCCGCCTGCCGGTCGCGTTCCTGGGGGCCGGCGTTCTGGGAGCGGTTCCAGACCTCCAGCCACAGTGTCCAGTGCGGGTCGCGGGGCTGCGTGGGCACGTACAGGTCCACGTACGCCTGGAGGCGCTCGCTCACCGGTCCGCGGCGGGCGAGCAGGGCCCGCCGCTCGCTGCCCAGTTCCGCCTCGCTCCACTCCAGGGTCTGCAGCAGGAGCTCGTCCTTGCTGCGGAAGTAGTAGAGGAGGTGGCCGCTGCTCATGCCGACCTCGCGGCCCAGGCCGGCCATGGTCAGGCCTTCCAGGCCGCGCTCGGCGATCGTGGCCATGGCGGCGACGAGTACGTCCTCGCGCGGGGGCGCGTTCTTCCGCGCCGCGCGTACCGGTACTCCACCCGCCACCATGGACCCACTCCTTGTCGGTCGGCTGCCGGTCGTCTGCGGATCAGACCTTCGGCTGCTGCTGGGTGATGCAGTGGATACCGCCACCCCCGGCGAAAATCGTACGTGCGTCAACGAGTGTCACGGTCCGCTCGGGGAACAGTCCGCGGAAGATCTCGGCGGCCTCCTCGTCGCGCGGGTCGTCGAAGGCGCAGAGCACGACGCCGCCGTTGCAGAGGTAGTGGTTGATGTACGAGTAGTCCACCCACTCGCCGTCCTCCTCCAGCACGGTCGGCGCCGGGATCTCCACGACCTCCAGCTGCCGGCCCCTGGCGTCGGTGGACGCGCGGAGGATGGCCGCGACGGTCTTGCAGCGCTCGTGGTCCGGGTGGGCCGGGTCGGGCTGCGTGTGGACCATGACGACGCCGGGGCGGGCGAAGGCGGCGACGATGTCGACGTGGCCCTGGGTGCCGTAGGTGCCGTAGTCGCCGGCCAGGCCGTACGGCAGCCAGATCGCCTTGGTGGTCCCGAGGTGGGCGTGGATCTCGGCCTCCACCTGCTGGCGGGTCCAGCCGGGGTTGCGGCCCTCGCCCAGCTGCACGGTGTCGGTGAGGAGTACGGTGCCCTCGCCGTCGACGTGGATGGCGCCGCCCTCGTTGACGAGCTCGGTGCTGTACGTACGGGTGCCGATCACGTCCGAGACGTGCCGGGCGATCTTCGAGTCGTGGTCCCAGCGGGCCCACTCCTGGGCGCCCCAGCCGTTGAAGGTCCAGTCGACGGCCGCGAGCTCGCCGGCGTCGTTGGTGACGAACGTCGGGCCGATGTCGCGCATCCAGGCGTCGTCGAGCTCCTGCTCGACCAGCTGTACGTCGTCGCCCACGATCGCGCGGGCGCTCTCCGCGTCGCCGGGCGAGACCACGAGGGTCACCGGCTCGTACGCGCGGACCGCGCGGGCGACGGCGCCCCAGGCCTCGCGGGCCTCTGCGAGCTCCTGGGCGTTGGTGAAGGTCGGGTTGGGGCTGGGCCAGGCCATCCAGGTGCGCTCGTGGGGCGTCCACTCGGCGGGCATCCGGAAGCCGTCGTTCACAGGCTTGGTCATGGCAGGCAGGTCCTTAGGGGGCTGTGCTGGCTTACAGGCTGTGCCGGCTTTAGAGGAAGTACAGGCGGTTGAGGGAGACCGATTCGGCGGCCTCGGAGCGCAGCGGTTCCCCGTCGAGGGAGACCAGTCCGCTGCGCGGGTCCACATCGACCGCGCCCACCCGGGAGTTGAGCAGGAGGTCCTCGGGGCCGATGCCGCGGGTGCCGCGGACGGCGACGCGGCGTCGGCGGGTCGGCATCTCGTCGCTGCCCAGGGCGGCGGCCGCGGCCGAGACGAAGGCGACGGAGATGTCGGCGGCCGTGGCTCCGTACGAACCGAACTGCGGGCCGAGGACCAGGGGTTCGCAGGTGTCGGTGGCGGCGTTGGGGTCGCCGGTGACGCCGTAGGCGGGGAAGCCGGACTTCAGCACGAGCTGGGGCTTGGCCCCGAAGAACTGCGGGCGCCACAGCACGATGTCGGCGAGTTTGCCGACCTCGATGGAGCCGATCTCGTGGGAGAGGCCGTGGGCGATCGCCGGGTTGATGGTCAGCTTGGCGATGTAGCGCAGGACGCGGGCGTTGTCGTCGCCCTCCCCGTCACCGGCCATCGGGCCGAGTTCGCCCTTCATCTTGGCCGCCATCGCGAAGGTACGGCGGATCGTCTCACCGGCCCGGCCCATGCCCTGGGCGTCGGAGGAGGTGATGCCGATCGCACCGAGATCGTGGAGCACGTCCTCGGCGCCCATCGTCCCGGCCCGGATCCGGTCACGGGCCATCGCGGCATCACCCGGCAGATCCGGCTTCAGGTCGTGGACCGAGACGATCATGCCGTAGTGCTCGGCGACCGCATCCCGCCCGAACGGCAGCGTCGGATTGGTGGAGGAGCCGATGACATTCGGCACCCCCGCCATCTTCAGCACGTTCGGGACATGCCCACCGCCGCAGCCCTCGATGTGGAAGGCGTGGATGGTCCGCCCGTCCAGCACCCGCAGCGTGTCCTCCACCGACAGGCACTCGTTCAGACCGTCACTGTGCAGGGCGACCTGCACGTCGTACTCCTCGGCCACCCGCAACGCCGTGTCCAGGGCCCGCGTATGGGCGCCCATGTCCTCGTGCACCTTGAAACCGGACGCACCGCCCTCGGCCAGCGCCTCGACCAGCGGGGCGGCGTCCGAGGAGGACCCTCGGGCGAGGAAGCCGATGTTGACGGGCCAGGCGTCGAAGGCGTTGAAGGCATGCTTCAGCGCCCACGGGGAGTTGACGCCGACGCCCCAGACGGGGCCGAACTCCTGGCCGATGATCGTGGTCACGCCGCTCGCGAGGGAGGCCTCCATGATCCGCGGGGAGAGCAGGTGGACATGGGTGTCCACGGCTCCGGCCGTCGCGATCAGGCCCTCGCCCGACACGATCGTCGTGCCGGTGCCGACGACCACGTCGACGCCGTCGAGGGTGTCCGGGTTGCCCGCCCGGCCGATCGCATGGATCCGGCCCTCACGGATACCGATCGACACCTTCCGGATACCGAGCACCGCATCGATCACCAGCACATTGCTGATCACCACATCACAGGTCTCACGCACCGCGGCCGCCTTCAGATGCAGCCCGTCACGCGCCGTCTTCCCGAAACCCGCCAGGAACTCGTCACCCGGCTTCTGCGCATCGTGCTCCACCCGGACCGTCAGCCCGGAATCACCGAGCCGCACCCGGTCGCCGGCCCGCGGCCCGAACACGGACGCGTACTCGTGCGGATCGATGTGCCGGCCGCCCGGCGCACAGTGATCACTGTGCGGGGTCTTCCTGCTCACGCCCGGTCTCCGTCCTCGTGTTCGGCGGCCACGCCCAGGTAGCCGCAGGCCGCCGCACGGCGCAGGGCCTCTTCCCTGGCTCCCGGCACATCCAGGGGCCCGTCCACCAACCCCGCGAAACCGACCGCGATCCGGTCACCGCCGATGGGCACCAGGCCGACCTCGCCCTCGCCGTGGGGGTCGAACCGTACGGACGAGCCCGCCGGGACGCACAGCCGCATCCCGTAGGCCGCGGCCCGGTCGAAGTCGAGCCGCGGGTTCGCCTCGAAGAAGTGGAAGTGCGAGGTCACGCTCACCGGCACCGCGGCGGTATTGCGGACGCGCAGGTGCAGGACCGGCTCCGGCTGCGGGGCGCCGGGGCCGGGGACGACCGCACCCGGGGCGTCGTCGCCGAGCGGGACCGCGCCCCGGATGGGGGACGAGACCACCGCGAGACGGGACCCGTCGTCGAAGACGGCCTCCACGTGCACCTCGGCGACCACGTCGGCGACGCCCGGCAGGACATCGCCCGGGCCCAGCACGCTGCGGGCCTCCTCGATGGCCTCGGCGAGCCGCTTGCCGTCGCGCGCCGCCTCGCAGACCGTGTCCGCGATCAGCGCGGTCGCCTCCGGGACATTGAGTTTCAGGCCACGGGCCCGCCGGGCCCTGGCCAGCTCCGCAGCGCTGCGGAGCAGCAGCCGGTCGCGCTCCGTAGGGGTCAGCCGCACGCCGATCCACCACCTCTTGAATCGATGGGTTAGAGCATCACTCTAACTCTTCATTTCGTTGCAGGGAATCATTGACCTGGGACCAGCCCTTGGGTCACATTGAGTGTCGCTCAAACATAAGCGCAACCACCCCCCGCCCTGCCAAGGGAGTCCCCCATGCCCATCGAACAGCGCGGAGTCGACACCATCCCCGAGGACGAGCGGACGAGCGGTCCCCGTGACCTGATCTCGATCCTTCTCGGTTCCAACCTCTGCCTCGGTGTGATCGTCTTCGGCTGGCTGCCCCCGTCCTTCGGACTGGGCCTGTGGCCCTCGGTCACCGCCATCGTGACCGGCACGCTCGTCGGTATCGTCTTCACCGCGCCGCTGGCGCTCGTCTCCCTGCGCACCGCGACCAACCTCTCGACCTCCAGCGGCGCCCAGTTCGGCGTCCGCGGCAGGCTCGTGGGCTCGGTGGTGGGCCTGCTGCTCTCCCTCGGCTATACCGCGCTCACCCTGTGGATCGGCGGCGACGTGATGGTGGGCACCCTCTCCCGCCTCACCGGACTGCCGGACACCGGTGTCTCGCGGGCCGTGATGTACGGCGTCCTCGCCGCCTGTACGGTCGTCGCGGCCGTCTTCGGCTACCGGCTGCTGCTGCGCATGAGCAAGATCCTGGCCATCGGCATGGTGGTGCTGCTGGCCATCGGCGTCTTCGCCTACTCCGGGGACTTCACCACCGCCGCCCCGCCGGAGACCGCGTACCTGCTCGGCTCCTTCTGGCCGACCTGGATCCTCGCCGCCGTCGCCGCCGGGCTCAGCGGCCCGGTCGCCTTCATCACCCTGCTCGGCGACTACACCCGTTACATCTCCCCGCGCCGGCACAGCTCCCGCAAGGTGCTCCGGGCCACCGGTCTCGGCCTGCTCTTCGGCCTGCTGATCCCGCAGCTGTTCGGCACCTACACGGCGCTCGCCGCCCGGGCCGGGGCCGAGTACGCCGGGCCGCTGGTCGAGGCGGCGCCGTTCTGGTACCTGGTGCCGCTGCTCGCCGCCGCCGCGGGCGGTTCGGTGGGCAACGCCGGGCTGATGCTCTACTCGATGGGCCTCGACCTCGACGCGATCGTGCCCAGGGCCACCCGGACCACGGCCACCCTCGTCGCGGCGGCCGTCGCCACCGCCTTCGTGTTCATCGGCTCCTTCGAGTGGGACGTGCAGTCCGCGATGACCTCGTTCGTGCTGGTGCTGACCGCCATCGGCACCCCGTGGGCCGTGATCACCCTGATCGGGTACGTGCGCTGCCGCGGGCGCTACGACGCCGACGCGCTCCAGGTCTTCAACCGCCGCTCGGTGGGCGGGATCTACTGGTACCGCTCCGGCTGGAACCTCGCGGCCACCGCCTCCTGGGCGATCGGCGCGGGCGTCGGCCTGCTCGCCGTGACCACCCCGTTCTACGAGGGCCCGCTGCTCGCCCTCACCGGCGGCGTGGACTGCTCCTTCGTCCTCTCCGGCCTGACGGGCGGGCTCGTCTACACCGCGCTCACCGCCCGCCGCTCCCCCGCCCCGGTCCCGGTGGTCGCCGCCGCCGAGGAGCCCGCGAACGCGTAAGCACCCCCGTACGTACGCACGCAGGCCCGCACCCCGGACATCCGGGGCGCGGGCCTGCGCCGTACGTGGAGCAGCCGGGAACTAGCCCAGCGGGTGCATCCAGCCGTGGGTGTCGGCGCTGTGGCCGGTCTGGAGTTCCAGCAGCGCCTTGCGCAGGCGCATGGTGACCTGGCCCGGCTCGCCGTCGCCCTGGGTCCAGTTGGCCCGCTCGGACTTGACCGAGCCGACCGGGGTGATGACGGCGGCGGTGCCGCAGGCGAACACCTCGGTGAGGGTGCCGTTGGCGTTGTCGCGCTGCCAGTCCTCGGTGGTCAGGCGGCCCTCCTCGGCGGTGTAGCCGAGGTCGCGGGCAATGGTGAGGAGGGAGTCGCGGGTGATGCCGGGAAGGAGGGAGCCGGTGAGCTCCGGGGTGACGATGCGGTCCCCGTACACGAAGTACAGGTTCATCCCGCCCATCTCCTCGATCCAGCGGTGCTCGACGGCGTCGAGCCAGACCACCTGGTCGCAGCCGTGCGAGGCGGCCTGGGCCTGCGCGACGAGCGAGGCCGCGTAGTTGCCGCCCGTCTTGGCCGCGCCGGTGCCGCCCTTGACCGCGCGGACGTAGTCCTCGGAGAGCCAGACCGAGACGGGCTTGACGCCACCGGGGAAGTACGCGCCTGCGGGCGAGGCGATGACGATGAAGAGGAACTCGTTCGCCGGGCGGACACCGAGGCCGACCTCGGAGGCGAACATGAAGGGCCGCAGGTAGAGCGAGGCCTCGCCGGAGTCCGGCACCCAGGCGCGGTCCTGCTTGATCAGCGCGTCGCAGGCGTCGATGAACAGCTCGGTCGGCAGCTCCGGCATGGCCATGCGGCGGGCGGAGGACTGGAAGCGCGCGGCGTTGGCCTCGGGGCGGAAGGTGGCCACGGTGCCGTCGGGCTGGCGGTAGGCCTTGAGACCCTCGAAGATCGTCTGCGCGTAGTGCAGCGTCATGTTCGCCGGGTCGATCGCGAGCGGCGCGTACGGGACCAGCTCGGCATCGTGCCAGCCGCGGCCCTCGGTCCACTTGATCGTCACCATGTGATCGGTGAAGTGGCGGCCGAAGCCGGGGCTGGCCAGGATCGCCTCGCGCTCCGCATCGGACAGCGGGTTCGAGGAGGGCTTGAGCTCGATCGTGGGCGTCGTCATGAGTGCTTGTCCTTCACCGGTTGTGTATGGCGGACCGCGCTCACGGCGTACTAGGACGTCCGAGCTTCCCCGCATTCCGCGGCCTCGCGTTCGATTATCGCGCGCGGGCAGGCTTCGGAGAAGCGGGGAGAGCGGCCCAGGGGAGATGGTGGCACCCGGGGCCGCACAGGAAAAGCCGCCGGGTCCCATTGTGACCCGGCGGCTTCCTGAGGTGGAGCTGCCGGGTCAGCCGGCTACTCGAGCGGCGAGGGCGTCGCCGATCGCGTCGGTGGAGCGGAAGGTTCCGTCACGCTCCGCGAGGTCGGCGGTGACCGCGTCCTCGATGCGGGCGGCCTCGGACTCGTGGCCGAGGTGACGCAGCAGGAGGGCGACGGAGAGGATCGTCGCGGTCGGGTCGGCCTTGCCGGTGCCGGCGATGTCCGGGGCCGAGCCGTGGACGGGCTCGAACATGGACGGGAAGGAGCCGGTCGGGTTGATGTTCCCGGAGGCGGCGAGGCCGATTCCGCCGGTCACGGCGGCGGCCAGGTCGGTGAGGATGTCACCGAAGAGGTTGTCCGTGACGATGACGTCGAAGCGCTCGGGCTGCGTGACGAAGAAGATCGTCGCGGCGTCGACGTGCAGGTAGTCGGTGGTGACCTCGGGGTACTCCTGGCCGACCTTGTCGAAGATGTTCTTCCACATGTGGCCGGCGTACACGAGGACGTTGTTCTTGTGGACCAGCGTCAGCTTCTTGCGGGGGCGGGCGTTCGCCCGCTCGTACGCGTCGCGGACGACGCGCTCGACGCCGTACGCGGTGTTGATGCTGACCTCGGTGGCCACCTCGGCGGGGGTGCCGGTGCGCAGGCTGCCGCCGTTGCCGGTGTACGGACCCTCGGTGCCCTCGCGGACCACGACGAAGTCGATCTCCGGACGGCCGGCGAGCGGGGTGGCCGTGTTCGGGAACAGCTTCGACGGGCGCAGGTTGATGAAGTGGTCGAAGGCGAAGCGGAGCTTCAGCAGCAGGCCGCGCTCCAGCACGCCGGACGGGACCGAGGGGTCGCCGATGGCGCCGAGGAGGATCGCGTCGTGGTGTTTGAGAGCTTCGAGCTCCGCGTCCGGGAGGGTTTCACCGGTGCGGTGCCAGCGCTGGGCCCCGAGGTCGTACTGCTTGGTCTCCAGCTTCACATCCTGGGGCAGGACCGCGGTAAGGACCTTGAGTCCCTGAGCCACGACTTCCTGGCCGATGCCATCACCGGGGATCACTGCGAGATTGATGCTGGTCGACATGACGGAACCGTACTCCGTGTCCCAGCCCTCAGACATTCTGCGTCCACCATGTGGACCAAGGTGGGGTCCGCGGTGGGGCCGCGGTGGACGCAGAATCTCTCGGGCGGCGCTGGTCAGTGGCCGGTGGATCCGCCGTTGTCACGGCGGTCGAGGGCCCGCTGGAGAGCGGCGGCGGCGTTCTTGCGGTCGTCGGCCGAGGCGGAGCTGTGGCGGACGCGGCGGGTGGCGGTGGAAGCGGTCATGGTGATCGACTCCTTGAGATCACGGCGTGGCGAAGCCACGGATGAGGGGTTCCTTCAAGGCGCCGGAAGAGGCGGGGAGCAGTGCGCCGCAGGGGTTGCCTGCCAGGGGCGCGCGCTCTCGACCGCCATTCGCCGGATCGGCGAGACGTTCGGCTTCTACAAAGCTAGGGCAGGTCCCGTTGTATGTCTCGGCAATTACTCGGGCTTCCTACTATCTGAGACGCGAGGACCCTCGGAAGGCCCCGTCCCGGGCATCCGTTTCACCCCCTCTCGGAGCGAAGTTCCCTGATCAGAGCCCTGACGGCGAGAGTCGACGCCGATTCCGGCGTAGTGACGTATCCCACCTGTCTCACCGGCCCCCCAGGGCCCAGATCGGTGATGCCCACCGCCCCGGTGGCCTCCCTCAGCGACAGCTCGGGCATGATCGCCATGCCGAGCCCGCGGCCGACCATGGTCAGCACCATCGCGTCGTCCTCCGCCTTGACCGTGGCCCGCGGGATCCAGTCCTGGGCCCGCCACCAGGAGCGCGTGTACGAGCCGCAGTTCTCGTCCCAGTCCATCAGCGGCAGGCCCTTCGGGTCCGGGTGCCCGGCCGGGTGGACCAGGCGGTACGCCTCCTGCGCGAGCACCCCGGTCAGCAGGCCGGGGGGCGCGTCGTGCGACCCGCCCAGCGTGGCGATGCCCAGGTCGGCGCGGCCCGACGCCACTTCCCCGGCCGCGCCGGCGCCGATCTCGCGCACCACGCGGACCTCGGGGCGGATACCCGGGTGCCGGGAGGCGAGCCGCTCCAGGGCGGGCGGCAGCAGATGCAGGGCCGCACTGCGGAAGGCGGCGATCCGCAGCACGCCCTCCACCGTGTCGCGGCCCGCACCGCCACCCGCGCCACCGCGGCCCGCGCCGCGCGCCTCCGCGCCCAGGACCTCGTACATCCGCAGGATCCGGCGGCCGAGGGCGACCGCCCGGTCCCCCGCCGGGGTGGGCGTGGCCCCGCCGCGGCCGCGCTCGAAGAGCACCGTGCCGACCTTGGCCTCGGTGCCGCGCACGGAGTGGGAGACGGCGGACTGGGTGAGGCCGAGCGCGGTGGCGGCGGCGGTGAAGCCGCCGCTCTCGGCGACGGCGACCAGGATCCGCAGTTCCTGGGGCAGCAGGTCGGCAGTGCTTCCCGCCATGCGCGCTTCCACCTCGTTCTATGAGCGGTGTTCATGGATGGGCGGCTTCCATGAACGCAACCCCCTGCCCGGGCCGCCCATTCCTTCCTAGCGTCGGGCCCATGACCACGAACACCGCTCGCTTCGTCCACCAGATCGCCCGCCCCTCCGGCTTCCCCACCGCCGCGGACTTCGCCCTCGTCGCCTCGCCGGTGCCGGAGCCGGGGCCCGGCGCCGCGCTCGTGGAGAACCTCCTGCTCTCGGTGGACCCGTACCACCGCGGCCTGATGGACGGCGGCGAGGGCGGCTTCGAGCTGAACACCCCGCTGGAGGGACGCTCGGTGGGCCGGGTGATCGCCTCCCGCGATCCGGGGCTGCGCGAGGGCGACCTGGTCTTCCACCGCGCGGGCTGGCGGACCCACGCCCCGGTCACCCTGGGCGTGGACGGAACGCGCAGGCTGCGCGGCCACGACGGCGTCCCGCTGGAGGCGTACCTCTCCCACCTCGGCGGCACCGGCCTGACCGCGTACGCCGCCCTCACCCGGACGGCCGCCCTGCGGGGCGGCGAGGACCTCTTCGTCTCCGCCGCCGCGGGCGGGGTCGGCACGGCCGCCGGCCACATCGCCCGGCTGCTGGGCGCCCGGCGGATCATCGGCAGCGCGGGATCGGCGGCGAAGGTCCGTCACCTCACCGACTCACTCGGCTTCGACGCGGCCTTCGACTACCACGACGGCCCGGTCGGCGAGCAGCTCGCGCAGGCCGCCCCGGACGGCATCGACGTCTACGTGGACAACGTCGGCGGGGAGCACCTGGAGGGGGCGATCGACGCGCTGCGCGAGTACGGGCGGATCGCGTGGGTCGGCGCGATCTCGATGTACAACGGGGACCGCTCGCCCGCCGCACCCCGCAACCTCTTCGAGGTCGTACACAAGTCGCTACGACTGGAAGGGGTATTGGTTCGCAATCACACCAATCTGCAGGAGGAGCTTGAGGAGTTCCTCGTACCCCATCTGCGCAGCGGCCGGATCGGCACCGACACCACCGTTGTCCAGGGCTTCGACCGGACGGTGGAGGCCTTTCTGGGCATGCTCCGGGGTGAGAATCTGGGCAAGATGCTGGTCCGGACCGGTGGCTGATTCCAGCCACCCCTATGTTCACCGAACTCTTACCGCACGGATGTAGACCTTTGATCCCGGCGCCGCCACTCTTGCCGTCGTTGTGCCAGCGGGGCACTTGAGTTGGAGGCGAGAGGCCAGTGACACCGATCAGCCGCAGAGGTTTCGTGGGAATCGGCGCCGGGCTCGTGGCGGGCGCCACCCTGCCCGCGATGACGCCGACCACGGCGGCCGCGGCCGCCGCTACCGGCACCATCACCGACGTGAAGCACGTGGTGATCCTGATGCAGGAGAACCGCAGCTTCGACCACTACTTCGGCAGGCTGAAGGGCGTCCGCGGCTTCGGCGACCGCGCCGCCGGCAACATCCCGGGCGGCTGGGGCATGTTCAACCAGCCCAACTGGGGCGGCCGCCAGTACCCGTGGAAGCTGTCCGCCACCCCGCCGGCGGGCGGGGTGGACGGCGAGACGCTGGCCCAGTGCAACGGCGACCTCCCGCACAGCTGGACCTCGCAGCACGCCGCCTGGAACAAGGGCCGGATGGACAACTGGGTCCTCGGCGTCGGCAACACCCGTACCCTCGGCTACCTGGACCGGGGAGACATCCCCTTCCACTACGGCCTCGCCGACAACTACACGGTCTGCGACGCGTACTTCTGCTCCACCCTCAGCGCGACCGGCCCGAACCGCACCTTCCTGTGGAGCGGCAGGATCGACGCCTCCAGCAAGGACGGCGGCGACGAGTCCGGGCTGACCTGGGAGACCTACGCGGAGGCCCTCCAGCGGGCCGGGATGACCTGGAAGGTCTACCAGAACGCCCAGGACAACTACGGGGACAACGGGCTGGCCTACTTCAAGAAGTTCACGGACGCGGCCCCCGGCAACCCGCTGTGGGACCGCGGCATGGGCTCGGTCCCCAAGGTCACCGGCTCCACCCCGGACGACATCGCGGCCGCGATACGCGCCGACGTCGTCGCGGGCACCCTGCCCCAGGTGTCCTGGGTCGTGGCCAGCGAGGCCTTCTCGGAGCACCCGTACGCCCCGCCCGGCGACGGCGCGCACTTCGTGGACCTGGTCCACCGGGCGCTGGCCGCGAACCCCGAGGTCTTCGACTCCACGGTCCTCTTCCTCAACTACGACGAGAACGACGGCTTCTTCGACCACGTCCCGCCGCCGGTCGCGCCGCCCGGCACCCCCGGCGAGTACATCGACGGCACCCCGATCGGGCTCGGCTTCCGCGTCCCGATGATCGTGATGTCCCCGTGGACCCGCGGCGGCTGGGTGAGCTCCGAGGTCTTCGACCACACCTCGGTCCTGCGGTTCATGGAGACATGGACGGCCGCCCTCGGCACCCCCGCGACCTGCCCGAACATCAGCGCCTGGCGCCGCAGGGTGGTCGGCGACCTGACCGGCGTCTTCGACTTCGCGCACCCGGTCTACGGGGTCCCCGCGGGCCTCCCGTCCACCGCCGAGGTGATCGGCCAGTCGACCTGCGCCCCGCTGCCCAACCCGGCCCCGCAGGACAACGCCCTCCCGGCGCAGGAGCCCGGTACCCGCCCGGCACGGGCCCTGCCGTACCAGGTGAACGGCAATCTGGACCGCTTCGAGTTCGGGGCGGCCGGCAAGATCCTGGCCTGGTTCTCGATGACCAACCAGGGCGCCGAGGCGAAGCGGGCGGCGCACTTCTCGATCCACCCGCACCAGCACCGGGACACGGCGGCCTGGCAGTACACGGTCGACCCGGGCGCCACGGGCAGCGACTACTTCAACATCGGCCTCGGCCACGGCTCGGGCAAGTACGACATCTCCATGCACGGGCCGAACCGCTTCCTGCGCCGCTTCATCGGCGACGCCTCGAAGCCGGGCAAGGACATCGAGGTGGTCGCCCGCTTCGCGGTCGAGCCGGGCACCGGCAGAACGGCGGTCTACTTCAGGATGAAGAACGCCTCCGGCTCCCCCGTCACCTTCACGATCCGCTCGAACGCCTACCGCACGGACGGCCCGTGGACCTACACGGTCCCGGCGAACTCCTCGCGCGAGGACTACTTCAACGCCGTGGCCTACAGCAACGGCTGGTACGACTTCACGATCCTGGCCGACTCCGACGGCACCTGGTCGCGCCGCTACACGGGCCACATCGAGTCGGGCGCGCCCAGCATCTCGGGGTCGTAGCGCGCACGGGGCCGGGAGCGACCGTCTAGAGGACGTCCCCGTCCCGCCAGTCGAAGTCGAGCCGGCCGGCGGGGTCCAGCAGGATCCCGCCGGGCGGCACCCACACGTAGGTGGAGCCCTCTTCCTCGGGGAGGCGCACCGGCCCGTCCGGCGACAGTGCCCCGACCCGGCCCGGCCACACCGCCCAGCCGCGGCCGAGGTAGAGCCGGGCCCCGTCCTGCGAGGCCGACAGCGCGCCCAGCACGTAGGCCCGCGCGACGATCCGTTCGAGCTCGGCCATGACCTGCCCGCCGAGGCCGCGCCGCCGCGCGTCGGCCCGTACGGCGACGGCCTCGACGTACCCGGTCCGCAGGGCCCGCCCACCGTGCACGACCCGGCGCTGCACCACACTGCCGTGCGCGACGAGCGCGCCGCCCGCGTCCCGGACCAGGACGTGCATCCCGCCGAGGGCGTGCTCGAAGTCCTCCTCGCCGAAGTCCCCCTCGAAAGCCTCGTCGAGCAGGGCCCGCACCTCGCGGAGCTCGTCGCCGGTCAGCCCGGCGGTGTGTGCGACGCGCACGTCCATCACTTCTCCAGCCAGTCGGTGTACCAGGTGCGGAAGTCCGGGCTCTCGGGCAGGCAGGTCCCGAAGTCCTGGTCCAGGTGCCAGACCTGCCCGGCCAGCGGCCCGTTGAGGATCAGCCTCGAATACATGCCGCACCCCTGCTCGGCCAGCATGAGCGTGCCCAGGGTCATCCCCTCGCGCTCGTCGAACCTGCGGTTCACGTCGAACGGACGGGGTTCCCGGATCGGGCAGGGCGCGGCCGGCCGGCCCGGGCGGCGGTCTTCCCGCCACTCGTCGTCCACCGCCCAGTCGTCGTCGGCCTCGGGACGCGGAGTGATCAGCGGCATCAGCCCGTAGGCCGTGCCCGCCGGTCCGTCGCCGACCGTGGTGACGAACGTCCGGTACTCCTCGGGCAGCCGGATGCCGTGCTCCGCCTCGAAGGCCCGGACCTCCGCCTCCGGGAGCGGCGCCCTGAGTTCGTACCGGAGGGTCTTCGCGCGCAGCCGCTCCCGTACCGCCTGCGCGTCCCACTCGCTCATCCCGTGACCGTACCAATGACCGCATTGCGGACGCCGGACGCCGTTCACCGGCCGGAATCGGCCGACGCGGCCCTGGCGGTCCGGACCATTGCCTCGGCAGACTCGCCCCATGTCGCCCGAAACCCAGCAGTGGACCCCGATCCACGGCCAGCCGTACCGTCCCGCCCCCTACCGGCCCGAGCGGATGCCGCAGCAGGAATCCCTCGCGCGCGCCGCCGAGCTGCGGACGCGGATGGACGAGCGGCGGACCGTACGCCACTTCTCCCCCGACCCCGTGCCCGATCAGGTGGTCCGGGACGCGATCGCCTGCGCGGCGACCGCCCCGTCCGGGGCGCACCAGCAGCCGTGGACCTTCGTCCTGGTCAAGAACCCGGCCGTGCGTCAGCAGATCCGCGCGGCCGCCGAGCAGGAGGAGCAGCTGTCCTACGACGGCCGTCTGGGCGACGAATGGCTCGCCGCCCTGCGCCCCATCGGCACGGACGCCGTGAAGACCCACCTGACGGACGCCCCGGCACTGATCGTGGTCTTCCAGCAGCGCTACTGGCTCGGCCCGGACGGCACGAAGCGCAAGCACTACTACGTGGACGAGTCGGTCGGCATCGCGGTGGGCATGCTCCTGTCCGCGCTTCACCTGTCCGGCCTGGCGGCGCTGATCCACACCCCCAGCCCCATGCGCTTCCTCAGCCATGTCCTGGAACGCCCCGAGAACGAGAAGGCCTTCGCCGTCATCCCGGTGGGCTACCCGGCGGACGACTGCGAGGTCCCGGACCTCGTCCGCAAGTCCCTGGACCAGGTCATGGTCGAGGTCTAGGCCGTCTCTTTCGGATCTTGTCGGCCGAGCCCGCGGCGTCCCGTCGAAAGCGACGGCCTAGGCGCCGGGCGCGGTGGGCGGGCCCGGAAGCGGTGCCGGGCCCGGCTCCGGCTCCCCGGCCTGACCGCCGCCCAGCGCCCCGGCCAGTCTGATGCCGATCCGGACCCGGTCCTCCGCCGAGCAGCCCTCCATGGCCGCCCGCACCTGGCGGAGGATGAGCGCGTCCCGGACCACCTTGGCCACGCCGAGCACGGCCGCCGTTGCGATCGCCGCGAGCAGCATCAGCGCGCCCCCGGTTCCGCGGTGGCCGCGTAGCAGGGTCCGCGCCGCAGGGTGACGAACCCGCCGCCCATCACGATCTCGCCGGGGAACCAGGGGCGGTCCCGCTCCCGTTCCCGTTCCGGGCTCTCGTCCGGCCGCTGCGCGAGGCCGCTGCGCCGCAGCCGCTGCTCCAGGTCGGAGCGTTCCACGGAGCAGCACCACTCGACGACGACGTCCCCTCCCCCGTGGGTGTAGACGTTCGCCGAACCGTGTGCGGCCCCGGCGGCGGCCAGCAGCAGGGGGCGCCTGAGCAGCCTGCTGTTCAGGCGGTTCTGCGCCGGAACACCGTGGTCGTGGCCCCCACCGGACCGCTGCTCCCAGTCCGCCGCCTCGGCGGGGTGCATGCGGTGGCGGTTGCGCCGCCACAGCTGGGTGAGCCCCTCGCCGTGCTCCGGCAGGGCGGGCCGCCAGTCCGCGGCCGGGTGGATCAGATGGATCGCGGCACGGCCCTGGACCCGGGTCAGTACCCACGTCCCGCCCCTCGGGACGAGCCGCAGCCCCGGCACACCGCGGAGACCGCCCCGGTGCTCGTCGATCCGGGGCAGCAGCGTGCCGAGGACCCGGTCGGCCGTCACCGGATGCAACGACAGTGTCAGACCACCCGGCTCGGGACGGGCGCGGGTGAAGCCGAGGAGGGCCCCGTCGCGCAGTTCGTGTCCGCGGAGCCCGTCGGCGAGCTCGGCCACCACGAGCGCCTCGAAGGTCCGCTGCTGCTCGTCGGCGGCATCGGGGACCGGCTGGCGCCGGGTGATCAGCCCGTCTGCGGCCCACCGCATGCAGGTGTGGTGCGGAAGACCGGTGGCCTCACGGCAGATGGTCGCCACGCGGTGGCGGTTGTCGGTGCGCCTGGACATACGTCTCCCCGTGCGTCGTCCCGGCACGGACGCGTAGAGGTCTCGTATCTCCTGGCAAACATCCCACCCCGTACGGGAACTCGTCAGAGCCCTCGGCTCCCTCGGGTAACCGGGCCCGAGTACTGGAGCGTGTCGCCGTACACGACAACTGTCGCCAGGCTAGCAGGAGTTGCCGGTCGGGGAAATGGAAACCGCCCCCGCTCCGGACTGGGGGGTACCGGAGCGGGGGCGGGGTTCTGCGGGGCCGGATCAGCCCATGTGGGGGTACGCGTAGTCGGTCGGCGCGACCAGCGTCTCCTTGATGGAGCGGGTGGAGGTCCAGCGCATCAGGTTCGACGCGGCGCCCGCCTTGTCGTTGGTACCCGAGGCGCGGCCACCGCCGAAGGGCTGCTGGCCGACGACGGCACCGGTGGACTTGTCATTGATGTAGAAGTTGCCCGCCGCGAAGCGGAGCTTCTCCATCGCGTCCGCGGCCGCGTAGCGGTCGGCGGCGATGATCGAGCCGGTCAGGGCGTACGCCGAGACGGACTCCATCTGCGCGAGCATCGCGTGGAAGTCGGCGTCCTCGTAGACGTGCACGGCGAGGATCGGGCCGAAGTACTCGGTCGTGAAGACCTCGTTCTCCGGGTCGGTGCACGCGATGACGGTCGGGCGGACGAAGTAGCCCTCCGAGTCGTCGTACGTGCCGCCGGCGATGATCTCGCAGGTCGGGTCGGCGATCGCGCGGTCGATCGCGGCCTTGTTCTTGAGATACGAACGCTCGTCGATGACGGCGCCGATGAAGTTGGTCAGGTCGCGGACGTCACCCATGGTGATGCCGTCGACCTCGGCCGCGAAGGCCTCCTTGAAGCCGTCGTTCCAGATCGAGGCCGGGACGTAGGCGCGCGAGGACGCCGAGCACTTCTGGCCCTGGAACTCGAAGGAACCGCGGGTCAGGGCGGTCTTCAGGACGGCGCGGTCCGCGGACGGGTGCGCGACGACGAAGTCCTTGCCGCCGGTCTCGCCGACCAGGCGCGGGTAGGATTTGTACTTCTCGATGTTGTTGCCGACCGTCTTCCACAGGTACTGGAAGGTCTTGGTCGAGCCGGTGAAGTGGATGCCGGCCAGCTCGGGGTGGTTCAGGGCCACCTCGGACACCGCGATGCCGTCGCCGGTCACCAGGTTGATGACGCCCTTGGGCAGGCCGGCCTCCTCCAGGAGCTCCATGAGGAGGATCGCGGAGTGGGTCTGCGTCGGGGACGGCTTCCACAGGACCACGTTGCCCATCAGGGCGGGGGCGGTCGGCAGGTTGCCCGCGATGGCCGTGAAGTTGAACGGCGTGATCGCGTAGACGAAGCCTTCGAGCGGGCGGTGGTCGCTGCGGTTCCACACGCCGGCGGAGTTCGCGACCGGCTGCTCGGCCAGGATCTGGCGGGCGAAGTGGACGTTGAAGCGCCAGAAGTCGACGAGCTCGCACGGAGTGTCGATCTCGGCCTGCTGCGCCGTCTTCGACTGGCCCAGCATGGTGGAGGCGGCGAGCTTCTCGCGCCACGGGCCGGACAGCAGCTCGGCGGCGCGCAGGATGATCGCGGCGCGGTCGTCGAAGGACATCGAGCGCCAGGCCGGGGCGGCGGCCAGGGCGGCGTCGATCGCCTCCTGCGCGTCGGCCTCGGTGGCGTTCGCATAGGTGCCGAGCACCGACTTGTGGTCGTGCGGCTGGACCACGTCGAAGCGCTCGCCGCCGCCCATCCGCTTGACGCCGTTGATCGTCATCGGGAGGTCGATCGGGTTCTCGGACAGCTGCTTGAGCTGCGTTTCGAGGCGCGCGCGCTCCGGGGTGCCGGGGGCGTACGAGTGGACCGGCTCGTTGACCGGAGCGGGGACCTGGGTCACAGCATCCATGGGGCTGGTAACTCCTTGACCTAGTTCTTGGCTAGTTCTTGGTGATCATCGAGCGGACGAAGAAGAGCAGGTTGGCCGGCTTCTCCGCGAGGCGGCGCATGAAGTAGCCGTACCAGTCCGTGCCGTACGCGGTGTAGACGCGCATCCGGTGCCCCTCGGCGGCGAGCCGCAGGTGCTCCTCGCTGCGGATCCCGTACAGCATCTGGAACTCGTACTCGTCCAGTTTGCGCCCGGCCTTGCGGGCGAGCTCCTGGCCGATGGCGATGAGGCGCGGGTCGTGCGACCCGATCATCGGGTAGCCCTCGCCGTCCATCAGGGTCTTCAGGATCCGGACGTACGCCTTGTCGATCTCCGCCTTGTCCTGGTACGCGACCTCGGCGGGCTCCTTGTAGGCGCCCTTCACGATGCGCACGCGGCTGCCGGCGGCGGCGAGGCGGCGGGCGTCGGCCTCCGTACGGAAAAGGTACGCCTGGATCACGCAGCCGGTCTGCGGGAAGTCGCGGCGCAGCTCCTCGTGGATGGCGAACATCGAGTCGAGGGTGGTGTGGTCCTCGGCGTCGAGCGTCACGGTGGTGCCGATGGCGGCGGCGGCCTCGACGACCGGGCGGACGTTGGCGAGGGCGAGCTCGTGGCCGCCCTCCAGCGCCTGGCCGAACATCGACAGCTTGACGGACATCTCGGCCTTCTCGCCGAGGCCGAGCTCCGCGAGGCGCTCGATGAGCTGGAGGTAGGCGTCCCGGGCGGCGTAGGACTGCTCCACCTCGGTGATGTCCTCGCCCACGACGTCGAGGGTGACTTCGAGGCCGGCCCGCGTGAGCTCCTCGACGATCGGGATGACCTGATCGACGGTCTCGCCGGGGATGAACCGGTTCACCACGGGCTTGGTCACCGGGGCGGCAGAGACGATACGACGCATCTTGTCGCTGCGCGAAGCGGCGAGGATCACGGGACCCAGCACGGGGGCACCTCCAGCGGGTGGCAGAAGAAAAGCGCAAGTAAAACCACCGTGAAACCTAAGGATCGCTTTGATCCTCTGCCATCGACAGCTGTCACGCATCCGTGTCCCGGATCTCATACATCTGTCTGAAGGGCCCCTGCCGGGGTGGGAGAATGTCCGCGTGAAGGGCGATTACCAGGACCTGGTGGACGAGATCTCCGCGCTGCTCGGCGCCCCGGCGACCCTGGAGAACCGGGACTTCCGGCTGATCGCCTTCGGCGCCCACGACAGCGAGGACGACCTCGCGATGGACCCGGTACGGACCCGCTCGATCCTGACGCGGCAGTCCACGGCCGACGTCCGGTCCTGGTTCGAGGGCTTCGGCATCGCCCGCGCCACCGGCCCCGTCCGGATCCCGGCGGCGCCCGACGCGGGGGTGTACCGGGGGCGGATCTGCCTGCCGGTGCGGTACCGGGGCATCGTGCAGGGCTACGTATGGCTCCTGGACCAGGAGCCGGGCCTGCCCGGGCCCGGGCCGTCGGCGCTGGACGCGGCCATGGAGGTGGCCCAGCGGATCGGGGTGCTGCTCGCCGAGGAGGCCAAGGCCGGGGCGGACCTCTCGCGGGAGTTCCTGGCGGTGCTCACGGCCGACCGGGGCTGGCAGCAGGACATGGCGGTGGCCGCGCTTCGGGTCGCGCTCGGCGCCGGCGGGGACGGGCTGCACGCGGCGGTCTGCGTGACGCCGTGGCCCGGGGAGGCTCCGGCGTCGGTCCCGGGCGCGGCGGCGGTGTGCGTCGTACCCCGGCGGGTCGGGTCCGGGCCGGGGCAGGAGCCCGGGGCCGAGGCGGGGCTCGCGGTACTGCTCCGGCTGCGCTCGACGGACGCGCTGGCTCCGGCCCTGGCGGCGGCGACCCGGCTGCTGCCGCGCGTCGCGGCAGACCCGGCGGGCGGCGCCGCCGCCGCGCCCCGGGTGACAGCCGGCGTGGCCGACCCCGTACGGGGCCTCGCGGACCTGCCCGCCGCCTGGGAGCAGGCCGTCGCCGCCGCCCGGGCGGCCGTCGCCCAGCCCCGGCTCGGCCCGGTCGCCCAGTGGTCGGAGATCGGCCCGTACCGGCTGCTGGCAAGCCTCGCCGCCGACCCGGTGGAGGACCCCGCGGCCCGCACCCTGCTGACCCCGGCCAACCGCGAACTCGCCCGTACCACCGAGGTCTTCCTGGACTGCGCCGGCCAGGCGGGCCGCGCGGCGGCCGCCCTGGGCATCCACCGCCAGACCCTCTACTACCGCCTGGGCCGGGTCGAGCAGTTGACCGGCCTCGACCTGGACGAGGGCGAGGACCGCCTGCTGCTCCACATGGCCCTCAAGGCCTCCCGCCTGGCCTAGGCCGTCTCTTTCGGATCTTGCCGGTGTCCCGGCGACGGGACCTGTTCGACCACGCGGCGGAGGTTTCGGCTCCGGTCAGTCCCGGGGCCGGGTCATCGCCTCGGCGGCCCGGCGCATGCCCTCGGTGAACTCCTCGGCGGTCGCCGCCGACTCCGGGTCGAAGAGCCACTGGATCATCAGGCCGTTCAACAGTGCCTGGTAGAAGCCGCCCAGGGTGCGGACGTCCCGCTCGTCGAGCCGGTCCTCCGGGGTGCCGGTGAGCATCGAGATCAGCCCCCGCCGGCCCTCGGCCTGCGAGGCGGCGAGCATGGAACGCAACTCCGGCCGCTGGTCCCGGCCGAGGGCCACCTCCAGGCTGGCCGCCCAGACCGGACCCGACTTCTCGTGCTGCGCCAGCACGCCCTCCCACAGGGCGCGGAAGCGCTCCAGCGACCCGCCCTCACCGTCGAGGCCGGACTGGAAGACCGCGCCCCACTCCTCCATCAGGCCGATGAAGGCCTCGGTAAGGAGGGCGTCCTTCGAGCCGTAGTGGTAGCCGATGGAGGCCAGGTTGGTCCCCGAGGCGCTGACGATGTCGCGCGCGGTGGTGCGCACGAACCCCTTCTCGACCAGGCATTTCTTGGCGCCTTCGAGCAGATCTTCGCGATGTCCCATGGCCCCCACGGTAGCAAGACAACCGTCCCAGACAACAGTTCTAGACATCCGTCATAGACAAACGTTTAAGACGTCTGTACATTCCTGCTCATGACAACTCCCGCCGCCACAGCGCAACTTGCCGGCCGCCGCGAATGGACCGCCTTCACCGTCCTCCTGCTGCCGCTGCTCCTGGTCTCGATGGACGTCTCCGTCCTCTACTTCGCCATCCCGGCCATCACCGACCAGCTGGACCCGAGCTCCACCCAGCAGCTCTGGATCTTCGACAGCTACGCCTTCGCCCTCTCCGGCCTGCTGATCACGATGGGCTCGCTCGGCGACCGGATCGGCCGCCGCAAACTGCTGCTGATCGGCGCGACCGCCTTCGGCCTCGCCTCGATCGGCGCCGGCTGCGCCACCAGCGCCGAGATGCTCATCGCGGCCCGCGTCCTGCTCGGCATCGGCGGCGCGACCCTGATGCCCTCCACGCTGGCCCTCGTACGGAACCTCTTCCAGGACGACCGGCAGCGCGGGCGGGCCATCGCCATCTGGTCCGGCGCCATGACCGGGGGCATCGCCCTCGGCTCGGTGCTCAGCGGGGTGCTGCTGAACCACTTCTACTGGGGCTCCGTCTTCCTCATCAACGTGCCCGCGATGCTGCTCCTGCTGCTCCTGGTCCCGGTCCTGGTACCGGAGTTCAAGGACCCGGCCCCCGGCCGCTTCGACCTGCTCAGCGTCCCGCTCTCCATGGCCGCCGTACTGCCGGTCGTCTACGGGCTCAAGGAGATCGCCGCCGAGGGCTTCGAACCCCTCTACGCGGTCTGCGTCGCCGTCGGCCTGGCCTTCGGCTACGCCTTCGTCCGCCGCCAGCGCTCCCGTGAGGACGCCATGGTGAGCCGGGCGCTGTTCCGGGGCCGCGGTTTCGGGGCGGGCATCGGGCTGAACACCGTCGCCGCCTTCGCCATGATGGGATCGGCCTACTTCACCACCCAGTACCTCCAGTCGGTGCTCGGCATGGGCACCCTGGAAGCCGCGCTGTGGAGCCTCGCCCCGTCGGTCGTCATCGGCGCCGCGGCCCCGGTCTCCGCCGCCCTCGCCCAGAAGGTGGACCGGGCCCACGTCATCGCCGGCGGGTTCGTCCTCGCCGCC
The DNA here is from genome assembly GCF_045161815.1 of Streptomyces avidinii. Classification (NCBI taxonomy): domain Bacteria; kingdom Bacillati; phylum Actinomycetota; class Actinomycetes; order Kitasatosporales; family Streptomycetaceae; genus Streptomyces; species Streptomyces avidinii. The sequence goes on from NZ_CP108863.1 coordinate 2,995,996, forward strand.
GCCGGCTTCGTCCTGATCAGCCTGGTGGACACCGACTCGCTGTGGCTGATCCTGACCGGCGCCGGGGTACTGGCCTCGGGCATCGTCACCGTGCTGTCCCTGATCTCCGACATGGCGCTCGGCTCGGCACCCGCGGAGAAGGCCGGTTCCGCCGCCTCCCTGCTGGAGACCGGGACGGAATTCGGCGGTGCCCTGGGCATGGCGGTCCTCGGCAGCCTGGGCACCGCGGTCTACCGCAGCGACCTGGCCGGTGCCGAGCCCGCGGTCCGGGAGACCCTGGGCGGGGCCGTCGCCACCGCCCACCACCTCGGCGGACCGGCCGGTGAGCAGGTACTGGCGCTTGCCCGGGAGGCCTTCGTGCACGGAATGCAGTACGCGGCCTGGGGCGGTACGGCGCTGCTGCTCGCGGCGGCCCTGCTCGCCTCGGCTCTGCTGCGGGGGACCGAAGCGTCGGCCCCGCCCGCGGCGGAGCCCGCGGCCGGCGCCGGGGACCGCCCGCGCGAGGCGACGTACAACTGAACCGCTCGCCGTGGCGCGTGGCCGACGGAAAGCGGAAGGGCCCGGGGTCTCCCCCGGGCCCTTGCCTCACATCGTCACCCCGGCGGGCTCAGGCGAGGCTGACCGTGCGCGCCGAGACGGCGCCGATCTCGGAGGCGATGTCCGCGAGGACGTCCGCCGGTACCGCGGCGTCGACGGTGAGGACGGCGAGCGCCTCGCCGTGCTCCTCCGCACGGGCGACCTGCATGCCCGCGATGTTCAGACCGCCCTCGCCGAGGACGCGGCCGACGGTGCCGACCACGCCGGGGCGGTCGGTGTAGCGCAGGACGACCATGTGGTCGGCGAGCGCCAGGTCCACGTCGTACTCGCCGATGCCGACGATCTTCTGAAGGTGCTTCGGGCCCGCGAGCGTGCCGGAGACCGAGACCTCCTGACCGTCCGACAGGGTGCCGCGTACGGTCACCACGTTGCGGTGGTCCGGGGACTCCGAGCTGGTGGTCAGACGGACCTCGACGCCGCGCTCCTGCGCGAACAGCGGGGCGTTGACGTAGGAGACCGTCTCGTCGACGACGTCCTCGAAGACACCCTTGAGGGCGGAGAGTTCCAGCACCTTGACGTCGTGCTGGGTGATCTCGCCGCAGACCTCGACGTCGAGGCGGACCGCGACCTCGCCCGCGAGGGCGGTGAAGATGCGGCCGAGCTTCTCGGCGAGCGGCAGGCCGGGACGGACGTCCTCGGCGATGACGCCGCCCTGGACGTTGACCGCGTCGGGCACGAGCTCACCGGCGAGCGCGAGGCGCACCGACTTGGCGACCGAGACACCGGCCTTCTCCTGGGCCTCGTCCGTGGACGCGCCGAGGTGCGGGGTGCAGACGACCTGGTCGAGCTCGAAGAGCGGGGAGTCCGTGCAGGGCTCCTTGGCGTACACGTCGAGACCGGCGCCGGCGACGCGGCCCTCCTTGATGGCCGTGTACAGCGCGGCCTCGTCCACGATCCCGCCGCGGGCGGCGTTGACGATGCGGACGGACGGCTTCACCTTGTGCAGGGCCTCGTCCCCGATGAGACCGAGGGTCTCGGGGGTCTTGGGCAGGTGCACGGTGATGAAGTCGGCGACCTCGAGGAGCTCGTCCAGCGCCAGCATCTTGACGCCCATCTGGGCGGCGCGCGCGGGCTGTACGTAGGGGTCGTAGGCGACGACCTTCATGCCGAAGGCCGACATGCGCTGGGCGACCAGGACGCCGATGCGGCCGAGGCCGACGACGCCGAGGGTCTTCTCACTGAGCTCGACACCCGTGTACTTGTTCCGCTTCCACTCGCCGTTCTTCAGGGCGGTGTTGGCCTGCGGGATGTTGCGGGCGGTGGCGACGAGCAGGCCGCAGGCGAGCTCGGCCGCGGTCACGATGTTCGAGGTCGGGGCGTTGACGACCATCACGCCGGCCTTGGTGGCGGCGGAGACGTCCACGTTGTCCAGACCGACACCGGCACGCGCGACGACCCGCAGCTTCTTGGCCACGGCGATGGCCTCGGCGTCGACCTTGGTGGCGGAGCGGACGAGGATCGCGTCGGCGTCGACGATCGCGGGCAGCAGCTCGGCGCGGTCGGCGCCGTTGCAGTGGCGGATCTCGAAGTCCGGGCCGAGCGCCTCCACGGTGGCGGGCGACAGCTCTTCGGCGATGAGTACGACAGGTTTCGAGCTCACGTGGGTCCTCACAAGTCCAGTGCGGACGGCCGTCCCGACGGCCGCAGGCGGTGGAGGGGGTAGCCGCGTGGAAGACGCACGACACTGTGGGCCTGACGCGTATGTGTTGAGCAGTGTAGTGGCGCTGACGGTCCGGATTTCCGCCTGTACGGAAGGATCACCCGTCCGTGGTTGGCCGGGGTGGACAACCCGCACCTCTCGGGGCCGGATTCCCGGCGCCCGAAACCCGGTCCGGCCTCGCGGCCGGAAAGTTCCGGTGATGCGCGGCGGGGCCGGGACCCCAGGTGTCCCGGCCCCGCCGTCACGGGCTCAGCTCTCGTCGTTGTCGACCCAGCTCATCAGCTTGCGGAGCTTCTTGCCGGTGGTCTCCAGCAGGTGCTCCTCGTCGGCCTTCTTGTACTCGTTGTACTTCGGCAGACCGGCCTTGTACTCGGCCATCCAGGTGTTGGCGAACTCGCCGCTCTGGATCTCCGCGAGGACCTTCTTCATCTCGGCCTTGGTGGCGTCGGTGATGACGCGGGGGCCGGTGATGTAGTCGCCCCACTCGGCGGTCTCGGAGACGGACCAGCGCATCTTCTCCAGGCCGCCCTCGTACATGAGGTCCACGATGAGCTTCAGCTCGTGCAGGCACTCGAAGTACGCGATCTCCGGCTGGTAGCCGGCCTCGGTCAGGGTCTCGAAACCGGCCTTGACCAGGGCGGAGGCGCCACCGCAGAGGACGGCCTGCTCACCGAACAGGTCGGTCTCGGTCTCCTCGGTGAAGGTGGTCTTGATGACGCCGGCGCGGGTGCCGCCGATGCCGGCCGCGTACGAGAGCGCCAGGTCGAAGGCCTTGCCGGTGGCGTCCTGCTCGACGGCGGCGATGCACGGAACGCCGCGGCCCTCCTCGTACTGACGGCGGACCAGGTGACCCGGGCCCTTCGGGGCGACCAGGGCGACGTCGACGTTGGCGGGCGGCTTGATGAAGCCGTACCGGACGTTGAAGCCGTGGCCGAAGAAGAGCGCGTCGCCCTCCTTGAGGTGGTCCTTGATGGACTCCTCGTAGATCTCGGCCTGCAGCGGGTCCGGGGTGAGGATCATGATGACGTTCGCCCACTCGGCGGCCTCGGCCACGGGGACGACCTTCAGGCCCTGCTCCTCGGCCTTGGCCTTGGACTTCGAGCCCTCCTTCAGGCCGACGACGACGTCGACGCCGGAGTCACGGAGCGACAGCGCGTGGGCGTGGCCCTGGCTGCCGTAACCGATGACCGCGACCTTGCGGCCCTGGATGATGGACAGGTCGGCGTCGTTCTCGTAGAACAGCTCGGCCACTGGGATATCTCCTTGGTGCGCTGGTGTTGCTCCCACCGTACGGCGGGGAACGGAATCTGAGTTTCTCGGTCTCGCCATGCGGGCGAGCGTGTCTGCCGCGGCCCCGGCGGCCGCTGTGCCGGCCGGGTCGGGTGCTGCGGCAGGTGCTGCGGTCAGGCGCTGCGGTCGAGCGCGCGCAGGCTGCGGTCCGTGATGGACCGGCCGCCGCGCCCTATGGCGATCGTGCCGGACTGCACGAGCTCCTTGATGCCGAAGGGCTCCAGCATCTTGAGCATCGCACCGAGCTTGTCGGAGCCGCCGGTGGCCTCGATGGTGACGGCCTCCGGGGAGACGTCGACCGTCTTGGCGCGGAACAGCTGGACGATCTCGACGATCTGCGAGCGGGTCTCGTTGTCGGCGCGGACCTTCACCAGGACGAGCTCGCGCTCGATGGCGTTGTGGGACTCCAGCTCGACGATCTTGAGCACGTTGACCAGCTTGTTCAGCTGCTTGGTCACCTGCTCCAGCGGGAGGTCCTCGACGTTGACGACGATGGTGATGCGGGAGATGTCGGGGTGCTCGGTGACACCGACCGCGAGGGAGTCGATGTTGAACCCGCGGCGCGAGAACAGTGCGGCGATCCGGGCGAGGATGCCGGGCGTGTTCTCGACCAGGACGGAGAGCGTGTGCTTGGACATGTGGGGCGTTCTCTCTCTCGGGCTCTCTCGGCTCAGTCGTCTTCGTTGTCGCCGAAGTCGGGACGGACGCCCCTGGCTGCCATGACCTCGTCGTTGGAGGTGCCGGCGGCGACCATCGGCCACACCATGGCGTCCTCGTGGACGATGAAGTCGATCACGACGGTGCGGTCGTTGATCGCGTTGGCCTCGGCGATGACCTTGTCCAGGTCGGCCGGGTCCTCGCAGCGCAGCGCCACGCAGCCCATGGCCTCCGACAGCTTGACGAAGTCCGGGACGCGGGTGCCCTTGCGGGGCGCGATGGACTCGCCGAGCTGGGAGCCGACCGTGTCGTGGCCGGTCTCGTCGGCGTGCAGGACGGTGTTGGAGTACCGCTGGTTGTAGAACAGGGTCTGCCACTGGCGGACCATGCCCAGGGCGCCGTTGTTGATGATCGCGACCTTGATCGGGATGTTGTTCAGCGCGCAGGTGACCAGTTCCTGATTGGTCATCTGGAAGCAGCCGTCGCCGTCGATCGCCCACACCGTGCGCTCGGGCATGCCGACCTTGGCGCCCATCGCGGCCGGGACCGCGTAGCCCATGGTTCCGGCGCCGCCGGAGTTCAGCCAGGTGCGGGGCTCCTCGTACTTGACGAAGTGCGAGGCCCACATCTGGTGCTGGCCGACACCGGCCGCGAAGATCGTGCTCTTCGGCGCGAGCGCGCCGATCCGCTCGATGACCTGCTGGGGCGAGAGGCTGCCGTCGGTGGGCAGGTCGTAACCCAGCGGGTAGGTGTCGCGCCAGCGGCTGAGGTCGTTCCACCAGGCGGTGTAGTCGCCGGCGTTGCCCTCGGTGTGCTCGGCCTGGACGGCCTGGATCAGGTCGGCGATGACCTCGCGGGCGTCACCGACGATCGGGACGTCGACCGCACGGTTCTTGCCGATCTCGGCCGGGTCGATGTCCGCGTGGATGATCTTGGCGAAGGGGGCGAAGCTGTCCAGCTTGCCGGTGACGCGGTCGTCGAAGCGGGTGCCGAGCGCGATCAGCAGGTCCGACTTCTGCAGCGCGGTGACGCCGGTGACGCTGCCGTGCATGCCCGGCATGCCGACGTGCAGCGGGTGGCTGTCGGGGAAGGAGCCCAGTGCCATCAGGGTGGTGCAGACCGGGACGCCGGTCAGCTCGGCGAGGACCTTCAGCTCGGCGGTCGCGCCGGACTTCATGACGCCGCCGCCGACGTACAGGACCGGGCGCTTGGCCTGGCAGATCAGCTTGGCGGCCTCGCGGATCTGCTTGGCGTGCGGCTTGGTGACCGGGCGGTAACCGGGGAGGTCCTGGGCCGGCGGCCACGAGAAGGTGGTCTTCGCCTGCAGGGCGTCCTTGGCGATGTCGACCAGGACCGGGCCCGGGCGGCCGGTGGAGGCGATGTGGAAGGCCTCGGCGATCGTCCGCGGGATGTCCTCGGCCTTGGTCACCAGGAAGTTGTGCTTGGTGATCGGCATCGTGATGCCGACGATGTCCGCCTCCTGGAAGGCGTCGGTGCCGATCGCCTTGGAGGAGACCTGACCGGTGATCGCGACGAGCGGGACGGAGTCCATGTGCGCGTCGGCGATCGGGGTGACGAGGTTGGTGGCGCCCGGGCCGGAGGTGGCCATACAGACGCCGACCTTGCCGGTGGCCTGGGCGTAGCCGGTGGCGGCGTGGCCGGCCCCCTGCTCGTGGCGGACCAGGATGTGACGGACCTTCTTGGAGTCCATCATCGGGTCGTACGCGGGAAGGATGGCGCCGCCCGGAATACCGAAAACGGTGTCGCACCCCACCTCTTCGAGAGAGCGGATGAGGGACTGCGCACCCGTGACGTGCTCAACTGCGGCGGACTGCTGTCCGCCGGAACGGGGCCGCGGCTGCGGATGGTGGGCCCCGGTGGCCTGCTCGGTCATCGGCATTCTCTTCTCGAAGCTGAGGGTTTTACGCGGATTCGACTCTGTGCCAGTGCAACAAAAAACCCCTCGTGCCAGGAGGCAAGCGAGGGGAGCGCGTCGGGGGTGTTGAGCGGGGACATGCAGGTCCCAGCTTCAGCCGACGCGCTTTCCAAGTACGAGAATTCGGGTGCGCATGGCACTGACCCTCCCTCCGGCGGGAGGGTGATGTCAAGTAGGTGGGACGGGCGTCTCATTATGTGAGCCTCTGCGGATGGCCATCGAGCCCCCGGGGGAGCCGCCGGCCAGTGCTGGTTGGGCCGCTCCGCCCGGTACTGGGAACGTACCGCGCACCAGCGCACGGCGCAGCCTGTACTCGTCGAGCGGGCCGGAAAAGGCCATTCCCTGGCCGTGCGTGCACCCCATCGCACGCAGCGCCAGGACCTGCTCGGGCAGGTCCACCCCGTCCGCGACCGACCGCATGCCCAGGTCGTTTGCGATCCGCAAGAGACCGGCGGTGATCTTGTGCAGGCGGGCGGACTCGACCACCCCCTCCACCAGGCCCCGGTCCAGCTTGAGCATGTCCACGGGGAGGCGGCGCAGGGCGCTGATGGCCGCGTAGCCGCTGCCGAAGCCGTCCAGGGAGATACCCACCCCGAGCCGGTGCAGGGCTGCCAGACGGCGCTCCAGGTCGTCGAAGGGCACTCTGGGGTCGGATACGGCCAGTTCCAGCACGAGGGCCCCGGAGGGCAGTCCGTGCCGGGTCAGCAGGGCCTCAACGGAGCCGAGCGGCATGGACCGGTCCAGGAGCCGCTGCGCGGTCATCCGTACGGCCACGGGTACGTCGTGTCCGGCCCGGTGCCGGTCGGCGGCCTGCTCCACGGCCTCCTGCAGCAGCCAGCGCCCCAGCTCGGCGGTGCGCGCGGCGTCCTGGCCGGGACCGCCGGCGGAGCCCTGTCCGCCCGCTCCGCCCTCGCTGTACTCGGCGACCCGCAGGAACTCCGCCGGGGTGAAGAGGATCCCCTGGGCGGAGCGCCAGCGGGCCTGTGCGGCGACGGCCGACACCTCGCCGGTGGTCAGCGAGACCACGGGCTGGTGCAGCAGGGCGAACTCTCCCTCGTGCATCGCGGTCCGCAGCCGGCCCGCCAGCTCGGCCTTGCGCACCACCTCGGCCTGCATCTGCGGGGCGTACATCTCGACGCGGTCCTTGCCGCCCGCCTTGGCCCGGTACATCGCGAGGTCCGCGTTGCGCATCAGGTCCGAAGGGGTGATGCCGGGGTCGGCGAAGGCCACGCCGATGCTCGCGGCCACCCGTACCTCGCTGCCGCCGATCCGGTACGGCTGGGAGAGGGTGGTGCGCAGCCGGTCGGCGATCTCGCGCACCTGGTACTCGCGGGCGCCGGGGTCGCGGTTGCCGTCGCCCAGGATCAGTGCGGCGAACTCGTCGCCGCCGAGGCGGGCCGCGGTGTCCCCGGCCCGGACCGAGTCCTGGAGCCTGCGCGCGGCCTCGACGAGCAGCTCGTCACCGGCCTGGTGGCCGATGGTGTCGTTGACCGCCTTGAAGCCGTCGAGGTCGATGAAGAGCACGGCGGTGCTGTGGTCGCCCGCCCGCCTGCCGGTCAGGGCCTGCCGCACGCGCCGGGTGAACAGGGCCCGGTTCGGCAGGTCGGTCAGCGGATCGTGCTCCGCGCTGTGCTGGAGCTGGGCCTGGAGCCGGACCCGTTCGGTGACGTCCCGGCTGTTGAGGATGAGCCCGCCCTGGTGGCGGTTGACGGTGGACTCCACATTGAGCCATTCGCCGCCGCCGGACTTGAAGCGGCACTCGATGCGGGTGGTGGGCTCCTCGGTGGGCGGTGCGGCGAGGAAGCGGCGGACCTCGTGCACCACCCGCCCGAGGTCGTCGGGGTGGATCAGGGTGGCGAGCTCGGTGCCGACCAGCTCCTCCGCCTCGCGGCCGTAGACCCCGGCGGCGGCGGGGCTGACGTAGCGCAGGGTCCCGGTGGGCGCGGCGATCATGATGACGTCGCTGGAGCCCTGGACCAGGGAGCGGAAGTGGTTCTCCTTCTGGGCCAGTTCCTGGGTGAGGGCGATGTTGTCGAGGAGCATGATGCCCTGGCGGATGACGAGGGCGAGCACGACCGTGCAGCCGGTGAAGACGACCATCCGGTCCACCTTCCGGCCGTCCACGACGTTGTACAGGATGCCGAGGGTGCACACGGCGGCCGCGAGGTACGGGGTGAGGGCGGGCAGCGAGCCGGTGATCGGGCGGCTGTGCGGCCGGTCCGCGCGCGGACGCCCGGCAGGCTCCGGGCCCGGGTGGATGCGCCGGGCGCCCCAGGGCGCGTACGCGAGCAGCAGCGAGCCCGCGAACCAGCCCGCGTCGAGCAGTTGTCCGGACTGGTACTCGGCGCTGAGCAGGGGCGAGGTGAACAGTGCGTCGCTGAGCACGGTCAGGGCCAGCGCCGCGATGGCGGTGTTGACGGCGGAGCGGTTGGTCTCGCTGCGCCGGAAGTGCAGGACCAGGACCATCGAGACGAGCGCGATGTCCAGGAGCGGATAGGCGAGGGAGAGCGCGGCGCGCGGGACGCTGCCGGGGGCGCCGGACTGGGCGGTCCGCGCCGCATGGGCCAGGGCCAGGCTCCAGGAGAGGGTGAGCAGGGAGCCGCCGATGAGCCAGGAGTCGAGTCCGAGGCACACCCAGCCGGCGCGGGTGACCGGGCGTTTGGCGAGGACGAGCAGGCCCACGATGGCGGGCGGGGCGAAGCAGAGGAAGGCGAAGTCGGCGACCGAGGGCTTCGGCACTTCCACGCCGAGGATCACCTCGTACCAGCCCCAGACCGCGTTGCCGCCGGCGCCCATGAGGGAGGAGAAGGCGAAGAGCAGCCAGGCGGGGCGTTCGCGGCTGTCGATCGCCCTCGCGTAGGAGTAGCAGGAGACCGCGGCGAGTAAGCCGGCCGCACTGAGCCCGAAGTCGCCCATGATCTCGGCGACTTCCTCCGAGCCCCAGTTGAGGGCGGCGCCGACGGCATAGCCGCCGCTGACCACCGCGAGGAGCAGCTGCATCGCCAGACCCTTGCCTCCGCCGGAGACGGAGGGCCGGTTCAGGAGCGCCGCCCCCTGGGTGCTCACCGGTCCCCCTCGCCGGCTGGTTCCGGTGCAGCCCAGTCTCGGCAGCGTCGCCTCCGGCGGCAGTGCCGCGTCGGATCCTTCGTCCATTGGCCGTACATCGCCCGTCGCCCCCCAAAGTGTCCGATCACTCCCCAGCGCCAGACGTTCGTGGCGCAGCCCCTTCTTCCGGACGATACACCACTTTCGTCACTCAGGGACATGCTCCCTCTACTCTCCGTTACCGTTCGGGGAGTTGTGCACACTGCACGCATTCGGGTGACTTCGGAGCGTGTGCGCCGCCCGTCACTCGGTGACCAACACCGTGTGCTCCACCGGCTCTCCCGCGGCGAACCGGGTGAGCTGGCGGGCCAGCAGGCGCTTGGCCCTCGGTTCGAACGCCGAGCTGCTGCCGCCGACATGGGGCGTGATCAGGACATTCGGAGCATGCCAGAGCGGGTGGCCCGCGGGCAGCGGTTCCGGGTCGGTGACGTCGAGCGCCGCGTGCAGCCGGCCCGACTCCACTTCCGCCAGCAGGGATTCGGTGTCGACGACGGGGCCGCGGGACACGTTCACCAGCAGGGCGCCGTCCTTCATCCGGCCGAGGAATTCGGCGCCGACCAGGCCGCGGGTGGCCTCGGTCAGCGGGGTCACGAGGATCACCACATCGGCCGACGGCAGGAGCCCGGGCAGGTCGGCCAGGGCATGCACGGGCCCGCGGGCGCCGGTCCGCGCCGTCCGCGCCACCCGGGCGACCGGCCCGCACTCGAAGGCCACGAGCCGGTCCTCGATGGCCGAGCCGATCGATCCGTAGCCGATGATCAGAACCGACTTGTCGGCGAGTGCGTCGTAGAACCCGGAGCGCCATTCCTCGCGGTCCTGGCCGCGCACCATGCCGGGAATGCCGCGCAGGGAGGCGAGGGTCAGCGCGAGAGCGAGCTCGGCGGTGCTGGCCGAGTGGACCCCCGCGGCGTTGCACAGCCGTACGCCCGGGCGCAGGTCGCCGAGGCCGCCCAGCACGTGGTCGATCCCGGCGGTCAGGGTCTGGACGACCCGGACGGCGGGCATCGCCGCCAGCGGGCGCACGGTGACCTCGGGGGACTTCATGTACGGGGTCACGTAGAAGACGCAGTCGGCCGGATCGGCCGGGAAGGCGTCCTCGCCGTCCCAGAGGCGGTACCGGAAGCAGTCGGGAAGGCCCTCGACCTCCTCGGCGGGGAACGGGAGCCAGACATCCGGGGTCATTGCAGTCATGATCACGAGGCTATGCCAAGCCATCCGGATCAAGCCGTTAGTTTGAGGGCCGGAGCCGGAGGGGGACGCAGGGGTGGAGCGCAGGTCGATCGGGGCGGGGGCGCTGACCGTGGGCGCCGTCGGCCTCGGCTGTATGCCGATGAGCTGGGCGTACGCGCCTTCGCGGCGGCGGGGGCACGAGTCGCTGGCCGCCGTGCACACGGCGCTGGACCTGGGGTCTAACCTGCTGGACACGGCCGATGTGTACGGGCCGTTCACCAACGAGCTGCTCCTGGGGCGGGTGCTGCGGGAACGGCGGTCCGAGGCGTTCGTCTCGGCCAAGGTGGGGCTGCGGGCGGGTGATCAGCACGTGGTCGCCGACGGGCGGCCCGGCTATCTGCGGCGGGCCTGCGACGCGTCGCTGCGGCGGCTGCGGACCGACGTCATAGACCTCTACCAGCTGCACCGGGTGGATCCGGACGTGCCCGTGGAGGAGACCTGGGGCGCCATGGCGGAGCTGGTCGGCGCGGGCAAGGTGCGGGCGCTCGGTTTCTGCGCGCTCGGTGCCGGGGCCGGGCCGGGTGCGGGGCGCAGCGGGGACCGGGCCTACCGGACGACGCTGCGGCACCTGGAGCGGCTGCAGCAGGTCTTCCCGGTGAGCGCGGTGCAGGCGGAGCTGTCGGTGTGGTCGCCGGAGGCGGCCTGGCAGCTGCTGCCCTGGTGCGCGGCGCGCGGGGTCGGGTTCCTGGCGGCGATGCCGCTGGGCAGCGGGTTCCTCACGGGGACCCTCACGCCGGGCGAGGGCTTCGAGCCGCAGGACGTGCGAGCCCGGCATCCGCGGTTCACGGCGGAGGCGATGGCGTCGAACCAGGTGCTGCTGGCGGGGCTGCGGCGGGTGGCGCGGCGGCACGGCCCGGAGGTCACGGTCGCGCAGGTTGCGCTGGCGTGGGTACTGGCGCAGGGGCCGCACGTGGTGCCGGTGCCGGGGGCCGACCGGGCGCCGTGGGCGGCGGAGAACGCACGGGCGGCGGAGGTGCGGCTGTCGGCCGGGGACCTGGCCGAGATCGCGGGCCTCCCGGTCGAGGCGGTCGCCTGGGACTGACCCCGGCCCGCAACCACTCGATCGAGTGTACGAGTGGTGGAACTTCGCGAACTGCCGGAGCTGTTGAGACAGATGGAAGGCAGGATCGGAGGACCGGAAGGGAGCAGGGCGATGCGATACGGAAATTCTCCCGGGCGGGCGGGGTCGGTGGGTACGGGTGGCGGGCGCCGGGGGGTGCTGGCGGCGCTCGCACTGGCCGGCTGCGGCGCCCTGCTGGCGGCGGGATGCGCGCCGGAGGGTGCCAGGGGCACGGGGCCGGGCGGCTCCCCACCGGGCACGGCCGCGGCCGGATCGGGATCACCGGGTCCGTCGGGCGGACCGTCCGCCTCGCCGGAGGCCACGGGCCCGCCGACGAAGGGGACGGTGACGGTGACCGGCGAGGTCGCCAAGGGTCTGGAGTCGCCGTGGGGCGTGGCCCCCCTGCCGGGCGGGGACCTGCTCGTCGCCTCGCGGGACAAGGGGACGATCAGCAGGGTCGCCGCGGGCTCGGGCGAGGTGACGCAGATCGGTGAGGTGCCGGGGGTGGCTCCGGGCGGGGAGGGCGGGCTGATGGGGCTCGCGCTGTCGCCCGGCTTCGCGTCGGACCGGCTGGTGTACGTGTACTTCACGACCGAGTCCGACAACCGCATCGCCCGGCTGCGCTATGACGAGCAGAGACCTCCCGGACAGCAACTGGGGGCGCCGGACACGGTGTTCCGGGGCATTCCCAAGGGCCTCATCCACAACGGCGGCCGGATCGCCTTCGGCCCGGACAAGATGCTCTACGCCGGAACGGGCGAGACCGGCGAAAAGGGGCTCGCGCAGGACAAGAAGTCGCTGGGCGGCAAGATCCTGCGGATGACCCCGGACGGGGATCCGGTGCACGGCAATCCGGAGGCGGATTCCGTCGTCTACTCCTACGGGCACCGCAATGTGCAGGGCCTCGCATGGGACAAGGACAAACGGCTGTGGGCGGCCGAGTTCGGCCAGAACACCTGGGACGAGCTGAATCTGATCGAGCCCGGCGCCAACTACGGCTGGCCCGAGGCCGAGGGCAAGGCGGGCCGGCCCGGATTCCGGGATCCGGTGGCCGTGTGGAAGACGGACGAGGCCTCGCCGAGCGGGATCGCCTGGGCCGAGGGTTCCATCTGGATGGCCGGGCTGAAGGGCCAGCGGCTGTGGCGGATCCCTCTGGCCGATGCCCAGTTGGCGGCGGAGCCGGAGGCCTTCCTGACGGGTGAGTACGGCCGGCTGCGGACGGTGGTGCCCCTCGGCGGGGACCGCATGCTGCTCGTCACGAGCGAGACGGACGGACGCGGGTCACCGGAAGCGGGCGACGACCGGATCCTGACCCTGACGGTGCGGTGACCAGCAGGTCCCCGGCAGGGGACGAAGGGTGGGGTGGGCACGGTGTTCAACATGATCGAGGAGCTGTTCAATCCGGGGCGCAAGCACACGGACGAGGAGAAGAAGCGGCTGGAGCTGTCCCGGACCGACGTCAATGACAACGACCCGGGACGGGGTCCGATAGACCTCGAATCCGGCAAGGTGCTCATACGCCTTGACGAGCAGCCTCCGGACGGGGGCTGACCGGGGAGGGCGCGGCGAAGAGGCGCAGCCGGTGGGCGAGGGCGGCAGCCTCGCCCCGGCCGGCGACCCCCAGCTTCGCCAGGATGTTCGAGACGTGCACGCTCGCCGTCTTCGGGGAGATGAAGAGCTCCTCGGCGATCTTCCGGTTGGTGCTGCCGGCCGCCACCAGACGCAGCACGTCCCGCTCGCGGCTGGTCAGCCCGAGCGCCTCGACCGGGTCGGTCTCCGGTACGGGCGGACCGGCGGCGGGGTCGGCGGCGGTCAGCGGGAGCCGGGCGCGCTGCGCCAGCAGGGCCAGGTCCTCGCGCAGCCTGCGTGCGCCGATCCGCTCGGCAGTGGCGTAGGCCTCACGGAGCAGGGCGGCCGCGGGATCCCGGTCACCGGCGGCGAGCATGGCCTCCGCGAGCCGGTAGCCGGCCCTGGCCAGCAGGTACGGGCGCTCCAGCGGCCGAACGGCCTTCTCGACGGCGACCCAGTCGGCGAGGGTGTCCCGGCCCTCGGCCCGCAGCAGTTCGGCCCGGACGTACTCGGCGTGGGCGGTCCACACCGGGACCGGGGTGGCGAGGGAGCGGGCGGCGGTGCGCAGCACGTCCAGTGCGGCGTCCCGGCCGGCCTCGGCGGCGGGGAGCCCCCGGGCGTCCGCTTCGGCGGAGGCCGCGGCGAGCAGCAGCGGCCAGGCGTAGCGGTGCTGCCCGAGGGGGAATCCGTAGGCGGCCGCCGCGGACATCTCGGTGCGGACGTCCGCGATCCGGCCCTCGCTCGCGGCCATTCCGATCGCGAGGCGGTACAGCGGTATCCGGTGCTGGGGCTGGGTCTCGTGGGTGCCGAAGTGGGTGTGGGCCGCGGCGAGCCGGTGGGCCGCCTCGGTCAACTCGCCCCGGGCCAGGGCCAGGTAGGCCAGCCGTGCGGAGGCGGAGCCGCGCGGGGCGGCGCTCTGGCCGACGAGCAGGGTGCGCCGGGCGGCTTCGGCGGCCTCGTCCCAGCGGCCGAGGCTGTAGAGGCTCTCGGCCATGTTTCCGCAGACCCAGGCCTCGCTGTCCAGGAGCCGGGACCTGCGGACCAGTTCGACCCCTTGTTCGGCCAGTTCCACGGCTTCGCGGGACCGGCCCAGGCTTTCCAGCTGAGAGGTGAGATTGATATGCGCACGACCGGCCAGCATGGTGAGCCCGAGTTCCGCGGCCCGTTCCCCGACCGCCCGCATCTCGGCGAGACCGCCCGGGGCGTCGCCGGAGTCGGTGAGCAGGGCGCCCACCGTGATCCGGGCATTGAGCTCGGTCTCCTCCGCGCCGACCATGCGCGCGTACTCGACGGCGCGTTCGGCGGCGGCGAGGTTGCCGGGGCCGGGCTTGTGGAGCATGCCCCAGCTCGCGGCCCGGACCAGGACCTCGGCGTGCACCTGGGACGGGGGCAGCCCCCGGACGAGGTCCTGCGCCCTGGCGATCTCCTCCCAGCCGTCGCCGCGCCCGAGGCCGGCGGTCAGCCGGGAGCGCTCGGTCCAGAACCAGGCGGCCCGCAGCGGGTCGCGGTCGTCCTCCAGCAGACGCAGCGCGGTCTTCGTGATCTTCAGGGCGCGATCGCGCTCGCCGCCGTAGCGCGCCGCGACGGTCGCCTCGGCCAGCAGGTCGAGACGCTGGAGCGCGGTGGTGGCGGGGTCGCAGCCGCACGGCGGGTACACCTCGGTGTAGTCCGCCGGGCGAAGCGCCTCGCGGACCTCCTCGGGGGCACTGTCCCAGAGGTCCATGGCCCGCTCCAGCAGACGCAACTGCTCGGAGTAGGCGTGCCGGCGGCGGGCCGCGACGGAGGCGGCGAGTACGGCGGGCAGTGCCTTGGCGGGATCGTTCGCCTGGTACCAGTAGCTGGCCAGCCGGATGGCCCGTTCCTCGGCGCGGACCAGCGATCCGTCGGCCTCCATGGCCTGGGCGTAGCGTCGGTTGACGCGGGCCCGCTCGCCGGGCAGCAGGTCGTCGCTGACGGCCTCGCGGACCAGCGAGTGCCGGAAGCGGTAGCCGTCGCCGTCGGGGGTGGCGAGCAGGATGTTGGCCCCGACGGCGGCCCGCAGCGCCTCGATCAGCTCGTCCTCGGTGAGCCCGGCGACGGCGCGCAGCAGCGGGTACTCCACGGTGGAGCCGCCCTCCGCGACGATGCGCACCAGGCTCTGGGTCTCGTCGGGGAGCACCTCGACGCGGACGAGGAGCAGGTCGCGCAGGGATTCGGTGAGTCCGGTGCGGCAGCCGCTCTCCCTGGAGGCGACGAGTTCCTCGACGAAGAAGGCGTTGCCGTCCGACCGGTCGAAGACGGAGTCGACGAAGTCCTCGTCGGGCTGCGCGGCGAGGATGCCGGCGAGTTGGCGGCGCACCTCGGCCCGGTTGAAGCGGGACAGTTCGATGCGCCGGACGGTGCGGAGCCGGTCGAGTTCGGCGAGGAGCGGACGCAGCGGGTGGCGCCGGTGCACATCGTCCGCGCGGTAGGTGGCGACGATGACGAGCCGGCCGCTGCCGAGGGTGCGGAAGAGGTAGGAGAGCAGGTGCCGGGTGGAGGTGTCCGCCCAGTGCAGGTCCTCCAGGACGAGGACGACGGTGCGTTCGGCGGCGAGGCGCTCCAGCATCCGGGCCGTCAGTTCGAAGAGGCGGGCGGTGCTCTCCTCGTCGTGCGGGCCGCGCGGGGTGTCGCCGAGTTCGGGGAGGATGCGCGCGAGTTCGTCCTCCTGACCGGCGGCAGCGGTGGCCAACTCCTCGGGCAGCAGCCGGTGCAGGGTGCGCAGGGCCGTCGAGAACGGGGCGAAGGGAAGTCCCTCCGCCCCGATCTCCACACAGCCTCCGACCGCGACGACGGCGCCGCGGCGGTCCGCCTCGCAGAGGAACTCCTCGGTGAGGCGGGTCTTGCCGACTCCGGCCTCTCCCCCGATGAGCATCGCCTGCGGTTCCTGACCCGCTGCGCGGGTCAGTGCGTCGGTGAGTACGGCCAGTTCGTCGGCTCGGCCGACGAACACCGGGCTGACAGATCTGGTCTCCACGCCGCCGAGCATCGCACAGACGTCCTGTCCGGCGGCACTCGTCGCCGGTGCGCTTCCCCTCACGCGTCAGTTCACGCGGTGTGCGGCGCGGAGCACGCGGTGCGGGTGGACCGGCTCCGGAAGGCTCTCACCGGCCTTCGGGGTTCCTGGTCGGGCAAGGAGGCGCGGTGCGCCTTCCGTGCCGCCCGGGCCGTGCGGTACTCGGCCGCCTCGCGGATGAGGTCGGCGCTGCGGACGGCGGTGACGATCTCGTACTCGAACATCTCGTACTCCCTGGTCGCGTTTCCCGGACACCTCGTTCGGTGTGATCCAAGATTCGCGCCCCAGGGGGTACCGGTACATCGGTCGCATGCCGCATCTGCCCGGGGCAGGGGGCCTTAGTCCGGGGCCGTGGAGCCCCGGACCGGTCCATCAGGACCTAAGGCGCTGCCTAGGCGCCCGCGCCCGCAGCCTTGGGAATGGCGAGGAGGAGGTCGAAGTACATGAGGAGGAAGATCAGGACGCCGAGGGCGCCGAGCCCGATGCCGGCCCAGGAGACGGACCGCACCCAGGTGGGGAGGGTGCGCTCGGGGCTGCTGAAGGCGGGCAGGGCCAGCACGAAGGTGGCGATGATCAGGGCCAGGGCGGAGAAGATGCCGTTCACCATCGCGGTGCTGTGCCACGGGTCGACGAACTGGGCGGCGATCTGCGCGTTGGCGTCGGCGGCCTGGGTGAGCTCCAGCCGGGCGGCGACGCTGGCACGCTCGGACACGATGCCCGCGACCCAGCTGCCGCTGAGGGCGACGACGCCGAGACCCGCGGCGACGATCGCGAAGGCGGCGGACCCGACGTGGCTCGGCTCCGCGTCCTCGGCCTGGTCGTCGGCGAACGCCTCGTCGTCGTCCAGGTCGATGTCGGTGGCCGCGCCGGTGACCGCGGAGTCGGCCTCGGCCGGCTGGGGGGTCTCGGCCTTTGCGAGGTCGGCCGGGGTGGTGTCCGCCTCGGCGGCGTTCGGGGCGGGGGTCTTCGTGGTGTCCATGCGGGGCACCGTAGGCGCCCTGTCTGAGAGTTTTCTGAGAATCCGCGGGTCCGTGGCCGGATCAGCGGGAGGCGGTGGCGGGTTCGGCGCCGTCCTCGTTCGCGGCAGGGTCCGCGGCATCCCGCTGCCTCGGAAGTTCCACGTGCGGGCGGCTTTCGGGAGGCTCGATGCTGATCCGGGGCAGGCGCCG
This sequence comes from Streptomyces avidinii, assembly GCF_045161815.1. Taxonomy (NCBI): domain Bacteria; kingdom Bacillati; phylum Actinomycetota; class Actinomycetes; order Kitasatosporales; family Streptomycetaceae; genus Streptomyces; species Streptomyces avidinii. Next base: position 3,013,303 of record NZ_CP108863.1, read on the forward strand.
GTCGAGCCAGGCCGGCAGCCACCAGTTGGCCCCGCCGAGCATGTGCATCAGGGCCGGGACGAGGAGGGTGCGCAGCACGAAGGCGTCGAGGGCCACGGCCGCGGCGAGCGCGATGCCGAACATCGCGATGATCCGGTCGCCGCTCAGGACGAAGGCCAGGAAGACGGAGATCATGATGACGGCGGCCGAGTTGATGACACGGCTGGTCTCGGTGAGGCCCACGCGCACGGCCCGCCTGTTGTCGCCGGTCGCCAGCCACTCCTCGTACATCCGGCTGACGAGGAAGACCTGGTAGTCCATCGACAGTCCGAACAGCACGGACACCATGATCACGGGCAGGAAGGGTTCGATGGGGCCGGCGCTGCCCAGGCCCAGCAGCTCGCTGCCCCAGCCCCACTGGAAGATCGCGACCACGACGCCGAAGGAGGAGGCGACGGCGGCGACGTTCATGGCAGCCGCCTTGAGGGGGATGCCTATGGACCGGAAGGCCAGCAGCAGGAGCACGCAGCCGAGCGCGATGACCACGCCGACGAAGAGCGGCAGCTTCCCGATGATGACCTCGGCGAAGTCGTCGTAGGCGGCCGTCACTCCGCCGACGTGGATCTCCATGGAGTTGCCCTGCCCGGCCCCGGGGATGACGTCCCGCCGGAGGGTGTCGACGAGGTCGCTCGTGGCCCGGGACTGCGGCGCCGAGTCCGGTACGACGGTCAGGACGGCGGTGTCGCCGCTGCGGTTGAGGACCGCGGGTCCGGTGGAGGCGACGCCCTCGGTGGTGCGCAGCGCCTGCGCCAGCCGGTCCACGGCGAGCCGGTCGCCGGCGCCGTCCAGCCGGGCCACGACGGTGAGCGGGCCGTTGGTGCCGGGGCCGAATCCCTCTGCCAGCAGGTCGTAGGCCTGCCGGGTGGTGGAGGTGGCCGGGTTGTTGCCCTGGTCGGACGTGCCGAGGTGGAGGGAGAGGGTGGGCAGGGCCAGCACCACCATGACCGCGGTGGCGACCACGCCCAGCAGCTTGGGGCGCCGCTCGACGAAGGCGGACCAGCGGGCGGCGAAACCGGAGGTCTGCTCGGGCCGCGGTCCCTCGGCGGCGAGCCTGCGGCGCTCGCGGCGCGAGAGGGCGCGCATGCCTATGTACGAGAGGAGGGCGGGCAGCAGGGTGACCGAGGCGGCGACCGTGAGGATCACGGTCACGGAGGCCGCTATCGCCACGCCGTTCAGGAAGTCGAGGCGCAGCACCAGCATGCCGAGGAGCGCGATGCAGACGGTGGCACCGGCGAAGACGACGGCCCGGCCGGTGGTGGCGACGGCGTTCGCGGCCGCCTCCTCCACGGCGGCGCCCCGCGCCAGGGCCTTGCGGTGCCGGGTGACGATGAACAGCGCGTAGTCGATGCCCACACCGAGGCCGATGAGGGTGCCGAGCATCGGGGCGAAGTCGGCGACCGGCATCGCGTGCCCGAGGAGGGTGATGCCGAAATAGGCGGTTCCCACGCTGACCAGGGCGGTCGCGATGGGCAGCAGGCTCGCGGCGAGCGAGCCGAAGGCGAGGAAGAGCACCAGGGCCGCGACGACGACGCCGATGACCTCGGCGAGGTGCGCGGTGGGGGCCTCGGTGAGCTGGATGGCCCGGCCGCCCAGTTCGACCTGGAGGCCGCCGGTCTCGGTGGTGGCGTTCTTCGCCGCATCGACCACCGCCCTGGCCTGGGCCTTGGGTACCGCGTCCGCCTGCTGGTCGAAGGTCACCACGGCGTAGGCGGTGCGCCCGTCGGAGCTGATCCGTGCGGTGCTCTCGGGGCCCGGACCGTAAGGGCCGTCGACCGATCCGACGCCGGGGAGTTCGGCTACGGCGTCGAGGGCCCGGGTCATGCGCTGCTCGATGTCCGGCGTGTGCACGCTCTGCCGGTCCGGGGCCCGCCACACGATGGTGTCGGTGTCGCCGCCCTGGCCGTGGAAGCCCTCGCGCAGGAGGGCGTTGGCCTTGCCGGACTCGGTGCCGGGGACCTCGTAGTTGTTGGAGAACGCGGATCCGGCAGTCACTGCGGCCGCCGCGGTCCCGCCGAGGGCGAGCAGCCAGATGAGCACGGCGAAGAGACGGTGGCGCATGCACCAGCGTGCGATTACAGCCAACGGACGTGCTCCCTGGTGGTTCGGATCTTCAGCGGGAGTCAGCCCGTCGCAAAGAACGCATGAACGCGTGAAGGCCCGGCCGAGGGGCCCGGGGGATCACCCCGGGACGGTTCGGCCCATATGGTCCACACCCTCCACGATCTCAGCGTTTCGTGATCGTTGGCCCCTTTCGTGGGCATCGTCACAGCGCCGGGCGGCTGCCCGAGTGCCCTGCCTCCCACTGCGCTTGGGACCCGTCCTGATCGTCGGGCTCGTCCACCCGGTAGCCGGGGATCGAGGGCCAGCGGACAGTGAGGACCACGGCGTCCTCCTCCGCGTACCAGGAGTGGTCGACCCCGCGTCCCCACAGCACGTAGTCCCCCTGCTCGGCGAGGACGACGGTGCGCCCGGGGAACTCCAGCCGGAAGCGGCCGCTGATCAGCACCAGCAGTGCGGTGCGCTTCTCGGCGGTCGCCCACCGCTCCCGCTCGTCGCCCTTGGGGTGAACACCCCATTTGATCTCCACGTCCTCGCTGTGACGGGGATCGGAGGGGTCCTTGAAATGGCCGAGGAGCCAGCCGCGGTCGGCGGCCGCGTCGGGAGTGGCTTTACCGGTGTAGATGGTGGAGTCGTGATTCACGCAGGTGAGGCTAATGCAGTTGTCGGAAACCGTCGGACACTGGTGAGCTGGGGGTATGACGATCGATCTTGATGAACTGATGAAGGTGCGGGCCCACTTCGACGCCGAGGTGCGCGAAGGTGCGCAGGCGGACGCCCCGCACGCGAGCGTGGAGCGCGCGGGAGCCGTCGTACGGCACACGGTGTCCGGGCTCGGGTGGAACGGCGTGCTCTGGTCGGACCTCGACGAGGAAACGGCGGACGCGGAGATCGCGGCGCAGGTGGCCTTCTTCGAGGGCCGCGGCTGTCCGGAGTTCGAGTGGAAGCTGTACGACCACGACCGGCCGGCGGACCTCGGCGGCCGGCTGCGCGCGGCGGGCTTCGTGCCGGAGCCGCCCGAGACGCTGATGGTGGGCCTGACCTCCGAGCTCGCGAAGCTGCCGGTGGAGCCGCCGGAGGGCATCACGCTGCGGGTGGTGACGGACGAGGCCGGCGTCGACCTGATGATGGAGGTCCACGCGGGCGCCTTCGGGACGGAGCGGCCGCGGATCCGGGAGCAGCTGCTCAGCAGGCTGCGTGACGAGCCGGAGACCATCACCGCGGTACTCGCGATGGCGGGCGACACCCCGGTGAGCGCGGCCCGGATGGAGATGCGGCCGGGCACGGCCTTCGCGGGCCTCTGGGGCGGCGGTACGGTCCCGCAGTGGCGCGGCCGCGGCATCTACCGGCTGCTGGTGGCCCATCGCGCCCGCGTGGCGGCGGAGCTCGGCATCCCGTACCTCCAGGTCGACGCGTCGGACGACAGCCGTCCGATCCTGGAGCGGCTGGGCTTCGGGGTGCTGGGCGTGACGGTGCCGTACATGTGGACCGCCGCCGCCTCGTAGGGCATCGCTCCGCGCCGTGCCGGGGCTCCGCGCGGGGCCCCGGGCCCCGGACCCCGCGCCTCGAACGCCGCAGGGTTCCCCCGCCCGGGAGCAACGGGCAGGATCGGGATCATGGAACGCATCAGCCCGCCCCTGACCGGCGACGAACGCGAGACCCTCCGGACCTTCCTCGACTACCACCGGGCCACCCTCGCCCTGAAGTGCGAGGGCCTCGACGACGAGGACCTGCGCCGCACCTCGATGCCCCCGTCCACCCTGTCCCTGCTGGGGCTGGTCCGGCACATGGCCGAGGTCGAGAGGCACTGGTTCCGCCGCGTCGTCGACGGTGAGGACCTCCCGCACCTGTGGTCGGACACCCACGACTTCCAGGCGGCCTACGACGCCACCGGCTGCACCCGCGCCGAGGCCTTCACCGCCTGGGAGGGCGAGGTCGCGCACGCCCGCCGTATCGAGGCCGCCGCCGAGTCCCTGGACGTGACGGCGTACGTGCCGAGCTGGAAGGAGGAGGCCTCGCTGCGCCTGGTGATGCTCCACCTCATCCACGAGTACGCCCGCCACAACGGCCACGCCGACTTCCTCCGCGAGGGGATCGACGGCACCACCGGCGCCTAGGCCGTCTCTCAGGCCCCCGGCCGCCAGTAGCCCAGCGCGTTCACCCGGTGCTTGGGCAGCGCGAGTTCCTTGCGCAGGTACGCCGTCAGGGTGCGCGTCGTCACCGTGTCGCACGCCAGCCAGACGTACGCCGACTCCGGGTCCCCGGCCAGTTCGGGGAGTTCGGACCGCACCCGGTCGGCCAGGGCCGTGCCGTCCCGCCGCACCCGGCGGATGTCGTGCCGGCCCTGCTCCACGCGCATCGGCAGTCGCTCGTCCGAGTCGTGCTGCGTCTCGAACCAGATCGTCGCCGGCGTCTGCGGGTACGCGTCCAGCAGCGAGTTGATCGCCGGGAGGGACGCGGCGTCCCCGATGACGAGCAGCTGCTCCGGTGCCGGCTCCGGGGCGGTGAAGCCGGTGCCCTGGACGGTTGCGTCGACCGTGTCGCCCGGCTTCGCGCCGCGTGCCCAGGCACTGGCGACACCGTCGTGCAGGGCGAACTCGAAGCTGAAGGTGCCCGCTTGCGGATCCGGGTCCACGAGTGTGTAGGCCCGCTGGTGCGGCTTGCCCGCGCCCTGGAACCAGACGCGCACCCACATCGTCGGATGCAGCGACTCGCCGGCGGCCGCCAGCAGCCCACCGTCCGTGAAGCTCACCCGGCGGTAGTCCTCCGTCAGGTCTTCCGCTCCCGCGACCGTGAACGTGAAGTCCTTGCCCCGCATGAGCTTGAGGACCACGCCCTCCCAGCCCTTGCTGACAGCCATGTCCAACCCCTCCCCTGGCACCCTTATAGTTAGGTCAGCCTAACCTAAACGCACGTCGGGGAAGAGTGTGAGCAGCGTGAGCAGTGCCAGCAGCGAGAGCGGCGACGCCCAGTCGTACGGAACGAACCGGGGCGAGCCCTCCGTGGAGACCCCGGAATCCTACGGTGTCCACCGCGACCAGTGGGGCATCCCCCACCTCCGCGCCGCCGACGAGCTCGGCCTCATCCACGCCCAGGGCCGCGTGACCGCCTTCGACCGCGCCTGGCAGCTGGAGGTGGAACGGCACCGGGCCGAGGGTTCCAGCGCCTCCTTCCTGGGCGAGGAAGCCGTCACCTGGGACCGCTTCGCCCGCCAGTCCCGGCTGGCCGACACGGCCCGCCGCTGCTACGAGGCCATGGAGGCCGACGACCCGGCGACCGCCGCCTGGGTCCGCGCGTACGTGGACGGCGTCAACGACGGGCTCGCCGCGGGCGCAGCGCGCGACGAGCGCTTCGCGCGCACCGGCCTCACCCCCTCCTCCTGGGAACCGTGGGTGCCGCTCGCCATCTGGATCGCCACGCACATCCTCTTCGCCGGTTTCGCCACCAAGCTGTGGCGCGAGCGCGTCGCCCGGGCCCTCGGCGACGAGGCGGTCACCCTCTTCGCCACCGACGGCCCCGGCACCGCCGGCAGCAACGGCTGGCTGGTGCCGGGCGACCGCACCACCTCCGGATCGGCGATCATCGCGGGCGACCCGCACCGGTTCATCGAGGACCCGGGCGTCTACCAGCAGATACGTCTCTCCTGCCCGGACTACGACGTCCTCGGCCTCGCCGTCCCCGGCGTCCCCGGCCTCGGCCACTTCGGGCACACCGGCACCGCCGCCTGGGCGATCACCAACGCGATGTCCGACTACCAGGACCTGTACATCGAGCAGTTGCGCCGCAGTGCCGACGGCGTCGTCGAGGCCCTCGGTGCGGACGGCGCCTGGGAGCCCGTCACCCGCCACACCGAGACCATCACGGTCGCCGGCGGCGAGGACGTCGAGGTGGAGATCCTGGAGACCCCCCGCGGTCCCGTGATCATCCACGCGGACGGCGACCTCGGGGCCGACGCCGAGGCCGAGGCCCACGCCGACGGCAGCGCCCAGACCCTCTCCCTGCGCTACCCGCCCCGGGTCCGCCGGGACCTCGGCTTCGCCGCCCTCCCCGCCCTCCTGCGCGCCCGCACCGTCGCCGACATCGACCGCGCCTTCGACGACTGGGCCGAGCCGGTCAACGTCGTCCATGCCGCCGACACCGAGGGCGGGCTGCTGCACCGCGTCGCGGGCGCCGTGCCGCTGCGCCACCGCACCAACCGGCTGCGCCCCGTGCCCGCCTGGGACCCTCAGCACGCCTGGCAGGGCTGGGCCCCGACCCCCGCCGAGCCGGTGCAGGGCTTCGCCGTCATGGCCAACGCGCGCGGGATCGCCTCCCCGCTCGGCGTGGAGTTCGCTCCCCCGCACCGCGCCAACCGCATCCGCGAGCTGCTCAGCGGCTCCGCGGACTGGTCCCCGAAGGCGATGGCCGACGTACACCGGGACACGCACCTGGCCTCGGCCGCGCCCCTGCTCGCCCTGCTGCCCGGCTTCGAGGACCTGACCCCGGCGGCGCAGGCCCTGCGTAGCCGGCTGCTGGCCTGGGACCGCCACATGGCGGCCGACAGCACCGACGCCACCGTCTTCTCGGCCTTCCGCAGCGCGACCGTACGCCGCTTCGCCGCCGACCCGGTCTTCGAGGGCCTGTGGGGCGCGCCCACCGGCCCGGCCGTCTTCCACCCGTGGCTGTACCTGGTCCCGAAGATCGGCTACGCCCTCGAAGGCCTGCTCACCACCTCCCTCGTCCCCGGCCTCGACCGCGCGGCGCACGTCCGGGCCGCCCTGGAGGAGACGGCCGCAGCCGACAGCCCCGACACCCCCTGGTCAAAGGTGCACCGGCTGACCCCCTGGCAGGCCGTGCCCGACCTGGAGGCCACGGACTGGCCCGGCCTCGGCGGCGACCACGACTGCGTGAACGCCACCTCCACCGTCCCCGGTTTCACCGACCTCACCGCCCGCGCGTCGGCGGCCCGTTACGTATGGGACCTCGCCCGCCGCGAGGACAGCCTCTGGGCGGTCCCGCTGGGCGCGGACGGCGTCACCGGCTCCCCCCACCACCGCGACCAGCTGCCCCTGTGGGCACAGTGCGAACTCGTCCCCGTCGTCACCGACTGGACCCGTCTCACCAAGGAATCGATATGACCGCCGCCCCCTCCGTCGGACAGTCCGTGCACACCCAGGTCGTGGAGGGCTTCGGTACCGTCACCATCACGCCCGTCGACCCGGCCGCCGACTCCGCGCTGATCCACAGCTGGGTCACGCAGGAGCGGGCCCGCTTCTGGGGCATGGGCGAGGCCGGCCGCGAACTGATCCAGGAGATCTACGAGGACGTCGACCGCCGCACCACCCACCACGCCTTCATGGTCAGCCGCGACGGTGAGCAGGTCGCGCTGTTCCAGACGTACGACTGCGCCGAGGACCGCGTCAGCGAGTGCTACGAGGTCCGGCCCGGGGACGTCGGCGTCCACCTGCTGATCGGCCCGACCGAGGGTGCGGCCGAGCGCGGCTTCACCGGGGCCCTGATGAGCGCCTTCATCGCGTTCGTGTTCTCCGACGGCGCCGCGCGGCGCGTGGTCGTCGAACCGGACGCCCGCAACACCAAGGCGATCGCCCGCATGGAACGCACCGGCTTCGTGCTGGGACCGGAGGTCGTCCTCCCGGAGATCGACCTGCCCGAGGTCTACCTCCCGGCGAAGCCGGCCCGGCTGGCCTTCCTCAGTGCTCCGGGCGCCGCTTCGGCGACCGGCTGACCCTGGTCCCTCTCCTTCACCGGGCGTCCGGCGAACGGAAGCCGCCCCCCTGGGGCGGTTCCGCGAGCCGGGCGCCCGGCGGCGTGTCCGGGCGCGGGCGCTCCCCGTCGCTCGCGGACGAAAAGAGTGAACCCCCACGGGGATTCCCCATTCCGATTGACCTCGCGCGTCTCCCCCCGGGAAGCTGTTGGCCTCTCAAAGCACCTTGAGGTGGGGGACATTGACCAGTCAGAACCTGCACATCGGCCCGGACTCGGCGGCCGACCGGTACCGCCTGCTGCGCTCGATCGGGCGCGGCGGGGAGGCCGTGCTCTATCTCGCCGAGATCGAACTCGCCGGTGGCTCCGAGCCCGTGGTCGTCAAGGTGCTCGACTCCAAGACGACCATCACGCCGGACATCTTCGACCGGATCAGCCAGAAGTGGAACGAGCAGGCGGAGTTGCTGCGGTTCGTCCACCGGCCCGGTGTCGTGGGCGTGCGCGAGCACTTCGAGGGGCCGCCGATCCACCGGCCCGGGGAGTCCTCGACCCTGACCGGGCGGGCACTCGTCCTCGTCATGAACCACGTCGACGGGCTGGACCTGCGGGACTGGCGGGCCGAGCGGACCCTGGCCACCGCCGCGGAGCGGCGTGAGGTGATGCGCACGCTGGAGCAGCTGGCCGACGTGCTGGACTGGCTGCACTCGGGGAAGGCCACCCCGTCCGGGCGCCAGGTCGTCCACGGCGACCTCTCCCCCGGCAACGTGATGGTCGACGCGCACGGGCAGGCCACCCTGGTGGACTTCGGCCTCAGCAAGCTGACCGCCGACCACCAGACGGCCGAGGTCTGGTTCACCCCGGGCTACGCGGCACCGGAGGTCTTCGACGGCAAGCGGACCCCGGGGACGGACCGGTACGCCTTCGGAGCGATCGCCTACTTCCTGCTGAGCGGGCAGTCCCCGCCGGCCACGCCGGAGCAGCTGTCGCAGGCGCTGACCGCGCTGCCGCAGATCGCCGTGCTGGACGCCGAGCAGCGGGCGCGGATCACCGCGATCTACTCGGCCGATCCGGGGAAACGGCCGGTGAGCCTGGCCGGCTGGATGAAGGACGTCCGCCACGCGGTGGTGTCCACGACCACCGCGACCTCGCAGCAGGCCGCCCGGCAGGCTCCGCCCATGCCGGCCGCCCCACCGCCGCCGGTGGTCGCACCGCCCGTGGTCCCGCCGCAGCCGGTGGCCCCGCCGCCGACGTACACGCCGACCGTGCAGCCGGCCGCGTCGGTCGAGGCGGCCCCGCCGGTCGAGGCCGTACGGACGGAACCGGCCACCGCCCCGACGCCCGCGCCGGCGCCCGCGCCATCGGCCGCGCCCCCGCCGACCCCTGTCCCGGCCCCGCAGCCGGAGCCGTCGGCGGTGCCCGCCGGGTACGGGCCCACGTACAACCTGAGCCCGGCCCCCGCCCCCGAACCGGTGCGCCCCAAGAAGCGGCGGACCGGCCTGGTCATCGGCTCGGTCGCCGCGGTGCTGGTGCTGGCGGGCCTCGCGGTGGTCGGCGTACGGCTCCTGGGCGACAAGGACAAGGAGAACACCGCGGCGAGCGCGAAGCCGGGCGGCACGAGCGCGCCCCAGGCGTCGGCTCCGGCCTCCGCGTCGGCCTCGGCGACTGCGTCCGCCGACCCCACGGCCACCGGTTCGACTCCCGAGAGCTCCACCGGTCCCGATGCCTCGTCGAGCCCCGGCGGCCCGGGCTCGGTGAAGGACAGCAACGTGGCCGATCTGACCGTGCTGTCGTCGGTCGGACAGGTCCGGCACTTCGACGTGGGCTCGGCCAAGCTGAACACGAAGGAGTACGGGGCCGCCCTCATCGGCAGCTGCTACTACGGTGCGACGGTCGAGTACGACGTCAATCGCGCCTGGTCCACGCTGGAGTTCACCGCGGGCATCGACGACGGCTCGACCATGGAATCGGCCCGCGTGACCATCTCCGTGGACGACAAGCCCGCGATCTTCTCCGAGGCCGTCCACCTGGGCAAGCCGGTCACCAAGTCCCTGGACATCAAGGGGGCCCTGCGCCTGCGGCTGAAGGTGGAGGAGGGCTGCAAGGACACCGGCAGCGCCGTCATCGCCGCCCCCGTCCTCAAGCGCTGACGAAGGGCGGCCCGCGGGCTCACTCCCGACGAGCCCACGGTCCGCCCCACGCAGACCGTGCCCGGCCCGCTGCCCGGCGCCGTGGCGGTGACGGGTTGCCGAAGCCGGTCCGCCAGGACTGAGCCCGCCGGTGCCTCCCGACCGCCCGCCGACCTCAGCCGACGCCGAGGTCGGCGCGCATGGCCGCCCGCATCTCGCGGAGCGGGTCCCAGATCGCCTGCTGCGCCTCCACCGCCGACTCCATCGACTCCCCCGCCTCCGGCGTGCCCCGCTCCAGGCGCTTCACCTGCCCGTAGACGGCAGTCAGGGCATGGTGGACCAGCGTCGCCGACGCGAGGACGGTATCGGGAACGCCCGGTGCGCGGCGATCGCCCCGGCCACAGTGTGCCGGGAGCGGCGACGGCCCCGCATCGGGGGGACCGGTGCGGGGCCGTCGTTCTCCGTGGGGAGCGTTACTCGGAGACGCCCAGGCGCTCCAGGATGAGCTCCTTGACGCGCGCGGCGTCGGCCTGGCCGCGGGTGGTCTTCATGACCGCTCCGACCAGCGCGCCGACGGCGGCGATCTTGCCGCCGCGGATCTTGTCCGCGATGGCCGCGTTGCCCGCGATGGCCTCGTCCACGGCCGCGCCGAGCGCACCCTCGTCCGAGACGACCTTCAGGCCGCGCTTCTCGACGACCTCGTCCGGGGTGCCCTCGCCGGCGAGGACGCCTTCGAGGACCTTGCGGGCCAGCTTGTCGTTGAGCGAGCCGTCCGCGACCAGCGCCGCGACCTGGGCCACCTGCACCGGGGTGATCGGCAGCTCGTCGACGACGATGCCCTGCTCGTTGGCGTTGCGGGCCAGCTCGCCCATCCACCACTTGCGTGCGGCGGCCGAGTCGGCACCCGCCTCGATGGTGGCGACGATGGAGTCCACCGCGCCCGCGTTGAGGATCGACTGCATGTCGTGCTCGCCGACGCCCCACTCCTCGCGGAGCCGGTTGCGGCGTACGCGCGGCATCTCGGGCAGACCGGCGCGCAGCTCCTCGACCCAGTCGCGGGCCGGGGCGACGGGGACCAGGTCGGGCTCCGGGAAGTACCGGTAGTCCTCGGCGTTGTCCTTGATGCGGCCGGCCGTGGTGGAGCCGTCCTCCTCGTGGAAGTGCCGGGTCTCCTGCACGATCGAGCCGCCCGACGAGAGCACCGCCGCGTGGCGCTGGATCTCGAAGCGGGCCGCGCGCTCGACGGAACGCAGGGAGTTGACGTTCTTGGTCTCCGAGCGGGTGCCGAACTCGGACTCGGGGGTCGGGCGCAGCGACAGGTTCACGTCGCAGCGCATCTGGCCCTTGTCCATGCGGGCCTCGGAGACGCCGAGCGCCTTGATGACCTCGCGCAGCTCGGCGACGTACGCCTTGGCGACCTCGGGGGCCCGCTCGCCCGCGCCCTCGATGGGCTTGGTGACGATCTCGATGAGCGGGATGCCGGCGCGGTTGTAGTCCAGCAGGGAGTGGGACGCGCCGTGGATACGGCCGGTGGCGCCGCCGACGTGCAGCGACTTGCCGGTGTCCTCCTCCATGTGGGCGCGCTCGATCTCCACGCGGAAGATCTCGCCGTCCTCCAGCTGGACGTCCAGGAAGCCGTTGAAGGCGATGGGCTCGTCGTACTGGGAGGTCTGGAAGTTCTTCGGCATGTCCGGATAGAAGTAGTTCTTCCGGGCGAAGCGGCACCACTCGGCGATCTCGCAGTTCAGCGCGAGACCGATCTTGATGGCCGACTCGATGCCGATCGCGTTGACGACCGGCAGGGAGCCGGGCAGACCGAGGCAGGTCGGGCAGGTCTGCGAGTTGGGCTCGGCGCCCAGCTCGGTGGAACAGCCGCAGAACATCTTGGTCTTGGTGCCGAGCTCGACATGGACCTCAAGGCCCATGACGGGGTCGTACGACGCGAGGGCGTCTTCGTACGACAGCAGTTCGGTGAAGGTGGTCACGGTGAAACTTTCCCTCTCAGCCCAGCAGGACGTCGTCGTCGCCAAGGCGCTTCAGCTCGCGGTACAGGATCGCGAGGCCGGTGACGATGGCGGCGGCGGACACGGCGGCGTCGACCAGCTTCAGCACGTCGTGCTCGCTGCGGGCCTTCTTGACCTGCTTGATCACGCTGAACGCGCCGAAGGCGGTGGTGCCGATCGACAGGTAGGTGCCGGTCTTGGACTTCTTGAAGCCCTTGGCCTTGGACAGTGCACTGGTGCTCACAGCGACGGTGCCTCCTCAAGCAGCGGGTGACCCCAGCGAGCGACGAAGGCGGCCTCGACGGCCGCGCCGACCTTGTAGAGCCGGTCGTCCTTCATCGCCGGGGCGATGATCTGCAGCCCGACCGGGAGACCGTCCTCCGGAGCCAGGCCGCAGGGGAGCGACATGGCGGAGTTGCCGGCCAGGTTGGTCGGGATGGTGCACAGGTCCGCGAGGTACATCGCCAGCGGGTCGTCGGTGCGCTCACCGATCGGGAAGGCGGTGGTCGGGGTCGTCGGGGAGACGATCACGTCGACCTGCTCGAAGGACTTCTCGAAGTCCTGCGTGATGAGCGTGCGGACCTTCTGGGCCGAGCCGTAGTACGCGTCGTAGTAGCCGGAGCTGAGCGCGTACGTGCCGAGGATGATGCGGCGCTTGACCTCGTCGCCGAAGCCGGCTTCGCGGGTCAGGGCCGTGACGTCCTCGGCGGACTTGGTGCCGTCGTCGCCGACGCGCAGGCCGTAGCGCATGGCGTCGAAGCGGGCGAGGTTCGAGGAGCACTCGGACGGCGCGATCAGGTAGTACGCGGCCATGGCGAGGTCGAAGGACGGGCAGTCCAGCTCGACGATCTCGGCGCCGAGCTCCTTGAGGAGCTCCACCGACTCGTTGAAGCGCTGGACGACACCGGCCTGGTAGCCCTCACCGGCGAACTGCTTGACCACACCGACGCGCATGCCGGCGACCGAGCCGTTGCGGGCGGCCTCGACGACCGGCGGGACCGGGGCGTCGATGGAGGTGGAGTCGAGCGGGTCGTGCCCGGCGATCACCTCGTGCAGGAGCGCGGCGTCCAGGACCGTACGGGCGCAGGGGCCGCCCTGGTCGAGGGAGGAGGAGAACGCGACCATGCCGTAGCGGGAGACACCGCCGTACGTGGGCTTCACGCCGACCGTGCCGGTGACGGCGGCGGGCTGGCGGATCGAGCCGCCGGTGTCCGTGCCGATGGCCAGCGGGGCCTGGAATGCGGCGAGGGCCGCGGCGGAACCGCCGCCGGAGCCGCCGGGGATCCGGGTGAGGTCCCACGGGTTGCCGGTGGGGCCGTAGGCGCTGTTCTCGGTGGAGGACCCCATGGCGAACTCGTCCATGTTGGTCTTGCCGAGGATGACGACGTCGGCTTCCTTCAGCTTGCGCGTCAGGGTGGCGTCGTAGGGCGGGATCCAGCCTTCGAGGATCTTCGAACCGACGGTCGTGGGAACCCCGACGGTGGTGAAGATGTCCTTGAGGGCCAGGGGCACACCGGCCAGCGGGCCGAGCTTCTCGCCGGCCTCGCGCTTGGCGTCGACGGCGCGGGCCTGGGCGAGCGCGCCCTCGCGGTCCACGTGCAGGAAGGCGTTGACCTTCTCGTCGGTGGCGTCGATGCGGGCCAGGTGGGCCTCGGTCACCTCGACGGCCGTGAGCTCGCCGGAGGCGATCTTCTCGGCGGTCTGCGCGGCCGTGAGCTTGATGATGTCGACCATGGTTGTTAGTCCTCCCCCAGGATCTGCGGCACCTTGAAACGCTGCTGCTCCTGGGCGGGAGCACCGGAGAGCGCCTGCTCGGGGGTGAGCGACGGACGGACCTCGTCCGCGCGCATGACGTTCGTCAGCGGCAGCGGGTGGGAGGTCGGCGGGACGTCTTGGTCGGCGACCTCGGAAACACGGGCGACCGCGCCGATGATGTCGCCGAGCTGTCCGGCGAAGTGATCCAGCTCGTTGCTGGACAGCTCAAGGCGCGCCAGCCGAGCGAGGTGGACGACCTCCTCGCGCGTAATGCCAGGCATGCAGCGATCCTCTGGGGGTGGGTGGATGTTTCGTTTCGGACCCAATCCTATGGGGCCCGGCCCCCGACCCACGAAACGGTTTGCGCCGATGCCGGTACGGGGGCGGGTGCGGGGCCGCTGCGCGGTGCTTCCGGGCGCGGCCCGAACCCGCGCCTCGATCGCCGGCGGGGCTGGATACTCCAGGGAGTCAGACGGCGTCGGCCTCCGCGGCCGCGAGCTCCGCCGTGATGTCCGCCGGGCGGCGCCAGCCGCGCTCGCCGCGGGCCAGCAGCCAGGCGGTGGCCTCCTGCGGCGGCATGGCGGCGGCGACCAGCCAGCCCTGGACCGCGTCGCAGCCCAGGTCCCGCAGCCGCTCCCAGGTCTCGTCGTCCTCCACGCCCTCCGCCACGACCAGCAGGCCCAGGGAGTGCGCCAGGTCGACCGTGCAGCGGACGATCTCCGCGTCCTGCGCGTCGACCGCCAGCCGGCCGACGAACGACCGGTCGATCTTCAGCTCGCTGACCGGCAGGCGGCGCAGGTGGACGAGCGAGGAGTAGCCGGTGCCGAAGTCGTCCAGGGACATCTTCACGCCGTGCCCGGTGAGCCCGGCCATGGTGTCGGCGGCCCGCTGGGGGTCCTCCAGCAGGACGTGCTCCGTTATCTCCAGCTGCAGCCCGCTCGCCGGGACGCCGTGGCGGGCCAGTCGTGCGGCGACCGCGCCCGCGAAGCCGGGGGTGTGGACGTCGCGCGGTGAGACGTTGACGGCCACCGGGACCTTGAGGCCCTGGGCCCGCCAGCGCGCCACCTGGGCGAGGGCGGTCTCCAGTACGTACTCCGTCAGGTGCGGCATCAGCCCGGAGGTCTCGGCGATCGCGATGAACTCGTCCGGGGAGACCCTGCCGCGTTCCGGGTGCACCCAGCGCACGAGGGCCTCGAGCCCGGCCACCTGGCCGTCGAAGCGGACCTTCGGCTGGTAGTGGAGTTCCACTTCGCCGGCGTCCAGCGCCCTGCGGAGGTCGCCGAGGAGGCCGAGGCGGTCGGGGGTGTTGCTGTCCCGCTTGGACTCGTACACCTCCACGCCCGTGCGGTCGCGCTTCGCCTGGTACATCGCCACGTCCGCGCGCCGCAGCAGTCCCTCCGCGTCGAGCGCGTGGTCGGGGAAGACGGCGAGGCCCGCGCTGGCCTCCAGGACGAGTGTGAGGCCGTCCAGATCGAGGGGGGAGCTGAGCTCCGCGACCAGGTGGCGGGCGATGCGCTGGGCGCTGGTGGTGGAGTCGGCGAAGGGGAGCAGGACGGCGAACTCGTCGCCGCCGAGCCGGGCCGCCTCCGCGTCCTCGGGCAGGGCCTGGCGCAGCCGTTCGGCGATCTGGAGCAGCAGGCGGTCGCCCGCGAGGTGCCCCAGGGTGTCGTTGACCGCCCGGAAGCGGTCCAGGTCGATCAGCACGAGAGCGGCCCGGGTGCCCGAACGTTCGGCCTCGTCCAGGGCGGACCAGGCCCGCTCCAGCAGCCACTGCCGGTTGGGCAGCCCCGTCAGTGGGTCCCGCAGCTGCTCCTCGGCGCGCGCCCGGGCGATCCACAGGGTGGAGTCCAGCGCGATCAGCGGTACGGCGAACAGCGGCAGCAGGACCGGCTGGGCTACGGCGACAACGCAGATCAGGGGCGCGATGCCGAGCAGCGCGACCGCTACTAAGGCCTGCCGGATCAGTGCGGTGCGGGCGACGGTGGGCAGGCCTCCGCCGCGCGGGGCCAGCGCGATCCAGAGCAGGACGCGGGTGGCGAGCAGGTAGGCGACGGCGACGAGGACGATCTCGGGGACCGCCTCCAGCCCCCAGAAGGTGGGCAGCCAGGGGGTCTCGACGGAGGGCACCTCGCCGAAGGCGGCGAGTACGAGGGCCCCCGCGCCGATGCCGAGGATGTCCACGGAGCCGTGCAGCAGGCCCTGCCGCCAGCGGTGCCGGCGCGCGGCCCCGACCAGGGAGACCACGGCGAGGGAGACCAGTCCGGCGGGGACCCATCCGTAGAGGATGAGCACGCCGAGGGTCAGGGCCGCGCCCGAGCCGGTGCCGCCCCACCAGCGGTCGCGGCCGAGGGCGACGAGGTGGCCGACGATGATGCCGGTGAGCAGGGCGAGGGCCCAGCCGACCGGTCCGCCGGGGAACAGCGCGTGATGACCGCTCAGCGCGGTGACGATGCCGACGGTGAGCACCACGACGGCCAGGCCCACGACGAGGAAGGGCAGCACACCGCGCCGCTCCTGCCCGCCCGCACCGGTGTCGATCGGCCGGGTCTCCGGTGTCCTGGTACCCAGAACACCGAGTCTGCCCGCCCTGCCCGCCCGCATGGACGGGAGTTCCCCGCCGAATTCAGGTGACGGGTCGGCGCTTTCGGTGGGTTTCATGCCCGTACCTCTCACAGCCGGCGATGCCGATGTCACGCGATGGCCCCGATGTCATGCCACCACGGCCGAAATCGCATTCTGCAGCCGTGCACGACAGGCGCACCCCTCAACAGTAGGACGCGCGAGGCTCCCAGGGGCAGCGGTCGGCAG
The DNA here is from genome assembly GCF_045161815.1 of Streptomyces avidinii. Lineage (NCBI taxonomy): Bacteria > Bacillati > Actinomycetota > Actinomycetes > Kitasatosporales > Streptomycetaceae > Streptomyces > Streptomyces avidinii. The sequence goes on from NZ_CP108863.1 coordinate 3,029,795, forward strand.
TGGTTGCCCGAATGCGACCCAGCCATCCTCATCAGTACGGTATCCGCCGAACGGGTGAGTTTGGACTGGGCCCCCCTTGTCACCCATCCGATGATCCGACAGCTCACCGCCCTGCGACCAGGCTTGTACCGGCCGTTTACCACCGTTCGCCGCGCCCGGCGTGCGCCCGCCCGTACGGCCGCACGCCACGCATCCGTTCGCCTTCGCTACTCCCCCTCGGGGATTCCCCCTTCAGGTACTACTCCCCTTCACCCCCGCCGTCCACCGGGAGCGCGGCCTCACGTGCCGCGTCGGGGCCCTGCTCCAGCAGCACCGCGAACCCGGCGTCGTCGAGGATGGCGAGCTTCAACTGCACGGCCTTGTCGTACTTCGAGCCGGGGTTGTCACCGACCACGACGAAGGAGGTCTTCTTCGACACGGATCCGGTGACCTTGGCTCCACGGCTCTGCAGGGCGTCCTTCGCGCCGTCCCGGGTGTGGCTCTGCAAAGTGCCGGTGACGACGACGGTCAGCCCCTCCAGCGGCCGCGGTCCCTCCTCCTCGGCGGAACCTTCCTCCTCCATCCGGACCCCGGCCTCCCGCCACTTGCGCAGGATCTCCTGGTGCCAGCCGACGGCGAACCACTCCTTGAGGGAGGCGGCGATGATCGCGCCGACCCCCTCGGTGGCGGTCAGCTCCTCCTCGGTGGCCTGCTCGATGCGCTCGATCGAGCGGAACTCGCGGGCGAGGGCCTCGGCCGCGACCGGTCCCACGTGACGGATCGACAGGCCGTTGATGATGCGGGCGAGCGGGCGCTCCTTGGCGGCGGCGATGTGCTCCAGCATGGCCAGGGCGTTCTTCTTCGGCTCGCCCTTCTGGTTGGCGAAGACCGTGACGATCTTCTCCTCGCCCGTCTTCGGGTCCCGCTTGGGCAGCCCGCTGTCCGGGTCCAGGACGTGCGCCTTGATGGGCAGCAGCTGCTCGATGGTCAGGTCGAAGAGGTCGCCCTCGTCCAGCAGCGGCGGCCGGTCCGGCTCCAGCGGGTCGGTCAGCGCGGCCGCCGCCACCATGCCGAAGTTCTCGATGTCCAGGGACTGCCGGCCGGCCAGGTAGAAGAGCCGCTCGCGCAACTGGGCCGGGCAGGTCTGGGCGTTGGGGCACCGGACGTCGATGTCCCCCTCCTTCATCGGCCGCAGCTCCGTCCCGCACGCGGGGCAGATGGCCGGCATCACGAACTCCCGCTCGCTGCCGTCGCGCAGGTCCACCACCGGGCCGAGGATCTCGGGGATGACGTCGCCCGCCTTGCGCAGGACCACGGTGTCCCCGATGAGGACGCCCTTGGCCTTGACGACCTCCTGGTTGTGCAGGGTCGCGAACTCCACCTCGGAGCCCGCCACCTTCACCGGCTCCACCTGCGCGTACGGGGTCACGCGGCCGGTGCGGCCGACGCCGACCTTGATGTCGATCAGCTTGGTGTTGACCTCCTCGGGCGCGTACTTCCAGGCGATCGCCCAGCGGGGCGCGCGGGCCGTTGAACCGAGGCGGCCCTGGAGGGAGATCTCGTCGAGCTTGACGACCACGCCGTCGATCTCGTGCTCCACCGAGTGCCGGTTCACCCCGAAGTCCGCGATGAACTCCCGGACCTCGGCGAGGGTGGAGACCACCTTGTTGTGCTGTGCGGTCGGCAGACCCCACTCGTGCAGCAGCTCGTACGCCTGCGACTGTCGCTCGATCTCGAAGCCCTCGCGGGCGCCGATGCCGTGGACGACCATGTGCAGCGGGCGGCTCGCGGTGACCTTGGGGTCCTTCTGCCGCAGCGAACCGGCCGCCGCGTTGCGCGGGTTGGCGAAGGGCTTGCCCTCCGCCTCCACCAGACGCGCGTTGAGCTCCTGGAACTTCTCCATCGGGAAGTAGACCTCGCCGCGGATCTCCACCAGGGCCGGGATCCGGTCGCCCTTCAGCCGGTCCGGGATCTCGGCGATGGTGCGGACGTTGGGCGTGATGTCCTCACCGGTGCGGCCGTCGCCGCGGGTGGCCGCCCGGGTGAGACGGCCGTTCTCGTAGGTGAGGTTGACGGCGAGGCCGTCCACCTTGAGCTCGCACAGGTAGTGGTAGTCCGAGGTGTTCACGTCCCGGGCCACCCGCTCGGCCCAGGCCGCCAGTTCCTCGTCGTCGAAGGCGTTGTCGAGGGAGAGCATCCGCTCCCGGTGCACGACGGAGGCGAAGTCCGTCTCGTACGCCCCGGCCACCTTCTGGGTGGGCGAGTCGGGCGTACGCAGCTCCGGGTACTGCTCCTCCAGCGCCTCCAGCGAGCGCAGCAGCTTGTCGAACTCGGCGTCGCTGACGACCGGCTGGTCGTTCACGTAGTACCGGAAGCGGTGCTCCTCGATCTGCTCGGCCAGCAATGCGTGCTGCTCACGCACCGCCGCCGGTACTGCCGTGTCCTGCTGTTCGGCTGCCATGCCGTGTCCTCCCGTGGCCCGTCTCGACCGTCACTCAGGGTTGTCGGCGAGCGACCTCGCCGCCCTGACGCAATGCGCCTGCACCGCGCGGGCGTAGGCGGGTGAAGCACCCGCCAGACCGCACGACGGGGTGACCACGACGGACTCCGCCAGAGTCCCCGGGGCCAGCCCCAACCTGCGCCAAAGCTTCCTGACACCCATGACGCTACCGCCCGGGTCCGACAACGGGGCGTCGGTGCCGGGCACCACTCCGGCGAAGAGTTTCGTGCCGCCCTCGACCGCTTCCCCGATGGTGTCGTCCTCGCGCTCGGTGAGCAGCGAGAAATCGAACGAGACCCCGGTGGCACCGGCCCTGCGGAGCAGGGCGAAGGGCACCTCGGGCGCGCAGGAGTGCACGACGACGTCCCCGTCGTGGACGGCGAACACGTCGCGCAGCGCGCCCTCGACCACCTGCCGGTCGACGGCGCGGTAGGTGCGGTAGCCGCTCGCCGAGCGGACCCGGCCGAGCAGCACGGCCGTCAGGGACGGCTCGTCGAGCTGGAGCACGACGTCGGCCCCGGGGATCCGCCTGCGTACGTCGGCCAGGTGCTCGCGCAGGCCCTCGGCCAGCGATCCGGCCAGGTCCCGGCAGGCACCCGCGTCCTGGAGCAGGGACTCGCCGCCGTGCAGTTCCAGGGCGGAGGCCAGCGTCCACGGCCCGACGGCCTGGACCTTGAGCTTCCCCGTGTACCCCTGGGTGAACTCCTCCAGTGCGTCGAGGTCCTCCCCGAGCCAGGACCGGGACCGCTTCGAGTCCCGTCCCGGGCGGTCGCTGATCCGCCAGCCGCTGGGCTCGACGTGGGCGTACATGTCGACGAGCAGGCCGAGGGAACGGCCGATCATGTCCGCGCCGGGGCCCCGGGCGGGCAGCTCGGCGAGGTAGGGGAACTCCTCGAAGGACCCGGTGACGGTCTTCGCGGCCTCGCGGGCGTCGCCGCCGGGCAGCGATCCGACGCCGGTGGCTCCCGCGCTCATCGGCCCGGCCGGACGCTCAGGTCGTTGACCTCGGCGTCACGGGGCAGGTCGATGGCCATGACGATCGTGGTCGCCACGGACTCGGGGTCGATCCAGGCGGCCGGGTCGTACTCCTTGCCCTCCTGGGAGTGCACCTTGGCCTGCATGGGGCTGGCGGTGCGGCCCGGGTAGACGGAGGTGACGCGGATGCCGTGGGCCCGCTCCTCGCCGCGCAGCGAGTCGGCGAGGGCCTTCAGGCCGTGCTTGGAGGCGGCGTACGCGCTCCAGTCGGCGTGGGCGGTCAGACCGGCGCCCGAGTTCACGAAGACGACGGTGGCCCTGGAGGCCCGCAGGGTGGGCAGCAGCAGCCGGGTGACCTCCGCGGGGGCGATCAGGTTCACGTTGAGCTGCTGGTGCCAGGTCTTGGGCCGGAGCTCGCCCACCGGTCCGAGGTCGACGATCCCGGCGATGTGCAGCAGGGAGTCGATCCGCTCCGGGACGGCCTGCTTGGAGAACGCCCACGACAGCCGGTCGGGGTCGGCGAGGTCGCCGACGAGGGACGTGGCGCCGGGGTAGCGGTCGACGAGCTCGCGGGCACGGCCGGCGTCCCGGGCGAGGAGGACGAGGTCGTCGCCGCGGGCGTGCAGCCGGGCCGCGACGGCGGCGCCGATGCCGGAGCCGGCACCGGTGATCAAGTGAGTAGCCATGTCGCCCATGCTCGCAGGTCCCGCGGGCCGGGGAGGGCGAAGCCCCGGTGCCCGGCTCGGCCCCGGGACTCCCCGTCCCGGCGGTCCGTCCCCGCGCGGACGGGCCGTCCGCGCGCCGGGCGCTCAGCCGGCCGCGGCGGCCCGCCGGGAGCGTTCGACGACCGCCCGTGCCAGGGCCGCCCGCTGCGCGGTGACGGCGGGCGGGAAGCCGGTGCCGATGACCATCCGCGGGTACGCGGCGACGAGCTGTGCCCGCCGGTCGGCACGCGGTTCGGCCCAGCGCTCCAGCGCCTCGTCGCGTACGGCGTCCAGCGCGGCCGCCGGGTCGCCGGCGGACGGGGTGAACAGGCCGGGAACCGACCGGGCGTGCTCGCTCCAGCGGTCGGCCCAGAATTCCACGGTCCAGCCGGGCCAGCGTGCGGCCATCCGTCCGGCGTGGGGCACGATTCCGGTCAGCCACCAGCCGACCCTGCGGGCCCCGGGGTCGACGTGGATGCCGGCCTCGGCGCGACCTGCGTACCCGGCGTGGCCGGGGGCGCCCGAGAGCCGGTCGAGGAGCGCCGGGCCCTCGGCCACGGGATGGTCGTCGATGTGGGCGAGGACGTGGCAGCGGCCGGATCCGACCGTGACGACGGCGGCCATCGGGTCGGGATCGGCCAGTTCCTCGTCGTCGGCCTCCAGCGGCGGGCCGGGATACAGGGTGTCGCGTTCGTGCCCCGGGTCCAGGCCGAGGTGGGCGCGCAGGCCGCTCTGGCCGTCGTACACCCAGCGGAGCTCCCATCCGGGCCAGGCGGGCCCGAGCAGCCGCCACCAGGCCGCGCGGGTGCGCATGGCCACCGACGGGCCTTCCTGGGCGAAGACCAGGAGCAGTCTGCGGGCGGGGTCGATCAGGGCGCCCGCCTCGCACATGTCGTCGTCGTACCAGGGGCCTTCCTCGAGCCGGTGGCCCAGGACGAACGGCAGAACCGCCTCCGGGCCGCCGAGCAGGTCGAGATCGAGGCCGACGGCGCCGAAGGAGGAGCTCCGGCGCTCGTACCCATCGGCGCCCGCGGTCACGAAGGTGGCTCGGTTGCCCATCAGAGGCGGGCTTCGGCGCGCAGGGCGGCGGCCGTCTTCGAGGCGTCGTAGTCGGCGGGGACGCCCTCGACCAGGACGACCTCGCCCTCGATGTGGTCGGTGCGCAGCGGCAGGATGGCCCGGTAGGCGTCGGAGGCGTACCAGGCGCGGGCGCTCTCGATGTCCGGGAAGCCGATCATGACGACGGTGCCGGGGAAGGGGCCCTCCAGGACCTCGACGTCCTGGCCGTGGACGAGGAAGCGGCCGCCGAAGGGGTCCATGGTCGGCTGGATCCGCTCGATGTACCGGAGGATGTCCTCGTTCATGGTCGTGGGGCGTATGTGGGCGATGGCGTACGCGGTCATGGTCGACTCCCCTGTTGACCGGCCCGTCGGTCCGGGCCCGTTGATCCGATCGTGTCAGCGCGCGGCTCCTGCGGCGATTACCCCGCAGGTCATACCGATGCGGGCTGGAAGGTGCGCCGGTAGGCGATCGGGGAGACGCCGAGCGTGGAGCGCATGTGCTGGCGCAGCGAGTTGGCGGAGCCGAAGCCGGCCCGGTGGGCCACCAGGTCGACCGGCAGGTCGCTGGACTCCAGCAGGTGGCGGGCCAGTTCGAGCCGCTGGGCGGTGAGCCACTGCACCGGGGTCATGCCGACCTCGTCGCGGAACCGGCGGGTGAAGGTGCGCAGGCTCATCCGGGCGTGCGCGGCCAGTTCGGCGAGGGTGACCGGTTCGGCGAGGCGTTCCAGGGCCCAGGCGCGGGTGGCGGTGGTGGTGGCGACGGTGGGCTCGGGTACGGGCCGGTCGATGTACTGGGCCTGGCCTCCGTCGCGCCAGGGCGGGACCACGCAGAGCCGCGCCGCCCGGTTGGCCACGCCCGTGCCGTGGTCCTGGCGGATCAGGTAGAGGCAGAGGTCGATGCCGGCCGCCACGCCGGCCGAGGTGAGGACGTCGCCGTCGTCGACGAAGAGGACCTCCTCGTCGAGCCGGACGCGCGGGAAGCCGCGCTGGAACTCGGGCGCGTGCAGCCAGTGCGTGGTGGCGGGCCGGCCGTCGAGCAGTCCGGCGGCGGCCAGGACGTACGAGCCGGTGCACAGGGAGACCAGCCGGGTGCCGGGCCGGATCGCGGCGAGCGCGTCGGTCAGCGGCTGCGGCAGGGGGGCGCCGTGGGCCAGCTCGTCCATGGCGTGGGTGGGCGTGACGATCACGGTGTCGGCTGCGGCGAGGGCCTCGGGGCCCGCCGAGACGCCGACGGTGAAGCCCGCGTCGCTGGCCACGGGCAGGCCGTCGGCGGTGCAGACGGTCACCTCGTAGAGCGGGCCCCCGGCCTCGTCCTGGGCGTTGCCGAAGACGCGGGAGGGGATGCCGAGCTCGAACGGAGGGACCCCTTCGAGGGCGAGTACGGCGATTCGGTGCATGGCCAGATCCTGACACATGGTGGCCGTACGGCCAACACTGCAAGGGTCGGCGAGCGGAGAGAGTGAGGTCATCGGCCGGGACACCGGCACCGGAGAACCCAGCAAGGAGACATGAAATGCGCGCCGTCGTCATCAGCAAGTGGGGCGGACCCGAGGTCCTCGTCGAGACCGATGCCGAGCGTCCGGAGCCCGGTATGGGCGAGGTCCTGGTCCGCGTCCACGCCGCCGGGGTGAACCCGGTGGACTGGAAGACGCGCGAGAGCGGCGCCCTGATCCCCTGGGGCCCGGTGCCGGCGGTCGGCTGGGACGTGTCCGGCACCGTCGAGGCCGTGGGACCGGGCGTGACCTTGTACCGGGTGGGCGACGAGGTGTACGGAATGCCGCGCTTCCCGCAGCAGGCCGGTGCGTACGCCGAGTACGTGACGGGCCCCGCCCGGCACTTCGCCCCCAAGCCGGCCGCGCTGGACCACGTGGAGGCGGCGGCTCTGCCGCTGGCCGCCCTGACCGCCTGGCAGGCCCTGGTGGACACGGCCGGGGTGAGCGCCGGACAGCGGGTGCTGGTGCACGCGGCGGCCGGCGGGGTGGGTCACCTGGCGGTGCAGATCGCCAAGGCCCGCGGCGCGTACGTGATCGGCACCGCGAGCGCGGGCAAGCACGCGCTGTTGCGCGAGCTCGGCGCCGACGAGGTGATCGACTACCGCACCACGGACTTCGAGGACGCCGTCGCCGACGTGGACGTCGTGATCGACGCCATCGGCGGGGACTACACGCAGCGCTCGCTGAAGGTCCTCAAGGCCGGCGGCCACCTGGTGACCCTGCCCGGCCCCGACTCCCTCCCGGCCGACCCGCAGGGCGTGCACGCCTCCTGGGTCCTGGTGGAGCCGGACCTGGGCGGCCTGCTGGAGATCGCGGCTCTCGTCGAGCAGGGCCTGCTGAAGCCGCTGGTCGACACGGTGCTGCCGCTGGAGCAGGCCGCGAAGGCCCACGAGATCGGCGAGCAGGGCCGCACCACCGGCAAGATCGTCCTGACCGTCGCCTGAGCGGCACGGTCCGCCGCGGGACGGCCCGCCGCGGCACGTCCACCGCGGCACGGCCCGCGGATCAGGGCCCGGTCCGAGGGACAGGCCCCTGATCCGTGGGCCGTCCGCGCAGGTGGCGCTGGAGCCGGGCGTGGCGGAACTGGTAGACGGCGCCGACCTGGCGCAGCACGCCGCGCCGGTAGGCGTCCTCCAGGAAGGCGACGGTCGCCCAGGGGAGCCGGCCGGTCAGCGGCAGCCAGACGCGGGTCAGGAGCACCCACTGGCCCCAGGCGGTGAACGCCAGGGCGTAGGAGAGCGCGCCGGCCATCCCGCCCACCGCGCCGAGGGCGAGTCCGTCGGCCATCGGCCAGGTCAGGGGGCCCACGACGCCCTGGAGCAGCTCGGTCATGAGCCGGCCGCCGAAGGCGATCACCAGGGTGAGCATCGGCGCGAGGAAGAGGGCCTGGCGCACCACGATGCTGCGGTTGACGGCCAGCAGGTCCGTCGGGGTGGCGGCGCGGCCGAGGTCGATGGGGGTCTCCAGGGTGGCCACGAGCCCGAGTACGAGACCGGCGCGCACGCCGCCCCGGCGAACCACTACCACATCGAGATCGGCGGCACCGGCGCGGCCGCGGACGCGCCCGGATGCACCACGAGCTTCGACGCCGCGAACAGGAACCTGAACGGGGGCATCGCGATACCGGTCTGCTACGTGGCCAGCGGCGGCCCCTTCGTCGGGAGCCACAACGAGCAGCCGGCCCCCTTCGCGCCGAGCTTCGGCGACAGCGTGAACCAGGGCTACTGGAACGCCAAGGCCGCCCTGGAGAACGCCTACCGCGCCGACCCGACGGCACGCTTCACCATCGCCGGCTACTCCCAGGGCGCCTGGGTCGGCGATCTGCTGCTCCAGACGATCGCCGCCAACGGCACCGAGGTACCCCGCGACCGGGTCGACGGCATGCTCTACTCCGACCCGATGCAGCCCGGAACCGGTTTCTGGCGCCTGGTTCCGCAGGGGGTCCTCATCCCCTTCGTGGCCTACTCCCCCGGCACGGGGCCGGAGGACTTCCCGGGCGTCCCCGTCCAGCGTCACTGCATCAGGACCGACGGGGTCTGTGACGCGACGTCCCTGGACTCCTTCCCCGGCTTCCTGCAGCAGCACCCGCGCTACTTTCGGGAGGGCGAGATCATCGCCACCACCCTGACGCAGCACGGCGGCAGCGGCACCGTCTGGTACCCGGCGGCCTGATTCCGGACGGCGCGACGCCGCGGCCCGCACGGGGGGGGGCCGCGGCGTCATGTCGTGAGGGGCGCCGGTCAGACGGCGGCGGCGGCCCGCGTCGTGGTCGCGATGGTGGCCGAGCCGACCACGCGGGTGCCGTCGTAGAGCACGATCGCCTGGCCGGGGGCGACGCCCCGGACCGGCTCGCCGAAGGAGACCCGCAGCTCGCCGTCGACGACCTCGGCGAAGACCTCGGTCTCGCCGCCGTGGGCGCGCAGCTGGGCGGTGTAGGTGCCCGGGGCGGCGGCCACGGCTCCGCACCAGCGGGGGCGGATCGCGGTGAGGGCGGTGACGTCCAGGGCCTCGACGGGGCCGACGGTGACGGTGTTGTTCACCGGGGAGATGTCGAGGACGTAGCGCGGCTTGCCGTCGGGGGCGGGGTGGCCGATGCGCAGGCCCTTGCGCTGGCCGATGGTGAAGCCGAAGGCGCCCTCGTGGGTGCCGACCTTCTCGCCCGTCGCCTCGTCGACGATGTCCCCCTCGGCCTTGCCGAGGCGGTTCGCGAGGAAGCCCTGGGTGTCGCCGTCGGCGATGAAGCAGATGTCGTGGCTGTCGGGCTTCTTCGCGACGGCCAGGCCCCGGCGCTCGGCCTCGGCGCGGATCTCGTCCTTGGTGGTGAGGGTGTCACCGAGCGGGAAGAGGGCGTGGGCGAGCTGCTTCTCGTCGAGCACGCCGAGGACGTACGACTGGTCCTTGGCCATGTCGGAGGCGCGGTGCAGTTCGCGGGAGCCGTCCTCGTTCAGTACGACGGTCGCGTAGTGGCCGGTGCAGACGGCGTCGAAGCCGAGTGCGAGGGCCTTGTCGAGCAGCGCCGCGAACTTGATCTTCTCGTTGCAGCGCAGGCAGGGGTTCGGGGTGCGCCCGGCCTCGTACTCGGAGATGAAGTCCTCGACCACGTCCTCGCGGAAGCGCTCGGCCAGGTCCCAGACGTAGAAGGGGATGCCGATGACGTCGGCGGCCCGCCGGGCGTCGCGGGAGTCCTCGATGGTGCAGCAGCCGCGGGCGCCGGTCCGGAAGGACTGCGGGTTCGCGGACAGCGCCAGGTGTACGCCGGTCACGTCGTGCCCGGCTTCGACGGCGCGGGCGGCGGCGACGGCGGAATCCACGCCGCCGGACATGGCGGCCAGGACGCGAAGCGGGCGGTGTGTGCGCGGCAGGTTCTCAGTCATAGCACCGTCCAGAGTACGGGGGAACCGAGCGGGGTCACAGCGCGTTATCGAGTACGGGGGGTGGATCACATGACCGAGCTCGGGAACAAAAGATCGAAACCGCGGAGCCGGACCCGCAGGGCGGTGCTCTTCGGCGGGCTCGGGGTTGTCGCGGCGACGGCGGTCGCCGGCCGGGAGGAGATCGGCCGGGCCTGGTGGCTGATACCGGGAGTGGCCAAGCCGCGCAAGGAGGGCGAGCTCGACCACGTGGGCGCGAGCTGGACCTCGGCCTCGCCGGCGAACTGGCGGATGGCGGACCGGCCCGACGACTACCGGGTGGACCGGATCGTCGTCCATGTCACACAGGGCAGCTTCGAGGGCTCGGTGAAGGCCTTCCAGAACCCCTTCCACAGGGCCTCGGCGCACTACATGGTGCGCGGCGACGGCCATGTGGAGCAGCTGGTGCGCGAGATGGACGTGGCCTTCCACGCGGCGAACCGCTCGATGAACGAGCGCAGCATCGGCATCGAGCACGTCGGCTTCGTGGACCGCCCGCAGGACTTCACGGACGCGATGTACGCGGCTTCGGCGCGGCTGGCGGCCGACATCTGCCGCCGGTACGACATACCGGCGGACCGCACCCACCTCGTCGGGCACTCCGAGGTCCCGGGCGCCGACCACACGGATCCCGGCCCCCACTGGAACTGGGACCGCTACATACGCCTCGTCCGGGAGGTCCTGGCGGCAGGCCCTAGCTGAGTCCCGCCGTGCGGGCGCGTTCCACCGCCGGGCCGATCGCCGCGGCCAGTGCCGCGACATCCTCCTTGGTGGAGGTGTGGCCGAGGGAGAAGCGCAGGGTGCCGCGGGCCAGCTGCGGGTCCGTACCGGTGGCCAGCAGGACATGGCTGGGCTGGGCGACGCCCGCGGTGCAGGCGGATCCGGTGGAGCACTCGATGCCCTGGGCGTCGAGCAGGAGCAGCAGGGAGTCGCCCTCGCAGCCGGGGAAGCCGAAGTGCGCATTGGCCGGAAGCCGCTCGTCGGGGTCTCCCCCGAGGACGGCGTCGGGCACGGTCGCACGGACCGCGGCGATCAGTTCGTCGCGCAGGGCGCCGATCTCTGCGGCGAACTGCTCGCGCCGTTCGGCGGCGAGGACCGCGGCCACGGCGAAGGCGGCGACGGCCGGTACGTCGAGGGTGCCGGAGCGGACGTGCCGCTCCTGACCGCCGCCGTGCAGGACGGGTACGGGGCTCTGGTCGCGGCCGAGCAGCAGTGCTCCGATGCCGTAGGGGCCGCCGATCTTGTGGCCGCTGACGGTCATGGCGGCGAGCCCGCTGTCGCCGAAGCGGACGTCGAGCTGTCCGAAGGCCTGGACGGCGTCGGAGTGCAGCGGAATCCCGTACTCGCGGGCGATGGCGGCCAGTTCGCGGACCGGCATGACGGTCCCGATCTCGTTGTTGGCCCACATCACGGTGGCCAGGGCCACGTCGTCGGGGTTGCGCTCGACGGCCTCGCGGAAGGCCTCCGCGGGCACCCGTCCGTAGCGGTCCACAGGCAGGTACTCGACCTGTGCGCCCTCGTGCTCGGCGAGCCAGTGGACGGCGTCGAGCACGGCGTGGTGCTCCACCGGGCTGGCGATGACCCGGGTCCGGGCGGGGTCGGCGTCGCGCCGGGCCCAGTAGAGGCCCTTGACGGCGAGGTTGTCGGCCTCGGTGCCGCCGGCGGTGAAGACCACCTCGCTGGGACGGGCACCGACCGCCTCGGCGAAGGCCTCGCGGGCCTCCTCCACGGTACGGCGGGCCCGGCGGCCGGCGGCGTGCAGGGAGGAGGCGTTCCCCGTGGCGGCGAACTGCGCGGTCATCGCCGCGGCGGCCTCCGGCAGCATCGGGGTGGTGGCGGCGTGGTCGAGGTAGGCCATGATCCCCCGATTCTACGAGTCCACCGGTGGCCCCTTGCGCCGCGGGACCCCGCGACGGCCCGCGGGGCACCCCCGGGCGCCGCCGGAACGGCCGGATCCGGCGGCCGGACCCGGTGGCGGAACCCGGTGGCCGGACGTCAGGACGGGCGCAGCGCGCGGGCCAGTTGGCGGGACTGGGCGACCAGGTGGTCCGAGGAGTCCCAGACCTCGGCGTCCTCCTCCAGGAAGCCGCCGGCCAGGTTGCGGGTGGTGATGGAGACCCTGAGCGGGCCGGGAGCCGGGCGGCGGCGGACGTGGGTGGTGAGTTCCACCGTCGGGGTCCAGGCCACCAGGCCGAGGTCGAAGGCGGTCGGCGGCAGCGCGTCCACGGCCAGGAGCATGGAGAGCGGGTCGGCGTCACGGCCGTCGGACAGCTCGAACCAGGCCCGCATCTCGCCCTTGCCCGAGGGGGCACCGACGGCCCATCCGGCGGTCGCCGGGTCCAGGCGGAGCCGGAGCCGGTCCACGATGGCGGAGCTGCCGGGGATCGGGGCCGGGCCGGCCTCGGGGCCGATGCAGTCCTCGTAGGCGGGGATGGCGGGCGGCACGGCGACGGTGCGTACGTCGTCCGGCAGGGCCGTGAGGTCGCCGTAGGAGGCGAGGACGCGGATGCGTTCGATCTCGGCGCCGCTCTCGTCGTACTGGAACAGCGAGGCCTGGCCGGTGGAGAGGGTGCGGCCGACGCGGACGACCTGGGTGCGAATCACGGCGGGGCCGGGCACGGAGGAGGTCAGGTAGTGCGCGGAGACCGTGAAGGGGTCCGGGTGCGGCAGGGCCGCCGACAGGGCACGGCCGACGAGCGCCAGCAGGTAGCCGCCGTTCACGGCGGCGATGATCGTCCAGCCGGCGGAGAGTTCCGCGTCGTACACCCCGGGCTCGTCCGCGCGCGCGGTGATGGCGGTGTCGCGGTCGAACTCACTGTCGCCGATGGAGGCCTTGGCAGCTGCGTGTGACATGCAAACGACGGTACACGGGCTTACTACTAAGCGGTAGCTTTCTTTTGTTACGGCTCTTCGGCCACCGAGGACCGCCGGTTCCAGGCCAGCGGCGCCCGCCAGTGGTACCGCATGGCGAGGAGGCGCAGAACGAAGGTGGTGACGATCGCGAGGCCGGTGGTGATGGCGTTGAGGCTGTGCATGCTGATGAAGACGGCCACCATCGTGGCGCCGACCAGGGCGGGCACGGCGTACATCTCACGGTCGCGCAGCAGCGACGGCACCTCGTTCCCGAGGACGTCGCGCAGGACGCCGCCGCCGACGGCCGTGGCGACGCCGAGCGCGGCGGAGGCGGTGAGGCCGAGGCCGTACTCGTAGGCCTTGGTCGTGCCGGTCACGCAGAAGAGCCCGAGGCCGGCCGCGTCGAAGACGTTGATGGCGCGGTTGATCCGCTGGACCTCGGGGTGCAGGAAGTACACGATCCCGGCGGCGATCAGCGGGGTGACGAAGAAGCTGAGCTCACCGAAGGCCGCGGGCGGCACGGCGCCGATGACGAGATCGCGGAAGAGACCGCCGCCCAGGGCCGTGACCAGGGCGAGGACGACAATGCCGAAGACGTCGAAGTTCTTGCGGACGGCGAGCAGGGCGCCCGCGGTGGCGAAGACGAAGATGCCGGCGAGGTCCAGGGCATGCTGGATCCCGGGCGGGAAGAGATCGTGGAACACCGGGCCATTGTCACCCCTCGGCTCCCGCCGGGGTGACCGTGCGGGGGTGGGGCCTGCCCCGTGAGACCGTGCGGCGCCGTTGCCGGGGGGCGCGGCCCCGGGCCCCCGCGCCCCGAACGCCGGCGGGGTGCCGACGCCGTTGCCGGCGCCGCTGCCGGCGGGGTGCCGACGCCGTTGCTGGCGGGGTGCCGGCGGGGCCGGGATGGCGCCCCGCCGGCGTTCGCGCTACTCCGTGACCGTCGCCACCGCGTCCGCCGCGCCCGGCAGGGGCTGGTCGCCCGGGGCCTGGTCGGGGGCGTTCTCCGGGTGGTGGCAGGCCACCTGGTGGCCCGGCTTCAGGGCCAGCAGCGGCGGCTCCTGCGTCGCGCAGATCTGCGTGGCCTTCCAGCACCGGGTGTGGAAGCGGCAGCCGCTCGGCGGCGAGATCGGCGACGGCACGTCGCCCTTGAGCAGGATGCGGCCGCTCTTGGCGCCGCGCCGCCTCGGGTCGGGCACCGGCACGGCCGACATCAGGGCCGTGGTGTACGGGTGCATGGGCTCCCCGTACAGCGACTTGTTGTCGGCCAGCTCGACGATCTTGCCGAGGTACATCACCGCGATGCGGTCCGAGACGTGCCGGATGACCGACAGGTCGTGCGCGATGATCACATAGGTGAGGCCGAGCTCCTCCTGGAGGTCGTCCATCAGGTTGACCACCTGGGCCTGGATCGACACGTCCAGCGCCGAGACGGGCTCGTCCGCCACCACCAGCTTCGGCTTCAGCGCCAGGGCCCGCGCGATGCCGATGCGCTGGCGCTGGCCGCCCGAGAACTCGTGCGGGTAGCGGTTGTAGTGCTCGGGGTTGAGGCCCACGAGCGACAGCAGCCGCTGGACCTCTGCCTTGAGCCCGCCCTCCGGGGTGACGTCCTGGAGCTTGAAGGGCGCGCTGACGATGGTGCCCACCGTGTGGCGGGGGTTCAGCGAGCCGTACGGGTCCTGGAAGATCATCTGCACGTCGCGGCGCAGCGGGCGCATGCCCGCCACTCCCAGGTGCGTGATCTCCTTGCCCTCGAACTCGATGGTGCCGCTGGTCGGTTCCAGCAGCCGCGTGATCAGCCGGCCCATGGTCGACTTCCCGCAGCCGGACTCGCCGACGATGCCGAGGGTCTCACCGCGCCGGACGTCGAAGTCGATGCCGTCGACGGCCTTGACCGCGCCCACCTGGCGGCGCAGCAGCCCCTTGGTGATGGGGAAGTGCTTGGTCAGGCCGGTGACCTTGAGCAGCGGCTCGGGAGAGTCCGTGGCCTGCGCCGGAATGCCGGCGGCCGTATCCGTCTTCTTCGTGTCGGTCACAGCTTCGGCGCAATCTCTTCGGTCCAGATCCGGGTCCGCTCCTCCTGCGACATGTGGCAGGCGGACCAGTGTCGGCTGCCGCCCTGCCCCGCGTCGTCCGGCGCCGTCAGCTCGGGCCGTACCGTGCGGGTCACGTTGCCCTTGGGTACGTCGGCGTACGGGCAGCGCGGGTTGAAGGCACAGCCGCTGGGGATGTTGATGAGGCTGGGCGGCGAGCCCTTGACCGGGATCAGGCGCTCGGTCTGCTCCCGGTCGATGCGCGGCATCGAGCCGAGCAGGCCCCAGGTGTAGGGGTGCCGGGGCTCGTAGAAGACCTTCTCCGCGGTGCCCCGCTCCACGCACCGGCCGCCGTACATCACGAGGAGTTCGTCGGCCATCTCGGCGACCACGCCGAGGTCGTGCGTGATCATGATGACCGCGGAGCCGAACTCCTTCTGCAGGTCCCGGATCAGGTCGAGGATCTGGGCCTGGACGGTGACGTCCAGGGCCGTGGTCGGCTCGTCCGCGATGAGCAGTTCGGGGTTGTTGACCAGCGCCATCGCGATCATCGCGCGCTGGCGCATGCCGCCGGAGAACTCGTGCGGGTAGCTGTCGACCCGCTTGTGCGGCTCGGGGATGCCGACGCGGTCGAGGAGTTCGACGGCCCGCTTGCGGGCGGTCTTCTTGTCGACCTTGTTGTGGACCCGGTACGCCTCGGCGATCTGCTTGCCGATGGTGAAGTACGGGTGCATCGCGGACAGCGGGTCCTGGAAGATCATCGCGATCTCCCGGCCGCGCAGCCTGCGCACCTCGTCCTCGTCCGCGGAGAGCAGCTCCTTGCCGTCCAGCCAGATCTCGCCGGAGAGCCGGGCCCGCTGGCGGCCGTACTGGCCCACGCGGTGCAGACCCATGATGCCGAGCGAGGTGACCGACTTGCCGGATCCGGACTCGCCGACGATACCGAGGGTCCGGCCCTTCTCCAGCGTGAAGGAGAGTCCGTCGACCGACTTGACCAGACCGTCCTCGGTCGGGAAGTGCACCTTGAGGTCGCGGACCTCCAGGAAGGCCGTGGAGGGCGAGGAGGTGCCGGTGAACGGCTGGTTGAGGGCTCCGGTCTTGGTCGATTCGGTCATGACAGCCTCACTCGGGGGTCGATCACCGCGTACATGAGGTCAACGATGAGGTTCGCCGCGACGACGAAGAAGGCGGAGATCAGGGTGATGCCCAGGATGACCGGGAGGTCGTGCTCGCTGATGGCGCGGACGGCGCTGTAGCCGAGGCCGTGCAGCGAGAAGGTGTACTCGGTCAGGACCGCGCCGCCCATCAGGGCTCCGAGGTCCAGACCCAGGACGGTCAGGATCGGCGTCATCGTCGAGCGCATGGCGTGCTTGCCGATGACCACGGGTTCCGTCAGGCCCTTGGCGCGGGCGGTACGGATGTAGTCCTCGTTGAGGACTTCGAGCATGGTGGCCCGGGTCAGCCGCGCGTACATCGCCGCGTAGAGGAAGGCGAGCGAGACCCACGGCAGGATCATGCCGTTGAACCATCTTCCCGGGTCCTCCGCGAAGGTCGCGTCGGGCCGGCCGAACCAGCCGAGCTGGTCGGAGAAGACGGCGATCACGAGCATGCCCGTGAAGTAGATGGGGAGGGAGACGCCGGCGAGGGCGATGCCCATGGCCGAGCGGTCCAGTACGGTGCCGCGCTTGAGGGCGGAGATGACGCCGGTGGCGACACCGCCGATCACCCAGAGGACGACGGCGCCGAGGGCGAGGGACAGGGTGACCGGGAGCCAGTCCAGCAGCAGCGGCCAGACCTCCTGCTCGGTCTTGAAGGAGTAGCCGAAGCAGGGCGCGGCGCATTGCGTGACATCGGGGCCGTTGGCGTACGTGCGACCCGCCACCAGCCCGACGACGAACTTGCCGAACTGGACGAGGATCGGGTCGTCGAGACCCATCTTCTGCCGGATGCCCTCGATGGCGATGGGGTCGGACTGCTTACCGACGAAGTACAGCGCCGGATCCGTCCCGATCATCTTCGGGAAGAGGAAGAAGATTCCGAAGGTCACCAACGAGATGACCAGCAGCATGACGATGACGGAGAAGATCCGTCGGATGAAATATGCAAGCACTGCGCTCGGCCTGGCTGCGGCCCGGGGGCGCCCCCTTCCGGAGAGCGCCCCCAAGCCGTAACCGCGGCCATCACCTGCCCTTCGTGCCTAGCGGGTGTGGCACTGGAACACTGAACTGGACGGACGGACGGTTACTTCACGACACCGAGCGAGGCGTAGTCGTAGCGGCCGTTGTAGGCGTCGGTGGTGTAGGCGTTCGTCAGCCGGGTGCTGCGCCAGGTGATCGTCTTGTCGAAGACGAAGGGCAGGTAGACCGCGGCCTCGGAGACCTTCTGGTTCATCTGCTTGTAGATCTCGCCGGCCTTGGTCGGGTCGGTCTCCGCGATGGCGTCGTCGAACAGCTTGTTGATCGCCGGGTCGTTGAGCTCGGAGTAGTTGTTGTTGCCGCTCTGCAGGATGAAGCGACCGTCGACCAGCGGCTGGGAGAAGCCCTGACCGGTCGGGAAGTCGGCGCCCCAGCCCATGATGATGATGCCGTAGTTCTTCTCCTTGACGACCTTCGGCGAACCGATGATCCCGGAGTGCTGGGCGCCGTCGAACTGGTCGACGTCGGCCTCGATGCCGACCTGCTTGAGGGCGTTCTGCAGCGAGACGGCGGTCGCGACCTCGACCGGCTTGTTGTTGCGGACCGCGATGGTGGTCTTGAAGCCGCTCTCCTTGCCACAGGCCTTCAGCGCGGCCTTGGCCTTCTCCAGGTTCGGCTTGCCGTCGTTCTGCAGGACCTCGAACGGGTCGTACTTGGCGTCGGAGCCCTTGATGCCCAGCGGGAGCATGTTGGGGGCGATGTCGCCACCGGCCTGCGGGCCGCCGCGGGCGGTCTGCAGGGACTTCTTGTCGGCCGCGTGGATGACGGCCTTGCGGCACTCGATGTTGTCGAACGGGGCGACGGTCTGCGGCATCACCGCGTACCGGATGAAGCCCGTCTGACCGTTGTCGAGGTTGCCCTTGTGGTCCTTCAGCGCGGTGGCGCGGGCCGCCTGGCCGATGCCGGTCGCGTTGATGTCGACGTCGAACTCGCCGTTCATCAGGCGCTTGTCCATGTCGTCCGCGTTCGCCATGAACGTGACCGAGATGGTGTCCGGGAGCGCCTTGCGGATGGTGTCCGAGTCGGCCTTGAAGTTCTCGTTGCGCGAGAGCTTCATGCTCTTGTTGGGCTCGTACGAGTCGATCTTGTACGGGCCGTTGGAGAAGGGCTTCAGGCCGTACTTGGCCGCGGTGTCCTTGTCCTGCTTGACCGGGCTCGCCGCCGGCATGGCCAGCATCTGCTCGAAGTCACCGTTGGGCGTCGGGAGCTTGAAGATGATGGTCTTCGCGTCCGGGGTCTCGATCGCCTTCAGGCCGAGCTTGTCCGGGGCGGTGTCCTTGTACGGGCCGGGGTACTCGGCCTTCGGGTCCAGGACCTGCTGGATGTAGACCGGACCGCCGGAGATGACGTCCTGCGCCCAGGTGCGCTCGATGCCGTACTTGATCTCCTGGGCCGTGACGGGCGAGCCGTCCTCCCAGGTCACGTTGTCCTTCAGGGTGTACTTGTAGGTCTTGCCGCCGTCGCTGATCTCGGCCTTGGCGGTGGCGAGGTCCGGGATGAGCTCGGTGCTCTGCTGACCGGGGGCGGGCTTGAAGCTGACCAGCTGGCGCGTGTAGTAGCGGGAGAAGTCCCACATGAAGCCGTAGTAGCCGCGCTGCGGGTCCCACGAGTCGGCGTCCTGGGTACCGACGAACTTGAGTTCGCCGCCCTTCTTGTCCGACGCGTTGGAGACCTTGTCGATGCCGGCGTTGAAGGCACCGCCGCCGGCGGTCGCCTTCTCGTCCTTGGAGCCGTCTCCGCCACAGGCGGTCGCGGTCAGCATGACCGCGAGCACGACGGCCGTGCCGGCAGCAAGTCTGCGCTTCGACGTGCGATGGGTAGTCACGATGCTCGCAACCCTCCGTTGTAGTTCCGGTGTACGTACGGCACGAAGCCGGTTCCTGGTTGGCCCTGCGTCGGCTAGCGGGAGCCCTTCGGGTCGAGGGCGTCACGGACGCCGTCGCCGAAGAGGTTGAAGGCCAGCACGGTGATGAAGATCGCCACGCCGGGGAAGATCATGAAGAGCGGATCGTCCTCGTAGGTACGCACGGCCGTGGAGAGGGTTTCTCCCCAGGACGGCGTGGGCGGCTTGACGCCGACTCCGAGGAAGCTGAGGGCCGCCTCGGTCAGCACGTTGGTGGGGATCATCAGCGTCGCGTAGACGGTGATGGGCGCCACCAGGTTCGGGAGCAGTTCGCGGAAGAGGATGTAGAAGCGGCCGGCGCCGAGGCTGCGGGCGGCCTCCACGTACTCGCGCTCGCGCAGCGACAGGGTCTGGCCGCGGACGATCCGGCCGATGTACGGCCAGCCGAAGAATCCGATGACCAGCACCAGTACGGCGATGCGCAGGCCCGATCCCTCGAAGCCCCACAGCTTGTTGGGGATGACGGAGATCAGCGCGATGATGAAGAGCAGCTGCGGGAAGGCCAGCAGCAGGTCCATGACCCGGCTGATGGCCGCGTCGACCCAGCCGCCGAAGTAGCCGGCGATGATGCCGAAGAAGGTTCCCAGCGAAACCGCCACGAAGGCGGACAGGAAGGCCACGAGCAGCGAGATCCGGGCGCCGTAGACGATCCGGCTGAAGACGTCGCGGCCGTTGACCGGCTCGATGCCGAGCAGGAAGTCGCCGCTCATGCCGCCCCAGTCGCCGACCGGCAGGCCGAGCAGCGGGTCGAGGAGGTCCTCGTGCAGCTCCTCCGGCGGGTGCCCGAGGGCCTTGACGATCAGCGGCGCGAAGATCGCGACGAGGATCAGCAGCAGCACGATGACGCCGCCGGCCAGCGCGACCTTGTCGCGCTTCAGCCGCAGCCAGGCGATCTGCCACGGGGAGCGGCCCTCGATCGCCTTCTGCGGAACCTCGGGGGTGGCCACGGCCGCGGGCTCGGCCGCGCTGGTGTCGTGCAGTGGTGCCGTCATCGTGGTGGGGACCCCTCTCGGCCGACGGTGGCCGGCCCATGCCCGCCGCTGTGGCGGCTTGGTTCAATCGGCGTCGCTGGTGGTGCGATTGGCGAGAAATGTGCCTGAAGTGCACGTGAAGAGCTGGCGCTTGCGAGATGGACCGGCCTTCGGTGGGGTGGAGTCTTCAACGCCCTCTCGAGCGCCCGCCAGACCTGCCGGGGATGTGATGCGCAACCGTGATCTACGCCTACACCTTCCGTTATCCGAACCCCGGGATCTGTTGAGCGGTGAAACACCGCCCGTTCGGCACGGAACGGACATCCGACCCAACTACCCCTTCAGGCATGGATCTTGTGCGGATTCACCGGATATGCCGAAGGCCGCACCGATGGGACCGGTGCGGCCTTCGAGATGGATGTCTCAATATGCGGGATATCGCGCGATGCCCGGGTCAGTACGCCGGAGCCTGGCCCTCGCGGTCGTAGAAGGGGCGGGTCTGCGCGCGCAGCCACATGGCCACGGGGTCGTGCTCGTCCGCGAGCGCGACCGTGCACACCGGGACCCCCTCGGGGACCACCCCGACCGACTGGCGCATCATCTCCCGTACGGATTCCAGCGCGGGCGCGGAGGCGTCGTACAGGTCGAGCCCGACCGCGAGGTACGGCGAGCCAAGCGCGGGCTGCACCCAGGCGCGGCGCAGCGACCGGACGGCCGGGGTGCGGTGCGCGTGCTGGGTCAGCAGCCCGTAGAACTGCGGCAGCTCGATCGCGGGCTCGGACAGGCGCAGCGGGCCGGCCGGCATCCGCTCCAGGCCGGTGGCGATCCGTCGCAGGTCGGCCCAGGGCACGCCGAGGCCGCCCCCCTGGGCGTGCGGGTTGAGCCACAGGCCCCAGCGGTCCGGGTACAGCGCGCGGGCGATGTCCCGCCCGGTGACCACCTCGTAGCCCCGGTTCCAGCCGCTGGCGGCCAGCTCCTGGGGGGAGGTGACGCAGGGCGCGTAACCGAGGCTCTCGACCTCCATGCCGCCGTACTGGGCGTCCGGGGAGCCCGGCTGCCCCTGCCAGAGCAGCATCCACAGCCGGCCCTCGGAGAGGGCATGCAGGAGTGACTCGTAACTCTCGTAGCGCCCGGGAGTCACCTGGCGCATCATGTGCTCGACCTGCCCGGCCGCGGCCGTGCCTGACGCACTCACCCGGAACCCCTCTTCGTCCGCCCGTCGCTCCACGCGTGCCCTCCGAACCGGCATCACGCGTGCGGCCAGGAGATGTAACCAGCTTAAGCGGCCCTACGGGACGTAGAAGGGGCGTACGCGCTCACGAATCCAGTCCGTGACCGGGTCCTGGACCGCATCCAGCAGGATCAACTGCACGGGCCACTGCGGCGGGACGCGCGTCAGGGCCCGTCCGAGGGCCTCCATCGGCGCGCCCTGCATCTCCGGTTCCCATCCCACCAGGCGGACACCGATGAACAGCTGGGGCGCCCCGCCCTCGACGCTGGCGAGGCAGCGGTGCGCCGCGGCGACCACCCCGGTGGCACGGAACTCCTCGGTGGCGGCGGCCAGGAAGTCCACCGGATCGTCCTGCCAGTCGGGCTCGTAGAGCCGGACGCGGCCGCCGGTGGCGGGGCCGTCGAGCAGGGTCCGTCCGGTACGGCAGAGCTCGGCGACGGCGGGCGGCGGGAGCGGTACGCCGACGGCGCCCTCGGGGTTGAGGGCGATGCCGAGCTGCGGGGGCAGGCCGCGGGCGAACTCGACGGCGGGCGCCACCGCGAAGTCCATGCCGGGGCCGACGCAGGCGAGGAACTGGGCCTCGGAGCTGTAGACGGGCACGTACGCCGCCCCGCCGATGTCCATGGTGGGCAGGTCGAGCCCGCCCGTCGCCTGTGTGGCGCCGCCCGGCAGGGGCACCCACACCTGGCTGCGCCCGAGGACCTCGAGGATCCGCCCGCCGGCGTCCGGCTGCCCGAGCGCCGCCCCGAGCACCTGCTCCAGCTCATTCCCCGGCCAGCCGCTGCCCTGCATGTCCCGTGCCTCCGTGATCCCGCCGCGTGTCGCCCCGCAGGGTACCGGCCCGGCGTGCCGCACCGCTGCCGGGGGCCGCCCCCGGACCCCGTGCCTCGAACGCCGTCGGGGCCCGATCGTCCGGCCCGCCGGCGGCTCAGCCGTGGAAGTGGATCCCGGTCACGGCTGCGGCCGAGCGTCGGTCCAGCAGGGTCGCCGAGGCGCAGCCCGCGGGCGGGCGCCCCGCTTCGGCCTCGCGGAGCAGGCGGGCCACCGCACCGCGGTGGCGGGCGAAGGCGTACACGGACACCCGGCGGCCGCGCGCGGCCTGCCCGGAGAGGGCCTCCTCGGGGCTGCTGTCCAGCAGGAGCAGGTGCAGCGACCGGCCCCGGCGGCGGGCGGCGGCCGCGAGCAGCCCCCGTACCCAGCTCTGCGTACCGCAGTCGTGGACGACCACGGAGGCCCCTGAGCGCAGGATCCGCCACAGCCCCCAGTAGTGCGCGGCGCGCACCAGCGGCCGGTACACCGCGTACGGGAGGGCGGCGGGCATGCTCCGCTCCCAGCGTTCGCGGGTGTCCTGGGAGTCGACGGCCCCGCCCTCGGCGGCCGCCCGCTTGATCAGGGTGCTCTTGCCGCCGCCGGGCAGGCCGGACACCACGACGATGTCCCCGGCCGCGAAGCCGAGCGGCTGGGGGGTGCGCACGGCGGGGCCGCGCAGGTCGCGCACGAGGCCGAGGCCGGCGTCGGCCGCCTTCCTGCGGCCCTGCGCGCCCCGCTGCGCCGGCACCGCCTCCACGGTTCCCGTCGTCGTCACCACTCCGAATCTCCGCACAGTGTTCGCCTCCCCCGAATCGGGTCGCCAGGACCCTTGCCCACTGAGTGTAAAGAGACGGTAATCCGGCGGCGCCGGTTCCGGTCGGACCCTTCGGAGGGCCGTACGAACTTTCGGCCCCCACCGCCCGATGCCGGGCATGGCGTGCAATGATGTGCGCCATCTGGACCAACTGCATACCGGCCGCTTGAATCCGCGCGGGAGAGTCCCGGCACGCCGCAAGGCCGTGCGCGGGCGCCGAAGGAGCAAGAACCTCCCTTGAATCTCTCAGGCCCCGTACCGCGTGGATGAGGCAGATCTGAAAAGCGAGCTGCTGCGCAGCTCCACCCAAGGTGCAAGTCGATGAGACCCGGCGATCTGCTGATCGGCGGAACTCTCGGCGAACCTCTCAGGTTCCGATGACAGATGGGGAGGAACGTCCTCGTCATGTCATGTCGATGCCCTGGGACCCGGGAGCCACACCCATGAGCACTGCCCCCCGCCTGACCGCCCTCGATGCGCTGCACCGCTCGCTCGGTGCGACCATGACCGACTTCGCGGGCTGGGACATGCCGCTGCGGTACGCCAGCGAGCGCGACGAGCACAACGCCGTCCGTACGAAGGCCGGTCTCTTCGACCTCTCCCACATGGGCGAGATCACACTGACCGGCCCGGAGGCCGTCAAGGCCCTGGACCACGCGCTGGTCGGCAACATCTCCACCGTCGGTGTCGGCCGCGCCCGCTACACGCACATCTGTCAGGAGGACGGCGGGATCGTCGACGACCTGATCGTCTACCGCCTCGGCGAGACCGAGTACATGGTCGTCGCCAACGCCTCCAACGCCCAGGTCGTCCTGGACGCCCTGACCGAGCGTGCCGCCGGCTTCGACACCGAGGTCCGCGACGACCGCGACGCGTACGCGCTGCTCGCGGTGCAGGGTCCGGAGTCCCCCGGCATCCTGGCCTCCCTGACCGACGCCGACCTGGACGGCCTCAAGTACTACGCCGGCCTGCCGGGCACCGTCGCGGGCGTGCCCGCGCTGATCGCGCGTACGGGCTACACGGGCGAGGACGGCTTCGAGCTGTTCGTCTCCCCCGAGCACGCCGTCGAGCTGTGGCAGGCGCTGACCAAGGCCGGCGAGGGCGTCGGCCTGGTCCCGGCCGGCCTGTCCTGCCGCGACACCCTGCGCCTGGAAGCGGGCATGCCGCTGTACGGGCACGAGCTGACCACCTCCCTCACCCCGTTCGACGCGGGCCTGGGCCGGGTCGTGAAGTTCGAGAAGGAGGGGGACTTCGTCGGCCGCGCCGCGCTGGAGGCCGCCGCCGAGCGTGCCGCCACCAACCCGCCGCGCAAGCTGGTCGGTCTGATCGCCGAGGGCCGCCGCGTTCCGCGCGCCGGGTTCCCGGTCGTCGCCGACGGTCAGGTCATCGGCGAGGTCACCTCCGGCGCCCCGTCCCCGACGCTGGGCAAGCCGATCGCGATGGCGTACGTGGACGCGGCGCACGCCGCGCCCGGTACCTCCGGCGTAGGCGTCGACATTCGCGGTACGCATGAGCCGTACGAGGTCGTGGCGCTGCCGTTCTACAAGCGGCAGAAGTAACCCCACGTACCACGTCCGCCGTACGGGAACCCGTACGGCGCCGTCTCAGTACCCAAGACCACAGTTCGTATCCACTCCCCCGCATCCAGGAGAATCAGGTCATGAGCAACCCCGAGAAGCTGCGTTACACCAAGGAGCACGAGTGGCTGTCGGACGCCGTGGACGGCGTCGCGACGGTCGGCATCACGGAGTTCGCGGCCAACGCGCTCGGTGACGTCGTCTACGCCCAGCTCCCCGAGGTCGGCGACACCGTGACCGAGGGCGAGACCTGCGGCGAGCTGGAGTCGACGAAGTCGGTCAGCGACCTGTACTCCCCGGTCACCGGTGAGATCGTCGAGGCCAACCAGGACGTCGTGGAGGACCCGGCGCTCGTGAACACCGCCCCGTTCGAGGGTGGCTGGCTCTTCAAGGTCCGCCTCTCGGAGGAGCCGAAGGACACGCTCTCCTTCGAGGAGTACGCCAAGCTCACCGCCGGTAACTGACACCCCAGGGGATCCTGATGTCTGTACTGAACACCCCGCTCCACGAGCTCGACCCGGACGTCGCCGCCGCTGTCGACGCCGAGCTCGTACGCCAGCAGTCCACCCTGGAAATGATCGCGTCGGAGAACTTCGCTCCGGTCGCCGTCATGGAGGCCCAGGGTTCGGTCCTGACCAACAAGTACGCCGAGGGCTACCCGGGCCGCCGTTACTACGGTGGCTGCGAGCACGTCGACGTGGTCGAGCAGATCGCGATCGACCGCATCAAGGCACTGTTCGGCGCCGAGGCCGCGAACGTCCAGCCGCACTCCGGTGCGCAGGCCAACGCCGCCGCGATGTTCGCGCTGCTGAAGCCGGGCGACACGATCATGGGCCTCAACCTGGCCCACGGCGGTCACCTGACCCACGGCATGAAGATCAACTTCTCCGGCAAGCTCTACAACGTGGTCCCGTACCACGTCGACGAGACCGGCGAGGTGGACATGGCCGAGGTCGAGCGCCTCGCCAAGGAGTCCAAGCCGCAGCTGATCGTCGCCGGCTGGTCCGCCTACCCGCGCCAGCTGGACTTCGCCGCCTTCCGCCGCATCGCGGACGAGGTCGGCGCGTACCTGATGGTCGACATGGCGCACTTCGCCGGCCTGGTCGCCGCGGGTCTGCACCCGAACCCGGTGCCGCACGCCCACGTCGTCACCACGACCACGCACAAGACCCTCGGCGGTCCGCGCGGCGGTGTCATCCTGTCGACGCAGGAGCTGGCCAAGAAGATCAACTCCGCGGTCTTCCCGGGTCAGCAGGGCGGCCCGCTGGAGCACGTGATCGCGGCCAAGGCGGTCTCCTTCAAGGTCGCGGCCTCGCCCGAGTTCAAGGAGCGCCAGGAGCGCACCCTGGAGGGTGCGAAGATCCTCGCCGCCCGCCTGGTCCAGGACGACGTCAAGGCCGTGGGCGTGGACGTCCTCACCGGTGGCACCGACGTGCACCTGGTCCTGGTCGACCTGCGCAACTCCGAGCTGGACGGTCAGCAGGCCGAGGACCGCCTCCACGAGGTCGGCATCACGGTCAACCGCAACGCCATCCCGAACGACCCGCGGCCGCCGATGGTCACCTCGGGTCTGCGGATCGGTACGCCGGCCCTGGCCACCCGCGGTTTCGACGCCGAGGCCTTCACCGAGGTCGCCGAGATCATCGCGCAGGCCCTGAAGCCCGCGTACGACAGCGAGGCCCTGAAGGCTCGCGTCTCCGCGCTCGCCGCGAAGTTCCCGCTGTACCCGACGCTCTAGCCGGGGGCCGGTCACCGGCCACGAAGGGGCCCGGCCTTGTTCCCGCACAGGCCGGGCCCCTTTCGTCTTCCTCCCCACGCAGCCGCACGCAGCCGCACGCCTCACGCGGCCGCACCTCCCCGTACCGCTCCGCCCGCCCCCTCTCCCCGCCCGACGGCCCCGGCGCCGTCCCCACCGGGGCGCGCGGGGCCCGGGACCGCGGACCGGCACCCGCCCGACCCGTCCGCGTAATACATCCCACCTCGTCCGGCAGCCGGCGCGTTCACCTCACCGCGTTAAGCTCGTCTGCCGGACAAAATCCGAATAATCCACCTCTCCTGCCCCCTCCCACCCCACGAGCAGACAAGGGAGTCCGCCACCGTGGCCATCTCCGTCTTCGATCTCTTCTCCATCGGTATCGGTCCCTCCTCCTCCCACACGGTCGGTCCGATGCGGGCCGCGCGCATGTTCGTGACGCGGCTGAAGAAGGACGGCGTGCTGGCCCAGACCGCCTCCGTCCGGGCCGAGCTCTTCGGGTCCCTCGGCGCGACCGGCCACGGGCACGGCACCCCCAAGGCGGTGCTCCTCGGCCTGGAGGGCCACTCCCCCCGCACGGTGAACGTCGAGACCGCCGACGACGAGGTCGAGCGCATCCGCAGGACCGGCCGGCTGCGGCTTATGGGCGCGGAGATAGGTGACGTCCACGAGATCGCCTTCGACGAGCCGAACCAGCTGATCCTGCACCGCCGGCGCTCCCTGCCGTACCACGCGAACGGCATGACGCTCTTCGCGTACGACACCGCGGGCACCCCGCTGCTGGAGAAGACCTACTACTCGGTCGGCGGCGGCTTCGTCGTGGACGAGGACGCGGTCGGCGAGGACCGGATCAAGCTCGACGACACGGTGCTGAAGTACCCCTTCCGCTCCGGCGACGAGATGCTGCGCCTCGCGAACGAGACCGGGCTGTCGATCTCCTCCCTGATGCTGGAGAACGAGAAGGCCTGGCGCACGGAGGAGGAGATCCGCGAGGGCCTCCTGGAGATCTGGCGCGTCATGCAGTCCTGCGTCTCGCGCGGCATGTCCCGCGAGGGCATCCTCCCCGGCGGCCTGCGGGTCAAGCGCCGGGCCGCCTCCACGGCGCGCCAGCTGCGCACCGAGGGCGACCCGATGCTGCACCGCAGCGAATGGGCGACGATCTACGCGATGGCGGTCAACGAGGAGAACGCGGCCGGCGGCCGGGTCGTGACCGCGCCGACCAACGGCGCCGCGGGCGTCCTGCCGGCCGTGCTGCACTACTACATGAACTTCGTGCCGGGCGCGGACGAGGACGGCGTGGTCCGCTTCCTCCTCGCCGCGGGCGCGATCGGCATGCTCTTCAAGGAGAACGCCTCGATCTCCGGCGCCGAGGTCGGCTGCCAGGGCGAGGTGGGCTCCGCCTGCTCGATGGCGGCCGGCGCCCTCGCCGAGGTGCTCGGCGGCACCCCGGAGCAGGTCGAGAACGCGGCCGAGATCGGCATGGAGCACAACCTGGGTCTGACCTGCGACCCGGTCGGCGGCCTCGTCCAGATCCCGTGCATCGAGCGCAACGGCATGGCGGCCGTCAAGGCCGTCACCGCGGCCCGGATGGCGATGCGCGGCGACGGCAGCCACAAGGTGTCCCTCGACAAGGTCATCAAGACCATGAAGGAGACCGGCGCCGACATGAAGGTCAAGTACAAGGAGACCGCCCGCGGCGGCCTCGCGGTCAACGTCATCGAGTGCTGACGCACACCGCGTGACACGGGGAAGGGCCCGGCGCTCGCGCCGGGCCCTTCCCCGTCCGGAACCGGAACCGCGGGGCCCCCAGTGGCGTCCCAGGCTGTGCCACCAGTCCCCGTCTCTCGAGAATCGAGGGGACGTCATGATCCACTCCCGTCTCCGGCAGTCCATGGCCCTGGCAACCGGCGCGCTGCTCGCCGCCTGCCTCTCCTTCGCCGCCCCTGCCTCGGCCTCCTCCATCACCGCCACCGAGGCACAGGCCCAGACCCCGCTCGTCGTCAATGCCCGCTGGGCCGGGCACCCCTCGTACGACCGGATCGTCATCGACCTTCAGGGGTACGTCCCCACGGTGACCGTCACCCCTGTCAACCAGCTGATCTACGACGGTTCCGGGAAGCCCGTGCCGCTGCCCGGGAAGTACTTCCTGGAGATCCGCCTCAACCCGGCCGCCGCGCACAACGACGCGGGCGGGAACGTCTACCAGGGCCCCAAGCTCCAGCAGATCAACCTCAGCAAGCTCAAGGGCATCGCCCTGACCGGCGACTACGAGGGGTACGTGACCTTCGGCGCCGCCTTCGACACCCTGCCGTACTACCGCGCGTTCGCCCTGCACGCGCCGGAGCGGTACGTGGTGGACATCGCGCACTGAGCCGGTCCGCCGGCCGCCGGGCCCGGGGCGTCCCACGCCCCGGGCCTCGCCGTCGGCCCCCGTCCCCTCACCTCCGCCAGAACAAGTGGTGCTTCACACCGCTGGGGCTGGGCACGACGTCGAGGTGGAACCGGTCGAGCAGCTCCTCTGGGGACTCCCAGAGCCTGGCCCCGGATCCGAACTCCACCGGCGCGACCGCCACGTGCAGGGTGTCGACGAGGTCCGCGTCGAGGAACTCCCGGACGGTGGTGGCCCCGCCGCCGAGCCGGACGTCCTTGCCCTGCGCCGCGTCCCGCGCCGCGGCGAGGACCGTCGCCGGGTCTCCGGCGACGAAGTGGAACGTGGTGTCGGAGAGCGTGAACGAAGGACGCGGGTGGTGGGTCATCACGAACACGGGGGTGTGGAACGGGGGCTCCTCGCCCCACCAGCCGCGCCAGTCGTGATCGGCCCAGGGGCCGCGCTGGGGCCCGAACTTGTTGCGGCCCATGATCTCGGCGCCGATGTTGTGCGCGAAGTCCCGGGTGAAGTAGTCGTCGAGGCCGCGGCTTCCTCCGGGGTCGGTGCGGTTGGGCCAGCTCGCCGTCGCTCCGGCCCAGGCGAACAGCGCGCCGGGATCGGCGTCACCGAACGGCCGCTCCAGGCTCTGGTTCTCGCCGGCGCCGAATCCGTCGCGCGAGACACCGAAGTTCTGGACTCTCAGCAGTTGCTGCATGGCTGCGTGCCTCTCCGGGGCGGGCTCAGCGGTGCTCGGGGTTGGGGAAGTCGAAGCGGCAGCCCGCGTCCCACTGCGCGCGCTGGTTGCCGTGCGCCGGGATGCCGCCCGAGCGCTTGAGCAGGGCGGCCAGGTGCATGAGGTTCCAGGACATGAAGGCGGTGTTGCGGTTGGTGAAGTCGTTCTCGGGGCCGCCCGAACCGGGATCCAGGTACGAGGGTCCGGGCCCGGCCTCGCCGATCCAGCCCGCGTCGGCCTGCGGCGGGATCGTGTAGCCGAGGTGCTGGAGGCTGTAGAGGATGTTCATGGCGCAGTGCTTGACGCCGTCCTCGTTGCCGGTGATCAGCGCGCCCCCGACCCGCCCGTAGTAGGCGTACTGGCCCTGGTCGTTCAGCAGCGAGGAGCAGGCGTAGAGCCGCTCGATGACCTGCTTCATCACGGAGCTGTTGTCGCCGAGCCAGATGGGGCCGCACAGGACGAGGATGTCGGCGTCCATGACCTGGCTGTAGAGGACCGGCCACTGGTCGCTCTCCCAGCCGTGCTCGGTCATATCGGGCCAGACCCCGGTCGCGATGTCGTGGTCGACGGCGCGGACCAGGGAGGTCCGGGCGCCGGCGGCTTCCATGACCGCGCGGCTCTTGTCGATCAGGCCCTCGGTGTTGCTGGTCTCGGGCGAACGCTTGAGCGTGCAGTTCACGTAGAGGGCGGTCAGGTCCGAGTAGTCGTATGCGGCAGCCACTCCCCCAGCCTGGACAGGGCGGCCCGCCTCCGCCACCGGGGGACGGCCGTACGGAGGCGGCCCCGGCGTGGCCCGCACTGCGGCGAACCTAGGATGACCGCATGTCGCTCCCCCACGCCATCCTCACCGCCCTGCTCGAGAAGCCCTCGTCCGGGCTGGAGCTGACCCGGCGGTTCGACAAGTCGATCGGGTACTTCTGGTCGGCGACGCATCAGCAGATCTACCGTGAGCTGGGGCGGCTGGAGGAGGCCGGGCTGATCCGGGAGCTGCCCAGCGAGGTGCCCGTGCGGGGGCAGAAGAAGGAGTACGAGGTGCTGCCGGCCGGTGGCGCGGAGCTGGCCCGGTGGGTCGGTGAGAGCCAGGACCCCAAGCCGATGCGCGACCCGCTGCTGCTGCGGATCCGCGCCGCGGGTGTGGTGGGGCCGCAGGGGCTCGGCCCCGAGCTGCGGCGCCACCTGGAGCTGCACCGGCGCCAGCTCGCACAGTACGAGGCCATCGAGGAGAAGGACTTCCCGCCGGGGCGGGACGCCGTGGAGGACCGGCTGCGCCGGCTCGTGCTGCACGGCGGGATCGCCCTGGAGACGTTCTGGCTGCACTGGCTGGAGGAGGCCCTCACCGAGGTCGAGGACATGTCCGGCCCGCAGGCCTGACTCCGGTACGCGGGGCGCCGGGGCGGGACGCACGCTGCCGCCCCGCCCCGGCGGTCCGGGACGGGGCGGCAGCGGGAGGGACTACTTGTTCAGGGAGGCCCAGAACTCGTCGAAGCTCAGCAGGCCGTCGCCGTTCGCGTCCTTGGCGGCGATCACGGCGTCCGCGACGGGGGCGGTGACGAACGGGTCGCCCATGGCCGCCATGGCCGCCTTGAACTCGTCGGCCGTGACGAAGCCGTCACCGTTCACGTCGAACTTGCCGAACGTCGTCCGTGCGCTCTCGATGTCCGCCACTGGGTCCACTCCTTCTTGATGCCTTACTGACCGGCTCAGGGTAGCGGCCGCCCCGTTCCGCCCCCTCCTCGGGTCCCGTCCCGATTCCGTCAGCGGAAGATGCCGGTGTGGCCGAGCGAGTAGCGGCCGGGCTGCGGGTAGACGGCGAGACCGTGCGGTCCGCCGCCCACCGGGATCCGGGCGACCTGCTTGCCGGTCCGGGTGTCGACCGCGTAGACCTCGGAGTTGTAGCGGCCCGACAGCCACAGCACCTTGCCGTCGGCCGAGACCCCGCCCATGTCGGGGCTGCCGCCGTCCGGCAGCGTCCACTTCTTGGTGAGCCGGTTCTCCGGGAAGTTGAAGACGGAGATGGTGCCCTCGCCCCGGTTGGAAACGTACATCTCCTTGGAGTCACGGCTCACGTAGAGGCCGTGGCAGCCCTTGCCCGTGGGCAGCAGCTTGGGGGTCTCGAACTTGTCCCCGCTCAGCACCCACATCCCGTGCGCCATCATGTCCGCGACGTAGAAGGTCTTCCCGTCCGGGGAGACCTTGACGTCCTGCGGCATCGCGCCCTCGAACGGCAGCTTCTGCTGGCCGACCACCTCCATCCGCTCGGTGTCGACCTTGAGGAGTTCGCCGGAGAACTCGCAGCTCACGATGAAGTAGCGGCCGTCCGCGGAGAAGTCCGCGTGGTTGACGCCGTAGCAGGTCACGGGGACCGTCTTCACCCGGTCCATCGTGTGCGGGTCGCGGAAGACGAGCTCCTTGTCCATCGAGGCCATGACGATCGCGTACTTGCCGTTGGGCGTGAAGTACAGGTTGTACGGGTCGTGCACCTCGACCGGCTTTCCGGCCTCGCCGGTGGCCGGGTTGATCGGGGTGAGCGTGTGGCCCCGGTTGTTGTTGACCCACAGGGTCTTCAGGTCCCAGGAGGGGACCACGTGCTGGGGCTGGACCCCGACCGGGATGGTGTCGATGACCTGGTAGGTCGCCGGGTCGATGACGGACACCGTGTTGGAGTTGGTGTTCGGCACGTAGACGCGGGAGGGGAAGTCCTTGACCACGGGGGAGAGCTTGTCCGGCCGGTCCGCCGCGTAGACGTCGTTCGGATCGAGGAGCGGCGGCATGCCGGGCAGACCGGGCGGGGCGGCCGGCACGGCCTTGACCGGCTTGGCCGGGCCCTTGGTGCCGAGCGCCTCGGCAGGTCCCTTGTCGGCTGATCCGCAGCCGGCCAGGGCGGCGAGGACCAGCCCTGCCAGCAGCACGCCGGCAGTCCGGGGAAGGCGGGTGGTCGTCATGGGGTCAGCAGCTCCGTGGTGGTCACCGCGCGCAGTTTGCGGCGCGCGAGTTCTTCGAGGAGGGGAGGCATCGCGTCGACCGTGTCCGCGTAGCCGAAGTGCAGGCTCACCACCGATCCGGGCCGGATCGTCCCGATGACGGTGCGGATGACGGCCGCGGCACCGGGCGAGGTGAAGTCGAGGGAGTCCACGTCGTACGAGAGCACGTGCGGGTAGCCCGCCCGCTGGGCCAGCTTCCGGACGAGCGGGGTCGCGTACTGGGTCTGGGAGGGCCGGAACCAGGTGCCGATGGATCCGGTGAGCCGCTTGAGCCGCTGGGCGCAGCCGGTGATCTCGGCGTACGCCTCCGCCTCGGTCATGTCGTTGATCGCGAGGTGGCGCTGGGTGTGGTTGCCGAGCTCGTGACCGCCGTCGAGGATGCGGCGGGCCAGCTCCGGATGGGCGTCGAGCCAGGAGCCGATGGCGAGGACGGTGATCCGGGCGCCGCCCTTCTCGGCCGCGGCCAGCACGGACCGTGCGATGGCGGGGTCCCCGTTGCCGTGGAAGGTGAGGGCGACCCGGGGGCGGTCGCGCGGTCCGTGGTCGATCTCGACGGGCTGCCCGGCGAACCGGCGCGGGGCGGCGGCCGGGGCGGCCTGTGCCGGGCGGGCCGGACCCGGCGGCGGGCCGGAGGACGCGGTGGCGGGCCGGCCCGGTCCGCAGGCGGCGGTGAGGCCGGCAGCGGCGGCGCCGACCGCCGGGAGGGCGGCCGCGCGCAGGGCCACGCGCAGGGCCGCGCGGCGGCCTGGTTGTGAGAGCACTTGCCCATTTAAGGGGTGGATGACCCGGATGGTAATGATTGACCCAATTCGGTACGTCCACTCAAAGGGGCCAACCGGGTGGTAGGGCCGCTAAGTGATCAACGATTTACACAGAGCAGCCGACGCTTATTCATGGATTGCGAGGTGAGTGGCCCACCTCACCTAGGATTTAGCTAGAAAGTCTTACGATTTGCCCACTTATGCCCAAGTAGGGACTTTTGGCGTTTGGGCCCTCGTCTGCCATAGTCGGAAGCACGACTTCCCCATTGACCCGAGCGAAGTCACAACGCCGAGGATCACACCCCCTTCGAACCTCGGCGCACCCATGAAGCCCCCCACGCCGATCCGGCGCACGGGGGCTTCAGGCGTTCTGGCGGTCGGCGACCCGCATCTCGAACCAGGTGATCTTCCCGCGCGGCTGCAGATCGGCGCCCCAGCGGTCGGACAGCTTGTCGACGAGGAAGAGGCCCCGGCCCGTGGTGTCCATCTCGTGGACCGGCATCAGGCAGGGCAGTCCGCGCGAGGGGTCACGCACCTCGACCCGGATCCAGCCGCGGCGCCGCAGCATCCGTAAGCCGAAGGAGCGGGCCCCGGTGTGCCGGACCGCATTGCCGACGAGCTCGGAGACCAGCAGGACGGCATGCTCGGCGATCTGCGGGGAGAGGCCCCAGAGGCGGATCACCACGCACTGGGTGAGCCGGCGCGCGGTGCTCGCCGACTCCGGCATGGACGGCAACGTCACTTCCGCCTCGGCCGGATTTCCGTAAAACTCCAGCGCTTTGAGGCCCTGTTCGTCCTCGACAGCCGCCGTGAGCCGTACCGCCGAAGCGCTGCCGCGCTGCCGCGGCTGTTCCACACCCTCCAGGCCCGCCATGCACCCATCATGGACGGCCGATGCGCCCTCCCGGGCGGTTCCACAGGAAAACACCCCCCGGATTCAACCAATCCAAGGGGGTGTTCTGTCATATGCAGGAGGCAATCAGAGGACCTCGGCACACACCATGACCTGCGGTGACACCGCGCACGGAAGCGATCACAGCGAGTGGATCACGGTTTCTCCTTAAGGTTGCCTTAAGGCCTGGCTAATGCACCCGCAGGGAGGACCGCCGCACTCGGCCGCAGCCCCCTGCTCAGACAAACTTCGCCTTGCCCGGGCCCTCTTCGACGAAACTGGCCATACCGCGCTCGCGGTCCTCGGTGGCGAACAGGCCCGCGAACCAGTTGCGTTCGATGGTCAGGCCGGTGTCGATGTCGGCCTCCAGACCCGCGTCCACGCACTCCTTGGCGGCGCGCAGCGCGATCGCCGGACCCTGCGCCAGCTTCGCGGCCCAGGCGTGCGCCTGCTCGTACACCTCGGCGGCGGGCACCACCCGGTCGACCAGGCCGAGGGTCAGCGCCTCGTCGGCCTTGACCATGCGGCCGGTGAAGATCAGGTCCTTGGCCTTGGACGGTCCGACCAGCCGGGACAGCCGCTGGGTGCCGCCGGCGCCCGGGATCAGGCCGAGCAGGATCTCGGGCTGGCCGAGCTTGGCGTTGTCGGCGGCGATCCGGTAGTCGGCGCACAGCGCGAGCTCGCAACCGCCGCCCAGCGCGTAGCCGGTGATGGCCGCGACGACGGGCTTGGGGATGCGGGCGACGGCGGTGAAGGCGTC
This sequence comes from Streptomyces avidinii, assembly GCF_045161815.1. Lineage (NCBI taxonomy): Bacteria > Bacillati > Actinomycetota > Actinomycetes > Kitasatosporales > Streptomycetaceae > Streptomyces > Streptomyces avidinii. The sequence continues at coordinate 3,064,552 of NZ_CP108863.1, forward strand.
CTGGAGCGCGCGGGACCGGGCGACCATCGCCGCGTGGTCCATCGTCTGCATCTCCTTGATGTCCGCGCCCGCCGCGAACACCTTCTCGCCGCCGTAGATGATGACCGCGCGGACGTCGGCCCGGTCGGTCGCCTCCACGGCGAGCTCGCGCAGCCGGTCCTGGGTGGCGATGTCCAGGGCGTTCATGGGCGGCCGGTCCAGGCGGATGGTGCCGACGCCTTCGGAGACTTCGAGAGAGATGGTCATACGGGCCAGGTTAGCGCCGGTTAACGTGAAGTGGCCCGGTGCTGTGGGTCACAGCACCGGGCCACTTCACGGGGTACGGGACCCGCTTACTTGATCCACTCCGCCCAGTCCATGTTCCAGCCGTTGAGGCCGTTGTCCGGGGCGATCTGCTTGTCCTTGGAGTTCTTCACGACGACCACGTCGCCGATCAGGGACTCGTTGAAGAACCAGGCGGCCGGCTGGTTGTTGTCGCCGGCGCCGCGGACGTCCTTGAGACCGACGCAGCCGTGGCTGACGTTCGCCGACCCGAAGGTGCCGGCGGAGGCCCAGTAGTTGCCGTGGACGAAGGTGCCCGACTGCGACAGGCGCATCGCGTGCGGGACGTCGGAGATGTCGTACTCGCCGCCGAAGCCCACGGTCGCGCCGTTCATGCGGGTGACCTTGTACTTCTCGCTGATGACCATCTGCCCGTTGTAGGTGGTGGTCGACGGGGCGCCCGCGGTGATCGGGAGGGTCTTGATGACCTGGCCGTCACGGACGACCTGCATCTCCTTCTCGCTGGCGTCCACCGTGGAGACCTGGGAGCGGCCGACGGTGAAGGTGACCGTACGGGTCTGCTTGCCGTAGACGCCCGGGCGGCCTTCGACTCCGTCGAGGGCGAGCTTCACGGTGACCTTGGTGCCCGCGGCCCAGTACTTCTCGGGGCGGAAGTCCAGGCGGTCGTTGCCGAACCAGTGGCCCTCGACCTGCACGGCCGGCTCGGCCGTCACCGTGATGGCCTTCTCGACGGCCTCCGGGTTGGTGATCCCCCGGGTGAAGTTGATCGAGACCGGCATGCCCACGCCGACGGTGGAGCCGTCCTCGGGGGTGTAGTGGCCCACGAAGGTGTTCGTCGGGGTCAGGGTGGTGAAGGTGGTGTCCTTGGCGGACTCCCGGCCGCCCTCGTCCTTGGCGACCGCGTGCACCTTGTACTCGGTGGCGGAGGCCAGGTGGCGGGCCGGCTCCCAGCTGGCGCCGTCGTCGGCGAGCTTGCCCTCGACCGCGTTGCCCTTGGTGTCGGCGACCGTCACAGTGGTCAGCTTGCCGCCGGTGCTCGTTATCTTCAGGACGCCGCTGGTGGCGACCTCCTTGGCCCCGTCGTCGGGCTTGACGCTGACGACCGCCTTCGAAGCCTCGGTACCGGTCTTGCCGCCGCCCCCGGCGTTGTCGCCGCTGCCGCTGCCGTTACTTCCGCCACCGCCACTGCACGCGGTGGTGAACAGCAGCGCCGCCCCCAGCAGAAGGGCCGGCAGGCCGGTGCGGGCGCGGCCGCGTATCGGCTGCAGGTTCACTCGTGTTCTCCCCATGTCCCCCGCGCGCGGACTGTCGCGCGCTTGTTGACAGGTAATCACAGGGAGGGATCACGATGAGCCACGGTCTTGTCACCGTTCCGTCCCAACTGCCCGGAACGGCGCCCCGGCGGCCGCCCCCCTCGACCGGGGGCGGGGCCGCTCGGAGCGGGGCGGCTCGGGCCGCGCCCGGGCCGTCCGCGCTCAGGCGACGGCGGACCCGGCGACCCAGTCCGCCCAGGACATGTTCCAGCCGCCCAGCCCGTTGTCGGGGGCGACCGTCTTGTCCTGCGAGTTCACGACCTCCACCACGTCCCCGATCAGGGTCCGGTCGAAGAACCAGCCGGCGGGGGTGTCGGAGCCGCCGCCCTTGTCGTCGCGCAGGCCCACGCAGCCGTGGCTCAGGTTGGTGGTGCCGAAGCTGTCGGGGCTGGACCAGTAGTTGCCGTGCAGGAAGGTCCCGGAGGAGGTGAGCCGCATGGCGTGCGGGACATCGGGGATGTCGTACTCGCCGCCGAAGCCGACGGTCTGGCCGTTCATCCGGGTGACGTCGAACATCTCCATCACCACCATCTTCCCGTTGTAGGTGGTGGTCTTGGGCGCCCCGGCGCTGATCGGCACCGTCGACACCAGCTGCCCGTCCCGGCGGACCTCCATGGTGTGCGCGGCCGCGTCCACAGTGGAGACCTGGGAGCGGCCGACGGTGAAGGTGACGGTCTTGTCCTGGATGCCGTACGAGCCGGGCGCGCCCTCGATGTCGCGCAGGTCCATCTTCACGGTGACCCTGGTCCCGGACTTCCAGTACTCCTTGGGCCGGAAGTCGAGCCGGTCGCGGCCGAACCAGTGGCCGACGACCTGCACGCCCGGATCCGACGTGACGGAAATGGCCCGCTCCACTTCGGCGCGGCGCTCGATGGCACGGCTGAACCGGAAGGAGACGATCATCCCGGTGCCGACGGTCGAGCGGTTCTCGGGCTTGAAGTAGCCGATGAACCGCTCCTCGGGAACGTAGGTGGTGAAGGTGGTGTGGCGGGCCTGGCGGCGGTCGTGCCCGTCGAGGGCGACGGCGTCCACGGTGTACTTGGCCGCCAGCGCGAGCCGCGCGGACGCGGGCTCGGGGCTCCAGCTGAGCCCGTCGGCGGCGATGGAGCCGGGGACCTGCTCCTGCTGCGCGTCCTCCACCTTGGTGACCACGACCCGTTCCAGGCGGCCCTCGGGCACGGTGACGGACAGCCGGCCGTCGGCGGGCACCGCCTTCGCGTTGTCGTCGGGGGTGATGCGGATGGCCTCGTCCGGCGAGCGGGGTTTGCCGGGCAGCTGGATCTCGACCGGGGCCCTGCCGTCCTGGGTGCATCCGGCCAGGCCGCCCAGCAGGCCCGCCCATGCCGCCACGGCGGCCAAGCCCGCCCCTGCCCGCCTCGTCAGAAGTGTCACGATCCCTCCAACGACCGGGCGGTGCGGGGGAAACGTGAGCGCGGGCGACGTTCCGGGCAGAACTGTCCGGGCAGAACAGTGGGAAGGACCAGACGGGGGCGGGCCCAGGCCGGGACGCCGGGGCCGCACTCTCCCCTACCCCCGCCGGTACCCAGGAGCCGTGGAGGCGGGCAGTGTCGAGCGCAGCCGAGCAGGAGGCGGTGGAAGCCGTCAGCAATGCCGTCGGAGCGGTGCGGAGCGGCCAGGCCGCGCCCGTACCGCAGATCGACGGCCGACCGATCGAGCGGCCGAAGGAGCGGCCGAACGGCCAGGTCAGGGGCCAGGTGTCACGGGTGCACGCGCGCCCGGGGGCACCGGTGTGGCCGGGGTCCTCCCATCCGCTGGGAGCCCGGTTCCACCACGGTCCGGACGGGACCGCGGGCACCAATTTCGCCCTGTGGGCACAGGGCGCGGAGGCGGTGGAGGTGTGCCTGTTCGACGAGGCCGGCGCCGAGACCCGCTGCGCCCTGACGGAGCACACCCACGAGATCTGGCACGGGTTCGTGCCGGGCGTGCGCCCCGGGCAGCGGTACGGATTCCGGGTGCACGGCCGCTGGGACCCCTGGACGGGCGCCCGGTACAACCCGGCGAAGCTGCTCCTGGACCCGTACGCGCGGGCCGTGGACGGGGACTTCACGCTGCCCCCGGAGGTGTACGCGCATGTCCGGGACTGGCCGCAGCAGTACATCGCGGACACGGTGCGCGACGACCGGGACTCGGCGCCGTTCGTCCCGAAGGGCGTGGTGGTCCACGACGACGACGACTGGGCGGACGACGTCCGGCCGAAGACCCCGTGGGCCGATTCGGTGATCTACGAACTGCACGTGCGCGGCTTCACGATGCGCCATCCGGGTATTCCCGAGGAACTGCGCGGCAGCTACGCGGGCCTCGCGCACCCGGCGGCGATCGAGCACCTGACCGGGTTGGGCGTGACGGCGGTCGAACTGCTGCCGGTGCACCAGTTCGCGCACGAGGACCACCTGCTGCGCCGGGGGCTGCGCAACTACTGGGGCTACAACTCGGTCGGTTACTTCGCCCCGCACGCGGGGTACTCGTCGAGCGGTACGGCCGGGCAGCAGGTCGGGGAGTTCAAACGGATGGTCCGGGCCCTGCACGCGGCCGGGATCGAGGTCATCCTCGACGTGGTCTACAACCACACGGCGGAGGCGGGCGAGCTGGGTCCCACGCTGTCGCTGCGCGGGATCGACAACCGGGGCTACTACCGGCTCCAGTCCGACCAGCGGCGCTACGCCGACTACACGGGCTGCGGGAACACCCTGCACGCGGGCCGCCCGCACGTGCTGCGGCTGATCACGGACTCGCTGCGCTACTGGGTCACCGAGATGGGGGTGGACGGCTTCCGCTTCGACCTGGCGGCGGCCCTGGCCCGCTCGATGCACGACGTGGACATGCTCTCGCCGTTCCTCGCGGTGATCGCCCAGGACCCGGTGCTGCGGCGGGTCAAACTCATCGCCGAGCCGTGGGACGTGGGTTCGGGCGGCTACCAGGTGGGCGCCTTCCCGCCGCTGTGGACGGAGTGGAATGACCGCTACCGGGACGCCGTACGGGACTTCTGGAGGGGCGCGCTGCCCGACGTACGGGATCTCGGGTACCGGCTGTCGGGGTCGAGCGACCTGTACGCGTGGGGCGGGCGGCGGCCGTACGCCTCGGTGAACTTCGTGACCGCGCACGACGGTTTCACCCTGCGCGACCTGGTCAGTTACGAGCGAAAGCACAACGAGGCGAACGGGGAGGCGAACCGGGACGGGACCAATGACAACCGGTCGTGGAACTGCGGGGCGGAGGGCGAGAGCGACGATCCCCGGATCGGGGTGCTGCGCCGCCGCCAGCTGCGCAACCTGCTCACCACCCTGCTGCTGTCCACGGGCGTGCCGATGCTGGTGGCCGGCGACGAGTTCGGGCGGACCCAGGACGGCAACAACAACGCGTACTGCCAGGACAACGAGACGGGCTGGGTGGACTGGTCGCTGCTGGAGGATCCGGCCTGGCGGTCCCTCCTCGCCCTGGCCTCCCGGCTGATCTCGCTGCGCCACGCCCATCCGGTGCTGCGGCGGCGGGCGTTCTTCTCGGGGCAGTCGCAGGGCGCGGACGGGCTGCGGGACCTGGCCTGGTTCACCACGGCGGGTGCGGAGATGACCGAGCGGGACTGGTACGCGCCGGCCGCCGCGCTGGGGATGTACCTGTCGGGGCGGGACATCCCGGGCCGTGACGAGCGGGGGCGGCAGGTGACGGACGACAGTTTCCTCGTGCTGCTGCACACCGGGGACCGGCCGGTGCCGTGGGTCCTGCCGGGGGCTCCGTGGGCGGAGGAGTACGAGGTCGTCCTGGACACCTCCCTGGAGACCCAGTCCGACGCTCCCGGCACCCGGCACCGCGGCGGGCTGACCCTGACGGTCCCGGCGCGGTCGGTGCTGCTGCTGAGGGTGGTGAGCTGAGCACCGGCGGCCCGGGACGACCCGGCCGTCCTGCTGGTTCCGGACGTACCCGTACATCCGGAACCAGCACCCTCGTTCGTACTGCGATGATGTGTTCGACATCGTCTCGGAGGGGGTCCCTGCATGGGCAGAGTCACGACCGCGCTGCAGGAACTGCGCGGGGCGCAGAAGTCGGCGAAGGGGGTTTCGCTCTACTCCCGGTTCGTGAACCGGCCCGTCGGCCGGTACCTGGCCGCCGGTTCGTACGCGCTGGGGCTCACCCCGAATCAGGTGACGCTGATCAGTGCGGCCTTCAGCTTCGCCGCCGTGGCCGCGGTCGCGCTGGCCGCGCCCTCGTGGGGGCTGGGGATCGCGGTGTGGGCCGCCCTCGCCGTCGGCTTCGCCTTCGACTCCGCGGACGGGCAGCTGGCCCGGCTGCGCGGGGGCGGCAGCGCGGCGGGCGAATGGCTCGACCACGTCGTGGACGCCGCCAAGCTGACCGCCCTGCACTCCTGTGTGCTGATCGCCTTCTACCGCTTCCCCGAGGCGTACGGGACGGGCGGGGACGGCTGGCTGCTGGTTCCGCTGGGCTTCCAGTTCGCCGCGGTGGTGACCTTCTTCGGCGGGCTGCTGACGGAGAAGCTCAAGCCGAAGCCGGCCCCCGGCAGCCCGGCGGCCGCGCCGTCGACCGCGCGCGCGGTGGCCCTGCTGCCCGTGGACTACGGGGTGTTCTGCCTGGTGTTCGTACTGCTCGGCGGCGGGAAGCTGTTCGCCTGGGCGTACGCGGGACTGGGCGTGGTCGCCGCGCTGTTCCTGCTGGCGTTCCTCGCGAAGTGGTTCCGGGAGCTCAGCGCCGTTCGCCGGTGACCTGGCCCGGGACCGCTGCCGGTTCCGCGAGCGCGTCCAGGGCCCGGCGCAGCTGGGTGCTGGACGTGTGCACGGTGTAGGGGAAGTAGACGACGTCGACGCCGTGGGCGGCGAAGTCCTTCTCCAGCCGGTCGCCCTTGGGGGTGCCGCGCCAGTCGTCGCCCTTGAAGATGACGTCGAAGCGGACCTGCTTCCAGGTCTCCACCTTGTCGGGGACCGTCTCGACGAAAGCCGCGTCGACGTACTTGACGCTGCGGACGATCTCCAGCCGCTCGACGAGCGGGATCATCGGGCGGCGGCCCTTGGCGAGTTCGGCCATCTCGTCGGAGACCACACCGGCGACCAGATAGTCGCACTGACTCCGGGCGTGCCGAAGGATGTTGAGATGGCCGATATGGAACAGATCGTAGGCACCGGGCGCGTAGCCGACGCGATACGGCCTGCGCGAAGGCGCGGCAAGGTCGGACATGTCGTGCTCCGTCATCATTTACCCCCAGCGGCCACACCCCCCGGTGCAGCGGATTAGCAGACAATAGCGTGCACGTTCCGCACCACGTTGGTGAACGAATAGGGTGACGTGCGCATCATCCAGGGGAGAAGGGGACGCTCAGTGTCCAGATCCGGTCACCGGCGCATGCTGCTGGTTTCCACCAATTACGCTCCGGAGCACGCGGGGATCGGCCCGTACGCCACCCAGATCGCGGAGCACTGGGCGGATCTCGGTCACGAGACCCACGTGCTGGCGGGCATGCCGCACTACCCGGCGTGGTCGCTCGAACCGGAGTACAAGGGTGCCTTCCGGCGCACGGAACAGCGGGCGGGCGTGACCGTGCACCGGCGCGCGCACACCGTGCCGCCGCGTCAGACCGCCGTGAAACGCGCCCTTTTTGAAGGATCGATTCTGCTGCACGGCGCCGTGGCCCCGCCCCGGATGCCCAGGCCCGACGCGGTCCTCGCCCAGATGCCCAGCCTGGCCGGCGGGGTGCTCGCCGCCCGGCTCGCGGCCCGGTGGAAGGTCCCCTACATCCCGGTCGTCCAGGACCTGATGGGCGCCGCCGCCGCGCAGAGCGGGATCAGCGGCGGCGACAAGGCGGCCGCGATCGCCGGCCGCGCCGAGGCGTACGCCCTCAAGCGGGCCACCCTCGTCGGCGTCATCCACGAGACCTTCGTGGACCGGGTCGTCGGCATGGGCGTGGACCCGAAGAAGATCCGCCTCGTCCCCAACTGGTCCCACGTGTCCGTGCCCACCAAGCCGCGCGGGGAGACCCGCCACCACCTGGGCTGGGCACCGGGCGAGACCGTCGTCCTGCACTCCGGGAACATGGGCCTCAAGCAGGGCCTGGAAGTCCTCGTGGGCGCCGCCCGGCTGGATCCGAGTGTCCGCTTCGTCCTGATGGGCGACGGCAGCCAGCGGGCGGCTCTGTCCGAACTCGCGGCGGATGTACCGAATCTGGACATCATCCCCCCTGCCGCTGACGGCGAGTTCCCGGATATCCTCGCCGCGGCGGACGTTCTCGCGGTCACGCAGCACGCCGCCGTGCTGGACATGAGCGTCCCGTCCAAGCTCACTTCCTACTTCCAGACGGGCCGGCCGGTCGTCGCCTCCGTGGCGGCGGAAGGCGGGACCGCCCAGGAAGTGGAACGCTCGGGCGCGGGGGTACTCGTACCCCCGGAGGATCCGGAGGCCCTGCTGAAGGCCGTCCGGGCCCTGGCCGAGGACCCGGAAGGCGCGGACGCACTGGGAGCGGCCGGACCCCGCCACGTGGCGGCCCATCTGAGCCGCGAAGCGGGCCTGGCCCGCATCGACGCACTGATAGACGAAGCACTTGGGGGACCCCGGCCGTGATCGAGACGAACCGCCCTGCAGCGGCACCGGCCGACGACGAACCCGATCTCCTCAGGGATCAGTTCCGGCAGCTCCTGCGCTACCGCAGGCTCATCGGCGCGGGCATCGGGATAGGCCTGCTGGGCGGCGTCTACCTCGGCATCTCCACGGCGGACACCTATGTCGCGACCGCCGACGTCGTCCTGCGCGCGCCCACCGACGACCCGTTCAACCCCAGCCTCGCCCCGGACAAGGCGATCAACATCGGCTCGGAGCGCCAGGTCGCGCTCAGCTCCTCCATAGCCAACGAGGCGGCGAAGAAGCTCGGCGTGGGCGCGTCCGGCTTCGCCGCCCTGCGCAGCGGGCTGCAGGTCACCAACCCGCCGCAGACCATGGTGCTGCGCTTCACGTACACCGCGGACTCCCCCAAGGAGGCCGCCAAGCGCGCCAACACGATGACCGAGGCGTACCTGCTGAAGCGGCAGGAGGCCCTCGACGCCACCCGCGACAAGATGGTCAAGGGGTACAAGGAGCAGCGCGACCCGATCGCCAAGCAGCTCGACGAGCTGTCGAAGGAGATCGCCCGGATGCCTGCCGGCGCCGGACGCGACGCCGCCAGCTCCTCCAAGACCGACCTGCAGAGCGAGGTCGGCGGCTACAACACCAAGATCACCAAGCTTGAGGCCCTGGACATGACCCCGGGCCGCGTCACCAGCGCGGCGACCGCGCCCACCGCCACCGACGGCCCCGGCATCATCATGTCGCTCGCGCTCGGCGCGGCCGTCGGCCTCGCACTCGGCCTGCTGGCCGCCTGGGTCCGCCTCGTCTTCGACCCGGCGCCGCGCTCCGAGGGCGACGTGGCCCGGGCGCTGCGCGCACCCGTCCTGGGCTACCTGCCCCGGGACCGGACGGGCGGCGGACCGCTGCTCGCCGCCGGCGAGGCCGACCCCCGGCTCGCCGAGGAGTACCGCTCGGTGGCCTTCCGCCTCGCCTACGACGCCCGCTTCGCCGACCGGCGCCGGCTGCTCGTCGTCGCCCCGCGCGGCAGCAGCGAGACCGCCGCCGCGGTGGCCGTGAACCTCGCCGCCTCCTTCGCGGAGACCGGCAAGGACGTGCTCCTCATCGAGGCCGACCTGCGCACCCCGGTCCTGGCCAGCCAGCTGCCGACGGACGCCGGCGGCCGGCCGCGCTGGAGCCAGACCCCGGGCAGCCCGTCCGCGGGCGGCCGTCACTCGGACACCGAATGGCCCGACGGACGCCAGCTCGTCGTGGACGCCGGGGAGTCGGGATCCTTCGACCTGATCCCCGGCGAGCGGGCCCGCAACGTCCCGCGCGCGCTGACCTCGGCCCGCGCCACCCGGCTGATCTCCGAGGCCGACTCCCCCAACGCCACCGTCGTCGTGCTCGCGCCGCCCGTGCTCTCGTACGCCGACGCCCTCGCGCTCGTCGACCGCGTCGACGGCGTCCTGGTCGTCTGCGACCCGCGCGCCGTGCACCGCACCGACCTGTCCCGGATCCGCGAGCTGATCAGCGGCGCCGGCGGCACCGTGCTCGGCGCCGTGCTGCACGCGCCGCTGCCCGGCGAGAAGCGCGGCCGCAGCAAGGACAAGGGCGGCCCGGCTCCGGTCGGACCCGGCGCGGGTCCCGGGACCGCCGCCAAGTCCGGCAAGCCCGTGCCGCAGCCGCAGCCGATCCCGTACGAAGTGGCCGAGCCCGAACAGCACATCCCTGGTGACGGCACCGACACCGTCGCGCTGCGCACCGTCCGCATGGGCCGCAGATGAGCCGACGCGGCCTCGCCGCCGTCGCGTCGGTCCTGGACCAGGCCGCCTCCAGCGCCACCAACATCCTGGTGCTGGTGCTGGCCGCCCGGCTGTCGTCGGCGGCCGGGTTCGCCGACTTCTCCATGGTGTACGTGACCTTCAGCGTGCTCCTCGGACTGAACATGGCCTACGTCGGCCAGAGCCTCGTGCTGCAGAAGGGCGAACAGCTCGGCGCCGAGTGCCGCTCCGCCGTGGGCTTCACCGCCGCCGCGTCGGCCGCCGTGGGCGCGCTACTGCTGCTGGTGGGCCTCGCGCTGGCCGGGGCCACCGGGACGGCCTTCCTCGCGCTGGGCCTCGTACTGCCGTTGGTGCTCCTCCAGGACGGCCTGCGGTACTGCTTCTCCGCGCTGCGCGCCCCGGAGCGGGCGCTGGCCGCCGACGCGCTGCGGCTGGTGTGCGTGGTCGCGGCGCTGGCGGTGCAGCCCGACGGGGCTTCGGCGGGGCGGCTGGTGCTGGTGTGGGGGCTGTCCGCGCTGCCCGCGCTGGCGGTGGGCCTGTGGCTGCTGCGGCCGTACGTCCGCGGCGCGCGCGCGGACCTGCGGCCCTACCTGCGGCGGGGTCACCTCGGGCAGCGGTTCGTGGTCGAGTTCGCCGTGGGCAACGGCTCCAGCCAGCTCGCCGTACTGGGCCTCGGCGTGTTCGCGACACCGCTGGCCGTCGGCGCGCTGCGGGGTGCGACCACGCTCTTCGGGCCGCTGAACGTGCTGTTCAACTCGGCGAACGCCTTCGGGCCGCCGCTCCTCGGGCGCCTCGGCGGCAAGCGCGCCACGGTCCGGGCCACGGCCGCGCTGGGACTCGTACTGGCGGGGGTCGGCGCGGGCTGGGCCACGGCCCTGTACCTGTTGCCGGACCGGCTGGGACGGGAACTCCTCGGCGACACCTGGGCGGACGCCTCCGCGCTGCTGCCGGCCACGGGGGCGCAGTACGCCGTGATGGGGCTCGGTACGTGCGCCCTGCTGACCCTGCGGGTACTGGCCCCCAAGGCCACGCTGTCCCTGCAGGTGGTCTTCTCGCTGCTGTCCGTGGGGCTGTTGCTCGGCGGGTACGCGGTGTGGGGGGTGGCGGGCGCCGCGTGGGGCCTGGCGGCCGGCTCGGCCCTCAAGGCCCTGGCCGCCTGGTGGCGCGTCACCCGCCTCCCGGCCGCCGCCGGCTCACGGGACACCGAGCCCGTGGCTGCCGCCTGACCCGCTCGCGCGGAACGATGAGCCCCACCGGACCGCCGTGACCACTGCGCGGGCTTCTCTCCCCGCCCCGCCCTTCACCGTTCCCCGGGCGGAGCCCGGCTACCGCGCGAGCCGTCACGGCCTAGCGCAGGGTGGTGGACTTGTCCGTGCGGTAGGTCGCGACCAGCGCGAGGCAGAGGGCCGCGATCGCCACCCGCCCGGACGCCTGGAGCAACGGCCCGCGCAGCAGGATGAACGAGTAGCCCGCGACCAGCGGGACCACCACCGAGATCAGGCTGCCCGGCGGACTCCGCCGCGTCGCGCGTTTCGCGTAGCGCCGGTCGACGCGCGCCGAGGCGTACCCCATGCCCAGCAGCCCCGCGCCCATGCCCAGCGGACCGAAGTCGAGCCACAGCTCCGCCCAGATCGGCGAGGAGAGGTTGGTGTTGACCGTGCCCATCCACTGGCCGACCATCACGCCCGTGTCCCGCGGCTTGCCGGGCCACACCGCGCGCGGCACCGCGAAGAAGATCGATCCCGCGAGCTGGCGGCCGTAGAAGTGGCCGGGGCCGGAGTTCGAGAAGGTGATGGTGTTGGCGAACATACCGATCTGGTCGTAGTCCTTGAGGGCCATCGGCTCCAGGAAGGACGTGGTCTCGACCGGCCGGTAGTTCTTCTCGTCGTAGCGGAAGCGGTCCGCGAACGGGAAGATCAGGAGCGCGACGACCACCGCCATGGACAGTGCGACCCGGTACATCGCCGCGCTCACCGGGAAGACGGTGAACAGCAGCGCGAACATGACCGTCAGGAACCAGTACCGCGGGTTCGAGATCGGGTTGTTGACGATCAGGTTGAGGCCGGCGAGAGCCGCCCACGTGACGATGACCGACACCTTGCGGCGGGCGAACTTCGAGGTGATCAGCCAGCGGGTGTACAGGAGCAGCGCGAGCAGGGCCGGTACGGTGCCGAAGCCGCGCAGCAGGGCCTGGCCGGCCTGGCCGTCGCCGTTGGAGACGCCCGCCTCCTCGATGCCGGCGATGATCTCCTGGCGGCTGGAGAAGAAGACCGCGGGGCCGCCGAGCTTCATGATGAAGACGGCGCTGCACAGGAACGACAGGCCCGTCAGGAGCTGGAGCCGGCGCCGGTGCGCCATGACGGGCTTCGACTCCTTCTGGGAGCCGCCCGCCCGGCCGGTCGGCCGGTGCCGGGCCAGCAGCACGCCGACGTCGAAGGCCGTGCAGCCGAGCAGCACGAGTCCGACGGCGACGGTCAGGTCGGAGCGCGGGCCGACGACCGGCGTGGGGACCTGGCCGAGGACGGCCTGCGCGAGCGGGGCCACCCCCATGGCCATGTAGACGAAGAGCCAGAAGGAGCCCTGGAGGAGCTTGCGGCGGCTGGTGAGGACCATCGCGGAGAGCCGGGCGCCCGCGTACATGGTGAGCAGCAGCTGGAGCCAGAAGGCCGCGTCGCGGGCGCCGGCGCCCGACTGGAGCGCGACGAACAGCGGCAGGAAGACGGTGAATCCGAGGGCCAGCGGGACGGACAGGGCGCGCGAGAGGAGGGTGCGCGGAAGGGTGGCCCGGCCCCACAGGCTCTCGTCCTCGAAAGGGGACGGAACGGGCTGCTTCGCGGGTGCCGTGGAGGGCTTGCGTATGTCCGTCGTCACTGCCGCCCCCACCCGATGTGCCTGGTCCGCGCGCAGTCTAGTCTGAGCGGGCCACGCCCGGGGAGGCCGCGGCGCGGGGGTCCCCCCGGACGGAGTCCGGGGAGCAGATGGGGGCGACAGTTGCGGGATCTTCCTTCCTTCACGCTGGCCGGGTACGACAAGGGGCGCGGGCTGCTGACGCAGGCGCTCTGGTTCGCCGTCATGAACACGCTGTTCATGAGCTGGTTCTGTCCGGCACGGCTGCGGGTGGCGCTGCTGCGCGCCTTCGGGGCGAAGATCGGCGAGGGCGTACTGATCCGGCACCGGGTGCGGGTGCTGTGGCCGTGGAAGCTCGAGGTCGGGGACCACACCTGGATCGGTGAGGGCACCTGGCTGCTGAACCTGGAGCCGGTCACCATCGGGGCGAACGTGTGCGTCTCGCAGGAAGCCATGCTGTGCACCGGTTCGCACGACCACCGGGCCGCCGACTTCCGCTACCGCAACGCGCCGATCGTGGTCGAGGACGGCGCGTGGGTGGCCGTACGGGCGACCGTGCTGGCCGGGGTCACCCTGGGGCGCTGCGCGGTCGCGGGCGCCGGTTCGGTGGTCCACAAAAACCTTCCTGCACTGACCCTGCAGACGATGGACGGGCAGCGCCGCCCGGTCGAGGAGCCCAAGTGAGAGTCCTGCACGCCGTCACGCTCCACTCCCCCTCGCACGCCTTCGGCGGTCCGGTCCGGGTCGCGCTGAACCTGGCGAAGGGGCTGCGGGCCCGGGGTCACGAGGCGCGGCTGCTGGCGCTCGGCGAGGGCTTCGAGGAGTGGCCGACCGACGTGGAGGGCGTTCCGGCGAAGCTGTTCCCGGCACGCCGGCTGCTGCCCCTGGGCTTCAGCGGGATGACCTCGCCGGCCCTGCTGGCCTCGGCCGGCCGGCTGGTGCGGGACGCCGATGTCGTGCACGTCCACCTGGCGCGTGACCTGGTGACGCTGCCGGTGGCCCTGGCGGCGCTGCGGGCGGGCAAGCCGCTGGTGCTGCAGACCCACGGCATGGTGGACCCGAGCGAGAAGCTGCTGGCCAAAGTGCTGGACGCGGTGGCGGTACGCCGCCTGCTGCGCGGCGCGGACGCGGTGCTCCACCTGACCCCGCACGAGCGGGAGGGGCTGGACGCGGTGGTCGGCGCTCCGCTGGCGCAGGCGGTCCGCCTGGTCAACGGCACCCCGGGACAGGAGGAACGGCCCCCGCTGAGCGGCCCGCCGCGCATCCTGTACTCGGCGCGCCTGCAGGCCCGTAAGCGGCCGGTGGACTTCGTGGACGCGGCCCCGGCGGTCCTCGCCGCCCACCCGGACGCCCACTTCGTGGTCGCGGGACCGGACGAGGGCGAACTGGGCGCCGTACGGGCCCGGATCGGGACTCTGGGCCTCATCGACCGGTTCACCGTCCCGGGGGCCCTGTCCAGCGCGGAAGTACTCACCGAACTGCGCCGGGCCCACGTCTACGTGCTGCCGTCGGTGGACGAGCCGTTCCCCATGTCGGTACTGGAAGCCCTCTCCGTGGGCGTCCCCGCGGTCGTGACCCACTCCAACGGCCTGGCCCGCGACATCGCCCGCAGCGGCGCCGGCCACGCCGTCGACCCCGGCCCGGCGGGCGTCTGCGCCGCCGTCCTGGACCTGCTGGACCCGACGGCGAACCAGAGGGCCTCCCGCGCCGCCCGCGAACTGGCCGCACAGTCCTTCTCCATGGACGCCGTCCTGGACACCCTCCTCCCGGTCTACGAGGGCATCCGCCGCTGAGGACCGCGGCCCGCATCGACACGGTGCGGGCCATGCCTCCATCCGCACGGGAGTCCCCCTGCGCAGCGGCCCGGCCGGCCGCGCCGCCCCTGCCGCCCGCACCGCAACGTCGCGCCGATCGGCGACTCCTCGTACCCCTCGTCGCCCACCGCTCCGCAGCCGTGCACGAGGTCCGCCGGCGCGGCCTGTCGGCCGAACCCGCCGTGCACGGCGGGAGGAACCGGCTGCCCCGACCGATGGGGTTCCGACGACTTTCATCAACCACCCCGAACGGCCTGGAGATTGCTAATGCAATGAGAGAGGCGATCGGCGCGAGGGGCGGCGAACCAGAGGTGCGCGCCGTTCAATGCCTCCCGGAGAGGAGGCGTTAGGGTCGCTTTAGCCTGGTTTAAGGCGGTTGAAAGTTGATCAGATCCCTTCTGGCGTAAGTGTCTGGTAAGTGATCAGAGTCACTCAGGCCAAGCCCTGGATCTTTATTATTTGCTATCGCCAATGTTCTTTCAGGAGGCTGTGCGTGCCCTGGCGAGGGTCGCTCCGGCCTCGTCGAGCGGCGTGTCCCGACCATGTGGCGCAGGGCTCGCGGGCCGTGCGTTGATCGACATCGGCGCCGGTCGGAGGGGTCGGCGATCGGGGTCGGGGTTTCCGTCATGCGCACAGTTTGGGGCGGCGGCCTGAGCACCGCATGAGTACTTGTACTCAGTCGTGTGCGGGCATTCGGCGGCGGTAGCGGACTTCACGGGAGCAAGCGCGGGTCTGCTGAGTCCGCGTCAGACATGCCTTGTGGACGTGATCGACAGGCGTCTACTGTCCGCAGCGATCACCAGCCAAGAACGAACACGAGGGGGGACTCGTGCGCAAAATTGCGCTTCCTGCCATCGCCGCGCTGTCACTGACGCTGCTTCTGCCGCAGCAGTCCGTGGCGGTCGCGCCCGCCCAGCAGGCGACGGCCGCCGCGGCCGAGATACCTGACCAGCCGCAGGCCCAGGGCACGCTGTCCACGATCGGCCCCGGTCAGTACTCGACCGAGGACAAGACCTTCCAGGTCGCCGAGAACGACGTGGACGCGGCCCTCATCGGTCGCCGCCACACCGTCGCCGCGCAGCCCGACGGTGGACTCGCCAAGCCCGAGTCCGCGCCCGACACGCGCCCCGAGATGGGCGTCTTCGGCCCCAGTTGGGAAGCCGAGTTCGTCGGCGGCCAGCTCAACCGGAAGCTGGAGCAGAAGGGCGACAGCATCGTCGTGACCGACCTCGGGGTCGACGAGAAGATCACGTACGCGCTGAAGTCGAGCCTCGACTACCCGGACGGGGGTGGCGTGAAGAAGTACGCGACCACCGACGGGTCCCAGGTCACGGCGACCTCCAAGTGGAACGACGCCACCGGCACCATGGTGACGTCCATCGTCGAGGTGCTCGGTGTCGACCTCACCGCGGTCGCCTCGGGCGACGACGCGTTCACCGACGCCTCCGGCAAGCCGATCCCGGCCGCGGACCTCAAGCCCACGTACAAGTGGCAGCAGGCCGCGACCGGCACCGACAAGTGGCGGGTCACCAGCGTCGGCAACAACGTCTACGCCACCACCGTGCAGTACGACGCCCAGGGCCGGGTCTTCAAGATCTCGAACCCCGCCGCGGGCGAGCGGCTCGCGACGTCCACCGCGGTCACCTACGCGGCCTCGACCACCGCCGCCGGCACCTCGTTCGGTGACTACACGGGCCGCGTCAAGCAGATCACCGTCACCGAGGGCGCCACCACGCAGACCCTCGCCCGGTACGCCTACGACTCCTCCGGTCTGCTGCGCACCGTGACCAACCCGAGCGAGGCCGCCGAGCCGCAGGCCACCTACGCCTACGACGCGACCAAGCGCCTCGCCGACATCAGCTCGCCCACCAACGGCAGCTGGGACCTGAGCTTCGCGGCCGACTCCGCAGCCCCGACCGCCACCCTCGACGGCGAGGCCCTTCCGACCCCGGGCCTGCCCGTCGAGGGCGACGCCCCGGCCGACGGCTCCGGCCTCACCACCCCGCCGCCCGCCTCGGACTTCCCCGGCGGCGAGATCACCGACCCGACGTCCTACCCGTCGAAGTGCAGCTGGGCGCGGCACTGGATGTACTACTGGAAGACCGGCTGCACCTCCAAGGTGGCGCACTACGGGTGGTACTCGCCCAAGTGGGAGCAGACCAAGACCGGCTACTGGGTCCGGGGCATCAACCACGACCACTGCACCACCGCGCCCGACAAGCCGCTCGGCTACAACTTCATCCCCGCCTGCGACATGCACGACTACGGCTACGGCCTGATCGGCAACTCGTACAAGGGCTACAGGTACTACCTGTCGCGCAACAAGGGCCTGGCCGTGGACGCCGTGTTCTACAGCACGCTCTACAGCAAGACCTGCCCCGGCTACTTCTTCAAGAGCACCTGCCGCTCCCTCGCCAACACGTACTACGGCGCGGTGACGATCTTCGGGCGGGCCAAGAACGGCGCGAACGCCACCTGATGACGGGCGCGGACTCCTGATGTTCCCTCGCACGGCCTCCTGAGGTCCACGCCCTTGGGAGGGGATCGGGCCGGGTGGCGCCGCAGCAGCGCCGCCCGGCCCCGTCACACCCCATCTCTTCCCCCATCTCCACGGGTCCGGCCATGTCCGCCCGTCCACGGGCCATGCCAGGCCCCCTGCTTCCCGAGGCACCATGAAGAAGAAGATCTGGGTCACGGTCGTCGCCGTCGCGATGACCACGACCCTCGGCGCGATACCGGCCCGGGCCGCCGCGCCGACGGGCGTCCCCGACGCCGTCAAGTCCGCGGTCCCGGGCGGGATCGTCGACCCGCCGTTGTACGCGCGGGCCGCCGACGCCGGCACCATCCGCGTCAACGTGCTCACCAAGAGCCGCACGGACATCCCCGAGGCCGCCGCCGCGGGCGAGACGAAGCAGGACTTCGAGTCGCTGCCGGTGGTCACGCTCAAGGTGGACAAGGCGGGCCTGGACCGGCTCGCCGCCCAGCCGGGCGTGGTCTCCGTCACCGAGGACAAGCCGGAGCCGGCGTCCCTGGACGAGAGCATCCCGCTCATCGGCGGTGACGCCGCGGCCAAGGCGGGGAAGACCGGAGCGGGCACCGCGATCGCCGTTCTGGACACCGGTGTCGCCACCCAGCACCCGTTCCTGAAGGGCCGTATCAAGACCGAGGCCTGCTTCTCGCCGATCGATCCGGATCTGGGCGCCACCAGCCTGTGCCCGGGCGGCGCCGCCGAGCAGGAGGGTCCCGGCTCCGCCGACAGCGACTCCGGGCCGTGCGCGACCCTGACCGCCTGCGACCACGGGACCCATGTGGCCGGCATCGCCGCGGGCAAGGGCACGGGTGCCACCGGGGCCCCGAAGACGGGTGTCGCCCCCGACGCCGACATCATCGCGATCCAGGTCTTCTCGCAGTTCAACACGGCCGATTCCTGCGCCGGCGAAGTGCCCTGTGTCGCCAGCTTCCCCAGCGCCCAACTCGCCGCCCTGGAAAAGGTGTTGAAGATCAAGCAGGCGGGGACACCGGTCATCGCGGCGAACCTGAGTCTGGGTGGCGGCCACTACACGGCCGCCTGTGACGCCGACCCGCGCAAGGCGGCCGTCGACAACCTGCTCGCGGCCGGTGTCGCCACCGTGATCGCGGCCGGCAACAACGGGTACGCCGACGCGGTGAGCGTCCCCGGCTGCATCTCCTCCGCCGTCACGGTCGGCTCCACCACCGACGACGACGAGCTGTCCACCTTCACCAACCGGGGCCCGCTGCTCGACCTCTTCGCCCCGGGCACGAGCATCGTCTCCTCGGTGCCCGGCGGCAACTACGCCTCCAAGAGCGGCACGTCGATGGCGACCCCGCACGTGGCCGGCGCCTTCGCCGTGCTCAAGCAGGCCTATCCCACCAAGAGCGTCGCGGACCTCACGGCCCTGCTGAAGAGCAGCGGCCGGCCCGTCATCTACACGGGAGCCACCACCTCCCGGATCGACCTCGGCGCGGCGCTCGGCGGCGGCGGCAACACCCCCAAGCCGGTCGGCATGACCGACTTCAACGGTGACGGCGCCGAGGACATCGCGATCTCCGACACCCAGGCCACCGTCGGCACGAACGCCAACGCCGGCCTGATCCGTGTCGTGTACGGCGCCGGCAAGGGCACCGCGGAGCTCAGCCAGGACCTGGACTGGGTGCCGGGCGGCTCCGAGAAGGACGACTACTTCGGCGAGAGCCTCGCCACCATCGACTGGAACAAGGACGGCTTCACCGACCTGGTGGTCGGCACTCCGAGCGAGGCCATCGGCACGGCCTCGAACGCGGGCAAGGTCGACATCCTGTACGGCTCCGCGGGCGGCCTGGGCGCGGGCACCCTCAAAGCCACGACCTTCGAGCAGGGCGCGGGCACCGGGGCGATCGCCGCGTCGGCAGCCGAGGCCAATGACCGGATGGGGCAGTCCCTCGCGGCGGCCGTCAACGACGCCGGCCGGCCGTACCTGCTGATCGGCTCGCCCGGCGAGGCCATCGGCACGCTCACCGGCGCGGGCACCGCCTTCTACGTGTACGGCAACACGAGCCTGACGATCAGCCAGGAGAAGCCCGGCGTCCCCGGCGACCCGGAGAAGGACGACAACTTCGGCCTCGCCCTGACCGCGGACGCCAACTACATCGCCATCGCCTCCCCCAACGAGGCGCTCGGCACCAAGGCGAAGGCGGGCGGTGTCGTCATCTTCGACGCCAACGCGTTCGACGCCGACGGCCGCCCGGCCCCGCTGGCCGGTCTCGACCAGGACAGCGCCGCCATCTCCGGTGACGCCGAGGCGGGCGACCAGTTCGGCTACGCGGTGGCCATCGCACCGTTCCGGCCCACGGGCTCCCCGGCCCCGACCGAATCGATCCTCGCGATCGGTTCGCCCGGTGAGGGTGTGGTCGTGGGCACCGAGAACCGGCTCAACGCGGGCCGTGTGGTGCTGATCCGGATCAAGGCCGACGGGAGCTGGAGCTACCTGCGCGAGCTGAAGCAGGGCACCGCGGACGACGACGTCTCCGGCACCTCCGAGACCGGTGACCGCATGGGCGAGACGCTGACCGCCGTCAACACCGCCCCGGGCTCGGTGAGCACCGTGGCCTCCATGCGGCTCGCGGTCGGCACGCCCGGCGAGGCGCTCGGGACCGCGACCAGGGCGGGCGCGATCCACACGTTCTCCATGGCCGGCTCGGCCGGACCCAACGACCGCTGGATCGAGGCGGGCGACGGCGACGGGATCCCCGGGACACCCGGGGCCAACCAGCAGCTCGGCAAGAACATCCACCTCACCGCGACCAAGCTGTACGTGGGGATGCCCTTCGGGCCGAACGCGGCCGGTGCGCTGTACGCGCTGCCGATGTCCAACGTCACCCAGGGCGGGGCGGTCGCTCCCGTGACCACCTACAAGCCCGGCTCGGGTGGCCTGCCGGCCAACGGTGTGGCCTTCGGGTACTCCGCTCGCTGATGCGGTGAACGGCACGCTCGTCCGCCGGGGCCCCTGTGAGGGGCCCCGGCGGACGAGCGTGCCGGCCATGCAATCGGACGCCTGCGCACAGCGGCGTCGGATGGGTCAGATGACATCGCGGCGGTGTTCCTCCACCACCGGGATGGCGCCGCCCGCGGTGCGGCGGCGCTTGTAGATGCTGGTGTACACGGCGAGACCGATGCCGCCGACCGCCATCATGATCAGGCCGACCAGGTCGAGGTCGACGCTCTCCAGCTCCCAGTCGCTGGCGAAGGTGAGGATGGCACCCACCACGATCAGGACGATGCATCCGCCGATGCCCATGGGTCCGCCTTCCGCTGTCATGGCTGTGACCGCGCGGGTACCCCGGTTGCGGGTACGAAAACGCCCCCGGGGGCCGGGAGTCCGGTCCTCGGGGGCGTCGGCGTTCGGTTACGCGGGGATCCAGGCGTAGCAGCCCGAGGAGTTGAACTCCGCGGTGCCCGCCGGGATCGTCGCCGTGATCTTGTCGCCCGCCTTGGGCGGGGTCTCGGGGCCCGAGGCGAGGACGGAGCCGTCCTTGCCCTTGGCCTCCCAGGTGCAGTTCGTCGCCTGGGTCAGCGCCCGGTAGTTGCCCGCCGCGGGCGAGGTCCGGGGGCCTTCCGCGAAGCCCTTCTCCGCCGCGGCGAGGATCGGCTTCTGCTCCGGGCACAGGAGGTTGATCGCGTCCTTGGCGCCCGCGATCTCGCCGGTGATGACGGCGCCGGTCGCCGCGTCCTTGTCGCGCTTCGCGGTGCGCGCCACCCGCTGGCAGGCGTCCTGGCCGGTCTGCAGAACGGCCGCCGGGTCCATCTTCTCGGGGACCCGACCGCTCAGGTACTTCTTCTCCTCCGCCGTGAAGCTGCCCGTCTTCGGGGTGATCTTCGCGTCGGGAAGGACGGGGCCCGTCGGCTTCGCGTCGGCCGCGGAGCCCGACGGCTGCGGGGTGTCCGCGGGGTCGGGGGCCGCCGACGAGGCCGGGGGCTTCGGCTTGGCGCCGGAGTCGGCCTTGTCCCCGCCCGAACTGCAGGCGGTGAGCGTCAGGGCGGCGGTCAGCAGGACAGCAGCCGCTGCGGAGCGTCGGTACATCGGATGGCTCCCGTACTCAAGGGGGTGTACAAGCGGGGCCCGGCCACGTAGAGCCGGGCCCCGCACGCCGTAAGGCGGTTGTTCGGGTCTTCGTCGCTTACTTCGCGCCGAAGGTGAGGACCAGCTGCGGAGTACCCTCCGCCGCCGTGGCCTCGGCGGACCAGATCCACAGCGGGTCGGTGCCCGTGCTCGTCAGGCCCAGGCTGTAGCTGCTGCCCAGCACCGCGGAGAGCGCGGTGGTGTCCAGCTCCACGTTGTGGACCGCGGAGCCGTCCGGCACGCCCGTGATGCTGCCGAGCGGGGTGGTGCCGAGGGTGGGCTTGGTGTTGAAGGTCGTGCCCGCGCCGGTCCAGGTGCCGCTGACCGGGACCACCTTCACGGTGTCGGCGGTGCCGGCGCCCGTCTGGGTGGTGGTCTTGATCTGCAGCGAGGCGGACTTCAGGACCTGGCCGGCCGGGGCGGCCGGCAGGTTGAAGCGCAGGTACGACTCGTACAGCGAGCCGCTGCCGCGCACCGCGAGCGAGGTGGACGTGCCGTAGGCGGTGCTCGGGGCGCCCTGGTTGATGTAAGTGTCCTCGGTCGTCTTGACCGCGGAGACCGTGTCGGTGGGGGCCTTGGCCAGGTCGAAGTGGTTCTTGACCTGGGCCTGGGTGAGCGCCGACGGGTAGACGGCCGTCTCGTCGATCTGGCCGGCGAAGAAGTTGCTCGTCGGGCGGGTCGGCCAACCGGAGAGGTTGTCGCCGCCGACGTGCCAGTAGCCCGCGTAGGTGGTGTTGCTGGTGGCGTTCAGCGTGCCCTTGTTCTGGCCGTCGACGTACAGCGTGATGCCGCCGGGGCCCTGGGTGCCGACCACGTGGTGCCACTTGTTGTCGTTGTACGTCTCGAACAGGCCGGTGGAGACCGTCCGGGCCGAGCCGTTGTAGACGCCGAACACCAGGCGACCGGTGTTGGTCAGGTAGATGTGGCGGTCGTGCGAGCCGCTGTTGCGCGTGGTGTTGTTGCCGAAGCCGACCAGCTTGCCGCCGCGCGTGGTGTTGGTCTTGAACCAGGTCTCGATGGTGAAGGTGTTGCCGACCGACTGACGGCGGTCGCTGTGCACCTGCTGGCTGGTCCCGTTGAAGCCCATCGCCGTGCTGCCGGAGACGGCGCCGGGCGACTGCTTCAGGGCGGGGGCGTTGACCTGGATGCCGCTGCGGTTGCCCGACACCGAGGAGTCGGCGACGTACGGGCTGACCGCGTCGTCGTAGCGCCAGTACAGGTCGGCGCCGTCGGTGCGGACCTGGTTCGGGTAGGACTGGACCGAGGTCGGGACCGTCACCGAGGTGGTGGCCGACAGGGCGCTGGTGTTGCCGGCGGCGTCGGTCGCGGTCACGCGGTAGGTGTAGCTCTGGCCCGCCTTGACCGTGGTGTCGTTCCAGGAGGCCTGCGGGCGCTCCCACTCCAGCGAGCTGGCGGTGACCGTGGCGGCCGGGGTGGCCGAGCCGTTGCGGTAGATGCGGTACGTCAGCTTGCTGTCGTCCGCGTCGTAGCTGGTGCGCCAGCGGACCTGGGCCTCGCCGGGCTTGACGCTGGAGGCGCTGGCCACCGGGGTGGTCGGGGCGCCGACGTCGCCGGTGGAGGCGAAGCGGGTCAGACCCTGCTGGGCCTTGCCGTTGATGAGGGTGAACTCACCACCGACCCACATGTACTTGACGTCGTTCTTCTCGGCCACGGACATGACGCGCGGGCCGATGCCCTCGCCGAGGCCGTCGTTGGCCGTGGGGTGCCAGCCGAGCTTGCCGGGGCCGCGCACGAATCCGTCCACGGGCGCGGGGGCGGCGCCTTCGTGGTTGGTCGGCTGGGCCAGCAGGAAGTTCCGCTTGCCGTCGGGGAACTCCAGCTCGGTGGAGCAGTCGTGCGCGTGCGAGGAGCTGTAGAGCACTCCCTCGTACGGCAGGACGTACTGGGTGGCGCCGAGGCAGCGGTCGCGCCACTTCTCGGTGAAGTCACTCAGGCGCAGGCCGATGCGGCCGTCGAAGACACCGCCGCCGGAGCCCTCGTGGCCCGTGTAGAAGCCGGTGTCGTCGGTGGAGATGTCCTTGACGACCGAGTTCGACGGGATGTTGCTGTACGTCTTGGTGACCGCACCCGTCGTGGCGTTGACCACGGCCAGGGCGTGGCTGTTGGAGTTGTTGACGGTGAAGAAGTCGCCACCGAGGAGGACGTTCTTGCCGTCGGGGGTGACCTCGACCGCGCGGCCCGGCTCGTCGACGTTGGCGACGAAGGGCTTGAGCGCACCGGAGGAGGCGTCCACGGCGGCGAACCGCTCGCGGGTCTGGCCGTCGACGGTGTTGAAGTCGCCGCCCGCGTACAGGGTGTCGTCGGTGACGGCGAGCGCACGCACGGTGGCGGGGAAGCTCGGGTGGAACGATGCCTTGGGGGTGCAGCTCGCGATGTCGATGGCCGCGAGGCTGGAGACCGGGGTCCCGTTGACCGCACCGAAGGAGCCGGCCGCGTAGAGGGTCTTCTTGTCCTTCGAGACGACCAGCGCACGCACCGTCGCGGAGCCGTCGCCGATGGTGAAGGCCAGCTTGCAGGAGGTGGGGTTACCGGTCGCGGCGTCGAGCGCGACGAAGTTCACGGCGTCCTGCTCGGCTCCGGCCGCGCCCTCGGGCGGGCGGACGGCCGAGAAGGTACCGCCGGCGAAGACGGTTCCGTTGGCCTGGGCCATGGCCCAGACGATGCCGTTCGGCTGCCAGGTGGGCAGCTCGTCGGCGGTGAATGCCACAGGCGGCGTGATGGCGGACGCCTGAGGCATCAACACCAGGCCTATACCGGTACCCGCACCGGCCAGTGACAGGACGAGGGCAGCAGTCAGCCCTCTGGATCTACGCATGAGCCCCCCAGGGCAATCGCCCGGTTTGATGGCTGGAACTATCCGAACAGCCATATGTACTGGCGCAGACTAGGGCTCATCTGAAGGCCCGGTCACCTCTCTTGACCCATTGCATACCAAGTTGGAATCAACAGGTTCAACATGAGGGTGCACAAGGGACATACGGCAGGTTTACCCCGGCCATACCCACGCAGAGCTGCGCCGTATGGCCGGAACACGGCAAACCTAGGGGAAATATAAGGCCTCAGCGATCGATCCGGACCGTCACGCCCGCCAGTTGGTCCTCCACCTGGCGGATGTCGGCGTCGACCATGATCTGCGCCAGCTCCGCCACCAGGACCGTCGGCTTCCAGCCAAGCAGGTCATGGGCCTTGGAAGCGTCGCCGATGAGGGCGTCGACCTCGCTCGGGCGCTCGTACTTGGCGTCGTAGCGCACGTGTTCGGTCCAGTCGAGGCCGGCGTGCGAGAAGGAGGACTCGACGAACTCGCGGACGGTCGCGGCCACTCCGGTGGCGACGACGTAGTCGGTGGGCTCGTCCTGCTGGAGCATCCGCCACATGGCGTCCACGTACTCGGGGGCGTAGCCCCAGTCGCGCACCGCGTCGAGGTTGCCGAGGTACAGGTGGTCCTGGAGACCGGCCTTGATACGGGCCACCGCGCGGGTGATCTTGCGGGTCACGAAGGTCTCGCCGCGGCGCGGGGATTCGTGGTTGAAGAGGATCCCGTTGACGGCGAACATGTCGTACGCCTCGCGGTAGTTGACCGTCGTCCAGTACGCGAACACCTTCGCGGCGCCGTACGGGCTGCGCGGGTGGAACGGCGTGGCCTCGTTCTGCGGGGGCGGGGTGGCGCCGAACATCTCGGAGGACGAGGCCTGGTAGATGCGGGTGTCGACACCGCTGGCCCGGATGGCCTCCAGCAGCCGCAGCGCGCCGAGGCCGGTCACGTCGCCCGTGTAGAGCGGGGCGTCGAAGGAGACGCGGACGTGGGACTGCGCACCGAGGTTGTAGACCTCGTCGGGGCGTATGTCGCGGAGCAGGTTCACGAGCGCGACGCCGTCGGAGAGGTCGGCGTGGTGCAGGACGAAGGACCGGTTGGCCGTCTGCGGGTCCTGGTAGATGTGGTCGACCCGCTCCGTGTTGAAGCTGGAGGACCGCCGCACGAGCCCGTGCACCGTGTAGCCCTTGGAGAGCAGGAGCTCGGCGAGGTACGAGCCGTCCTGTCCGGTGACTCCGGTGATCAGTGCGGTCTTGCCCATGGGGTCCCCTTGAAGGTGGTTGCTGTCGGTCGTGATGAGGCTGCGCCTCATGAGGCTGTGCCTCGGGGTGGGTGCGGAGCGGGCTTTCGGGCGTCGCACCGAACGGCCCGGCCGCGGCCCGGGGGCCGGATTGCGTTACCGTACACGGCCGCCCCCGGGCCGCCCCGGCGGGGCGCAGGCCCCTCCCCGGAGCGGACGCGCGCCGGGCCGGCCCTGGTTCCGGTCGCCCCGGTGGACCCCTGCGACCCCGGCGCGCGCGGACTGGCATCATCGGCGGTATGACAAGTTCGCTGCCGCTCCTGCCCCCGAACGCCCGCGTCTTCGTCGCGGGCCACCGCGGCCTCGTGGGGTCCGCGGTCGTCCGGCGGCTCACCGCCGACGGCCACGAGGTGCTCACCCGGGGCCGGGCCGACCTCGACCTGCGGGACGCCGCCGCGACCGCGGCGTACCTGAAGGACGTCCGCCCGGACGCCGTGGTGCTGGCCGCCGCCAAGGTCGGCGGAATCATGGCCAACAGCACGTACCCGGTGCAGTTCCTGGAGGAGAACCTGCAGATCCAGCTCAGCGTGATCGGCGGCTCGCACGCCGCCGGCGTGGGCCGGCTGCTGTTCCTCGGATCGTCCTGCATCTACCCGAAGCTGGCCCCGCAGCCCATCCGCGAGGACGCGCTGCTGACCGGCCCGCTGGAGCCGACCAACGAGGCCTACGCCCTCGCGAAGATCGCCGGCATCGTCCAGGTCCAGTCCTACCGCAAGCAGTACGGGGCCTCGTACATCTCGGCCATGCCGACCAATCTCTACGGCCCGGGCGACAACTTCGACCTGGAGACCTCGCACGTCCTGCCGGCCCTCGTCCGGCGCTTCCACGAGGCCGCCGCCGAGGGCCGTGACGAGGTCACGCTGTGGGGCTCGGGCACCCCGCGCCGGGAGTTCCTGCACGTGGACGACCTGGCCGCGGCCTGCGCCGTGCTGCTGAACACCTACGACGGCGACGAGCCCGTCAACATCGGCTGCGGCGAGGACCTGACCATCAAGGAACTCGCCGAGACCGTCGCCGAGGTGACCGGCTTCCGCGGCCGCCTCGCCTGGGACACGTCCAAGCCGGACGGGACCCCGCGCAAGCTGCTGGACGTGAGCCGCCTGACCTCGCTCGGCTGGAAGCCCGCCGTCCCACTGCGGGACGGCATCGCCGCCACCTACCGGTGGTGGCGCGAGCAGAGCTGATCGCACGGGCGGCCCAGGTTCCTCAGTACGCTCCGCGGCCGTCGACGACGGCGCGGAGCGTGCGGCCCATGACGTCGACATCGCTGGTGAAGGACCAGTTGTCGACGTACTGCAGGTCGAGCTGGATGGTCTCGTCCCAGGACAGGTCGGACCGTCCGCTGATCTGCCACAGCCCCGTCATCCCGGGCCGTACGGTGAGCCGGCGCAGCTCGACCTCGTCGTACTTCGCCACCTCCTCCGGCAGCGGCGGGCGCGGCCCGACCAGCGACATGTTGCCGGTCAGTACGTTGATGAGCTGCGGGAGTTCGTCCAGCGAGGTGCGGCGCAGCAGTCTGCCCACCCGGGTGACCCGGGGGTCGCGGCGCATCTTGAACATCAGGCCGTCGTTCTCGTTGGACCCGGACAGGTCGGCCTTGAGCGCGTCGGCGTCCACGACCATCGTGCGGAACTTCCACATGACGAACGGGGCCCCGTCGCGGCCGATCCGCCGCTGGCGGTAGAAGGCCGGGCCGCGCGAGCCGCACCGTATGGCCAGCACGATCCCCAGGAGGAGCGGGGAGAGCAGCAGCAGTCCTGCCGCGGCTCCCACCCGGTCCAGGGCCGACTTGAGCAGGGTCTGCACCCCGCGGCTGACGGGCGGCGCGACCCGCAGCACGGCGAGCCCGCCCGCGGACAGGGTCTCCAGCCGCTTGACGGAGACCTCCACCAGCCCGGGGAACACCGCGAGTTCCAGCCCCGCGTCGTGCAGCGCCCAGGCGATCCGGCGCAGCCGCTCCCCCGTGATCCGCACGCCGGGGGCCACGAGCACGAGATCGGCGTGGTGGCTGGCGACGGCGCCGAGCACGGCGGCGGAGTCGCCGTTCGGGACCTCGGGGGTCGATCCGTCGAGCCGCGCCGCCACGGGTACCCCGCTGGCGAGGGGCCCGGTACCGACCGGGACCACTCCGACGACGACGTACGGGTGGTCGGTGCGGGCGGCGAGGTGCGCGATGACGTCCTCGGCCGCGTCGGGCTCGCCGACGACCAGGACGCGGCTCACGGCCTGGGCCTCGCGGCGGGCGGCCGAGAGGTGACGGTAGGTCAGTTTGTGGACGGCGACGGTGATGAGCAGAGCGGGCAGCAGGGCCCCGAGGGCGGACAGCCGGGGGGTGGCCTCTTCGGTCACCACGCGCGCAACGGCCAGCACGCCGATGAGAATCAGCCAGTCATGTACGACGGGCAGCACACCGCGGGACTCCCCGAGCGCCCGGGACGCGTAGCGCCGGCGCAGCGCCTGCACCCCGGTCCACGCCACGGCCGCGGCCAGGGCGCAGTAGACCGGCCGGACCTGCTGCGCGGCATCGAAGACGAGTCCTACGGGGATCGCGGCGCCGAGGAAATCGGCGGCGACTGCGGCAGGGCGGTACCAACGGGCCTTGTCCCCGAGGCGCCGTGCGGGCGCAAGGGACTCCCGGGCCGCCCTGGCCACTCTTTGCGCAGGAAAATGGACATGCCTCATGGGCCCCCCTGGCACGTGGTCTATGACAACGGCAGGTGTCCATGGCTTCCCCTGGCACCGAACATCTGCCGCACCGGCAAACAGTACGACAAACACCCGTACGGTAAATGCCGTTTGGGTCAACGTAGCCGCTTGTTGCGCAAGTGTTAGCAACCGGTACCTGACATTCCGGATGCTGGGCGGTACAGGGAGGCATGCGAAGGTGAATGGTCCGGATACCGGAGACGCATCTTCGAACAACGGACCGTTTCCGGCCAACCTTTTGACGCGGCCCTGACATCTGTCGCTGCGAGTGGCAATCTTCGACCGTTCATCGCACCAGCCCTGTTCTGCCCGGAGGCCCACCCAGCCATCCGGAACCCCCCTTGCAGAAGGAGTCTGCGTTGAGGTCCACCCCCCAGAGGCGTGCCACCGCAGCCGGCGCGCTCGTTGCCGCGGCAGCCCTGCTCGCCGTAGGTATACAGACCGGCACCGCGACCGCCGACGCCACCGCGTCGCAGGCACCCAAGGCCGCCCAGTCCAACCCGGGCTCGGCCAACCGCGCACTCAGCGCCTCGGAGCGTGCGACGCTCCTGGCCGAGGCCAACTCCACCACCGTCCAGGCCGCCAAGGCGCTCGGCCTCGGCAGTGGCGAGAAGCTCGTCGTCCGCGACGTGGTCCAGGACGCCGACGGCACCACGCACACGACCTACGAGCGCACCTACGACGGACTCCCGGTCCTCGGCGGTGACCTCACCGTCCACGCCAAGGGCGGGGTCACCAAGAGCGTGACCAAGGCGACGAACCACGAGATCAAGGTCGCGGACACCAGCGCGACCGTCACCCCGGCGGCCGCCGAGAGCCAGGCCGTCTCCGCCGCCAACGCCGAGGGCTCCAAGGAGGCCAAGGCCTCCAAGGGCGCCCGCAAGGTGATCTGGGCGGCCGAGGGCGCGCCGGTCCTCGCGTTCGAGACCGTCGTCGGCGGCCTCCAGCACGACGGCACGCCGAACGAGCTCCACGTGGTGACCAACGCCAAGACCGGCGCCAAGATCACCGAGTGGCAGGCCATCGAGACCGGCACGGGCAACACGATGTACAGCGGCCAGGTGACCCTCGGGACCACCCAGTCGGGCAGCACCTGGAACCTGACCGACGCCGCCCGCGGCAACCACAAGACGTACAACCTCAACCGCGGCACCGGCTCCGGCACCGGCACCCTGTTC
This sequence comes from Streptomyces avidinii, assembly GCF_045161815.1. Classification (NCBI taxonomy): domain Bacteria; kingdom Bacillati; phylum Actinomycetota; class Actinomycetes; order Kitasatosporales; family Streptomycetaceae; genus Streptomyces; species Streptomyces avidinii. Next base: position 3,093,781 of record NZ_CP108863.1, read on the forward strand.
TCCGGCCCGGACGACACCTGGGGCAACAACCTGCCGTCCAACCTGGAGACCGCCGGCGCGGACGCCCACTACGGCGCCGCTGTCACGTGGGACTACTACAAGAACGTGCACGGCCGCAACGGCCTGCGCAACGACGGCGTGGCCCCGTACACCCGGGTCCACTACGGCAACGCCTACGTCAACGCGTTCTGGAGCGACTCCTGCTTCTGCATGACCTACGGCGACGGTGAGGGCAACAACAAGCCGCTCACCTCCACCGACGTGGCCGCGCACGAGATGACCCACGGTCTGACCTCGGTCACCGGCAACATGACCTACAGCGGTGAGCCCGGCGGTCTGAACGAGGCGACCTCGGACATCATGGCCGCGGCCGTCGAGTTCTACGCCAACAACCCGCAGGACGTCGGCGACTACCTGGTCGGCGAGAAGATCGACATCAACGGCGACGGCACCCCGCTGCGCTACATGGACAAGCCGAGCAAGGACGGCTCGTCCAAGGACAGCTGGTACTCCGGCCTCGGCGGCATCGACGTCCACTACTCCTCGGGCCCGGCCAACCACTGGTACTACCTGGCCTCCGAGGGCTCGGGCGCCAAGGTCATCAACGGCGTGAGCTACAACTCGCCGACCGCGGACGGCCTGCCCGTCACCGCGATCGGCCGTGACGCCGCCTCGAAGATCTGGTTCCGTGCGCTGACGGTGGGCTACTTCAAGTCGAACACCAACTACGCCGAAGCCCGCGTCCAGACCCTGAAGGCCGCCGCGGACCTCTACGGCCAGGGCTCGACGATCTACAACAACGTCGCCAACGCGTGGGCCGGCATCGCCGTCGGATCCCGCATCTCCAACGGCGTCTCGGTCACTCCGATCGCCAACCAGAACACCGTCACGGGCAGTGCCGTCAGCCTGCAGGTCCAGGCCACCAGCACGAACCCGGGTGCGCTGAGCTACGCGGCGACCGGCCTGCCGGCCGGGCTGTCGATCAACTCCTCCAACGGCCTGATCTCGGGCACCGCCACCACCGCGGGCACGTCCAACGTGACCGTCACGGTGACCGACTCGCAGAACCAGACCGGCACCGCGGCGTTCACCTGGACGGTCGGCACCACGCAGCCGAACGTCTTCGAGAACACCACGGACTACCAGATCGCGGACAACGCGACCGTCGAGTCCCCGATCAACGTGACGCGCACGGGCAACGCCTCGAGCGCCCTCAAGGTGGACGTGAACATCGTCCACACCTACGTCGGTGACCTGGTGGTCGACCTGGTCGCTCCCGACGGCAGCGTCTACAACCTGCGCAACCGCACCGGCGGCAGCGCGGACAACATCGTCCAGTCCTTCACCGTGAACGCCTCCTCCGAGGTCGCGAACGGCACCTGGAAGCTGCGCGTCAGGGACGCCGCCAGCCTGGACACCGGCTACATCAACAGCTGGAAGCTCACCTTCTGACCCCACCGGGGCAGCGTGAACACCGGCTGAGCAGATAGATCACGGGGCCGCCCGGGAGGAATCCTCCCCGGGCGGCCCTGTTCCATGAGCCCCTCGCGACCGGGGAGTCCGGGGCGATCGGGGTGTCCGGGGCGATCGGGGCCGGATCAGCCGAGGGCGCGCAGGATGCGGGCGACGAAGCCCTCCACCTCGTCCTCGTCGTCACGGTTCTGGTCCTGGTCCTGGTCGCCCCGGCCCGGCCAGGTGCCGTTGCCGCCGTTGTCGCCGCGGCCCGCCTCCTCGTCGTCCACCGGCTTGAAGCGGACCGAGACGACCTCCACCTGCTTCGCCCTGCCCCCCGGCTGCAGCACCGTCTCCGCCTCGCCCTCACAGCTGCGGTTGTCGAAGAGGACCGCCAGCGACTGCGTCTCGTTGCGCACCTCGATGGCGGGCTCGTCGCGTGAGGTGCGCGTCAGCAGGTAGCAGGTGTCGTTGTCGGCGGGCAGGATCCGCCCGTTGCGCGGGGCGCCGCTCGCGTCGAGGTACTCGTAGTGCAGCGTGCCGAGGGCGCGTTCGCCGTGGTCGTCGGCGAGCGACGGCCCGGCGGTGGGCAGGGCGAGCGCGAGAGCGCCGACGATCACGGCGGCGGTCGAGCGAAGACGCATGGGGGTGTCCGTTCCTCGGGTTCCGCGGATACCGGTCCGGTGGCATCCTCGGGCAGCGTAGGAGCGGGACACCGCGCCGAAACGTTTCGGCAGACCCTGCGCGAGCGTGGTTCACCCGGGAGGCCGGGCGGCCCGCACCCGCGGTGCGGGCCGCCCGGCCCCATGAGGTCAGCGCAGGAGCACGCCGCCCCCCGCGTCCGTCTCGACCGGGTCCGCGACCAGGCCCAATTCGGCCGGGGTGGCCAGCAGCGGATGCGACGGCAGGATGCGCACGGTGTAGCCGAAGGGCCCCGTACGGTCGAGCGCGAGCGGGCCCTCGTACACCCAGCGGCCGTCCAGATCGGGTCCCGCGGCCGGCTTGAGCGGGAAGCTCCGCCCGTCCCGGATCACGTCCTGCGGGTCCACCCGGCCGGCGAAGGCCTGTACCTCCACGTCCTCGGGCGCGAGCGCGTCCAGCGCCACCTGCACGCGCAGGGTGAGGGTGGCGCCCAGCTCGGCGGTGCCGTTGACCGGAGCCTCGGCCAGCGTCTCCACGTGCTCGACGGAGATCCTCGGCCAGGCCGCCCGGACCCGCCCCTTCCACCAGGCGAGGTCACGCGCCGCCTCGGCGTCCAGGGCCCGGTGGGCGAGCGCGGCCGGCGTGTACAGCCGCTCCACGTACTCCCGGACCATCCGTCCGGCGAGCACCTTCGGCCCCAGCGAGACCAGGGTGCGCCGGACCATCTCGATCCACCGCACCGGGAGCCCGGTGCGCCCGCCCCGGTCGTAGAACCGGGGCGCGACCCGATTCTCGATCAACTCGTAGAGGGCGCTCGCCTCCAGGTGGTCGCGCCGGTCCTCGTCCGCGCCGAGCCCGTCGGCGGTCGGGATGGCCCAGCCGAAGTCCGGCTCGAACCACTCGTCCCACCAGCCGTCCAGCACGGAGAGGTTGAGGCAGCCGTTCAGTGCGGCCTTCATCCCGCTCGTGCCGCAGGCCTCCAGGGGCCGCAGCGGGTTGTTCAGCCAGACGTCGCAGCCCGGGTAGAGCTTCTGTGCCATGGCCATGCCGTAGTCGGGCAGGAACACGATCCGGTGCCGTACCCGCGGGTCGTCCGCGAACCGCACCAGTTCCTGCACGAGCCGCTTCCCGCCGTCGTCGGCCGGGTGCGCCTTGCCCGCGACGACGATCTGCACCGGCCGCTCCGGGTCCAGCAGCAGCCTGCGCAGCCGCTCCGGATCGCGCAGCATCAGTGTCAGCCGCTTGTACGAGGGCACGCGCCGGGCGAAGCCGATCGTCAGCACGTCGGGGTCGAGTACGGAGTCGACCCAGCCCAGTTCGGCCGCCGCGGCCCCGCGCTGGCGCCACGAGGCCCGCAGCCGGTCCCGTACCTCCTGCACCAGCTGCTCGCGCAGTACCCGGCGCAGGTCCCACACGTCCTGGTCCGGGATGTCGGCGACCGCGTCCCAGCGGGGGGAGCCGCCGACCGACAGGGCGTCCTCGGTGCGGCCCGCGCCGATCTGGCGGGCGCCGAGCCGGATCACCTCGGGGGCCACCCAGGTCGGGGCGTGCACCCCGTTGGTCACGGAGGTGATGGGCACGTCGGCCGGGTCGAAGCCGGGCCACAGCCCGGCGAACATCTCCCGGCTCACGGCGCCGTGCAGGGTGGACACCCCGTTGGCCCGCTGGGCCAGGCGCAGGCCCATCACGGCCATGTTGAACACCCCGGGGTCGCCGCCGGGGTAGGTCTCGGCGCCCAGTTCCAGGATCCGCTCGACGGGTACGCCGGCCAGTTCGCCGCCCTCCCCGAAGTGCCGGGCGACCAGGGCCCGCTCGAAGCGGTCGATCCCGGCCGGGACGGGGGTGTGCGTGGTGAACACGGTTCCGGCGCGCACCGCCTCGACGGCGGCTTCGAAACCGAGGCCCTGCTCCCGCTCCAGTTCCCTTATGCGTTCGAGCCCGAGGAATCCGGCGTGGCCCTCGTTGGTGTGGAAGACCTCGGGGTCGGGGTGCCCGGTGATCCGGCAGTACGTGCGCACCGCGCGCACGCCTCCGATGCCCAGCAGCATCTCCTGGAGCAGCCGGTGGTCGCTGCCGCCGCCGTAGAGCCGGTCGGTCACCTCGCGGGCCGGGGCGTCGTTGTCCTCGACATCGGAGTCCAGGAGCAGCAGCGGCACCCGGCCGACACGGGCCTGCCAGATGTGGGCGTGCAGGGTGCGTCCGCCGGGCAGGGTCAGCGAGACGCGGGCGGGGGTGCCGTCGTCCTGGCGGAGCAGGCCGAGCGGAAGTTCGTTGGGGTCGAGGACGGGATAGTGCTCCTGCTGCCAGCCGTCGCGGGAGAGCGACTGCCGGAAGTAGCCGTGGCGGTAGAGCAGGCCCACGCCGATGAGCGGGACGCCGAGGTCGCTGGCGGCCTTCAGGTGGTCCCCGGCGAGGATGCCGAGGCCGCCGGAGTACTGGGGCAGGGCGGCGGTGATCCCGAATTCGGGCGAGAAATAGGCGATGGCGGCAGGTAGTTCCGCGGCGTTCTCCTGGCTCTGGTACCACCTCCCGCCGTTCACGTAGTCATCGAGGTCGGCGGCGGCGACGGCGAGCCGCCGCAGGAACCGGCGGTCGGCGGCCAGTTCCGCGAGCCGGGCCGCGGGGACGGCGCCGAGCAGCCGGACGGGATCGCCGCCGGCGGCCTGCCAGCCCTCGGGGTCGACGGATTGGAAGAGTTCACGGGTTTCGGCATGCCACGACCAGCGCAGATTGCGCGCGAGGCCGGTGAGCGGCAGCAGGGATTCCGGGAGGACGGGGCGCACGGTGAATCGACGGATAGCCTTCACGTGTTCCACCTTCGCAGGGGATTACGGATAGGAGCGGCCGCACCACGCTGTGCACCCGCGCATCACCCCCGGAAGGCTAGCGACGCCCGCGGGTTCCGGCCATGGCGCCTGTGGCGCCCGCGGAGGCGGGTGCGACCGCGGGCTTCCGGGCGCTCGGCCGGAAATCGCCGGGGATCGCCTCTCCTGCGCGCCGCCGCCCGGGATCCGCCGCGGCAGCGGGCGCTCCGCCCCGCCCGTCGGCCCCGGCGAGTGCGCGCCGGCACAGCCGGACGACGGCGGTCGCCCTTCGAACGCATCTTCAGGATCCCGGGACCGCTGGTCACCCCGGCCTTCCGGCCTGACGGACCGTCGCCTCCCGGGGTGGTGCCGGCGGCTCGGTCGACGGGGTCCCCGGGGCCCGTGTGACGGGTGTTTCCCCGCCCCGGCCGCGCCCCGGCCCCACCCCGGCCGCGCCCCCGCCCGCCGCCGCGTCCGCCCGTACGTCACCTGGTCCCGGCCGACTTGACGAAGCCCGGCCGGAAGTCGACCGGACCCTTGGTATTGCCCGTTCCACTACGTACGAGTAGTTAACCGAGCACCCGGGTTGGGTGGGGTGATAGTGGGAAGGGCTCCCCGGGTACACGCGTACACGCACGGCGCACCCGCCCACAAACCCTCTCCCCGCCACCCGAGTGAACGCGGACAGGAGCGGCCATGCCCGCAGCCCAGCCGTCCACTGAGCGGCTAGAAACAGAGCGAACAGAGCGTGCACTACCAGCCGTGATTCCGGCTGGCCTGTTGTCACCGAGCCCTGCGAACTGCCCCCAGGTGATCCCATCATGATCGGTCGCATTCCCGTGCTGGACGTCCGCCCCGCCGTCGACTGCGGCGCCAGACCCGCAAAGGCGGTCGTGGACGAGGTCTTCGAGATCTCCGCCACCGTGTTCCGCGAGGGGCACGACGCCGTCGCCGCCCACCTCGTCCTGCGTGATCCGGGCGGGCGGCTGCGCGCCCCCGTGCCGCTGAGCGAACTCGCCCCCGGCACCGACCGGTGGGGGGCCAAGATTTCCGTCGAGGTCGAGGGGAGGTGGACGTACACCGTCGAGGCGTGGAGCGATCCGGTGGCCACCTGGCGGGCCCATGCCGCGATCAAGATCCCCGCCGGGATCGACACCGGGCTGATGCTGCTGGAGGGCGCCGAGCTCTACGAGCGGGCCGGGGCCCGGATCCCCAAGCGCGACGGGCGCGAGGCCGTTCTGGCCGCCGCCGAGGCCATGCGCGACGAGGACCGGCCCGCGATCGAACGCCACAGGGCCGCCCTGGACCCCGCCGTGGACGCCGCGCTCGCCAGGCGCCCGTACCGGGAGCTGGTCACGGCCTCCAAGCCGCTGCCGCTGCTGGTGGAGCGCAAGCGGGCCCTCTTCGGCTCCTGGTACGAGATGTTCCCGCGCTCCGAGGGAGCAGTGCTGGAGCCCGACGAGGCTCCCGTCAGCGGGACCTTCCGGACCGCCGCCGAGCGGCTGCCGGCGATCGCCGCGATGGGGTTCGACGTGGTCTACCTGCCACCCATCCACCCGATCGGGTCCACTTACCGCAAGGGGCCGAACAACACGCTCTCCGCGGGGAGTTGGGACCCCGGCGTGCCGTGGGCCATCGGCTCCACGGAGGGCGGGCACGACGCGGTCCACCCGGAGCTCGGCACCATCGAGGACTTCGACGCCTTCGTCGGGCGCGCCCGCGAGCTGGGCATGGAGATCGCGCTGGACTTCGCCCTGCAGTGCTCCCCCGACCACCCCTGGGTGGAGAAGCACCCGGAGTGGTTCCGCCACCGCGCCGACGGGACGATCGCGTACGCGGAGAACCCTCCGAAGAAGTACCAGGACATCTACCCGATCCACTTCGACACCGACATGGCCGGGATCGTCGAGGAGACCTGCCGGATCCTGCGGCACTGGATGGGCCACGGCGTCCGGATCTTCCGGGTCGACAATCCGCACACCAAGCCGGTCGTCTTCTGGCAGAAGGTGATCGCGGACATCAACAAGTCCGACCCGGACGTGATCTTCCTGGCGGAGGCCTTCACCCGGCCCGCGATGATGCGGGCGCTGGCCGCCATCGGCTTCCAGCAGTCGTACACGTACTTCACCTGGCGCAACACCAAGGCCGAGCTGACCGAATACGTGACCGAACTGGCCGCCACCCCCTCCGCCTCGGTCATGCGGCCGAATTTCTTCGTCAACACCCCGGACATCCTGCACGAGTACCTCCAGCACGGCGGCCGTCCCGCCTTCGAGGTCCGGGCCGTCCTCGCGGCCACCCTCTCCCCCGCCTGGGGGGTCTACGCCGGCTACGAGCTCTGCGAGAACACTCCGGTGCGGGAGGGCAGCGAGGAGTACCTGAACTCCGAGAAGTACGAGTTCCGGCCACGCGACTGGGCGGCCGCCGACCGCACCGGCGCCACCATCGCCCCGCTGATCACCTCGCTGAACCGGCTGCGCCGCCGCAACCCCGCGCTCCAGCAGCTGCGCGACATCCACTTCCACTCGACCGACAACGAACAGGTGATCGCCTATTCGAAGCACGCCGGAGCCAATTCCGTACTGGTGGTCGTCAACCTCGATCCGCACCACACCCAGGAGGCGACGGTCTCGTTGGACATGCCGGTACTCGGCCTCGACTGGCACGGGTCCCTCGCGGTGCGCGACGAGCTCACCGGCGAGACCTATCACTGGGGCAGAGCGAACTACGTGCGCCTAGAGCCGGGCCGCGCGCCCGCGCACGTACTGGCCGCTCTGCGACCGTCCCCGCCCACCGGAGGGTCACCCACCACATGATGATCAACGATCCCGTCCACGACACCTTCGAGGACACCCCCGCCAAGGACCGCGATCCCGACTGGTTCAAGCGGGCGGTCTTCTACGAGGTCCTCGTCCGCTCCTTCCACGACAGCAACGGCGACGGCGTCGGGGACCTCAAGGGGCTCACCAGCAAGCTGGACTATCTCCAGTGGCTCGGTGTCGACTGCCTCTGGCTGCCGCCGTTCTTCGCCTCACCCCTGCGCGACGGGGGATACGACGTCGCCGACTACACCTCCGTGCTCCCCGAGTTCGGCGACCTCGCCGACTTCGTGGAGTTCGTGGACGCCGCGCACACCCGCGGCATGCGGGTGATCATCGACTTCGTCATGAACCACACCAGCGATCAGCACGAGTGGTTCCAGCAGTCGCGCAAGGACCCGGACGGTCCGTACGGCGACTACTACATGTGGGCCGACAACGACAAGCAGTACCAGGACGCCCGCATCATCTTCGTCGACACCGAGACCTCCAACTGGACGTACGACCCGGTACGCAAGCAGTACTACTGGCACCGCTTCTTCTCCCACCAGCCGGACCTCAACTACGAGAACCCGGCCGTGGTGGAGGAGATCGTCTCGGCCCTGCGCTTCTGGCTCGACCTCGGCATCGACGGCTTCCGCCTCGACGCCGTGCCCTACCTGTACGCCGAGGAGGGCACCAACTGCGAGAACCTGCCCCGAACCCACCAGCTCCTCAAGCGGGTCCGGGCCGAGATCGACGCGCACTACCCGGACACCGTCCTGCTCGCCGAGGCCAACCAGTGGCCCGAGGACGTCGTCGACTACTTCGGGGACTACGCGAAGGGCGGGGACGAGTGCCACATGGCGTTCCACTTCCCCGTCATGCCGCGCATCTTCATGGCCGTACGAAGAGAGTCCCGCTACCCGGTCTCCGAAATCCTGGCCAAGACTCCGGCGATCCCGGACCGCTGCCAGTGGGGAATCTTCCTGCGCAACCACGACGAGCTCACCCTCGAAATGGTCACGGACGAAGAGCGCGACTACATGTACGCCGAGTACGCCAAGGATCCGCGGATGCGGGCCAACATCGGCATCCGGCGCCGGCTCGCCCCGCTCCTGGACAACGACCGCAACCAGATCGAGCTGTTCACCGCCCTGCTGCTGTCCCTGCCCGGCTCGCCGATCCTCTACTACGGCGACGAGATCGGCATGGGCGACAACATCTGGCTGGGCGACCGCGACGGTGTGCGCACGCCCATGCAGTGGACCCCGGACCGCAACGCCGGTTTCTCCTCGTGCGATCCGGGCAGGCTGAACCTGCCGGTCATCATGGACCCGGTCTACGGGTACCAGGTCACCAATGTCGAGGCGGCCATGGCGTCGCCCTCCTCACTGCTGCACTGGACCCGGCGGCTGATCGAGATCCGCAAGGCGAACACCGCTTTCGGTCTCGGCTCGTACACCGAACTGCCGTCGTCGAACCCGGCGGTGCTCGCGTTCCTCCGCGAGTACGGGGACGACCTGGTGCTGTGCGTGCACAACTTCTCCCGCTTCGCGCAGCCCACCGAGCTGGATCTGCGGTCGTTCAACGGGCGGGTCCCGGTGGAGCTCACGGGTGACGTGCGCTTCCCGCCGATCGGCGAGTGGCCGTACCTGCTGACCCTGGCGGGCCACGGCTTCTACTGGTTCCGCCTGCGGACCGAACAGCGCGTCGACAAACGCGCCGAGTAGCGGGCCGAGGACGGGGCGGGCAGCTCGAATGGGTCAATCGCCCGCCCTGTACGGACCATCCTGACCCGACACTCGCACATGCCGGAGAAGCAACTGCCGCGCATCCGGGACACTCTGCGCATTCTGTGACGGCCCGGGGAAAGGACGCGACGCCATGTCGGAGGCTGCATCCGCCCGGAGCCGGCTGACGGCCGACCGGGCCGCCGGGATCGCTCCGCTGGAGCCGATGCTGAGGGCCTGGCTGCCCGCACAGCGCTGGTTCGCGGGCAAGGGCCGCACCATCAGCAGCCTCAGAACCGTCTCGGCGGCCGAGCTGCTGCCACCGGGGTCCACCCCCGGACTGCTGCACGTGCTCCTCGACGTCGACGGGGACTGCTACCAACTGCTGCTGGGCATCCGCCCGTCCCTGCCGCCCGCCCTCGCACCGACCCTGATCGGCCACGCCGAGGACGGCCCGTACGCGGGCCGGGCGGTGTACGAGGCGCTCGGCGACCCGCGGCTCGCGGCCATGCTGCTGGAGCGGCTGCGCTCCCCCGGCAGCCTCGGGCCGCTGCGCTTCGACCGGGACCCGGCCACGCCGATCCCGGCGGGGCTCACGCCCCGGCCGATCTCCGGGGAGCAGACGAACTCCTCTCTGATCTACGGAGATTCGTTCATCCTGAAGGTCTTCCGCCGGGTGGGCCCCGGGATCAACCCGGACCTGGAACTGCCCAGGGCGCTGGCCGCCGCCGGCTGCGCCCGCGTCCCGGCGCCCGTCGCCTGGTACGAGGCCGTGCCGCCCGGCAGCGAACCGCTGACCCTGGGGGTGCTCCAGCCGTACCTGCGCGGCTCCGACGACGGCTGGCAGCTCGCACTGCGCCGGCTCGGCGCCGGGGCCGACTTCACCGCGGAGGCGCACGCGCTGGGCCGGGCCACCGCCGAGGTGCACAGCGCGCTGGCCGCCGCGCTGCCCACGGTCGCGCTCGGGCCGGAGCAGACCGCCCGGCTCGCCGCGGGCATGACGGCGCGGCTGGCCGCCACCGCCCGCGAGGTACCGGCGCTGCGGCCCTACGAGGCGGGGCTGCGGGGCGCCTTCGACGCGCTGGCCGCCTCCCGGGGCGCGGGCGTGCCCGCCCAGCGGATCCACGGGGACCTCCATCTGGGTCAGACCCTGCGCACCCTCGACGGCAGCTGGTCGTTGATCGACTTCGAGGGCGAGCCGGCCCGGCCGCTGGCCGACCGGCGCCGTCCCGAACCGGCGGTGCGCGACATCGCCGGGATACTGCGTTCCTTCGACTACGCCGCCCGCTCGCACCGGCCGTTCGCCCCCGCCTGGGCGGACGACTGCCGGGCCGCCTTCTGCGAGGGCTACGCCCGGACCACCGGCCGGGACCCCCGCGAGGACCCCGTACTGCTGCGCGCGTACGAGACCGACAAGGCGGTTTACGAGGCGCGGTACGAGTCCCGGCACCGCCCCGACTGGCTGCACGTCCCGATGGCCGCCATCCGGCGGCTCTCGGAGCCCGTACGGCCCGCCCACCGCGTGCCGCCGACCCCGCCCGCCCCCGGCTCCATCTCCCCGCACCCCCATCCGAAGCCCCCGAGGAGGCCGCTCGCGTGAGCGCCGCACGACAGCCGTCACCGACCGTCCGCGACGAAGCCGCACCCGCTCCGGCGGCGGTGAAGAAGGCCCGTACTCCCCGGGCCCGCCGCGCCGATCCTGCGCACGGCGTCCGGCCGGCGCCCGCACTAGGCGCCGACGAAAGGGCCCGGCTGCTGGAGGGCCGCCACCACGATCCGCACGCGGTGCTGGGGGCCCGCACCCAGCGGGGCGGGGTGGCCTTCCGGGTGCTGCGCCCCTACGCCAAGGCGGTCACCGTCGTGGCGAAGGGACTGCGGGCCGAGCTCGTCGACGAGGGCGACGGGCTCTTCTCGGGGCTGCTGCCGCTGACCGGCGTGCCGGAGTACCGGCTGCTGCTCACCTACGACAGCGACGAGATCGAGGTCCACGACCCGTACCGGTTCCTGCCCGCCCTCGGCGAGCTGGACCTGCACCTGATCGGCGAGGGCCGCCACGAACAGCTGTGGAAGGCGCTCGGCGCCGAGCCCATGGAGCACCAGGGCGTGGCCGGGACCCGCTTCACGGTGTGGGCGCCGAACGCCCAGGGGGTCCGGGTCTCCGGGGACTTCTCGTACTGGGACTCCGCCGCCTACCCGATGCGCTCGCTCGGCTCGACGGGGGTGTGGGAGCTGTTCCTGCCCGGGGTGGGCGCCGGGACGCTCTACAAGTACGACATCACCCGCCCGGACGGCAGTCACACCCTGCGCGCCGACCCGATGGCCCGGTCCGCGGAGGTCCCCCCGGCGAACGCCTCGGTGGTCACCTCCTCCCGGTACGAGTGGCAGGACGCGGCGTGGATGGCCGGGCGCGGCGCCCGTCCCCCGCACCAGGCCCCGTTCTCGGTGTACGAGGTGCACCTGGCGTCCTGGCGGCCCGGGCTGTCCTACCGGCAGCTCGCCGAACAGCTCCCCGCGTACGTCAAGGAACTGGGCTTCACGCACGTGGAGCTGATGCCGGTCGCCGAGCACCCCTTCGGCGGCTCGTGGGGGTACCAGGTCACCGGCTTCTACGCGCCGACCTCACGGATGGGCACGCCGGACGACTTCCGCTTCCTCGTGGACGCGCTGCACCGGGCCGAAATCGGGGTGATCGTCGACTGGGTTCCCGCGCACTTCCCGCGCGACGACTGGGCCCTCGCGGAGTTCGACGGGCGGCCGCTCTACGAGCACCACGACCCGCGCCGGGCGGCGCACCCGGACTGGGGGACGCTGGAATTCGACTACGGCCGCAAGGAGGTCCGCAACTTCCTCGTCGCCAACGCCGTGTACTGGTGCGAGGAGTTCCACGTGGACGGCCTGCGGGTGGACGCGGTGGCCTCGATGCTCTACCTCGACTACTCGCGCGGTGAGGGCGAGTGGGCGCCCAATGAGCACGGCGGGCGGGAGAACCTGGACGCGGTCGGCTTCCTCCAGGAGATGAACGCGACGGTGTACCGGCGCTGCCCGGGGGTCGTGACGATCGCGGAGGAGTCCACGGCCTGGACGGGCGTGACCCGGCCGACGGACTCCGGCGGGCTCGGCTTCGGCCTGAAGTGGAACATGGGGTGGATGCACGACACCCTGCGCTACATGTCGAAGGAGCCGGTGCACCGCAAGTACCACCACAACGACATGACCTTCGGGATGATCTACGCCTTCAGCGAGAACTACGTGCTGCCCATCTCGCACGACGAGGTGGTGCACGGCAAGGGTTCGCTGGTGTCGCGGATGCCCGGGGCGGACTGGTGGCAGCGGCGGGCCTCGCACCGCGCGTACCTGGGCTTCATGTGGGCCCACCCGGGCAAGCAACTGCTCTTCATGGGGCAGGAGTTCGCGCAGGGATCGGAGTGGTCGGAGGCGCACGGGCCGGACTGGTGGCTGCTGGACTCCTCCTACTCGGCGGCGGGTGACCACCGCGGCGTACGGGACCTGGTGCGCGACCTGAACCGCACCTACGCGGCGGCGCCCGCGCTCTGGGAGCGGGACACCGTGCCGGAGGGCTTCGCCTGGGTGGAGGCGGACGCCGCGGAGGACAACGTCTTCGCGTTCCTGCGGTACGCGCAGGACGGCTCGCAGTTGCTGGCGGTGTCGAACTTCTCGCCCGTGGTCCGGCACGGATACCGGATCGGGGTGCCGGAGGAGGTGCCGCTGTGGCAGGAGGTGCTCAACACCGACCTGGAGGTCTACGGCGGCAGCGGCGTCCACCACGCGCAGCCGCTGCGGCCGGAGCCGGTCCCGGCGCAGGGCCGCCCGGCGAGCCTGCGCATGACCCTCCCGCCGCTGGCGACGGTCTGGTTCCGGCCGGAGGGCTGAGGCCCCGATGCCCCGGAGCCGGCTCCGGGGCATCGGGGCTCAGGCCGTGGCCAGCTGCTCCTCCAGTTCCTGGAGCAGCCTGCGCCTGGCCCGGGCCCCGACCATCTGCTGGACGGGCTCGCCGTCACGGAAGACGAGCAGGGTCGGCATGGACAGCACCCCGTACCGGGTGACGGCCCCGGGGTTGCTGTCCGCGTCGATCTGCACGACCTTGAGCCGGTCGGCCTCCTCGGCGGCGATCGAGGAGAGTACGGGGGCGAGCCGGCGGCAGGGGCCGCACCAGTCCGCCGTGAACTCCACGAGGACGGGCCGTCCCCGCTCCCCGAGCACTTCGGCCTCGAAATCCGCGTCGGTCACCTGTGCCACACCGTGAGCCTTCATGTCCCCGTCCCTCTCGTCCGTCCGGTCACCCGGTCATCCGGTCATCTCGCACTTCGGCACGGCCGCTTCGCCGGCCGCCCGTTCCGCGTCGGCCAGCTGCCGCCCGAGCTGCTCGCGCACGTCGGCCAGCTGGCCGATCAGGCCGTCCAGCTCGGCGAGCTTGCGCCGGTAGACGGCGAGCGAGGCGGGGCAGGAGTCGCCGGCCGGGTGGCCGGCCCGCAGGCAGTCCACGAAGGGCCGGGTCTCCTCCAGCTCGAAGCCGAAGTCCTGGAGCACGCGGATCTGACTCAGCAGCCGCAGGTCGTCCTCGTCGTAGGTCCGGTAGCCGTTGTCGGCCCGTCGCGCGGGGAGCAGCCCGCGCGACTCGTAGTACCTCAGCGTCCGGGTGCTCGTCCCGGCCCGCTCCGCCAGTTCGCCGATGCGCATGGCAGGACCGTATTCCTTGACGCCGACGTCAAGGCAAGGGCCCTCGCCACCCCCGTGGGCGAGGGCCCCTGAAGGAATCACGCACGGGATGGATGGTCGGTTCACATGGTGCGGAGGATGTGAAGGGTCTTGCATCGACGGGCGATGGCTGGAACCGTACCCATGGAAAGGATCTAGCGGCGTCACCGATTACCGGACAGTCGCACGGAAACCCGACGAAAGCCCTTAACTTCATAGGACGTTCCTACGAGGTATGGGCTTGTTTGTTTGGTCTGTAGGCGCCACAGCCTGGCCACTTCTACGGTGTGCGGTGTGCACTCCAGCCCGCCTTTCAATGCCCCCGCCGCGCGTCGCCTGCGCGCGGCCCTGGGCATGGCTCCCGGTCATGTCGCCTACGGCCTGCGCGCCCAGTACGGACTCGTCGTCGCACCCGAGACCGTGATGGCCTGGGAGCGTGGCGAAATATCACCTTCCTCCGCCGAAGTCACGGCGCTCGCGGGCGTCCTGTGGTGTTCCCCCGGGGAACTGCTCGCCGAGCCGGTCACCCTGCGGGAGCACCGGGTCGCCCGGGGCCTCGCGGCGGACGACCTGGCCCGGCGGATCGGCCTGGAGACCGGGTCGTACCAGAAGATGGAGGACACCGGCCGCTGGAAGGGCAACGAGCGGCAGTCCGCCGCCCTCGCCTCGGTGCTGGGTCTGACTCTGGCCCAGTTCGTGACCGCGACCGGCAAGCACGAGGAACTGGCCGAGCTGCTGCGCAGCGCGGTCACCACGCGCTGGCAGGCGTACGTGAAACCACTGGGCAAGCTGCTGCCGATCCCCAAGCACCACCTGGAGCGGGTACTGGAGCAGCTGCACGGGGACTACCAGTCGCGCATGGTGGCCACCCTCAGCTGGGGCGGCGGCCAGGGCGAAGCCGGCAGCGGCGACGCCGGCCGCGAGTTCCTCGCCGAGATCGTGGACCGCTTCTGGTACCTCGCGGGCGGTGCGGGCTAGGCCGTCCCTTCCGGATCCTGCCCGGCCGGGATCCCCCGTCCCCGCACGACGCCGACCGGCGCGGAGCCGCTCGCTTCGGGCCGCTCCGTGCGGGGCCGCCCGGTTCGGCGGCCCGCGGGGCGTCTAGAAGACCGACTCCGCCTCGTACATGCGCTCCTCGGGGACCGTCTTCAGTGCGGTGACCGCCTCGGCGAGCGGGGCCATCACGATGTCGGTGCCGCGCAGGGCGGTCATGTTGCCGAATTCGCCGCGATGGACGGCCTCCACGGCGTGCCAGCCGAAGCGGGTCGCGAGCACCCGGTCGTAGGCGGTGGGGGTGCCACCGCGCTGGACGTGGCCGAGGATGACGGGGCGGGCCTCCTTGCCGAGGCGGTGCTCCAGCTCGATCGCGAGGCGGTTGCCGATGCCGGCGAAGCGCTCGTGACCGTACTGGTCGATCGCGCCCTTCTCGTAGGGCATGGAGCCCTCGGCCGGGTGCGCGCCCTCGGCAACGCAGATCACGGCGAACTTCTTGCCGCGGGCGAACCGTTCCTCGACCATCTTCACGAGCGCGTCCACCTCGAACCGGCGTTCCGGCAGGCAGATTCCGTGCGCGCCGCCGGCCATGCCGGACTCCAGGGCGATCCAGCCGGCGTGGCGGCCCATGACCTCGACGACCATCACGCGCTGGTGCGATTCGGCGGTGGTCTTGAGACGGTCGATCGCCTCGGTGGCGACCATGACGGCGGTGTCGAAGCCGAAGGTGCGGTCGGTGGAGGAGATGTCGTTGTCGATGGTCTTCGGTACGCCGACGACCGGCATCCCGGCGTCCGACAGCATCCGGGAGGCGGTCAGGGTGCCCTCGCCGCCGATCGGGATGAGGGCGTCGATGCCGTAGCGCTCCGCCAGCTCCTGCGCGTTCTCGGCGGCTTCGTGGAGACGTGCGCGCTCCATGCGTGCCGAACCGAGAATCGTTCCGCCGCGGGCGAGGATGCCGCTGACGGCATTGATGTCGAGGGGGCGGAAGTTGCCGTCGAGGAGGCCCTTGAAGCCGTCCTCGAAACCGATGACCTCGTCACCGTGCCCGACCACGGCACGGTGTACGACCGACCGGATGACAGCGTTGAGGCCCGGACAGTCGCCGCCTGCGGTGAGAACTCCGATACGCATCGTGCTGTGTCTCCTGCCGTACATATGAAGGGCGTAATGATGAAGCCTGTCCGATTGTTCCACGGGCCCGGGGTACCGCGCGTTTTCGGCTGCTCCGCCCGGAAGGTCTTTCGACCCTCCCGGCCAGACCTTTTTCCGGGGGGCGCCCTACCCATTGACAGAGGTATTGTCAAGAGGTCGAGCCAGACCAAAAAGACATCCACAGCATGGGACGGAGAGCCGGCGTGACGCGCAGCGTGTACGTGACCGGGATCGAGCGGGGGGACGGCCGGCAGGTCGTCGAGCTGGGGATCATGGAGCTGCTGACCCGGCAGACGGGCCGGGTCGGCGTCTACCGTCCGCTCCTGCACGACTCACCGGACCGGCTCTTCGACCTCCTCAAGGCCCGCTACCGGATCGAGCAGGACGCCTCGACGGCCTACGGGATGTCGTACCGGGAGGCCTCGGCGATCCAGGCCGAGAAGGGCACCGACGAACTCGTCTCCGAGCTGGTCGACCGCTACCACCGGGTGGCCCGCGACTACGAGGTCATGCTCGTCCTCGGCACCGACTACGCCGACACCAACCTCCCCGACGAGCTGGCGCTCAACGCCCGCCTCGCCAACGAGCTCGGCGCGGTCGTCGTGCCCGTCGTGGGCGGCACCAGGCACCAGGCCGAGGCCGTCCGCGCCGAGGCCCGCAACGCCTACCGCGCCTACGAGACCCTGGGCTGCCACGTCGTCGCCATGGTCGTGAACCGGGTGGCCGCGGAGGACCGCGACGTCATAGCCGAGCGGCTGGCCGCCCGGCTCCCCGTGCCCTGCTACGTGCTGCCGGACGACAAGTCGCTCTCCGCCCCGACCGTCGCCCAGATCACCCGGGACCTCGGCGGTGAGGTGCTCCTCGGCGACGAGGCCGGGCTGGCCCGCGACGCCCTGGACTTCGTCTTCGGCGGTGCGATGCTGCCGAACTTCCTGAACGCCCTGACCCCCGGCTGCCTGGTCGTGACCCCGGGAGACCGCTCCGACCTGGTGATAGGCGCCCTGGCCGCGCACGCCTCGGGGACCCCGCCGATCGCCGGTGTGCTGCTCACCCTGAACGAGCGCCCGGGCCGGGACATCCTGGCACTGGCCTCGAAGCTGGCGCCGGGCACGCCCGTGGTGTCGGTGGCCGGCAACAGCTTCCCGACCGCCGCCGAACTCTTCTCGCTGCAGAGCCGGTTGAACTCGGCGACCCCGCGCAAGCTGGAGACCGCGCTCGGCCTGTTCGAGCGGCACGTGGACACCGGGGAGCTGCGCGGTCTGCTGTCGGTGGCCCGTTCGGAGCGGGTCACCCCGATGATGTTCGAGCACGAGCTGCTGGAGCGGGCCCGCTCGGAGCGCCGCCGCGTCGTGCTGCCCGAGGGCACCGAGGAGCGGGTGCTGCGCGCTGCGGACGTGGTGCTGCGCCGAGGGGTCTGCGACCTGACCCTGCTGGGCGAGGAGCAGGCGATCCTGAAGAAGGCCGGCGACCTCGGCATCGACATCTCGGGCGCACAGCTCATCGACCCTGCGACCTCCCCGATGCGGGAGGGTTTCGCCGAGTACTACGCCCAGGTCCGCGCCCACAGGGGGATGACGGTGGAGCTGGCCCACGACGTGGTCACCGATGTCAACTACTTCGGCACCCTGATGGTCCAGCGCGGCCTGGCGGACGGCATGGTCTCCGGTTCGGTGCACTCCACCGCGGCGACCATCCGCCCGGCCTTCGAGATCATCAAGACGAAGCCGGAGGCGTCCATCGTCTCCTCGGTCTTCTTCATGTGCCTGGCCGACCGGGTCCTCGTCTACGGCGACTGCGCGGTCAATCCGGACCCGAACGCCGAGCAGCTCGCCGACATCGCCGTCCAGTCGGCCGCCACCGCGGCCGCCTTCGGCGTCGAGCCGCGGATCGCGATGCTCTCGTACTCGACCGGGACCTCCGGCAGCGGTGCGGACGTCGACAAGGTCCGCAAGGCCACCGAGCTGATCCGCGAGCAGCGCCCCGACCTGGCCGTCGAGGGGCCGATCCAGTACGACGCGGCCGTGGAGCCCTCGGTCGCCGCGACCAAGCTGCCCGGGTCCGCGGTGGCCGGCCGCGCGACGGTGCTGGTCTTCCCCGACCTCAACACGGGCAACAACACCTACAAGGCCGTGCAGCGTTCGGCGGGCGCCGTCGCGGTCGGCCCGGTGCTCCAGGGTCTGCGCAAGCCGGTCAACGACCTCTCGCGCGGCGCGCTCGTCCAGGACATCGTCACCACCGTGGCCATCACCGCGATCCAGGCGCAGGGCGCGCCGGCGCCCACCGTCTGACCCCTGCCACTCCCCCTCACCACCCGCGACAAGGAAAGACCTCCACCGTGACCGCATCGCGCGTACTCGTCCTCAACTCCGGCTCCTCGTCGGTCAAGTACCGGCTCCTCGACATGGCGGACCGCTCCCGGCTGGCGTCCGGCCTGGTGGAGCGCATCGGCGAGGAGACCTCCCGGCTGGTGCACGAGCCGCTCACCGGTCCCGGCGCCGTGGGCGGACGGCGGGAGCAGGTCGGCCCGATCGCGGACCACGGGGCGGCACTGAAGGCCGTGGCCGCGGAGCTCGCCGCCGACGGGATGGGGCTGGACTCCCCCGAACTGGCCGCGGTGGGCCACCGGGTGGTGCACGGCGGGACGCGCTTCACCCGGCCGACCGTGATCGACGACGAGGTACTGGCGGAGATCCGGAGCCTGATCCCGCTGGCTCCGCTGCACAACCCGGCGAACGTGACGGGCATCGAGGTGGCGCGGGCCCTGCGCGCGGACATCCCGCAGGTCGCCGTCTTCGACACGGCCTTCCACTCGACGATGCCGGAGTACGTGGCGCGGTACGCGATCGACGCCGCGACCGCCGACGCGTACTCCATCCGGCGGTACGGCTTCCACGGCACCTCCCACGCGTACGTCTCCCGGGCGACGGCCGAGCTGCTGGGCCGACCGGTGGAGGACGTGAACGTGATCGTGCTGCACCTGGGCAACGGCGCCTCCGCCTCGGCCGTGCGGGGCGGGGTGTGCGTGGAGACGTCCATGGGCCTGACCCCGCTGGAGGGGCTGGTCATGGGGACCCGTTCGGGCGATGTCGATCCGGCGGTCGTCTTCCATCTGGCGCGGGTGGGCGGCTTCTCGGTGGATGAGATCGATTCGCTCCTGAACAAGAAGAGCGGTCTGCTGGGCATGTGCGGCGACAACGACATGCGCGAGGTGCTCCGGCGGGCGGGCGAGGGCGACGAGGCGGCGAGCCTCGCCTTCGCCGCGTACGTCCACCGTCTGAAGAAGTACATCGGGGCCTACTCGGCCGTGCTGGGACGGGTGGACGCGGTGACCTTCACGGCCGGGGTCGGCGAGAACGCCCACCAGGTCCGCGCGGCCGCACTGGACGGTCTGGCCGAGCTGGGCCTGGCGCTGGACCCGGAGGCCAATGCCGTGCGCTCCGGCGAGCCGCGGCTGGTCTCGGCGGATCACGCCCGGGTGGCGGTGGCGGTGGTCCCGACGGATGAGGAACTGGAGATCGCCACCCAGGCGTATGCGCTGGTTACCCGTTAGTCACTTGGACTTTCCACCAGACGGAATATTCCGCTACGAAACAAACCGATAGGATCCAGTCATGCGCCGTTCCAAAATTGTCTGCACGCTGGGCCCCGCCGTCGACTCGTATGAGCAGCTGAAAGCGCTCATCGAGGCAGGTATGAATGTGGCCCGATTCAACTTCAGCCACGGGTCCCAGGCAGAACACCAGGAGCGGTACGACCGCGTCCGGCAGGTCTCCGAAGACACCGGGCGCGCCGTCGGCGTCCTCGCCGACCTCCAGGGCCCGAAGATCCGTCTCGAGACCTTCGCCGAGGGTCCCGTCGAGCTGGTGCGCGGTGACGAGTTCACCATCACCACCGAGGACGTCCCGGGCGACAAGTCCATCTGCGGCACCACCTACAAGGGCCTCCCGGGCGACGTCACCAAGGGCGACCAGATCCTGATCAACGACGGCAACGTCGAGCTCCGCGTCACGGAGGTCGAGGGCCCGCGGGTTAGGACCATCGTCATCGAGGGCGGTGTCATCTCGGACCACAAGGGCATCAACCTGCCGGGTGCCGCCGTGAACGTCCCCGCCCTGTCGGAGAAGGACGTCGACGACCTCCGGTTCGCCCTGCGGATGGGCTGCGACATGGTCGCCCTGTCCTTCGTCCGCGACGCCAACGACGTCAAGGACGTCCACAAGGTGATGGACGAGGAGGGCCGCCGGGTCCCCGTCATCGCCAAGGTCGAGAAGCCGCAGGCCGTGGAGAACATGGCGGCCGTGGTCGACGCCTTCGACGCGGTCATGGTGGCCCGTGGTGACCTGGCCGTCGAGTACCCGCTCGAAAAGGTCCCGATGGTCCAGAAGCGGCTCATCGAGATGTGCCGCCGCAACGCCAAGCCGGTGATCGTCGCGACCCAGATGATGGAGTCGATGATCACCAACTCCCGCCCGACGCGCGCGGAGGCGTCCGACGTCGCCAACGCGATCCTCGACGGCGCGGACGCGGTCATGCTGTCCGCCGAGTCCTCGGTCGGCGCCTACCCGATCGAGACCGTCAAGACGATGTCGAAGATCGTCACGGCGGCCGAGGAGGAGCTCCTCTCCAAGGGCCTCCAGCCGCTGGTGCCGGGCAAGAAGCCCCGTACCCAGGGTGGCTCCGTCGCCCGCGCGGCGTGCGAGATCGCGGACTTCCTCGACGGCCAGGCGCTCATCGCCTTCACCCAGTCCGGGGACACCGCCCGCCGCCTGTCGCGCTACCGCGTCACCCAGCCGATCCTGGCGTTCACCACCGACGTCAACACCCGCAACCAGCTCACGCTGAGCTGGGGCGTCGAGTCCTACATCGTCCCGCACGTGGACACCACCGACGCGATGGTCGACCTGGTGGACGGCGAGCTGCTCAAGCTGAACCGCTACAACCAGGGCGACACCATGGTCATCACCGCCGGCTCGCCCCCCGGTGTCCCCGGCACCACCAACATGGTCCGGGTCCACCACCTGGGCGGCGACACCCGCGACTGACGTCGCCCGCCGCACCGACTCTGCCGCACAGAGGCCGAGGGCGGCACCCCGCAGTGATGCGGGGTGCCGCCCTCGGCGTTTTCGCGTGCGCCCGGTACGGGACTACTCCGGCGGGCCGATGTAGTTCTTCAGGCCCGGGACCGTCAGGGTGCCGCCGAACTGGCCGGCCTGAACCACCTTGACGTCCGTGAAGAAGGCGAACGGGACGTTCAGGGGCGGCGGGCTGTTCGGGGTGAACTCGATCGGGATCAGACCGAAGAGGTTCCCCTTGAGGCTCTCGGTGTACATCGTCACCGTGCCGCCGCGGATCTTGGACGTGGAGCCCGGACGGGACTTGAGGTGGGCGACGTTCCCGCCCTTGCCGACCGTCTGGTACAGGTCCTTGATGTCGAGCGAGTCCGCCGTGAACTTCAGGACCTTCTTGACCTTGCCGCTGCCCGTCTTCACCTCGACGATGCCGTGGTAGTCCAGGCCGTAAAGGGTCAGCAGGGAGCTGTCGAGGTACCAGGGCTCGTCCGGCAGGAGCGGGACGCCCTGCTCCAGCTCGGCATCGGCCAGCGCCTTGGCGTCGTAGGTCGGGCACGGGAAGGGCTGCTTCCCGTCCGGGTCCTTCGTCTCCTCGTCCTTGGCCTTGTCCTCGCCCTCGGGCTTGTCCTCGTCCTCGCCGGTCTCGTCCTTCGGGGTCTTCTCGGTCTTCTTGACCTCGTCGGACAGGTCCTTGACCTCGACGCCGGCCTTCTTCGCCGCGTCGCGGATCGCGTCCGCGGCCGGGTCGGGAGTCGGGGTCGCCTTGGGGGTCGTGGACGGCGTGGGAGTCGGGGTCGCCTGCTCCCGCGCGTCCTTGAGGGGCCTGCCGAGTTCGTCGACGAGATCCTTGAGCGCGTCGCCGACGCCCAGCGGGTCCAGCGGGTTCGTG
Source organism: Streptomyces avidinii (assembly GCF_045161815.1). Taxonomy (NCBI): domain Bacteria; kingdom Bacillati; phylum Actinomycetota; class Actinomycetes; order Kitasatosporales; family Streptomycetaceae; genus Streptomyces; species Streptomyces avidinii. The sequence goes on from NZ_CP108863.1 coordinate 3,116,032, forward strand.
GACTTGGGCTGGTCCGGCGACGGGGTGGGGGCCGGGGCCGTCTCGTTCGTCGCCGGCGGCTTGGTCGCCGACGGGGAAGTGCTCGGCTTCGCCTTGTCCTTCGTGGACGCCGACGCGGAGGGTGAGGGCGTCGCGCTGGGCGACGTACTCGGCGACGGGGTCTTCGAGGGCGTGGGGGACGGGGACTTCGACTCGGTCTCCGCGGGTTCGTCGGACCGCGTCACACACGGGCCGGGCGCGAAGGGGATCTCCTTGTCGTCGGCCACGGCCAGCTTCGGCGCCATGCCCATCCCGACGAACACGGCCGTCGGCATCGCCGCGAGCGCCATCGTCTTGCCGACGGGTATCTGGATCTTGTTCAGCAGCGACTTCCTGGGTGCCGCGTGCCGCGGCCCCTTCACTACACGGGACTCTGCGCCTGGGGCCACGCCCCGCTGCGTCTCGTCACCCCGCACTGTTCCTCCCGCCATCGGCGTGGGCAGTCGTCTCGCTCGCGTGTGCCGTTTCCGTCCCACGGGGACCAGGAATGCCCTGGATTCCCTGGACGCCCATGTCCGCCGTCGCCTCCGCCTTGGTCAGGCCGACCACGCCCGGCGGCTGCTCCACCGCCGGCTGCCCCGGCGCCCAGGCCAGGGCGAGTGCGCCGCCGACCATGGAGAGGGTGAAGCCGATGAAGAAGCCACCGAGGTTGGAGACCGGGATCGAGACCAGGGCGAGCAGGATCGCGGCCACGCCGGCGAAGACGCGGATGGTCTCCTGGAACCAGAGGGCCAGTCCCAGCGTGATCAGCAGTACACCGATGATCAGCGCACCGGCGCCGCCGGTGGTGGCCATCGCAAGACTGACGTTGCCCAGCCGGAGGTCCGCGTAGGGGAAGTATGCGATCGGGAAGCCACCGAGGAGCGTGAACAACCCGGCCCAGAAGGGACGGCGGCCGCTCCATGCATGGAAGTGGTAATACACCACGGTGGGCCAGGCGTCGTCTTCTGCGCGAACGTAAACCGGGGCCTGGGGGTTCATGGACAACAGCTCCCTGGAAACGGTGGTACGGAGAAATCTGTGGAGCCCGGACGGGCGGGGGACGACGGCTGCCGCCACCCGCCCGGCCGGTCGGACACGGGGACCGATCAGTCCTTGATGTCCTGGTAGCAGGGCTGGTCGCCACCGAGGAGGCGCAGCTTCAGGTTGGGCAGCTTGAAGGTGCCCGCCGTGGTCGCCCACGCCTTCTGCTTCACGTTCGTCAGGACGGCCCGGTCGGCGCGCTGCGAGAACGCGTACGGGCTGGCGACCGTACCGGCCTGCGGCTTGGTCTTGTGGCTCGGGTCGCCGACCGCGACACCGATGTCCAGGTTGGTGAACTCGGCGTCGGTGTCGAGCTCGGCCACATCCAGGTAGATGTTGCTGGCCTCGGCCGGGGTGCCCTTGTGACCGGTCTTCAGCTGGAGCGTGATGTTGCCCAGCGGAGTCGGGGTGACCAGGGACTGGCACATGTTGGTGATCTTGGCGTTGCTGAACCCGGAGATGGTGACCGGGTGGTGCTGGGCGTTGCCCTTGAGGTCGTGCCCCTCGGCGATACCGCCGTACTGGATGAGGTTTTCACCGTCGAGCTTGTCGGCCGAGACCTTGAAGTCCTGGCCGGAGACGCTGAAAGACGCCGCGAGGGCACCCTGCGCCAGTCCCACACCGACCGCGGCCGTGGCCGCGATGCTCGGCACCATGACGAGCGCGAAGCGCTTCCATCTGGTCCCGCCACGAACCTGAGAACTCATTTCGTTCCTCCTTCTCGGACGTACATCTCCGGTCCGGGCCGTGCCCGTCCTGGGATGGGAGAAGTGCTACGTCCTCGGGAAGGAGCGCAGGCGGCCGGGCCGCGGCTGTGCCACGTCCGATACACCGGCGATCACCCCCGAGCGACAACCACTGGGCCACGCGTTCGCGCAACCTGGAGGACAGGCCCCGCCGGTGTGGCAGAGACCCCCCTGTCCCACGGCCGGTGCCACTGCCACAGGCCGGCTCGGTGGGGACCCTCCACCGCGGCTCCGAGTGAGCGGCTCTGCGGGAAGGACCGAGCGTCGCCGATCGTGGTCCATTCCAGGCCGGGGCACAAGGGGGTTCGTTACTGGCGGGTAACGGCCAGATAACCTGAGTACGACCCCCCGCCGTCGGGCAGCAACACAGGGTGTCACCCAGGGCCACGACAGAACGGTGGATTGCCGAACACACCGGACAGTTCACGGGGTTCGATTTACTGCGAGTAACAGCGGCCGCGATTACCAAGTTTTGGCAAAGCGCGGCCGCTGTTTATCTACGTGTCAACAAATCGCCGGTGGCCCGGCGGTGTACGGCAGACCCGCCGCGGCAGGCTCGGAGCGGCCCCGGAGCCGGGTCCGGGCCGGCCTAGAAGAGCACCCGCGCGAGCGCCGTACGCGCCGCCGACACCCGCGGATCGTCCGCGCCGATGACCTCGAACAGCTCCAGCAGCCGCAGCCGCACCGCGTCCCGGTCCTCACCGAACGTGACCCGGACGGTGTCCACCAGGCGCCCGAAGGCGTCCTCCACGTGACCGCCGACCAGGTCGAGGTCGGCCGCGGCGATCTGCGCCGCCGGGTCCCGCGGGTTCTCGGCGGCCGTGGTGCGCACCGCCTGCGGGTTCATGTGCTGGACCCGGGCGAGGAGCTCGGCCTGGGCCAGGCCCAGCTTGGCCTCGGTGTTGCCCGGGTCGTCCGCCAGTACGTTCTTGTAGGCCTGGACCGCGCCGCCCAGGTCACCGGCGTCGAGCGCGACGACGGCCGCCTCCAGCAGGGCGTCGTACGGGCCGGCCGGGATGTCGTCCGCGGCCGGGGCGGCCGGGGCGGCTCCCTCCGCGTTCGGGTCCACCTCGATGCCGATGATCCCGAAGCGCTCCTCGGCGACCTGGACCAGCTGGGCGAGGGTGTCGCGGATCTGCTCCTCGGGGGCCACGCCCTGGAACAGCGGCAGCACCTGACCGGCGACCACGGCGAAGACGGCCGGGATGCCCTGGATCTGGAACTGCTGCATGAGCATCTGGTTGGCGTCGACGTCGACCTTGGCGAGCACGAGGCGACCGTTCGCCTCGGTGATCAGACGTTCCAGCAGGGGGCTGAGCTGCTTGCACGGCTGGCACCACTCGGCCCAGAAGTCCAGGACGACCGGAACCTCTGCGGAGAGCTGGAGCACATCGCTTTCGAAGCCGGCCTCGTCTACGTCGATGACGAGCGCGGACGGCGGCACCGCACCGGCGGACGGACCCGCCCCGCCGGCCTGACCGGCCTGGCGTGCCGCTTCGGCGCGGGCCTGCTCGGCCTTGGCCTTGGCCTCGCCGGCCGCCTTCACCGCGGCGAGGTCGACGACGCCGCTCATGGACATGTTTCTGGGCTGCATGCGTACATCCTCCCCCGTGTGTGCGCACCGACGAAAAAGATCGCGCGAATTGGCCGTGCCGCCGTACCGTCGCGATCGTGATGACCGGTCGGCGCCGGGTCCCCACCTGGCGCCCGTAGCTCTTCGCGTGGTTGTCGCTCTTACGCTACGAGCCGTAGCGTAACTCCCCCGGAGGCCGCGCGCTCCCCTTCCCGCCCCGTGATCTGAACCACAGCGGCCGCTTCGGCTACCGGCGGGTATGGTCTCGGCCATGCGCAACCCCAGCCCCGGCCGCACCGGTCGTCCCCGCAGTGCCGCCGCGGACGCCGCGATCCTCGCCGCGACCCGGGACGCGCTGGTCGAGCTGGGCTGGTCGAAGCTGACCATGGGGGACGTGTCCGCCCGTGCGGGGGTCGCCAAGACCACCCTCTACCGGCGCTGGGCGGGCAAGAACGAGCTGGTCGTGGACGCGGTGGCGGAGCTCTTCGACGCCCTGGAACTCCCGGACCGCGGCTCCCTGGAAGCGGACATCGAGTACGTGGTCCTGCAGTTCGCGGAACTGCTGCGGCGCCCCGAGGCCCGTACCGCCCTGATGGCGGTCGTCGCCGAGTCCACTCGGGACGAGGCCCTGCGTGACCGGATCCGGTCGGCGATCGTGGACCGGCAGAAACGTCTCGTCGTGCTGGGTCGCGAGCGGGCCCAGGAGCGTGGGGAACTCCCGTACGAGGAGGACGAGTCCCTCGCGGGCCGCACCACGGACCTGATCTTCGACGTGATCGCCGGCACGGTGGTGCACCGCGCCCTGGTGAGCTCCGAGCCGGTGGACGAGCTCTGGGTGGCCACCTTCACGGCGCTGCTGATGCACGGCCTGCGGGGCCCGGGCGCCGCGCTCTGACGCAGCCCCCGGTCCGGGGAACGCGGAAGGCCGGTCATCGCGCCGCCCGCACGGGCGCCATGACCGGCCGTCGCACTCCGCGGGATCAGAAGCCGGGCGGCTCGGTGTAGGTGCCCCACTCGTCGCGCAGGACGTTGCAGATCTCGCCCATCGTGGCCTCGGCCCGCACCGCGTCCAGCATGGCCGGGATCATGTTCGACCCGTCCCGCGCGGCGTCCAGCATCGCCTTCAGCGCCGCGTCGACCGTGGCGTCGTCGCGCCGGGCCTTGCGGGCTACGAGCTCCCGTACCTGGACGGTCTCGACCTCGTGGCTCACCCGGAGGATCTCCAGGTCGCCGGTGACCGACCCGTGGTGCACGTTGACGCCGACGACGCGCTTGTCACCCTTCTCCAGGGACCGCTGGTACTGGAAGGCCGACTCGGCGATCTCCCCGGTGAACCAGCCGTCCTCGATGCCGCGCAGGATGCCCGAGGTGATCGGCCCGATGGGGTGCTGCCCGTCCGGGTGGGCGCGCAGGCCGCGCTCCTTGATCTGGTCGAAGATCTTCTCGGCCTCGGCCTCGATGCGGTCGGTGAGCTGCTCCACGAACCAGGAACCGCCCAGCGGGTCCGCCACGTTGGCGACGCCGGTCTCCTCCATCAGCACCTGCTGCGTGCGCAGGGCGATCTCGGCCGCCTGCTCGCTCGGCAGGGCGAGGGTCTCGTCCAGGGCGTTGGTGTGCAGGGAGTTCGTGCCGCCGAGCACGGCCGCGAGGGCCTCCACGGCGGTGCGCACGACGTTGTTGTACGGCTGCTGCGCGGTCAGCGAGACACCGGCGGTCTGGGTGTGGAAGCGCAGCCACATGGACTTGTCGCTCTTCGCCCCGTAGACCTCCTTCATCCAGCGGGCCCAGATCCGGCGCGCGGCGCGGAACTTGGCGATCTCCTCGAAGAAGTCGAGGTGCGCGTCGAAGAAGAAGGAGAGGCCGGGCGCGAAGGCGTCGACGTCCATCCCGCGCGAGAGTCCCAGCTCCACGTAGCCGAAGCCGTCGGCGAGGGTGTACGCGAGCTCCTGCGCGGCCGTGGCTCCGGCCTCGCGGATGTGGTAGCCGGAGACGGACAGCGGCTTGTAGGCCGGGATGCCCTTCGTGCAGTACTCCATGAGGTCGCCGATGAGGCGCAGGTGCGGCTCGGGTTCGAAGAGCCACTCCTTCTGGGCGATGTACTCCTTGAAGATGTCCGTCTGGAGCGTGCCGTTGAGGACGGCGGGGTCCACGCCCTGCCGCTCGGCGGCGACCAGGTACATGCAGAAGGCGGGCACGGCGGGGCCCGAGATCGTCATCGAGGTCGTGACGTCGCCGAGCGGGATGTCCTTGAAGAGGACCTCCATGTCGGCGGCGGAGTCGATGGCGACCCCGCAGTGCCCCACCTCTCCGAGCGAGCGGGGGTCGTCGGAGTCGCGCCCCATGAGGGTCGGCATGTCGAAGGCCACGGAGAGCCCGCCGCCGCCGGCGGCCAGGATCATCTTGTAGCGCTCGTTGGTCTGCTCGGCGTTGCCGAAGCCGGCGAACTGCCGGATGGTCCAGGTCCGCCCTCGGTAGCCGGTGGCGTGGAGCCCTCGGGTGTACGGGTACTCACCCGGCCACCCGATGCGCTCGAATCCCTCGTACGCGTCGCCGGGCCGGGGCCCGTAGACCGGTTCGACCTCGTCGCCGGAGAGCGTGGTGAAGTCTGCCTCGCGCTTGCGGGCCTTGTCATAACGGGCCTGCCAGCGACGGCGGCCTTCCTCGATGGCGTCAGCGTCCATACCCATGAATTTACTAGGACGTCCTAGTAAATGTCGATGGCAAACCCCCGGGGACTCGTCCCGGGGGTGGGTGACGCTCGCCTCGTACGGGGCGCCGATCAGGCCTTGGCGGTCGCGAGCGAGTCGTTGACCAGCGGCTCGACCTCGGCGCGGACCTTGCGCTCGACGAAGAAGGCGGCCAGCGGAATCGTTCCGCTGATCATGACCCAGAGCATCTTGCCGAAGGGCCACCTGGCCTTGGAGCTCAGGTCGAGGGCAAAGGCGAGGTAGATCATGAAGAGCACACCGTGGGCCTGCGAGACCACGAAGGTCAGGTCGGCGCCGGTGTCGAAGCCGTACTTCGCCACCATGCAGGCACAGAGGATCAGGAGCATGACCGCGGTCACGTAGGCCATGGCGCGGTAGCGGGTCAGCACGCTTCGTTTCATGCCGACGAGCCTAGCCGTCCGTTTTGCTCGATCTTGACGCGCCCCCGGAGGCCGGGACCCGGTCCCCTACTCCTCGAAGTCCGCCGCGGCCACCCGCAGCGGGCGCAGCAGCGCGAAGATCTCCCCGCACTCCTCGGCGTCGTACGCGCCGAGGCCGAAGTCGACCTCCATCAGGTCCTTCGTCGCGGCCTCGACGACCTCGCGGCCCTTCTCCGTGATGGAGGCGAGGGTGCCGCGGCCGTCGTTCGGGTTGGGCCGCTTGGCGACCAGTCCGGACTTCACCAGCCGGTCCACGGTGTTGGTCACCGACGTCGGGTGGACCATCAGCCGCTCGCCTATCTTCGACATCGGCAGTTCGCCGGCCTTGGAGAAGGTGAGCAGCACCAGCGCCTCGTAGCGGGCGAAGGTCAGCCCGTACGGCTTGACGACCGCGTCGACCTCGCCGAGCAGGATCTGGTGCGCGCGCATGATCGAGGTGATCGCGGCCATCGAGGGCACGGGTCCCCAGCGCTGCTGCCAGAGCTCGTCGGCGCGGGCGATGGGGTCGAAGGGAAGGCTGAGCGGCTTGGGCACGCCTGTGACCCTACCGGGAGGTCACTTCGCGGCGGGGGCCGTCTCACCCCTCAGTCGGTCCTCCTGCCGGACGGCGGACCGGAGTTCGGCCAGGAGCAGCAGGACGACCCCGGTGCCGAGGATCCCGGATCCGGTGACCACCCCGTGCACCGGGAGGAATTCGGCGGCGAGGCCGGCCAGTGCCATGCCGACTCCCTGGAGGGTCATCAGACCGGTGCTGAGCAGGGTCATCGCCCGCCCGCGCAGCTCCTCGGGCACGGCGTCGACGTACCACTGGTCCAGGCCGAGGGTGTAGGCGTGGGCCAGCCCGGCGAGCAGCAGCGCGAGGAGGACCACGGTCACGCCCGGCCGGACGGCGAAGAGCAGCAGCGGCAGCAGACCGGCGGCGGCGAGCGGGACCACGATCCGCGAGCGCGTCCGGGCGCTGAGGGCCGAGCCGGCCCAGAGTTCCCCGGCGATGGTGCCGACGGGCATGGCGCACATCATCAGGCCGAGGGCGGCGGTGCCGGCGCCGATGCCGTCCGCGTACGGGGCGAGCAGCGCCTCGGGCACCACGAGGAAGACGGGCGGCAGCCAGAAGAGCAGCATCAGCGCGCGCAGCCGCCGCCGGCCGAGGACGGCGCGCAGTCCGGCGAGCGGGGAGGTACGGGCGCCGCCGCGGGCGGGACGGCTGCGGGTGCCCAGCCGGAGCAGGAGCGCGGAGCCGAGGAATCCGGCGGCGGTGAGGGCGATGGCACCGCGCGGCGCGAGCACGGTGAGCAGCAGCCCGCCGAGGCCGAAGCCGATGAGCTGGGCGCTCTGGGCCACCATGCGCAGCAGCGAGCGGCCCAGGACGAAGGTGTCGCCGACTCCCAGGATGTCGGAGAGGGAGGCGTTGCGCGTGCCCTGGAACAGCGGGGCCACGAAGGCCATCGCGCAGCGCAGGGCGAGGAGCACGGCGACCGGCGTGCCCGGCAGCACCATGGCCGCCGCGCAGAGCGCGCAGACGAGGTCGCACGCGACGAGGACCCGGCGGGCGGGGTGGCGGTCGGCGATCCCGGCGAGCAGGGTGCCGCCGAGGACGTACGGGAGGAAGCCGAGGGCGAAGGCGAGCGCGCTCATCAGGGGCGAACCGGTGGCGCGGTAGACGAGGACGGACAGCGAGATCTCGGCGACGACCACGCCGAACACGGACAGCAGATGGGCGGCGAAGACGGGCCGGAACTCCCGGACCCGGAACACGGAGCGGTAGCCCGGTGGCGGTGTGGACCGCCCGGGCGCCTGGGTGTCGGCTGGCATGGACCCAGCGTTCCGGGCCCGCACCCGGCGCCCCAGAGATTCGCCTGTGGCCGAATGTTGGGGCAGAGTCCCCTGGACAGGGGAAGGGGAGGCGCCGGGATGGGACTGCACCACTACTTCGGGCACGAGGACCTGCTGCGGTGCCGCTTCGCGCTGTCGCCCGCGTGGGAGACGCAGGAGGCCGTCCGCACCCTGAACCGCCCGGACCGGCAGGGCTACCACCTGCCCTGGCTGCGACGGATCCGCGCCGCGGCCGACGGTCTGGACCTGCGGCCGCTGTGGCTGCTGATGCCGAACCGGGGGCACAGTACGGACTTCATCAGCCCGCCGCCGAGCGGACCGGGGGTCTCCTTCGAGGAGGAGCTCGCACTGATCCGCGCGGCCGATCCGGCCGCGGCGCGCGAGGACATGCGCAAGTCACTGGCCTGTACGCCGGGCGCCCTCGACAGCGACCTGGGCCGGGCCCTGCTCGCCGACCCGGCGCGGGCCGTGCGCGAGCTGGCCGATCTGCTGGAGCGGGCCTGGAGCGTCCTGATCGAGCCGCACTGGCCGCGGCTGCGGGCCCTGCTGGAGGCGGACGTCCTCTTCCACTCGCGCCGGCTCGCCGACGGCGGGCTCCAGTCGCTCTTCGACGGTCTGCACCCGGACCTCTCCTGGGACGCCGCCTCCCTCACCCTGACCATCGAGCGGCCCAGTCACCACGAGCGCGTCCTGGGCGGCCGGGGGCTGCTGCTGATGCCGAGCGCCTTCGTCTGGCCGCAGATCGCGGGCGGTTTCGACCCGCCCTGGCAGCCGACCGTCGTCTACCCGGCCCGCGGCATCGGCGCCCTGTGGACGCCGGTCGGGGAGAACACCCCGGCCGCGCTCGCCCGCCTGCTGGGCCGGGTCCGGGCCGATGTGCTGTGCGCGCTGGAGGAACCGGCCTCCACCACGGCACTGGCCCACCGGCTCGGTCTGGCCCCGTCCACGGTCTCGGCCCACCTGGGGGTCCTGCGCGCGGCGGGGCTGCTCATCTCGGCCCGCCACGGCCATCAGGTCCGCTACGAGCGCACGCCGCTGGCGATCGCGCTCACCACGGGCGACGCCGCCGGCTGAACCGCCCCGCGGGGGCTGCCCGACCGCCCCCGCCGCCCGGTGTCGCACAGCCACGCCCAGTGCCTGACATGTCAACATATCCCGGTATCTCGCTCCGCTGCCCGACCCTTCGTCCCGAGGAAGCCGGATGCCCCCCGCCGCTCGCAGGCCGCGTTCCACCGCCCCCGCCCCCGTCCTCGGCCTCCTCCTGCTCCTCGCGGCGGCGCCCGCGTGCAGCGGGGCGTCCGCGCCCGGGCCGGGGATCCCCGCCGCCACGCCCCGGGCCCCCTCCCCCGTCGCGGCGGCCGAGGAGTCCCCGTTCTGGGTGGACCCGCACAGCGACGCCGCCCGGCAGGTCGCCGCATGGGAGGCGGCGGGCCGCAACAGCGACGCCCAGGTGCTGCGCAGGATCGCGGACCGTCCGCTCGCCCTGTGGATCCCCGGCGGCGACCCGGGCCCCGAGATCCGCCGGGCCAGGGCCGGGGCCGACGCCACCGGGCGGACCCTGCTGCTCGCCGCGTACAACATCCCGTACCGGGACTGCGGCCAGCACTCGGCCGGCGGCGCCCGGGACGCCCGGGCCTACCGCAGCTGGATCGGCGCCTTCGCCGACAACATCAAGGACACCAGGGCCGTCGTCGTCCTGGAGCCGGACGCCGTCGCGCACATCATCGACGGCTGCACCCGGCCGGAGCACCACGCCGAGCGCTACCGGCTGCTCTCCGAGGCCGTCGACCGGCTGAAGAAGAACCGGAACACCAAGGTCTACCTGGACGCGGGCAACCCGGCCTGGATCCCCGACCCGACGGACCTCGTCGAACCCCTCTTCAAGGCGGGTCTCGCCCGCGCCGACGGCTTCGCCCTCAACGTCTCCAACTTCCAGTCCGACGCGGCGGCCCGGGCCTACGGCGCCAGGATCTCCAAGGGCACCAACGGCAAGCACTTCGTCATCGACACCAGCCGCAACGGCGACGGCCCGCTGCCCGGCGACCGCAACCAGGCCTGGTGCAATCCGCCCGGCCGCGCCCTCGGGGCGCCGCCGACCGACCGGACGGACGACCCGCTCGTGGACGCGTACCTCTGGGTCAAGCGGCCCGGCGAGTCCGACGGCACCTGCCGCGGCGGCCCGGCGGCCGGTACCTGGTGGCCCGACTACGCCCTGGGGCTGGCGCGCCGCGCGAGGGAATGACGCGGAACCGGCCATTCCCACCCATCGGGAGCGGGCGCCCGCCGGGTCCGCCCCGCCTCGGGGGCTCCCGGCCCCTGGGCCGACCGCGCGACCACCTCGGCCGCCTTCCCGGCGGCTCCCGGCGGCTCCCGGTCGCTCCCCACGCACTCCCGGCCGTTTTCCGGACCCCCGGGGAGCCCTGCTGTGGACGGTCGCATGCCCCCGGTGTTCGCTGGGCCGCGGACACCGGGGGGCGAGACATGGGGAAGGCAGGCCGTCCACAGGGGGAGTCGAAGGGGGCGACGGACGAGGCGAACGCGCTCGCCCGGTTCCTGCGGACGATGACCGACTCGCTGACGGTCCGTGAGCTGGCCGAGCGCTACGGCGGCGGCAAGACCCTGTGGGGCGAGTACCGCTGCGGCGCACGGATCATCCCGCTCGGGCGGCTCAACACGGTCGTACGGGACCGCGTACGCGACCCGCGCGGGCGCGGGGCGATGCTGGAGGGCCCGCCCGCGCTGCCGGACGGGCTGTTCCGGCTCACCAACACGGGCAGCAGGATGTGCCTGTCCGCCGACCGCGGCAGCACCGTGCCCTCGGGAGGACTCGTACAGACCGGCTGCGGGGCGAACTCCGACCAGTTCTGGAAGCTCACCGCCGAGGCCACCGGCCCCGAGGGGACCGTCTACGCACTCCGCAACCTGCACAGCGGGCTGTGCCTGTCGGTCGACGCCGCCCGCACCGCGGACGACGCGCTCGTCACCCAGTACCTGTGCGGGGACGAGAGCGGCCTCTTCCCCGACCGGTTCTGGGCCTTCCGCTACAACGCCCCGCACCGGGCCTGACACCTGGTCAACCGCAACAGCGGCAAGTGCGTATCGGTCCGCCCGGACGGCGGGAACGACGACCAGGCCCTGCAGGCGCCCTGCACCGCCGAGTCCCGGGTCCTCTGGCGGACGTAGGGACTCCTACGGTGCGGCCGGCTGCCCCGGGGCCCCCACCTTGAGCCACTTCGCCACCGAGGGCGTCCCCTCCGCGTCGGTCACGAACAGCATGTACCAGCCCGGCGGCACCAGCGTCGGGTCCCGCGGCACCTCGACCGTGACCGAGTGGTCCGTCCGGGTCAGCCCGAGCTCGATCGAGCGCTGCTCGACGTCCGTGGTGTGCGTGACCGCGCTCGGCCGCATCAGGCGGGCCCGCTCGATCCGCTCCGGGTGCGCCGCGGCGAAGGTGGCCCGCCCGTGCGCGTCGGGCTCCTCGGGCCCGGCGCCCAGGGCGGGCCGCAGGGCCGGGTCCCGGTGGAGGTAGGGCGGCGTGTACACCTCCAGCCGGTGCTCGAACCTGCCGAGCCGGGTGTTGTCCTTGTCGGCGAAGAGCGGGTCCGAACCGAAGGTGGCCACCCGTCCGTCGGGCAGCAGCAGCGCCTCCGAGTGGTAGTTGCGGCCCACGGTCGGATCGGCGGCGGCCACGAAGGAGTCGGTGCGCGGGTGGTAGAACTGCGCCTTGCGGATGTCGCTGGCGCCCCGGCCGCGGTAGTCGGCGGAGCCGCCCGTGGTGAAGACCGAGTCGTCCGGGAGCAGCACGCTGCTCAGGTAGCGGGTGGCGCGGGGCAGCCGCGCGGAGGACCGGAAGACCGGGTTCTCCTCCTTCAGGTCCACGATCGCGGTGCGGCTGGAAGCGAGCCTGGACTCGCCCACTCCGCCGCCGCCGAGGACCATCACCTTCTGGTCCTGGGCGGGCGGCAGCAGGAGCGAGGAGGAGGTCTCCATCCGGTCCGGCTCCGCGAGCCCGCCCACCTTCGTGAACTCGTTGGTCCGCAGGTCCCACACGCCCGGCTCGCGCCCCTTGTTCTTCGGGCCGTAGCCCGCGTTGGAGCCGGTGTAGAGGAGTTTGCCGCCCTGCGTCAGGAAGAGCGCGGGATACGTCGGGAAGTAGTGGAAGGGACCCTTCGACCACTTCTTCGTCCGCGGGTCGTAGTACTCGTTGTCGCCGGGCACCACGTCGCCCACGTCGTTGAGCCCGGAGACCGCGAGCACCCGCCCGTCCTCCAGGGTCACGAGCGTCGGGTACCAGCGGGCGTCGCTCATCGGGTCGACGGGGAGGTACTTCTCCGTCCTCGGGTCGAACTCGTACGCCGACTTGATGCCTTGGAAGTCCTGTTTGTCGGCGCTCAGCCGCTCCGCGAGCCCGTAGACGTTGTCGGCGTCCTTGCCCGTGAGGCCGAGCACCTCGTACTGCGCGGCCTCCGTCGTCAGCCCCTCGGCGCCGGTCTTCACCGCCTCGACGAAGACCCTCGACTCGGCGGCGACCACCGTGGTCCGCCAGGGCACGACCTGCCCGCCGCGCCCGTAGGTGATCTCGAACTTCTTCCTCGCCCGCGGCACGACCACGTCGAACTTCGCCTCGTACTCCACCCCGGACGGGGACCGGAACCGGGTGCCCTTGCGCAGCTTGAAGGACTTGTCCGGGTTCTCGTTCTTGACCCGCATCCGCCCGCCCGCCCGGGTGACCTTGCCGCGGAGGACCTCGTACCGGGCGGTGCCGCCCGCCACCAGCAGCCGCCCGTCGGGCAGCTGGCTGTGCCCCGCGCAGAAGAAGTCCTCGGGCGTCGGGATCTTCTTGAAGCTGTTGTCCTTCTTGGTCCTCGCCCGGTGGGCGCCCTTGGACGTGTTCCACTCGGGCACGCCCTTGCGGGTGAAGTGCCGTACGCCGAGCTCCGCGCACAGCGCCCTGGCCTCGGGGTCGTCGCCCTCGTCCAGCAGCCAGACGTCCAGCGGTCCGTCGTGCCGGATGCGGCGGGCGCCCCGGAGGGTGGCCCGCACCATGGCGAGCGGTTCCTTGCCGGGGACGTAGGTCGTCAGGAACGCGACGCGGGTGCCGGGCTCGGCCGGTACCGGAACGGGGTTGCGGGCGACCATGGTGGCGTGGGCCACCGACACCACGTTGACCAGGGTGAACAGCATGATCAGCGCGATGGAGCAGAGCATCACGGCGTCGCAGACGACCAGCCAGCGGGCGGCGCCCTCCCGGACGGTCCAGTGGGTGGGCCAGACGAGGTAGAGGAGCAGTCCGGCCGCGGCCACCGGGGCGAGCGTCATGAGGGCGACGGCCCGTATTCGGGTACGGACCTCCTCGCGCGAGAGCAGCGAGCGGTACGCCACGTGGTGGACGCCGTCGGGGCCGGGCGCCGGCTGCGCGAACGGACCGGCGAGGCGGCTGTGCGTCTCGTAGTCGAAACCTTCCGGCGCCACGGTCCCTCCCGGTGCTCCAACCCGAGGCTGATATCCCTACGAAAGGTGACGGGCCGGGGTGTGTCGAACGGGGATCGGCCGACCGGGCGGTCCTGCGCGGGTCCGGGTCCGCAGGGCCGTACGGGTGATCCCCGCGCCGGATCCCGGCGGCGCGGGCCGGGTCAGCGGGTGCCGCGCCGCAGGCCGTGCCGGACCACGCGCTGGCTCAGGGAGCCGAGGCCCTCCAGCACAGCGGCCAGCCCGGCGAGCTGTTCCAGCGCGTCGAGCGCGCTGCCGGCGCCCTGCGGGTCCACCCCCTCGTACAGCTCGATGCCGATGAAGGAGGCGGCCGTGGCCCGGGCCAGCCCCGCCGGGTCGGCGTACCCGGCCAGCGGGGTCGCCGCCAGCAGCCGGGTGAGGACGTCCTCCAGCTCCCCGATCCACAGCCCGAGCCCGTCGGCGGTGGCGGCGGCGAGGACGGGCGAGCTCTGCCCGGCGGCCAGCAGCTGCCCGAGCAGGGCCACGTTCCCGGCGGCCCGTTCCTCCGCGTGCATGGAGCGGGCGAACTCCAGCAGTTCGGCGAGGCTGTTCAGGGCGGCGAGCCGTTCGCGGTAGCGGGCCACCCGCTGCTCGGCGCCGAACCGGCAGGCCGCGGCGAGCAGCTCGTCCACGGAACCGAAGTGGTAGAAGATCAGGCCCTGGCCCACCCCGGCGGTGGCCGCGATGGTGCGGGCGGAGGTCTTGGCGACGCCCTGCTCGGCCACGGTGCGCAGGGCCCCCTCGAGGAGCTTCTCCCTGGTGGCGGCGCTCATGCCCGGACCTCCTCGCGGACGGGACGCAGGTCGCCGCAGAGTCCCGTCGCCCACCGGTCGCGGGCGTCGACGTACTCCGCGGTGAAGGAGCCCTCGTAGCCGAAGAGGGGTCCGAAGCGACGGTTGACCACGCGGACCCGGATCCGGAAGCGGCCGGTGGCCTCGTCGAAGGACTCGCGGACCTCGGCGTCGCCGCCGATGAGGTCGGGGACGCGGACGTCGACGGGGCCCTCGCGGAAGCGGTGTTCACCGGAGCGGATGAGCAGCGAACCGTCGGGCTCGGCGCTCATGTGCAGGTCGCTGGCGAGGTGCTGGTGGGTGCCGAGGTAGTCGAGTACGCAGTCGCGCTCGGGGCTGTGGACCATCGTGGCGTCGAAGCGGTGGGGTCCGCCGGGCAGCCGGAAGGTCCGTACGAAGGTGACGGTCTCGCGCCCGAAGGAGTCGAGGTAGGGGAGGTTCTCGATGACGAAGGGGACGTCGCGGCCCTCGCGCGGCACCAGGATGTTCCGCAGGCCGCCGAGCCGGAGGAAGGGCTTCACATAGCCCGGGCCGTGCCATATCCGCTCCATGGTGCCGCGGCCGATGCAGCCCTCGCCGCTCGTCAGCCCGACCGAGAAGCGGCGCTGGATCTGCGGGTGCAGACGGTCGAAGTCGGCCCCCATGTGGGTGCGGAAGATGGAGGTCATGACGGCTCCAGGGTGCTGAGCAGGCGGGGTGCGCGGGCGGGGGTGCGGCCGGGCGGGGTGCGCAGGCAGCGGCGGGCGGCCGGGGTGCCGGGCAGCGGGGGCAGCAGTACGGCGGCGGCCAGGACGAACAGGGCGGCCACCGGCGGCGCGTACAGCAGGGCGGCCGTGCAGAGCAGTGCGCGCAGGGCGCTCTCCCCGACGGCGCGGGCGAGGGCGCGGCCCGGGGTGGTCCCGCGCTCGCACCACAGCCGCAGCCGGTCGAAGGACCAGGCGGTGGCCCAGCCCATGAGCGGGCGGAACACCAGCCGGTCGGCGAGGGCGCCGAAGCGGCCCCAGCGCGGGCGGTAGTCGTAGCCGGTGAGGAAGCGGATCCCGTCGGGGCCGGGGACGTAGCACCAGTACCCGCTGCCCTCGGCGAGCAGCGACAGCGGGTGCTCCGAGGCGAACCGCAGGGCGGAGACCCGGGTCCCGTCGGCTCGGTGGCGTTCCCCGGCGGAGATCCCGGTTCCGTCGACGGAGAGGAACGGCAGCACGCGGGTCGCGTACCGGAACCGCTGGGGTTCGCCCTCGGCGCGCGGGAGGTAGCCGATGGAGGTGAACCGCAGGTCCCACCGCTGGTGCTGCGCCGGGTCCTGGCTGCGTTCCCAGAGCTCGTCCATGCCGGCCCGGATCCGCGTCTCGACGTACAGGCCCATCTCCACCCCCCGCTTCCCGTGTTGAGCGATCGCTCAAACGGCACCCTAGGAGAAGTTGAGCGATCGCTCAAGTCCCCTCCGGCCGGGCTTCGGGCATGCGAAAGCGCCCCCGGCCGGGCGGCCGGGGGCGCTTTCGCAAAAACCGGTGGAACGGGAGCCGGTGAGGGGGCCTCAGCCCTCGGCGAGGTGCCGCTCGACCGTCTCGACCTTCGAGGTGATCCCGTCGTGGACCCCGGGGCGGATGTCGGCCTTCAGGATGAAGGAGACGCGCGGCGCCCGCTCCTCGACGGCCGCCACCGCACGCCGGACCACGTCCATGACCTCGTCCCAAGGTCCTTCGACCGTGGTGAACATGGCGTCGGTGCGGTTCGGCAGCCCGGACTCGCGGACCACCCGGACCGCGTCGGCCACGTACTCGCCGACCTCTTCGCCGACCCCCAGCGGGGTCACCGAGAACGCGACGATCATGCCTGGGCCGCCTCGCGCGCGACGCGGGCCGCCACCACGCTGTCCGCCTCTTCCCGCTTGAGCAGCTTGTCGCCGTACAGGCCGCCCAGGGGCACCACGGAGAGGACGAAGAAGAACAGGACCTTCTTGAACGGCCACTTCGCCTTGTACCAGACGTCCAGCAGCAGCACCCCGTAGACCATGAACAGGATCGCGTGCAGGAAACCCAGCGGCATCAGCAGGTAGTCGATGTCCGAGACCCGGCTCAGCAGAGAACCGAAGATCAGCAGGGCCGGGAACGACAGCGCCTCGGGAACGGAGACGAGGCGAAGCCGGTGCAGGGCGGAGGCGGTCTTGATGTCCACGTGGAACCTTCGGGGTGGAGGCCAGGGTCCCTCCCAGTGTCTCAGCCGCTTTACGGGATCTTGACCCGACCCCTCCCCCGTCGGCGCCCCCGGCGGGGGCCGACACCGCGACGACATCGCCCCCTTATCTCCCGGGTGTGGCATATATCGGCCACAGGGCCCTGTTCCGGGTCGCCCGCTGCCGATAACGTCTTCCCGTGGCTCAGTTCCGACTCCAAGGCAGCAAGGTGCTGGCCGTCGACCTGACCGGGGATGCCGTGAAAGCGAAGAACGGCTCCATGGTCGCGTACGACGGGCAGATGGCCTTCAAGAAGATGACCGGCGGTGGCGAAGGCCTCCGCGGCATGGTGACCCGCCGGCTGACCGGCGAACAGATGACGGTGATGGAGGTGCAGGGGCACGGCACGTGCTTCTTCGCCGACCGCGCAAGTGAGATCAATCTGGTCAACCTGCAGGGCGAGAAGCTCTACGTCGAGTCCAGCAACCTGCTGTGCACCGACGCCGGTCTGCGCACCGGCACCACCTTCACCGGCCTGCGCGGCGCGACGACGGGCAACGGCCTGTTCACCACGACCGTCGAGGGATCGGGCCAGGCCGCGATCATGTCCGACGGCCCGGCCGTGGTGCTGCGCGTGAGCGCCCAGTACCCGCTCTCCGTCGACCCCGGCGCGTACATCGCGCACACGGGCAACCTCCAGCAGTCCTTCCAGTCCGGTGTGAACTTCCGCACACTCATCGGCGAGGGCTCCGGCGAGGCGTTCCAGATCCGCTTCGAGGGCGAGGGCCTGGTCTACGTGCAGCCCAGCGAGCGCAACACCGTCGGGGGCGACATCTGATGCCGTTCCGCGAGATCAACTCGAAGATGGTCGAGGCCCAGGTCGTCCCGGGGCAGAAGATGTACAGCCAGCGCGGCGCGATGCTCGCGTACCGCGGCGAGGTCTCCTTCACCCCGAGCCTGACGGGCGGTCAGGGCGGGGTCATGGGCATGATCGGGCGCCGGGTGGCGAACGAGCAGACCCCGCTGATGGCGGTCGAGGGCAGCGGCACCGTGATGTTCGGCCACGGCGGTCACCACATCCAGGTCATCAACCTGTCCGGCGAGACCCTCTACGTCGAGGCCGACCGGCTGCTCGCCTTCGACGGCACCCTCCAGCAGGGCACGATGTTCATGGGCTCCCAGGGCGGGGTCATGGGCATGGTCCGCGGTCAGGTGACCGGTCAGGGCCTCTTCACCACCACCCTCAAGGGCCACGGATCCGTCGCCGTGATGGCCCACGGCGGGGTCATCGAGCTGCCGATCACCCCCCAGCGCCCGATCCACGTGGACCCGCAGGCGTACGTCGCCCACCACGGCGACGTACGCAACAAGCTCTCCACCGCCCTCGGCTGGCGGGACATGGTGGGCCGCGGCTCGGGCGAGGCGTTCCAGCTGGAGCTGTCCGGCCAGGGCGCGGTGTACGTACAGGCCTCCGAGGAGAAGCTGTGAATTTTGGCCCTGTGACCGGCGGACCGGGCGGCCCGACGGTCCACGACCCGTACACGCTGCCCTCCGACGACAACGTGAACGCATACACCTTCTGCGTGGAGCTCAAGGGGAGCCAGTGGTTCCTGCAGAAGGGCAAGATGATCTCGTACTACGGGCACATCGAGTTCAACGGCATCGGCAACGGACGCTTCGACCGCCTGCTGCGCACCAGCTTCCACTCGCCGCTGCACGCCAGTGACTGGGTGGTGGCCGAGGGCTCGGGCAAGATGCTGCTGGCCGACCGGGCCTTCGACGTGAACTCGTACGACCTGGACAAAGGCAACCTGACGATCCGTTCGGGCAACCTGCTCGCGTACCAGCCCTCGCTCGCCCTGAAGCAGTCGATCGTGCCGGGTTTCCTGACCCTGATCGGAACCGGGAAGTTCGTGGCGGCGTCCAACGGACCGGTGGTGTTCATGGAGCCGCCGCTGCGCGTGGACCCGCAGGCGCTGGTCGGCTGGGCGGACTGCCCCTCGCCGTGCCACCACTACGACCACGGCTACATGACGGGCGTGATGGGCGGACTGCGCTCGCTGACCGGCATCGGGGGCAGCTCGGGCGAGGAGCACCAGTTCGAGTTCGTCGGTGCCGGCACGGTGCTGCTGCAGTCGTCGGAGATGCTGATGGCGGAGCAGGCGATCGGCGCGGTCGGCGCCAATGCGGCCACGGGCAACGCACAGGGCGTTCCGGGGGCCGGTCAGGGCCCGATGGGGCAGCTGGGCGTGCCGCGGATGCCGGGACAGCTGGGTGATCTCCAGCGCCGACTCGGACTGTGATCCACCAGACCTCGGATTTTTGTACGTAATTCAACTTTTTAGGTAGAGTTCATTCATGGAGACCATGGAGACCGAGACGGCCACGCGCTGGCTGACCGACGCCGAGCAGTGCGCCTGGCGCACCCACCTGGACGTCAGCAGACTGCTGATGCACCAGCTGGAAAAGGATCTCCAGCCCTTCGGACTCACCAACAACGACTACGAGATCCTCGTGAACCTCTCGGAGTCGCAGGACCACCGGATGCGGATGAGCGACCTGGCGACCGCCACGCTGCAGTCCAAGAGCCGGCTGTCGCACCAGATCACCCGCATGGAGACGGCGGGTCTGGTGCGCCGGGTGAACTGCGAGTCCGACCGCCGGGGCCTGTACGCGGTGCTCACGGACGAGGGCATGGAGACGATGCGACGGGTCGCCCCGCACCACGTGGCGTCCGTCCGCCAGCACTTCATCGACCTGCTGCCGCCGGAGGCCCTGGCGGCCCTGCGCTCCTCACTGGCCCCGGTGGCCGAGCACCTGCGCGCCAACCGCGGCAAGGTCTGAGGCCGCACCGGCCGGGGCGCGCGGGCTCGTCGCGCCCCGGCCGGTGATCGGCCCGACAATGGCTGGGAACGCTCGCTGCCGGCCCCGTGCCCGTCGGGCCGGCCTGAGGAGGTCCAGCCCATGAAGCGCAACGTGTTCGTCTCCGCAGCCGCGTCCGTGGCCCTGCTGGTCGCGGGACCCGTCGCCACCGGTGCCGCGGCGTCCGCCGACACGGCCGGAACCGCCCCCGCGGTCGCCGCCCGGGCCGATGTCACGGCCGAGCAGGCCATCGCCGCCGCCCTCAAGAACTACCCGGGCGTCGTCGAGTCCCTCGACCGGGACGGCAACGTCTGGCACGTGGACGTGATCACCAAGGACGGCAAGGCCCACGCCGAGCTGGAGGTCGACGCCGCCACGGGCAAGGTCACCCGCGAGAACGTGGACACCGGCCAGAACCCGAGCGAACACAAGGCCCTGCTCGCCGCCAAGGTCACCGCGGAGCAGGCCGCCAAGGCCGCCGTGGCGGCCCACCCGGGCACGGCCTGGACCGTCGAATGGGACTCCGACGACGACAACGGCAAGGCCGCGTCCTGGCACGTCGAGGTGCGCGGCTCCGACGGCACGACGTGGGACGGCTCCGTGGACGCCACGACCGGCAAGGTCACCGCACAGACCGACTCGAACTCCGATTCGGACTCCGACTCCGACCAGAACAACTGACGCCCCCGGCCCGGCCCCGGCAGGGACGCCGCACGCGTCCCACCGGGGCCGGGCCAGGCCCGGGGCCTGAGCCTGGGCCTAGGCCTCCGTCAGCGTCGCCAGCAGCGCGTCCGCCGCCGCGTACGGGTCCAGCTCGCCCACGGCCACCCGGGCGGCCAGCGCGTCCAGGTGCGCGTCGCCGTGCAGATCCGCCATCCGCGCCCGCAGCGCCGTCACGGCGATCGTCTCGACCTCCCGGGCCGCCCGGGCGGCCCGGCGCTGCGCCAGCACCCCGCGCTCGTCCATCCACGCCCGGTGCTTCTCCAGCGCCTCGACCAGCTCGTCGATGCCCTGGCCGCGGGCCGCGACCGTCTTCACGATCGGCGGCCGCCAGTCGTCCCGGCCCCGCGCCTCGCCGAGGCCCAGCATGTGGTTCAGCTCCCGGGCGGTCGCGTCCGCGCCGTCCCGGTCCGCCTTGTTGACCACGTACACGTCGCCGATCTCCAGGATGCCCGCCTTGGCCGCCTGGATCCCGTCGCCCATGCCGGGCGCCAGCAGCACCACCGAGGTGTCGGCCTGGGAGGCGATCTCCACCTCCGACTGCCCGACCCCGACCGTCTCGACCAGGATCACCTCGCAGCCGGCCGCGTCCAGCACCCGGATCGCCTGCGGGGCGGCCCAGGCGAGCCCTCCCAGGTGGCCCCGGGTGGCCATGGAGCGGATGTAGACCCCCGGGTCCGAGGCGTGGTCCGACATCCGCACCCGGTCGCCGAGCAGCGCCCCGCCCGAGAAGGGCGAGGAGGGGTCGACGGCGAGGACGCCGACCCGCTTGCCGGCCTTGCGGTACGCGGACACGAGCGCCGAGGTCGAGGTCGACTTGCCGACACCCGGCGATCCCGTCAGACCCACCACGTACGCCCCGCCCGTGAGCGGCGCCAGCGCGGCCATCACCTCGCGCAGCTGCGGGGACGCCCCCTCGACCAGCGAGATCAGCCGGGCCACCGCTCTCGGCCGGCCCTCACGGGCCTGGGCCACCAGCTGGGGGACGTCCACCGCCGTCATACTGCTGCGCTCCTCGGTTCTCGTACGGGTACGTGCGGGCCGCCGGTCCCCGTAGCGGGGCCCGGCGGCCTGGCGCCGCCTACTTGGCGACGCGGACGATCAGCGCGTCGCCCTGGCCGCCGCCACCGCACAGGGCGGCCGCGCCGACGCCGCCGCCGCGGCGCTTGAGCTCCAGCGCCAGGTGCAGCACCACACGGGCTCCGGACATGCCGATCGGGTGGCCCAGGGCGATGGCGCCACCGTTGACGTTCACCTTTTCCGGGGTCACGCCGAGGTCCTTCATTGACTGCACGGCGACCGCCGCGAAGGCCTCGTTGATCTCGATGAGGTCCAGGTCGGAGACCTGCAGGCCCTCCTTCTTCAGCGCGTGCAGGATCGCGTTCGACGGCTGCGACTGGAGGGAATTGTCGGGACCGGCCACGTTGCCGTGGGCGCCGATCTCGGCGATCCACTCCAGGCCGAGCTCCTCCGCCTTCGCCTTGCTCATCACGACCACGGCGGCCGCGCCGTCGCTGATCTGGGAGGAGGTGCCGGCGGTGATCGTGCCGTCCTTGGCGAAGGCCGGACGCAGCTTGCCGAGGGACTCCACGGTGGTCTCGGGACGGATGCCCTCGTCCGAGGAGAAGACGACCGGCTCGCCCTTGCGCTGCGGGATCTCCACGGGGACGATCTCGGCCTCGAAGACGCCGTTCTTCTGCGCGGCCGCGGCCCGCTGGTGCGAGGCGGCGGCGAACTCGTCCTGCGGGGCGCGCTCGATGCCCAGGCGGGTGTTGTGCTTCTCGGTGGACTCGCCCATCGCGATGTTCTCGAAGGCGTCGGTGAGGCCGTCGTAGGCCATCGCGTCCAGCATCTCGATGGCGCCGTACTTGAAGCCCTCGCGGGACTTGGGCAGCAGGTGCGGGGCGTTGGTCATGGACTCCTGACCGCCCGCGACCACGATGTCGAACTCCCCGGCGCGGATCAGCTGGTCCGCCAGCGCGATCGCGTCCAGGCCCGAGAGGCACACCTTGTTGATCGTGAGGGCGGGCACGTTCATCGGAATGCCGGCCTTGACCGCCGCCTGGCGGGCGGGGATCTGGCCCGCGCCGGCCTGCAGCACCTGGCCCATGATCACGTACTGCACCTGGTCGCCGGAGATCCCGGCCCGGTCCAGCGCGGACTTGATGGCGAAACCGCCGAGGTCGGCACCCGAGAAGGACTTCAGCGAGCCGAGCAGCCGCCCCATGGGCGTGCGGGCCCCGGCGACGATCACAGAAGTGGTGTTGTTCGATCCGGACATGAGGCACAGCCCCTTGGATGAGGAGTGAACGAGGGTTTACGTGAATGTACTGGGCGGTACCGCAGCGGTCACCGGGCTGCCGGTGTGATCGCGCGCACGTTGCGTGACCACCCCCTTCAGGAGTGCACTGTCACCATGCTGACAAGAATCGACCACATCGGGATCGCCTGCTTCGACCTGGACAAGACTGTCGAGTTCTACCGTGCCACGTACGGCTTCGAGGTGTTCCACTCCGAGGTCAACGAGGAGCAGGGTGTCCGCGAGGCCATGTTGAAGATCAACGAAACCTCCGACGGCGGCGCCTCCTACCTCCAGCTCCTGGAACCCACCCGCGAGGACTCCGCCGTGGGCAAGTGGCTGGCGAAGAACGGCGAGGGGGTCCACCACATCGCCTTCGGCACCGAGGACGTCCAGGGGGACTCGGAGGCCATCCGCGGCAAGGGTGTCCGGGTCCTCTACGACCAGCCCCGCACGGGTTCCATGGGCTCCTCGATCACCTTCCTGCACCCCAAGGACTGCCACGGCGTCCTCACCGAACTGGTCACCTCGAACCCCGAGCACTGATGGACCACTGATGGCCCGATTCCCCGGCCGGTAGAGTGGCCATGGCTCGGCCGGGGTTCGGTGCGGAGACGGGGTCGGGGCCTGTGACCCCTGCCCCGGTATCTGACACCATTCCCCCGGGGGCGTCGTTCAGCGGGCGAGCGATGCTCATTTGGGAGTGAGCTTGCGACCAGGGGACGGATGGGACCGCGCTGTGCGGGGCTACGAAAGCCAGGAGAGCCATCAGGCCGAGGCCGACCATCTCTCGCGCTTCGAGGCCGAGATGGAGCGGCTGAAGAAGGAGCGCGGGAAGGCCGTCCAGCACGCTGAGGACCTGGGATACCAGGTCGAGGTGCTGCGCGCCAAGCTTCACGAGGTACGGCGCGCACTGGCGTCCCGCCCCGCCTACGACGGCGCGGACATGGGGTACCAGGCGGAGCAGCTGCTTCGCAATGCCCAGATCCAGGCCGACCAGATGCGCTCGGACGCCGAGCGCGAGCTGCGCGACGCCCGGGCGCAGACCCAGCGCATCCTCCAGGAGCACGCCGAGCACCAGGCGCGCCTGCAGGCCGAGCTGCACGCCGAGGCCGTCAACCGCCGCCAGCGCCTGGATCAGGAGCTGGGCGAGCGGCGCCAGACCGTCGAGGCCCACGTCAACGAGAACGTGGCCTGGGCCGAGCAGTTGCGCGCCCGTACGGAGGCCCAGGCGCGCCGGCTCATGGAGGAGTCCCGCGCCGAGGCCGAGCAGTCCCTGAACGCCGCCCGCGCGGAAGCCGCCCGGGTCGCCGAGGAGACCCGGCGCCGGATGGCCGCGGACGCCGAGGCCGCCCGCGGGGAGGCCGAGGCCACCCTGCTGCGTGCCCGCAAGGAGGCGGAGCGGCTGCTGACCGCCGCCTCCTCGCAGGCCCAGGAGGCCAGCGAGCACGCGGAGCGGCTGCGCTCCACCAGCTCCGCCGAGGCCGAGCACACCCGGCAGCAGACCCTGGACCTCGGCCGGCTGGCCGAATCCCGTGCGCAGGAGGCGGACTCCGCGCTGCGCGAGGCGCGCGCCGAGGCCGAGAAGCTCCTCGCGGAGGCCAAGGAGAGCTCCACCCGGCAGCTGGCGTCGGCGGAATCCGTCAACGAGCAGCGCACCCGCACCGCCAAGGAGCAGGTCGCCCGGCTGGTCGGCGAGGCCACCAAGGAGGCCGAGGTCCTCAAGGCCGAGGCCGAGCAGGCCCTCGCCGACGCCCGTGCGGAGGCGGAGCGGCTGCGCCGCGAGGCCGGCGACAGTGCCCGTACGGCCGCGGCCGAGGACATGGCGGCCCAGCTGGCGAAGGCCGCCCGTACGGCCGAGGACGTATTGAACAAGGCCTCGGAGGACGCCCGGGCCACCACCCGGGCCGCGTCCGAGGAGGCCGAGCGGATCCGCCGCGAGGCCGAGACCGAGGCCGACCGGCTGCGCCTGCAGGCGGCGACCACGGCCGACGAGCTCAAGGGCGCCGCGAAGGACGACACCGAGGAGTACCGGGCCCGCACGGTCGAGCTCCAGGAGGAGGCCCGGCGGCTGCGCGGCGAGGCCGAGCAGCTGCGCGCCGAGGCCGTCGCCGAGGGCGAGCGGATCCGCGGCGAGGCCCGCCGCGAGGCCGTCCAGCAGATCGAGGAGGCGGCCCGGACCGCCGAGGAGCTGCTCGGCAAGGCCAAGGCGGACGCGGACGAGCTGCGCGGCGGGGCGACCGCCGAGAGCGAGCGGGTGCGCGCCGAGGCCGTGGAGCGGGCCGGCACCCTGCGCAAGCAGGCCGAGGAGACCCTGGAGCGGACCCGCGCCGAGGCCGAGCGGCTGCGCGCCGAGGCCGAGGAAGGCGCCGAGAGCGTACGGGCCGAGGCGGACGCGGCGGCCCTGGCCCGGCGCGAGGAGACCGAGCAGGCGCTGGCCGCCAAGCGCGCGGAGGCCGACGAGGAGCTCGTACGGCTGCACACCGAGGCCGAGGGCCGGCTGACGACGGCCGAGCAGACGCTGCGCGACGCCCGCGCCGCCGCGGAGAACATCCGCCGGGAGACCACGGAGGAGAACGACCGGCTGCGCGCCGAGTCGGCGGAGCGGATCCGTACCCTCCAGACGCAGTCGGAGGCCGAGGCCGACCAGCTGCGCACCGACGCGGCCCAGGACGCCGGCCGGGTCCGCGCGGAGGCCGAGCAGTCCGCCGTGCGGCTGCGCGGTGAGGCCGAGGCCGAGGCGGAGCGGGTGCGCTCCGAGGCTCAGGAGACCGCGGACCGGCTGCGCGCGGAGGCGAAGGCCGCCGCCGAGCGGGTCGCCGCGGAGGCCGCGGAGGCGCTGGCCGCCGCCCAGGAGGAGGCCGCCCGGCGCCGCCGGGAGTCCGAGGAGACCCTGGCGTCGGCGCGGACCGACGCGGACAGCGAGCGGGCCCAGGCCCGCGAGCAGAGCGAGGAACTGCTGGCTCAGGCCCGCAAGCGCTCCGAGGAGGCACAGGCCGAGGCGGTCTGGCTGACCGAGGAGGCCGAGCGGCGCGCGTCGGAGGTCGTGTCGGCGGCGGAGACCACCGCCCAGCAGGTACGGGACTCCGTGGCCGGGCTGCACGAGCAGGCCGAGGAGGAGATCGCCGGGCTGCGCAACGCCGCCGAGCACGCGGCGGAGCGTACGAAGTCGGAGGCCGAGGAAGAGGCCGGCCGGGTCCGTTCCGACGCCTACGCGGAGCGGGAGCGGGCCACCGAGGACGCCAACCGGATCCGCAGCGAGGCGCGGGCCGAGACGGACGCGGCGAAGGCGCTGGCGGAGCGGACGGTCGGCGAGGCCATCGCCGAGGCGGAGCAGCTGCGCAGCGACACCGCCGAGTACGCGCAGCGGGTGCGTACGGAGGCCACGGACGCGCTGGCCGCCTCCGAGCGGGACGCCGCCCGGACCCGGGCCGACGCCCGGGACGACGCGAACCGAATCCGCGGCGAGGCGGCGGAGGCCCTGGAGGCCGCCCGTACCGAGGGCGCCCGGATCACGGCCGAGGCGGCCGCGGAGGCCGAGCGGATCACCGAGGAGACCCTCGCGGCGAACGCGGCCACGGTCGCGGACGCCGAGGCGGAGGCCGCGCGGATCACCGCCGAGGCGGCCGAGGCCGCCGAGGCCACCCGCACCGAGGCCGCGAACACCCTGGACGAGGCGCGGTCCGAGGCGAACCGGCTGCGCACCGAGGCCGCGGAGCAGATCGACCGGCTCATCACCGAGGCCTCGGCGGAGGCAGACCGGCTCACCGAGGAGACCCGGGCGGCGAACGCGGCGACGGTCGGCGAGGCGGCGGCGGAGGCCGAGCGGCTCACCACCGCGGCGACCCGGCTCAAGGCGCAGGCGGCCGAGACCCTGGCGAGCGCCGAGCGCGACGCCGCACGGATCATGGTCGACTCGCGTGCCGAGGGCGACCGGCTGATCGACGAGACCCGCGTGGCCAATGAGGCCACGGTCGGCGAGGCCGCGGCGGAGGCCGACCGGCTGCGCGCCGAGGCGGCCCGGGAGCTGGACGACGCCCGTGCGGAGGGCGGCCGGATCATCGGCGAGGCCACCGCGGAGGCGGACCGGGTCACGGTCGCGGCGAACGAGACCCTGGCGGGCGCCGAGCGCGATGCCGAGCAGACGCTGGACGAGGCGCGCGCCGAGGCGAACCGGCTGCGCACCGAGGCGGCCGAGCAGGCGGACCGGCTCGTCACGGAGGCCGTGTCCGAGACGGAGAAGCTCACCGAGCAGACCCGCAAGGACAACGAACGGAAGGTCGGCGAGGCGGCCACCGAGGCCGAGCGGCTGCGCGCGGACGCGTCCGAGGCGCTGTCCTCGGCGCAGGAGCACGCGACCCGCACCCGGTCGGAGTCCGAGCGGGTCAAGGCGCAGGCGGCCTCCGAGGCGGAGCGCATCCGCAGCGAGGCCCGTGCGGAGTCCGAGCGGCTGCTGGACGAGGCCCGCGAGGCGGCCAACAAGCGCCGCAGCGAGGCCGCGGAGCAGGTCGACCGGCTCATCACCGAGGCCTCGGCGGAAGCCGAGAAGCTCACGACCGACGCGCAGAAGCAGGCTCTCGCCGCCACCACGGCGGCCGAGGAGCAGGCCGACGCGATGGTCGACGCGGCCCGCAAGGAGGCCGTGCGGATCACCTCCGAGGCGACCGTCGAGGGCAACTCCCTGGTGGAGAAGGCCCGTACGGACGCGGACGAGCTGCTGGTGGGCGCGCGCACGGACGCGGCGGCCATAAGGGAGCGGGCGGAGGAGCTGCGCGGCCGCGTCGAGGGCGAGGTCGAGGAGCTGCACGAGCGGGCCCGCCGGGAGTCGGCCGAGCAGATGAAGTCGGCCGGCGAGCGTGTGGACAAGCTGGTGCGCGCGGCGACCGAGCAGAGCGTCGAGGCCGAGGCGAAGGCCAAGGAGCTGGTGTCGGACGCGAGCAGCGAGGCGAGCAAGGTGCGCATCGCCGCGGTCCGCAAGGCGGAGGCGCTGCTCAAGGAGGCCGAGCAGAAGAAGGCGGAGCTGGCCCGGGAGGCCGAGAGCGCGCTCGCGCAGGCCAAGGCGGAGGCCGAGCAGCTCGTCGACGAGGGCCGCCGCGAGCTGGAGGTCCTGGTGCGCCGCCGTGAGGACATTCAGGCGGAGATCTCCCGTGTCCAGGACGTTCTTGAGGCGTTGGAATCATTCGAGGCGCCTTCGGGCGGCGGAAAGCCGACGGTCGGCGGGCAGGGCGCGGGGGGCGTGAAGGCCGGAGCGACAGCAGGTTCCACTCGTTCGGGTGGCAAGGCGTCGGAGGGGTAGCCAAATGCCCAACGATGTGTGCACCTGATGAAGGTTCAGGCGAACGAGTGACAAGCGTTCTGCTGTCTTGCCACTCAAAAGGGGTGTCATTGTCCAGATCAAACGCGGATTGACTCGATGACACGCCGTCTGGGCGCCTAGGATTCCCCTAACACCTCACGTAGCACCTCATCGGTCTCATTCGACAGGAACCCCATGAGCGACACTTCCTCCCCCTTCGGCTTCGAGCTCGTGCGGCGTGGTTACGACCGTGGTCAGGTGGACGACCGCATTACCAAGCTGGTCTCCGACCGCGACAGCGCCCTTGGACGTATCAACTCTCTGGAAAAGCGGATCGAGGAGTTGCACCTCGAGACGCAGAACGCCCAGGCCCAGGTGAACGACGCCGAGCCGTCGTACGCCGGTCTCGGCGCCCGGGTCGAGAAGATCCTGCGGCTGGCCGAGGAGGAGGCGAAGGACCTGCGCGAGGAGGCCCGTCGCGCGGCCGAGCAGCACCGCGAGCTCGCCGAGTCGGCCGCCCAGCAGGTGCGCAACGACGCCGAGTCGTTCGCCGCCGACCGCAAGTCGAAGGCGGAGGACGAGGGCGTCCGCATCGTCGAGAAGGCCAAGGGCGACGCATCGACCCTGCGCTCCGAGGCCCAGAAGGACGCCGCCTCCAAGCGCGAGGAGGCCGACGCGCTGTTCGAGGAGACCCGCGCCAAGGCCGCCCAGGCCGCCGCGGACTTCGAGACCAACCTGGCCAAGCGCCGTGAGCAGTCCGAGCGCGACCTGGCCTCCCGCCAGGCCAAGGCCGAGAAGCGTCTCGCGGAGATCGAGCACC
Source organism: Streptomyces avidinii (assembly GCF_045161815.1). Classification (NCBI taxonomy): domain Bacteria; kingdom Bacillati; phylum Actinomycetota; class Actinomycetes; order Kitasatosporales; family Streptomycetaceae; genus Streptomyces; species Streptomyces avidinii. The sequence goes on from NZ_CP108863.1 coordinate 3,144,845, forward strand.
GCGCCGAGCAGCTGCGCCTGGAGGCCGAGAAGCTGCGTACGGACGCCGAGCGCCGGGCCCGCCAGACCGTGGAGACCGCGCAGCGCCAGGCCGAGGACATCGTGGCCGACGCCAACGCCAAGGCGGACCGGATCCGCAGCGAGTCCGAGCGCGAGCTGGCGGCGCTCACCAACCGCCGCGACTCGATCAACGCGCAGCTGACCAACGTCCGCGAGATGCTGGCGACGCTCACCGGTGCGGCCGTCGCGGCGGCCACCCCGATCGTGGACGACGAGCCCGTCACCCGCGGCGTCCCGGCGCAGCAGAGCCGCTGATCACCCACGGGTGGGGCGCAGCGCTCCCCGTTTGCCCGATCGAGGGCCCTATGTCACCTTGTGAGGTGGCGTAGGGCCCTCGGGCGTTCTAGCGTGGCCGCATGATCGAGCTTGAGGGCCTCACCAAGCGATTCGGTACGACGACCGCCGTGGACAACCTCAGCTTCCAGGTCAGACCGGGCGCGGTGACCGGCTTCCTCGGCCCGAACGGGGCGGGCAAGTCCACGACCATGCGCATGGTGCTCGACCTCGACAACCCGACCAGCGGTACGGTCCGGGTCTACGGGAAGCACTACCGGGAGCTGCCGGAGCCGCTGAAGCACATCGGGGCGCTGCTGGACGCGAAGGCGATGCACGGTGGCCGAAGTGCATACAACAACCTTCTCTGCCTGGCCCAGTCGAACCGCATCCCGCGGCAGCGGGTCGACGAGGTGCTGGATCTGGTCGGTCTGACCTCCGTGGCGACGAAGAAGTCCAAAGGATTTTCGCTCGGAATGAGCCAACGGCTGGGAATCGCCTCCGCATTGCTGGGCGATCCGGAAATCTTGATGTTCGACGAGCCGGTCAATGGTCTGGATCCCGAGGGAATTCTCTGGATCCGCAATCTGATGAAGAGCCTGGCCGCCGAGGGAAGGACGATCTTCGTCTCCTCCCATCTGATGAGCGAAATGGCACTGACCGCAGACCATTTGGTCGTGATCGGCCAGGGAAGGCTGCTGGCCGACCTGCCGATGGCCGATTTCATCCAGCAGAACTCGCGCAGCTACGTGCGGCTGCGCTCACCGCAGCAGGAGCGGCTGAAGGACGTCCTGCACGAAGCCGGGATCAACGTCGTCAGCGTTCCCGCGACCGGCGCCCTGGAGATCGACGGCGTGAGTGCGGAGCAGCTCGGCGAGCTGGCCGCTCAGCACCGGATCGTGCTGCACGAGCTCAGCCCGCAGCGGGCCTCACTGGAGGAGGCGTTCATGCGCATGACCGCGGACTCGGTCGAGTACCACGCCCACGCGCCGGGGGCACCCGGCACCCCGGTACCGCCCGGCACGGCCGCGGACCGTCCCGCCCGGCCGGCCGACGTTCCCGCCTGGGGCGCCGGCTACGGGGCGACGCGCAAGGCCGGTGAGTGAGCATGGCCCTCACCGCCGTCCTGCAGTCCGAGTGGACCAAGATCCGTACGGTCGCCTCCACCAGCTGGACCCTGATCGTCTCCCTGGTGGTCACCGTCGGCGTCAGCGCCGCGATCTGCGCCTTCATCAGCGCGAGCTTCCAGGACATGCCCCCGGCCCAGCAGGCCACCTTCGACCCCACCCAGGCGAGTTTCGCCGGGATGACCCTCGGCCAGCTGGCGATGATCGTCTTCGGGGCGCTGGTGGTCGGTACCGAGTACAGCACCGGCATGATCCGCACCTCGCTGGCCGCCGTGCCCCGCCGGGAGTACTTCCTGCTCGGCAAGCTCACGGTGGCGACCGCCCTGGCCCTGGTGGTCGGCCTCCTCACCAGCTTCCTCTCCTTCTTCCTCGGTCAGGCACTGCTCGGCGACCGCAGTATCGGGATCGGTGAGGAGAACGTGCTGCGCGCGGTGGTCGGCGCCGGCCTCTACATGGCCCTGCTCGCCCTGCTCTCGATGGGGGTGACCGCGCTGCTGCGCAGCTCGGTCCTGTCCATGTGCCTCCTGATCCCCTTCATCCTGGTGCTCCCGGCCATCCTGTCCATCGCCGAGGCGACCCGGAAGGTGGGCATGTACCTGCCCAACCAGGCCGGATCGAAGATCATGCAGGTGGTGCCGAACGGGATGGACTCCCCGGACACGCCCTACGGACCCTGGGGCGGCCTCGGGATCATGACCCTGTGGACGCTCGCCGCCGTACTCGGGGGCTACCTCGTCCTCAAGAAGAAGGACGCCTGAGGTCCGGCGCCCGCCTGAAGTACTACGGGTGATGCCCGGGTCGGCCTCAGGGGCGCTTCAGGGATCCGGGCGGGGACGGAACCGTAGGAAGCTCGTTATCCTCTTAACCCTTACGCGGGCGAAAGTCGTCCCGGCCTGGTAAGGGGCAGCAAGATGATCGAGGCAGTCGGCCTGACCAAGCGCTACGGCGCGAAGACCGCCGTCGACCAGCTGTCCTTCCAGGTCAAGCCGGGTCACGTCACCGGATTCCTGGGGCCCAACGGCTCCGGCAAGTCGACCACCATGCGCATGATAGTGGGCCTGGACCGGCCCACATCCGGCCACGTCACGATCAACGGCCGGCCCTTCCGGGAGCTGCCGAACGCCCAGCGGCACGTCGGGGCGCTGCTCGACGCCAAGGCCGTGCACGGCGGCCGCCGGGCCCGCGCCCACCTGCTCTCCATCGCCCAGCTCTCCGGGATCCCGGAGAAGCGGGTGGACGAGGTGCTGGCCGTGGTCGGCCTCCAGGACGCCGCCCGGCAGCGTACGAAGGGCTTCTCGCTCGGCATGGGCCAGCGGCTCGGCATCGCCACCGCTCTGCTCGGCGACCCGCAGGTACTGCTGTTCGACGAGCCGGTCAACGGTCTCGACCCCGAGGGCATCCTCTGGGTCCGCAACCTCATGCGCCGCCTCGCCTCCGAGGGCCGCACCGTCCTCGTCTCCTCGCACCTGATGAGCGAGATGGCCCTGACCGCCGACCACCTCATCGTGATCGGCCGGGGCCGCCTGCTGGCCGACATGGGCACCCAGGAGTTCATCGCGCACAACTCGGCCGGATTCGCTCGGGTGCGCGCGGCCGACACCGATCGCGATGGCCGGGAGACGCTGGGTACGGCTCTCACCAGGGCGGGCGGCCGGGTCCTCCAGGAGCCCGACGGAGCACTGCGCGTGACGGGTCTGGAGCTGCCGCAGATCTCGGACCTCGCGCACGGGGCCGGCGTACGGCTGTGGGAGCTGTCACCGCACCGGGCCTCGCTGGAGGAGGCGTACATGCGGATGACCCAGTCCTCGGTCGAGTACACCTCCACCGAGGACCCGCGGGCCGAGCTGTGGGAGCCGGAGCCGCTCTCCCTCCCGGCCTGGGAGGACGAGGCGGAGGCCGCCCCCGAGGTCCCGCGGACGGGCTTCTACGCTCCCCCGCCGCCCGGGGCGGGCGGGCAGCCCTTCCTGATGCCGAGCAACCCCGGCGAGCTGGCGAGCGCGTCCGGGAACACCTCCCCGAACACCCCCGAGGACACCCGATGACCCCGACGACCACGACGGCGGAGCAGCCCGGGAGCTACAGCTCCCCCCTGGCCACGCCGCGGCCGCACCTGGGGCACGCCCTGGCCTCGGAGTGGACCAAGCTGGTCTCGCTCCGCTCCACCCTGTGGACGCTGGGCTCGCTCGTGCTGACCGTGGTCGGCATCGGCCTGACCGTCGTCGGACAGACCGCGGACGAGGACTTCGCGCAGATCAACTTCACCACGCCCGCCCTGATCGGCCTGCTGGTCGGCCAGCTCGCGGTGATCGTCCTCGGCGTGCTGACCATCAGCTCGGAGCACGGCACCGGGCTGGTGCGGACCACCTTCACGGCCGCCCCGGACCGGTACCGGGTGCTCACCGCGAAGTACCTCGTCTTCAGCATGACGGCCTTCGTCACCACCACGCTGTCGGTCTTCGTGGTCGGCGTCACCGCGGCGGTCGCGCGCGGCGGCACCGCGTCCGGCCCGCACGCGGCCGGCGAGTGGCTCGGGGCGCTGCTCGGCTGTGGCTACGTCACCCTGCTCGGCGTGCTCGCGCTCGCGATCGGCGCACTGGTGCGGCACTCGGCCGGGGCGATCGCCCTGATGCTGGGCCTGGTCACGCTGCCGCCGGTGATCGGGGGCATGCTCAGCATGTGGCCGGCCGTCGAGCCCCTCGGCCGGCTCATCCTGAAGTACAACGTACCGGTGGCGATGATGCAGCTGTTCGGCCTGCAGGAAGGCGGCGACCTCGGCCCGTCGCCGAGCAACCTCTCGCACCTGATGCTGATCGTGCTGGTCACGGGCGCCGCGGTGGCCGGCTCGTACGCGGTCGTCGGCCGCCGGGACGTCTAGTAATCCGGCAAAGACTCCGGCCGGGTCTTCGGCTAGTACTTCGGCGCGTTGCGGGACCGCTGCACCTTCGTGGTGCGGCGGTCCTTCGCGTTCCAGCAGGCCTTGTGCCAGTGCCGCCGGTCGTCCACGCCGCCGTACTCGGGCCAGGCCACCAGGTGCGGGGTGCCGGAGGGGATCTCCTGGTCGCATCCGGGGCAGCGGTAGCGCTTGCCCGCCGCGCTCGCGCCGGCCACGTGCCGGACCTTCCAGTCCTCGCCCTGGTACTCCTCCGTGCGCTCCAGCCCGTAGCGGTCGAGGCCGGTGCTGGGGCGTTCGTCCGGAGTCTCGCCGCCCCTGGGGCGGTTGTTGCGCGGTGACACGTATACCTCACGGATGGGCGGACGGCAGTGACTTTCTCCCAGACTACGCGCAGCGAGCCCGGGTACCCGCAGGGTGGCTGATGAAGGCCGGCCCGCGAAGAGGAATGGCCCGACAATCCCAATAACTTTCGTGTCAGCCCGTGCCTTTGGCACGTGTCAGACGTTGTTGCCATAGGAAGAACCGGTCCACCTGGGGGAGGCCGCGTCAGCCGCGAGGAGGCTAAAGGCGATGCGCGTAGGAGCGTTTGTACTGGCGGCCCAGTTCCCGGGTCAGGGACAGGGCGAGGCACTGCACCGGGCGGTGCGGACCGCCGAGGTGGCCGAGGAGGCCGGGCTCGACTCGGTCTGGCTCGCCGAGCACCACTTCGTCCCGTACGGGGTCTGCCCGTCGGCGGTGACCCTGGCGGCCCTGCTGCTGGGCCGGACCCGGCGGCTGCGGGTGGGCACGGCGGTGAGCGTGCTGCCCAGCACGCACCCGGTGGCGCTCGGGGAGCAGGCGGCCCTGCTGCACATGACCTCGGGCGGCCGGTTCACCCTCGGGGTGGGACGGGGCGGGCCGTGGGTCGACCTGGAGGTGTTCGGGGGTGGCCTGGACAGTTACGAGAACGGCTTCCCGGAGGGCCTGGACCTGCTGCGGCGCTGGCTGACCGAGGCCCGCGTGGGGGCCGCCGGCGAGCGGTACGGATTCCGCGAGGTGGCCGTCGTACCGCGGCCGTCGGAGGCCCTGGACGGGGACGCGGCCGGGCCCGAGATCATCGTGGCCTGCACCTCGCCGGCGTCGGTACGGATGGCCGCGGAGCGGGGGCTGCCGATGCTGCTCGGGATGCACTGCGGGGACGACAGCAAGGCCGAAATGGTCGCCCTGTGGCGCAGCACGGCGCTGGCGGCGGGCCACTCGCGCGAGTTCGTGGCCGGCGCGGGACACGTCTCGGCCGGGGTGTGCCAGATCGCGGACCGTGCGGCGGATGCACGCGAGACCCTGCTGAAGGCGATGCCGGGCTGGCTCAAGCAGGGCCTCGACGCACATGTGACGGTCGACGGTCGGGGGCGCGCGATGCGGGATCCGGTCGCCTACACGGAACTGCTCTGCGACCTGCACCCGGTGGGTACCCCGGAGGTGGCGGCGGACCGGCTGGCGGCCACGTCGGCACGGACGGGCATCACGCGCTTCGCCCTCCTGACGGAGGGCTCCGGTGATCTCGCCGCGACGGAGGAGAACGTACGACGACTCGGCGCCGAGGTCCTTCCCCGTCTCGACTGAGACCTGCCGGTCCTGCCCGGGCCGTTTCCTTCGGATCACCCCGGTGGAGCCGGGCATGATCCGAAGGAGACGGCCTAGCAGTCCCGCAGCTCCGGCGACTGGTTGAGCAGCTGGCCGCGGATCGAAGTGAACTTGGCCAGCCGGTCGTCCACCGAGGGATCCAGCGGGAACACCGCCAGCCGGTGACAGTTCTGGAACGCCAGGCGTACTCCGAAGTGCCGCTGCAGCGCACCGCGTATCGCGTCACTCGCGAGGGCGCGCAGCAGCTGCCCCCGAGCCTGCTCGTCCGGCGGCGGCGTCTGGTTGTCGGCGAACTGTCCGCCGTCCACCTTCAGCTGGGCCACCAGTGAGCTGATCATCTCCCAGGCGTAGGGCAGGGAGGTCCGGACGCAGTCGACGAAAGCGGCTTCGTCGACCTCGCCTCGCTCGGCCTGTTCGAGTAGGGCCGGTGAGACGTCGAGCGACATGGGTTCTCCTCTCGCGACCCCGGCTGTTTGGGTTGCCGGAGTCTTACGGGCAGGGAAGGAGATCGCGACGCAGAGTGCACGCTCGACAACCTCCCGCTCACCACGGTAGGCGTCCCATGGGTGACGCACCAGGAGAATGCGCATACAACGCGCCATCGGCGAAGGGGGCTTTCAGGGGCGAATCGCGTGAAGGCCTTCTCGTCGAGTAGCGTTGCCGACCATGCGTCTCGTCATTGCCCGCTGCTCCGTCGACTACGCGGGCCGGCTCACCGCCCATCTGCCCTCGGCACCCCGTCTGATCCTCGTGAAGGCCGACGGCAGTGTCTCGATCCACGCGGACGACCGAGCGTACAAACCGCTCAACTGGATGTCGCCGCCGTGCACCCTCAAGGAGGGGAGCGGTGACGAGGCCAACGTGTGGACGGTCATCAACAAGGCGGGCGAGAAGCTCATCATCACCATGGAGGAAGTCCTTCACGACTCCTCCCACGAGCTGGGCACCGACCCGGGCCTCATCAAGGACGGCGTCGAGGCACACCTCCAGGAACTCCTCGCGGACCGCATCGAAACGCTGGGCGAGGGCTACACGCTGATCCGGCGCGAGTACATGACGGCGATCGGCCCCGTGGACATCCTGTGCCGGGACGCCAAGGGCGCGACGGTGGCCGTGGAGATCAAGCGGCGCGGCGAGATCGACGGTGTCGAGCAGCTGACCCGCTATCTCGAACTCCTCAACCGCGACCCTCACCTGGCCCCGGTGCGCGGCGTGTTCGCGGCCCAGGAGATCAAGCCGCAGGCGAAGGTCCTGGCGACGGACCGCGGGATGGACTGCGTGGTTCTGGACTACGACGCGCTGCGCGGTATCGAGGACGACAAGCTCCGCCTGTTCTGATCCTCTTCCGGTTCTCCGGCACTTCTCGAGCAACGGCTCCGTCCCGAGGGACGGAGCCGTTGTCGTTCACCGGCCCGTGGCCGGAGAGGTCGCCGTGGCCGTACCCGTCTGGGTGGTGGCCGTCGGCGACGGTACGACGGTCTCCGACGGGGAGGGCGAGGGCCCGGCCGTGGTCGGCGCCGGCGAAGCGGACGTCGCGGGCGGGGAGCTCGGCGGCGTCGCGGCCGGACGGCGCGACGGGGTACGGGCGGGGGTGCGGCCCGGGGTCGGGGCGACGCTCTGGCCGGGCGCCGCGGACTGCGCCGGCGGCGTCGATACGGGCGGCTCCGGCGCAGGATCGTTCCGGCTGACGACCGGATCCGTCGAGGACGCCGTGACCGCCGGGGTCCGGGACACCGACGGCCCCTGGGCCGGCGGCGAGGTGTCCGAGGAACTGAGCGCCAGGCTCACGACCGTGCCCAGTGCCACCACCGTCAGCGCGCCCGCACCGGCCAGCAGCACCAGCCGGCGACGGCCGGGGGCCGGGGCCGGCGCGGCGGCGGGCCGCAGGGCAGGGGCCGGAGCGGGCTTCGGGGCCATCGGGAAGGCGTCCTCGAAGACCTCGGACAGCGTCGTGGGCGACTCCGAGCGGGCGGTCACCGGGACGACCGGAGTCATCCGGGTCACCGCCTCGGCGGAGACCGGGGCCACGGGGGCCACACGGGCCCCCGTTGCCCCCGAAGCCCCGGGAGTCACGGGGGCCACCTTGGTCGTGGGTGCCTCGGAGGCCACAGGGGCCGCCTTGGGCGCAGGGGCCGCCGGAGCGGCCGGGGTGGCCACCGTCACGGCCTCCGGGGCGGCTGCCGGGGCCGCCGGTGCCTCCAGCCGGAGCGGCGGCGACACGGCCGCACCCGCGGTCTCCCGGTCGACGACGAGGGCCAGCGCCCGCCGTCCCGCGACCGTGCCCCGCTTGTCCGCCAGCGCGCCCCGCAGCCCGATCGAGGTCTCCAGCTCGGCCCGCGCCCGGTCCAGGCGCTCCTCGCACAGGGCCAGCACACCGAGCTCGTGGTGGAAGTAGGCCTGTTCGGCGACCTCTCCGGCCTTGCGTGCGGCCTCGGCCCCCGAGCGCAGTACCCGCTCCCAGGCCTCCCAGTGCAGCGAGGCCGCGAACGCCGGAGCCGCCGTGCGCGCCAGCAGCACCGCCGCGACCACGTCCGCACCGGCCAGCGCCGCGAGCACCGCGTCCGCCTCCGCCGCGACCCGCTCCGGGACCACCGAGGCGTGCCCGGTCCACCAGGCGTAGTGCCGGGCGGCCGTACGGGCCTCCTCCGACGCGGTGTCCCCGTACCCGACCTCCTCCAGCTGGCGGGCGACGCCAGCGGCCAGCCGGTACCGCGTCCCGACGGGGGACAGCAGCCCGCAGGCGAGCAGCTCCGCCACGGCCGTGTCGGCGTGGGTGTCCCCCACCAGCGCGGGCAGGTGCGCGTGGTGCGGCAGCTCCCCGCCGAGCGCGCACGCGATGCGCAGGGCCGCGCGCGCCGACTCGCTGACCCGTGAGGCGAGCAGCTCGGCCGGGGCCGCGCCTTCGGCGAGGGTGGGCAGCGGTACCTGCACGGCGTCGCGCGGGCGCCCCTCGAAGACGCCGGGCTCCTCCTCCTCGTCGTCCTCGTCGCTGTGGTTGATTTCGTCCCGCTGCCGCAGCAGCGCGGCCGCCTGGACGAAGCGCAGCGGCAGCCCCTCGGAGGCGAAGCGCAGGTCGCCCGCCCAGGCGATCTCCTCTTCGGTCAGCGGCCGTCCGACACCGGACTCCAGCAGTTCCAGGCAGTCGGCCCTGCCCAGTCCGCCGAGGAAGACCTCCTCGACGTGCGAGTGGTCCGAGGGGGCCCGGGTGTCGGGGGTCGCGGCCAGCAGGTAGGCGCATTCGGGGGTGGCGCGCAGCAGCTCGTCGAGGGCGGGCCCGCCCATCTCCAGGTCGTCCAGGAGGACGACGGCGCCTATCTCCCGTACGCGGGCCAGGAGCTCGATCCGCCCGGGCCGGGCCTGTTCGGCCTCGTACACGGTCGCGTAGAGCGCGTGGAGCAGTTCCCCGGGCTGCTGGTGCCCGTACCCGGAGAGCCGTACGACGCCGTCGGGCGCGAGGTCCGCGCACCGGTCGGCGACCGCGTCGAGCAGCGCGCTGCGGCCGGATCCCGCGGGCCCGGTCAGCCGTACGGAGCGGCCCCGGCCCAGCAGGCGGACGAGTCGCTCCCGCTCCTCCTCGCGCGCCGGCAGGGGGCGGGCGGGGACGGCGGGGCCCGGCAGTACGGGCGGCCGTGCGGCGGCGTTGCGGGCCGCGCGGGCGGCCGCGTCGCGGCGGGCGGGGCGGACCGGCTCGGTGCCGGGGCGCAGCGGTTCGATCTCGCTGCCGTCGACCGGGTTGACGGTGAGGGTGAAGTCGCCCGTGGTCAGGGTCACCACCCGGGCGGGGCCGGCGGCCGGAGCTCCCGGCGCGGGTGCCTTGGACACCGCGGGCGCGGAGCCGCCCGTGGGCTGCTCATGCTGCTCGTTCTGCCCCTGTGTACGGTCCATGACCCAGTCCCCCGATCGCGGGCCGCGCGCCTCGCCGTCGTACCGCCCGGCCTTCGCGCACGCGCTGTCGCTCCTGGTCCGGTTTCCGCCCGAACCCTAGACCGTGGCCGGTCGTGCGGGAAACCGCAGGGGTGCGATCACCACCGGACCGTTACGTTTCCGCAGGAAATGCAAAGGTCAGCGGCCTGCCGGTCAGACGCGGGGCAGGGACTCCGCTTCCAGGCCGCCCTCGATCGCGAGGATCCGGTGCAGCCGGGTCGCCACGAGGAGCCGCTGCATCTGCGGCGGCACGCCGCGCAGGACCAGGCGCCGGCCGGTCCGGCCGGCCCGGCGGTGCGCACCCATGATCACGCCGAGGCCGGTCGCGTCCCAGGAGTCGAGCCCGGTGAGGTCGAGCACGAGATCGCCCTGGCCGTCGTCGAGGGCGGTGTGGAGGGCCGTACGGGCGTCCGCCGCGCTGCGCACGTCGAGGCGGCCCCCGACAGCGAGTTCGGCGTGGTCGCCCCTGATGTGCATGTGTACTCCCGGCGGTACTGCGTACGTTTGGTCCGACTGGTCCCTGATCGGCAACTCTCACTGCAACTGACTGCCGTGCGAGCGAGGAAGTTGCCGACCGTGAGCGAACCGATACCTAATTCACCCTGGCGGGTGAAGGTATTCGAACGGTGGTGCTCGGTGGCGGGGCCAGGCCTCAGTGCTTGTAGAAGCCCTGGCCGCTCTTGCGGCCGATGTCCCCGGCGTCCACCATCCGCCGCATCAGCTCCGGCGGGGCGAACTTCTCGTCCTGGGACTCGGTGTAGATGTTGCTGGTGGCGTGCAGCAGGATGTCGACGCCCGTGAGGTCGGCGGTGGCCAGCGGCCCCATGGCGTGCCCGAAGCCGAGCTTGCAGGCGATGTCGATGTCCTCGGCGGAGGCCACGCCCGACTCGTACAGCTTTGCGGCCTCGACGACCAGCGCGGAGATCAGACGGGTCGTCACGAAGCCGGCGACGTCGCGGTTGACGACGATGCAGGTCTTGCCGACGGACTCGGCGAACGCCCGGGTGGTGGCGAGGGTTTCGTCGCTCGTCTTGTAGCCGCGCACGAGCTCGCACAGCTGCATCATCGGGACGGGCGAGAAGAAGTGCGCGCCGACGACCCGCTCCGGACGCTCCGTCACGGCCGCGATCTTCGTGATCGGGATGGCGGAGGTGTTGGAGGCGAGGATCGTGTCCTCACGGACGATCTTGTCCAGGGCGCGGAAGATCTCGTGCTTGATCTCGATCTTCTCGAATGCGGCCTCCACCACGATGTCGACGTCGGAGGCCGCGTCGAGGTCCGTGGTGGTGGTGATGCGCGCGAGCGCCGCCTCGGCGTCCTCGGCCGTCAGCTTGCCCTTGGAGACGAACTTGTCGTAGGAGGCCTTGATTCCGTCCGTGCCACGCGTCAGCGCGGCATCGGTGACATCGCGGAGTACGACGTCCCAACCCGCCTGAGCGGAGACCTGCGCGATGCCGGAACCCATGAGTCCGGCACCGATGACGGCGAGCTTCCCAGCCACTACACACCCCTCGTTTCCCTACGGCACAGTCACGTAGTCACTCCGGCGGAGACTAGCGCCCGGGCGGTGCGGTGTGACCGCGAAGTAACACGCGTCACGTCTCAGATGACGGACATCACACCGGTACGGCCCAGCAGCCCTGCCCGGCCGTCCAGTTCACGTGGGGTCGGTCCCGGCGTACCGCTCGGCCAGTGCGCGCAGCCGCCTCAGCTCCTTGCGCGCGGCGCCCGGGCGGCCGAGTTCGACGGCCATGGCGCCGCGGCCCGCAAGGTAGTGCGCGTCGGCCCGGGCCTGCGCGTCCGCCTCCGGCCGCGCGCAGATCTCCCGTTGCAGGGAGCCGAGCTTCCGGAGGATCTCGCCGGTCGCGGCGAGCTTCGCCTCGGCCGGCCCGAGCCCGGCGCGCAGCATGTCCTTCGCGTAGTCCCGGACCCTCGCGTCGTACTCGGCGGCGCCCGGTTCGTCCGGATGGTGCGGGTGCCCTGCCCAGCGGGCGGTGCGATCGCGCAGGTCGTCGACGCGGTCGAGGGCCTCGCCCAGGCGCCCGGCGGCCACGGCCGCGCGCCCTGCCCCGGCCCACTCGGCCGTCTCCCGGCCGAGCTCCGGGCTCTGCGCGTGCCGGGTGGCGAGGAAGCCCGCCAGGACGTCGATCTGCTGGGCGGCCTCGGCCAGCCGCCAGATGTAGTACACGTCGGCCACCGTGCGGCTCCCCCGTCCCGGGGCCACCGGGGCCCCACCGGACCGTACGCGGACAGCGGCGACCGCGCCCGGAATTTCCCCGGCGGGCCCGTCTACCCTGGCCGCATGGTGAACCTCACGCGCATCTACACCCGTACCGGCGACAAGGGCACGACCGCCCTGGGCGACATGAGCCGCACCGCCAAGACCGACCTGCGGATCTCCGCGTACGCCGACGCCAACGAGGCCAACGCGGCCATCGGGACGGCGATCGCGCTCGGCGGGCTGCCGGCGGACGTGGTCAAGGTCCTGGTCCGCGTGCAGAACGACCTGTTCGACGTCGGCGCCGACCTGTGCACCCCGGTGGTCGAGAACCCGGAGTACCCGCCGCTGCGCGTGGAGCAGTTCTACGTGGACAAGCTGGAGGCGGACTGCGACCACTTCCTGGAGCAGGTCGAGAAGCTGCGCAGCTTCATCCTCCCCGGCGGCACCCCGGGCGCGGCCCTGCTCCACCAGGCCTGCACGGTGGTCCGGCGGGCCGAGCGGTCGACGTGGGCGGCGCTCGAGGTGCACGGCGAGGTGATGAACCCGCTGACCGCCACCTACCTGAACCGCCTCTCCGACCTCCTGTTCATCCTGGCCCGGGTGGCCAACAAGGAGGTCGGGGACGTTCTGTGGGTGCCGGGCGGCGAGCGCTAACGCTCCGTTCGGGCCAGGGAGGACGGGTCCTCGGCGGTGTCCGCCGGGGCCTTCGACGGGGCCTTCGACGGCCAGATCGTGTACGCCACGGCGACCAGTGCGTGGATCCCGACGGCGCGCAGGGCGCCGAACTGCCAGCCCTGGAGCGAGCTGACGTCGCCCGCGTCGCCGACGTACCAGATCGCCACCTGCAGCAGGGCCAGGGCGACGGCCGCGGCGATCACGGTACGGACCCACAGCTTCCACTCGTGCCGGGCCCGCGCCTTCCCGTAGCCGGCGCCCGCCGGCTTGGGTCCCCCGGCCAGCCGGTACGCGGCGTGCCCGTCGAGCCACTTGATCGTGTAGTGGCCGTAGGCGACGGTGTAGCCGATGTAGAGCGCGGCCAGACCGTGCTTCCAGTCCGGCTCGGCGCCGTTCTTCAGGTCGAGCGTGGTGACCACCAGCAGCACCAGCTCCATCAGGGGCTCGCACAGCAGGACCGCCGCCCCCAGCCTGGGCATCTTCGCGAGGTACCGCAGGGCCAGGCCGGCCGCCAGCAGTACCCAGAAGCCGACCTCGCAGGCGATGATCAGCGCGACGATCATGGGACTCTCCGTCCGCTCGGGTTCTCCGTTCCCTTCCAGGCTCCCGTCCGGCCGGGCCCGATACGTCGTCGCCATTGACCATGTCGGGCTGCATCGTTCGATGTAGCCGCGGCTCGGCCTCTCCGCCGAGGTGCGGGGCCCGCGCACCCTGTTGGATGGGAACGTGACCGAGAAGAGCCTGCGCCCCCACCGTGACGACGTCCTCCTCGCGGTGGTCAGCGTGCTCGCGGGCGTGGCCTTCTGGTCGCTCGGGGTCTACAGCAGCCCCGGCCGGGACCTCCTGCCGGCCTGGGCGGCCCTGGTCCCGCTCGTGGTCCTCGGCTCGATGGAGCTGCTGCGCCGGACCCTGCCGCAGCTGACCCTGTTCGTCGGCACCGTCGGGGTGATCGCCGACCAGTTCACGGTGGGCAGCCTCGCCACCGTCGTGATCTTCACCGATCTGATGTACGCCGCCGTCGTGTACGGAAAACCGGCCATGGCCCGGCGGCTCCCGGTCACCACCGGCCTGATCACCGTGGTGGTCACCATCGCCTCGCTGGCCTGGCTGCGCACCCCGCAGGCGCTGCTGATCGGTGCGATCACCGGCATCGTGAGCTTCGCCCCGGCGCTGACCGGCGCCACCCTGCGCAACCACCGCGAGGCCGCCGAGGCGGCCCGGCTGCGCGCGGAGCAGACCGCGCTGCTGGCCGAGATGGACCGCAGCCAGGCCGTGGCCGCCGAGCGCGCCCGGATGGCCCGGGAGCTCCACGACATGGTGGCCAACCACCTCTCCGCCATCGCCATCCACTCCACCGCCGCGCTCTCCATCGACACCGCCGCCACCAGCCGCGACGCGCTCGGGGTGATCCGCGAGAACAGCGTGCAGGGGCTGGCCGAAATGCGCCGTCTGATCGGGCTGCTGCGGGATGCCGGGGGCGACCGGGAGCCGGTCGCCGTGCCCTCGCTGGACAGCCTCGACGCCCTGATCGGGCAGGCCCGGACCAATGGCTCGGCGAGCGGGCTGACCTTCGTACTCCACGACGCCCGGCCGTCCGGGGAGCCGGCGGCGGCGCCGGTGGAGCTGGCCGCGTACCGGATCGTCCAGGAGTCGCTGACCAATGCCCTCAAACACGCCGCCCCGGGCACGGTCACGGTCCGGGTGGCGCGCGCCGACGGACTGCTGACCGTGGCGGTGGACTCCCCCTACGGGGACCGGCCCGGCCCCCGCGCCCCCGGCTCCGGGGCGGGTCTGATCGGCATGCGGGAGCGGACGGAACTGCTGGGCGGAAAGTTCACTGCGGGCCGGTCGGGTGCGGTGTGGCAGGTACGGGCGACACTGCCCGCGGAGGAGAAGGCGGTGGAGGCATGACCATCCGGGTGGTGGTGGCGGAGGATCAGGGCGCGGTCCGGGCGGGACTGGTGCTCATCCTGCGCAGCGCGGGCGACGTCGACGTCGTGGGCGAGGCGGGCGACGGGGAGGAGGCGGTGCGGCTGGCCCGGGAGCTGCGGCCGGATCTCGTCCTCATGGACGTGCAGATGCCCCGCCTCGACGGGGTGTCCGCGACGCGTCAGGTGGTGTCGGAGGGCCTGGCCGACGTCCTGGTGCTGACCACCTTCGACCTCGACGAGTACGTCTTCGGGGCGCTGCGGGCGGGGGCCGCGGGCTTCCTGCTGAAGAACGCGGACGCGGCGGAGCTGATCGCGGCGGTACGGACCGTCGCGCGCGGGGAGGGTCTGATCGCCCCGGCGGTGACCAGGCGGCTGATCGCCGAGTTCGCGGCGCCCCGTCCGGCGCGGCCGGCCCCGGCGCCGGAACGGGCGGCGGCGGTCGCCTCCCTCACCCCGCGGGAGCGGGAGGTGCTGAGCGCGCTGGGCGAGGGCCTGTCGAACGCGGAGATCGCCGTGCGCCTGGAGATGGCGGAGGCGACGGCCAAGACGCACGTCAGCAGGCTGCTCGGCAAGCTGGAGCTGCGCAGCAGACTCCAAGCCGCGGTACTGGCACAGGAGTTGGGGATATAGGCGCGCGGCCGCGCACCGGTCTGGACCTCTTGACGGTTGGTCCAGACCTTTCTACGCTCGCCGCAACACTGTGGTGAGCGTGCCATGACAAAGCGTGCTCACGGGCGGCGCAGGTCCCACCCCCATGTCGCAGTCGGCCCCACGGCTGCGACGGACCTACGGAGGATCACCCTTGAGCACAGCATCCCCACCCCGCACCAGGCGCACCCGGTTCTTCAGCCGAGTCGCGGCCGTCGTGGCCGCGCTCGCCCTGCCCGTCACCGGACTCGTCGCACTGGCCGGCCCGGCCCAGGCAGCCGCCTCCGCGACGGCGACGTACACCAAGGTCTCCGACTGGGGCTCCGGCTTCGAGGGCAAGTGGGTGGTGAAGAACACCGGCACCACCACCCTCAGCAGCTGGACCGTGGAGTGGGACTATCCGGCGGGTACCTCGGTCACCTCGGCCTGGGACGCCACCGTCACCGGCTCGGGCACCCACTGGACCGCCAAGAACCTCGGCTGGAACGGCACGCTCGCCCCCGGCGCGACCGCCAGCTTCGGCTTCAACGGCGCCGGCGGCGGTGCCCCGAGCGGCTGCAGGATCAACGGCGCCTCCTGCGACGGCGGCACCCAGCCCGGCGACAATCCCCCCACCGCTCCCGGCACCCCCACCGCGAGCAACGTCGCCGACACCTCGCTGACCTTGACCTGGCCCCCGGCCACCGACGACAAGGGCGTCAAGAACTACGACGTCTACCGGGGCTCCGCCAAGATCGCCACCGTCACCGGGACCGGCTACGCGGACTCCGGCCTGACCAAGGGCACGACGTACACCTACAGCGTCACCGCCCGCGACACCATCGACCAGACGGGCCCCTCGTCCGGCTCCGCCACGGTCACCACGACCGGCGGGGTCATCCCCCCGGACCCGGGCGGCAAGGTCAAGCTCGGCTACTTCACCAACTGGGGCGTCTACGGACGCAACTACCACGTGAAGAACCTGGTCACCTCGGGCACCGCGGGCAAGATCACCCACATCAACTACGCCTTCGGCAACGTCCAGAACGGCCAGTGCACCATCGGTGACGCCTACGCCGACTACGACAAGGCCTACACCGCCGACCAGAGCGTCGACGGCGTCGCCGACACCTGGGACCAGCCGCTGCGCGGCAACTTCAACCAGCTGCGCAAGCTGAAGAAGGCGTACCCGAACATCAAGATCCTGTGGTCCTTCGGCGGCTGGACCTGGTCAGGCGGATTCCCGCAGGCCGCGGCCAACCCGACCGCCTTCGCCCAGTCCTGCTACAACCTGGTCGAGGACCCGCGCTGGGCCGACGTCTTCGACGGCATCGACCTGGACTGGGAGTACCCGAACGCCTGCGGCCTGTCCTGCGACACCAGCGGAGCGGCCGCCTTCAAGAACCTGATGCAGGCGACCCGGACCAAGTTCGGCGCGAACAACCTGGTCACCGCCGCCATCACCGCCGACGCCTCCAGCGGCGGCAAGATCGACGCGGCCGACTACGGCGGCGCCGCGCAGTACGTCGACTTCTACAACGTCATGACGTACGACTTCTTCGGCGCCTGGGCGGCGCAGGGCCCGACGGCCCCGCACTCCCCGCTCACCTCGTACGCCGGCATCCCGCAGGCCGGCTTCAACTCGGCCGACGCGATCGCCAAGCTCAAGGCCAAGGGCGTCGCAGGAGCCAAGCTGAACCTCGGCATCGGCTTCTACGGCCGCGGCTGGACCGGCGTCACCCAGGCGGCCCCCGGCGGCACCGCCACCGGGCCCGCGCCGGGCACGTACGAGCAGGGCATCGAGGACTACAAGGTGCTCAGGACCAGCTGCCCCGCCACCGGCACCGTCGCCGGCACGGCCTACGCCAAGTGCGGCAGCAACTGGTGGAGCTACGACACCCCCGCCACCATCGCCGGGAAGATGACCTGGGCCAAGCAGCAGGGCCTCAAGGGAGCCTTCTTCTGGGAGTTCAGCGGCGACACCACGAACGGTGAGCTCGCGAACGCGATCCACACCGGGCTGCAGTAAGGACCGAAGCCGGGAAGACGGGTCCGCCCCCGTCTCCCCGGCTTCTTCATGCCCGAAAACCGTCAGGCCACATTCACCCGTTGCCCGGGAGGCGCCGCCTCCAGCCAGGCCAGGAAGCCCGTCAGTGCGTCCTCGCTCATCGCCAGCTCCAGGCGCGTCCCCCGGTGGAGACAGCCCAGCACGACGGCGTCGGAGAGCAGGGCCAGCTCCTCCTCGCCCTCCGGGGCGCGGCGGGCGACGACCTCGATGGAGGAACGCTCCAGCAGCCGGCGCGGCCGCGGGGAGTACGAGAACACCCGGAACCACTCGATCCGGTCACCGCTGTAGCGCGCGACCCCGTACACCCAGCCCTTGCCGGAGATGTCGGGCTCCTCCGACACACCCCAGCGCATGCTGCAGTCGAAGGTGCCGCCGGACCGCTGGATGAGTCTGCGGCGCAGTCCGAACACG
This sequence comes from Streptomyces avidinii, assembly GCF_045161815.1. Classification (NCBI taxonomy): domain Bacteria; kingdom Bacillati; phylum Actinomycetota; class Actinomycetes; order Kitasatosporales; family Streptomycetaceae; genus Streptomyces; species Streptomyces avidinii. The sequence continues at coordinate 3,162,677 of NZ_CP108863.1, forward strand.
AACAGCCCGATCACCACCAGGGCTACGACCAGGCCGCTCACAAGCAGAGCGAGGAGCATCTTCACCGACCTCCTCGCTCATCGAATACGCATGAGAAAAAAACGGACCTGCATCGCCTCAGCCGCGACCCGGTCTGGAAAATTCCAGCACGGACCGCGGCTGAGGTCTGCTGCGTCCCGGAGGTCGCCCTCCGGGACTCAAGCGATCAAACTCCGACGGGCATTCAGCCCGTTACGGCGCGCAGCCGGACATCAGCGCGACGCTCGGCGGCCGCGTCGGCCTCCGCCTTCGCGCGCTCCAGTGCCCGCTCCGCACGCTGGACGTCAATCTCGTCCGCGAGCTCGGCGATCTCGGCCAGCAGGGACAGCTTGTTGTCCGCGAACGAGATGAAACCGCCGTGCACCGCGGCGACGACAGTGTTGCCCTCGCTGGTGCGGATGGTCACCGGGCCCGATTCCAGCACACCGAGAAGCGGCTGGTGACCGGGCATGACGCCGATGTCGCCGGACGTGGTGCGGGCGACAACAAGGGTGGCCTCGCCGGACCAGACATTGCGGTCCGCCGCGACCAGCTCGACGTGCAGCTCAGCAGCCAAGGTGGCTCCTCGGGTCACCACCCGGCGGGTCTGCCGGGTGTTGGGTCAAATTCTAATGGGCGTGGGGAGAGGGACGGGACATACCCGCCCCTCTCCGTGAAACGAACCGATGCGCCCCTCGCGGAGCGCGCCGGATCAGGAGACGCCCAGCTCCTTGGCGTTGGCCTTCAGGTCCTCGATGCCACCGCACAGGAAGAACGCCTGCTCGGGGAAGTGGTCGTAGTCACCGTCGCAGATGGCGTTGAACGCGGTGATCGACTCCTCGAGCGGAACGTCCGAACCGTCCACGCCGGTGAACTGCTTGGCGACGTGGGTGTTCTGCGACAGGAAGCGCTCGACGCGACGGGCACGGTGGACAACGAGCTTGTCCTCCTCGCCCAGCTCGTCGATACCGAGGATCGCGATGATGTCCTGGAGGTCCTTGTACTTCTGCAGGATCCCCTTGACGCGCATCGCCGTGGCGTAGTGGTCCGCCGCGATGTACCGCGGGTCGAGGATGCGGGACGTCGAGTCCAGCGGGTCCACGGCCGGGTAGATGCCCTTCTCGGAGATCGGACGGGAGAGAACCGTCGTCGCGTCGAGGTGGGCGAAGGTGGTCGCCGGCGCCGGGTCGGTCAGGTCGTCCGCGGGGACGTAGATCGCCTGCATCGAGGTGATCGAGTGACCACGGGTCGAGGTGATGCGCTCCTGGAGGAGACCCATCTCGTCGGCCAGGTTCGGCTGGTAACCCACCGCGGAGGGCATACGGCCGAGCAGGGTCGACACCTCGGAACCCGCCTGGGTGTACCGGAAGATGTTGTCGATGAAGAAGAGCACGTCCTGCTTCTGCACATCGCGGAAGTACTCCGCCATGGTCAGACCGGCAAGCGCGACGCGCAGACGGGTGCCCGGGGGCTCGTCCATCTGACCGAAGACAAGCGCCGTCTTGTCGATGACGCCCGAGTCGGCCATTTCCTCGATGAGGTCGTTGCCCTCACGGGTACGCTCACCGACGCCCGCGAACACCGACACACCGTCGTGGTTGTTGGCGACGCGGTAGATCATTTCCTGGATCAGAACGGTCTTGCCGACACCGGCACCACCGAACAGACCGATCTTTCCACCCTTGACGTACGGGGTGAGAAGGTCGATGACCTTGACGCCGGTCTCGAACATCTCGGTCTTCGACTCGAGCTCGTCGAAGCGAGGCGCCTTGCGGTGGATCGGCCAGCGCTCGGTGACGTTGGCGTTCTCCTCCGGGTAGTTCAGCACCTCACCGAGGGTGTTGAACACCTTGCCCTTGGTGAAGTCACCGACGGGGACGGTGATGCCCTCGCCCGTGTCGGTCACCGCGGCCTGGCGGACCAGGCCGTCGGTCGGCTGCATCGAGATGGTGCGGACGATGCCGTCACCCAGGTGCTGCGCGACCTCGAGGGTCAGGGTCTTCAGCGCGCCGTCCTGGGCCGGGTCTGCGACCTGGACCTTGAGGGCGTTGTAGATCTCGGGCATGGCGTCGACGGGGAACTCCACGTCGACGACCGGGCCGATGACCCGGGCGACGCGGCCCGTGGCGGCGGCCGTCTCAACAGTGGTCGTCATTACTTGTCACTCCCCGCGGTCGCGTCAGCCATGGCGCTCGCGCCACCGACGATCTCGCTGATTTCCTGGGTGATTTCGGCCTGGCGGGCCGCGTTGGCAAGCCGGGAGAGGCTCTTGATGAGGTCTCCGGCGTTGTCGGTCGCCGACTTCATCGCGCGGCGGCGGGCGGCGTGCTCGGAAGCGGCCGACTGCAGCAGTGCGTTGTAGATACGGCTCTCGACGTAGCGCGGCAGAAGGGCGTCGAGGACGTCCTCCGCCGACGGCTCGAAGTCGAACAGCGGAAGGATCTCGCCCTTCGCGCCGGTCTCCTCCTCTGCCTTGTCGAGGCTGAGCGGCAGCATCCGGCCGTCGACCGCGTTCTGCGTCATCATCGACACGAATTCCGTGAAGACGACGTGCAGCTCGTCGACGCCGCCCTCGGCCGTGTCCAGCTGGATGGCTTCGATGAGCGGTCCGGCGACGCGCTTGGCGTCGGCGTAGGCCGGGCTGTCGGTGAAGCCGGTCCACGAATCCGCGACCTTGCGCTCGCGGAACCCGAAGTAGGCGACACCCTTGCGGCCGACGATGTACGTGTCGACCTCCTTGCCCTCAGCGCGCAGCCGCTCGGTGAGCCGCTCCGCCTGCTTGATGGCGTTCGAGGAGTAGCCGCCGGCCAGACCGCGGTCGCTCGTGATGAGCAGGATCGCGGCACGGGTCGGCTGCTCGACCTCGGTCGTCAGGGCGTGCTTGGTGTTCGAACCGGTCGCCACCGCGGTCACCGCACGGGTGAGCTCGGTCGCGTACGGCATCGACGCCGCCACCTTGCGCTGCGCCTTGACGATGCGCGAGGCGGCGATCATCTCCATCGCCTTGGTGATCTTCTTGGTCGCCGTGATGGCACGGATGCGACGCTTGTAGACCCGGAGCTGCGCTCCCATGAGTCAGGTCCCTTCCGTCGTCACTTGGAGACGTTGACGGCCGGTGCGTCCTCGCCCAGGAGCTTGCCGTCCGAGGTCTCGAACTGCCGCTTGAAGCCGGTGATGGCGTCCGCGATGGAGGACAGGGTGTCGTCCGACATCTTGCCGCCGTCGGCGATGGAGGTGAGGAGGTCCTTGCGCTCGCGGCGCAGGTGCTCCAGCAGCTCCGACTCGAAGCGACGGATGTCGGCGACCGGGACGTCGTCCATCTTGCCGGTGGTACCGGCCCAGACGGAGACGACCTGCTCCTCGACGGGCATCGGCTGGTACTGGCCCTGCTTCAGCAGCTCGACCAGGCGCTTGCCGCGCTCCAGCGAAGCCTTCGAAGCGGCGTCCAGGTCGGAACCGAAGGCGGCGAACGCCTCCAGCTCACGGTACTGGGCGAGGTCCAGGCGCAGACGGCCGGAAACCTGCTTCATGGCCTTGTGCTGGGCCGAGCCACCGACGCGGGAGACCGAGATACCGACGTTCAGCGCCGGGCGCTGGCCCGCGTTGAACAGGTCGGACTCCAGGAAGCACTGGCCGTCGGTGATGGAGATGACGTTGGTCGGGATGAACGCCGACACGTCGTTCGCCTTGGTCTCGACGATCGGCAGACCGGTCATCGAACCGGCACCCATGTCGTCGGACAGCTTCGCGCAGCGCTCCAGCAGACGGGAGTGCAGGTAGAAGACGTCACCCGGGTAGGCCTCGCGGCCCGGCGGGCGGCGCAGCAGCAGCGACACGGCGCGGTAGGCGTCGGCCTGCTTCGACAGGTCGTCGAAGATGATCAGGACGTGCTTGCCGGCGTACATCCAGTGCTGGCCGATGGCGGAACCGGTGTACGGCGCCAGGTACTTGAAGCCGGCCGGGTCGGACGCCGGGGCGGCGACGATCGTCGTGTACTCGAGCGCACCGGCGTCTTCCAGGGCGCCGCGAACGGACGCGATGGTCGAGCCCTTCTGGCCGATGGCGACGTAGATGCAGCGAACCTGCTTGTTCACGTCGCCCGAGCGCCAGTTGTCGCGCTGGTTGATGATCGTGTCGACGGCCAGAGCGGTCTTACCCGTCTGACGGTCGCCGATGATCAGCTGACGCTGGCCGCGGCCGACGGGGACCATCGCGTCGATGGCCTTGTAGCCGGTCTGCATCGGCTCGTGGACCGACTTGCGGACCATGACGCCGGGGGCCTGCAGCTCGAGGGCGCGGCGGCCTTCGGTCGCGATCTCGCCGAGACCGTCGATCGGGTTGCCGAGCGGGTCGACGACGCGGCCGAGGTAACCCTCGCCGACGCCGACGGAGAGCACCTCACCGGTGCGCTGCACCGGCTGGCCCTCCTCGATACCGCTGAACTCGCCGAGGACGACCGCACCGATCTCGCGCTCCTCGAGGTTGAGGGCGAGACCGAGGGTGCCGTCCTCGAACTTCAGCAGCTCGTTCGCCATGGCGGAGGGCAGGCCCTCCACCTTCGCGATGCCGTCGCCGGCAACGCTGACCGTTCCGACCTCCTCGCGCGAGGCCGCGTCCGGCTGGTACGACTGGACAAAGTTCTCCAGTGCGTCCCGGATCTCCTCCGGCCGGATCGTGAGCTCCGCCATCTGGGTTCCCTGCTCTCCTTGTTGGGCCTGAAGCTTCTTAGGGGTCTGGGGGCGACCCCCAGGAATCTTCTGCAAGTTCTGCACGGCCCAACCGGGCCGCTAGGAATGCTTTTGTTCTTTTGGTGGCTGGTCAGCCGGCCATGCGGCGCGACGCCTCGGCGAGGCGGTCCGCGATGGTGCCGTCGATGACCTCGTCGCCGACTCGCACCGAGATCCCGCCGAGGACCTCGGGGTCCACGTCGAGGTTCAGGTGCATCTGGCGGCCGTACAGCTTGGCCAGCACCGCGCCGAGACGCGTCTTCTGCACGTCGCTGAGCGGAACCGCGCTGGTCACGGTGGCGACCATGCGGTCACGGCGCTCGGCGGCGAGCTTGGAAAGGGACTCGAGTCCCGCTTCCAGGCTACGTCCACGCGGGTGCGTGACAAGACGGATCACCAGGCGCTCGGTGACGGCGTTCACCTTGCCGCCGAGCAGGCTGCGCAGCAGCTCGCTCTTGGCGGAGGCGGTCGCCGCGCGGTCGGTCAGCGCGGAACGCAGCTCGGTGCTCGAGGAGACGATCCGGCCGAACCGGAACACCTCGTCCTCGACGTTGTCGAGCGCGTCGCCCTGCTGGGCCGCCGTGAGGTCGGCGGTGGCCGCCAGCTCCTCCAGCGAGTCCACCAGGTCGCGGGACTGCGACCAGCGGGACCGGACCATGCCGGACACCAGGTCGAGGGTCTCCCCGCCGACCTGACCGCCGAGCAGCCGACCGGCCAGCTCGGCCTTGGCCTCGCCGGACTGCGCCGGGTCGGTGAGGACCCGACGCAGCGAGACCTCACGGTCGAGCAGCGCGGTGACGGCAGCCAGCTCACCGGCGAGCTTCGCCGCGTCGACGGACGTGTTGTCCGTCAGCGCGTCGAGACGCTCACGCGCGGAGGCCAGCGCCTCGCGGCTCGCTCCGTTCATCGGGCCGCCTCGGCCTTCTCCTCGAGCTCGCTGAGGAAACGGTCGATCGTGCGGCTCTGCCGGGCGTGGTCCTCAAGGGACTCGCCGACGAGCTTTCCGGCCAGGTCGGTGGCGAGCTTGCCCACGTCCTGACGCAGCGCCTGGGAAGCGGCCTTACGGTCGGCCGCGATCTGGGCGTGGCCGGCAGCGATGATCTCCTCACGCTGCCGCTGGCCCTCTGCGCGCAGTTCTTCCTTGAGCGCAGTGCCCTGCTCCAGCGCTTCCTGGCGCAGGCGCGCGGCCTCGTGCCGGGCTTCGGCGAGCTGGGCCTTGTACTGCTCCAGGACGCTCTGGGCCTCGGTCTGGGCGGATTCCGCCTTCTCGATACCGCCTTCGATGGCCTCGCGGCGCTCTTCCAGAACCTTGTTGATGTTCGGGAGAAGCTTCTTCGCGAGGAAACCGAAGACGATGACGAAGGCGAGCAGACCGATGACGAGCTCGGGGATCGGCGGGACGAGGGGGTTACCCGGCTCCTCGGCCGCGAGAACCAGGAGGTTCACATCAGTGCCTTTCGTCGATTCGGACTAGTCGTGGGGTTCGTCAGCTGTAGACGAACGGCATGACCAGACCGATGAGGGCGAGCGCCTCACAGAAGGCGAAGCCGAGGATCTGGTTGGCGCGGATCAGACCGGCAGCTTCGGGCTGACGGGCGAGCGCCTGGGTGCCGTTACCGAAGATGATGCCGACGCCGACGCCGGGGCCGATGGCCGCGAGGCCGTAGCCCACGGAGCTGAGGGAACCGGTGACGGCAGCAAGGGTCTGGGACATGCCAGTTCTTCCTTCTCTTTCACGGACCGGTGGGGGTTGGCCACCGGACGACTGGGGGGATTGCTTGGAGCGGCGGGTCGAGCTCAGTGGTGCTCGGCGAGCGCGCCCTGCAGGAAGCTGCAAGCCAGGAGCACGAAGACGTAGGCCTGGACAGCCTGGATGAAGAGTTCGAACGCGGTCATCACGATGACCATGACGAACGAGACGCCCGCGTAGGCGATGCCGATCCCGTTCAGCAGGTACCAGCTGGCGATGGTGAACAGCAGCAGCAGGGTGTGTCCGGCGAACATGTTCGCGAACAGTCGGACCGCGTGGGTGAAGGGGCGGACCAGGACGTTCGAGAAGAACTCGATCACCATGACCAGCGGCAGAATCCCGCCGAGCGACTTGTCGTAGCCGGTGATGTTCTTGAAGCCGCCGACGAAGCCGTGGCGCTTGAAGGTCACCGACATCCACATGATGTAGATGACGAGGGCCAGGCCGGCCGGATACGCGATGACCGCGGTCACCGGGAACTGGGCGATCGGAACGATGGACCAGAGGTTCATCATCCAGACGAAGAAGAACGTCGCGACCATGAAGGGGACGTACTTCTCGCCTTCCTTCTTGCCCATCGTCTCGTAGACGATGCCGCGGCGCACGAAGTCGTAGCCGGCCTCGGCGACCATCTGCAGCTTGCCCGGGACGACCTTCGGCTTCCGGAACGCAGCCCAGAAGAAGCCGACGATGATGATCGAGCCCAGCAGGGCCAGCAGCATCGTCTTGTTGAAGTACAGGCCGCTGTCGTCACCGAAGATCGGCTTGAACAGGAACGAGTACAGGGTCGGGCCCGGGAAGCCGCAGCCAGTGCCGTCTTCGAAATGACAATTGATCTCGAAGGCGAGCGTCATGTCAGCAGCACTCACCGCAGGGCTCCTTCAGCGTGGCGCATAGGTACGGCAACCTCGTTGTGTCGGCGCGGCGCGCAGCCGCGGTTCGGCACTGGACTGGTGTAACGGATGGTGGGGCGGCAGTCAGGCATCGAGCCTCGCGATGGAACAGGCGTCAGCTCAGATGCCCGCGCCCGCAGTGCCGCAGTTGGCACCGGACGATAGCAGGATCTCGAACGCCCACTTATCCCGGCCCTACCCTTCACGACTTCGGCCCCGGATTTTCGGGCTTGTCGCCCTTCACCGAGTCCGGTTCGACGTAAAGAATCTTGGCCTTCATGTGAGCACGGGTCTGCGCGCCGATCCACACCAGGGTGGTGGCGACGAGCGTGATCGCGAACGCCTTGGGGTTGAACAGGGTGGTGTTCTTGAACGCCGCGACAAACACGAAGAGCAGCAGGATCTGGGCCGTATAGAGCATGAGCCCCATGGCCTGGAAGAGATGCGGAAGTGATTTCGCCGTGCGCTGCAGAACGACGAATCCGATGCCCATGAACAGAATCACGACCAGCGTCGCGACAACGGCTCCGACTGCACCCTTGCTGCCGACGACCAACGCGCTGATCACGGCGGCGACAGCGCCGGCTACAGCTGTGGGTACGGCGGCTTGCAGGAGGAGTCGGACGTCATCTGACCGCATGGCGGTTTGCTCCGCGTGGTGGTGGGGGCACTGGACTCGTACGGGACGAGCGTAAGCCCGGTCCGAGAGAGAACCTCGGGCCAAGGGACCGTCGCACTACGGTCCTTCGGCTCTGTCGCCGGGTTTAGTGAACGGTATCACAAACTATTTGATGAGAGCTTTACCTGCTAGGTGTGCCGACTGTCACACATGAGAGTGACCCTGCGCGTGTGTGCGCGACAGGAAGGCGTCTTGTCTGGTAAAGGCCATCCATGTCCGACATGCGACCAGGTGGTCAGCGGGTGGATTCAGCCTTACGCCGGTCGGGGAAGCGCGAACGGGGGCCCACGGCGGTCGCTCCGTTGACGCCGGAGACGCCCGCGGCGACGGGCCTCGCGGGCTCCGGCTCCTGGCCCGAGGTGTCCTGTGCGGCGGCCTCGGCCGCGCGCTCGGCGTGGCGGTACCGCGGCGGAACCAGACTCTCCGCCCAGCGCGGGGCGCGCGGGGTGAAGCGCGGCAGGAGCAGCAGGATCAGGCCCACCGCGCTCAGGGCGGCGATCGCCAGCACGATCCACATCGTGGCGGAGTGCACCGAGTAGGCCACCGTGCCGAAGGCGATCAGGCCCGACCAGAAGTACATGATCAGGACCGCGCGGCTGTGCGAATGCCCGAGTTCCAGCAGCCGGTGGTGGAGGTGCCCGCGGTCGGCCGCGAAGGGCGACTGGCCCTTCCAGGTGCGCCGGACGATGGCCAGGACCAGGTCCGCCATCGGGATCGCGATGATCGTCAGGGGCAGGATCAGCGGGATGAAGACCGGGAGCATCGCGTGCGTCGCGTTGCGCTCGCCCTGGGCGTACAGGGCCAGCGCGTCGGGGTCCACCTGACCGGTGATGGAGATGGCGGCGGCGGCGAGCACGAGGCCGATGAGCATCGAGCCGGAGTCGCCCATGAAGATCCGGGCGGGATGCATGTTGTGCGGCAGGAAGCCGAGGCACATGCCCATCAGGATCGCGGCGAAGAGCGTGGCGGGCGCGGCCGCCTCGATGCCGTAGCCGAACCAGATCCGGTACGCGTACATGAAGAACGCGGCGGCGGCGATGCAGACCATGCCGGCGGCGAGGCCGTCGAGACCGTCGACGAAGTTCACCGCGTTGATGGTGATCACGACGAGCGCCACGGTGAGCAGGTTGCCCTGCCACTGGGTGAGCGCGACCGTGCCGATGAAGGGCACCGGGATCCACAGGATGGTCAGGCCCTGCATCACCATCACGCCGGCGGAGATCATCTGCGCGCCGAGCTTGATGAGCGCGTCGATCTCGAACTTGTCGTCGAGCACACCGATCAGCCAGATCAGCGCGGCGCCGGAGAGCAGTGCCCGTGGTTCGTTCGACAGCTCGAAGACGCCGTTGAGGTTCGTCAGGTGGTCGGCGACCAGCAGTCCCGCGCACAGGCCGCCGAACATCGCGATGCCGCCGAGCCGCGGTGTGGGCTCGCGGTGGACGTCGCGGGCACGGATCTCCGGCATGGCCCCGGCCGCGATCGCGAACTTCCGCACGGGCCCGGTCAGCAGGTAGGTCACCGCGACCGTGACGCAAAGCGTCAGCAGATATTCACGCACGGGCTGCCCCAGATGTATCGCCGGCCATCTCAGCCCCACACATTAGCTGCGATGTGACCACCTTCGAGGACGCGAGGGGGCGCTATCCCGGTTCCAGTACGCCCCGCTTGTCCCGTTTACTCCCCGTAAGGGGGAAATCCCGTCGTGAGCTCGCCGACCTCCGTACGTGTTTTCGCGCCATCTCCGTGCAGCGCCGCGGCGAACAACGCCGCGATCCGGACCATCTCCGCCTCCCCCATCCCCTGGGTGGTCACGGCGGCCGTTCCCAGCCGCACGCCGCGCTGGTCCCCGTACGGGAGGGCGCAGGTGTCCAGCACGATCCCCGCGGCCGCCAGCCGGCCGCGGGCGGTCGGGCCGTCCACACCCAGCGGCGCCGGATCGGCGGTGATCAGGTGAGTGTCGGTACCACCCGTGGTGATGGCGAAGCCCCGCTCCTGGAGGGCCGCCGTCAGGGCCCGGGCATTGGCGACGACCCGGTGGGCGTACGTGGTGAAGGCCGGCCGGGCCGCCTCGCCGAAGGCCACGGCCTTGGCGGCGATGGTGTGCATCTGCGCCCCGCCCTGGGTGAAGGGGAACACCGCCCGGTCGATGCGCTCGGCGTACTCCGCCCCGCACAGCACCATTCCGCCCCGCGGACCGCGCAGCACCTTGTGCGTGGTCGCGCAGACGATGTCGGCGTACGGGACGGGACTGGGCGCGGCCCCGCCCGCCACCAGCCCGATGGGATGGGCGGCGTCCGCGATGAGGTAGGCCCCCACCTCGTCGGCGATCTCCCGGAAGGCCGAGTACTCGGGGTGGCGGGAGTAGGAGATCGAGCCGCACACGATCGCCTTGGGCCGGTGCGTGTGGGCGAGGTGCTGCACCTGCCGGTAGTCGATGAGACCGGTCTCGGCGTCGAGCCCGTACCCGACGAAGTCGAACCACCGCCCGGAGAAGTTGGCGGGCGAGCCGTGCGTGAGGTGACCGCCGTACGGGAGCCCCATCGCCAGCACGGTGTCCCCGGGGCGCAGCAGGGCGGCGTACGCGGCGAGGACGGCGGAGGAGCCGGAGTGCGGCTGCACGTTCGCGTGCTCGGCCCCGAAGAGCGCCTTGGCCCGTTCCACCGCGATCCGCTCGGCCAGATCCGCGTACTCGCACCCGCCGTGGTGCCGGGCGCCCGGGTAGCCCTCGGCGTACTTGTTGGCGAGGGCGGACCCGAGCGCGGCGAGCACGGCGGTCGAGGTGAAGTTCTCCGCGGCGCTCATCTGCAACGTGTCGGCCTGCCGCTGCCGCTCCCCGGCCAGTACGTCGGCCATCTGCGGGTCCTGCATGCGCAGCAGGTCCGTGGGCTGGGTGATGACGCTCATGGCGCGACTCCAGGGGTACCGGGTATCAGCCACTTTAGGCCCGCGGGCGCCGCCGTGCCCTGTCGGCGCGGGGCGGGCCCCTCCTCGGCGCGGCACTCGCGCCGGACGCGACCCCGGCGCGGGGCGGTCACGCCCGTCAGGGCCGTGACGACCGGGTGCGGCGCCTGGTCTGGCCCCTCCCCGGCAGGGCACCCGCACCGCTGCGCCGGCCTTCGGCCGACGAACGCTCAGCGTGCGGCCGTCACGCCGGTCAGAGCCGTGACGACCGGGTCCAGCGCCTGGTTGATCTCGTCGCCGATCGAGCGGAAGAAGGTGATCGGCGCCCCGTACGGGTCGTACACCTCGTCCGCGTCCGGCGACGGCGCCAGCAGCCAGCCGCGCAGTGCCGCGGCGGCCCGGACCAGCGCACGGGCCCGCTCCGCCATGCCGTCGTCCAGCGGCGGCAGCGTGGCCGGATCTATCGCCCGGACCAGACGGGTGAACTCCTTCAGCGTGAAGGTGCGCAGACCCGCCGAGTGGCCCATCGAGATGACCTGGGCCCGGTGGTCACGGGTGGCGGTCAGCACCAGGTCCGCGCGTATGACGTGCTCGTCCAGCAGTTCCCGTCCGGTGAACCCGGACGCGTCGGCCCCGAAGTCCGCCAGCACGGCGGCCGCGTTCGCCTCCATCGGGGCGCCCTCGTGGCCCCAGGTGCCGGCGCTCTCCACGATGAGGTCGCCGGTGACCGGGCCGCCGAGGCGGTGCGAGAGGGCATGCCGCGTCAGCCGCTCGGTGATGGGCGAGCGGCACACGTTCCCCGTGCTGACGTGGAGTATGCGGAAAGTGCTTCCCCCGGCTACCGGCGGGCGGTACCCCCCTGCTATGCCACGCCCCTCAGGGCTCACGGGGCGACCTCGAGGTCGGGTACGACCTCCCGCAGCTGGTCTGCGGTGAGCGCCCCCTCGCGGAGCAGGACGGGAACCTTCCCGGTGACGTCGACGATCGACGACGGCTGGATGCCGGGCGTCGGGCCGCCGTCCAGGTACACGGACACGGAGTCCCCGAGCATCTCGCGCGCGGCGTCGCAGTCCTCGGGCGCCGGGTGCCCGGACAGGTTGGCCGAGGACACCGCCATCGGGCCGACCTCGGTCAGCAGCTCGATCGCGACGGGGTGCAGGGGCATGCGTACGGCCACGGTGCCGCCGGTGTCGCCCAGGTCCCACGCCAGCGACGGCTGGTGCTTGGCGACCAGCGTCAGCGCGCCCGGCCAGAAGGCGTCGACGAGCTCCCAGGCCTGCTCGGAGAAGTCCGTGACGAGGCCGTGGAGCGTGTTCGGGGAGCCGATGAGCACCGGGGTGGGCATGCCGCGGCCCCGGCCCTTGGCGGCGAGCAGGTCGTGGACGGCCTCCGGGCTGAAGGCGTCCGCGCCGATCCCGTACAGGGTGTCGGTGGGCAGCACGACGAGCTCGCCGCGGCGCACGGCGGATGCGGCTTCACGCAGACCCGTCTTACGGTCCGTCGCGTCGTTGCAGTCGTATCGCCGGGCCATCAGCGGGCCTCCTCGTGCAGCAGGTGGGTGGCGGAAAACGTCGCGCCGGTCACGGCAGGGCCTTGCGGGCGGTCGCGAAGCGCGGGCGGTTGTTGAGGTCCGGGTGGTCGGCCGCGTCGGCCCAGCCCCGCTCCTCGGCGAAGATCCACGGCACCTGGCCGCCCTGGGTGTCGGCGTGCTCGATGACGACGATGCCGCCGGGCCGCAGCAGCCGGTGGGCGGTGCGTTCGATACCGCGGATGGTGTCGAGGCCGTCCTCGCCGGAGAAGAGCGCCATCTCCGGATCGTGGTCGCGGGCCTCGGGGGCGACGTACTCCCACTCGGTGAGCGGGATGTACGGCGGGTTGGAGATGACCAGGTCGACCTGGCCGTCGAGCTCGGGCAGCGCGCTCAGGGCGTCGCCCTGGTGGACGGTGACCCGTGAGCCCTCGGCGTTCTTGCGGGTCCACCGCAGGGCGTCCTCGGACAGCTCGACCGCGTGCACGCGCGAGCGCGGCACCTCCTGGGCCATGGCCAGCGCGATCGCGCCGGAGCCGGTGCACAGGTCCACGATCAGCGGCTCGACGACGTCCATCGCGCGGACGGCGTGTATGGCCCAGTCCACGACCGATTCGGTCTCGGGCCGGGGCACGAAGACCCCGGGCCCGACCTGGAGCTCCAGGTACCGGAAGAAGGCGCGGCCGGTGATGTGCTGGAGCGGCTCACGGGCTTCTCGGCGGGCGACGGCCTCCCAGTAGCGGGCGTCGAAGTCCGTGTCCTTGACGTGGTGCAGTTCCCCCCGTTTGACGCCGTGCACGAAGGCGGCGAGCTCCTCCGCGTCGAAGCGCGGTGAGGGCACGCCGGCGGCGGCCAGCCGCTGGGTGGCCTGGGCCACCTCGGCAAGCAGCAAGTTCACGCTGGTCCTCCGGGCTGCTGTCGTACGGGGGGATGGTACGGGGATCGGGTCAGTGCGCGGCCGCGAGCTTGGCCGCGGAGTCCGTGTCCACGCAGGCCTGGATGACCGGGTCGAGGTCACCGTCGAGCACTTGGTCCAAGTTGTACGCCTTGAAACCGGTCCGGTGGTCCGAGATCCGGTTTTCCGGGTAGTTGTACGTACGGATCTTCTCGGAACGGTCCACGGAGCGCACCTGGCTGCGGCGCACGTCCGAGGCCTCCTGCTCGGCGGCCTCCTGGGCGGCGGCCAGGAGCCGCGAGCGCAGGATGCGCATGGCCTGCTCCTTGTTCTGGAGCTGGCTCTTCTCGTTCTGGCAGGAGGCGACCACACCGGTGGGGAGGTGCGTGATGCGCACGGCCGAGTCGGTGGTGTTGACGGACTGGCCGCCGGGGCCGGACGAGCGGTACACGTCGATGCGGAGGTCGTTCATGTTGATCTCGACCTCGACCTCCTCGGCCTCCGGGGTGACGAGCACGCCGGCGGCGGAGGTGTGGATGCGGCCCTGGGACTCGGTGGCCGGCACCCGCTGGACGCGGTGCACGCCGCCCTCGTACTTCAGGCGGGCCCACACGCCCTGGCCGGGCTCGGTGGCGCCGTTGCCGCCCTTGGTGCGGACGGAGACCTGGACGTCCTTGTAGCCGCCGAGCTCGGACTCGGTGGCGTCGATGATCTCGGTCTTCCAGCCCACGCGCTCGGCGTAGCGCAGGTACATGCGCAGCAGGTCGCCGGCGAACAGGGCGGACTCGTCGCCGCCCGCGCCCGCCTTGACCTCGAGGAGCACGTCCTTGTCGTCGCTGGGGTCGCGCGGAACGAGCAGCAGGCGGAGCTTCTCGGTGAGCTCCTCGCGCTGTGCGGTCAGTTCCTTGGCCTCGGCCGCGAAGTCGGGGTCGTCCGCAGCGAACTCCTTGGCCGTCTCGATGTCCTCGGCGGACTGCTTCCAGGCGCGGAAGGTCGCGACGATCGGGGTCAGCTCCGCGTAGCGCTTGTTCAGCTTGCGCGCGTTGGCCTGATCCGAGTGGACCGAAGGGTCGGCGAGCTTCTTCTCAAGATCGGCGTGTTCGCCGACCAATTCCTCGACCGCTTCGAACATCGGGGGGCTCCTGGGGTGAAAGTGCGAAGGACTGCAGGGGGGGGACGTGACGGAACGACGACAAAGGCGCCGGTCCGGCCGCCCCCGAGTGGACAGGGGGCGGCCGGAGACCGGCGCCTGGGTCGCGCTACTTCTTGGCCGCACCCTTGCCGAAGCGCGCCTCGAAGCGGGCCACACGGCCACCGGTGTCGAGGATCTTCTGCTTGCCCGTGTAGAACGGGTGGCACTCGGAGCAGACCTCGGCTCGGATGGAGCCCTCGGTCAGGGTGCTACGGGTGGTGAACGACGCGCCACAGGTGCAGCTGACCTGGGTCTCGACGTACTGGGGGTGAACATCGCGCTTCAAGGTGTCTCCTAGATTCGGGAGGGCGCCGGGTCGCAGGAGCCGAATTGCGCACTGCGTGAACCGGGGCCGACAGACCAGTCTGCCAGGACCGGGCTGCCTGTCAAAATTCTGAGGACGCCTCCCTCAACGGGGAGGGGCCGCCATCTATTCCGCACCGGCCCGCGGCCGGTGCGGAGCGGGTCCTACTGGACGATGGACCCGGCCGCGCTCTTGTCGCCGGCGGAGTTCACGGTGGCCTCGGCCGGGATGGGCCGGTCGGCCAGCAGGGCGTCCCAGACCATCTTGGTCTCCTTGGTCAGGGGGGCCACGCGATTGGCGTCACGGGCGTCCGTGGTGACCGGCAGCGTGATCATCTGCATGTCCTGGGCGTCGATGCCCTGGAGGCCCTGGGCGAAGCCCATGAGGGATTTCACATCACCGAGCGCCTTGTCGGTGGTGATCGCCTTGGTGGCGGAGTCGGCGAGGTCGAGCAGCTTCTTCGGGTTGTCGAAGAGCCCGATGCCCTTGACCTGCTTGATCAGCGCCTTGATGAAGGCCTGCTGCAGCTGTATTCGGCCCAGGTCGCTGCCGTCGCCGACGCTCTTGCGGGTGCGTACGAGGCCGAGGGCCTGCTCCCCGTTGAGCTTGTTGGTGCCCGCCGCCAGGTCGAGGTGGCTGGCGCCGTCCTTGATCGGCTTGGTGGTGGTCACCTCGACGCCGCCGAGGTTGTCGATGATCTTCTTGAAGCCGGTGAAGTCGACCTCGATGTAGTGATCCATGCGGATCCCCGACATCTTCTCGACGGTCTTGACCGCGCAGGCGGCCCCGCCGACGGTGAACGCCTCGTTGAACTGGGTGCGCGAGCCGCCCGGGTCGGTCTTCCCGCCGGTCGTCGTGCACGAGGGGCGGGCGATCATGGTGTCGCGCGGTATGGACACGACGCTGGCCTTCTCGTGGCCCTCGTACAGGTGGATGATCATCGCCGTGTCGGAGCGGGCGGAGCCTCCGTCGTCCTGGCCGTACTCGCCGTTGGCTCCGCCTCGGGAGTCGGAGCCGAGGACGAGTATGTCCATCGAGCCGTTGTCGACGTTCTGCGGACGGTCGGTGCCGAGCGCCTGGTCGATGTCGACGGTCTTCAGGTTGCCGTTGAACTTGAAGTAGAAGTATCCGAGGCCCCCGCCTCCCAGCAGGACCACCCCCGCGGCGCTCCAGGCGGCGATGGCGAGGGCCCTGCGGCGCTTCGCCGGCTTGCGTCGGCGCCGGGCCGCGGCGCGCCCGCCGTGGTCCTTGCTCTCCTCGGTCATGCTCTCCTCAGTCCTCAGTCCTCGGTCCGGTCCCCTGGCCGTTCCGGCCCGCCGTCCACCGCGCGGTCCCTCTGACACAGACGGGTGTACGGCGCGCAGGGTTCCATTCCGGGCCGAACCGCACCGCACACCGCGTCTGCCCCGTAAAGCCGCCGGGACGCGCGACAGCCCCCGCCGCGGGTGCGGCGGGGGCTGTCGCGGTGATGCGCGTGCCGGACGTCAGTCGTCGTTCTTGCCCGACGGGGTCGTCTTCGCGATCTGCATCAGGAACTCGGCGTTCGACTTCGTCTGCTTCATCTTGTCGAGCAGCAGCTCGATCGCCTGCTGCGAGTCGAGCGCGTGCAGCACCCGGCGCAGCTTCCAGACGATGGCGAGCTCCTCCGCGTTGAGGAGGATCTCCTCCTTGCGGGTGCCCGACGGGTCGACGTCGACGGCCGGGAAGATGCGCTTGTCGGCGAGCTTCCGGTCGAGCTTGAGCTCCATGTTGCCGGTGCCCTTGAACTCCTCGAAGATCACCTCGTCCATGCGCGAGCCGGTGTCGACGAGCGCGGTGGCCAGGATGGTCAGCGAGCCGCCGTCCTCGATGTTGCGCGCGGCACCGAAGAAGCGCTTCGGCGGGTACAGCGCGGTCGAGTCGACACCACCGGACAGGATGCGGCCGGAGGCGGGCGCCGCGAGGTTGTACGCGCGGCCCAGACGGGTGATCGAGTCCAGCAGGACGACCACGTCGTGACCCAGCTCGACGAGACGCTTGGCGCGCTCGATGGCCAGCTCGGCGACGGTGGTGTGGTCCTCGGCCGGGCGGTCGAAGGTCGAGGAGATGACCTCGCCCTTGACCGACCGCTGCATGTCGGTGACCTCTTCCGGACGCTCGTCGACCAGGACGACCATCAGGTGGCACTCGGGGTTGTTGGTGGTGATCGCGTTGGCGATCGCCTGCATGATCATGGTCTTGCCGGTCTTCGGCGGGGCCACGATCAGACCGCGCTGGCCCTTACCGATCGGCGACACGAGGTCGATGATGCGGGTGGTCAGCACGCCCGGGTCGGTCTCCAGACGGAGCCGGTCCTGCGGGTACAGGGGCGTCAGCTTCTGGAACTCCGGGCGGCCGCGGCCGGATTCGGGCGCCATGCCGTTCACCGAGTCCAGACGCACGAGGGCGTTGAACTTCTCGCGACGCTCGCCGTCCTTGGGCTGGCGCACGGCGCCGGTGGTGTGGTCACCCTTGCGCAGACCGGCCTTGCGGACCTGGGCGAGGGACACGTACACGTCGTTGGGGCCGGGCAGGTAGCCCGAGGTCCGGATGAACGCGTAGTTGTCGAGGATGTCGAGGATGCCTGCGACGGGGATCAGCACGTCGTCGTCGGCGACCGTCGGCTCGCTCGGACCCGCGAACTCGTCGCGGCCACGACGGCCACGGCGGTCGCGGTAGCGGCCGCGACGGCCACGACGGCCGTCCTCGCCGTCGAAGTCGTCCTGGGGACCGTTGTCCTGGCGGTCCTGACGGCCCTGCTGACCCTGGCCCTGGCTCTGGCCGCGGCCGCCCTGCTGCTGGCGGTCGGCGCGGTCCTGACGGCCGCCGCCCTGGGCGCCCTGACCCTGACCCTGGCCCTGACCCTGGCCGCCCTGCGCGCCCTGGCCCTGACCCTGGCCGCCCTGGCCCTGGTCGTCGCCCTTGGCGCCGCGGTCACGGCGGTCGCGCTGACGCTCGGTGCGGTCACCGCGGTCACGGCGGTCGCGACGGCCACGGCCCTCGCCGTCCTGACCCTGCGCCTGGCCGGCGGAGACCGCGGTGGCGGCTTCGGCCTTGGCCTCGGACGGGGCGGTGGCGGTGGTGGCGGTCTCGGTCTTCTGCTCGACCTGCACGGCGACGGGGGCCGAGGCCTCCGGGCTGCCGGTGGGGGCCGTGGCCCGACGGCGGCGGCGCTCGCCGGCCGGCGCGTCGTCTCCCCCACTCTCGGCTGCGCTCGAGCGGGAGGGGCCCCCTGCCGGCTGGCCCGGGATCTCGATCTGCGCCTGCGCGGCGGGCTTCTCGGCGGGCGCCTCGGCGGCGGCCTCGCCCGTGCGGGCCTTGCTGGTGGCGCGGCGCTTCGGCTTGGCCTCGGCGGTGTCTGCGGCAGCGGAGGCAGCGGCCTTGGGGGCACTGCTGCCCGCCTGCGCCTCCTTGATGACCTCGATCAGCTGGCTCTTGCGCATCCGCGCGGTGCCCCTGATCCCGAGGCCCGACGCGACCTGCTGCAGCTCGGCCAGGACCATGCCGTCAAGGCCGGTGCCGGTGCGTCGACGCTTGGGTGCGGCGCCCGCGGCGGGGGCACTGGCGTCGACAGAGGTGTCGGCAGCGCCCATCAGATCGGTGGTGTCGCTCACGAAGGGTCCTTCCCTGGAGCGGACGTCGGCCTGTCTGGCTCGGCGACCGGTTGTGCTGTCCGACAACAGTCCTAGGTGTGGACCGTGCCGGGGCGGTGGTCCGCCGGTAGAAATACGGCGGAAGAAACGTGCATGGCTGGTTCCGGCGAGAAGCCCCCGAGCTGAAAGCGTGGGAATGTCACGCCGATTCCGGAGCGTGCTCGAAACTGCTGGAAGTGATCAAAGCAGTCGGGGAGGCTCCCGGAAGAAATGTGGTCCCGAATGGGGACACTGAGCACCGAGCCATGGCGGCTTCCGATGCGCACTTGAGACTAACACTACCGGATCCAATAGATATTCCCCCTCTCAATCACCGGCAATCGCGCCCTTCCGCGCGGGCGGCCTGCCCAGGCCGCCCGCCCCTGACCGGCTGCGCACTCCAGAAAAGCGGCCTCAGCCGCCCTGGGTGCCCAGCGGAAGTACGCTCGCGCCCGCGGCGTCGAGAGCGAGCCGGTTGGCCGCCCACCCCTCGCCCGCGAGCTGCGCGACCTTGTCGGCCGCGCCGTTGTCGACCAGCGCGAGGACCGTGGGTCCGGCGCCGGAGATGACCGCGGGGATCCCGTCCGCCCGCAGCCTGTTGACAAGTGTGACGCTCTCCGGCATCGCCGGGGACCGGTACTCCTGGTGGAGCCGGTCCTCGGTGGCCGGCAGCAGGAGCTCGGGACGCCTGGTCAGGGCTTCCACGAGCAGGCCCGCACGGCCCGCGTTGGCGGCTGCGTCCACGTGCGGGACGGTGCGCGGCAGCAGGCCGCGCGCGGTCTCGGTCAGGACCGGCTTCGACGGCACGAAGACCACCGGAACGATGGATTCGGCCGGCTCCATACGGATCGCCTTGGCGCTGCCGCCGTCCATCCAGGCGAGGGTGAACCCGCCGAGGAGACAGGCGGCGACGTTGTCGGGGTGGCCCTCGATCTCGGTGGCGAGCTCCAGCAGCGCCGCGTCGTCGAGCTTGGCCTCGCCACCTATGGTCACGGCGCGGGCGGCGACGATGCCCGCGCAGATGGCGGCGGAGGAGGAACCGAGGCCGCGGCCGTGCGGGATGCGGTTGGCGCAGACGACCTCCAGGCCGCGCGGCTGGCCGCCCAGCAGGTCGAAGGCGGTGCGCATGGAGCGTACGAGCAGGTGGCTCTCGTCCCGCGGGAGGGTGTCGGCGCCCTCACCCGCGATGTCGATGTTCAGGCCGGAGTCGGCCACCCGGACGACGACGTCGTCGTAGAGCCCCAGGGCCAGGCCCAGGGCATCGAAGCCCGGGCCGAGGTTGGCACTGCTGGCGGGGACGCGCACCCGTACGGCGGCGGCGCGGAACGCTGGACCGGCCATCGTCCGATGACACTCCTTGTGACTGTGCGAGATCTTCGCTCTTCGCTGGCTCGCTGCGAATGTACTGGAGAACGTACGACACCCGAAGGCCCTCGGGGCAGCACCGCAGTCATATGCACGGTGGCGGATGTGGGTACAGCGTATCGAAGGAAGGTTCTCTCGCGACATAGGGCGCACAGGAGGCGCACGATGCGTGTCGCGGGCTTCGACCGACTTCGACCGGCTTCGGCCGCATTTTTGTTGTCGTACGGGGTGAGTTGCCGGGTTCCGGAGGGGCCTCGCGAAGGCCTCGAAAGACCCTCGGGAGCCCTCCGGAACCCGGCTTCACGCGATGCTGCGGTACTGCGGTACTGCGGTACTGCTTCGGCAGGGTGCCGCTCCGGTGCTGTGCCGCCCCGGTGCTGCGCTGCCGTCAGACCAGGCCGAGGCGCACGGCGGCGGCTTCGGCGTCCACCGGAACGGTGACCGGCTGCGGAGCGCCGGCGATCGCCCAGTCGGGGTCCTTCAGGCCGTTGCCGGTGACGGTGCACACGATCGTCTGGCCGGGGTCGACCAGGCCCAGTTCGGCGGCCTTGAGCAGACCGGCCACCGAGGCGGCCGAGGCGGGCTCGACGAAGACGCCCTCCTGGGCGGCCAACAGCCGGTAGGCGGCCAGGATCTGTCGGTCCGTCACCTCGTCGATGAAGCCGCCCGACTCGTCACGCGCGGCCAGCGCGTAGTCCCAGGACGCCGGGTTGCCGATCCGGATCGCGGTGGCGATGGTGTGCGGCTCCTTGACGATCTCACCGCGCACGATGGGCGCGGAACCGGAGGCCTGGAAGCCCCACACACGGGGCGTACGGGTGGACAGGCCGTCGGCCTTGTACTCCTTGAAGCCCTTCCAGTACGCGGTGATGTTGCCTGCGTTGCCGACGGGCAGCACGTGGATGTCGGGGGCGTCGCCGAGCGCGTCGACGATCTCGAACGCGGCTGTCTTCTGGCCCTCGATACGTACCGGGTTGACCGAATTGACCAGCGCGACCGGGTAGTTGTCGGAGAGTGCGCGGGCCAGGTTCAGGCAGTCGTCGAAGTTGCCGTCCACCTGCAGGATCTTGGCGCCGTGCACGAGCGCCTGGCCCATCTTGCCGAGCGCGATCTTGCCGCGGGGCACGAGCACCGCGGAGACCATCCCGGCACGCACCGCGTACGCCGCGGCGGAGGCCGAAGTGTTGCCGGTGGAGGCACAGATGACCGCCTTCGCGCCCTCCTCCTTGGCCTTGGTGATCGCCATGGTCATGCCGCGGTCCTTGAAGGACCCGGTGGGGTTCGCCCCCTCGACCTTCAGGTGTACCTCGCAGCCGGTGCGCT
The DNA here is from genome assembly GCF_045161815.1 of Streptomyces avidinii. Taxonomy (NCBI): domain Bacteria; kingdom Bacillati; phylum Actinomycetota; class Actinomycetes; order Kitasatosporales; family Streptomycetaceae; genus Streptomyces; species Streptomyces avidinii. The sequence continues at coordinate 3,183,902 of NZ_CP108863.1, forward strand.
CGGAGAGCACCTGTGCGGGGACGAGGGGAGTGCCGCCCTCGCGGAGCGTCACCACGGGAGTCGTGTCCGTCACCGGCAGGCGGTCGCGGTACTCCTCGATGATGCCGCGCCACTGGTGGGTGCGATTGCTGCTCATGGGTCCTTACTCCCCTTCAACACGCATGATGCTGGCGACACCGCGAACGGTGTCCAGCCTCCGCAGCGCCTCGACGGTCCCGGAGAGGGCGGCGTCGGGTGCGCGGTGAGTGACGACGACGAGGGAGGCCTCGCCGTCCTTGCCCTGCTGCCGCACCGTGTCGATCGAGACACCGTGCTCCGCGAAGGTGGTCGCCACCTGGGCGAGGACGCCCGGCTTGTCCGCCACATCGAGGCTGATGTGGTAGCGGGTGACGACATCCCCCATGGGGCTGACCGGCAGCTGGGTGTACGCCGACTCGCCGGGCCCCGTTGCCTCGGCGAGCTTGTTGCGGGCGACGGCGACGAGGTCGCCGAGGACCGCGGACGCGGTCGGCGCGCCGCCCGCGCCCGGCCCGTAGAACATGAGCCGCCCGGCGGCCTCCGCCTCGACGAAGACGGCGTTGTACGCCTCGCGGACGGAGGCGAGCGGGTGGCTGAGCGGGATCATCGCCGGGTGGACGCGTGCGGTGACGGACTCGCCGTCGGCGGCGCGCTCCAGGATGGCGAGGAGCTTGATGGTGCAGCCCATCCGCTTGGCCGAGGCGAAGTCGGCCGCGCTGACCTCGGTCATACCCTCGCGGGACACGTCGTCCAGGCGGACGCGGGTGTGGAAGGCGATGCCGGCCAGGATCGCGGCCTTGGCGGCGGCGTCGTAGCCCTCGACGTCGGCGGTCGGGTCCGCCTCGGCGTACCCGAGGGCGGTGGCCTCGTCGAGCGCCTCCTGGTACCCGGCGCCGGTGGAGTCCATCTTGTCGAGGATGAAGTTCGTCGTGCCGTTGACGATGCCCATCACCCGGTTGATCTTGTCGCCGGCGAGCGACTCGCGCATCGGGCGCACCAGCGGGATGGCGCCTGCGACGGCGGCCTCGTAGTAGAGGTCCAGCCCGGCCGCCTCGGCCGCGGCGTGCAGCGCGGCGCCGTCCTGGGCGAGCAGCGCCTTGTTCGCGGAGACCACGGAGATGCCCTGCTCGAAGGCGGTGGTGATGAGCGTACGAGCGGGCTCGATGCCGCCGATGACCTCGATGGCGATGTCGATGTCACCGCGTTTGAGGAGGGCGGTCGCATCGGTGGTGATCAGCGCCGGATCGATGCCCTCGCGGACCTTGGAGGGGCGGCGTACGGCCACGCCGGCGAGCTCCACGGGCGCGCCGATCCTCTGCGTGAGGTCGTCGGCGTGCGTCGTCATGATGCGAGCCACCTCTGAGCCGACCACTCCACAGCCCAGCAGCGCCACCTTCAGCGGACGCGTACGCATCATTCGACCTACGCCTTTCGTCTTCCATCAGTACCCTGCGGGCGGTTTGCCCGCCGGGTGGAACCAGTCTCACTCAATGGACAGCAGTTTCCATCCTCGGTCCATTGAGTGAGACACCTATTTCATCATCCGAGGTCGAGACGCAGGAGATCTTCCTCCGTCTCGCGACGGACGATCACTCGGGCCGCTCCGTCACGCACGGCGACGACCGGCGGGCGGAGCGCGTGGTTGTAGTTGCTGGCCATGGAGCGGCAGTACGCGCCGGTGGCCGGGACGGCCAGGAGGTCGCCGGGGGCGAGGTCGGCGGGCAGGAACGCGTCCTTCACGACGATGTCGCCGCTCTCGCAGTGCTTGCCGACGACGCGCACGAGCATGGGCTCGGCGTCGGAGGTACGGGAGACCAGCGAAATGGAGTACTCGGCGTCGTACAGGGCGGTGCGGATGTTGTCGGACATCCCGCCGTCGACGGAGACGTACGTGCGCAGCCCCTCCAGCGGCTTGATCGTCCCGACCTCGTAGAGGGTGAAGGCGGTCGGGCCGACGATGGCGCGACCGGGCTCGACGGAGATCCGGGGGGCGCGCAGCCCGGCGCTCTCGCACTCCCGGGCGACGATCTCGTGCAGGGCCTTGGCGATCTCGTGGGGCTCGCGCGGGTCGTCGTTCGAGGTGTACGCGATACCGAGGCCGCCGCCGAGGTCGATCTCGGGCAGCTCCACGCCGTGCTCGTCCCGTACGGCGGCCAGCAGGCGCACGACGCGCTTGGCGGAGACCTCGAAGCCGGCCATGTCGAAGATCTGCGAACCGATGTGGGAGTGGACGCCGAGCAGCTCCAGCGAGTCGTGCCCGAGCGCGCGCCGCACGGCCTCGGCGGCGGAACCGTCGGCCACGGCGATGCCGAACTTCTGGTCCTCGTGCGCGGTGGCGATGAACTCGTGGGTGTGCGCCTCGACGCCGACCGTCACACGGATCTGGACGGGCTGGCGTACGCCCAGCTCACGGGCGATGTGCGCGACGCGGGCGATCTCCTGGAAGGAGTCGAGCACGATGCGGCCGACCCCGGCCTCGACGGCCCTGCTGATCTCGCTCTCGGACTTGTTGTTGCCGTGGAAGGCGATGCGGGAGGCGGGCATCCCGGCCGCGAGTGCGGTCGTCAGCTCACCGCCGGAACACACGTCCACATTCAGCCCCTCCTCCTTCAGCCACTTCACGACGGCCTTGGAGAGGAACGCCTTGCCGGCGTAGAAGACGTCGGCGCCGGGCCCGAAGGCGTGCGCCCAGGCCCGGCACCGGGCGCGGAAGTCCTCTTCGTCGAGGAAGTAGGCGGGGGTGCCGAACTCCTCGGCGAGCTTGGTGACTTCGATGCCGCCGACGGAGACGACGCCGTCGCTGCCGCGCGTGACGGTCCGGGCCCAGACCTTCTCGTCGAGCGCGTTCAGGTCGGCGGGCGGCGGGGAGTAGTGCCCCTCGGGCAGGACGTCGGCGTGGCGGGGCCCGGCGGGGTGCGCGGAACGGCTCATCGGTATCTCTCTTCGCGGGTCACAGGCGTGTCGGTGCGTCTATGCCGAGCAGGGCCAGGCCGCCGGCCAGCACCGTCCCGGCGGCTTCGGCAAGAGCCAGCCGGGCGCGGTGGGCGGCCGAGGGTTTCTCGTCGCCCTTGGGCAGGACGCGGTACTGGAAGTCGAGCAGCGCGTCGGCCAGCTCGACGAGGTGCCGGACCAGCCGCTCGGGCGCGCGGTGGTGGGCGGCGGCCTCCAGGACGAGGGGGCGGTCGGCCAGGGCGCGCAGCAGCGCGGGAGCGTCGTCGACGTCCCCGGCGTCGGGCCCGAACCCGAGCTGCGCGGCATTGCGTACGAGGTCACGGGCGCGGGCATGGGCGTACCGCACCCGGAAGAACTCGTTGGCCTCGCCCTGGAGGAGCAGCGCGGCACCGAACGTGGGCGTCTCCTTGGCCGGCACGGCGAGCACGGCCCACGAGACGGCGTCGTGCCCGTACCGGGCGAGGACGTCCCCGTCGCGCCTGGCCACGGGGGCGACGGCGAGGCCGTCGAGGTCGCCTCGGGTGGCCCGGTCGGTCCGGGTGCGCAGGAGCCGCAGCACGCAGTCGCGCACGATCCGCTCCCGCAGTTCGAGGGAGGGGTCCGCCTCGTCCGCGGGCGCGAGCAAGGCAGCCCCTCCCCTTGCATCGCGGATGACGATGTCGTCGAGGGTCCCCCGCAAGATGACATCGGGGGCGGTGGGCGCCGGCAGCACGAAACACAGGAACCCGGGGCCGGTGACCTCTACATCGTCGATGCCGGGCTCCTGCGCGAGCCGACGGGCGAGCACCTGCGCCACGGCGTGCGGCGCGCACCCGGCGCGCTTGGCGACCTGGAAGGCGACGGGGGTGGCGTAGTCCCCCACACCACCGGGCCGGGTCCGCTCGACGACGACCCGCTCGGGCACGACGACCGTGGCGGCCAGCTCCCCGTCGGCGACGGCGCAGCGCACGGCGCGTACGACGGCACGGGGGAGGTCGGCGGGGTTCACGGGTCCCAGCCTAGGGGAGACGCCCCCTCATCCCGCGAAGGGTTTCGCCATGTGAACAGCGGACGCGAGAAGCACGCCGACGGAAACAGAAGAAGGTCCGGGGGCCCAACGGCAGCTACCCCCTCCCCCTCCCGGCGGGTGCCCCTTTCCTCCCGTCACGCCGGTCCTTGCCCTCGACCAGCCTGCGCACGACCCGAACCAGCTCGGCGGGCTCGAACGGCTTCGCGATGAAGGCATCGACCCCGGCCGCGATCCCGGCCTCGACCTCCTGCTGCGTGCAGGCGCTGACGATGGCGACGGGCAGGTCGCGCGTCCGCGGATCGGCCCTCAGCTGCGCGGCGGCCCCGAACCCGTCCAGCCGGGGCATGACCACATCAAGGGTGATCACATCGGGAGCCACGCGATGCACGACGTCCAGACACTCGGCACCATCGTTCGCGGTCACGACCTCGAAGCCCTCCAGCTCGAGATTGACCTTGATCAGCTGCCGGATGACCTTGTTGTCGTCGACAACAAGCACCCGGCCCGAGACGCCTGGCACAACTCGAGAGTAGGTCGAGCCGAGCCCCCGCGTCCGGGTTTTTGCCACTTCCACCCCCTGCGGGCGAACCACCCCCTCCTCCCCCGCAAACGGGTTCCTGATCACCCCACGGAAGCTGGTAGTGTTCAACCCGTCGCCGCAACACCAACGACGCGCCCCCGTAGCTCAGGGGATAGAGCAACGGCCTCCGGAGCCGTGTGCGCAGGTTCGAATCCTGCCGGGGGCACTCCAGCAGAGACAGCGCGGTAACGCCGCTGACCAGCTGAAGTGCCAAGCATGAAGGCCCGAACTCAGTCCCACTGAGTCCGGGCCTTTGTCGTTGTTACGCACTGGTCCCGCGTGAGGAGCGTGTGGGCCGCGCGTCAGCCTGATACATCGCTGATCACCCGTCGGGCGCGCTCGTAGAACTACTCGCGCGTCCCGTCCAGCCCTGCGGCATCCGGTCGCCTCGTCAGATTCGACAGCGCTTCAGCAGTGCCTGCCGCCCACTCCCCGTACGCCTCGAAGGCGCGTTGGCCCGCTGCCGGAGCTCCAGGTCCGGCATGACCTCGATGACAGGCAAGGCGTCGTCGTGGTGCCGGCGGACTACGGCGGCACATTCGTCGTACGGAGCGTGGCGGCCAGGGTATCCGGTGCCTCCGTCGCCTCACCGATCTTCGCCCGGAAGTCCTGGAGCATCTTCGAGATCGTCGTGGACGTGGCGATGACCTGCTCACGGATGCGCTGCTCGTGCGTCAACTTGGCCTCGTGCTCTTCGCGGCCTCCTGAACGTCGGCGTGCTGCTGCCTCCTCCGCTCGGTCCGCCCCGTGAAGTAGTGGGTGATCCAAGCCGCTGCAGCGGAGCTGATGAGGACAGCGCCGGCCGAGATCGCGGCAGTGACCCATTGGCTGTCCTGCACGACCGTTGTGGTGACGTCACCGGTCGTGGTGGTCGTCTGCTTGCCCCCGCACCCAGATATGACAATGAGCAGCGTGAAAGGACCTAAGGATCTTGCCACTTGCCGCAAGTGCGCAGACTAAGTCTTGTCCCGTAAATGATCTACGGCAATGGTCACTGGCCCGCTCGCCTTCCCGGACGACAGGCCCCCACCGGCACGACGGAACTGTCCCTGACGGTCGCTGGCGCTGCGAACTGCGCCAATACCGCGCCTCCTATCAGCTCCTTCCTCGCCTGGTGCGGGACCAGTACCCAGTAGTAACCTGCGAGCAGGTAAGGCTCGGACGCTGGTGACAGCACGTGATCGTTCGGACCATTGCGCCTGAGGGAATGCCAGGGCCCACCGGGGTACGGGGTGAGATCATCAGCGCAGCAGTGCATCGACAGCGCCCGGCGCAGGCCCTGCTTCTCGGAGTCGAGCGGGTTGTCCCCGGACAGCGGCCTCCATCGAGCCCCACTATCAGCCTAGGGAGCCCGGTGCGCTGCCAGGACTGCGGCCCGGGGACCTAGCGCCTCCAGTGGATGACGCCGATCTGGCGCTGCGGACCAAGAAGGGCGGGTTCGCCGGCTTCGCGCTCGCGCGCGAGAGGCGTGCCCAGGAGACAGCCGAAAGTGATCGTTCAGCCGCCGGCCGGATAGCTGAACAGGCGGTTGTCGTCGAGCACCAGCCCGGCATATTCGTTGACGAGGAGCGGTGCGGCCTCCGGCTTGGTGGGCATGTCGGCGCCGGTCCGCGCGTCCAGGACGACAGGGCCGCCCACACCGCGGCCGTAGACCCGTCCGTGCCACACCGCAGTGACGGTCGGGGGAGTTCGGCCCTGATCGCCGTCCTTGAGCGCCCACAGCAGCGCGCCGGTGGCCGTGTCGATCGCCACGACCGCGAACCCGTGCGTGCACACCAGTGTCTGGCTCCGGTCGTAGGTGCAGCTCATCGCGCTCATCCCCGGCGGCATGGCGGCTCGGGCCTTCCCGCTCGACACGTCCAGCAGTTGGTCGCCCTTGCCGCCGGTTTGCGTGCCTGCGAGCCGGACGGTGCCGGGTCCGGCCCCGTTCATGATCGGATTGTAGGTCTTCTCCCCGCGCCACTTCTCGGTGCCGGTAGCGAGATCGACCCCGAGCGGGACGGAGGTGAGGGGCTCGACGTGGAGCAGGCCCACCGCCATGCCCGTAGCGACCTGGACGGCTTCGAGCCCGGGCTGCGTCCAGCGCAGTGCGTGGGACGCGGCGTCGATGCCGTACGACACCGCGTCGTCCCCGGCCTTCACGGTGACGACGGCCGTGCCGTTCTCCGCGCCGACGGCGGCGACCTGCACCTTGGCGGAGGTCTGGAGCGCCCACTCGGGCAGCTTGACGGTCGTCCGCCAGGCCGCCTTGTACGGCGGCGCCGTGCTCACCGCGACGACCTCGACCATCGCGCCCGCGGTGTGGGTGCCTGAGGCGGGCATCGTCAGCAGGAAGGGCACCAGGACTTCGCTGCCGGCCAGGACCGGCGGCAGGATGAACCCGTCGGTGTCCTGGCGCAGGACCTCGCCGCGGGCCGCTTCCTCGCCCACTGTGCGACCGTCGGCAAGGTCGACGACCTGGACCCCGCTGGGCGAGACGACGAAGGCCCGGGCTCCGTGGAGAAGCAGCGGCAGGTCTTCGCCGCCGCCGCGTACCTGCCCGGCCAGGTTCGTCCGGCCCTCCGTTGCCGCCTCCGGCAGGGGCACCCGACCGCGCGCATCGAACCACTGCGGGGGGTCGTGCGGCGTCAGGGTCCGCTTCGCCGGCGCCGAGGGAGTTGCGGCCGCCGTGCTGCTGCTCGGCTTCGCGTCGTCGGCGGCCGGACCGCATCCTGCAAGCAGACCGACGGTCAGGGACAGGGCGAGCGCTAACGGCCGCACAGGAGCACGCACAGGTACCTCACTCGGAGTCGGGCAGACGGGGAAAGATCACGTCGGAGAATACGCGCTGCCCTACCCCCTGTTGCGGCCTCGTCCCGGAGACGGGTAGCGACAGAGGGCAGCTTGGCACGCACCGTCCACCGTGGTCACGCCCACCCCATCGTTCGGTGGGCAGCTGAACGGCGACGTGGGTGCCGGTGGTGGGTTGTGCAGGACCAGGCGGCCGTACGGGTCGTCTGGCGGGCCCACGTGTCGAGTCGGCGGGCGGTGCGGGTGGGCTGATAGGCGGCCTCATGGAGTCGCCGTGCGGTACCAGCTTTCGGCGGCGGCGAGGAGCGCAGTATCGGCGTGGTGGCGGGCGACCAGGTGGAGGCCGACGGGCTCGCCGTTTGGTGTCGTTCCAGCGGGCAGGGTGAGCGCCGGGTGGCCGGAGAGGTTGAAGGCCCAGGTGAGTGCCACGCTCATGCGGGCTCCGGGGCCGTCGTGGCCGTGCGGGGGGTGCGGCGTGGTGGGGGTGGCGATGAGGTCGGCCTCCTCGAAGATTCCATGCAGGGCCTGCGCGTTGGCCGCGATCAGGGCTTCGGTGCTCCGGCCGGGAGTCCCGGCGCGCAGAGCGGTCCAGGCCGGAGCCGGATCGCGCAACTCCACCGGCCGTTCGACGAGGCGGCACATCCCTGCGCGTGCGATCCGGTGCAGGGCGTGCCGGGCGGTCCCGGCGACCTCCGGGTCGGTGGCGGCGTACCCCAGCGTGGGCGTCCAGGCCACCTTCGGTGTCCCGGCCGCCGGGACCGGCGGGCTGGTGGGGGTGACGGCACAAAGGTAGGCCGCGGCATCCGCCGGTCTGCGGGTGAGCACGCCTGGGCTGTTGAGCCCGGCCCGGTCCCGGGCGGGCAGCAGGCCGTTGGTGGGCTTGAAGCCGATGATGCCGCACCAGGCGGCGGGGATGCGGACCGATCCGGCCCCGTCTGATCCGGTGGCGAGGGGGACGAGCCCGGCGGCGACCGCGGCTGCGGACCCGGCCGATGATCCACCCGGGGACCAGGCGGGATTGAGAGGGTTGAGGGTGGGACCGCGGTCGGTGGAGCCGTAGGTCTGCCACCCGGTGCCGGCGCGCGGTACGGAGGTCGCCCCGATCGGTACACACCCGGCGGCGACCAGGCGCTGGTTCTGGACGGACTGGGCGCCTTCGCTCGCCTTGACCGCGATCGGTACCCCAGCCAGGGGCAGGAACACCCCGTCGGCCACCGCGGCGTCGACCTCGGCAGCCAAGGTCCGGGCGGAGTCCGCCCACAGGGCGGTGAAGGCGCGCAGGGCACCATCGTGCTCGGCGCTCAGGGCCAGCGCGGTGTCTACGACCTCGCGGGCCGTGACCTTGCCGTGGTTGACCAGGTCGGCGATATCGGTGGCGGACAGCGCCGCGTACAGCTGGTCGGTGAGCATTCCGCCCCCCTTCTCTCGGTGGTGGTCAGCGCGTAGGGCTGCCGCGCTTCCTGTTGGTGCTCTGGGTGTGCCGGGGAGCTGCGCCGTGGTCGGGGACGGCGCGGGGCTTGGATGCCGTGCCGGGTGTGCGGCCGGTGCTCCGCATCCGGGCCGCGGAGGCACGCAGGCTGACGTAGGGCGACTGCGGAAAGGTCCACGGCTTCAGGTCGGGGTCAGCGACCTGCTGGACGATGCGCTCCATGAGCACGGCCATCTCGACGGGGCCCACCCCGCCCGGGACTGGGGTGATGTTCTGCGGGAGGCGGGCGGCATCGGGATGGATGTCGCCGGCGACGCTGCCGTCGGACCGTGGGCTGAACCCTGAGTCGATCACCGCCCGGTGGTGGGGGCGGATGTGCTCGGGGGTGAGCAGATGGGCGCTGCCGGCAGTGGAGACCACCACGTCCGCACGGGCAGCCCGACTCAGGTCGTCGCCCTGATCGAGCGGTACGACGGGGGTGCCGCGGTCTGCCAGCAGGCGTACGACTCCGCTGCCGACGAACCCGCGTGCACCCACGACGGCGACCGTGGCACCTGAGTCGAAGGCCGCGACGATGCGGCCGATGCCGTCCGCGGTCGCACAGGACCGCTGGAGGGAACGTTCCCCCAGCAGGCCGTCGATGTCCTTGGCCGGGTCGAGCCGCTGCACGAGCGAGGTCAGACGGGCAGGCGGCGGGAACTGAACGATCACAGCACGGGTCGCCTGATCGGAGTTGCAGGCATCGATGCGGGCCGCGAACTCGGCAGCCGAGACAGTGCCCGGCAGTACGACGTGGTCGACGCCGAAGCCGAGGTGGGTGAAGGCCCGGACCTTCTGTTCTGCCGATACGCGTGATGCCTCCATGCGCAGCGACCACTCGGGTGGGTCGCCTTCGGTGGGCAGGAACCGTATGACGGCCACCCGCAGCTGCTGGGGTTCGATGCGCTCGCGGTAGCGTGCCAGGTCCTTGCGGACGGAGCTCAGCAGGTTACGGCCGGACAGCTCGTGGGTCATGCGCTGCCGAGCCGGGCCAGGACGTCAGTGACGGCCTTCAGCTGCCACGACGTCAGCAGTTTGCTGGACGCGTACGGATCGAGGAGGCGGTGTCCGCTCAGGTCACCGGTGAGGCGCATGCCGTCGAAGGAGAGGGCGACCTCGGTGAGTGTCTCGGGTCCGCTCGGATCGTAGGAGGAGAACGGTCCGTGGTGGGCGAACCAGGTCAGGCTCTTCGGGTCTACGCGGGACGCCTGGCTGGCCAGAACGGGCCAGGCCGCGGTTGCGGCACCGGGGAAGTCGGAGGTGATTCCGAGGGCGTCGGGGTTCTCGGCGATCTCCGACAGGACGACGGTCGCCGACCCCCCGCCGAAGGACTGGATGAGCCGTGCCAGGCAGCTCGCGTCGCGGCCCAGTTCATGTCGCCAGGTCACGAGCGTTTCGGTGACGTCCGTGTGCGTGGTCTTGTACTTCAGGACGCTCTGGTCCATGTGATCTCCCTGTCTGAAGGCTTGTCCGCGAGGGGCCCCGGGCGGCCGCGCTGGAGGGGTGCGTGCTGCCAAGGGTCCTGGTTGGTGGTTCAAGCCTGGTGGTGGTCGGCCGCGGGATCTTCCTCGCGCAGGGCGCGCACGCTGATGGACAGCGGCTCGTACTGGGCCTGGCTGGCCGCGAGGTTGATCAGTCGGGTGCCCGTGCTGGGATGGCGGTTCTCCAGCGTGAGCGGGTGCTCGGGATCGGGGTGGGGCAGCACGGCGAACGAGAGGGCGCGGGCGAGGGTTTCGGGGCCGCTGCCGCCGTATCCCCAGGTGACGTCGTCGTAGGTGTAGCGGGGGTCGGTGGGCAGGATGTCGCAGCGGCCGTCCGGCAGCCGGACGAAGGCCGTCATGGCGCCGTGGGTGGCGACGATTTCGGCGTCGTCGGGGTACGGGGTGGCGGGCAGTACCCGGGGCCGCTCGAGGACGAGGGTCTCGGTGGTGGGGTTGTGCAGCACCAGCCGGTTGAACGGGTCGTAGCCGGTGCGCAGGCCCTGCAGGTCCTTCTCCCACAGGTGGCCGCGCAGGGCGGCGGCGCGGTGGGCGTCGCCGGCGGCCGGGCCCCACCAGGAGATGGTGGCGAGGTAGGCGTGTTCGGCGTCGCCGAGCTGGGTGACGACCCGCGGGGAGGGGCCGGGGTCGTCGATCTGGGTGGGATCCAGCAGGTGCCGGGTGCTGACCAGCTCGGGTTCGGCGGCCGCCAGGGCGTCGCTGAGCTCCGGGTCGGCGTGCGGGCCGTCGGTCTCGGCCCGGGCGGCCAGTTCACCGGCCAGAGCGCGCACGGCCGTCAGGGCCCGGTGCACCGCGCCGGTGGTCAGGTCGCGGCCGGACAGGTCGGCGTAGCGGTCGAGCAGTTCACTCTCGGCTGGGGTGGGGCGGTAGAAGCGGCGCTCGACCAGTCCCGCGCCCGGATCGACGGCGACGGCCTGCACCTTGTACTCGTCGACGACCACGAAAGCGTCGCCGACCAGGACGCGTACGGCGATGCCGAGAGCCTCGGCGGTGCGGGCCGCATCGTCGTGGCCCTTTCCGGCCAGCAGGCCCAGAGCGGGCAGAGCAGGCCAGGCATCGTTTCCTGACAACAGTGCCGCCCGGTAGGTGTGCAGGCGCATCAGCTGGCTCAGCCGGGCCGCCAGGCCACTGGGGTCGAAGTCGACCACGGCCGGGCGCCGCCCGGCGGCAAGCGCCGTGACGATGTCCACGGTGTACGTGCCGGGAGGGAAGTCGAGATCGGGCTCTGCGCCCAGGACGCAGGAGAGCTGGGCGGGCTGGATGGTCTGCCAGACGGGGTTCTCGAATTCGCCGTTCCAGGCGTCCCTGCTGCCGCGCCGCAGGAGGGTGTCGAGAAGTCCCCCGCCCGCGGCGCGGGGGAAGGCGAAGGAGACGTACTGGATCTGGAGGTCCGGGCGGGGGAAGCCGCGCGGCCAGAAGCCGAAGTACCAGGCGGTGCGGGCCTCGCCGACGCTGAGGTGCTTGGCGGCGATTGAGCGGGCGACGGTCTCGGCGTAGTTGACGATGATGCCGTGGGACTCGGTCAGAGCACCGTAGAGCACCACGGTGCGCGCGGCACCGGCCACCTGTCCGCGCCAGATCCGTACGTGCACGCGGGGCGCATCGGCGAACCAGACGTCGGGCACCGTGAGTACCTCGTCGACGTCCAGGCGCAGCGGCGCGTCCGGGGCCGGGACTCGGTCCCAGGCCGGTGTGGCCTGCCGTCCGCTGGCCGGGTCGGTGCCGGCCAGCGCGAGCTCGATGTCGGAGGCCCGCCACAGCCGGGTGTTTCCGGAGCGGCCGAGCGGCTGAGGCAGCTGCCCGTTGTCCACGAGCTGGTCGACGCGCTGACGGCTCACTCCGAGCCGCTTGGCGATCTGGGGACTGGTGTAGAGCTCGTCCAGGCTCATGTCGGCTCTCCCTTCTCTCTTCTCGGCGCAAGCAGGCGCCATGCTGAGTGTCCGTCAGGCAATACCGTCCCATGCACGCTTGCACTACTGCAAGGGGTATTTGAGGAAGCTTGCGTTGATGCACTTCAGGAGGGGGTCGAGATGTATGGACGCAAGACCCCGAAAGGGGGTCGGCGGAGCGGTCCGCATGAACCCACAGGATAATTACGGCTGTCCAGTGAGTTTTCGGGCGCCGGAGAACCAGGCACCAGCGGCCGTGACCAGCGGGGAATAAACCAGGCCCGCCAGGCGTTAACTCCCCTGGCTCCCGCTGGTGTTCGATGGGGGGGTCGGTCTCCTGAGATCAGAGGCACCGGTACAGGTTCGTATTCGGGCGATGAGGTCAGCAGCCAAGCCATACTGAGCGCGATCACCAGCAGCGTCCAGATCGATCACCTGTCATCAATGGCAGGGTGGTCAGGCTGGGCTGCCACCGTGGCATCGGTCCGACCACCCTGCGGGGAGGATCCCGGTGCAGACCAGACTTCTGGCCGTCATCATCGCTGTTCTTATCGCTCTCGTCGTCGGTGTTGGCGCGTGGGGCTACGCCCTGCGCCACGGCAGCTCTCCGTTCACCGCAACGAAGTCGGGCTGGGTCGCCTTCGCCGGCGCTGCGACCTTCGGGATGCTGGTCGCGGCCTACCTGATCCCGGCCTGATGCGCTGGCGGTGCGAGGCTAAGGCCTCGCACCACTTTGCTGACGTTCAGTCACAAGCCGATGCCTTCGGTGGCGTTGTCCTCCCACTTCCCGCCCTCGTCCACGTACTCCCAGAAGAGCGGGGAGTTCTTCTACCAGCCGCCCTGGGTACGGAGCTTCTCCGGCCGCTTGCCGCGCTTGCGGCCCGTGGTGACCAGTCCCCGGCGGCCGGAATGCCCGGTGATCCGGCGTCCGGCCATCCCTGCGTACCTCGCGGAGCGGGACATCGCCCTGCCGCACCCATCCGGAGACAACCGCTCGGTACCGAGCTCTCCCCACTGCGAGACGGGCAGGTACGCGGGACCGTCGGGAGCCGCGCCGGCCGCGAGCTTCGCCTCCTTCCACGCGATCCAGCAGCGGACCGCGCAGGTATCGACGCTCTCCCCGTAGGAGACGACGACGTCGCGGGCGGGGCGGCCCTTCACGCTGGGAACGTGCACTTCAAGGCCTTCGGCCCACGAGCTGGATGCCACTGTCGTCGAGCTCGGACATCTCCGCGTTTCGGCCTGCGACGGCGAACCGCATCGTGTGCAGGGACCGGTCGCGCAGCCGGGCCAGCTCCGGCACCACCTGCATCCGCCGGCGCCGGGCGCCCTCTTGGGGAGCCCGCTCGCGCGGGGCCGTGTTCATCTTCCGCAGATCGTCGGGGGTGATCGCAGCGGCCTTGCCCCGGCCGCGGGCCTGCCGCTCCTTGTCCAGCTTGAGTGGCTTGAGGGCCTGGGTGACGGCCGCCCGGGCGGCCTTGGGCACCTCGTACCCGCGCATGCGGGCCTCGGATGCCACCCTGGTGACGCGCCTCTCAATCGAGTTCGGAGCGGCCTTCTGTACGGCGTGCAGCCACTTCACGAAGCCGACGTAGGTGCCCACGGTGATGGAGCTGAGCGGCAGGCGGGTACTCCGCTGCTCGGCAAGCCAGTCGTGGTACTCCTCCCACAAGGCCCAGTCCCGGGCGTAGCCGGAGCGGGTCTTGTGCGGCCGGACATCGTGCAGATGCTCGGCGGCCTCCATCTCCAGGGCGGCCAGGACCTCGGTGGCCGGGTCGTACTCGGCGACCGTGCCGGCGGTGGGCGTCTCGGCCTCGTCGACGAGTTCGGCATAGACCACCTCCACCGGCTCCAGCAGGGTCCCATGCTCCCCTTCAGTGGCCGTCACCCGGTGGCCTCCACCTCGTCGGCAAGCTTCCTGATCTGCATGCCACTGTCGGCAATTCGCTCCGCCTCGACCTGAAGAGCGCTCGCCACGTCCGAGCCGGTCTGTACGTGCTCCACCCCCACGTCACGCACCAGGTAGGCCACCTCTCCCAGAACCCAAGAGAGGCCCTTGAGCCCCAGACCCAGCTCACCGCCCTCCAAGTAGTACTGGGCCTGGGGGTACTCGCTGAACGGGGGCAGGTCGTCGCGGGAGGCGACGGCGGCCTGCTCCGCTCGGCTGGAGGGGACGTAGACCTGGGTGAGCGTCAGCTCGGACATCTTCCTCGGCGCCGACGTGCCGGACTCGATGACGTAGTCGACCAAGCGCGGGGTCACGATGAGCACACCGTGGTTCGACGCATCGGGCACAGCCCGGTAGTGCTCGTCCAGGCACAGGCCCATTTCGTCGGGCAGCTGCTCCAGCAGGGTCCGGAGTTCGCCGACGGTGTTGATCACGGGCATGGCTGCGACGACGGCCGCAAGGTCGATCTGCTGCTCGGTGCTCATTGGCGCTGGTCCTCCTGGGGATCGGTGTTGGCGGCGGTGGGGGCTCCCTTACGTACGGTGCCCTCGGGCGTGAGGGAGTTATCTACGACCGAGGGTCAGTCACAGATCACTGGGTCCCTTCCGCGGCCTGCTGACGAGCGGTGGCCAGGGCGCTCTCGCGGCTGAACCGGTACGGGCTGGCGCCGGTGAACCGGGCATGCTGCCAGCCGCTGCCGTCCCAGTGCCGGCCCTGGACATTGCCCTCGAACACGGCCCACTGGCTCGGGTGATCGGGGTCGCGCGCGACGACGAACTCGCCGGTCACCTCATTGCTGCTGCGCGGGCCGGGGATGCGGTACTCGGAGATGAACTCTGCGGACTCCTCCGCCGATGCCTTCTCCTTCGCCTCCCACACCCGGAACTTCTCCTCGTCTGCGGTGTCGTGGAAGCGGACGCGGACCCAGCGCGCTGCGTCGAAGCCGTCCGTGTCGTCCCACTCCTGGGCAATGTCGACGAGTTCGTTCCACGTGCTGCGGAGGGTGTGCCGCCGGTCCAGCTCCCACTGCTTGTCCTGGGAGGCATGTGCGAGGGCGGACTCACCGAGCGCATGTCCGAGCATGCCGGAGAGCGAGGCCCAGGCTCCTCGCAGGGCCGAGTTGTTCCGGAATTCCTCGGTGCCGACGGCCCAGGACGGTCGCTTGTTGATCAGCCGGTCGCGGAGGAAGGCGTTGACGGCATCCAGGTCGTCGAGGGTGACGTCGGCCGCATAGCGAAGTGGTTCAGGCTTTGACATTCAAGGTCTCACCTTCATCTCGGGCGCATCGGGGTGACCCGCCGTCATGTCCGGTTTATCGCCTCGGATATCGCACATTATCCGAGCCGATAGGCACTCCGTGCACCGTCGCCCCGATCCCGTGGAGAAATCTCGCCGGTTTCTCCAAATTCCGCACCGGAGCGAGGCATGGCGGGCCATACTTGCCATGAAGAACCCGGAGAACCGGGTAAGAATCTGCCGGAGCCGCCATGAAGATCACCATCGAGGGCGCGGACGAGGCCTTCGCCGAGAAACTCGTCGCCCTCGCCGCCGCGCACCGGGCCGAGCTCACTGTCACGACCGTCAACACCGGCTGGACCGCCGACCGGGCCGAGCGCTACCTCCGCGCCCTGACCGCCGGCGCCCGCCGGTTCGCCGAGATGGTCGTCGTCGACGGCAACGGCCACATCGACGCCGACCGGCTGCGCAGCACGATCGGCAAGCTCAACGGCCCGACCGTCGCCCTGTCCCGCACGATCCCGCGCGGGGTCCGCGAGGGCTGGTGGCCGGAGGGAATCAGCGCGCCGATCAGCCCGGTATGGGATCCGGACAACCCCAGCTGGCACAAGAACATCGCCTACCAGATGGACGGGGAGAACGTCCCGGTCTTCCGGGACGCCTTCGCCCGCCTGGGCGTTGCCCCCGCCCCGGTCTCCTGGGGCAGCGACGACGTGCCGTCCGCGTTCGACCCGCCCCCGGGCTGGGGAGCCAGGGACGGCGTACCCCGCGTCATGTTCGACGATCCCGGCCAAGAGCCCGGGTGAGAGGGGGGTTGCGCGGCTAACCCCGCCGTCCTGCACAGTCGGCGCGGCCCGCCAGACGAGCGGACCGCACCGACCGCGAAAGGCCCCTCGTGTTACCCGAACTGTTCACCGACATCCTGTCCGGCGCTCTCATCACCACGTGCTCCACCGCACTGCTGGCCGGAGCCGCCACCGTCCCCCGCCGACTGCTGGACCGCTGGACCGCAGCCGGTCAAGGTCTGGCGTCAGCTGTCCCGTTGGAGTGCGCACGCACGCTCCGCCGGTACACCCTGCTGCGCACCTGCGGCCCGGGCCAGTACGACACCACCCGGCCCAGCGGCACAGTCATCACCCACCACATCGACGGACGCACGCAGCGCTTCGAGCTCACCGACGTCGCGCTCGGCGACGGCACCTACGCCGCCGAGCCCATCGACTGACCGAAGGAGGGCGCACCTGTTGAGCACCAGCCATCCGCCGGCCGGACGCCAAACGCCGGACGCCGCCAGGATCGCCGCCACGGAGCCGTACCCGGCCCCCGCAGCTGGGCGGTGCACCTGCACGCGGCAGCCCTGGCCAACGTCGACCGGCTCAGGAAGCTCGAAAACGGTCCCCACCCGCCCGTCCCTGCCGTCAGACCCGATCTGCCCACTGTCCCCAACCCCCGAGGTGCGACGACTCATGCTCATGACTGATCTGCCGTTCGATCAGCCCGGCCGGTTCTGGCGCGGGAACCTGCACACCCATTCCAACGAGTCCGACGGGGCGCTCTCACCCGCGGAAGTGGCGCAGCGCTATCAGGAGGCCGGCTACGACTTCCTGGCCGTCACCGATCACTTCCGGGCCGAGTACGGATTCCCGCTGACGGACACCCGGCAGCTGCGTGCACCGGGATTCACCACACTGCTGGGAGCCGAGCTGCACGCCCCGCGTACCGAGGCCGGGCCGAAGTGGCACATCGTCGCGGTGGGGCTGCCCCGCGGCTTCGCGCCCCCCGAGCCGGGCGAGAGCGGACCGGAGCTGGCGCGCCGGGCACGGGCGGCTGGTGCGTTCATCGGCATGGCTCACCCGGCGGCTTCGCTGCTCACCACCGCCGATGCCGAGAGTCTGGACGCCGCCCATGCAGTCGAGGTGTACAACGCGCTCGCGGATCGCGAGCACCGGGGTGACAGCTGGCACCTGACCGACGTCCTCCTCAACCGTGGACACCGGCTGAACGCATACGCCGCCGACGATGCGCACTTCCAGCCCCAGGATCCGCCTGGCTGTGTGGCCTGGGTTCAGGTGCGCGCCGAGTCCCTCGACCCTGAAGCGCTCCTGTCGGCCCTGAAGGCCGGTCACTACTACTCCAGCACTGGCCCCGAACTGCACGACATCAGGCTCGACGACGGCCTGATCACCGTGCGCTGTTCACCCGTGAGCAAAATGCTGATCACCGGTGGTGCTCCGGGCCTCCAGGTCGTCGAGGGCGAGGCGCTGACGGAGTGCTCCCTGCCCGTGGCCATGTTCGGGCAGGGTTTCTGCCGAGTCACCGTCGAAGACGCCGATGGCGGGCGGGCCTGGAGCAATCCGATCCATCTCACAGCACATTCGGCCGCACCGACCCCCACGCAGCAGCGATCATGAAACCTCACGTTGCCGTCGACCCCCAGAAGGGACCCTTCCTCATGCTGTGGCCCGCGCTCCGCGCGCTCTCCCACGGGGAGCTGACACCCGACCAGCAGCAATGGCTGATCGAAGCGTTCCGACTCGACGCGACGCCCCGTACCGAAGGGCCCGGAGCGGCGTCGAGCATCGCGCACCGCTCCTTCACCGACGACAACGGCACCCGCCTCGTCCTGGACCTGGCCCGGACCGGCGAGTCCGGCTGGGTGTTCGCCTTGTTCTACCCGGAGCAACGGCCCTCCGCCGGCACCGTCGAAGACCACCGTGCCCTGTTCCGGGCGGCCATCGACCGGCTCGGCCTCACCACCGTCGAGATCACCCCCGCCGCCACCGCCGACGAGGTCCTGGTCCCGTCCCTGGAACCGTCCGGCGACGCCGAGTCCGCCTTCGGCTCCCACTGGGACCTGCCGTACGACGACCTCGACCGGGTGTGGCCGCACGTCGGACTGCGTGCGGACGCTCCGCGGGAGGTCAAGGAGGTCAAGCTGCGCGAGCTGATGCGGACCCCGGCCTGGTCCGCCGCCCCCACGGCTCTGCGGCTCCAGGCCGAGGAGTTCCTGCGCGGCGAATGACCCCGCCGCCGGGCCCCCGGCCCAGGGGGACGGCCGGCAACGGCACCACGTATCGAAACGAGCAGACGGGGGCTGCGATGAGCGAGCAGTTGGGCCATGAGACGTCCGGGACAGACGCCGGAACCACCACGCTGCCCGCGATGGCGGGTGACGGCTGGGTGAACTGTGCTCAGGGCCATGGACACTGGGGCCGGTTCGGTGCCGCCGGGCTGCTGCCCGTCCACCGCGGCACGGACGGTGAGGCGTACGTGCTCCTGCACCACAGGAGCACGGGCACCGACCACGGGGACACGTGGTCGCTGCTCGGAGGCGCCCGCGACAGCAACGAGTCCGCAGCCGAAGCCGCGATCCGTGAAGCAGTCGAGGAGAGCGACTTCGATCCCGCCCGGGCCCGCGTAGAGCGAGTCGTACGGGACGACCACGGCGGCTGGTCGTACGACACCGTGATCGTTTCGGTCGACCAGCGAATGGCTGTCCAGCCTGTCGAGGGCGAGTCCCTGGCCCTGGCCTGGATCCCTCTTTCCCAGGTCCCGGACATCAACCTGCATCCCGGCTTCGCCGCGAGTTGGCCCAAGGTCCGCACTGCGCTCGACTCAGTGCTGAACGGTGAGCCGTCCACGCCCGGGACCGCGTCGACCGACGTCACGTCGCTGCCCGCGCACCCCGTCACCGGCGCACACGTGATCGCCCGCGAGGCGCTCGGCCACGGCGCTGGGATCACACAAAGAGAGCTGGCCACCTTCGACGACGGCACCCAGGCCGTCTACGAGGAGCATGCGCGGGCCCAGGACGTGGTGAACAGACTGCTCGACGCCTACGTCGGCCGCGCAGTGGGCTCTCGCGTTCCGCTGTCCCACCCGATCGGCCCGCGTACGGTGTACACCGATCACATGCCTGGTGAGCCGGCCTCCACCCGCCACCAGGACCTGGTTGATCTGGCGGACCGAGGGGCGGTAAGGACCCGTGACGGCGTGTTCCTCGGCCTGCACCACGCCCTGACCGCAACCCAGGGCTTCACCATCGCCCAACTCGCACTCGGAGAGCAGCAGAGCCTGATCACGGTCGTGGACGGTGTCACGTCCCGCGGCCTCGTCCCGGACCCGTCGAACCCGTTCGTCACCACCTTCTTCCAACAGGCCGAGCCGCACGTGTTCTCCTGGGTGGACAATCCGGTTCCCCCCGGCGACATCGAGATCATGCGCCGGCACCTCGACGGTCTGCGGCCCCTGTTCGAGCACGTTGCCCGGCCCGAGCTCCATGACACGGTCATGGAACGGTTCGGCCAGGTTGCTGAACACGCCACCGGTACCGGGGCACTGCTACCCAGGCCGCCCGGTCACCCCGTCGCACTGCCCGTGCCGGCACCGGAGCGACACGACCCGCTGCCCCCGCCACTGGGCTCGCAGGAACGGGCCGACCGGCTCCGGGTCGGCGAGGCGCTGCTGACCGACAACGGCCGGATCAGCAGCACGCCCCAAGCCAAGACCATCGCGATCCGGGCCATAGCCGAGCGGATGCGATCGTCCACGCCCGAGCTCGTCCTCGCGGCGATGGGCCTGAACATCGGCAACGACATGGCGGACCATCTGGGCGACGGCAGCTACGTGCTGGTCCCGCACAACGAGCAGTATCCCTCCATGGGGGCCGACGTCCTTCACGTCGATGAACTCGACCCGGGCAATCCCCGGCACGCCCCGGACATGGCGGTGCCCATGGACGGCCCGCAGGCCGACACCCTGGTCCGCATGATCGCGGTCAGTGAACTCATGGGGTCATGGTCGTACGGCTCCAACAACAACGTCCGCGTGCTCGCGCTGCAGCAGGCCACCCGTGAGGAGTTCGGCCTCACCGAGGTGCTGGAATGGCGGATGGACCCGAAGACCCGGTCCGCTGTTGACCTCGAGCTCGACTACAACCGCGACGCGCTGCGGGAGTTCCTGCGCACCCAGTACGAGATGACCCAGGAGGCCCTCGCCGCACACGGCATCACCGAAGTGATGTCCTACCGGGCGATGAGCTGGCCGGAGGGAGCAGGACAGCCCGAATGGGCGGGCCTGGACGTCGGGGAAACCTTCGAGGCCCGCCAGAGGCCGCTGGCGAGCTGGTCTGCGGACCGTCAGATCGTGGCCGACTGGCTGGAGCAACGTGGCGGGGGCGGCGTGGTCCTGGCCGACCTCAAGCCTGCCGAGGACATCCTGTCCCTTCCCATGACAGGGATGGGATATTTCGGGCAGAAAGAGTGGGTCACGCTGCCGGGCGACAGCCTGGTCACGCTCGACGGCGTCTTCGCCGCCGGGCCCCCGGCCCCTGCCATGGAACAGACCGCGGCGAGCAGCGTCGCACTCGGTGCCCCGCTTCTGGCCGACGCCGAGGAGCCGGAGAACGCCGTGCAGGAGAGTACGGCGCAGGTCCCCGATGAACCCGGCTCCCAGTGGCGGCCTCTTACGATCACGGCGGAGCTCGATCCCGCCGATCCGTTCGACAGCCGGATCGCCCGGATACTGGAGGGCGAGGAGGAGTTCCCGGACTGGTGGCCCCGTGACGACTCCGGCTACGCCATCACCCAGCGCGACCTGGACTTCCTCGGCATCAACCCGGTCCAGATCAAATGGCTGCTCAGTGGTGAGGCTCCCATGGGGATGACACCGGAGCTCTACCAGGGGTTCCGCACGGAGATGCTGGAGGCACTGGGGCAGGACGGCATCGAGGCATCCCAAGTCGACATCCGTCTCAAGGGCACCGGCGCAGACTTCTTCTCCGGCCTTCACAAGACACTGCCTCGCGAGGAGGATCTGGCGGCCGGCAATCCGGAGGCGGCGCAACGCCTCCGGGAATGGCTCGGCGGCAACGAGGACCGCCCTGTGCGGCGCCCCTACGACTTGATGTGGCGCCTTGGCGCCGAACCTGAGCCCAGCGACTTCGACCTCGATATCAACAGCACCGCGATCGTCCGGGCCGCACGTGAACACTGGAACGCCCACCACTCCGACCGGTATCCGGGCGACTTCATGGGCGGGCACGGGTACCTCGAGAAGCAAACGGTGATGGAAGCCTTCCCTGCGCTGGCCGAGTGGGCGGGCCGCTGGGAGATGACGCTGGGCAGGCCGATGTCCCTGGGGGTCTTCGAGTCCAGCGGCCCCTTCGACGCGACCCAGCTCGGCCGTACCCTCTCCTCTCACTTCCGCGCCACCGACTGGATCATCCACAGCAGCGACTCCGTCGCGGTTCCTCGCCCCCAGCTCGGGGACGACCAGAAGGGAACACGTCCCTCCGCCGGCCCGGCCGGCTCCCGGCGGCCCGACGCGAACGCGGCGCGGGCCCGGTCCACCACGACACGCAGTCGCCCAGCGCCGAAGAGCGGTCCGGTTGTCCCGCCGGGAGCGGGCGGCGGGCCGCACCACACGCCTCCAGAGCGCAGGCGCGGACGGGGCAAGTAGCCCAGGTGAGCCGCTCCAGCCCGGCACCCTCAGGCGCGGGACACGGCTACAGCTGGGCCAAGTGCTCGCGAATGGGGCCGGCTAGTGCGGCGTAGAAGTCGGTTCGGTCCTGGGCCTGGAGGATCTGGGCCCAGACGGTCAGCAGGCCGGTGCGGGTTCGGGGCGGTCCAGGATGTGGGCGAGCTCGGTGCGGGTGCGGGCGGAGGTCTCGGGGACGGGCAGCGCGTACATGTAGAGGGTGGCCGCGTCGTAGCCGTACGGGGCGCGGCCCCATCCTTCCCAGTCCAGGATGTGCGGGCCGCAGCTGATGTTCGCCCAGTGGAGGTCGCCGTGGGCGGTGGTCCAGGTGACGCCGTCGACCTGGTGGCCGGTGAACTCGGGGATGACGCGGCGCAGGTATTCCTCGCGTACGGCCTCGCGGTTCGTCGGCGGCGGGACGTCGGCGAGGACGTCCAGGGCGGCCGCCATCTCCTTCCACCACGTCTCGGGCAGGTCGGGGTCCTCGTCGAGGGCGGGGCGCGGGGAGACGATCGGATCGGGGGCGAAGGCGTACAGCTCGGCGCGGTAGGCGTGCGTCTCGGCGCTCCAGTCCCGGACGTGGAGCAGGTCGGGTCGGGGCACCGAGGCTGGGAGGGTGTGGGAGGCGTAAGGGCCGTCCCACAGCTTGCCGCCTTCGGTACCGGCCTCGGCGCAGACCACGCGGAGCCAGTGCGGGCCCGCGGCCGACGGCAGGGTCCGGCCCCGGTACCCCCACACCCGTCGGCCGGTGGCTCGCAGGCCGAGCTGGGCGGCGGCGTGCTGCTGGGCGGCGAGCATCCGGTCGACGGTGGCGGGGGCGGGGGCCTCGAACATGGGGCGGGCCCTACCTCGGGTGGGAAACGGCGGCCGCGTCCTTGGATACCAGCTCGGTGGCGAGGGCTGCGACCTGTTCCACGGACAGGCCCGACCGCTCGGCGAGTCCGCCGAGCGGTCAGCCGGGATCCGGACACCAGGGCCTCGAGCGCGGGGCGCACGAACGGGTGGAGCTCCCGTTCGTGTCCAGCGGCGCGCAGCACCACGGCTCCGTCCGATCCTTCCAGCGCAGCCCGGACGGTCGTGAGGGCCAGGACCACGTCGGGGTCGGCCGGGATGGCGCCAATGTGCGGGAGGGAGGGGGCCGGGCGGCCGGGGTCGCGAGCGTCCAGGGAGGCGGCGAACTCCGAGACGATGTGGGGGGTGGAGGGCCTCGAACACCTCCTTACGCAGCTGCTCGGCGTATGCGGTGCGCTCGGCGGGGCCAGCCACGGTGGGCACGTTGGCCCGCAGGGTGGGGGAATGGAGGAGCTGTCCGGCGAGCCACACCAGGAGGTGGTGGCCGGTTGCCGGGGTCAGGCCGCAGGTCAGGTGCAGGGACCGGCCCTGGGTGGCGGCCACGGCGTGCCACCAGCCCCGCGGCACGTACAGCATGTCCCCGGCCTGCAGGCGACCTCGGTGGCCGGAGGCCCTTCGGGCGTCTCGGGTGCTTCGACGTCCAGGCGGAGCGGGTCGTGCGGGTCGCCCCGTAGAGGTTCCAGCGTTTCGAGCCTTCGAGCTGGAAGATCACGGTGTCGTGGTCGTCCCAGTGGATCCCGAAGGCTTCGGTGGGGTGCCAGGAGGCCCCGGCATGGTGAGCCCAGACGGAATCGGCGGACTGCTCCGCAGCATCAGGGAGCACGCGGACCGGACCCGGGAGCAACAGGCCAAGCTGCTGACGGCCGCCGGTCCCTGGTGCGGGGTCGAGAACCTCAAGCGCTGGGAGAGCGAGCGCCGGTTACCCACCCCGGTCCGGCGTCCGGCGAGCCGCGCCGTCTACGGCCTGACCGAGGAGCAGCTGGACGAGGCCCTGGCCACCACCCAGCGGCACCGCAGGCAGCACAGGAAGGACGATGACGTGAAGCGACGACAGCTGATCACCCTCGCGGCGGCCACGGCGGGGTTCGCCGTGCTGCCCGGCATCGCGCAGGCACGGGAGGGCATCGACACCGGCCTGGACGTCGACGGCGCCGGGGACCCTCGCCTACCTCGAGGGCGCCTTCGAGCGACACCGCGGCGGCTACAACGGGCGCGCCCCCGACGCTGTCCTGACCGAGATGCGCGACGACCTCTCCCTGCTCGCCGCCGTTCTTCGCCGGCCCCACCCCGTGAAGGACCGCACCAACCTGGCGCGCACGGCCGCCGGGATCTCCGGCCTGGTCGCGATCGTCCAGCACGACCGCGGCGACCAGGCCGACGCCCACCGCTGGTTCGCCACCGCGGCGAAAGCCGCCCGCGAGTCCGGCGACCGGCGGATGACCGCATGGGTCCTGGGCCGCCACGCCATGGTCGGCCTGAATTACGGCGCCCCGGGGCAGGCCGCCCGCATCGCCGCGCAGGCCCGCCGGGAGGCTGGCACCCGCCCCTCTGGCGCGGCCGCGCTCGCGGCCGCCGTCAACGCCCGCGCCCTGGCCGCCGTCGGTGACCTCCCCGGCGCCCGCCGGGCGGTGGACGACGTCCGCACCCTGGCCGAACAGCTCGACGGCCCCGAGGCAGCCGACACCTGGTTCGGGTACCGGCCCAGAAGCACGCGGTCCACCTCTCGCAGGCGTACACGCTGCTCGGCGACACCCGCGCCGCCTACCGAGCACAGGACGACGCCCTGGCCCTCACGTCCTCGCCCTCGGTCATGACCCGCGCCCTGATCGCCATGGACACCGCCGCGTGCCTGCGCGTCGACGGTGACCCGGGCGCGGCCGCCGAGATGGCCGCCGCCGTCTACGACCGGCTACCACCCGCATACCGGAGCGGCCTGGTGCACTCCCGCGCACAACTGCTCCACCGACACCTGAACGGCGCCCGACGCCGACTGCTCGGCGACGCCCTCAGCTAAAGACATTTTGGGCGTTTTTCAGGCGCCGGATCGGGCCTGGGGGCGGCGCTTGGTGCCGTTGATCCAGGCATTTACGTCCGCGATGAGCTCCATCCTTTGGCGCTCAAGTTTGCTTTGCCGGATGCGAAAGCGTTCTTGGATGAGGTGCTCCGCCGACCTGCGGCCGTGATCGAGCAGATGGACCTGGTCCGACGGCTTTGTAATGCCGGACGCTCGTAACGCCTCGCGGGCCTCTGCGATGAGGGCGCTGTGGTCCGCGTCCCGAGCCCGTTCGTCCTGCGCCGTATGCAGTTTCTCCACGGCGATCAGGGCGGTCAGTGCAGCCTGGGCGCGGGCCTGCCGTGCCTCGGGCAGCGCCGCGAGCGTCTTCTGGAAGTATGCCGCGGATGCCTGCCCGCGGAGATCGTTCAAGGCGCGCGCAGACATCGTGGTCGGGATGCCGTTCTGAGCGACCGAATAGGCGGTTTCGGCCAGTTCCGTGCATCGTTCTTTCAGTCGAGGAGGAACGACCAGCAGCAGTCGACGTACCGCGGCGCGTACCGCCTGGGACTCGATCTCGAGCCAATCCTTCTTTCCGCCCTTGTCGTCGACCGTCACCTCGCCTATCGCATCGACTGCGGTCAAGAATGCGTCCAGCGCGTCCAGCTGACGGGTGACGTGGGCGGAGTGGGCCGCGGCCCGGACGGTCCGACGCGTCGTATACCCGGAGACGGAACCGGCGATCAGCGCGCCCGTAACGACAGCCACGGGCGCCCACTGCGCGATATTCATGGATATATGGTGTGCGGCTGCTGCATCGAAGGCATCGAAGTTGAGGATGTTCTGAGCTGTGGTCAGTCCGCCTCAATCTGGCTCCACGCGCTGGGCACGATGCCGGGCATGCGGTGGCCGATCTGGTGCTCGCCCTTGGTGCAGCCTGCGAACGGTCCGGTGGAGTTCCGCAGTTCCCGCAGGCAGGGGTCGAGATGGTCCCGGTGCCACGCCGACGGCCCGGTGTACCCGCAGGTGGCCGGGTCGGTGAGCTCTTGCCATGCCAGCCACAGGGCGTGCAGGCGCGCGACGGCGACGGGGTGCTCGAACCACAGGTGGCACCACCTGGCGTCGGCGGACGGCTCGGCCAGGTATCCGGGTACGAGTACTCCTTCCACCCATTCGATCAGCGCGCGGAGCTCGTCGTCGTACTGCGGGGAGTCGAGGAGCAGGATGAACGGCGGAAACTGCGCGTCTCCGCCCTCGTCCTCGTCGGCCGCCGATTCGTCGTCTGCGGAGGACTCGCCGTCGTCGGTGTCGGCGCCGTCGGTCAGCTCCTGGACCTGCGCGGAGAGGCGGGCGATCTGGGCCTTGAGGTCCTGCAGGTCCTGGAAGAGCCCGATGGGCACCACGAGGTCCGGTCCGTCTGGCTCATCGGCCACCGCGGGCCGCCTTCCTCTGCTCGTGTGCCGCAATGGCCCGCTTGGTGATGGAGAGCTCCTCGGCGGCCATCTGCGGGCCGATGTGGGCCATGGCCTTCTCCGCATACCAGGGGCGCAGGCTGATCTGGGCGACGGGCATGCCGGTGGCCATCAGGAGGGCTGTGCCCTTCTTCATGGCGCGGATCTCTGCGGGGTCGAGTACCTGCTCGCGCTGTTCGGAGTAGCTGCGGCTGTAGCCCTCCTTGCTCTTGGAGTAGGAGCCGCGCTCGACGTGGTGCGCGCCGGTGAGCGTGCTGACGTCGCCGGCGAACTTGGCGTCGTCCAGGCCGACGCCGATCAGTTTCTTCGTCGCGGCCGACCACAGGGCGTCCATGCCGACCTCGCCCCAGGCCTTCACGCCCTGCCGGTAGCTCTGCAGGATGACGAACGGGGTGATCCCCCGGGAGCCGAGGTGGCTGTAGAGGTCGGGGAGGTCTGCGATGCGGCAGATGTTGGCGGCCTCGTCCAGGACGGCGCGCATCGGCTCGGGCAGGCGGCCGCCGTGGCGCTCGCCCGCCTCGGCGCCGGCGGTGAAGACAGCGTCCGCGAGCGCGGCCACGACCGCGGAGGCGGGGCCGCCCTTCTTGCTCAGCAGGTACAGCGTGTCGGTGCTGGTGGCGAAGTGCTCGGGGTCGAAGGCCGGGCGGTGCTTGTCCGGCGTCACCCACGCGAGGACCTGCTCGTCGCGCAGTGCGGACATCGCGGTCCGGGCGTTCTGGTAAATGCCGGACTGAGTTTCCTCGGCAATGTTGATCGACGAGTCGACCTGCTCGGCGAGCACCGGCTCGTGCTGGTAGAGGACCCGCAGGGGGGCCTTCTCCTTGGGGTCGGACAGCCACTTCATGACGTCGCGGACGCTGCCGCCCTCCCACCAGGCGGCGCGGAACAGACCGACGAGGAGGTCACCCGCGGCCTGGCTCCAGAACGGGTCGGCCTGCTCGGAGGTGATCTGCGTGACGAAGTGCGAGGCGAGCCGTTCGGCGCCCTCCAGCGTCTCCGCCTGGGCGACCATGTCCCACCACATCTCCCGCTCGGACTGGGCCACGCCCTGGGTGTCGAGAATCCAGGCCTGGCCCTTCCGGGAACGGGAGATCAGCGTCGCGGCGTAGACGTCCGCCTTGTTGGACGTCATCAGCAGGGCGCCGGGCGCCTCCTCCGCCACGGGGATGGCCAGCGACGTGGACTTGCCGGCGCGGGGCGCCATGATGGCGACGTAGGTGTCCTCGTCAGAGCCGCGCAGCTCCACCCCGGACGGCAGGTGGTCGCCGAGGAGTACGCCCCGGTCGCGGGCCGGGAGGTCCTTGGGCTTGGTGTTCCTCAGGGAGATCCGCAGCCGGGTCGCGGTGCGGGCCGCGTGGTCGGGTGTGAGCTCTCGGACCTGGTGCAGGGTGGCCAGGCCGGCCGGGTTGCGGAACCAGCGGAAGGTCACCCGCAGGCCCCACACGACCAGGGCGACGACGGCGAGGTCGAAGGCGGCGGCGCCGACGGCGGAGGCGGTCTGCGAGTGCGGCCACGCCCCCGACCAGTCGGTGGCCATCTGCCACGCGGCCACCAGAGAGAGGGGGAAGGAGGTGACGTCCTCGCCGGTCAGCAGCGCGCCGGCCGCGGCTCCCGCCCAGGTCGAGACCGACAGGGTCACCGCGCCCCCGAGAAGAATGCCGCCGAAGGCCCATGCGCGGTCGTTCTCGGTCATCATCGGCTGCCGCTCCCCGAGGTCGTCGTCCGGCGCTGGTTGGTGTCCGTGCGGTAGAGGCGCTGCTCGGTCGTGGTCAGTTCGAGCGCGGACGCGATGCCAGGCCTCGCCCCGACCTTGATCATGTATTTGCCGCGGCCCGGGTGGCGGGCTCCTTCTTCCTCCACCTGGCGGCTGCCGTCCCCAGAACCGTCGTCGTCGCTGTAGCTGGGGTCGATGTCCAGGCCGGTGGAGGTCGCCGACGACCACGAACCGATCATCATCCGCTCCTGCTCCGTCAGGGACCGCTTACCGGTGACGCGTTGCAGCTCCTCCTGCGAGGAGGCTCCGATCACCCAGGTGTCGCAGCGGTCCATCAGGCCGCGCGCCTTCGCCCGGTCCATCTCCGTCGGCAGCGCCTCGACGTCGAGCAGGGAGTGCGTCACGTAGATCGTCACGTCGTCCGTGACGCGGTTGAGGCGGCTGATCGCGTCCATGGCATCGACCAGGCCCGGCCCCGAGCGCAGCGCGCGCCACATCTCGTCCATGGGCAGCACGAGCTTGCGGTCCATCAGGCCGATCGAGCGGGCGCTGTCGATGCTGCTGTACGTGTACGCCCAGGTGGCGATCATGCCCGCGCTGACGACCTCGTTGCCGCGGGCCCGCAGGGCGGAGATGTCCACCGAGACCGCGGGCGCGTTGATGTCGAGCGGGGTGGTGGTGGGGCCGTCGAACAGTCCTCGCAGCGGGCCGCCTATGAGGTTGTCGAGTCCGGCGATGACGGAGCGGGTCAGGTCCCGGTAGCGCTCGCCGTCCGCGGACAGCTTCGCCCGCAGTTCCTCCGGCCCGTGACGCAGGACCCGAACGACGTCGGCGACGACCGGGTCGGTGCCCGACTCGTGGGCGGCGGAGGCGATCTGCACGGCGGTGTCGAGTGCGCTGCGCTCGATCTCGTCCGCCGGCCGCCCCAGTCCGACCTTGGTGGACAGCAGGGCGACCAGGGTCTCCAGCCGCCGGCCGTTGAGGACGTCGAGCAGTGCCTGCCGGCGTTCGACGGGCAGGGTGTGGACGCGGCCCTTGAGCGGGCCCGAGTCCAGCGGGTTGATGCGGCCGATGCCGTCACCGATCCGCACGACGGAGCCGCCCAGTTCGGAGATCAGGGTGCTGTACTCGCCCTTGACGTCCCCGGGGACGCACACCATGTGGCCGTACGCCGAGTAGACCAGGCACACGCGCTTGACCAGCGCGGATTTACCGGCGCCGGGCTGACTCATCACCCACACGCCGGGGTTGGTCGTGAGCTTTCCGGTCCAGCCGGACGGGTCGATGCACACGAGCTCGCCGGTCAGGACGTCCCGGCCGACCGGGACGCCGCGCGGCGGCAGGCCGGAGCCCAGCAGGAACGGATAGACCCCGCTGGCCTGGGTGGTGGGGCCGGTGTAGACGGCGCCGGTGTCCTCGACGGGTACCCGCCCGCCGAACCGGCCGCCCCAGCCGAGCCGGGGAGCGAACCGGTCCCGCAGCTTCTTCTCGGCCCGGCGCTCCTCGCGGCTCGGGGCCTGCTCCACCGCACGGGTCACGCGCTTGGGCGTGGTCACCGACGGCAGCTTCGGCGTGCGCGCCATGATCATCAATCCTTAACGAGCGGGTTGTAGCCGATCGGCAGCCCGGCCGCGAACACGGCGGCCTGAGCCCCGTAGGCCGGACGCATGCGGATACCGCGCATGGCCTTCACCGCGCGGTCGAGTTCCTGGCGTGCGGCGGGCAGGTCGGTGGCGGTGCGGGCGGTGACGGTCACCATCAGCGTCCAGTCCGCGACCTGGGACCCGCCGGCCATCTGGGCCGCGGCCTGTTCAGCGCGCTGGGTGTCGGCCCGCTGGGACCACTTCGCGCGGCCCTTGACCTCGGCGGTCGCCTGCGCCCGCTGGTGAGCGTGGCTGATCTCCCGCTCCAGCACCGCCTCGCCCTCGTACGGGTCGAGCACCCGGTAGGCGAGGGTGATCCTGCGCTGGAACTTGCCGGGCGCCAGCAGCGGCAGGAGCACGCTGTACGCGATCGGCCGGCGGGGCATCTCGCGCAGCACGTAGGACAGGGACACCCCGCCGTCGTGGGCGTATTCCTCCCATCCGTCGTCGGCGGCCTGCGGCCCGCACTCCGACCAGCTGAGGTCGGAGAACTCGCCGTCGCGGGCGTTGAAGACCGCAGGGTCGTACGCGCTGCGCACCAGGCGGCGCAGGTCCACGTCGGTCGCACGGCGCTCGATGTCGGTGCCGGTGCCGGACAGGTCCAGCGAGTCGACGGTCTTCAGGGCCTCCCCGACCTGCTCGGCGAGGTCCGTGGGCGGGTTCGCGGCGGCGTTGGGGTCCACCGTGACCGACATCCACGACGCCACCGAGGCGGTGGCCCGCGGGGTCGTGCGCACCAGCTCGTTGATGATGGCCTTGGCCAGCTCCGGCGCGCCCGGGTCCTGACGGGATGCCACGTCGTCACCGAGTGCGTCCCCCGCCCCGGGGGTGATCTGGATCGTCACGGACGCGCCCCGGATCAGTTCGTCCGTGCTCATGGCGTCCAGCACCGATCCCCAGGTGCGCAGGCTGCTCTGCACCGAGCTGGTGGGCGCCATCAGGCTGCCGCCCGGGGCGAGCAGGGTGCTGATCGTCATCCGCCCTGTCACCCGGTCGTGGACGACGCCGACCGACTTGCCCGAGGTCGGGTCGTGCGCCTTGATGAGGGTGGACGAGGCGCCCACCCCGGGCAGGTCCAGCGCGTACGGATGCGGCAGCAGAAGCCGCCGGTAGGACGTGGCCTCGATCCGGGTGGCCCGCCGCCACGACGCCTTCGCCCAGTAGTAGGAGAGCGCGGACATGCCGTGGCGACGGGCGGCTGCCAGCCCGAATCCCGCGAGGGTCAGCGGCAGGGTGACCAGCAGGGTGATCGGCGCCTGCGTGCCGATCACTCCGTCCGCCAGCAGCACCATCGCTCCGACGATCGTGGCGCTCTTGGAGAGCCCGCCGAAGCCGAAGGACCGCCGGGTACGGAACCCCTCGACCATCAGGGTCCGCGGCACCTCGTGAGCCGTCACTGCTGATTACCCCCGCCCATTTGTTCACTTGCGCCCTGGACGGTGTCGTTGACGCCGTCATAGACCTTGATTGCGATCGCAGCCGGGCCTGCTGCAGCAGCCGTACCGGTAGAAGCCGCTGTTCCTGCCGAACCGGTCGTGGCCGCGGTCTTGCCGGCGCCGACGGCTGCTCCTTCGCCCGTGGCCTGGGCCGGAATCCGTCCGCTCTCGTTCCGGGCGGCCTGGGCATGGGCGTCGGCGCCCGCGGTGCCGTCCTGGCCGCCGCCGCCCTGCGGGCCCATGCTCTGCTGGACGTGCTGCGCGTGCTGCACAGGGCTGGTCGGCTCCCCGCCACCACCGCCACCGTCGCCACCGACCTTGTCGCCGAAGAAGCCTGCGGCAGCACCCAGGGCACCACTGGCCCCGCCCATGGCCATCCCGCCGCCGACCGCAGCGCCGAAGGGCGCGAAGATCTTGCTCAGGGGACCGGGGGCGAGTACCCCGAGGAGCAGGGTGGCGCAGCCACGCAGCCATTCCGCGAGGGTCTGACTCTTACCGAACTCGCTGAAGCCGGTGCACACGATGATCGCGAGAATCGGCTTGTAGGCCACGATGACGAGCCCGCTCGTGATGAGCTTCGGTGCCCACTGGCGGGTGACGTCGCCGCCTGTCCGTCCTGCGCCGGCCACGGGCAGAAGCAGGCAGATGATCGGAATGGCGCTCTGCCGCAGGAACACCATGACCAGCTGCACGAAGCCGATGATGACCATGAGTTGCACGATGCCGAGCATGAGGATCGGGTTGCCGATGCCCTTGGGGATCATCACCGCGATGATCCGCTCGAGGGCCGCGTTGTCATCCTTGAACACGGAGTTCACCAGGCCCGCGCTGATGGCGTCTCCGATCACCAGCAGCGTCGCGAAGAGAGTCACGCCGATGGTGGACAGGACCATGTTCTCGACCCAGCCCAGCATGGAGCGGCCCACGTGCTTGGCCTGCCCGGTGAGGGCCATCTTGCCGATCTGCCACATGACCCCCGCTGCGGCGATCACCAGCCCAAGCCACACGAGCATGCCCGCGAGCGTGGATTTCCCGCCCCACAGGCCAGTGCTCGCCAGGTCCACCGACGGCCCCATGAGCGCCACGGTCAGAACCTTCTTGAGGACCCAGTTCGCCGCGTCCTCGATGGCGACGATGATGTCGCCCAGCATGCTCTTCTTGACGTTGTCCCACTCCTCCTTGATCTTCTCGGAGGCGGCCTTGCTGACCTTGTCGCAGAGATTCCCGCTGCCGAATCCTCCGGCAATACTCCCCACGGGGCCCAGGATCGCTCCCCCCACCACACCGGAGGTGAACTTGCACGCCAGGCCGACACCCGTGGCTATCGGGTCGGCGGCCGCGGGCTGTGGCGCGGACACCGACATCGCGAAGATCGCGGCCAGGGCGAGCAGCAGGCCCGCCAGGCGCCGTCTCACGACGCTTCCCGAATGGCCGTCCAGCCTCCCGCGTTGAACTCCGCGTCGCCGGGCGCGACCATCGGCGGCTGGGCCTCGCCCGCGATGTCCTGCTGAGCCCGCCTGATGGCGTCGGCCGTCAGCTTCCAGTCACCGTCCTGCCACTGCACACCCAGCAGGGTGCGCGTGTAGGAGCTCTCCTCCTTCTGCGTCTCGCCGTTCTTCTGGACCACACGGCCCAGCAGCCACACGCTGACCTCGTCGGCCGACTTCTTGATCACCTTGTAGCCGACGACGTGACCGCGCACGTAGGCACCGGACGGCAGCGGCTGCCCGGAGCTGACGCCCATCTCCTGGGCGAGGGTCTTGTCGGTCTGCCCGGCTTCGAGCTCGACCCGCTCCGCGGCCTGCGCAGACTTGTCGGCCTTACCTGCGTACGAGTGGTAGATCCGCAGCTGCTCGTCGGTGGTGGACTGCTCGCCCTCGATGCGGGTGCTGTTGGCGGCCGCGGCCATCGCGGCGGCGCCCTCCACGGTGCGCGGGAATCCGACCTGGCTGCCACGGTCGTCCGTGCGCTGCCCCCGCG
The DNA here is from genome assembly GCF_045161815.1 of Streptomyces avidinii. NCBI lineage: Bacteria > Bacillati > Actinomycetota > Actinomycetes > Kitasatosporales > Streptomycetaceae > Streptomyces > Streptomyces avidinii. Next base: position 3,216,858 of record NZ_CP108863.1, read on the forward strand.
GCAGTGCCGTCCACCGCTCGGGCTCGGTCCAGTCCGCCGGCGCCGCGTACGTGGGCGCGGGGCTCGCCGCACCGGACGCTCCCGGGCTCGCGCTCGCCCCGCTCTTGGCCGGGGCATCCGCCCCGCCGTCGCCGCCCGCCAGCAGCGAATAGGCCGTCAGGACCAGGACCGCGGCCAGCGCTGCGCCGGCGGCCCACACGCCCTTGGTGTTCCACGTCCCCCTCGTCCGCGACATGTCAGCCACCCGCGATTCCGTTGAGGATGGTGATCAGGGATCCGGCCAGCAGAATCGCCGCCACCCCTCCGCCCATCCACTTGAACGGCTCGCTGCCGCCGCCGCTGCGGCTCTTGTCCGACACCGCGAGCTTGTAGACGCCGAACGCGGTTCCGCCGACCCCCGCGAGGATCAGCAACCACAGCCCGTAGCCGAAGATCTTCGTGACGGGGCCGTCCATCCCGGGAATCGCGGTAGGCGATCCGCCCGGGATCAGCGCGGCGAGCGTGAAGAGCTCGGTGGAGGTGGTGGTCATCGTCTGGTGGTCCCTTCCATGGTGCGCCGCAGCCGTCCGGCGGCGGCCAGTACGTCTTTGTGTTCCAGAGCCTCATCAGCGGTCCTGACGCCGCGCAGCACCGGCAGGTACGCAACCCTGGCCACCCCGGCCAGACGTCCGCCCAGGGCGCGCAGCAGGTAGCGCGCGTCGGGAACCGGCGGGGCCGGGGCGTCCGAGACGAGCACCAGCCAGGGCTTCGGCAGAGGGCCCCAGCGCTGGAGCAGTTCCTCCACGCAGGTCATGCCGTAGACCGTGCTCTCGGCCAGCAGCACCGGCTGCGCTCCGTAGGGCACGGGCTCGGTCGGCGCCAGGACGCGGGCCCGAGCGTCGTCGGCGTCGCCGTCGAGCATCCGAGCAACGGTCGCCACCGCAATGCCGTGTCCGTGCGCGGGAATCAGCGCGTAGCGGAGTGCAACCGTCGGCGCATGCGCCGGGGTTGATGTCACCGGTTGGATGGTCACACCGCAACTCCCCCCTGTGTTCTGTGTTTAAGGACCACGAACCTGGTTCGTGGGACCCCTGAGGCTAGCGTGTCCCTCTGTCAATCCGGAGCAGGGTTTTTCAGATCATCGGAGGTCAGGTCGTGGATCGTGTCCGGCGGAGGGGCATCGGCGCAGGGGGTGTGTCCGATTCCCGACTCGTACGAAGAACTGGACGTCACGAAGATCATCCCTGGCATCTCTTTTCACGCCAAATCCCGAAGATGGGTTCCAGCCATACTCACGAGGTGCCGGAACCCGCTCCCGAGCCGCCCGGGTTCGCCCGGCACGAGAGACCTTGCGAAGCCTTCGCGATCCGAAATCTCCACGCCTGGACGACCTCTGACCCCGTACAACAAGCGCCACCACGCCACCCGCCGGACGCGGACACCCTGCCCGCAGGAGCGCAGTCACCCCGACGGCCGGCGCATGCACCGCTCACGCCCCGACAAGCGGACCCGCTGGCTCCGGCGCTTCCGGGCGATCTGACCCCACCTCAACTCGAAAGCGCAGGTGAACCATCACGTGATCTAGTACGCGCGGAAGCGCACCACCCGAACAACGACAGCGAAGCGAGACTCAAGCCCGCGGGGGGACCCATATGAAAGTGCTCGTCGGAGCCGCCATCGCGGTGATAGCCGCCATCGTGCTGCCGCTCACCGCCCTGGCTGCCGTCGTGCTCCTCGACGGTGACGCCAAGGCCGCCGACGCAACCGACGGGGGCGGCGGGCTCCAGGGTGTGCCCGCCGAGTTCCGGTCCTGGATCCTCCAGGCCGACGCGGCCTGCCCGGAACCCGAGATGACCCCGGCACTGCTCGCCTCCCAGCTGTGGGCGGAGTCGGAGTTCAAGACCACCCGGAGCGAGGCGACCTCCCACGCCGGCGCCCAGGGCCCTGCCCAGTTCATGCCCGGAACCTGGGTCACCTGGGGCCGGGACGCCGACGGCAACGGCGAGGCTTCCCCCTGGGACATCGGCGACGCCGTGACGGCTCAGGGCCGCATGATGTGCTCCCTGCTCAAGCAGGCCAAGTCCTCCGGATACGGCGGCGACCCGCGGGCGCTCGCGCTCGCCGGATACAACGCCGGGTGGGGAGCCGTCGAGGACTACCGCGGCGTACCGCCCAGGTCCTTCGCCCGCGGCGAGACCTACGACTACGTGCACGCCATCCTCGCCGACCTCCCCCGCTTCCAGGGCTCGGGCCTCCTCGAGGTATCCGGCTCCGGCAGCGGTCCGGATGCCCTCCGCAGAGCCGCAGCCCGAGCAGGCACCCCCTACTCCTGGGGAGGTGGCAGCCCCTCCGGCCCGACCACCGGCTTCTGTGACGGCACCAACGGCTACCTGAACGGCAGCTGCTCCGCGAGCTCCACCGTCGGATTCGACTGCTCCTCGCTCGTCCAGTACGCGTACTGGCCCAGCATCCAGCTGCCGCGCGTCGCCGCCGCCCAGTACGGCGCCACCTCCAGCCGAGCGGTCTCCCGCGACGCCCTCAAGCCCGGCGATCTCCTCTTCTGGTCCCACGGCAGCTCGGGCAGCATCTACCACGTAGCGATCTACGCGGGCGACGGTAACGTCCTGCACGCCCCCCGCACCGGCCGCGTCATCGAGCTCCAACCGCTGACGTCCGCCATGCCGGCCGGGGACTACTTCGGGGCCACCCGCCCCTGACCCCTCCCTCTCCCCCCGCCGCCGGACACGCGCGTGCCGCAGACCCTTGTTCGGGTCTGCGGCACGCGCGTGTGGGGGCGCGGCTATCGGGTCTTGCCCGACTTCGCCGCCGGCACAGCCTCCCGGTGCGGGGCCACACCCCGCTCGGAAGGCGCGGCGCCCTTCACCGCGTGCGGCTTAATCGGGCCCACCGTCGACGACTGCGACCGCGCCGCCGCCGTGCTGACCACCGGCCGTCCTACTGCCGGAGCCTCGCCCGGCGGGTGCGACAGCACGTGGGCCGCTGCGTGGGCCAGTCGCGACCCGAACGTTCCCGGGCCCTTCTCCCACGAGGTGTCCTTCATCAGCCCGGCAAGATGGTCCGCGAGCGGCTTTCCCTCGCTCTCCATCTTCGCCATCCGCGCGGCCACCAAAGGCCACTGCTTCGCGGTGACCATCAGGTTCGCGTCCTGCTCCCGGCCGGGCATCGCCTCCTTCACCAGCCGCACGTACCTCTCGTTCTCCTGCAGCGAGATCGAGAGCTGGCGCAGGGCCCGCACGCGGTCGCCCAGGTCGAGATTTGCCGGAGTGTCGAGCCCGGTCGTCAGCGGCCCCCACGACAGCAACGCGTCCCGGCTCGCGGGCGGCGCCTCGCCGGCCGCGAGGACCTTCCCGATCGCCCGGTCGACGCCGAGGCCTTCGTCGTGCGCGTCGGCGAGGATCTGTCGTACGTCCACTCCGCGCTCATCCAGCCGCCCCATCGTCGCGGCGATGTCCGGCCACGTCGGAGAGGACAGGATCGCTTCCCGCACCGGTCCCGCCGGCAGCGTCTCGCGCAGCAGCTTCTCCCACTGCCCGGTGCCGTCGCGGGCGATCCGCTGCTCGTTCGCGGCGACCTGGTCCCGCACGGTCACGGCGATCTCGCCGACACGCGGCAGCAGCTGCTCCAGGTCCACGCCGGCCTTCTTGAGCGCCATCATCTGCTGGGCGAGCTGCGGCCAGTCCGCGCCCTTCAACAGGGCCACCGAAATGTCCGCGGGCAGGAGGTCCTTCAGTTCCTCCTTCGCGTCGGTGGCCGCCTGTTCGGCGGGCGGCAGCTCCTCCTCCGTGCCCTTCTTCTGCCGCTGCTGCTGCCGTCGGACAGCATCAGCGATGGCCATGATCAGACGCACCGACATGACGGCGCTCTGCACCGCCTCGCCCGCCGCCTCGGCGAACGGTTCCCCCTCGGTGGGTGTTGCCACTGCTCGTCTCCCCTCGTTAGCGGGCCCGCCTCGGGCCCTTGGGCTGCTCGTCGCCGGGCGGCCCATGCATGCATCGGCGCTGGCGCCCCTGGCTAGCGGGTGGGTGCGGGCGCCCCTCCCCGTGCCATCCCCCAGCCCTCGACGACGGGCTCCTGCCGTAGGCATCGGCGGCCGTGCTGCGCTGCTTCCGCCACCCGTCCAATCGCCATGTAAGCACCTCGGCCGCCGACTCCGCTGAGGACAACTCCCGCCGTCGGGCGACCGATACCAGTGCATCGGCAGGCTCTTCTCCTGCCCGGCTGGTCATCGCCCGTGAAGCGGTGGTGGAGGTGCCGGCCGAGCCGGCTGGCCAAACAGTGGACGTGGTCGAGGACAAGGTGGTGGCCGCCGCGATGACGGGATCACCGGTTCCCTGCCAGAACGGGCAGCTGGCCAGGGCTGTCCTCACGCCGGACTACCAGCGGATCATCTCGGTGCTGGAGACCGAGGCGGCGGCGGGCCGGGACAAGGCTCGGGCCAAGGACCTCGCGACGGCCCTGGGACCGGACGCGGTGCCGGCGAAGATCGAGGGAGTACGTTCGCGGGCAAAACGCGTGGCCGAACGCGGGTGGATCACCCGGCACCAGTTCGGGGAGTTCAGCATCCTGACGGCGTGACGGCGTGACTGAACCCGGATCGTTTGCCATCCAAGGTGGACCGACCAACTGAACAGGTCTGATAGCTCCGTTGTTAGGGTTCGGTCCTGTGACTCTTTCAAATCCCGCAGCCAAAACGCGGTTCCTCGTCCTGCACGACTATGGGATGGGCGGTTCATGGTGGTGGGTCCACGCGCGGTCGGCCCGCGAGATCCTGGAAACGTTCGCGTGGACCGAGGTTGTCACCAGGCAGGAGTCGGTCACCTGGGCCGAGGGCGACAAACTCGAAGAAGTCGACATCGATGCGCCACTCATGCCTCCAGGTCTGGACGACCTGCGGGCCAAACGCGACGTACAGCGCGGGCTTCCTGGCTTCGGCGCCCTCGCGGACAGGAGCATCGTGTACGTGCGGCGTCACTGGGACGGCGAAGACGACGGCGGCCCGGTCTACCTCATGGAGGTCGAATCGGACGGGCGCCGGACCCGCGAAGTGGAGCTGGCTGAGGACGGGAGCGGCCGCATCAGGAGCGGACCTGACGACTGGCCCTTCAACCCGCCGGTCGTCGACTTCTTCGATCCGGAGTTGGCAGGCCAGGAGATCACCCGGGAAGAGTTCGAGAAGCAGTGGGAACGCGCCGTACCCGCTTCTGGCCTGTAGCAGACCACGGCACGTGATCCTTCTTCGATGGCAAACGGGCCAAGCTCGGTGACAGAGAACAGTGAGGGCGTGACGGCGCGGTTCAGGCTGCCAGGGACATCGACGTCGTGGTTGTCTGGGTGCGGCGGGCGAGGCGGCGGCACATGGTCATCGACCACAAGATCATGGACTCGCTGGTGGCGGGCAGCGTCTCGTAGTCGCGGACCAGCCGACGCGAACGCATCAGCCAGCTCAGCGACCTCTCGACCACCCACCGCCTCGGCAGCACCACGAAACGCGGCTCGTCACTCCGCTTGACGATCTCCAGGACGAGGTGGAGTCTCTCCCGTGCCCAATCGACGAGCATGCCAGTGCAGCCGCCGTCCGCCCAGATCAGACGGAGCGAGCGGTGTGCGTGGTGGGAGCTGCTCGGCGACGGGGTCGGGGTGGCGCTGGTGACCCGGCTGAACGAGGCCGCCGACCGGGCCGCCAGTGGGGTCGTACGGGCCACCGAGGCGCCGCGGGACGACGCCGGGCGGCGTGCGGGAGAGCTGCTGGCGACGCGGCGGGCCGGGCGGGACGCGCTGTACGGGGAGTCCGGGCTGGTGCTGGTCGAGGCGTTCCCGTCGGCCCCGTACGTGGTCATCGGCGGCGGCGGTGAACTGGCCGGGATCATCGAGCGGCAGGCACTGCTGCTGGGCTGGGAGGCCGTGCTGGTCACCGCGCCGGAGGAGGCGGCCAAGGTGCTGGAGGCGCGCCGGGACGCCGCGTGCCTGGTCATGCTGAGCCACGAGGAGTCGTTCGACGTGCCGACGCTGCGGGTGGCGCTGGACCTGGGGGTCCCGTACGTCGGCGCGCTGGGCTCGCGCAGGACCACGGCGCGGCGGCGGGAGGGGCTCCTCGCGGCCGGGGTCACCGGGGCCGAACTGGCGCGGGTGCACGGCCCGATCGGCCTGGACCTGGGCGCCCGCACCCCGGCGGAGACCGCCTTGGCGATCTGCGCCGAGATCCTGGGGGTGCTCGGGGCGCGTGGGACCGCCGGCGCCCTGCGGGACACCGAGGGCCCCATCAACTCCTAGAACCCCCGGTCGTCGTCGACGATGGCGACTTCACTCCCCCAGCGCCCGCTTGAGCTGTGTCTTGTTCATGTCCGAGCGGCCGTGGATGTTGCGGCGTCGGGCTTCGGCGTAGAGCTGTTCGTACGTGGGTCCCTGCGCGCCCGAGTGGGAGTGCAGGCCCCCGCGCCGGGCCGAGGAGATGTCCTCGATCGATTCCCTGCCGGCGGTCCTGGATTCGCCGGCCCGGGCCCGTTCCTTGTTCACCGTCCGGGCGGCGATCTCCTTCGCCTTCTCCTCGGGCTCGCCGCGCTGCTCCAGACCTTCCTTGATGTGCTCGTACTGTCGTTCGCGCTTCGGGGAGGATCCGCGGGGCATGGCCTGCCTCCTTCTCGTTCCGCGTCCAGGTCTGGCGTGTACCCCGGATGGCTCACGCTATCCGGGGCACAGCGACGCATATCGGACAGGAGTGAGTGAAAATGGTCCGTATGGACACGACCCTGAGCGTGGACGCGACCCTCACCGACATCGCCTGGTTCCTGGTCGTCGGGATCCTCGTCGCCGGCTTCCTGCTGGGCGGATTCCTGCTGGGCAAGAAGGTGCGGGCGAAGGAGCCACCCCCGCCCACCGCCGAGAGCCAGCCGCATCTGCCGGAGGGCGGCGCGGTGTACGAGGTCCGTGAGGAACGGGACCAGGTGGAGATCCCGGAGGGTGGCCTGCGGCCGCACGAGATGCAGGGCTACGGGAACTTCGGCTCCACCACCTCCACCCATCCGGAGGAGGTCCGGGCGGAGAGGGAGTCCGGCTACAAGCTGCCGGAGGGGCCGGGGCCGCATCCACAGCCGGGGGCTCCGCCGGACGCCGGACGCGGCGCACACTCCTGACGTGACCTGACGCGTCCTGACGTCCCCTGACGTGCCCTGACGGACTGACTCCACCGGCCTCTGACCCGCGCGGGTCAGAGGTCCGTCCGCAGTCGGAGCACCTCCGGCGGCGGGTGCCGCGCCGAGGTGTGCCGGACCTCCGCCGTGAGCGGGGGATCCAGCGGCCGGAAGGGGACGTCCCCGAACCCGATCGCCGTGACCGTGGCCAGGGAGGGCGAGGCCGCCCCGCGGGCGGCCACCTCGGCCGCCACCTCCGTGCGCAACGCCGCCGTCAACGGGCTCGACACCAGCGGGGTCTCGTCCCCGACGGGCAGGACCAGCACCAGGGCGAGCGGCCGGCGCGGGGTGCCGGTGTAGCCGACCACCGCCGCGTCCCGGACGTCCGTGTGCCGCAGCTTCTGCCAGCCGCGCCGCCCGGCCGGGTAGGCCTGGTCCAGCCGTTTGACGACGAGGCCCTCGATGCCGCTGGCCGGGAGGGTCTCGTACCAGGTGGCGGCGAGTTCCGGATCGGTCGTCATCGGTACGGGCTGGAGCGGTGGACCGAGTGGCAGGAGCAGGTCCACGAGGAGGGCCCGGCGGCGCTCGTACGGGCGGGCGCGCACGTCGAGCCCGGCCAGTTCCAGCACGTCGAAGGCGGCGTACGAGGCCGGCAGGCGCTGGGCGAGTACGGCGGCCCGCGCCGCGGTGGCCGCCGCCCGCCGCTGCACCAGCGCGAAGTCGGTACGGCCCGCTTGCCAGACCACCACCTCGCCGTCGAGCACCGTGTCGGCGGGCAACTGCAGCGCCGCCGCGGCCAGATCGGGGAAGGCGCTGGTCACGATGCGGCCGGAGCGCGCCTGGAGCGTCACGTCGGTCGCCGAGCGCAGCACGACGAGCCGGTGGCCGTCGAACTTCGGCTCGTACGCCAGTCCCGCCCCGCGCGGCAGGGTCCGTACGGGCGCGGCCAGCGCGACGCGGATCACGGCCGGGCCCCCGGGAGCGGGCGGGCCCGTTCGGGGTCGGTCAGCGGGCCGAAGAGGTCCCCGTCGCGGGCGAGCCTCGGTGCGATGTCGTCGGCGAGGAAGACCAGGCCTGCTGCGGTCCGGCAGGCTTCGACCTCCGCCCAGGAAACGGGCGCGGAGACGGTGGGCCGGGCCCGTGCGCGCAGGGTGTAGGGGGCTGCGGTGGTCTTGGCGGCGGCGTTCTGGCTGTGGTCGACGAAGACCTTGCCGGGCCGCAGCGCCTTGGCCATGCGGTGCACCACCAGGTCCGGGAGCTCGCGCTCGGCCTCCTGGGCGAGCCGCTTCGCGTACGCGGACACCCGCTCGGACGGGGTCGGCTCCAGCGGCACGGCCAGGTGCATGCCCTTGGAGCCGGAGGTCTTGGCGTAGGCGTGCAGGCCGTCGGCGGTGAGCCGCTCGCGCAGCCAGAGCGCGGCGGCGCAGCACTCGACCACAGTGGCGGGCGGGCCGGGATCGAGGTCGAGGACCAGCCGGTCGGCGAGGGCGGGGCGGCCGGCGGTCCACTGGGGGGTGTGGAACTCCACGACGAGGTTGGCGGACCACATGAGGGTGGCCATGTCGGCGACGACCACCTGGGCGGCGGACAGGTCCTCGGAGCGCGGCACGGGGGTGGTCTTCACCCAGTCGGGCGTGCCGGGCGGCGGGTTCTTGGTGAAGAAGAGCTGGCCGTCGGGCCCGTCGGGATAGCGCAGGAAGGACACCGGCCGGTCGTGGATGTGGGCGAGCAGCGGGCCCGCGACGGTGGCGTAGTAGTGCAGCACCTCGCCCTTGGTGAAGCCGGTCTCCGGGTAGAGGACCTTGTCGAGATTGCTGAGCGCGATGCGACGACCCTCCACCAATGTGATCGGCGTCATACGATGAGACTGCCACGAAACGGGAGGAACCGTGCGATCCATTTGGAACGGGGCGATCTCCTTCGGCCTGGTCAGCATCCCGATCAAGCTCGTGAACGCCACCGAGAGCCACTCGATCTCCTTCCGCCAGATCCATGTGAGTGACGGCGGGCGCGTCCGGTACCGCAAGGTGTGCGAGCTGGACGGGGAGGAGGTGCCGAGCACCGAGATCGGCAAGGGGTACGAGGAGGCCGACGGGTCGATCGTCCCGATCACGGACGAGGACCTGGCGCAGCTGCCGCTGGCGACCGCGAAGACCATCGAGATCATGTCGTTCGTACCGGCGGAGGAGATCGATCCGCTGCAGATGGACGCGGCGTACTACCTCGCGGCGAACGGGGCGACGGCTGCGAAGCCGTACACGCTGCTGCGGGAGGCGTTGAAGCGGAGCCGGAAGGTCGCGATCGCCAAGTACGCGCTGCGGGGGCGGGAACGGCTGGGGATGCTGCGCGTCGTGGACGACGTGATCGCGATGCACGGACTGTTGTGGCCGGACGAGATCCGGGCGCCGGAGGGGGTGGCGCCGGAGGTCACGGTGTCCGTACGGGACGCCGAACTCGACCTCGCGGACGCGCTGATGGCGACGCTGGGGGAGGTGGAGATGGCCTCGCTGCACGACGACTACCGGGAGGCCGTGGAGGCGATGATCGTCGCCAAGTCGGGCGGGGCGTTCGAGCCTGCGGAGGCCGTCGTGGAGCCGGCCGGGGGGCAGGTGATCGACCTGATGGCGGCGTTGGAGAAGAGCGTGCGGGAGGCGAAGGCCTCCCGGGGGGAGGGGGGCCGCATGGCGGAGGCCTCCGGTGAGGCGGATGGCGGGGCGGAGGGCGGGGCGAAGGCCGAAGTGACGCCGATTCGGCGGAAGGCCGGGGCCCGTGCGGGGTCGGGTGCGGGCCGGAGTGCGGCGGCGCCGAAGGCGGTGGGCGGGAAGAAGTCGACGGCGGCTTCGGCGAAGAAGACGGCGGCGGCGGCCGCTACGAAGAAGAAGACGACGGGCACGGGCAAGTCGGCGGCGGCGAAGTCGACTTCGGGTGCGTCGAAGTCCACGGGCAGGGCGGCGGCCACGAAGAGTACGGCCAAGACGGCGGCGGCCGCGAAGAAGACGGGCGGGGCGGCGGCGAAGAAGGCGGCCACGCCGCGGAAGCGGACCTCTGCCTGAGGGGCGGGGCGGGGTGGGGTGGCGCCTGCGGCGCTTTCCCCCTACCCGCCCGTTCCCGAAACCCGGGGCTCCGCCCCGGGCCCCGCGCCTCGAACGCCGGCGGGGCCGGGAAATGGGGCGGGGCGGAGCCAGGTTGTGGTGTCTCGGGCTCGGGCGAAGAGGGAGTCGATCTCCGGGGGTTTCAGTGTCGTCGGGGACGCCGCGAGGTTCGGGGTGGCGGTCGGGGGCTGGAGGATGCGGATGTCGCGGACCGTGCGGGCCGTCTCGACGCGTGAGGCGTCGACCACCGCCAGCGCCGGGGTGACCTTCGCCGACAGGGCCGCGGCCGCGTAGGCCGCCGCGCGGCGGATCCAACGCGGGTCCGGGCGGGGCTCGGCGCGGCCCACCGTGAGCAGGAGGTCGCCGATCACCGCGCGCTGGCGGCGGCCCGGGACCGTACGCACGCAGAAGATCCCCGCCGGTCCGATGAGCAGGTGGTCGATGTGGCCCGGGCCCGGGAGCGGGACACAGTGCAGGACCCGCCAGCCGTCGGGCTCCAGGGCGTCGAAGGCGTCGCCCATCCGCTGTTGCGCCGTCAGGTCCTGGCGCAGCCGGTGCCGGGCTCTGGTGCCCGCCCGGCCGTGTTCCAGTTCTCCCAGCAGGGTCTCCCCCGGCCGGTTCGGGGCCAGGTCCGCGTCCGGCCCGAGGGCGAGACGCCGCAGGTCGGCGGCGGTGGGCACCGGGGGCGGGCCGATCGAGACCGTCCCATTCAGGTAGGGCCGCAGCACCGCCAGGATCGCCTCGCGGTGGTCGTCCGCAAGGACGCTGATCCGGTTGGCCTGCCGGTCGTACCAGGCAACCGCCTGCCCGTCGGGCAGGTTGACGTACAGCCGGCCGCGGCCGGGCCGGCCGCTCGGCAGCACCTTGAGTCCGCGCATCGCCCTCACCCCCGCCGTCCATGGGAGCAGCCGGGACGCCGCACGGCAATCCCTCGGATGTGTAACGACTCCGACGGGACGTTGCGACTCCGCTGTTACACGAACGGGGCGGTGCTGCAACGGCCGGGCCCTAGGTTTGACCCACCTGGATGGCCCAGGCCCTGACCGGCACCGAAGGACTTCTCCGTGAGCACCGTCAGCCGCCGCACTCTCGTTCGCGCCGCCGCCGTGACCGCATGCGCCGGAAGTCTGCTGGCGCTGCCCACCGCCGCCGCCCTGGCCGAGGGGGTGCCCGCGGCTTCGTCCGCGCACTCCGCGGCCCCGCACCTGAGCCTCGTCAAAAGCCTCTCGCTGGCGGACGGGGTGTCCACGGCGAAGGTCTACCGGACGGCGCGGGGCGGCTACCACGCCGAGATCCTGGCGGCCGACGGCACCAGGGCCGCCACGCTGACCAGCCATGACGGGGTCACCGGCTTCGGCGGCACCGGGGAGCTGCACGCCGCGCTGGACTCCACCGGGCGGCTGACCTCCTGGGTGGGCGACGCCCCCGCCCCGGGCGCCGACCACGCCGTGGACGGGGACGGGTACAAGACGGGGACCCGTACCGGGGCCCATGGCGGGCAGGTCGTACCGGCCTCGGTTCCGCAGGCTCCTCGGCAGGCGGCCGCCGGGGGCACCCGCACCGTGGCCGAAGGCTCCGGCGGGGGGCGGCGGCTGAGTACGCTGGCGGACGGTCCGGGCGAGGGTGTGCTGCTGCTCGCGGCCGCGGGCGGTATCGCGGCCGTCGGCGCCGCCGGGCTCGGCTTCGCGATGCTGCGTCGCGGGCGCACCGACAGCTGAGACCGCCGAGGGGGCTGTGACGGCCGAGACAGCTGTGATGCCCCGGTCTCGCGGTAAAGGTATGTACCTCCGCATATGGTTGACGTGATCGAGCGATTTCGAGCGTTGGCGTACGGCGGGCAGGAGGGCGCAGGGGCTGTGAACAGGTTGCGCTTGCGTGTGGCCGCGTACCCGCTGCTCCCGGTGCTCGCCCTGGTTCCGCTGCTGGCGGGTTGCGGGGACACCGGTGGGCTGGTGAGCGCCGGTTCGACACCGACCGCGAGCGGGCCCGTACACCTGTGGCCCGACCGCCGGGGTGCGTCCGTACCGCCCGCCGATCCGGGTGGGGCCCCGCCCGAGTACATCAAGGGGATCCCGCCCGTCCACGACCAGGACGTGCACGCCGTCGACCCGGTGGCCCTCGTCCAGGCGGAGCTGCGGGCCCGTCCGAACACCGAGGTCGGCGCCGACGGCATGCCGGCCGCGACGGCGGCCGCGATCAGGGAGTGCGCGAAGGACAGGGACGCGAGGGCCGACGAGGATCCCGAGGCGTGCCCGGTGCAGAAGCCGTACTACCGGGACCTCACGGGCAACGGCAAGGACGAGCTGATCGTCGGCATCGAGTTCCCCGACAAGATGATGTCGGTACGGGTGTACACGGCCGACCCGGACGGGCGGCTCAACCGGATCATGGCGACCACGGAGACGATCGTCTCGGTGGAACTGGCCGGGCGTGACGTGATCCTGCGGGTGCCCAGCGGCAACCACGGCTACGAGCTGATCACCGCCTGGTCCTGGGACGAGAAGCAGCTCACCATGCTGCCGACGCGCGAGCAGATCGCCCGGGTGCCCGGTGGTCCGCAGGCCCCGGGGAGCCGGGAGCCCGCGCCCGTGCCGGGCCGGCGATGAGACCGGCGGGGCTGCCGGGGGCGCCGGGGACGCCGAGGCTCATGAAGCACCTGAAGCTGCCTGCCTGGACTGCCACGCTGACCTGGAAATCGGCCTGCTTCATCGTGGTGATGTGCTGCTCGCTGGCGGCCGTACTGGGTGCCCTCGTGCACGTGGAGGTGACCCGGCAGACGGTGGCCACGGCGCGGGAGAAGGCACTCGGCAAGCTGCACGACGTCTCACGCGCGTACGAGGCCGGCGAGCCCCTGCCGCGCGGCGCGGGGCTGGACCCCGTGGGGCTGCCGCCGGAGCTGCGCGCGCTGGCCGTCAGCGGGCGGCGGGGCACGCTGGTGGCGGACCACCGGGGCCGCCCGACCATGTGGGCGGCGGCTCCGGCGGACGGCCGGGCGCTCGCGGCCGCCGTGGACTACGGGCAGAGCTCGCGCACGATCAGCGGGCTGGACCACGCGATCATCGGCTCCTCGCTGCTGGCGATCGGCGGCACGCTGCTGGTGGGCGCGTTCGCGGTGACCCGCGTGACCCGGCGGCTGCACCAGACGGCGCTGGTGGCGCGGCGGATCACCCAGGGCGACCTCGACGCGCGGGTGGACGACCCGCGGACCAGGACCCCCTCGCGGCACCAGGACGAGGTGGCGACGGTGGCGGCGGCGCTGGACACCATGGCGGGGAGCCTGCAGTCGAAGCTGGAGAGCGAGCGGCGCTTCACGGCGGATGTGGCGCACGAGCTCCGCACGCCGCTGACGGGCCTGCACGCGGCGTCGGAACTGTTGCCGGAGGGGCGGCCGACGGAGCTGGTGCGGGAGCGGGTACGGACGATGCGGCAGCTGACGGAGGACCTGCTGGAGATCTCCCGGCTGGACTCGGGCAGCGAGGTGGTGGAGAGCGATCTGCACCAACTGGGGCGGCTGGTACGGCGGGTGGTGCGGGCGTCCGGGACGGACACGGAGGTGGTGGTCGTCCGGGACGCGCACGTGGAGACGGACCGGCGCAGGCTGGAACGGGTCCTCGGGAACCTGGTGGCCAACGCCCACAAGCACGGGCGGCCGCCGGTGGTCCTGACGGTGGACGGGCCGGTGGTGACCGTACGGGACCACGGGGACGGGTTCCCGGAGTACCTGGCGGCACACGGCCCGCAGCGTTTCCGCAGCGGCGGCGGCAAGGGCCACGGGCTGGGGCTGACCATCGCGGTGGGGCAGGCGGCGGTGATCGGGGCGCGACTGGAGTTCCGGCGCGCGGAGGGCGGCGGCGGCCTGGCGGTCCTCACCCTGCCGGGTTCCTAGCCGGAGGCTCGGCGGGTGGCGGCGGTGCGCAGCGCGGGCCGCGGCCGGGCGGGGGCGGGGGTGCGCTGCGCGGGCGGTGTTCGGGCCGGGCAGTTTCGGCCGGGGGGCACGGGGGCGGCAGTACTTTGCGCGGGCCGCTCTCTGGCCCGGCCTTCTCGGCCGGAGGCACGCGGGAGGCGCGGGCTGCGCCCGGGGCCCGGCGTCCTCAGCCGGAGGCAAGGCGATGCACTGCGCGGGCTCGGGCGGTTCCGGCCGGGGGCGCGGGGGCGGCGGTGCATTGCGCGGGCCGTGGCCGAGGCTGGGCGCGCGCCGGGGCGTCTCCTCGGACGCCGAACCTGACGGGAGGTCGGAGCGCGCGGCGGCGGTGCGTTCGGCGCCCTGCGGGGAGCGCCCCGACACACACCCAGCCCCGGCCTCCGCACCCGGCCCGAGGCACGTCCGGGTTCCCGGCCGGAGGCTCAACGGGCGGGCGGCCTCCCCCGCAGGTTCATGGCCGGAGGCTCAACAGGCGGGGCGGCCTCCCTGCCGGGTTCCTGGCCGGAGGCCCGACAGGTGGGCCGGACTCCGCGCCGCGGGACGGGGCGGAGGCTGGGCACAGGTGGGCCGCGCTCCCCCGCGCGGAACGGGCGGAGGTCGGGGACACCTTGGCCGTACTGCTACGCCGTGGGGACTGGGCGGAGGTCGGGGACGGGTGTGTGTCGGGGCGATCCCCGCAGGGCGCCGAACGCAGCGCCGCCGCGTCTTCCGATCCCTCGTCAGGTTCGGCGTCCGAGGAGACGTCCCGGCGCGCGCCCGGCCCCGGCCGCAGCCTGCCCGCCGGCCCCGGGTCCCGGCTCCGGCTCCGGCTCCGGCTCCGGCTCCGGCTCCGGCTCCGGCTCCGGCTCCGGCTCCGGCTCCGGTTCCGGCTCCGGCTCCGGCTCCGGCTCCGGCTCCGGCCGCAGTCCACCCCGCCGGCCTCGGGCCCAGCCGCAAGGCGGCCCGGCGGGCTCGGGTCCCGGTGGCTGTAACAGTTCGGCCCGCCGGTCTCAGGCGTCCGGCTTCGTCCAGGGCCAGCGGAGTTTGGGCTTCGTGCCCGAGGGGCGGAAGTCGTACTTCCAGCCCTTCTGCAGGCCCAGCCGCTTGGAGTACCCCGCCGGGACGCGTTCGTACAGCAGCACCGTCGGCGGGCCGCCGTCCGGTGCCGGGACCGGGATCTCGTACCACTTCGGGGGGTGTCCGGTCGGGCCGAGGAGGACCGGGAGGACCCGGCCGTCCATGGGGCCGCCCTCGAACGGGGTCGGTTGGCTTCTCACCCCACCAGTGTCACAGCAGGTGGGCGGCCTCGGACACCACGGGGATCACCCGGCGGGCCAGGACCCCGACCGGCCCGTCCGCCGACTCCAGGGCGAGGGCGGCCCGGGCGGCGGCCAAGGTTTCCGGGTCCGTGGCGGCGGTGGCCGTCAGCAGGGCGATGAACTGGTCCAGCAGCCAGTCCCGGAGGCGGTCGACCTCCGGCTGCTTGCCCTCGTCGATCCATATGAGGGAGGCCGCCTCGACCGCGGTGATCCACGTACGGACCATCATGCGCAGCCGGGGGCCGGGGGCCGGGACGCCCAGGTGGAAGAGGATCTGCTCGGCGGCGGCCCGGCGGATGCCGTCGACGGTCGCCGTCGTGCGGGAGGTCTCCACGACGCTGCCGCCCTGCAGGAGGGCGGCGAAACCGGCGTCGTGTTCGTCGACGAAGGCGAGGTAGCGGTCCAGGGCCCTGGACAGGCGCCGGGTCAGCGGGCCCTCCTGGGGTTCGGCGAAGCACAGTTCGAGGACGTCCGCCGCCGAGCGGAGGGCGGCCTCGTAGAGCTGCTGCTTGCCGCCCGGGAAGTAGCGGTAGACGAGCGGGCGCGAGACCCCGGCGGCCTCGGCCACGTCGTCCAGCGAGACCTCCTCCGGTGCCCGGTGCGCGAACAGCGAGAGGGCGGCGTCGAGGAGTTGGGCTCGCCGCTCCTCGACGCTCAGCCTGCGGTACGCGCGTACGGTCATGTCCGCAGGGTAGCCCCGCGGGCGTCCGCCGAGTGGGTGTCCGGTCGATCACCCGTCGATCAGGCCTGTTCCGGACCGCCTCCGACCGACCCGGCGCGCCCTACGCGAGCAGACCCGAGCTCTGCCACAGCCTCCGGCCGACCCCGCGCAGTACGCCGATGTCGTCGAGGAAGTCGGTGAGCCGCTTCGCGCCGCTCTGCATGACCTCGCGGCGGTGGCCGCTCGCCCGCACCTGGGCGACGGCCTCGCGGCGGTCCAGGCCGATGTTGTCGTAGACGGCCGGGTTCACGAAGGCCAGCGAGAAGACGCGGGCGGCCTCGCCGCAGCTGATCCGGGTGAGTTCCTGCTCCCAGCGCGGGGCCGTCAGCATCTGGCGGCGCAGTTCCTCGCGGGCGTACCGGACGTGCCGGGCCTCCTCGATGACGTGGATCCGGGTGACGCCGCGGACCAGCGGCTGGACGCGCTCGTCCGGGAAGGTCAGGCGCTGCATCCAGTCGAGGATCTCCTCACCGAGGAGGGTGCAGGCGAAGGAGCCGGGGGTGGTGGAGACGGTCTTCAGGATCCGCGCGAGGTTGTGGTTGACGCGGGAGACCGGGTACTCGGGGGTGCCGGCCTTCTGGATCATGCGGGCGAACATCATCGAGTGGCGGCACTCGTCGGCGATCTCGGTGAGCGCGTAGCGGACGTGCTTGCTGGTCAGGGACTTGTCGTAGATGTGCCGGACCATGAGCTGCATCAGGATGATCTCGAACCAGATGCCGAGGGAGCCGAGCGCCGCGGCCTCGTGGCGGGAGAGGTCGATGCGCTGCTCCTCCCCCATCTTCTTCCACAGCGGGGTGTCGTAGAGGGAGAGCAGTTCCGGCGGCCAGTAGTACTTGCCCTCGATCGCCGGGGCGTCCCAGTCGAGTTCCTTGTCGGGGTCGAAGGAGTGCTTGGCCGAGGATTCGAGCAGTCGCTCGGCTATCTGCTCGCGGTCCTTGAGCAGGCCGAGGGCGTCCTGAAGCGCGGCGCGTTCGGTCACGGTCGTCATGGGTTCGGACACCTCGTCGTCGAGTTACCGGCGGTCACTTCTTATGAGACTGCCTGTCAGCAAGGTCGTCAATCCCTCGCGCACGACTTGTTGACCCCGTGTCTACCAACGTGTGACGCTGCCAACTGTCCGGTCCCACACGGCAGTACGTGAGACGAGGGAGCGTCAGTGTCGACGCATGAGCTCTACACCGAGAACCCGGGCGAGACGGTCTGGCAGGTCCCCGCCTCCGGCTCCGCCCGCTTCAGCTGGGAGTACGCCGACGGCCGCGAGCGGCTCCTCGCCCTCTACCAGAAGGGCAAGGACAAGCAGTGGGACGGCGGCAAGCGCATCGACTGGGACATCGAGGTGGACCCGTACGATCCGCTGGGCACCCCCGACGAGGCCCTGCCGCTGTACGGGACGCGGCACTGGGCCAAGCTCACCGGGAAGGACCGGGGCGAGCTGCGCCGGCACTACACCTCCTGGAACTTCAGCCAGTTCCTGCACGGGGAACAGGGCGCGATGGTGTGCGCGGCGCGCATCGTGGAGTCGGTGCCGGACCTGGACGCGAAGTTCTACTCCGCCACGCAGACCATGGACGAGGCCCGGCACGCCGAGATCTTCGGGCGCTTCCTGCACGAGAAGGTCGGGATGCTGTACCCGATCAACGACAGCCTCCAGGGTCTGCTCGGCGACACCCTGCGCGACTCCCGCTGGGACATGCCCTACCTCGGCATGCAGGTGCTCATCGAGGGGCTTGCGCTGGCCGCCTTCGGCATGATCCGCGACACGACCGCCGAGCCGCTGCCGAAGCAGCTCCTGGCGTACGTGATGCAGGACGAGGCCCGGCACGTGGCCTTCGGGCGGATGGCGCTGCGCGACTACTACAAGCAGCTGACGGACGCCGAGCTGCGCGAGCGCGAGGAGTTCGTGATCGAGGGCTGCTACCTGATGCGGGACCGGCTGCTCGGGGTGGAGGTGCTGGAGAACTTCGGCGTCCACGCCAGGGAGGCGGCGCTGCTCAGTGAGCAGTCGGAGTTCCTGCACCTGTTCCGCAGGCTGCTGTTCAGCAGGATCGTGCCGTGCGTGAAGGACATCGGACTGTGGGGCGAGCGTCTCCAGCGGGCCTACCTGGACCTGGGCGTCTTCGACATGGGTGACTCCAACCTGGACCTGCTGATGAGCCAGGACGAGGAGATCGCCGAGGCCCTGGACCGCGAGCGGTTCGCGGCCGAGGAATCGGCCCGGGTCTCGGAGGTCGAGGCCGCCATCCGGGAGGGCGGGGAGGACGCCCCGTAGGCCTTCCTCCGCGGACGGGGCGGCGGCGGCGCGGGCGCCCTGTCCGTGGCGTGCGTCAGCCGGCCAGCGCCGCCTCCATCACCGCCCGCGCGATCGGCGCCGCAGCACCGTTGCCGCTGATGTCGCCGCGGTCGGCCGACGCGTCCTCGACCACCACCGCCACCGCGACCGCCGGCAGCGGCGCGTCCTCGGCCTTGGCCCAGGAGATGAACCAGGCGTACGGGGTACCCGCGTTGCCGACGCCGTGCTGCGCGGTACCGGTCTTGCCGCCGACCACCGCGCCCGGGATCGCGGCGTTTCGGCCCGTCCCGTTCTCCACCACCTTCACCATCAGCTCCTGCATCCGCAGCGCGGTGGCCGGGTTCATCGCCCGGCCGAGGCTGCGCCGGTCGCCGACGCGGACCTGGGAGCCGTCGTTCCGGGTGGTCCGCTCCACCAGGTAGGGGTACGTGACCTCGCCGCCGTTGGCGACCGCCGCCGCCACCATCGCCATCTGCAGCGGGGTGGCCTTCGTGTTGAACTGCCCGATGGCGGACAGGGCCAGCTGGTCCTGGCTCATGTCGGTGTCGAAGTTCGACCGGGAGACCCACGAGGGGACCCGCAGCCCCTCGCCGTTGAACCCGAAGCGCCGCGCCGCCTCCACCATCCTGCGCAGCCCGACCTGTACGCCGATCTTCGCCATCACCGTGTTGCAGGACCACTGGACCGCCTCCGCCATGGAGGCGTCCTCGCAGCCCGTGCCCGCGTTCGGCAGCAGGGTGCTGGTCCCCGGCAGCGGATAGGGGTCGGGGGTCCGGGTCGGCGCGTCCACATCGGTGACCACGCCCGCGTCGAGGGCGGCCGCCGCCGTCACGATCTTGAAGGTGGAGCCGGGCGGGTACGTCTCGCGCAGCGCCCGGTTGAGCATCGGCCGGGCGGGGTCCGCGTTCAGGGCCGTCCAGGCGCCCTTGGTCTTCGTCCCCGTACCGGAGAGCACGGCAGGGTCGTAGGAGGGGCTGCTGACCAGCGCGAGGATCCTCCCGGTGGCCGGCTCCAGCGCGGCCACCGCCCCGCGCTTGCCCGCGAGACCGGCGTACGCGGCCTGCTGCACGGCGGCCCGGACGGTGGTGGCGGCGTTCCCGCCGGCGGGGCGGCCGCGGGAGAGTTCGTACCAGAGCGGGAAGGCCGAGAGCCCCGGGTCGGTGCCGGACAGGACCGCGTCCTCGGCACGCTCCACGAAGCTGGTCCCGTACGTCTGGGAGGAGAAGCCGGTGACGGGCGCGTAGAGCGGGCCGTTCGCGTACGTCCGCTCGTGGCGCAGCAGTTGGCCGCTGTCGCGGGAGCCGGTGACGGGGCGCCCGTCGACCAGGATGTCCCCGCGGGGTTCGGCGTAGCGCTCGATGGCGGGGCGCTTGTTGGCCGGGTTCGCGCCGTAGGCGGCGGACTCCCAGACCTGCACGCGGGCGATGTTGACCAGCAGGGCGACGAGCAGGAGGGCGCAGAAGTACGCGCACCAGCGGATGTAGCGGATCACTCGGCCGGCTCCTTCGCGGGGCGGGGTCTGCGGGCGCTGTCGCTGAGCCGGACCAGCAGGGCGACGATGATCCAGTTGGTGACGACGGAGGAGCCGCCCTGCGCGAGGAAGGGCATGGCCATGCCGGTGAGCGGGATCAGTCCGGTGACGCCGCCCGCGATGACGAACACCTGGAGCGCGACGATCGAGGCGAGCCCGGTGGCCAGTAACCGCCCGAAGGGGTCGCGCAGCGCGAGCCCGGCGCGGAAGCCCCGCGCGACGAGGAGCCCGTAGAGGAGCAGGATCGCGGCCAGGCCGACGAGGCCGAGCTCCTCGCCGGCGGTGGCGAGGATGAAGTCCGACTTGGCGGCGAAGCCGATGAGGAAGGACTGGCCGTGGCCGAGCCCGGCACCGAGCAGGCCGCCGGCGCCGAAGGCGAAGAGGGACTGGGCGAGCTGGCCGGGGCCCTCGCCGCGTTCGATGGAGGCGAAAGGGTTCAGCCAGTCGTCCACCCGGCTGTTCACGTGCGGCTCGAAGGTTCCGACGGCGTAGGCGCCGAGGGCGGCCAGCAGCAGCCCGATCGCGATCCAGCCGATCCGCCCGGTGGCGGTGAACAGCATGATCACGAACAGTCCGAAGAACAGCAGCGAGGTCCCCAGATCCCGCTCCAGGACCAGTACGCCGACACTGAGCAGCCAGATCGCGAGGATCGGGCCGAGGACGCGGCCGGGGAGGAGCCGGAGCTTCCAGAAGAGCCGGCGGCCGGTCAGGGCGAGTGCCGTGCGGTTCGCGGCGAGGTAGGCGGCGAAGAAGACCGCGAGCAGAATCTTGGCGAACTCCCCCGGCTGGAAGGAGAGCCCGGCGAAGCGGATCCAGATGTGCGCGCCGTTGACCGCCGGGAAGAAGACGGGGATCAGCATCAGGACGAGGGCCACGGCGACGGAGAGGTACGCGTAGCGCTGGAGCACCCGGTGGTCGCGGAGCAGTGCGACGACCAGTACGAAGAGCGCCACGCCCAGTGCGGACCACAGGAGCTGGTCCCCGGCGGTGAGGTGGCCGGGGGTGGTCACGTCGAGGCGCTGGATGAGGACGAGGCCGAGGCCGTTGAGGAGGACGGCGATCGGGAGCAGGAGGGGATCGGCGTACGGGGCCCGGATCCGGACGGCGAGGTGTGCCAGCAGGGCGGCCGCGCAGAGGCCGGCGGCGTAGCGGGTGGCGGGGCCGGGGATACGGCCGGTGGTCGCGAGGCCGACGTAGAGGTGACCGAGGACGGAGATCAGGACGGCACCGGCGAGGAGCGTGAGCTCGACGCCGCGCCGTTTGGGGGCGCCGGCGCCGGGGGGCGGGGGCGGGGCGGGCTCCGCCACCTTTGCCGTCAGAGCGCTCATACACCGAAACGTAGCAAGCAGACGGTTGATATGTCCGCTTATGTCATAGTGTGCCGAAGAGTCGTCAAAAACGGTCGGAAGTGTCGAAAGTGAGGAGCCGAGGCGTATGGGACCTGTGGAATTCATCGTCCTCGCCTTCCCGGAGGAGCAGCTGCGGGCCCCGGCCGTCGAGGCCGTGATGGGGCTGCGCAAGACCGGGGTGGTCCGGCTGATCGACGGCATCGTGGCGACGAGGACGGCGTCGGGGGACGTGCTGGCGGCCGAGTTCGACGAGTTCGTGGAGCTGCACGGCCTGCTGACGGGCCGGGACGTGGCGCGGCTGATCGGGCCGGAGGACGTGCAGGAGGCGGCGGGACTGCTGGAGCGCGGGAGCTGCGCGCTGCTGCTGGTGGTCGAGCACGTGTGGGCCGAGGACGCGGCGGTCGCCGTACGGGCGGCGGGCGGCCGGATCGTGGGGTCGGTCCGCATCCCGCCGGACCGGGTCCCGGCGGATCCGGCGGCGGAGGTGGCCTGATGTTCATCCGCCCGATGGGAGCAAAGGTCCACCCGGCGAACCGCCCGGCAGGGCGTCCGCTGCTACGGGGCCTGCTGGCGCGGGCGGCCGGTGCGGGAGCGGCGGGGGCCGCGGGGTCGACACCGCAAACGGCGGGCGCGGTGGGCCCGGACCGGCCGCCGCCGGGCGCCCCGCCGCGGCGCGCGGAGTTCGGGGAGCCCGGGGAGCCCTGGGAGCCCGCCGGGCCGGAGCCGGCCGCCGCGCCCCCCGCGGCCGACCGCGCACAGGACGCCGGGCCCACGGCCGAACCGGCCCCCTCGGCGTGCCTGGTCGGGGAGCTCGCCCAACTGGCGGCGCTGGCCCGCGAGGGCCTGCTGACCCCGCAGGAGTTCACGGCGGCCAAGGCCCGCCTGCTGCGCGGCTGAACCGCGCCGGCCGGCTCCCGCCGCTTCGCGCAGGCCGTCTCCTTCGGATCCTGTCGGTCGGGCCCGCGGCGTCCGGTGCCGGGCCCGGCAGGGCACAGGGGCGCCCGCGTACTGGACTGCGTGCTCGGGCGTCCCGACAACGCGGCCGGGTGCGGTGCCGGGCGCCGCGGCGGGGCATCGGCCCGCGGGGCATCGGCCGACGGGGAGCCGTCCCGCACCCCACCCACCCCCCAACCGGGTGGCCCCCGCCGACCGGCCGACTCCGTTGGGCGATTTGTACTACCGGGCGTGGCAGCATCGGCCGCCTCGGAGGTGATCCCATGTCATGTCGGCTGTCACATCGGCCGCTTCGCGCCGCCTGCCTCGCCGCAGCAATCCTCGTCGCCGGGCCCGTCCCGGGGGCCGGCGCCGAGCCGGGGCTCCCCGAAGGGGAGTCCGTCGGGGTACTGCTCACCCGCCTGCAGGGCCTGTACCAGAAGGCCGAGGAGGCCACCGAGGCGTACAACGCCACCGAGGTGGCCCTCAGGGCCGGGCAGGCCGAGGAGCGGCTGCGCACCGCCGACCTCGGCAGGGCCCGTACGGCTCTGGATTCCGAGAAGGCCCTCGCCGGGCGGCTGGCCCGGGAGCAGTACCAGGGCGGCCGGGGCCTGTCCCCGTACGCCCGGATGCTGCTCGCCGGGAACCCGCAGGCGGCCCTGGACCAGCGCCGCCTCGCCGCCCGCGAGGGCGCCCGGCGGGCGGCCGTACTGACCCGGCTCGCGCGGGGCGAGAAGGAGGCCGACACGCTCGCCGTCCGGGCCCGCAAGGCCCTGGACGCCCGGCAGACCCTGGCCGCGCGGCAGAAGCTCCACCAGGGCGAGGTCGCGGCGCAGCTCAAGGAGGTCGAGCGGGTGCTCTCCGCGCTGACCCCGGACCAGCTCGCCCGGCTCGGTGCGAAGGAGGCCGAGAACACCGCCGTCGCGCAGCGGAACCTGGTCGACTCGGGACGGCTCCCCACCCGTACGGGCACGCCCACGGCGGCCGGTGGCGCGGCCCTCACGTACGCGGCGGCCCAGATCGGCAAGCCGTACGTCTGGGGCGCCGAGGGGCCGGGATCCTTCGACTGCTCCGGGCTGACCTCGCAGGCATGGGCGCACGCCGGGCGCGCCATCCCGCGGACCAGTCAGGAGCAGTGGGCCCAGCTGCCGAAGGTGCCGCTGGACCGGCTGCGGCCGGGGGACCTGGTGGTCTACTTCCCCAAGGCCACGCACGTGGGCCTGTACGTCGGTGACGGCAAGGTGATCCAGGCGCCGCGGCCCGGGGCCCGGGTCAAGGTCTCGCCGATCGCCGCCAACCCGCTGCTGGGGGCGGTCCGCCCGGACCCGGACGGCGCCCCGCTCGCGGAGTTCACCCCGCCCGCGCTGCCGGCGGCACCGGCGGCGGAGGCGGGGGACGACACCGGCTACTCCGCCGAGGAGGCCCCGGAGGAGGCTGCTGAGGGGGCTCCGGCGGACGAGGCGACCTCCGCCAGGTAGTCCGCCGCGTCCTCGGGGTCGTAGAAGTACGCGTCGAAGTCGGCCGGGTTGTCGAAGCCGTTGGCGAATCGGTTCGCCACCGGCTGGAGCTGCCCGGCCGCGCCGATCAGGTTCAGTACGTGCTCCGGCGGGACGCCCAGCATCGCGTTCGTCCACTGGGTGACCGGCTTGCCGGTGGTGAACCAGTACTTGTCGAAGGTGGCCTTCATCCACGCCTCGTCGAACGGCTTGTCCCCGTGCATGAGGATCGACGAGAGGTACGAGGCCGCGCACTTCGCTGCGGAGTTCGAGCCCTGCCCGGTGATCGGGTCGTTCGCGACGACCACGTCCGCGACGCCCAGCACCAGGCCGCCGCCCGGGAGGCGGCCGATCGGGTTGCGGACGACCGGCGCGTACCGCCCGGCGAGCGTGGCGCCCGCGTCCGTCAGCTCCACCTTCGTCGCCCGGGCGTACTCCCACGGCACGAACGTCTCCATCAGCTCCAACGTGAGCGCCAGGTGCTCCGCCGGGTCCTTGACGCCCTTGAAGACGTCCAGCGGACCGCCCGGGACGCCCTCCCAGAACAGGATGTCGGCCCGGCCCGAGGTGGTCAGGGTCGGCATGACGAACAGCTCGCCGACGCCCGGGACCAGGTTGCAGCGGACCGCCTCCGTCTCCGGGTGCTCCGGGCGGGGGCCGAGGCCGTGCACGTAGGCGACGGCCAGCGCGCGCTGCGGGGCGTCGTAGGGGGAACGCGCCGCGTCCCGCCCGAACATCGAGACGAGCTCGCCCTTGCCGGCGGCGACCAGCACCAGGTCGTACGTGCGGGAGAAGAAGTCGAGGTCGGCGACCGAGGCCCCGTGGATGACCAGCTGCCCGCCCCGCTGCACGAAGGTGTCGAGCCAGCCGGCCATCTTCACGCGCTGGTCGACGGACTGCGCGTACCCCTTGAGCCGGCCCAGCCAGTCGACGGCGCGGCCGTTGTCGGGGGCGGCGACGGAGACGCCGAGGCCCTCGATCCTCGGGGCCTGCTGCTCCCAGAAGTTGATCTGCAGGTCGCGCTCGTGCTGCAGTGCCGAGTCGAACATGCACTGCGTGGACATGACCCGACCGGTGCGGATCTCGTCCGCCGTCCGGTTGGACATGAGGGTGACCTCGTACCCCTTCGACTGGAGTCCGAGGGCGAGCTGGAGACCGGACTGGCCGGCTCCGACGACAAGTATCTTGCGCATCTCTCACGTTCTCTGTTCGGGGGTGCTCTATTCGGGCGTGGTGTCGAGGGCGTGGCCCACCAGGGCGAGGAGGGATTCGACCACCGTGTCGCGGCGCCGCGCGTCCATGATCACGACCGGCACGTGGGGCGGGACGCTGAGCGCCTCGCGCACGTCCTCGGGCTCGTACGTCTGCGAGCCGTCGAAGTGGTTGACGGCGACGGCGTACGGGAGCCCGCAGCTCTCGAAGTAGTCGAGGGCCGGGAAGCAGTCGCGCAGGCGGCGGGTGTCGGCCAGCACGAGACCACCGATGGCGCCGCGCACCAGGTCGTCCCACATGAACCAGAACCGCTCCTGGCCGGGGGTCCCGTACACGTAGAGGACGAGGTCGTCGTCGAGGGTGACGCGGCCGAAGTCCATGGCGACGGTGGTGGTGCTCTTGTCCGGGGTTCCGGACAGGTCGTCGGTCGGGACGCTCGCCAGGGTCATCACCGCCTCGGTACGCAGCGGGGTGATCTCGGAGACGGAGGAGACGAAGGTCGTCTTGCCGACGCCGAAGCCGCCCGCGACCAGCACCTTGACGGCGACGGGTGCACGGGAGCGGTCGTACTGCCAGGGCTGGACCGGCTCGTCGTCGTCCGACTGCGGCAGGGACACCGGGGTGTCAGAGACGGCGGAGACCACTGAGCACCCTTTCCAGCAGCGCGCGCTCGGGACGGCCGGTGCCGTGGCCCGTGCCGTAGACGCGGATCCTGCCCTGGTCGGCGAGGTCGCTCACCAGGACGCGGACCACGCCGAGCGGCAGCTTCAGCAGCGCGGCTATCTCGGCGATCGTCCGCATGCGGCGGCAGACCTCGACGATGGCGGGCATCTCGGGCATGCGGTCGGGCTTCTGCGGCTCCGACACCTTCGTGTCCAGGGCGGCGACGAACGTCTCGACGAGCAGGACGTGCGTGAAGCGGGTGCGGCCGCCCGTGAGGGAGTACGGGCGGACGCGGGCGGGGCGGCGGTCGGCGCCGCGTATCGGCAGCCGGTCGGAGGCCGTACTCCTCACGGGGTGTTCTCCATCGACTGGCGCAGCTCGCTGCGGACTTCGGGGGTCAGTACGTGGCCGGCGCGGCCGACGAACAGGGCCATGTGGTAGGCGACGACGCTCATGTCGCAGTCGGGGGTGGCGTGCACGCCCAGGAGTGAGCCGTCGCTGATGGCCATGACGAAGACGGAGCCGTGCTCCATCGCGACCATCGTCTGCTTGACGGAGCCGGTCTCCATGAGGGCCGCGGCGCCGGTGGTGAGGCTGCCGAGGCCGGAGACGATGGTGGCGAGGTCGGCGGACGCACCGCGCGGGCCCTTGGCCCGGGGCTCGGCGGGTGGCTCGGCCGCGCCCGCTCCCGGGTCGGAGGACAGGAGCAGCAGCCCGTCCGAGGAGACGACGGCGACGGAGTTGACGCCGGGCACCTCCTCGACCAGGTCGGTCAGCAGCCACTGCAGGTTGCGGGCCTGGGTGCTCAGTCCGTACGTACTGGGCGCGGTCATGTGCGTGCCTCCTGTGCGGTGTCCCCCCGGTCGGTCTTGCTCTGGCCCTGCCTCTGCGTCTGCGTCTGCCCCTGGTCGGGGGCCTGGTCCTGCGCGAGTTCGGCGGCGACGACGCGCCGTCCGTCCTGTGCTCCCTGGTAGAAGCCCCCGAGCCGGCGCCGCAGCTCCTCGGCGTCGACCCGGCGCGGCGGCTCGGGCGGTCCGTCGTCCTGGGCGGCGCGCTTGGCGGGGACGGCGCGCGGGGTCCGCTTCGGCAGGCCCTTGTCGGTGACGGCTCCGCCGCCCTCGGCCGGGTCGGCAGGGTGACTGCCCTGGCGGGGGAGCCAGTTCCCCTCGGCCGGGGCGTGGGTGTGCGGCTCCGCCTCCGGTTCGGCTTCCTGTACGTCGGCCACGGGTGCGGCGTCGTGCGCCGCGGCCGGGCTCCCCTCGGCGGGGTCCGGCGCCCCGAAGGCGGCCGGCTCGGCGTCGGGGACGACCCGCGCGAGCAGCTGTTCCTCGGGAGTGGGCCCGTCCTCTGCCGGGGGCTCGTCCCCTGCCGGGGGCGCGGCCACGAACACCTGCTCGGCGGGCGGCAGTCCGGCCGCGGCGGGCACGGCGGCGGCCGGCTCCGTCTCGGCGGCGACCGGGTCCGGCTCCGCCGGGGCGTCGGCCACGACGGCGGGACCGGCCAGCGCCTCGGCCAGGGTGATCGGGACCGCCGCGACGGCGGGCTCCGGGTCCGGCTCCGGTTCGGCGACAACCGCCGGCTCCGGCTCCGGCTCCGGCTCGGCGAGAGCCTCCGGGTCCGGCTGCGGCTCCGGGTCGGCGGGAGCCTCCGGGTCCGGGGCCGCGTGTGCGCCCCGGCGCCGCGTCGGCAGCGTGTTCTCGTTCGCCTCCGCTATCACGCCGGGCAGCCGCAGGGCGGGCCCGCCCGGGTTGGCCAGGGCGTGCACCGGGGAGACCGCCGGGGTGGCGGGCAGCAGCGCCGCCGGGACGACCACCAGGGCCTCGGTCCCGCCGTGCCGCGGGGCGCGCAGCTCCGCGGTGACCCCGTGCCGGGCCGCGAGCCGCCCGGCCACGTAGAGGCCGAGGCCGAGGCCGTGTTCCGCCTCGGGTTCCTCGTCGTAGGCCTCGGGCGTGGACAGCCGGGTGTTCAGCGCCTCCAGGCGGTCCCCGGTGACGCCGATGCCCTCGTCCACGACGGACAGCACCACGTCTCCGGAGTCCTGGAGCCGTCCGGTCACCTTCACCTTGACGTCCGGCGGCGAGAACGTGGTCGCGTTCTCCAGCAGCTCGGCCAGCACGTGCGAGATGTCGTCGGCCGCATGCCCCGCGACCTGGGTGTACGAGGGCAGCGCGGCGAGTTCGACGCGTTCGTAGCGCTCGATCTCGCTGACGGCGGCCCGCATGACGTCGACGAGCGGCACCGGCAGGCCCTGCCCGTGGCCGTGCTCCTGCCCGGCGAGGACCAGCAGGTTCTCGTTGTGGCGGCGCATCACGGTCGCCAGGTGGTCCAGCTTGAAGAGGGTCGCGAGCCGGTCCGGGTCCTGTTCCTCGGACTCCAGCTCCTCGATGACCGCGAGCTGGCGTTCCACCAGGCCCAGGGTCCGCAGCGACAGCGAGACGGAGGTCGTCGACATGATGCGCCGGTGCTCCTCCAGCCCCGCCCGCAGCTTCGTCAGCTCCTCCTCCAGCACGTCCCGGCCGGCGGCCAGCGCCTCGTTGCGGCCGATGATCCGGCGGCGGTCGGCGTCGAGACCCGCGATCCGGGTGTGCAGGGAGACCGTCTGGTCGCGCACCGCGTTGAGGTGGCTCACGACCTCGGCGAACTCGTCGTTGCGGCCCGTGAACCGCACCGGTTCGACGGAGCCCTCCGGCGTCGCCAGCCGCTCCGCACCGCGGCGCAGGACCGACAGCGGCCGGGTCAACGACCGGGCCACGGCGGTCGAGACGCCGACGGCGACCAGGAACAGCACGCCCAGCAGGGCGATCACGATTTCGAGCCGGGTCACGTCGTCGTCGCGCAGGGCGGCCAGCGCGGAGGCCCGTTCACCCGCGAGGGTGGCCTCCACGGTCCGCATGCGGTCGATGCGCGCGGTCAGCGCGCTGCCGACGGTGGCCCCGTCGGTCTTGCGGTCGGGGGCGCTCAGGGTGGGCCGGTCGGTGAGCCGCTTGAGGAAGTCGTCGGCGGTCTTGACCTCGGGGCCGGTGACGGTGGCGGCCAGGGTCTGGCGCACGTCGGGGCGCGCCGCCCGCGCGAAGTCGTCGAGGGCGGCCTGTTCCCGTACACGGGCCCGCTGGGCGGCGGTGGTGAGTTCGTCGACCACGGCCGAGTTGGGGAGCTGCTCGCCGCGGGGGACGGCCAGGGCGGCGAGCAGCAGTCCGCGGGTGGCCGAGGCCTGTTCCACGGCCTGGCCCAGCGGGGCCAGCGGACGGGTGGTGGCGAGGGCGTCGCCGGCGCGCGGCGGGGTCAGTTCGGCGAGCCGGTCGCCCGGGGCGAGGAGTTCCGCGATGACCGCGCCGTAGGCCTGGTGGGCGGCGAGGGCGCTGCCCTTGCCGTCGACGGCCTCGCCGCGGACGGTCCCGACCCGCGCGAGGGTGCGGGCGGTCGTCTCGTCGGCCTCGGCCTGGACCTCGGCGAGCTGCCGGTCGGTCCGGGCGGTGCGCTCCTGGACGGGCGCCTTGGCGGAGCCGGGGCGGCCCTTGGCGGCGTACTCGACGACGGCGTCGCGCTCGTCGGCGAGGAGGTGCGCGAGGGTGAGGGTCTGCCGGGTCTGTTCCGCGAGGGTGACCAGGCGCTGGGAGTCGTTCAGTTCCCTCGACGCGGAGACGACGGCGGGCGCGCCTGCCGCGAGGACGGTGAGGCCGGCGACGGCAACGCCGATGACCAGCCTGCGGCGCACGCGGACGCGGCGTCCTGCGGGGGCCGGGCCGTCGGCGGCGGTGCCGTTCTTCCGAGACCGCTTCTTCTGCACCGGTGCTCGCAATCCTGTACGTGTGCTCTTGCTCGTCTACTCGTGTGGCCGAGGTAACGGCCGGTCAACAAGTAAACGCCCCCTGCCCCCTCGTACCGCCTCAGACCTTTGCAGCGTGTTGGGGAGAGAGCCGCACATCGCCCACCCGGCCACTCGAACGAGTGAACATCACGGATGAGTTGCCGACCAACTCGGGCACCCCGTGTCAGGGCTCTGCCGTGGACAGGTGGTTGAAAGATCGATACGGGCTTTGGCAGGATGCCCGCCCACAGGAGCGACCCGGGGCCGCGGCGGTTACGTCCGGTAGCCGGACGCCCCGCGCGCGAGCCCGTCCGCCGCACCCGTTTCGGTACGGACCTGCCCGCCTCCCCCGCCCCTCGCGCGGCAGAATGCCGGTATGCGCATCGACCTCGCCTCGGCCCCCGGCCACCAGGAACGCCCCAATGAGGACTGGGTGTCGGCCGCGATCCCCGCTTCGGGCGGCGGCGTCGTGGTGGTTCTGGACGGGGTCACGCCGCCGGGCGGCGACGACGGCTGCGTGCACGGAGTGCCCTGGTTCGTGGCCCGGCTCGGCGGCCGGTTGACCGAACTGTCCGGATCGCGGCGGGACATGCCGCTCGATCAGGTTCTGGCCGAATCCGTCCGCGCCACGGCCGAGGCCCATCGCGACACCTGTGACCTTTCTCACGTGCGCACCCCGCAGGCCACGGTCGTGGTGGTCCGCTGGGACGCGCGGTACGTGGAGCACCTCGTGCTCTCGGACTCCGTACTGCTCCTGGAGGCGCCCGGGGGCGAGGTGACGGCGGTGCTCGACGACCGGCTGGACCGGATCCCGCGGGAGGTGCTGAGCTCGGTGGCGGCGACGGACGCGCTGCGCAACGCGGAGGGCGGCTTCTTCACGGCGGCCGCGGACCCGGCGGTGGCCGCCCGGGCGGTGACGGGGCGCACCCCGCGCGGGCGGGTGCGGGCGGTGGCCGCGCTCACGGACGGGGCGAGCCGGTGGACGGACACGTTCGGGGAGGGCGACTGGGTGCAGTGCCTGGCGGTGCTGCGCAAGGAGGGTGCGCAGGGTCTGATCGACCGGGTGCGCGCCGTCGAGTGCGACCCGGCCCGGCCTTCGGCCCGGTACAAGCGGCACGACGACGCCTCGGCGGTCTACGCGGAGCTGTGAGCGGCTCGCGCCGCCCGGCTGCCGGGCTGCCGGGCCGCAGGGCCGCCCGGCCGCCCCGCGCGCCGGGGTGCCTACTCCGCGCCCGCGTTCAACTGGTTCAGCAGCCGGGCCAGTTCCGCCACCTCGCCGCGGTCCCAGTCGGCGAGCTTGCGCATGTACTGCTCGCGCCGCGCGCCCCGGACCCGCAGGAACCGTTCCCGGCCCTCCTCGGTGAGGCCGACCAGGGAGGCCCGGCCGTCGGCGGGGTCCGGTTCGCGGGCCACCAGGCCCAGCACTTCCAGGGCCCGCAGCTGCCGGCTCATGGTGGCCTTGC
Organism: Streptomyces avidinii; assembly: GCF_045161815.1. Taxonomy (NCBI): domain Bacteria; kingdom Bacillati; phylum Actinomycetota; class Actinomycetes; order Kitasatosporales; family Streptomycetaceae; genus Streptomyces; species Streptomyces avidinii. The sequence continues at coordinate 3,247,766 of NZ_CP108863.1, forward strand.
CGACCCCGAAGTAGGCGGCGAGCTCGGTGGCCCGCTGCCGGCCGGCCGCCTCCAGGCGTACGAGGAGCCCGTACGCGGCCGGCTCCAGCTCGGGGTGGAGCTCGCGGGCCATCTCGCCGGACGAGGCGCGGGCCCGCCGGAGGAAGACGGACAGCTCCCGCTCCAGGGCAAGGAACTCCTGGTCTTCACTCCCGTGCACGTCCCGCTCCTTCGATGGTGTCCGGCACCTCGGTGGGTGCGGGACCAGTATTTCGCAGGGGGTGAGCCGACGGCCCGGTACCCCGCCGGAGCGGGACACCGGGCCGTGTGCGGTTGCCGTGCGGGGTTGCCGTACGCGGTTCCCGTACGCGGGGGTCGGGCGCCGCCGTCAGGCGGCGGCGCCGACCGGAGCCTCGGCCCGGGCGAGGGCGAGCTCCAGGACCTGGCGCACGTCCGTAACCGGGTGTACCTCCAGCCCCTCCAGCACCTCCGCCGGGACGTCGTCCAGGTCCGCCTCGTTCCGCTTCGGGATGATGACGGTGGTCAGCCCGGCCCGGTGCGCGGCGAGCAGCTTCTGCTTCACGCCGCCGATCGGCAGGACGCGTCCGGTCAGCGAGACCTCACCGGTCATGGCCACGTCCGTGCGCACCTGCCGCCCGGAGAGCAGGGAGGCGAGTGCGGTGGTCATGGTGATGCCCGCGCTCGGGCCGTCCTTGGGCACGGCGCCCGCCGGGAAGTGGATGTGCACGCCCCGGTCCTTCAGGTCGGCGACCGGGAGTTCCAGTTCCGCGCCGTGCGAGCGCAGGAAGCTCAGCGCGATCTGCGCCGACTCCTTCATGACGTCGCCGAGCTGGCCGGTGAGGGTCAGGCCGGCCGCGCCCGTCTCCGGGTCGGCCAGCGAGGCCTCCACGAACAGCACGTCGCCGCCCGCGCCGGTCACCGCGAGGCCGGTGGCCACGCCGGGGACGGCGGTGCGCCGCTCGGCCGGGTCCTGGGCGGACTCCGGTACGTGGTGCGGGCGCCCGATCAGCCCCCGCAGGTCGTCCGCGCCGATGCTCAGGGGCAGTTCCCGCTCCCCCAGCTCGTGCTGCGAGGCGACCTTGCGCAGCAGGCGGGCGATGGACCGCTCCAGGGTGCGTACGCCCGCCTCGCGGGTGTACTCGCCCGCCAGCCTGCGCAGCGCGTCCTCCCGCAGGACCACCTCGTCGGAGCCGAGCCCGGCGCGCTCCAGCTGGCGAGGCAGCAGGTGGTCGCGGGCGATGACGACCTTCTCGTCCTCGGTGTACCCGTCCAGGCGGACGAGCTCCATCCGGTCGGCCAGGGCCTCGGGGATGGCCTCCAGGACGTTGGCGGTGGCCAGGAAGACGACGTCGCTGAGGTCCAGTTCCACCTCCAGGTAGTGGTCGCGGAAGGTGTGGTTCTGCGCCGGGTCCAGGACCTCCAGCAGGGCGGCCGCCGGGTCGCCGCGGAAGTCGGAGCCCACCTTGTCGATCTCGTCGAGGAGCACCACCGGGTTCATCGACCCGGCCTCCTTGACCGCCCGGACGATCCGGCCGGGCAGGGCGCCGACGTAGGTCCGGCGGTGGCCGCGGATCTCGGCCTCGTCCCGTACGCCGCCGAGCGCGACGCGGACGAACTTGCGGCCCATGGCGTGCGCCACGGACTCGCCCAGCGAGGTCTTGCCGACGCCGGGCGGCCCGACGAGCGCGAGCACGGCCCCGCCGCGCCGCCCGCCGATGACGCCCATGCCGCGCTCGCTGCGCCGCTTGCGGACGGCGAGGTACTCGGTGATGCGGTCCTTCACGTCGCTGAGGCCGGCGTGCTCGGCGTCGAGCACCGCCCGGGCCCCCCGGATGTCGTACTCGTCCTCGGTGCGCTCGCTCCAGGGCAGTTCCAGCACGGTGTCCAGCCAGGTCCGGATCCAGGACCCCTCCGGGCTCTGGTCGCTGGCCCGCTCCAGCTTGTCGACCTCCTTGAGCGCGGCCTCCCGTACGTTCTCGGGGAGGTCGGCGGCCTCGACGCGGGCCCGGTAGTCGTCGGACTCCTCGCCGTCCTTCTCCCCGTTGATCTCTCGCAGTTCCTTGCGCACGGCCTCCAGCTGCCGCCGCAGCAGGAACTCGCGCTGCTGCTTGTCGACGCCGTCCTGGACGTCCTTGGCGATGGACTCGGCCACGTCCTGCTCGGCGAGGTGGTCGCTGAGCGCCTTGATCGCGAGCTTGAGGCGGGCGACCGGGTCGGCGGTCTCCAGCAGTTCCACCTTCTGCTCGACCGTCAGGAAGGGCGAGTACCCCGAGTTGTCGGCGAGCGCGGAGACGCCTTCGATCTGCTGGACCCGGTCCACGACCTGCCAGGCCCCGCGCTTCTTGAGCCAGCTGGTGGCGAGCGCCTTGTACTCCTTGACGAGTTCGGCGACCGCTCCGGGCAGCGGATCGGGCACCGCCTCGTCGACGGTCTCGCCCTCGACCCACAGGGCCGCGCCGGGCCCGGTGGTCCCGGCCCCGATACGGACCCTGCCGAGGCCGCGGATGAGGGCGCCGGGGTCGCCGCCGGAGAGCCGGCCGACCTGCTCGACGGTTCCGAGCACACCGGTCGCGGCGTACTTCCCGTCGATGCGCGGCACGAGCAGCACCCGGGGCTTTCCGCTGCCGCTCTTCCCGGCGGCGGCCTGCGCGGCCTCGACGGCGGCGCGCACCTCGGCGTCGGAGAGGTCCAGCGGAACGACCATTCCGGGCAGCACGACCTCGTCTTCGAGCGGCAGCACGGGCAGAGTGAGTGTGACGGACGTCGAAGCCATGATCTTCCCTCCGGCAGTGAAGTTGAGCTATGCCGACTCAATGCACGTGCGCCTCCCGATGTTCCCCCTACGCCGTTCGCCCGGGGCGAACGCGTCAGACGGCGGAGATCCGGACGTCGCCCGACGTGGTCTTCGCCGAGAGGCGGGAGGAGGCGGAGGCGTCATCGGGAAGGGTGACGTCGCGGTCGCCGGAGGTGGTGGAGACCGTGAGCCGGTAGGGGGCCCGGGGGACCTTCAGGGTGACGTTGCCGGAGGTGGTCTCGGCGAGCACCGAGGACGGGGCGCCGGCGAAGTCCAGGCGGGCGTCGCCCGAGGCGGAGCGGACGTCGGCGCTCGGGGCGGACAGGCCGGTCGCGGTGACGTCGCCGGAGGTGGTGCGGACCTTCAACGGGCCGCCGATCCGGTCGGCCCTGACCGTGCCGGAGGTGGCCGTCACCACGGCCGCGGCCACGCCCGTCACCGAGATGCCGCCGCTGGTGCTCTCCAGCTCGACCGTGGCGGTGGCCGGGACCTCCAGGCGGTAGTCGACGTAGCAGTTCTCGTCGCAGCCGTCGGTGAAGGTCAGTACGCCGCCGGTGACCTGCTGGCCGGGCGTCGGAGCGGCGCCCTCGCGGTAGTGGACGGTGCGGCGGATCGTGACGCCGGGGCCGGCCCCGGGGGTGACCTCGATCGAGCCGGCCCGGGCCTGCGTCAGCCGCACCGCGGTGACCGCCTCGGTGACCGTGGCGTCGGCGGTCGTCGTCCGGCGCGCACCGTCATTGAGGCCGTCGGGGAGGGAGCAGCCGGCCAGCAGGAGGCCGGTTCCGAGGGCGGCGACGGTGGTGCGGGCGATGCGGGCCGACGTGGTGTGTGAGGTCATGGCCCGATTCTCGGACGGGGGCACCCCCGGGGCCGATGGGGCGCGTACCCGGAACAAGGTGGGGTTAACCCCCCTCTTTCCCCTGGCAGTTCGTCGTCACGGGGAGCTCCGAGGGCATGCCCCACTCACTCCAGGAGCCGTCGTACACCGCGAGCTCCCGGTACCCGGCGAGGTCGGCGCCGAGGGCCAGTACGCATGCGGTCACCCCGGAGCCGCAGCTGAAGTAGAGCCGCTCCCGGTCCCCGGCCAGCTCCCGGAAGGCCGCACGCAGTTCCCCGGCGGGGCGCATCAGCCCGGCCCGGTCCTGGAGTTCGCCGAACGGCAGGTTGAGCGCGCCCGGCATGTGGCCGCCCCGCAGGCCCGGGCGGGGCTCGGGGGCGGTGCCGGCGAACCGCTCCCGGGTGCGGGCGTCGAGGACGGCCGCGGCCGGGTCGGCCAGGGCCCGCGCGACGGTGGCGCTGTCGACCAGCAGCCCGGCCCGGGGCCGGGCGGTGAAGGAGCCGCGCGGGCCCTCGTACGCCGGGGCGGTCGACTCGACGGGCAGGCCGGCGGCCGTCCAGGCGGGCAGTCCGCCGTCGAGGACGGCGGCCCGGTCGAAGCCCATGGCGCGCAGCATCCACCAGGCGCGGGCGCTGGAGTAGAGGCCGGCGCCGTCGTAGACGACGACGGTGTCCGAGTCGTCGACGCCGAGGGCCCGTACGGCCTCGGTGAACTCCGGGACCCCGGGCATGGTGTGCGGGGCGGGCGCGGTGTGGTCGGACAGGTCCCCGTCGAGGTCGAAGGGGCGGGCACCGGGGATCCGGCGGCCGGCGCCGCGGTGGGCGCCGACGGAGGCGTCGAGGAGGACCAGTCCGGGCGTGCCCAGCCGCCCGGCGAGCCAGTCCGCCCCGACGAGCGACCCGGGCAGCGGTCCCGGCAGCGCGTCGGGCCGAACGTCGGGCAGAACCTCGGGCCGGGCCTCGCGCGGGGCCTCGGACAGCTCTTCGGACGCGTTCTCGGGCGTGGTCATGCGGCACCTCCGGCTGGACGACACGGGTCGCCCCATCCTCCGGCGCGGCCCGGACCGGCTCCGCGGCGGGTCAGGGACAGCGGCGGGTCGGGTCAGGGACAGCCGCGGGTCAGGGCCAGCCGCGGGTCAGGGACGGCAGGGTCAGGGGCAGGTGCCCGGGCGGGCGTAGACCGCGACCCGGGCGCCGCGTACCCCGGTGGTGGAGCACAGGTCGAAGCGGGCGGCCAGCTCCTCGCGCTTGACCACCTCCCGCGGGTACGGGTCCAGCGGCTGGCCGGCCGGGTCCAGCAGGGCGATCACCCGGGGCGAGGCGAGCAGCGCCGCGCGGATCCGCGCCGGGGACAGCTCGGTGCCCTGGAGGCTGTGCGAGGCCTCCGGGGTGCGGTCCAGGGCCACGTCGCGCAGCTCCCCGTAGACCTCCGGCGAGGAGAGCAGCCACTCGCGCCGGCGCGCGGGCATGAACACCACCGCGTCCCCCGGTCGCGCCCGCTCGCGGACCGCGGCGGCCACCGCGAGCGCGTCGTCCTTGCGGCTCTCCGGCGTACGCAGCCACACCGACCAGAAGCCGAACGCCGCCAGGAGGGCCCCCGCCAGCAGCCACGGCCACCACCCCCGGGCCGTCGCGAGCCGGGCCCCGGCCAGCAGGGCGAGCCCGGCCAGCGCGTACAGCACGTACCGGTCGACGTACCAGGGGTGGAGCAGCGAGACCACCATCAGCAGCCCGGGCGGCAGCAGGACGAGCGGGAGCGCCACCCGTACGAGGTCTCCCGGGGCCCCCCGCGCGAGCAGCAGGGCCGCGGCGCCCACCACCGCGTACGCCGCCCAGTCCTGCCAGCTCGGCCGCCCGAGCCAGCCGAGCTGCTGCTCGGCCTGCCGGGCGCTCACCACGGCCAGCGGCAGCAGCAGGGCGACCACGGCCGCGGCGCTCCAGCGCCAGCCGCGCGAGCGCCAGGCGGTGAAGGCGTGGGCGAGCAGGGCCAGCGCGGCGAACTCGTGCAGCCAGCAGCCGAGCAGCAGCACCACCGCGTACGCCGCCCACCGCTCGCGCAGCATCAGGTACGTCGCCCACACCACGGCAGCGGCGACCAGGGCGTACGAGCGCCCCTCCTGGGCGTACATCTGCACGGGCGGGAGTACGGCGTACACGCAGCCCGCGAGCAGCGCGGCCCGCTCCCCCACGAGCCGGTGGGCGATCGCGGCCACCCCGGCGGCCGCGAGGGCGGTGGCGGCGACGGAGGGCAGCCGCAGCGCCCACAGGCCGCCGTCCCAGGCCTCGAACACCCCGTGCATGAGCAGGTAGTACAGGCCGTGGACGGCGTCGACCCGGCCCAGCAGCTCCACGATCCCGCCGAGCGACCGGTGGGCCACCTGCCAGGTGACGGACTCGTCGCGCCACATGCTGCCGCCGCGCTCCAGGCCCCACAGGCCGAGGACCACGGCGAGCAGCGGCGGGAGCAGCCGCCAGGGGGCGATCCGGCTGATGGCGGCCTCCGCGTGCTGTCGGAACGGGTGTGCGGACTCCATACTCGGGGTTGGACCCGAGTCCCTGCGGAGGTGGGTGTGCGCGCGTTCCGAGCGGTGGTCGCGGCAGTGCTGAGTGCGGTGGTCCTGGCGGGGTGCGGGCCGTCCGGTGCCGGGGGCGGCGACGAGGCACCCCCGAAGGCCTCCACGCAGCCGGGCACGAGCGCGAGCGCGAGCCCGCCCGCCGACCCGGGCGCGAGCCCCACGGCCGGCCGGCTCCCCGCCCCCGGCGAGACCCTGATCCGGGTCACCCGGACCGGCGGCTTCGCCGGGCAGACCCACACCCTCGTGGTCAAGGGAGACGGCTCCTTCACCCGGTTGGACGTCAAGGCGAAGCCGACGGGCACCGGCAAGATGTCCGGGGCGGAGCTCACCGGCCTGCGCACCGCCCTCCGGGAGGCGGACTTCACCCGGCTGCCCCGGATCGCGACCGGCGGCCCCACGATCTACGACGGCTTCTCGTACGTCTTCGTGCACGACGGCCACGAGGTGTCGCGCGACCAGGGATCCCTGCCGGAGTCCCTCACGAAGGTGCTGGACGCGCTGCCCCCGTTCACCGGCGCCGAGGACGCGCCGTAGGGGCACCCGTCCGGGAGCGGTACCCGGCCCGAGCATGCGCGCCGGGCTCGGTGCACGGCTGCGGGCGCCCGGCCTGATCGGCAGGACAGCCCGGGGCGTACCGCGAGGCCCGGCCGGCTGTTCGGGGCGGGCCCGACCACCGGCGCGGATGCTCACCGCGTTCCCGCCCGGTGCTCCGGCTCCTGCGCCTCGCGAGCGCACGCGCCGTGCCCCACCGGCGGCGAGCCGGACGGCGGCGGCCGGGTGCGGCCGGGTGTCGCGGCCCGGCAAGATCCGGAGGAGACGGCCTGGGTCGTCTCCTCCGGATCTTGTCGGCCGAGTCCGCGGCCTCCGGTGCCGTGCCCGGCAAGGCGGAGGGGCGCCCGTGCACTGGACGTACTCGGGCGCACCGACAACACGGCCGGGCGCGGTGCCGGGCGCCGCGGGCCCGGCAAGATCCGAAAGGGACGGCTTAGGACCCGCCCGGCGGGGCGTCCGGCAGGCCTGTCCCCGCGACCGAGATGTCCCGCAGCAGCCGGTCCAGGAAGCCGCGCAGCCGGGCCGGCATGTCCACGCTCCCGGGCGCCAGGACCCACTGGATCTGGAGGCCGTCCATGACGGCGAGGGTCTCCCGGCCGACGGCCTCGCAGTCGGTGCCGGGGCGCAGTTCGCCGCGGGTGACGCCGGCCTCCAGCAGGTCGACGGTGTGGCCGAGCACCCGGGCGTAGCGCCGGGTGAAGTACGCGTGCGCGGGGTGCCCCGGGTTGCCGGACTCGCCGACCAGGGTGTTGAACATCCGGACGATGCCGGGCCGCCGCTCGTTGTCGGCGGCGAGGTCCACCACGGTGGCGAAGTGGGCGGCGACCGACTCGGCGGGCTCGCTGAAGAGCCGCTCCACGTCGTGCTGCTCGCTCCGGGCGAGGACCGACAGCAGCAGGTCCTCCTTGCCGCGGAAGTGGTGCAGGAGCCCGCCCTGGGTGATCCCGCAGTCGGCGGCGATCCGGGCCAGCGAGGACGCGTTGAAGCCCCACTGCGCGAAGTGCTCTACGGCGGTGTCGAGGATCTTCTGCCGCCGGGCGTCGCCGACCGCGTAGGTACCCCGGGCCGAGCCCTTCGGGGCCGTCCGGCCCGCCCGTCCCTCCGCGCGTCCCTCCGGGCGTTCCTCCGCCCGTCCCGTCCGCGCCTTGTCCTGTGCCATGCGGACACCCTAAGCGGCCGCTGTTTCAGGCCACCCGGCCCGCGTGACCCAGGTCACTTTTCAAAAACCTAGCAGGTGCATGGTTTTCGGCTCTACCGTGACCGTGCCGATCCGCCGGTCACGCGCCAGGAGCCCCGCCATGAACACGACGCCCGATTACAAAGACGCCGCGCTGCCCGTCGACCGCCGCGTGGAGGACCTGCTCGCCCGGATGACCCTGGAGGAGAAGGCGGGCCAGCTCTTCCACTCGATGCTGATGATGAACGCGGACGGCACCCCGGTCACCGAGACCGACGGCTCGATGCTCCCCCTCACCACGCCCGAGCTGATCGAGGACCGCTTCCTCACCCACTTCAACCTGCTCGGCACCTACGGGCCCCGCGAGATGGCCCGGTGGCAGAACGCCGTCCAGGAGATGGCCGCGGCCACCCGCCTCGGCATCCCGGTCACCCTCTCCACCGACCCCCGCCACACCTTCACCGACAACGTCGGCGCCTCCTTCAACTCCGGCGCCTTCTCCGCCTGGCCGGAGGCCCTGGGCCTGGCCGCCATCGGCGACCCCGACCTCGTCCACCGCTTCGCCGACACCGTCCGCCGCGAGTACCTCGCCGTCGGCTTCCGCGTCGCCCTCCACCCGCAGATCGACCTGGCCAGCGAACCCCGCTGGGCCCGCCAGTCCGGCACCTTCGGCTCCGACGCGCGGCTGACGGGCGAGCTCGTGGCGGCGTACGTGCGCGGCCTCCAGGGCCCCGCCCTCGGGCCCGGGTCGGTGTCCGCCATGGTCAAGCACTTCCCCGGCGGCGGCCCCCAGAAGGACGGCGAGGACCCGCACTTCGCGCACGGCAAGGAGCAGGTCTACCCGGGCGGGATGCGCGAGCACCATCTGGAGCCGTTCCGGGCCGCGATCGCCGCCGGGTGCGCGCAGATGATGCCGTACTACGGCCAGCCGATCGGCACGGACTGGGAGGAGGTCGGCTTCGGCTTCAACAAGGGCGTGGTCACCGGCCTGCTCCGCGAGGAGCTCGGCTTCGAGGGAATCGTCTGCAGCGACTGGGGGCTGCTCAACGACGCGACGATCTTCGGGCAGGTGCACCCGGCGCGCGCCTGGGGACTGGAGCACCTGAGCGTGGCCGAGCGGGCGGCGCGCGGCCTGGAGGCCGGCTGCGACCAGTTCGGCGGCGAGCAGTGCCCGGAGGTGATCGTGGAGCTGGTCCGCTCGGGCCGGGTCGCGGAGTCCAGGATCGACGCCTCGGTACGCCGCCTGCTGCGCGAGAAGTTCACGCTCGGCCTGTTCGAGGACCCGTACGTGGACCCGGACGCGGCGGCCGGGATCGTGGGGCGGGCCGATTTCACGGCCCTGGGGGCCGCGGCCCAGCGCCGCTCCCTCACCGTCCTCACCAACCCCGGGGGCCTGCTCCCGCTCACCGCGCGGCCGAGGCTGTACGTGCGGGGCGTGGACGCGAGCGTCGCCGCCGCGTACGGCGAGGTGGTCGCCGACCCGGCCGACGCGGACCTGGCCGTACTGCGGCTGCGGACGCCGCACGAGCCGCGGGAGAACGTCTTCGAGTCCTACTTCCACTCGGGTTCGCTGGCCTTCGCCGAGCCCGAGCTCGCCGAGATCCTGGCCCTCCTGGACCGGGTGCCCACCCTGGTCTGCATCAACCTGGAGCGGGCCGCGGTCATCCCGGAGATCGCCGAGCGCGCGGCGGCCCTGATCGCGGACTACGGCGCCTGTGACGCCGCCCTGCTGGACGTGGCCTTCGGTCGCGCCACCGCCGAGGGCCGCCTCCCCTTCGAGCTCCCGCGCTCGATGAAGGCCGTGGAGGCATCCCGTCCGGATGTGCCGAACGACACGCTCGACCCGGTCTTCCCGCACGGCCACGGGCTGGCCCTCTAGCCGCCGCCCGGCCCACGGACGGCGAGGCACCTGACCGGTCTCGCCCGCCGGGTACCGGTCCCGTGGGGGGACCGGTACCCGGTACATCACATTCCGTTTACTGTGGTCAAGCACATATGCCATGTCCGAACCCCACGTAGCCGCAGGCCCACGCCTCCTCTACGCTGCACCCCATTCACGCGGGATCTTCAGGGGCGGACATGGAACAGACACACACCACCCATCAGGGCGCCGCGGCGACACCCGGCGCCCAGCGGCGTGTGCTGGTCGTCGAGGACGACCACACCATCGCCGAGGCCATCGCGGCCCGCCTGCGCGCCGAGGGCTTCCAGGTGCAGACGGCCGGGGACGGACCCTCCGCCGTCGCCGCGGCCGAGAACTGGCTGCCGGAGCTGCTGGTCCTCGACATCATGCTGCCCGGCTTCGACGGCCTGGAGGTGTGCCGCCGGGTCCAGGCCCAGCGGCCCGTCCCGGTACTCATGCTCACCGCGCGTGACGACGAGACCGACCTGCTGGTCGGGCTCGGGGTCGGCGCGGACGACTACATGACCAAGCCCTTCTCGATGCGCGAGCTGGCCGCCCGGGTCCACGTCCTGCTGCGGCGCGTGGAGCGGGCCACCATCGCCGCGCACACCCCGCGCGGGGCCACCCTGCGCCTGGGCGATCTGGAGATCGACCACGCGCAGCGCCGGGTGCGGGTGCACACCGAGGACGTGCACCTGACCCCGACCGAGTTCGACCTGCTGGTCTGCCTGGCCGGCACCCCGCGGGCGGTCCTCTCCCGGGAGCAGCTGCTGGCCGAGGTGTGGGACTGGGCCGACGCCTCCGGGACCCGTACGGTCGACAGCCACATCAAGGCCCTGCGACGCAAGATCGGCGCGGAGCGGATCCGTACGGTCCACGGCGTCGGGTACGCCCTGGAGACCCCGGCCCAGGCATGAGCGGCCCGCCGGTACGGCAGCGGCAGAGGCAGCGCCAGCGGCCCGTGGGCGGGCTGCGGCCCTTCTCGCCCTTCTCGATCAAGACCAAGCTGGGCACCCTCGTGGTGGTCTCGGTCTTCATCACGACGGGCCTGCTGCTGGTGGCCCTGCGCACGGACACCGAGCTGCGCTTCATCACGGTCTTCTCGGTGATCGCCTCGATGCTGATCACCCAGTTCGTGGCGCACAGCCTGACGGCGCCGCTGGACGACATGACGACCGTGGCCCGGGCGATTTCCCACGGCGACTTCACCCGGCGGGTACGCGGGGCGGGTCGCCGCGACGAGCTCGGCGACCTGGCCTCCACGATCAACCTGATGGCGGACGACCTGGAGGCCGTGGACCGGCACCGCAAGGAGCTCGTCGCCAATGTGTCGCACGAGCTGCGCACGCCCATCGCGGCGCTGCGGGCGGTGCTGGAGAACGTGGTGGACGGGGTCTCGGCCGCCGATCCGGAGACCATGCGCACGATGCTGAAGCAGACCGAGCGGCTCGGCGGGCTCGTGGAGACCCTGCTGGACCTCTCCCGGGTCGACAACGGTGTGGTCCCGCTGCGCGCCCGCCGCTTCGAGGTGTGGCCGTACCTGTCGGGCGTCCTGAAGGAATCGAGGCTGGCGGCCGCCGGCCGGCCGGGGCTGCTCTCGGGTTCGGGCGGGCACACCCGCAACGACGTGCACCTGCACCTGGACGTCTTCCCGTCCGAGCTGTGGGCGCACGCGGACGCCGAACGGCTGCACCAGGTAGTGGCAAATTTGATCGACAACGCGGTCAAGCACAGCCCTCCGCACGGCCGGGTCACGGTCCGCGCCCGGGCCGGGGACGCGCCCGGAAGCCTGGTCCTGGAGGTACGGGACGAGGGTCCCGGCATCCCGGAGGCGGAGCGGCACCGGGTCTTCGAGCGGTTCAACCGGGGCAGCGCGGGCGGCGGCGACGGAGGCACCGGACTGGGCCTGGCGATCGCCCGCTGGGCCGTGGAGCTGCACGGAGGGCGGATCGGAGTGGCCGAATCGTCACGTGGCTGCCGCATCCTCGTCACGCTTCCGGGCAGCTCGCAGGTGCCGGGTTGACGTAGGGTTCGAGTGGGAAGGACATGATCTCGGCCACACGTACCCGGGGTCCGTCAGGGGTGCGAAGCCAAGGGGGCCGCAACCTCGGTGCCCCCTACCCGAACCAGGCTGGTTTCCCGCCATTCCACGTCATGAAACCCGCCGTTCGATGTGACCTGCACGACGTAAGTCCCGCCCGGCCTGCATGCAGCGGCCGAGGAGGCGTAGCCTTTATTCCCGCTGTCCATACCTTGTGAAGCGGAAGAGGGCGGTTGCCGCCGTGTCGCCACAGTCCCCCAGTAACTCGAGCACCACGACCGAAGCAGCAGAGGGCGGGAAGAACCCTGCCTCAGGCTTCGGCGCGAATGAGTGGCTCGTCGACGAGATCTATCAGCAGTACCTCCAGGACCCGAACTCGGTCGACCGGGCCTGGTGGGACTTCTTCGCCGACTACAAGCCGGGGGGCGCTGTCGCTCCGGTGAAGTCGGACGGTCCCGAGAAGCCCGCGACGACGGACGGCGCCTCCGCACAGGCCGCCACCACCGTCGCCGCGGCGCCCCAGGTCACCGACGCCGCCGCCACGGGGGCGGCGCGCGCCGCGGCCCCCACCACGACGCCCGCGCCCGCGCCTGTGCCAGCCCCTGCCCCTGCTCCTGCCACCCCCTCTGGTGCCCCTGCTGTGACTGTCACCTCCCAGGCCCCGGCCGCCGCACCGGCCGCGCCCGCCCCCTCCTCCGTAGCCCCGCAGAAGGCCGCGCCCGCCACCGAGGCCCCCGCGGGCCCCGAGCTGGTGACGCTCCGCGGCCCGGCGGCTGCCGTTGCCAAGAACATGAACGCCTCCCTCGACGTCCCGACGGCCACGTCCGTCCGCGCCGTCCCGGTGAAGCTGCTGTTCGACAACCGCATCGTCATCAACAACCACCTCAAGCGGGCCCGGGGCGGGAAGATCTCCTTCACGCACCTCATCGGCTACGCGATGGTGCAGGCCATCAAGGCCATGCCGTCGATGAACTACTCCTTCGCGGAGAAGGACGGCAAGCCGACCCTGGTCAAGCCCGACCACGTGAACTTCGGCCTCGCCATCGACCTGGTGAAGCCCAACGGCGACCGCCAGCTCGTCGTCGCCGGCATCAAGAAGGCCGAGACCCTCAACTTCTTCGAGTTCTGGCAGGCCTACGAGGACATCGTCCGCCGCGCCCGCGTCGGCAAGCTGACGATGGACGACTTCACCGGCGTGACGTGCTCCCTCACCAACCCCGGCGGCCTGGGCACCGTGCACTCCGTGCCCCGCCTGATGCCCGGACAGTCGGTCATCATGGGCGTCGGCTCCATGGACTACCCCGCCGAGTTCCAGGGCACCTCGCAGGACACCCTGAACAAGCTGGGCATCTCGAAGGTCATGACCCTGACCTCGACCTACGACCACCGGGTCATCCAGGGCGCGGCCTCCGGCGAGTTCCTGCGCATCGTCGCGAACCTGCTCCTCGGCGAGAACGACTTCTACGACTCCGTCTTCGAGTCGCTGCGCATCCCGTACGAGCCCGTCCGCTGGAACCGGGACATCGACGCCTCGCACGACGACGACGTCACGAAGGCGGCCCGCGTCTTCGAGCTGATCCACTCCTACCGGGTCCGCGGCCACGTCATGGCCGACACCGACCCGCTGGAGTACAAGCAGCGCAAGCACCCCGACCTCGACATCACCGAGCACGGCCTCACCCTGTGGGACCTGGAGCGCGAGTTCGCGGTCGGCGGCTTCTCCGGCAAGTCGATGATGAAGCTCCGCGACATCCTCGGCGTGCTGCGCGACTCGTACTGCCGCACCACCGGCGTCGAGTTCATGCACATCCAGGACCCGAAGCAGCGCCGCTGGATCCAGGACCGCATCGAGCGCCCGCACACCAAGCCGGAGCGCGAGGAGCAGCTGCGCATCCTGCGCCGCCTGAATGCGGCGGAGGCCTTCGAGACCTTCCTGCAGACGAAGTACGTCGGCCAGAAGCGCTTCTCGCTGGAGGGCGGCGAGTCCGTCATCCCGCTGCTCGACGCCGTCATCGACTCGGCCGCCGAGGCCCGCCTCGAAGAGGTCGTCATCGGCATGGCCCACCGCGGCCGCCTGAACGTCCTGGCGAACATCGTCGGCAAGTCGTACGCGCAGATCTTCCGCGAGTTCGAGGGCAACCTCGACCCGAAGTCCATGCACGGCTCCGGCGACGTCAAGTACCACCTGGGCGCCGAGGGCACCTTCACCGGCCTGGACGGCGAGCAGATCAAGGTCTCGCTCGTCGCGAACCCCTCGCACCTGGAGGCGGTCGACCCGGTCCTGGAGGGTGTCGCCCGCGCCAAGCAGGACGTCATCAACAAGGGCGGCACGGACTTCACGGTCCTCCCCCTCGCGCTCCACGGCGACGCGGCCTTCGCGGGCCAGGGCGTGGTCGCCGAGACGCTGAACATGTCGCAGCTGCGCGGCTACCGCACCGGCGGCACCGTGCACGTGGTCATCAACAACCAGGTCGGCTTCACCGCCGCCCCGGAGTCCTCGCGTTCCTCGATGTACGCGACCGACGTGGCCCGCATGATCGAGGCGCCGATCTTCCACGTGAACGGCGACGACCCCGAGGCCGTCGTCCGCGTTGCGCGTCTGGCCTTCGAGTTCCGCCAGGCGTTCAACAAGGACGTGGTCATCGACCTCATCTGCTACCGCCGTCGCGGCCACAACGAGTCCGACAACCCGGCGTTCACCCAGCCGCTGATGTACGACCTGATCGACAAGAAGCGCTCGGTGCGCAAGCTCTACACCGAGTCCCTCATCGGTCGCGGCGACATCACGCTGGAAGAGGCCGAGCAGGCGCTCCAGGACTTCCAGGGCCAGCTGGAGAAGGTCTTCGCGGAGGTCCGCGAGGCCGCCACGCAGCCCGCGGCCGCCGCGCCCGTGCCGGCCCCGCAGGCCGACTTCCCGGTCGCCGTCAACACCGCGATCTCCCAGGACGTCGTCAAGCGGATCGCCGAGTCCCAGGTCACCATCCCCGAGGGCGTCACCGTCCACCCGCGTCTGCTGCCGCAGCTGCAGCGCCGCGCGGCGATGATCGACGAGGGCACCATCGACTGGGGCATGGGCGAGACCCTCGCCTTCGGCTCGCTGCTGATGGAGGGCACCCCGGTCCGGCTGTCCGGCCAGGACTCCCGCCGCGGCACCTTCGGCCAGCGCCACGCGGTCCTCATCGACCGGGAGACGGGCGAGGACTACACGCCTCTCCTCTACCTCTCGGACGACCAGGCCCGCTACAACGTCTACGACTCGCTGCTCTCCGAGTACGCGGCCATGGGCTTCGAGTACGGCTACTCGCTGGCCCGTCCGGACGCGCTGGTCCTCTGGGAGGCCCAGTTCGGTGACTTCGTCAACGGCGCGCAGACCGTCGTCGACGAGTTCATCTCCTCGGCCGAGCAGAAGTGGGGCCAGACCTCCGGCGTCACGCTGCTCCTCCCGCACGGCTACGAGGGCCAGGGCCCGGACCACTCGTCCGCGCGTCCCGAGCGCTTCCTCCAGATGTGCGCGCAGGACAACATGACGGTGGCCATGCCCACCCTCCCGTCGAACTACTTCCACCTCCTGCGGTGGCAGGTCCACAACCCGCACCACAAGCCGCTCATCGTCTTCACCCCGAAGTCGATGCTGCGTCTGAAGGCGGCGGCGTCGAAGGCGGAGGAGTTCACCACCGGTTCGTTCCGTCCGGTCATCGGTGACGCGACGGTGGACGCGAACGCGGTCCGCAAGGTCGTCTTCTGCGCGGGCAAGGTCTACTACGACCTGGAGGCCGAGCGCGAGAAGCGCGGCATCACGGACACCGCGATCATCCGCATCGAGCGGCTGTACCCGCTGGCCGGCGCGGAGATCCAGGCCGAGATCGCCAAGTTCCCGAACGCGGCGAAGTACATCTGGGCGCAGGAGGAGCCGGCGAACCAGGGTGCGTGGCCGTTCATCGCGCTGAACCTGATCGACCACCTCGACCTGGCGGTCGGCGCGGACGTCCCGGCGGGCGAGCGCCTGCGGCGCATCTCGCGCCCGCACGGCTCGTCCCCGGCGGTGGGCTCCGCGAAGCGCCACCAGGCGGAGCAGCAGCTCCTGCTGAACGAGGTCTTCGAGGCGTAACCGCCCCGCGGCACCACGGAAGGCCCGGCCCCCTCGGGGGGCCGGGCCTTCCGGCGTGCTGCCCCGGGCCGGCCGATGATCTTACGGATCTCTGACGCCACCCCCCGGGGACGCCCCCAAGTCCCCATCCGCCTCTAGCGTGTTCGTACATCCCCGAGTGCGACCGGTCGGCGCAAGCCGCACCCGGCGAACCCGGAATTTCACTAGAAGGCGGAAAAATGACGGTTGAGACGCTCCCCCACTGCGCTTACCCGGAGTGCACGAACCACCCCGAGGCGCCGACGGCCGACAACCCCGCACCCCGATACTGCGCTCACCCCGACCACAACGCGCTGGGCGCGTTCCGCAAGTTCCGTGCCAAGCGCCAGCAGCGCAAGGACGAGAAGCGCCAGGCGGCCGAGGCCAAGAAGGCGGCCAAGGCGGACGGCGCACCCGTGGATCCCACGACGGAAGCCACCATGTGGACCGCCATGGAAGCCGCAACAGAGGGCAAGGACGCATCAGGCGCCCGCGACGACCTCGTGGCGCTCATCTCCCGGCTGGCCACGGACCTGCCCGGCTACATCGAGGAACTGGCCATCATCACGGACTCGGCCGCCGCCGAGGAGCGCATCCGGACCGTGACCAAGGCCGCGGCCCAGCGGACCCTGGACGCCGAACAGCGCACCGCGCTGGCGGAGGAGGCCGCGGACCTGGCCGTCGCCCAACTGGACGTTTCCAAGCACCGGTTCGCGGAGGAGACGGAGAAGATCCGCCAGGAGGCCACGCAGCAGGTGGCCGACGTGGAGTTCGTACGAGCCGAGCTGGAGCGCTACCGCGAGCGGGTCGCCCAGCTGGAGGAGCGCCTCGACAAGGTCCGCGAGGAGGCGGACACGGCCCGCCGGCTCGTACTGCAGGCCGAACAACACCAGTGCATGGCCTGACAACCGGCTGCCGCGCCTACCAGGGCGCCGGTCCCTGGGTGACCACCGGCCTCAAGCGCCCGCCCGGCGGCGTCCTCTTCGGAGGGCGGGGCTGTTTTGCGTTGTCGCGGTTCAGCTGTCCTGGCGGACCAGGGGTCAGAGACGCCGTGCCGGCGCGGCAGCTTCCGCTCGCCCGTCGGCGCGGCCACGCCGAACGCGCCAGCTCCACACCGCGTGTCCCATGAGAGCCACGGCGGCGACGCATGCTGCGACGCGAGTTACGTTCCAGGTTATGACGAAAATCTGCCCCTGCGAGTCCGCCTCTACGTTCAACCGCTGAGTCGCCTCGAAGAAGGCGATCAACGGAACAAGCAGACGGAACAGAAGGCCACCGACTCCCGGCGTTCGCGCGACGTTCCCCATGAGTCCCAAAGGCGCACCGAACACGAAAGCCGCCATTCCCCACACGAGAATTCGCCCGTCACCGGAAGCGCCAGATTCCACCTCCATTCCGGCCGGAACCGAGGTGGCGGATTCCATTCCGGCCGGAATGGTGGGATTCATATCCTTGAAAAGATAGTACGTGACGACACCGATGGCCAATCCCAAAGACGCCAGCAATGTCGACTCGATTTTGGATCGACGGAAATAGCCCACCAGCATTGCGTAGCAGGCCCACGGCCAGCCACTGGAAAAAACAATACCCACGGCGACACAAAGAGAATTGTCCCATTTTCCGAAAATGGGGCCCACCAGGCCAAGCAGCAAACCCGCTCCGAGAGACACGGTGACCGGCACAACGCGAGCACGTGTAAAGCGTGTGATTGTTCTTCCCCCTTCAGTGGGTAAGTCCGAGTTGGAGGTATTGCCATTCCGGGGCTGCGCGGGCAACCGAGCAGCCCCGGAATGGCTCACCAACCTACCGCACCCTCCGAGGAGTTACTGCTTGGTGCGGCAATCAGCACCTAATCGACGCTGTAGTAGCTGGAGCAGGTGTAGGCGAGGCCCGCAGTGAGGTTCGCGTTAGAGGTATTCCCGGCTGCGGCCCAAACGCGACGCGTACTGCCCGCGAGCTTCACCGTGGACGAGTGCCCCTTCGTCTGGTGAGCGTAGTTCGAGTAGCAGTACTTATTGATCACCCCGGGGCTGACCTCTCTTGCGTACCAGCCGTAACACCAGGTGCCACCGCTGGACGGGCTGAGGCATGTAGTCGACTGCGGGCTGAAAGAGCCCGCCGAAGCGTCCATCTTGAACGTCACCACACCCCATTCAGAGGGGTTGCCCAGCCCTGCAGGCGCCTGGGTACCGTCCCCGCGGTGGTGGACGGCGACGGTGGCTCCGGAGGCGCCGGCGGTTGCAGACGTGTCCGCGGTGGCCGGGGTCGCGAGGCCTACAGCCGCAACGGCTGCACCCGCGACGGCGAAAGCGATGGATCTACTGGCAATCTTCACGAAATTCCCTCCCTTGATCCCCCTGTTGGGAACGGGAGAGATCCTTCACGGGCCCGCATCTGCCGACAAAGGAATATTGAATCTATTGACTCAAAACTCCTCTGACCGATTCCAGTACTATCGCCTCGACATTTCGGTATTTCTCGTCGCCTGCTTTAAGGTGATTAGCGTGATAAAGTCACCTATTCTGACAGTCGGTCATTCATCGCCTTCAGTGCTGATCGGTGGCCGATACCTGACGACGTTCGACCTGGCAGCCCCGCACCCGTCGCGCTCACGGATCACAGGCTGCCCAGGTCCAGCCCAAGACGGGCCGGAGACGCTGAGAGATGAGGAGCGCGTAGCGATCTGGTGGGCTTCCCCCGGCCCGCTCGGGCATCTCCGACGCGCCCGTCCCTGAAAGGAAACCCCCATACGCCACTCTGATGCCGGTCAAGCGGGTGCCGCCCCCGAAGCCCGCCCCACGAACCGGCCCGGCCGCACGGAGCTCGCCGACGCCCCACCCGCCCGGCAAGGCCCTCGGCCCCCGCGCGCGTGGCCTCGTACGCCCCCTACGGCTGCGGTTCGAAGTCCCAGTACGGCCTGGTCTGTTGTTTCGCCGAGATGGTGTGGACGTGCTGCGGGCCCAGGGTGCGGGTGAGGCCCTTGATGCCCGCGTCCTCGTGTTTCGCCGCCTCCTCGTGTTCGCGTACCGACCGGAGGTCCGCCGCCAGGGCGATCTGGGCGCTCAGGGACATCGGGTGGTCCGGGCCCAGCACCTGCTCGGCCGTGCGCAGGGTGTCCCGGCTCAGGTCCAGCGCGTCCTCCAGGCGCCCGGTGATGTTGCGGTGCCCGGTGGCGTTCAGGGCGCAGCCCAGGGTCCAGGGGTGCCGGTCGCCGAGCGCGCCCCGCATGCCCACCAGCGCCTGCTCCGCCAGCGACAGGGCCGCCGCGCGCTCGCCCTGCGCCCGCAGGACGAGGCCGAGGTTGCCGACCGTACCGATGCTGTACGGGTGGGCGAGGCCGAGCTGCGACTGGTAGCCGCGGACCACGTCGTCGGAGATCCGGCGGGCCTCGCCGATGTCCCCGTACTCCCTGAGGTAGGTGGCGTAGTCGGAGGCGACCATCAGGGTCCACGGGTAGTCGGCGCCGAAGACCCTGGTGGCCCGCTCCCACACGGTCCGCAGCCGCAGGCCCGCGCCGGGGATGTCACCGGAGCGGCGCAGGCACATCCCGAGGTTGTGCTCGGCGCGCAGGGTCTGCGGGTGTTCCAGGCCCAGCACCTGGGTGTTGATCTTCACGCCCTGTTCCTGCCGGGTCTGGGCCTCGTGGTAGCGGCCCATCAGCCGCAGTCCCATGGCGCAGGCGATCCCGGAGGACAGGGTGGAGATGTGATGGGTCCTCAGGACCCTTTCGCGGCGGCGCAGGGTGTCCAGGTCGAGGTCGTAGGCGTCCTGGTAGCGGCCGAGCAGGCGGTAGGTGGCAGCCAGGTTGTTCTGGGCGGCGAGGGTGGTGGAGTCGTCCTCGCCGAGCAGTTCGCGGTAGGTGGCCAGGCAGTGCTCGAAGATCTCCCGGGCCGGTTCGAAGCGGGCGATGCACAGCAGGACCCCGCCGTACGAGCTGGTCGCGCGCAGGGTTTCCAGGTCGCGGTCGCCGCGCTCCCCGGTGAGCTGGGTGGCGCGGGCGCGGGTGAGGGCCTCGGCACGCCGGAACAGCCCGAGGTTGCGCAGGGCTTCGCCGTACTGGTAGCTGAGTTCGCGGACCTTGGGGTGCTCCTCGCCGAGCAGGGCCCGCCAGATCAGGTCGGTCTCCTCCGACAGGCGCAGGCAGGTGCGGTACTCCCCGGCGAGGATCAGGTAGCGCAGGCAGTGCAGCAGGAAGTTCTGGATGCGCGGGTTGCTGCTGGTGAGCACGCCGGAGGTGGCCAGGTGCGGGATGAGTTCGGCGTACCGGGGCCACAGCCGGGAGTCGGAGGGCCGGCCGGGGTCGGCGGCGGCGAGGACCTGGCGCACGGCGCGGGCCAGGGGCTCGGCCTCGTCCCGGGAGAGGTTCTCGCGGACGATGCCGTGAACCATGCGGTGCAGTTGTACGGTCTCCAGCCCGCCGCCGCCCTCCTCCACTGCCAGGTCCGAGTACTCCAGGCGCACCACGGAGAACTGGACGAGCTTGTTGAGGGCTGCGTTCCACCGGATCTGGTCGTTGATGAGTCCGGCGAGCTGTTCGGGCACGTCGTCGGCGGGGAACTCGCGCAGCAGTCGCAGGGGCACGGGTCCCGGTGCGAAGAAGACGAACAGCCGGAGCAGGGCGAGGGCGTCGGGGAAGTTCTCGCGGACGTTGTTGAGCAGTATGGCGAGGGCCGTGGGGAAGGGCAGGGGGTAGTCCTCGGAGACGGTGACGGCCTCGTGCGAGTCCATCCGGTGCTGGAGCAGGACGAGGTAGTCGCCCACCGGCAGCGGGGAGTCGGCGAGCCATCCGGCGGTCTGGTCGAGGGCGAGCGGGTAGTCCTCCAGGGCGTCGGCGAGCTGGTCGGCCTCGGCGGCGGTGAGACGCAGGGCCCGGCGGCGGATGAAGGTGATCGACTCGGGGCGGGCGTAGAGGGGGACCTCGACGAGGCTGGTGTGCCGGGCGGCCCATTCGCGGTTGCGCGAGGTGATGATCACATCGCCGGCGCCGGAGGGCAGCAGGTCGATCAGGTCGTCCGGGTTGTCGCAGCCGTCGAAGACGATCAGCCAGCGGCCGTACGGGTTCCCGCGCCGGAGTGCTTCGAGGACGGCCCGGATCTGCTCGCCGTAGCTGCCCGCGCCGCGCGGCAGCCCGAGTGCCGGGGCCAGGTCGGCGAGGCGCTCGCGCAGGGTGGGCCGGTCCTCGGCGGGGACCCACCACACCACGTCGTACTCGGAGGCGAAGCGGTAGGCGTACTCGGTGGCGACCTGGGTCTTGCCGACGCCGGAGAGTCCCAGCAGGGTGACGGTGGACGCGCCGGGCGGGGCCTCGGTCAGCGCCTCGCGCAGGGTCCCGATGACGTCGTTGCGGCCGGTGAAGCGCGGGTTGCGGCGCGGGACGCGGCCCCAGATCTCCGGCGGGTCGTTGGGGAAGCGCGGCCCGCGGCGGCCGGTCTCGGCGCCGATCCGGTCGGTGGGCAGCTCCAGGCGGCGCAGCACGCGGTACTCGGCCTCGTACGCGTCCAGGCCCCACAGGTCGGTCTTCTCCAGTACGGCGACGGCGCTGGGCAGCGGGGCGTCGGTGAGGCAGACCGCCGCGAACCGTTCGGGATGGCGGTCGGTGACCGCGCGCAGGGCGGTGTTCCACTCCTCCTCGGTGTGGGTGCCGGCGGAGAAGTAGCGCTCGCTGAGGATGAGGAGGACCCGGCTGCCGGAGCGGGCCAGGTCGTCGAGGGCCTGGCCGATGCCGGGGCTGCTCTGCGGGTCCCAGCGCTGGAGGGCGACGCGGTGGCCGTGCTCCTCCAGGCGGTGGGCGATCCACACCGCCCAGGGGCGGTTGAACCCCGCGAAGCTGATGACGAATCGCTGCGGGTGGGGCGGCTGCGGCGCCGCCGATTCACGGTCCTGCCGACTACCGGTGGTCATGCGGCCGTCTCCCTGAATGCGGGCGGTGGACGGGCTTGAAAGGTACCGCAGCGGACGGTCCGTCAGCCCTGTGCGAACGGAGCGAGTTCGGGGTGCGCCTCGCACCACGCGCGGCGTTCGCGGTCGACGGCCCGGCGGGCCGCGGCGTGCTGGTCGCCGGGCGGGGGGAGGTCGTCCATGGCGCGCTCGGCGGCGCCCATCGCGTCGGCGAACTCCCGCCCCGCGGCGGTCAGTCGCTCGTGCGCCCGCAGGGTGGGCAGGACCGCCGCCACCTGGGCGCGGACCCGGGCGTGCTGGGCCCAGGCGCCGCGGGCCCCGTAGAGGGCGGCGCGCTGCCAGTACCCGGCGAGGGCCAGGTGGGCGTAGGCGCCGTGCAGCAGTCCCTCCAGGGGGCGCGGGTCGCTGCGCCAGGGCGCCCAGTGGCGGGGTGTGTGGTCGGCGGTGTGCAGGGTCAGCACGTCGGCGAGGGCGGCCAGTTTGCCGTGCTGGACCTCGTGGACGAGGGTCGCGGCGAGCGCGGGCGGGGCCTGTGCGCGGGCCAGTACGCAGCCTGCGGCCGCGGGCAGGGTGGCACCGCTGGAGCGGGAGCCGCCGGCCAGCGGTACGACGGAGCGCAGGAGCTGGACGGTCTCCTCCGCGCGGAGGGTGTCGTAGCGCTGGAGCAGGGTGAGCGCGCCGGACCACTGGGTGTCCCACCGCTTGTGGCCCTTGGGGGTGAGCCGGCGGGCGGGGCGGACCGGGGCGGGCTGCGCGGAGCCGGCGGCCCGGTAGGGGTCGAGGTCGTCGAGTGCGGTCCGGCCCCCGGGCAGGGCGTGCAGGGGCACGGTGGCGGGGTCGTCGGGGTCCCAGGAGCGTTCGGTGAGGGCGAGCGGGCCTGGGCGGTCCGGGCGCAGCAGGCCGAGGGTGGGCAGGACGAGCCGGCCGTGCAGGGGCCGCAGGGTGTGGGTGAAGGCGATCCCGGCACGCAGGGCCGCGGCGACGGCGAGCGCGCCGAGGTGTCCGAGGTCGGGCGGGGGGCCGCAGGGGGCGTGCAGCCGGCGCAGGGTCTCCTCGGCCCACACCCCGGTGGCGGGGTAGTGCAGTACGTCGCGCACGGCGCCCGCGTCGTGCCGCTCGGCCTCCTCCAGCAGGGCCCAGTGGTCGGCGGTCTCCCCGGACCGGCCGCCGGGGGCGGCGTCGAGGACGGCGCGCAGCAGGAGCAGGCGTTTGGAGCGGCGTACGTCGCGGACCAGGCGGGTGCCCTCCATGGACGGCTCGGTGGAGGCGAGGGCGCGCAGGGTGGGCGAGGAGACGGTGAAGGCGGTGAGGACGGTGGTCATGAGGCGACCGCCGGGGGGTGGGCGGGGGCACCGGGGCCGGGGGTGCCGGGACCGGGGGGACCGGTGGGACCGGCGGGGGCCTGGGCGGCGGCGTGCTGGACGGCTTGCTCCACGGCGGCGGCGATGTGCCGGATCAGCGGCTGGAGGTCGGCGCAGTACACGGACGGCTGGCGGAAGCCCTCGCCGGCGCGGTAGCGGTGCGGGTAGTGCCCGCCGCCGCACACTTCCACCAGCTCGCAGGCGCGGCACCGGGCGGCGAGCGCGTCCCGCCCGAGCTGGCGGGCGGCGAGTCCGGGATGGTCGAGGAACTGGTCGAAGCTGTGGGTGTCCAGGGTCATTCCGGTCGCGGCGGCGCCCTCGTAGGCGGATTTCAGGGAGTCGGCCTGTTCGATGGAACCGTCGGTCTCGATCACGGCGGTGGCGGCGGGCGTCAGCCCGAGGGTCTCGGTGGTGGTGGGCAGGCCGAGCAACAGGGCGATGATCTCCTCGAAGAGCCGGATCCGGGTGCGCCGTACGCCGTCGTGCCACCAGCGTTCGAAGACGGCGAGGAGCCAGTCGGCGTACGGGGTCCGGTCCGGGTGGTGGCCGGGGGGCGGGTCGCTCCAGTTCGCGAGCGGCAGGAGCAGCCCGATGCTGGGCGGGGCGAAGGCGAGGAGGGACTCGTAGGTCTCCACCGGGTCCTGGTCGAGATCGACGACGCAGAGCACTCCGGCGTAGCTCTGCGGGTGCCGGGCGAGCAGTCGCAGGCCGCGGGCGGCGGCGCCGAAGCCGGGGCGGCCGGCGTGGTCCACGCGCCGGGTGTTGTGCGCGGGCAGGCCGCCGTCGAGGCTGACGCCGACGCGGATCCCGGCGGCGGCGAGGGCGGCGAGGCGGCCGCGGGTGAGCAGGACGCCGTTGGTCTGGACGGTGGCGGTGACGCGGGTGCGCGGGGCGGCCTCGGCGACGGCGGTCCGTACGGCGTCGACGGGCTCGGCCAGCCGGGCGGGGGCGGTGAGCAGCGGTTCGCCGCCGTGCAGGACGAGGTCGACGCGGGGCAGGTCGTGGGCGGCGGCGTGTTCGGCGATCCGCTGCGCGGCGCGGGCGAAGGTGGCGGGGGTCATGACGGGCGGCTGTTCACGCCAGCCCTGGTCGGCCATCTCGTAGACGTAGCAGTAGGTGCAGGCGAGGTTGCAGCGGCTGCGGGTCTTGAGGACGAACTGCCGGACGGGGTGGGGCCGGTGGCCGGCGGCCCGGGCGGCGGCCACGTCGAGCCGGGTGTACGGCCAGGGCGCGTGCCGGGCGTGCCGTGCCCGCTGCGCGGCGGGGTCGTGGCGCGGGGGCTGCCCGGCGGGGGCGTGGAGCGCGGCGGCCGGGCGCGGGGGCTGCGCGGCCGCCGCCGGGCCGCGGTACGGGTACTGCACGGCCGGGTCGCGGAGCGCGGGCTGCGCGGGAGCTGCCGGAGCTCGGTTCGGGTGCTGCGCCGCCGGGTCGCGGTGCGCGGGTGTCGGCAAGTCGTCGGGCGCGGCCGCCGCCGGGCCGCGGTACGGGTACTGCACGGCCGGGTCACGGAGCGCGGGCTGCGCGGGAGCTGCCGGAGCTCGGTTCGGGTGCTGCGCCGCCGGGTCGCGGTGCGCGGGTGTCGGCAAGTCGTCGGGCGCGGCCGCCGCCGGGTCGCGGAGCGGGTACTGCACGGCCGGGTCACGGAGCGCGGCCGCCGCCGGGTCGCGGAGCGGGTGCTGCGCCGCCGGGTCGTCGGGCGCCGGGGGCGGGTGCGGGGTGGTGGGGTCGGGGCTGCCGGGAGCGGGCAGCGGGGAGCCGTTCCTGACCGCTCGCCCCATCGCCGTATCTCCCTCCCCCGGCCGGCACCGCCCGGGGACACCCCGGCGGACGGTCCATCCCTGCCCTGGGGACGGTCCCGGCTAACGGCGGAAAGTGGTCAACTCGGTTTCAAGTCGGGGCGGATCAGGCGCACTCCGGGGCGCGCCGCGGTCAGGCCACGCTGGAGTCGAAGGCGTTGAGGATCTCCGCCGGACGGTTCACCCGCTCGACCATGCCCTCGATCACCCGGGCCAGTACGGGATGGTCGATCCCGCGCAGCGCCGCCAGGTCCAGCCCGGAGAGATCCGGCAGCCGCCCCGGACATCCCGGGGTCGCTGCCGCCACTTCCTGCTGCTTCGTCACCATGTGCCGCCGGTCCCCCTGTCGCGTCGCACACCGGATGGTCCAGTGGGTCCACTGGTCCACTCCTGGGTCCACTTCCTTTTCCCGCCGACCGGTCCGTGGAAACGGCGGCCCCCGGCCCGGGCCGCGCCCGTGGCGCGGGCGTCGCGGGCGCATCAGAGACCGGCCTCCAGGGCCCGGATCCGCGCCCGGACCGCCTCCGGGCGCCCGGCGGCGCCCTCGCGGGTACGCGTCCACAGCTCCAGCGCCGAGCGGTACGCGTCCAGAGCCGCGCGGGGCCGGGCGAGGCGCTCCAGCACGTCCCCGCGCAACTGCTGTACGCGGGCGGCCAGCTGGACCGCGGTGTCCTCGCGGTCCTCCACGTCGGCCTCCAGGGCGGCCCGCCAGGCCCGCCGGTAGGAGTCCGCCGCCCGGTCGAGGCGGTCCAGTGCCCGGGTGTGGCCGTGGATCTCCTGCTGCACGTCGCCGTGGTCCCGCCAGGCGCGGGCCTGTTCCAGCGGGCTGCGGCTGTGCCGGACGGCCAGCTCCAGCAGGTACTCGGCCTCCCGCAGGTCCACCGGGTCGCCCTCGTAGGCGTGCCGCAGCCGGAGCCCGGTGGCCAGCCGCTGCAGCCGGTGCGCCGCCCCCGGGTCGGACTGGGGGACCGCGGCCCGGCTCTCGCGCAGGACGCGTACGGCCGCCCCGGTGAACCGGCGCCCGTCGGCCGCCCGGGCCCGGTCCAGGAGTACGTCGCCCCACTCGGGCAGCAGTTCCGCGAAGGCCTCCGCGTCGCGGGGGATCAGCCGCCGGGCCCGGCCGTACGCCTCGGCGGCGTCCTCCAGTGCCGACGGGTCGGCATCCCGTGCGTACCGCTCCCGGTGCACCCGGGCCAGGCACACCAGGGCGGCCACCCGCAGCTCCGGGTCCCCGCCCGGCTCCGCGAGGGCCGCGTCCAGCTGGACCGCGGCCTCCTCCAGGCGGCCCGGGAGGTGGCGCAGCGCGTCGGCGAGTTCCACCCGTACCCGCGCCGTCCCCGGGCCGGGCCGGGCCGGACCGGGCCGGGCCGGGGCGGCCGGTGAGGGGCCCAGGGCCGCCCCGAGGCGGGCGGCGGCCTGTTCGGCGAGGGCCGTGCGCTCGGCCGGGTCGGCGGTGCGGGGCAGCAGGGCCAGCAGGACGCGGCCCAGGGCCAGTTGCAGCTCGGGGTACGGGGCCGGGCGGCGGCGGCCCGCCCCGGCGTGGTCCGGGCGGCCGGCTACCCCACCGGCCGCACCACCGGCGGCCCCAACGGCCTCTCCGCCGACTACCCCACCGGCTTCTCCGCCGGGCTCCCCGCCCGCTTCCGCACCGGGGCCGGGGGCCGGGCCCGCCAGGGGTTCGAGGGCCGCGCGGGCCTCCCGGAGCGCGCCCGGCTCGTCCCGCAGCAGGCTCAGCCGGATCAGGGTCTCGGCCCGCCGCACCGCGCAGTCCCGCCGCAGTTCGGGGTCGGCCGCGGCGCCCGCCGCCGCGAACTCCATGTCCGCCGCGGCCAGCAGCTCCGCATCCGGTCCGGAGGCCAGCGCCCGCTCGTACAGCACCCGGCCGAGCAGCGCTCCCGCCTGCGGCGTCCGCAGCCCGGTCACGGCCCGTTCCGCCTCGGCGAGGAGCTCCGGGTCCCGCTGGGCCGCCCACAGCCGCAGCAGCGCGCCCGCCAGCTCGGTCTCCGCCTCCTCCGGGGGGTCGCCGGGCCCGGCCGGGGCCGTCACCGCGCGCCGCAGGACCGCCACGGCCTCGTACAGGGCCCGCGCGCCGCCGTCCCCGTCGGCGTCGGCGTCCGCGAGCCGGTCCCGGGCGGCGCGCACCGCGCCGGCCCGGGCGGGCACCCGGGCCGGGGCGGGTTCCCGTACCGGCGGGGCCTCCTGGGGCATCCCGGGCAGGTAGCGCCGTACGACTTTGGCCGAAACCTGTGCAAAGGCCTGCGGGAGCCGCCCCTCGGGCGGGCGCTCGGTGTCCTCGGGTCCGGAGTCGGCGACCGCCGGCGGGACCCCGGTCAGCTGGGAGACGGCGAGCGCGGGGAAGTTCCGTACGCCCCGGCCGAAGTGCGCCAGGACGTACTCGGAGCAGTGCTTGAGCACCAGCGCCGCCTCGTCCCGCCCCAGCGGCCCCAGCAGCACGTCCTGCACCCCGGGTACGAACTCGTACCAGTGCCCGTGCCCCGGCCCGCTGCGCCGCAGCAGCCCGCTCAGCAGCACCTCCGCCAGGTCGGAGGGATCGGAGTCCGGCAGCATCGTGCGCTGCACCAGCCGCATCACGGGCAGGGTGAGCGGCGCCGCCGACAGGTACACGGCGAGCTGTACGGCCCGGGGCGCGGCCGAGGACCGGAAGCGCGCCACCAGCTCGCGCGGCGGCCGCACGGCACGCGGCGGCGGCAGGGGCGCGGCCTGATGGTCGGCCCGTACGCGGCCCACCTCGGCCGGTACGGCTCCTGCGGCGAGTCCGGCCAGCAGCCGGGCCCACGCCCCGAGGGCCGTCGGGCTCGGCGGCAGCACCGGCACGGTCAGCCCTCCGGTGGGCCGCCCGGGCAACGGCGGCCGGTCCGGCCGGAAGGCGAGCTGCTGCGCGCCGCCCTCCAGCCGGGTGAGCGTGCCCCGCTCGGTGGGCAGCCAGCTGCGCCCCCACAGCCGTTGCGGCAGCGGCTGGACGACCACGCACGGCGTGCACTCGGCCCAGCGGTGCAGCAGGCGCTGCGCGGTGCCCTCGCGCCACAGCGGCCCGGCGCAGTCGGAGACCATCATGGTCAGGGCCCGGCCGGTCGGGTCCCGCAGCTGGTCTCCGGAGCGCAGTCCGGAGGCGCGTACGCAGCCGGGTGCGGGGCTGCGTCCGAGGGCGGCCGTGCCGTCGGTGAGGCGGTGCAGGTAGTGCACCTGGACGTCCCGGAAGGCCCCCAACCGCTCGCACACCGCCCGTAGTTCCTCGAACATGTCCTGCCATACGGCCATCGACGGGGACGCGTCCATCACCAGCCGTACGGTCGCCTCGCGCCGGCTCTCCGCCCGGAGCACCGGGACGACCAGTCCGAGGGTGCGGGCGCTGGCCTCGGCGGTGGCGCTCTCGTCGATCACCAGCCGGGTGGGCGGGCCGGGCGGGCGGTGCCGCTGCAGGGCGCGCAGGGCCCGCTGGACTTCCAGGATGCGGGGCAGCGCGGCGGCTCCGGGCACCCGCACGGGCACTCCGTACTCTTCGGGCGACTCCCCCGGCCGTTCCCCGCCGGCGCCGTCGCTGCGGGCCGCCCCGGGCGCGTAGAGCCCGACCGGGTCGTCGGCCTCCGCCTCCGCCCGTACGGGCTCGGCGGGCTCGGCGACCGGTTCGGCGGCCGCGGTGTCCGGGCCGCCGCCGCCCGGCTCCCGGCCGCCCGGGGCGGCCCGGACGGGCCCGCGGATGTGGCCGGCGAGCCACAGGGCGTCGGCGATCTCCTCGGCGGACGGGTCGAGTCCGGCGGCGCGCAGCAGGGCGGCCAGTTCACGGACGCCGGGCGCTCCGGCGGGTGCGGGTGACACGGCCGGTCACCTGGGGCGGTCGAGGCGCTGGATGAGCAGGTCGGCGAGGTCCTCCCGGGTGGGCGGGGCGGCGTAGTGGGTCAGGTACACGGCGTTGAGCAGCTGGTCGGCGGCGACCAGCTCGGTCTGGGAGCGGCTGAGGAACTCGCGGATCAGGTCGGCGCCGAGCCGGGCGGCCTCCTCGCCGAGGTGGGCGCGGACCATGGTGGCGAGCCGCTTCTCGCCGGGCTGGCCGAGCCCGAGCTGGATGCAGCGGCGCAGCAGGGCGGCCGGGAAGTCCCGTTCCCCGTTGCTGGTCAGGATGATGAACGGGAAGGCCCGGCAGCGGACGCGGCCGCCGCGGACGGTCACCTTCGTCCCGTCGTCGGTGAGCACCTGCACCTCGGGCTCGGTGTCGGCGACCCGTTCCAGCTCGGGGAGGGCGAACTCCCCCTCCTCCAGCACGTTCAGCAGGTCGTTGGGCAGATCGATGTCGCTCTTGTCGAGCTCGTCGATGAGCAGGACGCGGGGCCTCGCGGTCGGCAGCAGAGCGGTGCCGAGCGGCCCGAGCCGGATGTACTTCCCGATGCCGGGGACGGTGGCGGGTCCGGGGCCGGGTGCGGTGCCGGTGCCGGTGTCGGTGCCGTGGGGGTCCCTGGCCCGGCCGCTCGCGGCGATCTGCACGTCCTGGAGCCGGGCCAGGGCGTCGTACCGGTACAACCCGTCCTGGAGCACGGTCCGCGACACCACCGGCCAGCGCAGCACCCGCCCCAGCTTCAACTCGTGGGCGACGGCGTGCGCGAGCGTGGACTTCCCGGTTCCGGGGAAGCCGGTCACGAGCAGCGGCCGTCGCAGGTACAGCGCCGCGTTGATGGCCTCCAGCTCCTCGGGCTCCGGGCGGTGCAGCTCGGCGGCCTGCCGGTGCGCGCCGAGCCGCCGGGCCACGTTGCCGTCGGCGACGCGGGCCGGACCGCCCGGCTCCGCCACGGGTCCGCCGTCGAAGTCCCGCCAGGGCGGCGGGTCGGGCAGGGCGTCGATCCCGTCGTGGGGCTCGCCCACCCCGCGGTAAATGAGCCACTCGTCGTTCATGGTGCTTGCTCCCTCCCTCGCGTCGGCCGGGCCGGCGCCCGTCACAGGTCGCCCTGCAGCGGCTCTTCCTCGGGCAGCGGCCGCGTGGGGTCCTCCCACACCAGCCCCGCCCCGGCCGCCCAGTAGGCGTCGGGGTCCGCCCCGTACGCCCGCCCCCGCAGGGTCTGGAAGCGCACCGGCAGGACCTCCGCCCGCCCCGCGTCGGCCAGTTCCTCGCGCAGCCCGCGGTGGAAGGGCGCGCACGAGGCTCCCGGCTCCGGCGGGGGCCGCCGGGTCACGACCACCCCGTACCCGGCGTCCCGTACCGCG
This sequence comes from Streptomyces avidinii, assembly GCF_045161815.1. Taxonomy (NCBI): domain Bacteria; kingdom Bacillati; phylum Actinomycetota; class Actinomycetes; order Kitasatosporales; family Streptomycetaceae; genus Streptomyces; species Streptomyces avidinii. The sequence goes on from NZ_CP108863.1 coordinate 3,278,041, forward strand.
TGCAGCGAGCCGAGCGTGGGCTCCTGGTCCGCCGCCCGGCAGTGCACGGGCACGGTGTTGTCGGGGAGCCCGGTCAGCCACTCGGTGGCGGGGCTGCGCGGGCGCCCCCCTGCGCAGTCGGCCCGTTCGTCCTGGAGCGGGCCCGCCTGCACCCGGGCCCAGCGGGCGGCGGCGTCGGTGCCCTCGCGGTCGGCGGGATGCTCGCGCGCACCGCCCGGGTTCGGCCCGGTGGCCGCTGTGGTCGCTGTGGCCGCTGTGGTCCCGCCCGCCCTGCCGGCCCCTGCGGTCCCGGCCGGGTGGCGCAGCACCACCGGCCGCTGCACGCCCAGCGGTACGCCGCCCACCACCACCCACGCGTCCACCGCCAGCCCGAACAGCTCGGGAGCCACCGCCACTTCGAGCAGGGCCGCCGCCTCGTGGGTGTCGCACCGCCGGAAGCCCTCGGCGAGCGGGACCCGTAACGCCTCCGGCAGACCCGCCAGGGTGGCCCGTACGCCGGAGTCCACCGGTGTCACCCGCCCCGCGTGCACGGGACCGGCGAGCACGGAGACCCGCCAGTCGTAGACGTCCTCCCAGCCGTGCGCCCACACCTCCAGCAGCACCGAGGCCCCGGACGGCAGCCCGCCGGCCCGCCGGGCCGTGCCGTGCACCGCCCGGCCGGCCGAGGCCCGCCGGCGCCGCTCGCGCTCGGCGAGGCCCCGCTCGTGGCGCTCGCCGAGCTCCCTGCGCAGCGGCCGCCACAGCCGCTCGGCCGTGGCCCGTACCCAGTCCCACAGTTCCTCGTCGGCGCCCGGGGTGACGGGCTCGCGGTAGTCGGCCACGCTCACGTCCGTCGCGTACCGGAGCATCGCCGCGGCCTCCCCGGTCCCGCCGGGCGGGTCGTGCAGCAGCCCCAGCCCGTCGCGCCAGCTCAGCGGGGCGGGCGGCAGCGGGTCCGGCTCCTCGCCGCGGGCCGCCTCGACCAGGGCGCGTACGACCTCGGAGGAGCCGGGCGGGGGCAGTTCGGCCAGCAACCCGCACAGCGTGGTGCGTTCGCCGGGGGTGAGCCTGCCCCGGCCGGCGTACGGGTCGCCCTCCTCCGGCGGGAGTTCGCCGTGCACGTCCGTCCAGGTCCGGCGGTTGTCGAGATCGCTGAGGTGCTGGTCGTAGTGGTACAGGTCGTGGGCCTGCATGATCCGCCGGTAGAGCCCGACCTGGCCCCGTGCGGCCATCGGGAGGGTGCGCAGCTGTACGACGGAGACGGCGAGCCCGCCGCCCCCGGTCTGCCGACGGGCCTTGAGCACGCCGACGACCTCCCCGCGGGCCAGGTCGACGACGGGTCCGCCGGACATGCCGGGCTCGATCTCGTCGTCGTCGCCGAGCCGGATGGCCGCGCCGTTGCCGGCGGTGCCGCGCAACCGGGTGGTGCGGCCGGTGATCTCGGGGGTGCCGAGGTCCTCGGTGCAGCCGAAGTAGGCGACCTCGTCGAAGCGCGGGCGGGAACGGTCGGTCAGCCAGACGCAGGCGTGCGAGACGGGCGCCAGCACCCTGACCAGCGCGAGGTCGGGCAGGTCCCACAGCGCGCGCCGACCGGGCCGCCGCTCCTCCAGCCGCTCGGGCAGGACGCACTCCACGCGCCCGGTGACCGTCCCGGTGAGGCTCCCGGCGGAGAAGGTGATGCCGACCTCGCGCCCTGTCAGACGCACCGCAGCACCCCCTTCGCCGACCACGTGCGCACACGTCAGGACCCACCCGGGAGCGATGAAGAAGCCGCTCCCCCACGTGGGACCGGTCCGATGACTGCGGGGGTTCTCATACCCGCCCGGCGGGGCGTGAACGCGTACGGTCGCGGCCTGAACGAGGGGCTCCAGGAGCTCGAAGGCGCGCGCGGACCCGGTCGTGCGCCCGTCCGTCATGCGCGCCCCCCGCTCGTTGGGCATCCAGGCTAGACCCGGGGGCGGCGCGGGCGGGAGGTCTCGCCGTAAGGCGGATTATCCTGGCGGGAAACACCCCCTGCACACCCCCATCACGGCACGGAGCCCGACTTGTACTTCACCGATCGCGGCATCGAGGAGCTGGAGAAGCGGCGCGGCGAGGAGGAGGTCACCTTCGAGTGGCTCGCCGAGCAGCTGCGCACCTTCGTCGACCTGAACCCGGACTTCGAGGTCCCGGTGGAACGCCTGGCCACCTGGCTGGCCCGCCTGGACGACGAGGACGACGACGAGGACGAGTGACCCGGCCCGGCCCCACGGCCGGGCCCGTCACCGGGGCCCCGACCGGCGCCGACGCACGGGGGGGGTGGGAGTTCAGCGGGAGGCGCAGGTAGGAAAGGTTCACGCGGAGATTCTCAGTATCGACGGAGCCGCCGGCCTTCCCTGAAGAGGCGCGGAGCAGCGCCGGGGGGGGGAAGTGGTCATGCCCTCCGGGGTCCGTGATCACACCGCGTTTCCCGGTTTCGCGCTGGGTGAGAAAAGGGCCCCAGGCGGGGCGAGTACGCACCGCCTGGGGCCGCTGGGAGCTCTTCAGACCCTCGCGATCACGTTGCTCGGTTCGCCGCGCCAGACCACGCCCCCGGTCTCGGACGCGGTCATGCCGAACTGGTCACGGCCCGGCCTGCCGAGGCTCTGCCAGGACTTGTAGGCGTTCTCCACCTCGGTCCACAGCTCGCGCGGGCCGTACTGCTCCGTGACGAACTCCTCCGCGCCGGCGGTGAACTCGACGGTCGCCCAAGACTTCCGGTCGTTGGCCAAAAGCCAGTAGGTCGCCTCGTCCGGCGCCTCGTCGCCGCCGCCGTGGAGCTGCCCCCAGACCTCGGGGACGTGCAGTCCGATCCAGAACTCGGCGTCGCCCTGGTGGTGGATGTCGTACGGGCTGATGCGGGTGGTGCCCTCCTCTCCCCTCTCCTCGTGGTAGACGTCCGAGATGGCGGCGTGCCGGTTGCGCTGCTGGCGGGCCCACATGAAGTCGGGGTTCCCGCTGAACCGGCCGATGCCGCGGCCGCCCGAGACGTCGAGGGTCACGTACGAGTACGAGTGGAACGCGCTACCGAACGGGGCGACGATCCGGCCCCCGTCCTTCACCTGCCCGAGCAGGTCGCCCGGGATGGCCCCCAGGGAACACGTCGCGATCACCTTGTGGAAGGGTGCTCGGTCCGGGCTCCCCTTGAGGCCGTCGCCGTGGAGAACCGTAGGGCCGTAGCCCGCGAGACGCAGATTCTGCCGGCCTTCGAGGTACAGGCCCTCGTCGAACTCGATGGTCGTCACCTGCTCGTCGCCGAGCTGCTGGCACAGCCAGGCGGCCATGTAGCCCGTGGCCGTGCCGATCTCGAAGACCTTGTCCCTGGGCTGGATGTCCGCCAGGGCCAGGATTTCGAGCATGGCCGACGGCTTCGACGAGGACGATGTCGGCATCCCCGGGCCCTCGGGCGCCCCGTCGTCGTACTGCGTGACGAGGGGGGTGTCCGAGTAGACGGCGGCGGCCCAGCCGGCAGCGTCCGTGAAGCGGTCCAGGTCTTGCGTCTTGTCGGGGATGAACATACCTCGATCGACCGCCCGGACCGTTGCCGCCCATTCGGGCGGCAGGGTGCCGGCCTCCTCCAGGGCCTGGACGAGGTGTCGCTGGGTGTGCACGCGGTGCCCCTCTACTTCGTCTTGGGCGGCGTCTGCGGGTTCTGGGGCGGGTTGTTCCTCGGCGGCGGGGTGACGTTCGGCGGCTTGTCCCGGTGGCCGTCCGACGAGGCGGTGTCCGGCTTCCCGGAGTGCTTCATACGAGGCATGGGTGGTTCCCTTCTCTCATGGTCGGATCGTGCATGGCCCGCCCTGATCGGGCGGGAGTCTGAGGGCTGTTACCGGCCAGCGGCCTCCGCCAGGAAGATGGCGCCGCCGACGGCCACAACGGCCAGGAGACACAACGTCTGCTCAAGCCAAGGCTTCACGGCAGCTCCAGCCGGGCGAGCATGAGTGCGGTCACGTGCTCCTCGGTCAAGTGCAGGCCGAGGAGGTCTTCGCGCTGCCGGCAGAGTTCGGGATCGTGGTTGACCATCCAGGCGAAGCCGCAGAGCCGACAGTGAGCCATCTTGCTCCCGCAGTACCCGGGCCCCAGCGGGGCCAGCAGGTTGCAGCTGCGACACAACATGTACTCGCTGAAGCACACCCCATCGGGGTGGGCGACAGATGCCGTTGCCTCCGGCTCCAGGGGCGCGAGGTCGAATGCTTCCCAACGCATCCGGTCCTGATCGTTGTCGCCGACGGTCATCGCTGTATGGCCTCCGGGGCCGTCTTCGGTTCAGTGCGTGCCGACGATGATCACGGCGAGGAAGTCGAGCACGATCGAGACGTACAGGGCCTGCCGCTGAACCTCGTTCATCGGGCGGCCTCGACGTTGTCGACGGCGGTGGTGAATTCACGGCCGGAGGCGCCCCGGATGTAGGCCTCCTCCATCCAGTGCTCGATGCCGGTGTTCGAGACGTTCTCGTTGATCACAGCCATCAGTTCGCCCTCGGCGCCGGACGCGATGTCGCGTACTCGGCGGCGCAGAAGCCGGTGCGGCACGTACTCGTACTGCTCACTCATCGGTCACCCCCGAGGGGGAGCCGAGGAAGAGTTCCCAGCCGACCAGCGCGCGGTCCAGGAGTTCGGCGCTGGGTTCGACCACAGACGCCACCCTCGCCGAGGGGTTGTCCGGTGTGTCGATGCTGAGCACGTTGCGGGCGCCGTGTTGGGGGAACGTATCCGGCTTCCGCGATCTTGTCTGAGTGGCCATGCCTTCGATGCTCTCGCTGTCGCGGCGCCACCGGCACTGTGCGCAGGGTCTGCGCCGCGTTGGTCGCTCCACACACTGTGTGAAGCCGATGCCGATACCCTCGGCCTCTCAGTGATTTGGGGCACACATGGACGCAAATACGCTGCTCGACGCGCTCCTTGACGAAGCCGGGATGAGCCGCGTCGGCTTAGCCGCACGCATCAACGCGGCGGCGCAGGCCCAAGGCAAGCCGGTCTCCTACGACCACTCATCGGTGATCCGCTGGCTCAAAGGCCAGCGCCCCCGAGGCATCGTGCCGGAGCTGATCTGCTCGATCCTCACAGAGCGACTCGGCCGCCCAATTGCCCTGGAGGACACCGGTATGGGAGGCAGCGCAACACCCCCAGTGGCCACACCGCTCGCCGGATTCATCGACCGATCGACCGCCCTATGGCGAGGCGACCAGCAACAGCGGCGAGACGTCCAGGACGCCGCCGTGATCACCGGGCTGCCGGCGGTCGGGCCCGTCTGGGAGTGGGAGAACCCCCCGGATGACGCTGACGTGTCCAGGAGAGGCACCATCCGCGTGGGGTTGGACGACGTAGCCGTACTCCGCACCGCCCGCACGCACTACGAGCAGATGTACCGCAAGGTCGGCGGCGTCACGACCCGGGCCCGAGTGGTGACCTACCTGACCGACGAGACCGCCCCGCTTCTACGAGGCTCGTACACGGATGCCACGGGCCGAGAGCTCCACCGCGCTACCGGCGGCATCGTGGCTGTCGCCGGGATCTGTACCTACGACTCCGACGCGCAAGGCCTTGCCCAGCGCTACTTCCACCAGGCGCTGCGGCTGGCCAAGGCCAGTGGGGACAGGGCATTCGGCGGGTACGTGATAGCGCTGCTCGTCAACCAGTCGCTGTACATGGGCGAGCACCGTCAGGCCGTGGCCTTCGTCGAGGCGGGCCTGAGAACTGCCGGCAATGCCATCTCCCACGCCCTGGCCTGCGACCTTTACGCCATGCAAGCCAAGGCGTACTCCCGTCTGGGCGACCAGCGGCAGGCACACCGGTGCATGGGACTGGCCGAGGCAGAGGCGGGGCTCATCCGCCGCGCAGAGGAACCAGCCGAGACCAGCTACGTCCAAGCCGGACTGCTGGAAGCCAACCTCGCGGACGCGCTCATGAGGCTGGGAGACATGGCGCCCGCGCAGACCTACGCAGCCGAGGCCGTCGCCGTTCAGACACACGAGCGCGGCCGAGTCCACCGGCTGGCGACCCTCTCGGACTGCCAGCTGCGCGGCGGCAGACCCGAGCTCGCCGCGGCCACGGCAATGAGCATGCTCGACACCATGGAAGGCATGGAGTCCCGGCGGCTGCGGGACCGACTCGTCAAGGTCCGCCAGTCGATGTCCAGCCTGGGCAGCAAGGCGACAGCCGATGTCGTCGAACGCATCGACGACACCCTCCGCATCCCTTTCTGACCGATCCATGCTGGGATAGGGGCACCCCGACGAGAGGCAAGAGCGTGTCAGTGTGGCAGACCCACGGCGAGCGAACCGTGTACGAGAACCCCTGGCTGCGAGTGAACATGGCCGACGTCGAACTTCCCGACGGCCGACACCTGGACCACACCGTGATCAGGCTGCGCCCGGTCGCGGTGGCCGCTGTCGTCAATGAGCGCGACGAGGTCTTGCTTCTATGGCGTCACCGATTCATTACGGACGCCTGGGGTTGGGAGCTCCCGTCTGGCGGAATTGGTGAGGACGAAGACGCGGCCGTGGCTGCCGCGCGCGAGCTGGAGGAGGAGACCGGCTGGCGCCCAGGCCCGATGAAGCTGCTGATGGCGATCGACCCGATGCCGGGTATCTCCACATCGCACCATCGTGTCTACTGGTCTGACCGGGCGGAGTACATCGGGCCCCCTGCGGACGATTTCGAGTCTGCGCGGCGCGAGTGGGTGCCGCTCGCACGCGTACCTGACTTGGTGGCGCGCGGTGAGATCCGGAGCGCGAACGCGATTGCGGCGCTGCTGATGCTGCACCACCTCCGGCAGGACTGATTCCCAGATGATCTTGTGAGAGCCCAACGGCCCGGCCGCTCGAAGCGGTCGGGCCGTTGCTATTTGCGCTCTGACCAGCAGCGCGGGGAGTTCCCCGGGGCGCCCAGGATCAGGCGGCCTTGGTCTCCCAGAAGATGCGGTCGATCTCGGCGATGAGCTCAAGAGCCTTCGCGCCGGTCGCCGGGTCGTTCGACGCCTTGGCGGCCGAGAGGGCCTTCAGGGTGTCGTTGACCAGGGTGTGCAGCTGCGGGTACTTCTCGAAGTGCGGGGGCTTGAAGTAGTCGCTCCACAGCACCGAGACGTGGTGCTTGGCGAGCTCGGCGCGCTGCTCCTTGATGGTGATGGCGCGCGCACGGAAGTCGGCGTCTTCGTTGGCCTGGTACTTCTCCTGCACGGCCTTGACGGACTCGGCCTCGATGCGGGCCTGGGCAGGGTCGTACACGCCGCACGGAAGATCGCAGTGGGCGGAGACCTTCGCCTTGGGGGCGAAGAGGCGGGAAAGCATGGAGTTTGTCCTCCTCGTGATCGTCTTCTCAAGGGGGAGATTACTCGCTGAACAACCGGATTTCGCGGGCGCCCCCATGGGCTTAGGACAAAAGTCCAGGGTCGCGGCCGGACCGGTGAGCGAATGTACGGACTCGTGCGGGAGCATGCGGGGGTGACGAGGAGGACACGGATGGTGGAGATCGGGCGCCCGCGGAAGCGGTTCGAGGTGGTGGAGGTGACGGGGGCGTCGATGGTGCCCACGCTGCTGAACGGGGACCGGCTCGTGGTCCGGTACGGGGCTGCCGTCCGGCCGGGTGACGTGGTCGTGCTGCGCCACCCCTTCCAGCAGGACCTGCTGGTGGTCAAGCGTGCGGTGGAGCGGCGGCCGGGCGGCAGCTGGTGGGTGCTCGGCGACAACCCGTTCAACGAAACCGGTGACAGCACCGACTACGGGCCGGTGCCCGGGGAGCTGGTGCTGGCGACGGCGGTGCTGCGCTTCCGGCCGCGCGAGGAGGATCAGCGTTCGCTGAGGGCCCGGCTGTCCTGGGCGGTCTCGGCGCTGCGCCCGCTGCGGGCGGACGCCTCGGCCTCCAGTCGCTTGCGGGCACGGTAGGCGGCCACGTTCGCCCGGGTGGCGCAGCGGTCGGAGCAGTAGCGCCGGGAGCGGTTGGTGGAGGTGTCGAGGTAGGCGTTGCGGCAGGGCGCGGCCTGGCACAGGCCGAGCCGGTCGGGGCCGTGCTCGGTGAGGGCGAAGGCCAGGCCCATGGCCGCCATGGCGGCGTAGCCCGCGGAGGCGTTCGAAGGGTGTTCGGCGAGGTGGATGTGCCAGTCGGGGCGGCCGTCGTCGGCGAGGGTCTCGTGGCCGGACACCTGGGGGCTGACGGGGAACTCCATGAGCAGCGAGTTCAGCAGGTCGACCGCGAGGACCTCGTCGCCGCCGTCGGCGGCCTCGAAGACGGAGCGCAGGCGGCCGCGGACGTTGCGGAAGCGCGTGACGTCACCGTCGGTGACGCGGCGCGCCATCTGCTGACTGGCGCCGAACAGGGCGCGGACGGCGTCCACCGAGGTGAGCGCGTCCTTGTTGCGGGCCGGCTCCTCGGTGTTGACCAGGCGCACGGCGAAGTCCGAGTAATGGGCCAGTTCCACTTGTAGTCCTTACGGCTGCGGATTAGTGTCTCCGGTAACGGCTGAGACGTCTTCGAGGGTATTACGTATGGAGGGGTTCGGGATGACGGATACGGCGGACAGCACGGGTACGGCGGGCACGACCGACTGGCAGGCCTGGCAGGACAGCTGGGACCGGCAGCAGGAGTGGTACATGCCCGACCGCGAGGAGCGGTTCCGCGTGATGCTGGACATGGTCGAGGCACTGGTGGGACCCACCCCCCGGGTGCTGGATCTCGCATGCGGTACGGGAAGTATTACGGACCGCGTCCTCAAGCGGTTCCCGGAAGCCACCAGTACGGGCGTCGATCTCGACCCCGCTCTGTTGACCATCGCCGAGGGCCACTTCGCGGGGGACGAGCGGGTCACCTTCGTGACCGCCGACCTCAAGGACCCGAACTGGCGCGCCGCCCTCCCCCGCGCCACCTACGACGCCGTCCTGACGGCCACCGCCCTGCACTGGCTCCCGAGCAAGGACCTGGCCGTCCTGTACGGGCAGCTCGCGCCGCTGCTGGCGCCGGGCGGGGTGTTCATGAACGCCGACCACATGCCCGACCCGGCCACCCCGCGCATCGATGCCGCCGAGCACGCCCACCGGCACGCCGGCATGGACCGGGCCAGGGCGGCGGGGGCGGTGGACTGGCGCGAGTGGTGGGACCTGGCGGGCGCGGACCCGGCGCTGACCGAGCAGGTGAAGCGGCGCTTCGAGATCTACGGGGAGCACGCGGACGGCGACACCCCCTCCGAGGCCTGGCACGCCGAGACCCTGCGCGCCGCGGGCTTCGCGGAGGCCCGTACGGTCTGGCGCTCCCCCTCGGACGCGCTGGTCCTAGGACTGAAGTAGGGACCCGCAAACAGGGACCGGTACGTCGGCACACGACGGAGGGGCGGTACGGGATTCCCGTACCGCCCCTCACCGTCCGCGGGTGCGTGGAACTACAGCACCTTGGACAGGAATGCCTTCGTCCGGTCGTGCTGGGGGTTGCCCAGGACGTCGCGGGGGTGGCCCGACTCGACGACGACGCCGCCGTCCATGAAGACGAGGTTGTCGCCGACCTCGCGGGCGAAGCCCATCTCGTGGGTGACCACGATCATGGTCATGCCCGACTCGGCCAGGTCCCGCATGACGTCCAGGACGTCACCCACGAGCTCCGGGTCGAGCGCGGAGGTCGGCTCGTCGAAGAGCATCAGCTTCGGCTCCATGGCCAGCGCGCGGGCGATCGCCACGCGCTGCTGCTGGCCGCCGGAGAGCTGGGTGGGATAGTTCCCGCCCTTGTCACCCAGACCGACGCGGTCCAGCAGCCTGGCGGCGCGCTCGCGCGCCACCGCCTTCGACTCGCCCTTGACCATGACCGGCGCTTCCATCACGTTCTCGATGGCCGTCATGTGCGGGAACAGGTTGAACCGCTGGAAGACCATGCCGATGTCCCGGCGCTGGGCCGCGACCTCGCTGTCCTTCAGCTCGTAGAGCTTGTCGCCCTTCTGGCGGTAGCCGACGAGCTGCCCGTCGACGTACAGCCGTCCGGCGTTGACCTGCTCCAGGTGGTTGATGCACCGCAGGAACGTCGACTTGCCGGAACCGGACGGACCGACCAGGCAGAACACCTCACGCGGGGCGACCTCCAGGTCGATGCCCTTGAGGATGTGCGCCGCACCGTAGGACTTGTGGACGCCCTCGGCCTTCACCATGGCAGTCGTCATCAGGCCACCGCCTTGCGGTTCGAGAAGCTGGACAGTTTCGCCTTGATCTTCTGCATCGGCGTCGGCGGCAGGGAGCGCAGCGCGCCACGGGCGTAGCGGCGCTCCAGGTAGTACTGGCCGACGCTGAAGACGCTGGTCAGGGCGAGGTACCAGATCGACGCGACGAAGAACATCTCCATCACCGCGAACGACGTGGACGCGATGTCCTGGGCCGCGCGCAGCAGGTCGAAGTACTGCACGGCCACCACGAGCGAGGAGGTCTTGAGCATGTTGATGAACTCGTTGCCGGACGGCGGCACGATCACCCGCATCGCCTGCGGCAGCACCACGCGGCGCATGGTCTGCATCCGGGTCATTCCGAGGGCGTGCGAGGCCTCGGTCTGGCCCTCGTCCACCGACTGGATGCCGGCCCGGACGATCTCCGCCATGTACGCGCCCTCGTTCAGACCCAGACCCAGCAGGGCGGCCAGGAAGGGCGTCATGACCTGGGTCATCTCGTCCTTGTAGAACCCGAGGTTCAGGATCGGGAAGATCAGGGCGAGGTTGAACCAGATGAGGAGCTGCACGTACACCGGGGTGCCGCGGAACAGCCAGATGTAGAACCAGGAGATGGTGCTGGTCACCGGGTTCTTCGAGAGCCGCATGACTGCGAAGAGGACACCGAGGACCAGGCCCAGGGCCATCGAGGCGACGCTGATCCAGATCGTGTTGACGACACCACGGAGGATGGTGGGGTCGAACAGCTTCTCCGGCACGGTCGCCCAGCGCACGTTGCCCTGCGAGAAGGCGATCGCGAGCGCCACGACCAGGCCGATGACGACCACGGCGCTGATCCAGCGGCCGTAGTGGCGGACCGGGATGGCGCGGATCGCCTCGGGGGGGACGGCCCCGGCCGGCGGGGTGTCCGCCGGGTCCGGGACCTTGTCGAGCTTGTCAGTCACAGTGACTGCCCTTCAGTGTGCTGCGGTGTGCGCGGAGGTCAGGAACCGGCGTTGATCTTGGCCTCGGTCACGGCGCCGGAGCCCGCGTTCCACTTGTCCAGGGCGGCCTTGTAGGAGCCGTCCTTGATGACCGCGTCGAGGGCTTCCTTGAGCGCGTCGCGCAGCTCGGTGTTCTTCTTGTCCACCGCGATGCCGAAGAGACCGGCGTCGGTCGGGTTGGCGATGGCCTCGAAGTCGTTGCCGCCACCGGCGGTCTGCGCGATGTACGCGGCGACCGGGGAGTCGTTCAGGTCCGCGGCGGCGCCGCCGGCCTTCACTCGGGTCTGGGCCTCTGCATCGGTCGGGAAGGACTCGATCTTGAGCTCGCCCTTGCCGTCCGTCTTGCACTTCTCGGCCTGGGTCTTGGCGGAGTCCTCGTACGTGGTGCCGCGCTGCACGGCGACCGTCTTGCCGCACAGGTCGTCGAGGGTCTTGATGCCCTGGGGGTTGCCCTTCTTGACCAGGATGCCGGTCGAGGCGGAGAAGTAGTCGACGAAGTCGACACCGGCGCCGGTCTTGGCGCCCTTGTCGTCCAGGCCCTCCTGACGGGCCTTGGTGTCGGTGAGCGAGGACATGACCAGGTCGCTGCGACCCGTCTGCATGCTGCCGATCAGGGTGTCGAAGGTGCCGGACTCGAACTTGAACTGCACGCCGAGCTGCTTGCTCAGGGCCGCCGCGACGTCGGGGTCGACGCCGACGATCTTGCCGCCCTCGGTGAACTCCATCGGCGCGTAGGTGGCGTCCGTGCCGACCTTGATGACACCGGCGTCCTGGATCTTCTTCGGGAGCTTGGAGAAGAGCGGCGCGCTGCTGTTGTTCGCCGCACCCGACGGGGTGCTGGAGGCCTTGTCGGTCTGGTCACCACAGCCGGTGAGGATCAGGGCGCCCGCGACCGCGATCGCGCCGACCGCGGCGATCCGGGACCGTGCGGCGGTCGTACGACGGGTGGTGCTAGCGGTCATGGCTTGGTTCCTCCGGCGCTGGTGGAAAAGCATCGAAAAACGGTCGGACACGCACCATCGAGTGTCGCGACCTTGTGTGATTACGGCATCTTGCCATTCGGACTGAGACATTCAGGGTGCCCGTCAGGTCAAAATCGCATAACGGGCGGTAGGGGTAGCCCAACAGGACTGCGGGGAAGGGGGTTCGAGGCCGCAGATACTGCTGTGACCTGGCCTTTTTGCCGCAGTTTCTACGGAGCGTCTCGCCCACTGGACGGCAAGGTTTGGACTTTTCGCCAAAAGCCGGGCAAGGGACCTACAGTTGAGCGGGAATCGACTCGTCTGGGCGAGCGTTCTTCGGGTAGAACAGATCCTTACACCCCTCATCCGGGGCTCAGGGCGCGCGTGCGGCGCGCCCGCGCGTACGAACCTCCCCTTCGCGGAGACGGGCCAACCGTTGACGCGGAGTACGGACGCGGTGCCCGCCCACCCCTTAACCAGGAGTGGCCACCCTCAACGATTCAAAGGACTTAAGGGGTCACACGAAGTGGCAGCGGAGATCATCAACCCTCGCAGTGACAGCGTCACGGACAACAACCCGGACGCGGTGTTCGCGCTGCACCGGGGCGGCAAGATGGCCATCCAGGCCACAGTGCCGGTCACCAACAAGGATGACCTTTCCCTCGCGTACACGCCCGGCGTGGCGAAGGTGTGCAGCGCCATCGCCGAGCAGCCGGAGCTGGTGAACGAGTACACCTGGAAGTCCAACGTGGTCGCCGTCGTCACCGACGGTACGGCCGTGCTCGGACTCGGTGACATCGGTCCCGAGGCCTCCCTCCCCGTCATGGAGGGCAAGGCCATCCTCTTCAAGCAGTTCGGTGGTGTGGACGCGGTTCCGATCGCGCTCGCCACCAAGGACACGGACGAGATCATCGAGACGGTCATCCGCCTCGCTCCGTCCTTCGGCGGGGTGAACCTGGAGGACATCTCCGCCCCCCGCTGCTTCGAGATCGAGCGCCGCCTCCAGGAGGCGCTGGACATCCCGATCTTCCACGACGACCAGCACGGCACGGCCATCGTGACACTGGCCGCGCTGCGCAACGCGGCGAAGCTGACGGGTCGCACCCTCGGCGACCTGCGCGCCGTGATCTCGGGTGCCGGCGCCGCCGGTATCGCCATCGCCAAGATCCTGGTGGACGCGGGCATCGGCGACGTCTGCGTCACCGACCGCAAGGGCGTCGTGTCCGCGGACCGCTCCGACCTGACGGACGTCAAGGCGGAGATCGCGGGCCTGACCAACAGGACCGGGCAGACCGGCTCCCTGGAGGCGGCCCTGAACGGGGCGGACGTCTTCATCGGCGTCTCCGGCGGTACGGTCCCGGAGGAGGCGGTGGCCTCGATGGCGAAGGACGCGTTCGTCTTCGCCATGGCCAACCCGAACCCGGAGGTCCACCCGGACGTCGCGCACAAGTACGCGGCGGTCGTGGCCACGGGCCGCTCGGACTTCCCGAACCAGATCAACAACGTGCTGGCGTTCCCGGGCATCTTCGCGGGCGCCCTCAAGGTGCGCGCCACCCGGATCACCGAGGGCATGAAGATCGCCGCCGCCGACGCCATCGCCGGTGTCGTGGGTGACGAGCTCGCCGCCGACTACGTGATCCCGTCGCCGTTCGACGAGCGCGTCGCCGAGGCCGTCGCCACGGCCGTCGCCGCCGCGGCGAAGGCCGACGGCGTGGCCCGCCTGGTCTGACACCGGACCTGAGCAGTACCCGCAGAGGCCCGGCCGGAGCGATCCGGCCGGGCCTCTGGCTTTCCCCGCCCCCCTCGCACGGCCCCGCCCGGCCCCGGCGGCACGGGCGGAGTCCCGAGGCCGGAGCCGGGGGCGGGTACGGCCGTGTGACGGGAACGGGGGTGGATGCCGGGGCTACCGAGCGGTAGCGTCGCCGCATGTTCGCTGCCTACGCCGCCCGAATCGACCGTGACCAGCCGCTGAACGGCCTTGAGCTGGGCGACCGCCCGGCTCCCGAGGCCCGGCCCGGCTGGGTGACCGTGAACGTCAAGGCCGCCTCCCTCAACCACCACGACCTGTGGTCGCTGCGCGGGGTCGGCCTCGGCGAGGAAAGACTCCCGATGATCCTCGGCTGCGACGCCGCCGGGATCGACCAGGACGGCAACGAGGTCGTCCTGCACTCCGTGATCGGCCAGAGCGGCCACGGGGTCGGCCCGGACGAGCCCCGCTCGATCCTGACCGAGCGCTACCAGGGGACCTTCGCCGAGCAGGTGACCGTCCCCGCCTGGAACGTGCTGCGCAAGCCCGCCGAGCTGAGCTTCGAGGAGGCCGCCTGCCTTCCGACGGCCTGGCTGACGGCGTACCGGATGCTGTTCACCAATGCCGGGGTCCGTCCCGGGGACTCCGTCCTGGTACAGGGCGCCGGCGGCGGTGTCGCGACCGCCGCGATCGCCCTGGGCAAGGCGGCCGGCCTGCGCGTCTTCGCCACGAGCCGGGACGAGGCCAAGCGCAAGCGGGCCGTGGAGCTGGGTGCGGTGGAGGCGTACGAGCCGGGCGCGCGGCTGCCGCAGCGGGTGGACGCGGTGATCGAGACGGTGGGCGCCGCCACCTGGTCCCACTCGGTGAAGTCCCTGCGCCCCGGCGGCACCCTGGTGATCTCCGGTGCCACGAGCGGCGACCGCCCGGCGCACGCCGAGCTGACGCGGATCTTCTTCCTGGAGCTGAAGGTGGTCGGTTCCACGATGGGCTCGAAGGACGAGCTGGAGGACCTCCTCGCCTTCTGCGCGACCACCGGGCTGCGGCCGGTCATCGACGAGGTGCTGCCGCTGGACCGGGCGCGGGAGGGCTTCGAGAAGCTCGCGTCGGGCGACCTCTTCGGAAAGATCGTCCTCACCCCGTGAACCCCTGATGTCAACCGGGGTTGACGAACCTCCCGCGTCAACCTACATTGACATGCATGACCGAAGCCACTGATCTCGCCGAGCGGGCCGGTGACCGTGACCCGCGCGTGGGCCTGCGTGCCGTGTCCGCCCTCCGCAGGCTGCTGGAGCAGCTGGAGGCCGTACAGGTACGCAGCGCCCGCGCGCAGGGGTGGTCCTGGCAGGAGATCGCGGCCGAGCTCGGCGTCAGCCGGCAGGCCGTGCACAAGAAGTACGGGAGGCTCTGATGTTCGAACGCTTCACCCGCGAGGCCCGGTCGACCGTGACCGGGGCGGTGACCGAGGCCCGCCGGAGCGGCGCCGCCACCGTCACCGAGGAACACCTGTTGCTGTCCCTGCTGGCCCTGGGCACCCTGGACCCCCTCGGGGTGGACCGCGCGGCGGTGGCCGCCGATCTCACGGCGGCCCGCCGCCGGGGCGGCATGTCCAGGGCGGACGAGGAGGCGCTGGCCGGACTCGGTATCGACGTCACCGAGATCGTCTCCCGCATCGAGGAGACCCACGGCGAGGGCGCGCTCGCGGCCGCGGCGCCGCGCAGGCGGACCCTGGGCTCCTCGCTCCGCTCCGTCCTCGGGCGCGAGGACGCCGACGACCGCACCGGCAGCCGGCACGTCCCCTTCACCGCCGGGGCGAAGAAGGTGCTGGAGCAGTCGCTGCGCATCGCCCTGGGCCGGAAGGACAACCACATCGGCACCCTGCACTTGCTGCTGGCGCTGCTCTCCCGCCCCGGCACGGTCTCTGAGGTCCTGACGGACCACGGCATCACCTACCGCACGGCCGAAACCACCCTGGCAGCCTGACCACCCCCACCCGAGCCCCGCCGCCCTCCGTCAGCCCCCGCCGTCGTTCGAGGCGCGGGGCCCGGAACGGCGCCGCACTCCCAGCCCCGCCGGGCCACACTCTTCCAGCCCCGCCGGCGTTCGAGGCGCAGGGCCGGGGCAGCGCCCCACTCCCAGCCCCGCCGGCGTTCGAGGCGCGGGGTCCGGGGCGGCGCCCCGGCAGCGGTGCCGCGGGCGGGTTACGACCTGGCCCCGAACGTGGTTCCCAGCCGCCGGGAAGCCGCCTCGAGGTGCCGGCGGGCCTCGGCCACCTGGGCCGCGGTCACCCCGCGGTCCCGGGCCGCGTCGCGCACCTCGTCGCGGAAGCGGTCGAGCAGCCGGTCCAGGTCACGGGCCGGGTCACCGGTGGCCGTCAGGTCCGCGGCCCAGTCCGAAGCCCGGTCCGCGTCCGCGTCCGCCGCCGCATCCGCCCAGGCGTCCGCCGCCTTCGCCGCCGCACCGCCACCCCTACCCGCACCGCCACCCGCACCGGCCGCCCCCGGAGCCGTGGTCGGCGTACCGCCACCGAGCCAGGCGCCGGCCAGGCTGCCCAGCACGCCGCCGGACCTGGCGAACTGCTCCTGCAGCTGGACCGCTATCCGCTGGACCTCCTCACGGGCCCGCTCCTGCGCCTCCTTGGCCTGGCGGCGGGCCTGCTGCGCCTCCTCGCGGGCGCGGCGGCTCTCGTCCTTCGCCCGGCGCGCCTGTTCCTTCCACTCCTGCCGCGCCTTGCGCAGCTCCTCCTTGGCGGTCTGCCAGGACTCCTCCTCGGCCGTCCGCGTCGCCGACGCGGAGGCCGCCTCCCGCATCTCGCGCCGCAGGTCACCGGCCGCGCCCCGGACCTCGCTGCGGATCTCGGCGGCCAGTTCGGTGACCGAGTCGCGGATCTCCAGCTCCAGGTCGGCGAGTTCACCGCCCCGGTCGGCCAACTCGGCGCGACCCGCCTCGGTGATGGAGTACACCTTGCGCCCGCCCTCGGTGGCGTGCGTGACCAGGCCCTCGGCCTCCAGCTTCGCCAGCCGCGGGTACACGGTGCCGGCGGAGGGCGCGTACAGGCCCTGGAAGCGCTCCTCCAGCAGGCGGATCACCTCGTACCCGTGGCGCGGGGCCTCGTCCAGCAGCTTGAGGAGGTACAGGCGGAGGCGGCCGTGGGCGAAGACGGGCGGCATGTCAGAGCACCTTCTTGTCGAGCGCGAGGGGGGCGGCGGGGGTGTCGGCCTCGGCCTGCGGGCGGCGCAGCAGTGCGATCGAGCCGGAGACCGTGGTCGCCCGCAGGGTGCCCGCGCCGGAGCCGAGGGTTCCGGTGATGCGCTTGGCGCCCATCTGGCCGGAGACCCGCAGGTCCTCGAAGGCGTTGGAGACGCGGCCGGTGGCGGTGTTGGCCTCCACGCGCGCGTCGGCGGGGTGCGGGAGGCGGATCGCGACCTGGCCGGAGACGGAGTTCAGCGCGATGTCCACGGGACCGGCGTCCTCCGGGCCGGGGTCCAGGTCGATCAGCATGTCGCCGCTGACCGAGTCGGCCCGTACCTTCACGTCGGCGCCGTCGACGACGGTCAGGCTTCCGGACACCGAGTGGAAGCCGAACTCGCCGGTGACGGACTGGGCCTCGACGCTGCCGGAGACGGTGTGCGCCTTGACCCGGCCGGACAGGCCGACCAGCGTGGCGTCGCCGGAGACCCCGTTGACGTCGGTGCCTCCGGAGATTCCGGAGACGAAGGAGACGGCGTCGACGGCGGCCACGCGGACATGGGTGCCGGCGGGGACGGTGAGGGTGATCGCGGCGCTGCGCTCCCAGGCCTTGCGGCCGGAGAACGAGCCGGACCAGGCCTTCCAGGGCTTGGACTCGAACCATTCCTTGAGTCCGTGGGAGCCGTTCCAGGGCGCGTCCTCGTAGGAGACGGTCAGCGTGCCGCCGTCCTGCACGACGTACAGGGGCGGTCCGTCGACCTCGGTCACCTCCAGGCGGGCTTGCCCCTCCTCGGCGGCGACCACATTGACGGTGCCGCTCACGACACGGACGCGGAGCTCGGTCACCGGCTCCTCGAAGGTGAGCTTCCGCGGTTCGGCGAAGTGCCACGTCGACGGCGCCGGCGACGGCTGGGGCGACTCGGGCGACTGCTCTGCCATGGTGCTGATCCTCCTCGTGCGTACACGGACCGGACTCGACGCACGCAACATATCGCGTCTTCCGTTAACACGATATATCGCGGTCGGGGGAAGTCAAGCGCCCTCCCGAAACCCCGCCGTTTGGGGTGTTTTGCTCTATTGTGTGGGCATGTCAATATCCCGGACCGTGACCGGCGGGCTGCTGCTCTGCCGCGCCGAACCTCTGGCCGTCCGCCCTGCGGCCCACCTGTTGCGCGTCCGCCTGCTGCTCGCCCCGGCGGGCGGGTGGAGCGTGCTCGTTCCCGAGGAGAAGCCCTGGCGGGACGGCCCGGAGACGGTGGCGGAGGTCGTCGCCGGCTGGGGCTCGGCCCTCGCGATCGGCACCGACTGGCCCGTGCTCGGCCTGTGGTGGGAGGACGGCCGGACCGGCTTCGCCCTGTCGAGCGGGTTCCGGCGCACCGCCGCCTACGGGTGGGACGCGGCCGGGCGCCCGGCCGGCGAGCCCGGTGCGATGCGGGCCCTGTCGGCGCGGCTCGGCCTGGACCCGGTCCTCGACCTGGCGGAACTGGAACGCCTCACCCGCGCCGATGCGGACCCGGCCCTCGACGGGGAGGGCCGGCTGCTCGCCCTGGTCGCGCTGCTGACCCGCGCCGGGCTGGCCCTGCCGCCCGGGCTGGCGCCGGGCGAACCGGCCGACCGGCTTCGGGGCGCGGCCCGGGTGGCCACCGGGGTCGAGACGGTGGAGTGGTCGGGCTGGCGCGACGCGGTGCGGGCCGAACTCGACGCGGTGGAGGGGGGCCCGCTGGGCCCGTGGGTCCGCGGCCCCAGGGCCCGGCTGCTGGGCGCGGCCCAGCTCACGGCGGGCGCACCCCTGCTGGCCTGGGCCGCCCACCGCCGCAGCCCGGGCTGGGCGACGGCGGGCGCGGTCCTGCTGGCGCAGGGGGCCGCGACCCTCGCCTACGACCGGGCCCGCGCGCGGCGCTGACCGGGGGAATCCGCCGCTACGCCACCTCCAGCAGCGGGCTCGCGTGGTGGTGGAGCCAGGCCCGGTACGGGGGCGTCCGCAGGGCGGCCTCGCGATAGGCCGCGCGCAGGTCCTCGTAGACCTCGGCGTGCGCGCCGGGCCGGGTCGCCAGCAGCAGGCGCACGGCGAGGGGGTCCCCGCACAGTGGCCGGATCGCCATGTCCTCGCGCGGCCCGGAGGTCGGCTGGCAGGGCGCGACCGCCTCGCCGGAGATGATCAGCGAGGTCGCCGTGTGGTAGTCGGCGTGCAGGACCGGCGGGTCGAGCCCGGCCCCGGCGAAGACCCGGCGCAGCCCGTCCCACTCGCCGTCGACCGAGGGGTCCACCATCCAGCGGTCGGCGGCGAGGTCCCCTAAGGAGACCACCGCCTGCCCGGCGGCCGGATGGTCCCGGGACATCGACACGAACTGCGGTTCCCGCTCCATCAGTACGTGCATCTGCAGCCCGGGCGGCACCCGCAGCGGGCTGCCCTCCACCTCGTGCACGAACGCCACGTCCAGCTGCCCCGCGGCGACCATCCTGAGCAGCGCGTTGGCGGAGACGTCCACCACCAGCGAGGTCTCGGTGTCCGGCAGCCGGCGGTGGATCCTGCGCAGCCAGCCCGGCAGCGCGCTGCTGGCGGTGGAACCGATGCGCAGCCTTGAGGCGTGGGCCAGTTCGCGGGCCTCCGCGACCAGCGCGGCCATCTCGGCGAGCAGCGGACGGGCCCGGCCCAGGACGGTCCGGCCGAAGGGGGTGGGGCGGCAGCCGGTGCGCTCGCGCAGGAACAGCTCGCCGTCGAGGGCCCGTTCGATGCGGCGCAGCTGAGTCGTCAGGGAGGGCTGGCTCACGCCGAGTTGCCGGGCGGCCTTGTGCAGGCTTCCGGCGTCGGCGATGGCGCACAGGGCGCGCAGGTGCCTGACCTCAAGCTCCATGCCCTGAGGGTAGGCCGGTCCCTACGGACCGCACCAGCCACCGATAGCCCCCCGAATCCCGCCATTCTCACGCTAGTTGGGCTTCCGAAATCTTCCCGATAGGCCCGCGCTATCGGGGACTGACATCATCCGCCGGGCACTTCCGCTCCCGCAGACTCCGGTACCGAAAGACCACCCCCCACCGCACCGGACGAGTAGGAGCTCCCCCACATGCGCCACTCCCGTAAGGCCATGCTGGCCACGACCGTCGGCCTCGGCCTCGCCGCCACCCTTGGTGTCGTCCCCACCGCCACCGCCGCGCCCGCCCCCGTCGGCAGCGCCGTGAGCTACGCCGCGTACGAGGGTTCGCCGGAGAACGCGGCCGCCAACCGCGCGTTCTTCGAGGCCGTGCAGCGCTCGGTCGCCGAGCAGCGCGCCGCGAACCCCGGCGCCCTGGCCGTGACCGTCACGTACAACACCCGCAGCGCCCCCAGCTTCCGCACCCAGATAGCCCGCTCCACGCAGATCTGGAACAGCTCGGTGTCCAACGTCAAGCTGCAGGAGGTGTCCTCGGGCGGGAACTTCTCCTACCGGGAGGGCAACGACTCACGCGGCTCGTACGCGAGCACGGACGGGCACGGCCGGGGCTACATCTTCCTCGACTACCGCCAGAACCAGCAGTACAACTCCACCCGGGTGACCGCGCACGAGACCGGCCACGTGCTGGGTCTGCCGGACCACTACTCGGGCCCGTGCAGCGAGCTGATGTCGGGTGGCGGCCCGGGCACCTCGTGCACGAACGCGACCCCGAACTCCGCCGAGCGGACACGGGTCAACCAGCTCTGGGCCAACGGCTTCGCCTCGGGCCTGGGCGCGAAGGATCTCGCCACCAAGGGCTGAGTCACCGCTCCTCGGGGTCCGCGTAGTCAGGGCAGTCGGGGTTCCGGCAGGGACCCCGGCCCCACACCGGAATGAAGATCCCGAGGGACTTGCGCCGCCTGACCACTGTGTCGACGCGGCGTCCGCACGCCGGGCACGACTGCTGTTCGTGCCCGGCCTGCGGGGCCACCGTTTCGTGCGCGTGATGCTGCTGTTCACCGGCCATACCTCCAAGGTAGGCCGGTTCTGCGCGTTCGGCGGGTCAGCGCTCGCGGACGGTGTAGGTGCTGACGACCTGGCCGCCGCCGAAGGTCCTGACCCCGGTGAGCTCCAGGGGGCGCACTCCGAAGCCGGCGCGCGACATCGGCATGCCGGTGCCCGCGAAGACCGGGTAGGTCTTGACGATGATCTCGTCGATCTCGTCGATCAGCTGGGTGGCGAGGTCCGCACCGCCGCAGAGCCAGATGCCGAGGCCGTCCCTGGCCTTGAGCTCGCGGACCTCGGCCGCCAGGTCGCCACTGATCAGCCGGACCTGCGGGTCCGGCGGGGCGGCGAGGGAGCGTGAGGCGACGTACTGCTCGGGCAGGTGACCGTAGGGGCTGGTCATGCCCTGCTTGAGGCCCGGCTCGTAGGTGTGCCGCCCCATGATCACCGCGTCGAAGTGCTTGGGGGCGGCATCGGCGATCCCGAGGTGGACGCGCCCCTGGGCCGAGATCGTCTCGGGGTATTCGGCCGCGAGGAATCCGACGAACTCCGCGTCGAGGTGGCTGTAGAAGAAATCGCCGTCACCGTTCGGGGCACCGATGAACCCGTCGACGGAGGTGGCGATGAAGTACGTGAGCTTGCGCAAGCGATTCTCTTTCGCTGGACAGTGCCACCGCACCGGGGCACGTCGCATAAAGTACTTCAGGTGCAGTGGTTACGCAAGGCCCCGCGCCTCTCCGTTTCCCATCCGCCTCACCGCTGCCTCACCGCCGCCTCACCGGCACCTCACCAGCCCCTCCCGGACAACCTCCAGGCCCCTCCCCGGCTCCCCCGGGCGGGCCCGGCGTCGCCCTCAGCCGCGCGGTTTGCGCCACATCGGCCACATCAGCGGGCCCTCGGGGAGCTGCACCGCCTCCCCCGTGTACTCCCAGCCGAGCCGCTCGTACAGCTCCTTGCTGCGCTCACTGCTCGCCTCCAGGTACGCCGGCACCCCCTCGCGGTCGCAGCGCTCCAGCACCGGCCGCATCAACTCGCTCCCCAGCCCCTGACCCTGCCGGTCCGGGGCGACCGCGATCATCAGCAGGTACTCGTGCTCCTCCGCCGTCGGGTGCACCGCGCCCGTGAGGCGCCCCACCAGCTCGCACCGCTCGTTGTCCGGGTCCGCCACGGCCCGCATCCGCGCCGGGACCTCGTCCTCGACGGGCTCCCCCTCCGGGTCGGCCGCCGGGATCCGCAGCCAGAGCGCGGCCGCCGAACCGTCCGCGGCGTAGTCGATCCGGCCCTCCTCCAGCGCCACGTCCACGAAGACGCCGAGGAACTTCCCGTGCACCGCGGCGCGGTGCTCCGGGTCCGGGAAGACCCAGCTGCTCACCGGGTCGGTCCGGAAGGACTCGTCGAGCAGCCGCGCCACCGCGTCCCGGTCCGACTGATCCGCCTGTCGTATCTCCAGCGCCGCCATGGGTCACACCCTTCACTCACGTGTCAACAACCGTGAGCGATCCTAGAGTTGGCGCGGACATGCGGTAAGGCCCGTTCCGGCACCATGCGGTACCGGAACGGGCCTCGGGCCCGTGGAGCGCCCCTCGGGCTCACCTCGTGCGGCGCGTCACGAACTCCGCGAGGGCCAGCAGCCCGCCCGCCGCCCCGAGGTCCGGCACGGCCCGGGACAGCTGCTGTACCGCCCGCCCCATCCGGTCCGCGGCCTCGGCCTGCGCCCAGTCCCGCCCGCCGGCCCGGTCCACCGCGTCGGCCGCCCTGCGTACGTCGTCCCCGGTCATGGGGCCGGCGTACAGCGCGGCCAGCTCCTTCCCCGCCGCGGTGTCCGAGGTGAGGGCGGCCACGACCGGGAGGGACTTCTTGCGGGCGATCAGGTCGGCCCCGGCGGGCTTGCCGGTGTGCCCCGGGTCCCCCCAGATGCCGATCAGGTCGTCGATCAGCTGGAAGGCCAGCCCGGCCTCCCGACCGAACGCGTCCATGGCATCGACCTCGTCGGGCCCGGCCCCCGCGTACAGGGCGCCCAGCGCGCACGCGCAGCCCAGTAGTGCCCCGGTCTTGGCGGTGGCCATGGCCAGGCACTCGTCGAGCGAGACGTCCCCGCGCCGCTCGAACGCGCAGTCCGCCTGCTGGCCCGCGCACAGCTCGATGACGCAGGCGGCGAGCCGGGCCGAGGCCGCCGCCGCGGCCGGATGCGGATCCTCCGCGAGCAGCCGCAGCGAGAGCGCCATCATCGCGTCGCCCGTGATGATGGCGTCCGGCGTCCCGAAGACGGTCCAGGCCGTGGCCCGGCCGCGCCGCCGGACGTCCTTGTCGATGATGTCGTCGTGCAGCAGCGTGAAGTTGTGCGCCAGCTCCACGGCGGCCGCCGCCCGCACGGCCTCGTCGGCCGGCCCGGCACCCGGACCGCGCAGGGCCTGCGCCGATGCCAGCACCAGGGCCGGCCGGATGGCCTTCCCGGCGCCGCCCGCGGCGGGGCTGCCGTCCTCGTGCTCCCAGCCGAAGTGGTACATCGCCACGCGCCGCATCGAGCCCGGCAGACTCTCGACGGTACGGCGCAGCTGCGGGTCGACCGCTTCTCTCGTCCGGTCCAGGAGGGCTGCGGCGTCCTGGCCCTCACCGGTCGCGATGGTGTTCACCGGGGTCAGCGCCAACGGCCGATCTCGACATTCTCCAACACGCCGAGCGCATCCGGCACCAGCACCGCGGCCGAGAAGTAGGCGGTGACCAGGTACGAGATGATCGCCTGCTCGCTGATGCCCATGAAGCGGACCGACAGGCTCGGCTCGATCTCGTCGGGGATGCCCGGCTGGTGGAGCCCGATCACGCCCTGCTCGTCCTCGCCGGTGCGCATGCAGAGGATGGACGTGGTGCGGGCGTCGCTGATCGGGATCTTGTTGCTCGGGAAGATCGGCACCCCGCGCCAGGCCGGCACCCGGTTGCCGCCGATGTCCACCGACTCGGGGTAGATCCCGCGCTTGTTGCACTCGCGGCCGAAGGCGGCGATCGCCTTGGGGTGTGCCAGGAACAGCTTGGAGCCGCGCCGCATGCTGAGCAGCTGGTCCATGTCGTCGGGGCTGGGCGCGCCGTCGTGGGGCTGGATGCGCTGGTCGTAGTCGGCGTTGTGGAGCAGGCCGAAGTCGCGGTTGTTGAGCATCTCGTGCTCCTGGCGCTCGCGCAGCGCCTCGACCGTGAGCCTCAACTGCTGCTCGGTCTGGTTCATCGGGTGGTTGTAGAGGTCGGCGACGCGGCTGTGGACGCGCAGGACCGTTTGTGCAATGGAGAGTTCGTACTCGCGCGGCCGGGCCTCGTAGTCGACGAAGGTGCCGGGGAGGACGGCCTCGCCCCGGTGGCCGGCGGAGAGCTCGATCGCGGCCTCGCCGTACTTGTTGGTCTGCCGGTCGGGCCGGCTCCGTACGTTCTCCACGTGCGCGCGCAGCGATTCGACCCGGTCGGCGAGGAGCTGGAAGTCCTGCCGGGACAGGGTCAGCGCGGTGCCGGAGGTGGCGGCGCGGGCGGTGTACTCCCAAATCGATTCTTCATCGACGAGGGATTCGTCGCCGAAGTACGCGCCGTCGGCGACGGTCCCCAGGACGGCGTCCTCGCCGTAGGGGCCGGGGCCGATCTGGTCGATACGGCCGTGGGCGAGCAGGAAGACCTGGTCGGCGGGGCTGCCGAAGGAGGTGAGCTCCTGTCCGGCCTCGAATTCGACCTGCCGGCAGCGCTGGGCGAGTTCGCCGAGGACGTCGAGGTCCTCGTAGTCGCGCAGCAGCGGGAGCTCACCGAGCTCGGCCGGGATCACCTGGACCTGGGTGCCGGTCTTGATGAACTCCACGACGCCGTTGCCGACCGAGTAGCTCAGCCTGCGGTTGACGCGGTACGTACCGCCCTGCACCGACACCCACGGGAGCATCTTCAGGAGCCACCGCGAGGTGATCTCCTGCATCTGCGGCGCGGACTTGGTCGTGGTTGCCAAGTTCCGTGCGGCCGTCGTCCCAAGACTTCGCTGCGGTGTCTGGGCCTCGGACTCGGAACCTGCCTGGACCGACATGTCTTTCCCTTTCGATCACTCCATGGATCTGCGGGTGCAGCCTTTCAGTACGGAACGTGATCGGACCATTACACAAAAGGGTGGGACTACTCCGTCCGGGTGCGGGGCACTCTTTGGGGTCGCACTCCTTCCCCACGAGCCCCTCAGGCCCCACGCGACCCATCGATTTCGGCCAAGCGGGACACCCTGGGCGACCTAACTTGCATTAAGGATGCATATTTCTCTACGGTGGCCCCATGCGGCTGACCCGATTCACCGACCTGGCACTGCGCGTCCTGATGCGCCTGGCCATCGAGGAAACGGACCTCCCGACCACCCGCGACGTGGCGGCGACCATGGAGGTCCCCTACACGCACACGGCCAAAGTGGTCGCGAGGCTCCAGCACCTCGGCCTGGTCGAGGCGCGGCGCGGCCGCGGCGGCGGGCTCGCCCTGACCGCCGCCGGGCGGGCCGCACCGGTCGGCTCCGTGGTGCGCGAACTGGAGGGCGAGGGGGACGTCGTGGACTGCGAAGGCACCACCCCCTGCCCGCTGCGCGGGGCCTGCGTCCTGCGCGGCGCACTGCGCCGGGCCCAGGAGGCCTTCTACGCCGCGCTGGACCCGCTGACGGTGAACGACCTGGTGGCGTCGCCGACCGGGCCGCTCCTGCTGGGCATTTCGAGCAGGGCGCCGACCGGGACGGGCAGCAGCCCCTGACCCTCGGTCCGGATGGCCGGTTACCGCCGCCCGGGCGAACCGGTCCGGCACGAGTCCGAACAGAAGTCCGCACCACGGCGGTCCTTCTGCGATCAAAAATACGCATCTCAGATGCAAATTCAATCCCCCACGCTCACAGGCCCATCACGCGAGGAGTTCCCCATGCTGTCCGAGACGTCGAGCGCGACCGTACGAGCCACCCTGCCCGCCGTCGGAGGGGCGATCGGAGAGATAGCCGAGCTCTTCTACACCAAGCTCTTCGCGGCCCACCCGGCGCTGATCCGCGACCTCTTCAACCGGGGCAACCAGAACGCCGGCCTCCAGAAGCAGGCCCTCGCCGGCTCGATCGCCGCCTTCGCCACCCACCTCCTCGCCCACCCGGACACCCGCCCCGACGTGATGCTGAACCGCATCGCCCACAAGCACGCCAGCCTCGGCGTGACCCGCGAGCAGTACGCGGTCGTCCACCGGCACCTGTTCGAGGCGATCGCCGAGGTCCTCGGCGAGGCCGTCACCCCCGAGGTCGCCCGGGCCTGGGACGAGGTCTACTGGCTGATGGCGAACGCCCTGATCGCCATCGAGGAGCGCCTCTACGCCGAGCAGCGGGTCGTCGCCGGTGACGTGTGGCGCGAGTGGACCGTCACCGACCGGGTGGCGGAGACGGCGGACTGCACGACCTTCCGGATCGCCCCCGCGGACGGCGCCCCCGCACCCGCGCACCGGCCCGGCCAGTACGTCTCGGTCCAGGTCGAACTCCCGGACGGCGCCCGCCAGATCCGCCAGTACAGCCTCATCACCTCGCCCGGCTCCGCGGTCCGCGCGATCACCGTCAAGCGGGTCCACGGCCCGGCCGCCGCGGGCCCGGACGGCGAGGTCTCCAACCACCTGCACGCCCGGGTCCGTACCGGCGACACGCTGCGGGTCTCGGCCCCGTACGGCGACCTGGTCCTGGCGGACTCGGCCGCCCCGGTCCTGCTCGCCTCGGCCGGCATCGGCTGCACCCCGATGCTGTCGATGCTGGAGCACCTGGCCGACACCGGGCACACCGCTTCGGTGACCGTGCTGCACGCCGACCGCTCCCCCGCCGACCACCCGCTGCGCAGCGACCACCGGGCGCTGACGCACAAGCTGCCGGACGCCTCGGCCCGGTTCTGGTACGAGGAGGCGGCGGAGCCGGGCGACGGCGAGGGCCTCATGGACCTCTCGGCCGTCGCCGTCGCCCCGGGCACCCGGGCCTACCTGTGCGGGCCGCTCCCCTTCATGCGGGCGGTTCGCGAGCAGCTGATCGCCAAGGGGCTGCCGGCCGCCGACATCCACTACGAGGTCTTCGGCCCGGACCTGTGGCTCGCATCGGTCTGACACCTGGCCGGATCGGCTCGCTCGCCGTACGAAAGCACTAGCGCGGAAGGGCCGCCTCCACTAAACCGTAGGGTGACGAGACGAGCACAGAGGGTGTCGTCGCGCACCGCAACGAAGGAGGCGGCCATGGCCGCACCCATGTCCGCGGACCGTTTCATCAACGCACTGCGGAACGAGGGTCTGACCGTCGTCGAAGTCGGCGCCTGGCGGACCCACAACCGCAACCACAAGGGCCCCTGGGGGCCGGTCCACGGGGTGATGATCCACCACACCGTCACCCGCGGCACCGCCCGCACCGTCGAGCTCTGCCGCGAGGGCCACAGCGCCCTGCCCGGCCCCCTGTGTCACGGCGTGATCGCCAAGGACGGTCGCGTCCACCTCGTCGGCTACGGCCGCACCAACCACGCGGGCGCCGGCGACTCCGACGTCCTCGCGGCGGTGATCGCGGAGAAGCGGCTCCCGCCGGACAACGAGACGGACACCGACGGCAACCGCCACTTCTACGGCTTCGAGTGCGAGAACCTCGGCGACGGCGAGGACCCCTGGCCGGCGGTCCAGCTCGACGCCATCGCCCGTGCCGCGGCGGCCCTGTGCCGGGTCCACCGCTGGACGTCCCGCTCGGTGATCGGCCACCGCGAATGGCAGCCGGGCAAGGTCGACCCCAGGGGCTTCACGATGGACGCCATGCGCGCCCGCATCGGCGAGCGCCTGAAGTAATCGGGCCCCCACCAGGGACAATGGCCTGGTGACCCATTCCGAACTGCTGCCACGCCCGCCGTCTTCGCTCGTCGAGGCGGCGGACGACAGGTTCGAGCGGTACGGCGTGCGGCTGCTGCTGAAGCGGGACGACCTCGTGCATCCCGAGTTGCCCGGCAACAAGTGGCGCAAGCTCGCGCCCAATCTCCGGGCCGCCCTGGAGGGCGGTCACGATCAGCTGGTCACCTTCGGCGGGGCGTACTCGAACCACCTGCGGGCCACCGCCGCCGCCGGGCGGCTGCTCGGGCTGCGGACGGTCGGCATCGTACGGGGGGACGAGCTGGCCGGGCGGCCCCTCAACGACTCCCTGGCCCGGTGCGCCGCGGACGGCATGCGGCTGCACTTCGTGTCCCGGTCGGAGTACCGCCGCAAGGCCGAGCCGCATCTGCTGGCACGGCTGGTGGACGCGGCGGGCGCGGGCGGTGCGTACGTCGTCCCCGAGGGCGGCAGCAACGCGCTCGCCCTGGGCGGCTGCGCCGAGCTGGGCCGGGAACTGCGCGGCGCCGCCGACGTGGTGGCGGTGGCCTGCGGCACCGGCGGCACCCTGGCGGGCCTCGCGGCCGGGCTGGGCCCCGGGCAGCGGGCGCTCGGCGTTCCGGTCCTGGCGGGCGGCTTCCTGGCCGCGGAGATACGTTCCCTCCAGGCGGCCGCCTTCGGGGGTCCGGCCGGCGACTGGAGTCTGGCCGAGGACTTCCACCACGGCGGCTACGCCCGGGTCCCGGCCGCGCTGGAGGCCTTCGCCGCCGACTTCGGGTCCCGCCACGGCCTGCCGGTCGAGCGGATCTACGTGGCCAAGCTGCTCTGGGCCCTGACCGAACTCACCGCGTCCGGCGCCTTCCCGCCCGGCACGACCCTCGCCGCGGTCGTCACGGGCCGGCCGTAGCGGGCGGCTTGCCGCCCCGGCCCTCGGCCCCAGCCCTCCTCGCGGTAGGTCTCAGCCCTCCTCGCGGTAGGCCGCGGCCTCCTCCAGGTCCAGGCGGCGCAGCAGCGCCCGCAGCATCTCGTCGTCGATCCGCCGCTGGTCCCGCAGCGTCACGAAGACCTCCCGCTCGGCCGCGATCATCTCCCGCGCGAGGCGCCGGTAGATGTCGTCCGCCGACTCCCCCGTCTCCGGGTTGACCTCGCCGAGCCGCTCCCACACCGCGTTGCGCCGCCGCTCCAGGACAGTCCGCAGCCGGTCCGCCAGCGGCGGCGGCAGCGTGCTGTTCTCCGGTTCCTCCAGCAGCTCCGCCAGCCGTTCCTCCGCCGCCCGCGAGGCCTCGCTCTGTGCCTGTGCCTCGGCCAGGGTCTCGGCCTGCACGTCCTTCGGCGGCAGGTTCAGCGCCCGGATCAGCGGCGGCAGCGTCAACCCCTGCACCACCAGCGTCCCGATGACCGTGGTGAAGGTCAGGAAGAGGATCAGGTTCCGGTGCGGCACCGACATGGGCACGGAGAAGGCGATGGCCAGCGAGACCACGCCGCGCATCCCGGCCCATCCCACGATCACCGGGGCCTTCCAGTCGGTCTCCGGCTCCCGGTCCCGGATCCGCGGCGACAGCCAGCGCGGCACGAAGGTCGCCGGGAACACCCACAGGAACCGGGCCACCACCACCGCGAGGAACACGGCGACCGCGTACGTGGCCGCGTGCATGCCGTCGTACTCCCCCAGTCCGCCCAGGACCACCGGCAGCTGGAGCCCGATCAGCGCGAAGACCACCGACTCCAGCACGAAGGCGACCACCTTCCACACCGCCTCCTCCTGGAGCCGGGTGGCGAAGTCGACCTGCCAGTTGCGGTGGCCGAGGTACAGCGCGACGACGACCACGGCCAGCACCCCGGAGGCGTGCACCCGCTCCGCGGCCGCGTACGCCACGAAGGGGATCAGCAGCGAGAGGGTGTTCTGGAGCAGCGGCTCCTTCAGCCGCGTGCGCAGGTGGTGGATCGGCACCATCAGCAGCAGGCCGACGCCGATCCCGCCGACCGAGGCCAGCAGGAACTCCGCGATGCCGCCCGCCCAGCCTGCGCTCACCCCGACGGCCGCGGCCAGCGCCACCTTGTAGGCGGTGATCGCGGTCGCGTCGTTGACCAGGGACTCGCCCTGCAGGATGGTCGTGATGCGGTTCGGCAGCCGCAGCTTGCGGGCGATCGCGGTGGCGGCGACGGCGTCCGGCGGGGCGATCACCGCACCCAGCACCAGGGCCACCGGCACGGAGAGCCCCGGCACCAGCAGGTACGTCGCGTACCCGACGGCGAGCGTCGCGAAGAGCACGTAGCCCACCGAGAGCATCGCGATGGGCCGGATGTTCGCGCGCAGGTCCAGGTACGAGCTGTCCACGGCGGCCGTGTACAGCAGCGGCGGGAGCAGCAGCGGCAGCACGATGTGCGGGTCGAGTGCGTACGCGGGCACCCCCGGCACGTACCCGGCCAGCAGGCCGGCGGCGACCAGCAACAGGGGCGCGGGCACCGGGGTCCGGCGGGCCAGCCCCGCGACGGCCGCGCTGCCGGCGATCAGCGCCACCAGCGGCAATACCTCCATCGAAGATCCACCTCAATCGTCGGCCGATCGCCCCGAACGCGCGGGCTTGACCGAGGAGATCCTCATGACTCGCACGGCGGGAACGTATTCTGTACGAGATCGAGCTCCGGTCAAAGCGTGACGCATCGACACTCCGCTGCATCGCAGCTCCGGCCCGTGCGCGCGGTTCGCCCCGAGACTGAAGGCCGGGGTTCCGGTACAAGGAGAATGCGATGAGCGAGTGCACCCACGTTGCCGAACTGCCGCGTCCCGAACCGGTGCCCTCCCACGACACCTGCTCCGAGTGCCTGGCACTCGGCAGCCACCCCGTACAGCTGCGGATGTGCCTGGGATGCGGGCACGTGGCCTGCTGTGATTCCTCGCCCCACCGGCACGCCACGGCGCACCACCGGGAGACGGGGCATCCGGTGATGCGCAGCTTCGAACCGGGTGAGACCTGGCGCTGGTGTTTTGTCGACGGTTCGATCGTCTGAAGCGGGGTAGTTCAACCCTCCGCCGGTTCCCCTGATTTGGGCCCCGCAGACCCCTAGCCACTGTGCGTACCCATGGGCTTACCATCAGTCACTGGCTCGCAGGCGGGGTGCACGAAGCGGGCACCAAGAGGGGTGCCGCGACACGATCGCCCGGATCGCGATAGCGTCACCGGCGAACAGAGCTCGTACCACCTTGGAGGTGAGGGTGTCCCAGATCGCAGGCGAGCCCGGGACTCAGGACTTCGTGGAAGTCCGGCTGCCCGCTGCGGGTGCCTACCTGTCGGTGCTGCGGACGGCCACGGCCGGTCTCGCGGCACGTTTGGACTTCACCCTCGACGAGATCGAGGACCTCCGCATCGCGGTGGACGAGGCCTGCGCGATCCTGCTCCAGCAGGCCGTGCCGGGCTCCGTCCTCAGCTGCGTGTTCCGGCTGATCGACGATTCGCTGGAGGTGACCGTCTCGGCACCGACCACCGACGGGCGCGCACCGGAGCGTGACACGTTCGCGTGGACCGTCCTGTCGGCGCTGGCCGGCAAGGTCGAGGCCACGGTCGAGGAGAACCGGACGGTGAGCATCAGCCTCTACAAACAGCGCGGCGCGGGACCAGGCCCGGCGTGAGCGGCGGGGAGATCCCGGTACGGGGCGGGGATCG
Source organism: Streptomyces avidinii (assembly GCF_045161815.1). Lineage (NCBI taxonomy): Bacteria > Bacillati > Actinomycetota > Actinomycetes > Kitasatosporales > Streptomycetaceae > Streptomyces > Streptomyces avidinii. The sequence goes on from NZ_CP108863.1 coordinate 3,309,460, forward strand.
GCCCCGGGTACGGCACGAGGTCGACGGCGGCATCCCGGAGCAGCAGCACGCCCGACCGCACCCGGCTGACGCGGATGCGGAAGACGGCTTTTTGGACTCGGCGGAGCGACGGGCGGGCCCTATGAGCGAGAACCAGCAGGAACAACCACAACCATCCCAGCCGACCGAGGCCGCTGCCACGGCCCCGGAACTGGCACCGGTGGTACCGGCGGCGCCGGTGCTCCCGGTGTCGCACGCGCTGCCGGATCCACGCGACCGCAGTGGCGCGCGGGCCCTGTTCATCGAACTGCGGGCACTGCCCGACGGGTCGGTGGAGAAGGCGGAGCTGCGCAACCGGCTGGTACGGATGCACCTGCCGCTGGTGGAACACCTGGCGCGGCGCTTCCGCAACCGCGGTGAGCCGCTGGACGACCTGACCCAGGTCGCGACGATCGGCCTGATCAAGTCGGTGGACCGGTTCGACCCGGACCGCGGGGTCGAGTTCTCCACGTACGCCACGCCCACGGTGGTCGGCGAGATCAAGCGCCACTTCCGTGACAAGGGCTGGGCGGTGCGCGTACCGCGTCGTCTGCAGGAGCTGCGGCTCTCGCTGACGACGGCCACGGCCGAACTGTCCCAGCAGCACGGCCGTTCCCCGACGGTGCACGAACTGGCCGAACGGCTGGGGATCTCCGAGGAGGAGGTGCTGGAGGGGCTGGAATCGGCCAATGCCTACAGCACGCTCTCCCTCGACGTCCCGGACACCGACGACGAGTCGCCGGCGGTCGCGGACACCCTGGGTGCGGAGGACGAGGCCCTGGAGGGCGTCGAGTACCGCGAGTCCCTCAAGCCGCTGCTGGAGGGCCTGCCCCCGCGGGAGAAGCGGATCCTGCTGCTTCGCTTCTTCGGCAACATGACCCAGTCGCAGATCGCCCAGGAGGTCGGCATCTCCCAGATGCACGTCTCCCGGCTGCTGGCCCGCACCCTGGCCCAGCTCCGCGACAAGCTCCTCGTCGAGGAGTAGCGGGCGGCCGAGCAGAGCGGCCGGCCAAGAACCGGACGACCGGTTATCGGGCCTGTTCCCCGGGCCCGATACCGAGAGCCTCGGTCGCCGTCGGGTTCACCAGGAGCGCTACGACGGCCACCGCGGCCAGGGCCAGGGCCACGGCGGCGGCGATCATCGCACCGCCCGTGCTGTAGAGGGTCCAGGCCACCGGCAGCGCCATCAGCTGGGTGATCAGTGCCGGACCGCGGCTCCAGCGCCGGCCCAGGCGCAGCCCCCGGGCCGCGATCAGCGGCAGCGCGGCGAGTGCGAGCAGGGTGATCCCGCCCGTCTCGGCCTGCTGCGGGGAATCGGGGTCACCGGCGATCCCCACGAACAGCATGTAGAGCCCGAGACCGGCCAGCGCCAGGCCTTCCAGGGCGGTGAGCGCGGCGGCCGCGGTCAGCCGGCCGGGCAGCGCGGCGGGCGGGGCGGCGGCGGGGGTGGGGGCATTCGCGGGCTGCTTCTGACTCACCCCAGCAGCGTAGCGGCGCAGCCCCGGGCCCGGAGGGGACGGGCAGTACGGTCGGCATCCGAGGGGGTGGGTAGTCTGGCGCTCATGCGTGCACTTCTCGTGGCCAACCCAGCAGCGACGACCACCAGTGCGCGCACGCGCGACGTCCTGACCCATGCCCTGGCCAGCGAGATGAAGCTGGAGGCGATCACCACCGAGTACCGCGGGCACGCCCGGGACCTGGGGCGCAAGGCCGCGCACGAGGGGCTCGACCTCGTCGTCGCACTGGGCGGCGACGGCACGGTCAACGAGGTGGTGAACGGGCTCCTGCACAACGGGCCCGACCCGGAGCGCCTCCCCCGGCTGGCGGTGGTTCCCGGTGGGTCCACCAATGTGTTCGCCCGCGCCCTGGGGCTGCCCAACGACGCGGTCGAGGCGACCGGCGCGCTCCTGGACGCGCTGCGGGAGCAGCGCGAGCGGACGGTCGGTCTGGGCCTGGCGGCCGGCACCCCGGGCACGGAGGACGAGTCGGTCCCGGCCCGGTGGTTCACCTTCTGCGCGGGCTTCGGCTTCGACGCCGGTGTGGTGGGCCGGGTGGAGCAGCAGCGCGAGCGCGGCAAGCGTTCGACCCACGCTCTGTATGTGCGACAGCTGATGCGCCAGTTCTGGGAGGAGCCCAACCGGCGGCACGGCACGGTCACGCTGGAACGCCCCGGCGCGGACCCTGTGACCGATCTGGTGCTGTCGATAGTGTGCAATACGTCACCGTGGACGTATCTGGGGAATCGTCCGCTTTACGCCTCTCCCGAAGCTTCGTTCGATACTGCGCTTGACGTATTGGCACTGAACCGTTTGTCAACTCCGGCGGTCGCTCGGTACGCGACACAGCTCCTGACCTCCACTCCTGAGCGGGGTCCACACGGCAAGCATGCGGTGTCTCTGCACGATCTGACCGACTTCACCTTGCATTCGAAGGTTCCGCTCCCGTTCCAGATGGACGGCGATCACCTCGGACTGCGGACCAGCGTTCGGTTCACAGGCGTACGCCGTGCACTGCGTGTGATTGTGTGAGTAGAAGGGCCCGAGGGCCTTTCAGTCGAACGTTTACACGCCGGTCCACCCTCACGATGTAGGGCTGTGACCTAGTCGACACCGACGAATCAAAAAAAACTTTCCGGAAGGGGTTGTATCCCCGTCCGAGGTTTGCGAATCTCTTCATGGCGATCGGGACAGCCCGCAACACCCGGCACCCACACAGACCGCCAGAACCCCTCCACGAATCTCTGATTGATCACCCGCGTGAAACCGGGCGGTCGCGCTTCCCTCACGGGGGGATTCGTGAAAGCGTTCACATTCACAAGCAACTTGCCCGCAATACAAGGAGATGGAGCAGCCATGGACTGGCGTCACAACGCCGTTTGTCGTGAGGAAGACCCGGAACTCTTCTTCCCCATCGGCAACACCGGTCCTGCGCTGCTGCAGATCGAGGAAGCCAAGGCCGTCTGCCGCCGTTGCCCCGTTATGGAGCAGTGCCTGCAGTGGGCGCTCGAGTCCGGTCAGGACTCCGGCGTCTGGGGCGGTCTCAGCGAGGACGAGCGCCGCGCCATGAAGCGCCGCGCCGCTCGCAACCGGGCGCGCAACGCCAGCGCCTGACAAACGACTTTCGAGCCTCGACGCGCAGCGCGTAGTAACCGAACAAGCGCTCAGCAACGTGCTCTTGAGCCCCGGACCGAATCATTCGGTCCGGGGCTCAGTGCTGTGCGGGGCGCACAGCAGAGCATCACGCTGAGTTACGGATCGGCTGCTACTTCTGCGGGCTGGACGGGATGTCGAGGACGACCTTGGTGCCGCGCGGCTCGGCCCTGAGCATGTCGAAGGTGCCGCCGAGCTCCCCCTCCACGAGGGTCCGTACGATCTGCAGCCCGAGGTTGCCGGCCCGCTGGGGATCGAATCCCTCGGGCAGACCGCTGCCGTCGTCGAGCACGGTGATCAGCAGCCGGCCGTCCGTGCGACCGGTTCCGGAACGGATCGCGGCCACCTCCACGGCGCCCCGCTCCCCCTGGGTGAAGGCGTGCTCCAGGGCGTTCTGGAGGATCTCGGTCAGCACCATCGACAGCGGAGTGGCGACCTCCGCGTCCAGGATCCCGAACCTGCCGGTGCGTCGGCAGTCGACCTTGCCCGGCGAGATCTCCGAGACCATCGCGATGACGCGGTCGGCGATCTCGTCGAACTCGACCCGCTCGTCGAGGTTCTGAGACAGCGTCTCGTGCACGATCGCGATCGAACCGACACGGCGCACCGCCTCGTTGAGCGCCTCGCGGCCCTGCGCCGAATCCATCCGGCGGGACTGGAGCCGCAACAGCGCGGCCACGGTCTGGAGGTTGTTCTTCACCCGGTGGTGGATCTCCCGGATGGTCGCGTCCTTGGTGATCAATTCACGTTCGCGACGACGCAGTTCCGTGACGTCGCGGCACAGCACCAGGGAGCCGATCCGGGTGCCCTTCGGCTTGAGCGGGATGGTGCGCAGCTGGATGACCCCGCTGTTGCCCTCGACCTCGGTCTCCCGGGGGGCCCACCCGCTGGCGAGTTTGACCAGGGCCTCGTCCACCGGTCCGCGGGAGGGTGCGAGTTCGGCGGTGGTGTTGCCCAGATGCTGACCGACGAGGTCGGAGGCGAGGCCGAGCCGGTGGTAGGCGGAGAGCGCGTTCGGCGAGGCGTAGGTGACCACGCCCTCGGCATCGAGCCGGATGAGGCCGTCCCCGACGCGCGGGGAGGCGTCCATGTCGACCTGCTGGCCGGGGAACGGGAAGGAACCCGCCGCGATCATCTGGGCCAGGTCGGAGGCGGACTGGAGGTAGGTCAGCTCCAGCCGGCTCGGTGTACGCACAGTGAGCAGATTGGTGTTGCGCGCGATCACGCCCAGGACCCGGCCCTCGCGGCGGACGGGGATCGACTCGACGCGGACCGGCACCTCCTCGCGCCACTCGGGGTCGCCCTCGCGGACGATCCGGCCCTCGTCGAGCGCGGCGTCCAGCAGCGGGCGGCGGCCGCGCGGCACCAGGTGGCCGACCATGTCGTCCTGGTACGAGGTGGGACCGGTGTTCGGGCGCATCTGGGCGACCGAGACGTACCGCGTGCCGTCGAGGGTGGGCACCCACAGCACGAGGTCGGCGAAGGACAGGTCGGAGAGCAGTTGCCACTCCGAGACCAGCAGGTGGAGCCACTCCAGGTCGGTTTCACCGAGAGCGGTGTGCTGGCGTACGAGGTCGTTCATGGAGGGCACGTTGCGAGCGTACCCCGGGTACGCGCCATGACTTTGCCCACGACAGTACTCAGGAGTATCCAAGCGGGGCGCGAGCCGCGTACTGTTGGAGGAAGTGACGGGTTTCCGGGCCCTGTCATTGGATGGACAGAACAGAATGGTCTAGTCCACAATTGATTCAAGAACCTCCGCCCTCCCCGCACAGGAGGACGGATCGAGGTAAGCCGCGCGCTCTGCCCTGACCGCGCAGGCACCTCCACCGGCCGTCGGGAACCGCACACCTGTCGGCCGTAAGTACTCCGGGCTACGGTGCCGGGCGGGTCGAGGGTCCCGTTCTGCACCGTGGCCCAGAGGAACGCCCCTCCGCGCAATTCCGGAGTGGATTCCGGGCGGAAGCCCCCTGATCCGGACTCGGCCGACTAGGCCTTCGGCCAGGCCAGCAGCGCCCGCTCCGCCACCGCTTCCAGTTCTTCCCTGCTCGCCCCGTCGCGCGACTGCTGCGACATCCCCTGGATGACCGCTCCCGCGTACCGGGCCAGCCCCCGTGCGTCCGTGTCCGCCGGCAGCGTCCCCGTGGCCATGTCGGCCCGGATCCGGCTCTCGAACATCTCCAGGTTGGCGTTGCGCCGCTCGCGCAGCGCCTGCGCCACCTCCTCCGAGGTGGTGTTGATCGCCGCGCTGATCACCATGCAGCCCCGCGGGTGGGCCGGGTCGGTGTAGACCTCGGCGGCCTCGCGCAGGATGCGGGCGACGGCCGCCGCGGCGGTGGGCTCCTCGGCGAGCGCCACGCTCGCGAAGTCCCCGTACCGGCCTCCGTAGACCACCACGACCTCGTCGAAGAGCTTGCGCTTGTCACCGAAGGCCGCGTAGAGGCTGGGCGCGCTGATGCCGAGCGAGGCGGTCAGGTCGGCGATGGAGGTCGCCTCGTAGCCGCGCTCCCAGAAGGCGAGCATCGCCTTGTCGAGGGCGGCGTCGCGGTCGAAGGAACGGGGTCTGCCGCGCTGTCCGGTCACCATGCCGAGATTCTATAGCGGTCGCTAGGGAATCTGATACGTTCCTTTCTGTAGCGACCACTAGCAATTACCGGAGGGGGGCGCGTCATGGGCGTGCTCAAGGGAAAGACGGCACTGGTCACCGGCGGCAGCCGGGGCATCGGGCGGGCGGTGGCCGAGCGGCTGGCGCGGGACGGGGCCCTGGTCGCCGTGCACTACGGACGCAACGCGGCGGCGGCACAGGAGACCGTCGAGGCGATCGGGGCGGCCGGCGGACGGGCCTTCGCCATCGGGGCGGAGCTCGGCGTCCCCGGTGACGCACAGGCCCTCTGGGCGGCGTACGGGGCCCATCCCGCGCACACCGAGGGCGTGGACATCCTGGTCAACAACGCCGGGGCGGCGGCCTTCGCGGGAATCGGGGAGACCGACGAGGAGACGTACGACCGGGCCCACGCGCTCAACGCCAGGGCGCCGTTCTTCGTGATCAAGTACGGGCTGGAGCGGCTGCGGGACGGGGGCCGGATCGTGAACGTGACCGGCACCCCGCACATCGCCCTGCCGGCCATCCTGGCCACGGTCACGGCGAAGGGCGCGGTGAACGCACTGACCCGGTCACTGGCCGCCGAACTGGCCCCGCGCGGGATCACGGTGAACTCGGTCGGCCCCGGCATCACCGAGACCGATCTCAACGCCGACCTCCTGGCGGACGAGGCGACCCGGGCACACCTGGCCGCCCGCTCCGTCTTCCGTCGCGTGGGCACGACCCAGGAGGTAGCCGACGTGGTGGCCTTCCTGGCCTCCCCCGACTCCCGCTGGGTCACCGGACAGCACCTGGACGCGACGGGAGGCCTCCGGCTGGCCCTGCTCTGAGCGCGGGAGCCGGGCCCGGGGCACCACGCTCCGGGCCCGGCGGCACCGGCGGGCCGGACGCCCGGATCCGGACCACGATGGATAACGGCGAGACCCCCGCCGGACGCGCCGGCCTCTGCTAGATTGGTCTATACCACACCACCACTCCAGATCGGCAGGCCCCGCGTGGAAGTTGTCATCGTCCCGGACGCCAAGGCAGGCGGCGAGCTCATCGCGGAGGCCATGGCCGCCCTGGTGCGCCGCAAGCCCGACGCCCTGCTCGGTGTGGCGACCGGCTCTACCCCGCTGCCCATCTACGAAGCCCTCGCCGCCGAGGTCCGGGCCGGCCGGGCCGACGCCTCCAGGGCCCGGATCTGCCAGCTCGACGAGTACGTGGGCCTGCCGGCCGGGCACCCCGAGTCCTACCGCGCGGTCGTGCTCCGCGAGGTCGTCGAGCCCCTGGGCCTGTCCGAGGCCTCCTTCATGGGCCCCGACGGCTCGGCCGAGGACATCGTCGGCGCGTGCGAGGCCTACGACCGTGCCCTGGCCGAGGCCGGCGGCGTCGACCTCCAGCTCCTGGGCATCGGAACGGACGGCCACATCGGCTTCAACGAGCCGTGCTCGTCGCTCGCCTCCCGCACCCGGATCAAGACGCTCACCGAGCAGACCCGCGTGGACAACGCGCGCTTCTTCGACAACGACCTGGACCAGGTGCCGCACCACGTCATCACCCAGGGCATCGGCACCATCCTCGACGCCCGCCACCTGGTCCTGCTGGCCACCGGCGAGGGCAAGGCCGAGGCGATCGCGCAGACCGTCGAGGGCCCGCTGTCCGCGCTGGTGCCGGCCTCCGCGCTGCAACTGCACCGGCACGCCACCGTGGTGGTGGACGAGGCGGCCGCCTCGAAGCTGAAGCTGGCCGACTACTTCCGCCACACCTACGCCAACAAGCCGTCCTGGCAGGGTCTGTAGGACCCGCAGGCCCGCACGGAGAAGGGCCGGACTCCCCGCCGGGGGATGTCCGGCCCTTCTCCGTACGCGCGGTGGCCGGCTCCGGACACCCGGCAGCCCCTGCCCCGGACGGTGTCCGGCACAGGGGCTGACGCCCTGGTCAGGGGCTCTTGGCGGGATCAGGCGCCCGCGATCACCTCGGCGGCGGCTCGGCCGCAGACGCGCGAGGCGCCGTGCGTGGCGATGTGCAGGGCCCCGCGCGGCTCGGCGCGCGGCAGGCCCATCTCGACCACGACCGTGTCCGGCCGGGCCGCGACCAGCGCGTCGACGGCCTCGGTCATCCAGGGGTGCCGGTGCGCGTCACGGACCACCACGACGACGGTACGGTCCCCCGCGGCCGCCAGGACGTCCCCGGCCGAGGAGCCCTCCGGGTAGACGCCCGACCCGGTGCCCGGGAGCAGCTCGGCGAGTTCGGCCGCCACGCCCCAGGGGGTCTCGTCCCCCACCGCGATGTTCGCGACGGGCGCGAGCGTGGCGACGTAGGGGCCGGTGAGCGGCTTGGCAGAGCCCGTGACGAGCACGGCGCGGCGGGCGGCCGTCAGCCCGATGCCGGACGCGCGGCTCCCCTCCGGCTGCGCGTCCGGCCGGGCTCCGCGGGTCCATGCGGCGAGCGCGCGGACGCGGGCCGCGGCGTCTGCGAGGCGCTCCTCGGGCAGTGCCCCCTCGCGGACGGCCGCGACCAGCGCGTCGCGCAGCCGCAGGACGGTGGCTTCGTCGGCGAGTCCGCCGCCGACACAGATGGCGTCGGCGCCGGCCGCGATGGCCAGCACCGAGCCGCGCTCGATCCCGTACGTGCCGGCGATGGCGTGCATCTCCATGCCGTCGGTGACGATGAGGCCCTCGTAGCCGAGCTCCCCCCGCAGCAGACCCGTCAGGATCTGCGGGCTGAGCGTGGCCGGGCGGGTCGGGTCGAGGGCGGGCACCAGGATGTGCGCGCTCATCACGGCCTTGGTGCCGGCCTCGATGGCCGCCTTGAAGGGGACGAGCTCGCGGGCCTGGAGGGTGTCCAGGTCCACGTCGATGCGCGGCAGGGCGTGGTGCGAGTCGACGTTGGTGTCGCCGTGGCCCGGGAAGTGCTTGGTGCACGCGGCCACGCCCGCGGCCTGGAGGCCCTCGACGTAGGCGGCGGTGTGCCGGGCGGCGAGGTGGGTGTCGGCGCCGAAGGACCGTACGCCGATCACCGGGTTGTCCGGGTTGGAGTTGACGTCCGCGGACGGGGCCCAGTTGAGGTTGACCCCGCACTCGGCGAGGCGGCGGCCCAGCTCGCGGGCGACCTCGCGGGTCAGTGTGGTGTCGTCGACGGCGCCGAGGGCCAGGTTGCCGGGGAAGGACGAGCCGCCGCGGACCTCCAGGCGGGTGACGTCGCCGCCCTCCTCGTCGATGGCGACCAGGACGTCGTCGCGCTCGGTACGCAGCTGCGCGGTCAGCGCGGCGAGCTGCTCGGGCGAGGCGATGTTGCGGCCGAACAGGCCGACGGCGGTGAGGCCTTCGCCGACCCGGCGGAGCAGCCAGGCGGGGGCGGTGGTGCCCTCGAAGCCGGGCTGGAGGACGGCGAGGGCGTCGCGGGTGACCGTATCGGTGCGGTGCGCAAGAACAGTCATGGGGCCGTTATCCCTTCACGGCGCCGGCGGTGAGGCCCGCGGCCATCTTGCGCTGGACGATGAGGAAGAGGACCACGATCGGGACGGCCATCATGGTGGAGCCGGCCATCATCGGGGCGAACTCGGTGCCGTGCTTGGTGGTGAAGTTGCCGAGCCAGACGGTGGCGGTCTGGTTCTGCTGGCTCATCAGCATCAGCGCGTACAGGTACTCGTTCCACGCCTGGATGAAGGCGTAGACGGAGGTGGCGACCATGCCGGGGGCGAGGAGCGGGAAGACGACCCGCAGGAAGGCGCCGGTCGGCGTGCAGCCGTCGACCATGGCCGCCTCTTCCAGCTCCTTGGGGATGTTGACGATGAAGCCGCGCAGCGTCCACACGGTGAAGGGCAGGACGAAGGTCAGGTACGTGATGATCAGGCCGGTGAGCCTGTCGTACTGACCGAGGTCGTTCAGCAGCAGGAAGACCGGGATGATCATCGCGACGAGCGGGACCATCTGGACGGCGAGGATCCCGACGATCACGACCTTGCGGCCGCGGAAGGCGAAGCGGGAGATGGCCAGGGCGGCCAGCATGCCGACGGCGATGCCGATGACGACCACGACGAGCGAGACGATCAGGCTGCGGCCGACCGGTCCCCAGAAGTCGGCGATGTCCAGCGCGCGGGAGAAGTTGGCCAGCGTGAAGGTGTGCGGGAAGAACTGCGGATCGGGGTTGATCGCTTCCTTGGACGGCTTGAAGGCCGTGTTGAGCATCCAGTAGACCGGGAAGCCCGCGGTGGCGAAGACCAGCAGGCCGAGGAGGTTCCAGCCGAGCTTGGACTTCTTGCGCTGCTTCAGGCCTGCGACGCGCGGGGTCGCGGTGGGCGTGGTGGTCACGCTCATTCCACCTCTCCGATCTTGAGCATCTGGCGCATGTACACGGCGACCACGCCGAGCAGCAGCAGAACGGTCACCAGGGCGATCGCGGAGCCGCCCGAATAGTCGTTGACCACGAAGGCCTGCTGGTACGAGTAGGTGGTCAGCAGCTGGAACTCGGCTTCCGGGTTCCCGTTGCGCATCACGAAGACCTGCGGGAAGACGCCCATGTCCCAGATGACGGAGAGGGTCGTCAGCATGACGAGGATCGGCTTCAGGATGGGGAGGGTGACGTGCCGGAACACGCCCCACGCGCCCGCGCCGTCGAGCCGGGCGGCCTCCTCCAGCTCCTTGGGCACCTGGGTGAGGCCCGCGCTGAGGGTGATGACGACGAAGGGGACCGCACCCCAGACCACCAGCAGCATGATCACCGCGAGGCCCTGGGGGCCGCTGGTGAACCAGTTGTGGCCGATCATGTCGACGCCGGGGAGCCTGCTCATCAGGTAGTTGAGGACGCCGTAGTCGGCGTCGAAGAGCCACTTGAAGACGGCGGTGGCGACGATGATCGGCATGCCCCAGCTGGCCACGAGGGCGATGCTGATGAGTGCCTTGACCCAGCCGGAGACCTTCTGGAGCAGCAGCGCGATGAGCATGCCGATCACCATCGTCGCGGCGACCGCGCCGACCGCGAAGATCACCGTACGCAGGACGACGGCCCAGAACTCGCCGTCGCCGAGGATCTTGGCGAAGTTGTCGAAGCCGACGAACTCGGGATCCTTGAAGCCCCAGAGCTCGGACTTGCCGAAGCTCTGGAAGGACAGGGCCACCAGCCGGTAGAGCGGGTACCCCATGACGAGGGCGATGACCAGCAGGCACGGGGCCAGCAGCAGCCAGGGAGTGGCACCGGGGCCCTTGCGGCCGGGCCGGGCCGGTGCGGCCGGGCTGCCCGGCGTCGCTCCGGGGGAAGTCTTCTGCTTCGCCGGCGGCAGGTCGGCGGTGGTTGTCTGTGCGGCACTCATCGCGCGCTCCTCGGGGGTCCCTCTCTTGACGGGCAGCAGGGCCCCGCCGGTCCGGCGGGGCCCTGCCCACTCAGGTCACTTGGTGTTGATGACCTTGTCGATCTCGGCGTCGGCGGCCTTGGCCGCGTCCTCGACCGACTTGTTGCCGGTGCCGATGTCGCGGAGCGTGGTCTGGAGGAGCTTGGCCTTCTCGATCTGGCCCCAGCCGGACGCCGTCGGGACGAACCAGGAGGACTCGGCCGCGGTGGCCGCGACCTGCGTCTTCGGGTCGGCCTTCAGCGGGCCGAGGTCCGTCTTGTTGTTCGGCAGGTTGCCCTTCTCGATCAGGCCCTTCTGGCCCTGGGCGCCGGTGAAGACGTTGATCCACTCGGCGGCGATGTCCTTGGCCTTGGACTTGGCAGGGATGGCCAGGTCCGAACCGCCCAGGAAGACCGGGAGGTTCTTGCCGCTCGGACCGGGCTGGACGAAGTTCTCCAGCTTGTCCTTCAGGCCGCCGACCTTGTCGTTCTCCGGGGTGCCGGCGGTGGCGCCCTCCCAGGCGGCGGCGAAGATCGCCGCGGAGTTGCCCTGGCCGAAGACGACCGGACGGTCGGACTCGTCCTTGGTCTTGTCGGCGTGCATGTACTTGTCGAGGAGCTCCTTGTACTGCTTGAGCCCCTTCAGCGACTCGGGGGAGGACAGGTTGCCCTTCCACTTGTCGCCGTCCTTCTTGGCGATGCTGCCGCCCGCCTCGTAGACGAAGGACATCGCGGCGTACCAGTCCGGGGAGGGCTGGTAGAGGGCGCTGAACTTGTCGCCCTTCGCGGCCTGGATCTTGTCGAGCGCTGCGGTGTACTCGGCCCAGGTCTTCGGCGCGGCGGTGACGCCGGCCTCGGCGGCGATGTCCTTGCGCCAGGTGCCGACGCGGCCACCGGCGTAGTAGGGGACGCCGTAGGTCTTGCCGTCGTAGGTCACGGACTCCTTGAGGGCGTCCAGCCAGGCGGCCGAGTTCTCGAACTTCGACGGGTCGACCTCGGCGAAGGCGCCGGTCGACATGTAGCCGATCATTTCGGAGTTGCCCATCTCGACAACGTCCGGGGCCTTGTCCGTGGCGAGCACGGCGTCCAGCTTGGCGTTCTTGTCCGGCCAGCCGTAGTACTCGTGCTTGATGGTGAGACCCGGGTGCTTGGCGACGATCGCGTCGTCGGCCGCCTTCACGAGCTCCGGCCAGTTCTTCTGCGCGTCGACCGTCAGCCAGACGGTGAGCTCCTTGGCATCGGAGGCCTTGTCGCCGCCCTTGCTGTCGGAATCACCGCACGCCGCGAGGCCGATAACCATGCCCGCGACTCCAACCGCCGCGATGAGCTTGCGCTTCACGCCACCCTCCTCAGGGATGCCTGCCTGCACTTCCCTTGCCCGCCGCGGTGACATACGCGAAGTACTGCCGTGGGGCCGGGATCTGATCCATATTGGTTTAGACCAGTAGCTGGAGCTTGGCCTAGACCTTTAGGGGTGTCAAGGGTCTAATGAGCGGGTGCCCGGTCCGTTATCGGACCGACACCTGGGGAGAGAGAAGGCCTGTCCCCCCTTACGTGTCACGATGTGACCGCACATATCGGAGGAGCCGGTGACGGCAGCGAAACTGGAGTCGGGAAGGCGGGCGGCGATGGCCACCGAAGGGGCGACCACGGAGCCGGAGGGCGGGGCAGCCACTCGCACGGCGCGCGTGCCCAAGTACTACCGACTCAAGCGGCACTTGCTCGACATGACCGAAACACTGCCGCCCGGCACCCCGGTGCCGCCGGAGCGCACGCTCGCGGCCGAGTTCGACACCTCGCGGACCACCGTCCGGCAGGCCCTTCAGGAACTGGTCGTAGAGGGGCGACTGGAGCGGATCCAGGGCAAAGGCACCTTCGTCGCCAAGCCCAAGGTCTCCCAGGCCCTGCAACTGACCTCCTACACGGAGGACATGCGGGCCCAGGGGCTGGAACCCACCTCCCAGCTCCTCGACATCGGCTACGTGACCGCCGACGACACCCTCGCCGGACTGCTCAAGATCACCACCGGCGGCCGGGTGCTGCGCATCGAGCGGCTGCGGCTGGCGAGCGGCGAACCGATGGCCATCGAGACCACCCACCTGTCGGCCAAGCGCTTCCCCGCGCTGCGCCGGTCTCTCGCCAAGTACACCTCTCTCTACACCGCTCTCGCCGAGGTGTACGACGTGCACCTGGCCGAGGCCGAGGAGACCATCGAGACCTCCCTGGCCACCCCGCGCGAGGCCGGCCTGCTCGGCACCGACGTCGGGCTGCCGATGCTGATGCTCTCCCGGCACTCCCTGGACGCCGACGGCGAACCGGTGGAGTGGGTGCGGTCGGTGTACCGCGGCGACCGCTACAAGTTCGTCGCCAGGCTCAAGCGTCCCGCCGTCTGACCTGGCCCTGCGTCCCCGCCCGGCGGATCCCGCGTACCGAATTCCTTCACATACCGGATTGCGGACGGGGGCTTACGCTCACCGGGCAATCCCCCGTAGATTCCCTGCGCTTACGCAGATGATCGACGAGGGGACGAGGTCATGCCTGAACCGGAAGCAACAGGGACAGAACGGGACGCGGCGAGTCCGGGCACCACGCCCGGCTCGCCCTCGCCCAGGTCCATCGCCGTGTGGGTGCTCGTCGGACTCGTCGGCGCGATCGGCTGGGGCGTGCTCGCGCTCTCCCGCGGCGAGGAGATCTCCGCGGCCTGGCTGCTCGCCGCCGCACTGGGCTCGTACGCGATCGCCTACCGCTTCTACGCGCGCTTCATCGCGGACCGCGTACTGAAGGTGGACGCCACCCGCGCCACCCCCGCCGAACGCCTTGACAACGGTGTCGACTTCCATCCCACCGACCGCCGGGTGCTCTTCGGCCACCACTTCGCCGCCGTCGCCGGCGCCGGTCCGCTCGTGGGACCCGTGCTCGCCGCGCAGATGGGCTACCTGCCGGGCACCATCTGGATCGTCGCGGGCGTCATCTTCGCCGGGGCCGTCCAGGACATGGTCACCCTGTTCTTCTCCACCCGCCGCGACGGGCGTTCACTGGGCCAGATGGCCCGGGACGAGATCGGTCCCGTCGGCGGGGCCGCCGCCCTGGTCGCCGTGTTCGCCATCATGATCATCCTGCTGGCGGTGCTGGCCCTGGTCATCGTCAACGCCCTGGCGCACTCGCCCTGGGGTGTCTTCTCCATCGGGATGACCATCCCGATCGCCGTCTTCATGGGCTTCTACCTGCGCGTCCTGCGGCCGGGCCGGGTCACCGAGGTCTCCGTCATCGGCGTCGCGCTGCTGCTGCTCGCCATCGTCGCGGGCGGCTGGGTGGCCGAGTCCTCCTTCGCCGGGACCTTCACCCTGGAGAAGGAGACGCTGGTCATCTGGATGGTCGTGTACGGCTTCCTCGCATCGGTCCTGCCGGTGTGGATGCTGCTCGCGCCCCGCGACTACCTCTCCACCTTCATGAAGGTCGGCACCATCGCGCTCCTCGCGCTCGGCGTGGTCATCGCGATGCCCACGCTGAAGATGCCCTCGGTCACCGACTTCGCGGCGAGCGGCGACGGACCGGTCTTCGCCGGGTCGATGTTCCCGTTCGTCTTCATCACCATCGCCTGCGGCGCGCTCTCCGGCTTCCACGCCCTGGTCTCCTCGGGAACCACCCCGAAGATGATCCAGAAGGAGACCCAGGTCCGCATGATCGGCTACGGCGCGATGCTGACCGAGTCCTTCGTCGCCGTCATGGCGATCATCGCGGCCTGCATCATCGAACCCGGCCTCTTCTTCGCCGTCAACTCCCCCGGTGGCGTCATCGGCACCACCGTCGAGTCCGCCTCCCAGGCGGTGACGAACTTCGGCTTCGCCATCTCCCCCGAGGCCCTCGCCCAGGCCGCCAAGGACGTGGAGGAAGCCAGCCTGCTCTCCCGCACCGGCGGCGCGCCGACCTTCGCACTCGGAATGTCGGAGATCTTCTCCGCCGTGATCGGCGGCGCGGGCATGAAGGCGTTCTGGTACCACTTCGCGATCATGTTCGAGGCGCTCTTCATCCTGACGACGCTCGACGCGGGCACCCGCGTGGGCCGGTTCATGCTCCAGGACACCCTCGGCAACGTGCACAAGTCCTTCAGGGACGTCAGCTGGAAGCCCGGCGTGTGGTTCGCGAGCGCGATCGTCGTCGGCGGCTGGGGCTACTTCCTGTGGGTCGGCATCAAGGACCCGCTGGGCGGCATCAACCAGCTCTTCCCGCTCTTCGGCATCGCCAACCAGCTGCTCGCCGCGGTCGCGCTGGCCGTCTGCACCACGCTGCTGGTCAAGTCCGGCCGGCTCAAGTGGGCCTGGGTGACGGGCGTTCCGCTGGTCTGGGACGCCACCGTGACCCTCACCGCGAGCTACCAGAAGATCTTCTCCGAGGACGTGAAGGTCGGCTTCTTCGCCCAGCGCGACAAGTACCAGGCCGGAATCGACGCCGACAAGGTGCTGGCGCCGGCCAAGAACATGGACGACATGCACACCGTGGTCACCAATGCCACGGTCGACGGCGTGCTGTGCGCCTTCTTCGCCGTCCTGATCATCGTGGTCCTCGCGGACGCGGCCCGGACCTGCCTGAAGGCCGTCCGCAACCCGGAGTCGGCGACCCTCTCCGAGGTCCCGTGGACCGAGTCGAAGATCGTCGCCCCGGCCGGTCTGATCGCCACCGCGGACGAGCGGGCGGAGCTCGCCGCGGCGGGCCCGGACGCGGGCGGCGGACACGTCAAGGAGCCGGTGGCGTGAGCACCGTACGGAGCGCGCTGGCCAGGGCCCGGTTCTACGTACGGGAGTTCTCGGGCGAGGCCGCGTACGACCGGTACGTGGCCCACGCCCGCTCCCACGACCCGGACGCGGAGGTCCTCACCCGCCGCGCCTTCGAACGCGCCCGTACGGACGCGCGCGAGGCGGACCCCCGCGAGGGCTTCCGCTGCTGCTGAGCCGCCCCGCGCGCCGAAGGCCCCGCCGGTTGCTTCCGGCGGGGCCTTCGCGCTGTTCAGCCGTCTCCGGCGACGGCGCCGCCCGCCGGCACCCGTCCTGCACACTCGACCGCATGGACATGGTGATCAGAACGGTGGTGCCCGCCGACTACGCGGAGCTGGGCGAGATCACGGCGCAGGCCTACCTCGCCGACGGGCATCTGGACTTCAACGAGGACGACGCATACCTACACGTGCTGCGCGACGTGGCCGGCCGGGCGGCCTCGGCCGAGGTGCTCGTCGCCGAGCGGGACGGGCGGGTGCTGGGCGGGGTGACCTTCGCCGCGCCCGGCAGCCCGCTCGCCGACATCGCCGCCCCCGACGAGGCGGAGTTCCGGATGCTCGCGGTGGCCCACGCGGCGCGCGGCCAGGGCGCCGGCGAGGCTCTGGTGCGGGCGTGCATCGAACGGGCGCGGGCCGTCGAGGGGGTCACGGGCATCGTGCTCTCCACCCAGCGCAGCATGGCCGGCGCCCACCGGATCTACACGCGCCTGGGCTTCGTACGCACGCCGGAGCGGGACTGGGCGCCGATCGAAGGCCTGACACTCCTCACGTATCGGCTCAAGCTGTAGCCACGCCGACACTACATGTGGGGGTTGCCGCATCGGGCCGCCCCCACATGTATGCTCATGCCTGCTGTCGCCGCAGGGGAATCCGGTGAGAATCCGGAACTGTCCCGCAACGGTATGAAGTGTCCGGCATCCGGACACCAAGTCCGATGACCTGCCGTCAGCGCGCCCGGCTCGACCGAACCGGGTGCCGACACGTCCGGGCCTCGCGGTTGGGCCGGTGGACGCCATGCGGGGTACGCGTTCCTGTCGCGCCCGCATGCGCCCGCTCGCGCCCCGCTCCGCCGATGACCGGGCCGAGCGAGGGAGAGCTCCCGCCGTGACCATCGCGCCTTCCGCACCGCGCGCCGAGTCCACTTCTGGCGACAACACCGAGGGCCCGGGGGCCACGCTGCTGCGTACCCTCACCGAACTGACGGCGGACCTCCCCGACACCGACCCCGGCCGGGTCGCGGCCTCCGCCCTGCGCGGCCGCAGCTCCGCCGCCGACGATGCCGAACTGCGCGGGCTGGCCACGGAGGCCGCCGCCGGTCTGATCTCCGAGGACCCGGCCTACTCCCGGCTCGCCGCCCGCCTGCTGACGCTGGCCGTCCGGGACGAGGCCGCGGGCCAGGGCTCCACCTCCTTCTCGGCCTCCGTCGAGGTCGGCCACCGCGAGGGCCTCATCGCCGACCGCACGGCCGAGTTCGTGCGCACCCACGCGAGCCGCCTGGACTCGCTCGTCGAGCTCACCCTCGCCGAGGGCGCCGACGACCGCTTCGGCTTCTTCGGTCTGCGCACCCTGCACAGCCGCTACCTGCTGCGCCACCCGATCACCCGTCAGGTCATCGAGACCCCGCAGTACTTCATGCTGCGCGTGGCCTGCGGCCTCGCGGCGGACGACAGCGTGCAGGCCGTGGAGGAAGTGGCCTCGCTGTACCGGCTGATGAGCCGCCTGGACTACCTGCCGTCCTCCCCCACGCTCTTCAACTCCGGCACCCGGCACCCGCAGATGTCCTCCTGCTACCTGCTGGACTCCCCGCTGGACGAGCTCGACTCGATCTACGACCGCTACCACCAGGTGGCCCGGCTCTCCAAGCACGCCGGCGGCATCGGCCTGTCGTACTCCCGCATCCGCGCCCGCGGTTCGCTGATCCGCGGCACCAACGGCCACTCCAACGGCATCGTGCCGTTCCTGAAGACCCTCGACGCCTCCGTCGCCGCCGTGAACCAGGGCGGCCGCCGCAAGGGCGCCGCCGCCGTCTACCTGGAGACCTGGCACGCGGACATCGAGGAGTTCCTGGAGCTCCGCGACAACACCGGTGAGGACCAGCGCCGTACGCACAACCTGAACCTCGCCCACTGGGTGCCGGACGAGTTCATGCGCCGCGTGAACGCCGACGCCGAGTGGTCGCTGTTCTCCCCGGCCGACGTGCCCGAGCTGGTCGACCTGTGGGGCGACGACTTCGACGCCGCCTACCGCAAGGCCGAGGCGGACGGCCTGGCCCGCAAGACCATGCCCGCCCGCGACCTGTACGGCCGGATGATGCGCACCCTCGCGCAGACCGGCCAGGGCTGGATGACCTTCAAGGACGCTTCCAACCGCACGGCGAACCAGACCGCCGAGCCGGGCACCGTCGTGCACTCCTCGAACCTGTGCACCGAGATCATCGAGGTCACCAACGACGGCGAGACCGCCGTCTGCAACCTCGGCTCGGTCAACCTGGGTGCCTTCGTCGTGGACGGCGAGATCGACTGGGAGCGGATCGACGAGACCGTCCGTACCGCCGTCACCTTCCTCGACCGCGTGGTGGACATCAACTTCTACCCGACCGAGCAGGCCGGCCGCTCCAACGCCCGCTGGCGCCCGGTGGGCCTGGGCGCGATGGGCCTCCAGGACGTCTTCTTCAAGCTGAAGCTGCCCTTCGACTCCCCCGAGGCGAAGGCCCTGTCCACCAAGCTCTCCGAGCGCATCATGCTGGCCGCCTACGAGGCCTCGTGCGACCTCGCCGAGCGCAGCGGCCCGCTGCCGGCCTGGGAGCAGACCCGCACCGCCCGCGGTGTCCTGCACCCGGACCACTACGACGTCGAGCTGAACTGGCCGGAGCGCTGGGAGGCGCTGCGCGCCCGCGTCGCCGAGACCGGTATGCGCAACTCCCTGCTGCTCGCCATCGCCCCGACGGCGACGATCGCCTCGATCGCCGGCGTGTACGAGTGCATCGAGCCGCAGGTCTCCAACCTCTTCAAGCGCGAGACGCTCAGCGGTGAGTTCCTCCAGGTGAACGGCTACCTGGTGGAGGAGCTGAAGCAGCTCGGCGTGTGGGACGCCCAGACCCGCGAGGCGCTGCGCGACGCCTCCGGTTCGGTCCAGGGCTTCAGCTGGATCCCGGCCGAGGTCCGCGAGCTGTACCGCACGGCGTGGGAGATCCCGCAGCGCGGCCTGATCGACATGGCGGCGGCCCGTACGCCGTTCCTGGACCAGTCGCAGTCGCTGAACCTGTTCCTGGAGACGCCCACCATCGGCAAGCTCAGCTCGATGTACGCGTACGCCTGGAAGCAGGGCCTGAAGACCACCTACTACCTGCGCTCCCGCCCGGCGACGAAGATCGCCCGCGCCGCGCAGGCGGCCACCCCCGTCGAGCTGCCGCAGGCGGTCGCCGACGCCGAGGCGCTGGCCTGCTCCCTTGAGAACCCCGAGTCCTGCGAGGCCTGCCAGTAATGCGCTCCAACGACACCAAGAACCTCCTGGACCCGGGCTTCGAGCTCACGCTCCGCCCCATGCGCTACCCGGACTTCTACGAGCGCTACCGGGACGCGATCAAGAACACCTGGACCGTCGAGGAGGTCGACCTCCACTCGGACGTCGCCGACCTGGCGAAGCTGACGCCCTCCGAGCAGCACATGATCGGTCGGCTGGTCGCGTTCTTCGCGACGGGCGACTCGATCGTCTCCAACAACCTGGTGCTGACGCTCTACAAGCACATCAACTCCCCGGAGGCGCGCCTGTACCTGTCGCGCCAGCTGTTCGAGGAGGCCGTGCACGTCCAGTTCTATCTGACGCTGCTCGACACCTACCTGCCGGACCCGGACGACCGCGCGGCCGCCTTCGACGCGGTCGAGGAGATCCCCTCCATCCGCGAGAAGGCGCAGTTCTGCTTCAAGTGGATGGACTCGGTCGAGAAGATCGACCGGCTGGAGACGGCCGCCGACCGCCGCCGCTTCCTGCTGAACCTGATCTGCTTCGCCGCGTGCATCGAGGGCCTGTTCTTCTACGGCGCCTTCGCGTACGTGTACTGGTTCCGCTCGCGCGGTCTGCTGCACGGTCTGGCCACCGGCACCAACTGGGTGTTCCGCGACGAGACCATGCACATGAACTTCGCGTTCGAGGTCGTGGACACCGTCCGCAAGGAGGAGCCGGAGCTCTTCGACGACGCTCTCCAGCAGCAGGTCACCGACATGCTGAAGGAGGCCGTGGAGGCGGAGCTGCAGTTCGGCCGCGACCTGTGCGGTGACGGCCTGCCGGGCATGAACACCGAGTCGATGCGCGAGTACCTGGAGTGCGTCGCGGACCAGCGTCTGGTCCGTCTCGGGTTCCCGCCGGTGTACGGCTCGCAGAACCCGTTCTCCTTCATGGAGCTCCAGGGCGTGCAGGAGCTGACGAACTTCTTCGAGCGCCGTCCGTCGGCCTACCAGGTCGCGGTCGAGGGCACGGTCGACCTGGACGAGGACTTCTAGAACTTCTAGAACTTCCAGGGCTTCGAGGACTTCCAGGGGCCCGGGACTCACCGGGGAGCCGGGATGCGGTCGATCCGTGTCCCGGCTTCTCGCGTTCCCCGGTTCAGTGGATGACGGGGCCCAGGTGCCACCCGCCGGAGCGGCGCGGGGTGGGCGGGAGGCCGCCCGACCGCTGGCGCGGGAGCCACACCAGCCGGGTGGCGACGGCCCGCAGCTGCCGGTCGATGCGCCGGTCGCGCAGGATCCCGTACAGGCCGGGTCCGAGCAGCAGGGCGGCGAAGGCGAGGACGACGAGGTAACTCACGAAGGTGGTCATACCTCTACTGTCCGCCTGATCGCCCATGATCGACAGTGGCAGTACTGTCATGGAAGACCGAATTACTGCCACACTGCTCTCATGATGAACAACGTGGCCGTGGCCCTCGTCGACGGAGTCGCCCCCTTCGAGCTGGGGATCTTCTGCGAGGTGTTCGGAATCGATCGCAGTGACATGGGCGTACCGGTGTACGACTTCGCCGTGTGCGCGGCGGAGGAGGGGCCACTGACCGTGGGCGGGGGCGCCTTCTCGATCACGCCCGCGCACGGGCCGGACCGGCTGGAGGAGGCCGACCTGATCTGCCTGCCCGCCGCGGGCAACGCCGACCGGCGCATCTACCCCGAACCCCTGCTCGCGGCCCTGCGCCGGGCCGTGGACCGCGGTGCGCGGGTCCTGAGCGTGTGCAGCGGGGCGTACGTCCTCGGCGCGGCCGGGCTGCTGGACGGCCGCCGGTGCACCACGCACTGGATGCACGCCGGGGCCCTGGCCCGCCGCTTCCCGCGGGCGGTCGTCGACCCGGACGTGCTCTACGTGGACGAGGGCCCGGTGATCACCGCCGCCGGCACGGCCTCGGGCATCGACGCGTGCCTGCACGTGGTCCGCCAGGAGCACGGGGCCGAGGTGGCCAACATCATCGCGCGCCGGATGGTCGTGCCGCCGCACCGCGACGGCGGGCAGGCCCAGTTCATCCAGCGGCCGATGGCGCGCACGGCCTGCGACACGGTGGGCGAGGTGATCGAGTGGATGGCCCGCCACCTGGACGAGGAGATCACCGTCGAGCAGCTCGCGGAGCGCGCGCACATGTCCCCGCGGACCTTCGCCCGCCGCTTCCTCCAGGAGACCGGCACCACCCCGTACAAGTGGGTGCTGCGCCAGCGGGTCCTGCTGGCGCAGGAGCTGCTGGAGTCGACCGGCGACACGGTGGACGCGATCGCCGGCCGCTGCGGCTTCGGCAACGCGGCCGCCCTGCGCCACCACTTCCTGCGGACCCTGGGCACCACGCCGAACTCGTTCCGGCGCGCCTTCCGGGGCCCGCAGGCCGCCTAGTGCTGTGACCGGAAAGGTCCGCCGGGCCCGCGGCGTCCTGTGCCGTGCCCGGCAAGGCGGAGGGGCGCCCTTGTACTGGACGTACTCGGGCGCCCCGACAACGCGGCCGGGTGCGGTGCCGGGCGGCGCGGGCCCGGCAGGATCCGAAGGAGACGGCCTGGACCGTCATGGCCGGCCGGGTGTGGGGGACGGTCAGGCGTTGGGGACGGTCTCGTAGCGCGGGGTGCCCTCTTCCATCTGCCGCAGGGCGTCCTTGCGGTCCCGCTTCGAGAGGCGGTCGATGTAGAGGTAGCCGTACAGGTGGTCGGTCTCGTGCTGGAGGCAGCGGGCGAAGTAGCCGGTGCCGCGCACCTTGATCGGGTTGCCCTGCGCGTCCTGGCCCTCGACCTCGGCGTAGTCCGGGCGGGCCAGCGAGGCGTACGCCGTCGGGACCGACAGGCAGCCCTCGTTCGAGTCGTCCAGCACCCGCGCGGCGGCCGGCAGCTCGATCAGCTTCGGGTTGACCACGACACCGGTGTGCCGGTTGCCGTCGTCGTCCGGGCAGTCGTAGACGAAGACCTTGGCGTCCACGCCGATCTGGTTCGCGGCCAGGCCCACGCCCTCGGCGGCCTTCTGGCTCGCGAACATGTCGTCGATCAGCTGCGCCAGCTCGTCGCCGAACTCGGTGACGTCCTTGCACTCCCGGTGCAGGACCGGGTTGCCGACCACGGTGATCGGACGGGCCGTGCCGCGCTGACGGTGGGCGAGCTCGCGCGCCTCACAGTCCTCGGTGTCCACGACGTACCCGTCGTTCACGCTCTCGACAACCTCGTTCTCCTGCTGCGACATGTCCGCCGTACGCCTTCCGTAAGTCCCGGTCACCGATGGTCGTCGTGGCCATCGATGTGCCCGTACAGCCTACGGCCCCGGGTCAGCAGACTTCTTCGAGATCCCGCCACTCGCGGGTGCCCGGGCTGTCCGCGACCCAGCCGTCGAGCAGTCCGCGCACCAGACCGGCCGGTGCCGCGATCCCGCATTCGCGCTCGGGGACCCACAGGGACCCGGAGCCGGCCGTACGGTGCCCGAGCGGTCCGGGGTGCCCCGGCTCGCTGTGGTCGTGCGGATCGAGGTGCTCGCCGTCGCCCTCGTCGCTCGGCATCTCGCTCTCCGAGCAGGTCCGGCACAGCAGCCGCACCGACGAGGACCAGTCCTCGGCGGCGAACCCGGCGTCCGAGGCCAGCTGCTCCAGCGCATCGCGGTCCGCCTCGGTGGCCGCCTCCAGCAGTACCACCCAGGTGGGCACGGGCGACGGCGCCCACAGCTCGATCTCGTCGAACACGGGGTACGAGGGTCCGGCCGCGGTCACCCGCTCGCCGTGCGGCACACCGTCGTGGAGCACCACCTCGCCCCAGCGCCGCCCCGAGGACGGCAGCGGGATCGACAGGACCTCCAGCCGGGCCGGGTCCAGCCGGCGCCCCCAGACCACCTCGGCCTCGCCCTCGGGCGAGAGCCGCACGGCGGCGCTGCCGAGCTCCATGCCGACCGGTTCGCCCGCCCCGGCGGCGTCCCCGGGCACCTTCAGCCCGTACGCCTGCCAGGCCCGCCGGGCCAGCGGCCAGTCCTGCAGCGCGGTGGCGGCGATCCCCACGTTCCACCAGTCCGGGGCGCCGGTCTCCCGGTCCAGCAGGGCCACGGCGCGCAGCCCGGCGGCCCGCGCCTGCTCCCAGTCGTGCCGGAACTTGTGCAGCAGCGCCAGATTGAACCAGGACTCGGACAGCCAGGGCTCCAGGTCCGCGGCTCTGGTCAGGAGCGCGCCCGCGTCCTCGTACCGCCCGTCGCCGATCAGCGTGAACGCGCGGTCGGTGGCCTGCCGCCACGAGGCGGAGGGCCGATGCCGTACCTTCCCGAAGATCCTCACGATTCCCGCCTGCCGGTCCAACGGTGCAGCCTTGCGGACACTCCTACGGTCCCTCTTACTGGCATCCAACCATGCCCACTCGGACGGCCGCTCATTACCCATGGGTTACCCAGGTGGGACGGGCACCACTCTGTCACGTCCGCCCCTGGCCAGAACCCTTGCCAGGCATTCCACGACCTCCGGCTGGTAATCGTGCCCGGTGCCCAGGCGGAGCCGCTCCAGGGCGGCCAGTGAGCCACCCGGGTGACGGCTCCCGCCGACCAGATCGTCGTACGCATTCACCGTACGCACGATCCGGGCCGATGTGGGCTGCTCCCGGTACGGATCCGCCTGCCGCTCCACGACCACGGCGACCTCGGCCGGCACCCCCGTCTGCCGGGCGACCTCCCCGCCCAGCTCGGCGATCCGGCGGGCCTGGGCGCCGGGCAGCCCGGCCGTGGCCCCGTCCGGGACCGGGTCGACGAGGGAGAGCTGCCCGATGTCGTGCATGAGGGCGGCGTACTCCAGCACCGTGAGCTCCCGCTCCGACAGGCCCAGCTCGCGCCCGACGGCGCAGCTCAGGGCGGCCACCCGGCGGGAGTGGCCCGGCCTGGTGCAGCCGGCGATCTCGGTGGCACGGGCCAGGGAGGTGATGGTCTGGCGGTAGGTGGTGCGGATCGCGATGATCCGGTGGAGGGAGAGCTGGGTCAGCAGCAGGGGCACGCTGAAGACCGGCAGGGCCCACAGGCCCGCGACGGCCGCGCCGAGCGCCATCACGACCCCGGTGGCGCAGATCGCCGAGCCGATGCCGAGCTGCGCGCGCAGTTCGTCGCGCAGCAGGGGCCCGTAGGGCCGGCCCGTCGCCGCCCCGGCCGGCGCGGCGGCGAGCACGGCGTCGCACAGGGCGGTGAGGCCCAGCAGGAGGAGCAGGAAGAGGACGAGGTACGGGCCCTGGCCGACCCGTTCCTCCAGTCGGCCCGAGTTGTAGAGCGGCTGGAAACAGGCGGCGGCGAAGGCGACGGTGAGCACCCGGCGGGACAGGTGGTCGACGGCGGGCCCGCGGCCCCGGGCGATGTGCGGGACGATCCCGGCGAGGGCGGCCGCGACGACGACCGCGACGATCTGGAGCACCCCGTGGCGGGTGGGCTGCCCGGCGCTCTGCCCGAGCAGGGCGTAGGCCAGGGCTCCGGCGGAGCCGAGCGGTGCGGGGTGGCGGCCCGGCGGGTCCTGGCGGTCGCGGCGGGCGAGCTCGCCGATGGTGATCAGTGCGCCGAAGGCCAGGGCCGCGCCGGGCTCGGCGACGCCGTTCCACAGGGTGTGGGCGAGGCCGGCGACGGTGAGCACGGCCGCGGCTCCCCGCACCGTCCACACCGCCGGGGTCGTCCTCACGCGCCCGCCCCGGTGCCGCCGGCGTCACGGCCCGCCCCCTGCCGCGTACGGCCCACGGGCACACCGGGCCGCTCCGGCCCCGGCACCGGCTCCGCCTTCGCCTCGTCCCCCGTGGGGGCGGCCCTCGCCGGGATCACCTGGAGGTCCTCGTCCGAGGTCACCACCGGGTGCCAGCCGGTCCGGCCGATCGCGTCGACCAGTGCCCGTACCATCGCCGGGTCGAAGTGTGCCCCCGCGCACCGTTCCAGCTCGGCCAGGGCGACCGGCACAGGCCGGGCCCGGCTGTACGAGCGGGTCGAGGTCATCGCGTCGAAGGCGTCGGCCACGGCCACCACGCGGGCCAGTACCGGGATCTGCTCGCCGGTCAGCCCGTACGGATAGCCGGAGCCGTCGACCCGCTCGTGGTGGTGCAGGATCGCGGACCGGGCCTCCCCCAGGAAGCCGATGCCGCGCACCATCTCGTGCCCGTACTCGGGGTGCAGCTCAATGATCCGGCGTTCCTGCGGGGTGAGCGGCCCGTCCTTGCGCAGCAGCCGGGTGGGGACGCCGAGTTTGCCGACGTCGTGCAGGATCCCGGCGATGCGCACCGTCTCCAGCCGGTCCTCGGTCATGCCCAGCTCGCGGGCGATCATCGTGGAGGCCTGGCCGACCCGTTCGCTGTGGCCGCGCGTGTAGCGGTCCTTGATGTCGACGGCGTGGACGAGTGCGCGGATGGTGGCCCGGTGGGCGCCGCGCTCGCGGTGGTACTGGGCGAAGAGCCAGCAGGAGATGTACATCGGCAGCAGGACGAGCAGTGCGGCCGGGAGCCCGTACGGGCTGCGCCACATCACGGCCATCATCAGTCCGGCGAGGCCGTGGACGCAGTGCGGGGCGAGGGAGCGGGTCGCGAGTCCGCGCCAGGCGGTGGCGGCGGGCCGGCGTTCGGCGAGGGCCAGGACGCCGCCGTCGAGGGCGGTGAGTACGAGGCTGAAGGCGACGGCGGCGACGGCCGCGGGCAGCAGGACGTAGGGGAAGTCGGCGAGCTCGGCGGACGGCCCGGACCCGGTGGCGGCCCCGCCGCCGAGCGCGGCCGGGCCGCGCAGCAGCCCGTACGCCTGCCCCGCGACCCAGGCGGCCGTCGCCTGTTGCGCGGCGTGCCACACCCGGCGCACGCCGGCGGGCCGCTGGACCACGGTCCCCGCGAAGGCGCCGGGCAGGGCCACGAGCCCGGCGGCTGCGGGCGGCAGCAGAAAGACGGCGGCGAGCACCACGGGGAGGAAGGAGCCGATGCCCTCGGGCACCCGGCTGCCCGGCAGCGGGCAGACACCGAGGAGTTCGCAGCCGAGGTAGAGCACGGCCAGCACGGCCACGGCCGCCCAGGGCGTACCGGAATCCGTGAGGGCGGGGGTGACGCACGCGGCGGCCACGAGGACGGCGCACAGGATGTAGGCGCGCGCCCCCGGCGGAAGTGCCCGCATGGCGTTCTCCTCCCCTGTGCCGTGCACACCGGGTGCTGAATGGAACCAGCACCGATTGGGGAGAATAGGTGGGGCCCGGAGCGCGGCGGGCCATATTTCCGCATTGGGCCATGCGGACGCCCCCGGATTAGCACATTCGGGTGAATGAACTGCCCTTCCGGGGGCGG
Source organism: Streptomyces avidinii (assembly GCF_045161815.1). NCBI lineage: Bacteria > Bacillati > Actinomycetota > Actinomycetes > Kitasatosporales > Streptomycetaceae > Streptomyces > Streptomyces avidinii. The sequence goes on from NZ_CP108863.1 coordinate 3,336,061, forward strand.
TTGTTCAATCGCCGGACCGGTTACCGATCACCGGTTACCGATACCGGAGCGGGTCAGCCGGGAGCGGGATTGTCGGCGGTGACGTCGTGGTCGGGCACCGCCTGGCCAGACCTGATCAGCTCGATCCGGCCCATGACCTTCGACCGCAGGTCGGTCGGCACGTCGTCCGACCCGCAGCAGCGCTTCACCAGCTTCTTCACGGCCTGTTCCAGGCCGTACTTCTCCAGGCAGGGATTGCACTCGCCGAAGTGCGTCTCGAACTTCGTGCAGTCACTGTCCGGCATCTCCTGGTCGAGAAACTCGTACAGGTGATCCAGGACCTCAGAGCACTCTGTCTCGTGCGGCTCTCCGCAGCTCATGAGCCCGAGCCTTTCCGGTCGTTCGACTCTCCCGCGCCCGCGGGAACCAGCCCGCGCTCACGGGCGTAGTCCTCCAGCATTCCGCGGAGTTGACGGCGGCCACGGTGCAGTCGCGACATGACCGTACCGATGGGTGTACCCATGATGTCCGCGATCTCCTTGTACGCAAAGCCCTCTACGTCGGCAAGGTAGACCGCGATGCGGAACTCCTCCGGAATGGCCTGCAGGGCTTCCTTCACATCCGAATCGGGCAGGTGGTCGAGCGCCTGCGACTCGGCGGAACGCAGTCCGGTCGACATGTGCGACTCGGCGCGCGCCAGCTGCCAGTCCTCGATCTCCTCCGCGGCGCTGCGCTGGGGCTCACGCTGCTTCTTGCGGTAGGAGTTGATGAAGGTGTTGGTCAGAATGCGGTAGAGCCACGCCTTCAGGTTGGTGCCCTCGCGGAACTGGTGGAAGGACGCGTATGCCTTCGCGTACGTCTCCTGGACCAGGTCCTCGGCGTCGGCCGGGTTGCGCGTCATGCGCAGCGCGGCCGAGTACATCTGGTCGAGGTAGCCGAGGGCGTCCCGTTCGAAGCGCGCATTGCGCTCCAGGGTCGTCTCCTCCGCGTGGCCTTCGTCGGTCCCAGCGACAGGACCCACCTCCTCCGACAGCGTGGCGGCTCCGAAAGCGGATCCGCTCGAATCGGAGAATAGTCGACCTTCCCGGCCCTCCGCCGCCCGAAGCGAGCTGCGCTTGGGCGCGGGCAGCACGGTCCAGTCCAGGTCAGCGGCCTGCCGACGGTTCTGGCTGATGACCTGGGTCATGCGCTCCCTCTCCTCCGACGAGTTCCCGTACGTTCCGACATCCGAGACAACAGAGGGGGCGGGCAGGGCATTCCCGGGCACCCGGCGCGATTTCGGCTCGCGCCGGGCGCCGGGCGGCCGGCCTCACACCGGGAGCCTCCCGAGCCACTCCGCCACCGCTTCGGTGATCGTCAGGAGGGCCTCCTCCTGGGTGGTGTCCGCCTTCTTCGGCACCGCGAAGCCGTGGTCCCCGTGGGCCACCTCCACGAGCTCGTACGGGTCCTGTCCGCCCGGTTCCGGGAACTCCTCGGGCCGCCCGAAGGGGTCCCGGCCGCCCTGGACCACCAGGGTCGGCCGGCCGGCGCCGGTGAGCTCCCCGGCGCGGGACTTCTCCGGCCGGCCCGGCGGATGCAGCGGGAACGCCAGCGCCAGCACCCCGGCGGCGCCCAGCTCGGCCGCGGTCCGGCAGGCCACCCGGGCCCCGGCGCTGCGCCCGCCCGCGACCACCGGCAGCCCGGGCTCCGTGAGCGCGGGCCACAGCCCGCGCCACCCCTCGTCCAGCACCCTGGGCGCGGCGGCGACCTTCTTCCCGGCGACCCGCCAGGGCTGTTCGACCAGGGCCACGGTGATCCCGCGGGCGGGCAGGGCGGCGGCCAGCGCCTGGAGGTCGCGGGCCTCGATGCCCCCGCCGGCCCCGTGACTCACGGCGAGCACGAGCCTCGGCCTCGGCTTCACCGCCCTGTGCCAGGTGATGCGGGCCTCGCCCGCCGTGGTGTCGACACTCTCGGTACGCGTGGTCATGCGACCCATCCTGCCGGGCGGTATCCGGCAGCGGCGGGCTAGAAGAGGGTGGCCTCCTCCGGCGCGGCGAGCTCCGTCAGCAGCTCGGGGCCGTTGTTGCGCACGCTGCTCACGGCGGTGGACACCGGGTAGGCGCGCATCAGCCCGCCGGGCGGCGGCGCCAGCAGGTCCCGCAGGGAGCCCTCGGTGTCGGTGTTCGCGGGGTCCAGCCAGGCGTCCCAGCGGTCCGGGGTCAGCATCAGCGGCATCCGCGGGTGGATCTCGGAGAGCGAGCGCGGGCCTTCGGCGGGGGCCACGCCCAGGGGGGTGGTCTCGGCCTCGGTGGTGATCACCGAGCAGGTGACCCACCAGGCGAGCGGGTGCTCGTCGGGCAGGGTCCGGTCGCGCCAGAACTCGTAGATCCCGGCCATGGCGAAGACGGAGCCGTCGGACGGGAGCACGAAGTAGGGCTGCTTGCGGGCGCGCTTCTTCTTCCCCTCCGCCTCCAGCTGCCGCTCGTCGTGGGCGGTGACCCACTCGTAGTAGCCGTCGGCGGGGACGATGCAGCGGCGCTGCGCGAAGGCCCGGCGGAAGGAGGGCTTCTCGTGCAGGGTCTCCGACCGGGCGTTGATCATCCGGGCGGCGCCGTCGGGGTTCTGGGCCCAGGAGGGGACCAGCCCCCATGTCAGGACGCGCAGCTGGCGAACCGGACGGGGGTGCGAAGCGTCTTTGAGGGGACGGTCGAGGACCACGTGGACCTTCTTCGTCGGCGCCACGTTGAAATCGGGGGCCAGGGCCTCCTCCGGCTCCCACTTCTCGATGCCGAATGCCTCCACGAGGTCCTCGGGCCTACGACTCGCCGCATACCGTCCGCACATGGCTGTCACACTGCCATGCCGCCCCCAGCTACCGCTGGGTGGTGCCCCCGGAACACCACCACAAGGAGTCCGCCACCTTATGGACAGCAGCAATACGGCCGGTCTGTGGGACCGGCTCACGGGCATACAGGCCCTGCCCGACCGGTGGCTGGTGATCGCGACGGGGCTGGTCGCACTGGCCGCGGTGGGGCCCCGCCCGCTGTGGCGGCTGTCGCGCAACGCGATCACCATCGCGCACGAGGGCGGGCACGGCCTGCTGGCGCTGCTGACCGGGCGGCGCCTGAGCGGGATACGGCTGCACTCCGACACCAGCGGGGTCACCGTCAGCCGGGGGCGGCCGACCGGGCTCGGGATGATCCTGACCGCCGCGGGCGGGTACACGGCGCCCTCGCTGCTCGGACTGGGCGGCGCGGCGCTGCTGTCCGCGCACCGGATCACCCTGCTGCTGTGGGTGGCCACCGCCCTGCTGCTCGCGATGCTGGTGATGATCCGGAACGCGTACGGGGCGCTGACGGTGGTACTGACCGGCGGAACCTTCCTGCTGGTGTCCTGGCTGACCCCGGCCGAGGTGCAGGCCGGCTTCGTGTACCTGGTGGTGTGGTTCCTGCTGCTCGGCGGGGTCCGGCCGGTGTTCGAGCTGGGCGCCAAGCGCCGGGGCGGCGGGGCGCCCGACTCCGACGCCGACCAGCTCGGCCGGCTCACGCACCTGCACCCGGTGGTGTGGCTGCTCTTCTTCCACGTCGTCGCCCTGTGCTCGCTGATCGGCGGCGCCCGCTGGCTGCTCGACCTGTGACCGCTCCCTGAGACGGGACCGGGATCAAGATCTGGGGTCGGGGGAAGCCACTAAAGTGGGGGCCATGACCGAGACCCCCGCGCTCCCTGCCCTCTGGCCCGCTCCGCTCGCCGATGGGACCGTCCACGCCACCGTCACGGTGCCGGGCTCCAAATCGGTCACCAACCGGGCCCTGGTGCTCGCCGCGCTCGCCTCCGAGCCCGGCTGGGTGCGCCGCCCGCTGCGCTCGCGCGACTCCCAGCTGATGTCGGACGCGCTGCGCGCGATGGGCGTCGGCATCGAGGAGACCGTCTCCTCCAGCTCCGCCGGTGACGGCGCGGGCGGCGAGGCCTGGCGGGTCATCCCGGCGGCCCTGCACGGCCCGACGACCGTGGACGTCGGCAACGCGGGCACCGTCATGCGCTTCCTGCCGCCCGTCGCCACGCTCGCCGACGGTGACATCCGCTTCGACGGCGACCCGCGCTCCTACGAGCGCCCGCTCGGCCAGGTCATCAGCGCCCTGCGCACCCTCGGTGCCCGGATCGACGACGACGGCCGGGGCGCGCTGCCGATGACCGTCCTGGGCGGCGGGGCCCTGGAGGGCGGCACGGTCGAGATCGACGCCAGCAACTCCTCGCAGTTCGTCTCCGCGCTGCTGCTCTCCGCCCCGCGCTTCAACCAGGGCGTCGAGGTCCGGCACGTGGGCGGCAACCTGCCGTCGATGCCGCACATCCGGATGACCGTGGAGATGCTGCGCGCGGCGGGCGCCCAGGTCGACACCCCCGAGGCGGGCGGCGAGAAGAACGTCTGGCGGGTCACCCCCGGCGCGCTGCTGGGCCGCGACATGGTCGTCGAGCCGGACCTCTCCAACGCGCAGCCCTTCCTGGCCGCGGCCCTGATCACCGGTGGCACGGTCACCGTCCCGGACTGGCCGCGCCGCACCACGCAGCCCGGTGACGCGCTGCGCCGGATCTTCACGGAGATGGGCGGCTCCTGCGAGCTGACCGACGCGGGCCTGGTCTTCACCGGCACCGGCAAGATCCACGGCATCGACGTGGACCTGAGCGAGGTCGGCGAGCTCACCCCGGGCATCGCGGCGGTGGCGGCCCTGGCCGACTCCGAGTCGGTGCTGCGCGGAGTCGCGCACCTGCGGCTGCACGAGACGGACCGGCTGGCCGCGCTGACCAAGGAGATCAACGCGCTCGGCGGCGATGTCACCGAGACCGCCGACGGTCTGCACATCCGGCCGCGCCGGATGCACGGCGGCGTGTTCCACACGTACGACGACCACCGCATGGCCACCGCGGGCGCGGTGATCGGCCTGGCGGTGAAGGACGTGCAGATCGAGAACGTGGCGACGACCGCGAAGACCCTGCCGGACTTCCCGGCGATGTGGACGGACATGCTCGCCGGGGACGCCGGTGGGGCCGGGGCGCCCGGAGCGGGTGCGGGAGCGTAGGGCCCGTCATGCGCAGGTACGGCAAGCACACCGACGAGGACGACATCCGCCAGCGCCCGAACCCCAAGGGCAACCGGCCGAGGACCAGCATCCGGCCCAAACACGAGGACGCGGCCGAGGGTTTCGTCCTCACCGTGGACCGCGGCCGGCTGACCTGCCTGGTCGAGGACCGCACGGTGCACGCCATGAAGGCCCGTGAACTGGGCCGCAAGGCGGCGGTGGTCGGTGACCGGGTCTGGATCGTCGGTGACCTGTCCGGCAAGAAGGACACGCTGGCCCGCATCGTGAGGATCGAGGAGCGCAGGTCCGTCCTGCGGCGCACCGCCGACGACGACGACCCGTACGAGCGGGTGGTCGTCGCCAACGCCGACCAGCTGGCCATCGTCACGGCCCTGGCCGATCCGGAGCCGCGGCCCCGGATGATCGACCGCTGCCTGGTGGCGGCGTACGACGCGGGGCTGGAGCCGCTGCTGGTCCTCACCAAGTCGGACCTGACCTCCGCGGACAAGATCCTGGAGATCTACTCGACGCTCGGCGTGAACTACGTGGTGACCAACCGCGAGGAACTGGCCACGGGTGACGCGGCCGACCGGGTGCGCGAGCGGCTCGACGGCCGGATCACCGCCTTCGTCGGGCACTCGGGCGTCGGCAAGACCACCCTGGTGAACTCGCTCGTCGCGAAGGGCCGCCAGCGCGCCACCGGCCACGTCAACGCGGTCACCGGCCGCGGTCGGCACACCACCACCTCGGCGCTGGCGCTGCCGCTGCCGAGCGGCGACGGCTGGGTCATCGACACCCCGGGCGTGCGCTCCTTCGGCCTGCACCACGTGGACCCGTCCCGGGTGATCCTGGCCTTCCCGGACCTGGTGCCGGGGACCGAGGAGTGCCCGCGCGCGTGCAGCCACGACGAGCCGGACTGCGCGCTCGACAAGTGGGTGGAGGACGGCCACGCGGACCCGGCGCGGCTGTACTCGCTGCGGCGGCTGCTGGAGACGCGCGAACGCCGCGAGGGCGACTGACCGTCCGGGCAGGGCTCGGCCGCGTTTGTCGAGGGCCCTGTCTGGATAAATGCATAATCGCACCAAGTGACGCAATGTCACGTGACGCGGGGAGGCATTCGACATGGCGTGGCTGCTGGTCGTGGTCGCGGGACTCCTGGAGACCGGTTTCGCGGTCTGCCTCAAGCTCTCCCACGGGTTCACCCGGCTGTGGCCGACCGTCGCCTTCGCGTGCTTCGCGCTCGGCAGCTTCGGTCTGCTGACGCTGGCGCTCAAGAAGCTGGACGTGGGCCCGGCGTACGCGGTGTGGACGGGCATCGGCGCCGCCGGGACGGCGATCTACGGCATGGTCTTCCTCGGCGACCTCGTCTCCACCCTCAAACTCGTCTCGATCTCGCTGGTCATCCTGGGCGTCATCGGGCTCCAGCTGTCCGGCTCGGCACACTGAGCAGCCTGCGCAGCTCGCCCGGTCCCGGCTCCTCCCCCGGCGCGATCACGTAGGACAGGGCGAGGCGCACGGCGAGCTCGCAGCGCTGCGGGCCCTCCCCCGGCGTCAGGGCGGCGGCCGACCGGTCCCGGACGGCCCGGGCCAGCTCACCCGGCCCGGGCGCCCGGCCGTCGGCCGCGGGCAGGCCCGCGTCCCAGGCTCCGGTGAGCAGGGCCCGTACGAGGGGCTGCGCGCGGGCCGCCCGTACCGTCCACTCCGCGACGGCGACGAGCCGCTCGGTGGCCCGGGCCGGGGTGGACAGGGCCCGGTCCACCCCGTCGAGGTAGCGGTCGGCCTCGCGGCGGACCAGGGCGCGGCCGAGGCCCGCCTTGCCGCCGAACTCGTTGTAGAGGGTCTGCCGGGACACCCCGGCCGCGGCGGCCACGTCGACCATGCGCACGTCCGGCCAGGGGCGCGCCGCGAGCGCCGCTCCCGCCGCCTCCAGCAAGGACTCCCGGGCTGCCGGCATCCGCGCCTCCCCGTTCGGCTCTCTCCGGCCAGAGTTGACGGGTCGCCAGATCCTGTCAAGGGCGCATCGGGGCCGCACCGTGGACAGCGTTGGTGGGGCTCGGGGAGTCTCGATACTGTTCGGGCATGCCCGAGTATGACGATGACCTGCGCCTTGCCCTCGACCTCGCCGACGCGGCGGACGCCGCCACGATGGAGCGGTTCCGCGCCCTCGACCTGCAGGTCGAGACGAAGCCGGACATGACCCCGGTGAGCGAGGCCGACAAGGCCGCCGAGGAGATCATCCGGGCCGGCATCGCGGCCGCCCGGCCCGACGACGCCATCCTGGGCGAGGAGTACGGGCTCAAGGGCAGCGGTCCGCGCCGCTGGGTCGTGGACCCGATCGACGGCACGAAGAACTACGTGCGCGGGGTGCCCGTCTGGGCGACGCTGATCTCCCTGATGGCCGAGGGCGAGGACGGCGGGTTCCGCCCCGTGGTCGGCGTGGTGTCCGCACCGGCGCTGGGCCGCCGCTGGTGGGCGACCAGGGGCGGGGGTGCGTACGCGGGCGGCGCGCTCGGCGCGACCACGGCCATCGGCGTGTCCAAGGTGGCCGGACTGGGCGACGCCTCGTTCGCGTACTCCTCGTTGAGCGGCTGGGAGGAGCAGGGCCGGCTCGCCGGATTCCTGGACCTGACGCGCGCGTGCTGGCGCACCCGCGGCTACGGCGACTTCTGGCCGTACATGATGGTCGCCGAGGGCTCGCTGGACCTGTGCGCGGAGCCGGAGCTCAACCTGTGGGACATGGCGGCCATCGCGGTCGTGGTCCAGGAGGCGGGCGGCCGCTTCACCAGCCTCGACGGGGTGGACGGGGTGCACGGCGGGAACGCCGCGGCCTCGAACGGACTGCTCCACGAGGAGATGCTGGGCCTGTTGCGCCCGCGCGCCTGAGTCCGCCGCGCGCTGCTCACGCTCCGCCCCGCGCCTTCTTGTCGGGCCTCCGGGTCCGTGGGAGTCTGAAAGTCCCCACGCTTGTGCGCTTGTGAAGCATTTCACTGGAGGCTGCTGCTCCAGGGCCACTCGGCGCACCCACCCAAGCGGGGGGACTCACCCCAGGAGGTGGCTCTCTTCATGCTCGTCCGTGACGCAATGAGCACCGTGATCCTCACCCTCGGACCCGCACACACCCTCCGGCAGGCGGCCTGCCTGATGTCCGGCCGGCGCGTCGGCGCGGCCGTCGTCCTCGACCCCGACCACAGCGGAATCGGCATTCTGACCGAGCGCGACATCCTCAACTCCATAGGCGCGGGCCACGATCCGGACCGGGAGTCCGTGGGCGCGCACACCACCAACAACGTCGTGTTCTGCACCCCGGAAGCCACGGTGCAGGAAGCCGCCGAGGCGATGGCCCACGGCGGTTTCCGGCACCTGATCGTGCTGGAGCACGGCGGACCGGTCGGCATCGTGTCCGTACGGGACGTCATCCGCTGCTGGGTACCGGCGCGGCGCACGGTCTCCGCGTGAAACGACGCCGGGCCGCAGCCCTCCGAAGAGGGCTGCGGCCCGGCGTCCTGCTACGACAAGCGATCCGGGATCAGCCGCGGAGGGCCTGGACCGCGGCCTCGAGCCGCTTGCCGAAGTCACCGTCCGCCTGGCGGAAGTTGTTGATCGCGCGCTCGACGATGTCGTCGCGGGAGACCTTGGCGATGAAGCCGGACAGGTTCTCGACCAGGCGGGCCTTCTCGTCCTCCGAGTACAGGCGGTAGAGGTTGCCCGCCTGGACGAAGTCGTTGTCCTCGCGGTGGACGGCAGCCGGGTGGTTGCCCGTGCCGCCGGTGACCGGGACGGGCTGCCACAGCGGGCGGTCCGTCTGGTGCGGGCCGCCGAAGCTGTTCGGCTCGTAGTTCTTCGCGCCCTTGTGGCGGCCGTCGTACAGGTAGCCGTCACGGGAGTTGGTGCGCGCCTCGGTGGCGTGCGGGCGGTTCACCGGCAGGTGGTCGGCGTTGATGCCGACGCGGTAGCGGTGGGCGTCGCCGTAGCCGAAGAGGCGGCCCTGGAGCATCTTGTCCGGGGAGGGACCGATGCCGGGGACGAAGTGCGCCGGGCTGAAGATGCTCTGCTCGACCTCCGCGAAGACGTTCTCCGGGTTGCGGTTGAGCTCCAGCTTGCCGATCTCGATCGGCGGGTAGTCCTCGTGCGGCCACACCTTGGTGAGGTCGAACGGGTTGAAGCGGTACTCGGCCGCCTCGGCCGCGGGCATGATCTGGACCTGCACGGTCCAGGTCGGGAAGTCGCCGCGCTCGACGGCCTCGCGCAGGTCGCGCTGGTGCGAGTCGGGGTCCTCCCCGGCGAGGGCGTTGGCCTCGGCCTGGGTGAGGTTCTTGATGCCCTGGTCGGTCTTGAAGTGGTACTTGACCCAGAAGACCTCGCCGGCCTCGTTGTTCCACTGGAACGTGTGCGAGCCGTAGCCGTTCATGTGGCGGTAGGACGCCGGGATGCCGCGGTCACCGAACAGCCAGGTCACCTGGTGGGTCGACTCGGGCGACAGACCCCAGAAGTCCCAGACGTTGTCCGCTTCCTGCGAGCCCGTGTACGGGTCCCGCTTCTGGGTGTGGATGAAGTCGGGGAACTTGATGGCGTCCTTGATGAAGAACACCGGGGTGTTGTTGCCGACGAGGTCGTAGTTGCCCTCTTCGGTGTAGAACTTCAGCGCCCAGCCGCGGGGGTCGCGGACCGCGTCGGCGCTGCCGAGGTTGCCCGCGACGGTGGAGAAGCGCAGGAAGGTCTCGGTCTCCTTGCCGACCTCGGACAGGAACTTGGCGCGGGTCCACTGCGAGACGTCGCGGGTCAGCGTGAAGGTGCCGTAGGCACCGGCGCCGCGGGCGTGCACCACGCGCTCCGGGATGCGCTCGCGGTTGAAGTGCGCGAGCTTCTCCAGCAGCAGCTGGTCCTGGACCAGGACGGGGCCGCCGATGCCGGCGGTCTCGCTGTTCTGGTTGTCGGCGACCGGCGCTCCGGCCTCCGTGGTGAGCGGTCCCTGCGTCACGTGCGCCTCCTGCGTCATCCCTGCATGTCCTGTCCTTGGCGTTTGCCGTACTCGATCCTACGATGGACTTTGTCTAAGTCAAGTAAGGATCCAAGTCCGCACTGATTCGGGAGTTACACCGAATCCCTCACTGTTAGGCTGATGTCTATGAGTGACCTGCTGGATCGACTTCGCGGACGCGGCTGGCGCATGACGGCGCAGCGACGCGTCGTGGCCGAGGTGCTCGACGGTGACCACGTGCACCTGACGGCGGACGAGGTGCACGCGCTCGCGGTGGCCAGGCTGCCCGAGATCTCGCGCGCGACCGTCTACAACACCCTGGGCGAGCTCGTCACCCTCGGCGAGGTCCTGGAGGTCTCCACGGACCGCCGCGCCAAGCGGTACGACCCCAACGCCCACCGGCCCCACCAGCACCTGGTCTGCGCCCAGTGCGGCGCGATCCGCGACGTGCACCCGGCGGGCAACCCGCTGGCCGATCTGCCCGACGCGGAGCGCTTCGGCTTCGTGGTGTCGGCGGTCGAGGTGACGTATCGCGGCGTCTGCCCGAACTGCGCCGGCGCCTGAGAACACCGACATGGAAGGGCCCGGACCCCTGGGGGTCCGGGCCCTTCCGCGTTCGACTTCTGTTCGCGCTCTTGGCAGGCGGAAACGACTCAGGGCCCGGATCCATTGGATCCGGGCCCTGAGTCTTCAGTAGCGGGGACAGGATTTGAACCTGCGACCTCTGGGTTATGAGCCCAGCGAGCTACCGAGCTGCTCCACCCCGCGTCGGTAAACCCAACGTTACGTGAAGGCCCCCGGCAGATGCAAATCGGTTAACCGGCCAGTCCCCGGTGCAGCAGCGCTGTCAGCGTCTCCACCACCTCGTCGTCGTCGAGCGCGGCTCCGCCGGCCATGGCGGCGTACCCGAGCATCGAGATCATCGCCCCCATCGCCGCGGCGACCAGTTCCGGGTCCCCGGGCAGCTCACGGCCCCGCTCGCGCATGTACGCGAGGTGCTCGCGCAGCGGTGCGGTGTCCGCGAGGAGCCGCCCCCAGGCCTGCCCCGAGCCGGGCGGCTCGGCCATGGACTTCTGGAAGAGGGCGACCACGACGGGCAGATGGTCCCGGAAGACGCGCCAGGTGACCGCCACATGTGTCCGCAGCTGCGCCCGGTCGGCGAGATCGTGTTCGCGGGGGTGATCGTGCGCGCCGACCTCCACGTCCACCTGGGCCTCCATGTCCGCGAGCAGCGCGCCCAGCAGTTCGTCCTTGCCCGCGAAGTGCTCGTAGAAGGACCCGGTGGACCGGCCGGCGGCCTTGGTGATGTCGGTGATCTTCGTCTGTGCGTAGCCGCGCTCCAGGAAGAGGGCCCGCGCCGCCTCCTTGAGCGCCGCCTCCGTGCCGGCCGCCCGCTCCTTGCGCACTCCCACCGCGATCCCCGTTCCCGCTTGACGCCGTCTTCTCGGCCTCATCATACTGAACCCAGTTTCACCGAATCGAAATTCAGTGAATGTGGATTCAGCTAAAGGGGTCGGACATGCGTGTGTCAGTCATCGGGGGCGGAGTGGCCGGAGCGGCGAGCGCGATCGCGCTGCGGCGCGCGACCGGCGCGGAGGTCACGGTCCACGAGGCGTACGAGGACCCGGCCGGCCAGGTGGGCTCCTTCCTCAGCCTCGCCGTCAACGGGCTGCGGGGGCTGGACGCGCTGGGCTGCCTCGCCGAGGTCCGGGCCGCGGGCTTCCCGGTCGCCCTGCAGCGGATGTGGTCCGCCTCGGGCAAGCTCCTCGGGGAGGTGCCGCGCGGCCGGCGGGCCTCGGACAGCCTGCACAGCACGACCCTGCTGCGCGGACGGCTGGTGGAGGTGCTGCGCGCCGAGGCGGTGCGCGCCGGCGCCCGGATCGAGACGGGACGCCGGGTGGACCCGGCGGACCTGGACGCGGACCTGGTGGTGGCGGCCGACGGCATCTGGTCCGCCACCCGCACCGCGCTGGACCCGGCGGCGCCGCAGGTGCGGTACGCGGGCCTCTACAGCGTGTCGGGGGTCTCCGAGGGCGTGCGGCTCACCCCGGGCACCTACCACTTCGTCTTCGGGCGCCGCGGTGCCTTCCTGTGCGTCCCGGCGGCCGACGGCACGGTCTGGTGGTCGGCCCAGGTGCCCTCACCGGGGCCCCCGGACCCGGCGGACGTCACCCGGGGCCTGCTGGCGGAGCTGTACGGCAGGGAGAAGCTGCCGCTGTCCCTGATCCGGGCGGCGACCCGCGTCGACCGCCCGATGCCGATGCACCGGCTGGCGGACGTGCCCGTCTGGCACGACGGGCGCACCGTGCTGATCGGCGACGCCGCCCACCCGGTGGGAGCCGGGCAGGGCGCGTCGATGGCGATCGAGGACGCGGTGGCCCTGGCCCGCTGCGTCGCCGGGGCGCCGGGGGTGGCGGCCGCCCTGGCCGAGTACACCCGCGTACGGCGCCCCCGGGTGGCCCGGATGACCCGTGCCGCGGCGACGAACCGCGACTCGAAGACCCCGGGCACGGTGCAGCGCCGCGTCAACGACCTGCTGATGCCGCTCGCCTTCCGGCACGTCTACGCCCGCTCCACCTCCTGGCTCTACCGCTGAGAGCCGAGAGCCGCGGCGGACCGCGCGCCCGGGCCGTCTCCTTCGGTCCGGTCGGCCGAGCCCGCGGCGCCCGGAAGGATCCGAAAGAGACCGCCTAGGCCGAGAGCTCCTCGGCCAGGGCCTCGCGGAGTCGGGCCGCGCGTTCCGAGACCTCGGCCGGGCCCAGTTCCATGGCGCGCACGCACCACTTCTGGCCCTCCGCGAGGTCCCCGTGGCGGGCCGCCAGCAGGCCGAGGCGCAGGGCGGCGCGGCCGTGCCCCGCCACCGCCGCGCGGGTCCACCACAGGGCGGCCTCCGGCTCGTTGCCCTCGCGGGCCAGCAGCAGCCCGAGGTTGAAGGCGCCGTTGCGGGAGCCTGCCTCGGCCGCCTCCCGGTACCAGCGCGAGGCGACCGCCAGGTCACCGCGGGCGGCGGCGAGCATGCCGACCCGCACCTGGGCCCGGCGGTGCCCCAGCTCGGCGGCCCGCTCGTACCACTCCTCGCTCTCGGTGCGCGGGGCGCCGCCCACGGGCTCGCCCAGCGCCACCGGCTCCGGCGGCGGGGCCAGCGACTCCAGCAGCGCGGCCAGGCGGAACGCCGCCTCCGCGCTGCCGCCGCCCGCCGCGCAGCGCAGGTGGCGCTCGGCCGCCCGGTCCTCGCCGTCCCGGACCAGGGCGATGCCGACCTGCAGCGCCGCGTCGGTGTGCCCGGCCGACGCCGCCCGCTCGTACCACTTCAGCGCGGTCCGGTCCTCGTCGCGGCTGGCGAACAGGATCCCGAGGTTGAAGGCCGCGTCGACGCTGCCCGCCTCCGCCGCCTTCGAGAACCACGGCTCCGCGCCCGCCGCGTCACCGCCCTGGAGCAGCAGGATCGCCAGCGCGTTGGCCGCCTCGCGGTGGCCGGCGTAGGCGGCGCGCCGGTACCACTGCTCGGCCTGCGCGGTCCGGTCCTGTGCGACGCACAGCAGAGCAAGGTTGTACGCCCCGTTTTGGTCGCCCGCGTCCATGGCGGTCCGGTACCAGCGCTCCGCGGTCTGGGTCTCACCGCGTGCGGCGTGCAGCGCGCCCAGCGCGTTGGCGGCGTTGCCGTCGCCGTCCTGCGCCGCCCGGTGCCACCACACGGCCGCGCTCTCCTCGTCGCCCGCGTCGCGCAGCAGGAAGCCGAGCGCGCACGCCGCCCGTGCCTCGCCCTGCTTGGCGGAGGTCAGGTACCAGCGCCCGGCCTCCTTGAGCTCGCCGCGTGCCTCCAGCAGCGCGCCCAGGTGCAGCGCGGCACGCCGGTGCCCGCGCGCGGCGGCCTGCCGGTACCACTGCTCGGCCTCGGCGGGGTCGCCCTTGCGCAGGTGCCTCGCCAGCCGGTACGCGGCTTCGCGGTGCCCCTGTTCGGCTGCGGCGCGGAACCAGCGTTCGACGCCCTTGTCCCCGCGGTGCTCCAGCAGGTCGGCCAGCCCGTACGCGCCCAGCGCGTGGCCGGATTCGGCCGCCTGCCGCATCCAGTACTCGGCGGCGGGCTCGTCCCCGCGCTCGCGGAAGTAGCGGCCCAGGGCGTGCGCGGCGGGAGCGGATCCGGCGACGGCAGCGACCCGCCACCAGTCGGCGGCCTCCTCGGGGTAGCCGCGCTGGTGCAGCAGGACGCCCAGGTTGTTGGCGGCGGCGCGGTCGCCTTCACCGGTGGCCCCCCGCAGGTAGGGCTCGGCGCCGTCGAGGTCGCCGCGGCGCAGCAGCAGCGCGCCGAGCACGCTCATGGCCCCGGGGTCGCCCTTGTCGGCGGCCACCCGGTGCCGTGCTTCGAGCTCGGCGTCACTCGCCGCGTCGGTCTCGGCGAACATCTCCTCCGCGAAATCCGCATCGGTCAGTGCGGTCTGCGCGTCGACGACCGGAGCCGCCCCCTCGGCCTCTGTGTCCGTCCCGGACTCCGCCCTCACAAACCGCCCTGTCTCCAGCAGAGTTGACCTGTCCCCCATAAATCCCATCGTCGCATCACCTGCTACCCGCGTACACCTGGTATGTCGCAGCCAGTGAGGTCACTACAGCGTTTTGTCGACATGCCCACAGTGGGGTAAGTCAAACACGCTCCACCGACAACTCACCCTCCCCGGCTACCGCGTGTTGGCCCCGGGCATGACGAAGGCCCGGATCCCATGGATCCGGGCCTTCATCTTCAGTAGCGGGGACAGGATTTGAACCTGCGACCTCTGGGTTATGAGCCCAGCGAGCTACCGAGCTGCTCCACCCCGCGTCGGTGAAACCACAGTATCACGACACGGGGTGGAACCATTACCCATTGATCACTGGCCCGACGGCGCGGGCGTCGTGAGCTTCGCCTCGGCGTCGATCGCCCGCTTCAGCGCCGCCTTGATCTCGTCCTGGGCCTTGCCGAAGGCCGCCCAGTCGCCGGCCTGTCGGGCCTTCTCGGCGTCCTCGATGGCCTTCTGCGCGTCGCCGAGCGCCGCCTTGACCGTCGGGTCCGTGATGGTCGGCGGCGTGACGGTGCCGTCGCCCGGCGGCTGGTCCGGGGGTACCGGAACGGTCGGCGCCTCGGCCCCGAAGACCACGTTGAGCGCCTTCTCCAGCGTGTCCTCGAAGGCGGTCTGGTTGCCGTAGGTCACGAGCACCTTGCGCAGCAGCGGGTACTTGAGGCCGGAGCTGCGGACGTAGACCGGCTCGACGTAGAGCATGCCGCCGTCGAGCGGCACCGCGAGCAGGTTGCCGTACTCGATCTCCGAGTCACCACCGCGCAGCAGGCGGATGGACTCGGCGATCTTCGGCTCCGACTGGAACTTGCTCTGCACCTGACCGGGGCCGTCCGGCGGCTTGCTCGTCGGCATCTTCAGAATGCGGATCTTGCCGTAGTCCGGGGTGCCCGGATCGGCGTTGACCGCCATGAAGGCACTCAGGTTGGGCCGCTCGTTCGGCGTGAACGTCGTGGTGAGCGAGAAGACCTGGTCCTTCTCCTTCTGGCCCGGCATCTTCATCGACAGGTAGTACGGCGGAACGGCCGTACCGGCCTTGGTCGTCGGGTCGTCCGGGACCGCCCACGCCTCACTGCCGCTGAGGAAGGTCTGCGGGTCGGTGACGTGGTACCGGGTCAGCAGCTCGCGCTGGACCTTGAAGAGGTCCTGCGGGTACCGGAGGTGGTCCATGAGCGGCTTGGCGATGTCGGCCTTGGGCTTCACCGTGCCCGGGAACGCCTTCATCCAGGTCTTCAGGACCGGGTCCTGGGTGTCCCACTGGTACAGGTCGACCGAGCCGTCGTACGCGTCGACGGTGGCCTTCACCGAGTTGCGGATGTAGTTGACCTGGTTCTCCTGGGCGACCACCGCACGCTGGCTGTTGGTCAGCGAGTCCGCGGTGCTCTGGCCCAGGGTGGTGCGCGAGGCGTACGGGTAGCCGTTGGTGGTCGTGTAGGCGTCGACGATCCACTTGATCCGGCCGTCGATCACGGCCGGGTAGGGCGCGCCGTCGATGGTCAGCCACGGGGCGACCGCCTCGACGCGCTCCTTGGGCGTGCGGTTGTAGAGGATCCGCGAGCCGTCGCCGATGGCGCCCGAGTAGAGGATCTGCGGCTCGTTGAAGGTGAGCGCGTAGGCGGCCCGGTTGACCGGGCTGTCGAGATTGACGCCGGAGTCGCCCTTGTAGCTCGTCTCCTTCTCGCCCTTGTCGTCCGAGTAGTCGAGCTCCTTCTGCGGACCGCCGACGATCGAGTACTGCTTCGTCTGCTCGCCGTAGTAGATGCGCTGCTCGAAGTCCGTGCCGAACATGCCCTTGGAGGGCAGGTCGGACTGCGTGAAGTCGGGAGCGCCGTCCTTCACGGTGGTGCCCTTGGCCGCGACCACTCCGTAGCCGTGCGTGTACTTGAAGTGGTCGTTGATCCAGTTGTTCTTCGGGATGCCGCCGATGTTCAGCTCGCGCAGCCCGATGACCGTGTCCTGGCCGCTGTACCGGTCCACGGCGAGCGTGGACGGGAAGGCGTAGTAGCCCTTGACCTGCTGGAGCTGCTGGAAGGCCGGCGAGACGATGTTCGGGTCGAGGATGCGGATGCTGGCCGTGGTGTCGGCCTGCGGCCGCAGCTTGCCCCGGTCCTCCGTCTGCGGGACGCCCGGGTAGTCCGTGACCTCGGAGCCTGCGATGTCGTAGGCGTCGCGCGTGGCCTTGATGTTCTTCTGGACGTACGGGGATTCCTTGGCCTGCTCGTTCGGCTGGACCTGGAACTTCTGCACGATCGCCGGGTAGAGCCCGCCGATCAGGATCGCCGAGAGCACCATCAGGCCGAAGCCGATGACCGGCAGCTGCCAGGTGCGGCGCCACAGCGTCGCGAAGAACAGCAGGGCGCAGATCGCGGCGATGGCGACGAGGATCGTCTTCGCCGGCAGATAGGCGTTCGCGTCGACGTAGCGCAGGCCCGTCCAGTTGTCGGCGGCCTTGAAGTCGCTGGACTTCACGGCGAGCCCGTAGCGGTCGAGCCAGTAGGCGACCGCCTTCAGCGTGACGAAGAGGCCGAGCAGCACCGACAGGTGCCCGGTCGCGGCGGCGGTGGCCCGGGCGCCCGGGCTGGTCACGCGCAGTCCGCCGTACAGGTAGTGCACGACGGCCGCGGCGATCACCGACAGCACGACGGCGGCGAAGCCGAAGCCGAGCAGGAAGCGGTACCAGGGCAGGTCGAAGGTGTAGAAGGACACGTCCATGCGGAACTGCGGGTCCTTCGTACCGAAGGTCACCCCGTTCACATACATGAGCCAGGTCTTCCACTGACCGGCCGCCGAGGCGCCGGCGATCAGGCCGACGAGCACGGCGATGCCCAGGAGCAGCCACTTCTTGTACGGGGCGATGCTCATCCGGTAGCGGTCGAGGCTCTGCTGTTCCATCGACATCGCGCTGAGCGGCGGCCGCAGCCGGTGGGCCAGCCAGATGTTGAAACCGACGGCACCCGCCATCAGCAGACCGAACACGGCGAAGAGGCCGATCTTGGTCCACAGCGTGGTGGTGAAGACGGTGGAGTACTTCACGGAGCGGAACCAGAGCCAGTCAGTCCAGAAGCCCGCGAACATGATGAAGAGCATGGCCAGGACGGCCAGCACGCCCAAGGTCATGAGGAGAGTTCTGGCCCGCCGGGAGGGGCGGCCGACTCTCATCCGTGGCCCGGAGGGGCCTCCGCCGCGGTCCGGCATCTGGAAAGCCAAGGTGCGCACCTCGAAAGTCGCTGAGTCTGGTAATGAACGGGCCCCCGATCGTAGAGCCCACTCATGCAACTTACTGAGGCTTCGGTCAGTTCCCGGTATCCGGTGGAAAGGAGGCAGGATGTTGCCCATGTCCAACCTTTCGCCTTCCCCCGGCACCCCCATGGCTGCCAGCCCGCTGACCCGTGCCTGCCTCGAGATCGACGAGTACGCGGCCGGCCTCGGCTGGGACAAGCCCGCACGGCTCTTCGCGCTCGTCGACACGGCCCGGCTCAAGAAGCAGGAGCCGCGGCTCGCGAGCCAGCTCGGTGTCGACCAGGACGACGCCGGCAAGTCCTCGCTGACCCCGATCGAGCAGGACGAGGTCCCGAAGGGGACCCCCCTCGACAAGTTCCTGGGCACCATCGCCTGGCCCGACGCGGTCGTCGGCTGCGCGCTGACCGTGGAGCGTCTGATGCTGCCGCCGTCGGCGGAGGCGTCCGTACCGGAGGGCCTGAGCGACAAGCAGCTGTCGAAGTGGGTCGCCGGTCACCCGGAGCGGCAGGAGGTCCGCCTGACCGTGGCCGTGCTGCGCGACGGCTCGCGCGAGTCGGCCGTACGGCTGCGCGAGAAGGACGCCTCGACGGAGGTCCTCACCGGTGCGGGCCTGGTGCCCGGGCTGGCGGAGGCTTTGGCTGCGACCTTCTCGTAGGTCGCGCTCGTAGGTGGTCGCGCCGGGCACGGCGGCGGCACGTCGGGGGACGGGCGGACGGGGGACGGAGCGGTCAGGGCTTGCACTGCGGCAGCCCGGCCGTGTCCCCCTTGCTGATCTTCTGCAGCGCCTTGGTGGCGTCGTCGATGGTGGCGACCTTGACCAGGGTCAGCCCGTCGGGCACGTTCGAGGCCGCGGAGGCGCAGTTCTCGGCGGGCGTCAGGAAGTACCGGGCGCCGGCCTGCCGGGCTCCGATGGTCTTCATCTGGATACCGCCGATGGGGCCGACCTTGCCCGCGTCGTCGATCGTGCCGGTGCCCGCGACGAACTTCCCGCCGGTCAGGTCCTCCGGGGTCAGCTTGTCGACGATGCCGAGGGCGAACATCAGACCGGCGCTCGGGCCGCCGACGTCGGCGAGCTTGATGTCGATCGTGAACGGGAAGGCGTGGTCGGTGCCGGCCCGGATGCCGACGATGGCGTGACCGTCGCCCTCCGCCTTGCCCGCGGTGATCGTCACCTTCGAGGTGGCGGGGTCGTTGTCGTTCGCCTTCGCCGCCTCGGCCGCGTCCTTGGCGGGCACGATGGTGAATTCCACCGGCTCACCGGGCTTGTGCTTGGTGACGAGCTTGGCCACGTCCTCGGGGGCGGTGACGGGGGCGCCGTCCACGGCCTTGATCACGTCACCGGCGTGCAGCCGGCCCTCGGAGGGGCTGTCCTTGACCACGGTGGAGACGATCACCCGGGCGGTGACCGGGATGCCGAGCTGCTTCAGGGCCGCCACCTTGGCGCTCTGCTGCGACTGGCTGAACTCCTCGGCGTTCTCCTGGGTGGACTCCGCGTCCGTCTTGCCGTTCGGGTAGAGGTTCTCGTGCGGGACGACGATGTTGTCGCCGGCCAGCCAGCCGTACACCGCTTCCACCAGGCTCATGTCGTAGTCGGCGCCGGTGACGCGGACCGTCGTCATATTGAGGTGCCCGCTGGTCGGGTACGTCTTGCGCCCCGAGATGTTGAGGACGGGCGCGCCGTGCGAGTCCCCGAGGGTGTTCACGGTCGGGCCGGGGCTCATCTCGGAGTACGGGACCTTGATGAACACCCCTGCGCAGAGCAGCGCGAACAGCACCAGGGTGGAGGCGAGCATCGTCGCGGTGCGGCGTGGCATGGATCCGACAGTACGGGACGGCCCTGCAGGGCGGCCCTCGGGGCCGGTCCGTACGGGGGCCGTGCGCGAAACTCTCAGCGGAATCTCACCGGGGGCGGTGGAGTCGGCAGCAGTCCGGAACGGGACGGACGCGGAGCGTGGGCCCGGCGTCGTCGCACGGCGCCGGACGGGCGTCGCTCGGAGTCAGACGGCATCGGAGGCGGGGTGTGCGGAATGGGCGTCCGCCGTGGCCCGGGGCTGATCGGCATTGGCCATGGCTTCGCGGAAACGCGCGTAGCCCGCCAGCTCGGATATGTCACCCTGTGTGCGGTCGCGTGCCGCCCAGCTGCCCCATATCGCCGCTCCGATCGCGGCGAACAGCGGAATCAGCAACCACGCCAAAGACGCCATGGGCCTGCCTCCCTACCCCGAAGTACGTTTCGTTGGTGGCTTCAACGCTCGTGCCCGTGGGGGGGTTACGCAAATCGAGGGCGTGTTGCGCGGCCGAACGGGTGCGAGGGTACCGCCTTCCGGGTGCCGCTCCCCGACCGGGGGGTTCAGCAGGCGCCGACCCATTCTTCGCTGCCGTCGCTGAACGTCTGGTGCTTCCAGATCGGGACCTCGTGCTTGAGGTCGTCGATCAGCATCCGGGCGGCCTCGAAGGCCTCGCCGCGGTGCGGGCAGGACACCGCGACGACGACGGCCAGGTCGCCCACGGCCAGGTCACCGACGCGGTGCACGGCCGCCAGGGCGCGGACCGGGAACTTGGCCACGACCCGCTCGGCCACGCGGCGCATCTCGGCCTCGGCGGTCGGGTGGCAGGAGTAGCCGAGCGAGTCGACGTCCGCCCCGCTGTCGTGGTTGCGCACCGTGCCGACGAAGAGCGTCGTACCGCCCGAGGCGTCGTCGCCGACGGCCTGGAAGACCTCGTCGATCGACAGGGGGGTCTCGCGGATCTGGAGCAGCCGGATCGGGTCCGAAGCGGCCTGCTCACCGGGGTGGTCGAAGTGCGGTGCCATGCCTTCATCGTGCCCTAGCCGCTGACACGGCGAAATAGCAGATTCGCCCGGGGCGGGCCCGGCACCTTGGGAGCCTCCTACAGGACGGGCCCGCGCAGGCCCGCGGTCCACCCGGGCGGACGGCGGGCTTCCGCGGGTCCGGGCCGGTCAGATACCGCGCCGCTTGCGCGCCAGGCGGACCGCCGCGGCCGCGCCCAGCAGCGCCACCGTGGCGCCCGCCGCACCGGCGGCCGTGGCGGCGTCCCTGCGGCCCAGCCGGCGGCCCGCGACCGTGTGGCGGCCCGAGACCTCCTGGAGGAGCTCGGCGAGCACCTCCTCGTTGGTCCAGCGCGGCCGCCAGCCCGCCGCGTGCAGCCCGCTGACGCTGACCACCCAGGGGTGCATCGTGTAGGCGAGGTCCCCGGCCGGTGACGGGGTCAGGCCGATCCGGTGCAGCCGGGCCGCGGCGCCCAGCGCGACCGCCGAGGGCAGCTCCATGCGGCGGATGCCGCTCAGCTCCTCGACCTCCTCCTGCTCCAGCCACCCCTCGCAGCCCACGGCGAGCTCGCCCTCGACCTTCTCCAGGGCCGCGTACTCCAGGGCGCTGACCAGGTCTTCCACGTGGCAGAACTGCCAGGTCGGGCGGGATCCGGCCACCACGAGCAGCCGCGGGGACTCGAAGTACCGGGTCAGGGCGGTGTCGGTGCCGCCGACCAGGACGGCCGGGCGGATCACGGTGACGTTCAGTCCCGGGTGCGCGCGGGGGGCCCGGCGGCCGAGCCGCTCGATCTCCAGCAGGTCGCCGACGCCGGTCGCCTCGGCGGTGGCCCGCAGCTCGGAGTCCTCGGACAGCGGGATGTCGTTGTCCGGCAGGGCCCCGTAGACCATCGCCGAGGTGCAGAGCACGACCCGGTGCACGCCGGCCGCGGCGGCCGCCGTCAGGACGGTCTGGGTGCCGCGCACGTTGTACGCCGTGCGGGCGGCCGGATCCGTCTCCAGGTCGAGGTCGAGGGCGAGGTGGACCACGACGTCCGCCCCGCGCAGCTTCTCGGCGATCGCGGGGTCCCGTACGTCCAGGATGTGCCACTGCGCGGCGGCACAGTCCCCCCGCCGCTCGTCGATGGCGACGACCTGCTTGACCTCGTCGGAGGCGGCCAGGCGGCTCACGAGGGCCGCGCCGACTCCGGACGCGGCCCCGGTCACGGCGATCACGGGGCTGTGCCGGCGGAAGTCCGCCGGGTTTCGCGGCTGGCGAACGCCGGGGGCGCCGTCACCGTGCTCGGAGCTGTTTTCGTCGTCGGGCATCGCGCGAAACTGCGGATCTGGGGAACTCACCGGGCGTCTCCAGCGGTTGTCTTCAGTAGGGACGCGCCGTGACGCGTACCCACCAGGTGATGTCCATCCTGCCGCAGCCCAGGAGTCGGCGGAGCACCGAGCCCGGATGCGGCCGCGGTGTCTACGCTGGGTGGTGTTGTCGGACCATTGCCCGTCGGCTCCCGCCGGCGGCCCTACGAGCCGAGGAAACCCGTGAGCGACACCCCATTCGGATTCGGCCTTCCGCCGGAGGAGCCGGAAGACGGCGACGAAGGCAAGAAGAAGGGCAATCAGGGCGGTCAGGGCGGCCCGGCGAATCCTTTCGGGTTCCCCGGCATGGGCCTGCCGGGCGGGGCGGGCGCTCCCGGAGCGGACAACCCGTTCGCCGCGATGTTCGGTTCGATGAACCCGAACGACCTGGGTGCCGCGTTCCAGCAGCTCGGCCAGATGCTGAGCTACGAGGGCGGTCCCGTGAACTGGGACATGGCCAAGGACATCGCCCGCCAGACCGTCGCGCAGGGCACCGCGGACGGCGTGAAGGACACGAGCGTCGGCATCGCCGAGAAGTCCGCCGTCGAAGAGGCCGTGCGCCTCGCCGACCACTGGCTGGACGGGGTGACCTCGCTGCCCTCGGGCGCCACCACGGCCGTGGCCTGGAGCCGCGCCGAGTGGGTCGAGGCGACCCTCCCGGTGTGGAAGGAGCTCGTGGACCCGGTCGCGGAGCGGGTCGGCGCTGCCATGGGCGGCGTCCTGCCCGAGGAGATGCAGGCCATGGCGGGCCCGCTGCTCGGCATGATGCGCTCCATGGGCGGCGCCATGTTCGGCCAGCAGATCGGCCAGGCCGTCGGCACCCTCGCGGGCGAGGTAGTCGGCTCCACGGACATCGGCCTGCCGCTGGGCCCGGCCGGAAAGGCCGCGCTCCTGCCGCTGAACATCGAGGGCTTCGGCAAGGACCTGGGCGTCCCCTCGGACGAGGTGCGGCTGTACCTGGCCCTGCGCGAGGCGGCCCACGCCCGGCTCTTCGCGCACGTGCCGTGGCTGCGCTCTCACCTGTTCGGCGCGGTCGAGGGCTACGCCCGCGGCATCAAGGTCGACACCTCGAAGCTGGAGGACGTGGTCGGCCAGCTGGACCCGTCCAACCCGGAGCAGCTGCAGGAAGCGCTCCAGGGCGGCATGTTCCAGCCGCAGGACACCCCCGAGCAGAAGGCCGCCCTGGCCCGCCTGGAGACGGCGCTCGCGCTGGTCGAGGGCTGGGTCGACGCGGTGGTGCACGAGGCCGCCAAGCCCCGGCTGACCTCGGCGGACGCGATGCGCGAGACCATGCGGCGGCGGCGCGCCTCGGGCGGTCCGGCCGAGCAGACCTTCGCGACGCTGATCGGCCTGGAGCTGCGCCCGCGCCGGCTGCGGGACGCCTCGCGGCTGTGGGCCTCGCTCACCGACGCCCGGGGCGTGGACGGCCGCGACGGCCTGTGGGAGCACCCGGACATGCTGCCGACGGCCTCCGACCTGGACGACCCGGACGGCTTCGTGCACCGCGAGCAGCTGGACTTCTCGGAGATCGACAAGATGCTCGGCGAGGCCGCCGAGAAGCGCGAACAGGACGGCGACGAGAAGAAGTGAGCCTGCACGAAGACGCGGTCCTCGTCCTGAAGGCGTACGAGGACCAGCCGGAACTGCGCGATCTCTACCTGGAGCACCTGGCGGCCCACCCGGACGGGGTCTACAAGCCCTGCGGGGCCGGGCACGTCACGGGCAGCGCGCTCGTCATCGACCCGGCGCGGGGGCGCGTACTGCTGACCCTGCACAAGAAGCTCGGCATGTGGCTCCAGATGGGCGGCCACTGCGAGTCCGGTGACCGGACCCTCGCCGAGGTGGCGCTGCGCGAGGCCCGCGAGGAGTCGGGCATCGCCTCGGGGCTGACCCTGCTGGACGGCGGGCCGGTGCGCCTGGACCGGCATGCGATCCCGGCTCCGTGCCACTGGCACCTGGACGTGCAGTACGCGGCGCTGGCCCCGGCCGGCGCGGTGGCGGAGATCAGCGAGGAGTCCCTGGACCTGCGCTGGTTCCCGTACGAGGAGGTGGCGGCGGTGGCCGACACGTCCGTCGTACGGCTGCTGGAGGCGACACTGGCCCGGCTGGGCGGCTGAACGGCCGCTCGGCTGAACGGCCGCTCGGCCGAGCGGCCCGAGCGGCCGAGCACGCCGACGCGGATCGAGAACGCGAACGCGGCGAAGGGGCGGTCCCCGACGGGACCGCCCCTTCGCCGTGCCGGGAACGGTCAGTTCCAGGCGTTGTTCTGGTTCTGGGCGTGGGAACCGTGCTGGCCCATGCCGAACTGCGCGGCGGCGCCCTGGCCGAGCTGGGCGTTCTGCGGCGGCAGCACCTCACTGGGCTGCACCAGCGCGACGCCGGTGCCGAGGAAGCTCAGCTCCCAGCCCTCGCCGGTGTTGCCGCGCCGCCGCCACACGCCGCTGGAGTGCGTCTGGGCCTGCATCTGCACCCGCAGCGAGGTGGACCAGGCGACGATCGCGTCCGCGTCGACGTTGACGTACTTGTCGGGCGTGACGTGCATCATCAGCGGCTGACCGGAGGTCATCAGGGCGACCTTGCCGCGGCCGGAGATGTTGAGCTGGTACTTGCCCGAGCCGGAGATCCCGTACTGGCTGTCCACCGCGATGACCTCGGTGTGCAGGGTGGAGTCCAGGGCCAGCACATAGCTGCTGTCGACCGTGAGGCCGTCCTGGTCCACGTCCACCACGTGCACGTACTGGGCCAGGTTGGCCAGGTAGACCGTGCCCTGGCCGGAGCAGCGCATGAGGTCCAGGCCCTCGCCGGTGCGGCGGCGGGCGCCCCGCTGGCTGCTGCTCTGGTACTCGCCGTCGAAGTCGATGATGCCCTGGTAGGCGACCATCGCGCCCTTGCGGGCGAGTACGTCGTCGGAGCCGGTCAGCGAGACCCGCAGCAGCTGCGGGTTCTGGATGGCGTACCGGTCCTGGGACTGCGCCTCGGTGTGGGCGAAAAGTGCGCTCTGCATGATGTGTCCGCTCCCCCTCAGCCCCGGGCCCGGAGCCGGTCGGTGCTGTCCTCGCTGGGCTGTACGACGACGATGCCCTGGCCGGAGAAGGCCATCTGGTAGGCCTCCCCGCTGCCCCGGCCGATCATCGACGAGGCCTTGAAGCTGCGCTTGCCCTTGACCTTGAGATTCGGCGACCAGGCGACGAGCGCGTCGGGGTCGACGTACGTCTCGTCCTCGCCACGGCCGCAGTCGACCACGATCGGGGTGCCGCGGGAGGTCAGTGCGACCCACCCGGTGCCCGCGATCTGCACGTTGAACAGGCCCTGACCGGCGAACTTGGCGAGACCCTTGACCCGCTCGACGCCCCACTGGAGGTGGGCGTCGAAGGCGAGCAGGTTGGTGCCGTTGACCGAGAGCGAGTCGTTGTTGAGGTTGATCACGACCACGTCGGCGCCGTAGTCGGCGAGGTAGAGCAGGCCGTCTCCGGTGCACTTCATCAGCGGTGCGCCCTCGCCGGTGATCCACTGCGAGGCCATCTGGCGGACGGCCGGCGGGTTGGGCTCGTACTGGACGAAGCCCTCGTAGGCGACCATCGAGCCGGTGCGGGCGAAGAGGTCCTGGCCGCTCTGCATGGCGACCTTGAGCATGGCCCGGCCGTGGTTCTCCATGCGGGCCGTGACGGGGGTCGGGGCGAAGCCCGCGAGTTGCTGGTTCATTGCGTTCATGTCGGGCTCCCTCAGACCTCGTACGGCTGGACGACGATGAAGTTGCCGGGAGCGCCGCGGAACTGGAGGTTCACGGTCTCCCCGCTGTGGCCGGGGTAGGCGTTGCGCCGCAGCCGGACCTGACTGGAGATGATCACCTGCGAGGCGGAGGACCACGCGACGATGGCGTTGCTGTCCGCGAAGGTGGTCGGGGTGACGGGCAGGACCACCGGGACGCCGTGCGTCTTGACGATCACCGTGCCGGTGCCCTGGAACTGCATGGTGAACAGGGCGCCG
Source organism: Streptomyces avidinii (assembly GCF_045161815.1). Taxonomy (NCBI): domain Bacteria; kingdom Bacillati; phylum Actinomycetota; class Actinomycetes; order Kitasatosporales; family Streptomycetaceae; genus Streptomyces; species Streptomyces avidinii. Next base: position 3,361,981 of record NZ_CP108863.1, read on the forward strand.
CCGGGGATGCCGTGGCCCTCGATGCGGCGGACCTCGTGCTGGAGCGACTCGTCGAAGGCGAGGACCGCCTCGGCGGAGACGCAGATCCCGTCGCCCTGCAGCTCGATGGCGTGCAGGTGGGCGCCGTCCTCCGCGAGGAAGACCTGGCCGCGGCCGGTGCAGCGCATGAGCTGCATCTCCTGGCCGGTGGCGTTGCCGACGATGCGGCCGGCGAAGCCCGCGCCCTTATAACTGAAGTCGACCTTGCCCTGGTAGAGGACCATGCTGCCCTGGCGGGCGAGGACGGCCTGGCCGCCCATGGCGAGGTCGACGCGCATGAGCTGTGCGTTCTGCGGGGTCCAGCGGGTGCCGGTGGGGGCTTCCTTGTACGGCTGGAGCGCGGCGGCGAGACCGGCGCCGGCGGCGGGTACGCCCTGCGGGGCGTACCCGGGCTGCTGGCCCGGGGGCTGGCCGGGGACCTGGCCGTAGCCCGGCTGCTGCCCGTAGGGGGCGGGGGCCGGGGCGGGCGGCGGGACCTGGCCGGGGTACTGACCGGGGACCTGGCCCGGTACCTGTCCGGGGACCTGGCCGTACGAGGGCTGCTGCGGCTGGCCGTACGGCGCGGGGGCCGGCGGGGCGAGCGGCGCGGCCATGGTGGGCGCGGCGTGCACCGGGGCGGGAGCCTGGGCCGCGGGCTGCTGGTACTGCGGCTGCGGCGCGGCGCCGGGCGCCGGCACGGGCGCGCCGAAGGACGGCGCGGGAGCCGGGGCCTGGGGGGCCTGCTGCGCCGGGGCCGGGGCGCCGAAGGACGGGGCCGGGGCGGCCGCCTGCGGCGGCGGGGCGAACCCGGGCGAGGCGGCGGCGGCCGGGGCCTGCGGCTCCGGCTGCGCCTCCTCGGCGACCTCGCCGCCGAAGTTCCGCAGCAGCGCGTCGAGTCCGCCGTCGAAGCCCTGGCCGACGGCGGCGAAGCGCCACACGTCCTTCAGGTAGAAGTCGCCGAGCATCACGGCCCGCTCGGTGGTGAACTCCGCACCGGTGAACGCGTAGCGGACGACCTCTTCGCCGCCGGCCACGATCCGGATGTGGCCCGGGCCGATCTGCGACATCTGTCCGGCGCCGTCGATGGTGGCGGTGAAGGACAGTTTGTGGATGGACGCCGGAATGCGGTCCAGCGTCACCCGGAAGGATTCGGTGTCGCCCGCTTGCGCACCGAGTTGCTGAATGGACTCTTCCGGCGACTTCGGCTGATTGAAGAAGACGAAGTAACGGTCGTCCGACAGCTGCTCATTGGCGTCCAGGCCGAAACAGCTGATGTCGAAGGCGAGTCCGGACCCGGCGATCTGGACACCTACGTACAGATCGGTGCCCGCGGTGAGATCACTGATCTTGGCCTTGTGGCCGCGTTGGAATTCCCTGGCCATACGTACGACCGTCCCCCATCCCGACTGTGAATGCGTGCCGCTCAGGCTAACGGCAACTGCCGACATCCGGCCAAGCCGGTACCGACCCGGTACAAAACACTCTGCGTGACGTGACGAACGCCGTCGCCCGCCGCGGGCTCACTCCTCGCGGGCGGCCGGGACCTTCGGCAGCCGCTCGGCGGCGACCACGCCCTCCAGGTAGCCGCGGGCCCGCTCGGTGCGCGGGTAGGCCTCCAGCAGTTCCCAGAAGCGGGGCCCGTGGCCGGGTACGAGGAGGTGGGCCAGCTCGTGCAGGAGCACGTAGTCGACGACGTACTCGGGCATCCCCTGGAGCCGGTGGGAGAGCCGGATGCTGCCTTCGGCCGGGGTGCAGGAGCCCCAGCGGGTGTTCTGGTTGGTGACCCAGCGGACCGTACGGGGGCGGGCGCGGCCGTCGAAGTACTGCTCGGACAGCTGGGCGGCGCGTTCGGTGAGTTCCGCGTCCCCGAAGGTGCGCCTGCTCTCCTGTGCGGCCAGTTTGTCGAGCATGACGCCCACCCAGCGCTGCTCCTCCGCCTCGGACATCCGGGCAGGGATGAGGACGACCGTACGGTCACCCTCGCGATAGGCCGATACGGTCCTGCGGCGGCGCGCGCTCCGGCGGACTTCGACGGCGCGCTGCGGTGGGTCGGCGGACACGCCACGACGGTACCCGGTCGTGGCGGCGGAAGTCCCGTCCGTCCGGGGTTCGAACACGAGGGATTCCAGGCCGATTTCCGGAACGGCATTTCCCTTCATCTCATATGCCTAATAGCTCGCACCTGTGGACAAATTCCGGCATGGATTCCGGCGGGCGGGCACTGTTGCGGAAGAACGGGAAACGGGCGGCGCACATGCGCTCGGGATATCGAGATCGAGGGGGACGCGACATGTATCCGAAGGTGAAGCCGGCGCTGGCACGGGCATGGCGGGATCTGCAGACGGTTCAGTTCGGGGTGACGCCCGCCCATGCGGTGGTGCTCGGACCCGTGGACACGGCGACGGGCACGCTGATCGACCGGATCGACGGGACCCGGGGGATGGAGTTGCTGCGGGCCGAGGCCTGCGGGATGGGACTGCCGGACGGCCGGGTCGACGAGGTGGTCAGGACACTCGCGGGGGCCGGCCTGCTCGACGACGCCACGGCCGGCGGCCCGCGGGCCCAGGCCCTGCGGGGGCATCCGGAGACCGTGGAGCGACTGGGGCCCGACCTGGGTTCGCTGTCACTGGTCCACCGGGAGCCGGGCGGGGACTTACGGGGGATCGCCGCCCGCCGGGCGATACGGGTCCGGGTGCGCGGGAGCGGCCGGGTGGGGGCCGTGATCGCCGCGGTCCTGGCGGGAGCGGGCGTGGGCCGGGTCGAGGTGCTCGACGGCGGCCGGGTGGAGCCGGCGGACGTGGCGCCGGGCGGGCTGGACCCCGCGAGCGTGGGCCGGCCGCGGGCGGAGTCCGCGGGCCGGCTGGTCCGCGAGTCGGCCCCGGGCCGCGCCCCGCGGGCCGGGGAGGACGAGGGGGCGGAGCCGGCGCTGGCCCTGGTGGTGGTCGCGCCCCGGGACGGTCTGCACGCCTGGGCCCCGGACCCGGACACCGCGGCCGACTGGGTCGGCGCGGGCATCCCCCACCTGTACGCGGGGGTGTTGGAGGGCACGGGCCTGGTGGGACCTCTGGTACTGCCGGGCACGACGGCCTGCGCGGGGTGCATGGAGCGCGACCGCGTGGACCGGGACGCGGCCTGGCCGAGGATGCTGGTCCAGTGGCGCTCGGCCCACCGCCGCCGCGCGGCCGCGCCGTGCGACCTGGGCCTGTCCACGGCGGTGGCCGGCCTGGCCGCGGCCCACGCCCTCGCCTTCCTCGACGGCCGGCTCCCCGCGTCGACCGCCGCCCGCTGGGAGGCGGCCCTCCCCACCCTCCACTGGGAACACACCCCGCTCCTCCCCCATCCCGACTGCCCCTGCGGGGCGGCCGCGGAGCGCACGGCCACCCCGCAGGGGTCTGGGGATGGTGCCCTCCTCCGAGCCGCGAGGAGGCCATGACAGGATGCGGAGAACCGCTGTTCGCGGCGCAGCTGTCTGGGACATGGAGGGGCGTATGTCTGATCTTCCCCGGAAGGCGGTCACCCGTACCGTCAAGCTGGCCGCGCTGCCGCTCGGCATCGCGGGACGGGCCACGTGGGGGCTGGGCAAGCGGATCGGGGGCAAGTCCGCGGAGATCGTGGCGCGCGAGCTCCAGCAGCGCACCGCCGAGCAGTTGTTCCGCACGCTCGGGGAACTGAAGGGCGGCGCGATGAAGTTCGGGCAGGCCCTGTCGGTCTTCGAGTCGGCGCTGCCCGAGGAGGTCGCGGGGCCCTACCGGGCGGCGCTGACCAAGCTTCAGGAGGCGGCTCCGCCACTGCCCGCGGCGACGGTGCATCAGGTATTGACGGACCGTCTGGGCTCCGACTGGCGCGACATGTTCGAGGAGTTCGAGGACAAGCCGGCCGCAGCGGCCTCCATCGGGCAGGTGCACCGGGCGGTGTGGCACGACGGGCGGCAGGTGGCCGTCAAGGTCCAGTACCCGGGGGCCGGTGAGGCGCTGCTGTCGGACCTGAAGCAGCTGGGCCGGTTCGCGGGGCTGCTGGGACCGCTGATCCCCGGCATGGAGATCAAGCCCCTGATCAAGGAGTTGCGCGACCGGGTCGCCGAGGAACTCGACTACGAGCTGGAGGCCGAGGCGCAGCGGACGCACGCGGACGCCTTCGTGGACGACCCGGACGTGGTCGTGCCGGAAGTCGTGCACCAGGGCGACCAGGTGCTGGTGACCGAGTGGATGGAAGGGACCCCGCTGTCGGAGGTGATAGCCGACGGCACCCAGGAGGAGCGGGATCGCGCGGGACAGCTCCTGTCCCGGTTCCTGTTCTCCGGGCCGGCGCGCACCGGCCTGCTGCACGCGGACCCGCACCCGGGCAACTTCCGGCTGATACCGGGCGCGGACGGCCGGATGCGGCTGGGGGTCCTGGACTTCGGCACGGTCGACCGGCTGCCCGGCGGCTGGCCCAAGCCGATCGGCAGGTCGCTGCGGATGACGCTGGACGGTGACGCCGAGGGGGTCTACGGGCACCTGTGCGCCGAGGGATTCGTGAAGGAGTCCATCGAGCTGGACCCCGACGCGGTGCTGGACTACCTGAAGCCGATCATCGAGCCCGCCGAGGCCGAGGAGTTCACCTTCACCCGGCCGTGGCTGCGCGGCCAGGCCGCGAGGATCGCCGATCCCCGCTCCCCGGCGCACCAGTTGGGCCGCCAGATCAATCTGCCGCCCTCGTACCTGCTGATCCACCGCGTGACGCTGAGCACCATCGGAGTGCTGTGCCAGCTGGGCGCGACGGTGCGGCTGCGGGACGAACTGGACACCTGGCTGCCGGGGTTCGCCCCGGCCGAGTGACGGCTGCGGGGTGACCCGACGTCACCACCAGGACGAGTCGAGCCTGCCCTCGATCGCCCGGAGGTTGGCGCGCGCGCAGTCGACGCAGAAGTACTGTCTGGTCCCGTTCTCCACGGAGCAGGTCCAGGTGGGCGGGATCTCGCCCGGGGGCCTCGTGCCACAGCTCGCGCAGACGACGGGCTGGGCCTCGGATCCCGACGGGCCGGGATGGGGAGTCGGCTGGTCCACCTCCGGACGATATCCCCGTCCGGGGCGGACAACGGGCCGCAACGCACCGGGGGGACCGGTCCGTGCGGACCGGTCCCCCCGGGGATGCTGTTTTCAGCTCTTACTGCATGACGGCTCTTGCTGCATGACGGCCATGGCCAGCGCACGCCGGGCGCGCATGGAGACGCGCTCGGCACGCCGCTGCATGCGGCGGGCGGCGACCAGGCGCACGGCGTGACGCTCGGCGTCCACCTCACGCATGAGCTCGTCCATATGGGCACGAGCCAGGGCTTCTGGGATGAGTTGCATTTCGCGGGTCCTGTTCTGACGCGAGGTCATCGCGCCGGCGGTGATGAAGTCTGCGTGGGCGGCGCCGTGGGGCTGCTCGCTCGTGGTGTGGGCGGTCATGAGGGCCTGCTTCAAGGGGTCGTGCGTCAGGGGGCGGTCGATGGTTCCGATGGCGGTCATGCCGAGACAACCGGGTTCTTGCGCGGACGGCCACGGGGACGCTTGCGGGCTACGACGACACCCTGGACGAAGAGCTCGCCACCCCAGACACCCCAGGGCTCGCGGCGCTCGGTCGCCCCGGCGAGGCAGGCCTCGACCAGCGGGCAGGTGCGGCAGAGGGACTTGGCGTACTCGACGTCGGCCGGGGACTCGGCGAAGAAGACCTCGGGGTCGAAGGTGCGGCAGGGGACGGGCACGCCGAGGTTCTCGATGGCGTCGTCGAGCGCGGTCAGCGCGGTGAGCGGGGTCAAGGTGTGGTCCTCCGGGACTGCGGGCGGGGAGATCAGTCGGGTCTGCGGTACGGACGGGGCGTGCGCTTCGAGTTGCACGGTGGTTTCTTCCTCGTCTTGTTCGGCTAGTCGTTCCGGCCGGTCGGCCGGGTTCGGCTGGGTTGTGCTCTCACACCGACTGGCTCTGCCAGTCCCGAGACCCCTTCGCTCCGTCGCCCCCGGTGGGGGACAAACAGAAGGGCCGCGGATCCCGGGTGGGGTTCCGCGGCCCTGAAGGCGCCGGCCTGATCATGCGATCAGGCTGGATCACTCCAGGGTTCGAGCCCGCGGAAGGCCCACATCAGGTGGTGCTGCTGCTTCGTCTGCTTCTTCAGGGATCCGGCACCGGCTGCGGCAGCGAATCCATAGGCGCCATGCGTCTGCGCTTCTGCTGCCAGTACTGCCACCGGTGCCTGGGTCGGTCGCTCGTTGCGCTCACTGACCGGAAGGGTCGCCAGCAGGGCGGGGCGGTCGGCGGAAATCGCGGACACACCGGTACCCAGGAGGGAGACGGAACCGAGCAGGCAGGAAGCGTCGACCGAGCGATCGGTCATTTTGGTGAAGGTCATGAAGCTGGTCACTGGTCTCGCCTCCTCTCGGCGTCTCGGGGACTCGGCCCGAGGGCCTGTCCCATGCGTATTCGGATAAGTACAGCACGGATCCAGGGCTTCGGAGAAGCCACCGTTTCCGTTGCTAAGAACCTATGGGTCTTCGCTGGGCATGTGCAAACTATTTTTCCGACGAGTTTCTACGCGTCGTCAGATTGTCCGGCCCCAAGCTCCTGACCTGCGCAGATGGCCAGGACCTCGGCTCCGTACCGCTCAAGCTTACGACCCCCCACTCCGGAGATCATCGAGAGCTCCCCCGCCTCGGAGGGCGCGGCCTCCGCGATGGCGATCAGCGTCTTGTCGGTGAAGACGCAGTAGGCGGGCAGGCCCTGCTCCTTCGACTGGGCCGCGCGCCACTCCCGCAGCCGCTCGTAGATCCCCTCGTCCATGTCGGACGGACAGTCCTCACAGCGCATCAGCTTCAGCTCGCCGGCCTCGGTCAGGGTCTTGCCGCAGACCCGGCACAGCGCGGGACCGCGACGGCCGCGCTTGCGCGCCCCTCGCCCGTCCGCGGAGCCGGGCCCGGCGCCCGGGGCCACGGAGCCCGGCCGCAGGCCGTTCAGGAAGCGGCTGGGCCGCCGGGAGGGCCGGCCGCCGGGAGCGCGGGAGAGGGCCCAGGAGAGGGTCAGGTGCAACCGCGCCCGGGTGACGCCGACGTAGAGCAGCCGCCTCTCCTCCTCGACCTGCTCGTCGGTCTTCGCATAGGTGATCGGCACCATGCCGTCGGTGAGGCCGGCGAGGAACACGGCGTCCCACTCCAGGCCCTTCGCCGCGTGCAGCGAGGCCAGGGTCACGCCCTGGACGGTCGGGGCGTGCTGGGCGGCCTTGCGCTCCTCCAGCTCGATCGTGAGGTCGGCGAGGGTGGCTCCGGGCCGGCTGCGGGCGAAGTCCTCGGCGAGCCGGACCAGCGCGGCCAGCGACTCCCACTGGTCGCGCACGGCGCCGGAGCCGGCGGGCGGCTCGGTGGTCCAGCCGGTGGAGCTGAGCACCGCCCGGACCTGCGAACCCAGCTCCACGACGTCGTCGAGCAGCGGGTCGTTCCCGCCGGAGCGGGCGGCTCCGCGCAGCGCGAGGATCGCCTTCTGGACCTCCGGGCGCTCGAAGAACCGCTCGGCCCCGCGCAGCTGGTAGGGGACCCCGGCGTCGGCGAGGGCCTGCTCGTAGACCTCGGACTGGGCGTTGATGCGGTAGAGCACGGCGATCTCGCCGGCCGGGACGCCCGCGGCGATCAGGTCGCGGATCCGGTGGGCGACGCCCTCGGCCTCGGCGGGCTCGTCCGCGTACTCGGCGTAGACGGGGTCGGGGCCGGTCTCGCGCTGGGAGATCAGCTCCAGCCGGTGCTCGGCGGCGCGGCCCTTGGCCTGGTTCAGGAGCCCGTTGGCGAGGTGGACCACCTGGGGGGTGGAGCGGTAGTCGCGGACCAGCTTGACCACGGTGGCCTGCGGGTAGCGGGTACGGAAGTTCAGCAGGTGGTCGGGGGTGGCGCCGGTGAAGGAGTAGATGGTCTGGCTGGCGTCACCGACGACGCAGAGGCTGTCGCGCTCGCCGAGCCACAGGTCCAGCAGCCGCTGCTGGAGCGGGCTGACGTCCTGGTACTCGTCGACGACGAAGTGCTGGTACTGGGCGCGGATCTGCTCGGCGATGTCGTGGCGGTCCTGGAGGATGCCGACGGTCAGCAGCAGCACGTCCTCGAAGTCGATCATGCCGCGGTCGCGCTTGAGCTGTTCGTACGTCCCGTAGATCTGGGCGATCTCGGCCAGGTCCCGGGGGGCCTCGCGGCCCGACTTGAGGGCGGCCACCGGGTAGTCGGCGGGCACGGTCTGGGTGACCTTGGCCCATTCGATCTCGCCCGTGACGTCGCGCAGCTCGCCCCGGTCGAGGCGGATACGGCAGCGCGCGCCGGCCTCGGCGACGAACTGGATCTTGCGCTCCAGCAGCCGTGGCACCTCCCCGCCGACGGCCTTGGGCCAGAAGTACTGGAGCTGGCGCAGGGCGGCGGAGTGGAAGGTGCGGGCCTGCACCCCGTCCGCGCCCAGGGTGCGCAGGCGTCCGCGCATCTCGCCCGCGGCGCGGTTGGTGAAGGTGACGGCGAGCACGCTGGCCGGCATGAGCTGGCCGGACCGGACGCCGTAGGCGATGCGGTGGGTGATCGCGCGGGTCTTGCCGGTACCGGCGCCCGCCAGCACGCACACCGGTCCGCGCAGGGTCGTCGCGACCTCGCGCTGCTCCGGGTCGAGGCCCAGGAGCACCGCGTCGGCCGAGTCGGCGGAGGCGGGGCCACCCGGGAACGATGAGGAGTGCGTTGCTGCTGTCACCCCGCCATGCTGCCAGGTCTCGTGGGGCGGGCGGGAAAGTTGTCCACAGGCAGCGCCTCGCAGTCGTATCGGTCACACCGGGTGCCCGGAGGCGACCGTACGGGAATGGCCGCCGGGTCCCGTACGTTCGTCTACTCGGACCACCGAGCCCTCACGAAGGAGAGCGCAGCATGCAGGACACGGGCACCGTCACGATGTACAGCACGACCTGGTGCGGCTACTGCCGTCGGCTGAAGACCCAGCTGGACCGGGAAGGCATCGCGTACAACGAGATCAACATCGAGCTCGACCCGGAGTCCGCCGCGTTCGTGGAGAAGGCCAACGGCGGCAACCAGACCGTTCCCACCGTGCTCGTGACCTCCGCCGCGGGCAACGAGTCCGTCATGACGAACCCGAGCCTGGCCCAGGTCAAGCAGGCCCTCGCCGTCTGACCGGCTCCAGGAACGAACACAGCGGAGGGCCCCCGCCGAGGAGCGGGGGCCCTCCGCTGTGTCACGAAGCGGGAAAGTGACGAAGGTTACGCGGCCGCCTTCGGCAGCGGCTCGCCGTACCAGAGCTCGACCAGCCGGGCGGCGATGGAGATGCCCGACGGCGGCAGCACCTCGCCCGAGGCGAACGCCGCACGCAGCTCCTCCCGCGAGAACCAGCGGGCCTCCTGGATCTCCTCGCCGTCCACCGTGATCTCGGAGGTGGTGGCGCGGGCCGTGAAGCCCAGCATCAGGCTGTACGGGAAGGGCCAGGGCTGGCTGGCCACGTACTCGACCTTCCCGACCCGGACGCCCGCCTCCTCCCACACCTCGCGGACGACGGACTGCTCTATCGACTCGCCCGGCTCCACGAAACCGGCGAGCGTGGAGAAGCGGCCCTCCGGCCAGTGCACCTGGCGGCCCAGCAGCGCGCGGTCGTGCTCGTCCGTGACCAGCATGATCACGGCCGGGTCGGTGCGCGGGTAGTGCTCGGCGCCGCAGCCCGGGCAGCGGCGGATGTGCCCGGCGGCCGCGACCACCGTCCGCTCCCCGCAGCGGGAGCAGAAGCGGTGCATCCGCTGCCAGTTCTCCAGCGCCACCGCGTTCACCATCAGCCCGGCGTCGCGGTCGTTCAGCAGCAGTCCGGCCTCGCGCAGGCCGGCCGGGCGGGCCGACTGGTCCATGCGGCCGGGCAGGGCGTCCTTCTGCAGCGCGAAGTACCGTACGCCGTCCTCGTCGGTGCCCAGGAAGTAGCGGTGGGTCTCGGTGACCGGGGCCTCGAAGGCCGGGGTCATCACGATGCCGGTGCCGCCGTCGGGGGTGTCGTCGATCAGGACCTGCCCGCCGGAGACGACGAAGACGCGGGTCGTCGGGTGGCTCCAGGCCGCGGCGAGCCACGCCTCGTCGAGACGGTGGTGCGCGGCGCGGTCGATCCCGCTCGGCGCGGCGAGCGAAAGAGGGCGCTCGGTGAGAGGGCGCTCGGTATGGGTGCTCACAGGTACTTCCAACTCCCCCGGTGGTGGGACAGGCAGGCTCGGTACGTCATGTGTGTGCGTCGGGTGTCAGGCGGTGGTGCGGTGGTGGGCGGCGGCGAGGTCTCCCCAGAGGTAGGCGCTTGTCTCGACGCCCTTGAGCAGGAGGTCCAGCTCGACCTTCTCGTTCGGCGCGTGCCAGCCGTCGGACGGTACCGAGATGCCGAGGAAGAGGACGGGCGCGTCCAGAACGTCCTGGAGGTCGGCCGCGGGGCCGGAGCCGCCCTCCCGCGTGAAGCGGATCTTCTCGCCGAAGGCGCGGCCCATGGCCCGGACGACCGACTGGAGGGCCGGGTGGTCCAGCGGGGTCAGGCACGGCCGGGTCGGTGCGCCGAAGGTGATGGAGTGGCGGATTCCGTCCGGGATCCCGGCCGCGACCCAGTCCCTGACGGCCGCCTCGACCTCGTACGGGTCCTGGCCGGACACCAGGCGGAACGAAAGCTTCAGGTGGGCGGAGGCGGGCACGATGGTCTTGCCGCCGGGGCCCTGGTAGCCGCCGCCGATGCCGTTGACCTCGGCCGTGGGGCGGGCCCAGACGCGCTCCAGCGTGGAGTACCCGGCCTCGCCCGCGGCCGCGTGGGACTTGGCCGTACGCAGCCACTCCGACTCGTCGAAGGGCAGCTCGGCGATGAGCGCGCGCTCCGCGTCCGTGAGTTCGGCGATGTTGTCGTAGAAGCCGGGGACCGTGACCCGTCCGTCGGCGTCGTGCAGGGCCGCGACCAGCCGGGCGGCGGCGGTGGCCGGGTTGGGCACGGCCCCGCCGAAGGCGCCGGAGTGGATGTCCTGGTCCGGACCGTGCAGGTCGATCTCGCAGTCGGCGAGGCCGCGCATGCCGGTGCAGACGGTGGGGGTGGTCTCGGACCACATGCCGGTGTCGGAGACGATCACGACGTCGGCGGCGAGCTCGGCGGCGCGGGTCTCGACGAGATCGCGGAAGTGGGCGGAGCCGGACTCCTCCTCGCCCTCGACGATCAGCTTGAGGTGCACGGCGGGGGCGGCGGCGCCGGTGGCCGCCAGGTGCGCCCGTACCCCGAGGGTGTGGAAGAACACCTGGCCCTTGTCGTCGGCGGCACCGCGCCCGTACATCCGGCCGTCGCGGATCACCGGCTCGAACGGGTCGGTGTGCCAGCCGTCGGCGAGGGCGGCGGGCTGCACGTCGTGGTGCCCGTACACGAGGACGGTCGGGGCGTCCGGGTCCTCGCTCGGCCAGTGCGCGAAGACGGCGGGCGCGCCGGGGGTCTCCCACACCTCGGAGACCGGGAAGCCGGTCTCCTTGAGCTTCGCGGCGAGCCATTCGGCGCTGCGGCGTACGTCGCCCGCGTGCTCGGGCTGGGCCGAGACGGAGGGAATGCGGAGCCACTCGGCGAGGTCGTCGAGGAAGGCGGCGCGGTGGGTGTCGATGTACGTGCGGACGACGTTGTCCGGCGGGGTGTCGCTCATGCCCACGAGCCTAGCTGTCCGCCTGATGGTCACCGTCCGGGTCCGATTCGCCTTGGAGGATCCGCTCAAGGCGGGCCCGGTCCGGGAGGTTGCGTGGGCGGATCACGCGGCCGCTGCGAACGTGCAGGAAGGCGGCGGAGACCCGGTCGAGGGGGGTGTTCGTGGCCTCGGCCCAGGCCACGCGGTAGACGGCGAGCTGGAGGGGATCGGCCTCGGTGGTGCGGCCGGTCTTCCAGTCGACGATCTCGTACGAGCCGTCCTCGTTCCGGTAGACGGCGTCGATCCGGCCGCGGACGACCCGGCCGGCGAGGGTGAGCTGGACCGGGGCCTCCATGCGGTGGGGGGGCCGGTCCGCGTACGGGCTGCGCTCGAAGGCCGCCTTGAGGGAGTCGAGGTCGGCCTCGTCGGCGATCTCCTGGTCGGAGCCGGCGCCGGGGAGATCGGTGACGGGGTCGAGCACGTCGAGGAACGGCAGCGGCAGCTCGTCGAAGCGGGACTCGACCCAGGCGTGGAACCGGGTGCCCTGGCGGGCGGCGGGCTGCGGGGGGCGGGGCATGGGGCGGGCGAGGTCGCGTACGAAGCCCTGCTCGTCGGCGGCGAGCCGGAGCAGCTGGCTGGCGGACAGGGCGGAGGGCAGCTCGACGTCGCGGACGGCCGCGCGGGCACGGCGGAGCTCGCCCTCCAGGGCGTCGAGGTCACGGTCCCAGGAGGCGACGGCCCGCGCCTCCTCGGGGGACAGGTCGGGTCCGGCTGCGGCGCCGCCGGTGCGGGCCGCGCCGGTGCCCGGCGAGGGGGCTGCGCCGCCGCGGCGAGCGGGCCGGGTCTCGGCCTCCGGCCGGAGGGCGCCGTCCGGCGGGGCGGGGGCCCAGAGGGCCGCCTCCGGCCAGAGGTCGGCCTCGAGCGGCGCGGCGGGGCCGGCGGAGCCGGGTTCCTCCCCCGCCCCGCCCCGTCCCGAATCCGGGGCGCTGCCGCGGACCCCGGCGGGGGCCGCGAGGCCGTCGCCCTGCGGGCTGTCCGGCCAGGGGGTGTCGTCGGGCCAGGGGGCGTCGTCCGGCCAGGGTTCCTCCTCGTACGAGGGGTCCTCGCAGTCCGGGGGCCAGAGGTAGGAGTCGTCCTCCTCCGGCGGCGGGGCCGCGAGGTAGGACTCCACCAGGGCGGCCGCCGCGCGGCGCAGGGTCAGGGAGTACGGGTCGAGCGGGAGGGGCCAGGAGTGGTCCGGGGTGGATTCGCCGGACAGCGCCGGATTCTCGGCGGTGGGGTCGGGCTCGTCCGCCCAGGCCTCGATCTCGCCGAAACCGGCCGCGCAGTGCTCGTACAGGGCTTCCAGGAACTGCGACGGGCCGCGGCGCTTCTTCTGGCTCGGCCCCCACCAGTGGCCCGAGGCAAGCAGCAGGGAACGCGGCCGGGTGAAGGTCACGTAGCCGAGGCGGAGCTCCTCCACCGACTTGTGGTGCTTCAGCTCGGCCTTGAAGGACTTCAGGCCCGCGGAGGTCCAGGCCGGATCCCCGGGCAGGGTGGGGGCGTCGCCGCGCAGCGCGTACGGGAGCACCTTCGCGTACGAGGTCCAGGCCTCCGGCGGCTTCTCCTTCGGGAAGGCGCCCGCGCACAGGTCCGGGACCACCACGACGTCCCACTCCAGGCCCTTGGACTTGTGGGCGGTGAGCACCTTGACCGTGTTCTCGCCGCCCGGCAGGGCATGGTCCAGGCCCTTCTCGTACTGGGCGGCCGTGCGCAGGAAGGCCAGGAAGGCCAGCAGCGTGGCCTCGCCGTCCAGGGCGGCGAAACCGGCCGCCACGTCCATGAAGTTCGACAGGGTCTCGCGGCGGCGGGCCGCCAGCGCGTGCGGGGAGGCGGACAGCTCCACCTCCAGGCCGGTGGCGGTCAGCACCCGGTGCAGGACGTCCATCAGCGGGTCCGCGAGGGAGCGCCGCAGGTCGCGCAGTTCCTGGGCGAGGTGCGCGAAGCGGATCCGGGCCTCCGCCGAGAAGGGGAGGTCGTCCGGGGCCTGTCCGGCGCCGTCGAGGAAGGTCTCCAGGGCGTCGGCCAGCGACACGATCTCGGCCGGGTCCACGCCCTCCACGGCCGCCGCGAGGCGTTCGTCCGGGTCGGACCCGGCGGGCGCACGGCTCACCAGGAGCCGCGCCCGGCGGCCCAGCAGGGCCAGGTCGCGCGCACCGATCCGCCAGCGCGGGCCGATCAGGAGCCGCACCAGGGAGGCGTTGGCGCCGGGATCCTGGAGGACCTCGCAGACGGCGACGAGGTCGGCGACCTCGGGCAGGTGCAGCAGCCCGGAGAGCCCGACGACCTCCACCGGGACGTCCCGGTCCACCAGCACGGCCTGGATCTGTGCGAAGTCCCCGGCGGAGCGGCACAGTACGGCGATCTCGCGCGGCTCCGTCCCGGTGCGGACCAGGTGGGCGACGGAGTCGGCGAGCCAGTCGAGCTCCTGCGCGTGGGTCTCCAGCAGGGCGCAGCGGACCTGCCCGGCGGCCTCCGCGCCCGGCGCCGGGCGCAGGGCCTCCACGCCCTCGTGCATGGCGCGCAGCGGGGCGGCGAGGCCGTTGGCCAGGTCGAGCAGGCGGCCGCCGCTGCGCCGGTTCTCGCTGAGGGAGAGCCGGGTGGCGGGGGTCCCGTCGGCGTGCGGGAAGTGCTCCGGGAAGTCGTCGAGGTTGGCGACGGAGGCCCCGCGCCAGCCGTAGATCGCCTGGCAGGGGTCGCCGACGGCGGTCACGGCGTGGCCGGAGCCCGCGCCGAAGAGGCCGGACAGCAGCAGCCGCTGCGCGACGGAGGTGTCCTGGTACTCGTCGAGCAGGACCACCCGGAACTCCTCGCGCAGCATCACCCCCACCTCGGGCCGGGTGGTGGCGAGCTGCGCGGAGAGGGCTATCTGGTCGCTGAAGTCGAAGAGGTCGCGGGAGCGTTTGGCGGTGCGGTAGCGGGCGACCAGCTCCAGCAGTTCGAGGCGGCCGCGCACGGCCTCCGGGACCTTGCGGAGGTCTTCGTTGGTGAGCTTGGTGTCGGCGAGCACACCCAGCAGTCCGGTGTCGTGGAGGCGCAGCTGCTCGGGCTCGACCAGGTGCTCGGAGAGCTCCCCGTCGAGCGCGAGGAGGTCGCCGACCAGGTCGGGGACGGACTTCGTGAGCGAGGGGTACGGGCCGGGGGCCTCGCGCAGCACCTTCGCGGCGAGCTGGAAGCGGGTGGCGTCGGCGAGCAGCCGGGAGCTGGGCTCCAGGCCGATGCGCAGGCCGTGGTCCTTCAGGAGCTGTCCGGCGAAGGCGTGGTACGTGGAGATGCGCGGCTCGCCGCCGGCCGCGTCGGCGTCGGCCGGGGAGGGGTCGGGGTCGGTGATGCCGGCCCGCGCCAGGGCCTTGCGTACGCGCTCGGACAGTTCACCGGCGGCCTTGTTGGTGAAGGTCAGGCCGAGGACCTGTTCGGGCGCGACCGCGCCGGTGCCGACGAGCCAGACCACGCGGGCGGCCATGACCGTGGTCTTGCCGGAGCCCGCGCCGGCGACGACGACCTGCGGGGCGGGCGGGGCGGTGACGCAGGCCATCTGCTCGGGCGTGAAAGGGATCCCGAGGAGCTCCTTGAGCTGCTCGGGGTCGGAGAGGGCGGGCGGACGCGCGGGCACCCAAAAAGGCTAGCCGCCCCCACCGACAGCCCCGACCGCCGAGCTCACTCGACCGTCTGGCGGCCCTCCGGGCGGGCGCTGCACGAGCTGCGGAAGGAGCAGTGGTCGCAGTGACGGCCGGCGGCGGGCGCGAACCGCTCGTCCAGGACCCGGCCGGCGGCGGTGGCCAGCAGGTCGCCGACCCACTCGCCGTCGAGCGGCTGCTGGGCCTGGACCTTGGGCACGGTGTCGCCGCCCTCGCGGATCGGCGCGCCCTGGCGGAGCTGGACGAGCTCGGCGCCGCCGGGGGCGGGGCGCAGGCCGTCGAAGACCTCGTCGACGGCGCCCTCGCGCACGGCCAGCTGGTAGACGGCGAGCTGGGGGTGGCGGGCCACCTCGTCGCGGGTGGGCGCGGCCTTGCCGGTCTTGAAGTCGACGACGTACGCACGACCCTGCGCGTCCGCTTCGACCCGGTCCATGGAGCCCCGGATGCGAACGGCAACGTCACCGGCTTCGAGTGTGACGTCGAACTCGTGCTCCGTGGCGACGGCCGCGCGGCCCCCGCGGTCGGTGGTGTGCCAGCGCAGGAAGCGCTCCAGGGCGGCGCGGGCGTTGTCCTTCTCCTGGCGGGACTTCCAGGGGGCGTCGAAGGCGAGCGCGTCCCACACCGAGTCGAGGCGTTCCATGAGGACGGCCAGGTCGGCGGGGGTGCGGCCGGAGGCGACCTCGTCGGCGAGGACGTGGACGACGTTGCCGAAGCCCTGGGCGGCGGTGGAGGGGGTGTCGGCCTTGACCTCGCGGCCGAGGAACCACTGGAGGGAGCAGGTGTTGGCGAGCTGTTCCAGGGCGCTGCCGGACAGGGCGACGGGCCGGTCCCGGTCGCGCAGCGGGACGCTGCTGCGGGTGGGCTCGTACAGGCCCCACCAGCGCTGCGGGTGCGCGGCGGGGACCAGGGGGCGGTCCTCGTCGTCGGTGAGCGCGGCGAGGCGGGCGAGGCGGCGGGCGGCCACGTCGCGCAGGGCGGGCGAGGCGTCGGGGTCGACGGTGGTGGCGCGCAGCTCGGCGACGAGCGCGGCGACGGCGAGGGGGCGGCGGGGGCGGCCGGTGACGTCGCGCAGGGGGACGCCGAGCTCGGTGAGGAAGCGGGAGGGCTGGTCGCCGTCGTCGGCGGGGGCCTTGACGGCGGTGACGACGAGGCGGTCGCGGGCGCGGGTGGCGGCGACGTAGAAGAGCCTTCTCTCTTCCGCCAGGAGCGCGCCGGGGGTGAGGGGCTCGGCGAGACCGTCCCGCCCGATGCGGTCGGCCTCCAGGAGTGAGCCGCGGCGGCGGAGGTCGGGCCACAGGCCCTCCTGGACGCCGGCGACGACGACGAGGGACCACTCCAGGCCCTTGGAACGGTGGGCGGTCATCAGGCGGACGGCGTCGGAGCGGGTGGCGCGGGCCGTCAACGTGTCGGCGGCGATGTCCTCCGCCTCCAGTTGTTCGAGGAAGTTGAGCGCGCCGCGGCCTCCGGTGCGCTCCTCGGCGCGGGCGGCGGTGTCGAAGAGGGCGCAGACGGCGTCGAGGTCGCGGTCGGCGTTGCGGCCGGCCGCGCCGCCGCGGCGGGCGCTGCGCTCCAGCCGCTGCGGCCAGGGGGTGCCGTCCCAGAGGACCCAGAGGGCCTCCTCGGCGGTGCCGCCGCCCTGGAGCAGCTCACGGGCCTTGCGCAGGAGCAGGCCGAGGCGCTGGGCGCCGCGGGCGTAGGCGGGGTCGTGCGCGGTGAGCCGCTCGGGCTCGGCGAGGGCGCGGGCGAGCAGTACGTCGGAGGGCGCGGGCACCTTGACGCCCGCGGCGCGCTCCTCGTCGCGCAGGGCCCGGCCGAGCCGCCGCAGGTCGGCGGCGTCCATCCCGCCGAGGGGGGAGGCGAGCAGGGTGAGGGCCGCCTCGACGGTGACGCCTCCGGCGGGGTCGGCGAAGTCCCCGGGCCCGGCCCCCGGGCCGAGCTCGCCGGCGGGACCGACGGGTGCCTCGGGGCCGGTCCCGGGCTCGACGGCGTCGGCCGCAAGCGGCACCGCCGGGCTGTCGGCGGCCTCGGGGTCCCGGTCCGCGTCCGGCTCGCCCGCGGCGGGGCCGACGGGGGTCTGCGGGTCCGGCCCGACCGCGTCGGCCTGGGCCTCGGCCTCGGCGGAGCCGGTGGGGGCCTCGGGGCTCCGCCCCTGGCCGGGCTCGGCCGCGTCAGCGGTGTGGGCGTCGGCGGCGCGACCCGCCGCCGGTTCGCGCGGCTCGGTCTCCGCCGAGGTGGCGGTGATGCGGAGGGCCGTCAGGAGGGGGGCGACCGCCGGTTCGTGGCGGAGGGGGGTGTCCGTGGCGTCCGTTTCGGTGGGGACTCCCGCCGAGATCAGGGCGCGGCGCATCGCCGGGAGGGTGCGGCCGCCGGCGCGGACCAGGACGGCCATGTCCTGCCAGGGCACGCCGTCCTCCAGGTGGGCCCGGCGCAGGATGTCCGCGATGTTGTCCAGCTCGGCACCCGCCGTCGGGTACGTGAGGACCTCCACCCGGCCGCCCTCCCGCACGGGTGCGAGGTTCCGGTGGGCGCGGACCGCCTCGGACGGCAGGCGCGGTACCGGCATCCGGGTGGTGAGCAGGCGGGTCGCGGCCACGAGGGCCGCGCCGGAGCGGCGGCCGACGGTCAGGGCCTTGACCCGCGCGCCCGGGAAGGCCGACTCGAAGTCCAGGATGTTGTTGATGTCCGCGCCGCGGAAGGCGTAGATCGACTGGTCGGGGTCGCCGAAGGCGACCAGCGTGCCGCCCGGGCCGGTCAGGGCCCGCAGCAGGCGCAGCTGGGAGGCGTCCGTGTCCTGGTACTCGTCGACGTAGATCACGTCGTAGGCCGAGGCGAGGGACGGCGTGCGTTCCGCGAGGAGCACCGCGCGGTGCAGGAGCTCCGCGTAGTCCAGCGTGCCCTGCATGTCCAGGACGTCCAGGTACTCGGAGAGGAACGCCGCCGCCGCCTTCCAGTCCGGACGGCCGATGCGCTCGGCGAACGAGGAGAGGGCCTGCGGGCCGAGGCCCAGTTCGCGGGCGCGGGCCAGCACCGCACGGACCTCGTCGGCGAAGCCGCGCGTGGTCAGCGCCGCCCGCAGGTCGTCCGGCCAGCGGATGGAGCGGATCCGGCGCTGGCCCTCCAGGAGGGTGCGGACCATGACGTCCTGCTCGGGGCCGGACAGCAGCCGCAGCGGGTCGGCGAAGAGGTCCGTGTCCTGGTGGCTGCGGACCAGTCCGTAGCAGAAGGAGTGGAAGGTGGTGGCCTGCGGGGCGCGTGCGCCGCCGAGGCGCAGGGCGGCCCGGTCGCGCAGTTCCACCGCCGCCTTGCGGCTGAAGGTGAGAATGAGGATCCGGGCGGGGTCGGTGCCCGCTTCCACCCGGGCGGTGACGGCCTCGACCAGCGTCGTCGTCTTGCCGGTGCCCGGTCCGGCGAGGACCAGCAGTGGTCCGCCGGTGTGGTCAACCACGGCCCGCTGCGCTGCGTCCAGCTCAGGGGGATCCACCCGTTCCGGCCCGGTGCGCACGAGGCGGTACGCGTCGGGGGTCCGCGTACGCCGCCGTTCGGTGCGGTCGGAGGAAGAGGTGATCACGTGGGGTGCCGGTCCTGGTGGGTCTGCGGGGTGTGGCGGTGCTGCCGTGACGGCTCGCGCGGAGGCCGGAGCAGCGGCCGAGGCGGAAGCCGAAGGGGCCACGCTACGGCAACCCGCCGACGCCGCGCAGTCCCCCCGGGTACCCCGGACGGGCGTTCGGACCGTCGCCCGATCGCCCGCCTCGGCCCCGCATGGCCGAAGCTGTCAGATGTGACCCTCGTCGCGCATGCCGTCCTGTCCGCCAGCCTGTCCGGGGGACCCGTCCCAGCGGGCCCGGCGCATGTCCAGCCGCGGCTCGCCGCCCGCCGTCATGCGCAGCGGGGTGCCCTCGGTCCGGTAGTGCTCCAGGGCGCGCACCTCGTGGTCGGGGAGCGGCAGGCCGTCCGCCCGCACCACGCGCCACCAGGGCACGGCTCCCCCGTACAGGGCCATGACACGCCCGACCTGACGCGGTCCTCCCTCGCCGAGCCACTCGGCGACGTCCCCGTACGTCATCACCCGGCCGGGCGGAATACGCTCGACCACCTCCAGCACGCGCTCCGCGTAGGCGGGCAGCTCCTCACTCATTCGGCACATGGTGCAGTACATCGGCCGCGCTCCGGCGGAGGTCTCGCTTCCGCACCGGCGCGCACCCTGATGCCCCGCAGGCCCGTCGGTCCGTGCCACCATCTTCCGGGCGGTGACTGGTGATACGTGATCAAGAAGAGACGGAAGTGACGACGAAGGAGCAGGGTGTGAGCCCTCCGGACGGCGCGGCGACGGACGACGGGGCACGCCCTGACGACGGCGCACGCCCTGACGACGGCTCCGCCTCCCACCGCGAACCCGTCCCCGAGCCCCGTCCGGAGCCCCCGCGCGCCGACGGGGCGAAAGCCGCGGGAACAGCCGGGGCGCCGGAAGCAGCCGGGGCGGCGGAGGGCCCTGAGGCCGAGGGGTCGCACGGCCACGCCTCCACGGCCGCCGACCGGGTCGAGGTCGACGAACCGCTGCTCGCCGCCCGCGTGCACCGCCCCTCCGACCTCGTACGCCTGCTCGTCGGCATCCTCGGCATCGCCGTCCTCCTCGCCATCGCCGCCTTCGCCCACGGCACCACCGTCGGCCTGGAGGAGGACATCAGCAAGGGCACCGGCCAGGCGCCCGCCCTGTTGATCAAGGTCGCCGCGCTGGTGTCCAGCATCGCGGTGCTGCTGCTGCCCGTCGCCTTCGCCATCGAGCGGCTGATCAAACGCGACGGGCTGCGCATCGCCGACGGCGTACTCGCCGCCGTCCTCGCGCACGGCGTCACCCTCGCCACCGACCTGTGGGTCTCGCAGGCCGCCCCCGACACCATCCAGGACGCCCTCACCCGCCCCGCGGCCGGCGGGACCCTCACCGATCCGGTCCACGGCTACCTGGCACCCGTCATCGCGTACATGACCGCGGTCGGCATGACCCGCAGACCCCACTGGCGCGTCGCGTTGTGGGTCGTCCTGCTGCTGAACGCCCTGGCCATGCTGGTCAACGGCTACACCACCCCCTTCTCGATCATCCTCACCGTGCTGATCGGCTGGAGCGTCGCCTACGGCACCCTGTACGCCGTCGGCTCGCCCAACGTGCGCCCCACCGGGCAGCACCTCCTCGCCGGGCTGCGCCGGGTCGGCTTCCAGCCGGTCAGCGCGATGCGCGCCGAGCTGCCCGAGGGCCCCGAGCCGTCCGAGGCGAACGACCGGGGGCGCCGCTACCACGTGACCCTGGAGGACGGGCCGCCGCTCGACGTCACGATCGTCGACCGCGAGCAGCAGGCCCACGGCTTCTTCTACCGGGTCTGGCGCCGGCTCACGCTGCGCGGCATCACCACGGGCCGCAGTCTGCAGTCGCTGCGCCAGGCGCTGGAGCAGGAGGCGCTGCTCGCGTACGCGGCCATCGCGGCCGGGGCGAACGCGCCGAAGCTGATCGCCACCTCCGAGCTCGGCCCGGACGCGGTGATGCTCGTGTACGAGCACCTGGACGCCCGGCCCCTCGACGCGCTCGCCGACGACGAGATCACCGACGAGCTGATCCACACCACGTGGAAGCAGGTACGGGCCCTGCAGTCGCGGCGGATCGCCCACCGGCGGCTCACCGGGGACGCCCTGGTGGTGGATCGTTCCGGCAATGTCGTCCTCACGGACCTGCGCGGCGGTGAGATCGCCGCGGGCGACCTGGTGCTGCGGATGGACATCGCCCAGCTGCTGACCACCGTCGGCCTACGGGTCGGCGCGGAGCGCGCGGTGGCCTCGGCCGTGTCGGTGCTCGGCCCGGACGCGGTGGCGGACTGCCTGCCGCTGCTCCAGCCGATCGCGCTCAGCCGTTCCACCCGGGCGACGCTGCGCAAGCTGGCCCGGGAGCGGGCCGATCGGCAGCGGGAGGCCGTACTGGAGTCCTCGCGCGCGGCGAAGGCGGCGCGCGAGGCGGAGTCGGCGGCCTCCGCGACCCCGGTCTCCGCGTCGGCCGCCGCCGACCGCAAGGCCGAGAAGAAGGCTCTGGAGGACGCGCTGGACGGGGCGCGCGAGGAGGACCTGCTGACGCAGATCCGCCACCAGGTGCTGCTGATCCGCCCTCAGGCGCCGGTGGAGCCGGCCCGGCTGGAGCGGATCCGGCCGCGCACGCTGGTCTCGTTCATCGCGGGCGCGTTCGGTGCGTACTTCCTGCTCACGCAGCTGGCCCACGTGGACTTCGCGACGATCATCGGCCAGGCGGAGTGGGGCTGGGTCGGGGCGGCGCTCGCCTTCTCGGCGCTGACGTACTTCGCGGCGGCGATGAGCCTGCTGGGCTTCGTGCCGGAGCGGGTGTCCTTCCTGCGGACCGTGGTCGCGCAGGTCGCGGGGTCGTTCGTGAAGCTGGTGGCCCCGGCGGCCGTCGGCGGTGTCGCGCTGAACACGCGGTTCCTGCAGCGGGCAGGGGTCCGGCCGGGGCTGGCCGTCGCGAGCGTGGGCGCCTCCCAGCTGTTCGGGCTGGCCAGCCACATCGTGCTGCTGCTGTCCTTCGGCTATCTGACCGGGACCGAGAAGACCCCGGAGATGACCCCGTCCCGGGCGGTGATCGCGGGTCTGCTGACGGTGGCCGTGCTGGTGCTGGTGGTGACGGCGGTCCCGTTCATGCGGAAGTTCGTGGTGACGCGGGTCCGGGCGCTGTTCGCGGGTGTGGTGCCGCGCATGCTGGACGTGCTCCAGCGGCCGAAGAAGCTGATGACCGGCATCGGCGGAATGCTGCTGCTGACGGGCTGCTTCGTGATGTGCCTGGACGCGTCGATCCGCGCGTTCGGGGGCGGCGAGGCCATCAGCTACGCGAGCATCGCGGTGGTGTTCCTGGCGGGCAACGCGCTGGGCTCGGCGGCTCCGACGCCCGGCGGTATGGGCGCGGTGGAGACCACGCTGACCCTCGGGCTGATCGCGGCGGGGCTGGAGAAGGAGGTCGCGATCTCGGCGGTGCTGCTGTTCCGCCTGATGACCTTCTGGCTGCCGGTGCTGCCGGGGTGGATCTCGTTCAACTTCCTGACCCGCAAGGAAGCCATCTAGTCTCCGGCCCGGTCTGCCGATGCGGCTCCGGCCGGTACGTCCGGCGCCGGCGCGGTGGCGGCGCCGTTCAGGCAGCGGTCGAGGAGCGCGTGCATGCGGGGGACGGGGAGGGACGCGTTGGCCGCGGCGCCCTCCGCGGTCCGGGGGTCGGCGAGGAGGGCCTCCAGGACTTCGGGCGTCAGGACCGGATTGGCGGCGGCGGCCCGGCGCACCGACTCGTCGGCGTCCTCCACCGGCGGTTCGGGCAGGGTGGGATCGGCTGCGGCCAGGGCTCGCACCTCGGGATCCGGGTGGCCGATGAGGTGGGTCCGGCCGGTGCGCGGGAAGCCGGGCAGCGTCAGCAGGTCCGAACGGTGGTCCGGGCGGGTGACGAAGACGTCCAGGAGGAGGCGTGGCGGAGCCAGCGGGTGGTTGCAGGCCAGCCGGATCCGGACCTCCTCGTCGTCGTCCTGCGCGAGTGTCCCGACAAGTGCGGCGGGCAGGCCGGGCCAGCTCGCCGCAATCCGGCGGAGCACCGGTTCCCCGGACACCGCGCAGGCGGCGAACCAGTCGGGCGACGGCACGGTGGCCGGGTCGGGGTCCGGCTCGGTGATCGGGCAGATGCATCCAGGACCGTGCCCGATGACCCGGTCGATCACGTCGTACTCGACCCAGGTGCGGGGGAAGGGGTGGAGTCGTGCGCGCATCCGCACGTCCTCGTCCGGGTCCTTCATCAGCTCCGCCACCAGGTCCGGTCCCAGGTCGGGCCGGGCGGCAACCATCTCGCGGACCTTCGCCTCGGGATGCCGGGCGAGCCGGGCGACGACAACGGCCGGAGTGTGGGGGTTCCGGGCCAGGGGGTGCACCGTGTCGTCGGCGAAGCACTGCTCGACGAGCGCGGGCGACAGGGCGCACCTGCCGAGCACGTACGGCCTGCTGCCCGGACGGATGGACGGCAGCTCGGCCTCCACCCGTTCCGGGTCCAGCTCCCAGTTCCTGACTTTCGCCGCTTCACGGACCGCGGGGTCCGGATCGTCGAGCAGCCCCGCCCGCTGCGCCGGGGTGAGCGACTCCCACCGCCAAGTGGCCCGTATCCGGAGTTCGGGGTCCTCGCTGCCGGCCATGGAGCGGAAGAAGGACAGCGGGATCTGCCGGGACGAGTCGAGCTCCCAGACGATCTCTTTCGCGGTGACCTTGCCGTCCTCGCCCCCGTCCCGGGCGGTCAGGAGGGTGACGAGGATGTCGTCCGGCAGCGGTCGGACCCAGCGGGGCCAGGGGCGGAGGTGGGGGTGGGCGAGCCGCGCGCGGACGAGTCCCGACGGGTCCGTTGCCAAGGGGGCGAGTCGCGAGGGGTCCACGTGCTGGTTGCGGGCGAGCGCGCCGCGGATCCGCCACTGCGGGTGGCACAGGGCTGCGTCGATGACGGCGTCGGGCAGGTCGCGGTCCTTGCACATCAGCAGGCCGACCTCACCGGCCGCTGGATCCAGCAGGCGTATCAGTACGTCGGAGGGCGCCGCCGGATTGAGGGCGATGCCGCGCAGCCACGGTTCACGGAGAGAGTCGGACACCGCGTCATCCTGCCACCCCCTCGCGCCCGGACCGCTTCCATCAGGTGTTTCACCCTTGGGCGACACGGCTGCCGGACACCGCGCCGGCGACGTCCGGGCGCGCCCCCCGTTCGGGTCAGCGCGCGGGCGGGGTCGCCGCCGGGCGCACAGGATGGGGACATGCCGACACACGCCTGGCGGGTCACCGCCGCCGCCGCGCTCGCCGCCGGGCTGCTCACCACGGCCGCCTGCTCCGACGACGGCGACGGGAAGAAGACGACGGCCGACGGCACCCCGGAGGTCAAGCCCCTCAAGTGGGGTGACTGCGAGGCTCCGAGCGCCGCCCAGGGCGGCGGCCAGGCCCCGCCGAAGGACTGGCAGTGCGCCACCCTCGACGTCCCGCTCGACTACGCGAAGCCCGAGGGCGAGACCATCCCGATCGCCCTGATCCGGGCCAAGGCGCGCGACCGGAAGAACCGGCTGGGCTCGCTGGTGTTCAACTTCGGCGGCCCCGGCGGCTCCGGGATCAGTACGCTGCCGGGCGCTGCGAAGGAGTACGAGACTCTGCGCGCCCGGTACGACCTCGTCAGCTTCGACCCCCGCGGGGTGGGCGGCAGCGACCCCGTCCTGTGCGAGAACGACAAGCAGCTGGACCAGTACTTCAGCGAGGACTCCTCCCCCGAGACCCCGGAGGAGGAGAAGGCGTTCGTCGAGAACATCCGGCAGTACCAGGCGGCCTGCGAGAAGAACTCCGCCAAGCTGCTCCCCCACGTCGGAACCGAGAACGCCGCCCGCGACCTGGACCGCCTCCGCCAGGCCCTCGGCGACGAGAAGCTGAACTACTTCGGCATCTCCTACGGCACCGAACTCGGCGGGGTCTACGCCCACCTGTTCCCGAAGAACGTCGGCCGGGCCGTCTTCGACGCCGTCGTGGACCCGACCAAGACCGCCGAGGAGAGCGCCCTGGGCCAGGCCAAGGGCTTCCAGCTCGCGCTCGGCAACTTCGCCCAGGACTGCGTGGACCGAGGCGACGAGTGCCGGCTCCAGGGCAGCACGCCCAAGGAGATCGAGGACAACATCATCAAGCTGCAGAAGGCGCTGGCCGTCAAACCCATCCCGGGCATCGGGGGGCGGATGCTCACCGAGACCCAGGCGACCAACGGCATCGCGCAGGCCCTGTACTCCAAGGAGTTGTGGCCGCTGCTGGAACAGGGACTCGACGAGGCGGAGGGCGGTCAGGGGCAGCTGCTGATGGCCCTGTCGGACGCGCTCAACGGCCGTGACCAGCAGGGGCGTTACAGCAACATCGGCGCTGCGAACACCGCCATCAACTGCGTGGACGACAAGGAGCGCTACACCCTGGAGCAGACGAAGGCGAAGCTGGCGACGTTCCGCGCCGCCTCGCCGGTGTTCGGGGACCTCCTCGGCTGGGCCATGATGTCCTGCACCGGCTGGCCGGTCGCCGGCACCTGGGAAACCCCCGACGTCTCCGCACCGGGCTCCGACCCGATCCTGGTGATCGGCAACACCGGTGACCCGGCGACCCCTTACGAGGGCGCCCGCAAGATGGTGGAGCGGCTCGGCCCCGGCGTGGGCGTGGAGTTGACCTACAAGGGCGAGGGACACGGCGCGTACAACAGCGGCGACCCGTGCGTGCAGAAGGCGGTCGACACGTACCTGCTGGACGGGAAGACCCCGGCCGAGGGCACCGTGTGCACCGCGGCGGCCGACCCGACGGCGCCGCCCGGGGCGTCGGAACCGCCGCCGGCCGCCTGACCCGGCCCCGCAGGACCGCACGCCGAAGGGGCCGTACCTCGCGAGCGAGGTACGGCCCCTTCGGGCTGCTGCCGGTGGGCCTGGTCTAGTAGACCGGCTTCTCGGGCTCGATCTGGTGGACCCAGCCGATCACGCCGCCGCCGACGTGCACCGCGTCCGCGAAGCCCGCGGACTTCAGGACCGCGAGGACTTCCGCACTGCGGACACCCGTCTTGCAGTGCAGGACGATGCGCTTGTCCTGCGGCAGGTCCTGGAGGGCGGTGCCCATCAGGAACTCGCCCTTGGGGATCAGCTTCGCGCCGGGGATCGAGACGATCTCGTACTCGTTGATCTCGCGGACGTCGATGATCTCGATGGGCTCGTCGGTGTCGATCCACTCCTTGAGCTGCTTGGGAGTGATCGTCGAACCGGCGGCCGCCTCCTGGGCCTCCTCCGACACGACGCCGCAGAAGGCCTCGTAGTCGATGAGCTCGGTGACGGTCGCGTTCGGACCGCAGACCGCGCAGTCGGGGTCCTTGCGGACCTTGACCTGGCGGTACTGCATCTCCAGGGCGTCGTAGATCATCAGGCGGCCGACCAGCGGCTCGCCGACACCCGTGAGGACCTTGATGGCCTCGGTGACCTGGATGGACCCGATGGACGCGCAGAGCACGCCCAGTACGCCGCCCTCGGCGCAGCTCGGGACCATGCCCGGCGGCGGGGGCTCCGGGTAGAGGCAGCGGTAGCACGGGCCGTGCTCGGACCAGAAGACCGAGGCCTGGCCGTCGAATCGGTAGATCGAACCCCATACGTACGGCTTGTTCAGCAGCACGCAGGCGTCGTTGACCAGGTAGCGGGTGGCGAAGTTGTCCGTGCCGTCGACGATGAGGTCGTACTGGCTGAAGATCTCCATCACGTTCTCGGCCTCGAGCCGCTCTTCGTGAAGGACCACGTTCACGTACGGGTTGATGCCCAGCACGCTGTCGCGGGCCGACTCGGCCTTGGAACGGCCGATGTCCGCCTGACTGTGGATGATCTGGCGCTGCAGGTTCGACTCGTCGACCTCGTCGAACTCCACGATGCCCAGCGTGCCGACGCCGGCCGCGGCGAGGTACATGAGGGCGGGCGAGCCGAGACCGCCGGCGCCCACGGCCAGCACCTTGGCGTTCTTCAGGCGCTTCTGGCCGTCCATCCCGACGTCCGGGATGATCAGGTGCCGCGAATACCGGCGGACCTCGTCAACGGTGAGCTCAGCTGCTGGCTCGACCAGCGGTGGCAGCGACACGGGCACTCCGGAGGTGGGAGCATCCCCGCAGGTGCAGGGAGCGAACTGAATGATTGTTCTCCCCGTAACACTGCCACGCCCGTCTTCATTCCAAGACACCTGTCCCGATGCGTGAGACGATTTCGTCCCAGTACGCGGGCATGGAGGCCCACGGGTCGCTGCCGCGCACACCGCGCCGGTCGGTGAACCAGATCGTGCCCGCTCCCTGCCAGCGGGCGACCCGCATCGCCTCCTCCAGATGTGTGCGCGGCACCCCGTGGACCAGGTGGCAGAACCGCTCGGCCGGGTGGTCCGCCGTCCATTCCGCCACCTGCGACCAGCGGTAGTCGGCCCAGGACCCGGAGAAGGTGACGAGCTGGTCGGCGACTTCCGCATAGCCCTCGTAGGGGTGCGTGCCGTGCCCGAGCACGATCCGCAGGTCCCCGCCCAGGCTGCGCAGGGTGTCGACGACCCGGCAGACCGAGGCCAGCTCCGCCCGGCCGGCCGGGGCCCCGGCGAGGTAGAAGCCGCCGACCCCGTACCAGTCGCGGAAGCGGTGGGCGTCGGAGATCAACTCCCCGAAGGACCGCGATCCGTCCCGCATCGCGAGATGGCCGAGGACCGTGCCGCCCGCGCGCCGCAGCTTCGCGGCCGCTTCCGTGCAGTGCGGGTCGGGCCGCCCGCCCGGTCCGTTCGCCACGTTGAGCACGGCCCAGTGCAGCGGGGTGCCGGGGCGGGTCAGCTCGGCCCACTCGACGGGGGCGAGCAGCGGGTGCGCGTAGCCGGGGATGCCGAGACCGAGGCGGCCGGCCTCGGTCGCGGCGGCGCTCAATGCACCCGGCGGGGTCGTCAGATACGGCACGCCGCCTCCATCCAGATGTCCGCGAGGGACTCCTCCAGGTTGATCCGGGGCCGCCAGCCGAGCCGGTCCCGGGCGGTACGGACATCCGCCTGCTGCCAGGCCCCGCAGCCGTCCGGGTAGGGGTACGGCTGGGGGGCCGCGGCGGCGATCTGCTCGGCGGTGGCCTCGGAGCGGGGCGAACCGATGGAGGCGAGTCCGGCCGGGCGGCCGGGGTGCCCGTGCGCCTGCTGGGGTCCGCCGTGCGGGACGTCCAGCTCGTGCAGGGCGCCGCCGTACCCGGCGACCCGGGCCAGGACGGCGGCCGCGTCGCGCAGCCGGACCGCGCGGCCGGTGCCGATGTTGACCACGCCCTGGGCCGCGGACAGGGAGGCGGCGTGCACGGCGCGCGCCACGTCCCGTACGTCGACGAAGTCTCGCTGTACGCCGAGCCCGCTGAGCTTCAGCTCGCCGTCGCCCGCCTGCATCGCGCGGCGCATCGCCTCGGCGAGCCGGCCGAGCGGGGATCCGGCGGGGGTGCCGGGACCGACGGGCGAGAAGATCCGCAGGACGACGGCGTCCAGTCCGGAGCCCAGGACCAGCTCGGTGGCGGCGAGTTTGCTCACCCCGTACGGCCCACCGGGTCTCGGCACGGCGTCCTCGGCCGTGGACGATCCGGGCTGACTGGGCCCGTACTCGGCGGCGCAGCCGAGCTGCACCAGCCGGGCCCCGCAGCCGCTGCGGCGCAGCGACTCGCAGATGGTCGCGACGGCGACCGTGTTGTGCCGGGTGAGTTCCCGGGCCCCGCCCCGGGTGGCTCCGGCGCAGTTGATGACGACGCCCGGGTGGACGGCGTCGAGGAAGCGGGTGAGCGCGCCGGGGCTGCCGGTGGCGAGGTCGAACCGGACGTCGGCGTCGTCGCCGCGGCCGAGCGCGGTGAGCTGGACGGCGGGGTCGGCGAGCAGCCGGTCGGCGACGTAGCGGCCGAGGTATCCGTTGGCTCCGATCAGCAGCACCCTCATCGCGTGACCCCTTGGTTGGTTGGCTGGCCGGTCATGTCTGTTTCTCCTTGCGGACGGGTGGACGGTCGGGTGGGGCGGGGTACGGGTAAAGCGCCTCGGCGTCGGCTCCGAAGATCTGGGGACGTCCCGGGGACGTCAGGTCCGCGCATGCGCGGACGCGCGGGACAGGGCGAGAACGGCGTGTACGAGGAGTCCTGCCGCGGCGGCCGGGACCGCCGCCGGTACGGGGACCAGGGCGAGGACGAGGGCGGCGCCGACGGGCGCGCGGTGGGCTCCGTGCCGGAGCAGGAGCCGGGTCAGGAAGAACAGCAGGGCGAGCGGAACGGCCGCCGGGAGCGGTGTCCCGGCGAGTACGGCGGCCGCGGCGGCGGCCCCGGTGAACAGGGCGACGGCCGCCAGCAGCAGCGGACGGGCCCGGTCCGCGAAGTCCTCCAGGGCGCGGCTCGTGTGGAGCCGGGCCCGGGCCCCGGCGGCGAAGGCCGCGGCGGCCAGGTGCCCGGGGGCGACGGCCAGCGCGAGGCCGACCGCGAGGCCGGTTCCGTGCCGGTGCACGGCCCAGCCGGCGACGGCCGCGGCCAGCAGGTGTGCCACGTAGGGGAACCGGCCCCCGGCGGACCGCCCGGGCCACACCAGGGCGGCGGCGACGGCGACCACCGCGGCGGCTCCGGCCCACGCCTGCCCGGCGGCGGCCGCGGCGCAGGCGAGGGCGGCGGGCAGCAGCGCGCAGCCGAATCGCCGGAAGGCTGCGGGCCCCGTCGGGACCAGCGCGGGCGCGGCGGCGCAGACCGCCTCGTGGGGGCTGCGCGCGTACAGCTCCTCGGCGAGCGAGAAGACGTCCCGGTGGCGGAACCGCGCGGCGGTGCGGTCGGTGATGCCGTGGGCCTCCAGCCCGGCGGCGATCTCCAGCGGGTCCACGGCCCGCTCGCACAGCTCCCGGTGACGGTGCAGCAGGGCCTTGACGGGATCCCCGGCGGCCCGGCGCCGAGCCGGCCTCGCCGCCGCGCCGGGAGCCCCTCCAGCCGCGCCGGGGGCACCTCCGGCCTCGCCGGTGGCACCTCCACCCTCGCCGGCGTTTGAGGCGCGGGGTCCGGGGCGGAGCCCTGGCAGCGGCGCCGCAGGTGTGATCCCGCCCTCTGGCGCACGGTCCGGCGCGGCGCCGTTGCCGGGGACGCTGCCCCCGGACCCCCGCGCCTCGAACGCCGGCGAGGCTGAACTCAGCGGGGCTGGAGGCGGCGGGGGCGCGATCTCGGGGTCGACGGTGGTCATACGGCGGCCTCCGAGGGCGAGTCCGGCAGGGGCTCGGCCCACGTCGGGCTGGTCCAGTGGCCGGGCACCCGGGCCTCCGGGGGCCGGGCGAAGGGGATCTCGCTGTCGGGCCGGGCGGAGCCCTTGGCCAGCAGACGCAGGTAGATGTCCTGGAAGGCGGCGACGTTCTGCTCGACCGTGAACAGCTCCAGGGCCCGCGCCCGGGCGGCGGCGCCGAGCCGCTGCGCCCGTTCGGGGTCCTGCAGGAGAGACAGGCAGGCCTCGGCGAGTGCCCGGGGGTTGCGCGGCGGGACGACGAGCCCGGTGCCCCCGATGACCTCGTACACCGCGCCCACGTCGGTGGAGACGGTGGCGCGCCCGCAGAGCATCGCCTCGGCGAGCGTGACGGGGAATCCCTCGATCACGGAGGACAGCACGACGACGCGCCCGGCGCCGTAGGCCTCGGCGGAGGTGGGGGCCTCGGGTCCGCCGATCTCCTCGAAGGTGACCGGGTTCTCCCCGACGGTGACCGAGTCGGCGGCCTCGTCGGGGAAGAGCTGGGCGGCCAGGGACCGGCAGTCGGCGAGGTAGCCGGGGGCCACGGCGGTGGCGAAGATCCGCAGCCGGGTGCCGGGGGCCGCCCGGCGGATCTCCGCGAAGGCGTGCAGCAGGGCGATGAGGTCCTTGGCGGGCTCTATCCGGCCGACCCACACCAGGGTGTCGGGGTCCCCGCAGTCCGGGGCCTCGCCGACGGTGGCGAATCGGTCCGCCTCCATGCCCGGGTAGACGGTCCGCAGTCGCTCCCGGGTCGCCCCGCACCGCTCCTGCCAGCGCCGGGCGTGGGCGTTGCCGGGTGTCAGGAAGTCGGCGCGGGCGTAGATCTCGGTGGCCAGCCGCAGGTGGAAGGCGGCGAGCAGGGCCCGTACGGCGGGGCGGGTCCCCGGCTCGCCACCGGTGCCGAGCCGGGCCAGGTAGTGGGCCCGGAGCTGGACCCCGTACTCGGTGACCAGCAGGGGGACTCCGAAGAAGCGTTTGGCCAGGAGTCCGGGGATCGCCGCCACGCCGCCCGCGGCCGCGTGGCAGATGTCGGACTCGCCGAGGCCGCCCGGCTCCTCGTACCAGTCGAGGGACAACGGCCGCAGCATGACTTCCAGTTCGTCCACGAACTCCAGCAGGTCGCTCACCTGGGCGGTCGCCACGGTGCGCGCGGCGCCGGGGGCCCGGCAGGCGGACTCCAGGGCACGCACCGCGGACTCGGAGCGCAGCGCCGCGTACATCCCGCCCTGTTCGCGGGCGAGTCCGGCGAGCCCGTACAGCCCGGCGGCGAAGGGCTGCGGCTGCCCGGCGCAGATCCCCTGAACCAGCTCCCTGAAGCAGTCCACGAACCGCCGGCGCTCGCGCCGGGAGTAGCTCCGCCCGTCGTCGGCGGGGGCCCACAGGGGGGCCGTCCGGACCCGGGTGACGTGGTCGGGCAGTGACATCCGGACGCGTTCCTGCTCGGCGCTGCGGCTCAGTGCGTAGATCTCGAACTCGTGCTGCGGGAGCCCGCGCACGAGCCGGTCGCACCACAGCCTGGCCTCTCCCGTCGCATACGGATAACCACCTTCCGTGACCAGTCCGATCCGCACGAGTGGCACCCCCGATCTCCCGTTCAGGCGGTCGCCGTTCGGTCAGGCGACCCGCCGCGGGAGAACTCAAGCGGATATGCCGAAGGCGCGACGGACGGTTGTCCGTCGCGCCACCGGAAGGGGTGAAGAGTCGTAACTTTCCCGTACGGTTCGCGTTCGAGCACGCTAGAAGTACAGCCCCGGAACCGGTCCGAGAGGACCTGGGGAGGACCTGGGGAGGACCTGGGGAGACCGGGGGAGGACTAGGCCGTCTCTTCCGGATCTTGCCGGGCCCGCGACGCCCGGCAAGGTCCGAAAGAGACGACCTAGTGCTGTGACCGGAAAGGTTTGCCGGGTCGCGGCGTCCGGTGCGGTGCGTCGCAAGGCGGAGGGCCGCGGGCCGTACTGGACGTACTTCCGTGGTCCGACAACGCGGCGAGGTGCCGTGCCGGGCGTCGCGACCCGGTGGACCTTTCCGGTCACAGCACTAGGCGAAGACCTCCTGCCGCGACCTGCGGCGGCCCGCGGCCAGCCCGGGATCGAGTGCTGGTACGGCGGCCAGCAGCTGCCGGGTGTAGGCGTGGGCCGGGCGGTCGTAGACCTCGTCCACCGGCCCCTCCTCGACGATCTCGCCGGCCCGCATGACGGCCACCCGGTCGCTGACCTGACGGACCACCGCCAGGTCGTGCGCGATGAAGACGAGCGCGATGCCGAGCTCCCGCTGCAGCTCCGCCAGCAGGGCGGTGACCTGCGCCTGGGTGGTCACGTCCAGGGCGGAGACCGGCTCGTCGCAGACGATCAGCCGGGGCCGGGGCGCGAGCGCCCGCGCGATGCCCACCCGCTGGCGCTGGCCGCCGCTGAACTCGTGCGGGTACCGGTCGTAGTGCTCGGCCTCCAGCCCGACGCGCAGCAGCAGTTCCTCCACCCGGGCGCGCACGGCTGCCGCGTCCCGTTCCCCGGCGGCGCGCAGCGGGTCGGCGATGGACTCGCCCACGGACCGGCGCGGATTGAGGGAGGACACCGGGTCCTGGAACACCATCTGCACGCCGCTCGCGATGCCGGTGACCGGGACGCCGTCCCGGCGGACCTGCCCGGAGCCGGGCTCCAGCAGTCCGACCAGCATCCGTCCGAGGGTGCTCTTGCCGGAGCCGCTCTCGCCGACGATCCCGAGGGTCTCCCCGGCGTGCACGGCGAGGGACACCCCGGCCACGGCGGCGACCTTCCGCCGCCCCCGTCCGAACTCCCGGCGCAGCCCGAACGCCTCGACGACGGGCGGCACTTCCGGCCCGCCGTCCGGGCCCGCCGGCATTCGGGGCGCGGGGTCCGGGGCGGCGCCCCGGGAGCGGCGCGGCCCGTCCAGCCTCGGCACCGCCGCCAGCAGGGCACGCGTGTACGGCTCCACCGGTGCGGCCAGCACGGAGGCCACCTCCCCCCGCTCGACGGCGTGGCCACCCCGCATGACCAGCACCTCGTCCACGCTCTCCGCCGCCACGCCCACGTCGTGGGTGACCAGCAGCAGCCCGAGCCCGCGCTCCTCGCGCAGCCCGTGCAGCAGGTCGAGGATCTGGGCCTGGACGGTGACGTCCAGCGCGGTGGTCGGCTCGTCGGCGATCAGCAGCTGCGGCTCGCAGGCCAGTGCCATGGCGATGAGGGCCCGCTGCCGCATGCCGCCGCTGAACTCGTGCGGCCGCGCGCGGGAGCGGCGTACCGCGTCGGGGATGCCCACCCGGTCGAGCACCTCGACGGCCCGCGCGCGGGCGGCCCGCCGGGAGACGTCGGCGTGGATCCGGTGGACCTCGGCGATCTGGTCGCCGATGGCGTAGTACGGGTCGAGGGAGCTCAGCGGGTCCTGGAAGACCATGGCGGCGGTCCCCCCGCGCAGCCGGCGCAGTTCGGCCGCCGACGCGGCGGCCACGTCGGTGCCGCCCACCCGGACGGTGCCGCCGAGGCGGGCGCCCGTGCCGCGGTGCAGTCCCAGCAGGGCCGTGGCCACGGTGGACTTGCCGCTGCCGGACTCGCCCACGAGCCCCAGGGCCCGGCCGGCCTCCAGGGTGAAGGAGACCTCGTCGACGGCCCGTACGTACTCCCCCGCGCCGCCGACCGGGAAGTCGACGACGAGGTCGGTGACCTCCACCAGCGATGGCGTCATGCGAGGGTCACCCTTCGGTCCGCGGCGGCGTACAACAGGTCGGCGATCGCGCCCGCGAGGACCACGGCCGTGCCGATGGCGAGGACGACGCCCACCACGACGGGCAGGTCCACGAGCCGTACCCCGTCGATGAGGGTCTTGCCGAGGCCGGGGATCCCGAACAGCGACTCCGTCAGTACGGCGCCGCCGATCATCGTGCCGAAGTCCACGGCGCTGAGCGCGATCACGGGGGCGACGGCGCCGCGCACGGCGTGCCGGGTGACGACGGCCCGTTCCCCCACCCCGTAGGCGCGGAAGGTCCGGATGTGGTCCTCGGCGAGCGTCTCCAGGGTCGAACTGCGCGTGAGACGGGCGTACTTGGCGCTCTCGAAGAGGCCGAGCGTCACCCACGGCAGGAGCAGGTTCCAGGCCCACTGCTCGGGGTCCTCGGTCAGCGGCACGTACGTCGGGAACGGCAGCCACTGGAGGTAGGCGCAGACGGTCATGAGCAGCAGCAGCCCGAGGATGAAGACGGGGGTGCCGGTCCCGGCGAGGGTGAGGACGGTCAGGGCCCGCTCGGTGATGCCGCCGCGGCGCAGCGCGGACAGCAGTCCGGTGCCGACGCCGACCACCAGCCAGATCACCAGCGCGCCCAGCGCCAGCGACAGGGTGGCGGGCAGCCGGTCCAGGATCAGGGCGGTGACCTGCTGGTCGTTCTGGTACGAGAATCCCAGGCAGGGCGCGTCGCAGTGCAGGACCAGCCCGGCTCCGCCCGAGTAGTCCCGGCCCACCAGCAGCCCCTGGAGGAAGTGCAGGTACTGGGTCAGGGCGGAGTCGTTCAGGCCGAGCTGTTCACGGACCTGGGCGATCTGCGCCGGGTTGCAGCGCTCTCCGCAGGCGAGGCGGGCGGGGTCGCCGGGGGCGAGGTAGAAGAGGGCGTAGACGATGACGGACAGGGTGAGCAGCACGAGCAGTGCCCCGCCGGTCCGTTTGAGCACGAAGCGCGTCACGCGGTGCGCTCCTTTCTGGTGCCGACCCGCAGGCGGGAGCCTTCGCGCGGGTCGAGGGCCGTGCGGACGGCGTCACCGAGGACGGTGAAGGCGAGCACGGTGACGAAGAGCAGCCCGGCGGGGAGCAGGACGTAGGTCGGGTCGGCGCGGAACCAGGTCTGCGCGCTGGAGAGCATCTGCCCCCAGGAGGGCGTGGGCGGCTTGACGCCGACGCCGAGGAAGGACAGCGAGGCCTCGGCCACGATGGCGGTGGGCACCTTGATCGCGGCGATGGTGATGACGGGCGCGGCCAGCGAGGGCAGCAGCTCGCGGCGGGCGATGCCCAGCCTGCCCCGCCCCGAGAGCCGGGCGGCGTCCACGAAGTCGAGGCCCTGCAGGGCGAGGGCCTGGGCGCGGACCATCCGGGCGGTGCCGCCCCAGTCGAACAGTCCGATGAGCAGGATCAGCAGCAGCGGCCGCGGGAAGTCGGGCGGGACGACGGCGGTGAGGGCGATGCCGATGACCAGCATCGGCAGCGCGATCATGACGTCGGTGAACCGGCCGATGAGCTGGCCCGCGAACCGGCCGCCGAGCGCGGCGGCGAGTCCGATGCCCACCCCGACGAGCGTCTGGACGACGACGGCGCCCAGCGCGACGAGCAGGGAGATCCGCGCGCCGTACAGGAGCCGGGTCAGCAGGTCACGGCCGGTGCCCGGCTCGACGCCGAGCCAGTGGTCGGCGGAGATCCCGCCGAAGGAGCCGAGCGGGACCCCGCCGCGCGCGGAGTCGACGAGGTCGTCGTGGTACGCGTTCGGGTCCTGGCCGGTGAGCTGGGCGAGCAGGGGAGCGGCGAGGGCGAGCAGGACGAGCAGGGCCAGCACCCCGCCGGCCGCGAGGGCCGCCGGGCGTCGGCGCACGCGCCGCCAGACCTGGCGCGCGGCGCCCGCGCCCGGGGCGAGGACCCCGGGCGCGGGCGCCGGCTGATGCGGTGCCGACTGCTTCAGGGCGACGCTCACTTGACGGAGACCTGCGAGATGTCGAGCACGCCGGTCCAGTCGCTGATCACGACGTTCTTGATGTCCTTGCCGACGAGCCGCTTGTAGACCGGGTGGAAGAGCGGCACGTCCAGGGCCTGCTCGCCGATCTTCTTGTCGAGTGCGCCCCAGCGCTTGCCGGCCGCCGCGAGGTCGGTCAGCTTGGCGATCTCGTCGATCTCGGCGTTCACGGCCGGGTCGTCGAGCTGGGCGTGGTTGTAGTTGGAGCCGTTGGTCACGATCTGCCGGCCGTCGAAGATCGGCGCGAGGAAGGGGGCACCGGAGGGCCAGTCGGCGCCCCAGCGGGAGAGGAAGAAACCGGGGGTGTTCTTGACGTCCCAGCGCTTCTCGTTGAAGGCGTTGTTCTCCAGGCCCTCCAGCTTGACGGTGATCCCGGCGGCGGCCAGCGCCTGCTGCACGGCCGTGGCGACCTCGGGGCTGGTCTGGCGGTTCTGCGCGGTGGAGTGGGTCAGGGTGATGGAGAGGCCGTCGGGGAAGCCGGCCTCCTTGAGCAGCTCCTTGGCCTTGGCCGGGTCCCCCGTCCTGCCCGCCGGGAAGTGGTCGTACGGGCTGAAGCCGAAGGCCTCGCGCTCGGGCAGGAAGGTGGTGGCCGGTTCGGCCAGCGCGGATCCGCCGGCAGCGTTGATCACGCTGGTGCGGTTGATCGCGTAGGAGATGGCCTGGCGTACCTTCGGGTTGTCGAAGGGGGCCACCTTCGGGTTGAAGGCCAGGTAGTTGATGTAGCCGAAGTGGCCGGTGCCGACGCGTCCGGCGAGCTCGCTCTTGTCGGCGGAGTCGCCGATCTGGGCGAGCTCGGCCGGGCCCAGGTTGGTGTCGGTGGTGATGGCGGCGGCGTCGGGGCCGGAGCTGGTGGTCAGGCGCTGGTTGATGACGGCGGCGTCCAGACCGGAGCGGACGTCGATCCTGTCCGGGTAGGCCTTGCGCTCCTCGTCGGTCTTCACGTCCCAGTGCTCGTTGCGCTCCAGGGTGAGGTGCTCGCCGTCGTTGTCGTTCTTGACGACCTTGTACGGGCCGGAGGAGACGGGGTGTTCCTCGTACTTGACCCCGGTGTCCTTGGCCTTGGGGACGGGAGCGAACTGCGTCTGCGTGGCGACAAAGGGGAACTCGCCCTCGGGCTTGTGGAGTTTGAAGACGATCGTCTTCGGGTCGGGCACGACGATCGAGTCGAGTCCCTTGCCGCCGTCCTTGTACGGGCCCTCGTACGCGTCCCCGCCGACCAGCCAGTCCCGCAGATAGGGGGCGCCGCCCGACAGCTCGGCGGCGAAGGACCGCTCGATGCCGTACTTGATGTCGGCGCTGGTGATCGGGGAGCCGTCCTCGTACTTCAGCCCGTCCTTGAGCGTGTACGTCCACTCGGTGGCGTCGGCGTTGGGCTTTCCGATGTCGGTGGCCAGGTCGGGCACGACCTTGGTGCCGGCCGCGCCGTCCTCGCGGTTGCGGGTGGTCAGGGTACGGAAGACCAGCGAGGGAACGTTTCCGCCGCCCGAGGTGTAGAGCCGGGCCGGGTCGAAGTCGCTCTGCGGCTCGGAGTTGAGGACGGTCAGGGTGCCGCCCCGCTGCGGCGCGCCCCCGGCGGCGCCCGGCTTGTCGCCCGAACCGGTCTTGTCCGCAGCGTCCTCGGGGCCGCAGGCCACGGCGCCCCCGGCCAGGACGAGGCTGACGGTGACGGCGGCCACGCGGCGCGCTATGAGATGACGGTCGGGTCCGGCGGAAGACATGGGTGTGAAGACCTCTCGGCGTGAAGGAAGGGCGGAAGGGCCACGCGAGGGGCAGCGGTCGGCAGCGGTACCGATGGGCACCGGAACATGAGGAAGCCGCGCCTGCGGGCATACGTACACCCGGGCGCGGCGAAGGAACTCGAAGAGGGGTCGCGGCGCTTGCGGGCGGGCGTCAGCGACAGAGGATGTCGGCCACGCTGTGCGCGGTCACACCAAGCAGCGCCAGCTCAATGGCGGCGCTCGCGGTCATGGTGTGGTGCTGCGACATGCGGAGAACGATGGCCGATGATCGGACGGATTGTCAACGCGGATCCCCGCCCGGCCGACGGGCGGGGCCGCGCGCACGGCATCAATTCCCGGGGAACACCCACGGGTTGGCCTTGCACTCGATGCCGTTGACGTTCAGGGACTTGGTCTGCTGCTGCATGATCGGCGCGAGCGCGCCCGGCGTCCGGCAGTTCACGTGGGCGTGTCCGAGCCGGTGTCCGACCTCGTGGTTGATGAGCATCTGCCGGTAGGCGAACATCTGCTCCGGCCCGTAGGTGGCGGAGCCCTGCGCCCAGCGGAACGCGTTGATCATCACCCGCTCGGTGTTCGCGGAGTCGCAGGAGACGTTTTCGACGGTGGTGTCCAGATCGGACTTGGCGCACCAGACCCCGGTGGTCCCGGGGCTGGCCAGGGTTATCACGAAATCGGCCTCGCCTCCCGGCACCCGCTCGAAGGTCCGCTCGCCGTTGTGGGACCAGCTGCGCGGGTCGTTGAGGGTGCGGTGGACGGCCTCGGCGAAGAGCTGCGGGTCCAGGTCCAGGCCCTGCTCGACGTCGACCCGGTAGCGCACGAGCTTGCCCTTGCCGGGCGCCTTGGCCACCCCGGGCACGGTGTCGAAGGTCCCGGGGCCCGCGAGCTTCGCGTCGAGCGGCAGCTGCTGGGCCATCTTCTGCTCGTACGTCAGCTCCGGCGCGGGCGCGTGGGCGGACGGCGCCGCGGGCGCGGCGGCCTGCGGCGGCATCGAGCGGCCGTCCGAGCGGGAGGCGCCCTCGTCGGCGCGGCTGTCGCCGGCGGAGGCCTGTGCGCCGGCCCGACCGCCGTCCGCGTCCATGAGCACCTGGCCCGCGACGACGACGGCGATGACGGTGGTGACGGCCGCGGCGGCCATGCCGGTGTACGTACGGACCTTCAGGCCGCGGGCCGGCGGCTCCTCGTCCGGGCCGCCCGCGTCCGCGGGCGCCATCGGATCGACGGGCCCCCGCGGCCCGGGGACGCGCGGGTTCGCACCGGTGGAGGTGACGGGGTCGAGGTCGAAGTCGTGCGCCGGTACGGGCGTGGGCGCGGGGACGCCCGGCGGTGTCAGGACGACCTGCGGGAAGCCCACCGCGGGCGTGCCGAAGGCCGGGGTGTCGCAGTCCAACAGGGCGGCGGGAGCCGCCGCGGCCGACGCCGAGGCGGTGGTGGCGCCGGGCGGGCGCCGTACCCCGTGCCAGTCGCCGTACTGGGAGTCGGGGCGGGCCCCCCAGGCGCCGCCGGACTCGTACTGCTGGGGGTGTCCCCCGGTGCGCGCTGCGGTGACGGGCCGGTCCGGGGACACGTACCCGTGGTGGGTGACGGTCGGCTCGGGCCAGTACGCGGCGGGCGGCTCCTCGTACGGCAGCGGGGCGGGCTCGGGCTGCGGCCGGACGGGCGCCGGGGCCGGGGCGGGTGCCGGAGCAGGGGCCTTGCGACTATGTCGTCCCACGGTCCTCAGCCTCTGCCGTTTTCGGTATATCGGTCACGCTCGCCCGTTCCGGTGTCGTTCAGCAGCTCCCGGAAGGCGGCGGCCACCACCCCGGGGTACTCCATCATCGCCACGTGTCCGGCCTCGGGCAGACACAGCAGCCGCGAGCCGCGGAAGGCGGCGGCCGCCCTGTGCGCCATACGGTACGAGACCAGCTGGTCCCGGCCACCGTAGACCAGCAGGGAGGGTGCGAGAACCCGCTGTGCCTGCCGCCACAGTCCGTGCTGGCCACCGAGGGTGTAGGCGTCGACGATGCCGCGGGAGGAGCGGGTCATCGCCTCCCAGAAGTACGGCAGGGCCATCCGCCGCTCCATCTCCTCCACGGCGTTGCGGAATCCCTCGGGCGTCACCCGGGAGGGGTCTCCGTAGCAGAGCTGCGTCACCCCCCGGGTGCGCTGCTCGGCCCCGATCCCCTGCATCATCCGGCTGAAGAGCGCGGCAACGCCGGGCACGGCGAGCAGCGCGGTCGGCACGGCCGACCTCTGCACGCGCAGCTCGGGCAGGGCGGGCGAGACCAGGGTCAGGGTGCGCACGAGGTCGGGCCGGACGGCCGCGACCCGGGTCGAGACGGCTCCGCCGAGGGAGTTCCCGAACAGGTGGACCGGGCCGCGCCCGGCGGCGTCGAGGTGCCGGATGACGACGCGGGCGAAGGCGGTGACGGAGTAGTCCCGGTCGGCGGGTGGCGGGGACCAGCCGAAGCCGGGCAGGTCCAGGGCCTCGCCGTCGACGGTGTGGGCCAGCTGCGCCATGAGGTCCGACCAGTTCTGCGAGGAACCGCCGAGTCCGTGCACGAAGAGGGCGGGCGGCAGCCCCGGACGCAGGGGTGGCCGGTCCCGGACGGCCAGCTCGAGCCCGGGCAGGGCCACGGTCCGCACCTGCTCACCCTCGGCCACCCGAACGGCGCCCGCCAGGGACGACGGCTCGGCGGTGGAGCGTACGCCCGGCAGCTCGGTCGAAGACATGCGGGCAATGTTACGAGACGATCACGCTCCACTTCTTGTGTTCGCCATCACAAAAACAGGCCGACAGGAAGAAGCGCGGATCCGTATAGCGGTGGATCGGCGATCCTCCTAGGCTCGTAAGTGAGCACAAGGAAGCGAGGGGAGCGGCATGACTGTCGACCCTGCGGAGCCGGACACCTTCCGGGAGCAGTTTCCGGAAACCCTCGATCCTGAGGCGCCCGAGGCGGATGTGGCGGAGCAGCTGGCCGAACTCCGGCCGGACGAGGACGACCCGATCACGGCCGGCGCTGCGGGCGAGGCCACGGACGGCGATGCCGCCGAGCAGGCTCGGGTGGTGCCGCTGGACGAGGACGACTACCGCTGACCCCCGGTCGACCGAGCATCGACCCAGCGCCGACCGAGCACCGACCAAAGTGCTGATCAAACCGCTGACCAGCGCCTCCGGGCCGTCCGTACCGCGAGAAAACTCGGCTTGAACCCTCCAGATTCGGTTACCGAAAAGTACGATGGCCGCGCGGCGCAGAGCGCACTGTGTTCTTAGAGAAAGTGGGAGGCGGCGTGACAGCCATCGAGCAGACCGAGGCAGCGCGTCCGCGGGGCACGCGACTGCCGCGCCGAGCCCGGCGCAACCAGCTCCTGGGCGCGGCCCAGGAGGTCTTCGTCGCGCAGGGGTACCACGCCGCGGCGATGGACGACATCGCCGAGCGGGCCGGCGTGAGCAAGCCGGTGCTGTACCAGCACTTCCCCGGCAAGCTCGACCTGTACCTGGCGCTGCTGGACCAGCACTGCGAGGCCCTGCTGCTGGCAGTGCGCACCGCCCTCGCGTCGACGACGGACAACAAGCTGCGTGTGGCGGCCACCATGGACGCCTACTTCGCGTACGTGGAGGAGGAGGGCGGCGCCTTCCGGCTGGTCTTCGAGTCCGACCTGACGAACGAGCCGGCGGTGCGCGAGCGCGTCGACCGGGTCTCCCTCCAGTGCGCTGAGGCCATCTCCGACGTCATCGCCGAGGACACCGGCCTGTCCAAGGACGAGTCGATGTTGCTGGCCGTGGGCCTGGGCGGGGTCTCGCAGGTCGTGGCGCGGTACTGGCTCTCCAGCGAGAGCCCGGTCGCCCGCGAGACGGCGGTCGGTCTCCTGACCTCGCTGGCCTGGCGCGGCATCGCCGGTTTCCCGCTGCACGGCACCGAGTCCTGACGGACCGGGTCGCGGCGGCGCCGGCGGCCTCCGTCGGCCGCTGCGGCGGCTGTTCGCTGCGAGCGTGTCCGCTCTGCGCGGTCCGCGTCCCCTCTCCGGGCTAATGTGGACCGCGTACGGCGCGGCTGATCGCGCGAACGGATCGTCGGAGGGACAAAGCCGTGGAGGTCAAGATCGGCGTGCAGCACGCACCCCGGGAGATCGTGCTGGAGAGCGACCTGAGCGCCGAGGAGCTGGAGAGCATCGTCACCGCCGCGCTGTCCGGCACCGCGCCGCTGCTGAGCCTCACCGACAACAAGGGCCGCAAGGTCCTGGTGCCGTCCGACCGCCTGTCGTATGTCGACCTGGGCGAGCCGAGCGTGCGCAAGGTCGGCTTCGGCGCGCTCTGAGAACTGTAGGAAACGGCCCGGTGGTTGATCCCACCGGGCCGTTTCTGCTTCTTCCGCTTCGGGTAGGACCGCAGTGACCCGGTTTGCCCGACGTATGGGAGAGACCTGATGCTGCTGCTGGAAGTGCTCGGCTCCGCTCTGTTGGGCCTCGCCCTGTCCGCGACGGCCGCCCGAGTGCTCGCGAGCCGGTTGCCTTCCCCCAGAGTGGTGCTGGTCAGCGGGGTGCTGGGAGCGCTGTTCGGGGCGTATCTCACGCACTTCGCGCTGGGCCCCGGGCACAACACCCTGACCGCGACCCTCATCGGCGGAGTGCTGGTGTCGGCCGTGGTGCTGTCGCTGCTGCTCCGTCCGGCCGCAGGGCCCCGCAGGCAGTCCCACAGGACTCCGTTTTCGCTCCCGTCACGGGGCTGACCCGGATCCCTGAAGCTGCCCCCTGGTCCTGCCCCCGAACCACGTACGTCGGCCCCGGCGCGCACACAGCGCGCCGGGGCCGACGTATCGAGCGGTACGGAGCCGCAGGGACCGTACGGTCAGGCGGCGAGGCCGAGGGCCGCCATCCGCTTGGTGTGCGCCTTGGTGATCCGGGTGAACATCTCGCCGACGGCCGCCAGGTCGAAGCCCGCCGCCATCCCGTCGACGCCGCCGACCAGCATGGTCGAGAGCGCGTCGCGCTCGGCGACCACGCGCTGGGCCTGCGAGAGGGCCTCGCCCATCAGCCGGCGGGCCCACAGCGCGAGCCGGCCGCCGCAGCGCGGGTCCGCCTCGATCGCGGCGCGCACCTTCTCGACGGCGAAGTTGCCGTGGCCGGTGTCGTCGAGCACCCCGAGCACGAGCGCGCGGGTGTCGTTGTCCAGGTGCGAGGCGACCTCGCGGTAGAAGTCACTGGCGATGGAGTCACCGACGTAGGCCTTGACCAGGCCCTCCAGCCAGTCCGACGGCGCGGTCTGGCGGTGGAAGTCGTCCACGCCCTTCGCGAAGGGCTCCATGGCGGCGGTGGGCTCGACCTCGATCGCCGCGAGCCGGTCCCGCAGCCGCTCGAAGTGGTGGAACTCGGCGGAGGCCATCGCGGCGAGCTCGGCCTTGTCGTCCAGGGTGGGCGCGAGCTTCGCGTCCTCCGCGAGGCGCTCGAAGGCCGCGAGCTCTCCGTACGCGAGCGCCCCGAGCAGGTCCACGACGGCGGCCCGGTACTGCGGCGAGGCAGAGGCGGCGGCCCAGTCCTGGGAGGCGATA
The DNA here is from genome assembly GCF_045161815.1 of Streptomyces avidinii. Taxonomy (NCBI): domain Bacteria; kingdom Bacillati; phylum Actinomycetota; class Actinomycetes; order Kitasatosporales; family Streptomycetaceae; genus Streptomyces; species Streptomyces avidinii. Next base: position 3,405,116 of record NZ_CP108863.1, read on the forward strand.
CCCACGGCTTCGGTGGGGTCGCTGTCGTCGGCGGGCGAGGCGTTTTCTACGGTCGACATGCTCCGCACAATAGCCCGCCGAATGGGCCTCCAAGGCACCACGCCGGATCCTTGCCTGTCCAGCCAAACGCGCCTACCCGGTGAATTCACCCGACACACCTGCGCGATTCCGGGGTACAGTGGTAATGCGCCTGCCGAATTTTCGGCGGGCCATCCGAATAAGGATGCCCGGTCGGTGGCCCGATCGGCTCCAACCGACCGCCCTCGGTGTGGTGCGTGCGTTCATGCGTACCGCCTCCCACGAGGGGCCCCCTCAGCGGCAGATGCGCCTGAGCGAAGGCTAGTGGTCCCGCGCAGCTTCGTACGTAGCAGTACTGCAAGCACAGCACGGTACGACCCCCCTCGCCGCCTCGCGCCGCGTCTCACAGAAGAGGCAGCACCCTGACTACGTTCCGAGACCTCGGGGTCTTTCCCGAGACGGCCGAAGCCCTTGAGGCCGTCGGCATTGTGTCCCCCTTCCCGATCCAGGAGATGACCCTCCCCGTCGCCCTCTCCGGCACGGACGTCATCGGCCAGGCCAAGACCGGCACCGGCAAGACGCTCGGTTTCGGCCTTCCCCTGCTGGAGCGGGTCGTCGTCCCGGCGGACGTCGAGGCCGGCCGCGCCACCCCCGCGCAGCTGACCGACGCCCCGCAGGCCCTCGTGGTGGTTCCGACCCGCGAGCTGTGCACCCAGGTCACCAACGACCTCCTGACCGCGGGCAAGGTCCGCAACGTCCGCGTCCTCGCCATATACGGCGGCCGCGCGTACGAGCCCCAGGTCGAGGCGCTCAAGAAGGGCGTCGACATCATCGTCGGCACCCCGGGCCGCCTGCTCGACCTGGCCGGGCAGAAGAAGCTCGACCTCTCGCACGTCAAGGCCCTCGTCCTGGACGAGGCCGACGAGATGCTCGACCTGGGCTTCCTGCCCGACGTCGAGAAGATCATGGCCTACCTGCCCGCGAAGCGTCAGACGATGCTGTTCTCGGCGACCATGCCGGGTGCGGTCATCGGCCTGGCCCGCCGCTACATGACGCAGCCGACCCACATCCGCGCCGTCTCCGAGGACGGCGAGGGCGCGACCGTCGCCAACACCACGCAGCACGTCTTCCGTGCGCACAACATGGACAAGCCGGAGCTCGTCTCCCGCATCCTGCAGGCCGAGGGCCGCGGCCTGGCCATGATCTTCTGCCGTACCAAGCGCACGGCGGCCGACATCGCCGAGCAGCTGGAGAAGCGCGGCTTCGCCTCGGGCGCCGTCCACGGCGACCTGGGCCAGGGTGCGCGCGAGCAGGCGCTGCGCGCGTTCCGCAACGGCAAGGTCGACGTGCTGGTGTGCACGGACGTCGCCGCGCGCGGTATCGATGTCGAGGGTGTGACCCACGTCATCAACTACCAGACGCCGGAGGACGAGAAGACCTTCCTGCACCGGGTGGGCCGCACCGGCCGCGCGGGCAACAAGGGCATCGCCGTCACCCTGGTCGACTGGGACGACATCCCGCGCTGGCAGCTGATCAACAAGGCGCTGGAGCTGGACTTCCACGACCCGGTCGAGACGTACTCCACGTCGCCGCACCTGTTCGAGCAGATGAACATCCCGGCCGGCACCAAGGGCATCCTGCCGCGCGCCGAGCGCACGCGGGCCGGCCTGAAGGCCGAGAACCTGGAGGACCTGGGCGAGACCGGCGGCCGCGGTGGCCGTGGCGGCCGCTCCGGTCCGGCGGCTGCCGCCGTGGTGACCGAGGAGCGTCCGGCCCGTACCCGTACGCCGCGCCAGCGCCGCCGTACGCGGGGCGGGGCGGAGCTCGCCGAGGGCGCCGAGGCCGCCGAGGCCACCGCCGCGGTGACCCCGGTCCAGGCTCCCGAGGCCCCCGCGGCCCCGGCCGTCGACGAGCCGCGCCGTCCGCGCCGCCGCCGCACCCGCGTGGCTGCGGTGCCGACGCAGACCCCCGTGGCCGCGCCGGTCGCCGAGGCTCCGGCCGCGGTCACCGAGGCCGCCCCGGTGGCCGAGGAGGCTCCGGCCAGGCCGAAGCGCGTCCGTACCCGCAAGGTCGTCGAGACCGCCCCGGAGCCGGACTTCCAGATGCCGCCGCTGGTCGAGCCCGTCAGGGCCCGGCGCACGCCCACCCGCAAGGCCGCCCCGACCGTCGCGCCCGTAGCGGTGGCCCCGGTCGCCGAGGTCGCGGTCGAGGAGGCTCCGGTCAAGCCGAAGCGCACCCGCACCCGCAAGGTCGCGGAGGCCGCTCCGGTCGTCGCCGAGGCCGTCGCGGTCGCGGAGGAGGCTGCGGTCAAGCCGAAGCGGACCCGCACCCGCAAGGTCGCAGCGGCCGCCCCGGAGGCCGCTGCGGTCGCCGAGGCCGCCACCGTGGCCGAGGAGGCGCCGGTCAAGCCGAAGCGGACCCGCACCCGCAAGGTCGCGGCCGCCGCGCCCGAGGCGTAGGCCTCACGCAGTACCGAGCCGATGGCCCCGGTCCCCTTCCCAGGGGGCCGGGGCCATCGGCCTGCCCGGGCCGTGCCCTGCTCCGTACGGGCCGGTAACCTCGGGCCATGAGCAAGCCGCCGCGCCTGACCCCGCCCGCCGCCGCCCGCGCGTACCTCCTCGACACCGACCGCGGCCCCTTCGCCGTGCACGAAGCCGGTGAGCCCGTCCGGGGCACCGCCCTGCTGGTCCCCGGCTTCACGGGCAGCAAGGAGGACTTCATCGGTCTCCTGGAGCCGCTGGCCGCCGCCGGGTACCGGGTCGTCGCCGTGGACGGCCGCGGCCAGTACCAGACCCCGGGCCCGCGCGAGGAGGCCCCGTACGCTCTGGAGGAGCTGGCGCGGGACGTCCTCGCGCAGGTCCGCGCGCTGGGCGGGGACCGCGTGCACCTGGTCGGCCACTCGCTGGGCGGGCTGATCTCGCGCGCCGCCGTGCTGCGCGATCCCTCGCCGTTCGCCTCGCTGACCCTGATGAGCAGCGGGCCGGCCGCGATCTCCGAGGAGCAGCAGGCCCGGACGAAGCTGCTGGTGGCCGCGCTGGAGGCGATGGGCGACGACATGCCCGGGATCTGGGCGGCGATGCGGGCCCACGATCCCGAGGACGCGGCGGCGGACTCCCCCGAGCTCGCGCACTTCCTGCGCGAGCGGTGGCTGGCCACCGTCCCCGAGCAGCTGATCGCCACCGGCCGGACGCTGATCTGCGAGCCCGACCGGATCGCGGAGCTGAGCCGGGTCGACCTGCCGAAGCTGGTGCTGTCCGGGGCCACGGACCAGGCCTGGCCGGTACCGCTGCTGGACGAGACGGCACGGCGGCTGGGGGCGCGGCGGGTGATCGTGCCGGGGACGGACCACTCCCCGAACGCCGAGGATCCGGCCACGACGGCCCGTGCGCTGGCCTCGTTCTGGGACTCCTGCACGAGCGTGTAGTTAGGTAGTCAAAAAATTTCCTTAGCGTAGGGAATGATTGCGGCCTACACTTCGTTGACCCAGTGCAAGGAGAAACACTGACGAAGGGAGAAGCCCCATGCGCTTCGAGATTCTGCGCCTGGACGACGTCGACGGGTCCGCCGTGGACAGCACCGTCGTCGACGCGGCCTCCGTCAACCGGATCGTGCAGCAGGCCGCAGCCGTCGGCCAGCGCATCCTGATCCGACCGGCCGAGAGTGCGTCCTGCTGACGCACCGCACGAAAAACGTTCGCGCCCCCGCACCGATCCCGGTGCGGGGGCGTTCGCATGAGCGGTCGGGACCTCAGCCGCCCCGGACGACCTGGAGCACGCCGTTGATGATCTGCTGGACGGCGATGGCCGAGAGCATCATGCCCGCGAGCCGGGTGACGAGGACGACGCCGCCGTCCTTGATGACCCGGATGATCACGAGCGAGTAGCGCATCGTGATCCACAGCACGACGTGCATGGCGGCGATCGCGGCCCAGACCGAGACCTGTCCGGCGGCGCCGTCCGCCTTCTGCACGGCCAGGATGACGGACACGATCGCACCGGGCCCGGCCAGCAGCGGCATGCCCAGTGGCACCAGGGCGACGTTCACGTCCTTGGTCTGCTTCGGCTCGTCGGTCTTGCCGGTGAGCAGGTCCAGCGCGATGAGCAGGAGCAGCAGGCCACCGGCGATCATCAGCGCCGGGACGGAGACGTGCAGGTAGTCCAGGATCTGCTGGCCGCAGAGACCGAAGACGGCGATGACACCGAAGGCCACGCAAACGGCCTGCCAGGCCATGCGGCGCTGCACCTTGACGGGGCGGCCGGAGGTCAGGGCGAGGAAGATCGGCGTGATCCCCGGGGGGTCCATAATCACAAAAAGCGTAAGAAAAAGGGATCCGAAGACGGCGAAATCAAACACAGGGATGCCTTGCAGGAGAGAGGGGTGTCGCGAAGAAAAGAAGGGGGGACGGGTGGAGCGGGCCGATCCGGCCGATCAGCGCTCGCGTCCGCCGGCACCCGGCACCGGGAAGGCCCCGGTGGCCCGGCGCGTGATCTCGCCGTAGATCTCGGGGTCGGTCGTGAACTCTCCGAGGCGGCAGGTCTTGCGGCTGCCGTGGTAGTCGCTGGACCCGGTGGTCAGCAGGCCGAGCTCGGCCGCCAGGCCGCGCAGCCGCGCGCGGGTATCGGTGTCGTGGTCCATGTGGTCCACCTCGATGCCGTCCAGACCGGCGCCGGCCAGGTCGGCCAGCGCCGACTCGGACACGCAGCGGCCGCGCTTGACGGCGGCGGGGTGGGCAAGGACGGTGACGCCACCGGCCGCCTTGACCAGGCGTACGGCCTCGAAGGGGTCGAGCTCGTGCTTCTCGGCGTACGCGCGGCCGCCGTCGGCCAGCCAGTCCGGCGTGAAGGCGTCCGAGACGGTGCGTACGACGCCCAGTTCGACGAGGGCGGTGGCGATGTGCGGCCGCCCGACCGAGCCGTCACCGGCGATCCGGGCCACCTGCTCCCAGGTGACGTCGACGCCGAGGCCCCGGAGCTTGCCGACCATGGTCCGGGCGCGCGGGGTGCGGTCGTCGCGGACGAGCTCCCGCTCGCGGGCGAACTCGGGCTCCTCGGGGTCGAAGAGGTACGCGAGCATGTGCACGCCGACCCCGTCGAGACGGCAGGAGAGCTCGGCCCCGGTCACCAGCGTCAGCCCGGCGGGCAGGGCCGCGAGGGCCTCGCCGTGTCCGCGCACGGTGTCGTGGTCGGTCAGCGCCACCACGTCCAGCCCGGCATCGGCGGCATTGCGCACCAGCTCGGCGGGGGTGTCCGTACCGTCGGAGGCCGTGGAGTGGGTGTGCAGGTCGATGCGCACAGCCTGGCTCCATGGGTCGCACGAACGGGGGACACTCCAGGATAACCGGGCGAAGGGGTCCCTCAGGCAGGGCCCAGGATGCGCGGGCTCAGGGCCCCGCACGGAAGGAGCTCGACCTCGGCGCCCGCGTCGCGCAGGTCGGTGAGGACGAGCTCGTCGTACATCAGCAGGCCGGACTGTTCCGGCCAGACGATCGCCCATAGCCACAGGCCGCGCGCCTCACCGGCGAAGACTGCCCGGTCGTCGGGGCCGCCGTTCACGTGCCACAGCGGTGTCGGCCGGCCGGCGGCGACCACCTTGGTGTGGGGCGGCGCCGACACGTCGATGGACGAGCCGGGGTCGGGGCCGTCGATGCCCGCGTAGCGCGCGCCGAGGCCCACGCCCAGTTCCTCCGCGATCAGCAGCAGCTCGCCGATGCCGCCCAGCGGGCCGGGGCCGGAACAGGCCACCGCCGTCGCCCGGCCACCGCTGCGGTCGTCACCGGCGGACGCGACCCCCGTGAACAGCCACCCCACCGGCAGCGGCCACGGCATCCACACGGGCACCCGGGCCCGGTGCGCCACCACGCTCAGGCCTTCGACGCTCGGCGGGATGACGGGTTGCAGGGGATGGACGGCGCCGTGCGCCACGCACTGCCAGGAGTCGGAAAAGAGTCCGGGCGCCCTGACCCGGCCGCCGCACTTCGGGCAACTTGGTTCACCCCTCATAGGAAGCCACGCTCCTCCCCGCCCGGCCCCCCGTCAAGGCACGCTCACCCGTCCGGGCTGTCAGTCCAGTGCGACAGCGGTACGCAAAGGGTCTCTCAGGTCCGTCCCGCGCGCGAGCCAGCGCTCCTGGAGGGCGGCGGCCCCGTGCACGCGCTTCCAGGCCGCCTCGTTCGCCGTCATCGGCAGCAGGGGCAGGAAGTGCACCGGGTCCATGGGCTCCTCCAGCTCCAGGTCCTCGACCAGACCGCCCGGTTCCGCCACGAGCACCGAGCTGAAGGGGGCCCCGTCCCAGAGCGGCTCACCCACGTCCAGCGAGGCGCCGGGGGCCACGACCAGGCCCTCGACCTGGGGGGACGCGGCCAGCACCGCGAGCGGCCGCAGGAGTTTGTCGGTGGCCGCCGACCCGGCCCGTACGGTCAGCACCAACTCGGCGCGCGGGCCCCGTACGGGGTCGGTGACCACGGCGGTCGGATCGGTCATCGGATGCGCGGACATGCCCAGGGTCGCGTACCGCACGAGGTCGCCCTCGGCGAAACGGAGTACCTCGATGCGGTCGGTGCCCAGGAAGGTGACGGCGGCTCGTGCATCGGGTTCACCGAACGCCGTCCGCAGCCGGGCCTCCACAAGAGCCAGAATTTCTGCCATGAAGCGAGCATAGAACTCGTATCAGCCGGGTAAAGGGCGGGTCTTGACCATCCGTCGGCTGATAGTGTTGACAGCTGTTCGGGGCCGCACGCAGAAGCGGTGTCTCAGCGCCCCGGATACAGGACGTCCCTCACGGGGGACCGGCCGGAGGAGGTGGGGCTGCGGTGGATCGAAGTCGATCGTGCAGTACCAATCGCTCTTCCACTTCTGTGACGGGCGCATCCCGCCCCCTTTGATCCGCTCGATCCCCCTGATCCGCTGATCAGTAGAAGAGCGACGGCAGAACGTTGTCCTCCCGTCCTGTTCCCTCCCCCCGCCTGGGCCTGCCCGCCCGCGGTGGAGGGTCTCCCACCCGTACGGTCCGCAGCCGTGCGCGAGAAGGAGCCTGCCATGTCGATGCTGCCCTACCTGCGTGCGGCCGTTCGTCCGTCCCTGCGCAGGGCCACCCCCGTACAGCCCGGATACGACACCACACGCGACCCGTCGGCGAGCAGCGCGGTGGTCGACTGCGCCGTCTACCGGGGCGGGCGGCGGGTGCTGGGTCCGGCGTGTCTGACGCCCCGTGAGGCGATCCGCCGGGTCCGCGAGGACGGCGGATTCGCCTGGATCGGCCTGCACGAGCCGACCGAGGCCGAGTTCGCGGGCATCGCCGCCACCTTCGGGCTGCACCCGCTGGCCGTGGAGGACGCGGTGCACGCGCACCAGCGGCCGAAGCTGGAGCGCTACGACGACACCCTCTTCACCGTCTTCAAGACGATCCACTACGTCGACCACGCCGAACTGACCGCCACCAGCGAGGTGGTGGAGACCGGCGAGGTGATGTGCTTCACCGGCCCCGACTTCGTCATCACCGTCCGGCACGGCGGGCAGGGGTCCCTCAAGGGGCTGCGCCACCGCCTCCAGGACGACCCGGACCTCCTCGCGAAGGGCCCCTCGGCGGTCCTGCACTCCCTCGCCGACCACGTCGTCGACGGCTACATCGCGGTCGCCTCGGCAGTGCAGGACGACATCGACGAGGTGGAGAGCGAGGTGTTCGCGGCGCCCGCCAAGGGCAGTGCGCGCGGCGGCGACGCGGGCCGCATCTACCAGCTCAAGCGCGAGGTCCTGGAGTTCAAGCGGGCGGTCTCGCCGCTGCTGCGGCCGATGGAGCTGCTGAGCGAGCGGCCGATGCGGCTGGTGGACCCGGACATCCAGAAGTACTTCCGGGACGTCGCCGACCACCTGGCGCGGGTGCACGAGCAGGTGGTCGGCTTCGACGAACTGCTGAACTCGATCCTCCAGGCCAACCTCGCGCAGGCGACGGTCGCCCAGAACGAGGACATGCGCAAGATCACCTCCTGGGCGGCGATCATCGCCGTGCCGACGATGATCTGCGGGGTGTACGGCATGAACTTCGAGCACATGCCCGAACTCCACTGGCGCTACGGCTATCCGATGGTGATGGCCGCGATCGCCGCCTCCTGCTTCACCATCCACCGCGCGCTGCGCCGCAACGGGTGGCTCTGACCCGGGCCCGTCCCGGACGCCCGCTCGCGCGCGGGCAGCGACCCCCTACGCTGTCGGCATGACTCTCAGCACGCTCGATCTGGCCCTCGTCGAGGAGGCCACCAAGAAGTCCGGCCTGATCTGGGTGCGCGGCGGCGGGGCCGACCGCGCCCTGTGGCACGCCTGGGTGGAGGGCGCGGCCCATGTGCTGGGCGACGGGCCCGGCGAGCAGCCGTTCCCGGGGCTGGCGGACGGTGCGACCGCCGAGGTGACCGTACGGAGCAAGGACAAGGGCGGCCGGCTGGTGGCCTGGACGGCGACGGTACGGGAGATCGCGCCCCGCAGCGAGGAGTGGGCGGCGGCTGTCGCCGAGCTCAAGGGCAAGCGGCTGAACGCGCCCGACTCGGAGAACATGACCGAGCGGTGGGCGCGGGAGTGCCGGCTGCTGCGGCTGGAACCGGAGTCGGTCCGGGACCGGCTGCCCGACGGCTCCCTGGTCGCCTCCCCGCTGCCGTCCCCGGCGACGACCCGCCGGGCCATGCCGACGGGCCTGCCGAAGCTGCTGCTGAAGCGGAAGAAGGCCGCCCGGGGCTGAGTGCCCGACCCCCTACGGCTTGGTCGGGTTCGCGCCCTGGCCGGAGCCCTTGGAGGGGGCGGGAGCGGAGTCGCCGCCCTGGTCCTTGGTCGTCGGCAGCTGGGACCCGTAGTCGACCGTCTGGTCCTGCGCCGGCGCCTCCAGCGGGAAGGTTTTGCCCCACTCCGCGAGTTCCACCCGGCCGGCGCCGCCCGCCCGCTCCATCATCAACGGGTACGGGGTCCCCTCCAGCGAGACCGAGAGCTTGCCGCCCTTGCCCTCGTTCGCGGTGACCTGGACCGCGCGGGTGTGCCCGACCTTGGTGTACGAGCCCTTGGAGAGCTTGCCCTCCAGCCCGAGCAGCCCGTCCAGCAGCACGTCCATGTCGGTGAAGCCGCGGAACTGCTTGTACGAGGGGTCGCCCTCGGGCACCTTCACGTACTTGTCGCCGAGCTTGCCGGCCGAGTCGGACTGGCCCCAGAACGCCGCGCTCGCCTTCAGGTACAGCTGCTCCCCCACACGCAGCAGCTGGAAGGTGTCGTCCTTCGACTTCACCTCGCCGGAGCCGCCGTCCGCCTTCAGCCGCATGTCGAGCGTGAAGGACTTGCCGCCGCTGACCAGGGTGCCGGACAGGTGCACCGAGTCGGCCTCCGTCGCGGCCGCCTTCGCCTTCGCCTCGATCTTGTCGGCGGAGAGTTTGCCGACGCCGTTCGTGCCCTCGTCGGGATCGTCCCCGCAGCCCGTACCGGTGACGGCGAGGCCTGCGCACAGCGCACCGATGAAGGCGGCCCGGCGAAGCCGCGCGGCAGGGAAGTAGGCGGTCACGGGTAGGTGCCTCTCGTCGGTCGTCTGCGAGCAGCAGGCAGCGTACCCGGCCGTAGGCTTCGCCCCGCGACCGCGCCCCTGTGTGCACCGGCCCCCGGGCGGACCGCCCCACCAGGACGCTTGGCCGCGGCACGGGCTAGCCTGAGGGGCGGCACGACTCTTGATCGACGCACTAGGAGGCGCTCGGATGGTTGCAGGCGCCCCGCGGATCTTCGTTTCGCATCTGTCGGGTGTGCCCGTCTTCGACCCCAACGGCGACCAGGTCGGCCGGGTCCGCGACCTCGTGGCGATGCTCCGGGTCGGCGGCCGTCCGCCGCGGCTGCTGGGCCTGGTGGTCGAGGTCGTCAGCCGGCGGCGGATCTTCCTTCCGATGACCCGGGTCACCGGCGTGGAGTCCGGTCAGGTCATCACCACCGGTGTCGTCAACATGCGGCGCTTCGAGCAGCGCCCCACCGAACGCCTGGTCCTGGGCGAGCTGCTGGACCGGCGGGTGACGCTGGTCGCGAGCAGCGAGGAGGTCACCGTCCTGGACGTGGCCATCCAGCAGCTGCCGGCCCGCAGGGACTGGGAGATCGACCGGATCTTCGTACGGAAGGGCAAGTCGGGGGCGCTGCGCCGCCGCGGCGAGACCCTGACGGTGGAGTGGTCGGCGGTGACGGGCTTCTCGCTGGAGGAGCACGGCCAGGGCGCCGAGAACCTGGTCGCCACCTTCGAGCAGATGCGCCCGGCCGACGTCGCGAACGTGCTGCACCACCTGACGCCGAAGCGGCGCGCCGAGGTGGCCAACGCCCTCGACGACGACCGGCTCGCGGACGTGCTGGAGGAGCTGCCCGAGGACGAGCAGGTGGAGATCCTCGGCAAGCTGAAGGAGGAGCGCGCCGCCGACGTCCTGGAGGCGATGGACCCCGACGACGCGGCCGACCTGCTGTCCGAGCTGCCGGAGGACGACAAGGAGCGGCTGCTGACGCTGATGCAGCCCGACGACGCGGCCGATGTGCGCCGCCTGCTGTCCTACGAGGAGAACACCGCCGGCGGTCTGATGACCACGGAGCCGATCGTGCTGCGGCCGGACGCGACGGTCGCGGACGCGCTGGCCCGCGTACGGCAGGCGGACCTGTCGCCCGCGCTGGCGGCGCAGGTGTACGTGTGCCGGCCGCCGGACGAGACGCCGACGGGCAAGTACCTGGGCACGGTCCACTTCCAGCGGTTGCTGCGGGACCCCCCGTTCACGCTGGTCAGCTCCATCGTCGACACGGACCTGCCGCCGCTGCGGCCGAACGCCTCGCTGCCCGCGGTGACCACGCACCTCGCCGCCTACAACATGGTGGCGGTGCCGGTGGTCGACGAGAGCGGCTCGCTGCTGGGCGCGGTGACCGTGGACGACGTGCTGGACCACCTGCTGCCGGACGACTGGCGGGAGACGGACTTCCATTCCGAGGAGGCCGTCGGTGGCCGCTGAGCGAGGACGCTTCGACCGGGGGCGCGGCGAGCAGGCGCGCGAACGTCGCCGCGAGCAGATCCGGGAGCGGCGCGAACAGGCGCGGGCACAGGCGCGCGAGCACGGGCTGGCGGCGGAGGCGGCGGAACGTTCCGCCGAGCGCGCGGGGAAGTCGTCGGGCACCGGATCGAGCGCGCTGACGCGCTCGCGGGTGCGCCTGGACCTGCCGCGCGCACCGCGCCGCTCGCTGCTGCCCGAGTACGACCCGGAGGCGTTCGGGCGGCTGTCGGAGCGGGTGGCGCGGTTCCTGGGCACCGGCCGGTTCATCGTCTGGATGACCCTGGTCATCATCGTCTGGGTGCTGTGGAACATCTTCGCGCCGGACGGCCTGCGGTTCGACCCGTACCCGTTCATCTTCCTGACGCTGATGCTGTCGCTCCAGGCTTCCTACGCGGCCCCGCTGATCCTGCTCGCGCAGAACCGGCAGGACGACCGCGACCGGGTCACCCACGAGCAGGACCGCAAGCAGAACGAGCGGTCCATCGCCGACACGGAGTACCTGACCCGGGAGATCGCCGCCCTGCGGATGGGCCTGGGCGAGGTCGCCACGCGCGACTGGATCAGGTCCGAGTTCCAGGACCTGATCAAGGAGATGGACGAGCGGCGTCTATTCCCCGCCGAACGTGACGAAGGCGACCGCTGAGAGGCTTACCTGCGGCCTGCTACCGAGCCGTACCATCGGGTACATGGCTACCGACACAAGCTCCGCCGCCGTGCCTGAGCAGGACGCGATCCTGGACGCACTGGCGACGGTGAACGACCCCGAGATCCACCGGCCGATCACCGAGCTCGGCATGGTCAAATCGGTGGAGATCGGCGAGGGCGGCGCGGTCGCCGTCACGGTCTACCTCACGGTGTCGGGCTGCCCCATGCGCGAGACCATCACGAAGAACGTCACCGAGGCCGTCGAGAAGGTCGCCGGCGTCACCTCCGTCGCCGTCACCCTGGACGTGATGAGCGACGAGCAGCGCAAGGACCTGGCGGCCACGCTGCGCGGCGGCACCGCCGAGCGCGAGGTGCCCTTCGCCAAGCCGGGCTCGCTGACCCGTGTGTACGCGGTCGCGTCCGGCAAGGGCGGCGTCGGCAAGTCCTCCGTCACGGTGAACCTGGCCGCGGCGATGGCGGCGGACGGCCTGAAGGTCGGCGTGGTCGACGCGGACATCTACGGCCACAGCGTGCCCCGCATGCTGGGTGTGGACGGGCGCCCGACCCAGGTCGAGAACATGATCATGCCGCCGTCGGCGCACGGCGTGAAGGTCATCTCCATCGGCATGTTCACCCCGGGCAACGCACCCGTGGTGTGGCGCGGGCCCATGCTGCACCGCGCGCTCCAGCAGTTCCTGGCCGACGTGTTCTGGGGCGACCTGGACGTGCTGCTGCTCGACCTCCCGCCGGGCACCGGTGACATCGCGATCTCCGTGGCCCAGCTCGTGCCGAACGCTGAGATCCTCGTCGTCACCACCCCGCAGCAGGCCGCGGCCGAGGTCGCGGAGCGGGCCGGCTCCATCGCCGTGCAGACCCACCAGAAGATCGTCGGCGTCGTCGAGAACATGTCGGGCCTGCCGTGCCCGCACTGCGACGAGATGGTCGACGTCTTCGGCTCGGGAGGCGGCCAGAAGGTCGCCGACGGCCTGACCAAGACGGTCGGCGCGTCGGTGCCCGTGCTGGGCTCGATCCCGATCGACGTCCGGCTGCGCGAGGGCGGCGACGAGGGCAAGCCCGTGGTCCTGTCCGACCCGGACTCCCCGGCCGGCGCGGCCCTGCGCGCGATCGCGGGCAAGCTGGGCGGCCGTGCGCGCGGCCTGTCGGGCATGTCCCTGGGCATCACCCCGCGCAACAAGTTCTGACCGGACCCGCACCACGCGCAAGGGCGCCGCTCGCCGAGCGGCGCCCTTGCGCGTACCGGTCCCGTCGCCGCGCGCTACTCGCTACGGGTCACTCGTCACTGGTCACTCGTACGAACCGAGGTCCGCGATCGCGGCGAAGCCGAGCCCGTACGCGCTCATGCCGCGGCCGTACGCACCCAGGTGGACACCGCTGCCGGTGGACCCGGCCAGCACCCACCCGAACTCCGACTCGCGGTAGTGGAACGGCGTCGGCTCCCCGTCCACCGGCAGCGACAGCGTGGACCAGTCCTCACCGGCCAGGTCGTCCGCCAGCTCCCAGGCGGCCTCGGTCTGCTGGTCCAGCCAGTCGTCGCGCAGTGAGTGGTCCATCTGGCCCGGCCAGCTGTACGCCAGCAGCCCGGAGCCGGCCAGCCAGGCCGCCGAGGCGACCGAGGTGGCCTCCAGCACGCCGGTGCCGTCTCCGCTGCGGCGCAGCGGGTTGCTCGCCACGGTGATGACCACCGCGAAGCGCTCCTTCTCGCCGGTGGCGATCTCGCCCCGGGCGGAGGGCTCGTCCCCGTGGCCGGTGGAGCCGTGCTCCACCGTGCCGTCGGCGGCGACGGCCACCTGCATGAGCCAGCGGGGGCCGGTGAAGGCCCCGTCCAGCCCGTACCAGGGGAAGTCGGCGGCCAGGAACCCTTCGGCCGTCCGGCGGGCCGCCGGCACGGGCGCGGCGGCCTCCTGTGGCTGCGTATGACTGTGTGGGCCGGTATCCGGCTCCTGGGCGGGTGCGGCGGTGGCGAGGGCCTCCGCGGTCTGCGTCCCTACCCGGCTGCTGCTCGTCGTCTCCATCTGGGCGGCCTCTCGTTCCGTGGGGTCCGGAACGGCCCTCCCCCTCGCTGTGCTGGGGGGACCCCCTCCCTCGGGCGTCCTGCGATCCGGACAGATGGAGGATAGCCATCCGACCGCGGATCGCCGGGCAGGCCGCGCGTCAGGTGGCGTCGGCGTCGAAGCGCGAGCGCTGGTCCACGGCGGGTGCGGCGGGCTTCTTCAGCAGGTCCGGGCCGGTCACGGCGGGCGTGGCGGCGGCCGCCGCCGGGGAGGCCGGGGCGACCGCATCGCTCTCGGACGCCGAGCTCTTGACGGCGTCGGAGACGTCGTTGAGTTCCTTGCGGAGATCGAAGCTGCTGCGGATCTCCTTGAGGTCCTCGTTCTCGGTCAGCTGCTTGCGGATGAAGGTCTTCGGATTGAGGTCCTCGAACTCGAAATCCTTGAATTCCGGGCCGAGTTCGGAGCGGATGTCGTGCTTCGCGCTGTCCGAGAACGCGCGGACCTTCCGGATGAAGCCCGTGACGTCCTGAATGACCTTGGGTAGCTTGTCCGGTCCGAAGACGAGAATGCCGAGCACCACGATCGTGACAAGTTCGAGTGCGCCTATGTCGTTGAACACCTTGCCGCTCCTCGCTCTCTATCACTTCGGGCCCCGACACACGGTACCCGCCGTTGTCCGCGGGCCCATACCTGCGTACCACCTCCGCCGCGGTTTCACCCGGCCGTCATCGCATGATCATGAGCCGTTCGCCGATCCGAGGACCACTTTCAGCGTGCTTTCGCGGCCGTCGCGGAGCACGGTGAGGGTCAGCGGGTCGCCCGGGCGGTGGGCCCGGATCTTGATGATCAGCTCGTCACCGCCGCGTACCCGCTGGCCGTCGACCTTGGTGATCACGTCCCCGGCCCTGATCCCGGCGCGCGCGCCCGGTCCGCCGGCGACGACGGACGGCTTGCCGTCCTCGCCCTTGTCCCCGACCCGGGCTCCGTCGCCCGTGTAGTCCATGTCGAGGGTGACCCCGATGACGGGGTGCGTGGCGCGGCCGGTGCGGATGAGCTCCTCGGCGACGCGCTTGCCCTGGTTGATGGGGATGGCGAAGCCGAGGCCGATGGAGCCGCCCTGCCGGGTGGGGTCGTCCTTGTCGGCCCCGCGGATCGCGCTGTTGATGCCGACCACGTGGGCCTTGGAGTCGAGGAGGGGACCGCCGGAGTTCCCCGGGTTGATGGGGGCGTCCGTCTGCAGCGCGTCGACGTAGCTGATGTCGCTGCCGTCGCCCTTGTCGCCGCCCGCCGTGACGGGCCGGCCGGTTGCGCTGATGATGCCCGCGGTGACCGTGTTGGAGAGGTCGAAGGGCGCGCCGATGGCCACCACCGGGTCGCCGACCTTCACGTTCTCGGAGTTCCCCAGGCTCAGCGGCTGGAGCCCGCGCACCCCGCTGACCTTGACCACGGCCAGGTCGTAGCCGGAGTCGCGGCCGACCAGCTCGGCGGTGACGCTCTCGCCGGTGCTGAAGGTGACCGCTATCTCCTTGGAGTCGGCGACCACGTGGTTGTTGGTCAGGATGTGGCCCTGCTGGTCGAGTACGAAGCCGGTACCCGTACCGCTGCCCTTCTCGCCCCGCACGTGCAGGGTCACCACCCCGGGCAGGGCGGTGGAGGCGATCCCGGCGACGCTCTCGGGGGCCCGGCCCTTGTCGGCGGCGGCCGCCTGGGGCAACTCCAGCCGGGTGCTGCTCTGCCGCTCGGCGAGCACACCGAGGTAGCCGCCGATCCCGCCGGCGAACAGCGCCGTCCCGACGCCGAGGGCCACCACCTGCCACAGCCGGATCCCGCGCGGCTCCCGGCCCCGGTCCACGACCTGCAGGGGCTCCACGGCCCACGGGTCGTACCGCACGGGGCGGGCCGCCTCCCCCGCGTCCGGGGCAGGGACCGCGTCCGGGGCAGGGGCCACGTCCTCGACCGGTACGCCGCTCCCGGCGCCAGGCTCGTCCCCTGCTTCGGGCCGCGGCGCGGGAACGCCTTCGCGGCGGCCGTCGTCGGCCGTCCCCTCGGGCCGGCTCCACCACTGCGGAGCCGGATCGGTCTGCTGCCTGTCGGCCATGGGCGCTCCCCGCGTACCTATGCGCATGTGCCGCAGATTCAATCAGGTCCCGCGTCAGCGCAGCAGGGAGACCGGACGGGCCGGGATCTGCGGGGAGGGCTGGAGCGGTGGCAGCGGGGTCGCGACGGCCGACATGAGGCTCGGGACCGCCGCCGGGGTGGGCAGGCGGTCACGGGCGCCCGCATCGGTCACGGGCAGGGCGGGACCGGGCCGGGAGGCCGGGGCCGGTGAGTCCCCACGGAGGTTCGGATCCGCCTCCAGCGGCAGTGCGCCACCGAGCGCGAGGGCGGCCAGCGAGACGGCTCCGGCGGCCACGAAGGCGAACCGGCGGCGCGGACGGCCCACCTCGTGGATACGGAAACCCTCCTGCTGCTGCGGACGGGCGGCGACCGGCAGCCCGTACGCGAACGCGTCGAACGGGTCGCCGGTGGCGGTGCCGGTCGGACCGGCGGGGCCGGACGGGTCGTCGAGACCGCCACCCGGCAGTCCCTGCAGCCGCGCCAGCAGCCCGGCGGACAGCGGCGGCGGCGCGCTCTCGACGAACATGGTCTTCAGACGGCGCTGGGCATCGGCCTCGGCCTTGCACTTGGCGCAGGTCGCCAGGTGGGCCAGGACCCGCTCGCGGGCGTCGTGCTTCAGCTCACCGTCGACGAGTGCGGCGAGCCGGTCGCCCAGGTGCTGTTCGGCGGGGGACGGACTGACTTCGCTCACTCGGCTCCGCCCTCTCCCCCGGCACCGGGGGCACCCATCGCCACCCCGGCCAGCGCGCGCTGCTCGGCGCGGGCCTCGGGGGACCGGTGCTTGAGCGCCTTGCGCAGGTGGGACCGGCCCCGGTGGATACGGCTGCGCACGGTGCCGAGCTTCACGCCGAGCGTCGCGGCGATCTCCTCGTACGACAGGCCCTCGATGTCGCACAGCACCACGGCGGCGCGGAACTCGGGGGCGAGGGTGTCCAGCGCCTGCTGCACGTCCGCGTCGAAGTGCGTGTCGTGCAGCACCTGCTGGGGGGACGGCTCACGGCTCGGCAGCCGGTCGGCGGCGTCGTCGCCGAGCGCGTCGAAGCGGATCCGCTGCTTGCGGCGGACCATGTCCAGGAAGAGGTTCGTGGTGATGCGGTGCAGCCAGCCCTCGAACGTGCCCGGGGTGTACGTGGACAGCGAGCGGAAGACGCGGACGAAGACCTCCTGGGTCAGGTCCTCGGCGTCGTGCTGGTTGCCTGTCAGACGGTAGGCAAGGCGGTAGACCCGCGCGCTGTGCGTGCTGACGATTTCCTCCCACGAAGGAGGGGTCCACGCCTGGGAGCCCGCATCGGCGGCAAAGCTCGCGGTGGTTGCGGTGTCTGCGGTGTGGAAGCGGTCAGCAATGTAGGTCACGGATTTCGGCTCACCGGCCGACCAGAAGAGGCGTCTCAATACGCCCCCACGATCCACAGGCGCAGCCGCACCTCCCCTATCGGCTCTGGTGGTGTCCAGCGGAGTCCCTACCATAGCCACCCCCTCTGTCAGCTCCGGATAAGCGTTTTTGCAGTATCTTTACGCGAGACTTAGGCCCGGGAGCGGTCCCCGCCGTCGATCTGCCCGGCGGCGTCCCTTCTGATCCCGCTTCCACCCTGCACAACGCCCGGTCCCATCTGCGGGTTCCCGACGTCAACGGATACAGTCACCGTTGCGCCAACTATGGGGACAGGAGAGGGTCATTACCGGCAACCGGCAGACGAGCTGGGCGTTCGCCGACGCGTTTGTCGCCGAGGACGACGCTCTGCGATGGGCCCGTGACCGGTCCAGGGAAGCGGGCCTGAGGTCCGTCTCCCCCGGGACCGGGGCCGCGCTGCGCCTGCTGGCCGCCACCGCGGACGCCAAGGCGGTCGCCGAGATCGGCACCGGAACCGGCGTCTCCGGCATCCACCTCCTGCACGGAATGCGCCCCGACGGGGTGCTGACCACCGTGGATCCCGAGGCGGACCGGCAGGCCTTCGCCCGCCAGGCCTTCCGCGCCGCCGGCTTCGCGGGCAACCGCGCCCGCTTCATCCCGGGCCGCGCCCTGGACGTACTGCCCCGGCTCGCCGACGGCGGGTACGACCTCGTCTTCTGCGACGGGGACCCCTCCGAGTCCCTCGACTACCTCGCCGAATCGTTGCGGCTGCTGCGCCCCGGCGGACTGGTGTGCTTCGAGGGGGTCTTCTCCGACGGCCGTACGGTCGACTCCGCGGCCCAGCCGGTGGAGGTGCTGCGCGTCCGCGAGCTGCTGCGCAGCGTCCGCGAGAGCCCCGCCCTGGAGGCCGCGCTGCTCCCGGTGGGCGACGGCCTGCTGTGCGCCGTGCGCCGCTGACGCGCTGAGCACCCGGGACCGCCCGCGGGTCCCGTCATCGGCTCGGGATCAGCTCAGGAGGGCGTAGGTGAGGGCGGCCGTGCCGCCGAGCGCGGTGCCGGCGAGGAGCTGGGCCGGGGTGTGCGCCTTCAGCGCCAGCCGGGACCAGCCCACGGCGGCGGCGACCAGGGCCGCGGGGAGCGCCGGGGCCCCGAGGACCAGCATCAGGATCATCACGGTGCCGCCGGCCACCGACATGTGGATCGATATCTGCCAGACGACCGTGACCAGCAGCGAGGACACGAGGCCCACCAGCATCGCGACGACGAGCGCGAACACCTCCCGGGGGGCGCCCAGGACGTGCAGGAGGGCGATCCCGGCAACGACGGAGACCAGGCTCAGGGCCATCGGGACGACCCGCTGGCGCCGCACCCGTATGTGCTGGTCGGTGAGCGCGCCCCGGCGGACGCCCAGGGCGATGATCCCGATCGGGACCACCCCGCAGAACAGGGCGGCGAACAGACCCCAGCCGAGGCCGGCCCAGGATCTGGTGCTGTGCCATCCGACGAGCAGCAGCAGCGCGACCACCAGGTTCGCCGGGGCCAGTACGTCGGAGAGGATCCGGGCGGCCTTCTGGCGGGGCGTGCAGTCGGCGAAGGCGGGCGGCGCGGGCGGGGCGAAGGTCACGGCACGGCTCCGGAATGCTCGGGTCCGGGGAGGACGACACAACGCTGCCCCGGCCGCGGATCGCGGTCGGGGCAGCGCAGAGAATGCAGAAACGCAGAAGGTGGAAGTGCTGTCAGTGTCCCCGGGGGGTCAGCCGACGACCTTCTTCAGGGCGTCACCCAGGGCGTCCGCCTCATCAGGGGTCAGCTCGACGACAAGCCGACCGCCGCCCTCGAGCGGTACGCGCATGACGATGCCCCGCCCCTCCTTGGTGACCTCGAGCGGGCCGTCGCCCGTCCGCGGCTTCATGGCCGCCATGCTCGTTCCCCTTCCTGAAACCAGCTCATCGTCAGCCGACGGCCCCATTCAGGCGCCTAGTACCCGGCATCGAACACATTGCTTCCCAGCCATTATCCCGCATGTCAGGACCCGATGACCAACATCGCCCGGGAACGCTTGCGCAACGCGCTCGGCCAAAACCACTCATTTCGGGGATCCGCCTGCGATACTTCGCCGCCGCACCCGGGAAGCGGCGTGCGCTTTCTTTGACGCACATCACATGTGCGTGCCACGTCCGGTCCGCCATGCTGACCTTTGTACCGGACAGTACCGACCGGTAGCCAAGCCCGCGACGAAGGGGGACCCCCTGCCATGGCCGACAGCGTGCTCTACGAAGTGACCGACGGACTCGCCACCATCACGATCAACCGCCCGGACGCGATGAACGCGATGAACACCGAGGCCAAGGTCGCCCTGCGCGACGCGGTCCGGGCGGCGGCCGCGGACGACGCGGTACGGGCCGTCCTGCTCACCGCGGCCGGCGACCGGGCCTTCTGCGTGGGCCAGGACCTCAAGGAGCACATCGGGAACCTCGCCTCGGACCGCGAGACCGGTTCCTCGCTGACCATGAGCACGGTCGCCGACCACTACAACCCGATCGTGCGGGCGCTCACCGAGATGCCGAAGCCCGTGGTGGCCGGGGTGAACGGCGTGGCGGCCGGAGCGGGCTTCGGCTTCGCGCTGGCGGCGGACTTCCGGGTCGTCGCCGACACCGCCTCCTTCAACACCTCGTTCGCCGGCGTGGCGCTGACCGCCGACTCCGGGGTCTCGTGGACCCTGCCCCGGCTGATCGGCGCCTCCCGCGCCTCGGACCTGCTGCTCTTCCCGCGTTCGATCAAGGCGCAGGAGGCGTACGAGCTCGGCATCGTCAACCGTCTGGTGCCCTCGGAGTCCCTGCACGCCGAGGCGGAGGCCGTGGCCCGCACCCTGGCCGCCGGCCCGACGGTCGCGTACGCCGCGCTGAAGGAGTCCCTGGCCTACGGGGCCTCCCACTCGCTCTCCGAGTCCCTGGCCCACGAGGACGCCCTCCAGACCCGTGCGGGGGCCTCCGAGGACCACGCCATCGCCGTCCAGGCCTTCCTGGCGAAGCAGCCGCCGAAGTACCTCGGCCGCTGAACCGCGCGCCGCGACCCGGCCCGGCTAGGCCGTGGCCGGGTCGCGGAAGGCGCAGCCGGCCAGGTGGTCGTTGACCAGCCCGCAGGCCTGCATCAGGGCGTAGGCCGTCGTGGGGCCGACGAAGCGGACGCCGGCCTTCTTCAGGGCCTTGGCGAGGGCCGTGGACTCCGGCGTGACCGCCGGGACCTCGGTGACCGTCGGCGGGGCAGCTCCCGGCTCCTCGGGGGCGTGGGACCAGATCAGGGTGTCCAGCTCCCCCTGCTCCCATCCGGCGAGGACCTTCGCGTTGGCCAGCGTCGCCTCGATCTTGGCCCGGTTGCGGATGATCCCCTCGTCGGACAGCAGCCGCTCGGCGTCGCGGTCGTCGAACTCCGCGACCGCCGCGATCGAGAAGTCGCGGAAGGCCTTGCGGAACCCCTCGCGGCGCCGAAGGATCGTCAGCCACGACAGCCCCGACTGGAAGGCCTCCAGGCACAGCCGCTCGTACAGGGCGTCGTCGCCGTGGACCGGCCGGCCCCACTCGGTGTCGTGGTAGGCGACGTAGTCCGGGGTGGACAGCCCCCACGGGCAGCGCAGCAGTCCGTCCGTGCCGGCCACCGGACCGCTCACCGCTCACCGCCCTTGCTGAGGTCGACGTGTCCGGGCGCGTCCGCCGGGGCGGCGTCCGCGGGCGCCGCCGCGGCCGTCAGCTGCGCGATCCGCGCGTCCCGCTCGGCCAGTTCGGCCGCGAGCCGTTCCAGTACGTCGTCCACCTCGGCCATCCGGTACCCGCGCGGGGCGACCGGCAGTCGCAGCGCGTCGATGTCCGCCCGCACCACGGGCCGGGTCTCCGGCAGCCCGTCCGCCACCCGGTCCGGCTCCGCTTCCGGCAGGACGGCCTCCGAGCCGCCGCCGATCACCGCCAGGGTGACCGCTGCCACGACCACGACCAGCGCGATCATCAAGAAGAAGAACACGATCAACTCCCCTGAGAGACTCCGGCCACCAGGTTAAGGTCGCTGGCGAGGCGCAAGGGTCGCCGAAGGAGGAAAGAGCAGGATGCTGCGACTGGGCAGGCGCGAGTTCGACACCCACGAGCCGGTGATCATGGCCATCGTGAACCGGACGCCGGACTCCTTCTACGACCAGGGCGCGACGTTCCGCGACGAGCCGGCGCTGGACCGGGTCGAACAAGCGATCGCCGAGGGTGCCGCGATCATCGACATCGGCGGGGTCAAGGCGGGCCCGGGCGAGCACGTGGACGCGGCCGAGGAGGCGCGGCGCACGGTCGGTTTCGTGGCCGAGGTCCGGCGCCGCCACCCGGACGTCGTGATCAGTGTGGACACCTGGCGGCACGAGGTCGGCGAGGCGGTGTGCGAGGCGGGCGCCGATGTCCTCAACGACGCCTGGGGCGGCGTGGACCCGAAGCTGGCGGAGGTCGCCGCCCGCTACGGCGCGGGCCTGGTCTGCACCCACGCGGGCGGTGTCGAACCGCGCACCCGGCCGCACCGGATCGCGTACGAGGACGTCGTGGAGGACGTCCTGCGCGTGACGGTCGGGCTGGCGGAGCGGGCGGCGGCGCTGGGCGTCCGCCGGGACGCCATCATGATCGACCCCGGTCACGACTTCGGGAAGAACACCCGGCACTCGCTGGAGGCCACGCGCCGCCTGGACGAGATGACGGCGACGGGGTGGCCGGTGCTGGTCTCCCTGTCCAACAAGGACTTCGTCGGGGAGACCCTCGACAAGCCGGTCAAGGAGCGCCTGCTGGGCACCCTGGCCACGACGGCGGTCTCGGCCTGGCTCGGCGCGCAGGTCTACCGCGTCCACGAAGTCGAGGAGACCCGGCAGATCCTGGACATGGTCCGCTCGATCCAGGGCCACCGGCCCCCGGCGGTCGCCCGCCGCGGCCTGGCCTGAAGCCCCGACGGCCGGAGGCCGGCGCAGCCGCCCGAAGCCGGTGAGGCGCCCCGGCGCCGCACCGCGCGAGCGCGGCGTCGAGAAGGAGGCATGGTCCGCTCGATCCAGGGCCACCGACCCCCGGCGGTCGCCCGCCGCGGCCTGGCCTGAAGCCCCGACGGCCGGAGGCCGGCGCAGCCGCCCGAAGCCGGTGAGGCGCCCCGGCGCCGCACCGCGCGAGCGCGGCGTCGAGAAGGAGGCATGGTCCGCTCGATCCAGGGCCACCGGCCCCCGGCGGTCGCCCGCCGCGGCCTGGCCCGAGGCCGGGGCGGCCGGGGGCCTTCCGGTGCCGGGTCGGGGCCCGGGCCGGATACGGCCCGGGCCGGGGGTGCTACTTGCCGACTTCCTTCGTCACCAGCGCGATCGCCTCGTCCACGTCGTCCGTGACGTGGAACAGGTAGAGGTCCTTCTCCGAGGCCTTGCCCTGGGCGATGACCGTGCCCTTGAGCCAGTCGATCAGGCCGCTCCAGTACTCCGTGCCGAACAGCACGATCGGGAAGCGGGTGATCTTCTGGGTCTGCACCAGGGTCAGCGCCTCGAACAGCTCGTCCAGGGTGCCCAGGCCGCCCGGCAGGACCACGAAGCCCTGGCTGTACTTCACGAACATCGTCTTGCGGACGAAGAAGTACCGGAAGTTCAGCCCGAGATCGACGTGCTGGTTGAGCCCCTGCTCGAAGGGGAGCTCGATGCCGAGACCGACCGAGATGCCGTTCGCCTCGCGGGCACCCCGGTTGGCCGCCTCCATGGCTCCCGGACCGCCACCGGTGATCACGGCGAAGCCGGCGTCGACCAGCGCGCTGCCGATCCGTACGCCCGCGTCGTACTCGGGCGAGCCCTCAGGTGTGCGGGCCGAGCCGAACACGCTGATCGCGGGCGGCAGCTCGGCGAGCGTGCCGAAGCCCTCGATGAACTCCGACTGGATGCGCAGGACCCGCCAGGGATCGGTGTGCACCCACTCGGAGGGCCCGGCGGAATCCAGCAGCCGCTGGTCCGTCGTACTGCCCGCCTGCACCTGACTGCGCCTCCTCAGCACCGGCCCGAGCTGCTGCTCCTCGGGCCGACGACGAGCGGAACCCTCGGGACTGCCGTGGTTGCCCATGCTGTGCTCCCTCCTGCTGATCGTTGGATCAGGGTAGGCGCACAAAGGTGACGAGAAGCGGAATTCAGGAGGTCAGCCAGGCGCGAAGTCGTTCCTCGCAGTGCAGGATCGCCTTCGTCTCGACGCGTTCGTCGACCTTGTGCGCCAGCAGGGCGTCGCCCGGGCCGTAGTTGACCGCCGGAACGCCGAGGGCGCTGAAGCGGGAGACGTCCGTCCAGCCGAACTTGGGCATCGCCCGGCCGCCGACCGCCTCCATGAAGGCCGCGGCCGCCGGGTGGGACAGGCCCGGGAGGGCGCCGCCCGAGGAGTCGTCGACCACGAACTCGGCGATGTCGCAGTCCGCGAACACCTCCCGTACGTGGGCCAGGGCCTCGGCCTCGGTGCGGTCGGGGGCGTAGCGGAAGTTGACCGTCACCGTGCACGCGTCGGGGATGACGTTGTTGGCGACGCCGCCCTCGATGCGCACCGCGTTGAGGCCCTCGTGGTACTCCAGGCCGTCGATGACCGGCTTGCGCGGCTCGTACGCGGCGAGCTTGGCCAGGATCGGGCTCGCCGAGTGGATGGCGTTGGAGCCCATCCAGCTGCGGGCGGAGTGGGCGCGCTCGCCGGCGGTGCGCAGCAGCACACGCAGGGTGCCCTGGCAGCCGCCCTCGACCTCGGCGTTCGAGGGTTCCAGCAGGACCGCGAAGTCGCCCGTCAGCCAGTCGGGGTGGGCGCCTGCGACCTTGCCGAGGCCGTTGAGGTCGGCGGCTACCTCCTCCTGGTCGTAGAAGACGAAGGTGAGGTCCCGGTTCGGCTCGGGCACGGTCGCGGCGATGCGCAGCTGCACGGCGACACCGGACTTCATGTCGGTGGTGCCGCAGCCCCACAGCACGTCGTTCTCGTCGAGGCGGGAGGGGACGTTGTCGGCGATCGGCACGGTGTCGAGGTGGCCGGCGAGTACGACGCGCTCGCCGCGGCCGAGGTTCGTGCGGGCGACGACGTTGTTGCCGAAGCGGTCCACGGTGAGGTGCGCCAAGCCGCGCAACGCGTGTTCCACGAGGTCGGCGAGTACCTTCTCGTCGCCGCTCACGGACGGAATGTCGACGAGCCGGGCGGTCAGCTCGGCGGCGTCCTGGGTGAGGTCCAGCTCGGATTCGGACATGGACCTGACCCTAACGCCCCGGGCTGCGGCAAAGCCTCGTACGTCCGGCCGGTGGACGCGTCATATGGCTCAAGTACGGTGGGCCGCGTGTCCGAGACCCGTGAACCCCGTCCTCGTCGCCGCCGCCGGCTGCTCCGGGCGGCCGTCGGCCTGTTCGTTCTCCTTGCGGTGGCCGGCTACTTCGCCGTGCAGCGTGATTCGAACGGTGGTGGCGGTGCCCCGTTCTGCGTGGCCAGCGCGGATCCGGTCGGTGAGGACGGAACCTCCGAATCATACGAAATGTCTCCGGAGCAGGCGGCGAACGCGGCGACGATAGCGGCCGTCGGCGTCGCCAAGGGCCTGCCGGACCGGGCCGTGACCATCGCGCTGGCGACCGCCATGCAGGAGTCCGCGCTGCGCAACCTCGACCACGGCGACCGGGACTCGCTGGGCCTGTTCCAGCAGCGGCCCTCGATGGGCTGGGGCACCCCGGAGCAGATCACGGACCCGGTCTATTCGGCCGGAATCTTCTACGACCACCTCGTGGACGTGGAGGGGTACTCGCGGCTTCCGCTGACGGTGGCCGCGCAGAAGGTGCAGCGCAGCGGGTTCCCGCAGGCGTACGCGAAGCACGAGCCGGACGCGACGGTGCTGACGGCGGCCTTCGCCGGCGGCGGCACCCTGAACTGCGGCGGGCCCGCGCCGGCGGGGCCGGGCGACCCGGAGCGGGTACGGGCCGACCTGATCCGGATCTTCGGCAAGGACGGGATGCACACGCTCCCCCCGCAGGGCGGCCAGGCCGGCCGGAACAGCGGCGGGGGCCAGGCGGCCCCGGAGGCCGAGGTCACCCTGGTGGAGAAGAAGGGCGGCGATGAGGCCGTGGTCCGCCGCAGCCGGGCCATGGCCCACTGGGCGGTGGCCAACGCGAAGGCGATGGGCATCTCCCGGGTGTCGTACGACCGGCACGGCTGGATCGGCGGGCAGGACCGGGGACGGTGGCAGGACATGGACGGGGCGGGGGCCAAGAACGGCGAGGAGGATCCGTACGGCGCGCGGCCGGGCGAGGTACGGATCTTCATGGCCCGCTGATCCGCTCCGCCCGGGGCACGCGCCGGGGGCGCCCGGCCTCACGTGCGAGTGATCACCCCTGCGGGGGGATCCGTGTAGCGGGTCACCGATCCCGGATTCGGACGGAACCCCAGGTCGGCGCGCATCCAGTGCGCTTTTCGCGGAAGCCGATTAAACGATGCGTTACCGATCCTTTACCCACCGGCACCGCAACTCCACCCGCCCCGGAAGCGGTTAGCAGGGCGTACTCAGCCGCTACCGCTTAGGAGCAACATGTCTCTCCCCCTGACCCGTCGGATCGCCCGTGCCGCGCTGCTGATCGCAGCCGGGGCAGCGCCCGTGGTCGGTGCGGCCGGCGCGGCCAGTGCCGCCGGTCTGGAGTCCGTGCCGCAGCTGGGCCAGCTCACCGCCGCGGACGGCGCCGCGACCACGGACGCGGCCACGGACGCCGTGGGTGGCGCCACCAAGACCCTGCCGGCCCCCGCGGCCGACGTGGCCGGCACCGCGCAGGGCCTGCTCGGCGGGCTGCCCGCGGCGCAGGAGCTGCCGGTCTCCTCGCTGCCGACGTCCGGTGTCCTGCCGGCGGGACTGCCCGGTGGCCTGCCGCCGGTCGGCTGACGCCGCAGTAAGCGCCGAGGGGGCCGGGAGTGCGAACTCCCGGCCCCCTCGGGCGTTTGCGCCGCACGGGCCGGCCGGTCAGCCGAGGCGCTTGACCGCCGCCTCCACGCGCTCGTCGGTGGCGGTGAAGGCCACCCGCACGAACCGCGCGCCCGCCTCGCCGTAGAAGTCGCCCGGCGCGACCAGGATGCCCAGGCCCGCGAGGTGGGCGACGGTGTCCCAGCAGGGCTCGTCGCGGGTGACCCAGAGGTAGAGGCTGGCCTCGCTGTGCTCGACCCGGAAGCCGTGTGCCTCCAGGGCCGCGCGCAGGGCCGCGCGGCGGGCCGCGTAGCGCTCGCGCTGCTCCTCGACGTGGGCGTCGTCGCCGAGCGCTGCGACGGTGGCCGCCTGCACCGGGGCGGGGGTCATCATGCCGCCGTGCTTGCGGATCTCCAGCAGCTCACCCAGCACGTCCGCGTCACCGGCGACGAAGGCGGCCCGGTAGCCGGCCAGGTTGGAGCGCTTGGAGAGGGAGTGGACCGCGACGATGCCCTCGTACGAGCCTCCGCACACGTCGTCGTGGAGTACGGAGACGGGCTCGGCCTCCCAGCCCAGCTCCAGGTAGCACTCGTCGCTGAAGAGCAGGATCCCGTGCTCGCGCGCCCAGGCCACGATCCGGACGAGCTCCTCCTTGGCGAGGACCTTGCCCGTGGGGTTGGACGGGGAGTTGAGCCACAGCAGCTTCACGCCGGCCGGGTCGAGCCGGGTCGGGTCGTCGTAGACGACGGCCTCGGCGCCGCACAGCCGCGCGCCGACCTCGTACGTCGGGTAGGCGAGCCGGGGGTAGGCGACCTTGTCGCCGGCGCCCAGGCCCAGCTGGGTCGGCAGCCAGGCCACCAGCTCCTTGGATCCGACGACCGGCAGGACGTTGCGGTGCTCGGCGGCGCTCGCCCCGAGGCGTCCGCGCACCCAGCCGGTGATCGCGTCGCGCAGGGCGACCGTGCCCCACACCGTCGGGTAGCCCGGGGAGTCGGCCGCCTCGATCAGGGCGCGCCGGATCAGCTGCGGGACCGGGTCCACGGGCGTGCCGACCGACAGGTCGACGATGCCGTCCGCGTGGGCCGCCGCCGTGGCCTTGTACGGCTCCAGCTTGTCCCAGGGGAAGGCGGGAAGACGGTCGGATACTGCGGCCACGGTGGTCTCTGCTCTCTCTGAGTGCTGGTGTGTACGGGTGCCGGAAAACACGTCGGTCCCGTGCGGCGGGAAGGCCGTACGGGACCGAGGGGCGCGTCTGACGTAAGGGTCAGTGCTCGCCGTTGATACCGGCGGGCAGCGCCGCGACGAAGGGGTGGTCGCGCTCGATCAGGCCCAGCTTGGAGGCACCACCGGGCGAACCGAGCTCGTCGAAGAACTCGACGTTCGCCTTGTAGTAGTCCTTCCACTCTTCCGGAGTGTCGTCCTCGTAGAAGATGGCCTCGACCGGGCAGACCGGCTCACACGCGCCACAGTCGACGCACTCGTCCGGGTGGATGTACAAGGACCGCTGGCCCTCGTAGATGCAGTCGACGGGGCACTCTTCGATGCATGCCTTGTCCTTGACGTCGACACAAGGCTCCGCGATGACGTAGGTCACGCTCTCGTTCCTCCTCGGTAGGGCTTTCCATATCGCGCGGGAGCGCGGCGTCGTCGATGCCCGCACCTAGTATCTCCGTTCCCGGGCACGATCCGAACAGGAGGGGCGGACAGAGCTGTGGAAATCACTGCCGGAGGGCTGCTGGAGGTCCGAATCACCCCGGCTGACGTGGGTAAACGAGTCTCTGTACGACGGGTGGAGGCCGGACTGAGCGGATCACCCGAGTTCACGGACACGGTCGGGGTTCTCACATCCTGGGACCAGGGTGTGCTGCTGATCACAAAGAAGAACGGACAGTCCGTCCGTATCGCGGAATCCTCGCTGGTGGCGGGCAAGATCGTGCCTCCGGCGCCGGCCCGGCGGCGGGGTCCCGCGGCCTCCTTCGAGGAGCTGTCGAGGGTCGCGGCGCGGGCCTGGCAGCCGCTGGAGAGCGAGCAGCTGGGCGGGTGGACGCTGCGGGCGGCCGCCGGTTTCACCCGGCGGGCCAACTCCGTCCTGCCGGTCGGCGACCCGGGCATACCGCTGGACGATGCACTCGCTCGAGTGACCGCCTGGTATGCGGAACGATCCCTTCCGGCCTATGTGCAGGTCGCGACGGGGGCCGCCGGCACCCAGGAGATGCTCGCTGCGGAGCTGGAGCGGCGCGGCTGGGTGTCCGAGGTGTCGGCGGAGGTACGGATCGGCGCGCTGGCGCCGGTGGGCGACGTGGACGCGCCCGCGGCCGAGGCCGTACGTCTGACCCGTGCCCCGGACGAGGACTGGCTCGGGCGCTACGGGAAGGTGAGCGACCCGGACCTGGCCCGGCGGATGCTGGTGGAGGGGCCGTCGGTGTGGTTCGCGGCGCTGCCCGGCGGCCGGGCCGTCGGACGGTGCGTGGTGGACGGCCGGTGGGCCGGCTTCGCGGCGGTGACGGTCGATCCCGCGCACCGCCGGGAGGGCCTGGCGACGGCGGTGATGGCCGCGCTGGCCCGGCGGGCGCTGGAGGAGGGCGCGTCGGCGGCGTGGCTCCAGGTCGAGACGGACAATCCGGGGGCGCTGGCGCTGTACGACGGGCTGGGCTTCGCCACGCACCACACGTACCACCACTACCGGGCGGCGGCGTGAGTCCGGCGGCCCGGCGGGAGCAGTTCGCGGCCGAGGCCCGCGCCGAGCGGCCCGACCTGGCGCTGCTGTGCCTGCTGCTGGCCGCCGAGGGCGATCCGGAGCTGGACGAGCGGGCCATGGACTGGGCGCAGATCGAACTGGACCGGCTGGCCGGGATGCTGCCGTACGGGCTGCGCGGCGGGCGGGCGTGGGCGAACGCGGTGACGGAACTGCTGGGCGGGCGCCTCGGGTTCCACGGCACCCCGGCGGACTACGACCGGCTGTCGTCCTCGCTGCTGCACGAGGTACTGAGGCGGCGGCGCGGGCTGCCGATCCTGCTGTCGGTGGTGTGGCTGGAGGTGGCCCGCCGGGCCGGGGCGCCGGTGTACGGGCTGGGGCTGCCGGGGCACTTCGTGGTGGGCTTCGGCGACCCGGAGGAGGGCGTGGTGGTGGACCCGTTCGCGGGCGGCGCCTCCCTGGGCACCGGGCCGGCGGAGCTGGCGTCGGGGCCGCGCGAGCCGGCCCGGACGCTGGACATCGTGCTGCGGATCCTGGCCAACATCCGGGCGTGGGCCGCGGCCCGCCCCGAGCAGTCGGGGGTGGCTCTGTGGGCGGTGGAGCTGTCGCTGCTGCTGCCCTCGCATCCGGCGGCGCTGCGGTACGAGCGGGCGCGGCTGCTGGTGGAACGGGGTTCCTTCCGGGAGGGGGCGGCCGAGCTGGACGCGTACGCCGGGGTGGTGTCCGCGGTGGACGCCGACGCGGCGGCCCGCATCCACGCGGAGGCCGCCTCCGCCCGCGCCCTGCTGAACTGACCGGGGCTCCGCCGGGGCCGCTCCGGCCTCGTGCGTACCGGATGACCGGCGTCGTGCGGCGGACGTGACAGTGCCCCGCCCGGATCCGGGCGGGGGCACTGGCCGGTCCGAGACGGCCTGGGACGGCCAGGTCGTCTCTTTCGGATCTTGTCGGTCAGGTCCGCGTCGTCCGGTGCCGTGCCTCGGCGTGCTGCCGGGGCTGCCGTGTACTGGACGTACTCGGTTGCCCCGGCAGTGCGGCGAGGTGCGGCACCGGGCGTCGCGGACCCGGCAAGATCCGGAAGAGACGGCCTAGCTGGGGTTGGTGTCGACGACCACGGTGCGCTCGGCCGTGGTCTTGCCGCGCAGCGCCTTGCCGAGGGCGCCGGCGATGTCCTGCGGGGTGACGGCCGTCTTGTCACCGGTGCCGCGGGTGATCAGGATCCCGTCGAAGGTGTTCCCGTAGGTCGCCTTCAGCGCCTCCAGGTCGAACTTCTCCGTCATGCGGCCGTCCACGGGCGACATGCTGAGGAACTTCGGCAGGGACTTGCTGCCGAACGCGATGGACTTGGGGCCCACCTTGACGACGGCGTTGGCGGACATCGCGGGCTCGGCGAACTCCTTCATGGCCCGGTCCAGTTCGGCCTGGCCGACGGACGGCGGCTTGGTGGTGGTCGGCAGTTCGGCCACGGCCGCCTTGCCGGTGGCGACCTGGTCCTTGAAGGCCTTGACCACCAGCTGGACGGAGGCGTCCACGTCCAGCGTGGTGCCGGGGGCGCCGGGGACGGCGACGGCCTTCCCGGTGTCGAACTTGATCGTGGCCTCGGTGACCGATCCGGCCGTGCCCGCGAGCTCCTGGAGCGCGACCTGGAGCTTCTCCTCGTCGGTCGGCATCACGGGTTCGGCGACGCGCTCGTTGCCGAGGAGCGAGCCGATGACCGTGATCGGGTTGTAGTCGCTGCCGGCCGCGTTGCGGACGGTGGTCTGGGCGTCCAGGGTCAGGCCGGCCTTGTCGGGCTTCAGCTCGACCGGCTTGCCGCCCACGCTGAGCCGGATCGGGGCGCCGGCGCGGGTGCCGAAGGCCGTCTGGAGCTTGGAGACGGCCTCGTCACGGCTGCCGCTGATGTCGACGCCGAGCACGGTGGTGCCCTTGGGGACGTCGGAGTGGTTCAGGAGCAGCCCGGCGCCGTAGGCCACGCCGACGAGGCCGAAGAGGGCGCCGCCGAGCAGGACCAGCTTGGAGCGGCCCTTCTTTGCGGGCTTGGCGGCCTTGGCAGTGGCCTTCCGCTGCGCGGACCCGGAGCGAGAGGAGGCCGGCGCGGGCGCCGGTACCGGGGTGGGCAGCGGGCCGTCCAGGTCGGGGCCGGGCCACTGCGGAGCCTCGTCGAAACCGGGCGCGCCGGCCGGGCCGCCGCCGGGGCCGGTCCCGAAGCCGGGGCCGCCGGTGGGTCCGGCGGGGCCGCCGCCGTAGGCCGGGAAGGCCTCGGTGACGGGGCCGGAGTCGACCATGTCGTTCCCGTACGCGGGGAAGCCCTGGGTCGCGCCGACGCCCGGGCCGCCGGGCCGCGGGGCCGTGGGGGCGGGCGCGGGGGCCTGGGCGAAGCCCTGGCCGTAGTCCGTCACCGGCGGCGGCGAGTTGCGCGGCGGCGCGAAGGCGGCGTCCGGCGCGGGCACCGGCGGGGCCTGGGTGCGCGGCGGCGCGGCGTAGCCCGCGCCGGGCCCGGCCGGCGGCGGGGTGGGCGTCGGGGTCGGCGTCGGGGACGGCGTCCGGGTGGGCAACGGCCGCTGGGCGGCAGGCATCGGGGCCGCGGCGGGGGCCGGTGTCTGGGCGGCCGGCTTGCGCGGGGCGAACCAGTTGCTGGCCGGCTCCTCGGCCCCGGCCGGGGCGGGCGCCGACGGCTGGGCACGCTCCGGCTCCGGCGCGGCCTCGATGCGGGTCGGCTGCGGCCCCCGCCGCTGCGCGAGCGGCGGCCCGGCCGCCGGAGCGGCCTTCGACTCGGGGGCGGCCTGCGTCCCGTCACCGGCCGGGCCCGAGTTGGTGCCCATCGCCTTGCGCACGACCACCGGCGGGATCGGCCGCGAACCGGGGATGTTGATCCGGATCCGGGTCGTCAGGGTGGTCTCGGTCTTGGGCCCGTCGGAATCGGGCGTGGACGGCTTCGAGGTCACAGAGTTCTCCTCCGGAGCGGTCGCCGCAGCGTCCGTGGACGGGTACTGGCCGGTTCCATACGGCGGTGTCCCCGAGGGGTAGGCGGCTCCACCGTGCCCCTTGGGCCCGGAGGACGAACTGTCGGTTTCACGACTCAAGGCAGGTTCTCCCGGTTGGCTCCGCCGCCCGTCATACCGTGCGCGGGCAGCTCGGCGGCCCGTCCACCATACTGGCCGTCGCCCGCACGCAACTGACTGCCGGGAATCAGGGGTTCCTCATAGCCCCCGCCAAACCCCTCTGAACCGCCCGGCGAGCCCCTGCACGCTTCCCCCGGCGGATGCCCCTACGAGGTCCGACACCACGTCACTTGGCAGGCCGCGCGGCCGAAACCGGCCGATCCAGCGGGCCGCGCATCGT
Source organism: Streptomyces avidinii (assembly GCF_045161815.1). Lineage (NCBI taxonomy): Bacteria > Bacillati > Actinomycetota > Actinomycetes > Kitasatosporales > Streptomycetaceae > Streptomyces > Streptomyces avidinii. The sequence continues at coordinate 3,437,241 of NZ_CP108863.1, forward strand.
GGCACACATCACAGCGAGAACGGTTCCACCCAAAAGGTAGACGTACATGCCGATTCCGGACGAACTGAGGAGGAAGTCTCCCTCGGGGCGCGGAATGCTGAGCATCACGTACGAGAGGAACCAGCCGGCCGCGGCGCCGCCCACGCCGAAGCCGGTCCCGAGGGCGATCCGCCCCCCGAGGAACAGCCCGAGGACCGCCAGCAGGGCGAGCAGCAGACCGCCGGGGAACCACAGGTCCACCACCAGCCAGCCGGCCGCGCCGGTCAGCGTGCCCAGGACGAGCAGGGCCAGGCAGCCGGCGATGCGTCCGGCCGTCACCGCGCCGCTCATGCCTGCACCCCCGCGAAGAGGTCGTGCTCGCGCTCGCCCGCCGGGACGCCCGCCATGCCCTCGACCAGTTCGTAGTACTCGCGGGTGAAGAGCGGCTGCGCCAGGTCGTTGGAGAGGGCGAAGAAGGGCCCGTCCACGGCGATCTGGGTGGCGTGGGCCCGCATGGCGGCCGCCTTCGCCGCCACGAAGGTGTCCTTGGCGTCGATCTCGGTGGTGATCCGCTCGTCGGCGACGACCCCCGGCACGTCCTCGGGCGAGCCCACCCCGGGGAAGGGCACCTCGCCGACGGAGCGCAGCCGGGCGAAGCCCTCCTCGACCACCGAGCGCGGGACGCGGTTCCAATAGATCTTCCCGACCGCGTGGGGCGCCCCGAGGTCGCGCCGGAAGGCGGCCTCCGCGGCCAGTTCGGCGGCGCGCATGGCGACCCGGTGGGCCTGGATGTGGTCGGGGTGCCCGTATCCGCCGTCCGGGTCGTAGGTGACGAGCACCTGCGGGCGCAGCTCCCGGATCACCTCCACGAGGTACGCGGCGGCCTCGTCCACGTCTGCGGACCAGAAGGCCTCGGGGCGGTGGTTCTGCGGGGCGCCCATCATCCCGGAGTCGCGGAAGCGGCCGGGGCCGCCGAGGAACCGGTGGTCGTGGACCCCCAGTTCGGCCATGGCCGCGGCGAGCTCGCCGACGCGGTGGGCGCCGAGGGTGTCGTCGCGGTCGGCCGCCAGATGGGCGAGGCCGGGCGGGATGACCTCACCCTCCTCGCCGAGGGTGCAGGTCACCAGCGCGACGTGGGCACCCTCGGCCGCGTACTTGGCCATGGTGACGCCGTTGTTGATCGACTCGTCGTCGGGGTGCGCGTGCACGAGGAGCAGACGACGGGCAGGAAGACCGTTCATGGGGCCCAGCCTACGAGGCGAGGCCTAGAACTTGAGGCCACTGATCATGCTCGCCACGTTCGAGGTGAGCTGGCTGAGGGTCGGGGCGATGGTGGAACTCGCCAGGTAGAAGCCGAGCAGTACGCAGACCACCGCATGTCCCGCCTTCAGGCCCGCCCTTCGGACCAGCAGGAAGACGATGATCGCCAGCAGCACCACGGCGGAGATCGAGAGTGCCACGGCGTTTCACCTCCACGTCGAGCGGACATCGGTACGCGTATTCGTGCTCGGCAGGAGTCATACCCACCGTGCGCTACGGATCATAACTATCCGTGCCAGCGCATCGATCGAAATCCGGCAGCACGAGGGGCGCATGCCGCGCATGAGTGGGGTCACGGGGAGGCCGGCCGGCGAGGCTGTACGCCTCCCCGGCCGGCTGTCGGCACCCGCACGGCCGCACGGCATTCAGGTTGCACGCCCCAGATCTCGGGGCAGAAACGGTCAAGTTGCCCCCGCGTTAACCGAGTTGTGGGCACGGCGGGCGCTCCCCCGCCGGACGCACAGCGGTGGCCGGAAATGATCCCCCGGAGGCTATTCCTTCGTCAGCGGATCCGCGGGCGGCGAGGTGGGCAGGGGTGGCGGCGCGGGCGGCGGCTCCGACGGCGGGACCACCTGCTTCTCCGCCGCGAAGTGGCAGGCGGACGGGTGCGCCGCCGGGCCCGAGGGGAAGACCTGCGGGACCGCGAGCAGCGGGACCTCCGCCGTGCAGCGGGGCTCGGCCTTCCAGCAGCGGGTGCGGAAGGGGCAGCCCGACGGCGGATTGGCCGGGGAGGGCACGTCGCCGGTGAGGATGATCCGTTCCCGGTGGGCGCGGGCCTCCGGGTCCGGAACCGGGACGGCCGAGAGCAGCGCCTGGGTGTACGGGTGGGTCGGGTGGTCGTAGATCTGGCTGTCGGTGCCGATCTCGACGATCCGGCCCAGGTACATGACGCCGACGCGGTCGGAGATGTGACGGACGATCGAGAGGTCGTGCGCGATGAAGACGTAGGACAGGTCGAATTCGCTCTGGAGCCGGTCCAGCAGATTGATGACCTGCGCCTGGACGGAGACGTCGAGCGCCGAGACGGGCTCGTCGGCGACGATGATCTCGGGCTGCAGGGCGAGGCCCCGGGCGATGCCGATGCGCTGGCGCTGACCGCCGGAGAACTGGTGCGGGTACCGGTTGATGTACTCCGGATTGAGGCCGACGACGTCCAGCAGCTCCTGGACGCGTCGCCGGCGCGAGCCCTTGGGAGCCACCTCGGGGTGGATCTCGTAGGGCTCCCCGATGATGTCGCCGACCGTCATACGCGGGTTCAGCGACGTGTACGGGTCCTGGAAGACCATCTGGATGTTGCGGCGCACGGCCTTCAGCGCGCGACCCGACAGCTTGGTGATGTCCTCGCCCTTGTAGGAGATCGCACCGGCCGTGGGCCGCTCCAGGTTGACGAGCATCTTGGCCACGGTCGACTTGCCGCACCCGGACTCGCCGACGATGCCCAGCGTCTCGCCGGCGCGCAGGTCGAAGGAGACCCCGTCGACGGCCTTGACGGCGCCGACCTGCTTGCGGAAGACGATGCCCCGGGTCAGCGGGTAGTGCTTGACCAGGTCCTTCACTTCCAGAAGGGACTCAGCCATGGAGGCACTCCTTCCAGAAGTGGCAGGCGCTGGTCCGCTCCACCGGGGACTCGGTCACCCGGTACAGCGGCGGGACGTCGGTGCGGCAGACCGCCTGGGCCATCGGACAGCGCGGATTGAAGGCGCAGCCGGGCGGGATGACCAGCAGGTTCGGCGGCAGGCCCTTGATGGCGTACAGCTCCTGGCCCTTCTGGTCCAGGCGCGGGATCGAGTCGAGCAGGCCGCGCGTGTACGGGTGCGCGGGCGCCTTGTAGATCTCGTGGACGGGGGCCGCCTCGACGATCCGGCCCGCGTACATGACCGCGATCTTGTCCGCCACGTCCGCGACCACGCCCAGGTCGTGGGTGATCAGGATGAGGCCCATGTTGAGTTCGCGCTGGAGCTCGGCCAGCAGGTCCATCACCTGGGCCTGCACGGTGACGTCCAGGGCGGTCGTCGGCTCGTCCGCGATGATCAGCGAGGGTTCCAGGGCCAGCGCCATCGCGATCATGATGCGCTGGCGCATACCGCCCGAGAACTGGTGCGGGTAGTCCCCCACCCGCTCCTTGGCCGCCGGGATCTTCACCCGGTCCATCAGCTCGACGGCCTTGCCCCTGGCCTCCTTGCGGGACATCCCGCGGTGGACCTCGTACATCTCCCCGAGCTGCGCGCCCACGCTCAGCACCGGGTTGAGGGAGGACAGCGCGTCCTGGAAGATCATCGCCATCTCGGCGCCGCGGATCCTGCGCCGCTCCTCCTCCTTCATCTTCAGGAGGTCCTTGCCCTTGAACAGGATCTCGCCGCCCGCGATCCGGCCCGGCGGCATGTCGAGGATGCCCATCACGGCCTGGGCGGTCACCGACTTGCCGGAGCCGGACTCGCCGAGCACCGCGAGCGTCTCGCCCTCGGCCACCGAGTAGTTGACGCCGTTGACGGCCCTGGCGACTCCGTCGCGCGTCTTGAATTCCACGTGCAGATCGCGGACTTCGAGCAGCATGTGCGGGGCTCCTCAGCGCAGCTTGGGATCGAGGGCGTCGCGCACCGCGTCGCCGAGCATGATGAACGCGAGCACGGTCAGGCTCAGCGCGCCCGCCGGCCAGAGCAGCATGTGGGGGGCGTTGCGGATCTGCGGGGCCGCGTTGGAGATGTCGATGCCCCAGGAGACGGTGGGCGGGCGCAGGCCGACGCCGAGGAAGGACAGGGTGGCCTCCAGGGCGATGTACGTGCCCAGCGCGATGGTGGCGACGACGATGACCGGGGCGATGGCGTTGGGCGCCACGTGCCGGAGCATCATGCGGCTGTTTCCGGCGCCGAGGGCCCGGGCGGCCTGGACGTAGTCGTTCTGTTTGGCGGTGATGACGGAGCCGCGGCCGATGCGGGCGATCTGCGGCCAGCCGAGGAGCACGATGAAGCCGACCACCGGCCAGACGGTGGTGCTGGTGACCACGGACAGGAAGACCAGGCCGCCGAGGACGACGGGGATGCCGAAGAAGATGTCCGCGACCCGGGAGAGCAGCGCGTCGCCCCAGCCGCCGAAGAACCCGGCGAGACCGCCGAGCAGCGAGCCGAGGAAGGCGGCGCCGAGGGTGGCGCACACGCCGACGGTGATGGAGGCGCGGGCCCCGTAGACGGTACGGGTGTACACGTCGCAGCCCTGGGTGTCGTAGCCGAAGGGGTGGCCCGGCGAGGAGCCCTGCTGCGATTTGGACAGGTCGCACTGGAGCGGGTCGCCGCTCGCGATGAGCTGCGGCCAGATGGAGATGATCACGAGGAAGAGGATCATCAGCGAGGAGATGACGAAGACGGGGTTGCGGCGCAGCTGGTGCCAGGCGTCGGACCACAGGGAGCGGGGCTTGTGCTGCGGCCCGGGGCCCGGCCCGGTGGAGTCGTCGCCGAGGGTCTTCTCCAGACTCTCGGCCTCGTCCAGCGCCAGATCCATGGGGCCGCCCTGGCCGGTGGGGGCGATGGCCTCCCCCTCTCCTGGTTGCAGCGGATCGTAGGCGGGCTCGTTGTGCTCAGGCATAACGGATCCTCGGGTCCAGGACCGCGTAGAGCAGGTCGACGAGCAGGTTCGCCAGCAGGAAGACGATGACGAGGATGGTCACGAAGCCGACGACGGTGGGCGAGTTGTTGCGCAGGATGCCCTGGTAGAGCTGGTAGCCGACGCCGTGGATGTTGAAGATCCGCTCGGTGACGATGGCGCCGCCCATCAGGGCGCCGATGTCGGTGCCGATGAAGGTGACGACGGGGATGAGCGAGTTGCGCAGCAGGTGGCGGGTGACGACCCGGCGGCGCGGCAGCCCCTTGGCGACGGCGGTGCGCACGTAGTCCGCCTTGACGTTCTCGGCGATGGACGTGCGGGAGAGCCGGGTGACGTAGGCGAGGGAGACCAGCGCGAGCACGATGCCGGGCAGGATCAGCTCGCCGAAAGGGGCGTCCGGGGAGACGGTGGGCCGGACCCAGCCCCATTTGACGCCGAAGAGGTACTGGAGCAGATAGCCCGTCACGAAGGTCGGCACGGAGATGACGACGAGGGTGAGCACCAGCACGCTGGTGTCGACGGACCTGCCGCGGCGCAGGCCGCTGATCACGCCGAGGGTGATGCCGATGACGATCTCGAAGAAGATCGCGACCATGGTCAGGCGCAGGGTGACGGGGAAGGCGCTGGCCATCAGCTCGGTGACCGGCTGGCCGTTGAAGGCGGTGCCGAAGTCGCCCTGGAAGATCTGCCCCATGTAGTGGAGGTACTGCTTCCACAGCGGCTGGTCGAGGTACAGGTCCTTGCGGATGCGGGCGGCGGTGGCGGGGTCGGGCGCCTTGTCGCCGAAGAGGGCGGCGACCGGGTCACCCAGCGCGTACACCATGAAGAAGATCAGGAACGTGCTGCCGATGAACACCGGGATCATCTGGAGCAGCCGCCGGATCACATAACGTCCCATGGACTGCTCCAGGATCGATCCGAAACGTGGGTCAGCCGACCTTGATCTGGTCGTAGACGGGGACGCTGAACTGATTGAGCGCCACGTCCGAGAGCCGCTCGGCGTAGCCCGCGCTGCCGTTCTGGTACCAGAGCGGGATGGCCGGCATCTGCGCGGCGAGGATCTTCTCGGAGTCCTGGAACTTGGCGACGGCCTTGGCCTGGTCGCTCTCCTGGTTGGCCTCGTCGACGAGCTTGTCGAAGTCCGCGTTGCTGAACTTCCCGTAGTTGGAGGAGGCCCCGGTGTAGTAGAGGGGCTGGAGGAAGTTCTGGATCAGCGGGTAGTCGGCCTGCCAGCCGGAGCGGAAGGGGCCGGTCAGCTTGAAGCTGCTCTGCTGGTTGCGGAAGTCCGCGAAGGTGCCGATCGGGTTGACCGTGCAGACCGGACCCTCGCCCAGCGCGTTGTTGATGCTGTTGCAGACGGCGTCCATCCAGTCGCGGTGCGAGCCGGTGTCCACGTTGGAGGTCAGCGTGACCTTGCCGCCCGGCAGCCCGCCGGCGTCCGTGATGAGCTTCTTGGCCGCCACCGGGTCGTAGACGCAGGCGTCGCCGCAGACCGTGGAGGAGAAGCCGCCCGCCTCGCCGAGGGCCGGGGAGGTCCAGTCCTTGGCCGGGGTGCGGGTCTCACGGAAGATCTGCTTGGTGATCTCGTCGCGGTTGATGGCCATCGAGATCCCGCGGCGGACGTTCTCCATGCCCTCCTTGCTCCACTGCGGGTCGTACAGGGGGAAGGTGAGGGTCTGGATGATGAGGGCGGGCTGGTTGATGTACCGGTCGCCGAGGTCGTTCTTGACGTTCTTCAGCTGCTGCGCCGGGATGTCGTCGACGAGGTCGAGGTTTCCGGAGATCAGGTCGGTGTAGGCGGTGTTGTTGTCGGTGTAGACCTTCAGGTCCACACCGCCGTTCTGCGCCTTGTCCGGACCGGGGTAGGTGTCCCACTTGCGCAGCTTCATGCCGGTGCCCTTGGTGTACGAGTCCACCGTGTACGGGCCGTTGCCGATCGGCTTGTTCAACCAGCCGGCGTGGTCCGTGAAGAAGGCCTTGGGCAGCGGGGAGAAGGCCTGGTAGCCGAGGGTCTCGGGCCAGGTGGAGAACTTGTTCTTCAGGGCGACGGTGAAGGTCTTCGCGTCCTTGACGACCAGGCCGGACATCGTCTTGGCCTTGGGCTCACCCGAGGCGGGGTGGACGTCCGCGTAGCCGACGATGTCGGAGAAGAACGGCGAGTTGTTCTGCTTGTTGCGCACGTCCGCGCCGTAGTTCCAGGCGTCCACGAAGGACTGCGCGGTGACCGGCTCGTCGTTGCTGAACTTCCAGCCGTCCTTGAGGGTGATGGTGAAGTTCTGACTGTCCGTCGTATCGATCTTCTCGGCGACCATGTCGAGGGCCTCGCCGGTCTTCGGGTCGTAGCGCTTGAGACCCCTGAAAAGCATGTCGAGGACCTTGCCGCCCTGCACCTCGTTGGTGTTGGCCGGCTCCAGCGGGTTCTGCGGGTCACCCCACGAAGAGCTGACGATGCCCGCCTCGCCACCGCCCCCGCCGCTGTCGCTTCCGCCGCCGCAGGCCGTCGCCGCGAGGGCGACGGCCACCGCACATGCGGCCCACTTGGCGTGGGTGGCTCCGCGCATGGAGTGCCTCCTATGGATCCCAAAACTCGCTTAGGGGCCAATGTCACCCTATGTGGGATCCCGTGCACTCATGGTTGGACCGATTGCACCCGCGCGTCACGCCCCTGTCACCCCTGGGGGTGCAAAGCCAGCTCCCAGGAGTCGACCGCGTAGTGCAGGCCCATGCCGTGCGCCTCGTACAGCGCGAGCGCGCCGGTCGCGTTGTGCGTGTCCACACCGAGGCCCACGGTGTCCCGGCCGCGCCCCGCGTACACGGCGAAGCCGTGCCGCAGCAGGAAACCGCCGATGCCGCGGCCGCGCGCCTCCTCGGCCACGCCGATGTGGCTGATCCAGGCCATGCTCGTGCGGTCGTCCCGGGTCAGCAGCACGGCCGCGTCGCCGTGGCCGGGCAGGCTCGCGATCCACACCAGCGACCAGTCGAGCTTGCGGCCGTCCATGTGGTCGAGCCAGTTCTCGTACGGGCGGTCCACATGGCCGAAGTGCGCGGCGAAGGTCCGCTCGACCAGGGCGTGGGCCCGGCGGCGGTCGGCCTCGTCGTCGCCGCAGTGGCGCAGGGCGAGCCCGGTCGGAAGGATCGGCGCCGGGTCGGCGTCCGGAGCCAGCGAGCGGGTCATGACCTGGTAGCGGCGGATGGTGCGGTAGCCGCGCCCGGTGAGGAGGGACAGGTCGAGGGTGGGCTTCACGTTCAGCTGGAGCCTCAGGACCCCCTGACCGGCGGTCAGTTCCCGGGCCCGGGCCTCCATGCGCTCCAGCAGCAGGACGGCGGCCTCGGGGTGGCCGGGCAGTACGTAGTGGTCCCCGTCGACGCGGCCCGGGCCGGAGTCCGCCCAGACGAGGGCGTAGGCCACGAGCCGGCCGTCCTGGAGGGCGAGCCAGGAATCGGTGGCCAGGTCCACGTCGGGGGCGTTGAGATCTGACTCGACGGCGGCGAGATCGGTCTCCGGGCGGCCGATCTCGAGCATGTCGACGGCATTGAGCAGGGCGCAGATGTCGGACGCGTCCCCGGGCCCGGCGGGCCGTACGGTGAGGGTCATGCCGTCACTCTCCGTCCCCGGCTCCCGGGGCCGCAACCGGTTTGCGCGGCGCCGGGCAGGAACCGCCCCCAGGGGTGAGCGCCCGGATGCCGCCGTCCGCGGGCCCCGCAGGGCGCGCCCCCGGCCCACGGCGGAAAGCGGCCGGCCCCCGGCGCCGTGAGGCGCCGGGGGCCGGCCGTCGGGAAGGAACGCGTCGGTCAGACGGCCAGGATGGCCTTCTCCTCCGCGAAGTGACACGCCGACTCGTGCGCGGCCAGGGTCTGCAGACCCTTGAAGCGCTCGGGAATCGCCAGCAGCGGCTCCTCGACGGAGCACTTCTCCTCGGCCTTCCAGCAGCGGGTGCGGAAGCGGCAGCCCGACGGCGGGTTGGCCGGCGACGGGACGTCACCGGTGAGGATGATCCGCTCACGGCCCTCGCGCGCGGCCGGGTCCGGGACCGGGACGGCGGAGAGCAGCGCCTGCGTGTACGGGTGGGTCGGGTGCTCGTAGATCTCGGCGTCGGTGCCGATCTCCGCCATCTTGCCCAGGTACATGACGCCCACGCGGTCCGAGATGTGCCGGACGATCGAGAGGTCGTGCGCGATGAAGAGGTAGGAGAGGTTGAACTCGTCCTGCAGCTTCTCCATCAGGTTGATGACCTGGGCCTGCACCGACACGTCGAGCGCGGAGACCGGCTCGTCGCAGATGATGATCTCGGGCTGCAGGGCCAGGCCGCGGGCGATGCCGATGCGCTGGCGCTGACCGCCGGAGAACTGGTGCGGGTACCGGTTGATGTACTCCGGGTTCAGACCGACGACGTCCAGGAGCTCCTGGACCTTCTGCCGGCGCGAGCCCTTGGGAGCCACCTCGGGGTGGATCTCGTAGGGCTCCCCGATGATGTCGCCGACCGTCATACGCGGGTTCAGCGACGTGTACGGGTCCTGGAAGACCATCTGGATGTTGCGGCGCACGGCCTTCAGCGCGCGGCCGGACAGCTTGCTGATGTCCTGGCCCTTGTAGAAGACCTCGCCCGCGGTGGCCCGCTCCAGGTTCATCAGGAGCTTGGCGACCGTGGACTTGCCACAGCCGGACTCGCCGACGATACCCAGCGTCTCGCCCTGGTAGAGGTCGAAGGAGATCCCGTCGACCGCCTTGACCGCGCCGACCTGCTTCTTGAACAGGACTCCCTGGGTCAGCGGGAAGTGCTTGACCAGGTTACGGACCTGGAGGATCGGCTCGCGCTCGGTGGCGTTCTTGGTGAGCTCAGCCATGGATCTGCTCCTTCCAGAAGTGGCACGCGCTGCCGCGGCCGGGCAGTTCGGTGCCGTCCTGCTCGGTGACCGGGTGCAGCGCCGGGATCTCGGTGCGGCAGATGTCCTGCGCCTTGGGGCAGCGGGGGCTGAAGGCGCAGCCCGCGGGGATGCGGAGCAGGTTGGGCGGCAGACCCTTGATCGCGTAGAGCTCCTGGCCCTTCTGGTCCAGGCGCGGGATCGAGTCGAGCAGGCCACGGGTGTACGGGTGGGACGGACGCTTGTAGATCTCGTGGACCGGAGCGGTCTCGACGATCCGGCCCGCGTACATGACCGCGATCTTGTCCGCGACGTCGGCGACGACGCCGAGGTCGTGGGTGATCAGGATCAGGCCCATGTTCATCTCGCGCTGGAGCTCCGCGAGCAGGTCCATGACCTGGGCCTGGACCGTCACGTCGAGAGCCGTGGTCGGCTCGTCGGCGATGATCAGGTCCGGCTCCAGGGCCAGCGCCATGGCGATCATGATGCGCTGGCGCATACCGCCGGAGAACTGGTGCGGGTAGTCACCCACGCGCGCCTTGGCGGCGGGGATCTTCACGCGGTCCATGAGCTCGATGGCCTTGCGCTTCGCGTCCTTCTTGGACGCGCCCCGGTGGACCCGGAACATCTCGCCGAGCTGGTCGCCCACCGAGTAGACCGGGTTCAGGGAGGACAGCGCGTCCTGGAAGATCATCGCCATCTTGTTGCCACGGAGCTTGCGGCGCTCCTCGTCGGACATCTTGAGGATGTCCTTGCCGTGGAAGCGCACCTCGCCGCCGGAGACCCGTCCGGGCGGGCTGTCGAGGATGCCCATGATCGCCTGTGCGGTCACGGACTTGCCGGAGCCGGACTCGCCGAGCACGGCGAGGGTCTCGCCGGCGCTGACGCTGTAGCTCACGCCGTTGACTGCCTTGGCGACCCCGTCACGGGTCTTGAACTCGACCTGGAGGTTGTCCACCTCCAGCAGCGGCACGGCGGATCCGCCGCCCGTCTCCGCAACGCTGAGAATCTCCGACGTGGTCACGCCGCCACCTTCGTCCTGCTTGCTGATGTTGTCTCGGGGCATCGGGCGGCCCTACCGGAGCTTCGGGTCGAGCGCGTCACGCAGGCCGTCGCCGACGAAGGCGAAGCCGAGCACGGTGACGACGACGAACAGGCTCGGGAACACCCACAGGTAGTCATTGACGCCGATGAAGCCCTGGCCGGCAGCCAGCATGTTGCCCCACTCCGGCACGTCGACGGGGACGCCGGCGCCGAGGAAGGAGAGCGCTGCCACACCGACGATGGTGGTGCCGACGTTGAAGGTCGCGTAGACCAGCACCGCGGTCATCGAGTTGGGGAGGATGTGCGTGCGCACGATCCGCCAGCCGCTCGCGCCGAGTGCCTTGGCCGCGTGGACGTAGTCCATTTCGCGCACCGACAGGATCGAGCTGCGCAGCAGCCTGGACACGGTGGCCCACGAGAAGATCGCGAGCGAGATGATCACCGGGGTGATGCCGCGGCCGGTGACCAGGATGATGACGACGGCACCGATCATCAGCGGGAACGCGAGGAACACGTCCGCGATGCGCATGACCAGGGTGTCGGCGAAGCCGGCGAAGTAGCCGGCGATGGCGCCGAGGGCGACACCGATCAGCACCGCGAAGAAGATCGAGGCGAGGCCGACGAACATGGCCACGCGGGTGCCGGCTATGAGGCGCGAGAACATGTCGCGGCCCAGGGCGTCGGTACCCATCCAGTGGGTGCCGTTGGGCGACGCGAGGGTGTTCTCGAGGTCCTGCGCGGTGGGGTCGTACGGGGCGAGCATCTCGCCGAACGCGGCCGTCAGGAACAGCAGCGTGATGATCACGAGGCCGACGACGGCCAGCTTGTTCTGGACGAACCGGTGGCGGATCTCGCCCCACTGGCTCAGTTGCTTGGGTCGGGGTTCGGCCGGGGCCGAAGCGGACGACACGGGGTTCTCGTCCCCGATCGCCGGGCTCGTTGCGAGCTCAGACATGAGGAAATCCTCCTTGGGGGCGGTCAGCTGAGGCGGATACGCGGGTCGAGGGCCGCGTACAGCAGGTCCACGATGAGACTGAGGACGACGAAGATGGCGACGCTGTACGTCACTACGCCGATCACGATCGGGTTGTTCTGCTGCTGAATCGCCTGAACCAGTGCCAGACCGACACCGTCCCAGTTGAAGATCGCCTCAGTGATGAGCGCACCACCGAGGAGGGCGCCGAAGGAGATGCCCAGGTAGGTGACCACGGGAATGGACGAGTTGCGCAGCACGTGCTTGAACAGCACGCGGCGACGCGGCAGTCCCTTGGCCACGGCCGTCTTCACGTAGTCCGCGCGCAGCACCTCGAGCATCGTGCCGCGGGTGAGGCGGGCGACGAAGGCGATGTCGGTGACGGCGAGGGTGATCGCGGGAAGAACCATGCCTTCGAGCTTGTCGCCGCCGAGTTGTGGGAACCACTGGAGTTCCACGGCGAAGTACTTCATGAGCAGCATGCCGATCACGAACGTCGGGAATCCGACGGCCATGGTCGTAAAGAATGTCGTGGCCATGTCCAAGATGCTGTATCTGTACAGGGCGGCGATGATGCCGACTCCCATACCGAACACCGTGACGAGAGCGATGGCCAGCAGGGCCAGCTTCGCGGTGTTCTGCAGCTTGGGGGCGAGGATCTCGGACACCTCGCGGCGCTGGACGAAGTCCTCGCCGAGGTCTCCGGTCGCAACCTTGGCCACGTAGTTCACATACTGCTCGGGCAGCGACTTGTCGAGCCCGTAACGCGCCTTGAGCTCCGCGACCACTGCTGGGTCACGGGCCTTGTCACTGCCCGCAATCGAACCCACGGGATCGCCGGGGAGAACGAACAGACACGCGAACAGAACCATGGTCGCGCCGATGAGGACTATGACCATCTGCCCGAGGCGACGGGCGACGTACCTTCCCATGTTTTGCCTCTCTACCTGGCCGCTTCTGGGAGCAGCGGCCTCCGGCCCAAGGAACGGGCCGGCTCTCGGCCTGCGGGGGTTGCCCGCGGATGTGAGGGGTGCCGAAGTAAAAACGGCCTGCCGAGCGGGGCCGCGGCCCACCGGTCACCCGGGGGCCGCGGCACTTTCGCTCCTGACGGATATACCGTCCGAACCGATTACTTCTTGATCGAGATCTTCTCGAGGATCGGGTCCTCGTTGAAGTTGATGTCGTCCAGACCGTTGAACTTGTCGGTCGCCATCAGGCGGAACTGGGAACGGTTGAAGGTCGGGATGAGCGCCATGTCGTCCATGGCCATCTTCTCGGCCTGCTTGTACATCGTGATGCGAGCGGCCTCGTCCTTGGTGGCGCGAGCCGTGTCGATCAGCTTGTCGAACTCCGGGTTGTTGTAACGGACGCGGTTGTCACCGGTCACGTTGCCCTCGGCGTCCTTCGACATCGAGGAGGAGTGCAGCAGCGGGAACAGGAAGTTCTCCGGGGTCGGGTAGTCCGCGCCCCACGCGAAGCGGTAGACACCGGTGGCGGCGGAACCCTGCTGCTCCTTGAGCATGCCCGGGAAGTCCTTGCCGTCCAGCTTGACCTTGACCCCGAGGACCTCCTCGAGCTGCTTCGCGATGGCCTGGACCCACTCTTCGTGGCCCGCACCGGTGTTGAAGCTGAACTTGATCTCGGTACCCGGCTTCAGGCCGCCCTTCTCGGCGTGCTCCTTGGCCTTGGCGACGTCCTGCTTGACGCAGGAGACGCAGAGGTCCTTCTGGTACGCCTTCGGGAACGCCGGCGGCACGATGGTCGTCGACGGGGTCTGGTAGCCCTGGAAGACACCCTTGGCGATGGCCTGACGGTCGATCGCGTAGGAGATCGCCAGACGGGCGTCCTTGTTGTTGGTCGGACCGTTGTCACCGATCGGCAGAACGAAGTTCATGCCGTTGGTGTCCTTGGCGAACCACTTGTTCTGCGGCTTGTACTTCGCCTCGGCCGTCTTCAGCATCGGCGTCGGGATGTGCGCGTAGTCGAACGTGCCGGCCTGGAAGCCGTCGTACTCGAGCTGCTGCGCGGTCTTGTCGTTGAGCAGCGTGACCTGGACCTTCTCGAGGGAGGCCTTCTGCAGCGAGTAGTCGTCGTTGCGGACGAGGTTGATCGCCTTGTTGTGCTCCCACGAACCGTCCATCTTGAACGGACCGTTACCGACGGGGGCCTCGCCGAACGCCTTGTCCTCTTCGCCGACCTTGGCGACCTTCGGAACCGGGCTGTAGGCGTTGTGCGCCGTCTTCAGGACGAACTCGCAGTCCGCCTTCGACAGGTCGACCTTGATGGTGGTCGGGTCCGGCGTGGTGACACCGGAGAAGGTCTTGGCGGAGCCGTCCTGCAGCTCGGCGTAACCCTTGATGCCGGCGAAGTGGTACGCCACGTCGGACGCGGCGGCCTTGTGCGCGGCACGGGCCCAACCACGGGCGAACGCCTCGGCGTCGACGGCCTCGCCGTTGGAGAACTTGGTGTCGGGCTTGACCTTGAAGGTCCAGGAGGTGCAACCCTCGTCCGACGTGGCCGACTCGGCGAGCGCGGGCTCGGCCAGGCCGTCCGGCGTGTTCGAGTACAGGCCGGTGAACAGGGCGTTGGCCAGCAGGATGCCGGTGGACTCGTGGGCACGCCCCGGGTCGATGGTGTCCGGCTCCGTGCTGCCCATCCGGAACACGCCACCGTTGGCAGCGCTGCCCTTGTCCTTGCTGTCACCGTCACCGCCGCCACAGGCGGTAGCGGCCAGGGCGACGACAACCGCGCCCACGACCCACTTGGCGCTCTTGGCACCGCGCATGGGTTTCCTCCTCATGAGTCCACTGATCGACTTGAGGGGCAAAAAAACCTCGCCGACACCCCTGACGGCGAGCATTTTCCTGCCCATAGTGTGCTCGTGAGTCGGCGCGATCCCCACATCGCGTGACCCATTGACCCGAGCTCAATGGAGCCATCCTCAGGGACTGCCAGGCCGTAAACCACACTTAAGTGGTCTCGTTTTCACAACATCGATCCGCGTCAGAAACCCGAAATCCGGACAAACGGATAGGAGACAGACACGTGCGAAACGGACGGTTAGCTCATCTTCCGGAGTGTCACGGTCGGTATGCGGACACCTGAACGCAAAAATCCGCTTGACACAAGCGAACAGCCCCTCCTCTCACGGGCTCCGTGAGGGGAGGGGCTGCTGCGTTATCAAGGCACTGCGGCCGCCTGCGGCCACCACGGCCGCCGCCCGAGCAAACCCGGGCGAACGACCGTACGGCTCTTACTACTTGCCGGACTTGGCGCGCGACGCGGTGCGCGAGCGGTCCTTCTGGTCCAGCACGACCTTGCGGATGCGGACGGCCTCCGGGGTCACCTCGACGCACTCGTCGTCGCGGCAGAACTCCAGGGACTGCTCCAGGGAGAGCTTGCGGGGCGGAATCACGTTCTCCGTGTTGTCCGCGGAAGCCGCACGCATGTTGGTGAGCTTCTTCTCCTTGGTGATGTTCACGTCCATGTCGTCGGAGCGCGAGTTCTCGCCGACGATCATGCCCTCGTACACCTCGGTGCCGGGGTCGGTGAACAGGACGCCGCGCTCCTGCAGGTTGATCATCGCGAACGGCGTGACCGAGCCGGCGCGGTCGGCGACCAGGGAGCCGTTGTTACGGGTCACCAGCGGGCCGAACCACGGCTCGTGGCCCTCGTGGATCGAGTGGGCGATGCCGGTGCCGCGCGTACCGGTCAGGAACTCGGTACGGAAGCCGATGAGACCGCGCGACGGGACGACGAACTCCATGCGGACCCAGCCGGAGCCGTGGTTCGACATGTTGTCCATGCGGCCCTTGCGGACGCCCATGAGCTGCGTGACCGCACCCATGTGCTCCTCGGGGACGTCGATCGTCATGCGCTCGACCGGCTCGTGCACCTTGCCGTCGACCTCCTGCGTGACCACCTGCGGCTTGCCGATGGTCAGCTCGAAGCCCTCGCGGCGCATCTGCTCGACCAGGATGGCGAGCGCGAGCTCACCACGGCCCTGGACCTCCCAGGCGTCCGGGCGCTCGGTGTCGAGGACGCGGAGCGAGACGTTACCGACCAGCTCGCGGTCCAGACGGTCCTTGACCTGGCGGGCGGTGACCTTGCGGTCCTTGACCGCGGACTTGGCGTCCGCGCCCTTGCCGCTGCCGCCGCGGCCGACCATCGGGGAGGTGTTCGTACCGATGGTCATGGAGATCGCCGGCTCGTCGACCGAGATCAGCGGAAGCGCGATCGGGTTCTCCGGGTCGGCCAGGGTCTCGCCGATCATGATCTCGGGGAAACCGGCGACCGCGCAGATGTCACCCGGGCCCGCCACCTCGGCCGGCTTGCGGGTGAGCGCCTCGGTCATCATCAGCTCGGTGATGCGGACGTTGGAGATGGAGCCGTCACGCTTGATCCACGCGACGGTCTGGCCCTTGCGCAGCTCGCCCTGCTCGACGCGAACGAGCGCGATGCGGCCGAGGAAGTTGTCGGCGTCCAGGTTGGTGACGTGCGCCTGGAGGGGGGCCTCCTCGTCGTACACCGGGGCCGGGACGTGCTCCAGGATGGTGGAGAAGAACGGCTCCAGGTTGGTGCTGTCCGCCGGGACGGTGCCGTCCTCGGGCTTGGTCAGCGAGGCCACGCCGTCACGGCCGCAGGCGTAGACGATCGGGAACTCGATCTGGTCCTCGTCCGCGTCCAGGTCGAGGAAGAGGTCGTACGTCTCGTTGACGACCTCGTCGATCCGCGAGTCCGGGCGGTCGGTCTTGTTGATGCAGAGGATGACCGGCATCTTCGCCTGCAGGGCCTTGCGCAGGACGAAGCGGGTCTGGGGCAGCGGACCCTCGGAGGCGTCCACCAGCAGAACGACGGCGTCCACCATCGACAGACCGCGCTCGACCTCACCACCGAAGTCGGCGTGGCCGGGCGTGTCGATGATGTTGATCGTGATCGGGGCCCCGCCGTCCTTGGGGTGATACTTCACCGCCGTGTTCTTGGCGAGGATCGTGATGCCCTTCTCACGCTCCAGGTCGTTCGAGTCCATCATGCGGTCGTCGAGGTGCTGGTGGGCGGCGAAGGCACCGGCCTGCTTGAGCATGGCATCGACGATGGTCGTCTTGCCATGGTCGACGTGGGCGACGATGGCGACGTTACGGATGTCGTGGCGCGTGGGCACTTCGGCGCTTCTCCCGGGATCGTGGATGGCGTCGCGTACGGTCCGGCACGCGCGCCTCGGCCGGGCGAAAACCTGCCACGGCCTTACCCCATGGTACGTCGCGTGGCGGGAACCGCCTGCCGGGGGGCTGTCAAGAGGCCGGACGAATGAGCGCGGCCGAGTTCTGCGTGGGGTGCCTCGGCGGCTGTTCTACCGGTATTCATGCGGGTCAACGGGCGTGGTCAGTGGTACGCACGACCTTGCCCGCCGGGGGATCCGGCGGGCAAGGGACTTGAGTCACATCTGAGCTTGTGCGCCGGCGGTCAACCTGACAGGCACCGCTTTGTCACCACTTCTTCTCCCGCGCTACTTCTTCTTGTCCTTCGCGGTGGGCGGCTTCTTCCAGCCGATGTCCTGGTAGCGGGGGGCACCGAGGCCGAAGGCGCCCGCGTTGACCAGACCGGGCTTGACCGCCACCAGCTCGGGGCGCTGGTAGAGGGGGATGGAGCCGGCGGCGGCCCAGATCCGCGCGTCCGCCTTGCGCATCAGCTCACGGGACTGCTCCTCGTCCAGCTCGCCGACCGCCTGGTCGAAGAGCTGGTCGATGTGGTCGGTGCCGACCCGTGTGTAGTTCTGTTCGACGAGCAGGGAGCCGTCCGCGGCTGGCTCCGGCTTGGCGAAGATGGGCCGGGCATCGGTGGCCGGGTAGGCCGTCGCGGGCCACGAGTACAGGGCCAGGTCGTACTGGCCCGAGGCGACGTGGTCCTTGAAGAAGCTGTCGTCGGACACCTTGACCATCTCGGTGTTCACGCCGATCTTGCGGAGCGTGGTGGCGATCCGCTCGCCGACCGTGCGCAGCGACTCCGAACCGGGACCCGCCGGGAGGACGAAGCGCAGGGTGAGCGCCTTGCCGTCCTTGGCGAGCATGTTGCCGGAGGTGCGGACGGGCTGCTTGGCCGGGGCCGGAGCCGGGGAGGCCTTGTCCGGGTCGGCCGCGTCGTCACGGGCCGGGGCGCCCTTGCCGTCGTCGACCACCTCGGGCCGCGCGGCAGCGGCCCGGACGGCCTGGGCGAGCAGGGACACCCGCTGCTGGGCCCCGAAAGGACCCGGGGCGAGCACGGGGGACGGCCCGTCCTGGCCGCCCGCCGGGGCGGCGCCGGCCCCCGGGCGGGCCCCGGCCGCCGACCGCGGATCGCCATTGGTCCCGTCGTCCTGTCCCACGATGTAGAGCCCGTCGTTCCCGGTGCCCGGGCCGGACGGGGTCTTCGAATCGTCCTGCGCGCTCTCCGGGCCCGCGGCCTTGGCACCCGCCGGCTCGGTGATCTTGCCGCCCTTGCGCCAGCCCGCGTCCGCGAGCAGTGCCTGGGCCGCCTGGGTGTCCTGGCCGCCGAGCGCGTCGCTGTTGTCGGCGTACGCCCGCTGCCCGGCCAGGGCCAGGTGGCTGCCGACCGGCTTCGCGGGCAGGCCGAGCGGCTTCAGTACCGCCTCGGCCAGCGCCCGGCGGTCCAGGGCCCGGGCCACCGCCCGGCGCACCCGCTCGTCCGCCAGCGGGCCGGTGGAGCCGTTCATCGCGAGCTGCGTGTAGGCCGGCTCCAGGGACTTGCGCACGGTGAAGGCCCGCAGGGCCTTCTGCTCGTCGGCGTACCGCTCGACCGAGGCGAGGCGCTTCTGGCGGCTCTCCGTCTCCGCCAATGCCTTGTCCTCGTCCGCCCCGAAGGCGACGGCCCAGGACAGCGTGGCCTGTGCCGGGGTCAGCGTGGCCCCCGGGCCGTGGGCGGGGGCGCCGCCCGCGCCCGGGCCGTTCTTGGCGGCGGCGTCGCGGTGGGCGAGGGCGATCCGGTCGGCCCCGGCCCGGTCGATCTCCGCCAGGTCGAGCTTCCCGGCGGCCAGTGCCGCCGGGCGCTCGGCCCGCGGGACCGCCGTCAGGACCAGCGTGTCCAGCTTCGCCGGGCGGCCCCACCAGCGTGCGTTGCGGGTCAGGGCGGCGGTGCCGGTCTTCTTGTCGATCGCGCCGAGGGCGAAGGGACCGGCGGTGATCTTCAGCGTGCCGCGGGCGCCCTCGTTGAAGGCGTCGGGGGTGCCGGTGACCTGCTTGGGGTAGAGCGGGGTGAAGAGCGAGCGCCAGTCGGCGTACGGCTTGTTGAAGGTGACCCTGACCTCCAGGTCGGTCTTGCCCTTCTCGATCTTCTCGATCCGGTCGTAGCCGGCGTTGCGCGCCGTCCAGTACGCCGAGTCCTTCCCGTTCAGGGCCCGCCACTGCGCCACGAAGTCGGCGGCGCCGATCTCCCGGCCGTCGCTCCACACCGCCTGCTGGTTGAGCTTGTACAGGACAACCTGCTTCGGCTCCCGCTCGATGACCTCGGCCTTTTCCAGGTAATCGGGATTGGCCACCGGTCGCCCCTTGGCGTCCAGTACGAACAGCTGCGGCAGCACGGCGCCCGCGATCCTGTTGGTGGTGGCATCCGCGTCGGCCTGGAAGGTGTTGAGGGTGTCGGGGAGCGTGTCCACCGCCCAGCGCAGCACACCCCCGTCCGCGACCTTGTCACGGGTGGTCGTGGCGATGTCCTGCCCTGCGGCGGCCGGACCGCCCTCGTCATCACCCGCGCCGCAGCCCGTGAGCAGCGGCAGTGCGAGGACTCCCGAGGTCAGGAGCGCCAAGGACCTGCGCCTTCTCTGGGACATGGGTGGTACCTCCGGGGCGGGGCGTGGGGGAAGCATGATCACGTTCGGCGGTATATGGAGCTGATCACACCGGTTGCCGGAACCCACTGAAATAGACGGTCCGCCGCACCCCTCGCACCCGACTCTCGCCACGCCGCGAACCCCACCCGTGCGGACCAATCCCGCTTGCGCGGCAGGAGGCGTTCCCCCGGGAGAGGGATGAGAATGGGGGGCAGGGAGGGGCGCACGATTCACGCCTGCGCGCCCGCAATCGCTGCACGTCCCTTCACAACGGGGGACAGGAAGCGCGACACTCGCAGGCGCACATGAGCGTTGCCACCGCACCCTGGCGGAAGTGAGGGCAGATCATGTCCCTGCAAGACGATCTGAGTGCCGTCCGGCGCAACCTGGACGAGCTGACACGCAAGGTCGAGCGGCTGGAGCAGCAGGCCGCGCGGCAGAAGCCGTCGACGACGGCGGCCGGTCCGGAGCCGTCCCGGATGGTGACGGTCCCGGACACTCCGTACGACAGCTCCCTGTGGACGGACTCCGACGACGAGGGCCTGGGCGCCCGCGACCGCCGCGCCCCCTAGGCCGTCCCTTCCGGATCCTGCCGGGCCCGCGACGCCCGGCACCGTCCGTCCCGGACGCGTATCCACCCACGCCCCGACCGGCCCGGCCGTCCTCGGCCGGGCCGACCGGGGCACCCCTCATCACTCCTCCCGGAGTCTTCTTTGGCCACAGGCACGGAACGACCCCAGCAGCGGCCCGGCGGCGTCCACGACGCCTCACGGGCCGCGATCGCGGCCCGGCACCTGCGGACCGACCGGTGGTGGCTGGCCCCGGCCGGCACCGCGGCCGGGCTGCTCGCCTTCATCGTCTACTCGACCTGGCGGGCCTTCGCGAACGCCGACTACTACGCCGCCCCGTACGTCTCCCCCTTCTACTCCCCGTGTCTGGCGGAGAACTGCGTCCCGATGAAGGGCGGACCCAACTGGGAGATCTTCGGCAGCTGGTGGGGCCTCTCCCCCGCCCTGCTGATCCTGATCTTCCCGCTCGGCTTCCGGCTGACCTGCTACTACTACCGCAAGGCCTACTACCGGGGCTTCTGGGCCTCACCGCCCGCCTGCGCCGTCGCCGAACCGCACACGAGGTACACCGGCGAGACCCGTTTCCCGCTGATCCTCCAGAACGCGCACCGGTACTTCTTCTACGCGGCGATCCCGGTCGCGGGCATCCTCACCTACGACACCGTGCTGACCTTCCGCGACGAGCACTACGCCTGGGGCCACATGGGCCTCGGCACGGTGCTGTTCCTGGTCAACATCACGCTGATCTGGGCCTACACCCTGTCCTGCCATTCCTGCCGCCACGTCATGGGCGGCCGCCTCAAGCACTTCTCCGAACACCCGGTGCGCTACCGGCTCTGGGGCTGGATCGGCCGGCTCAACACCCGCCACATGCAGCTGGCCTGGGCCTCCCTGATCAGCGTGGCGCTGTGCGACTTCTACGTGTACCTGCTGGCGAGCGGCGCCTTCACCGACCCGAGGATCTTTTGAGATGGCTCAAGTGGAACGGCAGCAGTGGGACGTGGTCGTGGTCGGCGCGGGAGGCGCCGGGCTGCGTGCCGCGATCGAGGCCCGTGAGCGGGGCGCCCGTACGGCCGTGATCTGCAAGTCCCTGTTCGGCAAGGCCCACACGGTGATGGCTGAGGGCGGGATCGCCGCCTCCATGGGCAACGTCAACGAGGGCGACAACTGGCAGGTGCACTTCCGCGACACCATGCGCGGGGGCAAGTTCCTCAACCAGTGGCGGATGGCGGAACTCCACGCGAAGGAGGCGCCGGACCGGGTCTGGGAGCTGGAGACCTGGGGCGCGCTCTTCGACCGGACGCCCGACGGGAGGATCTCCCAGCGCAACTTCGGCGGGCACGAGTACCCCCGCCTCGCGCACGTGGGCGACCGCACCGGCCTGGAGCTGATCCGCACGCTCCAGCAGAAGATCGTCCAGCTCCAGCAGGAGGACTTCAAGGAGTACGGGGACTACGAGGCCCGGCTCAAGGTCTTCCAGGAGTGCACGGTCACCAGGGTCCTGAAGACCGAGTCCCGTAGCGGCTCCGCCGCGGAACAGCGGGTCTCGGGCACCTTCTGCTACGAGCGCGAGTCCGGCCGGTTCTTCGTCCTGGAGGCCCCGGCCGTGGTGCTGGCCACCGGCGGGATAGGCAAGTCCTTCAAGACGACGTCCAACTCCTGGGAGTACACCGGCGACGGCCACGCGCTGGCCCTGCTCGCGGGCGCGCCCCTGCTGAACATGGAGTTCGTGCAGTTCCACCCGACCGGCATGGTCTGGCCCCCGTCGGTCAAGGGGATCCTCGTCACCGAGTCCGTGCGCGGTGACGGAGGTGTGCTGCGCAACTCCGAGGGCAAGCGGTTCATGTTCGACTACGTCCCCGACGTCTTCAAGGAGAAGTACGCCGAGTCGGAGGCGGAGGGCGACCGCTGGTACGAGGACCCGGACCACAACCGGCGCCCGCCCGAACTGCTGCCGCGCGACGAGGTCGCGCGGGCGATCAACTCCGAGGTGAAGGCGGGCCGCGGCTCCCCGCACGGCGGCGTCTTCCTCGACGTGTCCACGCGCATGCCGGCCGAGAGGATCAAGCGGCGGCTGCCCTCCATGTACCACCAGTTCAAGGAGCTGGCGGACGTGGACATCACGGCCGAGCCGATGGAGGTGGGCCCGACCTGCCACTACGTGATGGGCGGCATCGCGGTCGACTCGGAGTCCGCCGCCACCGTCGGGGTCCCGGGGCTGTTCGCGGCGGGCGAGGTCGCGGGCGGCATGCACGGCTCGAACCGGCTGGGCGGAAACTCCCTGTCCGACCTGCTGGTCTTCGGGCGGCGGGCCGGACTGCACGCGGCGGAGCACGCCGCGGCGCACGCCGCGGCCGGCGGTGAGCGCCCGGCGGTCTCCCAGGCGGAGATCGACGCGGCGGCGACGGAGGCGCTGGCCCCCTTCCACGCCGTGGAGGGCGCGGAGAACCCGTACACGCTCCACCAGGAACTCCAGACGACCATGAACGACCTCGTCGGCATCATCCGGCGCGAGGGCGAGATGGCCGAGGCCCTGGAGAGGCTCGCGGCCCTGCGCCTACGGGCCTCCCGGGCCGGGGTCGAGGGGCACCGGCAGTTCAACCCGGGCTGGCACCTGGCCCTGGACCTGCGGAACATGCTGCTGGTCAGCGAGTGCGTGGCCCGCGCGGCCCTGGAGCGCACCGAGAGCCGGGGCGGGCACACCCGCGAGGACTGCCCGTCGATGGAGCGCGCCTGGCGGCCGGTGAACCTGCTGTGCCGGCCGGTCGACCCGCCTCCGGCGGATCCCTCGGCCGACCGGATCGCCCTGGTCCGCACCCGCACCGACCCCATCCGTCCGGACCTGCTCGCGCTCTTCGAGAAGGAAGAGCTGGTCAAGTACCTCGCCGAAGAGGAGCTCTACGAATGAGTACGTACGACGCGAGCTTCCGGATCTGGCGGGGCGACGCGGAGGGCGGAGAGCTGCGGGACTTCACCGTCGAGGTGCACGACGGGGAGGTGGTCCTGGACATCGTGCACCGGCTCCAGGCCACCCAGGCCTCGGACCTGGCGGTGCGCTGGAACTGCAAGGCGGGCAAGTGCGGCTCGTGCAGTGCGGAGGTCAACGGCCGGCCGCGGCTGATGTGCATGACGCGCATGTCCACCTTCGAGCGGTCCGAGACGATCACGGTCACCCCGCTGCGCGCCTTTCCGGTCGTCCGCGACCTGGTGACGGACGTGTCGTTCAACTATCAGAAGGCACGGGAGGTCCCGGCCTTCGTACCGCCGGAGGGGGTGGCTCCGGGCGCGTACCGGATGCAGCAGATCGATGTGGAGCGCTCGCAGGAGTTCCGCAAGTGCATCGAGTGCTTCCTGTGCCAGGACACCTGTCACGTGGTGCGTGACCACGAGGAGAACAAGGGAGCCTTCGCCGGTCCGCGCTTCCTGATGCGGGTGGCGGAGCTGGACATGCACCCGCTGGACGCGGCGGCGGAGGCGGGCCTGGACCGCAAGCGCACGGCGCAGGAGGAGCACGGCCTGGGTTACTGCAACATCACCAAGTGCTGTACGGAGGTCTGCCCCGAGGGCATCAGGATCACCGACAACGCCCTCATCCCGCTGAAGGAGCGGGCGGTGGACCGCAAGTACGACCCACTGGTCTGGCTGGGGAACAAGATCGGCCGTCGGCGGAACTGACGGCCGGGCCCGGGCCCCTGAGAGCGCCCGGGCCCGGGCCCGTCAGGCTCCGGAGTGGTCGATGACGTTGCCGTTGGAGCAGTTGTTGGCGTGGTCCCCCACCCAGTCGCCGAGGACGGGGACCACGGCCACTTCCTGGAGACAGACGGCGGCCGCGGTGAAGTTCCAGTTGTTGGCCGCGTTGACCCCGCCGCCGAAGTTGCTGTCGTTGTCGGCGTGGGCGGGGGTGGCGAGGGCGAGAGCGGCCACGGTGATTGCGGCGGCGGAAATGATCTTCTTCATGCGCTGCCAACGAGCCGGCCGCGGGCCGGTCACGGATGATGACTCCGGATGCGGGAGGGTAAAGCTGGAAATACCCTCCCAAATGTGACGCCGCCGAGGAGCAGGACGCAGGGACGCACCGCCACCGCGCTATCCGTACGGGCCGCGCTCGCGCCTGCCACCGGCCTCGCGGCCGCGCTGCTGGTGCTCGGCGGCGTGGGCGCTGCCGGGGCGCCGGCCGCGTGGGCCGAGGATCCCGTCACCCTGTCCCGGCAGGGGCAGATCACCGACCGCGTCGGGGCGCTCGGCGACCGGCAGGGCGCCGTCACCGCCGCGCTCGACAAGCTGTACGCGGACCGGCGGATCCAGCTGTTCGTCGCCTACGTACAGGACTTCTCCGGGCGCTCCCCCCAGAGCTGGGCCGACGCCACCGCGCAGCGCAACGGCCTCGGCCAGAACGACGTCCTGCTGGCCGTGGCGACCGGGGCCCGCCAGTACTCCTATTCGGCCGACGTCGACTCCGGTTTCACCGAGCAGCAGCTGGCCACCGTCGCGCGGACCGCCATCGAACCCGCCCTGAAGCAGAACGACTGGGCGGGCGCCGCCATCGGCGCGGCCAACGGCTACAACGCCGTACTGGGCGGGCAGCCCGTACCCGTACCGACCATCACCCCCGGCCCTGCGGATCCCGGCGGCAAGTCCGGGGGCGAGAGCGGGGCCGGTGACTTCGTGCTCCCGGTGGTCGCCGTCGGCGCGGCCGGGGCGCTCGCGGCGTACACGTACACCCGCCGCAAGCGGAAGGACGCGGCCGGGGGCGGGCGCGGTACGACCACCGGGCCGGGCTGGCCGGAAGGGGCGCCGGACCGGCTCCCGCTGCCGGAGCTGGACACCAGGGCCAAGGCCCTGCTGGTGGAGACCGACGACGCGGTCCGCACCAGCACGGAGGAACTCGGTTTCGCCACCGCGCAGTTCGGCGAGGAGCCGACCCGCCCCTTCGTCGCGGCGGTGGAGTACGCCAAGGACGAGCTGACGCACGCCTTCCGGCTGCGCCAGCAGCTCGACGACGCCTATCCGGAGGACGACGCGACCCGGCGCCGGATGCTCGACGAGATCGTGGCCCGCTGCACCGAGGCGAACCGGCGGCTCGACGCCGAGTCGGCGGACTTCGACCGGCTGCGGGACCTGGAGAAGAACGCCCCGCAGGCCCTCGCCACCGTGGAGACGCACGTCCGCGACCTGACCGGGCGCACCGCCACCGCGCGGGCCACCCTGACCGCTCTGGCCGGGCGGTACGCGGACTCCGCGTCCGCACCCGTCCGGTCCAACGCCGAACAGGCCGAGGACCGGCTGCTGTTCGCGACGACCAACCTGAGCCAGGGCCGCGCCGCCCTCGACGCCGGCGAGAACGGTACGGCGGCCGTGCACGTACGGGCGGCCGAGGGTGCGGTGGACCAGGCGGCGACCCTGGTGGACGCGGTCGAGCGGCGGGCGCAGGAACTGGCGGAGGCGGCCGGGAAACTGCCGGGCGCGCTGACCGAGACGGACACCGACCTCGCCGACGCCCGCGGGCTGCTCGCCGGCACCGCGGAGGGCACCTCCACGGCCGACCTGCGCGGGCGGATCGGCCGGGCGGAGGCCGTACTGGCCGACGTGCGGCAGGAGGAGGCGGCCGGCCGGTACGACCCGATCGACGCCCTGCGCCGGGTCGAGGAGGCGGACGCGGCCCTCGACGAGGCCCTGGCCGGGGCGCGGGAGCGGGAGTCGGGGCGGCAGCGGGCGGTGGCGCTGCTCGACCAGGCCATGCTCGCGGCGCGCAGCACGATCGGCGCGGCCACGGACTACATCACCACCACCCGGGGCGCGGTGGGCAGCCGGGCCCGCACCCGGCTGGCGGAGGCGGGCCGGCACCTGGAGCGGGCGGTGTCGGTGGCGCGGACCGACCCGGCGGGGGCGCTGGCGGAGGCGCAGCAGGCGGACGCGCTGGCGCGGCAGGCGCAGCAGCTGGCGGAGCAGGACGTCGGCGCGTACCAGGACCCGTACGCGGGCCGGCGGGCCGGCGGCGGCACGGGCGGCGCCGTGCTCGGCGGGATCATCCTCGGCGAGATCCTGCGGGGCGGCCGGGGCGGTGGGGGCTTCGGCGGAGGGTTCGGCGGAGGCGGAGGCGGCGGTTTCGGGGGCGGCGGGGGCGGCAGCGGCCCCGGCTCCTTCGGGGGCGGCGGAACCCGCGGCCGTATGGGCGGCGGCGGCCGCTTCTGAACTGCACAACCATCGGCCCTGACCAGGAGAGACCCACCATGAGCAAGCAGACCATCCTCGGCCGCGTCACCCAGCTCGCCAAGGCCAACATCAACGCGCTGCTGGACCAGGCGGAGGACCCGCAGAAGATGCTGGACCAGCTGATCCGCGATTACACGAACAACATCTCCGAGGCGGAACAGGCCGTCGCGACGACGATCGGCAACCTGCGGATGCTGGAGGCGGACCACAAGGAGGACGTGGAGGCGGCCTCCGAGTGGGGCGGCAAGGCCCTCGCGGCGAGCAGGAAGGCCGACGAGCTGCGGGCGGCGGGGTCGGCGGGGGACGCCGACAAGTTCGACAACCTCGCGAAGGTGGCGCTGGGCCGGCAGATCCAGTCGGAGAAGGAGGCGGCCGTGGCCGAGCCGACGATCGCCGCCCAGACCTCGGTCGTGGAGAAGCTCAAGTCGGGCCTGGACTCGATGCGGAACAAGCTGACCGAGCTCCAGGCGAAGCGCGACGAGCTGGTGGCCCGGGCGAAGACGGCGCAGGCGCAGAACACGATGCTGGACGCGGTGAAGAACATCGACGTCATGGACCCGACCAGCGACCTGAACCGCTTCGAGGAGAAGGTGCGGCGCGAGGAGGCGATGGCGCTCGGCAAGCAGGAACTGGCCGCCTCCTCCCTGGACGCCCAGTTCGAGGCCCTGGACGACCTCGGGAAGTCCCTGGAGGTCGAGTCCAGGCTCGCCGCGCTCAAGCAGAAGCGCGCCGCCTGACGGTCACCTCGGGCGCCCGCCCCTCGGACCCGTCGGGTCCGGGGCGGGGCAGGCACCCTCGGCCCCGCGCTCAGCCGTACATGCTCAGCAGTTGCTCCGCCGAGAGTTCGGCGACGGCCTCCGCCGCCGCGCCGGGCAGCGGCAGTTCGAACCAGACCGTCTTGCCGCGGTGGGTGCGGCGCGTGCCCCAGCCCGCCGAGAGCAGGCCGACCAGCTGGAGGCCGCGGCCGCCCTCGTCCGTGTCCCGGGCGCGCCGGCGGCGGGGCTGGACCAGGTTCGCGTCCCAGACCTCGCAGACCAGGGTGCGGTCCAGCAGCAACCGCAGCCGGATCTCGCCCTCGCCGTACCGCAGGGCGTTGGTGACCAGTTCGCTGACCAGCAGCTCGGTCGTGTCCAGCAGGCCTTCCAGGCCCCAGGCCGGGAGCTTCGCCCGGGCCAGTTCCCTGGCCCGTCCCACCGAGCGCGCCTCGCGCGGCAGTTGCCAGTCGCCGACCGCGTCCACCGGCAGCCCCTGCACCCGCGCCATGAGCAGGGCGATGTCGTCCTCGCCGTGCCGGGTGTCGAGGGTGTTCAGCACGTGGTCGCAGACGTCCTCCAGCGGGCGGACCGGATCCGCGAGGGCCTCGCGCAGCCCGCGCAGGCCCTCCTCCAGGGGATGGTCGCGGGACTCCACGAGCCCGTCCGTGTAGAGGGCCAGCAGGGCGCCCTCCGGCAGGTCGACCTCGACCTCCTCGAAGGGTTCGCCGCCGACGCCCAGCGGCATCCCGGGCGGTACCTCCAGGAGCAGTGCGGGCCGCGGCACGCCGGCCTCGTCCGGGGGTTCGACCAGAACGGGCGGCATGTGGCCCGCGTTGGCGATCGTGCAGCGCCGCGTCACCGGGTCGTAGACCGCGTACACGCAGGTGGCGAGGTAGACCTCGGAGCGGTCCGCGTCCCGCGAGTGCAGGGCCGCCCGGGAGGCCTGCTGGGAGCCGCCGGGGGCGCCGAGCCCGCGTGCGATCTCGTCGAGGGCGGTCAGTACCTCCGCCGGTTCGAGGTCCAGCAGCGCGAGGGTCCGTACGGCGGTCCGCAGTTCGCCCATGGCGACGGCGGCCCGCAGTCCTCGGCCCATGACGTCGCCGACGACCAGCGCCGTACGGTGCCCGGGCAGCTCGATGACGTCGAACCAGTCACCGCCGACCTCGGTGGCGGCGTTGCCCGGCAGGTACCGGCAGGCGATGTCCAGGCCGGCCGCCTCCGGGTCGCCGGGGGGCAGCAGGCTGCGCTGCAGGATCAGCGCCCGCTCGTGCTCGCGCCGGTACAGGCGTGCGTTGTCTATGCATACGGCGGCCCGTGCGGCCAGTTCCACGGCCACCGCCCGGTCGCGTTCGCCGAAGGGTTCGCTGCCCTTGGTACGGGAGAACTGCGCGAGCCCGACCACCGTGTCGTGGGCGACCATCGGCACGACCAGCGTGGACTGGACGAGGTCCTCCGGTCCGCCGCCCTCGATCAGCCGCGGCCGCGCCGTACGCAGGGCCAGCGCGCCCGGTGACGCGGCCGGGTAGCGGTGGATGTCGCCGACGGAAACCGGTGCCCCCGGACCGGACAGCGGGGCGTCGGAGACGGCGGAGGCGAAGGCCACCCGGCGCAGGGCGGCCGAGGGCGTCCGCGCCGGGCCCTGACCGGGCAGGCTGGGCACGCCCGGGCCCTGCGGCCGGGCGGGCCGGTCGTCGTCGCCGAGCAGCAGGCCCTGGTAGAGGTCGACGGCGGCGAGGTCGCAGAAGCCGGGGACGGTGACGTCGAGGAGTTCGCGGGCGGTGGTCTCCAGGTCGAGGGAGTTCCCGATGCGGTGCCCGGCCTCGTTGAGCAGGGCGAGGTTGCGCCGTACTCCGGCGGCCTCGCGGGCGGCGAGGTGGCGGCGGGTGACGTCGGTGCCGATCCCGGCCACGCCGATGGGGCGGCCGCTGCCGCCGTGCACGCGGTAGAGGTTGATGGACCAGTGGCGGTTCTCCCGGCTGCCGGGGGCGGCGCCGGTGATCCGCAGATCGGTCACCGACTCCCCGGTGTCGAGCACCCGACGCAGGGCCTCGGACATCCGGTCGGCCTCGTGCGCGGGCAGGTAGTCGTGCACGGTCCGGCCGCGGTGCTCCTCGGCGGCGCCCCCGAAGACGGTGGCGAACCGGCGGTTGGCCCGCTGGACGGTGAGGTCGGTACCGAAGAGCAGGAATCCGAAGGGGGATTGGCCGAATATCGCCTGTGAGGCCGCCAGATCGGATTCGATCCGCCGCAGTGCGCGTACGTCCACGACGACACACAGAGCGGCTCGCTCGGCGGTCGCGGTCTGAGTGGGCATCACATAGATCTCGGCCACGCCGTGCGCGCCGTTCCCGCCCGGGATCCGGAAGGGGATCAGGCCCGTCCATTCCTTGCCGTCGAGGATCTCGGCGACCTTGCGGTGCGCGTCGGGACGCAGCTCGGGCGGCATGAAGGCGTCGACCGGGTCGCGCCCCACGGCCTGGGAGGCCGTCAGCCCGAACAGTTCCTCGGCGCGCAGGCTCCATTGGTCGATGAACCCGTCGGGTCCGATCGAGAAGGAAGCGACCTTTATGTAGTCATATATCGAGCCAGGCGGACTGCTGTGCCACAGGGCGTCGTGCCATGTCTCTCGCGGCACGTCGGTCTGATGTGCCTGCGCAGGTATTTCGCTCACGCGACCGTCCCCTCCAGCTCACCGCAACCGGACCGGCCATGACCGAAGTATTCAGCACCACGGCCCCGGACGGCACGGCGTTCACGATCACAGCACGGTCTCGATGATTTCGAGCCATGTCGTGCGTTCTCCTCCGGGCTCCTCCCCCCGACTGCCGCCGGGAAGTGTTTCCGGAAGGTCACACACCACCGTTCACCTTGTTACTCACCAGGAAGAGCCAACTCGAACCACACAGTCTTGCCCGACTTCCCGTGCCGGGTCCCCCAGCGCTGCGAGGAGACGGCGACCAGGTGCAGGCCACGCCCCCCCTCGTCGTCGTGGTCGGCGACTCGTTCGCGGGGCGGATCCGGGAGCGGATCGGAAACCTCCACAAGCAGGGCGGGGCCGGCCGCAGGGCTGTCGACGGCCGGATTGCGCCGTTCCAGACGGACCCCGATGGGGCCGGAGGCGTACCGCAGGGAGTTGGTGACGAGCTCGCTGACCAGCAGGACGGTCACATCGCCGACGGCTTCCAGGCCCCAGGCGTGCAGGGTTCCGCGCACGGCGTGGCGGGCGGTGCGGACGGCACCGGGCTCGGCGGGGAAAGCCCACTCGGCGCACTCACCGTCTGTGTCGATCACGCCGATCACTTCCCGGGTCGGCAGCGACCCCAATCCGGTTCGTCGAGGACGAAAGGGGGACGAGATAGGGATTAATAGCGACATACCCGATATTCGGGGCGTCGTACCACTCGATCGCCGCCCACCGGCGCACTGTGGCGCAGACGGCCTAGACCGCGAGCGTCACGCGCCCCCGCCGCTACCGGCTACCGCTGCCGGCGTTCCTCGTGCCGTCGCCCCTGCGCAGCCGGCGGCCGGCCTCGGCGACGGCGGGCCGGTCCTGGTCGAGCCAGTCCACCGATTCCAGCTCCTCCGGCCCGAGCCAGCGCAGCTCGTCGTGGTCCTCCAGCGGCGCGGGTACCCCCGAGAGCAGCCGGGCGGTCCACACGTGCAGGACGAGGCCGGGCCGCAGCGGCCACTCCCCCGGGATCCGCTCCAGCGGCTCGGTCTCGACGCCGAGCTCCTCGCGCAGTTCGCGCACCAGCGCCTCGGGGACGGACTCGCCCGGTTCGGCCTTGCCGCCCGGCAGTTCCCAGCGTCCGGCGAGCTCCGGCGGTGCGCTGCGGCGGGCGGCCAGCAGGCGCCCCTCATGACAAAGGGCTCCGCCCACGACCACTCGTACCGTCATGGGCGGAGCCTATGTCAGCGTCGTCAGGTGCTGCGACGCTCAGTTCATCGTGGCGGTCTGACCCATCCGCTCGACCCAGTAGAGCTGCTTGTGTCCTCGGTCTTCGAGGCTGTCGGCGACCTTCTGGGCCTCGGCCCGGGTGGCGTACCGACCCACCCGGTAGCGGTTGCCGTTGTCGTCCTCACGTATGACCAGCCACGGGAGCAGGGCACCGCTGTCGTTCATCGCGTTTCACCCTCCGCCGACGTATCTGCCCGGGAAACCGCATTGCGCATATGCCCGAGCTTACGCCCGACCTTTACGGAGCGGATACGGTTTTTCACGAAGAGGTACCTCACAGGCGTACGCATCCGGCCATGCGTACGAGCGGGCCGTGCGCGCCGGTCCGAACGGGGCGCACCGAGGGCCCGGACGGGGCCACCGCGCCGCCCGACCGGGGGCGTCCGCGCAGGTGGCGCCGAGGAGGCGGCGGGGCGAGCGGGGCGGGCCCCGCCGTGACGAGAGGGGCGCGGGTCCCGGCATGCGGACCGAACGGTCCGGGGACGCGGGGACCGGGGCGCTGGAGCCGATCACCATCGCGCCGAAACCCGCCGGGTGGACGGCGGCGCGCCGGGCGCACGTGAACCCCCGGACGGCGCCCGGGGGTTCACGTGCCGGGCGCCTCGGGCCCGGCGGGATCCGAAAGAGACGGCAGAGACGGCAGAGACGGCAGAGACGGCAGAGACGGACTAGCGCACCGGAAGGTGGTACGCCAGGCGGTAGCGGTCCGCCGGGACCACCACGTCGGCCGTCTCCACGGCCCGGCCGGACGCGTAGTAGGTGCGGCCGATCACCAGCACCACATGCCCGGGGACCCCACCGAGGAGCATGTTCTCCTCGGCCAGTCCGGGCCGCGCGCCGACCTCCTCCACCACGTTGTCCACGACGACGTCGATCGCGGCCATCCGGTCGACCACCCCGGAGCCGCCCAGCGGCCCTTCCTCCGGCAGCATCACGGGGGTCCGGCCGGTCACGGCGAGCGGCTCCCAGGAGGTCGAGAGCATCATGGCCTCCCCTGCATCGCGGAAGACGTACCGCGTGCGCATGACCCGCTCGCCCGGTTCGATGCCGAGCCGCTTGGCGATCTCCGCCGGCGCACCCGCCTGCTCGCTGCTCGACTCCCAGGTGCCGCGCGCGCCCGCGTCGGCCTGCTCCTGCCGGAACGGCGTCGAGGCGCCGCCCGTGCGGTACCCGGCGCGGGCGACCCGCCGCGGCACCGGCTGTTCCCGTACGTATGTGCCGGATCCGGACCGGCCCTCGACCAGTCCCTCCGCCATGAGGACCTTGCGCGCCTCCAGGGCCACGGTGTCGGAGACCCCGTACTCCTCACGGATGCGGGCCTGAGAGGGGAGCCGGGCGTGCGGGGGCAGAGAACCGTCGACGATCTTCCGTCGCAGGTCCCCGGCCACGCGCAGATAGGCCGGCTGCTCACCGAAAGTCACTGGCCACTCCCATCAGGTTGACAGACAGCTACACCCTGGCAACCGACGGTTGAATACCGCAAGCAAGGGCCAGAGTTTCACTCGAAGTGATGAAGCCAGGTCACTCAAACCCGCTACCGTGCGTTACCCGCGCGATGTCACGCCGCCCCGGACGAGGGGCCGTCGAGCGATCCGTCGTCCCGTTCCTCCAGGTCGTCCTGACCGTCCTGCAGCCACTGCGGGATCGCCGTCGAAAGCCCGTACGCGCCACGCAGTTCCTTCTCCGTCTCCACCGACATCGCGGCGAGCGCCCGGTCCCACTGCCGGTCGAACTCCTGCGCCGTCTTCGCCTGCGCGGCCCGCTGCCACTGGGCGCGCGCCGCCTCGATCTCCTTGAGCTGTGCCGGAGCCGCCTTCTCCAGCCCCGGCCGCGTCACGTCCCCCTGCAACAGCTTCGCCTCGGTGCCCAGCGCCGAGTTCACCGTGCGCGCCCACGTCTGGTACTGGGGCAGCGCGTCCTCCACGTCGTCCTCGGGGGGCCGGCTCATGACGAACTCGACGGCGTTGGCGGCCCGCAGGAAGGCCGACTGCTCGGGCTTCAGCATCCCGGCGTCCCGGCGCAGGCTGCCCCGCCACTCCTCGTCGGTGGTACCGATCACGCAGAGCAGTGCCCGGTCCCCCTGGCGCCAGGACTGCCGCGAGGGCGCGTAGTAGAACATCTCCGCGTACTCGGGCAGCGCCCACGTGTCCATCGCGTACTCGTCCTGGGCCTTCCAGCACGCGTCCTCGGAGTCCCGGTCGGACACGCCCGTCTCGGGTCCGTCCGCCGTCTCCAGGACCTTCGTCGCGGTGACCTCCCCGTGGTGCACCTGCGCGCAGTCAATCCGGTACGTCACCGGCCGCTCGTCGATCAGGTCCCCGCCGGGGACGTTGAAGCAGTCGCCCGCCCGCAGGTCGCTCAGGTCCGTGAGGTCGCCCTCGACGTCGGCGTACTCGCTCAGCGGGTCCACCCGTTCGTCGACGGCCGCGAGGACCCGCTCCGCGGTGAGGGCCAGGGCGCCGGTCATCAGTACCGAGACCACCAGGCCGGTGATCGCCATGGCCTTGCCCCGGTCCCCCCTCTTCGCGATCTGCACGAGGGCCGCGATGCCGAAGGCTATGCCGAGCGGCGGGAAGCAGAGCAGCCCGGACAGGAGCGAGGCGAGCGCGAAGCCGTTGAGCGCGGGCGGATGCTGTCCGTAGCCGGGCGGCGGACCCCAGCCCTGCTGCGGGGACGGCGGGGGCCAGGAGTGGCCCGGTCCGGGAGGAGGGGTCGGCGGGGTGCTCACGGGTGTGGACTCCATCGCAGGGGGCATCGCGGGGCGCGCCCCGCGGGGGCGCGAACGAATGCGCGAAATAGTACGCAGCGGGGGTGACCGACCGGTCGGTCACCCCCGCTGTTGCCCAAGGCCCGTCGCTCGGAACCCGTCAGCTCAGAACTGCAGCGCCCAGGAGTCGATCTTCCCGGTGTCGCCGACCGAGTTGTCGTTCACGCGCAGCTTCCAGATGCCGTTGGCCGTCTCCGCGGAGGCGTTCACGGTGAAGGTCCTGATGATGTTGTCGTCGCCGCCGTTGGCACGGTTGTGCAGCGTGTAGACGCTGCCGTCGGGCGCGACCAGGTCCACCTTGAGGTCACCGATGTACGTGTGCTTGATGTCGATCGGGACCTGGAGCGCCGACGGGGCGTTGCCGACGACACCGCTGACGGTGATCGACGACTCGGCGGTCGCGTTGTCGTTCACCGGCTGGTCGGCGGTGTTCTCGAAGCGCTTGCCCGGCGGGACGGGGCCCTGGGCGACGACGCGGAGCAGGCGGTTGGGGGAGCCCGTACCGCCGCCGCTCACCACGTTCGGGGTGGACGAGCCCACCAGGGCCGTGGCCACCTGCGTCGGGGTGCTGGCCGGGTTCTGCGAGAGGAACACGGCGGCCGCGCCCGCGACGTGCGGCGTGGCCATCGAGGTGCCGTTGATCGTGTTGGTCGCGGTGTCCCCGGTGCCCCACGCCGAGGTGATGGCGGAGCCCGGCGCGAAGATGTCCAGGACGGAGCCGTAGTTGGAGTAGCTCGCCCGGGCGTCGGTGCTGGTGGTGGCGCCGACCGTGATGGCCTCGGTGACGCGCGCCGGGGACTTCTTGGAGGCGTCGGTGGACTCGTTGCCCGCGGCCACCGCGTAGGTGATGCCGGAGGCGATGGAGTTGCGCACCGCGGCGTCGAGCGCGGAGTCCGCGCCGCCGCCGAGCGACATGTTGGCCACGGCGGGCTTGACGGCGTTGCGCGTCACCCAGTCGATGCCCGCGACGACCTGGGCCGTGGTGCCGTAGCCGCTGTTGTCGAGGACGCGGACGCCGACGATCTTCGCCTTCTTGGCCACGCCGTACGCGCCGCCCCCGACGGTGCCGGCGACGTGCGTGCCGTGGCCGTGGCCGTCCTGGGCGGTGTTGTCGTTGTCGATGGCGTCGTAGCCGTAGGAGGCGCGGCCGCCGAAGTCCTGGTGGGTGATGCGGACACCGGTGTCGATGATGTAGGCGGTGACGCCCTCACCGGCCTTGTCCGGGTAGGTGTAGCTCTGGTTCAGCGGCAGCGCGCCCTGGTCGACACGGTCCAGGCCCCAGGACGGCGGGTACGGCTGGGTGGTGTTGACGGTGAAGGTGCGGTTCTGAACGACCGACTTGACCGCCGGGTCGGCGGCGAGCTTCTCGGCCTGCGCCTCGGAGACCTTGACGGCGTATCCGTTGAGGGCGGCACTGTAGGTCTTGTCGATCTTCGCGCCGTAGCGCTTCGCGACGGCCCGTCCGCTCGGGGCGGTGGAGCGGGCCGCGGAGTCCTTCAGGGTCACGATGTAGCTGCCGGGTATGGACCCCGGGGCTCCGGCGTTCTGGATGACACCCGGTGCACCGATGCCGACCGCCGACGCGGGAAGCGCGGAAGCCGATCCGAGCGCGAGGGCCACGACCGCGGTCGCGCTGATGCCGGCGAATCTCCGGCGTGTGTGACGCATCACGGGCATGTGACGGTCCTCCTCCTAAGTGGTGCAATGCGAGGGGCGCGGCGGCGCCGCGAAAGCGTGGCCATGACAACCCGGACGGCCCAACGGGCTGCCGACTCCGAACGGTTGACCCACGCCGGGAGCGTCCAGAAGGGAAGAACGGCCGCGTAACATCCGTGCCATACACCGGCCATGATCGAGCGAAGGTGCTCCACACATGACGCACGCACCCCCCGGTTACGTCTGCTCAGAGGACGGTACACGCGCGGACGTCCGGACTGCTCCTTGGGGGTGCCCCGTCTGCGGCGGACCCTGGGACCTCGATTTCACGCCGGACCCGGCCGCGGTGCTGGACCCGGCCGCGGGGCCGAATTCGCTGTGGCGGTACGGGTCCGTACTGCCCCTGCCGGGGGCGTTCGCCGTCTCGCTGGCGGAGGGACACACTCCGCTGGTTCCGCTGGCGGAGCGGATTCACGCCAAACTCGACTTCCTGATGCCCACCCTGTCCTTCAAGGACCGCGGCGCGGTGATGCTCGTGGAACTCGCCCGGCGGCTCGCCCCGGCGCGGGTCGTCGCGGACAGCAGCGGCAACGCCGGGACGTCGGTGGCCGCGTACTGCGCACGGGCCGGGCTGGAGTGCGAAGTCTTCGTGCCCGAGGGCACGTCGGAGAAGAAAACGGCACAGATGCGGGCGCACGGGGCGGTGGTCCGCGTGATCCCCGGCGGTCGTGAGGCCGCGGCGCAGGCAGCCCGTACGGCGGCGGACGCGCCCGGGGTCTTCTACGCGAGCCATGTGTTCAACCCGTACTTCCTGCACGGGACCAAGACCTACGTGTACGAGGTGTGGGAGGAACTGGGCGGCCGGCTCCCGGAGGCGCTGGTGCTCCCCGTCGGCAACGGCACCCTGCTGCTCGGGGCGGCGCTGGCCGTGGAGGAACTGGCCCGGCGCGGGGTCAGGCCGCCGGCCCTGATCGCGGTGCAGGCGGAGGCGGTGGCCCCGCTGGCCCAGGCGTTCGCGGCGGGCGCGGAGGACGCCGATCCGGTGGAGCAACGGCCGACCCTGGCCGAGGGCATCGCCATCCCGGCACCGCCCCGCGCCCGCCAGATCCTGGCCGCGGTCCGCAAGTCCGGAGGCACCTTCCTGACCGTCCCCGACTCCCGTCTTCGCGAGGCCCAGCGGGACCTGGCCGGCCGCGGCCTCTTCGTCGAGCCGACGGCGGCGGCCTGCTGGGCCGCGGTGGGCCCCTCGGCCCCCGGCGACCCCCTCCAGGGCCGCACCGCAGTCCTCCCCCTCTGCGGCGCGGGCGCAAAAACCGGCCTGGCCCCCTGACCGCCCCCTTTCCAGCCCCGCCGCTACCCTCCCAGCCCCGCCGCTACCCTCCCAGCCCCGCCGCTACCCTCCCAGCCCCGCCGCTACCCTCCCAGCCCCGCCGCTACTCTCCCAGCCTCGCCGGCGTTTGAGGCGCGGGGTCCGGGGCAGCGCCCCGGCAACGGCGCCGGACCCGCCCCGCGCCCGCACGCCATCGCACCGCACCGCACCGCACCTACATGTCGGAAATCCGCGAGCCCGGGAAGACCACGTCTGGTGAACTGGCCCCATGACCACCAACGTTGATCTCGCCGCCAAGGCCACCGCGTTCGCGGCCCTGCACACCCCCACCGCCCCCCTCGCCCTCGCCAACGCGTGGGACGTCGCCAGCGCCCGCATCGTCGAGGCCACCGGCGCCCCCGCCGTGGCCACCACCAGCGCCGGCGTCGCCTGGTCCCTCGGGTCCCCCGACGGCGACGCGCTCGCCCGCGACCGAGCCCTCGACCTCGTCGCGCGCGTGGTCTCCGCCGTCTCCGTCCCCGTCACCGCCGACATCGAGGGCGGCTTCGGCGCCGACCCGGCCGCAGTGGGCGAGACCGTCACCGGGGTCATCGCCGCCGGGGCGGTCGGCATCAACATCGAGGACGGCCACCGCGACCCCGCCGAGCAGATCGAGCGCCTGGCCGCGGCCCGCGCCGCGGCCGACGCCGCCGGGGTCCCGCTCTACATCAACGCCCGCGTCGACACCTACCTCCGCGGCTTCGGCGAGAGCGCCACCCGCCTGGACGACACCCTCGCCCGGGCCTCCGCCTACCTCCGCGCGGGCGCCACCGGCATCTTCGTGCCCGGCGTCCTCGACCCGGACACCGTCGCCGAGCTGGCCAAGGGCATCGACGCGCCCCTCAACCTCCTGCTCGGCCCCGACGCCCCGGCCGTCGCCGCCCTCGGCGCCCTCGGCGTGTCCCGGGTGAGCCTCGGCTCCTGGGTCGCCGAAGCCGCGTACGCCCTGGTCCGCCGCGCCGCCGAGGAGCTGATCTCCGACGGGACGTACGGGGCGCTCGCGCACTCCCTCCCGTACAGCGAGCTGAACAGCCTGCTCAAGGGCTGAGATACCCGCGGGCCCCGCGGAGCCCGGCGACCCTAGGATCCGGACATGAAAACCCCGACTCCGGTGGACGGCAAGGCCGCCGCGGCCACCGCCGCCGCGCGCGGCAGGACATCCGGCGCGGTCTGGGCCGCCCTCGCCGTCGTCTACGTGGTCTGGGGCTCGACCTACCTCGGCATCCGCGTCGTCGTCGAGACCATGCCGCCCCTGCTCTCCGCCGGAGCCCGCTTCATCACCGCCGGCCTGCTGCTGGCCGCCGTCGTCGCCTGGCGGTACGGTCCGTCCGCGCTGCGCGCCACCCGTGCGCAGCTCGGCTCGGCGGCCCTGGTCGGCCTGATGCTGGTCCTCGGCGGGAACGGCCTGGTCGCCCTCGCCGAGACCTCGGTACCGTCCGGCCTCGCCGCGCTGCTGGTGGCGGCGGTGCCGATGTGGGTGGTGGTGCTCCGGGCCGGCACCGGGGACCGGCCCCCGCGGCGCACCCTGGCCGGGGTGCTGGTGGGCCTGGCCGGGCTCGCGGTGCTGACCAGCCCCGGGCTCAGTGGGGCGGTGCGGCTTTCGGGGGTGCTGCTGGTACTGGCGGCTTCGGTCCTGTGGTCGCTGGGCTCGTTCTCGGCGGCGAGGCTGGAGCTGCCGGCCAATCCGTTCACGGGCAGCGCCTACCAGATGCTCGCGGGCGGGATCGCCGACGTGGTCGTCGGCCTGCTGCGCGGCGAACACCGCGGCCTGGACCCGGCGACGTTCTCCACCGCCTCCTGGCTGGCCCTGGGCTACCTGGTCCTGATCGGCTCGCTCGTCGGGTTCACGGCGTACGTGTGGCTGCTCCGGGCAGCGCCGCTGTCGCTGGTGTCCACGTACGCGTACGTCAATCCGGTCGTGGCCGTCGCGCTCGGCGCGCTGATCCTCGACGAGGCCCTGACCTGGCCGATCCTGGTCGGTGGCGGGATCGTCGTGGCGGCGGTGGTCGTGATCGTCGGTACGGAGCGCGGAAAGAAGTAGGGCGCGCTCAGCCGCCCGCGGCCCGCTCGTACAGGGCCTTCGCGTGCTCGTCGAACAGCGCGGCCGTGGAGTCCACGTCCGTGTCCCCGCCGCTCAGCACCCCGATCAGCCGCCCGGCCCGGTCCGGCCCGCCCCGGTCGGCGATCCAGGGACTGCCGCTGGTCCCGGTCCAGAACCCGGCGCAGCTCATGTAGAGCATGTCGGGGTCGTCCTCGTCGTGGCGGGTCTGCGTCGTGCAGGAGACGGGCTTGTTCTGCGGATTGTGCTCGGACTCCGGGTAGCCGACGACGGTCACGTCGCGCTCGTACCCGGAGGTCCATTCGGGCTTCGGGGCCTCGGCGCCGCCGCCGACCGCCTCCTGGACGCTGCGCCCGTCCTCGTCCGGCTCGATGGTGAGGAAGGCGAAGTCGGCGGTGTCCTCTCCCCATTTCGTCCAGCGGTCGTCGACGTGGATCGAACGGACCTTCCACACCCCCAGCGGCTGGCTGCCGGCGCCCTCGCCGGAGAAGGCCGGGGCGAAGGAGAGCTCGCCGATGGCCAGGCCGTCGTGGGCCACTTCGCCCGGCCGGCCGTCCTCGCCCGCGGGGGCCACGCAGTGCGCGGCGGTGGCGACGACATTGCCCCTGGGGCTGTCGACGACGCTCGCCGTGCACCAGTGCTCGCCGCCCGCCATGAGTACTCCGACGGTGGGGAAGGGGAGCACCGGCCGCTCGCCGGGCGCCTCGATGAACGCGACGGCGCACACCATCGCGATCCCGGCAGCGGCGGCCGCCGATGCCCCCTTCACCACCACGCTCATCGCACGGCGGGGTCGGGTGTCGGTCCCTTCATCACCTTGCTGATCCACTCCAGGGAGCCCTCCCTCATACCGCGCACGTACGACTTTCCGTTGTGCTCACCATCCTGGATCACCTGCAGCGAGGTGTGCACGGGGCCCTTCCCGAAGTCGTTCATGAACTTCTCGGCCTTGTCGCGGCCGCTCTCCGCCGTACCGATCTGGAAGTTGACGTAGACGTCGGGACCGCCCGCCGCGATCAGCTTCGCGGCCAGCTTCTCCGGGTTGTCCGCGTCCATGGCCTGCGTGTTTCCCTGCCACAGCGGGGAGTCGGGGACGATGTCGACCCCGCTGGCGATGGCGGCCTTGAACCGGTCGGGGTGCTTCAGGACGTGCTTGAAGGCGCCGAATCCGCCCGCCGAGGAGCCCATGAAGGCCCACCCGTCACGGGAGGTGAAGGTCCGGAAATTGGCCTTCGTGAAATCCGGGATGTCTTCGACCATCCAGGTGCCCATCCTGGGCTGGCCGGGGATGTCCGAGGCGTCGAAGTGGTGCTTGGTGTCGGCGTTGTGCACCGGCATGATCAGGATGAAGGGCAGGCTCGTGCCGGCCTTGACCCCGTCGCTCACGGCCTGCTGGAGGCCGAGGCCGGGACCCGTACCCCAGTAGTTGGTGGGGTAGCCGCGGCCGCCGGGCAGGGAGATCAGCACCGGGAAGCCGCTCCTGGCGTACTTCGGGTCGTCGTACTCCTTGGGTACCCACACCCACACGTCGCCCGTGAAGCCGGACTTCTTGCCGGTGAGGGTGGTCCGGCCGATCTGGGTGCCGTCCGGCATCCGGAAGGTACGGACGAACGAGGCCTTCGGCCCGGTCGGCATCTGCACCTCGGGCGGCACGTCGGCGGCGGCGACGGCCTTCTCCTGGACCTTCCCGAAGGAGACCGGATCCCCTATGTCCGAGAAGAGGCCGTATTTGTACGCTACCGCTCCGCCCCCGGCGAGGGTGAGCGCGAGGCCGCCGCTGATGAGAGTCATGCGCAGGCGGTGGGGGCGACGGCCGCCCTCGGTCATGGGGCTGCCGTCGCCTTGCTGGTCATGCTGCACGGTTTTGTCCCGTTCCTTCTCCGGCGCTCACCCAGGAGCGCGGGTCGGACCGATCGGTCCCCCTTACACCCTTTACAGAGGTATGAACGACGGGATGGGTTGCCTGGGACGGGCGTGACGTGGCGAGCACCACGCGGTCGGCCGGAGCCGGCCGGATCCGGCCGACCCCGCCTGCCGATCCGGTCTGCCGATCCGGTCTGCCGACCGCTCCGGTCAGCCGGCTTCGGGCTTGGGTCCCTTGAGGACCTTGCTGACCCACTCCAGGGAGCCTTCCTTCATGCCCCGGACGTAGTGCCAGCCGTTGTGCTCCCCGTTCTGGATGTCGCGGATGGTCATCTTGACGGGTCCCTTGCCGTACTGCTGCTGGAACTTCGTCATCCGCTCCTTCCCGCTCTCCTTGGTGCCGATCTGGAAGTTGATGTAGACCTCGGGGCCCTTGGTGTCGATCAGCTTCTGGGCGAGCTTCTCCGGGTTGTTCGCGTCCATCTCCGCCTGGTGGCCCTTCCACAGCGGGGAGTCGGGGACGATCTCGCCGCCGCTGGCGATCACGGCCTTGAACCGGTCCGGGTGCTGCAGGACGGTCTTCATGCCGACGAAGGCGCCGGAGGAGGAGCCCATGAAGGCCCAGCCGTCACGGGACTTGTACGTACGGAAGTTGGCCTTGGCGAAGTCCGGAATGTCCTCGGCGATCCACGTGCCCATCTTGGCCTGGCCGGGGATGTCGGAGCCGTCGTAGTAGTACTTGGCGTCCGGATTGAGCTGCGGCATGATCACGACGTACGGGAGGCTGGTGCCTGCCTTGACCCCGTCGGCGATGGCCTTCTGGAGGCCGAGGCTGCGGTCGGCCCAGTAGTTGTCGGGGAAGCCGTTGCCGCCGGGGAGCGAGATGAGGACCGGGAAGGCGCTCTTGGCGTACTTCGGGTCGTCGTACTCCTTGGGCGCCCACACCCAGACGTTGCCCTCGAAGCCGGACTTCGCGCCCGAGAGGCGGGTCTTGGCGATGATCGTGCCGTCTTCGAGCTTGGCGGTCTGCTTGAAGTCGGACTTCGGGCCGGTCGGCATGAGCACGTCCGGGTCGCCGCTGGGTTTGGCGGCGGGCGCGGGTGCGCTCGGGTCCGCCTTGCCCGCGGCCGCGGGCGGGGCGTTCTTCCCGAAGCTCACGGCCTCGCCGTTGCCGGAGAACCATTCGAGCTTCCAGGCGGCGAAGCCACCGCCGCCGAGCAGGAGCGCGAGGGCGACCGTCGCGCTGATCCATATTCGGCGCCGGGAGCGGCGCGGCTGCGGCTCGTGCCCGGGCCCCCGCTCCGGCTCGCGCTCGGGCTCCGGCTGCTGGTACCCGTACGGGCGCGGCGGCTGCTGCTGCTGCGGCGGCGGGCCCGGGTATCCGGGGAAGTCCTGGGGGTGAGCCTGGGGTTGGCCCCGGTAGGGGCCCTGAGGCCGGCCCCGGCCCTGTTCCTGCCCGGGGGGCGGGTACTCCGGGTACGACGGCTGGTCATCGGGCC
Source organism: Streptomyces avidinii (assembly GCF_045161815.1). Classification (NCBI taxonomy): domain Bacteria; kingdom Bacillati; phylum Actinomycetota; class Actinomycetes; order Kitasatosporales; family Streptomycetaceae; genus Streptomyces; species Streptomyces avidinii. Next base: position 3,479,547 of record NZ_CP108863.1, read on the forward strand.
GCGGGCGCTGCGGGTTCTGGTGCACGGACTTCGCTCCGAACGGTCATGACTGCCCCCCAAGGGCAGAACGGCTGGGCATCCCCTAGTTCTGATGTGCGAAACCCCCGCACAGTTCCAAAACAGAGCAAAATCATGCCAGGGAACCCGGCGGGCCCGCCGGTCTCATCGCTGGGCGTCGAGCACCTCCGCACACCGCCCGAGCAGCTCGATGAGCAACTCCCGCTCCTCGCCGGTGAACGCGGCGGCGAGCGCCCGCTCCACCCGTACCGCGCCGGAGTCCGCCAGCTCCATCACCGTACGGCCCTCGTCCGTGAGCCGGGTCTCCAGGACGTTGCGGTGCCATTCGTGCGGGGTCCGCTCGATGAGCCCGCGCTCCTGGAGGTTCTTCAGCACCGTGTTCATGGTCGGTGGCGTCACCCCGCACAGGCGCGCGAGCGCGGCGGCCGAGATGCCGGGCTTCTCGGCGAGCCAGAGCAGCGCGGCGTACTGCGGAACCGTTACTGCGGCCGGCTTGCACGCCGCGTTCTTCGCCGCGAGAAGCGCCTGCTCAGCACGCTTGAGGTGAGAGCCGATGCGCTCCTCGGGGGCCATGGAGGTCATGCCCGCATCCTACGGCCACCCTTGCATGCATTAGAGCTCTAACATAGATTCGCCTTCACCTACTCAGTAGAGGACACCGATGAAGACGAAGTCATTCCTGCCTGCCGTCCTGACCCTGGCCGCGGCCCTCACCCTCGGAGCGGCCCCGGCGCAGGCACAGACAGAGCCACAGGCAGAGGCGCAGGCACGGGCACAGACACAGGCTCCGCACCCGGCGGGCGGTGGCCCCCGGATATCCACGGCCTTCTCGATACCCGGCGCGAAGGTCTACCCGGAGGGCATCGCCACCGACCCCCGCACCCGCACGGTCTACGTCGGCTCGTACGCGGACGGCACCGTCTACCGGGCCCGCCCCGGCCGCCCCGAGGCGGAGGTGTTCCTGCCTTCCGGGACCGACGGCCGCCACACGGCGAACGGCCTGCGGGTCGATGCCCGCGGCCGCCTGTGGGTCACCGACTCCACCGCCGGCGTGGCGGTCTACGACACCGCCGACGGGTCCCGCCTGGCCCACTTCGAGGTGGCGCAGGGCGCCGGAGCTCCGGCCCACTTCATCAACGACCTGACGATCGCCCCGGACGGGACCGCGTACCTCACGGACAGCGTCCGCGGCGTGATCTACCGCGTGACCCCGCAACAGCTGGCCACCGGCAGCGGCGTCCTGACCGAGGCCTACGACCTCGCCCCGGCCCTGCGCCCCCGGCCGGCGGGCGGCTTCAGCCTCAACGGCATCGTCTCCGACCCGGCGGGCCGCTACCTCCTCACCGTGGACATGCCGATGGGCGACCTCTACCGCGTCGACCTGCGCACGGGCGCGGTCCGCCGCGTCGCCCTCACCGGCGGCGACCTGAAGGCCGCCGACGGCCTCGACCTCTCCCCCGACGGCACCCTGCGCGTCGCGCACAACACCACCAACACGCTGACGCGCTGGCAGGTCGGCGCGAACGGCACCCGCGCGCGGCTGACCCGTACGATCACGGACCCGTCCCTGCAGATCCCCACCACCCTGGCGCACACCCCCGGCCGCACGCTGGTGGTCCGCTCCCAGTTCGACAAGGGCGGCCCCATGTCCCCCGGCTCGGGCACCCCCACCACCTTCACGGTCGCCGCGGTCCGCGGCCTGTGACCCGACGGGCCCGTACGTCGGTGACCGCGTAGGGCACCATCGGCAGCAGCAGAATCGGCGCGGCCCACAGCGGGAGGGTCAGGACCACGCCGTCGCCGGCCAGCCACCCGGTGAGGATCGCCACGGGCAGGCCGACGGCGAGCGCGAGCAGCCACCGCTGGTAGAGCCGCATTTCTCCGCGGCGCAGCTCCCAGGCGACCGTCGCCGCACCGAGGGTCACCACCATGGCGACGTGCCCGGGGGTCATGTCCAGGCGCGTGGTCCACCGCACCAGGTAGGCGAAGAGCAACAGCCAGCCGAGCGCGTAACAGGCCATGGCCAGCGTGCGCAGCGCACGCCGGGCGAAGGGGGCGCGCTCGCGCGCCCAGGCCGCGGCGAAGGCCCGTACGTCCGGGCCGACGACGTCGTGCCCGGTGCGCCCGGCGGCCTGCGCGTCCTCCAGGTGCGCGGAGAGCTCGTCGAGCATCTCCCGCATCGCCGCGTCGCCGACCCCGCGGTACTCCCAGTTGCTGCGGCAGGCGGCGAGTATCTGCTCGTTGGTCATGGTGTGCGTTCCCCCGTGGAGTGCGTACCGGCGTCCAGGATCCGACCCACCGGCCCGGCGAAGGCCCGCCAGTCGGCCCGGCCCCCGCCCAGCTCGGCGTGTCCCGCCTCGGTCAGGCGGTAGTACTTGCGCGGGGCGCCGCCGCTGGGCGACGGGGCGCGGTACGAGGAGACGAGACCCGCCCGCTCCATCCGTGCGAGCAGCGGATAGATACTGCCGTCGCTGACGAGGTCGAGCCCGCCGTCGGCGAGCGCCTGCGCGAACTCGAAGCCGTAGCGCGGCCGTTCGGCGATGAGGGACAGCAGACAGAGATCGAGTACTCCGCGCAGGAGCTGACTGCGCCGTTGGTCACCGGTCGCGGTCGGCTCCTTTGTCATGCGGTACAAGATAGTCACCGACTACCTTGCGCCGCAAGGCAATTGCCCGGCTCACGACGGTACGGCGTCCTGCTCCCCGACCGTTCCCAGGCGCGCCTGTTCCTCCTCGACGATCCGGCGGGCCATCGCGGTGTCCGAGACGTCGACGGCGTCCGGCGTGGACTCGGCGACAGCGCTGCGACGTGCGTACGCGTCGAACAGGCGGCTCTTGTTCTTGAGCATCTCCACCATCCGCTCGTCCACTCCGCGCGTGGCGAGCAGCCGGTGCACCCGGACCGGACGCACCTGCCCCATCCGATGGGCCCGCGCCACTGCCTGGTTCTCGATGGTCGGCTTGACCTGGGGCTCACAGATGATCACGACCGAAGCGGCCTGCATGTTGAGCCCCACTCCGGCCGCCTCGATCTGTGCCACCAGCACCGCATGGCCCGGCGCGGCCGCGAACTCGTCCACCGTCTGCTGACGGCGGGTGGGCGGCACGCTCCCCGAGATCGGACCGAACACCTGACCGCCGCCGCCCGGACCCGGTGTGCCCTCGCTCTCCAGCGCGTCCTTCACCACCCCGAGGACGCTCCTGAAGTTCGAGAACACGACCACCTTCAGCCCGTTCTCGGCGGCGTCCTCGACGATCTCGCGCAGCCGGTGCAGCTTCGCCGACCTTTCGGGCCGGGCGTACGCGGCCCTGCGCATCGCCATGAAGTTGCCGGAGTACACGGCCGCGCGGTAGGCGGCTTCGTCGGAGGCGCTCAGCTCCTCCCACTCGTCCGTGTGCTGGAGCGCGGGCAGTTCGGTCAGGACGTCCTGCTGGTTGCGCCGCAGGTAGACCGGGGCGACGGCCTTCCGGAAGGCCGTGGAGCCGGCCACGCCGTCACGGTCACCGACAGCCTCGGCCACGTCGGGCTGGAGGATCTGCACCAGGCTCCGGAACTCGGCGACGCGGTTCTCCATGGGTGTTCCCGTCATGAACAGCACGCGTTCACAGCGCCCTGCCCATTCGGTGACGGAGTGGGCTCGACGGGTCTTCGGATTCTTCACGTAGTGCGCCTCGTCCACGACCAGCATCCCGAGCTCACCGCCTCCCGGGGTCGGGAATCCGCGCAAGGCGTCGAAGGTGGTCACCGCGACGCCGCCGCGGCCCTTCCAGTCGGCGAACGCCTCCTGCCGGTCGGGGCCGTGCAGGCACATCACGCGCAGCCTGCTGCGCGCCTCGATCTCCCGCGTCCAGTTGATCAGGACGCTGGCCGGACAGACGACCATGAAGTGGCTCTGCCCCTCGGCGGCGAGGTGGGCGAGGACTGCGATGGCCTGGATGGTCTTGCCGAGCCCCATCTCGTCCCCGAGGATCACCTTGCGCTGCGCGAGCGCGAAGCGCGCCCCGAAGGCCTGGTAGCCGCGCAGCGACACCCTGCGGTGCGTGTCGTCGAGCTGCTGGCCGCGGACCCGCTCGGCCACCTCGTCGGGCAGGAATCCCTCGGCGGCGGCCGCGTCCGGTCTGCGGCCGGCGATTTCGGCGAGGAGGCTGTAGTACTCGGCGGAACGCAGCTCGAAGTCGACCCAGGCCGCCACCTCGGTCGAGGGGCCGCGCAGCAGATCCACGGAGGCCTGCGCGAGCAGTCCCGGTAGGCCGCCCTGCACGGCCTCCTCGGTCAGCCTGCGCACCTCGGCGACGGCCTCGAGCGCCCGGTCCCGCTTGGCCCGCCCGGCCAGCAGCAGCCGCATCCGCCCGGCGGCCGGCCTGGCATCGCTCAGCAGCGGACCGAGCCGCTCGGCGAGCACGGAGGCCGCATCGACGGCGCGTTGCGCGTCGGGGCCCGCCTCCACCAGCACGTGCAGGGCCATGACGAGCGCCGCGGTCCGGGGCTCCGGACGGTCCACGTCGATGTGGACGGCGATGGTCTCCCGCACCGCATCGTTGATCTGGCGTGCCGCCGCGACGACCTGCTCGGCGGTGCGCTGCCCGACGCCGGGAATCTGCCGCAGCCGGTAGGACCCGGCGTCGAGCACCTGCCGGACCGACCGCAGCCCGCTCTTCTCGACCTCCCCGAGCCTCAGCCGGCCCTCGGTGACCTCCTTCAGCCGGGCCACGGGGATGGCGTCCAGAGCCCGCTCCGCCTCCGCGTCGTGGATCGGCTCCAGAGCCGCCCGCACCGCGTCGACGGCTCGCCCGTGGTCGCCGACCACCGCCTGTGCCGCCTCGTACAGCCGTCCTCCCCCGGCAACCGCCTCCCGCTCACTGCGCCCCATCCCGGCCCGGCCCCTCTCGCTGTGTCCCCGCATCCTGCCACCGCCCGCACGCCCCCGACGCCGGCCCGCAAACGCATGGCACCGCGACCGGCCCATCGACGAGACTGCGCGGATGAGCCCCCGCTTCCCCTGCCCCTGCTGCGGACACCGCGTGCTCGACACCATGCCGGGCTCGTACTCGATCTGCCGCGTCTGCTTCTGGGAGGACGACGAGTTCCAGTTCCGCCGGCCCACCGTGTCCGTCGGGGCCAACCGGGTCTCCCTCGTGGAGGCCCAGCGCAACTACCGGAGCTTCGGCGCCTGCGACGAGCACGGCCGTCAGTACGTCCGCCCGCCGGCCGAGGACGAGCCGCTCGACCCCGCCTGGCGCCCCGTCGACCTGACGCGCGGCTCCTTCGAGGACTGGGACGCGGACGAGCACTCCCCGTGGCCCGAGGACCGCTCGGTGCTCTGCTGGTGGCTCCCCACCTTCTGGCGCCGCAGCGACCCCGCCACCTCATGACGCCCCGCACCGCAGTGGCGCGGACGGCTTCGGACCACCGGGCTTACCGGACCCCAGGCCTGATCGACGTCACGTCAGGCGATACCTGTGAGCTGCCTCCTTGGCGGAGGCCACTCGTCCGCCTTCAGGTCCCAAGATGCCCTGCGAAGATCCCAACCAGGACCCGGTCGTCGTGCTCGGGAATCGGCAAAGAGAAGTGCACTCGATCACGGTCCCACAGTCGCTTGCCGTGCCATTCGCAACGATAGGTGGCGCCTTCGTGGCCGACATTGCGCTGTTCCCAGGCACTCGCGTTCTTCTTCGTATTCGGGCTCTCGGGGGAGATCTCCAGGTCCAGGGCTTTGAATCGGCGCATGACCTGGTTCTGATCCCCACCGCACTCGGCCAGGGTCCGGGCAAAATGGTCATCGAGGGCCCCCAGTAGCCGCACCAGCCAAGGCAGCACCTCGGCGTATGAGCCCTTGAAGTGGTTCAGGCGCAGGGATGCGGCGAACAGCAGTCGAGGAAAGGCGTCCTGGGCGAAGGTGAAGAAGCGCTCGGCCGGAACGCGCTCGTGGGTATACAAGCCACGCCAGAAACCGGGCGCGTCCTCCGGGTACCGCAGGACATGCGCCCGTACCTCGTCGTAGCCCTCCTCCATCAGCCGCGTCACAGTGAGCCATCCGGACGGCCAGTCGGGCTGTGAGACGTAAGGCGTGAGCAGGACGGACATGGCACGCCCGTCGGCGGCCCGCGCCAGAGCATGGGCGACGCCCCAGGAGGGCTCCCGCTCGGGGCCGTCAGCCACGCGAACCGGCAGGGGCAGATCCGACTCGGCGGGCTGCACAACTCGGCACTTGTCCAACAGCTTCTGCAGTCGGATCCGGTCGTCGTGGGACAGTCCTCCGCCCGGTGAGTACAGGGCGTCGATCAACTTCGTAGAGGGCAGACATTCAGAGTCATACGCGGCATCGACAAACGCGGCGGTGCGTCCGTCGGCCAGTGGTTGAAGGGACTCGGCCAACGTACCGAGGGCGTCTCGCAGCGAACCGGGATCCCTTAGCTCCCGCCAGTCGAAACACTCTTCGCCAATGACCACACGGTAGTCGTCGTCGGCTGTTTGGTCGTCCGGTACGGACGTGAGGCCGCCTCGCGCGTTCCGCTCGCTCCCACCGGTCTCATTTGCCGCGTCGGGCACGAGCCAGCCTCCCGAGGTCGGTCTCGATCTGGTCGAAGAAGCCGCTGGGCCAGTGACTCAGCTCGCCCTTGTCATTGATGGTGATGGGGAGCACCTGATCGTGGTCGAAGTAGTGAGTAACCATGTCCTCCGCCGGGAGGGCACGGTCCTGTGCCACTGCGAGCCGGGCGCCGTTGAGGACGTGGTCACTGTGTGTCTCCACGACGACCTGCACCCCGCTGCCCGCTACCTGGGCGAGGAACCGGCCCAGGCGGGACTGTCCCGCAGGGTGCAGATGTGCCTCCGGATTCTCCACGATCAGCAGGTCGCCCGGCTCGGTGAGCAAGCCCGCAACGATGACCGGCAGGGCGTATGAGACACCGAAGCCCGTGTTGACGGGACGGATCTCCTCGCCGCTCAGGCCCGGCTCGCCAAACCGGATCGTTCCGGCCATGATGCCCACAGCCACCCGCGCGGTGATCCGCAGCGGACGGATGATCTCCGAGGCCCATGCCTCAGTTTGGAGCCTGAGCTGCGGTCCAGCGGCCTCGGGGTTCCGCAGTGGTCCGCGGACCGCCCTGCGGCTGGTCACCGCGCGAGTGTCTCGCAGGGCGAGGACCTGTGCGGTGTACTCGCCCCGAACACCGACCCCGATCCGGTCGGGCTCCTCGGCGGACACCGCCAGGGTGTCACGAGGGCCGAGTCGCTCAGCGCTCAGATAGGTGAACGCGGGGTCTTTTACATCCCGCCCGATGCCGGGCGCCGACTGGACCGGCAACCGCAACGTCTGAAGATGCAGTGCCTGCTCGGAGTCGGGCAAGCCCAGGACGTACACCCACGTCTCACCGTTGGGACCACCCACCCGTACGGTGATCTCCCGAGTGTCGATCGTCCAGTTCAGCACGTCCTTGGCCTCGCCGAGGGCCAGCCCCAGTGGGCCGTTCAACCGGACGGCGCCACTTGCCGTGCCGCGGGCCGCCTCGGCCAGCCGCGCCAGCAGCAAGGACTGGATCACCGTGCTCTTGCCACCGCCGTTGACGCCGGTCAGGACGGTCAGGGGACGTAGGTCGAACGATTCCGCCTCGAAGCGCTTGAAGCCCCGGATTTCCAGGGAGGTGATCACCGGCCGGCTCCGGCGTCCGCGACGGCGGCTTTGAAACGGTAGTCGACCCGGCCCCGGTCAGCGGTGGAGGAAGTAATGGCGTTGAGGTAGCCGACATCGGACGTCATCCGCTGGCGAGCGGCCTCCACGATGGCCATACGGCGTGCGCGCAGGTCGTCCCACATGTGATCGGGATCGGCCAGGGCCAGCGACCAGCTCTCAAACATGGCGCGGTTGATCGGTCGCCGCCAGTTTTCGCCCGTGGGCCACTTACGGAAGGCGTGATCGCCGAAGACGAGGTACGCGTGGGACATCGCCCGCTCGAAGGCAGCCTCCAGTTCCGTCACCTGCTCGTCCGGGACCTGCTTGGGATCGTCCAACATCTCAGTGGCGTCCATCAGGAACGTTTCCATCACCGGCCGCTCCTGGTAGGCCCCCAACCCCTTCAGCCAGAATGCGGTGAACCTCAGGGCCATCTCCCGGTCGTTCATCCTGATGTGGTCGGTCAGACGGCCTCCGGTGGCCTTGGCAAAGGCGTCCGTGTGGGTCATCCGGTGCAGGATGTCCCGGCTGCGCGGACTACTCATGCAGTGTCTGATCTCCTGGCCGTTGAGTGGGGTGCCGCCGGTGTTGATCCGCTTGAAAATTTCGTACGTGACTCCACGGGGCGTGGTCGGGTCGATCACGTTGACGATCAGCTGAGTGTTGTTGATCCGGCGCTGGAACGGCACCGGGAGGTCTCCAAAGCGCAGGTTTTTCAGGTCGTCCAGATGCTCCAACTTCCCCAGGGTGAAACCCTCGGCCGCCCCGCCCCGGACGAAGGCGTGGAGCGTGGACAGTCGCTGCAGGCCGTCGACGACACGGAACGATCCGTCCACGTCCTCGGCGAAGTAGAACGCGGGCAGCGGAATCTGCAGCAGCAAGGACTCCACCAGCAAGGACTTCTGGTCGGCCCGCCAGACCCGCAACCGCTGAAAGTCCGGAGCCAGTTCGATCGAACCCTCATCGATCTGGTCGAGAATGTTACGCAGGGAGAACTGGCTGGTGTTCACCCGGATCTGGTCTGGGTTCCACGGCCGGTGAATGCGGGTGGTGTCCTCGCCGGCGTCCTCCACTTCAATGTCCGTGGCGTGTCCGTCGAACACGTCCTCCACAATGTCCGGAGCCACCGGAACCGTCTGCGCACCGTCCATAACCATGCAGGCCATCCTAGAGAGAGGGCTCACGGTGCGGAGGTGTTGCGGCGATCTCCCTCTGGACCCGCGACAGTGTCGCGCTGGCCGACGAGCCGCTCTCCTGGCCAAACTCTTCAGTAGTGATAGCGAGCGGCGAGGATGACGATCTCCTTGTCCGTCACCAGGTAGACGAGGCGGTGCTCGTCGTCGATCCGCCGCGACCACACGCCAGGCAGGTGGTACTTCAAAGGTTCGGGCTTACCGATCCCCGAGAAGGGGTCACGCCTGACGTCCTCGATGAGCTTGTTGATCCGGGCGAGCATCTTGCGGTCGTTCTTGAGCCAGGACGTGTAGTCCTCCCAGCCCTGATCCTCGAAGACAAGCCTCACGCGGCACCCGCACCAGCGTCCGCCGAGTCCGGATCGATCAGCTCACGCTCCGACACGTTGATGTTGGCCAGGGCGTTCTCGTACGCCTTGAGCAGCCGACGGGCGTTCACCGGTGAGCGCAGCAGGTACGAGCCCTCGCGCAGCGCTGCGTAGTCCTCGGCCGAGACAAGCACGGCGTTGCCGTGCTTCGAGACGATCTCGATGGCCTCGTGGTTCTCGTTGACCTTCTTGATCAGCGGAAAGAGTTCCTTGCGGGCTTCGCTCGCAGTTATGGACATGACCTGACCCCTTCCATCAAGTGGTACCTAATAACGTACCACTCTCGGCGCCGCTCGGGAGGGGAGACGGCTGATGCGCGGTCAGCTATCCCAGCACCATCCCGGCACGGGAAAAAGCCAAGGGCCCACCTCCGAAGAGGTGAGCCCTTCTGACCTGCATGTTTGCCAGGTCAAGACGTGGCGTTATTTCATCCGCTCACACGCTGAAGCGGAACGTACGTAACGACGCCCTCACCTGCGGAAACGTGCCGACAGGGGCTCAAGTCGGCACAGAATCAGCACGGGATTACGGTTCCTCCACACCGGAGGTCTACTCCGGCCCCTGCCGTCCAAGCCGCTTCCGGACCTCGCCGCTCAGCGCTTCAACGGAGCGGGACTGCTCCTCCTGCGCGTCTGCGCTCCTCTTGAGATGCTTCGCGATCTGATGGGTACTCCACTCCACCGAGTCGGTCTCTAGGGCGCTGTCCCGGAGGGCTTCGAGATCGACCGTGTAGATGAGCGGGTCCACACGGCCGAACGGTCCGTCCTCCTCCACCCGAAACTCGTAGATCTTGGGCAGCTCCGAGGAGAACATCTGATGGCCCATGTCCATGACGAAGGGAATTCGGCGCTTCGGAGGCAGGGTGGCGATGGGGCGGCTAACAGCGCGATTGAGCGTCGCGGCCCGCTCGGCCCCAAGAGTGGTCTGCAGCGGAGGGCTAACCGAGATGCGTACATTGCGGGCCAAGGTCTGACCGATGTTCTCGATCAACAGCACGAGCAGCGATGACCCCGGGATACGAGGCCTGATGTCGACGATGACGTACGGCTCCGCCTGCTCGCGTTGCGCCTTCTCCGTGAGGGCGTTGGCTTGGGCAACTGCTCTCGCCTGACTCCGGTGGTAGACGAGGGCCCAGAACGCGGCCGTCGTCGAGAAGACGAAAGCCGCCACGGAGATGACCACTGTGGCGACCTGGATCGACGAGTCACCGATGGCCGGATGTTAGGCGTGTGGCCGGTCATGGCGCGGCATGTTACCGAAAACCCCCGGACCGGGATAGTTGGCTCTCCAGCCTGAGCTGCGGACCGCTACCGTGAAGCCATGACCGCACTGCCCGACTGGATGCGCCCGCCGCGCGCGGAAGGCTGGTTCGCGGAGGACCTCGACCGCCTCCCCGAGGCGCCCCGCCACACCGAGCTGATCGATGGAGCCCTCGTCTTCATGATGTCGCCCCAGCGGTCCTGGCATGGCCGCCTCGTCACCGCCCTGACCACCACGCTCATGGCGCAGGCGCCGGCCGGCTTCGAGGTCGAGCGCGAAATGACGATCCGCCTGGATGCCCGCAACCGCCCCGAGCCGGACCTCCTACTGACAGACCTGCCGTACGACCCCGACCGCACCTGGTACGCCCCGGAGGACGTGAAGCTCGTCGTGGAAGCGGTGTCACCCGAGTCCGCCCATCGCGATCGCACAGTAAAGCTCCGCAAGTACGCAGAGGCCGGCATCCCGCACTACTGGTGCATCGAGGACGAGGACGGCGCACCCGTCGTCCACGTCTATGAGCTCGACGTACCCACCGGCGCATACGCCCCCGCCGGCATCTTCCGCGGCACCCTCCAGCGCCCAGTGCCCTTCGAAGTCAGCCTGGACCTCGACAAGCTCACGCCGCCCCGAAGCAGGTGAAAGTCAGCACCAAGTCAGCACGGGAATGCAGAAGGGGTCGGACTCGCTAGAGTCCGACCCCTTCTGACCTGCACGCTTGACGAAACTATCTAACATGCAGTAACGAGCCGATTACACGTTGAAGCGGAACTCCACCACGTCGCCGTCCTGCATGACGTAGTCCTTGCCCTCCATGCGGGCCTTGCCCTTGGAGCGGGCCTCGGCGACCGAGCCGCAGGCGACCAGGTCCGCGAAGGAGATGACCTCGGCCTTGATGAAGCCGCGCTGGAAGTCGGTGTGGATCACGCCGGCCGCCTCGGGCGCCGTCGCGCCCTGCTTGATGGTCCAGGCGCGGGTTTCCTTCGGGCCGGCCGTCAGGTAGGTCTGCAGGCCCAGGGTGGCGAAGCCGACGCGGCCGAGGGTGGCGAGGCCGGGCTCGTCCTGGCCGACCGACTGGAGGAGTTCGAGGGCCTCCTCGTCGTCCAGCTCGGAGAGGTCCTGCTCCAGCTTGGCGTTGAGGAAGATCGCCTCGGCCGGGGCGACGAGCGCGCTCTGCTCGGCCTTGAAGGCGTCGTCCGTCAGCTCGTCCTCGTCCACGTTGAAGACGTAGAGGAAGGGCTTCGTGGTGAGCAGGTGGAGCTCGTGGAGGAGGTCGCCCAGCTCCGTGCCCTTGGAGATGCCCTTGGAGAAGAGGGTGTCGCCCGCTTCGAGGATCTTCTTGGCCTCGACGACGGCCGCGAGGACCGCGACCTTCTCCTTCTGGAGGCGGGACTCCTTCGTCAGGCGCGGCTCGGCCTTCTCGATCGACTGGAGGTCGGCGAGGATCAGCTCGGTGTTGATCGTCTCGATGTCGTCCTTCGGCGAGACCTTGCCGTCGACGTGGACGACGTTCTCGTCCTTGAAGGCGCGGATGACCTGGCAGATGGCGTCCGACTCGCGGATGTTCGCGAGGAACTTGTTGCCGAGGCCCTCGCCCTCCGAGGCGCCGCGCACGATGCCCGCGATGTCGACGAAGTCGACGGTGGCCGGGAGGACCCGCTGCGATCCGAAGATGCCCGCGAGGACGGCCAGGCGCGGGTCCGGGACGCCGACGACGCCGACGTTCGGCTCGATCGTGGCGAACGGGTAGTTGGCCGCCAGCACGTCGTTCTTGGTCAGGGCGTTGAACAGGGTCGACTTGCCGACATTCGGCAGGCCGACGATTCCGATCGTGAGCGACACGTTGGCGACTTCCCGTAGCTGGAGGGGGCGGCGGCCCGGGAGTGGGCCACCGGACAGTTTACTTTCCGATGAGTGGCACTCGTTGTACGCGTGTCCCCACACCGATACCGGGCTCGCCCCGCCTAGCTTGGTCACGTGGAGCAACACAGGACGCGATCGGCCCCTCACCCGCAGCGACCCCCGGCCCAGCGCGGGGCGCCGCGGCCCACCGCGGTGCCCGCCCAGGGCGGCGCCGGCGGCCCCCGGCGGTCGCCGCTCGCGCGGCGGATGCCCCGGCCCCGGTTGACCGGGCTCGGCGGCGGGCTGTTCGCGTGCGCCGCCATGGTGCTGGTGGCCGGGATCTGCTGGCTGCTCTTCGGCTCCTCGCTCTTCGTCTACGGGCTGCTCTTCCTGCCCGTCGCGGCCGCCACCGCGCTCTGGGTGCGGCCCGCCGACCTGATCACCGCGCCGATCGGCGTCCCCATCGCCTTCGCCGCCGGAGTGTGGCCCATCTCGGGCGGCTCCGGCGGCCTCGGCGGGCAGCTGATGGGCCTGGTGTCCGCGCTGTCGCTGCACGCGGGCTGGCTCTACGCCGGGACGCTCGTCGCCGCGCTGATCGCCGTCGTCCGCAAGGCCGTGCTCATCGGCAGGCGGCGGATGCCCCGCCGCCTCACCCAGTGAGACCGCTCCCTATTTCTTGGCCGCCCCAGCCGTCTGCCCCGCCTTCGCCGCCATCGCCGCTCCCACGATGCCCGCGTTGTTCTGGAGCCTGGCCGGGACGATCTCGGCCCGCACGCCCTCGATCAGCGGCAGGAACTTCTCCGGCTTGCGGCTGACGCCACCGCCGATGATGAAGAGGTCCGGGGAGAACAGCATCTCCACGTGCTGGAGGTAGCGCTGCACCCGGTGCGCCCAGCGCTCCCACGTCAGGTCGTGGTCCTCCTTGGCCTTCACCGAGGCCCGCGTCTCCGCGTCGTGGCCCCTCAGCTCCAGGTGGCCGAGCTCCGAATTCGGGACCAGCCGCCCGTCCGTGAACAGGGCGCTGCCGATACCCGTCCCCAGGGTGAGCAGCAGGACGGTGCCGTCCCGCCCGCGCCCGGCCCCGTACGTCATCTCCGCGATCCCCGCCGCGTCCGCGTCGTTCAGGACCGTGACGGGCAGGCCGCCCAGCTCGCGCGAGAGCAGCGCCGCCGAGTCGACGCCGATCCAGGACTTGTCCATGTTGGCCGCCGTACGGGTCACGCCGCCGGTGACCACGCCAGGGAAGGTGACCCCGACCGGTCCGTCCCAGTCGAAGTTGCGCACCACTTCGACGACACAGCCGGCCACCCCCTCGGGGGCGGCCGGCTGCGGTGTCAGTACTTTGTGGCGCTCCTGCGCCAGGTCGCCACGTTCCAGGTCCACGGGAGCGCCCTTGATCCCGGACCCGCCGATGTCCACGCCGAAGATCTGCATGGACATACCGTACGAAACGAGTTACTTGTCGGCGACCAGTTCGGCAGCCTCGGCCCGCAGGTCGCGGCGGAGTTCCTTCGGCAGCGAGAAGACGATCGACTCCTCGGCGGTCTTGACGATCTCCACGTCCGCGTAGCCGCGCACCGTCAGCCACTCCAGGACCTCTTCGACCAGCACCTCCGGCACCGAGGCGCCCGAGGTGAGACCGACCGTGGTGACGCCCTCGAGCCAGGCCTCGTCGATCTCGCTCGCGAAGTCGACGAGGTACGCGGCGCCGGCGCCCGCGTCGAGCGCGACCTCGACGAGCCGGATCGAGTTCGAGGAGTTCTTCGAACCCACCACGATGACCAGGTCGGAGTCGGCGCCCATCACCTTGACCGCCGCCTGCCGGTTCGAGGTGGCGTAGCAGATGTCGTCGCTCGGCGGCGAGACCAGCAGCGGGAACTTCGTCTTCAGCGCGTCGACCGTCTCCATCGTCTCGTCGACCGAGAGGGTGGTCTGGGAGAGCCAGACGACCTTGGACTCGTCACGGACGGTGACTTTCTCCACGTCGTGCGGGCCGTCGACGATCGTGATGTGGTCCGGGGCCTCGCCGGAGGTGCCGATGACCTCCTCGTGGCCCTCGTGGCCGATGAGGAGGATGTCGAAGTCCTCGTTCGCGTACCGGATGGCTTCCTTGTGCACCTTGGTGACCAGCGGGCAGGTCGCGTCGATCGTCGCGAGCTTGCCGCGGGCCGCCTCCTCGTGCACCACCGGCGCCACACCGTGCGCGGAGAACATCACGATGGAGCCCTCGGGGACCTCCTCCGTGCGCTCGACGAAGATGGCGCCCTTCTTCTCCAGCGTCTGGACGACGTACTTGTTGTGCACGATCTCGTGGCGGACGTAGACCGGCGCACCGTACTGCTCAAGGGCTTTCTCGACGGCGATCACGGCTCGGTCCACGCCCGCGCAGTAGCCGCGGGGCGCGGCGAGCAGGACACGGCGGGAAGCAGGAGCGGGGGCGGGAGCAGTCATGTGCTCCATCGTACGGGGGTCTCCAGGAGGCCGGGCATCGCCCGTACGGCACACACTTGCCCGAAAGCCCGTACCCGCCGGTACCTGCCCACACCCTCGGAGGACGGATGGCTTCCGTTACGGATCCCGGTGCGGCGGCGGCGCCCGCGGCACTGCGGCGGAGCCTCGGCTTCCGGGACCTGGTCGTCTACGGCCTGCTGTTCATCGCCCCGATGGCCCCCGTCGGGGTATTCGGCACGCTCGACGCCACGTCGCACGGCGCCGTCGCCCTCGTCTACCTGTGCGCGACCGTCGCGATGGCCTTCACGGCCTTCAGCTACGCGCAGATGGTGCGGGTCGCCCCCCAGGCCGGGTCGGTCTTCACATACGCCCGAAAGGGTCTCGGCGAGGGCCCGGGGCTGATCGCCGGGTGGATGGCGATGCTCGACTACCTGCTGATCCCGGCGGTCGCGTACCTCTTCTCGGGGATCGCGATGAACGCGCTGGTCCCGGAGGTCTCCCGGTGGGTGTGGACGGCCCTGGCCGTCGTGATCACCACCCTGCTGAACCTGTGGGGCGTACGGGCGGCCGCGCGCGTGGGTTTCGCCGTACTGGCCATGGAGATCGTGGTCCTGCTCGTCTTCGTGGTCGCCGCGGTGACCGTGCTGGTCCAGGGCGGGGCACGGCGCGGCTGGCTGTCCCCGCTGACCGGCGACGGCTCGCTCGGCTTCAGTACGGCGGCCGTCCTGGGCGCGGTGTCGGTGGCGGTCCTGTCCTACCTCGGCTTCGACGCCATCGCCTCCTTCGCCGAGGAGGTGACGGGGGGATCGGAGCGCGTGGCCCGGGCGGTGCTGAGCTGCCTGGCGCTGGCCGGGGTGCTGTTCGTCGCCCAGAGCTACCTGGCCGCGCTGCTCATGCCCGTGTCCGCGGCGGAGCTGGCGGCGGACCCGGCGCAGCAGGGCCCGGCCTTCTACAACGCGGTGCAGTCCGCGGTCGGCTCCTGGCTGCACGACCTGGTGGCGGTCGGCAAGGCGATCGGGGCGGCCTTCGCGGCGCTGGCGGGGCAGGCGGCCGCCGGGCGGCTGGTGTTCGCGATGGCCCGGGAGCGGCGGCTGCCCCGGGTGCTCGCCCGGACCTCTCACGGCACCCCGCGGCCCGCCCTGCTGGTGGCGGCCGTCATCACGCTGGTCGCGGCCGTGTGGGCGGCCCGGCGCGGCGACGGGCTCGACCACCTGGTGTCGGTCGTGGACGTCGGGGCGCTCGTGGCCTTCACCCTGCTGCACGCCTCGGTGGTGGGCTGGTTCGTGGTCAAGCGGCGTGAGGGCCCGCCGAACTGGTGGAAGCACCTGGTGATGCCGGTGCTGGGCGCGGCGGTGACCGTCGCGGTGATCTTCGAGGCCTCCTGGACGGCGCAACTGGTGGGGGCGGTGTGGCTGGCGGTGGGTCTGGCGGTACTGCTCGCGCAGCGCGGACACCGGGACCTGCCCGGCGACACCGGCACCGCGGCCTGACGCAGTGTCGGCGGCGCCGGATAGCCTGCCTGCATGGGTCTGAATACGTCGGCCGAGGCGCCGCTGCCGGTAGGCCAGGTGTCCCGGCTCATCGGGGGCTGGATCGAGCGCCTCGGCCAGGTGTGGGTGGAAGGGCAGATCACGCAGCTCTCGCGGCGGCCGGGAGCGGGGGTGGTCTTCCTGACGCTGCGCGACCCCTCGCACGACATCTCGGTCAGCGTGACCTGCTTCCGCCAGGTCTACGACGAGGTCGCGGACGTGGTCTCCGAGGGCGCCCGGGTGGTCCTGCTGGCCAAGCCCGAGTGGTACGCCCCGCGCGGGCAGCTGTCCCTGCGGGCCACGGAGATACGGCCGGTCGGCATCGGGGAGCTGCTCGCCCGGCTGGAGCGGCTGAAGCGGTCCCTGGCTTCCGAGGGGCTCTTCGCGCCGGACCGCAAGAAGCCGCTGCCCTTCCTGCCGCAGCTGATCGGGCTGGTGGTCGGGCGGGCCTCGGCGGCCGAGCGCGATGTCCTGGAGAACGCCCGGCGCCGCTGGCCGGCGGTCCGCTTCGAGGTGCGCAACGTCGCCGTCCAGGGGGTGCACGCGGTGCCCCAGGTGGTCCGGGCGGTCCAGGAGCTCGACGCCATCGACGAGGTCGACGTGATCATCGTGGCGCGCGGCGGCGGCAGCGTGGAGGACCTGCTGCCCTTCTCCGACGAGGAGGTCGTCCGGACGGTCGCGGCGGCCCGTACGCCGGTGGTCTCGGCGATCGGCCACGAGCCGGACTCCCCGCTGCTGGACCTGGTCGCGGACGTCCGGGCCTCCACGCCCACCGACGCGGCGAAGAAGGTGGTCCCGGACGTCGGCGAGGAGCTGGAGCGCGTACGCCAGCTGCAGGCGCGGGGGCTGCGCGCGGTCACGGGGCTGCTCGACCGGGAGGAACGGGGCCTCGCGCACGCCCTGGCCCGGCCGGTCTTCGTCCACCCCCAGCGGATGGTGGAGATCCGCGAGGACGAGCTGGACGCGCTGCTGGCCCGGTCCCGGCGCACGCTGGGGCACCTGCTGGACCGGGCCGACTCGGAACTGGCCCACACGCTCGCCCGGGTGGTGGCGCTGTCGCCGGCCGCGACCCTGGAGCGGGGGTACGCCGTACTCCAGCGGGCCGACGGCCACGTGGTGCGCTCGCCGCAGGAGGTGGCGCCGCACGAGGTGCTGCGCGCACGGGTGGCGGAGGGCACCTTCTCCGTGGAGGTCTCCCCGGCGGACGCAACGGTCGCTTCGCAATAGCGACACACGGCCGCAATCACGTGGTCGCACGACACACAGAGGATGGATACGGGAATGACAGAGGCCGGAACGGCGCTGGGGTACGAGCAGGCGCGCGACGAGCTCATCGAGGTCGTCCGCAAGCTGGAGGCCGGCGGGACCTCGCTGGAGGACTCCCTCGCGCTCTGGGAGCGCGGCGAGGAGCTGGCGAAGGTCTGCCGGCACTGGCTGGAGGGGGCCCGGGCCCGGCTGGACTCGGCGCTGGCGGCGCGCGAGCCGGCCGAGGAGGAGTGACCGGGGGCAGGTGACCCGCAAGGAGCGGCCCGGAGCGGCGCGGGGCATCCCGGGGAGGGCGCCCGGGAGTGACACCGGTCACCAGCAGACGGATTTAGTTGAAAATTCATCTACCTCCGCCGTAGAGTCGGTGCCATCGCTTCACCTCCGCATGGAAGAAGGCTTTCCCGATGTCTCTCGTTCTTGACTCCGCCGCTCAGGACCTGCTGTTCCGCGAGGCCCGCACGGCCAACGCGTTCTCCGACGAGCCGGTCACCGAGGAGCAGGTCCAGGCGATATACGACCTGGTGAAGTTCGGCCCCACCGCCTTCAACCAGACCCCGCTGCGCATCACCCTGGTCCGCTCCCCCGAGGCCCGCGAGCGCCTCGTGAAGCACATGGCCAAGGGCAACGACGCCAAGACCGCCACCGCCCCGCTGGTCGCGATCCTCTCGGCGGACAACGAGTTCCACGAGGAGCTCCCGCAGCTGCTTCCGCACTTCCCGCAGGCCAAGGACGCGTTCTTCTCCGAGCGCCCGGTCCGCGAGCGGTCCGCCCTGCTGAACTCCGCGCTGCAGGCCGCGTACTTCATCATCGGCATCCGCGCCGCCGGCCTGGCCGCGGGCCCGATGACCGGCGCCGACTTCGCCGGCATCCAGAAGGAATTCCTGGACGACGACCACACCCCGATCATGGTCATCAACATCGGCAGGCCGGCCACCGAGGGCGCGTGGTTCGACCGCTCCCCGCGTCTGGCCTTCGACGAGGTCATCACGACCGTCTGAGCAAAGCCGCGGCCCGTCGGCCGCAGCACGTGAGAAGGGCCGTGGCCCCCGGGATCCGGGGGCCACGGCCCTTTCCGCGTTCTGGCGCGCCGAGACCGCTTCCCGACCCGGCACCAGGACGTGCGGGTCGAGGCAGCCTCTACTTGCCCTGCTTGAACTCCAGCGTCGCCGCGAGCGCGCCGAGCTGCTCGAAGGAGGCCGTCCCGGTCACCACCGTGACGTAGCCCTGCTCCTGCCGCACGAGGGCGTCGTACTTCTCGCCGTCCCAGCGCTCCCAGGTCAGGTCGCCGACCTGCTGCGTCTGCCCGGTGGCCGTCGCGTGCTGGGTGACCTTGGCGAGGTACTTGGCCGAGGTGTCCGTGGACTGCTCCACCGCCGCGTACTGCTGCTCCGGGTCGAGGAAGCCCAGGTGCCAGGCGTTGGCGTTCTTGCGCTCGTACGTCACCGAGGTCGCCCGCCACTGCTCCTGGAGCCCCACGGGGGCCGCCACCGGATACGGGGCCGCGCGCCGGGCCGTCAGGGTTTCCACCCGGTAGTCGACCGTGCGCGTCGGATCGGCCTTCTCGTCATGCGGGACGAAGAGGTAGATCCCGGCGACGACGATGCCGATCACCCCCAGCGACCGGACCATGTCCCAGACCGTCTGCTTGCCTTTCATACCTGCCACGCGCCCCATCGTCCCGCATCGCGGGACGGCGATCACCGCCGGGGTCGCGGTGCGGCGCGTGTCGGCGGACCCTGGAGACTCCCGGGCCGCCCAGGACACCCCCGGAGCGTCCCGGGGACTCCCGGACGCTCCCGGACCGCCCCGGGGAGCCCCGCAGTGCCGCAAGACGTCCGCTCAGGACAATCGGCTGACCGATATGCCGCTCATACGTGACCCGCCCTGCTCAATATGTCGACGTACCGATAGAGTTCCAGCACCCTCACTACCCGGCCGTCGCCGTACAGAAAGGTGCGCTCCGATGACCGAGCACAACCTGCCGCCCCAGCTCGAAGTCTCCCCGGAGGCCCCTGACCGCAACCTCGCACTGGAACTCGTACGGGTCACCGAGGCCGCCGCCATGGCCGCGGGCCGGTGGGTCGGACGCGGCGACAAGATCGGCGCGGACGGTGCCGCGGTGAACGCGATGCGCACCCTGATCTCCACCGTCTCGATGAACGGCGTCGTCGTCATCGGCGAGGGGGAGAAGGACGAGGCCCCCATGCTGTTCAACGGCGAGCGCGTCGGCGACGGCACGGGCGCCGAGGTCGACATCGCCGTGGACCCGATCGACGGCACCACCCTGAACGCCAAGGGCATGCCGAACGCCATCGCCGTCCTGGCCGCCGCCGACCGCGGCACCATGTTCGACCCGTCCGCGGTGTTCTACATGGAGAAGCTGGTCACCGGCCCCGAGGCCGCCGACTTCGTCGACATCAACGCCCCCGTCTCGGTGAACATCCGCCGGGTCGCCAAGGCCAAGAACATGGCCGTCGAGGACGTCACCGTGGTCATCCTGGACCGCCCCCGCCACGAGGGCATCGTCAAGGAGATCCGCGAGACCGGCGCCCGCATCAAGTTCATCTCCGACGGCGATGTCGCGGGCTCGGTCATGGCCGTGCGCGAGGGCACCGGCGTCGACCTGCTCCTCGGCATCGGCGGCACCCCCGAGGGCATCATCTCGGCGTGCGCCATAAAGTGCCTCGGCGGCACCATCCAGGGCAAGCTCTGGCCGAAGGACGAGGCCGAGCGCCAGCGCGCGCTCGACGCCGGCCACGACCTGGACCGCGTCCTGACCACGAACGACCTGGTGTCCGGCGAGAACGTCTTCTTCGTCGCCACGGGCATCACCGACGGCGAGCTGCTGCGCGGCGTCCACTACCGCTCGGAGACCGCGACGACGTCCTCGCTGGTCATGCGCTCGAAGTCGGGCACGATCCGGCAGATCGACTCCACGCACCGCCTGTCGAAGCTGCGCGCGTACAGCGCGATCGACTTCGACCGCGCCCACTAGGCACGGCGGGAAACGAGAGGGGCGGTCCACCGCGTGCGGCGGGGGACCGCCCCTCTCGTGCATCCGCTGCGGCATCCGGCGCCCGCGACCGGCTCAGCCCGCCGCGGCGATCGGCCCGGCCCCGGGGGCCTGGCGCAGTTCGGCGGCCCGCCGCCGCATGCGCGCCAGCACCACCCGGCGCTCGGCGGCGGTGAGACCGCCCCACACCCCGTACGGCTCGGGCTGGAGCAGCGCGTGCTCCCGGCAGGCGACCATCACCGGGCAGCGGGCGCAGACGCGCTTGGCTGCTTCCTCACGGGAGAGCCGGGCCGCGGTCGGCTCCTTGGACGGCGCGAAGAAGAGCCCCGCCTCGTCGCGGCGGCACACCGCCTCCGCGTGCCATGGGCCGTCCTCCGCCCTCGCCGGAACCCGCGGCTGCGGCACGGCCGCCGCAGGCCCCGGAAAACTCTGGACGGCGGCTACCTGCAAGGACTGATGCGGCGGATGCGGCACGGTCTACTCCTGACGACGTATACGTGAGCGAGAGACGACGCACCTGTCCCTACCCGCTGCACGCGCCCCTATGCACCCCGTGCCACGGGGCGGTGGCGGTTCGTCCGAAACGAGACCCCCGCCGGGCGGGCCGTCATGCCACGGGCGCGGCCCACCCGGGATCCCGTCCGAGGAAGGCCAGCAGCTCCGCTGCGGCGCCGTGGTCCGCGCCGGGCGCGAGGGGGAACACCGGTCCGTAGGCGAAGCCGCGCAGGGGCTCGACGAGGACGTCGGCGGCCGGGCGCAGGGCGGTGGCCAGAGCGTCGGTCAGGCCGGGCGGCCGGCCCGTGGCGACGGCGATGTCCCAGGCGTGCACAGCGGCGTCGAGGGCGGCGGCTCCGACGGCCGTCCCGGCCGGTACGGCGAAGGGCGGCAGCGGCACGGCCACGTCCGGATCGCCGGGGGCCACCGCCGAGAAGGCCTCGGCCGCGGCCGCGAGCGCCGGGTCCAGCAGGCCCGCAGGGGGGCCGGCCAGGGCGCCGGAGGGCGCGAAGGGATCCTCGGCGGGCCCGGAACCGCCGGTCAGCCGGGCGGCGTACGCGAGCTGGTCGCCCGCGGCGTGCTGGAGGACCTGGGTGACGTTCCACTGCGCGCACGGGGTCGGGCGGTCCCAGCCGTCGGCCGGCACCCCCTCGACGGCCTCGCGCAGCGTCGCGTACGCCTCGTCGAGCAGTTCCCACTGGGTCATGGTCATGACGCGGACCCTAGGCCGTCTCCGTCTCTTTCGGATCTTGTCGGCCGAGTCCGCGGCGTCCGGTGCCGTGCCCGGCAAGGCGGAGGTGCGCCCTTGTACTGGACGTACTCGGGCACCCCGACAACGCAGCCGGGTGCGGTGCCGGGCGTCGCGGGCCCGGCAAGATCCGGAAGAGACGGCCTGGTGCCGCGACCGGAAAGGTTTGCCGTGCCGGGCGTCGCGACCCGGTGGACCTTTCCGGTCACAGCACCAGGTCGTGCCGTGCGGATACGCGGCCGGTTCTCGCCGGATCCACCGGCGTGTCGGCCCCCGGGTTCAGCCGGTCCCGGCCCGTCGCGGCCCGGCCCGTCCCGGCCGGTTTCAGCCCTCCAGGCGCTTGCGCAGCTTGCGGGCCAGATCCACCAGGCGGGCGCCCACCTTGGGCCGCGCCTCGATGTTGCCGAGCAGGGCGAAGCCCCGGACGATCACCACCGGGGCCTGCGGATCGGTCTCACCGCGGCCCTCGCCGCGCACCTCGAAGTTGCCGAGGACGCCGCTGCCGTAGCCGCGCAGGGTGACGTTCTCCGGGACCAGGACCTCGACGTTGCCGAGCACGCAGGTCACGTTGATCTCGGTGACCTGCTGCTCGAAGACCGCCTCGGTCAGGTCGATGTTGATGTCGCCCATGACCGAGACGGCGCGGGTGTGCGGTCCCGGCCGCCAGCGGCCCTTGCGGGCGGAGCTGCTGCACACGGCCACTATGGTCTCGGCGGGACCGGTGGCGGGCGACGCGTACGCGGGCGAGGCATGGACGCCGCCGGGCGCGGGCAGATCCCGTACGAGCAGTTCCAGCTCGCCGACGGTCTTCACCGCGTACAGCGTGTCCAGGCGGTCGGAATGCTCCTCGGCCGTCAGCCGGCCTTCGGCGAGGGCGTCGCCGAGGATCTGTGCGATCCGGTCCCGGTCTGCGTCGGAGGCGCGCAGCTCGGCGGGCGCGGGTACGGGGGCGGCGGCAGGGTGCTTTTCCAGGTCCACGGCGCCCAGCATAGCCAGACACGATAGATCGCGATACTGCCGAGTGAGCCTTACCTCACAGACACACCTCCGGCGGGAGGTCCTACGCTGGTTAACCGCGCTGCCAATTGGTCGCCAGCGCCGTCTGCCGAGTGAGGAATGACTGCCGTCATGCCAGAGTTTGCGTACACCGACCTGCTGCCCCTGGGCGAGGACACCACCCCGTACCGGCTGGTGACCTCGGAGGGCGTCTCGACCTTCAAGGCCGACGGCCGTACGTTCCTCAAGGTCGAGCCCGAGGCGCTGCGCAAGCTCGCCGAAGAGGCCATCCACGACATCCAGCACTTCCTGCGCCCCGCGCACCTCGCGCAGCTGCGCCGGATCATCGACGACCCCGAGGCCTCCTCGAACGACAAGTTCGTGGCCCTGGACCTGCTGAAGAACGCGAACATCGCGGCGGCCGGCGTCCTGCCGATGTGCCAGGACACGGGCACGGCGATCGTCATGGGCAAGCGCGGCCAGAACGTGCTCACCGAGGGCGGGGACGAGGCGGCGCTGTCGCGCGGCATCTACGACGCCTACACGCGGCTGAACCTGCGCTACTCGCAGATGGCTCCGATCACCATGTGGGAGGAGAAGAACACCGGTTCGAACCTGCCCGCGCAGATCGAGCTGTACGCGACCGACGGCGGCGCGTACAAGTTCCTCTTCATGGCCAAGGGCGGTGGCTCGGCCAACAAGTCGTTCCTCTACCAGGAGACCAAGGCGGTCCTCAACGAGGCCTCCATGATGAAGTTCCTGGAGGAGAAGATCCGCTCCCTCGGTACGGCGGCCTGCCCGCCCTACCACCTGGCGATCGTGGTCGGCGGCACCTCCGCCGAGCATGCGCTGAAGACCGCCAAGTACGCCTCGGCGCACTACCTGGACGAGCTGCCCCGCGAGGGCTCCCCGCTGGGCCACGGCTTCCGCGACGAGGCCCTGGAGCAGCAGGTCTTCGAGCTGACGCAGAAGATCGGCATCGGCGCGCAGTTCGGCGGCAAGTACTTCTGCCACGACGTCCGCGTCGTGCGCCTGCCCCGCCACGGTGCGTCGCTCCCGGTCGCGATCGCCGTGTCCTGCTCGGCGGACCGCCAGGCGACCGCGAAGATCACCGCCGAGGGCGTCTTCCTGGAGCAGCTGGAGACGGACCCGGCGCGCTTCCTGCCGGACACCACGGACGAGCACCTGAACGAGGCCGAGGACGTCGTCTCCATCGACCTGAACCAGCCGATGGACGACATCCTGGCGACGCTCACCGAGCACCCGGTGAAGACCCGGCTGTCGCTGACCGGCCCGCTGGTCGTGGCGCGCGACATCGCGCACGCCAAGATCAAGGAGCTGCTGGACTCGGGCGCGGAGATGCCGCAGTACCTGAAGGACCACCCGGTCTACTACGCCGGCCCGGCGAAGACCCCCGAGGGCTACGCCTCGGGCTCCTTCGGCCCGACCACGGCCGGCCGTATGGACTCCTACGTCGAGCAGTTCCAGGCGGCGGGCGGCTCCAAGGTCATGCTGGCCAAGGGCAACCGATCCCAGCAGGTGACGGACGCGTGCGGTGCGCACGGCGGCTTCTACCTGGGCTCGATCGGCGGCCCGGCGGCGCGCCTCGCCCAGGACTGCATCAAGAAGGTCGAGGTCCTGGAGTACGAGGAGCTCGGCATGGAGGCGGTCTGGAAGATCGAGGTCGAGGACTTCCCGGCCTTCATCGTGGTCGACGACAAGGGCAACGACTTCTTCACTTCGCGTGAACCCGAGCAGCCGACGTTCACCAGCATCCCGGTGCGCGGTCCCGGCCTCGGCTGAGCCCGGTAGCAGCACCTGTCGAGAGCCCCTGGCATCCGCCGGGGGCTCTCTGCTTTATCAGTGGTCTCGCGCCCGGCTGGATGCGACCGCGCTCAGTCCAGGGATGCCAACGCACCCGCTGCGAGGGAACGTGCCGCAGCGCCCCGCACAGCCCCTTGTGAGAGCCGGTCGAAGGCCCGGGCGTACAGCTCGACCTGACTCGGCTGAGTGAGCGTGGAAGCGGCGTCCAGCGTGTCCGCGTGCACCCTGGCGTCATCGAAGATCGTGAAGGTTGGCATGGGCCATACGGTCCGTTGCGCCGAGAACGGGATGACGCCCACGGCGACGTTCTGGAGATCCATCACCCCGAGCAGGTGACCAAGTTGGGCTGCCATGGTTTCCGGACTGCACATCCGGTACCGCAGTACGGCTTCCTCCAGCACGAAGCAGAACCGTCGGGCACCGCTGCTCAGCACCGCGTTTCGTCGTATGCGGGCCGCCACGGCGTCACTCACATCGTCCGGGGTCCCCCGGAAGCCTGCGATGGACGACAGCAGAGCACTGGCGTATCCAGGTGTCTGGAGGAATCCGGGGATCACGTCCGAGACGTAGACCCGGAACACCTTGGTCTGCTGATACAGGTCCCCCGTGGACTCTTGCAGGCGGCGGAGACCGCTCCGCTGAAGTCGTCTCCACTGAACGTGCGCATCGGCTGATTGTCTGTTTGCCGCTATCAGGTCGGGGATCTGGCAGTCGGCGGAGCAGGCTCGGCACCACGCCCCGATGTCTGCATCCGAAGGTGGTGTCTTGGCGTTCTCGATCCGGGACGACTTCGACTCCGACCAGCCGCACCTGACGGCCAGCTCCCGCCCGCTGATGCCCGCATCCCTTCGGATCTCGCGCAGACGGCCGGCGAGGTCTTCGCGGGCCTTCTGCACGCTTGAGAACGGGTGTGGGGGCATGGAACTGGCTTTCGTCAGATCTCGTACTGGTGGTGTGGAACCGCTCGCTCCCAGACTGCTTCGAAGGCAGCGGAGCACAGCTTTACGGTCTCCGGGTCGGACATGATCTCGTCCTCGACCACTGCTCCGTCGCCGGAGAAGTGGTGCACACGGAGGAGAGCGCCGTCGAACAGCCAGAAGTCATTTCCCGGCAGGGGGATGCTCGTTGCCCGGCGGCGTGGCAGCCACCGGACTGCCTCGCCCGCCGTGACGTTGGCGTGGGTGACGTAGTGCTCCCAGCGGATGTAATCCGATACCGGCTCGGAGACCACCCGGGCCCGGCGGACAGATACGCCCCGGGCCACAGTGTCCTTGATCAACTGATCGTAGGGATGCCACCAGGACTCGCGGTCCTCCCAGTTGATCCGCTCACCGCGCTTCCACGCCTCGAACCGATCAGTCGGGGCGTAGGAGTCGCGCAGCTCCAGATGGACAGCGGATCGCTCGCACTGGCCAAGCAGCTCAGCGAAGCTGGGCACGCTCGACGGCATCACACGCCTCCCTGATCACCGGGATCATCCGGGCCGGAATCCTCACGATGGCTTCGTTGTCGGGGACCGGCCCGTTCGCCGGACTGCTCGCCTCACACTCCGCCTGAGTCTTGACGCTCGGCTTCCATCCCTGCAACAAGATCTCCTGAGCTTCCGCGTCCGCCCACACGGTGGGGCAGTGGTCCCGGTCCGTGTTCGGGTCGATGCCGACGAACTGTACGGCCATGGCTGGCTCCCTGGTATAGGTGCTTGCTCGGGCTTGCATGAGCCTCTCTGAACAGCCGATACGGCGTCAGTAGCGCTATCAGCCATGCGAATTGGCGTGCAAGGTCATGCAAGTTTGTGGAGTCTCATGCCATCGGCTCCCTAGGTTCGTTCCATCGACTTCGGGAGCGATCGGGAGGACGCCATGGCGGGCACCGGGCAGACGGCGGAACAGGCGTGGGAGTACGTGACCTACACGGAGAAGCGTGAGACGTGCCCCGCATGCAAGAAGCCCATCCGGCTCGATCGGCCTGCCCGACGGGGGATGCTCGGGCGGTCGGACGGGAATCCCGCCGTTGCCTACTGGCACACCAGCTGCTTGCCCGAGGGGGCCCGCCGGTGAGACGCGTTCTCCGGTACGCGCAGCACCGGATCATCAGACACCCCGAAGGCCAAGTGAACGTGGCTGCGCCCTGCCAACAGCGTGAATGCTGCTGGCAGTCGTCCGAGAGTTCCGATGTGGCCGACGTCGACCGTCAGTGCATGGCCCACACCGGACTGACCGGGCACGACGCATTCACCCGGAAGTTCACGGACGTGGCACTCGTCCTGCGGGTGGACGAGTGAAAGACGGCGGTGCGCAGCCCTCACGCTTTCGTGCCGTCCTGGTCACCCTCGGGGCGGTCGCGTGGACCCTCACCATGGCGCTGATAGTCGCCCGAGGAGCACGCGCCTGACGGCGCACAGTCCAGCGCAGACCCCCGCTCCTCACGGGGCGGGTAGCACGTTCATCAAGCCGACTACCAAGGAGGAACCAGTGAGCGGAAAGCACGGCGGCGGTACGGGCAGCGGCCAGGGCGGCAGTCAGCAGGACGACGGCAGCAGCGGGCGCGGACACGGAGGCGGCGGCACCGACACCGGTAGCGGCGGCAACTCCTCCGACGGCTCCGGCCCCGCGAAGAAGTAGGTCGGATGACCGCGCGCACAGACGAGGCGGGCCCCCAGGGGCTCGCCTCCGCGCTCGTCCAGTCGGGCGCTCTGCATTCCGATTGGCTGCCGACATACAAGGCAGTCCCCCGAGACCTGTTCGTGCCCGACCGCATTTGGCCGGGCATCCCTGACGGCACCCGACAGAACCCTTTGGTGGACCGCACCGCGGACCCCGATGCTTGGTTCCGCGCGGTGTTCTCCGACATCCCTCTCACGACGCAGTGGGACGACGGTAACCATGCGGGTGACGGCCTCGGCACGACCCCGAGCAGCTCCAGTTCCCAACCACACATGGTGTTCTCGATGCTGGCCGATCTCGACGTCAGGGACGGGCATCGGGTCCTTGAGATCGGTACGGGTACGGGCTGGAATGCAGGTCTCCTCTCGCACCGGTTAGGGCCCGGGAACGTGGTCTCCATCGAGTTCGACCCCGAGGTAGCCAAGGGTGCGGGCAGAAACCTTCGGGCCGCTGGTCTGTCCCCCCTGGTGATCGTGGGAGACGGCCGGCTGGGTTACGCGGGAAGTGCGCCGTACGACCGCGTCATTGCGACGTGCTCAATCGGTGAGGTTCCCTCCGCATGGGTCGAGCAGACCGTTACCGGCGGGGTCGTCGTCGCCCCCTGGGGGACGGAGTACGGCGGCGAAGCCATCGCCCGCCTGACCGTGAACGGCGACGGCACGGCGAGCGGCCACTTCACCCGCTCCAGCGCCTTCATGCGCCTGCGACAGCAGCGACAGAACAAGCCCCCGCATGACGTGTACCTCAAGGGCCAGGAATGGCCCGCAGACGGCGACAGGAGCACGACGGCGCTCTCCCCCGCCGAGGTCGGCGGATGGTTGGAACAGTTCGTGATCGGGCTCCGCATGCCCGGGGCGTTCTGGACGGTAGAGCGGTACGACGGTGGCGCCTACACGCTGTGGACGTACAGCACCGACAGGAAGTCGTGGGCCTCGGCCGACTATGAGCCGGAGCGGCAGGAGTACGCGGTCGTCCAGTCTGGCCCCCGCAGGCTGTGGGAGGAGACAGAAGCCGCTTACCGCTGGTGGGAAGAGCACGGGCGACCCGGCTTCGATCGGTTCGGCCTGACGGCAGACAGCAACGGCGGACGGGCGTGGCTCGACTCCCCGAACAGCCCCTTATTGGTTCACTACTCTGCATAGCGGATGGTAAACACAAAAGAACCCCCAGAAGGCACTGGGGGGGGTTCTTTCGTCTGAACGGCTGCTATTAACTGACTGCCGCCTTCACCACCTGCACGGAAGCAGGTTCGGCGAGGGAAACGCCAGCCATGCGCATCGTCAGCTTGAAGCCGACCTGATCCGAGTCGAATCGAGCATCCTCGCTGACCCTCACCTGAGCATTTCGACGGACACCGACAACGATTCGAGAAGCGTCAGCAACTACAACGGTCTTGGCCGCAAGGAAGCTACTCACCAGGATGGGAAGACCCCATGCAGTGGTAGCCGGGGAATCAGTCGGCTGACCACCCTGATAGATACCCGACCCAGTCGCCTTCTCCTTGCGGAGCGCCGCAGCCATATCGGTAGAGGCCCAAACGACCGAAGGGCGCCCGTTAGTGGCCTCGATGCGGGCCACCGCGTCCGCCAGGTCATCGTAAGTCACCGTGACCTTTCCAGCCCCCAGGGCCGTCGTGATTCCCTGAGAAACCACGCCCTTGATCGGGTTGGCGCCCGAGCCGGTGAAGGCGTCGGCATCAAACTTCAGCGAAGCGTCACGCAGAAGATTGTCAGCGATGATCCGCCGAAGATCCAGCGCGGAATCCTCCAGCACCTCAGTGCTGGCCCACTGAATCTCGCCGATCTTCTTTGCGGTGAACTTGACTTCACCCCAAACCATCTGACCCGCCGGAATGACCTGCCCCTCGGCAGCAAGCCGCGCCAGACTCGCTCCGGCACCAGCAATGAAGGAGTGACCATTCCCTCGGCCCCGAACACCATCACGGCGTGCGGGAGTATGTGGCAGGTTCCCCCTCGGGTTCCTGCATAGGTAATAGGCCCGTTGGCGAGCGGGTTTCGTCACGCATTACTGAGATCCGATACGCAGCGTCAGGAATCGTCACGCGTTCCCACGAACCCAGGCGAACCCCCGCACGCTCACACGGAGGGAAGGAGGCGGGTGCAGAAGTGGTCAGCCTCAGAGTTTGAGAGGCGCCCCCGGGTGATGAAGACACCCGTGCGGCCTTACACGGACGCTAGAGGAGCCTGGAGACCGATAGAGAGGAATTGATTGCAAGTCGATTCCTTGCGGCCTCTGCGGGCCGCGTAGGCCATTCCTCGGCCGGCCTGGGCTCCCCCGCCAAGGGGGGGCACCCTTTTCAACTCCGCCTCCTTTTCGGGAGTCGTTCGCTGGCCTTGGCCATTGAAGGCTCCTGAGGCTCCTGGCCGAAGGGAGTCTCTTACTAAGATCTTCGCTCTGCTCTCGCAGGCTTCGAGCTTTCAGCCTTGGCCGAGTCAGGCCCCGTCAGGGAGCCTGGCTGCCCTGATTCTTCGAACGGCCAGGGGATAGCTGCGAGCTTGCGAGGAGCTAACAGACCCCAAAGGGGTCTGTAGTTCTTAGTTACTAGTTACATCTCAGAAAGCCCGGGAGTGTGAAGCAGCGAAGGCGTAGCTGTGAGACAGCAGCACCGCCGCTATGACACAGCGGCACTACTCCTCTATCTCATAGGGCACCCCCTGTGAGACAGGGGGGGCTACACAGGGAGATACGGGTTATGGGCCACGGCCGCCTTAACGGCCGCGTCGTAGCAGCCGTACTCCGGCTTCCATTGCTGCTGCCGCTCGGCCGGGGGTGACAGGAACACCGCCCGGGCTTCGAAACTCAGGTCATCCCAACCGAGCGTGCGAGCCTCATTCGACGAGTGCTCGCTAGGCGGCCCTGGAATGCCCGCAGGGCGCCTTTCGGCTACCTCAGCCGGCCTGGGTGCCCCAGGGGTGCCAGAAAGGCCGTGAGGGGCTTTCTCCGCCTTTTCGCCCGGGATGTTGATCCGATAGGTAGTGGCGACTCCTCGGGACCCGTGACGGGCCACGGAGAGATAGCCGAGGTCCACAGCTGTGTGCAGCCATCGGCTGGCCTTCGACCTGTCGATACCGGTTGCCTCTTGGATTCGGTCGAGGGAAGGCCGTATGTCCTCGCCCCAGGTTCCCCAGCGGGTACCGAGGGCTATGAGGAAGCGCGTGAAGTTGGGCCACGCATCTTTGCGCGTGAGCCTGTGAGTTCTGAGAGCGTCGGGCCCGGGAGCATCGGCCGTGGCCAGGGTAAAGACCCATATGCCGTGTCGTGCCTTAGCGGCATCGGAGCGATTAGCCATACGGGTACCGACGTGTCCTCTCCTGGTTCGGGCGGTGATGGAGTTGTACCCCCGAAGGGGTGGCGGTTTCAAGGACAGCGCTCGAACGCAATGAATGGAGCCGTTTAAACGGCGAGGGCATGAAGAGACCCCCGTCGCGTCTAGATGCAACGGGGATCAGTGGAGCTGCGATGGATCTATCTAGCTACTTCCGCGTGTACGCCCTCCGGGCTGGAAGAATGAACTCGGCCTCCGGAGAGGTCCATTCGTATCCCTCAGGGACGTGGAGGCCCGTTTCATCGGCGATCTCGGCCACCTCAGGTACGCGGACGAGCACGCGTCGGGAACCGTCCTCCGCGCTTCCTACGGTCACCGTAATCGCGTGCCGTTGCAGGAAGACGCGCTTCTGCTCGTCATCCTTGGTGACCCACTCCTCAGAGTAGGTGCGCCCCGTTTCCTTCCACGCCGGGACATTCTCGGCCGCTTTAATTTCTTCCCTCAGTCGCTCGACCTTCTTCGACTGGAATTCATGCTGCCCCCAGTACCGCTCAATCTGAACATCGGTCTTGAGGCGTCCGGCGAGGTAATCAGATTCGAGGCGATCCAAGGTGGCCTCGGCCTCGGAAAGTTCAGTCTTGGCCTCACTGATGGAATTTCCGGCACGCTCCATGACAGGCAGCGACCCAAGGGTGAGTTTCACAAACGATCCAACAGCCGTGTCGAGGTCATCCCTGCGGATACGGCTAGGGGCAGAACACGTACCGGTATTCACGTTGTTGCAGCCGTAGTAGTGGTGCACGGTACCATTCGGCTTCACCTTTTTATTGGAAGACATTCGCGCACCACAACTCTGACAGATAGCCACACCACCGAGCATCGACCGCGAAGGCGTAGCGCGCCTCACCTGGCGGTCGCTCTTGAGCGCGGCGACAAAGTCGGACCACTCCGCAAACTCCATTAGGGCGTCATCGGTAATGCGGACGTTCTCGCCGTTTTCATCTACGACGTTCTCGCCCTTGTGTGTGTAAATACCGGCCACCGTAGGATTCATCACTATGGCGCGAATAGCGTTTGCCGTCCAGGCGACAGCCCTTGGCTCTTCGCCCTTCGCGATGCGCAGATGATCCCTCCACGTAGGGACACCGCGCTTATTCAGATCAACCGCAATCTTGTAGGAAGACCAGTCACCCTTCAGGCGCTCCACAATCTCGCGGAACAGTTCCGCGTAGGTGGGGTCCTGAACGAGCTTCTTCCCGCCACCTTCCTGCCGCTCGAAGTGGTATCCGAACGGCTCCACACCACCGATCCAAACACCCTTGGCCTTACGGGCTTGAGAGCCCGAGAGCGCGCGGGCGCGGATGGTGTCCAGCTCACCCTCGGCGAACGCCGCGATGATCTGAGCGAACATCTTCCCCATGGGGGTGCTCATGTCGATGCTCTCGCTGACCGAGACGATCGCCTTACCGTGCTCACGGCACCAATCAACGATCTCGGCGAAATGGCCAGCACGGCGGGAGAGTCGGTCGAGCTTCCAGACAGCCAAGACATCCCACTCGTCCGCCCGCTCCGCGAACCAGGGACCCAGGCCGGGACGCTTGAACGGATGCATCGCCCCGGACACGTCCAGGTCCTCCGCCCAGCCCACTATCCGGCCGCCGACGGCCGGACCGGCAGCCCAGTGCTCCACGGCATGACGCTGCTTCTCGGGGCTGGTGGTGTCGTCCTTCAGGATGGACAGACGGACGTTCCCCAGGACCCTTGGATGCTTGATCATGGCCGGAGGTTACGGGAGTTCCTGTGACCAGAACAAGCCGAACGACTTCTTCCAGAACCCGGCCCCTGAGCCGACGTTCACCCACACCCCGGTCCGCGGACCGGGTCTGTAGCGCGCGTGACCGAGGGCTCCTCCCCCGAACGGGGGAGGAGCCCTCGCGCATGTCCGCCCATCGGCAGATGGCAGGACGGCGGGCTCCCGGCGAGGCTTTTCCCGTAACCAAACAGCCTTTGGAACACGGGAGTTCGCCATGAAGAACCGTAGGAGCGCCCTCATCCTCGCCGGAACCGCCGCCGCGCTCGCGGCCACCCTCATCGCGGCGGCCCCCGCTCCGGCCGCCCCCGCCACCCCGGCTGCGCAGGCCGCGCCGAAGCCCGCCTCCGTGCACGGGGGCGGCACGATCTTCTTCCCCTACTCCGCCAAGGACGACATCCGCTTCACGGTCGACGCCGTGTCGACCCCGTGGACCAGGCCGTTCCCGGGGGCCGAGAAGGGCCTGCCGACGGACGCCCGGGGCCGGGTGACCATCTCCCACTACTTCACGGAGTCCGGCTTCACCGCCACCGCCGAGGCGGAGGTGGACTGCCTGGTCACGGGCGGCAGGACCGCCAGCCTCACCGCCGTGGTCAAGACCTCGAACGTCGGCTGGGACGGCAAGCGGATCGGCATCAGCGTCCAGGACGGCCAGCACGGCGAGCCGGACCGCGTCGGGTTCTCCTGGGCCGTCGTCAACGTCGACGTGAAGCCGGACGGCACCGTCGCCGAGGGCACGGTGGGCACCTGCATGGCCCCGGCCCCCTTCACGGAGGTCACCAAGGGCGGCTACAAGGTCACGCCGGCCCCGCTGGCCCCGCAACCGAAGTCGTAGTCACGGCGTCGGAGACAGCAGGTACCGGGCCTCGACGGGGGTGGCCCGGTACCCCGTCCTCCGCGCGGCGACGACCTCGGCGATGGTCAGCCCGTACACCCGGCGCAGCAGCGCGATGGGCACCCCGTCGGGCCCGCCGACCGGCAGGTGGACGGTGCCCTCCGCGGCCACGATGCGCTCCCGCACCCGCGGCGGCGGTACGCCCCGGCCGTCGTCGCAGGCGTAGACCTCGTACCGCGGACAGTGTTCGTACCCCCTCCAGCGCAGCTCGCCGTCCTCGATGAACTGCCAGTCCTCCTGGACGCACTCCTCGCACGGCTCGCAGTGCAGGACCGCGTACATCTGCTGTTCGGCCATCCGGGCAGGATGCGGTACCGGGGCGTCCCACGCATCCCGATAACGTCTGGGGCATGACGCAGATGCAGCCCCTCACCGCCCGCGACGTGCGCGTCATCGCCCATCGCGGGGCCTCCCACGAGCACCCCGAGCACACCCTCGCCGCCTACCGGCAGGCCATCGCCGACGGGGCCGACGCGCTCGAATGCGATGTGCGGCTCACCGCCGACCGGAAGCTGGTCTGCGTGCACGACCGGCGGGTGGAGCGGACCTCGGACGGGCGCGGGGTGGTGTCCGCGATGACCTACGAGGAGCTGTCCGCGCTCGACTTCGGCGGCTGGAAGGGCGCGGAGCACCGCGGGGCGCCGGTGCTGCTCTTCGAGGACCTGCTCAAGGAGGCGCTGGCCGCCGACCGGCCCGTCGGGCTGGCCGTCGAGACCAAGCACCCCACCCGCGCCGGCGGCCGTCTGGAGGCCGAACTCGTACGGGTCCTGAAGGACCACGGGCTGGCCGACGGCTCGGCCGGCCTGGTCGAGGTGATGAGCTTCTCGCGCAACGCCCTGACCAGGTTGAACCGGCTCGCGCCCGGGTTGCCCGCCGTCTACCTGATCGAGCGGCGGCTGCGGCCCGCCCGGCCGCCGTTCGCGGGGCACGCGGGGCCGGGCATCGACCTGGTGCGCAAGGATCCGGGGCTGGTGGCCCGGCTGCGGGCCAAGGGGCTGCGGGTGCGGGTGTGGACGGTCGACGAGCCCGAGGACGTGGAGCTGTGCCTGCGGCTCGGCGTGGACACCCTGATCACCAACCGGCCCCGCGAGGTGCGGGAGTACCTGCACTCCTTGTGACCGGCACGGAGACACCCGGCCGGGGTGCGCCGGCCGGGCGTGGGGGGTCTGGTGGTGCGGGGCGGTTATGCGAAGCGCTGGTTCGCGGATCCGTTGCAGGTCTGCAGGCGCAGCGGCTCGTGCGCCGCGGCCACCGTCAGGCACATCCCCGGGGCGGCGGCGGGGCGCAGGGTGGCGCCGTCGCGGACGAACTGCTGGTTCGCGCCGCCGTGGCAGTTCCAGATGATCAGCCCTGTACCGGAGCCGTAGGCGGAGCCGGGAGCGTCGATGCAGCGGTCCTGGGTCAGTTCGATGTGGACGGACTTACGGACGCTGTCGTACCACCAGCCCTGGTTGCGGCCGCCGTGGCAGTCCCATCCGACGATCCTGGTCTCGTTGGCGCTGGAGCCGCCGAAGGAGTCGAGGCAGTTGCCGGTCGCCTCGTTCTTCAGGGGCTTGAACCGGTCGTCCCAGGCGCCGACCTGCAGCACAGGGGTCCCGGTGCTCGCGGGGTCGGCGCAGGAGGCTTCACGCAGGCCCGAGTTGTAGAGCTGGGTGAGGCAGGAGGCGAAGGCGCCGTGGCCCCGGTAGTTGGGGTGGAAGGACTGGCGGGCGGTGTTCTCGTCCCACGGGAAGTGGTCCCCGAGGTCCAGGTAGAGGCCGCGGGCCCAGGTGTCCTCCATGCAGACCTCGTGGCCGTGGAAGAGGCGCGAGTTGTCCAGGTAGATCGCGCCGGAGGCGAGGGCCGCCGCGCGCATGCCCTTCTCGAAGGTGGGCACCGCGTAGTTGCGGCCCCAGGTGGCGTCGGAGTCGTAGCCGGCGCAGCCGCCGGGAAGCTTGCCGGGGAAGCTCGGGTTGTCGTGGAAGTCGGGCCCGATGGGGCTGGGGTAGCCCATCACGACCAGCTTGTAGTCGGAGTCGGCGTAACCGGCTTCGCGCATGACGGTCTTCAGGTCGGCGACCGTGGCCTCGACCTTGGGCTTCAGGCCGTCGACGCGCGCCTGCCAGCCGGGCCCGTACTTGGGCTCGCAGGTGCCCTGGCTGAGCACCCAGCGGGTGACGCAGTCGGTCATGACGGGGCCGAACTGCAGGTCGTCGTTGGCCCCGGCGACCAGCAGGACCATCTTGATCCTCGTGTTGCGCGCCTTGACGGCCAGGTTGTCGCTCTGCACCAGCTCGTCGGCGTACTGCTTGCTGCCGCCGATCCGAATGTTCCCGGTGTATCCGCCGGAGCAGGCGACGTTGAAGGTCAGGTCGGCCGGGATGCCGGTGCGGTGGATCGCAGCGTCCGGCGAGCGGTGGCACTGGTTGTTCGGCGTGTTGGTCGCGGGGTCGTAGTTGCCGACTCCTTCGCCCGAAATCTCGCTGTCGCCCAGCGAGATCAGGCCTGTTCTGCGCTCGTTCAGCGGGCGCACGGCCGGGTCGCCGTAGATCTTGGTGGCCTCCGCGGCCCGGATGGCCTCCAGCTCGGGCGACAGGGGCGTCACGGCCCCGGAGGCGGGCGCCGCCTGGGCCATGGGGGTGATGGCGGTGACACCCCCCAGGGCGGCCGCGATCGCCGCGACGGCGGCGAAGGTAGATCTGAGCATGGGTCTCGTACGGGCACGTGCCATGAAGGGCCTCCCCGGATGTCGGTGTTACCCCCGGTATTTACTGGCCGGTAGGGGAGTTGGGAACACTTCGAACAAGACAATTGCTCAACTTTTTGAGGAGGTCAGGAAAATGACAGACGAGCAGCAGGCCGATGCGTTCCGGATCGAGCACGACTCCATGGGCGACGTACGGGTGCCCCGGCACGCCAAGTGGCGCGCCCAGACCCAGCGCGCGGTGGAGAACTTCCCCGTCTCCGGCCAGCGGTTGGAGCGCGCCCACATCGAGGCCCTCGCCCGGATCAAGGCCGCCGCCGCCGCGGTGAACGCGAAGCTCGGCGTGGTGGACCAGGACGTCGCCGACGCGATCCGGTCGGCCGCCGCCGAGGTCGCGGACGGCCGCTGGGACGACCACTTCCCCGTGGACGTCTTCCAGACCGGCTCCGGGACCTCGTCCAACATGAACACCAACGAGGTGATCGCCACCCTGGCCACCGAGCGCCTGGGCCGCGAGGTCCACCCCAACGACCACGTGAACGCCTCGCAGAGCTCCAACGACGTCTTCCCGTCGTCCATCCACATCGCCGCCACCGCCGCCGTCACCGGCGAGCTGATTCCGGCCCTGGAGCACCTGGCGGCGGCCCTGGAGCTCAAGGCCGCCGAGTTCGCGCAGGTCGTCAAGGCCGGGCGCACCCACCTGATGGACGCCACCCCGGTCACCCTCGGCCAGGAGTTCGGCGGCTACGCGGCCCAGATCCGCTACGGCGTCGAGCGACTGCGGGCAGCCCTGCCGCGGCTGGCCGAGCTGCCGCTGGGCGGCACCGCGGTGGGCACCGGCATCAACACCCCGCCCGGGTTCTCCGCCGCGGTGATCGCCGAGGTCGCCGACGCGACCGGACTGCCGCTGACCGAGGCCCGCGACCACTTCGAGGCCCAGGGGGCGCGGGACGCACTCGTGGAAACCTCCGGAATGCTCCGCACCGTCGCCGTCTCCCTCACCAAAATCTCCAACGACCTCCGCTGGATGGCTTCCGGACCGCGCACCGGTTTGGCCGAAATCAATCTCCCGGATCTCCAGCCGGGCTCCTCGATCATGCCCGGGAAGGTCAATCCGGTGGTCCCGGAGGCCGTCCTGATGGTCGCCGCACAGGTCATGGGGAACGACGCCACCGTTGCCGTGGCGGGCGCGGCCGGCAACTTCGAGCTCAATGTGATGCTCCCGGTGATGGCCAGGAACCTCCTCGAATCGATCCGGCTGCTCGGCAGCGCGAGCCGCCTGCTGGCCGACCGCACGATCGACGGAATCACCGCCAACGAGGCGCGGGCCAGGAAATACGCCGAGTCCTCGCCCTCCGTGGTCACCCCGCTCAACCGCTACATCGGCTACGAGGAGGCCGCCAAGGTCGCCAAGAGGTCCCTCGCCGAGCGGAAGACGATCAGGGAGGTGGTCCTGGAGGCCGGCTACGTGGAGCGCGGGGCCCTCACTCTGGAGCAGCTCGACGAGGCCCTGGACGTCCTGCGCATGACGCGCCCCTGACCCGTCCGGCCGCACCTCCGGGCGGGGGCCGGATTCGGTCGTTTCTCGCTGTCGAACCCACCGGTGACCTGCGCCGCAGCGGGCGCCGGGACCCCCGCCCTAAGATCTGCGCATGACAGGTACTTTCAAGCCCGGGAGCGGCCCGGCGCGGAGCGCGCCGGGCGGTCCCGCGCAGGGCCCGCGCTGGGCGCCCGGGGAGCAGGTCCTGTGGCGCTACCGCGACCACGCCCCGGGGCTGGTGGGCCCGGTGCACATCTGCCGCCCGGTGACGGTGGTCCAGGACACCGACGAGCTGCTGGCGGTGTGGATGGCCCCCGGCACCGAATGCGTCAAGCCGGTGCTCGCCGACGGCACCCCCGTCCACGAGGAACCGCTCGCCACCCGGTACACGGCGGCGCGCACCACCGTACGGTCGCGGTGGTTCGGCACCGGTGTCCTGAAACTGGCCCGGCCCGGGGACCCGTGGTCGGTGTGGCTGTTCTGGGGCCCCGGCTGGCAGTTCAAGAACTGGTACGTGAACCTGGAGGAGCCGCGCTCGCGATGGGCCGGAGGGGTGGACTCCGTGGACCACTTCCTGGACATCGCCGTCCACCCGGACCGCAGTTGGAAGTGGCTGGACGCGGACGAGTTCGCGCAGGCGCAGCGGTCCGGTCTGATGGACCGTGAGCAGGCCGCCGGGGTAAGGGAGGCGGGCCGCGCCGCGGTCGAGGTGATCAAGGAATGGGGGGCGCCGTTCTCGGGCGGCTGGGAGGACTGGCGGCCGGATCCGGCCTGGAGGATTCCGGCCCTGCCGGAGGACTGGGACCACACCCCGACGCATATGACCTCATGAGACCCTTGATGCGCCCCCGGGGTTCAAACGTAGGATCGTCCTCCACGAGGTCACGCGCGCGGGGCGGCGCGGTGGATGCGCCGCTTTGCAAGTGGTGTGCCGCACGCGGGACTTGACCGGAGGTCGACGCACGACGAGAGGCGACGAGGGGGCGAGGGTCCGTCAGGGGCACCTCCCGGCCGCGGGTTGGGGGAGAAGTTTGGGCGAGGAACCTCGGGGCGATGGTGCCCGGGCCGCTGAGCGGGTATACCGCGACTGACCGAGTTGTGTGCAGCGCACATCGAGCGCAAACGGACGGAAATCCACGCGTGACGGAGTACCCCACCTCCCAGGAGGGCCCGCAGCCCGTCGCCTCCGGCGGAGGTACGGACGAGGCCGGCCACGGCAAGGCGCCCATCGCCGCCGCCGAGGCCGTACGCACGCATGCCGCGGACGCCGGCGCCGGCCCGGCGGCGGAGCCGGGCGGCGCGGCCGCCGCGGCGGCCTCCGACGCGCGCGCCGCCCGCTCCGCGGCGGGCGCGGGCGCGGGCGGCAGCGCCGGGCTGCCCCGGCCGCGCCGCAACGCGGCCGCCCCCGGCGAGGTACCGGCCGCGGCGGAGCCCGGCGAGGGCGCGGCCCGCCCCCGGCCCGGTGCGAGCTCCCTCGACGCGTCGATCGGCGCGGCCGGGCACGGTGCTCCCGCCGAGGCCCCACGCCCGCGCGGCGGGAGCGAGGACATGAGCGACGACGGCAACGGCCCCGCGGCCGGCACGATCGCGAGCGGTGACGGCGGAGCCGGGCACCACGGGGGTGGTGGGAGCTCCGTAGCGGCCGGGGGTTCCGGAGAGGTGACCGCCGCGCGCCGCGAGGGGGACCGGCTGCGGTTCGTCGGCGCCGCCACCCGGCGGATCGCCCGCGGCATCGACCTCGACGAGATCGTGCTGGGCCTGTGCCGGGCCACCGTGCCGACCTTCTCGGACGCGATCCTCGTCTACCTGCGCGACCCGCTCCCCGTCGGGGACGAGCGGCCCGTCGGCCCGGTCGTTTTAAGGCTCCGGCGCACCGACCGGCTCCGGCCGATCGACGACCTGACGGACATCAGCAGCACCATCGGCGCGGGGATGGACCTCGCCGGGGCCGCGGGGGCCACCGGCGAGCTCGACTTCAGCCAGTTGCCGCTGGTCGGCCCGCAGGGTGACCTGCCCGCGGCCGAGCTGTGCGAGATCCGGCCGGGCGGCGCGCTCGCCGAGGTGCTGCGCGGCGTACGGCCCGTCTTCGGTTCCTCCGCCGCCGCCCGGGCCGCACTGCCCGAGCTGCTCGGTGTCGACCACCCGCTGCCGCGCGGCAACCGGGCCGTCCTCGCACCGCTGCGCGGCCGCCGCCGGGTGATCGGCGCGGCCGTCTTCCTGCGCAGTCCCGAGCGTCCCGCCTTCGAGCAGAACGACCTCCTGGTCGCCGCCCAGCTCGCCACCCACACCGCGCTCGGCATCGACAAGGCGGTCCTGTACGGCCGTGAGGCGTACATCGCCGACGAGTTGCAGCGCACCATGCTGCCCGACAGCCTCCCCCAGCCCACCGGGGTACGGCTGGCCTCCCGCTACCTGCCCGCCGCCGAGACGGCCCGGGTCGGCGGCGACTGGTACGACGCCATACCGCTGCCCGGCAGCCGGGTCGCGCTCGTCGTCGGCGACGTCATGGGCCACTCCATGACCTCCGCCGCGATCATGGGTCAGCTCCGCACCACCGCGCAGACCCTCGCGCAACTGGACCTGCCGCCCGCCGAGGTCCTGCACCACCTGGACGAGCAGGCGCAGCGCCTCGGCTCCGACCGCATGGCCACCTGCCTGTACGCCGTCTACGATCCCGTCGCGCACCGGATCACCATCGCCAACGCGGGCCACCCGCCGCCGGTCCTGCTGCACCTGGGCGGCCGCGCCGAGGTGCTCCGCGTACCCCCCGGCGCCCCCATCGGCGTCGGCGGCGTGGACTTCGAGGCCGTGGAGCTGGACGCGCCCGCCGGGGGCACCCTGCTGCTCTACACCGACGGCCTGGTGGAGTCGCGCCTGCGGGACGTGTGGACCGGCATCGAGCAGCTGCGCGAGCGCCTGGCCACGACCGCCCAGCTGACGGGCCTGGACCACCCGCCGCCGCTGGAGGCGCTCTGCGACGACGTCCTGGACATGCTCGGCCCCGGCGACCGGGACGACGACATCGCGCTCCTGGCGGCCCGGTTCGACGGGATCGCGCCCAGCGACGTCGCGTACTGGTTCCTGGACCCGGAGGAGACCGCCCCGGGCCGGGCCCGCCGGTTCGCCCGCCGCGCCCTGACCCGCTGGGGCCTGGAGGAGCTGAGCGACTCGCTGGAGCTGCTGGTCAGCGAGGTGGTCACCAATGCCGTGCGGTACGCGGAACGCCCCGTGACGCTGCGCCTGCTGCGTACGGACGTACTGCGCTGCGAGGTCGGCGACGACTCGCCCCAGCTGCCCCGCCAGCGCCGGGCGCGGGACACCGACGAGGGCGGCCGCGGCCTGTTCCTGGTCAACCGGATGGCCCGCCGCTGGGGCGCGACGCGACTCAGCAGCGGAAAGGTCGTCTGGTTCGAGCTGTCGCTGCCGGGGACGCCCGAGCGCCGCTGATCCCGCGACCGGCACAAGGACAGCCGCCCCGCAGCCTTCGAGGAAGGCTGCGGGGCGGCTGTCTGTCCGTGTCCCTAGTGCTCGGGGATCAGCGGCGGGTCCGGCGGCTTGGGACCGCCGCTCTTGGTCGCCGTGGGCGACGGGGACGTCGACGGGGACGGCGTCGTACCCGACTTGGTGGCGCTGGGCGACGGGGACGTCGACGGGGACGGCGACGGGCTGCTGCTGGCGGCCGGCGCGCTGGAGGACGGGCTCGGCGACGGCGTCGGCGAGGCGCTGCGGGACGGCGTCTGGACGGCGCCCATGTCCGCCTCGCTCAGCTGGAACTTGCCCGTGTCCGCGCCCTTGAGGGCGGCGAGGGTGTACGCCTTCCAGATCGAGGCGGGGAAGCTGGAGCCGCCGAGGCGGCCGAGGCCGGCCGTGCCGGTCAGGGTGACCTGCTTGGCGGTGCCGGGCTCCTCACCGAAGATCGCGACGACGGTGACCAGCTCCGGGGTGTAGCCGGAGAACCAGCCGGAGACGTTGGACTCGGTGGTACCGGTCTTGCCCGCGGCCTCGTAGGCGCTGCTGCGGACCTTGTTGCCGGAGCCGCCGTCGTCGTTGACGACGCCCGTGAGCACCTTGGTGACGGTGTCGGCGGTCCTGCGGCTGATGGCCTGGGCACCGATGGGCTGGGCCGGCTCGACCACGCGGTCCTTGTGCTCGGCCTTCTTGATGATGGTCGGCGTGACCTTCTTGCCGTGGTTGTCGAGGGTGGCGTAGACGGCCGCCATCTCCACGGTGTTGGCGCTCATGGTGCCGAGCGACATGGCCGGCTTGTCCTCGGGCCAGCCGTCGCGGTCCTTCATGCCGAGGGCCAGGGCCGTCTTCTTCACGTTCGGCGGTTCCACGTCCACGATCATCTGCGCGTAGACGGAGTTCACCGAGAAGTTGGTGGCTTCCTGGACCGT
The DNA here is from genome assembly GCF_045161815.1 of Streptomyces avidinii. Lineage (NCBI taxonomy): Bacteria > Bacillati > Actinomycetota > Actinomycetes > Kitasatosporales > Streptomycetaceae > Streptomyces > Streptomyces avidinii. Next base: position 3,521,496 of record NZ_CP108863.1, read on the forward strand.
CATCATCGGAGTGCCGTAGCTGTGGTCCTCCTGGTTCTGCGGGGCGAACGGGATGTCGCTGCCGACGACCGCGCGCTTGCTGGTGCCGTCGTAGAGCGCGTTCGGCGTGATCGGCTTGCCGTCCTGGGTCTTCGACCCGTTCTCCAGGGCGGAGGCCAGCACGACCGGCTTGAAGGTCGAGCCCGGCTGGTAGTCCTTGCGCAGGGCGTTGCTCGACCAGTGGTCCTTCAGGCTCGTACCGCCGTACATCGCGACGATGTGGCCGGTCTTCGGGTCCACGGAGGTGGCGCCTGCCTGCACGCGCTGGTCGATGGGGCGCTTTTCGACGTTCGTGCGCTCCAGCTTGGACTCCAGCTCCTCCTGGACGGCCGTCTCCAGCGCGGCCTGCTTCTTCGGGTCGATGTTCAGCGTGAACGTCCAGCCGCCTGCGTCGATCAGCTTCCGCTCGACGCCCTGGGAGTTGAGCTCGGCCTCGGCGGCCTGGACCAGGTAGCCCTTCTGGCCGTCCATGCCCATCGGCGGCTGCGGCGGCTGCGGCTCCGGGAACTTCAGCGTCTGGCGCTTGGCCTCGTCCAGCTTCTTCATGTCGACCATGTTCACGAGGGTCGCGTCGTAGCGGATCTTGATCCGCTTCTTCGTCTCGTCGCTGGCGGTCGACCAGTCGTACTGGCTGGGCGCCTGTACGAGGGTGGCGAGGTAGGCGCCCTGTTCCAGCGTCAGCTGCCCGGCGTCGACGCCGTAGTAGGCCTGGGCCGCGGCCTGGATGCCGTAGGCGCCGCGCCCGAAGTAGCTCGTGTTGAGGTAACCCGCCAGGATCTCGGGCTTCTTCATGCGCTGGTCGACCTTGAGGGAGATCACCAGCTCCTTGAGCTTGCGGGTCGCCGTCTGATCCTGGGTCAGGTAGTAGTTCTTGACGTACTGCTGGGTGATCGTGGAGCCGCCGGCCTTGCCCCGGCCGGTGGCCGTGTTCCACAGACCGCGGGCCAGACCCTTGAAGTCCACGCCCTGGTCCTTGCGGAACGACTTGTTCTCGATCGCGATGAACGCCTCCTGGACGTCCATCGGGATCTTGTCGATCGGCAGGATCTCGCGGTTGACCTTGCCCTTGCTGGCCATGATCGTGCCGTCTGCGTACTTGTAGACGTTGCTCTGCTGGAGAGCCTGCTTGTTGGGGTCCGGCTCTTCCACGTAGAAGTACAGGGCGACCAGCGCGCCCATGCCGAGCAGGGCCAGCCCGAAGAACGTGCCCAAGACCTTCTTCCAGGTGAAGAAGCGGCGTATGCCGGTGCGTTTGCCGGTACTTCCGCTTCCCTCGGCGCCCTGCGCGCGTCCGCTCGGCGCACGCCGCGCACCGCGCCGCTGCTGCGCCTTACGCACTTCTGCTCGGCCCATCGTTCCCGCTCCGCTCGATTGCCCCCCCGACGTCAGCTCAGAAAGCTAACACCGCAGGCTGTGTCAAAAGTTGGCCAACCGTGACTAATTCCGGTCATTTCGGACGTGAGAATCAGCACCCACATCACTGGAACCGACGCTCACCTAAGCCGAAGGGTTGCCGAAGCGCAAAAAAGTGATATCACTTTGCTAGACGGTCCGACCGGCCGTGTGCTGAGAAACGGGGCAAACCATGACGAACGAAAACGCCAACCCAAGCGGAGTAAGGGAGTTCACCGCGCACAGCGTCGGCGGCGGCCTGGCGCTGCTGCTCGGTCTGGTGGGTCTGCTGGCGGGCGCGGGCGTGATCGCGGCCGGCTCGGTGGTCACGGCCACCCTGGCCAAGGCGCTCCTGATCGCGGCCGGCGTACTGCTGAGCCTCGCCTCCGTGATCGCGATGTGCGGGCTGAACACGGTGGCGCCGGGCGAGGCCCGCGTCGTCCAGCTGTTCGGCCGCTACCGGGGCACCATCCGCGCCGACGGCCTGCGCTGGGTCAACCCGCTGACCTCCCGCGAGAAGATCTCCACCCGGGTGCGCAACCACGAGACGGCCGTCCTGAAGGTCAACGACGCCTACGGCAACCCGATAGAGCTGGCGGCGGTCGTGGTGTGGCGGGTCGAGGACACCGCGCGCGCCTCCTTCGAGGTCGAGGACTTCACCGAGTTCGTCGAGACCCAGACCGAGGCGGCCGTCCGGCACATCGCCATCGAGTACCCCTACGACGCCCACGAGGAGGGCGGCCTGTCGCTGCGCGGCAACGCCGAGGAGATCACCGAGAAGCTGGCGGTCGAACTGCACGCCCGCGTCGACGCGGCCGGAGTCCACATCATCGAGTCCCGCTTCACGCACCTCGCGTACGCTCCGGAGATCGCCTCCGCGATGCTCCAGCGCCAGCAGGCGGGCGCGGTCGTGGCGGCCCGCAAGCAGATCGTGGAGGGCGCGGTGGGCATGGTCGAGCTGGCACTGACCCGACTGGCGGAGCAGGACATCGTGGACCTGGACCCGGAGCGCAAGGCGGCCATGGTCTCGAACCTGATGGTCGTCCTGTGCGGCGACCGCGCCGCCCAGCCGGTGGTCAACACGGGGACCCTCTACCAGTGACCCCCGGCGGCGAGGAGAAACCGGCGGGCCGGCAGGCGCGCAAGCAGGTACTGCTGCGGCTCGACCCGCAGGTGTACGACGCACTGGCCCGCTGGGCGGGCGAGGAACTGCGCAGCGCCAACGCGCAGATCGAGTTCCTGCTCCGCCGGGCCCTCGCCGAGGCCGGCCGCCTCCCCTCGGCCCCCGGCCCCATCCCGCGCCGGGGACGGCCCCCCAAGCCCACGGAGTGACCCGTACGCCCCGGTGGGGCCGGAGAACCCGGCGCCACCGGGGCGTACGCATGCCCGGACGGCACGACTCGCTCTCTATACACTCCGCGTATACACACGGTGTAGAGTCGCAGCCATGTCCATCGGTCACACGCTCCTGGGCCTCCTAGAGGCCGGCCCGCGCCATGGTTACGACCTCAAGCGGACCTTCGACGAAAAGTTCGGCCACGACCGGCCCCTCGCCTACGGGCAGGTCTACTCGACCATGTCCCGGCTCCTGAAGAACGGCCTCGTCGAGGTCGACGCCGTGGAAAGCGGCGGCGGCCCCGAGCGCAAGCGGTACGCCATCACCGACGCCGGGATCACCGACGTCGAGGCCTGGCTCGCCCAGCCCGAGAAGCCGGAGCCCTACCTCCACTCGACCCTCTACACCAAGGTCGTCCTCGCCCTGCTCACCGGCCGCCGCGCCGACGAGCTGCTGGACACCCAGCGCGCCGAGCACCTGCGCCTCATGCGCATCCTCACCCAGCGCAAGCGCAAGGGCGACATCGCCGACCAGCTCGTCTGCGACCACGCCCTCTTCCACCTGGAGGCGGACCTGCGGTGGCTGGAGCTCACCGCGGCCCGCCTCGACCAGCTCGCGCGGGAGGTCCGCCGATGATGCCCCCGGCCGGTTCCCTCCTCGCCGCGACGGACCTGCGCAAGGCATTCGCAACCACCAAGGCCCTCGACGGAGCCGAGTTCTCCATCCACCCCGGCGAGATCGTCGCCGTCATGGGCCCGTCCGGCTCCGGCAAGTCGACGCTGCTGCACTGCCTCGCGGGCATCGTCCCTCCCGACTCCGGCTCCATCACCTACGCCGGCCGCGAGCTCACCTCCCTCGGCGATGCCGAGCGCAGCGCGCTGCGCCGCACCGATTTCGGCTTCGTCTTCCAGTTCGGCCAGCTCGTACCGGAGTTGACCTGCGTGGAGAACGTCGCCCTCCCGCTGCGCCTGACCGGCGTCAAGCGCAAGGAGGCCGAACGCACCGCCCTGCACCGGATGGAGCAGCTCCAGGTGGAGGACCTCGCGGCCAAGCGGCCCGGCGAAATATCCGGCGGCCAGGGGCAGCGCGTGGCCGTTGCCCGCGCCCTGGTCACCGGCCCCCGGGTGATCTTCGCCGACGAGCCCACCGGGGCCCTCGACTCGCTCAACGGCGAACTCGTCATGCAGCTGCTCACGGAGGCCGCCCGGTCCGCGAACACCGCCGTCGTGCTCGTCACGCACGAGACGCGCGTGGCCGCCTACTCCGACCGGGAGATCGTCGTACGCGACGGCAAATCCCGCGACATGGAGCGGATCGTATGAGCCGGCTCCAGGTCTGGGCCCGCGATCTCGGCATGGGCACCCACTTCGCCTTCGGCGGCGGCCGCCAGGGATGGATCCGCACCCTGCTCACCGGTGTCGGTGTCGGTCTCGGCGTCGCCCTGCTGCTGATCAGCACCGCGATCCCCGGCGCCCTCGCCCAGCGGTACGAGCGCGGCGACGCACGGTCGACGTTGAACTCCGAGCGGGCAGATGCCCCCGGGCCCGACACCCTGCTGATCGCCCGCATCGGCCAGACGTACCGGAACAAGGACATCGACGGGAACATGATCCGGGCCGAGGGCCCGGACGCCCCGCTGCCGCCCGGTCTGAAGCGGATCCCCGGCCCGGGCGAGATGGCCCTCTCCCCCGCGCTCGACGCGTTGCTGAAGTCCTCCGACGGCGCCCTGCTGCGCGAGCGGCTCGACGCGCGGGTCAGTGAGATCGTCGGCGCCCCGGGGCTGGTCGGCCCCGGCGAACTGCTCTTCTACCTGGGCAGCGACACCCTCCGGAAGAACGGCCCCGAGGACTTCCGCGTCCAGCGCGTCACCGGCTTCGGCCACGACGCGGACCGCGAGGGCCTCGACCCCGTGCTCATGCTGATGGTGGTCCTGACGTTCGTCGCCCTGCTGATGCCCGTCGCCGTGTTCATCGCCACCGCCGTCCGCTTCGGCGGGGAGCGGCGCGACCGGCGGCTCGCCGCCCTGCGGCTGGTCGGCGCCGACAGCAGGACGGTGCGCCGGATCGCGGCCGGCGAGGCACTGGCCGGCTCTCTGATCGGACTGGTGCTGGGCACCGGATTCTTCGCCGTCGGCCGCTCCCTGGTCGGCAGCTTCAGCCTCCAGCAGCGCAGCGTCTTCCCCGCCGACCTGGACCCGGCGCCCTGGCTCGCCGTCCTCGTCGCCCTCGCGGTGCCCGCGGCGGCCGTGGCCGTGACCCTGTTCGCGCTGCGCGGTGTGGTCATCGAGCCGCTGGGCGTCGTCCGTACGGCCAAGCCCTCCCGGCGCCGCATCTGGTGGCGGCTGCTGCTCCCGCTGGTCGGACTCGGCCTGCTCCTGCCCATGGGCGGCCGCGGCAACAACCACGGCAGGTTCAACCAGTGGCAGGTCGCCGGAGGCGTGGTGCTGCTGCTGGTCGGGATCACCGTGCTGATCCCCTGGCTGCTGGAACGATTCGTCGCGAACATGTCCGGCGGCCCGGTCTCCTGGCAGCTGGCCGTGCGCCGGCTCCAGGTCAACAGCGGCGCCGCCGCCCGCCTCGTCAACGGCATCGCCGTGGCCGTCGCGGGCGCCATCGCCCTCCAGATGCTCTTCGCGGGCGTCGAGGGCGACTACACCAAGTCGACCGGCCAGGACCCCGGCAGGGCCGCCGTCGCGGTCATGGTGAACCGCGAATCGCAGACGCCCATGGACGACCTCGCGCAGCGGATCTCCGCCGTCCCGGGCGTCACCCGCGCCGTCCCGCTGACCTCCGCGCAGGCCGCCCACCAGGTGCCCGCCGACGAGGAGACGGTCCAGGTGACCATCGGCACCTGCGACGCGCTCGGCGAGGTCGCGACACTCGGCTCCTGCAAGGAGGGCGACGCCTTCGTCGTGACCGGCTCCCCCTCCCGGGACGACGTCTACGGGGCCACGGCGAAGCCCGGCGACGAGCTGTTCGTCGGCAACGTCAGGGGATACGGGTACGGATCCGCGTCGGCGTCCGGGACGACCGACCGGCCCGGTACGGCGAAGTGGAAGGTCCCGGCGGACGCCCGCACGGTCGCCAGCCGGGAGGACCCCACCGGGCAGCTGCGCAGCGGCCTGCTCGTGACCCCGTCGGCGGCGCCCAAGGAGATCGGCAGTTTCCCGGACGCGCGGATCTTCGTCCAGGTCGACGAGTCCGGTCCGGACGCCCTGGACCGGGCGCGCAACGCCGTCTTCAAGGCGGACCCGTTCGTCACGGCGATGACGCTGCGGAACACCAGGGAAGCCGCCGGCTACTCCTCGATCCGCACGGGGCTGTTCTTCGGCGCCACCGCCGTACTGGTCCTCATCGGTGGAAGCCTCCTCGTCTCCCAGCTGGAGCAGTTGCGCGAGCGCAAGCGGCTGCTCTCCGCCCTGGTCGCCTTCGGCACCAAGCGCTCCACGCTGAGCCTGTCGGTGCTGTGGCAGACGGCCGTGCCGATCGTGCTGGGCCTGCTGCTGGCGGCCGGGGCGGGCGTGGGGCTGGGCGCCGTCCTGATGAGCATGGCCGCCCAGCCGCTGCGGATCGACTGGGCGTCGGTGCTCGGGATGACGGCGGCCGGGGCGGGCGTGGTGGTCGTGGTGACCCTGCTCAGCCTGCCTCCGCTGCTGCGGCTGATGCGCCCGGACGGCCTGCGTACGGAGTGACGCGCGCGGCGTGACCCCGGACCCCGGACCCCGTACGCCCGTTCCTTGTGACTCCGCCGATCCCCTAGTCGGTGGGCCAGACCGGGAGCGGGCGTACGGCTTCGCGCAGTGCGGCGGCGATCGCCCCGAACTCCTCCTGCCGGGCGGTCCCGGTGCGCATGGCCAGGGCGATCCGCCGGGAGGGTGCGGGCTCGGCGAAGTAGCCGGTGGACAGGTACTCGTTGCGGGCGGTCTCCAGCCGCAGCGCGGAACGCGGCAACAGCGTCACTCCCAGTCCCCCGGCGACCAGTTGTACGAGCGTGGACAGCCCGGCGGCGGTCGTGGTGACGTCCGCGCCGGTCGTCCGTCCCGCCTCCCGGCAGATGTCGAGGGCCTGGTCGCGCAGGCAGTGCCCTTCGTCCAGCAGCAGGAGCTGCAGCCCCCGCAGTTCCTCCAGCGGGATGTCACGGCGCCCGGCCAGCGCATGCTCGCGGGGCGCGAGCAGGACGAAGTCCTCGTCGAAGACGGGCAGTTCGGTGACCCCGGGGACACCCAGCGGCACCGCCAGCAGGAGCAGGTCCAGACGCCCGCCGCCCAGCCCCTCCAGCAGGGAGGCGGTCTGCTCCTCGTGCACCTGGAGGTCCATCCGCGGGTAGCGCCGGTGGAACAGCCCGAGCACGGTCGGCAGCAGGTACGGCGCCACCGTGGGGATCACCCCGAGCCGCAGCACCCCGGTGAAGGGGGCCCGTACGGCCTCGGCCTCCTCCAGCAGCCCGCCCATGGCGTCGAGCACCACCTGGGCCCGCGCCGCGATCCGCTCGCCCGCCGGGGAGAGCAGCACCTTGCGGGTGGTGCGCTCCAGCAGCTGCACGCCGAGGGCCTCCTCCAGTGCGGAGACGGCTCCGGAGAGCGCCGGCTGGCTCATCCCGATGGCCGCGGCCGCGTCCCGGAAGTGCAGGTGCTCGGCGACCGCCGCGAAGGCGCGCAGTTGCGCGAGCGTCGGTTGCTTCGTTCCCCTACTACTGACAGCCACTGATAGGTACCTCCGATCACCCAGCACAAGACTAGCTATTTCTGTAATCAATGCAGGTGTGTCAGCATGTGAGATCAGTCCAACCCCATCGGAAAACCCCCAAAAGGGTCATTTTCCACTGCATAAGGAGAGCGCGTGCTCACTGTTGGTGACAAGTTCCCCACCTTCGACCTGACCGCCTGTGTCTCGCTCGAGGCCGGCAGCGAGTTCGCGCAGATCGACCACAAGACCTACGAGGGCAAGTGGAAGGTCATCTTCGCGTGGCCCCTGGACTTCACCTTCGTGTGCCCGACCGAGATCGCCGCCTTCGGCAAGCTGAACGAGGAGTTCGCCGACCGCGACGCGCAGATCCTCGGCTTCTCGCTCGACTCGGAGTACGTCCACCACGCCTGGCGCAAGGACCACGCCGACCTGCGTGACCTGCCCTTCCCGATGATGTCCGACATCAAGCGCGAGCTGTCGACCGAGCTGGGCATCCTGGGCGAGGACGGCCTGCCGATGCGCGCCGTCTTCATCGTGGACCCGAACAACGAGATCCAGTTCTCGATGGTGACCGCCGGTTCCGTGGGCCGTAACCCCAAGGAGGTCCTGCGGGTCCTCGACGCCCTGCAGACCGACGAGCTGTGCCCGTGCAACTGGAACAAGGGCGACAGCACCATCGACGCCGGCGCGCTGCTGGCCGGTGAGTGACGCATGTCCCTCGACTCGCTGAAGTCGGCCATACCGGACTTCGCCAAGGACCTGAAGCTGAACCTCGGTTCGGTCATCGGCAACAGCGACCTCCCGCAGCAGCAGCTGTGGGGCACCGTCCTGTCCTGCGCGATCGCCGCCCGTTCGCCGCTCGTCCTGCGTGAGCTGGAGCCGGAGGCCAAGGCGAACCTCTCGCCGGAGGCGTACACCGCCGCCAAGTCCGCCGCCGCGGTCATGGCGATGAACAACGTCTTCTACCGCACCCGGCACCTGCTCTCCGACCCGGAGTACGGCACCCTGCGCGCGGGCCTGCGGATGAACGTCATCGGCAACCCGGGCGTGGAGAAGGTCGACTTCGAGCTGTGGTCGCTCGCGGTCTCCGCGATCAACGGCTGCGGCCAGTGCCTGGACTCGCACGAGCAGGTCCTGCGCAAGGCGGGCGTCGACCGCGAGACGATCCAGGAGGCCTTCAAGATCGCCTCCGTGATCCAGGCCGTCGCCGTCACCCTCGACGCCGAGGCCGCCCTCGCCGCCGAGTAACGGCACCCCGTACGCCACGAGGGCCCCGTGACCGTTCCCGGTCGCGGGGCCCTCGTGCTGTCAGCTCCTGCGCAGCGCGGCCATCAGCGCCCGCGTGTCCTCGACCGCCGCCGCCAGCAGCGCATCGCGTCCGGGGTGCGGCAGCGGTGCCAGAGTGGGGTCGGGGTCGTCACCGCCGGTCGCCCGGTAGATCATCACATCGACGGTGAACACGGCGCCGCCGTCGCGGACCCGCAGCCGCAGGCTGTCATCGGTCACCGGGTTGGTGACCATGGCCTGCTCGCCGATGCCGGGCAAGGGCTCCCACCGACCGTCGCCACCGGCGAAGAACACCCGGTTGCCCGGAACGTCGAGTGCGAACTCGACCGCCGGATCGGTCTTCTTGTGCAGTTCGACCGTGGCCGAGGTGTGCGCGGTCCCGAGGGAGACCGCCCTGTCGTTCTCGCGGTCGCACGACGCCCACTCCAGCGCCGGATGCCGGCTGCCCGCCCGCGGTTCGGTCTTCGTGAGGCCGCCCAGCTCCCCGTCCAGCGCCGGGGCCGTGAACTGATCGCACAGGTTCTCCGTGACCCGGTAGCGGATCTCCGGCGCGGCCAGCCGGTCCCCGAAGGCGTACAGCCCGCCCGCCCACAGTGCGGAGGTGACGACCACCGCTGCCGCCACCCACTGCCACGGCCGCGCCCGGCCCCGTAAGGGCTCGCCCACCACCACGTCCTGCGGGGCCTCGGCACGGCCCGCCGCCGACCACCGCTCCCCGTCGAGCTCGGGCTCCCCGATCATGTCCGCCCCCTACTTCCTGAGTGCTGCGATCAGTTCGCGCAGGTCCTCGGCCATCGCCGCCTTGACCGCGTCGGCGTCGGTGGCGGGCCGGCCGTGCCGCTCCCCGAAGGTGAAGGCCGAGACCTCGATGCTGAACTCCGCACCGCCGTCCACCGCCTTGAGGCGCATGAACTGGTCGCCTGCGCTCCCGATCATCGCGGCCCGCTCGCCCAGGCCCGGGACCGCTTCGGTGTGCACCGCGCCGACGTTGGCCATGAGCCCGAGGGGCGGTGCGTCGAACTCGACCGAGGGGTCCGCCTTCTTGTGCAGGTCGACCCGCGCCGTCACGCTGAAGTCCTGCGCGCCCTCGATATTGGACAGGGAGCACACGGCACCGTCCACGGCCCGGTTGCTGCTCTCGTGGTTCACCGGTCGCAGCTTGTGCAGGTCCCCGGCGATCCCGCCCAGCGTCCGGGCGGCGAAGTCCTCGCACAGGTTCTTCGACGCCCGGTAGGCGATCTCCGGGTCGCCCGGCGGGCCCCCGACGGCGTACAGCCCGCCGGCCCACACCGCCGATGCCACCACGGCGCCGCCCAGCGCCCACTTCCACGGGCGCGGGCCGGGACCGCCCGCCGTCGGCTCCCGCGCGCTCCCCGACGGCGCCGACGCCTGTTCCATGGGCTCGGTCTTCCACTCCTCGCCGAGCTCCGGATCGGTGATCACGACTGTCCCCCCGGGGTTCCTGTTTCCGAGCGCCGCCATCAGAGCGCGCATGCGTTCGATCATCGCAGCCTTGATCGACGGAATGTCAGGTTCCGCGGGTTCCTCCACCGGGCCCGGGGGGCTATGGCGTGGTGACCTCGCGGTCCGGCACCCCGCCCAGGGCCGTCGACCCGTGCGGGGCCGGGCCGATCATGCCCGCCCCGAGGTGGTGCTGGTCGCGCGAGTACGCCTTCAGGTAGCCCACCACCGTGTTGGTGACGGCCACCAGCGGTACGGCGACCACCGCTCCGCCGATGCCCGCGATCATGCCGCCGGCGGCCACCGACAGCACCACCGCGAGCGGGTGCACCCGTACGGCCCGGCCCAGGATGAAGGGCTGGAGCACGTGGCCCTCGATCTGCTGCACCGCCAGCACCACCAGCAGCACCATCAGGGCGGTGAACACGCCCTGCGTCACGAGCGCCACGACCACGGCGAGGGCTCCCGAGACCACCGCGCCGACCAGCGGGATGAAGGCGAACAGGAAGATGAAGACGGCCAGCGGCACCGCCATCGGCACGTCCAGGAAGTAGATGCCGAGGCCGATGAAGATGGCGTCGATGAGCGCGACGATGACCGTGCCGCGCACGTACGCGGTCAGCGTGCGCCAGGCGCGCGGACCGGCACCGGCGACTCCGGCCCGGGCGGCGGCCGGGACCAGGCCCAGCGCCCAGGTCCAGATGCGCTTGCCGTCGTAGAGCAGGAAGAGCGTGGAGAACATGGCGAGCAGAATGCCCGTCAGCACCTCGACGAGCACCGTCACGCCCTGCAGTCCGGCGGAGGTGATCTGCTCGGTGTTGGTGCCGATGGTCTCGCTGAGGTTCTTCGCGATGTCGTTGATCTGCTTCTCGGTCACGTGGAACGGACTGTCCAGCGCCCAGAGCTTGAGCTCGTTGATGCCGTCGCGGACCCGGTCGGAGAGGTCGTCGAGGTTCTCCATGACCTGCCAGACCACGAACCAGCCGACGAGCCCGATGACCACGAAGCCGAGGATCGCCGTGACGGCCGTGGCCAGACCGCGCGGCAGGCCCAGCCGGCGCAGCCGCACCACGAAGGGCTGGAGCATGGCGGTGACGAGCATGGCGGCGGCGAAGGCCAGGACGACCAACCGGACTTCGCTGATCACCTTCATCAGCACCCACAGCATCCCGGCGAGCAGCAGCAGCCGCCAGCTGGCCTCGGCGGCGACGCGCATCCCCCAGGGGACGACGCTCGCCGGGTCGGGCCGCGTGGGCACGGCCGGTGCGGCAAGGTGGGGCGCGGGGGCCACCGGTACGGCAACGGGCGGCGCGGCAACGGCCGTCGCCGTACCGGACGCGGAGGACCCGGAGGACCCGGAAGACGCACCGGACACCGCGGCCCCGGAGGACGCCGCGCGGCCTGCGGGCGCCCGCCCCGGCCCGCCGGGGCCCGGCAGGTCGCCGCTGGTCTCGGCCTCGACCTCGGCGCGCCGCTCCGCGAGCCGCGCCTCCATCCGGTTCAGCCTGTTCCCGAGCCGGCCGAGCCAGCCTTCCCTCTTCGCCATGTCGCTTTCCTTCCCCCGCCCCGCTCTACGGGCTCACCTCGAAGACCGTACACGCGAGGAGCCCCGCACCGTAGGACGGTGCGGGGCTCCCCCGGGTTGAGCAGCGGTGCGGTGCGGTGTCGCTGCCGCGGGCCCGCTAGTACCAGCCGTTGTTCTGGTGGAAGCTCCAGGCGGCGCAGGGGCTGCCGTAGCGGTCCTCCATGTAGTTCAGACCCCACTTGATCTGCGTCGCGGGGTTGGTGCGCCAGTCCGCGCCGGCCGAGGCCATCTTCGAACCGGGCAGCGCCTGGACCAGACCGTACGCGCCCGAGGACTTGTTCACGGCCAGGTAGTTCCAGGTGGATTCCTGGTTGATGATGTTCGAGAAGCACTGGAACTGGCCGGCCGGAACCATCTGCTGGGCGATGGCCTTGACCTGCGCGACCGTGTAGGAGCTCTGGAGCGCGAAGTCGCCGGCGTCGCGGCTGGAGCGGCTGGCGGCCTGCTCCTTCTCCTCACGTTCCCGCTTCGCCTTGGCGTCGGCCTCGGCCTTCTCCTTCTCGGCCTCCGCCTTCTTGGACTTGGCGTCCTCGGCGGCCTGGAGGCGGGCGGCCTCCTCGGTGGAACGCTTGGCGTCGACATCGGCGGCGTGCGCGATGGCGTCGGCCTGCTGCGTCAGGGACGCGCTCTGGACCTGCGCCTGGTCGCCGACCGGGATGTCGGCGAGGAGAGTCGCGCCGGACGCGGTCGTCTCGAGATCGTTCGTGGGGTCGCCGGTGGCAACGCCCACGACTGCGCCGACGGTGGTGACCGCGGTGGCCGAAGCCACGGCGAACCCCCGGACCGAGATCCGGCTCACACGGTGTCCTTCCAGCAGCGTCCGCAGTGACCGCGCGGGCGCAAAAGTGCCCTCGACTCTGGCCTCCGTGGTTCTACGGTCACTGGAGGCGCGGGCCCGTGGGCAACTCCCTCGCGGGGGCTGCCGCGTGAAACTCCGGGCGGCATACGGCGATCGACTGTGGAGTTGTGGTGCTGCGCGTATCTCACGGGAGATACAGGTGTGCCGTATGCGGGGCCTGACGGAAACCAGACTCTGCCGGAACCCGACACCGCAAGGCAATTCTCTGTTGCGTGTTAAAGGTCACACCTGGCATGTCGCCGCTGATTCGAGCAAAGACCTGTGCAGCACGACGCCGCCCGGCTAGGCTCTCGGGCCTTTGCCGGGCGGCGCCAACTCACCTTCCCGCTATGAGGTTTTTGACCGATTCGACCGCCGGATGCGGCCGGATCGGGTCAGAGCGTTTCGAGCATCTCGGTGACCAGTGCGGCGATCGGCGACCGCTCGGAACGAGTCAGCGTGATGTGGGCGAAGAGCGGGTGGCCCTTCAACTTCTCGACCACGGCGACGACTCCGTCGTACCGGCCGACCCGGAGGTTGTCCCGCTGGGCGACGTCGTGGGTCAGAACGACCCGCGAATTGGCCCCGATCCGGGACAGAACGGTCAGCAGGACATTGCGCTCCAGCGACTGCGCCTCGTCCACGATCACGAACGCGTCGTGCAGCGAGCGCCCGCGGATGTGCGTGAGCGGCAGGACCTCCAGCATCCCGCGGTTCAGCACCTCCTCGATGACCTCGCGCCCGGCGACCGCCGAGAGGGTGTCGAAGACCGCCTGCGCCCAGGGGCTCATCTTCTCGGAGGCGTCCCCGGGCAGGTAGCCGAGGTCCTGACCGCCCACCGCGTACAGCGGCCGGAAGACCATCACCTTCTGGTGCTGCCGCCGCTCCAGCACCGCCTCCAGCCCCGCGCAGAGCGCCAGCGCCGACTTGCCGGTGCCGGCCCGGCCGCCCATCGAGATGATCCCGATCTCGGGGTCGAGAAGGAGGTCCAGCGCGATGCGCTGCTCGGCGCTGCGGCCGTGCAGCCCGAAGGCCTCGCGGTCACCCCGTACGAGCTTCACGTTGCCGTCCGCCGTGACCCGGCCCAGGGCCTTGCCACGCTCGGACTGCAGGACCAGTCCGGTGTGCACGGGCAGTTCCGCGGCCTCCGGCACGTAGAGGCGGTCCTCCGAATAGAGGAGGTCCACCTGCTCCCCGGACAGGGCGAGCTCGCTCATGCCCGTCCAGCCGGCGTCGGTGATCGCGAGCTCCGCGCGGTACTCCTCGGCGATCAGGCCCACGGAGGAGGCCTTGATGCGCAGTGGGAGATCCTTCGAGACCACCGTGACGTCGTAGCCCTCGGCCTGGAGGTTGCGGGCGACCGCGAGGATCCGCGAGTCGTTGTCCCCCAACCGGAAGCCGGCGGGCAGGACGCCCGGGTCGGAGTGGTTGAGCTCGACACGCAGGGTGCCACCCAGATCGCCCAGCGGGATGGGGGCGTCCAGGCGACCGTTCCGGACCCGGAAGTCGTCGAGCAGGCGCAGGGCCTGGCGCGCGAAATAGCCGAGTTCGGGATGGTGCCTCTTTGCCTCCAGCTCGGTGATCACCACGATCGGGAGCACGACCTCGTGCTCGTCGAAGCGGGTGATCGCATTGGGGTCTGCCAGCAGGACGCTGGTGTCGAGGACGTAGGTCCGCCTGTCTTGCAGGCGGCTCTTTGTGCTGGTCACCACGGAAGGACGTACCCCCTCGGAAGAGGTCGGGCCATGAAGACCGGACCGGTCATCGGCACCCATGCCAGGGCCGATTTCCGGCCCTCCCGACCGTCCGTGCGAACCGCACGTGCGTCCTGGTGCAAAGGGCCTCCCGGGCGGACGACCCCATGCCGTCCGCTGAGACTCGACACCCGTGGATCGGGCATCGACCTGAAAGGGATATTCCCCGAACAGGCCAGGCCATGCCATGGCATATGACGGACGCTCGGTGAATCCCTGGTGAAGGCTTCGAGGGGAGGGGGTGCCGGGACCGAGGGGGCAGGACGCCCCCTGCGGCGACTCAGGTGCCGTAGCGCCGGTGACGTGCCGCGTAGTCGCGCAGCGCCCGCAGGAAGTCGACCTTGCGGAAGGCGGGCCAGAAGACGTCGCAGAAGTAGTACTCGCTGTGCGCGCTCTGCCAGAGCATGAATCCGGACAGCCGCTGCTCGCCGCTGGTGCGGATGACCAGGTCGGGATCGGGCTGGCCGCGCGTGTAGAGGTGCTCGGCGATGTGGTCGATGTCGAGGATCTCGGCGAGCTCCTCGAAGGAGGTGCCCTTCCGCGCGTGCTCCAGCAGCAGCGAGCGGACCGCGTCGGCGATCTCCTGGCGGCCGCCGTAGCCGACGGCGACGTTGACCAGTATCCCGTCGATGTCGTGGGTGGCCTGCTCGGCCTCCTTGAGCACGGTCTGCGTCCGGGCGGGCAGGATGTCGAGGTTGCCGACGTGGTGGACGCGCCAGCGGCCGTCCGAGGCCAGGCCCCGCACGGTGTTCTCGATGATGTTGAGCAGCGGACGGAGCTCGACCTCGGGCCGGTCCAGGTTGTCCGTGGAGAGCATCCACAGGGTGACGACCTCGACGTCCGTCTCGGTGCACCAGCCCAGCATCTCGGAGATCTTGTCCGCTCCGGCCTGGTGGCCCTGTTCCGTCGTCCCTCCGGACGCCTTCGCCCAGCGGCGGTTTCCGTCCAGGATGACGCCGATGTGCTTGGGCGCCGCGTCATGGTCGAGGCGGCCTTCCACCCGGCGTGCATAAAGCCTGTACACCAGGTCGCGCAGCTTCACGATCTTCCAGCCCCTCCGTGCAGTGCCCCCGTGCGAAATGCGGTCCCCCCGAGTGCGCCACATTACTGCGCGGCGGGAGGGGGTACCCAACTCGGTCCGTCACAACTCCGTGATAGGGAGGACAACGTGACTGATACCAATCCCTATCGGGCAGAGCCCTCGCGCTACGACTCCATGGAGTACCGGCGCACCGGCCACAGCGGCCTCAAGCTTCCCGCGATCTCCCTCGGCCTCTGGCACAACTTCGGCGACGACAGGACGCTGGAGTCCCAGCGGTCGATCCTCCGCCGGGCCTTCGACCTCGGGATCACCCACTTCGACCTGGCGAACAACTACGGTCCGCCGCCCGGCTCGGCCGAGCTGAACTTCGGCAAGATCTTTGCGCAGGACTTCGCGTCCCACCGCGACGAGCTGATCCTTTCGACCAAGGCCGGCTACCTGATGCACGCCGGGCCGTACGGCGAGTGGGGCAGCCGCAAGTACCTGCTCAGCTCGCTCGACGCCTCTCTGAAGCGGATGGGCGTGGACTACGTCGACATCTTCTACTCGCACCGCTTCGACCCGGAGACCCCGCTGGAGGAGACCATGGGCGCCCTCGCGTCCGCGGTCCAGCAGGGCAAGGCGCTCTACGTGGGCGTCTCCTCCTACACCGCGGACCAGACGGCCGAGGCCGTGCGGATCCTGCGCGGGATGGGCGTGCGCCCGCTCATCCACCAGCCCTCGTACTCCATGATCAACCGCTGGACGGAGGAGGACGGCCTGCTGGACGCCCTGGAGGACGCCGGCATGGGGTGCATCTCCTTCGCCCCGCTGGCGCAGGGCATGCTGACGGGCAAGTACCTGAAGGGCATCCCGGCCGACTCGCGGGCAGCGCAGGGCAAGTCCCTGAACCCGGACCTGCTCTCGGACGAGGTGCTCCGCCGGCTGACCGGCCTGAACGAGATCGCGTCCCGCCGCGGGCAGTCCCTCGCCCAGCTGGCGCTCAAGTGGGTGCTCCGCGACGACCGGATGACCTCGGCCCTGATCGGTGCGTCGAGCGTGCCGCAGCTGGAGGAGAACGTGGCCGCGCTGGCTTCCGCACCGCTCACCGAGGGCGAGTTGAAGGAGATCGACTCCCTCGCCGTCTCCACCCCCGGCACCAACATCTGGGCCCAGCGCGGCTGACCTGCGCTTTTGCCGCGCCGTGCGGCGCGGGAGCGGAAAAACAAAAAACGGGCCGGTCCGTGGGGGGGATACGGACCGGCCCGAGGGGGGGGTTCCACCATAACCCTTCGTAAAGCATGCTGCGTGCATTGGCGCACCACGATTACGCTCCGAAACCGCCCAGCAGCACTCCGGTGAGTGCTCCGGCGGCCATGAAGGGGCCGAACGCGTAGCCCTGATGACGCCGTTCGGAGCCGCGCAGCACCAGGAAGAGCCCGTAGAGGGCCCCGTAGAGGAGGCCGAGGAAGGCTCCCGCGGACCATACCCCCCACCCGTACCACCCAAGAGCGACCCCCAGCGAGAGCGCCAGCTTGACGTCCCCGAAGCCCATGCCGGCCGGGTTGATCAGATGGAGCAGCAGGTACGCGGCCCCGAGCGCGCCGCCGCCCAGCAGCGCGAGCCGCCAGGACCCCGCGGAGGCCGGCGCGAGGGCGGCCGCCCCCAGCAGCGCGGCGACCGCCGCGGCGAGCGGCAGGGTCAGTACGTCGGGCAACCGGTGCACGGCCCGGTCGACGAGGGCGAGCAGCACGAACAGCGGGGCGAGGCCGGCATAGGCCACCAGCTCCGGGCGCGCCCCGACGGCGGCCGCGAGCAGGGCGCAGACCCCCGCGGTGAGCACGGCCAGGGGTACGGCCGGCCGGCCGTACCCGTGCGGGGGCCCGGGCGGCTCCGCGCCCGGCAGGCAGCGGGCCGGGCCGGGCCAGCCCGCCAGCCGGTGGCCCTGCGGGCAGCTGCCCCGCCAGGGGTCGCCCGGCGGGACGGAGAGCCGGTACGCGGGACGCGGCAGCAGGAGCCCGGCGGCCGCGCCGTACCCGGCGGCGAGAACGATCACGAGCGCACCCATCATCCGGCGACGGTAGGACACCCCCTAAGGTGGCCGCCATGGCGCACTGGCAGGACGGCCGCGCGGTACTGCGGGTCGGCGCGGACCCCACGCAGATCCCGGTCGAGATCGCGGCCTCGTACGCGGCACGGACCCGCGGGCTGCTCGGGCGGGACGGGATCGACGGCGCGATGCTGCTGACCCCCGCGGCGAGCGTGCACACCTTCCGGATGCGGTTCGCGATCGACGTGGCGTACCTCGACCGCGACTTCCGCGTGCTCGCGGTGGTCACGATGGAGCCGGGCCGCCTCGGCCTCCCCCGGCTCCGCGCCCGGCACGTCCTGGAGGCGGCGGCGGGCGCGACGGCCGGGTGGGGCCTGCGGGTCGGAAGCACCGTCGAGGTGGATGTACCGGGGCGTCTCACGCGCGGCTAGGCGGTGCACCGCACTGGCAGTAGGTTGGGGCGGTTGAGCTGGGGCATCAGGGGAGCGGCATGACGGAGAACGCGCGCATCAAGGCGCTGGAGCAGATCATGCCGGCGACGCACGGCGCCGACGAGGACATCGACTGGCCGGCCGTGGAGGCCACCTGGGGGACCCGTTTCCCGGCCGATTTCATCGCGTTCATGGGCCGCTTCGGCGCGGGCTCCATCAACGGCGAGGCCAGCATCCTGCTCCCGCTGCCCAAGCCCGGACTCCAGTGGGACCCGGCCGGGATGGCCGAGGAGACCGACAACGCCCGGCAGACCTGGGAGGCGGAGGGCGGCCGGTCCGCCTTCGACGTGGACCCCGAGTCGATCATCGCCTGGGGCGTCACCGGCGGGTCGGACATCCTGTGCTGGCTCACCTCCGACCCCGATCCGGACCGGTGGCCGGTCCTGGTCTGCGGCCGGCACACCGCCGACTCCTTCGCGGTGTACCCGTACGGCATGGCCGAATTCCTCTACCGGCTCTGCTCCGACGAGTTCGACGTGAGCCCCGTCAGCATCACCTTCTGGGACGGCGGCCACCTCAGCTTCGTGCACTGGCGCAAGGCCCAGCGACGCTGGCAGGAGGGCCGCAATCCGGAGACGGGCGAGCCCGACCCGTACGCCGGCGAGTTCGCCGACTAGAGCGCGCCCCCGAAAAACCCTGAAGCCCGTTCCGAGACCGGAACGGGCTTTTCGGCATGTCTACGCGCGTCCGCTTTGCGGATCACATATCGGAAAACACCATTCGGAAAAGACGCACTTGGAGCATTGACCACAAGTACGCCCCCAATGCAATCAACCGCCCCTCCCTCGGGAGAGAATTCCGGCCAACGGGCCATCGAGGGACACCTCAACCCGGAGCAACTCATAAGTAATAACGGGATCCAAAAGAAAATCAGGGGAATACACCCGTGCGACGAAGAATTTTCGGCACGACCGCCACCACGGCCGTGCTCGGTCTGCTGATACCTCTGGCCGGATGTGGTGGCCCCGGAGACAGTGCAGGTGACGCCGGTACGCTGCATCTGGTCGCCGCCGAATACGGCGACGGCCCGGCCACGAGTTCCAAGCCCTACTGGGACAAGATGGCGGCCGATTTCACCGAGCAGAACCCCGGGCTGAAGGTCGAGGTCGAGCTCCTGCCGTGGGCGGACATCGACCGCGAGGTCTCCCGCCGGGTCAAGGCCGGCAAGGCTCCGGACATGGCACTCATGGGGTCCTACTCGGACTTCGCGGCCCAGGGAAAGCTCTATCCCGCGGACGAACTCCTCTCGGTCACCGCCGAGGCGAATTTCCTCCAGCCGCTCGCCGACGCGGGCTCCGTCGGCAGCACCCTCTACGGCCTGCCCTTCGTGGCGAGCAGCCGCCTCCTCTTCTACAACGAGGCGCTCTTCGCCAAGGCCGGCATCAAGGAGGCCCCCAAGACCTGGTCCGAGCTCAAGGCCGACGCCAAGGCACTCAGGGACAAGGGTGTGAAGTACCCGTACGCCCTGCCGCTCGGCCCCGAGGAGGCGCACGCCGAGGCGCTGATCTGGGAGCTGAGCAACGGCGGCGGGTACGCCGACAGCAGCGGGAACTACAGCCTGGCCTCCGACCAGAACATCGACACCTGGAGCTGGGTCAAGGAACACATGGTCGCCACCGGGCTGACGGGTCCGACCCCGCCGTCCCGGCTGAACCGCGCCGAGGCCTTCGCCGCCTTCCTGCGCGGCGAGGTCGGCATGCTCAACGGCTACCCGTCGCTGGCCCACGAGGCCCGCTCCAAGGGCATCGGAGTCGCGACCGTCTCCATGCCCGTCTCGGACAACCTCGGCACCGGGGAGGTCCCGCCCACCGTCGGTGTGGCCGACTGGATGATGGCCTTCAAGCAGAACGGCAAGCGCGCGGAGATCGGCAAGTTCCTGGACTTCGTCTACCAGGACAAGAACCTGTCGGACTTCGCCGACCGTTACCACCTGCTGCCGTCCACCGTCACCGCCTCGCGCACTCCGGCCGGGGGCGGCCTGGACAAGAACGACACCCAGTTCCTGAACGCGCTGCGCGGAGCCCAGCTCTATCCGGTCAACGACCCGTCCTGGCTGACCGTCAGCGACACCATCAAGCGCAACATCGGGCGCGCCGTCGAACCGAGCGGTGACCCGAAGGCCGTCCTGGAGGACATCGCCTCGCAGGCCTCCCAGGCCTCCAAGAAGCACTGAGAAGTCCCACGACACGGGACCTTCGACCCGTGCCGCACACCACCCCGTGCGGCATCATGGCCACTACGGCACTTGATCCAAGGCCGCGGCCCAGTCGCCCGACGAGCACCCACAAGGTGCGCGGGGCGGCCGGCCTTCACCCCGCCCCTCAGCGCTGCGGCCCGTGGCTCTCGGCGAACGCCGTCCGGTACTGCTCGCAGCTGGAGTTCCAGCGCAGGGTGCCGCCGAGCGTTCCGTAGCCCGAGCGCGTGACCGACCACTCCACCGTGTACTCCCCGGTGTCGCACGCGATCCGCTTGCCGCCCGCGACCTTCTCGCGCCCGGTCGGCGGCTTCCCGGTCAGCTCCTTGCGCACTTCTGCGACCTTGGCCCGGTCCGCGTTGCGCAGCACGGCGTGCACGACGATCGGGTGCGTGCCCTCCTTGACCGTCACCGCCTTCTTCACCACCGACGAGTCCGACACCGCCCACGCGAACTCGTACGAGGGCAGCCACGCCAGGGTCTTGGGGTCGCCGGTCTTGCGCTCGACCTCGGGCGCGGCCGCGGGGCCGGGGCGGGTGACCGTCTTGTACTGGATGCCCGGGTGGAAGCGGAGCTGCCCCTCCACCTTGTGCATCTCGTCCTTGGTCCACATCGACTTCATGGTCTTCTCGCCGCCTGCCGGGTCCTGGAGGTACACCGCGCCCTCCGCGGCGGTGGCGGCCTGCCCCAGGAGGGGCGCGAGGGCGGCCGAGGCGGTGGCGAGGGCGAGAGCGGCGATGCGGGTGCGCTTCATGCCCGGACCAACGGGAGCCTCCGGCGGGCCGGAACGACGCCGGGCGCGCATTCACCCGTACGGGAGCGCGTGCGCCGCCCCGTACGGGCTGGATCCTTCGATGGGGCTCCCGGGCTGCGCTCAGGCCTGACCGGTCTCGAAGCGGCTGATCCGGCCGCCGCCGGGGGCGATGACGAAGCGCCAGGTGGTGCGCATCTCGCCCCAGGTGTCGTTGCGGTAGTTGACGAGCAGGGTGCGGCCGCCGTCGGACTCGGACTGGACGTCCATGTGGCCGCCGGAGTCGAAGATCTCCCGGTCGATCCACTCGTGCAGGTCGCGGTCGGAGCCGTCGTCGGACATGGTCGCGTCGGCGGTGAGGACCGCGAGGAAGGCGTCCTTGTCGTGCGCGTTGACGGCGGTGACGAGGGCGCCGACCACCGGGTCGGACAGTCTGGCGGGGGCGATGGCCACGGGAGCCTCCTGGTCGGGCGGTTGGGCGGGCGGGCGTACGTCCCGTACGTGGGTACGTACGTTGCGGCCGTCCGTGCCCGACCAGGGAACAACGCGGGCGGGTCCGCTTCGTCGACCGTCACCCGTTCGCCCGGCGGACGGCGTGTCAGGGGGCGGCGGAAGCGGTGGAGGTGTCCGGGGCGTCGGGGGCCCGGGGTGCATCGGGGGCGTCGGGGGCGTCGGGGGCATCGGGGGCGGTGCGGACGGGGAATCCGGTGGGCCGGCCCTGCTCCTTCAGCCAGGACAGCACCTGGTCGAGGGCGTCGACGGTCTGGGCACGGTTGCCGCCGCCGTCGTGGAAGAGCACCGTCGGGCCGTTGCCGATCTCGCGCTTGACGGCGTTGACGATGGCGGCCGTGCCCGGCTTGTCGAAGTCCTTGGTGTCCACGTTCCAGCCGAGCGGGCGCATGCCGTGCGCGGCGGCGATGCGCCGGCTGTCGGGGGTGAACGCGCCCCCGGGGGCCCGGTAGTACTCGACCTTCGCGCCGCTGCCCGCGGCTTCCTCGATCAGCTTCTTCGCCTCCAGGATCTGCTGCTCCTGGTAGGCGACGGGCTTCTTGTCCATGGCGGTGTCGTGGTTCATGGTGTGGTCGCAGAGCCGGTGGCCGGCCGCGACCACCTTCTTGACCAGGTCGGGATGGGCCTTGGCCTGCGGGCCGACCATGCAGAAGGTCGCCTTGACGTCGTGCCGCCGCAGTACGTCCAGCACCTTCGGGGTCCAGCGGGGGTCGGGGCCGTCGTCGATGGTGATGTTGACGGCGTTGCCGCCGCTCTCGGAGGCGTGGGCTATGCCCTCGGGTATCCCCTGCGGCTGCTGCCCGGGCCGGCCGTCGTCACCGCGGCCGGGACCGCCGGGCCGGGCCACGTTCTGCTGGGAGGCGGCGGGGCCGCCCGGTCCGACCAGGGCGGCCACTCCCCACACGGTCGCCGCGACGGCGGCGGCCGAGGCCACGACGGCGGCGCCGGCCCGGACGCCCTTCTTGTTCGCACGCGCCAAGAAACTCATGAACTGTCCACTCCCCATCCGCTTTGCGAGCGTTCTGTGGATCAGGACGTTCATCACCGTCGTGAAGTTCCAGTCAAATAGCCTCCAACTTCCCCTTAATGGGACGCATGGGACCGATGGGACTTTAGTCCTGCATGGGGTTGGATACCTGCCCACCCGAACGCCCCGGAAACGGGGCAAGCCCTTCCCCCCGGCCCGCCGACCCCCAAGTCCGCACGCACACCGGAAGGTTCACCGACATGGCGGGAGACGGACGACCCGAAGCAGCGGCGCCCGGACATGCCGGAAGGCGGCGCCTCCGGGGTTCCCGGTGGCGCCGCCTTCCGGCAGGTGCGGTGCTGCGTGCGCGGTCGGTGCGCGAGCGGCTCGGTCAGTGCGCGAGCGACTCCTGGGCGGCCGGGGCCGCCTTGCCGTCGTCCGACGCGCCGGCCGGGGCGGCCGGGCCCGCGCCGCGGAGGGGGACTTCCTTGACGAACCAGGCCGCCGCGAAGCCCAGTACGGCGATGGCCGCGCCGAGCAGGAACGCGGAGTGCGTGCCGGCCGCCACCGCGTGCTGGTAGGCGTCGCGTACCGCTTCCGGCAGCTTGGCCAGGCTCGCGGCGTCCAGCTGGGCGGAGCCGGCGGCTGCGGCCGCCTCCGGGCCCAGGCGCTCGGCCATGGTGTCGGTGACCCGGGTGGTGAAGAGGGAGCCCATCAGCGCCACGCCGAAGGAGCCGCCGAGCGTACGGAAGAGGGTCGCCGAGGAGGAGGCGACGCCCATGTCCTTCATCTCGACGCTGTTCTGCGCGACCAGCATGGTGATCTGCATCAGGAAGCCGAGACCGGCGCCGAGGACGGCCATGTAGAGGCCCGACACGAGGCGGGTGGTACCGGTGTCCATGGTCGCGAGCAGGAACATTCCGACGACCATCAGCGCACCGCCGGCGATCGGGAAGACCTTGTACTTGCCGCTGCTGGTGGTGACGCGGCCCGCGATCAGCGAGACGACCATCATCGAGAGCAGCATGGGCAGCAGGAGCAGACCCGAGTTGGTCGCGGAGGCTCCCTGCACCGACTGCTGGAACAGCGGGAGGTAGAGCACACCGCCGAACATCGCGAAGCCGACGAGGAAGCCGATCACCGACATGAGGGTGAAGTTGCGGCTGCGGAAGATGTGCAGCGGCATGACCGGCTCGGCGGCCTTGGTCTCCGCGTAGAGGAACGCGGCGGTCGACAGGACGCCGACGACGATGAGGGCGAGGATCTCGGCGGAGCCCCACGCGTACTCGGTGCCGCCCCAGGTCGTCACGAGGACGGTGGAGGTGATGGCGACGGTCAGCAGCGCCGCGCCCAGGTAGTCGATCTTCCCCTGCGCCCGCTTCTTCGGCAGGTGCAGCACGGCGCTGACCATGGCCAGTGCGACCGCGCCGAGCGGCAGGTTGATGTAGAAGGACCAGCGCCAGCCCATGTGGTCGGTGATGGTGCCGCCGACCAGCGGGCCGCCGATCATGGCGAGGGCCATCACGCCGGCCATCATGCCCTGGTACTTGCCGCGCTCACGGGGCGGGATCAGGTCGCCGATGATCGCCATGACGCCGACCATCAGACCGCCGGCGCCGAGGCCCTGGATCGCGCGGAAGCCGATCAGCTGGCCCATGTCCTGGGCCATGCCGCTGAGCACGGAGCCGATCAGGAAGATGACGATGGAGGTGAGGAAGGCCCCCTTGCGCCCGTACATGTCGCCGATCTTGCCCCAGATGGGGGTGGAGGCCGCGGTGGCCAGCGTGTACGCGGTGACCACCCACGACAGGTGCTCCAGACCGCCGAGCTCGCCGACGATCGTGGGCATCGCAGTGCCGATGATCATGTTGTCGAGCATGGCCAGCAGCATGGCGATCATGAGGGCCATGAGGACGACCCGCACGCTGCGCGGCTTCACCTCCTCCGAAGTCCCCGCAGGCTTGACTGTGTCCGCCATGTCCACTCCCCTGGCCCTACGGCCCTACTACTCGCACTACGTCCCGCACCGGCACTTACTTGCCGCCCGGCTAGTTCACTACAATGGGGACGGTAGACCCGCAACTAGCCGGGCGTCAAGTAAGTAATCGAGGAGAGCCATGTCCAGCAGCAGTCCGCAGCGACGCCGTGGCGACACGCGTCAGCGCATCCAGGACGTCGCACTGGAGCTCTTCGCCGAACAGGGATACGAGAAGACGTCGCTGCGCGAGATCGCGGAGCGGCTGGAGGTCACGAAGGCGGCGCTGTACTACCACTTCAAGACCAAGGAAGACATCATCATCAGCATCTTCGAGGACCTGACGCGGCCCATCGACGAGCTGATCACATGGGCCGAGGGCCAGCCACGCACCCTGGAGACCAAGCGCGAGGTGCTGCGCCGCTACAGCGAGGCGATGGCGGCGGGCGCCGTCCTGTACCGGTTCATGCAGGAGAACCAGGCGACGACGCGTGAGCTCCCCATCGGCCAGACGGTGAAGAAGCGGCTCTTCACGCTGGTGGAACTGCTCCGCACGCAGGACGGCCCACTGACGGACCAGGTCCGCTGCGTCAGCGCGCTGTTCACGCTGCACGCCGGGATGATGTTCCTCCAGCACGTCGAGGGCGACCCGGAGGAAACCCGGCTGGCCGCCCTGGAGGTCGCCACGGACCTGATCACCCAGGCCCACCACCACCAGGCGTAGGACCCCGCAGGCCGATCCCACGGGGTAGGTATTCCTACTCATGTCCTGCTATCGGATCCCCCGTACGGTACGGGGGATCCGATGGTGTGTGACGTGGGAGGAAAGCATGGGGCTCAGCCCCGAGTGGGAGAAGCTGTTCGAGGCTTCCCCTCGGATGAACCTGGCTTCGGCGAACACCCCCGCAGGGGGCGGTGGGGGCGGCGGAGGCAGCAAGGACCTCGACGTGAGCCAGGGTCCGTGGACCAGCGCCTCCGGCGTCTCCGCCGAACTCACCGTCACCACCAACACGGCCCTGACCCGGCTGGACAGTGCGCACGAAGGCGTCGTCCCCACCCTCGAAGGCTTCATGCTGCCCGCGATCCTCGGAGAGGTCCGCACGTCCTGGAAGGGCCGCCTCGAGGACGTCCGGGCGGAGTGCACGCGGCTGGAGAGCGCGCTGAAGTCTGCGGGCAAGGAGTTCGGCGAGGTCGACCACCGGGTGAAGGACGGGTTCGGCGCCCTCCACCCCGACGGCGAGCACCGCGCGAACAAGGGCCGGTAGCGCCCGATGATGACCTGGCAGCACCTTAAGGACCTCAAGCGCACCGAGTACGAGGAGGCCGCCGACGGCTGGGGCGAAGTCAGCAGCCGTGCCTACGCGGCCAAGGAACGCGTCGAGAACGAGATGCTCGCGAAGCTCCGCGACACCCAGACGGCGAAGGCCGCCGACGCGGCCCTCGGAGACCTGTCCCGCCTGGCCCGCAACTACCAGTACATCCAAGCCGAGTGCGGGCTCGTCCGTACGGCCCTGAACGCCTTCGCCACCGAGGTGGCGACCCCGCAGAGCCGCCTCAGGTCGGCCCTGGAGGACGCCGAGGCCCTGGGCTTCACCGTCCACCAGGACGGCTCGGTCTCCTACCCGGCCGGCACCCCCTCCAGCCCGTACCTCAAGCCCACCGAGGCGGGCACGGCCGCACCGCACACCGGCGGCCCGCTGCTGCTGGGCCCGGGGACGAGCAGCCCACTGCTTCTGAGCCCCGGAATGCAGGGGCCGTTGGCCCCCGGGGCCAACGGTGGTCTGGTTGTGAACCCGAACAGGGCCAAGGCGGAGGGCATCGCGGAGCGCATTGCGTCCGCCTGCCGGATGGCCGCCGAGATCGACACCCGGTACCGCACCACCCTCTCCGAGCTGAAGGCGGAACGCGGCCTGCGTGTCGACGACGCGGTCTGGGCCGACGCGGCCAGGGACCTGCAGCACACCCGCGAGGCCGCGGGCAGCTACTTGAAGGACTCCGACATCCCGCACGACAAGTCGCCTGCGGAGAACGCCGCCTGGTGGAACGGCCTGAACCAGGAGCAGCGGGACGAGTACGTCTCGCTCTACCCCGCCAGCGTCGGCGCCCTCGACGGCATCCCGTCCGAGATACGCGACACGGCGAACAGGGTGGTCCTCGCCGAGACTCACGGAGCCCGCCAGGTGGAACTGGACGCTTGGCGCGGCAAGGAGCCGCCCCGCTACGAGAAGTACATCAGCCCGATCACCGGCCGCGAGGTCAAGGGCGCACAGATCGAGTCGAAGGCCTGGAAGGAGTGGGACGAGAAGCGCAAGGAGATGCAGGGCCGACTGGACGGAATGCAGTCGGTCCAGAACCGACTCACCGAGTCCGAGGCCGGCAAACGGCCCGAGGGCTACCTCCTGGGCTTCGCCGACACCAAGGGCGGCCGGGCCATCGTGTCGATCGGCAACCCCGACACGGCGGACAACGTCGTAACGTACGTGCCGGGGACGTACTCGAACCTGGCTGGGATAGAGGGTGACCTCACCCGTGCCGAAGATCTCCAGCGGACTGCGCGCGACGCCGATCCGAGTCGCCAGACCGCTTCGATCCTGTGGCTCGGCTACGAGGCACCCCAGAGCATCGTGCCCGAGGCCGCCAGCGAGAGCTGGGCCAACACCGCGAAGGAGCCTCTGAGCCGCTTCCTCACGGGGGTCGACACCGCCCACACCGATGGTCCCGTGAACTCCACGGTGCTCGGTCACAGCTACGGGACTCTGGTCGCGGGCAAGGCCCTGGCCGACCACCCCGACATGCCGGTGGACAACGTCATCTTCGTGGGCAGCCCGGGTGTCGGCGTGGACCACGCGAAGGAGCTCGGCGTCCCCCCGGACCACGTGTGGGCCGCGACGGCGAAGAACGACTACATCAACATCGCTCCGTCGCCGAACGCGGTCGCCGGTGCATGGCTGGGGCCACTGTGGCCCCCGGGGGTGATCGAGCTGCTCGACGACCACTCCATCCTGTACGGGACGGACCCGACCACGGACGATTTTGGCGGCCGCACTTTCGGTGTGGCTCCCGGCAAATCGCTCGGCGAGGGTGGGGAGCCCATGCCCGCGCACTCGCAGTACTGGCAGGGCGAGTCCCTCACGAACATGGGAAACATAGTGGCAGGAAGGGCGAAATGAGTCGCCGCAGGAGGATGGCTGTCGCGCTGACGGGGCTCGTTTTCGCCCTGTCGGCCTGTGCGGGACCGGGAGAGCAGAAGAAAGTGATGATGGACGATCAGCAGGTTCTTGCCCGTGCCGAGGAGATCGTTCAGCAGACGCTCGGCGCCATGTCACCGAAGCCGACCCCGAAGAGGGACGGCCGGTACGGTGCCGGCGCTTGCCTGGCGGACCCCGGAAAGAGCGATCGTCAGCAGGTCCACATCAGCTACCGGCTCGAAGGCGTTCCGGGCTCCGCCGGGCGACAGCTTGTCCGCCAGGCGCGTGACGCATGGGTCGAACGGGGCTTCAAGTTCACGAGTGACACGTCCGACGGCGACTGGTCGGATCCCGGCACGGCGGTCCACATGGCCACCGTGCCCGACGACTACTGGTTGACCATCTCCAACAGCGTCACGGACCGGGCGACCGGCGACGGCACCGCCGTCCTCACCGTCACCTCCCCCTGCTACTTCCCGACATCCGGAGGGTCCGCTTCCGCCTCCCCGCAGGCCCTGTCCGCCGACGAGGCCTCGCTGCAGCGCGTGCTCGGGCACTCCAGCCGAATCTACGACTCCCTGCGCGTCCGGCACGCCACGGCGAGCGGCGCGGAGCTGCGTACGGTCGAGCACGAGGGCACGACCTACGTCCACCACGCCTGGTCCACCGAACCGCTCCCCGAAGACCGGGCGGCCCGGGCGATGGCCCGT
This sequence comes from Streptomyces avidinii, assembly GCF_045161815.1. Lineage (NCBI taxonomy): Bacteria > Bacillati > Actinomycetota > Actinomycetes > Kitasatosporales > Streptomycetaceae > Streptomyces > Streptomyces avidinii. The sequence continues at coordinate 3,549,730 of NZ_CP108863.1, forward strand.
GCGCACGGCTACCTGGAGGGGGCCGGCTGGCGGGTGCGCAGTGTCCCGGGGCGCCTGGTCGCCCTGAACCCGGCCGACGAGGTCGCCGCCCAGCTGGCTCGCGCCGACCACGGCGGCCTGAGCGTCGGCATCACCGGCCCGACCACACCGGTGCTGCACGGCTCCGCCTCGGTGTAAGCAGGGCCACTCGCGTACGCCGGGGGGCCCGGCGTGTGCCGCACGGCAGGAACCTCAGACGAGGCGACGGTCCCCGGCGGCGATCGGGACATCGTTGATGCTGGCCTCGCGGCGGCGCATCAGGCCGTCGTCGGCGAACTCCCACTGCTCGTTGCCGTGACTGCGCCACCACTGGCCGGTCGCATCGTGCCACTCGTACTCGAAGCGGACCGAGATGCGGTTGCCGGTGAACGCCCACAGCTCCTTGCGGAGCCGGTAGTCGAGCTCGCGCTCCCACTTGTCGGCGAGGAAAGTGCGGATCGCGGCGCGGCCGGTGAGAAAGCGGTCACGGTTCCGCCAGACCGAGTCCGGCGTGTACGCGAGGGCGACGCGATCGGGATCCCGGCTGTTCCAGGCATCCTCGGCGGCCTGGACCTTGGCGCGCGCGGACTCCTCGGTGAAGGGCGGCAGGGGCGGACGTACGGCGGGGGCGTCGGTCATGACGGTCACCTCTCGATGGCGAGAACGATCGTTCTCGACACTAGAGAACGAGCGTTCTCCACGCAAGGGGAATCTGGACTACCCTGCCCACATGGACGACGAAGAGGCCCGCACCCGGCTCCTGGACACGGCGGAGGAGCTGTTCTACCGGCACGGCATCCAGGCCGTCGGCATGGACCGGATCCGCACCGAGTCGGGCGTCCCCCTCAAACGCCTCTACCGGACCTTCCCGGCCAAGGACTCGCTGGTCACGGCCTACCTGGAACGCCGCGACCGGCGCTGGACGGCCGACCTCCGCGGAGCGGTGACGGGAGCCCCCGACCCGGTCCTGGCCGTCTTCGACTGGCTCGCGGGGTGGTTCTCGGAGCCGGACTTCCGCGGTTGCGCGTTCCTGAACGCGTACGGGGAACTGGGCGCCGACGGCCCGCCCGCCGTGCTGAACGTCGTACGCCGCCACAAGGCGGAACTGAGGGCCCTGCTGGCCGAACTGGCCGGCCCCGGCTGCGAGGACCTCACCGACCAGCTCCTGGTCCTGGTCGAGGGCGCGACGGTGGTGGCAGCCCTGGAGCCGGGCCCGGAGCCGGCCCACAGGGCGCGCGAGATCGCCGAGGTCCTCCTCCGGGCCCACCGGCCGTCGTGACTGACGTAGCGGCGGACGGACCCTCGCGGTCCTGCCACTGTCCCGCGGGCCGGGTGCACCTTCTGGGTACGCGTACTCACGACAGGACCCCGGATCCTCCCGACCATGGAGACAGTCCAGCGCCCGGGAGAACCGATGACCGCTCGCACGCTCGTCCGCCTGACCTTCGCGAACCCCGCCTCGGCGATCTACCTGGGCCTCGTCGGCGCCGCCGTGGCCTTCGCGACGGCCGTCACGCTGTTCGCCCCGGACCCCGGATTCGTATGGGTGCTCCCCGCGATGGGCGCGTTCCCGCTGTTCCTCTTCGTGACACTGGTCGAGGGAGCGATCCGCGGGGAGGGCCAACCCGAGACGTGGGTCTTCGTCACCGAGCTCGTCCTGTGCGTACTGGCCCAGTCGCTCGTCCTCGGAACGATCGTGGAGGCCTCGCGCGGCCGCCTCCGCCGACGGCCGCGAGCGAGCTGACTAACCGTCGCTGCGCGGGAAGGTGATCTCGACGCGGCGGTTCTTCTTGCGGCCCTCTTCGGTGCTGTTGTCGGCGATCGGGTAGTCCTCGCTGTAGCCGCGGACGTCGAAGACGACACTCGGGTTGGTCACGGTCTTCACCAGCTCGGCCTGCACGGCATCGGCCCGCTTCTTGGAGAGCTCCTTGCCGTGCTCGTAACTGCCCTGGTCGTCGGTGAACCCGAACACCCGGATCCGGGTGGCCTTCTGCTGGTTGATCTCCTGCGCGATGGCCTGGATCCGGGCGGCCGCCTGGGCGGTGAAGACGGCGCTGTCCTCGGGGAACAGCACCTCGGACTGGAGCGCCATCATGACGGTCTGATTGGTCTCCTGCCGCCGCTGCTCCCCACCCAGATCCTCGACGACCTCGACCAGGTCGAGCACCTTGGGCGGCGCGAGCGTGCCGCCCTGCGGAAGCTTGAGCCGGGGCGAGTCGGCCTTGACGGGTATCGGTGCGGAGGCGGACGGTTCTGTGCCCGGGGGCACGGACGGAGTGACGTCGTCGGCGTGGGCACTGGTCGCGCCGATCAGATGGGCGCCGGCGATGACGAGACCGACGACGACCGTGGCAGCAGTGGTGCGATGGCGTGTGGTCATGGGGTCACCCGGAGATTTTGATGGTGGCCGCGGCAAAGGTCGGCAGACCGAAGACGACCTCTGTCGTGCTGGTCGGCGGTGCGGGGAACTGCGCGAAGAAGGGCACGGACTCGCCCGCCTTGATCACCATGAGGCCGGTGGTGCAGGCACACCTGCCTTCGGTGTCACGCAGAACGTAGTAGCGCTTCTTCCCGGCGTTGTCGACGATGGTGGCCCCCGCGACCGATGCGGGACTGGCTGTCTTCTCATCGCCTCGCCAGGCTGCTGTCTGCGCGAAGGGCGTGGACCCGGTATTCTTGATCAGCCCGCTGACGGTGAGGTAGCCGTCCTGGTCGCGTTCAGCCGAATTGATCTCCAGCACGATGCCGGACTGGCCTTGCGTCGTCGCGATCACTTCAGCCGGCGCTGCGCTGCCGCCCGTCGCCGGGGCCGACTTCTGGGGCGTACTACCCTGGCTCTGCGAAGCCGGCGGCTTCTGTGAGTCCTTCGGCTTCTCATTGCTGCCGCATCCGGCCAGCGTGAGGGCCAAGACCGCCGCAACCGCAACGGCCGCTCCCCCACGGACCTCCACCTTCTGCCGAATGCTCATGTACGCCGCTTCCTTGTCTCTAGATCGCTGTCAATCGGCCAGTCGCACGCTGAAGAGTCTTCTCGCCAGCTGGGTCAACGAGCCCGGCTTTGTCGGGTCAAACGTCAGTGCCACACCACCCTTGCAGCGGAATTCGACGGAGGGAGGCGTTCCGGCACCACCGCCTCCAGGTGGGGGCGTCGGGCTCGGCGTCGGGCTCGGTGCCGGCCCTGGCTTCAGCGAGCAGCGAGGTTCGATCACGGCTTTGGCCTCGGCCTTGCCGTGGATTCCCTCGCTGCCGGGAATCACCGATTCCCCGATGGTGCCATTGGTGGTCACCGAGACCTTGAACTCCGGGATGTTCGCCTCACAAACGGCCGTGGCGTCGTTCATGGCGGCGAAGGTGTCGGCCTTCGCGCAGGCTCCCAGCGCAACCAGGCGATCACCACTGAGGATCTTCTCCCAATCGCCCTGCGTGAGGGTGAGTGGATTCATGCCCTCGAACGCGTTGTCCCGCGCTTCCCGTGCGGCCGCGAGCGCGGCCGCGTCAGCGGCCCCCTGTGCATCGCTGCGGGTGGCGCCGGCCATGCCCACGACGACGAAGGCGAACGCGGCGAAGAGCAGGCCCGTCACCGCCACGACGTAGATGGGGAAGGCCTGCCCTTCGTCACGCGCCCGCGCCGTGACCATCAGTTGGCCGTGATGTCCGCCAGTGCCTGAGTGATGGCGTTCGCGATGGCGGCGGCAAGTCCCGAACCCACGATCGCGCCGATGATCAGCACGATGATCACGATGATCCCCAGGTACTCGAAGACCGTCTGACCCTGATCCCCACCTCGCCTGTTCTGCCGTTCGACGATCGCCTTGAGCAGCTTTGGCTTCTGCATGATGGTCCCCTCCAGGGCCGGCGCCGATGTCGATTCGCGGACGGTACGGCCGGACACCAGCAGTTGCAAAGGGCCCCGGGACCCAAATACGGACCCACTGCGCACTCCGTCTACCCATGACCGGCCACCCCCGGACGGGTGGTTCCCAGCCAACGCGCTATCGCCTCACTGCGGGTCGCGCTCCGGAGCTTCGCGAAGATCCGGTTGATGTGGTTCTTGACCGTCTTCTCACTGATGAAGCAGGTGGCTGCGATCTGCTGGTTGCTCATCCCGGACGCGATGAGGTCCATGACCTCCTCCTCACGCGAACTCAGCCCGAATTCAAGACGGTTGAGACGGTGGCACTCCACAGACTGTGCCACAGTTCGTTGCGGATGCGAAGAGGTCCGCAGCGCCGCGAGTACCGCGCTCGCCGCCGTCGGGCTGAAGTGCGCGCGGCCCGCACGGACATCACGTACGGCCGTGACCAGCTGGTCCGGCGTGAATTCGCCATGGACCAGGTAGCCACCCGCGCCCAGGAGCAGGGTCTCCCGTACGACCTCGGCCTCCTGGCTGTACGTCAACATCAGTACGGGGGCGCGCTGCACGAGGTGCGGCAGGGCTGAGATGCCGTCCACGCCCGGCATGCGTACGTCCAGCAGGATCACGTCCGGGGCGTGCAGCCGGGTCAGGTGGAGGGCCTCACGGCCGTCCGAGGCGGAGGCCGTCACCTCGATGTCCGGGGCCGCGGTCAGCAGGGTCGTCAGGCCCGCCCGCACGACCGGGTTGGCATCGGCGATCAGGACGCGCGTCGACGCAGCCATCAACCGCCCCCGAACATCGCGCCGAAGTCGACGTTCGCCCCGTACACGAAGCCACCGATCAGCAGGATCATCGTGCCGGGCAGCATGAACATCGTGACGGCCAGCGTGGCACGCGGGACGGCGCGCGCCGCCCGGCGGCGGGCGTTCTGGGCGTCGGTCCGGCGCATGTCCTCGGCGATCGCGATCAGCGTGTCCACGATCGGGGAGCCGAGCTCCTCGCCCTGCTGGAGGGCCGTCACGAACTGCGCGACCTGTTCGCTGTCGTTGCGTCGGCGCAGCTCGTCGAAAGCCTGACGGCGACTGACGCCCATGGCCATCTGCTGGAGGGTGATCCGGATCTCGTCGGACCACGGTCCCTTGTATTTCTCCGCCACCCGCTCCAGCGCCGGACGGAAGCCGAGCCCCGCGCTCACCACGACCGCGAGGACGTCGAGGAAGTCCGGCAGGGTCCGCTCGATGTGGTCGCGGCGGATCCGGATCGCCGACCAGAGGCCGACCTCGATCCAGAAGAAGCCGAAGGCGACCATGAGCAGTGCCAGGATCAGCTGACCGTTGAGCAGCATGGAGAAGGCCCCGACCGCGCCGAGTAGGGCGTAGACGGCGCGCCGGGCCGCGTAGCGGTCGATGGTCAGGCCGGCCGGGTTGCCCGCGGAGTCGATCTGGCGGCGTTTGCGTGCCACCCGATCGGGGCCCATCAGGCTCAGTATCAGCGGGGCGTAGCGGATGCCCATCCGGTCCACCAGGGAGCCGACCGCCGTCGTGCGGGTGGCGCCCACCTCCAGGGCGAGGGCCAGGTCGGAGGGGAGTTTGACGTCGGCACGGTAGAGCCGGATGCCGTGGAAGACACCGAGGACCGAGACGGCCAGGGCCAGGGCCAGGAGCAGAGCGATCATCCCCGCCTCCTCACACGTCGATCTTGGAAAGGCGGCGGATGAGGATGAAGCCGAGGGCGAAGAGGCCGAGGGCGACCAGGACTGCGGTCTGCCCGATGACGGAGCCGGTCATGCGGTCCAGGGCGCCCGGCATCATCGTGTCCACGAGCAGGAGCGAGCCGACGCCCATGATCGGCACCAGGTAGGCCGTCACCGTGACCTGGGAGAGCTGGGTGCGGATCTCGCGCCGCGTCTCCTTGCGCTGTTCCAGCGTCACCGTCAGGTTGCGCAGGCTGTCCACGATCGCGCCGCCCGCGCGGGCGGACAGGACGAGGGTGGAGACGAGTACGACCAGTTCCCGCGAGGGCAGCCGCTCGGCGATCTCGCCGAGGGCCTCCTCGATGGAGTGGCCGACGGCGAGCCGGTCCGTGACGCGCGCCAGCTCCTCACCGGCGGGCGCTTCCAGTTCCTCGGCCGCTATGCCGAGGGCCGTGCGCAGGGCGAGGCCGGCCTGGGTGGCGTTGGCGAGGATGCGGGCGAGGTCCGGGAGCTGGTTGATGAACCGTTCGGTGCGGCGGGCCCGCTGCCAGTTGAGGAAGGCGTTGGCGGCCCACAGGCCGATCACTCCGGCGACCGGTCCGAAGAAGGGAGCGAGGAAGGAGGCCGAGATCAGCCACAGCCCCGCGACCGCCGCGCACATGGCGACGAAGAACTCGCCGACGGTGAGGTCCAGGCCGGTCACCGCGAGTTTGATCTCGATGCGGCGGCCCAGTGCGGTCCTGCGCAACCGCCGGTCGATCTTCCGGAAGCGGCGTACGCGTCCCAGGGGTTCGGGAACTCCGCTCGCGGAGAGGCGCTCGATGAGGGCAGCGCGCTGGGCACGGCCGGCCATGTACGCCTGGAGGCCCACGACGACGAGTACGCAGGCCAGCAGGGTGACGCCGAGGGTGGCGAGGATCAGTGGGTTCACAGGGCGGTCCGGGTGATGCGGGCGGTGAGAGGGTCTTCGGGCAGGGCGACGCCGAAGGCCTGCGGGATCGGCTGGTTGTTCATGTAGAGGCGCTCCGCGATCAGGCGGGGCAGCGGGTAGTACGCGAAGTGGCCGTGCACGCGGCCGTCCGCTCCCATCGGCTGAGCGGCGAAGCGGCAGACGGTGGTGATGCGGAAGGGCTCGTGGCCGTGCGATTCGAGGATGGAGATCTCGGTGATGCGGCGCGATCCGTCGCCGAAGCGGGTCAGCTGGACGATGACGTTGACGGCGCTGTTGATCTGGTCCTGGAGGGCTTCGAAGGGGACGTCTACTTCCGACATGGAGGCGAGGGTCTGCAGACGCATCAGGGCGTCCGCGGAACTGTTGGCGTGGACGGTGGCCAGGGAGCCGTCGTGGCCGGTGGACATCGCCTGGAGCATGTCGAGGGTCTCGCCGCCGCGGACCTCGCCGACGATGATGCGGTCGGGGCGCATGCGCAGGGAGTTGCGGACCAGGTCGCGGATGGTGATCTGGCCCTTGCCCTCCACGTTCGGCGGACGGGATTCGAGGCGGATGACGTGGGCCTGCTGGAGCTGGAGTTCGGCCGAGTCCTCGATGGTGATGATGCGTTCGCCCTCCGGGATCAGGCCGGAGAGTGCGTTCAGCAGCGTGGTCTTGCCGGTGCCGGTGGCCCCCGAGACGATCAGGTTCATCTTCGCCGCGACCAGGCCCGACAGGAGCAGGAGCATCTGCTCGTCGAGCGAGCCGAGGGCGATCATCTCGTGCAGGGTGAAGGCCCGCGGGAAGCGGCGGATGGTGAGGGTGGCGCCGGTCAGGGAGAGCGGCGGGATGATGACGTTCACGCGTTCGCCGCTGGGCAGGCGGGCGTCGACCATCGGATTGGCCTCGTCCACCCGCCGGTTGACGGTGGAGACGATGCGCTCGATGGTCTGCATGAGCTGCTCGTGCGAGGCGAAGCGGATGGGGAGCTGTTCGACCCGGCCGGCGCGTTCCACGTAGATGTGGTCGGGGCCGTTGACCATGATCTCGGAGATGGAGGCGTCTTCGAGGAGCGGTTCGAGGACGCCGAGCCCGAGGGCCTCGTCGACGACACGGCGGATCAGCTGGGCGCGCTCGGCCGTGGAGAGGACCGGTCCTTCGCGGCTGATGATGTGGCCGAGTACGCGTTCCAGGCGCGCCCGGCGCTCGGCGGGTGCGAGCGCGGACATCTCGGCGAGGTCGATCTCCTCCAGCAGCTTGGCGCGGTAGGAGGAGACCAGCCGGCCGTCCTCGCGCGGGCTGTGCGACTCGTCGGGGGTGTGGACCCGGGAACGAAGGCTCATGTCAGGGTTCCTCCGGGTCGTCATTGGGCATGGTGGCGGTGCGTGTGACGGACGCTTCGCCCACACCGGGAACGATCGACTTGATCGAGATGCGGACTGTTGCCGTGACCGTGTCCCCGGGCTTGCTGATGGCGATCGACGCGCGAGGGCGCAGGCTCTCCTTGATCGCCGCCAGGCCGGCGGCCTTCCCCGCTTCGGGCTTGCGGGCCTCGACACGTGCCGCCGTACGTGCCGCGGTCTGCGCCTGCTGCACGACGTACGCGGTCCAGCCCAGCTGGATGCCGCAGAGTGCCACCAGGATCAGGATCGGGAGGAAGCCGATGTATTCCAGGGTCGCCTGACCCCGGTCCTTCGTCAGGCGCGAGCGCCGATTGCGCAGCCTGTCCACGTCAGTCCTCCTCCTCGTTCGAGGAGCCGGCCTCGCCCACGATGCGGACGCCGATGTTCAGACCCGGGTGGATGATCGGGAGGTTGAGGGTGACCTTCGCCGTGGAGACCTCGCCGGACGTGCCGCATTCCACGCCCATGGTCCAGGCGGAGCCGACGTGCGCATGAGCCGCTTCCTGGCAGGACCGTCCCACCGCCCCCGCCCGCGCCGCCTCGTCCGCCGCGTTGCCCGCCAGGGAGAAGGCGTACCCGATCAGTACGCACTCCCACACCGCCGCCACGAGCAGCAGGATCAGCGGCACCGTGCCCACGAACTCGATCGCCACCTGGCCCCGGTCCCCGCGCCCCGGTCTGCGGGCGGGCATGCGTCAGCCCTCCCGGCCGCGGCGCAGGCGCGCCACCGGGCCCGAGGCGCGGACCGCCAGGGAGGCGCCCGGGGTGGCGGTCGCCGTCGACGGGGCGGCGGTGTCCGGGGTCGACAGGAGGCCGAGTTCGCCGGCCAGCGTCCACAGGGCCTGTTTGACCGTCGAGCGGTTGTCGAGGTCCTGGACGCGGCCGGCGTCCACCACGGCCTGGAGTTCCTTGAACGCCGCCGGGACCGGGGTGCGGGTGGCGCGGGTCTTGGTGATCTTCTCGATCAGGGCGGGCTGGATCTCCGTGTGCTTGCTCCAGCGGTTGACGACCATCGCCGTGTCCTCGGCCTTGCGCACCTGGAGGCGTTCCCACATCCGGACCATCCGCTTCGCCGCCCGCACCGCGACGACGTCCGGGGTGGTGACCAGGACCGCCACGTCCGCCATCTCCACGGCCGCCGCGTTGGCGCCGGTGACCTGGGTACCGCAGTCGATGACGACGAGTTCGTAGCGGCTGCGCAGGGCTCCGACGATGTGCCGGGCCGCCCGGTCGTCGACCTCCTCGCCGCGTTCGCCGTCGGCCGGGGCGAGGAGCAGCGCGAGGCCCGAGGCGTCGTCGTAGACCGCGTCCTGGAGGACCCGGGGCGAGATGTCCTGGATCCCGGCGAGGTCGGCGACCGAGCGCCGGAACTGCACGTCGAGGTACGAGCCCACGTCGCCCGCCTGGAGGTCCAGGTCGACCAGTGCGGTGCGCCGTCCCGAGGCGGCCGCGGCCAGCGCGAACTGCACGGCGGTGAAGGTGGTGCCCACGCCGCCCTTGGCTCCGGTGACGGTGACGACCCGTCCGCCCGGGCCCGTGAAGACGTCGGCGGCGGCGCCCCCGCCGAGGTGGCGGCGTACGCCCACGGACCACTGGGCGGCGGCCTGGACGCGGGCGGCGAGTTCCTCGTAGGAGAGCGGGAGGCCGATCAGGCCGCGCGCGCCCGAGTCCATGGCGGCGGAGAACAGTCCCGGGCCGGCGTCCGAGGAGACCAGGACGACGCCCACCGCCGGGAAGCGCAGGGCGACTTCCCGGATGAGCTCCAGGGCGGGCACCGGGCCGATCCGCTCGTGGACCAGGACGACCTCGGGGAGTTCGTCGATGGATTCGGCGGCCAGGCGGGCGAGGGTGTCCAGGAGCGTGGTCGCGTCGGGGACGGGGGCGGCCGGCTCGGCGGCCGGGAGCTGGCTGAGCAGGGTCACGATGGCGCGCGCGGCGTCCGGGTCGCCGACCGCGGGGAGGATTCGGGTGGTCATCCGGGCCTCACCTGTCCCCGTCGAGGGTGTACGTGCGGTCGCCCGGGGCGGGCGCCGAGTCGGTGCCGGGGGCCACGAGGGCCAGGCGTACGTGCTCCGCGAAGGACTCGGCGTACGCGACGCGCTGGGTGTCCTTGGTGCTGAGGGCGAAGGTGATCGGGACGGCCTCGGCGGGGCCCTTGCGGTCGCTCTCCTTCTCCAGGGCGGTGAGCTTGCCGACGCCGAGGACCCGGGCGTTGGCGACGATGATCACCGACCGGGAGGGGTCGGTGTCCTTGGCGCCCTTGAAGGTGGCGATGATGTTGACCTTGGCGCCGGAGGTGATCTTTCCTGCCACGCCGGTGGCGGCGTCGATCATGATGGCGATCTCCTGCTCACCGGGCTGCAGCTGCGGCCGGTCGACGAACATGTCCGCCTGGAGCAGCGAACCCTTCTTCAGGGTGGTGAGCGCGATCTTGTCCTTGAGTGCGCCGAGATCGGAGACGGCGGTCTCCGACAGCCACCGCCGGGGGATCCGGACCTCCTCGAACTGCCCCGCCGACAGAGGGCTGTACGGCGCTATGTCGCCCTTGGCCCGGTAGGCGACGACCTCGGCGCCGACCTTGGAATTGACGTCGCCGATCACCACGAGGACTCCGGCGAAGGCCCCCAGTGCGCACAGGACCGACAGGAGCAGCAGGATGACGCCGCGGCGCTGGCGTGAGTTCATGGGCCTTACCTACCTCGCCGTTCTTCATTCATTCGTGCGTTCGAGTGATCAGGGTCTGGAACGGGCGGTACTCGCGGGCGGCGGTGGTGCGGTGAGCGGTGCCGCGCAGAAGCCGCAGCGGTCGCCGATCAGTTCGAGGCCGCACCAGCGGCACTCCTCCCGGCGGACCGAGGCGACCAGCTGGTAGAGCACGGACAGGTCCGGGATGCCGGCGGCGAACTCGACGATCTTCTGGGTGCCCCACCAGCCGGGGGACGCGGCGGGCAGCGGGTTCTCCATGACGCCCTGGACCTGCCAGGCGGGGGCCAGTTCGGCCGTGACCCAGTCGGAGGCGAGCTGACCGCGGGCGAAGGTGAGGTGCGTGGCGAACTCGGGGCCGGCCGGCAGTACTGCGCTGCGGGGGCCGTGCGCGCCCTGGGCTCCGCCGCCCAGTTTCGCCAGGTGCGGCTTCGGGTGGGCCATGACGGCGAACTGCGCGCTCGGCGACCAGGACCTGGCGTGCGCGCCGAGCCCGACCGGGACCCGGACCCGGTCGAGTTTGGCGACCGAGCCCAGCAGTGCGCCCGCGTAGATGTAGTGGGACAGCAGCCGGGCCGCGGAGGCGATGATTCCGGGGCTGAAGTCGCAGACGGTGAGCTGGCGCAGCTGACGCACCAGCAGGGCGGTGCCCAGGGGCGGCAGATCGATACCGATGAGCGCGATCCGGTCGGTTTCCAGGATGGCCCGTACGGTGTGCAGCCGCTGGACGGTGGAGCGCGGGAGCCACGGCGGTACGAGGGCCACGAGGTGGCCGTGCCGCTCCAGCAGGGCACCCGTCTCGGCGAGCGCGGCCTCCAGGTCGAGCTGCTCGGGCGGGTGCAGTAACGCGGCCCCGGGCGTGTGCCGGTCAGGGGCCGGAAGTACCAGATCGGCGCTGGTGACAGCGATGGCGGTCGGCACGCGAATTCCCCCGTTCCCCCACGTTCGCCCCGTGCGGCGCCGGCAGTTCAGCTGCCGGGCGCGCGCCCTGCGCGGAGCTCGACGCGGACTCGACGCGGACCTTCACGGCCACGCCCGCGGTGCGCGCCCGCACCGCGCGACCGCATCCGATCGACCCGCTCCCCCCTTGCCCCAGCACCATATCCGCGTCACCCCTGGCAGGGCAGGGCCTTGCGGATTCCCGTGCTGACGGCACAGGTCACAGGTGGCGGAAACCCGGACAACAGGGATCGCATAGCGGGCCATTTCAAGCCACATCGCGAAGACTCTTGACACGGGGATTGGTCTGGACCAACTTGGCAGCGCACGCCTTGAGTCGGACCCCACGGATCCACCCCACGGATCCACCCCACGGACCCACCCCACCCGGTCCGCCTTTCCCCACACCCCCTTCCTCCCCCCACCGGAGCCCACGTGAACCGCATACGCTCCCTCGCCCTCCCCATCGCCGTCACCCTCACCGCCGGCGCCCTGTCCGCCCTGGCCGCCGGCACCGCACAGGCCGCGGACGTCAACGTCGCCCGCAACGGCGGCTTCGAGTCGGGTCTCGCCAACTGGTCCTGCACCGGCGGAACCGGCGCCTCCGTCTCCTCGCCCGTCTACGCCGGATCGGGCGCCCTGAAGGCGACCCCGGCGGGCCAGGACAACGCCCGCTGCAGCCAGACCGTCACGGTCAAGCCGAACTCGACGTACACGCTGAGCACGCAGGTCCAGGGCAGCTACGTCTACCTCGGCGCGACCGGGACCGGCACCCAGGACGTCTCCACCTGGACCCCCGGGTCGGGCGGCGGCTGGCAGAAGCTCTCCACCACCTTCACCACCGGCCCCGGCACCACCGAGGTCACCGTCTACACGCACGGCTGGTACGGCCAGCCCGCCTACGTCGTCGACGAGTTCAGCGTCTTCGGCCCGGACGGCGGTGGCGGCACCGACCCCGGCCCGTCCGTCCCCGGCGCCCCGGCCGGGACGGCCGTTTCCGGACAGAGCGCGAGCGCCCTCACCCTTTCGTGGAACGCGGTCGGCTCGGCCACCGGCTATTACGTGTACCAGGACGGAGTCCGCGTCAGGACCGTGACCGGTGGCGCCGCCTCCACCCAGATCACCGGGCTCGCCGCCTCGACCTCGTACTCCTTCCAGGTGAGCGCCTACAACGCCGCGGGCGAGGGCCCGAAGTCCGCCCCCGTGACCGGCACGACCACCGGCACCGACCCGGGTCCCGGCCCCGGCCCGGCCGTCCCCAAGCACGCCCTGACCGGCTACTGGCAGAACTTCAACAACGGCGCGACCGTCCAGCGGATCTCCGACGTCTCCGCGCAGTACGACATCATCGCCGTCTCCTTCGCGGACGCCACCACCACGCCCGGCGCCATCACCTTCAACCTCGACTCGGCCGGCCTCGGCGGCTACACGGTCGCCCAGTTCAAGGCCGACATCGCCGCGAAGAAGGCGGCCGGCAAGTCGGTGATCCTCTCCATCGGCGGCGAGAAGGGGACCATCACGGTGGGCGACTCGACCTCCGCGAACAACCTCGCGAACTCCGCGTACGCCCTGATGCAGGAGTACGGGTTCACCGGGATCGACATCGACCTGGAGAACGGCCTGAACCCCACCTACATGACGCAGGCGCTGCGCTCCCTGTCGTCGAAGGCGGGCCCCTCGCTCGTCATCACCATGGCGCCGCAGACCATCGACATGCAGTCCACGCAGGGCGGCTACTTCAGGACGGCGCTCAACATCAAGGACATCCTCACCGTCGTCAACATGCAGTACTACAACAGCGGCTCGATGAACGGCTGTGACGGCAAGGTCTACTCCCAGGGCTCCGTCGACTTCCTCACCGCACTCGCCTGCATCCAGCTGGAAGGCGGCCTCGACCCCTCGCAGGTGGGCATCGGCGTCCCGGCCTCCCCCAGCGGCGCGGGCAGCGGCTACGTGTCCCCGACCATCGTCAACAACGCCCTGGACTGCCTGACCAGGGGGACGAACTGCGGCTCCTTCAAGCCGTCGAAGACCTACCCGGGTCTGCGCGGCGCCATGACCTGGTCGACCAACTGGGACGCCAAGGCGGGTAGTGCTTGGTCGAACTCGGTGGGTCCGAAGGTCCACGGCCTCCCGTAGGCGGTACGTGTGGGGGTGGCCGGATCGGTTCGGCCGACACAGCGTGTCCTTGACCGGGACATGCCACGAGAGCACGCTGTGCGCGTCCGCACGGCTACCCCCACACTCCCGACCCAGGAGAACGCATGCGGCTCCATACCCGCCGAAGGGCCGCCGTCACGGCGGCCCTGCTGGCGCTCGCGCTGGGCGCACCCGCCTACGGCATGAGCGCGACGGCTTCCCCTCCGCCCACTCCTTCGACCGCCACCCAGGACGAGGCGATCGTCCAGTACCGGATCCACGGCCCCTCCACCGCCGCCGACCGCACCGCCCTGCTCCGTACGGGCGTCTCGATCGACGAGGTCGACGACCACACCGTCGTGGTCAGCGCCGACACCATGCAGGCCAGGAAGCTCAAGGAGCTCGGCTACCGGCTGACGGCCCTGCCCGGGCCCCCGGACCGCTCGCTGCCCGGTATCGCGGCGAGCCCGATGGACTTCCCCTCGGCGGACTCGAAGTACCACAACTACGCCGAGGCGACGGCGGAGATCAACCAGCTCGTCGCGCAGTACCCCGCGATCGCGAGCAAGCGGGTGATCGGAAAGTCGTACCAGGGTCGGGACATGTTCGCCATCAAGATCAGCGACAACGTCGCGACGGACGAGGCCGAGCCCGAGGTGCTCTTCACCGCCCACCAGCACGCGCGCGAGCACCTGACCGTCGAGATGGCCCTCTACCTGCTCAAGGAGTTCACCTCCAAGTACGGCAGCGACTCCCGGGTCACGGGCGCCGTCAACGGCCGCGAGATCTGGATCGTGCCGGACCTCAACCCGGACGGCGGCGAGTACGACATCGCCACCGGCTCCTACCGCTCCTGGCGCAAGAACCGGCAGCCGAACTCCGGCTCCTCGTACGTCGGCACGGACGAGAACCGCAACTGGAACTACAAGTTCGGCTGCTGCGGCGGCTCCAGCAGCAGCAAGAGCTCCGAGACCTACCGGGGCGCGTCCGCCGAGTCGGCGCCCGAGGTGAAGGTCGTCGCCGACTTCGTACGCAGCCGGGTGATCGGCGGCAAGCAGCAGATCAAGGCCGCCATCGACTTCCACACCTACAGCGAGCTCGTCCTGTGGCCCTTCGGCTACACGTACAACGACACCGCACCGGGCCTGACCGCCGACGACCTCGCCGTCTACAAGAAGATCGGCACCAGCATGGCGGCCAGCAACGGCTACACGCCGGAGCAGTCGAGCGACCTGTACATCACGGACGGCACGATCGACGACTGGCTGTGGGGCAACCAGAAGATCTTCTCCTACACCTTCGAGATGTACCCGGAGAGCGGCGGCGGCGGCTTCTACCCGCCGGACGAGGTCATCGACCGCGAGACCGCGCGCAACAAGGACGCGGTGCTCCAGCTGCTGGAGAACGCGGACTGCATGTACCGCTCGATCGGCAAGGAAGCCCAGTACTGCGCGGCGCCGTGACCGTGTGCGGCGCGTGAAAGGGGGCGCCCCACCGCCAGGGGGGCGCCCCGCCCGCATGTCCGGCGGCCGGCCTCAGCCGAGGACGGCGAGGGCGTCGATCTCGATGAGCAGCCCGGCCGGCAGGCCCACGTACACGGTGGTGCGGGCGGCCGGGGCCTCCTTGAGCCCCTGCTCCTCGAAGTAGGCGTTGTAGATGCCGTTCATCTCGGCGAAGTGCCCGGTGTCGGTGAGGTAGACGCGGATCATCATCACGTCGTCCCAGCCCGCGCCGCCGGCCTCCAGCACGGAACGGACGTTCTCCAGCGTCTGCAGGGTCTGCTCGCGCAGCGTGGGCCCGGCGGGGGTGGGCGGCTGCCCGTCGACGTGCGGGAGGAAGCCGACCTGGCCGGCGACCTGGAGGATGTTCCCCTTGCGCACGCCGTGCGAGAACCTCGCGGGCGGGGTGGTGTGGGTGTCGGGCGTGATGGCGGTCTTCCCGGGGACGTTCTGCTCGCTCACGTGCTCTCCTGTGCTCCTGAGTAGTCCTGGCTGATGGCTTCGGCGGTACGCAGCACCTGCGGCAGCAGTTCGAGCAGCCCCTCGGCGGCGAGGACCACACCGGGCGCGGACACCGACAGCGCGGCGACGACCCGCCCGTCCGGCCCGTGCACGGGCGCCCCCAGGCAGTTGATGGACTCCTCGTGCCCGCCGAGATCGGTGGCCCAGCCCTGCTCCCGTACGAGCTCCAGCTCGCGCAGGAAGGCCGCCGCGTCCGGGGTCGAACGGGCGGTGTAGCGCGGGTACTCGATCCGATCGGCGAGGGAGCGCCGCTCGGCCTCGGGCAGGTCGGCGAGGAGCAGCTTGGCGACGGCGGCGACCGTGAGGGGTACGGGCCTGCCGATGCGCGAGTACATGCGGACCGGGTAGCGGCTGTCGACCTTGTCGACGTACACGACCTCGTCGTCCTGGTGCAGGGCGAGGTGGACGGTGTGCCCGGTGGCCCTGTTCAGCTCCACGAGGTGGGGGTGCGCGATCTCCCGGACGTCCAGGTTCTCGATGGCCTCGGCGGCGAGCGCGAAGAGCTGTGCGCCGAGGCGGTAGCGGCCGTCGGGCCGGCGGTAGACGAGGCCGTGCGCGTGCAGGGTGCGCAGGAGGCGCAGCGCGGTGCTCTTGTGCACGCCGAGCGCGTCGGCGACCGCGCCGAGGCCGGCGGGGCCCCCCGCCAGGACCGGCAGAATCCTGAGCGCGCGCTCCACCGACTGGCTCATGCCGCGTCCTTTCGTGACCGTCACTGCGAACACCGGCTCCGCCGGCGCTCCGGGCTCCGCCCGGACCCCGCGCCTCAACCGCCGGCGAGGCTGGATCTTCCGCACGTTGACCCGCCGTCACCGGGGATGTTAGACAGCGTGCAGCGGCACACGCAATGACCGTTGCACATCGCGCAACCCGGAGGTACGTATGGCCAGCGACAGCGACCCCGTCAAGGACCTCGCCGACGAACCGGTCGACCACCGGTTCAAGGGCCTCCCCCCGGACGCCCAGGCGCACGGCCTCACCGTCGGTCAGCTCGCCGCCGAGCGCCGCGACCTGCACACCGGCGGCTTCACCACCCCCGTCCTGACCCTCGACGCGGACGCGCTGGAGCACAACCTCACCGCGCTCGGCACCTACGCCGCCCGCCACGACCTGGCCTTCGCCCCGCACGGCAAGACCTGCATGTCCCCCCAGCTCTTCCGGCGCCAACTGGAGCACGGCGCGTGGGGCATCACCGCCGCCGTCCCCCACCAGGCCCGCGTCTACCGCGCCTTCGGCATCCAGCGGATCTTCCTCGCCAACGAGCTCGTCGATCCGGCCGCCCTGCGCTGGGTCGCGGACGAGCTCGCCGCCGACCCCGGCTTCCGCTTCGTCTGCTACGTCGACTCCGTGCGCGGTGTCGAGCTCATGGACCGCGCCCTCCAGGGCCGGACACCGGCCGCCCGCATCGACGTCGTCGTCGAGCTCGGCGCCGGCGAAGGTGCCCGTACGGGGGTGCGTACCGACGAGGACTGCCGTGCCGTCGCCGACGCCGTCGCCCGGACCACCACCCTGCGCCTCGTCGGCCTGGGCGGCTACGAGGCCGAGGTCCCCGGCGCCGACCCGGACTCCGTCCACGCGTACCTGCGCCGCCTCACCGCCCTGGCCGTCGAGTTCGACAAGGCGGGCCGGTTCCCGGCGGACCTCGACGAGATCGTGGTCAGCGCCGGCGGCTCCGCCTGGTTCGACGCGGTCGCCGACGTCTTCGCCGAGCTCCCGGAGCTCTCCCGCCCGGTCCTCAAGCTGCTGCGCTCCGGCGCGTACGTCTCCCACGACCACGGCTGGTACACCCGCCTGACCCCCTTCAACCGGCACCCCGACGAGGGCGGCCTGCGCCCGGCGTTCCGGCTGTGGACCCAGGTCGTGTCCCGGCCCTCCGCCACCCAGGCCTTCGTCAACGCGGGCAAGCGCGACATCGCCTACGACCTGGGCCTGCCCGAGGCCGAGCTGGTCCGCGACGCCCTCACCGGCGAGGAGCGCCCCGCCACCGGCGTCCGCGTGGTCAAACTGTCCGACCAGCACGCCTGGCTGGAGACCGACTCGGCCGAGGACGTGCAGGTGGGCGACTGGGTGGCGCTCGGCATGTCGCACCCCTGCACGATCTTCGAGAAGTGGCCGCTGATCCCGGTCGTGGCGGCCGACGGCACCGTCACCGACTACGTCCGCACCTTCTTCTAGGCAGCGGCCGGTGGACCTGGTCATCCGGGGGGCCCGCGTCGTCGACGGCACGGGCGGGCCCTCCTGCACCGCCGACGTCGGCGTCCACGAGGGCCGGATCGCCGGGATCGGCAGGCTGTCCGGGGGCCGCGAGACCGTCGACGCGCACGGCCTCGCCCTCGCCCCGGGCTTCGTCGACATGCACGCCCACAGCGACCTCGCGCTGCTCCGCGACCCGGACCACGGCGCGAAGGCCGCACAGGGGGTGACCCTCGAAGTCATCGGCCAGGACGGCCTGTCGTACGCGCCCGTCGACGAGCGCACGCTCGGCGAGGTGCGGGCCGCGATCGCCGGCTGGAACGGCCCCGGCGACGACATCGCCTTCGACTGGCGCACGGTCGGCGAGTACCTCGACCGGCTGGACCGCGGCTTCGACGGCGAGGGCATCGCGGTCAACGCCGCCTACCTCGTCCCCCAGGGCACGGTCCGCGCGTACGCCCTCGGCTGGGACGACCGCCCGGCGACCGCGGCCGAGCTGGACCGGATGCGGCAGCTCGTCGCCGACGGCCTGGCCCAGGGCGCCGTCGGCCTGTCCTCCGGTCTCACCTACACCCCGGGCATGTACGCCACCGGCGCCGAACTGACCGAGCTGTGCCGGGTCGTGGCCCGGTACGGCGGCTACTACTGCCCGCACCACCGCAGTTACGGCCACGGCGCGCTGGCCGCCTACGCCGAGATGGTCGCGCTCACCCGGGAGGCAGGCTGCGCCCTGCACCTCGCGCACGCCACGATGAACTTCGGCGAGAACCGGGGCCGGGCCCCCGAACTGCTCGCCCTGCTCGACGCGGCCCTGGCCGACGGCGCCGACATCACCCTCGACAGCTACCCGTACACCCCCGGCTGCACCACCCTCGTCGCGCTCCTCCCCGGCTGGGCGAACGAGGGCGGCCCGGAGGCGGTCCTCGCCCGGCTGCGCGACGGCACCCAGGCCGAGCGGATCCGCCGCGCGCTGGAGGTCGAGGGCTCCGACGGCTGCCACGGGGTGCCCGTCGACTGGTCGACGATCGAGATCTCGGGCACCGCCGACCCCGCCCTCGCCCCGTACGTGGGCACCCGCGTGGCCGGCTGGGAGACCGCCCGCAGGCTGCTGCTCGAGGACCGGCTCGCGCCGACGATCCTCCAGCACGTCGGCCACGAGGAGAACGTCCGGGCGATCATGCGCCACCGCGTCCACACCGGCGGCTCCGACGGCATCCTCCAGGGCGCGAAACCGCACCCGCGCGCCTACGGCACCTTCCCCCACTACCTGGGTCACTACGTCCGCGAACTCGGCCTGCTCTCCCTGGAGGAGTGCGTGGCGCACCTGGCCGGCCGGCCCGCGGCGCGCCTGCGGCTGCCCGACCGGGGCCTGGTCCGCGTGGGGTACCGCGCCGACCTCGTCCTCTTCGACCCGGACACGGTCGCGGCCGGGTCCACGTACGAGCGGCCGCGTGTGCTGCCGACCGGTATCCCGCACGTCCTGATCGACGGACGCTTCGTGATGCGCGACGGACGCCGGACGGACGTGCTGGCCGGACGGTCCGTGCGCCGAACCGCCCGCGATCTTCGGTAAATCCGACATCTACGATGGTCGGCATGGTCGCCTTCGCCCTTGCCGCCCTGCTGTTCCTCGCGTTCTGCGTAAGCGTCCGGCAGGACCGGCGACGCTTCAGCAACGCCGTGCTGTTGGGGCTGACTTTCCTCAGCCTGTTCTCCGCCGTGTTCCTCCAGGTCGGCAAGCTGCCCACCTGGGCCGCCGTCACGGTCGTCGTGCTCGCCTTCGCCTCACCCGCGTTCGCCACCCTGGTCCTGGGCGGCTACCTCGTCCGCAACGGCATGATCATGATCCGCAAGGAGGGCTTCCGGCCGGCCAACCTGCTGTCGATGCTCGCGGGCCTCGCGATCTTCGCGCTGATCGCGCTGCTGGTCCTCGTCGGCGTGGTCGGCTCCCCGCTCCTCGGCGGCATCGCCGGAACGGTCACCGTGGTCGCCGGCTACGTCTCCTTCGTCTTCTTCTGCTTCCTCGGCTACGCCTTCCTCTACGGGCGGATCAAGGTGCGCGGCGACGTCGACCACGTGGTCATGCTGGGCTCGGGCCTGGTCGGCGGCGACCGCGTGCCGCCGCTGCTGGCCTCCCGCCTGCGCAAGGGGCAGCAGATCTACGAGGCCCAGCTGGCCCGGAGCGGCCGGCCGCCGGTCCTCCTCGTCTCGGGCGGCAAGGGCTCGGACGAGAAGGTCGCCGAGGCCCGGGCGATGGCGGACTGGCTGATCGCGCAGGGCGTGCCCGAGCAGCACGTCGTGCTGGAGGACCGCTCCACCACGACCGAGGAGAACATGCTCTTCAGCCGGGAGATCATGACGGCCCACGACCCGGCCTACAAGTGCGTGGTCGTCACCAACAACTTCCACGCCTTCCGGGCGGCGATGCTGGCCCGCAAGACCGGCGTCAACGGGCAGGTGGTGGGCTCCCCCACCGCGAAGTACTACTGGCCGAGCGCCACCATCCGCGAGTTCGTCGCGGTCTTCTGGGAGCACCGGATCGTGAACCTGTCGATCTGCGCACTGCTCACCGTCTTCGGCGCGCTCGGCACTCTGGCGGCGGTCCTCGTGTGACCCGCGCGCACGCGGAGGTGCCGTGACTCCCCCCTTGGCAGTCACGGCACCGGTCCGCGCGCGGGACCGGGCAGGGGCCGGGCCGAGCGGGCTCTGCACCCGCCGCACCGCTACGCCGCTACACCCGCTGCCAGAGCGCCGGGACGTTCGGCGGCTCCCAGCCCGTCTGGGCCTGGTGCCCCTGGATGCAGCGGTAGGTCGCGCCGCCGTGGGTGACGGTGGCGCCGGCCGCGTAGACGGTGCCCGCCTTCCACGTGCCGCCCGGCTCGGGCTCGCCGGGACCGGGGCCCGGGCCCGGGTCGCTGCCGCTGACCTTGAGGGTGAGGCCGTACGCCGACAGGATCGGGTTCAGCGGCTGGAAGAAGGTGGTCCCGCCGCTGGAGCAGTTGCCGGAACCGCCCGAGGTGACGCCCTGCGCCTGGCTCCCGGAGATGTAGGAGCCGCCCGAGTCGCCCGGCTCGGCGCAGACCGTCGTACGGGTCACGCCGGAGATGGTGCCCTCGGGGTAGGTGACGCTCGTGCTGTGCTGCTGGATCGTGCCGCAGTGCCATCCGGTGGTCGATCCGGAACGGCACACCGAGGCGCCGACCGGCTGCAGCACCGAACCGGTGACCTGCACGTTCGCGCCGCCGCCCTTCACGTAGGGGGTCGCCGTCCACTGGGTGTTGGCGGCCACCCAGGCCATGTCGTTGCCGGGGAAGACCGAGGCCTGGAAGGAGCCCTGGGCGACCTGGTTGAAGCCGCTGGTGGTGGTCCCGGCGCGGCCGCAGTGCCCGGCGGTGGCGAAGCCGTTCGTGGAGCCCTTGGTCACGGGGAAGCCCACGGAGCAGCGGCCGCTGCCGTTCATGTAGTACGCGTCGCCACCGCGCAGGTCGTACAGCGGGCGCGGGGCCTCGGCCGTACGGACCACCGTGACCCGGGCGGCGTCGGTCCCGGTGGCGGCCAGGAGCGCGGCGGCCGCCCCCGCCTCGGTCTCCTCGACGACCAGGGTGTTGGAGCGCGGGTCGACGTAGCGGACCGGGGTCGCGGGGCCGGCGGCCCGGTCCAGTGCGGCCCGGTCGGCGTCCAGGTCGGCCAAGGCGCGGGTGACCAGTTCCGCCCGGGCTCCGGTGGCCCGTATCGCGGCGGTGTCGGCGGCCCGGGTGGTGGCCACGGTGAGGGTGCCGGCGTCGGCCCCGTCCACCCAGGCCCCGGCGAAGGCGGGGCCGAGCCGGTCCCTCAGCCGGGCGGCGGTGGCACCGGCCTCGGCCTCGTGGGCGAGGCGCGCCCTGGCCTGCGTGGGGGTCAGGCCGAGGTCGCGCTGCATGGCGGCGAGCAGCTCGGGCGGGGCGTCCGCGGTGCGCAGGGTGGCCGCCGCGGAGGGTGCGGCGGGGGCGGAATCGGCGGTGGCGCCGCCGGTCCCGGCCAGCAGCAGCCCGGCGGCGGCCAGGGCGGTACACGCCGCGCGGGCGTGTCGCTTGAGCATGGGGGATCTCCTCGGTTTCCGGTGGGGGGTCTGCGGAAACCGTAGAAATCCGAACCGCCTTGCGGGAGCTGCCGGTTGGCCCCTCCCCCGGTGTTATGCCCGCGGTCGAGGTGCGTTCATGGGGCGGCGGTCGGAGGATGGGGCCAGGGGAAAACCGTAGGAGGTACGCGATGGTCAGTGAACCCGACGAGCAGCCCACACGGTCGGACCGGCTCTTCACGGGCGGGGAGCGACCGTACGACCCCGAGGACCTCGTGATGGCGACGGGCCACGACCCGACTCCGGAGCGGGTCGAGAAGGCTCGGCTGCTGATCGAGAAGGAGGGCCCGCAGGTCATCGAGCGCTATCTGCCGTAGGTGCCCGGTACCCGGGTCACTCGGGTACCCCCGCACCCGGCCACGCCGGTACGAGCCGGTACTCACCGGTAGTCGCCGGTGCCCGCTTGTACTCAGGTACGGCCCGCGGCTTCAGCGCGACAAGGATGCTGCCGAAGCTCCGCCCCGGGGTCGCGCCCCGGGGCGGGGTCGTCCGCTGTCCGCAGACCCGGCGGCAGACCGCCGGCCGACCCGGCCAGCGCCTGCGCGTGCGCGGCCCGGGCGTGCTCCAGTACCTCCGCGGCCCGGGCCGCCGCGCGCGCCGCGGGATGCCACCCCAGCAGGTGCCGCCACATCAGCGGAGTCCGGGCGAGCGGCCTCGTGACCACCCCCGGCGTCACAGGGAAGGTGGCCCGGCACAGTCCGACGGCCCGCCCCACCTGCACCAGGTGCACGCAGGAGGCGGTGTCGGTCTCGTAGACGCATGCGGGCGTGAAACCGGCGCGCACGCAGGCCGCGGCGAAGCAGTCGCCGAAGCAGCCGTCGCCGGGGACGTCCGTCCAGGCCTCGGCGGCCAGCTCGGCGAGCTCGATCTCCGCGCGCGGGGCCAGGGCCAGCGGATGGTCCTCGGCGAGCATCACGTGCACGGGGTCGCGCGCCACCTCCATCCACGCCAGCCGCCCCGGCTCGGGCGGCGCGCTCTCCCCGCAGACTCCGACCATCGCGAAGTCCAGCCGCCCCTCGGCGACGCTCCCGGCGATGTCCCTCTCGGACCAGGAGGTGTACGTGGTGACGGGTACGCCGGGTTCCCGGCGCGCGAGCCGGTCCACGAGCCCGCCGAGCAGTGGCCCGTGCGTGCCGCCGAGCCGGTAGCCGGGCGTCCCCTGCCGGGCGAATCGCCGGGCGTCCTCCTGCAGCTCGCACACCGCGGGCAGCAGCACCCTGGCCCGCTCCAGCACCAGCTCCCCGAGCGCGGTGGCCCGTACGCCCTCGCGGCCGCGCACGAACAGGGTCCCGCCCAGCGCGCGCTCGATGCGCTTCAACTGCGTACTGAGCGCGGGCTGCGCGAGGCCGAGCGCGGTGGCGGCCCGGGTCAGGCTCCCGGCGTCGGCGACGGCCCGGACGATCTTGAGGTGCCTCAGCTCCAGATCCATGCGACGAGCTTGGTCCAGACCTGTAGGCATGCGCTACGGGTCGGGCGCATCCAGAATCGTTAATGCTCGTTAGCCACAGGGGGGACACAACCCTAAGGACAGGAAAATGCACGTACTCGACGTCGATTGGGAGCACCCCACCGACCCGCGCCCCGGCCCACGGCTCGACCACGTCCGTGCCTACGTGACCACCGCCGGAGCCGACGGGCACCTCTGGCACGGGGTCCCCACCCTGCTGCTCACCACGCTCGACCGCGACAGCGGCCGCACCCTGCGCACCCCGCTGATCTACTGCGAGGACGCGGGCCGCCACCTCGTCCTGGCCTCCGCGTACGGCGCCCCGGAGCACCCCCGCTGGTACCGGAACCTCACCGCCCACCCGGAGGTCCGCCTCCAGGTCGGCGCCGCCTCCTTCATGGCGCAGGCGCGCACCGCCACGCCCGGGGAGCGGGAGATGTACTGGGAGATGCTGACGGCCCTGTGGCCCCCGTTCGAGGACGACCGCGCCGCGGCCCGGCCCCGCGAGATCCCACTGGTGATCCTGGAACGCACGGGCTGACCACCGCCCGCACACGTCCGGAACCCCGAGACGCCTCGGGCACTCCCGGGCGCTCCCGGGCACTCCCGGGCACCCTCAGAGCGTGGCCGCGGCGACCGCGCTGTACGTGCGCCCATCCACGACGAACTCGCCCAGCGGGACCATGCCGAAGCCGTCGACGTGCACCTTCCAGGACGGCACGTTCCCGGCCTCGATGAAGGCGACCACGGCTTCCGCGCGCTCCGAGGCCGCCGACACCGCCATGGTGAACAGCGCCCGTGCCACGCCGCGCCCCCGGTAGGCGGCATCGACCACGACCGGCCCGTAGAGCAGCCACCGCGCCTCGGCCAGCGGCCGCCCCTGCCACTCCAGGGTGGCCTGCGCCCGGAGCAGACCCGCGACCGGCGGCGGCGGATCGGCCGGAGCCGCGGGCGGGGAGAGCGCGAGGAGGCCGGCGATCCGGCCCGCGTCGTCCGCGACCAGCAGCTCGCGCGCACCGGCCATCGCCCGCAGCGCGCCGACGTCGAGCCGACCCTGCACGAACCCCTGCTCCGCCCGCTGCCGTTCGGTCAGCGCGTCATGGTGGTTGGCGGCGAAGAGCTCCGCCATGGCGGGCGCGTCGGCCTCGGTGGCATACCGGTACTCCATCCCGCGATCGTGCCACGCCGCCACTGCCGGGCCCCGACCCCGACACCGAAGCCTCCGGGTGACAGCACCACGCATCGCCCCCCCCCCCCGTTGACGCCAGCGCCCCGCAGCCACAAGGCAGCCACCCTGCATTGAACACGTTCAAATCATCTGACAGGATGGCTGCAGACGACCCCGCCCGACCGGCGGGGAGCGGATCCGGTCCGGAGGTCAGTGCGCCATGGTCATCGCCTTGCTTCTCTTCGTGATCCTGGGTGTGATCGTGACCCTCCTCCCGGGCGCGCTCCTGGGGTACGGGTGCGTCGCGGCGAGCGGCAGCATGTCGCTCGGAGCCAGGATCGCGCTGGTGCTGTTCACGGCCGGGGCCTCGGCGGCGACGTGGCTGATGCTCGTAGGGATCTCGCACATGTGGCGGCCGGCCGCCGCGATCCTGTCGTTCACCGCGACGGCCGCCTCGGGAGCCCTGTTCCTCACGATCGACGCCTACAAGCGCCGCGCACCCCGCCCCCCGCACCCCGCGTGGCAGGTCCGGAGCTGAGACCGCACACGGCGCGGGCCGAGCCTCATCCGTTGCGGGTGGGGGTGGGGGCGGGCGGGCGGCGTCGGTGACGTTCGGGGCGGCTTCGGTGGGCGGGAGCCGCCCCGAACGTCACCACCCCCGCCCGACCGCACCCCCGCCGCACCCCCACCCCCGAAGCCCCCCTCAGAGGTACTCGCGGGCGAATTCCACCGCCCATTCCACCGCGGCCAGCGGGACGCTGCCCGAGTCGGGGGCTATGGCGAGGCGGGCCGACTCCCAGTCCTGGTCGTGGTCGCGGAAGATCGCGAAGTGGCCCTCCTCCACGACCCCTTCCGGCCTGACCAGGAACTCGATCGCCCGGTCGTCGCCATCCGTGCCGACCGTGGCGATCTCCATGTCACCGACTACGAAAACCACTGTCTCGCGCCCCTCAGTTGCCGCCGTTCAGGACCACCGGCATGAGCGGGCCCATGAGGACCGCCCCCGCCACCATCAGGACGCCCGCCGCGGCAACGATGACCGTGCCGACCCGGCTTCCCGCTCGCCCTGGTGCATGCCTCCAGCCTCCACCGCGGCACGGGCGCCCGCATGAGTGCGCGTACTCATCCCGCGTACTCATGCGGCGTACTCATGCCTCGTACCGACGTCCCGTACTCATGCGGCGTACCCGGCGCTGCCGATCTTCCGCGGCACCCGGGGTGACGAGCGCAACACCATGCGCTCCCATCTGCCCCCACGTCACCCATTCCGCAGGTCGGGACGTGGGCGCGACCCCGGATTCCAAGGGGGGACCGCACCCCCACCCACCCATTGCCCGAAGTGGGACAAATCGACCCCGGGTCTCTCTTCGAAAACACACGTCACGCTCGCACCCGGGCCCGTAAGCTCCCGTCATGCAGGTGATCCAGTCAACCAAACTCGCCAATGTCTGTTACGAGATCCGCGGCCCCGTGCTCGAAGAGGCGATGCGGCTCGAAGCAGCAGGTCATCGCATCCTCAAGCTCAACACGGGCAACCCCGCGGCCTTCGGCTTCGAGTGCCCGCCGGAGATCCTTGAGGACATGCTCCGCAACCTGGGCACGGCCCACGGTTACGGCGACGCGAAGGGGCTGCTCTCCGCGCGCCGCGCGGTCATGCAGCACTACCAGACCAAGGGCATCGACCTGGACGTCGAGGACATCTACCTCGGCAACGGCGTCTCCGAGCTGATCCAGATGTCGATGCAGGCACTGCTCGACGACGGCGACGAGGTCCTGGTCCCCGCACCGGACTACCCGCTGTGGACCGCCTCCGTCTCCCTCGCCGGCGGCACGGCCGTGCACTACCGCTGCGACGAGCAGTCCGACTGGATGCCCGACCTCGCCGACATCGAGCGCAAGGTCACCGATCGCACCAAGGCGATCGTCATCATCAACCCGAACAACCCGACCGGCGCCGTCTACGACGAAGAGATGCTGCGCGGGCTGACGGACATCGCGCGCCGCCACAACCTGGTCGTCTGCTCGGACGAGATCTACGACCGGATCCTGTACGACGGCGCCGTGCACCACAACACCGCCGCCATCGCCCCCGACCTGCTGACGCTGACCTTCAACGGGCTCTCGAAGAACTACCGCGTCGCCGGCTACCGGGCCGGCTGGATGGCGGTCTGCGGCCCCAAGAAGCACGCCTCCTGCTACATCGAGGGCCTCACGGTCCTGGCGAACATGCGCCTGTGCGCGAACATGCCCTCGCAGCACGCCGTGGCCACCGCGCTCGGCGGCCGGCAGTCGATCGAGGACCTGGTCCTGCCCGGCGGGCGGATCCTGGAGCAGCGCAACGTCGCGCACGACCTGCTCACCCAGATCCCGGGCGTCACCTGTGTGAAGCCGAAGGGTGCGCTGTACGCCTTCCCCAAGCTGGACCCGTCCGTCTACAAGATCAAGGACGACCGGCAGATGGTCCTCGACCTGCTGCGGGCCGAGAAGATCATGGTGGTGCACGGTACGGGCTTCAACTGGCCCGAGCCCGACCACTTCCGGATCGTGACCCTGCCGAACGCCAAGGATCTGGCCGACGCGGTGACCCGGATCGGCAACTTCCTGGACGGTTACAGCCAGGTGTAGTCGCGTACGTGCGGTCTCGCCGGTGTCCATCCGGCGAGACGCACCCCCAACAACAGGATTCAGCTCAACTTTAGAACCAATCCAATGTAGGATGGTCTCCTGACCACGCAGGAGGCCACCTCATGTACGAGCCGATCCGCACGAAGCCGGTCGTCCACCGCATGGGCGCTACCCCAGCCGACTACCCGCACAGCAGCCGCGCCGAAGCTCTGGACATCCAGCTCGCCGGCCACCTCGCCGCCCTTCTCGCCGTCACCGACGAGCTCGGGCTCGACGAGGGCGCCGCCGAGATCGCCGCACAGGTCGCGCGACTGCGCGGGGCCCAGCCCGCCCGCGCGCCGCGGCACTCCGCCGAGGACGCCGCCGCGCTGCACCAGCGCGCCCATGACCTCGCCGCCCGCGCGCTCCTCGTCGCCGCGTCCCGTGCCGACACCACCGTCGCGATCCTCGCCGCCGAGCGCATGGACGCGCACGCCGCCGCCCTGACGTCCTCGGACCTGGCCGGCGCCCTCTAGACGGCCCCGGTCCGGGGCCGCGGAGGCTCCGGACCGGGTGCCACGGTCCCCCGCGCGAGCCTGCGGCGGGGGCGGAAATTGGACAGATTCCGGTGCTCCGAACACGATGAGGGCTGAAAGATCGCGGCAGTACGGGGGAGGCCGCTCCACATGGTCAATCTCCCCTGCTCCGCTTCGTCCCCGTTCGAGCATTCTGGAGAGATTCGCCCATGAGCTTCGGCGACCCGAACAATCCGTACGGCCAGCAGCCCCCGCAGGGCCAGCCCGGCCACCCGCAGCAGGCCCCGCAGGGTGTCCCGCCGCAGTACGGATACCCCCAGCAGCCGCCCCAGGGCGCCGTCCCGCAGTACGGCTACCCGCAGCAGACGCCGCCGCCGTACGGTGCCTACCCGACGCCGGGCATGCCCGCGCCGGGCATGCCGGGCTCGGGGATGCCGCCGCTGGCCCACTGGGGTCTGCGCGTCGGCGCGTACCTGCTCGACCTGCTGATCATCCTTGGCCCGATGTACGCGCTGATCGGTATCGGCGCGGCCGTCGCCACCGACGAGTCGACCGAGGCGATCGCCGGCATCCTCAGCCTGCTCGGCATGCTGTACACCCTCGGCATGGCCGTCTTCCAGCTGTACAAGGAAGGCACCACCGGCCAGTCGATCGGCAAGAAGATCGTGGGCATCAGCCTGCACCGTGAGACCGACGGGTCCACAATCGGCTTCGGCATGGCGTTCGTTCGCAAGCTGGCGCACTTCCTGGACGGCGCCGCCTGCTACATCGGCTACCTGTGGCCGCTGTGGGACGAGAAGAAGCAGACCTTCGCCGACAAGGTGTGCAGCACCGTCGTCATCAAGGTGAACCAGAACGGCTGATCGCCACATTGTGAGGACCGGTGGCGACTCCCTGCCGAGGGATCACCGGGCCGCCCGCGCGAACTCCGCGCCGGCGACCCCGCACCAGGGCACCGTCGCCACCGGCCACACCGGGCCGACCGCCTCCCCGTACTCGGTCGCGCCCGGGGCCACGCCCGGGAGCTTCACCAGCGCCTGCGCGGCCCGCCCGCCCGGGTCCGCTTCGGCGCGGTCGCGGAACTCCACCGTGACGACGTACGCGCCCGGTCCCTCGGCCCGGCCCGTCGCCTCCACGGCGGCCACCACCCGGCGGCTCGCCGGATCGATTCGGCACCCGGTGACGCGTACGTCCTCCACCGCCGCCCGCGGCGGTGCCTGCGGCGGATCGCCGCCGCTCGCCCACACGTACAGAGCCAGCGGGGCGAACACCAGCAGCCCGGCCACCGTCACCAGGCCGACCAGCCAGCCCTGCCACTTCAACGCGCTCACGCCCATGCCCCGATCCTCCCGGGCCGCCGCCCGGCCCACCAGCACCCGAGGGCCCACACAGCATTTCGAAGTGGGACCGCCTGGACACCTGACGTTCATTCAACTCCTCGCGGAATGTGGGTTTCCGCGAGCACGCTGCACCCGTGAGACGCATCCTAGGAATCGTCCTGGGCCTCCTCCTGATCGGCGGCGTGCTCTACGTCGTCGCGTTCCAGGGGCAGGATCACCCAGAAACCACGGCAACGAAGACCGTGCGTGGCGTCATCGGCTCGGAGAAGTCCGAATTCTTCCGCGACCCCGACGTCGTCAAAGCCCTTGCCGCCAAGGGCTACACCGTGAAGGCGGAGACCTCCGGCTCCTGGGCGATGGACCAACTCGCCCTGAAGGAGTTCGACTTCGCCTTCCCCAGCAGCAGTGAACCCGCCAAGGAGGTCGCGGCCGCCGCCGGGCTCAAGGGAGCCCAGGAGACCAAGCCCTTCTTCTCCCCGCTCGTCGTCATCGCCCGGCCGGGCGCCGCCAGGGTGCTGGCCGACAACGGCCTCGCCAGGATGACCGGCAAGAACTCCGGGACCCTGCTCATGGGCCCCTTCCTCAAGGCCGCCGGTGAGGACCGCACCTGGCAGCAGCTGCCCGGCTCCGCGGCCCACGCCGAGCTGACCGGCACGGTGTTCATCAAGACCACCGACCCGGCCTCCTCCAACTCCGGCGCCCTCTTCCTCGCCGCCACGTCCAACGTCGCGAACGGCAACACCGTGGTCGCCGACGACGCCGGCATCGCCCGCACCGCACCCCTGATGCGGAAGCTGATCTCCGTTCAGGGCGCGCTGGAGCCCAGCACCGACGACCCCTTCCGGGCGTTCATCAGCGGCAGCGGCGAACCGCTGATCCTGGTGTACGAGTCCCAGGTGGCCTCGCTGCTGCTCCAGCACCAGGACCCGGGCGACATGGTCGTCCTCTACCCGGACACCACCGTCAACTCGGCGCACACCTTCGTGCCGCTGACGGAGCGGGCGAAGGAGCTGGGCACCCTCCTCGCCACCGATCCGAAGCTGCGCGAACTGGCCGTGCTCCGCGGGTTCCGCCCGCAGGAGGGCGTGGCCGAGTTCGCTGCCGCGACGACGCCGCACACCGCCTACCTCAACACGGGTCTGACCGGCATCCGCCAGGTCGGCACACCCACCGTCAAGATCCTGATGGCGCTGGCCCAGCGCGCCAAGGGCCAGGGGGACACGCCATGACACTGACACCGCCCGAGGACACGTCCTTCCACCTGAGCCCTCCGGAGCCCGTCGCCCCCGTACGCAGGGAGCAGGCCGCCGGCCTGGTCCCGCTCCAGGACGGCGTCCGTGAGGAGATGGCCCGCCGGGCCGGGGAGTACGTCGGCTCGCTCGCCGCGATCGACGCCCGCTCCCCCGAGTTCGCCCAGCGCATCGGCGAGATAGCCGGACTCGGCTCGGCCGACATCCGCACCGCCGCCCAGCAGTCCAACCGGATGCTGGAGCGGGCGGTGCGCTCGCTGGGCTCCGACGGCGGGGGCGACGCCCAGGCCCGCGTCGCCGGGTCCCTGGTCGAGCTGCGCCGCACCGTCGAGGACCTCGACCCGCGGGACACGCCGGGCAAGGGCATCAAGGGGATCCTCTCGAAGCTGGGCGGCAACAGGTTCCGCGACCACGTGGCGAAGTACGCCTCCTCGCAGGCGACCCTCAACAAGATCGTGGGCTCGCTGCGCAGCGGCCAGGACGAGCTGCGCCGCGACAACGCGGCCCTGCACACCGAGCGCTCGCGGCTGTGGGAGACCATGGGCAAGCTCCAGGAGTACGCCGTCCTCACCGAGGCCCTGGACGGTGCCGTGGAGCAGCGGATCGCCGAGGCGGAGCACACCGATCCGCAGGCGGCCGACGCGATGCGCGCGGACGTGCTCTTCCCGGTCCGGCAGAAGCACCAGGACCTGCTGACACAGCTGGCCGTGTGTGCGCAGGGCTACCTGGCGATGGACGTGGTCCGGCGCAACAACGACGAGCTGATCAAGGGCGTCGACCGGGCCGCCACCACGACCGTGTCGGCGCTGCGGATCGCCGTGATGCTGGCTTCGGCCCTCGACAACCAGCGCAAGGTGATCGAGCAGGTCAACGCCCTGAAGGGGACCACGGAGGAGCTGATCCGGGGCAACGCGGAGATGCTGTCCTCGCAGAGCGGCGAGATCCAGCGGATCGCGGCCGACCCGGCGGTGGGCGCGGAGACGCTGCGGACGGCCTTCGCGCAGATCTACCGGACGCTGGACGCGATCGACGCGTTCAAGGTGCAGGCGACGCAGAACATGGCCGCGACGGTGGAGTCGCTGGCCGGGGAGCTGCAGACGGCGTCGGCGCATCTCGCGCGGACGCGGACCGCCGGTGCGCTCGACGGGGGCTCCCGGTGAGGCCGCTGCGCGGAGCCTCTCTCCGCTCGACACCTTCCCCGTCCCCCGGGCTCCGTCCGGCCCTGCGGCCCGGGCGCCGGCGGAGCTGGATCGGCTTGGCGCTCGCCGGGCTGATGGCCGCGACGGGCTGCACCGCCGACGGGCCCGCCGAGCCCGCGGAGTCGACGTACAAGGAGGGCCACCTGCGGGTGCTGGCCTCCAGTGAGCTCAGCGACATGGAGCCGGTGCTGAAGGCCGCCGAGGCGGCCACCGGCGTCCGTGTCGAGCTGACCTGGTCCGGGACGCTCGACGCCGCCGAGCAGGTCGCCTCGGGGACCGCCGACGGCAAGTACGACGCGATCTGGCTCTCCTCCAACGACTACCTGCGGCTGCGGCCGGAGGCGGCCGGGAAGCTCTCCAGCGAGACGCCGGTGATGTCCTCGCCGGTCGCGCTCGGGGTGAAGCCGGAGGCGCTGGCCCGGCTCGGCTGGAAGCCCGGGGAGGTGACCTGGCCGGCGGTGCACGAGGCCGTCGCCGCCGGGAAGCTCACCTACGGGATGACGGACCCGGTGCGCTCCAACTCCGGTTTCTCGGCGCTGGTGTCGGTGGCCTCGGGGCTGTCGGGCGCGCAGGCGGCACTGAGCGACGCGGACGTGAAGGCGGCCGCGCCGCGGCTGAAGGAGTTCTTCGCCGGGCAGAAGCTGACCTCGGGCTCCTCGGGCTGGCTCGTCACGGCCTACGCCAAGCGCGGGGACGTGGACGCGCTGGTGAACTACGAGTCGGTGCTGCTGTCCATGAACCGGGAGGCGAAGGGCGCCGGGGCTCCGCTGACGGTGATCCGGCCGCGCGACGGTGTGGTCACCGCCCACTATCCGCTGACGCTGCTGACCTCGGCCCCGGCCGGGGCCCGTGATGCGGGGCGGGCGCTCACGGAGTACCTGCGCGGTCCCGAGGCGCAGAAGGCGATCACCGAGCAGACCTTCCGCCGCCCGGTGGCGGCCGGGGTGGCTCCGGCCGCGGGGCTGGACGCGGAGAAGCGGCGCGAGCTGCCCTTCCCGGGTTCGCGTTCGGTCGCCGACGGGTTGCTGGCCTCGTACGAGAACGAGCTGCGCCGGCCCTCGCGGACGGTGTACGTCCTGGACACCTCGGGGTCGATGAGCGAGGAGGACCGGATCGGGCGGTTGAAGTCGGCGCTCACCGACCTGACGGGCTCGGGCAGTTCGGGCACCGGGCAGCGGTTCCGGGACCGCGAGGAGGTGACGCTGCTGCCCTTCGGGTCCAAGGTGAAGAAGGTGCGCACGCACATCGTCGAGCCGGGGAATCCGGGTCCGGCCCTGGACGCGATCCGGGGGGACGTGAAGTCGCTGGAGCCGGACGGGGGTACGGCGGTGTACGGCAGTCTGGAGGCGGCGTACCAGCACCTCGGCAAGGGCGGTGCGGACGCCTTCACCTCGATCGTGCTGATGACGGACGGCGAGAACACCGAGGGTGTCGGGGCGGGGCACTTCGACTCCTTCTACGCGGCCCTGCCGCCGGCGCAGAAGCAGACGCCCGTCTTCGCGGTGCTGTTCGGGGACTCGGACCGCAAGGAGCTCACCCACATCACCGAACTGACCGGCGGGCGGCTCTTCGACGCCACCGGCACGGGGGTCCCCCCAGCGGTAGCTGGGGGCGGTTCGCTGGCCGGAGCCTTCGAGGAGATCCGTGGCTACCAATAGGGCGCGCCGGATGCTCGGTCACCTGGAGTCGAGGAAGAACCTGGCGGGCTCCGCCTGTGGCGTGGTCGGGCTGGGCCTGACCCTCGCCGGGGTGGCCGGCGCGTACTGGCCGGTGGTGATCGCCGGGCTGTACGGGGCGGGCGCGCTGATCGCCCCGCCGGAGCGGGTGGCGCCGCCGCCCTTCGACCCGAGCGAGGAGGTCGGCGCGCTGCGCGCGGACTTCACGCGGCTGAAGGAGTACCTGGGCGAGGTGGAGCTGCCGACGACGGCCGGGGCCAGGTGGGAGGGGCTGCTGGAGCTGTACGGGGCGCTGCTGGAGCCGGGGTGGGTGGCGGAGGTCCTGGCCACCGAGCCGGAGGCGGTGCACGCGCTGTCGCGGGCGATCCGGCGGGACGTGCCGGAGTGCGTGGACAGCTACAACCGGACCCGCTGGTGGGACCGGCTCACTCCGGGCGGGGAGTCGCCGGAGCGCCATCTGGAGCGGCAGCTCGACCTGTTGTACGAGGAGGCGGAAAGAGTGACGGCGGACCTCCGCGAAGCAGAGGCCCGCCGTCAGCAGACGCACACGGCCTACCTGGAGGAGCGCGGACGCTCTTGAGGTCGGTCATGTGCTGCGGTGGGAACCGCTTGGTCGGGGGCTCCCACAGCGGTGGGCGCCGCTTGGTCGGGGGCTCCCACGTTCAATGGCCCTTCTTCAGGGCGTGTCCCGGCTCAGCCCAGGCGCTCCACGAGTGCGTGGTACTGGTCCCACAGCTCCTTGGGAGTGTGGTCGCCGTAGGTGTTCAGGTGCTCGGGGACCAGGGAGGCCTCGTCGCGCCAGACTTCCTTGTCGACGGTGAGGAGGAAGTCGAGGTCCTCGGCCGGGAGGTCCAGGCCGTCGAGGTCGAGGGACTCCTTGGTCGGCAGGATGCCGATGGGGGTGTCGACGCCCGCGGCAGTGCCGTCGAGGCGGCCGACGATCCACTTGAGGACGCGGCTGTTCTCGCCGAAGCCGGGCCACACGAACTTGCCCGCGTCGTTCTTGCGGAACCAGTTCACGTAGTAGATCTTCGGGAGCTTGGACTGGTCCTTGCCCTTGGCGACGTCGACCCAGTGGCCCATGTAGTCGCCCATGTTGTAGCCGCAGAACGGCAGCATGGCGAAGGGGTCGCGGCGCAGTTCGCCGACCTTGCCCTCGGCGGCGGCGGTCTTCTCGGAGGCGATGTTCGAGCCGATGAAGACGCCGTGGTTCCAGTCGAAGGACTCGGTGACCAGCGGGACGGCGGAGGCGCGGCGGCCGCCGAAGAGGATCGCGGAGATCGGGACGCCCTTGGGGTCCTCCCACTCGGGGGCGATCGTCGGGCACTGGGCGGCGGGGACGGCGAAGCGGGCGTTGGGGTGGGCGGCCGGGGTCCCGGACTCCGGGGTCCAGGCGTTGCCCTTCCAGTCGATGAGCTGGGCGGGCGCCTCTTCGGTCATGCCCTCCCACCACACGTCGGAGCCGTCCGGGGTGAGCGCGACGTTGGTGAAGACGGTGTTGGCGTACATGGTCTTCATGGCGTTGGCGTTGGTGTGCGCGCCGGTGCCGGGGGCGACGCCGAAGAAGCCGGCCTCGGGGTTGATCGCGTAGAGGCGGCCGTCCTCGCCGAAGCGCATCCAGGCGATGTCGTCACCGACGGTCTCGACGGTCCAGCCGGGGATCGTGGGCTCCAGCATGGCGAGGTTCGTCTTGCCGCAGGCGGAGGGGAAGGCGGCGGCGATGTACTTCGCCTCGCCCTCGCCGGCCGGCGGGGTGAGCTTGAGGATGAGCATGTGCTCGGCGAGCCAGCCCTCGTCGCGGGCCATGACGGAGGCGATGCGCAGGGCGTAGCACTTCTTGCCGAGGAGGGCGTTGCCGCCGTAGCCGGATCCGTAGGACCAGATCTCGCGGGTCTCCGGGAAGTGCGAGATGTACTTGGTGGTGTTGCAGGGCCACGGCACGTCGGCCTCGCCCTCGGCGAGCGGAGCGCCGAGGGTGTGGACGGCCTTGACGAAGAACCCGTCGGTGCCCAGCTCGTCGAGGACGGGCTTGCCCATGCGGGTCATGGTGCGCATGGCGACCGCGACGTAGGCGGAGTCGGTGATCTCGACGCCGATCGCGGAGAGCTCGGAGCCGAGGGGGCCCATGCAGAACGGGACGACGTACATCGTCCGGCCCTTCATGGAACCACGGAAGATACCTTCCTGCCCCGCGAAGATCTCCTTCATCTCGGAAGGGGCCTTCCAGTGGTTGGTCGGGCCCGCGTCCTCCTCCTTCTCGGAGCAGATGAAGGTCCGGTCCTCGACGCGCGCGACGTCGGAGGGGTCGGAGGCGGCGTAGTAGGAGTTCGGGCGCTTCGTCTCGTCGAGCTTCTTGAACGTTCCCTTGGCTACGAGCTCCTCGCACAGGTGCTCGTACTCGCCCTCGGAGCCGTCGCACCAGACGACGCGGTCCGGCTGGGTGAGGGCTGCGATCTCGTCCACCCAGGAGATCAGCTCTGCATGCTTGGTGGGAAGAGTCGAACTGGTGGGAGCCGCGTTGTCGCGCGCCACGATTGCTCCTTGTTGAGGGGTTTGTTTGGTGTAGGCCCCGTGGGGGCTGCGACCCGGACGCTTCGCGCTCCGCTCATCCGGTGTCGACCGCACTCATCTGATCATCCGGTGCATGTGCGCATATGTCCAGAGGGCCTCTCACGTGAGCATCGCCACGTCCGTCAATCTTCCGTAAAGAGCACTGACGGAAACCTACGGACCCGTAGGTAGCATGGCGCGCATGACTTCTGATGCCGCCGACGTCCCGGCCACCGAGGCCACACCGGTAGTCGAGGCCCTGGAGGCGGCCGAGACCGCCCTGGAGGAGAAGCCGCTGCTGCGCGGCTGGCTGCACCTCGGGATGTTCCCCGCCGTGGTCGTCGCGGGCCTGGTGCTCATGGCCTTCACGGACTCCACCCGGGCACGGGTCGCCTGCGGGGTGTACATCCTCACGGCCTGCCTGCTCTTCGGCGTGAGCGCGGTCTACCACCGCGGTACCTGGGGACCGCGGGGCGAGGCCATCCTGCGCCGGCTCGACCACGCCAACATCTTCCTGATCATCGCGGGCACCTACACCCCGCTGACCGTCCTGCTGCTGCCCCCTTCCACCGGGCGGACCCTGCTGTGGGCGGTGTGGATCGCGGCCGCCGCCGGTATCGCCTTCCGCGTCTTCTGGGTCGGCGCACCGCGCTGGCTCTACACCCCCTGCTACATCGCCATGGGCTGGGCGGCGGTCTTCTTCCTGCCCGACTTCATGCGCACCGGCGGGATCGCCGTTCTGGTCCTGGTGATCGTCGGCGGCCTCCTCTACAGCGTGGGCGGGGTCATCTACGGCATGAAGCGGCCCAACCCCTCGCCCCGCTTCTTCGGCTTCCACGAGGTCTTCCACTCCCTGACGCTCGCGGCCTTCGTGGCCCACTACGTCGGCATCTCGCTCGCCGCGTACCAGCACTGAGCCCGGGGAAGGGGCCCGGCCGCAGAATCGCGGCCGGGCCCCTTCCTGCTTGCGTTCAGCAGGCGTATCCGTCGCGGTCGGGGTCGAGACGCAGCGGATCACTGCCGTTGACCTTCAGTCGCTTCGGGTACGTGTGGGCGGCCAGCCAGTCGCAGCGGGCCTTCGTCGTCCCCTTCACCTCGGCCGGGAAGGCGGTCGGCACGCACACGTTGGCCGTGCCGTAGTGCCGGTCGCAGCCGGCCACGCTCGGCGCGACCGGGACCGAGTCCCGCTTCGCAGGGTTGTCCTTGGCCGGTCCCGGCCCGTTCGCGAAGGAGTGCTCGTGCGCGGCGGGCTGCTCCTGGGCGGCGGCCAGTGCGGACGGGCCGCCCAGGTGCACCCAGGTCGCGATCGAGGGGACGCCGTTCGCGTCGACCGCGAAGAGCATGTACCAGCCGGGCGGCGCCAGGTTGGGGTTGCTGGTGACATTGAGGTCGATGTTGTTGCCGTCAACGGTCATCGGCAGGTCCACGAACCGCTGGTTCGGGTCCGAGGAGTGGGTGACCGCCGCCGGACGGATCAGCTCCGCCCTCGCGATCGGCCGGTTGACGGTGATCCGCTGCGTGTCCCCGTACACCCACTGCGTGTCGATCACCGAAGTGATCTGCGGGCGGGCGCCCTTGAAGAGATAGGGCGGGGTGTAGATCGACACGTTGTGGTTGTACGTCCCGTTGCCCGGGTTGTCGCCGACCGACATCACCCGGCCGTCCGGCATCAGGAACGACGCCGAGTGGTAGGTCCGCGGGATCGGGTCGGTGGCCAGGCCCGCCTGGTAGGTGTTGGTCGTCGGGTCGAAGAAGGAGGCCTCGAAGACCGGGTCGGCCCGGTCGTGCAGCCCGCCGCCGGTCTCCAGCACCTTCCCGTCCGGCAGCAGCACCGCCGACACGAACATCTTGCCCTCGGCGCCGGTCTGCGGCCGCTTGCCCTGGCCCTGGTCGACCAGGCCCTGCGGGATCGGCGGGCCGGCCGTGTAGGCGGGGGCCGGCTGCTTGAGGTCGATGATGTCGGTGAGCCGGTTCGCCGCCGGGTTGCGTTCGTTGTTGCCGCCGCCGATGGTCAGCACCCGCTGGTCCTGGGCCGGGGGCAGCAGCACGCTCGCCGACTCGTCCCGCTCGTCCTTGTTCCGCAGGCCCGGCACGTCGGTGATGGTGTTGGCGTCGTAGTCGTAGATCGAGGCACCGGTGCCCGGGGTGCCGTTGCCGAAGGTGTGGCTGCCCGAGTAGAAGAGCCGCCCGTCCTGCATCAGGATCATCGACGGGTACAGGCCCCAGTACGACCAGGTCTGATTGACCTCGTTCATCGGCAGCCACTTGTTCTGCGCCGCCGAGAACTTCTCCGCGGTCACGTTGCCCGTCGAGTCCTCCTTCAGCCCGCCGAAGGAGATCACGTCACCGTTGCCGAGGATCGTCGCCGACGGGTACCAGTGCCCGCCGTTCATGTCGTTCGTCCTCGTGTACGTCTCGGTCGCCGGGTCGAAGGTGTACGAGTCCTTCAGCCCCTGGTAGCCGATCGAGCCGTCGGCCGACGGGTACCCCTTGTTGCCGCTCATCACCAGCACCCGGCCGTCCGCCAGCTGCACGTGGCCCGCGCAGAACATGTCGACCGGGGTCGGGATCACCTTGAAGGACCCGTTCGCCGGGTCGTACACGGCGGAGGTGAAGGTGCCCGCGTTGAACTGGGCGATGTCGTTGCCCGAGCCCGCGATCAGCAGCACCTTGCCGTTCTTCAGCACGACGGCGTGCATCGACCGCACCGGGTTCTTGGCCGGGATCACCTCCCACCTGCCCTTGGCGCACTCCTCCGTCGTACCCGAGCAGACCGGCTGCGGCGGGGCGGCGCCCACCTCCTCCAGCGCGTAGTCGTCGGTGGTGAGCGTGCCCACCCCGTAGACCGACAGCCCCCATGCGATCTTGTCCGTATGGGGCGGGACGGCCGGCGTACGGACCTCCGTACGCGCCCAGGCCGCGCTGACGGGCGGGTTCTGCAGGTCGGTCCAGTACTGCCAGCCCGCCGTCGTGTCGTGGCGGAACACGGTCACCGACACATCCGGGGTGTTCGACTTGTACCAGGCGGACAGGTCGTACTGCCGGCCCGGCGTGACGCCCGGGGCGCAGGTGGCGTTCTCGGTGACCAGGGCCTTGCGGTCGCCGTCCACGCGGCGGGTGAGCGAGACCTTCATCGCCTTGGTGCCGCTGTGCGCGTCGGCAACGGTGGCGAAGGTGAAGTCGTTGTCGCCCCAGCCGGACCTGGACCAGCAGGACGGCATGTCGGAGCCGGCGGCGCCGGCGGTCTCGAAACTCGGGTTGGAGAGCAGATTGGGCGGACCGGCCGTGGCCTGCTGCGGTGCGGTGAGCAACAGGCCCGCGGTCATCGCCCCGACGGCGAGCAGGGCGGCCCTCCGCCGGATGGTCAGACGCATGGAAAGGTTCCCTTCTGTGCGGCTCAACTCCTGGTGCGGCGCGGCAGATAGACGAGGGCCTCGGTGGCCGCGAACCGCAGGACGAAGGTGGTCACCAGCGCGAGGGCGGTGGCCGGTAGCGCCCCCATCCCGAACCGGGCGACGAACAGCGCGATCAGCGGGATCCGCAGCAGCAGATCGGCATTGGCGAGCAGCGCGAACCGGCCGATCCGGTCGGCCCAGTGGCGGTGGCGGCGGCGGTCGCGGAAGAGGAGGGTCTCGATGAGAAGGAAGTTCCACAGGACACCCGCCTGGTTGGCGACGATCTCGGCGGGCAGGTAGTGCATCCCGGCGTGGGTCAGCAGCCAGAGCCCGGCCAGGTTCGGGACGAAGCCGGAGAGCCCGATCAGACCGAAGCCGATCATGCGGGCCAGCGGGGTCGCGGAGCGCAGCGAGGCCAGGTGGGCGAGGAAGCGCAGGCCCTCGCGGGCGGTGGACTTGGACTCGCCCGAGTAGCGGTCCTGGAAGACGAAGGGCACCTCGGCGACCCTGCGGGGGCGGCAGCGCACCGCAAGCTCCAGCAGGATCTTGTAGCCGAGGGGCTTCAGTGTCTCCGCAGTCACGACGCGGCGGCGCATCGCGAAGAACCCGCTCATCGGGTCGCTGATGCCGCGCAGCGCGCGCGGGAAGAGCCCCTTGGCCAGCCAGGTCGCGCCGCGGGAGACGGCGATGCGGTAGCTCCCGGCGAGTCCGGCGCGGCTGCCGCCGCTGATGTAGCGGGAGGCGACGACGAGGTCGGCGCCGGTGCGGATCCCCTCGCCGACGAGTTCGGGCACCAGGTGGGGCGGGTGCTGGAGGTCGGCGTCCATGACGACGATCCAGTCGGTGTCCGCGCGTCCGATCCCTTCGACGACGGCGCCGCCGAGGCCGCCCGCGGCCGTCTCCCGGTGCAGGACGGCCACCGGGAAGGGGTGGTCGGCGGCGGCCTTCTCGATGACGGCCGGGGTGTCGTCCGTGGAGTCGTCCACGAACAGCACCTCGCAGGGCAGCTGTTCGGGGTCGGGCAGTGCGCCGCCGAGCCGGCGCAGCAGCTCGGCGATGTTCCCCGCCTCGTTGAAGGTCGGGATGATGAGGGTGACGCTGCCGGTCACCGCCTGCGCAAGGGTGAGGTCCGGATCGATCGGGGCATGGAGGGACCGCATGTCCTCGCTCATGGTGAGTCAGCTCCCACTCTGGCGGTCGGCGGGGGCGGCGGGGGCGGCGGAGTCAGCGGGGGCGCCTGCGTCTGTGGGGGCGGACCGGTCGGTGCGGCGGATCTCGATGCGGTCCTCGCCCGACCCGAAGACCGCCACCACCGCCGAATGCTCCAGCGCCGCCCGCACGTTGGGCAGGTCCACCGCGTCACGGCGCACGGTGGGCGAGGAGACGACGTAGTCGATGTCCTGCCAGCCCCGCGGCAGGGTCACGGTCACGGCGGGGTCGAGGTCCGCCTTGTAGAACCAGATCGCGCCGAGGCCCGGCTCGAAGCCGTGGTGCACCGCGTCCAGCCAGAGCGCGTCGTCCAGCAGCACCCGGGTGTTCGCCGGATCGGCGACCTCGCTGCCGAGCCAGGCCGCGGCCTGCCGGTACGGGGCGTTCGCGTCCGCCGTGAGCGCGGTGCGGTTGCCCTCGTACCAGCGCGGCAGCACGTACACCGCGGCCGACACGGCGAGTACGCCGAGCAGCGCCCACCGCGCCCACACCCGCGGCCTGCTCTCCGCCGGACCGCGGCGGCGGCGCAGCACGGCGTGCGTGACGCTGGCCGCGCCCCCGGCCAGGACGAGGGCGAGGAACGGCAGCGCCTGGATCACGTACATCGCCGGGAGGTAGCCGGATGGCCGCATCGCGACGACGGCGAGGATCACGGCGGCGAGCGCGGGGCCGGCCAGCGCGCGGGCGGTGACCGACCAGCTGAAGGTGGCCAGCAGCAGGACCGCGCCGGCCAGCCCGCCGAGCGGCAGGACGGTGTCGTAGTAGAGCCAGGACCGGAAGACGCCGTTCGAGCCGGAGCCGGGCGTGAGGATGAAGCCGGAGCCCTCGCGGCCCATCTGGTAAGTGATGCCGTCGATGAGCGAGACGTGCCCGGAGCCGGGCAGCAGCTCGCCGTTGAGCAGCGCGTACAGCGGGTACGACAGTCCGATCAGCACGCAGGCGGTGATCGCTCCGGTGACGGCGAACTTACGGGTGTCGCGGTGACTGTGCCGCCACATCGTCACCAGCAGCGCCGGCAGCACCACCAGCATCGTCTCCTTGGTCAGGACGGCGGTGGCGGCCGCCAGCCCGGACCCGAAGTGGTGCCACAGGTGGCGGCTCGGGGACGCGGCAAGGCAGAAGGCCAGCAGCATCCACATCACGGCGAGGTTGTCGAGGAAGATCTCCCGCTGGAGGACCACGGAGAGCGGCGACAGCCCGAAGAGGGCCATCGCGAGCCCGGCGGCCCAGCGCGGCAGCCACAGCCGGCGCGCGAGGACGTACATCAGCACGGAGGAGGCGGCGGAGACGGCGAGCATCGCGAAACGCATCGACGCCACGGTCATCGAGTCGGGCACGAAGAGGGACGGCAGGTACGTCAGGCCCGCGAGCTGGATCCAGCCGAGCGGCGGATGGTCGTACCAGTACGTGTAGTGGGCGAGGCCGTCGCCCTGCTGGACGGCCCACGCCTGGGCGAGGTAGGTGCCCTCGTCGTCGCTCAGGGTCGGGAAGTCGGTGATGTTCCAGCCCTGCACCAGCACGATCACCAGGAGCAGGGCGCCGCACAGCAGCAGGTCGGGGCGGGAGGAACGGAAGCGCACGAGCGGGCGGGCCGGCGCGGGCGGGCGGACTCCGGGGCGCTCTGCGGCGGGCGTCCGCCGGGCCGGGACGGTGCGGGTTCCGGGCTGGGGATCAGTGGCCGTGGGCAGGGTGGCGGTCACCGGCGGCTGTCCTCTCGGATCGCGGTGGAGGCGGAGGCTCCGGCCTTGGCTTCGGACGTGGTGGAGGACGGGGCGGCGGAGGTGGCGGTGGTGGTGGCGGTGGCTTCCGACGTGGCGGTGGCTTCCGACGTGACGGCGGGCGTGGCGGTGGGCGTCAGGT
The DNA here is from genome assembly GCF_045161815.1 of Streptomyces avidinii. Classification (NCBI taxonomy): domain Bacteria; kingdom Bacillati; phylum Actinomycetota; class Actinomycetes; order Kitasatosporales; family Streptomycetaceae; genus Streptomyces; species Streptomyces avidinii. The sequence continues at coordinate 3,591,974 of NZ_CP108863.1, forward strand.
GGGCGCCGGTGTGACTGGTCAGCTCCCACTCGTTGCGGCCGCGCTGCTCGCGCCAGACCGCGCGGATCGCCGCCCCCGCGAGCATCACCTGGTAGAACGGGCCGCCGACGACGAGCTTGACGTAGTGCACGAAGCGGACGCGCAGACCGTACTGGCGGCCGAAGTCGTGCAGGCCGACGATCTCGAACACGAAGGTCACCATCGCCGTGACCAGGGGAAGGAAGGTGATAATCGCGATGCCGACCGGCACGTCGAGGAAGACGGCGACGGCGAAGTTGAGCGGGATGATCACACCCGAGGCGGCCTGCATGAAGGGCGTCATCAGCGTGTAGCGGGCCAGCCAGCGCTGGCCGCGCCCGGGCAGCTGCTGCCAGTCCTTCTTCCGGTACACCTGAAGGAACCCCTGGTTCCAGCGGGTGCGCTGCTTGAGCAGGCTCACCAGCGAGCCGGGCGTCTCCTCCCGGGTGACCATGTCGGAGTCGTACGCGACGACCACCTTCTTGCCGACCGACGAGAGCCGCACCCCCAGGTCGCAGTCCTCGGCGAGGCAGTCCTGGTCCCAGCCGCCGGCCTCGCGCAGCACCTCGGTGCGCACGAAGACGGTGTTGCCGCCGAGCGGGATGAAGCCCTTCTCGGCGTGCAGGTGCAGCCGGGAACGGAACCAGAAGAAGTACTCCAGGCAGTTGCGCAGGCTGTACCAGCTGGAGTGGAAGTTGATGAGCTGGACCCCGCCCTGGACCACGTCGGCGCCGGTGGAGCGGAAGGCGTGGTCGACGTGGGCGAGCAGCTCGGGGTGGACCTGGTCCTCGGCGTCGAAGACTCCGACGATGTCACCGCGGCAGGACGGGAGGGCGGTGTTGAGCGCCTTCGGCTTGTTCTTCTTCTCGTGGTGGTCGACGACGACCCGGACGCGGGCCGGGCGGCGGGCGGCGGCCCGTTCGGCGACGGCGGCGGTCCCGGGGTCGTCGTGGCCGACGATCACGATGATCTCGTAGTCGGTGTGGCTCGATTCCAGGAGCCGGTCGATGGTGTGCTCCAGGACCGCCTGCTCGTGGCGGGCGGGCAGCAGCAGCGAGAAGGCCAGCCGGCCCTCGCCGTCGGGACGGTCGAAGCGCGTGGAGGCCAGCACCTCCGGGGTCCGCCACGCGTGCATCTGCCACCAGAGCGTGAAGGCGGCCATCCAGAAGAGCGCCAGAGACACGACAGCAATGAACACAGATGTGTACAAAAGGTCCCCCACAGACCCGCCGCCCCCCGGCGGCGATCAGCAAACCCCCCGGGGACTCACGGCGGGCCCCCCGGCCCGCCGTCGCCCCGCTTCCCCCCTTGCGCGCACCCCCCAGTGCGTCGGCCCGGTGACATCCGGAGCTACGAGATTAGGCAGTGAACATGACACTCAGCCGCATCGAAAAAAAAAGCGCGTTTCCCAACTCACGCACCCGCAACCGGAATTGACAGCACTCCGGCCCTTTCAGGGTCGAACCGTGCCCAACTGCTCCGCCAGCTCGACCGGATCCGTCGTAGGCCGCGCGCAGACAAAATGTCGACACACATACGCCGTCGGAAGGTCGTGCACGAGTGTGCGCTCGGCAAGAAGGGGGAACTCACCGCCACCACCGTCCGCCGTAAGCGGCAGACCGGCCGCCACCACCGCCCCGGGAGCCGTCCCCAGCAGCGCGGTCCGGTGCAGCAGCGCCAGCGCCGGATCCTCCGGATGGCCGACCACCGCCACCTCCCGGGGCCCGTCCAGCAACGCCTCGGCCACCGAGAGCCCGTGCCCGATGAACCGCGGCACGCGCGGCCCGAGCGCGTGCACCACGCCGAGCGCCCGCTCCGCCGCCGTACGGTGGGCCTGCGACCCGGTGTGCGCCGCGTACGAGAGCAACGCGCCCGCGGCGGCCGTCCACCCCGACGGGGCGGCCGTGTCCGTCGGATCCTGCGGCCGGCGGATGAGCTTCTCCGCGTCGTGCGCCGTGTCGTACAGCGACCCGTCCTCGGCGGTGAACCGGTCCATGACCAGGTCGACGAGGAACCCGGCGAACTCCAGCCAGACGCCCTCGCCCGTCACGGACGCCAGCGCGAGGAAGCCCTCCGCCACGTCGCCGTAGTCCTCCAGCACTCCGTCGTTGGCGCCGACCCGGCCGTCCTTGCTGGTCCGCGACAGCCTCGCGCGGCCGTCCATGTGCACGCGCACCAGCAGATCGGCCGCCTCGGTCGCCCGCTCCACCAGGTCGGGCCGGTCGAAGTACGCCCCGCACTCGGCGAGCGCGGCGATCGCCAGCCCGTTCCACGCGGCGACGACCTTGTCGTCCCGCCCGGGCGCGGGCCGCTCCGCCCGCGCGGCCAGCAGCCGCGCCTTGATGCCGGCGATCCGCTCCGCGTCGACCACGGGCCCGTCCTGGGGCAGCTGCAGCACGGACTTCCCGTGCTCGAAGGTCCCTTCCTCGGTCACCCCGAAGTACGCGACGGCCGACTCCCCGTCGGCCTCCCCCAGCACCTCGCGCAACTCGGCGGGCGTCCAGGCGTAGTAGGCCCCCTCGACGTGCTCGCCGGTCGCCGGATCCTCACTGTCGGCGTCGAGCGCGGACGCGAAACCGCCCTGCTCGGTGCGCAGCTCCCGGACCATGAAATCGGCGGTCTCCAGCGCGATGCGCCGGGCGAGATCGGAACCGGTGGCCCGCCACAGGTGCGCGTACACACGGCAGAGCAGCGCGTTATCGTAGAGCATCTTCTCGAAGTGCGGAACCACCCACTCCCGGTCCACGGAGTACCGGGCGAATCCGCCGCCGAGCTGGTCGTAGATCCCGCCACGGGCCATCGCCTCGCACGTGTCGGCGGCCATCTGCAGCGCACCCTCGGAGCCGGTGCGCCCGTGGTGGCGCAGCAGGAACTCCAGCACCATGGACGGCGGGAACTTCGGCGCTCCGCCGAATCCGCCGCGCGCGGCGTCGTACTCGCGCGTCAGCCCGAGCAGCGCCTGCGCGAGCTCCCCGGGCCCGGGCGTCCCGGCCTTGCCGTAGTCCAACTCCCGCCCGGCCAGGTCCCGTACGATCCGCTGCGCGACCTCGGCGACCTCCTCGGGCCGCCCCACCCAGGCGGTCCGCACCCCTTCGAGCACCTGCATGAAGGAGGGCATCCCCTGCCGGGGCTCGGGCGGGAAGTACGTCCCGAAGTAGAAGGGCTCGGCGTCGGCGGTCATGAAGACCGTCATGGGCCAGCCGCCCTGCCCGGTGGCGGCCTGCACGGCCTCCATGTAGACGGCGTCGACGTCGGGGCGCTCCTCGCGGTCCACCTTGATGTTGACGAAGTGTTCGTTCATGTAGGCGGCGGTCAGTTCGTCCTCGAAGCTCTCGCCGGCGAGCACGTGACACCAGTGGCAGCTCGAATAGCCGACGCTGAGATGCACGGGCACCCCGCGCTCACGCGCCTCCGCAAAGGCCTCGGGCGACCAGGGCCACCAGTCGACCGGGTTGTCGGCGTGCTGGAGCAGGTAGGGAGAGGTCTCGTTCGCGAGGCGGTTCGGCATGGCCCCATCCTGCCGCACGGGGTCGGATCACTGCCGCAGGAGCGGGGCCAGGTCGGCGGTCCAGGTGTCGCGGGTGGTGGCCCAGGTCCGGGGGCAGTTCGCGCGGGCGGGCGTCGCGAGGTCAAGGTGGCGGGCGGGGGCCGCCCCGTATGCCGCGCAGCGGTGGGATTCTGCGCGGGTGGGGTCCGGGGCGTGCTCGTCGTCGGGGTCCGGGGTGGGGTCGGCCGACGCCGCGAGGTCGTACGCGCGGGCGGCGGTGAGCAGGGTGCGGTCGCCCTCCGGGGCGCGCAGGAGCATGAACTGGGCGAAGCGGTCGGCGGCGTCCTCCTCGGCGCGGCCCCGGTCGCGGACGGGGAGGTTCAGGATGTCGATGAGGGCGTGGCCCGCCTCGTGGTGGAGGGTTTCGCGGACGACCTCGGCGAGGGGTTCGTCCGCCGGGTGGCGGTCGGCGTCCTCGAACAGTTTCCGGTCCTCCGTCAGGTCGTCGTAGCAGAGCTCGATCCGGCGGGGCCCGGGGTCGTAGCCGCTGCCTTCGCCCCCGCAGGAGCGGGCGACGACCGTGATCCGGTGGGGGACGTCGAGGTAGGCGTTGAGGTCGGCGGTGACGAGCTCGACGAGCCGGCGCTGCTTCAGGAAGCCGGCGCTGTCGCGGTCGGCCTCGGCCGGTTCTTCGTAGCGCGCCACGAATCCCCTTTCCGGTGGCGGTGATCCGCATCCGGCCACGGCCGTCAGCAGCGCGGTCGCGCACAGCGTGGCGGTCAGCGTCGCGCGTGACCAGTGCGTCGTCATGTCGCCCCCCGTTCAGCCCAGTTGGTGTTTTTCGACCCGACTGTAGGAGGAAGTGAGCTCTTCCCTCTGAACTAGCTCAGATTCACTCGCACTTGGCCGGGTCCCGCAGGACACTTGGGGCTCGTTGCCGGAGCTCTCTTGAGGGGGATGCCGATGCGGGACAGCCATCGCGGTGAGGCCGAGCGGCTGTTGGAGCGGGCCGTGGACGAGGCGGCGGGTGCCGGGGTGGACCGGGCGACGCTGCTGGCACGGGGCCGGGAGGCGCTGGACGCGCTCGCCGCGAGTGCGGCGCCGGAGTACGAGGCGTACGTGCGGGCTCTGGACGAGGCGGCGGCCGGGGAGCAGTCGCTCGGCGAGTCCTTCCGGCGGGGGAACACCTCCACGGCGCTGCTGGTGACGGCGGTGGCGGCGGCCACGGCCGTGGGCGCGGACCTGTCGCTGGGCGTCGCGGCCGGTACGGCGCTCACGGCGGGGGCCGTGGTGGGGATCGCGGGGGCGGTGGCGACGGTGGCGAAGGTGACGGCGCTGCATCTGCCGGCCGCGAACCGGCGGGCCGGTGAGCTGGGCCGGCCGGGCGGGCCCGAACAGTTGAAGCTGCAGTGGCTGTCGGCGCTGGAGGTGCGCGGGGTACGCCCGTTCCTGGAGCAGCAGCGTGCGGTGGCCGCGGCGGCACGGGCGGCGCGGCCCGTCGCGCGGCCGGCGCCGCGGCCCGCTCCGCAGTTGCGCGGTACGGACCGCAGTGCGGCGGCGCGGCGGCGCAGTGCGCTGGAGCAGTCCTTCGGGCAGTTGCCGGCGCCGGCCGAGGTGTTCGCGGGGCGGCGGTCCGAGCTGACGCGGATCGCGCAGTGGGTGCAGGCGGCCCGGGCGAGTACGGAGACCCGGCCGGTGGTGGTCGTGCTGCACGGCGAGCCGGGGGTGGGGCGTACGACGCTGGCGCTGCGGGCGGCGCACGGGCTGCGGGACCAGTTCCGGGGCGCGTGCGTGGTGGACCTGCGGGGCGGTTCGGCCGGGGAGTCGTCCGGGGAGGCACCGCTGGCGACGCGTGAGGCGCTGCTGCACCTGATGAACCGGCTGGGGGCGCCCCGCGAGCAGTTGCTGTTCCGTGAGGGCGCGTCGGCGGAGCAGCAGGTGCGGCGCCTCGGGGAGCTGTACCACCAGCACCTGCGCGGGTTGCCGGTGACGGTGCTGCTGGACGATGCGGTGGACGCCGCGCAGGTGCGGCTGCTGGTGCCGGAGCGTTCCGAGAGCCTGGTGCTGGTGACGGCGCGGGAGCCGTTGGAGCTGCCGGCCGATCTGGCGGCGTGGGTGTACCAGCTGCCGGTGGAGCGGTTGGCGCGGGAGGAGGCGGCGGAGCTGCTCCCCGCGCCGGGGGCGGGTGTGGCGGAGGAGGACGTGGCCGCGGTGGTGGAGCTGAGCGGTGGGCTGCCGCTCGCGCTGCGGATGCTGGCCCCGCTCGTGGGTGAGGGCCGGGCCCTGGTGGGCGGTGCTGCGGCGGCGCATCCGGTGGAGGCGGCGCTGCGCGCGGCCGACGCGCGGCTGGCCGAGCCGGCCCGGCAGCTGCTGCGGCGGTTGCCGCTGGCGGGGCGGGCGTCGCTGGGCGGTGCGGCGGCGGCCGCGCTGGCCGACGTACCGGAGGCGGCGGCGCTGCGCACGCTGGAGGAGCTGTGGGAGGCGGGCCTGATCGAGCGGGTGCGCGGCCAGCGGTTCCGGATGCACGACGCGGTGCGCTCGTACGCGGCGGCGCGGTCGGCCGCGGCCGCGGACCGGGACGCGGACCGGGACGCGGATGCGGAGGTGGCGGCGGCCCGGGACGAGGAGGACCGGGCGCGGGCCGCGGCGGCGCACGAGCGGCTGATCCGTAACTACGCGCAGCTCGCGGACTCGGTGATCCGGATGGTCGACGGGAAGATGTCGACGCGGGCGGACCAGTTCGGGGGGCACGGTTTCACCTCGCTCGATGCGGCGCTGCGCTGGCTGGACGACGAGTCGAGCTTCATCACGGCGGCGCTGCGGCATTCGGAGGGGGTGGACCAGCAGGCGGTGCTCGATCTGCTGGGTGCGCTGTGCGACTTCTGTCTGCTGCGCGGGGACCTGTACCGGCTGGGTGAGATCGACGAGCTGACGCAGGCGGTGGCAGCGGGCCGGAACGGGCTGAAGGGGCAGCAGGGCCGGCTGGTGCGGTCGGTGCAGTGGCGTACGGGTATCGCGGCGCGCCAGCTGGGCGAGCTGGACAAGGCCCGCACCACGCTGACCTCGGTGGTGGACCAGTACATGGAGGCCGATCAGGAGGCGGGGGCGGCGATGGCCCTGGTCTCGCTCGGCATCACCCTGCACCACCAGGGCAATCTCCCGGAGGCGGCGGTCCGGATCCGGGAGGCTCTGGTGCTGCAGGAGCCGGCGGAGCTGGCGGGCGACCGGGCGTGGGGTCTGCACGCGCTGGCGGCGGTGGAGCGGGACCGGGCGCATCTGGCGGAGGCGGCGCGGCTGCTGGAGACCTCGCTGGCGCTGCACCGGGAGAGCGAGAGCGTGCACGGGGAGGCGTGGGCGCATTTCCAGCTGGGTCAGGTGCACCTGCGGTTCGGGGACGTGGAGCGGGCGGAGGCGGAGCTGCGGCTGGCGCTGGACCTGTACGGGCGTACCCGCGACGACCGTGGTGAGGCCTGGGCGCTGACGCAGCTGGGCCGGGCCCGGGTGGTGGACGGGGATCCGGGGCCGGCGGCGGACGGGCTGCGGGAGGCGCTGGCCCGGCACCGGGAGGCGGAGGACGCGCGCGGCGAGGCGTGGACGCAGTACTACCTCGGGCAGGCGCTGGAGGAGGGCGGCGGGCGCGACGAGGCGGTACGGGAGCTGGAGCGGGCCCGGACGATGTTCTCGCGGATGCGGGACGTGTACGGGCTGGCGTACGCCCGCCACCATTCGGGCCGGGTGACGCGGGACCAGCGGGCGGCGCAGACGGGGAACCTGCGGAACTCCGGTTTCGCCCGGCAGCTGCTGGTGGACGCGCGGGCGGACTTCCGGCGGATCGGGCTCGCGCACGGCGAGGCGTGGACCTGCCTGGAGCTGGCGGTGATCGACGCGGGCAACGGGCGGCTGTCGCAGGCGCTGGGTCTGTGCGAGGAGGCCGTGCGGCTGTTCATCTCGTACGGGGACCGGCGCGGGGAGGACTGGGCGCGGTTCCTGCGGTGCACGATGCTGCCGTACGCGGTGCCGGCGGCGCCGGAGGAGGCGCGGGCGGAGCTGGGGCGGCTGGTGGAGGCGCCGCATCCGGCGCGGGACGGCCGGCTGGAGGACTGCCTGGAGACGTACGGGGTGATCCTCGGCCGCGGGGTGGACCCGGCGGAGGGCTGGCAGGCGTGGCGGCTCGGGCTGGTTCCGAACCTGCATGCGCGGGAGGTGATGGGGGTCCCGCGGACCTGACGCGCCGGGGCCCGGCGGGACGCGGCCTCACGCGGGAGCCCGGCGGGGCCCGGCCTCACGCGGGGGCGCGGCCGGACGCGGCCTCACACGGGAGCCCGGGGCCCGGCCTCACGCGGGGGCGCGGCGGGACGCGGCGCCCGTCGCCGGGTGCGTCACGCGGTCCTGTGCGGTCCTCGACGACCGGGTGGACGGGGTTGTCCAGGGGCTCGGCGCGCGGCCGTCCCGCGTCGTGGTGCGGCCGAGCCGTCCGGCGATGCGCACGTCGTACGCCCGCCCGCCCTCCGCCCGCCCGCACGCCGCGCGGGGGTGCGGGGCGGTCACGCGGTGAGCCTGCACGTGCGGGAATCGCCGCCCCACCGGTTTTCCCGGCCGGGCGGCGCGCACACGCGATGGCCGTCGGCCCTACGGGGCCCGGGTGCCGTCCGCGCCGGGGGCGGCCGGGGCGGCGGGCTCCGGGGCCTCCTGGAAGTCCACCCGGCCCATGTGCCGGTTCATCGACTTCATCAGGGCCCACACGCCGATGGCGAGGGCCGCGAACACGACGAAGCCGAGGAGGCCGGGCGTCACCTTGTTCTTGTCGAAGGTGTCACCCGCCAGCGGAAGGAGCTGGGTCAGTGCTGCCTGCGTAGCGCTCATAGCTACGCATTCTCCCGGATGCCCGCGAAGAGGTCGGACTCGGGGAGGGAAGTGTCGACGAGCGACTTCGCCAGCTCGTACTCCTCGGTGGGCCAGACCTCCTTCTGGATGTCCATCGGGACGCGGAACCAGCCGCCGTCCGGGTCGATCTGCGTGGCGTGCGCGATGAGCGCCTTGTCACGGATCTCGAAGAAGTCGGCGCAGGGCACGTGGGTGGTCAGGGTCCGCTCCTTGCGCTCGAACTCCTTCCACCGCTCCAGCCACTCCCCGTAGGGGGACTCCAGGCCGCGCGCGAGCAGTGCCTCGTGGAGGGCGATGGTGCGCGGCTTGTTGAAGCCCTGGTTGTAGTAGAGCTTCTGCGGCTGGTAGGCCGGGCCGTACTCGTTCTCCGGGTACTTCTCGGTGTCGGCCGCGCCCTCGAAGGCCGCCATCGAGATCTTGTGGGTCATGATGTGGTCGGGGTGCGGGTAGCCCCCGTTCTCGTCGTAGGTGGTGACGACCTGCGGCTTGAAGGCGCGGATCTTCTTCACCAGCTCGCCGGCGGCCTCGTCGACGTCCGCGAGCGCGAAGCAGCCCTCGGGCAGCGGGGGCAGCGGGTCGCCCTCCGGGAGGCCGGAGTCGACGTAGCCGAGCCATTCCTGCGCGATGCCGAGGATGTCGCGCGCCTCGTCCATCTCCTTGGCGCGGACCTCGTGGATGTTCTCCTCGATGTACTTGTCGCCCTGGAGCTTGGGGTTCAGGATCGAGCCGCGCTCGCCACCGGTGCAGGTGACGACCAGCACCGGGACCCCCTCGGACACGTACTTGGCCATGGTGGCCGCGCCCTTGCTCGACTCGTCGTCGGGGTGGGCGTGGACGGCCATCAGTCGAAGCTGCTCGGTCAAAACAGGATCCTCTGCGATTCGGCGCGACACTCAGCTCCTATAGTGACCGAACTGGGGGGCGGAAAATTCCAGGGGTGACCAAGCCGTCCCCGGCGAGAGGAACGATCATGAGCGCGGTGCGCGAGGGACTGCCCGAGGGCCGGTACGGCCGGTCGGCGGACGAGCGTACGGACCGGAAGCTCAAGATCATCGGATCCGTGCTGGGTGTCGCGCTACTGGGTGTGATCGGCTGGATCGGCTGGGACTACATCGCGGGGCAGAGCGTGAGCGCCGAGGTGATTAAATTCCAGGTGATTTCGGACACCGAGGTGAAGGTGCACCTGGAGGTCCGCAAGGAGTCCTCGGTCACCGGCGTCTGCTCGCTGAGTTCCCAGGACGAGGGGCACGGCGAGGTGGGCCGCGCGGACTTCACCTTCGCCCAGCCCGTGTCGCGGGTGGACGAGGTTGTCACCCTGAAGACCACCACGCGGGCCACGATGGTCGAGCTGGTCGGCTGCCGGCCGGCGGCTTCCGCCCACTGAGGCGCGAAGAGGGTTGAAGACGCGCCCCACGAGGCAATGAGCCTCTGGGGTCCTCCCCCTTTTCTTCCCGAATTGTTAGGCTCGTGGTTTCGTCCGCCGCTGGCGGCCAGTAGTCCCCTGTACCGACGAGGAGCACCCGTGACCCAGACGAGCGAAAGCGTCACCTGGCTGACCCAGGCGGCGTACGACCAGCTGAAGGCGGAGCTGGACTACCTCTCTGGTCCCGCCCGCACGGAGATCGCCACGAAGATCGCAGCCGCCCGCGAGGAGGGCGACCTGCGTGAGAACGGTGGCTACCACGCGGCGAAGGAGGAGCAGGGCAAGCAGGAACTCCGGGTCCGCCAGCTCACGCAGCTCCTGGAGAACGCCAAGGTCGGCACCGCGCCGGCGTCCGACGGCGTGGTGGCCCCGGGCACGCTCGTCAAGATTGCCTTCGACGGCGACGAGGACGACACCATGGAGTTCCTGCTGGCCTCGCGCGAGTACGCGTCCTCGGACTTCGAGACGTACTCCCCCCAGTCCCCGCTGGGCAGCGGTGTGATGGGCAAGGCGATCGGCGAGGACGCCGAGTACGAGCTGCCGAACGGCAAGAAGGCCTCGGTCAAGATCCTGGACGTCAAGCCCTTTACCGGCTGATCACCCTCGGTCACCTCTTCCTGCCTGACCCGCACGTCCGATGCCCGGCCGGTCTCCACCGGCCGGGCATCTGCGTTCCTCCCTCCGCCGTCCCCTCAGCCGTCCGCGCCGCGGTACTTGCGGACCGCGAGGGTGCGGAAGACCAGGACGATCAGGACCGGCCAGATCCGGCGCGGGGCGTCTTCCGCGCGCCCAGGTAGAAACCTGCCGCGACCATGCTGAACGTCGCCATCCCGAGGAACGTCGTACCGCCCCAAGCGAGAGCGGCGCTGATGGGTTCGCCGACCAGGGCCCCCGTGATGCCAGCAACCAGCCCGGCGACGAGCCCAACCAGGAAGGAAAAAGCGATGGCCGCCAGAGCTTCGGCCCGAGTGAACCCCACGAGAGCAACCCCTCTTCAAGGGGTGGTCGGTGAATCTCGACAGACTCGACCAACCACCCAAGACACAAACAGGTGGTGTGAGACGTCCCGGTTTGGCGGCCCGGGAGCCTCGGTCGAGTTCTGTCGGCAGCCGTCAACAGGACCCGTATGGCGGGTAACTTGCACTGTTTGGCCCACTACTGAGGGGCCCCTGCGTTCACAGCGTCCGCGCCGGCTGCTGGCACTTCCGCCGCGTTGCCTCCAGTGGAGTCATCGCAGAACCCCAAAGTAGCACGACGTGACGGTGCGAATACAAGCCGATGACATGACGAAGGCCCCCGGCCAAACGGCTGGGGGCCTTTCGCTCGTCACCTACCCGACAATGGGTAGCGGGTACTCCGGAGAGTTCATCCACGGCATGTGTAGGCCGCTCTCGGGGTCCGCTGTCAGGCCGAGGCGTTGGAAGTCGGGGCGGTCGTTGGATGCCCACCAGGCGTAGGCCGCAGCCACCTCGGTCCACAGCTCGCGCAGGCCCCCCTGGTAGACCTCGAAGGTCTCAGAGCCGGGCACGTAGTCGACGGTGGCCCACGAGGACACCCGCTGGTCCCGGAGCCAGAGCGTGTACGAACCGTCCTTGTAGTTCTCCGCCCAGGGGAACACCCCAACGGTCTGAAGGCCGATGACGAACATCGGCAGCCAGTCCCCCACAGCCTCCGGCGACACCTTGGTCACCGACTTGACCCCGTCCGCCGGCCAGGGCACCCCGCCGAGGTACTCGCTGACGTGCTGCCGGGGCACGCGGTGCTGGCGCAGCTTCATGAAGGCAGAGGACCCGACGAACGGGCCGAGAGCGGTCCCGTTCTCCTGCTTGGTGAGCCGCACAACTGCGCCGCCACCGTACGTGGTGCTGTACGGGGCCACGAGGACACCGCCCGGCCGGAGCTGGCGGATCAACTCGGACGGGATGTGATGCACCGCGGCCGTGATCAGGATGCGGTCGTACGGCGCCCCGTCCGAGTGTCCCTCCGCTCCGTCGCCGATGACCATGCACGGGCTGTACCCGGCCGCCTCGATGCGTCGGCGCGCGTCCATGGCGTTCTCGGGGTCGACCTCGATGGTGGTCACGTTCGCCGAGCCGACCCGCTCCGACAGCAGCGCAGCGTTCCAGCCCGTACCGGTGCCCACCTCCAGGACGCGGTTGCCCTCCTGGACGTCCAGGGCTGCCAGCATCGAGAACACCATCTGTGGCTGCGAGTTGGAGCAGGTCGGGGTCTTGCCCTTGCCCTTGCCGGAGTGGCGGCCGTCGTCCCACTGGGTAGTCAGGGACACATCGGAGTAGACGGCCTCGTGCCAGGCGTTGGGGTCCTCGTTGCGGTCGACCGCGTCCTGCTGCCCGGTGCCCACTGCCTCGCCCGGCCACATCAGGTCAGGGACGAACAACTCCCTGGGGACAGCCCGGTAGGTGGGGAGCCAGTCCGAGGTCAGGGCTCCGAGGTCCATGAGCCGGGAGGCCAGCCCGTCCAGGCTGGCCTCCGTCGCGGCGCGGTCGATCACTTGTTGCCGCTCCCGTTGGTGTCGCTGTGACCCGAGTCGTCACCCTCGCTGCCGCCACCGCCGTGCTTGTTCCCCGAGTTGCTGTCGTCCTCGCCGCCGGCCACGATCCAGGGACGTCGCTCGTCACGCATGGGTTCTCCTCGATTCGAAGGGGTGGTGCGGGCAGGCGGTACGTACGAGTGAAGGACGGGGCCCTTGTCGAGGCCGAACGGGTCCTCCGGGTCCTTGAAGAGCACCAGCCCGCCGTCTTGGCCGAACGCCCTCATTGCCTGACCCAGAAGCCGCCGCGCCTCAGACATGGCCGTCATCTCCTCGTGTCGTCCGCCTGAGCACAAGACTCCTCCGAGTGATCAGGCGACTACAGGGACGGAACGTCCCCCTTTTGCGGCCTTAAGCTGCCACCCCGAGGGCCCTGGCCAGCTTCCCGAGACCCTGGGGGCGTGCCGATCCAGCCCACAGATCGCTCACGATCGAGACGGCGTGGGTGTGGTGGCGCATCCACCCAGGGGCCACCTCATTGAGCTTCGTGAGGGCCTTCACAGCCCCCTCGGCGTCCCCCAGGTCGGTGTAGGCCCGCGCCACGTCGAGGAGCATCCACGTTCGCCAGGACGGGGGCGTGTCGGCGCTCAGCCGAACACCCTTGGCCAGGTCCAGAGCTTCCTCGGGCCGGGCGTGCTGCACTGCGAGGCGTACGCGCTCGATCCTGACCGAGGAGCGGCTGAAGATGGACACCAACTTGCCGTCGACTGGCGGCGGGAGCTTGGCGAGCTTCTCGGTGGCGTCCTCGGCGGTCGTCATCATGTCCTTGGCGCTCTCGTAGTCGCCGGACCGTGCCGCAGACGTTGCAGCGGACATCACGAGCCCGCCCCACACCCGCACCTTCTCCGCGGTGTCCTTCTGTTCCCTGTCGACCCTGTCGGCGGCGTAGACAGCCAGGTTGGTGGCGTCGTCGAGCCGGTTCTGGCGCTGGTAGTTCCAGGCGACCGAGTTGCTGACCATGGAGCCGAGCAGCGGGTCCGAGGACTGCTCGGCCGCGTTCATCGCGCGCTCCAGCGCGGACAGGGCCAAGTCGGTCTTGCCCAGGCGGATCGCGAGGTGTCCGGCGAGCTGCAAAGCCTTGCCGAGGGCCGCCTGGCCGGACGCTCGGTCGTCTCCGCTGCCCACCGACGCGATGAAGCGGGCGTCGTTGACGATGCCGGGAAGCGCGGTCATGAGCTCACCGAACTTGGCCGCGTGGTACAGGGTCCAGCCGGCCGCCAGCTCCTTGCGGAGGAGCGGGACGGTCAGGCGCTCGGTGTCGCTCGGCTCGGGAGGCGGGGCGAACATCGGAGGCATCACGGCACGACGCAGGGCGACCAGCTCGGGCGGGTCGGCGTCCCCGGTGGAGGGCACTCCGGGCGGATCCCCGAGGAGCGCGGTCAGCTCGACGCCGAGGCCCTTCGCGAGGGCGTGGATGGTGGGGAGCCGCGCCGAGTGCTTGCGCTTCTGCTCCAGCTTCTTGATCACGTCGACAGATACGCCGGACAGCGCGGCCAGACCCTCTTGCGTGAGGTCGGCCAATCTGCGGAGGCGTGCGAGCCGATCCCCCAGGTGTTCAGCCATACGTCGAGGGTACAAAGAAGCCCCCACCTTCGGGTGGGGGCTTCATCGGAAGTCAGAGCATCAACCATCTGCGCGGCGGTACTTCCGTACCGACAGCGTCCGGAAGACCACGACGATCAGAACCGACCAGAGGATCGAGGCCCAGACCGGGTGCTGCATCGGCCAGGCCTCGGACGTCGAGACGCCCGGGTTGCCGAACAGGACGCGGCACGCCTGCACGGTCGCGCTGAACGGGTTCCATTCAGCGATGGGCTGGAGCCAGGACGCCATCTGGGCGGAGTCCACGAACGCGATCGAGATGAAGGTGACCGGGAAGAGCCAGATCAGGCCGCCCGAGGTCGCCGCCTCCGGCGTGCGGACCGAGAGGCCGATCAGCGCGCCGATCCAGGAGAAGGCGTAGCCGAGGAGGAGTAGCAGGCCGAAGGCCCCCAGCGCCTTCGGGACTCCCTCGTGGATGCGCCAGCCGACGAGGAGGGCGACGATCGTAAGGACGACCACGGTGAGGGCGGTCTGCACCAGGTCCGCCAGCGTGCGGCCGGTCAGGACCGCGCCGCGGGCCATGGGCAGCGAGCGGAAGCGGTCGATCAGGCCCTTGTGCATGTCGTCGGCGATGCCCGCGCCAGCACCCGCGGTGGCGAAGGTGACGGTCTGGGCGAAGATGCCGGCCATCAGGAACTCGCGGTAGACGACGGGGTCCGTGGTGCCGCCGATCGTCATGGAGCCGCCGAAGACGAAGCTGAACAGCACCACGAACATGACTGGCTGGATCACGCCAAACAGGATCATCTCAGGAATTCGGGACATCCGAATCAAGTTCCTGCGGGCAATGACCAGGGAGTCGGTCACCGTGCTCATACAACCTGCCCCTTCCCGACATTCACGCGCCGACCTTGGGTGCACAGTGAGTTGAAATGAAATCCAACTGGGCGAAGAGGATTCGGGATCCGGGTGAGCCGGATGACGTTCCTCCGCGCGATGACCAGGGAGTCGCTCAGGCCGCTCACTTCGCCGCCTCCTTCCGGGCCGTCTTGCGGCCCTTGGCCTCGGGGCCGGCCGCCGCCTCGGCGCGCTCCTCCGCCCGCCGTTCGGCGGCGTGACCGGTCAGTGAGATGAACACGTCGTCGAGGGTGGGGCGGCGCAGCCCGATGTCGTCGATCTCGATGCCCCGGCCGTCCAGTTCGCGAATGACCTCCGCCAGCAGCTTGGCACCGCCCGACACGGGCACGGTCAGCTTGCGGGTGTGCTCCTCGACCGTGGTCTCGCCCTTGCCGAAGCCGGCGAGCACCTCGCGCGCGGTGGCGATGCGGTCCCGCTCGTGGACGACGACCTCCACGCGCTCGCCGCCGGTACGGGCCTTGAGCTGGTCGGAGGTGCCGCGGGCGATGACCTTGCCGTGGTCGACCACGCAGATGTCGTGCGCGAGGTGGTCGGCCTCCTCCAGGTACTGGGTGGTGAGGAGCAGGGTGGTACCGCCGGCGACCAGTTCCTGGATGATCCCCCACAGTTGCAGGCGGTTGCGGGGGTCGAGGCCGGTGGTCGGCTCGTCCATGAACATCACGGGCGGGCTGACGACGAGGGCGGCCGCGAGGTCGAGGCGCCGGCGCATGCCGCCGGAGTACGTCTTGGCCGTGCGGTCGGCGGCGTCGCCGAGGTTGAAGCGATCGAGGAGTTCCTCGGCCCGCACCTTGGCCGCCTTGGCCTTCATCTGGTAGAGCTGGCCGACCATCTGGAGGTTCTCACGGCCGGTCAGGTACTCGTCCACGGCCGCGAACTGGCCGGACAGGCCGATGGAGCGGCGGACTTCGTCGGGGTGCTTGAGCACGTCGATGCCGGCGACGACGGCCTTGCCGCTGTCGGGCCGGAGGAGGGTGGTCAGGACGCGTACGGTCGTGGTCTTGCCCGCGCCGTTCGGGCCGAGCAGACCCAGGACGGTGCCTTCGGGGACATCGAGGTCCACGCCGTCCAGAGCCCGTACATCGCCGAAGGTCTTGACCAGACCTTCGGCGTAGATAGCGCCTGGCATATGGATTCTCCCAGTGAATCGGGCCAGTAGAATCAGGATATTCAGGGCATTTCTACGCAAATCCTATGGGCGGCGGGCAGGTCCTGCTCGGCCGATCGGGTGCGATCCGCGGCCAGGGGTTTCAGGCTTTCCCCGACTACTGGCTCATCACCTTGTATCCGGCGCCGTGCAGGGAACGCGCGACTTCCGCGCAGTGCTCCGGGCCCTTCGTCTCCAGGTGCAGTTCCACCTCCACCTCCGTGAGCCCCAGCCGCGGGTCCGTCCGCACATGGCTCACGTCCAACACGTTCGCATCCACCACTGACAACACCGCCAGGAGCCCGGCCAGCGCCCCGGGCCGGTCGGCCACGCGCAGGCGCAGGGACAGGTACCGGCCCGCCGCCGCCATACCGTGGCGCAGGATCCGCTGGAGCAGCAGCGGGTCGACGTTCCCGCCGGACAGGACGGCCACCACCGGGCCGCCGCCGTACAGTTCGGGCTCGCTGAGCAGGGCCGCGACCGTGCTGCACCCTGCCGGTTCGACCACCAGCTTGGCCCGCTCCAGGCACAGCAGCAGGGCGCTGGAGAGGGCGTCCTCGGAGACCGTACGCACGTCGTCGACGAGCTCGCCAATGATTTTGAAGGGGACGTCGCCGGGGCGGCCCACCTTGATCCCGTCGGCCATCGTGATCGGATCGTCGATCGAGACGGGGTGCCCGACCTTGAGCGAGGGCGGGTACGCGGCCGCGCCCGCCGCCTGCACGCCGATGATCCGGACGTCCGGGCGCAGCGCCTTCACGGCGACCGCGACTCCGGCCGCGAGCCCGCCGCCGCCGATCCCGACGAGGATGGTCCGCACCTCCGGGCACTGCTCCAGGATCTCCAGTCCGACGGTGCCCTGGCCGGCGATGATGTCGCGGTGGTCGAAGGGGTGGATGAACACCGCGCCGGTGCGGTCCGCGTACTCCTGGGCGGCCGCGAGGGTCTCGTCGACGACCTGGCCGTGCATGCGCACCTCGGCGCCGTACTCCTGGGTCGCGGCCACCTTCGGCAGCGGCGCCCCGACCGGCATGAACACGGTGGAGCGGACCCCGAGGAGGGAGGAGGCCAGGGCCACGCCCTGGGCGTGGTTGCCCGCGCTGGCGGCGACGACGCCGGCGGCGCGCTGCTCGGGGCGCAGGCCGGCGATGCGTACGTAGGCGCCGCGGAGCTTGAAGGAGCCGGTGCGCTGGAGGTTCTCGCACTTGAGGTGGACCGGGGAGCCGGTGAGGGCGGAGAGGTGCCGGCTGCCCTCCATCGCGGTGACCCGGGAGACGCCGGAGAGCATCTTCTGGGCCCCCCGGACGTCGTCGAGGATGACCTGCGGAACGGGCTGGGGCACGCGGTAGTTCATGCCGCCAGTCTCGCAGCCCGGGCGGGGCCGGGCCCGGGCCGGCGGAAGGGCCCGCCGCGGGGACGCGGCGAGCACGCCGCGCAGCGGGCGCGAGGGGCGCAGCCCGGCGGCGCGAGGGGCGATATCTCGCCATCCGGGACACCCGTCCAGCGGGCCCGCGAACCGGCCGTATCAGTTCTCGTACGAGGCGTACGGGCCGCCGCACGGCCGCGTACTCTGTCCCCCATCCTTGTCGGACCCACGCGAAGAGAGCCCACGGCCATGCCTTCCTTCCCGGCCAATTCCGATCTGCCCGCGGCGCCCGAAGCGCCCGCCGGAGCCGGTCTCCTCGACGCGCTCCAGCACCAGGTGGCGGTCTTCGCCCGCCGTGCCGAGCAGACCCGTCTGGGCGGCGTGGGCCAGGCCCGCAACTCGATGGACCGTGCCGCCTACCTGCTGCTGAACCGGCTCGACCTGGAGGGCCCGATGGGCGTCAAGGCGCTCGCCGGCGGCATGGGGATCGACTCCTCCACCGTGACCCGGCAGGTCGCGCCGCTGGTCGACAGCGGTCTGGTCAAGCGGACCTCGCACCCCGAGGACGGCCGGGCCGTGGTGCTCGCGCTGTCCCCGCGGGGGCTGGCCCGGCTGGAGGAGGTCCGGTCCTCGCGACGCGAGCTGATGGCCCGGGTGACCGAGGGCTGGAGCGAGGGCGAGCGCGAATCCTTCACCGGGCTGCTGACGCGCTTCAACCTGTCGCTGTCGGAGCTCATGGCGGCCGTGGCCGAAGCCGGTCCCGCTTCCTGACCGGAGTCCGTCCGTCCTCTTGACCTGGCCCGCCCCGCTGCCCGCACTATGTGGACTATGCGGGTGGTTGATCAACAGGCGGGCTCCTACGCGGAGTTCGAAGCCTTCGTCGCGGGCGCGGCAGGGCGGCTCCTGCATGTCGCGGTGCTGCTCACCGGTGAACCGGAAGCGGCCCGCCGGCTGCTGGCGGGCGCGCTGGCCCTGACGTACGCGAACTGGCGTCGGCTGCGCGCGGACGATCCGTACGACTACACCCGCCAGGAGCTGTGCACCGCCTTCGCCCGGACCGGCTGGCGCCATCACGGCGGCGCCGGGGTGCTGGCTCGGCTGAGCCCGCCGGAGCGGCTCGTGCTCGTCCTGCGGCTCTACGAAGGGGTCGCGGAGGAGGTCACGGCGGCGCAGTTGGGAATGCCGGTCGAGCGGGTACGGGTGCTGTGCAACCGGGCCGTGGCGGCGCTGCGGTCCCGGGAGGCGGCGTGAGCGGGGTTCCGGACCGGAAGGAAGCCCAGATCAGGCACCTGCTGGAGGGCCCGTACCCGGTGGTGCCGGCCGGGCTGGCGGCGGGCGCGGCAGCCCGGGGCGACCGGCTCCTGCGGCGGCGGCGGGTGCTGCGCAGGTTCGGCTGGGCGGTGCTCTTCGCTGCCGCGGTGGCGTTCGTGGTGTGGGCCTCGCTGACGCACCCCTGGGCCGGACCGCCGAGCGGCGTCTCCCCACCCCTGGAGGGCTGGTAGTCCCTCACCACTTCCGCCGGGCCATGTTCAGCCTCGCCGGCGTTCGAGGCGCGGGTCCGGGCGGAGCCCGGTGCCCGGCGGAGCCGGGTTTCCCGGCGCGCCGCCCCAGCCGGGGCGCCGCCCCAGACCCCGCGCCTCGAACGCCGGCGGGGCCGAAGGTGGCCCGGCGCAGCCGGAACGGGCGGGCGGGCCCCCGCCGGGTTCGGGGCGAGCCCGGCGGGGGTCAGGGGGCAGGGGGTCAGCCCAGGGCCTGGGTCAGGTCCGCGAGGAGG
Organism: Streptomyces avidinii; assembly: GCF_045161815.1. Lineage (NCBI taxonomy): Bacteria > Bacillati > Actinomycetota > Actinomycetes > Kitasatosporales > Streptomycetaceae > Streptomyces > Streptomyces avidinii. The sequence goes on from NZ_CP108863.1 coordinate 3,611,081, forward strand.
TCGTCGGCGTTCTCGATGCCGACCGACAGACGGATCAGGTCGGCCGGAACCTCCAGCGCCGAGCCGGCCACCGACGCGTGCGTCATACGGCCCGGGTGCTCGATCAGGGACTCGACGCCGCCCAGGGACTCGGCCAGGGTGAAGATCTTGGTGCGGCCGCAGACCGCGACGGCCTCTTCCTCTCCACCGGCGACCTGGAAGGAGATCATGCCGCCGAAGTTGCGCATCTGCTTGGCCGCGACCTCGTGACCCGGGTGCTCGGCCAGGCCCGGGTAGAGGACCTTGGTGACCTTCGGGTGGCGCGTGAGCATCTCGACGATCCTGCCCGCGTTCTCCGCGTGCCGGTCCATGCGCACGGCCAGGGTCTTGATGCCCCGCAGCACGACCCAGGAGTCGAACGGACCGGCGACCGCGCCCATCGCGTTCTGGTGGTAGGCCAGTTCCTCGCCCAGCGCCGCGTCGGCCGTGACCAGCGCGCCGCCGACCACGTCGGAGTGCCCGCCCATGTACTTGGTCAGCGAGTGCACGACCACGTCCGCGCCCAGCGCCAGGGGCTGCTGGAGGTAGGGCGAGGCGAAGGTGTTGTCCACGACCAGCTTGGCGCCGGCCGTCCGCGCGATGTCGGCGACCACGGCGATGTCGGTGATGCCGAGCAGCGGGTTGGAGGGGGTCTCGACCCAGATGACCTTCGTCTTCGGGGTGAGGGCCGCCCGTACCGACTCGGGGTCGGAGGTGTCGGCCACCGACCACTCCACACCCCAGCGGGAGACGACCTTCGCGAAGAGGCGGAAGGTGCCGCCGTACGCGTCGTTCGGGATGACCACGTGGTCGCCCGGGGCGAGCAGCGTACGCAACAGGCAGTCCTCGGCGGCCAGGCCGGACGCGAAGGCGAGCCCGCGACGGCCGCCCTCCAGGGCCGCGAGGTTCTCCTCCAGCGCGGTCCGGGTCGGGTTCGCGCTGCGGCTGTACTCGTAGCCGCCGCGGAGTCCTCCGACGCCGTCCTGCTTGTAGGTGGAAACCTGGTAGATCGGGGGCACGACCGCGCCGGTCAGCGGGTCCGCCGTGTTGCCCGCGTGGATCGCGCGGGTCTCGAAGCTCTGGTGCTCGTGGCTGTCGTCGCTCATGGTCCGATGCTATGCCCGCCCGCGGTCCGCACCCCTATTGGCCTGCTCCCCCCTCGGTCTGGTTCGCTGGAGGCATGGAGATTCTGTGGTTCGTGTTCGCGATGCTCATGATCGTGTTCATCGTCGGTCCGTACATCCGGCGCCGACGCGGCGGTATCCGCCTTGTCGCGCCGGGCAGCCCTGACGCCGCCGACCCGGCGAACTACGGATTCGACCGGCAGGAGGAGCTCGACATCCGGGTCCCCGGGCCGGACCAGGACCTGATGGACGCCCTCGACAACGTGCAGCGCACCGGACAGTGGCAGGCGGCCTCCCAATTGCTCGCCGGGACCCCGCGGGAGGGTGAGCGGCGCTGGCAGCGCGTACAGGCCTTCGGCGGTGCGGCGGCCCTGGAGTTGGTGGCGCAGCCCGGTGTCGGCGCGCAGTGGCTGAAGGCGTGGCGGCTGGAGGCGGAGAAGGACCCGGGCGGCGCGCAGGTCCACGCGGAGCTGCTGGTGCAGCAGGCGTGGCGGCACTCGGGCGGGGTCGGCTCCGAGGACCACCGGATCATCCTGGAGGAGGCGCGGGAGGCGTGCCGCAGGGCCGCGCTGCTGGCGCCGGGGGACCCGGTCCCGTACATCACGGAACTGGCGATCGCGCGGGGACTGACTTACCCGGAGGCGGAGTTCGACCAGCTGTGGGCGAAGGTCATCGACCGGGCCCCGGAGCACATGGGCGCCCACCTCGCCGCGCTGCACTACTGGGGCGCGCAGTGGCACGGCTCGCGGGAGAAGGCCGACGCCTTCGCGCACGCGGCCGCGGCGCGCGCACCGCAGGGCTCGCTGCTGGCGGCCCTGCCGCTGTTCGCGCTGCGCGAGAACCAGCCGGACATCGTGCTGAGCCCGAGCTTCTACCGGAGCGCGGTCGTCACGCGGGCGGTGGAGGGCGCGCTGTACGCGGTGCACACGGCGCGGCAGGACGACCCGATGGTGGCGCACGTGCGGCACCTGCTGATGATGTTCCTGGTCTGCATGGAGCGCTGGGCCGAGGCGATGGAGCAGGTGCGGCACGTGGACGGGTACGTGGGCGCGCTGCCGTGGTCGGAGGCGGACGACCCGGCCGCGGTGTACGCGGTGTACCGGGCGATGGCGGTGGCGGGGTACGAGGCGAACGGCGGGTCGCCGGCAACCCTGCCGGGGTAGCCCTCCGGGCGGGTCGGCGGAGTCCCTCCGGGGGTCGGCGGCGCCACGGCCTCGCGGGGTGGGGTGGGATCCCTCCGGGACGTCTCCTCGGCTCGCGAACCCCGGGCCGAACCGGCCCGTCGGGCGGCGGCGGGTTCGCCCGACCTGCGGGGACGTCCCGGAGTGCCCCCACCCCGCAGCCCACCGCCCACCGCCGCCCGTGGTCGGCCACCCTGCCTGCCTGCGGGAATCCGGGGCGAATAAGGTTGCTGTAAGTAATCACAGGCCGCATGATGCGGCGGTGGCCGTGGCCTTCTGCCCTGCCGCCCATTCCTTTTCGTTCCCGTGGGGGGATCTGTCCATATGGGCGCATCACTGCGCGCCTTGCGCGCTCTCGTCCTGCTCGCAGGCTTCTACCTGCTCGGCGTGTTTCTGCTGGCCGCCCTCGGCGGCATCGACTACGCCGTCGTCACCACGCTGCACGGCCCGATCGTGGCCAAGCTGCTCCTCGCCTCCCTGGTCCTCACCGTCCCGATCGTGCGCGGCATGTTCATGCTGCGCACCCCCAAGGGCGAACCCCTGGCGGGCGTCACCGTCGGCGAGGCGCAGGAGCCCGAGCTGTGGGCGGCCGTGCGCGACGTCGCGCAGCAGGTCGGCACCCGCGCCCCCGACGAGATCGTGCTGATCGACGAGGTGAACGCGGCCGTCGCCGAGGACGCGAAGCTGCTGGGTCTGCGGCCCGGCACCCGCCGCCTCTACCTCGGTCTGCCGCTGATGACGGGCCTGGACGAGATGCAGCTGCGCGCCGTGCTCGCCCACGAAATGGGTCACTACGCCAATTTCGACACCCGCCTCACCCCGCTGATCGCCCGCGGCCGCGCCCAGCTGATCCGCACCATCGGGTACTTCCACGAGCGTGCCGACAAGAAGGTCGCCAAGGAGCGCGCGAAGCAGGAGCGCAAGGACGAGAAGCGGATCGCCAAGGGCAAGAAGGCCAAGGGCGTCGACACCGCGGGCGAGGGCGCGATGTACCGCGCCATGGCCAAGGTCTACATCGCGTACGGCAACTTCTACATGCGTGCCACCCGCTCCACCTCCCGCCGGCAGGAGCTCGCCGCCGACCTCGCGTCGGTCCGCGTCGCCGGCCGCGACTCCGCCGCCTCCGCGCTGCGCGAGCTGAACGCCCTCGACTCGGCGCACGACTTCTACATGGGCTCGTACGCCACCCTCGGTGTCGGCGCCGGTCTGCTGCCCCGCCCCGGCGAGGTCTTCGGCGGTCTGCGACGGCTCCTGGACGCGCGCTCGGCCGATCTGGACGAGCTGCGCCGGGAACTGTCGACGGAACCCACCTCCCCCTACGACTCCCACCCCGCGCTCGCCGAGCGCGTGGCCCGCATCGAGGCGCTGCCCGACGACGGCCGCGCCGGGCAGGCCGCCCGCCCGGCCCTGGAGCTGCTGGCCGACGCCGGTGCGGCGCTGGCCGCGCTGGAGCAGGTCGTCCTCACCCCGGAGGCGCTCGCGCTGAAGCGGGTCGACTGGGAGGACCTCGTCCACGAGGCCATGACCGTGTACGTCGGCCAGGGCGCGGAGGACCTCGGCGAGGCCTTCGCCGCCGAAGGCGCGGGCCCCGGGCTGGGCGCCGTGCTCGACGCCTTCGACGCCGACCCGGCGGTGCGCTGGCGGATCGCCGACCGCTTCCCGAAGTCGGAGGAGGCGCAGGCCGCCACCGGCCGCACCGCCCGCGAGTTCGCCCGTCCGGTGGTCCGGCGCGCGCTGAACCAGCTGGTCACCGTCGAGCTGACGGCGCGCGGCGCCGCCCGCTGGCAGCTCTCCTGGTCCGACTCGGCCTCGCTGCGGTACCCGGCCGACGGCTTCGAGGACCGTCTCGGCGAGGCTCTGGACGCGGCCGTGGCCGACCTGCCCGACACCGAACCCCTGCGAAAGCTGGTGCTTGCCCCGTGATCGGCCTCTACATCCTGGGCGCCGTGCTGCTGTTCGGCGCGTTCAAGTTCCTGCGCGGCGTCTACTACATCCGCAAGGCGAAGGCCCTGGAGACGGAGATCGGCACGCTGAACGCCGGTACCGCTGCGGTCAAGGCCGAGCAGAAGGCCGAGAAGGCGGCTGCGGTCGTCGCGCTGGGCTTCGTGGCGGAGGCCGACCTCGACACCGAGAACCCGGCTCCCGTACCGCCGGAGCGGACCGCCGTGCTGGACGCGGTCCGGTCGGGCGACTGGGAGGCGGGAGCCGCGTACATCGAGGCGGCCGGGAAGGACTGGCACGAGCGCATGGAGCGGGTCCGCCCGCTGGCCGAGGCGGCCGCCGAGGACGACGCGTGGCTGCTGGCGTGGCGTGCGGCGCGGCCCTCGGACCCGACGGCGGCCCTGGTCGACGCCGACACCGCGATCATGGTGGCGTGGAACGTGCGCGGGTCCCAGTCGGGCAGCCGCACCACGCAGGAGCAGTTCCGGCTCTTCCGCGAGCTGCTGGTCAAGGCACAGCAGGTCGCCCACGAGGCCCAGCGCCTCGCCGACCCGGCGGACCCGACCCCGTACATCGTGGAGCAGCCCATCGGGCAGGGCCTGGGCTACTCGCACGAGCGGTACGGCGAGCTGTGGGCGCAGGTCGTCGAGCGCGACCCGAAGGTGCTGTGGTCGCACATCAGCGGTCTGCAGTACTGGTGCCGGAAGTGGCGCGGCTCGCACGAGCTGGCGCTCGCCTTCGCGCGGGAGTCGGCGGCCGCCGGCGCACCCGGCGACCTGCTGTCGCTGCTGCCGCTGATCGCGTACTTCGAGCAGGAGACGGACGAGGACGACCTGGCGGCCGAGACCTTCTTCAAGGAGCCGGAGATCGTCGCCGCGGTGGACGCGGCGCTGCTGGACCTGGCGGCGGCGGGCGACGACCACCCCGGGACGGCGCGCATCCGGCACATGCTGGCGTACCTGCTGTTCTGGCAGGACCGCGACGAGCAGGCCGTCGAGCAGTTCCGCCACATCGACGGGTACATCGGCGCGCTGCCGTGGAGCTACGCGGGCTCGCCGAAGAGCCGGTACCTGTACGCCCGGGACTGGGCGGTGGGCGTGACCACGCCGGGTCTCTGACCCGGGGCGGGCGGCGGAGGGCGGGTCGGGGAATCCCGGCCCGCCCTCCGCACGTTGTCACTCCCACAAGGAGGGAATCCATGTTCTCGTACCGCCGTACGCCCGAGCTCCCCACCCGCGAGGAGGCCCTGACGGGCCGCGCGGAGCCGCTGTTCGCCGTGCCCGACCGGCACACCGTGCTGGGCAACCCGCTGTCCGGCCCGTACCCCGCGCACCTGGAGGTCGCCGACTTCGGCCTGGGCTGTTTCTGGGGCGCCGAGCGCAAGTTCTGGCAGACCCCCGGGGTGTGGACCACGCTGGCCGGCTACCAGGGTGGCTTCACGGAGAATCCGACCTACGAGGAGGTGTGCTCGGGGCTGACCGGCCACACCGAGGTCGTCCGGGTGGTCTTCGATCCGTCGCAGGTCTCCTACGCGGCCCTGCTGAAGCTGTTCTGGGAGTCCCACGACCCCACCCAGGGCTTCCGCCAGGGCAATGACGTGGGCACCCAGTACCGCTCGGCGCTCTACACCCACTCCCCCGCCCAGCAGGCGACGGCGGAGGCCTCCCGCGCCGCCTACCAGCAGGTCCTGGCCTCCTCGGGCTACGGCCCGATCACCACGGCGGTCCTGCCGGCCGCGGAGCGCCCCTTCTGGCCTGCGGAGGCCCATCACCAGCAGTACCTGGACAAGAACCCGGGCGGCTACTGCGGCATCGGCGGCACGGGCGTCTCCTGCCCGATCGGCGTGGCCGCGGCGGAGTGATCCGCCGGCCCGGGCACCGGCCGGCCACGGTCAGCCGGCCGTGACGTAGGGGCGGGCCCGGGAGGTGTGGTCGAAGGAGGAGTGGCGTTCGCGTCCTCGACCAGCAGGTGGAGGAGGCGGACGCCGCTCCCGTCGAGGTCGATCGCGGTGGGGCCGGTGGCTCCCGTCAGGGTGGCCGTGGTCAGCAGGGTCCGGCCGTCCGCGCGGACGACGGCGCGGGCGGCCCCGGCCGGCGACTGGTTCGTGCAGAAGTCGTCGATGCCGACGAGCGCCGTGAAGCGGGACGCCCGGCCGCCGAGGTGGTGGCGATGGCGGCCGGCCGGTCGGCGTGTGGAGATCATCCGCGCCGGTGCGCCGCCGGGGCCATGCAGGCGGCATGAAGAACGTGTGACACCCGCCGCCCGGAGGCATCGGCCCGGACCCGACCGTCGACTTCAGATCGTCGACGCGTCGATCACGAAGCGGTAGCGCACGTCGCTGGCCAGCACCCGCTCGTACGCCTCGTTGATCCGGTCGGCGCCGATCAGCTCGATCTCCGCGCCCAGTCCGTGCTCGGCGCAGAAGTCGAGCATCTCCTGGGTCTCGGCGATCCCGCCGATCATCGACCCGGCGAGGGTCTTGCGGCCGCCGATGACGGAGAAGAGGTTGAGCGAGACCGGCTCCTCCGGGGCTCCGACGTTCACCAGCGCGCCGTCGACCTTCAGCAGGCCCAGGTACGCGTCCAGGCCGATCGGCGCCGAGACGGTGGACAGGATCAGGTCGAAGCGGCCGGCCAGCTCCTCGAAGGTGGCCTCGTCGGAGGTGGCGTGGAAGTGGGAGGCGCCCAGCTTCAGGCCGTCCTCCTTCTTGCGGAGGGTCTGCGACAGGACGGTGACCTCGGCGCCCAGCGCGTGCGCGATCTTCACGCCGATGTGGCCGAGGCCGCCGAGGCCGACGACCGCGACCTGCTTTCCGGGGCCGGCCTGCCAGTGCTTGAGCGGGGAGTAGAGGGTGATGCCGGCGCACAGCAGCGGGGCGGCGACGTCGAGGGCGAGGCCGTCGGGGATGCGGACGGTGTACTTCTCGTCGACGACGAGGTGGGTGGAGTAGCCGCCGTACGTGGGCTCGCCGCTCCGGTCGAGGGCGTTGTACGTGCCGGTCATGCCCTCGGTGCAGAACTGCTCCTGGCCGCGCAGGCAGTACTCGCAGGTGCGGCAGGAGTCGACGAAGCAGCCGACGCCCACCCGGTCCCCGACGGAGAAGCGGGTGACGGCCGCGCCGACCTCGGTGACGACACCGGCGATCTCGTGGCCGGGGACCATCGGGTAGATGCCCTCGCCCCACCCGTCGCGCACCTGGTGGATGTCGGAGTGGCAGATGCCGGAGTACTTGATGTCGATGAGCACGTCGTGCTCGCCGACCGGACGGCGCGTGATGGTGGTGCGCTCCAGCGGGGCCTTGGCGGCGGGGGCGGCGTACGCGGCGACCTGCGTGGTCCGGGTGACGGACATGGGGGTGCTCCTCGGAAAACGGTGACGTGCTGCTGCGATGTCCCCACGCTGCCGGTTCGTCCGGCGGGCAGCCATCCCCCTGTCCTGCCTATGACTGGCGAACCTACGCCTGGCGGGGTCAGGCTCACGCCTGCCCCGGTGCACGCCGCCCGGGGATACTTGCGGGATGGACCAGCTTGATCAGCGCGCCTGCCTCGGCGAGTTCCTCCGCTCCCGCCGTGCGCGGCTGCGCCCCGAGGACGTGGGCCTGCCCGACCACGGACGCCGCCGGCGCGTGCCGGGGCTGCGCCGTGAGGAACTGGCGCTACTGGCGGGGGTGTCCGTCGCGTACTACACGCGGCTGGAGCAGCGCGACGGGCACAACGTGTCGGTGGAGGTCCTGGACGCCCTGGCGCGGGCCCTGCGCCTGGACGGGACCGAGCGGGCGCACCTGTTGGACCTGGCCCGGCCGAAGGCGCACCGGCGCCGCCAGAGCCGGCGCCCGCAGCAGGTGCGGCCGGAGCTGCGCACGCTGATGGACGCGATGTGCGGCGTACCGGCCTACCTCGTGGGGCACCGTCAGGACGTCATCGGCTGGAACCGGCTGGCGGCCGCGGTCTTCGGGGACTTCGGGGCACTGCCGGCCGCCGAACGGAACCTGGTGCGGCTGGTGTTCCTGGACCCGGCGACGGCGGAGCTGTACGGGGACTGGGAGTGCCGGGCGTGCGAGGTGGTGAGCAACCTGCGCATGTACGCCGGTCAGCACCCGGACGACGAGCGGCTGTCGGCGCTGGTCGGGGAGCTGTCGGTGAAGAACGAGGAGTTCCGGCGGCTGTGGGCCGCGCACACGGTGGCGGACAAGACGCACGGGGAGAAGGTCCTGCGGCACCCGCTGGTGGGCGAGATGCGTTTGTCCTTCGAGACGTTGACGCTGCCGGACGACCCGGCGCAGTCCCTGGTGACCTTCCACGCGGTCCCCGGCTCCCCGTCGGCGGACGCCCTGCGTCTGCTGGCGTCGTGGTCGGCGCCGTCGGAGGAGGCCGGGGCGGCCGGGGAGGGCGGGGTGGCCGGGGAGGCCGGGGTTCGGAACCCGGCGCCTAGAGGCTGAGCTGGTAGTAGGCCGCGGGGCGGGCGGGGCGATAGCCGAGGCGCTCGTTCACCGCCCGCATCGCGGTGTTCTCGTCGGCCACCGTGGTGGCGATCAGGCGCAGGCCGGGGTACCGGTTCCGGGCCAGGTCCAGCATGTGCAGCTTGACCGCGCGGCCCAGGCCGTGGCCGCGGTGGGCGGGGGCGACGACGGTGTCGTACTGGAGGGCGCGAGGGCCGGCCGGGTCGGGCAGGACCAGTTCCGTGTAGGCGGCCACCTCGCCCGCGCCGGTGACCGCGGCGACGGTGGTGATCTCACCGCCGCGGTCCAGGATCAGCTGGTGCGCGGCGTGGAGCCGCTGCGGAGTCCAGGCCTCGATCTTCTCGTCGATGTCGCCCATGGGCGCGTCCTCCATCGCCCCGTGGGCCGTGGCCAGCGGCTGGGCCCAGTCGTCCGTCACCAGGCCGTGCCAGGCGCGCAGTTCGTACCCCGGGGCGACGGGCACCGGGGCCACGGCCTGCGTCTGCGCCTGCACGTGCTGCGCGACGTCCTGTTCGTACCAGGCCATGGGCAGGACGTTCTCGAACCCGAGGGACCGCGCGAAGGCCTCCCCCGGCCCACCCAGGTCCACGAGCGTCATGACGGAGGTCCGGCCCTGCGCGAGCAGCTCCGCCCGGACCTGCTCCCACAGGGCCCCGCCCAGGCCGCGGCGCCGGGCGTCCGGGCGTACGGCGAGCACGTCGAGGAAGGCGGTGTGCGCGTTGGCCTCGTCCGTGAAGAGCAGCAGGGCGGCCACGCCCGCTCCCCCGTCCGCGGCCCAGAGCGCGGCGCGGCCGCGCGCGGGCGTCACGCACAGCCGTCCGGCCACTTCCGTGCGGGCGGGCGGCGTCGCCTGCGGCAGGTCGACGGCCCGGGCGGCGGTGAGGACCGCGGTCCAGGCGTCGATCTCGGCATCGGTCGGGGGCAGCGACAGCGCGCGAATGGTCATACCGGGGACCCTAGATGATCACGTGCGAGCGGGTCCGGCGGTTTTCACGACGAACGGCGGGGACCCCGTGAGGGGTCCCCGCCGTTCGTCGTGCGCGGTCGGGAGGTGGTGGAGGTCAGACGGCCGAGCCGGCCTTCCACTCCGCCCAGTCCATGTTCCAGCCGTTGAGGCCGTTGTCGGGCTTGATGGTCTTGTCCGGGGAGTTGATCACGGTGACCACGTCGCCGATGAGCGAGTTGTCGAAGAACCACGCGGCGGGCTGGTTCGGGTCGCCCGCGCCCTTGGCGTCGTTCAGGCCGACACAGCCGTGGCTGGTGTTGGCGCTGCCGAAGACCGAGTCCGCACCCCAGTAGTTGCCGTGGATGAAGGTGCCTGACTGGGACAGGCGCATGGCGTGCGGGACATCCTTGATGTCGTACTCGCCCTTGCCCTCGCTGTTCTTGAAGCCCACGGTGGAGCCGTCCATCCGGGTCTCCTTGAACTTCTCGGAGATCACCATCTGGCCGTTGTACGTCGGGTTCTCCGGGGAGCCCGCCGAGATCGGGATGGTCTTGAGGACCGCGCCGTCACGGGTGACCGTCATCTTCTTGGTCTTCGTGTCGACCTCGGAGACCTGGCTGCGGCCGATCTTGAAGGTGACGGTCTTGTTCTGGACGCCCTGGACGCCGGGAGCGCCCTGGACGCCCTCCAGCGCCAGCTTCATCGTGACGGTGGAGTTCGCCTGCCAGTACTTCTCCGGGCGGAAGTCCAGGCGCTGCGCGCCGAACCAGTGGCCGACGACTTCCTGGCCGCTGCTGGAGGTGACCGAGATCGCCGCCTGGACCGCCTTCTGGTCCTTGATCGGCTTGTTGAAGCTGATCGAGACCGGCATGCCCACGCCGACCGTCTGGCCGTCGTCCGGTATGAACGAGCCGACGAAGCTGTTCTCCGGGGAGACGGTGGTGAAGGAGGCGTTCTCGTGCGCCTCCTTGCCGTCGGCGTCCTTGGCGGTCGCCGCCAGGGCGTACTTCATGGAGCGCTTCAGCGCGGCGTCGGGCTTCCAGCTCTTGCCGTCGGCGGCGATCTTGCCGGGCACGGCCGTGCCCTCGCTGGTCTTGAGCTCGACCAGGGTGAGGGTGCCGTCGGTCACGGCGACGTTGGCCGCGTCGTTGAGGCCGACGTTGGTGGCGCCGTCCTTCGGCGTGATGGTTATTTTGGCCTTGGACGCGTCCTTGGCCGCCGCCGCGTCGACGTCCGCCTGGGCACTGGCGGAATCTCCCTTGCCCTTCGGCTTGTCGTCGTCCCCGCCGCCGCACGCCGAGAGCACCAGTACCCCACCGAGAACGGCGGATATGGCCACCAGGGACCTTCTCCGCCGCTTACTGTCCGTCCTCACACGCCACTCCATCGTTGCCGGATACCCCGGAGGCTGACGTCCCCGGGGTTGGCCGGGCAGGGGGACGCACCCCCTGCCTGGTCCTGACAACGCGTTAACGGCGCCGGCCGGTTCCACATTCCGTTCGGATGTGGTCCACCACACGGTCAGGCGTTGTCGGGTTCCTCGTCGAAGTCCCCATCTTCCTCGTCCAGGTCCCACTCCATCGACTCGGGGTCGTATTCGACGGGCTCGCTGCTCCAGGAGGCCTGTGCGAGCTCCACCCCCGGGATGTCCGCGACCAGGTCAGTGGGGTCGACGAGGTAGGCGAGGGCCTCCGACTCGTCCTCCCGGACGGCGGACTCGGCGTGGCCGCGCTCCTCGTCCGGCATGAACTCGTCGGCCTTGATGTGAGCCAGCGCGGCTCCGGTGAGTGCTTGGACGTCCGGCACTTCCAGTACCAAATCAACCCGAAGCCGTACGTATCGTGATGTCTCAGAAGAGTTCATACGACGGAGAGTAAGCCCGAGGAAGCCCCGACTTTCCCACGACCCGCCCCTTTCCGTAGCATCACCGCACACGGCCAATTCGCTGCTGCCACAAGGGGGATCGCACCGTGTCCGCACGCCGACCGCTGCTCACCGCTCTCGGAGCGACCACCCTCCTCGGCGCCCTGTGGTTCGTCCCCTCGGCGGGCGCCACCTCCCCGGGTGCCGCGGAGACCCGTTCCGCCGTGCCCACGGGCGCGAACACCCCCGGAACGGCCATGGACACCGGCAGTCCCGCCGGGGCCCGCGGGACGGTCACCGGGACGTCCGCCGCGCCGACCGCGCAGCCGCAGTCCCTGCTCGCCGACACCGGATCCGTCGACACCACTCCCTACCTGCTGGGCGGCACCCTCTTCCTGGGGGTCGGAGCCGCCTCCGTGGCCTTCTCCGTACGCCGCTCGCACGCGCCGTAGACACGCGGCACGCGGCGCGAAGCACGACGCACGAAGGGCCGCCCCGGGATCGGATCCCGGGGCGGCCCTTCGTACTGCGTGCGCGGCTCCCTCGTCAGGCGAGCGGGCCCGTCACCGGCTCCACCGCCGCGACAAGACCGCCGCTGCGCACGAACGCGTCGGCCGCGGCCAGGTCGGGGGCGAGGAAACGATCCGGCCCGGGACCCTGCACACCGGCCGCGCGAGCGGCCGCGATCGCGGCCCGGCTGGCCGGGGCGGGGGTCAGCCCGTGGCGCAGCTCGATGGCGCGGGTGGCGGCGTACATCTCGATCGCGATGATCCGCGTCAGGTTGTCGACGGCGGTACGGAGCTTGCGCGCGGCCGACCAGCCCATCGAGACGTGGTCCTCCTGCATGGCGGAGGAGGGGATCGAGTCGGCCGAGGCCGGCACCGCGAGTCGCTTCATCTCGCTGACCAGGGCGGCCTGCGTGTACTGGGCGATCATCAGGCCGGAGTCCACGCCGGCGTCGTCCGCGAGGAACGGCGGCAGGCCGTGCGAGCGGTTCTTGTCGAGCAGCCGGTCGGTGCGGCGCTCGGCGATGGAGCCGAGGTCCGCGGCCGCGATGGCGAGGAAGTCCAGCACGTACGCGACCGGAGCCCCGTGGAAGTTGCCGTTGGACTCCACGCGCCCGTCGGGCAGCACCACCGGGTTGTCGACGGCGGCGGCCAGCTCGCGGGAGGCGACGAGGGCGGCGTGCGCCATGGTGTCGCGGCCGGCGCCGGCGACCTGCGGGGCGCAGCGCACGGAGTACGCGTCCTGCACGCGCGGGGCGGTCTCCTCCTGGTAGTGGCGGACGAGACCGGAGTCCTTCAGGACGGCGGCCATGTTCGCGGCGGAGGCGCCCTGCCCCGGGTGCGGGCGGATGGCGTGCAGCTCGGGCTGGAGGACCTTCTCGGTGCCGAGCAGCGCCTCCAGGGTGAGGGCGGCGGTGATGTCGGCGGAGGTGTAGAGCTTGCCGAGGTCGGCGAGGGCCATGACCAGCATGCCGAGCATGCCGTCGGTGCCGTTGAGGAGGGCCAGGCCCTCCTTCTCGCGGAGCTCGACGGGGGCGATGCCGGCCTCGGCGAGCAGTTCCCCGGCGGGGCGGACGGTGCCGTCCGGGCCCTCGGCGTCGCCCTCGCCCATCAGCGCGAGCGCGCAGTGGGACAGCGGCGCGAGGTCGCCGGAGCAGCCGAGGGAGCCGTACTCGTGGACGACGGGGGTGATCCCGGCGTTGAGCACGTCGGCCATGGTCTGCGCGACGGAGGGGCGTACGCCGGTGTGACCGGAGGCCACGGTCTTGAGGCGCAGGAACATCAGCGCGCGGACGACCTCGCGCTCGACGCGCGGGCCCATGCCGGCGGCGTGCGAGCGGACGATGTTGCGCTGGAGCTGGGCACGCAGCTCGGGGCTGATGTGCCGGGAGGCGAGGGCGCCGAACCCGGTGGACACCCCGTAGACGGGCTCGGGCTTGGCGGCGAGGGCGTCGACGATCTCGCGGGCCCGGGCGAGGGCGTCCTGCGCCTCGGCGGAGAGCTCGACACGGGCATTGCCGCGGGCTACGGCGATGACGTCCTCGGCAGTGGTCCCGGACGTCCCCACCACAACAGTGTGCATATCCATATTCAGCACCCTACGGATTGAATCGCTTCATGTCACTAGGTGAATCTGTCACGATCGCGCGGCGGCTGGACCCCTTACGGTCCGCCACCCCGGGCGGCGGTCACTGGCGGCCCCGGAAGCGGCGCCGCTCGCCGGGAGCCTCCTGGGCGGCGGCGTCCGCGAGCCGGACCACCGCCGTGTCCCGGCCCGCCACGACCGGCTTCGGCGAGCGCGCCGCCTTCGCCTTGTACTGGGCGGCGTCCGCCAGCCGGAACAGCCGCCGGGAGGACTTCACCGGCCCGATCGGGTCCCCGGTGGAGGCCACCCCGCAGGCCACCCCCTCGCCCAGTTCCAGCTCGGCGGCCCGGGTGCACACCTCCTCGGTGACCCGCACGATCTCGTCCGCCGTCGGGCCGACCCCGACCAGGCAGAACTCGTCACCGCCGAGGCGGGCCACCAGCGACCCGGGCAGCATCGCCCCGCACAGGCTCAGGACCGACCCGAACCGCTCCAGCAGCCGGTCGCCCATGGCGTGGCCGAGGGTGTCGTTGACCTTCTTCAGCCCGTTCAGGTCGCAGACGACCAGGCTGACGACCACCCCGGTCCGCCGATGCTCCTCCAGGGCCTCGTCGAGCCGCATGTCGACCGCCCGCCGGTTCGCGAGCCCGGTCAGCGGGTCGGTGAAGGCGAGCCGCCGGGCCTCCTCCAGCCGCTCGTTCTGCGCGAGACCGGCCGCGACCACCGCGGCGAGCACGGTGGCGAACTCGGCGTCGTCCTCGTCGAAGTCGGGCAGCCCCTCGTCCCGGGCCACGTACAGCTCGCCCCAGGCCCGCCCGCTGAGCACCACGGGCGCCACCACACAGGTCCCGCGGCCGCGCCGGCGCAGGGCCGCCCCGCGCCGCCCCGGCCGGTCGCCGACGGCGCTCTCGACCCAGGCGTGCGGGCCGCCGCCGCCCACCCAGCGCTCGTGCAGGAACTCGGTGATCTCGGGGAAGTCGTGCACGGGGTACGACTCGTCCTCGGGGAACTCCTCCTCGCCGGCCCGCCGCTCGCCCTCGTTCACGAGCACCCGCAGGCGCCCCCGCTCGCGCTCCCACGCGGAGATCGCGGCGAACGAACCGTCGAGCGCCAGCCGCGCCCCCCGCGCGGCCGCCCGCACACTGTCCCGCGGCGCGCCCGCCGCGGCCATCGCCTGCGCGAGTCCCACCACGGCTCGTAGCCGCCCGTCAACTCCCATCACCCCAGGCTAGGGACTTTTGTCTGATTTGGAGATAATTGGCGCGGCTTTCGACGCCACCAAGATCACCAGGGGGTGACGGGGGCGGTCCGTGGGGGCCGACCCAGGGCGGCGCCTCGGGGCGGCTACTCCCCGGGCCAGTTCGGCCGGCGCTTCTCGTTGAACGCCGCGACGCCCTCCGCCCGGTCGCCCGAGAAGGCCACCGTCCGCCAGGCCGCGTCCTCGATCTCCAGCCCGGCCGCCAGGTCCATCCCGTGCCCCAGCCGCAGCGCCCGCTTGGCCGCCCGCAGGCCCACCGGGGAGTTCGCCGCCATCCGGGACGCCAGCGCCAGCGCCTCCGCCGTGTCCCGGCCGGCCGGGACCACCGAGTCCACCATCCCCAGGGACAGCGCCTCCGCCGCCTCCACCCGGCGCGCGGTGAAGATCAGCTCGGCGGCCCGCGCCGCACCCACCCGGCGCGGCAGCAGCTGGGTGCCTCCGCCTCCGGGGATCACGCCCACCGACACCTCGGGCAGGCCCACCACCGCGGTCTCGTCGGCGACGATCACATCGCAGGCCAGGGCCAGCTCGAAGCCGCCGCCCAGCGCGAACCCGTGCACGGCCGCGACCGTCGGCATCGGCAGCTCCAGCACGCCCCCGTACGCCCCCCGCGTGGTCGGCCGCTGCCGCACCAGCTCGGCGTCGGAGAGCGAGTTCCGCTCCTTGAGGTCGGCCCCGACGCAGAAGGCCCGCTCCGCCGAGGAGGAGAGCACGACCACGCGTACGGACCGGTCGGCGGCCAGCACGGCGCAGGCCGCGCCGATGTCACGGGCCATCGCGGTCGACACCGCGTTCATCGCCTTGGGGCGGTCCAGGACCAGCTCCGCGACCCCGTCCTCGTGGCGGCGTACCGTCACGAACTCCGACTCGAACGCGGACACGGCCTCGGACACGGCCTCGGTCGCCATAGGAACCCTCCCGGTTAACGAACGTTACCCGGGGATCTTAGGCTTCCGGCGCGTCAGCGACCAGGGCTCCACGACACCGAGCCCGCGGACCGGCCGCTGCCACATCGGCTGCAGGGCGAAGCGGTACGACGCGCCCTCGTCGGGCGCCGTCTCGGCCTCCTTCTCCGACACCGGAGCGGCCCCGGTCCGGGAGAGTTCCTCGGCCATCGCGCCGTCCACCAGGACGGCATCCTTGGGCGCTATCGACGTCAGCCGGCTGGCCAGGTTCACCGTGGTCCCGAAGACATCGCCCATCCGGGTGGTCACCGTGCCGAAGGCGATCCCGACCCGCAGCTCGGGCATCTGCGCGTCGAGCTCCATCGTCTCGATGAGCCGCAGCGCGATCTCCGCCGCCGTCGCCGCGTCGTCGGCGCAGTACAGCACCTCGTCGCCGAGGGTCTTGATGAGCCGGCCGCCGTGCGCGGCCACCAGGTCCGCCGCGGTCGTCTCGAAGGACTCGACGAGCTCGCCGAGCTCCTCCTCCTCCAGCCGCCGTGTCAGGCGCGTGAAGCCCACCAGGTCGGCGAAGCCCACCGCGAGCCGCCGGTCGACCATCTCGTCGTCGTCGGCCACCTGCACCACGCGCCCGGTCGCGGCCGCCAGCTGGCGCCGCCACACGTAGACGAGGAACTCCTCCAGCTCGGGCAGCAGCAGCTCCACCAGCGGGTACGTGACCTCGGTACGGGTCATGCCCGGCTCCGGCGGCTCGGTCAGCCCCTCCAGGAACGAGTCGATCTGCCACTCCGCCAGCCGGGCCGTGGTCTGCCCGGTGGACCGGGCCACCTGCACGGCCATCGGCTCGGACAGCAGCCCGGCCTCCACCAGACCGGCGAGCCGGCGCAGGGCCAGTACGTCGGCCTCGGTCAGCGCCCGGGCCTGCCCGATGTCGGCGAAGCCCATGGCCCGCCAGAAGCGCGAGGCCAGCTCCATGGACACGCCCGCGCTGCGGGCGGCCTGGAACGGGGTGTACCGGCGCTCGGCACCGAGGATCAGCTGCTCCAGCCGGATGGCGAGCGGATCCGCCGTCGGCTGGGCCGTGTGATCGACCTCGTGGTGAGGGGTGTGCTGGTCGCGGCCGATCGGGGTACCCGGGCCGGACGCGGAACCGCCGCCGGGGGCCGGGGACGCGCTGGACGTAGGGTCGTCGACGGTCAAGGGCCGCCTCCTGTCCATTCCGTGCGCACTGCCCTGCGAACCGGTTGATCACCACGAGCACCGGGATCGCCTAAACCATACGGCAGGTGTGCCGTAGCTCACTCCCCCTCCCCACTTCCGGCCGCCCCGCGACCGGGGTGCGGGGTCCGGGTGCGGCACCGGTCCCGCGCCGCACCCGCCGCCCGCGCCCGGTGCCCGGGCCCGCGTCAGTGCACGGAACGCAGGTGGACGACGTCGCCCGCGCCGACCGCCTCGTGGCGGCCCTCGGCCGTGCGGATCACCAGGCGGCCATCGGTGTCGACCGCTTCGGCCGTTCCGGTGAGGGTGCGCCCGCCGGGGAGCTCCGCGCGGACGTGGCGCCCGAGGGTCGCGCAGCCCGCCGCGTAGGTCTCCTGGAGGCCGCTGGCCGCCGGGTCGCCGCCGGCCGCGCGCCAGTTCCCGTACCACTCCTCCAGGGACCGCAGGACGGCCCGCAGCAGCGGGTCGCGGTCGGTCACGGAGGCCTTGGCCAGCGCCAGCGAGCCCGCGGTCGGTACCGGCAGCTCGTCCTCGGTCAGGCTGACGTTCAGCCCGATCCCGACGACCACCCCGTCGGCGACCCGCTCGGCGAGGATCCCGCCGGTCTTGCGCTCCTCGCCCTCGACACCGACCAGCAGGTCGTTGGGCCACTTGAGGGCGGTGTCCACGCCGGCCGCCCGGGACAGCCCGGTCGCGGTGGCCACACCGGCCAGCAGGGTCAGCCACCCCCACTGCTCCTGCGGCACCGCGTCGCCCGGCTTGAACAGGACGGAGAAGAACAGCCCCGAGCGCGCGGGCGCGACCCAGCTCCGGTCGAGCCGCCCGCGCCCGGCGCTCTGCTCCTCGGCGACGAGCACCGCCCCCTCGGGCAGCTCGGCCGCCCGCGTGGCAAGGTCGGTATTGGTGGACCCGGTACGGGCGACGACCTCCAGGGAGGTCCACAGCCCGTCCCCGGTGACGAGGGCCCGCTGAAGGGCGGCAACGTTGAGCGGCGGCCGGTCCAGGCTCGACCAACGACCGGCGGAAGCTCCTGCTGAGGCATCTGATGGCGTCATGCAAGCCAGATTAGGTGTGTCAAACGCCGCACTGCCGAGCGCCATGCCCGCCGATACGCTACGCACCAGTAGCCAGCAGTAGTCAATCAATTGACCAGGCAGTTGACACCACGCAGGGAGCCGCGACCCCGATGTCACAACCGTCAGAGCCGATCGACATGCACACCACCGCGGGCAAGATCGCGGATCTGCAGCGCCGCATCGACGAAGCCACCCACGCCGGGTCCGCGCGTGCCGTGGAGAAGCAGCACGCCAAGGGCAAGCTGACGGCGCGTGAGCGGGTTGCCCTCCTGCTGGACGAGGGATCCTTCGTCGAGCTCGACGAGTTCGCCCGGCACCGGTCCACCAACTTCGGACTGGAGAAGACCCGGCCCTACGGGGACGGCGTCGTCACCGGCTACGGAACGGTGGACGGCCGCCCGGTGGCCGTGTTCTCGCAGGACTTCACCGTCTTCGGCGGGGCCCTGGGCGAGACCTACGGCCAGAAGATCATGAAGGTCATGGACTTCGCGCTGAAGACGGGCTGCCCCCTCGTCGGCATCAACGACTCCGGTGGCGCCCGCATCCAGGAGGGCGTCAGCGCGCTGGGCATGTACGGGGAGATCTTCCGCCGCAACGTCCACGCTTCCGGCGTGATCCCGCAGATCAGCCTGGTCGTCGGGCCCTGCGCGGGCGGCGCCGTGTACTCCCCGGCCATCACCGACTTCACGGTCATGGTCGACCAGACCTCGCACATGTTCATCACCGGCCCGGACGTCATCAAGACGGTCACCGGCGAGGACGTCGGCTTCGAGGAGCTGGGCGGTGCACGCACGCACAACAGCACGTCCGGCGTCGCGCACCACATGGCGGGCGACGAGAAGGACGCCATCGAGTACGTGAAGTCACTGCTCGCGTACCTGCCGTCGAACAACCTCTCCGAGCCGCCGGCCTTCCCGGAGGACGCGGACACCGAGGTCTCCGACACCGACCGCGAGCTCGACGTACTGATCCCGGACAGCGCGAACCAGCCGTACGACATGCACACCGTGATCGAGCACGTGCTCGACGACGCGGAGTTCCTGGAGACGCAGTCGCTGTTCGCGCCGAACATCCTGACCGGCTTCGGCCGCGTCGAGGGCCACCCGGTGGGTGTCGTCGCCAACCAGCCGATGCAGTTCGCCGGCTGTCTGGACATCGACGCCTCCGAGAAGGCGGCGCGGTTCGTGCGGACCTGCGACGCCTTCAACATCCCGGTGCTGACCTTCGTGGACGTCCCGGGCTTCCTTCCGGGCACCGACCAGGAGTACAACGGAATCATCCGGCGCGGCGCGAAGCTGATCTACGCGTACGCCGAGGCCACCGTTCCGCTGATCACCGTCATCACCCGCAAGGCCTTCGGCGGCGCGTACGACGTCATGGGCTCCAAGCACCTCGGCGCGGACCTGAACCTGGCCTGGCCGACCGCGCAGATCGCCGTCATGGGCGCGCAGGGCGCGGTGAACATCCTGCACCGCCGCGCGATCGCCGAGGCGGAGGAGGCGGGCAACGCCGAGGAGACCCGGGCCCGGCTCATCTCCGAGTACGAGGACGCGCTGCTCAACCCGTACACGGCGGCCGAGCGCGGGTACATCGACGCGGTGACCATGCCGTCCGAGACCCGGGCGCACGTGGTGAAGGGGCTGCGGCAGCTGCGCACCAAGCGGGAGTCCCTGCCGCCGAAGAAGCACGGCAACATCCCGCTCTAGGCCCTCCAGGAGGACGCTGTGGTGATCAAGGTCGTCAAGGGCAACCCGACCCCGGAGGAGCTGGCCGCCGCACTGGCGGTGGTCCAGGCGCGCGCGGCGGTGCTGGCCATGGCACCGTCGGGCGCTCCGCCGGTCGCGGACGAGTGGTCGACGCCGGCCCGCGTGGCCCGGCGGCGGGTGCCGCACCCGGGGCCGCGGGCCTGGGGGCGTACGTACTGGCCCGCGTAGCCGAATTGATGTGAACGGGCGGTGGCGCCTGAGTACGGGTACTCAGGCGCCGTACCCCTGTCCGGGGTCAGGATCGGGGCATGCTCTGGTCCGACCCGAAGAACGAGCCGCCCAAGGACATGCGCGACGCGCAGGCGATGATCCGGCGGCTGAGCCTGGTGCTCGCCCTCGCCATGCTCGTGGTGGTCTACGTCCTGGGCGTGGGCCACTTCTAGGCCTGTCGGCCGCCCCGTCGGCCCCGTGGGCCACCCTGTGGGCCGCCCCGCGCGCCGCACCTACGATGGCCCCCATGACTGCCACACCTGAGCCCGCGACCGGGCGCAAGCTCGTCCTCGCCTCCGCCTCCCCCGCCCGGCTGAACCTGCTGCGGCAGGCCGGGCTCGCCCCGCACGTGATCGTCAGCGGTTTCGACGAGGACGCCCTGAACCACGACGAGCCGGCCGCCCTGGCGCTGGCCCTGGCCGAGGCGAAGGCGGCCGTCGTGGCGGGCCTGGACGAGGCCGCCGGCGCCCTGGTGATCGGCTGCGACTCGGTGCTGGAGCTGGACGGCGAGGCGCTGGGCAAGCCGGCGGACGCCGAGGAGGCGACGGCGCGCTGGAAGTCGATGCGCGGCCGGGCCGGCGTCCTGCGCACCGGGCACTGCGTGATCGACACCGTGGACGGCCGTCAGGTCTCGGCGACGGCGTCCACGACGGTGCGCTTCGGCGAGCCGACGGACGCGGAGGTGGCGGCGTACGTGGCGAGCGGGGAACCCCTGCACGTGGCGGGGGCGTTCACCCTGGACGGGCTGTCGGCGCCGTTCATCGACGGCATCGACGGGGATCACGGCAACGTCATCGGGCTCTCGCTGCCGCTGCTGCGCTCCCTGCTGGGCGAACTGAACGTGTCCATCACGGACTTGTGGGCTTGAGATCCCCGATCGGCGGCGCGGGCGGCAGCGGCGGGGTGTCCCCGCCCGGGTCGGCGCCGCCGCCGGCGGGCCGGTCCGCGTAGAGCGTCAGGGTCAGTACGAGGAGGCACAGGATCAGCGTCGTCGTCGCGAAGGCGGCCCAGCCGACCAGGGCGACGGAGAGGATGCCGAGCACGCCGTGGGCGACGGCGCCGCTGATGAGCACGATGCGGCCGAAGCGGTTCGGGGAGCGGTCGCGGATCGCGGCGACGGCGGCGAGTGCGGCGCACAGGACGAGGAAGGCGCCCATGCCCGCCCCCATCGCGTAGGTCGCCTTGGACATGACGTCCGGATCGCTGCCCGCGATGGACATCGACTGGTTCGCCGTGGTCCGGCCCAGCACGATGTGGACGAGCACGAGCACCGCCGCTTCCACGACGAGCACGATCGCGGCCAGTCCGGCCACGAGTCTGCGCAGCACTACGCCCACCCCCCACGTGTCACAAGCCTGTTCGACGCCTGGAGGCTACTAACGGGTAGCGCGGCGGGCAAGACATCCGCGCACCCGGCTTGCGGGGCGGGCACGGGGGCCGGGGGCCGGGCCTGATCCAGGGGACGGGCCCTACGGCTCGCGGCGCAGGAGGTCCAGCCGGTAGCGGGTGTCGTAGCGGGTCGTCTCCCTGCCGTCGACCCTGCGCATCCCGGGGGCGGCGCGGAAGACCTCGTGAACGCCGCGGCCGGTCATGACGCCCTCCGGGCCCGCGCCCTCGTGGACCCAGTGCGCGAGGAGCAGGTGCCCGCCGGGGCGCAGTCGGTCGGAGATCCGCAGGGCCGCGAGCCGCAGGTCCGGGGCCGACAGGTAGTAGCCCACCTCGGACATGACGACGAGGTCGAGGTCCGGGTCCCCGTCGACCAGTTCCTCGGGCACGCGGAGCGTGGCGAAGGAGACGCCCGTCAGGTCGGCGCAGTTGCTCCGGGCCTGTTCGATCGCCGCGGCGGAGCAGTCGGTGGCGAGCAGGTCGTCGCAGTGCGGTGCCAGCAGCCGGGTGAGGGCGCCGACGCCGCAGCCGATCTCCAGCGCGCGGGCGAAGCGTCCGGCGGGCAGGAGGGTGGCGGTGTCGGCGAACTTCTCGCGCTCGTAGGCCTTGTGCAGGGTGCCCCAGGGGTCGGACCTGGAGCGGTACGCCTTGTCGAAGTGTGCGGTGGACACCGAGGTACGGCGGGCGGCGGGCATCAGTGCTGCTCCTGAGTGCGTGCGGGGGCGTCCGGGCGCGGCTCCAGTTCCCAGACGAGTTCGGCCTGGAGGGGCCCGGGCCGGCGCAGGAAGGGGCCGTGGCCGACGGCCACCGGGGCGAGTTGGGAGGTGTGGCAGAGGACGGCCGTGCGCTTGGCGGCCCATTCGGCCTCGTCGAGCCGGACGTCGTACGCCACGCGCATCCGGTACCGGGCCGCGACCTCACGCAGCGCGCCTCCGTACGCGGGGTCGCGCGCGAGGCGGTCGACCGCGGCGTCGGTGCCCCAGCGGCGCACCGCGCCCGTGTAGGGGAGGTCCGCGTACACGTACGTACGGGGGCGGGCGGGGCCGGCCGGTCCTCCGACGGCGGCCGAGGGGGCGAGGGCGGCGAGGGCCTGGTCGCGGACGGCCGCGTGGTCCGGCTGATTCGTGCCCAGCGGCACCAGGACCTTGGTGTCCGGGTGCAGTTCCCGCAGGAAGCCGTCCAGCCCGGTGAGCCCGCCGCCGTCGCGGTACGGGCTGTCGGGGTTCGGCAGCGTCAGCTGCTCCACGCCCATCAGGGCGCAGGCCCGCGCGTCCTCCTCCCGGCGCGCGCGGTAGGCCTCCTGGGACGTGGCGAACCCGCAGCCCGCGTCCCACCAGGAGACGCGGGCGGTGGCGGGCGGCGGCCCGCCGTGGACGGTCAGCACCGCGGTGGGGCCGTCCAGGCGGCCGAGCAGGCCGGCGACGGAGAGGACCGCGTCGTCGAAGTGCGGCGAGAGGACCACCGTGCTCCAGCGCGGTCCGGTGGCCCCGGTCGGGGCCTTCTCCGCTGCCGGCGCGGTCACCGCCGGTCCTTCCCGGTGGCGGCGAGCAGAAGTCCGGCCGAGGTCTTGCCGAACGGGCCGGCGATGTACTCGGCGAGGAGGCGGCGGGCCTCGGCCTTGTCCTCCTCGGGGATGGCGTCGGGCAGGGAGAAGGTGGCGTCGGTCCGCTTCAGCTCCTCGACGGCCGCGTAGTACTCGTGGCGCAGCAGTCCCCACACCGCGCCGTCGTGGTGGCGGCCGTCGAGGTAGAAGTACTCCCGCAGGATGCCTTCGAGGGTGAAGCCCACGCCGGTCACCAGGCGCAGCACGTTCTTGTTGTAGAGGGCGGTGGTGAACTGCACGCGGTGGGCGCCCCGTGCGTGGAAGAGGTGGTCGATGAGCAGGTCGAAGGCCTCGGCCCCGAGGCCGCGGCGCCACAGCTCCCGGTCACCGATCGCACCGCCGAGGACGTAGCCGCCGACCGGGCCCTGGGCCTTGAAGTGCACGGCTCCCACGGTGCGGTCCTCCGCGTCGCGGACGGCGAACTGGCGCAGCCCGCCGTTCTGGTCGAGCCGGCGGAACTCCTCGGCGGTGACGACGTCGCCGTCGGTGGCGGCCATGACGGCGGCGGGGGCGTCCGGCCCGAACCACCGCGCCATCAGCTCGTAGTCCTCGTCCCTGGGCCGTTCGAGCCTGACGAGTTTGCCCTGCATGGCGACTCCCTGAGTGAACCTGGTTGAAGGTGATGGACGGGGTGAGGTGGGTGGTGGTCAGGTGCCGTCCGCCGGTCGGGTGCCGTCCGGTGCGGACGCGACCAGCAGTTCCAGGCGGTCGGCGGCCTCGGGGGCGGCGCCCGCGGAGCGCAGTTCCTCGCGCATCCGTGCGGCGTTGGCGCGGATGCCGGTGTCGTCCATGACGCGTACGAGGGCTTCGCGCAGGGTCTGCGCGGTCAGCCGGTCGCGGTCGAGGCGGACTCCGAGGCCCAGTTGACCGATGCGTTCGGCGACGGCGGTCTGTTCCTGGGTCTGCGGTACGGCCACCATCGGGGTGCCGTGGAGGAAGGCCTCCATGGTGCTGCCCATGCCGCCGTGGGTGACGAACGCGTCGGCGCGGCGCAGGACGGCGAGCTGGGGGACGTGCGGCCGGGCGTCGACGTGGTCCGGCAGCGGGCCGATGGCGCCCGGGTCGATCCCGGGGCCGTAGGCCATGACGACCTGCCAGGGCAGGTCCGCGACGGCCTCGCCGCACATCCGGAAGAACTCGGGCCGGTCGTAGCAGGCGGTGCCCAGCGCGATCAGCAGCACCGGCCGGTGGTCGTCGGCGGGGTGCCAGTCGCCCTGGAAGCCGCGGTCGCCGGCGCAGGGTCCGACGAAGGCGAAGCGGTCGTCGAAGGTCTCCCCGCGGTACTGGAAGGAGCGCGGCAGGAAGACCAGGCGCAGCGGCTCGGTGTGGCCGAGGAAGGCGCCGACGGAGTCGCCGTCCCCGGACAGGCCGTGGGCGGTGAGGAAGCGGGTCAGCTCGCGGACGAATCGCAGGACGCCGGGGTGCAGCGGGTTGTCCGCGAGGAACTCCGCCTCCAGGGAGAAGTGCTCGTTGGAGACGAAGGAGGGCCACATCTCGGCGGCCGGGATCCGCCACTTGGCGGCGAGGGCCCGGCCGGCCCAGGCGATCCCGTCGTAGGCGATGGCGTCGGGCCGGTCGGTGGCCCAGGCCTCGGTCAGCACGGGCAGGGTGGCCTCGGCCTCCCGGAGGAAGTCCGTCGGGGAGATGTCCAGGCCGTCGTCGGTCAGGGCCTCGTCGACCGGGTTGCGGTAGACGACGGGCTCCGCACCGACGGCCCGTACGGTCTCGGCGAACGCCTCGGTGACGGCGTACGAGACGCGGTGGCCCCGGCGCACCAGCTCTTCGACCAGGCCGAGCGTGGGGTTCACATGACCGTGCCACGCGATCCCCACGAATCCGACGTGGAGCGACATGACTCCCCTTTCACCTCGTTGACAAAACTTGACTACCGGCTGAGCATATTCGACAGATCATGACTTGCGGTAGAGGGGTTGGGATGACGACAGGAACCAGACGGCCCGTCGCGGTGCGGTGGCACCGCGCGCTCGCCGGGACCGACGAGGCCCGGGTGGCCGCCGCCCCGGTGCTCGCGGCGGCGCCCACCGTGCACCGCAAGCCGGTGGACGCGGCCGCCGCCGCCCTGGGCGCCGCCTTCGACGCGCTGCCCGGGGAACTGCGGGCGACGGCTCCGCTGTACGTCCTGTGCCGCGACTACGGCAGCTGGGCGGCCCGGCGCTTCGTCGCACGCTGCCACGACCCCGCCCGCCGGCTGCGGCCCTCGGACTCCGTCGGGCTGGAGACCTCCGAGCTCGTGCGCCCGTACCTGACCGCCTCGGAACACCGCGGGGACTGTTACCTGCTGGCGCAGCTCCCGGAGGCCGAAGCGGAGTTCGTCCCGCCGGTCACCGCCGCCCGTCCGGCCGCCGTCGTACTGGACCTGATCGTGTTCCCCGGCGAGGACCCGCGTGACGCGGACCTCCTCGCCCTCGCCACCACCTGGAAGGCCTCCGGCCTGTGAGCGACATCGTCATCAGCGGACTCGGCCTGGTCACCCCTTTCGGCCGGGGCGTGGAGCCGTACTGGCAGGGCCTCCTCGGAGGGCGTTCCGCCCTGCGTGCCGCCCGGCGCTTCACCGCGCCGCTCTACCGGGGGGAACCGGTCGGCGAGGTGCCGTGGGAGCCGGTGCCGGGCGACGCGCCCCGCAAGAGCGCCTACGCCCGGGCCGCGTTCGGGGAGGCGCTGCGCGCGGCCGGTCTGGCGGAGCTGCCGGACGGGGCCGTGGTGCTCGTCGTCGGCCAGGCCCAGGCGCAGGCCCGCCCTCAGGCGCGGGACCGGTTCCGGGCGCAGGACCCGGACGGTCGACCCGTCGCCGAGGAAGGGGAGTTCCTGGGCCCGGAACCGGCGGACGTGCTCGGCTCCGGCGCCGGGTCCGCATCCCCCCGCGTCCTCCACCTCTCGCACGCCTGCGCCTCCGCCGTCTTCGCCGTCGGGTACGCCCGCGAACTGCTGCGCGCGGGCGCCGCGCCCCTCGCCGTCGTGGTGGGCTCCTCGGTGCTCAACCGGTACGAGTACGCCAGCATGGACGTCGTCCGGGCCGTCGGCCGTACCGCCGCCCGGCCCTTCGACGCCGGCCGGGCGGGCATCTCCCTCGGCGAGGGCGGCGGGGCCCTCGTCCTGGAGGACGCCGAACGCGCCCGCGCCCGCGGGGCGTCCGCCGACATCGCCGTCGCGGGCGCGGCCTGCCGGGTCTCCGGCTTCAAGTCCGCGGCCTCCGATGCGGGCCAGGTCGCCCGGTGCATGCGCGACGCCCTCGCCGACGCCGCCGTGGACCGGCTGGACCACGTCCACGCGCACGCGACGGGAACGGGTCAGGGGGACGCGGCGGAACTGACGGCTCTGGAGGCCGTGGCTGCGGAACGCGGCGCCCCCGCCCTGCCCGTCAGCTCGCACAAGGGCGCCATCGGTCACCTGCTGCACATCTCCGGGGCCCCGGCGATCGCCGCGGCCGCCCTGACCCTGCGCACCGGCATCGCCCCGCCCACCGCGGGTCTCCTCGCCCCCGAGCCGACGGAGCGGCTGGTGCTGCCGACGGCCCCGCTGGAGCTGGCGGGCGCCCGGACGGCGGCCGTGAACAGCTTCGGGTTCGGCGGGAACAACGCCTCGCTGGTCCTGCTCCGGCGCTGAACCGAGGGTCGCTCCGCCCGCGGGGGAACGGGCGGAGCGACCGGTACCGGGGGGGGCGTGCGGGCGAGTGTCAGCCGCCCGCACCGACCATCCTGCGCAGCTCCGCCGTGTCGATCTTCCCGTTGGCGCTCAGCGGGAACCGGTCCACCACGTGGACGGCGTTGGGCTGTTCGTACGCGGCCAGGTGCGGGGCCATCCGGCGCCGCCAGTGGGCGGGCGAGGCGCCCTCGGGGTCGGCCACGACGAAGTGCAGCGCCCAGCCGCGCCGCACGTCCTCGACCGGAAGGGCCTTCACCTGGCGGCCGCAGGCCTCCGCCTTGCGCTCCAGGCTCTCCGGGTACAGCGTGAAGCCCGACCGGTGCACGGCCTGGTTGCGGCCCACGACGTGCAGGTTGCCGTCGGCGTCGAAGTGGCCGAGATCGGCCGTCGCGTACCAGGAGTCCTGCGGCACGGGCGCGAGCGTGCCGTCGTCGAGCAGGTGGCCCTCCATCAGGCCGGGCGAGAGCACCTCGATCTCGCCGAGCTCGCCGGGCGCGGCCTTCTCGCCGTCCGGGCGGATCACCCGTACCTCGACGCCGGGCAGCGGCCGCCCGCAGCCGGTGGGCGCGTCGGGCGTGGCCAGGGAGACGTTGCCGAGCTCGGTCAGCCCGTACCCGTCCAGCAGCGGCCGGCCCAGCACCTCTGGGAAGGCGGCGGCGAGCGGCGCGGGCAGCGGTGCGCCGCCGACGCCCCACATGCGTACGCCGCTCAGTGCGGCGCGCAGCTCCGGGCGGCGGCGCACCACGCCGAGCAGGGAGTGGTAGGTGGACGGAGCCGCGTCCACGGCCGTGACCCCGTGGTCGGCGGCCTGCGCGAGGGCCACATCGAGCCGCTGGTAGGGGGTGACGACCAGGGTGCATCGCGCCAGCCACCACAGCAGGACCACGGACAGGCCGTACTGGTGGGAGAAGGGCAGCAGCGGGGCGAGTACGTCGTCCGCGCGGTAGCCCATGGACCGGATGGTGCGGAGGGTGTTGTCGTGCAGGGCGCGCCCGGACTTCACGATCCCCTTGGGGCGGCCGGTCGTTCCCGAGGACCACAGCACCACGGCGTCGGCGCGGGCGAACCAGGCGGCCAGGTCGACCTCGCCGTCCAGCGGGGCGGATCCGGCTCCGCAGCCCGGGTAGCCGAGCACGCCCTCGCCCGGGAAGTCGCCGGCGGAGTCCTCCCGGGTCAGCAGCCAGCGCGCCCGCGCCCGCCGGGCGGCGAACCGTCCGTCGGCGGCGGACTGCCGGTGGTCCACCGGGACCAGGGAGGCGTCCAGGTGCATCAGGGCGAGCAGGGCCACGACGTAGTCGACGGAGTTGTCGCCCTTGACCAGGACCCGGTCGCCCGGGCCGACGCCGCGCCCGCGCAGCTCCCGCGCGGCGGCGAGCACCCGGCGGGTGAGCGCGGGCCCGGTGAGCGTGCCGGCCGCGTCGGCGAGTCCGGGGGCGGCGGGTGCGGCAGCAGAAGAAGCGGCCGAAGCGCGAGAAGCGGGAGCGGCGGCCGCCCGGTCCGGGGGCGCCGTCCGTGCCGTGGGTTCCTCGGTCCTCGTCACGGTCACCGGGGTGCTCCTTCCTGTTCCTGCGTTTCCCGTTCCAGCAGCGGGGTGCGCGGATCCCACCGCGTCCCCAGGGCCCGGTCGCGGCGCCGCCGGGCGATGCCGGAGAGCGCCTCCAGGACGACGCGGTTGCCCAGGTAGGCGGTGATCTCGGCATGGTCGTAGGGCGGAGCCACCTCGACGACCTCGACGCCGACCACCGGAAGCTCGTAGGCGATCCGGCGCACCGCGTCCAGCAGTTCGCGGGAGGTCAGACCACCCGGCTCCGGGGTGCCGGTGCCCGGCGCCTGGCCGGGGTCCACCACGTCCACGTCGACGGACAGGAACACCCCGTCGCAGTCGTCCGTGGCGATGGCGAAGGCCTCGGTGAGACAGGCCGGCAGGCCGCGCGAGGTGATCTCGGACATCTCGTACGAGCGCATGCCCTGGCCCGCCATCCAGCGCAGGGTGTCCGGGCCGGGCCAGTAGCCGCGCAGCCCGATCTGCAGGAAGCGGTCACCTCGTACCGCACCCGACTCGATGAGCTGGCGCATCGGCTTGCCGTGCCCGTACAGCGGGCCGTCCTCCACCTCGCCGGTGTCGGCGTGGGCGTCGAAGTGCAGCATCGCCAGTCGCCCGAAGCCGTGGTGGCGGGCCAGCCCGCGCATGTCGGGGAGGGCGATGGTGTGGTCGCCGCCGAGGACGACCGGGACGGCGCCGAGCGCGGCAGTCATCCGGACCGCCTGCTCGATGTTCTTGATGCTCTGCTCGATGTCGCCGGAGTAGCAGGGGACGTCCCCGGCGTCGTACACCTTCAGTTCCGTGAGCGGGTCCACGCCCATGGCGAGGCTCCGGCGGGCGCCGTTCTGCGGCAGGTAGCAGGCCTGGCGCATGGCGGACGGGCCGAAGCGGGCGCCGGGCCGGTGCGAGGTGCCGCCGTCGAAGGGAGCGCCGAGGATGACCACGTCGGCGTCCTCGGGCGGATCGGACAGGTCGAGCCGCGGGACGCCGAGGAAGGTGATGTCGGGCCCGTGGGCGGATCCCAGGTGGTGCACGTCAGCTCCCGATCATGTGGTGGCCGCCGTCCGCGTGGACGATCTCGCCCGTGGTCGCGGGGAGCCAGTCCGACAGCAGGGCCAGGCAGGTACGGGCGACGGGGTCCGGGTCGGCGGCGTCCCAGCCGAGCGGGGCCCGCGTCGCCCACTCGGCCTCGAAGGCCGGTCCGTCGCCGCCGATGCCGCGGGCGGCCAGGGTGCGCAGGGGTCCGGCCGCGACCAGGTTGACCCTGACGTCGTCGGGGCCGAGCTCGCGTGCGAGATAGCGGCTGCACGCCTCGAGTCCCGCCTTGGCCACGCCCATCCAGTCGTAGCCGGGCCAGGCACGGGAGGCGTCGAAGTCCAGGCCCACGACGGACGCTCCGGGGCGCAGCAGGGGCCGGCAGGCCACCGCGAGGGCCTGGAGCGAGTACGTGGAGGTGTGCAGGGCGGCGGAGACGTCGGTCCAGCCGGCGGTCATGAATCCGCCGTCGAGGCACTCGGCGGGGGCGTGCGCGACCGAGTGGAGCACGCCGTCGACGCCGTCGAGGTGCTCGCCGAGGCGGTCGGCGAGCGTGGCGAGCTGGTCGGGCGCGGTGACGTCGAGTTCCACGACCGGCGGTTCGTGGGGCAGTCGGCGGGCGAGCCGCCGCACCAGCGAGGTGCGTCCGTACGCGGTGAGGACGATGTGCGCGCCCTCCTGCTGGGCGAGGCGTGCCACCGCGTAGGCGATCGAACTCTCGGTGATCACACCGGTGATGACGAGTCTCTTGCCGTCGAGCAGGCCGCTCATCCGGGTCTCTCCCTCAAGGTCCTTCGGGGGCGCCGGTGTCGGTCCGGCGCGCAGAACGCGCGGTGCGCGCGGAAATGGACGAGCTCCGGCGCCCGCCCGGAAGGGCGGGCACCGGAGCTGCTCAGCTCGTTCAGCAGTGGTTGCTGGCGGTGCTGGCGACGCGCGTGGTCTCCTCGGCGGGGACCTCAAGGCCCTGCAGGTCGAGAACGATCGACATGATGTTTCCTCCTCTCCGATGTATCGGGGTCAGTGGACAACCGGTCGGCGGATGCCGTCCGGAGCTCAGGGGGCGTGGTGGTCCACGCCGGTGGGGTGCCGGTCCGTGCGCGGCGCGAGGAAGGGCAGGAAGTCCCGCCGTCCGTCCAGTGCCGCGGTGAGGGCCAGCAGGATGCCGGGGCTGCCGGTGGCCAGGTCCATCGAAAGCCTGCGCAGCTGCTCGCCGGGGAAGGCGAGGTGGCCGCGGTAGGACAGCGCGTGCCAGTGCAGTCGCGACAGGTGCCGTGCCACGGCCGGCCCGGGTGCCGTTCCCGCGTTCCGGGTGCGCAGCGACGCGAGCGTGGCCAGCAGGCCGGCCCGGCCGCCGAACAGGTGCGGCTCGATGGTGAACTCCGGCTCGGCGGCCCGAACCAGGGCCGGGAGCGCCTGCTCCAGCCGGTCGTCCGGGCGGTGGGCGAGGACCTGGTCGGCGACCAGGGCGATCCCCGCGCTGCCCACCTCCAGGTACGGCAGCGACCGGAAGCCGCCGTCCACCTGGAGCGAGCCGTCCTCGGCCGCGGCGCACAGGTCGAGGTCGTGGTGCAGCGCCCGGACCGCCAGGTCGAGGTGGGCCGCGTCCGCCGTGTCCTCGTACAGCCGCAGGAAGAACAGGGCGGGCCCGGACCAGCCGCGCAGCAGCCCGGCCCGGCTGCCCCGGCCGGGGCCGGCGGCGATGCCCGGAGCGGTGCCCAGGGCGATCGCCTGCGCCATCCGGTCGGCGAGGTCCATGGCGCGGCGCAGGTGGTCGCCGCCGGTGCGGGCGGCGTCGAGCAGGTCGAGGCCGATGCCCGCCATGCCGCGCTGCAGGCTCACGTCGCGCAGCGCCGAGGCGGCGGCCGCACTGCGTGCCAGCAGTCCTTCGGCCGCGTCCAGGTGGCCGAACTCCCGCAGGACGTGGGCGACTCCGTGCGCCCCGTCGTAGAGGCCGGGCCGCGAGGACGGCCGCCGGTCCGCGGCCTTCAGCAGCCACTCCTCGTGCTCGGGGAAGCGCCCCGCACCGGAGGTGTGCAGCGCCCACAGGACGCCCGCCGCACCGTGGGCGAGGCCCTGCCCGTCGGTGAGGAACTGCCGTACGTCGCCGGGGAAGAGCCGGTCGGTGCGCTCGGGGGTGGCCGAGAGCAGGACGGCTTCCGTCAGTGACTTCCGTACGGCCGCCCAGTCGGGCCGCGCCTCGTCCAGGTCCACGCTCAGCGGCTCGCGGAGCACGGGCGGCACCCGGTCGCGGGCCTGCTCGCCGGGGGCCAGTTCGCGGCGTACGGCGTCCAGGCTGCCGGCGGGCAGGGCGAACCGCCGCTCGGCGATGTCCACCTGGCGTACGCCGCGTCCCGGGTCGAGCTCGTTCAGCCCGGTGAGCGGGAACAGCAGCCACAGCCGCAGGGCGGCCAGGGCGTGCCGGTCGATGTCGAAGCCGGTGCGTCCGGCTCCGGCGAAACCGGGGTGGCCGAGGCCGAGCCGGTCCGCCTCCTCGACGGGTACGGCGAGTTCGAAGTCGACCAGCGAGACGCGGTCCTCGTCGTCGATGAGGATGTTCGCCGGGTGCAGGTCGCCGAAGATCATGCCGCGTGCGTGCACCTCGGCGACGAGTGCCTCGATGCGGTCGGCCACGGTCTGCGCCCGGCGGGCGTAGGCGGTGAGTTCGCTGTCGGTCGGTCCGGCCTTGGTCAGCGGGTAGTGCCGGGCCAGCCAGCCCTGCAGGGTGTCGCCCTCCAGGTGCTGCACGGCCAGGAAGTGGTGCTCCCACACGACGCGGTGCTCGTACAGGGCGGGGATGCCGGGGATGCCGGCGAGGTGCTCCATGGCCCGGCGCTCCCGCGCCAGCCTGGTCACCGCGTCCCGGCCGCGGCCGTCGAGGCCCGCGTGGGGGCGGCCCTCCTTGAGCACGACCTGGCGTCCTTCGGCGTCCTTCGCCAGGTAGACGCCGCCGCCGTTGGAGAAGTGCAGGGCGCGCTCGACCCGGTACGGGAAGTCCGCGGCGGAGCCGCTCGCCTCGCGGGCCGCCAGCTGCTCGGCCAGGAAGGCGGGCATCCGGACCCAGTCGGGCACCTCGAAGACGGGCCGGCGCCGGTCGGGGACCAGCGTGCCGTCGGGGCGTTCGATCGCCGCGACGGGCGAGCCGTCCTCGTCGGTGCACCAGCGGGCGACGAAGCCGCCGTAGCGGACGTGGAGCGGTCCGGCGCCCCACCGCAGGTCGGTGAGGATGTACGGTCCCGCCTCGCCGTCGAGGAGGGCTCCCAGCTCCTGCAGGGCACGGTGGAGCCGGCCCTCGTCGCTCGGGTAGATCGTCACCAGCTTGCCGCTGGAGGAGCGCGGTGCGTACTTGAGGCTGTGGGTCGTCAGCACGTCGACGCTGCGCAGGAACTTGAACGGCAGCCCCTCGCGGGTGCAGTACTCCCAGGCGGCGTCCACGATGCGGCGGGCGTTGTCCGGCAGACCGGAGATGTGGATCTTCCAGCCCTGCTGCGGCATGACGTGACCGACCGGCGTGTGCACGATCCACACGTCCATCTCGCGGCGTTCCCAGCCCTCGGGCGCCGGGGCCGCGGTGCGGGTGAACCAGGAGCTGTCGGCCTCGTTGTGGCGGCCGGCGATGTCGTAGAAGACGCGGCTGGCCTGGCAGTACTCCTCGGGCTGCGGCCTCGTGCTGGTCATCGCTCTCCTCCCTGGGACCGGTGGTCCTCGGGGTGGGCCCGGAGGACGAGTACGGCGTTGTGCCCGCCGAATCCGAACGAGTTGCTGAGCACCGTGCGGACGGCGTGGGGACGCGCGGTGTGCGGGACGTAGTCCAGCTCCGGGTCCTCGGGGTCGTCGCAGTTGACGGTCGGCGGCACGATGCCGTCGCGGATCGTGCCCACCGCGGCGATCAGTTCGACGGCTCCCGCGGCGCCGATCATGTGACCGGTCATCGACTTGAGCGAGCTGATGGGGACGCGCGGGGCGTGCCGGCCGAACACGGCGCGGATGGACGCGCTCTCGATGCGGTCGTTGAGCTGGGTGCCGGTGCCGTGGGCGGAGATGTGGTCGATCTCCTCGGGCCGCACCCCCGCGTCGTCCAGGGCGTCGGTCATGGCCTGCCGGGCGGCGAGGCCCTCGGGGTGCGGGTGGGTCGAGTGGTACGCGTCGGTGGTCGCGCCGTAGCCCGCCAGTTCGGCCAGGACGGTGGCGCCCCGGCGGCGTGCGTGCTCGGCGGACTCCAGGACGACGATGCCCGCGCCGGCCCCCATGACGAACCCGTCCCGGGCCCGGTCGAAGGGGCGGCTGGCCAGGGCCGGGTCGTCGTCGCGGCGGGACAGGGCGCCCGCGTTGGCGGCGGCGGCCAGGTCGAGCGGGTTGACCGCGTCGTCGGCCCCGCCGGCGATGACGACGTCCGCGTATCCGTGCCGGATCATGCGCAGCGCGTCGCCGATGCAGGTGGCACCGGTCGCGCAGGCGGTGGCGGTGGCGCCGGAGGGGCCCCGTGCGCCGAGCCGGAAGGCGATCTCGCCCGCCGCGCTGTCCAGCGAACCGCTGGAGGCGAGGTACGGGGTCATCCGGCGCCGCCCGTGGTCGCGCAGGTCGTGGATGGCCGACTGCATGAGCTGGCCCGGGCCGTAGCCGGAGCCTACGAGCACGGCGGTACGGGTGGCGAGTTCCTCGCCGATCTCCAGCCCGGCCTGCCGCACCGCCTGGAGGGCGGCGGCGAGAGCGAACTGTGCGTACCGGTCGAGCCGGCGGCCCTGCTTGTTGGGCATGTAGGGCTTCGGGTCGAAGTCCACGACCTCGCCGGCGAACCGGGTCGGAAGGGTGTCGGCGTCGTAGCGGCCGATGGCCCGGATGCCGGTGCGCCCGGCGACGACCGAGGCCCAGAACTCCTCGGTGGTGCACCCGATCGGGGAGACGACGCCGGTGCCGGTGATGACCACGCGGCGATCCGTGGCACGAGCCTGTGTCTGCGTCATGTCCGCCTCCCTTCCTGGTTGCTGTGAGCTTCAACAGCCTTGCGGCGAGGGCTTGTTGGGCCGTTCCGTCGGGCTGATGACCAAACATTGACACACTCTCGACTCGAGAGTCAAGAAACATGACTGAACAAATCTCGGAGGCAGCCCGCCGGCACCCGATCCGCGTTGACGATGGGCCGTGAGTGCTGTTCACTGTCGAATTCATGGATAGTCATGAACTTGACTCAAGAGTCATGGAGAGTTGATATGCCGCGCTGGAGCACCCTGCTGCTCGACGACGCCTCGCTCGCCGAGATGCCGAAACTCCCCTTGAAGGACGTACTTCGGCACGCCGACCTCGTCACCGAACAGCAGCCGCAGCCACAGGCTCTCTACGAGCGCTGGGAGAAGCAGCAGTGGTCGGCCCAGGCGATCGAACTGGGGCCGGACCGCGAGGACTTCGACAAGCGGCTGCCCAAGTCCGCCCGCAGGATGATCGAGGAGTCCATCGCCACCTTCATCATCGGCGAGTACACCGGCCTCGACCTGCTGGGCCCGATCCTGACCGGGGCCCCCGAGGAACGCGACCACCTCTACCTCGGTACGCAGATCGCCGACGAGACGCGCCACACGCAGCTGATGCTGCGGCTGGGCGAGGAGCTCCTCGGTCTGGACCCCGACCCCAAGCGGATGCTGGTGCAGGCGTGGAACATGGTCACGCCGGCCCACCAGGAACTCAGCCGCGTCGAGACCGAGATCATCCGGGAGCTGCAGGAGCACCCCTCGGACTACCGGCGCTGGCTGCGCGCGGTGGCCCTCTTCCACCTGATCACCGAAGGCGTCCTCGCCCTCGTCGGTCAGCGGGCCATCGTGAACTCCCTCCACGGCATTCCGCTGCTCGCCGGACTGAAGGCCGGCTTCACGGCGATGTGCCGCGACGAGTCCCGGCACGTCAGCTTCGGCCTGCACGCGCTGCGCCAGGGGGTGCAGGAGGGCTACGGCGACGACATCCGCGAGGTCATCGAGCTGGGCGCGCCGATCGCCCTCAACATCGAGGAGGGCGGCGAGGCCGACTCGGCCCCGCAGGGGCTGACCATGAAGCAGCTCGGCATCGAGAGCCTGTACCGCCAACTGCGGCTCATCGGCATCGAGAAGAAGTTCGCCGACCACGTCGTCGACCTCTCCATGCTGAAGCCCGTCCCCGAAGAGGACCGCTGAGCCACCGGCCACCGCACCACACCCGCGCCTGCACCCGCACCGGCACCCGCACCCGCACCCGCACCGCATTCAAGAGAGGCAACTGCCATGACGCGTGAAGAAATCATCTCCGGACTCGCCGAGATCCTGAACGAGGTCGCCGACGTCGAACCGGCCGACGTGACCGAGGAGAAGCACTTCATCGACGACCTCGACGTCGACTCCCTCGCCATGGTCGAGGTCATCGTCGCCGCCGAGGAGCGCTTCGGGGTCACCCTCCCCGAGGAGGAGCTCAAGGAGCTCCAGCTCGTGTCCGACATCGTGATCCGCATCGAGAAGCAGCTGGCCGGCTGACCGGCCGGACCCACTTCCCGCTGCCGCTCCGGCCCGGCCCGACGCGGGGCCGGAGCAGCGGATCCACCTACGACCGGACTCGGCCGCACGAGCGAGCCCGGGGCCAGGAGGCACCATGAGCGATCAGGCCCAGGTACGCCGCGCTCTTCGCGCCCTGTTCAGCCCTCACGGCTGCCCCGACCCCTACCCCTTCTACGCGGTGCTCCGCGCGCGGGCCCCCGTGGCCCGGCTGCCCGACGGAACCGTCGTCGTCACCCGCTACGCCGACTGCGACCGCGTGCTGCGCGATCCCCTCTTCCGGGTCGAGGACGACGAATGGATCGCCCGCACCTGGCCCGAGGGACCCGAGCACCTGGCCGTCCACTCGCTCATGGGCGAGATGGTCAACCAGAACTCGCCCCACCACGAGCGGTTGCGCCGCCTGGTCAGCCGGGCCTTCACCCCCCGCCGCGTGGCGGCGCTGCGGCCCGCGGTGGAACGGCTGACCGACCAACTGCTCGACCACCTCGCCGAACGCGCCGCCGCCGGCCCGGTCGACCTGATGGAACACCTGGCCCTGCCGCTGCCCATCACCGTCATCGGCGAACTGCTCGGCATTCCCGAGGAGGACCGCGCCTGGTTCGGCCCGCGCGTGCGGGACATCACCTCGGCCATCGAGAACAACCTCCTCGGCCCCGACCTGGAACGCGCCGACGCGGCCACCGCCGAACTCTGGGACCGGCTGGGCGCACTGGTCGCCGAGCGGCGGGCCGATCCGCGCGAGGACCTGGTCAGCACGCTCATCGCGGTCCGCGAGGCCGACGGCGACCGGCTCACCCGCCGCGAGCTGCTGGCCAACCTCGTCCTGCTCTACTCGGCGGGGTACGAGACGACCAGCAACCTCATCGGCAACGGCATCGCCACCCTCCTCGACCGGCCGGAGCTCCTCGCGCGGCTGCGCGGCGAGGTGGACGACATCGGCGCGTGGGTCGACGAGATGCTGCGCTTCACCCCGCCCATCCAGATCGCCTCGCGCTGGACCGGCGAGGAGATCGAACTGCACGGGGAGCGCATCGAGAAGGGCACCCAGGTCGTGGCCCTGCTCGCGGGGGCGAACCGCGACCCCGAGCGGTACGAGTCCCCCGACACCTTCCTGCCGGGCCGGCCGGTGTCCGGCTCGCTCAGCTTCGGGGCCGGCGCGCACTACTGCCTGGGAGCGGCCCTGGCCAGGACGGAGGCCCAGGTCGTCTTCCCCCGGCTGCTGGCCCGGTTCCCGCACATCGCGCACGCCGGTCCGGCGGAGCCCCGTACGCGCGTCACCTCACTGCGCGGCTACGACCGGCTGCCGCTCGACCTGAAGTGACGCGGTGACGCCCGGAGCGAGACGTGAAGCGACCCCGGACGGCCGCCGGCCCGGGGCGCACCGCCCCGGGCCGGTCACACGCAGCGCCGCGGCGCGCCTACGACGACTTGGCCTTCTTCTCCCGCGGCCAGATGGTGTACGACCAGGACCAGATCGTGTCGATCACCCAGATGGTCAGCCAGATCCGGCCGATCCAGACCAGCGGTCCGCGCTGGTCGTCGGGCACGCTGCCGTCCGTGATCTGCCATACGAGCCAGCTGGAGTCCAGGGCCCACAGGACCAGCTGGCCCAGCGCGAACGCGGCTGTGTGGATGTACCAGTCCCGGCGCTCCTTGCGGGCGTGGGCCTTCGGCCCGAGGGCGGTCTCCGCCGACGGCAGCGCCGGTTCCGGCTTGCTCATGTCCATGTCTTCTCTGTCCTCTCTCACGTGTACGGTCTCCGGCCCGGCCCCGGTCGTGGCCGGGGCCGGCGTTCCGGACTTCTTCTTCTCCTCCGGCAGGCGCAGGGTGCGGACCGCGTACGGGACCACGAGCGCCCCCACGACCGAGGTGGCCGCGGCCGCCACGCAGGCGGCGACCCAGCCGAGCTCCTCGTAGAGCACGCCCATCACCAGCGGGCCGGCCACCACACCGGCCAGCCGGGCGCTCTCGTAGAGGCCCATGCCCCGGCCGATCCGCCCGCCGGACGCGGCGGCCACCGTCGCCTGCTCGACCGGGATCTGCGCCGCGAAACAGGCGGCGGCCACGGTCCAGAACGCGGCGATCGCCAGCGGTGTGGAGACCACCGCGAGCCCCGCGGCGAACAGTGCGCTCGCCGCGAACGAGACCACCATGGTCGGCGTACGGCCCAGCCGGTCGGTCAGGTGGTGCGTGTGCTCCGGCAGCAGGACGAACACCACGAAGCCGGGGGCGAAGACCAGCGCGATCTCGTTCGGGGACAGCTCCAGGTCGCCCTGGAGCCTGAGCAGCAGGAGCATCCACAGCCCGGCCTCGGCCGCTGCCGTCACCGCGGACACCACCATCAGCGGCAGCAGCCGGCGCCCCGCCGCCCCGAGCCGGTCCCCGCGGTCCGCTGCGGCGGTGCGGGTCCCTTCCGCACGGGGCCCGCGCAGCAGCGAGGCCGCCGCCACCACGCAGGCGGCGCTGCCCAGCCAGAACAGCAGTGCGTAGCCGCCGCGTTCCAGCAACGAGAACGCCACGAGGTAGCCGATGAAGGCCCCTTGGCCCTCCGCCGACAGCAACTTGCCGTAGGCGGAGGTGCCGTCGCCGTCCTGCGAGCGCTGCCCGGTCCAGGCCCGTAGCGCGACCCAGAACAGGGCCCCGCCCGCGCCGCCCAGGCCGGCCGCGACGAAGGCCACCACCAGCGAGTCGGCGAGCGCGTACCCCGCGAACGACAGGGCGTACAGGCCCGCACCGGCCGCGGCCACCCGCCGCTGGTCGAAGCGGTCGGCCAGCTCTCCGGCCAGCGGACGCACGATCAGCGACAGCACCGCCTCGAAGGCGATGAGGGCGCCGACCGCGGCGGCCCCGGCGTGCAGCGTGGACCCCGCCCACAGCGGCAGCAGGAAGTCGAGCACCTCCGCCGGGGCGCTCGCGAACAGCGCGGCCGACAGGACCCGGCGCCCGGCCGGGTCCGTCGGCGTCCTCGTCCCGGCGCTCACGGTTCGAGCGCCGTCTTCGGGGTGATCACCCGGGTGGGGATGGACTTGTTGGTGATCCGGGCGAACATGTTGCGCGGCCCCGGTATCCACACCTCGTCGACCGCCGCGGTCTGCAGTCCGCGCAGGATGGTCTGCCAGTGGACGGGGGTGGTCCAGCCGTCCAGCAGGTCCTGCTTGATCTCCTCGGGGTCGGTCAGCAGCCGTCCGTCCACATCGGACACGACGGGTATCCCCGGGGCGCTCCACGGCACGGTGCCGTAGACCTCGTCGTGCAGGCGCGCGCGCAGGCCGGAGACGGCGGAGCAGTGCTCGGCCCGGTTCATCGTGTAGAAGGGGAAACCGCCCTCCTCGCGGACCCGTTGCTCGAAGCGCTCCAGGGAGCGCAGCGACGCGGACACCGCGTGGACCTCCTCGTCGAGGACGACCGACAGCTCGATCCACTCGCCGCGTGCGCGCGTCTCCTCGACCAGCCGCTGCACCGTGTCGTGCGGGAGCCGGTAGAAGAAGTGGCAGCCCAGCGGCTCCTGGAGCGAGTCGAAGTAGTCCGTCTCCACGGCGACGCTGCGCCGGATCAGCTCCAGCGCGTCCGGGTAGGTCAGGGCTCCGGCCCAGACGGCGGCCATGAAGGCGCCGAAGCTCTGTCCGCCGCAGACGGCGGGCCGGCCGCCGTGGCGGTCCTGCGCGCAGTCGGCGAGGGCGAGCGTGAGCGCCATGAAGCCGGTCTCGAACACCTCCCAGTCGTAGATCGACGCCTCGCGGTAGGCATCGGCCAGGGAGTAGCCCAACACCTCGTCGGCTTCGGCGAATCTGCGTCTGGCGTGGCCGTTCGTGGTGACGAACTCGCTGATCGCGTCGAATCGGGTGGGAATGAGCCCGGGGAAGAAGAGCGCTACGGCCATTGCCTCATCCTTGTCTCGCAGTCGTTCATTCGTCCTCACGCAGCGGGAAGTCGCCGCCCGCCCCGGAGGTTCCCGGGGGGCTGTCGGCGAGGGACACCCCCACCTCGACCACTCCTGACGTGCCGTGTTCGGCGCAGTGTTGCCACGCCGTATGTAGGACGCCGTGGAGATCGTCCGGGTTGTCGACTCGCCAGTATCCGAGACCGTATGCGTGGGTCAGGCCCTCGGATCCGGTCGGGCGGTCGGCGGTGAAGGCGAACCGTGAGCCGGGACCCGAGACCCGGTCCAGGTTGGTCTGGAGCCATCCGTAGCCGCCGTTGTCGAGGACGACGTACAGCACGGCGGCGCCCGCGTCGGCGACGGTGGGCAGTTCGGAGCGGAAGAGGTTGAAGGCGCCGTCGCCGACCACCGCCACCACGGGCCGTCCCGGTTCGGCGAGGGCGGCGCCCACGGCGGCCGCGGCGCCGAAGCCGAGCGGGGTCTGTTCGCTGGGCACGACGGACCCGCCGAGGGCGCCGCAGCTCCAGTGGGGGTAGAAGTACGACCACATGTCCTGCAGGCCGTTCTCCTGTACGAGGATCCGCGTCTCGGGGACGGCGCTGTCGAGGGCGGACAGCACGCGCGCCACCGGAACGCCCGCGCCCGGTCCCGCGGCGGCCGCAGCGGCGTCGGCGTCCGCGGCCCGCTCGGCCGCGCGCACGGCGTGCGCCTCCCGTACCTCGTGGACCCGTTCGGTCCAGGCGGTGGCGGGTGCGTGCCCGGCCAGCAGCCCGGTCCAGGCCGCCACGGTCCGCTCCACGTCGCCCAGCACCCCGGCGCCCGGCCGGTCGGTGACGATGCTCTCCTCCCCCGTCACCACCTGGATCACCGGGAGCCCGGCGGCGTCCGGCCAGCCGAAGGTCGCGGTCTCCTCAAGCCGGCTGCCGAGCGCGATCACCAGGTCGGTCTCGCGCCACAGCCGGTCGGCGGGGGCCACCGTGTAGAGCCCGGACACCCCGCAGAAGAGCGGGTGGTCCTCGGCGACCGTGCCCCGGCCGGACGCGGTGGTGAAGATGCCGGCGCCGAGCCGCTCGGCGAAGGCCTCCAGGACACGGCCGGTGTTGCGGTGGCGCGCGCCGCCGCCCACCAGCAGCAGGGGCCGCCGGGCCGCGGCGATGGTGTCGGCGGTGGTCCGCAGCACCTCGGGGTCCGGGGTGGGCCGCTGCGGGGCGGCCGGCCGCCAGGGGCCGGTACGGGTGACCGGTTCACCGGCGATCTGCTCCGCGATCTCCACGTAGACGGGCCCGGGGGTGCCGTTGACGGCGAGGGTGAGGGCCTTGTCCAGTACGCCCGCCAGCCGGTCGGGGTGGTCCACCCGCGCGGCCCATTTCACGTACGGGCGCACCGCGGTGAGCTGGTCCAGTTCCTGGAACGCCCCCGTGCCCAGCCGGTCCAGGGCGGTGCCCCCGGCGATGAGCACGACGGGCGCGGCGGCGGAGGCGGCCTCCAGTACGCCGGTGAGCGTGTTGGTCAGGGCGGGGCCCTTGCCCACCGCGGCGATGCCGGGGCGGCCGGAGGCGAGGGCGTAACCGGTCGCCATGAACAGGGCGTTGCGCTGGTCCCGGCACAGCACGAAGCGGGTGTCGGTGCCCTCCAGGGCGCCCAGCAGGTCCATGTCGTCGCCGGGCAGGCCGAAGACGGCGCCGGCGCCGAGGTGGCACAGGTGGTCCGCGACGGCGTGCCATGCGGTGGGGTACGTGTGCCCGCTCATCGGGCGGCTGCCGGGAAGTGCTCGGCGACGGCCTTGGAGACGAGGACCGGCTCGGTCCACATGTCCTGGCCGTCGGTGATGTAGTTCGCCATCCGCCCGTACCCGCCGAAGGGCGCGTTGCCGTCGTCGATGGACAGCAGGGTGGTGTCGACGGTGACGGTGGTGCGCCTGCGCAGCGCGGCGATCAGGCCGGGGGCGTCTCCGTACACGCTGGATCCGAGGGCGCGTTCGGTGAACACGCTGGTGGTGAGGGTGGCCGCCAGGGCCTCGGGGTCGCGGTAGCCGACCACGTTGAAGACCGGCGCGAAGAACTCCGGCACCGGGGTGCGCGGTGTCACCTCCTCGCCGACGATGACGGTGGGCTCCATCCGGCGCTCGCGGAAGTCGACGTGGCCGCCGTGGACGATGTGCCGGCGGTTGCGGGCCAGGAACTGGGCCGCCTCCTCCAGCGCGCCGTCGTAGAAGACGGGACCGTAGTCGGCGCCGGGGTCGGTGTAGGGCCCGTAGCGCAGTCCCTTGAGCTCCGAGACGAGGGTGTCGAGGAACTCGTCGAGCAGGTCCTCGTGGACGCAGAACAGGTCCGGCCCCAGGCAGTCCTGACCGGCGTTGTGCATGCGTATCTCCACGGCGTCCCGGGCGGCCTTCGCGATGTCGGCGCCGGGGGCGACGACGAAGGGGTTGACCCCGGAGCCGAGGAACAGGAAGAGCTGCCCCGGGGAGAGCTGGGGCCGGATCTGCTCGGCGTTGCGGTAGGCGCCGGTGAAGACGACGACGTCGGCCGGCTGCACGTACTCACGCAGGAACTCGCGCTGGCTGGCGTTGGTCAGCTCGATCGGCAGGCCGTGGTGCCCGGCGAGCAGCGTGTGCAGCCGGCCCATCTGGTCCTTGACCTGACTGGAGGGGCGGAAGACCAGCCGGTCCGCGTAGAGGGCGGGCACCAGCAGGTACAGGGCGTAGGAGTACAGGACGACGTTCGACGGCATGTAGACCGCCAGTCGCGGGACCCGGCCCGGCCGGTACGTCTCGAACTCGGCGAGCGCACCGTCCAGGGTGGCGATGGTCGCCTCGATCTCGTATCCGGCGGCGCGGTGCGTGGAGATCTCGCAGAGCAGGTCGTGGACGGCGCCGGGGTCGCGGGCCAGGAAGTCCCGGACGGCGCGGAGCGCGTCCAGGCGCCGGGCGTCCGGGCGCCCGGCGTCCGGGGCGTGCACCGGCTGGTTGAGAGCAGTCGGCCAGGCGGGAGCGGAGCTCATGTATCCCTCCTCGGGGCGGAGTCCATGGAGGGTCAGCGTCAACCCCCAGTCATTCATTGTCAAGTTTAGTCATAGTAGTCATGGCCGCTGATCGGCCTGCATCCCGCGGAGCGCGGGAGCCGCCCAGCAGCAGCCGACGACCAGCAGGTAGCCGCAGGCGAGGGTCACGATCGCCGGGCGCAGACCGGCGGCCCCCACCATCACCACCGTCAGGGAGGCCCCCAGCGGTACGGCCACCAGCCCGGCGGTGTCGACCGCGGCGGTCACACGCCCGTACTGCTCGCGCGGAACGCTCCGCTGCAGCACGCCGGTGCGGACCGGGCCCACCGGGGCGGCGAAGGCGCCGAGCAGCGCGAGCAGTGCGGCCCCGACCGGCAGGGAGGGCAGGGCGGCGAGCGCGCCGATCAGCAGGGCCACGGCGAAGCCGGCGCCGAGGTAGACCCGGCGCGCGCCGAGCCGGTGGCCCGCGACGGCGTAGCCGACCGTGCCCACGACCGCCCCCAGCCCGAAGGCCGTGAGCAGGATGCCCAGGCTCGTCGCGCTGCCCAGGTGCTGGTAGGCGTAGGTCACCAGGACCACCCCCGCCAGCCCGCTGTCCAGCCCGTTGAAGGCCGTCCCGGAGACGGCCACGGCGCGCAGCAGCCGGTGCTCGCGCAGGGTGCGCAGGCCCGAGCGCAGTTCGTTCAGGTAGGGGGTGGCCGGCCGGTCGGCGGGGCGTGCGCGGCCCGCCGACAGCAGGCCGAGGATGAGGGCCGCGGCCAGGAGGCAGGCCACCGCGTCGATGAGCAGCACGTCGGCGACGCCGAGCAGGGCGACCGCGGCCCCTCCCAGCGGCGGGCCGCACAACTGGGCGACCTGATGGACCCCGCCGAGGAGGGCGTTGCCCCGCTCCAGGGGCATGCCCGCATCCTCGGCCAGTTCGGGCACCAGCCCGGTGACGGCCGCGGAGGCGGGGATGTCCAGCACATTGGCGGCCACGACCAGTGCGGCAAGGATGGGGAAGTTCAGCATCTCCAGGGCGTGCATGACCGGAATGCAGGCCGCGCCGAGACCGCCGACCGTGTACGAGAGGACCGCCGTCGTCCGGAATCCCCAGCGGTCCACCAGGGGGCCGGACACGAATCCGACGGCTCCCGAGGCGACGGCCCCGAGGGCGACGAGGATTCCGGTCTGCGCCACGCTCCCGGTCGTCTGCAGCACGAACCACGGGACGGCGACGACCATCAT
Source organism: Streptomyces avidinii (assembly GCF_045161815.1). Classification (NCBI taxonomy): domain Bacteria; kingdom Bacillati; phylum Actinomycetota; class Actinomycetes; order Kitasatosporales; family Streptomycetaceae; genus Streptomyces; species Streptomyces avidinii. The sequence continues at coordinate 3,654,986 of NZ_CP108863.1, forward strand.
CGCCTCGCCGACCGAACTGACGGCCACCGCGCCCAACAGGACATAGATGCCCCACCGACGTCGTCGGCCGGGCCGCGCATCCATTGTCATGAGTATTGACTTTAACATGACTCGAATGTGACTACATGAATCCACCAAGAATCCGCAAAAATTGACACCGCTTCACGACTCAGCATCACCGAACGGGCCATGTCGGGTAGAATCCTTTGTCACACTCCGTAAATATCCATCCGCCCTTCGACCACACAGCGAGCCGAACCTTGACGATCGAGCAGCCAGCATTCGGGAAACGTGTTCGGGAGAGACGTCGCGTCCAGGGCATGTCCCAGGGGGATCTCGCCGGAGAGGGCGTCTCTTCCAGCTACGTCTCGCTGGTGGAGAGCGGTCACCGGATCCCCAGCCTCAAGGCGGCGAAGGTCATCGCCGGGCGGCTCGGGGTGACGCTCGAGGAACTGTGCGAGCCGGAGGCCCAGGACAAGCAGCGCACCCACCGGCTCCAGCTGGTCGGCCTGCTGGTCGCCGCCCGCTCCAGCCAGCTGGCCGGGGACTGGTCCGCGGCCCGGAGCCAGCTGGAGACCGTCGTGCGGCAGGCCGGCGACGGCGGGTTCGACGAGGTGCGCTGGGAGGCCCGCTGGGAACTGGCCACCGTGCTCGACCGGCTCGGCGCCGACGCCGAACGCGAGGCGACCCTGCTGGAGCTGCTGAACGACCCGATCACCGCCGCCGCGCAGCTCATGCGTACCCGGGCAGCGATCGAGCTCGCCGACCTCTACCGGCGCACGGGACGGCTCTCCGAGGCCGTCACCTTCGCGGAGGACGCCGCGAGCGCCGCCGACGGTCTCGACGCCGCCCGGCCCGAACGGGTCCAGGCCCAGGTCGTACTGCTGACGGCGTACGTGGAGAGCGGGGAGTGGCACCGCGCGAAGAGCCTCGGCGACGCGCTGCTCCAGGAGGTGCCGTCCGTACCGGCCGAGCAGCTGCGGGCGTGCGCGCTCTGGGCCGCGGCCGGCGCGCGCCACCTGGGCGGCGGCGGTGAGGCCCTCGGCCTGCTGGCCGAGGCGGACGACCTGCTCGGCCGGGCGGACGACGTCCGGCTGCGCACCCGCCTGGCCCGGGCCCGCGCCCTGCTGGCCGTCGCCACCGGCGACGGGAGCGCCGCCGCCCTGCTGGACCGCGTACGCCGGGCCGGGACGCTCGACTCCGCGCCCGCGGCGGCGGCCTGGCTCGCGACGCTGGAGGCGCTGGCCGCCGTGACCGCCGTACGGTCCGAGGGGGCCTCCGCGGCCACCGCGGCCGCGGCGGCCGACGCGCTGGACCCCGCGGCGCTGCCGCCGCTCGACAGGGCCCGCTGCACCGTCGTACGGGCCCGTGCCCGGCGTGCCGCGGACCAGGAGGAGGCCGCCGCGGAGGACTTCAAGGCGGCGGCCTCGGACTACGAGAAGGCCGGCGCCGTCCGGCTGGCGATGGAGACGTGGCGGGAGCTCAGCACCCCCGGCCACGTCACCGGCGTCGACCCTCACGCGGTCCTCATGCCGTAGCGGGCTCCGGACATCGCACTCTCCGGAGCACCGCTCTGCGAACGGGGGCGGAGGCCGCCACGGCCGCCGCCGTCCCCGCTCCGGCGGACAGGTCCCGTACGTACGCGACCCCGCCCCCGCCGAACGGCCCGGACGCGGGGATCACCACCCTGCCGTCCGGTCCCGTACCCAGCACGTCCACCTCGGCGGCGAGCGCGAAGCCGCCCCGTCCGGACAGTCGCAGCGCCGCCTCCTTACGGGCCCACATCCGGGCCAGTACCGAGGACCGCCGTCCGGCCGTCGCCTCCCCCGCGAAGGCGCGTTCCGAACGGCTGAAGGGCAACAGGGCCTCGGCCTCGACCGAGCCGGGCACGGCGACCGCGCTGAGCGCCACCGACATCCCACGGGCCAGCGCGACGAGCAGCCCTCCCTCGTCCCGGCAGATCGCCACCCCGAGCGACCCCGCCTCCCAGCGGAGCCGGCCCAGGTCGTCCCGCGCGAGCCGGATGTCGTCCGGCGGCCGCATCGACAGGCGTGCCAGCAGGGCGCGGACCGACCGGTCGTCGCCCCCACCGGGAGCGCCCGGCGGCGTGGGCGGCGCGAGGCAGAATTCGCTCTCGCTCAGCACGGAGAAGACGTGGACCTCACCCTCACCGACCTCGTACGGACGGTCCTGGTGCCACCGTTCTTCTTTTAAAGCCGATCCCGCTGCATCCTTTTCTGATTGATGTATGTCATAGAGAAGATCATCCCCCGGCAATTTTCCCTCACATCTTTGTTTCCAGCCGTCGGAAACCGAAGAGAATCGGCATCAATGGCTGGAACGAGAACTCATAGAAGCAGCTTGGTCAGAGCGCTCTTTTTTCAATGACCCGACACCGGAGCTCGGAGCGCCGAGGCAGGAAACCGCCTGCAGGGCGCTCGGTCGGCTCGACGGTGCGACCCCGCAGCCACTTGCCTCAGCGCGCCCAGCAGGGCGCACGGAGCACCAAACGTAACCTGGCACGTTCACCCCAGTCAACATCGGCAAGACCGATCTGACTATGGCTGACTGGCGGTCATATTTTCTTGAAGGATTAACCGCTGACGGCCCGTCCGGAGCCACGTGTCAACGCCGGTCGAGCGCCGAAAAGTGCTCGCCCCCGCCGCCAATGACCGGCAAATCGCGGGGCGCCGGACCCGCCCCCTCCGCCGGCGCCGTGGACATGCCGCGGACACGCCCGTCCCCGCGATGGCCGGAAATCTTCGGCCGCTCGACGCCCGCCCCGCGCTTTCGCCTCCGCAGGGCCCCGCCTTTGCGGCGGCGACGGGTGCGGCAGCGGCCGGGACCGGTCCGGGCGGCGCCCGGCGGGGTCCCTCGTCCGCAGTACACGCCCGGCGCGCTGCGGCCCGTCCGGGCCACCGTGGGCTACATCGCTGTGGGTACGGTGTTGTGCCGGTCCGCCCTGCGGGACAACGGGGCTACCAATCAGTAAACAAGGGGACAACTCCTCTCACGACCGCAAAGAAACTGTGGGCCGTTCGTAGGGACTCGACAAAGAATCACCCGGGGCCGCTGACCGGAGGAACAGAGACCTTGGATACAGGACGGGGTTACTGTGCAGTCGGGGATCCCCCTGACCTGGGGCGCCACAAGGGTTCTCCGGCGGTTCGGACCTCGCATCACACTCTGTGTGGGCAAGGTCACCACCGGGGAAGGGTCGAAAGGCCGTGTGGGCTGTCCCTAAACTCAGCTTGTTTCAAGGAGGGAGCCATCGTGCGCAAGGTGCTCATCGCCAACCGTGGCGAAATCGCTGTCCGCGTTGCTCGGGCCTGCCGGGACGCCGGGATCGCGAGCGTAGCCGTCTACGCCGATCCGGACCGGGACGCTCTGCACGTCCGCGCGGCCGACGAAGCTTTCGCGTTGGGCGGTGACACCCCGGCCACCAGCTACCTGGACATCTCCAAGGTCCTCCAGGCCGCAGCCGACTCCGGTGCGGACGCCATCCACCCCGGATACGGCTTCCTCTCCGAGAACGCCGACTTCGCCCAGGCCGTGATCGACGCCGGCCTCACCTGGATCGGTCCGCCGCCGCAGGCGATCCGCGACCTCGGTGACAAGGTGGCCGCCCGTCACATCGCCCAGCGCGCCGGGGCCCCGCTGGTCGCCGGTACGCCGGACCCTGTCTCCGGGGCGGACGAGGTCGTCGCCTTCGCCAAGGAGCACGGCCTGCCGATCGCCATCAAGGCCGCCTTCGGCGGTGGCGGTCGCGGCCTGAAGGTCGCCCGCACCCTCGAAGAGGTGCCGGAGCTCTACGACTCCGCCGTCCGCGAGGCCGTCGCCGCCTTCGGCCGCGGCGAGTGCTTCGTCGAGCGCTACCTCGACAAGCCGCGCCACGTCGAGACCCAGTGCCTGGCCGACTCGCACGGCAACGTCGTCGTCGTGTCGACCCGTGACTGCTCCCTCCAGCGCCGCCACCAGAAGCTCGTGGAGGAGGCCCCGGCCCCCTTCCTGACCGACGCTCAGAACGCGGAGCTGTACGCCGCCTCCAAGGCCATCCTGAAGGAAGCCGGCTACGTCGGCGCCGGCACCGTCGAGTTCCTGGTCTCCGCCGACGGCCTGATCTCCTTCCTGGAGGTCAACACCCGGCTCCAGGTCGAACACCCGGTCACCGAAGAGGTCGCCGGCATCGACCTGGTCCGCGAGATGTTCCGCATCGCCGACGGCGAGGAGCTCGGCTACGGCGACCCGGTCCTGCGCGGTCACTCCATCGAGTTCCGCATCAACGGCGAGGACCCGGGCCGCGGCTTCCTCCCGGCCCCCGGCACGGTCACCAAGTTCAACGCCCCCACCGGCCCGGGTGTCCGCCTCGACGCGGGCGTCGAGTCCGGCTCCGTGATCGGCCCGGCCTGGGATTCGCTCCTGGCCAAGCTGATCGTCACCGGCGCCACCCGCGAGCAGGCCCTCCAGCGCGCGGCCCGCGCCCTGGCCGAGTTCGAGGTCGAGGGCATGGCCACCGCCATCCCCTTCCACCGCGCGGTCGTCGTCGACCCGGCGTTCGCCCCCACGGACGGCAGCCCCTTCACCGTCTTCACCCGGTGGATCGAGACCGAGTTCGTCAACGAGATCCCGGCGTTCACGGCCCCGGCCGCGGAGGACACCGAGGACGAGCCGGGCCGCGAGACCGTGGTCGTCGAGGTCGGCGGCAAGCGCCTGGAGGTCTCCCTCCCGTCCTCACTGGGCATGACCCTGGCCCGTACGGCCGCCGCGGGCGGCGCGAAGCCGAAGCGCCGCGCGGCCAAGAAGTCCGGCCCCGCCGCCTCCGGCGACACCCTGGCCTCCCCGATGCAGGGCACGATCGTCAAGGTCGCGGTCGAGGAGGGCCAGCAGGTCAACGAGGGCGACCTGGTCGTCGTACTCGAAGCCATGAAGATGGAGCAGCCGCTCAACGCCCACCGCTCGGGCACGATCGTCGGCCTCACGGCCGAGGTCGGCGCGTCGGTCACCTCGGGCGCGACGATCTGCGAGATCAAGGACTGACGTCCTGCAACGGGGTTCCCGGGGTTCGCGCCCCGGGGGCCCCGTTTCGCATGTGCGGCGCCGCTCCGGGCGCGCTGCCCCCGCAACCCCGCACCTGAAACGCCGGCGAGGCTGAAAGATCAGCCTCGCCGGCGTTCTTGAGGCGCGGGGTCCGGGGCCGAGCCCCGGCACACGGCCTAGCGGCGGCGCATGTCGGCCACGCGCGCCCGCTCCGCCTGCGGCTCGAGCATCCCGCCGGACGCACTGCGCAGCTGGGCCGACGGCCCGCCCCGCCTCTGCACCGGCAGCGGCGACTCGCGGCGCGGCCGCCGCCCCTGCATCCCGTCCACACCGCCGGGGGCGACCGCGCCGCCCGCCACGGTGATCTGCACGCCCTGGTCCGCCAGCGCCTGCAGCTCCGTACCCGCCCGGTCGTCGTGCGGCGGCGGCTCGTCCGTCACCAGGCGCGTCATCACGTCGGTCGGCACGGTCTGGAACATCGTGTCGGTACCGAGCTTCGTGTGGTCGGCCAGCACCACCACTTCCGCCGCCGCCTGCACCAGCGCCCGGTCCACGCTGGCGGACAGCATGTTGGACGTGGACAGCCCGCGCTCGGCGGTCAGACCGCTGCCCGAGAGGAAGGCCCGGGAGACCCGCAGCCCCTGGAGGGACTGTTCGGCTCCGCTGCCCACGAGGGCGTAGTTGGACCCGCGCAGGGTGCCGCCGGTCATGACCACCTCCACCCGGTTGGCGTGGGCCAGCGCCTGGGCGACGAGCAGCGAGTTGGTGACGACGGTCAGTCCGGGCACACGGGCGAGCCGGCGGGCCAGCTCCTGGGTCGTGGTGCCCGCGCCGACGACGACGGCCTCGCCCTCTTCGACGAGGCCGGCCGCGACATCGGCAATGGCGGTCTTCTCCGCCGTCGCGAGATGGGACTTTTGCGGAAAGCCGGACTCCCGCGTGAAACCGCCCGGCAAGACCGCACCGCCGTGTCGGCGGTCGAGGAGTCCTTCTGCCTCCAGTGCCCGCACGTCCCGCCGTACGGTCACTTCGGAGGTCTGGACGACGCGGGCGAGCTCCCGGAGCGATACCGCTCCGTTGGCCCGCACCATTTCGAGGATCAATTGGCGACGTTCTGCAGCGAACACGAAACTGACAGTAACCCCAACGACCGTCTGCTTTCAGCTCTTTGCGCCGGAATACCGAAGTTGTCCATAAGGTGGGGCGACTAGTGGTATACGCAACCCGAGAGTTGCGTGAACATCTCGCCACGAAACGCCGCCCCGCCCCAAACCCCTTACGGTATGGGGCGGTTAGGCCGGGTCAGGCCTCCCCGGCGGCCTTCCGCGTGTGCAGCTGGCGGGCCACCTCGGCGATCGATCCCGACAGCGAGGGGTACACGGTGAACGCGTTTGCGATCTGCTCGACCGTCAGATTGTTGTCGACCGCGATCGAGATGGGGTGGATCAGCTCGCTCGCGCGCGGCGAGACGACCACACCGCCGACGACGATGCCGGTGCCCGGGCGGCAGAACATCTTCACGAAGCCGTCCCGGATGCCCTGCATCTTGGCGCGCGGGTTGCGCAGCAGCGGGAGCTTCACCACACGGGCATCGATCTTGCCGGCGTCCACGTCCGCCTGGGTGTAGCCGACGGTGGCGATCTCCGGGTCGGTGAAGACGTTCGAGGAGACCGTCTTCAGGTTCAGCGGGGCCACCGCGTCACCGAGGAAGTGGTACATCGCGATGCGCCCCTGCATCGCCGCGACCGACGCGAGCGCGAAGACGCCCGTGACGTCACCGGCCGCGTACACGCCGGGCGCGGAGGTGCGCGAGACCTTGTCGGTCCAGATGTGCCCCGAGTCCTTGAGCCGGACCCCGGACTCCTCCAGGTTCATGTTCTTGGTGTTCGGGATCGCGCCGACGGCCATCAGACAGTGCGTACCGGTCAGCACACGGCCGTCGGAGAGGGTCACCTCGACCCGGTCGCCCACCCGCTTGGCGGATTCGGCCCGGGAGCGCCCGACCACGTTCATGCCGCGGCGCCGGAAGACGTCCTCCAGCACGGCGGCCGCGTCCGGGTCCTCACCGGGCAGCACGCGGTCGCGGGAGGACACGAGGGTCACCCGGGACCCGAGGGCCTGGTAGGCGCCGGCGAACTCGGCCCCGGTCACACCGGAGCCGACCACGATGAGCTCCTCGGGGAGCTCGTCGAGGTCGTAGACCTGGGTCCAGTTCAGGATCCGCTCGCCGTCGGGCATGGCGTCCGGGATCTCGCGCGGGGTCCCGCCGGTCGCGATCAGCACGGCGTCCGCGGTCAGGATCGTCTCGGACCCGTCGGCGGCGGTGACGATGACGTCCCGGGTGCCGTCGATGCCCTGCGGCCCGCCGAGCTTGCCGCGGCCGCGCACCACGCGGGCGCCGGCCCGGGTGACGGAGGCGGTGATGTCGTGGGACTGGGCGAGCGCGAGGCGCTTCACACGCCGGTTCACCTTGCCGAGGTCCACGCCGACGACGCGCGCGGCCTGCTCGATGTGCGGGGTGTCGTCCGCGACGACGATGCCGAGCTCCTCGTAGGAGGAGTCGAAGGTCGTCATCACCTCGGCGGTCGCGATCAGAGTCTTGGAGGGTACGCAGTCGGTGAGGACCGAGGCCCCGCCCAGACCGTCGCAGTCGACGACGGTCACCTCCGCGCCGAGCTGGGCCCCCACCAGGGCTGCCTCATACCCGCCGGGTCCGCCGCCGATGATCACGATCCGGGTCACGAAAAGTCCGCCTCACGTCTACCCGGCCGGCTGCCGCCCCGGCCGGTGTTCCGGGGGGTCTCCCCGGGGGATGCATTCCGTGCCCCATTGTCCCGCACGCTTCACGGTGCTTCGCGCCCGGTCCCTCCATCCGGGCACGCGTGCACCGGCACCCCTCCCGTACCCTCGACCTCATGTCGCTCTACGCCGCGTACGCCGGCAACCTCGACCCGCGGCTGATGACGCGCCGCGCTCCCCATTCGCCGCTGCGCGGCACGGGCTGGATCAACGACTGGCGGCTGACCTTCGGCGGCGAGCAGATGGGCTGGGAGGGCGCGCTCGCCACGATCGTCGAAGCCCCGCGCCACCAGGTTTTCGTCGCCCTGTACGACATCGCGCCGCCGGACGAGGAGTCGATGGACCGCTGGGAGGGTGTCGGCCTCGACATCTACCGCCGCATGCGGGTCCGCGTCCACACGCTGGACGGCGAGGAGGCGGCCTGGGTGTACGTCCTGAACGGCTACGAGGGCGGCCTGCCCTCGGCGCGCTACCTCGGCGAGATCGCCGACGCCGCCGAGTCCGCGGGCGCCCCCCACGACTATGTGATGGAAATCCGCAAGCGCCCCTGCTGAACCCCTGCTGTTCCGGCCTCGCCAGGGGGCACCTCCCAGCGGTAGCTGGGGGAGTTTGAGGCGCGGGGTCCGGGGCGGAGCCCCGATCTTTCGGCCCCGCCGACGCCCGGGACGCGGGCCCGGGGCGGAGCCCCGGCTCTTTCGGCCCGGCCCACGACCCGGCGCGAGGGCCGCGCGTCCACACCCCCGCCCCCCTCGGGGACGATTCGGCGGAAACGACAAGGCAACGATCCGAACACCGTGAGCTGTGCCATCTACGCGCGTAGGCCGGAAGCGGTTACGCTCGTCCGCGTGAACGCATCTGTTACCGACCCCTTCGCCGCCGCCGACGCCGCAGCCGCCCGCCTGCGTGAGCTGACCGGCGTGGACTCCCACGATGTCGCCCTCGTGATGGGCTCCGGCTGGGCCCCCGCCGCAGAGGCGCTCGGCGCCCCCGAGGCCGAGTTCCTCGTCACCGAGCTGCCCGGCTTCCCGCCCGCCGCCGTCGAGGGCCACGGCGGCAAGATCCGCTCGTACAAGATCGGCGACAAGCACGCCCTGGTCTTCCTCGGCCGGACCCACTACTACGAGGGCCGCGGCGTCGCCGCCGTCGCCCACGGCGTGCGCACCGCCGTCGCCGCCGGCTGCAAGACCGTCGTGCTGACCAACGGCTGCGGCGGTCTGCGCGAGGGCATGAAGCCCGGCCAGCCCGTCCTGATCAGCGACCACCTCAACCTGACGGCCACCTCGCCGATCGTCGGCGCGAACTTCGTCGACCTCACCGACCTGTACTCGCCGCGCCTGCGCGCGATGTGCAAGGAGATCGACGCGACCCTCGAAGAGGGCGTCTACGTGCAGTTCCCCGGCCCGCACTACGAGACCCCGGCCGAGATCAACATGATCCGCGTCATGGGCGCCGACCTGGTCGGCATGTCCACCGTGCTGGAGGCCATCGCCGCCCGTGAGGCCGGCGCCGAGGTGCTCGGCATCTCCCTGGTCACCAACCTGGCGGCGGGCCTGTCCGGCGAGCCGCTGAACCACGAAGAGGTCCTCCAGGCCGGCCGCGACTCGGCTGCCCGCATGGGCACGCTGCTGACGCAGGTCCTCGCCCGCATCTGATCGACGTACGAGAGGTAAGGCGGAAGCAGTGCAGGAACAGGCACAGGACGACCTGATCACCCGGGCGCAGGCCTGGCTGGCCGAGGACCCGGACCCGGAGACGGCCGCGGAACTGGCCGCGCTCATCGAGTCGGGAGACACCGCGGAGCTCACGGACCGTTTCTCGGGCACCCTGCAGTTCGGCACCGCCGGTCTGCGCGGTGAGATCGGTGCCGGTCCGATGCGGATGAACCGCGGTGTGGTCATCCGGGCCGCGGCGGGTCTCGCGGCCTACCTGAAGGCCCAGGGCCACGACGGCGGCCTGGTCGTCGTCGGCTACGACGCCCGCTACAAGTCCGCGGACTTCGCCCGCGACACCGCGGCCGTCATGACCGGCGCCGGGCTGCGCGCGGCCGTCCTGCCCCGCCCACTGCCGACGCCCGTCCTCGCGTTCGCGATAAGGCACCTCGGCGCCGTCGCCGGCGTCGAGGTGACCGCGAGCCACAACCCTCCCCGGGACAACGGCTACAAGGTCTACCTCGGCGACGGCTCGCAGATCGTCTCCCCGGCCGACACCGAGATCGCGGCGCAGATCGCGGCGGTCGAGAAGCTGGCCGACGTACCGCGCCCGGAGTCCGGCTGGCAGGACCTCGGTGACGAGGTCCTGGACGCCTACCTGGCGCGCACGGACGCCGTCCTGACCCCCGGTTCCCCCCGGGGCGTGCGGACCGTCTACACGGCCATGCACGGCGTCGGCAAGGACGTGGTCCTGGCGGCCTTCGCCCGGCACGGCTTCCCGGAGCCGGTGCTGGTCGCCGAGCAGGCCGAGCCGGACCCGGCCTTCCCGACCGTGGCGTTCCCGAACCCGGAGGAGCCGGGCGCGATGGACCTGGCGTTCGCGAAGGCCGCCGAGGTCCAGCCCGACATCGTGATCGCCAACGACCCGGACGCGGACCGCTGCGCCGTGGCCGTCCCCACCGGGGACGGCTGGCGGATGCTGCGCGGCGACGAGGTCGGCGCGCTGCTGGCGGCGCACCTGGTCCACAAGGGGGTCTCACGCGGTGACAGCAACAGCGTCTTCGCGGAGTCCATCGTCTCCTCCAGCCTCCTGGGCCGGATCGCGGAGGCGGCGGGCGTCGGTTACGAGGAGACCCTGACCGGCTTCAAGTGGATCGCCCGCGTCGAGGGCCTGCGCTACGGCTACGAGGAGGCGCTCGGCTACTGCGTGGACCCCGAGGGCGTCCGCGACAAGGACGGCGTCACCGCCGCCCTGCTGGTGGCGGAGCTGGCCTCGGTGCTCAAGGAGCAGGGCCGCACCCTGACCGACCTGCTGGACGACCTGGCGATGGCCCACGGCCTGCACGCCACCGACCAGCTGTCCGTGCGCGTCTCGGACCTGTCGATCATCGCCGACGCGATGGCGGCGCTGCGCGCGCAGCCGCCGGTGTCCCTGGCGGGCCTGCGGGTGGTCTCGGCGGAGGACCTGGCCAAGGGCACGGAGACCCTCCCGCCCACGGACGGTCTGCGCTACTACCTGGACGGCGCGTACAAGGCCCGGGTGATCGCCCGCCCGTCGGGCACCGAGCCCAAGCTGAAGTGCTACCTGGAGGTCGTGGTCCCGGTGGCCGAGGCCTCCGACCTGGCCCCGGCCCGCGTCCGCGGCCAGGAAGTCCTGGACGCGATCAAGAAGGACCTCTCCGCGGCCATGGGCATCTGATCCCGCCGGCGCCGCTCGCGGCGCCTCGGCCCCAGGGGGCCTCACCGGCTTCGTGCCGCTGCGCCGGACTCCGTCCGTCGGGCACGGAGCCGGGGCTTCGGCCCCCTGCCCGGCCCGGTCCCGCCCCGTCCGGCGGGACCGGGCCTTCGCGCATCCGGCCCCGCCCGCACTTGAGCCGCACCCTCGGCCCCGCCGGCATACCCTCGGCCCCGCCGGCGCTCGAGGCGCGGGGGTCCGGGGGCAGGGCCCCCGGCGTGGGCGGCGCCTCGTCAGGAGGGCGACACGGAGGGCGTCGGGCGGGCGATCTCGCCCAGCGTCGGCACCGACTCCGGCCGCGAACGCACCGCGTCCGTGCACTCCCACGCCCGCGGCGGATCCAGGTCCGGGCCGCCCAGGACCACCGGGCCCGGGGTCCCCTTCAGCGCCTCGCTGCCCGCCAGCGTGCACACGATCTGCGAGAGCGCCACCGGCGGCAGGTCCTCCGGCTTGCGGCTGAGCCGCACCGTGCCCGCCGGGTCCCCCGGCCTCGGCGCTCCCGCCGAGAGCCCGGCCGGGACCTCGCTCGTGAAGCCGGCGTCCCGCTCCTCCGTGGTCGGCGTCCGCTCCAGGGCCTCCAGCAGCGCCTGCGCGACGAGCGTCAGGGGGTCCCGTACCGGCTTCTTCTCAGGTACCGGAATCACTCGCTCCACACCCACCAGTTGCGATCCGCAGACCAGCTCCACCGTGGCCCGGAAGCCCTGCACCCCGCTCGGCTGGGGCTGCGTGTCGCACGACACGCGCGACGGCGCCGCGCCCACGTCCACCGGCACCGTCGTCGCCCGGATCCCGCAGGCCGAGGTCGCGAGCAGCAGGGCGGCGACGAACGGCACCAGCACCGCCGGAACCACCGGCAGAGCCCTACGCATCCGCGTCACCCGCGATCACCTTTCCGATGTCCACCGGCAGCCGCAGCGTGAACAGCGCACCGCCCCCCGCCACGTTGGCGGCGGTGATGTCGCCGCCGTGGATGTGCGCGTTCTCCATGGCGATGGACAGGCCGAGCCCGCTGCCGTCCGACTTCGGCCGCGACGCGCTCGCCTTGTAGAACCGGTCGAAGACGTGCGGCAGGACCTCCTCGGGGATGCCCGGACCGTTGTCCTGCACCGCGATCACCAGCCACTCCCCCTCCACCGTCACCGACACCCGCACCGGCGAGCCGCCGTGCTTGAGCGCGTTGCCGATCAGGTTGGCGAGGATGACGTCGAGGCGGCGCGGGTCCAGGCGGGCCACGATGCCCCGCTCGGCATCGAGTTCGACCGCGTCGAGCCAGGCCCGGGCGTCGATGCAGGCGGTGACCTGGTCGGCGACGTTCACGTCGTCCAGCACCAGCTTGGCCGTACCCGCGTCGAAGCGGGTGACCTCCATCAGGTTCTCCACCAGGTTGTTGAGACGGCGCGTCTCGCTGACGACCAGCGCCACGGCCGGTGCGATCATCGGATCGAGGTCGTCGACCTCCTCCTCCAGCACCTCCGCCACGGCCGTCAGCGCGGTCAGCGGCGTCCGCAGCTCGTGGGACATGTCCGCGACGAAACGCCGGCTCGCCTCCTCCCGCGCGCTCATGTCGGCGACCTTCTTCTCCAGCGCCTCGGCCGTCTTGTTGAAGGTGTGCGACAGGTCGGCGAGTTCGTCGGTGCCCGACACGTCGAGGCGGTGGTCCAGCTCGCCCTCGCCGAGCCGCCGCGCCGCGTCGCCGAGCCGCTGCACGGGCTTGAGCACGGTACGGGCCGCGGCCTGCGCCAGCAGCGCGGAGCCGAGCAGCGCGAGACCGGTGGCGATGGTCAGCGACCAGCCGAGCGCGTTGAGGTCGTCCCGCTCCTGCGCGAGCGACTTGTACATGTAGCCGGTGGGCCCGCCGCCGACGATCCGGGTCCCGCCGACCAGGTACGGATTGCCGTTCGGCTTCGTCCGCTGCCAGTACATGTGGTACTCGGAGTCGTTCGCGGCGGTCGTCTTCTGCCGGTCGTTCACCGCGTTCTGCAGGGACTTCGGTACGTTGGCCAGCCCGAAGGAGTCGGGCCCGGCCGCGCCGAAGATCTGCCGGTTGTCCTTGCCGACCTGCACCAGCAGCACGCTGTAGCCGGGGCTGCTGCCCGCCATCAGCTCGGCGGTGCGCTGCAGCTCCTCCGCGGTGGGATCGGCGGGCAGCGCGGCGGCCCGGTTCTGCATCTCCTGCCGGAAGTCACCGAGGGCGGCGTCCTGGACGCGGGTGAGGACCGCCTCGCGGTTGAGCCAGTAGGCGATGCCCGAGGCGGAGACCGCGGCCGTCAGTGCGACCAGGCAGAACACCATGAGGAGCCGCAGCCGCAGGCTGGTCCAGCGCCGGCCCGCGAGCAACGCGCGGATCACTGCGGGGAGTCCAGGCGGTAGCCCACACCCCGGACCGTACGGATCAGGGTGGGCGAGGACGGCACGTCCTCGACCTTGGCGCGCAGCCGCTGCACGCAGGCGTCGACGAGCCGCGAGTCACCCAGGTAGTCGTGCTCCCAGACCAGCCGCAGCAGCTGCTGGCGCGACAGCGCCTGCCCCGGCCGGCGGCTCAGTTCGAGCAGCAGCCGCAGCTCGGTCGGGGTGAGCTGGAGGTCCTCGCCGTTCTTCGTCACCGTCATGGCGGCCCGGTCGATGACCAGGGAGCCGAAGCTCGCCGAATCGCTCGACTCGCGCTCGCCGCGGCGCAGTACGGCCCGGATGCGGGCGTCGAGGACCCGCCCCTGGACGGGCTTGACCACGTAGTCGTCGGCCCCGGACTCCAGGCCCACCACCACGTCGATGTCATCGCTGCGCGCGGTGAGCAGGATGATCGGCAGTTGGTCGGTGCGGCGGATCCGCCGGCACACCTCGAAACCGTCGATCCCGGGCAGCATCACGTCCAGCACGATCAGATCCGGCCGCTGCTCGCGCAGCAGTTTCAGGCCGTCCTCGCCCGTCGCCGCGGTGGCCACACGGTGGCCCTGGCGTGACAGGGAGAGTTCGAGGGCCGTGCGGATGGCGTCGTCGTCCTCGATCAGCAACAGGAAAGGCACGGGCTCATTCTGTCCCATCGGCAGTCGGGAGTTCGACCGTCGGGCGACGTGATCCTGTCGGGGTCCTGTCAGAAGTCGCTGTGACAGGGCTGTGACAGTCGACGGACACCCCGGTTAAGTCGGCGGGGCAATCTTCTATCAACGCACAACGGACCGAAGCAGACACACTCCACGACGGGGGGCGCGAGATGAACACGCTGCACAGCACCACGACCAGCGCGGTTGTCACGCGGCTGCACGATGTGAACCGCCGGGCGGGTGTCCGTACGGTGGCGGTCGCCCGTCCCCGGCCGGCCCACGTCGTAGCCATTGACGCAAACCAGTACCAGGCGGTTCCCGCCGCCGAGCAGACGCCCTCCTCCACCTCGGAGGCGGAGTTCACGGCGTACGTCCAGGAGCGGCGTGCCGCCCTGTACGCGACGGCCTTCCACCTCACCGGCGACCGGTACGAGGCCGAGGACCTGCTGCAGAGCGCGCTGTTCTCCACGTACCGCGCCTGGGACCGGATCAGCGACAAGGCGGCCGTCGGGGGCTACCTGCGCCGCACGATGACCAACCTGCACATCAGCGCGTGGCGTCGGCGGAAGCTGAACGAGTACCCGACCGAGGAGCTGCCGGAGACGGCCTCCGACACGGACGCGATGCGCGGTACGGAGCTGCGCGCGGTCCTGTGGCAGGCGCTGACCCGCATCCCGGAGCCGCAGCGCACCATGCTGGTGCTCCGCTACTACGAGGGCCGCACGGACCCGGAGATCGCGGAGATCCTCGGCATCAGCGTCGGCACGGTGAAGTCGAGCATCTGGCGCTCGCTGCGCCGCCTGCGGGAGGACGAGGCGCTGAGCTTCGGCCGTGACGAGGCGGAGTCCTTCGAGGAGCTCGTCGCGTAACGCGGCACACACAAAAGCCATCGGGCCAGGGGGCCCGTCCTACGGGGGTGGGACGGGGGTCGCGGGGGGAAAAGGCGGGATCGAGCGGACGGGGGTCCGTGCGATCCCGCCTTTTCGCATGCGCGGGTCCGGCAATGCGCCGCACCCCGGATGCCGGCCGGGCCGGAAACCGGGCCCGGCAGGGTCCGGAAGGGACGGCCTAGGCAGGGGTCGCCGTGCGGTGGCGGCCCGCCGCGGCTGCGGCCAGGCGGCCGAGGGCCTCGTCGCCGGCGCAGGCGTGCGCGCCCAGGGCGACGTGCCGGGCCACGATGCCCCGCTCGGCGCGCATCAGCCGCAGGCCCCTGCGCAGCAGGAACGGCACGGACTTGCGGCCCTCCCGCAGGTCGCGGGCCAGCCGGCGGCGGAAGGTCGTCGAGGGACGCCCCCGCAGGCAGATGGCGTCCGCGAGGAGGCCCAGCTGCTGGCAGCGGGCGGCCACGTCGGCGGCGAAGATGCCCTCCGCTATGAACAGCGGGGTACGGGCGATGTCGAGGCTCTCGGCGCCCGTGCGGGAGCTCGTCGCGATGTCGTACACCGGGACGTCGGTCCGCCCCACCGCGCACAGTTCGGCGATCGCGGCGACCGCCGCGTCCGCGTCCCAGGACAGCGGGGAGTCCCAGTCGATGTCGGAGCTGCCGTCGACGAGCGGGAGGGAGGGGTCGTCGCCCTCCTTGTAGAAGTCGTCGAGGCGCAGCACGGGCAGCCCCGATCGGGCGGCCAGCGAGGATTTTCCGGAGCCCGACGGACCGGTCAGCAGTACGACTCGGGTCGGCGAAGGAGAGGAGGAGCTCACGGGACACCAGTCTGAACCATTCCCCCGGGTAGGGGATCCTCCCGGTGGCCGGTTGGTGTCCAGGAACACACCTCAACTACGCTGCGTGCGCACGCGACTACGACCTCAGGCGGGATCTCCATGGCACGTCACGCAGCCCCTTCCGTACCGAACCGGCTCCGCAGCGCCGGACTGACCGTCTCGATGGCCGGTGCGGCCCTGGCGATGGCCGCCGGCGGCGCCCAGGCCGGCGAGCTCGACGTCCCGGCGGCCCTGGCCGGGGTCACCGACCCGATCGCGAACCTCAAGGTGAACCCGCTCGCGCACACGGGTGTGGACCCGCTGGACAACGGCGTCGCCACGAAGGTCGCCGACTTCCCGTCCGTCGGGACGGGCGTGGTCACCGGCATCCTGACCCAGGGGCCCTCGGTCGGTGAACTGCCCACCGCCGCCGCCTCCTCGCTGCTCGGCCCGGTGCTCCCGAAGGCGTAGGGGCACCGGCACAGCACACGAGAAGGCCCCGGCAGCGCGGGGGACGCTGCCGGGGCCGGTCTCGTAGGGGGCCTGTCCCGGGTGGACTAGTAGGACGAGCCGCCCGCGCCCAGCGACCCGGTGGGGTGCCAGACGGTCTTGGTCTCCAGGAACGCCGTCATGCGCGACGTGCCCGGGTCGGCGCTCCAGTCGTCCACAGGCTGTGGACGCAGGACGCGCTTGAGGTTGTCGGCCGCCGCGATCTCCAGCTCCTTGGCCAGCGCCGTATCGGCGCCCGCCAGGTCGATCGCGTTGACGTCCTGGTGGGACGCCAGGTGCGGGCCCATCTCGCCGGCCTTGCCGGAGAGGATGTTGACCACGCCGCCGGGCAGGTCGGAGGTGGCGAGCACCTCGCCCAGGGAGAGGGCCGGCAGCGGGGACTTCTCGCTGGCGATCACGACGGCGGTGTTGCCCGTCGCGATCACCGGGGCGATCACCGAGACCAGACCCAGGAAGGACGAGTCCTGCGGGGCGAGGACCGTGACCACACCGGTCGGCTCCGGGGTGGAGAGGTTGAAGAACGGGCCCGCGACCGGGTTGGCCCCGCCCACGATCTGGCCGATCTTGTCGGTCCAGCCCGCGTACCAGACCCAGCGGTCGATGGCCGCGTCGACGACCGCGGCCGCCTTGGACTTGGACAGCCCCTCGGCCTCGCCGACCTCGCGGACGAACTGCTCGCGGCGGCCCTCCAGCATCTCGGCGATGCGGTAGAGGATCTGCCCGCGGTTGTACGCGGTCGCGCCGGACCAGCCGCCGAAGGCCTTGCGGGCCGCGACGACGGCGTCACGCGCGTCCTTGCGGGAGGACAGGGGGGCGTTGGCCAGCCACTTGCCCTTGCCCCCGCCCGATGTTTTGGCGCTCACCTCGTACACCCGGCCGCTCTCGGAACGCGGGAACTTCCCACCCACGTACAGCTTGTAGGTCTTGAAGACGCTCAGCCGCGTCGAAGACTCAGACATCGAGGTAGCCCTCCAGGCCGTGACGGCCGCCTTCGCGCCCGAAGCCCGACTCCTTGTAGCCGCCGAAGGGCGAGGTCGGGTCGAACTTGTTGAACGTGTTGGCCCAGACGACGCCGGCGCGGAGCTGGTTCGCGACCGCGAGGATGCGCGAGCCCTTCTCCGTCCAGATGCCGGCGGAGAGGCCGTACTGGCTGTTGTTGGCCTTGGCGACGGCCTCGTCGGGCGTACGGAAGGTCAGCACGGACAGCACCGGGCCGAAGATCTCGTCGCGGGCGACGGTGTGCGCCTGGGTGACGTTCGTGAAGAGCGTCGGGGCGAACCAGTAGCCGGAGGACGGCAGCTCGCACGCCGGGGACCAGCGCTCGGCGCCCTCGGCCTCGCCGGTCTCCGCGAGCGCGGTGATCCGGGCGAGCTGCTCGGCGGAGTTGATCGCGCCGATGTCGGTGTTCTTGTCGAGCGGGTCGCCCAGGCGCAGCGTGGAGAGGCGGCGCTTGAGGGAGTCCAGCAGCTCGTCGTGGATCGACTCCTGGACCAGCAGGCGGGAACCCGCACAGCAGACCTGACCCTGGTTGAAGAAGATGCCGTTGACGATGCCCTCGACGGCCTGGTCGATGGGGGCGTCGTCGAAGACGATGTTCGCGCCCTTGCCGCCCAGCTCCAGGGTGACCTTCTTGTCCGTACCGGCGATCTGGCGGGCGATGGCCTTGCCGACCGCGGTCGAGCCGGTGAAGGCGACCTTGTCGACGTCCGGGTGGGCGACCAGCTCGGCGCCCGCGTCCCCGTAACCGGGGATGATGTTGACGACGCCCTTGGGGAGACCGGCCTGGCGGCAGATGTCCGCGAAGAACAGCGCGGAGAGCGGGGTGGTCTCGGCGGGCTTCAGGACGACCGTGTTGCCGGCGGCGAGCGCCGGGGCGATCTTCCACGCGAGCATCAGCAGCGGGAAGTTCCACGGGATGACCTGGCCGGCCACGCCGAGCGGGCGCGGATTGGCGCCGTATCCCGCGTGGTCGAGCTTGTCGGCCCAGCCCGCGTAGTAGAAGAAGTGGGCGGCGACCAGGGGGAGGTCCGCGTCGCGGGTCTCCTTGATCGGCTTGCCGTTGTCCAGGGTCTCCAGGACGGCGAGCTCGCGGCTGCGCTCCTGGATGATCCGGGCGATGCGGAAGAGGTACTTGGCGCGCTCGGAGCCGGGCAGCGCGGACCACTTCTCGAAGGCCCTGCGGGCGGCCTTCACGGCGCGGTCCACATCGGCGGCGCCCGCCTGGGCGACCTCGGCGAGGACCTCCTCGCTGCTCGGCGAGACGGTCTTGAAGACCTTGCCGTCGGCGGCGTCGGTGAACTCGCCGTCGATGAACAGCCCGTAGGAGGGGGCGATGTCGACGACCGAGCGGGACTCGGGAGCCGGTGCGTACTCGAATACAGATGCCATGGTGATCAGTCCACCGTCACGTAGTCGGGACCGGAGTAACGGCCGGTGCTCAGCTTCTGGCGCTGCATCAACAGGTCGTTGAGCAGGCTGGAGGCGCCGAAGCGGAACCAGTGGTTGCTCAGCCAGTCCTCGCCCACGGTCTCGTTGACCAGGACCAGGAACTTGATCGCGTCCTTGGTGGTGCGGATGCCGCCGGCCGGCTTCACGCCGATCTGGATTCCAGTCTGCGCGCGGAAGTCGCGGACGGCCTCGAGCATGAGCAGGGTGTTCGCCGGAGTGGCGTTGACCCCGACCTTGCCGGTCGACGTCTTGATGAAGTCGGCGCCCGCCAGCATGCCGATCCAGGAGGCGCGGCGGATGTTGTCGTAGGTCGACAGCTCGCCGGTCTCGAAGATGACCTTCAGGCGTGCGGCGCTGCCGTCCTCGCGGACGCAGGCCTCCTTGATGGTCCTGATCAGCTCGTACGTCTCCAGGTAGCGGCCGGCGAGGAAGGCGCCACGGTCGATGACCATGTCGATCTCGTCGGCGCCGGCGGCGACGGCGTCACGGGTGTCCGCGAGCTTCACGGCCAGGGCGGCACGGCCGGCCGGGAAGGCGGTGGCGACGGAGGCGATCTTGACGTCGGCGCCGTTCAGCGCGGCCTTCGCGGTGGCCACCATGTCGGGATAGACACAGACGGCCGCCGTCATCGGGGTCGTGCGGTCGGTCGGATCGGGATTGACGGCCTTGGCGGAGAGCGCCCGGACCTTGCCCGGGGTGTCCGCGCCTTCCAGCGTCGTCAGGTCGATCATCGAGATGGCCAGGTCGATGGCATACGCCTTGGCCGTCGTCTTGATCGAACGGGTGCCGAGGGAGGCCGCGCGGGCCTCCAGGCCGACAGCGTCGACGCCGGGCAGCCCGTGCAGGAAGCGGCGCAGCGCACTGTCGGACGTCGTCACGTCAGCGAATGCGGTGAGGGTGGTGGGCATGGTCACCAGATGAGCATATCTACGCGCGTAGCGACCTGTCACCCCCGCCCCCGAACCGCTATGGAATCGACACCTCCACTCTCCGTCACCGAACCATGACAGGAGCCGGATCCTCCGCGCGTACTGGACTCATAACTTTGCTCTCAGCAGCCCGCCAGACACTCACCCGGCTCTCACGGACAGAGAAAACCGCGGCATGCGACTCTCCTCCACTTTCCCGAGACCTCGCTCCAAGGAGTCGTTATGCGTACCGCCCTCCGCACCTCCATCGCCGCCGCGTTCCTCGCCGGCGCCCTCCTCGCCCCGGTCGCGGGCACCGCCTACGCGGGTGCGGGCCTCGCCGCCGTCGTCGCCGGTCTCGGCGCCGTCCTCCTCAGCCGCCGCGCCCGCACCCGGCGCTGACGGCCCCTGCCCACCTCTCCTCGTCCCTCCGTGCGGCGGGCCACCGATCCGGTGGCCCGCCGCACGCCTCTCCCGGAGCACCCTCATGCCCCACCGCGTGCGCCTCCCGCTCGCCGCCGCCCTCCTCTGCGTCGCCCTCACCGGCTGCGGCGCGGCCACCGGTACGGCCACCGGTACGCCCGCCGGCGCACCCGCGGGCACCGCGGCGCCGTCCGTCGCACCCGCCGCCGACCCGGCGCCGTCCGCGACGACCTCCCCGATGCCCGCCTCCGAGCCCGTACGCGTACGGATCCCCGCGGCCGGGGTGGACACCTCGCCCGTACTGAAGCTGGGTCTCGCCGCCGACGGCGCCGTCGAGGTGCCCTCCGTGGCCGACGGGGACAGGATCGGCTGGTACACGAAGGGCGTCACCCCGGGCGAGACCGGGCCCGCCGTACTGATCGGCCACTTCGACACCGCGCGCGGCCCGGCCGTTCTCAAGGACGTCTCGCGGGTGCGCACCGGCGCGGAGATCGCCGTCTCCCGGGCCGACGGGACCACCGCCGTCTTCCGTGTCCGCGAGCTGGAGCAGGTCGGCAAGAAGGAGTTCCCGACCGCCAAGGTGTACGGGAACACCGCCCGCCCTGAGCTGCGCGTCATCACCTGCGGCGGCGAGATCACCGACGGGCACCGGCCCGACGACATCGTCCTGTACGCCGATCTCGTGGGCCGAGAGGGCGTGGGGCAGAATCGACCCCATGAGCAGCCAGCAGCCGACCGACGAGCCGGTGTACGCAGACCGGGTCTACCGATCCTCCATGGGCATCGTCTCGGGGGTACTGCTGCTCGCGCTGACCGCCTGGCTCTGCGGCGACGCCGTGGTGCGGGGCTCGGGCAACACCCCGTGGATCGCGCTGGCGGTGGCACTGTGCGTCGTACCGCTGATCGTCGCCTTCACGATCCGGCCGGCCGTCTTCGCCAATGACGACCGGCTGCGCGTCCGCAACCCCTTCCGGATCATCGAGCTGCCCTGGGCGGCCGTGGACGCGGTGCGTGCCGGGTACTCGGCCGAGGTGCTGGCCGAGGGATCGAAGTACCAGCTCTGGTCGGTTCCGGTCTCGCTGCGGGAGCGGAAGAAGGCCAACCGGCAGCAGATGCGCCACAGTGCCCACGACCGCCGTGACCCGGGCGCCTCGGCCGACCCGGGCGCGCGGGCGCGTACCGCCCCGTCCGAACCGATGCGGGCCGGTGCCGACCGCATCGTCGACGACCTCCAGGCACTGGCCGAGAGCCGCGCCTCGCGGCCCGGCGCCCAGGGCAGTGTGCGGGTGCGCTGGTCGTACGAGATCATCGCGCCCGCCCTGGCCGGCGCGCTCATCCTGATCGTCCTCATCGCGACCGGCTGACCGGCCGGGACGCCGGTTGCGACCCGTTTCGCGTGCTCCCCACCACACCCTCTTCCGGGCCGGAACCAGGGCTACCGGGTGATGCGTCCTCGCAGGTGTGCAGCGTCATGAGGACGGCGAAAGTGCCGCCACCGCCACCGCGATCAACCTCCGTCTCCGCCTGCTGGCCGGGGTCCTGCTCGCCGCCCATTTCGTGGTCGTCGGCTGGCTGACCCTGCGGCCGCTGGACGTGCCCTGGGCCGCGGCGCCCAATCTGAGCCCGCTGGAGGGGATCTCGGCCGATCTCGCCCTCGGGCCCCTGGAGGCCGCAAGGCGGATCGGTGAGGGACTCGCGCTGCTGGCCCCGCTCGGGGTGCTGCTGCCGCTGATCAGCGGCCGGCTCGCGCCGTCGGCCCTGTCCGCGTGGTCCTCGCTGGCCCGGACGGCCGCTGCGGGCGCGCTGGCCTCGGTGTGCATCGAGATGCTCCAGACCGCGGTGCCGGGCCAGGTCGTCGACGTGGACTCGGTGCTGCTGAACACCCTCGGTGTGGTGCTCGCGCACGTGGCCGTCGTACCGGCGCTGCGGGCCCGGATGAGGCGCTCACACACCGTTTATCAGGGGGACACCCCGAAGATTTCCAGGGTCGGGCTCGGTCCCTGGACCGACGTTCTGTCGGCGGTCCAGCGGGAGTATTGAGGCATCGCAAGAAAGCGATCCCGACGAAGGAGAACCTCATGAGCGCCCTGGTCCGCCCCCGTGACGGCCGCTGGATCGGCGGAGTCTGCACCGGACTGGCGCGGCGTTTCGGAATTTCCGCGAACGCGATGCGCGCCATATTCGTCGTCTCGTGCCTGCTGCCCGGCCCGCAGTTCCTGGTCTACATCGCGCTGTGGGTGCTGCTGCCGAACGAGAAGCCCACCTCGGCCGCCTGGTAGACCGCCTACGGCCGCCCGCTCGTCCGGCCGCTCGTCCGGCCGGAAGCCCGCGCCCACGCGGCGGAGGGCCGGTCGGTCAGCCGGCCTTCTGGACCTTCTCCACCTGCTTGTCGGCCACTTCCTGCGGCACCTGGGCCTTCTGCTGGGCCGCCGCCACATTGAGGGCCATCAGTCGCACGACGGTGTCGCCCTCGCGTACGACGACCAGGTGGACCTGCGCCGAGACGCCCTCGGCGGCCGCGGTCATGGTCCAGCTGACGCTCTCGTCGCCGCCCGTCCGGTAGGCGGCGGCCTTCACCTCGCGGTAACTGCCGCTCTGCTTCTCGACCTTGGCCGAGAAGCCCGTACCGCAGGCGGCGACGGCGGCCTTGAGCCGGGCGATCAGCGCCTTGGCGTCGCTCTCGGAGTAGGAGCTGACGGAGGCGGACACGGCGAGCCCGATCTGCTTCTGGGAGCCGATGCCGCGGCTGACGGTCTCGCGCGCGGACGGGTCCGGCTCGTCGCCCATGATGTCGGCCAGGGGCTGGCAGGCCTTCTTGTCCGCCTGCGGCTGGCCGTCCGGGGCGTTCGGGTTCTTGCCCTGGGCGGAGATCTGGTACCCGGCCAGGTCGCCCGGTGCCAGCGCGGACCGCTCCAGCGCGCTGCCACCGGTCTTCGGCGCGGCCGCCCCGCTGGCCGCGGCGGACGGCGCCGCGGCTCCGGACGCGCCGGAGGTGCTGCCCGCGGAGCCCTTCGGATCGGGGGCCTTGCCCGTCGCGGGGGTGGTGGTGCTGCTGCACCCCACGGCGGCGAGGAGCAGGGCGGGGACCAGCGCGACCATCGTCGCTCGTGCGTTCATGCGCATGACCGAGAACCTCATACCCAAAGCGTCGGCGGGCAGTTGGTGGCGATCGTGGCACACGGTGCGGCGGGACACATACCCGATCGAAGGGGCATCCACCCACCGCACACGTGTACGCGTCGCGACGGGGCCGGTCTCAGCCGCCGAGGCCGTTCAGACCGTTGGTGAGCGGGGTCAGCACACCGGTGACCTGAGAGGTGGGGTCGCTCGACTGCTGGCCTTCCGGGCTCACGTGCTGCTGGCTGGTGACGCCCTGGAGCGCGCCGGTGGCGGTGCCCAGCGCGTCGGTCAGGCCGACCGCGGGGACGGCGGCGGAGGCGGTACCGGCGGCAACCGCGGCGAAGGCGACACCGAGAGCGGCGGTACCGAGGGTCTTGGCAGCTGACTTCTTCATGAAAAGTTGTCCTTGCGACGGGGAATTGAGCGGCTCTGAAAACTAGTCACTTCAAACCCTCGCCCGCAAACATCCTTAAATACGAGAAAGCGCCCGGGAATTCTCGCTCCCGGGCGCTTCCGTTACGTCACGCCATGACCTAGGCCGAGACGGAACCGCTGGTGGAAGCGGTCTGCTGGAACAGCCACTCCGACTTCAGCTCCGCATAACCGGGCTTGATCACTTCGTTGATCATGGCCAGTCGTTCATCGAAAGGAATGAACGCGGACTTCATCGCATTGACGGTGAACCACTGCATGTCGTCGAGCGTGTAGCCGAAGGTGTCGACCAGGTGCTCGAACTCGCGGCTCATGCTGGTGCCGCTCATCAGGCGGTTGTCCGTGTTGACCGTGAGCCGGAAGTGCAGCTTGCGCAGCAGACCGATCGGGTGCTCGGCGTACGAGGCGGCCGCGGCGGTCTGCAGGTTCGAGGTCGGGCACATCTCCAGGGGGATGCGCTTGTCCCGGACGTACGAGGCCAGGCGGCCCAGGGTCACGGAACCGTCCTCGGCGACCTCGATGTCGTCGATGATCTTCACACCGTGACCGAGGCGGTCGGCGCCGCACCACTGCAGGGCCTGCCAGATCGACGGCAGGCCGAAGGCCTCGCCCGCGTGGATGGTGAAGTGGTTGTTCTCGCGCTTGAGGTACTCGAAGGCGTCGAGGTGGCGGGTGGGAGGGAACCCGGCCTCGGCGCCGGCGATGTCGAAGCCGACCACACCGTTGTCGCGGTAGCGGTTCGCCAGCTCGGCGATCTCCAGCGCGCGGGCGGCGTGGCGCATCGCGGTCAGCAGGGCGCCGACGCGGATGCGGTGGCCATTGGCCTTCGCCCGGCGCTCACCCTCGCGGAAGCCGTCGTTCACGGCCTCGACGACCTCTTCGAGGGTCAGGCCGGCTTCCAGGTGCTGCTCGGGCGCGTAGCGGATCTCGGCGTACACGACGCCGTCCTCGGCCAGGTCCTCGGCGCACTCGGCGGCGACCCGGAAGAGGGCGGCCTTCGTCTGCATGACCGCGCAGGTGTGCGCGAAGGTCTCCAGGTAGCGCGGGAGGGAGCCGGAGTCGGCGGCTTCGCGGAACCAGATGCCGAGCTTGTCGGCGTCGGTCTCGGGGAGGTTCTCGTAGCCGACCTCGCGGGCCAGCTCGATGATGGTCCCGGGGCGCAGTCCACCGTCGAGGTGATCGTGCAGCAGCACCTTCGGGGAACGGCGGATCTGATCCGCGGTCGGCAGGTTGGGGGTCTCGCTCGTCATCTGCGCACTCTACTCCTACGCGCGTAGAGCGGAGCCTCGACGGCAGGCGTCGATATGTAACAGAGACCGTGCGGACGGATGGCGTACACCCGAAGGTCTGAGACTGTTCCGCCATGGCATTGCATGCGCCGCCGGCGCGCGGGGCCCGTCTGGGGCGGGCGGCCGGCGCGAGAACCGGCTCGGGTTCGACGGAAAGTGCGGTCAACGGGGTGGTGCTCCTGCTTCCCGGGGCGTCCAGATTCTCCCCCGGACCCATGCGTCCGCTCGCGCGGGCGCTGGCCCGTGCGGGCGGGGCGGAGGGGCTGGTCACCCACATGGTCATCCACGGCGGGGACTCCGCCCGGGAGGATCAGGCGCGGTGGGCGGCGGACGAGGTGGTGCGGCGGTACGGGGACGTGCCGGTCTGCCTGGCCGGCTACGACGCGGGAGGCCTGGCGGCACTGCGGGCGGCGGGCCACGGGGCCGTCAACTCGGTCGTGGCGATGGCCCCTTGCTTAGCGTCCGCCGGGACCCGGGCGGACTCCCCCGAGCCGGTGAAACAGCTGTCGGGACGGCAGGTGCTGATCGTGCACGGCACCGACGACGCGCGCAGCGACCCGGAGAGCTCCTTCCGGCTGGCGGAGCGCGCGAAGAAGGCGAACCGGGCGACGTGCCGCTTCGAGGTGCATTCGGACGGACACGGGTTGCGTGAGCACCAGCCCGAAGTGGTGGCGCTGGCCGTGGACTTCGTGCTGGGCGCGGTGTTCTCGGGGCGGTACTCGCGGCCGGTGACGGACGCGCTGGCCGCGCCGCCGCCGCTCGGCCTGCGGATGCCGCTGGCCTCGGGCTTCGGGAGATCGCTGAGAAGGTGAAGAGCGGCCCGGGCGCGCGTACCGTGAGGAGTGGACTCGGGGAGCTGCTTCGCTACCGGAGGCGACCGGCCATGGGTGGACTGATCCACAGGAACTTCGACCAGCCGGACGAGACGCGGCCCTTCGAGGCCGGGACGGGCAGGCTGGACCTGCTCGACATCGAGGGCGGGTCGGTCGGACGCGCCGTCTTCGAGCCGGGCTGGCGCTGGTCGCTGCACATCAAGCCGCTGGCGGGCACGGACAGCTGCCAATCCGCGCACACCGGGTACGTCGTGAGCGGCAGGATGAAGCTGGTCATGGACGACGGGGAGAGCGGCGACCTCGGTCCGGGCGAATTCATTCAGATCGCGCCCGGGCACGACGCCTGGGTCCTGGGTGACGAGCCGTGCGTCGTGCTGGACTGGACCGGCTACGGCGACTACGCGAAGCCGGACGCCGGCTGACGGGGCGGGCCGGGACCGGACCTTCCTGTGGTTGGGGGGTCGCGCCGGTCCGTCCGTACCCGCCGCTCCGCCCCCTCACGGTCGGATGGCACCGATGGACCCGGCGCGACCACCACGGCCGGCCGCGGGCGCAGCAGGACACGGGCCCCCGTCCTCGCCTGGGTGTCCGCTGCGCGCACCGCGCTTCCCCCTCGCGCCGCGCCCCCCACTGTGCCTCTTCGGAATATGCCGAGGGCGGCATTCCAGGCGTCGTCTTGCCGCCTTGCGGGAACACGAGGGGTTTATAAATCCGGATAACTCGGGACGCATGTGCATATGCCTGCCGAGGAATCCGGGGCGGCCGGAGCCGCCGGGGAGCTGAGCCCCGCCGCCCGGCGCCTGTACGCGTACGCCGTGGAGCGGCATGCCTTCGACGCGTGCGAGGCCACCGGCGCCCTGGGCGTGCGCGCGGCCGCCGCCATCACCGAGCTGGCCGCCGCGCACCTGCTCCAGCGGGCCCCGGGCGAGGACCCGGACCGCTGGAGCGCGGTGGCCCCCCGGGCGGCGGCGGCCCGGGCCCTGACCCCGCTGGCCCTGCTCGTACGGGAGACCCACGACGAGATGGACCGGCTGCGCGGGCGGCTGGAGGCGCTGGTGCCCGCGTACGAGGCGGGGACCGCGCACCGGGACCTGAGCGGGTCGGGCCGCCTGGAGCTGGTCACGGACCTCGGCGCGGTACGGGGACTGATCACGGAGCTGGTCGCCGCGTGCGAGCGGGAGCTGCTGACCTCGCAGCCCGGCGGGGGCCGTCCGCTGGAGACCCTGGAGGAGTCGATCGGGCGGGACGAGTCGCTGCTGACGCGCGGGGTCTCGATGCGGACGATCTACCAGCACACGGCACGCTACTCGCGGCCCACGGCGGCCTACGTCGAGCGGGTGACGGCGCTGGGGGCGCAGGTACGCACCCTGGGCGACGGGCTGATGCGCATGCTGATCTTCGACGACCACACGGGCCTGATGGCGGTGCCGGACCGCAGCGGGGCGGCGCTGGTGGTGCGGGAGCCGAGCGTCGTGCACTTCATGACGGCGACCTTCGAGCGCTCCTGGCCGGGCGCGGAGCCCTTCCCCACGTCGGTGAGCCCGGAGGCGGCCCGGTCCATCTCGGACGAGCTGCGGCAGACGATCGTCCGGCTGCTGTCGGAGGGGCTGGAGGACAAGGTGATCGCGCGCCGTCTGGGCATGTCGGAACGGACCTGCCAGCGGCACATCGCGGAGATCATGCGCGCGGTGGGCGCCAAGTCCCGCTTCCAGGCGGGCTACTTGCTCTCGGCCGTGCCACCCCCGACCACGTAACCCTCGACCGCACTCAGCCCCGCCGCGCCCCCGTCAGCCCCGTCAGGCCCCCTTCGGCCTCGCCGGCCGCACCCAGCCTCGCCGCCGCCCCAGACTCCGCGCCTCAAACGCCGGCGAGGCTGAGTGGTATACATGACGATCTGTCACGATATGCCGTTCCCGTCCTCGGGTGAAAGGGGCTTCCTTGCCGGCCGACACGCGTTCCCGCACGGACAAGGTGGTCTTCGGGGTCACCGCGGGCCTGACCCTCGCCTTCGTACTGTGGGGCGCCGTGGCAACGGACTCGCTGGAGAGCGTGTCGAGCAGCCTGCTCGAAGCGCTCATCCACAACGGCGGCTGGGCCTTCATGCTCGCCGCCAGCGGCTTCGTCGTCTTCGCCCTCTGGCTGGCGATCAGCCGCTACGGCCGGATCCGCCTCGGCCGCGAGGACGAGGTCCCGGAGTTCCGTACCGTCTCCTGGGTCGCCATGATGTTCAGCGCCGGCATGGGCATCGGACTCATGTTCTACGGCGTCAGCGAACCCCTGGCCCACTACGGGACGCCCCCGCCCGGCACGCACCCGGTCGACTCCGCCGAGCGGATGCAGACGGCGATGGCCACCACGCTGTTCCACTGGACGCTCCACCCGTGGGCGATCTACGCGGTGGTCGGGCTCGCCATCGCCTACAGCACCTTCCGCCGCAACCGCCGCCAGACGATCAGCGCCGCGTTCGAGCCGCTGATCGGCGCCCGGCACGCCCACGGCGGGGCCGGCCGGGTCATCGACATCGTGGCGATCTTCGCCACCCTCTTCGGCTCCGCGGCCTCGCTCGGCCTCGGGGCCCTCCAGATCGGCAGCGGGTTCCGTGAGCTGGGGTGGATGGACTCGGTCGGCACGGCGCTCCTCGTGGGCATCATCGCGGTCCTGACCGTCGCCTTCGTCGCCTCCGCGGTCTCCGGCGTGGAGCGGGGCATCCAGTGGCTGTCGAACATCAACATGGTGCTCGCCCTCGTGCTCGTCGTGTTCGTGTTCATCGCCGGGCCGACCATCATCGTGCTCGACCTCCTGCCCACGTCCCTGGGCGCCTACCTCGGCGACCTCCCCCAGCTCATCGGCCGTACCGAGGCCACCGGTGCCGGCGAGGTCGCCGAATGGCTGGGCAGCTGGACGGTCTTCTACTGGGCGTGGTGGATCTCCTGGACCCCGTTCGTCGGCATGTTCATCGCCCGGATCAGCCGCGGCCGCACCATCCGGCAGTTCATCGGCGGCGTCATCCTCGTACCGAGCACGGTCAGCCTGCTGTGGTTCGCCGTCTTCGGCGGCACGGCCATGAAACTGCGGGAGAGCGGTGAACTCGCCCGGGAGACCACCCCCGAGGGGCAGCTCTTCGGGCTGCTCCAGCAGTTCCCCCTCCCCACCGTCATGAGCCTGCTGGTCATGGTCCTCGTCGCCATCTTCTTCGTCTCCGGCGCCGACGCCGCCTCCATCGTGATGGGCACGCTCTCGCAGAAGGGCGTCCTCGAACCGTCCCGGCCGGTGGTCGTCTTCTGGGGCGTGGTGACCGGCGCCGTCGCGGCCGTCATGCTCCTCATCGGCAACGGCGAGGGCGACGCGCTCGCCGGACTGCAGAACCTGACGATCCTCGTGGCGGCGCCGTTCACCCTGGTCATGATCGGTATGTGCGTGGCACTCATGCGCGACCTGCGCCGGGATCCGCTCATCGTCCAGGGCGAACAGGGCGAGGAAGCCATGGCCGTGGCGGTGGCCGCGGGCCACGAGGAGTACGGCGGCAACTTCGAACTCCGCATCGGCCCGTCCGGCGACCCCCAACCGGACGCCCCGCAACCCCCCTCCGCCTCCCCGCCACCGGGCGGTCCGGGCTCTGCCCAAGGGCTGTCCCGGTAGAAGTAGCCGCGCAGTCGGGGGCTGCGCGCGGCGGGCAGCCGGGCCAGTGTGCCCGTGAAGGCGACCGGGTGGGGCCGGAGCGGCCAGGGTGGGTGCGGCCCCGGGTAGTCGTCGCGCAGGACGCCCTCCGGCAGCCGGCCCGACGCCGGGACCGGCGCGGTCTCTTCGGCCCGGGGCAAAGCCAGGTACGCCCAGACCCCCGTGTCCAGCGGTACGACCGCCGCCGTGCCGGCCGGTGGCCGCCACGGCTCCCCGGTCAGCGGATGGCGCGGGACGAGCAGGATGTCGGCGGCGTGCCCGGTTGCTCCGATCCCCGGCCCGGCGAGGGCCACGGACCTGGCCGGAAGCCCGGACGATCGGAACCCGGCGACGGCGGGGCCGAACATCTCCTCGACGAGACCGCCGGGCAGCGTCACCGGTGCGCGGTCGCAGGCCGCCACCAGGTACGCGAGGGCCACCCCGGCCGCCGCCTCCCAGCGGCGGCTCCACGAACCGTCGAGCTCGACGGGCGGAACGGCGTACGACTCCCGCAGCAGGTCGTCCCATTCGGGCGGAGCCGCGGCGGGGAGCCCGGAGGGCCGGCGCTCCACCGCGGCGGGCTCCAGCCACACGGCCTGCCAGAGGCCGCAGTCGTCCATCCGGGTCGCCACCGCGCTGCCGCACCCCTCGCACGCCAGGTTGGGACCGTCACGGCCGTCCACGCCCATGCAGTACCCGTCGCACTTCTCGGGGACGAGAGTCATGCCCCGGGAGTCGCCCGGTGCGATGACGATCCTGCCGCGGGCCCCGAAGGACACCCGGTACACCGGCGCGTACACGCCCTGGCCGGCCGCCCCCTCCTCTCCCACCTCGTCCCACAACCGCCAGGGCGGTCCGAAGGGTTCGGGGTCGACGGCATACGTCGCCGGCTCCATCAGCGGCGGATGCAGTTCCTCCCACGCTGCGTAGAGGGTATGGACGGGAAGGGCGACCCGGGAGACCGGAGCTGTCAGCTCGGTACCGCACCCGGCGCACGTGAACACGTCCAAACAAAATCTCCCTCGGCCCGGCGACCCAGGAATTGTCCCGGCCCCGTGGTGGACGGGCCAGCGCTTTTCGGTGTCGCCGCCCAGGTCAGCCGGTGGGCGGGTCCAGTTCGGGGATCAGGCGGCCGCGGCGGGAGAGGAGGAAGCGCTTGAACTCCGCCACCGGCGGGGTGTCGGGGTGGCCGTCGAGCCAGGCGAGGCCGATCTCGCGGACGGCGCGCGGGGCGGTGACCGTCAGTTCGACCACGCCGGGGCGGGCCACGGCCGGGGGTGGCAAAAGGGCCACGCCGAGGCCGGCGGCGACCAGGCCGCGCAGGGTTTCGGCCTCCTCGCCCTCGAAGGCGATCCTCGGGGTGAATCCGGCCTCCGCGCACAGGTCGTCGGTGATGCGGCGCATCCCGTAGCCGGGCTCCAGGGTGACGAAGGTTTCCTCGGCGGCCTCGGCGAGGCGGATGCGCTTGCGGGTCGCGAGCCGGTGGTCGTCCGGGACCACCAGCCGCAGCCGCTGTTCGTCCAGGCGCCGGGCGACCAGGCCGGGGGCGTCCGGCAGCGGGGAGGTCAGGCACAGGTCGAGTTCGCCGGCCCGGAGCTTCTCCAGCATGGCCTCGCCGTAGTTCTGGACGAGGGAGAACCGGATGCGCGGGTGGTCGGCGCGGAAGGCGCGGATGAGGCCGGGCACGGTCTCGGAGCCCAGGGTGTGCAGGAAGCCGAACGCCACCTTGCCGGCCGCCGGATCGGCGTCCTGCTGTACGGATTCGGCGGCGCGGCCGATCTCCGTCAGGGCCTGTTCGGCCGAGGCCAGGAAGGTGCGGCCGGCCGTCGTGAGGGCGACCGTACGGCCCTTGCGGGCGAACAGCGTGACGCCGAGGTCCTGTTCGAGCCGGACCATGGCGCGGGACAGGGTGGACTGCGGGACGCCCAGCTCGTGGGCGGCGCGGGTGACGTGCTCGTGGCGGGCGACCGCGACGAAGTAGGCCAGCCGCGGGGCCAGCAAAGTTGTCACGGCCATGTCTTCTACGTAACGGTTCATCGACATCCACGCCTCTGAGCTGGGTTGATGCATCAGTGGATCGATTATCGCGATTCTGTGCATTGGACGCATGAAAAACGCGGGCCTACCGTCGAAGCATGCCTCCCGTTCATACCGGGGCACCCGTCATCCCGGGTGCCTCCACCCCGTCGTCCCCCGCACCGCAGCCCCTCTCCCCCGGCCGCCCCGGCTACCGCCGGATGAGCCTCGCGCTCTTCGCCGCCGGACTCGCGACCTTCGCCCTCCTCTACTCCACCCAGGCGCTGTTGCCCGCGATCTCCGCCGGCCTCGGGGTGACCGCGGGTCAGGCCAGCTGGACGGTGTCCGCGGCCACCGGCGCGCTCGCGCTGTTCGTCCTCCCGCTGAGCGCGCTGTCCGAGCGGTTCGGCCGCACCCGGATGATGACCTGCTCGATGGTGATCGCCGTCGGCGTCGGCCTGCTGGTGCCGTTCGCGCCGAACGTGGAGTGGCTGGTGGCGCTGCGCGCCGTCCAGGGTGCGGCGATCGCCGGGGTCCCGGCCTCCGCGATGGCGTACCTGGCGGAGGAGGTCAGGCCGAAGGCCCTGGTGGCCGCGATCGGCCTGTTCGTGGCGGGGAACTCCATCGGCGGCATGAGCGGGCGCCTCGTCACCGGCTGGGCCGCGCAGTTGTGGGGATGGCGGGCGGGCCTGCTGGCCGTCGCCCTGATGTCGCTGGCGTGCGCGGTGGCCTTCCTGGTGCTGCTGCCCCGGGCGCGGTTCTTCCGGCCCGCGTCGCTGAACCCGCGCGCGGTGGGCCGTACCGTCGCCGGTCATCTGCGCGATCCGCTGCTGCTGCGGCTGTACGGGATCGGCGCGCTGTTCATGACGGTCTTCGGCGCGGTCTACACCGTGATCGGCTACCGGCTGGTGGACGAGCCGTTCTCGCTCGGGCAGGGCGTGATCGGGTCGATCTTCCTGATCTACCTGGTCGGTACGGTCTCCTCGGCCGCCGCCGGCAAGCTGGTGGCCCGCACCGGGCGGCGCGGCGCGCTGTACCTGGCCGTGACCACCACGGCGCTCGGGCTGCTGCTGTCGCTGTCCGACTCGCTGCCGGTGATCGTGCTCGGGCTGGTCCTGATCACCGCGGGCTTCTTCGCGGGGCACGCGGTGGCCTCCGCCGCGGTGAGCCGGACGGCGAAGACGGGCCGGGCACAGGCCTCCGCGCTCTACCAGTCGGCGTACTACCTCGGCTCCAGCGCGGGCGGCACCCTGGGCGCCCTCGCCTACCACGGGGCGGGCTGGGCGGCCACGGTCGGCATCGCACTGCTGGCGGTGCTCGGCGTCGTGTCGATCACCCTCTACGGGTCGCACGCGGCGCGCGTGCAGCGCCGTGTGCCGGCCTCGGCCGTGGGCGCGCGCTGACAAAATCTACGCCCCCTGTATGAGCAACCCCTGCTTGTTTTCCGGGCATTCAACACGGAGAACGACGCTGTGCGAGCAGGGGAGGACCGGATGGGTACGAGGGTCGGGGCGCGGATCGGGGCGCGGGCGGCGGTGCTGGGCGGGGCGGCCGCGCTGGCACTGCCGTTGGTGGTCGCGGGCGGCGGGGCGGCGCAGGCCGCCGCCTCCTGCAACCTCACGACGGGGCCGTACCAGCGGCAGGCCGAGCAGTTCCTCGGGCGGCCGGTGGACGGGAAACAGTCGGCGGCCGACTGCACGGCGATCCGGTCCTTCCAGGCGAGCCACGGGATCACCCCGACCCAGGGCTACGCCGGGCCGCTGACCTGGCAGACCATGAACACGATGCTGGCCCAGCGGGCGGCCGGCAGCACCCCGAACAGGGCGGGCCAGTGCCCGACCGACCGGGGGCGGATCGCCTGCGTGGACCTGACGCGGCAGCTGAGCTGGGTCCAGGACGGCGCCACCCTGAAGTACGGACCCGTTCCTGTCCGCACCGGCAAGGACGGCACGGAGACCCGGACCGGCCTGAAGAAGATCTACTACCGCAGCATCGACCACTGGTCGACGCTCTACAACGTCTCGATGCCGTACGCGCAGTTCTTCGACGGCGGCATCGCCTTCCACTCGACCACCAAGAGCATGTGGAACCCGCCCGGTTCGGGCGGCTGCGTCAACATGCGGTCCGCCGATGCCAAGGCGTACTGGAACCTGCTGGGGAAGGGCGAGGACGTCTACGTGTACGGCCGCAAGCCCGGTACGTAGCCTCAGGCGGACGCGGCGGACGCGGGGGCGGCGGCCGGTGTCCCGCTCAGGAGCTCCAACCGCCAGAGGCTGGCCCGCCGTTGCACGAGGGACAGTCCCGCCACCCCCACCCCGAGGGCCAGCCAGCCCGCCGGGCCGGCCACCATCACCGCGCCGGTGAGCAGCAGCGGGCCCGCGGACTTCTGGACGGACTGGGCCATGCCGGCCACCCCGAGGTAGGAGGCGCGCGCCTCCCGGGGCGCGAGGGAGACGGCGAGCTCCCAGGAACTGACCGAGCGCATCAGCTCCGCCGCGGTGGCCAGCACCGCCGCGGCGAGCAGGGCGGCCGAGGCGGCCAGGACCCCGCCGCGGGGTGCGGCGGCGAGGAAGACGCAGCAGGCGAGGGTCATCAGGCCGTACAGGGCGACCGCGTCCGCCGCCCGGCGGGGGCCCTCGACCCGCGCCGACACCCGTAGCTGCAGGACGACGACGAGCACGGTGTTGATGACCAGGAAGGCCGGGATCAGGGCGTGCGGGGCGGTGGTGTGGGCGACCAGCCACAGCGGCAGGCCGACGCCGAGGATCGAATCGTCGAGGTTCATCGGGATGTCCAGCAGGACGAACCGGAGGTAGCCGCGGTCCCGCCAGGGACTCGGTCCGCCCGCCCCGGCCGGGGCCGTGGCCTGGCTCGTGGCCTGGCTCGTGGCCTGCGGGGCGGTGCCGTCGGCGGGTGCGGCCACGAGCCCTCGGCCGCGCGGCTCCCGGGTGCGCCACACCAGGGCGGCGGCCACCAGGAACGACAGCGCGTTGGCGAGGATCAGCACGTGGTAGGCGCCCCGGGTGCCGACGGCGAGACCGATGGCCGCGAGGCCGGCGCCGAGGGCGTAGCCGGCGTTCGCAGAACTGCGCGACAGCGCCTGGTAGGTGGCGCGCTTCTCGCCCGCGACCCGGGTGGCGAAGAGCATCTCCAGCGTCTTGGCGGCCCGGTCTCCCAGGTGGGTGACGGCGAACAGGAGCAGCAGCACGCGGAAGTCGGTGGCCGCGAGCAGGGCGCACAGGGCTCCGAGGCGCATCAGGTGGCAGCCGATCAGCAGGGTGCGCACCTGGAGGCGGTCGGCGAGGTGGCCCGCCAGCGGCGATCCGGCGATGCCCGCCACCCCCGCCGCGCCCAGCAGCAGGCCCAGTTGCCCGGCGTCGAGTCCGACGACGAAGGTGAAGTAGAGGACGGAGGACGCGGCCCACACGCCGGTGCCCGCGCGGTCCAGCGCCTGGGTGAGCAGCATGATCCGTGCGTCACGGCCACCGGGCGGCCGGCGCAGTTGCGCCAGCAGCCCCGGTTCCCCCCGTCGTGGCTTCCGGATCTCCCCACCGCGCCGCATCCCAGTCCCCCGTTCGACCGCGTCCACCCGTCCAGGTATCTCGATATCGAGATACCTGGGGAAGCCTGCCGCAGATTAATCTTGACGTCAAGAAACTTGATGACGACATACATGCCGGGCGGACACGCGCCCGGCGCTTCCGGCTGCCGTTGTCGGACCCCTCCGGTAGGTTCCGAAGTAGCGGAACTACCTGGGGGACGGACGGACATGAGTGATCTCGCCACCACCGATATGGACCTCGACACGGCCATGGACCGGTACCGGGTCGAGCTCACCGGGTACTGCTACCGGATGCTCGGATCGTCCTTCGACGCCGAGGACGCGGTGCAGGACACGTACATCCGCGCCTGGCGGAGCTACGAGAAGTTCGAGGGCCGTTCCTCGCTGCGGTCGTGGCTGTACCGGATCGCCACCAACGTCTGCCTGGACCTGCTGAACGCGGGGAACAAGCGGGCCCGCCCGATGGACCTCACCGCCCCGCAGCACCAGGCCTCCGCCGTGCTCAACGAACGCCCCGAGGTGACCTGGCTGGAGCCGGTCCCGGACGGCCGGGTGCTGCCGCAGACCGCCGACCCGGCGGAGATGGCCCTGGCGAAGGAGTCCGTCCGCCTGGCCTTCGTCGCGGCGCTCCAGCACCTGCCCGCCAAGCAGCGTGCGGTGCTCATCCTGCGCGAGGTGCTGGCCTGGAAGGCCGACGAGGTGGCCCAGCTCCTGGAGACCACGACGGCTTCGGTGAACAGCGCCCTCCAGCGCGCCCGGGCCACCCTGGCCGGACAGTCGCTGCGCGACAGCGAACCGGCGGATCCGCTGGACGCGGACCAGGCGCAGCTGCTGGCGCGGTACCTCTCCGCCTTCGAGGCCTACGACATCTCGCGGCTCACCGCGCTCCTGCACGAGGACGCCGTGCTGTCCATGCCGCCGTTCGACCTGTGGCTCCAGGGGCACGAGGACATCGCGGCCTGGCACCTGAACCAGGGCATCGGCTGCAAGGGCTCCCGCCTCGTCCCGACGACGGCGAACGGCATGCCGGCCTTCGGCCAGTACCGTCCGCGCGAGGACGGGCGGCCGGGCCACACCCCGTGGGCGCTCCAGGTGCTGGAGGTCTCAGACGGCAAGATCGTCGGGCTCAACGCCTTCCTGGACACCGCGCGATGGTTCCCGCTGTTCGGCCTCCCCGAGGAGCTCGACGAGTCCTACGAGGTCCAGTAGGGCGCGCAGGGCGGGCGCGGCCCCGGTCACCCGCAGCGGCCGCCCCCGGGCGGTCAGCCGCAGCCGTGCCAGCACCTCGACGGCGCCCAGCCCCGGCGCGGTGACGGCCCGCGCGTCGCACTCCACCGCGCGTGCCCCGGCCTCGTACAGCCGCGCCAGGCGCGCGCACAGCACCGCCGCGTCGTGGGCGGTCGGTGCGGGGCCGGGCAGCACGAGTCGTCGGATCTCCACGAGAGGGTGACTCCCCCGCCCGCCGGAAGTCATCGGCGGTCCGCAGAATGGCGGGATGAAGCCCGCGCTCAAGCCCGCGTACTGGGATCCGACGCCCACCGCCCGGCGCGAGCCGGAGCCCGGGGAGGCGCTGCCGGGCCTGTGAAAAGGCGCCGGCGCGGCTCCGGACGGGGAGCCGCGCCGACGGGACGGGGGCCCGGGATCAGGCGATGCGGTCCAGGACGATCGGCGTGGCGGAGAAGGCCGTGCCGGCCGGGGCGATGTCGTACGTGCCCGCCAGGGAGGCGAGGGCGTAGTCGAACTTCTCCGGGGTGTCCGTGTGCAGGGTCATCAGCGGCTGGCCCGCCGTCACCGTGTCGCCCGGCTTCGCGTGGAGCTCGACGCCCGCGCCCGCCTGCACCGGGTCCTCCTTGCGCGCGCGGCCGGCGCCCAGGCGCCAGGCGGCGACGCCGACCCCGTACGCGTCCAGGCGGGTCAGGACGCCCGACTCGGTGGCGGTGACCACGTGCTGCTCTCGGGCCACCGGCAGGGTCGCGTCCGGGTCGCCGCCCTGGGCCGCGATCATCCGGCGCCAGTGGTCCATCGCGGAGCCGTCGGCCAGCGCCTTCGCCGGGTCTGCGTCCTTGATGCCCGCCGCCTCCAGCATCTCCTTGGCCAGCGCGATGGTCAGTTCGACCACGTCGGCGGGGCCGCCACCGGCCAGGACCTCCACCGACTCGCGGACCTCCAGCGCGTTTCCGGCGGTCAGGCCCAGCGGGGTGGACATGTCCGTCAGGAGCGCGACGGTCTTGACGCCCGAGTCGGTGCCGAGGCCCACCATGGTGCGCGCCAGCTCGCGCGCGTCCTCGATGTTCTTCATGAAGGCGCCGGAGCCGACCTTGACGTCCAGGACGAGCGAGCCCGTGCCCTCGGCGATCTTCTTCGACATGATCGAGGAGGCGATCAGCGGGATGGCCTCGACCGTGCCGGTGACGTCGCGCAGCGCGTAGAGCTTCTTGTCCGCCGGGGCCAGGCCGTCGCCCGCCGCGCAGATGACCGCGCCGGTGGTGTCCAGGACGTGCAGCATCTCCTCGTTGGAGAGCAGCGCGCGCCAGCCGGGGATGGACTCCAGCTTGTCGAGGGTGCCACCGGTGTGGCCGAGGCCGCGGCCCGAGAGCTGCGGGACGGCCGCGCCGCACGCGGCGACGAGCGGGGCGAGCGGGAGGGTGATCTTGTCGCCGACGCCGCCCGTGGAGTGCTTGTCCGCGGTCGGGCGGGAGAGGGAGTCGAAGTTCATGCGCTCGCCGGAGGCGATCATCGCCGCGGTCCAGCGGGCGATCTCGGTCCGGTTCATGCCGTTGAGCAGGATGGCCATCGCCAGCGCCGACATCTGCTCGTCGGCCACGACACCGCGGGTGTACGCGTCGATGACCCAGTCGATCTGCTCGGGGCTCAGCTCACCGCGGTCCCGCTTGGTCCGGATGACGGAGATGACGTCCATGAGGTGCTTCCTTCTACGCGCATAGAGAGAGGGGAGAGGGGTTCGGGGAATGGAAGAGCGACGGCCCTCCGCCCCGGCAGGGGCGGAGGGCCGTCGGCACGGCTATCTCAGGTGGTCGGGCCCGAAGGCCTGCGGCAGCATCGCTGCCAGCGGGAGGATCCCGTCCGGGGTCTCCACCAGCAGCTCGTCGCCGCCGAATTCGTACAGCAGCTGGCGACAGCGGCCGCACGGGACGAGGATCTCGCCCTTGCCGTCCACGCAGGTGAAGTGCGTGAGGCGGCCACCGCCGGTGGCCTGGAGGGAGGAGACCAGCCCGCACTCGGCGCACAGGCCCAGGCCGTAGCTGGCGTTCTCGACGTTGCAGCCGGTCACGACGCGGCCGTCGTCCACCCGGGCGGCGACCCCGACCGGGAAGCCCGAGTACGGGGCGTACGCCCGGGTCATCGCTGCCCGGGCCGCCGTCCGCAGGGCCTCCCAGTCCACCGCCTGGTCGGAGGTCACTTGCCCTGGCCCTTGCGGTACGGCATGCCGTCCGCCTTGGGCATCCGCAGGCGCTGCGCCGACAGGGCGAGCACCAGCAGCGTGGTCAGGTACGGTGCGGCGTCCACGAACTGGCTCGGGACCGAGTCCGTCGTCGCGTACCAGAGGAACAGCAGCGCGGCGAAGGCCGCGGCGACGCCGGCCTGGATGTACTTCTTCTTGTACAGCTGCCAGACGCAGACCAGCACCAGCAGGATCGCGATCAGCAGCAGCATCGCGTGGACGTTCTCGGCGCCACCGCGCAGCTTGAGGCTGTCGATGAAGCCGAACAGGCCCGCGCCCAGCGCCATGCCGCCCGGCATCCAGTTACCGAAGATCATCGCGGCGAGACCGATGTAGCCGCGGCCGCCGGTCTGGCCCTCCTGGTAGATGGGGCTGGCGACCTCGGACAGGTACACGCCGCCGAGGCCCGCGAGGGCGCCCGAGACGACCACGGCGATGTACTTGTACTTGTAGACGTTGACGCCCAGGGACTCCGCGGCGATCGGGTTCTCACCGCAGGAGCGCAGCCGCAGGCCGAAGCTGGTCCGCCACAGCACCCACCAGGTGGCGGGGATCAGCAGCAGGGCGACGATGGTCAGCAGCGAGATCTCGGTGACCAGGCCGCCGATGACGCCGGCCAGGTCCGAGACGAAGAACCAGTGCTTGCCCTGGAGGTCGCTCATCCAGTCGGAGAGCCCTGGAACGGTGACCTTGTAGATCGGCTCGACCTGCGGGGACTGCTTGGAGGAGCCGCCCGGGGCCTCGGCGAAGGTGAAGTTCGACAGGTACTGGGTGAAGCCCAGCGCCAGGATGTTGATGGCCACACCGGAGACGATGTGGTTGACGTTGAAGGTCACCGTGATGATCGCGTGCAGCAGGCCGCCGACGGCGCCGCCGGCGATGCCGACGAGCACACCGGTCCACGGGCCCCACTGGTAGCCGGCCCAGGCACCGAACCAGGTGCCGAGGATCATCATGCCTTCGAGGCCGATGTTGACGACGCCCGCGCGCTCGGCCCACAGACCACCGAGACCGGCGAGGCCGATCGGCACCGCGAGGGAGAGGGCGCCGGAGACCTGGCCGACGGAGGTCAGGTCGTTGGCCCCGGAGATGAGGCGGACCAGCGAGACCAGCGCGAGGCCACCCGCGACGATCAGCAGGATCCAGGGCAGGGTGAGCTTCTTGCGGCCGCCCTTGGCGGGTGCCGCTTTCTTCGTGGAGACGGTGCTGGCGCTCACGCCGCGACCTCCTTGTCGGTCTTGATGGCGTGGCCCGCGGCCAGCTCCTCGCCGACCTTCTGCTGCTGGCGCCGGATGCCGTAACGACGGACGAGCTCGTACGAGACGACGACCGCGATCACGATCAGGCCCTTCATGATCGTGCCGATCTCCTTGGCGTACCCGGCAGTGTCGAGACCGGCGGACGCCTTGTCGATGAACGCCATCAGGAGCGCGGCGAAGAGCATGCCGACGGGGCTGTTGCGGCCGAGCAGGGCGATGGTGATACCGGTGAAGCCGACGCCCACGGGGAAGACGAGGGTGTACGT
Source organism: Streptomyces avidinii (assembly GCF_045161815.1). NCBI lineage: Bacteria > Bacillati > Actinomycetota > Actinomycetes > Kitasatosporales > Streptomycetaceae > Streptomyces > Streptomyces avidinii. The sequence goes on from NZ_CP108863.1 coordinate 3,695,134, forward strand.
GTGGCTCTCACCGAGCAGCACCGGCATGCCGGACAGACCGGCGACGGCACCGGAGATGAGCATCGCGGTGATGATCATCTTCTTGGAGTCGACACCGGAGGCCGCGGCGGCGGACTCGCTCGCGCCGCTGGCGCGCAGGTCGAAGCCGAAGCGGGTGCGGTTGAGAACGAACCAGTAGACGACGCCGAGCGCGAAGGCCACGAAGGTGAAGCCGTAGATCTCGCCCGACTCGCCGAGGGAGAGGGCCGGGAACCAGCCGGACTGGGCGATCTCGCCCGTGGTGAGGTCGTTGGAGCCCTCCACCTGGACGCCGAGGTTCTTCGGCAGGAGCAGCCAGGCGATGAGGCTCGTCGCGATGGCGTTGAGCATGATCGTCGAGACGACCTCGCTCACGCCTCGCTTGGCCTTCAGAACGCCCGCGATACCGGCCCAGAAGGCACCGGTCGCCATCGCGACGAGCACGATCAGCAGGATGTGCAGCGGGCCGGGCAGTGCGACGGCGCCACCGACCACGGCGGAGATCATCGCGGCGAGGCGGTACTGGCCGTCGACGCCGATGTTGAAGAGGTTCATCCGGAAGCCGATGGCGACGGCCAGGGCTGCCAGGTAGTACGTGCCGGCCTGGTTGACGATGAGGACCTGGATGTCCTCATAGCCACCGTTCTCCACCATGATGCGCAGCGGCTCGATCGGGTTGATGCCCGTCGCCCCCAGCACGATCATGGTCAGCGCGAAGGCGGCCACCAGCGCGAGCGCGGGCCCGGCGATGGCGAGCAGCAGCCGGTCCTTGTCGAATTTCTTCATCGGGCCTCGTCCTCCGTCGTGTCACCGTCGGCAGCGGCGGAGTGGTTGTCGGTTGCTTCCAGGTGCCCCGAGGCGGCGCCCGTCATGGCGGTGCCGAGCTCCTCGGGAGTGACGGTCGCCGGGTCGGCGTCCGCGACCAGCCGGCCGCGGTAGATCACGCGCAGGGTGTCGGACAGGCCGATGAGCTCGTCCAGGTCCGCGGAGATCAGCAGCACGGCCAGGCCCTCGCGGCGGGCCTCGCGGATCGCGTCCCAGATCTGCGCCTGCGCGCCGACGTCCACACCGCGGGTGGGGTGGGCGGCGATGAGGAACTTCGGGTTGTGGCTCATCTCGCGGCCGACGATCAGCTTCTGCTGGTTGCCGCCGGAGAGCGAGGCCGCGGTGACGTCGATGCCGGGCGTGCGGACGTCGTACTCGCGCACGATCCGCTCGGTGTCCTTGCGGGCCGCCTTCGGGTCGAGGATGCCCTTCCTGGAGTTGGGCGCCTCGGTGACGTGGCCGAGGATCCGGTTCTCCCAGAGCGGGGACTCCAGCAGCAGGCCGTGACGGTGGCGGTCCTCGGGGATGTAGCCGATGCCGCCCTCGCGGCGCTTGCGCACCGAGGTCTTGGTGATGTCCTTGCCGTCCAGCGTGATCACGCCCGCGTCGGCGGACGCCATGCCCATGAGGGCTTCGATCAGCTCGGTCTGGCCGTTGCCCTCGACACCGGCGATACCGAGGATCTCGCCCTTGTGGATCGTGAGGTTGATGTCGTCCAGCAGCAGGCGGCCCGCACCGATGTGCTCCAGGGTGGCCGAGTCCGCGGCGGGCGCGGGCACCAGAACCTCCGGCTCGGCGACGACGGCGTCGTTCGCGGCCACGGTCAGGCCCGTCACCTGCAGCATCGGCGTGGTCGTCACCGTGGACTCGCGGGTCTCGGGCGACGGCAGCTCTGAGCCGACCATCAACTCGGCGAGCTGCTTGGTGGTGGCGGTCTTCGGGTCGGCGGTGCCTACCGTGGTGCCGCGCCGGATGACGGTGATGTCGTCGGCGACCTTCAGCACCTCGCCCAGCTTGTGCGAGATGAAGATGACGGTCAGGCCCTCGGCCTTGAGCTCGCGCAGGTTGTCGAAGAGCGCGTCCACCTCCTGCGGCACGAGCACTGCGGTCGGCTCGTCGAGGATGAGGATCTTCGCGCCGCGGTAGAGGACCTTGAGGATCTCCACGCGCTGCCGGTCGGCGACACCGAGGTCCTCGACCAGGGCGTCGGGGCGTACGCCGAGGCCGTACGCGTCCGAGATCTCCTTGATCTTCTTACGGGCCTTGGCGCCGATGCCGTAGAGCTTCTCGCCGCCGAGAACCACGTTCTCCAGGACGGTGAGGTTGTCGGCGAGCATGAAGTGCTGGTGCACCATGCCGATGCCGCGGGCGATGGCGTCGCCGGGGGTGCTGAAGGAGACCTGCTCCCCGTCGATGGCGATGGTGCCCTCGTCCGGCTTCTGCATGCCGTAGAGGATCTTCATCAGAGTCGACTTGCCGGCGCCGTTCTCACCGATCAAGGCATGGACCGTGCCCTTGCGGACGGTGATCGCGATGTCCTTGTTGGCGACGACGCCGGGGAAGCGCTTTGTGATGCCGTGCAGTTCTACGGCGGGGGGCGGGCTGGACGCGTTGATGACGCACTCTCCTTGGCGCGGAAGGAGCGGAAGGCAGGGGGGGGGACAGGGCGGGGAGTGAAAGTATCGCGTCCACGATGCTTCTACGCGCGTAGCACTGTCGGAAGTGAAAACTTGCGGCCAGGCAGGCCACTTGGTCACAGACTAGTGATCACAGAACGTGGCTCGGGGCCCGGGAGGCGATCGCGACCGCTTCCCGGACCCCGGAGACCAGGACTACATGTCAGGAACGGCCTTACGGCGCGGTCTTGACGGTGATCTTCTTGGCGATGATGTCGGCCTTGGCCTTCTCCACCGCGGCGATGACGTCAGCCATCTCCTTGTACTTCGGGTTGGAGTCGGCCAGGCCGACGCCGTCCTTGTCCAGGCCGTAGCGGATCTCACCGATGGTCGGCTTGCCGTCCTCGACCGACTTGATCAGGTTGAAGACAGAGTCCGAGACGTCCTTGGTGACCGAGGTCAGGATGGCGTCCTTGTACTTCGCCAGACCGGCCTGGTTGTACTGGTCGGAGTCGACACCGATGGCCCACTTGCCCTTGGCCGAAGCGGCCTCGATGGCACCGGAACCGGCGAGACCGGCCGCGGCGTAGACCACGTCGGCACCGCCCGCGTCGAGCTGGCCCAGCGCGGCGGCCTTGCCGAGGTCGGGCTTGGCGAAACCGTCGAAGTTCGGCGGCTGCGTCAGGTACGCGGAGAGCACCTTGGCGTTCGGGTTGGTGTCCTTGACGCCCTGGGTGAAGCCCGCCTCGAACTTCTTGATCAGCGGAACCTCGACACCGCCGATGAAGCCGACCGTGCCGGTCTTCGACACCTTGGCGGCGGCGACGCCGGCCAGGTAGGAGCCCTGCTCCTCGTTGAAGACCAGGTTGGCGATGTTGTCACCGGTGACGGAGGTGTCGTCGATGATGCCGAACGTGGTGTTCGGGAACTTCGGCGCGACCTTCTTGATGGCCGGGGCGTAGGCGAAGCCGACACCGATGACCGGGTTGTTGCCCTTGCGGGCAAGCTCGGTGAGGCGCTGGACCTTGTCGGCCTCGCCCTCACCGTCGGTGGGCTCCGCCTCGGCGCCCTTGATCTTCAGATCGGTTTCGGCCTTCTTCAGGCCGGCGTAGGCGGCGTCGTTGAACGACTGGTCGCCGCGGCCACCGATGTCATACGCGATGGCTGCGGACTTCTGGCCCGACTCCGAGGGGGAGGCGGACGCGTCCGACGACTTCTTTCCGCCACAGGCGGTGGCCGAGAGGGCCAGCGCCGCGGACGCGATGCCCACGGTGGCGATCCTGGTGATCCGGCGCAAGGGGAGGCTCCTTCAAAACCTGACCGAAGCGCCACGACCGGCGCTGGTTTCGCGGCGATCGTAACGCGCGTAGATGTCAGTTAAAGGCCCGTTCATGAGTCGTTATCGGATCGTCGCGAACCGGACAGTGACCGATTGGTGACTCCTTACGCGCCCAACCCTTGTGTACCAAGGGCTGGACGTGCCCCGCCGGGAACCCGGCAGATCCTGTAAGGAGACAGGCCCGGCCGGCTACCGGCCGGCCACTGCGCGACGCCCGTCGATCAGTGCGGTGGCCGTGAAGAACTCCACGCCGACGCCGATCGCGGACTCGTCCACGTCGAAGTCGCCCCGGTGCAGATCACGCTTGGCTGTGTCGCCGGGCGTACGTACCCCCAGCCGGGCCATCGCGCCCGGTACGTGCTCCAGGTACCAGGAGAAGTCCTCCCCGCCCAGGCTCTGCTCGGTGTCCTCGACCGACTCCGCGCCCAGGCGGACCCCCATCGCCTCACGCAGCAGTTCGGTGATCACCGGGTCGTTGACGACCGGGGGCACCCCGCGCACGTGGTTGATCTCGAACTTGGCCCCGTGCATGGTCGCGATCTCGTCGATCGCCGCGTGGATCATGTCCGGCGCCTCGTGCCAGGCGTTCAGGTCCAGGCAGCGCACCGTTCCGGACAGCTCGGCGTGCATCGGGATGACGTTGCAGGCGTGCCCGGCCTCGATCCGGCCCCAGGTGACCGACATGCCCGAGCGGGCGTCCATCCGGCGGGCCAGCAGCGCCGGGGTGTCGACGGCCACCCGGGCGGCGGCCGTCACCAGGTCGGTGGTCAGGTGCGGGCGGGCGGTGTGCCCGCCGGAGCCGGAGAGGCTGACCTCCAGCCGGTCGCAGGCGGAGGTGATGGGGCCGGGCCGCAGCCCGATGCGCCCCGCGTCGACCCGGGGGTCGCAGTGCACGGCGACGATCCGGCCCACGCCGTCCAGGACCCCGGACTCGATGGCATCGGTGGCCCCGCCCGGGAGCACCTCCTCGGCGGGCTGGAAGAGCAGCCGTACGGGGCGGGGCAGCAGCCCCTGCCGGTCGAGCTCGGCGAGGACCAGGCCGGCGCCGAGGACCACCGCGGTGTGCACGTCGTGACCGCAGGCGTGCGCGCGGTCCGGGAAGGTCGAGCGGTACGGGACGTGCGTCTTGGCGTCCGGGATGGGCAGGGCGTCGATGTCCGCGCGCAGGGCCAGCATCGGCCGGCCCCCGTCCCAGGTGCCGACGTCACAGATCAGGCCCGTACCGGACTTCAGTACCCGTGGTCGCAGGCCGGCTTTCTCCAGCCGGGCCTTGATCGCCGCGGTGGTACGGAATTCCTGGTGTCCGAGCTCCGGGTGCACGTGCAAGTCCCGGCGGAAGGCGATCAGTTCGGTACGCAGGTGGTCCGGAAGCTTGCCGGGCAGCTCGGGCCGGTCGGACGCGGCGGGCTGGGCGGTCTGGGACTCGCGGGACATCAACTGGTTCACCCGTTGAAGGGTAGGCCCACGGACGGGTCAACTGGCCGGGGATCACGAAAAGTTCATGCCGTTAGGGGAAAGAAACCCGACCTCTGGACGCATGACCGGATGCGCCCGGGGGTAAACTCGCGCGCTCATCCGGCCGTGGGAGCCGCCTGGGCAGGCAGTCTGCGCACATCGCGGGCGGTGTCCGTGACCCCGGCGAGGAAGCTGCGGGCGCGCGCGGAGGCGGACCCGGTGAGCCAGGCGGGGTCCACATCGCATACGGCCACTGTGACACCGGTACCGGTCAGGGCGTACGGCAGCGTGTGGACGACGGTGGACGGAAAGCTGACGATCGTCCGGCCGACGGGACCGCGCCGGGCGATCAGCTCCAGGGGCAGGTCCGGACGTACGATCTCCAGCCCGGTCGCCCGGCTCAGCGCGCGCAGCTTCTCCGGGGACTCCCGGCGGTGCGCGAAGTAGCGGGTGGCGCCGTGCTCCAGGGTCAGGACGCGCACCGCGTCCAGATAGCGGTCCGGGTCCACCACTCCGGTCTCCACCAGCGAGGTGCCGACCAGGTCGGTGCCCTTGGTCAGGCGGGGCGGGCCGAACCGGGCGCGGGTCCACGCGAAGTCGTTGGTCCGCAGTGTCATTCCGCCGTGGGCGGTGACGGGCATCGAGCTGAACACCTCGACGCGGTGGCCGGGGCGTCCCGCCGGGGTGAAGCGGCGGCGCGCCGTCGCCGAGACGGGTGCGTACGCCAGCTCGCGGATCCGGCCGGGCAGTCCGCCGCCGCCGACCCGGTGCCACCGTACGAGGCGTTCGCCGCGGGCGGTCTGGGCCATGAACTCCATGGTGGCGGTGCCGTCGTCGACCACCACCAGCTCCTCGGCGCGCACGAGGGTGAGCAGCAGCTGCACGTAGCGCGAGAAGGGGTCGCCGACGACGACCGTGCGCGCGGCGCGTACGTCGCGCGCCAGCGCGGCCAGCGCCTTCAGTGGCGCGAACCGGTTGCCGCGGGCCTCCTGCCACTGGACCTCGTGCCCCTCGTCCCGGGCCAGTGCGGCCACCCGGCGCAGCTGGCCGCGGGACATCGGGTCGGTGGGCGGCAGGACGACGATCCGCAGGGGGGACGCGTCGCCCGCCGGCCGGGCGCCGGGGCCGGGCCCGGTCCCGCCGTCGGCGCGGCGCCCCCGCTGGCGCGGGACGCCGTCCAGCTTCGGCTGCTCCCCGGCGCGCGCGTACGCCCACTCCAGCACGTTCAGGAGTTGGACCGGACTCTCGACGAACGCCAGGGTGGAGGCGGAGGGGGTCACCACGTGCTCCTTGTCGGGGGGCGGAACGCGTACGCGCCGGAGGGAGGTCAGACGGCTGCCGGCTCGCCCTGCACGCGGCGGAGCTTCTTCATGGGGCCGAGCTCGGACTCGTAGACCCGCTTGACGCCGTCGCCGAGGGCGGTCTCGATGGTGCGGATGTCGCGCACGAGTCGGGTGAGGCCGCCGGGCTCGACGGAGGCGGCCTGGTCGGAGCCCCACATCGCGCGGTCGAGGGTGATGTGGCGCTCGACGAAGGTGGCGCCGAGGGCGACGGCGGCGAGCGTGGTCTGCAGGCCCGTCTCGTGGCCGGAGTAGCCGATCGGGACGTTCGGGTACTCCTCGCGGAGGGTGTTGATCACCCGCAGGTTGAGCTCCTCGGCCTTGGCCGGGTACGTCGAAGTGGCGTGGCAGAGAAGGATGTTGGCGCTGCCGAGCACCTCCACGGCGTGGCGGATCTGCTGCGGGGTGGACATGCCGGTGGACAGCACGACGGTGCGGCCGGTGCCGCGCAGGGCGCGCAGCAGCTCGTCGTCGGTGAGGGAGGCGGAGGCCACCTTGTGGGCGGGGACGTCGAACTTCTCCAGGAAGGCGACGGCCTCGGTGTCCCAAGGGGAGGCGAACCAGTCGATGCCGCGCTTGGCGCAGTGGTCGTCGATGGCGCGGTACTCGTCCTCGCCGAACTCGACCTTGTGGCGGTAGTCGATGTAGGTCATCCGGCCCCAGGGGGTGTCGCGTTCGATGTCCCACTGGTCGCGCGGGGTGCAGATCTCCGGGGTGCGCTTCTGGAACTTCACGGCGTCGCAGCCCGCTTCGGCGGCGGCGTCGATGAGGGCGAAGGCGTTGCCGAGGTCGCCGTTGTGGTTGATGCCGATCTCGCCGACGACGTAGACGGGGCGACCGGGGCCCGCGGTGCGGGAGCCGAAGGTACGCATGCGGGGGTCGGGCGTGGAGGTCATGGCAGGGGGCGTCCTTCGGTGCGGGGATGTGCGGGGTGCGGGCTGTGGATCGGGGTGCGGGGAGGAGGGCGCGCCGGGATCCGGGGCGGGCTGTGCGGGGTGTGCCCCGGGGCGCGGGTCGAGCAGGGGTGCGAGCAGGCGGGCGCGGGCCAGGTCGTGCGGGTCGTCGATCTCCAGGACCCGTGCGGGGTCGGTGGCGACGGGAAGGGTGCGGCCGAAGAACCGGTGCCGGGCGGTGCGGAAGCCCGCGGCGTCCATGGCGTAGGCGGCGCCCGTCTCCAGCAGGTCCTGCGGCCGGTCCTGGCGCCGGGGGCGGTACGCCGCGTCGTGGTTGACCCCGGTTCCGGTGCCGTCGGCCGCGTCCCGCCAGAGGAAACCGTGGAAGGGGGCCACGGTCAGGGCCGAGTCGGCCGCCCCGGAGGCGACGGCCACGGCGACCGACTCGACGTCGGAAGTGGCGAGGAAGGGGCTGGTGCACTGGACGAGGAGGACCACGTCCACGGTGAGGGAGTGCAGCTCCTCGAAGGCGGCGAGCGCGTGCAGGACGGCGGCCTCGCTGCTCGCGGTGTCGCCGGAGATCGCGGTGGGGCGGGCGATCACGTCGGCTCCGGCGGCGCGGGCCGCGGCGGCGATGGCCTCGGAGTCGGTGGAGACCACCACGTCGGTGACGGTCGGGGCGGCGCGGCAGGCCAGGACGGCGCGGGCGACGAGCGGGGTGCCGGCGACCTCGGCGAGGTTCTTGCCGGGGACCCCCTTGGAGCCGCCGCGGGCCGGGACGACGGCGAGGACCCTCACAGCTCCCCCAGCCTGCGGATCACCGGGGCCACGCGCTGCACCCCGTGCCGGTAGGCGCCGCGGGCGGCCTCGCGCAGGTGCGCGCGGAGCCGGCGGCGCAGCCGGGACTCCCCCGCCGCCGGGCGCACCGTGCCGGGCAGCGGGGTGCCGTCGGGCGCGAGGTGGTGGCGGGCGAGGATCCCGGGGAGGTATCCGGGGGCGGTGGTGCGCGTGTAGTACGGGGCGGGCGAGGGCAGCCGGGTCGCGGACACCAGTGCGGCCACCTTGGCCCGGGCCACGGCGTAGGCGTCCGCGCCCGCCTCCGGGCCGGCGCCCTGCGCGGGCCGGACGCCCTGGGCCGCCAGCCAGACCGGGTCCCCCTCCGGGAGGAGCCCGGAGTCGATCTGGTCCCAGGAGGCCAGGCAGCCGGAGCCCAGGAAGTGGTGGTTGCCGAGGGCCTCGCGGATGCCGAGGTCGGTGAGGATCGCCGTCGGGACGGAGCGGTGCAGGGATTCCAGGGCGGCCGTGGAGGAGACGGTGACCAGCAGGTCGGTGCCGTCCAGGACCTCGCCCATGTTTCCGTACACCAGGCGGCAGTTGGCGGGCAGTCCGCCCGGGATCTTCTCGGCGAGCCGCTGGTACGGCTGCTCCTCCAGGTGCGTGGTGTGCTCCCCGGGCTTGCTGCGCAGCTTGATCAGCACCTCCCGGTCGGGGTGCAGTCGGGCGTGTCCGGCGGCCCGTTCCAGCAGGTAGGCGCGGTCGGCGCGACTGTCGGGCACCGACGGCTGGACGGCGAAGACCACGGTGTGGGCCCGGCTGCCGGCCGGCTCGTACGGCGCCCCGCCCAGGAAGGGCAGCGCGGTCTCGGTGACGGCGGTGGCGTCCGCGCCGACTCCCTCGTACACGGCGCGGAAGCGTTCGGCGTCGTGGCGGGAGTTGGCGAGGACGAGGTCGGCGCCGTGCCGCAACAGCAGCCCGTCGGCGAGCTTCTCGTACACGACGCCCACGTAGCCGGTGACGAGTACGGGGCGCCGGGCCGGGGCGGGCCACAGGGCGCGGGCCCCGTGCAGGACGGCCTGGACGGCCCCGCCGACGAGCGCGAGGACGACCACGTCGTAGCGCTCGCGTTCGATCTCGGCGAGGAACTCGGCGCAGGTCACCTCGGACAGCCGGTCGGCCCGCACCCCCACCTCACCGAGCTGGCGCGCGGTGGGTGTGGCACGGCCGCGCAGCAGGAATCCGGTGAGCTGGTGGTCGGGCACGAGACGGCGGGCGGTGAGTGCGCCCCATTTCCATCGCGTATCGGAATCGGCGAGTACGGCGACGCGTTTGCGTTCTGGCACGCGGCAGAAGCTATTCCGCAATTTCGGTGATCGGCCCAACGAGCGCACAACAGCGGGTTAACAACGCGTCGACTGAATGCGAAAGCGCACGGGTTAACTCGCCCGCCCCGCGCCGTTCACATGGAATCCGCATCCGGGCCACAGTGAATGCCGGGCGGCGCCCTAATGTCTCGCGGGTGCCCAAGCTCTCTGTTGTCGTGCCGTTCTACAACGTGCAGACATACGCACCGGATGCCCTGAAAAGTCTCGAACTCAACGCCCGGGACGATTTCGAGTTCCTGCTCGTCGACGACTGCTCGACGGACGGGACGCCCGACCTGCTGGAGCGGGCCGCGCGCGAGCTGCCGGGGGCGGTGCACCTCAGACACGAGCGCAACGGCGGTCTGGCCACCGCCCGGAACACCGGTCTGGACGCCGCCCGTGGCGAGTACCTGGCCTTCCTGGACGGGGACGACTGGCTGGCGCCCGGCCACCTGGCCCGGACTCTGGCCGCCATAGAGGCTCTGAACTGCGATTTCGTCCGTACCGAACATGTCCGCTGCACCGGCCGGTCGCGGAGCGTGCAGCGCGTTCCCTTCGGCCCGGACGCGGTGGTCGCCGATCCGCGCACCGCGATCCTCCCCGTCGACCGGGCCACCTCGGTGGACTACCCGTACGCCTGGGCCGGCATGTACCACCGGCGGCTGCTGGACCGCGGGGTGCTGCACTTCACCGACGGGCTGCGGACCGCGGAGGACCGGCCGTGGATCTGGCGGCTGCACCGGGAGGCGGCGTCCTTCGCCGCAGTCGGACTGCCCGGCGTCTTCTACCGGCGCGGGGTTTCCACCTCGTTGACGCAAGTGGGCGACGAACGGCAGCTCGATTTCATTCGCGCATTCGATCAAGTACTCACGGACGTGCTCGGGGACCGGGAATCCGACCGGCTGCTTCCGAAAGCCGTCCGAACCTATTGTGCAATTATCGCCCATCATTTCGGAACCATCGAGAGGTTCGAGCCGGACGTGGCCAAGAAACTCCGCATCATGAGCACGGCCGCGCTCGGCCGCATGCCGCAGGACGTACTGGACCAGGTCCTGGACTCGATGGACGTCGAACGCTCCACCGTGCTCCGCCGCCTGCGCGGCGGCCGCCGCGCCCCGTCGGGAGCGAGCGCCTGATGCCCACCCAGATCTTCCTGGCCTCCACCCTCTACGGCGCGGCCACCCTCGCGGCGGGCGTCGACGCGGGCGGCTTCCCGCCCGCCGGCCGGCGCATCCTGCTGACCAGCAACCACGCCGTCACCGCCGAGGTCACCCCGGGGATCGCGGACATGCCGGGCTTCGCCGCCCTGCGCTCCCGCTTCGACGAGGTCCTCGACTGGAACCGCGTCATCGAGCCGCAGCACCCGAGTACCTGGGCCCCCCGCGCGGAGGACGTCCCCCTCTGGGAACGGCAGCTGCGCACCCTGTGGAACCTCGGCGACGACCGGGTCGAGCTGATCGTGGAGTCCCTCCAGGTCCCGCCCGCCCAGACCCTGTGCCGGCTCTTCCCGGGCGCGGCCGTCGACGTCTACGCCGACGGGCTCATGAGCTACGGCCCCACCCGCTTCCGCCTCGACCCGCAGCTGGGGATGCGGGTGCGACGGGTGCTCCACCTGGACCTGGTGCCCGGGCTGGAGCCCCTGCTGCTGACGGAGTTCGGGGTGCGGGTCGAACTGGTCCCGACGGAGCCGTTCCTCAAGGTCCTCGCCGAGTTGGCCGAAGCCACCGCGGAGACCGTGGCGACGACGGGCGGGGCGGCCGCGCTCGCCGAGCCGCCCGAGTCGGCCGAGCCCCCGGCCCTCCTCCTGGGCCAGTACCTCTCGGCCCTCGACCTGATGAGCCCGGCCGAGGAGGAGGAGCTGCACGTCTCGATGGTCCGCGGCGCCCACGCCCTCGGCCACCGGGAGCTGGTCTTCAAACCGCACCCCGGCGCCCCGGCCGCGTACTGCCGGCGGGCCCGGGAGGAGGCCGATCGTCTCGGCGCCCGGCTGACGGTGATCGCCGCCCCGGTCCTGGCCGAGACCCTCTACCAGCGACTGCGCCCCGCGCTGGTCGTCGGCTGCTTCTCCACCGGACTGCTGACCGCCGCCACGCTGTACGGGCTCCCGGTGGCCCGGACCGGGACCGACGCGGTGCTGGCCGCCCTGACCCCGTACCCGAACAGCAACCGCGTGCCGCTGGCCCTGGTGGACGCCCTCCTCCCGGACCTCGCCGACGCGGAGGCGGTCCGCGCCTGGACGCCCCCGACCCCCGAGCAGGTCCGGGCGGAGCCGGCCGCACTGCTCACCGCCGTCGGGTTCACGATGCAGCCGCAGATCCTGGCCGCGCGCCGGCCGGCGGCCGAGGCCTACCTGGCCAGGCATCTGACCCCGCGCACCTGGCGGTACTTCACCCGCCGTCGGCTGACCTCCCTGGGTCTGCCGGGCGGCATCCCGGCGCAGCTGTCGTTCCTGCCGCGCAGCCGGACGGTGCGCCGGGCCGTCCGGCGGATGGCGTGGCTGCGCCGAACGCTCAGCTGACGGCGAGCTTGGCCGCGAAGCCGAGGAACAGCACGCCCGCCGCCGAGGTGGCCCCGGCCGACAGCCGCTTGCGGCGGCGGAAGGCCGCCGCGAGGCGGGTCCCGCCGAATATCAGCAGCGTCAGGTACAGGAAGCTGCCGGTCTGCAGCAGGCCGCCCAGGAGCAGGAACGACAGCGCCGGGTAGGCGTACGACGGGTCCACGAACTGCACGAAGAAGGACATCAGGAAGAGGATGGCCTTCGGGTTGAGAAGGCTGATCAGCAGCGCCCGCCGGTAGGGCCGCTCGTTCTCGGCCGGGTCGGCAAGCACCTCGGCCTCGTTCTCGGCCCGCTCCATGCGCGTGCGCCACAGCGCCCAGGCGCCCCGCATCATCCCCACGGCCAGCCACGCCAGGTAGCCGGCCCCGAGGAACTTCACCACGGTGAACACCAGCGGGCTCGCCCGCAGCAGAGCCCCGGCGCCGACCGCGGTCAGCAGCATGAGCACGGCGTCGCCGGTGAACACCCCGGCAGCGGCCTTGTACCCGGTGCGCACCCCGCGGCGGGCGGCCACGGAGAGCACGTAGAGCGAGTTCGGCCCCGGCAGCAGAATGATCAGCACCAGGCCTGCGAGATACGTCGGAAGATCGGTCACACCCAGCATGGGCAGGAGTGTCCCACAGGGACGCACCTGTCGCGCCACTCTGTTTCACCAGGTGGAACCGCTCGGCTCGTACGTCCCCCAGACCTCCCGCAGCGCGCCGCACACCTCCCCCACCGTGGCCCGGGCCCGCAGCGCCTCCTTCATCGGGTACAGCACGTTGGCCGTTCCGGCCGCCGCCTCCTTCAGCGCCGCGAGCGCAGCCGTCACCGCCGCGCCGCCCCGCTCCGCCCGCAGCCGGGCCAGCGCCGCGCACTGCCGCGCCTCGATCGCCGGGTCCACGCGCAGCGGCTCGTACGCGTCCTCGCGCTCCAGCGCGAAGCGGTTGACCCCGACCACGACCCGCTCCCCGCTCTCGGTCTCCTGCGCGATGCGGTAGGCGTTCCGCTCGATCTCGGCCTTCTGGAAGCCGGCCTCGATCGCCGCCACCGCCCCGCCCCGGTCCTCGACCCGGCGCATCAGCGCGAGCGCCGCCGCCTCCAGTTCGTCCGTCATCCGCTCCACCGCGTAGGACCCGGCGAAGGGGTCCACGGTGTGCGGCACGTCCGTCTCGTGCGCGAGGACCTGCTGGGTGCGCAGGGCGAGGCGGGCGGACTTCTCCGTCGGCAGCGCGATCGCCTCGTCGAAGGAGTTGGTGTGCAGCGACTGCGTGCCGCCCAGGACGGCGGCCAGGGCCTGCACGGCCACCCGTACGAGATTCAGTTCCGGCTGCTGCGCGGTCAGCTGGACCCCGGCCGTCTGGGTGTGGAAACGCAGCATCAGCGACTTCGGGTCCCGCGCCCCGAACTCCTCCCGCATGACGCGGGCCCAGATCCGCCGGGCCGCGCGGAACTTCGCCACCTCCTCCAGCAGGGTGGTGCGGGCGACGAAGAAGAAGGAGAGCCGGGGCGCGAACTCGTCGACCACCATGCCCGCCGCCAGGGCGGTACGGACGTAGGCGATGCCGTCGGCGAGGGTGAAGGCCACCTCCTGAACGGGCGAGGCGCCGGCTTCGGCCATGTGGTAGCCGGAGATGGAGATGGTGTTCCACCGCGGGATCTCGGCGCGGCAGTAGCGGAAGGTGTCGGCCGTCAGGCGCAGGGAGGGGCCGGGCGGGAAGATGTACGTCCCGCGCGCGATGTACTCCTTGAGCACGTCGTTCTGGACCGTGCCCGTCAGCTCTGTGCCCGAGATGCCCTGTTCCTCCGCCACCAGTTGATAGAGCAGCAGGAGCAGCGCGGCGGGCGCGTTGATCGTCATCGAGGTGGAGACCCGGTCGAGGGGGATCCCGTCGAACAGCGTCCGCATGTCGTCGAGCGAGTCGACGGCGACGCCGACCTTGCCCACTTCGCCCTGCGCGAGGGGGGCGTCGGAGTCGTGTCCCATCTGCGTGGGCAGGTCGAAGGCGACGGACAGCCCGGTGCCGCCGCCCTCGATGAGCTGCCGGTAACGGGCGTTGGACTCGGCGGCCGTGCCGAAGCCGGCGTACTGCCGCATGGTCCAGGGCCGACCGGTGTACATGTTCGGATAAATCCCCCGAGTGTAGGGGAAGTCGCCCGGCTGCCCCAGCTCGGCCGCCGGGTCCCAACCCGTCAGGTCGCCGGGCCCGTAGACGGGTTCGATGGGGAAACCGCTCTCTGTGAGTGCCATGTGTGACGTAGTCCTCCGTAGAGCAACCGGGCCCGGGACTGATAAAACCTCCCCGAGCCACCGCTGGGGTGCCCAGCCGCGAATCGCTTCGTAAGGCTGCGGACGACTGCCGGTCACAATGCCGCAACATCCCGGAGCCGTGTGCAACTGTCCACGCGTGCGGAGCATCACCTAGATACACGACGTAGAAACCGGGGGACTGCAATGCAGCGCCAGAGAGTCATAATCCGCACGATCGGGGTGGCAACCGCCGTCGCGCTCGCCGCGACCGCCTGCGGACCGCAGAAGACGGAGTCCGTCGCCTCCGCCTCCTCGGCTCCGTCCTCGCCCACGGCGGGCGCCTCCCCCGAAGCCTCCCCCTCCACCGACGACAAGCCCTCGGGCTCGCCCTCGCCGTCCGCCTCCGCGTCGGCATCCCCCTCGGCCTCGCCTTCGCCCTCGGTGAAGCAGATCATGGCCAACGGCGACGAGAGCGAGCAGATCCGCGAGCTCCAGGCCCGCCTGAAGCAGCTCAAGCTGATGTCGGTCGCGCCGACCGGCTTCTACGGCTCGAAGACGACGTCCGCGGTCAAGGCCTTCCAGTCGAAGCACGGGCTGAACGCCACCGGTTCGGTCGACGAGGCCACCTGGAAGAAGATCCAGAGCTCCAGCAAGAAGCCCACCGCCGACGAGCTGCGCCCGCCGACCGTCAACGAGGTCGACGCGCCGGACCCGCGCTGCATGACGGGCCGCGTCATGTGCATCAGCAAGGAGAGCCGCACCCTCGCCTGGATGATCGACGGCAAGGTCGTCTCGACGATGGACGTGCGCTTCGGCTCCGAGAACACCCCGACCCGCGAGGGCGTGTTCAACGTGGGCTGGAAGGCCAAGGAATGGACGTCGACGATCTACCACACGCCGATGCCGTACGCGATGTTCTTCAGCGGCGGCCAGGCCGTGCACTACTCCGCCGACTTCGCGGCCCGCGGCTACAACGGCGCCTCGCACGGCTGCGTGAACGTCCGGGACAAGGGCAAGCTGTCGGCCCTGTTCGACCAGGTGCAGGTCGGCGACAAGGTCGTCGTCTACTGGTGATGCCGCGGGTTGCCGGGACCGGACCTCCGGTCCCGCGGGGCCCGTGGCCGTGGCAGCAGGAAGCAAGAAGCAGGAAGCAGGCAGCAGGCAAGCAAGAAGCCCGAGGCGACGCCTCGGGCTTTTTCGGTCCTACGTAATGGGCGCGGGCAGGGCCGGGGGAACGTGCCCCGCCCGCGCCGGTTGCGCAGAGCCCAGGGGTACGGGGGGAACCCCGGCTCATGCGCGGCCGATGACCAGTCGGCTCGCTATGTACTGCGCCACCGGTTCGAAAAGTGTTACAGGCAGGTCAGCACATGTATCAGCGGCCTGTGTGCAGGCCGATCGAACCCTGCGGGAGCGACGGCGAAAGGGTCGGCGCGCGGAGCGTCCCGCCCACCGGCGGGGCGTCGCTGCGCTTGCCGCCGCCGGAGCCGTCGTCCTCCTGCAGGGACTTGCAGTAGGCCGGGATCCGGGTGATGCCGTTGGCCTGGCGCGAGAGCCACTCACGGCGGTCGTCGTTGATCCGGCCCGACTTGAACTGCTCGCAGAGGTCCGCGGCCTTGAGAAGGAGCTCCCGGCGGTCCGTGCCGTCCTTGTCGGTGTCCCCGCCGCCGAAGGTGTCGCGGTCCACGTCCCTGCCGCCCGTGCCGCTCCGGCCGTCCTGGGCGTCCTTGCCCGCGCCGCCGCTCGCCGTCGCACCCGAGGAGGTGCCGGCGCCCGCGCCGCTCCCGGGTGCCGTCCGGTCCGCGTCCGGCGTCCGCGCCGTGTCCGGGAGGACCGTCGCGTTCGAGCCGTTGGGCAGCGGGGTCGGCGTCGGCAGTGGGCTCGCGGTCGGGGCTCCGCTGCCGATGCCCTGGGCCGAGCCCTCACCGGCACTGACGGACATCGCCGGAGCGGGTCCCGCACTGTCGTGCCGGGCCCGGTCGAGCAGCCCGGCGCCGGCCGCGGCGGCCAGTCCGCCGACGGCGACACTGGCCAGGGCGGCCGCCAGGCCGAAGCTCACGGTCCGCCCGCGCCGGCCCGCTGACACGGGCGCGGAAATGATGCGGCCGAGGTCCACCACGGGTTCGGCGGACACGTCGGACACCTCGGACACGGCAGAGGGCCGCGCGGCGCCGCGCGCCGTGCGGAAGGCGGCCACCGCGGCGGCCTCGCCGGGAAGTTCCACGGGCAGCGGCTCGGTCACGGCACCCAGGGCGTCCAGGGCGGCACGCAGCCGCACTGCCTCGGTCCGGGCACGCTGATCGGCGGCCGGCCCCACAGGTTCCACCGGTTCGCCGCGCAGCAGTTTGTCCGCTGCGGCTTTGTCCAGCCACCTGTTGCGCTCGTCGGCCATCACATGTCCTTCTGCGTCCGCCAACGTGAATCCGTCACACCGGTTTGCTCTGCGAAGCCCCCACCTCGGCCACGCTGTGCGGGTACGGCGTCGAGATCCCTCCCGCCCCCGCCGTCCCAGACCTGGCCACGGGCATTATGGCCGACCGCCGCGCCCGCACCCGAGGCGGTGTCCGGGTCGGGCTCGAAGCCGCCGTCCGCGCCGAGCAGCTCGGCCAGCTTCTTCAGGCCCCGATGGGCCGCCGTCCGTACGGCGCCGGGCCGCTTGCCCAGGGTCTCGGCCGCGCTCTTGGCGTCCAGCCCGACCACGACCCGCAGGACGACGGCCTCGGCCTGGTCCTGCGGAAGCTGGGCTATGAGCGCCATGGTCCGGCCGGTGGAGAGGGACTCCATCGCCGCGCCCGCGGTGTCGCACTCGGCGGCCCAGCCGGTCAGCTCGGTGTCGTCACCGCCGATGGCCGGGCGCCGGCCGCGCATGCGGATGTGATCAAGGGCACGGTTGCGGGCGATGCGCGCGGCCCAGCCGCGGAAGCGGTCGGCGTCGCCGGTGAAGGAGTCGAGGTCGCGGGCGATCTGCAACCAGGCTTCCGATGTCACGTCCTCCGCGTCGCCGTCGCCGACGAGCGTGCGTACGTAACCGAGCAGCCGTGGGTGCACGGCGCGGTACACAGCACGGAACGCGTTCTCGTCGCCGTCCTGTGCCGCGAGCACCGCGGCGGTCAGCTCCGCGTCGTCCCCCAGCAAAGTCCCCAACCCGTTCACTGTCCTGTACGTGTGGCGCAAATCAGCACGTTACGGCTTTCAAGCACCTCTCGTCCACGAGTGATACAACGTGCAACCAACCCTGTGCGGAGCGAGGTGTGACACAAAACGCACTTGCGGCGCTGACAGGGATACGGGCTTGTCGCACGAGCCCGTGACGGATGGCGGCCGGGGCCTCTCCTGTGGGGGGTGGCGGCCTCGGTCGCCCTCCCCTTCCCTTGGCCCTCACCATGCCTGCCCGTGGCGCTCACGTCATCCTTTCGGCTCACTTCCGGGTGAAATCCTCGAATCGGTACGACACACCCTGCCCTGCGTCGATAGCGTGGCGGTACACCCCCGCCGCGCCCCGAGGAGCCCCCTGCTGTCCAGCCACCTTCCGGCACAGGCCCCAGGGGGCATTTCCCGGACCGAACGCGGGGGAGGTTCCACCTCTTCCCACGGCTCGGGACTGGCGCGGTTCAACGCCCTGTCCCCCGAAGCCGCCCTGGCCGTCCTGCTGCACTGCTGCGGAAGCCGGCGCTGGGCGCACCGGCTGGCCGCCCACCGCCCCTACCCGGATCCCGGGGCTCTGATCGCCGCCGCGGACGAGGCCTCGTACGACCTCTCGCAGGGCGACCTGACCGAGGCGCTGGCCGCGGAGTCCTCGGCCGAGCTGGACCACGGGGCCCCGTACGCCGCGCTGCTGGCCCTCGACGCGGCCCATGCGGAGTACGAACGAAAGTTCGGCCACGCCTTCGTGATCTGCCTGGACCAACACCCGCCGGAGGAACAGGCCGACCAGTTGCTGGGCGCGATCCGCCGCCGGATGGGGCACGAGGTGGACGAGGAGCGCTCGATCTCCGCCGACGAGCTGCGACGGGTAGCCCAGGCCCGGCTTCGGGATCTGACACGCTGGCTGACCTCGCCCGATGGGCTGACTGCCACGGAAATCGGCCTATTCGCCCCTGTGGGATAGTCCGTACGTGCCTGTTTGATCACACCGATGACCCCCGGGCGAAGGAACCGACAAAGCGTCGCTACGATGTCCGGGGCCGGAGGACCGTACCCGGCCGGGCCCGACCGACAACGAAGCCGGCTGGCCCCCGCCCCGCTTCCGGAGGGTTTTCCGTGCCGGCTGGAACGTTGTACCGCGGCCGGGAAGGAATGTGGTCCTGGGTGGCTCATCGAGTCACCGGCGTCCTCATTTTCTTCTTCCTGTTCGTACACGTCCTCGACACCGCTCTCGTCCGCGTCTCCCCCGAGGCGTACGACGATGTCGTGGCTACCTACAAGACTCCGATCGTCGCGCTGCTGGAGTACGGCCTCGTGGCCGCCATCCTGTTCCACGCGCTCAACGGTCTCCGTGTCATCGCCGTGGACTTCTGGTCCAAGGGCCCGCGCTACCAGAAGCAGATGCTCTGGACCGTCATGGGCATCTGGATCGTCCTCATGTTCGGGGCCCTGTACCCCGTCCTGGGCCACGCCTACCTTGAACTGTTCGGGAAGTGACACGCATGTCTTCTGACACTTCTTTCGAAAAGGGCGTCGGTGACGTGGAGGGCGTGTCCCTCTACGACGTCGACAACCCGGCGCCTTACATCGAGGCCCCGCGCAAGCGGACCGGCAAGACCCCGCGCTCGACCCGCGGCAACTTCGAGATGGTCGCGTGGCTCTTCATGCGCCTCTCGGGCATCGTGCTCGTCGTCCTGGTCATCGGCCACCTGCTGATCCAGCTGGTGCTCGACGGCGGCGTGTCCAAGATCGGTTTCGCCTTCGTGGCCGGCCGCTGGGCTTCCCCGTTCTGGCAGGTCTGGGACCTGCTGATGCTGTGGCTGGCCATGCTGCACGGCGCCAACGGTCTGCGTACCGTCATCAACGACTACGCGGAGCGTGCCAACACGCGGCTGTGGCTGAAGGGCCTGCTCTACACCGCCACGGTGTTCACCATCCTTCTGGGCACGCTGGTGATCTTCACCTTCGACCCGAACATCCGCTAGGCAACGGGGCTGAGGCGAACCAAATGAAGATCCACAAGTACGACACCGTCATCGTCGGCGCAGGTGGCGCGGGCATGCGCGCCGCCATCGAGTCGACGAAGCGCAGCCGCACCGCGGTGCTGACGAAGCTCTACCCGACCCGCTCCCACACGGGCGCCGCGCAGGGCGGCATGGCCGCCGCGCTGGCCAACGTGGAAGAGGACAACTGGGAGTGGCACACCTTCGACACGGTCAAGGGCGGTGACTACCTGGTCGACCAGGACGCCGCCGAGATCCTGGCGAAGGAGGCCATCGACGCGGTCCTCGACCTGGAGAAGATGGGCCTGCCGTTCAACCGCACCCCGGACGGCACCATCGACCAGCGCCGCTTCGGCGGGCACTCCCGCAACCACGGCGAGGCGCCGGTCCGCCGGTCCTGCTACGCCGCGGACCGCACCGGCCACATGATCCTCCAGACGCTCTACCAGAACTGCGTCAAGGAGGGCGTGGAGTTCTTCAACGAGTTCTACGTCCTGGACCAGCTCCTGGTCGAGGAGGACGGCGTCAAGAAGTCGGCCGGTGTGGTCGCGTACGAGCTCGCCACCGGCGAGATCCACGTGTTCCAGGCCAAGGCCGTCATCTACGCCTCCGGTGGCACCGGCAAGTTCTTCAAGGTGACCTCCAACGCGCACACCCTCACGGGTGACGGCCAGGCGGCCTGCTACCGCCGCGGCCTGCCGCTGGAGGACATGGAGTTCTTCCAGTTCCACCCGACGGGCATCTGGCGCATGGGCATCCTGCTGACGGAGGGCGCCCGCGGTGAGGGCGGCATCCTCCGCAACAAGGACGGCGAGCGCTTCATGGAAAAGTACGCGCCGGTCATGAAGGACCTCGCGTCCCGTGACGTCGTCTCGCGCTCCATCTACACCGAGATCCGTGAGGGCCGCGGCTGCGGTCCGGCCGGTGACCACGTGTACCTGGACCTGACGCACCTGCCGCCGGAGCAGCTCGACGCGAAGCTCCCGGACATCACCGAGTTCGCGCGCACCTACCTGGGCATCGAGCCGTACACGGACCCGATCCCGATCCAGCCCACCGCGCACTACGCCATGGGCGGCATCCCGACCAACGTCGAGGGTGAGGTCCTCAGCGACAACACCACCGTCGTCCCGGGCCTGTACGCGGCCGGCGAGGTCGCGTGCGTGTCGGTGCACGGCGCGAACCGCCTCGGCACCAACTCGCTGCTGGACATCAACGTCTTCGGCAAGCGCTCCGGTATCGCCGCGGCCCGGTACTCGCAGGAGAACGACTACGTCGAGCTCCCGGAGAACCCGGCGCAGCAGGTCATCGACCTCGTCGAGCACCTGCGCAACTCCACGGGCAACGAGCGGGTCGCCGAGCTGCGTCTGGAGCTCCAGGAGACGATGGACGCGTGCGTGATGGTGTTCCGTACGGAGCAGACCATCAAGACCGCGGTCGAGAAGATCGCGGAACTGCGCGAGCGCTACAAGAACGTGTCCGTCCAGGACAAGGGCAAGCGCTTCAACACGGACCTGCTGGAGGCCATCGAGCTGGGCAACCTGCTCGACCTGGCCGAGGTCATGGCCGTGTCTGCGCTGGCGCGCAAGGAGTCCCGCGGCGGTCACTACCGCGAGGACTACCCGAACCGCGACGACGTCAACTTCATGCGCCACACCATGGCGTACCGCGAGGTCGGCGACGACGGCAAGGATTCCGTCCGGCTGGACTACAAGCCCGTCGTCGTCACCCGCTACCAGCCGATGGAGCGTAAGTACTGATGGCCACCCCGACCCTGGACAAGATGGAGGCCGCGGCCGCGGCCTCGCCCTTCATCACGGTCACCTTCCGGATCCGCCGCTTCAACCCCGAGATCTCCGACGAGTCTCAGTGGCAGGACTTCCAGGTCGAGATCGACCCGAAGGAGCGCGTGCTCGACGGTCTCCACAAGATCAAGTGGGACCTCGACGGCACGCTGACCTTCCGCCGCTCGTGCGCGCACGGCATCTGCGGCTCCGACGCGATGCGGATCAACGGCAAGAACAGGCTCGCCTGCAAGACGCTGATCAAGGACATCAACCCGGAGAAGCCGATCACCGTCGAGGCCATCAAGGGCCTCACGGTGATGAAGGACCTTGTCGTCGACATGGAGCCCTTCTTCCAGGCGTACCGCGACGTCATGCCGTTCCTGGTCACCAAGGGCAACGAGCCGACGCGCGAGCGTCTGCAGTCCGCCGAGGACCGCGAGCGCTTCGACGACACCACCAAGTGCATCCTGTGCGCCGCGTGCACGTCCTCGTGCCCGGTGTTCTGGAACGACGGCCAGTACTTCGGCCCGGCGGCGATCGTCAACGCGCACCGCTTCATCTTCGACTCGCGTGACGAGGCCGGCGAGCAGCGGCTGGAGATCCTGAACGACAAGGACGGCGTGTGGCGCTGCCGCACGACCTTCAACTGCACCGACGCGTGCCCGCGTGGCATCGAGGTCACGAAGGCGATCCAGGAAGTCAAGCGCGCGCTGATCACGCGCCGTTTCTGACCTTCCGGTCCGTGTGTGCGAGGGCCCCGTCCCCGGTTCGTCCGGGGGCGGGGCCCTCGCCGTTCCCTCAGGGCATCAGCGGCGGATCTGGCCGGTGATCGTCGGGTCGGTGATGTCGGTGTCCTTCGCGAGGAGCATCGCCTTGGAGAGGATGACCGCGAGGGTGCGGTCCCCCTCGAAGGGCAGGTAGCCGGTGTCGGCGCCCGCGGTGCCCGCCGATCCGCCGGGCACGATGCACAGGTACTGGTCATTGGGCGTCATCAGGATGTTCCCGGATCCCAGGTGGATCCGGTACGTGCGCAGCTCGCCCCGTACGTGCAGGAAGCGGCCCTCGACGGTGCACCGGTCGGCGATGGCCAGGCGGGGCACCAGCCGCTCCAGCAGCACCCGCCGGGTCTCGGCGCTCTGGTTCAGCTCGCCGAAGCCGTACGAGGTCCAGTACTCGCGGAAGCGGCCCTCGGGCCCGCCGTCGGACCACGTCGGATCGTTGCCGACGCTGGCCACGCCGACGAAGAGGTCGATGTCCCGCAGCACCTCGCTGAGCACCAGCGCCGGTATCCCGGCGAGCGGCAGCGGGTCGACGGGCTCCCGGCCGCCCGGCAGCCGCATCGTGCACTCGCCGCCGTACGTGCTCGCCTCGTTCTGCGGGGCGTCGATCGGGTAGAAGCGCACCTGGTCCGTCCGCAGCCGCAGGTAGCTGCCCGACTCGGTGGTGTCGACCCCGTACTCGCTCCCCTCGCCCTCGATCCAGTACTCGGCGCGCAGCCCCCACCGCGGCAGCTCGCGGACGGCCGGCGGGGCACAGTCGTCCACGCACAGGCGCAGCCTGTTGCGCCAGCCCCGGACCGCGGCGAGCGAGTGGAACTGGTGCTGACGCAGGATGTGCGCGGCGAACCGGTTCGAGTACGTCCCCGTGTTCCGCTCGGCGTCGGTCAGCAGGTACACCTCGCGGTGGGCCTGCTTGAAGGGCTGCGTCACGGCGTACCGCTCCAGCCACTCCCGCCAGGCGACCACCTCGGCCGGCTCCCTGCCGACGGGGTGCCACAGCTCGACGGTGGCCTCCTCCCCGGCGCCCCGGGCCAGGGGCCGGCCCGCCAGGGTGCGCAGCTGCACGTCCGCGAAGCCGACGGCCGTGCCGTCCACGGTCCAGATCAGCCGCCGGGCCAGGGTCCCGACCAGCGGGTGGTCCAGGTAACGGGCACGCCACTGCCCGTACGCCCACCGGCGCCGGGCCAGGAACTGGCCGTCCAGCCGCTCCGCCTGCGCGGACAGTGCCTTGTCGATGTCCTTGGCCGCCGCCTTGAGCTCCTTCAGCTCCTCGGCGTGGTCCCGTCGCACCGTGGCGGGCACGCTCTTGACCTGCTTGCCCGCGGCGTTGCGCCAGCCGATCGCCGCCCGGTTGCCGCGCACCTCCAGCAGTGCGACGGCCTCGCCCATGCGGAACTCGGCCCGGCCCACCTCAGGGCGCGCTCGGCCCCCTCCGGCTGCACCAGCCCCTGGAAGACCTCCGGCCGCTTCGCGTGGTACTCCGCGACCTCCTGGAAGACCCTGCGCCGGATCAGCTCGCGCAGCGCGATCCGCTCCTCGGCCATGTCGAGTGCCCAGCCGTCGCCACGGCCTCCGGCGGTCGTCTCATCGACGAAGGTCACCATTCCCATGCCGTCGACAGTAGGGGTGAGCACCGACAACGGGAGACCGGCACCGTCCGCGCGCACCACACGGCCGACACCGCCGCCCTGACCGCACTCATGGAACCCGGTCCCATGGCGAGCGTTTCGCCACCGAGGGCGGACGCCGTACGGTCGTCCACTCCCTCCTTCCGGCGGGCGGGGAAAGGGAGTTGATGCGTCGGCGCTCACCGCTCCGCTCGGCGCGGCGCTCTGACCTGGGTTGGGGACCCGGGGTACAGGGTGGGAGTCCCTGTGGAAGGATCGGCGGTATGAGCGAGCAGCAGCCGAATCCGTACACGAGCGACCCCGCCGGCCAGGGCGGTCAGCCCGGCGTGCCCGGCCAGGGGGACTACAGGTGGGGCCCGGGCGAGGCCAGTTACGGCTACCCGCAGCCCTACCCGGCAGCCCCGGCCTACCAGCCGACCATCGGCGGCGCCGGCATGCCGACCCCCGCCTACCCGATGGCGGCCCCGACCGGCGGGGCCGGTATGTCCCTCGGCGACATCACCGTCGCCGGGGACCAGATCATCACCCCGTCGGGCACGATGCCGCTCAAGGGCGCGATGTGGAACGCGACCGACTTCTCGCGCACCGAGGAGAAGATCCCGCCGCACGCGATCGTGCTCGCGATCGTCTTCTTCCTCTTCTGCCTGCTCGGCCTGCTCTTCCTGCTGATGAAGCAGAAGACCACCACGGGCTACATCCAGGTCACGGTCACCAGCGGCGGCCGCCACCACTCCACGATGATCCCGGCGGTGGACGCGTACACCTACCAGTGGGTGATGTCGCAGCTCAACTACGCGCGGTCGATGAGCATGTGAGGCGGGGGGCGGAACGGGACGGCCTCGTGCGGCTTCGGCGGGCCGGAGCCACCCCGCACCCTCCGAAAGACACTGGCGTGCGGCCGCCGCCGCCGCGAGGATCAGCGGATGATCGTTTCTCATGATGTGGACGGCCCCGCCGACGGGCCCGTCGTTGTCCTGCTGCACTCCTCCGTGGCCGACCGGCGGATGTGGGGGCCGCAGTGGCAGCCCTTGATCGAGGCCGGGTTCCGGGTGGTCCGTCCGGACTTCCGGACCTGCGGGGACTCCCCCGCCGGCACGGCCCCGTACAGCGACGCAGGTGACGTGCTGGACCTCCTGGACCACCTCGGCGCACAGCGGGCGGCCCTCGTCGGGAGCTCGTACGGCGGCCGGATCGCCCTGCAGATCGCCGCGCTGCATCCGGAGCGGGTCTCCTCGCTGCTCCTGCTGTGTCCCGCGCGGCCGGGCCACGAGCCGAGTGCGGAGCTGCGGAAGTTCGGGGCGGCCGAGGACGTCTTCCTGGACGCGGGCGATCTGGCCGGCGCCGCCGAGTTCAACGCCCGCACCTGGCTCGGCCCGGACGCCGATGCCGACGCGCATGCTCTCGTACGGGCCATGCAGCTGCAGAACTTCGAGATCGCCCTGGCCGTGACCGAAAGCCACGAGCTGCCCGAGCCGGAGGTGGACCCGGCCGCGATCACCGCTCCGACCCTGGTCGTCGGTGGGGCGCACGACCTGCTGGACTTCCGCGACATCGCCGCCGGGCTGCCCTCCCTGATCCCGGGCGCCGAGGGCGTCGAGCTGCCCTGGGCGGGCCACTTCCCCTCGCTGGAGCGTCCTGCGGAGACCACCCGCCTGATGCTGGAGTTCCTGGCGCGCGCCTGACCCCGAACACGAAGCCCCCGGGCGTCCGTACGCGGATTCCCGGGGGCTTCGTGCTGCCGTCCACATTCGCTTGAACTTGTTCAAAAAGAGGCCTACAGTCATCCCTGTCAGCAAGTTTGAACACGTTCAAGGGGGCTGGGGTTCATGGACCTCACCGTAGTCACGTACGTCATCTACCTGCTCATCAGCATCGCGCTCACCGTCTGGGTGGCCCGCACGCTCAGCCGTAACGGACGCGTCTTCATCGGCGACGTCCTGCACGGCAACGAGAAGCTCGCGGACGCCGTCAACCAGCTCCTCGTGGTCGGCTTCTACCTCGTGAACATCGGCTTCGTGACCCTCTACCTCCGGTCGAGCGAGGAGATCGAAACCCCCCGCGCCCTCTTCGAGGCGCTCTCGGTCAAGCTCGGCGTCGTCCTGCTGGTGCTCGGGGTCATGCACCTCGGGAACGTGTGGGCGCTGAACAGGATGCGCCGCCGGGGGATCATGGAGCGCCAGCAGACCCCGCCCGTCGCCCCGCAGGGGTGGACCGCGCCGGTCGGGGCCTGAGCCATGTCGACCGCCACCGCGCCCGCGGCCGCTTTCACACCTGCGCCCGTGCGGAGACTGACCGTCCTCTACGACGCCGGCTGCCCGCTCTGCGTGCACATCCGGCACTGGTTGCTCGCCCAGCGGTGGCTGGTCCCGCTCGCCCTGGTCCCCGCCGCTTCGTGGGAGGCGCAGCGGCGGTTCCCCCGCCTCGACCACGCGTCGACGCTGCGGGAGATCACCGTCATCGGGGACTCGGGGCAGGTGTGGACCGGGACCGACGCCTTCATCGTGTGCCTGTGGGCGCTGGCCGATCACCGGCCGAAGGCGAACTGGCTGGCCACCGCGGCCGGGCGGCCCTTCGCCCGGGCGGCGATGTACACGGCCTCCGCCTGGCGGCAGGCCGTGCGCACCGAGGGTCACCCCGAGGGGGCGGAGGGACCGGCCTGTGACGACCAGTGCTCCGTCCCCCGATAGGCTCATCCACCGTGACTGATCAGAAGGCTCCCAAGAGCGAGCAGACCCGCACGCTCATTCTCGAGACCGCGCTCCGCCTCTTCCAGGAGCGCGGCTTCGACAAGACGACGATGCGGGGTATCGCGAAGGAGGCCGGCGTCTCGGTCGGCAACGCCTACTACTACTTCGAGTCGAAGGAACACCTGGTCCAGGGCTTCTACGACCGGATCGGCGCCGCCCACCAGGCGGCGGTGCGGCCCATCCTGGACAGCGAGACCGATCTGCAGAAGCGGCTCGCGGGCGTGCTGACGAGCTGGCTGGACATCGCCGCCCCGTACCACGAGTTCGCCTCGCAGTTCTTCAAGAACGCGGCGGACCCCGAGAGTCCGCTCAGCCCGTTCTCGCCGGAATCGGAACCTGCGCGTCAGGCCGCGATCGACATCCACCGCGAGGTGCTGGCGGGCGCGAAGACCAAGGTGCCGGCCGAGCTGGCCGACGTGCTGCCGGAGCTGATGTGGCTCTCGCAGATGGGCCTGGTCCTGTACTGGGTCTTCGACCGCTCCCCGAACAGCGAGAAGACGCGCGGGCTCGCCGAGCGCGGCGCGCAGCTGACGACGCGGGGCATCGTCCTGGCCCGCTTCCGGGTGCTGCGGCCGCTGGTGCGGGAAGTGCACGAGCTGTTCGCGGACTTCCTGCCGGGCATGGCGCAGACGGCCACCGCGGGGGCCCGGCGCAAGGCCTCGGACCCGGACCCGGACCGCGCGTAGCGGCTGCTACAGCCAGTCGAGTTCCCACAGGCGCCAGACGCCGGTGCCGTCGGAGAGGAACTGGGCTCCGGTGACGCCCTCGCGGGACATCACGTAGTCCTTCTTCTGCCAGATCGGCACCATCGGCGCCTGCTGGGCGACCAGCTTCTGGACCTCGCGGAAGTCGGAGGCCGCGTCGGCCCGCTCCGAGTGGGACTGGGTGCGGGTGATGAGCTCGTCGACGCGCTTGTCGGAGAAGCCGTTGTTCATGGACGAGTCGACGCCGACGAGCGGGGCGATGAAGTTGTCGGCGTCCGGGAAGTCGGCGATCCAGCCGATGGTGTAGGCGTCGAACTCGCCCGCCGCATAAGCCTTCTGGAAGTCGCTCCACTGCTCGACCGGCTTGATCGTCAGCTGGAAGAGCCCGGTGGACTCCAGCTGCCGCTTGAGCTCCTCGGCCTCGGGCATGTTCGCGCCGCGCACGTTCACGCCGAGGCCCAGGTGGACCGGGGCGGTGATGCCGGCGTCCTTGAAGAGCTTCTTGGCGGTGGCCCCGTTGGGCGCCGGGTAGGCGTCGAAGAACGGCGTGCTGTGGCCGGCGATGCCCGCCGGGACCAGCGAGTACAGCGGGGTGACGGTGCCCATGTGGACCTCGGCGGCCACCTTGGGGCGGTCGAGCACGGCGGCGACGGCCTGACGGACGGCGAGCGGGGCCGCGGCGGAGCCGGGGCGCACGTTGAAGACGACGGAACGGATCTCGCTGCCGCCGGAGGCCTGGTAGCGGGTGTCCTTCATACCGGGGTTGAGGCCGGCGAGCACGGCGGGCGGCATGTCCCGGTGGGCGACATCGATCCGGTGGGCGTTCCAGGCCTGGTCGAGCTGCTGCGAGTCCTTGAAGTACTTGACCGTGACGGGCGTGTGGGCGAGCTTGCCCTGGCCCTTGTAGGAGCTGTTGGGCGTGAGCTCGACGCTCGTACCGGCCTTGTACGCGGCCAGCGTGTACGGGCCGGAGCCGTCGGCCCTGCCGTCCTCGCGCAGGGCCTTCGCCGGGTACTTGTCCTTGTCGACGATCGAGGCCGCGCCCGTCGCGATCTTGAAGGGGAAGGTGGCGTCGCCGGCGGAGAGGTTGAAGGTGACCGTGCGCCCCTCGGCCTTGACCGACTCCAGGGTGTTGAAGAGGGGAGCCGGACCCTGGTCGGAGTTGATGGCCTTGATCCGGTCGAAGGAGTGCTTGACGTCCTCGGCGGTGATGGTGCGGCCGCCAGCGAACTTCACGTCGGGTCGGAGCTCGCACCGGTAGGTGGTGAGCTTCTGGCCGACGAAGCCGCAGGAGGCGGCGGCGTCCGGTACGGGGGCGTCGGAGCCGGGCTTGACGGTCAGCAGCGACTGGTAGATGTTGCTGAACAGGGCCCAGGAGCCCGCGTCGTACGCCCCGGCGGGGTCCAGCGACGAGACGACGTCGCTCGTGCCGACCCGGACGGCCCCGCGGCCGCTGCCGTCCTCGGGCAGCAACTGCCAGGCGCCGACGCCGGCCACGCCGAGGACCAGCCCGGCCGCGATTATCTTCGAGCGGACAGACCGCATCCCCTGAACCCCACCCCATGACCCGATGACAGCGACGTGCTGTCCGATTAACGGTCATCCCATCACGGAATATTGGCGTCCGGAAGGTCGGTCGGGGACGGGGATCCGACGCTTGGGGCGGGTCAGGCCTGATATGAGGCGAGTTCGACGACGGTGATGTCGGACGGCGCGCCCACCCGGACCGGCGGCCCCCAGGCCCCGGCCCCGCGGGACACGTAGAGCTGGGTGTCGCCGTAGCGTTCCAGACCGGCGACGGTGGGGTTGGCGAGCTCGGCGAGGTAGTTGCCGGGCCAGAGCTGGCCGCCGTGGGTGTGGCCGGAGAGCTGGAGATCGACGCCGTGGCGGACGGCGTCGTGGATGACGACGGGCTGGTGCGCGAGGAGTACGGCGGCCCGCGTGCGGTCCCGGTCACCGAGGGCCGCGCCGAAGTCGGGGCCCTTCCCCTCCAGCTCGCCCTGGATGTCGTTGACCCCGGCGAGGTCGAAGTGCGACAGCTCGCGGCGGGCGTTCTCCAGCGGGGTCAGCCCCAGCTCGCGCACATGGTCGATCCACTGCTGGGCGCCGGAGAAGTACTCGTGGTTGCCGGTGACGAAGTACGAGCCGTGGCGGGCGGCGAGCCGGCGCAGCGGCTCCGCGGCGTGCCCGAGGTCGGGGACGCTGCCGTCGACGAGGTCTCCGACGATCGCGATGAGGTCGGGCTGGGTCCGGTTGACGGTGTCGACGATGCGCTGGGTGTGGGCGCGGCCGAGCACCGGGCCGAGGTGCACGTCGCTGACGACGGCGATCCGGAAGCCGTGCGCCGCGCGCGGCAGTTTGGCGAGGGGGACCTGGACCCGCTTCACGCGCGGTCCGCGCAGGACCCCGTGGGTCCCGGCCCCGACCGTGCCGACGGCCACGGCGGCGGCCGCCCCGCCGACCGTCCGGGAGACGAACCGGCGGCGGGTGAGGCCCTCACCGGTGTCGGACCGCTCGTCGGTGACGGGCTGCTCGGCGGTGGCCGGCTGCTCGGCGGTGACCGTCGCGGCCGCGGACGCCGTGGCGGTCGGCACCTCCACGGGCCGGGGCGCGCCGGATTCCGCCCCGGAGGGGTCGCGGTGGGCCAGACGGCGGAGCAACAGCGCGCGGATCGGCTCCGCGACCAGCATCGTCAGGGTCAGGTACAGGAGTACCGCGAGCCAGAGGTACCCGGGCCAGGCCACCGTCTGCTGGAGCCAGAACGGAGCGCCGGCGCGGCCCGTGGTCAGCGCGGCCACAGAGAGGAGGGGCAGGGCGATGGTCAAGGCCGTGCCGATGCGCCGGGGCAGCCGGCCGGGGGCCGTGGTGTCGCGGACGAGTCGGATCCAGAGCCAGCGGTGCACCAGGACGAGCAGGGCGCAGACCGCCAGCGCGACGAGGGCGAAGATCAGGATCGTCATGCCCGGACATCCGTTCCGGCGTGGTCCGTACGTGATTCACGACGCAGGGCCCGGACCCCGCGCAACCCGATCACACCGACCGCCGTCCCCAGGAGAAAGGACGTCACCGCGAGCGTCAGGTGCACCCAGAAGTAGGAAGTGGGATCGCCCGCCGCATCGAAGGCAAGACCACTGCCGTTCTTCCACAGGTTCCGGACGAAAGACACCCAGATGATCCAGCTCCACACTCCGAACGCGAGCAGGAACCAGGAGGCGGTACGGCTGAGTCTCATGGCCTCAGTATCGGATCCGTCCCCAGCACGGACGCGCCGGGGTGGGCTGTCCCGGGGGTGGTTGCCGCGAATGGGCCGGTCCGCGACGCCATCCAGCTCATCGGGAGGTACTTTCACCTGCGTGTCTGCCAAGACGACCGCGCTGACGGTCCTATCCGCCGCGTTGCTGGTCCCCACCATGCTGGTGGCCCCCGCGCACGCCGCGCCGAGCCCCCCGGCCGACGGAAAGGGCCGGCCGCCCAAGGTCAAGGCGGCGCCCGCGCCTCCCGTCTCGATGTCCACGGTCGGCGGGTCGCTGCTCGGCCAGCCGGGGACCCAGGTGAACCTGCTGCCGGGCGCGCCCCAGCTCCCGGCGAACCTCACCGGGCGGTCGTGGATCGTGGCGGACGCCGAGTCCGGCGAGGTGCTGGCCGCGCACAACGCGCACTGGCGGCTGCCCCCGGCCTCGACCATGAAGATGCTCTTCGCGGACACCGTGCTACCGAGCCTGCCCAAGGATCAGGTCCACAAGGTCACCGACGCGGACATGGAGGGCGTGGGCCAGGGCAGCAGTCTGGTCGGCGTCAAGGAGGACCACGACTACTCCGTCCACGACCTGTGGCTCGGGGTCTTCCTGCGGTCGGGGAACGACGCCGTGCATGTGCTGTCGGCCATGAACGGCGGCGTCGAGAAGACCGTCAAGGACATGCAGGCGCACGCCGAGGAGCTGCAGGCCCTCGACACCCACGTGGTGTCCCCGGACGGGTACGACGCGCCGGAGCAGGTGTCGAGCGCGTACGACCTGACGCTCATCGCCCGCTCCGGACTGCAGAAGCAGGACTTCAGGGAGTACTGCGGCACGGTGAGCGCGAAGTTCCCCGGCCTGCAGGAGGCCGGGAAGCCGCGCGACTACTTCGAGATCCAGAACACCAACCGGCTGATGACCGGCGCGGGCGGCATCTCCCCCTACAAGGGCATTGCCGGGGTGAAGAACGGCAACACCACCATGGCCGGCTCCACCTTCACCGGCGCCGCGCAGCAGGGTGCCAGGA
This sequence comes from Streptomyces avidinii, assembly GCF_045161815.1. Classification (NCBI taxonomy): domain Bacteria; kingdom Bacillati; phylum Actinomycetota; class Actinomycetes; order Kitasatosporales; family Streptomycetaceae; genus Streptomyces; species Streptomyces avidinii. The sequence continues at coordinate 3,726,600 of NZ_CP108863.1, forward strand.
AGCTGCTGGTCACGGTGATGAACCCGGACGCGGGCGGCGCGAACTCGGTCTACGAGGAGACCGCCGCGCTCTTCGACTGGGGTTTCTCGGCGGCGGGCAAGGTCAAGCCGGTGGGTGAGCTGGTGCCGCCGAAGAGCGAGGACACCTCCTCGCACGGCTCCCCGGCCCAGTCGCACGAGAACGACTCGTCGGCGGCCGGCAAGGGCGCCGGCGGCGGCGCGGGGACCGCGCTGGGCGTCGCGGGTGGTGCGCTGGCCGTACTGGCGGGCGGCGCCTTCGTGATCAACCGCCGCTGGCCCCGCGGCCGCCGCAGCCGGGGCGAGGAGCTGGTCTGACCGCCGGCCCGCCGAGCCGCGCCCTCCGGCCGTCGCCACCGCCCCCCGTCCGCACCGGCGGCCGGGGGGCGGTCGTGTGCCGTGGCGGGGCAGGTGGGACGGCCTAGGCGGTCTCTTTCGGATCTTGCCGGGCCCGTGACGCCCGGCACCGCACCTCGCCGCGTTGTCGGGCCCGCCCCAGTACGTCCAGTACAAGGACGACCCTCCGCCTTGCGATCCACGGCACCGGACGCCACGAGCTCGGCCGACAAGATCCGAAAGAGACCGCCTAGCTCGGTTCCCGGGCCCGCGCCACCTATCAACTCACAGGTTATGCACAGGACTTCGGCACGGTTTGCTCACTCCCGTCGGCAAGGAGCCTTCGGGAAGGGGGTCCTCCCATGCGGAGGAGATGGTCGGCCGTCGTCAACGTCATCCGCACGGGGGTCGGACTGACGCCGGCGCACGGCGGGGCGCCCACGGTCTCGGGGGTGACCCCGACCTCCTGGAACACCCACGCCGAGGAGGCGGAGACGGGGGCGGCGGCCACGGCCGGGGCCTCCTACCGGCTGTACTCGACCCGGGAGGGGCCGGTCGGCGGGACCACCGCCAACGGGCACGTGGTCCGGCCCCGGATACGCCTCCCGCTCGCCGCCGGCGGTGTCGGCCACGTCAGCGGGATCTACCTGAAGGGCGACGCGACCGGCGGCGTGAGGACCCCGTGCTGAGCACCGCCCGGCGGGGCTGGATCGCCGCCTCCCTCGCGGCCTGCGGCGCGCTGCTCGCGGTGGCCGCCTGGACCGGTCTTCCGGGAGGCGATGCCGGGGAACGGGCCCCGGCGCGCGCGGTGGACACCGCCGAGCTGGACCTGCTGCACACCGCCGGAGAGCTGCTCGTACAGGACTGCATGCGGGCGCGGGGATTCTCGTACTGGCCGGTGCCGCGCGTGCCGCACCCGGACTTCCGGGACTTCCAGTACGGGGTGGACGACGTGGACTGGGCCCGCGGCCACGGCTTCGGGCGCGGGATCGAACGGCAGCTGGACGAGCAGGCGGCTTCAAGCCCGGCCGGGCAGTACGTACGCGGCCTCTCCGACGGGCAGCGGGACGCGATGGGCGCGGCCCTCCTCGGGCCGGAGCCCACGGGGCTGGAGATGGAGAGCCCGCTCGGCGGCACCCTGAGCCACAGCGACCGCGGCTGCGTCACCGAGTCCTGGCGGACGCTCTACGGGGACGTGCGGGCCTGGTACCGCTCCAGCGAGACGGCGAACCAGCTGACCGCGGTGCGCACCGGGCGGGTCAATCAGGACCCCGTCTTCGGGAAGGCGCTGGCCGCCTGGAGCGCGTGCGTCGGCGGGCGCGGTTTCCCGGCCGGGCACCCGGTCCGCCAGCGCGAGGAACAACTGGCGCGGACCGGCCCGGAGGCCGAGGCGCAGGACGCGCCGATGGCGATCGCCCAGGCCGAGTGCGCCCGTTCGACCGGCTTCGCCGGCACCGCGCAGGACCTGCACCGACGTCTCTCGGACAGGATCCGCGCCGAGAACCGGGCCGCCTTCGACGCCATGCGGCGGATGCAGGTGGCGGCCCTGCCCACAGCTCGCGATGTGGTCGCCCGGCATTCCGGGAGCTGACATCGCGTACCGCCGACCGGCGGTGAACCACGCACGGCAGAAGTACAACTGGGAGGGAACCCCATGAACAAGCTCAGGACGCTCCTCGCGGGTCTCGCGATCGCCGGTGCGGCGGTGGTGGCCGTTCCGACCGCGGCCCAGGCCGACGGCGGTTGTGGCTCCGGCAATTTCTGCGCGTACTCGGACGACGCCAACTACCTCTACCAGGAGGGCGGCAACTCGTCCTCGTGGCCGAGCCAGGTCAAGAACAAGGTCGACTGGGTCCGCAACTCCGGTGTCGCCGTCGGCCGCCACCACGTGAACATCTACTGGGGCGACAACAACTCCGGGGCCTACGCCTGCATCGGCTACGGCACGGAGTGGAACCTGCGCAACAACGCGAACACGTTCAACTGGTCGCGTAACGGCGACAACCGCGGCCTGGGCGAGAAGGTCCACGACAACGCCGCCTCGCACCGCTGGGTGTACGGCTGCGGCAACGGCACCTGGTAGCACGTCCCGTCCGGTATTCCGGTGGCGCACCGGGCCCCACACCGGTGCGCCACCGGCGCGTCCCGTCCCGGCGTCCCGGCCCCGCTCAGGCGGGTGCGGGGGACCGGGGCTCCGGGGCGGCGGGAGCCGCCGGAGCGGCCGGTGGGTCCTGCGCGCCGTCGCCGTCCTCGTCGTCGCGCGTGGCCGTCCAGGAAGCGACGAACAGCAGCAGTTTCGCAGTGAAGTTGATCCAGAGCAGCAGGGCGATCGGCACGCCGAAGGCCCCGTACATGCTCTTCGCGGCGACTTCCCTCATATAGCCGCTGAGCAGCAGTTTCAGCAGTTCGAAGCCGGCCGCGCCGATCAGTGCCGCCTGGATCAGCCGGCCGCGCGGCGGTTCGACGCCCGGGAGCAGGGTCAGGACGTAGAGCAGCAGCAGGAAGGCCGCGACGACGCCGACGAGGAACGCACAGGTGCGCAGCAGCGCGCCGCCCGCGCCCTCGCGCGTGATGCCGAGCCAGTCGGCGGACTTCCCGACCGCGCTGGATCCGAGGATGGAGGCGGCGGCGGAGGCCAGGCCGACCCCGCCGAGGCCGAGCAGGACGAGGGTGTCCTTGCCCTTGCGGGCGAAGGGGTTCCCGTCGTCCTCGTCGTCCTTCTCCCAGACCGCGCGCAGGCAGTCCCGCATGGAGCCCACCCAGCCGATGCCGGTGAGCAGCAGGATGGCGCCGGCGACGAGGCCGACCGTGCCCGCGTTGGCGACGAGCCCCTCGATGTTGAGCTGGTCGGAGATGCCGGGGACCTGTTCGGAGAGGTTCTTCTCCAGCCGGTCGAGCTGCTGCGGGCTGAGCAGCGCCGCGCCGATCGCGGCGGCGACGGTGATCAGGGGGAAGAGTGCGAGGAAGCTGATGAAGGTGATCGCGGCGGCGAGACGGGTCCAGTGGACCCGGTCGAGGCGTTGGTACGAACGCCACGCGTGCGTCCGCATCAGACGGGACGCGAGCGGCCCGATCACCGGGAGTTTCGTCAGCCAGTCCATGGGGTCACCGTAATTCAGCCGCCGGAAATAGCCGGGATTGTCGCTTGCGGCGGCTACGGTCCTCGATTGTGACTTTTCCCGAAGCGCGCCCCACGGGTCGCCCGTTCCACACCCTGGTCCTGCGAAGGCTGAGATTCCGTGCCCGGCGCATCGCCCGGCTTCCCCTGCCCCTGCCCCTGGCCCTGCGGCCGCTCCGTCAGGATCCGGCGGCGCCGGCCGTCCCGGCCGCCTGGTCGGCGGGTGAGCCCGCCTGCGCCGGGACGCAGGTCGGCCCGCTCCCGAACGGGTACTCGCGCAGCTTGCGCCAGACCCCGTCCGAGCCCTGCTCGTAGAGCGCGAAGCCCTCGCAGATCCACTCGGCGGCGTACTCGGCGAGGGTCGTGAACGCCAGGTCCATCGACTCCTCGGAGATCCCGTGGGCGACCGTGACGTGCGGGTGGTACGGGAACGCCAGGTCGCGGCTGAGCGGCCCGTCGGGGTCGCGGACCTCGCCCTGGAGGTGATCGCAGCCGCCGGCCCCGTCGACGATCTTGACGAAGACGACCGGCGAGACGGGGCGGAAGGTCCCGGTGCCGCCCAGCCGCATCCGGAAGGACCGGGAGGCGGCCGCGACCTCGGCCAGGTGGGCCCTGATCGCGGGGAGGCGGTCCGCCTCCACCTCGGTCGGCGGAACGAGGGTGACGTGCGTGGGGATGCCGTGCGCGGCGGCGTCCCCGAAGCCCGCGCGCAGCTCCTGGAGCTGGCTGCCGTACGGCTCCGGGACCGCGATCGAAACGCCGAGCGTTACGGTCCCCACGTATCTCTCCTCCGCTTGTCGCTGTGGACTGCTGCCGCCCCAGTGTGGCGGCAGCACCCCCGTTCGTGCCAGGGCTCTCTGTCCGTAGTTGCGTTCGTCAGTGCTTGGCGGGCAGCAGACCGAGGCGGTCGTAGGCCTGCGCGAGCGTCTCGGCGGCGACCGCACGGGCCTTCTCCGCGCCCTTGGCCAGGAGCGAATCCAGCGTCTCGGGGTCGTCGAGGTATTCCTGGGTGCGCTGCTTGAAGGGTGTGACGAAATCGACCATCACGCCGGCCAGGTCGGTCTTCAGCGCGCCGTAGCCCTTGCCCTCGTACTTCGCCTCCAGCTCGGTGATCGTCTCGCCCGTGAGGGTGGAGAAGATCGTGAGCAGGTTGCTGACGCCGGGCTTCTTCTCCGGGTCGAAGCGGATCTCCGCCTCGGTGTCGGTGACCGCGCTCTTGATCTTCTTCTCGGTGACCTTGGGCTCGTCGAGGAGGTTGATCAGGCCCTTGGGGGACGACGCGGACTTCGACATCTTGATCGCCGGGTCCTGGAGGTCGTAGATCTTCGCGACCTCCTTGACGATGTGCGCGGCGGGCAGGGTGAAGGTCCGTCCGTAGCGCTGGTTGAAGCGCTCCGCCAGGTCGCGGGTCAGCTCGATGTGCTGGCGCTGGTCCTCGCCGACGGGGACCGCGTTCGCCTGGTACAGCAGGATGTCGGCGACCTGGAGGATCGGGTACGTGAACAGGCCGACGCTGGCGCTGTTGACGCCGCCCTTGGCGGACTTGTCCTTGAACTGGGTCATGCGGCTGGCCTCGCCGAAACCGGTGATGCAGTTCATGACCCAGCCGAGCTGGGCGTGCTCGGGCACGTGGCTCTGGACGAAGAGCGTGCAGCGCTCGGGATCCAGGCCGGCCGCGAGCAGCTGGGCGGCGGACAGGCGGGTGTTCGCGCGCAGGTCCTTCGGATCCTGCGGCATGGTGATCGCGTGCAGGTCGACCACCATGTAGAAGGCGTCGTGCGTCTCCTGCAGGGCGACGTACTGGCGGATGGCTCCGAGGTAGTTCCCGAGGTGGAACGAGCCGGAGGTGGGCTGGATGCCGGAGAGCGCGCGAGGACGATCAGAAGCCATGGCTTCATTCTCTCAGGTGCGGGGACGGGCCCGTGCCCGCCGCAGGCCCGATCCCACCCCGGCCGAGCGACCGATTTCCGCCGATCCGCTCCGTGGGCACCGCTGCGACTCGGGACGCCCCCGGACGCCGGGCGGGCCGGAGACCCGGCCTCGCCGGCGTTCGGGGCGCGGGGTCCGGGGGCGGCGCCCCCGGACCCCGGCCGCGCGTCAGGCGAGCGGCAGCCCCGGGGCCGGGAAGGCGGCCATGAGGTCCGTCACCTCCGCGCGGATCGCGGCGAGGGCCTGCTCGTCCCCCTTCGCGGCGGCGTCGACCGCCCGCGAGATCCAGTCCGCCACCAGCGGCATGTGCTCGGTGGACAGCCCGCGGGACGTCAGCGACGGCGTACCGATCCGCACGCCCGAGGGATCGAACGGCTTGCGCGGGTCGAACGGCACCGTGTTGTAGTTCACGACGATGCCCGCCCGGTCGAGGGCCTTGGCCGCGATCTTGCCCGGTACGTCCTTGCCCGTCAGGTCGATCAGGATCAGGTGGTTGTCCGTACCGCCCGAGACCAGGTCGAAGCCCTTCTGCAGCAGCGCCGCGGCCAGCGCCTTGGCATTGGCGACGACGGCGTGGGCGTAGGAGACGAACGACGGCTGCGCGGCCTCGTGCAGCGCCACCGCGATACCGGCCGTCGTCTGGTTGTGCGGGCCGCCCTGGAGGCCCGGGAAGACCGCCTTGTCGATGGCCTTCGCGTGCTCCTCCCGGCACATCAGCATCGCGCCCCGCGGACCGCGCAGGGTCTTGTGCGTGGTGGTCGAGATGACGTCGACGTGGTCCGCCGGGGACGGGTGCGCGCCGCCCGCGATCAGGCCCGCGATGTGGGCCACGTCCGCGACCAGGATCGAGCCGGCCTCGCGCGCGATCTCGGCGAAGGCGGCGAAGTCGATGGTCCGGGGCAGGGCGGTACCGCCGCAGAAGATCAGCTTGGGCCGCTCGGCGAGGGCCAGGTCGCGCACCGCGTCGTAGTCGATCAGCCCGGTGTCCGCCCGCACGCCGTACTGGACGCCCCGGAACCAGGAACCGGTCGCCGAGACGCCCCAGCCGTGCGTCAGGTGCCCGCCCATCGGCAGGGCCATGCCCATCACGGTGTCGCCCGGCTTCGCGAAGGCCAGGTACACGGCCAGGTTGGCGGGCGAGCCGGAGTACGGCTGCACGTTGGCGTGGTCCACGCCGAACAGGCCCTTGGCCCGCTCGACGGCCAGCGCCTCGACGCGGTCGATGTTCTGCTGGCCCTCGTAGTAGCGGCGGCCGGGGTAGCCCTCGCTGTACTTGTTCTGCAGCACGGTGCCGGAGGCTTCGAGGACGGCCGCGGACACGTAGTTCTCGCTGGGGATCAGGCGCAGGGTCTGTGCCTGCAGTACTTCCTCCGCCGCGACGAACGACGCCAGCTCGGGGTCGGTGGCCAAAAGGGCGGGATGGCGGCTCGCGGACATGGCGGGCTCCTCCGGGGTCGATGTGATCGGTACCCCGCGAGGCCCAGGCGAGCGGCCCTGTATGCGGTCGAGCGCGCACGACTCCCCCGGAGTTGGTTCTCCGTACGCCAGTCGCCGTGCGTACCGGACACCTTAGCGGGCGCGCCGGAAGAGAGGTTTCTGCGTCCGGTATTCGAGCGACGATAAGAAGGTGACGCCACCCTCGTCACCGCTTCACCCGGCGCTTCACCGCGCCGGACGGACGATCGGAGACCCCGTGTCGACAACTGCTGATGCCATCCGCTCCGCAGACGCGCACAGCGCGCACAATTACCACCCGCTGCCCCTGGTCGTCGCGTCCGCGGAAGGCGCCTGGATGACCGATGTCGAGGGCCGCAGATACCTCGACATGCTCGCCGGGTACTCGGCCCTCAACTTCGGGCACGGCAACCGCCGTCTGATCGACGCCGCCCGTGCCCAGCTGGAACGGGTCACGCTCACCTCGCGCGCCTTCCACCACGACCGCTTCGCCGAGTTCTGTACCGAGCTCGCCGCGCTGTGCGGCAAGGAGATGGTGCTCCCCATGAACACGGGCGCGGAGGCCGTGGAGACGGCGGTGAAGACCGCCCGCAAGTGGGGCTACGAGGTCAAGGGCGTCCCGGACGGGCACGCCAAGATCGTGGTCGCCGCCGACAACTTCCACGGGCGGACCACGACCATCGTCTCCTTCTCCACGGACCACGACGCCCGCGACCACTTCGGGCCGTACACGCCGGGCTTCGAGATCGTCCCGTACGGGGACCTCACCGCGCTGGCGCACGCCGTCACCGAGAACACGGTGGCCGTGCTGCTGGAGCCGATCCAGGGCGAGGCGGGCGTGCTGGTTCCGCCCGCCGGGTACCTGCGCGGCGTACGGGAGCTGACCCGCGAGCGGAACGTCCTCTTCATGGCGGACGAGATCCAGTCGGGGCTGGGACGGACGGGCCGGACCTTCGCGTGCGAGCACGAGGACGTCGTCCCGGACGTGTACATCCTCGGCAAGGCGCTCGGCGGCGGCGTGGTGCCGGTGTCGGCCGTCGTCGCCGACCGGGACGTGCTCGGGGTGTTCCGGCCCGGCCAGCACGGGTCCACCTTCGGCGGGAACCCGCTCGCGTGCGCCGTCGCCCTGGAGGTGATCGCGATGCTCCGGACCGGCGAGTTCCAGGGCCGCGCCACCGAGCTGGGCGAGCACCTGCACCGTGAGCTGAACCTGCTGGTCGGCGGGGGCGCGGTGACCGCCGTACGCGGCCGCGGGCTGTGGGCGGGCGTCGACATCGACCCGTCGCGGGGCACGGGCCGGGAGATCTCCGAGAAGCTGATGGAGCTCGGGGTGCTCGTGAAGGACACCCACGGGTCGACGATCCGGATCGCCCCGCCGCTGGTGATCAGCAAGGAGGACCTGGACTGGGGCCTGGACCAGCTCCGATCGGTGCTGGGCGCGTAGGGCGGGCTCTCCACGCGCAGTACAGGCCCTAAAGGATGACGTGGGGCAGGAAGCGGGCGTACTCGTCCGTGACCGGCCCCGCCGATTCCCGGATGCCGAGCCCCGCCGCCTCGTCCTCGACGACCCACGCGCCGAGCACCACCCGGTTGCCGTCGAAGTCGGGCAGCGGGGCCAGGCCCTGGAAGCAGTACCGCTCCCCCTCCTCCGGTACGAACGGCTCGCCGGCTCCGCCCGCCTCGTGGAGGGTGACCCCCGCGCCCTCACGGCCGAGGAGCGGCTTGGCCACGTAGCCGGTGGACCCGGGCCCGGCCAGTTCGCGCGGGCCGTCGAGGTAGGCGGGCAGCAGGTTGGGGTGCTCCGGGAAGAGCTCCCACAGGATCGCGAGCAGCGCCTTGTTGGACAGCAGCATCTTCCACAGGGGCTCGATCCAGCAGGTGGTGCCGGAGCCGCCGCCGTGGTCGTACGTGCCGAGCACCTGCGGACCGAAATCGTCCGTCGCCAGCCACTCCCACGGGTAGAGCTTGAAGCAGGAGCGGATGAAGCGGAGCTTCTCGTCCACGAACCGGCCGGACAGGCTGTCCCAGCCGATCTGCTCGACGGAGAGCGCCTGGGTGTCCAGGCCGGCCTGCTCGGCGGTCTCCTGGAGGTAGGCGACCGTCATCAGGTCCTCGCCGAGCTCGTCGGTCTCGGAGTGCGCGAAGTGCAGCAGGCCGGGCGGGAGCAGCTCGGCCTGGCGCCGCCAGGCGTCGACGAGGCGCTCGTGGAGGGAGTTCCACTGATCGGCGCCGGGAAAGCGCTCCTCCATCCAGAACCACTGCGGGCTGGCCGCCTCCACGAGGGAGGTGGGGGTGTCGGCGTTGTACTCCAGCATCTTGGCCGGGCTGCCGGTGCCGTCGTAGCGCAGGTCGAAACGGCCGTAGAGGGACGGTTGTTCGGCGCGGCGCCGCCAGGACTCGGCGATCTGCGCGGCCAGTTTCGGGTCCGTGATGCCGAGGTCGGCGAAGCGGTCGTGTTCGACGATGTGCGCGGCCGCGGCCAGGCACATGGCGTGCAGCTCCTCGACGACGTTCTCCAGCGCCTCGACCTCGGGGAGCGAGAAGGAGTAGTACGCGCTCTCGTCCCAGTAGGGGCGCAGGGAGTCGTCGGGGTAGCGGGTGAGGGGGTAGATCACCCCCTGCTCCTCGACGGTCTTCTGCCAGCCGGGACGGGGCTCGATGGTGTGCCGCTCCATGGTGCCGGTCAGCCGCCGCTGGAGCCGGAGCTCTTGTGGCCGCCGATGCCGCCGCGGGTGACGGCGGACTTGTCGAAGCTGCCGCCGGAGACCTTGCCGGCGCTGACGTGGCCGCCGTAGTAGTACGCGCCGGTGCCGCCGCTCTTGCATTCCTTGTTGTTCAGGTGCTGCAAGGTGGAGCGGGAGGCGCAGCGCTTGTCCGGTTCTTCGCTGCTGCCGCAGGCCACGAGCGTGGCCGCGAGCAGGCCCATGCCGCCGAGTGCGACCGCGCCGGAGCGCATTCGGCGCTGATTGGTGCTGCTGCTGTCCATGTCTGCTGTTCCCCCTGGGGCCTCGCGTGCTGCCGACAGACTAGAGCGGGGTCCCCGGCCGATGGAATCCGGCCGTCGTGAGATCCGTGATCTAGAGTCAGTTCGTGCTTATTGGGATGATTTGCGCGCTCGGTGCGGCGGTCTGCTTCGGTACGGCGTCGGTCCTGCAGGCGGTCGCGGTGCGGTCGGGGGAGCCGGGTACGGGGTCCGGCGTGGACACGGCGCTGTTCCTGCGGGCCGTGCGGGAGTGGCGCTACCTGGCCGGCCTCGGCCTGGACGGAGCCGGCTTCGTGCTCCAGATCATCGCGCTGCGGCACGTCCCGATCTACGCGGTGGGGGCCGCGCTGGCGGCCAGCCTGGCGGTGACGGCGGTGGTCGCGGCGCGGCTGCTGCGGGTGCGGCTGTCCCGGATCGAGTGGGGCGCGGTGGCGGTGGTGTGCGCGGGGCTGGTGATGCTCGGGCTCTCCGCCGGGGAGGAGGGCACGGGGGCCGGGTCGCTGGCGCTGAAGCTGGGGCTGCTGGCGGTGGCGGGGCTGGTGCTGCTGGTCGGCGTGGTCGCGGGGCGGCTGCCGGACGGACCGCGGGCGCTGGTCCTCGGTCTCGCGGCGGGTACGGGCTTCGGGGTGGTGGAGGTCTCGGTCCGGCTCATCGACTCGCCGTGGGACCTGCGCAACCCCGCCCTGTACGCCCTCCTGCTGGGCGGTGGCGCGGCCTTCCTGCTCCTCACCTCGGCGCTGGCGCGCGGCTCGGTGACGGTGGCGACGGCGGGCCTGGTGCTCGGCGAGACGGTCGGCCCGGCGGTGGTGGGCGTGGCCTGGCTCGGCGACAGCACCCGCGAGGGCCTGGCCTGGCTGGCGGTGACGGGCTTCGCGGTGGCCGTCGCCGGCTCCCTGGCCCTGGCCCGCTTCGGCGAACCCCCGGCCGCGCCCGGATCCAGCCCCGCCGGCGTTTGAGGCGCTCCCTCAGCCCCGCCGGCGTTTGAGGCGCGGGGGTCCGGGGCGGCGCCCCCGACACGGGGTCGCAGGTCACGGGAGGGCCGCTGCCAGGGCCGCCAGCGTCGGGGACCACGCACTGTCCGACGGGGTCCCGTAGCCGACGACCACCGCATCCCGCCCCGAAACCTCCGCCTCCGGGTGCCGGAACCGCGCCAGCCCGTGCAGGGCCAGGTCCTGCCAGGCGGCCGACTGGAGGACCACCCGCTCCGACCCCGCCGGGAGGTCCAGCACCGCGTGCAGTCCCGCCGCGATCCCCGACACCCCCACCCGGTCCCCCACCGCCGCCACCAACTCGTCCCGGCGCCGCCGGTACCGCAGCCGCATCCCGCGCACGTGCCGGTCGTAGGCCCCGGAGGTGATGAACTGCGCCAGCGTCAGCTGGTCCAGCGCGCCGCACGCCCAGTCCGTGGGCTGCTTGGCCGCGAGCGCCTCCTCCAGCAGCCCCGGCGGGACCACCATCCAGCCCATCCGCAGTCCGGGGGCCAGTGACTTGCTCGCCGTGCCCAGGTACACCACCCGGTCCGGATCCAGGCCCTGGAGCGCCCCGACCGACTGGCGGTCGTAGCGGAACTCCCCGTCGTAGTCGTCCTCCAGGATCAGCCCGCCCGTGGTCCGGGCCCAGTCGACCGCGGCCGCCCGCCGCGCCGGGGTCAGGGCCACGCCCGTCGGGAACTGGTGCGCCGGGGTCAGCAGCACCGCGCCCGCCGCCGCGGTCAGCTCCCCCGTCCGGGCCCCTTCCGCGTCCACGCCCAGCGGGCGGGTCCGCAGCCCCGCCCGCACCAGCAGGTTCCGGTGGAAGTCCAGGCCGTACCCCTCCACCGCCACCTCCCGCACCCGCCGCGCCCGCAGCACGCCCGCCAGCAGGGTCAGCCCGTGCAGGAAGCCCGCGCAGAGCACGATGCGGTCGGGGTCCGCGTACACCCCGCGCGCCCGCGCCAGGTAGCCGGCCAGCGCCTGCCGCAGCTCGACGCGGCCGCGCGGGTCGGCCGCGTAGCCGAAGGCCTCGTTCGGCGCCTCGGTCAGGGCCCGGCGGGCCGCCGACAGCCAGGCCGAGCGCGGGAAGCCCCCCAGGTCCGGGGAGCCGGGCACCAGGCTGTACGCGGGCCCCCTGCGCGCAGGGCGCCGTACGGGACCGGCCGCCGCGGGACGGCGCGGCCGGGCCCGTTCGGCGACGCGGGTGCCGGAGCCGCGGCGGGCTGTCAGCCAGCCCTCGGCGACGAGCTCGGCGTACGCCTCGGCGACCGTGTTCCGGGCGATGCCCAGGTCGGCGGCGAGGGTGCGCGAGGACGGCAGCCGGGTCCCGGCCGCCAGCCGCCCGCTGCGCGCGGCCTCGCGCAGGGCCTCGGTGAGCCCGGCCCGCAGCCGGCGTCCGGCCGTGAGGTCCAGCTGCAGGTGCAGGTCGGCGCCGAAAGTGGCCCACGATTCCGTCATGAATATGGACCATATCGGTGGGCCGCCCGGCTCCTAGGGTGGATCACATGACGACCGCACACGAACACGCCCCCGAGCACACCCCGCGCCTGCACATGGCGAAGCTCGCCCCCGAGGTCTACAAGGCCGTCCTGGCCCTGGAGATCGCCTCCAAGAAGGGTCTGGACCCCTCCCTGGTCGAACTCGTCAAGATCCGCGCCTCCCAGCTCAACCACTGCGCCTTCTGCCTCGACATGCACACCAAGGACGCGATCGCCGCAGGTGAGAGCGTCGAGCGCATCGTCCAGCTGGGCGCCTGGGAGGAGTCGCGGCACTTCTACACCGAAAAGGAGCTCGCCGCGATCGAGTTCACCGAGGCGGTCACCGTCCTGACGGACGGCTTCGTGCCGGACGAGGTCTACGAGAAGGCCGCCCGGCAGTTCGAGGAGCGCGAGCTGGCCCAGCTGATCGCCGTGATCGCGACGATCAACGTCTGGAACCGCATCGGCGTCACCACCCGCATGGTTCCGGGCCACTACACCCCGGGCATGTACAAGTAGTACGGTCCCGCCGGTCAGTCCGGCCTGAAGGACTCCACGGCCGCCGTCAGGTTCGCGCGCACCGCCGCGCCGTCGGCGGCCGGACCGGCCGCCAGCAGCGCCCACCGCCGGCCGTCCGGGGCGACCGTGATCCGCTCGATCCCGCGGCGGCGGCCCTGCGACTCCTTGCTGTCGTACTCGTAGACCAGCTCGCAGGACGACCCGGGCACCGCTTCGACGGAGACCTCCCGGTAGCCGGGATTGGCGCCGAGGGTCTGCGAGGAGACCCTGAGCAGCTCGCACGCGCCGACACCGTCCGGCTCGGTGACGCGGAAGATCTGAACCAGCGCGCTGCGGTCCCCGGGCCGGCGGTAGAAGGACCCGCTGCCGTTCTCGTCGTAGCTGCGCGCCCAGCCCGTGGGTACGGCGACCGAGAAACCGGCGTCGTCGCGGACCACCGTGTACGCCCCTGCGGCCGACGGGGAGGCGGAGGCGGACGCGGCGGTGGGCTCCGGGTTCGGCTCCGTACCGGTCGAAGGATCCGGGGTGCCCGAAGCCGACGGGGCCGCGGCCGGCGCCTTCGGCTCCTCGTCGCCGAGGAGCAGCCACCCCGCCATGGCGCAGCCGCCCACCACCGCGGCCCCGAGGGCCACCCACAGCAGGACCTTCCCGTTCCGCACCGGATCCGGGCCGCCGCCACGACCGCCACCGCCGCCCGTCGGCGGTGGCGGCGGCTGGTCCGCCCACTCCCAGCGCTGCGACTGCGGATTCCAGTGGGCGCCGCCGCCGGTGGCCACCGGTCAGCTCCCCAACGCGGCGAGCAGCCCGCCGAGGGCCGCGGCCGCGTTCACCGACTCCACCAGCGGGGCCCAGCGCTGGAGCGCCCCCCTCAGCCGGGCGGGCAGGCCGGGCCGGATCTCCCCGGCCCCCTCCAGCTCGCCCGCGGCCTCGTCCAGTTCGGTGTCGAGCGCCGCCCGGTCGGCGCTGCGGGGCAGGCGTACGAGGGCGGCGCGCAGCTCCCTTACGGCCTCCAGCAGTTCCTCCGCGCCCGGGGCACCCGCCCCCGTACCGTCGTGGTGGACGCTGGTGTTGGTGATGTGCGTGCCGCCGATGCTGAACGCCGTGTTGCTGACGCTGTTGATCCGCACTTCCCCGGTGCCGGCTCCCGACCCCGCTCCGGCTCCCCCGTCATGCGTCATTGCTGCTCCCCCCGCTGGTGTGGTGGCTCGTGTGGTGGCTCGTCCGGTTGCTGTGCCCGCTGCCGCCCACGCTGAACGCGCTGTGGCTCACGGACTGGATGAAGACCCCGCCCTCCGCCACCGTGACCGCCCGCTGTGCGAACTCCTCCGTGTGCCAGCCCGCTTCGTGCAGGGCGAGGGTCACGCCGCCGACGATCCGGTCCTGAATGGTCTTCAGGTACCGGTCCAGGTCCATCAGCTGGAACAGCGAGGCGTCCTCCCGCGCCGCGAGTTCGCGTACGGACACGGCCGGACCGGCCGGGAGCGCGCCGCCGTGGCCCTCCGTGGCGATCTGCCACGGGCCGCGGCTGCCGCCCGACAGGGTGGTGAGGGCCTTGCCGAGCGAGCGCGGGGCGTTGCGCAGCGCCCAGACCACCTTGGCGAAGGGGTTGTTGCGCAGGTGGCGCCGGGCCACGTCGTCGGCCTCCTGGAACTCCGGCCGGATGGGCAGCAGCACGTGCGGCGCCACCTCCAGCATCAGCATCCCGCCCTGCGTGTGGACGCGTACGAAGACGGTGACGACGAGGTTCTCGTCCCAGCCGCCGACCCGTACCCGCAGGAAGTGCCGGCGGCGCTCCCCGCCCTCCTCCACGGCTCCGGCCCGGTGCGCCTCGAACGCGCTGTCCGAGAGGTCCGGCGCGAACGCGGCCGGCAGCCCGGAGGCCGGCAGGAACACGCACTCGTCGACGACCAGTTCCCGCAGCCGGTCCAGTACGGCCTGCTCGGCCTCGGGCGAGCCGTGCGGGGACGGGACGCGCAGGGCCTCCAGCCGCGGCCGGATGCGGGCCACGATCCGCTCGTTGTCCAGCGGTTCGGGCTCGACGCCGTCCGTGCGGGGGCGCAGCTCGACCGACAGGTGCCAGGGGCGGTACGCGGCGCCCGCACCGCAGAACGGGTCCTCGACGCTGTAGATGACCAGGCGGCTGTGCTGGGTCCGCAGGATCCGGTCGCGGGCCATGACGAAGCGCCTGCCGGAGGCGGGGTCGGCGGTCGGGTCGGCGTAGCGGTCGCGGCTGAGCGAGGTGCTGATGACGCGGGCGAAGTGGCCCTGCTGGAGGCCGACGACCAGGGCCAGCAGGGCGAAGACGATCAGGGCCGTCCAGGCGTACGCGACCGCGAGCGCGTAGCCGAGTGCGGGCAGCGCCAGAACGAAGCCGAGGGCGAAGGGCTCTCCCTCGAACTCCCGCAGGAAGGACTCGAAAACCAGGAGCGATTCGTCGGTCCCTCCGACGCTCGTCCGGCCTTCGACCGCGCCGACCAGCACGCCCAGCACGACGCCGATGAGCAGGACGTAGCCGCATGCGCGCAGGAGGAGTTCCAGGAAGCGGCTGCCGCGTTCCCGCTTCACCCGGCGGCGCTCGAGCCGAGCGGCCCCGCTCAGGAACGCGGCCGGGATCAGCAGGAAGATCACAAGTGCCTGGGCCAGTACCAGTCCGAGCCCCCACACCGCCAGGACGGCCGAGGCCCAGGCCGCTTCGGCGCGGCGGGCCTGGAGTGCGTGGGCGAGGACGCGTGCGGCGTCGAAGCCGTAGGAGGGCGCCACGAAGCGCTCCTCGTGGACATAGAGCTCCTGGATCACCCTGTCGCGGTACGCGGCGTCGAGATAGCTGCCGGCGCACAGCAGCCGACCGGCTTCGCTGAGCGAAGGGTGCACGGGAGTTCTGTCATCCGCGGTGCTTGTCACCGAATCCCCCTTTCGGTGTGCGGAGGGAAACGATAAGGCGATCATCGGCACCGCGACAGGCGCGATCGCGCCAAAAGGCCCCGGCGCAGTGCGCCGGGGCCTTTCGGAAGAGCGGATCGGGTCGGGCGACCGGATCAGATCAGGCCGAGCTCGCGGACCGCTTCGCGCTCCTCCGCCAGCTCCTGGACGGAGGCGTCGATGCGGGTGCGGGAGAACTCGTTGATGTCCAGGCCCTGGACGATCTCGTACTTGCCGTCCTTGCAGGTGACGGGGAAGGAGGAGATCAGACCGGCCGGGACGCCGTAGGAGCCGTCCGACGGGATGCCCATCGAGGTCCAGTCGCCCTCGGCGGTGCCGTTGACCCACGTGTGGACGTGGTCGATGGCGGCGTTGGCGGCCGAGGCGGCCGAGGACGCGCCACGGGCCTCGATGATCGCGGCGCCGCGCTTGGCGACGGTCGGGATGAAGGTGTCGGCCAGCCACAGCTCGTCGTTGACGACCTCGGCGGCGTTCTTGCCGGCGATCTCCGCGTGGAAGATGTCCGGGTACTGGGTCGCCGAGTGGTTGCCCCAGATGGTCAGGCGCTTGATGTCGGAGACGGCGGCGCCGGTCTTGGCGGCCAGCTGCGAGATCGCGCGGTTGTGGTCCAGGCGGGTCATCGCGGTGAAGCGCTCGGCCGGTACGTCCGGGGCGGCGGCCTGCGCGATGAGCGCGTTGGTGTTGGCCGGGTTGCCCACGACCAGGACCTTGATGTCGTCCGCGGCGTGCGCGTTGATGGCCTGGCCCTGCGGCTTGAAGATGCCGCCGTTGGCGGCGAGCAGGTCGCCGCGCTCCATGCCCTTGGTGCGCGGGCGGGCGCCCACGAGCAGCGCGACGTTGGCGCCGTCGAAGCCCTGGTTCGGGTCGTCGAAGATGTCGATGCCGGCGAGCAGCGGGAAGGCGCAGTCGTCGAGCTCCATGGCGGTGCCCTCGGCGGCCTTCATGCCCTGAGGGATCTCCAGAAGACGGAGCTTGACCGGCACGTCCGCGCCGAGCAGGTGACCGGAAGCGATGCGGAAGAGCAGCGCGTAGCCGATCTGGCCGGCGGCGCCGGTGACGGTGACATTCACAGGAGTGCGGGTCATGGCCTTCTCCGTTAGACAGCTGGCGGTGGGGCGTCCCTGCCCCATGTGCTGGAGGACGCCGCTCCCCTGTAAATCTTGACGTGAAGAGACATCCGCGGTCAGGCTATCCGACCCGGGACCGGGCTAACCCCCGGGTCCCTGTGGTGCGTGGCACACGGACCCCGGTGTTCGAAGGCGCGACCGGCCCGCGGGCCGCTGTTCGACCAGGAAGATCCGGCCCGTCCGGTGCCCCTCCACGGCCTTGACGCAGACGTTCGCCGCGGCACGCTGCCGGCCGCGCACGCCACCGCGTCGATTTCACCCTCCCGTTGGGCCACTTGCACGTACGTGGCGCGGATGGAGTGGGGACGCCGGATTCACCCCGCGCTTCGCCCACGAGTGCGGGGACCTGCGGTCCGGGCTGTGGCTGGTGGCCACCGGGCAGGCCGTGTCGATCCTGCCGAAGCTGCTGTGCGGCGCCCCGCCGCCCGGCGCCGCCGTACGGGAGCTGCCGGGGCCGGGGCGGACGCCGGACGCACTGGTCCACCGCGGCTGGGCCGTCTCTTCCGGATCTTGCCGGGCCCGCGACGCCCGGCACCGCACCCGGCCGCGTTGTCGGCCGACAAGATCCGGAAGAGACGGCCTAGCGCACGGTGAAGCGGACCACGTCCTCCATGAAGGGGATGTGCAGCAACGGCTTGGGCATCACCAGCGCCAGCAGGGTGATCGCCACGCCCAGCAGCCCGTACGTGATCATGTCCGTGAAGCGGGACCGGACCGCGAGCATGCCCACCGAGGGCAGCAGGCGCCGCATCACCGAGGCCGCGATCAGGGCCACGCCGATGAACAGGCAGCCGACCCGCGGGTGCCCGAGCGCCGTGATCAGCAGCCCGACCGCGGTCGCGGTGAGCACGCTGAGCATCGGCCACTGACGGGCCGGTGTGGACACGGCCCCGGGCACGGCGCGGCCGCTGCCCTCGGGGCGGGCGGTGTCCCGGGTGACGGAGGGGAAGCGGCGGGACCTGGCCGCCTCGGCCCCGGACGCGGCGGCACCGCTCTGGGCACCGGGCCCGGCCCCGACGGCAGGGACGACCGGCGTGACGGGTGCGACCGGAGCGACGGGGGTGCCGTTCGCCCGGGCCGCGCCACCGCCCGCCGCGTTCTCCGCGTCCGATTCAGCCTGCACTGGAGGTCCGTTCCGCCGCCTCGACGACATTGACGAGCAGCTGGGCCCGGGTCATCGGGCCGACCCCGCCCGGGTTCGGCGAGATCCACGCGGCCACCTCGGCCACGCCCGGATGCACGTCGCCGACGATCTTCCCGCTCCCGTCGCGGCTGACGCCCACGTCGAGCACGGCCGCGCCCGGCCGCACGTCCTCCGGCTTGACCAGGTGCGGCACACCGGCCGCCGCGACGATGATGTCCGCCTGGCGCAGCAGCCCGGAGAGGTCGCGCGTACCGGTGTGGCAGAGCGTCACGGTCGCGTTCTCGGACTTACGGGTCAGCAGCAGGCCGATGGAACGCCCGACGGTGATCCCGCGGCCGAGGACGACGACGTGCGCGCCGTTGATCGCAACGCCGTGGTGGCGCAGCAGTTCGACGATCCCGTACGGGGTGCAGGGCAGCGGGCCCGGCTCGCCCAGAACCAGCCGGCCCAGCGACATGGGGTGCAGGCCGTCGGCGTCCTTCAGCGGGTCCATCAGCTCCAGGACCCGGTTGGTGTCGATGCCCTTGGGGAGCGGGAGTTGGACGATGTAGCCGGTGCACTCCGGGTTGGCGTTGAGCTCCCGTACGACCGCCTCGATGTCCTCCTGGGAGGCCGTCTCGGGCAGTTCGCGCTGGATGGAGGCGATGCCGACCTCGGCGCAGTCCTTGTGCTTGCCGTTGACGTACCACCGGCTGCCCGGATCGTCACCGACCAGCAGGGTGCCGAGGCCGGGGGTGATACCCCGGGCCTTCAGGGCCGCCACACGGGCGGTCAGTTCGGACTTGATCGCGGCGGCGGTGGCCTTGCCATCGAGAATCTGGGCGGTCATGACCCCATCCTCCCGGATGAGGTGGTCCCGGTTCCAGTCAAGGCACTCGCAGGGGCTCTGGGTTCATTGCACTTGCACAACAAGTCACCGCCCGTAGCGCAACCAACTGGACAAGTAACAGCCGGTCGGACGACGATGAAACGACTGAGTGCCGCGGGCAGTGCCGGGGGGCGGGACCGCACCGTGCAGGATTCCTCCGCGCTCGTGCCGTGCGTCCCTGCACTTCCACGGAGGAACACCCCACCATGAGCTTCGGCGAACCGCACAACCCGTACGGACAGCAGCCGCCCCAGGCCCCCCAGGGCCAGCCCGGCTACGGCTACCCCCAGCAGGCGCCCCAGGGCGTCCCGCCGCAGGGCGGCTACGCCTACCCGCAGCAGGCCCCGCAGGGCTACCCGGGCGGCCCGGCCGGGTACCCGGGCGGGCCCGGCGGATACCCCGGAGCCCACATGGAGATGCCGGGCGGCGCCAAGGCCGCCCGCGTCATCCTCTTCATCGTGGGCGCGCTGCAGGCGCTGGGCGGCCTGTTCGTCATCATCGGCGGTGCCGTGTTCGCCGCTGTGCTCTCGGACTCCAGCTCGTCCAGCTCCGCCACGGAGGACGCCGGCGCCGTCGCCGGGACCGCGGGCGTCGTCCTGGGCCTCCTCTTCATCGGCTTCGCCCTGTGGCCCATCCTGACCGCGGCCAAGATGGGCAAGGGCCGCGGCGGAGTGCGCGTCTCCGGCATCATCTACGGCTCGCTCCAGACCCTCTTCGCCGCCCTCGGCGTGCTGGTGTACCTGGTCGCGCTCGGTGCGAGCGAGCACACCCAGGCCGGCGCCACCTTCATCACCGTGCTGCCGTCCCTGATCTCCCTCGCCCTCGGCCTCACCGTCGTCATCGGCCTCGCCAAGGCCGGGGACTACTTCCGGCGCCCCCAGTACTGACCGTCCCGTACGCATACGGCGAAGGCCGCGTCCCGCAGTGCGGGACGCGGCCTTCGCCGTAGGTCGGGGTCTGCCGGACGGCTCAGTGGAAGAAGTGCCGGGTCCCGGTGAAGTACATGGTCACGCCGGCCTTCTGCGCGGCCTCGACGACCTGCTCGTCACGGACCGAACCACCCGGCTGGACCACGGCCTTGATGCCCGCGGCCGTCAGGATCTCCAGCCCGTCCGGGAAGGGGAAGAAGGCGTCGGACGCGGCGTACGAGCCCTGCGCGCGCTCGGCACCCGCCCGCTCGACCGCCAGCTTCGCCGAGTCCACGCGGTTGACCTGGCCCATGCCGACGCCGACCGAGGCGCCGTCCTTGGCGAGCAGGATCGCGTTGGACTTGACGGCCCGGCAGGCCTTCCACGCGAAGGCCAGCTCGGCGAGCTCCGCCGGGGACAGGGCGTCGCCGGTGGCCAGGGTCCAGTTGGCCGGGTCGTCGCCCTCGGCCTGGAAGAGGTCGCTCTGCTGGAGCAGCGCACCGCCGCTGATGGGCTTGAGGTCTCCCGGCTGGTGCGGGGTGCCGTCCACCTTCAGGACGCGGATGTTCTTCTTCTTGGCCAGGACCTCGACCGCGCCGTCCTCGTAGGCGGGGGCGGCGATGACCTCGGTGAAGATCTCCGCGACCTGCTCGGCGAGCTCGACGGTCACCGGGCGGTTGACCGCGATGACGCCGCCGAAGGCCGACAGCGGGTCGCAGGCGTGCGCCTTGCGGTGGGCCGCGGCGACGTCCGCGCCGACCGCGATGCCGCACGGGTTGGCGTGCTTGATGATCGCGACGCACGGCTCTTCGTGGTCGTAGGCGGCGCGACGCGCGGCCTCGGTGTCCACGTAGTTGTTGAAGGACATCTCCTTGCCGTGCAGCTGCTCCGCGTTGGCGAGTCCGCCGGGCTGACCGTCCGTGTAGAGGGCGGCGGCCTGGTGCGGGTTCTCGCCGTAGCGCAGGGTCGACTTGCGCTCCCAGGCGCCGGCCAGGAACTCGGGCAGCGCCGCGGCGTCGTCCTCGGGGGCTTCCGGGGCGTACGCGTTCGTGAACCAGGAGGCCACGGCCACGTCGTAGGCGGCGGTGTGCTGGAAGGCCTCGGCCGCGAGCCGCTTGCGGGCGGTGAGGTCGAAGCCGCCGCCCTGGGCCGCCGCGATGACGTCGGCGTAGCGGGCCGGGCTGGTGACGACCGCGACGGAGGGGTGGTTCTTGGCGGCGGCGCGCACCATCGACGGGCCGCCGATGTCGATCTGCTCCACGCACTCGTCGGGGGTGGCACCCGACTGGACGGTCGCCAGGAAGGGATACAGGTTGACGATCACCAGATCGAAGGGCTCCACGCCCAGCTCGGCGAGCTGGTTGCGGTGGTCCTCCAGGCGCAGGTCGGCCAGGATGCCGGCGTGCACGCGCGGGTGCAGGGTCTTGACCCGGCCGTCCAGGCACTCGGGGAAGCCGGTCAGCTCCTCCACCTTGGTGACGGGCACTCCGGCCGCGGCGATCCGCGACGCGGTGGAGCCGGTGGAGACGAGCGCGACGCCCGCCTCGTGCAGGCCGCGGGCCAGCTCTTCCAGTCCCGTCTTGTCGTAGACACTGACGAGCGCACGCCTGATCGGCCGCTGGGTCGTGGTCGGGTCGTTGCTCTCTACGGCGGTCACTGGATTGTTACCTTTCGTCCCTCAATGCGGTAGCCGTGCCGGGCCAGACGCCCCACGACATCGACGAGCAGCTGGCGCTCGACTTCCTTGATGCGCTCATGGAGAGCGGCTTCGTCGTCCTCGTCCCTGACCTCGACCACACCCTGGGCGATGATCGGACCGGTGTCCACGCCGCTGTCCACGAAGTGGACCGTGCAGCCGGTGACCTTCGCGCCGTACGCGAGTGCGTCCCGTACGCCGTGCGCACCCGGGAAGGCGGGGAGGAGGGCGGGGTGGGTGTTGATGAACCGGCCGCCGAAGCGGTCGATGAACACCTTGCCCACGATCTTCATGAATCCGGCGGACACGACGAGGTCCGGCGCGTACGCGTCGGTCGCCTCGGTGAGGGCGACATCCCACTCCGCGCGGCTCCCGTAGCCCTTGACCGGGCAGACGAAGGTCGGAATCCCGGCCTTCTCCGCCCGCTCCAGGCCGGCGATGTTCTCGCGGTCGGCACCCACGGCGACGACTTCGGCGCCGAAGCCCTCGGATCCGCCGGGGTGGGCGTCGATGGCATCGAGGAGGGCCTGGAGGTTGGTGCCGGAACCGGAGACCAGCACGACCAGGCGGGAGGCGGCCATGGGAGGCCCTTTCTCGCGGGATTGCGGTGTTCGTCTTGTGTGGTCATACGAAACTTCGGGGTACCGATATATGGGCAACCGTACGAAGCCACCGACCGCCTGCAACGATACCGGTACACCGGACAGCCCCCGAGGGACGGGGGGACGACCGGGCGGTAGCGTCTGGCGTACAAGCCGCAAACTGGGCTCACCTCGCCACGACGTCCTCCCGACGTCCATGACACAGGGGAAGAAACACACCCGATGCCGGACCGCCGTCAGCCCGACTCCCCCACCGACGACAACCCCTTCGCTGCTCCGCCGGAAGGCCGGCCCGACCAGCCGTGGCAGCCGCGCGACGGTGGTGGTGGCGGGAACGGCGAGAGCCCGAAGGACTCGGACGGGCAGCGGGGGCCGGCTCGCTGGGACCCGACGGACCCGATCCAGCGCCGCGCCCGGTACGCGCTGCTGGCCGGCATGTGGGGCTTCTTCTTCGGGATCTTCGGCATCCCGTCGGTGGGACTGCTGCTCGGGGCGCTCGCCCTCTACTGGGGAATCAGCGCGCTGCGCGGCAAGCCCGTACCGGCGACGGCCGACGGCGCCCCGGCCGCAACGGCGGGTGGCCTGGACGCCCTGGGCCCCGCGGCCCGCCCCCAGCGCACGGCGGCGGTGAGCGGGCTGGTCACGGCCTCACTGGCGATCCTGCTGGCGATGAGCTCGTACGCGCTGCAGCTCGCGTACAAGGACTTCTACGTCTGCCGCGACGACGCCCTCACCAAGTCGGCGGAACTCCAGTGCAACACCCTCCTCCCGAACAACCTGGTGGGCGACGTCCTGAAGGTCCGCCCGTAACGGCCGACACCCCCTCCCGGCCCCGCCGACGTCAGGCGTTCTTTCGGCCTCGCCGACTGCCTGCCGGCCCCGCTGGCGCCAGGCGGTCTTTCGGCCTCGCCGACTCCCTCCCAGCCCCGCCGGCGTTTGAGGCGATCTTTCAGCCTCGCCGGCGTTTGAGGCGCGGGGTCTGGGGCGGAGCCCCAGCAGCGGCGCCGCACCCGAACGGCCTACTCGGGCGGCGGCTTCCGCCGGGCCAGCACCCGCGCCCCCACCACCGGCGGAGCCAACGGCAGCACCGGCTCCGCCGCCTTCCCCGCGAGCAGGCCCGGATCCAGATCCAGCCCGGACACCACGGTCACAGCCCTCCGCACCCGCACCCGCACCTCAGGCACAGCAGGAACCTCAGGAACCTCAGGAACCGCCGGAGGCACCGCCACCCCGATCTCGGGAATCAGCGCCCCCGCCGCCTTCCTCATCGCCGCCCACCGGACCTCCCGCACCCCGCTGTCGTGCCACCCGTCACCCACCGCGCCATCGCCATCGGCATCGGCATCGGCATCCAGCGCGCCCGGCCCCATCGCCGGGCGGTTCCGCCACGCGTGCACCGCCACCGCGACCGGCACGGCCAGCACCGCCGTCCACGCGAGCGCCGCCGCCCCGGTGGCCCACCACACCGGCCCGAACTCGGCCAGCCGCCGCGAGCCCATCGGCCCCGCCGACGCCGCCGCGAGCCCGGCCATCGCGAGGCCGCACACCAGCGAGCCCAGGGCCGCCGTGAGCGCGGTCTCCCCGTACGAGACCTCGCGCGCCCGGCGTACCGCGAACCAGCCCACCGCCAGCCCGGCAACCACCGGCACCACGGCGACCGCCCAGGTCAGCGGGGTCCCGGGCCCGTCGGACGGGAGCGCTGCCAGCAGCGGGAAGCGGGGCAGCCCGGGCGCGCCCGGGAAGCCGAGCGGGCCGGCCGTCACGTCGGCGCCGAGGGCGAAGCCGGGCCCGAGGGCGTAGGCCGCGCCCCAGACCATGGCATTCGGGATCAGCGTCAGCGCGAGCAGCAGGACCGCGAAGCGGCCCGACCAGACCCCGGTCAGCGACAGGAAGGAGGCCTGCACCTCGGCGCCGTGCCACGCGAGCGAGGCGCCGACGACCAGCGCGCCACCGCCGAGGAGCACCAGGGCCCCACCCGCGCCCGCCCGGAGCGCCAGCGCGTACCGGGGGCGCACGACGGCCCTCCGTACGCCCCCTGGCAGCCAGGACGGCAGCGGCCCGAGCGGACGTCCCCGCGCTCCCCACACCCCGCCTGCGGCGGCGAGCACCGCGACCAGCGGGATGTGCCAGGCCGCACTGATGGGGTCGGCCGACATGGGGCCGCCCGCGGCGTAGACCGTGGCGACGGCCCCGACGGCGAGATATCCGCAGAGCACGGCGGAGAACACGGCTCCGGCGGGCAGCACCTCCTCGTCCTCCTCCTCGGCGGCGCTGCCCAGCCGCGCGGCCCGCCGTACGAGCAGCACGGGCAGCGCGACGAGGAGCAGGGGCGTCATGCCGACGGGCGCGGGAACGCCGGACAGGGTGTCGTACCGCACCAGCTCGGTCCCGTGCGCGAGCAGCCAGAGCCCGGCGGCGAGGTGCAGGGCCCCGCCGGGGCCGCTGTCGGGGTAGGGGGAACTGATCCACAGCACGATGACGAGCACGGCGAGGAAGCCGAGCCCGAGTCCGGCCGCCACGGCGCCGCCCACGACGCATGCGGCGGCGGCCGGCGAACGGCGCCGCACGCCGGCTCGCGGGGCCGTCGGCAACGAGGTCCCGCGTTCGGTCACTTGGGTCACCCCGCCATGGTGCCAACGACACGCGCTATGGGCGGGTAACAGGCGAATGCCCGTGGTGTCGCTCAATATACGTTTATGTACTTTTTCGCCCAGGGCTGTCGGTTCGCGGGGAGTGTGGCATGACACGAAGCGTCGAGACGGCCTCCTCAGCGGACTCGGAGCTGAGCCTGCCCGCCCCGAAGGAGCGCCGCAGACTGCGCGAGGCGGCGGAACTGACACACGAAGAGGTCGCCGCGGCGCTGGGCGTCACCGCGGCGACCGTCCGCTCCTGGGAATCGGGCCGCACGGCCCCCCGCGGACGCAAGCGGGAGGTGTACACGCGCTTCCTGGCCCGGCTGGCGGACCCCACGGAAGCCGCAGCGCCCACCGGTGAGCCCGGGGAGGCGAAGCCGGCACGGGCGGCGGAGGACCCTGCCGCCGACCCACCCGCCGCGAACGCTCCGGCCGAACCCGCGACCGCCGAGGCGACCGCCGACGGGCCCGCCGCCGTGACCGGCGAGCCCATCGCCACCACCGTCGCCACCACCGGCGAGCCCGCCGAGCCCGACGAGCCTGCCGAGCCTGCCGAGCCCGCCGAGCAGCCCACGGCGGTCCCGGCACAGGGCCCGGCCGAGGCCTTCGACGCCCTCTATGCCCGTGCCGCACGCGATCTCGCCCGGCAGGCCTACCTGCTCACCGGCCGCGGGGCCCTCGCCCTGGAGGCGGTGGAGAAAGCTTTCGTCCAGGCCTGGGCACGGTGGCCCGAGGTGGCCACCGACCCGGACCCGGTGGGCTGGGTGCGGGCGATCGTGTACGAGTACGCCCTCTCCCCCTGGCACCGGTTCCGGCGCGCCCACCGCCACCCCGACAAGCCCCCCGCCGAACCCGCGGACCGGATGCTCCTCGACGCGCTGCTCTCGCTGCCCCCCGTCCACCGCCGTACCGTCCTGCTCTACGACGGCGTCGGCCTCGACCTGCCCGACACCGCCGCCGAGACCGAGGCCACCACCCCCACCGCCGGGAACCGGCTCGTGCACGCGCACGCCGACCTCACCGAGCTGATCCCCGAACTGGCCGAGGTACCGCCCGAGAAGCAGTCCGCGCTGCTGCGGGACCTGTTCACCGCACTGCGACCGGCCGTCGACCTCGATCCCCGCCCGGCCGCGGCCGTCCGTGGCGGCGGGGAGCGGCGCACCCGGACGTGGACCCGCGCGACCCTCAGCCTGACGGCGATGATCGCCGTCTCGACCGCCTACACGCTCATGACCGCGCCCACCCACTACGAGCCCCCGCTGGCGCCCGGCGAGAGCGTCTCCGGCGTGCCCCCGCTCGCCGGCCCCCAGCAGCTCACCGAGCACAGCAGACAACTCCACGACAAACTGCTCGCCGATCCGGAGGCCGGACCGGCGCGGATCGCCCCGAAGGGCGAATGAGAACGGGCGTGGCCCGCACCCCCGGGGGGGGTGCGGGCCACGCCCGTGCAGAGTCGCGCTTACTTGGCGTTCAGGATCTCGCGCGCCAGCTTCGCGGTCTCGGTGGGGGTCTTGCCGACCTTCACACCGGCGGCCTCGAGGGCCTCCTTCTTGGCCTGCGCGGTGCCGGAGGAGCCGGAGACGATGGCGCCGGCGTGGCCCATGGTCTTGCCCTCGGGGGCGGTGAAGCCCGCGACGTAGCCGACGACCGGCTTGGTGACGTTCTTCGCGATGAAGTCCGCCGCACGCTCCTCGGCGTCGCCGCCGATCTCGCCGATCATGACGATGAGCTCGGTGTCCGGGTCGGCCTCGAAGGCCTCCAGGGCGTCGATGTGCGTGGTGCCGATGACCGGGTCGCCACCGATGCCGACGGCGGAGGTGAAGCCGATGTCACGGAGCTCGTACATCATCTGGTAGGTCAGCGTGCCCGACTTGGACACGAGACCGATCTTGCCGGGCTTGGTGATGTCGCCCGGGATGATGCCGGCGTTGGACTGGCCGGGGGTGATCAGACCCGGGCAGTTCGGGCCGATGATCCGGGTCTTGTTGCCCTTGGCGGTCGCGTACGCCCAGAAGGCGGCGGAGTCGTGCACCGCGATGCCCTCGGTGATGACGACGGCCAGCGGGATCTCGGCGTCGATCGCCTCGACGACGGCGGCCTTGGCGAAGGCCGGCGGGACGAAGAGGACGGAGACGTTGGCGCCCGTCTTCTCCATCGCCTCGGCGACGGAGCCGAAGACCGGGACCTCGGTGCCGTCGAAGTCGACGGTGGTGCCGGCCTTGCGCGGGTTCACGCCGCCGACGATGTTGGTGCCGTCAGCCAGCATCAGCTTGGTGTGCTTCATGCCCGTGGCACCGGTCATGCCCTGGACGATGACCTTGCTGTCCTTGTTGAGGAAGATAGCCATGTGAGTCTGTGACCTCTGCCCTTACTTCGCAGCCGCGAGCTCGGCGGCCTTGTCGGCCGCGCCGTCCATGGTGTCCACGCGCTGGACCAGCGGGTGGTTGGCGTCCGAGAGGATCTTGCGACCCAGCTCGGCGTTGTTGCCGTCGAGACGGACGACCAGCGGCTTGGTGACCGCCTCGCCCCTGTCCGCGAGCAGCTGCAGCGCCTGGACGATGCCGTTGGCGACCTCGTCACAGGCGGTGATGCCACCGAAGACGTTGACGAAGACGGACTTGACGTCCGGGTCGCCGAGGATGATCTCGAGACCGTTGGCCATGACGGCGGCGGAGGCGCCACCGCCGATGTCCAGGAAGTTGGCGGGCTTGACGCCGCCGTGGTTCTCGCCGGCGTACGCGACGACGTCGAGGGTGCTCATGACGAGACCCGCGCCGTTGCCGATGATGCCGACCTCACCGTCGAGCTTGACGTAGTTGAGGTTCTTCGCCTTGGCGGCGGCCTCGAGCGGGTTCGCGGCCGCGTGGTCCACGAACTCCTCGTGACCCGGCTGGCGGAACTCGGCGTTCTCGTCGAGCGAGACCTTGCCGTCGAGCGCGATGACGTCGCCGTTGGCGACCTTCGCGAGCGGGTTGACCTCGACGAGGAGCGCGTCCTCGGCGATGAAGGTCAGCCACAGGGTCACGAGGACCTCGGCGACCTTCTCGGCGACCTCGGCCGGGAACTGCGCCAGCGCGACGATCTCGCGGGCCTTCTCGATGGTCACGCCCTCGTTGGCGTTCACCGGGACCTTGGCGAGCTTCTCCGGGGTCTCCTCGGCGACCTGCTCGATGTCCATGCCGCCCGCGACGGACGCCATGGCGAGGAAGGTGCGGTTGGTCCGGTCGAGGAGGTACGAGACGTAGTACTCCTCGAGGATCTCCGGAGCCGTCTCGGCGATCATCACCTTGTGGACCGTGTGGCCCTTGATGTCCATGCCGAGGATGTCCGTCGCCCGGGCGACAGCCTCGTCCGGGGTGGCGGCCAGCTTCACGCCGCCGGCCTTGCCGCGGCCGCCGACCTTCACCTGCGCCTTGACGACCGACTTGCCGCCCAGCCGCTCGGTGGCCTCGCGAGCCGCCTCAGGCGTGTCGATGACTTCACCGGCCAGCACCGGTACACCGTGCTTGGCGAAGAGGTCCCTCGCCTGGTACTCGAACAGGTCCACGCGCGTCCGTCCCTTGTCTTTTTAAAGATTCGCAGTGATTCGCGGTTGTCTGCTATCTGCGTGGGCGTGCCGCGGAGGGCAACGTGACGGCGCTGTCACAAGGAAGGCGCACACGGTGACCGTGGACGCGGCATGTCCGTCCCGCAGGTTATCCCCGAGGGACGTGGGACCCTAAATCGCAGATCACACCTGAGCGGTGATACCTGTCACAGATCGCCTCACGGTTGAACTGGAAGTTCGTGTGATTCACCGATTCACAGCAAAGGCCGGGGCGCTGCCGTCAGGGGGTCGGCAGGGGGCGCTTCTCCAGCGCCGCGGCCATCACCTCCGGGAACAGGTCGGGGGTGCAGGCGAAGGCCGGCGCCCCGAGCGCCGCAAGGGCGGCGGCGTGCTCGCGGTCGTAGGCCGGGGCTCCTTCGTCGGACAGGGCGAGCAGGGTCACGAACTCGACGCCCGCCCCCTTCATCGCGGCGACCCGCTTGAGCATCTCGTTGCGGATGCCGCCCTCGTAGAGGTCACTGATCAGGACGACGACGGTGTCCGCGGGCCGGGTGATCTTCGACTGGCAGTAGGCGAGGGCCCGGTTGATGTCGGTGCCGCCGCCCAATTGGGTGCCGAACAGCACGTCGACCGGGTCGTCGAGCTGATCGGTCAGGTCGACGACCGCGGTGTCGAAGACGACCAGACGGGTGGCGATCGAGCGCATGGAGGCGAGGACCGCGCCGAAGACGGAGGCGTAGACGACGGAGGCCGCCATCGAACCCGACTGGTCGATGCAGAGGATCACCTCCTTCTTCACCGATTGCGCCGCCCGGCCGTAGCCGATCAGACGTTCGGGGACGACGGTGCGGTACTCGGGCAGATAGTTCTTGAGGTTGGCCCGGATGGTGCGGTCCCAGTCGATGTCGTGGTGGCGGGGACGGCTGATCCGGGCGGAGCGGTCGAGGGCGCCGGTGAGGGTGGCCCGGGTGCGGGTGGCGAGCCGCTTCTCCAACTGCTCCACCACCTTGCGCACCACGGCCCGCGCCGTCTCCTTCGTCGTCTCGGGCATCGCCTTGTTGAGGGAGAGCAGGGTGCCGACGAGGTGCACGTCGGGTTCGACGGCCTCCAGCATCTCCGGCTCCAGCAGCAGGGCGGCCAGGCCGAGGCGCTCGATCGCGTCGCGCTGCATGACCTGGACCACGGAGCTCGGGAAGTACGTTCGGATGTCCCCGAGCCAGCGGGCCACGTTCGGCGCGGAGCCGCCGAGGCCGGCCGACCGGGCCCCCGACGTCCGGCGCGACCCCGCCTCACCGCCCCCGCCGTACAGCGCGCCGAGCGCTGCGTCCATCGCCGCGTCCCGCCCGGTCAGCGCGCAGCCGGTGCCGTCGGCCTCGCCCCCGCCGAGCACCATCCGCCACCGCCGCAGCCGTTCGCCTCCGGCGGGGTCCGCGATGTCCCGCTCTCCCGCACTCACGTCCGTACCGTTCATGTTCCTGTCCCCCTGCACTCGTCGTTTCCCACACTCCCGGCCCCGCTCCCTTCGCCCCCGCCGGCGTTCGAGGCGCGGGGTCCGGGGCGGAGCCCGGCAGCGGCGCCGCACCTCACCCGGCGAGCAGCATCCGCACCAGCCCCACCACCGCGTCCGCCCGGACCGGGTCCAGCTCCGGGGCGAAGCCCTCGGGGGCCGCGCCCGTCGTCACCGCGACGGCGGAACCGCCCGGGCCGCGGCGGACCAGCTCGCCCAGGGTCCGCTTCACGCCCGGCTCGTACGCCCCGAACGTCCGCCGCAGCAGCGGCAGTACGTCGGTGAACGCGCGCTCCGGCACTCCCACCAGCCAGGTGTCGATCAGGCCCAGCAGCCGGTCGTCGTGGACCAGCAGCGTGCCCCCGCCCGAGCTCCCGCCCGCGAAGCCCTCGATCCAGCCCGCCGCATCGGCCGGGGAGGAGGCCGGGGACAGGGCGAGCCCCATCAGCCGGGCCGTCTCCTCGGCCGGCTGCCGGCCGTCGTCGAGGAGCAGCCGGGCCGCCCGGCCGCGGATCAGGCCGGGCACGGTGTCCCGGTCGGCCAGCACCGCGAGCACCGCGGACCAGCGCTCCCGCAGTCCCTCGTCCGTGTCCGCCAGCAGGCCGACGGCCCCGTGCACCCCGTCCACGTGCGTGCGCATCTCCGCCGCCGCGTCGGCGTCCAGTCCGGCCGTGCACGCCGACGGCAGCGCCACGCATATCCGCTCGGCGAGCCCGGCCGCCACGACGCCGAGCGCCGTCGCGTCGGTGCCGCGCACGTCCCCGTACCGCAGCGAGCGGGCCAGCGCCGGCAGGGCCTTGGCGAGCTTCGCCACGTCGGTGTCCAGCGCGGCCCGGTCGGCGAGGGCCCGCAGTACGGCGGGCAGCGCCTGCGCGAGGCCGGCCAGCAGGCACTGCTCGGCCAGCGCCGTCACCTCGCCGAGCTCCTCGGCCCCGGCGGCGTCGGCCTCGGCCTTGGCGGTGGCCGCCCCGAGGACGGTGGTCCCCCATATTCCGGCCTCGGCGATGCGCACCGACAGCTCCGGCTCCCAGCGCAGCCGCCACGTCTCCCGGAAGGTCCCGGTGCCGGACCGGGAGGCGACCGGGGTGCCCCAGCCGATGCCGAGCAGCCGCAGCCGGTGCAGCAGCAGGGACTTCGCCGTGTCGGTGTCCTTGCGCAGGTCGAGTTCCAGCTCGCGGTCCTCGGCCTCGGCCTTGAGCCGCAGCGTCCGCTGCTGCCGTGTCAGGTCCCGCTGGAGGGGTACCACCGGTGCCCCGTCCGGGACCTCGCCGAGCACGTCGCCGACGACGAGGCGGTCCTCGATCAGTGCGAGCGGGATGTCGGAGCCGTCGCACATCACGGCCCGGACCGCTTCCAGGGTCTCCGTCAGGCCGGGCAGCGGCCTGCCTCGCATCGCGGCGAGGGTCTCGGCGAGCCGGACCGCCTCGATGACGTGGGCCGAGGAGACCTGCCGGTCCTCCTCCCGCAGCAGTCCGGCGACCTTCGTCAGCCACCGCTCGACGGGCCGGTCCCGGGCGGTGAAGAGGTGGGCGTACCAGCCGGGCGAGGTGATGCCCGCGCCGTACCCGCCGGCCCGGGCGAGCCTGCGGTGCGTCCAGGGCACCCAGGTGGTCTCGACCTTGACCTTGGGCAGGCCGCTCAGCAGCGCCTTGTCCGCGGCCACGGTGGTCCTGGCCCGCAGCGCCGGGACGTGCCAGGCCCCGCACACCACGGCGTAGGCGTCGCCGAACTCCCGGCGGGCGGCGCGCATCCGCTGCCGCATGTACGCCTCGCGCACCAGGTCGCGGTGGTGGCCGCCGTCGCCGTACGCCTCGCGCAGGGCTCCCATGGCCTCCCCGAGCGCCTCGAAGGCGCCGAGCACGTCCTCTCCCGCTCCCCGGGCTCCGCGGTGCTCGACCACGTCCTCCCACCAGCCCTCGGGGTCGTCGTACCCGGCGGTCTCGGCCAGTACGGCGAGCGGGTCGAGCCGGACGGCGTCGGCCTCGCCCCCCTCCGGACTGTCCGCCTGCGGCCGGTCCCCGTCGGCGGCGAGCGAGTGCGCCGCCGGGAGGTCGATGAACCGGACCGGGACCTCGTGCTCCTGGGCCCAGCGGATGGCGACCCACTCGGGCGAGAACCCGGCCAGCGGCCAGAACACGGCCCGGCCCGGATCGTCCGCCGCGTGCGCGAGGAGCGCCACGGGCGGCCGCATCCCCGGGTCGGCGGCGAGCGGCAGCAGCGCGTCCCCCTCGGGCGGGCCCTCGATCAGCACCGCCCCGGGCCGGGCCGCGTCCAGGGCCGCCCGGACGGCGCGGGCGGAGCCGGGCCCGTGGTGCCGTACGCCCAGCAGCAGCGGTCCCCCGGCCCGTGCGGTGGCCGGGCTCATACGGTCACCGCCCGGCAGGCCCGGTAGAAGTCCTTCCAGCCGTCGCGCTCGCGGACCACGGCCTCCAGGTACTCCTGCCAGACCACCTTGTCGGCCGCCGGGTCGCGGACCACGGCGCCGAGGATGCCGGCGGCGACGTCGGAGGGGCGCAGTACGCCGTCCCCGAAGTGGGCGGCCAGGGCCAGACCGCCGGTGACGACGGAGATGGCCTCGGCCGTGGACAGGGTGCCGCTGGGCGATTTCACCTTCGTACGGCCGTCGCCGGTGACCCCGTCGCGCAGCTCGCGGAAGACGGTGACGACCCGGCGGATCTCCTCCAGGCCTTCGGGCGCGGCCGGCAGGTCGAGGGCGCGGCCCATCTGGTCGACGCGGCGGGCGACGATGTCGACCTCGGCGTCGGCGGTGGCGGGCAGCGGGAGCACCACGGTGTTGAAGCGGCGGCGCAGCGCGCTGGAGAGCTCGTTGACCCCGCGGTCGCGGTCGTTGGCGGTGGCGATGAGGTTGAAGCCGCGCACGGCCTGCACCTCGTCGCCCAGTTCCGGTATGGGCAGGGTCTTCTCGGACAGGACGGTGATGAGGGTGTCCTGGACGTCGGCGGGGATGCGGGTGAGCTCCTCGACGCGGGCGGTCATGCCGTCGGCCATGGCCCGCATGACGGGGCTGGGGACGAGCGCCTCGCGGCTGGGGCCGTGGGCGAGCAGCCGGGCGTAGTTCCAGCCGTACCGGATGGCTTCCTCGGGCGTGCCGGCGGTGCCCTGCACGAGGAGGGTGGAGTCTCCGCTGACGGCGGCCGCGAGGTGTTCGGACACCCAGGTCTTGGCGGTGCCGGGGACGCCGAGCAGGAGCAGGGCGCGGTCGGTGGCCAGGGTGGTGACGGCGACTTCGACGATGCGGCGCGGTCCCACGTACTTGGGTGTGATCACCGTCCCGTCGGCGAGCGTGCCTCCGAGCAGGTAGGTGGCGACGGCCCACGGGGAGAGCTTCCAGCGGGTCGGGCGGGGCCGGTCGTCGGCGGCCGCCAGGGCTTTCAGTTCGTGTGCGAAGGCGTCTTCGGCGTGCGGCCGCAGAGCTTCTGCTCGCTGCTCGGTCTCGGGCATGGTCATGGTCCCCCTCCAATGCTCGGCAGCCGCTTCCGACTGCTGCATCCAAGGTGCACCACGCCACTGACAACGGACCCTACTCCTCGCGTTGTTGCAGGTCAGAGCGATTGTCAGTGGCGGTCTCTACGGTGGTTCCCATGACTGATCAGGGGGACCGCTGGACAGCGGAACAGGTACTGAATCTGGCTCCTGACGATGCCTCACGCAAGGCGGGAGGCAGACTCGGCGGCGCAGGGCCGTGGTTGCAGATCGGAGGTTCCGCTTCCGGTTCTGTGTGGGGGTTGTGCAAGGGCAGCGGGAGCAAGCCGTACCGCACGGTCGTGGATCTGACGGGACCGGCCTACAAGTGCTCCTGTCCGAGCCGGAAGTTCCCCTGCAAGCACGCGCTCGGGCTGCTGCTGCTCTGGTCGGCGGAGGGGGCCGGCGAGCCGACCGAAGCACCGGATTGGGCCGCGCAGTGGCTCGCGGACCGGGCGGCCAAGGCCGCGCGGCCGGCGGGCGGGAGGGCCGCGCCGGTCGACGAGGAGGGGGCCCGGCGGCGGGCCGAGCGGCGGGCGGCCCGGATCGGCGCGGGCGTCACCGAGCTGGAGCAGCGGCTGGCCGATCTGCTGCGCGGCGGGCTCGCGGGCCAGGAGCAGGCGGGATACGCGGGGTGGGAGGAGACGGCGGCCCGCATGGTCGACGCACAGGCACCCGGACTGGCCGGTCGGGTAAGGGAGTTGGGGACGATACCCAGTTGCGGCCCCGGCTGGCCCGCCCGGATGCTGGAGGAGGCGGCGCTGCTGCACCTGCTCGACCGGGCGTGGTGGGGGGTGGCCGGGCTGCCGGAAGGGCTGGCGGCGACGGTGCGCAGCCGCGTGGGACTACCGGCCTCCGGGGAGGGGGAGGCCGTACGGGACCGCTGGCTGGTGCTCGCCCAGAACGACACGGTGTCGCCGGACGGCCGGCTCACCACCCGCCGGATATGGCTGCGCGGGCTGGCGGGCGGGCGGCCCGCTCTGGTGCTGGACTTCGGTCCGCCCGGGCGGGCACCGGGGCTGGCGATGCCGGTGGGGCTGGTGCTGGAGGCGGAGATGCGCTTCCGGCCCGGGTCGGCGGGACTGCGGGCGGACCTCGGTGAGAGCTTCGCGGCGGCCGTGCCGTGCGCGGAGGTGCCGGCCGGGGTGAGCACGGGGGCGGCGCTGGAGGCGTACGGGGCGGCACTGCGGGAGGACCCGTGGCTGGAGTCCTGGCCTGTGGTGCTCGGTCCGGTGGTCCCGATACCGGGAGAGCTCGGCTGGCAGCTGGCGGACGCGGAGGGAACCTCCGCCCTGCCGGTGCCCCTCACCGGGGGCGGCAGCCGCTCACGCGGGAGCCTGTGGCAGCTGGCCGCGTTGTCGGGCGGGGGCCCGGTGACGGTGTTCGGCGAATGCGGCCACCGCGGCTTCACCCCGCTGACGGCCTGGCAGCCGGGCTCGACCGAGCCCGTCGCCCTGGCCTGACCAGGAGCAGGAACACACACCACATCGCAGGGGGCCTGGGGGGTCCTGTGCCGTCTTTCGGGACGGCGAGGAGATGTACGGCGCCGGGGGGCGCCGTCACACCGAACGACAACGAGCCGGGGGGCTTGCATGAACGACAACCACGCCAGCTGAACGCGGGCAGACGGGGACATCGACCGCTCCGGTCCCGTGGAGGGGGCGGGACCGGAGCACAGCACACGACGAGCGACGAGCGACGAGGGAGGGGCCCGATGGAGAAGGGTGACGAGGGGTACGGGGAGTGGGAGGAGCTGGTCGCCGCCGCGCTGCTGGGCACCGACCGGCGCCGGGGCGGGGGCCCGACGGGCTCGCCGGAAGCACTGCTGGACGCGGCGGCCGTGCACGCCGTACGGCGCCGGGCCGGGCTGCGACCGGCCGCGGCGCGTCCGCGCCCGGAGCCCGCACCCCGGGACCCGCGGCCCGCGCCGCCGCAGGCGGCCGGCCGGCGGCTCGCCCAGCTGCTGGCCGACCGCAGCGGACCGGTGAACGGCGGGGGGCGGCGCGGGACCGCCCCGGATCTGACGGAGCTGCTCCCGCAGTGGCTGGCCGCCGCCGCACGGCACGGCTACCGCTCGCCGAACGCGCTCGTACCGGCGCTGCTGGACGCGGCCCGGGCCCGTACGGACCTGCGCCCGCAGGCCCTGGCCCTGGCCGGGCCGCGGGGGTTGTGGCTGGCCCGGATGAATCCGGACTGGCGGTTCGCCCTGCGCGGCGGGGCGGGCGGCGCCGGGGAACTACCGGATGTGACGGACCGGGCGGGGGTGGAACGGCTGTGGCAGGAAGGACTGTTCGCGGAGCGGGTCGCCCTGCTCGGGGCGGTCCGGGCCCACGAGGCGGCGGCCGCACCACGGCTGCTGTCGACGACCTGGGCCACCGAACGGGCCGAGGACCGGCTGATGTTCCTCGATTCGCTGAGGGTGGGACTGTCCGAGGGGGACGAGCCGTTCCTGGAGGCGGCACTGGGTGACCGCAGCCGCAATGTCCGCGCCACGGCCGCCGAACTGCTGTCGGCTCTGCCGGCTTCGGCGCTGGCGGGGCGGATGGCGGAGCGCGCGCTGGCCTGCGTCGGCCCGGAGGGAGTGACCCCGCCGGCCGAGTGCGATGCGGGGATGCTCCGCGACGGGGTGGTCAAGCGGCCGCCCGCCGGGCGCGGGGAGCGGGCCTGGTGGCTGGGGCAGTTGGTGGAGGCGGCGCCGCTGTCGTGCTGGCGGGAGCGGTTCGGGGGGCTCGGTCCGGCGGAGACAGTGGCGCTGCCGGTGGCCGCCGGCGACGGCTGGACGGAGGAGCTGCACGCGGCGTGGTGCCGGGCGGCGGTGCGCCAGCGCGACGCCCCGTGGTCGCGGGCCCTGCTCGGCCCGGCTTCCGCGCCGCCCGCGGCGGGTCCGGGCACGGCCTCTCTCGCGGAGCGGGCCAAACTGCTGGAGACCCTGCCCGACGCGGAACGGGCGCAGTGGGTGTCGGAGTTCATACGGGCCCACGGCCTGTCGGAGGCCTTCCAGCTGCTCGGGGTGTGCGCGGTCCCGTGGGCGGGGGCGCTGGGCCGGGCGGTCGTGGACGCACTCGACACGGCCCGGGACGCGGGCAGCTACCCGTGGAGCTTCAGCGGAGTGATGGGACTGGCGGAGCGCTGCCTCGACCCTGCGGAGGCGGACCGGCTGGAGGCCCTGACCGCGGCCGCGCAGGCCCTGCCTGACGAGGCTCCCGGAGCGGCCTCGTACTGGGCCGAGGCCTTCCAGCGGCTGGTGGCCACGCTTCGGCTCCGCGCGGCGATGCTGGCCGAGCTGGCCTAGCCCCTGCGGGGGGCCAGGCCCGGGGGTCCCGCTCCGCGGGACCCGGGGCTCCGCCCCGAACCCCGCGCCTCAAGCGCCGGCGGGGCCGGATTGGCGCAGGCAGCCCCGCCCCACAGGCTCTGCGGGGCCGGGAGCCCTGGCCCCGCGCCTCAAGCGCCGGCGGGGCCGGACTACTGCCGGACGTGGCCGCGGACCCAGTCCACGATGGCGGTCGTCGTCGCGCCCGGGGTGAAGATCTCGGCCACGCCCTTCTCCTTCAGGGGGCCGATGTCGTCCTCCGGGATGATGCCGCCGCCGAAGACCTTGATGTCCTCCGCGTCGCGCTCCTTGAGAAGCTCCAGCACGCGCGCGAACAGCGTGTTGTGGGCGCCGGAGAGGATCGAGAGGCCGATCGCGTCGGCGTCCTCCTGGATGGCGGTGTCCACGATCTGCTCGGGGGTCTGGTGGAGGCCGGTGTAGATGACCTCCATACCCGCGTCCCGCAGCGCCCGCGCGATCACCTTGGCCCCGCGGTCGTGGCCGTCGAGACCCGGCTTGGCCACCACCACACGGATCGGACCGGTCACACCCATCGCACTGCCTCCCGAGTGAACGAACGTTAAGTACAGCATCGCGCACGCCGCCGTTTCGCGGTCAACCACGAGGGGGAAATCACACGTGGGACGGCATTGCGCCACCGTGCCGACAGCCGCACGGCACGGTGGCGCGACGGCCGTCGTCCCACAAAGGCTCAGGGGAGGCCGTCTATGGGGCTGTGCTTACCCATGTCCGTGCCCTTGTCCGGCGCCGCGCTGCGGGCCGGCGCGCTCGAGGTGATGGTGTTCGGCGGGCACCTTCTGCTGTACCCCACCGGAGTGTGCCAGGAGAAGGTCACCGCGCGCCCGCCCGCGACACGCCCGCCCGCCCTCCTCCTCCACGGGTTCACCGACAACCGGTCCGTCTTCGTCATGCTGCGCCGCGCCCTCGGGGCGGGAGGCCGGCACGTGGAGGCGTACAACTACTCACCGTTCACCCTCGACCTGCGCGTCACCGCCCGCCGACTCGCCCGGCGTGTCGAGGAGCTGTGCGAGCGCACCGGACAGGACCGGGTGGATCTGGTCGGGCACAGCCTGGGCGGGCTGGTCGGCCGGTACTACGTGCAGCGGCTCGGCGGCGACACTCGCGTCCGCACCCTCGTCACCCTCGGCACCCCGCATTCCGGCACGCTGGTCGCCCCCTTCATGGACGCGCACCCCCTGATACGGCAGATACGCCCGGACTCCGAGGTGCTGGCGGAGCTGGCCGAGCCCGCGCCCGGCTGCGCCACCCGGTGCGTGGCGTTCTGGAGCGAGTTCGACACGCTGATGTCCCCGGTCGGCGCGGCGCGGATCGAACACCCGGACCTGTGTGTGGAGAACGTGCAGGTCACCGGCATCGGACATCTCGCGCTGGCCGCCCATCCCGCCGTCATCGCAGCGGTCCGGCAGGCCCTCGACGGGCCCGGCCCGACCGCCGTCGCGGGCGCGGATGCCGCTTCCGTCGCCTGACCGAAAAGCGGCCGACAGTCGAACGAATTTCGAACTCAAGGCCAAGGGTGCGTCTTTCGGCGACCGAAAGACGGCCGAATGCCCGGTTCCGGAGATCTGAGGACCCGGCGAAGATTGTCGTTGCGAGTAACCGCCGGGTACAGTCACGCCACTGCTCTCCTCCGGTGAACTTCGAGTTCCCGGCCACCCAGGCCCCCACTGCCGAGGCGAAAGAGAAGTTGGTGAACGACCGCCCCTCGTCGGGCCAGTACCCGGATGCCGGGTATGACGGCCTTTCCACCACCGCTTTCGCTGGTGACTCGACCTACGTTTCCTACGAAACGCAGGGCCAGGGGGTCAATTACGCCGCCTACGGCTCCTACGACACCGGCGCGTACGACACCACGGCATGGACCTCGCAGGCCTCGCAGGACCCTTACCTGTCCACGATCCCGACCCAGGCCGCCCCCGAGGACACCACCGGGAGCTGGGACGCGAGCGCCTGGACCACGCCGAGCACGGACCAGTCCGGCTACGCCGGCTACACCGGTTACCAGCAGCCCTCCTTCGGCTACGACACCACCGGCGAGCAGACCGGCCACTGGGCGATGCCGGGCTACGGCACCACCGGTACCGAGACCGGCGCCTACGACGCCACCGCCTGGAACACCGTCACCGAGACCCAGGACCGGCCCGAGGCGGCCTACGCCTACGAGTACCAGCCCGCGCCCGCACCGGTGCAGCAGGAGTACACGTACGAGGCGACCTCCGTCGGCTACGCCTACGGGACCGTGACCGGAACCGGGGCCGACACCTACAGCGAGACCGCCGTCTTCGAGGTGCTCTCCGACGAGACGCCCCAGGTCGACGAGACCTACGAGACCTACGAGGCTCAGCAAACCCACGAGGCGCACCAGCCTCACGAGCCGCACGAAGTCGACGAGCTGCCCGGGGTGCACGCGCTGCACGAGGTCCACGACCTCCCCACCCAGGCCATGCCCGTGACCGCGGCTCCGCGCGCCGCACGCCGGACCGCCGCCAAGACGGGCGGCAACGCGAAAGCGGGCGGCAGCGCCAAGGCGGGCGGCAACGCCGGCAGCCGTCGCCGCAGCCCGGCGAAGCGTTCCGCCCTGCTGACCGTGGCCGTTCCCTCCGCCTGCGTGATGGGCGTCGCGGGCGTCGCGGCCGCCTCCGTCGGCGGCCTCACCGGCACGGACCGGCCCGCCGAGGACACCACCACGATGGCCGCGCCCGACCCGGCCTCGGTGAAGCCGGTCGCGGCGAACACCAAGCTCGACACCCAACTGGTCGCGCTCAGCGCCGACGCGGGCGACTTCGCGGACCGCGCGAGCCGCACGCAGGAGCGCATCGACCTGCGCGAGCGCCAGGAAGAGGAAAAGAAGAAGAAGGCGGAGGAGGCCGCGGCCAAGGAGGCCGCCCGCCCCAAGTTCGCCATCCCCGTGAACCAGCACGGCCTCAGCGCCAACTTCGGTCAGGCCGGCGGCATGTGGATGTCGGTGCACACCGGCATCGACTTCCCGGTCTCCTACGGGACCCCGGTCATGGCGGCCACCGACGGCACCGTGCGCACCCAGTACAACAGCGCCTACGGGAACATGGCGATAGTGACCGCGCCCGACGGAACCGAGACCTGGTACTGCCACCTCAGCTCCACCAAGATCCGCGGCGGCAAGGTCAAGGCGGGCGATGTGATCGCCTACTCGGGCAACTCGGGCAACTCCACCGGCCCGCACCTCCACTTCGAGGTCCGGCCCGGCGGCGGATCCGCGATCGACCCCCTGGCGTGGCTGCGCAGCAAGGGCCTGGACCCGACGTAACCGCCGCGCGGCCCGAAGGCCGCGCGGTCGCCCGCCGTACCCCCCGCCCTACAGCTTCTGCACCGGCGCGTAACGCAGCAGCAGCCGCTTGGGCTTGTCGTCCCCGAAGTCGACGGTGGCCTGCGCGTCCGCGCCCGCCCCCTTGACCTCCATGACGGTGCCGAGCCCGAACTGGTCGTGCGTGACCCGGTCCCCGACCACCAGGGCGATGACCGGCTTGTCGGCGGCCCGCCGCGTCGCGAAACCGGACGGGCCCGACTTCGTACGCGACGAGGACAGGAACGCCTCCGGCGAGGTGCCGAAGGTCGCCTTCCCCGAACCGGACGAGGACGACCCGTACCCCGAGCTGCGCATCGGGCCGGCCGGCTTCTGCGTGGCGCCCGTCCGCTTCCACTGGAGGTATTCCGTGGGAATCTCCTCCAGGAACCGCGACGGCGGGTTGTACGAGGGCGTGCCCCACGCGCTGCGCATGCTGGAGCGGGTCAGGTACAGCCGCTCGCGCGCCCGGGTGATCCCCACGTACGCGAGGCGGCGCTCCTCCTCCAGCTCCTTGGTCTGGCCCAGGGCCCGCATGTGCGGGAAGACCCCGTCCTCCATGCCGGTCAGGAAGACCACCGGGAACTCGAGGCCCTTGGCGGTGTGCAGGGTCATCAGCGTGATGACGCCCGTGCCCTCGGTGTCCTCGTCCGGGATCTGGTCGGAGTCGGCGACGAGCGCGACCTGCTCCAGGAACTCGGCCAGGGTGCCGGGCCCGGGAGCCGGGGCGCCCGTCTCGGCGGCCTCCGCCGCCGCGGCCTCCCGCGCCTGCTCGAACTCCAGCGCCACCGCCGCGAGTTCCTGCAGGTTCTCGATCCGGGTCTCGTCCTGCGGATCGGTCGACGCCTGGAGCTCGGCGAGGTAGCCCGTACGCTCCAGCACCGCCTCCAGCACCACCGCCGGGCCCGCGCCCGAGTCGACGATCGTGCGGAGCTCCTCCATCAGCACGTTGAACCGCTTGACCGCGTTGGTGGACCGCGCGGCCATGCCGAAGGCCTCGTCCACGCGCCGCAGCGCCTGCGGGAAGGTGATCTTCTCGCGCATCGCCAGGGCGTCGATCATCGCCTCGGCGCGCTCGCCGATGCCGCGCTTGGGGACGTTCAGGATGCGCCGCAGCGGGACGTTGTCCTCCGGGTTCGCCAGAACGCGCAGGTACGCGAGGACGTCGCGGACCTCCTTGCGCTCGTAGAAGCGGACGCCGCCGACGACCTTGTAGGGCAGTCCGACCCGGATGAAGATCTCCTCGAACACACGCGACTGCGCATTGGTCCGGTAGAAGATCGCGACGTCGCCCGCCTTGGCGTCGCCCGCGTCCGTCAGCCGGTCGATCTCGTCGGCGACGAACTGGGCCTCGTCGTGCTCGGTGTCCGCGACGTAGCCGGTGATGACGGCACCGGTGCCGGCCTCGGTCCACAGGTTCTTCGCGCGGCGGTTCTCGTTGCGCTCGATGACCGCGTTGGCCGCGGAGAGGATCGTCTGCGTGGAGCGGTAGTTCTGCTCCAGCAGGATCGTCGTCGCGTCCTTGTAGTCCTCCTCGAACTGGAGGATGTTGCGGATGGTCGCGCCGCGGAAGGCGTAGATCGACTGGTCGGCGTCACCCACCACGCACAGCTCGGCCGGCGGCAGGTCCGGGTAGCCGGTGCCCACCAGCTCGCGCACCAGCGTGTACTGCGCGTGGTTGGTGTCCTGGTACTCGTCGACGAGGACGTGCCGGAAGCGGCGCCGGTAGTGCTCGGCGACGTCCGGGAAGGCCTGGAGCAGGTGGACCGTGGTCATGATGATGTCGTCGAAGTCGAGGGCGTTGGCCTCGCGCAGCCGCCCCTGGTAC
This sequence comes from Streptomyces avidinii, assembly GCF_045161815.1. Taxonomy (NCBI): domain Bacteria; kingdom Bacillati; phylum Actinomycetota; class Actinomycetes; order Kitasatosporales; family Streptomycetaceae; genus Streptomyces; species Streptomyces avidinii. The sequence goes on from NZ_CP108863.1 coordinate 3,768,360, forward strand.
ATCGCGTACGCCTGGGCGAGCGTCTTCTCGAAACCTCCCCCAGACTCCGTCTGGGAGGTGCCCCCTGCGGCCTGGTCCGCGAAGGCCTCCTCGTCGATCAGCTCGTTCTTCAGGTTCGAGATCTTGGCGTTGAAGGCCTTCGGCGGGAACTTCTTCGGGTCCAGGTCCAGGTCGCGGCAGACGAGCGCCATCAGGCGCTTCGAGTCGGCCGCGTCGTAGATCGAGAACGAGGAGGTGAAGCCGAGCCGCTTGGATTCGCGGCGCAGGATACGCACGCACGCGCTGTGGAAGGTGGAGACCCACATGGCGTTGGCGCGCGGGCCGACCAGGCCCTCGACGCGCTCCTTCATCTCGCCGGCGGCCTTGTTGGTGAAGGTGATCGCCAGGATCTGCCCCGGGTGGACGTTCCGCGCGGCCAGCAGGTGGCCGATGCGGTGGGTCAGCACCCGGGTCTTGCCGGAGCCGGCGCCGGCCACGATGAGCAGCGGGGACCCCGCGTGCACCACGGCCGCGGCCTGCTCGGTGTTCAGGCCGTCGAGGAGGGCCGCCGGGTCGATGACGGGCCGGGGGGCGCCGTCCCGGTAGTACGCGTCCCCGCTCATGGGTACGTCGAACCGCCCCCCGAAGAGGTCGTCCGCGCCCGCTTCCGGGGCGGCGTGCTCCTCGGGCGGCGGCGGGACCTCGTCGGAGGGGGTGAGGTCCGCCAGGAAACTGTCGTCAAAGAGGCTGCTCATCGCCATCCGAGTCTAGGGTGCGGGACCGACAGCCGGTTCCGCCGCGGGAAATTCCCCTGCCGGGGGGACGTCGCCCAGCACGATCGCCAGCAGGCCGGGGAAGCTGCGTTCGAGGTCGTCGCGGCGCAGCGCGAGGTAGAGCTTGCGGCCCTGGGGGCGCTGGCAGATCACACCGCTCTCGCGCAGCGTCTTGAGGTGGTGCGTGACGCTCGACCTGGGCAGGTCCGGCACGACCTCGCCGCAGAAGGCCGCCCGACCGGAGGCGAGTCTGCGGACGATCTCCAGGCGGACGGGATGTCCGAGCGCGGCAAGGACCTCGACCAGTTCGATGCGGTCGGCGGCGGGGTGGGTCAGCTCGGCTGCGGCAGGCATGCCCTCACTGTACGCAGATCTCGTACGGATATTGCCAAACCGTTCGAGGATCTCGTACATTCAGACCGTTCGAGATCTTCGAACAGTCATCCGCCGTGCACCCTTCCGTGAGGACTTCGCATGCCCACCGCCCCCTCCGCCCCTCTCGACGACGCCTCTCTCGCCGCCTCCCTCGACGACGCCTCTCTCGCCGCCTCCCTCGACGGCGGTTTCACCAGCCACCACGCCGAGGTCAACGGCACCCGCCTGCACTACGTGGAGGGCGGCAGCGGCGAACCTCTCGTCCTCCTCGGCGGCTGGCCGCAGACCTGGTGGCAGTGGCACAAGGTGCTGCCGGACCTGGCCCGCCGGTACCGGGTGATCGCCGTCGACCTGCGCGGCATGGGCGGCTCCGCCAAGCCCGACAGCGGCTACGACAAGAAGACGATGGCGGCCGACGTCCACGCCCTCCTCGGCCACCTCGCCATCGGCTCGGCCCATCTCGCCGGGCACGACATCGGCGCGATGGTCGCCTACGCCCACGCCGCCAACCACCCCGGGGCCACCCGCCGGCTCGCCCTCCTCGACGTCTCGCACCCCGAGGAGGCCTGGGCGCAGCTGCCGCTGCTGCCCCGGCCCGAGGCCCGCCACCTGTGGTGGTTCGCCTTCAACCAGGTGCAGGGACTGCCCGAGCAGCTCCTCGCCGGCCGCTACCACCTGCTGCTGGACCAGCTGTTCGCGTCCATGACCACCGACCCCGCCTCCATCGACGCCCGCTCCCGCGCCGTGTACGCGCGGGCGTACGACACCCCGGACGCGATCCGGGCCGGCAACGCCTGGTACCGGGCCTTCCGCCAGGACATCGACGACCTCGCCGGCTACTCCCCCGTGACGGCCCCGCTGCTCGCGCTCGGCGGCGAGCACAGCAACTACGAACGCCTGCTCGCCGCGGTCCCGGCGCTGGGCACCGACACCCGGGTCGTCCGCGTCGACGGCAGCGGCCACTACCTCCCGGAGGAGCGGCCGGAGACCGTCCTGGCCGAACTGACCCGGTTCTTCGGCTGATCCGGTTCCTCGGCCGACCCCGTTCCGCCGGCCGATCCGGTCGCCCCCGGCACTGCGGTGACCGGTGGAAATCCGCCGGAGGCCACCCCGTACGCTCGACGCCATGGACGTACTCATCAATGTCTTCGTCGGCCTGCACATCATCGGGATCGCCTCCCTCCTCGGCGGCTTCCTGACGCAGATGAAGGCGATGAGTGCGGGCACCGCCCGCTTCACGCCCGCCATGCTGCACGGCGCGCTCACCATGCTCGTGACCGGTGTGGTGCTCGTCGGCCTCAACCAGATGGACGGGAACCCCGTCAACAACATCAAGGTCGGCGTGAAGCTCGCGATCCTCTTCGTGATCCTGTGTCTCGTCTACGTCAAGCGGGACGACGAGCACGTGGACAAGGCGCTGTTCGGCGCGGTCGGCGGGCTGACCGTGATCAACATCTTCATCGCCGTTCTCTGGCACTGACCCACACCGGAACGATCCGCTCCGGTCCCGGGTGGCCAGCTCCGGTCATATCGAGCCACTTACGATCATCTCGTCATCCGTCCGTTACCTGCGGGTCTAGCGTCCTCCTCCAAGCACCGACAGAGGAAGGACGTGAGGCCCTCGTGGCCAGTCATCGAAAGCCCAGGCAGCGCACGCTCTCCGGCGGCCCGGCACGGACGACCGCCGCCACCCTCGCCCTCGCGGGCGCTGCCACCGCCACCGCCTTCGAAGGCACCGCCCAGGCCGACCCCCGGCTCACACCCGACCAGGTCAAGTCCGAGGTGGACCGGCTCTACGAGGAGGCCGAGGCGGCGACCGAGCGGTACAACGGGGCGAAGGAGCAGGCGGACGAGGCCGAGCGCGCGCTGACCGGACTGCGTGAGGAGACCGCCCGCAAGACCGACCAGCTGAACACCGCCCGCAGCGCGCTCGGAACGCTCGCCGCCTCCCAGTACCGCAGCGGTTCCCTGGGCACCACCGTACGGCTCGCGCTCGCGTCCGACCCGCAGGAATACCTCTCCCAGGCCTCCTTCATCGCCCGAGCCGGCGACCGCAACGCCGCCGGGATCACCACCGTGCGCCGCCGGCTCGACGAGGTCGGCAAGCTGCGGGACCAGGCCGCCGGACGGCTCGCCGACCTCCGCTCCCGGCAGGACGAGATCGCCGGGCACAAGGCCGTGATCGAGGGGAAGCTCACCGCCGCCAAGAACCTGCTGGCCCGGCTCACCGCCGAGGAACGGGCCGCCTACGAGGCCCGGTCGCCCGGCGGCCCGGCCGCCGCACCGGCCGCACCCGGCGCCCCCAAGGGCAGTACGCCGGCGCCCCCGCCCCCGTCCGACGGCTCGCGCGCGGCCCGCGCCGTGGCCTTCGCGCACACCGCGATCGGGAAGCCGTACGTCTGGGGCGCGACCGGCCCGGGGTCCTTCGACTGCTCCGGCCTCACCCAGGCGGCCTGGCGCTCGGCCGGGGTCTCGCTGCCCCGCACCACCTACACCCAGATCAACGCCGGCCGGCGCGTCTCACGCGACCAGCTGGCCCCCGGCGACCTGGTGTTCTTCTACTCCGGGGTCACCCACGTCGGCCTCTACGTCGGCAACGGCCAGATGATCCACGCCCCGCGGCCCGGCTCGACGGTCCGGCTGGCACCGATCGACTCGATGCCCTGGGCCGGCGCCTCCCGCCCCGCCTGACCCCTACGGCCTCGTGACCACTACGGCTTCTTGACCACGGTGCTCAGCCAGCCGAAGGTCTGCGGCAGCTGCTTGGACCACGATTCGAGGTTGTGCCCGCCGACGACCTTCTCCGCGTGCACCACGGTCGGGCTCTTCGCGATCGCCTTGAGGTCCGTGCCGGACAGGTAGCCGTCGTGCTCGGCCCCCGACATCCACAGCGAGACCGCGGGCGGCGCGGGGGTGGCCTTGAGCAGGTTCTTCAGATTGTGCGTGGTCCGCAGCGTCGGGTCCTGGGCGACCAGCGAGGAGGGCTCCTGGCCGGGGTCGTTGTAGCCGGACAGGGAGACGGCCGCGCTGTAGCGGTCGGGGTGCAGGATCGCCAGCTTGGCGGCGCAGTAGGCACCGGCCGAGTACCCGGCCACGCCCCAGGTGCGGGAGTCGTCCGAGGCGCGGAAGTTGTCGACGACCATCTTGCGGACGTCGACGCTGAACCAGCTGTCCGCGTTGACCTTGCCGGGGATGTTCGCGCAGCCGGTGTCACCGTTGCCGACCAGCATGGCGCGCGGCGAGACCAGGATGAACGGCTGCACCTTGCCGCTCTTCATCAGCGGCTCCAGCACCTCGTGGGCCTTGACCCCCTGGAACCAGGACTTGCCCGTCCCCGGTATGCCCGGGATCAGCTCCACCACGGGGAACTTCTTGTCCTTGTAGGCCGGATCGTCGTACTGCGGCGGCAGCCACACCATGACGTCGCCCTTCACGCCGGAGATCTTGCCGTCGAGCTCGGTCTTCCTGACCCGCCCGCCCAGCCCCTCGACGGGCTGGAACTCCTGCTTGACCTTCGGCGCCTCCTCGACCTTCTTGCCGCCGAGCCCGTCCGGGCCGAGGTCGGGGGCGGCGGTGACGTACTTGCCGGTGCCGAACAGGTCGCCCCAGGAGGCATAGAAGTGCTCGGCCCGGTTGACGGCGACGAACACTACGGCGACTGCGGTGACCTGGGCGAACACCACCATCAGCGCGCGCAGCGCGGTGCGTACGACGGCAGGGCCGCGCACCTTGCTCCACACGGCCAGCGGAAGGATGACGGCGATCGCGGTCAGGGCGATCACCGCCACGAAGAAGGGTGTCCCCGTCAAGCTCATCACGCCACCGTAGAGGGCGGCGTGCGCGCTCCCGGTTGCCCGGTCGGCCTGCGGTGTCGGTCACACCGCAGGTCGGAGGGCGTACGTCACACCAGGCGGCGGGCCGTCGCCCAGCGGGTCAGCTCGTGCCGGTTGGACAGCTGGAGCTTGCGCAGGACGGCGGAGACGTGGGACTCGACCGTCTTCACCGAGATGAAGAGCTGCTTGGCGATCTCCTTGTAGGCGTACCCGCGCGCGATCAGTCGCAGCACCTCGCGCTCGCGCTGCGTGAGCCGGTCCAGGTCCTCGTCGACCGGCGGCGCGTCCGTCGAGGCGAACGCGTCGAGCACGAAGCCGGCCAGCCGCGGCGAGAACACCGCGTCCCCGTCCTGCACGCGGAAGACCGAGTCCACCAGGTCGGTCCCGGTGATGGTCTTGGTGACGTACCCGCGCGCACCGCCCCGGATGACCCCGATGACGTCCTCGGCCGCGTCCGACACCGACAGCGCCAGGAACCGCACCGGGTTCACGGCCGCCGCCATCAGCGGGGCGCAGCGCCGCAGCACCTCGACGCCGCCGCCGCCGGGCAGGTGCACGTCGAGCAGGACCACCTCGGGCCGGGTGGCGGTGATGACGGTGACGGCCTGGTCGACGTCGGCGGCCTCGCCGACGACCTCGACGCCCGTGCGTTCGGTCTCGCCGATCTCGGCCTGCACTCCCGTACGGAACATCCTGTGGTCGTCGACGAGCACCACCCGGACCCGCCTGGTCTCCCCCGCGCCTGCGTTCTCTCCGGCCTCGGTCATGCTGCGTTCGCCGCCCTCTCCATCTCCAGCTCGACTTCCGTGCCGCCGTCGGGCGCGGACCGCAGCCGTGCGGTCCCGCCGTTGCGCTGCATCCGGCCGATGATCGATTCTCGTACGCCCATACGGTCGCCCGGTACCGCGTCGATGTCGAAGCCCGGCCCCCGGTCCCTCACGGACACGAACACCGTCCGCCCCTCCACCTCCGCGTACACCTGTACCGGCCCGCCCTCGCCACCGTACTTGGCGGCGTTGACCATCGCCTCGCGCGCGGCCTGGATCTGCGCCACCAGGCCCTCGTCGAGCGGGCAGTCGCCGACGACGACGACCTCGATCGGGACGCCGTGGTGGTCCTCGACGTCGGCCGCGGTCTTCTTCACGGCCTCCGCGAGGGTGGCCGGTTCCTCCGCCTCGTCCTTGCCGGTGCCCTCGGGTCTGTAGAGCCAGTTCCGCAGTTCGCGTTCCTGCGCCCGTGCGAGGCGGCGTACCTCGGAGACGTCCTCCGCGTTGCGCTGGATCAGGGTGAGGGTGTGCAGCACCGAGTCGTGCACGTGGGCCGCGACCTCGGCGCGCTCCTGGGCGCGGATGCGCATGAGCCGTTCCTCGGAGAGGTCCTGGGTCATCCGGATCAGCCAGGGCCCGGCGAGCAGCGCCACGCCGACGAGGACGGCCAGGGTCGCGGTGAGGACGTTGCCGAGCTGCGCGGCGGAGCCCCGTACGACGATGAAGACGGTCAGGCCCACACCGACCAGGGCGACGCCGGCCAGTGCGCGGGCCGCCTGCAGCAGGCGGCCGTGCCGTCCGACGGCCGTGGACCAGTGGGCGCGGCGGGCGTTGTCGGCCTGCCGCCATACGAGCACCACCCCGGCGCCGACCAGCAGCGTCGGCCACACGTACCGGCCGGAGGCGCCGCCGAGCTGCACCTTGGAGATGAAGATGCCCGCGCCGATGAACAGGGCGATCAGCGCGGTGATCTGCCCGCGGTCGGGCTTGCGCAGCCGGCGGCTGCCGTCGGGGAGCGTCTCGAAGAAGGAGCGGTGCCCGGTCCGGCCGCCGACGCCGAGCGGTACGAAGACCCAGAACGCGGCGTACAGCAGCACGCCCAGCCCGTCGCCCCACATGAACAGCAGCAGGAAGGCGAGGCGCACCCACCCCACGGGCAGTCCGAGATGCCCGGCGAGACCGCGCGCGACACCGCCGAGCATCCGGCCGTCGGCGCTGCGGTAGAGCTTGCGCTGCGGGACCTCGTCGGCGTCCTGTGCGTGCGGGGTACGGGGAGCGGCGGCTACGGGCATGTCACCAAGGGTCACACGCCCCGCGGGGGCCGGTCATCAGGGCATCCCCCCACTTGTACCGGGGGGATATCAGGGTTGCACCAGGGTAGGGCCCGATGCCCTCCGCTTCCGCGGCCCGTCACCATGGACCCATGACCGAAGTACACGACGCCCCGCCGGCCGGGCCCGGGGCCCCCCGGGCGGCCGATGCCAGGCCGCCCCTGCGCCGCAGCAAGCGCGACAAGGTCCTCGCGGGCGTGTGCGGCGGCCTCGGCCGGTACTTCGACCTGGACCCGGTGGTCTTCCGCATCGTCCTCGGCGTCCTCGCGGTCACCGGCGGCGTCGGTCTGATCTTCTACGGCTTCGCGTGGCTGCTGCTCCCCCAGGAGGGCGAGGAGGACAGCGAGGCGAAGAAGCTGCTGACCGGCCGGGTCGAGGGCGCGACGCTGGCGGCCGTGTTCGCCGCGCTGGTGGGCTGCGCGCTGTTCCTGTCGATGCTGGACAACGGCGGGCTGGCGGCCTTCTCCGTACTGGTCGTCCTGGCGCTGGGCGGAGCCGCGTACTGGTCGCAGCGGCAGCGGCACACCTTCCAGCCCGAGGCGCAGACGCCCGATCCGGCCGGCAGTGCCCACCGCGCCGGGCACTCGCCGGCCCCGCCGGAGACGAAGGCGCCGCCCACCCCCGGCGGCCCGTCCTGGTGGCGGGATCCGCTGGTCAAGGACGGTACGACCGGCCCGGTCGGCGGGACGGGGTACCTGTGGGGGCCCGACGACACCGTGGACCCCGTGGCGGCCGGCCGCACCCCGCGGTCGCCCGCGAAGGCGCCCGCCGCCCCGGCCCGCCCGCGCGGCGGCATCGGGGGCCGGGTCTTCGTACTGGCACTGCTGGCCGGGATCGCGGGAACCGCCGCCACCTGGGAGGGCAATCCGCTCGGCGAGGCGCTGCAGACCGGGCTCGCCGCCGCGTTGGTCGTCTTCGGTCTGGGGCTCGCGGTCAGCTCCCTGGCGGGGCGCACCGGCTTCGGCACGATCGTGCTCGCCCTGTTCACCTCGGGCCTGCTGGCGGGCGCGGCCGTGCTGCCCCGCGAGGTCGGCACCGACTGGCGCAGGGTCGAGTGGCGTCCGGCCGCGGTGGCCGACGTGCGGCCCGTGTACGAGGCGGGCACCGGGCTCGCCACGCTGGACCTGAGCGGGCTGGACGTGCCGAAGGGCACCACCGTGGCCGTCGAGGCCTCCATCGACGCGGGCCGGCTCAAGGTGGTCCTGCCGCGGGAGGTCACCGCGCAGGCCGATGTCACCATCCGGCGCGCGGGCGACGTGCAGCTGCCCGGGGACCGCGCGGACCGGATCGAGCAGGTCGGCGAGCAGAACCGTACGGAGACCCTCGCGCCGGCGGCCGGCACCGAGGCCGGCGGAACGATCGACCTGCACCTCAGTGCGGGTCTGGGACTGGTGGAGGTGGCTCGTGCGGCGTCATGAGTTCCAGCCGGGACGGCTGATCGCGGGACTGGTCCTGGTGGCGGCGGGCGTGCTCTACCTGCTGGACAGCACCGGCCGTGCGGACCTGCCCTGGTTCGCGATCATCCCGATGACCCTGGGCGGGCTCTCGCTGGCGGCGCTGGTGGGGCTGGTGACCTACGCCGTACGCCGGGACAGGCGCGACCGGATCACCGAGTCCAGCGACAGGTAGGGCGCTCCGGCGAGGATCAGAGGAGTCCATGCCGTCAGGTAGATCAGGTCGTTGCCGTAGTAGTACGGGGTCACCGCCCACGACACCGTGAGCCACAGGCTGAGCGCGATGAGCGCTCCGCCGACGGCCGCGACGCGGGTCAGCAGGCCGACCAGGGCCCCGAGGCCGACCAGGATCTCCCCGACGGCCAGGGCGACGGCGAAGCCGACGGGCGAGTTCAGCGACAGGTCCACGAGGCCGGGGATCGCGGAGGTGTCGCGCACCCCGCGCATCAGGTCGCCGATGGAGCCGTCGCCGGAGGCGGAGAGGAACGCCGGGTCGGTCAGTTTGTCGATCCCCGCGTACACGAAGGTCACGCCGAGGAAGAGCCGCAGGGGCAGCAGCGCGTGCCGGGAGGCCAGCTCGCGCAGCCCCACGGCGCCGCGCGGGGCGTCGGTTTCAAGAACATCGGTTCGGTTCACGGGACATGTGTACCCCGATCACTCGGCAACATCGATGGTGCAGCGGTTGGATTCCACCCCCGCGGCCGTGACCACCTGGATCTCGACGCGCCCCGGCTCCACCTCCGCCGGGACCGGCACGGTCAGCACGGCGTCGGAGGGATTCGTGAATCCGCCCGCCACCGGGACCAGCGGCACGTGCACGTGCACCGCCCCGACCCGTACGACCAGACGGGCCAGCATCTCCGGCGTCTGCGCCCCGGGCGGTACGAAGCCCACGCCCCGGATCTCGATGTCGTCCCCGGGGCGGACGGCCGCGTCCAGATCCCCGGGCTCCCGTCTGCGCACCACCGACAGCACCAGCGGACGGCTGCCCTCCGCGTACTTCGCCGCCAGGTACACCGCGGCGGACAGCGCCACCAGCAGGGCCAGCGCCCACGGCAGCTGCGGCAAGCGGTCCGGGAAGCGCGCCAGCGAGGCCGCGGCGTAGCCGAGCACCACCGTCGAGACCAGCACGTACTGGGCGTCCGGGAAGCTCCCGCGGCCCGCGTCGTCCGTCAGCAGGTCCACCCCGCGCGGGCGGTCGGCCGGCAGCTTCTGCAACCGCTGGCCCATGATCCGTACGGACACCACCCGGCGGACCAGCACCGCCACGGCGGAGGTCAGCGATACCACCGCCAGCAGCGGCAGCGCCCGGTCCAGCGCGAGGCCCGCGTACAGCGCCTGCCGCTCGGGCCCGGGCGCCGAGGCGGCCAGCCGCAGCGCGGGCAGCAGCGCGGCGAAGGCCGTCAGCACCACCCAGGCGCTGGGCACCGCCTTGGAGGTGGACAGCCGGTTGTCCTCACCGACCAGCGGGGCCAGCAGCCCGCCGCGCACCGACTGGGCGCGGGCCGCGACCGTGAGCAGCCCGGCCAGCACCAGGGCGGCCAGCAGCCCGGCGGTACGCGCCGTGGACCAGCCGGTGCCGAGCGCGGCGGCGACCTGCACCAGCAGCAGGACCCCGGCGGCGATCCAGACGGCCAGGACGGCCCGCCGGGAGAAGAGGTACAGCCAGGAGCTGCCTGCCTCCCGGCCCCGGTCGGCGACGGTGCGGGCGGACAGGGTCAGCTCGTCGGAGACCCACTGCCGGGAGGCGCCGAGCGAGTGGGCCACGGCGGCCGGTACGCCCTGGCCGGAGGCGAACTCGTCACGCTTCTCCAGGAACGCGGCGACGGCGCGACGGTGGCCCTCCCGTGCGCACTCGTCGCAGGCACAGGCGGTGGTGTGGGTACCTCGGGACATCTCTTGGACAGCCACGTGCGTGCCGCCTCTCTGAACTACGGTGCAATGCCAGCGAATTGTGCACCACTGCGACAGTGCTCCGGATTGCGCACGATGTCAGAGCAGGTGATTAACGGTTCATGATGTTGACGCCACCAGTTCCCTGAGGGGCTGGTAGCTCACCCAGGCCGCCAGATCGGAGCCGAACCGCTCCCGCGTCAGCGCCGCGGCGCGGTGGTCGACGGGCACCGGCTTCCCGGCGGCCCGGGCGATCAGCTGCACCTGCGCGGCCCGCTCCGCCTCGATGAACCACCAGACGGCGGCGTCCACCGAATCCCCCACCGTCAGCAGTCCCCGGTTGCGCAGGATCAGCGCCTTGTAGGGGCCCAGCGCGAGCGCGGTCCGCTCCGGCTCGTCGGCCCCGGAGTACTCGTCGAGCAGCGCATGGTCCTCGTAGAAGGCGCAGGCCTCCTCGGTGATCGGGGCCAGCAGCTCGCCCAGCGCCGCGAGCGCCCGCCCGTACGGGCCCTGCGCACGGACGACGGCGACCACCTCGGGCCGCCGCCGGTGCACGGCCGCGTGCACGGCGAAGGCGAGCTGGTTGACCCGGCGCCCGCCGCGGACCACCCGGCCGTCCCCGTCGACCAGCAGCAGGTCGTCCGCGGTGAGCGCGCCGAAGGCCCGGCCGAAGGGGTTCACCCAGTAGCAGTCCTCGAACTCCGGGTCCCGTGCGGTGATCTGCCCGGCCACCCCGTCCTGGTGGCCGAGGCGGGCCAGCAGCCGCAGCGCCTCGGCGAGCCGTTCCTTGCGGTGGGCGCGCGCCGCCTCGACGGTGTCGTGCACGGGCGGCATCTCCAGACCCAGCCGCTCCACGGGCACGGGTACGGGCTGATCCGGCATGGGCGCTCCCTCGGACGGCTCGGTTCGCCGCGCAAGGTACCCGGGGCCCTGCCAACTGGCCAGAGAAACGGCGAAGCCGCCGCCCGCGGGTACGGGCGGCGGCTTCACGGCGATCCGGGTGGGACTACTCCCACTCGATGGTGCCCGGGGGCTTGCTCGTGCAGTCGAGGACCACCCGGTTCACGTCCGGCACCTCGTTGGTGATGCGGGTCGAGATCCGCGCGAGCACCTCGTACGGCATGCGCGTCCAGTCCGCGGTCATCGCGTCCTCGGAGGAGACGGGGCGCAGCACGATCGGGTGGCCGTAGGTGCGGCCGTCGCCCTGGACGCCGACGCTGCGGACGTCCGCGAGCAGGACGACCGGGCACTGCCAGATCTCGCGGTCCAGGCCGGCCGCGGTGAGCTCGTGGCGGGCGATGGCGTCGGCCTCGCGGAGCAGGTCCAGGCGCTCCTTGGTGACCTCGCCGACGATGCGGATACCGAGGCCGGGACCCGGGAAGGGCTGGCGCTGGACGATCTCGTCCGGCAGGCCGAGCTCCTGGCCGACCATCCGGACCTCGTCCTTGAACAGCTGGCGCAGCGGCTCGACGAGCTCGAACTCGATGTCGTCGGGCAGCCCGCCCACGTTGTGGTGGGACTTGATGTTGGCGGTGCCGGTGCCGCCGCCGGACTCGACGACGTCCGGGTACAGGGTGCCCTGCACCAGGAAGGCCACCGCGGGGCCGTCCTCCTGGAGGATCTCCAGCTGGGCCTGCTCGAAGACGCGGATGAACTCGCGGCCGATGATCTTGCGCTTGGTCTCCGGGTCGGAGACCCCGGCGAGCGCGGTCAGGAAGCGCTCCTGCGCGTCGACGACCTTCAGCTGCACGCCGGTCGCGGCGACGAAGTCCTTCTCGACCTGCTCGGTCTCGCCCTTGCGCATCAGACCGTGGTCGACGTAGACGCAGGTCAGCTGCGAGCCGATGGCCTTCTGCACGAGGGCCGCGGCGACTGCGGAGTCCACGCCGCCGGAGAGGCCGCAGATGGCGCGCTTGTCGCCGACCTGCTCGCGGATGGCCGCGATCTGCTCCTCGACGATGTTGCCGGTGGTCCAGCTGGGGGCGAGGCCGGCGCCGCGGTAGAGGAAGTGCTCCAGGATCTGCTGGCCGTGCGTGGAGTGCATCACCTCGGGGTGGTACTGCACGCCGTACAGCTTCTTCTCGTCGTTCTCGAAGGCCGCGACCGGCACGACGTCGGTCGACGCGGTGACGGTGAAGCCCTCGGGGGCGGCGGAGCACGCGTCGCCGTGGGACATCCACACCGACTGGTTCGCCGGGGTGCCCTCGAAGAGGGTGGAGCCGTTCTTGGAGACGGCCAGCGGGGTGCGGCCGTACTCGCGGGCGCCGGTGTTGTCGACCTGGCCACCGAGGGTGACGGCCATCAGCTGGAAGCCGTAGCACATGCCGAAGACGGGGACGCCGGCCTCGAAGATCGCGCGGTCGAGCTGCGGGGCACCCGCCTCGTACACGGAGGACGGACCGCCGGAGAGGATGATCGCCTTGGGGTTCTTGGCCAGCATCTCGTCGACAGGCATCGAGCTCGGCACGATCTCGCTGTAGACCCGTGCCTCGCGGACGCGGCGGGCGATGAGCTGGGCGTACTGGGCGCCGAAGTCGACGACGAGAACCGTGTCCGGGGCGCTGTCGTGGGCGGCGGAGGGTGCTTCTGGCACGGGGCGGCCTTCCGGCGGAAGAGGTGGCTGTTTTGTCGATTCTAACGGGGGACGCCGGGCCCTCTTCGTCTCACCATCCGAATCCCGGCGCCTCCACTGCCCGACGTGCCCGGCTGATCACGCACTGTGCGTCCGCTCCGAAGGCGGCGGATTCACGGAGGGCCTGCCAGGCCCGGAGGTGGGTGGCGACGCTGTCGGTGTCGTCCAGCCAGAGTTCCGCGTGCCAGGTCTCCACGACCACCTGCCGGTCGTCGTAGATCCAGAATCCGAGTCCTGGCGGGATCTGCAGAGCCGCCCCGAGGGGGACGATCCCCAGTTCCACGGTGTCGAGGCCGATCACACCGTGCAGTCGGTCGAGCTGGGCGCTGAGTACCGAGGGCGAACAGATCCGAGCATGGAGAACCGCTTCCCACAACAGGATTCGGTAGCGCTTTCCGGAGTCGTACAGCCCCTCTTGCCGCTTCATCCGGGAACGCACGGCTTCTTCGATGTCTCTGGGCGTCTGATGCAGATCCGCGAAGCGGCTGAGGATCGCACGCGCATAGTCAGGCGTCTGAAGCACCCCGACGACCCAGGACGATTCCCACGCGCGGAGCACACGCGCGTCCGCCTGCGCTTGGTTGTGCACATCCTGTACAGGCCGAAGTCCCCCGGCCAGCTGGCGGCGCCACGAGCGGATCCTGGATTCCAGCCCGCGCAGCCGGGACAGCAGCTCCTCCGCTGCTTCCGGTTGCTCGACCCCCGCCGCCCACGCCCTCAGGTCGTCCGCCGTGGCTGTCTGCCGCCCCGTCTCCAGCTTGCTGACCTTCGACTGAGTCCAGCCAAGACGCGCCGCCAGCGCCGTACCAGTAAGCCGAATTCCGGGGCAGGCCTCACGCAGCTCCCGCAGCCTCACGCCGAGGGCCGCTCTCGCCTGCTGGTGGTCCGTACTCACCGGTTGCACACGCTCACTGCTGCTCGGCTGCCGCCAGTGCTGCGGCGAACGTCCCGCACGAGACGGCGTAATGCCAGGCCGTGTCCCGCACCTGGGCGTAACGATTGACCTCGACAGGCTCGGTGACCAGCTCGACGTCGAGCAGATTGTCGCCCTCGTCGAAATTGAGCACAGCGACGAGCCGGGAATCGAAGATCCAGAAATCCTCGGTGGGCAACCGCAGCCGCTCGGCGTCCGCACGCCACAGATTGCGGATCTCCTCCCCGAGCGCGATGTTCTTCTCGGTGTGAGCCATGAGGTAGCGCTGCCCCGGAGTCGGGCGGCTGTCGACAACACGTACACGACCAACCGCGGCTCCGCCTGATGTCTTCTGCCGAATGGTCGTGCTCCACGCTGTTTCCATGTCCCATGACGGACTCTCGCCCCGCAGGAACTGGGCGTACGTGTCAGTGGCTTCGGCGACCTCCCTGCCGACCCGTCGAGCGTCCGCATCTACCAGGACAACCTCGGCCACTGGTACGCCTCCTTCGTTGTCCAGGCAGAAGGGCAGCCACTCCCTGAGACCGGCGGGGCGATCGGTATCGACTGGGGCGTGAAGGAGACAGCGACCACCACCAGCGACGCCCACGACCTCCGACATCCCGAGCATGGGAAGAAGACGGCTGGGAAGGTGGCCCGCTATCAGCGGATGATGGCCCGACGGAGGCCGAAGCCCGGACGGGCGGCCTCGAAGGGCTACCGCACGGCAAAGCGGCTGGCCGCGAAGGCGCACAAGAAGATCGCCCGGCAACGCCAGGACACCGCCCGCAAGTGGGCCAAGCGCGTCGTGACGGAGTTCGACCAGATCGCTGTGGAGGACTTCCGGCCGAGGTTCCTGGCGAAGTCGACCATGGCTCGCAAGGCGGCCGACGCGGCGATCTCCGCCACCAAGCATGAACTCATCAACATGGCGCGCAAGCACGCCCGGGACATGCGGCTCGTGAACCCGGCGCACACCACCATGGACTGCGGACGGTGCGGAGCGAGAGCCAAGCACGCCCTGCCGCTGTCGGAACGTACCTACACCTGCACCGCGTGTGGAGCCGTCTCACCGAGGGACAAAAACTCCGCACGCGTGATGCTCGTCCGGGCTGGTCTCAACCCGGCTGGTGTCGATCGCGGAAGACCCGACGGACCGCCGGTCCGCCGGGCAGCGTGAGCCAGGAATCCCATTTCCCTTTTGGGGAGGGAGGATGTCAAAATCCGTCCCATGCGCAAGCAGCTGAGCTTCCTGTTTACCTATGGCACCGGTCGGTCCGGTCGCCATGGGTCCTCGTGATGCTCGCTTGAGCCACTGACTTCCCGGAAGCGCCCCGGTCCGACAGGACCGGGGCGCTTCCGCGTTTCCGCTCCTGTCGGCACGACACGACCCACAGGAGAGAACACCATGAGCGTCACCACCACCCCCGAGCAGCTCATCACCGACTCCCGTGCGCGCATCGACGCCCTCGACGACCGGATCATCGGGCTGATCCAGGAGCGGATGGCCGTCTCCACGGTCATCCAGGACGCCCGGATCGCGTCCGGTGGGCGGCGGGTGCACCTGTCGCGCGAGATGGAGGTGCTCTCGCACTGGAGCGACGCCCTCGGCAAGCCCGGCACCGCGCTCGCGATGACCCTGCTGGAGCTGTGCCGCGGCCGCGTGTGAGAGCTCGTGACGGCTGTTCGTCACTCGTCCGGACCGTGACCGGCCCCGGGCCCCTTCGTTGGTGAGGATGTCCGCGTCAGCCAGCCGCGGAACCGCAACACCACGCGTGGCTCCGCCGGAGCGATGAGACGCACGCCCCGTGGAGCGTGTGTCGTGGGACCTCGCTCCTTCGCGTGACCGGACGGCAGGGGACAGCAGCCCGGTCACCCCGTAGAGGACGGCCAGCCCGGGGGACGCCCCGGGCCGGCCGTTCTGCGCTGTCGCGCCGTTACGCGTGCCCGCCCGCCTTGCGGCGGAACGCCAGGAAGAGCCCGCCGCCCGCGGCCACGAGCACCGCGCTGCCGAGCGCGATCGCCGCGGCGGAGCTGCCGGTGGAGGCGAGGCCGCCGTTCGCCGTGGTGCCGGTGCCCGTAGCGGTACCGGTGGCCGAGGCGCTCGCCGTCGCGGTCGCGGTGGCCGTCGCGGAGGTGGTCGGGGTCGGGCTGACCGAGGTGGTCGGGGTCGGGGCCGGGCCGCCGTCCTTCGCGTTGATCACGAAGGCCGCCTTGTTGTTGCCCGGGTTCGGGTCCCAGCGGTGGCCCGTGGTGCCCTCGGGCGTCCACTGGCCGACCGTGACGGAGCCCTTGGCGTCGGCCACGACCGTCTCGATCTTCAGCTCGAACGGGTAGGAGAACGTCGCGGTCTCCCCCACCACATGACCGGTGGAGCAGAAGTAGCGCGGCGCCCCCAGGGCCTGCTCGCGGGGGGTGCCGTCCGCGTTGGCGCCGGTGCAGCCGGCCGGGACCCGGGTCGCCTTCGCGCCCGCCGGGATCACGATGTCCGTCCGGGCGACGTCCTCGCCGGAGCGCAGGTACGCGACCCACGCGGGGCCGTTGTTGCGGAAGCCGAAGTCGGCGCGGACCGTCTCGCCGGCCTTGCCCTTGAGGGACACGCCCGCGGCCACCAGGTCGGCGGTGTTGCGCGTCGCGAAGTCGAACTCCTGGATGTTGTCCCGGGGGTCGAGGTCGCCGGTCTGCTGCGCGGACCGCGCCGAGGCCTTGCCGGCCTGCTTCGCCGCGGCCAGCTTCTTGCCGCCGGCGGGCGTGCGGTGCTTGCCCGGCTTCGGCTGGTCGCCGGCGGCGTACACCGCGTAGGTCAGTCCGTCGATGAAGGCGTGCGGGGCGGCCTTGAGGGTCAGCGCGCCGTCGACGCCGTAGACCGCGCCGGGCTCGTACTGGCCCTCCAGCAGGCACTGCACCGTGCTCCAGCCCGTGTTCCACGGCTGGCCGGCGGCGGTGTCCTCGGAGTACGAGCAGTTGTCGTACTGCTCGACCAGGCCGATGCCGTGCGTGGTGCGCACTTCGAGCACGACTCCGTTGACCGGGTCGGTGCCCTCGTTGGCGAAGACGATCGGCAGGTTCTGCTTGTCGCCCGGCTTCAGCTCCGCCTTCAGATCGGCGCGGTCCAGCACCAGGTCGGGTCCGCCGACGCGGACCTTGGTGGTGGCGGCCTTGAAGGCGGCGCCCTCCGCCCGGCCGGTCACGGTCAGGTCCGCGGTCCGGCCGACCGTGCTGTCCTTGGCCGCCCTGAGGTCCAGGTCCACGACGGTGGTCTCGCCCGTCCACAGAGCCCAGCGCTTGCAGGTCACGGTCGCTGCCGCGAGCGTGCAGTTCGCGCCCTGCTGCTCCTTGGCCAGCGTGACGTCGGCGATGCCCTTGAGCGGAGCCAGGTCGATCGTGAAGGTGCTCTGGCGGTCGAACGTCTTGGTGGTGTCGTTGACGATCCGGAACGCCACCGAGGTCTTCTGCGGCTCGCCGCTCTGCCCGGGGTGCGGGCGCAGACCGATCCCGGCCGGTCCGGCCAGGGTGAAGACGGGGTCCGCGGCGTGTGCGGGAGTGGTGGCCAGGCCCAGGGCCACCAGGCCACCGGCAGCCAGCAAAGAGATGCGCTTTCTCATGCAGCCGTTGACTGCCGAACATCAAGAGCAGTTGCGCACTTCACCGTGTGATCGACACCACAGACCGGCTCCCGGGATTCCGGTACAACCATCAAGGCTGAACATCTGTCACGTATGTACCGCGGTGGGTACCGCGCTCGGAGGGGGAGCGCGGTACCCACCGCTGTCACACAGCCGGTTCCGGATAGCTCAGGATTGACGCGGCGGAATCTCCGGGACCGCGAGGAACGGCAGCCGCAGCGCACCGAAGGCCTCCTTGGGGACTGCCGGACGGACCGGTTCCACCGCCTCCAGGCGCACGTACGCCGTCCCCTGCTCGGGCCTCGGGTCGCGCTCGCCCTTGTTCGGCCAGTACGACATCGCCCGTTCCGCCTGCGCCGTGATCGTCAGCGACGGGTTCACCCCGAGGTTCGCGGACACGGCCGAACCGTCCACCACCGAGATGCCCGGGTGCCCGTAGAGCCGGTGGTACGGGTCCACCACGCCCTCCTCGGGCGAGGCGCCGATCGGGCAGCCGCCCAGGAAGTGCGCGGTCAGCGGGGTCCCCATCAGCTCGCCTATGTTGCTGCCCGGGAAGCCGTTGATCTCCTCGGCCAGCAGGGTCGCGGCCTGCGTGGCCTCCGCGATCTGGACCGGGTTCGGGGCGCCGTGCCCCTGGCGGGCGGTGAGCAGGCCCTTCCCGATCCCGCCGGGCTTGCGGTACGTGGTCAGCGAGTTGTCCAGCGACTGCATGACCAGGCCGATGATGGTCCGCTCCGACCAGCGCCGGTTGGACAGCGACCGCGCCAGCTGCAGCGGGTGCCGCACGGTCCGGCCCAGCCAGGCACGGACCCGGTGCTTGCTGTGGGGGACCTGGAGGACGGTCATGAACCCCATGGCGTTGGAGCCCCGGCCGTAGCGCACGGGCTCGATGTGGGTGTCGGCGTTGGGGTGCACCGAGGAGGTGATGGCCACGCCCCGGGTGAAGTCGGCGCGTTGCTCCTTGCCGGGGCCCGCGCCGTGGCGCTTGCGGTAGCGGCGGTCGTCGGTCTGCGCGCCGACCAGACCTTCGGAGTTGGTCCGGGTCAGCTCCCCGAGCCGCTGCGAGAGGCGCGGGAGCTCGCCGCGGTCCTTCATCGTGTGCAGCAGGGTCTGCGTGCCGTAGGTGCCCGCCGCGACGACGACGTACCGGGCGCGCAGTACCTTGGCGCGGCCCCGGCGGCGGCCGTCGGTGGGGACGGTGCGGACGCGGTAGCCGCCCTCGGGGTGGTCGGAGAGCGCGGTGACGGTGGTCATCGGGTGGATGACGGCGCCGGCGCGCTCGGCGAGGTGCAGGTAGTTCTCGTTCAGGGTGTTCTTGGCGCCGTGCCGGCAGCCCGTCATGCACTCGCCGCATTCGGTGCAGGCCCTGCGGGCGGGACCGGCGCCGCCGAAGTACGGGTCGGGGACCTCCTCGCCGGGCCGCACCTTCGGCTGACCGGTGGCGTCGTCGCCGTCCCCGAAGAAGACGCCGACCGGGGCCATGTGGAAGGAGTCCGCGACGCCCATCTTCTCGGCGGCCGCCTTCAGGTGGACGTCGGAGGGGGTCATGGTCGGGTTGAGGCGCACCCCGAGCATCCGCTTGGCCTGCTCGTAGTAGGGGGCGAGCTCGCCCCGCCAGTCGGTGATGGACGCCCACTGCCGGTCCTCGAAGAAGGCGGTGGGCGGCACGTAGAGGGTGTTGGCGTAGTTGAGCGAGCCGCCGCCCACTCCGGCGCCCGCGAGCACCATCACGTTGCCGAGCAGGTGGATCCGCTGGATCCCGTACAGCCCGAGGGCCGGGGCCCACAGGTAGTTGCGCAGGTCCCAGCTGTTCTTCGGCAGGCTCTCGCGGGTGAACCGGCGGCCGGCCTCCAGGACGCCGACCCGGTAGCCCTTCTCGGTCAGTCGCAGCGCCGAGACCGACCCGCCGAAGCCCGATCCGATGACGATGACGTCGTAGTCGTACGGCTCAGACACGGTGCTGCCCCTTAACGGAATCGGATGATCAACGGAGTCGCAGGGCCTTCATGACCTGGAGGCTGCGGGTCATGAACGCCGCGTACTTCTCGTCGTCCATGCCCAGCGAGGGCGCCATCGGGAGCAGTCGCTGGTGGGCGACGGTCTGGGCCTCGGTGTACTTGAGGATGCCCTCGGAGCCGTGGCGGCGGCCGAGGCCGGAGTCCTTCATGCCGCCCATGGGCGCCTGGGCGCTGCCGTAGGCGGGGGCGTAGCCCTCGTTGATGTTGACGGTGCCGGTCCGCAGGCGGGCGGCGACGGCGTGGCCGCGGCGGGAGTCCTTGGTCCAGACGCTGGAGTTCAGGCCGTAGGCGGTGGCGTTGGCCTCGTCGATCGCCCGGTCCTCGTCGGTGAAGCGGTAGATCGAGACGACCGGGCCGAAGGTCTCCTCGCCGCACACCGCCATGGGCGCCTCGACGCCGTCGAGGATGGTGGGCTCGTAGAAGAGGGGTCCGATGTCGGGGCGGGCGGTGCCGCCCGCCACGAGGGTGGCGCCCTTGGCGACGGCTTCGTCCACGTGCCGCTGTACGGTCTCCAGCTGGCGCGTGCCCACCAGCGAGCCCATGTCCGCCCCGTACGCGAGGGAGGCGCCGAGCCGCATGGCCTTCGTACGGGCGGCGAACCGCTCGACGAAGGCGTCGGCGATCGAGGCGTGGACGTAGAGCCGCTCGATGGAGATGCACAGCTGCCCGGCGGAGGAGAAACAGGCGCGGACGGCGCCCGCGGCGGCCTTCTCGATGTCGGCGTCGTGCAGCACGAGCATGGCGTTCTTGCCGCCGAGTTCGAGGGAGACCCCGACGAGGCGGTCGGCCGCGCCCCGGGCGACCTCGCGGCCGGTCCGGGTGGAGCCGGTGAAGGAGACGTAGTCCGCGTGCCGGACCACCTCGGGGCCGACGACGGGGCCCTCGCCGAGGACTATCTGGAAGACCTCGGCGGGCAGGCCGGCCTCGATCAGCAGGTCGCGGGCCCACAGGGCGGTCAGGGCGGTCTCGGTGTCGGGCTTCATGACGAGCGCGTTGCCGCAGACGAAGGCGGGCAGGGCGTCGCCGACCGACAGTTCGAGGGGGTAGTTCCAGGGGGCGATCTGGCCGACGACCCCGCGCGGCTGGCGCAGCTCGGTGACCTTGGTAAGGGTGGGCATGGCGCCGGTGTGGCCCTTGGGGCGCAGGTACCCGGGGGCCTTGCGCCCGTAGTGGCGGGCCGAGACGGCGACCGCCTGGACCTCCTCGTGGGCGTGCAGGCGGGCCTTGCCGGTCTCCAGCTGGATCAGGTCGAGGACCTCGGCCTGCCGGGCGAGGACCAGGTCGTGGAAGCGCAGCAGGACCGCGGCCCGCTTGCGTACGGGGACCGCCGCCCAGGCGGGCTGGGCGGCGCGGGCCCGCTCGAAGGCCTCGGCCACGTCCTCGGGGGTGGCCTCGGGAAGCTCCGCCAGCCGGTCCCCGGTGAAGGGGGTGTGGTTGGCGGTGCGGCCGGATCCGATCACTCCGCGGGTCAGCCGGGCGACCAGGTCGGGGGTCACCACATCGGCGGCGGTGCGGGCACCGGCCGGCGCCGGGGCGACCGGGTTGGTGGGCTGCGGTGCGGTCCGGAGGGGGGCGGCGGTGGCCTGCGAGTCCGTCATGCCGGTGAGCGTATTGCGCCGGACAGCCTTTGGGTACCCGCCGGTAACCGGATTTTGCCATTTCCGCCAGTGATCGCTGGCAGGATGACGGGATCGGGGCCGATCAGGGCTTCCCGGCGGGCGGCTCCCAGCCGCTGAGCACGATGTCGAACTGCTGGCTGGTCGTGCTCCAGCCGGCGACGGGACCCGACATGTAGATCGCGTACTCGGTGCCGTCCGGGGCGACGTACATCTGCTCCTTGGCCCGGCGCGGTCCGGCCTGCGTGCCCTTCTCCATCCAGGTGAAGTCCCAGATCGCGGCGCGGGTGCTGTCCCGGAAGGTGTTCTGGTTCAGCTTCTGCCTCTTGTAGTCCGTCCGCTTCTGCACCTGCTTCTCCAGGTCGAGCAGGTGCATGTACGGGTTGTCGTAGTCCGGGGTGGAGTCGGCAGCGATCCGGATGAAGTGCTTCCCGTTGTCCGGGGTGTAGTCGATCTGATTGCCGTCCATCTGGCGCGTCCAGCCGTCCGGGACGAAGAGGGTGAAGCCGGTGGGGTCGGTGACCTTGTTCCAGCCCGCCGGCGGAGCGGCCTCGGCCTGGGACTTCGGGTCGTCGCCCGACTGGCCGCCCGACTGGCCGCCCGCCGAACTCGCCGCCTTGTCCGCGCCGCCGTCCTTCCCCGTGTCCCCGGTGTACTTGAGCACCCCGAACACACCGCCACCGCCGAGCAGCGCCGCCACCAGGGCCACGACCACGGCCCGCCCCCGCCAACCACGGGCCGGGGCGGCCGCGGTGACCGCCGTGGCCGAGGTGACCGGGGGCGCGGGGGGCTCCGGCAGCGCGGCCGTCGCCGAGACGTCCGCCTGCGGCGCCGCCTCCGGGAACGGCTCCTGCGCCGGGGCGAGTTCCTGCGAAGTCACCGCGCGCGTGGGCACGTACGCCTGGGCCGCCTTCGGCTCCCGGCCCTCCATCGCCTCCAGCAGCATCCGCTCGGCCTCCGCCGCCGAGGGGCGCTCCGCCGGGTCCTTGCGCAGCAGGGCCGTGATGACCGGCCCGAGCGCCCCGGCCTGGCGCAGCGCCGGCGGCTCGTCGTTGACCACGGCCTGCAGGCTGGAGATGGGCGACGTGCGGCGGAAGGGCGAACGGGCCTCGACCGCCGTGTAGAGGGTGGCGCCCAGGGACCACAGGTCCGAGGACGGGTCGGGGGACCCGCCGGTGACGCGTTCCGGTGCCAGGTAGTCGATGGAGCCGACGATCTCACCCGTCCGCGTGATGGACGAGTCGCCCTCGATCGCGGCGATGCCGAAGTCCGTGAGCAGAACGCGGCCGTCCTTGGCGAGCAGCACGTTGCCCGGCTTCACGTCCCGGTGCAGTACGCCGACCGCGTGCGCGGCGCGCAGCGCGCCCAGCACGTGCAGCCCGATCCGGGCCGCCTCGCGGGGCTCGATCCGACCCGCCGCCTTGGCCGCCTCCGCCAGGGAGGGGCCGTCGATGTACTCCATGACGATCCACGGCCGGTCGTCGTGCTCCAGCACGTCGTGGACGGTGACGACCGCCGGGTGCTGGATCCGGGCCGCGGCCCGGGCCTCCTTCTGGGTCCGGGCGTGCATGACGTCCCGGTCGGCCTGGGCGACGTACAGACCCGCCGTCAGTTCCTTGACGGCGACGGTCCTGTGGAGCAGCTCGTCATGCGCACGCCACACCTTGCCCATGCCGCCCCGGCCGATCGGCTCGACGAGCCGGTATCGGCCCGCAAGCACGTCGCCCCCACCTGTCTGCTGTTCCACGAAATCCCGCCGCTCTCTGCACTTCAGGCCAGATTACGGAGCCCGGAGGGGCTGCCGGAACCGCCCGGGCGCCGAAAGACGGCACTGTGACGCAATCGCCGTACTGATCAGTCGTCAGTATCCGCTCAACCGCCCGCCTTGTAACTCGCCGTGGCCTTTTCGAAGACCTCGGTGACCTTGGACTGCTCGTCCTCCGGACCCGTGACCAGAACGACGTGATAGCTCCCGCCCAGTGCGACCACGAAGTTGCGCGCGAACACGTTGCGACCGGTCCCGTCGATCCATGTGTACCGGCCCGTGGCGCGCAGTTGCTGGCCCACCTTCGTGGTCTTCACGTCCCCGACGGTGGACCAGGTGGACGTCCGGTACGGGGTCAGCTCCGGCTCCTTGTCCTTCTGGTACGCCGCCGGATCCGGATTGCCCTGGACCTTGTCACGGCCGGGGACGACCGTCAGCACGAACTGCCCGTCGGTGTACCGCACCTGACCGGACTCATTGATTCCGCGACGCTCCCAGCCCTCGGGCACGGCGATCTCGAAGTGCTCCGGATCCTGCTGGGTGGTGTAACCGGCCGGGGCCGGGGCCGGGGCGGCCGGTGATTCGGCGGGCCCCGTCGTCTGCGGCGCGGGCTTGGACTCGGGCGTGCCGGAAGGCACCTGGGAGGGGCTCGGCTTCGCCGGAGCCTGGCCGGTGCCGCCCCGGGTGTCGCCCGCCGCCTCCGGATCCGCGGCCCGCGGCATGAACAGCAGCGCGTACGCCACCCCGCCGGCGAGGAGGACCAGGATCCCGACGAGCAGGGTCCGGCCGAGGGCGCGCGGCTTGCGGGGGGCGGTGGGGTTCCGGTGCCGCCCGTGGACCTCACCGCGGCGGCGTACGACAGGCAGCCGCGCCGGATCCGGCTCCGGCATCGGGAGCACCCCGAACCCGGCGTCCGGCTCGGGCGCGGATCGCACGAGCGAGCGCAGCCAGCCGCGCAGCTCCTCGAAGTCGGGCCGCTCCGTGGGGTCCTGGCGCAGCAGCGACTCGACGATCGGGCGCAGCGCCCCGCACTCCTCCGCGAAGGCCGGCGGCTCCGCACAGACCATCTCGACCAGCTCGGCGGCGCTGTCCTCCGGGTACGGGGCGTGCCCCTGCACCGCGCGGTAGAGCAGCGCGCCGAGCGCCCACAGGTCGGTGGCGGGCCCGACGGGCGCCGCGAGCTGCCAGTGCCCGTGCACGGGACCGGCCTGCTCGGGGGACCACCGCTCGGTGACCGCCCCGACGACAGCCATCCGGGTCTGCCGCGCCCGCTCGGCGTCCAGGCCGGTGCGCGGCCCGGTCCAGCCGCTCGGCTGCGGCTGGTCGGGCGCGGGTGGGGCGGGGGACTCGGCCTGCCGGTAGCCCTGGGGCAGGGCGAGTCGGGCGGGCAGGGCGGGGCGCTCGGGCCGTGGCTCGGGCGCCGGCCCGGGCCGGGGCTCCGGTGCTGGTTCCGGTGCTGGTTCCGGTGCTGCTTCTGGTTGCGGTAAGGGTTCCGGAAGGGGCTGCTGCTGTTCCGGTTCCAGGGCCGCTGCGGGGAGTTCCGCCCGGCGGGGGGTGGCTCCGTGCCAGGGGGCGGCGGCGCCGGTCTCCGGGCCGCCGTAGGGGTACGAGTATCCGTGCGGGAGGGTCGACCCCTCGGGCCGACGCTCCGGCGGCGAACCGGCCTCGATCTCGGTCCCGGCCCCGGCCCTGCGCTCCTCGACGACCCGGGCGGCGGCGGCCCGCGCCCCGGCCCGGTAGGCGGCGATGGCCCCGGCCCGTGCGGCGGCCTGGAGGTCGGGGCGCTCCTGCGGCCGGCCGGGGGTGATGTGGTCGTTGTAGCGCGGCCCGGTGTCGTACCCGGGGGCCACGAGCGGCGCGTAGGCGGCGGGGGGCTCCGTACGGAGCTCCACCGGACCGGCAGCGGGAGCCGGGTCCGGGTCCGGGATCACGATCGGAGCGGGAACGGGAACCGGCGTCGGCGTCGGTGCCGGGAGCGGAACCGAACCGGTTGCGGGACCGGGAAGCGGGGCCGGAAGCGGGGCCGGAAGCGGAGCGGGAGCCGGGGCGGCACCCCATCCCGTCGCGCCGCCGGTGTCCTCGGTGCTCGGCACGGGGTCGTACCCGCACAGGGCCTCCTCCGCCGCCCCGGCCGCCAGGCCGGTCAGCACGACCCGCCCGTCCTCGCACACCAACACCGTCCGGACGGTGATGTTCCGGTGCGTCCAGCCGTGCGCGTGCAGCACCCGCAGCGCGGTGAGCACGTCCGACGCCACCTCGGCCGCCCGGTAGGGACTCAGCGGTTCATCGGCTATCAGCGCGGCCAGCGGCCTGGCCGGGACCAGTTCGCTCACTATCCACAGCGACTCGCCCTCGGCGAACACGTCGAAGACCTGGTCCAGCCGGGGATGGTCCGGGATCGAAGCCGCCGCCTGCGCGGCCTCGATGGCGCGGCGGACGGCCGGCAGATCGGCGGGCGACCGGCGTGCGGCCGGCACGGCACGGTGCCCGTCCAGCAGTTCCGCGTCCACGACCTCCGGCAACGGCACCTGCCGTACCAGGACTTCCTGC
Source organism: Streptomyces avidinii (assembly GCF_045161815.1). Taxonomy (NCBI): domain Bacteria; kingdom Bacillati; phylum Actinomycetota; class Actinomycetes; order Kitasatosporales; family Streptomycetaceae; genus Streptomyces; species Streptomyces avidinii. The sequence goes on from NZ_CP108863.1 coordinate 3,793,885, forward strand.
CCGCTGCGCGTGTCAAAGGCGCGCGTCTCGATCAGTTCGTACTCGTCGGACGGCGGCAGGGGCAGGCGGTAGCGGCCGGCCAGGATCCGGCCCGCGTACTCCTCCACATCGCCTCCCCCGAGTGCGGCGGGTCCCCATGGCCCCTCCGACACGATACGTCGCCGGGGCCGCCCGCGTCCCGAGGTCAGCCGAGCGGCTGGAAGGTCTCGAAGGCGACGTTGCGCATCTGGGTGCACTCGGCGCCGTCCCACTGGTCGGCGGCGCAGCTGATCATGATGGCGTAGCCGTGCGTCGCGTCCAGCTTGAAGCCGCGGTTGAGCACGCGCACCTTGATCCCCTTCTGCTCCCGCTCGAACTCCCAGTCCGCGACGGTCGGGTAGCCCCGGTAGTCCACCGCGTCGATGCGGATCTGCCGGTAACTCGTGCTGCTGCCCGCCACTGCGGGGGCCGCCTTGGCCCAGGCGAGGCGCGCGTCCTCGCCCGGCTTGTTGGTGTAGTCGACCTGGATCCGCGGGAATCCGCCGTCACGGCTGTATATGCCGCCGGAGTTCTCGCCCGCCGTGCCCGTCTGCTTGAAGCCCTCGGGCATCGCCATCGAGAAGTGGAACCCGAAGTCCTGCACCTGTGCGAATCCCGCCGGGAGCACGCCGCCCGCGCCGCCCGACGTGGCGCCCTGGCCCTGACCCTGCCCCTGGCTCGCGGCCGGGGACTGCTGCCCACCGGTGCCGGCACCCGTACCCGCGCCCGCGCTGCCGTTGGCGTTGCCACCCGGGTCACCGGTGTTCCCCGAGGGCTTCGGGGAAGTGTCCCCGGTCCCGCCGCCGCCCGGGTCCTTCGGGGCGGAAGCCGCCGGAGTGGGCTTGCCGCCGCCCTTGCTCTCGTCCTTGGTGTCCTTGTCGTCGCCGCTGAAGGCGTAGGCGATGAGCGAGCCGACGACGGCCAGCACCACGACCACGGCCGCCGCCGCGAGCACGATGGTGCGGCGCTGCATGACGTCCGTGAGCGGAGCCTTGACGGGGGACGGCTTGGACTTCGGCGGCTCCGCGGCGGAGGCGGCCGTGGTGGCGGCCGCGGCCGTCGCCGCCTTGCGGGCCGCCTTCAGCGCGGCGCGGGCACGCTCGCGCTGCTCGCGGTCGCGGCGCTCGCGTTCCTTCTTCGCCGCCTTCTCGGCGGCCTTCTCCGCCTTCTCGGCGGCGGCCTTCTCCGCGGCCTCCTGGGCGTCCGCGAGCGAAATCTGCCGGGTCTCCTCGGCCGCCGCGGCCACTACGGGGGCGGGCTCGGGCTCGGGCGCCGCGAGGACGGCGCCCAGCATCGCCCGGGCGCGGGTGTCGTCGAGCCGGTGCGCCGGGTCCTTGGCGAGGAGGCCGTAGATGACCTCGGCCAGCGGGCCCGCGTTCTTCGGCGGCTCCACCGGCTCGGTCATCACGGCGGTGAGGGTGGCGAGCGCGGACCCCTTGTCGTACGGGGGCACCCCCTCGACGGAGGCGTACAGCAGTCCGCCGAGCGACCACATGTCGGCGGGCGGGCCGGGCTTGTGGCCGCGGGCACGCTCGGGGGAGATGTAGGACGGGGCGCCGACGAGCATGCCGGTGGAGGTGACGGAGGGGTCGCCCTCGACCTGTGCGATGCCGAAGTCGGTGAGGACGACCCGGCCGTTGCCGGAGATGAGCACGTTGGACGGCTTCACGTCGCGGTGCAGGATGCCCTGGCCGTGCGCGGCGCGCAGCACGTCGAGCACCGCGAGGCCGACCTCGGCGGCGCGGTGCGGGGTGAGCGGACCGTTCTCGCGTATGAACTCGGCGAGCGAGAGGCCCTCGATGAGCTCCATGACGATCCACGGCCGGGCGTCCTCGTCGACGACGTCGTAGACGGTGACGGCGCCGCCGCTGCGGATCCGGGCAATGGCCTTGGCCTCGCGGAGGGTACGGGTGATGAGGCGTCGCTTCTCGTCCTCGTCGACCCCGCTGCTGAAGCGGAGTTCCTTGACGGCGACGGTCCGGCCCAAGGTCTCGTCCTGGGCCCGCCAGACGGTACCCATCCCGCCCTTGCCGAGCACGGTGCCGAGCCGGTACCGCCCGGCCAGCAACCGCCCCTTGTCCTGCCCGTCCCCGGCGGCCTTCGCGGCGGCGGCCTTGACGGCGGCGGCCATGGCATCGGCCTTCTCGACGACGGGATTCCCGCCGCCCTTGGGCTTAACGGCCGGCTTGGCATCGGCGGCCTCCGCCACCGGCGACCCGGCCGCCTTGCCCGACCCGGGCTTCGCAGCCACCGGCTCGGCTTCCGCCGGCGACCCTGAAACGGCGTCGGCCGCAGGCTCCTCACTGCCCGGCTTCGCGGCGGCAGGCGCAGCGTCAGCCACCGGCTCGCCATCCGCCGACTCCGCCGCAGGCGACCCGGCGGCCTTGCTCAACCCGGGCTTCGCAGCGGCAGGCTTCGCCGCGGGCGCAGCATCAGCCACCGGCTCACCATCCGCCGGCTCCGCCGCAGGCGCATCCGAAACCGCGGCGTCAGCCGCATTCTTCTCACTGCCGGGCTTCGCCGCAGGCGACTCCACGGCCTTGCTCGGCCCAGGCTTCGCAGCCGCAGCCGCAGCCGCAGCCGCGGGCGCAGCGTCAGCCGGCTCGGCAGCCGCGGGCTTCGCCGCAGGCGATCCGGCAGCCGAAGCCGCGGCGCCAGCCCCAGACTTCTCACTGCTGGGCTTCGCCGCAGGCGACCCGGCAGGCGACCCGGCAAGCGACTCGGTGTGCTCCGGCTTCGACATGCGTCCCCTCTGCGATCGTGCCGCTGCTCCGCCTGCCCCAGCGGCTGAGCGACCCGGCGGCCGGGGCCCGCAATAACCCGCCCCGGCAGAACCCTCATTGTTCCTCACTCCGCAACGGACGGGCGCCCCGGGTCTGCGGTTCCCCCCTCCGCATCCCGGAGTTACAACGGAACGATGTCGGGCGCCCCCAGCCGTGCCGCGTCCGCCGTCTGGTCGTCGGGCTGGCGCTGCGATTCCCGCTCCGCCTGGACCCGCTTCTCGTAGTGCTCCACTTCCTTCTCGATCTGCTGCTTGTCCCACCCCAGAACCGGGGCCATCAACTCCGCGCATTCCCGCGCCGACAGCGTCCCCCGGTCGAAGGTCTCGATCGAGATCCGCGTCCGCCGCGTCAGTACGTCGTCCAGGTGCCGCGCCCCCTCGTGCGAGGCCGCGTACACGATTTCCGCCCTGAGGTAGTCGTCCGCCCCGGACAGCGGCTCCCGCAGCCCCGGGTCGGCGGCCATCAGGTCCAGCAGTTCCTCCGTCAGCGACCCGAAGCGGTTCAACAGGTGTTCCACCCGCACCACGTGAAGGCCCGTCCGGGCCGCGATCCGGGCCCGGCCGTTCCACAGCGCCCGGTATCCCTCCGCCCCCACCAGCGGGACGTCCTCCGTCACGCAGTCCGCCACCCGCTGGTCCAGCCCGTGCACGGCCTCGTCCACCGCGTCCTTCGCCATGACCCGGTACGTCGTGTACTTGCCCCCGGCAACCACCACCAGCCCCGGCACCGGGTGCGCCACCGTGTGCTCGCGCGACAGCTTGCTCGTCGCGTCCGACTCCCCGGCCAGCAGCGGCCGCAGGCCCGCGTACACGCCCTGGACGTCGTCGCGCGTGAGCGGCACCGCCAGCACCGAGTTGACGTGCTCCAGGAGGTAGTCGATGTCCGCGCTCGACGCCGCCGGGTGCGCCTTGTCCAGGTCCCAGTCGGTGTCCGTGGTCCCCACGATCCAGTGCCGGCCCCACGGGATGACGAACAGCACCGACTTCTCGGTCCGCAGGATCAGCCCGGTGCTCGAATGGATCCGGTCCTTCGGTACGACCAGATGGATGCCCTTGGAGGCCCGTACGTGGAACTGGCCGCGCTCCCCGATCAGTGCCTGGGTGTCGTCCGTCCACACCCCGGTCGCGTTCACGACCTGCTTCGCGCGGATCTCGTACTCGCCACCGGCCTCCACATCACGCACCCGCGCGCCGACCACCCGTTCGCCCTCACGCAGGAAGCCGACGACCCTCGCCCGATTGGCGCAGTGCGCCCCGTACGCCGCGGCCGTCCGCACCAGCGTGGTGACGTACCGGGCGTCATCCATCTGGGCGTCGTAGTACTGCAGGGCTCCCACCAACGCGTCCTTGCGCAGCGCCGGCGCCACCCGTAGTGCGCGCGCCCGCGACAGGTGCCGGTGCACGGGCAGGCCGCGCCCGTGTCCGCTGGAGACCGACATCGCGTCGTACAGCGCGACGCCCGAGCCGGCGTACAGCCGCTCCCAGCCCTTGTGCTGGAGCGGGTACAGGAAGGGCACCGGCTTCACCAGGTGCGGGGCGAGGCGCTCCAGCAGCAGGCCGCGCTCCTTCAGGGCCTCACGTACGAGGGCGAAGTCGAGCATCTCCAGGTACCGCAGGCCGCCGTGGATCAGCTTGCTGGAGCGGCTGGAGGTGCCCGAGGCCCAGTCCCGGGCCTCCACCAGGCCGGTCGACAGCCCGCGCGTCACGGCGTCCAGCGCGGTGCCGGCGCCCACCACGCCCGCGCCCACCACCAGCACGTCCAGTTCCCGCTCGGCCATCCGGCTGAGAGCCTCGGCCCGCTGCGTCGGCCCCAGTGTCGCTGTCCTCACGGCTGCCTCCCGTTGGTGCGGATGAGATCCCGCTCACATGCCCCCGTTCCCCGATTCTGACCGCCCGCACCCACATCAGCCACCGCCTGTGGACAACACAACGGTGGCGTTCAGCCCGGAATGCGACATATCTGTCATATATACGCCTAGTCTGACATTGCGCCAGCTTCCCCTGTGCCCCCGGAGGACTTGCGCCGCAGCCCCCTCATGTCAGGGAAGGGACGGCACCCCCATGCCCGCAGATCTCGCCGTCATCGGACTCGGCCATCTCGGCCTCCCACTCGCCCAGGCGGCCGTCGCCGCCGGAATCGAGACGGTCGGCTACGACAGCGGTCCGGTCACGGACTCCACCCTCACCGCCGCCGAGATCCGCCGCATGTCGGCGGCCGGCTTCCGGATCACCACCAACCCCGCCGAGCTCGGCCGGGTCCGCACAGCCGTCATCTGCGCCCCCACCCAGCTCGGCGCCGACCGCGCACTGGACCTCTCCGCCGTCGGCGAGGCCGGCCGCGCGCTCGCCGCCCGGCTGCGCCCCCACACCACCGTGATCCTCGAATCGGCCGCCCACCCGGGCGTCACCGAGGACTACCTCCGCCCCATCCTCGAAACCGGCTCCGGGCTGCGGGCCGGCCGGGACTTCCACCTGGCCTACTCCCCCAGCCGCCACGACCCGGGCAACCGCACGCACGGCATCTCCAACACCCCCAAGGTGATCGGCGGCCTCACCCCCGCCTGCACGGAGTCCGCGCACGCCTTCTACGCACGCCTCACCGAGAAAGTGGTCCGCGCCCGCGGCCTGCGCGAGGCCGAGACCGTGCAGCTGCTCGAAACGAACTACCGCCACGTCAACATCGCCCTCATGAACGAGATGGCGGTGCTCTGCCACGACCTCGGCGTCGACCTGTGGGACGTCATCCGCTGCGCCGAGACCAAGCCGTACGGATTCCAGGCCTTCCGCCCCGGCCCCGGGGTCGGCGGCCACGGCGTCCCCCTCGACCCGAACTACCTCCCCCACACCACACGCACCCCCGGCCACCCGCTGCGCATGGTCGGGCTGGCGCAGGAGATCAACAACCGGATGCCGCAGTACGTCATCCAGCGCTCGGCCACCCTGCTGAACGAGCACGGCAAATCCGCCCGCGGGGCCCGCGTCCTGCTCCTCGGCGTCACCTACAAGCCCGACCTGGCCGACCAGGAGGGCTCCCCGGCCCGCGAGATCGCCAGCCGTCTCCTCGACCTGGGCGCGCTGATCAGTTACCACGACCCGTACATCACGGGGTGGCGGGTCAGGGACCAGCCGGTCCCCCGTGCCGAATCGCTCTACGAGGCCGCCGCGAACGCGGACCTGACCATCCTGCTCCAGCACCACCGCACCTACGACCTGCAAGGACTCGCCGTGAAGGCCCAGCTGCTCCTGGACACCCGCGGCGCCAGCCCGGCGGGCGCGGCCCACCGGCTCTGAGCCCGGGGAAATCCCCCTACGGATGTCCGGCACGGCTGCTGGCCTGCGGCGTCACTCATCCCGCACATACGTCTCCCTGGACAGTTGTGCGTGCACATCCCCGGGGGGATTTTCCATGAGCCAGAACTTCACGCCGCCCGCGCCCGACTCCTTCACCGCGGCCCCCGCCCCGGCTCCGGCCCGCACCGGCAACATCGGCCTGGCGATCGCCGGGGCCTTCGTCACGGCCCTGGCCGCGGGTGCCGCCTACGGCGGCATCATGAGTGCGATCGAGTTCCAGATCGGCTACCTGGCGGCCGGTGTCGGGATCCTCGTCGCCCTCGTCGCCACCCGGCTCGGCGGCCGCAATCCGATCCTCCCGGTCCTGAGCGCCGTACTGACGCTCGTCGGCGTGTACGTCGGCTACGTCCTGGACGTCGCGATCGCCATATCCAAGGACTGGCCGATCTCGGTGCCCGAGCTCCTCACCAGCGAGCTCGCCGTGACCCACCAGACCTACCTGGACAACTTCCAGCCGATCTGGGTCCTGTTCTTCGCGATCGGCGCGTACGCCGCTTTCCAGACGGCCCGCAAGGGCTCTGCCTGAGCCGGCCCGCCCCGGACGCCGAAGGGCCCGGCACCCCCGTTCGGGGTGCCGGGCCCTTCGTGCGTACCGGTCGTACCGGCGAAGCGATCAGCGGCTGTGCTGCGAGTCCGCGATCGTGACCTCGACCCGCTGGAACTCCTTGAGCTCGCTGTAGCCGGTGGTGGCCATCGAGCGGCGCAGCGCGCCGAAGATGTTCATCGAGCCGTCCGGGGTGTGCGAGGGACCGGTGAGGATCTCCTCGGTGGTGCCCACGGTGCCCAGGTCGACCTTCTTGCCGCGCGGCACGTCCTCGTGGACGGCCTCCATGCCCCAGTGGTTGCCCCTGCCGGGCGCGTCGGTGGCACGGGCCAGCGGGGAGCCCATCATCACGGCGTCCGCGCCGCAGGCGACGGCCTTCGGGATGTCGCCCGACCAGCCCACGCCGCCGTCGGCGATGACGTGCACGTAGCGGCCGCCGGACTCGTCCATGTAGTCGCGGCGGGCCGCGGCCACGTCCGCGACGGCGGTGGCCATCGGGACCTGGATGCCGAGCACGTTGCGCGTGGTGTGCGCGGCGCCGCCGCCGAAGCCGACGAGGACACCGGCCGCGCCGGTGCGCATCAGGTGCAGGGCCGCCGTGTAGGTGGCGCAGCCGCCGACGATGACCGGGACGTCGAGCTCGTAGATGAACTGCTTGAGGTTCAGCGGCTCGGCGGCGCCCGACACGTGCTCGGCCGAGACGGTGGTGCCGCGGATCACGAAGATGTCCACGCCCGCGTCGACGACGGCCTTGGAGAACTCGGCGGTGCGCTGCGGGGAGAGCGCGGCGGCGGTGACGACGCCCGAGTCGCGCACCTCCTTGATGCGCCGGCGGATCAGGTCCGCCTGGATCGGCGCGGAGTAGATCTCCTGGAGACGGCGGGTCGCGGACTCCTCGTCCAGCTCCGTGATCTCGTCGAGCAGCGGCTGCGGGTCCTCGTACCGGGTCCACAGGCCTTCGAGGTTCAGCACGCCGAGGCCGCCGAGCTCGCCGATGCGGATCGCGGTCTGCGGGGAGACGACCGAGTCCATGGGGGCGGCCAGGAAGGGGAGCTCGAAGCGGTACGCGTCGATCTGCCAGGCGATCGAGACCTCCTTCGGGTCCCGGGTACGCCGGCTCGGGACGATGGCGATGTCGTCGAACGCGTACGCCCTGCGGCCGCGCTTGCCGCGCCCGATCTCGATCTCAGTCACGTGTGGTGGCCTTTCCTCTGGGTCTGCCCGTCCAGTATCCCCGAACGCCGGAGAGCCGCGTTCCCATGACCGCTGTACGGACGCCGGAAGCCGGCACCGCCGGTGTTCGGGGCGCGGGAGTCCGGGGGCGGGGCCCCCGGCAACCGCGAAAGGGGCGGGGCCCGGTCTTCCCGGCCCCGCCCCTTGTCAGCGCTCGCTCGCGCCCGCTCAGCCCTTGCGGGAGTAGTTCGGCGCCTCGACCGTCATCTGGATGTCGTGCGGGTGGCTCTCCTTGAGGCCCGCCGAGGTGATCCGGACGAAGCGGCCGCGGTCCTGCAGCTCGGGGACGGTGCGGCCGCCGACGTAGAACATCGACTGGCGCAGGCCGCCGACGAGCTGGTGCACGACCGCGGAGAGCGGGCCGCGGTAGGGGACCTGGCCCTCGATGCCCTCGGGGATGAGCTTGTCGTCGCCGCCCACGCCCTCCTGGAAGTAGCGGTCCTTGGAGAAGGAGCGCTGGTCGCCACGGGACTGCATCGCGCCCAGCGAACCCATGCCGCGGTAGGACTTGAACTGCTTGCCGTTGATGAAGAGCAGCTCGCCCGGGGACTCCTCGCAGCCCGCGAGCAGCGAGCCGAGCATCACCGTGTCGGCGCCCGCGACCAGGGCCTTCGCGATGTCGCCCGAGTACTGGAGGCCACCGTCGCCGATGACCGGGACACCGGCCGCCTTGGCGGCGAGCGCGGCCTCGTAGATCGCGGTGACCTGCGGGACGCCGATGCCGGCGACGACGCGGGTGGTGCAGATGGAGCCGGGGCCGACGCCGACCTTGATGCCGTCGCAGCCGGCGTCGATGAGCGCCTGGGCGCCGTCGCGCGTGGCGACGTTGCCGCCGATGACGTCGACGGTCGAGTTCGACTTGATCTTGGCGACCATGTCGCCGACCAGGCGGGAGTGGCCGTGGGCGGTGTCGACGACGATGAAGTCGGCGCCCGCCTCGATCAGGGCCTGGGCGCGCTCGTACGCGTCACCGGCGACGCCGACGGCGGCGCCGACGAGGAGTCGGCCGCCCTTGTCCTTGGCGGCGTTCGGGTACTTCTCGGCCTTGACGAAGTCCTTGACCGTGATGAGGCCCTTGAGGATGCCCGCCTCGTCGACCAGCGGAAGCTTCTCGATCTTGTGGCGGCGCAGCAGCTCCATGGCGTCCACGCCGGAGATGCCGACCTTGCCGGTGACCAGCGGCATCGGGGTCATGACCTCGCGCACCTGGCGGCTGCGGTCCGACTCGAAGGCCATGTCACGGTTGGTGACGATGCCCAGCAGCTTGCCGGCGGCGTCGGTGACCGGGACGCCGGAGATACGGAACTTCGCGCAGAGCTGGTCGGCCTCGCCCAGCGTCGCGTCCGGGTGCACCGTGATCGGGTCGGTGACCATGCCGGACTCGGAGCGCTTGACCAGGTCGACCTGGTTGGCCTGGTCGGCGATGGAGAGATTGCGGTGCAGCACGCCGACGCCGCCCTGGCGGGCCATGGCGATGGCCATGCGGGCCTCGGTGACCTTGTCCATGGCGGCGGACAGCAGCGGAACGTTCACTCGGACGTTCCGCGAGATCAGGGAAGAGGTGTCGATCGCATCAGGCGACATGTCCGACGCGCCCGGCAGCAGCAGCACGTCGTCGTAGGTCAGTCCGAGCGTGGCGAATTTGTCGGGCACTCCGTCGGCGGTCATGACACCTTCCCAAATGGTCTTGCTCAGCGCGGATGTCCATGCTAACGGGATCCCGACGCGTCTCATTCCACGACCAAGGTCAAGCAGAAGTTTCGTCGTTTCCTACGACCGGCACCCGCGGACGGGAGCCCGCGCGCAGGGCCCCGGCCGGGACCCCACGGAGACCGTACGGACCCCGGGGTCCGTACGGCCGCCCTACTGCTCGGCGAGCGCCCGCAGGCGGCTGAGCGCCCGGTGCTGGGCCACACGGACGGCCCCGGGGGACATACCGAGCATCTGCCCGGTCTCCTCCGCGGTCAGCCCGACGGCGACCCGCAGCACGAGGAGCTCGCGCTGGTTCTCCGGAAGATTGGCCAGCAGCTTCTTGGCCCAGGCGGCGTCGCTGCTGAGCAGCGCACGCTCCTCGGGGCCCAGCGAGTCGTCGGGCCGCTCCGGCATCTCGTCGGAGGGCACGGCCGTGCTGCCCGGGTGCCGCATGGCGGCCCGCTGCAGGTCGGCGACCTTGTGCGCGGCGATCGCGAAGACGAAGGCCTCGAAGGGCCGCCCGGTGTCCCGGTAGCGCGGCAGCGCCATCAGGACGGCGACGCAGACCTCCTGCGCCAGATCCTCGACGAAGTGACGAGCGTCACCGGGCAACCGCGAGAGCCGGGTGCGGCAGTAGCGGATCGCAAGGGGGTGCACGAAGGCGAGCAGGTCGTGCGTGGCCTGCTCGTCACCTTCCACCGCCCGGCGTACGAGCGCGCTGACACCCCCGGCACTGCCGCCTTTGGCGGCGCCGGTCGGGCCTGTGGCCGCGGGTGACCCCAGGGCCTCGTCGTCGCGCATCAATCCATGGTGCCTTGGCGCCGGAGCATCCGCGGCACCGTGGCCCTTGTTGTGCATCGAAGCGTTATGAGCAGGCGCGCCCGAACCCATCGTCTGCGCCCTCCCCTCCCGCTCGGCCGAATAGTCCCCGAGAGACTCCACACCCTCAAGGATGCGGCATCGCGCACGAAGCGAGACGTCCCCCGGATTGTGCCCCGCCAACCCCCGGGTGCGCACCGGGTACGGCGGGGACGGGGCTGCCCCCGGAAGCAGGAGACCACGAGGGCGGCGCGCCGCCCCGTCCGCGGGTGGCGGACGGGACCGCTCACGACGATCCACGGCCTGCGGCGGACCGGGCGGGGCCCGGCCACGACCGAGGGGTCAGCGGACCAGACCCCAGCGGAATCCGAGCGCCACGGCGTGCGCCCGGTCCGAGGCACCGAGCTTCTTGAACAGCCGGCGGGCGTGCGTCTTGACCGTGTCCTCGGAGAGGAAGAGCTCGCGCCCGATCTCCGCGTTGGACCGGCCGTGGCTCATGCCCTCCAGGACCTGGATCTCGCGCGCGGTGAGCGTGGGCGCTGCGCCCATCTCGGCCGAGCGGAGCCGGCGCGGGGCCAGTCGCCAGGTCGGGTCGGCGAGGGCCTGGGTGACCGTGGCCCGCAGTTCGGCGCGCGAGGCGTCCTTGTGCAGGTAGCCACGGGCGCCGGCGGCGACCGCGAGGGCCACGCCGTCCAGATCCTCGGCGACCGTCAGCATGATGATGCGGGCGCCGGGGTCGGCCGAGAGGAGCCGACGGACCGTCTCCACACCGCCCAGCCCGGGCATCCGTACATCCATCAGAATCAGGTCGGAGCGGTCGGCGCCCCAGCGGCGGAGGACTTCCTCGCCGTTGGCAGCCGTCGTCACACGCTCGACGCCGGGCACGGTGGCAACCGCGCGACGGAGCGCCTCTCGGGCAAGCGGGGAGTCGTCGCAGACGAGGACGGATGTCATGACCGCCCTCCGCAGCTGCTGATGCGCGTCACCTTGAGCCTCCAGGCTGGTACGTATCGTCACCTGTGCGGTCGATGCTCCCGGACACCTGTCCGAGAACTTGTTGGTTCAACCGCCTTCGCACTCTCAACGATGGTCACTCGAAAGAGTTACGGGTCGGACGGACACCTTCAGCACTCTACGTGAGGAAGCGATCACGGCGTTGGAGGCGCGAGCCGCCTGTCCTCCATCTGGAGCTATGCCCTATTTGGCGGCTTTCCTTCCGTTTGGCACGTGTCTGAGGCTAGATTCCCAATGAGTCATATTTACATCTACTCCGACAGTAGGTGTGGAGACATGGACCGTATCCGCCTCAGTACCGGCACCAAGAGGACTACCAATGGCAGATTTCTCCCGCCTCCCCGGACCGAACGCCGACCTCTGGGACTGGCAGCTCCTCGCTGCCTGCCGCGGGGTCGACAGCTCCCTCTTCTTCCATCCGGAAGGCGAGCGGGGCGCGGCCAGGAGCGCGCGCGAGGCCTCGGCTAAAGAGGTCTGCATGCGCTGCCCGGTCCGTTCGGAATGCGCCGCGCACGCACTCGCCGTCCGAGAGCCCTACGGGGTGTGGGGCGGCCTCACCGAGGACGAGCGCGAGGAACTGATGGGCCGCGCGCGGCACCGCCTGATCCCCGCGTCGAGTTCGATCGGACCGATCGCGCCGAACTGAGCGAACGACGAAACGTCAGAAGGAACGTTTCCTCGAATCACCGGCACCACCGGGCGTGTCGCCGCCCGGCCCGCGTTTCACGCGTTCGGCCCAACCGGGCCGTCCGATGTGTGCGCCCCCGGCCGCCGCCGGGGGCGTACACGGGTCAGCGCGCGGCCGCCCGCTCCAGCTCCGCCAGGGTCGCGGCCACGGCCGGCACCCGGGCCAGGTCGGGCAGGGTCAGCGCGACGACCTCCCGCTCGACCGCCGGCTCCACCGCCACCGTGCTCACGCCCTTGGCCCGTACGGACTCCACCGCGAGCTCCGGCAGCACCGCCACGCCCAGCCCGGCGCCGACCAGACCGACCACCGCCGGGTAGTCGTCGGTGGCGAAGTCGATGCGCGGGGTGAAGCCCACGCCCTCGCACACCTCCACCAGATGGCGGCGGCAGCGCGGACAGCCCGCGATCCAGGGTTCGTCCGCGAGTTCCGCCATGCCCACGCGCTCCGCGCCGGCCAGCCGGTGCCCCTCCGGAACCAGCCCGACGAGCCGGTCCGTCAACAGCGGCCGCACCACGAGGTCGTCCCACTCCGCGGCGGAATGGGCGGCCCCGCCGTAGCGGAAGGCCAGCGCCAGGTCGCAGTCGCCCTCGCGCAGCATCTCCACCGAACGCGGCGGCTCGGCCTCGACCAGCGAGATACGGGTCCCGGGGTGCTCGGCGCGCATCGCCGCGAGCGCGGTCGGCACCAGCGTGGAGCTGCCGCTGGGGAAGGACACGAGGCGGACCCGGCCCGCGCGCAGCCCGGCGATGGCCGCGACCTCCTCCTCGGCCGCGGTCAGCCCGGCCAGGATCCCCGCGGCATGACGCACCAGGGCCTCGCCGGCCTGGGTCAGCCGCATCTCGCGGCCCGTGCGGATGAGCAGCGGAGTGCCGGCGGACTGCTCCAGCGCCTTCATCTGCTGGGAGACGGCGGGCTGGGTGCAGCCGAGCTCGCGGGCGGCGGCGGAGAAGGACCCGGTCCCGGCGACAGCGCGCAGAACCCGGAGATGACGTGCCTCGATCACCCGTCGAGCATAAGCCCTGCTTTGACTGCTGCGCGAATACCCCGGTGACGCTTTGGGACTACTCGGTTAGCGTGTGGTCCCATGGGCTCCATGCATCTGATCTCCGTGAACCTCGGCCGCGCCACGGCCGTCGACTACTCCGACGCCGAGGGCGGGGTGACGGGCATCGGCAAGCGCCCCGTCCCCGGACCGGTCCGCGTCGCCGCCCCGGGCCCGAAGGCCACCGGCCTCGGCAGCGGCCTGGAGGGTGACACCGTCTGCGACCGGCGCCATCACGGCGGCGACCACCAGGCCGTCTACGCGTACGCCCGCGAGGACCTCGACCTGTGGGAGCGCACGCTGGGCCGGGAGCTGCCCGGCGGGATCTTCGGCGAGAACTTCACCACCTCCGGCATCGACCTGAACACCGCGCGGCTCGGCGACCGCTGGCGGGTCGGCGCCGACCTCGTCCTCGAAGTGGCCTCGGCCCGCATCCCGTGCCGGACCTTCCAGGGCGTCCTGGGCGAGGCCGGCTGGGTCAAGCGGTTCACGCAGGAGGCCCGGCCGGGTGCATATCTCCGGGTGATCGAGGAGGGTTCGGTCTCCCCCGGCGACCCGATCGAGATCATCCACCGGCCGGACCACGAGGTGACGGTGCAGCTCTGGTTCCGCGCCTTCACCACCGAGCGGGCGCTGCTGCCGCTCACCCTGGCCGCGGGCGGGGCGATGGAGCCGGAGGCCCACGAGCGGGTTCGCCTGTACGTGGAGAAGTACGGGGCCGGGGCCGGGGCGAAGTAACGCCGTCAGCCGGGGAAGCTAGGTTGCGCCTATGACGACTGCGTTGATTACGGGATCCACGGCGGGCATCGGCGCCGCCTTCGCCCGGCGGCTGGCCGCCCAGGGGCACAACCTCGTGCTGGTGGCACGCGACACCAAGCGACTCGGCGAGCAGGCCACCGAGCTGCACGACCGGCACGGCATCGAGGCGGAGGTGCTGGTCGCCGACCTCTCCACGGAGGGGGGCATCGCGGCGGTCGAGCGTCGCCTCGACGACCGCACGCACCCGGTGGACCTGCTGGTCAACAACGCGGGCTTCGGCAACAAGGGCCGCTACCTGGAAGTCTCCATGGCCGACGAACTGACCATGCTGAAGGTGCACATCGAGGCGGTCCTGCGGCTGACCTCGGCGGCCACCGCGTCGATGCGCTCGCGCGGCCGCGGCGGCGTGATCAACGTGGCCTCGGTGGCCGCCTTCGTACCCCGCGGTACGTACGGGGCGAGCAAGGCCTGGGTCGTGCAGTTCACCCAGGGCGCGGCGCGGGACCTGGGCGGGTCCGGGGTGCGGCTGATGGCGCTGTGCCCCGGCTTCGTCCGGACGGAGTTCCACGAGCGGGCCGGGATGGGCACGGACAACATCCCGGGCTGGATGTGGCTGGACGCCGACAAGCTGGTGGCCTCGGCCCTGGACGATCTGGCGCGGGGGAAGACGGTGTCGATCCCGGACCCGCGGTACAAGGCGCTGATGGGCCTGGTGAAGCTGACGCCGCGCGGGCTGCTGGGCGGGGTGTCCTCGCGTACGGGCCGGAAGTACGGCCCCCAGTAGTCCCGCGAGTTACCCGGGCGGCGACCCTCACAAGCGGCTGATCGGGTGAAATCTCCCTAAACTGGACCTGTCCCATCCAGCGCGGGAGGCGACGCGATGACATTCGTACAAGTGATCGATTACGAAACCAGGCGGTTCGACGAGATGAACGCGCTCATCGACCGCTGGGCGGAGCAGAGCAGCGGCAGGCGCACCGCCACGCACACGATGATCGGCCAGGACCGCGAGGCCCGGAACCACTACGTGGACATGGTGGAGTTCGCCTCGTACGAGGAGGCCATGAAGAACTCCCATCTCCCCGAGACGGACCGCATGTTCCAGGAGATGGTGGCCCTCTGTGAGGGAATGCCGAAGTTCATGAACCTCGACGTCGTACGCGACGAGCACCTCAACAAGCAGCTCGCCGACCGGGTGTTCCAGGAAGCGGCCATGGGCGGCAACATGAGCGTCCTCGACGAGTGCTTCGCGACGAACTACATCGACCACGACGTCAGCAAGGCGGAGTCCACCGTCATCGGACGCGATGCCATGCGGTCGGACATGGAGACGTGGCGCGCGGCCTTCGACATGACTTTCGAGCCGATCGCCCGGGTGGCCGAGGGCGACATGGTCACGACGGTGTGGAACTGGCGCGGCACCCACAAGGGCCCGTTCATGGGAGTCCAACCGACCGGGAAGACGTACGAGATGTCCGGGAGCACCACCTTCCGTTGCCTGGACGGAGAGATCGTCGAGGGCTGGTGGCACTACAACCCCGGCGCTCTGCAACGGCAGATGGGCGGATCGGGCACCCCGTACGGAACCTGACGCCCCCACAACGGGGAAGGCCCCGTCCCGCGGATGCGGACGGGGCCTTCTCGGCGTGGTGCGTGCGATCAGTGGCTGTGGCCGTGACCGCCGTGGCCGTGACCGGCGTCGCCCTCGTCGTCCGCCGGCTTCTCGACGACCAGGGTCTCGGTCGTGAGCAGCAGGGAGGCGATGGAAGCGGCGTTCTCCAGCGCGGAACGCGTGACCTTCACCGGGTCGATGACGCCGGCCTTGACCAGGTCGCCGTACTCGCCGGTGGCGGCGTTGAAGCCCTGGCCCTTGTCGAGCTCGGCGACCTTCGCGGTGATGACGTAACCCTCGAGACCGGCGTTCTCGGCGATCCAGCGCAGCGGCTCGACGGCGGCGCGGCGCACGACCGCGACACCGGTGGCCTCGTCGCCCGACAGGCCGAGGTTGCCCTCCAGGACCTTCACGGCGTGGACGAGCGCGGAGCCACCGCCGGAGACGATGCCCTCCTCGACCGCGGCGCGGGTCGCCGAGATGGCGTCCTCGAGGCGGTGCTTCTTCTCCTTGAGCTCCACCTCGGTGGCGGCGCCGACCTTGATGACGCAGACGCCGCCGGCGAGCTTCGCCAGGCGCTCCTGCAGCTTCTCGCGGTCCCAGTCCGAGTCGGTCGACTCGATCTCGGCCTTGATCTGGTTGACGCGGCCGACGACCTCTTCGTGGCTGCCGCCACCGTCGACGATGGTGGTGTCGTCCTTGGAGATGGTCACGCGGCGGGCGGAGCCCAGTACGTCCAGACCGGCCTGGTCGAGCTTGAGGCCGACCTCTTCGGCGATGACGGTGGCACCGGTGAGGGTGGCCATGTCCTGGAGCATCGCCTTGCGGCGGTCACCGAAGCCGGGGGCCTTGACGGCCACCGCGTTGAAGGTGCCGCGGATCTTGTTGACGACGAGGGTGGAGAGCGCCTCGCCCTCGACGTCCTCGGCGATGATCAGCAGCGGCTTCGAGGCGCCGGCCTGGATGACCTTCTCCAGCAGCGGCAGGAGGTCCTGGATCGAGGAGATCTTGCCCTGGTTGATCAGGATGTACGGGTCGTCGAGGACGGCCTCCATACGCTCCTGGTCCGAGACCATGTACGGCGAGAGGTAGCCCTTGTCGAAGGCCATGCCCTCGGTGAACTCCAGCTCCAGGCCGAAGGTGTTGGACTCCTCGACGGTGATGACACCGTCCTTGCCGACCTTGTCCATCGCCTCGGCGATGAGCTCGCCGACCTGCTGGTCCTGCGCGGAGAGCGCGGCCACGGCGGCGATGTCGGACTTGTCCTCGATCGGGCGGGCGGTCGCGAGGAGCTCCTCGGACACGGCCTTGACCGCGGCGTCGATGCCCTTCTTCAGGGCGGCCGGGGAAGCACCCGCGGCGACGTTGCGCAGACCCTCGCGGACCAGCGCCTGGGCCAGCACGGTGGCGGTGGTGGTGCCGTCACCCGCGATGTCGTTGGTCTTGGTCGCCACCTCCTTCACGAGCTGCGCGCCCAGGTTCTCGTACGGGTCGTCCAGCTCGACCTCGCGAGCGATGGTGACACCGTCGTTGGTGATGGTGGGGGCGCCGAACTTCTTGTCGATGACGACGTTGCGGCCCTTGGGGCCGATCGTCACCTTCACCGTGTCGGCAAGCTTGTTGACGCCGCGCTCGAGGGCGCGACGGGCGTCCTCGTCGAACTTCAGGATCTTCGCCATGGGAGCGGTTCAGCCCTCTCGAAAACTCGGGTTTAACGAGCTGCGCCCCTCGCCGCCCGGCAATCAGCGGGGTGACCAGGGGCGCAGCTCAAAGCAGTACTGATGAAGAGAATTACTTCTCGACGATCGCGAGCACGTCGCGAGCCGAGAGGACGAGGTACTCCTCGCCGCTGTACTTCACTTCGGTGCCGCCGTACTTGCTGTAGAGCACGATGTCGCCGACGGTGACGTCCAGCGGGAGACGCTGGCCGTCCTCGAAGCGACCCGGGCCCACCGCGAGGACGACGCCCTCCTGGGGCTTCTCCTTCGCGGTGTCCGGGATGACCAGGCCGGAGGCCGTGGTCTGCTCGGCGTCGAGCGGCTGGACCACAATGCGGTCCTCAAGCGGCTTGATGGCAACCTTGGAGCTGGCGGTCGTCACGATCCGACCTCCCCCTTCGGAGATCCGGGGTTAACTGTCTGAGGTGGCGACCAGGTCGATCCGTCGTCGCGGGTGCCGGATCTGCCTGTCGCTGTGTTGGCACTCACCAGGGGTGAGTGCCAGGTGCGAGACTATTCCGGCGATTAGCACTCGGTCAAGCGGAGTGCCAATTCCCGACCCCCGGGCGTTGCGCGGACCGGCGCCGGAACGCTTGCCCCCGGGGGCTCACGGACGTCGGAGATCGCCACTCTCCACCGCTTGACCAGGAGAAACGCCGAGCCGCGCCGACGCGAACCCCTCTCGATCACCGTGGGCCTCGCGATCGGGATCTCCACGCTCTCGTTGGCCGAACCGCGGCGCAACTCCCGCGCGGGGCAGCACCGGTGCCCCTGCGGGGTGCTCGGCCCGTACCCCTGCGGGGTGCTCGGCAGTCTGCGGGCCGGTGCCCCCGCGCGGGGTGCCCTGCGGGCGGCTGGGGGTGTGGGGCGGTGCCCCGCACGAGGGTCTCCTCGGCTCGGCGCGCGCGGGCACGGTCCCGTCGTACGGGGTGGTCGCGCCTCGTCCTGCGGGGACCCTCCTGCGTGTCCCCGCCCCACGCCCGGGCTTCGACCGTGCCGGGCATCCCCTTGCATGCCTCGCCCGACCGGGTCGGCCCTGTGGGCGGGCGGCTCCTGGCGGCTGGGACGGCGGAGGGGAGTGGGGACGTGCCGGGGTGTCCCCGCAGGACGAGGCGCGACCGCCCCGAGCATCCGGGAGATGCCCGCGCGCGCCGAGCCGAGGAGACACCCCGGCACGGCCCCACGCACCGACCCCCACCGACCCCGCCGCACCGGAACACGCCGTACACCGCCGAGCCGCCCGCACAGGACGCGCAATTCACGACGCTTCCCATCGAAGGCTTCGGAAGGAACCATGGGGAGGACATCTACGTCGTAGATGATATGAAGATAAAGCGCCGCATTGCCGACCAGATCGGACCCAAGGCTTCCACCGGCCCCGGCGCACCGTCCTCACCCCCGCCGCCATCCGCGCCCTCCTCGTCCGCTTCGAGGGACGACGGCGGCATCCCGTGCGTGGACTGAAACCCCTGACGACGGCGGTCGCCCGCCGGCGCACCGAGGCGCTGCTCCTGCTCTTCGTGATCGCCATCGCCGTCTTCGGCCACGCCGCCGCGGGCCTCGCCATGAACGACGAGCTGCCGCCCAACCTCGCCGGGTTCACCATCAGCATGACCTTGCTGTCGCTGGTGGGGCACCTGGGCGTGCGCCGCTTCGCGGCCTACGCGGACCCGCTGATCCTCCCGCTCGCGATGCTGCTGACCGGTCTCGGCCTGGTGCTGCTGCACCGCCTCGACCAGGGCTACATCGAGCGCTACAACTCGGACGCGAACGCCCCCGGCCAGCTGATGTGGACGGTGGTCGGGGTCGCCGCCTGCCTGCTGGTGCTGGCTCTGCTGCGCGACCACCGGCTGCTGCAGCGCTTCATCTACATCACGATGGCCGTCGCGCTCGTGCTGCTGATCGCGCCGGCCTTCTTCGGCGCGGACACCTACGGCGCGAAGCGCTGGATCAAACTCTTCGGCTTCTCGCTGCAGCCCGGCGAGTTCGTCAAGATCATGATCGCGATCTTCTTCGCCGGGTACCTGGTCATCCACCGCGACTCGCTGGCCCTGACGGGCCGCAGGTTCCTGGGCATGCGGCTGCCCCCGATGCGTCAGCTCGGCCCGATCGTCACGGTGTGGATCGTCTCGATGCTGGTCCTGGTCTTCGAACGCGACCTCGGCACCTCGCTGATCTTCTTCGGCGTCTTCGTGGTGATGCTGTACGTCGCCACCGAACGCACCAGCTGGATCGTCTGCGGCCTGCTCATGGCGTCGGCGGGCGCCTTTGTGGTGGGCTCGACGGAGCCGCACGTGAAGGCGCGCGTGGCCGCGTGGCTCAACCCGCTGTCGTACTACTGGGAGAACCGCCCGGCCGGGGTCACCTCCGACCAGTCGGCACAGGCCCTGTTCAGTTTCGGCACGGGCGGCATTTCCGGTACCGGCCTCGGCATGGGGCACCCCGAGCTGATCGCGTTCGCCGGGCGCAGCGACTTCATCCTGACCACGGTGGGCGAGGAGCTGGGCCTGGCCGGGGTCATGGCCGTACTGATCCTCTACGCGCTCCTCGTGCAGCGGGGGCTCCGAATGGCCCTCGGAGCCCGCGACCCGTTCGGCAAACTGCTCGCGGTGGGCCTGGCCGCGGCGCTCGCCCTGCAGGTCTTCGTGGTCGCGGGCGGCGTGACGGGCCTCATCCCGCTGACGGGCAAGGCCCTCCCCTTCCTGGCCAAGGGCGGCTCCTCGCTCCTGGCCAACTGGATCATGATCGCCCTGCTCCTCCGCATCAGCGACAGCGCGGAACGCCAGCGCGAGGCGGACACCCACGGCCCGGTGGAAACGACGATCACACCGGTGGTGCGGGTGTAGGGGTACGAGACTTCGCGCGCCCGGCACGGGGCGGCTCCGGACGGGCCGGACCGAGCCTTTGGGGACGGGGGCGTCGGAGATGCCCGAGCGGGTGTCGGTGGGGCGGCCAGGAGGCGGGCCCATCCCGAGCCGCCTGCCGGGTCGGTGGGCGCACCAAATCGCTACGCGCTCCTCATCTCTCAACGTCCGACGAGGGACTGACGACTGATCCCTCGGCTGTTTCGTCGTGGATGCAAGTCAGCGCGAGGAGGAGCAGATGAGGCGGATGGCCTTCAGCCCACCGCCTCGATGTTGGTGACCGACGTGGTGAATTCCCTGCCGGACGCGCCACGGATGTAGGCGAGCTCCATCCAGCGCTCGATGTCGGAGTCGGAGACGTTCTCGTTGATGACGGCCATCAGTTCTCCCTCGACGCCGGAAGCGATGTCGCGGACCCGGCGGCGCAGGAGTCGGTGCGGCACGTATTCGTACTGGTCATTCATCGGATGCGGGCACATCGCGGCGTTGCGGCATGCAGATCACTCCTCACAGGTGAGACCGCCCGCAGAGCGACCTCTCTAGAGATCCATAACTACAGCCGACACCGCTCCATCCGTCAACTCCTCTCTAGACATCTCGGGAGCGGCGGCCGGCGCTGCAATGACCCACCCCTGGCCATAGGGTGTCTAGAGAGGAGAGGGAGTGATCGATTTCATGGCCAGCCAGGGCGGCACCCGCCAGCCGAAGTACCAGCGGATCGCTGATGCGCTCAAGGCGGCTATCCAGGCGGGCGAGTACGGTCCGGGCGATCGCCTGCCCGGTGAGAACGACCTCATGGCCGCCTACGAGGTCGCCCGGATGACCGCGCGTCAGGCCCTCGGCGTATTGCAGAACGAAGGTCTCGTCGAAGCGCGCAAGGGTGCCGGCGTCTTCGTGCGCGCGTTCAGGCCCCTGCGTCGGCGCGGTATCCAGCGGCTGGCGCAGGAGCAGTGGGGGTCGGGCCGCTCCGTCTGGTCCACCGACACCGAGGATCGCGAGCTGGTCGTCGATCGGATCGATGTGCGCGAGGAAGAAGCGAACGGCCGCATCTCCGAGGCGCTCGGCGTTCCGGCGGGGACTCAGGTGTGGGCCCGCAGCCGCCGGTTCGTGCTCGACGGCAAGCCCGTACTGTGCGCCACGTCCTACCTGCCGTCGGACATCGTCGCGGCCTCTGCCATCACGCAGGTCGACACGGGCCCGGGTGGGACGTACGCGCGGCTGGCCGAGCTGGGGCACGGGCCCGTTCATTTCCGGGAGGAGATCCGCTCCCGGATGCCCTCGGCCGGCGAGGCGGAGCGGCTCGCGCTCGCCCTGGGCACACCCGTGGTCCAGATCGTCCGCACCGCGTTTGCCGAGGGCGGACGCGTCGTCGAGGTCAACGAGATGACGCTGGACTCCGCTTCCTACGTGCTGGAGTACGACTTCGACGCCTAGTGCTGTGACCGGAAAGGTTTGCCGGGTCGCGGCGTCCGGTGCATGGGGTCTCCCCAGGCCCGCAGGGCCTGGGGGAAGCATCGCAAGGCGGAGGGCCGCGGGCCGTACTGGACGTACTTCCGTGGTCCGACAACGCGGCGAGGTGCCGTGCCGGGCGTCGCGACCCGGTGGACCTTTCCGGTCACAGCACTAGGCCGGAACAGACACTCCGCCGCCCCGTGCGTCCGGCCGGGGCGGGAACGGGTCGGGCCCTAGCGTGGGTCGGGAACGATCCGGGCGTATCGCCGCCGGGATCCCGGTCTTTCGGAGGTACCTGACCATGACCGTCGAAGTCACTGAGCTCACCGGGGACTACGTCCTCGACCCCGCCCACACCCGGATCGGCTTCGTCGCCCGCCACGCCATGGTGACCAAGGTCCGCGGCGCGTTCCACCAGTTCGAAGGCACCGCCCACCTGGACGGCGCCGATCCGGTCCGATCCACCGCCGAGGTGGTGATCAAGGCCGAGAGCATCGACACGGGCGTCGAACAGCGCGACCAGCACCTGCGCACCAACGACTTCCTGGACGCTCCCGACTTCCCCGACATCACCTTCCGCACCACCTCGGTCGAGCCGCGCTCCGACACCGAGTACCGCGTCACCGGCGACCTGACCATCAAGGACACCACCCGCCCGGTCACCGTCGACTTCGAGTACACCGGCAATGCCGTCGACCCCTACGGCAACCGGCGGGTCGGCCTGGAGGGATCGGTGGCCATCTCCCGCAAGGAGTTCGGCGTGACCTGGAACGCGGCGCTGGAAGGCGGCGGCGTGCTGGTCGGCGACAAGGTCGTCCTGGAGTTCGACATTTCCGCGATCAAGCAGGGCTAGGCCGTCTCTCTCGGATCTTGTCGGCCGAGCCCGCGGCGTCCGGCGCCGGGCGTCGCGGAGACGGCCTCGGAGCCCCCGGCCGGCGTCCGGGGCGCGTGTCGTCCCGGCCCGGCCGCGGCGGACCCGCGCCTACAGGTAGTCCTCCAGGCGGCCGATGCGGTAGCCCTGTTCCTGGATGCGCTGGAGCATGCGCGTCGTCATCCGGGTTTCCGTCGTGCCCTTGAGCTCACCGGGGCCGCGGAAGTGGGCGAGGACGATGTCGCCCGGCTTGAGGGCGGAGCCCTCGGCGTACTGGAAGTTGTTGATCTGCATCGAGACCCGCCACAGGACCAGGGACGAGACTCCGCACTCCGAGGCCGCCCGGAGGGTGTCGTCGTTGTAGTTGCCGAAGGGCGGGCGGAACAGCGGCGGGCGCTGGCCGAAGCGCTTCTCCAGGCGGTCCTGCTGGCCGCATATTTCCTTCTTCTGCCCTTCGAAGGACAGGGTGCGGAGGTTCGGGTGCGACAGCGTGTGGTTGTTTATCGTGCTCGACGAGCCGTTGTCGCGGAGCTTCTCGAAGTGCCCGTAGTCCGAGGAGGCCACGCTGTCCGTGAGGAACATGCTGATCGGCAGCTTGAGATCGGCCGCCATCTTCAGGAACTCGGGGTCCTTCTCGGCGCCGTCGTCGAAGGTCAGGAAGACGACCTTGTCGTCCGCCGGTACGGGTATTCGGTCTATCACCGGGACCTTGCCCGCGCCCGGCTTCGGGATCTGTGGTTTCTGTGCCGGCTTGGGCGCGTACTGGAGGGGGGCCGTCAGGCCCCACTTCTTGTACGCCTCGTCGGATGCGCCCCCCGGCGCCGGCGTGGCGCCGGAAGCGGCCGGAGACGGCGTGGCGCCGGCGGCGTCCGGTGTCGCCTCCGCCGTCTTGCGGCCCAGTCGTTCGGTGGTGTCGACGTTGTCCCCACACCCCGTCAGGGACAGCGCGAGCGCGCCGGCCGCCAGCGTTCCGGCTACCAACCGGCGCGCGTGCTTCACAGATAGTCCTCCAGGCGAGCCACGGCATACCCCTTGTCCGTGACGGTCTTCATGACATGACGGATCATGTCAGGCATCGTGCCCTTCCAGTCCTCCTTGCCCCGGAAGTGAGTAAGGATGATGTCGCCGGGGTGCAGATCGCGGTCCCACTCCCGGTAGTCCATCCGGTTGGTGAACGCCTCCGCGTTCCACAGGGGGACCGCCTTGATGCCACAGGACTTCGCCGCGCGCAGGGTGTCCTGGTTGTAGTTGCCGTACGGCGGCCGGAAGAGGGTCGGCCGCTTGCCGAACTGCTTCTGGATGGTGTCCTGCTGGCCGCAGATCTCCTCGCGCTGCTGCTCGTACGACAGCCCCGGCATGTAGCGGTGGTTGAGCGTGTGGTTGTTCAGGGTGACGCCCGCGGCCTGCATCTGCTTGAAGTACGGGTAGTTGTCCCGTACGACGTAGTCGCTGAGGAAGGCCGTGTACGGGATCTTGAGCTCCTGCATCATCTTCAGGAACTCGGGGTCCTTCTCCGAGCCGTCGTCGATGGTCAGGAAGACGACCTTGTCCTCGGTCGGGACGGTGGTGAAGACATGGGGGTACTCCTCCTGGTCCTCCACCTCGAAGCCGTCGCGCGTGGCGATCTCGGGCTTCTCCTTCGGCGCCGGCGGGGCGGCGAGCGGGGTCTTGCGCAGTCCCCACTTCTTCGCCGCGACGACGCGCGCCTGCTGGGCCGCCTTGGCCTTCTCGGCGGCGCTGAGCGCGCCCGCGGCGCCCGCTTCCGCCGCCTTGGCGGCCTTCGCCTTCGCGGCCTTGTCCGGCCCGGAGTCCCCGGATCCGCAGGCCGTTCCGAGGGCGGCGACGAGCAGGGCTGCGACGGCCACCCCGAACCGGCCGCGCGGACCTGCCGCGTACCGGTGACCCTGTTGCGACTTATTTCCCTTTTGTCGTACTAGCTGCATAGCAGCGCATCCTGGCACCCGACACACGGGCTCCCCGGAAGACACCGCGAACGCGGTCCCACCTTCCTTCGACTGGCCCACACCCGTCCACCGCGGGGCACCCTCCCGATCTCCCCCGCAGCCTCCCGCGCCGTCCCGGGTCCGGCCCGTCGCCGACAATGGAACGGTGACCCCCGAAGACTTCGCCGCCCTCCTCACCCCCGAGGGCCGCGCCCTCCTCGACTCGCTCCGCGACTACGACCCCGCCCAGGAGCTGGCCGTCGCCACCCGGCTGCGCCGCGAGCACCCCGCCGGGCTGGTTTCCGCCGCGCTCGGGCAGGCCCGGCTGCGGCAGCGCGCGGTGGCGAAGTTCGGCGCCGAGGACGCCTTCCGGATGTACTTCACGCCCGGCGGCGGCGAGATGGCCACCCGCGCGTCCGTGGCCTCGTACCGGGCCGAGCGGCTCGCGGCCCTCGGCGTACGCACCCTCGCGGACCTGTGCTGCGGGATCGGTGGGGACGCCATCGCGCTGGCCCGGCTCGGCATCCGGGTGCTCGCGGTGGACCACGACCCGCTCACCGTCGCCGTCGCGAGGGCCAACGCCGAGGTACTGGGGCTGGCGGACCTGATCGAGGTCCGGGAGGCGGACGTGACGGAGGTGGACACCGCCGGCTACGACGCGGTCTTCATCGACCCGGCCCGGCGCGGGGGGCGCGGCCGGATCTTCGACCCCGAGTCGTACTCGCCGCCGCTGTCGTGGGCGGTCGAGACGGCCCGTGCGGCGAAGTACGCCGCCATCAAGATCGCCCCCGGCATCCCGCACGAGGCCGTGCCCGCGGAGGCCGAGGCCGAGTGGATCTCCGACCAGGGTGACGTCAAGGAGGCCGTGCTCTGGTTCGGGACCGCCCCGGGAACCGTGCGCGCCACCCTGCTCCCCGGGCCGCGCGGGCTGCACACCGCCGATCCGCTGCCCGATCCGGCGGCCGGGCCGGTCGGCCGCTGGCTCTACGAGCCCGACGGCGCCGTCATCCGCGCCCACCTCGTCGCCGAGGTCGCCGGGCAGCTGGACGGCCGGCTGATCGACCCGACCATCGCCTACATCACCGCCGACGAACTGCGCGCGACGCCGTACGCGACGGCGTACGAGATCACCGACGTGCTGCCCTTCGGCCTGAAGAAGCTGAAGGCGCTGCTGCGCGAGCGCGGGGTCGGGATCCTGACCGTGAAGAAGCGCGGCTCGGCGATCGAGCCCGAGGAGCTGCGCAGGAAGGTCAAGCCGCAGGGGCCGAACTCCGCGACCGTCTTCCTGACCCGGGTGGCGGGGGCTCCCTCGATGCTGATCGGCGCCCCGGCCGTACCTCCGCCCGTACCGCCTGCCGTACCGCCTGCCGTACCGCCTGCGGCGATGCCCGGTCGGTGAGGTGAGCTCGGTCGGCGGCCCCCGGTCAGGCTCCGTCGACCTCCACCGACTCGAACCGCCAGCGGTGCACCGCCCGCGTGATCAGGTCGGCCGCGGGCTCGGGCAGTTCGGGGAGGTCCGCCGCCACGCCCTCGGCGGCCTCCCACCAGGTGATCACGAGAACCCGGTCCTGCGGGGCCCGGAACACCTCGCGGCGCACCGGCTCCCGCGCCAGGACCTGGGCGCGGGCCCACTCCAGCAGTTCGTTGCCCCGGCCGTCGGCGGCCCGGGCCTCCCACATCAGCGCGACGGTGCTCACGAGTACAGGTTGTCCTTGCTCAGTTCGTGCACGTGGTCGTGATCGTGGGTGTGGCCGTGTCCGTGCTCGTGTCCGTGCTCGTGGGACGTCCCCGGCACGTGCGGGTCCGTCACCGGGAGCGAGGAGTCCGCCGACAGGTCCCAGTCCGAGGCGGGCCGGTTCCGCTTGACCATCTCGGCGCCCAGCGCCGCCACCATCGCGCCGTTGTCCGTGCACAGCTTCGGCCGCGGTACGCGCAGCACGATCCCCGCGGCGTCGCACCGCTCCTGCGCCAGTGAGCGCAGCCGGGAGTTGGCCGCGACGCCGCCGCCGATCATCAGGTGGTCGACGCCCTCGTCCTTGCACGCCCGGATCGCCTTGCGCGTCAGCACGTCCACCACGGCCTCCTGGAAGGACGCGGCCACGTCGCGCACCGGGACGTCCTCGCCCGCCTTGCGCTTCGCCTCGATCCAGCGGGCGACGGCCGTCTTCAGTCCGGAGAAGGAGAAGTCGTACGCGGCGTCGCGCGGGCCCGTCAGACCGCGCGGGAAGTTGATCGCCTTCGGGTCGCCCTCGCGCGCGAGCCGGTCGATGACCGGACCGCCGGGGAAGCCCAGCTGGAGCACGCGCGCGATCTTGTCGAAGGCCTCGCCCGCCGCGTCGTCGATGGTCGCGCCGAGCGGCCGTACGTCGGAGGTGATGTCCGGGGCCAGCAGCAGCGAGGAGTGCCCGCCGGACACCAGCAGGGCCATCGTCGGCTCCGGCAGCGGCCCGTGCTCCAGCTGGTCCACGCAGATGTGGGAGGCCAGGTGGTTCACCCCGTACAGCGGCTTGCCCAGCGCGTACGCGTACGCCTTGGCCGCCGAGACGCCCACGAGCAGGGCACCCGCGAGGCCGGGACCCGCGGTGACGGCGATGCCGTCGAGGTCGCGGGCGCTGACCCCGGCCTCCTTGAGGGCGCGTTCGATGGTGGGGACCATCGCCTCCAGGTGGGCGCGCGAGGCCACCTCGGGCACGACGCCGCCGAAGCGCGCGTGCTCGTCGACGCTCGACGCGATCGCGTCCGCGAGCAGGGTGGTGCCGCGGACGACGCCGACGCCGGTCTCGTCGCAGGAGGTCTCGATGCCGAGGACGAGCGGTTCGTCAGCCATTGCTCTCACTGCTCTCAGTTCGTGCTTGTGCGGGGTCGGTCAGTCGCATGACGAGCGCGTCGACGTTGCCGGGCTGGTAGTAGCCGCGCCGGAAGCCGATGGGCTCGAAGCCGAAGCGCTCGTAGAGCTTCTGGGCGCGGGTGTTGTCCACCCGTACCTCCAGCAGCACCTCGGCGCACTCGAATGCGGTGGCGGCGCGCAGCAGGTCGGTCAGGAGCCGGGCGCCGAGCCCGGTCCCCCACTGGTCGCGCGCGGCCGCGATGGTCTGCACGTCGGCCAGGTCGCCGGCGGCGGCCAGTCCGGCGTAGCCGACCAGGCGGCCCGTCCCGTCCTCGGCGACGATGTAGCGGCGCGTGGCCTGCGGGCCTCGGGCGTGGGCGAGTTCGGACCAGAACATCCCGGCGGACCAGGCGTCCTCGGGGAACAGCTCGTGCTCCAGTTCCAGCACGGGTCCGATGTCCCACCAGCGCATCTCACGCAGCGTGTGGGACGTCACTGCGGGGTGACCACCTTGTAGTTCTTCGGCACCTGCGCGTCGGGCCGGCGCAGGTAGAGCGGGGTCGGGGGCAGGAACTCCAGGCCCGCGGCCAGTCGTTCCGCGGCGAGCGAGGCCAGCGCGGCGGCCGACTGGTGCTCGGGGCCGCGGGCGTCCTGGAAGACCTCGGGGTACAGGAGCGCGCCCTGGCCGACCGCGGGCAGGCCCGCGACCTGCTCGGCGATGTCGGCCGGGCGGTCCACGGCGGGCTCGCCGACGCGCGTGCGCGGGTCCTCGTACCGGGCCCAGTAGACCTCCTTGCGCCGTGCGTCGGTGGCGACGATGAAGGGGCCTTCGATCCCGGCGGTGCCGGCGGCGTGGGCGAGGCCGTCGAGGGTGCACAGGCCGTGCACGGGCACGCCGAGCACGGCGGCGAAGGTGGAGGCGGTGACGAGGCCGACGCGCAGCCCTGTGTAGGGGCCGGGCCCGACGCCGACGACGACGCCGGTGACGGCTTCGAGCGTGACCCCGGCCTCGGCGAGGACCTTGTCCACGGAGGGCAGCAGGAGCTCCCCGTGGCGGCGGGCGTCGACCTGGTTCGACTCGGCGACGACGGACTCACCGTCGTGCAGGGCGACGGTGACGGCGGGCGTGGCGGTATCTACGGCGAGCAAGAGCACGCGAACAGCCTACGACTCCGGCGGCCGCGCCCCTTGCGGCCGGTCTGGGAGCAGGGTGGCTGCTACCTTTCGACCGGGGTATCGAACGTGGTACCAGTCGGCGCGGAGAGGTGGAGCAAGGTGGCACGCAGCAGCTCGGGAATCGTGGCCGGGCTCACCGCCGCGGCGGTGGCCGTCGTCGGCTTCCTCGGTTACCAGGCCTCCGCCACGGCGCCCGCGCATCCCCCGAAGGCGGCGGCGCAGGAGCCGGCCCCCGCCGCGAGCCAGGCCGCCAAGCAGGACCCGGCGAAGCCGGTGCCCGTGCCGGAGGGTTCCGGCACCGGGGTGCGGGTCGTGTACTCGGTGGGCCAGAAGCGGGTGTGGCTGGTGGGCGACCCCGCGCAGGAGCCGAAGTCGTTCGCGGTGATGCCGAGCACGGTCCACCCCAAGGCGGGCACCTACACGGTCGGTTCGCGCTCGGGTTCGGTGACCGGTTCGGACGGGGTGCCGATCGAGCACGTCGTCCGGTTCGCCTCCGCGGAGGGCGTGGCGGTCGGTTTCAGTGCCCGTACGGACGGCGCGACGCCGGAGCCCGACCCGAACAAGAAGACCGGCGGCATCCGGATGACCCGTGCCGACGGCGATGCGATGTGGGCCTTCGCGACGATCGCGTCGAAGGTCGTCGTCGTTCCCTGACGGACCCGGCCGCTCTTCACCCAACCGGGTGAAGGGGGCAGGACGCCCGAGACATCTCTAGGCCGCTTCGGAATCCGGAGCGGCCTCTTCGTGTGCGGGGTCGGCCGGCCCGCCCGTGCCGGTGGCGTACTCCCGTGCGGGCGGCGTGGAGACGGCGGTGGCGGCCACGCCGGCGGCGAGGAGCGTCCACATGGAGACGGTGGACGGGCGGGGTTCGCGCTGTGCTCCTGCTGGTGCCGACATGGCTGCCTCCTGGACCCGGGACACCGTACTTAGGCATACCTAAGAAACTCTCGGTACCATGTCACCACGAGCGCTGCCGACAGCGCAATATCTTGCCGACGAGTTGTCGGTACGTTTACTCCGAGAGTGCGCCCGCCAGGGCGTCCAGCCCGGCACCGGAACCCCAGCGCGCCCCGATCCCGCGCACCGAGACCTCGCGTACGTCGTCCAGGACCTCCTCGTGGCCGACCGCCCGGGCGATCACCACGTGCAGCCGGTCGTCGGAGAGCTCCTCCACCTTGCCGTCGCCCCACTCCACGACGACCACGGACTCGGGGAGCGAGACGTCGAGGTCGAGGTCCTCCATCTCCTCCAGCCCGCCGCCCAGCCGGTACGCGTCCACGTGCACCAGCGCCGGTCCACCGGTCAGCGAGGGGTGCACGCGGGCGATGACGAAGGTCGGCGAGGTCACTGCCCCGCGCACGCCCAGGCCCTCGCCGAGGCCGCGGGTGAGCGTGGTCTTGCCCGCGCCCAGCTCGCCGGTCAGCAGGACGAGGTCGCCCGGGCGCAGCAGGGCGGCGATCCTGCGGCCCAGCTCCTGCATCGCGTCCGGGGAACCGACGGTGATCCGGGTCTGCGAGCCGGCCGTGGCCTCAGGTGCCGGCGCCTGGCTGCGCTGTGCTTCCAGCGGTACTTCTTCCATGCGCGCCAACGTTAGTCGCTGCGGGGACCGCCACCGTCCCGGTGCGCGCCAGCAGCTCGGTGAGCAGCCGCGTCACGGTTTCCGGGCGTTCCAGCATCATCAGGTGCCCGGTGGACTCCAGGACCACGAGGTCGGCGGCGGGCAGCGCCTCCTTGATGGCGACGCTGTGCGCGGGCGGGGTGATCATGTCGTTGTCCCCGGCGATGACGGTGACCGGCACATCCGCGAACAACTGGAGCGCGGCGCTCTTGTCATGGGTCTGGAAGGCCGGGTAGAACTCGGCGACCACGTCGATGGGCGTGGCCTCGATCAGCCGCTCCGCGAACCGCGCGACGCCCGGATCCACGTCCCGGGAGCCGAACGAGTACATCTTGATCATGCCGGCGAAGAGGTCCGCGGTGGCCCGGCGGCCCTTCTCCACCAGCTCCACCTGCGAGCCGAGAGCCTTGAGCACGCCCGGCAGGATCCGGCGCACCGCGCCCATGCCGACCGCGGGGAGCCCGTACGTCACCTCGTCGAGGCGGCCGCTGGAGGTGCCCACCAGGGCCACGCCGACGACGCGGTCGCGCACGAGCTCGGGGAACTGCTCGGCGAATCCCATGATGGTCATTCCGCCCATCGAGTGACCCACCAGGATCAGCGGTCCCTCGGGGGCGGCAGCGTCGATGACGGCCTTCAGGTCCCGGCCGAGCTGGTCGATGCCCAGCGGCTCGCCGTCGGCCTGGGCGAGGCCGCGGGCGCTGCGGCCGTGGCTGCGCTGGTCCCAGTAGACCGCGCGGACCACACCGCGCAGGGCGGCGCGCTGGAAGTGCCAGGAGTCCTGGGCGAGGCAGTAGCCGTGGCAGAAGACGACGGTGGCGGGGGGCTCGGGCTTGCGCCGCAGCCGCCGCCGCTTGCCGTCGTCGGGGAGCTCGTCGACCTCGTAGTAGAGCTCGGTGGCGTCCTCGGCCCGGCAGATTCCCTGGGTGCCGCGCAGGGACCCGTAGTCCCCGGCCGCGTCCAGTGCGAGGCGTGCCTTCATCCGCATGCCGCGCCCCACGGTGATCCGTTCGACCGCGACACCGGCCGCCGCGCCCGCGGCTATCACGCCGATGGCGGCGCCGGCCCAGCCGGCCTTGCGCCAGTTCTCGCTCACGCCGCCGCCCTCACTCCGATCGGCCGCCCAGGTACACCCGGGGCACACGTCCACCGATACGGGTGACGATCTCATACGCGATCGTGTGCGCCGCCCGGGCCCAGTCCTCGGCGGTGGGTTCACCGCGCTCCGCGTCCCCGAAGATGACGGCCTCGTCACCTGCGCGGGCGTGGTCTCCGTCCAAGTCGACCACGAACTGGTCCATCGCGATGCGCCCGGCGACGTGGCGGACCTTGCCGGCGACGAGCACCGGGCCGAGGCCGGAGGCCTGCCGCGGGATGCCGTCGGCGTAGCCCGCCGGGACGAGCGCGAGGTTCGTCTCGGCGTCGGTGACGTAGTGGTGGCCGTAGCTCACGCCGTGCCCGGAGGGGACCGTCTTGACCAGCGCGAGGGAGGCCTTGAGGGTCATCGCGGGGCGCAGGCCCAGCTGGGCCGGGGTACCGAGCTCGGGCGCGGGCGAGACGCCGTAGACGGCCAGCCCGCAGCGGACCAGGTCGAAGTGGGACTCGGGCAGGGTGAGGGTGGCCGGCGAGTTGGCGATGTGCCGGACCTCGGGCTCGACGCCCTCCTTCTCGGCGTACGCCAGCATGTCGCGGAAGGCGGCGAGCTGGAGCTGGATGGAGGGGTGACCGGGCTCGTCGGCGCAGGCGAAGTGCGACCAGACGCCGGTGACCTTGACGGTGCCCTCGGCCTGGGCGGCGACGGCCGCACCGACCAGTGCCTCCCAGTCGGCGGGCTGGCAGCCGTTGCGGCCGAGGCCGGTGTCGGCCTTGAGCTGGATACGCGCGGTGCGGCCGGCCTCGCGGGCGGCCTCGCGGACCTCGTCGAGGGCCCACATGCCGCTGACGGAGACGTCCAGGTCGGCCTCGACGGCCTCCCGCCAGGGGCCGCCGGGGGTCCAGAGCCAGCACATGACGCGGCCCTCGATGCCGGCGGCGCGCAGGGCCAGGGCCTCGTCGGGGGTGGCCGTACCGATCCAGGTGGCACCGGCCTCCTGGGCGGCCCGGGCGCACTCCAGGGCTCCGTGCCCGTAGGCATTCGCCTTGACCACGGCCATCAACTCGGCCCGGGGTGCCCGCTCGCGCAGTGCGCGCACGTTCTCCCGTACGGCGTCAAGATCGATCTCGGCGTACACGCGCGTCGCTGTCTCGTTCATCGCCCCCAGTCTCTCAGAATCCCCGCCGGGCCCTGCGGGGGCTGGCCCAACTGGCCACCGACCGTCCGCTTCGATCGATCGGGCGGGCGAGCGGGCGGGCGGGCGGGCGCGTGAATCGGCCCCGCCGGCATTCGAGGCACGCTCCGGGGCGTAGCCCGGCCGTCTAGTGCTGTGACCGGAAAGGTTTGCCGGGTCGCGGCGTCCGGTGCATGGGGTCTCCCCAGGCCCGCAGGGCCTGGGGGAAGCATCGCAAGGCGGAGGGCCACGGGCCGTACTGGACGTACTTCCGTGGTCCGACAACGCGGCGAGGTGCCGTGCCGGGCGTCGCGACCCGGTGGACCTTTCCGGTCACAGCACTAGGCCGGCGGCGGCCTCAGGGGTGGCGGGTGTCGCGCCAGGCTGCCGGGAGGGCTTCGGCCACCTGGTGGGCCAGGAGGGGGCCCCCGACCCGGCGGGCCGCCAGGCCGTGGAGGTACGCGCCCACCGCGCCCGCGTCCGCGCCGGACAGGCCGCCCGCCAGCAGGGAGCCGGCCAGCCCGGACAGCACGTCCCCGCTGCCCGCGGTGGCCAGCCACGGGGTCCCCGTCGGGTTCACCCGGACGGCTCCTTCGCCGGAGGCGACCAGCGTCGTCGAGCCCTTCAGCAGCACCGACGCCCCGTACCGCTGCGCCAGCACCCGGACCGCGTCCAGCCGGCCCGCCTCCACCGACTCCCGTGACACCCCGAGCAGCGCCGCCGCCTCCCCTGCGTGCGGGGTCAGCAGGGTGGGGGCCGTCCGGGCCCGCAGCGCCGTCGCGTCCAGCCCGCGCAGCCCGTCGGCGTCGACCAGCACCGCCGCGTCCCCCGCCAGCAGTTCCGCCACCTCCCCGGCGCGCCCCTCGCCCAGCCCCGGGCCGACCACCCAGGCCTGCACCCGGCCGGGCCCGATCAGCGTCTCGGGGTAGCGGGCCAGCACCGCGTCCGCCGCCGGCCCCACGTACCGCACCGCGCCCGCGCCGCCGCGCAGCGCTCCCGCCACGGCCAGCACCGCCGCGCCGGGGTACTGCGCGGACCCGGCGACGATCCCGACCACGCCCCGGCGGTACTTGTCGCTCGACGCCGTCGGCTCCGGCAGCAGTCCCGCGACGTCCGCGTGCTGCAGGGCCTCCACCTCCGGGGCCGGCAGCTCCAGCCCGATGTCCACGAGGTGCACCGCGCCCGCCCGGGAGGCCCCGGGGTCGATCAGCAGGCCGGGCTTGTACGCCCCGAAGGTCACCGTCACGTCGGCCGTCACGGCCGGGCCCGCCACTTCCCCGGTGTCCGCGTCCACGCCGCTCGGCAGGTCCACCGCGACCACGGGGACCCCCGGCGGGATCCGCTCCACCAGGGCCGCGGCCGCCGGGCGCAGTCCGCCCCGCCCGCCGATCCCGAGCAGCCCGTCCAGTACGAGGTCCGCCTGCTGCGGGACGGACGGCGCGAGGCGTCCCCCGGCGGCCCTCAGCGCCGCCAGGGCGCCCGGGTGCATCCGCTCGGGGTCCATCGGCACCGCCGTCACCCCGGCGCCGCGCCGTGCCAGCCGGGCGCCCGCGTACAGTGCGTCGCCGCCGTTGTCGCCGGGGCCGACGAGCAGCACGACCCGCGCCCCGTACACGCCGCCCCGGGTGCGCCGCAGCAACCCCGCGCAGGCGGCGGCCAGTCCGGCCGCCGCCCGTTGCATCAGGGCGCCCTCGGGCAGCCGGGCCATCAGCTCCCGCTCGGCGCCCCGTACGGTCTCCACGCTGTAAGCAGTTCGCACGGACTGACCCCTAACCTTCTGCGATCACCACGGCGGAGGCCACACCGGCGTCGTGACTGAGTGAGATGTGCCAGGACTTCACGCCCAGTGCCAGCGCCCGCGCCTGCACCGTCCCGGACACGCGGAGCCGGGGCTGCCCGGTGTCCTCGACGTACACCTCGGCGTCGGTCCACAGCAGGCCGCCGGGCGCGCCGAGGGCCTTGGCCAGGGCCTCTTTGGCGGCGAACCGGGCGGCGAGCGAGGCGGTCCCGCGCCGCTCGCCGCTCGGCAGCGTCAACTCGGCCTCGACGAAGAGCCGCCCGGCCAGGTTCGGCGTGCGCTCCAGCGCCGCACCGAACCGCTCGATCTCCGCGACGTCGATCCCCACACCGATAATCACCCAGGCCGTCCTACTGCTCCGCTACTCCACGGTCACCGACTTGGCGAGGTTACGCGGCTGGTCCACCTCGTTGCCGCGCGCCGTCGCCAGCTCGCACGCGAACACCTGCAGCGGGACGGTCGCCACGAGCGGCTGGAGCAGCGTCGGCGTCGCCGGGATCCGGATCAGGTGGTCGGCGTACGGGACGACCGCCTCGTCGCCCTCCTCGGCGATCACGATGGTCCGCGCCCCGCGGGCCCTGATCTCCTGGATGTTCGACACGATCTTGTCGTGGAGCACCGACCGGCCTCGCGGCGACGGGACGACGACCACCACCGGCAGGTCCTTCTCGATGAGCGCGATCGGCCCGTGCTTGAGCTCGCCCGCCGCGAAGCCCTCGGCGTGCATGTACGCCAGCTCCTTGAGCTTGAGCGCGCCCTCCAGCGCCACCGGATAGCCGACGTGGCGCCCGAGGAAGAGCACGGTGTTCTTGTCCGCGAGGGAGCGCGCGAGCTGCCGTACCGGCTCCATCGTCTCCAGTACGGTGTCGACCGCCGCGGCGATGTCCGACAGCTCCCGGATCACGGCCTCGATCTCGTCGCCCCACTTGGTGCCCCGGACCTGGCCGAGGTACAGCGCGACCAGGTAGCAGGCCACCAGTTGGGTCAGGAAGGCCTTGGTCGAGGCGACGGCCACCTCGGGACCGGCGTGCGTGTAGAGCACGGCGTCCGATTCACGCGGGATCGTCGATCCGTTCGTGTTGCAGATGGCCAGCACCCTGGCGCCCTGTTCGCGCGCGTGCCGCAGCGCCATCAGGGTGTCCATGGTCTCGCCGGACTGCGAGATCGCGACCACCAGCGTCCGCTGGTCCAGGATCGGGTCGCGGTAGCGGAACTCGCTCGCCAGTTCCGTCTCGCACGGGATGCGGGTCCAGTGCTCGATGGCCAGCTTCGCGATCATGCCCGCGTGGTACGCCGTGCCGCACGCCACGATCACGACCTTGTCGACCTCGCGGAGCACCGAGACGGGGATGCGCACCTCGTCCAGGGTGAGGGAGCCGCTCGCGTCGATCCTGCCCAGGAGGGTGTCGGCGACGGCCTTCGGCTGCTCCGCGATCTCCTTGAGCATGAAGTAGTCGTAGCCCCCCTTCTCGGCCGCGGAGGCGTCCCAGTCCACGTGGTACGCCCGCACGGTCGCGGCCGTACCGTCGAAGTTGGTCACCGTGACCCCCTCGCGGCGCAGCTCGACGACCTGGTCCTGGCCCAGCTCGATCGCGGAGCGGGTGTGGGCGATGAAGGCGGCCACGTCCGAGGCGAGGAAGTTCTCGCCCTCTCCGACGCCCACCACCAAGGGCGAGTTCCGGCGCGCGCCGACCACCACGTCCGGCTCGTCGGCGTGCACGGCGACCAGCGTGAACGCACCGTCCAGGCGCCGGCACACCTGCCGCATGGCCTCCGCGAGGTCGCCGGTGGCCGAGAACTGCTCCGCCAGCAGGTGCGCCACGACCTCGGTGTCCGTCTCGGACTCCAGCCGGTGGCCGCGCTCGGCCAGTTCGGTCCGCAGCGCGGCGAAGTTCTCGATGATGCCGTTGTGCACGACGGCCACGCGTCCCGAGTTGTCGAGGTGCGGGTGGGCATTGGCGTCGGTGGGCCCGCCGTGGGTCGCCCACCGGGTGTGCCCCAGTCCCGTGGAGCCGGCCGGCAGCGGGTGCCCGACCAGCTCCTTCTCCAGATTGACGAGCTTCCCGGCCTTCTTGGCGGCTGCCAGGCTGCCGTCCGCGAGCACGGCGACCCCGGCCGAGTCGTAGCCGCGGTACTCCAGCCGCTTGAGTCCGGCAATGACCACATCGAGCGCCGACTGCGCTCCCACGTAACCCACAATTCCGCACATACGGCGCAGCGTACGCCGTGGTCGGCCGTCTGCCCCGTAGCCGAACAAGACGAAAAACCCGCCCCGGCGAATACGCCGGAGCGGGGTTGACGGCTCGTCGGGCCGGGGTCAGCCGAGCTTCTTCACCTGGGCGTCGACGACGGCCTTCGGCTGCTCCGCGACACCGGTGAGGCTCAGGGCCGAGAAGGTCGCCAGGGTGTTGCCCTTGCGCACGACCACGAGCTCCATGGTCATCGTCTCGCCGTCCGCGTCACCCGTCACGGTGTACGCGACGGCCTCGTCGCCCGCGGTGACGGCGGCACCCGGAGCCACCTTCGTGATCTTGAGGGAGTCGCCCGCCTGGCTGCCGGTGTAGCCGCCGGCGCAGGCCGTGCCCGCCGTCCTGACGGAGGCGAAGGCCTCCGCGGCGCCCTTGCCCTCGTACGAGGCGAGGTAGACCGAGGTGGTGGTGCCGCCCAGGGCGTCCAGCCCGGCCTTGAGCTTCTCCTCGGGGCTGGCGTCGGCGGCGGGCTCCTTGCCCTTGGTGACGGCCCTGGTGCCGGCCGTGCCCGCGGCGGTGCCCACCGGGTTCATCGACTGCGCCGAGACCAGCGGCTGGCACTCCGGCTTGTCGCTCTTGGCGCCGACCACGGCGGCGGTCTCGGCGTCGGTGGGCGCCTTGACCACGTGGGTCGGCAGGTCGGCCTGGACCACGATCACACCGGCCAGCTCGGCGTTCGTCTTCGCCTTGGCGGCCGGGGCAGCCGACGACGCGGCGGCCTCGGACGGCTTGGCGTCCGCCTTGGTGTCGGCCTTGTCGGAGCCGCAGGCGGTGGCCAGCAGGGCCAGGGACACCGCGGAGGCGGCCAGGACGGTACGACGGACAAGAGCGTTGCGCACGAGAAACTCCCCCATGGAAAAGACAGCGACAGGGCAGCCCTGACCGCGCCCCTCGGAGCGGGGCGTGGAGATGACTGCGATGATCAACAATGTACGGGGCGGTGGATCACCAGGGCGCCCCGGGCCGCGATCACGGCCAATCGTGACCCGGGCGATACACCAAGAATTTCCAATCGAAACCACCCGGCGTGCAACCCTCCCGGTTCCGGCCGCGCCCCGACCGACAGCCGCCCCTGCCGTTGCACACGTGACCGACCACACCACCCACAACCGGCCCGGAGCCCCGACAATGGCGTTGTGATCACTTCGCCGCCACGAAGCAACACGCCGGACGACGCAACGGAGCGCACCGGGCGGGACGGGCACCCCACGCGCCCCGCACACCGCCGCGGCCCCGACGCCTCGCCGTACGTCGACCTCACCCGCGCCGAGTGGAGCGCCCTGCGGGAGCGGACCCCGCTGCCGCTGACCGCCGACGAGGTGGAGCGGCTGCGCGGCCTCGGCGACGTCATCGACCTCGACGAGGTCCGCGACGTCTACCTGCCGCTCTCCCGGCTCCTGAACCTCTACGTGGGTGCCACCAGCAACCTCCGCGGCACCCTCAACACCTTCCTCGGCGACGCGGGCAACGGGCACGGCGCCCAGCAGGGCACCCCCTTCGTCATAGGCGTCGCCGGTTCGGTCGCCGTGGGCAAGTCCACCGTGGCCCGCCTGCTCCAGGCCCTGCTCGCCCGCTGGCCCGAGCACCCGCGCGTGGAGCTGGTGACCACCGACGGGTTCCTGTATCCGATGAAGGAGCTCCAGCGGCGCGGGCTCACCTCCCGCAAGGGGTTCCCGGAGTCCTACGACCGGCGCGCGCTCACCCGCTTCGTCGCCGACATCAAGGCCGGCAAGGACGAGGTGCGGGCCCCGGTCTACTCGCACCTGATCTACGACATCGTCCCCGGCGAGGAGCTCGTCGTCCGCCGCCCGGACATCCTCATCGTCGAGGGCCTCAACGTGCTCCAGCCGGCCCTGCCCGGCACCGACGGCCGCACCCGCGTCGCCCTCGCCGACTACTTCGACTTCAGCGTGTACGTGGACGCGCGCCCCGAGGACATCGAGCGCTGGTACCTGGGCCGCTTCCGGAAGCTGCGCGCGACCGCCTTCCAGAACCCCTTCTCCTACTTCCGCAAGTACACCCAGGTCTCCGAGGAGGAGGCGATGGAGTACGCGCAGACGATGTGGCGGACGATCAACCGGCCCAACCTGCTGGAGAACGTGGCGCCCACCCGCGGCCGGGCCACCCTCGTCGTCCGCAAGGGGCCGGACCACAAGGTGCAGAAGCTGAGTCTCCGCAAGCTCTAGGGGATTTCCTGCCGGTCGGCAGAACGCCTCGCAGCCCCCAGTGGCTAGGGTGCGGGCATGCTGCATCTGCGGATGATCACCCCGCACCACCTCACCGAGCAGGTCGTGACGCTGATCGACCGGACGGTCGGGACCACCCATCTGGTGGTGCTGACCGGCGCCGCCCGCGACCCCGAGGGCGACCTCGTCCTGTGCGACGTCGCCCGCGAGGCCGCGGACGAACTGCTCCAGGAGATGCGGGCGCTCGGCATCGACCAGAGCGGTTCGATCGCCGTCGAGAACATCGACCTGTCGATCTCCAGGCGCGCCGACGACGCCGAGGAGGAGGCCCCCGGCGAGGCCGCCGACGCGGTGGTCTGGGAGCAGCTCGCCGAATCGACGCACGAGGAGTCCACCCTCACGATCACCTACGCCGCATTCATGATCATCGCGACGATGATCGCGGCCTGCGGTGTGGTCCTGGACAACGCGATCCTGATCGTGGGCGCCATGGCGGTGGGCCCGGAGTTCGGCCCGCTCGCCGGCATCTGCACCGGCCTGGTGCAGCGCCGACCCAGGCTCGCCGGGCGCTCGCTCGTCGCCCTGGTGATCGGCTTCACGGTGGCGATCGCGGCGACGACCGTCTTCAGCCTGGTGATGACCGCGTTCGGCCTGTTCCAGGAGGGGATGCTCGAGAACCCCCGGCCGAACACCAGCTTCATCTGGCAGCCCGACCCGTTCTCCTTCGTGGTGGCGCTGCTCGCCGGTGTGGCCGGAATGCTGTCGCTGACCTCGGCGAAGGCCGGTGCGCTGGTGGGCGTGGCGATCTCCGTCACCACCGTCCCGGCGGGTGCCAACGCCGCCGTGGCGCTCAGTTACGGCGACTTCGCACAGATGTGGGGATCGGGCGTTCAGCTGGCCCTGAACCTGGGCGGCATCATCCTCGCCGGGACGCTCACCCTCATGGCCTGGAAACTGCTGTGGCGCACCCAGGAGAGCCGGATGATCCGGAAACCGGGTGCGCCACGCAGGCCGGGCAGCGGCCTCTAGAACGCCTAGCCCAGAGCGGACTTCACGACGTCCGCGAGCCGGCCGGCGACCGAGCGGGCCTGCTCGATGTCCGCGGCCTCGACCATCACGCGTACGAGCGGCTCCGTACCGGACGGACGCAGCAGCACCCGCCCGGTGGTGCCCAGCTCGCGCTCGGCGTCGGCCACCGCCGCGGCGAGCTCGGCGGAGGTGGTCACGCGGGACCTGTCCACGTCGGGAACGTTGATCAGCACCTGCGGCAGTCGCTGCATGACGCCCGCCAGCTCGGCGAGGGACTTGCCGGTGGCCGCGACGCGCGCCGCCAGCAGCAGGCCGGTCAGCGTGCCGTCGCCGGTCGTCGCGTGGTCGAGGATGATCACGTGGCCGGACTGCTCGCCGCCGAGCGCGTACCCGTGCTCCTTCATCGACTCCAGCACGTACCGGTCGCCGACCCCGGTCTGCACGACCTGGATGCCCTCGGACTCCATGGCCAGCTTGAAGCCCAGGTTGGACATCACGGTGCCGACCACGGTGTTCTCGCGCAGCTGGCCGGCCTCGCGCATGGCCAGTGCCAGCACCGCGAGGATCTGGTCGCCGTCGACCTCCGCGCCGGTGCCGTCCACGGCCAGGCAGCGGTCCGCGTCGCCGTCGTGCGCGATGCCGAGGTCGGCGCCGTGCTCGACCACGGCGGCCTTGAGCAGGCCGAGGTGGGTGGAGCCGCAACCGTCGTTGATGTTGAGGCCGTCGGGCTCGGCACCGATCGTGATGATCTCCGCGCCGGCGCGGGTGAAGGCCTCGGGCGAGACGTACGCGGCCGCGCCGTGCGCCTCGTCGAGGACGACCTTCAGGCCGTCGAGGCGGTTGGGGAGAACCCCGATGAGGTGGGCGACGTACTTGTCGAAGCCCTCGGTGTAGTCGGAGACGCGGCCGACGCCGGAGCCGGTGGGCCGGTCCCAGGGGGCGCCGGTGCGGTGCTGCTCGTAGGTCGACTCGATGCGGTCCTCCAGCTCGTCGGCGAGCTTGTGGCCGCCGCGCGCGAAGAACTTGATGCCGTTGTCGGGCATGGCGTTGTGGCTGGCGGAGAGCATCACGCCGAGGTCGGCGCCCAGCGCACCGGTGAGATACGCCACCGCCGGGGTGGGCAGCACACCGACGCGCAGGACGTCCACGCCCGCGCTCGCGAGGCCCGCCACAACAGCGGCCTCCAGGAATTCGCCGGAGGCACGGGGATCCCGGCCGACCACGGCGGTCGCCCGGTGGCCCTCGAAGGTGCCCGCCTCGGCGAGTACGTGGGCTGCCGCCACGGAGAGGCCGAGCGCGAGCTCCGCCGTCAGATCCGCGTTGGCAACGCCGCGTACACCGTCCGTCCCGAAGAGTCGTCCCACTGTTGTCCTCCCGAGTTTCCGCTTCGCGTATGACCGCTTGTGACAGGTATTTGCCGCTTGTGGCGGTAAACGAACCGCCCCGACAGCACAGAGAGTGCTGCCGGGGCGGTTTCGTTGCAGAACAGCAGGCGCAGATTAACGCTTGCTGTACTGCGGAGCCTTACGGGCCTTCTTGAGACCGGCCTTCTTGCGCTCGACCGCACGGTCGTCGCGG
The DNA here is from genome assembly GCF_045161815.1 of Streptomyces avidinii. Lineage (NCBI taxonomy): Bacteria > Bacillati > Actinomycetota > Actinomycetes > Kitasatosporales > Streptomycetaceae > Streptomyces > Streptomyces avidinii. The sequence goes on from NZ_CP108863.1 coordinate 3,835,015, forward strand.
GAAAGGAAGCCGGCCTTCTTCAGCGCCGGGCGGTTGTTGTCCACGTCCGCCTCGTTCAGCGCACGGGCCACGCCGAGGCGCAGGGCGCCGGCCTGGCCGGACACGCCGCCACCCGCGATGCGGGCGATGACGTCGTAACGGCCGTCGAGCTCGAGGAGCTTGAAGGGCTCGTTGACTTCCTGCTGGTGCACCTTGTTGGGGAAGTAGTCCTCAAGGGTGCGACCGTTGATCTTCCACTTGCCGGTGCCCGGAACGATCCGGACGCGGGCGATGGCGTTCTTGCGACGGCCCAGGCCGGCGGCCGGCTGGGGGTCGCCGAAGCGACCGGCAAGGGACTCGGAGGTGTAGTCGCCCTCGACGGCGACCTCAGACTCGCTGGTGTACTCCTCGACGTTGCCCTCGAACTCTTCGACGGTCGTCTCGGCGGTGGTCTCGGCCACGATGCTCCTCAGAATTTTCTACGTCTTAGGGGGTGGCCGGAACTACTGCGCGACCTGGGTGATCTCGAACGGCACCGGCTGCTGGGCAGCGTGGGGGTGCTGGTCGCCCGAGTAGACCTTCAGCTTCGAGAGCATCTGACGGCCCAGGGTGTTCTTGGGGAGCATGCCCTTGATGGCCTTCTCGACGGCCTTCTCCGGGTTGTTCGCCAGGAGGTCGTCGTAGCGCACCGAGCGGAGACCGCCCGGGTAGCCGGAGTGGCGGTACGCCATCTTCTGCGACGCCTTGTTGCCGGACAGGTGAACCTTGTCGGCGTTGACGATGATGACGAAGTCGCCCATGTCCATGTGGGGGGCGTAAGTCGGCTTGTGCTTACCCCGCAGGAGGGCAGCGGCCTGGGTCGCCAGACGGCCGAGGACAACGTCCTGGGCGTCGATGACGAGCCACTGGCGCGAGATGTCGCCGGGCTTGGGGCTGAACGTACGCACGCGTATGCCTTCGCTTCTTCAGTGGTGGTATCCCAAGGGCGCAAGCCCCACGGGAAGGTCCTGACAGGGTCACCACGGACGATCACGACAGCCCTCGTTCACATCGGGGACGCAACCCGTGTGAACTGCTGGTCATCGGTCCGGTGGACCGGCGCAAGGCCTTTCACGTGAGAATGAGAAAGCCAATACGCATAACAAACCAGCAGGATACCCAAGCAGACCCGTACGGGTCAAAACGCGGTCCGCGCTGCCGATTCTGCTGGCGTCGCGGCGCACTCCGGTTCGGTCCTGGGTGGGGACCCCGCAGTTGTTACGTGCCCAAGAGTAACCCGCCCGGAGCGCAGCGCACGACGCACGAGCACCATCGCGAGCCCGCACAGGGCGGCGCAGTCCTTGAAGGCGCGCCGTTTGTGGGCCAGCTCCGACGGCCACGGGATCAGCACCACCTGGGGCGTCAGGGCCAGCCAGAACCAGGGCGAGCGGGGCATCGAGCCCGGCCGCACCCCCGAGGCCAGCAGCAGCGGCAGCACCACCAGGAGGTAGTGGTCGAAGGAGGGACGGGAGACCAGGAATGCGGCGAGCATCACCATGCAGGCCGTCTCCACCAGCCGCAGCTGCCCCTGGTCGGACTCGTCCGGCCGCCGCCAGCGCCGCCAGGCGCCCCACAGCCCGGCTCCGGCCCCCGCGAAGGCCAGCGCCACCGCCACCGGCTCCGGGACCCCCAGCCGCGGCAGCACGGCGATCGGCGAGGCGTCCCACGGCAGGGCGTACGAGTCCTGCCCCTGCAGCAGGAACGGCAGCGTCTTGGTGAAGAACAGCGACGGGCTCGGCATCATCAGCGCGCCGGCGAGCGAGACCCCCAGCGGTACCAGCACGGCCACGGCCAGCCCCCGCCACTGCCGGGCCAGCAGGAACAGCAGCCCGATCGGCACCAGCATCGGCTTGCAGGCGATCGCCAGCCCGATCACCAGCCCGGCCGCACCCCACGAACGCCGGTGCGCGAGCAGCAGGGCCACCGGCAGCGCGGCCGCCGAGATGGCCGTCCAGTTGCCGATCAGCACGAGGTTCACGTACGGCTTGTAGACCAGGGCGAAGACCCCGAGACCGCACACCGCGAACCGCGAGCGCAGCGGCACCGAGAACAGCCGCAGCGCGGCCAGCCAGCCGATGCCCAGCAGCCCCGACATCCCGACCGGCAGCACCCACCGCAGCACCGTCTGCGGCAGCAGGGCCTCCGGAACCGCCATGATCACGGCACTGGGCAGGTAGAGGAACCGCTTGTCCTCGTACGGGGACCCGCCGGCCAGCAGCGTCTCGGCGGCCTTGACCACGAAGGCGTTGTCGGAGCCCCAGTTCTCCCGCAGGCTCGTGGAGACCGCGATCCCGAGAAGCACCGCGAGCGAGGCGAACTGCCAGAACCGGGAGGCCGGCCGCATCAGCCAGTCGACCAGCCGGTTCCCGGACGTCTGGTTCTCCCACTTCATCAGCCAGATGCTCGGCCGCAGCCCCACGACGCCTGCCCCTCACTCCACAGAGGGGGCGACGGTCTCCCCCTAGCGCTTGCGTTCGACTCTACGTTCGTCCCAGACGGGTTCCTGAGTCTCCCGCACAACACCGTCCGAACCGAAGACCAGGTAACGGTCAAATGTGCGCGAGAACCACCGGTCGTGCGTGACGCACAGCACAGTGCCGTCGTAGGACTCCAGGCCGTCCTGGAGCGCTTCCGCGGACTCCAGGTCCAGGTTGTCCGTGGGCTCGTCGAGCAGCAGCGCCGTGGTGCCCGCCAGCTCCAGCAGCAGGATCTGGAAACGTGCCTGCTGGCCGCCCGAGAGCTTCTCGAAGGGCTGCTCGCCCTGGCGCTCCAGCTCGTAGCGGCGCAGGGCCCCCATCGCCTGGCCCAGGGGCTTGGCCGCCTCCGTCCACAGGATGTCGACGAGGGTGCGGCCGAACAGCTCCGGGTGCGCGTGCGTCTGCGCGAAATGGCCGGGAACCACCCGTGCGCCCAGCTTCCAGGTGCCCGCGTGCTTGACGTCCTCGCCCGCCAGCAGCCGCAGGAAGTGCGACTTGCCCGAGCCGTTCGAGCCGAGCACCGCGACCCGCTCCCCGTAGAAGACCTCCAGGGAGAACGGCTTCATCAGCCCCGTGAGCTCCAGGTTCTCCACGGTCAGCGCCCGCACGCCGGTCCGGCCGCCCTTGAGCCGCATCTTGATGTCCTGCTCGCGCGGCGGCTCCGGCGGCGGGCCGGCCTCCTCGAACTTCTGGAAGCGGGTCTGCATCGCCCGGTAGCGCGAGGCCATGTCGGGGCTGGAGGCGGCCTGATTGCGCAGCCGCAGCACCAGGGCCTTCAGGCGGGCGTGCTCCTCGTCCCAGCGCCGCTTGAGCTCCTCGAAGCGCGCGAAGCGCTCCTTGCGGGCCTCGTGGTACGTCGCGAAGCCGGCGCCGTGCACCCACACGTCGCTGCCCGTCGGGCTCGCCTCCAGGCTGATGATCTTCTCCGCCGCCTGGGTGAGCAGTTCCCGGTCGTGGCTGACGAAGAGCACCGTCTTGCGGGTGGCCTTCAGCTGCTCCTCCAGCCAGCGCTTGCCCGGGACGTCGAGGTAGTTGTCCGGCTCGTCGAGGAGCAGCACCTCGTCGGGCCCGCGCAGCAGCGCCTCCAGCACGAGCCGCTTCTGCTCACCGCCCGACAGCGTGCGCACCTCGCGGAACTGCGCCGAGTCGTACGGGATGGCCAGCGCGGCCATGGTGCAGACGTCCCACAGGGTCTCCGCCTCATAGCCCTGCACGTCGGCCCAGTCGCTGAGCGCCTGGGCGTAAGCCATCTGCGCGGCCTCGTCGTCGACCGTCAGGATCAGCTGCTCGGCGTGGTCCACGGCCTTCGCGGCCTGCCGGATCCGCGGCTGGGCCACGGAGACCAGCAGGTCCCGTACGGTCGTCTCGTCGCGTACGGAGCCCACGAACTGCGACATCACGCCGAGCCCACCGCTGATGGTGACCCCGCCGCCGTGCGGCTGGAGCTCTCCGGAGATCAGCTTGAGCAGGGTGGTCTTGCCGGCGCCGTTCGCCCCCACCAGGGCCGCCACCGACCCCTCACCGACCCGGAAGGAGACGTCGGGGAGCAGGACCCGCCCGTCGGGAAGGTAGTACTCCAGGTGGCTGGCTTCGAGATGTCCCATGCCGCGCATTGTCCAGGCCGGGCCCCGATCCGCCCAAACGGATTAGCAGCAGCCCGCGCCCGGCAGGGTTCGCATGTTGCGCGCTTCCTTGCTGCGGGCGGCCAGCAGCTCGTCCGCCGGGTAGCCGACCTCCTCCAGGGTCAGCCCGTGCGGCTTGACCACGTGCACCGAGGAGTCCCGTACGCCGGCCGCCAGCACCTTGCCGGGCCAGTCGGTGGGCCGGTGCCCGTCCCCGACGTGCAGCAGGGCGCCGACCAGCGAGCGGACCATGTTGTGGCAGAAGGCGTCGGCGCGGACGGTCGCGGTGATGATCCCGTCCTCCGCGCGCTCCCAGCCGAGCTGCTGGAGCGTACGGATGGTCGTGGCGCCCTCGCGCTTCTTGCAGTACGCGGCGAAATCGTGCTCGCCGAGCAGCGGGGCGGCGGCCTCGTTCATGGCGTCGACGTCGAGCGGCCACTGGTGCCACAGCACGTGCCCGCGGCGCAGCGGGTCGACGCCGCCCTGGTGGTCGCCGACGCGGTACGCGTAGCGGCGCCAGATGGCCGAGAAGCGCGCGTTGAAGCCCTCGGGGGCCTCTGCGACCTTCCACACCCGTACGTCGTGGGGCAGGCGGCCCGCGAGGCGCCGCAGCAGCTTGTCGTGGTGCTCGGCCCACACCTCCTCGGCGAGGTCGAACTGCGCGACCTGACCGCGGGCGTGCACCCCCGCGTCGGTCCGCCCGGCCACGGTCAGCTCGACCGGCTCGGACAGCCGCATCACGGTCTGCAGGGCCGACTCCAGCTCGCCCTGGACGGTCCGCAGCACGCGCTGCTTCGCCCAGCCGGAGAAGTCCTTGCCGTCGTAGCTCAGGTCCAGCCGCACCCGGACGTGCCCGGGCTCCACCTCGTCACTCACGTGACCGATCCTCTCAGAATCACCCATACGCAGAACGGGCCCGCCCCGGAAGGGGGCGGGCCCGTTCAGAGCCGTTCAAGCAAGCATGATCCCGGGGGATCAGGCCTCCTTGGTCTCCTCGGCGGGGGTCTCGACAGCCTCCGCCTCCTTGACCGCGCGCTTGGTGGCGGCCTCGGCCTCACCGGTGGCCTGCTGGGCGACCGTAAGGGCCTCGACCAGCTCGATCACGGCCATCGGGGCGTTGTCGCCACGACGGTTGCCGATCTTGGTGATGCGCGTGTAACCACCGGGGCGGTTCTCGTAGCGCGGGGCGATCTCGGTGAACAGCGTGTGCACGATGCTCTTGTCCGTGATCGTCTGCAGCACCAGGCGACGGTTGTGGATGTCGCCCTTCTTGGCCTTGGTGACCAGACGCTCGGCGTAGGGACGCAGGCGGCGGGCCTTGGCCTCGGTGGTGGTGATGCGGCCGTGCTCGAAGAGCGCCTTCGCGAGGTTCGCGAGAAGGTGCTTCTCGTGCGCGGCGGAGCCGCCCAGACGGGCACCCTTTGCGGGACGCGGCATTGTTACTCCTTCAAATCTGCACCGGCCGTGTCAGGTACCGGAGTCAGTTCCCTCAAGCGGTCGCGAGAGGGGGGTGTGGGGGCGTGAGCCCCCCACAAGCTTTTCTAGTACTGCTCGGTCTCGACGAAACCGGCGTCCGCGTCGTCGTCGGCGCCGAAGGCGTCGGCGGCGGCGGTCGGGTCGAATCCGGGCGGGCTGTCCTTGAGGGCCAGGCCCATGCCGGCCAGCTTCGCCTTGACCTCGTCGATCGACTTCGCACCGAAGTTGCGGATGTCGAGCAGGTCGGCCTCGGAGCGGGCGACGAGCTCACCCACGGAGTGGATGCCCTCGCGCTTGAGGCAGTTGTACGACCGAACGGTGAGCTCGAGCTCCTCGATCGGCAGCGCCAGGTCGGCGGCCAGGGCGGCGTCCGTCGGCGACGGGCCCATGTCGATGCCCTCGGCGTCGATGTTGAGCTCGCGGGCCAGACCGAACAGCTCGACCAGGGTCTTACCGGCGGACGCCATGGCGTCACGCGGGCGCATGGCCTGCTTGGTCTCGACGTCGACGATCAGCTTGTCGAAGTCGGTGCGCTGCTCGACTCGGGTCGCCTCGACCTTGTAGGTGACCTTGAGGACCGGGCTGTAGATGGAGTCGATCGGGATGCGACCGATCTCCTGGCCCAGCTGCTTGTTCTGGACGGCGGAGACGTAGCCGCGACCGCGCTCGACGGTCAGCTCCATCTCCAGCTTGCCCTTGCCGTTGAGCGTGGCGAGGACCAGGTCCGGGTTGTGCACCTCGACACCGGCCGGGGGCGCGATGTCAGCAGCGGTGACCAGGCCGGGGCCCTGCTTGCGCAGGTACATCACGACCGGCTCGTCGTGCTCCGAGGAGACGACCAGCTGCTTGATGTTGAGGATGATGTCGGTGACGTCTTCCTTGACGCCCGGCACGGTGGTGAACTCGTGCAGGACACCGTCCACGCGGATGCTGGTGACAGCGGCACCCGGGATGGACGACAGGAGCGTACGGCGCAGGGAGTTGCCGAGGGTGTAACCGAAGCCCGGCTCCAGCGGCTCGATCACGAACCGCGAGCGGTACTCGTCGACGACCTCTTCGGTCAGCGAAGGACGCTGAGCGATAAGCATGTCTGTGTTCCTTCATTCGTGGACGCCCACTATTTGACGCCCGACGGAGTGCAGCACGGGGCTGCGGACTACAAGGGTACGGGCGGTACGTCCCCCGCGAGGGGTTCGTACCGCCCGGACACTCAAAGACGCACAGGTGCGTCCGCTGCGTCAGACGCGGCGGCGCTTCGGCGGGCGGCAGCCGTTGTGCGGGGTGGGGGTGACGTCCTGGATCGAGCCGACCTCGAGGCCGGTGGCCTGGAGGGAGCGGATCGCGGTCTCGCGGCCGGAGCCCGGACCCTTGACGAAGACGTCAACCTTGCGCATGCCGTGCTCCTGCGCGCGGCGGGCGGCCGACTCGGCGGCCATCTGCGCGGCGAAGGGGGTGGACTTGCGCGAGCCCTTGAAGCCGACGTGGCCGGCGGAGGCCCAGGAGATCACGTTGCCCGAGGGGTCGGTGATCGAAACGATGGTGTTGTTGAACGTGCTCTTGATGTGGGCGTGCCCGTGAGCGACGTTCTTCTTTTCCTTGCGGCGCACCTTCTTGGCAGCGCCCTGACGACCCTTGGGGGGCATCTAAATCTCCTACGGGAGGTGGTCGGTCCTACAGCGCAAGACCGCTGAACAGGACTACTTCTTGCCCGGCTTCTTCTTACCGGCGATCGCGCGACGCGGGCCCTTGCGGGTACGCGCGTTCGTGCTGGTGCGCTGGCCGTGCACCGGGAGGCCGCGACGGTGGCGGATACCCTGGTAGCACTGGATCTCGATCTTGCGGCGGATGTCGCCCTGGATCTCGCGGCGGAGGTCACCCTCGGTGCGGAGGTTGGCGTCCACGTACTCGCGGATCTTGACGAGGTCCTCTTCGGCCAGGTCACGAACGCGGGTGTTCGGGTTCACACCGGTGGCCGCAAGGATCTCCTTGGACCGGGTGCGACCGACACCGAAGACGTAGGTAAGTGCGATCTCCACGCGCTTTTCGCGCGGGATGTCAACACCGGAAACGCGTGCCATTCAATGGCTCCTGTGTGTTCGGGGGTCTTCAGCAGAATCAACCCCGACCGCCGACCACACCTGATGGGTGGTGGTACGTCCGGGTCCCCGGCCCCCGCCGGAGGTGCCGCCGGCCCTTCTCAGGGCTGGGCGGATTCTGCGTATGTACGTTTTCTTACGTCGCGCGAAGAACTGCGAAAGGCAGGTCGGTCGGCGTGCGTCAGCCCTGGCGCTGCTTGTGGCGCAGGTTGTCGCAGATGACCATGACCCGACCGTGACGGCGGATCACCTTGCACTTGTCGCAGATCTTCTTGACGCTCGGCTTGACCTTCATGTTGGTGAGGTTCTCCGGGTCAGTGCCACCACCCGCACCGGGACAAGACGCCCAGGCAGGAGTGAGAGCAAGATCTACTTGTATCGGTAGACGATCCGGCCACGCGTGAGGTCGTACGGAGACAGCTCCACGACGACCCGGTCATCAGGGAGGATGCGGATGTAGTGCATGCGCATCTTGCCGCTGATGTGCGCGAGGACCTTGTGACCGTTCTGGAGTTCCACCTTGAACATCGCGTTCGGGAGGGACTCGATCACGGTGCCCTCGATTTCGATGGCACCTTGCTTCTTGGCCACGCTTCGCCTTTCGAATCGGCTACCTTGATCGGCCTCGTGCGCCATGCAGGCATGGGAGTGCACGAGAGCCGACGAGTCAGTCTACGACAGGGCACCCGGAAAGACGAATCCGGAAAGTTTGCCCCAGAGTCTAGATCATTAACCGAGGGGGTCCGGAGCCGTGGTGACTCCGTACTCCGCCAGCTTCGCCTTGCCGCAGTCCGGGCTGGTCAGGACGATGGGCCCCGCCTCCGTCAGCGCGATGGAGTGCTCCCAGTGCGAGGACCAGGTGCCGTCCGTCGTGATGACCGTCCAGTCGTCCGAAAGGACCTCCGTCTGGGCGGTTCCCAGGGAGACCATCGGCTCGATCGCCAGGCAGACGCCCGGAACGAGCTTGATCCCCTTGCCCCGCTTGCGCGAGACGTAGTTCAGCAGGTGCGGGTCCATGTGCATCTCGGACCCGATGCCGTGGCCGCCGTAGTCCTCGATGATCCCGAACTTGCCGAGGCTGTGCTCACCGGTGGTGGGGCGGGGCTGGCGCTTGATGTACGTCTCGATCGCCTTCGAGATGTCCACGAGGCGGTTGCCGAGCTTCATGGCGGCGATACCGGCCCACATGGACTCCTCGGTCACCCGGGACAGCTCCACGAGCTCAGGGGCGTGCCCCGTGCCGACGAAGGCCGTGTAGGCGGCGTCGCCGTGCCAGCCGTCCACGATCGCACCGGCGTCGATCGAGATGATGTCGCCGTCCTTGAGGACGGTCTTGTCGTCCGGGATGCCGTGGACGACGACCTCGTTCACCGAGGTGCAGATCGTCGCGGGGAAGCCGCCGTAGCCGAGGAAGTTCGACTTGGCACCGGCGTCCGCGATGACCTTGCGGGCCACCATGTCCAGATCCCGCGTCGTGGCGCCCGGTACGGCCGCCTCACGGGTCGCAGCGTGGATCGCGGCGACGACCAGCCCTGCCTCGCGCATCTTCGCGATCTGCTCGGGGGTCTTGATCTGGACCATGGGAAATGCCTTCCACCTTCGGATCTGCGCTGTTCGGGTCTTCTCAACAGTACGGCCGCGATGTCCTGGGGACACCGCGGCCGTACCTGCACAACAAAGGGCTACTACTTCTTGAGGGCGTCCATCGCGCGCTTCGTGACGTCCGCGACCTCACCGAGGGCCGGGATGGTCACCAGCAGGCCCTGGGCCTTGTAGTAGTCGATGATCGGCTCGGTCTGCGTGTGGTAGACCTCCAGCCGGTTGCGGACCGTGGCCTCGGAGTCGTCACCGCGCTGGTAGAGCTCGCCGCCACAGGTGTCGCAGACGCCCGCGGTCTTCGCCGGGGCGTACGTCACGTGGAAGACGTGCGAGGAGTCGTTGCGGCAGATCCGCCGGCCGGCGATCCGCTTGACGACCTCGTCCTCCTCGACCTCCAGGTCGAGGACGGCGTCGAGCTTCATGCCCTCGGCCTGGAGCATCACGTCGAGGGCCTCGGCCTGGGAGACGTTGCGCGGGAAGCCGTCGAGCAGGAAGCCGTTCACGGCGTCCGACTGCTCCATACGGTCCTTCGCCATCCCGATGGTCACCTCGTCGGGGACCAGGTCGCCGGCGTCCATGAACGCCTTCGCCTGCTTGCCCAGCTCGGTGCCCTGGCTGATGTTGGCCCGGAACAGGTCGCCCGTGGAGATGTGCGGAATCGACAGGTTCTTGGCAAGGAACGCGGCCTGCGTTCCCTTGCCCGCACCGGGCGGTCCAACGAGGACGATTCGCATCAGCGGAGGAACCCTTCGTAATTACGCTGCTGGAGCTGGCTCTCGATCTGCTTCACGGTTTCCAGACCCACACCCACGATGATCAGGATGCTCGTCCCGCCGAACGGGAAGTTCTGGTTCGCTCCGAAGCCGGCCAACGCCATCGTCGGCACAAGAGCGATGAGACCCAGGTACAGCGACCCCGGCCAGGTGATCCGGTTGAGTACGTAGCTGAGGTACTCGGCGGTGGGTCGACCGGCGCGGATGCCCGGGATGAACCCACCATACTTCTTCATGTTGTCTGCAACTTCCTCGGGGTTGAACGAGATCGCCACGTAGAAGAACGCGAAGAAGACGATCAGGAGGAAGTACACCGCGATGTAGTACGGGTGGTCGCCCTTGACGAAGTGCTTCTGGATCCAGGTGGCCCAGCCCGCGGTGGAACCGCTGAACTGCACGACCAGCGCCGGGATGTAGAGCAGCGACGAGGCGAAGATGACGGGGATGATGCCCGCCTGGTTCACCTTGAGCGGGATGTAGGTCGACGTACCGCCGTACGCACGGCGGCCGATCATGCGCTTCGCGTACTGGACCGGGATCCGGCGCTGCGCCTGCTCGACGAAGACCACCAGGCCGACCATCGCGAGGCCGACGAGCATGACGACGCCGAACTCGACCCAGCCGTCGGCGATCTTGCCCTGGAGCTTGATCTGCCACAGCGCGCCGATGAAGCCGGCGGCGATCGAGATGAACATGAGGATCGACATGCCGTTGCCGATGCCGCGGTCGGTGATGAGCTCACCGAGCCACATGACGACGCAGGTACCGGCGGTCATGGTGACCACCATGACGACCGTGGTGAAGATCGACCGGTCGGGGACGATCTGGCTGGCGACCTGGCAGCCCTGGAACAGGGCACCGGTGCGGGCCGTGGCGACGAGGCCCGTGCCCTGCAGGATCGCGAGCGCGACCGTCAGATAGCGCGTGTACTGAGTGATCTTCGCCGTGCCGGACTGTCCCTCTTTTTTGAGGGTCTCCAGCTTCGGGATGACCACGGTCAGCAGCTGCAGAATGATGCTCGCCGTGATGTAGGGCATGATGCCGAGCGCGAAGATCGTGATCTGCAGCAGCGCACCGCCGCTGAACATGTTGACCAGACCGAACAGCCCATTGCTGCTGCCCGCCTGTTCGACACAGATCTGAACGTTCTTGTAGCTCACGCCGGGTACCGGGATATGGGACCCGAGCCGGAACAGCACGATGATGCCGAGCGTGAAGAGCAGCTTCTTGCGCAGGTCGGGCGTCTTGAACGCCCGGGCGAACGCGGTGAGCACGGTGCCTCCTGCGACCCCCGCGCTACTGCGTCAGAGGTGACGGTCTGAGGGATCGACGTATACGACAAAGCAAAGGTGCACGCCACCTTACCGGCGAGTGTGCCTTCCGTGGAACGACCGACCGGGGATGCCCCATATGTGAGGCATCCCCGGTCGGGTTTCGAGCTATTCAGCCACTGAAATCGTCTTAGACGAGCTCGGTGACGGTGCCGCCGGCAGCGGCAATCTTCTCCTTGGCGGAGGCGGAGACGGCGTCAACCGAAACCTGCAGCGCCACGGAGATCTCGCCCTGGCCCAGGACCTTGACGAGGCTGTTCTTGCGAACCGCGCCCTTGGCGACCAGGTCGGCCACCGTGACTTCTCCACCCTCGGGGTAGAGAGCGCCGAGCTTGTCCAGGTTCACGACCTGGAACTCGGTGCGGAACGGGTTCTTGAAGCCCTTGAGCTTCGGCAGGCGCATGTGGAGGGGCATCTGCCCACCCTCGAAGCGCTGCGGGATCTGGTAACGGGCCTTCTGGCCCTTCGTACCACGACCGGCCGTCTTACCCTTCGACGCCTCACCACGACCGACACGGGTCTTCGCGGTCTTGGCGCCGGGGGCGGGACGGAGGTTGTGGGCCTTCAGCGGGCTGTTCTCAGCCATGTTAGTCAACCTCCTCAACCGTCACGAGGTGGCGGACGGTCTGCACCATTCCGCGGAACTCGGGGCGGTCCTCCTTGACGACCACGTCGTTCAGGCGCTTGAGCCCGAGCGAACGCAGAGTGTCGCGGTGGTTCTGCTTGCTGCCGATGTACGACTTCGTCTGCGTGATCTTGAGGCGAGCCATTACGCACCCGCCCCAGCACGTGCACGAAGCAGAGCCGCGGGGGCGACGTCCTCGAGGGGCAGACCACGGCGAGCCGCGATCTCCTCGGGACGCTGCAGGCCCTTGAGCGCTGCGACGGTCGCGTGCACGATGTTGATCGCGTTCGACGAACCGAGCGACTTCGACAGGATGTCGTGAACGCCGGCGCACTCCAGAACGGCGCGCACCGGGCCACCGGCGATAACACCGGTACCGGGGGAAGCCGGCTTCAGGAGCACGACGCCCGCGGCACGCTCGCCCGTGATCGGGTGAGGGATCGTGCCCTGGATGCGCGGAACCTTGAAGAAGGACTTCTTGGCTTCCTCGACACCCTTGGCGATGGCCGCGGGAACTTCCTTGGCCTTGCCGTAACCGACACCTACAGTGCCGTCACCGTCGCCCACCACGACCAGCGCGGTGAAGCTGAAGCGGCGACCACCCTTGACAACCTTGGCGACGCGGTTGATCGCGACAACGCGCTCAACGTAAGCGGTCTTCTCGGCGGCAGGGCCACCGTCGCGACCCTTCCGGTCCCGCCGCTCGCCGCCACCGGCACCGCTTCCGCGGCGCTGGGGTCCAGCCATTGGATTACCTCTCTCTGTTACGTCCGTGAGTCCCGGAACCGGGGCTTAGAACTTCAGCCCGGCTTCGCGGGCGGCGTCAGCCAGAGCGGCAATGCGCCCGGCGTATCGGTTGCCACCGCGGTCGAACACGACGGTCTCGACACCCGCAGCCTTGGCACGCTCGGCGACGAGCGCGCCGACGGCCTGGGCCTGGGCGCTCTTGTCGCCTTCGCCACCGCGGATCGAGGTGTCCAGGGTCGACGCGGACGCCAGGGTGTGACCCTGGAGGTCGTCGATGACCTGAGCAACGATGTTGCGGTTGGAACGCGTCACGACGAGGCGCGGACGCTCCGCCGTACCCGACACGTTCTTGCGAATGCGGATGTGGCGGCGAGCCTTGGCAGCGCGCTTGTACGCGTCACCCTTGGCGATCTTCACACCGTATGCCATGGCTACTTACCAGCCTTTCCGACCTTGCGGCGGATGACTTCGCCGGCGTACTTGACACCCTTGGCCTTGTACGGGTCGGGCTTCCGCAGCTTGCGGATGTTGGCGGCGACCTCGCCGACCTTCTGCTTGTCGATGCCCTCGACCGAGAACTTGGTCGGCGACTCGACCTTGAAGGAGATGCCCTCGGGCGCCTCCACCAGGATCGGGTGGCTGTAACCCAGCTGGAACTCCAGGTTGGAGCCCTTCGCCAGGACACGGTAACCGACACCGCTGATCTCGAGAGCCTTGACGTATCCCGTGGTCACACCGGTGATCATGTTCGCCACCAGCGTGCGGGACAGGCCGTGCAGGGCCTTGTTCTGACGCTCGTCGTTCGGACGGGTGACGTTCAGAACGCCGTCCTCGCCCTTCACAACGGCGATGGGAGCCTTGACGGTGTGGGAAAGGGAACCCTTGGGGCCCTTAACCGCGACCGTGCTGCCATCGATGGTGACGTCCACACCGGCGGGAACCTGGATGGGGAGCTTGCCGATTCGCGACATTGCTTTTCCTCCGTTCCCGACTACCAGACGTAGGCGAGGACTTCCCCACCTACGCCCTTCTTGCCTGCCTGCTGGCCGGTGAGCAGACCGTGGGACGTGGAGATGATCGCCACGCCCAGGCCGCCGAGCACCTTCGGCAGGTTGGTGGACTTCGCGTACACGCGCAGACCGGGCTTCGAGATCCGCTTGATGCCCGCGATGGAGCGCTCACGGTTCGGCCCGAACTTCAGCTCGAGGACGAGGTTCTTGCCGACCTCGGCGTCCTCGACCTTCCAGCCGGTGATGAAACCCTCCTGCTTGAGGATCTCTGCGATGTGCGACTTGATCTTGCTGTGCGGCATCACGACGGAGTCGTGGTACGCCGAGTTAGCGTTACGCAGACGGGTCAGCATGTCTGCGATCGGGTCAGTCATGGTCATGAAGTGGCCTTCGGCCTCTCTCGCCGGGGTTTCCTGTATGCGCCATCCCTCTCCCCACTCAGTGGCGGGACGGGTGCGGTGCGGGGACCTACGGCGTAGTAAGTCGATAGGGCGGTGGACGCCCAACCCCACAAGCCTACGGCATGCGGTGCTGGGCACCCACCGACCAGATGCTTACCGAGAGTCTCTGGTACTTCCCAAGTCCTTACGGACGGAAGGGAATTACCAGGAGCTCTTGGTCACGCCCGGCAGCTCGCCACGGTGAGCCATCTCACGAAGGCACACGCGGCACAGGCCGAACTTGCGGTACACGGAGTGGGGGCGACCGCAGCGCTGGCAGCGGGTGTACGCACGCACACCGAACTTGGGCTTACGGGCAGCCTTCGCGATGAGAGCCTTCTTCGCCATCTCGCTTACGCCTCCTTGAAGGGGAAGCCGAGGTGACGAAGGAGGGCACGGCCCTCGTCGTCGTTGGTCGCCGTGGTGACCACGGTGATGTCCATACCCCGGGTACGGTCGATCTTGTCCTGGTCGATCTCGTGGAACATGACCTGCTCCGTGAGACCGAAGGTGTAGTTACCACGGCCGTCGAACTGCTTCGGCGACAGACCACGGAAGTCACGGATACGCGGCAGCGCGAGCGACAGCGTACGGTCCAGGAACTCCCACATGCGGTCACCACGGAGGGTGACGTGGCAGCCGATCGGCTGACCCTCGCGCAGCTTGAACTGCGCGATGGACTTGCGGGCCTTCGTGACGGCCGGCTTCTGACCGGTGATCGTCGTCAGGTCCTTGATGGCGCCGTCGATCAGCTTGGAGTCGCGGGCGGCGTCGCCCACACCCATGTTGACCACGATCTTCACGAGGCCGGGAATCTGCATGACGTTCTCGTAGGAGAACTCTTCACGCAGCTTGCCCGCGATGTCCTCGCGGTACTTCGTCTTGAGACGCGGAGTGGTAGCCATCAGATGTCCTCACCCGTCCGCTTGGCAACGCGGATCTTGTTGCCCTCGTCGTCGAAGCGGTAGCCGACGCGGGTGACGACCTTCTTGCCGTCCTTCTCCACAACCAGCTGAACGTTGCTGACGTGGACCGGGGCCTCGGTGATCACAATGCCACCGGCCTGGTTCTGCGCAGCCTTGGTGTGCTTCTTGACCCGGTTGACACCCTCGACGAGGACGCGGTTGTCGGCGGGGAAGGCGACGATGACCTTGCCCTGCTTGCCCTTGTCCTTACCGGTGATGACCTGAACCAGGTCGCCCTTCTTGATCTTCATGCTTACAGCACCTCCGGCGCGAGCGAGATGATCTTCATGAACTTCTTCTCGCGCAGCTCACGGCCCACCGGGCCGAAGATACGGGTGCCGCGAGGGTCGCCGTCGTTCTTCAGAATGACGGCGGCGTTCTCGTCGAAGCGGATGTACGAGCCGTCCTGGCGGCGACGCTCCTTGACGGTGCGAACGATGACTGCCTTGACGACGTCACCCTTCTTCACGTTGCCACCGGGGATCGCGTCCTTGACGGTGGCGACGATGACGTCACCGATGCCCGCGTAGCGGCGACCGGAACCACCGAGAACACGGATGCAAAGGATCTCCTTTGCACCAGTGTTGTCGGCGATACGCAGTCGCGACTCCTGCTGGATCACGTGTATCTCCTGTTTGTCTGCCGGTTCCCGGCGGGGGCTTCACTCCGGAGAGCGTCGCCCCCACCGAGCCTGGCGGAACGAATCTGAGGGAGACCCCTCAGATAATTACTTGGCCTTCTCGAGGATCTCGACGATGCGCCAGCGCTTGCTCGCCGACAGCGGACGCGTCTCCATGATGAGGACGCGGTCGCCGACGCCGGCAGCGTTCTGCTCGTCGTGCGCCTTGAGCTTGTTCGTACGGCGGATGACCTTGCCGTACAGCGCGTGCTTCACGCGGTCCTCGACGGCGACGACGACGGTCTTGTCCATCTTGTCGCTGACGACCAGACCCTCACGGGTCTTGCGGAAACCGCGCTCGTTCGTCTCAGTCACGTTCTTCTCGCTCATCAGGCGCTCTCCACCGTCTCGATACCGAGCTCACGCTCGTGCATCAGGGTGTAGATGCGAGCGATGTCCTTACGGACGGACTTGAGCCGGCCGTTGTTCTCCAGCTGGCCCGTGGCCGCCTGGAAGCGGAGCTTGAACAGCTCCTCCTTGGCCTCGCGCAGCTTGCCAACGAGCTCCTCGTTGCCGAGCTCACGCAGCTCGGACGCCTTGGTTCCCGTCGCCATCACGACTCACCTGCCTCGCGCCGAACAATCCGGCACTTCATCGGAAGCTTGTGAGCAGCGCGGGTGAGCGCCTCACGAGCAATCTTCTCGTTCGGGTAGGACAGCTCGAACATGACCCGACCCGGGTGCACGTTGGCGATCCACCACTCGGGAGAACCCTTACCGGAACCCATGCGGGTTTCGGCCGGCTTCTTCGTCAGCGGGCGGTCCGGGTAGATGTTGATCCAGACCTTGCCGCCACGCTTGATGTGGCGGGTCATCGCAATACGAGCCGCCTCGATCTGGCGGTTCGTCACGTAAGCCGGGGTCAGCGCCTGGATGCCGTACTCGCCGAACGTGACCTCAGTACCGCCCTTGGCCATACCGCTGCGCTTCGGGTGGTGCTGCTTGCGGTGCTTGACCCTACGAGGGATCAGCATGTCGGTCAGGCCTCCGTTCCGGTGCTCTCGGCCGGAGCGGCGGCGGGAGCGTCGGCCTTGGGGGCCTCGGCACCAGCAGCCTGCTGCGGCTTGCGGCCACCACGGCCGCCGCGCTCGCCACCACGGCCACCACGGCCGGCGGGACGATCGCCAGCGCCCTGCGCGCCGCGGGCCGGGCGGTTACCCGCACGGGCTGCAGCGTTCTCGGCGCGAACCTCGGCGATGTTCTTGACGTCGCCCTTGTAGATCCAGACCTTCACACCGATACGGCCGAAGGTGGTCTTGGCCTCGAAGAAGCCGTAGTCCACGTTCGCGCGCAGCGTGTGCAGCGGCACACGACCCTCGCGGTAGAACTCGGAGCGGGACATCTCGGCGCCGCCGAGACGACCGCCACACTGGATCTTGATGCCCTTGGCGCCGGCCTTCATCGTGCCCTGCATGCTCTTACGCATGGCGCGACGGAAGGAGACGCGGGAGGAGAGCTGCTCGGCAACGGCCTGGGCAACCAGCTGTGCATCCAGCTCGGGGTTCTTGACCTCGAGGATGTTCAGCTGGACCTGCTTGCCCGTGAGCTTCTCGAGGTCACCGCGGATGCGGTCGGCCTCGGCGCCACGGCGGCCGATGACGATGCCCGGACGAGCGGTGTGGATGTCCACACGCACGCGGTCACGGGTGCGCTCGATCTCAACCTTCGAGATGCCGGCGCGCTCCATGCCGGACGTCATCATCCGACGGATGGCGACGTCTTCCTTGACGTAGTCCTTGTACAGCTTGTCGGCGTACCAACGCGACTTGAAGTCGGTGGTGATGCCGAGCCGGAACCCGTGCGGGTTTACCTTCTGGCCCATTACCGGGAACCTTCCTTGCTGCTGACGACCACGGTGATGTGGCTGGTCCGCTTGCGGATCCGGTAGGCACGGCCCTGCGCACGCGGACGGAACCGCTTCAGGGTCGGGCCCTCGTCCACGTACGCCTCGCTGATGACCAGCGTGGAGGCGTCCGGGTGGTTGTAGTTGTGTGCGGCGTTGGCGATGGCGCTGTCAAGCACCTTGCCAACCGGCACGCTCGCGGCCTGCGGGGCGAAACGCAGGACCGCCTGAGCCTCCGTGGCATCCATGCCACGGATAAGGTCCACCACTCGGCGGGCCTTCATGGGCGTGACGCGGATGTACCGCGCCTGGGCCCTGGCTTCCATGGTTGTCCCTTCGGTGTAAGTCATAGTCATAACCACCCCGCCTTTAGCGGCGCTTCGACTTCCGGTCGTCCTTGACGTGGCCGCGGAAGGTGCGAGTCGGCGAGAACTCGCCGAGCTTGTGGCCGACCATCGACTCGGTGACGAACACCGGGACGTGGGTCTTGCCGTTGTGCACCGCGATGGTGTGACCCAGCATGCTGGGGATGATCATCGAGCGACGGGACCAGGTCTTGATGACGTTCTTGGTGCCGGCTTCGTTCTGGACGTCCACCTTCTTTACGAGGTGGTCGTCGACGAAGGGCCCCTTCTTGAGACTGCGCGGCATCTAAACCCGCTCCTAGCGCTTCTTGTTCGTCTTGCGGCGGCGGACGATGTACTTGCTCGAAGCCTTCTTCGGCGAGCGAGTACGACCCTCCTTCTGACCCCACGGGGAGACCGGGTGGCGACCACCACTGGTCTTGCCCTCACCACCACCGTGCGGGTGGTCAACCGGGTTCATCGCGACACCGCGGACGGACGGGCGAACGCCCTTCCAGCGCATGCGGCCGGCCTTGCCCCAGTTGATGTTCGACTGCTCGGCGTTGCCGACCTCGCCGACGGTGGCGCGGCAGCGCGCGTCGACCAGGCGGATCTCACCGGAAGGCATACGAAGGTGGGCCATCGTGCCCTCCTTCGCCAGCAGCTGCACGGAGGCACCCGCGGAACGGGCGAACTTGGCGCCACCACCGGGACGGAGCTCGATCGCGTGGATCGTGGTACCGACCGGGATGTTGCGGAGGGCCAGGTTGTTACCGGGCTTGATGTCGGCCGTGGGGCCGTTCTCAATCCGGTCGCCCTGCTTCAGAGCCTTCGGCGCGATGATGTAGCGCTTCTCGCCGTCCGCGTAGTGCAGGAGCGCGATGCGCGCAGTGCGGTTGGGGTCGTACTCGATGTGCGCGACCTTGGCCGGCACGCCGTCCTTGTCGTGACGACGGAAGTCGATCACGCGGTAGGCGCGCTTGTGTCCACCACCCTGGTGGCGAACGGTGATCCGACCGGTGTTGTTACGGCCGCCCTTGCTGTGCAGGGGGCGAACCAGCGACTTCTCCGGCGTGGACCGCGTGATCTCGACAAAGTCGGCGACGCTGGAGCCACGACGGCCCGGGGTCGTCGGCTTGTACTTGCGGATACCCATTTCTCAGTCCTCGTCCGATTCCGGACGACTAGACCTCCGTTAGGAGGCCTGGCCGCCGAAGATGTCGATTCGGTCGCCCTCAGCGAGGGTCACGATGGCGCGCTTGGTGTCAGCGCGCTTGCCGAAACCGGTCTTGGTGCGCTTGCGCTTACCCTGACGGTTGATCGTGTTGACCCCGGTGACCTTGACCCCGAAGACCGCTTCCACGGCCTGCTTGATCTGGGTCTTGTTGGAGCCGGGCGCGACGATGAACGTGTACTTGTTCTCGTCCAGCAGCGCGTAGCTCTTCTCCGAGACAACCGGCTTGATCAGCAGGTCGCGCGGGTCAGTGAAGGTCTTGCTGGTAACGGTCGCCTCAGACATCAGGCGTCGCTCCCTTCGGTCTCATCGGCCTTGGGGCCAGACACGAAGGACTCGAAAGCGGCCTGAGTGAAGACCACGTCGTCAGAGACGATCACGTCGTACGTGTTCAGCTGGCCCGGCTCCAGGATGTGAACCTGGGGCAGGTTGCGGGCGGACAGCCACGCGGCCTCGTCGGCGCGGTCGACGACCAGGAGCAGGTTCTTGCGCTCCGAGATCTTGCCGAACAGCGTCTTGGCGGCCTTCGTGGAGGCGGCACCCTCGACCACGCCGGTGACGACGTGGATGCGGGAGTGACGCGCACGGTCCGAGAGGGCACCGCGGAGGGCGGCGGCCTTCATCTTCTTCGGGGTCCGCTGGGAGTAGTCACGCGGCTGCGGGCCGTGGACAACGCCACCGCCGACGAACTGCGGCGCACGGGTCGAACCCTGGCGCGCGCGGCCGGTGCCCTTCTGGCGGTACGGCTTGCGGCCACCACCACGGACTTCGCCACGACGCTTGGTCTTGTGCGTGCCCTGACGGGCAGCAGCCAGCTGAGCGACAACGACCTGGTGGATCAGCGGAACGCTGGTCTTCGCGTCGAAGATCTCCGCGGGGAGCTCGACGGTACCGGCCTTGTCGCCTGCCGGCGAAAGGATGTCAATGGTGCTCATTACCTCAAGCCCCCTTGGCCGCGGTACGGACCAGGACGAGGCCGCCGTTCGGACCGGGGACCGCACCCTTGATAAGGAGCAGACCCTTCTCCGCGTCAACCGCGTGGATGGTCAGGTTCTGGGTGGTGACACGCTCGTTACCCATGCGACCGGCCATGCGCATGCCCTTGAAGACACGCCCAGGGGTGGCACAGCCACCGATCGAACCGGGGGAGCGGTGCTTGCGCTGCACACCGTGACCGGCGCCGAGGCCCCGGAAGTTGTGCCGCTTCATGACACCGGCGAAGCCCTTGCCCTTGCTGTTGCCCGTGACGTCAACCTTGACGCCGGACTCGAACACCTCAGCAGTGATCTCCTGGCCGAGCGTGTACTCGCTGGCGTCGGAGGTGCGGAGCTCCACCAGGTGGCGGCGGGGGGTCACGTCGGCCTTGGCGAAGTGGCCCTTGAGGGGCTTGTTCACCTTGCGCGGGTCGATCTCGCCGAAGGCGATCTGGACCGACTCGTAGCCGTCGATGTCGTTCGTACGGACCTGGGTAACGACGCAGGGTCCGGCCTTGACCACGGTCACCGGGACGACACGGTTGTTCTCGTCCCAGACCTGGGTCATGCCGAGCTTCTCGCCCAGGACGCCCTTGATCTGCTTTGCCATCTTCTCGACGCCTCTCAGAGCTTGATCTCGATGTCAACGCCGGCCGGAAGGTCCAGGCGCATCAGCGAGTCAACGGTCTTGGGAGTCGGGTCGAGGATGTCGATCAGGCGCTTGTGCGTGCGCATCTCGAAGTGCTCGCGCGAGTCCTTGTACTTGTGCGGCGACTTGATGACGCAGTACACGTTCTTCTCAGTGGGCAGCGGCACCGGGCCCGCGACCGACGCACCAGTGCGCGTCACCGTCTCGACGATCTTCTTCGCCGAGGAATCGATGACCTCGTGGTCGTAGGCCTTGAGCCGGATGCGGATCTTCTGTCCCGCCATGGCTACTCCGTAGTCCTGTCTGTATGTGGAAACGCTCTGGCTCCCGGTTGGCTGCGGGACGGATCCCGCGGCCTCTCCTCCGACCCACGCGGTCGGGCGTGTCGCACTCCCTCTACAGAAAATTCCCATACGGAAATTCCCTCGTCCAAGGGGGTGCGGTCCCTGTTGACCGCGATTCGGGGGAGAAACACCCACCGAGTGCCTGGTGGGCACCGTGCTGACGCTTCCCAGAAGATTCCCGTACGTCCGCCCCCATTGCTGCCCCGAGAGGCAGATTAAGGACGACGAGTACTGTGGGACTCGCTTCCGGTCCTCCCGGCGGGAGGCGCGCAGCATCGGCACTCAGCCGAGCAACTTGAGTAGTCTGCCATACGAGGCACGTACCTGGCCAATCGGGCGGAAGAGAATACCCCGCCACGCTGAGTGGTCAAACCGCACCACGCGCATCACCCGGCGGGGCCCCTCCCCCGGTCAGGAACGGGTGATCGTGCCGCACCCGTCGCCCCGGACGCCGCTGCCGCGGTCGTACGGATCCACGGCGGGCCCGGTGGCCGCCGGACCGGTCGCCGCGTCCAGCGGGAACTGCGGGTGCAGGAAGCCGTCACCCGCCCGGCATTCCACGTTCGACCATTCCGCGTGGTATTCGCGCAGCTGGAGCCTGCCGCGGGTGGTCTCCCAGCGCACCGGGTCGAGCAGGGCCAGGGTGATCTGCCGGCGCACGATGGTGCGCTGCACGCTGGTGCCCCCCTTCGTCAGCGGGTGCACGAAGGTGTAGTCGGTCACCACGAGCACCTCCCCGGGCTCCCCCTTCTCCACGCGCATGCCGCCGCGCACCTTGACGACGTCACCGACCGGCTTGACCTCGGCCGGATCGAAGCGGGTGAAGACCGTCACCGGGGTGTCCTGCTCCGTGGGCCTCGTCAGGTACTGCTCCAGCCGCTGCGGGATCTCCGGCTGCAGGGGATCCAGGAGCGCCAGGGCCTCGGCGGGCCGCTCCCCGCGCAGGGTCGCCGGGTCCAGGTTGGCCGCGACGAGGAACCGCCTCGTCTTCTGCAGCGCGTCCGCGACCGTCTCCTTCGACATCCCGCCCACGGCCGTGGCCTCGGGGACCTCGATCCCGGCTGCGCCGTCGGCCCACTGGAGCGCCGGGGAGCCGCGGAAGGGGTCCTGCAGCGTCGGCTCGTCGGGGGCCACCGGAGGCGGCGGCGCCGTCGGCCGTACGGACTCCGCGGCCGGGGGCGGCGCGCCCGCGCCGGC
Organism: Streptomyces avidinii; assembly: GCF_045161815.1. Lineage (NCBI taxonomy): Bacteria > Bacillati > Actinomycetota > Actinomycetes > Kitasatosporales > Streptomycetaceae > Streptomyces > Streptomyces avidinii. Next base: position 3,857,457 of record NZ_CP108863.1, read on the forward strand.
CCCCAGGGCCCCGGCCTCGCCGACCAGCCGGTCGATCAGCAGCTCGGGGCGTACGGCGACCAGGGCGAGCCCGGCTATGCACGCGACGGCCAGGGCGATCCCCAGCCGCCTCGGACCCCGGCGCCGCTCCTGCCACGCGGGCCCGGTGCGCCACCCCGGCGGCTCGGCCCAGGGGTCCGGTCTGCCGTCGTTGTCGTTGTTTCTCATGTCCCCGCCCCGCGACGTTCCGTGTGTGCTTCCCCCCGGAGCCTCTCATTGCCCTGTACGGAGCCGACCCCGCTGGCTGACGGGGCGATAGGTGGCAGTAGCATCCGCCCGACCAGGCCTGTCACCTGGTGAGTTCACAAAAGGGGTTGGGGAGACAACTTGAGACTAGGTCGCGCGCGCGGGACGGCTCTGGCCGCCGCGCTCGGTGTCGTAGCAGTACTCGGCTTCCAGGGGGCGGCCAACGGATTCGGCACGGACTCCCCGGACGACGACGGACTGCGGCGCTACAGCACCCCCGGCAAGGTACGGGGACCGGTGGCGGGCAAGGTCCACAAGCTCGCGCTGAAGCCCAAGGGGACCGGCAAGGCCGTCCTCGCACAGCAGGACACGAAGCCCTTCGGCCTCCTGGGTGTCACCTGGACCGACCCGGCGGCCGAGGTGAAGGGGTCCATCGAGGCCCGCACCCGCAGCGCGAAGACCGGCAAGTGGTCGCAGTGGGTCACCCTGGAACAGGCCAAGGCGAACCTCGACGGCAAGCGCCCGGGTATGCGCGGCGCCACCGAGCCGGTCTGGGTCGGTCTCTCGGACGGCGCCGAGGTCCGGGTGGGCGGCGGGACGGCCGCGCTCCCCTCCGGGATGGAGCTGGCGCTCGTGGACCCGGGTTCCGCCAGTGCCGCAAAGAAGCCCGGCGACATCAAGGCCGAGCCGGCGGCCTTCGCCGCCCCGGCGGACGACCCCGTCCCGCCGACGCCCGCCCAGCCGCCGACGGTCCCCGGGCCGGCCTCCACGGCGCCGCAGCCCGAGATCGTCTCGCGCGTCCAGTGGGGTGCTGACGAGAGCCTGAACAACGAGGGCCCGATCTACCTCCCCGGAGGGAAGATCAAGGCGGTTTTCGTCCACCACACCGCGGCCTCCGCGCCGTACGAGTGCTCCGAGTCCGCGGCCATCGTCCGTGGCCTGCACGTGTACCACGTGACGGAGAACAAGTGGCGGGACCTCGGCTACAACTTCCTCACCGACAAGTGCGGCACGATCTTCGAGGGGCGCCAGGGCGGTGTCGACCAGCCCGTGATGGGCGCGCACTCCTACGGCTGGAACTCCGAGTCGACGAGCGTCTCCGTCCTCGGTGACTACACGAGCGCCGGGGCCTCGCCGGCCGCGCTCGAAGCCATCTCGAAGGTCGCGGCCTACAAGCTGGGCCAGTACGACGGCGACATGAACGGCACGACGACGCTGACCGCGGGCGCCACCCAGACCAACTTCTTCGGCAAGAGCTTCACCGAGAAGCAGCCGTACGAGTTCAAGACGCTCTCGGGTCACCGGGACGGCTTCAACACCCAGTGCCCGGGCAACTCGCTCTACCCGCAGCTGGAAGCCCTCCGCAAGTCCGGTCCCCCGGCCGCGCTGAAGGTCACCAACGTGAACGGGGAACCGGCCCAGCCCGGCTCCTCCTTCCAGACCCCCGGTCCCGTCTCCGTCGGCTACGACACCAGCACGGCCGGCACGCTCGTGAGCAAGTTCGAGCTGCTGGTCGACGACAAGCCGGTCGCGACCGCCGCGGGCACCGCCCGTACGGTGTCGACCTCGCTGGCCTCCGGCAGCCACCAGCTCCAGATCCGGGCGACCGCGACCAACGGCAAGGTGTCCACGAGCCTTCCGGTCACCGTGGTCGCCGAGGTCAAGGACATCAAGTTCGTCCCGGTGGCCCCCAAGCGCCTGATGGACACCCGTGAGGGCCTGGGCACCCCGCAGGCGAAGGTCGCCGGCGGCACCTCGGTCACCCTCCAGGTCGCGGGCGGTGCCACCGGCATCCCGGCGAGCGGGGTGACCGCGGCCGTCCTGAACGTGACGGCGACGGAGCCGACGCAGTCCAGCTTCGTGTCGGTGTACCCGGCCGGTGCGACCCGTTCCAGCGCGTCGAACCTGAACTTCACCGCCGGCCAGACGATCCCCAACCTGGTGGTCGTGCCCGTGGTCGACGGCAAGGTCAGCTTCTACAACCACTCGGGGGCGGTCCACCTCATCGCGGACGTCACCGGCTACTTCACGTCGAGCGGTGAGGGCGCCACCCTCACCAACGTGGGTCCGACCCGGTTGATGGACACCCGTGAGGGCCTGGGCACGCCGAAGGCGAAGGTCGCCGGCGGCACCTCGGTCACCCTCCAGGTCGCGGGCGTCGAAGGCATCCCGGCCACCGGGGTCAAGGCGGTCGTCCTCAACGTCACCGCCACCAACCCGACGCAGTCCAGCTTCGTGTCGGTCTACCCCAGCGGCACCACCCGCTCCAGCGCCTCGAACCTGAACTTCACCGCCGGCCAGACCATCCCCAACCTGGTGATCGTCCCGGTCATCGACGGCAAGGTCAGCTTCTACAACCACTCCGGCACCGTCGACCTCATCGCCGACATCACCGGCTACTTCTCCGACAGCACCTCGGGCGCCACGCACACCAACATCGGCCCGACCCGGTTGATGGACACCCGTGAGGGCCTGGGCACCCCGCAGGCGAAGGTCGCCGGCGGCACCTCGGTCACCCTCCAGGTCGCGGGCGTCGAAGGCATCCCGGCCACCGGGGTCAAGGCGGTCGTCCTCAACGTCACCGCCACCAACCCGACGCAGTCCAGCTTCGTGTCGGTCTACCCCAGCGGCACCACCCGCTCCAGCGCCTCGAACCTGAACTTCACCGCCGGCCAGACCATCCCCAACCTGGTGATCGTCCCGGTCATCGACGGCAAGGTCAGCTTCTACAACCACTCCGGCACCGTCGACCTCATCGCCGACATCACCGGCTACTTCACCAAGTAACGAAGAGCGGTACGAAGAAACGGGTGGACCCCCGGCCGGATCGGCCGGGGGTCCACCCGTTCTCCGTGTCAGGGGGCCCGGGATCAGCCGCGGCGCCAGATCACGTACTGGCCGTCCTCGACAAGGCGGTCGACGTGCCAGCCGGCCGGGGCGTTGCGCCAGCTGTCGGCGAGCCCGGCCTTCTTGTCGGTGCGGTTCAGCACGGCCACGTTGGCCCCGGACGGCGGCGGGGCATCCTTCATGATCATGGGACGGATCCAGACCCGGCCGTCGATCACCATGTAGGCCGTCGTCGTCCGCAGCTCCCAGCGGACGTACTCGTCCAGCACCAGTTGGTCACCCGGCCGGATGCCGGCCGCCTTGATGAAGCCGCTGCCGTCACCGAGGCGGTCCGCCACGGCGGGCTTGGTGATCTTGTAGGTGATCGCGACGGTCGCGGAGCCGGCGAACACGGCCAGAGCCAGCCCGGCGGCGCCGGTGGCGAGCGCGCCGCGGCGGGTGCCGCCGATCAGGCGCAGCAGCAGCACGACGGCGAGCACGATCAGGGCCGTCGCGGTGGTGCGCACGGGGCGGAAGCCGTCCCAGTTTCCCGCGGAGAGGCTGGAGAGGAACGTGACGTCGGGCAGGCCCCACCGGATGAACCAGGACTCGCGCCACTGCTGGCTGGCCATGTGGAGCAGCGCCGCCGTCAGGCCCAGCGTCACGATGCCCGCGGACGCGCCGAGCGCGACGGTCCTCTTCCAACCACGGACGTGGTACACCGCCGCCACCGCGACGACCAGGTACGCCGGGACCAGCAGGGACAGGTAGCGGGCGTAGACGATGGTGTCGAGGCGGTGGTCGTTGGGCAGCCCGGCGGCCGCCGCCAGCGCGATGCCGCCCAGCAGCGCGACCATCACGAATGCCACCACGCGGTTGGCCAGGGTGAAGCGCGGGCTGAGGACCGCGCACACGCAGACCACCAGGGCCACCGCGCCCAGGCCCCAGGTGGAGGTCATGAAGTACCAGAGGTGGCCGATCAACCGCATGACGGTGCGGCGCAGCAGGTGGGTGTTCAGCAGCGTCTCGAAGACGGCGTTGCCGACCTGGCTGGGGGCGGCGCCGTCGATGCGGGAGATCATCCACGTGGTCATCAGCTGCTTGAGGACGAACATCGCGGCGAGCAGGGCCAGCGCGGACGCGCTGGCGATCCGCGGCGCCCACTTGAAGATCAGTGCCACGAGCAGCACCAGACCGGTCAGCGCGATGATCACGCCGCCGCGGTCGTGGGTGAGCAGGCAGTATCCGGCGGCGAAGCCGGCCAGCAGGGCGAACCGGATCCGGCTGTTCCGGCCGCCCTCGGAGAACAGACCGTGCAAGCCGATCAGCCAGGCCAGCACCAGGGGCGGCAGCGGGGTGTCCGCCATCGCGTACTGCGAGTAGAAGACCACCGGCGGAGCCAGGACCGCGACGGTGCCGGCGATGTACGCGACCGGCTTGGAGACGTTCAGCCGGCGCAGCCCCCAGTACGCCATGGGCAGCACGAGGCAGCTGATCAGGGCGTTGATGCCCATGATCAGGTGGAAGGCGAACACGGGATCGTCGGTGATGCGCAGGGCGGGCGAAATGAGCAGGGAGTAGCCGGCCGGGATCACCTGGTCGTTGGGGATCTGGGTGGTCGGCCGGCCCGCCAGGATCCTGGCCATCACCAGGTACATCGGCTCGTCCGGGCTGACCACGGGGAAGTCCTGCCGGGTGACCAGCGACAGCCTGAACAGCACGTTGAGTACGTAGCCGAGGGCCAGCGACGCCGGCGCCACCCACCGGGCGTGCCACCAGAGCGCCGGGGTCGGGCTGTCCGCCGGCGAGTCCACGCCGGTCCGGTCGCTCTCGGGCTCGGCGGAAGAAGGAGGGGCCAGTCGCGTCATCAGGGGTCAGGCTTCCGTGAGATGTCCAGTGGGGACCGGTGCGGTGGTGCGGCGGCGCTGCACAGCGCCGTGGAGTGTCAGGAGCATCGCGGCGGCGGTGGCCAGCGAACCGACCGCGTAGGCCAGACCCACGCGCAGCGCGATGTCGCCGGGGACCAGCGTGATGCCGAGCAGCACCGCGGTGCCGAACACCCAGCAGGCCAGTTGGGCACGGTGCTTGTGCAGGACCATCTGGGCCTGGCCGAGCACCATCGCCAGCATGTAGCAGGTCGTCCCGATGGCGAACCACAGGAAGTCGAGGTGGCCGAGCTGGCCGGGGGCGGCACGGAAGAGGACCTCGATCAGCCAGGGTCCGATCAGCACGGCCGGCACACCGCCGACGGCGCCGAGGCCGAGCACCACCAGGCAGGCCTTGCGGAGCATCCGGGCGAAGCCCTGGTCGTCGCCGGCGGCCACCACGGTGGACAGTCCGGAGAGCAGCGAGGCCTGCAGCGAGCCGAAGACGAACAGCGGCACCCGGGCCAGCACCAGTGCGCTGAGCAGGCCCGCGATCAGTTCGGTGCGGGTCGGCTCCAGCAGCTGGGTGCTCATGACCGCCGCGTTGACGACCACCTGGGCCAGCAGGGTGGAGGCGGTCAGCGGGCCGAGGCCGCGGACCAGCTCGCGGGTGGCGATGGGCCCGCCGGGCCGCGCCGCGCCCCGGGTCGGGGACAGCGTGACCAGCAGGGCGACGAACGGTGCCACGACGAGGATCAGGCTGAAGGCGAGCGCCGAGTGCAGCCCGGCGAGGGCGCATGCGAAGGCCAGGAAGATCCGCAGGCCGCCGTCGACCGCGAGCTGGGAGCCGTACGCGGTGAAGCGGCCGGTGCCGGCCAGGATGCCCCGGGTGAGGTAGCACAGGGCCATCCCGGCGAAGGCGGCGCCGAGCACGGCGACCAGCTGCCGGTCTCCCCGGAACAGCCGGTCGGCGATCGGCCCGGCGAAGAGGGCGAGCGCGCCGATGACCACGGCGAGGATGCCGGCGGTCAGCAGCCCCGCCTTCCGGAACACGGGAGCGGCTCCCTCGCCGCGCACCGCGCGGGCGGCGACGATCCGGGTGAGCTCCTGCTCGATCGGGAAGAACAGGCCGATCCCGACGGACATCACCAGCGTCCACAGCACCGAGACCCCGGCCATGTCGGCCTTGGAGAGGCTGTGTCCGGCCACCGCGAGGTGGATGTAGGAGGCGGCGCCGAGCACAGCGGTGCCCCCCGCGACCATGGCGGTCCCGGGGGGCAGGGCCTTGAGCAGTTTCGAGATCGGGTTCATCCAGGAGCTTTCATAGGCCGCACGCTCAGCGCGTGGCGTGGCGGAGCATGGCGCTGACACCGGGCCGGCCGGCCTTCCGGGCGGCGCCGGGCAGCAGCGTGAGTGCGTGCAGCCGGGAGGAGAGGTGCAGCCGGGAGACCTTGGCGGCGCGCGGCCAGCCGTGCCGGTCCAGGCGGTCGGCGGTCTCCACGAAGAAGCGCTTGGCCTCCTCGAAGCGGTGGCCGGTGTAGGCCTTGGCCGAGGACTCGCTCTCGGCGTGCCGGCGGTAGCTGAAGCAGACCTCCGGCGTGGTGGCCAGGCTCTCCCCCGCCACCAGCAGGTCCACGACCAGGGCGAGGTCCTGGATCACGCCGAGGTCGGTGCGGAAGCCGAAGCGCTTGACCGCCTCGGTGCGCCAGCAGATCGACGGGAAGTACAGCCAGTTGCCGCGCAGCAGGCTGGTGGCCAGCTCCTCGCCGCCGAGCAGGGCCCGGCCCGGGCCCTTGGGTGCGTAGAGCTTGCGCTTGGTCCGGTCGCCCAGGGTGTCGAAGGGCAGGCCGTCGGTGCCGATGACCTGGACGCCCGGCTGGATCATCGCCGCGGTCGGCTCGCGGTCGGCCGCGGCCCGGACGACCTGGAGGTAGTTCGGGTGCATGAGGTCGTCGCAGCCCATGAGCACCAGGTACTCGTACTCGGCGAGCTCGACGCAGCGGTTGAAGTTGCCGGTCACGCCGAGGTTGCGCTCGTTGCGCAGGTAGCGCACGCGGGGGTCCGCCAGCTGCTCGAACCACTCGGGGACGCCCGGCTCGCGGCCGTCGTCGACCACGGTGAGCCGCCAGTCGGCGCCGTCCTGGGCCAGGATGCTGCGGACCGCGTCCTGCATCAGCGCGACGTCGCCGTAGTACGGCAGCAGGATCTCGAAACGTGACATGTTCTCCGCCTAGGCCTTGGTCAGCTCACGGCGGACCAGCTCGGCGGTGCGCTGCTGGAACGCGGCGTACGCCGGGGTGCCGGGTGTGAAGGTCTTGAGCTCATCGGGCATCCGGCGGATCATCGCGAGCAACAGCACGAGGCCGGCCCGGGTGAGGTAGACCATCGCCTTGAGCGGCGAGGCGCTCGGGCGGCCGGTGGTGCGCTCCCGCATCGCCACGGGGATCTGGCGCACGGTGAAGCCGGAGCGGGCGGCGCCGACCATGGACTCGATGGTGTCGCCGAGGTACTCGACCGGGTACCAGCGGGCGAAGAACTCGATGAGCGGACGGTTGCAGGCTCGGAAGCCCGAGGTGGTGTCCGTGAGCTTGGTCCGGGTGATGCGCGAGAGCACCACGGACAGCAGGGACATCGCCCACTTGCGGGGGCCGCGCACCGTGTAGTCGCCGTCACCGGCGAAGCGGGCGCCTATGACGAGGTCGGCGTCGCCGACCGCGAGGCGTTCCAGCAGCGCCGGTACGTACGCCGGGTCGTGCTGGCCGTCGGCGTCCACCTGGATCGCCACGTCGTAGCCGTGCTGCTGCGCGTAGCGGTAGCCGAGCCGCATCGCGCCGCCGACACCGAGGTTGAAGGGCAGCTGGGCGACGGCGGAGCCGGCCGCCCGGGCCACGTCGGCGGTGTTGTCCGCCGAACCGTCGTCGACGACGAGGGTGTCGACGTGGGGAAGTTGCTGCTGGATCTCGCGCAGGACGGAGGGCAGGCCGTCCTCCTCGTTCCAGGCGGGAAGAATGATCAGAACGCGACGACCGTCGTTCACGAGTTCACCTGTGCCTCGTTGGCGCCGGAATCCTCCGTGCGCGGCGACGTACTGGGGTATCCGCCCTGCTGGACGAGATGCGCGCGGATCAGCGCGACGTCCTCCGCGAGGGTGCGGGTCTCCGCCTCCAGCCGGCTGGTCTCCCAGCTGAGGTGCAGGCTGACGAGCAGGACCAGGACGAAGCCGACGAACAGCACGAGGCTCACACCGGACACGACACCGAGGGCCCGTGCAACGGGGTCCAGCAGGTCGGGCACGAACCCGAGCGGGGCCACCAGCAGCCCGATCGCGAGCCATATCGCCGCGTACTTCTCCCGCAGTTGCTGGCGGCGCAGCAGCTCAAGGATGTACCCCAGCACCAGAAGACCGGTGATGGAAGTCAGAACGGAGAGTCGCACAGCGGACGGCGCCTTTCGCGCGAAGGGGCCAACATCTTTATAGGAGAAGCATATGGCACCCATGAGGACGTCAATGAGGCCCGGAAGGTTTCGTTCCGGGCCCCATTGACGCTGCGCACGTGAATACGAAAGGGCTGGCTGGATCAGCTCTTCGAGGGGAATTTCAGCAGTTCAGTGAAGGCGGGTCGGATGATCGCCTCGGCGAGCTGGGCCTGCCAGTCCGCCGGCGGTTCCATCCCGGCGGCCGACCAGCGGTCGTGACCAAGGACACTGAAGGCGGGCCGCACGGCGGGGCGGACGAACGCCTCGGAGGTGGTCGGCCGGATCCGCTCGGGGTCGAGCCCGCCGAGCCGGTAGGCCTCGCGGGCCAGGCCCATCCACGTGGTCCGGCCGCTCGCGGTGCCGTGGTAGACCCCGGCGGGGGCGGTACCGGCCAGCGCGGCGAGGCCGAGCCCGACCAGGTGGCGGGCCAGCGCGTAGGACCAAGTGGGCTGGCCGTGCTGGTCGTCGACCACGTCGAGAGTGTCCCGCTGGGCGGCCAGCTTCAGCATGGTGGCGACGAAGTTCGCCCCGTGCTCTCCGTACAGCCAGGCGGTCCGCACGATGTAGCCGTCCTGCGGAAGCAGTTCGGCGACGGCCTGCTCGCCGACCAGCTTGGAGCGCCCGTAGGCGTTGACCGGGCCGGTCTCGGCGTCCTCGGCGTACGGCTGCGTGGCGTTGCCGGGCAGCACGTAGTCGGTGGAGACGTGCAGCAGGCGCGCACCGGCGTCGGCGCAGGCCCCGGCGAGGACGCGTACGCCGGTGCCGTTGACGGCGGTGGCGGCTTCCTCGGCGGTCTCGGCGCCGTCCACATCGGTCCATGCCGCGCAGTTGACGACGACGGCGACACCCTCGACGGCGGCGCGGACGGCCGCCGGGTCGGTGATGTCGAGGTCGGCGCGGCGCAGGCCCGCGGCCTCGATGCCGGCGTCCTTCAGGGCGGCCAGGACGTCCTGGCCGAGCATTCCGGCCGCACCGGTGACGAGCCAGCGTCCGGCTCGCGGGTTCGCGCTCACTTCTGCAGGGCCGCCTTCACCTTGAGCGGCTCCCACCAGGCGCGGTTCTCGCGGTACCAGTCGATGGTGGCCTTGATGCCGTCCTCGAAGGTGACCTGCGGGGCGTAGCCCAGCTCGGCGCCGATCTTGCTGATGTCGATGGAGTAGCGGAGGTCGTGGCCCTTGCGGTCCTCGACCTGCTCGACCATCTCCCAGCCGAGGCCGGCGGCCTCCAGCAGGACACCGGTGAGCTCCTTGTTGGTGAGCTCGGTGCCGCCGCCGATGTTGTAGACCTCGCCGGCCCGGCCCTTGCGCATGGCCAGGTCGATGCCGCGGCAGTGGTCGGAGACGTGCAGCCAGTCGCGGACGTTGCCGCCGTTGCCGTACAGCGGGACCTTCTTGCCGTCCATCAGGTTCGAGACGAACAGCGGGATGACCTTCTCCGGGAACTGGTAGTGCCCGTAGTTGTTGGAGCAGCGGGTGACCACCACGTCCATGCCGTGGGTGCGGTGGTAGGCCAGCGCCAGCAGGTCGGACGACGCCTTCGAGGCGGAGTACGGGGAGTTCGGCACCAGCGGCCACTCCTCGGTCCAGGAGCCCTCGCTGATCGAGCCGTAGACCTCGTCGGTGGAGATGTGGACGAAGCGGCCGACGCCGTGCTTGCGGGCGGAGTCGAGCAGCACCTGGGTGCCGACGACGTTGGTCATCACGAAGGGGCCCGCGCCGGCGATCGACCGGTCCACGTGGGACTCGGCCGCGAAGTGCACGACGACGTCATGACCGGGCATGACCCGGTCGACGGCCTCGGCGTCGCAGATGTCGCCCTTGACGAAGGTGTAGCCGGGGTGGTCCGCGACCGGGGCGAGGTTGGCCTCGACACCCGAGTACGTCAGCTTGTCGAAGACAGTGATCTGCGCCGTGGCATCTGCAGCGAGCTGCTGGCGGACGAATTCTGAACCGATGAAGCCGGCGCCGCCGGTCACGAGGATGCGCATAATACGAAGAGTCTAGCGGCCTGCCGAACGTCACACGGTCTGAGCTCGGCGCCCCCACACGCTCTCGCATAGGGTTCTCCCCATGCGTGGAATCCTCTTGGCCGGTGGCACCGGATCTCGACTCTGGCCGCTGACCCGGGCAGTCTCGAAGCAGCTGCTGCCCGTCTTCGACAAGCCGATGATCTACTACCCCCTCTCCACCCTCGTGATGGCGGGCATCAGCGAGATCCTGATCATCACCACCCCGGACGACCGCGAACAGTTCGAGCGACTGCTCGGCGACGGCTCGCAGTTCGGCCTGCGGCTGGAGTACGCCGTCCAGGAGCGCCCGGAGGGCATCGCCCAGGCATTCGTCCTCGGCGCCGACTTCATCGGTGACGAGTCCGTCGCCCTGATCCTCGGCGACAACATCTTCCACGGCAGTGGCCTCGGCACCCGCCTCGCCCAGCACACGAACGCCAAGGGCGGCCGCGTGTTCGCGTACCCGGTGGCCGACCCCACCGCGTACGGCGTGGTCGAGTTCGACGAGAACGGCCAGGCCATCTCCATCGAGGAGAAGCCGGAGAAGCCCAAGTCCCGCTACGCGGTGCCGGGTCTGTACTTCTACGACAACCAGGTCGTCGAGATCGCCCGCGGCCTGAAGCCCAGCGCCCGCGGCGAGCTGGAGATCACCGCCGTCAACGACGCCTACCTCCAGGCCGGCGAGCTCAACGTGACCATCCTCGACCGCGGTACCGCGTGGCTGGACACCGGCACCTTCGTCTCGATGGTGCAGGCCTCCGAGTTCGTCCGCGTCATCGAGGAGCGCCAGGGCTTCAAGATAGGTTGCATCGAGGAGGCGGCCTGGCGGGCCGGCCTGATCGACTCCGCGCAGCTGCGCGTGCTCGCCGAACCGCTGACCAAGAGCGGCTACGGCGACTACCTGCTGATGCTGCTCGCCGAGGAGGACGCCCGATGAAGTTCCGCGAGCTCTCCATAGCCGGCGCCTTCGAGGTCACCCCGCAGCTGCACGGCGACCCGCGCGGCCTGTTCACCGAGTGGTACCGCTTCGACCGGCTGGCCGAGGTCGTCGGTCACCCGCTGAACCTGGCGCAGGCCAACCTCTCGGTGTCCGCCGCCGGCGTCGTCCGCGGCATCCACTTCGCCGACGTACCGCGCGGCCAGGCCAAGTACGTCACCTGCGTACGCGGCGCCGTGCTCGACGTCATCGTCGACCTCCGGGTCGGCTCCCCCACCTTCGGCCAGTGGGAGGGTGTCCGCCTCGACGACGTCGACCGCCGCGCGGTCTACATCCCCGAGGGCCTCGGCCACGGCTTCTGCGCCCTGACCGACGACGCGACGCTCTCGTACCTCTGCTCGGAGACGTACAACCCGACCGGTGAGCACTCGGTGCACCCGCTCGACCCCGACCTCGGCATCGAGTGGCCGGCGGACGTCCCGCAGCTGTCCGCCCGCGACGAGGCCGCACCCTCGCTGGCCGACGCACTCGCGACCGGTCTGCTCCCCGACCACGCCGCGTGCGTGGAGTTCACCGAGTCCCTGCGCGTGAACTGACCCACCGCCGGTACGAGTGAGGGCCGCCCCCGTCCGGGGTGCGGCCCTCACTCGTCCCCGCCCCGGCCCGCTCCGGGGCGCGGCCGGAAACGGCCGCCGCACATGCCGAAGGGCCCCGTCCCACCGCCGAGGCGATGGGCCGGGGCCCTTCAGTGCAACTTGGTGCCCGTCGAACGGGCTACCAGGTCAGAACCCGAATTACTTCGAGATCTTGGTGACCTGGCCGGCGCCCACGGTACGACCACCCTCACGGATGGCGAACTTCAGGCCCTCCTCCATGGCGACCGGCTGGATCAGCGCGACCGTCATCTCGGTGTTGTCGCCCGGCATGACCATCTCCGTGCCGGCCGGCAGGGTGACGACACCCGTGACGTCCGTGGTACGGAAGTAGAACTGCGGGCGGTAGTTGTTGAAGAACGGGGTGTGACGGCCACCCTCGTCCTTCGACAGGATGTAGGCCTGGGCCTCGAACTCGGTGTGCGGCGTGACCGAACCGGGCTTGATGATGACCTGGCCGCGCTCGACGTCCTCGCGCTTGATGCCACGGAGGAGCAGACCGACGTTCTCGCCCGCCTGGCCCTCGTCGAGGAGCTTGCGGAACATCTCGATGCCGGTGACCGTGGTGGTGGTCTTGGCTTCCTTGATGCCGATGATGTCGACGGTCTCGTTGACCTTCAGGACACCACGCTCGATACGGCCGGTGACGACCGTACCGCGACCGGTGATCGTGAAGACGTCCTCGACGGGCATGAGGAACGGCATCTCGGTGTCACGCGGCGGGGTCGGGATGGCCTCGTCGACGGCGGCCATGAGGCCGAGAAGCTTCTCGCCCCACTCCTTGTCGCCCTCGAGGGCCTTCAGCGCGGAGACGCGGACGACCGGCAGGTCGTCGCCCGGGAACTCGTACTCGGAGAGCAGCTCACGGACCTCGAGCTCGACGAGCTCCAGGATCTCCTCGTCGTCCACCATGTCGGCCTTGTTCAGGGCGACGACGATGTAGGGGACGCCGACCTGGCGGGCCAGGAGCACGTGCTCCTTGGTCTGCGGCATCGGGCCGTCGGTGGCGGCGACCACGAGGATCGCGCCGTCCATCTGCGCGGCACCGGTGATCATGTTCTTGATGTAGTCCGCGTGACCCGGGCAGTCGACGTGGGCGTAGTGACGCGCCTCGGTCTGGTACTCGACGTGCGCGATGGAGATGGTGATACCGCGCTGGCGCTCCTCAGGAGCCTTGTCGATCTGGTCGAAGGCCGAGGCCTCGTTCAGGTCCGGGTACGCGTCGTGCAGCACCTTGGTAATGGCGGCCGTGAGGGTCGTCTTACCGTGGTCAATGTGACCGATGGTGCCGATGTTGACGTGCGGCTTAGTCCGCTCGAACTTCGCCTTCGCCACGGGGTCCTCCTGGAGAGTGGTTCTGTACGCCTTACTCATCGGCGCCAGGTGATCTTTGCTGGAAAGCCGGTTCCCCCGGGGCAACGGGAGTGTTACTCCTGTTGCCCCAGAGGCTCCGGTGACAAGCCTAAAGCGTGTACTCGGAAGAGTTACTCGCCCTTGGCCTTCGCGATGATCTCCTCAGCGACGTTCCGGGGAACCTCGGCGTAGGAGTCGAACTGCATCGAGTAGCTGGCGCGACCCGAGGTCTTGCTGCGGAGGTCTCCGACGTAGCCGAACATCTCCGAAAGGGGCACGAGGCCCTTGACGAGACGCGCGCCGTGACGCTCCTCCATGGCCTGGATCTGGCCACGGCGGGAGTTGATGTCACCGATGACGTCGCCCATGGACTCCTCGGGCGTGGTGACCTCGACGGACATCATCGGCTCGAGCAGTACGGGGGAAGCCTTGCGCGCGGCCTCCTTGAAGGCCTGCGAACCGGCGATCTTGAAGGCGAGCTCCGAGGAGTCGACCTCGTGGTAGCCACCGTCGAGAAGAATGACGCGGACGCCCGTCATCTCGTAGCCCGCGAGGATGCCGAACTGCATGGCCTCCTGCGCACCGGCGTCGACCGAGGGGATGTACTCCCTCGGGATGCGGCCACCGGTGACCTTGTTCACGAACTCGTACGCCGGACCATCGGCGTCCGTGATCGGCTCGATCGCGATCTGCACCTTGGCGAACTGACCGGTACCACCGGTCTGCTTCTTGTGGGTGTAGTCGTGACGCTCGACGGTCTTGCGGATCGTCTCGCGGTACGCGACCTGCGGCTTGCCGACGTTGGCCTCGACCTTGAACTCGCGCTTCATACGGTCGACCAGCACCTCGAGGTGCAGCTCGCCCATACCGCCGAGGATGGTCTGGCCGGTCTCCTCGTCCGAGTGAACGTGGAAGGAGGGGTCCTCCTCCGCGAGACTCTGGATGGCGACACCCAGCTTCTCCTGGTCACCCTTGGACTTGGGCTCGATGGCGACCTGGATGACCGGAGCCGGGAAGTCCATGGACTCCAGGATCACGGGCGCCTTGTCGTCACACAGCGTCTCACCGGTGGTGGTCTGCTTCAGGCCCATGACGGCGACGATGTCGCCGGCGCCGACCGCGGCGATCTCTTCACGCTTGTTCGCGTGCATGCGGTAGATCTTGCCGATGCGCTCCTTCTTGCCCTTGACGGAGTTCAGCACCGCAGTGCCGGCCTCCAGGCGGCCCGAGTAAACCCGGACGAAGGTGAGCTTCCCGAGGTGCGGGTCGCGCATGATCTTGAACGCCAGCGCCGCGAGGGGCTCCTCGTCGGAAGGCTTGCGCTTCACGACGACCTCGGCGTCACGGACGTCGTGGCCCTCGATGGCCTCGATGTCCAGCGGCGACGGGAGGTAGCGGATGACAGCGTCGAGCAGGGGCTGAACGCCCTTGTTCTTGAACGCCGTGCCACAGAACACCGCGGTGATCGTGGGCTCGCCCTTGCCCTTGCCGGAGCCGAGGATGATGCGACGGACGGCGGCGTGCAGCTGCTCCACGGACGGCTCGTCGCCGTTCAGGAAGAGCTCCATGATCTCGTCGTCGTTCTCGGCGACGGTCTCGACCAGCTTGCCGCGCCACTCTTCAGCAGCCTCGGTGTGCGTGGCCGGGATGTCGACGATGTCGTACATCTCGCCCTTGGTCGCCTCGGCGGACCAGACGAACGCCTTCATCGTGACGAGGTCGACGACACCCTGGAAGTCGGCCTCGGCACCGATGGGGAGCTGCATGACGATCGGAACCGCACCGAGGCGGTCCTTGATCATGTCGACGCAGCGGTGGAACTCGGCGCCGGTACGGTCGAGCTTGTTGACGAAGCAGATGCGCGGCACGCCGTAGCGGTCCGCCTGACGCCAAACGGTCTCGGACTGCGGCTCCACACCGGCGACACCGTCGAACACGGTGACGGCGCCGTCGAGGACGCGGAGCGAACGCTCCACCTCGACGGTGAAGTCGACGTGACCCGGGGTGTCGATGATGTTGATGGTGTGGTCAACGTCTTCGAGCGGCCAGTGGCAGGTCGTAGCGGCAGACGTGATGGTGATACCACGCTCCTGCTCCTGCTCCATCCAGTCCATCGTGGCAGCGCCGTCGTGGACCTCACCGATCTTGTAAGACACACCGGTGTAGAACAGGATGCGCTCGGTGGTGGTCGTCTTGCCCGCGTCGATGTGGGCCATGATCCCGATATTGCGGACCTTGGCCAGGTCAAGCGAAGTGGTAGCCATAAGGCTTCGGTCTTCTCTCGGTCTCGATGTGGGGTGGGACTACCAGCGGTAGTGCGCGAAGGCCTTGTTGGACTCGGCCATCTTGTGCGTGTCCTCGCGCTTCTTGACGGCAGCGCCAAGACCGTTGGAGGCGTCGAGCAGCTCGTTCATGAGGCGCTCGGTCATGGTCTTCTCACGACGGGCGCGGGAGTAACCCACGAGCCAGCGGAGGGCCAGGGTCGACTGGCGACCCGGCTTGACCTCGACGGGGACCTGGTAGGTCGCGCCACCGACACGGCGGGACTTGACCTCGAGGGACGGCTTGACGTTCTCCAGCGCGCGCTTCAGCGTGATGACCGGGTCGTTGCCGGTCTTCTCGCGGAGGCCTTCCATGGCGCCGTAGACGATGCGCTCGGCGGTGGAGCGCTTGCCGTTCAGGAGGATCTTGTTGATGAGCGACGTCACCAGAGGAGATGCGTAGACCGGGTCGATGATGACCGGGCGCTTCGGGGCGGGGCCCTTACGAGGCATTCTTACTTCTCCTTCTTGGCGCCGTAGCGGCTGCGGGCCTGCTTGCGGTTCTTGACAGCCTGGGTGTCAAGCGCACCGCGGATGATCTTGTAACGAACACCCGGCAGGTCCTTCACACGGCCACCACGCACGAGCACGATCGAGTGCTCCTGCAGGTTGTGTCCCTCACCCGGAATGTAAGCGGTGACCTCGATGCCAGAGGTCAGACGCACACGCGCGACCTTGCGCAGCGCCGAGTTCGGCTTCTTCGGGGTGGTCGTGAACACACGCGTGCAGACGCCGCGACGCTGGGGCGAAGCCTCGAGCGCGGGGGTCTTTGTCTTCTCGACCTTGTCCTGCCGGCCCTTACGGACCAGCTGCTGGATCGTAGGCACTACTTCTCCGGTTTCTGTGTGCCGTGTAGTGAAACTAACCTGGAACTCCCCCGACCCACGCGGTCGGGTGTGTCGAACACTGCACGCTTTCACCGAAGTGAGTCGGGCGCAGATTGCGGTGTGGTCTTCTCGGCTCTCCGCGGGGTCTTGAGCACACGCGGGAGCCCAGGGCACACCCCAGGCACAAGGTCAGAGCGTACCTACCTCACAGAGGTAGGTCAAAACAAATGCCCAGCACGAAAACCCGCCGCGCGCAAGTGGGGAGCGGCCCGATCGGCCCCGTGCCCCGCCCCGGCGCCTAAACTGACACCTTGCCCGGGCGCGGGACGCCCGTGAGTCGATCAGCAGGGAGCAGGACATTGGGGACCGTGGCACCCGAGCCGACCACAGTCGACGCCCGTCCACCCGCCCCCGACCGACCGGCCCCGCGCCGCCCGGCCACCCGCCGGACCAGGCAGGTCCGCGGTCCCCTGCTGGCCTTCCTGCTCACCGCGGGCGCCGTCTGCGCGGCCTGGGTGGCCCGCGGCACCTTCCCCTTCGGGAACACCGGCCGGGCCCTGAACGACCAGGCCAACCAGTACGTGCCCTTCCACCGGGCGCTCTGGGACCTGGTCCACGGGCAGGCCGCCGGCGACGTGCTCTTCACCTGGCGCGGCGGCTTCGGACAGCAGTTCCTCGCCGACCACCACACCTACCTCGGCAACCCGTTCTCCTGGCTGGCCGTCCTCGTCCCCCGCGCCCACGTCGACCTCGCAGTCTTCGCGGTCACCCCGATCACCATGGGCACCGCGGCCGCCGTGATGACGGTGTACCTCGGCAAGCTGCACCCCGGCCCGTGGTGGCAGCGGGGCGTGCTCGGAGCCACGTACGGCCTCTGCGGCTGGGCGCTCAGCGACGCCTCGTACATCCCGATGTGGCTGTGGGGCCTGGTCGCGCTCCCCATGCTCGGCATCGCCGTCGAGTGGTGCCTGGAGGGGCGCCGCTGGCCGGGCGTGGCCCTGCTGGTCGCGCTCGCCTGGTTCGGGAACTTCTACACCGCGATGATGGCCACGATGGCCGCCTGCATCCTGCTGGCCATCCGTATGGCCACCCGCGAGATGTCGGCCCGCGACCGGCTCCGCGCCCTGTGGCGGGCCGCGACGGCCGCCGGGACCGGAATCCTGCTCACCCTGCCCCTCCTGCTGCCCTCGTTCCTGTCCAGCGGGGCCGCGCAGCCCACCGGGGCGGCCGCATTCGACCCCGTACGGATCGAGATCTTCCTCTCGGGCATGCTCCCGGCCACGCACCTGTGGGGCGGCCGCCCGCGGCTCTACGTCGCCTCGCTCGGGCTGATCCTGGCCGGCTCGTTCGTCCTGAACACCGCCGTCGCGAAGCGGACCCGGCTGGTCTGGGCGGCCGCCACCCTGCTCGTGGCCGCCTCCTTCCAGTTCCCGCCCACGCAGTACCTGTGGCACGGGCTGGCGGTGCCGAACGGCAACCCGTACCGGGAGGCCTTCGTCTTCAGCGGGATGGTCGTGATCGTGGCCTGGCTGGCGCTGGCCAACCGGCCGCGCCCGCTGCACCTGGCCCTGGTCGCGGCCCTCCTGGTGGCCGCCACCTTCGTGCTGCGCCGCACCGACGACTTCGGCGGCTGGACCTGGCCGGCCGTACTCGGCGGCGGGGCGCTCTCGCTGCTGGCCCTGGTCCTGCTGCGGCTCGGGGAGAAGCGCCGCTACCTGATCCCGGTGGCCGCCGCCCTGATGATCGGCGTCGTCTTCGCCGAGTCCACCGTCGCCGCCGCGAACGCGGACGCCCGCCGGGCCCGCGAGCGCTGGGCCAAGCCCGTCGCCACCTCGAACGAGTCCATCGGCAACCACTTCGACGCCGTGCGGGACGCGGCGGGCTGGCCCGCGTACCGGACCGACTCGGGCGCGCCGCAGAGCGCGTACAACGACGCCCTGGCGCTGCGCGCGGAGGGGCCGCAGTACTACAGCAGCTACCTCCCCGAGGCCACCTACGGGGCCCTGGAGCCTCTGGGATACGGCTTCAAGAACGACGGCCGGACCTTCTTCGGCGCCGACAACCCGGTACTGGACGCGATCTTCTCGATCGGCGCGCGGGTCCGTCCGGGGACCGCCCCGAACACCTGGACGGCCGCGAAGTTCCCCGCGCCCCCGCTGGTCACCGTCCGCACCGGCCCGTACACCTCCCCCAACCCGCCGCAGAGCGTCTACGCCCACCAGGAGAACGTCCTGGGCGCCACCGTCTACCAGGTCCCGCCGGTCACCCGCGGCGGCACCGCCACCGAGCAGACGTACGCCGCCCGGTGCACCCCCGGCTCCGAGGCCTTCTGGTACTCCCCCGCCCTCTACGGCACGGTCGGCGCGGGCGGCACCCAGAAGGCCCTGGAGGACCGGATGACCGGCGTGACCCCGCTGGGCACGGTCCCCGCATCGGGCCGGGTCGACGTCACCGTACAGACCCGTACGAAGGACGCGGACGCGGGCGGGCACCCGCTCGGCTGCCTGGACCGCGCCGCGCTCGACACGGTCGTCCGGCACCTGACCACCACCGGCGCCACCTCGGTCCGCCCGGGCGGCCACACCATCGAGGCCACCCTCCCCACCCCCGCCGGCGGCACGGCGGTCATCGCCACGACCGCCGTACCGGGCTGGCGCTGCTCGGCCCCGGTGAAGCCCTTCCACGGCCTCCTGGCGGTGGACCTCCCCGCGGGCACGGACGCCTTCTCCTGCACCTTCACCCCGAAGGGCCTCACCCCGGGCCTGGCGGGCGCCACCCTGGCCCTGATGACCCTCATCGGCGTCGCAGCCACGCGCCTTCGTCGCCGCGCCGTGGCAGGGTAATCCGCTCGTTCCGGACTCTCCGGTACCCGGTGTTGAGTACATTGACCGCCCTGATCACCGGGGGCGGGGGCAACATCAGATGGTTCTGGAAGCGCAGTTCACGGGCCGGGACGGCGGTCTGGACGACCGGGTCCCCTTCCTCGCACGGCTGGAGGACGCGGACGGCGCCGCGTTACGGGCCCTCGGCCGTGAGGTGACGTACCCGCCCCGCGCCACCCTGCTCCACCAGGACGAACCCACAGCGCACGTGCTCTTGGTCCTGCACGGCTGGACCAAGGTCACGGCCGCCCACGCCAACGGCTACCAGGCTCTGCTCGCTCTGCGAGGTCCCGGCGACATCATCGGCGAATCGGCCGCCCTCACCCGCCGCCCCCGCTCCGCGACCGTCACCGCACTCGAACGCGTGGTCGCGGTGGTCATCGAACACGAACGCTTCCGCGCATTCCTCGGCCGCAGCCCGGAAGTCTCACTCCAGCTGCTCGCCCTCACCTCCGACCGCACCCGGGCATCGGACAGCCGCAGCCTGGCGTTCGCCTCCCTGAGCGTGCGCGAACGCCTCGCCGTGTTGCTGCTCGACCTGGCGCAGATCCACGGCAGGCGTACGGACGAGGGCGTCGAGGTGGCCGTCCCGCTGACCAAGCAGGAGTTGGCGGGGGCCGTAGGCGCCTCGCGCGAGATGGTCCAGCGCCAGCTCAAAGACCTCCGCGACCGCGGTGTGGTCAGTACGGGGCGCCGCGCGCTGGTGATCGTACGGCCGGACGTCCTGCGCCGGATCGCCCGGTCCCAGCCGCCCGCAGCCTGACATCCGGCGGCCCGCCGTTCAGTGCACACCGTCACACTCCGGGTGCGTCATCCGACCTCACGCCGACGCCCCGGCCTGCCCCACGCTCCTCCCATGACGACGAACCCACCTGCGGCGCACCCCCTTCCGTACTCGATGCTCCTCATCGACACCGAACGCTTCAGCGACCGCGACGACGTCCAGCAGAGCTACCTGCGCCGCATGCTCTACGGCGTCGTCGACCGCACCCTGCTGGCAGCTGGGATCGACCAGACTCTGCGACTGCGCGAGGACCGCGGCGACGCGATCATGGAGCTGATCGACCCGTCGGTACCCGTCACCACGCTGCTCCGCACCCTGCTCACCGAGGTCCGCGCCGAGCTGCGCGCGGTGAACCGGCTGGCGGCCGACTCGGCCCAGATCCGCCTGCGCGCGGTCCTCGCCACCGGCTTCGTGACCATCGACGAGTACAAGGGTTGGGTCGGCGACGACCTCAACCAGGCCTGCCGCCTCTTGGACGGCGACCCCCTGCGGGACGCCCTGCGCAAAGCCACGGACGACTTCGCGCTGTGCGTCTCGGAGTCGGTGCACTCGGGCATCGTGCGCCACAACCACCTCGGGATCCGGGCGGACGAGTTCACGTCCGTCACCATGCCCAGCAAGAACGGCCCCCTGACGGCTTGGCTCCACGGACCGGTTCCGGCCCCCACCATGCCCTCCGCTCCGGCCGCGCCCCCGGTGCCGACTGCGTCCCCGGCTCCCGTCACTCCCTCCCCCACACGGCCGGGGCTCGACTTCCGGGGCACCAACCACGGCGTGGTCGCGAACAGCGTCGAGGGCGGCATCACCTTCGGGGACACCGGAGGTCGACGGTGAGCACCGAGCCGGCAGCCGCCGGACCGCACGAGGCCGGCTCGGCGAAGCAGGCACCCGGCCGAACCGAGGAGCCCGAACGATCCGAACCTGCCGAGCAGCCGCAAGCACAGCAGGCCTGGGACGCCCGACGTGACCTGGACGCCCACGCCCCTCGCTCGATGAGCTTCGACGGCACGAACCACGGTGTCACCGCCCAGCAGATCATCGGCGACGTCCACCAGCACTACAGCTTCGGCGGATACCGGGACCCCCACGCTTCCGGCGAGATCCCGCAGGCGACCCTGGAGCGGCTGGCCGACGGCTTCATCACCGAGGGGACCGAATTCGACGCCCTGGTCGAGCGGCTGCGCCTCGAACACGTCCTGGTCCTCACTGGTGACCCGCACACGGGCAGGCGCACCACGGCCCTGATGCTGCTGCGCGCGGTGGGTGCGGTCCCGGTGCAGTCCGTGGACCGCGATGCGAAGCCCGAGGACCTCGTCCCCGGCGAGCACTGCGGACAAGTGGTGTTCGACCTGGAGCCCACACGCGCCCAACCGCTGCGCGAGGCCCAGCTCCTCTCGGTGCGCGACCGCCTGCGCGCCAAGCACTCCTACATGGTGATCACTGCGGGTCACAGCCCGTACGTCGAGGACACGATCCGCCTCGCCCCCTGGAAGCCGCCCCCGGCACGGGCCGTACTGGCGGCCCTGCTGAACCAGCGGGTCGACGCGGTCGCCGCAGAGCGGCTGCTGGGCCTGCCCGCCGTCACCTCGTTCCTGGCCCGGAACCAGCAGCTGCGCGAGGTCGTTCCGTACGCCGACATCCTCGTCCAGGCGGACGCGACAGAGATCGAGCAGTACGGGCAGCGCATGCTGGAGCAGCAGGTCCGGGAATGGTTCGAGGAATCCGAGAACACGTTCCCCCTGCGGGAGAAGGCCTTCCTGATCGCGCTCGCCGCCTTCAACAACGGCCCGTACGCCCTGACCGCCGAGCTCAGCGACAAGCTGTTCGAGCGGCTGCGCAAGACCGGAGACCCGGAACGCGGCGAACGCATCCCGGTGTTCGGCACCCACATCGGCAAGCGCCTCCAGGTTGCGAGGGCGCGGCTCGACGCCGATGACGTGGAGACCGAGTGGGGCAAGGTCCGCCAGCTCAACGCTGCCTTCAACGACGAACGGACCGCCCCGGTCCTGCTGAAAGAGGTGTGGACCGGCCACCCGGCCGCCCGTCCCGCACTGACCGGATGGCTCGACGAGCTGTCCACGGACGGACGTCCGTTCGTCCGTACCCGAGCCGCGGCCACCGTGGCCGTCCTGGCACTCACCGATCTCCCCTCCGCGATGGCCCTCGTCATCGAAGGCTGGGCCGACTCCCGGAACCCCCGGCAACAGCTCACAGCCGTCAGTGCGCTCACCTTCGCCCACCGGATCAAGGCCCCCAACATCCCCCGGATCATCGACGGCTGGAGCGCCGACAGCACGACGCCAAAGCGCTGCTGGGTCGCCATCCGCGCCCACGGGCTGATCGGCCCCGAGCGGCCGGTGGAGACTCTGGCCGCACTGCGGGCCCTCGCCCGCGCTCAGTACGGCCTGCCCAAGGCCGATGAGCGGATCCGCACGGAACTCCCCGACTCCGTCGCACTGTTACTGCTCTCCGACGCCGGCGACACCGCTCTCCGGGAGTTGCTGCGGACCTTCACCGACCACACCTCGACCCGCAACCTCGCTCTGGACGGCTTCCTCACCGCCTGCTCCCGCACCGATGACAACCCGTGCCCGCCGCTCCTGGCCTGGTACGCGCGCACCACGTCCGCCGCTGACGGGATCGTCTTCCTGCTGCGCACCGCCCTCGGAGACCGGGAGACCAACCGCCGCGCCGAGGAGGCCCTGCACGGCTGGATCCGGGCCGCCGACCAGGACCCGCGGACCGAGGAAGCGCTGGCCGGCCTGCTGCCCGCGCTGGTGACCGAACCCCGCGAAGCCGCCCGACTCGAACACCTGCTCGACACCGTGCCGGGCCTCGACGGCCGCCCCAAGCCCGCCGCCGCTACCCGACTGCACACCCTCATCCGCCCGCTCGCCCCCGCCTGAGAGGAGTCCGGCCATGGACAACCCACTGCTCCGCGCGCCCGACTGGGACCAACAGGCCCACCGGCACACCCTGCTCATCGACCCGGTCCTCACCGTGCGCCAGCTCGGCCGGCTCGGCCTTGTGCGCCCGGTCCCGACCCGGATCGACCACGCCCTGGTCTGCTCGACCGCGCGCGGTACGTACGACACGTACCTGCCCCCGCACAGGCCGCGTACGGTCCGGCGCCGGTACACCGCTGTCTATGAAGTGGACATGGGCATCCACCCCGTGCGCACTCGGATCCTGCTGCCCAGCAGCGATGACGCTCACGAGTTCGACGTCACCGTGGAAATCGACTGGCAGGTCATCGACCCGGCGCTGTTCGTCCGCAGCGGCCATCGCGACGTGCCCCGGCTACTTCTCGGCACACTCGAACGAGCGGCCCGGCCGGTCGCCCGCCGGTTCCCGATCGCGGCGAGCGCCGTCGCCGAGGCTGCCGCCCTGTCCGCCGTACGGGAAGAAGAGCCGCTCGGCGAGGGCGCCGGGCTGCGAGCGGTGTGGACCGTGCGCATCCGCCGGGACGCCGAGAACATCGAGCACGCCCGCCGCCTCCAAGGAATCGAGCACGCGACAGCCGAGGACATCCAGACGAAGCTCGGGCAGTTGGAACTCCAGGGGTACGAGGCCAAGCGGATCGCCTTCTACCGCGAGTACCTGGCGCGCGGCGGAGTCGACGCCTGGGCCATGCACCTGGCTCAGCACCCCGAGGACGCCTCCGAGACCCTGGCGAAACTCGACGAGGCCCGCCAAGCGGAACTTCAGGTGCAGCTGGCTCTGGTCAAGGAGCTCCTGGCCAAGACCGGAACGGAGGCTTTCGAACTGGAGGGACCGAGGCGGCTCGCCATCGAAGCCGTCCACGCCATCCTCGGCCAGTACATCCCACCGGCACCGCACGAAGCCGGTTTTCCCGACCCCGACGGCGCCCCGGACACGTCCCGATGACCGAGCACGCGGACGGGAACGAGGCCGCCGCCCGGCTGCTCGTCGACCTCCGGGTCGAGATCGCCCGGGCCGACAGCAAGGCCGCCCTACTGGTCGGCGCCTTCGGGATGGCAGCAGGAGTACTCAGTGCCCAGCTCGCCGGGCGGCACTGGCAGCCGAGCCTGCTGTCGGGGCCCGGCCAGGCCGTGTGGTGGACCGGAGCAGCAGCGCTCGTGATGGCCCTGCTCGCACTGCTGCTGGCCGTACTCCCCCGGTCGCTCAGTACCGATTGGCAGGCAGGAGTCCCCCTCTCGTACTTCGGGGACGTCCGCTCCGCGGACCGTCAGGGCCAGCTCCAAGAGGCCCTCGCCACCAGCGACGCGGACCCCGGCGCCGCCCTGCGGGCCGCCCTCGCGGCGAACAGCCGCATCGCCGTCCGCAAGCACCAGTGGATCCGCGCCGGGCTGCTCGCCTTCAGCGCGGGCGCCCTCCTGCTGCCCACGGCCCTGCTCATCGACTGACCGGAGACCCCCATGGACTCGATATCCGACCCCGCCCCTGATCGCCGCCCCACCGACGACCTCGCCTACCGTCACACCCCCGGCACCCGCGTCACCTACCGGGCCCGGCAGCGCGCCGTCGACCTGACCGCCTGGCTCCGTCTCGCGCTGCATCTGCCCGGCTTTCTGCTCAGCCTCGCGCTGGTAGGGGGCACGGCCCTTGTCCTTGAAACCTGGATCGCCGTGCCCGCCTGGATACCGGTCGCTCTCTGGGCCGGCTCCGGTGCACTCGTCTTCCACCGGCCCACCGAACAGCGCATCGCCAGGCATCTGCTGCGGCTGCACCGGCCGCTCCCCCACGAACTGGCCGTTCTCGCCCCCGTCTGGCACGAGGTCACCGCACGGGCGGGCGTCGACGGCCGTCGTTACCAGCTGTGGATCGAGGACAGCGACGACATCAACGCGCTCGCCGCCGCCGGGCACATCGTGGGGGTGACCCGGCACGCACTGGAGCGGCTGCCCCGTTCACAGCTGGCAGCCGTACTCGCCCACGAGCTGGGCCACCACACCGGAGGCCACGCCTGGGCCGGGCTGCTCGGCCGGTGGTACGGGCTCCCGGCGCGAGCGGCCTGGCGCGCGCTGGACCGCCTGCGGATCCGGGCCGCCCGCTCCCTCTCCCCCAAGCCCGCCCTTGTGATCGTCGCCGCCGCCGGCTACCTCACGCACCGCACCCTGGCCGCGACCTACGGACTCCCCCTGCTGCTGTTCGCCCTCCCCTGGCTGGCCGCGGCAGTCGGCCGCCGGGCCGAACTCCGGGCCGACGCACACGCGGCAGGTCTCGGCTTCGCGCCGATGCTGGTCGCCTTGCTGCGCCAGGTCCTGGCCGAGGAGAAGGGTGACAGCCCGCAGGGACCGGGGCTGCTCGACCGGCTCCTGTCCAGCCACCCCGACCCGCGGACCCGGCTCCACCACCTCCAGCGCTACCTGGACCGCAAGGGGCCGCAAACGCCGGAAACGCCGCAGGGCGGCCACCCTCTCGGGTGACCGCCCTGCGGTTACTGCTCGTGTCCGACTCAGCCGTTGTACGGGCCGTAGTCGTAGTCCTCCAGCGGGACAGCCTGGCCGGAGCCGGAGCCGAAGGGCGAGTAGTCGATGTCGTCGTAACCGACGGCCGAGTACATCGCGGCCTTGGCCTCCTCGGTGGGCTCCACCCGGATGTTGCGGTAGCGGGCGAGGCCCGTACCGGCCGGGATGAGCTTACCGATGATGACGTTCTCCTTGAGGCCGATCAGGGAGTCGGACTTGGCGTTGATCGCCGCGTCCGTCAGAACCCTGGTCGTCTCCTGGAAGGACGCCGCCGACAGCCACGACTCGGTGGCGAGCGAGGCCTTGGTGATACCCATCAGCTGCGGACGGCCGGAGGCGGGGTGACCGCCCTCGGTGACCACACGACGGTTCTCGGTCTCGAACTTCGACCGCTCGACCAGCTCGCCCGGCAGGAGCTCCGCATCGCCGGACTCGATGATCGTCACGCGGCGCAGCATCTGCCGGATGATGATCTCGATGTGCTTGTCGTGGATCGACACGCCCTGCGAGTTGTAGACCTTCTGGACTTCGCCGACCAGGTGGACCTGGACGGCACGCTGACCGAGGATGCGCAGCACGTCGTGCGGGTTGGTGGCACCCATGGTGAGCTTCTGGCCCACCTCGACGTGGTCGCCCTCGTGCACGATGACCTTGGCGCGCTTCGAGATCGGGAACGCCGTCTCGTCGCTGCCGTCGTCGGGCGTGATGACGATCTTCTTCGTCTTCTCGGTCTCCTCGATCCGCACGCGGCCGGCGGCCTCGGAGATCGGGGCGACACCCTTCGGGGTACGGGCCTCGAAGAGCTCGACGACACGCGGCAGACCCTGCGTGATGTCGTCACCGGCCACACCACCGGTGTGGAAGGTACGCATCGTCAGCTGGGTACCGGGCTCACCGATGGACTGGGCGGCGATGATGCCGACCGCCTCACCGATGTCGACCAGCTTGCCGGTGGCGAGCGAGCGTCCGTAGCAGAAGGCACAGGTGCCGACCGCGGACTCACAGGTCAGGACCGAACGGGTCTTGACCTCCTCGACGCCGTTGGCGACCAGGGCGTCGATGAGCACGTCACCGAGGTCGACGTTGGCCGGCGCGATGACCTTGCCGTCGATGACGACGTCCTCGGCCAGCATGCGGGCGTAGATCGAGGTCTCGACGTCGTCGGCCTTGCGCAGCACGCCGTCCTCGCCGCGAACGGCGATCTTCAGCTTCAGGCCGCGCTCGGTGCCGCAGTCCTCCTCGCGGATGATCACGTCCTGCGAGACGTCCACCAGACGACGGGTCAGGTAACCCGAGTCGGCGGTACGCAGGGCGGTGTCCGCCAGACCCTTACGGGCACCGTGCGTGGAGATGAAGTACTCCAGAACGGTGAGGCCCTCACGGAAGGACGCCTTGATCGGACGCGGGATGGTCTCGTTCTTCGCGTTCGACACCAGACCACGCATACCGGCGATCTGTCGCATCTGCATCATGTTTCCTCGGGCACCCGAGTCAACCATCATGAAGATGGGGTTCGTCTTGGGGAAGTTCGCGTTCATCGCCTCGGCAACCTCGTTGGTCGCCTTGGTCCAGATCGCGATGAGCTCCTGCGTGCGCTCGTCCTTGGTGATCAGACCGCGCTCGTACTGCTTCTGGACCTTCTCGTCCAGCTCCTCGTAGCCCTTGACGATGGCCTTCTTGGCCTCGGGCACGACGACGTCGGAGATGGCCACGGTGACGCCCGAACGGGTCGCCCAGTGGAAGCCGGCCGCCTTCAGGTTGTCGAGCGTCGCCGCCACGATGACCTTGGGGTAGCGCTCCGCCAGGTCGTTGACGATCTCGGAGAGCTGCTTCTTGCCCACCGAGTAGTCGACGAACGGGTAGTCCTCGGGCAGCAGCTCGTTGAAGAGCGCGCGGCCCAGGGTGGTGCGCAGACGGAAGCTGTCGCCCGCCTGGAACTCCTGCTCGCCTTCCTCGGCGACCGGGTGCACCCAGCCACGCGGCGGGATGGTGCCCACCGGGAAGCGGATGTCGACGGCCGACTGGAGCGCGAGCTCGCCGTTGTCGAACGCCATGGTCGCCTCGGCCGTGGAGCCGAACGCGCGGCCCTCGCCCTTGACGTCACGGAGCTCACCGTCGGTGGTCAGGAAGAACAGACCGAGGACCATGTCCTGGGTCGGCATCGTGACCGGACGGCCGTCGGCCGGCTTGAGGATGTTGTTCGAGGACAGCATCAGGATGCGGGCCTCGGCCTGCGCCTCCGCGGAGAGCGGCAGGTGCACGGCCATCTGGTCACCGTCGAAGTCCGCGTTGAACGCGGTGCAGACGAGCGGGTGGATCTGGATGGCCTTGCCTTCGACCAGCTGGGGCTCGAAGGCCTGGATGCCGAGGCGGTGCAGCGTGGGCGCACGGTTCAGCAGAACCGGGTGCTCGGCGATGACCTCTTCGAGGACGTCGTAGACGACCGTGCGGCCGCGCTCGACCATCCGCTTGGCGCTCTTGATGTTCTGCGCGTGGTTCAGGTCGACCAGGCGCTTCATCACGAACGGCTTGAAGAGCTCCAGCGCCATGGCCTTGGGCAGACCGCACTGGTGCAGCTTCAGCTGCGGACCGACGACGATCACGGAACGCGCGGAGTAGTCCACACGCTTACCGAGAAGGTTCTGACGGAATCGACCCTGCTTGCCCTTCAGCATGTCGCTGAGGGACTTCAGGGGACGGTTACCGGGACCGGTCACCGGACGACCACGACGACCGTTGTCGAAGAGGGCGTCCACGGCCTCCTGAAGCATGCGCTTCTCGTTGTTCACGATGATCTCGGGGGCACCGAGGTCGAGGAGACGCTTCAGACGGTTGTTGCGGTTGATCACGCGGCGGTACAGGTCGTTCAGGTCGGAGGTCGCGAAGCGGCCACCGTCCAGCTGCACCATCGGACGCAGGTCCGGCGGGATCACCGGCACGCAGTCCAGAACCATGCCCTTGGGCTTGTTGCTGGTCTGCAGGAACGCGGAGACGACCTTGAGGCGCTTGAGCGCACGGGTCTTCTTCTGGCCCTTGCCGGTACGGATGATCTCGCGGAGGCGCTCGGCCTCCTCCTCGAGGTCGAAGGACTCCAGGCGCTTCTGCAGCGCGGCGGCGCCCATGCAACCGTCGAAGTACGTGCCGAAGCGGTCACGCAGCTCGCGGTAGAGCAGCTCGTCGCCCTCCAGGTCCTGGACCTTGAGGTTCTTGAAGCGGGCCCACACCTCGTCGAGGCGGTCGATCTCGCGCTGGGCGCGGTCACGGAGCTGCTTCATCTCGCGCTCGGCACCTTCGCGCACCTTGCGGCGTACGTCGGCCTTCGCGCCCTCGGCCTCGAGCTCGCCCAGGTCGGTCTCGAGCTTCTTGGCCCGGCCTTCGAGGTCCGCGTCACGGCGGTTCTCGATCTGCTGGCGCTCGACGGAGACGTGCGCCTCCAGCGACGGGAGGTCGCGGGTGCGGCGCTCGTCGTCGACGAACGTGATCATGTACGCGGCGAAGTAGATGACCTTCTCGAGGTCCTTCGGCGCGAGGTCCAGCAGGTATCCGAGACGCGACGGGACGCCCTTGAAGTACCAGATGTGGGTGACGGGAGCGGCAAGCTCGATGTGGCCCATCCGCTCACGGCGCACCTTGGCGCGCGTGACCTCGACGCCACAACGCTCACAGATGATGCCCTTGAAGCGGACACGCTTGTACTTGCCGCAGTAGCACTCCCAGTCCCGGGTAGGACCGAAGATCTTCTCGCAGAAGAGTCCGTCCTTCTCGGGCTTGAGGGTGCGGTAGTTGATGGTCTCCGGCTTCTTGACCTCGCCGTGCGACCAGGTTCGGATGTCGTCCGCGGTGGCAAGGCCGATCCGCAGCTCGTCGAAGAAGTTGACGTCGAGCACTGTGCGTCAATCCCTCTTTCGGGGTCGAGTCTCAATCATGGTCTGAACGGTCCCGGGGATGACGGGGGGCTCTTGAGCGAGCCCCCCGTCAGGCCCGTCAGACCTCTTCGACGCTGCTCGGCTCGCGCCGGGACAGGTCGATACCGAGCTCCTCCGCCGCGCGGAAGACGTCCTCGTCGGTGTCGCGCATCTCGATGGACATGCCGTCCGAGGACAGCACCTCCACGTTGAGGCAGAGCGACTGCATTTCCTTGATGAGCACCTTGAAGGACTCGGGAATGCCCGGCTCGGGGATGTTCTCGCCCTTGACGATGGCCTCGTAGACCTTCACGCGGCCGGTGACGTCGTCGGACTTGATGGTCAGCAGCTCCTGGAGGGCGTAAGCGGCGCCATAAGCCTCGAGCGCCCACACCTCCATCTCACCGAAGCGCTGGCCACCGAACTGAGCCTTACCACCCAGCGGCTGCTGCGTGATCATGGAGTACGGACCGGTCGACCGGGCGTGGAGCTTGTCGTCGACCAGGTGGTGGAGCTTGAGGATGTACATGTACCCGATGGAGATCGGGTCCGGGAACGGCTCGCCGGAGCGGCCGTCGAACAGGTGCGCCTTACCGGTCGGGAGGACCAGGCGGTCCCCGTCGCGGTTCGGGATGGTGTGCTCGAAGAGGCCGGCGAGCTCGTCCTCACGGGCGCCGTCGAACACCGGGGTGGCGACGTTGGTACCGGGCTCGACCTTGTCGGCACCGATGGCCTTCAGACGCTCGGCCCAGTCCTCGGCCAGGCCGGAGACGTCCCAGCCGCGGCTGGCGAGCCAGCCGAGGTGGATCTCCAGGACCTGTCCCGGGTTCATTCGGGACGGGACACCCAGCGGGTTGAGGATGATGTCGACCGGCGTGCCGTCTTCCAGGAAGGGCATGTCCTCGATCGGAAGGATCTTGGAAATGACGCCCTTGTTGCCGTGGCGGCCGGCGAGCTTGTCACCGTCGGTGATCTTGCGCTTCTGGGCGACGTAGACGCGGACCAGCTGGTTCACGCCCGGGGGAAGCTCGTCGCCCTCCTCGCGGTCGAAGACGCGGACACCGATGACCTTGCCGATCTCACCGTGAGGGACCTTGAGCGAGGTGTCACGCACCTCGCGGGCCTTCTCACCGAAGATCGCGCGGAGCAGGCGCTCCTCCGGGGTCAGCTCGGTCTCACCCTTGGGCGTGACCTTGCCGACCAGGATGTCGCCGGCGACGACGTCCGCACCGATGCGGATGATGCCGCGCTCGTCGAGGTCCGCGAGGACCTCCTCGGAGACGTTCGGGATGTCCCGGGTGATCTCCTCGGGGCCGAGCTTGGTGTCACGGGCGTCGACCTCGTGCTCCTCGATGTGGATCGAGGAGAGGACGTCGTCCTGCACGAGGCGCTGCGACAGGATGATCGCGTCCTCGTAGTTGTGACCTTCCCACGGCATGAACGCGACGAGCAGGTTCTTGCCGAGGGCCATCTCGCCCTCTTCGGTCGCCGGTCCGTCGGCGAGGACCTGGGACTCGACGATCCGGTCACCCTCGTTGACGATGACCTTCTGGTTGACCGAGGTGCCCTGGTTCGAGCGGGAGAACTTGGCGACGCGGTACGTGGTGTACGTGCCGTCGTCGTTGGCGACGGTGATGTAGTCGGCCGAGACCTCCTGGACGACACCGTCCTTCTCCGCACGGATCGAGTCACCGGCGTCGACCGCACAGCGGTACTCCATGCCGGTGCCGACGAGCGGCGCCTCCGCCTTGATGAGCGGAACGGCCTGGCGCATCATGTTCGCGCCCATGAGGGCACGGTTGGCGTCGTCGTGCTCCAGGAAGGGGATCATCGCGGTCGCGACGGACACCATCTGGCGCGGGGAGACGTCCATGTAGTCGACGTCGTCGCCGGCGATGTAGTCGATCTCGCCGCCACGACGGCGGACCAGCACGCGGTTCTCGGTGAAGCGCATGTCTTCGGACAGGCCGGCGTTGGCCTGGGCGATGACGAAGCGGTCTTCCTCGTCGGCCGTGAGGTAGTCGACCTCGTCGGTGACGACACCGTCGATGACCTTGCGGTACGGGGTCTCGACGAAACCGAACGCGTTGACGCGACCGTAGGAGGCGAGCGAGCCGATCAGACCGATGTTCGGGCCTTCAGGGGTCTCGATCGGGCACATGCGGCCGTAGTGCGACGGGTGAACGTCACGGACCTCGAAGCCGGCCCGCTCACGGGACAGACCGCCGGGGCCCAGCGCCGACAGGCGGCGCTTGTGGGTCAGGCCCGAGAGCGGGTTGTTCTGGTCCATGAACTGCGACAGCTGGCTGGTGCCGAAGAACTCCTTGATGGAGGCGACGACCGGCCGGATGTTGATCAGGGTCTGCGGCGTGATGGCCTCGACGTCCTGAGTCGTCATGCGCTCGCGGACGACGCGCTCCATACGAGCCAGACCCGTGCGGACCTGGTTCTGGATGAGCTCGCCGACGTTGCGCAGACGACGGTTGCCGAAGTGGTCGATGTCGTCGGTCTCGACGACGATCGAACGGCCGGACTCACCGGTGGTCTCGGTCTCGCCGGCGTGCAGCTTGACCAGGTACTTGATGGTCGCGATGACGTCGTCGGTGGTGAGCACACCGGCGTCGAGCGGCTCGTCGGCGCCGAGCTTCTTGTTCACCTTGTAGCGGCCGACCTTGGCGAGGTCGTAGCGCTTCGGGTTGAAGTAGAGGTTCTCGAGCAGCGTCTGAGCGGCCTCGCGGGTCGGCGGCTCGCCCGGACGCAGCTTGCGGTAGATGTCGAGCAGCGCGTCGTCCTGGCCCTGGGTGTGGTCCTTCTCCAGGGTGGCGCGCATGGACTCGTACTCGCCGAACTCCTCCAGGATCTGCTCGGTGGTCCAGCCGAGAGCCTTCAGGAGGACGGTGACGGACTGCTTGCGCTTGCGGTCGATGCGGACACCGACCATGTCGCGCTTGTCGATCTCCATCTCCAGCCAGGCACCCCGGGACGGGATGATCTTGGCGGAGAAGATGTCCTTGTCGGACGTCTTGTCGATCGAGGAGTCGAAGTAGACACCGGGGGAGCGGACAAGCTGCGACACGACGACACGCTCGGTGCCGTTGATGACGAAGGTGCCCTTGTTGGTCATGAGCGGGAAATCGCCCATGAAGACCGTCTGAGACTTGATCTCTCCGGTCTCGTTGTTCGTGAACTCGGCAGTGACGAACAGCGGAGCCGCGTACGTGAAGTCGCGCTCCTTGCACTCGTCGACAGAGTTCTTCGCCGGCTCGAAACGGTGGTCGCGGAAGGTCAGCGACATCGACCCGGAGAAGTCCTCGATCGGCGAGATCTCCTCGAAGATCTCTTCCAGACCGGACTTGGTGGGGACGTCCTGTCCACTCTCAAGCGCCGACTCGACGCGAGACTTCCAGGCGGCATTGCCGAGAAGCCAGTCAAAGCTCTCGGTCTGCAGCGCCAGGAGGTTCGGAACCTCGAGGGGCTCCTTGATCTTTGCAAAGGAGATGCGCAGCGGGGCGGTGCTGGCACCGTTGTTCGTATTGGTCGAGGCGTTGCGCGAGGCGGCCAAGAGGGGGTCCTTCCGAGGGCTCGGACTCACTACGCGCGTACCGGTCCCAGCAGACACAGAAGACAAGCCCCCCAAATCCAACCGAAAAGGCCAGGTCAGGGTGGATCAATCAAGTGTGCTCAAGCGTGGGCATGTCCCTGGCGACGGGCAGGGGACAGCTAACAGGCAGCGCAAAGGGTCAGTGTAGCCACTCGGCTCACTGATGTCCAGACCAGGTTTCCGGAAACCGGCAACAGGCCTTCCCCATGTCGTTCAACCAACACTGTGTCCAACGCTGCGGCGCCCGTACTCGTACACAGAGCGCGTATCAGTACTGCCCTCTTCGTAGTCGATCCATGCCTCGGATCTCGGATCCAGGCGGTCGACCTCTCTCGACGGGACTGAGAATTGCGCGCCGCGTCCCGTTCGTCAAGGCCCCCTGCTCCGAGCGGATCATCTTCGGACCCTGCTTCGGAGCAACGATGATCACCCTACTCCCCAACGAGACCAGGGCAAGTCAGGCACCGCGGGTACGCCAAAGGGCGACCACCCTTACGGGTGATCGCCCTTGGTTGGGGCCTCAGAGGGCCCCAGAGGTGTTACTTGACCTCGACAGCCGCGCCGGCAGCCTTGAGGGACTCGGCGGCCTTGTCAGCGGCCTCCTTGGCGACCTTCTCGAGGACCGGCTTCGGAGCGCCGTCCACGAGGTCCTTGGCCTCCTTCAGGCCCAGGGAGGTCAGCTCACGCACGACCTTGATGACCTGGATCTTCTTGTCGCCGGCACCGGTGAGGATGACGTCGAACTCGTCCTGCTCCTCGGCGGCCTCGGGGGCAGCGCCACCGGCGGCGGGGCCGGCAACGGCGACGGCCGCGGCGGCGGTGACGTCGAACTTCTCCTCGAAGGCCTTCACGAACTCGGAGAGCTCGATGAGGGTCATCTCCTCGAACTGGGCGAGGAGGTCGTCCTGAGAGAGCTTCGCCATGATGGGCGATCCTTCCACTAAATCGGCAGGTGCCGGATGTATATAGAGGCGGGCGTAACGGCCCGCTACGACCCACGCACTAGGCGGCGTGGATCAGTGCGCGAGCCGAATTACTCGGCACCGCCCTGCTCGGCGAGCTTGACGCGAAGCGCTTCCGCGGTGCGGACGAACTTCGACGGCAGCGCCTGGAAGAGCGAGGCAGCCTGAGACTGCTTGCCCTTGAACGCGCCGGCCAGCTTGCTGAGCAGAACCTCGCGGGACTCGAGGTCCGCAAGCTTCTTGATCTCATCGGCGGTGAGCGCCTTACCATCAAGGACACCCGCCTTGATGATGAGGTTCGGGTTGTCCTTGGCGAAGTCACGCAGGCTCTTCGCCGACTCCACCGGGTCACCGGTGATGAAGGCGACCGCGGTCGGACCAGCAAAGTGCTCGTCCAGCGCGGTGATCCCGGCCTGGTTGGCCGCAATCTTGGTCAGCGTGTTCTTCACCACGGCGTACTGGGCGTTCTCACCAAGGGAGCGACGCAGCGTCTTGAGCTGCGCGACGGTGAGACCCCGGTACTCGGTCAGCACGGCGGCGTTCGAGCTCTGGAACGCGTCCTTGAGCTCGGCTACCGATGCAGCCTTGTTGGGCGTCGGCATGGTGCGTTCGCCTCCTTCCGGGTGATGAGGACCGCTCAGAAGGGGCTGAAATAAGAAACGCCCCGGCATAGGCGCCAGGGCGTGGCTCGACCGGAACGAATTCCGGGAACCTTCCACAGTCACCTACGCGGGTCGTCCGCATTCAACGGATCCTTCGGCCACCGAACCCTTGCGGGCACGGCAACGACCAGCGGTCTTTGGCTTCTGGGGAAGACTACGTGAAGGGGTGCAGCCGAGGCAAATCGCCTCAGGAGTCGAGGTCCAGGCCGCCCAGTCCGGCGTCACGGAGCGTCTTGTCGGCCTCCTTCAGGTCCTCGTCGGCCTGCTTGAGCTTGCGGTCGGTCTCCTTCGTCACCTCGTCGAAGGAGACGACCTGGTCGGCCGGCGGGGCCTCGACGGGGGCGGCCTTGCCGAAGTCGGAGAACTTCGCCGTGGTCTTCGTCGTGCCCTTGCCGTCCGTGCTCACGGTCTCCGCGCGGACCGGGTAGCCGTCCTTGCCGATCCACAGGTCCACCTCGAAGGCGGTGAGGTGCTTCACGGACTCGTGGAGGTACTGGCGGTTCGCCTCCTGCATGACCTTGGTGGACTCGTCCGCCCTGAGCAGGTCGGCGCCCGTGAAGCTGCCCTTGTAGTGGTCGGCGTCGATGCCGTCGGCCGTCTTCTCGGCGCCGACGTGCGTGAGCTTCTCCTGGCCCAGCAGCATGGCGAGGTACTCGGCCGGATCGTCGTTCAGCCGGACCCCCGGCTTGCCGTCCTTGGCCAGGTTCATGCTCATCCAGGCCTTGCCCATGAGTGGCTCGCCCAGGTGGGTGTAGACCATGTCGCCGATCATGATCGAGCGGGTGTCGGGCTTCTCGCTCTTCAGGATCACGTCGTGGCTGGACGGGTACCAGCCCTTGGTGCCGGACTGGCTGTCGGTCTTGCCGTCGCGCTCGACGATGGAAAGCTCCGCCTTGGCGAACTTGGCGGCCACCGTCTTCAGGTAGGAGGCCTTCACCGCCTCCGCGGGCGAGTGTGCCTGCTCGGCGGCGGCCTTGCCCCCGTCGGCCTTGGCGGTGCCCGCGTCGGCCTTGTCGCCGCCGCAGGCCGTGAGGCCGCCCACGAGCAGTGCGGTGCCCGCCAGGGCGATTCCGGCTCGGGTCCGGACAGCCTGGTTCATCTGGTTCTCCCCCGTGTGGATCTTTGAATCCTTGATCTGTTGCTGAAATGCGTGCCGCCGGGGCGCGTGGGAGGGTCAGGCCCCCGCGCCGAGCCCGCCCAGTTCCTTGAGCATCGCGAAGAGGTCGAAGGTCTCGTTCTCCGGCGGGGTCCGGACGGTGGCCGCGGAGCCGTAGTCCGAGTAGTAGGCATCCATGTTCAGGGCCCCCTGGGGCGTCCCGATGCCGACCTTCATGTGGACCGGGTAGCCGTCCTTGTTGAGCCAGACGTCCATGTCGTAGCCCTTGATGCCGGCCTTCTTCGTGGCCTCGACGAGCTTGGTGCGCTCGGCCTCCGAAAGCACCTTCGCCGACTCGTTCACCGCGAGCATCTCCTCGAAGCTCACGGTGCCCTTGTAGTGCTCGGCGTCCACGCCCTCGACCTTCTCGGCCCCGAGGTGCTTCACGTTCGGCGAGCTGAGGAGCAGGGCGAGCTGCTTGGCCGGGTCCTGGTTCCGGTCCATGCTGCCCATGCCGCTGAGCTTCTTGAGCGCCTCGGCGTCGCCGGAGGCCTCCGCGGCGGCGGTGACGTCCAGCTTCATCCAGCGCTTGCCGTCCAGGCCCTCGGACATCGGGGAGCCCTTCGGCACCTCCATGTACATGACGTTGTTCGACATGATCATGCGCATGGACTCGGCGCCCGCGCCCGGGGTCAGCGTGCCCTTCATGGTGATGTCCATGACCTGGGGGTCCCAGCCCTGGGTACCGGTCATCTCCATGGTTCCGCCGCCGCCGCCCAGTGAAGCGGGCATCGACATGGTCATGCGGACCTTGGCCGATTTGGCGGCGGAGGTCTTCTTGTACGCGGCCGCGAGCGCCTCGGTGGCGGAACCGCCCGCCGCGGGCTTGCTCGGCTGTGCGGAAGCCCCGGTGGCGGCCCTGCCGGAGTCTTCCTTCTTCCCGTTCTCGCACGCCGTGGCCCCACCCACGAGCAGTACGGCGGCCAGCGCTGCGCCGACGGTCTTCTTCCGGTACGCGGACACGCGCATCCCCCCACCCCTTGGTCGATTTCCTCCGGCCGACCCTACGTTCCTGATCGGCCGGATCGCTCCCCTATTACGCCCGGTCAAGCGATATGTGGTCATGAACACGAAAACGGGCCCCTCGCCGCCCTGTGAAGGGGGCGAGGGGCCCGTTCGGTCGCTCAGATCAGTGAGCCGTAGGGCTCAGCCCGATCAGACAGCAGCCGGGTCTTCCTCGACGAGGAGGTTCCGGGTGCGGTTGGAGTCCAGCTGGATGCCGGGGCCCATCGTGGTGCTGAGGGCGGCCTTCTTGATGTAGCGGCCCTTCGCGGCGGACGGCTTCAGACGAAGGATCTCGTCCAGGGCCGCGCCGTAGTTCTCGACCAGCTGCTCATCGGAGAAGGAGACCTTGCCGATGATGAAGTGCAGGTTCGAGTGCTTGTCGACGCGGAACTCGATCTTGCCACCCTTGATCTCGGTGACAGCCTTCGCGACGTCCATCGTGACGGTGCCGGTCTTCGGGTTCGGCATGAGGCCACGGGGACCGAGCACGCGGCCGAGGCGGCCGACCTTGCCCATGAGGTCCGGGGTGGCCACAACGGCGTCGAACTCGTTCAGGCGGTTGCCCTTGGCGATCTCGTTGATCAGCTCGTCGTCGCCGACGATGTCGGCGCCGGCGGCTTCCGCGGCCGCAGCACGGTCACCGGTCGCGAAGACCAGGACCCGGGCGGTCTTGCCGGTGCCGTGCGGGAGGTTCACGGTGCCGCGGACCATCTGGTCGGCCTTGCGCGGGTCGACACCCAGGCGGAAGGCAACCTCGACGGTGCTGTCGAACTTGGTCGTGGAGGTCTCCTTGGCGAGACGGACGGCCTCGAGCGGGGCGTACTGCTTCTCCCGGTCGACCTTGGCGTCCGCAGCGCGGAGAGTCTTGCTGCGCTTCACTTCTGCTCCTGTTTTTCGGCTTCAGGCATGGAGTCGTGGTGCGGACCAGCGCTTGGTCCTACCACTGGTGGTGCTGGGGGTGGCTGGATCAGCCTTCGACGGTGACGCCCATCGAACGCGCGGTGCCGGCAATGATCTTGACGGCGGCGTCGATGTCGTTGGCGTTCAGGTCGGGCATCTTCAGCTCGGCGATCTCCTTGACCTGGGCAGCCGTGAGCTTGGCGACCTTGGTCTTGTGGGGCTCGCCGGAGCCCTTCTCGATGCCCGCGTGCTTCAGGATGAGGCGCGCGGCCGGCGGAGTCTTGGTGATGAAGGTGAAGGAACGGTCGTCGTAGACCGTGATCTCCACCGGCACGACCATGCCACGCTGCGACTCGGTCGCGGCGTTGTAGGCCTTGCAGAACTCCATGATGTTGACGCCGTGCTGACCGAGCGCGGGGCCGACCGGCGGAGCCGGGTTGGCCGCACCGGCCTTGATCTGGAGCTTGATAAGCCCCGTGACCTTCTTCTTCTTGGGAGGCATTGCTCTCTCCGGGTCCTAGTGAGAGTTTTCAGCCGTGCATCCGGTCATCCGGATGGAGGCATACCGCACCACGATAACGGGTATCGGCGCGGGGCTAAAAACCGAGCAGGTCAGACCGCCCTTCACGGGGCGATCTGACCTGTCCGGAAGCTGTTGCTCAGAAGATCAGTTCTTCTGGATCTGGTCGAAGCTGAGCTCGACCGGGGTCTCGCGGCCGAAGATCTCGACGAGGCCCTTGACCTTCTTCGAGTCGGGGTTGATCTCGTTGATGGTCGCCTGCAGCGTCGCGAACGGGCCGTCGGTGACGGTGACCGAGTCGCCGACCTCGAAGTCCAGGACCTCGATGGTGCGCTTGACGGCGGGCGCGGGCAGACCGGCCTCTTCCGCGGCGGCCTTGGCGGCCTTCTCCTGCGCCTCCGGGGCGAGCATCTTGACGATCTCGTCCAGGGTCAGCGGGTACGGGTCG
The DNA here is from genome assembly GCF_045161815.1 of Streptomyces avidinii. Taxonomy (NCBI): domain Bacteria; kingdom Bacillati; phylum Actinomycetota; class Actinomycetes; order Kitasatosporales; family Streptomycetaceae; genus Streptomyces; species Streptomyces avidinii. The sequence continues at coordinate 3,896,227 of NZ_CP108863.1, forward strand.
TACGCGTTGCCGACGAAGCCGGTGACGCCGGGGGTGTTGCGGACGACGCCCCAGGACTCGTTCGTCAGATCCATGCGGACGAGAACGTAACCGGGCAGCTTGTTCTGCCGGACGTTCTTGCGCTCGCCGTTCTTGATCTGGACGATCTCTTCCTCGGGCACCTCGGCCTGGTAGATGAACTCCTCGACGTTCAGCGAGACGGCACGCTGCTCGAGGTTGGCCTTCACGCGCTTCTCGTAGCCGGCGTAGGTGTGGATCACGTACCACTCGCCGGGCAGGAGGCGGAGCTCCTCGCGCAGGGCCTGGATCGGGTCGACGGGCTCGGCGGGCTCGACCGGAGCGGCCTCTTCGGCCTCTTCCTCGTCGGCCTCGACCTCGACCTCGACCTCGTCAGCAGCCTCTTCGACCTCGGCGTCGGCCTCGGCCTCGACCGCGGTGTCAGCCTCGACCTCGACCTCGTCCTCGTCGGACTCGACGTGCAGCGCGGCCTCTTCGGCAGCGGCACCCGCCTCGGCGTCGGCGAGCTCGGCCTCGTCGGGGTCCACAGCGTCCGCCGCCTCGACGATGTCGAGCTCGTCCTCGACGGACTCGACGGAGTCGTGGCTCGCGTTCAGGTTCGGGTCAGACACGGTGGCTGCTTCTTCCTGGATACAAAAGGTGGTGGAACATGCGAAAACGGGCGACACCCATCAGGCGCCGCCCCCCGCGGGATCAGCCGAAGACGAACTTGATGGCTTTCTCGAACCCAAAGTCAATCACGGTCACCAGACCGATCATGATGACGACGAAGACAATCACCACGGTGGTGTACGTCGTGAGCTGGTTGCGAGTGGGCCAGACAACCTTGCGGAGTTCCGCGACGATCTGGCGGTAGAAAAGCGCGAGCCGGCCCAGAGGGCCCTTCTTGCCGCGCTTGCCGCCCTTGCGGGCCTTCTTCTCGCGCGTCTCGTCCTCGGCGTCAGGCATGTCGATGGAGCCCAGGGCGTCCGTCACGTCTCTCACCTGAATCCGGGTCGTGGCCGTACCGCGCCCGGTTGCGCCGCACGGCGTTGCATCTAAGTACGTACCTGCGCACACACGTCCGAGTTGGAGTGTGGAGCAGGGCCGGAGGGACTCGAACCCCCAACCGCTGGTTTTGGAGACCAGTGCTCTACCAATTGAGCTACGACCCTTTGCGTCCCCCAACCTACCGCATCCGAGCGAGTGCACGGAGTGCTCACGCTTCTCAGCGGCTGGCGAGGTCCAACGACAGGTGAGTGTACGTGAACCGGGACCTGACGTCGAACAGCACCCGAGCTGACATGCGGCAGTCCGTTGACTGAAACGGTGTGCGGGGCTTCTTTGCCGTCTGGGACGATTGCTCGTATGACCTCTGCAACGCCTTCCTCCGAGCGCCGGGTGTCCGCCCGAATCGGCGCCATTTCCGAGTCCGCCACCCTCGCCGTGGACGCCAAGGCCAAGGCCCTCAAGGCCGCCGGGCGCCCGGTGATCGGCTTCGGTGCCGGCGAACCCGACTTCCCGACCCCCGACTACATCGTCGAGGCCGCGGTCGAGGCCTGCCGCAACCCCAAGTACCACCGCTACACGCCGGCCGGCGGCCTGCCCGAGCTCAAGGCCGCGATCGCCACCAAGACCCTGCGGGACTCCGGCTACGAGGTCGAGACCTCGCAGATCCTGGTGACCAACGGCGGCAAGCAGGCGATCTACGAGGCCTTCGCGGCCATCCTGGACCCGGGTGACGAGGTCATCGTCCCGGCTCCGTACTGGACCACCTACCCGGAGTCGATCCGTCTCGCCGGCGGTGTCCCGGTCGAGGTCGTCGCCGACGAGACCACCGGCTACCGGGTCTCCGTCGAGCAGCTGGAGGCCGCGCGCACCGAGCGCACCAAGGTCGTCCTGTTCGTCTCCCCGTCCAACCCGACGGGCTCGGTCTACAGCGAGGCCGACGCCCGCGCCATCGGCGAGTGGGCCGCGGAGCACGGCCTGTGGGTGATGACGGACGAGATCTACGAGCACCTGGTCTACGGCGACGCGAAGTTCACCTCGCTGCCCGTGCTGGTCCCGGCCCTGCGCGACAAGTGCATCGTCGTCAACGGCGTCGCCAAGACGTACGCCATGACCGGCTGGCGCGTGGGCTGGATCATCGCCCCGCAGGACGTCATCAAGGCCGCGACGAACCTCCAGTCGCACGCCACCTCCAACGTCTCCAACGTGGCCCAGGTCGCGGCGCTCGCCGCCGTCTCGGGCAACCTGGACGCGGTCGCCGAGATGCGCAAGGCCTTCGACCGCCGTCGCCAGACCATGGTCAAGATGCTGAACGACATCGACGGCGTCCTCTGCCCCACCCCCGAGGGCGCGTTCTACGCGTACCCGTCGGTCAAGGAGCTGCTCGGCAAGGAGATCCGCGGCAAGCGCCCGCAGACCTCCGTCGAGCTCGCGGCCCTGATCCTGGACGAGGTCGAGGTCGCGGTCGTCCCGGGCGAGGCCTTCGGCACCCCCGGCTACCTGCGCCTGTCCTACGCCCTGGGCGACGAGGACCTGGTGGAGGGCGTCTCCCGCATCCAGAAGCTCCTGGCCGAGGCCAAGGCCTAGGCCTGACACGCCCCCGGCACGACCGAGCGGCGCCGACCCCCGGGTGGGGTCGGCGCCGCTCGCCGTTCCCCCTCTTTCACCCCACGCCGGCCCACCCGGCCCCACCCGGCCCCACCAGGCCCACCCCAGCCCCGCCGGCGTTTGAGGCGCTCTTTCAGCCCCGCCGGCGTTTGAGGCGCTCTTTCAGCCCCGCCGGCGTTTGAGGCGCGGGTCCGGGCAGCGCCCGGGAGGCCCCGCGCAGCGGCCTCGGCTCCCGTTCACGCGTTCGCGCAAGCCCCCGATCGGTAAAACCCCCTCCCGCCGAGCGCAGCGGTACGGCAGGATCACCAGATGGAGCACGCACGCGATCTCACGCTTCTGCCCAAGGCCCACCTCCACCTGCACTTCACCGGGTCGATGCGACCATCGACCCTGCTGGAGCTCGCGGACAAGTACGGGGTGCGCCTTCCGGACGCCCTGACGGCCGGGGAACCGCCCAAGCTCCGCGCCACCGACGAGCGCGGCTGGTTCCGCTTCCAGCGGCTCTACGACGCCGCGCGCTCCTGCCTGCGCGAGCCCGACGACATCCGGCGCCTGGTCCGCGAGGCAGCCGAGGAGGACGTACGGGACGGCAGCGGCTGGCTGGAGATCCAGGTGGATCCCACCTCCTACGCCCCCCTGCTCGGCGGAATGATCCCGGCCGTCGAGATCATCCTCGACGCCGTCGACGCCGCCTCCCGCGAGACCGGCCTCGGCATGCGGGTCCTCATCGCCGCCAACCGCATGAAGCACCCTCTCGACGCCCGCACCCTCGCCCGCCTCGCCGTCCGCTACGCCGACCGCGGAATCGTCGGTTTCGGCCTCTCCAACGACGAGCGCCGCGGCATGGCCCGCGACTTCGACCGGGCCTTCGCCATCGCCCGCGAGGGCGGCCTCCTCGCCGCCCCGCACGGCGGCGAGCTCACCGGCCCCGCCTCCGTCCGTGACTGCCTCGACGACCTGCACGCCTCGCGCATCGGGCACGGCGTCCGGGCCGCCGAGGACCCCCGGCTCCTCAAGCGGCTCGCCGACCGGCAGATCACCTGCGAGGTCTGTCCGGCCTCCAACGTCGCCCTCGGGGTCTACGAGCGGCCCGAGGACGTCCCGCTGCGCACGCTGTTCGAGGCCGGGGTCCCCATGGCGCTGGGCGCCGACGACCCGCTGCTCTTCGGGTCCCGGCTCGCGGCCCAGTACGAGATCGCCCGCCGCCACCACGCCTTCACGGACGCGGAACTCGCCGAGCTGGCCCGCCAGTCGGTGCGCGGGAGCGCGGCGCCCGACGACGTACAGGCCAAGCTGCTGGCGGGGATCGACCACTGGCTCACCGGGTGAGCCGCAGGTCCCCCTCGTAGCAGTCGGCGCGCACCCGCCCGCCGTCCAGGAAGCCGATCTCCAGGTGCGTACGGCCCTGCGCGGGCAGTGCGAACTCGGCGACCGAGGCGACCGTCTCGCCCAGGTGCGCGAGGAAGGGGTGGTCGCCGAGGTCCTCGCCGACCTCGATGCGGCCCCACTCCCCCATGTCGTACGCCTCGTGGGGTGCGGCGGACTCGACGATGAGGCACTGGTCGGAGCCGGTGGTGATCCGGATCGTGTCGCCGATGCTGTCGATCAGCCAGACGTCGAGGGGCGCCTCGGAGCGTTCGCCGTCACTGATGTGCCAGGACGCGACGACTCGGCTGAGCGTGCGCCCCACGAGACGGGTGGGGTCCGTACCGGCCCCGTGCAGGGGACAGAGCATGGGCGGCCGGGGCTCCTCAGATGCTGACGCCGACCGTCACCGGCTCGTTGACCAGGGTGACGCCGAAGGCCGCGTGGACGCCCGCGACGACCTCGCGGGCCAGGGTGAGGAGGTCCTCGGTGGTGGCCTCGCCGCGGTTGGTGAGGGCGAGGGTGTGTTTGGTGGAGATGCGCGCGCGGCCGGTGCCGTAGCCCTTGGTGAAGCCGGCCTTGTCGATCAGCCAGGCCGCGCTGGTCTTCGTACGGCCGTCACCGGCGGGGTACGCGGGCGGGGCGGTGTCGGCGCCGAGGCGGTCCTGGACGCGGCTGAGGAAGGCGGCGTAGGCCTCGTCGGTCAGGATCGGGTTGTGGAAGAACGAACCGGCCGACCAGGTGTCGTGGTCCGCGGGGTCGAGCACCATGCCCTTGCCGGCGCGCAGCCGCAGCACGGTCTCGCGGGCGGTGGCGGCCGGGACCCGGTCGCCCGCCCCGACACCGAGGGCGCGGGCGGTCTCGGGGTACTTGATCGGCGCGGACAGGCCGCCGGCGTCCTCCAGGGCGAAGCGCACGCGCAGCACGACGTAGCGGTCGGGCTGGTCCTTGAAGGTGCTGTTGCGGTACCGGAAGGCGCATTCGGCGGCGCTCAGGGTGACCGTCTCGCCGGTGGTGCGGTCGTAGGCGACGACTTCGGTGATGGTGTCGCAGACCTCCTGGCCGTACGCCCCGACGTTCTGGATCGGGGTGGCACCGGCCGAGCCGGGGATGCCGGCGAGGCACTCGATGCCGGCGAGGCCGGCCTCGACGGTGCGGGCGACGGCGTCGCTCCAGTTCTCACCGGCGGCGAGCTCCAGCCGTGTCCCGTCCAGGTCGAAGCCGGTGGTCGCGATGCGCAGGGCGGTGCCGTCGAAGCCTCGGTCGCCGATGACCAGGTTGCTGCCGCCGCCGATGATCAGGAGCGGGGTGCCGCTCTCGTCCGCGGCGCGCACGGTGGCGACGACCTCGGCGTCGGTGGTCGCGGTGACCAGGCGGGCGGCGGGACCACCGAGACGGAAGGTGGTCAGCGGGGCGAGGGGGGCATCGTGGAGTTCCTGCACGTGGACAAGAGTACGGTCCGTGCCCCTCGCATCCCTGCGGGGCCACGGACCGTACTCGCTCGTCCCCCTGCCGGCGGGGTCAGCGGCTCGTCTTCTGCTCGGCGAGGCGGCGCTCCGCCTCGTCCCAGGTGAGGGGCAGCTCGGCGGCCGGGACGGTCCAGTAGGTGAAGGCCGATTCCTTCATGTACGCGCTGGCCGCGCGGGAGCTGGTGCGGTGGGGCTCGCTGCGGGCGAAGCGGTGGAGCGCGTCCCGGTCCTCCCATGCGGAGAGGGTCAGGAAGGTGCGGCTCAGGACGCGGGCACGCAGGGCGACGCCGTGGGCGCCGGGGGCCTTGCGGATCTGGAGGATGATGCCGGGCGCCTTGAGGAAGAACCTGATGGCGCCCGCGAGGGTGGCGGTCTCGAAGCGGGAGGCCATGACGTAGACCTCGGCATCGGGGGCGGCCGCGGTGGGCGTGGACCAGGGGATGTCGGGCATGGCGAGTGCTCCTTGGTGGTCGGTGTCGTGTGTGGGTGGTCAGCCGGCGGCGGGGACCTTGTCCGGGACGGCGGTGGTCCGGCCGGCGAGCACCGGGGCGGCCTTGGACCTGCGGGGCACCAGCAGGGCCAGTGCGGCGGCGAGGGCGACCGCGCCGGCGCCGATCCACAGGGCGGGGATGGTGCCGTCGGTGAAGGCCTGCGGGGACTCGTAGCCCCCCTGGGCCGAGAAGACCGAGGCCAGGACGGCGACGCCGAGGGCTCCGCCGACCTCGCGCAGGGCGTTGTTGGTGCCCGAGGCCTTGCCCTGGTCCGCCGTGGCGACCGTGGACATCAGGACGTTGGCGGCGGGGGCGAAGTAGAGGGCCATACCGATGCCGCTGAGGATCAGCGGCGGGAGCTGGGCCGAGTACGAGACGTCCGCGCTCAGGATCGCCGCGAACCAGCCGAGCCCGAGGGCCTGCAAGGCCAGCCCGGCGGCGACGACGGGGCGGCCGCCGATGCGGTCGGAGAGGATCCCGGCCAGCGGGGCGACGATCATCGGCATCCCGGTCCAGGGCAGCATGCGCAGGCCGGCCTCGGTGGGCGAGTAGCCGGCGACGCCCTGGAGGAACTGGCTGAGCAGGAAGATCGACCCGAACATGCCGAGGAACATCAGCAGGCTGGCCAGGTTGATCCCGAGGAAGCCGCGGTCACGGAAGAGCCGCATGGGGAGCATGGGGTTGGCGTGGGTGAAGCCGTGGTGGATGAACCCGCCGACGAGCGCGGTGCCGACGATGAGGCCGGTCAGGACGGGGGCGCTGGTCCAGCCCTCGGCGTTGGCGTTGACCAGGGCGTAGACGATGCCGAAGAGGCCGCCGCTGATGAGCAGGGTGCCGGGGATGTCGAGACGCGCGCCGGGGGCGGTGGACTCGGCGAGGCGCAGGCGGGCGAGCGGGATCAGGGCGATGCCTATCGGCACGTTCAGCCAGAAGATCCACTGCCAGGAGATGTGCTCGGTGAGGCTGCCGCCGATGAGGGGACCGCTGGCGACGGCGAGGCCGGTGACGGCTCCGTAGATACCGAGGGCCATGCCGCGGCGGGCGGCCGGGACGGCGGCCGTGAGCAGGGTGAGGGTGAGCGGCATCATGATCGCGGCGCCGACGCCCTGCACGGCGCGGGCGGCGATGAGCGCGTCGATGCCGGGTGAGAGGGCGGCTGCGGCGGAGGCGCCGGTGAAGATCGCGAGGCCCGCGATGAAGAGCCGGCGGCGGCCGAAGCGGTCGCCGAGCGCGGCACCGAACATGAGGAGGACGGCGAAGGTGAGCGTGTACGCGTTCACCGTCCACTCCAGGTCCTCCAGCTTGCCGCCGAGGTCCTCGCGGATGGCGGGGAGGGCGGTGGTGACGACCAGGTTGTCGAGTGCGGCCATGAAGCTGGCCACGCCGGTGAGGATGAGGGCCCAGACGGCGGGGCCGCGGAGCTTGGTGTCCGTCTCTTGCGTGTGCACGATTCCCCCTGCGGTTTGTTAGTTATTGCTGACTAACTTTCATGGCCAAACGAATGCGCGCGAGCAGATCGCGCGCACACCCTCACGCCTCGAGGCGCCCCTTGGCCCGCGCCGAGGGGTAGAGCCCCTCCCAGACCCGGTGCTCGGGCGGGAAGCCCATGGCGGCGAGGGTGTTGATCAGCATTCCGTAGGCCATGAAGGTCGTGGTCTCACCGACGTCCCCACCGAAGGGCACGTGCACGGTGTCCCAGAGCTCCATCCACCCCTTGCGCACGAGCTCGCCGAGCTCGTGATCCCCGGCCGCCTCGGCGGCGGCGACGGTGACGTACATCTGCAGCTGCATCTGGAGCTTGTCGGGATCCTCGGCGATCAGCCGGGTGTAGGCGTTCGCCATGGCGTGGGTGGCCTCCTCGCCGTGCAGCCCTTCGGCAGCCTCGGCGAAGACCGCCCGCGTATCCCTCATGCAGCGTTCGGCCGCGGCGAGGAAGATGGCGGGCTTGTTCGGGAAGAGCCGGAAGAGATACGGCTGCGAGACACCCACCCGCTTGGCGATCGCCTCGGTGGAGGTCCCGTAGTAACCCCCACGCGCGAACTCATGCATCGCCGCGCGAATGACGCTCTCACGCCGCTCATCTGCGCTCATCCTCACCATGAGGCCAAGTTAGTGCTCAATCACTAACTAAGTCAAGGGGGTGGTGACGTTCGGGGTGGCTTCGGTGGGCGGGGTCCGCGGGGGCGGTGGTCAGGGATGCGTATGGGGGTTTCCCGTCAGTCTCATCGTCTCTCCGTGTCGGGCCGGTCCCGCCAAACCAAAGGGGGCGGAGGCCCACCGGCCCCCGCCCCGTCCTTCGCGCCCCCTCGCCGCGCTACCGCCTCAGGCCAGTTCGACCACCGCGCGGGACATGCCCAGGACCTTCTGGCCCGCGCTCATGGCCGTCAGGTCGACCCGGACGCGGTTGTCGTCCAGCTTGGCGGCGACCTTCGCGGTGACCTCGATCAGACCGCCCTGGTCGTCGTTCGGGACCACGACCGGCTTGGTGAAGCGCACTCCGTACTCGACCACCGCACCCGGGTCGCCGACCCAGTCGGTGACCACACGGATCGCCTCGGCCATGGTGAACATGCCGTGCGCGATCACGTCCGGCAGCCCAACCCCCTTGGCGAACTTCTCGTTCCAGTGGATCGGGTTGAAGTCGCCGGAGGCGCCCGCGTACTGGACGAGCGTGGCGCGCGTCACGGAGAACGACGCCGCCGGCAGCTCGGTGCCGACCTCGACGTCGGCGTACTGGATCTGCGCTGCCATGTCAGGCCTCCTCGGGGGCGCGGGAGACGAGCTTCGTCCACGCCGTCACCACGTGCTCGCCGGTCTCGTCGTGGACCTCGCCGCGGATGTCGATGACGTCGTTGCCCGCGAGCGACTTCACGGACTCGATGGTGGAGACCACCGAAAGCCGGTCACCGGCCCGCACCGGGCGGGAGTACGCGAACTTCTGGTCACCGTGCACGACTCGGCTGTAGTCCAGCCCCAGCTGCGGGTCCTCGACGACCTGGTCGGCGGCCTTGAAAGTGATCGCAAACACAAAAGTCGGCGGAGCGATCACATCGGGGTAGCCGTACGACTTCGCGGCTTCGGGATCGGTGTAGACGGGATTGGTGTCACCCACCGCAGCCGCGAATTCGCGGATCTTCTCCCGGCCGACCTCGTACGGATCGGTGGGCGGGTAGCTCCGCCCCACGAAGGACTGGTCGAGAGCCATGACTCACTACCTCCTGATGAAGGGACACGAATGACGCAAGAACAAAGACGGGAACAGGAACAGGAACAGGAACATGAACGGGAACAGGCCCGGTCAAGGGCACGGAAACGACACAAGGCCGCCCCCCGATGAAGGGGACGACCTCATGACGGTGCCTGTTATTCGAGACTTCGCTGGGGTCAGCGGGTCTCGCGGTGCGCGGTGTGCGAGTTGCAGCGCGGGCAGTGCTTCTTCATCTCAAGACGGTCCGGGTTGTTACGCCGGTTCTTCTTGGTGATGTAGTTCCGCTCCTTGCACTCCACGCAGGCCAGCGTGATCTTCGGGCGGACGTCGGTGGCAGCCACGTGAGTGCTCCTTGACGGAAATTGGGACGGATGAACGCATACAAGAGTAGCCGACCGGGAGACCGACCCCGCAATCGGCTACTGTGTGTAGCGGCGACCGGACTTGAACCGGTGACACAGCGATTATGAGCCGCTTGCTCTACCGACTGAGCTACGCCGCTTTGATGTGATCAGCTCCCCACCCGAGGGTGGGGAACCTCTCTCACCAGAGCCCCAATGCGGAATCGAACCGCAGACCTTCTCCTTACCATGGAGACGCTCTACCGACTGAGCTATTGGGGCGAGCGATGAAGACATTACACGGTTGCCTGCCGATCGCCCAAATCCTTTGCAGGGACAGGGCTCCGAGGGGGTTCGCCGGACCTTCTTGATCAACCTGTCGATCACTCACGACCCGCTTTTCGGCCAGATTGTGGGCGGGCTCACACTCCCGTACCCGTTCGGAGCCGCCGATCGTCACTCGGAGCTACGGAGTCGCCGGGGCCACCCGGGCGCACATGCGGGCGCCGCGGCGCGTGGGCACCACACCGGTACGACTATTGCGCTCTTCCGTGAAGCGGGGTGCGCCGCGCCCTAGGCTCGGCACACGCTGCGTGATCTTGGGCCGCGGGCCGCAGACTCGGCCACTGCCACTGCCACTGCCACGGCTCCAGGAACCGCCCGAGCCACCGCAGGAGCGCGATGTCCGACAGCCAGCCGCAGCAGCCGTTCCAGTCGCCCCGCAGCGGCAACGGCAACGGCCATGGCAACGCGGCCGCAGCCGAATCCACCACCCTGCTGCTCGCCGGGGCCCGGCTCACGGACGGCCGAACCGTCGACGTCCGCTGCGGCGGCGGCCGGATCCAGGCCGTCGGCACCACCGGCAGCCTCGCCTCCCCCGCGCTGTCCCGGGTGGACCTGTCCGGCTACCTGCTGCTCCCCGCCCCCGCCGAGCCGCACGCCCACGGGGACACCGCGCTGACCGCCGACGGCGAAGGGCCCGTCTCCTACACCCCGGACGAGGTCCAGCGCCGGGCCACCGAAGCCGCCCTGCTCCAGCTCGGCCACGGCGCCACCGCCGTCCGCTCCCACGTCCGCATCGGCGACGTGCACGGCCTGGGTCCCATGGAGGCCGTGCTCCAGGCCCGCCGCTCGCTGCGCGGGCTCGCCGACCTCACCGCCGTCGCCGTCCCCCGGCTGCTGACCGGGGTGGCGGGGGCGGACGGGCTCGCCATGCTGCGGGACGCGGTCAAGATGGGCGCCTCGGTCATCGGCGGCTGCCCGGACCTGGACCCGGACCCGACGGGCTTCCTCGAAGCCGTCCTGGAACTCGCCGCCGAGCACGGCTGCCCCGTCGATCTGCACACGGACGGTGATGATCCGGCCCGCCTCTCCCGGCTCGCGGTGATGGCCGGCGGGCTGCGCCCCGGGGTGACCATCGGCCCCTGCGGCGGCCTGTCCCGGCTCCCGCTGGACGCGGCCTCCCGCGCCGCCGACCAGCTGGCCGCGGCCGGCGTACGCGTGACCTGCCTGCCCCAGGGCGACTGTGCGGCCCTGGAACGCCGCGGCCTGCGCACCGCACCCGTACGGCTGCTGCGGGCCGCCGGTGTGCGCGTCGCGGCCGGCAGCGGGGCGCTGCGGGACGCCGGGAACCCCGTCGGCCGCGGTGACCCGCTGGAGGCCGCGTACCTGCTGGCCTCCCAGGGCGGCCTCCGGGCGGGCGAGGCCTACGAGTCGGTCAGCGCCTGCGCCCGTGAGGCCATGGGCCTGCCGGAGGTCCGGGTGGAGGCCGGTTTCCCGGCGGAGCTGCTCGCCGTACGCGGGGAGCGGATCGCGGGCGTGCTGTCCCTCGCGTACAGCCGGATCGTGATCCACCGCGGGCGGGTGGTAGCCCGTACGAGTGCCGTACGCGAGTACTGCGACTCCGCCGTCGCGGTGGCTCTGGACCTGCCCCGGCAGGGCCGGACGGAGCCCGGTCCCTGAAGTTCGCCGTGCGTTCGCGGGCGTGGGCGGCCGGGTCGTCGTACGGTCGGGTCATGCGCATCGTCATCGCGGGTGGACACGGTCAGATCGCGCTGCGGCTGGAGCGACTGCTCTCCGCGGGCGATTACGAGGTCGCGGGCATCATCCGCGACCCGGCACAGGCCGACGCCCTGAGGCAGGCGGGCGCCGAGCCGGTGCTCTGCGATCTGGAGTCGGCCTCGGTGGACCATGTGGCCGGGATTCTGCGGGACGCGGACGTGGCGGTGTTCGCGGCCGGTGCGGGACCCGGCAGCGGGATCGGACGGAAGGACACCGTGGACCGGGGCGCGGCGGTGCTGTTCGCCGACGCCGCCGAACGGGCCGGCGTGCGGCGCTTCCTGATGGTGTCTTCGATGGGCGCCGACGCGCACCACGGGGGCGAGGAGGTCTTCGACGCGTACCTGCGGGCCAAGGGTGAGGCCGACGACCACGTACGGACCCGTCTGGGCCTGGAGTGGACTGTCCTGCGCCCGGGTTCGCTGGTCGACGACGCCGGGACGGGCCTGGTCCGTCTGGAGGCTCAGACGGGCCGCGGGGCCGTCCCGCGCGACGACGTGGCGGCGGTTCTGGCCGAGCTGATCGAGACGCCGGCGACGGCGGGCCTGACCCTGGAGCTGGTCTCCGGCTCGACGCCGGTGCAGGTGGCCGTGAAGGACGTGGCCGGCAACTGAGGCCGCTGCCACGGCCGTCCGGCGGCCCGGCCGTCGGACGGGCTGCCGCTCCCGTGGGTCAGAACCCGGCGCTGACCTTGTCGTCGGACCGGCCGACCGAGTCCTGCTGGTACTGGTCCTCGTAGGCCTGCCGGATCCGCTCGATGCGCGTGCTGCGCTCGCCGGCCTCCTTCTCCGGGTACAGCAGGACCACCTCGTACGAGGTCTCGCGGACGATCTTGCCGTCCTGGCCCCGCCACTGGCCGTAACCGTCGTGGAGGGTCAGTCCCTCGGGGAAGGCGGGGGTGATCTCCCGGTCCAGGAACCGCATGAACTCGCGTTCCTCGACCGTGCCGCGGCCGTCGGCCCGTTGGGTTCCGAAGTACAGCCGGGTCTCCGCGTAGGGCTCCCCCACGTCCGGGTGGAGGGCCGCTCCCACCAGGGCCGGGATCCCCGCGCCGAGCAGGGCCATGAGCACCCCGCCACCGACCTTCCCACGTGTGTCAGATGTCCATTTCACCCCCGGTGAACGAAATGCGGCCGCCGATGTTGCGGTCGGCCCCGGTCAGTACGTCAGGCGGCGCTGCCACCAGGGGTCGCCCGGGGCGGCGTACGGGTCGCTGAGGGTACGGGCGAGGAAGCGCTCGTCGAGCGGCGCGATCACGGCGCGCAACTCGCGCCGGGCCCGGGGCGGGAGGAGGTGGCAGACGGTCTCCAGCGTCCCGCGGCAGTAGCCCACCCAGTCGCAGCAACCGTGGTCGTCGTCCGCCGCCGGGTAGATGATCCAAGGTCCCCGCTGGTAGACGGTCCGGCGCCAGTGCCGCAGGGACCGGTAGGTGTCGCCGCGCGAGAGGCGGCGCCGTTCGACGCGGGCGATCGCGGCGAGGGTGGCGGCGGATACGCCTTGGACGACGCCGCGCTCGTGCGGTCGGGGCGGTGGGACGGGCAGGTCGATCCTGACCTGCGAGGGTGCCTTACGCGGCACGGGCCTTTCGGCTGCTGATGCTGATCATGCGGCCAGCATGCCGCAGCCGCGTCGGCCGCGCCCAACGCTTTTCGCGCCCGACGCCGCCGATGACGAAAGAACCCCCGCTCACTGTGATTCCACAGATGAACGGGGGTTCCACTCGCGTGGCGGCGCCAGGGTTCGAACCTGGGTAGGCTGAGCCGGCAGATTTACAGTCTGCTCCCTTTGGCCACTCGGGCACACCGCCAAGAGTTGCTGCCGTTTTTTCCGCCTTTCGGCGGCGCTCCCCGGCAACGACGTAAACGATACCTGATGACCGGGGGTGCTTCACCACCGGATTGATCAGCGCTGCGGGTGGGCGCGGTGGCTAGGCTTTGCCGAGCGGGCCGGGGATGTCCGGCCGCGCCCTCCGGGGTGATCACAACCGACTTCAAGGAGCCACAGCACATGGCCGACTCCAGTTTCGACATCGTCTCGAAGGTCGAGCGGCAGGAGGTCGACAACGCCCTCAACCAGGCCGCCAAGGAGCTCTCGCAGCGCTACGACTTCAAGGGCACCGGCGCCACGATCGCCTGGTCCGGCGAGAAGATCCTGATGGAGGCGAACTCCGAGGAGCGCGTGAAGGCCGTCCTGGACGTCTTCGAGACCAAGCTGGTCAAGCGCGGGATCTCGCTGAAGGCGCTGGACGCCGGGGAGCCGCAGCTGTCCGGCAAGGAGTACAAGATCTTCGCCACGATCGAGGAAGGCATCTCGCAGGAGAACGCCAAGAAGGTCGCGAAGATCATCCGGGACGAGGGTCCCAAGGGCGTCAAGGCCCAGGTCCAGGGCGAGGAGCTGCGTGTCAGCTCGAAGAGCCGTGACGACCTCCAGGAGGTCCAGGCGCTGCTCAAGGGCAAGGACCTGGACTTCGCGATCCAGTTCGTGAACTACCGCTGACCCCAGCTCCGCGATCTGCCTCACGCCGGCCCGGCGGTCCTCACGGACCGCCGGGCCGCGGCGGTTGCGAGGGGGGGGTGTGTGCGGGGCGTGTGCGGCGCACGCGCCACTACGGGCTCCTGTGGGTACTTGGGCGGCGATGAGTGCGCCCACCACGCTGGTGGCATCACATCACCGCGTGGCAGGGGGTTCTCGCATGCCTGGGGCCGGCACGTTTCGCGATGACTTCGGAGCGTCCGTCGTCGTCGCGCTGGTCGCACTCCCCCTGTGCGTGGGAGTGGCGGTCGCCTCCGGGGTGCCGGCCGAACTCGGGATCGTCACCGGGGTGGTCGGCGGGCTGGTCACCGGGTGGTTCCGCGGGAGCTCCCTGCAGGTGAGCGGGCCCGCGGCCGGGCTGACCGTGCTCGTCTACGAGGCGGTGCAGGCCTACGGTCTTCCCGCGCTCGGGGTGCTGGTGCTGGCCGCCGGGGTGATGCAGCTGGGCATGGGGGCGCTGCGGCTCGGGCGGTGGTTCCGGGCGATATCCGTGGCCGTCGTGCACGGGATGCTGGCCGGGATCGGGCTGGTGCTGATCTCCGGGCAGCTGTACGCCCTGGGCGGTGTGGAGGCTCCGGGGCAGACCCTGGCGAAGCTGCGCGGGGTGCACGAGCTGGGGGCGCAGGCCGACTTGGCCGCCGTCCTGCTCGGGTTGGGCACCATCGCCGCCATGGTCGCCTGGCGGCGGGTGCCCGCCAGGCTGCGGATCGTGCCCGGGGCGCTCGTCGGGGTGGCCGCCGCCACCGCCGTGGCCGTCCTGCTGCGGCTGCCCGTCGAGAAGGTGCGGGTGACGGGCGTTCTGGCAGCCGTGTCCCCGCCGGGCTGGGGGGACTTCGGGGTGCTGGCCTCGGTCGGCGCGGCCGGGACGGTGGTCGCGCTGGCGCTGATCGCGTCCGCCGAGACGCTGTTCAGCGCGGCCGCCGTGGACCGCATGCACGACGGGCCGAGGACGGAGTACGACAAGGAACTCATCGCCCAGGGCGTGGGCAACACTCTGTGCGGGCTGCTCGGGGCGCTGCCGATGACCGCGGTCATCGTGCGCAGCGCCGCCAATGTGGAGGCCGGTGCGCGCACCCGCGCGGCCAGGGTGATGCACGGCGGCTGGCTGCTGCTCTTCGCCGTGGCCTTCCCCCGGGCTCTGGAGAGCGTGCCGCTGGCCGCGCTGGCCGGGGTGCTGCTGCACGCGGGGTGGAAGCTGCTGCCGGCCCGGGCGGTGGCCGCGCTGTGGCGGACGCACCGGGGCGAGGCGGTGGTGCTGCTGGTCACGGCCTCGGCGATCCTGGTCACCAACCTCTTCGAGGGGGTGCTGATCGGGCTGGGGCTCGCCGTCGCCAAGGCGGCCTGGGAGACCTCCCACGTGCACATCGAGGAGGTGTGGGAGGACGAGGAGCTCTGCGTGCGGGTCGTGGGGAACGCCAGTTTCCTGCGGCTGCCGAAACTGCTCGACGCCCTGGACGCGCTGCCGCACGGGCAGCCGGTACGGCTGGACCTGAGCGGGCTGCGCCACATGGACCACGCGTGTCTGACCGCGCTGGAAGGGTGGGAGCGCGCACGGACGCCGCTTCCCGGCCGGGAGGGCGTCATCTAGCGGGGTTACCCTCCGCCCGTGGAAAACGAGTTGAGGCGCACTCTGGGGGTGTCCGACGCCGTCGTCGTCGGACTCGGCGCGATGGTGGGCGCCGGTATCTTCGCCGCTCTGGCGCCGGCGGCGCGGGCGGCGGGCGGCGCCCTGCTGGCCGCGCTGGCCGTGGCGGCTCTCGTGGCCTACTGCAATGCGCACTCCTCGGCGCGGCTGGCCGCCCGGTACCCGGCCTCCGGCGGCACGTACGTCTACGGCCGCGAGCGGCTCGGCCCCTTCTGGGGGTATCTGGCCGGCTGGGCCTTCGTGATCGGCAAGACCGCCTCCTGCGCGGCGATGGCCCTCACGGTGGGCGCGTACGTCTGGCCCGGGCAGCAGCATGCCGTGGCCGTCGCGGCGGTGGTGGCGCTGACCGCCGCGAGCTACGGCGGTGTGCAGCGGTCGGCCCGCGTCGCCCGGCTGATCGTGGCGACGGTGCTGGCGGTGCTGGCCGGGGTGGTCGTGGTGTGCCTGTCCTCCGGGGCAGCGGGGGCGGCGCGGCCGGGCGGCTCGGACTGGGGTGTCTTCGGGCTGTTGCAGGGCGCCGGGCTGCTGTTCTTCGCCTTCGCGGGCTACGCCCGGATCACCACCCTGGGCGAGGAGGTGCGCGAGCCGGAAAGGACGATCCCGCGGGCGGTGCCGCTCGCGCTGGGGATCGCGCTGCTGGTGTACGCCGCGGTGGCGGTGGCGGCTCTGTCGGTGCTCGGCGTCGAGGGGCTGGCACGGTCGGCTGCCCCGCTCGCCGACGCGGTGCGGGCGGCCGGTCGGCCCGAACTGGCCCCGGTGGTGCGGGTGGGCGCGGCCCTGGCCGCGCTGGGCTCGCTGCTGGCGCTCGTGCTCGGGGTTTCGCGGACGGCCCTGGCGATGGCGCGCGACGGTCATCTGCCGCGCGCGCTGGCTGTCGTCCATCCCCGGCATCAGGTGCCGCACCATGCGGAGTTGGCGGTGGGTGCGGTCGTGGCGGTGCTGGCGGCCACCGCCGATCTGCGGGGCGCGATCGGTTTCTCCTCCTTCGGGGTGCTCGTCTACTACGCGATCGCGAACGCCTCCGCGTGGACTCTCGATTCAGCTGTCAAGGGTCGAGCCGTGGCAGTGGTCGGGCTGTCCGGCTGTGTGGTGCTGGCGTGTGCGCTGCCCCTCGCGTCGGCGGCCTGGGGGGCGGCGGTGCTGGCTGCGGGCGCCTTCGTCTACTGGCTGCGGGGGCGGCTCAGATCCGGGATCTGAACCCGTCCCAGGGCGTCAGCTCCAGGTCGTACTCCTCCCCCGCCGGCGACTCGTCGCAGTACCAGGCGGTGCCGTCGAGCCAGCCGCGCAGCCAGGCGGCCAGGCCGGGGGTGTCGATGGACCAGGCGAGCTCGGGCTCCCCGAGATTCGGGTCGAAGAGCAGGACCTGGGCGGTGTCGGAGCGGCAGTCGACGCAGACGGACATGGAGCAGCCGAAGTCGGCTATCGGCAGCACGCCCTCGGGCCAGCGCCAGGCCGACGAGCGGCCCGCCCCGTAGGCACGGACGGCGTGGCGCAGTGACAGCAGTCCGCACTCCGGGCCGAATCCGCCGTCACCGACACGGGTGTAGAGCGCGGCGAGCAGGGGCGGCAGGGCGAAGCCGAGTATGCCCTCGGCCCGGGCGATCTCCTCTGTGCCCAGGGCGGCGGGCAGGGGCACTCCGGACCCCTGCGCGGAGTTGCGCGCGCGCTCGGCGACTTGCTCCAGCAACTGCTCGGTCTCGTTCATGCGTTCATGGTGACGCACCCCACCGACAGCCGCCCGGGCCTGTGGACAACTCCGCCCGCAGGCCGATCCGGACGGCCTGCGGGCGGGGTGTGCGGCGGCGTCCACGACGCCGGCTTCTGCGTCAGCGGGAGGCGAACGGCGCGTCCGTCGGGACGATCTCGCGGCCCAGCGGGAGCAGGGCGAGCGGGACCATCTTGAAGTTGGCGATGCCGAAGGGGATGCCGATGAGGGTGATGCAGAGCGCGATGCCCGTAAAGATGTGCCCCAGGGCCAGCCACCAGCCCGCCAGGACCAGCCACAGGACGTTGCCGATGGCGGATCCGGCGCCCGCGTCGTGGCGCTCGACCGTGGTGTAGCCGAAGGGCCAGAGGGCGTAGACGGCGATGCGGAAGGCGGCGATGCCGAACGGGATGCCGATGATCGTGATGCAGAGGATCGCACCTGCGAGGAGGTAGCCCAGGAACAGCCAGATGCCGCTGAGGATGAGCCAAATGATGTTGAGGATTGTCTTCACTGGCGGCGGCCTGCCATCTGTTCGAGCCGGGCGATGCGCTCGGCCATCGGAGGGTGTGTGGAGAACATCTTAGAAAGGCCCGCGCCCGGGCGGAACGGGTTGGCGATCATCATGTGGCTCGCCGCTTCCAGCCGGGGCTCCGGGGGCAGCGGGAGCTGCTTGGTGCCCGCGTCGAGCTTGCGCAGGGCACTGGCCAGGGCGAGTGGGTCCCCGGTGAGTTGGGAGCCGGAGGCGTCGGCCTCGTACTCGCGGGAGCGGCTGATGGCCAGCTGGATCACCGAGGCGGCCAGCGGGCCCAGGATCATGATCAGCAGCATGCCCAGGAGGCCGGGGCCCTCGTCGTCGTTCGACCGGCCGATCGGGATCAGCCAGGCGAAGTTCACCAGGAACATGATCACCGAGGCGAGTGCCCCGGCGACCGAGGAGATCAGGATGTCGCGGTTGTAGACGTGGCTGAGCTCGTGGCCGATGACCCCGCGCAGCTCGCGCTCGTCGAGGATGCGCAGGATGCCCTCGGTGCAGCAGACCGCGGCGTTGCGCGGGTTGCGGCCGGTGGCGAAGGCGTTGGGGGCCTCGGTGGGCGAGATGTACAGGCGTGGCATGGGCTGGCGCGCGGACGTGGAGAGCTCGCGCACCATGCGGTAGAGCTGTGGAGCCTCGAACTCGCTCACGGGGCGGGCGCGCATCGCGCGTAGAGCCAGCTTGTCGCTGTTCCAGTACGCGTAGGCGTTCGTCCCGAGGGCGACGAGGACGGCGATGATCAGGCCGCCCCGTCCGAAGAAGCTGCCGATGAGGATGATGAGTGCGGACAGCCCGCCGAGGAGTACGGCGGTCTTGAGCCCGTTGTGCCGGCGGTGCACGGTACGCCCTCCAGGTGGTGCGGCAGGGGAGCCCGTCATGGATGTGAGGGTCTACGGTCCAGTGGACCCTCCCTTCCTGGTCAACGCGAGGTGAGGGCGTCAGGTTCCCAGGGCGCGGCGGGGCGGCCGCCTCCCGCGGCCCCTTGCCGGGGGGGCGGCGGGGCCGCGGCGGGCGTTACTCCGTACGGGTTAACCGTGCCGGTTACTGCGCGAAGAGGCTGCCCGTCGTGACGCGCAGGATGATTTCCGGGGCGCCGGAGAGGACGACCGCCGTGATCGCGGTGAGGACGACGGCGACCGTCACCGGCCAGGGGGCCCGCGTAGGGGTCTGCGCGCCCTCGGGGGTGCGGAAGAGCAGTGCCGTCCAGCGCAAGTAGTAGTACAGGGCGATGACGACGTTGATCGCCATGACCACGGCCAGCCACCCCAGGCCCGCGTCGACGGCGGACCGGAAAACGGTGACCTTGGCGAAGAGCCCGATGATGCCCGGCGGCAGACCCGCCAGGCAGAGCAGGAAGAAGGCCAGCGAGAGGGCGGCCAGCGGGCGCTCGGCGTACAGGCCGCGGTAGTCGCTGATCCGGTTCAGCGGCTTCGTACGGGCCACCAGGGCGGCCACGGAGAAGGCGCCGAGGTTCACGGCGGCGTACATGAGGGCGTAGGCGACGGTGGAGCCGATCTGGTCGCGGTCGGAGTACGCGGCCGCGGCGATCGGGACCAGCAGGTAGCCGGCCTGGCCGACCGAGGACCAGGCGAGCAGCCGTACGGCGCTGTTCGGCCGGTCCGCGGACTGCCGGACCGCGGCGGCGTTGCCGAGCGTCATGGTCAGCGCGGCCAGCACGGCGAGGGCCGGGCCCCAGATGTCGGAGTACGCCGGGAAGGCGATCACCGTGACGAGGATGAGGCCGGTGAAACCGACGGCCTTGCCGATCACCGAGAGGTAGCCGGCGATGGGCAGCGGGGCGCCGACGTAGGTGTCGGGGACCCAGAAGTGGAAGGGGACGGCCGCGGTCTTGAAGGCGAAGCCGACGAGGGTGAGCGCGACACCCGCCATGGCGAGGGTGTCGAGCTGCCCGGGAACGTCTTCGAGGCGGTCGGCGACCTGGGTGAGGTGCAGGGAGCCGGTGGTGGCGTAGACGAAGCTGACGCCCATCAGCGACACGGCGGTGGCGGTGACGGAGGACAGGAAGAACTTCAGGGCGGCCTCGGAGGAGAGCCGGTCGCCGCGGCGCATGCCGACGAGGGCGAAGGCGGGCAGCGAGGCGACTTCGAGCGCGACGATCAGGGTGGCGAGGTCGCGGGAGGCCGGCAGCAGGGCAGCGCCCGCGGCGGAGGAGAGCAGCAGGAACCAGTACTCGCCGGCCGGCATGCGGGAGTCCCGGACGGCGGTGACCGACACCAGGGCGGTGACCAGGGCTCCGGCCAGGACCAGGAACTGGATGGCGATCGTGAAGCGGTCGGCGACGTAGCTGCAGGCCGCCGGGTC
The DNA here is from genome assembly GCF_045161815.1 of Streptomyces avidinii. Lineage (NCBI taxonomy): Bacteria > Bacillati > Actinomycetota > Actinomycetes > Kitasatosporales > Streptomycetaceae > Streptomyces > Streptomyces avidinii. The sequence goes on from NZ_CP108863.1 coordinate 3,916,511, forward strand.
GCCGGTGAGGCAGAAGGTGGCGCGGTCACCGGCGCGCAGGGGCAGCAGGGTGGCGGTCGCGACGGCCAGGCCGGCCACCGAGATCCAGCCGAGGACCGGCTTGTGGCGCTCCGCGAGGAACAGGTCGGCGACGAGGACGACCAGGCCGACGGCGGCGGTGATCACCACGGGTGCGATGGCGAGCCAGTCGACGGACTGGACCAGGCTCGGGGCCTCGGCGGAGAGGACCGTCAGGGCCGTCATGGCCGTCATGAATTGCCTCCTGCGAGGAGCTTCTGGACGGCCGGGTCGGTGAGGCCGAGGAGGACCGCGGGCCACAGGCCGGCGAGGACGGTGAGGGCGACGAGCGGGGTCCAGGCGGCGAACTCGTAGTGCTGGACGTCCGCGACGGCGAGCTCGGGACCGGCTTTCGGATCTCCCATGCAGACGCGCCGTACGACGATCAGGAGGTAGGCGGCGGTGAGCAGGGTGCCGAACGCTCCGATGGTCATGTACGTGAGGAACGCGGGGCGCGAGAGGCCCTCGGCGGGCTCGAAGGCGCCGAAGAGGGCCAGCATCTCGCCCCAGAAGCCGGCGAGGCCCGGCAGGCCCAGGGAGGCGACGGCGGCGAAGGCGAGGAGCGCGCCGAAGCGGGGGGCGCGGCCGTAGAGGGCGGCGCCGGTGGCTCCGGCGAGGGTGTCGAGGTCGGCGGTGCCGTAGCGGTCCTTGAGGGCGCCGACCAGGAAGAAGAGGAGGCCGGTGATCAGGCCGTGGGCGATGTTGGCGAAGAGCGCGCCGTTGACGCCGGTGGGGGTCATGCTCGCGATGCCGAGGAGGACGAAGCCCATGTGGCCGACGGAGGAGTAGGCGATGAGGCGCTTGAGGTCGCCCTTGTTCCCCTTGCGGGCCAGCGCGAGGCAGGCGAGCGATCCGTAGACGATGCCGACGGCGGCGAAGGCGCCGAGGTAGGGGGCGAAGGTGGCCATGCCGTCGGGGGTGATGGGCAGCAGGATGCGGACGAACCCGTACGTGCCCATCTTGAGCAGGACGCCGGCCAGCAGGACGGATCCGACCGTGGGCGCCGCGGTGTGGGCGTCCGGCAGCCAGCTGTGCAGGGGCCACATCGGGGTCTTCACGGCGAGGCCGAGACCGATGGAGAGGACGGCCAGGAGCTGGGTGGTGCGGGACAGTTCGCGGCCGTTGTCAGAGGCCAGTGTCACCATGTCGAAAGTGCCGCTGCTCAGTCCGATCAGCAGCAGACCGAGCAGCATGACGACGGAGCCGAGGAGCGTGTAGAGGATGAACTTCCAGGCGGCGGCCTGCCGCTGAGCACCGCCCCAGCGGGCGATGAGGAAGTACATCGGGATGAGGACCATCTCGAAGGCGAGGAAGAAGAGCAGCAGGTCGAGGACGGCGAAGGTGGCGAGGGTGCCGGACTCCAGGACCAGGAGCAGCGCGACGAAGGCCTTCGGGGAGGGGCCCACGGGGAGCTTGAAGTAGCTGTAGAGCGCGCAGAGGAAGAACAGCAGCGCGGTCATCAGGAGGAGGGGGAGCGAGATGCCGTCGACGCCGAGGTGGATCCGGACGTTCAGCGCCTGGATCCAGCTGATGTCCGTCGTCGCCTGGAAGCGGGACGGGGCGTCGTGGTCGAAGCCCAGGGTGAGGGCGATGGCCGCGGCGAGGATCACGCCGGTCACGGTCACTCCGTGGCGGAGCACGGCCTGTTCGGGGCTCTTGCCCTTGAGGCCGGGCGGGGCCGGCAGGAGCGCCGCGGCGGAACCGAGGAGCGGTGCGACCACGATGAACGCCAGAAGGAACTGCATCACGGACGGGCTGATATCAATCACGGCTGACTCACGGCTCACGATCCGGCGTTGACGTTGGCGAGGACGGCGGTGGCGATCGCCAGGACCACGGCGCCGGCGAGCAGGGCGCTCAGGTAGCTCTGCACGTTGCCGGTCTGGGCGCGGCGGACGAGGCCGCCGAGCAGCCGGGTGCCGGTGCCCGCGCCGTGGACGTACGTGTCCACGACCTCGCGGTCGAGGAAGCGGACGAGACTCGCGGCGGCCCGGACGGGCCGGACGAAGAGCCGGTCGTAGACGGCGTCGAGGTGGAAACCGTCGGCCGCGTGGCGGTGCAGCGGGCCGAGGAACGCCTGGCCGGGGTCGGCGGCGGGGCCGGCCGGGACGGCGGGGTGATCGTGGGTCACCTCGGCCACCTCGGGGGCTTCCGCGGCGGATTCGGCGGCGGCGACAGCGGCGGGCTCCCCGGCTGCGGCTGCGGCCCGGGGGCCGGCGGCGGTCGCGAGGGCGGCCTTCGCGGAGGCCCGCTGCCACAGGGCGTAGGTCAGCATCGCGCCGATGGCCGCAGCGCCCGTGCCGAGGACCGAGGTGACCAGGGTGGGGGTGAGCTCCCCGCCGTCGAACCAGCCGGCGATGGGGCCCGCCGCGAGGCCGAAGCCGACCGACGGGATCGCCAGCAGCCACAGCACGCCGGTCATGGCGAGGGGTTCCTTGCCGTGGTCGGGGGCGGCCGCGCCCCGGCCGCGGAAGGCCATCAGCCACAGCCGGGTGGCGTAGGCGGCGGTGAGCAGGGCGGTCAGCAGACCGGCGACGAGTACGAGCCAGCCGGCGGCGCTGGGTGCGAATTCCGAGTGGCCGGTGGCGGTGTGCTCGGCGGCGACGAGGACGGCTTCCTTGGAGAAGAAGCCGGCGAAGGGCGGGACGGCGGCGAGCGCGAGCAGCGCGATCGTCATCGTCCAGAAGGCGTCGGGGATGCGCTGGGCCAGGCCGCCCATCCGGGACATGGCGCCGAGGGAGTTCGTACCGGCGGCGTGGATGATCACGCCGGCGCCGAGGAAGAGGAGCGCCTTGAAGGCGCCGTGGGACAGGAGGTGGAAGACGGCGGCGCCGCGGTCGCCGACGGCCAGGGCGCCGACCATGTAGCCGAGCTGGCCGACCGTGGAGTAGGCGAGCACTCGCTTGATGTCGTCCTGGGCGATGGCGGCCAGGCCGGAACCGACCATCGTGACGGCCGCCATCACGGCCATGACCACCAGCGCGGCGCTGGAGGCCGCGAAGACGGGCAGGAGACGGGCGATGAAGTAGACACCGGCGGCGACCATCGTCGCGGCGTGGATCAGCGCCGACACCGGGGTGGGGCCCGCCATGGCGTCGGGGAGCCAGGTGTGCAGGGGGAACTGCGCGGACTTGCCCGCGACTCCGGCGAGCAGGAGCAGCGCGATCAGGGTCGGGTGGTCGAGTCCGCCCGCGGCGACGGTGCCCAGGATCTTCGTGATCTGGAAGGAGCCGGCGTCGGTGGCGAGCGCGAACAGGCCGATCAGGAAGGGGACGTCACCGAGCTTGGTGACGAGGAAGGCCTTCAGGGAGGCGGAGCGGGCCGCTTCGGTCTCCCAGTAGTGGCCGACCAGGAAGTACGAGCAGATGCCCATGATCTCCCAGCCGACCAGCAGCACCATCAGGTCGCCGGAGTAGACGACGAGCAGCATGGCGGAGGTGAACAGTGAGACGAGCGCGGCATACGAGGGGTAGCGCGGGTCCTCACGGAGGTACGCCGTCGAGTAGACCTGTACGCAGGTGGCGACCACGCCGACCAGGACGGCGACCAGTGCGGCGAAGCCGTCGATGTAGAGCGAGAGGTCGATCGGCACCGAGCCGGTCGGGGTCAGCTCGGTCGCGGTGCTGATCGCCGGACCGCCGCCCTGGCGGACGGCGACGATGACGGCCAGTACGGCGGCGGCGAGCGTCGGCAGGATCGCGAGCGGCCGGACGAAGCCGGGGGCGGTGCGGCCGAGCAGCAGTCCCGCCACCGCGCCCAGGAAGGGCAGCAGCGGGACGAGGACGGCGAGGGTCGTGGTGCTCACGCGGTGACCTCGCTCTGGTTGTTCGCGGCGGGCTCGTGGCCCTCGGCGGTGTCGCGCAGCCGGTCGACGTCGGAGGTGCCCCGGTTGCGGTACACCATCAGCACGATCGCGAGGCCGATGCCGATCTCGGCGGCGGCGATCGCGATGGTGAAGAGGGTGAGGGCCTGGCCGGCGTGCAGGGCGTCGCGCAGCCAGACGTCGAAGGCCACCAGGTTCAGGTTGACGGCGTTGAGCATCAGCTCGACGGACATCAGGACCAGGATGGCGTTGCGGCGGGCGAGTACTCCGTACAGGCCCGTGCAGAAGAGGAGCGCCGCGAGTACGGCGGGGTAGGCGAGGTGCATCAGCGCTGCCCCTTGTCGCTGGCGTCGGCGGGGTCGTTCCTGCGGGACAGCACGATGGCGCCGATCAGGGCCGCGAGGAGGAGGACGGAGAGCGCCTCGAAGGGCAACACCCAGTGCTGGAAGAGGATCTCGCCGGAGACCTTCGTGGAGCCCTGGACCGGTCCGTCGAGGTCGATCCAGGTGGTGCGGAAGGCGTCGACGACCACCCAGACGAGCGACACGGCAGCGACGACGGCGACGCCGAGCGCGATCCAGCGGTTGCCGGAGTCCGCGTCCGGGGAGCGGCCGATGGGGGCCTTGGTGAGCATCAGTCCGAAGAGGAGGAGGACGACCACGGAGCCGAGGTAGATGAGGACCTGGACCCAGGCGATGAACTCGGCGGTCAGCAGCAGGTACTCGACGGCGATGCCGCCGAGCGCGACGACCAGCCACAGGGCTGCGTGCACCAGCTGCTTGGTGGTGACCGTGACGAGGGCCGCGCCGAGGGTGGCGAGTCCGACGAGGACGAAGGCGATCTCGACGCCGGTCGGGGAGAGGAAGCCGGGCCCGGTGGTGGCGGCTGCGGCCAGGGTGGCGGTGGGGCTCACGCGTCTCCCTCCGGGGTCGGCTCGGTCGGCGGTTCGGTCGGCGGCTGGGTCTCGGCCGCCCGGGCGGCGGCAGCCGCCGCGGCGGCTGCGGCTTCGGCCTTCTCCACTGCCTTGCGGGCGGCGGCGATCTCCTTGGGTTCCTCGGCGGCCGGGTCCAGCGCGGGCGGCGCCGGGACGGTCCACATCCACTCGCGGAGCTTGTCGCGCTCGTGGGTCAGCTCGTGGATGTCGGTCTCCGCGTACTCGAACTCCGGCGACCAGAAGAGGGCGTCGAAGGGGCACACCTCGATGCAGATACCGCAGTACATGCAGAGGGAGAAGTCGATGGCGAAGCGGTCGAGGACGTTGCGGCTGCGCTCGCGGCCACCGGGGGTGGACGCCGGGACCGTCTCCTTGTGGGAGTCGATGTAGATGCACCAGTCGGGGCACTCACGGGCGCAGAGCATGCAGACGGTGCAGTTCTCCTCGAACAGACCGATGACTCCGCGGGAGCGGGGCGGGAGTTCGGGCTGGACCTCGGGGTACTGCGCCGTGTGCGAGCGCTTCGTCATCGTGCGCAGCGTGACGGCCAGGCCCTTGGCCAGGCCGGATCCGGGGATGGGCATTACTGGATCGCCACCTTCACGATGCCGGTGAGCGCGATCTGGGCGAGCGCGAGCGGGATGAGTGTGGTCCAGGCGAGCTTCTGGAGCTGGTCCTCGCGCAGGCGCGGGTAGCTCACGCGGAGCCAGATCACGACGAAGGCGAGGATCGCGGTCTTGAGCAGGGTCCAGACCCAGCCGATGTCGTCGGTACCGAAGGGTCCGTGCCAGCCGCCGAGGAAGAGGACGGTGGTGAGGAAGCAGAGGACGACGATGCCGGCGTACTCGGCGAGCAGGAACAGCGCGAAGCGCAGGCCGGTGTACTCGGTGTACGCGCCGAAGATGATCTCGGAGTCGGCGACCGGCATGTCGAAGGGGGGCCGCTGCAGTTCGGCGAGGCCGGCGGTGAAGAAGACGAGCGCGCCGACGATCTGCCAGGGCAGCCACCACCACTGGAAGCTCTCGACGATTCCGGGGAGGGAGACCGTCCCGGCCGCCATGGCCACCGAGGCGGCGGCGAGCAGCATGGGGAGCTCGTAGGCGAGCAGCTGGGCGGCGGTGCGCAGGCCGCCAAGCAGGGAGAACTTGTTCGCGGAGGCCCAGCCGGCCATCAGGGAGCCGAGGACTCCGACGCCCATGACGGCCAGTACGAAGAACAGACCCGCGTCGATGAGCTGGCCGACGGCACCCTCGCCCGGGCCGATCGGGATGGCCAGGAGGACGAGGAGGTACGGCAGCAGGGCGACGGCGGGGGCGAGCTGGAAGATCCGGCGGTCGGCGCCCGCCGGGACGATGTCCTCCTTCTGCGCGAACTTCACGCCGTCGGCGACGAGCTGGGCCCAGCCGTGGAAGCCGCCGGCGTACATGGGGCCGAGGCGGCCCTGCATGTGGGCCATCACCTTGTGCTCGGTCTGCCCGACGATGAGCGGGAGCACGAGGAAGACGGCGAAGACGACGATCAGCCGCAGGGCGACGTCGAGGACGTCGTTCACGCGTCGCCTCCGTTGTCGGGGGTGGGGTCGGTCTTGGGGGTGGTCCGGGGTTCGGACTCCGGGGCGGCGTCCCGCCTCGCCGGGGCAGGCGGTGCCGCCGGTTCCGCCGGTTCCGCCGGTTCCGCCTCCGGCGAGGTCTGCCGGTCCGCCTCCGGCGGGGTCGGCGGCTCCTCGAAGGCGGGCTTCGGGTCGTGCCAGGGGGCGTCCGAGCTGCGCGGCGCCTGCTTCGGTGCGTCGGCCGGGGGTGACTGGCTCGCCGAGCCCTCCGACACCGAACGGGTACGGCGCGGCGGGCGGGGCGCGGCCTCCCCGGTCGCCTCCGTGGCCGCTTCGGCCGGGGGTGACTGGCTCGCCGAGCCCTCCGACACCGAACGGGTACGGCGCGGCGGGCGGGGCGCGGCTTCTTCGGTCGCCGCCTCCGCCGGGGCCTGGGTGGCCGAGCCTTCGGTGACCGAGCGGGTACGGCGCACGGGTGCGCCCTCGCGCGGGGTGCGTGCGGCGGCGCCCGCGGCGCCGGCCGCGCGCGGGGTACGGGCCGGGCGGGCGGGGGCCGGCGGGAGCTGGCCCTTCATCGGGCCCCAGTCGTTGGGGTCCGGAACGCCCGGCGGAAGCATCTGACGGCGCCTGGGCGCGTCCGGGTCGTGCGCCTCGCCCGGCTCCTTGGCTCCGGGCCAGGCCTTGGCGACGCGCGCGGCGAGGACGAAGTCCTTGCGCAGCGGGTGTCCCTCGAAGTTCTCCGGGAGGAGGAGGGGGACGAGGTTCGGGTGGTCGGTGAAGGTCACCCCGAACATCTCGAAGGTCTCCCGCTCGTGCCATTCCGCGCCCGCGTAGACGGCGACCGCGGACGGCAGGGAGGCGGCGCTGTGCGGAACGGTCGTGCGCAGCAGCAGCCGGCGCACCCGGTGGTTCTCCAGGGACACGACGTGCGCGCAGATCCGGAAGCCGGTGCCGGGCTCGTCCACCGCGCTCAGCCAGTCGAAGTACGTGCAGCCGAGCTTGTCCCGGGCGATTTCGAGGGCGGAGATCCAGCTGCCGACGGGCACGTCCACGGTGAGGACGTCGTACGAGAACTCGGCGACGGCCTCGGCGCCGAAGACCGTCGCCGCCGCGTCGGGGAGGGAGTCGTAGAGGTTCACGCGCCGGCCCCCGGGGTGGGTGCGGGCGGCGGGGTGACCAGGCCGCTCGTCAGCTGCGACACCGACGGCCCGGTCGCGTACCGCTCCGCCAGCGATTCGCGGGCGATCTTCTCCTGGAGCTTGAGGATGCCCTGGAGGAGCGCCTCGGGACGCGGCGGGCAGCCCGGCACGTAGACGTCGACCGGGATGATCTGGTCGACGCCCTTGGTCACCGAGTACGAGTCCCAGTAGGGGCCACCGCAGTTGGAGCAGGCGCCGAAGGAGATGACGTACTTCGGCTCCGGCATCTGCTCGTAGAGCCGCTTCACGGCCGGGGCCATCTTGTCCGTGACGGTGCCCGAGACGATCATGAGGTCGGCCTGGCGCGGCCCCGGCGCGAAGGGGATCACGCCGAGCCGGATGAAGTCGTGCCGGGCCATGGACGCGGCGATGAACTCGATCGCGCAGCAGGCCAGGCCGAAGTTGAAGACCCACAGGCTGTACCGGCGGCCCCAGTTCAGGACCACCTTCATCGGTTCCGGGGCCAGGCGGGAGAGGACTCCCAGGCGCTTGGGCTCCGGGAGCAGCTCCGGCTGAGGTGTCACGTCCATTCGAGGACGCCCTTCTTGTACGCATAGAGCAGGCCGACGGCCAGGAAGCCCAGGAAGATGAACATCTCCACCAGCGTCGTGGCGCCGTAACCGGCGGCGGCGAACACCGTCGCCCACGGGAACAGGAAGATCGAGTCGACGGCGAAGATGACGTAGAGGAACGCGTAGACGTAGTAGCGGACCTGGGTGTGCGCCCAGCCCTCGCCGACCGGGTCCACTCCGCATTCGTAGGTCAGCAGCTTCTCGGGGGTCGGCACGACGGGCCGCAGCAGGCGGCCCGCTCCGAAGGCGACGGCCACGAAGAGCACACCGAGGAGGGCCAGCAGACCGACGACCGAATAGCTCCGGAAGTAGTCCGCCGCGAGCACGGTTACGGTCGATACCGTTGGTTCGGGCACGTCCGTTCCTCGCTCCTCGGTCACTGTCGACGATCTGGTACGGACGGGAGTCTAGGGCCTGCCTCACACAGGGTGGGGTTATCCCCCGTTCACAGCACCCCGGCCACCCCATGGCATCAGCGGGTCGCACTTGACAGGCTGTGGCGCATGACCCTGAGCCATGCCATCCCCGACAACGATCGTCCTGCCCCCGTACGCGCTGTTTTCAGCGCGGTGACGTGGAAGGAGATCGCCTATCTGCTGAGCAACCTGCCGCTGGCGGTCGTCGGTTTCGTTTACGCGGTTGTCATGGTTTCCACTGCGGGCGGTCTTTCCGTGACCGCGATCGGAATTCCGCTGCTCGCGTGCGGTCTGAATCTGTCCCGTCATCTGGGACGGCTGGATCGGGCCCGCGCCCGCGGCCTGCTGGGCGTGCGGGTGGACGAGCCGACCCCGATCCCCGGTCCGAAGCGGGCCGGCGGATTCTTCCCCTGGCTGTGGACGAGCATCAAGGATCCGGTCGGCTGGCGGACGGTGCTGTACCAGCTGATCCGGCTGCCGTGGGGAGTACTCACCTTCACGGTAGCGCTGACCGGCCTGTTCGTGCTGTGGCCGGTGCTGCCTTACCTGGTGCGGCTGATGGCCAACGTGGACCGGGCGATGGTACGGGGCCTGCTGTCGCCCTCCGACGACCTGGAGCGGCGGATCGCGGAGCTGGAGTCGGACCGGGGCGTGGTGGTCGACACGGCGGCGGCCGACCTGCGGCGCATCGAGCGGGACCTGCACGACGGGGCGCAGGCCCGGCTGGTGGCGCTGGCGATGGGGCTGGGCCTGGCCAAGGAGAAGCTGCTGGAGGACCCGGAGGGCGCGGCGGCGATGGTCGACGAGGCGCACGGGGAAGTGAAGCTGGCACTCCAGGAGCTACGGGACCTCGCGCGGGGGATCCACCCGGCGGTGCTGACGGACCGGGGGCTGGACGCGGCGCTGTCGTCGGTGGCGGCGCGGTGCGTGGTGCCGGTGAAGGTGGCGGTGGACCTGCCGGGGGCGCGGCCGGCGGAGGCGATCGAGGGGATCGCGTACTTCGTGGTGTCCGAGCTGCTGCAGAACGTGAGCAAGCACGCGGGGCCGGGGGCGCGGGGCGCGACGGTGGAGGTGTGGCGGACGGGGGTTCGGCTGATGCTGCGGGTGTCCGACGACGGGCGGGGCGGGGCGAGTGCGTCCGGGGGGAGCGGGTTGGCGGGGCTGGCGGAGCGGTTGGGGGCGGTGGACGGGGTGCTGGTGGTGGACTCGCCCGCCGGGGCGGGGACCGTGGTCACGGCCGAGCTGCCGTGGCGGGACCGGGGGTAGGCCCCCCGGGCCCCCTTGTTGTGTGGGTGAGCGGGACTCCCGTCCGGGTGGGCGGGGGTCCCGTTCGCGTGTCGCGTGCGGGTCCGGTTCGCGTGCCGGGCGCGGCGCCGTTTCCCGGGGCTGCGCCGTGCGCCTCGCCGGCGGGGCTGCAGGCCGGGTCCCGTACGGACTCCACTGCGGCGCCGTTTACCAGGGCTCCGCCCCGGACCCCGCGCCTCAAACGCCGGCGAGGCTGGATTTGGCGGCACCGCCGCCTCGAACGCCGGCGAGGCTGGATTTTGGTGGCGCCGCCTCGAACGCCGGCGGGGTGGGTGGGGTTAACCCCCCGGTGGAGAGGCCTACTCGCCGCATGGTTGTGGGGTGGGCGGGGCGGCAGGGTGGAGGGGTATCGGCGGCTTGGAAGGGTGGGTCGGAATCATGGGCAACGGCAAGGGCGGGGTCGGGGCGGTACTGCGGGCTCCGGTCGAGGGGCGGACCTGGCGGGAGTTCGGGTACCTGCTGATCGGGCTGCCGCTGAGCACGCTGTACTTCTCGCTCGCCATCACCGGTGTGAGCCTCGGCGCGGGGCTGCTCGTGACCTTCCTCGGCGTTCCGGTGCTCGCCGGCGTGCTCGCCATGTGCCGCGGGTTCGGGCACCTGGAGCGGGCCCGGGTGCGCGTGCTGCTCGGGACCGCCATCGCCGCGCCGGCGCCGATCCGGGCCGGGAAGGCCGGGCCGCTCGCAGCCATGGGGGCGCTGCTCAAGAGCGGGAGCGCCTGGCGTCACGTGCTGTACTCGGTGATCCACTTCCCGTGGGCGGTGTTCTCCTTCTGCCTGTCCCTGGTGCTGTGGGCGTGCGGCTGGGCGTACCTGCTGTACCCGCTCTGGTTCTGGGTGTTCCCGGCCTACACCGACCAGCCCGGTCTGCAGCTCTTCCAGAACGACGACTACACCTTCTATCTCGACTCGCCCGCCGAGATCGCCCTCGCCGCCCTGGTCGGGCTGGCGATCACCCTCGCCACCCCCTGGGTGATCCGGGCCCTGACCACCGTCGACCGGGTGATGGTCGGCGGGCTGCTCGGGGCGTCCGGCCTGGCCGACCGGGTCAGCGAGCTGGAGTCCGACCGCGGGGTGGTCGTGGACACCGCCGCCGCCGACCTGCGGCGCATCGAGCGGGACCTGCACGACGGGGCGCAGGCCCGGCTGGTGGCGCTGGCGATGGACCTGGGGCTGGCGAAGGAGAAGCTGACCGAGGACCCGCGCGCCGCCGCCCACATGGTGGACGAGGCGCACGGCGAGGTGAAGATCGCCCTCCAGGAGCTGCGCGACCTGGCGCGCGGGATCCATCCGGCCGTACTGACCGACCGCGGGCTGGACGCGGCGCTGTCGTCGGTGGCGGCGCGGTGCGCGGTGCCCGTACGGGTGGCCGTGGATCTGCCGGCCCGGCCCGCGGCGGCGATCGAGGGGATCGCCTACTTCACGGTGTCGGAGCTGCTGCAGAACATCAGCAAGCATTCCCGGGCCCGGTCGGCCTCGGTGGACGTGTGGAGGTCCGGGGAGCGGCTGCTGATCCAGGTCGCCGACGACGGCCTGGGCGGGGCCGGGCCGTCGGAGGGGACGGGGCTGGCCGGGCTGACCGAGCGGCTGGACGCCGTGGACGGGGTGCTGGTCGTCGACTCCCCCGCCGGGGGCGGGACGACGGTCACGGCCGAGCTGCCCTGGCGGGCGTAGGGCCTCGCCCGACGATCACCGGGTAAGGGCCGGGCCGGGTGGCCCGGCCCTTCCGCGATCCCTTCCCCTCGTCCCCCCCGTCCCCCGTCCCCCGTCCCCTCGCAACTCCCGCCGCGCGCAGCACCCGTCTTCGGTATGCGACCTTCCGGTACTCGAAAACTCCCCCCGTACGCCGACGCGTTGTCCCGGCTCTGCCTTCACCGGGACTTAAGGCTGGGATGCTTGGCTGAGTCGGGTAGTGCGGGACCAAGTGGATGCGGAGCTGCTGAGTCGTGGAAGACAAGGTGCGGGTGGTCATCGCCGAGGATTCAGTGCTGCTGCGTGAGGGCCTGACCCGGTTGCTGACCGACCGGGGGCATGACGTCGTGGCGGGCGTCGGGGACGCGGAAGCCCTGCTCAAGACAGTGGCGGACCTGGCGGCGGAGGGCGCGCTGCCGGATGTGGTGGTAGCGGACGTGCGGATGCCGCCGACCCACACCGACGAGGGCGTACGGGCGGCCGTCCGGCTGCGCCGCGACTACCCCGGGATAGGTGTGCTCGTGCTGTCCCAGTACGTGGAGGAGCAGTACGCCACCGAACTGCTGGCCGGTTCCAGTACCGGAGTGGGGTACCTGCTCAAGGACCGGGTGGCCGAGGTGCGGGAGTTCCTGGACGCGGTGGTGCGGGTGGCCCGGGGCGGTACGGCCCTGGACCCCGAGGTCGTCGCCCAGCTGCTCGGCCGCAGCCGCAAGCAGGACGTGCTGGCGGGCCTGACCCCGCGCGAGCGGGAGGTGCTCGGGCTGATGGCCGAGGGCCGGACGAATTCCGCCGTGGCGAAACAGCTCGTCGTCAGTGACGGTGCGGTGGAAAAGCACGTCAGCAACATCTTCATGAAATTGGGCCTGTCGCCGAGTGACGGGGATCACCGGCGAGTACTGGCCGTTCTCACCTATCTGAAATCTTGATCGACTGACACTCTGTCAGATACGGCATACCGGCAGGGCCGTCTCGAGGGGCGGTCCTACGGTCCAGAATGTGGCCGCTCCTGGGGGCCTTGATCCCTACCGTCGTAGGGTGGGTCCCGGGGGGTCACGCCTCGAAGGAGGTCCAGTTCAGTGACCAGCCAGGTCAGCAGCCCAGCCGAGCAGGCCGACGGGGCCGGGGGTGCGGTCGTAGGTGGACAGCGCACCCCGGAGAGCCCTGGCGGCAAGGAAGTGCGCCGCCTCGATCGTGTGATCATCCGATTCGCGGGTGACTCCGGTGACGGTATGCAGCTCACCGGTGACCGGTTCACCTCGGAGACGGCGTCGTTCGGGAACGACCTGTCGACGCTGCCGAACTTCCCCGCCGAGATCCGCGCCCCCGCCGGAACCCTCCCGGGTGTCTCCTCCTTCCAGCTCCACTTCGCCGACCACGACATCCTCACGCCGGGCGACGCCCCGAACGTGCTGGTGGCGATGAATCCGGCGGCCCTCAAGGCGAACATCGCGGACGTGCCGCGCGGCGCGGAGATCATCATCAACACGGATGAGTTCACCAAGCGCCCGATGGCCAAGGTCGGCTACGCGACCTCGCCGCTGGAGGACGGCTCCCTCGATGCCTACAACCTGCACCCGGTACGGCTGACCACGCTGACGGTCGAGGCGCTGAAGGACTTCGGCCTCTCCCGCAAGGAGGCCGAGCGCAGCAAGAACATGTTCGCGCTGGGCCTGCTGTCGTGGATGTACCACCGGCCCACCGAGGGCACCGAGAGCTTCCTGCGGCAGAAGTTCGCGAAGAAGCCCGAGATCGCCGAGGCGAACATCGTCGCCTTCCGGGCGGGCTGGAACTTCGGGGAGACGACCGAGGACTTCGCGGTCTCCTACGAGGTCGCCCCCGCCACCCGGGCCTTCCCCACCGGCACCTACCGCAACATCTCCGGGAACCTGGCACTCTCCTACGGTCTCGTCGCCGCGAGCCAGCAGGCCGATCTGCCCCTCTACCTGGGCTCCTACCCGATCACCCCCGCATCGGACATCCTGCACGAGCTGTCGAAGCACAAGAACTTCGGCGTGCGGACCTTCCAGGCCGAGGACGAGATCGCCGGCATCGGCGCGGCGCTCGGGGCGGCCTTCGGCGGCGCGCTCGGGGTGACCACCACCTCCGGGCCCGGTGTGGCACTGAAGTCGGAGGCGATCGGCCTCGCGGTGTCGCTGGAGCTTCCGCTGCTGATCGTGGACATCCAGCGCGGCGGCCCCTCCACCGGCCTGCCGACGAAGACGGAGCAGGCGGACCTGCTCCAGGCCATGTTCGGCCGCAACGGCGAGGCCCCCGTGCCGATCGTGGCGCCGCGGACCCCCGCGGACTGCTTCGACGCCGCCCTCGACGCGGCCCGGATCGCACTCACCTACCGGACCCCGGTCTTCCTGCTCTCCGACGGCTACCTCGCCAACGGGTCGGAGCCGTGGCGGGTCCCGGAGGTCGCCGACCTGCCCGACCTGAAGATCAAGTTCGCCACCGGCGCGAACCACACCCTCGGCGACGGCACCGAGGTGTTCTGGCCCTACAAGCGGGATCCGGAAACCCTCGCGCGGCCCTGGGCCATCCCCGGCACCCCCGGTCTCGAACACCGCATCGGCGGCATCGAGAAGCAGGACGGCAGCGGCAACATCTCGTACGACCCCGCCAACCACGACCACATGGTCCGCACCCGGCAGGCCAAGGTCGACGGCATCCGGGTGCCCGACATCGACGTGGACGACCCGGACGGCGCCACCACCCTGGTCCTGGGCTGGGGTTCCACCTACGGTCCCATCACCGCGGCCGTCCGCCGGCTGCGCGGCGCCGGACTCCCCATCGCCCAGGCCCACCTGCGCCACCTCAACCCCTTCCCCGGGAATCTCGGCGAGGTCCTGGAGCGTTACGAGAAGGTAGTGGTGCCGGAGATGAACCTCGGGCAGCTCGCCACCCTGATCCGGGCGAAATACCTGGTCGACGCCCAGTCGTACAACCAGGTCAACGGAATGCCGTTCAAGGCGGAGCAGCTCGCCACGGTTCTCAAGGAGGCCATCGATGACTGAGGTGACGGAGGCGACCGAGGGGGCTCGCACCCTGCTCTCGCTGGTACCGAAGGCCGAGAGCAAGCAGTCGATGAAGGACTTCAAGTCGGACCAGGAGGTCCGCTGGTGCCCCGGTTGCGGCGACTACGCCGTACTGGCCGCCGTTCAGGGCTTCATGCCCGAACTCGGCCTCGCGAAGGAGAACATCGTCTTCGTCTCGGGCATCGGCTGCTCCTCCCGCTTCCCGTACTACATGAACACCTACGGGATGCACTCGATCCACGGCCGTGCCCCGGCCATCGCCACCGGCCTCGCCACCTCCCGACGCGACCTGTCCGTCTGGGTCGTCACGGGCGACGGCGACGCGCTCTCCATCGGCGGCAACCACCTCATCCACGCCCTCCGGCGCAACGTCAACCTCAAGATCCTCCTGTTCAACAACCGGATCTACGGGCTGACCAAGGGCCAGTACTCCCCCACCTCCGAGGTCGGCAAGATCACCAAGTCGACGCCGATGGGCTCGCTGGACGCGCCCTTCAACCCGGTGTCGCTGGCGATCGGCGCCGAGGCCTCCTTCGTCGCCCGCACCGTCGACTCCGACCGCAAGCACCTCACCGAGGTCCTGCGCCAGGCGGCCGACCACCAGGGCACGGCGCTCGTGGAGATCTACCAGAACTGCAATATCTTCAACGACGGCGCCTTCGAGGTCCTCAAGGACAAGGACCAGGCACTGGAGGCCGTGATCCGGCTGGAGGACGGGCAGCCGATCCGCTTCGGCGCGGACGGCGCGAAGGGTGTCGTGCGCAACCCGGCCACCGGGGACCTGGAGGTCGTCCCGGTGACCGCGGCCAACGAGGCGCAGATCCTGGTGCACGACGCGCGGAACTCCAGCGCCACCACCGCCTTCGCGCTCTCGCGCCTGGCCGACCCGGACACGCTGCACCACACCCCGATCGGGGTGTTCCGCAGCGTCGAACGGCCCGTCTACGACACCCTCATGGCCGACCAGCTCGACGCGGCCATCGACCGCAGCGGCAAGGGCGACCTGGGGGCCCTGCTGGCCGGCAACGACACCTGGACCGTCGTCGGATAGCGGGCGGACACGACGCACACCCCGGAGCCCGGATCCTGCACCAGGATCCGGGCTCCGTCGCGTCCGGCAGGGGCCGGAGGCGGGCGGGCCTCGCGGGCCCCGAAAGATGTCATGAGTATCTCTTGATTACGGGCATGACATCTGGGCCGTACGGCGATACCGTCGTGAAGTTGGCCGGAAGTCGCACAGGAGGCCCCGTGAAGGCAGAGAACGAGCAGCGCACGGGTTTGCTCTACGGATTCGGCGCATACGGGATGTGGGGGTTGGTCCCCCTCTTCTGGCCGCTCCTGAAGCCCTCCGGGGCCGTCGAGATCCTCGCCCACCGCATGGTGTGGTCCCTGGCCGTGGTCGGCCTGGCACTGCTCGCCCTGCGCCGCTGGGGCTGGATACGGGAGCTGCTCCGCCAGCCCCGGAAACTCGGCATGAGCGCGCTGGCCGCCACGGTGATCACCGTGAACTGGGGCCTGTACATCTGGGCCGTCAACAACGGGCACGTCGTCGAGGCGAGCCTCGGCTACTTCATCAATCCGCTGGTCAGCATCGCCATCGGCGTACTGGTGCTCGGTGAGCGGCTGCGGCGCGCACAGTGGGTGGCGGTCGGCCTCAGCTTCGCCGCCGTCCTGGTGCTCGCCATCGGCTACGGGCGGCCGCCGTGGATCTCGCTGGTCCTGGCCTTCTCCTTCGCCACCTACGGGCTGATCAAGAAGAAGCTCAACATGGGCGGGCTGGAGTCGCTGGCCGCGGAGACGGCCGTACTGTTCCTGCCGGCCCTCGGCTACGTCCTGTGGCTCGGCGCGCAGGGCCAGTCCACCTTCGCCTCGCACGGCGTCGGCCACGCAGCCCTGCTGGCCGCGACCGGGCTGGTCACCGCGATCCCGCTGGTGTTCTTCGGGATGGCGGCGATCCGGGTCCCGCTGTCCACCCTCGGGCTGCTCCAGTACATGGCCCCGGTGTTCCAGTTCGGGCTCGGCGTCCTGTACTTCCACGAGGCCATGCCGCCCGAGCGCTGGGCTGGCTTCTCCCTGGTGTGGGCCGCGCTCGCGCTCCTCACCTGGGACGCGCTGCGGACGGCGCGGCGCTCCCGCATCAGGCTGGAGGCGGCGGCGCCGGCCGTCGTGGCGGCCCCGGCCCGCGAGCCCGCGTAACGGACACCCGGCGGCGCGCTCCAGGGCACGCAGCAGGGCCACCCCCAGGGGCACGCACCAGCAAACCCCCCACACCCTCGATCCCCGGTACGGACCACCCGTACCGGGGATCGTCCGTTTTCCGAACCGCCCTGACCGAATTGTGGTCTTGACGGACAGTCACACTCTCGCTGAACATCAGGCTCGCACTGACGCACTAACGCTCACCTGCTCTATCCCCGCTCGTTCCGTCATATCCCCGCGGAATCCCGGAGCCCCCACATGAGCCTGTCCGTCTCCCGGCGCCTCGCTGCCGTGACCGCGTTCGCGGTCGCCGGCCTGTTCGCCTCCACCGCCCCCGCCGCACTCGCCGCCCCCACGGCGGTCGCCGCGGCGCCGACACCGCCCGACATACCGCTGGCCAACGTCAAGGCCCACCTGTCGCAGCTCTCGACGATCGCCGCCAACAACGGCGGCAACCGCGCCCACGGCAGGACCGGCTACAAGGCCTCGATCGACTACGTGAAGGCCCAGCTCGACGCGGCCGGCTTCACGACCACCCTGCAGACCTTCACCTCCAGCGGCGCCACCGGCTACAACCTGATCGCCGACTGGCCGGGCGGCGACCCGAACTCGGTGCTGATGGCCGGCTCGCACCTGGACTCGGTGACCTCGGGCGCGGGCATCAACGACAACGGCTCCGGCAGCGCGGCCGTCCTGGAGACGGCCCTCGCCGTCTCCCGGGCCGGTCTGCAGCCCACCAAGCACCTGCGCTTCGGCTGGTGGGGCGCGGAGGAGCTGGGCCTGGTCGGGTCGAAGTACTACGTCAACAACCTGCCGGCGGCCGAGCGGGCCAAGTTCGCCGGGTACCTGAACTTCGACATGATCGGCTCGCCGAACCCGGGCTACTTCGTCTACGACGACGACCCGACGATCGAGCAGACCTTCAAGAACTACTACGCGGGCATCGGCGTCCCGACCGAGATCGAGACCGAGGGCGACGGCCGCTCCGACCACGCCTCCTTCAAGAACGTGGGCATCCCCGTCGGCGGCCTGTTCACCGGAGCCAGCAACACCAAGTCATCCGCGCAGGCGCAGAAGTGGGGCGGCACCTCCGGTCAGGCCTTCGACCGCTGCTACCACTCCTCGTGCGACAACCTGTCGAACATCAACGACACCGCCCTGGACCGCAACTCCGACGCCGTCGCCTACGCGATCTGGACGCTCGGGGCGGCCACTCCGGTCCCGCCGGGCCCGTCCTTCGAGAACACGACGGACGTGACCATCCCGGACTCCCCCGCTGCGGCGGTGACCTCTTCGGTCACGGCCTCCGGTGTGACGGGCAACGCGCCCGCGACCACCAAGGTCGACGTGAACATCGTCCACACCTACCGCGGTGACCTGGTGGTCGACCTGCTCGCCCCCGACGGCACCGTCTACAACCTGCACAACCGCAGTGGCGGCAGCGCCGACAACCTCGTCCAGACGTACACGGTCAACGCCTCCAGCGAGGTCGCCAACGGTGTCTGGAAGCTGCGGGTCAAGGACGCCGCGGCGCAGGACACCGGCTACATCAACAGCTGGAAGATCACCTTCTAGGCCTTCCGGCCCGCTGGTCCACGCCTGCGGGCCGTCGGTCCGGCCTGCGGAACTCCAGGGCTCCGGCGCGATCCGATCCGGTCGTGCCGGAGCTCAGGTGTCCTCGGCGCGGGTCTGCCCCGACACCTGGAGCGGCCCCTGGATCCTGGCGCGCAGCTCCGAGGCCACGGCGGCGATGTCCGCCCGCCCGCACTTCGCCGCCTCCACCAGATCGCCGAGCTCCTCCGGCGAGGGCAGTTGCTTCGCCCCGGCCACCCGCAGGTACGAGCGGGTGGCCGCGGCCGCGTAGAACTCGTTCATCGGGGATTCCAGCGCGGGGCACACCGCGAGGGTGTGCAAAAACGCGGCGGCCCGCCACGCGGTGTCCGGGGCGGGCTGTTCGGGCACCAGGACGAGGTCGTTCTGGTGACGGGCGACCGCGGCGGCCACCCCGGAGGGATCCCACACGGCGGGATCTGACGGTAGATGGTGGGCCAGGGCGGTCCAGGCCCACTCCATGGTGATCTTCAATTGCCGAACCGCTCCTGGAAGTAGCCCCAGTGGTCGGCGAACTCCTCTATGCCGGAGAGGAAGTTCTTCCGGTCCTCGTCGAGTTCCCGCTCGGTGACCTCGGTGATCAACGCGGTGACCGTCGTCCCCAGCGCCGCCGCACGCGCCTTGAGGCGTTCGTGGAACTCTTCGTCCAGGCGGATGGTGACGTGTCTCGACATGTCCATCACCGTACAGCGGGTGCGCTGTACGGGTGGCAGGAATGCCGCAAGGGTGGGCAGGGACACAGTCCCGGCCCACCCTTGCGGCGCGCTCGCCCGTCGGGCGGCTTCCGTACGACTACTTGTTGGCGTTGGCCGCCTGCACCAGCGCGTCCTTGGTGACCGCGCCGACGTAGACCTTGCCGTCGTCCGTGATCAGTGCGTTGACCAGGCGGGTCGACAGGACGCGGCCCTCACCGAACTTCCCGTTGACCTTGTCCCCGAGGGAGTCGAGGAACTGCTTGGCCTCCTTCGGGGCGTTCTTGTCGTTCTCCAGGTCCTTCAGGCTGCGCTGCGCGCCGGAGTCGATCCGGGCGATGGTCGACCAGCCCTCGCCGAGCACCTTCACGTCGCCCTTGCCGCCCGCGCCGCCGGCCAGGTCACCGAGGCCCGGGAAGGACTCCAGCGCCTTCCAGTGCTCGTCCGCGCCGTCCTTGCCCTTGCCCGCCCCGTCGACGCCCTCGGTCACCTTGGCGCCCTTGGGCGCGGTGAAGGCGAAGGTGTCCGCGGCCGGCTTGGCGAAGTCCACCTTGGTGAAGCCGGCGTCCACGATCGGCTTGCCGCCCTGGGCGGAGAGCACCTGCACGCGCAGCGGCACGCCGTTCTTCGCGTCCACCGCGATCTGGACCGAGCCGACCGTGGAGCCGCTCTGCTTGGGCTTGAGCACCAGCTGGTAGGCGTCCCGCCCGGCCACCTGCGCGGTCCCGCCGACGCTGACGTCCGTGGTGGGGCCGGCGGCGGCCAGGAGGTCCTCGGCCAGCTTCTGCGGCGAGGCGGCGAGCCGGTCGCCGGTCTTGTGGTCCTTGCCGTCCTTGCCTTCCTTGCCCTTGCCGGCGTCGGCGTTCTTCTCGTGGAAGACCTCGTTCGACTTGGAGTCGTAGCCCCACACGTCGTCGCCGTTGTGGATGAGGCTGTACTCGTCCTTGCCGTCGAGGAAGGTCAGCCGCTGGCGGTCCGGGCCGTCGGCCGCGACGCGCAGGGTGTGGCTGCCGTTCGCCAGCTGGGCGACCTTGTCCTCCGGGTTGGCGGAGCCGCCCGCGATGCCACCGCCGCCGAGCAGCCCGCTCGCGATCTTCGGCAGACCGAGGTCGGTGGTGATCCGCGCGGTCCCGGACAGCTGCTGCACGTCCGAGGCGGCGACCTTCTCGATGAGCTGCTGCGCCGTCACCTTCGGCAGGTCGGGCCCGCCGGCGTTCGCGAAGGCCGGGACCATCGCAACGGTCGCCGCGGCCACACCCGCCACCGCTACCGCTACGGCGTACCGGGCGGCCTTGCGAGAAGTCTTGGTGTTCGGTGCCATGTCAGTGCCCTGCCCTCTGTGTCGACTGCGGTGACCACCGTGTCGCCGCGCTCACCCGATCTGGTGGGGTTTGATGACTCCATCTGACCAAATCCGCGGCCCGGGGGCGTCAGTCCCCGGACGCAACTCGGCGTACGCCCGTGGGATGACATGCAAAGGGCCCCCCTCCCCCGACCCGTAGGGGTCGCCGGGGCGGAAGGGCCCGTTCCACAGGTGCGGAGGCTATCCGGCGCGGTGCACCACGGCATCGCACAGCTCTTCGAGGGCCGACTTCGCGAAGCACTCCGGCAGCGGGACGAGCGCGGCGCGCGCGTCCTCGGCGTACTGGATGGTGTCGCGGCGGGCCTGCTCCAGCGCGGGGTGCACCCGCAGCCGGGTGAGGACCTCCGCGTGGCGGGCGTCGTCCGTCAGGTCGCCGTCCAGGAGGGATACGAGCTCCAGGTCGGCCGGGTCGCCGCCCCGGGCCGCCATCTCGCGCAGCCGCAGGACAGGCAGCGTCGGGATGCCCTCGCGCAGGTCGGTGCCCGGGGTCTTGCCGGACTCGTGCGCGTCGGAGGCGATGTCGAGGACGTCGTCGGCGAGCTGGAAGGCGGTGCCCAGCCGCTCGCCGTACTGGGTCAGGATGTCGACGACCGACTCGTCGGCGCCGGACATGAGCGCGCCGAAGCGGCCGGAGACCGCGATCAGCGAGCCGGTCTTGCCGGCGATGACGTCGAGGTAGTGGGCGACGGGGTCGCGGCCGTCGCGCGGACCGGCCGTCTCCAGGATCTGGCCCGTCACCAGCCGCTCGAAGGCCTCGGCCTGGATGCGTACGGCCTCCGGCCCGAGGTCGGCCAGGATGTGCGAGGCGCGGGCGAACAGGAAGTCACCCGTGAGGACGGCCACCGAGTTGCCCCAGCGGGCGTTGGCGCTCTCCACCCCGCGGCGTACGTCCGCCTCGTCCATGACGTCGTCGTGGTAGAGCGTCGCGAGGTGCGTGAGCTCGACCACGACGGCGGACGGCACGATGCCGGGCGCGTACGGATCACCGAAACGGGACGCGAGCATCACCAGCAGCGGCCGGAACCGCTTGCCGCCGGCCCGGACCAGGTGCTGTGCGGCCTCGGTGATGAAGGGGACTTCGCTCTTGGTGGCTTCCAGCAGACCCGCCTCGACGGCGGCCAGTCCGGCCTGGACATCGGTCTCAAGAGCCTGGTCCCGCACGCTCAGTCCGAACGGCCCGACGACGGTCACGAGGGGTACTCCTGTCTGCTGACGATCACGCTGACGATCACATGGATTGTCGATGTGTCGCTGCCATCACTCAAGCCAGCGTATCGGGTCTGTTTTCGATCACCGAGAGCGCCTTCCCGGCCACCACCCGCGCACTGCCCGATGCACACCGGTATGTTCTGGATAAGTCGAATCAACCGGAGAATACGCTTTGCCCAGAACTGCGACCGATATGGACGAGCCCGCGGATCCGGAGGCCGACCGGCCGCCGCCCCGCGACGACCGTCTCCGCGGCCTACGGGACCATGGTCTACCTCGTCGCCGGCGGATGGCTCGCCGACCGCATCCTCGGTTCGTACCGCGCTGTGCTCCGGGGCGGCATCCTGATCGCCTGCGGCCACTACGCCATGGCCGCCGCCATCGGCATGACCGCGGGCCTGGTCCAGTACGTCCTGGGCCGCCGCCATCCGGCCGGAGGCAAGCACTCCGCCGAGTACGCCCTCGCCCCCGACGCGATGCGCCGCGCCGTGCGGCGGATCGCCGGCGGCGGCCTCGCCCTCGCCGCGCTCGCCACCCTTCCGGCGGTCATCGGCCGGCCTGCTTCGGCCTCAACGGCGCCGTCGCGGTGGCGGTGGGCGTGGCCGTGATGGCGATGGCGCCGTGGCTGCGGCGCACGATGCACCCCGTCCGCTGAGGCCGGGTCCGAGCGATACGTCCGAGGGATACGTCCGAGGCGATTGGCGGCCGAGACCAGATGATCATCCGTACCGACTTCCCCTACGGCACCACCCACGAGGATGTCCGGATCCCGCTCCCCGACGGCGTGGAGCTCTACGCGCGGATCTGGCGCCCGGTGACGGACGAGCCGGTTCCGGCGCTGCTGGAGTACCTCCCGTACCGGCTCACCGACTGGACGGCGCCGCGCGACTGGCAGCGCCACCCCTGGTACGCGGGGCACGGCTACGCCTCGGTACGGGTGGACGTGCGCGGGCACGGCTGCAGCGGCGGCCGGCCCGGCGACGAGTACGACGCCCGCGAGCTGGCCGACGGGGTCGCGGTGGTGGAGTGGCTGGCGGCGCAGCCGTGGTGCACGGGCTCGGTGGGGATGTTCGGGATCTCGTGGGGCGGGTTCAACTCGCTCCAGATCGCCGCCCTGGCCCCCGAGCCGCTGAAGGCGGTCGTCACCGTCTGCTCGACGGACGACCGGTACGACAACGACGTCCACTACATGGGCGGCTCGGTGCTCGCCGTGGACATGCACGCGTGGGCGGCGACCATGCTGGCCTTCGCCTCGCGGCCGCCGGACCCGCAGTTCGTCGGCGACGGCTGGCGCCGGCAGTGGCTGGACCGGCTGGAGGCGGTGGAACCCCTCGTCCACACGTGGCTCTCCCACCAGACGCGCGACGACTACTGGCGCCACGGCAGCGTCTGCGAGGACTACACGGCGATCGGCGCGGCGGTGCTCGCGGTCGGCGGCTGGCACGACCCGTACCGGGACACGGTGCTGCGGCTGGTCGAGCACCTGCCGCCGGCCCGCGTACGGGGCCTGATCGGGCCCTGGTCGCACCAGTACCCGGACCGCGGGCTGCCGCCGGGACCCGCCATCGGCTTCCTCCAGGAGACCCTGCGCTGGTGGGACCACTGGCTGAAGGGCGCGGACAACGGGGTGATGGAGGAGCCGCTGCTGCGCACCTGGATCAGCGACTCGCACCCGCCGGCGACGGTGTACGAGGAGCTCCCGGGCCGCTGGGTCGGCGAGAAGGCCTGGCCCTCGGCATCGGTCATCCCCGTCCCGTACGTGTTCCAGGGCGCGCCGGTGGACGTCGCCTCCCCGCAGCACACCGGGCTGGACGCGGGCCGGTTCTTCCCCTTCGGCAATGACGCCGACCTGCCGCCGGACCAGCGGGAGGAGGACGCGAAGTCGGCCTGCTTCGAGTTCCCGGTGGGGCGCGAGGAGCCGGTGGAGATCCTGGGACGGCCGTCGGTCACCCTGCGGCTGCGGCTCGACGTCCCGTACGGGCAGGTCGTGGCCCGACTGTGCGACGTCGCCCCGGACGGCTCCTCGACACTGGTCACGCGGGGCGCGCTGAACCTGTCCGCCCGCCGGGGCCGGGACCGGGCGCTGCCCTGGCCGGTGGGCTCGTACGAGGACGTCACCTTCGAGCTGAACGGCATCGGGCACGCCTTCGCCCCGGGGCACCGGATCCGCCTCGCCGTGTCCTCCGCGTACTGGCCGTGGATCTGGCCGCGGGCCGGCTCCGAGGCCGGCTGGACCCTGGACCCCGCGGGCAGCGCGCTGACCCTTCCCGTGCGCGCCGCGTCGGCGGCGGACGGCGGGATCGTCTTCGAGGCCCCGGAGCAGTCGGAGCCGCTGGGCGTGGCCTTCCCGGAGACGCTCGACGAGCCGCGCCCGGAACGGCTCGTCGTACGGGACGTCGCGCGCGGGACGTGGCGGCTGGAGGTGGACCCGCGGTACGGGGGCACGCGGGTGTACCCGGACGGCCTGGAGTACGCCGAGGACGCGGAGGAGGTGTACGAGATCCAGGACGCGGACGCGCTGTCGGCGCGCACGCTCTCGCGGTGGCGGATCCGGCTCCACCGGCCGGAACTGGGCTGGGACGCGCGGGTGGAGACCCGCTCGGAAATCTCGTGCGACGAGGGCGGTTTCCTGACGTCGAACGAGGTGGTGTGCCGGGACGGGGACGAGGTGGTCTTCCACCGCACGTGGGAACGCCGCTTTCCGCGGGCCGCGGGCTAGGCCGTCCGGGGGGGGCGGGGCGGGGCGGCTGAATCCTCAGCCGAACAGCCGCTCCAGCACCACCGCGATGCCGTCCGCCTCGTTCGACAGGGTGATCTCGTCGGCGACAGCCATCAGCTCGTGGTGGGAGTTGGCCATCGCCACCCCATGGGCGGCCCACGCGAACATCGGGATGTCGTTCGGCATGTCCCCGAAGGCGATCGTCCCGGCCGGGGACGCGCCCAGGATCTCCGCCGCCCGCGCGAGCCCGCTGGCCTTGTCGATGCCCGGCGGCTGGAGTTCCACCGTGTGCTCGCCCGCCATCGTGACGTTCACCAGGTGGCCGACCACCGAGCGCGCCACCCGCGTCAGTTCGTCGTCGTCCAGTTCCGGGTGCTGGAGCAGCACCTTGTTGATCGGCGCCGACCACAGGTCGCAGCGTCGCCGGACGCTGACCGTCGGCAGGTGGGGGTGCCACATCCGGTAGCCCGGCCCTATCAGCATCTCCGCGTCCACCCCCTCCTGGTTGACCGCCGCGTAGACCTCGCCGATCTCCGCCTCGATCTTGCCGAGGGCCACCTCGGCCAGCTCGCGGTCCATGGACACGGAGTGCAGCAGGCGCCCGCGCGCCGCGTCGTACACCTGCGCGCCCTGCCCGCACACCGCGAGCCCCGTATGGCCGAGCCCGTCCAGGACGTGTCGGACCTGGGGGACGGGGCGTCCGGTGACGATGATGTGCTGGGCGCCGGCCGCGCGTGCCGTCGCGAGTGCCGCGTGGGAACGGGCGGAGACGGTGTCCCCGGCTTGCAGCAGAGTCCCGTCCAGGTCAGTGGCGATCAAGGCATAGGGAAGGGCCGGAGGCGGGGCGGAAGTCACGGCGCCAAGGATACGGACCCCTTTGGACAAGTCCTACAAATAGAACACGAATCTGGCCTCCCGCACGTCCCATCCGTCACTTTGACGCGCTCCTGCGTCGAGCGGGGCAGGGACAGGGCAAGGAAGTACACAACCCCGACCGTAGAGCCCTCGATCGGCCGCACGTACCAAAAGATCAGATATGACCGGAACTGTGGATACCTGACCACGAGCGTCGTCCCGCGGTGTGTTTCATCTCCGCCCGGGTACCCGCGCTTTCCCGCGGGATCCTGAGTAGCGTGTCCCGCACCGTGTCTACCGGGACACCCCCGGACCGCGTCGAAAGCGAGGCAGTACCCCATGCCCCAGCAGAGCCCCCTCGATGTCCCCGAGGGCGACCCGTTCGGGCCGCACAACCTCCCCTACGGCGTCTTCTCGACCGCCGCGGACGACCGACGGCGGGTCGGCGTACGCATCGGCGGATTCGTCCTCGACGCGGGGGCGGCCGCGGCCGCGCTCGGCTCTCCGTTCGCGGACCTGCTCGGCCGGTCCTCCCTCAACCCGCTCCTGGGCGCCGGCCACACCGCCTGGCGCGACGTGCGCCGCGCGCTGACCGCCTGGGTCACCGACCCCGGCCACCGCCCCACCGTCGAGCCGCACCTGGTGCCGCTCGACGAGGTCACCCTGCACCTGCCGTACGAGGTCGCCGACTACGTCGACTTCTACGCGAGCGAGCACCACGCCACCAACGTCGGGAAGATGTTCCGCCCGGACGGCGACGCGCTGACCCCCAACTGGAAGCACCTGCCGATCGGTTACCACGGCCGCTCCGGCACGATCGTGGTCTCCGGCACCGACGTCGTGCGCCCCAGCGGCCAGCGCAAGGCGCCCACCGACCCGGCGCCGGTCTTCGGCCCGTCGGTCAAGCTCGACATCGAGGCCGAGGTCGGCTTCGTCGTCGGCACCCCCTCCGAGCTGGGCCGGCCGGTGGCGCTGGGCGACTTCGAGGAGCACGTCTTCGGTCTGTTCCTCCTCAACGACTGGTCGGCGCGCGACATCCAGGCCTGGGAGTACGTGCCGCTCGGCCCCTTCCTCGGCAAGTCCTTCGCCACCTCCGTCTCCGCCTGGGTCACCCCGCTGGAGGCCCTCGACGCGGCCCGGGTCGCTCCGCCCGCCCGCGACTTCCCGCTCCAGCCCTACCTGGACGACACGGACCTCGACCGCCCCGGCGGCTTCGACCTGCGCATCACCGTCTCCATCAACGGGCAGGAGGTGGCGCAGCCGCCCTTCGCCACCATGTACTGGACGGCCGCCCAGCAGCTCGCCCACATGACCGTCAACGGCGCCTCCCTGCGCACCGGCGACGTCTTCGGTTCCGGCACCGTCAGCGGTCCCGAGGTCGGCCAGCGCGGCTCGCTGCTGGAGCTCACCTGGAACGGCCGCGACGCCATCGAGCTCACCGACGGCAAGCGCACCTTCCTGGAGGACGGGGACACCGTCACCCTCACCGCCTGGGCCCCGGGCCCGGACGGCACCCGCGTCGGCCTCGGCGAGGTCGTCGGGCGCATCGCGGGTTCGCGCTAGTCCGGCGTACGCCGGGCAGGTGGGGGACCCACGGCCCCGTTCGGAGGCGCGCCGCGTGCGGCCGGCGGGCGGGGCCGGGATGGTGGACGGACGAATGGAAGCGGGAACCCGTACCCCGTACCCCCACCGCGAGGAGCCGCCGCCATGTCCGTACGCAGCCTGAAGTCCGTCGTCACCTGCGCGGCCGCCGTGTCGCTCGGTCTGGCCGCCGTGGCCCCGGCGCACGGGGTCGAGGGGCCGGCCCCCGATCCGCGCGACGCGAAGGCCATGAGGGACATGGCGACGGCGATCGCGGTGACGGCCAAGTACGCGGACGAGCGGGAGGCCCTCAAGGACGGGTACGTCCCCCACGGCCAGGAATGCATGACCAACCCGTTCGGGGTGGGCGCCATGGGCTACCACTACGTGAAGCAGGCCAACTGGGGTTCCAAGGACCCCGCCAGGCCGACCGCGCTCCTGTACAGCAAGGAGAAGGACCGCAACGGCCGTCGCAAGCTCCAGACCGTGGAGTGGATGTCCACCGACCGGGACCAGGACCTGAAGACCGCCGACGACCGTCCGATCATGTTCGGGCTGCCCTTCGACGGCCCGATGCCGGGCCACTGGGCGGGCATGCCCAAGCACTACGACCTGCACATGTGGGCGTACAAGGAGAACCCGGCGGGCCGATTCCACAACTGGAACCCGGCGCTGACCTGCCCCCGGAAGAGCCCGGCCCCGGGGGGCGCCGGGCACGCGCACGGCCACTAGGCCGTCTCTTCCGGATCTTGCCGTTCCGCGGCGCCCGGCACCGCACACGCGACGGGGCCCGGCTCCCCCGAAGGGGGGCCGGGCCCCGTCCCGTACGACGAACCGGTCAGCGGACGAAGGTGCTCGCCTGCCCCGCGAGCTCCAGGAAGTACTGCGGGGCGAGGCCCAGGGCCAGGGTGACGGCGACGCCCACCGCGATGGTGGTCATCGTCAGCGGCGAGGGAACGGCCACCGTCGGTCCGTCGGCCTTCGGCTCGCTGAAGAACATCAGGACGATCACCCGGATGTAGAAGAACGCGGCGATCGCGGAGGAGAGGACACCGACCACGACCAGCACCCCGGCGCCGCTCTCCGCCGCCGCCTTGAACACGGCGAACTTACCGGTGAAGCCCGAGGTCAGCGGGATACCCGCGAAGGCCAGCAGGAACACCGCGAAGACGGCCGCCGTCAGCGGCGAACGCCGCCCGAGCCCCGCCCACTTCGACAGGTGGGTGGCCTCGCCGCCCGCGTCGCGCACCAGCGTGACCACCGCGAAGGCGCCGATCGTCACGAAGGAGTACGCGCCCAGGTAGAAGAGGACGGACTGGACGCCCTGCGCCGAGGTCGCGATCACACCGGCCAGGATGAAGCCCGCGTGCGCGATCGAGGAGTAGGCCAGCAGCCGCTTGACGTCCGTCTGGGTCACGGCGATCACCGCGCCCGCGAGCATCGTGACGATGGCCACCGCCCACATCACCGGACGCCAGTCCCACCGCAGCCCCGGCAGCACCACGTAGAGCAGTCGCAGGAGGGCGCCGAACGCGGCCACCTTCGTCGCCGCCGCCATGAAGCCGGTGATCGGGGTCGGGGCGCCCTGGTAGACGTCCGGGGTCCACATGTGGAAGGGGACCGCGCCGACCTTGAAGAGCAGGCCCGTCATGATCAGCGCGCCGCCCATCAGCAGCAGCGCGTCATTGCCCATGGTGGAGGCCAGCGCCGGGTCGATGTTCGCGACCGTGCCGTCGACCACGTCGGCGATCACCGCGTACGAGACCGAACCCGCGTACCCGTAGAGCAGCGCGATGCCGAAGAGGAGGAAGGCGGAGGAGAAGGCACCCAGCAGGAAGTACTTCACCGCGGCCTCCTGCGACATCAGCCGCTGGCGGCGGGCGAGGGCGCAGAGCAGGTAGAGCGGGAGGGAGAACACCTCAAGGGCGATGAACAGCGTCAGCAGGTCGTTGGCCGCCGGGAAGATCAGCATGCCGGCGATCGCGAACAGGGCCAGCGGGAAGACCTCGGTGGTGGTGAAGCCGGCCTTGACGGCGGCCTTCTCGCTGTCGCTGCCCGGTACGGACGCCGCCTGCGCGGCGAAGGAGTCCACCCGCTTGCCGTGCGCCGCGGGGTCCAGCCGGCGCTCGGCGAAGGTGAAGACCGCCACGATCGAGGCCAGCAGGATGGTGCCCTGGAGGAACAGCGCCGGGCCGTCGACGGCGATGGCGCCCATCGCGGCGATGTGGGCCTTGCCCGAGGCGTACCCGCCGGCCGCGAGGCCGACGACCGCGGCGAAGGCCGAGGCCAGTGCGGCGACGGTGAGGAACACCTGCACGTAGTAACGGGACTTGCGGGGCACGAAGGCCTCGATCAGGATCCCGAGCACCGCCGCGCCCACCACGATCAGCGTGGGCGCGAGCTGTGCGTATTCGATGGTCGGTGCCGGGATCCGGTCGGCCGGTGCCTCGGCCGCCAGTGTCCACAGGCTGTGGGCGGAAGTCAGTGTGCTCACTTCGCCGCCTCCCCGTTCTTGGCTTCGACGTCGACCTCGGGCTGCGGGTCCGTCTGCTTCACGTCCGACATGGTGTGCTCCACCGCCGGGTTGACGATGTCGGTGAGCACCTTCGGGTAGACGCCCAGCCCGATCAGCAGGGCGATCAGCGGGGCGACCACCAGGACCTCCCGCAGGCGCAGGTCCGGCATGGTGCGGACCTCCTCCTTCACGGGGCCGGTCATCGTGCGCTGGTAGAGCACCAGCGTGTAGAGCGCGGCCAGCACGATGCCGGTGGTGGCGATGATCCCGACGACCGGGTACCGGGCGAACGTGCCGACCAGGACCAGGAACTCACTGACGAAGGGCGCGAGGCCCGGCAGCGAGAGGGTGGCGAGGCCGCCGATCAGGAAGGTGCCGGCGAGGACCGGGGCCACCTTCTGGACGCCGCCGTAGTCGGCGATGAGCCGCGAGCCGCGCCGCGAGATCAGGAAGCCGGCCACCAGCATCAGCGCCGCCGTCGACAGGCCGTGGTTGACCATGTAGAGGGTGGCGCCGGACTGGCCCTGGGAGGTCATCGCGAAGATGCCCAGGATGATGAAGCCGAAGTGCGAGATCGAGGCGTAGGCGACCAGCCGCTTGATGTCCCGCTGCCCGACGGCGACCAGCGCGCCGTAGACGATGCTGATCAGGGCGAGGACGAGGATCACCGGCGTGGCCCACTTGCTGGCGTCGGGGAAGAGCCCGAGGCAGAAGCGGAGCATCGCGAAGGTGCCGACCTTGTCGACGACCGCGGTGATCAGTACGGCGACCGGGGCGGTGGACTCGCCCATCGCGTTCGGCAGCCAGGTGTGCAGCGGCCACAGCGGGGCCTTCACCGCGAAGGCGAAGAAGAAACCGAGGAACAGCAGCCGCTCGGTGTTGGTCGACATGTCGAGCGTGCCCGCGGCGCGGGCGGCGGTGATCTCCTGGAGCGAGAAGTTCCCGGCGACCACGTAGAGGCCGATGACGGCCGCCAGCATGATCAGACCGCCGACCAGGTTGTAGAGGAGGAACTTGACCGCAGCGTACGAGCGCTGCGTGGCCGCATTCTCCTCGGAGCCGCCGTGGGCCCGGTCACCGAAGCCGCCGATGAGGAAGTACATCGGGATGAGCATGGCTTCGAAGAAGATGTAGAAGAGGAAGACGTCGGTGGCCTCGAAGGAGATGATCACCATTGCCTCGACCAGCAGGATCAGGGCGAAGAAGCCCTGGGTCGGCCGCCACCGGGTGGACTTGGTCTCCAGGGGGTCGGCGTCGTGCCAGCCGGCCGCGATCACGAAGGGGATCAGCAGCGCGGTGAGCCCGATGAGCACCACCCCGATCCCGTCCACGCCCAGCTCGTAGCGGACGCCGAAGTCGGCGATCCACGGCCTGGATTCGGTGAGCTGGTAGCGGTCGCCGCTCGGGTCGAAGCGGACCGCGACGAGCACGGCCAGGGCCAGTGTCGCCAGCGAGAAGAGCAGCGCGAGCCACTTGGCCGCGGTCCTGCGGGCGGCCGGGACGGCCGCTGTCAGGATCGCGCCGACCGCGGGGACCGCGGCCGTCACCGTCAGAAGGGGGAAGTTCATTTCACACCGCCCTCATCAGCAGGGTCGCGGCGATCAGAACCACCGTGCCCCCGAACATCGAGACCGCGTAGCTGCGGGCGTAGCCGTTCTGCAGCTTGCGCAGGCGGCCCGAGAGCCCGCCGACCGAGGCGGCCGTCCCGTTGACCACCCCGTCGACCACGCTGTGGTCGAGGTATACGAGCGAGCGGGTCAGGTGCTCCCCGCCGCGCACCAGCACGACGTGGTTGAAGTCGTCCTGGTAGAGGTCCTTGCGGGCCGCCCGGGTGAGGAGCGAGCCGCGCGGGGCGACGACCGGGACGGGCTTTCGTCCGTACATGGTCCAGGCGATGGCGACGCCGATGACGAGGACCACCATGGTGGCCGCGGTGACCGTCATGGCGCTGACCGGCGGGTTGCCGTGCTCATAACCGGTGACGGGCTCCAGCCACTTCAGGAAGCGCTCGCCGATCTCGAAGAAGGCGCCGGCGAAGACCGACCCGAGGGCCAGGATCACCATCGGGACGGTCATCGACTTCGGGGACTCGTGCGGGTGCGGCAACTCGCCCTCGGGGTCCGGCTGCCAGCGCTTCTCGCCGAAGAAGGTGAGGAGCATGACGCGGGTCATGTAGAAGGCGGTGATGCCGGCGCCCAGCAGGGTCACGCCGCCCAGGATCCAGCCCTCGGTGCCGCCCTTCGCGAAGGCCGCCTCGATGATCATGTCCTTGGAGAAGAAGCCCGACAGGCCCGGGAAGCCGATGATGGCCAGGTACCCGAGTCCGAAGGTCATGTAGGTGACCGGCATGTACTTCCGCAGGCCGCCGTACTTGCGCATGTCGACCTCGTCGTTCATCCCGTGCATCACGGAACCGGCGCCGAGGAAGAGGCCCGCCTTGAAGAAGCCGTGCGTCACGAGGTGCATGATCGCGAAGACGTAGCCGATCGGGCCGAGGCCCGCGGCGAGGATCATGTAGCCGATCTGCGACATCGTCGAGCCCGCCAGGGCCTTCTTGATGTCGTCCTTCGCGCAACCGACGATCGCACCGAAGAGGAGCGTGACCGCGCCGACGACGGTGACCACCAGCTGTGCGTCCGGCGCCCCGTTGAAGACGGCGGCGGAGCGGACGATCAGGTACACGCCCGCCGTCACCATGGTGGCCGCGTGGATCAGGGCCGAGACCGGGGTCGGGCCCTCCATCGCGTCCCCGAGCCAGGACTGCAGCGGGACCTGCGCGGACTTGCCGCAGGCGGCCAGCAGCAGCATCAGGCCGATCGCCGTCAGCGTGCCCTCGGAGGTCTCGCCCACCGACGCGAACACCGGCTCGAAGGCGAAGGTCCCGAAGGTGGTGAACATCAGCATGATCGCGATCGACAGGCCGATGTCGCCGACGCGGTTGACCAGGAAGGCCTTCTTGGCGGCGGTGGCCGCGCTGGGCTTGTGCTGCCAGAAACCGATCAGGAGGTACGAGGCGAGGCCCACGCCCTCCCAGCCGAAGTACAGCAGCAGGTAGTTGTCGGCGAGGACCAGCAGGAGCATCGCCGCGACGAACAGGTTCAGGTAGCCGAAGAAGCGGCGGCGGCGCTCGTCGTGCTCCATGTACCCGATCGAGTACACGTGGATGAGCGTGCCCACCCCGGAGATCAGCAGGACGAAGGTCATCGACAGCTGGTCCAGCTGGAAGGCCATGTCCGCCTGGAAGCCCTCGACGGGGATCCAGGTGTACAGGTTCTGGGTCAGGGTCCGGTCATCGGCCGTGCGCCCCAGCATGTCGGCGAACAGTGCGACGCCGATCCCGAAGGAGACGGCCGCGAGCAGGGTGCCGATCCAGTGACCGACCTTGTCGAGGCGCCGGCCGCCGCACAGCAGCACCACCGCTCCGAGCAGGGGCGCTGCCACCAGCAGCGCAATCAGGTTCTCCACAGCGACCCCTTACAGCTTCATCAGGCTGGCGTCGTCGACCGAGGCCGAGTGGCGGGTACGGAACAGCGACACGATGATCGCCAGGCCGACCACGACCTCCGCGGCGGCGACGACCATCGTGAAGAACGCGATGATCTGGCCGTCGAGGTTGCCGTGCATCCGGGAGAACGCGACGAAGGCGAGGTTGCAGGCGTTGAGCATCAGCTCGACGCACATGAACAGCACGATCGCGTTCTTGCGGATCAGGACCCCGACGCCACCGATCGTGAACAGCAGGGCCGCCAGGTACAGGTAGTTGACCGGATTCACTTCGAGGCCTCCTCACGGCCGAGGCGCTCCGACGAGGCCTGCTCGAGTGCCTTGAGGTCGTCGAGCGCCTGGCTGGAGACGTCCCGGATCTGGCCGCGGGCACGCAGCGTCCGGTTGACGGTCAGCTCGGACGGGGTGCCGTCCGGCAGCAGACCGGCGACGTCCACCGCGTTGTGCCGGGCATAGACGCCGGGCGCGGGCAGCGGCGGGAGCTGGACGCCCTCGCGGACCCGCTTCTCGGCGAGCTCGCGCTGGGTGGCGGCCCGTTCGGTGCGCTCGCGGTGGGTGAGCACCATCGCGCCGACGGCCGCGGTGATCAGCAGCGCGCCGGTGATCTCGAAGGCGAAGACGTACTTGGTGAAGATCAGCTGCGCCAGGCCCTCGATGTGCCCGGCCGAGTTGACCCGGCCGAGCCCGTTGAAGTGGGTGAGCCCGGCGTTGGCGATGCCGCCGATCAGCAGGATGCCGAAGCCGAGCCCGCACAGGGCGGCCAGCCAGCGCTGTCCCTTGATGGTCTCCTTCAGGGAGTCCGCGGCGGTGACGCCGACGAGCATGACCACGAAGAGGAAGAGCATCATGATCGCGCCGGTGTAGACGATGACCTGGACGACGCCCAGGAAGTACGCCCCGTTGGCGAGGTAGAAGACGGCCAGGATGATCATCGTCCCGGCCAGGCTGAGGGCGCTGTGGACGGCCTTCTTCATCAGGATCGTGGCCAGAGCGCCGATGACGGCGACCGTGCCGAGGACCCAGAACTGGATCGCCTCGCCCGTGGAGGTCATGGAGGACACGGAGGCGGCCATGGCGCTCATGCGTCCACCTCCTCGGACTTCCCGTTCTCCGGGGCGACTTCGCCCTTGGAGACGGCGACCTGCCGGACCGTGCCCGGGGCCGCCCCGGTCACCAGTCCGCGGTAGTAGTCCGTGTCGTCCGCGCCGGGGAAGATCGAGTGCGGCGCCTCGACCATGCCCTCGGTCAGACCCGAGAGCAGCTGCTCCTTGGTGTAGATGAGCGATTCGCGGCTGGAGTCGGCCAGTTCGAACTCGTTCGTCATGGTGAGCGCCCTGGTCGGGCACGCCTCCACGCACAGCCCGCACAGGATGCAGCGGGCGTAGTTGATCTGGTAGACGGCGCCGTACCGCTCACCCGGGGAGTAGCGCTCCTCCTCGGTGTTGTCCGCGCCCTCCACATAGATCGCGTCGGCGGGACAGGCCCAGGCACACAGCTCGCACCCGATGCACTTCTCCAGACCGTCGGGGTGCCGGTTGAGCTGATGCCTGCCGTGGAAGCGCGGTGCGGTCGTCTTCTGCTGCTCCGGGTACTGCTCGGTGAGGCGCTTCTTGAACATGGCCTTGAAGGTCACGCCGAAGCCCGCCACCGGGTTCTGCCACTTCTCGTCGGACATCTCTCAAGCCTCCTCTCGGTCACTGTCAGTATTCGTGCCGCCACTGACAATCAGCTCCCGCTCGGTGCGGGACCGCCTGCGCGGTACGGGTGCCAGGTGCTGGCCGGGCTTGGGCGGTACGGGGAATCCGCCCGCCAGCGGGTCGAAGGGCTCGGCGTCGTGCACGGCCTCCGCGGCCGCCGCCTTCTCCCGCTTGTCGCGGAAGACGTCCGCGACGAAGGAGAGGAGCAGGATCGCCACGACGGCGCCGCCGACGTAGAGGACGATCTCGCTGAAGTCGTACGCCTCGTTGCGCAGCGCCCGGACGGTGGCCACCAGCATCAGCCAGACCACCGAGACCGGGATCAGTACCTTCCAGCCGAGCTTCATCAGCTGGTCGTAGCGCACGCGGGGCAGCGTGCCGCGCAGCCAGATGAAGAAGAACAGCAGCAGCTGCACCTTGAGGACGAACCAGAGCATCGGCCACCAGCCGTGGTTCGCGCCCTCCCAGAAGGAGCTGATCGGGTACGGGGCCCGCCAGCCGCCCAGGAAGAGGGTGACCGAGACCGCCGAGACGGTGACCATGTTGACGTACTCCGCCAGCATGAACAGCGCGAACTTGATGGACGAGTACTCGGTGTTGAAGCCGCCGACCAGGTCGCCCTCGGACTCCGGCATGTCGAAGGGGGCGCGGTTCGTCTCGCCGACCATCGTGATGACGTAGATGATGAAGGACACCGGCAGCAGCACGATGAACCAGCGGTCCGCCTGGGCCTCCACGATCGCCGAGGTCGACATCGACCCGGAGTAGAGGAAGACCGAGGCGAAGGCCGCGCCCATCGCGATCTCGTAGGAGATCATCTGCGCGCAGGAGCGCAGGCCGCCGAGGAGCGGGTAGGTCGAGCCGGAGGACCAGCCGGCCAGCACGATGCCGTAGATGCCGACCGAGGCCACCGCGAGGATGTAGAGCATCGCGATGGGCAGGTCGGTCAGCTGCATCGTGGTGCGCTGGCCGAAGATGGAGACCTCGTCGCCGGGCGGCCCGAAGGGGATCACCGCGATGGCCATGAAGGCCGGGATCGCCGCGATGATCGGGGCCAGGACGTAGATGACCTTGTCGGCCCGCTTGACGATCAGGTCTTCCTTGAGCATCAGCTTCACGCCGTCGGCGAGCGACTGGAGCATGCCCCAGGGGCCGTGCCGGTTCGGGCCGATGCGCAGCTGCATCCAGGCGACGACCTTGCGCTCCCACACGATGGAGAAGAGCACCGTCACCATCAGGAAGGCGAAGCAGAAGACCGCCTTGAGGAGGACGAGCCACCAGACGTCCCGGCCGAACAGGGACAGGTCCTCGGCAGCGAGTTGAACGGTGTTCACGCGCCCACCTCCGCAGTGGTGTCGCCTGCGCCGGCCGGGGTCGCCGGGCCGATGCGTACGAGGGTGCCCGGGCGGGCGCCGGCGTCGGCGAGGACGCCGGAGCCGGTGGAGTTCAGCGGGAGCCAGACCACGCGGTCGGGCATCTCGGTGATCCGGAGCGGGAGTTCCACGGAGCCGGCCGGGCCGGTGACCGCGAGGACGTCGCCGTCCTTGACGCCGGTCTCGGCGGCCGTGGCGGCCGAGAGCCGGGCACTCGCCTCGTGCCGGGTGCCGGCCAGGGCGTCGTCGCCCTCCTGGAGCCGGCCGAGGTCGAGGAGCAGCCGGTGGCCCGCGAGGACCGCCTCGCCGGTGCCCGGGCGGGGCAGCGGCACGGTGTCCGCGCTCTGCCCGGCGGCCCGCTCCCCGGCCCACGGGCCGAGCCGGTCCAGCTCCCGGCGTACGGCGTGTACGTCGGGCAGCGCGATCGGCCGGTCGGCCGCGTCGGCCAGCATGTGCAGCACGCGGGCGTCGGCCGGGGCGAGCCGGCGGGTCATCTGGTCGGGCTTGAGCGCGGCCTCGAACGGCCGGACCCGGCCCTCCCAGTTGATGAAGGCGCCGGCCTTCTCGGCCACCGCGGCGACCGGGAGGACCACGTCCGCGTGGTCGGTGACCTCGCTCGGCCGCAGTTCCAGGGAGACCACGAAGGCCTCCTGCAGGGCGGTCCGCGCGCGGGCCGGGTCCGGCAGGTCGGCGACCTCGACGCCTGCGATCAGCAGGGCGGAGAGCTCCCGGGTCGCCGCGGCCTCGATGATCTGGCCGGTGTCGCGGCCGTAGCGGTGCGGGAGTTCGTCCAGGCCCCAGGCGGTGGCGACCTCGTCGCGGGCCCGCGGGTCGGTGGCCGGACGGCCGCCCGGCAGCAGGGACGGCAGCGCGCCCGCCTCGACGGCGGCCCGCTCACCGGCCCGGCGCGGGATCCACACCAGGGTGGCTCCGGTGACCCCGGCGGCCCGTACGGCGGCGGTCAGCGCGCCCGGCACTCCGGCGAGGCGCTCTCCGACGAGGATGACCGAGCCGGGCAGGCGCAGCGCCTCGGCGGCTTCTGCGCCCCCGGTCTCCAGTCCGGTCCGGGAGGCCAGCGCGTCGAGCCACTCGGGCTCGGTGCCGGGGGCGGCGGCCAGCAGGGTGCCGCCGGTCCTGTCCAGGCCGCGGGTGGCGAAGGGGGCGACGGAGAAGGTCCGCTGCTTGTGCTTGCGGTGGGCCTTGCGCAGCCGCAGGAAGACGCCGGGGGCCTCCTCCTCCGCCTCGATGCCGACGAGCAGCACCGCGGGGGCCGCCTCCAGGGCGGTGTACGAGAGCCACTTGCCGCCGAGGTCGACCCCGTACCCGGCGACCTCCGAGGCCAGGAACTCGGCCTCCTCGGCGCTGTGCACCCGGGCCCGGAAGTCGATGTCGTTGGTGTCGAGCACCACCCGGGCGAACTTGGCGTACGCGTAGGCGTCCTCGACGGGGAGCCGGCCGCCGGTCAGCACCCCGGCCCGGCCGCGCGCTGCGGCGAGTCCGTTCGCCGCGGCCTCCAGGGCCTCGGGCCAGCTCGCGGGCTCCAGCTGCCCGGCGGCATTGCGCACCAGCGGGGTGGTCAGCCGGTCCGGGCGCTGCGCGTAGCGGAACCCGAAGCGGCCCTTGTCGCAGATCCACTCCTCGTTGACCTCGGGGTCCTCGGCGGCGAGCCGGCGCAGCACCTTGCCGCGGCGGTGGTCGGTGCGGGTCGCGCAGCCGCCCGCGCAGTGCTCGCACACGCTCGGGGAGGAGACGAGGTCGAAGGGGCGGGAGCGGAACCGGTAGGCGGCCGAGGTGAGGGCGCCGACCGGGCAGATCTGGATGGTGTTGCCGGAGAAGTACGACTCGAAGGGGTCGCCCTCGCCGGTGCCGACCTGCTGGAGCGCGCCGCGTTCCAGCAGCTCGATCATCGGGTCGCCGGCGATCTCGTTGGAGAAGCGGGTGCAGCGCGCGCACAGCACGCACCGCTCGCGGTCCAGCAGCACCTGGGTGGAGATCGGGACCGGCTTCTCGTAGGTGCGCTTCTTGCCCTCGAACCGGGATTCGGCGTTGCCGTGCGACATCGCCTGGTTCTGCAGCGGGCACTCGCCGCCCTTGTCGCAGACCGGGCAGTCCAGCGGGTGGTTGATGAGCAGCAGCTCCATCACACCGCGCTGGGCCTTGTCGGCGACCTCGGAGGTCAGCTGGGTCTTGACGACCATGCCGTCGGTGCAGGTGATGGTGCAGGAGGCCATCGGCTTGCGCTGGCCCTCGACCTCGACGATGCACTGGCGGCAGGCGCCGGCCGGCGAGAGCAGGGGGTGGTCGCAGAACCGGGGGATCTCGATGCCGAGCTGTTCGGCGGCGCGGATGACGAGGGTGCCCTTGGGCACCGACAGTTCGACCCCGTCGATGGTCAGCGAGACGGTGTTCTCCGGTGGAACCGCCGCTCCGCCCCCGGAGGCCGCTGGAGTGGTGACGGTCATGCGTTCACCTCCGTGTCGGCCCAGAGGGTCGACTTCCTGGGGTCGAAGGGGCAGCCCTTGCCCGTGATGTGCTGCTCGTACTCCTCGCGGAAGTACTTGAGCGAGGAGAAGATCGGGCTGGCCGCGCCGTCGCCGAGCGCGCAGAAGGACTTGCCGTTGATGTTGTCGGCGATGTCGTTCAGCTTGTCGAGGTCGGACATGACGCCCTTGCCGGCCTCGATGTCGCGCAGCAACTGGACCAGCCAGTAGGTGCCTTCACGGCACGGCGTGCACTTGCCGCAGGACTCGTGGGCGTAGAACTCGGTCCACCGGGTGACGGCCCGCACCACGCAGGTCGTCTCGTCGAAGCACTGGAGGGCCTTCGTGCCGAGCATCGAGCCGGCGGCGCCCACCCCCTCGTAGTCCAGCGGGACGTCGAGGTGCTCGTCGGTGAACATCGGGGTGGAGGAGCCGCCCGGGGTCCAGAACTTCAACCGGTGCCCGGGGCGCATGCCGCCGCTCATGTCGAGAAGCTGGCGCAGGGTGATGCCCAGCGGGGCCTCGTACTGGCCGGGTCCGACGACGTGCCCGGAGAGCGAGTACAGCGTGAAGCCGGGGGACTTCTCGGTCCCCATCGACTTGAACCAGTCCTTGCCCTTGTTCAGGATCGCGGGAACCGAGGCGATGGACTCCACGTTGTTCACGACAGTGGGGCAGGCGTAGAGCCCCTCGACCGCGGGGAAGGGGGGACGCAGCCGGGGCTGACCGCGTCGGCCTTCGAGGGAGTCGAGCAGCGCCGTCTCCTCGCCGCAGATGTACGCGCCCGCGCCCGCGTGCACCGTGATGTCGAGGTTGCGCCCGGTGCCGTCGATGTCCTTGCCGAGATATCCGGCCGCGTACGCCTCGCGCACGGCCTCGTGCAGGCGCCGCAGGACGGGCACCGTCTCGCCGCGCAGGTAGATGAAGGCGTGCTCCGAGCGGATCGCGTAGCAGGCGATGATCATTCCCTCGATGAGGGAGTGCGGGTTGGCGAAGAGGAGGGGGATGTCCTTGCAGGTTCCCGGCTCCGACTCGTCCGCGTTCACGACGAGGTAGTGCGGCTTTCCGTCGCCCTGCGGGATGAACTGCCACTTCATTCCGGTGGGGAAGCCCGCGCCGCCGCGGCCGCGCAGACCCGAGTCCTTGACGTACGCGATGAGGTCGTCCGGGGTCATGGCGAGCGCCTTGCGCAGGCCCTCGTACCCCTCGTGACGCCGGTAGGTCTCCAGCGTCCACGACCGCGGCTCGTCCCAGAAGGAGGACAGCACGGGGGCGAGGAGCTTCTCCGGGCTCGTCCCGCCCCCGGCCTCCGGCCGGGAGGTACCCCCGTTGCTCAGCTCGGAAGACACGGACATCACTCCCCTCCCTCGGTGGTGGCCTCGCCACGCGGGTGGACGATCGAGGTGTGCGCGGACTCGCCGCGCGCGATGCGCAGCCCGATCAGGGAGGCGGGTCCGGCACCGCCGGTCGCCTCGACCGCGCCCTCCCGCTCGTCCGGGAAGCCGGCCAGGATCCGGGCGGTGTCCTTGTACGTGCACAGCGGCGCGCCCCGGGTCGGGGAGACCTCGCGGCCGGCCAGCAGGTCGTCGACCATGGCCTTGGCGGATTCGGGGGTCTGGTTGTCGAAGAACTCCCAGTTGACCATCACCACGGGGGCGTAGTCGCAGGCCGCGTTGCACTCGATGTGTTCGAGGGTGACCTTGCCGTCGGGGGTGGTCTCGTTGTTGCCGACCCCGAGGTGCTCCTTGAGCTCCTCGAAGATGGCGTCGCCGCCCATCACCGCGCACAGGGTGTTCGTACAGACACCGACCTGGTAGTCGCCGGAGGGCTTCCGCCGGTACATCGTGTAGAAGGTCGCCACCGCCGTGACCTCGGCGGTGGTCAGGCCCAGCACCTCCGCGCAGAAGCGGATGCCGGTGCGCGAGACGTACCCCTCCTGCGACTGGGTCAGGTGCAGCAGCGGCAGCAGTGCGGAGCGGCTGTCGGGGTAGCGGGCGATGACCTCCCGGGCGTCGGCTTCGAGGCGCTCGCGTACCTCCGCCGGAAAGTCGGGGGCCGGCAGCTGGGGCATGCCCAGCGAGACCCCTTGGTTCGAAGGACTGGCGGTCATCGGTCGACGCCTCCCATCACGGGGTCGATGGAGGCGACGGCGACGATGACGTCGGCGACCTGGCCGCCCTCGCACATCGCGGCCATGGCCTGCAGGTTGGTGAAGGACGGGTCGCGGAAGTGGACCCGGTAGGGGCGGGTGCCGCCGTCGGAGACCACGTGGACGCCGAGCTCGCCCTTGGGGGACTCGACGGCCGCGTACGCCTGGCCGGCCGGTACCCGGAAGCCCTCGGTCACCAGCTTGAAGTGGTGGATGAGGGCCTCCATGGAGGTGCCCATGATGTTCCTGATGTGGTCGAGCGAGTTGCCGAGGCCGTCCGGGCCCATCGCCAGCTGTGCCGGCCAGGCGATCTTCTTGTCGGCGACCATCACCGGTCCCGGCTCCAGGCGCTCCAGGCACTGCTCGACGATCCGCAGCGACTGGCGCATCTCCTCCAGGCGGATCAGGAACCGCCCGTAGGAGTCGCAGGTCTCCGTGGTCGGTACGTCGAACTCGTAGTTCTCGTAGCCGCAGTACGGGTCCGACTTGCGCAGGTCGTGCGGCAGACCGGCGGAGCGCAGGATCGGGCCGGTGGCGCCGAGCGCCATGCAGCCGGTGAGGTCGAGGTAGCCGACGTCCTGCATGCGGGCCTTGAAGATGGGGTTGCCGGTGGCGAGCTTGTCGTACTCCGGCAGGTTCTTCTTCATCGTCTTCACGAACTCGCGCAGCTGGTCGACGGCGCCCGGGGGCAGGTCCTGGGCGAGGCCGCCGGGGCGGACGAACGCGTGGTTCATGCGCAGTCCGGTGATCAGCTCGAAGATGTCGAGGATCAGCTCGCGGTCGCGGAAGCCGTAGATCATGATCGTGGTCGCGCCCAGCTCCATGCCGCCGGTGGCGATGCACACCAGGTGGGAGGAGAGCCGGTTGAGCTCCATCAGCAGGACGCGGACGACGGTGGCGCGGTCCGGGATCTGGTCGGTGATGCCGAGCAGCCTCTCGACGCCGAGGCAGTACGCCGTCTCGTTGAAGAACGGCGTCAGGTAGTCCATGCGCGTCACGAAGGTGGTGCCCTGCGTCCAGTTCCGGAATTCGAGGTTCTTCTCGATGCCGGTGTGCAGGTAGCCGATACCGCAGCGGGCCTCGGTGACCGTCTCGCCGTCGATCTCCAGGATCAGGCGCAGCACTCCGTGGGTGGACGGGTGCTGCGGACCCATGTTGACGACGATCCGCTCGTCGTCGGCCCTGGCTGCGGACTGGACGATCTCGTCCCAGTCGCCGCCGGTGACGGTGTAGACGGTGCCCTCGGTCGTCTCGCGAGCGGAGGCGTGGTTTGACGTGGACATCAGCTGTACGACCTCCGCTGGTCGGGAGCCGGGATCTGGGCGCCCTTGTACTCGACGGGGATGCCGCCGAGCGGGTAGTCCTTGCGCTGCGGGAAGCCCTGCCAGTCGTCCGGCATCATGATCCGGGTGAGGGCCGGGTGCCCGTCGAAGATCAGGCCGAAGAAGTCGTACGTCTCGCGCTCGTGCCAGTCGTTGGTCGGATAGACCGCGACGAGCGAGGGGACGTGCGGGTCGCTGTCCGGGACGGACACCTCCAGCCGCAGGATCCGGCCGTGCGTGAGCGAGCGCAGGTGGTAGACGGCGTGCAGCTCGCGGCCCTTGTCCCCGGGGAAGTGCACGCCGGAGACGCCGGTGCAGAGCTCGAAGCGCAGGGCCGGGTCGTCGCGCAGGACCTGCGCGACCCGGACGAGGTGCTCGCGGGCGATGTGGAAAGTGAGCTCGCCGCGGTCGACGACCGTCTTCTCGATCGCGTTCCCGGGGACCAGGTCCTGCTCCTCCAGGGCGCCTTCGAGCTCGTCGGCCACCTCGTCGAAGTAGGACCCGTACGGTCGGCTCGTCGCGCCGGGCATGGCCACGGTCCGCACCAGGCCGCCGTAGCCGCTGGTGTCCCCGCCGCCCTCGGCGCCGAACATGCCCTTGCGGACACCGATCACCTCGGGGCCCTGGGCGCGCGGCGCGGGGACGTTGCTGCCGTTCTCCGGCTCTTGGGTCTCGCTCACCGGAGCAGCCCCTTCATCTCGATGGTGGGGAGGGCCTTGAGGGCCGCCTCCTCCGCCTCACGGGCCGCCTCTTCCCGGTTCACGCCGAGCTTGGAGCCCTGGATCTTCTGGTGGAGCTTGAGGATCGCGTCCAACAGCATCTCGGGGCGGGGCGGGCAGCCGGGGAGATAGATGTCCACCGGGACGATGTGATCGACGCCCTGGACAATCGCGTAGTTATTGAACATTCCACCCGAGGATGCGCAAACACCCATGGAGATGACCCACTTGGGAGCGGGCATCTGGTCGTACACCTGCCGCAGCACCGGCGCCATCTTCTGGCTGACCCGCCCGGCCACGATCATCAGATCGGCCTGGCGCGGGGAGCCGCGGAAGACCTCCATGCCGAAGCGGGCCAGGTCGTACCGGCCCGCTCCGGTGGTCATCATCTCGATCGCGCAGCAGGCCAGGCCGAAGGTCGCCGGGAAGACGGACGACTTGCGCACCCACCCCGCGGCCTGTTCGACGGTGGTCAGCAGAAAGCCGCTCGGCAGCTTCTCTTCCAGTCCCATGGAAATTCAGCCCCTCAGTCCCATTCCAGGCCGCCGCGGCGCCACACGTAGGCGTAGGCGACGAAGACGGTGAGCACGAAGAGCAGCATCTCGACGAGCCCGAAGATCCCCAGGGAGTCGAAGGTGACGGCCCAGGGGTAGAGGAAGACAACCTCGATGTCGAAGACGATGAAGAGCATCGCCGTCAGGTAGTACTTGATCGGGAAGCGGCCACCGCCGGCCGGCATCGGCGTCGGCTCGATGCCGCACTCGTAGGCTTCGAGCTTTGCCCGGTTGTACCGTTTTGGGCCGATCAGCGTGGCCATGACCACGGAGAAGATCGCAAACCCTGCGCCGAGGGCGCCGAGCACGAGGATGGGCGCGTACGCATTCACTCTCCTCGCTCCTTCCAGTCGTCCTTGACCGTTGGACCGCTGCCGGCGCCGCGTGCACCGCCTCGCGAAGATCACGCTTTCGATCAAGCGCTTGCATGTGAGGCAGTTCACAAGCCGGACTGGTGCGCATCTTATGCCCGCTCGTCTGTGATCTGCGACACGGGTTGCAACACCGAGTTTGTGATCTCCACCACCTGACGAACGATCATGAAGTCCGATGAGTGGTGATCTTCATACGCGAAGCATCCACATGATCACCAAAGGTGACATCCGGGCCCGTTACCGCAGGTAGAAGGCGGCTTGCCCTATCAAAGGATTCCCCGTGCAGGCAAATTGGCAACGGGGGTGCGGCGGTGATAAAGGGATCGCCGTCGCCCGGTCGGGGGATCCCGTGCGTACGGAGGTGGACGCGGGGCAGACGCGAGGTGCGCGGGGGTGGACGGCGGGGCGGACGAGGGGGCCGATGCCGGACGGACGGGAGCGTCCGGCGACCGCGTGCGGGACCGGGCGAGTGCGTGCATCCGTTCACGAACCTCTCGGCCCGTTCACAGGAAGGTCACGGGAGGGGCACAGCGTCCACATCGCGTGATCCGGCTGTGACCTGCGCCACTCTGAATCGAGGCTTCCGAAAGAGGGCTTGGCCATCTGTGCGGAGTGATGGTAGGTCAGGGAGCATTTGGGACTTAATACCGAAACCCCATGATCACAGCCCTGTGATGGCCTGTCCGTTTCGCCCGTTACGGCGTCAATAAGAAGCGAGAGGCGCCCGGTTAGCGGCCTTCGCGCGCAACTGTGGCGCAACCCACGTTTCTTGAAGGGAACCCGGACGCCCTGATAGCGGTTGTCCTCATGTCCCACACCGCTCACATACCCAGCCACCGGAAGCCCCGTCGCAGCGCCTCGAAGCTCGCGGTCCGCGCCGGAGTTGCCGGTGGCGTCCTCAGCACCCTGGCCATGGCCGGCACCGCGAGCGCGTCCCCGTCCGCAGAGCCCGTGGCCGAGACGACGCTCGAAATGCCGGTCCTCAACCTGGACCTGGGCGCCGAGGTCTCCTCCGCCGTCACCGTGGCCGCCGAGAACACCCGCTTCGCGGCCATCGAGGGCGAACTGACCGCCCAGGAGGAGAGCGCCCGTACCGGCGCCGCCGCCGAGGCGAAGCAGGCCAAGGAAGAGGCCCAGAAGAAGGCCGACGCCGAGAAGAAGGCGAAGCAGGAGGCCGACCGCAAGGCCGAGGCCGAGCGCTCCAGCCGCAGCACCGAGCGCACCACGCTGAAGAGCGCCTCCGCCCCGCAGGGCACCGGCACCGTCTCCGCCCCGGCCACCGGCTCCGCCGCGGCCATCGTCAACTTCGCCCGCGCGCAGGTCGGCAAGGCGTACGTGATGGGCGGCACCGGTCCGTCCTCGTTCGACTGCTCCGGTCTCGTCCAGGCCGCCTACCGCCAGGCCGGCATCACCCT
Source organism: Streptomyces avidinii (assembly GCF_045161815.1). NCBI lineage: Bacteria > Bacillati > Actinomycetota > Actinomycetes > Kitasatosporales > Streptomycetaceae > Streptomyces > Streptomyces avidinii. The sequence goes on from NZ_CP108863.1 coordinate 3,961,427, forward strand.
GCCGCGCATGTCCCAGGCGCAGTCCTCGGCCGGCACCTCGGTGTCGCTGAACGCCCTTCAGCCGGGCGACATCCTGTACTGGGGCTCCAAGGGCAGCGCGTACCACGTCGCGATCTACGTCGGCGGCGGCAAGTTCGTCGGCGCGCAGAACCCCAGCACCGGCATCGTCGAGCGCAACCTGAGCTACGACAAGCCGACGGGCGCCGTCCGCGTCCTCTGAGCACCGCCGCTCGGTTCGGGGCAGCCGGACACGTGAACACCTGAACACGGCCGAGGGCCGGTACTCCCCCGCTCGGGGGTGGAGTACCGGCCCTGGGGCCGTTCTTCGCGTTCTCGCGGCTCCGTGCGCCCCTATCGGCCCAGGGAGGCCGCCAGCTCGAAGCGGGCCTCGCGCTGCCTCTTGTAGAGCGCCAGCGTCTCGGCGTGCTCCTCGACGAGCCTTTCCTGGTAGGCCTTCTCGACCGCGCCCCAGATCCCGACGAGGTTGACCTCGCGCTTGCACGCGACGTCCGCCTTGGCCGCCGTCACGGCCTTCGGGCCGCCCTTGTCGTTCTCCAGGCCCAGCTTCTCGACGACGTCGTACGGCGATTCGATCCCGGTGTATCCCGACTTGTCCATGCAGGACGACCATTTCTCGAGGGCGTCGACGACCCGGGAGTCCTGTCGGGAGCGGGCGTGCGCCTCCGAGGCCAGTTCGAACGTGAAGAGCAGGTCCACGCTGTCTCTGGTCGGTGCGTACAGCTTGCGGTACCCCTCCCGCCCGCACCCGCCGGCCGGCACCTTCTGCCCGGCCGCCGTCAGACCGCTGTCGACCGCCGCGGCCTCCTCCTCGGTGTTCGCGTCGGGAATCCTTCCCCCCTGCGTTCCGGGCTGCTCGCCCGTCATCACGACGTACGCACTGTCGCTCAGCTGCGGTGCCTGCGGCTTGGCCGGTGTTCCCTCGCCGGAGGTCTTGTCGTACCCGTGGGCCGCCGCGAACTGCGGATCGGCCAGGCCGAAGAGGTAGCGGTGGCGGTCCTCGGCCCCGGCGCCGGGGGGCTCGGCCGATCTCACGCCCTCGTAGGTGAACCCGTACCGGGCCATGCACCGGGAGACCAGGTTCTGCTGGACCTGGCCCATCCGGATCCGTTCGGCCTCGGTGTCCGTGTACGCGTCCATCGGGAGGGACAGGGCGGCCGTCGCGGGGTTCACCTCGACGGGACCGAGCTCCGGTTCGCCGTCCCCGGCGCCGCCGGTCCCGGCGCAGCCGGCCAGGAGAACGGCCGTCAGCAGGACGGCGGCCGGAGCGGCGGCGGGCCGGCGGCGCCGGGAGGTGTGCATGGCGTGGAACTCCTTCTGCCGGATCCGGATTACGGGTGGAGGGTGTACTTGGCCGAGCTGATCTTGTTCTTGAACTTGTCCGAGGCGTTGCCCGCGTAGTTCGACGGGATCTCTCCGACGTTGCCGCCCAGGTCCTTGTCGGTACCGACCTTCCAGGCGTAGATGTCCCGGTTCCGGTACGACTCGGTGGTGTCGTTGATCCAGGAGCCGCTGGCCGAGCAGGACCCCTGGTACTTGTCGTCGCTGAAGTTCAGGTCATTCGTCACCAGGTCGAAGACACAGCCCGACTGGTTCTGCCAGTAGTAAAGCCCGAACTCCTGGTTCTCCAGATTTCCGTCGCGCGCCCAGGCGGCCGCAGGGCCCGCAGTTCCCAGCAGAATGGCACCGGCCGAAACGGCCGCGACGCAGCCGGCCGCCAGCTTGCGCATTGCGTTGTCCATCACTCTTGCCTCACTTTTCCGGTGAAAGTCGGGGTGTGTCGGGCGGGGTGGGATCGCACATTTCCACCCGGCGGGGATTCAACAGCGAACCTTTGCGCCGGAACAAGTCCTTTCTCAGCTGATGGACAGTCATTTCTGTTGTCCGACAGGTAACTTGCCCCCACAGCACACGGCTATCTACTATCTGGCGGCGCGCACCTCCCCCACCACGAAACGGATGCGCAAAATCCACTCCTACCGCCGCAAGGGAACCCGTCGTGCATGCAAGGTATTTGACCGCCCTGCTCGTCCTGTGCATTTCTCTGACGGGATGCGGCGGCGGAGACGGAGAACCTGGAGCAAGTGACAGTCCGCCGCCCACCGCGGAGGAAATCGCCTACCACGATTGCCTGAAGAAGCAGGGTGTGGCGATTGTCCATACGGATTACGGAGCTCCGCGCGTGGACAAGTCGAAGCCCTGGAACGAGGAGGCGCACACGGCCTGCGCGTCACTGCTGCCGCCCCCGGCGAAGCCCCAGCCGGCCGATCCCGCGCAGGTCGCCGCCGCGCAGAAGGAGTCCGCGTGCCTGCGGGCCGAGGGCATCTCCTGGTACCCCGACCCGGACCCGGTCACCGCCCAGATCGACGAGCGCAAGGGCACTCCCGAGCAGTGGACCGCCCTCAAGCGCGACCACATCGACGCGTTGAAGAAGTGCCGGCCGGAGAGATGAGCGAACGGGAGCAGGTCGTGGAACACACCGAAGCCCTGTCCCCCGGGGTCCCCGAGGTCCCCGGCGACGACCGCGACGACCGCGACGACCGCGGCGACCGCGGCGGGCTCGCGCGCGGCCGGCGCGTGGTGCTCGCGGTCGTCGGCGGGGCCGCGCTGATGGCGGTCGGCGGGCTGCTGGCCACCACCCTCGTGAAGTCCCCGGCGCAGGTGGCCGCGGAGGCCGGGCCGCCCGCGCAAGGGGCCCTCACCGCCGAGGTCGAGCGGCGGGTGCTCGCGCAGACCGTGGTGATGCGCGGGACCGTGGCCGCCGACCAGAGCGTCGCCGTGTCCCCGCAGGGCATCCGCTCCGGGGAGGGCGCGGGGGCCGCGGTGGTGACCGAACTGCCGCTGAAGGCCGGGGAACCGGTCACGGCCGGGCAGCTGATCGCCGAGGTGTCCGGGCGGCCCGTGTTCACCCTGCACGGCGCGCAGCCGATGTACCGCGATCTGAGGCCCGGGGCCACCGGCGACGACGTGACGCAGCTGCAGCGGGCGCTGCGCGAGCTCGGACACGGCACCGGGGCCGATGCGAAGGGCGTCTTCGGGGCCGGTACGAAGGCCGCGCTCGCGGCCCGCTACCGGGCCATCGGGTACGAGCCGCTGCCCGCGGTCGCCGACGGGGGCGCGGCGCTCAAGTCGGCGCGGGAGGCCGTACGGTCCGCGACGTGGGCCGTGGAGGACGCGAGCGGCCCGGTCGGCGCGTCCGCGGAGCCCGGATCCGGCAAGGGCGGGGCGACGGCCACGCCGAGCCCCAAGGCCAGACCCGGGTCCGGGTCCGGCCGGGAGCTGGCGCGGGCCCGGGAGGCGCTCGGCGAGGCCCGGGCCGCCCTCGCGGCGGCCGAGGCCGCGGACGGGCCGATGCTGCCCGCCGCCGAGACCGTGTTCCTGGGTTCCTTCCCGGCCCGCGTCAGTTCCGTCGGCGCCCGCGCGGGTTCCCCCGTCTCCGGGCCGGTGCTCACGCTCTCCGCCGGGGAACTCGTCGTGGAGGCCTACCTCAAGGACGACAAGCGGCAGCTGCTGCGCGCCGGCATGGCCGTGGTGATCTCATCCGAGGTCTCCGGCACCGATGCCCGCGGCAAAGTGGCGATCGTCGCCACCGAGCGGACCGCCGCACAGCCCGCCGGAGAGCCCCCGCAGCAGGGTCAGGGCCAGGACTCCAAGGGCGGCGGGGGCGGCGGGGGCGGCGACCTCGGCTACCGGATGGTGGTCCGCGCCGACCAGCCGCTGCCCGCCGGCTTCGCCGGGCAGGACGTCCGGCTGACCATCGAGTCGGCCGCCACCGATGGCGAGGCCCTCGTCGTCCCGGTCACCGCCGTCTCGGCGGGCGCGGACGGGCGTACGGTCGTCACCGCCGTGTCCGCCGAGGGCACCCAGCGGCGCATCGAGGTGCGCACCGGCACCAGCGGCGACGGCTTCGTGGCCGTCACCCCGGCCCGGGCCGGCGCACTGGCCGCCGGGACCAGAGTGGTGATCGGCGTCGCACCCCGACAGACCCCGGGGAAGTCCGAGTGAGGCTCCTGCGGCGGCAGTCGCGGCAGGGCCCGCGGCCACCCGGCAACGGCGACAGCGACAGCGACAGCCCCGTGATCGAACTCCGCGGGGTCGGCCTCACCTACCCCGGGCCGCCGCCCGTCGAGGCCCTGCACCCCTGCGACCTGACCGTCCGGCGCGGCGAGTTCATCACCGTCGTCGGCCCCTCCGGCTCCGGGAAGTCCACCTTCCTCAACGTCGCCGGCCTGCTCGACTCCCCCACCAGCGGCCGGTACCTCCTCGACGGGATCGACACCGCCGCACTCCCCGACCGGGAGCGCACCGCCCTGCGCGGCCGCCGGATCGGCTTCGTCTTCCAGTCCTTCCACCTGCTGCCCCACCGGTCCGCCCTGGAGAACGTCACCCTCGCCATGCTCTACACCGGAATCCCGCGCGCCCAGCGCCTCGTACGAGCCCGCGCGGCCCTGGACCAGGTCGGTCTCGGGCACCGGACCGGCGCCGTGCCCGGACGGCTGTCGGGCGGCGAGCGCCAGCGCGTGGCCATCGCCCGCGCCCTGGTCGGGCGGCCCTCGCTGCTGCTGTGCGACGAACCGACCGGCAATCTCGACTCCGCCAACGCGGCGTCCGTCCTCGGGCTGCTGGACGACCTGCACGGGTCCGGGATGACCGTCCTCGTCATCACGCACGACCCCGAGGTGGCCCGGCGCGGACACCGGACCGTCACCATCCGCGACGGACGGCTCCACCCGTGAGCGCCATCCCGCCGAGCGCCATCCCGCCGAGCGCCGTCGCACCGAGGGCCGTCGCACCGACCCGGCTGTCCGTACGCGACGCCCTGGCCGAGGCCGTCGCCGGCATGCTGCGCCGACCCGGCCGGGCCGTGCTCACCACCCTCGGCACCGTCCTCGGCGTCGGCAGTTTCGTCGCCGTGCTCGGCCTCACCGCCACCATCTCCTCCCAGATCGACGGCCGGTTCAACGTCCTGACCGCCACCGAGGTCAGCGTCGAGGACATCGCCGCCCAGCAGAACGAGTTCGCCGGGCCCGGCTTCCCCGCCGACGCCGAGCAGCGGCTGCGCGCCGTCGCCGGTATCGAGCACGCCGGGGTGCTGTGGACGGTGCGGCTCGACTCCCGGACCACGGTCGGCCCGCTGCCGTCCGGGGCCGGCGACCCGACCACCGGCGCGGCCGTCGTCGCCGCCTCCCCCGGGGCCGTCGCCGCCCTCGTGCCGACCCTCCAGCAGGGACGGCTCTACGACGACTTCGCCGAGCGCGGCCACGAGCGCGTCGTCGTCATCGGCAGCGGGCTCGCCGCCCGCCTCGGCATCGCCACCCTGGCCACCCGGCCCGCCCTGTACATCGGCCAGGAGCCCTTCACCGTGGCGGGGATCGTCGACGACCTCGAACGCCGGCCCGAGCACCTGATGTCGGTCCTCGTGCCGCGCGCCACCGCCGAGCAGCTCTGGGGGCCGCCGGCGCCCGGGGCCGCGAGCTTGCTGATCGCCACCGAACTCGGCGCCGCCCGGCAGGTCGCCGAGCTCGCCCCGCTCGCGCTGCGCCCCGACCACCCCGAGTACCTCAAGGCCGTCCCGCCGCCCGACCCGCGGATGCTGCGCTCCGGCGTCACCGCCGACCTGAGCGCGCTCTTCCTGCTGCTGGCCGGGATCTGCCTGGTCATCGGTGCGGTCGGGATCGCGAACACCACCCTGGTCGCCGTACTGGAACGGACCGGCGAGATCGGGCTGCGGCGGGCGCTCGGCGCCCGGGGCCGGCACGTCTCGGCCCAGTTCCTCACCGAGTCCGCGGCCCTCGGAGCGCTCGGCGGCCTGGTCGGGACCTCGCTGGGCGAACTGACCGTGGTCGGGGTCTGCCTCGTCCGGGACTGGACCCCGGTGATCCACCCGGTCACGGTGGCCGCGGCCCCGCTCACCGGCCTGGTCACCGGGCTGCTCGCCGGCCTCTATCCCGCCTGGCGGGCGGCCCGTGTCGAACCGGCCGAGGCCCTGCGAAGATAGCGGGGAAGACAACGGGGAAGACACCGGGCGGCAGTGCGCCCGACCGTCCCCAGGAGGTGGTGGTCCCGTGAACCCGAAGTCGTACGAGTCCCACGGCGCCGGCGACCCCACCGCCGTCCCGGCGGCGCTCGGCCTCGGCCTGCTGGCCGTCGGCGGCTGGCTGCTGACCACCGCCCGCCCCTGGCACAAGCCCGGCCACCCGCTCACGCTGGGCCTCGGCTGGACCGCCTCGGGAGCCCTGCTGCTGTGCGGCCTGGTCCTGCTGGCCCGGTGCGTACGTACCGTCCACGGCAGCCCGGACGCCCCCGCGCCCTCGGGTCCGGAAGCCGGGGCGGGGGCCCCGGCGGAAACCGGTACGGACGGCTGACCCGGCGGGGCGGACGCCCACCGGGACGCCGCCCCACGTCACCCGGCTCAGGCCTTCGGGGCCACCTTCGAGAGGCCGTTGATGATGCGGTCCATCGCGTCGCCGCCCGTCGGGTCGGTCAGGTTGGCCAGCATCTTCAGGGTGAACCGCATCAGCACCGGGTGGGTCAGACCGCGCTGGGCGGCGATCTTCATGACCTTCGGGTTGCCGATCAGCTTCACGAAGGCGCGGCCCAGGGTGTAGTAGCCGCCGTAGGTCTCCTTGAGCACCTTCGGGTAGTTGTGCAGCGCCAGTTCGCGCTGCGCCGGGGTGGCGCGGGCCTGGGCCTGGACGATGACGTCGGCCGCGATCCGGCCCGACTCCATGGCGTACGCGATGCCCTCGCCGTTGAACGGGTTGACGAGCCCGCCCGCGTCGCCGACCAGCAGCAGGCCCTTGGTGTAGTGCGGCTGCCGGTTGAAGGCCATCGGCAGGGCCGCGCCGCGGATCGGCTGCGTCATGTTCTCGGGGGTGTAGCCCCAGTCCTGCGGCATCGAGGCGCACCAGGCCTTGAGGACCTCGCGCCAGTCCAGCTCCTTGAACGCGGAGGAGGAGTTCAGGATGCCGAGGCCGACGTTGGAGGTGCCGTCGCCCATGCCGAAGATCCAGCCGTAGCCGGGCAGCAGCCGGTCCTGCGCGCCGCGCCGGTCCCACAGCTCCAGCCAGGACTCCAGGTAGTCGTCGTCGTGCCGCGGCGAGGTGAAGTACGTCCGTACGGCCACGCCCATCGGGCGGTCCTCGCGCCGGTGCAGGCCCATCGCCAGGGACAGCCGGGAGGAGTTGCCGTCGGCCGCGACGACCAGCGGGGCGTGGAAGGTGACCGGGGTCTTCTCCTCGCCCAGCTTCGCGTGCACGCCGGTGATGTGGCCGGTTCGCGCGTCGCGCACGGGCTCGCCGACGGTGCAGCGCTCGTACAGCCGGGCGCCGGCCTTCTGCGCCTGGCGGGCCAGGGTCTCGTCGAAGTCGTCACGCTTGCGGACGAGTCCGTAGTCCGGGTAGGAGGCGAGTTCCGGCCAGTCCAGCTGGAGCCGCTGCCCGCCGCCGATGATCCGCAGGCCCTTGTTCCGCAGCCAGCCGGCTTCTTCGGAGATGTCGATGCCCATCGCCACCAGCTGCTTGGTGGCACGCGGGGTCAGGCCGTCGCCGCAGACCTTCTCGCGCGGGAACGCCGTCTTCTCCAGCAGCAGGACGTCCAATCCGGCCTTGGCGAGGTAGTAGGCGGTGGTCGAGCCGGCGGGCCCGGCCCCGACGACGATCACGTCCGCGGAGTGTTCGGAGAGGAGCTCGGTCACTGCGGGGTCTCCCGAAGGCTCGATAAAGGGTGCCAGGCGGCACCGGACATGTGCAGTCTATGCAGCGAGAGAGATCACGATCCGAAGGGTGCCTCCGATGACCACCTCGCAGACCCGGCCACTTCCCGCCGTACAGCTCCGCGTGCCCACGGACGAGGACGCGCACGCCTGGCACTCGGTCTTCGCCGACCCCGACGTCATGGAGTTCCTGGGCGGACCCGCGGAACTGTCCGCGTACGAGGAGATCACCGCGCGCCAGCGCATGCACGACGCCCAGCTCGGCTACTGCCTGTGGACCCTGCTCGACGGGCAGGGCGCGGTGATCGGCTTCACCGGAGCCCAGCCGTGGCCCCGGGAGAAGGGGTGGGGGCCGGTCGGCGAGATCGAGATCGGCTGGCGGCTGGGCCGCTCCGCGTGGGGCCAGGGCTACGCGTACGCCGCTGCGCTGGCCACGCTGGAGCGGGTCCGGGCGGCCGGTCTGAACCGGGTCGTGGCGATGATCGACGCCCGCAACGACCGCTCGGTGGCGGTCGCGGAACGCCTGTGCATGGTGCTGGCCGATGAGTTCACCACCCCGGCGGGCAACCCCGCCCGCCGCTACGAACTCGCACTGTAGAACGCGAGGGAGCGGTCGGTGTCCTGCGTCGACTCCGGCCCTCCCGGGCCGTCTCTTTCGGATCGTGTCGGCCCGACACGATCCGAAAGAGACGGCCTAGAACACGGACAGGCCCGTCAGGGTCGTGAACCGGTCCAGTGCCGCCACGCCCGCCACCGAGTTGCCCCGGGCGTCCAGGCCCGGGCTCCACACCGCCAGGACGCACTGGCCCGGGACGACCGCGACGATGCCCCCGCCGACCCCGCTCTTGCCCGGCAGGCCGACGCGGTACGCGAACTCGCCCGCCGCGTCGTACGTCCCGCAGGTCAGCATCACCGCGTTGATCTGCTTGGCCTCGCTGCGCGTCAGCAGCCTCGAACCGTCCGCCCGGAGCCCGTGCCGGGCCAGGAAGCGCCCGGCACGGGCCAGGTCGGCGCAGCTCATCTCGATGGAGCACTGCCAGAAGTAGTGCTCCAGCAGCGCGGGCACCGGGTTGTCGATGTTCCCGTACGAGGCCATGAAGTGGGCGACGGCGGCGTTGCGGTCGCCGTGCTCCTGCTCGGAGGCCGCGACCTCGGCGTCGAACCCTATGTCCGGGTTCCGGCTCTCCTGCCGCAGGAACTCCAGCAGTTCGCTGCTCGCGTCGCCCGTCAGCGTCTGCAGCCGGTCGGTGACCACGAGGGCGCCCGCGTTGATGAATGGATTGCGCGGAATGCCGTTCTCGTACTCCAGCTGCACGAGCGAGTTGAACGGGTTGCCGGAGGGCTCCCGGCCGACCCGCTCCCACAGGCTGTCACCGCCCTCGGCCAGGGCCAGGGCCAGCGCGAAGACCTTGGTGATGGACTGCGCGGAGAAGGGGACCTGCCAGTCCCCGACCCCGAAGACGTTCCCGTCGAGGTCGGCGATGGCCATCCCGAACTGCCGCGGGTCCACGGCGGCGAGCGCGGGGATGTACTCGGCCGGGGTACCGCTGCCCCTCAGGGGGGCGATGTCGGCCGCGATCCGCTCCAGCAGGGGCCCGTAGTCCGTGGGCGCGACGTCCGGCACGGCAGTCAGTCCTTGATGCCCCGGTGCAGCGCGACGATGCCGCCGCTGAGGTTGCGCCAGGCCACCTTGGACCAGCCGGCCTTCTGCAGCAGGGCGGCCAGCGCCGGCTGGTCCGGCCATTCGCGGATGGACTCGGCGAGGTACACGTACGGGTCGGGGTCGGAGACCACCGTGCGGGCCACCGGCGGCAGCGCCCGCATCAGGTACTCCATGTAGACCGTCCGGAACGGCGCCCAGGTGGGCTGCGAGAACTCGCAGATGACGACCTGCCCGCCGGGCTTCGTCACCCGGTACAGCTCGCGCAGCGCGGCGTCGGTGTCCTGGACGTTGCGCAGCCCGAAGGAGATCGTGACGGTGTCGAAGACGTCGTCCTTGAACGGCAGCTTCGTCGCGTCACCGGCGGTCAGCGGCAGCCAGGAGTGCTTCTTCTTGCCCTCCATGAGCATGCCCAGGGAGAAGTCGCAGGGGACGACGTACGCGCCGGTGGCGGCGAAGGGCAGCGAGGAGGTCGCGGTTCCGGCGGCCAGGTCGAGGACGGTGTGACCGGGGCGCGCGCCGACCGCCTTGGCGACCTCCTTGCGCCACAGCCGGGCCTGGCCCAGCGAGATGACGTCGTTGGTGAGGTCGTATTTCTCCGCGATGCCGTCGAACATGGAGGCGACTTCGTGCGGCTGCTTGTCCAGGGAAGCCCTTGTCACTGGCGTTCGCCCCTCGGTGTGCGATGCGGATCGGCGGGTACGCACCCATCCTCTCAGGCCGTGCCCCCGCCGGGCCGCAGGGGCTCCACGGCTACCCGCTGTGACCGCCCGGGGGTGGATGTCGGAAACTGTTCCGAAGGACAGTTACGCCGCGCACCCGCGGACCCGTTGACTGACAGCGTGCGGCCCGGTGAGGGTCACCCACCGGATCGGCACCCGAATCGTGGCCGGTCCGGCAGTGGCCGCCACGAACAGAAAGCTTCACGATGCCGGCAGGCCATTCCACCGGTCGCTCCAGCCGCAGCGGCCCGCGCGCCAGGCGCCGGGCCGAGCGGCGCAAGCGGCTGCGGCGCACGATCCTCCTCGGCTCGGCGGCACTGGTCGTGGTCTCGGCGACCGCGTACACGCTGCTGCCCGGGGACGACGGCGCGAACACCGCCGCGGGCCGGACCGCTGCCCAGCCGGACCCGACGGACGCGGAGTCCGCCGACGGCTCCGGGAACCCGGTCCCGCAGGGCGGCCAGAAGTCCCCCTCCCCCCAGCCCTCCGCCTCGCCCTCGGTGCGGGCCGAGGGCTCGCCGTCGCCGCAGCCCTCCGCGACGACCGCCCGGCCGGGTGTCTTCAAGGCCTCCGCCGCCGCCGGCAACGTGCAGGGCAAGGGGCCCGCACGCCGCTGGCGGATCGAGGTCGAGGAGGGCAGCGGGGTCGACCCGGAGTCGGCCGCCCGCTCGGTCGAGGCGATCCTCGGGGACCCGCGCGGCTGGACCAAGGACCCGAAGTACGGCTTCCAGCTCGTCGGGGAGGGCCAGCCGGTCGATTTCACCGTCAAGATCGCGACGCCCAAGACCACCGACCGGCTGTGCGACGTGGTCACGCCCGAGCTCATCGGCGAGACCAACTGCAGCTCGGGGCACACCGTCGTGGTCAACCTCAAGCGCTGGCAGGAGGGTTCGCCGCAGTTCAGCGGCTCGCCCGAGGAGTACCGGGCGCTGATCATCAACCACGAGGTCGGCCACGAACTCGGCCGCGGCCACGAGTCGTGCCCGGGTCCCGGCCAGCCCGCTCCCGCGATGATGCAACAGATCAAGGGTCTGAACGGCTGCAAGTCCAACGCCTGGCCTTACGACTCGAAGGGAACCTACCTGTCCGGTCCACCCGTCCTATAGGGCGAGAGGCGGCTACAGGACGGGCGCCCGGGGGCGAGGAGAAACCGTGCGCGTCGTCAGCTTCAGCGTCCCCGCGTGGTTTCCCTCGTACGAGGAGCCGGGCGCGCAGGAGCAGGCGCCGCCCGAGGACCCGTCGAGCGGCAACGCGTCGAGCGGGGACAGACCGGCGACGGACCGCCCCGCCACGGACCGCCCGGCCTTCGACCGTCCCGCTTCCGAGCGGACCGCCGACGCCCAGCTGACCGAGCAGGAGTCCGCGGTGTTCCTGTGCCTGGCCACCGGCGCCTCCAACCGGGAACTCGCCGTCGAGCTGCAACTCTCCGTCAGCACGGTGAAGTTCCACGTCGTCAACATACGGGCCAAGCTGGGCGGCATCAGCCGCCTCCAGGCCTGCCTGCTGGCCGCGCTCGCCCGGGAGGACACCCTGCGCACCGCCGGCTCCGGGCACTGCGCGCGGAGCGGGCTCAGCGACGGCGGTGGAGCAGCCGCCCGCCGATGACCGTGGCCACGCACGTGGTCGCGCCCTGCTCCTTCAGCCCGGCCTCGTCCGCCACCGCGAAGGCGGCGAAACGCGCCGGGACCCCCGCCTCCAGAATGCCGTGGAAGGCCTCCGCCGCCGCGCCCCGCCCGGCGAACGGATCCAGAGCGGGCAGCCCCTCGTACGCCACCGGTGCCAGGATGGTGAGCCCGGACCGGGACACCGCCGTGCGCACCGCCGGGACCGTGAAGCGGCCGCAGACCGCCACCACCCCGCGGGCCAGGAGCCGCTGCGTGCCCCGCCGGGCACTGTTGCCCCACCGCGGCTCGGTCATCTTCAGCGCATCCAGCGCGGCCTCGCCCCTGATCGGGTCGGCGCCGAGCTCGGTGACCTCGTACGGGTCGTCCGGGTAGTACGTCCGCTCCAGCAGCTCGTCCGCGCCGCGCACGACCAGCCCCGGGGTGATCACCCCGGGCCAGCGGCGGGTCCGGGCGTGCGGGTGGGCCGCGGCGACCTCCTCGTACGGGCCGACGCGGGCTATCCGGTCGCCGTCGACGAGGACCGCGCCGCCGGGCAGCGGCGCGGATCCCGGCCCGGGGACCAGGAGTTCGGCGGTGTGCAGCGTCAGCATCGGTCGGCGGGTGTCGTCAGTTCGTGGAGATGAGCTTCAGCTCGGGGTGCGCCGTGCCGCCTTCGAGGGCGGTGGAGGAGATGTGCGAGACCACCCGGTCGTCGACCGGGTCGTTCGCCGGGTCGTCGTGCACGAGCAGGTGCTCGTACGTGGTCGCGCGCTGCGCCGGGGTGCGCCCCGCCTTGCGGATCAGGTCGATGATCTCCTGGCGGTTGGAGCGGTGCTTGGCACCGGCCGAGGAGACCACGTTCTCCTCCAGCATGATCGAGCCGAGGTCGTCCGCACCGTAGTGCAGCGAGAGCTGGCCCGCCTCCTTGCCCACGGTCAGCCAGGAGCCCTGGATGTGGGCGATGTTGTCGAGGAAGAGGCGCGCGATCGCGATCATGCGCAGGTACTCGAAGATCGTCGCCTGGGTGCGGCCCTTGAGGTGGTTGTTCTCGGGCTGGTAGGTGTACGGGATGAAGGCGCGGAAGCCGCCCGTACGGTCCTGCGTGTCCCGGATCATCGCGATGTGCTCGATGCGCTCGGCGTTGGTCTCGCCGGTGCCCATCAGCATGGTGGAGGTGGACTCCACGCCCAGCTTGTGGGCGATCTCCATGATCTCCAGCCAGCGTTCGCCCGACTCCTTGAGCGGGGCGATCGCCTTGCGCGGCCGCGCCGGCAGCAGTTCGGCGCCGGCTCCCGCGAAGGAGTCGAGGCCGGCCGCGTGGATGCGCTGGATGGCCTCCTCCGCCGAGACGCCCGAGATGCGGGCCATGTGCTCGACCTCGGACGCGCCGAGGGAGTGGATGACCAGCTGCGGGAAGTCCTTCTTGATGGCGGAGAAGTGGTGCTCGTAGTACTCGACGCCGTAGTCCGGGTGGTGCCCGCCCTGGAACATGATCTGCGTGCCGCCGAGCTCGACGGTCTCCGCGCAGCGGCGCAGGATGTCGTCGAGGTCGCGGGACCAGCCCTTCTTCGTGTCCTTGGGGGCCGCGTAGAAGGCACAGAACTTGCACGCCGTGACGCACACGTTGGTGTAGTTGATGTTCCGCTCGATGATGTACGTCGCGATGTGCTCGGTACCGGCGTAGCGGCGGCGGCGCACGGCGTCGGCCGCCTGGCCGAGCGCGTGCAGCGGCGCGTGGCGGTAGAGGTCGAGCGCCTCTTCCTTGGTGATCCGGCCCCCCGCGGCGGCGCGGTCGAGGACAGACTGGAGAACGGCCAGGTCGGTCACCGGTGAGTCACCTTTCGGCGGTGTGTCTGTGTCAAGGTCCGGACCGATCCAGCCTACGCCAGGGCCGCCCGGCGCATTTCAGGGGCTGCGCCTGAGGTCGCCCTCGGGGTTTCCGGCCGGGGCGTCGCCCGACCTGTAGTGCAGCGTCCCGTCGGCATTGAGGCTGAAGCGCTCGTCGGCGGAACCGTTGGAGCAGACGCCCGGAGCCGGGTTGGGGCCGCCCGAGGTGTCCAGGACCAGCGAGCGGTCGGTGGCGGAGGAGAGCTTCCAGTCGCCGCTGCAGTCGGTGCCCAGGACGGCCAGGACCGACTTGTCCCGGCCGACGACCTCACCGACCCGGCCCGCCCTGATCGTGATCTCGAACTCCGAGGACAGGCCGAGGCGGGCGGTGGTGACCGTGCCCTTCCAGGTGCCGACGAGCTCCTTGGGCACGTCCTCGCGGGTCCCCTTGGGCGCGGCCGGGCTCCCGGTCGGGTTCGCACCCCCGGTCCCGGCCGGGTTCGGGGCCGAGGAGGCCGATGCCCCCGGGGCCGGCGCGGAGGCGGAGGTCCGCGGTCCGCCGTCGGCCAGGTCCCGCTCCTCGGCGCCCTGGCCGGGCAGGACGTCCAGCCAGTACAGCCCGCCGGACAGCACCGCCAGCACGGCCGCCGCGGCCAGGACCAGGGTGCAGCTGAACCGCCGCCCGGCCGCCCTGACGGAGACCTGCCGACCCGGACCCTCCGGGTCGGTCCGCTGCCCGGGCAGCCCCCCACCGCCGGTTCCCGGGCCGGGAGTTCCGTACGGACCGGCTCCGCCGGCCGAGCCCGCGGTCGCGGTCGGAGCCCCGGACACCGCTCCGCCCGTACGGGCGGAGCCGGAGCCGCCCGCCGGGTCGCCGTACGGCGACCCGGCGCCCGGGCCCGTGCTGCGGTACGCGGGGTCGGGCGGGCCGAAGCCGCCCCCGGCGGGGCCGCCGTACGAGGCGGCCGTGAACGGCACCGGCCCGGACGGGCCGTCCGCGTACGGCGTGCGGGACGTCCCGAAGCCCCGGCCCGCGGACGCCTCGGATCCGCCCCCGGGGGTGTCCGCGTCCAGGTCCAGCAGGGCCACCGCCGCCCGGCTGGCCTCCTCCACCAGCGGCCCGGGCAGCCAGCCCGGGGCGCCCAGCGCCCCGCCGAGGGCCGCCGCGACCGCCGCGGGGGCGGGCCGCTCCGCGGCCGTCTTGGCCAGGCAGGCCTCGATCAGGTCGCGCAGCTCCCCGGCCGGGAGCTCGCCGAGCTCGGGCGGCTCGTGGACCACCTTGTAGAGGAGAGTGGCCGAATTGTCCCCGGTGAAGGGCGGCCGCCCGGTCGCCGCGAAGGCCATGACCGCGCCGAGCGAGAACACGTCGGCCGCCCCGGTGATCCCCTTGCCGAGGATCTGCTCGGGCGACATGTAGCCGGGTGAGCCGACGGAGACCCCGGTGGAGGTGAGCGAGGCGGTGCCGTCCGTGGCCCGCGCGATCCCGAAGTCGATCAGCCGCGGCCCGTCGAGGGTGAGCATCACGTTCGACGGCTTCACGTCCCGGTGTACGAGACCCAGGCCGTGCACGGCCACCAGGGCGCGGGCCAGCCCCGCGCCGATGGCCCGTACCGAGGTCTCGGGGAGCGGCCCGTGCCCGGCCAGCGCACGGTCCAGGGAGGGCCCGGCGACGTACCCGGTGGCCACCCACGGCACGGGGGCGTCGGGGTCCGCGTCGAGCACGGGCGCGGTCCACTCGCCGCCCACCCGGCGGGCCGCCTCGACCTCGCGGCGGAACCGGGCCCGGAACTCCTCGTCGGTGGCGAAGTGGGGGTGCACGATCTTGACGGCGACGGTCCGGCCGCCGGCGCTGCGCCCCAGGTAGACCCGGCCCATGCCACCCGCGCCGAGCCGGCCCAGCAGCCGGTACGCGCCGATGGTCCGCGGCTCCCCGGCTTCGAGCGGCTGCATCACGTCCCCCAATTCCCCGTGTTCCCGGGCGCCTTGTGCCGCCCGGCCGAGCAGCAGCAGCCTAGTGGGGTGCCGGGTGGGGCGGGGGAAGGTGCACGGTCACCCTTTTGCATTTCCACCACGGGGCGAGAAATGCAAAAAGGCGGGAATTCCCGGTAAACCGCACATTCGCCCGCCGGGCCTTTGGACTACCGCGGGGTAAACCGGCTCAGCACTCCTGGACCACCGCGCTCAGCAGCTCCACGTCGACATCCGCGGGGTACCCGGTCGTCGGTCCCGTACGGCGCGCGAATTCCCGTACGCCGGCCAGCTGCTCGGGGCCGAAGCGGAAGTCGAGGGTCGTGAAGTACCGCTCCAGCAGCTCGGCGTCGAAGGCCTCCCAGCGGGCCGCCTGTTCGGCCACCTTGGTGACCTCCTCCAGGGAGACGTCCCGGGAGGAGAGGAAGGCCTCGTGGACCTCCCGCACGACGGCGGGCTCGCGGGCGAGGTAGTCCTTGCGGGCGGCCCAGACGGCGAAGACGAACGGCAGCCCGGTCCACTCCTTCCACATGTGCCCGAGGTCGTGCACGGTCAGCCCGAGCCGGGGCGCGTCGTGCAGCGAGGCGCGCAGCGCGGCGTCCCCGATCAGTACGGCCGCGTCCGCCTCCTGCATCATCACGCTCAGGTCGGGCGGGCAGGTGTAGTAGTCGGGCCGTACCCCGTACTGCTCGGAAAGCAGCAGCTGGGCGAGGCGCACGGACGTACGAGAGGTGGAGCCGAGCGCGACGCGGGCGCCGTCGAGCTGCTCCAGGGGGACCTGCGAGACGATCACGCAGGACATCACCGGACCGTCGCAGCCGACCGCGATGTCGGGGAAGGCGACGAGCTGGTCGGCGTTGCGGAGGAACTCCACGAGGGTGATCGGGGCGATGTCCAGGTCCCCCTGGACGAGGCGCTCACTGAGCTTCTCGGGGGAGTCCTTGGTCAGTTCCAGGTCCAGCAGAGTGCCGGTTCTGGCCAGCCCCCAGTAGAGGGGCAGGCAGTTCAGGAACTGAATGTGGCCGACGCGGGGCCGGCTGCGATAGAGGTCCACATCGCGAGACTAGTCCCCGGATCGGCGTCAGCCTTCCAGTGGGTCTCAAACGTCCGGGTGACGTGATCTTTCCCTCTGGTCTCCACCGCAGAGTGCGTGCTAGGCTCGCCGCAAGTTGCAGTTTGGTTTCCCTTGCAGTACGAGGCCTGCGGAGAATGTGACCCGCAGGCTTTTGTAGTTTTCAGACTTCTTAGCAGGTTCTGGAGCAGGGCGACCCTTTGGCCCATAGGAGGGCTCATGGCTACCGGAACCGTGAAGTGGTTCAACGCTGAAAAGGGCTTCGGCTTCATCGCCCAGGACGGCGGCGGCCCGGATGTCTTCGTCCACTACTCCGCGATCAACGCCTCTGGCTTCCGCTCCCTGGAGGAGAACCAGCAGGTGAACTTCGACGTCACGCAGGGTCCGAAGGGCCCGCAGGCGGAGAACGTCACCCCGGCCTAGTCGCCTGGGCCAATCCCATCGCGGGTTGGAAATGCAGTACCCAAGGAGCCCTGTCCCCTCTGCGCGAGCAGATCAGGCAGGGCTCCTGCCTTTTGCCCCGTCCCGGCCGTCCACCGGCCGGGACGGGGCAAAGCAGTGGCCCCCGGCACCGTGGGAACGGTGCCGGGGGCCACTGGCTTACCGGCCTGCTGAGCTGCTGACCTGCCTGCCTACTGCCTCAGGGGCGGGCCGCCGTCTTCGTGGGAGCCGGGTCCGGGGTCGGAGCCGGGGTCGTGGCCGGAGCCGTGACCTTGAGCTCCAGGACCAGGGTGACGTTCTCCTTGGTGGTCAGGCGCACGAAGTAGGTGCCCGGGGCCACGTCCGTGGTGAACAGCTCCGGCAGGACGATCTTGCCGTCGGCGCCCGTCTTGGCCAGCAGCCGCCCGAAGACCTTCTTGCCGGCCTCGTCCTTGAAGTACGGGCCCTTCGCGGTCGCCGGGTCCACCGGGACCCACTTGCCGTCCGCGTCCTTCACGACCAGGTCGGCGACGGTTTCCGTACCCGCGACGGCCTTGCCGGCGGCGGTCGCGAAGACCTCCACGTCGGTGAAGCTCTTGCCGGCGACCGCCTCCAGCGGCTTCGCGTCGCCCGCACGGGCCAGCTTGTCCGCGACCGTCACCGTGACCTTGCCTTCGAGGTTCTCGGTGAACCCGCCCTGCGGGTCGTAGGCCGAGACGCGCAGGGTGAAGGTGCCGGCCTTGGCGCCCGCCTTCAGCCCGGGCGCGGCGGCGATGCCGTCGGCGCCCGCCTTGACCACCAGGGAGTCCGCCGTGCCGAAGAGGGTGCCGCCGGTGGTGTCCTTCTCCACCGCGAAGATCACTTCCTGGTTGACGGCGGGCTTGCCGTCGCTCAGGAGCACCTTGACCCGCGGGGCCTCGGTGAAGGCCGCACCGGCCTCGGCCGTCAGGCCGGGGCCGCTGAGGACCGTCAGGCTCGCCAGGCGTGCGGCGGGCGGCTTCGGCTGCTCCGGCGTCGGAGTGGGCTTCGGCGTCGGAGTCGGCGTGGGGGTCGGCGTCGGCTTCGGCGTCGGCGTGGGGGTCGGCACGTGCGACGGCGTGGGCAGGCCGGTGCCCGGCGGCTGCGTCGGGTAGTTGCCGACGGGCGGGTTCGCCACCTCGGAGGCGCCGCCGTTCTGGTACTGGCGCATGTAGCCGAGCACGGTGTTCACGTACTCGCGGGAGTTGTTGTAGCTGAGGATCGCCGCGTCGAGCTTGGCCGCGACCGACAGGTCACGGTCGCCGGCGCACAGGTAGAGACCCGCGCCCAGCGCCGCGTCGTAGATGTTGTTCGGGTCGCGCTTGGAGTCGCCGTTGCCGTCGGCGCCCCAGGTGGCCCAGGTGGACGGGATGAACTGCATCGGGCCGACGGCCCGGTCGTACACGGCGTCCGCGTCGAACTCGCCCTTGTCCGTGTCCCGGATCTCGGCGAAGCCGTTGCCGTCGAGGCGGGGGCCGCGGATGGGCTTCTCGGTGTAGCCGTCGGCCTTGAGGCCGTAGCCCGAGGCATGGACGGACTCGACCCGCCCGATGCCCGCGAGCAGCTGCCAGGGCAGCTTGCAGCCGGGGAGCGCCGCGGCCACGGACAGCTCGGCACGGTGATAGGCGTCGAGGGCGGTCGCGGGTATCCCGCTGGCCCCCTCGGTTGCGCCCGCGCCGGTGGGCGGCGGGTCGGCGACGATGTCGGGCAGATCCAGCCGGGCGTCACCGCGGTCGGTGGCCTGCGGACTGTCCGGAGTGGGCTCGGACTCTCCCGCGTCGGCGGTCGACGGACTGGTCACGACCGCGGCGGTGGTCAGGCTGGCCGCGAGTGCGGCCGTGCACAGGACCTTGCGCGAGGTGTTGACGAGGTGGCGGTGAAGCGGCTTCACAGTGCGGCGATCCCCCCAAGGAGCCGTCAAAGGTATACGGCCGGTCTAGCCGTGAATATCCACTGTCTATCAGGTATTCGAACCCGACTCGCCGTCGCGCCGGTAGATGTGACGCACCATTCGTCTCGGCTTCACCGGGGTCTCATGGCCGAACGGACAGAACGCCCAACCGCTCGCCCAACTCCTCGCCCGGATCACCCCGATGGGCACCGATTTACCCCCCGCCGCGCCCCACCTCGGCGGTCACGGCCGAAGGGGGCACCGGATCCGGCCACGGCCGAGTACGGTACCCCGGGAGCGCGGTTGGAGTGACGCGGGTCACACCGGAAAGCTCCGGCGGATGCGATGAATTCCGGGGAGTCCCGCGGTCTCTCCTGCGTACACGGCGAACGGACCGCGGACGCCGAGCGATACCGAGGAAGAGGGCGACTCCCATGCGCATCGTCATCACCGAGTTCATCAGCCTGGACGGCGTCGTACAGGCGCCGGGCGGCCAGGGCGAGGACGACGACGGCGGCTTCGCGCACGGCGGCTGGTCGCACCCCTTCTTCGACCCGGAGGTGGTGGGCGGCTCCTTCACGGAGGCGATGGAGAACGCCCAGGCGCTGCTGTTCGGGCGCCGCACCTGGCAGACGATGGCCGCGGCGTGGCCCGGGCGTGCGGGCGACCCGTTCGCCGACCGCATGAACTCCATCCCGAAGTACGTCGTGTCCGGGACCCTCGGCGAGTCCGACCTGACCTGGAACAACACCACCCACATCGACGGGGACCGGGCCGTCGCCCGCATCCGGGAGCTGCAGGAGGCCGAGGGCGGCGACCTGGTGGTCATGGGCAGCCCCACCCTCGTACGCACCCTGCTGGCCGAGGGCCTGGTCGACGAGCTCCGGCTCATGGTCATGCCGGTACTGCTGGGCGGCGGCAAGTCGATCTTCCCGATGGACGGAGCCCTGCGCACCCTCGAACTGGTCTCCACGACGATCAGCCCGGCGGGCGTCCACGTGTGCACCTACCGTCCGGCACCCAAGGCCTAGGCACGGGCTGGGCCTTGGCCTGGGCCGCCGGACGGTGGAGGCGGGCCGGGGGCGGAGCTCGCGGGGCGGGGGACAGCGCCCCTTCACCCCCCGTACGACTCACCCCCCGTACAACCCCGCGATCTCCGGCGCGTAGCGCTCCGCCACCACGCCCCGCCGGAGTTTCAGCGACGGCGTCAGTGTGCCTGCCTCCGGGGTGAAGTCCTCCGGGAGGATGTGGAAGGCGCGGATGCGGGACGGGCGGGAGACCGCCCGGTTGGCCTCCGTGACCGCCGCGTCGATGAGGGCGTGGACCGCCGGGTGCGTGGTGGGGGTGGGGCCCAGGTCGAGGGCCTCGCGGGTCGCCCAGGCCGTGACCTCCTGCGCGTCCAGCGTGATCAGGGCGACCGGATACGGCCGGCGGTCTCCGATCAGGACCGCGCGGGAGACGTAGCGCGAGCGCTGAACGGCGAACTCCACCTCCGTCGGGGTGATGTTCTTCCCGGCGGAGGTGATGATGAGCTCCTTCTTCCGGCCGGTGATCCGGAGGAAGCCGTCGGCGTCCAGCTCCCCCAGGTCACCCGTGTGCAGCCAGCCCTCCGGGTCCAGCGCCCCCGCGGTCGCCGCGGTGTTGGCGTGGTAGCCCGGGAACACCATCGGCCCGCGCGCCAGCACCTCCCCGTCCTGCGCGATCCGCACCTCGCAGTCCGCGATCGGGCGGCCCACCGTCCCGTGGCGCACCGCCTCCGGGTGGTTGAGGGAGATGACGCCGCCCGACTCCGTCATCCCGTACCCCTCGTAGACGCAGATCCCGCAGGCCCGCAGGAGGTCCAGGGTCGCCGGGGCGATCGGGGCGCCGCCGGTGAGCGCCCACCGGAGCCGGCCGCCGAAGGCGGCGCGGACCGGGGCGTACAGCGCCTTCTCCGCCGCCTCGTGCTCCTCCCGGAGTTCCTCCGGGAGGCGGCCGTCCGCCGCCAGCACCCCCACCCGTACCGCCGCCTCGAAGCGTTCGCGGCCGCCCTCCTGCGACTCCGCCAGCGAGAGCACCACCGAGTGCAGCTTCTCGAACAGCCTCGGCACGGACGGCAGATGGGTGGGGGCGACCTCCGCCAGCTCCGCCAGTACGTTCTCGATCCGGCCGCCGAAGTAGCACAGCTCCCCGCCCGCGATCAGGGTCGTGTACTGGATCAGCTGGGCCAGCATGTGTGCGAGCGGCAGGTACAGGTACGTCGAGTCCCCCGGCCCGCCCTTGATCAGCGGGACGGTGGCGTCCTGGATCGCCCCCAGGTTCCCGTGGGTGAGGCGGCACCCCTTCGGCAGGCCGGTCGTGCCCGAGGTGTACACGATCGACGCGTCCGCCCCGGGGGTCACGGCCGCCGCGCGGGCCAGCAGTTCCGACTCCGCCGCCGCTCCGGGCGGTCCGGCCGGTCCGGCCGGGCCTGGCAGTTCGTCCATCAGCACCACCGCGCGCAGCGCGGGCAGTTTCGGCCGCAGTGCCTCGACGCGGGCCGCCTGCCGCCCGTCGTCGCAGACCACGACCACCGCCTCCGAGTCCGCCAGGACCCAGGCGACCTCCTCCTCCCCCGCCGTCGGGTACACCGGTACGAGGACCGCGCCCGCCGCGAGCGCCCCGAAGTGCGTGTACGTCCACTGCGGCCGCGTCTCGGCCAGTACGGCGACCCGTTCCCCGGCGGCCACGCCCAGGCCGAGCAGCGCGCACCCGACGGCCCGCACCTCCGCGCCGAGTTCCCCGTACGTGCGGGAGAGCCACTCGCCGCCGGGCGACCGGAACCGCAGGGCGGGCTCCGGCCCGTACCGCTCCCCGGTCCACTGGGTGAACACCGCCAGCGTGCTCGGCCGACCGTCCATCGCATGCCCTCCCGGGGTTGGTGACTGGGTTGGTGACCGGTTTGGTGACCGGTTTGGTGACCTGGGCCGGTGACCTCCGCCCCCCTCCGACGCTAGGCAGCCGGACCGCCGCCGCGGCATGACCGGAAGCGTCACCCCCACTGACCCCGGCGCTCATCCGCGCCTCCGCGTCCGTATCGCCCCGGGCCGTGGCGGGCTACCGTCGGAGCCATGGGGAGGCGGACGGTCACCGTGCACCATGTACGGGCCCTGCTCGCGGGGGCCCGCGGCAGCGGCATCGACACCGTGCCGCTGCTCCAGGAGGCGCAGATCCCGCCGCTGCTGCTGGGCGACGACCGGGCGCGGATCACGCCCGCGCAGTTCGCCCGGCTCTTCCGGGCGCTGTACCGGACCACGCAGGACGAGTTCCTCGCGCTGAGTCCGGTCCCGAGCCGCCCCGGCACCTTCGCGATGATGTGTTACGCCTCGCTCGGCTGCCGCGACCTCGGCGCGGCCACGGAGCGGGCGGCCGCGTTCTACGGGCTCTTCCCCGGCGGGCCGGAGCTGGCGCTCGAAGTCGTCGGCGGCGAGGCCCGCTTCACCGTGCGCAACGAGTTCGCCCGGGACGAGGACCGGTTCCTCACCGAGTGCGTGCTCGCCATCTGGCACCGGCTGAGCAGCTGGCTGGTGGGGCGGCGCATCCCGCTCGCGTACACCGCCTTCCGCTATCCCCCGCCGCCGCACCGGGATGAGTACGAGACGCTCTTCGACTGTCCGGTGCGCTTCGGCGAGGACCGGACGGGCGCGGTCTTCGACGCGCACTGGCTGACCGCACCGCTCGTACGGGACGAGCCCGCGCTCGACGCGATGCTCCGCCGCGCCCCCTTCGACCTGCTGTCCCGTCCGGAGTACGGGACCACGGTCGCGGAGCAGGTACGCCGCACCCTGACGCAGCGGCTGCGCACGTCGCCGCGGCTGCCCGCGCTCGGTGAGGTGGCGGCGCGGCTCGCGGTGTCGCCGGCGACGCTGCGGCGCCGGCTCCAGCAGGAAGGGACGTCCTTCCAGCAGTTGAAGGACCACGTGCGGCGGGACGCGGCGATCGCGGGCCTGGCGGAGAGCGGGGAGCCGATCGCGGAACTCGCCGCGCGGCTGGGCTTCTCCGAGGACACGGCCTTCCACCGGGCCTTCCGCCGCTGGACGGGCACGACACCGGGGGCCTACCGGATCGCCTCGGGCGGCTGAGGCCGGGCCGGGCAGGTCGTCCGGCGCGTGCGAGGGCGGGTCAGGAAAGGTGAGCTGTGCGGTCAGCGACCTTCCTACCGGTCGGTCACTACCTTCACCTCACCTACCCCGCACGGAACGATCCCCCTGGGAGAGCCGCCCATGCGTTTCCGAAGCAACCGCACCCCGCTCGCCACGGTGACCGCCCTGGCCGCCCTGACCGTCTCGGCCGCGGTCCCCACCGCGACAGCCTCCACTCCGACCGCCTCCACCGCGACCGCCTCCACCGCCCCGGGGGATGTCGTCAGCAGCGCCCCCTCCGCCTTCCACCCGCTGCCCGGCCAGCCCACCGGCACCAAGGCCTGGAAGATCCACTACCGGTCCACCACCGCCGACGGGGCCCCGAACATCGTCTCCGGCACGGTCATCGTCCCGCAGGACGGCCGCACCGGGCCGCGCCCGCTGATCACGTACGCCGTCGGCACCGTCGGGATGGGTGACTCCTGCGCGCCGAGCAACAACCTCCCCCACGGCACCGCCATGGAGGCCAACCTCATCCAGCAGCTCACCCTGCGCGGCTGGGCCGTGGTCGTCACCGACTACGAGGGTCTCGGCACCCCGGGCGTCCACACCTACACCGTCGGCCCCTCCGCCGGGCACGCCGTCCTCGACGCCGCGCGCGCCGCCCAGCGGCTGCCGGAGGCGGGGCTGTCCGCGAACGGCCCGGTGGGCATCATGGGCTACTCGCAGGGCGGCCAGGCCGGCAGCTGGGCCGCCGAGCTGCAGGGCTCGTACGCCCCGGAGCTCCAGGTGAAGGGCACGGCGACCGGCGGGGTCCCCGCGGACCTGCTGAAGGTGGCCGAGTTCAACAACGGCTCCTACGGGTCCGGGCTCATCTTCATGGCGGCCGCCGGGCAGGACACGGCCTTCCCGGAGCTGAAGCTGGACTCCTACCTCAACCCGCCGGGCAGGGCGCTGGTCGCCGGGATGAAGGAGAACTGCGTCGCGATCGACTCGATCGCCGGGTCCTTCAAGCGGATCTCCGACCTCACCACGCGAGACCCGCTCGCCCAGCCGGACTGGCGGGCCCGGCTGAACCAGAGCCGGCTCGGCGGCACGGCCCCGGCCGCGCCCGTGTACCAGTACCACGCGCTCGCCGACGAGCTGATCCCGTACGGGGTGGGCCGCCGGCTGCGCTCCGACTGGTGCGCGCGGGGTGCGAACGTCGAGTTCGACACCGTGTGGGTCGGTGAGCACGTCAGCGGCGTGATCACGCACTCCCCGGCGGCCGGGAACTGGCTGGCGGACCGCTTCGCCGGGCGCCCGACCCACGCCAACTGCTGACCGGATGCACCCCGTCGGGGGTTCACTCCCCGGCGGGGCAGGACCGGGTCCCGGACGACAGCCGCCCGTGGAGGAGGAACTCGTCGGCGTACGCCCGTACGCAGGGCGAGCTCTCGTAGCCGGTGGGGCAGTCGCCCCAGCGGATGCGCTGCGCGTGGAACGGTGCCAGGGGGTCACGGTGGCCGCCGGTGGGCACGGGAGCAGGAGCCGGGGCGGGGGCCGGGGCCGGGGCCGGGGCCGGGGCCGGAGCCCGGGCGGGGGCCGGGGCCGCACCCAGCGAGGCCAGCACCAGGGCGCAGGTGGCGACGACCGTACGGAAGCGAGGGCGGACACGGCCGCGGACACGGGAACCGGAACGGTGCACGGGCACCCTCCTCGGGCGGCCCCCCGGACCCATCTGCCCACGATAGACCGGGCCGGGCGCTTGCGCGCGGCCGTCGCGGGCCCGGGCCGTCAGGGCTCCCGTGGGCCCCGGTACAGCTCCTGGATGCGGTCGGCGTAGTCCCGGGTGATCGCGCCGCGCCGGAGCTTCAGTGACGGGGTCAGGTGGCCGCGGGCCTCGGTGAAGCCGACCGGCAGGACGGCGAAGCGGCGGATCGACTCGGCACGCGAGACCAGCCGGTTCGCCTCGTCCACCGCCCGCTGGAGGTCGGCCCGCAGTTCCTCGTCCTGCACCAGCTCGCGGATCGGCACGTTCTGCTTCTTGTGCATCTGGCGCCAGTGCTGGAGACCGTCCGGTTCCAGGGTGATCAGTGCCGTGATGTACGGCCGGTTGTCGCCGACGACCATGCACTGGCCGACCGGCGGATGGGCCCGCAGCCAGTCCTCCAGCGGTGCGGGGGCCACGTTCTTGCCGCCCGAGGTGATGATCAGGTCTTTCTTGCGGCCGGTGATGGTCAGGTACCCGTCGGCGTCGAGCTCGCCGATGTCGCCGGTGGCCAGCCAGCTCCCGTACGGGGCCGCCTGCGCCGCGTTCCAGTAGCCGGCGAAGACGTGGCGGCCGCCCAGCAGCACCTCCCCGTCGTCCGCGATCCGTACCGCCGTGCCCGGCAGCGGCCAGCCGACGGTGCCGAGGCGGGGGCGCTGCGGCGGGGTCACGGTGCTCGCGCCGGTGGTCTCCGTCAGCCCGTAGCCCTCGAAGACCTCGACGCCCGCGCCGGTGTAGAAGGCGGCGAGCCGCCGGCCCAGCGGCGATCCGCCGCTCAGGACGTAGCGGACGCGGCCGCCGAGCGCGGCCCGGATCCGCCGGTAGACGAGCGGGTCGTACACGGACCGGGCGAGGCGCAGCCCGAGGCCGGGGGCCTTGCCCTCGGCGACCTCGCCGAAGCGCTGCGCGATGCGGGCGGCCCGGTCGAAGGAGGACGCCCGGCCCATCTTCTCCGCGGTGGCGCGGGCGGTGTTGTAGACCTTCTCCAGTACGTACGGGATGGCCAGCAGGAAGGTGGGCCGGAAGCCGGCGAGGTCGGCGAGGAGGTCCTCGGTACTGATGCTGGGCGCGTGCCCCAGCTTGACGCGGGCCCGCATGCAGCCGACGGCCACCATCCGCCCGAAGACGTGGCTGAGCGGCAGGAACAGCAGGGTGGAGGCCGGGTCCTTGCTGACGGACCTGAAGACGGGGTGCAGCAGCTCCACCGCGTTGTCCACCTGGGCGTAGAAGTTGCCGTGGGTGATCACGCATCCCTTGGGCTGCCCGGTGGTGCCGGAGGTGTAGATGAGGGTGGCGACGGAGTCCGGTGTACGGGCGACCCGCCGGTTGTGCACCACCGCGTCCGGGATGCGTTCCCCGGCCTTGACCAGCCGGGCCACCGCGCCGGTGTCGAGCTCCCACAGGTGCGTCAGCCAGGGCAGGTTGCCGCGCTCGGAGCTGATCAGCCGGGCCTGCGCGGTGTCCTCGACGGCGCAGGCCACGGCCCCGGAGTCCTGGATGATCCAGCGCGCCTGGAGGGCGGAGGAGGTCGGGTAGATCGGTACGGTGACCAGCCCGGCGGCCCAGCCGGCGAAGTCGAGCAGGGTCCACTCGTAGGTGGTCCGGGCCATGATGGCGAGCCGGTCGCCCTCGCGGAGCCCTTCGGCGATCAGGCCCTTGGCCACGGCGAGCACCTGGGCCGCGAACTCCGCGGCCGAGACGTCGTGCCAGACGCCCTCGCGGTCCTTGCGGGCGAGCACCGCCTCCCCGGGGGCCTCCCAGGCGTTCTGGAACGGCAGGTCCCCGAGGGACCCCCGGTCCGGCGGTCCCACGAGCGCGGGCACCCGTACCTCCCGGACCACCCCGGCGATCACGGTCTTGACGGGTTCCACCAGTCGTACTGGTCCTACCGGTCCCACGGGACCCACCGGCCTCAGCTCGGCTTCCACGGCGTACTCTCCTCGGCTCGGCACGAGCGTTACCGCCGGTAATCTACGGAGCCGTAACCCGCCCCGACCAGCCCCCGGACCCGTTCTTCACGGACGCTCCACGCCACCGCCCCACACCCCCGGACCCGAGGACGGCCCGCACGTGGTCGGGGAAATCCCCGTCGCCCGCCGCTTCGGCGGGCCGCTCGGCCGGCTGCCGACGGCCCACCCCACCGACTGGCGCCCGGCGTTGGCGGCCGCCCCTGCCGGTGTGCGCCGAAGCCACCGTGGAGCCGAACGCCCGTCGGGTCGGCCACGGCGGTGCGTTCGGCCCGGGCGCGGCCTTCACACCGTGCGTACGGGACCCGCACCGGTCAGCGCCGAGCCACTGCGGCAGCCGCCGCCCGGACCCCCTGAAGGGTGTCGGACCCGCCAGGTAGCGTGGGGCCGCACGACACCATCGGCAGGCATGCGTCGGGGCAGGGCAACCGCCGCCCTCGGAAGGCGTCCGGGACCACGCCGGACACGGAGCGGCCGCGTGCCGCCCGGCTGTTGCCGTGTCCCACCCTCTGAGCAAGGAGCTCCACCAGCATGTCCATACCGCCGCAGCCACCGTCCTCCCCCGGCCCGTACTCGCAGCCGGGAGGGTACGGATACCCGGGCCAGCCGGGGCAGCCGGGCCAGCCCGGGCCGTACGCCGGCGGCCCGCAGGGCTGGTACGCACCGCAGCCGCAGAAGACCAACGCGCTGGCCATCGTGGCGTTCGTGATGTCGCTCGCCTGCGCGCTGCCCCTGGTCCCGCTGATCCTCGGCATCATCGCCCTCTCCCAGATCCGCACGCGCGGCGAGAAGGGCAAGGGGCTCGCCGTCGCGGCGATCGTCATCCACGGCGTGACCATCGCCTTCTACGGGATCTTCGTGGTCCTCGGCCTCTCCGGAGCGCTCGACGACACCCCGCCCAAGCGCGACAGCAGCGGCGAGGTCACCGAACCGGTCTCGGGCGGCGTGAACGACGTCCGCGAGGGGGACTGCTTCAACACCACCGACGACCTGAAGGAATACCACGACAAGGACGGCGGCCAGGCCGCCCTCTCGGTGCGCATCGTGCCCTGCGACCAGCCGCACAAGGGCGAGACGTACGCCGTCATCAAGCTGGACGACGGCGCGTACCCGGGCACGGAGAAGATCGTCGCCATCGCCGAGGAGAAGTGCGGCGGACCGGCGTTCACCGCGTACGTGGGCGCCGAGGTAAATCCCCCGGGGAATCTGGAGATCTACTACTACTACCCCCAGGCCAGCACCTGGATCCGCGGCGACCGCGAGATCAGCTGCTTCGTGGGTGACCCCAACGGCCCCACCACCGGCTCGATCCGCGTCACCGGTTCCTGAGCCACGGCACGCGGCGGACGTCAGGCCGCCGCGGTTTCGCCCTCGGCGGGAGGGCAGTCGCGGCAGCGGCCCGGTTTCGGGGCGCGGAAGGCGCGATCGCAGCCGCCGCAGTTCTGGAGCGGGTCCGGTGGCCTCATGTCCCGGACCTCCGGGCCCGGCGGGGTCGGGGGCAGGTGCGGCGGGATCAACTCCGCGAGCCGGTACGCGAGGACGGACGCGGGGCGCCGCATCGGCTCGGGGAGACCGGCGGACAGGGCCCGCGCGACCATCTCCGGGGCGACCCCGCGCTCCAGCCAGGCCGATACGCCCGGCGCGAGCCGCCGTACGTCGCGCTCGCCGAGCAGCAGACGCGGGTCGCGCCGGCGCAGGCCGGCGAGCAGGTCGACCGCACCGGGGTGCAGGTGCTGATCCTCGGGCAGGGCAGGGATTCCGGGCGCGGGCCCGGCTTCCGGCACCGGCTCCGGCTCCGGTACGGGAACCGGCGCGGGCGCGGCGACCTCCTGGGCCTGCGGCACCGGCACCGCAACCGGCTCCGGTACGGGTGCCCGGTCCGGCGGCTCGGGCGGCCTCGGCCGAGCCGGCGGCTCCGGCGGCCCGCCCGGGGTGGCTCCCGGCACGTTGTACGAGTACGTCCGGGTCACCACCCGGCCGGTCGCCAGCCGCTCGCGCCGCCGCTCCAGGAAGCCGTGCTTCTCCAACTCCCGCAGGGCGGTGGCGATCCGGATCTCGCCCTCCGGAAACCGCGCGGCGAGCGCCTTGACGCTCACCGGAGCCCCTTCGGGCAGCGACTGGATGTGCACCGCGACGCCGATCGCCGTCGCCGACAACTGGCCGTGCTGGGCTAGCTGGTTGGCGACCACGGTGTAGTGACGGGCGAGCCGCACGTTGACGTGGATGACACCGGTTCGGGGGGTCCCGGAGCGAACTCGGGGCGAGGCGCAGACGGGCGCGGTAGGGTGCTCAAAAGCCATGGGGAAGGGGAATGCTTCCTACTTGGTAGCCATAAGGAAGGTGCTACTTCCTGGTTGGTCAGGCCCTCGGCCGGGATTCGCAGTCCCGCCGGGGGCCGTCTCATGTCTGAGGTTGTCGGGGCGAGCATATGCCAAGCAACCCATAGGAAATCCAGCCCAGTTGGCACGATTCACCCGACCGAGCGACGCGTGCCGGTTGGGTGGGGTGGGTTGGTATTTTCCCCCGGTTCTTTGGGTCTCTATGCGTCCGAGCACCCCGGCGCGCGGCTCCCCACGGCCCGGTCCCACCGACGCGGGCGGGGTCGGGCGCGGGTGCGGACACGGGCCGGATCCGCCGCCGTTCTTGTCGGTTCCGCGCCCCTTGGAACCGTACGGTCCTCTTCCCACGTCTCCCATGAACATGATCAGTTGAATCCGGTCATGTCTGGTTATCGACCACCCAGGGGACACATGTCGTTCGACGCGGAATGGGCGCAGCACAAGGCCGCCGTACTCGCACAGCAGCCGTCGCCCGCGATGCGCCTCAACCACGCCCCCGCCGACGGCGGCGTGCCGGGGAGTCCGGCCGGGAGTCTGGTGGCCGGGGCCGCGTCCATCAACGGCAACGCCAACCTGCTGATCGAGATCGCCGCGCTCCTCCACGAGGGCCGGCCCGACGGTGACGCGAGCACCATGGCGCGCGCCCCGCGGGCGCACGCCGACGTCTCGGCGGAGGTCCTGCGCTTCGCCCGGTTCGCCGACGACCAGTTCAAGGACACGGTCAACCTGCTCGCGGCCCTGGCCACACGCCTGAAGACGGCCGGCACCGACTTCGCGCAGGTGGACGACGGCACCGCCCGCTCCTTCCTCGCGGGCCTCCTCGAATCGGGGCAGTACGTGAAGCCGGAGGCCAAGTGAGCGGGATCAGCCACCGCAAGGACGTCCAGTTCCTGGAGGAGTGCAATCCGGCACTGGTCGAGCGCAACGCCGCCGAGTTCAAGCGCCTGCGCGATCTGCTCGTACAGGCCGAGACGCCCGCCCGGCGCGCCGAGACCGGCACCGAATGGCACAGCGAGAACAGCCACACGTACACCTCGCGCCTCTCCGAGGCCCGGCAGCTCGTGCAGCACATCGCCGAGGGGTACGACAAGGCCGCGAGCGCCCTGAACGCGTACGCGGCGGCCCTGACGACCGCCAAGTCCCACTACGCGAACGGCAAGGGCTCCGAGCGCAAGCTCGCGGCGCTGATCGCCACGAAGGGCACCGCGATCACCCGCACCGCCCAGGAGGCGGAGCCGATGTGCCAGTGGGAGGACATGCGGGCGACGACCGGTTTCCTCGACGGTCTCGCCGAGCTCACGATGGACGTGGACGACATCCGCGAGGAGGCCGACCGCCTCCACGACGACGCCGGCGGCAACTTCCGGCTGGCCAAGGCCGCCGAGCAGGAGGCGCGCAGCTCATGCGTCCACGCGCTGAAGCAGGCGTACGAGCTGCTGCCCGAGTTCAGGCCGAAGGGCGGTGCGGGCGGGGTCGACATCTACGCGGCGATGGCCGACATCCGCCGCGAGGCGGCGGAGGCCCGTACCAACCCCCTGACCCATCTGCCGGGCAGCGGGCCGAAGAAGGACATGGCGGGCCCGGTCGGGCCGGACACCCCGGTCTCCCCGCAGCTCCGCGACATCCGGATGCGGGTCGCGGGGCTGCCGGACGCCGCCGACAACTACTGGGTCCCCCTCGTCACGGACGGCATGCACGCGGACTGGATCTCTCAGAACAAGGAGATCCTGCGGGCGGCGGCCAGGAACGCGGGGCTGCCGGAAGAGCTGGTCGCGGGCGTGGCCTGGCAGGAGATCGGCGGCTACCAGCCCGGACTGCTGGACGACGTGACCGGCACGATCCGTGAACAGGCCGCCGCTCCGTGGGGCCTGAGCCCGGTCACCCCCGAGAACCTTCCGTGGCGGCTCGGCGGGAAGCTGGACGAGACCTCCTACGGACCGATCGCCATCCAGCTGCGACGCGGTGCCGAAGTGCTCGGCTACGACCCGGCGAACCTCACCGACCACCAGCGGACCCTGGTGGAGGAGGCCCTTCAGGACCCCAAGCAGAATGCCTTCATAGCCGCCGGCTACCTGGCTCAGATCAAGGCGGAGAGCGGCCTCGCCGACGTGCCGGCCGATCGGATGACGGAGGCCCAGATGCGGGAGATCGCCGCCCGCTACAACGGGGGACCCTACTGGGACCTCCCCAAGGCCCAGGGCTACGGTGACCGGTTCGTCGGAAACCTCGGTCAAGCGAAGGACGCAATGCGATGACGTACCCCCGCGAAAGCATCGACCTGCCCGAGGACCAGGGGTGCCTGCGGTGGGTCCTGGGCGTCCCGCTCGGGATCATCCACCTGCTGAACGCCGTCGCCGTGACCGGGGCCCTCTTCGCCGGGCCGCAGGCCGAGTGGGACCACCAGGGCTACGAGGGCGTCGCCGCGATGTGCTTCGTCTCCGTGTCCCTGAGCGTGCTGGGCCTGCTCATCACGGTCGTCCCGAGCGTGCGCCGGACCATGGGCCTGTGGTGGTTCGCCCCGCCCCTGCTCCTCGGGCTGACCGCGTACATCCGCGGCGCGACGCTCGGATGAGGCTCCCGCGCGAGAGCATCGACCGCCTCGAGGACTGACGGCGCGGGCCGCGCGAACGCCGCAGCCCCCGCCCGGACGGGGGCGGGGGCTGCGGCGGGCCGTTGCGTGCCGTGCGCCGCGGGTCAGGCCGCGACGACGACCGACTCGGCGGCCGGGGCGGGCTCGTCCAGCGGGGAGGCCGAGGCGGAGGCGTAGGCCTCCTTGTCCAGGATCCCCTCACGGGCCGAGACGATGACCGGGACCAGGGCCTGGCCGGCCACGTTGGTGGCGGTGCGCATCATGTCCAGGATCGGGTCGATCGCCAGCAGCAGACCGACGCCCGCGAGCGGCAGGCCCAGCGTGGAGAGGGTCAGCGTCAGCATGACGGTGGCGCCCGTCAGACCGGCCGTGGCGGCCGAGCCGATGACCGAGACGAAGACGATGAGCAGGTACTCCTTGATGCCCAGCTGCACGTCGAAGATCTGCGCGATGAAGATCGCGGCGAGCGCCGGGTAGATCGCGGCGCAGCCGTCCATCTTGGTGGTGGCGCCGAACGGGACGGCGAAGGAGGCGTACTCCTTCGGGACGCCGAGGCGCTCGGTGACCTTCTGGGTGACCGGCATGGTGCCGACCGAGGAGCGGGAGACGAAGGCCAGCTGGATGGCGGGCCAGGCGCCCTTGAAGAACTGGATCGGGCTGACCTTGGCGACCGTCGCGAGGAGCAGCGGGTAGACGCCGAACATCACCAGGGCGCAGCCGATGTAGACGTCGGCGGTGAAGGTCGCGTACTTGCCGATCAGGTCCCAGCCGTAGGTGGCGATCGCGGTGCCGATGAGGCCGATGGTGCCGATCGGGGCGAGGCGGATGACCCACCACAGGGCCTTCTGGAGCAGTTCCAGGGCGGACTCGGCGAGGTCCAGGACCGGCTTGGCCTTGGCGCCGAGCTGGAGGGCGGCGATACCGGCGACGACGGCCAGGAAGACGATCTGAAGGACCTTCAGCTCGGTGAAGGGCGTGACGATGTCCGTGGGGACGATCCCGGTCAGGAAGTCGATCCAGGAGCCGGTCCGCTTGGGGTCCTTGCCGTCGGCGGCGGTGAGGCCGGTGCCCGAACCGGGGTCGGTCAGCAGGCCGATGCCGATGCCGATGCCCACCGCGATCAGCGACGTGATCATGAACCAGAGCAGCGTGCGGGTGGCGAGCCGCGCGGCGTTGTTCACCTTCCGCAGGTTGGTGATCGACACCAGGATCGCGAAGAAGACGAGCGGGGCGATGGCCAGCTTCAGCAGCTGGATGAAGATGTCGCCGACCTTCTCCAGAGTGGTGCCGAGCCAGCTGATGTCCTGGCTGCGGGCTATCCAGCCGAAGAGGACACCGAGGGCCAGACCGGCGACGATCTGGGCCCAGAAGGGGAACTTGAACGAGGCCTTGGCAGGGGCCTGGGGGGTCGCGGACACGGACACTCTCCGGAGGTGGCGCACGAAGACAGGGGGGAAGTACTGCGGTGGTGAAGCGGTGCGGCAGCAGCCGGAAAGGCCGGCCGGGACGGCTGCTGTATCGATTCAGCTCAACAGCAACAGGCCGCGGACGCGCGGCGGCAGAGGTCGACGTGCAGGCGCGTCACGAGCGGAACGCTCGCGATCGGGGGGTGCGCAACTGTGGTCAACATGTTGAACACGCTAACACTTCCCCTTTGAGAATCTCA
Source organism: Streptomyces avidinii (assembly GCF_045161815.1). NCBI lineage: Bacteria > Bacillati > Actinomycetota > Actinomycetes > Kitasatosporales > Streptomycetaceae > Streptomyces > Streptomyces avidinii. The sequence goes on from NZ_CP108863.1 coordinate 3,994,753, forward strand.
AAGGGGCCCTTTGAGACAACGGGCGCACGGGGCCCCCTTGCGCAGCCCGGAAAAACACCACCGCCCCAGCGTTACGGGCGGTATACCCGGTGCTGGGGCGGTTCGATGTGTGATGAAGCCGACTGGGGCCCTATGAGGCCACGCGCGCCGCGTCGTCGGCCTGGTCCTCCTGGGTGCGGTTCGCGGCGAGCCGCTCCTTCGCACCCGCGACGCGCCCGGAGATCTGCGTGGACATCTCGTCGCGCTGCTTGCGCAGGAGGACGAAGGAGAGCGGGGCGGAGATCACAAGGGCGAGCAGGACGACCCAGGCGACATTGGCCTCCCCGAGGCCTGCGGGCACCCAGCCGAGCCGGACGAGGCCGGCGACGGCGACGAGGCATCCGACGAAGATGCCCAGGCGCATCGCGGTGTAGCGGATCGTTGCGCTCGGCTTGAGGGACACGGTGACCCCTTCTCTCTCGTCGTGGTCTGCGGCGGCTGGTGCCCGTCCAGTGAAGCACGCCGGGACCCGGCCGCCGCCCTCCGGGGTGGGCGGCGGGCCCGGCCGCACTTCAGTACAGCGGGAGCAGCATGGTGATGTCGTCGCGGTCGTCGCCCGGGGCCACCCGGACGGCGCCGGGGACGCGGCCGACCTCCTTGTAGCCGCAGGAGGCGTAGAAGTGCTCCAGGCCGAGACCCCCGCGGCAGGTGAGGCGGATGGCGTCGATGTTCCCGACGGAACGGGCGGCCGCCTCCGTGGCGGCCATCAGGTCGCGCCCGTACCCCTTGCCCTGATGCCGCGGATGGACCATCACCGTGTAGGCCCACAGCCAGTGGAGCTGCAGCCGGTGCGTGTTGCGGGTGAGGAAGGCGGTCGCGGCGACCGCCCCGTCCTCGTCGCGCCCGACGAGCAGGCGGCAGCCCCCGTCGGCGACGCCGGCGAGGTGCTTGTCGAGCGAGGGGCGGATGTCGTCGGGGGTGACCGGGGGCACGAAGCCCACGGCGCCGCCCGCGTTGGAGACGTCGGCCCACAGCGCCAGGATTCCATCACGCAGGGAGGGGTCGACGACCGGGTCCAGGGTGAAAGTAAGGGTCATTTTGCAAGTTTACCCATTACATCATCGGCCCGTCCAGAAAAAGTTAAACCCCGGCCCATGGGCCGGGGTTAACTCGCCGGGAGGCGGTCGGACGGGGCGTCAGACGCGCATCGCCTGCGGGGTCTCGCGCAGGTCCGCGTCCGGACCCGGGTACTCACGGATGATCTCGTAGCGCGTGTTGCGCTCGACCGGGCGGAAGCCCGCTTCCCGGATCAGCTCCAGCAGGTCGTCACGGCCCAGCTTGTTCGGGGTGCCGTAGTTGTCCGCGTCGTGCGTGATCTTGTACTCGACGACCGAGCCGTCCATGTCGTCCGCACCGTGCTGCAGCGCGAGCTGGGCGGTCTGGACGCCGTGCATCACCCAGAAGACCTTGACGTGCGGCACGTTGTCGAAGAGCAGTCGCGAGACGGCGAAGGTCTTCAGCGCCTCGGCGCCGGTCGCCATCGTCGTGCGCGCCTGGAGCTTGTTGCGCACCTTGCCGTCCTGCATGTCCACGAAGTCGTGCTGGTAGCGCAGCGGGATGAAGACCTGGAAACCGCCGGTCTCGTCCTGGAGCTCGCGCAGCCGCAGCACGTGGTCCACGCGGTGGCGCGGCTCCTCGATGTGCCCGTAGAGCATGGTCGAGGGGGTCTTGAGACCCTTCTCGTGCGCGAGCCGGTGGATGCGCGACCAGTCCTCCCAGTGGGTGCGGTGGTCGACGATGTGCTGGCGGACCTCCCAGTCGAAGATCTCCGCGCCGCCGCCCGTGAGCGACTCCAGGCCGGCCTCGATCAGCTCGTCGAGGATGTCGGACGCCGACATCCCCGAGATCGTCTCGAAGTGGTGGATCTCGGTCGCCGTGAACGCCTTCAGCGAGACGTTCGGCAGCGCCTTCTTCAGCTCGGAGAGCGAGCGCGGGTAGTAGCGCCACGGCAGGTTCGGGTGCAGGCCGTTGACGATGTGCAGCTCGGTGAGGTTGTCGTTCTCCATGGCCTTGGCCAGGCGCACGGCCTCCTCGATGCGCATCGTGTATGCGTCCTTCTCGCCCGGCTTGCGCTGGAACGAGCAGTACGCGCACGAGGCGGTGCACACGTTGGTCATGTTGAGGTGCCGGTTCACGTTGAAGTGGACGACGTCACCGTTCTTGCGCGTGCGCACCTCGTGGGCGAGGCCACCGAGCCAGGCCAGGTCGTCCGACTCGTAGAGGGCGATGCCGTCCTCACGGGTCAGCCGCTCGCCGGAGCGGACCTTCTCCTCCAGCTCACGCTTGAGCCCAGCGTCCATGTACCGGTCGCCTCCTCTAGATGCCTCTACCTGTCCTGCGAACCCTGCCCAACCGTACTCTCAGGCTTCCTCGGGCAGCTCCCCGACCCGGTTCTCCCACTTCGTGGAGAGCACGATGGTGGTGCGGGTGCGCGAGACGCCCTTGGTTCCGGAGAGCCTGCGGATGATCTTCTCCAGGCCGTCCACGTCGTTGGCGCGCACCTTGAGCATGAAGGAGTCGTCGCCCGCGATGAACCAGCAGTCCTCGATCTCGTTGAGGTCGCGCAGCCGCCGGGCCACGTCCTCGTGGTCGGCGGCGTCGGACATCGAGAGTCCGATCAGCGCCGTGACGCCGAGGCCGAGGGAACGCGAGTCCACCGTCGCGCGGTAGCCGGTGATGACGCCGGCCGTCTCCAGACGGTTGATGCGGTCGGTGACGCTGGGGCCGGAGAGGCCCACGAGACGGCCCAGCTCCGCGTACGAGGCACGACCGTTTTCCCGGAGTGCCTGGATGAGCTGCCTGTCCACCGTGTCCATTTACGTGGAGCCTTCCATTATTCGGCGATCCTGCAAGTCTAGGTATAGAATCTAAGGCACACAGGGTCAACACCCTGTGAAATCTTTCAGCAGATCAATAACGATCTTCAGGAGTGGTTCACCGTGTTCACGATCGAGATGGCCTACGCCCACATGCGGGGGCTCCAGGAGCTGGCCAACCGATCCCGTGCCCACCAGCCCGCCGCGGCCCACCGCGTCGACAAGGCCCGCAAGCCGCTGGGCCGCAAGAAGAAGGCCTAGTCACCGCCACCTGCCCCCCGGGCAGTACGGGAGCCTCCCAGCTCCCCCTCCCAGCGGCGGTACAGCCGGTGCGGCACATCTGCCGCGTCCAGCACCCGCCCCGCGACGAAGTCCACCAGATCCTGGATGTGCGTCGCACCCGTATAGAACGCCGGAGAGGCGGGCAGCACGATCGCGCCCGCCTCGTCCAGCGCCACCAGATGCCGCAGCGTCTGCCCGTTCAGCGGGGTCTCCCGCACCGCGACCACCAGCCGGCGCCGCTCCTTGAGCGTCACGCTCGCCACGCGCTGGAGCAGGTCCTTCGACAGTCCCAGCGCCACGCCCGCCACACAGGCCGTGGACGCGGGGACGATGAGCATCCCCTTGACCGGATACGAGCCCGAACTCGGGCCGGCCGCCAGGTCCCCCGCGCCCCAGTACCGGACGTCGTCCAGCTCCGGCCGCGCAAAGGTCTCGGGCTTCCCGTCGGCTCCGCGTCCCAGCCACTCCCCCAGGTCGTCGCGCCAGTGCGCGTCCCGGAAGGCGATCCCGGTCTCGTCCAGCAGGGTGAGGCGCGAGGCGCGGCTCACCACCAGGTCGACACTCTCCCCCGCGGCCAGCAGCCCGCGGAGCACCGCCGCCGCGTACGGCGTCCCGGACGCCCCGGAAACCCCGACCACCCACGGGGTGCGCTTGCGCTCAGTCATACCTCCGAGACTATCCGGCCACCACCGATGGGCACTCAGTAAGGTGTCCGCACGTTCCCGTGACGGGACACGGTGAGGGGACGAGGATGAGTACGACGGCGGAAGAGGGCTGGACACAGCTCGACCGGGCCAGGGCTGCGGGGAAGCTGATGGCCGGCTGGGTGGCCCTGCTGTGGCTGATCGAGCTGCTGGACCTGGCCACCGGCCATGCGCTGGACGGGTACGGGATCATCGCCCGCGAGCCGGACGGGCTGACCGGAATACCCCTCGCGCCCTTCCTCCACTTCGGCTTCGACCACGTGGCGGCGAACACCGTCCCGCTGCTGGCCCTCGGCTTCGTCGCGGCCCTCGGCGGCATCCGCCGCTTCCTCCTCGTGTGCGCCGCCGTCGTCGTGGTGGACGGGCTCGGCGTCTGGCTGGTCTCCCCGTCGAACAGCATCACGGCGGGCGCCTCGGGCCTGATCTTCGGCCTCTTCGGCTACCTGCTGGTGCGCGGCTTCGTGGAACGGCGGCCGCTGGGCGTCGTCGTGGGCGTGGTCATGGCCGCCCTCTGGGGCAGTTCCGTACTCCTCGGCATCCTGCCGAACGACTCGGGAGTCAGCTGGCAGGGCCACCTCTTCGGCCTCCTGGCGGGCGCGGCCATGGCCTTCGCCCTTCCCAGGAGGGGACGCGAGACGGTCCACGCACTCGACGGCAGGCCGCACCGCGGCTAGTGCGCAGACCGGAAAGGTCCACCGGGTCGCGACGCCCGGCAAACCTTTCCGGTCACAGCACTAGAGAGTCAGACCCCGCACGGCCAGATCGGCCAGGGCGCACACGAACAGGGCGATTCCGATGAAGCCGTTGACCGTGAAGAAGGCCCGGTTCAGGCGGGACAGGTCGTGGGGCTTCACGATCGTGTGCTCGTAGAGGAAGGCGGCGACGACGACCGCCAGGCCGGCCCAGAACAGCACGCCCGCGTCCGTGGCCAGCGCGTACCAGGCCAGCAGGGCCGTGGTCACCACATGCGCGCCGCGCGCGCCCCAGAGGGCGGCCGGGACGCCGAAGCGGGCCGGGACGGACTTGACGCCCTCCGCGCGGTCGGCGGCCACGTCCTGGCAGGCGAAGATCAGGTCGAAGCCGCCGATCCACACGCCCACCGCCAGACCCAGGATCACCGCGTCCCACGACCACTCGCCGGTGACCGCGAGCCAGGCCCCGACCGGGCCCATCGCCTGGGCCAGGCCCAGGATGGCGTGCGGGAAGTTCGTGAACCGCTTGCCGTACGGGTAGACCACCATCGGGATCACGGCGACCGGCGCGAGCGCCAGGCAGAGCGGGTTCAGCAGCGCCGCCGAACCGAGGAAGACGAGGAGCGCGATCCCGGCGCCGGTCCAGGCCGCGCGGACCGACACCGCGCCGGTCACCAGCTCACGACCGGCCGTGCGCGGGTTCCTGGCGTCGATCTCGCGGTCGATGATCCGGTTGGCGGCCATCGCGAAGGTCCGCAGGCCCACCATGCAGATGGTGACGAGCAGCAGGACGCCCCAGTGGATGCGCCCGTCGAGCCGGAACATGGCGGTGAACGCCGCGATGTAGGCGAAGGGCAGCGCGAAGACCGAGTGCTCGATCAGCACGAGTCTCAGGAAGGCCCTGACCTTGCCGCTCGCCTCCGGCGCGGGGCCGGGGCCGACGACGTCCTCGGCGGTGGTCATCACGCGAGGCTCCTGCGGAACGCCGCGACCTCGTCGCGCAGCTCGGCGACCTGGAGCGTGCCGAGCTCCAGGTCGAGCGGTCCGCCCTCCTCCGCCGCCGGCGGCACCACCCGGGCGGCCAGGGTGCTGCGGCCCTCGCCCGCGGAGGTGACGGTGAGGACGAGGACGCCGTCGGCGAGCTCCAGCTCGCAGTCGCCGGTACCGGACAGCCCGATCAACAGCTCGTCCGCGAAGACCGCGGCGTCGCCGTCGGCCAGCTCGGGCAGCTCGAAGGTGCGGCCCTCGCCGTCCGTACGGTCGGCCATCACCTGCCAGACGCCGGACTCGCCGGCGAACTCCTCGGGGGTGACCCCGGCCTGCTCGGCCGCGAGGCGCAGCCCCGGGTCGTTCACGTCGAGTTCGGGGCGCACCAGGGCGACGCACGGCGTGCCGTCGCCGAGGAACAGGGCGGGTCCGCCCACCACGATCGGGCTCACAGTCCGTACTCCTTCCAGCGGCGGTCCACCAGGGCCGCGGTGGCCGGGTCGGACTCGACCATGTCGGGCCAGCCGCCGTCGCGGGTGTAGCCCTCCTCGGGCAGCTTCTTCGTCGCGTCGATGCCCGCCTTGCCGCCCCAGAACTGCTGGTACGAGGCGTGGTCCAGGTGGTCCACCGGTCCCTCGACGACGGTGAGGTCGCGGGAGTAGTCGGTGTTGCCCAGCGCCCGCCAGGAGACCTCGTGCAGGTCGTGGACGTCGCAGTCCTTGTCCACCACGATGATCAGCTTGGTCAGCGACATCATGTGCGCGCCCCAGATGGCGTGCATGACCTTCTGGGCGTGCTTGGGGTACTTCTTGTCGATCGAGACGATCGCGCAGTTGTGGAAGCCGCCCGACTCCGGGAGGTGGTAGTCCACGATGTCCGGCACGATGATCTTGAGCAGCGGCAGGAAGAAACGCTCCGTCGCGCGGCCGAGCGGGCCGTCCTCGGTCGGCGGCCGGCCGACGACGATGGATTGGATGAGCGGGCGCCTGCGCATCGTCACGCAGTCGATCTTCAGAGCCGGGAAGGGCTCCTGCGGGGTGTAGAAGCCGGTGTGGTCGCCGAACGGGCCCTCGGGGAGCATCTCGCCGGGCTCCAGCCAGCCCTCGATCACGACCTCCGCATTGGCCGGGACCTGGAGCGGGACCGTCTTGCAGTCGACCATCTCGATCCGCTTGCCCGCGACGAACCCGGCGAACAGGTACTCGTCGATGTCGCCCGGCAGCGGCGCGGTGGACGCGTACGTCACCGCGGGCGGGCAGCCGAAGGCGATCGCGACCGGCAGCCGCTCGCCCTTCGCCGCGGCGACGGCGTAGTGGTTGCGGCTGTCCTTGTGGATCTGCCAGTGCATGCCGATGGTGCGCTTGTCGTGGCGCTGGAGCCGGTAGAGGCCGAGGTTGCGCACGCCCGTCTCGGGGTGCTTGGTGTGGGTCAGGCCGAGGTTGAAGAAGGACCCGCCGTCCTTGGGCCAGGTGAAGAGGGCCGGCAGCCGGTCCAGGTCCACGTCGTCGCCGGTGAGGACGACCTCCTGGACGGGGGCCTCGCCCTTGATCTTCTTCGGCGGCACGTGGACCATCGAGCCGAGCTTGCCGAAGGCCTCGCGGACCCCGATGAAGCCCTGCGGGAGCTCCGGCTTCAGCAGGCCGCCGATCTTCTCGCTGATCTCGCCGTACGACTTGAGGCCGAGGGCCTTCAGGAGGCGGCGGTCGGTACCGAAGACGTTCATGGCCAGCGGCATCGCCGAGCCCTTGACGTTCTCGAAGAGGAGCGCCGGACCCCCCGCCTTGTTCACTCTGTCGACGATCTCCCCGACCTCCAGATACGGGTCGACTTCGGCCTTGATGCGCTTGAGGTCGCCCTCCCGCTCCAGAGCCCGGAGCAGCGAGCGGAGATCGTCGTAAGCCATAGGGGTCAGTATCCGTCACCAACTACCCTGGGGGCGTCACCGGGGCCCGACGCGGGCCCCCCGTCACTGACTGGGAGTCGGTCCCACACCGTGCTGCGCTATCTGCCGTTCCTGCTGATCCTCGCGCTGACCATCTACGCCTTCATCGATTGCCTGAACACCCCGGAGGAGGACGTCAAGCACCTCCCCAAGGTGGTCTGGGTGATCATCATCCTGCTCTTCTCCATCGTGGGGCCGGTCGTGTGGCTGTTCGCGGGCAGGCAGCGGGTGGCATCGGGCGGTGGCCGGGCGCGCCGGACGCAGTGGGTGGCGCCCGACGACAACCCGGAGTTCCTGAAGTCGCTGCGCGACGAGCAGGAGAAGAAGGACAGGGACGACAAGGACTGAGCCCGGCCGGGTCCGGGTCACGACGCGGGCTCCCGGAGTCGACGGCCTCCGCGCCGGACGCGCCCTACGCGCGTGCCTACCGGGCCCAGGGCAACACGCGGGTGCCCTCCTCCCCGGGGACCGACACCACTGCGTCGGCGCGCATCACGACGTGGGCCTCGAAGGTCTCGTGGGCGAGGATCCGGCGCAGTACGTCCGGCGGCAGGACCAGGGTCTGCCCTGCGGCGACCTTCTCGGTGCGGCCCTCGCAGGTGACCTCCAGCGAGCCGGCGGTCAGGGTCCACAGCTGCTCGCGGCTGACGCAGTGCTCGGGGCCGGCGCTTCCGGCGGGCATGACGACGTGCCAGCTGCTGAGCTCGACGCTGCCGCGGCTGGGGGCGGCGAGGCCGGTCATGGTGGCGTTGGGGGTGGTGGTGACGTTCTCGGGCGAAGCGCTGATCACGTGCAAGGCGGTTCCCTGTCTTCTCGGGGCAGGTGAGTAAAGCTCCTTTACTTGATGGGAGTAAAGCAGCTTGACTCTGCCGTGTCACCATATTTGCGTGACGAGAGACGAGAACGAGGGCGTCGAGCTGCTGTTCCTGCTCGGCCTGGGCTTCCAAATGCTGCTGGGCGAGTTCACCCGGCGCGTCGCCGAGGCCGGATACCCGGACCTGCGCCCGGTGCACGGCATGGCCTTCCAGGCCCTCGGGGGCTCCGGCGCCACCGCCACCGAGCTCGCCGAGCGGCTCGGGGTGACCAAGCAGGCCGCCGGACAGATCGTCGACGACCTGGAGAAGCGGGGCTACGTCCACCGCGAGCCGCACCCCGAGGGCGGCCGCCGCAAACTGGTGGTCCTCACCCCGGCGGCCCGGGACCACCTCGCCGTCGCGGGCCGCATCCTGCACGAGCTGGAGGCCGAACTCGGCCCCGAAACCGACCTGCCCGCCCTGCGCCGCGGCCTCGGCCGGGTCGTGCGCACCTTCCACGGAGAGGGACCACTGCCGCCGCTGCGCCCGGTCTGGTGAGGGAGCCGCGCGGGGGCGTTCCAGAAGGCCTGGGCCGGGCCCGGCAAGATCCGAAGGAGACGGGCCTAGGCCCGGGCGAGGGAGGCGTAGGCCTCGCGCAGCGCCGACCAGCGGGTGTCCGTCCAGGCGGCCCAGTCCGCGGGCCGCCCGGCCAGCGCGGAGTCCAGCAGCTCGAAGTGCTCGTGCCAGCCCGCCAGGCAGTCGAGGCGTACGGCCTCCGGCCCGCCCCGCTCGTTCACGAACCGGATCACCGTCGAATCGGTGCCGACCGGCTCCAGGTGGAAGCGGATCCGCCCGTGCTCACCGACCGTGTACTCGGCGACCCGTTCCACGTCCCAGGCGGTGACGTGCCCGCTCACCACGGTCCCGCTGTTCAGCCAGCGCAGGGTGACGGCCCCGCCGAGCCTGCGCTCCAGGACGTCCGCCGCCGCCAGCCAGCCGCGCAGGCCGTCCGGCGTGGTCAGGGCGGTCCACAGCGCCTCGTAGGCGTACGGCAGGTGCAGCTCGAAGCGGAGCAGCCAGTGGTTCTCGTCCAGGCGCTCGCTGGTGGCATGACTCACGAGGGACATGCCACCAGCGTCCCACTCCCGCCGGTCAGACGCCCGCGTAGGAGTGCTTGCCGCTGAGCAGGATGTTCACGCCGTAGTAGTTCCAGATCCAGCAGGCGAAGGCGAAGAGCGCGAGGTACGCGGCCTTGCGGCCCTTCCAGCCGGCGGTGGCACGGGCGTGCAGGTAGCAGGCGTACGCCACCCAGGTCACGAAGGACCAGACCTCCTTGGGGTCCCAGCCCCAGTAGCGGCCCCAGGCGTCGCCCGCCCAGATCGCGCCCGCGATGATCGTGAAGGTCCACAGCGGGAAGACGGCCGCGTTGATGCGGTACGAGAACTTGTCGAGGGAGGCCGCCGAGGGCAGCCGCTCCAGCACCGAGGTGCGGAACTTCCCGGGTGTGCGGCCGGCCTCCAGCTGGCTCTCGTAGGAGTCGCGGAAGAGGTAGAGGACCGCGCCCGCGGCACCGATGTAGAAGACGGCGCCGCAGAAGATCGCGGTGGAGACGTGGATCCACAGCCAGTACGAGTGCAGGGCCGGGACCAGCTGGTCGCTGTCGGTGTAGAGCCAGGTGACGGCGATGCCCAGGTCGAGCAGGACGGTGGTGACCAGGATCAGGCCGAGCCAGCGGACGTTCTTCTTCAGGGCGAGCAGGACCAGGTACGCGCCGACGGCCACCGTGGAGAAGGTGATCGAGAACTCGTACATGTTGCCCCAGGGGGCGCGCTGCACCGACAGCGCGCGGGCCACGACCCCGCCCGCCTCGACGAGGAAGGCGAGCGCGGTCAGCGAGACCGCGATCCGCCCGTACAGGTCTCCCTGCACGGTGCCGCCGGCGGCGCCGGGGCCGTCCGGTACGTCGCGGGCGCCCGTGGCTGAGCGGGTGGTGACCTTGGGCTGGTCGAGGACGGCGGTGGCGCCGGCCTTGCCGCGGACCTGCACGGCGGGGGCGGCGGCCCGGGCCGCACCGGTCTCCTTGGCGCCGGTCAGTGCGGCGGCCGTACGGGCCACCTTGCTGCGGCTGCCGAAGGTCCACTCGGCGATGTGCGCGAAGAAGGCGAGCATGTAGACCGCCATCGACGAATAGATCAGGTAGTTGCTGATCTCAGCCAGATTCTCGTTGGCTGCGGCTGCGAGCGGCGTCATCCGCGCTCTCCTTCAGAGGTTTCTTCAACACGTGTTTCGGCCAATGCGGCAGGCGCACTCGGCGCCTGCTGGTGCAGCGTGGCGGCGAGCTCCGCCAGCTCCTGCGGGAGCCGGGTCGACTCGCTGCGGCCCAGGCCCGCCATCTCGACGACGGTCACGCCGTCCTTGCCGGTCACCGCGCGGACCCAGATCCGGCGGCGCTGGATGAACAGCGATCCGGCCAGGCCCGCGATGGCGGCGATCGCGCCCGCGAGGGCGAGGCCGCTGCCGGGCTGCTGGGTGACGGAGAAGGTGGCCCAGCGCTCGATGCCCTCGAACTTCACGGTGCCCGCGCCGTTCGGCAGGGTCATCGTCTGGCCGAGCTCCAGCTTCTGCTTGAACTGCTGGCCCGACTCGTCCTTGAACGGCTCCATCTTGGAGGTGTTGAGGACGTACACGTTCTGCGGCAGACCCGCGTCCACGCCGAGGCTGCCGTGGAAGGCGTTGAGCATGAGCCGCGGCATGAGCAGCGCCGGGAACTGCGAGAACATCGTTCCCTTGCCCTCGCCCGCGAAGGTCGGCACGAAGACGGCGTTGAAGCCGAGCTGCTCCTTCTTGCCGTCCTTGTCCTTGTAGCCGTCGGCGACCTTGACGGCTCCGGTGGAGGTGAGGTTGGCGTCCTGCGGGAGCACCGGCACGGCGTCCTTGAAGATCACCTTGCCGGTGGGGTCGGTCACCGAGACGATCGGCGCGTAGCCGTGCCCGAGCAGGTAGACCTTGGAGCCGTCGACCTCAAGGGGCTTGTTGACCTGGATCTCACGCTTCTGCGGAGTCCCGTGGGCGCCGTCCGAGAAGGTGACGTACGCCTTGAAGTCGCGCGGGGTGCCCCGCTGCGGGCCGGTCATCTCGTACGTCGCGTCGAACCGGTCCAGCGTGAAGCTGAACGGCGGCAGGTCGTCCGGGTGGAAGAGACCGCCGGACTTGAAGTCGTCGTACTGGGTGAGCGTGTTCGAGAAGCCGCTGCCGCGCAGGACCAGCTTGCCGCCCTCGGACTTGAAGTACTGGCCCCAGGCGAAGGCCACCAGCATCACGATCAGCGCAACGTGGAAGATCAGGTTCCCGGCCTCGCGGAGGTAGCCCTTCTCCGCCGCGACGTGGCCCTTGCCCGGCTCGGTGCGGAAGCGGCTGGCGCGCAGCACGGTCCGCGCGTACGAGAGGACCTCGTCCGGGGTCTTCTCGGTGCGCCAGGTGGTGTGGGCGGGGAGCCGGTCGAGGCGCCGGGGCGCACCCGGCGGACGGCCGCGGAGCTGGCCGACGAACTGCCAGGAGCGCGGCACGATGCAGCCGATGAGGGAGATGAACAGCAGCAGGTAGATCGCGGAGAACCACACCGAGCTGTAGACGTCGAAGAGCTGGAGCTTCTCGGCGACGGACACCCAGGACGGGTTGTCCCGCTTCCAGCCGGCGACCTTCAGCGCGTCGACGTTGTTCTGCGGGACGAGGGAGCCGGGGATGGCGCCCAGGGACAGCAGGAAGAGCAGGATCAGCGCCACCCGCATGGAGGTGAGCTGCCGCCAGAACCAGCGGGCCCAGCCGATCACTCCGATGCCGACGGCCGGGCCGCCGGGGCTGTCCTCCAGCGGGGCGGTGGAGAGCTGGGCGCCGGCGGCGGCGTCGGTGGAGTCCGCCGCGGCGGACGCGCGCGACGCCGCGCCGGACGCCTCGCCGGACTCCGCGTCGGAGGTCCCGCCGGAGGTCTCGTCGGACGTCTCGGGGCTCGCTTTGTCTGTCGTACTCATGTGCCTTTAGTCCTCAGATCCCCACCGTGAAGCCTTGGGTCCAGCTCTGCATGTCGCTGACGATGCTGTCCCACATTCCTGTGACGAGCAGCAGACCGGTCAGGATCAGCATGCCGCCACCGATGCGCATCACCCATGCATAGTGCTTCTTCACCCAGCCGAACGCACCGAGCGCCTTGCGGAAGGCGATCGCGGCGAGGATGAAGGGCACGCCGAGGCCCAGGCAGTAGACGACGGTCAGCAGCGCACCCCGGCCGGCGCTCGCCTGGTCGATGGAAAGGGTGTTGACGGCGGCGAGCGTCGGGCCCATGCAGGGGGTCCAGCCGACACCGAAGAGCACACCGAGCACGGGCGCGCCGAGCAGGCCCGCCGTCGGCTTCTTGTGGAAGCGGAACTCCCGCATCGTCAGACCCGGGATCGCCCCCATGAAGAAGAGGCCGAGCACGATCACCAGGCCGCCCAGGACCCGGGAGATGATCTCCTTGTTCTCCTGGAGCTCGGCGCCGAAGTAGCCGAAGAGCGCGCCGGTGGAGACGAAGACGGCGGTGAAGCCCGCGATGAACAGGCTCGCTCCCGCCAGCATCCGCCCGCGGCGGGCCTCGGCGAGGTCGGCGCCGCTGACGCCGGTCACGTAGGAGAGGTAGCCGGGGACCAGCGGCAGCACGCAGGGCGAGAAGAAGGAGACGAGGCCCGCGAGCAGCGAGATCGGCAGCGCCAGCAGCAGCGCCCCGTTCAGGACCGTCTCGTTCACACCGGTGGCCTCTGCGGCGAGGACGTACTCGACCACGAGGTCACTGCTCCGCGAGGAGCGGGTCGATCATCGATCGCAACTGTTCCTCGGTGACCGCGACCAGGGTGCGGGCGGCGATCCTGCCCTCCTTGTCGAGGACGACCGTGGAGGGGATGGCCGACGGGTTGAGCGTGCCCTTGGGGAAGCGGAGCATCAGCTTGCCGTCGGGGTCGTAGAGGCTCGGGTAGGTGATCCCGAAGCTCTCCTCGAAGGCGGTCGCGTTCTGCTTGCTGTTGTCGCGGGTGTTGATGCCCACGAAGGCGACGTCCTTGCCGGCGTCGGCGAGCTCCTTGGAGACCTTCGCGAACGCCGGGGCCTCGGCCCGGCACGGCGGGCACCAGGAGCCCCACACGTTGAGGACCACGACCTTGCCCTTGAGGGTGGTGGTGTCGAGGTTCTGCCCGTCGACCGTCTCGCCGTCGAGCTTGGGGGCCTCGGTGCGCTCGCCCTTCGAGACGGTGGAGATGCCGGACGCGCCCTTGACGTAGTTGCCGCCGGACCCGCTGGCGGCATTGCCGCCGTCCGAACCCGAGCATGCCGACAGCGTCAGGGCGCCCGCGAGGGTCACCACGGTCAGCAGGGTGGCACGGCCGCCGGTCGAGCGGCGGCGGCGGGGGGCGCGGCGAGGGCTCATGTGAAAAGTTTCGCATGAGCAATTCGCGGATCTTCCGCGCCCCCCGGGGGGATGTCAATGCCCTGGTCAGCCGATGTTCCCCGGAACCCGTCAGGCAGCCGTCAGGTACGCGCTCCAGCCGCCGGCCGGTGACCGGCCCGGGCCGAGGCCCTGGAGCCTGGCCAGCACCTTGGGGTCCTGGACCTCCAGCCAGTCGGCGAACTGCCGGAAGGATACGAGGCGTACATCCCTTTTGTCCGCCATGCCCTTGAGGGCCTCCTCGACGGCATCCATGTAGATGCCGCCGTTCCACTCCTCGAAGTGGTTGCCGATGAAGAGGGGCGCGCGGTTGGTCTCGTAGGCCCGCCGGAAGCCGCCGAGGTAGGTGGCCGTGGCCTGGGTGCGCCAGCCCGGGTAGTTGGCGGGCAGCCCCCGCGTGCTGTTCTTCGACTGGTTGGCGAGGATGTTGTAGTCCATCGACAGGACCTCGAAGGAGTGCCCGGGGAAGGGCAGCGACTGCAGCGGCAGGTCCCAGATGCCGGACCGGCGCACCGGCCAGACCTGGAGGCCGCCGGGCGAGCTGGAGTCGTAGCGCCAGCCCAGCCGCTGGGCCGTCGGCAGCAGGTTGTCCCGGCCGAGCAGGCAGGGGGTGCGGGCCCCCTTCAGCTCCTTGCCGTAGTCGAAGGGCAGGGGTTCGAGGTCGGTGAACCCGGTGTTCGTGCGCCAGTTGGTGACGAACGACACGGCCTGGTCGATCTCGGTCTGCCAGTCCTCCGGGGTCCACCGGCCCACCGAGCCGGAACCGGCGCAGAAGTGGCCGTTGAAGTGGGTCCCTATCTCGTGCCCGTCGAGCCAGGCCTCCCGGATGCACTTCAGGGTGGAGCGGATGTTCTCGTCCTTGAGGTATCCGATGTCCGAGGCCCCGGCGGGGTTGTTCGGCGGCAGGTAGAGGTGCCGCTTCGACTCGGGCAGCAGGTAGATGCCGGAGAGGAAGAAGGTCATGGCCGCGCCGTGGTCCTTGGCGAGCTTGAGGAAGCGCGGGAAGAGACCGTTGCCGATCTCGCCCGCGCCGTCCCAGCTGAAGACGACGAACTGCGGTGGGGTCTCGCCCGGCTGGAGCGGCACGGGCGCGTCCGGCTGGTGCGGCTGTGGGCCGGTGTCGGCGGTGGAGCCGTCGCCGATGGGCCGGGACAGCGGCTCCTGACCGGGCTTCGGGCCGTTCGGGTGCTCGGCGGAGCCGGGAGCGCCGGGACCCGGTTCGCCCGATGAGCCGCAGCCCGCGACACCCATCGCGGCGGCCGCACCGAGTCCCAGTCCCAGCAGCCCCCTCCGACTGACTCCCCTGATGTCGCGCATGTCACCGTCCCCACTGTCGACCACCCATACCGACCCAATGTCCATATAAACGAACAATCGGATCGGACATGCGAGCTGACACGGTGATTCCCGCGCGTCTTGTTATTTAGTTGGGGAGAACCGTAACGGCCTGTAACAGTCCCTCGATCATGCGGGGATGCGGGCGAGGGGCGGCCCGGATCGGGCCCGGGGCCGGGCTCGGATCGGGCCCGGGGCCGGCCCGGGCTAGGCCCCGAACGCCTTGGACTTGCCCTTCACCGGCTTGGCTCCGGCCAGCAGATGGGCCGGGACCAGGTCCCGGGCCGGCTCGCTGTAGCCCACCGACACGAGCTTGTCGCCCTGGAAGGTGAAGGACGTCATCGAGGCGAGCGTGCACTGCCGGCGCCGCGGGTCGTGCCACAGCCGGCGCTTCTCGGCGAAGCTGCGCACGATCCAGATCGGCAGCTGGTGGCTGACCGCCACCGCCTCACGGCCGCGGGCCGCGTCGCGCGCCGCCTCCAGCGCGCTCATCATCCGGACCACCTGCTCGACGTACGGCTCGCCCCAGGACGGCTTGAACGGGTTCGTCAGGTGCTTCCAGTTGCCGGGCTTGCGCAGCGCGCCGTCGCCGACACCGAAGGTCTTGCCCTCGAAGACGTTCTCCGCCTCCAGCAGCCGCGCGTCGGTCGCCAGGTCCAGGCCGTGCACCTTGGCGATCGGCTCCGCCGTCTCCTGCGCCCGCTCCAGCGGGGAGGACACCACGTAGGCGATGTCCCGGCCCTTGAGGTGCTCGGCGACGCGGTCCGCCATCTGCCGGCCCAGCTCGGAGAGGTGGTAGCCGTCACGACGCCCGTAGAGCACACCGTCGGGGTTGTGCACCTCGCCGTGGCGCACCAGGTGCACGACGGTGAGGTCGGGGGTGGCGGGCGTGGGGGGCGTGGTGCTGCTGCTCATGCGGTGGCCTCCGCGGCGGCTCGGGCGGCGGCCGGCAGTGCCGCCGCGATGCGCTCGATCGCCTTCTCGTCGTGGGCGGTGGACACGAACCAGGACTCGAAGGCGGACGGCGGCAGGTAGACGCCCTGCGCCAGCATCGAGTGGAAGAACCCGTTGAAGCGGAAGCTCTCCTGCTTCTTCGCGTCGTCGTAATTGCGCACCTCGTCCTCGGTGAAGAAGACGGAGAACATGTTGGACGCGGTCTGCAGCCGGTGCGCCACGCCCTCCTTGGCGAGGGCGCCGGTGACCAGGCCCTGGATCTCCTTCGAGACCGCGTCGACCTTCTCGTACGCGGCCCCGTCGAGCAGGCGCAGCTGCGCGAGACCGGCGGCGGTGGCGATGGGGTTACCGGAGAGCGTGCCGGCCTGGTAGACGGGACCGGCCGGGGCCAGGTGGCCCATGACGTCGGCGCGGCCGCCGAAGGCCGCGGCGGGGAAGCCGCCGCCCATGACCTTGCCGAAGGTCATCAGGTCGGGCCGCACCCCGTCGACGCCGTACCAGCCGGCGCGGGAGGTCCGGAAGCCCGTCATGACCTCGTCGGAGATGTAGAGCGCGCCGTTCTCGCGGCAGAGGTCCGCGAGGCCCTGATTGAAGCCCTCGGCCGGGGTGACCACGCCCATGTTGCCGGGCGCGGCCTCGGTGATCACGCACGCGATCTCACCGGGGTGGGCGGCGAAGGCCGCACGTACCGCTTCGAGGTCGTTGTAGGGGAGGACGATCGTGTCGCCGGCCTGCGCACCCGTCACGCCGGGGGTGTCCGGCAGGGCGAAGGTCGCCAGACCGGAACCGGCGGCGGCCAGCAGCGCGTCCACGTGACCGTGGTAGCAGCCGGCGAACTTCACGACCTTGGCGCGACCGGTGAAGCCGCGCGCCAGCCGGATCGCCGACATGGTCGCCTCGGTGCCGGAGGAGACCAGGCGGACCTGCTCCACCGGCGCGATGCGCGCGACGATCTCCTCGGCCAGCGCGACCTCGCCCTCGCCGGGCGTGCCGAAGGACGTACCACGGGTGACGGCCGCATGTACGGCCTCCATCACCTCGGGGTGCGAATGGCCGAGGATCATCGGTCCCCACGAGCACACGAGGTCGACGTACTCACGACCGTCGGCATCGGTGAGGTACGGACCGGTCCCGGACACCATGAACCGGGGCGTACCGCCCACGGCGCGGAAGGCGCGGACGGGAGAGTTCACGCCGCCGGGGGTCACGAGGGAGGCGCGCTCGAAGAGCGTCTGCGAAACTGGGGCTTCATACGGGTACGGGTAGCTCACACCAGCCATGGTCTCAGAGGCCGCGACAGACTTGCGGACGGGCGTTTCACCGCGCCGCCGCGGGGGAGGTCACTGCCATGATGATCAGGCTGCGTGGCGGGGGCCGCGGGGCCGGGGCAAGCAAGACCAGTCGGGTGGAGATATGCAACGCGGTGGTGGACCGGGCGAGGGAACGGACGGCCTCGATCCGCAGCGCGCCCGCGAGGCCCGCCGCCGGGGCAAGCACCGCCGCCGCGGAACGGAGGCGGCCGACGCCGTCCCCGTGCCCACGACCTCGTCGGACGACCTTCCCAAGGGCCGCGGCATGGGAGTGACGTACAAGTACTTCGGCGCCCCCGACGGCGCCACGGCGGCCCGGGTCCCGGTCACGATGCGGCCGGAGGAGCTCGGCGGCGACGAGCTCGGCATGGGCGGCCTCTTCACCAAGATCAAGCCGGAGACGGTGGCCGCGATGGTCCTGACCGGCATCGAAGGCATACCCCTCCACAAGGTGCCCCCGCTGGAGCTGGTCGTCCTCCACCCCGACTACGCGGTGGTCAAGCTCCCGATGACGGTGGTCGACCCGCTGCGCGGGATCGGCGAGGAGTCGGTGGGCGCGGCGGCCTTCATCTGGTCCACGGTCCCGGACCGCGGCGGCCCGAGCGACGCCTTCAACGTCTACCAGCTGCTCCACGAGTGGCAGGACTTCTCGCACCGCCTGCACGAAGCCGGCCACCAGCCGTACTGCCTCGTCTGGCCCTGACCGGCCTTCCGGTCTCCGCGGGCGCCCCTTACGGGGCCTGACCGGCCCGACCCGGAACCCGCCCGTCGGGCGGCCAGGGCCATCGCGAGGGCAGCGGCGACCGCCTCGGTGCACTCACTCCAGGCCGGTGGCTTCGAGGTGGGCGAGGAAGGCCGCGATCAGCCGGGGACGCGTCACTTCGGGGACCGGGGCATCCGGCAGGTCCTCTTCCAGCCCCCATGCGGTGTTGAAGGTCATCACCACGCCCTCCGGGACGATGTGCTCCCGGAGCCAGCCGGCGAAGTCGGCAGCCGCCTGGGCGGTTGCATCGAGGATCGAGATGCCTTCCGGCCGGACGCGTGCGTAGCCTTCGAGCTCTTCGCTGTCGAGGGTGATGCCGTAGTGCATGGCCGAGCCGCGGATCTGCCCGCCTTCCTGGATCCGGATGAACTCGTCCGGATCACGCTCCAGGAGCCTGGCCTTCAAGCTGTCGTAGGTCAGCCCCCAGGTCTGCCCCTCTATGGGGGTAAAGACGTACATGGTGCGCAGTTCGGCGAGCTGGGACGCGTCCACGGGTGTACTCCTTGGCGGTGCAGGGTGGGTCAGGGGACATAGCGGGCATAGCCCTTGACGCCATATGCCGCCATCATCACTCGCCAGTAGGCGACGGAGTCGGGATTGTTGGTGACCGTTTCCACACCCCGCATTTCAGTGTTGCGGGGGTCGTTCAGTGCGGCGGCATACTTCTGCAGCTCGTTCCGGTCGGGGTCGAAGAGGAACTCCTTCTTTCCCGTCTGGTGGTTCGCACGGAGCTCTTCGAGCGATCGGTAGCACTTCTTGCCGGGGTTGTTGACGTACTTGGCCTCGACGGCCATGCCGTCGCTGTCGCGGAAGCCGTCCACCATCAGCGTGGTGCCCTTGCCCGTGCCGGGGGCGATGGGGACTTCGTACTCGGGATAGCCGGCAACGCGCAGTTGGTACGCAACCTCGGCGGGCCTGCCGCCTGAGACGTCGCCCGCGCGCAGCGAGTTCAGCCAGGTCTGGAAGTTCTGCTGCTGCGACGCCGTCAGGGGAGGGAATCGCGGGCTGGGTGGCGTCGGTGGCGCTATCGGCTGGACCCGCGGCCCGTTCGCGGGGCGGTACGCCACCGGGACCAGCAGGGGTACACGGGTGAAGGGCGCCAGGAAGGGCGGCAGCGAAGGCAGGAAGCCGCCTCCGTCGGGCTGCGGCATGGGGACGCGGGCCTGGGAGCTGTCCATGGCGGGCGGGATCCTGCCCAGGCTCGCTATGCGCATGTCGCCCGAGACCAGCTCGTGCAGCCCGCCGTCGTGACCGTCGCCTCCAAAGAGGGGGCGGTCCCAGGGGAGCAAGGGGTCGCCCAAGATGCGGTTCTACTCTTCGGGGATGCGCTTCGAGGCCGTTTCGACGTGGTCCGCGTACGCCTCACACGCGTTGGCGATCATGCGGCAGGCGGTGGGGAGGTTGGCCTTCCTGGCGTACCTGGAGTGGACGGTCGGCGGTGGCTCCGGCGTCAAGTTCGCCACGGCCGCGTACGAGGCACTCGGCTCGGGCGCAGCGCCCGTGGTGCGGGCACTGCTGGCGGACCGACTGGCGTGGCAGCACGCAACCTCGGGCAACGCCAGGGAGGCGGACTACGCCCTGGGGGTCGCCGAACAGGCCATGCACGAGCCCTGGGACGAGCCGGGGCCCGACTGGGCGTACTGGGTGGACTCCGACGAGATCGCGATCATGACGGGCCGATGCTGGGCGGAACTGCACCGGCCGCTGAGGGCGATCCCCGCCTTGGAAGACGCCCTGAACAGGTACGACGACACCCGGGCCCGGGACAAGGCGCTGTACCTGTCATGGCTGGCGGCGGCATATCTGGACGCGGGAGAGGTCGAGCAGGCGACCACGATCACGAGCCGGGTATTCGACCTCTCCGAGGGGCTCGCGTCGGTCAGACCGATGGGGCGAGTGCGCATGATGGTCGAGCGGCTCGAGCCCCACCGGTCACTCGCCCCGGTCGGAGCGCTGCTGGAACGTGCGAGGGGCTAGCGGGTGGCTCGGGTGATCCAGTCCAGGTACTCGGCACGGCCTGCGTCGATCGTGAACGCGATGACCTCCGGCGAGTCGTAAGGGTGGTTGTCGGCCAGGTGCTTCTCCAGGGCCTCGCGCCGGTCACCGGCCGTTCGGAATGCCACCTGGTATTCCGTTCCCTCGGACACCTCGCCGAGGTGCCGGTACGTCGTCTCGATGGGTCCGGTCACCTGCCCGGAGGCAGCCAGACCGGCCTCCACGGCCGAACGCGACAGCTTCCGCGCGGCGTCCCGATGGTCCACGGTCGTGATCACGATCAAGAAGTCAGCCATAGGGGCAACGTACCCGCCCCAGTCCTGTAGCGGGCAGGAGTGACGCGGACCGCCGAAACCGAGCGATCCGGCCCCTCCGGTGGAGGCTGGAGGCGGGCGGGGGGCGGCGCGAAGCCCTGCTGCGGGGCGGCCATGCCGGTGACCTGCTGGTGCGCCTGCCGCGCGGCGCCCCGGCCACCGGGGAGGTTGGGGGCAGGTCATGCACTGCGGCGGGGGTGGAGTCGTGAACGGGAACTCGGGTCTTCACCGTCGGCAGGTACTGCTCGCCTCGGTGCGTTCGCTGGTGACGGCGGCACTCCTCGTGACCGCCTACTACCTGCTGCCCATGGATTCGGCCTTCACGGCCACCACCGTCCTCGCGCTCACCGGTGGCATCGCGGCCGTGGTGGTGCTCCTGTCCTGGCAGATCCGGAGGATCACCCTGTCGCCGTGGCCCGGGCTGAAGGCCATGGAGGCCATGGCGATCACCGTGCCGCTGTTCATCCTGCTCTACGCCACGGCCTGCTTCCTGCTGGAGAACAGCACGCCGGGCAGCTTCAGCGAACCCCTGTCGCGCACCGACGGGCTGTACTTCGCGATGACCGTGTTCAGCACGGTCGGGTTCGGCGACATCACCGCGCGCAGCGAGACCGCCCGGCTGCTGACCACGGGGCAGATCACGCTGAATCTGCTGCTGCTCGGCGTGGCGGCCCGGCTCCTGGCCAACGCGGTCCAGCGGGGACGGGAACGCCGTGATCAGTCTGCCGGTCCCGGGGGTGCGAGCGGCAGCACGCCGCCCGCCCCGTGACTCCGGCGGCGGGTGGGAGTCCTCACGCACCGACCGGGCCCGAAGTGAGAGACCAATTCAGGCCATGTTTGGCGCTTCATCAACCGGTGTCGTGCGTACCGGGGTTAACCGTTCCAGGCACTGTCGAAACGAAAGCGGGCGGTTGCGATGGGAACGCCCGATCGATCCTCAGGAGTGCTGATTTCCGGACGCCAGGGCAAAGGCCCTCTTTGCCCTGGCGTACAACCTGACCCACTATGGCCGTGCCGCTCGGGTCACCGGAGGTCGCTCAGCACACCGCTCACGTTGAGCACCTCGTGACACTCCTGCGCCTGACGGCCGGTGGCCGGGGTACCTGGCTTTGCACAGGTCACCTGAACGGTCACAGTCTGGCTCTCGGTGATGCTGATGGGGGTGACCCAGTGGTAGTCCTGGTTGCGGAACGTCTCCAGCGCGATCGTCGTGATCTTGCGGTCACCGAAGTCGATGGTCACCACTCCTTCGTCGCCCTGGAAGTTCGCGACAACGATGTCCGTGATCCCGAAGGCCTTGCCCGCGGGCACCGTGTAGGTACCGGTCTTGGTCTGCCCACCGCCCGTCTGCAGGTCGATGGTGGCCGAGCTCTGCGCTCCTCCGGTCCCGGTACCGCCACCTCCGCCACCTCCGCCACCACCGCCGGTACCGCCGCCCGGGCCGGCTCCGCCCGCACCGGGCTGGGTGCCCTTGCCGCCGCCCGGCTGCTTGCCGTCGCCGGTCACCGGGGTCTGCCCGTTCAGGTCCGCACTGGGCGCCGGCTTCTTGACCGCCTCGTCGGCGGCCTCCTTGGCCGTACTGCGCACGGCCGGACGCACCAGCAGGAACCAGGCGAGCAGCAGCGCGAGCAGCGCGGCCAGTACCGCGAGCAGCCACGTCGGGAAGATCGGGATCTGGACGAACTCCACATCCAGCGGCGCCCGGACGGGGTCCTGCTCCGGCCGCTCCCTCGCGTCCCTGGCGTCCTTGCCGTCCTTGCCCTCACCGCCGTCACCGCCGTCACCGCCGTCACCGCCACCGTCGCCGGCTCCGGCTTCGAGTTCGGCCACGGCTACGGTGAACGGCCAGGTCACCGGGGTCCCGAACCACACCGGCCGGCCGGTGCGGACCCGCAGTCCCACCTCCGCCGACTCCCCCGGTTCCAGCTTCAGCTCCGTGGGAGTGAAGGCGAACTTCAGCTCCTCGCCGGGCTGCGCGGGCGTGAAGCCCAGCCGCACGGGGCAGTTGCCCTCGTTGCGCACCGCCAGTCGATAGCGTCCGCGCAGCCAGCCGCGGCGCCGCCTGGGAGCGCTCTCAGCCCGCAACTCCCGGAATTCCTCGACGTGCACGGTGGTTTCGGGGACCCGGACCGCCTCGGGCTGCTCGGTGGGCAGCACGCGTACGGCGAGCGGCACGTCCCCCGCCCGTACCTGCGATGAACGGGGCGGTGCCAGACGGATCGTCACCGTTTCCGAGGTGCCCGGGTAGAGCGAGACCCGCTCGGGTTCCACCGTGGTCCAGGCAGCGCAGTCGCCGACGACTTCCAAGCGGTACGCCTCGACGATGTCGCTGTCGTTGCGGACGGTCAGGGTGGTGGATGCGGTGCCGCCCGGCGTCACCGATACCGGCGGGATGTCGAGTCCGGGCGCGCCAGGGCTTGAAGAGGCTGCTGGGGATGTCACACCACGACGCTATGGCGCAGCCCACGCCTCCTCCACGTACACGAGGGCAACGCCCCGGGCAACCCGCATGCCCCCAAGGACTCTCCTCAATTACGAGTGCCCAACCTCCTGTTGATCATTCCTCTCCATCCGTAACCCCACATACGCATCATGGAACAGGTACGACACATGACCCAGTCCCAGAACAACGGATCCGTCACCTCGGCCGGCGCCGGCGAACGGGTCACCGTGGCCGTCTACGCACCGGACCCGATCCTGCACGTCGGGGTCGTCCACCAGTTGCGCCAGCGCCCCGAGATCGAACTCGTCGACGTCGCCGACGGCGCGCAGGTGTCGCTCGTCGCCGTGGACAGCGTGGACGACGAGACGGCCGCCCTGCTGTACCGGCTCCGGCACGACTCCAGCACGCGCACCGGTCTCGTGGTCGGCACCTTCGAATCCGGGGACGCCTTGCAGCGGGCCATCGAATGCGGGGTCACCGCGGTGCTGCGACGCAGCGAGGCCGACCAGGACCGGCTGCTGCGCCTGGTCCTGGCGATAGCCAACGGCGAGGGGGTGCTGCCCGGCGACCTGCTCGCGAAGCTCCTCGATCACGTGGGCAGCCTGCAACGCTCCCCCCTCGACCCGCACGCCGTGTCCCTGTCCACCCTGACCGCGCGCGAGGCAGACATGCTGCGCCTGGTCTCGGAGGGCCTGGACACCGCGGAGATCGCGCGCAAGACCTCGTACTCCGAACGGACCGTCAAGAACGTGCTGAGCGAGATCATCACGCGGCTGCACCTGCGCAACCGCACGCACGCGGTCGGCTACGCCCTGCGCAACGGGCTGATCTGACCGTGCGAAGGAAGCGGAGGAAGCCGGCGGAGGAAGCCGGCGGCGGGAGCCGGCGCCCCGACCACGCGGCCCGCCGGCCCCGCCGGCCCCGGCGGCCCCGGCGGCCCGCACCCCCACTGCCCGAAAGCGCACCGGTCGCTTCCCCCGGGTGCGGCCCCGCGGCCCTGCCGGCCGCACCTGCCGGGCCGCACCGTGGCGGGGTCATACGTGAATGCTGTACCGGACTGTGAGGTGGACCGTGATGGGCACGGGTGGCTCCGGCAGTCGTCGACGCCGCTGGGGGAGGGCCGGCGCACCGCTGCTGCTGCTGGTCCCCCTGCTCGCGGTGACGGCGGCCACCGGCCCGGGCGACGCCGAGGCGCGCCCCCTGGCGGCCGACGCCGGTGACGGCCGGGTCGTGTACGCCGGTACGCGCCACCGCAGTCTGGGCCGGGTGGCGACCGGCACGTCCAGCACCCCCCTGTTCGGCGAGGGCCCGGTCCACATGGACACCCAGCCCGCCGCGCTGGGCGACCAGTTGGTCTTCGCCGGCCGCCGCGACGAGCGGACCCCGCAGGTCTACCTGCGCTCCGCGGACGGCTCGGTGCGCCGCCTGACCAGCGGCCTGGACGTGGCGAACCCACGGCTGACACCGGACGGCCGGTCGGTCGTCTTCGACTCCGCCCAGTCCTCCGGGTCCGGCGGCCCCCAGCGCGACCTGTACCTGGTGCGCACCGACGGCACCGGCCTCACCCGGCTGACCGACTCTCCCGCGAACGAGGAGCACCCCACGGTCTCGCCCGAGGGCGGACGCCTGGCGTACTCCTCCGACAGCGACCCGGCCGCCGGGCGGCAGGTCTACGTACGCCCCCTGCGCGGCGGCGCCGCCACCCGCGTCACCGACCCCGGCAACGGCACGTCGACCGAGCCGGTGTGGAACCCGGTGGACGACACGGCGAACCGGGACGTGATCGCCTACACCGCCACCGGCACGGCCGGGCCCCGCCTGCGCTGGACCGACGGGCGCGGCGGCGGTCCGCTGCTGGCGGGCGCCCAGGCGAACTGGCGTACCCACGGGGCAGCATGGCTGCCCGACGGGAACGGTGTGCTCTTCCTCAGCCCGGACCGCACCTGCGACTGCAAGGGCGACTGGAACCACGTCTTCCGGGTGCCCGCGCACTCGGCGGGAACCCCCGAGCTCGTACTCAGCGAGGACCGCGAGGTCGGCCCGCCCACGTGGCTCGGTCCGCTGCAGGGCGGCGGTGTCGTGGTCGAGCGGACCTCGGCGGCCGGGCCGCACGTGGTGACCCTGCAGGACGCCCGGATGGACGGCTCCGACCCCCGCGACCTCAATCTGACCATCCTCGACGAGGACCCGGCGGCCGACACCAACACCGACCCGGCCAAGGACCCGCTGTTCCGGCCCGGCCCCGACTTCGACCCGTGGACGGAGCGGCAGAACTACACGCCCGACGGGCGCCGGATCGTGGTGACCCGCTTCGAGGGCAAGCCCGGCAGCCGGATCCAGCGGATCTGGATGACGGACGCCGACGGGTCCAACGAGGCGGCCCTGCCGCTCGCGGGCCGCGGCCCCAGGGACTGGGACACCGACCCGGCGTTCTCCCCCGACGGCCGGTTCCTGGCCTTCACCCGGACCTCGCCCGGTGGCGGCGGCGGTGACACGGGCCTCGCCCGCATCCTGATCGCCGACGCGGCCACCGGGGCGATCCGCGGCGAGATCACCCCGCCCGCCGGCCAGGACCGGCTCGGCGATGCCCAGCCCACCTGGTCCTCCGACGGCACGACCCTGGCCTTCACCAGGAACCTCGTGATCAACGGCCGCGGCGGCAACAAGCACATCTGGACCGTGCCCGTGGACCACCTGGACCGGCAGCGCGACCTGAGCGCCACCCTCTGTCCCGGTGCCTGCGAAGTCATCGACGACAGCCCCGCGTTCTCACCGGACGGCGCCACCATCGCCTTCAACCGCAAGAACGGCGGCGGCCGCGTCGACGAGCGCAGCGGCATCCTGCTCGCCTCCGCGGCCGGCGGCGGTGTCTGCCGGGTCCTGCTGCCCGACGCCGCCCGCGACCTCCCGGGGGCCTGCGGCCGCGAACTGCCCGAACCCCCGGCCAAGGGGCCGTTCCAGCCCCGCGACGCCGCATGGACCGCCGACGGCAAGAGCCTGGTGCTCAGTGCCCGCGGCTCACGGGCCCCCAACAGCCCGGAGAAGCTGAAGCTGGTGGACGTGGCCACCGGCAGCCACACCCTCCTCGTCACGGGCCTGCCGGGCCGCCAGAAGGAGCCCGGCGTGCAGCAGTCCGTGGACCTCGCGGTACGGGCACCCGAGAAGGCCCCGCCGCTCACCGTCGGGGACTCCGCCACCGTCCGGGTGGACGTCGTCAACCAGGGCCCGGCGGCCTCGCCCGGTACCCGGCTGACCGTCGCGCCCCCGCTCGGCGTGAACGTCACCGCGCTCACCGCACCCGGCGCCACGTGCGACGCGGCGGCGCTTACCTGCACGCTGGGCGTGGTGCCCCCCGGCACCACCGTCCCGGTGACCGTCACCCTCACCGGCGTCACCCCCGGGGACCAGCCGGTGGACTGGTCGGTCACCGGCACCGTGATCGACCCCCGCCCCAGCGACAACTCCGGCCGGACCGTGGTGCCCGTGCGCGAGGCACCCGTACCCCCGAAGCCGACCCCCACGCCGCCGACGCCGACCCCGGTGCCGCCCACTCCGGCCCCACCGACGACCCCGCCCGCCCCGCAGCCGGAGCCGCCCGCGCCGCCGGCCGGCCCCGGGCTGAGCATCACGGCGCAGCCGAACCCCGGCTACGTGGGCGGCCGCGTCGTCGTCACGTACACCGTCCGCAACGGCCGCAACGCCCTGGCCACCGGCCTGCGGCTGCGCATCGGCCTCCCGCAGGGCGTACCGGCCGGCGGGCCGCCGCCGGGCTGCGACACGAAGTGGGAGTGCGTCCTGCCGGACCTGGCGCCGGGCGCCCGGACCGTCCTGCGGGTCGTCCTCAACCCGGACAAGGCGCTCACCGGCCTGGTGACGGGCAACCTGACCACGACCGGTACGGACGCCGACCCCCGTGACAACACCGCCCAGCAGCAACTGCGCATCCTCCAGCCGCGCATCGTGGCCGTGCCGCCGATCGGCAAGCCCGGCTTCGTCACCTCCGTACGCGGCGAGGACTTCCCGCCCGGCGTGCCGGTGCGGTTCACGTGGAAGCCGGGCATCACGGCAGCGGCGGCACCGACCCTCCCCCGGCGCGACGGCACGTTCATCGGCCAGCTGCTGATCCTGGCCAAGGACCAGACGGGCCCCCGGATCATCACCGCGAACGGCCCCGGCTTCTCGCCGGTGCAGACCGACTTCCTCGTGGTCAACGGCTCGGTGCAGCCGCCCGACGAGGTGACCCGCCGGTGATCCACGAAGTCGACGAGGGGCTGCGCCGGCTGCTGGCGGAGTCCGGCCTGGAGGCGTCGGGCGTCGAGGTGGTCTTCGACGCCCCGACGAGCGACTGGGCGGCGCGCCGCAGCGCGCCCACGGTCTGCGTGTTCCTGTACGACATCCGCGAGGACTCCACCCGGCGCGGCAGCGGCGCCGGCGAGGTGTACGACGCCGACGGGTTCGTCGTCGCGCGCCGCACCCCGCCGCGCTGGTTCGAGCTGACGTACCTGGTCACCGCGTGGGCGAACCGGCCGCAGGACGAGCACCGGCTGCTCTCCCAGGTGCTGTCCTGCCTCGTGACCACCGACACGCTGCCCCCGCGCATGCTCACCGGCACGCTCGCCGAACTCGGCCTGCTCGTCGACGTGGACGCGGGCGGCACCGGCATGGACGCACCGGCCGCCTCCGACGTGTGGTCGGCGCTCGGCGGCGAGCTCAAGCCCTCCCTCGGGCTGCGCGTGAAGGCACCGCTGGCGGGCATCAGCAGGGTCGCGGCCCCGCCGGTCACCGAAGGGCTCGTCGTGCACTCCGTACCGCAGGACGCACCCGACGGGGACGGAGGTGCGCGCCGGCTGCGCTACACCGAGCTGGGCGAGCCGGGGCCCGAGGGCTTCGGCGGATCCCGTGAACGGCCGGGCGTTCCCGCGCGCCGCCGACGGGGGGAACGGCAGCCGTGACGCACACCGCCGCGCCGCCGGCCGCGCCCGCGGCCTCGGCAGACACCGCCGCGCCGCCGGCCACGCCTACGGCCTCGGCCGACACCACCCCGTACCTGTGGACACGGCTCCGGCTCGTCGAGGAGCGGGTGCGCCGGGCGGTGGAGCTCCGGCGGGCCGTCGACCCCGACCCGGACGACCCCTACCGGGGCCAGTACCTCACGCCCGAGGCGGTCGCCCGCATCCTGGACGCACCGCACGGCCCCGTCCTGCCCGCGCCCGCACCGGCCGCCCCGCCGTCCGGCTCGCCGCTCGACGTCCTCGCCACGCGCTTCGCGCTGGAGCCGCTCGACCTGGACCTGCTCCTGGTGGCCGTGGCGCCGGACCTGGATGCCCGCTTCGAGCGGCTCTACGGCTACCTCAACGACGACCTGACGCGCCGTCGGCCCACCGTCGGCCTCGCCCTCGAACTGTGCGGCCGCACCGGGTCGGCAGCCGCGCGGTTCCGCCTCTCCCCCGCCGCACCGCTCGTGTCGGGCGGTCTGCTGGAGGTCACCGAGCCGGAACGGCCGCCCCTGTCACGGGTGCTGGCCGTCCCGGACCGGGTCACCGCCCACCTGCTCGGCGACGCCTCGCCCGACCCGCGGCTGGCCGAGATGCTCGGCCCCGCCCACGACGACCCGGCCGTCCACCCGGCCGAGCTGCGGCGGGCCGTCGCAGCGGCCGGCAGCGGCACCCGCCACGTCCACCTGCGGGCCCGCGGCGGCGATCCGGAAGGCCTGGCCGCCGCCGCGCTGCACGCGTGCGGGGCGGCTCCCCTGGCCCTGGACACGGCGGCACTGGCCGTGCACACCGGCGCCGTGCCCGAACTCGCCCGCGCCACCGCCCGCGAGGCCCGCCTGACGGGCGCCGGTGTGCTGCTGGGACCGCTGGAGGAACTGCCCGACAAGCCCGACGAACGGGCCCGCATCCTGCGCACGCTGTGCACCGCGCTGCGCGGCATCCCCCTGTTCACCTACGGAACGAGCGGCTGGGAACCCGCCTGGGCGGCCGACACCCCCGTCACCGTGACGGTGGCCGCTGCCACCCCCGACCGGCACGTCACCCGCTGGCGGCACGCGCTGGAGGGAGCCGCCGCAGGACGCGGCGCGGACGGGGACATCCACGCGCTCGCCCGGTCCGTGTCCGCGCACCGCCTGGACGCCGGGCAGCTGCGGCGCGCCGCCGACACCGCGGTGCGCAGCGCCGCGCTCGACGGCCGCCCGCTCTCCCCCGAGGGCCTGCGCACCGCCGTACGGGCCCAGAACGGCGCGGGGCTCGCCCGCCTCGCCCGCCGGGTGGAGCCCGCGGTCGGCTGGGACGACCTGGTGCTGCCCGCCCCCACCCACCGCCGGCTGCGGGAACTCGCCGTACGCGCCCGCCACCGCGACCAGGTGCTCGGGCAGTGGGGCATGCGGCCCGGCGGCGGGCGCGGACGCGGGGTGATCGCGCTGTTCGCCGGGTCCTCCGGCACCGGCAAGACCATGTCCGCCGAGGTGGTCGCGGCCGACCTGGGCATGGACCTGTACGTGGTGGACCTGTCCACGGTCGTCGACAAGTACGTCGGCGAGACCGAGAAGAACCTGGAGCGGATCTTCACCGAGGCCTCGGCCGTCAACGCGGTGCTGCTGTTCGACGAGGCCGACGCGATCTTCGGCAAACGCTCGGAGGTGAAGGACTCCCACGACAAGCACGCCAACATGGAGTCGGCCTACCTGCTCCAGCGGATGGAGTCCTTCGACGGCATCGCCGTCCTCACCACCAATCTGCGCGCCAACCTCGACGAGGCCTTCACCCGCCGCCTGGACGTGGTCGCGGACTTCCCGGTGCCCGACGCCGCCCAGCGCCTGGCCCTGTGGGAACGGTGCCTGGGCGAGCGGCTGCCCCGGGCCGGCGACCTCGACCTCGGCTTCTGCGCCGACCGGTTCGAACTGGCCGGAGGCTCGATCCGGGCGTGCGCCGTGACGGCCGCCTACTTCGCGGCCGCGTCGGGCGAACCTCTGACCATGAGCCAGGTGGTGACGGCGGTCGCCCAGGAGTACCGCAAGCTCGGCCGCCTCGTCCTGGAGGGCGAGTTCGGGCCGTACCTGAGCCAGGTCACCGGAGTCTGAGCCCGGGCGCCGGCCGTCGGGCGGATCCCGGTGCCTGGCCGGCCCGGCGGGGGCGACCGGGAGGGCACCGCACTTGCCCCCGGCCAGGTCCGAACGCCCTTGTCCGGGGCGGCGGCCGGCGGAAAGGCTGTGGTCAGACCTGATATCGAAGCTGTAACCCGAAGGAGCGAGCATGCCGACGTACCTCACCCCGGGCGTGTACGTGGAGGAGGTGCAGTCCGGTGCTCGCCCGATCGAAGGGGTCGGCACCGCCGTCGCCGCGTTCGTGGGCTTCGCCCAGACCGGCCCGTTCCACGAGCCGACTCTGGTCACCAGCTGGGACCAGTACTCCCAGCGGTTCGGCGGCTTCACCGAGGGCACCTACCTGCCGCACGCCGTCTACGGATACTTCGCCAACGGCGGCGGCGCCGCGTACGTCGTCCGCATCGGCGGGCAGGCCCAGGACGCCTCCGCACCGGCCGTCGCCGGCTCGGTCCCCCAGCCCCGCGCCGCGGAACCCGTCGAGCTCGGCGGCTTCCTGATCGCGGCCCGGCCGGGCGTCACCGGAGTGTCCGTGGAGATCGCCGCCGCGGAGGGCGAGAACCCGCCCGAGGACCGCTTCAAGATCCTGGTCCGCCAGGGCGAGCAGGTGGCCGAGACCTACGAGGTGTCCGCCCGCAAGAACGTCAAGGGCTACCTCGTCACCCAGGCCCGCGCCTCGAAGCTGATCGAGGTCACCGAGCAGCGGGGAGCGACCCAGACCCGGCCCGCCGGGCAGACCGTCGTCGTGCCCGACGCCTCCGCCGCGTCGCCCGCTCCGGCCGGCGGCGCCGGTGTGGCCCGGCTCGACCCGGCCGAGTACGTCGGCGACTCCGCCGCCCGCACCGGGTTCGCCGGTCTGGAGACCATCGACGAGATCACCATGGTCGCGGTGCCGGACCTGATGAGCGCCTACCAGCGCGGCGACATCGACTCCGAGGGCGTACGCACCGTGCAGCTCGCGGTGATCTCGCACTGCGAGCAGATGGGCGACCGGGTGGCCGTCCTGGACACCCCGCCCGGTCTCTCCGCACAGCAGGTGCGCACCTGGCGCAACGACGAGGCGGGCTACGACTCCCGCTACGCCACCCTGTACTACCCGTGGGTGCGGGTCTTCGACCCGGCCGCCGGGCGCAACACGACCGTCCCGCCGAGCGGCCACGTCGCCGGCGTATGGGCGCGCAGCGACGCCGAGCGCGGTGTGCACAAGGCCCCCGCCAACGAGGTGATCCGCGGCGCGGTGGACCTGGAACTGCGCCTGAGCAAGGGCGAGCAGGACCTGCTCAACCCGATCGGCGTGAACTGCGTACGGGCCTTCCCCGGCCGGGGCATCCGGATCTGGGGCGCCCGCACCCTCTCCTCGGACCCGGCCTGGCGCTACCTGAACGTGCGCCGCCTCTTCAACTACCTGGAGGAATCCATCCTCCTGGGTACCCAGTGGGTGGTCTTCGAGCCGAACGACGACCGGCTCTGGTCGAGCATCCGGCGCAACGTCACCGCGTTCCTCACCGAGGAATGGCGCCGCGGCGCGCTGTTCGGCCGCACGGCGGCGGAGGCGTTCTACGTCAAGTGCGACCGGGACAACAACCCTCAGGAATCGATCGACCAGGGCCGCGTGGTCTGCGAGATCGGTGTGTCGCCCGTCAAGCCCGCCGAGTTCGTGGTGTTCCGGCTGGCCCAGTTCTCCGACAGCACCAGCCTCATCGACGAGTGACCCTCCGGGGCAGCAAGGAAAGGTGAAGGACAGTCATGGCAGAGGGCGATGCTCTTTCCACCCATATCTTCGGCGTACAGCTCGGCGGCTACCTGGTCGAATCGATCCAGGAGATCAGCGGCCTGACCGTCGAGGAAGAGGTCGTCGAGGTCCGCCAGGTCAGCGCGGAGGGCAAGCAGATCATCCGCAAGCAGCCCGGCGCGCGCCAGGCGGGCGAGGTCACGATCACCCGGGGACTCGACAAGAGCAGCGAGTTCACCAAGTGGATCAAGGAGACCTTGAACAACGGTGCCGTCGACACCGCGCGGCAGAACCTCACCATCGAGATCAAGGACTCCACGGGTGCGACCGTCCGCCGCATCCAGCTGATGCAGGGCTGGGCCTCCAAGTGGGAGGGCCCCTCCCTCAAGGCCGGCGAGTCCGCCGCAGCCACCGAGTCCGTGACCATCGTGTTCGAGGAGATCATCGTCGAATGAGGCGCCGTACGGTGACGGCGGGCAACCTGGAGGAGATCCTCCAGGTCACAGCG
Source organism: Streptomyces avidinii (assembly GCF_045161815.1). Classification (NCBI taxonomy): domain Bacteria; kingdom Bacillati; phylum Actinomycetota; class Actinomycetes; order Kitasatosporales; family Streptomycetaceae; genus Streptomyces; species Streptomyces avidinii. Next base: position 4,026,935 of record NZ_CP108863.1, read on the forward strand.
CCCGCGACGGCCCCGGAGCCGGCGGCCGCACCCCCGGCCGCCGCCGCTCCGGCGGGGCGCGAGGACCACGGCCTGCGGACGGAGTTCGAGTTCGAGCTGCCGCGCGGGTACGTCGACGAAGCAGGCACGGTGCACCGGCACGGCTCGATGCGCCTGGCCACCGCCCGCGACGAACTGCGCCCCCAGATCGACCTGCGGGTCAAGGAGAACCCGGCGTACCTGAGCGTGGTGCTGCTCAGCCAGGTGATCACCCGGCTCGGCACCATCACCGACGTGCACGCCGGGATCGTGGAACGGATGTACGCGACCGACGTCGCGTTCCTCCAGGACTTCTACCGGCGCGTCAACAGCGAGGGGCACACCCGCGCGGCCGTCACCTGCCCGCACTGCGAAGGCGGTTTCGAGGTCGACCTCTCCGGTGGGCGCCTGGGGGAATCGTGACGTACGCCCTCCCCCGGCTCAGGGAGGAGATCGCGTACATCGCCTACCACTTCCACTGGCAACGCGACGAGATCCTCGACCTGACCCACGGCGAGCGCCAGGAGTGGGTCACCGAGATAGCTCGAATGAACACCCGTGTGAACGAAGGCGGTTGAACGCATGGCATGGCGGGACAGGCTGCGTCGGCGCGCCGCCACGGCCGTGCCGGAGGCCGCGGACGCGGCCCCGACAGCGGCGCCGGAGGCTGCGCGGGGCACGGCCGCCGTGCGGGACGGTGCCGTGCCCGGCGACTGGGACGGCGGCTGGCGCATGACGGCGCCGCCCGCACTGACCGTGTCCCGCGCGGCCATCGGCGTCAGCGACGGGCTCGCCTTCCGGGCCGGCCTGGCCGCGTGGCGCGACCCGTCGTTCGACACCGGGCTCGCCCACGCCGTGCTGCCGTCCGCCCCGGCGGGCCTCGTGCGCGGGGTCACCCGCCCCGCCGGTCCCCGCAGCGGCCCCGGGGGCGGCGGCCCGCTGCTGCTGCGGGCACTGCGGCAGCCGGACGAGGCGGAGGCGGCCCCTGCGCCGGGCACGTCGCCGACGGCCGGCGCCCCGCAGATCTCGCGCCGGGTCCGGCCCGGCACCCCGTCGTCCCGTCCGGGCGGCTCGGCCACGAGCGGCCCGGCGACAGCCGGCCCCGACCCGGTCGTCACCCGTTCCACCGCCCGCGGCGGCGCGTCCACGCACTCCGCCCCCGTACGCGGCACACCCGGCCCCTCCGTACAGCGGGCCGGGGCCACCGCGTCCCCCGCCGCTCCCGACTCCACGTCCGGCGCCACGCCGTCCCGTCCGTCCCGTCCGGGCAGCCCGGGCGCCCGCGGCCGGGCCGCCGATCCGGTGGTGTCCGGACCGGGCGCGCCCGTGCCGAACTCCGCGTCGCCGTCGCGCGGCGGCGCTCCGGGGGTTGTCGTCGCCCGTGGCGGTGCGGCCACGCACCCCGCAGCCGCCCTCGGCACGCCGGCTCCCGCCGTACAGCGGGCCGGGGCCGCGGGCAGCGGCGCCGCAGTGGCCCCTGCCGCGCCCGGCCGTGCGCCGACGCCTGCGCGGTTCCCGCTGGTCCGCCGGATCGCGGTGGTCCCCGACGCCTCGGCGAGCCGGGGAGCGTCCGCCGGGAGTGCCACCCCGTCCCCGTCCGGTCCGCCCGTCCAGCGGGCCGCGGCCGGCCCGGCCGGCTCCACCGAGTCCGCTTCCGTGGTCCGCCCGCGCTCCGTCGGCCGCACGCTGACCGTCGCGCGGGTCCCCGCCACGCCCGGGCGCCGCGTGTCCGTCGTGCGCCCCGCACCGGTGCGGACGGCACCGGCCGCGGCCGAGTCGGGAACGCCCGTACAGCGCGCGGACGGTCGCGCACCGCTCGGCACGCCCGTCACCGGGCTGCCGCCCGCGACCCCGCCGTCGGACCACCCCGCAACGGCCCCCGCGCCCACCCCGGCCATGCCCATCGTCCAGCGCCGGGCAGAGCCGGCGGCCGATGGCGCCGCCGGCCCGTCGGGCCGCTCCGCAGCAGCTCCCGTACCCGTGACGCCCGTGGTCCAGCGCCGGGCGGAGCCCTCGGCCGAGGGTGCGACCACCCCCGACAGCGGAGGCCCGCAGCGCGGCACGGAGAAGCCCGCCGCGGGCGCCGTGGCACCCGTGCAGCGTGCGGAGGTTCGTCCACCGCTCGGCGCCGGCCTCACCGAACTGCCGCCCACGGCGCCGCCGTCGGACCACCCGGCAACGGCCCCCGCACCCGCCCCGGCGATGCCCATCGTCCAGCGCCGGGCAGAGCCGGCGGCCGATGGCGCCGCCGGCCCGGAAACGCCTGTGCAGCGTGCGGGAAGCCGCCCACCGCTCGGGGCGCCCCTCACCGAACTGCCTGCCACGGCCGTCCCGTCGGGCCACCCCGCAGCCGCTCCCACGACCGACCCCGCAATGCCCGTCGTCCAGCGCCAGGCAGAGCCCACGGCCGCGGGCGGCGCCGCTCCCCACAGCAGCGGACCGAAGCCCACCGCCCGCCCCGAGGCACCCGCACAGCGGGCACGGACCCGCGCACCCCTCGGGGCGCCCCTCACCGAACTGCCCGCCACGGCCGTCCCGTCGGGCCACCCCGCAGCCGCTCCCACGACCGACCCCGCAATGCCCGTCGTCCAGCGCCAGGCAGAGCCCACGGCCGCGGGCGGCGCCGCTCCCCACAGCAGCGGACCGAAGCCCACCGCCCGCCCCGAGGCACCCGCACAGCGGGCACGGACCCGCGCACCCCTCGGGGCGCCCCTCACCGAACTGCCCGCCACGGCCGTCCCGTCGGGCCACCCCGCAGCCGCTCCCACGACCGACCCCGCAATGCCCGTCGTCCAGCGCCAGGCAGAGCCCACGGCCGCGGGCGGCGCCGCTCCCCACAGCAGCGGACCGAAGCCCACCGCCCGCCCCGAGGCACCCGCACAGCGGGCACGGACCCGCGCACCCCTCGGGGCGCCCCTCACCGAACTGCCCGCCACGGCCGTCCCGTCGGGCCACCCCGCAGCCGCTCCCACGACCGACCCCGCAATGCCCGTCGTCCAGCGCCAGGCAGAGCCCACGGCCGCGGGCGGCGCCGCTCCCCACAGCAGCGGACCGAAGCCCACCGCCCGCCCCGAGGCACCCGCACAGCGGGCACGGACCCGCGCACCCCTCGGGGCGCCCCTCACCGAACTGCCCGCCACGGCCACACCGTCGGGCCACCCCGCAGCCGCTCCCACGACCGACCCCGCAATGCCCGTCGTCCAGCGCCGGACGGAGCCCACGGCCGACAGCGCCGGGCCCGGGACGACCCGTGGGTCCACGCCGCGGGTCCGTAGCGGCCTGGGGGCGCCGCTGCCCGCGCTGCCGCCGAGCGCCGCGCCGCCCGCTTCCGCCTCGTCCCGGGCCCGAGCGGCTCGGCCCGCCTCCCCCGCCGCCGTACAGCGCGCAGCTGCGCCCGGTGCGCCGTCGACGCCGACGGGTCATGCACCCGTGCTCGGGGCAGGCTCTGCCGCCCCGCGCGCACCCCGGACCGGCGGCCCCGGTGCACCCCCCGGGGCCGCCCACCCGCCTCCGCCGGTCGTCGCCCGACCGGTCTCCGGCCCGGGCGCGGCCCCGCACCCCGTGGCGAGCCGCACCCTCCAGCTCCTGGCGGCCCGGCCCCTGCCCCTGCCCCTCGGCACCCGTGACATGGGGAGCGCCGCCGCCCCCGCCGCCCGCCCGGCGAGCCGTCCCGTGGTCCCGGCGCGCTGGCCCGCTCCGACCGCCTCGGCCGCCGCGCCGCAGCAGGTCCAGCGAGCCGCGGCGGGCGGGCCGCGCGCAGCGACCCCGCACGCGGTGCATGCCGTACGTGCCGTGCGCCCCGCGCCGCCCGCGCAGGCCCCCACCCGTTCCGCGGCGACGCCTCTCCCCGTGACCGGCCCGCACGCACCGCCGCTCGTGGTCCAGCCGGCGCCGGTCACCTCGTCGGCGCAGCCCGTACCCGTCGTCCGCCCCAGGACACCGGCCCCGACCGGCACCCCCGGGGCCGGTACCCCGGGAGCCACCGGTCCCGCGCAACCGGCGCCGGTGCAGCGCGCCGCGGCCGGCGGCACCCGGCCCGCCCCGGCCGACCGGCACGCAACACCGGCACCGGCACCGCAGGTCCCCGACTCCGATCTGGACGATCTGGCACGCCGCCTGCTGGACCCGGTCTCCCGCCTGCTGCGCACCGAGTTGCGGCGCGGCCGGGAACGCGCGGGCCGGCCCTTCGACGGCCGCCGCTGAGAACGCGTACGCACGAGAAACGGACGACGGACCCATGACGGACAACATCTTCGCGACCAGCGTGTTCTTCCGGCTGGCCATCGGCGGCAACGACCTGGGCGCCTTCCACACCTGCTCCGGCATGGGCGCCGAGGTCGAGATGGAGAGCTACGCCGAGGGCGGCAACAACGGCTTCACCTGGCAGCTGCCGGGCCGCGTGACCTGGTCGAACATCACCCTGACCCGGCCCGTCACCGCGGACACGGCGAAGATCGGCCGCTGGCTGGACGAGACGCTGCGGCGGGTCGAGCCCAAGGACGGGGAGATCGTGGCGCTACGGCCCGACCTGAGCCGGATCATCAGCTGGCAGGTCTTCGGGATCGTCCCGGTCCGATGGCAGGGGCCGTCCTTCGACCCCGCCAACTCCGCGGCCGCGGTGGAGACGTTGGAGATCGCGCACCAGGGGCTGCTGCCCACCTGACCACCCGGCGTCCCGCCCGTACCCGTCCTCCTGCGCCACCCCCGCTCCCGCTCCGCTCCCGAAGGGAACCACGCCATGGCCTCATCGGCACGCGCCAGCCGCGCCCGGGCCCAGCTCACCCTCAAGGAGCCCCCGACCTCGGTCGGGGCCAAGCCCGGCGGGGTGCTCGCGAAGCTCGATCTCCAGTTCAACCCGTCGACCCTGCAGCTGGGCAAGACCACCGAGTGGCGGCGCTCCCCGTCCCGGATGGCCGGGCAGTCCGCGCTGCCCGAGTTCGTGGGCAGCGGTCCGCGCACCCTGAGCCTGGAAGTGTTCCTGGACGCGACCGCCACCCACGACAACTCGGTGGAGCAGGCGGTGGAGAAACTGATGAAGGCGTGCGTCCCTACCCCGGCCAGTCTCGGCCGCAAGAAGCCGGCGAGCCCCTGGGTGCGCTTCGAGTGGGGCAGCGCGCGGACGACGTCGTTCGACGGGGTCCTGTCGAACCTCTCGGTGTCGTACACGCTCTTCGACGTGGACGGCAAACCGCTGCGGGCCACCTGCTCGCTGTCCATCGAGGAGGCCAGCGTCGACCCGCCGGGCCAGAACCCGACCTCCGGCTCACGCACGGCCCGCAGCACGCACATCGTGGTGGCGGGCGACAGCCTGGCGATGCTCGCCTGGCGCGAGTACGGCGACGCGACGGCCTGGCGGGTCATCGCGGAGGCCAACGGCATAGACGACCCCATGGCACTCGTCCCCGGCACCGAGATCGTGGTGCCGGGCACGCAGGACCAGCACGGCGAGGAGGAGCAGCGGTGAGCGGGTCCGAGTCCGGAGGCCGGTCGTTCGCGGCCGACCCGATCGTGGAGGCCCCCGGCGAACTGCCGCCGATCTGGGCGGCACAACTGGTGAGCTGCGTGGTGGACGAGAACGTGGGCCTGCCGGACACGGCGGTCCTCACCTACCGCGACCCCGACCACGAGTTCCTGCGCGCCACCGGCATCACCATCGGCTCCCCGCTGCGGGTGTCGGTGACGACCGTGAAGGGGCAGGCCCGGGAGCGGCTGTTCAACGGCGAGGTCACGGCCCTGGAGATCGACCGGGACCGCACGGGATCGTTCACGGTCGTCCGCGCCTACTCCAAGGCGCACCGCCTCCAGCGCGGCCGCAAGGTCGTGGCGTACCGGAACATGACGGCCGCCGCCATCGTCCGCAAGGTGGCCGCCGGAGCGGGCCTCGCCGTCGGGAAGGTGGAGGCCGCGCCGGTGACGTACAAGCAGCTGTCCCAGGCGAACGTCTCCGACTGGGACTTCCTGCAGTACCTCGCGGGCGAGAGCGGCGCACAGGTACGCGTCGACGACCAGGGGCTGCTCCAGTTCACCCGGCCCGTGAAGGCGTCCGGGGCGCCCGCCCCGTCGACGTCGGCCGTGCGCAATCCGATGGTCCTGGAGTACGGGAGGAACCTCCTCGCCCTGCGGGCCGCGCTGTCGGCCGCCGACGGCTCCTCGACCGTGCAGGTGCGCGGCTGGGACGTGACCACCAAGCGGCCACTGGTCGCCCAGCAGCCGTCGGTCGTCAGCGACACGGTGGTGCCGGGCCTCAGCCCCGCGCTCGCCGCGCGCTTCGGCAAGTCTGCCGTGGCCGTCACCGACACTCCGTACCGTACGCAGGCCGAGACCACGGCGGTCGCCAAGGCGGCGGCCGACCGGATCAGCTCCGGTTTCGGCGAGCTGGAGGCGGTGGCCGAGGGGAACCCGCTGCTGCGGGCGGGCAAGGCGGTGGCGCTCGGCAACGTGGGACAGGCGTTCTCCGGCCGGTACACGGCGACGGCGGTCCAACACGTGCTGGAGCCGCACGGCGGCTACCGCACCACCGTGTGGGTCAGCTCCAGCCCGGACCGCTCCCTCGCCGGCCTGGTGACCGGTGCCAACGCGCCGGGGCGCGGCCCGCGCATCCCGGGGCTCGCGATCGGCGTGGTGACGGACGTGCGCGAGCCGAACGGCTCCGAACGCGGCGCGGTGCGGCTGAAGTTCCCCTGGCTGGACGACACCTACGTCACCGACTGGGTGCGCACCGTCCAGTGGGGCGGCAAGGGCGGCGGCGGTGTGGTGAGCCCCGAGGTCAACGACGAGGTGCTCGTCGGGTTCGAGCAGGGCCTGCTCGACAGCCCGTACGTCATCGGCGGGCTCTACAACGGCGTGGACCAGCCCTCACCGCACGACGTGCCGCTGATCGACAAGACCAGCGGAAAGGTCAACCGCCGCTCGGTGGTGTCACGTTCGGGCCACCGCGTGGAACTGCTGGACGCGGCGGCGCCCGGGCCCTCCGGGCTGCGCCTGGTCACCGGGGACGAGCGGCTGGAAGTACGCATGGACGACCGCCGGGACCGCATCGAGCTCACCGTGTACGCGGGGCGGGGCCGCCCGCTGACCTCGGTCCTGCTGGACAAGAACGGCATCACGCTGGACGCCCGGCAGGGCACCGTGAAGGTGTCCGGCCGCCAGGTGGACATCGACGGCACCGCCGGGGTCAGCATCGGCGGCCGGTCGGTGAAGGTGAACGGCACCGCGGACGTCACCGTCAACGGCGGCCTGCTCGCCGTCCTCAAGGCCCGGCTCATCCGGATCAACTGAAGCTCCCCCGGCTCCCGTACCACGTCCCCGTGCCCCGATCCCGTATCCCGTCCCCGCACCGCGACCCCGCACCACGACCGCCTTCCCCGAGGAGAACCCGATGCCAGCCGCAGCCCGTACCGGCGACCCCACCAACCACGGTGGCCGGCTCGCCACGCCGCCGCCCGGCGCCGCCGCGGCGGTGGCGACGGTGCTGATCGGCGGCCTCCCCGCCGCCGTCGTGGGCAGCCTGCACGTCTGCGTGGTCCCGCCGCACGCGGCCATGGGACCGGCCAACGTGATCATGCCCAACCCGGCCGCCCTCGCCGCGGGCACGGTGCTCATCGGCGGACTGCCCGCCGCGCGGGCGCGCGACCAGACCGCATGCGGCGCGATGGTCCTGACCGGCGCTCCGAACGTCCTGATCGGCGGTGTGTGATGAGCGAACGGTTCATCGGGCGCGGCTGGGCGTTCCCCCTGCGGGTCGGGCCGACCGGCGGCATCGCCATGGTCGAGCGGGAACGGGAACTCGAAGAAGCCATCCGGCTGGTCCTGGGCACCGCTCCGGGCGAGCGGCCGATGCGGCCCGAATTCGGCTGCGGCATCCACGAGTACGTCTTCGCCCCCGGCGACGGCGACACCGCCGGGCGGGTCGCCCAGCAGGTGCGCGAGGCCCTGGAGCGCTGGGAGCCCAGGATCGCGGTGGACGAGGTCGTCGTGGCCTTCGACGCCGTGGAGGCGGGCACCCTCTACATCGATGTGCACTACACGGTGCGCACCACCAACGACCGGCGCAACCTGGTCTTCCCCTTCTACACGATCCCCTCCGAGGAGGGGGCCGAGGAAATGGTCGCGGACTGATGGCCCTGCCCTCCCCCAACCTGGACGACCGGCGGTTCCAGCAACTCGTCGACGAGGCGAAGCGGTACGTGCAGCAGCGCGCGCCGGAGTGGACCGACCACAACGTCTCCGACCCGGGCGTCACCCTGATCGAGACGTTCGCCTACCTCGTGGACCAGCTGCTGTACCGGCTGAACCGGGTCCCGGACAAGAACTACCTGGCGTTCCTGGACCTGTTGGACATCCAGCTGTACCCGCCGTCGGCGGCCGTCGCCGACGTCGACTTCTGGCTGTCGGCCCCGCAGCCCGACACGGTGACGCTGCCCGCGGGCACCGAGGTGACGACCGCCGCCGGCGAGAGCGAGGAAGCCGTGGTGTTCGCGACCACCGGCGATCTGCGCATCGTGCCCAGCGAGTTGATGCGCCTGGTCACCGCGCCCCGCAGCGGCGACATGACCGACCGGACCGGCGCGCTCGCCGAGGGCCGCGACATACCGTGCTTCCGGGCGACGCCCGAGCCCGGCGACGCCCTGCTGTTCGGTCTGCCGACGGCGGTACCGCGCTGCGTGGTCGCGGTCCGTCTCGACAGCCGCGTCGAGGGCGTCGGTGTCGACCCGCGCCAGCCCCCGCTGGTCTGGGAGGCCTGGGACGGCGGCCGCTGGCAGCGCTGCGAGACCGACTCCGACAGCACCGGCGGTCTCAACCGGCCCGGTGAGGTCATCGTGTACGTACCGGCCGGGCACACCGCGTCGCTGCTGAGCGGCACCCGCGCGGGCTGGCTGCGCTGCCGGGTCACCGAGCCGGAGCCCGGCCAGCCGTTCTACTCGGAGTCCCCGACCGTGCGCGAGGCCGCCGTCTTCACCGTCGGCGGCACGATGGCCGTGGAGCACGCCGAGCGCGTGACCGACGTACCGCTCGGCGCGTCGGAGGGGGTGGCGGGGCAGACCTTCCGGCTCGGCCGCCCGCCCGTGCTGCTCGACGGGGAACCGCCGGCGGTGGAGGTGTCCTCGGCCGACGGATGGCAGCGCTGGGAGGTGGTGGAGCACTTCGGCCGCTCGGGTCCCGACGACCGGCACGTCCGCGTGAACGCCACCACCGGCGAGTTCACGTTCCCGCCGGTACTGCGCGAGGCCGACGGCACCCTGCGGCCGTGCGGCGCAGTGCCGCCCAAGGGCTCCCAGATCCGTGTGGCCCGCTACCGCACCGGGGGCGGCCCCGCGGGCAACGTCTCGCGCGGCGCGATCTCCGTACTGCGCAGCTCCGTCCCCTACGTCGCCCGGGTCACCAACCGGGAGGCGGCCCGCGGCGGCGTGGCCGGGGAGACGATCGACAACGCCAAGCTGCGGGCGCCGGAAACGCTGCGCATGCAGGAGCGCGCGGTGACCGCCGAGGACTACGAGATCATCGCCCGCCAGGCAGCGCCCTCGGTGCGCCGGGTCCGCTGCCTGCCCGACCGGGACGGCGGAGCGGGCCCGGGCGCGGTACGCGTCCTCGTGGTTCCGGACGCCGTGGCCGACGAAGGCGACGACCGGCTCCGCTTCGAGCAGCTGATCCCCTCCGACCAGGTGCTCGCCGCGATCACCGGCACCCTCGACGAACGGCGGCTGATCGGCACGCGCCTCGTCGTGGAGCCACCCGTCTACCAGGGCGTCACCGTGGTCGTCCGGCTGTCGGCACCCGCTGCGGACGCCGACCGGGTGCGCGAGGCGGCACTCGCCGCGCTGTTCCGCCACCTCAACCCCCTGAGCGGCGGGCCCGACGGCGCCGGCTGGCCGTTCGGGCGGCCCGTCCAGTACGGCGAGGTGTTCGGCGTACTGCAACGCGCCGTCGGAGACGTCCTGGTGGAGGAGATCCGGATGTTCGCCGCCGACCCGATCACCGGGCGGCGCGGCGCCCCCGTCGACCGGATCGACATCGGAGCGGGCGCGCTGGTCTTCTCCTACCAGCACCAGGTGGTCGTGACGGAGCCGGAGACGGGGGTGCACGGATGAGCCGGGCCGCCGTCCCCGGCCTCCCGAGCCGGCATCCGATCGGCGGGCAACTGCCCGCGCTGTACGCCGAGGACGACTTCGCGCAGCGGTTCACGGCGGGGCTGGACACCGTCCTCGCCCCGGTGTTCTCGACCCTCGACAACCTGCCCTCCTACTTCGACCCCCGGCTGGCCCCGGCCGACTTCCTGCCCTGGCTGGCCTCCTGGGTGGGCGGCATCGACGACGCCGGGTGGCCCACCGAATTGCGGCGCGAGGCGGTGGCGCGGGCGGTGGAACTGCACCGCTGGCGCGGTACCCGGCGCGGCCTGACCGAGGCCCTGCGCCTGGTGCTGGGGGTGTCCGCCGAGGTCAGCGGGGACGGCGGGGCCGCCTGGTCCCGTACGGCCGGTGCCGAACTGCCCGCCGCTCCGGCCGGCGAGGTCCTGATCAGGGTGTGGCCGTACCGCGGGGCGGCGGTGGATGCGGACCGGGTCCGCGCGCTCGTGCGCACCCTGTGCCCCGTCCACACGGTCTGCCGGATCGAGGTCCTGTCCGGACCGCCCGCGGGCGAAGGGAAGTGACAGCGGTGCGTGCGTGTCCCGTGTGCGGGTCGTCCAACGGCGCGACGGACGACTTCTGCGGCAACTGCGGTGCCTACCTGGGCTGGTCGGGCTCCGCCCCGGCGCGGAGCCCGGCCGCTCCGGAGGCCGGCGCCCCCGACCCGGCCGACGACGCAGGACCCGCGGCGGAGTCGGCTCCTGCGCGCGCCACGACCGGCTCGGCCCCACCTGCGCCCGCCGCGGCCGGGTCGGCCCCGGCTGCTCCCTCCCGTGCCGAGTCGACCCCCTCCGCAGCACCCGCGGCGGAGCCGGCGGCTGCGCCCGCCGGAAGCGGCTCGGCCCGGCCTGCGCCCTCCGGGGCGGAGCCGGCGCCGCCCACGACGGCCGAAGCGGATCGGCAGCACGTGCTCCGCCCCGCCGCACCCGCCGGGGCGGAGCCCGACCCCGCCGCGCCCGCCGGCGCGGATCGGCGGCTGCCCTGGCAGCGCCGACGCTCTGCCCCGCCCGCACCCGGGGCCGCGGCCGGGTCCGGCCCGCCCGCGGCCCCGGGTGCGGAACCGGCCCGGTCCACGCCGGCCGCCGCCGATCGGCCCGGGCCGGACTCCGCCGCGCCCGCCGTGGCGGAGTCCGGTCCGGCCGGACCCACCGCCGCGGAACCGGCCGCGGCTGCGGCCCCCGCCCCGCCGCAGGGCCGGGAGGACCGGTCCGGCCGTGGGGCGTCCGCGCCCACGAGCGTGCCGCCGACACCGCCCGCACCCCCGGCACCCCCGGCACCCCCGGCGCGGCCGCCCGCCGCTCCGACTGCCGCGCGGCCGCCCGCCGCTCCCCGGGCCGTCGCGCCGCAGGCACCGGCGTCGCCGCAGCCCGTGCGGCCCGCGAAGGCGGCCCGGCCGCGCCCGGTCGTGCGTACCGCCGCGGTGAGCGACGACGTGTCCGGCGTGCCGTGCCCCGCCTGCGGCACGCCCAATCCGCCGGACCGCCGGTTCTGCCGCCGCTGCGCGGCCCCGCTGACGCCCACCACCGCACCGGCCCCCCTGCCGTGGTGGCGGACGATATGGCCGTTCCGCCGCCGCACGCGCGCGGGTTCCGGCCGGGCGGCGCGCTTCCTGGTGGTCCTGGCCGTCGTACTGGCCCTCTGCGCGGGCGGCTTCCTGCTGCTGCCGGCCGGACGCCACCTGATCGAGGACACCCGCGACAAGCTCGGCAAGGCCAAGGCGGTGACCGCCACCCGCGTCGAGGCGAGCGCCGAGGTGCCCGGGCATCCGGTGGGCGACAGCACGGACGGGCTCAGCAACCGCTACTGGGGCGCGCCCGGCCCCGGCGCCTCGGTGACGTACACCTTCGCCAAGCCGTTCCGCCTGGTCGCCGTGATCATCACCAATGGCGCCTCGTCGGCGCCCGAGGAGTACGCGCGGCAGGCACGGGCGCTCCAGATCGACATGGAGGTGACGTCGAAGGACGGCCGGAAGATCCACAAGAAGCTCGCCCTCAGCGACAAGCCCGGTCCCCAGACCTTCCCCACCGGCATCAGCGATGTCACCGCGGTCCGGCTGACCCTGGACGCACCCGCCGGGGCCGCATCGGAGCGCCATCTCGCCCTGGCGGAGGTGGAGTTCTTCCAGCGGAGCTGACGGACCCCGGGCGGGGCCGCGCCGCAGTAGCGTGTCCGGATGGAGACGCACGTACGGCTGGAGCCCTGGTCCGCCGGGGACTTCTGGCTGCTGGAGCGCGAGAACGAGCCCGTCATGACCGAGTTCCTGGGCGGTCCCGAGCCGGCCGCGAAACTCCTCGACCGGCAGCGGCGCTACGAGGCCCTGAGCGCGCGGGAGCCCGCTGCCGGGCGGATGTTCCGCGTCGTGTGGACCGAACGCGGCGAGAGCGTCGGGTCCGTCGGCTTCTGGGAGCGGGAGTGGCGGGGCGAGCAGGTCTACGAGGCCGGCTGGGGCATCCTGCCCGAGTTCCGGGGCCACGGCCTGGCCGTGGTCGCGCTGAACGGGCTCCTGGCCCACGTCCGCGTCCACGGCTCCCGCGACAGCGTCCACGCCTTCCCCGGCACCGACCACCCGGCGTCCAACGCGGTGTGCCGGCGTGCCGGGTTCGAGTACCTGGGCGATGTCGACTTCGAGTACCCGCCCGGGGTGCCCCACCCGAGCTGCGACTGGCGCTACCGGGTGGGGCGGCCGCAGGACCCGGTCACTGCGGTCACTCCGGTCGATCCGGTCACACCGTCAGGATGATCCGGCCGCGGACCCCCGGGGTCCCCAGGTACGCGTGGGCCTTCGCGACCTCCGCGAGCGGGAAGGTCTGCGCGACCCGCAGGGTCAGGCCGCCCGCGTCGACCAGGGCCACCAGGCGGGCCAGATGGGCCCCGTCCGCCGCGACCTCCTGCTCCTCGACCCGGATGCCGCGCTCCGCGGCCGGGGCGTGGTTCGGGATCAGGCCGACGTAGACCCCGCCGTCGCGTACGAAGCCCAGCGCGGCCGCGCCCAGTACGGCCGCGTCCAGGACCCCGTCCACGGGCCCGGCCGGAGCCGCGCCGCGCGGGACGAAGCCGGCCGCGCCCAGGGACCGTACGAGCTCCTCGTCCTCCTCGCCCGCCAGGGCCGTCACCACCAGGCCGGCCCGCGCGGCGAGCTGGACGGCCAGGCCGCCGACGACGCCCGCGGCTCCGGTGATCAGCACCGAGGAGCCGGGGGCGAGCCCCAGCAGGTCCACCGCGCGGGCGGCGGTGAGGCCGCCCAGCGGGAGCCCGGCCGCGGCCACGGCGTCCACGGTGGTCGGCGCGGCCGCCACGGCGGTGGCGTCGAGCACCACGTACCGGGCGTGCGTGCCGAGCGGCTTCACCGCCCCGTGGTGCAGGCCCACGACCCGGTCGCCGACCTTCCAGCCCGTCACGCCGGCGCCGACCTCGTCGATCTCGCCGGCCACCTCCCAGCCGAGGCCGAGCCGCTGTCCTGCGCCGCCGAAGACCCCGGCGCGGACCGCGCCGTCCACCGGGTTCAGCCCGGCGGCGGCGACCCTGACGCGGAGCTGTCCGGCGGCGGGGCGCGGGGCGGGGACCTCGGCCAGTGCGACCTGCTCCGGACCGCCGAACTCGCTCACCACGGCCGCCGGCATCGTCTGCTCGCTCATTTTCGTCTCTCCCGTTCGAGTGTTCGTGTGTACGTCTGTTCGCTCGTTCCTGGTGAGCACTAACCTAGGGAGAGTTACTCTCTTTTCGTAAGTACGCACTCCAAGGTGCGTACCCGACCCGGAAGTGGGGCACCCATGGCCACCAGCACCGCCGCGGCCCGCCGCGAGGAAGCCCGAGCCGCCTACGACGCGTTCCTGAAGGAGTGCCCCACGAGCCAGCTCCTGGCCCGCATCAGCGACAAGTGGGTCGGCCTCATCGTCAGCGCCCTCGGCCAGGCCGAGGACCGCTCCATGCGCTACAGCGACCTCGGCCGCAAGATCCCCGGCGTCAGCCAGAAGATGCTCACCCAGACCCTCCGCTCCCTCGAACGCGACGGCCTCGTCACCCGCACCGTCACCCCCACCGTCCCCGCCCGCGTCGACTACCGGCTCACCGACCTCGGCAGCAGCCTCGGCTGCCTCCTGTCCTCCGTGAAGCTCTGGGCCGAGAACCACTTCGACGAGGTCAGCACCCATCGCGACACCTACGACCGGGCCACCGCGACCTCGTAAATTCAGCCGCGACCGACGCCCCGGCAATGGCATGCTGACAGGGTGAACGGACCCGGCATTCAGCTCACCCTCGCCCCTGAACTGCGCCTCTTCGCCCCGCCCAGCCGGCGCGCCGACCGCGTACCGACCGCGACCGACGGCGCCTCCAGCCTCGGCCACGTCGTCGAATCGGCCGGCGTCCCGCTCACCGAGGTCGGCCGTCTCCTCGTCGACGGCCACGAGGTACCCGTCTCCTACGTTCCCCAGGACGGCCAGAACGTCGAGGTGTTCGGCGTAGAGCGGCCCCAGCAGGTCCCGGGCGCCCCGCTCCGCTTCCTCCTCGACGTGCACCTCGGCACCCTCGCCCGCCGCCTGCGCCTGCTCGGCGTCGACGCCGCCTACGAGAACGAGGACATCGGCGACCCCGCCCTCGCCACCCGCTCCGCCGCCGAGCGGCGCGTCCTGCTCTCCCGCGACCGCGGCCTGCTGCGCCGCCGCGAGCTGTTCGCCGGCGCGTACGTCTACAGCGACAACCCGGACGAGCAACTGCGCGACGTACTGGGCCGGTTCGCGCCCGCCCTCGCCCCGTGGACGCGCTGCACCGCCTGCAACGGCCCGCTCCGCGAGGCCGACAAGGAGAGCGTCGGCGACCGCCTGGAACAGGGCACGCACCGCTCCTACGACGTCTTCGCGCAGTGCTCGGCGTGCGAGCGCGTCTACTGGCGCGGCGCCCACCACGCCCGCCTGGAGCGGATCGTCGACGAGGCCCTCGTGGAGTTCGGCACCGCCTAGTGCTGTGACCGGGAAGGGCCCAGAAGGCCGGGAGGGCCGGGAGGGCCGGGAAGGCCCTGGAAGGTTCCGGAAGGTTCCGGACGGTTCTAGAAGGCGTACGTGTCGCCCGTGTCCAGCGCCAGCACCACGTGCTCGTTGTTGGTGTGGTTCCGGTCGAGCGCACCGCCGTCCCACCACGTGTCGACCCGCACCGCCACCTCCGGGGCCGGCTCCCGCAGCTCCAGCAGCAGCGCGATGTGCCGGCCCCGCCCGTGCAGCGGCAGCGACCCCGTCTCGCACACCACCTCGCGCGAGCCCGCCCGCGCGCAGCCCTCCGACAGCTGCTGCCGGTCCGCGAGCTCGGCCGACAGCCGCACCCGCAGCGTCGCGTTCGGCACCGCGGCGGGCCCGTCGTTCTCCGGGACCAGCCAGATCCGCAGCCGCGCCCCGGACAGGGCCACCCGGCCGTGGTAGGCCACATCGGCCTCCGGGCCGTCCCCCGTCGATGCCTGCGCCGACCCGGGGACACCCGCGCCGAGCGCCAGCAAACCCGCCACCACCACACTTCGTACGGCACCACGGCGCACCGACACCACCTCCTCGCGCGGAGGCTAGCCAGCCGCGCCCCGGGCCGGTCGGACCATCACACGAACGAGGGCGCGCCCACCCCCATCTGGCGTGCGCGCCTTCGCGCCACGCCCGCACCGGGCCGGGCCCGGATCCGCACGCCCCGCGCGGCTCCCGAGCCCCGCCTATGCTGGCGGGTAATCGCCCGTACGAACGACCGAGGAGCCCGCACATGAGCACGGCCGCCACCCGAACCGCCGTAGTCACCGGCGCGAGCAGCGGCATCGGCGCGGCCACCGCCCGGCAGCTCGCCGCAGCCGGCTACCACGTCGTCCTCACCGCCCGCCGCAAGGACCGCATCGAGGCCCTCGCCGCAGAGCTGACCGAGGCCGGTCACCGGGCCACCGCGTACGCCCTCGACGTCACCGACCGCACCGCCGTCGACGCCTTCGCGGCCTCCCTCGACCGCTGTGACGTCCTCGTCAACAACGCGGGCGGCGCGATCGGAGCCGAGCCGGTCGCCACCGGCGACCCCGCCGACTGGCGCACGATGTACGAGGTCAACGTCATCGGCACGCTCCACGTCACCCAGGCCCTGCTCCCCGCCCTCACCGCCTCCGGCGACGGCACGGTCGTGGTCCTGTCGTCCACCGCCGGCCACTCCACGTACGAGGGCGGAGCCGGCTACGTCGCCGCCAAGAACGGCGCCCGCGTCCTCGCGGAGACCCTGCGCCTGGAGATCGTCGGCCAGCCCGTCCGCGTCATCGAGATCGCCCCGGGCATGGTCAAGACCGAGGAGTTCGCGAAGACCCGGTTCCGCGGCGACGCGGAGAAGGCGGAGAAGGTCTACGCGGGCGTCGCGGAGCCCCTGTCCGCCGACGACGTGGCCGACACCATCACCTGGGCGGTCACCCGCCCCAGCCACGTCAACATCGACCTCCTGGTGGTCCGCCCCCGCGCCCAGGCCTCCAACACCAAGGTCCACCGCGAGCTCTAGGCCGTCGCCTTCAGGTGCGGCACGAGGGCCGCCGGCTCCGGCCGGCGGCCCTCGCCGCGTCGTCGTTCACCGCCCCGTACGGCGGCCGCAGCAGCTTCGGCGTCCGCCCGGGGCGCCCTGGAGCCGCTCCCCGGGCGTCAGGCGTCCACGAGGTCCTTCACACCGAGCTTGTCCCGGGCGAAGCCGAGGTTGCGGACCACCCGGTCCCGCTCCGCCGGGGGCAGCTTGTCCCCCGCGAGCAGCCGTTCCGCGCACTGCGCCGACTCCTCGTACGCCCCGACCCAGTAGGCGGCGACGGCCAGTTCGTCCAGGGCGCGCCAGTCGTACCAGTCGAACTCGACGAACAGGATGTCGCTCGGGTACGGGATCCGCGCCGCTGCCCGCGCGAACAGGTGCGCCAGCGGCCAGCGTTGTCCCTCGACCCGGCACAGGCGTGCGAGGTCGCCCAGGGCTTCCGCACGCTCGGGGCGGCTCTCGTGCGCACCCAGGTAGCGGTCCATCACCTCGGCGGCCGGCCGGCCGAGGCTCGCCGCGAGCCGTGCGGCGTAGAGGCGGGCGCAGAAGACCTCCTCGGCGAAGCCGCCCATGCCCGCCCGGCGGTCGTAGGCGGCCAGGGCCTTCTCCGGCTCTCCCGCGTCGCGCCAGCTCTGGGCGAGATAGAAGACGTAGCGGGCGTTGTCGGGTTCCTCGGCCAGACCCGCTTCGAGGACCGCCGCGTCGTGCAGGTACTTCTTCCGCTGACCGTCCCGCACGAGACGGGCGCCGCCGCCCACCGAGAGGATGTGGGCGCCGGTGAGCGTCCCCAGGCCGTAGGGGCCCCCGCAGTCGATGTACTCGTGCAGGACGCCGACGTAGCGCCAGGGAAGCCGCGTGGAGACCAGGGCCGGACGCCAGTGGACGATCGGGCCGTCGTGCAGCGCCACCCGGTAGGCGTCCTCGGTCAGCTCCGGCATGCGGAAGCCCGGCTCGACCTCCATCAGGTCGTCGGCGTCGATGAAGAGCAGGTAGTCCGCGTCCGCGCGGGCGAGGTCGATCGCCTCGCTGCGGCTCTTGTCGAAGCCCCGGAACGGGCTCTCGTGCAGGGTGCCGGGCAGATCGCCCAGGACCTCCCGGATCACGTCCTGGGTGCCGTCCGTCGAGCCGGTGTCCAGGATGACCCAGCGGTCGATCAGCGGCCGCACGGATTCGAGACAGCGGCGGATGACCGGCGCCTCGTCCTTGACGATCATGTTCAGGCAGACCTTTGATTTCACAGCCCGTCCAACCGAGGTGAGTACCGACAGGGGAGAGGCGGCCTACGGTTTGCGCTGCAGGAGCGCGACGGTCAGCCCGCTCAGCCGCTCCGTCCCGTAGGTCGTGTACTGCGCGCGCAGAGCCCGGGCCTGCTCCGCGGGGACCGGCTCCAGGGGATCCGGACCGGTTCCGGGAACGACCACCCAGATGCGGCTCTCGCCCCGCAGGCACCGGGCCGGCTGCGTGCAGTGCACCGGGTACAACTCGTCGTTCTCGGCTGCCGACCTGGCGAGGAAGACCTCCCTCAGCTCCAGATCGCGCAGGTAGTAGCGGACCCCCCGGTCGAGCATCCACGGCGCTCCCCGGACGTACACCACCCCGTCGCCCGGCCGGTGGTACTTCGCGATGGTCCGCGCCGCCCCCGCGTAGTCCGCACCGTGCGGGACGTCGTGCTCGAACGGCTCCCGCATCCTGCGCTGGTCGGGCAGGAGGAGCAGCGAGAGCACCGCCAGGACCACGGCGGCGACGCGCCAGGACCGGGCGGCTGCGGCGAGCCCGGCCCCCGCCAGTACCGCCCAGCACGGCACGGTGAACATGACGTACTGGAAGCGGAAGTAGGAGACCTCGCCGTGCGAGGCCGCCCACAGCACCAGCGGGGGCACCACGACCAGTGCGACGCACGGCAGCAGGACCTCGCGGCGCTCCCTCCCCGCGAGTGCGGCCAGCGCGACCACGGCTCCGGCGCACAGGCCCGACGCGAACACCTGGGGCCAGATGCCGACGAGGGCCCACAGGTCCGGCTGCGGAACCCAGAAGAGCTGGCGGGACGCCTGCGACCGGCCGAGCAGCATCACCGGCAGGGCGCAGGCGGCGCCGGCCGCGGCCGACGGCAGGAAGCACCACAGGACCCGGCGTTCGCGGCGCGCGCGCAGGAGCACCGCCACCAGGTGGCCCGCCACGACCGTGAGCGCCACGAGGTGCAGCAGGCCGACGACGGCCAGGCACGCGCCGTACCCGGCCCAGCGGCCCGGGCTCAGGGGCCTGTCGAACGCCCGGAGCAGCAGGAGCGTGGCCACGGTGGCGGCCAGGACCACGAGGGCGTAGCCGCGGGCTTCCTGGCCGTAGCGGCTCACCACGGGGACGACGGCGAAGAGCATTCCCCCGCACAGGCCGGCCCGCTCGCCGAAGAGCCGCCGGCCGATCAGGGCGACAACCGCGGCCGTGGCGCCCATGGCCAGCGCCGAAGGCATCCGCAGGCTCGTGTGCGAGTCCCCGAAGACGGCCGTCCACCCGTGCATCAACAGGTAGTACGTGCCGTGCACCGCGTCGACGTGGTGCAGCATCGCCAGAATCCGGTCCGTGCTCCGTTCGGCGACGTCCCAGGTCACGATCTCGTCGGTGCCCAGCAGCGGAGTCCGGATCCCGGTGAGCGTGCACGCCAGAGCGGCCAGCGCCGGCCACAGCCACAGGCCGAAAGACGCTCCGGGGAGCTGTCGCCTCGCTGTCCCCGGCCCGGTCTCCGTGTCCTGCGCCGGTCGGATAAGAGTCGTCACGCAGACAGTGATAGCTGCGACACGGGGGCGCAGCCGGGTCGCCACGAACGGACAGCGGACCCTTTCGCCTGATCAGCCCCGCACCCCGATCGGGCCACAACCCATGGGCCAATGTGTTGATACGTCTGCGCGCCTGCCTCGGGATACCGGGGCGCTGCCCGAATGCTGCCGGTGCAGGATCAACCCCCATCGGTTCCACGAGGAGCAATGCAATGAGTCCCGAGAATTGGTCGCCGTCCCGTCTGGGCCCGCTGCCCCGGCAGGGCAAGTGGCGGGTCGGCAGCGCGGTGGCATCCCTGGCCGTCGTGATGCTCGGCTATGCGACTCCCGCACTGGCGGTCGCCGAAAGACCTCAACCGTCCGGCGCCGGTCCGGCCGCCGCGATGGACGGGGACAAGTGCAAGGCGGACCACGGCCGGCACGACGAGGGTCCCGACGTCCAGGGCTTCGGCGGGGGCCACGAGGACAAGTGCAAGGGTGCGACCGGAGCCACCGGCCCGACGGGACCGACGGGACCGACGGGTGCCACCGGGGCGACCGGGGCGACCGGGGCGACGGGAGCCACCGGAGCCACCGGCACCGGCGCGACGGGAGCGACCGGCGCAACGGGAGCCACGGGAGCGACCGGCGCCACGGGGGCGACCGGAGCGACGGGCGCCACCGGCCCGTGCGTCGACATCTCCACCTCGTGGGACGAGGAGGAGGTCAAGTACAAGGCCGTCCTCGCCCCGAACGGCATCGCCTATGCGGGCGTCTACGACTTCAACGCGATCAACCCGGTCGCGCCGGCCTACACCTGGTACGACCTCACCACCGGTGCGACGGACTATCCCGCCAACCCGTGCGGCATCACGATCGCCGAGACCGCGAACAGGGTGATCGTCGAGGTGCTCACCACGGCCGGAGCGGTCTGGGAGACCGAGTGTCCCGTGGTCCGGGGTGAGCCGGACCTGCTGGACTGCCCCGACCCCGTCGTCTGGACACCCGCCAACCCGCAGCCCGGGGCGCTCATGCGCAAGCACGGCAGCCTGATGCTGAAGCCCGGTACCGGTGCGGCCCCGGTCGACAAGGGCCTCTCGAAGAGCTCCGAGCGGCCCTGACCCCACCCGAATCCCACGCCCGTGCCGTGCCCGGAACCTTCCGGGCACGGCACGCGTGCGTACGTACGTCCGTGCGCGGGCCTCAGCCCTTGACGCAGATGACCTGCTTGAGCTTGGCCACGACCTCCACCAGGTCGGTCTGCTGGTCGATGACCTGCTCGATGGACTTGTACGCACCCGGGATCTCGTCCACGACGCCCGAGTCCTTGCGGCACTCCACGCCCTTGGTCTGCTCCGCCAGGTCCCGCGCCGAGAACCGCTTCTTCGCCGCCGTCCGGCTCATCTTCCGGCCCGCGCCGTGCGAGGCCGAGTTGAAGGACTTCTCGTTGCCGAGCCCCTTCACGATGTACGAGCCCGTGCCCATGGATCCCGGGATGATCCCGTAGTCACCGCTGCCGGCCCGGATCGCGCCCTTGCGGGTGACCAGCAGGTCCATGCCGTCGTACCGCTCCTCCGCCACGTAGTTGTGGTGGCAGCTGATCTCGCGGTCGAAGGAGACCTTCGCCTTGCGGAACTCCTTGCGGACGACCTCCTTGAACAGGCTCATCATGGCCGCGCGGTTGTACTTCGCGTACTCCTGGGCCCAGAAGAGGTCGTTGCGGTACGCCGCCATCTCGGGCGTGGCCGCGAGGAAGACCGCGAGGTCCCGGTCGACCAGGTTCTGGTTGTGGTCGAGCCCCCGGGCCACCTCGATGTGGTGTGCCGCGAGCTCGTTGCCGATGTTCCGGGAGCCGGAGTGCAGCATGAGCCAGACCGAACCCGACTCATCGAGACAGAACTCGATGAAGTGATTGCCGCTTCCGAGCGTTCCGATCTGCTTCATGGCGCGCTCGTGACGGAACTTGACCGAGTCGGTGAGGTAGTCGAACCGGCTCCAGAGGTCCTCGTACCCCTCCACCGAGAAGCCGTACAGCCGCGACGGGTCCACGGCCTCCTTGTGCAGGCCCGTCCCCACCGGAATCGCCCGCTCGATCTTCGACCGCAGCCCCGACAGGTCCCCCGGCAGGTCGTTCGCCGTCAGGGACGTCTTCACCGCCGACATGCCGCAGCCGATGTCCACGCCCACCGCCGCCGGGCAGACCGCGTCCTTCATGGCGATCACCGAGCCGACGGTGGCGCCCTTGCCGTAGTGGACGTCGGGCATGACGGCCAGGCCCTTGATCCAGGGCAGGGTGGCGACGTTGCGCAGCTGCTGCATCGCGCCGTCCTCGACCGACGCCGGGTCGGTCCACATCCGGATCGGGACCTTCGCCCCGGGCACCTCTACGTACGACATAAGAAATCAATCCCCCGAAAACCACAGAAAAGTCAGAAAGCGCAAAAGCCTCGCTCTTGATCCCAAATACGACAGAGGACCGGCGCCGGCACCAGCGTGTGCGATAGACATTGTGTCCAGCCGTGCCCGAGTCACGGCAACGCATTTTCCTGACCGTCGGGGGGCCCGCCGGTCGAAGGGAGCCAGTGGACGTGCAGCTCAAGGCGGTACGGCGGCGAGTCCTGCCGGGCATCGCGATGCTCACCGCGCTCGCGGCCGGAGCGGCCGGCCTGACCGGGTGCACCGGCGGGAGCGGCGGCGGGGGCACCAGCGACTCCAAGGCCGGCGGGAGCTCCGCCGCGCCCGCCCAACCGGGGAAGTACCGCAGTCTGCCCGCGCCCTGCAAGGCCGTCGCCGACAGCAAGAAGCTCAAGGGCATGCTCCCGGCCGGGGACAGCCTCACCCCGGAGCAGCGCGACCAGATGTACACCGGCGTCGCGGACGCCTCGTACGACGGCGACCGGCACGTCGGCTGCCGCTGGACCGGGCAGAGCCCCGAGGAGACCCGGCTGCTGTCGGTCCGCTTCGAGCGCGTGGTCTCCTACGACCGGTCCGCCACCAGCGACGACGACAAGGCCAAGCAGGTCTACGTACGTCGGCTCACCGACGCGAAGCTGCCCTTCCCCGGCCCGACCGGCAGCCCGGCCGCGAGCCCGACCCCGGCGGCCCCCACCCCCGCTCCCCCGGCCTCGCCCACGCCCGCCTCCGGGGCGCCGTCGTCCCCCGGCGCGAGCCCCTCCGCCCCGGTCGAGCTCGGATCCCGCGTCCTGGAGGGCCCCGGCAGCGACGCCTTCCTGGAGGACAAGCTCAGCCCCGCCGGGGCCAGCGCCGCACAGTCGCGCACCGTGCGGATTGTGTTCCGCACCTCGAATGTCCTCGTCACCATCGAGTACAGCGTGCAGCCCGCACTGCCCGGCACGATCCCGCCGAGCACCGAAACCCAGGACAGGACACGGCAGTTGGCCCAGGCCCTGGCCGAGCGTTTCAGCGAGTGAGTGGTGCGCGCCACGCCCCGGGGTGACGGCGCGCACAGCAGCCTGCCACCCGGTCGGGCTACCGTTGCCCGGGTCCCGCGTCCGAAGAACGACCGACAAACGTACTGAAGGAACCATGCACCGATCAGCCTCGCGCCTCACCCGCGTTCTCGCCTGCGCAGCCGTCCCGGTGATCCTCACCGTCGCCGGATGTTCGTCCGACTCGGGCAAGGAGTCGGGCTCGAACGGCAACAAGAAGTCCGGTTCGTCCTCCTCGGCCAAGCCCAACCCGAAGGCGTCCAAGACCCTGGCGAAGGCAACCTTCGCCACGCTCCCGGACCCGTGCAAGGCCCTCCAGCCGGCGACGATAGACACGCTCGTCCCGGAGGTTAAGGACAAGAACGGACTCGCGGCCAAGTCGAACGACCTGAAGAGCCGTGCCGGCTGCTCCTGGAACGGTCTGGACGAGGACGGTCTGAAGGGCTCGCAGTACCGCTGGCTCTCGCTCTCCTACTCCCGCTCCGACTCGGACGCCACGCTCGGCGACGCCAACAAGCGCGCCGAGGAGCAGTACAACAAGCAGGTCGAGACGGCGAAGGCCACCGAGGGCGCGCAGGACCCGAAGGTCGCGGCCGCCGACGGGGTCGGCGAGCAGGCGACGTCGGTCGTCTACACGGTGAAGAAGGACGTCGACTCCTTCAACACGACGGTCGTGGCGCGCGTCCAGAACGTGGTGGTCACGCTCGACTACAACGGCGCCGCGTACGAGGGGGCCGGTGCGCCGGACCACGCGAAGCTGCTCCAGGACGCGATCACCGCGGCCAAGGAGGCCGTGGCCTCGGTGGACACCGCGAACAAGGCTCCGGCGGAGCAGCCGGCGTCCCCGCAGCCCCAGTAGGAGCGGTCGCGGGGCGGGGCTCCTTGGGCGCCGGCATCCGGTCACCCGTACGCTGTGCCTGCTGCAGCTCGGTAAAGGCGCGGTAAGTGCCCCGCACGCAGCACCAGCACTCTGCGCTCGGTATGTGCTCGACAAGGGGAGGGGATCGCGGGTGGCCGCGATGCAACTGACTCGTACGCACCGGATACTCATAGGCGTCGTGGTCGCGGGCGCCGTGGTCATCGCGGGGATCGGGTTCGCGGGCTCGTATTCCGCGGTGCGTGCCCTCGCCCTGCAGAAGGGGTTCGGCAGCTTCTCGCTGGTGTTCCCGATCGGTATCGACGCGGGCATCTGCGTCCTGCTCGCGCTGGACCTGCTGCTGACGTGGCTCCGGATCCCCTTCCCGCTCCTGCGTCAGACGGCCTGGCTGCTGACGGCCGCGACGATCGCCTTCAACGGCGCGGCCTCCTGGCCGGACCCGCTGGGTGTCGGGATGCACGCCGTGATCCCGATACTGTTCGTGGTGACGGTGGAGGCCGCCCGGCACGCGGTGGGCCGGATCGCGGACATCACCGCGGACCGGCACATGGAGGGTGTGCGCATCACTCGGTGGCTGCTGTCGCCGATACCCACCTTCAAGCTGTGGCGCCGGATGAAGCTGTGGGAGCTGCGCTCCTACGAGCAGGCGGTCGGCATGGAACAGGACCGGCTGATCTACCAGGCGCGCCTGCAGGCGCGGTACGGGCGTTCATGGCGGCGGAAGGCTCCCGTGGAAGCGCTGATGCCGCTGAAGCTGGCGAAGATCGGCGTGCCGCTCGCGCAGACCACCCCGGACGCGCTGGCGGCGACGGGCATCGAGCCGGCGGTGCTGCCGCCGGTGGAGCAGCAGCTCGGCCAGCAGCAGGCCCCGGCCGCCCTGGCGGCCGCGCCCGGGCAGTTGGCCGAGCAGCCCCAGGCCCAGGCCCAGCAGCCCCAGGGCCAACAGCCCCAGGCTCAACAGCCGCAGCCGCAGCCGCAGAACCAGGCCGGCGCCGTGCAGCAGGCCCCGCCGCCGTTCGCGGTGGACCCGACGGCCATGCCCGCGGCCCACAACAGCGCCTGGTTCGCCGCGCCGCTGGCCCCGCAGGCGGCGTACGAGGGCGGCTACAACCCCCAGTACGTGGAGGGCCTGGAGCCGACCCCGGTCCTGCCCCCGATGGGCCCGGACGAGGAGCGGCCGACGCAGCAGGAGGTCCTGATTCCGGCCCCGCGCGAGGAGGACGGCCCCGAGACCCCGGACGAGGCCGAGTTCGCCGAGGCGGCGTACAAGGTGTTCTGCGCGCTGGTCCAGGAGACGCAGGACTACCCGTCCGCCGAGGCTCTCGACATCACGCTGTCGGACCGCTTCGGCGTGACGCACCCGCGCAGCGGTTCGCTCCTGCGCCGGATGATCCCGTCGTTCCGGCAGCAGCACCACAAGGACCGGGAGGCCGAGCCCGCGTAGCGGCAGGCCCCGTCCCGACGTACCGCCATGCGGAAGGGCCCGCACCCCGAGGGGTGCGGGCCCTTCCGCATGCTTCCTACGGGCTCAGACGGCGAGCAGCTTGCGCACGCGGTCCGCGCCCACCGCCAGCAGCAGCGTGGGCAGTCGCGGACCGGTCTCGCGGGTCACGAGGAGGCGGTACAGCAGCGCGAAGAACGTCCGCTGCGCGACCTTGAGTTCCGGCGTCGGCTTGGCGTCGGGCTCCAGTCCGGCCATGACCTTCGGAACGCCGTAGACGAGCGTGGTCAGCCCGTCCAGGGACCAGTGCGAGTCGAGCCCTTCGAGCAGCAGCCGCAGCGACTCGCGGCCCTCGTCGTCCAGGGACGACAGCAGCTCGGCGTCGGCGTCCTCGCGCACGAGGGTCCGCTGGTCGGCCGGGACCTGGGTGGTGATCCAGTTCTCGGCGCGGTCCAGGCGCGGCCGTACCTCGTCGAGGGAGGTGAGCGGCTGCGTCGGGTCGAGGTCCGTCAGGATCCGCAGGGTCTGCTCGTCGTGGCCGGCGGTGATGTCGACGACGGACGCGAGCGTCCGGTACGGCAGCGGCCGCGGGGTGCGCGGCAGCTCGGCGGCCGCGGTGCGCACGGCGCGGGTGTGCGCGGCGGCGTCGGCGGGCAGGACGGAGCCGTCGGCGACCTTGGCCTCCAGCTTGTCCCACTCGTCGTAGAGCCGCTGGATCTCCTGGTCGAAGGCGATCTTGAAGGACTGGTTGGGGCGGCGGCGCGCGTACAGCCAGCGCAGCAGCTGCGGCTCCATGATCTTCAGCGCGTCGGCCGGGGTGGGGACCCCGCCCTTGCTGGAGGACATCTTCGCCATGCCGCTGATGCCGACGAACGCGTACATCGGTCCGATCGGCTGCTCGCCGCCGAAGATGTGCACGATCTGCCCGCCGACCTGGAAGGACGAGCCGGGCGAGGAGTGGTCGACACCGGAGGGCTCGAAGATCACGCCCTCGTAGGCCCAGCGCATCGGCCAGTCGACCTTCCAGACCAGCTTGCCGCGGTTGAACTCGCTGAGCTTGACCGTCTCGGTGAACTCGTCCTCGGTGCAGACGTAGGTCATCTCGGTGGTCTCGTCGTCGTACGAGGTGACCTTGGTGAAGTCCTTGCCGCACTCGCCGCAGTACGGCTTGTACGGGAAGTAGCCGCCCTCGCCGGTGCTGCCGTCGTCCTCGGCGGCCGCGCCGGAGCCCTCGGCGGCCTCCAGCTCGGCCTCGTCGGCCTGCTTCTGCTGGGGCTTCTTGCCGCCCGGCTTCTGCTTGGTGCGGTACTGGTCGAGGACGGCGTCGATGTCGCCGCGGTGCTTCATGGCGTGCAGCACCTGCTCGCGGTACACGCCGGAGGTGTACTGCTCGGTCTGGCTGATCGGGTCGTACTCGACGCCCAGCTCGTCCAGGGCGCCGATCAGGGCGGCCTTGAAGTGCTCGGCCCAGGTGGCGTACGGGGATCCGGCCGGAGCGGGGACGGAGGTCAGGGGGCGGCCGATGTACTGGCCGTAGGTCTCCTCGTCCACGCCGGGGATGCCCTGGGGCACCTTCCGGTAGCGGTCGTAGTCGTCCCAGGAGATCAGGTGCCTGACCTCGATGCCCCGGCGGCGGATCTCGTCCGCGACCAGGTGCGGGGTCATGACCTCGCGGAGGTTGCCCAGGTGGATCGGGCCGGAAGGCGAGATTCCGGACGCGACGACGACAGGTTTGCCGGGTGCTCGGCGCTCCGCCTCGGCGATGACCTCGTCCGCGAAACGGGAGACCCAGTCGGTCTCGGTGCTGCTCTGAGCCACGACACGTCCTTCTACTCGAATGCTGGCTTCAGCCATTCTCCCAGACGGATCGGGCCGCTCCGGGGTTGCTCCACGGCCCCATATCCAGAAGAACCGGCAGCGGCCGCGTGGGATACTCGGCACTTGTCGGAACAACCAAGTGCACCCACCGGCACAACCTCACAGGAACGGCAGCTCATGGCCTCGGTCCCTTCCCTCGCTTCTTCCGTCAATCAGCGCGTCGCGGACGCCCTCGCCTCCGCGCTGCCGGAGGCCGGTGCCACCGACCCGCTGCTGCGACGAAGCGACCGGGCCGACTTCCAGGCCAACGGCATCCTGGCGCTCGCGAAGAAGGCCAAGGCCAACCCGCGCGAGCTGGCGACGACCGTGGTCGAGGGCATCCCGACCGGTGACCTGATCCGGGAGATCGAGGTCTCGGGCCCCGGCTTCCTGAACATCACCATCACCGACCGGGCGATCATCGAGACCCTCGCCGCACGGGCCGGCGACGACCGCCTCGGCGTCCCGCTCGCGGCGAACCCGGGCACCACGGTGATCGACTACGCGCAGCCGAACGTCGCCAAGGAGATGCACGTCGGGCACCTGCGCTCCGCCGTCATCGGCGCGGCGATGGTGGAGATCCTGGAGTTCACGGGCGAGAAGGTGGTCCGCCGCCACCACATCGGCGACTGGGGCACCCAGTTCGGCATGCTCATCCAGTACCTGCTGGAGCACCCGCACGAGCTGGACCACAAGTCGGACGAGGAGGTCTCCGGCGAGGAGGCCATGTCCAACCTGAACCGCCTCTACAAGGCCTCGCGCGCGCTCTTCGACTCCGACGAGGAGTTCAAGACGCGGGCCCGGGCCCGGGTGGTGGACCTCCAGGCGGGCGACCCCGAGACCCTTTCCCTCTGGCAGCGGTTCGTCGACGAGTCGAAGATCTACTTCTACTCGGTCTTCAACAAGCTGGACATGGACATCCAGGACCCCGACGTGGTCGGCGAGTCCGGCTACAACGACATGCTGGTGGAGACCTGCAAGCTGCTGGAGGAGTCGGGCGTCGCCGTCCGCTCCAACGGCGCGCTCTGCGTCTTCTTCGACGACGTCAAGGGCCCGGACGGCAACCCGACCCCCCTGATCGTGCAGAAGTCGGACGGCGGCTTCGGCTACGCGGCGACCGACCTGTCGGCGATCCGCGACCGGGTGGGCAACCTCGGCGCGACCGAGCTCATCTACGTGGTCGACGCGCGGCAGTCCCTGCACTTCAAGATGGTCTTCGAGACGGCGCGCCGGGCGGGCTGGCTGAACGACGAGGTCAAGGCCGTGCAGCTGGCCTTCGGCACGGTGCTCGGCAAGGACGGCAAGCCGTTCAAGACCCGTGAGGGCGAGACGGTCCGGCTGGTGGACCTGCTGGACGAGGCCGTCGAGCGGGCGACGGCCGTCGTGCGCGAGAAGGCCGAGAAGGTGGGCCTGACCGAGGCGGAGATCGTCGAGAACGGCCAGTACGTCGGCATCGGCGCGGTGAAGTACGCCGACCTGTCGACTTCGGCGGCACGCGACTACAAGTTCGACCTGGACCAGATGGTCTCGCTGAACGGCGACACCTCGGTGTACCTCCAGTACGCGTACGCCCGTATCAAGTCGATCCTGCGCCGGGCCGGCGACCGCAAGCCGGTCGCGCACCCGGAGCTGGAGCTGGCCCCGGCCGAGCGCGCGCTGGGTCTGCACCTGGACCACTTCGGCGAGCTGATCGCCGAGGCGGCCGCGGACCACGCCCCGCACAAGGTGGCGGCGTACCTCTACCAGCTGTCCTCGCTGTTCACGACGTTCTACGACCAGTGCCCCGTCGTGAAGCCGGAGCCGGAGTTGGTGGTGGGCGAGAACCGCCTCTTCCTGTGCGACCTGACGGCCCGCACGCTGACGAAGGGCATGTCCCTCCTCGGCATCCGCACCCCCGAGAAGCTCTGACCTGCCGTTACCGCTGACGGATGGGCGCCGCCCCGGCCTTCGGGCCGGGGCGGCGCCGTTTCGATCAGCCGAGAATGCGCCGTACCGGCTGTCCCGTGACCCGGGCGACCGTCTCGAAGTCGGCGTCCTGGTGAAGGACGGTCAGCCCGTGCTGCTGCGCGATGACCGCCACCAGCAGGTCGACGGGGCTCGCGCACTGGTGGGCACCGGCGTCCGCCAGCCGCCGCTGCAGGGCTTCCGTCTCCGCCCACACGGAGTCACGTGCGGTCCAGTAGGGGAACACGTCCCGGAGCAGGCCGTCCGCCTCGTAGTAGGCGGGCCGACCGCCGACCGCGCGCAGGAACTCCTGCCGGACCGGCTCGCACAGTCCCACCCGGCCGGACTCGACCAGTCGGTCCCACTCGGATCCGGCCTGACGCCGGTAGAACCGCACGAGCGCGCTCGTATCGATGAGGAAGTCCTCGCTCACGCTGCCGGCTGCTCCTTGCCATCCGCCGGACCGTCGACGTAACCGTGCCCGATCGCCCCGAAGTCGATCTCGCCCTCGTCGACCATCTGCCGCATCCGCTCGACGGCCGCCGCCCGGCGCCTGCGGTCCGCGACCTCGCGGAGGGCGGCGTTGACGGTGTCCTTCTTCGTGGTGGTACCGAGGAGCTGCGCGGCTTCGGCGAGCGCGTCGTCGTCGAGGTCGATCACCGTTCTGGACATGGCCGCCTCCGGATCATCGCCGTATATACAATTCAAGAAAAGGATATCAATGGCGCGTCGGTCGCACCAAGGTCCCACCCGATGGCCCCCGGCGCATCCGCCCCGGGGCCGTCGCGTTCCCCGGCCGCGGCCGGGCCCCGACGGCTAGGGTGGACGTGTCCGATCCGAGGAGGAACCGGAAATGACGACCGCGACACCTGAGCCCGGCGGATCCGTGCCGCCGATGCCGGAGTACACGCCGAAGGCGTTGCGCGCCGCCATAGCCGCCCACGCTCCGGCGCTGCTGCCCGACTTCGACAGCGCCTGGCGGCAGCAGATCGCCGACGCCTACGACATCGCGCCGGTGCCCGCGTTCATGGCCCGCTGGTGGGGCGAGTACGCCCTCGCACGCGACCCTGGGCTGGACCGCCACGTCAACGATCTCGAAAAGCGGGCGGCCGAAGCCACGGACGCCGAAGCGGCCCGCAAACTCCTCGACGAGGCGTCTCGCATCCGCCACGAGCTGCGCAAGCGGGAGCCCGGCGAGTGAGCGAAGAGTTCACCGGGCCTCCGTGGGCCGTGGACTGTACCCAGGACGCCGAGAAATATCGGCTCGGTCTGCCCGAGACTGCCCGCGAGGCGCTCTGGGACGTCCTCTTCGAGCTGCGCACGTCGCACACCGTACCGCGGGGAGAACGTGGAACCCGCGCGGTCCACCGTCCCCCGGGGCCCTCACATCGCGTACTTCGACGGCTTCCGCGGGTGGATCCGATTCACCTTCCTCCCCAGGGTGGCCGAGCCACAGATCGTGGTCGAGGAGATCTTCTGGCAGTAGGAGCGGGCAGAGCGGTCCAACTGTTCACCCGTACGGCTCGATTCGGGCCGTACGGGCCGGGTAGGGGACGGCCCGTCCTTCCCCCATCCGCCACCGGAGGCATCCGTGCCCGACATGAACGGCCCCTACAAGCCCGGCACCCCGTGCTGGATCGACCTGATGGTTCCCGATCAGCAGGCCGCCCTCGACTTCTACTGCGACCTGTTCGGTTGGCAGGGCGAGGTCGGCCCGGCCGAGCAGGGCGGCTACTCCGTCTGCACGCTCAAGGGGCAGCCCGTCGCCGGCATCATGAAGGCGATGAACCCGGACGGCACCGTCCCGGACCCGATGCCGCCGACCGTGTGGACCACGTACCTGTCCACCGACGCCATCGACTCCACCCTCAAGGCCGTCACCGACGCCCACGGCACGGTCATGGTCGGCCCGATGGACGTCATGGACCTCGGCCGGATGGCCGTCATCGCCGACCCGACCGGTGCGGTCGTCGGCTTCTGGCAGCCGGGCACCTTCGACGGCGCCGGCATCGTCAACGAGCACGGCGCCCTCATCTGGAACGAGCTGAGCACCAGCGACGTCCCCGCCGCCGCCGCGTTCTACTCCGCCGTCCTGCCGATCACCACCGCCGCCTCCCACATGCCGGGCGCCGAGGGGTACACGGAGTTCAAGGTCGCCGGCCGCGTGGTGGGCGGAATGATGAACCTGGACAAGGCACCGCCCGGCACTCCCCCGAACTGGCTGCCGTACTTCCAGGTCGACAACGTCGACGAGATCCAGGCCGCCGCCGAACGGGCCGGGGGCAACGTCCTCGCCCCCGCCTTCGACATGGTGGCGGGCCGCATGGCCGTCCTGACCGACCCGCAGGGCGGACCCTTCGCGGTGATCACGGCGACCATGCCGGAGCCGACCGCCTGATGTGACCCGGCGCACAGGGAATGTTCGCCCTGTGCGCCCCCTCCTTCCCGGTGACGGTTCGTTCACCACGAAGGGGGCTCACATCATGAGGAACAAGCGCACGGGAACGGCTGTCGCCGGACTGCTGGCGGCCGACGGACTGGCGCACCTGTACTGGGCCACCGGCGCGACCTGGCCCGCCGCCGACGAACGGGCGCTCTCACTGGCCGTCCTCGGCATCGAGACGTCCTTCGGGCCGGGCGCGGTGCTCCCGCTGGCCGCCGTGCTGCTGACCGGAGCCACCGCCGTCCTCGCCCGCACCCGCGGCCGCGGCGGCCGGGCGAGCCGCGCGGTCACCGCCGCGGTGGCGGCCGGCCTGGCCGTACGGGGCCTCGCGGGCCTCGGCTGGGCCGCCGGCCTCCTGCCGAGCCCGCCCGACAGCCCCTTCCACGCCCTCAACCTGGCGCTCTACACCCCGCTCTGCCTGGCTGCGGCCTGGGCCGCGGCCCGCCTCGCCGCTCAGCGGAACTCGCACCAGACGACCTTCCCGGGTGCCCGGGGAAGCACCCCCCATTCGTCGGCGAGCGCGGCGACGAGGGTCAGCCCCTGACCGTGCGGCTTCCCGGTGATCCGGGAGAACCCGGGCCCGCTGTCGTGGACCTCGATGCGGATGGTCGTGTCCTCGAAGCCGAACAGCCGCAGCAGGTACCCGCGGCCGGACGGGACGCCGTACCGCAGCGCGTTGGTCGCCAGCTCGCTCACGCAGAGCAACATGTCCTCGCGGCGTTCGTGCACGCCCCACGCCCGCAAGGTGTCACGTGTGAACTGCCGCGCAGCTGCGACGGTTCGGGGCGAGCGCAGGTAGAGACGCTCGCGCACGAGCGCCGCCTGAATAGTTGGATTCACCGGACGATCGTCGCGTTGCGTGACTAGCGTGTGGCTGAGCGCCGACCCGTACTCCTTGATGAGTACGGGTCGGCACGGGGTATTCCGCTTGCGTGGGTGGGGAGTTCGCTGTCATGCCACCGAGGAAACGAGTACGGCCGAACGCGACGACCATGAAGATGGTCGGCGCGATGGTGGCCGCCGCCCGCATCGCCAAGAACCTGACCCAGAAGCAGCTCGGAGAGCTGGTCCGGCTGGACGCCGAGACCATCGCCTCCATCGAACAGGGCCGCCGCGCCCTGATGCCGAACGTCGCCGAGCTGATGGACCAAGCCCTGGGGCTGCCGGGCCTGCTGACCGTGGCGGCCCACGGGATGCCGACCATGGACGCGACTCCGCCGTGGGCCGAGGAGTACATGGACCTCGAAGCCAGCGCGATCGCGCTTTCCTGGTTCGACAACCAGGTGGTGCCGGGCCTGCTCCAGACGGAGAACTACGCCCGGGCCGTCTTCAGGTGCCGCGTCCCGGCCCACCCTGAGGCAGAGATCGAGGCGCTGACCGCCCGCCGCATGGCACGCCAGGGGATTCTGCGCCGCAGCACGCCGCCGACCCTGAGTTTCGTGATCGGGGAGGCCGTGCTCCGCGACCGGCTCGGCGGGGACGAGGTGTACACGGAACAGCTGCGCCATCTCCGCGCCTGCGCCGACCTACCGGACGTGAGCCTCCAGGTGATGCCGCTGGGCGGGACCTCTCACGCCGCTCTCGACGGTCCGTTCACCATCGTGGAGACCCAGGCCCACCAGCACCTCGGCTACACCGAGACCCAACGTGGCAGCCATCTGATCTCGGACCCCAATGAGGTCAGCATCATGGCGCGCAGGTATGCAATGCTGCGGACTCAGGCCCTCAACACCGAGCAGACACGGGGCCTGTTGGACCGCCTGCTAGGAGAGACATGAGCGCCACGCCTGCACTGAAGTGGTTCAAGTCCAGCTACAGCGGCGATGAAGGCGGCGCCTGCCTGGAAGTCGCCGTGGCCTGGCACAAGTCCTCATACAGCGGCAGCGACGGCGGTCAGTGCGTCGAGGTTGCCACCTGCACCGACACGGTCCACGTCCGGGACTCAAAGGTCACAGGCGGCCCCGTCCTGGACCTCGCCCCGGCGAGCTGGGCACAGCTGACCGGGTGGGTCAGCCGGTAGCGTCTCCTCGCTCGGCGACCAGCGGGGCAAGGCCGTCCAGGATGCGGTCCAGGCCGAAGCGGAACTGGAAGTCCGGCTCGCCGGCGCCGCTGAACGCGTCGGAGTCCAGCAGCCGCGTCACCGCCGGGTGGCTGTCCGGGCCGGCGAGCAGCCGCAGCGTGCGGACGTACTGGGCCAGGGCCTGCTCAGGGGCGACGCCGGACTTCACGATGGCGTCGATCATGTCCGCGGCCATGGTGGCCTCGTTCCGCACCAGGCCGCCGATCAGGATGATCGTGGAGAGCTTCTCGCCCTCCTTCAGGCCCGTACCGGCCATCGCTCCGAGCCCCCGGTCCATCCAGGCCAGCTGGTTCGGGGTCGCGGGCGGGGCCGTGATCGGGATGCGCAGGATCCAGGAGTTGGCCATCAGTACGGCCCGCTGCGCGTACGCCCAGTTCGTCAGCAGCTCGCGCCACCCCCACCCCTCCGCCTCCGGCGGCAACGGCGGTGGGGTGCCCACCCCCGCGTCCGACATGAGGACGTACAGCTCCTCCTTGGCGGCGACGTACCGGTAGAGGGACATCGTCGAGACGCCCAGCTCCTTGGCCACGCGGCCCATGGAGACGGCGTCCATCCCCTCACCCGCGGCCAGCGTCACGGCCGCCTCCACGATCTTCGGCAGCGTGAGCGTGGGGCGCGGCCCCTTTCCGGGGCGTTCGCGCAGACCCCAGGCCATTTCCAGACTCGCCGGGAGTCCGGTCCCGCTGTCCTCGTCCGCCATGACCGCCCACTCCTCGATTGACCCCCATCCTAGTTCTGTGTATTACTTACACAGAAGAGCGTAAGGCATACGCAGAACGGCGAAGGGAGCACCGTCCCCCATGACCACGCACGCCTCAGGCGACCTCGGCATCCACGCCGCCGGCCTGACCAAGTCCTACGGCGACCTCCGCGTCCTCGACGGCATCGACCTGGCCGTCCCGCGCGGCAGCGTCCTCGCCCTCCTCGGCCCCAACGGCGCCGGCAAGACCACCACCGTCCGGATCCTCGCGACCCTCACCGCCGCCGACTCCGGAACCGCCCGCATCGCCGGGCTCGACACGGTCACCGAACGCTCCCGGGTGCGTGAACTCATCGCGCTCACCGGGCAGTTCGCCGCCGTCGACGAACTCCTGACCGGCACCGAGACCCTGCGCATGATGGGGCGGCTGACCGGGCTCTCCCCGCGCGCCGCCCGCGCCCGCGCCGACGAG
The DNA here is from genome assembly GCF_045161815.1 of Streptomyces avidinii. Lineage (NCBI taxonomy): Bacteria > Bacillati > Actinomycetota > Actinomycetes > Kitasatosporales > Streptomycetaceae > Streptomyces > Streptomyces avidinii. The sequence goes on from NZ_CP108863.1 coordinate 4,061,606, forward strand.
CTGCTGACCCGGTTCGGGCTCACCGAAGCGGCAGGCCGCACCGCGAAGACGTACTCGGGCGGTATGCGGCGGCGCCTCGACCTCGCCGCGAGCCTCGTCTCCCGGCCCGAGGTGCTCTTCCTCGACGAGCCGACCACCGGACTCGACCCGCGCAGCCGCCAGGACCTGTGGGAGCTCGTACGGGAACTGCGCACCGACGGCACGACCGTCCTGCTCACCACCCAGTACCTGGAGGAGGCGGACCGGCTCGCCGACCGGGTCGCGGTCCTCGCCGACGGCCGCATCGCCGCCGAGGGCACCCCGGCCGAACTGAAGTCCCGCGTCGCCGGACACCGCCTGGACCTGACCCTCACCACCGGCGCCGCCTACGAGGCCCTCGCCCCGCGCGCCGTCCACCTCGCCCCCGACGAGCTCACCCTCGGCCTGCCCACGGACGGCACCGCCGCCCACGTCCGGGCCCTGCTCGACGAACTCGACCCGGACCGCACCGACATCGACCGCTTCACCCTGCGCAGTGCCACCCTCGACGACGTCTTTCTCGCCCTGACGGGAGCCGACCGATGACCGCCGTGCCCGTGAGCGCCTTCGCCCTGGCGGGCCGCAGCCTGCGCATCAGCAGCCGCCGGCCCGACGCGCTGATCGCCGCCCTGATGCTGCCCGTCATGCTGATGCTGATCTTCGTCTACTTCTTCGGCGGGGCCATCGACACCGGAACGGCGTACGTGACGTACGTGGTCCCCGGCGCGATGCTGCTCTGCGCGGGCTTCGGCGCGGCCTCCACCGCCGTCAGCGTCTCCGAGGACATGACGAACGGCGTCATCGACCGCTTCCGGTCCCTCGACATGGGCGCCGTCCCGATCCTCGCCGGGCATGTCGCGGCCTCGGTGGTGCGGAACCTGATCTCCACCACCCTCGTCCTCGCCGTCGCCCTCGCCATCGGCTTCCGGCCCCAGGCCGGCCCGGCCGCGTTCCTCGCCGCCGCCGGGCTGCTCCTCGCGTACATCACGGCGATCTCGTGGCTGGCCGCCGTACTCGGGCTGCTCGCCAAGTCGCCCGAGGCAGCGGGCGGGTTCACCTTCCTGATGATGTTCCTGCCGTACCCCTCCAGCGCCTTCGTCCCCATCGAGACCATGCCCGGCTGGCTCCACGGCTTCGCCGACCACCAGCCGCTGACCCCGGTGATCGAATCCCTGCGCGCCCTGCTCCTGGCGCAGCCCGCCGGTGACGCGCCGTGGATCGCACTGACCTGGTGCGCGGGCATCACGGTCGTCGCGGTGACCCTCGCGGGCGCGCTCTTCCGCAACAGGACCCGTTGAGGGACCCCTGTCGGAGCCCCTCAACGGGTCGATGGTGCGACCGCTCGCTCAGCCGCCCAGCGGGTAGGAAGTACGGCCCGTCGCCTCGTCGATCTCCGAGTGGGCCTTCTGCAGCATCTGCGACGCGATATCCATGAGCGCGCGAGCGCCCGCGATCTCTTCCCCGACCCTCAACTGCTCCGGGTCGGAGGGGTGACGCAAGGCATAGCCCCGCGCCTTGATCTCGGAGCCGTCCCCGAGCCTTACCAGGGCCGCCGCACTGGTGCGGTGGCCCTCCTCGGTGAATTCGAGCTCCACATGCCACCCGACGAGCGTGGCCATGGTGCATCACCTCCAGGGGGTCACCCTTCCCTCCAGAGTGCGCCCGCGGCGGACACGACGCGAGCCGGGCGGCCTTCGGGCCGGGGTGGGGTGGCGGGGCGTCGTCTCAATGCGCCGGGGGCCGCTGCGAGCGAAGGTGTAGACGTCCTCCGGGAGCCGTAGCAGCGCGGCTTCCCAGGTGGCGGCCTCGGTGGATCGGGTCGGCATGGACTCCTCCTGTCAGGGCTCAGATGTCGCCGAATGCCCAGAACAGCCCGACCTCGGTCTCGGAGACGACGACCAGGCCGCAGTCCTCCCCGTAGAAGGTCATAGGCAACCAGCCCATGGGCTTCCCGAAGTCCAGCGTGCCGACGTGCCCGATAGAGCTGACGTTGGTGTGACAGGTGAACGCGTCCCCGTAGCGGGCGAGGATGGTGCGGGCCCGGCCCTGAAGCTCTTCGAAGCTCTCGGTGAACCTTTCGAGGTTCCGCAGGGTGCAGCCGTCGTCGGTGAGTGCGAGAAGGAGATTCTCGGCGCTCGCACGGTCGATCTCGTACAGCCGTTCCCTGACGTCGGCCGGGGTGAGCGGACGGGACGGATCGGCCCTGAAGGACGGGCGGCAGAACGGGAAGGCGGGGTGTTCCTGAGAGCGCTCGTTCGCGGTGTCGTCGAGCCCCGCCCAGCCGCGCGGGTCGGGGACGGCGCGCTCCATGACGGCGAGCACGTCGGCAGACCAGTCCTCGTGCCCCCGCGGACCGGTGGCGCTGAACGTGAACGCGTCCTCGTACAGGTGCCGCACCGCCGCTTCCCAAGACACCTTGGAGACCTTGAGATCGCCGTCCTGCATGTCCGCCCCTCTGTGGCACTGCCGCGCCAAATACGCATGTACGCCTATGAGGTTCGCAGTTCAGCGGGCCGCGCGCCTGAGTGCGCGTACTCACGTTCGGGATCAGGCCGGGTCGTCCGGGGGCGTCGCCGGCTTCGCGTGGAGGACCGCGCGGGCCTGTTCCGCGGCGCGGGTGATGCCCTCGGAGACGAAGTCCATGAAGCGGGCGATGTTCTCCAGGCGGTTGGCGGCCGGGGTGTCGGGGCCGAGGATGCTCACGCCCTGGCGGGCGGTCGCGATGATCTGGGCGTTGACGCGGGCGGAGGCGATCGTCGCCTGGTACCAGACGTCGTCGTCCACGAAGTAGCGCTCGCGGCGGCGCTCGTCGCGTTCCCTGCGGACGAGGCCCTGGCCTTCGAGGAACGTGATCGCCTTGGAGATGGACGCCGGACTGACCTGGAGGCGCTGGACGAGTTCGGCCGCGGTGAGGCTGCCCGTGTCGGTGATGTAGAGGCAGGCCATCACCCGGGCCATCATCCTGGGCGTCCCCGCCTGGACGAGGACGTCCGTGAAGGCCTCCTCGTACTCGCGCACCGCCTCGGGGTCGCGCCCGTGGGCCTGCGGGGGCGCCTCGGCGCCGCGGGGCACGGACTGCCTGCGGTGCGCGCGGCGTTCGGTGGCGCGGTGCGCCAGCTCGGCGCGGTAGGCGCCCGGGCCGCCGTTGCGCATGACCTCGCGCGAGATCGTCGAGGTCGGACGGTCCAGGCGCCTGGCGATCTCGGCATAGGCGAGGTCGTCGGCCAGTCCCAGCGCGATCTGCTGGCGTTCCTGCTGGGTGAGCCTGCCTCCCGGCATCGCGATCTCCTTCGTGGTGGGTCCGTGGTGTCTCCCACTATAGCGTTCACTTCCATTTCATTGCAACGAACAGCGGGTGCACTGTTGCATTAAGCGCGAAACCATTGCAATGAAATACAACGCTTGACCTGCACGAATGCTGATTGCGCGCAACGAGTCTGTTGCCAGAGCAGCGAACGCAACGTAGCTTTTCATTCATCAGAAACAGCAGGGCGCACCGGGCGCCCGCTGCGGAAGAAGGAGAAGCACCATGCAGAAGTTCGCCACCACCTCCCCCGTCACCGCCGTCCTGGACATCCCCGCCGGACGCATCCGCCTCATCGCCGCCGACCGCGCCGACACCACCGTCGAGGTCCTCCCCGCCGACGCCGGCAAGAGCCGCGACGTGAAGGCGGCGAAGGAGATCCGGATCGGATACCGCGACGGCGTCCTGCGGATCGAGGCACCGGCCCCGAAGAACCGGATCCTCGGAAACTCCGGATCCGTCGAGGTCACCGTCCAACTGCCGGCCGGCTCCCGCGTCGAGGCGAAGACGGCCGCCGCCGAGTTCCGCGGCGTCGGGCGCCTGGGAGACCTCGCCTTCGAGGGGGCCCAGGGCACGGTCAAGGTCGACGAGACCGCCGGCGCCCACCTCACCCTCCTCGCCGGCGACATCACGGTCGGCCGACTCGGCGGCCCCGCACGGATCAGCACCCAGAAGGGCGACCTGAGCATCGCCGAGGCCCAGCACGGCGCGGTCGAACTCTCCACCCAGGCCGGTGACATCACCGTCGGCGCCGCCCGCGGCGTCTCCGCCTCCCTCGACGCCGGCACGAGCTACGGCCGCATCCACAACTCGCTCCGGAACAACGGCGCCGCCGACCTCACCATCCACGCGACCACCGCCTACGGCGACATCACCGCCCGCAGCCTCTAAGGAGAACCCCTCATGACCAACCTGGCGATCGCGGCGAACGGGCTGCGCAAGTCCTACGGAGACAAGACCGTCCTCGACGGCATCGACCTGGCCGTCCCCGAAGGAACGGTGTTCTCCCTGCTCGGCCCGAACGGTGCCGGCAAGACCACCGCCGTCAAGATCCTCTCCACCCTCGTCACCCCCGACGCCGGCGACCTGCGCGTCGCCGGCCACGACCTCGCCACCCACCCGCAGGCCGTCCGCGCCGCGATCGGTGTCACCGGCCAGTTCTCCGCCGTCGACGGCCTGATCACCGGCGAGGAGAACATGCTCCTCCTGGCCGACCTGCACCGCCTGTCCCGCCGCGAGGGGCGGCGGGTCACCGCCGAACTCCTGGAGCGCTTCGACCTGGTCGAAGCCGCATCCAAGCCCGCATCCACCTACTCCGGCGGCATGAAGCGCCGCCTCGACATCGCGATGACCCTGGTCGGCAGCCCGCGGATCATCTTCCTCGACGAGCCGACCACCGGACTCGACCCGCGCAGCCGCCACAACATGTGGCAGATCATCCGCGAGCTCGTCTCCGACGGGGTGACGGTCTTCCTCACCACCCAGTACCTGGAGGAGGCCGACCAGCTCGCCGACCGCATCGCCGTCCTCAACGACGGCAGGATCGCCGCCGAGGGCACCGCCGGAGAGCTGAAGCGGATGATCCCCGGCGGACACGTCCGGCTCCGCTTCACCGACCCGGCCGCCTACCGGTCCGCCGCCCTCGCCCTGCCCCGAGTCACCCGTGACGACGAGGCACTGGCCCTGCAGATCCCGAGCGACGGCAGCCAGCGCGAGCTGCGCACCCTCCTCGACCGGCTGGAGAACGCCGGCATCGAGGCCGACGAACTCACCGTGCACACCCCCGACCTCGACGACGTGTTCTTCGCCCTCACCGGCGGCGGCACCCGCATCCCCGACCAGCCCGGCCAGTCCGGCCAGCCCGGTCAGCCCGGTCAGACCAAGGAGAACGTCCGATGAGCAACTTCTCCCTCGCCGTCCGCGACTGCTCCACCATGCTCCGCCGCAACCTCCTGCACGCCCGGCGCTACCCGTCGCTGACCCTGAACCTGCTGCTCACCCCGGTCATGCTGCTCCTGCTCTTCGTCTACATCTTCGGAGACGTGATGAGCGCGGGCATGGGCGGCGGCGGCGCCGACCGCTCCGAGTACATCGCGTACGTCGTCCCCGGGATCCTGCTGATGACCATCGGCAGCACCGTCATCGGGGCCGCGGTGTCCGTCTCCACCGACATGTCCGAGGGCATCATCGCCCGCTTCCGTACGATGGCGATCTTCCGCGGCTCCGTGCTCATCGGGCACGTCGTCGGCAGCGTCCTGCAGTCGATCGCCAGCGTGGTCCTCGTCGGCGCCGTCGCCGTCGCCATCGGCTTCCGCTCCACGGACGCCACCGCCCTGGAGTGGCTGGCGGCGTTCGGACTGCTCGCGCTCTTCGCCCTCGCACTCACCTGGATCGCCGTCGGGATGGGCATGGTCAGCCCCAATGCCGAGGCCGCCAGCAACAGCGCGATGCCGCTGATCCTGCTGCCGCTCATCTCCAGCGCGTTCACCCCGATCGACGCGATGCCGGGATGGTTCCAGCCGATCGCCGAGTACCAGCCCTTCACCCCGGCCATCGAGACCCTGCGCGGCCTGCTCCTCGGCACCGAGATCGGATACAACGGCTGGCTCGCGGTCGCCTGGTCCATCGCCCTGGCCGCCCTCGGCTACCGCTGGTCGACCGCCTCGTTCAACCGCGACCCGAAGTAACCGCCATGACAGCACGACCCGTTCCGCCCCAGGGCGGCGTGCCCCGACACCACGGTCGGAGTGCGCCGCCCGTCGGCATTCCGCCCCACCGCCGCAACGCCGGCGCCGTGGCAACGGCCGGGCGTCAGCGGGCCTCGCGCAGCCAGCCCGCGACCTCGGTCGCCCAGTAGGTGAGGATCGTGTCGGCGCCCGCCCGCTTGATGCCCAGCAGGGTCTCCAGCATGGCCCGGTCGCGCTCGATCCAGCCCTTCTCCGCCGCCGCCTCGATCATCGCGAACTCGCCGCTGATCTGGTACGCCGCCACCGGTACGTCCACCGCCTGCGCGACCCGGTACAGGATGTCGAGGTAGGGACCGGCCGGCTTGACCATCACCATGTCCGCGCCCTCCTCCAGGTCGAGGGCGAGCTCCCGCAGGGACTCCCGGGCGTTCGCCGGGTCCTGCTGGTACGTCTTGCGGTCGCCCTGCAGCGAGGAGGCGACGGCCTCGCGGAAGGGGCCGTAGAAGGCGGAGGTGTACTTCGCCGTGTAGGCGAGGATCGAGACGTCCTCGTGCCCGGTCTCGTCCAGCGCGTCACGGATGACGCCGACCTGACCGTCCATCATGCCGCTGGGCCCGACCACATGGACGCCCGCGTCCGCCTGGACCTGCGCCATCTCGGCGTACCGCTCCAGCGTCGCGTCGTTGTCGACGCGCCCGTGCTCGTCCAGCACGCCGCAGTGACCGTGGTCCGTGTACTCGTCCAGGCACAGGTCCGACATGATCACCAGGTCGTCCCCGACCTCCGCCTTCACATCACGGATCGCGACCTGCAGGATCCCGTCCGGCTCGGTGCCCGCCGTGCCCAGCGCGTCCTTGTTCTCGTCGGCCGGAACACCGAACAGCATGATCCCGGCGACCCCCGCCTCGACCGCCTCCACGGCGGCCTTCCGCAGCGTGTCCCGGGTGTGCTGCACGACCCCCGGCATCGCGGAGATCGCCAGGGGCTCGCTGATGCCCTCCCGGACGAACGCCGGGAGGATCAGGTCCGAGGGGTGCAGCCGGTTCTCCGCGACCATCCGCCGCATCGCCGGGGTGGTGCGCAGCCGGCGGGGCCGCGAACCGGGGAAGGATCCGTACGCGCTCATCTTCAGTCGCCTCTTCGAGCATCGACAGCAGTCCGGACAAGGGTAGAGCCCGGGCCCCCCGCACCCGGGCTCCACCCGTCCCCGGACCGACCGGCCGACCGACCGGCTCCCCGGACGGCCGCCCGCCCGGTGGTCAGTGCGAGAGCTCGACCGACAGGTACGGGGCCAGCGCCCGCAGGAAGTCCGGCGCGTCGAACATCGCGGCGGCCGAGGCCACCCCCGTCGTCCGGGTGCGCCCGGACAGCAGGCGCTCCACCGCCTCCACCGCCAGCGGCGCCGTGACCGCGTAGATGTCCCGGCCCCGGGCCGTGGCGCGGCGCTCGGCGCCGCCCGCGCGGACCAGGACGTCCACGACGAAGGTCTGGTCCGACCGGCCGAGGTCGTCGACCGCCTCCGGCGCCGGCGTGTCCGCCCCGGCGAGGTCCCGCGCGGCCTCCACCGCCATGTACGTACGCACCTCGGGCACGGCCACGTGGCTGGGCACGGTGACGACATCGGCCATGGTGAACTCCGCGATCACCGTCCGCCGGCCCAGCGGCTCCGGGAAGAGCCACTCCTGCTCCGACAGCTCGTCCCCGTGGTACTGCAGCGCGCCGTCCGCGAACCGCACCCGGCGGCCGCCGCGGCGCTCGTGGGACACCTCGCCGGCCTCCCGGGTGCCCGCCGTGGGCTGCCAGCTGCTCAGCCCGTACGCGACGTGCACCTCGTCCGCCGCCGTCCACTCGCCCATGGCCGCGGCGACCAGCAGGTCACCCAGGCCCCCGTAGAAGGCCATGGCCGGCACCACGGGCACCGCCGCCGTGCGGGCGGCCTCCGCGCGGTCGGCGAACATCGCCGCGTTCGCCTCGATCTCCGCCGCGACGTCGACGTACGGGATCCCCGCGCGCAGGGCCGCCTCCACGACCGGGCCCCCCGTCGTCGCGAACGGTCCGGCGGCGTTGATCACGGCCGCCGCTCCGGCGAGCGCCCGGTCCAGCGAGGCCGGGTCGTCCACGGCGGCCGGGCGGACGAGCACGTCCCCTGCTCCCTCGGCGGCCAGCGCCGCCAACCGGTCGGCGTTGCGGCCGGAGACGACGGTGGCGATACCGCGCCTGCGCAGCTCGCCGACGATGAAGCGGCCGGTGTGTCCCGTCGCCCCGTAGACCACCACGGCGCCCGTCGCGCCCGTCGTACCCACCCTGCTCGTGCTCATCGCGTTCCCCGTCCCCTGTGCCCACTGTGCCCGCTGTGCCCTCTGCGGCTCGATGAACCCAGTCTCGGGGCGGGCGGGCCCGCACCGTGATGGTCCGGAACGACATCACCCGTACACTTTCGGACATGCCCACAGTCGCCCTGGCGGCCGCCGGTCACCTGCTGCACTTCGAGCTGGCGGTGGCCTACGAGATCTTCGGCAATCCCCCGCTCGACGCCCCGCAGGGCTGGTACGACGTCCTGCTCTGCGGCCCCGGCCCCGTGCGCGTCGGCCCCTTCACCGTCGAACCCGAGCACGGGCTGGAGCACCTGGCCCGGGCCGACACCGTGATCGTGCCCGCCTGCGCCGACGTCGACGAACCGCCGCCGCCCGAGCTGGTCGAGGCCGTACGAACGGCCCACGCGGCCGGCGCTCGGGTCGCCTCCCTGTGCACCGGGGCCTTCGTCCTCGGCGCCGCGGGCCTGCTCGACGGCCGGCGGGCCACCACCCACTGGGCGCACGCCGCGGAGCTGAGCGCACGTCACCCACTGGCCGAGGTCGACGCGGACGTCCTCTACACGGACAACGGCAGCGTGCTCACGGCCGCGGGCAAGGCCGCCGCCGTGGACCTGTGCCTGCACCTGATCCACCTCGACCACGGCGCAGCCGTCGCCAACTCCATCGCCCGCCGCCTCGTCATGGCGCCGCACCGGCCCGGCGGTCAGGCCCAGTTCGTCTCCACCCCGGTCCAGGAATCGGGCGGCGGCGACCACCGGCTCGCCGACCTGCTCGCCTGGGCCCGGCAGCGCCTCGACCGGCCGCTGACCGTCACCGACATGGCGCGCCGGGCCAGTACGAGCCCGCGCCATCTGGGACGCCGGTTCCGGGCGGTCACCGGCCAGACCCCGCTGCAATGGCTGCTGACCCAGCGCGTGCGCCGCGCCCAGGAGCTGCTCGAAGCCACCGACGAAACGATCGAGGCAGTCGCCGTCGCCACCGGCATGGGCACCGCCACCACCCTGCGGCGCCAGTTCAAACGGGTCGTCGGAGTCCCGCCCGACAGCTACCGCCGCGCCTTCCGCAGCGCGAACCCCGCCTGACGGCGACCGGAAACGCAAAGGGCCCGGGTGCGCACCGCACCCGGGCCCTCAGCTGTACACCGACCGTCAGGTCGTACGGCGCCTGCGCGCCCCCGGCCGTCGCTCGCTCGGCCGGAACACCGTCTCACCGGCCTCCTTGGCCGCCTCGCGGCGCGCCGCGCCGTACTCGGCGAGGGCCTCCGCCAGCTTCGACACCGACGGCTCCGGGGACAGTACGTCCACGCGCAGCCCGTGCTCCTCAGCCGTCTTGGCCGTCGCCGGCCCGATACAGGCGATGACGGTCACGTTGTGCGGCTTCCCGGCGATCCCGACCAGGTTGCGGACCGTGGAGGAGGACGTGAAGAGCACGGCGTCGAAACCGCCGCCCTTGATCGCCTCACGCGTGTCCGCCGGCGGCGGCGACGCGCGCACCGTCCGGTAGGCGGTGACGTCGTCGACCTCCCATCCGAGCTCGATCAGCCCGGCGACCAGCGTCTCGGTCGCGATGTCGGCGCGCGGCAGGAACACCCGGTCGATCGGGTCGAAGACCGGGTCGTAGGGCGGCCAGTCCTCCAGCAGTCCGGCCGCGGACTGCTCGCCACTGGGCACCAGGTCCGGCTTCACGCCGAACTCCACGAGCGCGGCGGCGGTCTGCTCGCCCACCGCGGCGACCTTGATGCCCGCGAAGGCGCGCGCGTCGAGCCCGTACTCCTCGAACTTCTCGCGGACGGCCTTCACGGCGTTGACCGAGGTGAAGGCGATCCACTCGTAGCGGCCCGTCACCAGGCCCTTCACCGCGCGCTCCATCTGCTGCGGGGTGCGCGGCGGCTCCACGGCGATGGTCGGCACCTCGTGGGGCACCGCGCCGTACGAACGCAGCTGGTCGGAGAGCGAAGCGGCCTGCTCCTTGGTGCGAGGTACGAGCACCCGCCAGCCGAACAGCGGCTTCGACTCGAACCAGGACAGGTCCTCGCGCCGCGCGACGGCGCTGTGCTCACCGACCACGGCTATGACGGGCCGGGCGCCCTCGGGCGAGGGGAGCACCTTGCCCTGCTTGAACACCTGGGCGATCGTGCCCAGCGTCGCGCACCAGGTCCGCTGCCGCGTGGTGGTACCGGCGACGGTCACGGTCAGCGGGGTGTCGGGCTTGCGCCCGGCGCTCACCAGCTCGGCTGCTGCCGCCGAGACCGTCTCCAGCGTCGCGGACACGACGAGGATGCCGTCGCTCGCGCCCACCTCGCTCCAGCAGCGCGCCGAGGCCGTCCGCGCGTCGACGAACCGCACGTCCGCGCCCTGCTTGTCGCGCAGCGGGACACCGGCGTACGCGGGTACGCCCACCGCGGTGGCGACACCGGGCACCACCTCGAAGGGGATGCCCGCGGTGGCGCAGACGAGCATCTCCTCGGCGGCGTTCCCGTCGAGGCCGGGGTCGCCCGTGACGGCACGTACGACCCGCCTGCCGGAGCGTGCGGCCTCCATGACAAGATTGGCCGCGTCCCGGATAACCGGGACCCCGGCGGCTGCTGACACTTCGTCAGCAATCGTCAGCTGCGGCGTGTCGACATTCGCGCGCGCATGCGTCCGTACGACCTCGAGCACCTCGGGCTCCGCGATCAGTACGTCCGCGGCGGCGAGCGCCTCGACGGCGCGCAGCGTCAGCAGACCCGGGTCGCCCGGGCCGGCACCGAGGAAGGTGACGCGGCCGTGGGCGGCGACGGCCGGATAGGCGGAGGTGGTCGGAATTGAGGGGTTCAAAGCGATCGCTCCCCCATCAGACCGGCCGCGCCCTTGGCCAGCATCTCGTCCGCGAGTTCGCGGCCGAGCGCCATGGCCTCGTCGTACGACTGGGGCACGGGACCGGTGGTGGACAGCTGCACCAGCGTCGTGCCGTCGAGGGTTCCGACGACGCCGCGCAGGCGCATTTCATTGACAATCTCCCCGTCCGCCAGAAGGTCGGCGAACGCGCCCACGGGTGCGCTGCAGCCTGCCTCCAGGGCGGCGAGCAGGGAACGCTCGGCGGTCACGGCGGCCCGGGTGTGCGGGTCGTCGAGTTCGCCGAGCGCGGCGACGAGGTCCGTGTCGGACGCGAGGCACTCCACGGCCAGGGCGCCCTGGCCGGGAGCCGGCAGGACGCTGTCGACGGACAGCAGGTCGGTCGCTTCGTCACCGCGACCGATCCGGTTCAGCCCGGCGGCCGCCAGCACGACGGCGTCGAGCTCGCCGTCACGGACGAAACCGATCCGGGTATCGACGTTGCCGCGGATCGGCACCGTCTCGATCCGCTTGCCGAGCGACAGCGCCAGGTGGTTGAGCTGGGCGGTGCGCCGCGGCGACCCGGTACCGATCCGGGCACCGTCGGGCAGCTGCTCGAAGGTCAGACCGTCCCGGGCGACGAGCGCGTCCCGCGCGTCCTCGCGGCGCGGCATGGCCGCGATCACGAGGTCGTCGGGCTGCGCCGTCGGCAGGTCCTTCAGCGAGTGCACGGCGAAGTCGACCTCACCGCGCAGCAGCGCGTCGCGCAGGGCCGTGACGAACACGCCCGTCCCGCCGATCTGCGAGAGGTGCTCGCGCGAGACGTCGCCGTAGGTCGTGATCTCCACGAGCTCGACGGCCCGGCCGGTGACGGCCCGTACCGCGTCGGCGACGTGCCCCGACTGGGACATGGCCAGCTTGCTCCGCCGCGTACCGAGCCGCAGCGGCTGGTCGGGACGTGTGTTCATGATGCCCGTCCTGGGTCGTCGTCGTTCATCGGATCGGCCGCGTCCGCCCGGCTGACGGAAGCAACCGTCTGAGGGTCGAGGTCGAAGAGTTCGCGCAGCGCTTCCGCGTACCCGGCGCCGCCGGGCTCGCTCGCGAGCTGCTTGACGCGCACGGTCGGCGCGTGGAGGAGCTTGTCCACGACGCGGCGCACGGTCTGGGTGACCTCGGCACGCTGCCGTTCGTCGAGGTCGGGCACCCGCCCGTCGAGGCGCGCCACTTCCATGGCCACGACCTCGGCCGCCATGGCCCGCAGGGCGACGACGGTGGGCGTGATGTGCGCGGCCCGCTGCGCCGCCCCGAAGGCCGCCACTTCCTGGGCGACTATCCCGCGCACGGCGTCGACGTCGGCCGCCATCGGGGCGTCGGCGGACGCCTCGGCGAGCGACTCGATGTCCACGAGCCGTACGCCCGGGATCCGGTGCACGGCCGCGTCGATGTCCCTGGGCATGGCCAGGTCGAGCAGCGCGAGCCGGACGGCGGTGGGCCGGGCCTGCGTACGGGTGCTCCTGCGGGGCTGCCGCTGCGCGGCGGCCTCGCCCTGGTCGGCCCAGGTCCCGTGCAGTTCGAGGGAGTTGGCGTCGACCCCGGTCAGCGCGGAGCGCCCGTCCGGCCCGACGGGACACCCGTCGGCCTCCACGGGAGCGCTGATGGTCCGAGCCGCCCCGGCATCGGCCAGCCGCCTCCCGCCTTCGGCAGCGGCCGCAAGACGAGCCACGACATCGGCCAACTCCAGCCCCGCCAGGGGGTACCTCCCAGCGGTAGCTGGGGGAGTTTGAGGCGCGGGGTCCGGGGCGGCGCCCCGTTCCTCCAGCCCCGCCGGCGTTTGAGGCGCGGGGTCCGGGGCGGCGCCCCAGGACACGGCGGCCAGCACGTCGTCGGCGGTCAGCACCAACCCCGTCGCACCGGTGCAGGACACCACGAGGTCGACTCGTGTCAGTTCGTCGGCGACGCGAGCCATCGGCACGGCCACGGCCGAGACCCCGGTGCCCGAGGCAACCAGAATCTCCGCAAGCCGCTCCGCCCGGTCGGCGGTCCGGTTCGCCACGACGATCTCGGCCACGCCGACCCGCGCCAGCGTCGCCGCGGCCAGCGAGGACATCGACCCGGCCCCGATCACCAGCGCCCGCTTGCCGGCGGCCCACTCGCCCACCGGCACGTGCACGGCCAGCTGCTCCAGCCCGAAGGTCACCAGCGACTGGCCCGCCCGGTCGATCCCGGTCTCGGAGTGCGCCCGCTTGCCGACCCGCAGCGCCTGCTGGAACAGGTCGTTGATCAGCCGGCCGGCGGTGTGCAGCTCCTGCCCCAGCGCCAGCGCGTCCTTGATCTGGCCGAGGATCTGCCCCTCGCCCACGACCATCGAGTCCAGTCCGCACGCCACCGAGAACAGGTGGTGCACCGCCCGGTCCTCGTAGTGCACGTACAGGTACGGGGTGAGCTCCTCCAGCCCGACCCCGCTGTGCTGCGCGAGCAGCGTGGACAGCTCCGCGACGCCGGCGTGGAACTTGTCCACGTCCGCGTACAGCTCGATCCGGTTGCAGGTGGCGAGCACGGTCGCCTCGGTCGCCGGTTCGGCGGCGAGGGTGTCGTGCAGCAGCTTCACCTTGGCATCGGCGGCCAGCGAAGCCCGCTCCAGCACGCTCACGGGCGCGCTGCGGTGGCTCAGCCCTACGACGAGCAGACTCATGCCGGCATCACCGCCGGCACGTCACCCTCGGGCCCGCCCTTGCGCGTCTCGGCGGCGCTGCGCCCGGCCGGCGGCACCACGGCCGCGGCGGGGGCGGCGCCGCCCACGGAGGAGCCGCCGGCGGCAGCGGCGGCCGCTTCCTCACCGGCCTTGCGCTGCTCGTGGAAGGCGAGGATCTGGAGCTCGATGGAAAGGTCGACCTTGCGCACGTCCACGCCCTCGGGCACGGACAGCACGGTGGGCGCGAAGTTCAGGATGGAGGTGACGCCGGCCGCGATCAGCCGCTCGCTGACCTGCTGCGCCGCACCCGCGGGGGTCGCGATCACGCCGATCGAGACGCCGTTCTCCTCGATGATCTTCTCCAGATCATCGGTGTGCTGCACGGACATGCCGGCGACCGGCTTGCCGGCCATCGCCGGGTCGGCGTCGATGAGGGCCGCGACACGGAAGCCGCGCGCGGAGAACCCGCCGTAGTTGGCGAGCGCGGCGCCGAGGTTACCGATCCCGACGATGACGACCGGCCAGTCCTGGGTCAGGCCGAGCTCGCGGGAGATCTGGTAGACGAGGTACTCGACGTCGTAGCCGACGCCGCGGGTCCCGTAGGAACCCAGGTACGAGAAGTCCTTGCGCAGCTTCGCGGAATTGACTCCGGCGGCGGCCGCGAGCTCCTCGGAGGACACCGTGGGCACCGATCGCTCGGAGAGCGCGGTGAGGGCACGCAAGTACAGCGGAAGCCGGGCGACAGTGGCCTCGGGAATACCTCGGCTGCGGGTCGCCGGTCGGTGAGTTCGGCCAGTTGCCACGATGCTCCTGCGGGATGAGCGGGGCTGCAGGCGGCCACTTGTCCCAGGACCGCCCCGTCGACAGCAGGCTATGCCTTTGTGAACGCGTGCACAAAGATTGTGTCCGCTTTGTCCGACCAAAGTGACCGGGGTCACGCGAGTTCGGCAGACAAAGCCGGAACCAGCGGCACGCCGAACCCGTTCAAATCCCAAAGGGGGCAAAGCGGTGCACACTCCTCACAGATACGCCCCCGAGACCCCATAAATCGCCCATGATGGTAACCGGGAAGAGGGTCAGGCCCCCAACGCCCGCCGGAGCCGCTCGGGGTTCACCCTCCAGAAGGTGTGCTGCTCGCCGTCCACGAGCACCACCGGAATCTGCTCCCAGTGCAGCCGGTGGAGCTCCTCGTCCTGCGAGATGTCCTTCTTCTCCCATTGCGCACCGGTCTCGGCGCACACCTGGGCGACCACCTCCTCCGCCTCGTCGCACAGGTGGCACCCCGGCTTCCCGATGAGCGTGACCATCCGCTCCCCGGGACGCTTCTTTTCCTTACGGCGCAACAAAGGGCTCATGCGGCCATTCTCCCGCGCCCTCGCGTAACAGGAGCGCCTCGAAGAGTTCACGCCTCCGCATCCCATCGGTTCGGGAACTCCCGAACACAGTGGCTATGCTCGCGTCATGGCCGCTCTCGGATGGCTCCCCCCTCGTCGGCGCTCCGCCACCGCACGCAGCGTGCTGGCGGGCGAGGCCTCGGCCGAGGCCGCCCGCAAGACCGCTCTGACCGAGGCCCCACCGCTCACCGGGCCCGAAACGGAACCGGGAACCCGCACCGAGGAGGGCCCCGAACCGACCCCGGAGGAGCCCGTCTTCCCGGTCGCCGGCGACGATCTCGCCGCCGCCTTCTTCGACCTCGACAACACCGTCATGCAGGGCGCCGCGATCTTCCACTTCGGCCGCGGCCTCTACAAGCGCGAGTTCTTCCGGCGCCGCGAACTCGCCCGCTTCGCCTGGCAGCAGGCCTGGTTCCGGCTGGCCGGCGTCGAGGACCCCGAGCACATGCAGGACGCCCGCGACAGCGCCCTGTCCATCGTCAAGGGCCACAAGGTCTCCGAGCTGATGTCGATCGGCGAGGAGATCTACGACGAGTACATGGCCGAGCGGATCTGGCCCGGCACCCGCGCCCTGGCCCAGGCCCACCTCGACGCCGGCCAGAAGGTGTGGCTGGTCACGGCCGCCCCCGTGGAGACCGCCACGATCATCGCCCGCCGCCTCGGCCTCACCGGGGCCCTCGGCACCGTCGCCGAGTCCGTCGACGGGGTCTACACCGGCCGCCTGGTCGGCGAGCCGCTGCACGGCCCCGCCAAGGCCGAGGCGGTCCGCGCCCTGGCCGCCGCCGAGGGGCTCGATCTCGAACGCTGCGCGGCGTACAGCGATTCGCACAACGACATCCCGATGCTGTCGCTGGTCGGACATCCGTACGCGATCAATCCCGACACAAAACTTCGCAAGCATGCCCGGACCAACGACTGGCGACTGCGCGACTATCGGACCGGTCGCAAGGCCGTGAAGGTCGGCGTCCCGGCGGCCGCCGGCGTCGGCGCGATCGCGGGCGGCGCGGCCGCCGCCATCGCCCTGCACCGCCGCCGCAAGTAACAACACCAGGCCCGGGGCCCGTGAGTCCCGGGCCCGCCGCAGGCACGGCCCTGCCACGGACATTCGCTCACCTCCACCCGCGCCCCCGCCGCGGCACTCCGGCATGCCCGACTCGGTCGCGGGCCCCCGTGGAAGCGTCCATTCCGCGCATCCAAGCGATCAAGAATCGATCACCATCTGCGACTGAATATGCCCTCGACACGCAACAGAAGTGTCGGAACCGGTGATTTGAGCAACTGGGTGTAGCGCTGCCTGTACGAAGCGTTATTCTCCTCAAACGCATGCCCCCGGTCATCTGTCGCCACGACGGGTGAACGGTCCCGCACTGCACGTGATGGAAGCTCTGCCTCTGGGAGTCCCGTGTACCCACCTGTCGGGGTTGACGCCTCGGGCCTGGCTCAGCTGCGCACAACGGTCCTCGACCACCTGCGCGGCTTCGTCCCCACCGCGTACGCCGTCCCCGCCTTCGCCGCCGCGGTCCCTGCCGGCTTCGGCCCGGCCGGTCCTTGCTATGCCCTGACCGACGGCGGCGCGACGGTGGGCAGACGAGGTCGCGCCGCCGGCGGCTCGAACGCCGCCGGCACCGCCACCCAGGCCACCCACCGCCGCCCCACGGCGGACAGCGACCAGGCCCGCATGATGGACCTGGTCGAACGCGCCCAGGCGGGCGAGGCGGATGCCTTCGGCCGCCTGTACGACCAGTACAGCGACACGGTCTACCGGTACATCTACTACCGCGTCGGCGGCAAGGCGACCGCGGAGGACCTCACCAGCGAGACGTTCCTGCGCGCCCTGCGCCGGATCTCCACCTTCACCTGGCAGGGCCGCGACTTCGGCGCCTGGCTCGTGACGATCGCCCGGAACCTGGTGGCGGACCACTTCAAGTCCAGCCGCTTCCGGCTGGAGGTCACCACCGGCGAGATGCTCGACGCGAACGAGGTCGAGCGCAGCCCCGAGGACTCGGTCCTGGAGTCCCTGTCCAACGCGGCCCTGCTGGAAGCCGTGCGCAAGCTCAATCCGCAGCAGCAGGAGTGCGTGACCCTGCGCTTCCTGCAGGGCCTCTCGGTCGCCGAGACGGCCCGGGTGATGGGGAAGAACGAGGGCGCCATCAAGACGCTCCAGTACCGGGCGGTCCGCACCCTGGCCCGCCTCCTCCCCGAAGACGCCCGCTGACCCTCCGACACCAGACAACCTCACATTCGGTGACCCCTCGATGACGCTGTGGTCAGATCATCCTTCGTCCGTAACCCAAGTGCCGCGACGCTCGTTGTGCGGAATGCAGGCTCCCTGTGGACACGCTTTGCCCGAAGCCGCTCACTCGAAAGTGTGGACGCGCTCAAGGAAGGCAACCTTCCGGACACCTTGGGGAGTCGATCGTCATGACGAGAGGAGGTGCCGCCAGTGATCGCGAACGTGACCCCGCACCGGCGGGCGAACGCCTTCGCCCAGGCCCTGGAGGATCGGACCCCGTCCGACCTTCCGGAACCGGACTCGGCGGCCGAGCAGTCCGAGGCACCTGCCGAACCTGCCGACCACGACCGGTTGTTGGCCCTGGCGAGCGTGCTCGGCGAAAGAATGCCGCGCCCAGTGCTGGACCCCGAGGTCAAAGTGGTGCAACGAGCCCAGCTCATTGCCGCCATGGAGGCCATGGTGCTGGAGGAGAGGGCCGGGGGCGGTGCCGCCTCGGACCCTCTGGTGCCCGAACAGCGGACCGGCCGCGGCGCCCACCGGGCGACCCCGCTCCGGAAATTGCGGCCCCGCTCCCGCTGGTCCAAGGGCATCGCAGCGGGCGGCCTCACCGTGGGTGTGGCCGCAGGGGCCTTCAGCGGAGTGGCCGCTGCCAGTTCCGACGCCCTGCCCGGTGACCACCTCTACCCCGTGAAGCGGGGCATGGAGGACCTGAAGCTGGGGATGGCCGACGACGACGCGGACCGGGGCGAGCTCTATCTCGACCAGGCATCCAGTCGCCTGTCGGAAGCCCGGCGGCTGATGGAACGAGGCCGGCTGGGCGACCTGGACCACGAGTCCCTGGGCGCGATCCGGCGGGCGCTGGCGGGCGTGAAGCACGACGCGGAGGCAGGCCACCGCCTCCTCCAGGCCGCGTACGAACGGGACGGCTCGCTCGGCCCGATCCAGAAGCTGTCGTCGTTCTCCCGCTCGCACCGCGACGCGTGGGGCAAGCTCCGGGAGAAGCTCCCGGCGCAGCTCACCGACGTCGGCGGAGAGGTGGAGTCGGTCTTCCAGGCCATAGACGAAGACGTGGCGCCGCTCCAGAACCTGCTCCCCAAGCCTCCGGAGCAGTCCCGCGGCACCGGAGGCACCCCCGGCTCGTCCGCCAGGCCGGGCACCCCGAGCGGCACGCAGCAGTCCGCTCCCGCCGCCGGAACGCCCTCCGGCAGTCCCACGGCGCCGTCCCCCTCGGGCAGCTCCCGGCCTCCCGCCGGTGGCCTCCTGGGCGGTACGGGCGAGCTGCTCAACCCGCCCGCGGGACAGTCGGCCCCGCCCGCCTCGGGCAATCCGGACGTCCCCAATCCGGACATCACCATCCCGCCCCTGATCCCGGGTCTCCTCCCGGGCCTGGGCCTGGGCACGGAGGACGCCGAGTAGGAGGAAGGGCGGGGCCGCCCAGGCGGCCCCGCCCTTTCCCTTCGCCTCGCCCGCCGACTCCGGCCTGCCCCGGCCCCGGCCCGGGCGCCGCTCTGGCACGCCTCAGAAGAACACGGACCGCCGCTGCACCAGCAGCTTGTACAGCGTGTGCTGGATCTGCTCCCGCACCTGGTCCGTGAGGTTGAACATCAGCATCGGGTCCTCCGCGGCCTCCGCGGCATACCCGTCCGTCGGGATCGGCTCGCCGAACTGGATCGTCCACTTCGTCGGCAACGGCAGCGCCCCGAGCGGCCCCAGCCACGGGAACGTCGGCGTGATCGGGAAGTACGGGACCCCCAGCAGCCGCGCCAGCGTCTTCGCGTTGCCGACCATGGGGTAGATCTCCTCCGCCCCCACGATCGAGCACGGCACGATCGGCGTCCCCGCCCGCAGCGCCGTCGACACGAACCCGCCCCGCCCGAACCGCTGCAGCTTGTACCGGTCCCCGAACGGCTTCCCTATCCCCTTGAAGCCCTCCGGCATCACACCGACCAGCTCTCCGGCCTCCAGCAGCCGCTGCGCGTCCTCCGCGCACGCCAGGGTGTGCCCCGCCTTGCGGGCCAGCTCGTTGACCACGGGCAGCATGAACACCAGGTCCGCCGCCAGCAGTCGCAGGTGCCGCTCCGCCGGGTGGTGGTCGTGCACGGCGACCTGGAGCATCAGCCCGTCGAGCGGCAGCGTCCCGGAGTGGTTCGCCACGATCAGCGCGCCGCCCTCCGCCGGGATGTTCTCGATGCCCTTGACCTCGACCCGGAAGTACTTGTCGTACAGCGGCCGCATCAGGGACATCAGGACCTGGTCCGTCAGTTCCTTGTCGTAGCCGAAGTCGTCGACCTCGTAGTCCCCGGTGACCCGTCGCCGCAGGAACGCCAGCCCGCCGGCGATCCGCCGGTCCCAGCTGTCGCCGGGCGCCGCCGGCGCCGGCTCGGGAGCCGCCGGCGGCTCCACCACCGGCTCGGCTGCGGGCACCGCCCGCACCCGGCGGGGGATCCGCCGCCGGGGCCGGTCCTCGTCGAACGGAATGACCTTGGCGTCCGCCACTATCGCTTCGCTCCTTCAGCCGCGTAGGCGTCGTCCTTGAGCCCGTCGAGCCCGTCTGCGTCCAGCATGGCCGCCACCCGGTCCACGGCCCGTCCGACCCGCTCCGGCGGCAGCAGCCCGCTCCCCCGGCTCCGGGCGAAGTCCGCGAAGGTCTCCGCGGTCGTGTAGAGCGGTTCGAAGCCGAGGACCTCGCGCATCTGCGTGGTCTCCACGACCCGGCCGTGGGTGAGCAGCCTTATCTGCTCCGGCGAGAAATCGGTGGCTCCGACCGCACGCAGTGCGGAGCCCACCCAGTTCAACGCGGGCAGCAGCAGCGGCAGCGTGGGCCGCCCGAGCCGACGCGAGCACTGCGACAGCAGCAGCACGCCGTCGCCCGCGATGTTGAAGGTCCCGCTGTTCAATGTCCCGCGCCTCGGCTCCCCCGCCGCCAGCCGCAGCACTTCGAGGACGTCGTCCTCGTGCACGAACTGCAGCCGCGGGTCGTAGCCCAGCACGGTCGGCATCACCGGGATCGAGAAGTACTCTGCGAGCGCCGAGTCCGCGTAGGGCCCCAGGATGTTCGCGAACCGCAGCACGCACACCGCGACGTCCGGCCGTCTGCGCGCGAAGCCCCGTACGTAGCCCTCGACCTCGGCGGCGTCCTTCGCGAAGCCGCCCGCCGGCAGCGATTTCGGCTCCGTGGTCTCGGTGAAGACGGCGGGATCCCGGGAGGTGCCCCCGTACACACTGGTACTGGACTTCACCACGAGCCGTCGGACCGTCGGCGACTTCTGGCAGGCCCCGAGGAGCTGCATGGTCCCGATGACGTTCGTTTCCTTGACGGTGCTGTGCGCGCCGCCCGTGCCCGCGCTGCCCCCGGTGACCGCCAGATGGACCACCGTGTCCACGGCATGCTCGGCCAGCACCCTGGCGATCGCCGACTGCCTGATGTCCGTACGGACGAACTCCGCCGATCCGAGCCGGTGCGGCGGTGTCACCGCGTCCACCGCGATCACCCGCTCGACATCCGGGTCACGCTGGATCCGGCGCACGAAGCGGCCGCCCAACTGCCGGGCTGCCCCGGTGACGAGTACGACCTTCCCCACGAGCTCAGCGCCTCCCTCGAAGAAGTCCCCCGGCTGCACCGCAGCCCCTCCACCAGGATGGTGGAGGGGCTGCGGAGAACACGTACAGCTGCCGTTTACTTCTTGTTACGGCGCTGGACGCGGGTGCGCTTGAGCAGCTTGCGGTGCTTCTTCTTAGCCATCCGCTTGCGCCGCTTCTTGATAACAGAGCCCACGACTACCCTCGCTCACTTCTCTTCACTGGTGCGGGGCGTCTGGGCCCACACGACCTACGTCGGCCTAGCCTACCCGCCCGAGCTCTGAGCTTGTAATCCGAGCGCTTCCGCGTTGTAGCCAGGGGCTTCCCGAGCCTCAGTCTCAGGCCGACTCCACCCCCACATAGGACTCTCGGAGGTACTCGTGGACCGCGTTCTCGGGGACCCGGAAGGACCGGCCCACCCGGATTGCGGGCAGATGACCGTTGTGCACCAGCCGGTACACGGTCATCTTCGACACTCGCATCACCGAGGCGACCTCCGCCACGGTCAGGAACTGAACCTCACTGAGAGGCCTCTCGCCAGCAGCCATGACACACCTTGACCTTCCGCGCATGACGGGCACCGGCTTCCCCTCCGGTTACTCCTCGTCGTCGCACGCTCACTCCCCAGAGTAGGGGCGCGTGATACGAGTGGGGAAGAGGAGCTACGGCTACTCCTGCCGCCCCGTCAGACTTGCGCGACCGAGCACATAGCGCGTAAGCGGTCGGTAGTAGTCCGCTCGCACCGCGTCATCGAGCGGGACGGCCACCGAGACCCGCCCCTCGGCCTCCCCTACGAACAGCGCCGGATCATCCGTGTCCGCCAGCCCGATCGCCTCCACACCGAGCTGACCTGCGCCGCAGACCCACCCGTGGTCCCCCACCACCAGCTCCGGCAGCGGCCCGCCGGCCTCCGCGAGAGCCCCCAGCGCCATCCGGACCGGCAGCGGCGAATGGGTGTGCACGCCGGTCGCACTCCCCGGCACCCGCACGCCGGGTTCCCGCACCAGTGCGACCCCCCGTACGTATTCGATGCTGTGCGTGCGTACGCCGAACCGGGTCGCCATGTCGACACGCACCCCCTGCGCCGGGGTGAGGACAACACATCCCGCCGCCGACAGCGCCTCGGCCAAACCGGCGTAGAAGCCCAGGAGCCGATGCGGGTGCCCCGTCCCGAACAGCACGGGCGACCGCGCCCGCGCCGCCTCGCACAGCCGCCCCGCGAAGGCCTCCAGCGCGGCCACCGTTCGCTCCGGGTCGATCACGTCCGGCCCACTGACATGCGCCGGATCCGCCGAGACCCCGCACTTGTCCGCCATCAGCCTCAGCAGGTCACCCTCGCCCCAGCCCCACTCCGGATCCAGCCCCAGCATCACCCGCGGATCCCGGGCGGCGAACAGCCGGTAACTGCGCAGGCTCTGCTCCCGGGAGGTCGCGACGGTCCCGGCCAACCGGGCGGCCAGCAGATGGGCACGCAACGCGCCGGTGCTCAACACCCTCCGATGCTCCCCCAACACATCTGGCGGGTCATCAATTCCGGCGAACAGCCCCACAGTTGGCGTAACGATGCTTCGCAACCACCCGAGCGGCCGTCCGAGTGGGAGTCCGAGCGGTCAGGTCAGCATCCCGCGCAACGGGAAGACCGCCCGGCGCGTCGCCAGAACGGCCTGATCCGTCCGGTCCGCCGGGTCGTAGCCCGCTTCCCACTCCGACCACGCCGGAGTCCGCCCGTCCGTCATCCGGGCCGGCGCCAACTGCCGCGTCCGCGCGTACACCTCGTCCCGCCACGAGGCGGGCACCGCCGCCTGCGGATCCACAGGCCGGTGCGCGGCGATCCCCACCAGGTGCGTCCACGACCGCGGCACGACGTCCACCACCGCGTACCCGCCGCCGCCCAGCGCCAGCCACCGCCCGTCCGCGTACTCGTGCGCGAGCCGGTGACAGGACTCCTGGACGGCCCGCTGGGCGTCCAGCGACACCGCCAGGTGCGCGAGCGGGTCCTCGAAGTGCGTATCGGCCCCGTGCTGGGTCACCAGCACCTGCGGCCGGAAGTCCGCCAGCAGCTCCGGCACCACCGCGTGGAAGGCCCGCAGCCACCCCTCGTCCCCGGTCCCGGCGGGCAGCGCGATGTTCACCGCCGACCCCTCCGCCCCCGGGCCACCGGTCTCCTCCGGCCAGCCCGTCTGCGGGAACAGTGTCCGCGGATGCTCGTGCATCGAGACGGTCAGCACCCGCGGATCGTCCCAGAAGGCCGCCTGCACCCCGTCCCCGTGGTGAACGTCCACATCCACGTACGCGACCCGCTCGGCCCCCAGCTCCAGCAGCCGCGCCACCGCCAGCGACGCGTCGTTGTACACGCAGAAACCGGCCGCCCCGCCCGGCATGGCGTGGTGCAGCCCGCCGGCGAAGTTCACCGCGTGCTCGGCCTCACCGCTCCACAGCGCCTCCGCGCCCGCCACGGACTGCCCGGCGATCAGCGCGGACGCCTCGTGCATCCCGTGGAAGGCGGGATCGTCGATGGTCCCCAGCCCGTACGAACCGTCCGCGACCCCCGGGTCCTCGGACACCTCGCGCACCGCGGCGACGTAGTCCTCCCGGTGCACCAGCCGCAGCGTCGAGTCCCCCGCCACCGGGGCCGCCCGCACCTCCATGGCCCGGTCCAGCCCGAAGGCGCGCACCAGGCCCATGGTCAGCGCCAGGCGCACCGGGTCCATCGGATGGCTCGGTCCGAAGTCATACCTCGTTACCGCCTCGTCCCACATCAACAGCCCGGTCACCGGCTCGCCGCTCATGCCGGACACCGTATCGGGCGGGCTCGGAGCCGAACGAGCGGGCTTGGAACAAGGTCACCAGGACCAGCGCCATCGGCACCAGCATCGCCCCCCGGTAGCTCCAGGCGTCACCGACCGCCCCGACGAGCGGAGACCCGATCAGGAAACCGACGTAGTTGAAGATGTTGAGCCGCGCGACGGCCGTGTCGGACGCCCCCGGGAAGAGCCGCCCCGCGGCGGCGAAGGTCTGCGGCACGATCACGCACAGGCCGATCCCCAGCAGGGTGAAGCCGAGCATCCCCACCCACGCCCCCGGCGCCGCCGCCACCACCGCGAACCCGGCGGCCGCCACCAGCGTCCCGGCCCGCACCACGGCCGCCGCCCCGAAGCGCCGCACGCCCAGGTCCCCGAGGGCCCGCCCCACGAGGGTGGTCACCATGTAGACGTTGTAGGGGACGGTCGCCATCTGCTCCGAGCTCCCGAGTACGTCCTGGAGGTACTTGGCACTCCAGTTCGCCACCGTGGAGTCCCCGATGTACGCGCACGCCATCACCAGGCACAGCGGCAGCAGCAGCTTGAACCCACCGGCCCCCAGCCCCTTCCCGGAGGTGTCTCCCGGCCCCGTCCCGCCGGGCCCCGACCCGTTCGGCCCCGTCCCGTCGACGTAGCGCCGGCTCCCCAGCAGCGCCGACGGCAACAGCACGGCCACGGCCGGCAGATAGCTGACGAACAGGTTCAGCTCCCAGTGCGCCCCCGCCCACGCGGCCGAAGCCCCCAGGATCCCGCCGAGGCTGTAGGCGGCGTGGAAGCCGAGCATGATGCTCCGCCCGTACGCCCGCTGCAGGCTGACCCCGAGCATGTTCATCGAGGCGTCCAGCGCCCCCACCGACAGACCGAACGCCCCCAGGGCCACCGCCACGTGCCACATGCGGCTGCCGGCTGCGACGCCCAGCAGCGACAGCAGCACCAGCGGCTGCGCCCACCGCAGTACGACGCTGGGCGCGACCCGCTTCACCAGGTGCTCGGTGGCCACGCTCGACGCCCCCGCGAGGACCGGCACGGCCGCGAGGAAGGCGGGCAGCAGGCCGTCGGATATCCCGTACCGCTCCTGGATGGCCGGGATCCGCGTCACGAGCAGCGCGAAGGCGACGCCTTGCACGAAGAAACTGAACCCCAGAGCGCCGCGGCCACGCCGCAGCCGCACATCATCCGTCATGGCGGGTCAGCGTAGGGCCACGGGCTACCCGTGGGTAGAGAGATCACATACCCAGTCCGGCCTCCAGCCCGAGCAGACCGGTGAGCTGCTTCATGTCACCGAAATGCTTGGTGGCTCCGGGGAGCTGGTCGGCGGGCAGCATCGCCGTGAACGCGTACACGTCCATGCCCGCGGCGACGGCCGCCCGGACGCCGAGGGGACTGTCCTCGATGACCACACAACGGGCCGGCTCCACGCCCATCTGCCGCGCCGCGTGCACGTACAGGTCCGGAGCCGGCTTCCCCTGGGCGACGTCCTGCGCGCTGAAGATCCACTCCTCCTCGAACCAACCGTCGAGCCCGGCCACCCGGTGCCCGGCCCGGATCCGCTCGTGACTCCCGGAGGACGCGAGGCAGTACCCGACCCCCTGAGCGGTCAGCGCCCCCAGCACCTCCTCCACGCCGGGGACGGGCTTCAGCTCCTGCTCGAACGCGGCGACGGTCCGCGCGTGCAGCGTCTCGTCGAAGTCGGCCGGCAGCTGCTCCCCGGTCCGCTCCACGACGAGGTCGTGCACCCGGTGCACGGCGGACCCCATGTAGTCGCGGACCGACTCCTCGTAGGTGGTCGGGTGCCCCAGCTCGGTCAGGTACCCGGCGAGGATGCTGTTGGCGAGCGGCTCGCTGTCCACCAGCACGCCGTCGTTGTCGAAGATGACGAGGTCGTAGCCCATACCCCCACACTACGAACTAAACGGACGTAGAGCCCGTCTCGCCGGGCCGCCGACGACGCATCACCGGACTGCTGCGGCCATTCGGACGACAGAGCGACCGCCGGCCCGATCGGGCCCTGAAACGCAGAAAAGCCCCGCACCGAACCCGTAAGGGCTGGTGCGGGGCTTTCCCACAATGATTGTTCGGCGGCGTCCTACTCTCCCACAGGGTCCCCCCTGCAGTACCATCGGCGCTGAAAGGCTTAGCTTCCGGGTTCGGAATGTAACCGGGCGTTTCCCTAACGCTATGACCACCGAAACACTATGAAATTTGAACGCTGGCATGGACACAGCTGTTCGTTATTTCAGAACTAACACAGTGGACGCGAGCAACTGAGGACAAGCCCTCGGCCTATTAGTACCAGTCAGCTTCACCCGTTACCGGGCTTCCACATCTGGCCTATCAACCCAGTCGTCTACTGGGAGCCTTACCCTCTCAAGGAGGTGGGAATACTCATCTTGAAGCAGGCTTCCCGCTTAGATGCTTTCAGCGGTTATCCCTCCCGAACGTAGCCAACCAGCCATGCCCTTGGCAGGACAACTGGCACACCAGAGGTTCGTCCGTCCCGGTCCTCTCGTACTAGGGACAGCCCTTCTCAATATTCCTACGCGCACAGCGGATAGGGACCGAACTGTCTCACGACGTTCTAAACCCAGCTCGCGTACCGCTTTAATGGGCGAACAGCCCAACCCTTGGGACCGACTCCAGCCCCAGGATGCGACGAGCCGACATCGAGGTGCCAAACCATCCCGTCGATATGGACTCTTGGGGAAGATCAGCCTGTTATCCCCGGGGTACCTTTTATCCGTTGAGCGACGGCGCTTCCACAAGCCACCGCCGGATCACTAGTCCCGACTTTCGTCCCTGCTCGACCCGTCGGTCTCACAGTCAAGCTCCCTTGTGCACTTACACTCAACACCTGATTGCCAACCAGGCTGAGGGAACCTTTGGGCGCCTCCGTTACCCTTTGGGAGGCAACCGCCCCAGTTAAACTACCCATCAGACACTGTCCCTGATCCGGATCACGGACCGAGGTTAGACATCCAGCACGACCAGAGTGGTATTTCAACGGCGACTCCACAACCACTGGCGTGGCTGCTTCAAAGTCTCCCACCTATCCTACACAAGCCGAACCGAACACCAATATCAAACTATAGTAAAGGTCCCGGGGTCTTTCCGTCCTGCTGCGCGAAACGAGCATCTTTACTCGTAGTGCAATTTCACCGGGCCTATGGTTGAGACAGTCGAGAAGTCGTTACGCCATTCGTGCAGGTCGGAACTTACCCGACAAGGAATTTCGCTACCTTAGGATGGTTATAGTTACCACCGCCGTTTACTGGCGCTTAAGTTCTCAGCTTCGCAACCCCGAAAGGTCACTAACCGGTCCCCTTAACGTTCCAGCACCGGGCAGGCGTCAGTCCGTATACATCGCCTTACGGCTTCGCACGGACCTGTGTTTTTAGTAAACAGTCGCTTCTCGCTGGTCTCTGCGGCCACCCCCAGCTCAAACAGCAAGTGCTATCACCAGTGATGGCCCCCCTTCTCCCGAAGTTACGGGGGCATTTTGCCGAGTTCCTTAACCATAGTTCACCCGAACGCCTCGGTATTCTCTACCTGACCACCTGAGTCGGTTTAGGGTACGGGCCGCCATGAAACTCGCTAGAGGCTTTTCTCGACAGCATAGGATCATCCACTTCACCACAATCGGCTCGGCATCAGGTCTCAGCCTTAATGAGGGACGGATTTGCCTACCCCTCGGCCTACACCCTTACCCCGGGACTACCACCGCCCGGGCTGGACTACCTTCCTGCGTCACCCCATCGCTTACCTACTACAAGTCTGGTTCGTCGGCTCCACCACTTTCCTTTCCCCGAAGGGTCCGGAACGGCTTCACGGACTTAGCATCGCCTGATTCGATATTGGGCGTTTCAAAGCGGGTACCGGAATATCAACCGGTTGTCCATCGACTACGCCTGTCGGCCTCGCCTTAGGTCCCGACTTACCCTGGGCAGATCAGCTTGACCCAGGAACCCTTAGTCAATCGGCGCACACGTTTCTCACGTGTGTATCGCTACTCATGCCTGCATTCTCACTCGTGAACCGTCCACAACTAGCTTCCGCTGCTGCTTCACCCGGCACACGACGCTCCCCTACCCATCACAGCGGGCGTTGGCCCTATTGCTGCAATGACACGACTTCGGCGGTACGCTTGAGCCCCGCTACATTGTCGGCGCGGAATCACTTGACCAGTGAGCTATTACGCACTCTTTCAAGGGTGGCTGCTTCTAAGCCAACCTCCTGGTTGTCTCTGCGACTCCACATCCTTTCCCACTTAGCGTACGCTTAGGGGCCTTAGTCGATGCTCTGGGCTGTTTCCCTCTCGACCATGGAGCTTATCCCCCACAGTCTCACTGCCGTGCTCTCACTTACCGGCATTCGGAGTTTGGCTAAGGTCAGTAACCCGGTAGGGCCCATCGCCTATCCAGTGCTCTACCTCCGGCAAGAAACACACGACGCTGCACCTAAATGCATTTCGGGGAGAACCAGCTATCACGGAGTTTGATTGGCCTTTCACCCCTAACCACAGGTCATCCCCCAGGTTTTCAACCCTGGTGGGTTCGGTCCTCCACGAAGTCTTACCTCCGCTTCAACCTGCCCATGGCTAGATCACTCCGCTTCGGGTCTAGAGCGTGCAACTCAATCGCCCTATTCGGACTCGCTTTCGCTACGGCTTCCCCACACGGGTTAACCTCGCTACACACCGCTAACTCGCAGGCTCATTCTTCAAAAGGCACGCAGTCACGACCGTTGTTCCGAAGAACAACGGCGACGCTCCCACGGCTTGTAGGCACACGGTTTCAGGTACTATTTCACTCCGCTCCCGCGGTACTTTTCACCATTCCCTCACGGTACTATCCGCTATCGGTCACCAGGGAATATTTAGGCTTAGCGGGTGGTCCCGCCAGATTCACACGGGATTTCTCGGGCCCCGTGCTACTTGGGAGATTCTTAAGCAAGCCGCTGATGTTTCGTCTACGGGGGTCTTACCCTCTACGCCGGACCTTTCGCATGTCCTTCGACTACATCAACGGTTTCTGACTCGCCGACCGGCCGGCAGACCGATCAAAAGAATTCCCACAACCCCGCATGCGCAACCCCTGCCGGGTATCACACGCATACGGTTTGGCCTCATCCGGTTTCGCTCGCCACTACTCCCGGAATCACGGTTGTTTTCTCTTCCTGAGGGTACTGAGATGTTTCACTTCCCCTCGTTCCCTCCACACTGCCTATGTGTTCAGCAGTGGGTGACAGCCCATGACGACTGCCGGGTTTCCCCATTCGGACACCCCCGGATCAAAGCTCAGTTGGCAGCTCCCCGGGGCCTATCGCGGCCTCTCACGTCCTTCATCGGTTCCTGGTGCCAAGGCATCCACCGTGCGCCCTTAAAAACTTGGCCACAGATGCTCGCGTCCACTGTGTAGTTCTCAAACAACGACCAGCCACCCATCACCCCACCAGACAAGCTGGCGAGTTCACTGGGGCCGGCACTGAAGATCGCAACCTTACGGCCGTACCTTCAGGACCCAACAACGTGCCAAGCACGATCACCTTCACTTCACTGTGTTCCACGCCGAAGCAGTACTTACAGAGAGATCCGGAAACCGTGCCAACTAATCAACGTTCCACCCATGAGCTGACCGTGCAGAACATTTGTCTGCAATCGGTACTGTGCTCCTTAGAAAGGAGGTGATCCAGCCGCACCTTCCGGTACGGCTACCTTGTTACGACTTCGTCCCAATCGCCAGTCCCACCTTCGACAGCTCCCTCCCTTACGGGTTGGGCCACCGGCTTCGGGTGTTACCGACTTTCGTGACGTGACGGGCGGTGTGTACAAGGCCCGGGAACGTATTCACCGCAGCAATGCTGATCTGCGATTACTAGCAACTCCGACTTCATGGGGTCGAGTTGCAGACCCCAATCCGAACTGAGACCGGCTTTTTGAGATTCGCTCCACCTTGCGGTATCGCAGCTCATTGTACCGGCCATTGTAGCACGTGTGCAGCCCAAGACATAAGGGGCATGATGACTTGACGTCGTCCCCACCTTCCTCCGAGTTGACCCCGGCGGTCTCCTGTGAGTCCCCATCACCCCGAAGGGCATGCTGGCAACACAGGACAAGGGTTGCGCTCGTTGCGGGACTTAACCCAACATCTCACGACACGAGCTGACGACAGCCATGCACCACCTGTATACCGACCACAAGGGGGCACTATCTCTAATGCTTTCCGGTATATGTCAAGCCTTGGTAAGGTTCTTCGCGTTGCGTCGAATTAAGCCACATGCTCCGCTGCTTGTGCGGGCCCCCGTCAATTCCTTTGAGTTTTAGCCTTGCGGCCGTACTCCCCAGGCGGGGAACTTAATGCGTTAGCTGCGGCACCGACGACGTGGAATGTCGCCAACACCTAGTTCCCAACGTTTACGGCGTGGACTACCAGGGTATCTAATCCTGTTCGCTCCCCACGCTTTCGCTCCTCAGCGTCAGTAATGGCCCAGAGATCCGCCTTCGCCACCGGTGTTCCTCCTGATATCTGCGCATTTCACCGCTACACCAGGAATTCCGATCTCCCCTACCACACTCTAGCTAGCCCGTATCGAATGCAGACCCGAGGTTAAGCCTCGGGCTTTCACATCCGACGTGACAAGCCGCCTACGAGCTCTTTACGCCCAATAATTCCGGACAACGCTTGCGCCCTACGTATTACCGCGGCTGCTGGCACGTAGTTAGCCGGCGCTTCTTCTGCAGGTACCGTCACTTTCGCTTCTTCCCTGCTGAAAGAGGTTTACAACCCGAAGGCCGTCATCCCTCACGCGGCGTCGCTGCATCAGGCTTTCGCCCATTGTGCAATATTCCCCACTGCTGCCTCCCGTAGGAGTCTGGGCCGTGTCTCAGTCCCAGTGTGGCCGGTCGCCCTCTCAGGCCGGCTACCCGTCGTCGCCTTGGTGGGCCATTACCCCACCAACAAGCTGATAGGCCGCGGGCTCATCCTTCACCGCCGGAGCTTTCAACCCCCGCCCATGCAGGCAGGAGTGGTATCCGGTATTAGACCCCGTTTCCAGGGCTTGTCCCAGAGTGAAGGGCAGATTGCCCACGTGTTACTCACCCGTTCGCCACTAATCCACCCCGAAGGGCTTCATCGTTCGACTTGCATGTGTTAAGCACGCCGCCAGCGTTCGTCCTGAGCCAGGATCAAACTCTCCATGAATGTTTACCCGTAATCGGGTGCACACATCACTTAGAGCGGGCACGTCATGTCGGAATAAGACCGACGCGCCACAACGTCCTCGCTGTGTTTGTTGCCTGCCAGTGCCCGAAGGCCCGACAGGTCTTTTTCAAAGGAACCTCATCCACCGAAGTGGACGGGGTATCAACTTCTGGCGTTGATTTTTGGCACGCTGTTGAGTTCTCAAGGAACGGACGCTTCCTTTGTACTCACCCTCTCGGGCTTTCCTCCGGGCTTTCGTTCTGTTCTTGCGTTTCCGACTCTATCAGAGCCAGTCCCGCTCCGCTTTCCAGGTTTTCGCTTTCGCGTTTCCCTTTCCGGCGGTTCCGACTCTATCAGATCCTTTCGGTCCTGATCCCCGGTCAGCGGGGTTTGTCTGCCGGGCTGTTGGGCCCTTTCGACGAGTGAGACAGTAGCGGATTCCTTGCCCCCGAACCTAATCGGCGACTGCGTCCTGGAACGCGGATTCCTCATTCGCAAATACGCATGAAAACGAGACGACGAAATACGCCGTTCGTTCGAATGTGTGGTGCGGGATGAGCTGTCCGGGGACCGACCGGGGTCGGCGCTCACTTCGGACAACTCGAAGAACCTTACGGACCGGGCACACCTGTGTCAACCCCCGCCGACCCCGCCGCGCGGGGTGCCCGAAACACCCCGCGCCTTCGTCCCCCTCCGTCTACGCTGGGTCCATGACTACGCATGCGCTCAGCCTTCGCTGGTGGGCCGCCTGACGGCGGCCGACCTTCCACGCGAGCACGCATGCGCTCACGGCCGCCGCTACGGCGGCCGTTTCTGTTTCTCCCTCCCGGGAGTGGCTCGGTCGCCCGACGCGGTGGCGCCGACACCACTCACGCACAACAGAGGGAGAACAGGGACATGGCGACGACGAGGATCTTCAGCGGCATCAAGCCCACCGGACACCTGACGCTGGGGAACTACCTGGGGGCCGTCCGGCAGTGGGTCTCCGCCGAGTACGACCCGGAGTCCGCGCTGTTCTGTGTCGTCGATCTGCACGCACTCACCGTCGAGCACGAGCCGGCGCGCGTACGGAGGCTGAGTCGGCAGGCGGGGACGCTGTTGCTGGCCGCCGGACTGGATCCGGCGCGGTGCACCCTCTTCGTGCAGAGCCATGTCGACGAGCACACCCGGCTGGCCTATCTGCTGGAGTGCACCGCCACCGACGGGGAGCTGCGGCGGATGATCCAGTACAAGGAGAAGGCGGCGAAGGCCCAGGGCTCCGGGGAGGGCGTACGGCTGTCGCTCCTCACCTATCCCGTGCTGATGGCCGCCGACATCCTGGCGTACGAGGCCCAGGAGGTGCCGGTCGGTGAGGACCAGCAGCAGCACGTCGAGCTGACCCGGGATATCGCGGTGCGGTTCAACCAGCGCTACGGGCACACCTTCACCGTGCCGCGGGCCACGCTTCCGGCAGTGGCCGCACGGGTCATGGATCTGCAGGACCCGACGTCGAAGATGGGCAAGTCGCACGACAGCGGGGCGGGGATCGTCTACCTGCTCGACGAGCCGGGGGTCGTGCGCAAGAAGGTGATGCGGGCGGTCACCGACAGCGGGGACGGCGGCGTGGTCTACGACCGTCGGACGCGGCCGGGAGTCGCGAACCTGCTGGACATCCTGGCGGCGTGCACCGGGGGCGATCCGGCCGGGCTCGCCGACACGTACACCGGCTACGGCGCGCTGAAGCGGGATGTCGCCGACGCCGTGGTCGAGCTGCTGCGGCCGGTCCAGGAGCGGCACGCGGAGCTGGCCGGCGATCCCGCCCAGGTGGAGAAGGTGCTGCGGGAGGGGGCCGGGCGGGCCAGGGAGCTGGCGCGGCCGGTGGTGGACCGGGCGTACCGGGCGATCGGGTTGCTGGAGCCGTGACGGGTGGGGGGCCCGCGTTCCGCGGGCCCCCCACCGGTACCGGAGTCTCAGCTGTTGCCGGAGGCGAGCTCGCGGCTGCGGTCGCGGGCCGCTTCCAGGGCGGCGATGAGGGCGGCGCGTACGCCGTGCCGCTCCAGTTCGACGATCGCGTTGATCGTCGTACCGGCCGGGGAGGTGACGGCCTCGCGGAGCTTGACCGGGTGTTCGCCGCTGTCGCGGAGCATCACGGCGGCGCCGATGGCGGCCTGGACGATCAGGTCGTGGGCCTGGGCGCGGGGCAGGCCCAGGAGGATGCCGGCGTCGGTCATGGCCTCGACGAGGAAGTAGAAGTAGGCGGGGCCGGAGCCGGAGAGGGCGGTGGCCGCGTCCTGCTGGGACTCGGGGACGCGCAGGGTCTTGCCGACGCTGCCGAAGATCTCCTCGGTGTGGGCGAGGTGGGCCGCGGTGGCGTGGCTGCCGGCGGAGATGACGGACATGGCCTCGTCGACGAGGGCCGGGGTGTTCGTCATGACGCGGACGACGGGGGTGCCGGGGCCGAGGCGTTCCTCGAAGAAGGCGGTGGGGACGCCGGCGGCGCCACTGATGACCAGGCGGTCCGCCGGTACGTGCGGGGCGAGCTCGTCGAGGAGCTTGGCCATGTCCTGGGGCTTGACGGTGAGGATGAGGATGTCGGCGCGCTTGGCGGCCTCGGCGTTGGAGACGGCCTCGACCCCGTAGCGGGTGCGGAGTTCCTCGGCCCGTTCGGCGCGGCGGGCGGTGACGAGGAGCTTCGAGGCGGGCCAGCCGCCGCGGATCATTCCGCTGAGCAGGGCCTCGCCGATCTTGCCGGTACCGAGGACTGCGACTGTCTGGGTCATGCCCGATCCACCTCGCCGAACTGTTCTTGCGCGTGAGCTACCTATACGTCCTCATCCTTGCACCCGGGCGGCCGGCGGGGGCGGGGCTGTCCGCAGTGCGGTCAGGGGTCCGGTCAGGGGGTGCGGCGGCGGAGGGTGACCGCGCCGAGGGCGAGGACGAGCAGGGCGCAGGCGGCGACGATCACGGCGTCGCGGACGAATGCGGCGGTCATGTCGGTGTGGGTGAGGACCTGGGTCATGCCGTCGACGGCGTAGGACATGGGCAGTACGTCGGACAGGCCTTCGAGGACCGGGTGCATGGTGTCGCGGGCCGCGAAGAGGCCGCAGAGGAGGAGCTGCGGGAAGATCACCGCCGGCATGAACTGGACGGCCTGGAACTCGGAGGCCGCGAAGGCGGAGACGAAGAGGCCGAGGGCGGTGCCGAGGAGGGCGTCGAGCAGCGCCACGAGGAGGAGCAGCCAGGGGGATCCGACGACGTCGAGGCCGAGGACCCAGAGGGCGAGGCCGGTGGCGAGGACGGACTGGAGGACGGCGACGGCGCCGAAGGCGAGGGCGTAGCCGGCGATGAGGTCGCCCTTGCCGAGCGGCATGGCGAGGAGGCGTTCCAGGGTTCCTGAGGTGCGTTCGCGCAGGGTGGCGATGGAGGTCACCAGGAACATGGTGATGAGCGGGAAGATCCCGAGGAGGGACGCTCCGATGCCGTCGAAGGTCCTGGGACTGCCGTCGAAGACGAAGCGCAGCAGGGTGAGCATCAGTACGGGGACCAGCAGCATCAGCGCGATGGAGCGCGGGTCGTGGCGGAGCTGGCGCAGCACGCGGGCGGCGGTGGCGGCGGTGCGGGCGCCGCTCATGGCGGTCGTGGCGGTCATCGGCTCTGCTCCGGGGTGAGGGCGGCGGCGTCGGCGGCGTTCGCGTCGGCTTCGTCGACGAGGCGCAGGAAGCCCTCTTCGACGGTGGTGGAGTGGGTACGGGTGCGCAGTGCGTCGGGGGTGTCCTGGGCGAGGATGCGGCCCTCGCGCATGAGGAGCAGGTCGTGGCAGCGCTCGGCCTCGTCCATGACGTGGGAGGAGACGAGGATCGTCGCGCCGCGGGTGGTGGTGATGTCGTGGAAGAGGTTCCACAGGTCGCGACGCAGGACGGGGTCGAGGCCGACGGTGGGTTCGTCGAGGACCAGGAGCTCGGGGGTGCCGAGCAGGGCGACCGCGAGGGAGACGCGGCTGCGCTGGCCGCCGGAGAGGTTGCCGGCGAGGGCGCCGGCCCGGCTGGTGAGGTCGACGTCGGTGATGGCGCGGGTGACGGCGGCGGCGCGGCGGTCGGCGGCGGCCCGGCCGGGGTCGAGGACGGCGGCGAAGTATTCGAGGTTCTGCCGGACGGTGAGGTCGTCGTAGACGCTGGGCGCCTGGGTGACGTAGCCGATGCGGGAGCGGAGCCGGGGGTGGCCCGCGGGCTCGCCGAGGACGTCGAGGGTGCCGGTGACGTGGGCCTGGGTACCGACGACGGCGCGCATGAGCGTGGACTTTCCGCAGCCGGAGGGGCCGAGGAGGCCCGTGATGCGGCCGCGGGGGACGTCGAAGGCGAGGGAGTCGAGGACGGTGCGCAGGGTGCGGCCGGTGCCGCGGCGGACGCTCAGGTCATGGGCGTGGACGGCGGCCGGGTCTCCCTCGGGCTGCTTATTCATCATGTGATGAATAATGCTCCTGGCGGTGCCGTGCCGTCAATCGCCGGGAGGATGCGGACTACTTCTTGCGCTTGGGGCGGCGCGTGGCCGGGTTGCCCGTACGGGTGCTGCGGCGGCGGGCGTACTCGGCGCGGGCGCTCTCGTACTCGGCGCGGTGGAGCTTCTCGCCCGGGGCCTCACCGAGGCAGCGCAGGAAGTACGCGATCAGGGAGCCGATGAAACCGATCGTCTTCAGGCCCTTGAGGGCGGCCTCGTCGGAGGACGGAGCGGGGCGACGGCTGAAGGAGGCCCAGGTCTTGGTGAATGCGATGGAGCTGGCGATCGCGAAGAGGACGACGACCGAGATGCTGAGGAAGGGGCCGACATTGCCGATCTCCAGGCCCTCGTAGGCCAGGCGGAGCAGGACGGCGGCGGAGACGGCGGTGGCCAGCGAGCCGATGGCGAGGCCGACGCGGCGCAGGGCGTAGCCGCCGTCGTGGTCGACCCACGTGGTGCCGAAGAACCGGATCGGCTCGGGCTGCGGGCCGGCGGGCACCGCGGCCTGGGCCGGCTCGGCGGGGGTCTGGTCTCGCTGGTCGTCGCTCACGTCAGCGATTATCCCCCGCCGGGCCGGTCGGGCCGGGTGTGTCTCACGTGTCAGACGGGTCCGACGCGTGTCGTGGTCGTGGCCGGTCCCCGTCCCCCCACGGAACTCTGCACGGAAAGCGGCACGGAACGCGGCGCGGAACTCAGCAGCGGGTGGCGACGTAGCCGTCGCTGCCCGTCCTGACGTAGGCGTCGGAGACGAACTGTCCGTTGCCGATGCAGTCCCAGATGTCGGTCGTGCCGTACGGACCGGAGACCGTCGTACCCGGGCCCTGGCAGCGGATCGAGACGTACGAGTCGTAGGGCAGGACCTTGACGATGGAGTAGCTGGTGCCCGGGCCGCTGCGGACGTTCACCCGGTAGCCGGGCGCCACCGGGAACGTCTGGAAACCGGACTCGGCGGCGAGGCTCTGGACCTGGCCGGACTCACTCTTTTCGGACATGCGAAATCTCCCCCCTGAGCGTTGCCCTTCGCAACTCGCGCAGGGTAGCAGGACCTTGGAGATCCTCAGGGGGCATCGACTAGGCTCCGGCGGGGGTGGTCAGCGGTGCAGTCGCTGCGCAGGGATCGGGCGGGCTTTCCGGAGTACGCCGGGCAGTACCGGCTGGAATCCGTCCTGGGTTCGGGCGGCATGGGGGTCGTCCACCTCGCCACCTCCGCCTCGGGGCTGAAACTCGCCGTCAAGATCGTGCATCCCGAGCACGCCGTGGACCCGGAGTTCCGGGCCCGGTTCCGGCAGGAGGTCGTCGCCGCGCGCAAGGTGAGCGGCGCGTTCACCGCGCCCGTCGTGGACGCCGACCCCGATGCCGAACGGCCGTGGATGGCCACGCTGTTCATCGACGCGCCGACGCTCTCCGAGCGGGTACGGGAGCGGGTGCTGGAGCCCGTCGAACTGGCCCGGCTCGGCGCCGGACTGGCCGAGGCGCTGCGCGACATCCACCGGGCCGGCGTGGTGCACCGGGACCTGAAGCCGAGCAACGTCCTGATGGCGCCCGACGGGGTGCGGGTCATCGACTTCGGGATCTCCCGGCCGACGGACAGCGATCTGCGCACCGAGACCGGGAAGCTGATCGGGACACCGCCCTTCATGGCACCCGAGCAGTTCCAGCGGCCGCGGGAAGTGGGGCCGGCGGCGGACCTGTTCGCGATGGGCGCCGTCCTCGTGCACGCGGCGACCGGGCGCGGCCCCTTCGACTCCGACAGCCCCTACCTGGTGGCGTACCAGGTCGTCCACCACGACCCCGACCTGACCGGGCTGCCGGCGGAGCTGATGCCGATCGTCGAGCGCTGCCTCGCGAAGGACCCGGCCGAACGCCCCACGCC
The DNA here is from genome assembly GCF_045161815.1 of Streptomyces avidinii. Classification (NCBI taxonomy): domain Bacteria; kingdom Bacillati; phylum Actinomycetota; class Actinomycetes; order Kitasatosporales; family Streptomycetaceae; genus Streptomyces; species Streptomyces avidinii. The sequence continues at coordinate 4,098,984 of NZ_CP108863.1, forward strand.
CGACGCACTGATCAGTGAGCTGCGGGCGCTGGCCTATCCCACGTCGGAGGACACCCGGGCCTTCATCCCGAACCCGCGGCGACCGCAGCGGGTGGAGGAGAGCACCCACCGGCGGGACCGGATCGTCGCCGCACCCGCGCCCGCACCCGCGCCCGCTGCCCGGCCCCGGCGGCGGGCGCGGCTGTTCACGGCGGTCGGGATCCTGCTGCTGGTGACCGCCGGGGCGCTCGGCGGGTACCTGGCCCTCGGTGCGGACGCGGGCGCCCCGGACGCGTCGGACCCGTCCGCCGTGCACGCCCGGGCCACCGGGGCGGGCGCCGTGACGTCGTGGGCCGTACCGGTCGGTGAGCGGGGGCAGGGCAACCCCTTCCCGGCCTGCTCCTGGTCGGCCGGGGCCCTGTACTGCTCCGGGCCCGGGCTGGCCGCCACCCGCCTCGACGCCGCGAGCGGCTCGGTGCTCTGGTCCGTACGCGGCGCGGCACCCGAATCGCGGATGACACCGAATCCGGCCCCGCTGCACGCCGCCGGGCTGGTGCTCGCGGTGGACGACGGCGGGAAGACGCTCCGGGCGCTGGATCCGGCGGCCGGTGCGCAGCGCTGGAAGCGGAGCCTGCAGCAGGGGGCGCAGGTGGTGCCCGTGGGCGAGCTGCTGCTGGTGACGGGCCCGGACGGGAACGTCACGATGCTGGACGCGGCCACCGGCGCGGCGCGCTGGACCCACCGGCTCGGCGGGCCCGGCTCCGTCTGGTTCGCCGGCCCGGACCAGAGCGGCGGCCCCGTCCCGTACGTGTCCACCCAGGCGGCGGACGGGAAGTCCACGCAGATCAGCGCGGTCGATCCGGCGAACGGCACGGTGCGCTGGCAGGTCCGCAGCCCCTCACTGCTGGAACCGGTCGGTACGGCGGCCGGCGGGCTGTACCTGCTGGAGGGCGACTCGCGGTCCGCGTCCGGGGCGGTGAGCAGGGCGGTCGTACGGGTGGACCTCGCGACCCGTGCCGTACGCCGGACCGCGCTGGCCGCACCGCTGCTCGACGCGCAGGCCGCGGTCGGCCCGGACGGGCGGGTGTACGCCTTCGGGACGGGCGGCGCCCTGGCCGCGGTCGGTGCGGAGCGCGAGGACTGGCGGCTGGAGACGGGCGTGGCCGTGGGCTCGCGGCCGGTGGTCCACGACGGGCGGATCCACCTGACGGCGTCCGACGGGCGGACGCTGGCGGTGGACGGCGGCGGGCGGCTGCTGGGCCAGACGAAGCCCCGGATCGGGGGCGGGCCGGGCGGCTACACCTCGACCCTGCCCGCGCCGGTGGTCGGGGACGGGCGGCTGTTCGGCAGTGCGCCCGACGGGACGGTGTTCGCGGTGGCCGCGGGCGCACCCGCCGCCTGGTGACACGGTGACGTGGCGGCGCCCCCGCACCGGAGGGTGCGGGGGCGCCTGCGGCCGTTGCCGAAATTACGGGGTCAGCCGAGGAGGCTGACGTCGCGGACCGCGCCCTTGTCGGCGCTGGTGGCCATGGCGGCATAGGCGCGCAGGGCCGCGGAGACCTTGCGCTCGCGGTTCTTCGGGGCGTAGACGCCGCCGAGGGCCTCGTGGCGGGCGGCGAGGGTGGCCTCGTCGACCAGGACCTCGATGGACCGGTTCGGGATGTCGATGCGGATCCGGTCACCGTCCTCGACGACCGCGATGGTGCCGCCCGAGGCCGCCTCCGGGGAAGCGTGGCCGATGGACAGGCCCGAGGTGCCGCCGGAGAAGCGGCCGTCCGTGACCAGGGCGCAGACCTTGCCGAGGCCGCGGCCCTTGAGGAAGGAGGTCGGGTAGAGCATCTCCTGCATGCCGGGGCCGCCGCGCGGGCCCTCGTAGCGGATGACGACGACGTCCCCCGCCTTGATCTCCTTGCGGAGGATCTTGTCGACGGCCTCGTCCTGGGACTCGCAGACCACGGCCGGGCCCTCGAAGGTCCAGATCGACTCGTCGACGCCGGCGGTCTTCACGACACAGCCGTCGACGGCGATGTTGCCGCGCAGCACGGCCAGTCCGCCGTCCTTGGAGTACGCGTGCTGCACCGAGCGGATGCAGCCGCCCTCGGCGTCGAGGTCGAGGGTCTCCCAGCGCTTGGACTGGGAGAAGGCGGTGGCGGAGCGCTCGCAGCCGGGGGCCGCGTGCCACAGCTCCATGGCCGTGTCGGTGGCCGTCCCGGAGCGGGCGTCCCACTTCGCGAGCCAGTCCTCCAGGCCGTCGGAGTGGACGGTGGTGATGTCCTTGTTGAGGAGACCGCCGCGGTGCAGCTCGCCGAGGATGGCGGGGATGCCGCCGGCCCGGTGGATGTCCTCCATGTAGTACGTGCCGCCGGGCGCCACGTTCGGCGCGACCTTGGACAGGCACGGGACGCGGCGCGAGACGGCGTCGATGTCGGTGAGGTCGTACTCCAGGCCCGCTTCCTGGGCGGCGGCCAGCAGGTGCAGGATCGTGTTCGTGGAGCCGCCCATCGCGATGTCGAGGGCCATGGCGTTCTCGAAGGCCTCGCGGGTGGCGATGCTGCGCGGCAGGACGGACTCGTCGCCGTCCTCGTAGTAGCGCTTGGTGATCTCCACGACCGTGCGGCCGGCGTCCTCGTACAGGGCGCGGCGGGCGGTGTGCGTGGCGAGGACCGAGCCGTTGCCCGGGAGGGCGAGACCGATGGCCTCGGCGAGGCAGTTCATCGAGTTGGCGGTGAACATGCCCGAACACGACCCGCAGGTCGGACAGGCGTTCTCCTCGATCCGCAGGACGTCCTCGTCCGAGACGTTCTCGTTGGAGGCGTCGACCATGGCGTCGATCAGGTCGAGCTTGCGGACGGTGCCGTCGACGAGGACGGCCTGGCCGGCCTCCATCGGGCCGCCGGAGACGAAGACGACCGGGATGTTCAGCCGCATCGCGGCCATCAGCATCCCGGGCGTGATCTTGTCGCAGTTGGAGATGCAGATCAGCGCGTCGGCGCAGTGCGCCTCGACCATGTACTCGACCGAGTCCGCGATCAGGTCGCGGGAGGGGAGGGAGTACAGCATGCCGCCGTGGCCCATGGCGATGCCGTCGTCGACCGCGATGGTGTTGAACTCGCGCGGGATCGCACCGGCGGCGCGGATGGCGTCGGAGACGATCCGGCCGACGGGGGCCAGGTGGGTGTGACCGGGGACGAACTCGGTGAAGGAGTTGGCGACCGCGACGATCGGCTTGCCGATGTCCGCGCTCGCTACGCCCGACGCGCGCATCAGCGCACGCGCGCCTGCCATGTTGCGGCCGTGGGTGACGGTGCGGGACCTCAGCTCGGGCATGCGGTTTCACTCCCCATGAGTGCGGCTGTACGGTCAGCCGCGACTGCGGATATGGCTCAGATACGAGGCTACGCCCACCGCCCGCGATCCGGACACCACGTCCGGATGCCGGGACGGAGGGCTCAGTCCTCGGTCAGGTACCGCTGGAGCGTGGGCGCGACCAGAGCCACGATCTTCTCCGGGTCGGCGGACGCCAGGGGCTCCACCTGGACCACGTAGCGCAGGATCGCGATGCCGACCATGTGGGAGGCGGCGAGCTCGGCACGGAACGTCGGGTCGGGGACGTCGAGGTCGGCGGCGACGCGCTCCAGGACCCGCCGCAGCACCAGCTGGCGCAGCACCTTCGCGGCGGCCTCGTGCGTGAGCGCGGAGCGGATCACCGCGAGCAGCGGGACCCGGGTGACCGGGTTCTCCCAGACACCGAGGAAGTAGCGGGCGAGGCGCTCGCCGATGCCGTCCGGCCCCTTGCCGATGATCGCGGGGACCACCAGGGCGGGCTCGATGCTGACCTCGATGGCGGCGGCGAAGAGATCGTCCTTGCTGCCGAAGTAGTGGTGGACGAGCGCCGGGTCGACGCCGGCGACCTTCGCGATGCCGCGCACGGACGTCTTGTCGTACCCGCGCTCCGCGAACACCTCGCGGGCGGCGAGCCGGATGCGCTCCTGGGTGCCGGGGCCCTCGTCGGCCTCGTCCTGCCGGGGGCGGCCGGGGCCGCGGCGGCGGGGCTTCGGTGCGTCGGGCTCGGAGTCGGCCGTCATGGGCGGTGGGCCCCGTCGCGCTCGGGCTCGGTGGCGGTTGCGGTTGCGGTGGCGAGGTGCAGGCGGGTGAAGGCCAGCGCCTCGGCGAGATCGGCCTCGCGCTCGGCGGAGGACATCGCCCGGCGGGTGTTCACCTCGATCACGACGTGCCCGTCGAACGAGGTCCGCGCGAGGCGCTCCAGGAGCTCGGCGCAGGGCTGCGTACCGCGGCCCGGGACGAGGTGCTCGTCCTTGGCCGATCCGTTCCCGTCGGCCAGGTGGACGTGCGCGAGCCGGTCGCCCATCCGGTCGATCATCGCGGTGGCGTCGGTGCGGGCGGTCGCGGTGTGCGACAGGTCGACCGTGAAGTGCCGGTAGTCGTCCTTGGTCACGTCCCACTCGGGGGCGTACGCGAGCATCTCGCGGTCGCGGTAGCGCCAGGGGTACATGTTCTCCACGGCGAACCGGACGTCGGTCTCGTCGGCCATACGCCAGATGCCGGAGACGAAGTCCCGCGCGTACTGGCGCTGCCAGCGGAACGGCGGATGCACCACCACGGTGCCCGCCCCGAGCCGCTCGGCCGCCGCCCGGGCGCGCTGCAGCTTGATCCACGGATCGGTGGACCAGACCCGCTGGGTGATCAGGAGACACGGCGCGTGCACGGCCAGGATCGGCACCCCGTGGTGGTCCGAGAGGCGGCGCAGGGCGTCGACGTCCTGACTGACCGGGTCCGTCCAGACCATGACCTCGACGCCGTCGTACCCCAGGCGCGCGGCGATCTCGAAGGCGGTCGCCGTCGACTCCGGATAGACGGAGGCCGTGGAGAGGGCGACTTTCGCGGTCGGGACACGGACTGGTTCTGCCACGGGGACAGGGTACGGGCCCACGGCGGCCGCCGACCGTGACGGCGGCCACGCGGGGCGGTCCGTCACAGGGTGAGCAGTCGGACGAGCAGCACGATCACCGTGCCCGCCGTGAAGACCGACCCGAGCACGGTGAACACCAGATCGACGGTCCTCGCGTCCCAGCCCACGACCTCGAAACGGCGCGGCTGCTCCGGGTCGTAGCGGACCGTGACGTTCGCTCCCACCCGATAGGCGTGTCCGACCGATCCGCGGCCGAACCTGGACGCGTACTCGTGGGCGCGCCCGTCCGGCGAGGTCCAGGCCGCGACCGGGTGGTGGAACGTGGCGCCCTCATCGCTCCTGATCACTTCGTGGCGCACGATCCGGCCGACCGCGCTGACGCCGTTGCGCCGCAGCAGAGCGGCACGGCGCAGGCCGTACGTGCCGATGCCGAGGCAGGCGACGCCGATCGTCAGGGGTATGAGGGAGAAAAGCCATTCGCGTCCCATGATCTGTGCGACGCGTCCGCCGGAGCTCCGGTTGCGCCCTCGGCCGGGTCACACCCCCGGCGCCGGCATGTGGTCCAGGCGGCGCAGGATCACGCCCTCGCGCAGGGCCCACGGGCAGATCTCCAGTTCCTCCACGCCGAAGAGGTCCATCGTGGCCTCCGCCACCAGCGCACCCGCCAGGAGCTGGTTCGACCGGCCCTCCGAGACGCCCGGGAGGGCCGCGCGCTGGGCCGTCGTCATCGCCGCCAGGCGCGGGACCCACTCCTCCAGGGACTTGCGGCTCAGGTCCCGCTGCACGTACAGGCCGTCCGCCGAGCGCGCCGCGCCCGCGATGCGGGCCAGCTGCTTGAAGGTCTTCGAGGTCGCCACCACGTGGTCCGGGGCGCCGAAGCGGCGGAACTCGCCGACCGTGCGGGCGATCTCCGCCCGCACGTGCCGTCGCAGCGCCCGGATGTCCAGCGGGTCCGGCGGGTCGCCCGGGAGCCAGCCCGAGGTGAGGCGGCCCGCGCCCAGCGGGAGGGAGACGGCCGCGTCCGGGTCCTCGTCGATCCCGTACGCGATCTCCAGCGAGCCGCCGCCGATGTCCAGGACCAGCAGCTTCCCGGCGGACCAGCCGAACCAGCGGCGGGCCGCGAGGAAGGTGAGCCGGGCTTCGTCCTCGCCGCTCAGCACCGGCAGGTCGACGCCGGTCTCGGCCTTGATCCGCGCGAGGACCTCGTCCGCGTTCGTGGCCTCGCGTACGGCGCTGGTCGCGAAGGGCAGGACGTCCTCGCACCCCTTGTCCTCGGCGGCCTGCACCGCGTCGCCGATCACCGAGACGAGACGCTCGACGCCGTCTGGCGTGACGGCGCCCGCCTCGTCGAGCAGCTGCGCCAGCCGCATCTCCACCTTGTGCGAGTGCGCCGGCTGCGGGCGCGCGCCGGGGTGCGCGTCCACCACCAGCAGATGGACCGTATTCGAACCCACATCCAGCACACCGAGTCTCATAGGGGGAAACGCTACTGCGAGGAAGACTCGGGGGTTGAGTAAGGGGCGCATAGGCTTGGGTTTGTGCCAAATACGAAGAAGGCCAACAAGACCCGGTCGCAGAAGGACACGGGCAAGGACACCGTCAAGGACAGGACCGGGGCCCGCGCCAAGGACGGCGCCAGGGCCAAGGCCAAGGGCGGCAAGGAAAAGGTCGTGGTCGTGGCCGACGAGAAAGGGCTCGACTTCCCCCGGGCCTGGGTGGAATTCCCCGACCCCGCCGACGACGAGCAGATCTTCCGCTGTGACCTGACCTGGCTCACCTCCCGCTGGACCTGCATCTTCGGCAGCGGCTGCCAGGGCATCCAGGCGGGCCGGGCGGACGACGGCTGCTGCACGCTCGGCGCGCACTTCTCCGACGAGGACGACGAGAAGCGCGTCGCGGAGCACGTGGCCCGGCTGACACCCGAGCTGTGGCAGTTCCACGACGTCGGCAGCGAGAGCGGGTGGACGCAGCACGACGACGACGGGGAGAAGCAGACCCGCCGCTGGGACGGCGCGTGCATCTTCCTGAACCGGCCGGGCTTCCCCGCCGGCGCCGGCTGTTCCCTCCACATCCTGGCGCTCAAAAGTGGCCAGGAGCCGCTGGAGACCAAGCCCGACGTCTGCTGGCAGCTGCCGATCCGGCGCACCTACGAGTGGATCGACCGGCCCGACGACACCCGCGTGCTGCAGGTGTCGATCGGTGAGTACGACCGCCGCGGCTGGGGCCCTGGCGGCCACGACCTGCACTGGTGGTGCACCTCGGCCACCTCGGCGCACGGTGCCGGGCAGCCGGTGTACGTGTCGTACCGCCCCGAGCTGACGGAGCTGATGGGCAAGGAGGGGTACGACGCGCTCGTGGAGCTGTGCGAGGCGCGGCTCGCCTCGCTGCTGCCGATGGCCCCGCACCCCGCGGATCCCGCGGATCCCGCCTGACCAGGCCGGCTCCTGACCCGGCCGGCTGCCTCAGGGGCCCGATGACCCCGACGGGGCCGGGTCCGGGGCCGGGGAAACCGTTCCGCCTGTGCCCTCCGTCGCGGACGGCGCGGGTGTCGGGGACGGCGGCGGGATCGTCGGCTCCGTCGGGGACGGGTTCGGCGTGGCCGGCTGCGTCGGGTCCGGAGAGGGCTCCGGGGTCGCGGGCTGCGTCGGGTTCCGGGTGGGCGCGGGCGCCGGGCGGCCCCGGCCCTGGATGGCCACCACCGCGCCGCTGGGGTCGACCCCGACCCGGGCCGTCCAGGCGCCGACGGGCTGGGCCTCGGGGTCCACGACGATGCGCAGGGTGACCGATTCTCCTGGGGCCAGCGTGCCCGCGGTCCGGCTCGCGCGCAGCCAGGGCGCGTCGGACCAGAGCCGCCAGTCGACCGGGGCGCCGCCGGAGGCGGTGAGGGTGAGCAGGGTGACGGAGCCCTGCGAGGACGCGGCCACGGCGAGGCGGCCGGCGCCGCCGGGCTGGTCGGGGGTGGCCGGCGGGCCGCTGCTGATCACCTCGACGGAGACGTCGGAGGCGGTGTCGGTCTGGGCGAAGCCCGGGCCGCCGGTCGTGGTGGCGGCGTTCCCGGCGTTCTCGTAGGCGGTGAGCGGGCGGCCGTCGGTCCGGGCGGTCGGGAGCTCGGACTCGCTGGCGGAGATACCGGTGGCATCGCCGCCGGGCTCGCCCGTCTCCGGGCCGCCCCGGTACGCGGCCCACAGGGCCAGGACGGGGGCCGCGACGACGGTGGCGACCACGGTGGTGGTCACCACCCGGGCGCGCAGCCGGTCGCGGCGGGCGGCGCGGTCCTTGGGATCCATGGGGAAGCCGGTGCGGTCGAAGCGCGGGGCGGCTCCGCCGCGGCCGCGGCCCCGGCCGGAGCGGAGCATCGCGGCGTGGACGGCGGTACGGGGGGCGGGTACCAGGGGAAGGGCGGCCGTGTCGAGGCCGCCGGAGCCGGGCCAGGGGCCGGCGGCTCCCACGCGTTCGGCAACGCGGCGGCACCGGGGGCAGTCGTCGACGTGGCGGACGAGCTCGGCGCGCAGGGTGCTGGAGAGCAGTACGTTGCCGTCGCCGCCGTCGCCGTCGTCACCGGTCAGCCGGGAGACGCCGGGGCAGTTTCCGGTCTCCACGACGGCGAGGGCGGCGCGGGTGCGCTCCACCTCGCAGGCCGCGCCGGAGAGCAGCTCGCGGGCGGTGGCGGCGGGGGTGCCGAGGACGGCGGCGAGTTCGGGGACGCCGAGACGGTGGCGGACGGCGAGTTCGAGGGCCTCGCGCTGCTCGGGTGTGGTGCCGGCGGCTTCGGGCCAGGCGAGCCGGGCCAGCTCGGTGCGGCGGTAGGCGCTGACGTCAAGCGGCCGGCGGGCCTCCGCGCCGCGTTCGGGGCCGGTGTCGCCACCCGGCGCACGGTCGCGCTGGGTGTGCTCCGGCGCACGCCGGGCGGAATGCGCTCCCTGTCGTGCGCGCCGCTGCTCCGCCAGCCGGTGCAGGCAGCCCCAGCGGGCGAGCGCGTAGAGCCAGGCGCGCCGGTCCCCCTCGTCGGGGCAGCGGCCCGGGTGCCGCTCGGCGACGGCGAGGACGTCCCCGAGCACGTCGGTCGCGCTGTCGTGGTCGCACAGGACCGACAGGCAGTACGTGAACAGGCCGTCCAGGTAGGGCTCGTGCCGGAACGGCGGCGGCTGCTCGCCCTCGTGGGGCGTGCGCCCGTGCGCCCGGTGTGCGCCGGTGCGCGCTGAGGAGTGTGCCTGGTTGCTGCTGTTCACCTGGCGACCGTAGGCGGCACGCCGGTGACGCCCTGGAAGCCTTCACCACATTTAGCCCTTACGGGTGAACAGATCGGTGAGGCGCTGACGCGGGCCCTGACGCGGTACGCCCACGGCCCGCCGGAAGCCCCCGGGGACCGTGCGACCGCCACCGCGGTCCGGCTTGTCGGTGGGGGCGGCTACCGTGAGCGCCATGGCTGCCCGCACCGCTCGTTCATCCGCCAAGGACCGGCCGTCCTACCGCTGCACCGATTGCGGCTGGACGACCGCGAAGTGGCTCGGCCGCTGTCCCGAGTGCCAGGCCTGGGGCACCGTCGAGGAGATGGGCGCGCCCGCCGTGCGGACCACCGCGGCCGGCCGGGTCTCCACCGCCGCCCTGCCGATCGCCCAGGTCGACGGCCGGACGGCGACCGCCCGCAGCACCGGCGTGGACGAGCTGGACCGCGTCCTCGGCGGCGGGCTCGTGCCCGGAGCCGTCGTCCTGCTCGCCGGTGAGCCCGGTGTCGGCAAGTCGACGCTGCTGCTGGACGTCGCGGCGAAGGCGGCCAGCGACGAGCACCGCACGCTGTACGTGACGGGCGAGGAGTCGGCGAGCCAGGTGCGGCTGCGGGCCGACCGGATCAACGCCCTCAGCGATCACCTCTACCTGGCCGCCGAGACGGACCTGTCCGCCGTGCTCGGGCACCTCGACGCCGTGAAGCCCTCCCTGCTGATCCTGGACTCCGTACAGACCGTCGCCTCCCCCGAGATCGACGGCGCGCCCGGCGGCATGGCCCAGGTGCGCGAGGTGGCCGGCGCGCTGATCCGCGCCTCCAAGGAACGCGGGATGTCCACCCTCCTCGTCGGGCACGTGACCAAGGACGGGGCCATCGCCGGTCCCCGTCTGCTGGAGCACCTCGTCGACGTCGTACTGAGCTTCGAGGGCGACCGGCACGCCCGGCTGCGGCTGGTGCGCGGCATCAAGAACCGGTACGGGGCCACCGACGAGGTCGGCTGCTTCGAGCTGCACGACGAGGGGATCACCGGCCTCGCCGATCCGAGCGGGCTGTTCCTGACCCGGCGGGCCGAGGCCGTGCCCGGCACCTGCCTGACCGTGACGCTGGAGGGGAAGCGCCCGCTGGTCGCCGAGGTGCAGGCGCTGACCGTGGACTCGCAGATCCCCTCCCCCCGGCGCACCACCTCCGGTCTGGAGACCTCGCGCGTCTCGATGATGCTGGCGGTGCTGGAGCAGCGCGGCCGGATCACGGCGCTCGGCAAGCGCGACATCTACAGCGCCACGGTGGGCGGGGTGAAGCTCACCGAGCCGGCCGCCGACCTGGCGATCGCGCTCGCGCTGGCCTCCGCCGCCAGTGACGTCCCGCTGCCGAAGAACCTCGTGGCGATCGGTGAGGTCGGCCTGGCCGGCGAGGTGCGGCGGGTGACCGGCGTGCAGCGGCGGCTCACGGAGGCGCACCGGCTGGGGTTCACCCACGCGCTGGTCCCGGCGGATCCGGGCAAGGTGCCGGCCGGGATGAAGGTCATCGAGGTGGCCGACATGGGCGACGCGCTACGGGTGTTGCCGCGCGGCCGGTCCCGTACGTCGGCCAGGGAGCGGTCCGGGGAGTAACCGCCCCCGGGGACGGCCCGAGGCCGCCCCGGGCCGTCCCCGGGGAGAGCGATCCGCTGGTCAGGGGGTCCGTACGAGGCCCTCGCGCGCCGTACCCGGACAAGCCACGGCGGGGCCGCGGCGCGCGCCGGTAGACTTCTGGATGGTCCGCCCGGCCGTACGCACGTCCTCGTGCCCGCGGCGCAGGGCGGTACGACCCGCGACCGGAGGAGTGCAGTGGCAGCCAAGGACGGGGCAGCAGCATCCGGCAAGTCGGGCGCGAGCTCCAAGCAGGAGGCCATGATGCGCGCCTCGCTGAGCGCGGTCGCACCTGGTCAGCCGCTGCGTGACGGCTTGGAACGGATCGTCCGCGGCAACACCGGCGGGCTCATCGTCCTCGGTATGGACAAGAGCGTCGAGGCGATGTGCACCGGCGGCTTCGTCCTGGACGTGGAGTTCACCGCGACCCGGCTGCGCGAGCTGTGCAAGCTCGACGGCGCGCTCATCCTCGACAAGGACATCACCAAGATCCTCCGGGCCGGTGTGCAGCTGGTGCCCGACGCGTCGATCCCGACGGAGGAGACGGGCACGCGCCACCGCACGGCGGACCGCGTCTCCAAGCAGTGCGGCTTCCCGGTGGTTTCGGTGTCGCAGTCGATGCGGCTGATCGCGCTGTACGTGGACGGGGAGCGGCGGGTCCTGGAGGAGTCCGGGGCGATCCTGTCCCGGGCGAACCAGGCACTGGCCACGCTGGAGCGGTACAAGCTGCGCCTCGACGAGGTCGCGGGCACGCTGTCGGCGCTGGAGATCGAGGACCTGGTCACGGTCCGCGACGTGACCGCGGTCGCGCAGCGGCTGGAAATGGTCCGCCGGATCGCCACCGAGATCGCCGAGTACGTGGTCGAACTGGGCACGGACGGGCGACTGCTGTCCCTGCAGCTGGACGAGCTGACGGTCGGGATCGAGCAGGAGCGGGAGCTGGTCATCCGCGACTACGTGCCGGAGCCGACGGCGAAGCGTTCCCGCACGGTGGACGAGGCGCTGGCGGAGCTGGACGCGCTGACCCATCCGGAGCTGCTGGAACTGGCGATCGTGGCGCGGGCGCTCGGGTACACCGGTTCTCCGGAGACCCTGGACTCGGCGGTGTCGCCGCGCGGCTACCGGCTGCTGGCGAAGGTGCCGAGGCTGCCGGGGGCGATCATCGAGCGGCTCGTGGAGCACTTCGGCGGGCTGCAGAAGCTGCTCGCCGCGAGCGTCGACGACCTGCAGGCCGTGGACGGCGTGGGCGAGGCCCGTGCCCGCAGCGTCCGCGAGGGCCTGTCCCGCCTGGCCGAGTCGTCCATCCTGGAGCGGTACGTCTAGGACGCGCCGCCGAGCCGGACCGGACCACTGCCCGGCCCGCGCCGCCTCCGGACCCCGCGCCCAACCAGCGGCGGGGCCGGAATCCTCTAGTCCTGCTTCAGGACGAACGAGGTCCGGGCCACCGGCATGCCCGGGGCCTTGACCTCGACCACGTAGGTGTCGGGAGCCGCGGACCCCGCCGGAGGCGTCTGGCACTGGTCGGCCGCGCTGAACCGGCGGTCCCAGTCCAGCGACTGCTTGGTCTCGCCCTGCGCCGGGAGGCGGAAGAAGGCGTTGCCCGCGCCCGCCGGGCAGTCCGCCGAGGACCACACCGCCTTGCTGCTGCTCGCCTGAAGAATCGTCAGAACGGCCTGCTTCGGGCCGAGGTCGATCTTGCAGGTGGTTCCGGAGGTGTTGCGGGCGACCAGTTCGAGGCGGGGCTTCTCGTTCGCCTCGTACTCGTTCTTCGCGCTCTTGACCTCCCACTGCAGCGCACCCGGCGCACAGGTGGGCAGCGGGGAGTCCGCCGGGACCTGGGCGGGGCCGCCCGCGGCGCCGCCGGAACCGGAGCCACCGTTCGAGGCCGTGCCGCTGCCCGGTTCGCCGTTCTTGCCCGCGCCGCCCGTGGAGCCGCCCTCGGAGCCGGTGGTTCCGCCACTGCCCGACTCCGGGCGCCCGCCGGGGGCCGCGCTGATCGCGGGGCCGGTGCCGGCCGGACCCGGGGTGATCGAGGCGGCCGGGTCGGGGCCGCCCTGGCCCTTTCCGTTCGTACTCGTCCTCCCCCCACCGGAACTGACGGTCCATACGGCGAGGAGCGCGAGGAGCGCGACAACGGAAGCCAGCACAGCCCTCCGTCGCCAGTAGATGGAGGAGGGGAGCGGCCCGACCGGATTGCGCAGAGATCCCACGGACGGAACTTTACGAGAGTCCGCGACCCGATCAGTGCCCCACATGCCGCGCGGTGCACTCGATTTGCCGATGATCATCCTGCGGGCGCAACCGCCGGCATCGAGATCCGGCCAAAGGGCTGACGCGGAGAGTGAGCCGCTTTGAGTACGTTCGGTAGGCATGGGCAGTTCCGGCCGTCGTCCGGTTCCCCGGTCCCGGTCCGGCGCGCCGAGGCATGTGAAACGTGCCAGGATGCCGTCTGCCATGACTGCATCTCCCGCTTCCTCCACGGCCGTATCCCCCGACTCCTCCCACGCGCTGCACTCCCCCGTCATCGCGTGGTTCGACGAGCACGCCCGCGACCTGCCCTGGCGCCGCCCCGAGGCCGGCCCCTGGGGGGTCATGGTCAGCGAGTTCATGCTCCAGCAGACGCCCGTCAGCCGGGTCCTGCCGGTCTACGAGCAGTGGCTCGCCCGGTGGCCCCGCCCCGCCGACCTGGCCGCAGAGTCCCCCGGCGAGGCCGTACGGGCCTGGGGGCGGCTCGGCTACCCGCGCCGCGCGCTGCGGCTGCACGGCGCGGCCGTCGCCATAACGGAGCGGCACGGGGGCGACGTACCGCGGGAGCACGCGCAGCTGCTGGCGCTGCCCGGGATCGGCGAGTACACGGCGGCGGCCGTGGCCTCCTTCGCGTACGGGCAGCGGCACGCCGTCCTCGACACCAACGTCCGGCGGGTCTTCGCCCGCACCGCGACCGGGGTCGAGTACCCGCCGAACGCGACGACCGCCGCCGAGCGGCGCCTGGCCCGGGCCCTGCTGCCCGAGGACGAGGACACCGCGGCCCGCTGGGCGGCGGCCTCCATGGAGCTCGGCGCACTGGTGTGCACCGCCAAGAGCCCCGACTGCGCGCGCTGCCCGGTGGCCGGGCTGTGCGCGTGGCGCCTCGCGGGGAAGCCCGCGCACGAGGGTCCGCCACGGCGCGGGCAGACGTACGCCGGGACCGACCGGCAGGTGCGCGGGAAGCTCCTCGCCGTGCTCCGGGAGGCGGTGGGCGCCGTTCCGCAGGCCGTGCTCGACACGGTCTGGGACGAGCCGGTGCAGCGGGCCCGGGCGCTGGACGGGCTGGTCTCCGACGGGCTGGTGGAACCCCTGGACGGAGGCCTCTACCGGCTCCCGCAGACGGCCCCACAGACCGCCCCGCAGACGGCTCCCGGGGCAGGCCCGCAGGCAGCCCCGCCGCCCGCCGCCGGACCCGATCGAAGCTGACTCGAAGATTCCGCTTCCTGCCGTGAAAGCGCAGCTCACGGGGGTTGTTACACAACCTATGGGTGTCCGTGCGTCCACCGAAGGCTGGCTCGCACAGGCCCGTGACAACCCCTCCGTACCTTCGAATCCGTAAGGCAGCGGATGAGCGGGTGGACGGCAGCGGAGGCGGTCTCAGATGGCGCACGGTGAGGTACTCGAATTCGAAGAGTACGTACGCACCCGGCAGGACGCACTGCTGCGCAGCGCCCGGCGTCTGGTCCCGGACCCGACCGACGCCCAGGACCTCCTGCAGACCGCGCTCGTGCGCACCTACGGCCGCTGGGACGGCATCGCCGACAAGTCCCTGGCCGACGCCTACCTGCGCCGCGTCATGATCAACACCCGCACCGAGTGGTGGCGCGCCCGCAAGCTCGACGAGGTCCCCACCGACCAGCTCCCCGACGCCTCCGTCGAGGACGGCTCCGACCAGCGCGCCGACCGCGCCCTGCTCATGGACATCCTCAAGGTTCTCGCGCCCAAGCAGCGCAGCGTGGTCGTGCTGCGACACTGGGAGCAGATGAGCACCGAGGAAACGGCCGCGGCGCTCGGAATGTCGGCGGGAACCGTGAAGAGCACTCTGCACCGCGCGCTGGCCCGCCTCCGGCAGGAGCTGGAGAGCCGGGACCTGGACATGCGTGCGCTGGAGCGCGGTGACCACACCATGCAGTACGAGGGGCGTGAGCGGTGCGCGGCCTGAACGGCCAAGGCTTGTCCGGAAGTTCTTTGGTGCTGATGTCGGCGGGGACGGTCGTCCTCGTCGGCACAGCCGTGTTCGCGGTCGGGTGCGCCACCGGCGGCACCGGCCTGCGCGACGGCGGCCCGGCCCGCACCGAGGCCGTGTCCAGAACCACCCCCTCGGGGGCCTCCCCCGAGGACTCCTCCGCGGCCTCGGCCGCCTCGTCGGGGCAGGCGCTGAAGAAGGTCGACCCCGTCGCGCTGCTGATGAAGGACCCCAAGGTCGGCACCGAGGTCAAACGCGACCTCAAGCCGTGCTCGGGCAAGGAGTACCCCGTGGACGTGAGCTACGGGAAGGTCACCGGCGGCCCCGTCGCGGACATCGTCATCAACGTCCTGTCCTGCGCCGATGCCCTGGGGCGCGGAACCTACGTGTACCGGGCGGACGGCAGCACGTACGAGAATGTGTTCTCGGACGAACAGCCACCCGTCTACGCGGAGATCGACCGGGGCGACCTGGTCGTCACGAAGCAGGTCTACGGAAAGAGCGACGCGCTCGCCTATCCGTCGGGCGAGGACGTGATCACGTACCGCTGGAACGGGGAGAAGTTCACCGAGCAGGACCGAGTTCACTCGGAGTACAGCAACGTGGTCGACGGCGGAGTCCAGCCCGCCCCGGTCACGAGTCAGAAGAACTGAGCACAGAAGAACCGAGGCGAGGCTCCCGCATGGCCGAGACCCATGTCCTGTTCGTGGAGGACGACGACGTCATCCGTGAGGCCACGACCCTGGCGCTGGAACGCGACGGGTTCGTGGTCACGGCCATGCCCGACGGCCTGTCCGGCCTGGAGTCCTTCCGTGCGAACCGGCCCGACATCGCGCTGCTGGACGTGATGGTCCCGGGCATGGACGGCGTCAGCCTGTGCCGCCGCATCCGCGACGAGTCCACCGTTCCGGTGATCATGCTCTCCGCGCGCGCCGATTCCATCGACGTGGTGCTGGGCCTGGAGGCGGGCGCCGACGACTACGTCACCAAGCCCTTCGACGGATCCGTCCTCGTCGCCCGGATCCGCGCCGTGCTGCGCCGCTTCGACCACTCGGGCGGCCCGCAGAACGGCGGCCCGAACGGGGCGGACAACGGCTCGGACGGCGAGCGCGGCGTGCTCTCCTTCGGCGACCTGGAGGTGGACACCGAGGGCATGGAGGTCCGCCGGGCGGGCGCCGCCGTCGCACTGACGCCGACCGAGATGCGGCTGCTGCTGGAGTTCTCCTCCGCGCCCGGCACCGTCCTGTCGCGCGACCGCCTGCTGGAGCGGGTCTGGGACTACGACTGGGGCGGCGACACCCGCGTCGTGGACGTTCACGTCCAGCGCCTGCGCACCAAGATCGGCCAGGACCGGATCGAAACGGTCCGGGGCTTCGGATACAAACTCAAGGCATGAGACGGTTCACCCTCCGCACGGGGATCCGCTGGAAGATCACACTCGCCATCGCGGCCGTGGGTGCCCTCGTCACGGTCGCGCTGAGTCTGGTGGTGCACAGCGCTGCCCGCGTGTCGATGCTGGAGAGCGCGCGCGAGGTGCAGCTGGAGCGCGTGCAGTTCATCTCCCGCAATGCCGAGGCCGGGCGCAAACCGCCCATGGGCGCCAAGCTCAACGATCCCGAACTGCCCTCCGAGCTGCGGCACAAGGCGCAGTCGGGCCGGCGCGGGACCTACATCCAGGAACGGCCGCACGGGGGGCTGCCCGAGGTCTGGGCCGCCGTACCGCTCGGCAACGGGCAGGTGCTGTCGCTGCACACACCGTTCCGGGAGAGCGTCAATCTGCTCCCCGACCTGGACCGGGCCCTGGTCATCGGCGGCCTGTCCGCCGTGATGGCCGGCTCGGCGCTCGGCGTACTCATCGGCGGACAGATCTCGCGCAGGCTGCGCAAGGCCGCGGCCGCCGCGCAGCGGGTGGCGCACGGCGATCCCGACGTACGCGTCCGGGACGCGGTCGGTGGCGTCGTCCGCGACGAGACGGACGACCTCGCGCGGGCCGTGGACGCCATGGCCGACGCCCTCCAGCAGCGGCTGGAGGCCGAGCGGCGGGTGACCGCGGACATCGCGCACGAGCTGCGGACTCCGGTCACCGGCCTGCTCACGGCGGCGGAACTGCTGCCCCCGGGGCGGCCGACCGAGCTGGTGCGGGACCGGGTACAGGCGCTGCGCGCGCTGGTCGAGGACGTACTGGAAGTGGCCCGGCTGGACAGCGCGTCGGAGCGGGCGGAGCTCCAGGACGTGGCGCTGGGCGAGTTCGTGAGCCGCCGGGTCGCGTCGCTGATGCCGGAGGCGACCGTACGGGTCGTCGCGGACGAGATCGTCAGCACCGACCCGCGGCGCCTGGAGCGGATCCTGGGCAACCTGCTGGCCAACGCGGCGCGCTACGGACAGCCGCCGATCCAGGTCGACGTCGAGGGCCGGGTCGTACGGGTCCGGGACCACGGGCCGGGCTTCCCGGAGGCGCTGCTGCGCGAGGGGCCGAGCCGCTTCCGCACCGGGTCGACGGACCGTGCGGGCGTGGGGCACGGGCTGGGGCTGACCATCGCGGAGGGCCAGGCACGGGTGCTGGGCGCCCGGCTGACGTTCCGTAACGTGGCCGCCCGCGGCGGCGTGGAGCGCGAGGGCGCGGCGGCCGGTGCGGTGGCGGTGCTGTGGCTGCCGGAGCACGCGCCGACGGCGACGGGCAGCTTCCCGGTCCTGGGGCCGGCGCAGGGCTGAACCGGGGCGGGTCGGACGGGACCGACCCCGGGCCGTGCCCGCCCGGGGGTCCGTGACTTAGCATCCGTGGCATGACCGACGGTACGAATCCCCCGAGCCACCCGCAGCCCGAGCCCGCCCACGGGAGCGGCGGATACGGGTTCCCGCCGGGACCGCCCGCACAGGGCGGCTACGGCTACCCGTCCTCCGCCGGAAGCTACGGCTACCCACCGGCCGGGCAGCAGCCGAACCCGTACCAGCAGCAGGACCCCTACCAGCAGGACGCGTACCAGCAGGACCCGTACCAGCAGCAGGACGCGGGCGGCGGTCAGCAGTGGTCTCCGGCTCCGGCCCAGCCGGGCTTCACGAGGCTGGCCGGTCCGGACCTGCCCGGCGCGTCCGAGCAGGTCGACTGGGATGCCATGGCCGACCGCTCCGCGGCCGAGCGGCGCAAGAAGCGGCTGTGGATGCTCGGCGGCGGCATAACCGTCCTCGCGCTGCTGGCCGGCGGCGGAACGTTCTTCCTGCTGGGCGGCGACGACGGGGGCCAGCCGGACGCCCAGCCCACGACCTCCGCCTCGCCCGAGCCGGAGGACTCGAAGTCGCCGGGCGCCTACACCGCCACCGTCGCGGGTGACGACACCCTGCTGCGCGACAGCTACGGCAGCATGGGCATGCGGCTCGGCCCCGATCTCAAGGTCGGCCCGCTGGGCAAGCGGTTCCAGGTCGTGGGCCGGGGCAACGCGAACTCGTGGGCGCAGTCCGCGGAGCCGGTCGTGGACGTGACGAAGAGCTTCACCCTGACGGCGCGGGCCTACAACTCCGCCGCCAAGGGCTCGCGGATCGTCATGAGCCAGGGCGACGGGGAGTCGTTCTCCTTCGAGCTCGGCGTGAACGAGGTCAACGGCAAGCAGGCCTGGATCTTCCGCGTGCAGACGGGCGACAAGGGCGCCGCGGCCACCACGCGGACCGTCACCGCCGAGGGGCTCAACATGGTGAAGACCCCCACGCTGCTGATGGCCACCTACGACGCCGAGAAAAAAGCCATCGCCCTCTACGTGGACGGCAAGAAGGCCGGCGAGACCCCGGTGCCGCCCATCTGGCAGGCCCCCGGTCCGTTCCAGCTCGGCCGGTCCAAGCACCACAACATCTGGACCGGTCCGTGGCAGGGCGCCCTGCACAACATCAAGGTCTACAACATGGCCTTCACGGCGGAGCAGGCGGCCGGGTACAAGGAGGGGAAGCTCGCACCAGCGCCGAAGCCGACCCATGCCTGGCTGCTCACCTGATCGGTGAGCAGGGCGGGTCGGCCGGTACGACGTGCGCCGCGGGGGCGGCGGTCGAGAAGGGTCAGGCAGGCCTGACTGTGGGGCGCGTCGGACGCGTCAGACGGTGACGCCGTTGGTGCGCAGGAAGGCCACCGGGTTGACGGCGGAGCCGTAGTTCGGGGTGGTGCGGATCTCGAAGTGCAGGTGCGGGCCGCTGGAGTTGCCGGTGTTGCCGGACAGGGCGATGCGCTGCGAGGCCTTGACCTTCTGGCCGACCTTGACCTGGATCTTCGAGAGGTGCGCGTACTGCGAGTACGTGTTGTTGGCGTGCTTGACCACGATGGCGTTGCCGTACGCGGGACCGTCGCCGCCGCCGTTCGGGCCGGCCTTGACGATGACGCCGGCGGCCGCGGCCTTGACCGGGGTGCCGACCGGGACGGCGAAGTCCTGGCCGGAGTGCTTGTGGGACCACATGTTGCCGCCCTTGCCGAAGGTGGCGGACAGCGTGTACTTCTCCAGCGGCTTGTCCCAGAGACCGGTCTTCGAGGCGCCCGCGGCACCGGCCGAGCCGGCCGCCTTGGCGGAGACGGCGGTCTGCGGGGCGTCTGCGAACGCGGCGGTCGTGCCCGCCCCGAGGGCCAGCACCGCACCGAGAGCGGTGGTGCCGACAGCGATACGGGTACGACGGGTGTTGACGCGCTTCGCGAACATGTGCAGACCTCCGGGGCCGGGGACAAGGGGGGTTTCACGCCTGTAAGAGGCATGAAGTGACCCGGCACGATGAAGCGCGTGCCGGGCTTGGCTCATCCTTGGTAACCCGAGCCCCCGTACTTCCCCAAACCTCCCCATTACTACTCGAACTCGTAGCGAAGTCCGGGCTCTCCGACCTGTTGACGGCGGTTTTCCAGGGACGAAGGTCCCTCCCCGGGGTCCATTTGATCTACGAATCCACCTAGTACGTCCGATTTGTTCTGTGCGGCTTGTCACCGCACCCGGAACCCCGGCCCCACCGAAACCAGAGCCGATTGAGGCCCACGTCACTGGGCTCCAGCGGCTCGCGCACTGCCTGGAGCGCACCGGCCTGCTGCGGGCCCCGACGGAGGGCGCCGTCGAGTTCGTCCACCGCGCCTTCCAGGACTTCCCCGGGGGCCCTGGCGGCCCTGGACGAGGGCGGCGTCGGCGAGCCGACCGGCCACGCGGAGCTCCACCTGCCCCGCACATCGGCGTGACCCACTCGTAGGGACCGCCCACGGAAAAAGGGGCGGCCCCGGAACCCTTCGGTTCCGGGGCCGCCCCTTTGGCGCTCGGCCGCGCTTACGCGCCCTTCGACAGGTCCGGGCCGGAGCCCGTGGCCTCGATCGGGGGAAGGTCCGGCAGGGCCGCCTTCTCCTCGCCGCGGAAGGTGAACTTGGCTTCCTCGCCCTCACCCTCCTTGCCGACGACCACGATGTGACCGGGACGCAGCTCGCCGAAGAGGATCTTCTCCGACAGGATGTCCTCGATCTCGCGCTGGATGGTCCGGCGCAGCGGCCGGGCACCCATGATCGGGTCGTAGCCGCGCTTGGCGAGCAGGAGCTTCGCGTCGCCGCTCAGCTCGATGCCCATGTCGCGGTCCTTCAGGCGCTCGTCCACCTTGGCGATCATCAGGTCGACGATCTGGACGATGTCTTCCTCGGTGAGCTGGTGGAAGACGACCGTGTCGTCGACACGGTTGAGGAACTCGGGCCGGAAGTGCTGCTTGAGCTCTTCGTTGACCTTCGCCTTCATCCGGTCGTATCCGGTCTTGGTGTCGCCCTGGGCCGCGAAGCCCAGGTTGAAGCCCTTCGAGATGTCCCGGGTACCCAGGTTGGTCGTCATGATGATGACCGTGTTCTTGAAGTCCACGACCCGGCCCTGGGAGTCGGTCAGACGACCGTCCTCCAGGATCTGGAGAAGGGAATTGAAGATATCCGGGTGGGCCTTCTCGACCTCGTCGAAGAGGACGACGGAGAACGGCTTCCGGCGCACCTTCTCGGTGAGCTGGCCGCCCTCTTCGTAGCCCACGTAGCCGGGGGGCGAACCGAAGAGACGCGAAACCGTGTGCTTCTCGCTGAACTCCGACATGTCGAGGGAGATCAGCGCGTCCTCGTCGCCGAAGAGGAATTCGGCGAGCGTCTTGGAGAGCTCGGTCTTACCGACACCGGACGGACCGGCGAAGATGAACGAGCCACCCGGGCGCTTCGGGTCCTTCAGACCCGCACGGGTACGGCGGATCGCCTGGGAGAGCGCCTTGATGGCGTCCTTCTGGCCGATGACCCGACGGTGGAGCTCGTCCTCCATGCGGAGCAGTCGCGAGGACTCCTCCTCGGTGAGCTTGAAGACGGGAATGCCGGTCGCGGTCGCGAGGACTTCGGCGATGAGCTCGCCGTCGACCTCGGCGACGACGTCCATGTCGCCGGCCTTCCATTCCTTCTCGCGCTTGGTCTTCGCTGCCAGCAGCTGCTTCTCCTTGTCGCGGAGAGAGGCTGCCTTCTCGAAGTCCTGGGAGTCGATGGCCGACTCCTTGTCGCGGCGCACGCCCGCGATCTTCTCGTCGAACTCGCGGAGGTCCGGCGGCGCGGTCATCCGGCGGATGCGCATCCTGGAGCCGGCCTCGTCGATCAGGTCGATCGCCTTGTCCGGGAGGAAGCGGTCCGAGATGTACCGATCCGCCAGCGTCGCCGCCTGGACGAGGGCCTCGTCCGTGATGGAGACGCGGTGGTGGGCCTCGTAGCGGTCGCGCAGGCCCTTGAGGATCTCGATCGTGTGGGGGAGGGAAGGCTCCGCCACCTGGATCGGCTGGAAGCGGCGCTCAAGAGCCGCGTCCTTCTCGAGGTGCTTGCGGTACTCGTCGAGCGTCGTGGCACCGATGGTCTGGAGCTCACCACGGGCCAGCATGGGCTTGAGAATGCTGGCGGCGTCGATCGCGCCCTCGGCGGCACCCGCACCCACGAGGGTGTGGAGCTCGTCGATGAACAGGATGATGTCGCCGCGGGTGCGGATCTCCTTGAGCACCTTCTTCAGGCGCTCCTCGAAGTCACCGCGGTAGCGGGAACCCGCGACCAGGGCGCCGAGGTCAAGCGTGTAGAGGTGCTTGTCCTTCAGCGTCTCGGGAACCTCGCCCTTGACGATCGCCTGGGCCAGGCCCTCGACGACGGCGGTCTTGCCGACGCCGGGCTCGCCGATGAGGACCGGGTTGTTCTTCGTACGGCGGGACAGCACCTGCATGACCCGCTCGATCTCCTTCTCGCGCCCGATGACCGGGTCGAGCTTGGATTCGCGGGCCGCCTGGGTGAGGTTGCGGCCGAACTGGTCCAGGACGAGCGAGGTCGAGGGCGTGCCCTCGGCCGGCCCGCCGGCCGTGGCCGACTCCTTGCCTCCACCGGTGTAGCCGGAGAGCAGCTGGATGACCTGCTGCCGGACTCGGTTGAGATCGGCACCCAGCTTCACGAGGACCTGGGCGGCGACGCCCTCGCCCTCGCGGATCAGGCCGAGCAGGATGTGCTCGGTGCCGATGTAGTTGTGGCCGAGCTGGAGGGCCTCTCGGAGCGAAAGCTCCAGGACCTTCTTCGCCCGCGGGGTGAAGGGGATGTGGCCGGACGGGGCCTGCTGCCCCTGACCGATGATCTCCTCAACCTGCTGGCGAACAGCCTCGAGCGAAATCCCGAGGCTCTCCAGGGCCTTAGCGGCGACACCCTCACCCTCGTGGATCAAGCCCAGGAGGATGTGCTCGGTGCCGATGTAGTTGTGGTTGAGCATCCGGGCTTCTTCCTGAGCCAGGACGACAACCCGCCGCGCGCGGTCGGTGAACCTCTCGAACATCGTTTATCGCTCCTCAGAGCGGTCGGGCAGTTCGGGGTCGGTCCCCGCCCTGTCCTTCCGCATGCTAGTCCCGCGGGGCGGGACAGCTCATTCCAACTGCCGACATCCGTCCACGGCTCACCCCTGCATCAGCGGGAAAACCGGCTTGAAGAGCCGACAACTGCTCCAACTCGATGGTGCGAGACGATGTTCCCGCAGGCCAGGCAGATACCCGTCATGCGTGTACGCCGACGGCGAACGGAGGCCCGTCAAATCAGCGTGTCGCCCCGATCCACTAGGAATGTCTTACCCGTAAGGACTGACACTCCATGCCGGTGGCACCGGTTCCCTCCGCTAAGGGCGAACACAGTTGCGTCCCGAATGCGGGACTCCGGCCATCATGGACGTTTACGTTCCGCATGGTGATGCGTGCGGTCTGTCACATTGAGCGTAACCCCGGGGCGTTTCGGAAGTTGCTCCGGACATGGCCGTAACCCTCCCGCCGTTCGCCCCGTCGCTCGTGCCGCCGCCCCGCACCGCGCCCGAGGAGGACGCGTACGCCTCCTGGTACGCAAGGACGCTCGGCTGGACCGTCACGGGCGGGCCGCCCGCCCTGCTCGCGACCGGGATCCGGTTCGACGTGCTGGAGCTGCCGTCCGACGCGGGAGCGGCACTGCTGCGCAGGCCGGTCGCCACGGGCCCGGTGGCGCTGATGGGGCGCCGGATGCGGTTCCTGGTCTCCGCGGGCAGCGCAGAGGAGCTGGAGGGGCTGCTCGACTGGCTGGAATGGGGCGGGGTCGCCCTCGATCTGACCGCCCTGGGTGCGGGTGGCCGGATCACCGCCCCGGCTCCCCCGGGGCTGCCCCCGGGAGAAAGCCCTCGGGGGGCCGCCGTGTGGCTGCGACCCCCCGAGCAGGGGTGTGAGGCACTGCTGCCGACCCTGCCCGGTCCCGGGCGGGCCGCCGGACCCGCTCGCGGGCCCGACCTCGTACGCCTGGTGGCGGCGGCGGCGACGGAATGCCACCGGGCGCGCCTGGGGCGGCGTACGACGGGGGTCCGTCAGCCCTTGGCCTTCTCGTAGGCCTCGCGGATCTCGGCCGGGACGCGACCGCGGTCGTTCACGTTGTAGTTGTTCTCCTTGGCCCACGCGCGGATCTCCGCGGTGTCCGGGTGACCGGTCGCCACCGAGCCGCGGCCCTTGGCGCGGGCGGCGGTGGCACGGCCACCGGTGCGGCGGCCGCCCTTGGTGTACGGGTCGAGCAGACCGCGGAGCTTTTCAGCGTTGGCGGTGGTGAGGTCGATCTCGTAGGTCTTGCCATCCAGAGCGAACGTCACCGTCTCGTCCGCCTCGCCACCGTCGAGGTCGTCGACAAGAAGGACCTGAACCTTCTGTGCCACCGGGATTTCCTTTCATCGAAAAGCAGTACGCGGAAAGGAAACCGCTTTTGCCTGGAAAACACAAACCCCCGGGGAGAGGTTCGAGACCGCAACAGGGCGGGAAACGTGCGCGATTCGGACATAGGCCACAGGTGCGCAGAGCGCCGGAAAAGCTGAGGCCATCGATCAGAGGTGCAGAAGCATCCGACTGTTGCCCAAGGTGTTCGGCTTCACTCGTTCGAGACCGAGGAACTCGGCGACACCCTCGTCATAGGAACGCAGGAGCTCCATGTACACATCGGTCTTGACCGGGGTCTCGCCGATCTCGACGAAGCCGTGCTTCGCGAAGAACTCGACTTCGAAGGTCAGGCAGAAAACCCGGCTCACCCCGAGCGTACGGGCGGTGCGCAACAACTGCTCCAGCACCTGATGCCCGACTCCGCCGCCCTTCAGGTCGCGGTCGACGGCGAGAGTGCGTACTTCGGCAAGGTCTTCCCACATCACGTGGAGAGCGCCGCAGCCGACGACCTGGCCGTCGGACTCGCGTTCCGCGACCCAGAACTCCTGGATGTCCTCGTAAAGGACGACCGGTGCTTTGTCGAGCAGGATCCGCTGCTGCACGTACTGGTCGAGGAGGCGGCGCAACGCGGGAACATCACGCGTGCGGGCACGGCGGATCGTCACTGTTTCTGCATGTGCAGTGGAAAACTCTCCCATGGCTGCGGACGCTATCGCCCCGGTGGCTCCGGGCGCTCGGCGGAGTCCCCTTCGGCCACGGGCGGAGCGGGAGGTTCGGCGACGGCGTCCGCGCCGGACTCGTCGTCGTGCTGCACGACGCGCACGGCGTCACGGAGAGCTTCGCGCTGTTCCGCGGACATCATGCCGAAGAAGGCGACGAGGGCGGCCGCCGGGCTGTCGCTCGTGGACCAGGCTTCGTTCATCAGCGCGGCCGAGTAGGCGGCGCGGGTGGAGACCGCCGTATATCGATAGGCGCGGCCTTCGGCTTCCCGCCGGACCCAGCCCTTCTGATGGAGATTGTCCATAACGGTCATCACCGTGGTGTACGCGATGGACCGTTCCTGCTGGAGGTCTTCCAGTACTTCTCGGACGGTGACCGGGCGGTTCCACTGCCACACCCGTGTCATGACGGCGTCTTCGAGATCTCCCAGTGGGCGAGGCACAACAGCACGATAGTGCGGCTTGTATGGAATTGCCCGACTATTCGCTCGGCAACGCGCCACGAAATCGGGCGCACGGCCGATGCGGCCGCGCGCCCTGAGGGGTTACTTCTGCTGCTGGGTGGCCTCGGCCCGGGCGAGCACGGCGTCGACCGCCGCGTCCTCCTTGGCCTTGTTGGCGCCGCCCTGGCTCTTCACGATCGTCACGACGAGAGCGATGAAGAACGCGGCCATCACGAAGGGGGGCACGAGCGCGGAGACGTAGTCCATGCCCCACAGCGTAGCTACCCGGCGGCCCGCCCGGCCGCCGGGGGCGGGGCGGGCTTGCGGCGCGGCGGGAACACCTCACCGGGCGTGGGGATCGGCCGCTCGGGGCGCGGCTGCTCCTCGGGGTGCGGTGCGGGGCGCGGCGGCTGCTCGTCCTTCTCCTTGCCGCCGGCGCCCTTGCCTCCGGTCTCCTTGCCGCCGGCCAGCGCCAGCAGCCGGGTCCGGGGCGCCGGGGCGGTCGACAGCCGCCGGCGTACGGAGCGCTCCGCGACGGCCCGGACCCGCTCCAGCAGTGCCGCGGCGACCGGATTGGCGCGGAGCGCGCGCAGGGCGGCGAGGTCGTCGGGCTCCGGTTCGTACCCGGCGGCCAGGGCGTCCTGCAACAGATCCAGGTAGCCGGACAGACTGCCGGGCAGGGCGCCTCGGTAGCGCACGAGGTCCTCGAGGAGGAACGCTCTGAGCCGGCCCGCCTCCAGGACCGCGTCGTCCACCGATTGCGCGAGGCGCAGGCAGTCCTGGACCTCCTCGGCCGCCAGGGGGGCCGAGGAGGACTGAAGGGCGTGGGCGAGAAGACGCCTGAGCAGGTGCAGCTCAGCGGCGCTGAACGCCATGCCGCCGCGGGATCCGTAGGGCGTGGGCATGGGGCCGAAGATACGCGCTAATCGGACAAAATCCCCTGATCGTGGGCACGGCGCGGCGCGGCGGGTCCCTCGGCCGGCCCCTCGGCCGGTCTCTCAGCCGGTCTCTCGGCCGGTCTCTCAGCCGGTCTCTTTGATCGCGCGCAGGAAATCGGCCCAGGCGGCCTGGGTGGTGGCGAGCACGAGGTGGGCGGGGTCGGCGCGGTCGGCGACCTTGACGAGGGCCCCGGGGGCGGTGGCGACGTATACGCAGGCGTCGCCCTCGCTGCAGAACGAGGACTTCCGCCACGCGGGCCGAGTGGTCATGGTGTCTCCTCCGGGCGCGGTAGCCGGTCATTGCCGTGAAGGGACGGTAGCGCCGTGGCCGGTCCTCGCTGGTGACTTTCCGGAATTAGGTGTTTCCCGGGCACTTCGCTCCCGGGGTGCGGGCCGCCCCGCGGCGGGCCGTGCAGCAGCGGCCCGGGCAGCGGCGGCCCGCCCGGCTGCGTCAGATCCGGGCCACGAAGGCCGAGACCGCTTCGTGGACGTCGGATTCCGTCCAGGACAGGCCCGGCTCCGTGATGTCGAGTTCCGTCACCGCCAGGCCCGGCGGCCCCTCCGCGGACCAGCGGCGGAAGAGGACCGTGCCCGTCTCCTCCGCCTGGCGCAGGCCCGCCTCCGTCAGCCGGTCCGCCTCGTACGGGAGCCACACCTGGAACTGGTGCGTGTGCGGCTCCTCCGGATTGATCCGGGCCCACGGGACCCCCGAGTCCGCGAACGCCGACCGCAGCGCCCCGGCCACCATCCGCGCCTGGGCTACGTACGACGGCAGCCTCGGCAGTTCCCGTTCCAGTCCGGCCAGCGCGGACAGGGCCTGCGGGAACTGCCGGAAGATCTGGCCGCCGTAGCGGTGGCGCCAGACCCGGGTCTCCTCCACGAACTCCCGCGGCCCCGCCAGCGCCGCCCCGCTCAGCCCGCCGAGTGACTTGTAGAACGAGACGTAGACCGAGTCCGCGAGGCCCGCGATCTCCGGCAGCGTGCGCCCGAAGTGGACGGTGGACTCCCACAGCCGGGCCCCGTCGAAGTGGACGACCGCGTCCCGCTCCCGGGCCGCGTCCGTCAGCGCCTCCAGCTCCTCCCAGGTGGGCAGCAGGAAGCCCGCGTCCCGCAGCGGCAGCTCCACCATCAGCGTGCCGAAGGGCTCCCCCATCGAGGCGACCTCCTCGGCCGACGGCTGGCGCGCCTCCGTCGTCGGGTGCGCCACCCGCAGTCCGGAGACCGCCGACAGGGCGTCCCCCTCCCAGCGCTCCGGATGGCTCATCGGGTGCAGCGCCACCACCGGGTTCCCGGTCCGGGCCGCCCAGCACCGCAGCGCGATCTGCTGCGCCATCGTCCCGCTGGGGAAGAACGCCGCGTCCTGCGTCCCCAGCAGCTCCGCGACCCTGCGCTCCAGCGCGGCGACGACCCCGTCGCCGTAGACGTCGGCCGGGCCGTCGAGGTCGTAGGGGGCCTCGGCGAGGGAGCCGAGCAGCTCCCCCACCGTGGGCTCCAGCAGGCTGCGGGACAGCCGCCGGCCCGCCCCTCGCCAGGCCGCGACCAGCCGCTTCGTACGTTCGGTGTCCTCGCTTTTGTCACTCATGAGGACAGATCCTCGCCCCCGTCGCCGCCGACCGGCCAGCAGCCCCAGGAGCTAGCATGGCGGCGTATCGTCCGGTACCCCCCGCGGACTGGAACGGAAGGGCCCTCCCCGCGTGAATCCATCACAGCCGCCACGCCCTGCCCGGCTCGCCGTCGGCGTCGTCGGAGCCGGCCGCGTCGGTCCCGCCCTGGCGCGCGCGCTCCAGCAGGCCGGACACCGGCCGGTCGCCGTCTCCGGTGTCTCCGACACCTCCGTGCGACGGGCCGCCCGGATGCTGCCCGACGTACCGCTCGTGCCGCCCGCGCAGGTGCTGGAGCTGGCCGACCTGGTGCTGCTCACCGTCCCCGACGACACGCTGCCGTCCCTCGTGGAGGGCCTCGCCGAGACCGGCGCGGTCCGGCCCGGACAGCTCCTCGTGCACACCTCCGGCCGGTACGGGACCTCCGTGCTCGACCCGGCGCGCCGCGCGGGCGCCCTGCCGCTGGCCCTGCACCCGGCGATGACCTTCACCGGCACCGAGGTCGACGTGCAGCGGCTCGCCGGCTGCTCCTTCGGCGTCACCGCTCCCGACGAGCTGCGCCTGGCAGCCGAGGCCCTGGTCATCGAGATGGGCGGGGAGCCCGAGTGGATCGCGGAGGAGAACCGGCCGCTCTACCACGCGGCCCTCGCCCTCGGCGCGAACCACCTGGTCACGCTGGTCGCCCAGTCGATGGAACTGCTGGCCGAGGCCGGGGTGGAACACCCCGACCGGATGCTCGGCCCGCTGCTCGGCGCGGCCCTCGACAACGCCCTGCGCTCCGGCGACGCCGCCCTGACCGGGCCGGTGGCCCGCGGCGACGCCGGGACGGTCGCCGCGCACGTCTCGGAGCTGCGCCGGCACGCGCCCGGCACCGTCGCCGGATACCTGGCGATGGCCCGCGCCACCGCGGACCGGGCCCTCGCGCACGGTCTGCTCAAGCCCGAACTCGCCGAGGACCTGCTCGGTGTGCTCGCCGACACGGAGTCCGACGGGGGCGACCAGTGACCGACCTGCTGCTGCACACCGCCGAGGAGCTGCACAAGCTGCCGCGCACCGGCCGCCGTGCCGTGGTGATGACCATGGGCGCCCTCCACGAGGGGCACGCCACCTTGATCCGCACGGCCCGCGAGCAGGCCGGGCCGGGCGGCCAGGTCGTCGTCACCGTCTTCGTCAACCCGCTGCAGTTCGGGGCGGGCGAGGACCTCGACCGCTACCCCCGCACCCTCGACGCCGACCTGCGGATCGCCGAAGGGGCGGGCGCCGACGCGGTGTTCGCCCCCGCCGTCGACGAGGTCTACCCGGGCGGCGACCCGCAGGTGCGGATCACCGCAGGCCCGATGGGCGAGCGCCTCGAAGGGGCCACCCGCCCCGGGCACTTCGACGGGATGCTGACCGTCGTCGCCAAGCTGCTCCACCTCACCCGCCCCGACCTGGCCCTCTTCGGCCAGAAGGACGCGCAGCAACTGGCCCTGATCCGGCGGATGGTGACCGACCTGAACTTCCCCGTCGAGGTGGTCGGCGTACCGACCGTCCGCGAGGAGGACGGGCTCGCGCTGTCGTCCCGCAACCGCTACCTGTCGGCCGCCGAGCGGCACACCGCCCTGGCCCTGTCCCGCGCCCTGTTCGCCGGCCGCGACCGGCTCGCCGCGCAGGCGGCCCTGCGCGCCCGCGCCGAGGCCGCCCCGGCCAGCGACGAACGGGCCACCGCCCTGGCCCGGCTGGGCGAGATCCGAGCCTCCGCCGACGCGCACGCCGTCTCGGCGGCGGGCGCCGGACTGCCGGACGCCGTACGGGCCGCCGCGCTCCACATCCTGGAGGAGGCGGGCCGCCACGAGCCGCCGCTCGTGCTGGACTACCTGGCGCTGGTGGACCCGGCGGACTTCACCGAGACCGGTCAGGACTTCACCGGGCGGGCCGTGCTGGCCGTCGCCGCGAAGGTGGGCTCGACCCGGCTGATCGACAACATCCCATTGGAATTCGGAGCACACTCGTGAGCACCCCAGGCAGAGGCCCCGCAGGCAGCGCCGGCAGCGGCGGCGCAGACACGGCCGCGGGCACCGGTATACGGCTGCACGCGCCGGCCCCCGGCTGGTCCCTCGACGCCGATGTCGTGGTCGTCGGTTCCGGCGTGGCGGGCCTGACCGCGGCGCTGCGCTGCGCCGCCGGGGGCCGCCGTACCGTCGTGGTCACCAAGGCCCGGCTGGACGACGGCTCCACCCGCTGGGCCCAGGGCGGTATCGCCGCGGCCCTCGGCGAGGGCGACACCCCGGAACAGCACCTCGACGACACCCTGGTCGCGGGCGCGGGCCTGTGCGACGAGGAGGCCGTACGGCTGCTCGTCACCGAGGGCCCGGACGCCGTACGGCGGCTGATGGCCACCGGCGCCGTCTTCGACACCTCCACGGAGACCGGCGAGATAGAACTGACCCGCGAGGGTGGCCACCACCGCCGCCGGATCGCGCACGCGGGCGGCGACGCCACCGGCGCCGAGATCTCCCGGGCGCTCGTCGAGGCCGTCCAGGCCGCGGGCATCGAGACCGTCGAGAACGCCCTCGTACTGGACCTCCTGCAGGACGCGCAGGGCCGTACGGCCGGTGTCACCCTGCACGTCATGGGCGAGGGCCAGCACGACGGGGTCGGCGCCGTCCACGCGCCCGCCGTGATCCTCGCGACCGGCGGCATGGGCCAGGTCTTCTCCGCGACCACCAACCCGTCGGTGTCCACCGGCGACGGCGTGGCGCTGGCGCTGCGGGCCGGCGCCGAGGTCTCCGACCTCGAATTCGTGCAGTTCCACCCGACGGTGCTCTTCCTCGGCCCGGACGCCGAGGGGCAGCAGCCGCTGGTGTCGGAGGCGGTCCGCGGCGAGGGTGCGTACCTCGTCGACGCGGACGGCGTGCGCTTCATGCAGGGGCAGCACGAGCTCGCCGAGCTGGCGCCCCGTGACATCGTCGCCAAGGGCATCATGCGCCGCATGCAGGAGCAGGGCGCGCAGCACATGTACCTCGACGCCCGGCACTTCGGCGCGCAGATGTGGGAGCAGCGCTTCCCGACCATCCTGGCCGCCTGCCGCTCACACGGCATCGACCCGGTGACCGAGCCGATCCCGGTCGCGCCCGCCGCGCACTACGCGTCCGGCGGCGTCCGCACCGACCTGCAGGGGCGGACCACCGTCCCCGGTCTGTACGCCTGCGGCGAGGTCGCCTGCACCGGTGTGCACGGCGCGAACCGGCTGGCCTCCAACTCGCTGCTGGAAGGCCTGGTCTTCGCCGAGCGGATCGCCGAGGACATCGTCGCCGAGCGGCCCGCCGGCAGCGGCCCGGGCGTACCGGTCCCCGCGACCGGCCCGCTGCAGCCCGCCGGGGCCCGGTACGAGGTCCAGCGGATCATGACGGACGGCGCGGGCGTGCTCCGCTCCGCAGCGTCGCTGAACGCGGCCGCCGAGGCCCTCGAAGCGCTGTACGCCACCGCCCTGAACGATCTCGAAGCGCACGGCAAGACCGCCGAGCCGGGCGTGGACACCTGGGAGGCCACGAACCTGCTGTGCGTGGCACGGGTCCTGGTCGCCGCGGCGCAGCGGCGCGTGGAGACCCGCGGCTGCCACTGGCGCGAGGACCACCCCGAGCGGGACGATGCGCACTGGCGCCGCCACCTCGTCGTCCGGCTCTCCGCGACCGAGAAGCGCGCCCTGGTCGTCGTACCCACCGACTCCGCGGACTTCCCGTCCGTGCACCCCCTGAGCACCCCGAGCCTGGAG
This sequence comes from Streptomyces avidinii, assembly GCF_045161815.1. Classification (NCBI taxonomy): domain Bacteria; kingdom Bacillati; phylum Actinomycetota; class Actinomycetes; order Kitasatosporales; family Streptomycetaceae; genus Streptomyces; species Streptomyces avidinii. The sequence continues at coordinate 4,130,588 of NZ_CP108863.1, forward strand.
CAGTGACCGTGAGCACCCCCGAACTTCCCCTGATCGACCAGAACGACGGCGGCTGCGGCGACGACTGCGCCTGCGGCGACGGCGAGGAGAGCGGCCTCGACCCGGCGCTCGCCCAGCTGCTGGCGGACGCCGGCCTGGACCCGATCGAGGTCGAGGACATCGCTCACATGGCGCTGTCCGAGGACCTGGACGGCGGCGTGGACGTGACGACCGTCGCGACCGTGCCGGAGGAGGCCGAGGCCGTCGCCGACTTCGTCGCGCGCGAGGACGGCGTCGTGGCCGGTCTGCGCATCGCCGAGGCCGTGTTCTCCGTGGTCTGCACGGAGGCCTTCGAGGTGGAGCGGCACGCGGAGGACGGCGACGCCGTCACGGCCGGTCAGCTGCTGCTGTCCGTGCGTTCGCGCACCCGTGACCTGCTCACGGCGGAGCGCAGCGCGCTGAACATCATGTGCCGGCTGTCGGGCATCGCGACGGCCACCCGCCGCTGGGCCGACGTGCTGGAGGGCACCGCGGCGAAGGTCCGCGACACCCGCAAGACCACGCCGGGCCTGCGCTCGCTGGAGAAGTACGCGGTGCGCTGCGGCGGCGGCGTCAACCACCGGATGTCGCTGTCGGACGCGGCGCTGGTCAAGGACAACCACGTGGTGGCGGCGGGCGGTGTCGCGCAGGCCTTCAAGGCCGTGCGCGAGGCCTTCCCGGAGGTCCCCATCGAGGTCGAGGTCGACACGCTGGAGCAGATCGGCGAGGTCCTGGAGGCCGGCGCCGACCTGATCCTGCTCGACAACTTCACCGTCGAGCAGACCGCGCAGGCCGTGGCCCTGGTCGCCGGCCGTGCGGTGCTGGAGTCCTCGGGCCGCCTCACCCTGGACACGGCGCGCGCGTACGCGGAGACCGGTGTGGACTACCTGGCCGTCGGCGCGCTGACGCACTCCTCGCCGATCCTGGACATCGGGCTCGATCTGCGCGAGGTGGTGTAACCCGTGCTCCTCACCATCGACGTAGGCAACACCCACACGGTCCTGGGCCTGTTCGACGGTGACGAGATCGTCGAGCACTGGCGCATCTCGACCGACCCGCGGCGCACGGCCGACGAGATGGCCGTGCTGATGCAGGGCCTCATGGGCATGCACCCGATGCTCGGCAGCGAGCTGGGCGACGGGATCCACGGCATCGCGATCTGCTCGACGGTGCCGTCGGTGCTGCACGAGCTGCGCGAGGTCACCCGGCGCTACTACGGCGACGTGCCGGCGGTGCTGGTGGAGCCCGGGATCAAGACGGGCGTGCCGATCCTCATGGACAACCCGAAGGAGGTCGGCGCGGACCGCATCATCAACGCGGTCGCGGCGGTCGAGCTCTACGGGGGCCCGGCGATCGTGGTCGACTTCGGTACGGCGACCACCTTCGACGCGGTGTCCGCGAAGGGCGAGTACGTGGGCGGGGTGATCTCCCCGGGCATCGAGATCTCGATGGAGGCGCTCGGCGTACGGGGTGCCCAGCTGCGGAAGATCGAGCTGGCGCGGCCGCGGAACGTGATCGGGAAGTCCACGGTCGAGGCGATGCAGTCGGGCGTGGTCTACGGCTTCGCGGGGCAGGTCGACGGGGTCGTGACCCGGATGGCGAAGGAGCTGGCCGGACCGCACGGCGACCCGGACGACGTCCGGGTCATCGCCACCGGCGGACTGGCTCCGATGGTGCTGGGCGAGTCCTCGGTGATCGACGACCACGAGCCGTGGCTGACGCTGATCGGGCTGCGGCTGGTGTACCAGCGCAACGCGCCCAACTTCGAGTAGGCCGGCACCGGGCAGGACGGGCCGGGTGCGTACGTCGGGCAGGACGGGCCGGGCGGTGGGTTCCCGGGCCGGGTCCGGCCCGCGGCCCGCGCCGGGTCAGCACGGCCGCGGGCGGACCAGTATCCGGCGCAGGGCCGCACGCCAGGGGTGGCGGCCCGAGCCGCCGTCCATGACGGCGCGGGCCTGCGCGTAGGTGCGGGCCGAGCGCAGGACGGCGACGTCGTCGCGGCCGGGCGGCGGGGGCATCGGGGCGCCCTGCTGGGAGGCCCGGTAGGTGTCGATGAGGTACTGCTCGATGGCGGTCATGGCTCAAGCCTCACCCCGTCGGCGGCATCCCGCACGACAGTTGACGTTCCCCGTCAATCCACGGCGCGAATGCGCCCCCGGGTGGCGGATGATCACTCGTCCGGCCGCCGCGCCGGGCCGCTGACGATCACTCGTACGGCGGCCCCGCGCGGACCTCCCCGACGTCCCCGACCTGCGCGGACCGTCAGAATGGCCTGATGAGCGTCACCATCGACATCGCAGGCCTGCCCACCGAGCGGATCACTTTCGCGCCCTCCCCGCTCGCGGAGCTCTGCATGTCCCTGCACGCGCTCTCCCAGCCCGCGCACCACCCCGGGCTGACCTCCTGGACCACCGCCACCGCCGCCTCGCTCGATCCGTGCCTCGCGGACCGGCTGCTGGAGGCCGACTTCATGTGGCGGAGCTCCTTCTCCGACATCTTCATGGCCTTCGCCGGGATCACCGGCGGTACCGGGCAGCCCGCGGCCACGCTGGCCGAGGAGCTGGACGTACTCGACCGGCTGGACGACGAGCGGTTCGTGCATGCCGCCATGGAGCACTGCTGGCTGGCGCTCTACAACGACGGCGGCCCCGCCACCTCCCCGCTGGCGAACCCGGCGGCGCGGGCCAAGGCGCTGGAGACGGCCGCCGCCCGCGGCCCGCGCCAGCTGGAGTTCTCGGTGCGGCTGCTCGACGACACCGCCGCGGTACGGGTGTGGATGCGGCGCCTGCTGGAGGACTGCGACGAGGCCTTCTTCGCCGAGACGTGGAAGCGCGTCGAGCCCGGCCAGAGCGCCGACGCCCGGCACAAGACCGAGGTGCTGCGCCGCAAGGGGCTGTCGACCGCGCTGAAGGAGGTCTCGGCGGCCCTGAGCATCGACGAGCGCGGCACCACGATCACCGCCGACAAGATGGTCCACGGATCGACCACGGCCACCGATCACCGAATAGGCACCGGCCTGGTGTTCGTGCCGACCAACTTCGGCTGGCCGCATCTGCTGGTGCTGCACGCTCCGGGCTGGCGCCCGGTGGTCCACTATCCGCTCGGCTCCCCCGAACTGGCCTCCGCGCCGGGCTCGGTGGAACTGCTCCAGCTGCGGATGGAGGCGCTGGCGCATCCCATGCGGATGCTGCTGTGCCGGAGCCTGGCCCGGGCCCCGTACACGACGAGCGAGCTGGCGACCGTATACGGGATCACCGCGCCGGAGGTGTCGCGGCATCTGGCCGTCCTGAGGAAGGCCGGCCTGATGCACACGCGGCGCCAGGGACGCTACGCCCAGCACCAGTTGGACCTGACGGCGGTCGCCCGGATCGGATCGGACTTCATCGAGGGCATCCTCCGCTAGCTCCGGAGCGGGGGTTCGGGACGGCGGGCGGTTGGCCGGAATCAGACGGCCCGTATTCACCGATATGCGGAATTCATAAACCGGAATCAGCGAAAACTCTGGCCATGGTGGCCACTTGCTGTCTAACGTGCGTCCACCGATCCCCCACGTAACGCGCACCACTTCTGCGTACCTGCACCACCCCGATCCGCCATGCTCCGCCTTGCTGTGCCTGCTCCGCCCTGCCCTGCTCGTCTTTGTCGTGGAAGGACCTTCATGCCCTCACGCCGTATAGCCGCAGCAACCGCCGCCCTGGCAGCCGCGGCCCTCGTCTCTCCCCTGCTGCTGGCCGGACCCGCCGGCGCGACCGGGAGCCCGCAGAGCGACGCCGCCCGCGGCGACGCGCTCGCCAAGAAGCTGGTCAAGGAGGCGACCGGCAAGGGCGCCTACAACCACCTCAAGGTGCTGCAGTCGCTCGCCGACTACAACAACGGCAACCGCGCGGCCGGTTCCAAGGGCCACGAGCAGTCGGCCAAGTACATCGAGGCCGTGATGAAGGCGGCCGGATACCAGGTCACCCGCAACGAGTTCGACTTCGTCTACGTCGAGACCATCGAGGAAAAGCTCACGGTGGGCGGCGCGAACGAACGCGACGTACCGATCCACCTGATGACCTACACGGCGAACTCCCCGGAGGGCGGTGTGACGGCCCCGGTCGCCGTCGCCCCGGTCGACGCGGACGGGACGAACGGCTGCGAGCCCGGCGACTTCGCCTCCGGCACCTTCACCGGCAAGATCGCCCTGGTCAAGCGCGGCGGCTGCACCTTCGCGGTGAAGCAGCAGAACGCGGCGGCCGCCGGCGCGGTCGGCGCGGTCATCTACAACAACACCGCGGGCGCCCTGAACGGCACCCTCGGCGACCCGACGCTGGGCAAGGTCCCGACGGGCGGCATCACGCAGGAGGACGGCGAGAAGCTGGCTGCCGAGGCCGCCGCCGGTCCGGTCGAGGTCACCCTCGACATCCGCGAGCTGCGCGAGAACCGCAAGACGTTCAACGTCATCGCCGAGACCAAGGGCGGCGACGAGAACAACACCGTCTTCCTCGGCGCGCACCTCGACTCGGTCGCGGCCGGCCCGGGCATCAACGACAACGGCTCCGGCTCGGCGGGCATCCTCCAGGTCGCCCAGCGGCTCGCGAGCGAGCAGAAGAAGGTCAAGAACAAGGTCAAGTTCGCCTGGTGGTCGGCGGAGGAGTTCGGCCTGCTCGGCTCCGAGGCGTACGTCGCCGGACTGACGGACGCGCAGAAGAAGCAGATCAAGCTCTACCTGAACTTCGACATGATCGCCTCGCCGAACGCCGCGTACTTCGTCTACGACGGCGACGACTCGGACGCGACGGGCGCGGGCCCCGGCCCGGCGGGCTCCGCCCAGCTGGAGAAGGGGATCACCGACTTCCTCGACTCGAAGAAGATCCCGCACGAGGGCACCGACTTCTCGGGCCGCTCGGACTACGGCCCGTTCATCGAAGTGGGCATCCCCTCCGGCGGCACCTTCACCGGCGCCGAGGGCATCAAGACCCCGGAGCAGGCCGCGAAGTTCGGCGGCCAGGCGGGCGTCGCCTACGACGTGAACTACCACGGCAAGGGTGACGACATCACCAACATCGACCAGAAGGCGCTCGACATCAACGTCGACGTCATCGCGGACGCGGTCGGCCACTACGCGCACGACCTGGCCCCGCTGTCGAAGCCGGTCGTCTCGCAGCCCACGGGCGGCTCGGGCAGCGGCGGCGGCCTGCACCAGGGCCACGACGAGGTCCAGCAGTAATCACACCTCGGCCGAAGGGGCCGGGATCCCGCTCACGGGGTCCCGGCCCCTTCGCCGTCTCCTACGGGGTGCCCCGCGACCACCTCGTGGTGACGGAGGTGATCGCCCGGGCGGTCTCGTCCGGCCGATGCGAGCCGGAGCGGACGGTCCTGCTCAGTTCCACGTGCAGGAAGCGGGTCCCGTGCTCGGCGGCGAGCCTGCCCTGTTCATTGGTCCGGCCCGACAGCTTGCAGGTGGCGGACCACGCCCGGCACACGTCGACGCCCTGGCCGGCCAGCTCCTCGGCGAGCCGTCCGGCGTCTTCGACCGCCCGGCTCCCCGCGCCGGTGGAGACGACCGCGTCGGCGCCGGGGACGGAGTCGTCGGCGAAACCGTGCAGCTGGACGCCCGGCAGGCCGCGCCGGGTGAGCTCGGCGATCACGGCATGGAAGACCGAGTCGGTGCGGTGCGCCATGTCGGCCGGGTTCCCCTCACCCCCGCCGTCCGCCTCGTCACCCGGTCCCGCCGCACCGGGGCCCGTGTCCGACCCCGCCGTGCGGTGGGCGCCCGCCATGACCATGACCCCGCCGGGCGCGCCGCGCAGCACCCTGGCCCCGAGCCGCTCGGTGCCCTGGTCGGCCACGGGGTGCGGGACCTGGACCGACCAGCGCGGGGGCGCGTCGAGGTCGACGTAGACGCGGCCCCAGCCCCGGTTGGCGGATCCGGACCGGCCCGCCGCATCGGAGACCTCCGCGAAGCGGCGTCCGCCGACCGTGTCGGTGAAGGTATCGAGCCTGTAGTCCACCTCGGCCAGTCGTGTGCGCGCCGTATCGACATTCCCATCGAAAAGGGCAGAAACACCATCGACAATGATGGCCTTCTGGGCCTGCGTGGGCGCGCGATAGCCGCCGGTCACGCCGAACTCCCCGGCAAAGCGGGTGACCCGGCCGAGTAGATCTATGTCCTCCGCCACATGCGAAGGAAGGGGAACCGCTCCCTTTTCGGACGAATTGGCTGGATCGAAGGTGACGTACACCGCCAGCGACATGATCACACCGCAGATGGTCGCACCAATCGTTATGCCCCTTGTGAGCCTCGCAGTCTTCACTGGCTGAAAATAGCTGAGTGAAAATCGCTCCTGCCCGCCCGGTCTCCGCCCCGACCCGCGCCGCGCTCCTCATCCTCCCGCTGAGCCTCACGCTCGCGGGATGCGGCCTCCTCGGCGGCCGGCAGGAGAATCCGGGGCCGTCGGCAAGCGATGCGGCGGGCGCAGCCGCCGGCGGCACGAGCCGCTCCTTCACCGTCGCAGCCGCGGGTGACATCCTCATCCACCCGCAGCTGACCGACCAGGCGGCCCGGGACGCGAGGACCGCCGGGCACACGGGGTACGACTTCGACCGGATCATGGCGGGAGTCAAACCCGTCATCAGCAAGGCCGACCTCGGCATCTGCCACATGGAGCCGGTCCTGGGCCGGCCGAACGGCCCCTTCCAGACCTACCCCGACTTCCTCGTCCCGCCGCAGATCGCCACGACGATCAAGAACGTCGGCTACGACACGTGCTCGACGGCCTCGAACCACACCCTCGACCACGGCCCGGAGGGCGTGTTCCGCACCCTGGACACCCTGGACCGGGAGGGCCTCAAGCACACCGGATCCGCCCGGAACAAGGAAGAGGACGACACGCCTCTGATCCTGGACGTCAAGGGCGTCAAGGTCGGGCAGATCTCATTCGCCTTCGGCTTCAACGGGCGCGAGGTCCCCGAGGACAAGCCCTGGCTGGCCAACCTCATCAGCTTCAAGGCCATCGCCGCGGCCGAGAAGAAGGCCCGCGCGGCCGGCGCCGAGGTGGTGATCCTCTCCATCCACTGGGGCCGCGAGCACCAGCCGAACCCGAGCAACCCGCAACTGGAACTGGCCCGCCGCATCGCCAGAGAAACCGGGATCAACCTGGTCATCGGCCACCACGCCCACGTCGTGCAGCCGATGGAGAAGGTCGACGGCACGTGGATCGCGTACGGGCTCGGCAACCAGCTCGCCCGCCACGACGTGCCCAGCGGTCTGACCGAGGAGGGCGCCATCGGCTGGTTCGAGTTCAGCAAGAAGAACGGCACGTGGGACGTCCAGGCCCGCTTCGTGCCCACCTTCACCGACATCCCCCCGGACCCCGAGAGCACCCCGGGATCGGACCTGCCCGGCACGAACACCCAGCCGGTGCGCGACCACCGCCTGGTCGATGTCGTGGAGGCCCTCCGCAACGACAAGAACCTGCTTCCGGAACAGCGCGCCCGCTACCGCCTGGCCTTCGAGCGCACCCAGGGCACCATGCTCAACCGCGGCGCCGGCAAGGACGGACTGCGACCCCTGCAAGGGCTGCCCGGGTGACCCCACCCCGCCCACCGGCCCGCGTACGCACCACCTCCCGACTCTCCGGTCCGCACCAGGAAGGACACCCCGCCGTGGCCGCAACCCGCAGCAAGCGGCGCAAGGCCGGCCGCAGGGCCGACATGTCACTGCTCGGCGGCATCAGGCCGCCGATCACCGTGCTGTCGGTGCTGCTGCTCGCCCTGGCGGGGTTCACCGCGCTGAGCCTGGGCAGCGTCCACGAGGGCCGACTGCCCGCGGCCGTGCTCACCTCCCAGCAGCACTTCGCCGAGGACGGCGCGATCGCACTGCGCGCCTCGCTGGACGAGAGCGTCACCGACCTCGACAGGGCCGCGGCCCTGTTCTCCACCGGGAAGCCCGTCGCCCCGGACGCCGTGCTCGACAAGATAGGCAGCGTCTACCAGAAGTGGCGCGGCACCGCGGTCGTCGAGATCGGCTCGGGCCGGCTGCTGGCAGCCCGTGGCGAGAACCTCCCCCTGACCGCGATCGACCGTACCCGGCTCGCCGGCGAAGGCGGCCTGGCCCCCCGCATGGTCAAACTGGCCAACGGAGAGATCCGGCTGCTCACCCTCTCCCTGCTGTCATGGAAGGACCAGCCCCAGCAGTTGCTGGTCGCCTCCAGCAGCCTGCGCTTCCCCGGCATCAGCCTCGGCAACTTTCGCGCCATCGCCGTGGTCGGCTCCGACGGCACGGTGCTCAGCAACGACGGCATCCCCGAGCCCGAGATGGTCCTCACCGACCTCCAGCGCGCCGACGTCAAACGCGACACGAAGCAGCTCCGCGCCTTCGCCAGGACCGCGGCCGAGCGGACCAGGGCCAACCCCCTGACGGCGAAGGAGCCCGGCTCCGGCGGCTTCCTCGGTGTCAGCGGCAGCCTGACCGGAGGCGAATGGGGCGGTGAACGCGCCGCCGCGGGCTATGCACGGCTCACCGGACCCGAACCGGGCGTCGGCACCAGCGCCACCAGCCTGGAACTGACCGTCGTCGCCATGGTCAACGTCGCGCAGAACCCCGCGCGCACCTCCGACGCCTTCGCCGGCCTTGTGCTGGCCGCCGCCCTGCTGCTGGTCGCCGCCCTGGTCGTCGCGCTGCTCCTCGCCACCGTGCAGCGCCCGCTGATCACCCTGTTCCTGGAGAGCCGGCGGCTGACCCGCGGCCACCTGACCCGCCCGGTGTCCGTCCCCCGCGGGGCCGAGGCCGCCCGGATCGGGACCGCCCTGGAGCGCCTGCGCGGCCAACTGCTGAACGACACGGACCCGGCGCACGTCCCGCGCGGCAAGCGCAAGCGCCGCACGGGCGCCCGGGTGCTCCTCGCCCTGTGCGGGGTCCTGCTCCTGGCCTGGTGCGTGCCGCTGGGCCTGCTCGTCAACCGGGCCGGCGCGGACGTCGTCGTACCGCAGCAGCTGGTCAACGACCAGCGGGAGCGCACCGACACCCTCAACGACCGGATCCGGCGCGCCCTCAACGAGGGCCATGCCGACCTGCTGTCCGTCGCCTCGCTGATGGGCGACGACACGACCTCGCAGCACATGACCACCGTCCTGGAACGCACCGCCCGGGAGCACTTGCGCTACGAGTCCCTGTACGTACTCGATGCCACCGGGAAGGTCCTCGCCCAGGCCGGCGGCGCACCGCAGGCCACCGGTGGCAAGGGACCCCGCAAGGAGCCGATCGCCCTCCACGACGGCGGCAAGGAGCCGGTCATCGTCGCGTCGGCCCAACTCCCGGGCCAAGGCGGCTCGGCGGTCGTCGGCGAGATCCGCATCGACTTCCTCAACTCGCTGCTCAGGCGGCCGGGCCTGGGGGAGATCCGGGTGGTCGACTCCCAGCACCGCATCATCGCCTCCAACGGCGGCTACCGAGCCTTCGAGAAGCTCGGCGACGAGCGGCTCGATGCCCTCGTCGAGGGGTCCGCCCTCAAGGTCGGCATGTCCCCGCGGCCGGGCAGCATCCTCTACCGCAGCGGCGGCGACCACCTCATCGCGGCAGCCGCGCCCTTCGTGGGCGGTGGCGCCGCCAAGCCCCTGGACTGGACCGTGGTCAGCTGGCAGTCCGCCAAGGGCCTGGCCATCCACGAGTACAACCTGCAGAACCGCACCGTCCTCGCCGGACTGCTCGGCTTCGCGGTCGGCGCGGCCTGCCTGGGCTGGCTCCAGATCATCGTGATCGCCCCGCTGCGCGAACTCGCCCGGCGCGCCGAGGCCCTCGCCGACGGCGACCGGCGCACGGTGCTGTACCCGCGCCACCACGACGAGGTGGGCGCTGTGACGCGCAGCCTGGAGATCATCCGCCAGCAGCTCCAGCAGCAGCGCAAGCAGGCCGGCGTGCGACCGTCCGCACCGGCCGGAAGGAACTGATCTCCGTGCTCTTCCTCTACTGCGTGCTGCTCGTCTGCTGCACGATCATGCTCGTCGCAGGCATCGTGGAGCAGCGGCGGCACTTCGCCAGCCTGCACCGGATACCGAACCGGGTGCTGGTCAACGGCATCCGCGGCAAGAGCTCCATCACCCGGCTGTGCGCGGGGGCGCTGCGCGGCGGCGGTCTGACCACGGTCGCCAAGACCACCGGCACGGCAGCCCGGTTCATCCACCCGGACGCCACCGAGGAACCCGTCTACCGCAAGTTCGGCATCGCCAATGTCGTGGAGCAGATCGGCATCGTGCGGCGCGCCTCCGCCTACCGTCCGGACGCGCTCGTCATGGAGTGCATGGCGGTCATGCCGGCGCTCCAGGAGATCAACCAGTCCAAGCTGATCCAGTCGACCATCGGCGTCCTGTGCAACGTCCGCGAGGACCACGTCGCCGAGATGGGCCCGACCCTCGACGACATCGCGCGCTCCCTCTCCCGGTCGATGCCGTACGGCGGGATCTGCGTCACGGCCGAGAAGGAACGCTTCGACGTCCTCCAGGAAGAGGCTGACGCCCGCGACTGCCAACTGCTCTACGCCGACCCCGACACGGTCAGCGACGACGAGCTGCGCGGCTTCAGCTGGTTCACCTTCAAGGAGAACGTCGCCATCGCGCTCCTCGTCGCCGAGCTCCTCGGCGTCGACCGGGACACCGCCCTGCGCGGAATGTACGAGGCCCCGCCGGACCCGGGTGTGCTCTCGGTCGAGCGGTACCTGGCCCCCGGCGGGAAACGGCTGCGGTTCGCCAACGTGTTCGCGGCGAACGACCCCGAGTCGACGCTGATGAACATCAACCAGCTGCTGGACCTGGGTGCGGTCGACCGCCCCCTGAGCGTGGTGATCAACTGCCGGCCCGACCGGGTCGAGCGCAACGGCCAGATGGGCGCGATCATCCCCGAACTGCGGCCGGACAAGGTCTTCGTGATCGGACACCCCGCCAAGAGCGCCATCGACGCGATCCCGGCCGAGTGGCGCGACCGCGCCGTCGACCTGGGCGGCGACCACCGCGACGGCGAGGCGTTCATGCAGGAGCTGCTGGGACACCTCGGCCCCAGCTCCTCGCTCGTCGCCATCGGCAACATCCACGGACAGGGCGAGGTGCTGCTGGAGCACCTCGCGGAGCTGCCGGCGGACGAGACGGTCGACTCCGAGGAGGGCGACCATGTGCGGGAGCCCGACGCGGCGTTCCGGTCCGCCCAGCCCTCGGGCCCGTACACGGACGCCCCGTACGGACAGGACCCGTACGCGCAGCTCCCGTACGGCGGGGACCCGTATGCACAGCTCCCGAACGACCGGATCCCGCACCCGCGGGCCCACTACGGCCGGAGCCCGAACGGTCAGGGCCCCGACGCCCCGGTCCCGCACGCGCAGGGCCCGTACCCGCAGGGCCCGTACGCGCAGGGCCCGTACGAGCACGGCCCGCACCCGCAGGGCCCGTACGCGCAGGGCCCGCACCCGCAGGGCCCGCACCCGCAGGGCCCGTACGAGCAGGCCCCGCATGACCACGGCCCGTACACCCAGGGTCCCGGTCGGCAGGGCCCGAACGGTCACGTCCCCCGCGCTCCGGCCCCGCAGGGGCCCGGCGGCTACGCGCAGGCGCTGCGGGCGGATCCGCCCGAGGTCCGCCCCTCCGACCCGTACGGCATCCGCGCCGCCACGCCCGTACCGCCCTGGCCGCAGCAGCAACCGCCGCACCCGCAGCCGCCGCAGATCCACCCGGGCCCCCCGCAGGGGCAAGGGCACAAGCCTGGAGAGACCCGTTGATCCCCGCCGTCCTCACCCCCGAGATCGCCGCGATCGGCATTGCCCTGGGTCTGCTGTTCTCGCTCGTCTGCTACCTCACGACCAACCTCTCACCCGGCGGAATGATCACCCCCGGCTGGCTGGCACTGACCCTCCTGGAGGACCTCCAGCGAGCCGCCCTCGTGGTCGGCGTGACCGTCACGACCTACGTGCTGACGCTGCTCGTGCAGCGCTTCGTGATCCTCTACGGCAAGCGGCTGTTCGCGGCCGTCGTGCTGCTCGGCGTCCTGCTCCAGGCCACCGTGGTGATCGTGCTCCAGATGAAGTTCCCGCTCCTCTACGCGAACCAGACCCTCGGCTTCATCGTGCCCGGCCTGATCGCCTACCAGCTGGTCCGCCAGCCGAAGGGGGCCACCCTGCTCGCCACCGGCAGCACCACGCTCATGACGTACGTCGTGCTGACCGCCGGCATCCTGCTCGGCGTTATGCCGGCCGCGTAGCCCCCGAAGAATCCGCGCCCGCGCCGCGCCCCTCCTCAACCGCTCCGGAGCCCCCCGCATGACCGCCAAGTCGAAGAGCCGCACACGTTCCGCACTGCACGCGGCCACCCTGCTCGCACTGCTCGCGGGCAGCGCCTACCTCACGTACACGCTGCGCGCGGAGGAGCAGGCCAAGGCTCCCGCCGTCCAGGTGGTCGACACGAACATCGCGGCCGGCGCCGGCGCGGGCGAGTCGGGTGCCCAGAAGTGGGAGCGGCTCTCGAGCCCCGACCGGTCGGTGATGCGTGACGGCACCGGGCAGGTGCTGGCCACCTTCACGGACGGCGCCCGCACGGCCGGCCTCACCGGTCCCAGCCGCACCTTCACCGAGCCGGCCAACACCACGACCCGGGTCGTGACCGAGAACTGGGTCCGCCTCATGCCGGAACCGTGGAAGCCGGGCGCGGAGAACGAGCGGTGGTTCAAGGAGTGGTTCAAGAAGTACTTCGGGAGCCAGGAGGACGACATCTTCGCGACAGCCTTCCAGTACGGCGACCAGGCCCCGGTGAAGAAGGACGCGCAGGGCACCTCCTACGCGGGTGACGCCTCCTTCGGCCCGCTCAACCCCGACGGCTCTGCCGGCAACGACCTGCGCCTGGAGCAGTCGGACTTCTACGACTACCTCGGCACGCCGTACACCTTCCGCAACGGCACCAAGAAGCAGGCCCAGGCGGCCCGGTACCGGTCCATGGACTGCTCCGGCTTCGTCCGCACCGTCTTCGGCTACCGGGCGCGCTACCCGCTCCTGCCCGATGACAAGCCCGGCTCCGGCCTGCCCCGGACCGCGAACGGCATGGCCCGCGCATCCCTGGGCGCGGACGTCCTCCCCCTCAAGGGCGTCGGCCCGCAGGACCGGCCCGTCAACATCGACGTGATCCAGCCGGGCGACCTGCTGTTCTTCAAGCTCGACGCGCGCACCAAGGACCGCCTCGACCACACGGGCATCTACCTGGGCACGGACACCGACGGCCACAAGATCTTCATCTCCAGCCGGGAGGAGGCCAACGGCCCGACCATCGGCGACAAGGGCGGTACCTCGCGCCTCGACGGCAACGGCTACTACGCGACGACGCTGCGCAGCGCGAAGCGGCTCTAGTGCTGTGACCGGAAAGGTCCACCGGGTCGCGACGCCCGGCACGGCAAACCTTTCCGGTCACAGCACTAGGCGGCGTCCTCCCCGTCCGGGTGCGCCGGCATCCCGCCGAGTCCGCCCCCCCGGCCACGCGGGGGCCGGGATGCCGACCGGCTGTACCAGCCAGCCGAAGGCCCCCAGCCCGGCGCGGTCCGTCAGCTCGGCGGCCTCGCCGGCCGCGGACAGGGCCCGTACGTAGGCCACCGGGTCCGCCCCGGCCAGGGCCAGCGGGGGCCTGGCACCCGAGACACCGAGCGCGGCCAGCGCCTCGCGCTGGGTCAGCAGGAGCGCACCCGGCCCCGCGCAGGAGTCCAGCGCCACGTGGGCGGTGACATCGCAGCTGCCGTCCGGGACCGGAGGGACCTCCCGCCCGGCGCGAAAGCCCGTCAGGGTGCCGTACGGGGGCCGCGCGTCCCGGGTGTGGACGTAGTCCACCGCCACCGCCAGGCCCCGCTCCAGGGTCCCCGCGGCCGCCGCCCAGGCCTCGTCGCGGGCCCGGCCGATCTCCGCGCGGCCGCCGCCCGGCCACCACCGCTCCAGCCAGGCCCGGTCCGCGCCGTCCAGCGGGCCGCCCGGACTCTCCGTACCGTCCGGGGCGACCAGGACGTAGCGCCCGTCCTCGGCGATCTCCAGGGGCACGTTGTCCAGCCACTCGTTGGCGAAGAGCAGCCCCGTCGCCCGGTCCGGCGGGGCCGCGACCCAGCGGATCCGCGGGTCGAGCCCGGCCGGCCGCCCGGCCCGTTCCACGGCGTACGGGCGCACCCGCGCGGCCGTCCCCGGCTCCAGCGCGGCGAGCACCCCGGCCAGCAGCTCCCCCCGGCCGGCCCCCATGTCCACCAGGTCCAGCTCCGCCGGATGCCCGAGCTCGCCGTCCACCCACTCCAGCAGCCGGGCCACGGCCCCCGCGTACAGCGGCGAGGCGTGCACGGAGGTACGGAAGTGCCCGGCGGGCCCCGGCCCGCCCGGCCGCACGTAGAAGCCCTCGGGCCCGTACAGCGCGACGTCCATCGCCGCGCGCCACCGGACCCGGTCCACACCTTCACCCTGAGAGCTCACCGGACAAAGGCTATGCTTCCGTCCACCTTGGGGAGTACTCGCCCGAGGTCAGGTTCGGACCTCTGGTTGACTCCAGCACCTATCCGCGTTCCCTACTCTGGGTTACGTGCAGCGCCTCTACGACTTCCTCCGCAGACACCCGACGGGCGTCGACAGCTTCTGGGCTGTCCTCCTCTTCGGGATCGGGATGCTGCAAGTCGCCGACGACAGTTTCAGCAGCACCACCGCACGGCTGCTCGCCGTCCCAGCGGTGGTGGCGATGGGCGTCGTGGTGGCCCTGCGCCGCAAGTGGACGCTGGCGATGTTCTGGCTGGCCGTCGGCACCGGCGTCTACAAGCTGATCACCCATACCGACGTGAACAACGCCGACCTCGCGATGCTGATCATCCTGTACACGGTGGCCGCCTCCGCCGACATCTCGCGCCGGATGTCCCGTACCGCGTTCGCCATCGGATTCCTCGCCTCGCCCCTGTACGCCGTGCGCTTCGCGGTGGACAAGGGCAACTTGCGCGACAACTTCTTCTTCGTGCTCTTCGCGATCGTCCCGTTCGCCCTCGCCTGGGTGCTCGGCGACTCCCTGCGCACCCGCCGGGCCTACTACGCCCAGCTCGTCGAGCGGAACCAGCGCCTGGAGAACCAGCGCGAGGCCCAGGCCAAGGTGGCGGTGGCCGCCGAGCGCGCCCGGATCGCCCGCGAGCTGCACGACGTCGTCGCGCACAACGTCTCGGTGATGGTGGTCCAGGCGGACGGAGCGGCGTACGTCATGGACGTGGCCCCCGAACAGGCCAAGGAAGCCCTCCAGACCATCTCCGGCACCGGCCGTCAGGCACTGGCGGAGATGCGGCGGCTGCTGGGCGTACTGCGCACCGGCGAGCCGCAGGAGTCCGAGGACTACGTGCCCCAGCCCGACGTCGAACAGATCGAGGTCCTGGTCGAGCAGGTACGGGCGGCAGGGCTCGCGGTGGACTTCGAGGTCGAGGGCGCCCCGCGCCGGCTGCCCAGCGGGGTCGAGCTGACGGCGTACCGGATCGTGCAGGAGGCCCTGACCAACACCCGCAAACACGGCGGCCCGGACGCGAGTGCCAGCGTCCGGCTGGTCTACTTCGACGACGGGCTGGGCCTGCTGGTCGAGGACGACGGCCGGGGCGCGGCCCACGAGCTGTACGAGGACGGCGGCGCCGACGGCGCCGGGCACGGGCTGATCGGCATGCGCGAGCGCATCGGTATGGTCGGCGGAACCCTGGACGCGGGGCCGCGGCCCGGTGGCGGTTTCCGGATCAGCGCACTGCTTCCCCTGAAGAAGAGATGACGAGGACGAGGTAACTGATGTCCATCCGCGTGATGCTGGTCGACGACCAGGTGCTGCTGCGCACCGGTTTCCGTATGGTGCTCGCCGCCCAGCCGGACATGGAGGTCGTCGCCGAGGCGGGAGACGGCCTGGAGGCGCTGGAGGTGCTGCGGGCCACGAAGGTGGACGTGGTGCTGATGGACGTCCGCATGCCCCGGCTGGACGGGGTCGAGGCGACGCGGCGGATCTGCGAGCCGGAGGAACACCCGAAGGTGATCATCCTGACCACCTTCGACCTGGACGAGTACGCCTTCTCGGGCCTGAAGGCGGGCGCGAGCGGATTCATGCTGAAGGACGTCCCGCCGGGCGAGCTGCTCGCGGCCATCCGCTCGGTGCACAGCGGGGACGCGGTGGTGGCCCCGTCCACGACGCGGCGCCTGCTGGACCGCTTCGCGCCGATGCTGCCGACGACCACGCAGGAGCCGCAGAACAAGGAGATCGAGCGGCTGACGGAGCGCGAGCGCGAGGTCATGCTGCTGGTGGCGCAGGGCCTGTCGAACGGCGAGATCGCGGCCCGGCTGGTCCTCTCCGAGGCGACGGTCAAGACCCACGTGGGCCGCATCCTGACCAAGCTGGGGCTCCGCGACCGGGTCCAGGTGGTGGTCCTGGCGTACGAGACGGGCCTGGTCCGCGCGGGCGGCGGAGCCGGCTAGGCCGTCTCTTTCGGATCTTGTCGGCCGAGCCCGCGGCGTCCGGTGCCATGGGGTCTCCCCAGGCCCGCAGGGGCCGAGGGGAAGCATCGCAAGGCGGAGGATCGTCCTTGTACCGGACGTACCGGGGCGGGCCCGACAACGCAGCGAGGTGCGGTGCCGGACGTCGCGGGCCCGGCAGGATCCGGAAGAGACGGCCTAGCCCCACCCTCCTACGCGCCCGGCTCCGGAGCCGGTGGCCGGGCCGTCATCCAGCGGTCCGGGCGGGCCGAGGCCCGGGAGGTGCGGGAGCGGGCGGCCTGGGCGTGCAGCAGGGTCGCGGCCTCCGGCTCCGGGCGGAGCCGGGCCGTGACGGTGCAGTTCGCGCCGGTGTCCACGTGGACGTCGGCCACGCCGCGGGCGCGGGCCCACGGCCCCTGCGTGAAGCGGACGCTCTGCACCTTGGCGTGCGGGACGATCTCCGTACGCCGGCACAGGCGGCCGTGCCGGGCGGCGAACACCTCCGGGGAGACGGCCAGGGCGTAGCCCTTCCACCACACCGGAACCACCCAGCGGGACCCGGTCCGCGGGGAGCCGGAGAAGGACAGGGCCGCCAGGTCCACCCCGGGCAGCACCCGGGCGATCACGGCGGAGGCGGCGTCCCGCGAGGCCACCGGGACCAGGACCGTGTTGTTCGAGCCCGCGACCTTCAGCTCGACGCGGACCAGGCCCCGGCGCCGCCACAGCAGCGGCTCCACGATCCGTACGTTCTGCACGCGCCCCGGCGGCACGGTCTCGTGGGCCCGGTCCAGCAGGCCGTGGTCCAGCCGCAGCCCGTCCGGGGACTCGGCGACCCGCCAGTCGTACTCGGTCATGAAGCGGCCGGCGGTGCCCGCCCAGACCGCGCCGAGCATCGGGAGCACGGAGACGAGGGCCGCCCACGGGCTGGAGCTGACCCACCACACGACGGCCGGCACGGTCAGCCCCGGGACCAGCAGGGCCCAGATGCCCAGGTTGAGCAGCAGCGACACGACGAGCTCGCGCGGGCTCACCCGCAGCAGTTCGCGTTCGGGGGCCTCGCCCAGGCGTACGGCCTCCTCGGGGGCGAAGCCGGCCGCGCGGGCGAGGAGCTCGGCGCGCAGGGCGACGGCCTCCTTCTCGCTGAGGAAGGACAGCTGGTCCTTCTCCTCGGTGCCGATGACGTCGAGCCGCAGGCTGGCGACGCCGGTCAGCCGGGCCAGGAGGGGGCGGGTGACGTCCACGGCCTGGAGCCGGTCGAGGCGGATGTGCGCGGTACGCCGGAAGAGGAGCCCGCTGCGGATGCGCAGTTCGGTGTCGGTGATGGCGTAGTGGGTGAACCACCAGCTGAGGAAGCCGTACGCGCCGAAGACCATGACCAGGCCGGCCAGCGCCGCCACCCGCAGGAGGGCGGACAGGTCGGCCACCCATCGCCCGGCCTGGTCGCCCTGCTGGGCGAGCACGCCGACGGTCGCGGCGATCGGTACCCAGGCGCGGCGCAGCGGGGTGAAGGGGTGCAGCCGCCGCTCCACCGGTCCGCCTGCGGCGGGCCCGGCAGCGGCGGGCTCCACACATACGGGCTTGCCGGCGGCCGGCGGCGCGGGGCGGGCCTGCGCGTCGGGTGCCTCGGGGCGGGGGTCCGAGCCCTCCGGGCCGGGGCTCACAGGCCGGCCGACCTTGCCTCGCCGAGGGCCGTGAGCCGGTCGCGCAGCCGCTCCGCCTCGGCCGGCACCAGCCCGGGGATCTTGGCGTCGCTGGCGGCCGCGGCGGTGTGGAGCTGTACGGAGGCCAGGCCGAAGCGGCGTTCCAGCGGGCCCGAGGTGACCTCGACCAGTTGCATCCGCCCGTACGGGACCACGGTCTCCTCCCGCCAGAGCACGCCCCGGCTGATCAGCAGGTCGTCCGCGCGCTCGGCGTACCGCCAGGAGCGCCAGTTCCGGCCGAGGAACACCCAGCCCCAGGCCAGGACCAGCAGCCAGAACACCGCGAGGACCGCCCACACCGGGCCGAGCATCAGCCCCGGTACGACGGCGGTCACGACGGCGAGCAGCACCGTCCATATCACCAGCAGCGTCCGCCGCAGAGTGAGCAGCCCGCCCGGCAGCCCGACCCACGCGGGCCCGCCCGTCTCGCCCATTGTCCCCGTTTCCATGCGTCCACCCTAGGGCTGAGACAATGCCCGCATGACGGAGACCACGGTCGGTATCGGCGGAGCGGCGGAGAGCACCGACATGGTGCTCAACATCGGCCCCCAGCACCCTTCCACGCACGGCGTGCTGCGCCTGCGCCTCGTCCTGGACGGCGAGCGGATCGTCAGTGCCGAACCGGTGGTCGGCTATATGCACCGCGGTGCCGAGAAACTCTTCGAGGCCCGCGACTACCGCCAGATCGTGATGCTGGCGAACCGCCACGACTGGCTGTCCGCCTTCTCGAACGAGCTGGGCGTGGTCATGGCGGTCGAGCGGATGCTCGGCATGGAGGTCCCCGAGCGGGCCGTGTGGATGCGGACGCTGCTGGCCGAGCTGAACCGGGTGCTGAATCACCTGATGTTCCTCGGCTCGTACCCGCTCGAACTGGGCGGTATCACCCCGATCTTCCACGCGTTCCGCGAGCGCGAGGAGCTCCAGGCCGTCATGGAGGAGATCTCCGGCGGCCGCATGCACTACATGTTCAACCGCGTCGGCGGCCTCAAGGAGGACCTCCCGGCCGGCTGGCTCGGCCGGGCCCGCGCCGCGATCGCCGACGTCCGCACCCGGATGGACGTCTACGACAAGCTGGTGCACGGGAACGAGATCTTCCGCGCCCGTACGCGCGGCGTCGGCGTCCTGTCCGCCGAGGCGGTGCACGCGTACGGGGTCTCCGGCCCGATCGCCCGCGCCTCCGGCGTCGACTTCGACCTGCGCCGCGACGAGCCGTACCTGGCCTACGGCGAGCTCCAGGACGTCCTGAAGGTGATCACCCGTACCGAGGGCGACTGCCTGGCCCGCTTCGAGTGCCTGCTCGACCAGACCCACAACGCGCTCGACCTGGCGGTGGCCTGCCTGGACCGGATGGACGCCCTCCCGCCGGGCCCGGTCAACCAGCGGCTGCCCAAGGTCCTGAAGGCGCCCGAGGGGCACACGTACGCCTGGACCGAGAACCCGCTCGGCATCAACGGCTACTACCTCGTCTCCAAGGGCGAGAAGACCCCGTACCGGCTGAAGCTGCGCAGCGCCTCGTACAACAACATCCAGGCGCTGGCGGTGCTGCTGCCGGGGCAGTTGGTCGCCGACATGGTGGCGATCCTGGGCTCGCTCTTCTTCGTGGTCGGCGACATCGACAAATAGCCCGTCCCGTGGACATGTCCGGATCTAGGCTGTCCACATGATCACTGGCATATACACCGACTACCTGGCCCGGATCGGTATCACGGACCCCGGCTCCCCCTCCGTGGAAGGGCTGTTCGCGCTCACGCGGGCCCATCTGGAGCGGATCCCGTTCGAGAACACCGAAATCCAGCTGGGCCGGCCGCCGGGCATCGACCCGGAGCTGTCCGTGCGCCGCATCGGCGCCGGACGCGGCGGCTACTGCTTCCACCTGAACGGGGCCTTCGCGGCGCTGCTGGAGCAGCTCGGCTACGACGTGACCCGCCACGTCGGGGGCATGTCCGCGGATCCGGAGTCCACGGAGGTGAGCGGCGACCACCTCACCCTGACCGTACGGATCGACGGGGAGGCCTACTTCGTGGACGTCGGCCTGGGCGACGGGCCCCCCGAGCCGCTGCCCCTGCGCGAGGGCCGCTACGAGCGGGGATTCCGGTACGGTCTGCGGCCGCTGGAGGGCGCGGACGGGGCGGACGGGGCGGACGGGGCCGGCGCGGGCTGGACCTTCCTCAACGAGGACTCGCCCTTCCCCACGATGAACTTCCGCTCGGCCCCGGCCACGATGGCCGACTTCGCGGACGAGCACCTGCGGCTCTCCACCGCCGAGGACTCCCCCTTCCTGCAGTCCTTCTTCATGCTGCGGCGGAACGCCGGGGTCATGAACCGGCTGCACGGCAGGATCCTGCTGACGCTCGACCCGTCGGGCGGACGCGACAAGCGCGAACTCGCGGGCCCGGAGGAGCTCTTCGAGGCCATGTCCACGGTCTTCGGGCGCGAGCTCGACGACCTGACGGCGGCGGACCGGGCGGCGCTGTGGGCCCGGATCGAGCGGGCGCACGAGGCGTGGCTCGCCTCCCAGCAGGACTGATGTCGGTACGGCAGGGCAGACTGGGCGGCATGTCCCACTCCCCCCGCCGGGCCTGCCCCGCCTGCGGCCGCGACTGCGCCGTCACCGCCGGCCGGATCGCCCGCCACGACCCGCCCTCGGGGCGGGGGCGCGGCGATCTGGTGTCCTGCCCCGGCTCCCGGGCCCGAGTGGTACTCGGCGCCTCGGCCCCGACCCTGGACGGCTTCACCCTCCCGGAACACCCGGGCCAGCTACCACTGTTCTGAAACCGTGCCCTGCCCCTGCGGGGTTGCTCGGCGGTGTACGGCCCGGCACGGGGTGCCCTGCGGGCGGCTCGGGGTGTGGGTCGGGGCCCCGCACGGTCTCCTCGACCCGTACCCCTGCGGGGTGCTCGGCGGTGTCCTGGTGTGGGTCGGTGCCCCGCACGAGGGTCTCCTCGGCCGGTGCCCCTGCGGGGTGCTCGGCGGTGTGCGGCCGGCCGTGTCCTGGTGTGGGTCGGTGCCCCGCACGAGGGTCTCCTCGGCTCGGCCCCACGC
Source organism: Streptomyces avidinii (assembly GCF_045161815.1). Classification (NCBI taxonomy): domain Bacteria; kingdom Bacillati; phylum Actinomycetota; class Actinomycetes; order Kitasatosporales; family Streptomycetaceae; genus Streptomyces; species Streptomyces avidinii. Next base: position 4,151,796 of record NZ_CP108863.1, read on the forward strand.
ACCGACCCCCACCGACCCCGCCGCACCGGAACACGCTGGACACCGCCGAGCCGCCCGCAGGGCAACCCGCGCGGGTCCGGGCAGAGCCCGGGACACAGCGCGAGCCGCACCCCGCAGGGCAACGGCCTAAGAGATCGCGGTGCGCAGACGGACCACGTCGATCGGCTCGGTCTCGTCGTGGGCCGTCAGGTCGATGACCTGGCCCACCGCGCGGGTCTCGTCGGTCGCCGGCTTGAACTCCGGCTCCGCGACGGCCCGGGCGGACTCCGCCTTGTGCACGGCGAGGGCCTCGGCGCCGACCACATCGGCCAGGTCCTCGTTCTGGACCGCCTCGATCACCGCCCGGGCCTGCGCCGCGTTCTTGGTGCCGAAGAAGTCGAAGCCGCCCTCGACGCGGGAGGCCGTGCGCCGCTGGGCCGCGTACGGGGCCACCGCGGCCGCCGGGCGACGCGCGGGTACCGAGGGCGCGCCGGCGGGAGCGCGGCCGGGGCCGGGAGTGGGGTCGGGCTCCGGGAGCGACGGGGCGGACGCGGCGGACGGGGCCGCGGTCAGCTCGCGCGTCTGCCGCTTGCGGGCCAGCGCGCCCAGGGCCGCGAAGGCCCGGGCGTAGCCGACCGCGGTGGGCGCGCCCGCCGAGGTGCGCTCCTCGGTGACGGCAGGAAGTTCCTTGGGGGCCGCGGCCGGAGCCGCGGAGGCCTCGATGGCCAGCAGTCGGCGGCCCTCCAGGGCGCTGGCCCGCTCGGTCTCGGCGGTGGCGTACCGGCGCAGCAGCGCCGCGTGCTCGCCGCGCAGGCCGGCCAGTTCGACCCGCTTGGCCCGCAGCTTGGCGTCGAGCCGGGCCCGCAGCACCCGGGCCTCTTCGAGGTCGGATTCGAGCTCGGCTATCCGCTCGTCCGTCCGCCACTCGTCCTTGACCCGCTCTCGCGCGAGCTCGGCGACGCGGCGGCCCGCCGAGCGGTCCCAGGCGCGCATGACGACGGCGCCGGCGACCCCGGCGGCCGCCGTGACGGCCACGAGCAGCCGCAGCGCCATCGGTTCCGCCAGCAACCAGGCCGCGCCCGCACTGGCGACGGACACGCCGGCCACGGTCGTCGGCGTGAGCAGCCGGTGCAGGGGTTCGGGATTGCGGTGGCGTCCACGGGGCATGGCCCGAAATTTACAGGGCATGGGGGTCGAGTGGGATACCCGCCCGGCAAACTCTTCCCGGGCAGTTACCCCACATTTCTCCATCAACCCCGTGCGCGCTACTTCTTCAGCAGGCCCTTGGACTCCAGGTAGGCCTTCGCGACATCGGCCGGCTTGGCGCGCTCGGCGTCCACCTTCCGGTTCAGGTCGACGAGATCGGCCGTCGTGAGCACCTTGGTCAGCTTGTCGAGCACGGCCGCGACCTCCGGCGCACCGGCGTCCTTGGCGTTGACCACCGGCAGGACGTTGTCGGCGTTCTGGAGCTTCTTGTCGTCGTCCAGCAGGACCAGGCCGAAGCTGTCGAGGGTGGCGTCGGTGGTCGTGGTGAGGACGAGCTGGTCGGCGCCGTCCTTGACCGCCTGCTTGGCCTGGGGGGTGCCGACGCCCTTCGGGTCGATGCCGGAAACCTGAATTCCGTACGTCTTCGTCAACCCCGGTGCGCAGAAGGGCCGGACGCTGCATTCGTCGCCCGCCGCGATCTTCACCTTGAGCCCGGACTTACCAAGATCGGAAAGGGTCTTCAGGTTGTTCTTCTGGGCGAATTCCTTGGTCACCGCGAATGCGTTCTGGTCGACCGCCTCACCCGCGGCGAGCGCCTTCAGGCCGAGCGGGGCCGCGAGCTTCTCCAGGCCCGCCACCGTCGCCGCGACGTCGCTGGAGGCGACCGGCTTCTCCTCGGGCGCCTTCGGGCCGTTCACCTTGGCGTTGAGGAACTCCGCGAGCGTGGCCGCGTACTCCGGGACGACGTCGATCTCGCCTTTCTCCAGCGACGGCTCGTACAGCTCGCGGTTGTTGACCGTCTTGACCGACGTGCTGTAGCCCGCGTCCTTCAGGACCTGCGCGTACAGCTCGGCGAGCACGTTCGACTCGGTGAACCCGGCCGCGCCGATCACCAGGCTGCCCTTGCCGCCGCCCGCGGACGAGGAGGAGCCGTCGGAGGCCGCGCCGCCGTCCTTGCTCTTCTCCAGGCTGTCGCCGCCGCACGCGGCCAGCGACACCGTCAGCGCCAGGGCGCCCAGGGACGCGCCGAGGACGCGCGTGGTCTTGGTCATGGAGGTACTCCGTTCGAGGCGATGGACAGGGTTCAGCGGGAGGCCGCGGTCCCGGGCAGCAGCCGGTCGGCCGCCACCAGCGCGCCCTCCACCAGCAGGGCGAGGGCGGCCACCAGCAGGGCGCCCGCGACGACCTGTGGGGTGTTGTACGTGTTGAATCCGGCGGTGATGATCCGGCCGAGGCCGCCCTGGCCGACCATGGCGGCGATCGTGGCCGTGGCGATGACCTGCACGGCGCCCGAGCGCAGCCCGGTCATCACCAGGCCGCGGGCGAGCGGCAGCTCGACGCGCAGGAAGAGCTGGGTCCCGGACATGCCCATGCCCCGGGCGGCCTCCACCACCGAGCGGTCCACCTCGCGCATGCCGACGTACGCGTTGGTCAGCAGCGGCGGAACGGCGAACAGCACGAGTGCGGCGATGGTCGGCAGGTAGCCCGCGTTGCGCAGCGGGGAGACCATGAACAGCGCCAGGACCGCGAAGACGGGGACGGCCCGGCCGATGTTGGAGATGTTGATCGCGAGGGTGCCGCCCTTGCCGAGGTGGCCGAGGAACAGGCCGATCGGCAGCGCCACGGCGCAGGCGAGCGCGAGCGCGACCGCGCTGACGTAGACGTGCTCGCCGAGCCGGTGCCAGACACCGCTCTCCCCCACCCAGTTGGCGCCGTTCGCCAGCCAGTCCCAGGCCCCTGTGATGACGTCCACGGCTTCAGGCCCCCTTCGCCGGAGCGGGAGCGGGAGCGGGAGCCTGCGCCGCGGTACGGGCCGGATCCTTCGCACGGGCCGCGGCCCGGCCACCGCCGCCGGCCCGGGTCCACGGGGTGAGCAGGCGCTGTGCACCGAGCAGCAGCAGGTCGGCCACGAGCGCGAGCAGCACGCACAGCACGGAGGCGGTGAGCACCTGGGCCTTGAAGGAGCTGTTCACGGCCGGGGCGATGAGGTTGCCGAGGCCGCCCTTGCCGACGATGGAGCCGACGGTGGTCAGCGCGACCGTCGAGACGGTGGCGATCCGTACGCCGGCGAGCAGCGCGGGCAGCGCGAGCGGCAGTTCGACCTGCCACAGCAGGCGCCCGGGGCCGTATCCCATGCCGCGCGCGGCCTCCCGTACGTCCTCGGGGACGGCCTCCAGGCCGGCCAGCACGTTACGGACCAGGATCGTCAGCGAGTACAGCACCAGCCCGGTCACCACCAGCGCCGCCGAGAGCCCGAAGACGGGCAGCAGCAGGGAGAACATGGCCAGCGAGGGGATCGTGTAGAGCAGGGTGGTCAGGCCCAGGACGGGCGCCGCCCAGTGGCGGCCGCGGCGGGCCAGCAGGGCGAGCGGCACGGACACGGCGATGCCGATCAGGACGGATACGGCCGTGATCCATATGTGTTCGAGGGTGGCGTCGGTGAGTTCCTGGGAGCGGGAGGTGACGTAGTCCCAGCAGATCCAGTCGTTCGCCACGAGGCAGTTCTGCCCGGCCATGCCCCCACCCCCCATCATTCGAACGTACGTCTTCACGATCACCCGTCACAGCGACCCTAACCCCCACGACCCACAATGGCCGGAATCCTTCGCACTGGGGCAACACGCCCTTCACAAATCAGCGGCACGCGTGCGGAAAGATGAGCTTGTGATCCGATTCGAGCATGTGACCAAGCGCTACCCCGACGGGACGACAGCCGTCGAGGACCTGTCCTTCGAGGTGGCGGAGGGTGAGCTCGTCACGCTCGTGGGCCCGTCCGGCTGCGGCAAGACCACCACGATGAAGATGGTCAACCGGCTGATCGACCCGACCTCCGGCCGGATCCTGCTGAACGGCGAGGACATTGCGGCCGCCGACCCGGTCGAGCTGCGCCGCCGGATCGGGTACGTCATCCAGCAGGTCGGGCTGTTCCCGCACAAGACGGTGCTGGAGAACACGGCGACCGTGCCGCAGCTGATCGGCACCCCCAAGGCGCAGGCCCGCGCCCGGGCGGCCGAACTGCTCGAACTGGTGGGCCTGGACCCGGCCGTGTACGGGGGCCGGTACCCGGAGCAGCTGTCGGGCGGGCAGCGCCAGCGCGTCGGCGTGGCCCGCGCGCTCGCCGCCGATCCGCCGGTGCTGCTGATGGACGAGCCGTTCGGCGCCGTCGACCCGGTGGTGCGCGAGCGGCTGCAGAACGAGTTCCTGACGCTCCAGCGGACGGTGCGCAAGACGATCCTGCTGGTCACCCACGACCTGGAGGAGGCGATCCGGCTCGGCGACCGCATCGCGGTCTACGGGACGGGCACCATCGAGCAGTTCGCCCGCCCGGCGGCGGTGCTCGGGGCGCCGGCCACCGAGTACGTGGCCTCCTTCGTCGGCGCCGACCGGGGGCTCAAGCGGCTCGCGGTGACCGCGGTCGAGGCGGCCGACCTGGCGGCGGCGGAGGGGAAGGCCCCGGCCGCGACGGTGGCGCTGGGGGCGACGCTGCGCGAGGCGCTCGCGGCTCTGCTGCAGGAGGACTCGGGGCGGATCGGGGTCACCGACCCGCAGACCGGCGCACTGGCCGGCGTCCTGACCCCGGAGGCGGTCCACCGGGCGCTGCGGCGGGCCCAGCTGCAGGAGGCGTAGCCGAGGAACCGGCCCCGGGACAGCCCCGGGGCCGGCCCCCGGACAGTCCCGGAAACGGCTGTGACCGGCCTCGGGAGGCCGGTCACAGGTACGTCGGCGCCGGGTCGGCGCGGGGCGGTTCAGGCCTCCAGGCGATTGCTCATCCACGTGAGCATCGGCGGGATCTCCCGTCGCCACGTGTTGAAGTTGTGGCCACCGCTGTCGAGGATGATGGAGGAGACCCGGTCCGGGCCCTGCACCTTCTTGATGAACTTCTTGGTGTCGCCGAGGTTCGGCTCGCCCTTCTCGCTGCTGGTGACGAGGAAGGACGTACCGGTCGGCTTCTTGTTCGCGATGCTGTGCAGCACGTCCGCGCGCTTCTTCAGCTTCTCGTCCCCGTGGAACAGGTCACCGGTCGTCGGGTCGTCCGGGGCGTCGTAGTACGCGGACAGACCCGCGGCGGCACCGAAGGTCTCCGGGTAGTGCGCGGCGATCTTCAGAGCGCAGTAACCGCCCGTGGAGTTACCGATGAAGCCCATGTTCTGGGGCTTCTTGCCGACCCGGAAGGTGTCCTTGATGGCCTGCGGGAGGTCCTCGCCGAAGAAGGTCTCGGTCTGCGGTCCGCCGGGTATATCGACGCACTCGGTGTCACGCGGCGGCGCGATGGTCGGGCGCAGCATGACGAGGATCATCGGCTTCATCTTGCCCGACTTGGACAGGCTGAAGGCCTTCATCGGGTAGTCGAGCCCTTTGATCAGGTTCTCGGCGGTGCCCGGGTAGCCCGTCAGGACGATGGACGCGGGGAAGTTCTGGTCCTTGTGCTGCGGCTGGAAGTACTCCGGCGGGAGCCAGACGTAGCCGGGGCTCGTTATCTTCGACTTCTGCCCGGTTATGGCAACCTTCAGGATCTGACCACCGACCTGGGGCTTGGCGCCGCCGGGTACGTCCAGCTTCTGCTTGTCGACGACCTTGATGTCCTTGCTGCTCATCGAGTGGTCGACGACCTTGCCCATGGACGTCTCCTGGCCGAGCAGGTCGGCCCAGGAACCGTAGAAGAGGAACGACTTGTTAGCCGCGAGCCCCACAGCCGAGAACAGCGCCAGCTGGGTCGCCAGCAGCAGCCCGATGCGGCCGGCGAACGCGCGCCAGGTGCGGTTCGAGAGCTTCGGCCAGAACCAGACCGTGGCTGCGAAGAGCAGCACACCGGCGAAGATGGCCAGCGCCAGAACCGTATTACTGGTGAGACCCATGAGCAGTCAGTCGACTTTCTGGTGGCAGGACTGTTTTTTTCCGACGAAAGAGTGAACCCGCTCCTCGTCGATGTCGTCCTAAGGGACGCACCACACACCGGAGGCTGTTGCGGCCTTCGGCCACTTGATCTCTCGCGGAGCAACGGGAAGCGATGTCTAGCAGGATAGATGGCGATAAGTCGGGACAGGTTCCGAGCAGGGTCCGCCGAATCCTCCGAGGACCACAGCCGGAGTCGGTGCCCGGCCTGGTAGGTACGGCCGTCATGATCGTCGGCCTTCTGGACATCGCGGCAGGGGTGTTCCCCCGCTTCCGGCACAGCCGGATCCACGCGGTGGCGGAGGTGCTGCCGGTCTTCGGCCCGTTCGCGGCAGCCCTCGCCATCAGCGCGGGCGTACTGCTCCTGCTGCTCGCGCACGGCCTCAAGCGCCGCAAGCGCCGGGCCTGGCGGGCGGCGATGGTCCTGCTGCCGGCCGGCGCCGTGGCGCAGTTCCTCTACCGGCACTCGATCCCCGGTGTGGTGATCGCGGCGGTGCTCTTCGCGCTGCTGCTGCGCCACCAGGGTGAATTCAAGGCGCTGCCCGACCCGCGCAGCCGCTGGAAGGCGCTCGCGAACTTCGTGCTGATGAGCGCCGGCTCCATCGGACTCGGCCTGCTCATCGTCAACGTCCACCCGAACAAGGTCGTCGGCAACCCGGGCCTGTACGAGCAGATCACGCACGTCGTCTACGGCCTCTTCGGCTTCGAGGGCCCCGTCGACTACGCCGGCCAGGTCTCCTGGACCGTCGGCTACTCCCTCGGCGCGCTCGGCATGCTGACCGCCCTCACCACCATGTACCTCGCCTTCCGCCCCGAGCACCCGGCCGCCCGGCTCACCGCCGACGACGAGGGCAAGCTGCGCGAGCTGCTCGCCAAGCACGGCGGCCGCGACTCGCTCGGCCACTTCGCGCTCCGCCGCGACAAGGCCGTCGTCTTCTCCCCCAGCGGCAAGGCCGCCGTCACCTACCGCGTCGTCTCCGGCGTGATGCTCGCCTCCGGCGACCCCATCGGTGACGTCGAGGCCTGGCCCGGCGCGATCGAGCGGTTCATGGAAGAGGCCAAGGCCCACTCCTGGACCCCGGCCGTCATGGGCTGCAGCGAGACCGGCGGCGAGGTCTGGACCCGCGAGACCGGTCTCGACGCCCTGGAGCTGGGTGACGAGGCGATTGTCGATGTCAAAGACTTCTCCCTCTCGGGCCGCGCCATGCGCAATGTCCGCCAGATGGTGAAGCGCATCGAGCGCAACGGCTACACCACCAAGGTCCGCCGGGTCAGCGAGCTCACCGAGGCGGAGCTGGAGCAGGTGCGCGGCGCCGCCGAGGCCTGGCGCGGCACCGACACCGAGCGCGGCTTCTCGATGGCGCTGGGCCGGGTCGGCGACCCGGGCGACGGCGACTGCTTCATCGCCACCGCCCACCGCGTCGAGGAGGGCGACACCAGCCCCTTCGGCGACCTGAAGGCCGTCCTGCACTTCGTCCCGTGGGGCGCCGACGGCATGTCGCTGGAGCTGATGCGCCGCGACCGCGCCGCCGACCCCGGCATGAACGAGCTGCTGATCGTCGCCTCCCTGGAGGCCGCCCCCGGTCTGAAGATCGAGAAGGTCTCGCTGAACTTCGCGATGTTCCGCTCGGCCCTCGCCCGCGGCGAGAAGATCGGCGCCGGCCCGGTCCTGCGGATGTGGCGGGGCCTGCTGGTCTTCCTGTCCCGCTGGTTCCAGATCGAGTCGCTGTACAAGTTCAACGCGAAGTTCCGCCCCCGCTGGGAGCCCCGCTTCGTGGTCTTCCGCACCACCCGCGACCTGCCCCGCATCGGCTTCGCCGCGATGCAGGCCGAGGGCTTCGTGACGCTGGCCCTGCCCCGGCTGTTCGCCAGCCGCCGGCGGCCCAAGCCGGTGCGCACCTGCACGCACACCCACATGACGACGGTGCCCAAGCAGACCGAGCGCGAGGTCCAGGCGGCGTAGCCCCCGCCGGGCGTGCGGGACCCGCGGCCCCGCACGCGGCGGGGCCTCCCGCGTCGGGCCCGGGATCCGGGCCCGAGCCCGCATCCGGGGAAGCCGGACGCAGATCCGGGGCAGTCCCCGTACGCAGAGCCCGTACGCAGTCCCCGTACGCCCGCCCGGCCGGGGCCCCGGCGGCCACGAGCCGCCGGGGCCCTGCTGTATCCAGGTCAGCCCTACCCTTGGACCTATGAACACGATGCGCGGAGCCACCGGCAGGGGCCGGGTCGCAGGTCTGCCGGACTGGGACCGCTGCGGGGTCATGGGCGTGGTCAACGTCACCCCCGACTCCTTCTCCGACGGCGGTCGCTGGTTCGACACCACGGCCGCGGTCAAGCGCGGCCTCGACCTCGTCGAGCACGGCGCCGACCTCGTCGACGTCGGCGGCGAGTCCACCCGCCCCGGAGCCTCCCGCGTCGACGAGGAGGAGGAGCTGCGCCGGGTCGTCCCCGTGGTGCGCGGCCTGGCCTCCGAGGGCGTCACCGTCTCCGTCGACACCATGCGCGCGACCGTCGCCGCCCGGGCCGTCGAGGCCGGCGCGATGCTGGTCAACGACGTCAGCGGCGGCCTGGCCGACCCCGGGATGATCCCGGCCGTCGCTGCCGCCGAGGTGCCCTTCGTCGTGATGCACTGGCGCGGCTTCAGCGCCGGCATGAACAGCCTCGCCGTCTACGAGGACGTGGTCGCCGAGGTGACCGCCGAGCTGCGGGCCCGCATCGACGCGGTCGTGGCCGGCGGTATCGCCCCCGAGCGTCTCCTGGTCGACCCCGGTCTCGGCTTCGCGAAGAACGCCGAACACGACCTGGCCCTGGTCGCCCACCTCCCCGAGCTGCGCGCGCTGGGCTTCCCGCTGCTGGTCGCCGCGTCGAGGAAGCGTTTCCTCGGCCGGGTCCTGGCAGGCGCGGCCGACGCGGCCCCGCCGCCCGCCCGCGAGCGCGACGCCGCCACGGCCGCCGTCTCCGCGATCGCCGCCCACCAGGGCGCCTGGGCCGTACGCGTCCACGAGGTACGGGCGACCGCGGACGCCGTTCGGGTTGCGCGGGCCGTCGAAGGGGCACTCTGATCGTCACCCACCGACAAGGAGCACCGTGAGCAGAACCGACATCGAGGCGGTCGAAGAGGTCAACACGGCCTTCTACGAGGCAATGGAGCGGGGGGACTTCGACTCACTGTCGGCGCTCTGGCTGGAGGACGAGATCTCCTGCGTGCACCCCGGCTGGCCGGTGCTGTCGGGCCGCGGCGAGGTCCTGCGCTCGTACGCGCTCATCATGTCGCACACCGACTACATCCAGTTCTTCCTGACCGACACCAAAGTGGCCGTAATAGGTGATACCGCCCTGGTCACCTGTACGGAGAACATCCTCAGCGGCGGCCCCGCCGAGGACGGCGGGGAACTCGGCCCGCTCGTCGGTCAGCTGGTCGTCGCCACGAATGTGTTCCGACGCACATCCGAGGGCTGGCGACTGTGGTCCCACCACGGTTCTCCCGTCCTCACGGAGTCCGACGACGACGAGGATGAGGACGCCTCCTGACCCCTCCGGCGGGACCCGGAGTATTTCGCAGGTAAATTCGAAGACGGACGACGCCGACCGCACTCGGCGCAGGCCCATGGCCCCGGGGAGCCCCGGGACCGGAAGCACCTACGAAAGCAGGAGTGATTCGCGTGGATCGTGTCGCGCTGCGCGGCCTCAAGGCTCGCGGGCACCACGGCGTCTTCCCCCGGGAGCGCGAGGAAGGCCAGACCTTCATCGTCGACCTCGTGCTGCACCTCGACACCCGTCCCGCTGCGGCCGGAGACGACCTGGCGAAGACCGTGCACTACGGGGTCGTCGCCGAAGAGGTCGTCGACGTGGTCCAGGGTGAGCCCGTCGACCTGATCGAAACCCTGGCCGAGCGAATCGCCCAGCAGTGCCTCAAGCACGAAGCGGTGGCGCAGGTGGAGGTCGTCGTCCACAAGCCGGACGCGCCCATCACCGTCCCCTTCGACGACGTGACCATCACGATCACCCGGAGCCGCGCATGAACAACGGACTGAACGCTCAGAGCGACCCCACCGTCCAGCCGGTCCCCGCCTCCGTCGTGGAGGCGGTCGACGCGGCGGACGTCACCCTGTCCAACCCCAAATGGGCCGTCATCGCGCTCGGCGCGAACCTCGGCAACCGGCTGGAGACCTTGCAGGGCGCCATCGACGCCCTCGGCGACACCCCGGGCATGCGGGTCAAGGCCGTCTCCCCCGTCTACGAGACCGAGCCGTGGGGCGTCGAGCCCGGCTCGCAGCCCTCGTACCTGAACGCCGTCGTCGCCGTGAAGACCACCCTGCCGCCGTCCTCGCTCCTGGAGCGCGCGCACGCCGTCGAGGAGGCCTTCGACCGCGTCCGCGAGGAGCGCTGGGGCCCGCGCACCATCGACGTGGACATCGTCGCGTACGCCGACCGCGTCTCCGACGACCCGGTCCTCACCCTCCCGCACCCGCGCGCCCACCAGCGCGCCTTCGTGCTGGCCCCCTGGCACGACATCGACCCGGAAGCCCGGATCCCGGGCCGCGGAGAGGTCGCCGCGCTGCTGGCCGAGATCGGTCTGGTCGGCGTGACGCCGCGCCTCGACCTGGAACTCCACCTCCCCGAATAGTCGTTAGCCTGTTCACGGCTATTCGCTGAAAGTGGGGAACAGGCAAGTGAAGCAACTGAGGCCGGCGGTCCTGGCAGGCATCTTCGTGGTCGCCGGGGTCCTGTCCTGGGCCGGCGCACGCCTGTGGAACGCCTACGGCATCCTGCCGGGCGTTCCGCTGGCCGCGCCGATCGTCCTGGGCGTCATCGCGGTGGTGCTGCTGGCCACCGCCCTGTCGCTGAGGTCCCGCCTCAAGGCCCAGCGCGAGCGCCGCCCGGGCGCCAAGGGCGTGGAGCCGCTGATGGCGGCCCGCGCGGTGGTCTTCGCCCAGGCCAGCGCCCTGGTGGCGGCCCTGGTCGCGGGCATGTACGGCGGCGTGGGCGTCTTCCTGCTGACCGACGCCCTCGACGTCCCGGCCCGCCGCGACCAGGCCTGGTACGCCGGCTTCTCGGTCCTGGCGGGCGTCGCGGTCATCGCCGCGGCCCTCTTCCTGGAACACGTCCTCAAGCTCCCCGAGGACGACGAAACCCCGGAAGCCCCGGCCGCTCACGCCTGACGGCGCCGGTCCGGGGCGTACGGGCCCACGGGCCACGGGCGCCTACACGCTGTGTGCAGGCACCGGCTCAGCGGGCCATGATCAGGCTCATGGCCTCGTTGCGGGTGGCGGGGTCGCGGAGCTGGCCGCGGACCGCCGAGGTGATCGTCTTCGCGCCGGGCTTGCGGACCCCGCGCATCGTCATGCACATGTGCTCGCACTCGATGACCACGATGACCCCGCGCGGCTCCAGGATCTCCATCAGGGAGTCCGCTATCTGCGTGGTCAGCCGCTCCTGCACCTGCGGGCGGCGGGCGAACACGTCCACGAGGCGGGCGAGCTTGGACAGGCCGGTGATCTTGCCGTCGGTGGACGGGATGTAGCCGACGTGGGCCACGCCGTGGAAGGGAACCAGGTGATGTTCGCAGTTCGACATGACCTCGATGTCCTTCACCAGGACCATCTCGTCGTGACCGAGGTCGAACGTCGTGGTCAGGACCTCTTCGGGCTTCTGGTAGAGGCCGGCGAATATCTCCCGGTACGACCGCGCCACGCGCGCCGGGGTCTCCAGCAGGCCCTCGCGGTCCGGGTCCTCGCCGACCGCGATCAGCAGCTCACGGACCGCCGCCTCGGCGCGCTTCTCGTCGAACACGCCGATCGTGCCCTCGTCGCCGGTCAGGGTCACTGGGTCCGTCATTGCTTCCTCGTTCCTGTGTGCCTGTGCACTCGCACTCGCGGGCACGTGAAATGAAAGTGCCGCGCCCCCCAGGCTAGAACCTGGGGGGCGCGGCTTCCATTCCGGGTGGACGGGCTCGCGGACTAGTCCGTGAGCTCCTCCGGGGAGGCCTCGGGGGCCTTCTCCACCGACACGGCCGACGTGCCGTTCGCCGAGTTCGTCAGCTGGAGCTCCTTGGGAGAGAGCACCGGCGGACGGGTGGAGGGGGTGCGGCGGGAGGAGCCGGTCCACGCGGGGCGGGCCGGACGCTTCACGATCGTCGAGAAGATCTCGGCGATCTGCTCCTTGTTCAGCGTCTCCTTCTCCAGCAGCGCGAGGACCAGGTTGTCGAGGACGTCACGGTTCTCGACGAGGATCTCCCAGGCCTCGTTGTGCGCGGTCTCGATGAGCTTCTTGACCTCTTCGTCGACCAGCGCCGCGACCTCTTCCGAGTAGTCCCGCGGGTGCGACATCTCGCGGCCCAGGAACGGCTCGGTGTTGTCGCCGCCGAACTTGATCGCACCGAGACGCTCGGTCATGCCGTACTGCGTGACCATGGCCCGCGCCGTGGCGGTGGCCTTCTCGATGTCGTTCGCCGCGCCGGTGGTCGGGTCGTGGAAGACCAGCTCCTCGGCCGCGCGCCCGCCCAGCATGTACGCCAGCTGGTCGAGCATCTCGTTGCGCGTGGTCGAGTACTTGTCCTCGTCGGGCAGGACCATGGTGTAACCCAGGGCCCGGCCGCGGGACAGGATCGTGATCTTGTGGACCGGGTCGGAGTTCGGGGAGGCCGCCGCGACCAGGGCGTGTCCGCCCTCGTGGTACGCGGTGATCTTCTTTTCCCGGTCCGACATGATCCGGGTCCGCTTCTGCGGGCCCGCCACGACACGGTCGATCGCCTCGTCCAGCGCGTGGTTGTCGACCAGCTTCTTGTCCGAGCGGGCCGTGAGCAGCGCGGCCTCGTTCAGGACGTTGGAGAGATCGGCACCGGTGAAGCCGGGCGTACGACGGGCAACGGCGCCCAGGTCGACGTCCGGGGCGACCGGCTTGCCCTTCTGGTGGACCTTGAGGATCTCCAGACGGCCCTGCATGTCCGGACGGTCGACCGCGATCTGCCGGTCGAAGCGGCCGGGGCGCAGCAGTGCCGGGTCGAGGATGTCCGGACGGTTCGTGGCGGCGATCAGGATGACCCCGCCCTTCACGTCGAAGCCGTCCATCTCGACCAGCAGCTGGTTGAGGGTCTGCTCACGCTCGTCGTGACCGCCGCCGAGACCCGCACCGCGGTGCCGGCCGACGGCGTCGATCTCGTCGACGAAGACGATCGCCGGGGCGTTGGCCTTGGCCTGCTCGAACAGGTCACGGACACGCGAGGCACCGACACCGACGAACATCTCGACGAAGTCGGATCCGGAGATCGAGTAGAAGGGGACACCGGCCTCGCCCGCGACGGCGCGCGCGAGCAGGGTCTTACCGGTGCCGGGCGGGCCGTACAGCAGCACGCCCTTGGGGATCTTGGCGCCGACGGCCTGGAACTTCGCCGGCTCCTGGAGGAACTCCTTGATCTCGTGGAGTTCCTCGACGGCCTCGTCCGCGCCCGCGACATCGGCGAACGTCGTCTTCGGGGTGTCCTTGGTGATGAGCTTGGCCTTGGACTTCCCGAAGTTCATGACCCGGGAGCCGCCACCCTGCATCTGGTTCATCAGGAACAGGAAGACAACGACGATGAGGACGAAGGGCAGGAGAGAGAGCAGCACGCTCAGGAACGGGCTGGTCTTGTCCGGCGCGACCTTGTAGCCGTCGGGGATCTGACCGGCTTCGTACTTCTTCTGGAGATTGTCCGCGAGCTGAACGCCCTGGTCTCCGATGTAGTTGGCCTGGAACTTGGTGCCGGAGTTGTCGCCGAGCTTCTGGTCCTTCTTCAGCTCGACCTTGATCATCTGGCTGTCGCCGGTGGTGAGCTCGGCGCTCTGCACCTGGCCGCTGTTGATCGCCTTGATGACCTCGCTGGTGTCCACCGTCTTGTAGCCGCCGCCGGAGCCGACGACATTCATCAACACGACCACGGCGAGGACGGCCAGCACGATCCACATGACCGGCCCACGGAAGTATCGCTTCACGTCCATCCATACGGGGCGCCAGGCGCCCCGTCCCTCCTGCCCGTAGGTAAATGCTGCTGTGAGTAAAGACTGTTCTTCGGAATGTACCCCTGTATTGTCACCCGCGGCCTCATGGGACGGCTGACAGACCCGCCTTCCCCTGCTCCAACGGCGGGAATCGCCCCCAGGTTCCCCGCGGGCCTGCCGGGGTTCCCGGGGACGGGAGCGGGATCAGCCGCCGTAGACGTGCGGGGCGAGGGTGCCGACGAACGGCAGGTTGCGGTACTTCTCCGCGTAGTCGAGGCCGTAGCCCACGACGAACTCGTTCGGGATGTCGAAGCCGACCCACTTCACGTCGATCGCGACCTTCGCGGCCTCCGGCTTGCGCAGCAGCGTGACGACCTCCAGGGAGGCCGGCTGGCGCGAGCCCAGGTTCGACAGCAGCCAGGACAGCGTCAGACCCGAGTCGATGATGTCCTCGACGATCAGGACGTGCTTGTCCTTGATGTCGGTGTCCAGGTCCTTGAGGATCCGCACCACGCCCGAGGACTGGGTCCCGGCGCCGTACGAGGACACCGCCATCCAGTCCATGGTGAGGGGGGTGGACAAGGCACGCGCCAGGTCCGCCATCACCATCACCGCGCCCTTGAGCACACCGACGATGAGCAGGTCCTTGCCCGCGTACTCCGCGTCGATCTTCGCGGCCAGCTCGGCCAGCTTCGCGTCGATCTCTTCCTTGGTGATGAGCACCGACTGGAGGTCGCTGCCCATGTCCTTCTCGTCCACCCGCATCACTTTCGTTGTCGGCCGGGGCTCCGGGGGACGACCCCGGAGGACTCAGCCGTGTTTCAGCACCAATCAGCCCTGCCGAATGACAAGTCTGCCACCCTGCCGCTGGGCCTCGACCCGGCCGGGCAGGTTGATGGCGCCCTGACCGCGCCATCCGGTGATGAGACGGTCGACTTCTTCGATGTGGCGGGCGAAGAGGGAGCCCGCGGGGGACCCGGCGGCGACCACGGCCCTGCGCAGCACACGGCGCCGGACGGCCGGGGGCAGGGCGTAGAGCTTGGCGCACTCCAGGCGCCCGTCCGCGTCGCGTACGCCGGTCTCCGCCTCGGCGGCCCAGGCGTCCAGGGCGTCGGCGTCGTCCCGGGAGAGCTGCGCGGTGCGGGCGAGTGCCTCGACGACTCCCTTGCCGAGCGCCTTCTCGAGGGCGGGCAGTCCCTCGTGGCGCAGCCGGGAGCGGGTGTAGGCGGGGTCCATGTTGTGCGGGTCGTCCCAGACGGGGAGGGACTGGACCATGCAGGCCTTGCGGGCGGTCTGGCGGTCGACCTGGAGGAAGGGCCGGCGGTAGCGGTTCGTGCGGCCGGCGGTGCCGGGACCGCCGGAGACCTCGGGCATGCCGGACAGCGAGCGGATGCCGGAGCCGCGGGCCAGGCCCAGCAGGACGGTTTCGGCTTGATCGTCCCGGGTGTGGCCGAGCAGCACGGCGGCGGCGCCGAGCCGGTCCGCGGCCTCGTCCAGGGCCCCGTAGCGGGCGTCGCGGGCGGCGGCCTCGGGTCCACCGTCACGGCCGACGCGCACGGCGACGGACTCCACCGGGTCGAGGCGGAGTGCGGTCATGCGGGTGACGACCTCGGCGGCGCGCAGGTCGGAGCCGGGCTGGAGGCCGTGGTCGACGGTGATGCCGCCGGCGCGGATGCCGAGCTTGGGGGCCTCGAAGGCGAGGGCCGAGGCGAGGGCCATGGAGTCGGCGCCGCCGGAGCAGGCGACGAGGACGAGCGGCAGGGAGCCCCCGGGGGTGCGGGGGGCGGGGGGACTGCCCGGGTGATCGGTGAGGTCGGTGAGGACGTCGTGGAGTACGCGGCGGACCGCCAGGCGTATCGCCGCGACCGCAGGATGGGGACCCATGTCCGGTGCCCTTCGATGGAGTTCGGATGCCTCGGAGGCGTTGGGGTGGTGTGCTGGGGTGCTGCTGCCCGGCTGCCCCCGCGGAACGGGAGGATGTCACTCAGAGTGCGTCGATGGTGACAGAACCGAGCCGTTCCCCGAGCATCGCACGCCCTTCCACGGCCCACGGTCCCTCGGACGGGTGACGCTGCTTCCCCCAGTGAGACATGTTTACGCCCCCTGTGTCACTCCGCTTCGCTCTGTTCGCTCCCCTTGCTGTGCACCCGGGAGACCCAGTCGGCGGGCCTGGCGATCTCGGCCTTGGTCGGCAACGTGTTCGGGGAGGTCCACACGCGGTTGAAGCCGTCCATGCCGACCTGGCCGACGACGGCGCGCACGAACCGCTCGCCGTCGCGGTACTGGCGCAGCTTGGCGTCGAGGCCCAGCAGCTTGCGCAGGGCGGCGTCGAGCCGGCCGGCCCCGCTGGCCCTGCGCTGCTGGAACTTCTCCCGGATCTCGGCGACCGAGGGCACCACCTGGGGGCCGACCCCGTCCATGACGAAGTCGGCGTGGCCCTCCAGCAGGGACATGACGGCGGTGAGGCGGGCCAGGATCTCGCGCTGCTCGGGGGTCTGTACGAGCTCCACGAGCGAGCGGCCCTCGTCTCCGGCCTCGGCGTCCGGGCGGGCGCCGGCGAAGGACTGGGCGGCCTCGCGGATGCGTTCCAGGACGGTGCCCGGGTCCACGTCGGTGGCGCCGAGGAAAGTCTGGATTTCGCCTTCGAGGTGGGCGCGCAGCCATGGGACGGCCGTGAACTGTGTACGGTGCGTCTCCTCGTGCAGGCAGACCCACAGCCGGAAGTCGTGCGGGTGCACCTCCAGCTCGCGCTCGACGTGCACGATGTTGGGCGCGACGAGCAGCAGCCGGCCGCCCGCGGCCGAGGCCGGCAGGTCCCGGGAGACCGGCGCGAAGGTCTCGTACTGGCCCAGGACCCGGGAGGCCAGGAAGCTGAGCAGCATGCCCAGCTCGACGCCGGTGACCTTGCCGCCGACCGCGCCGAGCACGGCTCCGCCGGGGGCGCCCGCGCGGCGTTCCTGCATCTTGCCGAGAAGCGGCTGGAGCAGCTCGCGGAAGCCCGCGACGTTGGCCTTGGCCCAGCCGGCCCGGTCGACGACCAGGACGGGCGTGTCGGGGACGGCCGCCCCCTCCGGGATCATCCGGGTGAACTCGCGCACGTGCCGTTCCGAGGTCCTGGCGTGCCGCCGCAGCTCCGCCACGACGGCCCGCGCCTCGTCCCGGGTGACCTCCGGGCCGGGTCGTACCAGCCGGGTCGCGGTCGCCACCGCGAGGTTCCAGTCGACCATCTCCGCACCACTGATGCTCGTCATGCGTCAACCGTACGTGGACCGGCCCTCCGGCGGACCCCCTACGAAGCGGTCGCGACGGCGGCGGCCAGCTTGTCGAGGGCCTTCTCGGCGCCCTCGGGGCCGGGGCTGTTCGCCGTCAGGAAGGCGAAGGCGAGCAGTCGGCCGGAGGCGTCGACGACAGTGCCGGAGAGGGAGTTCACCCCGGTCAGGGTGCCGGTCTTGGCCCGGAGCAGGCCGGCGGCCGGTGAGCTGCCGGCGTTGCGGGCCTTGAGGGTTCCGGTGAATCCGGCGACGGGCAGTCCGGTGAGGACCGGCCGCAGCTCCGGGCGCTGCGGGTCGGCGGCCTTGACGAGGAGCCCGGTGAGCAGGCCGGCGCTGATCCTGTCGGCGCGGTTCAGGCCGCTGCCGTCGGCGAAGCGGGAGCCGGCGGTGTCGACGCCGAGGGCGGTGAGCCGGTCGGTGACGGCCTTCTCGGCGCCCTCGAAGCTCGCGGGCCGGCCGGAGGCGAGGGCGGTCTGCCGGGCGAGGGCCTCGGCGATGTCGTTGTCGCTGTTGGTCAGCATCCGCTCGACCAGCCCGGCGATCGGGGTGGACAGGGTGACGGCCAGCGGCTGGACGCCGGGGGCGGCCTTGGCCCGGGCCGGTTCGCCTGTGACCTCGATGCCGCGTTCGGCCAGCAGGGTGCGGAAGGCGCGCGCCGCGTCCCGGGAGGGGTCCTCGGCCCGGTCCACGGGTCCGGAGGTGGAGTCGTCGGGGCGGCCCTCGTCGGCCGCCAGGGCGGTCACCGGAGCGATGTTGGGGTTGACGCCGATCGGGTGGCGGGCGGGGCCGGCGTAGAGGCTGTCGTCGTATCCCAGGGTCACCGAGGCGGTGCCGGCGGCCTTGAGGGCCTGCGCGGTGTCGGCGGCGAGGGCGACGAGGCTGCCGCCGGAGCCCGCGGGGCTCTTCTTCTTCGCGGTGAGCGAGGGGTCGCCGCCGCCGACGAGGACGATCTGCCCGGGGGCGGCGCCGGGCGCGACCGTGGTCCTGATCCGGTGCTCGGGCCCCAGGGCGGCCAGCACGGCCGCCGCGGTGGCGATCTTGACGGTGGAGGCGGGGGTCATGGCGTCCCGCGCCCCGGACTCGTAGAGGACCTGCCCGGTGGCGGTGTCGACCACGGACGCGGTGCGGGCGGTGCCGAGCGCGGGATCGGCGAGCAGCGGCTTCAGCGCGGCGGCCAGGCCCCCGGCGGAGGCGGGCGCGGCGGGCGCCGACTGTGCGCGCGGCACCCCGGGGCCGATGCCGCCGAGCACGCCGGGAGCGCTGGGCGCGGCCTGCGGCAGGCCTTCGGAACCGGGCCCGTCACCGTGATCTGCGCCACCCGTACGGCCCCAGGAGGCGGCGCTGTCCCGCTCGGCCTTACGCTGGCCGGAGTCCCAAGGACCGGCGGCGGCCACCGCTGCCACCGACAGGGCCAGGCCGGCGACGGCCGAACCCGCGATGAGCTGCCACGTCTTGTCCAATGGCACCTCGGACCAGCCCCTTTCGCGATCACACATATGCGTGAGGGACACTTAACCACTGCGTCTTGCCGCGAGCATGGCACCCCACCCGGCAGGGCTGGGCCGGACGCGCACGCGGTGCAATCAACGCAGTCTCGAAGCAATGCAGCTGATCATGGAGGAGCAGGACGTGGAGTTCGACGTCACCATCGAGATCCCCAAGGGT
Source organism: Streptomyces avidinii (assembly GCF_045161815.1). Lineage (NCBI taxonomy): Bacteria > Bacillati > Actinomycetota > Actinomycetes > Kitasatosporales > Streptomycetaceae > Streptomyces > Streptomyces avidinii. Next base: position 4,170,787 of record NZ_CP108863.1, read on the forward strand.
TCGCGGAACAAGTACGAGGTGGACCACGAGACCGGCCGGATCCGTCTGGACCGTCGCCTCTTCACCTCGACCAGCTACCCGGCCGACTACGGCTTCGTCGAGAACACCCTCGGCGAGGACGGCGACCCGCTGGACGCGCTGGTCATCCTTGACGAGCCGACCTTCCCGGGCTGCCTGATCAAGTGCCGCGCCATCGGCATGTTCCGCATGACGGACGAGGCGGGCGGCGACGACAAGCTGCTCTGCGTGCCGGCCTCCGACCCGCGTGTCGAGCACCTGCGCGACATCCACCACGTCTCCGAGTTCGACCGCCTGGAGATCCAGCACTTCTTCGAGGTCTACAAGGACCTGGAGCCGGGCAAGTCCGTCGAGGGCGCGAACTGGGTCGGCCGCACCGAGGCCGAGGCCGAGATCGAGGCCTCGTACAAGCGCCTCGAGGCGCAGGGCGGCCACCACTGAGCTCGCGCTCGGCGGTAACGGGCCGGGGGACTCCCCCGCGCCCCTGGTGACATGGCGGGCGGTATCCCCTCGGGGATGCCGCCCGCTGTCGCGTTCGCGGGCGTGCGGCGGGAGGAAACGATTCCGCATACTGATGCCCAGGGTGATCACGGACTGGAGGACGCGTGGCGGAGGCCGACGGGGCAGAGGACAGGAAGCCCCAGTCCGACGAGGCGCACAGCGCCTTCACGCCGCCGCCGGGGATGGAGCCGGAGGTTTCCGAGGAGGACCAGCCCACCTCGGAATTCGCCCGTCCGGCGGGCGCCGATCCGGTGCAGCCCGAACCCGAGGGATCGGCCTTCGCCGCCCCGGCCACCTACCGGGCCGCGCAGTCCCCGCCCGCCTACACCCCCGGCCAGGGCTTCCCCGTCGTGCTGCTGAAGGAATCGCCCTGGCAGGACCGGATGCGCACGATGCTGCGCATGCCGGTCGACATCCGGCCGGTGCCGGAGCCGGTCCAGAAGCTGAGCGAGACGGGCCCCGCCGTGGGCCGCGTGCTCGACCTGACCCTGCGCATCGGCGAGCTGCTGCTCGCGGGCGGTGAGGGCGCCGAGGACGTGGAGGCCGCGATGTTCGCCGTGGCCCGCTCCTACGGGCTGGACCGCTGCGAGCCGACCGTCACCTTCACCATGCTGTCGATCACCCACCATCCCTCGCTGGTGGGCGATCCGGTCTCGGCCAGCCGGACCGTGCGCCGCCGCGGCACCGACTACAACCGGCTCGCCGCCGTGTTCCGGCTCGTGGACGACATCAGCGCGCACGAGATCGACGTGTCGCTGGAGGAGGCCTACCGGCGCCTCGCCGAGATCCGCCGCAACCGGCACCCGTACCCCGGCTGGATGCTCACCGCCTCCGCCGGACTGCTCGCCGGCGCCGCCTCCACCCTGGTCGGCGGTGGGGTCCTCGTCTTCTTCGCCGCAGTGATCGGTGCGATCCTCGGCGACCGCCTGGCGTGGCTGTGCGCCGGGCGCGGACTGCCCGAGTTCTACCAGTTCGTGGTCGCCGCGATGCCGCCCGCCGCCATCGGGGTGGCGCTGAACATGACCGGCATCGACGTCAAGGCCTCCGCCGTGATCACCGGTGGGCTGTTCGCGCTGCTGCCGGGACGGGCCCTGGTCGCGGCCGTGCAGGACGGCCTGACCGGCTACTACATCACCGCGTCGGCCCGGCTGCTGGAGGTCATGTACCTCTTCATCGGCATCATCATGGGCGTGCTGGTGGTGCTCTACGTCGGGCTGCAGTTCGACGCCTCGCCGCGGCCGGAGGAGGTCCTCCAGATCCAGCAGCGGCCGCTGATCCAGATCGCCGCCTCGATGGTGCTGGTGTTCACCTTCGCGATCCTGCTCCAGCAGGAGCGCTCCACCGTGTGGATCGTGACGCTCAACGGCGCGGTCGCCTGGGTCACCTTCGGGGCCCTGCACTACGCGGGGGGCATCCCGCCCGTACCGTCCACGGCCATCGCCGCCGGGCTGGTGGGCCTCTTCGGGCAGCTCTTCTCCCGCTACCGCTTCGCGTCCGCCCTGCCGTACGTGACGGCCGCCATCGGCCCGCTGCTGCCCGGCTCGGCCACGTACTACGGGCTGCTGCTGATCGCCGAGAACCGGCTGAACGAGGGCCTGGGCTCGCTGGTGAACGCCGCGGCCATCGCGCTGGCCATCGCGATCGGCGTCAACCTCGGGTCGGAGGCCTCACGGCTGTTCATGCGCATCCCGGGCGCCGCGAGCGCCGCCAAGCGCCGCGCGGCGAAGCGGACCCGCGGCTTCTGAGCGCTGCGCACCGGGGGCGGGCGCCCGCAGGCCCCGTACGCGGGCCCCGTGCGGGCACACGTACGCCCCGGGGGCCTCTCACGGGCCTCCGGGGCGGTACGGGGCGTGCTGCGTGCGTACGAGTGCGTACGGGTGCGGCTCAGCGCTTGGCGTGCCGGCCGCGCGCGCCGGGGGCCTGCGGGCCGGAGCCGTCGGCGGCGGGCACGGCGGCCGCGTCGGCGCCGGCGTTCGCCTTGTTCTCCTTGCGGGCCTTCAGCACCTCGAAGACCACCGGGATGACCGACAGCAGGACGATGCCCACCAGGATCGGCTCGACGTTCGTCTTGATGAACTCGATCTGCCCGAGCCAGTAGCCGGCGATCGTGACGCCCGCTCCCCAACCGATGCCACCGATGACGTTGTAGGTCAGGAACGTGCGGTACTTCATCGTGCCGGCGCCCGCGACCATCGGGGCGAAGGTGCGGATGATCGGCACGAAGCGGGCGAGCACGATGGCCTTGGGGCCGTGCTTGTCCATGAACTCGTGCGCCTTGTCCAGGTTCTCGCGCTTGAAGAGCTTGGACTTCGGCCGGTTGAAGAGCTTCGGCCCGAAGAACTTGCCGATCATGTAACCGACCTGGTCACCGATGATCGCGGCGGCCACGATCAGGGTGCAGACCAGCCACAGCGGCTGCTTGATGTACTGGCCGTCCGCGACCAGCAGGCCCGCCGTGAAGAGCAGGGAGTCGCCGGGGAGGAACGCGAACAGTCCCGACTCGGCGAAGACGATGACCAGGATGCCGATCAGACCGAAGTGCGAGATCAGATAGTCCGGGGACAGCCACTGAGGGCCGAGCGCAAGCGTATACACGGGTTTCCGGGCTCTCCTGGATCGGGGGGCGTATTGCGGAAGGAGCGGTTTCAATTATCAACGCACACGACCCCCGCCCGGTTCCAGGGACCGGAGGGGGTCGGATGCGTGACGTCCGCGCCTACACCTTGCGTACGGCGTTGGCCATGATCGCGTCCCGCAGGAACACGGCCAGCCCCGGCCGGACGGCGTCGTAGGTGGCCGTGAACCGCTCGTCCGCCACGTACATCTCACCCAGGTTGGTGTGCATCTCGTACGAGCAGGTGTAGCAGTTCCCGTCGATCCAGCCGCGGTGCTCCTCGGCCAGGTCCATGGCCTCCTCGGACTCCGCGGCCGCTCCCGTGTCCATCAGCGCGGCCAGCCGCCGGTTGATGCCGTCGGCCTCGGCCAGGATCCGCTGCCAGTCCTCCTTGGTGCAGGCGGCGGCCCGGCGCTGCGACTCGGCGTAGGCGTCCGTGCCGCCCCAGCGCTGCTCGGCCTCCGCGGCGTACTGATCGGGATCGAAGTCCCCGAAGACCTCGAACTTCTCCTCGGGCGTGAGGTTGATGCCCATCTTCTTCGCCTCCATGGCGTGCTCAACGGCCTGGGCCATCTGCTGGAGCCGGTCGATCCGGTCGGTCAGCAGGGCATGCTGCCGGCGCAGATGCTCCCGCGGATCCGTTTCCGGGTCGTCCAGCAGGACCGCGACCTCGTCGAGGGGGAAGCCGAGCTCCCGGTAGAACAGGATCCGCTGCAGCCGGTCCAGGTCGGCGTCGTCGTACCGCCGGTGTCCCGCGTTGCTGCGGCCGCTCGGAGAGAGCAGGCCGATCTCGTCGTAGTGGTGCAGGGTGCGCACCGTGACTCCGGCGAATCCGGCGACCTGGCCCACGGAGTAGCTCATCTCTTCCGCCCTCTGGTTGGGTACGCCCTTCACTGTGGTCCCTCACGCGGCGTGAGGTGCAAGTCCCTCCGCCCGCGGCGGCTACTGGTCCAGGCCGCGGAACCTGGCCACCGCCAGCGGGAAGAAGACCGCCAGCAGCAGCACCGGCCAGCCGACGGCCAGCAGCGCGGCATGGTCACCGGCCCACGATTCCCCGGCCGCGGCCGGATTGCCGAACAGGTCGCGGACCGCGGTCGCCGTCGCCGACATCGGGTTCCATTCCACCACCGCCCCCAGCCAGCCCGGCATCGCCTCGGGAGTGGCGAACGCGTTGGAGAGGAAGCCCACCGGCCACACCAGGATCTGCACCGCCTGCACCAGCTCCGGACGGCCCGCCACCATGCCCAGGTGGATGCCGATCCACAGCATCGCGAAGCGCAGCAGCAGGAGCAGCGCGAAGGCCAGCAGCGCGGCCGCCGGCGAGCCGTGCCAGCGCCAGCCCAGCAGCAGGCCGACGCCCGCGAGGACGGCCAGGCCCACCGCAGACTGGAGCATGTCGGCCGCGCTGCGGCCGACCAGCACCGCCGCCGAGGACATCGGCATGGCGCGGAACCGGTCGATCACCCCCTTCCCCAGGTCCTGGGTGACCGCGGTCATGGTCGCCTCCAGTCCGAAGGCCATGGTCAGTGCGAGCATCCCGGGCACCAGGAACTCGACGTACTCGCCGTCGATCCCGCGCCCGCCGCCGACCAGGAAGCCGAACATCAGCAGCAGCATCACCGGGAAGACCAGGCCGACGACCACCCGGACCGGCTGCCGCGCCCAGTGCGCGAGCTCGCGGCGGGTCATCGTCCAGGAGTCCACGACCACCCAGGGCAGGCCCGGGCCCGCCGACGGACCCGTGGTCACGCTCGTGCTCGCGCTCATGCGGCCACCTCCGCGGCATCCGTACGGTCGGTCAGGTGCAGGAAGACCTCGTCGAGCGTGGGGCGGCGGACCGCGAGGTCGACCGCCTCGATGCCCGCCTCCTCCAGCACGCGCAGGGTCAGGGCCAGGCCCGCCATCCGGTCCTCCACCGGGAAGCTCAGGGTGAGGGAGTCCGGGTCCACGGCCGGGTCCGGCAGCAGCCGCGCCGCCTGCGCGAGCCGCCCCGCGTCGCGCAGGACGACGACGATCCGGTCGGCCCCGACGAGGGACTTCAGCTCGTCGGCCGTGCCCTCGGCCGCCACCCGCCCCGCGTCGATCAGCGTGATGCGGTCGGCCAGCCGGTCGGCCTCCTCCAGGTACTGCGTGGTCAGCAGGACGGTCGTGCCGCCGCCCACCAGCGAGCGGACCGCGCTCCACACCTCGGCGCGGCCGCGGGGGTCGAGCCCGGTGGTGGGCTCGTCGAGGAAGAGCACCTCCGGCTCGGTGATCAGGGACGCCGCGAGGTCGAGCCGGCGCCGCATACCGCCGCTGTACCGCTGCACGGGCTTGCTGCCGGTGTCCGCGAGGCCGAAGCGGTCCAGCAGTTCGTCGGCCCGCAGCCCGGCCCGTCGCGCGCCGAGGTGGTTCAGGCGGCCGAACATCTCCAGGTTCTGCCGCCCGCCCAGGCCCTCGTCGAGCGCCGCGTGCTGGCCGAGCAGCCCGATCCGGGCCCGGACGGCGGGCGCCTGGGTGCGTACGTCGTGGCCCGCGACCCGGACCACGCCCTCGTCGTGCCGCAGCAGGGTGCTCATGATGCGCACGGCCGTGGTCTTCCCGGCTCCGTTGGGGCCGAGCACGGCCTGCACCGTCCCGGGCCTCACCTCCAGGTCGAGCCCCGCCAGCGCGGACCTGTCCCCGTACCGCTTGTGCACGCCTTCGATGAAGATCGCCAAAACCGCTCTCCATTAGTCAAATTTGAGTAGCTGGGCCGCTCAAGGTAATGCCCACCCTTCGGCTAGTCAAACTTGATTACGCATCCTGTCGCGCGGCGTACGGATTCTCCTGGCCGTCCGCGAGGACCCCCACGAACGGATCGCCGCCCTCGCCCGCGAAGGAGTACGCGCCCCCCTCGATCCGGGCGATCAGGCCCCGCGTCCACTCCGCCTCGGCGTCCGCGGAGTGGACCCACATGTGCATGATCTCGCCGATGTGCCCGAGCGCCTCCGGGCCGCCCTCCGGCGTGTAGTACTCCGTCACCGACGACCGCCAGAGCGCCAGCTTCGCCATCCGCTCCCGGAGCAGCGCGAGCACCTCCGCCCGCGGCAGATCGACCATGAAGCCGATCGCCGCCGACAGCACGTCCGTCTTCTGGTCGTACGCCGCGAGGGCCTCGCGCAGCAGCCGGAAGTACTCCTCACGGCCGGCGTCCGTCACCTCGTACTCGGTGCGCGGCGGCCCGCCCGCCGCGCTCGGCGCCACCTCGTGCGCGTGCAGGACGCCCTGCTTCGCCATCTGCTTGAGCGCGTGGTAGATCGATCCGGGCTTGGTGTTCGACCACTCGTGGGCGCCCCAGTACTCGAGGTCGTTGCGTACCTGGTACCCGTGGGCCCGCCCGTGCTGGCGGACCGCACCGAGGACAAGAAGCCGGATCGCTGACATGGGGCCAGGCTACTCACCCCCGCTCACCCCATGGCGCGGGTGCCGTCCAGGGACTCCCGGACGATGTCCGCGTGGCCCGCGTGCCGGGCGAACTCCTCGACCAGGTGCAGGAGCATCCAGCGGATCGAGACCTTGCCGTCCTCGGGGAACCAGGGCGCCTGCGGCAGGGGGAAGGTGATGTCCAGACTCGCGGCGGCGGCGACGAAGGCCTCCGTCTCCTGCCTGACCCCGTCCCAGAAGGCCAGCACCGACTCCACGGACTCGCCCTCGACGAGCCGGAACATCTCGCCGTAGGTCTCCTCGTTGCGCTCCCGCTCGTTCGGCCGCTGCTGCGCCAGACGCAGCCAGCCCAGTTCGCACTCGGCCACGTGCTTGAGCACCCCGGACAGGCTGAGCTCGCTCACGCTCGGGCGGCTCGCGGCCTGCTCCTCGCCGAGTCCGAGGAGGGATTCGCGGATCGCCGCGCGCTGGGCCTCGACGAAGGCGAGGAGGGTGCCGCGCTCGTCGCCGAGGACTTCGGTGGAAAGCTGAGCCATGACCGACCGCCTTGGGTGTGGGATGGGGTGCCGGGGGCTCTTCCCTCCGACACCCCATACGCTACGGAGCCTTGCGGTCAGCTCCTGTCCGCAATCGCGGCTCAGTTGCCCTCGATCTCCCCGTCCGGGCGGACCGCCGGCAGCGCCGTGGCGGGCTGCGGGAGCAGTGCCTTGGAGAGGTCCTGCTTGCCCGTCGGGTCGAGCCCGTACATCGACTCGTAGATCTTGCGGACCGCCGGTCCCGACGCGCCCGAGCCGGTGCCGCCCTGCGAGATCGTCATCACGATCGCGTAGTCGTCGGTGTACGAGGCGAACCACGAGGTGGTCTGCTTGCCCTGGACCTCGGCCGTGCCCGTCTTGGCGTGCATCGGGATCTGCTTCTGCGGCCAGCCGCCGAAGCGCCAGGCGGCGCTGCCGTCGGTGGCCACGCCGGCGAGCGCCTCGTCGATGTTGTCGCGGGTCTTCGCGTCCATCGGCAGCTTGCCCTGCTCCTTCGGCGCGATCTCCTGGACCGACTTCCCGTCGGCGCTGACGATCGCCTTGCCGATGCTGGGCTGGTGGAGCGTGCCGCCGTTGGCGATCGCCGAGTAGACGGAGGCCATCTGGATCGGGGTGACGAGCGTGTCGCCCTGCCCGATGGAGTAGTTGATGGCGTCGCCCTCGCGCAGCTGGTTGCCCTGGCGGCAGTTCTCGTAGGCGATCTTCTCGGCGAAGGAGCCGTTCTTCTTGCCGTCCCGGCACCAGGCGTCCTTGTTCGCCTCGAAGAAGTCCTGCTTCCACTTCCGGTCGGGGACGCGGCCGGGGACCTCGTTCGGCAGGTCGATGCCGGTGCGCTTGCCCAGCCCGAACTCGTGGGCGGTCTTGAGGAACCAGTCGTTCGGGTTCTTCTTCGGGTTGATTCCGCCGTCCTTCTTCCACTCCTGGTCCGCGAGGGCGTAGTAGACGGTGTCGCAGGAGACCTCCAGGGCCCGGCCGATGGTGATGTCGCCGTGGCCCTGCGACTCGAAGTTCGTGAAGGTCTGGCTGCCCACCGAGTACGAGCTGGGGCAGGGGTAGCGGTTGTTGAACGGGTACCCGGCATTGACCGCGGCGGTCGAGGTGACCACCTTGAAGATGGAGCCAGGCGCCGCCTGGGCCTGGATGGCCCGGTTCAGCAGCGGGTAGTTCGACTCCTTGTCGGTGAGGCCGGCGTAGTCCTTGGCGGAGATGCCGCCCACCCACGCGTTGGGGTCGTAGGTCGGGTTCGAGGCCATCGCCACGACCCGGCCGGTCTTGGTCTCCATCACCACCACGGAGCCGGAGTCGGCCTCGTAGTTGCGGCGGGTGTTCTTGTCGTAGACCTTGCGGGCGTCGATCATCGCGTTGTTCAACTCGCGCTCGGCGACCGCCTGCACGCGGGAGTCGATCGAGGTCACGATGTTCGAGCCGGGCCGCGCCGGGTCGGTCTCGCCCTGCCCGATGACCCGGCCGAGGTTGTCCACCTCGTAGCGGGTGATGCCCGCCTTGCCGCGCAGCTCCTTGTCGTACGTGCGCTCCAGGCCGGAGCGGCCGACCTGGTCGGAGCGCAGGTACGGCGAGTCCGACTTCTTCGCCTTGGCGATCTCCTCGTCGGTGACCGGCGAGAGGTAGCCGAGCACCTGGGAGGTGTTGGCCTGGTCCGGGGCGGCGTAGCGGCGCAGGGCCGTCGCCTCGGCCGTGATGCCCGGGAAGTCCTCGGGGTGCTCGCGGATCTGCAGCGCCTGCTCGGTGGTGGCCTCGTCGCTGACCGGGATGGGCTGGTAGGGGGACCCGTTCCAGCAGGGCTGCTTGGTCTTGGCGTCGCAGAGCCGGACCTTGTCGACGACCTCCTGGGCGTCCAGGCCCAGCACCCCGGCGAGCCGGGTCAGCACGGACCTGCCCTTGTCCTTCATGGTCAGCAGCTCGGTGCGGCTGGCGGAGACCACGAGGTGGGTCGCGTTGTCGGCGAGCGGAATCCCGCGGGAGTCCAGGATCGAGCCGCGCACGGCGGGCTGGACCACCTGCTGGACGTGGTTGTTCTTCGCCTCGTCCGTGTACTCCGAACCATTGCGGATCTGGAGGTACCAGAGGCGTCCGCCCAGCGTGAGCAACAGCGAGAAGACCACGATCTGGATGACGACGAGCCGGTTCTGGACCCGAGGGGTCCGGCCGGTCTCCGGTATGTTGCTCAACTCGTTCTCCCCCGGGCGGCTGCCTACGCCCGGCCGAGTCTAGGGGGACGCCGGGCGGGACCTAGAACGGGAAGGTCGTCCGGCCGTGCTGCACGGAGATCCACTTCTGGGTGGTGAAGGCCTCGATCGTGGCCTCGCCGTTCAGCCGGCCCAGACCCGAGGCCTTCTCGCCGCCGAACGCGGCCAGCGGCTCGTCCCCGATCGTGGAGTCGTTGACGTGGATCATGCCCGTCTCGATCCGCTGCGCGAAGCGGACGCCCCGCTCCACGTCCCGGGTGTGCACCGCGCCGCTGAGCCCGTAGGGGGTCGCGTTGGTCAGCCGGACGGCCTCGTCCTCGCCGTCGAAGACCACCAGCAGGGCCACCGGCCCGAAGATCTCCTGGCCCAGCAGCGGGGAGTCCTCGGGGATCCCGGCGAGCACCGTGGGTTCGACCAGGTTGCCGCGCGTAGAACCCCGTACGAGCGCCTGCGCGCCCGATTCCACGGCCTGGTCCACGAGCGCGGTCAGCGCGTCGGCCTGGAAGGAGTTGATCAGCGGGCCGATGTGGGTGTCGGCCTCGTGCGGGTCGCCCGTCTTCAGGCCGCGCACGCGGGCGATGAACTTCTCCGTGAACTCCTCGGCGACCGAGGCGTCGACGAGGATGCGGTTGGCGGCCATGCAGACCTGGCCCTGGTAGACGAAGCGGCTGAAGACGGCCGCGTCCACCGCGTAGTCGAGGTCGGCGTCGTCGAGGACGACGAGCGCGCTGTTGCCGCTGAGCTCCAGGACCGTGCGCTTGAAGTGGCGGGCGGCGATCGCCCCGACGTGCCGGCCGACCCGGTCCGATCCCGCGAACGAGATGACCTTGGGCACGGGGTGGGTCAGGAGCGCGTCGCCTATCTCCGCGATGTCGGTGACGAGGACGTTCAGCAGGCCGGCCGGCAGCCCGGCGTCCTCGAAGATCTTGGCGATCACGCCGCCGCCGACGACCGGGGCGTTCTGGTTGGGCTTGATGACGACCGCGTTGCCCAGCGCCAGGGCCGGGGCGACCGACTTCAGGGTCACCAGGAACGGGAAGTTGAAGGGGCTGATCACGGTGATGACGCCCACGGGCAGCCGCTGGATCCGGTTCTCCTTGCCCTCCACCGGCGAGGGCAGGATCCGGCCCTCGGGGCGGACGGCCAGCTGGAGCGACTCGCGGATGAACTCCATCGCGAGGTGGACCTCGTACTCGGCCTTGGGACGGGTCCCGCCGAGCTCGTCGATCATCGCCTCGACGATTTCCTTCTCGCGCTCCTCGGTGATCCGCAGGGCGCGCTCCAGGACCGCGCGTCTGATGTACGGGCTGGTGGCGGCCCACTCCCGCTGGGCGCGCTCGGCGCCGCGGTAGGCCTGGTCCACCTGCTCGACGGTGGCCACGGTGATGGCCGCGAGCTTCTCCCCGTTGTACGGGTTGACGTCGATGATGTCCCACGAACCGGTACCGGCCAGCCATTCGCCGTCGATGTACTGGTGAGCCAGGTCGCTGAATATGGACATGCCATCCCTTACTGCGAGCGCGCACCCGTGCGCTGCACCGGAGACCGATCGGTCATCATGCACTGATCAGACGTCATACTACGTGCGAATCAAGACAGTTGGAGCAGGCCGCGAAGAAGATCCCTGGTCCGGTCGGGGTCGGGGCAGTCGGCCTGGAGCCGTTCCATCGCGCGCCCGTACTGCCCCACTTCCTCGTCCTTGTCCAGGTAGAGGGCACTGGTGAGCTGTTCCAGATAGACGATGTCCTGGAGGTCGGACTCGGGGAAGCGCAGCAGGGTGAAGGCTCCGCTCTCGCCCGCGTGGCCGCCGAACGAGAAGGGCATCACCTGGAGCTGCACGTTGGGGCGCTGGGAGACCTCGATGAGGTGCTCCAGCTGTCCGCGCATGACCTCGCGGTCGCCGTACGGGCGGCGCAGCGCGGCCTCGTCGAGGACGGCGTGGAAGACCGGGGCGTTCTCGGAGACGAGGACCTTCTGCCGCTCCAGGCGCAGGGCGACGCGGCGGTCGATCTCGGCGCCGGTGGCGCCGGGCATGCCGCGGCTGACGACGGCGTGGGCGTAGGCCTCGGTCTGCAACAGCCCGTGGACGAACTGCACTTCGTAGATGCGGATGAGGGAGGCGGCGCCCTCCAGACCGATGTACGTCTGGAACCACCCGGGCAGCACGTCGCCGTAACTGTGCCACCAGCCGGTCGCGTTGGCCTCGCGGACCAGTCCGAGCAGCGACTCGCGCTCGGTGCTGTCCGTGACTCCGTAGAGCGTGAGGAGGTCCTCGACGTCTCTGGCCTTGAAGCTCACCCTTCCCAACTCCAAGCGGCTGATCTTCGATTCGGATGCGCGGATCGAGTAGCCGGCCGCCTCACGGGTGATGCCGCGGGATTCTCGGAGTCGCCTGAGCTGGGAGCCCAGGAGGATGCGGCGCACCACAGAACCGCTTGCTTCTGCGGTCACTAGTACTGCCCTCCCCATCGCATTGGCGTGCGCGTGGTGTGCGCGAGCGTCTCGGGGCCCCCGTACCCCAGGGGCCGCAGTCTGCCACCAAAACGCATCGGCCCGTACTCGTTCTGTAACGGAATCCCGTCTCCGGGAAAAGAAGTCCGTAAGTATGCGTAGGAAGAAATGAGTCAGAACCGTCACGGGAGTGGACAGGTCCGGCGCGTGCACGTGCATCTGCCCTTGCATCCGGCTCCGGCATTCGGAACGATGGTCCCCGCGCACCTGCGTGCTGTTCGCGCCGGCGCCGGACCCACCCCGCAGTTCTTTCTGGACGGAGTTGACCGCTCCGCCCGCGAATCCCGGGAGTGCCTCGCATGGGGACGAATGGATCGACCATGCTCGAGCCGTTACGGCAGGGGCTGCCCCCGGTCGACCCCACGGCTGTCTCCGGGTCCGCCTCATGCGCCCTTCCCGCACGCTTCGACGCGGTGCGCGGCGCCCGCACCTTCACCCGGTCGACCCTGTCCCAGTGGGGGCTCGACGACCGTTTCGACGACGTGGCCCTGGTCGTCTCCGAACTCGTCACGAACGCGCTGCGCCATGCCCTGCCCGAGGACAGGCGCGGTCCGGACGCCGAGCCGGAGCCGCCGGTACGGCTGCACCTGATGCGGTGGAGCACACGGCTGGTGTGTGCGGTGCGGGACCCCAGCGAGGACCGGCCCGGCGGGGCGTTCTCACCGGAGCGGACCTCGGAGAACTGCGACCTGGAGTCCGGGCGCGGGCTGTTCCTGGTGGACGCGTACAGCGACAGCTGGGGCTGGCACCCGCTCGCGGGACGGCTGACCGGCAAGGTCGTCTGGGCGCTCTTCCTGCTCCAGGACTGAACGGCCGACAGCCGCCGAGCAGGGGCACACACAGGACAACTGGCCGGGATTGATCATTGCGATCAGTCCCGGCCAGTGCACGTGCATGGCTTGATTGGGTGCGCTGTTCCGTCAGGCGATCAGATGATCGAACTCGCCGTCCTTGACGCCCAGGAGCAGGGCCTCGATCTCCGCCGGCGTGTAGACCAGTGCCGGTCCGTCCGGGAAGCGCGAGTTGCGCATGGCGACGTCGCCTCCCGGCAGCCGCGCGAACTCCACGCAGGAACCCTGCGAGTTGCTGTGTCTGCTCTTCTGCCACGTCAGCTCAAACAAGGAAGCGAGTTCTGCAGCTGCCATCCCGTTGTACGCGTGGTCCACAGGAAGCCCCCGATAGTGCAGATGTCAACTCCTCCGGATCATAGCTGTGTTCATGAGCTGCTGCATGGGCAGATGCACGTGCACGCGGGGTGGTCCGTTGATCACTCAGAGGTTGGTGCTCAGGGGCGAAGGGACTCGGACACCTCGTCCAGCGAGTCCAGGAGCTGCGCCGCGGCCCCCCGCAGGACCCCCTGCTCGGGCCCGCGCCGGTCCGCCGGCACCGCCCTGACCTCGCCCCACTGCGGCACCCGGCGCTCCCGCACCGCCTCGGCGCCCGCCTCGCCGGCGCTGCGCAGCGCCCCGGCCAGGTCGGCGGCGCCGGGCACCGGGGCCTGCCCGCGGTCCGGGAGACGGGCCTCCAGCAGCATGGTGCACCGGCCCAGCGCGGCCAGGGCGTCCCCCGCGCCGTCGGCGGCCGCGTGGGACGGCCCGCGGTGGCGCACCGGCTCCCCGGCGGCCCGGTCCACGGACTCCTGCCAGGCGATGCGGGCGTCGCGCGCCGCCAGCAGGGCCTCGCGCACATCGGCCCGCCGGGCTCCGGCCGGATCGGCGTACTGGTGTGTTGTCTAGCGGGGCAGCGGCCTGCGCCGGCCGCCCATGTGGGCGCGGTCGGCGGCCGCCGTGCCGTCCTCCCAGCCCGCGTGGTCGGTCGCGCCGCGCAGCCGGGTCGTGGTGGTCCGCGGGAACATCTCGTCCGCGCGCGAGGTGACCGCCACGTCCCGGGCCACCAGGGCCGGCAGGTTGTCGGGGGCCTCCGTCGCCGCGTGCTCGGCGGTCTCGGCCAGCCGGTGGCCGAGCCGGCTGGCGTAGGCGAGCAGGAAGGACTGCCTGAAGGTCTTCGTCCGCTTGCGCCCGCCGGAGCGCTGCGCGGCCTCCGCGCGGGTCATCGCCGCCGTGCCCTGGACGAGCAGCGAGGTGTGGAGCAGCTCCACCGCCTCCAGGTCGCTCTCGAAGCCGACCACCGTGGAGAACCCGAAGCCGCTGTTCCACACCGCCCGGCAGCGGTTGGCGGTGGCCACCGCGTCGAGCAGCACCGCCTTCGCCTCCTCGTACGGCGGCTCGACTCCGATCCGGCAGGCCCCCGGGACCTGCGCCGGGCCGCCGCCGCGGGCGGCCAGCAGCGCCTCGTCCACGGTGTGCCGGGCCATCAGCTCCTGGGCCTTGGCGCTGAGCGCCTCCGCCTCCTCCGGGAAGGTGGTCGCCTCGGCCTTGGCGAGCAGCGCCCGGATCCGGCCCAGCATGCGCGGCTCTATGTGGGCGTGCTCGGCGAGGGCGTCGGCCGGGTCACCGGGCAGCGGCCCCACGGGCTCGATCGAGGGCAGCCGTATCAGCAGCCGCAGCACCTCCAGGAAGGCCGTGGCCAGCGTGAACCGGTCGGCCCTTTCCCGCTGTGCGAGCCGGTCGGCGTACTCCTCGTCGCGCGCCCACCACACCTCACCGGCACCCCAGCGCGCCGGCAGTCGCGCGTAGCGGCGCGCCTCGGCGGCGATCAGGTCCCCGGTGATGCGCAGGTGCCGCTCGTCGAGGTCCCGCCGGACCAGCCGCAGCACGTCCGCCGGCTGCCAGCCCCGCTCCCAGCCCTGGCGCACGTACGCCTCCCCGCGCGCGAGCAGCTCCCGCCCGACCGCGGCCCAGCCGCCCTGATCGGCGACGAGCAACGAGGCCCCGGTGTCCAGCCCGGCATCGTCCTGGGCGTAGAGGGCGGCAGCGAAGGCTCGATCGACGGTCTCGGCAAGGTCTCTCACCCCTCCAGTCTTCCAGCCCGCCCGCAGCTCCAGCTCCGCCGTCCCTTCCGGCCCCGGCCGTTCCAGCCCCGCCGGCGTTTGAGGCGCGGGGTCCGGGGCGGAGCCCCGGGAACGGCGCCGCACCCGGCACAGCACCCGGCACGGCCCAGCGGCCCAGCGCACCGGCACGCCGAAGCCCCCCTGTCAGACCCCGGTGGGACACTCGCACCCATGAGCGACCGCACCGCCCGCTGGGCCCTCGCCGAGGACGGCGACGGGTGGTGGCACGCCGCGCCCGTACCCCCCACGGACGGAGTCCGGCTCCGCGTCCGCGACCCCGCGGAAGCGATCCGCTCCGCCCCGCCCGGCACCCGCTGGGTCTGGCGGTCCACCGCCGCCGTCTACCCCCGCCTGCTCGCCGCAGGCACCCGCGTCGAGCGGTGCCACGACATCGAGGCCGCCGAGCTGCTGCTCCTCGGCCACGAGGGCCGCTCCGGCGAGCCCCGCTCCGCGGCGGCCGCCTGGGCCCGGCTCACCCACACCCCCGTACCGCCGGATCCACGCCCGCGCGCCGCCGAGCCCCGCGCCCAGGACTCCCTCTTCGACCCGCAGCCCGTCCCCGTCCCCCTGGACGCCCTGCTCGCCATCCACGCCGACCAGGCGAAACGGCTCGACGCCACCGACCGCCCCGACCGGATGCGGCTGCTCGTCGCCGCCGAGTCGGCGGCCTTCCTCGTCGCCGCCGAGATGAACCGTGCCGGTCTGCCCTGGCGGGCCGACGTGCACCGCGCCCTGCTGACCGAGCTGCTCGGCGAGCGGTACGCGGGCGGCGGGGAGCCCCGGCGCCTCGCCGAGCTGGCGGACCGCGTGTCCGCCGCATTCGGCAGGCGTGTGCGCCCCGATCTGCCCGCCGACGTCATCAAGGCCTTCGCCGGAGCCGGGATCAAGCTCAGGTCCACCCGCCGCTGGGAGATCCAGGAGCTGGACCATCCCGCCGTCGAGCCGTTGATCGAGTACAAGAAGCTGTACCGGATCTACACCGCCCACGGCTGGTCCTGGCTCGCGGACTGGGTCCGCGACGGCCGCTTCCGCCCGGAGTTCATCCCCGGCGGCACCCTGACCGGCCGCTGGGTCACCAACGGCGGCGGCGCCCTGCAGATCCCCAAGGTGATCCGCCGGGCGGTCGTCGCCGACCCGGGCTGGCGGCTCGTCGTCGCCGACGCCGACCAGATGGAACCGCGCGTACTCGCCGCCATCTCCCGGGACCCGGCCTTCATGGAGGTCGCCGGGGAGGCCTCGGACCTCTACACCGCCGTCTCCCGCCGGGGCTTCTCCGGCGACCGGGACAAGGCCAAGCTCGCCGTGCTCGGCGCCGTCTACGGGCAGACCTCCGGGGACGGCCTGAAGAACCTGGCCGCGCTCCGCCGCCGCTTCCCCCTGGCGGTCGCGTACGTGGACGACGCCGCGAAGGCCGGGGAGGAGGGCCGGCTCGTACGGACCTGGCTGGGCCGTACCTGCCCGCCCCCCGCCGGCTCCGGCGACGGCGACGAGGCCGGCGACGGCGGCATCGACCCCGGCGAGGGGTACGGCGAGGGCGAGTCGGGCACCCCGCAGGACCGGGAGGACGGCTGGACCCCGAGCTACGCCTCCACCAATACCCGGGCCCGCGGCCGGTTCACCCGTAACTTCGTGGTCCAGGGCAGCGCGGCCGACTGGGCGCTGCTGCTGCTCGCGGCCCTGCGGCAGGCGACCGCCGGCATGCGGGCCGAGCTGGTGTTCTTCCAGCACGACGAGGTGATCGTGCACTGCCCGGCCGAGGAGGCCGAGGCCGTGGTGGCGGCGATCCGCGCCGCCGGCGACCGGGCCGGCCGGATCGCCTTCGGCGACACCCCGGTCCGGTTCCCGTTCACGACGGCGGTCGTGGAGTGCTACGCGGACGCCAAATGAACCCGCTCACGCCGGTTTCTAGTGCTGTGACCGGAAAGGTTTGCCGGGTCGCGGCGTCCGGTGCGGTGCATCGCAAGGCGGAGGGCCACGGGCCGTACTGGACGTACTTCCGTGGTCCGACAACGCGGCGAGGTGCCGTGCCGGGCGTCGCGACCCGGTGGACCTTTCCGGTCACAGCACTAGTTGCGGGTCCGGTTCCACCCCGGGGCGAGCGCGATCTCGTGCAGCTGCTCCATCGTCAGCATGGGCGAGTCGCGCGTGGGCGTGCCGTTCGGATCGGCCGCGTTGAAGGAGGAGACCAGCACGCGCAGACCGTCCTTGCGCAGGGTGTCCACGCTCCACTGCATCACGTCCTTGCCCTGCGTGGCGCGCCCCACCATGGGCTTCACCCTTGTCCCGTCGGGCCGCACGGTGGCATCGGCGTCCGTGAAACCGATGTTGCCCTCGCCCTTCTGGACGTTGATCTGGACCAGGGACCTTCCACTGCCGTCGTCGAGGACGACATACCCGTACTCGCCCTCGCCGCCCCTGGCGACGACAGGCGCCGCGACTCCGAGTCCGTTGATCAGGTGCTCCAGAGCCGCCCCGGCGTTCCGGTCCCGCAGTGCGGTCGGCTCCTGCACCTGGGGGACCTCGGGCTCGACCGTCGGCAGGTCGTTCAGCGCCGGCTGCCATGCCGGTGAGGTGACCAGGGTCTTCAATTCCTCCGTGGCCAGCGGCGGATCGGTCCGGGAGACGGGGGCGCCCTTCTCGGCCGCCGCGTTCCACTCGGACGCGCCGACCAGGAAGCCCTGCGGGGTGACGAGCGTCGCCGACCAGACCTTGGTGTCCACCCGGCGGTCGGGGTACTCGTAGCCCTTGTGGAGCATCAGCCTGGAACCGTCGGCCAGATACTCGGTCCGGCAGTCGTCGTAGCCCTGCAGGCTCTTGTCCCCGCACTCGGTCTGCTCGCGAGCCAGGCTGCCCTTCGGATCGACCCGCTGGAGGCGGACGGAGACGGCGGACTTCCCCTTCCCGTCGTCGTACACGCCGGAGACCCACGGGCCCAGCTCGTCGCTGGTGCCCCGCGCCTCGGCCTTGGTGAGCGCTCCGCCCGGCAGGAGGGCCGTCAGGTTCGCGATCAGCTGCTCGGCTGTCACCACGCCGGTGCCGCTCCGCGGCTGCTTCCCGCTGCCGCCGGGACCGGTCGGCGGCGCCGCGACGTCGACCCGGTCCACGGCGCCCGGGCCGTCGAACAGGCCGCCGGTGTAGGCGCCCGCCGTCGCGATCACGGTCAGGGCCAGCGCGGAGCCCCCGACCACGGCGGCCCGGCGGCGCGCCACCAGCCGTCGGCCGCGCTGCTCTCCCGCTTCCGCGAGGGCGTGCCGGTCGGTCGTGAAGCCCTCCCCCGCACGCCGCAGGGCTTCGCCGAGTTCGTCTTCAAAGGGCATGTGGAACCAGACCTTCCGTTTGCAGGGTGGGGTGGGGCGAGGGAGTGACCGGAGGGGACCGAGCGAACCCGGGGGGACCGGAGCCGAGCGGTTCGCGCCGGTCTCAGAGATCCACGAAGGCGGAGAGGCTGCCGCCCAGCTGCTCGCGCAGCCGGGCGAGCGCCCGCGAGGTCCGCGTACGGACCGCCGCCGAGCTGGTGTTCATCGCGTCGGCGGTCTCCTCGACGCTGCGGTCCTCCCAGTAGCGGAGCACCAGTACCGCCCGGTCCTTGGGCGCGAGCCGCCCCAGCGCCTCCAGCAGCGTCAGCCGCAGCGCCGGATCCTCGCCGCCGGTCGCGGGCGCGCCCGGGTCGGGCAGCTCACCGACCGGCCGTTCCCCCGCCGAGCGGCGGCGCTGGTGCGTGAGGAAGGCCCGTACCAGCACCGTCTGCGCGTACGCCGCCGGATTGTCGATACGGGAGATCCGCCCCCAGCGCAGGTACATCCGCCCCAGGGTCTCCTGCACCAGGTCCTCCGCGAGGTGGGTGTCCCCGCTCGCCAGCAGGCACGCCGACCGGTACAGGTGCCCCGACCGGCCCGCCGCGAACTCACGGAATCCGCTCCCGCGACCGTGCCGCATCTGCTCCCCCTCGCGTCCGTCACACCACACTGACGCGTCGGCGGTGCGGAAATGTTTCATCGCCCGCCGGGAGTCTTCCCGGGAGCATTCCCCCGGGGTCCGCCGGGAAGACCGTGCCCTGCCCCGGAAGCCGGTCAGCCCAGGTCGTGGAAGTACACGTGGAACTCCTCGCGGACGAAGCCCTCCGCCTCGTACAGCCCCTGCGCGACGGTGTTGTCGTACGCGGTCTCCAGCTGCACCCCGGACACCCCGGCCTCGCGGGCCCGGCGCAGCACCTCGCGCAGCAGCGCCCGGCCGGCCCCGGTGCGGCGGCCCTCCGGGGCCACGTACAGGTCGTTGAGGACCCATGCGGTCCGCAGGGAGAGCGAGGAGAACCCGCGGTAGACCTGCGCGAAGCCGACCGTGCCCGCGTCCGGGACGTCGGCGAGCAGGACCAGGGACTCGTCCTTGGCGATCCGCTCCGCCAGGAAGGCCCGCGGGGCGTCCGGGTCCTCGATGTCCACCTCGTAGAAGTCGAGGTAGCCGCGGAACAGCACGGCCGCCGCCTCGACGTCCGCCTCGCCGGCGGCGCGGACCGAGACCTCGGGGGCGGGGGCGGGGGCGGGGGCGGGCGCGGCGGGTGCGGATGCCGGCGCCGAGTCCTCCGTCGGGGACGGGACGTCCTGCTGTGCCGCCGCCTGTGCCTGACCGTTCATGTACGTCTCCCTCAGGGGTGTTTCGCGCGCGCCGCGGACCATTGTGCGCGGGCGACCGGTCGCCCGGACTCTCGACTCCCTACGCTACGGCCGGAGTCGGCCGCCGCGAAGGACCGGCCGCGCACACGACGCCGCCGACCCCGGGACCGAAGTCCCGGGGCCCGCCGCACACATGGGGCACTCGGCCGTCCCGCCCGCTCACGACGGGGGCTGGGCGGGGAGCGAGTAGACCCGGTCGGGAGTCACGATCTCGGTGATCGCCTCTCCGAAGAGGGTGCTGGGCTCCTGGTTCTCGTACGAGATGTCCGTGTTGAGCAGCACGACCAGCGTGGCCTTTGCCTCCGGCAGGTAGAGGACGAGCGAGCCGTAGCCCGGCAGTGAGCCGTTGTGCCCGATCCAGCCCTGGACGTTGAAGATGCCCAGTCCGTATCCCGCGCCCGGGATCGCGTCGACCACGTCCAGCCGCTGGGCCTGGGTGGCGGGGGTCAGCAGGGTCCCGGTCGCCAGGGTCTTCGCCCAGCTGCGCAGGTCGGAAAGGTCGGAGATCATCGCGCCGGCCGCCCAGCCCCAGGAGGGATTCCAGTCGGTGGAGTTCTCCACCTTCCCGGAGGCCGTCTGGTTCGTGTAGCCCTGGGCGTGCGGCTCGGGGAACTCCGGGCCCGTGGGGAAGAGCGTGTCCTTCAGCCCGGCCGGTTCGACGACCTCCCGGTCGATGAACCGGTCCAGCGGCGTGCCGCTGACCTTCTCCACCACCAGCCCGAGGAGGATCAGGTTGGTGTTGCAGTAGTAGAACTTCGCGTTCGGCTCGAACAGCACCGGGTGCTTGAACGAGTAGTCGAGCAGTTCCTGCGGGGTGAAGGGCCGGTCGGGATTGCTGGTGAACGCCTTGTAGAAGTCCTCGTCCGCCGAGTAGTTGAAGAGCCCGCTGCGCATCCCGGCCAGCTCGCGCAGGGTGATCCGGTCGCCGTTCGGCACCCCGTCGACGTACTTGGCTATGGGGTCGTCCAGCCCGACCTTGCCGTCGTCGACCAGTTCCAGGAGGGCGGTGACGGTGAAGGTCTTCGTCACGCTGCCGATCCGCATGTTCAGGTTCGGGGTCATCGGCGCGCCCGTGGCCTTGTCCGCGACGCCGAAGGACCGTACGTACTCACCCTTGCCGGGCGCCGACACGGCCACGATCACGCCCGGGATCTTCGCCTCGGCCAGGACCTTCCGGATGGAGTCGTCCAACTGCCGGGCCACGGCGGGGGTCAGCTGCGCGAACTCGTCGGAGGCGGACGTGGGAGCCGGCGTCGGCGTCGGCTCGGTCGCGGGTGTCGGGGCTGCGGCCGGGGCCGTCGTGGTCTGCGTGTGCGCCGCCGCCGCGTCCCACGCGTACACCGCCCCCGCCCCCGTACCCACGGGCGCCACCACGAGTCCGACCGCCGCCGCGGCCACGGCCGCACTGCGCCAACGTGTCGTCATGCCCGGCCTCCTCGCCCGCCAAGCCACGGACCTTCACTCCACGCTAGACCTGTGCACCCGGGCGGGCGACCGGGAGACGGGAGGGGGCGGCGGGCGGTGCGGTAGGCGGCGAAGAAGTCTAAAAATCTATTCTAGAAATGCCGCCGCAGCGGCCAGACTTCCCCCATGACCGGTCGCACTCCCGGCGCACGGCCGGAACCCGACGCGCAGGAGCCCGCCGGCTTCGGGCCGCCGCCCGCACCGTTCGGCCCGCCTCCCCCCGCCCCTCGCCCCCCTTCGCGGTCGCGGCCGCGACCCGCCGTCGCCGTCGCGGCGGTGGCCGCCGCCCTGCTCCTGATCGGCGGCGGCTCGTACCACCTGACGGTCCGCACCGGCGCCGGCGTCCCCGACCCGCCCGCGGCCGGACCCTCCGGTTCCCCCTCGGTCGACCAGGGCGACGGCAAGGGTCCCGGTGGGACCCCCGGCGCCTACGACCCCAACGCGGGCATCCGGCCGGGTGAGGCCCGGGTCTGGCTGCGCGACAACCAGGCCGAGGTGGCCGGGTCGGGGACCTCCCAGTACGGCCCGTGGCGGGTGGGCGACGCGGTGGTCCGCGCGATCTCCAGCGGGCTCACCGCGTACGCGGTGGCCGACGGCCAGGAAAAGTGGAAGCTTCCGCTCCAGACGCCGCTGTGCGGGGTCCCACCGGCCCCGTCCGCGACCGGCGTACTCGTCGTGGCGGTGAAGGAGAGCGCCTCCGACACCTCGCGGTGCACCCACCTCCAGCAGATCGACCTCGCCACGGGCAAGGCGGGCTGGAAGGTTCCGGTACCGCCCGAGAACGAGCACGACAGCACGGTGCAGTTCGAATTGGCGATCAGCGGTGACACCGTGGCCGTCGCCCGGCCCGCCGTCATGAGCGGCTTCTCGGTCACCGACGGCCGCAAGCTCTTCGGCACCTCGAAGACCAACGGCTGCTACCCGTCCGCCTTCGCCGGGGGCTCGCGGCTGATCGGCATCCGCCACTGCCCCGACCCGAACGGCGCCCTCGCCTCCGGCCAGGCGATGGTCGAGGAACTGGATCCGGCCACCGGCGGCGCGCGCTGGAGCCACAAGTACGACCGGGACTGGACCGTCGGCCGGGTGCTGTCCATCGACCCCCTGGTGATCGCCGCGCACCACAAGGACAAGAAGACCTGGAACATCACGGCCTTCGCCGCCGACGGCACGGTCCGCTCACGGACCGATCCGGGCTTCGGGGTGAGCGGCCGGTGCAACGGCTTCGGCAACGCCAGCGGTTTCCAGGAGTGTTACGCCGCCGCGGCCGACGCCGACACCCTCTACCTCGGTGCGGGCAAGCCCGGCAGCAGCCTCGGCATCGACGACACCAACCAGGTCGTCGCCGTGGACCTGAACACCGGCAAGGAGCGGTGGCGCACCGCCGAGCAGCCCAAGGGGCGCACCATGTGGCCGCTCGCGGTGGAGGGCGGCCGGGTCGTCGTGTACGTGTCCTCCGGCGGCAGCGGCGAGGCGGGGGCGGTCGTCTCCCTCGCCCCGGCCGACGGGGCGGCGCAGCCCCTCCTGCAGAGCCCGGCCGCGGCCGCCGGCGCCCAGGGCGTCTTCTACACCCACGGCCTGCGCACCGCGTGGGCGGGCGGACGGCTGTTCCTGCTCAACGGCAGGGTCTACAGCCCGGAGCCGCGGAAGGCGAGCCGCTCGATCATGTCGTTCGGCAAGTAGGGGGGCACCATGCAGAACCCGTACCAACAGCCGGACCGGCCCGGCGACCTGTACCGGCCGCCGCCGTTCCGCCCGCCGCAGGAACCCGGCGGCGAAGGGGGAAGGAGGAGCCGGAAGAAGGTCGTGGCCGCGATCGGCGCCCTGACCGCCCTGGCGGTCACCGCTGCCGCGACCGGGGTCGTTCTCGGCGTCCGCGAGAACCGCGCGCGCGACCGCGCCGTCCCTCCGGCATCCGCGGCGGACCCGACGAAGCCGCAGGTCGCGGGCTGGAAGGCCGTGGTCAACCCCAAGCACGGCACCGCGTTCGACGTGCCGCCGCAGTGGGAGGTCCTCGAACCCACGGTCTTCAGCGGCCACACGGACAACAAGGACCGGGACAAGGTCCTCATCGGACACACGGCCCCGGCCTTCTACAAGTCCAAGTGGTGCAGCATCGACGGGGACGGCGACGGCCAGGTCTCGGACGTCCGGCTCGCCAACGTCGGCACCAAGGGTGCCGCCGGCGCCAAGAACCCCGCCGAGATCGCCGAGAAGGAGGCGCCGACCTGGGTCTACGCCGCCTACACCCAGCCGGACAAGAGCGTGGTCAAGACGGACAAGCCGGTGGCGTACACGACGCGGTCGGGGGTCAGGGGGAGCTACGTCAGAGCCCGTTCCACGGGCGTCCCCCGCACCAACCACTGCGCGGGCGACGGCCAGGCGGTCGTCTTCGGCTTCAAGAACTCCCGCGGCGACCTCGTCTCCTGGGACTTCTACGGCCGCACGGGCGTCCCCGGCGCCGTCGACGACGCCCTGATCATGCGCGTCCTGAGCACGGTCCGCCTGGCGGGCGACCCGAAGGAGCCCTGACCCGCTCCCGGGCCGTGAGGGGCCGCGGGGCCGCTCACCCACCGGTCCGGACGTGCCCGGCGCCGATGGATGCTCTATGTTGCAGAGGCAAAACACCGGGGCTCCGTACGGCGCAGTGGCAGAAACCGCGCCCCGGAGCGGTGGTTGGCAGGGGACGATCCGAGACTGGGGCAACGGACGACGGATGGCACGGGACTACGACAGCCAGCTTCTGGAGTCGGTGGCGGTACGCCGCCGCAGGATGAGGGACGCGCTGCTCTTCGGCGCGCAGCGGGCTCGGCGCACGGCGGACGAGCGGCTCGGGAAGCTGTTCGCGGGCATCGCCATCGCGGCCGTCCTGTGCGCGGGTTGCGTCGGGTGGTCCTTCGTCCAGCACACCCTCTCGAAGCAGAAGGCCGAGCAACAGCAGAAGCAGCAACAGCAACAACAGCTGCAACAGGGGAAGCCTCAGCCGCTCGGGCAGCCCGCCGCGTCGCAGCAGCCGTCCGGCCCGGCGGGCGCACCGGCGGGCAGCACGGGCGGGCCGTCCCCGTCGAAGGCGCCGAAATCACCGAAGGCGTCGTCCCCCACGCCCTCGCACCCGGCCAAGTCGCCCACGCCGACGAAGTCGTAGAGGAAGAAACAGAGACGTGTGGATCCGGGAGAGTTCACGGCTCCGCAGCAACCGCATGTCCCCCTTGGCCCGAAAGGTCGCACTCCCGCGATGATAGGTTCCCGTAAGTGGTGAGCACAGCAACGACTTCCCGGTCGCAACTGAGTCGGGTGACCCTGGTCGGCGAGCGGCGCCGGGCCGACATGGTCCTGCCCTCCGACACCCCCATCGGGCAATTGCTGCCGGACATATTGCAGTTGCTCGACGACCGGACCGCGTCCCGTCCGTTGACCCGTCAACTGATCACATCGGACGGTTCGGCGCTGCCGCACGACAGCACGCTCGCGACGGCCGGTGTGGCCGACGGAGCCGTCCTGCGCCTCGTCAGGAGCCACTCCGCACCTCCCGCCCCCGTGGTCCACGACGTCACCGATCTGGTGGCCGACGACCTCGACCTGCGGGCCTGGCGCTGGCGTCCCACCGCCCGGCGGGGCAGCGCGGGCGTCGCGACCGTCGCCCTCACGGTGACCGCCGCGCTGCTCGCCCGCCGCGAGTTCGCCCTCGAATCACTGGCCGGCGCCCTGACCGCGCTCACGCTCCTCCTGATGGCCGCCGGCGCCGTCGCCTCCCGGATCGGGCAGGGCAATCGGGGACTGGCGACGGCCCTCCTGTTCGCCTCCGGCGGGCTGGGCGCGCTCACCGCATGGACCGCCGCGGACGCCTACCACTGGTCGGGCGCCGCGCGGCTCGCAGCCGTCGCGGTCGCGCTCGTCCTGACGCTGGTTCTGCTCGGGTACTTCTCGCCGCTCGGCCGCGGTGGGCTGATCGGCGCCGTGGCCACCGCGGTGCTCACCGCCGTGTGGGAGGCCGTCGCCGCCGTCCAGGGCGACCCGTCCCGGCTCGGCGCGGTCATGGCGCTGTTCTCCGTGGTGGTGCTCGGGCTGCTGCCGCGCCTCGCCCTGATGGCTTCGGGGCTCACGGCCCTGGACGACCGGCGCTCGGGCGGCACCTCCGTCAGCCGCCACGAGGTGGGCAACGCACTCGCCGCCACCCATCGCGGGCTCGCCCTCGCGACGGTCGTCACCGCGGTCTCGACGGCCGGCGCCGGCTGGCTGATGACGCTGGCCGAGGACCCGTCCGTATGGACGGTGACGCTGCCCGCCCTCGTCGCCGTCGTGCTGCTGTCGAGGGCCCGGGCCTTCCCGCTGGTCGCCGAGGTCGTGGCACTGATCGCCGCGGCGGCGCTGCTCCTCGTACGGCTGGTGATGCTGTGGGGCGAGCACGGCGGGGGCGCCGGACCGCTCGCCGTCCTGGGCGCGACGGCCCTGCTGCCGCTGCTCGCCCTCGCGGTGCAGCCCGCGGAGCACGTGCAGGTCCGGCTACGGCGCACGGCCGACCTCATCGAATCGGTGGGCATGGTGGGGCTATTCCCGCTCGCCGTCGGCGTGTTCGGCGTATACGGGCAGCTGCTCAACAAGTTCTGAGAAAAGGGGCAGGGGCAGACAATGCCGAACGGAGAGAACTGGCAGGGCGACGTCCTGCGCGACCTCAGGGGCGGAGCGCAGCCCGCGACCCCGGGTCCCGGGGGGCCGCAACAGCCGATGGCGGGTTCCGGCGCGGGTGCACCGCCCCCGGCTGCCGGCGGGCAGGTACCCGCCCCGGCCGCCGCGGGTCCCGCGTACGGGTACCCGCACCAGGACCCGGCCGCGGCGGCGGACCCGGCTCCCGCCGCACCCCAGGGCCACCGCCCGCCGCCGCAGCCGCGGCAGCAGGCCCCGTACGCCTCCGGAGGCAGCGGGCAGGCGCCCCGTACCCCCGAGTCCCGGCCTGCGGTGGACGGGAGCCTCACCGCGGTCGGCCGGACGGCCCGGCGCGGTGAGCCCTTCACCGCCCGCGCCGTGCGCGCGATACGCAGAACCGTTTCCTCGTCCGCCGCCCGCGAGGTCGCCGCGGCCACCCGCGCTGCCGAGCTGCTCCAGCAGCCCGTCACCACCGGCCGCCAGATAGCCGTCACCTCCATCCGCGGCGGCGCCGGCAAGTCCACGATCGCCGCGCTGCTCGGTACCACCTACGCGCACTACCGGCAGGACCCCGTCCTCCTCGTCGAGGCCGACCCGGCCCTCGGTTCGCTGCCGATCCGGCTCGGCGCCGAGAGCCTGCGCTGGACCACCGGTGACGTCGCGGACATCGTCGAGCCCCAGATGTCGCTGCTCGACATCACGGGCTACCTGGTCCAGCTCCGCGACAATGCCTGGCTGCTGCCCGGCAGCCAGGGCCAGATCGGCGCGATGCTCGACGCCCGGTCGTACGAGCGGGCCATGGTCGCGCTCCGCCGCTACTTCGGCGTGACCGTCGTCGACTGCGAGACGCTGCCCGCCGAGGTCGCCCGCGTCGCGCTCTCCGCCTCCCAGGCCCTCGTCCTGGCCACCCCGGCCACCCTGGACGGCATCACCAGCACCCACGCCGTCCTCCAGTGGATGCAGGGCCTGCCCCCGCGCGTGATGGCGAGCACGGTCGTCGTGCTCACCGAGCAGGCACCGCGCTCGGGAATCGACCTCGCCGCGGCGATCCGCACCCTCGAGGCCGCAGGGCCGAGCGTCCACGTCCTGCCGTACGACGGCCACCTGGCGGACGGCGGCCACATCCGTACCGAACTGCTCGCCCACTCGACCAGACAGACCGCCGCCGCACTCGCCGCGGACGTCTTCCAGCTCTCCCAGAAGCGCCACTGACGTGAGTACCCGACTGATCCACCGCCCGGCCAGGACCGTCAGGCCCCCGGCCGCCCCCGCGGCACGCACGATCGAGGCTCCGCCCAACCTCCCCGAGGGCAAGGCGGGCAACATCGCGATGTCGCTGCTGCCCGTGGCCGGAGTCATGTCCTCCGTCGTGATGATGACGGTCGTCCGCAACAGCCAGTTCGCCGCTCTCGGCGCACTGATCCTCGTGGTCACCATCATCGGCTCCCTCGCGCTCGTCTTCTCGCAGCGCGGCAAGGCCCAGCGCACCCGCCGTACCCAGCGCGAGGCCTACCTCGCCTACCTGGAGGAACTGCGCGAGGAGCTGGCCGACGAGGAACGCGACCGCGGCGAGCACGCCTCCGTGCTCAATCCGCCGCCGCACGCCCTGTACGACATCGTCCGCGACCCGGCCCGGCTGTGGGAGCGCCGCCGCGTCGACGGCGACTTCCTGCGCGTGCGCGTCGGCACCGGTGAGATGCCCGTGCGCGACCTGCAGATCGGCCAGCAGGGCTCCTCCGTCCTGACCCCGCCCGACCTCTTCATGCTCAACGAGGCATCGGCGCTGACGGCCCGTTTCGGCAACGGCACCGAGCTCCCGCTCACCGTCCCGCTCGACCGGGTCGGCAACATCAGCGTCATCGGCCCCCGCGAGGACTGCCTGCGCGTCGCGCGCGCCCTGCTGGTCCAGACCGCCGCCCTGCACGCCCCCGACGACGTCGCGGTCGCGCTCGCCGTCCCCGGCGACCGGCTCCCCGACTGGGAGTGGGCCAAGTGGATGCCGCACCTGCTCGACACCGAGCAGCTCGACGGCCCCGTCGCCGCCCGCCGCATCGCCCCCTCCACCGCCCAGCTCGCCCGCCAGGTCGGCCCGGAGCTGCGCCGCCGCGCCTCCTACGCCGCCGAGGTGCGCCGCGGGCTCTCCGGCAAGGACGCCCTCGGCATGACGTCCCGGCTGCTCGTCGTGACCGACGGCCACGGTGAGGACGCCGTCGAACTGCCGCGCCCCGATGACGCGGTCGGCCTGCGCGAGATGGGCATCACCGTCCTCCACCTGCTCGAACAGCGGGTCCAGGAGCCCGGTCACGTCGGCGTGCGGATCACCGTCGACGGCGACCGGATACTCATCGAGGATCTCCGCCAGGACGAGCCCATCCAGGCCCACGGCACCGTGGACGAGATCGGGCTCCCCTTCGCCGAGGGCCTGGCCCGGATGCTCGCCCCGCTGCGGCTGTCCGCCGAATCCCTCGTCGACGCCCCGCTGTCCGGCCCCGTCGACTTCGCCGACCTGCTCGGCATCGACGACGTGGCCCGCCTCGACCTGCCGAGCCTGTGGGCCCCCCGCGGCGAACGCGCCTTCCTGCGCGTGCCCATCGGCATCAGCGACTCCCACGAGCCCGTACTGCTGGACCTGAAGGAGTCCTCCGAACTGGGCATGGGCCCGCACGGCCTGTGCGTCGGCGCCACCGGTTCCGGCAAGTCCGAACTGCTCCGCACCCTCGTCCTCGCCCTGGTCGCGACACACCCGCCGGAGGACCTGTCCCTGGTCCTGGTCGACTACAAGGGCGGCGCCACCTTCGCGCCGTTCGCCGACCTGCCGCACGTCGCCGGCGTCATCACCAACCTGGAGAACCAGGCCGGTCTCGTCGAGCGCGTCCACGCCTCGCTCGCCGGCGAGGTCAAGCGCCGCCAGCAGGTCCTCAAGGACGCGGGCAACATCGCGGACATCGGCGACTACGCCGCGCTGCGCGCCGAACGGCGGCCCGACCTGGACCCGCTCCCCCACCTGTTCGTCGTCATCGACGAGTTCGGCGAACTGCTCACCGCGAAGCCCGACTTCATCGACCTGTTCCTGTCCATCGGCCGCATCGGCCGCTCCATCGGCGTGCACCTGCTGCTGTCCAGCCAGCGCATCGAGGGCGGCAAGCTCAAGGGCCTGGACACCTACCTCTCGTACCGCCTGGGCCTGCGGACCTTCTCCGCCGACGAATCCCGTACGGTCCTGGACACCACCGACGCCTTCCACCTGCCGCCGCTGCCCGGCTTCGGCTACCTCAAGGTCGACACCAGCCACTACGAGCGGTTCAAGGCGAGCTACGTCTCCGGCGCCTACCGGGGACCCGTACAGCGGGCCGAGGACGAGGACAGCGGCCCCCTCGCCCTGGAGTACGAGGCCTTCAACACCCTCTCCAAGCCGGAGCGACAGGGCGACCAGGGGCCCTCCGCGCGACGCCGCGAGACCGGCCCGACCGAGATGGGCGTCATCGTCGAGCAGCTGCAGAACGCCGCAGGTCCGGTACGCCGGATCTGGCTGCCCCCGCTGCCCGACGCGATCGCCCTGGACACGGTCGCCGGCCCCCTCGACGTGGGCGCCCGCGGAATGCAGCTCTCCAAGCGGCGCGGACGGCTCATGGTGCCGCTCGGCCTGCTCGACGATCCGACGAAGCAGTGGCAGGGCGAGTGGTTCCTCGACCTCACCGTCGCGGGCGGCCACGCCGCCGTCATCGGCGGCCCGCAGTCGGGCAAGACCACCCTGCTGCGCACCCTGGTCCTCTCGCTCGCACTGACCCACACCCCGCAGGAGGTCGGCGTCTACGGGCTCGACCTGGTCGGCGGCGGCCTCCAGGCACTGTCGGGCCTGCCGCACGTGGGCGGTATCGCGGGACGGGCCGACCGCGAGCGTGCGGCCCGTACCGTCGAGGAAGTACGCACCATGCTCGCCCTCCGCGAGGACGTCTTCCGCGAGTACGGCATCGACTCCGTCGAGCAGCTGCGCACCCTGCACGCGGCCGGCCGGCTTCCCATGCTGGCCTCGGCCGAGATCGTCCTCGTCATCGACGGCTTCGGCGCGCTGCGCGACGACTTCGAGGAGCTCGACGACGCCGTCGTCGACATCCTCAAGCGCGGTGGCGGCTACGGCATCCACGTCGTCGCGGGCATGCTCCGCTGGAACGACGTCCGCATCGCCACCCAGTCGAACTTCGGCACGCGCGTCGAGCTGCGCCTCAACGACCCCAGCGAGTCCAGCATCCAGCGCAAGCTCGCCGAGACCCTGTCGCCCGACGAGCCCGGCCGCGTCCTCACCGACGGCAAGCTCTTCGCGCAGGTGGCGCTGCCCCGTACCGACGGCCTGCGCGACACCTCCGAACTGGGATCGGTGCTGGAGCGCACCGTCCGTACGATCCGCGCCACCTGGAGCGGTGAGGCGGCCCAGCCGGTACGGGTGCTGCCGCACCTGCTGGAGCCGCACCTGCTGCCGGGCCCGGTCGCCGAACCCGAGCGGGTGCCGATCGGCCTCGACCAGGGCGCGCTGGCGCCCGTGCTCCTCGACCTGTTCCAGCACGACCAGCACCTGCTGATCATGGGCGACAGCGAGTGCGGCAAGACCAGCCTGCTGAAGACGATCGCCGGCGGTCTCATCGAGCGCTACGGCGAGGACGAGCTGGTCTTCGCCGTCATGGACCCCAGGCGCAGCCTGCGCGGTGTGGTCCCGGAGGAGTTCAACGGCGGCTACGCCTACAACACCAAGATGTGCGCCGGGCTGGCCGCGGGCATCGCCACGGAGCTGGAACGGCGCCTGCCCGACGACAGCGCCCCCCTGGAGGACCTGGAGCCCGGCAGTTGGGGCGGCGGACCACGGATCGTGGTCCTTGTCGACGACTACGACGTGCTCACCACCGCGGGACAGTCACCCCTCGCCCCGTTCGTTCCGTACATCCCGTCCGCGATGGACATCGGCCTGCACTTCGTCCTGACGCGCCGCGTCGCGGGCGCCTCGCGCGGCATGTACGAGCCGCTGGTGCAGGGCCTGCGCGAGTCCGGGGCCTCGGCGATCGTCATGGCGGGCGACCGGAGCGAGGGACAGCTCTTCCCGGGGGTGTACGCCTCCCAGCAGCCGGCCGGGCGCGGTGTGCTCGTCCGCCGGGGCCAGTCCAACCGCCTGATCCAGACCGTGTACACGCCCGAATAGCGCCCGCCGAACCGACGACCTGCGAAGGACCGCACGACCACATGACCAAGGACGTCATAGCCCTCACCCCACGGATGCCCGAACCGTGGGCGGTGCTCGCCGGGCTCCTCGCCGGGGGTCCGGACAAGCTGGTGAACGCGGCGGGCGAGGGAGCGGTCATACAGCTCTGCGACGAGCAGGGCCGGCCGTTGGTATCGGTCGAGGCGCCGCTGCTGGTACAGATCGAGGGCGAGGCCGAGCGGCTGCTCGGGGCCACCCCGCCGCGCGTTCCCTACTGGTGGACGGAGGCCCGCGCCACCACCGGTGTCCCGGACGCCGAGCGCCTGGCCGGGACCTTCGCCGCCCGCCTCGCCTCCCTGGCCGGGGGAACGGCCTGGCCCCCGGACGCTGCACGGTCGCTGGAGGTCGTGCGCACCGACGGGGTCAGCGTCGCTCCCACGCCCGCCGCGGCGCAGCCGGCCGTCGACGTGCTGACCCCCAACGTCGCCGTGGTCATCATGGACCGCCCGGTCGTCGCCATGACGGCCTGGCTCTCCGACGCCTTCCGGGCCGCCGCGGCGGCCGAGCGGGGCCTGCAGATCGTCACCCCGCCCGGAACCCTGCTGTCCCCGGCAGTTCTGGCGAACATGCCGGAATGGCCCTCGCGTTGGGTCGTCCAGGACGCACGGGAGGGCTACTACGACGGGCTCTCGGGTGCGGTGCTGCGCTGGCAGGAGGGCATGTTCGCCACCGTGGTGTCCGAGGACGCCACCGAGGACGATCCGCGGACCCCGGTGGCCGCCACGTACAAGGAGGTCACCGAGACCCCCGAGCGCCAGCTGGCCATCACCTTCCGCACCGTCCACCCCGCGGACGACCGGCTCGTCCTGGGCGGAGCCCTGGAGACGGTGTGGCGCGAGCTGACCGGCCGGCCCCCGGCGGGCTGGGGCACGGCCGAACCGGCCAACCTGCCCTGGTCACCGGGCAGGCTGACGGACGTGGCGTTCTCGCGGGCCCCCGAGCCGACCTGGTTCGTGGTGGTGGGAAGCCCGGAGCGGCCCGGCCTCGCCACGGTGCGGATCAGCCGTACGAAAGCGGGCGTCGAGGAAACCGTGACGCTGGCGCTCGGCTACGGCGCCGGCGAGGAACCGCCGCTGGACGCCCTGCCGCGTACGGCGGAAGCCCTCGCCACCCGCCACCACCTGCAATCGATGCTCGTACAACTCCGCAAAGCGCGCCGCGATCTGCTGGTCCCGCCGCGCTTCGAGGGTCCGGGCGTGCCGCTGGCCTTCGCCCTGGGCTCGGAAGAGGTCCGGGCGATGCCGGACGACCGGGCCCGGCGGACACCGCTCGCCCAACAGCCGGTGCGGCTGGGGCCGAAGGCGCGGCCCGCCTACTACTACCCGCTGCCGGGGGATCCGTCGGACCTGTCGGGCTGGGCGGACTTCGAGCGGCTCATGAGCCACTTGAAGGGTGTGTGAAGGTTGTCCGGCGGTTTGTCATAAGCGCGTCACAACCGGGTCGTTGCTGATTGCAAGAGCGATGTAAGTTGATGAAGATGAACATATTTACTGCCGTTCGAGCGTGCGGGGGAGTGGGATGAAGTTCGACATGGGGACCACGGTTCTGACGAACCTGATGTCGGGGTCGCGGAACTCCAATACGGATCTGGGATCGCTGATCAAGCAGCTCGTGGCCGCGGCCCAGCCGCTGGAGGGCAAGTTCCAGGGTCAGGGCAAGGTCGCGTTCGACTCGTTCAAGCTGCGTGCGGACGACATCGCGAAGGAGCTGAACGCCTCGCTGGCGGCGATCCTGGGCGGTCAGTCGGGCATGGAGCAGGCGTTCGGTTCGGGTGACCAGGAGCAGGGCGAGAACGCGCGGCAGCAGCAGGGCGCGGCGAACTTCGACGCGGCCCGTTTCCGCGGCCGCTGAGTCCGCAGGTATTACTTCTGAGTCTTCTTCTTCACGGGGAGTGTGGTTGTGATGTCGGGTGGGACGGACCGTCGTGCGTACGACGTGGCTGCCTCGACGGAGGTACAGGGCGGGATCAAGGGTGTGATCGGTCAGCTGGACATGGTCATCGCCGCGCGTGAGGCGCAGGTGGCGGCGGCGATGTCGGACTTCACGGCGGAGGGCGTGGCGGACGACTACCACGCCAAGGAGCAGCGGTGGAAGAACGCCTCGCAGGAGGTCAAGAACATCATCCAGCTGCTGAACACGACGCTGGAGAAGAACGACGCGACGGCGCAGCAGACGTTGCAGCGGGCGCGGACCGCGGTCAACAACATCGGCTGAGCAGGATCGTTTCAGCGGGGCAGTAGGACAGTCGGTTACACGGGGGTGGGTCGTCCATGACGTCATGGGACATCAAGCCGCAAGGCGTGCAGGGCCACTTGAAGACCGTCGGCGGGAACGCCGGCGAGCTCGAGACGGCCCTGAACGCGCTGCTGACGGCCATGTCGGAGGCGGCTCAGGCGGCGGGGACGGCTGTTCCGGGTTCGCAGTCGGGGATGACTCCGCAGGGTCCGCTGGCTCCGGGTGCGGGGCCGGCTCCGGGTTCGGCTTTTTTGGCGCCGCAGAAGGCGATGGGGCCGGTGGCTGCTGCGCTGGGTGAGTATCTGACTGCGCGGAAGCCCGAGTTCAAGTCGATGGCGGAGCGGATCGAGGCGTGTATCCGTGGTGCGGTGCTGGCGACGAACGAGTACCTGCAGGGTGATCTCGACCAGGCCAAGGAGGCGCAGGACGCTGCGCGGTCGGTGAACCTGGATCTGCTGCGTGAGAGGACGGGGGAGAAGAAGTGAGCGGGGGCGCGCCGGTCGATCCGGCTGAGATACCGGTCTTCACAGGTGATCTGGCCGTGCTGGACGAGAAGGTGAAGCTGATCTCGTCGGGCGGTGCCACCGTCTCGACGAAGGCTTCCGACGTCCACACGAGTTTCGGTGGGCTGCAGGCGTTCTATCAGGCGCCGGAGGCGGACCAACTGTTCGCGACGACGAAGCCGGTCCAGGACCTGGGGCTGAAGCTCAGTTCCGACATGTGCACGATCGCGGGCGCTCTGGGCACCTACTCGCGTGACGCGGCCCCGATCATCAAGAAGCTGGAGAGTCTGCGGGCGGAGGCGCAGGCCTTCCGTGAGAAGACCGAGAAGGAGGACAAGTGGGCTGAGGACGGCGATCTGATCGACGAGAACCTCGAGCGCCGCAACAAGGTCGCCGAGGTGTGGGAGGAGTTCCACGAGGTGGAACGGGCCGCTCACGCGAAGATCGTCGCACTCGTCAACGGCAAGCCGTTGCGGGTGAACGACGGCTCGAACGCCCCGGACATGTACGGGTACGACGCGGAGGCGTTGAAGCAGGCGAAGTCCCTGCCGTGGGGTGACGCGGTGGAGGAATCCATACCCGGGTGGCAGATCTGGGAGCATGCCTGGGAGTTCGGCAAGGGCATCGTCGTCGACGGCATCTGGGGAACCCTCAAGGGCCTGGGCGGTCTGGTCGGCCTGCAGGGCTGGGACGTGTTCAAGCAGTCCTGGACGGGACTTGCCAAGCTGGGCACCGGCCTGGGCATCGCGATGATCCCGGGTGTGGGTCCCCTGTTCATGGCGGCCCCGGACGACAAGCTGCCCTCGTGGCTGCGTGACTCCCGTACCGCGATGAAGGAGACGGGCAAGGCGCTCCTCGCGTGGGACCAGTGGGGTTCGAACCCGGGTCGTGCGGCGGGCGCCGTCACCTTCAACGTCGTGACCACGGTGTTCACCGGTGGTGCGGGTGGCGCGGCCTCGGGTGCGGGCAAGGCCGGTGCGGTCGCCAAGACCCTGTCGTTCGCGGGCAGGGCCGGCCGGGCGATCGACCCGATGACGTACATCTTCAAGGGTGCGGGCGCCGGCTTCTCCAAGATCGGCGATGTGATGGCCGGTCTCAGGGGCATGGGCAAGTTCGAGGCCCCGAGCATCAACCTGGACGGAGCGATCGCCCTCCCCGACGGCGCGGTCATGCTTCCCGACGGTGTCATCCACCTCCCCTCCGGCACCGCTGTCCCGGACGGGGCGATCAAGCTCTCCGACGGCACCGTCAAGCTCCCCGAGGGCACGACGACGTTCCCACCCGGCACGGTCAAACTGCCGGACGGCACCTCGCGGTTCATGGACATCGAGGGCAACATCTACAAGGCCGACGGGTCCCTCGACCAGAGCGGAGCGGCCGCCAGGCAGGAACCCTCACCGGAGGCGGGCGCGGACGTACCGCGGACCGAGGCCCCGAAGGTCGACTCCCCCGCCACGGTCAAGGTCCCCGAACTCGCCGGCGTCGCCGCCCGCGGCGGCGACAACGCCATCCACCTCGGCTCCGACATCTCCAGCCCCGTCCACGCCATCGACAACGGCGCCCACGGCCCGCACGGCCCCGACCACACCCCGGGCGGCCACGCCCCGGACAACGGCCCCCGAGCCGACCTGAACAACCCGCGCACCGGCGACACCCCGTCCCCGACGGGCCACCCGGACACCCCGTCCACAGCGGGCACCCACGCAGACGGCCCGGGCGGCGGCGGCACCCACCCGGACACCCCGGGCTCCGGAGCCACCCGCCCGGACGGCCCCGGCGGCACGGGTAGCCACGCCGACGGCCCCGGCGGCACGGGCGCCGGGGCCGCCCACGACCCGCTCGCCGGCAGCTTCGGGGATCTCGACGACCTGGCCGGTCACGGCGATGATCTGGCGCGAACCGGAGATGATCCGGCGATGCCGGGAGGTCACGACGGTCAGCCTGCACACCCGGCCGGAGGACAGCCGCACACAGCCGAGTACGTCAAGGCGCGGCAGGATGAGTTCATCCGGCTGGCGAACAGCGACCCGTCCTGGTTCGACCAGTACTACCGATCGGACGGGCACCGCCACAGCATCAAGACCACGATCGACGACGTCGAGCTGCCGATCCTGGCCAAGGACAGCGACGGTTCCTGGATTTCAAAGAACTCCCTGCCGTCCGCTCCTTCCGAGGTCAAGTTCGGTCGTGTGGAACTCGCCCGCGGCGATGCCCCAGTCGACAAGATCGACCACCTCGACGATGTCGCAAAGGACCGACGGGCCTCAGTGGACCTCGCCAACGCCGAGCGCGCGCACAAGGCCAACCCCACGGACAAAACCCTGGCGGACCTCGAGCTGAAGCAGAAGGTCTTCGACGACCGGATGATCGAGCGATTCGGCGAGAAGATGAAGAACAACACCTCCTTCTCGGAACTCTTGGGCGAGGAAGCCGCGCGGAGCCACGTGGTTCCCGAAAAGTTCGAGGGCGCTGTGGAACAGCCACTGCCCAAGACGCCCAACGGCGCCAACATGTTCGACCAGCTGTACCGTCGCCCCGACGGCAAGCTGGTGATCATCGAGGCGAAGGCGCCCTCTTCCAGCCTGCTGTGGCGCAGAGGGCAAGGCTCGGCCAAGGATTTCATGGTGAAGCAGGGCACCGAGCCGTACCTGCGCACCATCATCGCCGAGATGGAGGCCCGTCCGGCACTCTCCGTGACCGACCAGGCAGGCAAGGTGTGGACCAACGCCGATCTGGCTACCGAGCTGACCACTGCCCTGGACAAGGGGCAGGTGGAGTACGCCCTGGTGAGAGCCGCCGACGGCAAGACTTCGTACGCTGGGGCTGTACTCGAATTTTTCAAGATCTGACAAGGGAGTTCGTTGTCCGTGTTGGTAGCGCGCCAGGAATACCCGAAGGATGCGATGGCGGCGGTGGTTCCCGTGATGGAGCGGTCACTGTCCGGATCGCTGGAGACGATCGAGACGTCCCACCGCGCCAGAGCATCCGCGCTGATGACCTCCCTCAACGTTGCGCGCATTCGCTGTGTCGGCGACCCGGAGGCCGTGCTCCTCGAAACCTGGGAATCCTGGCTGCTGGCCATGCAGGTGCATTCGGCGGTCTTCGCAGCGGCATCCACCGACCAGGGATCCGTCACGTGCAAGATCCGCCAGGAAGAGCGGCAACTGGATTCCACCGGGCCGCAGTTCTATCTGAACCCCGGCACGTGGGTCGACGCGTTCTGTCTCGCTGTGATCTGCCGGGAAACGGACCGACTCGACATGCTGGCGCGGGTGCCGGTGTCTTTGCTGCGCGACTGCGGTGGCGTGGCCGATGACTACGCGTATGCCTGGGTGGAAACCCTCCAGAGCTTCTGGCTCCGCCGTGACGACCTGCGCACCCACCTGGTGCGCGCCGTGGACCTGAGTACTCCCGAGCACGCCCGCGTCCTCGACGGGGAGGAGATGAGCAAGCTCCAGTATCCGCCGATCATGATGCTCTACCGCTTTCTGCGCAAGGATCCCGCCGGCTTCAACGAGGCCCTGGCCGACGCCGTCCGTTGGCACAAGGAGTACTGGACGGCCGACGAGGACCGGATGCAGAACATCCACGGCGTCGTTGCCATCGCCCCGCTGGCGGTGGCCTGCCTGGCGAAGGCCAACGGCATCCCGGTCGAGGTCGAGACCGACTACCTACCGCAGGCCCTCCTCGACTTCGGCTGGCGCGGCGAGTTCGACGCGTAGCGGCCCGCCCGGCCGGCCTTGCTCCACCCGTGCACTCGCCCTGCCACGAGATCCCGGATGCTCCGGAGCCAGGCCGCTGCCCGTACCGGCGATTCGACATCAGCAAGGGACTCTTCCGTGACCGTCACCGTGAGTCGGCATTTCACCCCAGGTGCCACGGAAGAGGAATGGGCCGAGCGTCTCTGGGCGAGTCTGGCTCGGGACATCGACGAGCTGGAGGAGTACCCGAATTCACTCCCCATGGTGTTCAACGACGCGCTCCTGCACCTCGGGGCGCGCTGCACCGTGGAACCGAGCGCGGAGCGGCTGGAGACATGGGAGGCCCGGGTCAACACGCTGCAGCTCGGGTCTGCCGTATTCGCCACCGTGTGCGCGGATGAAGCCACCGTGGAGTGTCGGATCAACCGTGAGATGCGCACACTGCCGGCCGAAGGCCCGGCAAGCTTCGCCGACCTGGGCACCTGGCTGACCACCTTCTGGATCGCCATGGTCTGCCGCGATCGGGAACGGCTGAACGCACTTGCGGAGGTTCCCCTCAACCGCATCGCATCCAGCGGCTACGACATCTTCGTCTGGCATTGGGTGGACGCTCTCCAGACCTACTGGCTTCAGGGCCCCGACTTGGTGGAGAAACTCACCCTCGCCGTCGAGATGTCACAGCCCGACGCCGCCACCCTCACCCCGCACGGCCTGCTCCAGACCGTGCTGACACCGCCCATCAACCTCTTCTACCTGCTGATTACCAACAACCCCGATGGCTTCAACGAGTTCCTCGTACAGTCACTCGAACTCCACAAGGCCTACTGGACCGTCGACGAAAAGCGAGCAGAGAAGCCCGACGGACACCTCGCTCTGGCCCCTCTGGCCCTCGCCTGCCACGCACACGATGGCGGAATACCCATCAACGTGGAATCGGGATACCTTCCCCACCATCTCCTCACCCGCGACTGGGTGGGCGAGTTCCCGACATAACCAGAGCCAGGAAGCTCGGACGGACGGACAGCGGAGCGTGGTCCGCGGTACTTCTACGGGCGCCGATCCACCGGAAGACGGCCCGCCTCGACGTGCGGGAGCGGGCCTCGGCGGCGTCCTGGACGAGGAGGTCCGCTCCTGAGCGGAGGTCCCCCTCAGAGGTTCTGGGCCGCAGCATGACGGTGTCAGCCGACACGTGCTGCGGGGTGGTCGTGGTCCTGCAGCTCCCGCGAGCGCAAGGCCACTGGCTCGTACGCGCCCGTTCGATACGTGATGCGAATGCGGACGGGAGCGCCCCGTCAACGGATGCCGCACGAAATCCCTCTGAGGAGAAGCAAGTTGATATCGGTCATCACCCGCCACCCCTTTCCCACGGGGCACGCGGAAGAGGGCATCGCCGTGCTTCAGGAGGATGCAGATGAGCTGATCGAGGGGTTGGAGGAACGCGTCACCAGGCTGGGTGACGCACTGACCACTACGCTCACCCTGGCGAGGGGCCATTGTCTGCTGGACCCACGAGCCGCGATCTTCCCCACATGGGATGCATGGGTCAAAGCGATGCAGGTCGGCTCCGCGGTGTTCGCCACAGCGGCTCCCCCCGGGGAAACCGTCCAGTGCCGCATCGCACACAAGGACCGCACGCTCCAGACCACAGGCCCGCAGTGGTACACGGCTCCGGGTACCTGGCTCGATGCCTTCTACCTGGCGTTGGTGTGCCGCGAGCGGGACAGGATCACCGCCCTGTGCGAGGTGCCCCTGTCCCTGCTGCGGGAGAACGGTCGCGCCGACGACCACGTCTTCGCCTGGATCGACACCCTGCAGACCTATTGGACCGGCGGTCCGGAACTCAGCCATAGGCTTGTGGCGGCTGTGGACGGCACCGCACCGGAGGTCGCCCGCGACCCCGAGACGGCCGGACGGCTTGCGTACCCGCCGATGGAGATGTTCCACCGGATCCTGCGCAACGACCAGGCCGGCTTCAACCAGGCCCTTGCCACGGCCCTGCAGTGGCACAAGGACTACTGGAGCAGCGAGGAGTTCCGTGCCATCGACGCCGCTGGCCTCGTCGCCCTCGCCCCGCTCGCCATGGCCTGCATCGCCCACGACGCCGGCATCACGATCGAAGTGGAATCCGAGTACCTGCCCGCCGTCCTGGTGACGCGCAACTGGTGCGGCGAGTTCCCCACGTAAGGCACACATGACCCAGAAGGACAAGATGGCAGGGGTGGTTCCCGTCATCGAGGAGTCACTCTCCGAATCGCTGGAGGAGATCGAGACCTCGCACCGCTCCAGGGCGGATGCCCTCATGGAGTCGCTGAACGTCGCCCTCGTCCGCACGGTCGGGGACCCCCGCTCCGTCATGCTGGAGACCTGGGAGTCCTGGCTGCTGGCCATGCAGGTGCACTCGGCCGTCTTCGCAGCCGCCGATCCCGACCGGGAAACGGTCACCTGCAAGATCCGCCAGGAGGAGCGCCACCTCGCCACCACCGGCCCGCAGACCTACCTCACCGCGGACACCTGGCTCGACGCCTTCTACCTCGCGGTCATCTGCCGTGAGGCAGCCCGCCTCGACATGCTGGCCCGGATCCCGGTGTCCCTGCTGCGCGACTTCGGCGGAACCCTCGACGAGTACACCTACGCCTGGGTGGAAACCCTCCAGAGCTTCTGGCTCCGCCGTGACGACCTGCGCACGCACCTGGTGCGCG
Source organism: Streptomyces avidinii (assembly GCF_045161815.1). Taxonomy (NCBI): domain Bacteria; kingdom Bacillati; phylum Actinomycetota; class Actinomycetes; order Kitasatosporales; family Streptomycetaceae; genus Streptomyces; species Streptomyces avidinii. The sequence continues at coordinate 4,210,690 of NZ_CP108863.1, forward strand.
CCGTGGACCTGAGCGCTCCCGAGCAGGCCCGCGTTGTCGACGCGGAGGAGATGAGCAAGCTCCGGTACCCGCCGATCATGATGCTCTACCGCTTTCTGCGCAAGGATCCCGCCGGCTTCACCGAGGCCCTGGCCGACGCCGTTCGCTGGCACAAGGAGTACTGGACCGCCGACGAGGACCGCGCCCAGAACATCCTGGGCATCGTGGCCCTCGCCCCACTGGCGATCGCCTGCCTGGCCAAGGCCAACGGCATCCCGGTCGAGGTCGAGACGGACTACCTACCGCAGGCCCTCCTCGACTTCGGCTGGCGCGGCGAGTTCGACGCGTAGCGGCCCGCCCGGGCCGGCGATTCGGCATCAGCAAGGGGAGTCTTCCGTGACCGTCACCGTGAGTCGGCATTTCACCCCAGGTGCCACGGAAGAGGAATGGGTCGAGCGTCTCTGGGCGAGTCTGGCTCGGGACATCGACGAGCTGGAGGAGTACCCGAATTCACTCCCCATGGTGTTCAACGACGCGCTCCTGCACCTCGGGGCGCGCTGCACCGTGGATCCCAGCGCGGAGCGGCTGGAGACATGGGAGGCCCGGGTCAACACGCTGCAGCTCGGGTCTGCCGTATTCGCCACCGTGTGCGCGGATGAAGCCACCGTGGAGTGTCGGATCAACCGTGAGATGCGCACACTGCCGGCCGAAGGCCCGGCAAGCTTCGCCGACCTGGGCACCTGGCTGACCACCTTCTGGATCGCCATGGTCTGCCGCGATCGGGAACGGCTGAACGCACTTGCGGAGGTTCCCCTCAACCGCATCGCATCCAGCGGCTACGACATCTTCGTCTGGCATTGGGTGGACGCTCTCCAGACCTACTGGCTTCAGGGCCCCGACTTGGTGGAGAAACTCACCCTCGCCGTCGAGATGTCACAGCCCGACGCCGCCACCCTCACCCCGCACGGCCTGCTCCAGACCGTGCTGACACCGCCCATCAACCTCTTCTACCTGCTGATTACCAACAACCCCGATGGCTTCAACGAGTTCCTCGTACAGTCACTCGAACTCCACAAGGCCTACTGGACCGTCGACGAAAAGCGAGCAGAGAAGCCCGACGGACACCTCGCTCTGGCCCCTCTGGCCCTCGCCTGCCACGCACACGATGGCGGAATACCCATCAACGTGGAATCGGGATACCTTCCCCACCATCTCCTCACCCGCGACTGGGTGGGCGAGTTCCCGACCTAACCAGAGCCAGGAAGCTCGGACGGACGGACAGCGGAGCGTGGTCCGCGGTACTTCTACGGGCGCCGATCCACCGGAAGACGGCCCGCCTCGACGTGCGGGAGCGGGCCTCGGCGGCGTCCTGGACGAGGAGGTCCGCTCCTGAGCGGAGGTCCCCCTCAGAGGTTCTGGGCCGCAGCATGACGGTGTCAGCCGACAGGGCCTTGACCCCGCATTTTGAACACGTGTATGCGGCTCGGGCCAGGGTAGTTGCTGTTGTTTGGAGGTCGTTCTCGTAGGCGATCGGAGACCGTTGACCGAGGCGGGAGTGCCGGCGTCGGGTGTTGTATCGGGTCAGCCAGCGGAAGGCGTCGAGTCGCGCTTCACGCTCGCTCGACCAGCCTTTGCGGCCTTTGAGCGTCTCCCTCTTGAAGGCGGCGTTGAAGCTCTCCGCTGCGGCATTGTCCGCGCTGGACCCGACCGCGCCCATGCTCTGCCGGACCCCTGCTGACCTGCAGATTTCAGCGAAGGCCCTACTCGTATATTGCGAGCCGTCGATCGGTGTGCATCACCGCTCCGGCCAGGCTCCCGCAGGTCCGCTCGGTTGTCGCGAGGGCGTCGATGACGAGCTCGGTTCGCATGTGATCGGCGATCGCCCACCCGGCCAGCCGGCGTGAGGCGAGATCGATGACGGTCGCGAGGTAGAGCGGCTTCGAGCCGCTGACCGGCAGATACGTGATGTCGCCGACGTACTTCGTGTTCACCGCGGCCGCCGTGAAGTCACGGCCGATCAGATCTGGTGCCTTCGCCGTTGCCGGATTTGTGACGGTGGTGCGGTGCCGGCGGCGCAGACAAAGTCCCTCGAGCCCGATGGCCGCATGATCCTTGCGACGCGCTTGTGATTGATCTGTTTGCCCTGATCGCGGAGTTCGGCGGTGATCCTGGGGGCTCCGTAGGTGCCGTCGGATTCCTGGTGGACCTTGCGTATCCGGGCTGCGAGCCCGGCCTCGACGGTCTGCCGGGTCGTGCGCGCGGCCGCAGTGCGGCGCCAGTAGTAGAAGCTCGACCGGGAGAGGCCGAGAATGTCGCAGAGCCGCTTCACGCCGTGACGACGCTGGTGGTCAGCGACGAACTGGAAGCGGTTCACCAGCGCGTCTCCGTCGCGAAATACCGGGCTGCCTTGCGGAGGATGTCGCGCTCTGCCTCCAGCTCACGGATCCGCTTCCGGGCGGCGGCCAGCTCCGCCTGAACGTCGTCGACACCGGTCTGGGCAGCTGCCGGCGGCGCGGAGTGGGCGCCGGGGCGGCGCCCGTCGGCGGCCCGGATCCAGTTCCGCCGCGTCTCGGTGTTCACCCCGAGATCACCGGCGACTGACTTGATCGTCGCTCCCGGCCTCGACCGGTACAACGCGACCGCGTCCGCCTTGAACTCGGCGGGGTAGTGCTTCATCCCCACGGGGACTCCGTTCTCCTGGAGCACCAGGTCTGGCGGGCCAACAACGAGCCGGGGTATCTCACCGACTACTACCGCAAGAACGGTTACCGGCTTAACACCGAGATTGCGGACGAGTCCGAGCTGGTGCCGCCACAGCTCGTCGAGTTGGCCGACGGGACACTCCAGGCCAAGTCCGCTCTCGCACCACCACTGAAGCCCGACTACCTCGACGACCCCATCGAGAGCAGCCACAAGAAGGCCACGCCACAGGCCGTCGCCGAGCTCAACGACCTCGCCAAGAAACGTCACGACCCCATTGCCGCCGACAAGCCGTTCCACGATGCCCACGGCGACGCCCGAAGCGCGCTGAAGAAGGATCCCACCAATATGGATCTGGAGGCCGCACTCGACGATGCAGCGGCACAGCACCGGGAGCCTCACGCCAAGGCGACCAAGGCGACCAAGGCGACCAAGGCGAGCGAACTGTACGGCGAAGGCATTGCACGCAAACACGTGATTCTCGAGTCGTATCCGGGCGCCACCGAGTTCAAGCTGCATGGGCCGAAGAGCGGACGGGATCAGTTCGACCAGGTCTGGAAGCAGGGCGATACCTATATCGTCATTGAGGCGAAGAGCCATGTTGACACCACTCTGGGCGAACGAGTGGTCAACGGCGCACGCTACTCCCAAGGCTCGCGCACATATTTCCTCGACATCATCGAGCAGATGGAAAAACGAGGCCGTAACCCCACGTTCAAGAGCGACGGCGATCTGGCTGCCGAACTCCGCACCGCCCTCAAGGAGGGGCGCCTTGACTACGTCGTTGTCAAGGGACAGGACAACGCCGGCACGTACACTGGCTACACCAAGCAGATCAGGGAGATCGAGTGACCGCCGCTGTTGACCGGCATGGCGCCGCAGGCCCTGACGACGAGGCCTACGCGGCGCGGATGACGACCACGGCGATCGAGGGGATCAAGTCCCTGGAAGATTCCCCTGGAATGCTCGACGCACTGTGGAATTCTGTCCGCCTCAGCGTTGCCTCGCGGTCCGCCGTGGATCCGGACGGTGCGGGCATCAACACCTGGGAGGCTGTGATCAACGCCGCCCAGGTCGGCTCCGCCCTGTTCCAGGTTACGGGGGCCACCGAGGGAACCGTGGAATGCCGTATCCACCACGAGATCCGGCGACTTCCCGCCATCGGACCCAAGCAGATCGCGAATTGTCCGAACTGGCTGGACGCCTTCTGGTTTGCGGTCATCTGCCGCGACCAGAAGCGAATGACCGCATTGTGTGAAGTCCCGATGGAGACGCTACGAGCGTCGGGGGCGATGCACGACGAGTATCTGTACCACTGGGTCGCCACCCTGCAGGCGTATTGGACACACCGGCAGGCGGACATGGTGGATGAGCTGACGCTGGCATTCAAGAAGTCCCACCCTGACGTGGCACGGATCGCCCCGCGGGACTGGTTGCAGCAGATCTCATACCCGCCGATCAACCTCTTCTACTGCTTCGTCAAGCGGGACCATGACGGCTTCAATGCTGCTCTGGTCGAAGCACTCGAATTGCACAAGACGTACTGGAGCCAGGAGGAGCGCGACTTCGACGTCTCCGGCTTGTGGGCGATCGGGCCGCTGGCCATAGCGTGCTTCGCCCACGACGGCGAATTTCCCATCAACGTGGTGTCGGAATACCTCCCTAAGGGCTGTCCCGTTATCGGCGTCCTGTTCGACGTAGGGTCTGCGAGACGGTGCGGCCGGCGCTGTTGTCTCGGCGACATGAGAGGGCATCGTTGAACCCGAACCCCATCTGCTGCTTCTGCTATCAGGTCATCGATCTCGACCAGGACGGGGCAGCGACCGAGCTCAGGCTCGGTGCGGTTGACCCGGTGCGAGGCGGTGCCGTGCGGCAGCAGGCCTATTCACACTCAGACTGTCTGCGCGAACAAGTCCACCCGAACATCGATCTGTGGTTTGAGCTCTGAGGCCAGGCTGACCTCCAAGGCTGCCGACCGTAGGTGCGATGATCCTGCGATGCCTCGCGTGATCACGGCGTCGGAACCGTCCTGGATAGCCCCGTTCACCGGGCTGAGCGCGCGCGACTTCCGCAAGCTGCTGACCGCGCTGCGCCGCGAGGGCGCCGACACCGTGCGGCCCGGGCGGCCGTGGGGCCTGTCCCTGGAGGACCGGGTACTGCTGGTCGCGGCCTACTGGCGCACCAACCTGACGTTGCGGCAGCTTGCGCCGCTGTTCGGGGTGTCCAAGTCGGCGGCCGACCGGATCATCGACCACGTCGGCCCGCTCCTTGCGCTCAAGCCGAGGCGGCGGTTCCGCAAGGACGCCGTGCTGATCGTCGACGGCACCCTGGTCCCTACCCGAGACCACACCATTGCCGAGCAGTCCAAGAACTACAGGTACTCCACCAACCACCAGGTCGTCATCGACGCCCACACCCGCCTGGTCGTCGTGATCGGCAGACCTCTCCCGGGCAACCGCAACGACTGCAGGGCTTGGGAGGAGTCCGGCGCCAAGGCCGCCGTCGGCAGAACGACCACCATCGCCGACGGCGGCTACCCGGGCACCGGCTTGGTCATCCCGCACCGCAGACCGCGCGGCGGAGAACTGACCGAGTGGCAGGCCGAGCACAACCGCGAGCACAAACAGGTCCGCGCCCGTGTCGAGCACGTCTTCGCCCGCATGAAGACCTGGAAGATCCTTCGCGACTGCCGTCTGAAGGGCGACGGCGTCCACCACGCCATGCTCGGCATCGCCCGACTCCACAACCTGAATCAGGCCGCGTAGCGGGACGGCCAGAGGTCGGCCGGCCCTGTCCCGACCCCTCAAAGATCAATTACGGGACAGTGCTTAGCCAGCTCCTGAACCGGGCCTGGCTCGGCGAATTCCCCACCTGACAGGTTGGGAAGAGGCGTTTACGCAGCCGCGGTTGAGCGGTCTCGGGTGGCGGCCCCGCCCGAGGCACGGCTCGCCTGTCCGGAAGGTTCGAGCGATCTGCAGCAAGGAGGAGTGCGTTGGTCTCGATCATCACCCGTCACTCTTTCCCCACGGGGCGCGCGGAAGAGGGCATCGCCGTGCTTCAGGAGGATGCAGATGAGCTGATCGAGGGGTTGGAGGAACGCGTCACCAGGCTGGGGGACGCACTGACCACGACGCTCACCCTGGCGAGGGGCCATTGTCTGCTGGACCCACAAGCTCCGCCGCCCGCCGGTCGGGGCATGAAAAAGCCCCAGGTCACGGCGAGTGAGTCCTGGGGCTAATCCGAGCCGCCTTCGGGATTCGAACCCGAGACCTACGCATTACGAGTGCGTTGCTCTGGCCAACTGAGCTAAGGCGGCACCGCTGGTCAGACAAGTATTCCCTCGAAGAGGTGCGCTCATCAGCAGCGGCGCCAAGTCTACAGGGTGTGGACGGGTGCCCCGAACCAGGTTTCGCCGGGGCGAGACGCACGTCACATAACCGGGCGTTTACGTTGTTTTCGGCACGCGTCGCTGCCGAGCCGGTCGCGGGGCGGCGGGATCAGCACTTCTTGCCGGCCGCCGGGGCTTTGCCCTCCAGGAGGTAGCGGTTGATCGCGGTGTCGATGCAGTCGCTGCCGCGGCCGTACGCCGTGTGGCCGTCGCCGTCGTAGGTGAGGAGGGTGCCCGAGTCGAGCTGGCCGGCCAGGGCCTGGGCCCACTTGTACGGGGTGGCCGGGTCGCGGGTGGTGCCCACCACCACGATCGGCGGGGCGCCCTTCGCGGTCAGCTCCTTCGCCTTACCCGTGGCCTTCACGGGCCAGTAGGCGCAGTTCAGCGAGGCCCAGGCCAGGCCCGCGCCGAAGACCGGGGAAGCCTTCTGGAAGGAGGGCAGCGCCGAGTCGACCGCCTCCGGGCCGCTGAAGGCCGGGGGCTGGTCGAGGCAGTTGACGGCGGCGTTCGCGAACATCAGGTTGGCGTACTTGCCGTCCGCCTCGCGCTCGTAGTAGCTGTCGGCCAGGCTCAGCAGGCCCGATCCATCGCCGTTCATCGCCGAGGAGAGCGCCTCGCGCAGCTGCGGCCAGGCGCTCTCGTCGTACAGCGCCGCGATCACCCCGGTCGTCGCCAGCGACTCGCCCAGCGGGCGGCTCGGATCGCCGGACGGAACCGGCTGCGCGTCGACCTTGCGGAAGAACTCCTTCAGGCGAGCCGCCACCGCGTCCGGGTCGCCCTTGCCGAGCGGGCAGTCGGGCTGCTTCGCGCAGTCCTTGGCGAAGGAGGTGAAGGCCGTCTCGAAGCCCTCGGTCTGGTCCCGGTTCAGCTCGAGCGCGGGCCGGGCGGGGTCCATGGCCCCGTCCAGGACCAGCCGGCCGACCCGGTCCGGGAAGAGGTCCGCGTACGTCGCCCCGAGCAGGGTGCCGTACGAGGCCCCGACGTAGTTGAGCTTCGGGTCGCCGAGCACCCCGCGCAGCAGGTCCATGTCCCGGGCGGCTTCGACGGTGGAGACGTGCGGCAGGACCCGCTGCGAGTTCTTCTGGCAGCCGGCGGCGAACTCCTTGAACGCGGCCACCAGCTCGGCCCGCTCGGCCGCGTCGTCCGGCGTCTGGTCCACCTGCGTGTACTTGTCCATGGCAGGGCCGTCCAGACACTCGACGGGGTCGCTGCGTTCCACCCCGCGGGGGTCGAAGGACACCATGTCGTACTGGGCCCGGACGGCCGCGGGATAGCCGATGCCCGCGTACGCCTGGAGGTAGCCGATGCCGGAGCCGCCCGGGCCGCCCGGGTTGACCAGCAGCGAGCCGAGGCGCTTGCCGGGACCGGTGGCCTTGCGCCGCGCCACGGCGATGTCGACGTCCTGGCCCGAGCCGGGGTTCGCGTAGTCCAGCGGGGCCTTCATGGTGGAGCACTCGAATCCGGGGACACCGCATTCGCGCCAGGTCAGCTTCTGCTCGTAGTACGGGCGCAGCGCGGCCTCGTCCGGGGACGACCGGCCCGACGGCGGGGCGGACTCCGGTGTGGAGGACGCGGCGGCCCGGGGTTCCCCCGACCCGCCCGAGGTGCACCCGGAGAGCAGCAGCCCGGCGGCTGCGATCACGGTCCCGGTGGTACGCAGCAGGCGACTGGTGTCCATCCACGGAGCCTACGTCCTGCCGGAGGAGGTCAGCAGGCCCGCCGGGACCGGACGGCCCCGCGCCTTCCGTGGCCCGCGCCGGGCAGGGCACGGACCGGGCGCTGCCCGGCCCGGCGACCGGTCCGCCCGTACGGGTGAACCCGTCAACCGGGTGTGGACCGCCCGGCGGCCGCCGGGCCCGGGCCGGGCTGGCCGTGTCCGGCCCCGCGCGGCCCCGCGATCAGCCCGCAGTCAGCCTGCCGTCAGCCCGCGCGCAGCGACATCGTCATCGCCTCGACGGCGAGGAGCGGGGCGACATTGCGGTCGAGGGCGTCCCGGCAGGCGATGATCGCCTCGATTCGGCGCAGGGTCCGTTCGGGGCCCGAGGCGCGGGCGACGCGGTCCAGGTCGGGCCGTATCTCCTCATTGGCGATGGCCACGGAGGAGCCGAGCTGCAGGGCCAGCACGTCCCGGTAGAAGCCGGTGAGATCGGTCAGGGCCAGGTCGAGGGTGTCGCGCTGGGTTCGGGTGCGGCGGCGCTTCTGCCGGTCCTCCAGCTCCTTCATCACGCCCGCCGTACCGCGCGGCATCCGGCTGCCGGCGCCCGCTCCGGCGCCGAGCGCGGCGCGCAGCTCCTCGGTCTCCTTGGTGTCGACCTCTTCCGCGACCTGCTTGGCGTCCTCGGCGGCGGCGTCGACCAGCTCCTGCGCCGCCTTGAGGCAGCCGCCCACGTCGTCGACGCGCAGCGGGAGCTTCAGCACGGCGGAGCGGCGGGCCCGGGCGGACTCGTCGGTGGCGAGCCGGCGCGCCCGGTCGATGTGCCCCTGGGTCGCCCGGGCGACGGCCGCGGCGACGGCGGGCTCGATGCCGTCGCGCCGGACCAGCACGTCGGCGACGGCGTCGACGCTCGGAGTGCGCAGTGTCAGGTGCCGGCAGCGGGAGCGGATGGTGGGCAGCACGTCCTCCAGCGAGGGCGCGCACAGCAGCCACACCGTCCGCGGAGCGGGCTCCTCCACGGCCTTGAGGATCACGTTGCCGGCGCCCTCGGTGAGCCGGTCGGCGTCCTCCAGGACGATGACCTGCCAGCGGCCGACCGCCGGGGAGAGCTGGGCCCGGCGGACCAGGTCGCGGGTCTCCTTCACACCGATCGACAGCAGGTCGGTGCGGACGATCTGCACGTCGGCGTGCGTACCGATGACGGTGGTGTGGCAGCCGTCGCAGAACCCGCAGCCCGGCTCACCGCCGAGGGCGCGGTCGGGGCTGGTGCACTGCAGCGCGGCCGCGAAGGCCCGGGCGGCGGTGGACCGCCCGGATCCGGGCGGTCCGGTGAACAGCCAGGCGTGGGTCATCCTGGACGCCGGGGGCGGCGCGGTCCCGTCAGTGATGGCCGTGACCAGTGCGTCGGCGTCGCGGGCGGCGGCGGCCAGCTGCTTCTGGACCCGCTCCTGTCCCACCAGGTCGTCCCATACGGGCATCCCGCCCACCACCTTTCACTCTCCGTGCACCCATTGTGGCGGGCGCCACCGACAATCCCGTCCCGCCCCGTCCCGCTCGGCTCAGCGGCGGCCGCGCGGCGCGCGTTCGCCCTCGTCGCCGTCCTCGTCGTCCCGGTGGCGGCCCAGCAGTTCGTCCGCCAGCGTCGGCAGATCGTCCAGCGGGGTCTCCTCGGCCCAGTCCGGGCGCGCCCGGCGCGGCCGGCCCTCGTCGTCGACGACGGGGAGCTCCCGGGTCCGGTCGTTGCCGGAGTCCCGGAAGATGGCCGACGGCACCCGGTCGGCCGGGTTCTCCTCGGGACGCCGGGCCGTCGGCCGGGTGGCGGAGCGGTGACCGCTGCCGCTGTCCCGCGGGGCCTGCCGAGCCTGCGGCGCGTCCGGGCGTACGGGGGGCAGGACCGCCGTCTCGTCCGCCGCGCGGACCGGCGGCAGCACCGTGGTCTCCTCGGCGGACGCCGGGTCGATCTTCGGCACCGGGACGGTCTGGGTGACATCGTCCGGCTGGACGACCCGCTTGACCGGCGGGGCGGCCATCGGGGTCTCCACCGTCACCGCGTCGTCCGGGTGGGAATCCGGCTCCGGCTCCGGCTTCTTGGTCATGCCGACCTTGGGCGCGGAAGCAGGAGCAGACGACGGGGCAGGGGCCGGAGCAGGCGCGGGCGCGGGAGTCGCCGCCGCGAGCGCAGCGGCCTCCGCAGCCGCGGCCGCCGCAACAGCCGCCGCCTTGGCCGCCGCCTCGGCCTCCACCAGCCGGCGTGCCTCCTCGGCCTTCAGCAGGGCCTCCTCGGCCCTGCGCTGCTTCTCCAGCCGCCGCTCCTCGGCCTCGGCCCGCAGCCGGGCCTCCTCCTCGGCCTGCCTGCGCAGCCGCTCGGCCTCCGCCGCGCGCGCCTTCTCCTCGGCCTCCGCGCGCAGCCGCTCGGCCTCGGCCCGGGCCCGGGCCTCCTCCTCGGCGCGCAGTCGCTCCTCCTGCGCCCGGCGGGCGGCCTCCGCCTCGGCCTTGATCCGTGCTTCCTCGGCCTCGCGTGCCCTGCGGGCCTCTTCCTCAACGCGCAGCCGCTCTTCCTCAGCCTTCCGCGCGGCCTCTTCCTCGGCCCTGCGCCGGGCCTCCTCCTCGGCGAGGCGCCGCGCCTCCGCCTGGGCGGCCACTTCGGCCTCCGAGAGCGGGAGCATCCGGTCCAGCCGGTGTCGTACGACCGTGGTCACCGAATCCGGGTCCTGGCCCGCGTCGACCACGAGGTAGCGGCCGGGGTCGGACGCGGCGAGGGTCAGGAACCCGGACCGCACCCGCTGGTGGAACTCCGCCGGCTCCGACTCCAGCCGGTCCGGAGCCTCCGTGAACCGCTCGCGCGCCGCCTCCGGCGATACGTCGAGCAGCACGGTCAGGTTCGGGACGAGTCCGTCGGTGGCCCAGCGCGAGATCCGGGCGATCTCCGTCGGGGACAGGTCACGGCCGGCGCCCTGGTAGGCGACCGAGGAGTCGATGTAGCGGTCCGAGATGACGACGGCGCCGCGCTCCAGGGCCGGGCGCACCACGGTGTCCACGTGCTCCGCTCGGTCGGCGGCGTACAGCAGGGCCTCGGCGCGGTTCGACAGACCGGCCGAGGAGATGTCGAGCAGGATCGAACGGAGCCGCTTGCCGACGGGGGTCGCCCCGGGCTCGCGGGTCACCACGACCTCGTGGCCCTTGCCCCGTATCCAGGTGGCCAGCGCCTCGACCTGGGTGGACTTGCCGGCCCCGTCGCCGCCCTCCAGGGCGATGAAGAAGCCGGCGGCGGACGCCGCCTGGACGGGCTCCCCGCCGCGCAGCGCCTCGCGCAGGTCCCGCCGCAGGGGCACGCCCCGGCGGTCGTCGGCCTTGGTGAGCACCACCACGGCGACGGGCAGCAGCAGGGCGCCGACCAGCATCAGGGTGAACGCGGCGCCGCCGTGCGCGAAGACGACCTCGGCACCGGTCAGCCGGTGCGGGCCGATCCCCGCGGCCAGGACGGGGGCGAGGACGGCGCCGAGCGCCACGGCCACCCGTACGGCCGCCTGGAGGTGCTCGGTGACCCGGGCCCGGCGGAACTCCTCGGTCTCCTGGTCCAGCAGGGTGTGTCCGGTGTTGGCCGCGACGCCCGCGGCGAGGCCGGCGAGCAGCGACAGGAACAGCACGGTCGCCATGTCGGGGACGAGCCCGGTCAGCAGCAGCGCGAGCCCGGTCACCGCTATGGCAAGGGCCAGCAGCCGGCGCCGGGACAGGGCGGGCAGCACCTTGCCGGCCTGGGTGGCCCGGATACCGGCGGCGGTACCGCCGACGAGCGCGAGGACGAACAGCGCGAACGCGGCCGGGCCTCCGCCCAGGTCGAAGGCGTGCAGTACGGCGACGGCGACGGCGCTGGACACCGCTCCGGCGACCGCGGCGCAGCTCAGGACCAGCAGGGGGATGGCGCCCGTACGGCCCCTGTCGGGCCGGTCGCCCGCCTTGGGGGCGCGCAGGCCCTCCAGCGGGGAACGCGGGCGCGGGGTCGCCCCGCCGGGCAGCACCAGCGGCAGCAGCAGCGAGACGGAGGCGGCGAAGAGGCCGGAGGCCACGTACGAGCCGAGCGCGGCCTGGTTCGCGGCGAACCAGTCGACGCCGAGGCCGAGTGCCTTGCCGACCAGGGTCGCGGCGAGCAGCGCGGCCGCGGCGACGGGCAGCGCCGCGAAGGCGGTACGCAGGGTCAGCCGGCGCAGCGCGTCCAGGTGGTCCGGAAGCGGACGTACGGTGGCCCCCTCCGGCGGCGGCGCGGGCAACAGGGCGGGCGCCGCGCTCTCCTTGGCCAGGGTCCACAGCCGCTCGGCGGCGCCGGCGACGAACACGGTGGCCAGCAGCGCGGTGAGCGCATGGGCGGGGATCCAGTCGAGCCACAGCGGGGCGACGACGAAGAGCGCGAGGCGGACCCCGTCGGCTCCGATCATGGTCCAGCGGCGGTCCAGCTTGCCGCCCGCGCCCAGCAGCCCGGCCAGCGGGCCGAGAAGGACCGCGCCGAAGAGCAGGGTGGCGAGGATGCGGACCCCGAAGACGGCGGCGACGGCGAGGGCCGCGCCGCGGTACCCGCCGCCGAAGGCCCCTTCCGAGGCGGCGGCCTGGAGGGCCAGCAGCACCAGCACCAGGAGGGCCAGGGCATCACCGATGCCGCTCACCAACTGGGCGCTCCACAGCCGGCGCAGCCTGGGAGTGCGCAGCAGTGCGCGCACCGCACGCTCGCGGGAATCCGCGGCTAGGGCTTCGTCGTAGGTGGGGTTCGCCGGGGCGGTAACGACCGCCGGCTGCTCGGCTCGCGTCATCCGCCCAGCCTATCCGCTGCACCATGCGGGTGCGGAAGCCTGTGGACGAGGCCGGGTGTGACCCCGGACCCACCTTTTCCGCAAGCGGACCGGCGCCGTTGTGGGGCTCTGCCCCGGACCCCGCGACTCAAACGCCGGCGGGGCTCGAAACGGCCGGGCCGGGGCACGAAGCACCCGGCCCGGCCGGACGAGTCCTACTCGTCCGCGGCCGGGGCGGCGGCCGTCTTCTTCGCCGTCGCCTTCTTGGCGGTGGTCTTCTTGGCCGCCGTCGTCTTCTTCGCGGCAGCGGTCTTCGTCGCCGTCGCCTTCTTCGCCGGGGCCTTCTTGGCGGGAGCCTTCTTCGCCACCTTCTTGGCCGGGCCCTTCGCCCGCTTCTCCGCGAGCAGCTCGTAGCCCCGCTCCGGCGTGATCGTCTCGACGTCGTCGTCCCGCCGCAGCGTCGCGTTCGTCTCGCCGTCCGTCACGTACGGCCCGAAGCGGCCGTCCTTGACCACTACCGGCTTCTCGCTGACCGGGTCCGTGCCCAGCTCCTTCAGCGGCGGCTTGGCCGCGGCCCGACCCCGCTGCTTGGGCTGCGCGTAGATCGCGAGGGCCTCGTCCAGCGTGATCGAGAAGAGCTGGTCCTCGGTCTCCAGCGACCGCGAGTCCGTGCCCTTCTTCAGGTACGGGCCGTAGCGGCCGTTCTGGGCCGTGATCTCCACGCCCTCGGCGTCCGCGCCGACGACGCGCGGCAGCGACATCAGCTTCAGCGCCTCGTCGAGGGTGACCGTGTCCAGGCTCATGGACTTGAAGAGCGAGGCCGTCCGAGGCTTGACCGCGTTCTTGCCCGTCTTCGGGGTGCCCTCGGGGAGGATCTCCGTCACGTACGGTCCGTAGCGGCCGAGTTTCGCGACGATCTCGTTGCCGCTGACCGGGTCCTTGCCGAGCTCGAACTCGCCGCTCGGCGCGGCGAGCAGCTCCTCCGCGTACTCGATCGTCAGCTCGTCCGGAGCCATGTCGTCCGGTACGTCGGCCCGCTGGTGGCCCTCCGCGTTCTTCTCGCCTCGCTCGATGTACGGCCCGTAGCGGCCGACCCGCAGCACGATGCCCTCGCCGACCGGGAAGGAGGAGATCTCCCGGGCGTCGATCGCGCCGAGGTCCGTGACCAGCTCCTTGAGACCACCGAGGTGGTCCCCGTCGGCCGGCACGACCTCGGTCGCGTCCTCCGAGCCGAAGTAGAACCGCTTCAGCCACGGCACGGACTGGGCCTCGCCCCGCGCGATGCGGTCGAGGTCGTCCTCCATCTTCGCGGTGAAGTCGTAGTCGACGAGCCGCCCGAAGTGCGTCTCGAGCAGGTTCACCACGGCGAACGACAGGAAGGACGGCACGAGCGCCGTGCCCTTCTTGAAGACGTAGCCGCGGTCGAGGATCGTGCCGATGATCGACGCGTACGTCGACGGACGGCCGATCTCACGCTCCTCGAGCTCCTTGACCAGCGAGGCCTCGGTGTAGCGGGCCGGCGGCTTGGTCGAGTGCCCGTCCGCCGTGATCTCCTCGGCGGCCAGCGCGTCGCCCTCCGCGACCTGCGGCAGCCGCTTCTCGCGGTCGTCGAGCTCGGCGTTCGGGTCGTCCGCGCCCTCGACGTACGCCTTCATGAAGCCGTGGAAGGTGATCGTCTTGCCGGAGGCGGTGAACTCGGCGTCGCGCCCGTCCGAGGCACGGCCGCCGATCTTCACGGTGACGCTGTTGCCGACCGCGTCCTTCATCTGGGAGGCGACGGTCCGCTTCCAGATCAGCTCGTACAGGCGGAACTGGTCGCCGGTCAGACCCGTCTCGGCGGGGGTGCGGAAACGATCACCCGAAGGGCGGATCGCCTCGTGCGCCTCCTGCGCGTTCTTGACCTTGCCGGCGTAGACGCGCGGCTTCTCCGGCAGGTAGTCGGCCCCGTAGAGCTGGGTGACCTGCGCCCGCGCCGCCGACACCGCCGTGTCGGACAGCGTGGTGGAGTCGGTACGCATATAGGTGATGAAGCCGTTCTCGTACAGCTTCTGCGCCACCTGCATCGTCGCCTTCGCACCGAAGCCCAGCTTGCGCGAGGCCTCCTGCTGGAGCGTCGTCGTGCGGAAGGGGGCGTACGGGGAACGGCGGTACGGCTTGGACTCGACCGACCGGACGGCGAACGAGGTGTCCGCCAGCGCGGCGGCGAGCGCCCGGGCGCCGCCCTCGTCGAGGTGCAGCACCTCGCTCTTGAGCTGCCCGTTCGAGCCGAAGTCGCGGCCCTGCGCGACGCGCTTGCCGTCCACCGTGTTCAGGCGGGCGACCAGCGTCGAGGGGTCGGAGGCGTCACCGGCCCGGCCGGTGGAGAAGGTTCCGGTCAGGTCCCAGTACTCGGCGGAGCGGAAGGCGATGCGCTCGCGCTCCCGCTCGACGACCATGCGGGTGGCCACCGACTGGACGCGGCCCGCCGACAGCTTCGGCATGACCTTCTTCCACAGGACCGGCGAGACCTCGTAGCCGTAGAGACGGTCGAGGATGCGGCGGGTCTCCTGGGCGTCGACCATGCGCTGGTTCAGCTCGCGCGGGTTGGCGACGGCGTCGCGGATCGCGTCCTTGGTGATCTCGTGGAAGACCATCCGGTGGACGGGGACCTTGGGCTTGAGGACTTCCTGCAGGTGCCACGCGATGGCTTCGCCCTCGCGGTCCTCATCGGTGGCGAGGAAGAGTTCGTCGGACTCGGCCAGCAGGTCCTTGAGCTTGCGGACCTGCGCCTTCTTGTCCGCGTTGACGACGTAGATCGGCTGGAAGTCGTGCTCGACGTCCACTCCGAGGCGGCGGACCTCACCGGTGTACTTGTCGGGAACCTCGGCCGCGCCGTTCGGGAGGTCGCGGATGTGCCCGACGCTCGCCTCGACGACGTATCCGGGGCCGAGGTAGCCCTTGATCGTCTTCGCCTTGGCTGGGGACTCGACGATGACGAGTCGGCGGCCGCCCTTTGCGGTCTCGCTAGTCGGGGACAACTTGGCTCTTCTCTCCGGTCGGCACTCGGTCGCAGTACGGCGACGCTGCGGAGTGTGACGGTACAACCCGCCCCCGTGTCAAACGACAGAAGCCCGCAACGGCCACTCGAACGGTAACCCGACAAGTGCCGTTTCTGCCGCCCGGATGCCGCGCCGGGGCGTTCCCGATCACCGGGCCGAGTGGCCGAGGGGCCGTCTGGCCGCGCCTTCGCACCCGGTCCCGCGCCTGCTCCGACGTCGTGTTTTCGTGCCGGCGACCCGCCGTGATCCCGGTCCGGCACGGCCCCTCGATCTCGCTGTGACCGCCGCGCGAGGCGCCCCGCTCCGAGGGCCTCGGGCGCCGCGCCGGAGTGCCGGACCGGCGGTACGACCGCGACGGGGCGCGCGCCGTCCGCCAACGGTGCACGGTGGAAGAGTGCGCGCCCCGCCCAGGCATGCAGAGCCGCCCCGAGCAGCGGGAACACGGCCGCGCGAAGATCGCCGGACCGCTTTCCGCGCCGCTCCCCTGTAACCCCCGGGCCGCCCTGGGGATCCCCCCGGATCCCTCTGACCGACAGACTGACAGCCCTGGGGATACGCCGGGCGAACCCCTGGTTACATCCAGGGGCGCCTACTGCGTGCGGCCCGCCACGGGGTCCAGGAAACCCTGCTCGACCAGCAGCCGGATGGCCTCCGGGGTGCGGTCCCGCAGCACGATCGGGTCCTCCTGCATCAGCTGCGCGATCGCGTCCAGGATCCGGCCCGCGCTCAGTGAGCCGTCACACACTCCGGCGAACCCGGCGCCGACCGTGTCGACCTTGGTCGCGCGGCGCATTCCGCGGTTCTGCCGCAGCACGACGTGTTCCGGATCCTCCGCGCCGGGCGCGCCGACCTGCTCCTGGACCACTTCCTCGGCAAGCGCGAAATGGGCCTCCAGCAGGGCCGCGTCGTCGTGCTCGCGCAGGTAGTCCTGGCGGGCGAAATGGGCCATCACGGCGTCGCCGAGCGGCTGCTCAACCGTGTGCGGCCACTCCTCGACCACGATCGAGGGCTCGGCCGCGTCCCTCCGGCGCAAGGTGATCCATCCGAAGCCGACGGACTTGGTCCCGCGGGCCTCGAACTCCTCCAGCCAGTCCTCGTACCGGCGCGCGTACTCGGCCGGGTCGCTCCGGTGGTCGCCCGCGTCGCGCAGCCACAGCTCGGCGTACTGCGTCACGTCCTGCACGTCACGCTGCACGATCCAGGCGTCGCAGCCGCGCGGTACCCAGGAGCGGAGCCGGTCGTGCCAGTCCTCGCCCTCCACGTGCTGCCAGTTGCCGAGGAACTGCGCGTATCCGCCCTGGTTGAGCCGCGCACCGGCCTCCTGGACCAGGGTCCGGCACAGGTCGTCGCCGCCCATGCCGCCGTCCCGGTACGTCAGCCGGGCGCCGGGGGAGATCACGAACGGCGGGTTCGACACGATCAGGTCGTACGTCGCCTCGCCGACCGGCTCGAAGAGCGACCCGGTGAGCAGCTCGGCCTCCGGGGCCCCGGACAGGGCCAGCGTCAGGCGGGTGAATTCCAGGGCCCTGGGGTTGACGTCCGTGGCGGTGACCCGGGTCGCGTGCCGGGAGGCGTGCAGCGCCTGGATCCCGGATCCGGTGCCGACGTCGAGGGCCGAGCCGACCGGGGTGCGGACGGTGATCCCGGCCAGGGTGGTGGAGGCACCGCCCACGCCGAGGACCACTCCCTCCTCGCGGCTGCCGATCCCGCCGGCCCCGCCGACGGAGCAGCCGAGGTCGGAGACGATGAACCAGTCCTCGCCGTCCGGGCCGCCGTACGGGCGTACGTCGACGGTGGCGTGCACCTCGTCGCCCTCCAGCCGCAGCCAGCCGTCGGCCAGGGCCGCCTCGACGGGCAGCGCCCCGGCGGCATGCACGTACGGCTCCGGCTGCTGGAGCAGGAACAGCCGGACCAGGCTCGCGAGCGCCCCGTCGCCGGGGCCGCGGGTGGCGCGCAGGGCCGGGACGGTCTCGCTGCGGGCCAGCGCGGCGTAGGCGGGGGCGCCGAGCAGGTCGAGCAGCCCGTCGGCGGTGAAACCGGCGGCCAGCAGGGCTTCGCGGAGCTCGGCGGCGCGGTCGGGCGTGGGAAGGCTGGTGGTACTCACGCGTCCATTGTGTCCGCTGGGACCCGTCCTGCCGATCACACCGGGCCCGGGGGCACGAAAGGGCGGCCGCGGCTCCCTTGCGGGACCCCGGCCGCCCTGATCGACGTACCGCGCCGAACGCCGCCCCCGAGGGCGGGCCGCGCTACTGCGGAGCCGCGGAGGACGTCGCGACCTGGCAGCCCTTCTGGCTGTTGATCGCCTTGTCCAGGCCGCCCGCGTTGAGCTGGGCGAGCGCGTCCTGGCCGCCCTTCGTCGCTTCCTGGAGGCCGCCCGCGACCTCCTTGAGGCCGTCGGCGAACTTCGGCTGGTCCTTCGGGTCGAGGGCGTCCATCTTCGCCTTCAGGTCGGCGTAGCCCTTGGACGTCGACTCGAAGCCCTTGGCCGCCGCCGCCTGGGTCGCGGCGCCGTTCTTGACGGGCGGAACGCCCGCCGACTGCAGGGCGGCCCCCATCGTCCTGTAGGACTCGGACATGGCCCCGAAGGCCGCCGAGTCGGTCTTCTGGACGTCCTCGGGCTTACTGCTCTCCGAGGCCACCCGCTTGATGTCGGCGTTGGCGGTCTCGATCTTCTTGAGTTCGGGCTGCCACTGGTCACAGACCTTTTTGGCCCAGGCGCTGGCCTTCTCGTCGGTCTCGTCCCCGCCGCAGCCGGACAGGACGAGCATCAGCACCGCACCGCCCGACATTGCGGCCGCAAGCTTCTTGTTCACCGGATTGGTCCCTTCGAAGGCTCTCGGCCCGGAAGATACACGCCTGCCGTCCGGGGACGCACAAAGGCGGACAGACGGCGCGTGAGTCCGCGCCGCCCGTCCGCCGTTCGGGCGTACCGGCCGGCCCTGCCCGGCTCTGCCCGTCCCGCTGGCCGAACCTCGGGTCAGGAGACCGTCGCGGGGTCGGCCGACTTGGCCACCCGCTCGGCGGCTCCGCCCTCGGTCTCGTCGCCGACGGCGATGCCGCGGCGCTTGGAGATGTACACCGCGGCGATGATGACCCCGATCGCGAGGACCGCGACGATCGCCCGCACCGTCGGGCTGCTGTCCGTGCCGTAGCTGAACTGCACGACGGCGGGAGCGATCAGCAGTGCCACCAGGTTCATGACCTTGAGCAGCGGGTTGATCGCGGGACCGGCGGTGTCCTTGAACGGGTCGCCGACCGTGTCGCCGATGACGACCGCGGCGTGGGCCTCACTGCCCTTGCCGCCGTGGTGACCGTCCTCGACGAGCTTCTTCGCGTTGTCCCACGCGCCGCCGGAGTTGGCGAGGAAGACCGCCATCAGGGTGCCCGTGCCGATGGCTCCGGCGAGGAAGGAGCCGAGGGCGCCCACGCCGAGGGAGAAGCCCACGGCGATGGGGGTGAGCACGGCGAGCAGGCCCGGCGTGGCGAGCTCGCGCAGCGCGTCCTTGGTGCAGATGTCAACGACGCGCCCGTACTCGGGCTTCTCGGTGTAGTCCATGATCCCGGGGTGCTCGCGGAACTGGCGGCGCACCTCGTAGACGACGGCGCCCGCGGAGCGGGAGACCGCGTTGATGGCGAGGCCGGAGAACAGGAACACGACGGCCGCGCCCAGGATCAGCCCGACGAGATTGTTGGGCTGTGCGATGTCGAGGCTGAGGTTCATCTCCCCGGCCTTGGCGCCGACTTCCCTGACCGCGGTGGCGATCGCGTCGTTGTACGAGCCGAAGAGCGCCGCCGCGGCGAGCACGGCCGTGGCGATGGCGATGCCCTTGGTGATGGCCTTGGTGGTGTTGCCCACGGCATCGAGGTCGGTCAGGACCTGCGCACCGGCGCCCTCGACGTCGCCGGACATCTCGGCGATGCCCTGGGCGTTGTCGGAGACGGGCCCGAAGGTGTCCATGGCGACGATGACGCCGACGGTGGTGAGCAGGCCGGTGCCGGCCAGGGCCACCGCGAAGAGCGCGAGCAGGATCGACGTACCACCGAGCAGGAAGGCCCCGTAGACGCCGAGGCCGATGAGCAGCGCCGTGTAGACGGCGGACTCCAGACCGACGGAGATGCCGGCGAGGATGACGGTGGCCGCGCCGGTCAGGGAGGACTTGCCGATGTCCCGGACGGGGCGCCGGTTGGTCTCCGTGAAGTAGCCGGTCAGCTGCTGGATCAGGGCCGCGAGCACGATGCCGATGGCGACGGCGACGACGGCCAGGACGCGCGGGTCACCGGAGTGGTTGGTGATCGCCGGGTTCTCGACGCCGACCAGCTCCTTGTAGGTGGCCGGCAGGTAGGCGTAGACGGCGATCGCGACCAGCACCAGGGAGATCACGGCCGAGATGAAGAAGCCGCGGTTGATGGCGGTCATACCGCTGCGGTCGGAGCGCCGCGGGGAGACCGCGAAGATGCCGATCATCGCGGTGATGACACCGATCGCGGGGACGATCAGCGGGAAGGCGAGGCCCAGGTCACCGAAGGCGGCCTTGCCGAGGATGAGTGCGGCCACCAGGGTGACGGCGTAGGACTCGAAGAGGTCGGCCGCCATTCCGGCGCAGTCTCCGACGTTGTCGCCCACGTTGTCGGCGATGGTCGCGGCATTGCGCGGGTCGTCCTCCGGAATGCCCTGCTCGACCTTGCCGACCAGGTCGGCGCCGACGTCGGCGGCCTTGGTGAAGATTCCGCCGCCCACGCGCATGAACATCGCGATCAGGGCGGCCCCGAGGCCGAAGCCCTCCAGGACCTTGGGGGCGTCGGCGGCGTAGACCAGCACGACGCAGGAGGCGCCGAACAGGCCGAGTCCGACGGTGAACATGCCGACGACGCCGCCGGTGCGGAAGGCGATCTTCATCGCCTTGTGGGAGACCTCGGTCAGGTCCTTGGCGGGCTCTCCCTCGGCCGGGGTGGCCTCGCGTGCGGCGGCGGCGACGCGCACGTTGGCGCGGACCGCCAGACGCATGCCGATGTAGCCGGTGGCGGCCGAGAAGATGGCGCCCACGAGGAAGAAGGCGGACCGCCCGCTCCGCTGCGACCAGTCGTCGGCGGGGAGCAGGAAGAGCAGGAAGAAGACCACGACGGCGAAGACGCCGAGGGTGCGCAACTGCCGGCCGAGATAGGCGTTGGCGCCCTCCTGGACGGCTGCTGCGATCTTCTTCATGCTGTCGGTTCCCTCGTCGGCGGCGAGGACCTGGCGGACCAGGATCTGCGCGACGACGAGTGCGGCGAGTGCCACGGCCGCAATGACGATCACGATGAGCCGATTGTCATCGGTGAGTACTGCGGATGCCAGATCTGTGGTGCGATCCGGCGCGAGAGGGGTGAAGAGCCCCGTCATTCGTCCTCCTTGACGTGATGAGCTCAAGATGTGGACGGATTGTAGAGAGCTCGCCCCGATCAAAACAGTGCGCAGGAAACGTAATTGGCGTGCTCCTGCTCCTCAGCAATAGATCGCGTCACTCCATTACCCTCGAAAGTGGTAATGGGGCAAAGGCATTGACGCCTGATCATTGATCTAGGGAAATGAAAAAGGCCCTGCTCAGCAGGGCCTTGATAAAGATCGGAAGATACGAGGGATTGCGCGCGCGGTGGATCGCGTGGAACGCGGTGGACCTCAGGGCAGCTCGGAGACGCCGGCGACGGGCCAGCTCATCCGGATGGTTCCGCCCGATTCCCCACTGCTCACCTCGACGTCGTCGACGAGCCCGGTGATCACCGCGAGCCCCATCTCGTCCTCCGCCTCACCGTCGGACTCCAGGACGGCGGTCATGCCTGACACGGCGTCGGACCCACCTCCGGACGGGCCGGGGACCTCGTCGCCGACCTCGATGGAGAACACCTTCTCGTCCTCGGTCAGCACGACCCGGACAGGTCCGGTCAGCCCGTTGAGCCGATGGAGTCCGACGGCACGCGAACAGGCCTCACCCACGGCGAGGCGGACCTCGTCGAGGACGGCTTCCTCCACGCCGACCCGGCGCGCCACGGCGGCCGCGACGAGGCGGGCCGTTCGGACGTGTTCGGGCTGGGCGCTGAAGCGCAGTTCAACGGTGGCCATGCGCGTCCCCCTCGGACTACGGGCGTGCCTTGACAGGGGCCCGGGCCAACCATGGCCCGGTACCCCCGCTCTCCTTGTCGGCCCCCTGCCGCCCGAAGGCCGCAGGGAGCCGCCCGGAGCCGTCAGTCAGTGGCGTTGACGGCGTCTTCCACAGTGGTGTGGATCGGAAACACCTTGGTCAGACCGGTGATGCGGAAGATCTTCAGGATGCGCTCCTGGTTGCACACCAGACGGAGCGAGCCCTCGTGCGCACGGACGCGCTTGAGGCCTCCCACAAGCACACCAAGGCCGGTGGAGTCGAGGAAGTCCACTCGCTCCATGTCGACAACCAGGTGGTAGCTGCCGTCGTTCACCAACTCGACCAACTGCTCGCGCAGCTTGGGCGCGGTATACACATCAATCTCGCCACCGACCTCCACGACCGTACGGTCGCCGACAGTGCGAGTCGACAGGGACAGGTCCACGGATCCTCCAGCACCTTGCTATCGAGCGACGCCCCCTCACCCGAAGGTAGGCGAGGGAATGGCTGCCGCGATGGCATTCAATCACTTACCGGCAGGCGCGCACGACGCCTTCGGACCATTGTCCCGCACGCCGGTGACACACTCGGTTCCGATGGCCGACACTCACGGTCCCGGACGGCCCACGGCGCCCGCGGACCCTCGACCCACCCCCGACACGGTCCTGGACCGTCTGTCACGGGGGCCTTCCCGTGCTGCGCGCATCACCCATACGGAGCACTTGCCCCCTCGGGCGGGTCGTCATGCAGTCTGGCCCGACCGCATCCGAACTGACGTCGTAGCCGCGATCCGATCGGCCGGAATCGACCATCCGTGGGAACACCAGGCCGCGGCGGCCGAGCTCGCCCTCGACGGAACGTCCGTGGTCGTGGCCACCGGAACCGCCTCGGGCAAGTCCCTGGCCTACCTCGCTCCCGTGCTCTCCGCCCTGGCGGACGGCGCCGAGGCCCCGAACGGCCGGGGCGCGACCGCCCTGTACCTGGCCCCCACCAAGGCCCTGGCGGCCGACCAGCGGCGCGCCGTACGGGAACTGGCCGCTCCGCTGGGCAACGCCGTACGCCCCGCGGTCTACGACGGGGACACGCCCGTCGAGGAACGCGAATGGGTGCGCCAGTACGCGAATTACGTCCTGACCAACCCCGACATGCTGCACCGCGGGATCCTCCCGGCCCACCCGCGCTGGTCCTCCTTCCTGCGGGCCCTGCGCTACGTCGTGATCGACGAGTGCCACACCTACCGCGGGGTCTTCGGCTCCCACGTGGCACAGGTCCTGCGCCGGCTGCGGCGGCTGTGCGCCCGCTACGGCGCGGACCCGGTCTTCCTGCTGGCCTCCGCCACCGCGAGCGACCCGGCGGCGGCCGCGTCCCGGCTGACCGGCGTACGGGTGATCGAGATCACCGACGACGCCTCACCGCGCGGCGAGGTGGTCTTCGCCCTGTGGGAGCCGCCGCTGCTCACCGAGCTGCGGGGCGAGAAGGGCGCCCCCGTACGCCGTACGGCCACCGCGGAGACGGCCGACCTGCTGACCGACCTGGTCGTCCAGGGGGTCCGCACGGTCGCCTTCGTCCGCTCCCGGCGCGGCGCCGAGCTGATCTCCGTCATCACCCAGGAACGGCTCGCGTCGATCGACCGGTCGCTGCCCCGCCGGGTCGCCGCCTACCGGGGCGGCTACCTCCCCGAGGAGCGCCGGGCCCTGGAGCGGGCCCTGCACTCCGGGGAGCTGCTCGGGCTGGCCGCCACGACGGCCCTGGAGCTGGGCGTGGACGTCTCGGGCCTGGACGCCGTCCTGATCACCGGCTACCCGGGCACCAGGGCCTCCCTGTGGCAGCAGGCCGGCCGCGCCGGACGCTCGGGCCAGGGCGCCCTGGCCGTGCTGATCGCCCGGGACGACCCGCTGGACACCTACCTGGTCCACCACCCGGAGGCGCTGTTCCGCCAACCGGTGGAAGCCACCGTCCTGGACCCCGACAACCCGTACGTCCTCGCCCCCCACCTGTGCGCGGCGGCGGCCGAGCTACCGCTGACCGACGCGGACCTGGAACTCTTCGGCCCGGCGACCAAGGAGCTCCTTCCCCAGCTCGAAGCGGCGAAGCTGCTGCGCCGCCGGGCGACCGCCTGGCACTGGACCCGCCGGGAACGGGCCTCGGACCTGACCGACATCCGGGGCGGCGGCGGCCGCCCGGTGCAGATCGTCGAGGCCACGACCGGCCGGCTGCTGGGCACCGTCGACGAGTCGGCGGCCCACACCGCCGTCCACGAGGGGGCCGTCCACCTCCACCAGGGCCGCACGTATCTCGTGAAGCACCTGGACCTGGAGGACTCGGTGGCCCTCGTGGAGCAGGCGGACCCGCCCTTCTCCACCACGGCCCGTGACACCACCTCCATCTCCGTCCTGGAGACCGAGACCGAGATCCCGTGGGGCTCGGCCCGGCTCTGCTTCGGCTCCGTCGAGGTCACCAACCAGGTCGTCTCCTACCTGCGCCGCAAGCTGATCACCGGCGAGGTGCTGGGCGAGGCCAAGCTCGACCTGCCGCCCCGCACCCTGCGCACCCGGGCCGTGTGGTGGACCGTGACCGAGGACCAGCTCGACGAGGCCCGGATCAACCCGGAGATCCTCGGCGGCGCCCTGCACGCCGCCGAACACGCCTCCATCGGCATGCTCCCGCTCTTCGCCACCTGCGACCGCTGGGACATCGGCGGCGTCTCGGTGCCGCTGCATCCCGACACCCTCCTCCCCACGGTCTTCGTCTACGACGGCCACCCCGGCGGCGCCGGCTTCGCGGAGCGCGCCTTCCGCACGGCCCGCGCCTGGCTGACGGCCACCCGCGACGCGATCGCCGCCTGCGAGTGCGAGTCCGGCTGCCCTTCCTGCATCCAGTCCCCCAAGTGCGGCAACGGCAACGAGCCCCTCCACAAGCGCGGCGCCATCCGCCTCCTGACCCGCCTCCTCTCCGAATCCCCGCCCGCCGGGGCCCCCGAGGCCTGACGGGATCCGCCGGGGCCTGCCGGGGCCCGGCGTAGCCCCCGCCGGGGGTCCGCTGCCGCGGGCCTGCGGCCTGCCGCCTCAGCCCGGCCGCGGCCCGGGCGGGCCCGCCCGGGCCCGGATCGCGGGGGTGAAGGGGCCCGCCGCGACCCGCGCGGTGACCTCGGCGACCTCGCCCCCGAGCAGGCACCCGCCGAGCGCCGCGCCCTGCGCCCGGGCCACCCGCAGGGCCGCCGCGCACGCCCGCTCCGGCCCGTGCGCCCAGGTGGCCGCCGCCGCGAGCGCCGCCAGGTCGGCGGCCGCCGCCGCACGGTGGCGGGCCACGACGGCCTGGCCGAGCAGCAGCACGCCGCCGAACACCGCACCCAGTACCGTCGCCACCAGTGCCGCCCAGACCGTGGCCGAACCCCGGTCCCGGCTCATGGCGGCGGCCCCACGCTGTCCTCCGCCAGGGCCACCGCCTGCGCGCCGAGCCGTACCGGCAGCCCGCCCGGCCCCGGCGCCGGCGCCACCACCCGGACCCGCCAGAGGTCGCCCACCCGGGCCAGCTCCACCCGCGCCCCCTCCGGAGCGGCCGCCCGAGCCGCCGCCTCCGCCACCTCCACCGGTTCCGACCTGGCCGCCGCCCGGGCACCGGCCCGGGCCGCGTCCACGCACCGGATCTGCGCGGCCGCCGCCATCAGCGCCCACACCAGCAGCGCCGCGAACAGCACCAGCGCCGGGATCACGAGGGCGGCCTCCGCCGTCACATATCCCCGGTCCGACTTTCCGCGGACGCCCCCTGACCCACCCTCAGAACGGCACATCGAGCGCCTTTCCGATGGTCGACTGCAGGGCCGTGGCGACGACTTCACTCGTCACCACCTTGTAGAGGACGGCCGCGAATGCGCAGGCCGCGATCGTGCCCATGGCGTATTCCGAGGTGGACATCCCCGCATCGCTCCCGCGGCCCCTCAGCACGTGCCGCACAC
Organism: Streptomyces avidinii; assembly: GCF_045161815.1. Lineage (NCBI taxonomy): Bacteria > Bacillati > Actinomycetota > Actinomycetes > Kitasatosporales > Streptomycetaceae > Streptomyces > Streptomyces avidinii. The sequence continues at coordinate 4,236,301 of NZ_CP108863.1, forward strand.
GAAACCAGATGATCCTCATGACAACCTCCTGTGGATTTCCGCTGTTGATGTCTGTGGTCAATGCGACTTCAGGTGTTCGAGAGAAGTCCCGAGGCCATACCGATCACCACCGGCGCGACCCCGATCGCGAGAAAAGCGGGGAGAAAACACAGCCCCACCGGCGCCGTGACGAGGACCGCCGCCCGCTGCGCCCGCGCTCCCGCACTGCGGGCGCGGTCCTCCCGCAGCCCGGACGCGAGCCGTGAGACCGGTTCCGCCGCGGGCGCCCCCGTCCGGGCCGCCCGCTCCAGGCATTCCGCGAGAGCGCGGGCGCCGGGTATCTCCGCCAACCTCCCCCACCCGGAACCCGGTTCGCCGCCGAGCCGCAGCTCCGCCCCGGCCCTCGCCAGCCGCTCCCCCACCGGGCCGCCCAGCGACTCCCCGACCACCTCGGCGGCCTCCACCGGGCCCGCCCCGGCCGCCAGGCACGCGGCCAACAGATCGGCGGCGAACGGCAGCTGACGCTCCGCCTCCTTCGGATCCACTCCGGCCGGCGGCCGGGCCCTGGACCGCCACCGCCGCACGCCGAGCGCGGCCAGGCCACCGACGGCCACACCCGTCACCCCGCCGACGAGCACCCAGCCCGCCAGCAACGCCCCGGCCTGCCCGGCCCACCCCGCCACCGCGCCGCGCACCGCGGAGCCGAACACCGGCCCCCGCCGTCCCGGTTCCACCCCCAGCAAGGCCACGGTCCTGCGCCTGGCCGCCCGCGACCGGACCCACGCCATCGCCGCTCTCACCGTCCACAGCGCCGCCACCGCCAGACAGACGGCGATCCCCAGCCTGTGGACGAGGTACCCGGCCATCACCGCTCCCCCGCCCGGACGATCCGCCGGCACCACAGCAGTCCCAGCGCCTCCAGCACGCCGCCCGCCAGCAGGCACCCCCACCCCATCGGCGTGTGCAGCAGCACCCGCAGCGGGTCCGCGCCCAGCCCCGTGCCGATCAGCAGACCCACCAGCGGCAGCAGGGCCAGCACCAGCACCGTCGATCGCGCTCCCGCCAACTGGGCCCGCAGCGACTCCTGGCGGTCCCGCTCGGCCCTCAGGGCCCCTTCCAACCGCTCCAGTCCGGCGGCGAGTCCCGCACCGCCGTCCACCGACACCCGCCAGCAGGCCGCCATCCCGGCCAGCCCCTCCGCACCGGGCTCCCGCGCCGCCTGGCGCAGCGCACCGGACACGTCCCCGCCGAAGGCCGCCGCGGCCAGGACCCCCGTCTCCACCGCGCCCGGGCCGCCGGGCCCGACGGCCGTGCGCCGCATCGCCGCCGTCAGCGCCTGCCCCGGCTGGGCTCCCGCCCGCAGCTCAGCCACCACCGCCCCGCACAGCGCCACCACCTCGGCGGCCCGCGCGGCCCGGGCCCGCTCCCGCGCCCGTACCCGCAGCCACCGCCGCACCAGCGGGACCGCGGCCGCCCCCGCCAGCAACGGGATCACCGACCCGCCCAGCGCCGCGACCACCAGCCCGGCCCCGAGGCAGGACCACTCCCTCCACCGCGCCGCCCGCACCCGTACGGCGATCAGCAGCCGCTCCCGGCGCAGTGACCCGTCCGGAACCACCGGAGCACCCGCGGCAAGCACCACCCTGGCCCGCCGGGACACCCGGTCGCCGCCGGCCAGGCCCCAGACGGCCGCCCCGGCGCACAGCACCCCCGCGAACAGCGGCACCGGCAGCGCGGCCCCCGCGTTCACCGGGCACCGCGCAGCAGCGGGCGAAGCCGTTCCCAGCCGCGCTCGCGTACGAAGCCCCGCGCGGCCCACCGCAGCGCCGGTACAGTGACCACCAACCCCGCGGCGTCCCGCTCCAGCACGTGCACCTCGGCCAGCCGGCGCCGGCCCTCCCGGTCCCGAACCAGGTGGAGCACCAGGGTCAGGGCCGCGGCCAACTGGCTGTGCAGAGCCGCCCGATCGAGCCCCGCGGCCGTCCCCAGCGCTTCCAGCCGCGCGGGCACATGGGCCGCGGCATTGGCGTGGACCGTCCCGCAGCCCCCCTCGTGCCCGGTGTTCAGCGCGGCGAGCAGGTCCGCCACCTCGGCGCCCCGCACCTCGCCCACCACCAGCCGGTCGGGCCGCATCCGCAGCGCCTGGCGGACCAGGTCCGCCAGGGTGACCAGGCCCGCCCCCTCCTGGTTGGCCGGCCGGGTCTCCAGCCGCACCACGTGCGGATGGTCGGGGCGCAGCTCGGCCGAATCCTCGGCCAGGACGATCCGCTCGCCGGGCCCGACCAGCCCCAGCAGGGCGCTGAGGAGAGTGGTCTTGCCCGTTCCCGTCCCGCCGGAGACGAGGAACGAAAGGCGGGCCTCGACCATGTCCCGGAGCAGTCGGTGCCCGCCGGGCGGCAGGGTCCCCGCGGCGACGAGCTCCTCCAGCGTGAAGGCCCGCGGCCGCACCACGCGCAGCGAGAGGCAGGCCGAACCGACCGAGACCGGGGGCAGCACGGCGTGCAGCCGGGTCCCGTCGGGCATCCGGGCGTCCACCCAGGGCCGGGCGTCGTCCAGGCGCCGGCCCGCCACGGCGGCCAGCCGCTGGGCGAGCCTGCGCACGGCCTCGGCATCGGCGAAGGTCACCCCGGTGAGCTCCAGGCCTCCGCCCCGGTCCACCCACACCCGGTCGGGGGCCGCCACCAGCACGTCGGTGACCTCCGGGTCGGCGAGCAGCGGCTCCAGCGGGCCCGCCCCGACCAGTTCGGACCGTAACTCGGCGGCCACCCCCAGCACTTCGGCGTCCCCGAGCAGCCTGCCCTGGGCCCGCAGGGCGGCCGCCACCCGCGCCGGGGTCGGTTCCGCCCCGGTCTCGGCGAGGCGTCGGCGCACCGCGTCCAGGAGTACCGCGCTCATGCCGGCACCCCCTGGGCGGAGCCGAGGGCCCACTGCCAGAAGCCGTCACAGAAGCGGGCCAGCGCACTCCGCCCGTGCGCCCCCGGCGGTTCCCCCTCGGCCACCCGCCCCGGGAGTCCCACCTCGACCGGCACCTCCCCGGCCAGCGGCGCCCCCAACAGCCCTGCCACGGCCTCCGGATCGAGACCGCCCGGGCAGCGTCCCCGTACGACGACGCGCACGTCCCGGGCCAGCATCCGCACCCCGGCCGCCACCCGGCCCGCGGCGGCCACCGACCGCAACTCGCCCGGCACCACCATCAGCACCAGGTCGAGCTGGGCCAGCACCTCGGCCACGGCTTCGTCGACCCGCCGCGGGAGGTCGACCACCACCACCCCGCCCCGGCGGCGCGCGGCGGCCACCACTGACCGGATCGCGGCAGGCGGCACCACCACCCGGTCCCCGCGGTCCCAGCTGAGCACGCGCAGAGCGTGCAGCTCGGGCAGGGACTCCTCCAGCGCTCCGGCGCCGACCCGGCCCCGCGAGGCCGCGAAGTCGGGCCAGCGCAGCCCTTCGGCGCCCTCGCCGCCGAGCAGGACGTCCATGCCCCCGCCCAGCGGGTCGCCGTCGATGAGGATGGTCCGCTCCCCGGCATGGGCGGCCCGCAGGGCGAGCGCGCACGCGAGGGTGGAGGCTCCGGCGCCGCCGCTGCCGCCGATCACCCCCACGGCGAGGGCGGGCCGCCCGGCCCCTTCCACGACATCGGCGATGCGGTCGACGAGCAGGCTCTCGGCGTCCGGGAGCCGCAGCACCTCCTCGGCGCCGATCTCCACCGCCCGCTGCCACACCTGGGGGTCGTCCAGCTCGCGGCCGACGAGGAACACCCCGGCCCTGCGCGGCGCCCCTCGCACCCGCCGGGCGGCGTCGTCGCCCACCAGCACGAGCGGGGCGGTCTCCCATCCGACGCCCCCCGCCGCACTGCCCTCCGGCGGCCCGACCGTCCCCTCCGGCGTCTCCACCCCGTCCACGCCTGCTGCCCAGGCCACGCCTGCTGCCCAGGCCCGCTCGGGAAGCCCGTGGTGCACATGCGGTTCGGCACCGGCCGCGGCGCACAGCCTCAGTAGATCGTCGAGCAGCAGCGGGTCCTCGGTGATGATCAGCGGCCGCCCGCCGCCGGGTGCGGATCCGGCCACGGAACCGGGGTCGAGGCCCGCCCCGGCCCTCGTCCCGCTTCCGCCGACCACGGACTCCGGCGTTTCACACGACTTCGATCGCGCCACGATCTCCGCCCCCTTCTCACTGCAAATGCTTCCGCCACGGACTTCGCGGCTGGAATCACCGTGCAGCGATCAGGAAAAACAAGTGGATCTTGCTCGATAACTGTGGACAACCCATCGATTGTGAATAACCCGGTCACCCTCACAGGTGAGTTCCGGAGCGCGGCGGAACCATCACGCAGCGTCACGAGTCTGATGTGGTGAGGGCCTTCGCCATGTCGGCCCCGCACAAGAGGAAGGGCCGGAGGATGGTCACTTGGGGCCGAAGGCAGGGACGCAAACCGCGTCCGGACATGCGACGACCCCCGCCGGGGGGGAGAGCGGGGGTCGTCCCCACGGTCCGACTCGGGGGGGGAGGAGCCAGACCGGGTTAGCACGGTCGCGAACGATCCGTGACTTCCATGGTGTACCCGAGAGCCTTCTCAGGCAAACCCACGCGCCACACCTTACGCCGAATGGTGGGCGCATATGCTCGGGGCGTGGAAAATCAGCCCTTGCCGCACTCCTCGCCTCGCACGGCAGCCTTCTTCGACCTGGACAAGACGGTCATTGCGAAGTCGAGCACCTTGACGTTCAGCAAGTCCTTCTACCAAGGCGGCCTGATCAACCGGCGAGCCGTGTTGCGCACCGCGTACACGCAGTTCATCTTCCTGGCCGGCGGCGCCGACCACGATCAGATGGAACGGATGCGGGAGTACCTGTCCGCCCTCTGCAAGGGGTGGAACGTGCAGCAGGTGCGGGAGATCGTCGCGGAGACCCTGCACGACCTCATCGACCCGATCATCTACGACGAGGCCGCGTCCCTGATCGAAGCCCACCACACCGCGGGCCGCGACGTGGTGATCGTGTCCACCTCCGGAGCGGAGGTCGTCGAGCCCATCGGGGAGATGCTCGGCGCGGACCGGGTCGTCGCCACCCGCATGGTCGTGGGTGAGGACGGTTGCTTCACCGGCGAGATCGAGTACTACGCCTACGGGCCCACCAAGGCCGAAGCCGTACGCGAACTCGCCGAGTCCGAGGGCTACGACCTCACCCGGTGCTACGCCTACAGCGACTCGGCGACCGACGTCCCCATGCTCGAAGCCGTCGGACACCCGCACGCCGTCAACCCCGACCGGGCACTGCGACGGGAGGCCGTGGCACGCGAGTGGCCGGTCCTCGTCTTCAACCGGCCCGTGCGGCTCAAGCAGCGCCTTCCCGGGCTGTCCATGCCGGCCCGGCCGGCCCTGGTCGCCGCGGCGGCCGTGGGTGCGGCAGCTGCCACGGCGGGGCTGGTCTGGTACGCGAGCCGGCGCCGGGCCCATGCCCTGGCCGCCACCCGCTCTGCCTGAATGTCCCGACCTGCACCGATAAGCACTGTCCGGTTCACCCTCGGTCGTCCCGGAAAGTAAAAAATGGAGCCAGGGGTTTCGCATGGCTCCGAAGCGGAGTACAAATAAAGCAACGGCCCGCGAGACCAAAGAACATCCGAGAGGATCATCTTTAAAACGCAGTAAGGCCCACGGACCGAAGCATGAGCGCCGAGCACCCACGCGACGTCGACCCGTCGATTACGGGCCAGCCGCACCAGGTAACGGGCAAAGACCCCGACCTGATGGGCATATATCGAGGACGCTTGGTAACTGGGCGTAAATGCCAGCGGCGACACCAAAGCAAGACGGTGTCGCCGCAACCCATGTCCGGGGGGCCGGACGGAGGCGCTCAGGCCGCGCCGCGCTGCAGGGCCTCACACACCGCAGTCGACTCGCGGACGCCCAGTTCGACCGCCCGGCCGCAGTGCGCGATCCATGCGGCCATCCCCTCCGGGGTTCCGGAGACGTAGCCCTCGAAAGCGGCCAGATAGGCCTCGGTCCCCTGTTCGGCGTGGCCGACCTCCGCCGGGCAGATCGCCTTCGGATCCAGACCGCTGTTGATCAGCACGATCCGCTCGGCCGCCCGCGCCACGAGCCCGTTGTACGAGGCGAACGGGCGCAGGGCCAGCAGCTCGCCGTGCACCACCGCCGCCGTGATCAGGGCCGGGGCGGAGCCGCCCGCGATGATCAGGCGGGAGAGTCCGTCCAGCCGGCCCGCGACCTCCTCGGCACTCGGCAGCGGCAGCTCCACCAGGGGCTCGGCCACCGGCTCCCCCGCCAGCCGGGGGCGGCCCACCACATCGCCGTCCGCCGTTGACCCGCACGCCACCAGGTGGAGCCGCGCCAGGACCCGTAGCGGCGACTGGCGCCAGATGCTGAGCAGTTGCCCGGCCTCGGCCGTCAGCCGCAGCGCCGCGCCCACCGTCAGCGCCTCCGGCTCCGATCCGAAGTCGGTCCGGCGGCGCACCTCCTCCAGCGCCCAGTCCGCACCGGACAGCGCCGCGCTCCCGCGGGCGCCGCGCAGGGCGGCCTCCGAGGTGATCTCGCCGCTGCGGCGGCGCATCACGCGGTGCCCGTAGACCCGGTCCACGGCCTTGCGTACGGAATCCACGGACTCGGCGACACCCGGGAGCCCGGCCAGAGGGGCCAGCGGGTCAGAAGCGCTACTCATAAGTAGGGAGCCTACGCACTGCGCACCCGTAGCACCGACCCCTCCTTGGAGTGGTCTTCTTCACTCACCTTGACAACACCCTGCTATCAACCCACTACGCTTGGTGAACATGAAGATCGCTTTCGTGGGAAAGGGCGGCAGCGGCAAGACGACCCTGTCCTCCCTCTTCATCCGCCACCTCGCAGCCAATGAAGCCCCTGTCGTCGCGGTGGACGCCGACATCAACCAGCACCTGGGCGCCGCGCTCGGACTCACCGAGGAGGAGGCCGCCGAGCTGCCCGCCCTGGGCGCGCACCTGCCCCTGATCAAGGAGTACCTGCGGGGCTCCAATCCGCGCATCGCGTCCACCGACACGATGATCAAGACCACCCCGCCCGGGCGCGGCTCGCGCCTGCTGCGGGTCACCGAGGACAACCCGGTCTACGAGGCCTGCGCGCGCACGCTCGTACTCGACGGGGAGCCCGTCCGGCTCATGGCCACGGGGCCGTTCACCGAGGCCGACCTGGGCGTGGCGTGCTACCACTCCAAGGTCGGGGCGGTCGAGCTCTGCCTGAACCACCTGGTCGACGGTCCCGACGAGTACGTGGTCGTCGACATGACGGCCGGCTCGGACTCCTTCGCCTCGGGCATGTTCACCCGCTTCGACGTGACCTTCCTGGTCGCCGAACCGACCCGCAAGGGCATCTCCGTCTACCGCCAGTACAAGGAGTACGCGCGGGACTTCGGGGTCGCGCTCAAGGTCATCGGCAACAAGGTGCAGGGGCCCGAGGACATCGAGTTCCTCCAGGACGAGGTGGGCGAGGACCTGCTGGGCACCGTGGGGCACTCCGACTGGGTACGGGCGATGGAGAAGGGCCGGCCGGCCCCCTTCGAGCTCCTGGAGGCGTCCAACCGGTTCGCCCTCCAGGAGCTCCAGGACGCCGCCGACGACTCGTACGCCCACCGCGACTGGGCCCGGTACACCGAGCAGATGGTGGGCTTCCACCTCAAGAACGCGGAGAGCTGGGGCAACGCCAAGACCGGGGTCGACCTGGCGGACCAGGTCGACCCCGATTTCGTCCTGCGCGAGGGGACCGAGGCGCTCGTCAGCCCTCGTCCCCACTCTCCTCGGCCGGCTCCGCAGCCGGCTTGACGCCCGCGGGGGCGGCCGGCTTGGCCGGCGGCCCCGCGGTCAGGAACTTCGACCAGCCCTCCTTCGGCGTCTCGCCGACGTCGAGGGTGCGCATCCACTCCAGCGCCTTCGGGTCCTGCGCGTCCAGCCAGTCCACCAGCTCGCGGAACGGGACGCAGCGGACCTCCTTCTGGGTGCACATGGTCTTGATGGACTCCTCGACGGCGCGCATGTAGGTGCCGCCGTTCCAGGACTCGAAGTGATTGCCGATGATCAGCGGCGCGCGGTTGCCCTGGTAGACGCGGTCGAAGGCCTGACTCAGGCCTTCACGCATCTGTTCGCCCCAGTACGCGTGCTGCGAGGGGTCGCCCTGGGAGGTCGTCCCGGACTGGTTGACCATGTAGTTGTAGTCCATGCTCAGGGTGTCGAAGGCACGCCCCGGCATGGGCACCAGCTGGAGCGGGATGTCCCAGAGACCGTCCGTCTTCTTGGGCCAGATCTGTTTGCTGATGCCGCTGGAGTCGTAGCGGAAGCCCATGTCCTTCGCCGCCAGCATGAAGTTCTTCTGGCCTTCGAGGCAGGGGGTGCGGGCGCCGATGAGCTCCTTGTCGTAGTCGAAGGGGAGCGCCGCCTGGTCCTTCAGGCCGGAGTTGGTCCGCCAGTTCTTGACGAAGGACTTCGCCTGGTTGATCTCGCTCTTCCACTCGTCCACGGACCAGGTGCCGACACCGCCGTCGGGGCCGCAGAAGTGGCCGTTGAAGTGGGTGCCGATCTCGTTGCCCTCCAGCCAGGCCGCGCGGACCTGGGTGGCGGTGTCCTTGATCCCCCGGAGGTCGCCGAAGCCGATGTCGGAGCGGCCGGGCGAGTGCTGGGGCGCCGTGTAGAGGGAGCTCTTCTCCTCGGGGAGCATGTAGACCCCGCTGAGGAAGTACGTCATGCGGGCGTTGTACTTCTTGCCGACCTCGCGGAAGTGCGAGAAGAGCTTCTGGCTGTCCTCGCCGGCCCCGTCCCACGAGAACACCACGAACTGCGGCGGCTTTTCACCGGGCTTCAGCTTCTGCGGCTTCTGCACGTTCGGCTGCATGCCCGTGTACGCGGTCGAGCCGTCCCCGATGGGCCGGTTGACGCTGCCGGGCGCCTCCGGGGCGGCGGGACCCTTCAGCGCGTTCGGAGCCCCTGGAGCCGGGGACTTGGCGGGTTCCGAGGTGCTGCACCCGCCGGCTCCCAGGACCAGCGCCGCGGCGACCAGGCCGCCGGCGATCTTCTTCGTGGCGGCGATCATCCGCCCCACCTCTCCCTCGCAGTTCCATCGCAGGACTTCCGCGCCGCAACGTCCCATGCGGTCTGCTCTGAGGAAGGTGTGACAAGCCGGACAAAATGCTTAATCACCCTTGAGCGCTAATTTGTCGGCCATTTGCCCGTATTATTCACCGCCCACCTTTACTCTCCATTACCATCCATTTACCGAGTGTTGAGACTCCCGCCGCTTCATCCCTCCCCCGAGGAGACGGGAACCCATGACAGTCACTTCCCCGACCCGCACGCCCCAGGAGATCCGCAAGGACCTCCCGGCAGACCTCTCCGCCTCCATCGCCGTCTTCCTGATCGCCCTGCCGCTCTCGCTCGGCATCGCCCTGGCCACCGGCGCCCCGCTCCAGGCCGGGCTGGTGGCCGCGGCGGTCGGCGGGATCGTCGCCGGGCGGCTCGGTGGCGCTCCGCTCCAGGTGAGCGGACCTGCCGCCGGACTCACCGTGGTCACCGCCGAGTTGATCCAGCACTACGGCTGGCGCACCACCTGTGCCATCACCGTGCTCGCCGGCGTGTGCCAGCTCGGCCTCGCCGCACTGCGCACCGCCCGATCGGCGCTCATGGTCAGCCCGGCCATCGTGCACGGCATGCTCGCGGGCATCGGCGTGACCATCGCGCTGGCCCAGCTGCACATCGTGCTCGGCGGCACACCCCAGAGCAACGCCGTGGCCAACGTCCTCGGGCTGCCAGGCCAGTTGGCCGACCTGCACCCGGTCGCACTCGGCATCAGCGTGCTGACCCTGATCGTCCTGCTCGGCTGGCCCCGGCTCCCCGGACGGGTGGGCCGCGCCCTGCGCAAGGTGCCCGCGGCGCTCGCCGCCGTGGCCACGGCCACGGCCGTCGCCGCACTGGCCGGGCTCAGCCTGCCCCGGGTGGACCTGCCGTCGTGGCGCAGCCACGCCCTGCCGGAGCTGCCCGAGGGTCCGGTCCTCGGCCTCATCGCCGCCGTACTGACCATCACCCTGGTCGGCAGTGTGGAGTCGCTGCTCTCCGCCGTCGCGACCGACAAGCTGATCGCCTCCGAGCGGCGCACGGGCAACCGCCCGCCGCGCGCCGACCTCAACCGCGAACTGCGGGGGCAGGGTGCGGCGAACATCGTCTCCGGAGCACTGGGCGGACTGCCCATCACCGGCGTGGCCGTCCGCAGCGTGGCGAACGTCAAGTCGGGTGCGGTCAGCCGGAAGTCGGCCATGCTGCACGGCTTCTGGGTGCTGCTCGCGGCCGGACTGCTGGTCCCGGTCCTCGACCTGATCCCGCTGGCCGCCCTGGCCGCCCTGGTGATGGCGGTCGGCGTGCAGATGGTCAACATCACGCACATGCGCAGCGTCACCCGGCACCGGGAGATCCTGGTCTACGGCACGACCATCGTGGCCGTGGTGCTCGGCGGGGTCCTGGAGGGCGTGGCCATCGGCATCGCGGTGGCGGTCGCGTTGGCCCTGCACCGGCTCGCCCGGACCCGGATCACCGTGGAGCAGCAGGACAACGGGGTCCATCGGGTCCGGGCGCGCGGGCAGTTGACCTTCCTCGCCGTCCCCCGGCTGAGCCGGGTGCTGAACCAGATTCCGCACGAGGCGCACGCGGTGATCGAGCTGGACGGCTCCTTCATGGACCACGCGGCCTACGAGACGCTGCACGACTGGCAGGAGTCCCATCTGGCGCACGGGGGCACCCTGGAGGTGACCGGGCGGGCCGGATCCTCGGCGCGGCTGCCCGGAACCACCTCCGCCGACGAGTTCGAAGCGTACGACGAGTCCGAGGGGGCCGACGGATCCACCGGGGCCGGCGCGACCGGAGCGGGCGGTCCGAACGGCCCGGGCCACCACGCGGACCGGTCCCGGCGCGGGACGCACCAGTGCTGCCGACCCTGGACACCGTGGCAGAACCACTGCGACCACCGCCCCGCGGGCACCCGTACGGTCACTGCCGCGGCCGCGGCCGAGGCAGCCGCGGCGGCCACCGAGGCCGAGGCGGAGGCCGCCGCGGAGCAGGCCGCCTCGCCCGCGCCCCGGCGGCGCGGCGCGGGCCAACTGGCCAACGGGATCAGCGCCTTCCAGCGCGACACCGCACCGCACGTACGGGACGAGCTGGCCCGGCTGGCCCGCGAGGGGCAGCGGCCCTCCCAGCTCTTCCTCACCTGCGCGGACTCCCGCCTGGTGACGAGCATGATCACGGCCAGCGGCCCGGGCGACCTGTTCACGGTCCGCAACGTCGGCAATCTCGTGCCGCTGCCCGGCGCGGAGTCCACGGACGACTCCGTCGCCGCGGCCATCGAGTACGCCGTGGACGTGCTGCAGGTGGACAGCATCACGGTGTGCGGGCACTCGGGCTGCGGGGCCATGCAGGCCCTGCTGAGTTCCACGCCCGGCGCCCCGGTGACCCCGCTGCGCCGCTGGCTGAAGCACGGGCTGCCCAGCCTGGAGCGGATGGCCAGCCGCCACCACGCCTGGGCCCGGATCTCGGGCCGGCTCCCGGCGGACGCCGTGGAACAGCTGTGCCTGACCAATGTGGTCCAGCAGCTGGAGCACCTGCGGGCCCACGAATCGGTGGCCAGACGGCTCGCCGAGGGCACCCTGGAGCTGCACGGGATGTACTTCCACGTGGGCGAGGCGCAGGCGTACCTGCTGTCCGAGGGCGAGGACTTCTTCGACTGCCGGGTCTTCGACAGCGTCGGCCAGCACGCCTGAACCGATACCCTCCCGTATTCGTGCAATCGTTTGGCCCCTTCCCGCCCCCTGCAGCGGGGAGGGGCCATTCGCACTCCGTTCTCGCGCGGGCCAGATCGTGATATAGGTCTAAACCAATTCCCGGCTACCCCTTGTCACCTGGGCCGCTGACTGATGAGCTATGCCCGGGGACACAACGGACACCCTGGGAAAGGGAGATGTCGTGAGCAATGAGAGCCTGGCCAATCTGCTCAAGGAGGAGCGGCGGTTCGCACCGCCCGCCGATCTGGCCGCCGCCGCCAACGTGACCGAGGCTGCGTACACACAGGCCGACGCGGACCGGCTGGGCTTCTGGGCCGAGCAGGCCCGGCGGCTGACCTGGGCCACCGAGCCGACCGAGACGCTCGACTGGACGAACCCGCCCTTCGCGAAGTGGTTCGCGGACGGCAAGCTCAACGTCGCGTACAACTGCGTGGACCGCCACGTCGAGGCCGGCAACGGCGACCGCGTCGCCATCCACTTCGAGGGCGAGCCCGGCGACAGCCGCGCGATCACCTACGCCGAGCTCAAGGACGAGGTCTCCAAGGCCGCCAACGCCCTCACCGAGCTGGGTGTCGAGGCCGGCGACCGGGTCGCCGTCTACCTGCCGATGATCCCCGAAGCGGTCATCGCGATGCTCGCGTGCGCCCGCGTCGGCGCCGCGCACTCCGTCGTCTTCGGCGGCTTCTCCGCCGACGCCGTCGCCTCCCGCATCCAGGACGCCGACGCGAAGCTGGTCATCACCGCGGACGGCGGCTACCGCCGCGGCAAGCCCACGGCCCTGAAGCCCGCCATCGACGAGGCCGTCACCAAGTGCCCGCAGGTCGAGAACGTGCTCGTCGTGCGCCGCACCGGCCAGGACACCGCCTTCACCGAGGGCCGCGACGTCTGGTGGCACGACGTGGTCGGCCGGCAGTCCGCCGAGCACACCCCGCAGCCCTTCGATGCCGAGCACCCGCTCTTCATCCTCTACACCTCGGGGACCACGGGTAAGCCGAAGGGCATCCTGCACACCTCCGGCGGCTACCTCACGCAGGCCGCGTACACCCACCACGCGGTCTTCGACCTGAAGCCGGAGACCGACGTCTACTGGTGCACCGCCGACATCGGCTGGGTGACCGGGCACTCCTACATCGTCTACGGGCCGCTCGCGAACGGCGCCACCCAGGTGATGTACGAAGGCACCCCCGACACCCCGCATCAGGGCCGGTTCTGGGAGGTCGTCCAGAAGTACGGCGTCACCATCCTCTACACGGCGCCCACGGCCATCCGTACGTTCATGAAGTGGGGCGACGACATCCCCGCGAAGTTCGACCTGTCGAGCCTGCGCGTGCTGGGCTCGGTCGGCGAGCCGATCAACCCCGAGGCCTGGATCTGGTACCGCAAGCACATCGGCGGCGACCGCTGCCCGATCGTGGACACCTGGTGGCAGACCGAGACCGGCGCGATGATGATCTCCCCGCTGCCGGGCGTCACCGCCACCAAGCCGGGCTCCGCCCAGCGCGCCCTGCCCGGAATCTCCGCCACCGTCGTGGACGACGAGGCGCACGAGGTCCCGAACGGCGGAGGCGGCTACCTGGTCCTCACCGAGCCGTGGCCGTCGATGCTGCGCACCATCTGGGGCGACGACCAGCGGTTCATCGACACCTACTGGTCGCGCTTCGAGGGCAAGTACTTCGCGGGCGACGGCGCCAAGAAGGACGACGACGGCGACATCTGGCTGCTCGGCCGGGTGGACGACGTGATGCTGGTGTCCGGCCACAACATCTCGACCACCGAGGTCGAGTCGGCACTCGTCTCGCACCCGTCGGTCGCCGAGGCGGCCGTGGTCGGCGCCAACGACGAGACCACCGGTCAGGCCATCGTGGCCTTCGTCATCCTGCGCGGCAGCGCCTCCGAGACCGATGGCCTGGTCGCGGACCTGCGCAACCACGTGGGCAGCACGCTCGGCCCGATCGCCAAGCCGAAGCGGATCCTGCCCGTCCAGGAGCTGCCCAAGACCCGCTCGGGCAAGATCATGCGCCGCCTGCTGCGCGACGTCGCGGAGAACCGCGCGGTGGGTGACGTCACCACGCTCGCCGACTCCTCGGTGATGGACCTGATCCAGAGCAAGCTTCCGGCCGCCGGCAGCGAGGACTGAGACACACCGAAAGGGGCACCCGGCGCGCCGCGCCGGGTGCCCCTTTCGCACTTAAAGTGATGATCGCCGGATACGCCCTCGCGTACGCCCTGTAAAATATTGAAAGCGTAAAGAAAGACCACAGGGTGCGCCGGGAAGTCTGGTCGGCAATGAGCTTCGCCATGCCGTCCAACCGTCCCCCGGAGGTGTCCCCTCGTGGCCGCGCCCAGCCCCACCGACCACCAGAGCCGCAAGCTGCTCGGCCTGCTCTCCCTGCCCGAGCGCCGTTTCGTCGCAGACGCGCTGCGCACCGAGACCGTCGGCGGTGTGCTGCTGCTCGTGGCCGCGATCACGGCTCTGGTGTGGGCGAACGTCCCCGCCATCGCCGACAGCTACGCCGAGGTCCGGTCCTTCCACATCGGCCCCGCGGCCCTCGGCCTGGACCTCTCGCTCCAGCACTGGGCGGCCGACGGCCTCCTCGCCATCTTCTTCTTCGTCGCCGGCATCGAGCTCAAGCGCGAGCTCGTCGCGGGCGATCTGCGCGACCCCCGGGCGGCCGCCCTTCCGGTGATCGCCGCCATCTGCGGCATGGCCGTACCCGCGGTGGTCTACGTACTCGTCAACATCATGGGCAACGGCTCCACGGACGGCTGGGCCGTCCCGACCGCCACCGACATCGCCTTCGCGCTCGCCGTCCTCGCCGTCATCGGCACCTCGCTGCCGTCGGCCCTGCGCGCCTTCCTGCTCACCCTCGCGGTCGTCGACGACCTCTTCGCCATCATGATCATCGCGGTGTTCTTCACCAGCGACATCGACTTCCTGGCACTCGGCGGCGCCGTCGTGGGCCTGGCCCTCTTCTGGTTCCTGCTCCGCACGGGCGTGCGCGGCTGGTACATCTACGTGCCGCTCGCCCTGGTCATCTGGGGCTTGATGTACAACAGCGGCGTCCACGCCACCATCGCCGGCGTCGCCATGGGCCTGATGCTCCGCTGCACCCGCCGCGACGGCGAACGACAGTCCCCCGGCGAGCACATCGAGCACCTGGTGCGGCCCCTGTCGGCCGGTCTCGCCGTGCCCCTCTTCGCCCTCCTCTCCGCCGGCGTCTCCCTCTCCGACGAGGCCATCGCCCAGGTCTTCACCCGGCCCGAGACCCTCGGCGTGGTCCTCGGCCTCGTCGTCGGCAAGACCGTCGGCATCTTCGGCGGCACCTGGCTGGCCGCCCGCTTCACCAAGGCCGAACTGAACGAGGACCTCGCCTGGCCCGACGTACTCGCCGTGGCCTCGCTCGCCGGCATCGGCTTCACCGTCTCCCTCCTGATCGGTGAACTCGCCTTCGCCGGCGACCCCGTCCTCACCAACGAGATCAAGGCCGCCGTACTGATCGGCTCGCTGATCGCCGCCGTGATCGCGTGCGTCATGCTCAAGCTCCGCAACCGCAGGTACAAGGCGCTGACCGACGCCGAGGAGCGCGACGAGGACCACGACGGCATCCCGGACATCTACGAACAGCACAACCCCGAGTACCACCTGCGGATGGCCAGGATCTACGAGGACAGGGCCGCGGAACACCGCCGCAAGGCCGAGGACGCGGCCGCCGCCGCGCTCCAAACAGCAGCCGGGTCCACCACCGAGGGCGACCGTCCGGCATGATCTGACTGACGACGCAGGACAGCCGCGCCGCCCGGCAGCAGACGACAGAGGGAGAGAGCGATGAGCGCAGTGGACCAAGAGGCGCAGGGAGCCGAGCGCACACTCGGCCAGCTGGTCGCCTCGGCCACCGCCGAGATGTCCGCCCTGGTTCACGACGAGATCGCCCTCGCCAAGGTGGAGATCAAGCAGGACGTCAAGCGCGCGGGGATCGGCAGCGGTGCCGCGATCGTCGCCGGAGTGTTCGTGCTCGCCTCCGTGCCGATGCTGAGCTTCGCCCTGGCTTACTGGATTCACACCTCCGGGCTCGGCCTGCCGTGGTGCTTCCTCATCGTCGCCGGGGTGTTCTGGCTGCTCGCGGGCGTGGTCGGGCTGATCGCCTGGGTCAAGTTCAAGCAGGTCACGCCGCCGGTGAAGACCATCGAGTCCGTCAAGCAGACCTCCGCGCTCCTCGGGACCGTCAAGCCGCACCCGCGGCCGGTGAGTGACAACGCTGTGGGTGTGGCACGCTCGTCCTCATGACAGCGCCCACGCCGGACCCCAGCGTTCCTCCCACAGCTGCCACGGCGGTACGGCTCGACCTCCCCGGCGGCCGGTCGGTGACGCACCGGGATGTCGCCGCCAACGGCGCCCGCTTCCACGTCGCCGAGCTGGGTGACGGCCCGCTGGTCCTGCTGCTGCACGGCTTCCCGCAGTTCTGGTGGACCTGGCGGCACCAGATGACCGCGCTCGCCGACGCCGGGTACCGGGCGGTCGCGATGGACCTGCGCGGTGTGGGCGGCAGCGACCGCACCCCGCGCGGCTACGACCCCGCCAACCTGGCGCTCGACATCACCGGGGTCGTACGGTCCCTCGGCGAGCCGGACGCCGCGCTCGTCGGGCACGACCTGGGTGGCTACCTCGCCTGGACGGCGGCCGTGATGCGGCCCAAGCTGGTGCGCCGGCTGGTCGTCTCGTCCATGCCGCATCCGCGCCGCTGGCGCTCGGCGATGCTGTCGGACTTCGCTCAGACGCGGGCCAGTTCACACATCTGGGGCTTTCAGCGGCCCTTCGTTCCCGAGCGGCAGCTGGTCGCCGACGGCGGGGCGCTCGTAGGGGAGCTGATCCGGGACTGGTCGGGGCCGCGGCCTCCCGAGGACGAGGATCTGGCCGTGTACCGGCGGGCCATGTGCATCCCCTCCACCGCGCACTGCTCGGTCGAGCCGTACCGCTGGATGATGCGGTCGATGGCGCGGCCCGACGGGATCCAGTTCAACCGGCGGATGAAGCGCCCGGTGCGGGTGCCGACACTGCACCTGCACGGTTCGCTCGACCCGGTGATGCGCACGCGCAGTGCGGCCGGCTCCGGGGAGTACGTCGAAGCCCCGTACCGG
This sequence comes from Streptomyces avidinii, assembly GCF_045161815.1. Lineage (NCBI taxonomy): Bacteria > Bacillati > Actinomycetota > Actinomycetes > Kitasatosporales > Streptomycetaceae > Streptomyces > Streptomyces avidinii. Next base: position 4,253,214 of record NZ_CP108863.1, read on the forward strand.
TGGCGGCTGTTCGACGGGCTCGGGCACTTCCCGCACGAGGAGGACCCGGTCGCCTTCTCGTCCGAGCTGGTGAACTGGCTCAAGGACCCCGAGCCGGATCGCTGACGTACCGTCGGCCGGGGGGCGACCGCCCCCCGAACGGGCGGCAGTTCGCCCGTGTGCTTGTCCGACGAGCATTCAATTGCCCGGCGCATAGGCCAATTGGCCGCGCCTGACGGGGTTACGGACCTTGGGGCACGGGCACAGCTCGAAGTATGAGCTGGACGCACGACTACGGTGACACCGCGCACGAACGCCGCTCGGCAGCTACGCCGGGCACCCACGAGAGGGCCGGCCGGCACGGCCACGACCCCCGCCTCGGGATTCCGCTCATCCTGCGCCGACGGGCCCGCTGGGTCTCCGCGCGCCTGCGCCATCCACGGACGTAGGGACCGGCGGGAGCGGGAGCGGCCCCGTATCAGAGGGCGCAGCCCTGGCTGTCGACCCGGCGTACGGCGTCCTTTCCGATCCGGATGTCGTCGCGGATCTCGTCCAACGTCAGCACGTAACCGGTGTTGGGGTCGTCCAGCGACTTCGCGAAGACGACTCCGTACACCTTGCCGTCGGGGGTCAGCAGCGGCCCGCCGGAGTTGCCCTGGCGAACGGTCGCGTACAGCGAGTAGACGTCCCGTCGGACAGTACCGCGGTGGTAGATGTCCGGGCCGTTGGCGTTGATCCTGCCGCGGACACGGGCGGGGCGGACGTCGTACGCGCCGTTCTCCGGGAAGCCGGCGACGATCGCGTCGCTGCCGCTCGCCGCGTCCTTCTCGGAGAACTCCAGCACCGGGGCCTTCAGCTTCGGCACGTCCAGAACGGCGATGTCGCGCGCCCAGTCGTAGAGCACGACCTTGGCGTCGTACAGCTTGCCCTCGCCGCCGATCTGGACCGTCGGCTCGCCGACGCCGCCGACGACGTGCGCGTTGGTCATCACCTTGCCGGGCGCGAAGACGAAGCCCGTGCCCTCCAGCACCTTGCTGCAGCTGGGCGCGGTGCCGACGACCTTCACGATCGAGCGTTTGGCCTGCTCGGCGACGGGGCTGCTGGCGAGCGCCGGGTCGGGCGCCCGTACCTCGGTGATGGGCTCGTTCGAGAACGGGCTGAAGACCTGGGGGAAGCCGTTGCGCGCGAGGGTGGAGCTGAAGTCCGAGAACCAGGTGTTCGCCTGGTCGGGCATCACCCGCGACACGCCGAGGAGGACCTTGGAGTTGCGGACCTCCTTGCCCAGGGTGGGCAGCGAGGTCCCGGCGAGCGCAGAACCGATCAGCCACGCCACCAGCAGCATCGCGACCACGTTGACCAGCGCCCCGCCGGTCGCGTCGAGCGCGCGCGCCGGTGACCAGGTGATCTGGCGGCGGAGTTTGCTCCCGAGATGGGTCGTCAGGGCCTGGCCGATCGAGGCACAGATGATGATCACGACCACGGCGATCACGACGACCGTGGTGGACACCTGGGTGCCGTTGTCCGTCACCCGGTCCCAGATCAGCGGGAGCAGGGACACGGCGACGAGACCACCGCCGAGGAAGCCGATCACCGACAGAATGCCGACGACGAACCCCTGGCGGTAGCCGACGATCGCGAACCACACGGCGGCGAGCAGCAACAGGATGTCCAGCACGTTCACGTGGGTCACCGTCTCATGCGCGCCAGTCGAGCGGGACCTGTCGTGACCGGTCCCACGGCCGCTCCCAGCCCGCGAAGTGCAGGATCCGGTCGATCACCCCGGCGGTGAAACCCCAGACCAGGGCCGATTCGACGGTGAACGCCGGCCCCAGGTGACCCCGCGGGTGAACGGCCATGACCCGGTGCTCGGGATCCGTGAGATCGGCCACGGGAACCGTGAAGACCCGGGCCGTCTCGGCCGGGTCCACGGCTCCGACGGGGCTCGGGGTGCGCCACCAGCCGAGGACCGGGGTCACGACGAACTCGCTGACCGGAATGTAGAGCCGGGGCAGCACACCGAAGAGCTGGACACCGGAAGGATCGAGTCCGGTCTCCTCCTCGGCCTCGCGGAGCGCGGCACGCAGCGGACCGGTGGTGTGCGGATCACCGTCCTCGGGATCCAGCGCGCCGCCCGGGAAGGACGGCTGGCCCGCGTGCGAGCGCAGGGTCCCGGCGCGCTCCATGAGGAGCAGCTCGGGGCCTCGGGGGCCCTCCCCGAAGAGGACGAGCACGGCGGACTGCCGCCCGCGGCCGTCCTCGGGCGGCAGGAAGCGGCTCAGCTGCCCCGGCTGGACGGACCGGGCCGCCTCGACGACGGGATCGAGCCAACCGGGCAGGCCGTCGGTGGTGACGGCCGGGGCACCGCCCTCGCGGGCTCCCACCCTGGCCCCGGTCTCGTCCCGCGTACCGCGCGTCATGGGCACCCCTGTCCGCGTCGTCCTGTCCAACACCGTCTCCACACACCGCAAACGCGGCCCTGGTAGCGATTCGTTCCTGAGTCCCTGCGTGCTTGGTGCCTGCGCCACCCGCGCCCTGTGCGCCCGCCCCTACGTGCCCGCGTCCTGCGGGCCCGCGTCCTGGACGGCGCCGCCCAGCGGCGGAGCCGGCAGTCCCGGGTAGTCCGGGGGCGGACTGAGCCGCTGCCCCGGCCGGCCGCCCTTCTCGTACTTGAGCAGCTTCTTCGCCTTCTCCGGGTCCGTCTCGCCCTCCCCGTACGCCGGGCAGAGCGGGGCGATCGGACAGGCCCCGCACGCGGGCCTGCGGGCGTGGCAGATCCGGCGGCCGTGGAAGACGACCCGGTGCGAGAGCATCGTCCACTCGCTCTTCGGGAAGATCGCGCAGATCTCCGCCTCGACCTTCTCCGGGTCCTCCTGCTCGGTCAGCTTCCAGCGGCGCACCAGCCGGCCGAAATGGGTGTCCACGGTGATCCCCGGGACTCCGAACGCATTGCCGAGGACCACGTTCGCGGTCTTGCGGCCCACTCCGGGCAGGGTCACCAGGTCCTCGATCCGGCCCGGCACCTCCCCGCCGAAGTTGTCCCGCAGGGCTTGCGAGAGGCCGAGCAGGGACTTCGATTTGGCCCGGAAGAACCCGGTCGGCCGGATCAGCTCCTCCAGATCCTCGGGGGCGGCCGCGGCCATGTCCTCGGGGGTCGGGTAGGCGGCGAAGAGGGCCGGGGTCGTCTGGTTCACCCGCAGGTCGGTGGTCTGGGCCGACAGCACCGTCGCGACGAGCAGCTCGAAGGGATTGCGGAAGTCGAGCTCCGGATGGGCGTACGGATAGATCTCGGCCAGCTCGCGGTTGATGCGCCGCGCTCTGCGCACCATGGCCAGGCGCGATTCCGGCTTGACCGACTTCGGATTCTTGGCCGAAACTTTGCCCTGAGGGGTGGCCGCGGCCCGCGCGGACGTCTTCACTGGGACATGTTCGCCCACGGCAGAATTTTGGGGCTCCGTCACTCCGGCGGACCCCTTGGCCTGTGCTCTCACCGGCTTATTGGACACCCGGCCAGCCTAAGGCCGGCCGCTGACACCCGCCCGGACCTCAGGTAACACCACTCCGATTGGCCTCTCGCCGCACAGCACGCCCGTCCGTCCGGCATCCTTGTGATTGATCGCACTGTTTGAGCCGTCCGGCAAAATGGGGAGCACGGTCCCCTGAGCCGGTCGACATAGGAGAGAGACTCGTGGACGACGTTCTGCGGCGCGCCCCGCTCTTCGCGGCGCTCGATGACGAGCAGGCCGCGGAGCTCCGCGCCTCCATGGGCGAGGTGACCCTCGCACGCGGTGACGCCCTGTTCCACGAGGGCGACCCCGGCGACCGGCTGTATGTCGTGACCGAGGGCAAGGTGAAGCTCCACCGCACCTCCCCCGACGGCCGCGAGAACATGCTGGCCGTCCTCGGCCCCGGCGAGCTGATCGGCGAGCTGTCGCTCTTCGACCCGGGCCCGCGCACCGCCACCGCCACCGCCCTGACCGAGGTCAAGCTCCTCGGCCTAGGCCACGGTGACCTCCAGCCCTGGCTCAACGCCCGGCCCGAGGTCGCGACTGCGCTGCTGCGCGCCGTCGCCCGCCGCCTGCGCAAGACCAACGACCAGATGTCCGACCTGGTCTTCTCCGACGTTCCCGGCCGTGTGGCGCGGGCGCTCCTCGACCTGTCGCGCCGCTTCGGCGTGCAGTCGGAGGAGGGCATCCACGTGGTGCACGACCTGACGCAGGAGGAGCTCGCGCAGCTCGTCGGCGCCTCGCGCGAGACCGTGAACAAGGCCCTGGCCGACTTCGCGGGCCGCGGCTGGCTGCGCCTGGAGGCCCGCGCGGTCATCCTGCTGGACGTCGAGCGCCTCGCGAAGCGCTCCCGCTGACGCCGGACACAGCCGTTGGAGGGGTCCTGCCCGGTCGGGCAGGACCCCTTCGCGCTTCCCGCGCCCCGGCCTGCCGGAGGAGCACAGTGGAACCATGGAGCACAGAGGGCTGGACGCGTACGGGTACTTCGAGCGGGAGGGTTCGCTCGGACGGGTGCAGAACGAGTTCCGCGCTCTCGTGGCGGCCCTGAGGGGGCGCACCTCCGAGGCCTACGGGCGGCGGCTGCACAGCGCGTACCTCTACGGGTCCGTACCGCGCGGCACGGCCCGCCCCGGGCACTCGGACCTGAACCTGCTGCTCGTCCTGCACCACGAACCCTCCGACGAGGACCGGGACACCGCCGAGGTGCTCGCGCGCGGCCTCGACGAGGACTTCCCGGAGATCGACGGCGTGGGCATCCTGCTCCGGGACAAGGTCACCGTGCTGAGCGAGGCGGAACGATTCGACCTGGGCTGGTTCCTCGCGTGCCTGTGCACCCCGCTGCTCGGGGCGGACCTGGCCGAGCACCTGCCCCGCTACCGCCCGGACAGCCTGCTCGCCCGCGAGACCAACGGGGACCTGGGAGAACGACTGCCCGAATGGCGCACGCGAGTACGGCAGGCGTCGACCCCGGAGGAGTACCGGACGCTGTGCCGGCTCTTCTCCCGGCACCTGGTGCGCACGGCCTTCACGCTCGTCATGCCGCAGTGGGGCGGCTGGACCAGTGACCTCGGCGAGTCCGCGGAGATCTTCGGCATGTACTACCCGGAGCGCGCTGACCGGCTGCGGGCGGCGGCCGTCGCGGCGGTCGATCCCGTCGCGGATCCGCAGGTGCTGCGCTCGTACGTCGAGGACCTCGGTCCGTGGCTCGCGGACGAGTACACGGCCCGGCACGGCACGAAGACTGCGCGCCGGCGGCAGGCGGCCTGGCAAACGGTGTGACGGGCCTGCGTCAGGACTTGTCGGAGTGCTCGGTCACCGCGAGGGCCTCGACGGCCTGCTTGGCCTCCAGCAGACCCGCCCCGGTGATCCGGCGGTACTCCTTGATCGCCGCTGTCTGCCGGTCCGCCCCGAGCAGGGCGCGCACCTCGTCCATGCCGGCGGGCTCCGGCTCCTCGATGCCGAAGTGATCCAGCACCAGGGCCAGGCGGCGCTCCGTCCGGTCGGCCTTGCGCTGCAGGTTCTGCACCCGGAGGGTCACCGTGGAGGTGATCCATCCGGCCGTCGCGACCAGCATGACGATCAGGAACACGGTGTTCATTCGAGCCCTCCGGGGATGAGTCCGTGATCTTGAAGGTACTCGAGCTGCGCCCGGACGGACCATTCGGCGGCCGGCCACAGGGACCGGTCCACATCCGCGTAGACCTGGGCGACGACCGCCTCCGGCGTCACGAAGCCGTTCTCCACGGCTGTCTCGACCTGGGCGAGCCGGTGCGCGCGGTGGGCCAGGTAGAACTCCACGGCGCCCTGTGCGTCCTCCAGGACCGGTCCGTGGCCCGGCAGGACCGTGTGCACGCCGTCGTCCACGGTGAGCGAGCGCAGACGGCGCAGGGAGTCCAGGTAGTCGCCGAGGCGCCCGTCGGGGTGCGCGACGACCGTGGTGCCGCGGCCCAGGATGGTGTCGCCGGTCAGCACGGCCCGGTCGGCGGGCAGGTGGAAGCAGAGCGAGTCGCTGGTGTGCCCGGGGGTCGGCACCACCCGCAGCTCCAGCCCGCCGGTCCGGATCACGTCCCCGGCGGCCAGGCCCTCGTCGCCGAGGCGCAGGGCCGGATCCAGCGCGCGCACCTTCGTACGGGTGAGCTCGGCGAAGCGGCCCGCGCCCTCGGCGTGGTCCGGATGGCCGTGGGTGAGCAGGGTGAGGGCGATCCGCTTGCCCGCCCGCTCGGCGGCGGCGATGACGGCCCGCAGGTGTCCGTCGTCCAGCGGGCCGGGATCGATCACGACGGCCAGGTCCGAACCGGGCTCGGACACCAGCCAGGTGTTGGTGCCGTCGAGAGTCATCGCGGAGGCGTTGGGAGCCAGGACGTTCACCGCGCGGGCGGTCGCCGGCCCGGAGGTGACGACTCCGCGGGGCTGTCCGGGCAGAGCGGCGGCGTCGGTCATGCGGGACCTCCGGGACGGACGCGCTTGGTGAACTCGTCGTGCCCCGGCCAACTGAGGACCAGCTCGCCGTTCTCCAGCGTGGCCCGGGCCAGAACCGGTGCGAGGTCCTGTTCGGCAGCGGCGGTGAGCGCACCTGCGGCGCTCCCGTACGGCTCCAGGGAGCGCAGGGTGGAGATGGTGGGCGGCATCATCAGCAGCTCGCCCTTGTCGTACCCGGCGGCCGCGTCGGCCGGGCGGATCCACACGGTCCGGTCGGCCTCGGTGGAGGCGTTACGGGTGCGCTGGCCCTCGGGCAGGGCGGCGACGAAGAACCAGGTGTCGTAACGGCGCGGCTCGAACTCGGGGGTGATCCAGCGCGCCCAGGCCCCGAGCAGGTCGGAGCGCAGCCGCAGGCCGCGGCGGTCGAGGAACTCCGCGAAGGACAGCTCCCGCGCCACCAGCGCCTGCCGGTCGGCCTCCCAGTCGTCGCCGGTGGTGTCACCGACGATCGTGTCCGGGGTCCGCCCGGCGAGCAGGACGCCCGCCTCCTCGAAGGTCTCCCGTACCGCGCCGCAGACGATCGCCTGGGCGATCAGGGGATCGGTCCCGAGCCGGGCCGCCCAGTCCTCCCGGGTGGGCCCCGCCCATCCGACCTGGTGCTCCTCGTCGCGCGGGTCGACCCCGCCACCCGGATAGGCGTACGCGCCCCCGGCAAAAGCCATGGAGGCCCGCCTGCGCAGCATGTGCACGGCGGGACCGTCGGGGGTGTCGCGCAGGAGCATCACGGTGGCGGCGCGCCGCGGCTCCACCGGGACGAGCGAGCCGTCCGCGAGCGCGCGGATGCGGTCGGGCCACTCCGGCGGGTACCACTGGCCTCCGGCGGGGGGCTGCTGCTGACCATGCTGACCATTCGGCATGGCCGGATGCTACGGCCATCCGGCCCGATGTTCGAGGGTCACCCGTCCCGGCCCGTGGCGCGGGCGGGCTCCGCCCGGCCCCGGAGACCGGCGCTGCGCCCCCTACCCCGCTCCTCGAACGCGGGAGGGGCCGGATTCGGCAGAGCCCGGCCGCTCGCCGCGCGGGGCGGTGAGGGCCGGGCTCGTGGAACGCTCCCCGGAGGGTCAGGCTCCGGCGACCAGCTCGACCTGGATCTCGATCTCGACGGGGGCGTCCAGCGGCAGGACCGCCACGCCGACGGCGCTGCGGGCGTGGACGCCCTTCTCGCCGAGGACGGCGCCCAGCAGCTCGCTCGCACCGTTCAGCACGCCCGGCTGGGCCGTGAAGTCGGGGGCCGAGGCGATGAAGCCGACGACCTTCACGACACGCGCGATCTTGTCCAGGTCACCGACGACGGACTTCACGGCGGCCAGGGCGTTCAGCGCGCACGTGGCGGCCAGCTCCTTGGCCTGCTCCGCCGAGACCTCGGCGCCGACCTTGCCGGTGACCGGCAGGTTGCCCTTGATCATCGGGAGCTGGCCCGCGGTGAAGACGTACGAGCCCGACCGCACGGCCGGCTGGTACGTGGCCAGCGGCGGGACGACCTCGGGCAGGATCAGGCCGAGCTCGGCCAGCTTCGCCTCGACAACGCCACTCATGCCTTCTCCCGCTTGAGGTAGGCCACGAGCTGCTCGGGGTTGTTCGGGCCGGGCACGACCTGGACGAGCTCCCAGCCGTCCTCGCCCCAGGTGTCCAGGATCTGCTTGGTGGCGTGAACCAGCAGCGGGACCGTCGCATATTCGAACTTCTTGGTCATGGGAGCGAGGGTAGTGCCTCGCGTGCGGGGTGCACGCCGCACGCGGAACCGACGCAGCCGACGCGGCCGAACCCCCGAACACTCCGGCAGAACCACCCGGCACCACCGGACCGGAACCCGAGGAATTAGGCTCGGACGCTGTGAGCAGGCTCCAGGTGGTCAGCGGCAAGGGCGGCACCGGCAAGACCACGGTCGCCGCAGCACTCGCGCTTGCCCTCGCACGCGAGGGCGGCCGGACTCTTCTCGTGGAGGTCGAGGGCAGGCAGGGACTCGCACAGCTCTTCGGCGCCGAGGCACTCCCCTACGAGGAACGGAAGATCGCCGTGGCGCCCGGCGGGGGCGGTGAGGTCTTCGCGCTCGCCATCGACGCCGAACGGGCGCTGCTGGACTACCTCCAGATGTTCTACAAGCTCGGCTCGGCCGGCCGCGCGCTCAAGAAGCTCGGCGCCATCGACTTCGCGACGACCATCGCCCCCGGGCTGCGGGACGTACTGCTCACCGGCAAGGCCTGCGAGGCGGTGCGGCGCAAGGACAGGGCCGGCCGGTTCGTCTACGACCACGTGATCATGGACGCGCCGCCGACCGGGCGGATCACCCGGTTCCTGAACGTCAACGACGAGGTGGCGGGCCTCGCCCGGTTCGGGCCGATCCACAACCAGGCCCAGGCCGTCATGAAGGTGCTCAAGTCCCCCGAGACGGCCGTGCACCTGGTCACCCTCCTGGAGGAGATGCCCGTCCAGGAGACCGCGGACGGCATCGAGGAACTGCGCGGGGCCGGGCTGCCGGTCGGCCGCGTCATCGTCAACATGGTCCGGCCGCACCATCTGGACGAGGACACCCTGCGCGCCGCGGCCGGCGACCACCGCGCCGAGGTGGCCAAGGCGCTGTCCCGGGCGGGCCTCGGCGGCGCGCGCCGCGGCGGGCTGGCCGAGCGCCTGGTGGACCCGCTGCTCGAGCAGGCCGCCGAGCACGCGAGCCGGGTGGAGCTGGAGCGCGCGCAGCGCGGCGTACTGGCGGGGCTGGACCTGCCGACGTACGAACTGCCCCTGCTCGGCGCGGGGATGGATCTGGCCGGGCTGTACGCGCTGGCCAAGGATTTGCGGAAACAGTCGGTGGCCGAATGAACGAGGGGGTGGACACCGTGGGCATGGACACTCCGCCGCGGCTGGCGGTCGACCGGCTGCTGGACGATCCGGAGACCCGGATCATCGTGTGCTGCGGGGCGGGCGGGGTCGGCAAGACCACCACGGCCGCGGCGCTCGGTGTACGGGCCGCCGGGCGCGGGCGCAAGGCCGTCGTGCTCACCATCGACCCGGCGCGGCGGCTCGCGCAGTCGATGGGGATCGACTCGCTGGACAACACCCCGCGCAAGGTGGCGACCGTAGGGGCCGGCGACGGCGAACTGCACGCCATGATGCTGGACATGAAGCGGACCTTCGACGAGATCGTCGAGGCGCACGCGGACGGCGAGCGGGCCCGGGCCATCCTCGCCAACCCCTTCTACCAGTCGCTGTCGGCCGGCTTCGCGGGCACGCAGGAGTACATGGCGATGGAGAAGCTGGGGCAGCTGCGGGCCCGGGACGACTGGGACCTGATCATCGTCGACACTCCGCCGAGCCGCTCGGCGCTGGACTTCCTGGACGCGCCGAAGCGTCTCGGGTCCTTCCTGGACGGCAAGTTCATCCGGGTACTGATGGCGCCGGCGAAGGTGGGCGGCCGGGCCGGGATGAAGTTCCTGAATGTCGGTATGTCGATGATGACGGGCACCCTCAGCAAGCTGATGGGGGCCTCGCTGCTGAAGGACGTCCAGACCTTCGTGGCCGCGATGGACACGATGTTCGGCGGCTTCCGGACGCGCGCGGACGCGACCTTCCGGCTCCTCCAGGCTCCCGGCACGGCCTTCCTCGTGGTCGCCGCGCCCGAACCGGATGCCCTGCGCGAGGCGGCGTACTTCGTGGAGCGGCTGGCCGCGGAGAGCATGCCGCTGGCCGGTCTGGTACTGAACCGGGTGCACGGCAGTGGCGCCGACCAGCTGTCCGCCGAGCGGGCGTTGGCCGCCGCAGAGAATCTTGAAGAAGGCGGCATTGTCGATCAGGAGTCCGGGAAAGCTGGACTTCGTGACTCGGGCGCGGAACCCACGGGAACCGCCGAGCCCGCCGGGTCCACCCAGACCGAACGAACAGCACGGACCGCTCAGACCACACGGCCCGCGAACTCTCCCGAGACAGGCTCCCCCGGCCCGGACGGCGACACCGAAGCCGGAAGTACGGACAGCGGTATCGCGACCGACACCGCGGTCGTCGACCGGATCACGGCAGGACTGCTACGTCTGCACGCCGAGCGCATGCAGGTGATCGCGCGCGAACGGCGCACACGCGATCGCTTCACCTCGCTGCACCCCGAAGTGGCGGTGGCGGAAGTGGCTGCCCTGCCCGGCGATGTGCACGACCTCGCCGGGCTGCGGGCGATCGGAGAACGACTCGCGGCCGGTGTACCGGCCGGAGCGTAGGCGTCCGTACGTCGTGGCGGCCGTGTGGTCTACCCGGCTGCCGCGTATGTCTCGTACGACACGTCGATCTCCGCGTCTGCATCCATGGTGAGGATGCCTGTGCTGCGCTCGTACTCCGTACGTGCGGTTTCGAGCAGCCGTCGCCACGAGGTGACGGTGGGACGCCGGCGCAGCAGCGCACGTCGTTCCCGCTCGGTCATTCCGCCCCACACGCCGAACTCGACACGGTTGTCGAGCGCGTCGGCCAGGCACTCGGTCCGCACCGGACATCCGGTGCACACCGCCTTGGCCCTGTTCTGTGCCGCTCCTTGAACGAATAGTTCATCCGGATCGGTAGTGCGGCAGGCTGCCTGCGCACTCCAGTCGGTAACCCAGCCCATCCCGGCGCCGTCCTCTCCCGAATCGAGGCTCCCCCACGGCGGTAGCGGCATATTCACCGCTGCCAGTTGAGGACGTTACGGAAGGCGAGCACAGTGCAACACCCCCGACGGGCCCAATCTTGAATGGTCCGAACGGACTATGGGTAAGCGGCAGATCACCCGACGGAGTGATCCGGCGACATGCCCGACCATTCCGGCAATTCGGGTGCAATCGTCGGTTCGGCTTCAGCAGAGGGGCGAGATTCGGACATGTGTCCACCCCATTCGGGAAGGGTGAAAATCAAGCCGAGGGGTTGATGTCGCACCACACTGCTGTGACAGTTGGGGACAGCTTAGGCCAAGGCATTCGCGTGTGTCCGGCGAATCAGAACGTAGGCTGCCCCTATGGGAAAGAAGCGCTCGGGCGGCGGGCTCACGGGGAGCCAGCAGGCCGCCAAGTTCCTCGGGGTGTCCGTTCTCTCCGGGGTTGTACTGGCCGGCATGGCGATTCCGGCCGCAGGCGCCCTGGGCCTGGCGGCCAAGGGGACGGTCGAGGGATTCGATGAGATCCCGGCCAATCTCAAGACTCCGCCGCTGAGCCAGCGGACCACGATTCTGGACGCCGAGGGTGGCTTGATCGCCACCGTCTATTCGCGCGACCGTCAGGTGGTCCCGCTCACGGCGATCTCCCCGTACATGCAGAAGGCGATCGTCGCCATCGAGGACTCGCGTTTCTACGAGCACGGCGCGGTCGACCTCAAGGGCATCCTGCGCGCGGTCAACCGCAACGCACAGGAGGGCGGCGCCGCGCAGGGCGCCTCCACGCTCACCCAGCAGTACGTGAAGAACGTGTTCGTCGAAGAGGCCGGTGACGACGAGACCAAGGTGCGCGAGGCCCAGGAGAAGAGCCTCGGCCGCAAGATCCGCGAACTGAAGTACTCGATCCAGGTCGAGGAGGAGCTCGGGAAGAAGAAGATCCTCGAGAACTACCTCAACATCACGTACTTCGGTCAGCAGGCCTACGGAATCGAATCCGCCGCACAGCGCTACTTCAGCAAGCCGGCCAAGGACCTGGCCCTGGAGGAGTCCGCGCTGCTGGCGGGCGTCGTGCAGTCGCCGAGCCGGTACGACCCGGTGAACGACGCGCAGGAGGCGACGAAGCGCCGCAACATCGTCCTCCAGCGGATGGCCGACACCAAGGACGTCTCGCAGGCGGAGGCCGACGCGGCGAAGGCCAAGCCGGTCACCCTCAAGGTGACCAAGCCGAAGAACGGCTGCATCACCGCCGCCAAGGGTGCGGGCTTCTTCTGCGACTACGTGCGCAACTCCTTCCTGACCGACACGGCCTTCGGCAAGACGCGCGAGGAGCGGGCGAAGGTCTGGAACCAGGGCGGCCTGACGGTCCGCACCACCCTGGACCCGCAGTCGCAGGAGGCGGCCAACGAGTCGATCAAGGATCACGTCTACCAGGACGACGCGATCGCGACGGCCGTGACCCTGGTCCAGCCGGGCACCGGACGGGTGCTGGCGATGGGTCAGTCCAAGCCCTACGGCTTCGGGAAGAACGAGACCCAGATCAACTACTCCGTGGACAAGCGGATGGGCGGATCGAACTTCGGCTTCCAGGTCGGCTCGACCTTCAAGCCGTTCATCGCGGCCGCCGCCCTGGAGAAGGGGATGCCGCCGACGAAGGTGTACCAGGCGCCGAACAAGATGGACTACCCGAGCCCGATCTCCCGCTGTGACGGCTCGCAGTACATCAACACCACGGGCGAAGCGGCGGAGAACGAGACCGAGGACGAGATCGGCCCCTACGCGCTGCGCACCGCGATGGAGAAGTCGATCAACACCTACTTCGTCGACATGATCTCCGAGATCGGCCTGTGCCCGGTGTCGGAGATGGCGCAGAAGCTCGGCGTGGTCCCGGCGAGCGGGGCGAAGCTGGCCGACGGTCCCGCCATCGCCCTCGGCGCGGAGGAGATGTCCCCGCTGACGATGGCCAACGCGTACGCGACCTTCGCCAACCGCGGCGTCTACTGCACCCCCACCGCCATCGAGTCGATCACCGACGCGCACGGAAAGGCGCTCACGGTACCGAAGAGCAAGTGCGCGCGGGCGATGTCGCAGACGACCGCCGACACCATCAACACCCTGCTGCGCGGAGTGGTCGACTCCGGCACCGGTGAGCGCGCCGGTCTGAACGACCGCGACAGCGCCGGCAAGACCGGTACGACGGACTCCCGCTACAACGCCTGGTTCGTCGGCTACACGACGAACATGTCCGGCGCGGTGTGGGTCGGCTCCGGCGGCGCGAAGAAGATCACGATGGAGAACATCGTGATCGGCGGCAAGCCCTACGACAAGGTCTTCGGTGGCGGTCTGCCCGGCCCGATCTGGAAGGACGCGGTCTCCGGCGCACTGTCCGGCCGCGAGTCCTCGAACTTCACCACGGTCAGCATCCCGGAGCCGAACGTTCCGTCCGGCGGCCCGCGCGGCAACAAGCCGTCCACGAACCCGTCCAAGCCCGGCAAGCCCGGCGGTGACGGCAAGCCCGGCGGGCGGCCCGGCGGCCAGACGGCCGGAGCCAACGGGGGCGCCACGGGCGGCGGGACCGACCCGCAGCCCTCGTTCCCGCCGATCTCGATCGACCCGAACATCGGCGGCGTGGTCGGCGGCCGCGACGACCAGTAGGTACGTGAACAGAACAAAGAGGGAGGGCCCCCGCCGAAACCGGCCGGGGCCCTCCCTCTTTACGTGCTCGCGCTCGTGTTCGCGCTCGTGCTCTTGTGCTGCGGTCCTACGAGAGCTGCTGCTTGACGACGGCGGCGACACGCCCGCCCTCCGCCAGCCCGGCGACCTTCGGGTTCACGATCTTCATGACGGCACCCATGGCCCGCGGCCCCTCGGCACCGGCCGCCCTGGCCTCCTCCACGGCCTGCGCCACGATCGCGACGAGCTCGTCGTCGCTCAGCTGCTTGGGCAGGTACGTGTCGAGGAACTCGCCCTCCGCGGTCTCCCGTGCGGCCTGCTCGGGACGGCCGCCCTGGGCGAAGGCCTCGGCAGCCTCGCGGCGCTTCTTCGCCTCCTTGGCGATCACCTTGAGGACTTCCTCGTCGGAGAGCACACGTGCTTCCTTGCCCGCGACCTCCTCCTTGGTGATGGCGGAGAGGGTCAGGCGCAGCGTGGACGAGTGCAGCTCGTCACGCGCCTTGATGGCGGTCGTGAGGTCTTCCTGGAGCTTGGCCTTGAGCGTGGTCATACAGGTGAGTCTGCCAGGTACGGGGCCGGTGGCGCTCACCTGTTTTCCGGGTCTGCGACGATGGGTCCATGCGTGCGCGTTACGGAGTACCCCTGAAGGCTGCTGCGGGAATCGCTGCGGTGGGGGCCGCAGGTGTGGCCTATGCCGCCGGTTTCGAGGCGCGGTCCTTCCGCCTGCGCCGGGTCACGGTGCCTGTCCTTCCCCGGGGGATGCGCCCGCTGCGCGTACTCCAGGTGTCCGACATCCACATGGTCGGCGGGCAGCGCAAGAAACGTGCCTGGCTGCAGTCCCTGGCCGGGCTGCGCCCCGACTTCGTCGTCAATACCGGCGACAACCTCTCGGACACCGAGGGCATCCCCGAGCTGCTCGACGCCCTGGGCCCCCTGATGAAGTTCCCGGGCGTGTACGTCTTCGGGTCGAACGACTACTACGGGCCGCGGCTGCGCAACCCCGGGCGCTACCTGCTCGAAAAGGCGCAGGGCCGGCACGGGCTGAACGGCAACAAGCCGGTCGTCGGCGCCGTCCACAACCCGTGGGAGGAGATGCGGGACGCCTTCGACGCGGCCGGCTGGCTGAACCTCACCAACACCCGGGCGCGGCTGAAGCTGGACGGCCTGGAGCTGGCCTTCACCGGGCTCGACGACCCGCACATCAAGCGGGACCGCTACACGGAGGTCGCCGGCGGCCCGGAGGCGGACGCGGACTTCTCGATGGCCGTGGTGCACGCCCCGTACCTGCGCGTCCTGGAGTCCTTCACCGCCGACCGGTACCCGCTGATCCTCGCGGGCCACACCCACGGCGGGCAGCTGTGCATCCCCTTCTACGGGGCCCTCGTCACCAACTGCGACCTGGACACCGAGCGGGTGAAGGGGCTCTCCACGCACGAGGCCGAGGGCAACCGCGCGTACCTGCACGTCTCGGCGGGCTGCGGCACGAACCGGTTCACCCCGGTCCGCTTCGCCTGCCCGCCGGAGGCGACGCTCCTGACCCTGACCCCGCAGGCGTAATACGCTGCCGGGATGACCGCAGCGTCGCGCCTCGTCCCGGTGGTGTTCCGCGGCCTGATCTGCGCGGCGGCCGCGGTGGGGCTGGTCATCGACTGTGCGTACGGGAGCGTGCCCGTCGTCCTGAGCTACTTCACCATCTGGACGAACATCCTGGTCGCGGTCGTCCTCGGGGTGTCCGCGGCGCGCGCCCGGCAGCGCCGGCCCGACATCGCTCCCCTCTACCGGGGCGGGATGCTGCTCTTCATCCTGGTCACCGGGCTGGTCTTCCACCTGGTCCTCGCCAACCCGTCGAGCCCGTTCAACGTCGTCGCCGAACTCGACCGGCTCACCGGCGCCCGGGCCGTGGCCAACCAGCTCCTCCACACGGTCACCCCGGTCGGCGCCCTCCTGGACTTCCTTTTCCTCACCACCCCGCGCACCCTGCGCCCGCGCCACGCCGCCCAGTGGTTGGCGTACCCACTGGCGTACGTGACCTTCGCGCTGGCCCGCGGCGCCCTGCTCACCCCCGGCACCGGGCGCCGGTACCCGTACCCCTTCATCGACGTGGCCCAGTACGGCTACGCCCGCGTGGTCGTGAACGCCCTGGTCCTGGGCGCCGCCTTCTACGCCCTGGGCCTCCTCCTGGTCGCGGCGGACCACTACCGCCCACCGTCCCGCCCGGCTCCGCGCCCGCCCCGCGAAAACCGGATTTCGTCTCCGGCGAGAGGTCCGCTAAAGTAATCGATGTCGCCAGGGCAGCAAGCGCTGCAAGGCGGCGATCGGGGTGTAGCGCAGCTTGGCAGCGCGCTTCGTTCGGGACGAAGAGGTCGTGGGTTCAAATCCCGCCACCCCGACAGCTGAAACACCAGGTGAGAGCCGGTGCAGGGAAACCTGCACCGGCTCTTTCTGCGTCCGGGTGACTAACTGAGTGACTACGGCTTCTGGGCGCCCTTGAAGATCTCGTCCATGGCCGTCGCCCCGATCTGGATCACGGGCCTGATCTGCTTCCGGTAGACCGCCTCGGTGACGGCCGTCCCGGAGTGGCCCACCAGCCGGGAGATCTCTTCGAGCGGGACCCCGTTGTCGGACAGCAGGGACACGAAGCTGTGCCGCAGCTCCCGCGGCGTCCACTCCTTCGCGTCGACCCCCTCGGCGCCGGTGATCGCCTGCCGGAAGGCGCGCCGGACGTTGGTCGAGTCCAGCTCGGTCCCCGTGGCGGAGGAGAAGACGAGCCCCCTCTCCGTCCACGGAATATTGCGATGTGCGGCAGCACGGGCGGCACCGCAGCGGGATCCCCCTCCAGGAGGACGTGGTCCCCGGCGATGCGTCGCAGGCAGGCCGTCGTGATTTCATGCGGCATCCAGGCGTCCTGCGGTGTGGGGCGGCGCGTTGCCGCCGTCAGCAGCGGACCGTGATGTTGTGGTGGAGGGATGAGAGGACTTCTGCCCCGGCAGCGGCCGGAACACCAGCGCGGTCTGCGTCTGTGGCCGATCCGCCGGGTCCTTGTGCTCGCCTTCGCTGCCACCGCTGTCGCGGCCGCGGGCGTGTTCTTCATCGGGTGGAAGCTACTCGGCGTTCAGGGACTGGCATCCCAGCAGCGCATCAGCACCAATACACTGTTCGACCTCGCAAAGTTGTCCTTCGGCGTGGTCGCGGGCGCCGGCGCCCTGGTCGCCCTGGTCGTTGCCTACCGGCGTCAGAAAGTCGGCGAGGATGCTGTCGAACGCGAGAAGGCTCGCCTGCACAACGAACGCTTCACCAACGCAGTAGATCAGCTCGGCAACGAATCCGAAGCCGTGCAGCTCGGCGCCGTGCACGCCCTGGCCAGCCTGGCTGACGACGCCCCCAGTCGCGACTTGCGCCAGACCTGCATCGACGTGCTGTGCGCCTACCTCCGTCTGCCCTACACGGCCAAGGCCGACCTGCCGGAGGGTGACGCACAGGCCCAGCACAGCTACCTGGCCCTGAGGGAAGTCCGGCACACCGTGATTCGCCTCATCCGAAACCACCTCCGGCTCGCTCCCGAACATCCGCACTCGTGGCAGGGCCACCAGTTTGACTTCACCACCGTCACCTTCGACGGGGGAGACTTCTCCTACGCGGTGTTCTCCGGCGGCACGGTCAACTTCTTCGGGGCGGAGTTTTCCGGCGGAAAGGTCAGCTTCTCCGGAGCGAGGTTCTCAGGCGGCAAGGTCGTCTTCCGCGATGCGAAGATCTCTGACGGCTTGGTCAACTTCTACGGCGCCATGTTTTCCGGCACACGGGTCGACTTCTGCAACGTGAAGGTTACCGGCGGCAAGATCACCTTCCGCAACTCGAACGTCTCCAACGGCATCGTCGACTTCCGGGACGCAGAGGTCTCTGGAGGCACCATCAGTTTCCGCGGGGCGGAGATCTCCGCCGGCAGGGTCAATTTCGCCGGCGCGGGGTTCACCGGTGGCACGATCGACTTCCGCTGCATGAAGTTCGCCGGCGGCACGGTCAACTTTTCCGGCGTGAGATTCTCCGGCGCTCGGGCCGAATTCTCCGATGTGCAGGTCTCCGAGAGCCAGGTGACCTTCTTCGGAGCGAAGATCTCCGCCGGTAGGGTCAATTTTCGCGGCGCGGGGTTCACCGGTGGCACGGTCAACTTCGGCGCGGCGTTCGCCAGGGGCACGGTCAACTTCTCCGGAGCGAGGTTCTCCGGCGGCACGGTCGACCTGTCGACGGCAAGCGGCGTCCCGCCAACGGGCCTGCTTCCGGAGCACGGAGGGTCTCTCCCCGCAGGGGTGACCCTGCCCATTGCCTGGTATCCGACGGAGGTCTGACGATGGCCAATGCCGGCCGGGGCCACGAGTCTGGGGCAGTTCCGCGATGCGAAGCAACCGCTGCGATCTGACGGTCGAAGCTGCGAACCCAGGTTGAATGTCCGACGGATCCATCCGTCCCCCAGGTGGAGGGGTGGTCAGTCCCAGCCGCTGATACCGGGCTGGCCGGGGAACAGGCCCTTGCAGTCGCCGAAGCGGACGGTGTCGCTCTGGGAGCTGGTGCGTTCGCAGCGCTGACGGTCGTTCTCGCCGTCGTGGTCAGCGGATTCAGAACACGAAGCGGCTAACAGGGATATGACCACGAGAATGGCGCCGACTCCGCAGCCTATGGCACAGCCAGACGGCTTCGGAGGCGAACTGGGGGACGGCGCGGCCACAGCAATGGACCGGCGGGCGGACGCGGGCCGGGTCACTCCGGGGCGGCGCGAGGGTGCGGGAGTGGCTCCGGTGAATCCGGCCTGCGGGTGTCCGGCCATTTGCGCGTGATAGGCGGCGGCCCTGATCTCGTACCCGCGGGTGCACGGGTAGCTTTGCCCGCATCCGGCATACAAGCATCTGAGGGTCGAGGCCATGGCGGTTCTCCGTGGGGTTTGAGGCGGGAAGTCCAGCAAGAGCGAGACCGCCCGAGCGGCGTTGCCGAGCAATGCATGGTGGACACCATCACCCTTGGGCCCGTAGTCGCGCAGGATTTTGCAGGTCTTATGCGGGCGAAAGTGGGCTCGACCCGCGTCCTACCCCCACTTGTGTCACCTGTTGCGGTCCTCTTTCCCGGGAGACGGCTTGGAGGAAATCTTCCTCCGGCGTCTCCGAAGATCTTGGTCGGGCCGGACGTACACCACAGGCTCGACCTGCGCTTATGCGCCCGAGACCCGTGCAGAATTCGGGTGGCGCCCCCCGACGCTGAAGTACCGAGAAAGAGCCGGTGCAGGGAACCCTGCACCGGCTCTTTCTGTGTCCGGCTGACTACCTGAGTGGCTACGTCCCCTCCTTCGGGAGGTTCCAGCGTGGCAAGCGCCGGGCGGTTGAATGTTCGATTGTCACGGTTTGAACATTGCTGCACCCGCGCGCACACGCACCCATACGGTGACCGGATTCGCACTCGTCCTGTGGGGGTTCCCTTGTCTCAGCAGTTCTCGCCGCCCGGTCAGCCGCAGCCCGGGTACGGCTACCCGCCCCCGCCACAGCCGAAGAAGTCCAGCGCGGGGAAGATCGTCGGCTTCTCGTGTCTGGGCATCGTGGGATTCGTCGTGCTCATCGGCGTCCTCGGCGCGTTACTCGGCGGTGGGAGCGGCGACGAGACGGCGAAGGAATCCACGCCTGCGGCCGCTGCACCGTCCGCGCCGGCGAAGGCGCCCGAGTCCAAGCCGTCCTCTGCCGCACCGGAGAAGAAGGCCGCGGTCGACGTTGTTGCGAAGAAGGCTGAGTTCAAGAAGAGCATCATCGCGCAGGGCGACGCATACACGAGCGTGTCCGTCACGATCACGAACAACAGCAGTAAGCCGATCAACGTGAACCCGCTCTACTTTGCGATCACCGACACGAACGGCACCAAACACATGGCTGAACTCGGGGCCGACGAGGACCAGATCGCCACGGTGGAGCTGGCCCCGGGCGAGAACGTGATCGGCGCTATCACCGGCAAGGGTGCGTTCACAGCGAAGACGGTGACGTACACGGATGGTCTGATCGGCAAGGGGGTTCGCGCTGACGTGTCCTGACGCCTGCAGGGTGACGCCTCGCCCGCAGAGCCGACCGGCCACCCGACTTGGTAAGACCAGGTCAAGGGCTTGATCCGCATCGCGGGTCGGGCCCTTCCTGCGTCAGTAGGGGCGGGGGGACATGATGTGGGGTTCCGTGGACGGGGTCTCGAAGATGCAGCGGGGGACGCCCGGGCCGGGGGTCGCGCGGACCGTGACCTGGGTCGGGGGGTTCGTCGGCAGCTCGACGTGGACGGTCACCGGGTGATCGTGGTGCGTCGTGGCGTAGCCGGTCTCCTTGCCGTCGACCAGTACCTCCACGACGGCGGTGTGACCGGTCTGGACGGTGGCGCTCACCGAGTGCCCGTCGTGGTCGATGTGGAAGTGATGGCGCCGACGCATGAGATCGCCTCCCGCGGTACCCCCTCACCCCAGGGTAGCCACGTCCCACCCCTCAGGGCCCGGCGAGTTCGGCGAGGGTGGTCCGGGTCAGGGCGAGGAGGGTTTCGGCGGGTGCCGCGGAGGCCAGGGCGTCGAGGTGTTCCAGCAGCGCGCCGACGGTGGTGAAGGGGCCGACCGGGCGGAGCAGCCAGAGGCGGCCGCGCGGGCGGGGCGGGAGCCCCAGCGCGGCAAGGGCCTCGTCGGCCTCCCGGTCGAGGTCCCGGAGGTCGGGCTCGGGCAGCGGGGCGCACTCCACGCCGGTGATGTGGCCGTGGCCGTCGAGGGAGGTGTCCACCGCCCAGTGGGTGGAACGGTCGGGGACCCAGGTGCGGGCCGCCGGAGGCCAGACGTACGGGAGGAACACCCAGCGCAGGTCCTCGGGGGCCAGCTCCCAGCCGAGCACCTCCAGCTCCCGCATCTCGGGCAGCCGGTCCGGTTCCAGTTCGCTGCGGCCGGTGCGGCGCAGTGCGAGCGGGTGCGGTGTTCCGTCCTCGTCCCACGACATGCGGGCACGCTATCCGACCCGGTGGGCGATATGCGTGACCCCCGCGTACGGGGCTACGCCTGCGGCCGGTCCAGCGGGTTGGCCGCGATACGGACGGCCGCGCCGCCGGCCACGTACGCGGCGGCTGCGCAGTCCGGCTTGCGTACGGCCTGGTCCTCGACCAGGGCCAGGAACGCGGCGCCGAAGTCGCCCCGCGGGTGCGCGGCGAGGAGGTCGGCGGTGAAGGCGGGGTCGAAGGAGGCGAGGCCCAGGCCCGAGACGTCCGCGCTGGTGCCGACCTGCAGGAGGTGGCTCTCCACGTCCTCGGCCGCGCTCACGTCGTCCCGCATGTGCAGGACGATGACCTCCTCGGCGCGCGCCCGGCGGGCCGCCGGCCAGCCCAGGCCCGCCGTCAGGACGCGGGCGACATGGCCGCCCGCCTCCTCGAAGGGAAGGGTGTGGCTGTCGAAGGGCGCGGTCAGGCCCAGGTCGTGGAGCAGGGCGCTGACGTAGAGGAGTTCCGCGTCGTACGCCAGCTCGTGCTGCTGCGCGTAGCGGGCCGCGAAGGCATAGGAGCGGACCGAGTGGTTCAGGAGGGTCGTGTCCGCGTACCCCGCCGCGATCTCGTGGGCGGCGCGGGCCGATGCGGTGTCAAGAGTCCATGTCTGCATGGGGCGTCAGCGTAGGCGGCGGCCGAAATCGACCTCGGACGGGGGCTCCCCGGGCCAGTTGAGCCGGGTCGGGGCGGGCGGGGTCTCGGCGAGGACGGTCCCGCGCGAGACGACGTACCGCGGGCGGACCTGGCGGCGGATCGCCTCCTCGGGCGAGGGGGCCGGGAGCAGGACGAAGGAGGCGGGGGCGCCCGCGGTGATGCCGTACTCCGCCTCCGCGAGGCCGAGCACGCGCGCCGCGTTCTCCGTCACCATCGAGAAGGCCAGCGGGACCTCGTCGCCGCCGGTGAGCTGGGCGGCGTACAGCCCGACGAGGGCGGTCTGCAGCGGGTTGGCGGTACCGAGCGCGTTCCAGGGGTCCATCACGTCGTCGTGGCCGAAGGCGACATTGACCCCGGCCGCCAGCATCTCCTTGACCTGGGTGAGGCCGCGGCGCTTGGGATAGGCGTCGAAGCGGCCCTGGAGGCCCAGGTTGGCGAAGGGGTTGGAGACGAGGTTGATGCCGGAGCGGGAGAGCAGCCGCTGGAGTTTGTAGCTGTAGGCGCCGTTGTAGGAGCCCATGGCCGTGGTGTGCGAGGCGGTGGCGCGGCCGCGCAGCCCCGATCGCATGGCCAGGGTGGCCAGCACCTCCACGAAGCGCGACTGCTCGTCGTCGATCTCGTCGCAGTGCGCGTCGACCCGCAGGCCGTGTTCCTCGGCCAGCGCGAAGGCCGTGTGCAGCGAGGCCACGCCGTCCTCGCGGGTGTCCTCGAAGTGCGGGATCGCACCCACGACGTCCGCCCCGCGGGCGACGGCCTCGCGCAGCAGTCCCTCGCCGCCCGGGAAGGAGACGACGCCCTCCTGCGGAAAGGCCACGATCTGCAGGGTCATGAAGTCCCGCACCCGGTCGCGGACCTCCAGCAGCGCGTCGAGTGCCGTGAGGTCCGGGTCGGTGATGTCGCAGTGGGTCCGCACGTGCAGCACCCCGTGGGCGGCCTGCCAGCGCAGTACCTCGGTGGCCCGCGCGATCACGTCCTCGCGGGTCAGGGTCCGCTTGCGCTCGCTCCAGCAGGCGATGCCCTCCCAGAGGGTGCCGGAGGCGTTGGGCCGCGGCTCGCCTGCGGTCAGGGCCGTGTCCAGGTGGATGTGGGGCTCGACGAAGGGCGCGCTGAGCAGGCCGCCGTGGGCCTCGATGAGGATGCCGGTGGCGGGTGGTTCCTTCTGGTCGTCGTACGGGATCACCCGCGCGATGCGGCCGTCCTCCGCGACCTCGACGTCGGAAAGGCCGTGGGTGTGCAGCAGCCGGGCGCCCCTGACGATCATCCGCATGGCGCCAGCCTAGGGGGTGTCCTGCCGGTCGGGCCGGATCAGGGAGCGGTGTCCGGTGCGTGCGATCGCAAGGCCGAGGAGGGAGTCGACGCGGAGCGTCGGCGACCGACGAGAACGCGGCGAGCGTGCGTGCCGGACACCGCGAACCCGGCCTGATCGGCGGGACACCGCCCGGGGGGTGTCCTGCCGGTCGGGTCGGACTAGCCGCGCTTGGCCTGGGCCTTCTGCTGCATGCCGCGCGTCTTCGCGGCAGTGCTGTGGATGTCCCGGACCGCGGCTTTGGCTCGGGCCTCGGCGGCCGTGTTCTTCGCCTGTGCGCGCTCGGAGTCCTGATGGCGGTGGTGGCCGGTGTGAGCCTTCTTGGCCATGATCGTTCCTCCTCGGACGGGACGGCCGATGCGTTCCACTCTGCGCCCGTTCCGGGCGGTCGGCATCCCGGGGACCGCTGCGGCCACAATGGGGCGCATGACCAGCGACAGTGAGATGACCCCCGACATGCCCGACTGGGAGAAGCGGTTCCGGGCACCGCGCGTCGGGCTCCCCGACTGGGCCGAGGACGCCCCGGACCGTTCGCTCTTCGTCTCCAACGCGACCGGAACCTTCGAGATCTATGCCTGGGACCGCGCCACCGGCGCGCAGCGGCAGGCCACCGACCGCCCCAACGGCACCACCGACGGCACCCTCTCCCCCGACGGCGAGTGGATCTGGTGGTTCTCCGACACCGACGGCGACGAGTTCGGCACCTGGGTGCGCCAGCCCTTCGCGGGCGGCCCCGACGAACCGGCCACCCCGGGCCTTGCGCCCTCGTACCCCGCCGGGCTGGCCATCGGGCGTGACGGTACGGCCGTCGTGGGGCGCTCCACCGACGAGGACGGCTCCACCGTCCACGTGGTCCGGGCGGACGGCTCCGCGCCCACCGTGATCTACCGGCACCGGGAGTCGGCCGGCGTGGGCGACCTGTCCCGCGACGGAACGCTCGTGGCCGTGGAGCACACCGAGCACGGCGACGCGATGCACTCCGCCCTGCGCGTCCTGACGCTCGACGGGAGCACCGTCGCCGAGCTGGACGACTCCCGGGGCGGGACCGAGGAGCTGGGTCTGGAGGTCCTCGGCTTCGCGCCGGTCGCCGGCGACACCCGGCTGCTCGTCGGCCACCAGCGGCGCGGCCGCTGGGAGCCGATGGTCTGGGACGTGGCCACCGGCGCCGAGCAGGAGCTCGCGATCGACCTGCCGGGCGACGTCAGCGCCGAGTGGTACCCGGACGGCAGCGCGCTGCTGGTCGCGCACAGCTTCGAGGCGCGCAGCGAGCTGTGGCGCTACGACCTGGCCGCACGGGAGCTCGTACGCGTGGACACGCCGCCGGGGTCGGTGTCGGGGGCCACCGCGCGGCCCGACGGGACGGTGGAGTACCTGTGGTCCTCGGCCGCCGAGCCCTCGACGGTACGGTCCACCGCGGGCGGGATCGTGCTGGACCCGCCCGGTTTCCGGGCGCCCGGTTCGCTGCCGGTGGAGGACGTGTGGGTCGAGGGCCCGGGCGGGCGGATCCACGCGCTCGCGCAGCGGCCGGCGGGCCACGGCGAGGGCCCCTTCCCGACGATCTTCGAGATCCACGGCGGGCCGACCTGGCACGACAGCGACGCCTTCGCGTCGGCCCCGGCGGCCTGGCTGGACCACGGCTTCGCCGTGGTGCGGGTCAACTACCGCGGCTCGACGGGTTACGGCCGCGAGTGGACCGACGCCCTCAAGCACCGGGTCGGGCTGATCGAGCTGGAGGACATCGCGGCGGTCCGCGAGTGGGCGGTCTCCTCCGGCCTCGCGGACCCGGCGCGCATGGTGCTGTCGGGCGGTTCCTGGGGCGGGTACCTGACGCTGCTGGGCCTGGGCACGCAGCCCGACGCCTGGGCCGTGGGGCTGGCCGCCGTGCCGGTCGCGGACTACGTGACGGCCTACCACGACGAGATGGAGGCGCTGAAGGCCCTGGACCGCACCCTCTTCGGCGGCACGCCGGAGGAGGTCCCGGAGCGCTTCGAGGCCTCCTCGCCGCTGACGTACGTGGACGCCGTGAAGGCACCCGTCCACATCGCGGCGGGGGTGAACGACCCGCGCTGCCCGATCCGCCAGATCGACAACTTCGTGGACCGGCTGGCCGCGCGCGGGGCGGTGCACGAGGTGTACCGCTACGACGCCGGGCACGGTTCGCTGGTGGTGGAGGAGCGGATCAAGCAGGTACGGATGGAGCTGGAGTTCGCGCTGAAGCACCTGCCGCACTGACCCTGCGGGAGGGCGACCGGTGCACCCCCCGTACCGTGGTGGGGTGCACCGGTTTCTCCTGACCCCGCGCTGGTGGGGGATCAACGTCTTCGTCGCGCTCGCCGTTCCCTTCTGCCTGTTCATGGGGTCCTGGCAGCTCGGCCGGTTCGAGGACCGCGTCGACAGCCACCGGGAGGCGTCCGCCGAGCGGCCCGCCGATCAGGTGGCCTCGCCCCTGGACTCGCTGCTCCCGGTCGACAAGACGACCTCGGGACGGTTGGCCTCCACGGCCGGGGAGTACGGCGACCAGCTGCTGGTGCCCGAGCGCCGGCTGGACGGCCGGTCCGGGTTCTACGTGCTGACCCTGCTGAAGACCGACTCCGGCAAGGCCGTCCCGGTGGTCCGGGGCTGGCTGCCGGGGGCGGCGGATCCCGCGAAGGTGCCGGCTCCGCCCACCGGGCGGGTCGAGGTCACCGGGGCCCTGCAGGCGTCGGAGAACGCCGGTACGAAGGGGGTCCACGCCGAGGGCGGGCTGCCGGCCGGGCAGCTCGGGGTGATCTCGGCGGCCTCTCTGGTCAACCTCGTCGCATACGACCTGTACGACGCCTGGCTGACCGTGCAGACCCCGTCGGACGGAATGGTTCCGGTGCCCGCGCAGGCGCCGACCAACACCGGGCTCGACCTGAAGGCCTTCCAGAACCTCGGCTACACCGGCGAGTGGTTCGTCTTCGTCGCCTTCGTGCTCTTCATGTGGTTCCGGCTCTACCGCCGCGAGGTGGAGACCATCCGCGACGCCGAGGCCGGCCTGCTGGAACCCGCCGCCTAGGCCGTCCCTTTCGGATCTTGCCGGGCCCGGCCTTCGGGCTGCCCGACCGGTCGGCAGGACGTCCCTCAGGACACCGGGATCGCGCCCGTCCGGTACACCGTTCCGCCGCAGGCCTCGGGGATCGTCGTCTGGGTGGTCGCGGCCCCCGACTGCGGGGTGTGCGAGACGGCCACGCCCGGCGGAGTCTGGCCCGAGCCCGCCGCGGGGTCGGAGGCGACCCCGCTGCCCGCGCCGGCCGAGGTGCCCGCGGAATCGGTCTGCGGCGGCTTCCCGCCCGCGTCCGGGCTGCCCGACGTACAGGTCTCCCCCGACGGCACCCACGCGAAGCGGACCTCGTACGCGGTGTTCGGCGGGAGCACGAGGGCCGCGGACGCCGCCGACGGATCGGGCAGCAGCCCGGTCGCGGCATCCCCCGCCGTGTGGCCGACCACCGCGACCGCGGAGCCCGAACCGGTCCCGGTACCGGCAGCAGGGGCGGCCGTCACGGCGTCCTGGCCGTTGACCGCGCAGGCCTGCGCCGAGACGTTGGCGACCCGGAAGCTGCCGTACACCCTGCCGTCGGTCTCCGGGGGCCGGGCCGAGCCCACCACCCCGAGCTGGTCCGCGCCGCACCCGGGCACGCCCGGCGCCGCCACCGGCGGCATCGGCCCCGAGCCGACCACGGACCCGCCGGAACCGCCGGGTCCGGCGGTGGTACCGGCGCCGGACGGGCCGGCCGCCTGACCGCCCGCCTGGGAGCCCGCCGTGGCGTCCGGCTGCCCGGTGACACCGCCGATGGCCGGTACGTCGCCGAAGGAGCGGCTCGACCTCGGGGGGTCCCCGAATCCGTTCTGGTGCGGGTCGGAGGCGTGCGCGTCCCGCCTGCCCCCCGCGGCCTGGCCGTGCCCGGCCATGGCCGGGTGGTCATCGGCCGCGGCGCCGGCTCCCGACATGTGCAGGGCGGCCGGGATCGCGGTCCCGGCGAGCAGCACGGCGGCCGCGGCGCCTACGAGGGCGGCCCGGCGGTTGCGGGTCCGGCGCGCGGGGACGGCGTACCGCAGTCGCTCCAGCGCGTCCGCGGAGGGCTGCAGGCCGTCGACGGCCCCGCGCAGGAGGATGCGCAGCTCCTCTTCCCCGCTCGATCCGCTCGATCCGCTCGGCGAAGTGTGGTCGTCCATCATGACTGCGCAGCCTCCATCGCCACCCGCAGCGCGGCAATGCCCCGCGATCCGTATGCCTTCACCGAGCCGAGCGATATTCCGAGCGTCTCGGCGACCTGGGACTCCGTCATGTCCGCGAAGTAGCGCAGGACCAGCACCTCGCGCTGGCGGCGCTGCAGCCCGCGCATCGCCTTGATCAGATCGTCCCGCTCCAGCTGGTCGTACGCGCCCTCTTCGGCGCTCGCCATGTCGGGCATCGGCTTCGAGAGCAGCTTGAGGCCGAGGATGCGGCGGCGCAGCGCGGACCGCGAGAGGTTCACGACGGTCTGGCGCAGGTACGCCAGGGTCTTCTCCCGGTCACGGACCCGGTTGCGGGCGGAGTGCACCCGGATGAAGGCCTCCTGGACCACGTCCTCGCAGGAGGCAGTGTCGTCGAGGAGCAGCGCGGCCAGGCCCAGGAGCGAGCGGTAGTGCGCCTGGTAGGTGGCGGTGAGGTGGTCGACGGTGGTGCCGGCCACCACCTCGGCCGTCTCGCTCTTGGCTGCCCCGTCCGCCTCAGCGCTGTCGCGCGGTGCGGGCACGAGGCCGCCCCGGATCGGTACGGCGGTCCGTACGGGCGCCTCTGACGGCCCCGCCGGCGGGACGGGCACGATCACGGGGAGACCGCCGCCGGGCGTGCGAAGACCCCGGCGCGACGGGATGATCCCGATCTGCGCCGGCCGGACGACTGGTTCGAGCAGTGCCTCTGCCACGCCAGTTGGACACGCGTCCCCCCATCAGGGTTGTACGCGCGAGGCAGTCTCACCGCCGCAATCCCTATTGCCCTCATGCGTACCCGCTCTTCCCGATTGCCCCGTCTTATCGAGACGGCAGTCGGGCCATCACCTTGATCAAGGGATCAGCACCGATCCTACAAAGCGAATTACGCAAATTCACCTGCGATCAGTTCCGCGATCTGTGTGGCATTCAGCGCTGCGCCCTTGCGGAGATTGTCGGCGCACACGAAGAACTCCAGGGCGCAGGGGTCGTCGAGCGAGGCCCGCACCCGTCCCACCCAGGCAGGATCCGTCCCGGCGGCGTCCACGGGGGTGGGGAACTCCCCCGCCGCGGGGTCGTCAACGAGCACCACGCCGGGCGCGGCCTCCAGGATCTCCCGGGCGTGCGGGGCCTCCACCTCGCGCTCGAACCGGGCCCGCACGGTCAGCGAGTGCCCGATCAGCACCGGTACCTGAACGCAGGTCACGGACACCGGGAGCTGCTCCAGTTCCAGGATCCGGCGCGTCTCGCCGCGTACCGCCAGTTCGTGCGAGGACCAGCCGTCCGCGCGCAGCTCGCCGGACCAGGGCACGACGTTGAGCGCGAGCGGGGCGGCGAAGGGGCCCATGTCCTCGCCCACGGCGCGGCGGACGTCCCCGGGCTGCTCGCCCAGGGAGGTGCCCGCGACCAGCGACTGCTGGCGGCGCAGCGCCTCGGAGCCGGCCCGGCCGACGGCGCTGGCGGCCTGGTACGAGGAGACGACCAGGTCGCGCAGGGAGTACTCGGAGTGCAGCGCGCCCAGCGCCGCGATCATGGTGGCGGTCACGCAGTCCGGGCCGGCGACGATCCCGCGCGGCCGGATCCGCGCGGCGTGCCCGTTGACCTCGGGCACCACCAGCGGGACCTCGGGGTCCTCGCGGAAGGCGGCGGACAGGTCGATGACGACCGAGCCGCGCGCGGTGACGACCGGCGCCCACCGGGCCGAGATGTCGGCCGGGGTGAGGAAGAGGGCGATGTCGCCCGGTCCGAGGCCGTCGAAGGCGTCCTCGGTGAGGGCGATCACCTCGCTCTCCTGCGCACGGACGGTCAGCATGCGGCCGGCCGAGCGCGCGGAGGCGATCAGGCGGATGTCGCCCCAGACGTCCGCGCGCAGGGACAGCATCTGGAGCAGGACCGA
This sequence comes from Streptomyces avidinii, assembly GCF_045161815.1. NCBI lineage: Bacteria > Bacillati > Actinomycetota > Actinomycetes > Kitasatosporales > Streptomycetaceae > Streptomyces > Streptomyces avidinii. Next base: position 4,282,037 of record NZ_CP108863.1, read on the forward strand.
ACCGACTGCTCCGGTCGCCCCGACCACGGCGAGTGCCGGGCCGGAGGACCGGGTGCGGGTCATCGTCCGGTGCCTCCGTAGACGACGGCTTCGTCACTGTCGGAGTCGAGGCCGAAGGCCGTGTGCACGGCGCGGACGGCCTCGTTGACGTCGTCCTGGCGGGTGACGACGGAGATGCGGATCTCGGAGGTCGAGATCAGCTCGATGTTCACGCCCGCGTCGGACAGCGCCTGGAAGAACGAGGCGGTGACGCCCGGGTTCGTCTTCATGCCCGCGCCGACCAGGGAGATCTTGCCGATCTGGTCGTCGTAGCGCAGGGAGTCGAAGCCGATCGCGCCCTTCGCCTTCTCCAGGGCCTCGATGGCCTTGTGGCCCTCGGCCTTGGGGAGGGTGAAGGAGATGTCCGTGAGGCCCGTGGAGGCCGCGGAGACGTTCTGCACGATCATGTCGATGTTGATCTCGGCGTCCGCGATGGCGCGGAAGATCGCCGCGGCCTCGCCCGGCTTGTCCGGGACACCGACGACCGTGATCTTGGCTTCGGAGACGTCGTGCGCGACTCCGGAGATGATGGCGTGCTCCACCTGCGCGTCCCCTTGCGGATTCTCGTTGCTGACCCAGGTGCCCGGCAGTCCGGAGAAGGACGAGCGGACGTGGATCGGGATGTTGTAGCGGCGCGCGTACTCGACGCAGCGGTGCAGCAGCACCTTGGAGCCGGAGGCCGCGAGCTCCAGCATGTCCTCGGAGGAGATCCAGTCGATCTTCCGGGCCTTCTTCACGACGCGGGGGTCCGCGGTGAAGACGCCGTCCACGTCGGTGTAGATCTCGCAGACCTCGGCGTCCAGCGCCGCGGCGAGGGCGACGGCGGTGGTGTCCGAGCCGCCCCGGCCGAGGGTGGTGATGTCCTTGGAGTCCGCGGACACGCCCTGGAAACCGGCGACGATGGCGATGTTGCCCTCGTCCAGCGCGGTGCGGATTCGGCCCGGCGTGACATCGATGATGCGCGCTTTGTTGTGGACCGAGTCGGTGATCACGCCTGCCTGGCTACCGGTGAACGACTGGGCCTCGTGACCCAGGTTTTTGATCGCCATGGCCAGCAGGGCCATGGAGATCCGCTCTCCGGCGGTCAGCAGCATGTCGAATTCACGCCCGGCAGGCATCGGGGATACCTGCTCGGCGAGATCGATCAGCTCGTCCGTCGTGTCGCCCATCGCGGAAACCACGACGACCACCTGGTGGCCGTTCTTCTTGGCATCCACGATCCGCTTGGCGACGCGCTTGATGCCCTCGGCATCGGCTACGGAGGAGCCTCCGTACTTCTGCACGACAAGGCCCACGTGCGCTCCTCGCTCAGTCCGTCTCATTGCTGGTGCAGTGTAACGAGCGACCGGGATCCGCCCGCTTCGTACCACATCATGAGACGAGAAGATCAGAGAATGAGTTCCCGGTCAGGGCGCTCACTTGCGGCCGAGGCCGCCGAGCTCCTCGGCCATCACCTGTCCGGCCTGCTCCGCGAGGTCGTCCTCGGCCAGGTCCTCGTCCGTGTCCAGGCCGTCCAGGGCCGCCAGCGGCTGGTCCAGGCGGACGTGGGCGATCAGCGACTGGAGGGCGCGCAGGGTGGCCGAGGCCGTCGGACCCCAGTTGGTGAAGTACGAGAACTGCCACCACCACAGCGCCTCGGTGATGCGGCCCGACTGGTGGTGAATGAGCCCGTGCCGCAGGTCGGCGACCACGTCGGCCAGGTCGTCGGAGATCCGGTGGGCCACCGGGGCCTTGCGCGGCTCGTACGGGTCGAAGACCTCGGAGTAGACGTCGACCGGCTCCAGCATGATCGCGAACCGCTCGCGCAGGTCGTCCACGTCCGGCTCCGGGCCGAGATCGGGCTCGTAGCGCTCGTCCGGCAGCACGTCCTGGTACGCGCCCAGCCGGCCGCCCGCCAGCAGCAGCTGGGACACCTCCAGGAGGAGGAAGGGCACCGCACTGTCCGGGTCCTCACCCTTGGCCACTTCGGTGACCGCAACGATGAACGACTCGATCTGGTCCGCGATCGAGGCGGCGAAGTCGTCCGGATCCTGGCCGAGGGCGTGCAGCGTTGCGTCAGACATCGAGAAGTCGCCTTCCTTCAAAGGCCCGCCCCAGCGTGACCTCGTCCGCATACTCCAGATCTCCCCCGACGGGGAGCCCGCTGGCCAGGCGGGTGACCTTCAGGCCCATGGGCTTGATCATGCGGGCGAGGTAGGTGGCGGTCGCCTCGCCCTCCAGGTTGGGGTCGGTGGCCAGGATCAGCTCGGTCACCTCGCCGTCCGCCAGCCGTGCCAGCAGTTCGCGGATGCGCAGGTCGTCCGGGCCGACGCCCTCGATCGGGCTGATCGCGCCGCCGAGGACGTGGTACTTGCCCCGGAACTCGCGCGTGCGCTCGATCGCGACGACGTCCTTCGGCTCCTCCACGACGCAGATGACCGTGGTGTCCCGGCGCGGATCACGGCAGATGCCGCACCGCTCCTCCTGCGCCACATTCCCGCAGACCGCGCAGAACCGGACCTTGTCCTTGACCTCCAGCAGCGCGTGCGCGAGGCGGCGGACGTCGGTGGGCTCGGTCTGCAGGATGTGGAAGGCGATCCGCTGCGCGCTCTTGGGCCCGACGCCGGGCAGCCTGCCCAGTTCGTCGATCAGGTCCTGAACCACGCCTTCGTACAACGGACTGCCTTCTTTCGTCGGGTAGGGGGAGGGGGGCTAGAACGGGAGGCCGGGGATACCGCTGCCGCCGCCCAGGCCCTGGGCCAGGGGGCCCAGCTTCTGCTGCTGGAGCGCCTGCGCATTCTCGTTGGCCGCCTGCACCGCGGCGACCACCAGGTCGGCGAGCGTCTCCGTGTCCTCGGGGTCCACGGCCTTCGGGTCGATCACCAGGGAGCGCAGCTCACCGGAGCCGGTGACGGTCGCCCGGACCAGACCGCCGCCGGCCTGGCCCTCGACCTCGGCCTGTGCGAGCTCCTCCTGCGCGACCGCGAGATCCTGCTGCATCTTCTGGGCCTGCTGGAGCAGCTGCTGCATGTTGGGCTGGCCACCACCGGGAATCACAGGGCACTCACTCCATACGTCGTACGTCGAGACCTTCGGAACGCTTGGTCAATCCGAGCCTACGTGCTCCCCGGGCGCCGCGCCCTACGCCGTGAGGACCAACTCTTTCGAGTGAGAGTCGGGGCGTACGCGTACCTGCTGGAGACCTCCTTGCGGGCGGAAATCCCGGGAATCGTCGCCCATCGCCCGTCATTCGAAGGTAGGAAGAGCATGCGCATCATTGCGCACACGCGCACCACCACACGTCAGCGCAGGCAGAGGGAGTGCCGGGTGAGCCAGCCGGAGATGCAGCCCGAGGGGCCACCCCGGGATCCCCGGGAGGAAGGCGGCGGACCGATGGCGGCGGGCGATCTGACCGGCCGGCCGTTCCCCCTCGGGGACTGGGGCGAGCCCGCCGAGCGGCTCGACGAGCTCTACCGGCGGGTCGAGGCCGACGCGCTGCGCACGGCCGAGTGGTACCTGTCCGACCGGGCGTGGAAGCGGCGCGGTGCGCGCGTGCTGCGCGCCGGGGCCGCCGTCGGCGCGGTAACGGGCGCCTCGATGCCGCTGCTGGAGCTGACCGGCTCGATCCCGGGCGCCTCCACGTACGGCTACCTCGCGCTGCTGCTGGGTGCGGCCGCGCTGGCCTGCGACCGGTTCTTCGGGCTGACGTCCGGGTGGATGCGGGACGTGGCCACGGCCCAGGCGGTGCAGCGCCGGCTCCAGACCCTCCAGTTCGACTGGGCCTCGGAGAACGTGCGCGAGGTGCTCGGCCCCACCGAGGGCACGGCCAGCGAGGCCGCCGAGCGGTGCCTGACCGTGCTGCGCCGTTTCTCGGAGGACATCACGGAACTGGTGCGCTCGGAGACGGCGGACTGGATGGTGGAGTTCCGGGCCGGGCCCGCACCGCTGGTGATGCAGTCGCTGGGGTCCTCCGTCGGGCGCGCGGACGCGAACATCCCGCCCGCCCGCTTCCCGCTGCCGCCGGGCACCAGACCGAACATGCCCCGGCAGCGGCCGCCGGAGCAGCCGCGCTGAGGGACGGGCGGGGCCCGGGTTCCGCGCAGCGGACCCGTACCCCGCCCACCGGCTGGACCCGTACCCCGCCCACCGGCTGGACCCGTACCCCGCCCACCGGCTGCGGCCCCGGCCGCCGCCTCAGCTGAAGATGATCATCGAGCCCTGGCCGAGACTCCGCGTCGCGGCCGCGTGCAGTCCCAGCCATACGTGCCGCTCACGGGCGAAGGGGCTGTCGTCGTACGGAATCGGCCCCGCCGGCTCCTCCAGCAGCGTCGGCCGCCCCGGCGGCGCCGGCGCGGCGGGCGGGTTACCCGGGTCTATCCCGATGGCGGGGGCCACGAACAGCAGCTCCCGCAGCAGCCCCTGCACGGACCCCAGCGGCCCGCCCCCGGCCAGCAGCTCCTCGTTGGCCAGTGGAACGGCGAAGTCCACCGGGACGTACGCCCCCGCGTGGTCGTAGTGCCACACCAGGTGCGACTGCTGGGCCGTCGGCTCGAACATCTCCAGCAGCTGCTCGTAGTCCCCGCCCAGCTCGTCCACCGGGGTCACGGGCAGCCCGCAGAGCTGGAGCAGGTACGCCCTCCTCAGGAAATGCAGGGCGTCGTAGTCGAAACCGGCCACGGGGGCGACGTCCCCGCTCAGGCCCGGCATGTAGGCGAACACGGGCACGGACGGCAGTCCGGCGGCACCCAGCGCCTTGTCGTACGAGGCGATCTCTTCCGCGAAGGGGTTGTCGGGGCTGTGGCACAGCACGTCGACAAGGGGGACCAGCCACAGGTCACAGGCCACTCGGCCTCCGATCAGTCGTTGTCGCCGATCGGGCCAGAGTAGTGGCCCGGACACCCTCCGCGAAGGGGTGCGCAGAACCTCGGGCCCGGCCTCGGGCCTCAGAGCCGGGCGGCCCAGGCCAGCGCGTGCTCGTTGTAGCCCCGTACTATGCCGCGCACCGCGTCGGCGTCGGCGAGCGTCACCGCTTCCACCAGCTCGCTGTGCCCGTCCCACAGCGCCGTCCGCAGCTGCGGCTCGCGCTGGAGGTGGGGGACGGCGAAGACCCAGCACTGCACGCGGATGCGGTGCAGGAACTCGGATATGTAGGTGTTGGCGACCAGTCCGCTCAGCTCCCGCCAGAAGCGCAGGTCGTAGCCGATCAGGACTTCGAGCGAACCGCTCTGCGCGGCTCGTCTCGCCTCCTCGCCCCGGCGGCGCACCGACACGAGCAGCTCGCCGGCGCCGGGGGCGGTGCCGCGCTCGGCGAGGCGGCGGAAGATCCCGTCCACGACGAGCGAGCGGGCCTCGATCATGCCCCGGAAGTCGTCGACCGTGAAGATCCGCACGCGGAAACCGCGGTGCTGGACCAGTTCGAGCAGCCCCTGGGCCGAGAGGTCCACGAGTGCCTCGCGCACCGGGGTCGCGGAGACCTCGTACTGCTCGGCGATCTGCTTGACGGTGAACTCGGTCCCCGGAGGCAGGCGTCCCGCGAGCACTTCGTCCCGCAGCGCGTCCGCGATCTGCTGGCGAAGTGTGTTGCGGGTGACAGCGCCGCTGCCTGGCATAGGGGTCCGTCTCCTGTCGTAGGGCTTCGGACACCATAGGCCAGACAAGGCGGCTGAAAACCGATCGGTAGCCAACCGATATACGGAATCCGCACCCGCTGTGCGGATGCGGATTCCGGGCCGGTCCGGTTGGTTCCCGCGCAGGTCGGCGGGAGGCAACCGGAGGGCGGAGAGGGCCTGGCCGGCCGGAGAGCGCCTAGCCGGCCGTGGTGTGACGGTCCGCGACGGTGAGCGCCTCGTCCAGCAGGGCCAGGCCTTCCTTCGCCTCGGCCTCCGTGACGTTGCACGGGGGGACGACGTGGGTCCGGTTCATGTTCACGAACGGCCACAGGCCGGAGGCCTTGCAGGCCGCCGCGAACTCGGCCATCGGCGCGTTGTCCGCCCCTGCCGCGTTGTAGGGGACCAGCGGCTCGCGCGTCTGCTTGTCCCGTACGAGTTCCAGGGCCCAGAAGGCACCGAGCCCGCGGACCTCCCCGACCGAGGGGTGCCGCTCGGCGATCTCGGCGAGCGCCGGGCCGATCACGTTCTCGCCGAGGCGGGCGGCGTGCTCGACGATGCCCTCCTCCTCCATCGTGTTGATCGTCGCGACGGCGGCGGCGCAGGCCAGGGGGTGGCCGGAGTACGTCAGTCCGCCCGGGTAGGGACGGGTGGCGAAGGTCTCGGCGATGGCGGCCGAGATGGCCACGCCGCCGAGCGGCACGTATCCGCTGTTCACGCCCTTGGCGAAGGTGATCAGGTCGGGGGTCACGTCCCAGTGGTCGGCGGCGAACCACTTGCCGGTGCGGCCGAAGCCCGACATGACCTCGTCCAGGACGAAGACGATGCCGTGGCGGTCGCAGAGCTCACGGACGCCCGCGAGGTAGCCGGCCGGCGGGGTCATGATGCCGGCGGTGCCGGGCACGCTCTCCAGAATGATCGCCGCGATGGTCTGCGGCCCCTCGAAGGCGATGGTGTCGGCGAGGTGGGCGAGGGCGCGGGCGCACTCCTCGGCCTCGGTGGTGGCGTGGAAGGCGGAGCGGTAGAGGTACGGGCCCCAGAAGTGCACGACGCCGGCGGCGGCCGTGTCGGAGGGCCAGCGACGCGGGTCGCCGGTCAGGTTGATCGCGGCGGCGGTGGCCCCGTGGTACGAGCGGTAGGTGGAGAGCACCTTGGCGCGGCCCGTGTGCAGACGGGCCATACGGACGGCGTTCTCGACGGCCTCGGCGCCGCCGTTGGTGAAGAAGATCTTGTCCAGGTCGCCCGGGGTCCGCTCGGCGATGAGGCGTGCGGCCTCGGAGCGGACGTCGACGGCGAAGCCGGGCGCGAGGGTGCAGAGCCGGGCGGCCTGCTCCTGGATCGCGGCGACGACCTTGGGGTGCTGGTGGCCGATGTTGGTGTTGACCAGCTGGGAGGAGAAGTCGAGGAAACGCTTGCCCTCGTAGTCCCAGAAGTACGACCCCTCGGCCCCGGCGACGGCGAGGGGGTCGATCAGGGCCTGGGCGGACCAGGAGTGGAAGACATGCTTCCGATCTGCGTCCTTCACGGCGGCAAGGGTGTGCGGGGTGACATGAGGGGTCATGACGTCACGCTAGAAGTGCGCAGGTGGGGCGGGATATCGGCGGACTGTATGCGGGTGGGGCGCCGCTCTCGGCAGTCTGTCTGCGAGGGGCCTCGGAGCCCCTCGCGGGATTGACAGCATCCTGTCGTTATGACAGTCTATTGTCATAGAGCAGGAACCACGCTGGAGGCGAAAGCACCATGAGCGAGACCCCGCGCAAGCCCGTCCACCTCGCGGTCTACGACACCTACGCGGACTGGGAGACCGGCCACACCACCGCGCACCTCACCCAGCGCGGTCACGTCGTGCGCACGGTCGGCATCGGCGCGGCGCAGCCGGTGACCACCATGGGCGGTCTGCGCGTCCAGCCCGATCTGGCCCTGGCCGACCTGCGTCCGGAGGACTCCTCGCTGCTGATCCTCACCGGCGCGTCCCTGTGGGACACGAGCGAGGAGCTGGCGCCCTTCGCGGCGAAGGCGAAGGAGTTCCTCGCCGCCGGTGTGCCGGTCGCGGCGATCTGCGGAGCCACCGCCGGACTCGCGCGCGAGGGCCTGCTGGACGGCCGGACCCACACCAGCGGCGCCTCCTTCTACCTGGCCGGGCAGCCGGGCTACGGCGGCAGCGACCACTACGTCGAGGCCGACGCGGTGACCGACGGCGACCTGATCACGGCCGGGCCGACGGAGCCGGTGGCCTTCGCCCGCGAGGTCTTCGCCCGGCTGGACGTCTACAAGCCGGACGTCCTGGACGCCTGGTACGGGCTCTTCCACGACTCGGACCCGGACGCGTACCCGGTCCTGATGGCCGCATCGGCGGCGGGCGATGCGTGAGACGACGCGCGGGCCGCTGCCCGTCGGGGACTCGCAGAGGGACCCGCGGAGGGACCCGCACATGGACTCACGGACAGACTCACCGACGGACTCCCGGACCCAGCAGGACCTGCTGAGCAGCACCGCCCTCGGGGTGTTCCGGCTGAACGGCCAGTTCCTCGCCATCTCGGAGGAACTGGCCAAGCCGGCCGGGCTGACGGCCGCCTGGTGGCAGGTACTGGGCGCGGTGCTGCGGGAGCCGCTGCCCGTCGCGGGCATCGCCCGGAGCATGGGCATCACCCGCCAGAGCGTCCAGCGGATCGCGGACCTGCTGGTGGCCAAGGGCCTGGCCGAGTACGCCCCCAACCCCGCCCACCGCCGGGCGAAGCTGCTGCGGCCCACGCAGGAGGGGCGGGGCGCGGTGGACCGGATCGGCCCGGGTCATGCGGCACTGGCGGCCCGCCTGGCGGCCGAGCTGGGCGATGCGGCGTTCGCGGAGACCGTCCACGCCCTGGAACGCCTGGCCACGGCACTGGACGCTCTGGAGGCCGCGGCCGTGATCCCGGGACCGGCCCCGTCGGACGCCCCCTAGGTCGTCTCTTCCGGGAGCGCGGGCGTCACCCTTGCGGTGGGCAACCGGTCGGCGCCGGCCACCGTCCTTCCCTGCAGAGCCGTTCGGCACGGCGAGCACGGGGAGGGACCACCCGGCCATGGAGCAACTGCATCCGTACGACCCGCACCACATAGGCCCGTACCGTCTGCTGTCCCGCCTCGGCGCCGGCGGCATGGGCCAGGTCTACCTCGCCCGCTCGGACCGCGGCCGGACCGTCGCCGTGAAGCTGGTCCACCAGGACCTCGCCGCGCGCGAGGAGTTCCGGATCCGCTTCCGCCAGGAGGTCGCCGCGGCCCGTCGCGTCGGCGGCGAGTGGACCGCCCCGGTCCTCGACGCCGACACCGAGGCCGCAACCCCCTGGTTCGCCACGGGCTACGTCGCCGGGCCGAGCCTGCGCCAGGTCGTGGCCCACGACTTCGGGCCGCTGCCCGGCCGTTCCGTACGGATCCTGGCCGCGGGCCTCGCGTACGCCCTCCAGGACATCCACCGGGCCGGCATCGTCCACCGCGATCTGAAGCCCTCGAACGTCCTGATCACCCTCGACGGGCCGCGCGTCATCGACTTCGGCATCGCCCGCGCCCCGGCCGGGTCCGGGGCGGGGCCCGACGGGCCCGACCCCGGGCTGACGCGGGTGGGCGAGGTCATCGGCTCCCCCGGTTTCATGGCCCCGGAGCAGATCCGCGGCGAGCCGGTCACCGCCGCCTGCGACATCTTCTGCCTCGGAGCGGTCCTGGTCTACGCAGCCACCGGCCAGCTGCCCTTCGGCGACGCGGAACAGCCCGGCGGCCTGGCGGGGCTCCTGCTGCGCAGCACCGGGGAGGAGCCGGACCTGACCGGCGTACCGGCCGAACTGCACGACCTCGTACGGGACTGCCTGCACCGGGATCCCGCCGCTCGGCCGGGGCCCGCCGAGGTGCTGGCCCGGGTCGGCGCGGGCGACACCGTGGCCGACGGGAGGGCCCTGGAGCCCTGGCTCCCGGCGCCGCTGGTGGCGGGGCTCGGGCGGCACGCCGTACGGCTGCTGGACCGGGAGGACGCCGGACCGGACCGGGCCGCGACCCCACCACCGCCGCCGCCACCCGTTACCGCCCGCTCCGCCGCTTCCGCGTCCTCGTACGCGCCGTACGCGCCGTACGCGCCGTACCCCGGGTATCCGCCGGGGGTGTCGGAGCCGCCGCGGCCGAGGACCGCGTCCACCGCCCTGCTGCTCGTGGTGGCGACGGTCGTCGCCGTCCTGTCCGCGGGCACGGTGTACGCAGTGATGAGCGGGGCCGAGGATCCCCGGCCGCCCGTGGGCACCGGCCGTACGCCGGGCGCGTCCGCCGGCGCCTCCGGTTCCGCGTCCTCGTCGGCCTCGGCTTCGGCGTCCGCTTCCCCGTCCGTGTCCCCGTACGGCGATCTGCCCGAGGCCTACCTCGGCACCTGGGAGGCCGTCCAGGGCGGCCGGACCTGGACGCTCACGCTCACCCGCGGGGCGGTCGGCGACCCGGTGATGTCCCTCGCCGTCGAGGGCAGCGGCCTCGCCTGCGCCTGGACGGCGCCCCTGCGCCGTGCCTCCGATCCCGTGGAGCTCGACGCCTCCACGGTCACCTCCGGCGCCCCGCCGACCTGTACGCCGGGGACATGGAGCCGGCTGCGGCTGCTGCCCGACGGCACCCTTTCCAGAGAGCTGGCAGGCAGTGACAACCCGCCCCTGACCTACCGCAAGCAGTGAGCGACGCCCGATTGTGTCGAGGTCAATAAGCCTGCAAGCAAAGCTTGTTACGTATAACGGGGCTGCCGGACACTGCGGCACATGGAGCCGTTGAAGGTAGTGGCACGACTGTGGGAGCGGATCGAGGCACGCGACTGGGACGGCGTGGCCGAGCTCATCGCCGAGGACGCCGTCATCGAATGGCCCGTGAGCGGTGAGCGCATCGTGGGGCGTGCCAACTTCATAGCCGTGAACAGCGACGACGGCTACGCGGACGAGAGATCCGTGGAACTGCTGCGGATCCTGGCCGACGGGAACCTCGTCGTCACCGAGGTGGAGATACCTCAGGACCACGTCGTCTACCGGGCTGTCTCCCTGTGGACCGTGCGGGACGGGGAGGTGGTGGGGGCGCGGGAGTACTGGACCAGCCCCGGCCAGGACCCGGCACCCCGCTGGCGGGCGGGGTATGTGGAGCCCCTGGTGGCCGACTGAGCCGCAGGGCCGTCACCCGGGTCGGGTCGTGGCCGACCAGGCGGTGGTGGAAGGGATCCCGGTCCAGGCGCTGGTCAACCGTAATCGTGCCTCTCACGTATCCCCCGTCATACCTGAGAGCTACCTGCGAACACGGCTCCATGGCGTGACGCGGACCACGGGACCGGATTTCTAACTTCGGTAGCAGAGAAGAGCGTTGACAGCTCTTCCGGGCGACCGAAGGAAGACGACATGGCAACGGGGACGGGGACGGGGTCCGGGACGGCGTTCGGGACTGGGGCCGGGGCTGGGACTGCGACGACGCGGACGACGGGTGGGGCCTGGGCGGCGGGGTCCGGCGGTGGCCGACTGCGCCGGACCCTGCTGGCCGCCCTGGTCGCGGCGGCCGTCGCCGTCCCGATATCCGCCGCCGCCTCTCCCAATGTCCCCGCCCCCGCTCCCGCCACGTTCGCCGAGGACGCCGCGCCGCAGAGCCGGTACGCCGCCAACCGCGCCAACATCGCCGAGGCGGTCCGGCGCGCCGAGGAAGCCGACCGTCCGGGCCGGGCGGACAGGCTGCGCACCATGGAGGCGTCCGGAACAGCGCAGTTCCTGGTCTTCGACGGCCGCGGCAGGGGCCGGGCCGTCGAGGTCTTCGGCGATCTGGAGAGCGCCGACCGGGTCGCCGTCCTGGTGCCCGGCTCCGACACCACGCTCGACACCTACGAGAGGTTCCGCGCCGGGGCCGTCTCCCTGCAGCAGCGCCTGCGGGCCGAGCATCCGCGCACGGCCGTCGTCGCCTGGCTCGGGTACGACACCCCCGGCACGGTGAGCACCACCGTCCTGACCGCCGGCCGGGCCGATGAGGCCGCCGCCGAACTGGGTCCCTTCCTGGACCGGTTGCACGGCATGGCCGGGCCGGGTGCCCGGCTCTCGCTCCTGTGCCACTCCTACGGTTCCGTGGTCTGCGCCCGGACCGTCACCGGGCCCGCGGTCAGCGACATGGCGCTGTTCGGCAGCCCTGGTACGGGGGCCGGATCCGTCCGTGAGCTGGCGAGCGGCGCCCGGGTCTGGGCCGGCCGCGGCAGCGGCGACTGGATCGGCAACGTGCCGCATGTCCGGCTCGGCGGAATCGGTTTCGGCACCGACCCGGTCGACCCCGCCTTCGGGGCACGGGCCTTCACCGCCGGCGCCGTCGGGCACAGCGACTACCTCAAGCCGGGCACCGCGTCCCTCGACAGCCTGGCCGCCATCGTCCTCAGCACCACCGCTCCTGACTCGGAGGCCGACCATGGTTGAGTTCCGCGCCCGCTGGTCCGCCCTGGCGGCGGGCATCGAAGCGGCCACCCCCGCCGAGCGCGACCGGACCGTGGACGCGCTGCGGGCCCTCGCGATCCTCGGCGTGGTCCTCGGCCACTGGCTGGTCACCGCGCTGACCGCCCGCGACGGCGGGCTGAGCACCACCAGTCCGCTGGAGCACATGCCGTGGCTGGCCCCGGTGTCCTGGATGTTCCAGACCCTGTCCGTCTTCTTCCTCGTCGGCGGCCATGTCGCCGCCCGGGGGTACGCGTCGGCGCGCGAGCGCGGGGGCTCGTACGGCGCCTGGGTCGGACAGCGGCTGGGGCGGCTGTTCCGTCCCGTCGCGGCGGTGCTCGTCCTCTGGGGGGTGGTCGCGGGCGGGATGCTGATCGGCGGGGCGGAGTTCGACACCGTCCGGTCGCTGGTCAAGCTGGTGCTGTCGCCTCTCTGGTTCCTGCTGGTGTTCGCCGCGCTCACCGCGGCGACCCCGCTCGTGGCCCGGCTCAGCCCGCTGTGGCCGCTGGTCGTGGTGGCGGCCGTGGACATCTGGCGCTTCGGGCTGGAGGGGCCCGAGTGGATCGGCTGGGTCAATGTGGCCGCCGGTTGGCTCGTCCCCTTCACCCTGGGCGCCGCATGGTCCCGGGGGGCCTTCGCCCGGCGGGCACCTGCGCTGCTCCTGCTCGGCGGGGGCACCGCGGCCACGGCCGCGCTGATCCTCTGGGGCGGCTATCCCGCGTCCATGGTGGGGGTCCCGGGGTCCGCGATCTCGAACCTGAACCCGCCGACGCTGGCCGCGGCCGCTTTCGGACTGGCCCAGTGCGGGCTGGCGTTGCTGGTGCGCGAGCCGCTGGCCCGGGCCGTGCGACGGCCGACGGCCTGGGCGAAGGTGGCCCTGGTGAACCTCTCCGCCATGACCGTCTTCCTGTGGCACCAGACCGCCATGATGGCCGTCACCGCCCTCGGGCTGCTGGTCTCGGCCGACCTGCCCGGGCTGCACACCGTTCCCGACTCGGTGGGCTGGATAGCGGCCCGGCTGCTGTGGCTGCCGGTGTTCGCCGCCGCGCTGATGGTCTGCTGGGCGGCGTTCCGTACGCACGAGCAGGCCGGGCGCCGTCCGAAGCCGTCACGCGCCTCGCGTACCGTCGCCGTCGGCGCCGCTGCCGGTGCCGCCGTCCCCCGCCCCAGGACGGGCCCCGCTCAGGAGATCACCCGTGTCTAGGAGCCGCCTTAGCCTGGACGGCGTGACCCAGCAGAGCGCGCCACCCGCCGAAGACCGCACCCGCCTGTCGCGCGGCCTGGCGCGAGAGTTGTTCACCGTGAAATGGGATCCGCTCCCGAAGATGTCGCGGCCGCGCTGGCTGGCCTGGTTGCCGCATGTGGTCCTCTGCTACGTGGCCATTCCCTGCGGTGTCCTCACGGGGATGCAGCTGAACGACCATTACAAGGTCTACGGTGGGGCCGTGCTGGGGCTGTCTCTGCTGACCTCCGCGTCCGTCGTGCTCAGCATGTTCCGGCCGATCGCCGCCTGGTGGCTCGGGCTTGTCACCACGGCCCTCATAGCCTGGGTCCTTCACGACCACGTCGGCCACGGTCAGTCGTGGCCGTGGACACCCGCCGGGCCGTTCACGCTGGCGCCCGTGATCCTGATGGTCGCACTGCGGGTACCGCCCCGGGTGACCGTCTCGGTCATCGGCATCACGCTCGCCCTCAACGGACTGGCCGACATCACCCTGAGGCCGCCGCAGAGCCAGACGATCATCGGCGGAGTGGCCCTCCTCTTCGGGTTCGTGGGAATCCTCGGCTACGCCCTGCGGGCCACCCGCCTCGCCCGCACCAAACTCGTCGAGCAGGAGACCCTCACCGAGGAGGAGCGGGCTCGGCGCACCCTGCTGGAGGAACGCAGCCGGATCGCCCGCGAACTGCACGACGTCGTCGCCCACCACATGTCGGTGATCTCCATCCAGGCGCAGGTCGCTCCGCACCTCGTGGAGAACCCGTCCGAGGAGCTCAAGGAGAACCTGGCCGGCATCCGGGAGAACGCGCTGGAGGCGCTGACGGAGCTGCGACGGGTGCTGGGCGTGCTGCGGTCCGAGCGGCCCGACGATCCCGCGACCCGGCAGCATCCGCAGCCCACCCTCGCCGAGCTGGACGGTCTCGTGGACAACGTGCGGGGGGCCGGGCTGAATGTCACGACCGAGATCGCGGGGATACGGCGGCCGCTGACCCCGGGCGTGGAGCTCACCGCGTACCGGATCGTGCAGGAGGCGCTGAGCAACGCGCTCCGTCACGCGCCCGGTTCGCGGGTGGAGGTGGGCATCGCGTACGGGCCGCGTGATCTGCACCTGTGCGTGGCGAACACCGCGCCGACCCGGTCGGCCCCGCCGTCGCCCGGAGCGGGGCACGGGCTGCTGGGAATGCGGGAGCGGGCAGGCATGCTGGGGGGTGAGCTGGCCGCCGGCCCGCGCCCCGACGGGGGGTACGAGGTGAGCGCCGTACTCCCGCTGGATCCGCAGGAGCTGTCCGCGGTCCCCGACCCCGAGACGAAGAGGGCCACATGAGCACCCCGATCAAGGTGATGATCGCCGACGACCAGATGATGGTCCGGCAGGGCTTCACCGTGCTTCTCAACGCACAGCCCGACATAGAGGTCGTGGGGCAGGCGGTGGACGGGGCCGACGCGGTGGCGAAGGTCGCGGAGCTGGCCCCGGACGTGGTGCTGATGGACATCCGCATGCCGGGGATGGGCGGGATCGAGGCCACGTCCGTCATCACCTCCGTCCCGGACGCCGCCGTGAAGGTGCTCGTGCTGACCACCTTCGATCTCGACGAGTACGTGTACGAGGCGCTGCGGGCCGGGGCGTCCGGCTTCCTGCTCAAGGACGCGTCGGCCGACCAGCTCGCCGAGGCGGTGCGGGTGGTGGCGGCCGGCGAGGCGCTGCTCTCGCCGAACATCACGAAGCGGCTGATCACGGAGTTCTCCCGGTTGGGGGCGCCGCGCGCGCCGTCGCGGGCCCGGATCCAGGCGCTGACCGAGCGGGAGACCGAGGTGCTGTCGCTGATCGCCCAGGGCCTGTCGAACGCCGAGATCTCCGAGCACCTGGTGCTGGCCGAGCAGACCGTGAAGACGCATGTGAGCCGGATCCTGGTGAAGCTCGGCCTGCGGGACCGTACGCAGGCGGCGGTGTTCGCGTACGAGACGGGTCTGATCCGCCCGACGGGCTACTGAGGAACCCGCGTAGTACTTGAGGGGGACCCCCGGAAATCCCCATCAGCGGCGACGCGGACGAGGGCGGTACGGACCTACGGTTGCGTGTATGACCGAGACGACCACCGGGGGGACAGCCCGGACGCCTGAATTCCGACTGGCATCGGAGGTGATCGGGACCCTTCGCCAGGACCTCCTCACCGATGCCTTCGCGTACCGGCCGCTGCCGCTGGCGGAGGGACCCGGACGCTTCGTGCGGCTGCTTCCCCGGGTGATGCGTCAGTACGCGCCGTGGCGGCAGTACGCGGCGGTGGCGGGTCTGGCCTTCCTCGTCCTGCTGTTCACGGTCAACACGCACTCGGGCTATCTGGGAGATGCGGCCCAGCTCGCCATGGGGCTGATAGCCGCGACACCGGTGCTCATGACGCTGGTGCGGCCGATCGCCGCGTGGTGGGCGGCCGTCGCGATGACGGTGGTGCTGGCCGCCCTCGGCGGCGCGGTCAACTGGCCGTGGCCCCCGGGCAGCTTCCTCTCCTACATCGCGGTCATGGTCCTCGTCACCCTGCGGACCCGGCCCCGGGTGGCGGCCTGGATGTGGACGCTCACCCTCGCGCTGGGCTTCGCGCTCACCGTGGTGCTCGGCAACCGCTGGGGGTCGAACCTGCCCGAGATGGCGGTGACCTCGGCCTTCGCCCTGGTGATCGCCGGCAGCATCCAGATACGCCGCGCGGCCAGGGCCGAGGTCAGCGCACAGCAGGAGGTGACGGCCGTCGAGCGGGACAAGCGGACGCTGCTGGAGGAGCGGACCACGATCGCGCGGGAGCTGCACGACGTGGTGGCCCACCACATGTCGGTGGTGGCGATCCAGGCGGAGGCCGCGCCGTACCGGGTGAAGAACCCGCCGCCGGAGCTGGAGGCGGCATTCGTCACCATCCGGGAGAACGCGGTGGCGGCCCTGACGGAACTGCGGCGGGTGCTGGGTGTGGTGCGTTCCGCGGACTACGAGGCACCGGACGCCCCGCAGCCGACGCTGGCCTCGCTGGACGGGCTGCTGGCCAATGTGCGGGAGGCCGGGCTGAGCGTGGAGAAGACGATCACGGGCGCGGTGCGGGAGCTGCCTCAGGGCGTGGAGCTGTCGGCGTACCGGATCATCCAGGAGGCCCTGAGCAACACTCTGCGGCACGCGCCGGGAGCCACCGCCGGGGTGGAGGTCTCGTACGTCCTGGGCGGCCTGGGCATACGGATCGTCAATGACCCGGCGACCGGGGATGCGCGGCCCTCGCCGGGGGCCGGGCACGGGATCACCGGCATGCGGGAGCGGGTGGCCATGCTGGAGGGCGAGATGACGGCCGGCCGGACGGCCGCGGGCGGGTACGAGGTGGCGGTGTTCATACCGGTGCCCCACCGTCCGGAGCCGGCCACGGAGCCGCAGGGGGAGACGGCATGACGATCAGAGTGCTGATCGTCGACGACCAGGTGATGGTGCGCGAGGGATTCTCCGTCCTGCTGAACGCGATGGACGGCATCGAGGTGGTCGGCGAGGCGGTCGACGGCCGGGAGGCCATCGACCAAGTGGCGGCGCTGCGGCCGGATGTGGTGCTGATGGACATCCGGATGCCGCGGATGAACGGGCTGGAGGCCACGCGGGAGATCGTGGCCGCCGACACGGACGCGAAGGTGCTGGTCCTGACGACCTTCGACCTCGACGAGTACGTGTACCAGGCGCTGCGGGCCGGGGCCTCCGGGTTCCTGCTCAAGGACGCGTCGGCCCGTCAGCTGGCCGACGGAGTGAGGGTGGTGGCGGCCGGTGAGGCCCTGCTGGCGCCCTCGGTGACCAAGCGGCTGATCGTGGAGTTCTCGAAGATCTCCGAGGCGCGCAGGCTCGCGGACCCGGCGGGTGTGGGGGAACTGACGGAGCGGGAGACGGAGGTGCTGGTGCTGATCGCGCAGGGGCTGTCCAACGCGGAGATAGCCGACCGGCTGGTCGTCGCGGAGTCCACCATCAAGACCCATGTGAGCCGGATCCTGGTGAAGCTGGGACTGCGGGACCGGACCCAGGCGGCCGTGTACGCGTACGAGACCCGCTTGGTGACACCCGCCTGATCGGGTACGGCTGCCCTTAGGGTGCGGGGATGGGCTTTGATCCGTGGGATGCCGCGTTCGTCGCCGATCCGTACCCGGCGTACCGGGAGTTGCGGGAGCAGGGGCGGGCCGTGTGGTGCGAGGCCACCGGGCAGTGGCTGGTGCCGCACTACGCCGATGTGAGTGCGCTGCTGCGGGACCGGCGGCTGGGGCGGACCTACCTCCACCGGTTCTCGCACGAGGAGTTCGGGCGCGAGGCGCCGCCGCCGGAGCACGAGCCCTTCCACGTGCTCAACGGCAACGGCCTGCTGGACCTGGAGGATCCCGCGCACGCGCGGGTGCGCAGGCTGGTCGCGAAGGCCTTCACCCCGCGGACGGTGGAGCGGCTGGTGCCCGCCGTGCAGCGGCTGGCCGGGCAACTGGTGGGACAGCTGCGCGCGGACGGGGGCGGGGACCTGCTCACCGTCGTCGCGGAGCCGCTGCCGGTGGCGGTGATCGCGGAGCTCCTGGGCGTGCCCGAGGCTGACCGGGGGTTGCTGCGGCCCTGGTCGGCGGACATCTGCGGGATGTTCGAGCTCCGGCCGGACGAGGAGACGGCCCGGCGCGCGGTGCGGGCGAGCGTCGAGTTCAGCGCGTACCTGCGCGGGCTGATCGCCGAGCGGCGCACGCGCCCCGGTGAGGATTTGATCTCCGGGCTGATCGCCGCTCACGATGAGGACGGGCGGCTCAGCGAGCAGGAGATGATCTCCACCTGTGTGCTCCTGCTGAACGCCGGGCACGAGGCCACCGTCAACACGACCGTCAACGGGTGGTGGGCACTGTTCCGCAACCCCGCGGAGCTCGCCGCGCTCCGCGAGAGTCGCGATCCCGAAAAGTTGTCCACAGCTGTGGATGAACTCATGCGGTACGACACTCCCCTCCAGATGTTCGAGCGCTGGGTGCTCGACGACATCCGGATCGGCGACACCGTCGTCCCGCGCGGCGCCGAGGTCGCACTGTTGTTCGGGTCCGCGAATCGGGATCCCTCCCGGTTCGACGAGCCCGATGCGCTCGACCTCGTACGGGCCGACAATCCGCACCTGACCTTCGGGGCCGGGATCCACTACTGCCTCGGAGCGCCTCTCGCGCGGCGGGAGTTGGAGGCCTCGTTCGGGGCGTTGCTGGCGGACGGAGTCCCGCCACTGCGGCTCGTCGAGGAGCCGCAGTGGCAGGACGGATACGTGATCCGGGGGCTCAAGCAGCTGCTCGTGGAGTTCTAGGACCGGACCCCGGCCGGCCCGGGCCGGGCCTACGCGATCATGTCGCGGCGGCGCAGGGCACCGAGGCCCGCCAGCGTCAGGGCCACCGCCACGGCCGTCAGCACCGCCGGCGGGGCCCAGTCCAGGGCCTGCGCACCCGGAAGCCGGGGCAGGTGGGCGAAGGGCGATGGGTTCAGGACGGCCTGCGGGAGGTTCAGCGCCGGCCCGATCCAGCCCAGGGCCAGCACGCCCCCGGCCACGGCCCAGGCGGACGCCGCGTACTGGGGCGCCGCCCCGTACAGCAGCGCGGCCAGCGCCCCGATCAGCCACACCGCCGGAAGCTGGGCGAGCGTGGCACCGATCGCCGCGCCGAGCCCCCGGCCGTGCCCGAGGCCGAGACCGAGCCCCGCCAGCAGCAGGATCAGCGCCGAGCCGCCGAAGGCCACGGCCAGGTGCCCGCCGGCCCAGCGCAGCCGGCCGACCGCGTTCGCGAGCAGCGGCTCCGCACGCTGCCCCGATTCCTCGGCGGAGCTGGGCGAGGCGCTGCAGATCAGCCCGGCCGCGGTCTCGGGCGCCGTGTCCTACCTGACGCAGGTCAACATGGTCAGCCGCGAACGCGAACCGGGCTCCCGGCGCGACCGGTACGTCCTGCACAACGAGCTCTGGTACGAGACCTTCACCCGCCGCGACCAGGTCCTGACCCTGTGGGAGAAGACCCTGCGCGAGGGCGCGGCCACCCTCGGCACGGACTCGCCCGCCGGGGCGCGCGTCGCGGAGACGGCGGCCTTCTTCGAGTTCATGCAGGGCGAGATGCTGGGCCTGATGGACCGCTGGCGGACCCACCGGGCGACGCTCGGCCTCGGACCGGTCGGCCGATCCCTCTGATCGAATCCGGAAGCACCGATACCCGCAGACGGGTCGGCGCCCGCGTGCCATGCTGGAACGCATGAACCTGGAGGACCTGGTACGGCTGCGCCGCGCCCGGGACATGATGGACCGCGCCTACGCGGAACCGCTGGACGTTCAGGCACTCGCGAACGTCGCCCTCATGTCGTCCGGACACTTCTCCCGCAGCTTCCGCGCCGCCTTCGGGGAAACCCCGTACAGCTACCTCATGACACGCCGCGTGGAGCGCGCGAAGGCGCTGCTGCGGCGCGGCGACATGAGCGTCACGGACGTCTGCTTCGCCGTCGGATGTACCTCACTGGGGTCCTTCAGCTCGCGCTTCACCGAGCTCGTCGGCGAGACCCCGAGCGCCTACCGGGCCCGCAGCCACGAGGACGGCGCCGACATCCCGGCGTGCGTCGCCAAGATCTTCACGCGACCGGTCAGGATCGGAGAAGCGAAATCCACGCCCTCCTCGTAGCGTCGACGGCATGAACATCAACCTCTCGCAGTGCTTCATCGCAGTCGACGACCACGACAAGGCGCTCGCGTTCTACCGCGACGTCCTCGGCCTGGAAGTACGCAACGACGTCGGGTTCGAGGGCATGCGCTGGGTGACCGTCGCCTCCCCCACCCAGCCCGACGTGGAGATCGTCCTCGAACCGCCGCTCGCCGACCCGAACGCCTCGCCCGCCGACCGGCAGGCCATGGCGGAGCTCCTGGCCAAGGGGATGCTGCGCGGCGTGATCTTCTCCACCGACGACGTCGACGCCACCTTCGAACGCATCCGGGCCGCCGGCGGGGAGGTGCTGCAGGAGCCGGTCGACCAGCCGTACGGCGTCCGCGACTGCGCCTTCCGCGACCCGGCGGGCAACATGCTCCGCTTCAACCAGCCCCGCAAGCACTGAGGACCGACTGCCGCAGGAGTCCGCGCAGGCGGCCCGCCCGAGAAATGGAGACACGATGAGCAGGGCCACCGAGCCGGACCCCAAGTCGCCCGCACCGCGGAAGCGACCGACGCAGCAGACGCGGCGGACACCGCAGACGCCGCAGTCCCCCCGGACGACGCAGACGCCGCAGACGCCGCACGCCGCCGACAGCCACGGTCTGATCCGCGTGCACGGTGCGCGCGTGAACAACCTCAAGGACGTCAGCATCGAGATCCCCAAGCGCCGGCTGACGGTGTTCACGGGAGTCTCCGGCTCGGGCAAGAGCTCGCTGGTGTTCGACACGATCGCCGCCGAGTCCCAGCGGATGATCAACGAGACCTACAGCACCTTCGTGCAGGGCTTCATGCCGACGCTGGCCCGCCCCGAGGTCGACGTACTCGACGGCCTGACCACCGCGATCACCGTCGACCAGCAGCGCATGGGCGGCGACCCCCGCTCCACGGTCGGCACGGCCACCGACGCCAACGCGATGCTGCGCATCCTCTTCAGCCGGCTCGGGAAGCCGCACATCGGCCCGCCCAGCGCCTACTCCTTCAACGTCGCCTCCGTCCGGGCCAGCGGCGGGATCACGGTCGAGCGCGGCGCCGACCGGACCAAGACGGTCAAGGCGACCTTCTCCCGCACCGGCGGCATGTGCGTGCGCTGCGAGGGCCGCGGCGCGGTCTCCGACATCGACCTCGCCCAGCTCTACGACGACTCCAAGTCGCTCGCCGAGGGGGCCTTCACCATCCCCGGCTGGAAGTCCGACAGCTTCTGGACGGTACGGGTCTACGCCGAGTCGGGATTCCTCGACCCGAACAAACCGATCCGCAAGTTCACCAAGAAGGAGATGCAGGACTTCCTCTACCGGGAGCCCACCAAGGTCAAGGTCGAGGGCGTCAACCTCACCTACGAGGGCCTCATCCCCAAGATCCAGAAGTCCTTCCTGTCCAAGGACAAGGAGGCGATGCAGCCCCACATCAGGGCCTTCGTGGAACGCGCGGTCACCTTCGCCACCTGCCCCGAGTGCGAGGGCAGCCGACTCAGCGAGGGCGCCCGGTCCTCGAAGATCAAGAAGATCAGCATCGCCGACGCCTGCGCCATGCAGATCAGCGACCTGGCCGAGTGGGTCCGCGGCCTCGCCGAGCCCTCGGTCGCCCCGCTGCTCACCGCCCTGCAGCTGACCCTCGACTCGTTCGTCGAGATCGGCCTCGGCTACCTCTCGCTGGACCGGGCCTCCGGCACCCTCTCCGGCGGCGAGGCGCAGCGCGTCAAGATGATCCGCCACCTCGGCTCCTCGCTCACCGACGTCACCTACGTCTTCGACGAGCCCACCATCGGCCTGCACCCGCACGACATCCAGCGCATGAACGACCTCCTGCTGCGGCTGCGCGACAAGGGCAACACCGTGCTCGTCGTGGAGCACAAGCCGGAGACCATCGCGATCGCCGACCACGTCGTCGACATCGGCCCCGGCGCGGGCACCGCGGGCGGCACCGTCTGCTACGAGGGCACCGTCGAGGGACTGCGCTCCGGCGGCACCATCACCGGCCGCCACCTCGACGACCGGGCGAAGCTCAAGCCGTCGGTGCGCAAGGCCACCGGCGCGCTGGAGATCCGCGGTGCGACGGCGAACAACCTGCGTGACGTCGACGTCGACATCCCGCTCGGCGTGCTCGCGGTCGTCACCGGCGTCGCCGGCTCCGGCAAGAGCTCGCTGCTGCACAAGTCGCTGTCCCCGGACGCGGACGTGGTCTCGATCGACCAGGGCGCGATCCGCGGTTCGCGCCGGAGCAACCCGGCGACGTACACCGGGCTGCTCGACCCGATCCGCAAGGCCTTCGCCAAGGTCAACGGGGTGAAGCCGGCACTGTTCAGCGCCAACTCCGAGGGCGCCTGCCCCAACTGCAACGGCGCCGGCGTCATCTACACCGACCTGGCGATGATGGCCGGGGTCACGACCACCTGCGAGGAGTGCGAGGGCAAGCGCTTCGAGGCGTCGGTGCTGGAGTACCACCTCGGCGGCCGCGACATCAGCGAGGTGCTGGCGATGTCGGTGACCGAGGCCGTGGAGTTCTTCGGCGACGGCGAGGCGCACACCCCCGCCGCGCACCGCATCCTCACCCGGCTCGCCGACGTCGGGCTCGGCTACCTCAGCCTCGGCCAGCCGCTCACCACGCTGTCCGGCGGCGAGCGGCAGCGGCTCAAGCTGGCCACCCACATGGCGGAGAAGGGCGGTGTCTACGTGCTCGACGAGCCGACCACCGGCCTGCACCTCGCCGACGTGGAGCAGCTGCTCGGTCTGCTCGACCGGCTGGTCGACTCCGGGAAGTCCGTCGTCGTCATCGAGCACCACCAGGCCGTCATGGCGCACGCCGACTGGATCATCGACCTCGGTCCCGGCGCCGGTCACGACGGCGGCCTGATCGTCTTCGAGGGCACCCCCGCCGACCTCGTGGCGAACCGCTCCACCCTCACCGGCGAACACCTCGCGGCGTACGTCGGCGCCTGACCGCCGCCGCCCGGTGCTCGTCCGTGGGCCGGCCCGTACCCGTCGCCTGCCTCATCGCAGGGGCGGCGACTGCCCCGTCCGCGCCGTGACCGGGCGGCCCGGCCCACGGGCGAGGGCCCGGGCGCGGCGCGCGGGCCGGGCGCGGCCGAGCCCGCCGGAGTGCGGGGCCCACAGGGCCCCGCCCGCGGCCGGGTCACCCGCGCACCGCACCACCACCGTGGCCGGGGCGGCGGCCGTACGGGGCCACGGGCGCGGCGGCAGCACCCGGCGGCCCAGCATCCCCAGGGTCAGTACGTGCTCTCCGTCGGCCAGCACCAGCACGGGCGGCCGCCACCGCGCGCGGACCACCACGGCCTCGTACGGGGTCCAGCGCACCGCGGGGTCCCGCAGCACGCGCCGGACCCGCCGGGCGGCGTACAGTTCCCGCGCTCCGAGCAGCACCGGGCCCAGCGCCGCGCACAGCGCCACCGCCGGCACCGGCGGCCGACCGAGCGCGGCCGCGACCAACGCCGGCCAGCAGAACACCGGCAGCAGGCAGAGCAGCAGTGCATCGCGCCGCCAGTCGCCCAGCGCGGCGCACATCTCGTCGCGCGGCTCGTCGCCCGGCGCGGCGCACTCGTCGCGCAGCTCGCCGCACGTCCCGGTCCCGTCCCGCGCCCCGGCGGCCTCCGGCGTCACCGGGGCACGGTCAGCGTCCATGCCCCCGGCCGCAGGGTCCACGTACGGCGGCGGACCGGGCCGGTCATGGCCGCGTCGGCGCGGTAGCGGAAGTCCGCGCCCGACACCGTCACCGTCTGCGCCCTGGCCGTGACCGTCGAGTCGGCCGCGCCGCCGCCACCGGTGCGGACCACGACCTCCGCCGGGCCTCCGTCGTCCCGCGTGCGAACCGATACGTCCTCCACGGGCCGGTCCAGGTCGGCCAGCACCACCCCGTCGGCCTCGACGCGCAGCCGGTGCCGGCCCGTGCTCGCGCCGCCGGCCGCAGCCACCGGGCGGACCAGCGTCCGCACCAGCGAGCGGTACGCGCTCCACACCGACGGCCCGGCGGGCCGCGGGGCCCCGTGCACCGGCGGGATCCGCAGCCCGCCCAGCACCACCCCGTCACTGTCGTCGACCAGCAGGTCGCAGGTCCGCACCGACCCGTCGAGCACCGCCCGGGCCGCGGAGACGGCCGAAAGCGGCACGCCGAGGGACCGCGCGAGCCCCAGCGACCCCACGGGGCCCACGGGAACCAGCGCCAGAGGTCCCTCCCCCAGCCCCCGCTCCCGGTGCAGCAGCCCCACGGTGCGCACGAGGGCCCGGTCGTCACCGACGATCACCAGCCGCCGATGACCCCGGCGGGCAAGAGCCCGCGCAAATTCCTCCTGCGAATCCGGGAGGCAGATTTTCGCTGCCGCGCCCGCTGACAACACATCCTTCGCGATCCGCACGGACTCGCCGTCAAGACGGCGGGCGACCGGGTCGACGAGCACGAGCAGACCGCCTACCGGCGCGCCCGCATGGCTCATGGTGGGCTCTGGAGCCGACACCTCGGTCCTTCCTCGGGTAGCATCTTTGTGCAAGAGGCCCTTGCGCTATTGCGCCAGGGCCTTCGTCTATTCCGGGGTACCGGTCCGACGGCTCAGCCTGCGGTGTACATCGTCGTACGCCCCCTGACCTTGGACATGCCCCATCCGGAAGAGGTGTACGCCTGTGCCCGCTCTTGTGCTGCTCGGAGCTCAGTGGGGTGACGAGGGCAAGGGAAAGGCCACCGACCTGCTCGGTGGATCCGTTGACTATGTAGTGCGCTACCAGGGCGGCAACAATGCCGGCCACACGGTCGTCGTCGGCGACCAGAAGTACGCACTGCACCTTCTCCCTTCCGGCATCCTCTCCCCCGGATGCACCCCGGTCATCGGTAACGGTGTCGTCGTCGACCCGGCCGTCCTGCTCTCCGAGCTGCGCGGTCTCAACGAGCGCGGCATCGACACCTCCAAGCTGCTCATCAGCGGCAATGCGCACCTGATCACGCCGTACAACGTCACCCTCGACAAGGTCGGCGAGCGTTTCCTGGGCAAGCGCAAGATCGGTACGACCGGTCGCGGCATCGGCCCGACGTACGCGGACAAGATCAACCGCATCGGCATCCGCGTCCAGGACCTCTACGACGAGTCGATCCTGATCCAGAAGGTCGAGGCGGCGCTGGAGGGCAAGAACCAGCTCCTCGCGAAGCTGTACAACCGCCGTGCGATCGACGCCGCCCAGATCGTCGAGGAGATGCTCCAGTACGCGGAGCAGATCAAGCCGTACGTCGCCGACACCACCCTGATCCTCAACAACGCGCTGGACCAGGACAAGGTCGTGCTGTTCGAGGGCGGCCAGGGCACGCTGCTCGACGTCGATCACGGCACCTACCCCTTCGTCACCTCGTCCAACCCGACCGCCGGCGGCGCCTGCACCGGCACCGGCGTGGGCCCGACGAAGATCAGCCGTGTCATCGGCATCCTCAAGGCCTACACGACCCGGGTCGGCGCGGGCCCGTTCCCGACCGAGCTGTTCGACCAGGACGGCGAGGACCTGCGCCGCATCGGCGGCGAGCGCGGCGTGACCACCGGACGTGACCGCCGCTGCGGTTGGTTCGATGCGCCGATCGCACGTTACGCCACTCGCGTGAACGGCCTCACGGACTTCTTCCTCACGAAGCTGGACGTGCTGACCGGCTGGGAGCAGATCCCGGTCTGCGTCGCGTACGAGATCGACGGCAAGCGCGTCGAGGAGCTGCCGTACTCGCAGACGGACTTCCACCACGCGAAGCCGATCTACGAATACCTCCCCGGCTGGTCCGAGGACATCACCAAGGCCAAGACCTTCGAGGACCTGCCGGCGAACGCCCAGGCGTACGTCAAGGCCCTGGAGGAGATGTCGGGCGCCCCGATCTCCGCCATCGGCGTCGGCCCCGGCCGTACCGAGACGATCGAGATCAACTCGTTCCTCTAGTCCCTGACCCCCGAAGGGGCGGCAGGCGCACGCGCGCCCGCCGCCCCTTCGGCGTTCCTCGCGCCGCGACAAGCCGCAGCCGGTCGCCTCGCCGGCCGACCGGCAGCGGGACTGAACCCCCACGGGGCGTGAGCCCGTCCCCCGCAGGGCGGGCCGGCTCTCGGGGGGCGGGTTCCGGGTGGGCGGAAATATGATGTGCACGGGCTTTTCGCGCAGCGGAAGCAGGGACGGATGGATGCACCTCGGAGCGTTCCGTGAGTCCTCGCCGTGCCCCGCGGGCGGCCAGCGCCGACCTGCTCAGCACCCTCGGGCGGCTCGCCGACCAGGCCCGCCGCGGGGTGGAGCTGCAGCAGGCCCGGGTGGACCTGGCCGAGGCCCTGCAGAGCGAGATGCTGCCCGCCTCCCTGCCCGCGCTGCCGGGCCTGCGGACGGCGGCCCGGTACTCGCCGGCCCGCCACGGCCTGGACATCGGAGGCGACTGGTACGACGGCTTCAAGCTGCCGGAGGGCGCGCTCGCCTTCTGCATCGGTGACGTCCAGGGGCACGACGTGGAGGCGGCCGCCTTCATGGGGCAGGTGCGGATCTGTCTGCGTGCCGTGGCCGGCGTCGTCGTCGATCCCGGCGAGGTGCTGAGCCGGGCCAACGAGGTGCTGCTCTCCATGGACCGCGAGCTCTTCGCGACCTGCACCCTGCTCCGCTTCGACCCGGAGACCCGGGAGCTGGAAACCGCCCGGGCCGGCCACGTTCCGGCGGTCTGGGCCACCGTGGACGGCGAGTACGGCATCGCCGAGGACGACGGCGGCCTGCCGCTGAACCTGATGCCTGGGGCGGGCTACGCGGTCACCCGGCGCCGGCTGACGAAGGCGGGGTCGATCGTCCTGCTCACCGACGGCGTGGTGGAGGGTCCGAAGTTCCCGATCGAGGTGGGACTGGAGCGGGTGGCCAGGGTGGTCCGGGAGGCCGCGGGCACGGATCCGGGCGAGCTGGCCGCCGCGGTGATGAAGGTGGCCGACTCCACCGGCCACGCCGATGACGCCGCCGTACTCGTCCTCAGCCACGACGCCTTCGGCCCCCGGTAGCGCGCGGTAGCGCGTGTCACGGCCCGCCCGGGCGCCGGGCTGTTGTCTGATGCTGTGGTGCGCACCGAGGGATGGCGACGACTGCCCGCAGCTCTGCTGCCGATCCTCGCCGTGGCTCTCGCCTACTACGCGGGCGGACTGATCGGCCTCCACCAGCGCGTGGTCGTGGACGGTGCCGAGGTCACACCCCTGTGGCTGCCGACCGGCGTGGCGGTGACCGCCCTGCTGTGGCTGGGCCTGCGGGCCTGGCCGGGGATCGCGCTCGGTACGTACCTCACCATCGAGCGGCTCACCGATTTCGACGCGTCCGGCCTGATGATCGTCGCGGGGAACGTCCTCGCCCCGGTGTGCGCGTACCTGATGCTCCGCAAGGCGGGTTTCCGTACCGAGCTGGACCGGCTGCGGGACGCCCTGTCGCTGGTCTTCCTGGGCGGTCTGTGGCCCATGCTCATCAGCGCCACGATCGGGACCTGGACGCTGGTGCTCACCGGCGACCTGCCGCTGTCGCAGTTCTGGCCCGTCTGGTCGGCCTGGTGGGCCGGGGACGCGATGGGAGTGCTCGTGCTGACCCCGCTGCTGCTCGTCCTGCGCCGGGTCGTGGCGGCCCGGCGGCCCCTGGACGGCTACCGCGCGGCCGAGGCGGCGGCCCTGGCGGTCACCGCCGTCGTCGTCACCCTGGTGGCCACCCGGAGCTCCCTCTCGCTGCTCTTCCTCGTCTTCCCCGTGATCATCTGGGCGGCCGTGCGCTTCCAGCTCGCCGGGAGCGCTCCGGTCACCCTGCTGGTCTCCGTCCTGACGATCGCGGCGGCGACCGACCACGCCGGGCCCTTCGCCCGGCACAGCCTCCTGGAGGTCATGATCAACCTCCAGGCGCTCAACGGAGCGGCGGCCCTGACCGGGCTGCTGCTGGCGGCTCTGGTCACCGAGCAGAACAACGTGCGCCTGAAGATCGAGCAGGTCTGCGAAGACCTGGCCGAACTGGTGGAACACCTGGCCCCGGGAACGTCGGACCGCTGGACGGAACCGGACGACTAGGCCGTCTCTTTCGGATCTTGTCGGCCGAGCCCGCGGCGTCCGGTGCCATGGGGTCTCCCCAGGCCCGCAGGGCCGAGGGGAAGCATCGCAAGGCGGAGGGTCGCCCTGGTACTGGACGTACCGGGGCGGGCCCGACAACGCGGCGAGGTGCGGTGCCGGGCGTCGCGGGCCCGGCAAGATCCGAAAGAGACGGCCTAGAGGTGGGGTGTGTGCGCGGGAACGCGCGAGCGCCCCGGAAACGGATTCCGGGGCGCCCGTGCGCGGCCTGGCGGACTAGTTGGTCTCGTAGTAGCCGAAGACGTCGATGACCAGGTCGGTGGTCGCCCACTCCTCCCAGCTCTGGTTGAAGAAGTCGACGATGCCGTTCTCACCGGCGCTCGCCTGGACCAGGTTCGGGACGGTGTCGCCCTTCGCCCAGTTCAGGGTGGAGGAGCTGGGTGCCTCCATCGCCACGTCCCGGTCGTTCTTGTAGTCGTCGGCCGAGTTGAGGTCCGGGGCGACCGAGAGGTAACCGGCGTTCGCGGTGTTGGTGACCGTGGTGTTCAGCACGTAGCCCGAGACACCGTCGTCCTCGGGCAGGGGGGTGAAGAACACGGGCAGGTAGTAGCCGCCGGGGATCGGCTTGTTGTTCGTGCGGGTGTCCAGCCGGCGGACCGGCCCGACCGGCATGAACGAGCCCTTGCTGCCCTCGCTGTAGTAGCCGACCACGTCGACGACGACATCGATCCCGGCCCAGGCGCCGTTGTGGATGTTGATGTTGCCGTCGGCGCCGACGGGGACGATCACCGAGTTCGCGACGGTCTGACCGGCGCCGAAGTTCAGGCTGGAGGTGTCGGGCGCCGACTGACCGGTCGGGTAGACGGTCAGGTGACCGTACGCCTTCGGGTTGGTGACGGTGACGTTCAGCGCGACCGCGGTGATGTCCTGGGGCACGCCGCGCAGGCCACTGATCCGGGTGCTGAAGCCCGCCTGCCCGCCCAGCTGCGCCCTGACGGTGCCGAGACCCTCGCGGGTGTCGACGAAGCGGACCGGGGTCATCGGCGTGTAACCGCTCGACGCCTTCTGCGTGAAGTAGCCGCTGACGTCTGCGATCACGTCGACCGAGCCGCCCCAGCTGCCGTTGAACAGGTCGACGTAGCCGTTCTTGCCGACCGGCACGATCACCTGGTTCGGAACGGTCTGACCGGGCCGGAAGTTGACGTTCGACGTCTCCTTGCGCTCACCGCCCTCGGGGAAGGCGGTGATGAACCCGAAGTCGGTCGGGTTGGTGACGGTCACGTTGAGGACGACCGCGGTGACCCCCTCCGGGATGCCGCCGTTGCCGCCGACCTTCACCCGGGTCATGCCGCGGGCCGGAACCTTGCCCGCCGACGGCACACCGGTGCCGGTACGGGTGTCCAGGAGGCGCGTGGGGGCGTACGGCGTGAACTCCGAACCCGCGGTGCCGTACGGGAGGTTGTTGACGACCTCGACCGCGTTCGCGGTGTCCGTCACCGTGACCTTGATGTTGTACTCGCCGAGCTCCGCGTAGGCGTGCCGGTGCGTCAGCGGGCCGGCACCGGAGGCGCCTACGACGTCCTTCTTCCCGTCGCCCCACTCGACGGTGACCGTCAGCGACGCGGTCTCGCTGATCAGGTCGGTGACCAGCTCCACCCCGTGAGCGGTCTTGCTGGTGGCGGACAGGACCATGTTCAGGTCCGGGTTGCCCGCGGCGGCGGCTGCCTTCCCCTTGGCAGCCGGCAGGGTCGTGCGGACCGACTTCTCGGCCGGACTCGTGTAGGTCTTGAAGTTCGACGCCGCGGCCTTGCCGAGGTCGAGATTCGGCGCCGACACGGACGGCGCTACGGGCTCGGCCGCCTGGGCCATGCCCGGTACGAGACCGATCGTGGCCGCGATGACGGCAACGGAAATTACGAGACGGCGACTGCGCACCGGCCCCCCCATTTTTGAACGTGCTCAGGAATGAGACTCCAGAGTACACAGATCATCGTCGAACGTTCGACGAATATCCGTACGAGCACAGGGAGTTGGCGGGATTCTGTCCCACAGTGCGCCCATTGCCCGGTACGGGCGACGCCGGAGCGGGGACGGGCGGGGGAGCGGCACGCTGCCGCCCGCCGCTCCCCCTCTCGCTCACCGGCGCATCAGTTGTTCTGGTAGATGCCGAAGATGTCGACGACGAGGTCGGCGTCCTTCCAGCCCTGGTTCCAGAAGTTGATGATTCCGTGCTCGCCGGCACTCGCCTGCACCAGGTTCGGGACGGTCCCGCCGACCGTCCAGTTCAGGGTGGAGGAACCGGGACGCGGCGGCTTGGGCGCGTTCGGGTCGTCGTTCACCAGCCAGGGGAACGGGCTCGGCGCCACGGAGAGGAAGCCGGAGTCCGTCGTCTCGGTGACGGTGGTGTTCAGGACGTACGCCTCGTCGCCCTCCGCCTCCCCGGAGACCCACTGCGAGATGTGGCCACGGGCCGGCAGGCGACCGCCCGGGAACCAGCCGGACGGGTTGCGCGTGTCGAGCATCCGGCGCGGCGTGAACGGCACGAAGGCCGCCCTGCTGTCCTTGCTGTAGTAGCCGACGACGTCGACCACGACGTCCGTCGGGCCCCAGGCGCCGTTGAACACGCTGATGTCACCGTCCGCGGAGACCGGCACGATCACCGCGTTCGCGATCGTCTGACCGGCCGCGAAGTTCAGGTTGGACGCCGTCGGGACGGGGCCCCCGGCCGGGAAGACGGACAGGTGGCCGAGCTGCCGCGGGTTGGTCACCGTCACGTTCAGCGCCACGGCCGTGATCCCCTTCGGCACACCGTGCAGACCGCCGATCTGCGTGGTGAACACACCCTGCCCGGCCAGCTGCCACCTGGGCGCGCCGAGCCCCTCACGGGTGTCGACGAAGCGCACCGGGTCCAGCGAGGTGTAACCGCTGGACGGGGTCCGGGTGAAGTAGCCCGTGACGTCGGCGATCAGGTCGACGGCCCCCCAGCCGGCGTTGTAGAGCTCCACGTAGCCGTCGGTGCCCACCGGCACGATGACCAGGTTCGGGACGGACTGACCGCCCACGTAGTTGATGTTCGAGGTGTCGGGCCGCTCGGTGCCCTTGCCCGGCCACGCCGTGATGTGCCCGGCGACGGAGGTGTTGGTGACCGTGACGTTGAGGGCGACCGCCCTGACTTCGCCGGGGATCCTGGCGTTGTCGCGTACCTTCACGCGGGTCGTGCCGCGCGCGGCGACCTTGCCCGCCCGGGTGCCCGTGCCGTCGCGAGTGTCCAGCAGCCGGGTCGGGGCGTGCGGGGTGAACTCGGAGCCGATGGTCATGATCATGACGTCGTTGGAGCCCGAGATGGCATGGGCGACGTCGGTCGCCGTGACCTTGACGCGGTACTCGCCGACCTCGGCGTAGGTGTGGCTGTGGAAGAGCTCCCCGGAGCCCTTGATGGTCTTCTTCTCGGTCTTGCCGTCACCCCAGTCGACGACGACCTCCAGTGCGGAGTCCGGCCCCGTGATCTTGCTGGTGAGCTCGAGTCCGTGCGCGGTGTGGCTCCGTGCGTCGAGACCCACCGCCACCCCCGGGTGGTCCCCCGCCGCCTTGTTCCCGCCGGTGGGCGGCCCCGTGCGGACCGTACGGTCGGCAGGGCTGCTGAACGTCCGGAGCGCGGATTCCCCGGCCTTCGACACGACGGACGGGGCCACTGGCCCGGTCGGTCCTCCGGCGGCCGAAGCTGTGCTCGGCATGACACCGAGACCCGCCGCCACGAGGGCAGCGGTCATTACGAGTCGGCGATTGCGCACCGGCCCCCCATTTTTTCTTTTTTGAACGCGATCAGACCAAAACATGATCAGCGTACACACGGGTCCAGCCGCTCCGACCTGGATTTCGGGCCGGGTCCGGGCGGCGGGCCGGAAGGGTCGGCGGGGCCTACCAGGCCAGCTGCGAGATCTCCTCGGCGACCACCGCACACGCGTCCGCCGCCGGGTCGATCAGCGGGAAGTGACCGACCGCGTCCAGCAGCGTCAGCCCGACCGTCTCCCCCGCCTTCGCGGCCGCCGCCACATAGGCCTCGGCCACCTGCTGCGGGACCACGATGTCGTCCCGGCCCTGCACCACCGCCGTGGCGATCCCCGTCGGCAGCAGCGCCGCCGGGTCGGCGCACGGCAGGCGCTCCTCCCAGTGGTCCGGCCCGCCCAGCAGCTGTGCACTCGCGCCGCCGCACACGCCCAGCTCCTCCGCCACCGCGAAGTCCGCGATCGGGGCCAGCGCCACCACGCCGCGCAGCATCGGCGGGGAGGGCAGCCGCCACGGGGAGTCGTACGGGAGCACGTGCCGGGCCGCGGCCCACAGCGCGAGGTGGCCGCCCGCCGAGTGGCCGGTGACGACCGTGCGGCGGACATCGGCCTGCGGGAGTGCGGCGGCCGCCAGCGCGGGGAGGGCGTCCATCGCGGCGGCGACGTCGTCGAAGGTCTCCGGCCAGCGCCCGGCGACCGGCCCCTCGGCGTTCTGGTGCGGCACAGAACTGCCGCGCCGGTACTCGACGTTGGCCACCGCGAAACCCCGCCGGGCCAGGAAGTCCGCGAAGGGCGTGACGTGCTGCCGGTCGTACGGGGCTCGCCACGCACCGCCGTGCAGCAGCACCACCAGCGGGGCCGGGCCCCCGGTTTCGCGGCGCGGGGCGTAGAAGTCGACGACGTGGTCGGGGTGTTCGCCGTACGCGGCGGTCGCGTCCGGTGCCACGGCCGGATGGGAGAAGGCCGAGGCGGCCTCGGCGGCGTCCCGTTCCACTGCGGCGGGGTCCGTCATCGGCTCAACCTCTCGGTAACGCGTGGGACAGCGGGGACTGATGTTCCGGTGTTCCGGCAGAGCGGGACCGTATCAGTCTGGAACAGGCCGTTCCGTGCGGGTCCCGGAATATGACCGGGCGGACGGAGCCGTAGCCCCGCCCGCCCGGTGATGTGACGTTTCGCTACCGAGTCACCCGAAAATGTGACCCAGTGTGCGTGCGGCACGCTCGGCATCGGCGAAACCGACGTAGAGCGGGGTGAAGCCGAAGCGCAGGACGTCGGGTGCGCGGAAGTCGCCGATGACGCCCCGGGAGATGAGCTCGCCCATGACCTCGCGGGCGTTCTCGGTCCGCAGCGAGATCTGGCTGCCGCGGCGCTCGTGCTCGTCCGGGGTGACCGACTCGACCCGGCCCTGCGGGACGTACGCCGCCACGCACTCGAGGAAGAAGTCGGTCAGGGCGAGGGACTTGGCCCGTACGTCTTCGACGGACACCCCGTCCCAGACGTCGAGCGCCGACTCCAGGGCCAGCATGGACAGGATGTCCGGCGTACCGACGCGGCCGCGGGTCGCGCCCTGCGCCGCCTCGAAGCCCGGGGTCATCGCGAAGGGATCCGCGTGACCGTTCCAGCCCGGGAGCGGGGAGTCGAAGTCGGCCTGGTGGCGGGCGGCGATGTACAGGTACGCGGGCGCGCCGGGGCCGCCGTTGAGGTACTTGTACGTGCAGCCCACCGCGAGGTCGACGGCGTGCTCGTCCAGGCCGACCGGGAGGGCGCCGGCGGAGTGGCACAGGTCCCAGACCGTGATCGCCCCGGCGGCGCGGGCGGCCGCGGTGAGGGCGGGGAGGTCGTGGAGCCGTCCGCTGCGGTAGTCGACGTGGTTGAGGAGCACCACGGCGGTGTCAGCGTCCATGGCCTCGGCCGCGTGCGAGGGGTCCACCGGTACGACGGTCAGGCCCGTCATCCGGGCCGCCGACTCCGCGATGTAGCCGTCGGTGGGGAAGGTGGCGGCGTCGACCAGCAGCCTGGTCCGGCCGGGGGCCGCGAGACGGGCGGCGCCGACCAGGGCCTTGAAGAGGTTGACGCTGGTGGAGTCACCGACGACCACCTGGCCGGGAGCCGCGCCGACGAGCGGGGCGAG
This sequence comes from Streptomyces avidinii, assembly GCF_045161815.1. NCBI lineage: Bacteria > Bacillati > Actinomycetota > Actinomycetes > Kitasatosporales > Streptomycetaceae > Streptomyces > Streptomyces avidinii. The sequence continues at coordinate 4,315,940 of NZ_CP108863.1, forward strand.
CTTGTCGCCGATCCGCTCGGGCGCGGTCCACCAGCCGCTCTCGTCCCAGGACCGGATGAGGAGCTCGCCCCACTGCCTGGCGACGACGTCGGCGGTGGTGTCCGCGACCCCGGCCGGCAGGGCGCCGAGGGAGTTGCCGTCCAGGTAGACGACCCCGTCGGGAAGGGTGAAGCGCTCGCGGAGCTTCGCCAGCCCGTCGGCGGCGTCCAGTTCGGCCGCACGGCCGCGGAGGTCCGCCGCACTGTCCTTCGCGGTGTCGTTCGTGGCGTTCTTCGCGGTGTCCGCCGCCGCCGCTATGTCTTCCGTGGAGTCGTCAGACATAGCTGCGGGCCGTCCAGAGCTCCGGGAAGACGTTCTTCGTCGCGCGCTTCTCCAGCCAGGTCACGCCGGCCGAGCCGCCCGTGCCCGTCTTCGCACCCATCGCGCGGCGGGTGGCGACCAGGTGGTCGTTGCGCCAGCGCCAGACGAGCTCGGCGACATCGGTGAGGACCTCACCGAGGCGGTGCAGGTCCGCGTTCTCGTTGGTGTCCGGGGCGGCGTACAGGCCGGTCCAGACGGCCTCGACCTCGGCCGAGGGCTCGTAGCGCAGCGAGAGGTCGCGGTTCAGGACGGCGTCCGGGACCGGGAGCCCACGGCGGGCGAGCAGGCGCAGCACCTCGTCGTAGAGGCTGGGCTCGTGCAGGGCCTTCTCCAGCTCCGCGTGGACGCGGGGGGCGCCCCGGTGCGGAACCAGCATGGAGGCGGACTTCTCGCCGAGCAGGAACTCCATCCGGCGGTACATCGCCGACTGGAAGCCGGAACCCTCGCCGAGGGCGGAGCGGTAGGCGTTGAACTGCCCCGGGGTGAGCTGGGCCAGCGGGCGCCAGGAGGCGTTGAGGGCCTCCAGTTCGCGGAGTGAACGTTTCAGCGCATCCATCGCGACGGGGATGCGGTCCTCGCGCAGGGCCTTCGTGGCGGTTTCCCACTCGTGGACGATGACCGTGAACCAAAGCTCCATGACCTGGGTCGTCACCAGGAAGACCATCTCGCCCGGGTCGTCCGAACGGAGGTGCTGGAGGTGGGTGAGAACGTCCGCCTGGACGTAGTCCTCGTACGGGGTCGTGCCAGCGAAGTCGAGGTTCGGGGTTTCCGACCCGCCGACTCCGGAGGCATCAAGGGTTTTCGACATCGCTGTCTCCTCGACACGTGCTTCCGGGTAGCGGTCCGCCCCTTCCGTGAGGTGAGTGGAGCCCCGGTCCCCTGCCCGCATCATAGGACCCTGTCGCGGCCGCGCTCCAGCGGAGAGTGACGCAGACCACACTATTTCGGCCGCGTCACTCCCCGCCGTACGGACTCAGGCGCTCAGCGTGTCCGCCGCCGTCGGGGAGGAGTCCCGCAGGAAGGTCGAGCAGCGCTCGTGCTCCTCCTTCTCGCCGATGGCCTCGGCCGCTCGGGCCAGGGCGTGCAGGGCGCGCAGGAAGCCACGGTTCGGCTCGTGCTCCCACGGCACCGGGCCGTGGCCCTTCCACCCGGCGCGGCGCAGGGCGTCGAGGCCGCGGTGGTAGCCCGTACGGGCGTAGGCGTACGACTCGACCGTGCTGCCGGCGGCGAAGGCCTCGTCGGCGAGGACCGCCCAGGCGAGCGAGGACGTGGGGTGCGCGGCGGCCACCTCGACGGCGGGGGTGCCGGCGGCGATGGCCTCGCGGCCCGGCTCGTCGGGCAGGTGGGTGGGGGCGGGGCCCCCGAGCAGGTTCTGGTGAATGGACATGCCCCCAGTCTGCCGGGCCGCCGCCACCGCGTTGAGCGGTGGTGTGCCGCGTCCCCGTCCGCCGCGGGACGGATCCGGGCCGGAGGAACGCCACGGCTCCGCGTACGGGGGCGGTTCACACCCCGGTCGAGCGGCCCTCCTCCCGCCTCCGCGGCCACTCGCCGGGGCGAACGCCGAAGGACCCGGCCTCCGTCGCGGGACGGGGGCCGGGCCCTTCGGTACGGCTCGCTGCGGCCGACTACTTCAGCTTGGTGCCCGTGGAGCGCAGGTTCGCGCACGCCTCGGCGACGCGCGCGGCCATGCCCGCCTCGGCGGCCTTGCCCCAGGTGCGGGGGTCGTACTTGGACTTCGTACCGACCTCGCCGTCGACCTTCAGGACGCCCGCGTAGTTGCTGAACATGTGGTCCACGACCGGACGCGTGAAGGCGTACTGGGTGTCGGTGTCGAGGTTCATCTTCACGACGCCGTTCTCCAGCGCGGTGGCGATCTCCTCGGCCGTGGAACCCGAACCGCCGTGGAAGACGAAGTCGAACGGCGAGGCCTTGCCGTACTTCTCGGCGACACCGGCCTGGAGGTCCTTGAGGAGCTCGGGGCGCAGGACGACGTTGCCCGGCTTGTAGACGCCGTGGACGTTGCCGAACGAGGCGGCCAGCAGGTAGCGGCCCTTCTCGCCCAGGCCGAGGGCCTCGGCGGTGCGGATCGCGTCGTCGACGGTCGTGTACAGCTCGTCGTTGATCTCGTGGGTGACGCCGTCCTCCTCGCCACCGGTCGGGGTGATCTCGACCTCGAGGATGATCTTGGCGGCGACGGCCTTGGCGAGCAGCTCCTGGCCGATGGCCAGGTTGTCGGCCAGGGTCTCGGCGGAACCGTCCCACATGTGCGACTGGAAGAGCGGGTTCAGACCGCGGGCCACGCGCTCGGCGGAGATGTCGAGCAGCGGACGTACGTAGCCGTCCAGCTTGTCCTTCGGGCAGTGGTCCGTGTGCAGGGCGACCGTGATGTCGTACTTGGCGGCCACGATGTGCGCGAACTCGGCCAGGGCGACCGCGCCGGTGACCATGTCCTTGTTGTGCTGGCCACCCAGGAACTCCGCACCACCGGTGGAGATCTGGATGATGCCGTCGCTCTCGGCCTCCGCGAAGCCGCGCAGGGCAGCGTGCAGGGTCTGGGAGGAGGTCACATTGATGGCCGGGTAGGCGAACTTGCCTGCCTTCGCCCGGTCGAGCATCTCGTTGTAGACCTCGGGGGTTGCGATGGGCATCTGCCGGCTCCTTGGATGTGCGGGAGTGTGCTTATTGCGGGCCCTGACCTGGGGGCGACGTCATCGTCGCGCCTATCTTTCCAGACTCGGCGCGAGGGTCCAGCCCGCCCGTCTCACGTGGTGGGCGAACGGCCCGGGATGTTTCACGTGAAACATCCCGGGCCGCCGTTTTCTACCAGGTCAGACCGCTCAGCGGGGCGACCGGGGACCTTCATCGACAGTTCTCGCGATGGCCGGACCGGGCCGGCAGACCGAACCTGGGCCCTCGCAGGCCCGGCAGGCCCGGCAGGCCCGGCAGGCCCGGCAGGTCCGGAAGGGACGGCCTAGGACAGGCCGAGGTCCTCGAGCCGGTATCCGGTGAGGTACGCGAGACCGGCCTCGGCGATCGCGTCGGCCGCACCGCGGTCGACGATCGTGGCGACGGCGACGACCTCGCCGCCGGCCTCGCGGACCGCCTCGACGGCGGTCAGCGGGGAGCCGCCGGTGGTCGAGGTGTCCTCGACCACCAGGCAGCGCTTGCCCTTCACGTCGGTGCCCTCGATGCGGCGCTGCATGCCGTGGGCCTTCTGCGCCTTGCGGACGACGAAGGCGTCCAGGCGCTGACCGCGCGCGGCGGAGGCGTGCAGCATCGAGGTCGCGACCGGGTCGGCGCCCAGGGTCAGACCGCCGACGCAGTCGAATTCGAGCTCGGCGGTCAGGTCGAGCATGACCTGACCGACCAGCGGGGCCGCCTCACCGTCGAGGGTGATCCGGCGGAGGTCGATGTAGTAGTCGGCCTCACGACCGGAGGAGAGGGTCACCCTGCCGTGCACGACGGCCTTGTCCTTGATCTGCTGCAGAAGCGCATCGCGTGTGCCGGACGGCATTACTTCGTTGACGTCACTCATGCCCCTGAGCTTAAAGGGGGCCCGGGGCGTGTCTAGCCGAGACGGCGCCAGGTCCAGGTCGTGGAGACCTCCAGCGGGTCCACCGGGGTGACCAGGCGCGGGAGGGTGTTCAACCCGTTCGGCGGGCCCGACTGGGGCTCCACGCAGACCGCCTCGGGTTCCTCGTCGTAGATGACCACCCATTCGGCCCGGCTGGTGACGCGCAGTTCGAGGGTGCCGGGCCAGGTGAGGGTGACGTCGACGCCGTGCGGCATGCCGAAGCAGTCGTCCCAGGGGCGGGGCTTCGGGTCGATGCGCTTGCCGTTGGGGATGTGGTCGTCACCGCGCTCCTCCTGCCACGCGGGGTCGAAGGAAACCTCCGCGTCCGGGCCGCCGGCCTCGAGGTTGCGCAGGAACCAGGGATGCCAGCCGACCTGGGCCGGGAAGGAGTCCCCGTACGTCTCGACGCCCATGGTGAGGGTCAGCGAGTCCTCGGCGAGCGAGACGACCTGGGTCACCCGGCCGGGGTACGGCCACGGCTCGGCGAGGTCGTAGGCGAAGGCGGCCTCGGTGGCGCCGACTCCGGCCGGGCGCCAGGGTGCGTCGCGGGCGAAGCCGTGGAGCGCGTGCGGCGGGTGGTTGAGCGGCATCTGATGGACGGTCGCGCCGTCGCGGAACCGCCCGTTCGCGACCCGGCCGCACCACGGAACCATCGGGAAGGCCCCGTACTTCGGCCCCTGGCGCAGCAGTTCCGTCCCGTCGATGCGCAGGCTGCTGATCCGGCAGCCGTTCTCCTGGTCGACCGTCACCTCGGCGCCGCCGGCGCTCAGTTGCGTACTCATGCGGTCGACCCTAATGCGGCGGGCCCGCTGTTCAGCGACGACGGCGCAGGGCCCGGCCGATGACAACCGCCGAGGCCAGCGCGAGGGCGGCGGCCGGGGCGATCCAGCGCAGGCTGTCGCCGGCGGTGGCGGAGGCGGGCGCGGGGACCGGGGCGTACCGGCCGCGCGGCGGCGCGTGGTCCACCTCCTCCGCGCTGCGGCCGATCATGGTGCGCCGTGCGTGGGCGGCCTCGGCCGGGGGCTGCGGGGCTCCGTCCGTGCCGTCGAACTGACCGGCGAGGAAGGGGTCCAGGGAGGGCGGCGGTACTTCGGTCTCGTACAGGGAGGCGCTGACCTCGGGGACGTCGTCCTCACCCGCGCCGACCCCGGATTCGGACTCGGACGCGGCCACCGGGTCGTCGGGCGCGGAGCCGAGGGTCAGCTGTCCGGCCGCCCGGTCCAGCAGCCGCTGCACGGCGGTGGCCGTGGCCTCGGGCGGGAAGGCGGCGGCGCGCCCGTCGGCGGTGGCCTCGGCGGTGAAGTCCAGCCGGGTCCCGTCCGGGACCGGCGTCAGCCGCAGGTCCAGGGCGAACTTCACGGTCCCGCTGCCCCGGACCTCCGTCCCCTCCCCCTCGAAGGTGAAGTGGCCGGGGGCCCGCTCGGTGACGGTCAGGGCCCCCCGATACGTCACGGTGCTCCCGCCGACCCGCACCTTGAGCCGGCCCGAGACCGGCCCGGCAGCGGTGTCGGCGTCCTGCTGGAGTCCCGGCACGCACCGGGCCACCCGGGCGGGGTCGCGCAGCACGGCGCGGAGATCGTCTGCCGGTACCGGAACGAACACCTGATGCTCCATGCGGTCGAGCCTACCGACGAGACCGCACCGGGTCACGAATACCGCGGGTGCGGCAGGGTCGACGGTGGAAGTCCGGGCACCCGGGTGCGTTCCGCGTCGCGAGCGGCGTCCTGCAGGGAGCGGGTCGACAGGGAGCGCAGCGCGGGCGTGTCGCGGTCCACGCGCAGGGGCGGGTCCTGGTCCCGGGAGGCCAGGACGAAGCCCCAGTCCTGCGGCGGCGCGCCGGTCTCGCCGAGCGGGGTGCGGTCGGGTCCGGCGGCGAAGCCCGTGAGGCGGCCGCCCGCGCTGTAGGGGGCGGTGCGCAGCCCGGCGGCGCGGAGGGTGGAGTCGACGGTCCAGTACGCACGCGGGCGCGTGGCGAGCGGTCCGGCGTGGACGGCGATCCGGCCCCCGGGGCGCAGGGCGCGCGCGGCCAGCCCGTAGAACTCCTGCGAGTACAGCTTCGTGCTGGGGGTGATGCCCGGGTCGGGGAGGTCGGAGACGATGACGTCGAAGCGGTCGTCGGCGGCCGGTCCCCGCAGCCAGCGGAAGGCGTCCTGGGTGACGACGGCCAGCCGCGGGTCCTCGTACACCCGGGAGTTGAGCGCGGAGAGCATCGGATCGGTGCGGGCCAGGCGGACCACTCCGGGGTCGAGCTCGACGACGGTGACGGAGGAGACGTCCCGGTAGCGGAGCACCTCGCGGGCGGCGAGCCCGTCACCGCCGCCGAGGACCAGGACGCGGGCGTGCGGGCCGGTCATCGCGGGGTGGACCAGGGCCTCGTGGTAGCGGTACTCGTCGTAGCCGCTGACCCGCAGCCGCCCGTCGAGGTAGAGGTCGAGGGAGCGCGGGGAGCCGGTCGACGGCCCGGTGAGCACCAGTTCCTGCACCTCGGTCCGGACGGCGACCCGTACCTCCCCGCCGTACACGGCGCGCCGGGCGGTCCGCTCGAAGTCGTCGGCGAGGACGGTGGCGGAGGCGAGCACCGCCAGTACGGTCACGTTCGCGGCGATCAGCAGCCAGCGGCAGCGCCTGCTCAGGTCCCGGCGGAACAGCCACAGGACCAGCCCGCCGCCGACGATGACGTTGACGGTGCCGGTGACCATGGCGCCGGTGAGCTGGCCGAGCATCGGGAGGAGCAGGAAGGGGAAGGCGAGGCCGCCGACGAGGGCTCCCACGTAGTCGGCGGCGAACAGGTCGGCGACGGCCCCGCCCGCGTCCTGTCTGCGGATCCGCTGGATGAGGACCATCAGCAGCGGGATCTCCGCGCCGATGAGCACCCCGATGGCGAAGGAGAAGGCGACGAGCGCGGGCCGGGACTCCCCCAGCCAGGCGAAGCTCGCGTACAGCGCTATGGCCGAGAGCCCGCCGAGGAGGGCGAGTCCGGCCTCGATGGCACCGAAACCGAAGGCGGGCCGGTGGCGGAAGCGCTTGGCGAGCAGGGAGCCGACTCCCATGGCGAAGACCATGACGGACAGCACGACCGACGCCTGGGTGACGGAGTCGCCGATCAGGTAGGTGCCGAGCGCGAGCAGCTCGAGCTCGTACACGAGCCCGCAGGCGGCACAGATGAACACGGTGGCCAGGACGAGGAGTCGGCCGGTCCGGGGCCGTACGGGCAGGGCGGCCGGGACGGTCGCGGCGCCCCGAGGCTCCGGAGCCGGGAGCACCCGGCGCGGGACGGAACGGTCGATCATGAAGCGAACCGTACGTCACCGCCCACTCGCATCCGGTCACCCACATGGGTGTAAGTGAGGTGGATATCCCGCCAGTTGGCGTAACCACGCAGGGATAATCGCGCCCCCGGCGCCGGCCTAGAGCAACGCGGGTGATTCCAGGGCCGCCGTCGCGGGCGCCCCCGTCCGTACGCCCACCCGCGTCCGGGTGGCCACCAGCTGGCCCTCCTGCGGGTACGCGTGCCAGGTCCGCCAGCGCACCTGCCCCTCGTAGTGCTGCGCGAGCATGGCGGTGAAGGCGTGCGGGCTTCCCGGAAAGGTCCCCGCTAGCCCGTTCGGGTGGTCCGCCACCAGTGCGAGCAGCTCCTGGGCCCGCCCGGCGAAGGATCCGCGCGACAGGGTCTCCACCCGCGCGGCGAACTCGTACTCCCAGTCGCCCACCCGCTTGGCCACGCCGAGCGGCAGCGGCGTGCTGCTGCCGGGCATACAGGCGACCGTCTCCGAGCAGCGCACCTCCCCCTCCTCCAGAAGCACCTGATGGGAGGCCCCGAGCAGGCGCAACTCCACCTTTGCACCCGAGAGTTCGAGGTTCAGTACGGCCAGGGCGGGCAGCCGGTCCCGACCCAGGGCCCAGGCGAGATCGGCGGCACGCGTGTCGGTGTATGAGGTCTGGAGGGTCGTGAGCATGAGTCGGCTCCGCAAACGCGCGAGGGAGATGGGCCGGGGCCCGCCAGCGGTAGCAAGCACGGGTGGGGGGAAACCGGCACGGGTCCACAGGAAGTCCAGGGAGGTCCGAGGACTGGTCTACTCAACCGAGGGAATCATGAAAGGCACGGCACTCACAGCGTTTTTACCCAACTTGAAGGGGTTTACATCCCCCCGGGGGCTCCGCAGTTCACGTGTTCAACAGGTTGCGCCCCGCGCGTCGTCATGCATTGACGAACAAGAGGGCGCCCGACGGCAGTCGGACCGTCGAACGCCCTCGTCAAACGCGGTGCCCGCGGCCCCGTGTCAGCTCGAACCGCCGCACCCGCCACCGCCACCGCACGAGGAGGACGATCCCCCGCACGACGAGGAGGAGCCGCAACCGGAGGAGGACGACCCGCAGCCCGAGTTCGACGAGGAGCCGCCGTCCGCCCACCAGCTGCGGCGTCCCCGCCGACGGGACGAGCCCCGCCCCCCGGACGACCGGCCCAGCACGTTCAGGAGGACCACGACGAAGACGGCAACAATCACAACGAAACCGAAGACGAACCCCATGTCCGCCACCTCTCTCACACCCCGGTCTTCCCGGGGGAGCAGGATCCCCGCGTCCTGCGTGAAGGGGGAATGCCCGCGGCCCGTACGACCCAAAGCACACTTGAGGAAGTCCAGAGGTTGCCCGCAGGATGACGCCCATGAGCGCATCCGTGAGCAGCGACCGCCCCTTCCTGAACCGCCGCCTCGCGGCCTTCGGCACGACGATCTTCGCCGAGATGTCGGCGCTGGCCGTCCGCACCGGTTCGATCAACCTCGGCCAGGGCTTCCCCGACACCGACGGTCCCGCGCAGATCGCGGAGGCGGCCTCCCGCGCGGTCCTCACGGGGCTCGGCAACCAGTACCCGCCGGGGCCCGGCGTCCCCGAGCTGCGCACCGCGATCGCCGCGCACCAGCAGCGCTTCTACGGCCTCGGCTACGACCCCGACACCGAGGTCCTCGTCACCGCGGGCGCCACGGAGGCCATCGCCGCCGCCCTCCTCGCCCTCCTGGAGCCGGGCGACGAGGTCATCGCCCTGGAGCCGTACTACGACTCGTACGCGGCCTGCATCGCCATGGCCGGCGCGGTACGCGTCCCCGTCACCCTGCGCCCGCACGCCGGATCCTTCGTCCTCGACCTGGACGAACTGCGCGCCGCCGTCACCCCGCGCACGCGCCTGCTGCTCCTGAACACCCCGCACAACCCGACGGGCACCGTCCTGACCCCGGCCGAACTCGCGGCGGTCGCCGAGCTGGCCGTCGAGCGCGACCTGCTGGTCGTCACGGACGAGGTGTACGAGCACCTGGTCTTCGAAGGCGCCCACACCCCCCTGGCGGGCCTGCCGGGCATGCGCGAGCGGACGGTCACCATCTCCTCGGCCGGCAAGACGTTCTCGTTCACGGGCTGGAAGGTCGGCTGGCTCACCGCGCCCCCGGAACTGGTCACGGCGGTCCGCTCGGCGAAGCAGTTCCTGACCTACGTCTCCTCGGGCCCCTTCCAGTACGCGATCGCCGAGGCCCTCGCCCTGCCCGACGCGTACTACGACACCTTCCGCGCCGACCTGGCGGCCAAGCGCGACATCCTCGCCGACGGCCTGGCGGCGGCCGGCTTCGAGGTCTTCCGCCCGCAGGGCACCTACTTCATCACCACGGACATCACGCCCCTCGGCGAGAAGGACGGCCTCGCCTTCTGCCGCGCCCTCCCCGAACGCTGCGGCGTGGTCGCCATCCCGAACCAGGTCTTCTACGACGACAAGGCCGCGGGCGCCACCCAGGTCCGCTGGGCCTTCTGCAAGCGCGAGGACGTGCTCCGGGAAGCCGCCGAGCGGCTGCGCCGGCTGTAGGGGGCGTCCTGGCCCGGCCCGGCGGATCCGGTTCCGGACCGGCGTTCGCGCGCCGGTCACCAGGCGTCCTTGCGGGGTTGTGGGGGCGGTGTGAAGCTGTGCGTCGTGCACCTGCCCGAAGCCCTCACCAACGGGTGAGCGGACCCATCACGGCGAGCCGGAAAGTCGGGATACATGGCAACGGGCAGAGCGGCCGTGTCCGCGTCGCCGCTGGAGATGCGCGCGGTCCGGGCCGTACGGTCCGCCGCGCCCACCACCGTGATCGCGCTCGGGGTGTTCACCGCCGTGCGCGGGGCCGGGGTGCTGGTGCTCTCCCTCGGAGCCTGGTGGGCCGGGCGGGATCCGCTCAAGGTGCTCGGCCGGTCCTGGGACTCGGACTGGTACCTCAGGATCGCCGCCCACGGCTACGGGCGGACCCTGATGTGGCCCGAGGCCGTGACCGGCACCGGGCCCGTGCAGAGCGACCGGGCCTTCTTCCCGCTCTACCCCGCCCTGATACGGGTCGTCTCCGAGATACTGCCCGGCGGGACGGTGTCCGCCGCGCTCCTCGTCGCCTGGGTCTCCGCCGGTGCGGCCGCCCTCGGGATCTACCGGGTCGGGGAGCGGGTGATCGGCCCGCGCGCCGGGCTGCTGCTCGTCGGGCTGTGGGCGGCGCTGCCGCACGCGGTGGTGCTGACCCTCGCCTACACCGAGGCGCTGCTGGCCGCCTTCGCCGCGTGGGCGCTCCACGCCCTGCTGCGCGGCCGCTGGCTGTGGGCCGCGGGCCTCGCCGTACTGGCCGGGCTGACCCGGCCCACCGGGCTGGCCGTCGCCGCAGCCGTCTCGGCCATGGCCCTGCACGAGATCGTCGTACGAAGGTCCCGGGCGCCCGAGGTGTGGCTGGCCGGGCTGGTGGCGCCGGCGGGCTGGGCGGCGTACGTCCTGGCCGTCGGGGTGAGGGTGGACGACCCGCTCGGCGGCTATTTCGCCGTGCAGCGCAGCTGGGGGTCCCGCTTCGACTTCGGCATCGGGGCGCTGCGCTCCGCGGAGCGGGTGCTGACCGGCGGGCACGTGCAGCTCGCCACCGCCGTGACCGTGGTCCTGCTGGCCGTCGCCGGGCTGCTGGCGGCCTCGCTGGTACTGGACCGCACCCCGCTGCCGCTGCTCGCGTACACCGCGGTCCTGCTGGTGATCACTTTCGGCGGGGCGGGGTTCTTCGAGTCCAAGCCGCGCTTCCTGCTGCCGGCCTTCCCGCTGCTCCTGCCGGTGGCCGCCGTCATGGCGAGAGCCCGGCCGCGCACCGCGGTCGTGGTGACCGCGGTGGTGGCCGGGCTCTCCTACGGCTACGGGCTGTATCTGCTGCTGGTCGCCCGCGTGCCGCTGTAACGGCTAGTTGTTGGCGTCGCCGTTGCTGTCGTCGTCGCCGTCGGCGGAGTCGATGTCCTGCTCCAGGCCGAGCTGCTCGACGAGCCACTTGTCGAACTCGATGGAGGCGCGGACCCAGCTGACCGTGGAGGACACGAAGTGCTCCAGGTTGACGCCGGTGCCGATCAGCATCTGCGCCTCACCGATCAGGCGGACCGAGCCGTCGTCGTGGGTGTGGCTGTAGACCTTCGGCCACAGGGTGCGGCGGTTCCAGTCGTCGATCGACTCGAGAAGCTGGGGCTTCTCGTCGATCTTGTGCGGACGGTCGTAGAAGGTACGCACAGAGAAAACCTGCTGCTCGTCCTCGCCGCGGAACATGAAGTACGTACGGAACTCCTCCCACGGCGCCGCGAGGTCTCCCTCGTCGTCGACGACGTACTTGAGTTCCATCTGCTCCAGCAGCTGCTTGACCAGATCCTGGTCGGGGACGACGGGGCCCGCCGGTCCTGTGGCCTGCGGTTCGGGCTGCTGCCCTCCGAAGTTCGGAATCGAGGCCGGGTCGATGCTCACCGTGTACTTCCCTTCGTGCGGATACCTGCATCCTCCCCCATGGCGCCCACCCCGTGTCCAGTGCCGAAGGCCCTATCCGCTCCGGGCGGAAACGTGTCCCGCCCGGAGCCCTCCCGGAGCCCGGTCCCGACCCGCCCGGAGCCCGCTCGGGGCGGGCCGGGGGCGGGCCGGGGCAGCTCAGAGCGCCTTGCCGACCAGCAGGTCCTCGCCCGCCACGTCGACACGCACCGTGTCGCCGTCCCTGACCTCGCCGGAGAGGATCTCCTTCGCCAGCCGGTCGCCGATCGCCGTCTGGATCAGGCGGCGCAGCGGCCGGGCGCCGTACGCCGGGTCGTTGCCCTTGTCAGCCAGCCAGGCCAGGGCCTCGGGGGTGACGTCCAGGGTCAGCCGGCGGTCGGCGAGGCGCCGGGCCAGGCGGCCGATCTGGAGCTGCGCGATGTGCGCGAGCTCGTCCCGGTTCAGCGCGGAGAAGACCACCAGGTCGTCCAGGCGGTTGAGGAACTCCGGCTTGAAGGAGGCCCGCACCACGTCCATGACCTGCTGCTTCTTCTGCTCCGGCGGGGTCAGCGGGTCCACCAGGAACTGGCTGCCCAGGTTGGAGGTCAGGATGAGGATGGCGTTGCGGAAGTCCACCGTCCGGCCCTGCCCGTCCGTGAGCCGGCCGTCGTCCAGGACCTGGAGCAGGACGTCGAAGACCTCGGGGTGTGCCTTCTCCACCTCGTCCAGGAGCACCACGCTGTACGGGCGGCGGCGCACGGCCTCGGTCAGCTGGCCGCCCTCCTCGTAGCCGACGTAGCCGGGCGGGGCGCCGACGAGTCGGGCCACGCTGTGCTTCTCGCCGTACTCCGACATGTCGATGCGGACCATGGCCCGCTCGTCGTCGAAGAGGAAGTCGGCGAGCGCCTTGGCCAGCTCCGTCTTGCCCACGCCCGTCGGGCCGAGGAAGAGGAAGGAGCCGGTCGGGCGGTCCGGGTCGGCGATGCCGGCGCGGGTGCGGCGCACGGCGTCCGAGACGGCCCGCACGGCCTCGCCCTGGCCGATCAGCCGGCGGCCCAGCTCGTCCTCCATGCGCAGCAGCTTCTGGGTCTCGCCCTCCAGCAGGCGGCCGGCCGGGATGCCGGTCCAGGCGCCCACCACGTCGGCGATGTCGTCGGGGCCGACCTCGTCCTTGACCATCGCGGACTTCGAGCTGCCGGTCTTGGAGGCCTCTTCCTCCTCCTCGGTGGCCTCGGCCAGCTCGCGCTCCAGGGTCGGGATCTCCCCGTAGAGCAGCTTGGAGGCGGTGTCGAAGTCGCCGTCGCGCTGGGCTCGCTCGGCCTGGCCGCGCAGGTCGTCGAGGCGCTCCTTGAGCTCACCGACCCGGTTGAGGGACTGCTTCTCCTTCTCCCAGCGGGCGGTCAGGCCGCGCAGCTCCTCCTCCCGGTCCGCGAGGTCCTTGCGGATCTTCTCCAGGCGCTCGATCGAGGCCGGGTCGGACTCGTTCTTCAGGGCCAGCTCCTCCATCCGCAGGCGGTCCACGGAGCGCTGGAGCTCGTCGATCTCCAGCGGGGAGGAGTCGATCTCCATGCGCAGCCGGGACGCGGCCTCGTCGACGAGGTCGATGGCCTTGTCGGGGAGGAAGCGGGAGGTGATGTACCGGTCGGAGAGGGTCGCGGCGGCCACCAGCGCACTGTCGTTGATCACGACCTTGTGGTGGGCCTCGTAGCGGCCCTTGAGCCCGCGCAGGATCGCGATCGTGTCCTCGACGGACGGCTCGGCGACCAGCACCTGCTGGAAGCGCCGCTCCAGCGCCGGGTCCTTCTCGATCCGCTCGCGGTACTCGTCGAGGGTGGTCGCGCCGACCATCCGCAGCTCGCCGCGGGCCAGCATGGGCTTGAGCATGTTGCCGGCGTCCATGGCGGAGTCGCCGCCGGCGCCCGCGCCGACGACCGTGTGCAGCTCGTCGATGAAGGTGATGATCTGGCCGTCGCTCGACTTGATCTCGGCCAGTACGGTCTTCAGCCGCTCCTCGAACTCGCCGCGGTACTTGGCTCCGGCGACCATGGCGCCGAGGTCCAGGGAGACGAGGCGCTTGTTCTTCAGGGACTCGGGGACGTCGCCCTTGACGATGCGCTGGGCCAGGCCCTCGACGACGGCGGTCTTGCCGACGCCGGGCTCGCCGATGAGCACCGGGTTGTTCTTCGTGCGACGCGAGAGCACCTGCACGACGCGCCGGATCTCCTGGTCACGGCCGATGACCGGGTCGAGCTTGCCCTCACGCGCCGCAGCGGTGAAGTCGGTGCCGAACTTCTCCAGGGCCTTGTACTGGCCCTCGGGATCGGGGGTGGTCACCCGCCGTCCTCCTCGTGCGTTCTCGAAGGCGTCGAGCAGCTTCTTCGCCGTCGCGCCCTGGGTGGAAAGGACCTCGCCGGCCGCGCCGCCCTTGGCGGCGAGGGCGATGAGGAGGTGTTCGGTGGAGAGGTACTCGTCGCCGAGCCTGCCGGCCTGAGCGTCGGCCTCGGCGAGTACGGCGAGCAGGTCCCGGGTGGGCTGCGGGGGCGCGACCGTGGAACCGGTGACGCTGGGCAGGGCCGCGAGCAGCCGCTCGGCGCCGCTGCGCACGCCGACCAGGTCGGCGTCGGTGGCGACCAGCAGATCGGTGACGTTCTCGTTGTCCTCACCGGCGAGCAGGGCCAGCAGCAGGTGCGCGGGGGTCAGATCCGCATGGCCGTCCTTGACGGCCCTGCTGGTGGCGGCGTTCAGCGCGTCGCGGCTCTTGTTGGTCAGCTCGGCGTCCACTGCGGCTTCTCCTCTCCCCGAGGGGTGCGTCGACAACAACACTGACAGAGTCAGCGTATGCAAAGTTGAGTCTATTCCACTCAAGGCAGGTGGGAACACCGTTGCGCCGTACCCTTCGGCCCATGTCCCATGACGTACTCAACCCGACGCCCGAGTACCTCGCCTTCTGGCGGGAGCGGCACGTCTGCACCCTGACCACCCCGCGCCCCGACGGCACGCCCCACGTGGTGCCGGTGGGCGTGACGTACGACCCGGAGGCCGGCCTGGCCCGGGTGATCAGCAACCGGCACAGCAGGAAGGTGCGCAACATCCTGGTGGCGCAGGAGGCACAGCCGGAGGGCGCGCGGGTCGCGGTCTGCCAGATGGAAGGGCGCCGCTGGGCCACCCTGGAGGGCCGCGCGGTGATCCGCACGGACGAGGCGTCGGTCGCCGACGCGGTGGCGCGCTACGCGGAGCGCTACGGGCGCACGCCGTCACCCAATCCCGACCGCGTGGTCATGGAGATCACCCTGGACCGGGCCATGGGGCGCGCGTAGGCCGTTGATTCTTCATCTTGTCCGGTTAAGGCACTGGACGCGGACATCACAACGGCGCCATCGTGGTCAGGTCCACGATGGCGCCGTTGTGTGGGGGTAGCGCCTGAGCGATCTGGAACGACGGGGGAATCGCTTCAGGCACTGCGGGGGGTGGCGGTGGTGATATCGGGTTCGAAGAGCTGGTGGTCACGCTGATCGAGATTGACGAAGACCATTCCGTAGCGCACCTCGCAGCGGACGGGCTGCGGCGCGCCCCGCGGGCGGCGCAGGCACCGGTAGGCACGTACGTCCTCGTCCTCCTCGCGCACGACGACGATCGGTTGACCGAACAGGGTGACCATCAGCGAGTCGCCAGGGTGGGGGATGGCCGTGGCGAGATCGATGAACTGCCAGCCCGATCGGTAGGCGGAGGCCATCTCGCGGCGGAAGCCGCGGTCGTCGGGGGTCACGCGGACACCGTCACAGGGGTCTCGGTCCAGCCCGTATCGTCCTTACCCCCGCCACTCAGCTGGCCGCTGGTCCAGCCGGTGTCCGCGTACTTACCCACGGGCGCCGTGGTCCAGCCGGTGTCGAACTCCGTGCTCGTCAGGCTCGTGCCCTGACCGTCCCTAGCGCTCCCCGCGTCACTTTCGACGGCGCTGACTGCCCCAAAAACCGCAACGGCGGAGAAAACTATGGCAAGCACCGAGCGAAGCATTCTCTTGTACATGGTCGGCTTCGTCCTCACTTGATGGAATCCTCTCCCCCGCGTGACAGACGATGGCTCATTCAGGCACGTCAATGCCACAGGGACGATGCATCATGTTCTTGCATGTTCAGGACCCTGGGGGGTGGAGATTTGACGCGAATCGAGACAAAAGCGACACATCCGCACCCCGTCACGTCCATGTGTGCCGAGGGGACGCGGCTCTACGCGACCGCGCTGAGTACCGGCCGGATCGCCCGGGGCGAGATCAAGAACGCCCCCTGCCTGCTTGAATTCGCTCTCCTGCAACCCGACCCGGATGACGCGAACCAACTGCGTCCGGTTCCCCCGTCCGTCGCATTGGCTCAACGGCTTCATCCGATTGAACGTGAGATCCAGGACCGCCGACGCAGCGCTGTAGATCTCACCGACACTTTCGAGCCTTTCCTGGCCATCAGCGCACAGAGCCCGGCCAACACCCACGCCATCACGGTGCTGGAGGGTTTCGAACAGATCAACGCCGCCCTGAACCTCGCGACGGCCGAATGCCACACCGAGGTGCTGACGGTCCAGCCGGGCGGAGCACGGCCCTCCCTGGCCCTCACCCAGGCCCTGGAGCGCGACCAGCCGCTGATCGACCGCGGGGTCAGCATACGGACCCTGTACCAGCACACCGCACGGCACAGCCAGGGCACGCTCGCCTACGTGGAGCGGATCTCGACGGGCAAGGTGGAGATCCGCACGCTGGAGGAACTGATCGAGCGCCTGATCATCTTCGACCGCACGGTCGCCTTCATCCCGGTGAGCGACGACCGCCGGGTCGCCCTGGAACTGCGCCACCCCGGCCTGGTCGACTACCTCATCAAGGTGTTCGAGCAGCTCTGGCACCGCGCCGTGCCCCTCCAGGAGGAAGTGACGTACCGCAGCACCCCCGGCGGGATCTCCGGCGTGCAGCGGACCATCGCGCAGCTCCTGATCGAGGGCCACGTCGACGAGGCCATCGCGCGCCGGCTCGGCATGAACGTCCGCACCTGCCGGGCGCACATCGCCAAGCTCGCCACCACCCTCGGCAGCGGCAGCCGCGCCCAGCTCGGCTATCTCATCGCCCGGTCCGGCATCCTGGGCCGCCCCTCGGGCCCCGAACAGGACTGCGAGGGACATCCGGACCACGAAAACCACGAGACGGACCGGGAAGGGCTCTGACGCCGCTCTGACACGGCTCCGACAGCCCTCGGGCCCCGCCCCGGGGAAGGGGCGGGGCCTGAGGATGTGGCACAGAAACCACCGGGGCCGGGTGCCGCCCGGGACCGGATCAGTCCATCGGCCGCTTGGGGCTGGGCCGCCAGACCACCAGGGCACTGCCCGGCTGCGGAGGCTGGTACGGGACCAGGTCTCGCCGGTACGAGGCGTGCACCTGGGCCTCGCGGGCCTGCAGCGTGGCCGCCGCACCGTCCACGGCCGCGGAGAGTTCGGCCACGCGCTGCTGGAGCGCGGCGACCTGGTTCTCCAGTTCGATGATCCGCTTGATGCCCGCCAGGTTGATGCCCTCGTCCTGCGACAGCGCCTGCACCGTACGGAGCAGTTCGATGTCACGGGCCGAGTAGCGCCGGCCGCGACCGGCCGTACGGTCCGGGGAGACCAGGCCGAGGCGGTCGTACTGACGGAGGGTCTGCGGATGCAGACCGGAGAGCTGGGCGGCCACCGAGATCACGTAGACCGGGGTCTCGTCGGTGAGTTGGTAGCCCCCGCCCAAGCGGGAGGACTGTCGTCGGCGGCCGTCCATGCTCATGCTCCCTTCGCGGACTCGAACAGCGCGGAGCGCGGGTCCTCGGACTCCGTCGCCTCGCGGTACATCTCCAGGGCCTCGCGTGCCTTGTCGGACAGCTCGGTCGGGACCGCGACCTCCACCGTCACCAGCAGGTCGCCGCGGGTGCCGTCCTTGCGGACCGCACCCTTGCCGCGGGCCCGCATGGTGCGCCCGTTGGGGGTGCCCGCCGGCAGCTTCAGCGTCACCGAGGGGCCGTTCAGGGTCGGGACCTTGATGTCGGCCCCCAGCGCCGCCTCCGCGAACGTCACGGGCACGGTCACCGTCAGGTTGTCGTCCTTGCGGCCGAACACCGGGTGCGAATCGACGTGGACGACCACGTAGAGGTCACCGCCGGGACCGCCGCGCTCGCCCGGCGCACCCTTGCCGCGCAGTCGGATCCGCTGGCCGTCGGAGACGCCCGCCGGGATCCTGACCTGCATGGTGCGGGAGCTACGGGCGCGCCCGCTGCCCTTGCAGACGTCGCAGGGGGTCTCCGCGATCAGGCCCCGGCCCTTGCAGTCCGCGCAGGGGTCGGTCAGCGAGAAGCCGCCGCCGCTGCCGCGCGAGACCTGCCCGGTACCGACACAGGTCGGGCACACCCTGGGCGTGCCGTTCTTGTCGCCGGTGCCCGAACAGGCCTTGCAGGGGGCCTGCGAGGACATCCGGAGCGGGACCGTGGCCCCGTCCACCGCCTCCGTGAAGGAGAGGGTGACCTCCGACTCGATGTCCTGGCCGCGGCGCGGCTGGGTACGGGTGCCCGTACCGGGGCCGGCGCCGCGGTTGAAGAGGCCGCCGAAGACGTCGCCCAGGCCGCCGCCGAAGCCGCCGGCCTGGCCGGCGCCCTGCTGCTGACCCCCGAAGAGGTCGCCCAGGTCGAAGTTGAACGAGCCGCCGCCGCCCGGCCCGGGGCGGAAGCCACCGTTGCCGAACAGGGCGCGCGCCTCGTCGTACTCCTTGCGCTTCTTGGCGTCGCCGAGGATGTCGTTCGCCTCGGAGATCTCCTTGAAGCGCTCCTCGGCCGAGGCGTCGCCCTTGTTGGCGTCCGGGTGGAACTCGCGAGCGAGCTTCCGGTACGCCTTCTTGATCTCGGCCTCGGTGGCGTCCTTCGGGACACCGAGGACCTTGTAGTAGTCCTTCTCGACGAAGTCCTTCGTGCTCATCCCCGGTGTCCCTCCTCTCGTGCTCCTACATGTGGTGCATCAGCCCTTGTCGGGGGCATCCGTGTCCTTGTCGGACGGTGCTTCGCCCTCCGCGGACTCGGACTTGGGGGCCGCGCCCGGCTGGGGCTCGGCCACCGCGACCCGTGCGGGACGGATCGTACGCTCGCCGATCCGGTACCCCGGCTGAAGGATCGCCACGCAGGTGTCCTCCGTGATGTCCGGCGCGTACGAGTGCATCAGGGCCTCGTGGATCGTCGGGTCGAAGGGCTCGCCCTCCTTGCCGAACTGCTGCAGGCCCATCTTGGCGGCGACCGTCTCCAGCGATTCGGCCACCGACTTGAAGCCGCCGACCAGCTCGCCATGCTCCCGCGCCCGGCCGACGTCGTCCAGGGTCGGGAGCAGTTCCGTCAGGAGGGAGGCGACCGCGATCTCCTTGACGGTGATCCGGTCCCGCTCCACCCGGCGGCGGTAGTTCTGGTACTCCGCCTGGAGCCGCTGGAGGTCCGCGGTGCGCTCGGAGAGCGCGGTACGGGCCTGGTCCAGCTGCGCCAGCAGCGCTACGTCCTGGCTTGCGTCCCCGGCCGGGGCCGCCGCCTCCTCCTTGGCGGAGTCGGCGGCCTTCGGCTCGGCGTCGTTCTGACCGGCGTCGGGGACTTCGGGCTTCTCGTCGAAACCCGGGGTCTCCTCCGACATCAGGCAGCGCCGCCCTTCGGCTTCTCGTCGTCGACGATCTCGGCGTCGACGACATCGTCGTCGGCCTTGGCCTGGCCCGCGTCGCCGGCGGCGCCGGCGGCACCCTGGGCGGCCTGGGCGTCGGCGTAGATCGCCTGGCCGAGCTTCTGGCTGACCGCGGCGAGCTTCTCCGTCGCGGTGCGGATCTCGGCCGTGTCCTCGCCCTTGAGGGTCTCCTTCAGCTCGGACACCGCGGCCTCGACCTCGGTCTTGACGTCGGCCGGGACCTTGTCCTCGTTGTCCTTGACGAACTTCTCCGTCTGGTAGACGAGCTGCTCGCCCTGGTTGCGGGACTCGGCCGCCTCCTTGCGGCGCAGGTCCTCGTCCGCGTACTGCTCCGCCTCCTGGCGCATGCGGTCGACCTCGTCCTTGCCGAGCGAGGAGCCGCCGGTGACGGTCATCTTCTGCTCCTTGCCCGTGCCGAGGTCCTTGGCCGTGACGTGCATGATGCCGTTCGCGTCGATGTCGAAGGAGACCTCGATCTGCGGGACGCCACGCGGGGCCGGGGGCAGGCCCGTCAGCTCGAACATGCCGAGCTTCTTGTTGTACGCCGCGATCTCGCGCTCGCCCTGGTAGACCTGGATCTGGACGGACGGCTGGTTGTCCTCGGCCGTCGTGAAGATCTCGGAGCGCTTCGTCGGGATCGTGGTGTTGCGCTCGATCAGCTTGGTCATGATGCCGCCCTTGGTCTCGATACCGAGGGACAGCGGGGTCACGTCGAGGAGCAGGACGTCCTTGACCTCACCCTTGAGCACACCGGCCTGGAGGGTGGCGCCGATGGCGACGACCTCGTCCGGGTTGACGCCCTTGTTGGCGTCCTGGCCACCGGTGAGCTCCTTGACGAGCTCGGCGACGGCCGGCATACGGGTCGAGCCGCCGACCAGGACCACGTGGTCGATCTCGGACAGCTGGATGCCGGCGTCCTTGATGACGTTGTGGAACGGGGTCTTGCAGCGGTCGAGCAGGTCCGCGGTCAGCTGCTGGAACTGGGCGCGCGTGAGCTTCTCGTCCAGGTGCAGCGGGCCCTCGGCGGAAGCCGTGATGTAGGGCAGGTTGATCGTGGTCTCCGTGGAGGAGGACAGCTCGATCTTCGCCTTCTCGGCGGCCTCGCGCAGGCGCTGGAGCGCCATCTTGTCCTTGGAGAGGTCCACGCCGTGACCGTTGGCGAACTGCTTCACCAGGTAGTCGACGACGCGCTGGTCCCAGTCGTCACCACCGAGGTGGTTGTCACCGTTGGTGGCCTTCACCTCGACGACGCCGTCGCCGATCTCCAGGAGCGACACGTCGAAGGTGCCGCCACCGAGGTCGAAGACCAGAATGGTCTGGTCGTCCTTGTCCAGGCCGTAGGCCAGGGCGGCGGCGGTCGGCTCGTTGACGATGCGCAGGACGTTCAGACCCGCGATCTCACCGGCTTCCTTCGTCGCCTGACGCTCGGAGTCGTTGAAGTAGGCCGGGACGGTGATGACCGCGTCCGTGACCTTCTCACCCAGGTACGCCTCGGCGTCGCGCTTCAGCTTCTGCAGGATGAAGGCGCTCATCTGCTGCGGGTTGAAGTCCTTGCCATCCAGGTTGATCTTCCAGTCAGTGCCCATGTGGCGCTTGACGGAGCGGATGGTCCGGTCCACGTTCGTGACCGCCTGGCGCTTGGCCACCTCGCCGACGAGGACCTCGCCGTTCTTGGCGAAGGCGACGACGGACGGCGTGGTCCTGGCGCCCTCGGCGTTGGTGATGACGGTGGGCTCGCCGCCTTCCAGAACGCTGACGACGGAGTTAGTGGTGCCCAGGTCGATGCCGACCGCACGTGCCATTTCGATTCCTCCAGCTGACTTGAGTGGAACAGGCTCAACCATGCCGCATCGCCGCGCTTGCGTCAACAGAGCTGAGCGGGGTCGACTCAACCTTTAGCTCTCACTTACGCGCAACCTTGCGGCGGACTGCGCCTCGCCGGCGTCAGGCGCGGGGGTCCGGGGGCCGGGCCCCAACGGCGAGGCCACGGCCGAACGGGTCACGGCAGCCGCGCGCCACCGCAACACCGCCGGAGGCGTACGGCAACGTGCTGGTATGCCGCTCACACTCACCGCCCCCCGGCTACGGGTCCGCGTACCCACGGCCCCGCCGGCGAAAAGGGTGTTCGACCTCGTCGGAGCGGCGACCCTGCTGGTCCTGCTCGCGCCGGCCCTGATCCCGGCCGTCGCGCTGCTCTACGTGACCCGGGGCGGCCGCCCCTTCGTGAGGGAGGCCGCGATCGGCCTGGCCGGCAGGCCGTTCCGGACATGGCGGCTGCGCACCGCCGACACGGGCCGGCTCGGCACCGCCCTCGACCGCTGCGCCCTCGACGCCCTCCCCCAGCTGCTCAACGTGCTCCGCGGCGAGATGTCGCTGGTCGGGCCGCGCCCGGAGGCCCGGACAAACCGCCCCGAGCGGCTCCTCGTACGTCCCGGAATGACCGGCTTGTGGCAGGTGAGCGCGCGCTCGGACCTCCCCTGGGAGGAGATGGCTCTGCTCGACCGGCATTATGTGGAGAACCACTGGCTCGGGATGGACCTCGCGATCCTGGCGCAGACCCCGCGCGCGGCGTACCGGCAAAGGGTCGCCTGAGCGACACAGATCACCGCACGCTCAGCTACATTGCGGCGTCGGGAATGGGTAACCTCAAGCCTTGACTTCATAAGTTACCGCTTAGTAAGTGCCGCCCGAGGAGCCCTTCCATGCAACTCGCCGCGATCATCGTGTCGCTGGTCCTGACCGTGGTCGGCGTCGCGCTGCTCGCACGAGCCGTGGCGCAGATCTACCGCTTCGTGAAGCTCGGCCAGCCCGTGCCGGCAGGCAGCCGCACGGATGACCCGAAGGCTCGAACGTTCACCCTCGTCCGCGAGTTCCTCGGCCACAGCCGCATGAACCGCTGGGGCATCGTCGGCTTCGCCCACTGGTTCGTCGCGATCGGCTTCCTGACGCTGCCGCCGACCCTGGCTCAGGCCTACGGCCAGCTCTTCCAGGCCGACTGGGTGCTGCCGATCGTCGGCGGCTTCCTGCCGTTCGAGCTCTACATCGAGTTCATCGGCCTGATGACGGTGCTCGGCATCCTGGTCCTGATGGCGATCCGGCTGCTCAGCCTGCCCTCCCGGGCGGGCCGCAAGTCGCGCTTCACCGGCTCGAAGGCCTGGCAGGCGTACTTCGTCGAGTACATCATCCTGACCATCGGCCTCGCGATCCTGTGCCTGCGCGGCCTTGAGGGCGCGATCCACCACGTGGACAGCTACGAGCCGGCCTACTTCGTCTCGTACCCGCTGGTCCTGGCCTTCGACGGCCTCTCGGCGAGCGCGCTGCAGAACGCCATCTACTTCACCGCGATGATCAAGATCGGCACCTCGCTGATCTGGATGATCGTGGTCTCGCTCAACACCAACATGGGTGTCGCCTGGCACCGCTTCCTCGGCTTCCCGAACATCTGGTTCAAGCGGAACGCGGACGGCGCCACGGCGCTCGGCGCCCTCCAGCCGATGACCTCGGGCGGCAAGGAGATCGACTTCGAGGACCCGGGCGAGGACGACAACTTCGGCGTCTCCCAGGTCGAGCAGTTCTCCTGGAAGGGCATCCTCGACTTCTCCACGTGCACCGAGTGCGGTCGCTGCCAGTCGCAGTGCCCGGCCTGGAACACGGGCAAGCCGCTGTCCCCGAAGCTGCTCATCATGTCGCTGCGCGACCACGCGCACGCCAAGGCCCCGTACCTGCTCGCCGGTGGCGGCAAGGACATGGAGGGCAACGAGAAGGCCACGGCGGAGCAGCTCGCCGGTGTCCCGGCCGCCGCACTCGCGGAGGCCGAACGCCCGCTGATCGGCACCGCCGAGGAGAACGGCGTCATCGACCCGGACGTGCTGTGGTCCTGCACCACCTGCGGTGCGTGCGTGGAGCAGTGCCCGGTCGACATCGAGCACATCGACCACATCGTCGACATGCGCCGCTACCAGGTGATGATCGAGAGCGCGTTCCCGTCGGAGGCGGGCACGATGCTCAAGAACCTGGAGAAGAAGGGCAACCCCTGGGGCCTGGCGAAGAAGCAGCGCGTCGAGTGGACCAAGGAGGTGGACTTCGAGGTCCCGATCATCGGCAAGGACGCGGAGGACCTCTCCGAGTTCGACTACCTCTACTGGGTCGGCTGCGCCGGCGCCCTGGAGGACCGGGCCAAGAAGACCACGAAGGCCTTCGCGGAGCTGCTGAACATCGCGGGCGTCAAGTTCGCGATCATGGGCGGCGACGAGAAGTGCACCGGTGACTCGCCGCGCCGCCTGGGCAACGAGCCGCTGTTCCAGCAGCTGGGCCAGGAGAACGTGGCCATGCTGAACATGGCGTTCGGCGAGGACGACGACGACCCGTCGACGAAGAAGCCGAAGTCGGCGAAGCGGATCGTCTCGACCTGCCCGCACTGCTTCAACACCATCGCGAACGAGTACCCGCAGCTCGGCGGCGAGTACGAGGTCATCCACCACACGCAGCTGCTCCAGCACCTGATCGACGAGGGCCGCCTCACGCCGGTCACGCCGGTCGACGGCCTGATCACGTACCACGACCCGTGCTACCTGGGCCGGCACAACAAGGTCTACACGCCGCCGCGCGAGATCATGTCCGCCGTGCCGGGCCTGCGTCAGCAGGAGATGCACCGCCACAAGGAGCGGGGCTTCTGCTGTGGCGCCGGTGGCGCGCGGATGTGGATGGAGGAGCGGATCGGCAAGCGCATCAACAACGAGCGCGTCGACGAGGCCCTGTCCCTGAACCCGGACATCGTCTCCACCGCCTGCCCCTTCTGCCTCGTGATGCTCACCGACTCGGTGAACGGCAAGAAGAACGACGGTCAGGCGAAGGAACACGTCCAGGTGGTCGACGTGGCGCAGCTGCTGCTGGACTCGGTGAAGACGCCGGGCCCGACGGAGGCGGAGCTGGCCGCGCTGGCGGCGGAGGCCGAGGCGGCGAAGGCCGCTGCCGAGGCTGAGGCCAAGGCGAAGGCGGAGGCGGAGGCCGAGGCGGAAGCGAAGGCGGCGGCGGAGGCCGAGGCGAAGGCCAAGGCGGAAGCAGCGGCCGAAGCCGAGGCGGAGGAGGCGGCTGAGGCGGAGGCGCCGGCCGAGTCCGCGCCGGAGTCCGCGTCGGCGGCGGAAGCCGAGCCGGAGGCCGAGGCGAAGCCGCAGGCAGCGGCGAAGCCCGAGTCCGAGGACAAGTCCGAGGCCGAGCCCGAAACCAAGTAGCGCACGCGCAGCACCGGAACGGCCGGTCCCCCACTCGGGGGCCGGCCGTTCCGGCGTACGGGTACCGGCACCCTTACCGGCACTGGTACGGCGAGGACTCAGCCGTGGCAGCGCAGCACGGAGAAGCCCACCCCGGCCGCACCCGCCGCGGCCGAGCCGCCGCCGGATGCGACCAGTACCGGGGCGCCGGTTCCCGCCGGGTCGACGGTGTACTTCTCGATCAGCCTGCCGCTGAAGTCGTACACCCAGCTGTTCCCGCCGCCCTTGCCGTCGATGACGACGAACTTCACGCGCTTGCCGTCGCGGACGAGCCGGTACGTCCAGCCGTCGTGGTAGGTGTTCGAACACCCCGGGTCGACCACACCCAGCACACGGCCGTTCGGCAGGGAGATCTCGGCGCGCTTGCCGTGCGGCGCGTCCACGAGCTTGGCGATCCGCCCGTCGGGCATGGCGAGCCGCACCGAGCTCTCCTTCCTGACGTCCTTCCCGGCCTCGGGCCCGACGTGGGGCTTCGGCCGTGGCTTCGGCTGCGGCTTCGCCGATGCGTCCATCCAGGAGGTGACGGTGCCGTTCGGCTGGAGCACGACGTGCAGGCCGTTGTTCTGCCCGTACGACGCGGCCCCGCCCTTGCTGACCAGCGTGTCCAGCCTCGTGGAGCCGGCGAGGATGTCCGCCTCGAAGTGGTTGCTGCTGACCCGGTAGACCTTGGCGACGGACCCGTCCGCCAGCTTCACGGTGGTGACGTACGCCCGGACGCCCGGGTTCGGCCCGGCCGCCGGCAGCACGCCTCGCTCCGGTACGGCCGGGGAGTCCGCGAAGGCGGACCCGACCGGGAGGGCCAGAAGGGCGGCGGCTCCGGCGACGACGGCGGCGCTGCGGAGAGTGGTGCGGCGAGTGTTGCGCATGGTGTGGGCTCTTCTCGTACTCGTTCGGCCTCGTTCGGCGACGAGTACGAAGCTACGGACCCGATGTGTGCGTATTCCGTCGACAACGTAACGGAAAGCCGCAGAACGCCACGCAGCCACGTAAACCGGACACACAGTCAGGCCCGACCCAGGGTGGGGACAACCCCTCGGGGATCCCCTAAGGGATGTCACAGGTCAGCCGCAAAGGGTGGCTGTTCCGGGCGACCGGCCACCGACGCCCGCCGGACCAGGTACGTTCGATCACGTGGCTGGATTCAGGATCGGACGCGGCCGGGACAACAACCGCTCTCCGCAACAACCCCCGCAGCAGCAGCAGTCGTACGGTCAGCAGCAAACGCCGCCGCCGTACGGCCAGCCGCCCTACCCTCCCGTCGGCGGGCCTCCACCGCAGCAGCAGTGGCCGCAGCCGGGCGCCGGGGGACAGGGCGAGCCGGAGTACTTCGACCCGTACGGGCAGCAGCAGCCGCACGCGCAGCAGCCCCCGTACGGCCACGGGGGCCACGGCGGCGGGGGCTACACGAACGACAACCCGGGGCACACCCAGGTCTTCGCCGTCGGCGAGGACCCGTACGGCCAGGGCGCGACCTACCAGGCGGGCTCGGCCGCGGCGGCGCCGTCCGGTCCGCGGCTGCCGTGGAAGGAACTGCTCCGCGGCATCGTGACACGGCCGGGGCAGACCTTCCTCCAGATGCGCGACTACGCCGTCTGGGGCCCCGCCCTGATCGTGACCTTCCTCTACGGGCTCCTCGCGGTCTTCGGCCTCGACGACGCCCGCGAGGACGCCATCAACGCGACCCTGGCGAAGGCCGTCCCGATCGTCCTCTCGGCCGGTGTGGCCTTCGTCATCTGCGGGCTGATCCTCGGCGCCGTCACCCACACCCTGGCCCGCCAGCTGGGCGGCGACGGCACCTGGCAGCCGACCGTGGGCCTGTCGATGCTGGTCATGTCCATCACGGACGCGCCGCGCCTGCTGTTCGCCGTGTTCCTCGGCGGCGACAACATGGTCGTCCAGGTCCTGGGCTGGGCCACCTGGGTCGCGGCCGGCGCGCTCTTCACCTCGCTGATCAGCAAGACGCACGACCTGCCGTGGCCGAAGGCCCTGGGCGCGTCCGCGATCCAGCTGGTCGCACTGCTGTCGATCATCAAGCTGGGCACGATCTGACCCCGTCCCCGCCGAGACGCCGAGACGAAAAAGGGCCCGCCGCGCAGGATCTTGCGCGGCGGGCCTTCGTTCGGCGGGGGCGGGGGGGCGGGGCCAGGACTAGGCGTCGAGGACCTGACCCTCACGCTTCACGACGGGCGGCTCGACGGACCAGGGGAAGTTGATCCACTCGTCGGTCTTCTTCCACACGTACTCGCACTTCACGAGCGAGTGGGACTTCTCGTAGACGACGGCGGACCGCACCTCGGCCACGTGGCCGAGGCAGAAGTCGTGCACGAGCTTCAGCGTCTTGCCGGTGTCGGCCACGTCATCGGCGATGAGGACCTTCTTGTCGGTGAAGTCGATCGCCTCGGGCACGGGAGCCAGCATGACCGGCATCTCCAGCGTGGTCCCGACACCGGTGTAGAACTCGACGTTCACCAGGTGAATGTTCTTGCAGTCCAGCGCGTACGCCAGCCCGCCGGCGACGAACACGCCACCACGGGCGATGCTCAGGATGATGTCGGGCTCGTAGCCGTCGTCGGCGATCGTCTGCGCCAGCTCACGCACGGCGCGCCCGAAGCCGTCGTAGGTCAGGTTCTCGCGTACGTCGCTCATGCCTCGTGCCTCACCTGGGTGCGGTGGAAGTTCTGGAAGGAGCGCGAGGCGGTCGGCCCGCGCTGCCCCTGGTACCTGGATCCGTAGCGCTCGCTGCCGTACGGGAACTCGGCGGGCGTGCTGAGCCGGAACATGCACAGCTGCCCGATCTTCATGCCCGGCCAGAGCTTGATGGGCAGAGTGGCGAGGTTCGACAGCTCCAGGGTCACGTGGCCCGAGAACCCGGGGTCGATGAACCCGGCGGTCGAATGCGTCACCAGGCCGAGGCGGCCCAGACTGGACTTCCCCTCCAGCCGGGAGGCGATGTCGTCGGGCAGCGAGATGACCTCGTACGTCGAGGCGAGGACGAACTCACCCGGGTGGAGGATGAACGCCTCGTCCCCCTCCGGCTCGACCATCCTGGTCAGGTCCGCCTGCTCGATCGCCGGATCGATGTGGGCGTAGCGGTGATTCTCGAACACCCGGAAAAACCGGTCGAGACGTACATCGATGCTGGAGGGCTGCACCATCGATTCCTCGAACGGGTCGATGCGAACCCGTCCGCTGTCGATCTCGGCCCGGATGTCTTTGTCAGAGAGAAGCACGTCCCGAGGATACGCAGAGCGCGCGGGCCACCCCCAATCGAGAGGAGCGATCCGCGCGCCCGGCCCAGCGTCTACCGCTGCCTATCGCTTCGCGCCACCCACGGGCACGGCATGCCGCAACCGCGCACACCGCGGACACCGCAGCAGCCGCCCGGGCCCGATCCGGCCGGCACCGAGGTGCTGCAGCGGGAAGGAGGCGGTACTGAAAACGTGCCCTTCGGCACAACGGACGACGGTGTGCTCCATCGAGTCCCTTTCCCCAACGAGCCGTACTGCGACGAATCGCCACATTAGGGGATGATCGGTACCCGCTCCAGCCGCCGCTCCGAACCCACACGGTACGCCCCAACTCCCGCACGCACACGCCTCGGTGCATGCCACACACGACAACGACCCCGCGGCAAATTCACCGGGGGTCGATCATGAGGTAGAGTGAGCAAAACCAGGGATCCAGGCAACTGGCCCACTGTGCGGATGTAGTTTAATGGTAGAACATGAGCTTCCCAAGCTTATAGCGCGGGTTCGATTCCCGTCATCCGCTCCATGACAAAGCCCCAGGTCATCGACCTGGGGCTTTTGTGTTGCCTAGACCTCTCTACCCCTCACGTGCCAGATCCGTGCCAGATGCCTTGGCTCGCATGGCTTGCACCCGGGCATCGATCCCGGCAGCGACTTCGCGCTGGCGCTCAAGGTTGGAGTGCTGGTAGATCATCGCCGCCTTCTCCGAGGACTGGCCGGCCCGCACCATCGTGTCCTTCAACGTCGCCCCGGACTGCGTCGAGAGCGTGTGCCCGGTGTGACGAAGGTCGTAGAGCGTGAACCCATCGGGCAGTCCCACTTTCTTCCGGGCCTTCTTCCACTTCCGTCCAAAGGTCGTCCGCCGAAAGGGCCCGCCCCGCTCCCCCACGAAGAGCAGCCCGTCCGGCTTTTGCTCCGCGTAGAGATACATTTGGAGCTTGAGATCACCCTTCATGAACTCCGGCAGGACGATGAACCGCTTACCTGCCTCGGACTTGGTCTCGCCGGGAGCCCGCTTGCCGGTGTTCAGCTCAGGCTCGGCGGAGCGCACCCAGACGCCGTTGTTGACGAGGTCGACGTCATGCCGCCGCAGGGCCGCTTGCTCCTCAGGCCGGGCGGGACCGTAGGCGGCGATGTAGACGAGCAGTCGCCAGCGCCGGCCCAGCTCCCGGGCGAGCGCATCGACCTGCTCCACGGTGGCGGTCTGCCGCTCGGCGGGCGACTCCTTGCCCGCGCCCCTGATCCGGCAAGGGTTCCGGCGGATCAACTCGTCGTCGGCAGCGGTCTCCATGATCGCCTTGAGGAGTCTGTACGCCTTCGCCACGGTGGTGGCCCCGGTCTCTTTGAGCCGCTCGGCCCGCCAGGTCCTCACCCTGGGCGGGGTGATCTCGTCGAGGTCGTACTCCTCGAAGGCCGGCAACAGGTGCAGCCGCAGGAGCCGCCGGTACAGCTCATCGGTCGTAGCGGCCAGCCCTCGTTCCTCCACCCACTGGAGCGCGTAGTCCCGGAAGTTGACGGCACCGGCGTCAGGGTCCCTCCAATCCCCCTTCTTGATCTCGGTCTGCTGCTCCGCAAGCCAGTCGTCCGCGTCCCGCGAGGTAGCGAACGTCTCGGGTGCCGGCCGCATCACACCATCGGGTCCGGGATACCGGGCCTGGAACCGCCCCGACGGCAGCTTTCGAATGGCTCCGAACGTGCGCTTCTTGCCCTTGCGGTTGCCCATCAGGCCGCCCTCCGGAATCGCGAGCGCTGCGGCCGACGAGGCTCGATGGTGTTCGCGCTGATGTAGTCCTGCACCGCGCTCTCCGGGATCCGCACGTGCGAGCCGACCTTCACGTACCGGATGCGCCGCTCGGCAACCAGGCGACGCGGGAACCGGACGGTGGTGCCGAGCAGTTCGGCGACCTGGACGACGCTGAGGTAGCGCTCATTCATGCTGCTCTCCTTGCAGGGCTTCGCGGGCGGTCTGGCGGTTGAGCTGGATGCCGCGCGCGATGGTGGCGGCGAGGACCGACTCCCCCGGGCTGTGGCCGTGGCCGGCGTACTGCCAGGAGGCGAGGACGAGCACGGTGTCCGGCTCGACGTCGTCCAGGCCCCGGGCTTCTCGTTCCTGGGCGGCGCGGTAGTCGGCGCGGGTCTGACGGAGAGCACCGAGAGTGGTCGAGTACTGGCGGGACTTCGTGGAGAAGTGCCCACGAAAGCCGAGCATGTGGGACCAGGCGGAGAGGCGGCGGTCCGGGTAGAGGGCATCGAGGTCGAGGCAGGCCGCGATCAGCTGGGCGGTGTGGGCGGGGACGTCGAGGAGGACCAGGGCCTCGCGGTTGCCGATGCGGCGGTCGAGCGTGCCGGTGTTCTCAGCGGCCTTGGTCGCGTACTTGGCGACGTAGGAGGCGACTGCCTGTTCCGTGATGTCGGAGCCGTCCCCGAAGGCCTTGATCGGGCGCACGTCGAGCTGCGTGCCCCAGCGGAAGGTACGGGCGGGCTGGTCTCCGGCGGCCGCGACACTGACCGAGGTGTAGGAGTGTGCGACCGCGGCGCGGATCGAGCGATCGAGTAACTCGGTCGTGGCCCAGGCCGGCGGAGGGCTGTCGGGACCGTCCGGGCCGTCGACGCGGATCACGGCATGGAAGTGGACTGCCCCGCGCTTCTGGAACTCCGCGACCTTGCCATAGGAGATCCGCGCGACCTCTTTCAGCTCGCGTTGAGTGAGTCCAGCTGCTGCGGCGATCTCCCGGCGGAGGCGGGTGGTGAAGCGCTGCCAGAGCTGTCCGACGTGGTTGTTGAAGAGGACGGCTGCGGCGTAGTCGTAGGTGGTCGGGTCGAGGGCGGTGCCGAGCTCGGGAGCGTTCTCCTGGTGATGATGGCTGCAGCGGCACCGGCGGCCGGCAGGGCGGTTGTGGACCGGGCCGAAGGACGGCGCGGTGAGGGTGGCGAAGACGCGGGGGTGCTCGCGGACGGTGGCGGGGATGTCGCGGCGGTCGTCGCCAGCCAGCCCGGCCCGGATCAGGTGGTAGGTGTCGCCGGAGTACGTCCAGGCGCAGGCGGGGCAGCGGGAGGCGCGGCGGTTGCCGCAGGCGATGCGGAGACGGGAGCCGGGTTCGTCCTGGGTGGAGTACCGGTTCAGGAGCTCGCCCGAGGTCTTGTCCTTGGTGACGGTCCAGCCGGTGATGTGGATCGGGTCGGAGCAGCCGCCGGTGCGGCGGATCTGGTCTTCCCAACGGGCGTAACCGGGAGCCCCGGCCACCTTCAGCATGTCGCCGAGGAGGCCGGGGTCCAGGTTCGCGAGGGCCGCGGAGTCGGTCACGCAGCCACCGCCTCGGAGCCCGGGGTGAACACCGTGAAGACCGTCAGGGTGATCCGACCGAGTGGTGCCGTGAAGTGAAGTTTCCTGTCGCCCTTGCGGTCGGCGAACCGCACGTCGTCGGCTTCGGTATGCGTCGCCATCCGCCAGGCTTCGAAATCGGCCGGGCCGTCGAGGAGGATGCTTGCCTCGGTCGGACTGATCTGGCTGGTGGTGATGTAGGCGCCGGGCAGGTTCGGGTGGAGTTCGGCCAGCTGGGCGAGGGCCGCGAACACGGCGGCCTGCGCGGTCAGCGGGTTGGTCATGTCGAGGTCGGTCAGCATGGCGTTCACCGCCCGGCCGAGGTGATGACGATCCGCCGGGCGACGCGCTTGCCGGTGCCGTGGCAGGCCGGGCAGTGGGCGGTGATGATCCGCAGGGCGCCGGTGTGGTCGCGGCCTCCGAGGGTCACCTTCGCGGCGGAGAAGCCGTCGCAGTCGGGGCAGGCCGGAGCTGGCAGGACGGTGGGCTGGGTCATGATGGTGCTTCCTTCCGGTTCGTTGGATCGGGCGGGAGTGCGGCGCCGGGACGGCGGAGACTTGGCGGTTGAGGCCGTCCCGGAGCCGGTCAACGGCCCTTGAACTCCTGGCGCAGGGCGCGGACGAGGAAGAGCAGGACCACGCCGCTGATGGACAGGGCGACCGCGGTGACGGCAACGGCCAGGAGCAGCGAGACAGCGACGGAGGCCAGCGCGAGAACTCCGGCGATTCCGCCGGCGGCGAGGGCGAGCGCGGTACCGGGCGAGTTCTGAATCAGGCTGCCGAGGCCGGTAGGGGGCCGGACCGGGACAGAGGCGGACGGCTCGGCGGGCGCAGGGGTCGGGCGAATCGTCGCCGGACTGTAGGCGTGCGTGTCGGGTCGGGGGTACTGGGGCTTGAACACGACCGTTCTCCTTCCGAGGCGGGCTACTTGTTGATCGCTGTGTCGATGGCGGGGGCGAGGAAGCTGTCCGCGAGGAGGAAACCGCCGAGGAGGATCACGGCGACGAGCCACCAGGGCGGGCGAATGAGCTTCACGCCGAGGACACCGACGGCGAGGAGGGCGAACCAGAGCGGGACGTCCATGGCGATGGCCTTTCGGGTCAGCTGACGCGGCAGCGGTGAGAGCGGGCGGCGAGCTGGGCGGCGGTCGAGGAGCTGTAGTCGGAGGACCAGCCGCAGCCGTCGGTGGTGCACACGGCGGCGTCCTTGGTGCGGCCGTGGCGGTCGCGGTGGGTGCCGATCTGGACGGGGCCGATCTTCATGAGCGAGCGGAAGTTGATCCGGGCGGGCATGGCGGTCTCCTCACGTCAGGTGAGCTGGGCTGCGATGGCCTCGGCGAGCGGTCGCGGGACGCCGAGTCGGGTGCGCAGGGTCTCTGTGTCGATGTCCGAGCCGGTACGGGTGCGGTGGTCGACGGCGATCTTCTGGGCGTGCGCGATGAGGGCGGGCGGAGCGGCGACCGTCGACGGTGGCAGGGCGGCGACGGCACTGGCCTGCACACCGGCCTCTGTCTCCCGCTCGACCACGTGCGGGTGCACCGAAGCGGGCTCAGGCTCGGAATCCGGTGGACTGGGCGACGTAGGCCGGTGAACCAGGAGGGTGCCGCCGAGGAAGGCGAGCGCGGGCCAGCCGGCGACGAGGATCCGAAGCCAGTCCGGCACGTCGCCGAGATCGAGGAGGCCGGCCGTAGCGACGTTCGCGCCGAGCGAGGCCGCGAGGGCAACGGCGAACCAGGACCAGGCCGAGCGCGAGGGCTCGCCCGCATCCCGCAGGGTGCGGAGGCGGTGCCAGGCGGCGACGAGGAGCAGGTCCACGCTGACCGGGTAGGCCCAGGCCTTCCAGCCGGTCTGCCCCGCGGCTTCGGCGAGGTCGTGCAGGTGGGCGAAGGAGAGGGCTCCGGCGATGACGGCCTGGACGAGGACGGCATCCGGGCGGACCAGGCGAGTCATGGTGTTCACCTCCTTTCAGGCATGGGTGGGGTAGGGACCTGGCGCGATGAGGCCGCGCCGACCGAGTGGGGCGAGAGGTCAGAAGGCAGGAGCCGAAGCGGACTTCGGCTGGACCTTGCCGACGATGACGCGGACCGGGACCGCCGGCCGGAAGGGCTCCAGCTCCGGGATGCTCGGGGTGCGGTGGGCGTGGGCGTTGCAGGTGTCCACGGCTTGGCGGAGCGTGGTGTGCGGGGCCCGGATACGGGTCCAGCCGCCGGAGGAGTCACCGGCCACGGCGGTGCCGGGGCGGTCTCTATCGATCTGGACGGCGGCGAGGACGGCGTCCGGGGAGATGTCGCCGAAGGCCATGTTCGCCGAGGTCTCGTCGTTGACGCGGTGGGCGGTGCGGCCGGTGAGCTGGGCACGGAGCATGGTGATGCCCTTGCCGAGTTCGGAGCCGAAGCGCTGGCCGCAGATCTCCAGGTGGATGCCGGCGGCGCGGCCGAGCTGGGAAAGGCGGACGAGGTCGGTGACGATGCGGTCGCGCCGGGCTTCCTCGGCCTTGTTCGCGGCGAGAGCCAGCTCCGCGACTTCGTCCACGAGGATCACGACGGGTACGGGACGGAGGTGCGGGGGCAGGTCCCAGATGTCGGCGGTGATCTCCGCATCCGGCAGACCGACGCTGATGCGTTGTTCGGCCCGGATCAGGTCGTAGACCCGGCTCATGTACTGGACGAGAGCGGTGAGCAGTTCGGCCGCGTCGGTCGGGTTGTCCGCCATCGCGGTGAACCGCGCAGCCAGCGGCGAGAGTTCGACGCCGTTCTTGCAGTCGATGCCGACGAGGGCAACGTTCCGCGGTGCGAGTCCGGCGACGAGCGTGCGTTGGTAGACGGACTTCCCGGACTTGGTCGCGCCGACGTTCAGGGCGTGGGGCACTTCGCGGTAGTCCCGGTAGTGGACTTCACCGTCCTCTCGGAGGGCCACGGGCACCCGTAGTGCGTCGTCGGGGCCGACTGCCGGCATGCGTACCCGCTTGAGGATGTCGTAGCCGGTCATCCGCAGCTCTACGACGCCGGAGCGGATCTCGCGGGAAACGACGTTGTGGAAGGCGAAGGAGTGCCGGAGTCGGTCGGAGGAGGCGGAGAAGTCGAACGCGTCCTGACCGGGCCGGAGTTTCAGCCTGAGGACCAGGCCGGTCCCGGTGGGCCGCAGGCGCAGGATGCGAGGAGAGCGATCCTCCGGGGGCGGCCGGTTGGTGACTCGGGCGAGGGTCAGCCGCCAGCGGGAGGGCGGGACGGTGAGCCCGCAGGCGTCCATGACCGAGCGGTAGCGGATCAGGACGCGGACCGTCGCGAGGGTGACCCCGAAGGTCATCCAGTACCAGGTGGGCCGCAGCCGGCGCAGGACGAGCGCGACGACCAGGACCACCAGCAGCGTGATCCATAAGGCGTCCATGCTCAGACGGCCTTGGCTACGAGCGAGGTGACGGCGACGGCCCGGAAGCTGAGGCCGTGGCGCTTCTGGCCGTTGAACTCGTTCTCCCAGGGCCGGGCGACGAGGCCGGTCAGCGCGACCGGGGTGCCCGTGGTCAGCTCGCCGGAGACGTCGGGCTCCGCAACAGTGACGGACACGACCTCGGCGTTGCCGTTCATCACGAAGAGCACGTCCACGGTCATGAGGTTGTTGCCGGTCTCGTTGTCGACGGCGACCTGACCGGTCTTCTTGTCGCGCAGCTTGAGCTGCGGGGGCTGGGCAACCATCACGGTCGCGCCGGAGGTGTCGACGGGGATCTGACGCACAGCGGATCACTCCTCTATAGAGGTCGAACTCCGTCACTCATGTATATGAGTGACATGAAGAAGAGTGCCCGACTCCTATACATGAGTCAACCCGCCGCGAGGAGAAACTCACGGCGGGCTGTGGACAGTTGAGCGAGCGTCAGTCGCGTGCAGGGATCCGGTACTCGAAGACGAACTGGTCAGCGGCCATGAGGGTGTCGCAGACCTCCACCACGACGCCTTCCGTCGTAACCGCGTCGCGGAGCAGGTGCACGACAGGGGCACCAGGGGTCAGGGACAGCTCGGTCGCCTCCGCCTTGGCGGCCGGCCGGGCTTGCAGCGTCTCCACGTACTCGGCGAAGACATGGCCGTGGTCCTCCAGCCGTGCGTAAATGCCGCCGGGCCCGGGGTTCTCGGCGAACAGCTCCGGGATGTCCTTCACGACGTTCCACGGCAGGTACGAGGTAGCCGTTTCCACGGGCGTCCCGTTCCGGAAGTACAGCCGCCGCCGCGCGAGAACCTGAGCCCCCGCGGCGACCCCGAGCCGACCCGCGATCTCCTCCGGCGCCTCCATGGGCCCGATGAACAGCACGCTCACCTTGGCCTCGGCCCCGGACTGCGCGGACTCGGCGAGGTACGCCGCCCTGCCTTCCTGGCGATGCGTACGCCGGAAGCGGTCGGAGGACCGGTGCCGGACGGGCGGCCGGGCCTTCACCATCGAGCCCTTGCCGTGCCGCGTCTCGACAAGCCCGCTGGCCCGCACCTCGACCATGGCCTTCCGGATCGTCCCGCCAGCGACGCCGTAGCGCTCCACCAGCTCGGACTCACTCGGCACCATGTCGCCGGCATTCAGCACACCAGCCCGGATCTGCTGAACGATGTCCTCGGCGATCTGCACGTAGCGCGGCACAGCGCCTCGGCCACCTCCCACTGCGGTTCCCATAGTCCTTCTCTTCCTCCTATGCTCCTGTACATGAGTACGGGTTCCCCGCAGGCCAAGTCAACGCCACTGCACTCCGTGTCCGTAGCCGGGGCAGTGATCCGCGAGGACGGCCGACTCTTGGCGATCCGCCGAGCGGACAACGGAACTTGGGAGCTCCCGGGCGGAGTCCTCGAACTCACCGAGCCCCCGGAGGCCGGCGTCCGCCGCGAGGTCCTGGAGGAGACCGGCATCGAGGTGGAGGTGGAGGAGCTCACCGGGGTCTACAAGAACACCACCCGAGGCATCGTCGCCCTGGTCTTCCGCTGCAAGCCGACCGGCGGGACCGAGCGCACCTCGGAGGAATCGACCGCGGTCGCGTGGCTCACCCCGGAGGAGATCTCGGCCCAGATGTCCGAGGTATACGCGATCCGCCTCTTGGACGCCCTGGACGAAGCAGGCCCCCACGTCCGCAGCCACGACGGCCGCCATCTCCTCACGGCATGACGCGCGAAGATGCGGTGGAGCTCGTTCAACAACGCATGGACTGCAGCATCACCGACGCGACCTTGGGCGTAGCGGACCGGGCCATGACAGACGAGCCCTTCGCGCTCTGAGCCTGGCGGCGCGGTAAGAGTTTCCCTACTTCATCAAGGGCGCTTCCGCCGCCAAGGCGGCGTCGCGCGCCCGTCGCCCCGGGCCTGCGCTCCTGTCTGCGCCCCGCTCCAGCCCGGGGCGCCAGCCGCGCGCCAATGGCTTAGGGCTCGATGGGTTGCACCGCCCGGTCTGTCGATCACCTGCGAGCGTTCAGGCACGGCAACCGTCACATAGCATGCGTGGCCGGGAGCGCTGCCGACTGCGGCCATGACGGGGTACCAAAAGACGGCCAGCGGCGAGGGAGGGGTGGCCTCTTCCGCTAGTCCGGCCGTCTGCCGGGGATGAGTTGGGCTGGGCGCCGTACCCCTGCCGTCACGGATGCGGGTGCGTGAGGCGATCGCACCACCGGAAATGGGCGGGCGGGGAGCAGCTGCTGCCGCGATGTGGCGCCGGCCGGTGTGGTCGCTCCGCGTCGGTACCGGTCTCGCTGTGGCTGATGCGCGTGTCGTTCAGTCGTCTTTGGGCAGCTGGCCGCCCACTCGGGTGCAGTTTCCGCGAAGTCACCACCTGATTCGGCGAGATCCGAGACGATGCCCAGCCGAACTACTCACGGAGGCCCCATGCCCATCAGGACGGAAGCATCCGGCTTGCGGCGGAACCACACGAGGTGTGCTGTCTGCGGCGACGAAGCTGCCCACCCTCAGGCACGTGACGAGGATCCTCATAGCTGGCAGTGCTGCGAATGCGGGACGACGTTCACGACGGACGGCGAGGTTCTGGAGTAGCCCAGGCGTGCCCCAGCCATGGATTCTTATCGCATGGATCAAGGGATAGCGGCTCTCATAGCCGGGATTGCAGGCACGGCGGGCGCGCTTGGCGGAGCCGTCGCAGGGGCGATCGGCGCCGTTCGGGGTGCCAGGGCCGGGGCGGAGACGACGGCTGAAGCCACACGCCAGCAGGTAAGAGATCAGGCGGCAGTGGAACACAGTCATTGGCTTCGGCAGCAACGACAGGCCGCGTACAGCGCCTTCATAGCTGCGAGTCAAGTCGCCCAGCGAGCAGCTGAGGCCGCTATGAGAGACGCTCCAGGTCTGCCAGGCAGAGACGAAATCCAAGCTCTCGGCGAAGCGATCGAAACTTTAAGCCACGTTTCCAGTCAGGTCTCTGTGCTGGGGCCAGAAAACATGATCGCGATGTCGGGGCAAGTGTTCCGAGGACTCTTCATCCTCCGGGCGGCACTCGATGCAGGCGACCAGGCCGCGTACTTCACTCAAGACCATCAGGATCGAATAGATGCGTCCTGGGATGAGTTCGTCGATGCTGGCCGTCTATTCCAGGAGAGCGCTCGCAGTGTCCTGGTCGGTGAGAGCCAGTAGGCGGCGTACAGCAGCGCTGCACCGCAGCCGAGCACAGTCCTGTAGCGCTCCGTAGGGGCCTCGAAAGCGGCCGGTATGGCCATTACTGACTGGTCTCGCTAGAGCTACGGATCAGATGGCCGGCCGTGCCCTTCCCGTGCCCGTTCCGCAGGGAACCCGCGGGGAACGGCGGTCGCCAGCGGACAACACCCACGTGAACGACCCCTGGCCGTCTTGCCTAGTCAGGGGTCGTTCACATGCGGTGGGTGTGGGATTTGAACCCACGGTGACATCGCTGCCACGACGGTTTTCAAGACCGCAACCTCTGATACTCGCGCAGGACATACCTGCGGGTCGGTGCATCATTTCAGGCATGTCACTCCGAAAGGTAGATCCAGTGGATCTGCGTTGACTGCATACGCACCTCCTCCATATTCGAACTCACATGCATCATTCCACGACAGGAATCCCCCGCTCGCTATAGTCGTTGCTCTATTTCCCGGCCCCACGCATGCCCAGTCCTTGACCCTCTCGACATCCTGTGGATAACTCGCCCGCTGAAATCCCTTGGACTGGCAGTAGCCGGTGAGCTCCACTCCACCGACCTCGTGCGCCTCATGCACGGAGGGCGGCCGTATCTGAAGCCAGAGGCCAAAAACCGAAATACCCATTCCCAAGGTCAGGCCGATTTTCTCAAGAGTGATAGACCCTCTACGCATGACCATGGTCATGACACAAGTAACTATCAATACTATTCCCCCGACTATAAGAAATATCGCGAGGATGTTGCCTGCCATGGGAGGATCTGCCGTTCCTATCGATTCCCGCATGGTGGTGGGGTGCGTCGGCCGGCCATGGTTCGTCTGCCCATATCTACGTTACCGAGTGCTCCACCGTTAGCTACTCGGACGGAGTGGGACCCACCTGAGCAGACTTGGCAAGAGTGCGCCCTCCCGGGTCGTCTTGGGGTCGTGGGAGGCGCTCAGTGGTGACCAATGCTGACAACCGGCGACAGCTCAGCCGCTGGTCAGCGGGTTGATCGGTTGCTCAGCCGCAGGTCAGGGTTACGGGGGCGTCAGTTGCGGCTGTCGTGGCCTGGCCCTGAGGGCTGCACTGCGCCCTGATTGCTCCCTTGTGCGCGCGGCAGGTCTGTGTCACACAGAGGTGAAGCGGGACGATCTGGGGAGGGGAACGCTGAATGTCCGAGTTCATTAGCGATTCGGCAGCTTCGTCAGCCTGGGCAATCAAGCGGTTCGGGGAGCAGGCCAGCAGGCTCGTTGCAGCACTGCCAGTGCAACTGGCCAAGGCACACTCGAAGGCTCACGCCACACACCTGGCAGCGGAGTTGAAAAGGCGAAGCCCTTACGGCGTTACCCTCGCCGAGGCTGTGCGCGAGAACCTGGCAGACATGGCACGCGAGCTGCGGGAGTCGGTTCGGGACGTGCGAGGGTACGAGTATGCGGTGATCAATGATCACGCACTCTTCCCGTTCAGGTACGCAGACAAGCCCAAGGCCGTGGATCGTGCCCGCTTGCCCGCCAATACGTCTCCCACGCGCCGCCGGCTGTTCAAGGCGCACGGGCCGCAGCCTCGGGAGGCGCTGTTTGAGCTCGGCGACGACTTAACCACGGAGGAGTATCTGGGGCTGCACGAAGCGTTCGAGGAGTTGGGGGCTGCGACGAAGCTCGTCTGTCTCTTCTTCACGGCCGACGCGGAGAGTGGCATCCATGTCATCTACTGGGGAGAGGCACACCTCGAACCGGACCGAACTTTCACCTGGCTCCACAGGGAACAACTTCGAGTCGCCCGCGCCGCCTAAATCGGGGGCAGCGACCCCGATGCGGGGTGTAGCCCAGAGCCAGCCTCTTGCGGCCTATATGTGGACTGGCAGCACAGCCCAGATCGCGGCTGAGGGTCTGACCTGCTGGAACGCGTGAGGCGCGCGGGGCCTCCGGAGCCGTGTGCGGTAAACGGCAGAGCGGCCCCCGACGATTTCGGTAGCCGCTCTGGCGTGCTGGGGGAATGCTCTTCAGCCAGGTGGAGCTGGCACGCGGGGACCGTGTTCTTCAGGTGCCCGATGGGCGGGGCAGGGAAGGCGGCGGCCGCGGCTGGTGGCTACGCGGATCGCGTCGTGGAGGGCGCGGGTCAGGTCGCCAGCCAAGAGGCGGAGTTCGTCCGGATCCGCGTCCAGGTCGGCGAGCAGTTCGAGTGCTTGGTCCAGGATCTTGGCCCCCGAACCGAGTTGCTTCTCTTCGGCGTTGTCGGCCAGGCGGGACAGGAAGCTGGTGCTGTCGTCGGAGCTCAGGAAGCAGGGCTTCCCGTCGGGGCCCGACCAGGGTAGGAGGCGCAGTTCGTTGTTCAGCGTCATGTCGTCGACGTCCTCTCCTCGGCCATGCTGCGGGTGGTGAAGAGTGCGTCCGCTCTGTCGCTGGGGAGCACCAGCAGCGATGCCTCGACCACGCGGCCGGCGGTGTCGGTCGCCACGCGGGTGATCGAAAGGACTGCCAATGAGGCACCGATCCGAAGGGCCGTTGTTTCTTCCGCGGTCGGGAGTCGGGCGCTCACCTTCTCCTCGACTTGGGCCAGGGGTGGGCGGAGCTGGGCCAAGCGCATCTCCACTTCCTCAGGCAACGGTGACCCGCTCGCCAAGTCCGCGGGCACGAGGTCCCGAGGGACGTAGAGATGAGCCAGGCTGTGCGGCAACTTTCCCTCGTGGGTGACGACGAGGAACTCGGTTAAGGGGCTGTGGGGCTGCACGTTCAGCAGGTCGGCTAGGTGCCCGTGCGCGGGGAGATTGGTAGCGCGGACGCTCACTCGGAGGGGGGCGGAGGCGGTTGCCCAAGGAGCAGCCGTGCCCTTGCCCCCGATGTACATGACCCTGTGGCGGGGGCGGCGGACGAAGTTGCCGCTGCCGTGGATCTTCTCTACGAGGCCTTCGCCTTGGAGGAGTGCAAGGGCACTTCGTAGCGTCGGCGTGCTGACCGCGTAGAGGGCCGCGAGCCGGGCCTCGGACGGGAGACGTTCGCCAGCCTTGAAGTGACCTGCTGCGATCTGCCGTCGCAGGTCCTCGGCAATGGTGTGGCGGCGGGAGGGCACGGGCTGGGTCACCACTTCCTCGTCAGCCGAAGCGCGACGAGTCGGCTCCGGGCGTGCATCGTCAGCACTTCGCCCGACTCGAAGAACAGCCTCTTCGCACCGGCAGGCAACTGCACGAGGTCGGTGACGCGGCACGGCTGGCCGCCGATCTGGATGACGTCCCCACGCTGCACGCTGGCCGATGTGATCTCGATGTTGGCGGCAAGTGCGCCGCTGGGAGCCCAGCCGCTCACCGGTTCACCTGCCGCGACTCGGTCGGCCCGCCCGTGCCGTGGCACGGGCAGTCGCAGGGCTCGTAGATCACGGGGACACCGACGGGTGCTGTGGTCGGCGTCGAATGGGCGCACTCGGGGTGCGTGCCAATCGCGCACGAGGTCGACCGGTAGGTCGAGGCTGGGGCGTGCTTTGCCGCGGACTGCTGGCTAGGAAGCATCGGCCGACCTCCTCCGGCGAGGGGTAGGTGCAGGCATACGGTGGTTCTGCCCACTGGTGCGGGCGGCGGCGGGGCTCCTACGGTGGAACACGCTGATCAGCTCCTAACGCTGATGGCCAGGTCCCCGGACATCGCCCGTCGCGGGGACCGCTTTGCGTACGGCGGCCCAGAGGGTGCGGCCGGTCAGACTGCTGGCGAGAAGGCCGAACCGGTCGGCCTCCGCCACCACTTCCAGAAGCTCTCGCCACGATTCGGCGGGGAGGGCGTCCGGTACCTCCGCTTCGATCGACGCGTATGTGGCGTGCAGCTCCACTCGCGCGATCAAGCCGAGGGCTGATAGTCGGGCGGCGAGGTCCTCTGCCCTTGCTTCCGAAGCGGGCACAGGAAGGCCTCCGTCGCCGATCCAACACGTTGAGTGAAGCTAGTTAACTAGATTAGAGCTAGTGGACTAGATTTTCCATATGCCTGAGCAGCCGCCCTATCTCCGCGTCGCCGATGTCCTGCGGCAGCGGATCGCCGAGCACGAGTGGACGCCCGGCGACCGGCTCCCCTCCCGCTCGCAGATCGCCGAAGAGTGCGGCGTCGGCGAGAACGTCGTGCGCAGGGCGCAGGAGCTTCTGATCTCCCAAGGTGTGCTGGAAGGCCGCGCGGGTTCGGGCACCTACGTAGCCGAGCCCCGTCGGCGTGTGCGCGTGGTCCGGTCTTCGGCCCGCGAGCAGCCGGGCGGCTCCCCGTTCCGCGCGGACATGCAGGCCCTGGGCAAGCAAGGGCACTGGGAGAGCCGGACCGAGGCGAAGGTGCCCGCACCAGCCGAAATCGCCACGCGCCTCGGTATCGCCGAAGACGACCTGTGCGTCCGGACCGTCTACGAGTTCCTAGCCGACGGAAGGCCGGTCCAGCTGTCCACGAGCTGGGAGCCGTACGACCTCACTGCCAGCACGCTCGTCGTGCTACCGGAGGGCGGGCCGCACGCCGGGGCAGGCGTCGTGAACCGCATGGCCGAGATCGGCGTCACCGTCAGCCATGCGGTCGAACAGCCGGAGCCGCGGCACGCCACCGCCGAGGAGGCATCGTTCCTCGGGATTCAGAAGGCTGCACTCGTCACACACATCCGACGGACCTACTACAGCGACCAGGGCCGGCCCGTCGAGACCGCCGACATCGTCATCCCCACCGCGCTGTGCGAGGTCGTCTACGAGATCCCCGTCAGCCGGTAGCGAGGGCGAGCCCCGTAGTTGACGGGGCAGGGTGGAGATTCTCGGCGCCACTGCCGTCCGAACAAGGCCAAGTACGGTGCCGGTATGAGCGATGCAGACGGCGGGCGGTTGAGCCCCGAGGAATTCCAGCAGATGAACGCCCTACTTCGCAGGTTCTGCGCTCACGAGCTGGACCAGTGGGAGAGCATCCAGACCGAGACGCCCCACGGCACGGTCTACGTGATGTTCACTCGCATGCGTCTCCCCGGCTTCGAGGACCAAACGTTCCACCCGTTCTAATCCGCCTCGCTTGGCAGACGTTGATGCACCGCAACGGTCGCAGCGACCACAGCTGACCGACCCGGCCAGAGGTACGCGGCGAAGCTGCGAGCGTGCCAGACGCGTGCCA
The DNA here is from genome assembly GCF_045161815.1 of Streptomyces avidinii. Lineage (NCBI taxonomy): Bacteria > Bacillati > Actinomycetota > Actinomycetes > Kitasatosporales > Streptomycetaceae > Streptomyces > Streptomyces avidinii. Next base: position 4,358,893 of record NZ_CP108863.1, read on the forward strand.
GGTAGGGCGGAGAACAGCGGTCAACGGCGGGTACCAGGGCGAGCCCCAGGGTTCACCATGGCAGCCGTTTTCGCTGGTCACGTGCGAGATGACGTCTGCAAGATCGGTGATTCCCAAGCTTATAGCGCGGGTTCGATTCCCGTCATCCGCTCTCGCAAGAAGGCCCAGGTCAGCGACCTGGGCCTTCTTCATTGTCTAGACCTCTCAGCCCCTGCCACGCCCTCTGCGTGCCCCAACTGGCGGGAATGCCCTGCTCGAAGGGCCCTTCACGTACCACTTGCACCACACGGGCCCCGCCGATCTCGGATCGCGAGACGCGTTCTCGATGACCTGCGTCACACGACTGCCGCTGCCGCTCGAATTCGCTTTCCCGAAGAGGCGATTGGCCGGAAGGGCCCGGGGGCAGACCCGCGACGGGACTATCTAATCCTCTTTCCCCACCAACACGCGATCGGCGGCATAGTGCGGGCAGGAAGGGAGATGCCACGTCACCGTCACCCGGCGCCGGTCGGCGGCGATGGTACGGGCCTGCCCCGTGGCCGGGCAGGCCGCGCAGTGCGTGCACAGGACGGTTTCGAACTTCAACTCAGCCATCACCTGAGCCACCTTCCCCGCCAATGGTGCTCGCCACGAGAGTGCCACGCCTCACAGCGGGACAGCCTCGGAGAAAGCTGCACACCGTGGCTAGGGAGGCGGCTCATGGTCCGGCCGTGCCAGTGAGATGGCCACTGGGATCACCGTTCAGCTGACCATTTCGCCAGGAGGTTCCCGCGGGTGCCGGTGGATGAAGGCAGTGACTCCGAGCAGGACACTCCGGCAGAGCGGACGGGCACGGATGATCCTGCCGCTCACGTGCGGGCCACGGCCGACCCACCACGCCTTCCCGCTGAGGCGGCCGCCACCGTCGAGGCCCTCGTGCAGGCTGTGCACAAGGGCGATGATGTTCGCATCCGGATCCTGTTGGCAGCCTTGGTCAACGTCGCCGACACCGAAGTTCTCCTCCACCTTCGAGAGCGGCTCAGCGAACGACCGCAGTAATGGTCGGAGTGCCGGGAGGGGGCTGGTCACGCCGCCTCCCCGTGGGCGCCCCCGAGACCGCCATGGAGCACCTCCGAGCTGCTGATGCCTTCGGAAGGGCGCCGCGGACCCACCCCGACGGCTCACGTACCGATGGACCGCACGTCGCAACTTGCGGACACCCTTGCTCCCGAAACGCTGCACTCGGGGGGAATCAATATCTGTCCCCGCGGCCAGAGAGTTTAATGGACCCCGCACGGAGAGTTTTTCCGCGCCGCGCACGATGGAAATATTTCACGCACACAAACCGCTGCGGCGTGCTACTGTCGATCTCGGTTGCAGTTTTGGTACCCAAAAACTTCAAGTGCTCCAGTCGGCCTTCGCGCCACATTCGAGCACTTCATATTTCCGGGCAGTTTTCCGGCGGGGCATCATCGCGGCGACACGGTGTCCGTACAGTGCGGACGCTGGTGTACTGCCCCAAAGGAGATATGACATGGCATCTGGCACCGTGAAGTGGTTCAACGCGGCAAAGGGCTTCGGCTTCATCGAGCAGGACGGTGGCGGCGACGACGTCTTCGCCCACTTCTCGAACATCGCAGCCCAGGGCTTCCGCGAGCTACTGGAAGGCCAGAAGGTCACCTTCGACATCGCGCAGGGCCAGAAGGGCCCGACGGCCGAGAACATCGTTCCCGCCTGACGCTGACGCGCATTTCGTAGCTGGGGCCCGCATCCCTCGGGGTGCGGGCCCCAGCTGCACACATTTCCCGCAGTGGTGTCACCTGCGGGACGAAACATTCAGGGTTACAGCCTCTTCGGAGCTTCAACCCCACTCGACTTTTCTGGATTTCGCGTCCACATGACGCCACCCCATCTCAGCGCCTGCGACCGTACAGAATCCCTGTAGTCCAGAGTCGCTTTCGCATTCCATTCGGCCCGTTCTTGTGATTCCCTGCGCTGCGTTTCTGCTGCGGGAATTCCTTGATACGTGCCGTATCAAGGAAGGTTCTGAATGAACCGCACACGTACGAACGACCGTTCCTCCCGCACCCGCAGCCGCACCGGCGGCCCCGCTTTCGGCGCTGCCGCCGGTTCGGAGCGGGGCAGCCGCTTCGGATCGTCCTCCCCGAGCCGTTCGGGAGGTCCGAGCCGCTCCGGCGGCTACGGGCGCCGGCCCGCCGCGGTCCAGGGCGAGTTCGCCCTGCCGAAGACCATCACTCCCGCGCTGCCCGCCGTCGAGGCCTTCGCCGATCTCGCCATGCCGGCCGAGCTGTTGGCCGCTCTCGGCGCGCAGGGTGTGACCGTGCCCTTCCCGATCCAGGGCGCCACCCTGCCCAACACCCTTGCGGGCCGTGACGTGCTCGGCCGCGGGCGCACCGGCTCCGGCAAGACCCTCGCGTTCGGTCTCGCCCTGCTGGCCCGCACCGCCGGACAGCGCGCCGAGCCCCGCCAGCCGCTCGCCCTGGTCCTCGTCCCCACCCGCGAGCTGGCCCAGCAGGTGACCGACGCCCTCACGCCGTACGCCCGCGCCGTGAAGCTGCGCCTGACCACGGTCGTCGGAGGCATGTCGATCGGCAAGCAGGCCGGAGCGCTGCGCGGAGGCACGGAGGTCGTCGTAGCCACGCCCGGCCGGTTGAAGGACCTCATCGACCGCGGCGACTGCCGGCTGAACCAGGTCGCGATCACCGTCCTGGACGAAGCCGACCAGATGGCCGACATGGGCTTCATGCCGCAGGTCACCGCGCTGCTCGACCAGGTGCGCCCCGAGGGCCAGCGGATGCTCTTCTCCGCCACCCTCGACCGCAACGTCGACCTGCTGGTCCGTCGCTACCTGACCGACCCCGTCGTGCACTCGGTGGACCCCTCGGCCGGTGCGGTGACCACGATGGAACACCACGTACTGCACGTCCACGGCGCCGACAAGCACCGCACCACGACAGAGATCGCGGCGCGCGAGGGCCGGGTGATGATGTTCCTCGACACCAAGCACGCCGTCGACCGGCTGACCCAGGACCTGCTGAACAGTGGTGTCCGGGCCGCCGCCCTGCACGGCGGGAAGTCGCAGCCGCAGCGCACCCGCACCCTCGCCCAGTTCAAGACCGGCCACGTGACCGTGCTGGTCGCGACGAACGTGGCGGCGCGCGGCATCCACGTCGACAATCTCGACCTCGTCGTGAACGTCGACCCGCCGACCGACCCCAAGGACTACCTCCACCGTGGCGGCCGTACCGCGCGCGCCGGCGAGTCCGGCAGCGTCGTCACCCTGGTCACCCCCAACCAGCGCCGCGACATGACCCGCCTCATGCAGGCCGCGGGCATCACCCCGCAGACCACCCAGGTCCGCTCGGGCGAAGAGGCCCTGAACCGGATCACCGGTGCCCAGGCCCCCTCCGGCGTCCCCGTCGTCATCACCGCACCGGTCGTCGAACGCGCCAAGGGCAGCTCGGCCTCCCGTGGCAGGCGTCGGCCCGCTTCGACGGCCCGGCGCGTGAGCGTGCGGCAGTCCGCCTTCGATGCGGCGGCCTGAGAACCACGTGATCAGGAAACTGACCCATCTCTGCAGGAGGCACGTTTTGACGCTGGTCCAGATGCAGCCCCGCTCGGCGAACGCCAACCCTGTACACCGGACGGTGGGCGACGCGATGGAGGCGGCCGGTCCTCAGGTCTGTGACGACATGACGGTCGAGGTGGCCCTGGCTGTCATGGTCAGCTCCCGCGCGGGTCATCTGCTCGTCTGCGACGAGGACGGCCTGTGCACCGGGCTGGTCACCCAGGCCAGGCTCGCCACCGTCCGCGACAGCGCGGCATACACGGACCAGGTCCGTCTCCGCGACCTTCTGGGAGACCTCGGGCCGGTCACCTCGCCCGTGACCACGATGGCCGAAGCCGAGCACGCGATGCGCTACCGCAGGCTCGATGCCCTGCCGGTCGTCGATGACCAGGGCAGCGCTCTGGGCGTCCTCGCCCTTGCCCGCTGAACCGCCTCACCGCGGAACGACCGTCCCCTTCTACTTCCTGTGAGGCAACATGCGCTGTGTCATCGCCCGTTTCCCGTTCGACCTGACCAAGAGCGGTGTCCTGGAGTCGATGAAGGGCGTCAAGCCCGAGCAGGTCGTCGGCGAGTCCGTGATCATCGGGCGCCGTACTTACCCCGTCAAGCAGGTCGGTCAGGTCATCACCCGCCAGGACCGGCGTGACTTCAGCGCCGGTGAAGTCCTCCGGGCCATGACCCAGCTCGGGTTCACCTGCCGCGGCCTCCCTCGGGCCGCCGTGCCCACGCGTGTCCTCAGCCCGCTCCAGCAGGCTTCCGCGATGCTCGGCATCCCGGTGACCGTCTGACGGACAGGACCGGCGCGAGCCGACACCCGAACAGCGAAGAGGGCCCGACCGGCAAGCGCGCCGGTCAGGCCCTCCCGCGTACCGGGGGTTACGCGAATGTCGGGTCAGTGGTCGGAGTAGCTGAAGTCGCCCATGGTCCAGGCGCTGACGTCCGCGATCGAGACGCGGTACATCCCGCCCGTCTCCGGGATCCCCACCGTGCCCTGAAGGATGCGGGCCACATGGAAGTGCAGATGGGTGGGCGGCCCCTCTTGGGGTGTCGTGGTGGTGAAGATGGCGGCGAACTCGCCCAGGCGGGCGGAGTCCGTCAGGACCTCCGACACCCGCTGCCTCCACACGGCTTCGGGTGCCAGCCGACCGGTGATGACAGCGCCACCGGTGACCACGGTCAGGGACATCTGATTGCTCTGCCCGGACTCCACCAGGGTGGCAACGTCAACGAGCAGCTCGTCAGGCTTCGACATGGGAGCCGATTTTATGCACCGGGCGTCCCGTTCTCTCGACCGGGAGGACTACCGGTCGAGAAGAGCACTCACCGTCTTCCCGCCGGGGGCCCGACGGGTGACCGCGGTCGCTCGGGCGAGTCGGTTGACCATGGGCCAGCCGAATCCACCGGTGCCGCCGTACAGGTCAGGGGTGCGCATACGCGGCGCGTGCGGGCTGGAGTCGTGAACGGCCACCTCGATGCTTTCCGCGTGAGCCGTCAGTTCCAGGGTGCAGGTGCCCCCGCCGTGGCGCACGGCGTTCGTGGCGAGCTCGGATACGACCAAAACCACGGTGTCTGCGGCTTCTGTGGCCATCGCCGGCTGACGAAGACGGTCGAGGAAGACTCGCGCGGCATCGCGTGCATCTGCAACAGCCGCCGTGGGAAGCACGGTTGTGACGCTCTCGGCCATCGTGTTCATCAGGTCACCCTGGTCTCTGCTTCGTCCACGTCCGGCCCTTGCCTACCTGCCCCCTGAGCCCCACCCACTGCACGCCAACCCGACTCAGGTCTCAAAGAAGGGATCGAAGAGCAGTCGAAGCATGACGGCAATCAACGAGACGTGGGGGACCCCCACGCGCTCGGCTGCGAACCTCCCGAGCCCTGACCTGCTGTGCAAACCTCTCTGCGCATCCTGGACCGACCGCAAAGGTCTAGCTCTCCTCTGCGGGCACGAAAATCTATGACGGCCGGAGTAGACATTGCGCGGTGGCGTGGTTATGGTTTCTCTCGTAGCCCAGAGAGACAGCAGGGCCTGGCAGAGACGAACTGCCGGGCAGCAGTAACCGCAGTTGCAGTGCGCAGGACGGTGCGGTGGTGGAGTTCCGAAGCCAGGGTTGTTGCAGGACGGCGACGGGGCTGACGACCGGACCGGGTGGCCCGCAGTCATCAGGGGCCGCCGAGAGCAGTACCTGCAGTGAAGTAAGTGAGCAGCACCTCGGTGAAGGCGTCGGCTGCGGGCGCGCGCACCGGGAAGTTCGGCAGTGGGGTTCTAAGCCAGAGCAGACGCAGGATGGGCGACGGGGCTGGCTGCCGGAGAGTGGCGCTGGGTCAGGCCACCAGCAGTTCGCAGTATCAGCAGTGCAAGCAGTACCGCAGTGAGTGCAGTTCCCGCAGTACAGCAGTAAGCGCAGTAACCCGCAGTTCGCAGTATCTCCCGTTTGGTAGCAGTTGATCACCGAGGGAAGAACGGAGGAGTTGAGGCGCCATCAGGATCGCCCGGGCGGAAGTCGTGAGTCCGGGTACCGCAGGACATCGATAGTGAGGTGGTCTCCGGTCGAGCAACCGCGATCCCCGCACAGCTGTCCCCGTTCGGACGGGTCGGCGGAAACAGTAGGCCGGCGCAGGACTAGGGCCGGCAGATGGTGTAGCAGTTCCTTCGGGGCCCTGGTGCCGTACGCGCCAGGGCCCCTCCCCGCGTTCCGACCCCTTTCCTTCTACCTGTTTCGCAGTGAGGTGCGATGACAGCAGACGATTCGTTCGGCCGTCTCGACGACGACGGCTACCCCGCCTACACGATGGGCCGGGCCGCCGAGATGCTCGGCACCACCCAGGGCTTCCTCCGCGCCATCGGCGAAGCCCGCCTCATCACCCCACTCCGCTCCGCCGGCGGCCACCGCCGCTACTCCCGATCTCAGCTGCGGATCGCCGCCCGCGCCCGCGAACTCGTCGACCACGGCACCCCCATCGAGGCGGCCTGCCGGATCGTGATGCTCGAAGTCCGGCTCGAAGAAGCGCAGCGCGTCAACGCCGAGTACCGTCGCGCAGCGGCCGAGGTGCATCCACGGACAGCGGCCTGAGGTGGGCGTGCCCGCCGGTCTCGGCGGGCATGCCCACCCGTGCATGTCGGGGCACGACGCGCGCTCATTTCCCTCTGGTAACAGCCCGTTGTCGGCGTGTACCGTCTGCGTCAGCTGTCGTGGTTCGGAAGTTCCCTTTGCCCACGCTTTCGGCGTGGGCGTTTTGCTGTGCTGTGCCGCAGGAACCAGGGCGATCACCTCCGCCTTCCGCACGTCGTGGGAGGCATTCATCGACTGGAAGGCACGAGACATGGCTACGGGAACTGTGAAGTGGTTCAACGCGGAGAAGGGCTTCGGCTTCATCGCCCAGGACGGCGGCGGCCCGGACGTCTTCGCCCACTACTCCGCGATCAACTCCTCGGGCTTCCGCGAGCTCCAGGAGGGCCAGGCCGTGACGTTCGACGTCACCCAGGGCCAGAAGGGCCCCCAGGCCGAGAACATCACCCCGGCCTGACCTTCACCACGCGCGGGCACCGAGACCGGCACGTCAGACTGCCCCTGCAGCCCGCACCGCTCGACCCGAACAGCGGACGCCTGCGATGTCGGCGGGATCCGAGGCGTACCGGGTCAGGGCCGCGCAGTTGTTGCTGCGCGGCCCTGATCTGCGTCCAGGCCGGGGCGACGTGGGTCTTCGACGATGACCTGGATGTCGAGGCGGTCGCGCGGAGCTCATGGAGGTGACCGTGCCGGCGTGCCGGAGCGCGGTGGTGACGAGCCGGGATCGTGTCAGGCCCGCTCGGACAGGACACGGGGGGCCTCGGGGAGCTCGTAGACGTGAGCGGCCACCCCTTGCAGCGGCAGGAGAGGGCTCAGGGGACATGAGGTCGGGGTGTGGTCATGGTCGACTTCCCAGGTGGGCAACCGTGCGGCCGGGGCGCAGATGGTAGAGACGGCGTAGAGGGTGCCGGAGCAGCCCCGGCACACCAGAGAAGCGTGGATCACGTGAGAGCCTCCGGATGAACCGACTCGGCCGTGCCTTCCACAGGGCGGCGCTCCCCCGCCGGGTGGAGCTGGCGCCAGGTGCTTTCCGTCTCGCACCTGAGGTGTTGGGGAGAGGCCAGATGCTGCCACAGCGGGTCGGAGCGGCGGGGGACGGTGGCGCCGCGGACAGCCCGTTCCTCAACGAGCTGCGTGTAGAGGAGTGCGCCCTGGTTCGCGGCTTCTCCGGGGATCTGGTCACGGGCGCGTGCCGGGCTACGGGAAGGCCTTCGGCGCGCGTGTTCCGGAAGACAGCCAACCGCTCTGCGGCGGCCACCGTCGGTCCGTGCGCCGCGGCTGGAGTTCGTCCCATGATCATCCGTCACGTTCGTCAAAACGATTCTTCCAACCTCCAGGACACCGGTGCGGGGTGGACAGCCGTCTCGGGGATTGCCCCGAGCGCCCCCAGGCCCGGGGGCCGTGCCGGAAGCCGGCGTAAAGGGCCCATCACGACCTTGCCCTCCGCCCGGGGCAGCACTGCCTCCCCCAGCCGCTCCTTGTGCTGCGCATCTGCAGACCCGGCATCGGCCGTGCGTTCGAGTTCGATTACCTCCTCGCCCGCCATGCAAAAATCTATGGCGGCTGGAGTAGACATTGGGCGATGGCCTGGCTATGGTTTCTCTCGTAGCCCAGAGAGACAGCAGGGCCTGGCAGAGACGAACTGCCGGGCAGCAGTAGCCGCAGTTGCAGTGCGCAGGACGGTGCGGTGGTGGAGTTCCGAAGCCAGGGTTGTTGCAGGACGGCGACGGGGCTGACGACCGGACCGGGTGGCCCGCAGTCATCAGGGGCCGCCGAGAGCAGTACCTGCAGTGAAGTAAGTGAGCAGCACCTCGGTGAAGGCGTCGGCTGCGGGCGCGCGCACCGGGAAGTTCGGCAGTGGGGTTCTAAGCCAGAGCAGACGCAGGATGGGCGACGGGGCTGGCTGCCGGAGAGTGGCGCTGGGTCAGGCCACCAGCAGTTCGCAGTATCAGCAGTGCAAGCAGTAATCAGTTGATCACCGAGGGAAGAACGGAGGAGCCGAGCACCATCAGGATCGCCCGGGCGGAAGTCTGAGCCCGGGTACCGCAGGACATCGATAGTGAGGTGGTCTCCGGTCAAGCAACCGCGATCCCCGCATTCCCGGCAGCGTGTCGGCCGGGTCGGCGGAAACACAGGGTCGGCGCAGTATCAGGGCCGACAGATGGTGTAGTAGTTCCTTCGGGGCCCTGGTGCCGTACGGCACCAGGGCCCCTCCACGCGTTCCATGAGAGAGGTTCAATGACAGCAGACGACTCGTTCGGCCGTCTCGACGACGACGATTACCCCGCCTACACCATGGGCCGGGCCGCCGCCATGCTCGGCACCACCCAGGGCTTCCTCCGCGCCATCGGCGAAGCCCGCCTCATCACCCCACTCCGCTCCGAGGGCGGCCACCGCCGTTACTCCCGCTACCAGCTGCGCATCGCCGCCCGCGCCCGCGAACTCGTCGACCAGGGCACCCCGATCGATGCCGCCTGCCGCATCATCATCCTCGAAGACCAGCTCGAGGAAGCCCAGCGCATCAACGCCGAATACCGCCGCGCCGCCGAATCATCCGCACAGCCGCCCTCGGCCTGAGGCGAGGGTGCCCGCAGGCATCGGCATGCCGCCGCGCTCAGCGGGCGACGTTCGCGCAACCACCCCGCTTCGGTCCGTCATCGTCGGACCGTGGCTGCAAGCTGGGTTGTGGACGGAGTGCTATTCAGGCGCTGACGCTTCTGTGAGATCCGCCCCGGCGTCAGCGCTGCGCGTGGCCTGATGGGTGCCGTGCCAGTCCAAGCACATGACCGTGGCGTCGTCCTGGAGACGGCCACCGTGGGCGTGCAGCACCGCTGCGACCAGGGCCCGGGAGGCCTCGCGGGGGTGGAGATCGGCTGTGCGCACGATCAGGAAGGGCAGGTCGGCATGCACAGCGCGGCGCTCGAGCATGCCGTCGGTGAGCATCACGAGCCGGTCCCCCGGTTGCAGGTCCAGCCGCTGCACCCGGTAGGCGGTACGGGGCTGGACACCGAAGGGTAGGTCCGCCTCGGGAACCATCTCGTCAACCGTTCCGTGGCGCAGGCGCAGCGGCCGGGGATGCCCCGCGTTGATGAACTGGGTGGTCCCGTCGAGCAGGCTGACGCGGAGCAGCTGCCCGGTGACGAAGCCCTGCCTGCCGTTGTCGATGACTGCCTGGTTGGCCTCGAGAGCCTGTTCTTCGAGCTCGGCACCGGCCCGTCTGGCTCTGCGGAGGGCGCCCACGGCCAGGGTGGCGAGGAGGGCGGCTTCCACGTCGTGGCCCATGGCGTCGGTGATGGAGAGTTGCATGGTGTCGCGGTTGACGACGTAGTCGAAGGTGTCACCGCCGACGTGCGTCGCCGGTTCCAGTGCTCCGGCGACCGCGAACTGGGCCGCCTCGCATGCAAGTGAGGCGGGGAGGAGCCGGTGCTGGATTTCTGCGGCCAGGTTCAGGGGCCGCGTACGGCGGCCCCACTGGTAGACATCGGTGAAGGACCGGTTCGCGATGACGATGTAGGCCAAGGCGTGCGCGGTCGCGCCGATCTGCCGCATCGCGTTCTCGTCGGGGTGATCCGGCAGGAATAGCTCGAGCATGCCGATGGCGTCGCCGCGGTTGGTGACAGGCGCCACGACCCTGACGGGGCCGCCGCCGCTCTGTCGCTGCGAGGCCGGCCGCTGTGTGCGCAGCACGTCCCCGTAAAGGGTGCCGGGCAGAGCGATCCGCTCAGGGGGCGCGTCGGACTCGACGCTGTCAGCCGCGCCGAGCCGCACCACCGACGACCCGGTGAAGTCGACGATCAGGAACGAGACCGCTGCAGCGTTCAGACGGTCCCTGAGCATCCGCGCCACGACGTCCAGTGATTCGACCGGGGAGGCGGCTTCCGCCGCCGCGAGCGCGCCGGCCAGGTCCATCTCCGTCTGCCGCTCGCAGTCGGCGTGCCCCCGACGGGCGTCTGTGTCCCGCTCCTCAGTTGGTGGCATGGCCGCTCCTCTCCTCCTCCGACATCGTGGAATCCGGCCTCGCCGCGAGAACTGCTCCCTGGCGCTGTTCCCGGAGCGCCCGAGGCCTTGCGGTCGTCCACTACTGCCTCGCCGAAGGCTGCTCCGTGCATCCGAGGGACCCTCTGGGCCGACCGGTTCTCAACCCTGCCCGAGCACCCGCACGCCGGGGGTCCGCTGCTGCACGTGCAAGCCGTACTGCCTGACTGGTTCACCCGAACAGCGCACCGGCCCCCATACGGGGGCGTTGCCGGAATCGGTGTGTATACGCTGGTGAGAGGCAACCGGGCAGGGTGCCTCACCTCTCGACTTCGCAATCCGCCGCACGGCTGCCGGCGTCGTGCGCACGGCCGGAATCCTCTGAGGACTCGGTTGCGCGGTCAACACCCGGGCATGGGGATGGACGAGTCAAGTCGGCGGTGTGGCTGTGGCCGCCGCCTTCGAGCCGAGGATGAGGAGACGGGGTTGTGAGCGGTGTGTGGATGTACGCGCAGGACAACGGTTACACGTCCCGGCAGTCGCTGGTGGGGTTCACGGTGGAGGCGGCTGACGGAGTCATCGGGCACGTGGACCGCCAGCAGGACCAGCCCGGCATGCAGCACCTGGTCGTCGACACCGGCGTGTGGGTGTTCGGCAGGAGCATTCTGATCCCGGCCGGCGCCGTCGCCGGGATCGACACAGAAACACGGACGGTAAAGGTGTCAGGGACCCGGGAAGAGATCAAAGCCGCTCCCCAGTTCACCACCGACTGCGAAACGGCTGACCACCGCTACCTGTCCGCCGTCGGCAACTACTACCTCTCCCTCCGCCGCCCCCTCGCACCCTGACCCGAAGCCGACCGGCAACTCGCCCGCCCCACGCCGACAGCAGCCCAGAGCCAGAACATTGCCGTGGTCAGTAGACGGCAATGGAGATGGCGATGTAGTGCGCGGTGAAGGCTGCCACTGTCAGGGCGTGGAAGACCTCGTGGAAGCCGAACCAGCGGGACGAGGGGTCGGGGCGCTGGAGGGCGTAGACAACCGCGCCCGCGCTGTAGAGGAGCCCGCCGGTCACGATCAAGGCGAGTACGACCGCCCCGCCGCTGTCCAGGAAGTCGGGCAGGTAACGCACCGGTGCCCAGCCCAGGGCCAGGTAGCAGGGGGTGTACAGCCAGCGAGGAGCTCCGACCCACAGGACACGGAAGGCGATGCCGGCCAGAGCACCCGCCCACACGATCCACAGCAGGACGGACCGCTGGCCAGGGGGGAGAAGGAGCACGGCAAGCGGGGTGCAGGTGCCGGCGATGATCAGGAAGATGTTGGCGTGGTCGAGGCGGCGCAGAACGGCCTCACCGAGTGGTCCCCAGGTGCCGAGGTGGTAGACGGCGCTCGTCCCGAACAGCAGCCAGGCGGTGACGGAGTACACGGTGCAGGCCAAGGCCGCCTGCGGTGTCCCTGCCAGGCAGATGAGGACGATGCCCGCGCCCAGCGAGGCGGGGACCATGCCGGCGTGAAGCCAGCCCCGTAGCTTCGGCTTGATCGGTTCGACCAGCTCGGCCGCCCGCTCGACCAGGTCGGCAACCGGGTGGGAGTCCTCGGGGGCCTTCTCACGGTGCGATCCGGGGGGAGGGCCACTTGCCTCGTTCCCTCCGACCGTCGGTGCGGAAGACACACCGCCGGTTTCGATGTCGTCGCGGGACACTGCTTCCCTTCCTGCCTCGGACTGCTGGGCGTCACTGGCAACCATGTGCTCATGCTAGGAGCCCCCGCAGCAGCATGGTCCGAGGCCTGCCTCGGACCACTGGGCCGACACCGCCGGAGGTGGCCTGTTCAACCGCCCCGTGGTTCCGGTGCTGGGGGCCTGCCACCAACTGGGGCCGTGGAAGCCGTGTAAGTCGGCGGGCCATGGGAACGATCAGGGTCCTCCGAACGGGCCTCTCCGCTCTCCTACGTTCAAGGACCGCCGATGCTTCCCGAGTGCCGCGTTCGCCTCTGCCTACATACAACTCGCCCTGGTTCACGATGAGGACGATCCGGCTGTGCCCTCAGCGCAGGTTCTGCGGGACATGGCCATCCGGGCCGAGGCGTCAGGGGGCGATAGCTGAGCCCCACTGGCCTGGGCATGAGCACGAAGGGTCAGCAGCCACCTGCGGAAGCGGGAGCGCCGACGCCGATCCGCAGTGCGGTCGGCGTGGATGTGGCGCAGCAGCCACCATTGCTCTCGGCAGCCTCGGGACCCCGCTCACCCCCAGCCCGGCAAGGCGTCCCGCGAGCAGGGACAGAAGCAGGGCCAGAAGGAGACCTCGCGCCGCCGCGAGGACGACCTGCTGCGCGAAGAGGACCTGCACGACGAGAACCTCTGACGAGAACACCACTCGCCCAAACGCCCAGAACCCGGCCGGTCCGCAGTCACCCCGGCCGGGCTCTGTTGCATCCCGCCATGAGGCCGCCTGGATGCGGTGGTACCCGAAACGCCCGACTCGAGGCGCTCCAGAGCACGGGGCACTACGCGCCGGAGGAAGCCTCAGGATCGGGCTGCCGGACGGCGGCGCCGTCCTCGGGTTCGGGCCTTCGCTCGGCTTTCGGAGTTGCGTTGTTCCAGTACTGCCCATGGGTACTGGCTCGGAAGGTCTTCTCCTTCCCGGTAGTACAGACACAGCAGGCAGCGAGGCCCCTGGCCATCTCCGACACTGGTTCCGGAATCCGCATCCGGCCGGGGGGATGTCTCTCGGCCTGCACCATCCAGGGGACATTCACTGCGCGTGTCAAATTCTGGAGCAAACGCCTTCCAGTTGAGGAGAATCACTGAGGCGGGCGACTTGCCGACTCCGCTGATGGGCAGTGGCCGGCGATCGGCGTGACAGGAGGGATTGACTGCATCGACGGTGGATCGCCGCACGGATGGGGGGCAGCCGGTTGGATCAATATTTGTCGTACATTCCTTGAGCATATTGATTGATTCCGGCGACATCGCCCGAGCGGATCGTCACCGAGGGTTAAATGCCTGCGTAATACGCCGTCGACAAGAGGCGGTTCCGTTAGACGAGGAACGCCGGACGCCACCACCCCCCACAGGAGTTGGCTCCTCGATGACACTCAACATGTCCGATGCGCCGCAACGGCGCACAATGACGGCCTGGATCGCGGGGGTACTCACCCTGCTGCTCGCCGTTGCCGTGTTGGCGGTGACGCCTACACGAGCAAATGCAGCAACAGCTGTCGAGCTGGGTACTGCCGAAACCTTCGCGGTACTGGCCGGTTCGACGGTCACCAACGAAGGTAATTCCGTCGTAACCGGGGACGTCGGTGTATCTCCAGGTACGGCCGTTACCGGATTCCCGCCAGGGACGGTGGTGGGTGGGACGATCTACACAGGCGCGGCGGCAGCAGGAGCGAAGGCCGCCCTTGGCACGGCGTACGACGACGCCTTCGGTCAACCCACGGAATTCAATCTTTCCGCGGCGCCCGTGACTCCCACGCTGTTCCCGGGCACCTACGCCGTCGAGTCCGGTCTCCTGGTCAACGGTGTCTGGACCCTGGATGCCCAGGGCAACCCCGATGCTGTCTGGGTGTTCAAGGTTCCTGCGGGCCTGACAACGGCATCCGGGAGCAGCATTGTCCTCCAAAACAGCGCCCAGGCGTGCAACGTGTTCTGGGTGACCGACGAATCGGCGACGCTCGGATCCGACTCCACCTTCGTGGGCACCCTCATGGCGCTCACCGCGATCACTGTCAATAGTGGAGCGACCGTCGAGGGCCGGGTGCTGGCCCGCACCGCGGCCGTGACGCTGAATAACAACCTGATCACCAGGCCGGAGTGTGAAAGCACCACCACCACGACCACCGGTGATGCCGCGACCACCGGCGATGCCGCGACGGGTGACGCTGCGACGGGTGACGCTGCGACCACCACGACCACGGGCGATGCCGCGACTGGCGATGCCGCGACCGGTGACGCTGCGACGGGTGACGCCGCGACCACCACCACGGGCGATGCCGCGACGGGTGACGCCGCGACCGGCGATGCTGCGACGGGTGACGCCGCGACCGGCGATGCTGCGACGGGTGACGCCGCGACCGGCGATGCTGCGACTGGCGATGCCGCGACCGGTGACGCCGCGACCGGTGATGTCACGGGCGGACACGACGACTGCGACTACCCCGGTAAGCCGGGTAAGCCGGGCAAGCCCGGCCACCACAAGCCGGGCAAGCCCGGCCACCACGACAAGCCGCAGAAGCCCGGCCACCACTGGCCGGACAAGCACGCCGTGAGCGAGGTGCACGTAGCGCACTGTCCGCACTGAATGTAAGACGGGTGGCGCGCGGCGGATCGTCATCGATTCCGCCGCGCGCCAACTCGCGGAAGCAGGAGCAGTAGGTGCGAGCAGTCAGGATGGAAAGGCCGGGTGGGGCCGTGCTGAGCGGTGCCGAGTCGACAAATATTAAGTATCCGCAGCGGACCGGCGCTGAGCCGGCAACGCAGGACAGCGGCAGGGGAACGGGTAGCCCGCGTGGGATTTCAGGGCCACCCCGCCCGCTGAGCGCTGGAACGGGTGCCGCAGTGGCCCTGTGTCTGGCAGTGACCCTGGTCCATGTACTCCTGGTGTTTCTGTACGTGGCGCCTCGGAACGCCATCTCGAATGCGTACAGCCAGCAGGTCAATTCCTGGGTCCGGCCCGTGTTCGAGCAGAACTGGCGGCTCTTCGCCCCGAATCCGCAGTCCGTCAACCGGCAGATCTCGGCGAGGGTCAGGCAGACAGCGCCGGACGGCACCGTACAGGTGAGTGGCTGGATCGATCTGTCCGCTGAGGACGATTCCGCCGTCAAGCACAGCGTCTTTCCGAGCCATACGGCACAGAACATGCTTCGACAGGCTTGGAATTCGTACCTCAAATCGCACGGCGGCGACAACCAGCCGCGCTCGGAGCGGGCTCTGATGATCGAGAAGTATCTGCGCAACATCGCAGCGGATCGCGTCGCCGCCCAACGCGGCGGCACCTTCGATTCCATTCAGCTGCGGGTGATCTCACGGCCTATCGCTGCGCCCGGTGAGGCGGGTGGGTTCCGCCCGGCCGCCGCGGCATCGACGCGGGCCGAAATCCGGCAGCTGCCCTGGTGGAAGGTGGCCTCGCATGGAACGCACTGAACTGGAACCGATCGCGGCGCCCCCAGCGTCCGAACGCACCATCGAGCGGGCAGCCGTACGCATGCCGCAGCGCGTACTCGACCGCGTCCATGCGTTCCTCGTCCTCCTGACTGAACGGCCGTTCTCCCTGTACGCGGCGGCGGTGCTGCGCATCGGGTACGGGCTGCTCTATCTCGTCTTCCTGCTCCGCGAGTTTCCACACCGCAACGAGATGTGGGGCCCAGGTTCACCGTGGACGCCCACGCTCGCCAGGCAAATGTTCGACCAGAGCGGGTGGGCCAGCGTCCTCACCTTGTCCGACAGCCAGGTGTACTTCGAGGTCTGCTACGCCGTGGCACTGGTCACGTGTGCGCTGTTCTTGCTGGGCTGGCGGACGCGGGCGATGTCCGTGCTGTTCGCCGTCGTGGTGCTGTCGTTCCACGCCAGGGCGATCTTCATGGCGGACGGCGGGGACAATCTCATGGTCCTCATGGCTGTCTATCTCGTCTTCACCGCGTGCGGCCGGCGCTGGTCCCTCGACGCCCGCCGGACCCGGCTCCAGGCGTCGGCGGGCAAGACGGCAGGCCCGCGGGGCGGCGACCTCCGGCACCATCTCAGCGACGCCCGCATCACCTTGACCACCGTGCTTCATAACTGCGGCATGTTCGTCATCGCCGCCCAGGTCTGCTTCCTCTACGGATGCGCGGGCCTGTACAAGGTGCAGGGCCCCAAGTGGGGCGACGGCACCGCCCTCCACTACGTCCTGAACATCGACCTGTTCCGGCCCTGGCCCGAGCTGTCCCAGATGATCGCCAGCCATCACGTGCTGATTGCCGTCGTCGGATACCTGACGGTGCTGGTGCAGGTCGCCTTTCCGTTCGTCCTGTTCGGCAAGTTCAAATACCCGGTCCTGGTTCTGCTGCTGGGCATGCATGTGAATATCGCGGTGCTCATGGGACTGCCACTCTTCTCCGGCGCGATGATCGTCGCCGACGCCGCATTCCTGCCGGACCGCTTTTACCAGGCCCTGGGACGGCTGTGGCGGCGCACGATCCAGCGCACACGCGGCATGGGAGCGGGAGCCCCGGTCGGGGCAGTACCCGCTGCGGTACCGCCGCAGCCCTCACCGAAGTAGGGGTCAACGGTCCGGGTTCCCTCGCATATGGGCAGGGAGAGAGCAGGTGGCTGTGCCGCCTGGCAGGCGATGGCGGTTCTTCGCGACAACCTGGTAGATGCCACGTGCCATCCAGTTGACAGGCGGCAGCCGAAGAACAAGCCCGAGCCACCACCAGCGCCTTCGTCCGCACATCAGCACGGCGGACAGGGCGCGCGGTCCCCCGTAGACCTTGCCGCTGGCCCGGCTGATCCAAACGACCTCGCGGTCGGCTCTGTCTTCGGTGACACCCAGGGCGGCGAGGTCGGCGAACTGCCAGGGGACGAATTGCACACGCGGCTGAATGGCGCGCCGAGCAATCTCGATTGTTCTGCTACAAAAACCGCAGTCTCCATCAAACAAGAGAATGGGCTGGCTTGCCATCCGGGCTCCCCTTCATCGACGGGCTGCGTTGAAGAAATTCAGTGTGCAGTGATCAAAAGCCGATTGGCGAGCAACACGACCTACGGAGCGTCTACTGATCCGGCCGACGCCGGAGAGTGGTGTCAACGGGCACTCGTGCTCCTGGAGCGGCGCCTGTCAACGGCGAACGGAAGCTCGCGCGCCGCTGACCGCCCCGAGCCCCGTGCCAGAGGAGGTGCTCGCAATGGCGATCTTCCTGTTCCTGCTTCTCGTGGCCGTCATCCTGGGACTCATCGGCGCGGTGGTGGAGGGCATGCTCTATCTCCTGATCATCGCCATCCTGCTCGTCGTGGCCGACGTGGCCTTCATCGCCACACGACGGTCACGACGCTCGCATCGCAGCCACCTGCGGTAGTACTCGCAGGGGCCTTCCACCGGTGCCCCATCCGTGCCCTTCGGAGGGGTGAACAGCGGTCGACAGGGGTACAGCGGCATCCTCGCGGCGGGCCACCCAGCAACCAATATTTGCAGGTCAGAAGCCATATCGGCACTCTGAGCGCCATAGATTCCCAAGCTTATAGCGCGGGTTCGATTCCCGTCATCCGCTCTTGAACGAAGGCCCAGGTCAACGACCTGGGCCTTTTGTGTTGCCTAGACCTCTCGACCCCTCACGTGCGAGATCCGCGCCAGGTTGGAGTGCTGGTAGATCATGGCCGCCTTCTCCGAGGACTGGCCGGCCCGCACCATCGCGCCCTTGAGCGCCGCCCCGGACTGGGTCGACAGGATGCGCCCGGTGTGACGAAGGTCGGCAGCAGGTGCAGCTGCAGGAGACGCCGGTACAGCTGGTCCGTGGTGGCGGCGAGCCCGCGCTCCCGGCCCTCGCGGCAATCGGCTCGATTGCCGTCGGGTGAGCCATCGTGGAACAGTTGCAGCTTCAGGTAGTGAGTTCGGGGCGCGAAACGGATGCGGGCAGTGCAGTGCGGCGGTGGCGTCCGGAGGGACCGTCCTCGGGGTGGATGTCGCCGATCGCGAAGTCCGTCAACAGCCCCTCCAGTGCCTGAGCGATCTGCGGCTTACCACCACGGTGGAGGGCGTCCTGAGCGTCCCGAACCATCCGCTGAATCTCGATACGTGCGCGCGCCTTGAGCCGGTTGGCATCGCGTCGTGCGTCGGCGGCCACTGCATCAGCCTCCTGCAACAGGGTGTCGACCTGCGCGCCGGCCCGCCCGTGCAGGCTGGAGGCGTAGGACTGGGCATCGGCACTTATGCGTTCAGCCTGCACCCGAGCACTATCGACAATTCGAGCAGCCATGTTCTCGGCTTCCCGTATCGTCTCGGTAGCCGTCACTTGTGCACTCTCCTTGTTGAGAGTGGCCAGACTCATCGCATCACGGATCATCTCGTTGCAGTGCCGTTCGGTGTCGATACGCATGTCCTTCAAGCGGCCCATTTCAGTTTGCACCTGCGTAAGAAGTTCCGAGGCCTGCCGCTCCATGTCCGCCGCGCCACGAGCCTGGTCGGTCGCGGCGTCCAGTTTGCGGTTCGCCCAATACCCGGCATCGTCCGGATTGGCGATGAGGAGTTTCAGGGCCGCGATCTCCTCATGGGCATGCTTGAGCTCTTCCGCGAGTCCGGGTACGGATTCCTGCTCGGGCTCCTCCTCACGCTGGGCCTGATCGAGCAACCTCAGCCACTCCCGCGGGTTTCCACCGAGCCCCTCCACGACGTCTCGAAGGAGATCACGGCTGGGCACGCGGCCGTTGAACAGCCCTGACAAGGCGGTACGCGAATAGCCGGTGCGCTTGCTGATCTCCTCGTAGGTGAGATCCCCGGCCTGCTCCTTCAGCACACGCATCCGCTGTGCAAGCTGGGTGCGGGCCGATCCGTCGTCCGGTAAGTCCTTGAGTCTGCGACCTGCCACGAACGCGCCTCCCTATTGTTCACACCCGGCCCATTGTTCCGGAACTACTTTAGTAACGAGGCGAGTTCTGAGAAGTTGATGTTGGGGGTGCAGGTCAGCGCCTTGTTCGGCATTCTTCTCGCAGTTCGTTCATGCCTTGGAAGGATCAACGTGCGGCCCGTGTACTGGTTCTTCAGCCGGGCCTGAAGCCGGGCGACCCCCATGCAGATTCGCTCTGGGACAGCGGGGACTTCAGGCAGACGGCCCCTTTGGAGGAAGGAGAACTGTGCACGACGCGCACGACCCACACGAGGGAGAGCCTGAGCAGCCCCGCTCGCGTCGGCGCCTGGCCGACGCTCTCAAGGCCGTCGGCCGCATCGAGCCCCTGATCACCCTTACGGTGCAGATCGGTTCGCTCATCGTCACCGTGACCAGCAACTGGCCCGGCCACCCTCACGGATGACCGGGCCGGACAGAAGGATCTGATGCCAGGCCACCCCGGGGTGGAGCGGGCAGCAACGCCCCCGGGGTCGGCCGCACGCCCTCCTTAACGCCACTGTGCCACGCCTTCGCGATCCGGTGTCTCACGTAGTACCAAGTCCGATCGGCAGAATCGATCAGTCCTACGCGCACCGGCCGGCCATGTTCGCTGAGGAGCTGCACTGCTCGTTCCGGCCCAAGAGGTTCGACTCCGTGCATCCGCATGCGCCGAAGCCGGTGCCCGAAGACCCCGGCATGCCGCCCTGCGGGATGCGCCGTGTCTCCCACACTGAAGGTGGCGCCGGTGCGGAGAGCGGCCAGAGCAAGCGCGGACGCCTCGTCGTCACCGGCCAGCAGCCGCATCAGCAGATCCCTGTCCATGGTCACGACTGCCGGATGCTGTCGGCTGCGTCCAGCTCGGCCTTCCGCCGGCGGGCGTAGCCGTTCAGGTCGGCCTTGATGGTCATGACCTCTTCGACGGGGATGCGGATCGGCCAGCAGTGCTGGGCGTCGCACGAGCGCGGGAAGCTTCCGTCGATGAGCGAGATGCCGCTGAGCACCACCCAGCCGTCATCGTCGATCTCCGTGCAGAGAACCGGGTGGAAGAAGCAGTCCTCGTAGATGTCCCCTACCCGGATGCCCGCCGGGTTTCGTGGGTCTATCGCGTCGTTCATGCCGCACAACATGCCATGGCACGGACGCAGGCGCTGAAACAAAAAGCTGTGCTTCGTGTGAGAGAAGCCCCCATGGCCGCCGTGTGCCTCAGTGGGTACATCTCCCCGGCCCATCACGTAGTCGGAGGCTGATGCCGGCCGCTGGCAGGGACCGGACGCTCGAAGACCAGTCGCGGTCCGGAGTGAACTTCGGCTGGGGCAAAACCGCTGACGGCTACAAGACCATGGAACGCTACCCACCACTTCTTCTACGAGGAGAAATGACATGCGCACCAGCGAGGACAACCTCGTCGAACTCATCCGAAGAAGCGGCCTCGAAGTGGACACGGTTCAGGGCAACGAACCCGGACCCTCGGTCGAGACGGCCTGGCGGGCCATGGCGGGATTCGGAGTGGAGCCCCGTGCCTCTTTTCCCTTGGAGGGAGACCTCGGAGGGGTCCACCTGCTGTGGCTCGAACATGCTCGCCGAGCCAAGGTCATCGACGACGACGGGACCTTCCTCCTCACGGCGGTCGTCACCGGGAGTTCCGAGGTCGGATGGGTCCGCGTGCGTCTCACGGACAGTGCCGACGTCGCCCGCCTCGTGGACGACCAAGGACGGATCGAGTTCATCACCCGGTCCGGCTCCGGCGACCACATCTGCGGCATCACCGCGGAGGAGTACGACTACTGGGTCATCAGCCCGACCCTCTGAAGGGTGTAACGAAGGCCGGGTCTCGGAGACCGAGCCCGGCCCGTCCCAGTCGGCCCACCCACGGAGATTCCCAAGTGACAGAAGAAGACTGCGACATCGTGGTCGCCTGGACGCGGGGCGACACCACGGTCCGGTGGAGCGGCGCCGTCGGGGAGGTGAAAAAGCAGTACGAGCTTGCGCCGGAGGCCGTCGTGGCGTGGCGTGAGAACGGCGAGACGCTGGTGCTGGTGGTGGAAGCGCTCGATGGTGCGCCCTTCACGCCGTCGGACAACGCGGTGGTCCACCGGGCCGACGGCTCGGAGCGGTTTCGGCTGAACCCGCCGCGCGACCTGGTGTACGAGCGGCACGACATGCACGGCTTCCATGCCGCCCTCCTGCGGGACGGGCGGCCGCTTCTGATCATGGTCACGCGCAACGCGGGTGACTTCCAGGGCCGTATCGACCTGGAGACCGGCGAGATCGTGGAAACCGGCCACTGGCGGTGAGCCGACGGGAGCGGGCCGGGCAGGGACGCCGGGCGCCTGGTCGGCGGAGCGCATTCGGGTATGCCGCGGAAAGCAGCCGAACCGCCGGGCGGCTTCGTTGGGCATGATCGTTTCTGCATGATGCCCTCACCGGTATGACCGCACCCACCCGGCTCGCTCTCGCAGCCGCCATCACCGCCGCCCTGGCCCTGGGCGCCCCCCTGGCGGCCGCCTCGCAGTCCGCTCCCGCAGCACCGGAGCCCACGCCCGCGCCCCTGGTCCGCGCGGCCGACCCGGTACCCGGGCAGTACATCGTGACCCTCGACAAGCTCGTCGACCCGGCCAGAACCGCCCAGAAGCTCGGTCTGAAGCCGACGTTCCTCTACAGCAAGGCCCTCAACGGCTTCGCCGTCCCCCTCACCCCGCTCCAGCTGACCCTCGTCCGCAACAGCCTCGGCGTGAAGGCCGTGGAGGAGGACGCGAAGGTCATGTCCGTACCGAGACAGTCCCCGGCGACCGGTACCCGCGCACCGTCCAGCTCCTGGGGCCTGGACCGGATCGACCAGCAGCAGCTGCCGCTCGACAACACCTTCACCCCGCAGGGCAACGGCGCCGGGGTGACCGCCTACATCCTCGACACCGGCATCGACTACGGGCACGTCGAGTTCGGCGGCCGCGCCACCTTCGGCTTCGACGCGATCGGCGACGGACGCCAGGGCCAGGACTGCAACGGCCACGGCACGCACGTCGCGGGCACGGTCGCGGGCAAGTCGTACGGGGTCGCGAGCAAGGCGAACCTGGTCAGCGTCCGCGTCCTGGGCTGCGACGGCAAGGGCACCTACTCGGGGATGATCGCGGGCTTCGACTGGGTCGCGAAGAACGCCGCGCAGCCGGCGGTCCTCAACGGCTCGCTGGGCGGGGACCTTTCGCAGGCCCTGAACAACGCGGCGACCGCCCTCTCCGACGCGGGCGTCCTGCCGGTCCTCGCGGCGGGCAACGACGCGAAGGACGCCTGCTTGGTGTCCCCGGCCTCCGCGGAGCGGGTGGTCACGGTGGCGGCGAGCAACCGCTACGACGAGGAGACCGACTTCTCCAACTGGGGTACGTGCGCCGAGCTCTACGCACCCGGTGAGGACATCACCTCGGCCAAGCTCGGCGGCGGGGCCGTCGCCCTGAACGGCACCTCGATGGCCTCGCCGCACGTCGCCGGGGTCGCAGTCCTCTACAAGCAGGAACACCCCAAGGCGGACCCGGGCGAGATCGCCGAGTACCTGGGCGACTCGTCCACCAAGGACGTTCTCTCCAAGGTCAGCAAGAGCTCCCCCAACGAGCTCCTCTTCACCAACGGGCTGTAGCCCCCGCCCCCTCCTGCCCCTGGCTCCTCCCCCGACAAGAAGGCCCAGGTCAATGACCTGGGCCTTCTCACAATCCGGCGGGGTGTTTCGTCGAAGTGCCGAGAGTCGAAGCGGACGAGACGAGACAGGGAGCGGTCGCGACCATGAGCACCCCATCCGAGGCCGGGCAAGGAGGCATGGGAGGCCAAGGACATCAAGGCGCTCGTCGATCTCCTCGACCCCGACGCCACGATGACCGCCGACGGCGGCGGACTGGTCGGTACCGTGCTGCGCCCGGTCGAAGGCAGCGAGCACATCGCCCAGTACCTGATCCACATCTCCGACAAGGCCCCTGGACTGACACTCCTGGAACGAACGGTCAACGGCCGGCCCGGCCTGGTCGCGCAGCACTGCGGCGTCACGGTGACCGTGGCGGCGTTCAGCCTCGGCGGCGGCCGCATCACCCGCATCTGGGCGGTCCGCAACCCGGAGAAGCTCCGCCCGTGGACCGAGAACGGACAGAGCTGACCGGGCGGCGCCAGGACCGGGCCTGCGCCCCTCGGCGCCGTCAGCCGGACCCGGCCCCACAAGCACCCATGTACTGGAGCACACGAATACACATGCGCATACGACTCCTTCAGGCACTCGCCCTGCTCGCCACCGGCCTCCTCGCCGGGGCGTTCGGGTACGGCGCGGCCAATCTCGTGCCCACCTTCAACGCGGTGCCGCTCGACATGCGCCTGTCGTTCCACGCCGAGCTGATGAAGATGAACGGCATCACGATGCAGGCCGCGATGGCCGTGTCGGCGCTGAGCTCCCTCACCCTGGCGGCCCTGACACGCGGACGCGCCCGGCTGATCGCGGGATCGGCGGGTCTGCTGACCCTCGTGTCCTTCCTGATCACCCGGCTCGGCAACGTGCCGATCAACGGCCGGATCAAGGAATGGGCGCTCACCTCGCCCCCGGCCGATCACGCGGAGATCCTGCGGCGCTGGGAACTCTTCAACAACCTGCGCACGCTCACCGCCCTCACCGCATTCGTCCTGCTGATCATCCTCGCCCTGAGGCGACCGTCCGCCCCGGCGTCATCCGTGTGACGTCCGCCGAGTGACGTCCGCCGAGCGACGTCATCCGTGTGCCCCGCTTCGCGGTCGACATGATGCAGACCGTCGCCGTGCGTGTCAGCGTGATCGGAGAAGGATCCGTACCCCACGCATCAAAAGGAGTCGCCGTCATGGACGGTAGGCAGGACAAGCGCCAGGAGCCGGGCAAGGGGCGCGAGGCGCAGGAACACCATCGCCCCGGAGACCCCGCGCAGCCCCGGCCCGGCAGGTCGTCCCGCGAGAAGGGACACAAGGGCGGTCAGCAGGAGACCTCGCGCCACCGCGAGGACGACCTGCTGCGCGAGGAGGATCTGCACGACGAGGGGCTCTGACCGGCGCGTCACCCCCTTCGACCCCTTCGACGGCCTAGTGCTGTGACCGGAAAGGTTTGCCGGGTCGCGGCGTCCGGTGCATGGGGTCTCCCCAGGCCCGCAGGGCCTGGGGGAAGCATCGCAAGGCGGAGGGCCACGGGCCGTACTGGACGTACTTCCGTGGTCCGACAACGCGGCGAGGTGCCGTGCCGGGCGTCGCGACCCGGTGGACCATTCCGGTCACAGCACTAGATGCGGGCGAACGTCTCGGTCTGCTGGGCGAACTCCTGGGCCATGGCGGCGCTGACCGTGGGCCTGGTGTCACCGATCGTGCGCAGGTAGTCGTCGGTGGTGGGGCGGGCCCGGGTCCCGGTGTCGAAGGTGCGCTCGAACTGGACCTGGGAGACCGTGCGCGCCACATGGGCGATGTCGGCGGGGGTGAACCCCTCGCTGGCGGACGTCAGCACCGCGCTGTCGGCCTCCGCGCCCGCTCGGGCCAGGTAGCTCTCCCACAGCGCGACCCTCGCGCGGTCGTCGGGCGGGCCGATCGGCAGCACGTAGTCGAAACGGCCGTGCCGCAGGAACGCGGGGTCGAGCGTGGTCACGTCGTTCGTGGCGCAGACGAGCAGCCGTCCGTCCTGGCCCCGGAAGCGGACGATCGCCTTGAGCAGCTCGTTGACGACGCCGACGGCGGTCGCGTCCGCGCCGCTGCGGGTGCCCGCGATCTCCTCGACCTCGTCGATGAAGACCAGGACGTGGTCGAGCCGGGCGATCTCGTCGAAGCGCCGGTTCAGCCCGCTGGCCAGGCCGTACTCGGCGGCCAGCCGGGCGGGGAACAGTTCGAGGAAGGGCCACCCCAGACGGCTGGCGATCGCGTGCGCGAAGGTGCTCTTCCCCGTCCCGGGCGGCCCGAACAGCATCACCGCCCTAGGCAGCTCCACTCCGTGCTGGGCGGCCATTTCGGGATGGGCCAGGGGCAGGACCAGGCGCCGCTCGATGAGCTCCTTCTCCCTCTGCATGCCCGCGACCTTCTGCCACAGTCCTCCGGGCGGCAGCTCCGCTCCCAGTGACGCGAGCATGCTGACCGCCTGGGCGGTCACCCTCCCGCGCTTCTCGAAGAAGACCATGCCCGGACGGGCGCCGAAGCCGCAGTTGTGCAGGGCGGTGGCACCGGTCGCGCCGTCGGGCAGGACGGCGTGCACCGTGCGGACCCCACCGGCGAACAGCCGGTGCTCCAGGGCGGTGATCAGGTCGCTGCCCAGCCCCTGGTGGCGCCAGGCGGGCGCCATGCTGATGCGCAGGATCCACGCCCGGTCGCCCTCCACCCTGCTCACCACGGCGCCGACCACCACCTCGTCCGCCGTGGCCACCACCGCCGGGTGGAGGGCCTGGAGGGCCGCCACGGCGTCCGAGAGCGGAAAGAGGGGTGACTCCTCGGCCGTGCCGCTCTCCGCATCGACGCGGATCACCGCTTCGAGATCGTCCTGGGTGTAGTCCCTGACGCGCCAACCCGTCATGAGCAGCTCCGCGTGTTCGGCCGTACTCCCATCATCGGCCGATGTTCACGGGACGCGCGCGACAAGGACCGCGCGCCCGGGCCGTGACAGGCCGACGACCTGGGCCTTCGTCGGTCTCCGGGCCTCTGCCGCCCCCTGTGGGCCCCTGCCGTTCCGCCCCGGGGGCGCCTAGGATCGCGAGCATGGCCCTGATCATGAGTGACGTGGACCGGTTCGAGACCGCCAGGCCGCGGCTGGAGGCCATTGCCTACCGGCTTCTCGGCTCGGCGAGCGAGGCCGAGGACGCCGTGCAGGAAACGTTCCTGCGCTGGCAGGCGGCCGACGTCGGGCGGATCGAGGTGCCTGAGGCCTGGCTGACGAAGGTCCTCACCAACTGGTGTCTCAACATGCTCACTTCGGCACGCGCCCGGCGCGAGACGTACGTGGGGAGGTGGCTGCCGGAGCCGCTGCTCGCCGGGGACCCGATGCTCGGCCCGGCCGACACCGCCGAGCAGCGCGAGTCGGTGTCGTACGCCGTCCTCGTGCTGCTGGAGCGCCTGTCTCCGAGCGAGCGGGCGGTGTACGTGCTGCGCGAGGCCTTCGACTACCCGCACCGGGAGATCGCCGAGATCCTGGAGATCACCGAGGCCGCCAGCCAGCAGACCTACCACCGGGCCAAGAAGCACATCGCGGACGGCAGGGCACGCACCGAGATCGACGAGGTCGCCGCCCGGAAAATCATCGAGGAGTTCCTGGCCGCGGCGACCAGCGGCCGTACCGAACCCCTCGTACGCCTGCTCACGCAGGACGCCGTCGCGGTCGGCGACGGCGGCGGAAAGGTCCCGGCCCGCGCGAAGGCGTTCGAGGGCGCGCTCGCGGTCGCGACGTTCATGCGCGGGATGTTCAAGCCCAGCGCGGCCAAGCGGGCCCATGTGGGCGGCACGCCCGAGATCTACGCCACGACCGCCAACGGCGGGCCCGCCATCGTGGCGGTCGTGGACGGCCGGGTTGCCGGGATCATCTGCCTGGAGGCCACCGCGGAGGGCATCGCCGCCATCCGCAGCCAGGTCAACCCCGACAAGCTCGTCCGCGCGACCGAGCAGTGGGCCGCCGCGGACCACGGGGAGGCCCCGCTCCACACCCTCTGAGGTGGTGTGGCGCAGGTCACATTCCGATCCTGTCAGGAAACGCGGGGCTGTCCGGTTCAAGAGGCGAAACCACGCCGGACAACGGCGGCCCCCGCCCAGACAGGAGCACGGACATGCAGCACCGCATCGTCGTCCTCGGAGCCGGCTACACCGGTGCCATCGCCGCCGGCCGCCTCGCCAAGCGGCTGCACCACGAGGACGTCACCATCACCCTCGTCAACCCCGAGCCCGACTTCGTCGAGCGCGTCCGGCTGCACCAGATCGCGGTCGGCCAGGACCTCAGGCCCCGGCCGTTCGGCGAGATGTTCGCGGGCACGGGCGTGGAACTGAAGCTCGGAGAGGTCGCCGCCGTGGACGTGGACCGCAAGACGGTGGCGGTCGTCGCCGCGAACGGCCCCGAGCGCGAGGAACTGGAGTACGACACCCTGGTCTACGCCCTCGGCAGCGGCTGGAACGACGGAGGCGTCCCGGGCACCGCCGAACACGCCGACGAGATCTCCAGCCGCCCCGGCGCCGTCCGCCTCCGCGATCGCCTGGCCGCCCTGAACGCCGGCCGGCCCGTGGTCGTGGTCGGCGGCGGCCTGACCGGCCTGGAGGCCGCGACCGAGATCGCCGAGGCCCGCCCGGACCTCGACGTCGCTCTGGCCGCCCACGGCGCCCTCGGTGAGTGGCTCTCGGAGAAGGGACGCGCCCACCTGCGGAAGGTGGTGGACGGGCTCGGCATCACGGTCCACGAACACACCGCGGTCGCCGCCGTGGAGGCGGACCGCGTGACGACCGCAGACGGCCGGACCGTCCCCGCCGAGGTCACGGTCTGGACCACCGGCTTCGCCGTCCACCCGATCGCCCGGGCCACCGCCCTGGAGCTCACCGACGGCGGCCGGATCGTGGTCGACGACACGATGCGCTCGGTCTCCCACCCGGACGTGTACGCCGTCGGCGACGCGGCGATGGCGATGGGCCCGGGCGGCAAGCCGCTGCGCATGTCCTGCGCCTCGGGCGTCCCCATGGCCTGGCAGGCCGCCGACGCCATCGCCGCCCGGCTCGCCGACACCAAGGTCCCTCACATCGGCATCCGTTACTCCCAGCAGTGCATCTCCCTCGGCCGCAAGGAGGGTCTGATCCAGTTCGTCACCGCCGACGACCAAGCGGTCGAGCGCGCTCTGACGGGCCGCCTGGCCGCCCGCTACAAGGAACTGATCTGCAAGGGCGCGGCCTGGGGCGTCGCCAACCCGACCGTGGGCCTGCCGTCCCGCCGCCGGCGTGTCGTACGACAGGAGACCGCGAGCCGCGCACGGACGGAGGCGGCGGTCTGAATCCTGCGGGAAAGGTGTTATCGCCGCGCGCCTCGCGGGTCTCCTTCTGTGTCAGGCCAGGTGGGCCGTCACCTCCGAGGAGATGCGATGCGGGATCTACGCCATCACGACGACGAGTTCGCGACCGACCGGCCGCGTCGGGGCCGGGGCAGGGGCCGGGGCGCGCGCCGGGCCGTGGGGCACCGCGGGAGCCGTCGCAGGGCTCCGGTGCTGGCGGCGGCCGCCGTCGTCCTGCTGGCCGGTGTCGGTGCCGCGGCCTACACCCTCGGCTCCGACGGGGCCCCCGAGCGCACGGCGGCGGCAGGCACCCGCTCGGCGCTCGGCGGCCGGCCGAGTCCGGCGGGCCCGGACCTCATACCGGCCACCGCCACGGTGTCTCCCACGGCGGGTACGAGCGCCTCCGCGGCCGGTGCGACGCCCGTCCCGGGAGCCACCGCATCCCCGTCTCCGGCGAAGGGCGGCGACCGGAGCACGGCAGGAGCGCCGGCGGAACGCTCCGCCGGGCCCACCGCGCCGAGCAGCCGCCCGGCTGGCAGCGGCCCGACGGGACCGGACCCCAAGGTGCCCGGTGCCCGCACCACGACGCAGGACGTCGGCGAGGCCCAGGCGCTGTCCCTGCACCTGCTGAACGCCGAACGCGCCGCCGTCGGGCGGCGTCCGCTCGCGCTCAAGCAGGACCTCAGCGACTTCGCCCGCAAGTGGGCCGAGCACATGAAGAACAGCGGTTTCTCGCACTCGTCGTCGGACGACCGGGCATACCTGAAAACGGGCTCGCGCACATGGACCGGCGAGAACATCGTCTGGTACAGCGATGCCTCGATGACCGCCCAGGAGGCCGCCGAGAAGTTCCAGTCGATGTGGCGCCACAGCCCCGGCCACTACAAGGCCCAGGTCAACCCGGACTTCACGGAGGTCGGGGTGGGCCTCTACCACGACTCCTCGGGCTGGTGGGGCGTGCACAACTTCTCCGACGGCAAGTGAGGCCCGGCCTTCACGACCCTTCCGGCGAGGGGGCGCCGAGCGGTTCAGCCGGGCGTGGGCGGCGATCGGGCGCGGCGAGGCCCCGGGGCGGAGAGGGCTCAGCTCGCCGCTCGTGCGATGAGCTCGGCGATCAGCGCCTCGTCGGCCGGGGTCGGCTTCGTCAGGGCGTAGGACGTCGGCCACATCGTGCCCTCGTCGAGGTTGGCCGGGTCGCTGAAGCCGAGGGTGGCGTACCGGGTCTTGAACTTCTGCGCGCTCTGGAAGAAGCAGACGACCTTGCCGGCCTTGGCGTAGGCGGGCATCCCGTACCAGAGCTTCGGGGAGAGCTCCGGTGCACCGGCCTTGACGATGGCGTGGAGCCGTTCGGCGAGGACCCGGTCCGCGTCCTCCATCTCGGCGATCTTCGCCAGGACCTCGGCCTCCGGGTCCGGCTTGGCCGTGCGCGCACCGCGGCCGCGCCCGGCCGCCCTCAGCTCCCGGGCACGCTCCTTGATCGCGTCCCGTTCCGCGTCCGTGAAGCCTTCGGTCTGCTCCTCGGCCGCGCCGGTGTTCCTCGTCGTCGTCTGCGTGCCCTTCATGGCATGTCCTCTCTCGCAACGCTTGCTCGGGTGGTGGTGCCGGGCGGGGAGTCAGGCAGTGGCGGCGGGGGCGGGGGCCGCTGCCGCGGCCTCCCACGCGAACCCGTCCGGGTCGGTGAAGGGGCCGCCGTCGCCGCCGATCACGAGCCGGTGGGAGCCGGTGCCGTCGATCGGGACGCCGAGGTCCTTGGCCAGGGCGCGGCGCCCGTACAGCGCCACCTTGAAGGGACTCGACGGGGTGGCGAACTCGACGTACTTGCTGCCGAAGCTCCGGGCCACGGCGAGGCCGTGGTCGACGTAGAACCGCTTGCTCCCGGCCACGTCGGCGACGCCCAGCAGGAGTACGAGGTCGTCGATCCGGCCGGTCGCGGGACCGGAGTCCCGCTTGGCGGAGGTCGCGACCTTCCAGATCGTCCCGTCCGGGGCCTGGACGACCCCGCCGTAGCCCCAGAACGACTTCGAGGCGGGCTTGAGGGAGGTGGCCCCGGCGGCGAGGGCCGCGCCGACGAGGGCGTCGACGTCGGCCGGGCGGGGGACGGTGAGGGAGAGCGCGCATCCGCGGAAGCCGGTCGTCGGTGCTTGTGAGGCCCGCAGGCGGACCTGCGTGCCCGGCACGAAGGCGGCGTAGAAGTCGTGGGCGGCCGTGGTGTCGGCCACCTCGAGGGTGAGGGTTTCGGTGGAGGTCATGAACATCACGCTAGGGCCGGCTGCGGGGCGGATGCTTCTCGAATCCTGACCGGTTCCGCCGGCCGCTGCGCGGTACGCGCGTAGGCGCCCGGCGCCATGGCGACCAGCTCGGTGAAGCGGGCGCCGAAGATGCCCGGCGTCGCGCAGCCGACGGCCCGGCCGACCTCGGTGGGCCCGAGCTCGCCGGCCCGCAGCAGGGCCTTCGCCCGCTCGATGCGACGCGCCGTCAGGTAGGCGTACGGAGACGCGCCGTAGGCGAGCCGGAACTGGCGGCCGAGGTGCCCGGCCGCCATGCTCGCGGCGCGCGCGAGCTCCTCGACGTCCAGCGGACGGGTGTACTCGCGGTCGAGCCGGTCCCGGACGCGGCGCAGCCGCGCGAGGTCCGACAGGTGCGCCGCCTCGATCAGTGCCTGTCTCCACGCGGGATGACACATGGCTGAGCCCCCTTCGTCGGTGTGCCGCTCAGCGGAGTTCCTGGATGCGGATCAGGTTGCCCGCGGGGTCGCGGAAGGCGCAGTCGCGGACGCCGTACGGCTGCTCGGTCGGCTCCTGGACGACTTCGGCGTCGGCGGCCTGGATCTTCTCGAAGGTGCTGTCGAGGTTCTTGGTGGCCAGCAGGATCCAGCCGTAGGTGCCCTTGGCCATCATTTCGGCGATGGTGCGGCGCTCGGCCTCGGTGATACCGGGGTCGGCGGCCGGCGGGGCGAGGAGGATGCCGGTGCCGGGCCGGTCGGCGGGTCCGACGGTGATCCAGCGCATTTTGCCCTGGCCGACGTCGCTGCGGACCTCGAAGCCGAGGACGTCGCGGTAGAAGGCCACGGAGGCGTCCGGGTCGTCGTGCGGGAGGGTGCTCAGGTGAATGCTGATGTCCATGGCCGAAACGCTAACTGCGCCTGGACGAACGGCGCTTCTCGAATCCTGACCGATTCGGCTCCCCGCCCGGCCCCGGTGTCACACGCGCCGGGCGCCGTGTCACGGTTTGCCAGGACGGTCGACACGGCTCTTGATCACTACGGGCTGCGGCCGGGCGGGGGACCGTCGAGCGCCGCTCGGGCCGGCTTCGGCGCAGCTCAGAACGGTGCCGTCACCCGGGCGGCCCGAGGCGCGGACGATCTTCCCGGGGTGCGGCCCCCGACGCGGCGGCATAGGTCTGTGCTCGTGGGCGTCACAGGCGTCCCATGCCCCCGTGCGGGGCCACCGCTGCTTCAGCAGCCCTGGTGAGGAGTCACATGTCACGCATCAAGCGCCGGTCCGCCCGGCGGACCGCGCACCGAGCCGCCCGCCGAGCCACGATCTCCGTCCTGGCGGCCGCCGCCCTGGTCACCGCCGTCCCCGCGGCGGCGCACGACGGTTCGAGCCGCCCCGAGGAGAGAGCCGCTCTCGGCGCCGAACACGCGCAGGAGCATACGAAGGTCCGCGAGCAGCTCCTCAAGCTGGGCGGGTACTCCCAGCTCGCCCGGATCGACAGCCTGAACTCACTGACCCGCTCCCAGGGCGAGGTGAACTCGCGCTTCCACCCCAAGACGTACGGGCAGTTCGCCGAGTACTTCCCGTCCCCGGACTTCGCCGCCCACATCGCCATGCTCCCGACCGGCAAGGTGCTGCTCTTCTCCTTCGAGCGGATGGAGAGCGACCCGACCGAGGAGCCCGCGCCGACCAACACCCTGGGCCGGGCCAACGCCGGCCGCGCCTTCCTGTGGGATCCGCGGCGGGGAACGGGACCGGACGCCTTCAAGAAGGTCACCCCGCCCGAGCTGGTCGTGCCGGACGGCACGGGCGAGAAGCGCCCGGCGCCCTTCTTCTGCGCCGGACATGCCTTCCTGCCCAACGGCATGCTCGGCGTCTTCGGCGGCAACCTCGGCTACGGCGGCGGCGCCGGCGCCAAGCTGTCCCTGGTCTTCGACCCGTGGACCGAGGACTGGTCCGTGAACAAGGACATGGAGGTCGGCCGCTGGTACCCCTCCGTGGCCACCGCCCCCGACGGCCGCCTGCTGATCATGTCCGGCCACACGGACCAGGGCTGGGGCACGTCCACCTCGGTCATCGAGCGCTTCCCCGCCAAGAACCACCCCGTTCCCTTCGAGAAGACCCTGATCCCGAAGGACGTCCCGACCGACACCCTGCGCGTGGACGCGCCGTTCGGTGCCGACAGCGACTACCCGCACCTGTTCACCCTGCGCGACGGCAAGGTGTACGGCCTGGGCCGCCACGCCACCAGGCAGTGGGCCTTCGACCCGGTCGCGGAGACCCGTACGGACCTGCCCGCGCGCCCCGACGGCATCCACCGCGGCTACGGTTCGGCCGTACCGC
Organism: Streptomyces avidinii; assembly: GCF_045161815.1. Classification (NCBI taxonomy): domain Bacteria; kingdom Bacillati; phylum Actinomycetota; class Actinomycetes; order Kitasatosporales; family Streptomycetaceae; genus Streptomyces; species Streptomyces avidinii. The sequence goes on from NZ_CP108863.1 coordinate 4,391,620, forward strand.
TGCCCGCCGGACTGCGCGGCCCCGACTCCGTACTGGTCCTCGGCGGCGACCGGGACGACCCCAACACCTACCGGCTGACCAGCGGCGGTGCCTGGGAGAAGCAGCAGCCCCGCGCCTTCGGCCGTACGCAGGACGACACGCTGCTGCTGCCGGACGCGAGCCTGCTGACCGTCAACGGCGCCCACGGCATCCGGGACTACGGCAACGGCGACTACAACCCCAAGTCCGACCTGAAGTACCGGCAGACCGAGACCCGCAACGCCCTCGGGGAGTGGAAGCTGGGACCGGCGCAGCGGCTGCCGCGCGGCTACCACTCCAACGCGCTCGTGCTCCCCGACGGCCGGATCATGGTCACCGGTGACGAGCTGCAGCAGCTCGCCAACGACCCGAAGATCGACGACGACATGAACGGCAGCATCGAGATCTTCGAGCCGGCCTACCTCCACCGGGGCAGCCGACCGGTGCTCGACCGCGCCCCTGAGGGGCCGCTGCGCTACGACACCGCCTTCAACGTGGGGACCTCCACGCCCGACCGGGTCAAGAAGGCCGTCCTGCTCGCCCCGACCACGGCGACGCATTCGCTCAACACCAGCCAGCGCCACCTGGAGCTGGGCATCGTCAAGCGCCACGGCAACAACCTGCGCCTGCAGGCTCCGCCCTCCGCCAATGACGCCCCGCCCGGCTACTACATGCTCTTCCTGCTGGACGAGTACGGGGTGCCGAGCGCGGCCAAGTGGGTCTCCTTGAGGTAACCCGCCGGCTGCTCACCGCACGCCGCTCACCGCACTTCGTACGCCACAGCCCCGGGTCATCGGCCCGGGGCTGTGTCAGCGCGGGCGCAGCGCGTTCTGGCAGTCCACGTACTTCAGCATGAGGCGGGCGAACTCGAGGCGTTCGCCCTCGGCCCAGTCGGCCGTCACCTGCTCGAACGCCGCGCGCTGGTGCCGCCGGAAGCGGTCCATCATGTCCCGGCCCTCGGGGCTGAGGTGCAGGATCGTACGGCGGCCGTCCCGCTGGGAGGCGGCTCGGACGAGGTAGCCGGCGGAGATGTTGTCGGAGACCATGCGGCTGGCCACCGACGGGTCGACGCTCAGGTACTCGGCCACGCCGCCGACGGTGATCTCGCGGCCGTCGCCCTGCTCGGCCTCCAGGACGATGTTGAGGACCAGGGTGCGGCTGAGGTCCTTCTGGGAGATCGGGTTATCGACCTCCAGGAGCATGGAGCGCCGCAGTTTCCCGAAAGCCGGACCCACGGCGTTCAGCAGTTCCTCGTCGGTGGCCGGCTCGCGCTTCGTCATGCCCCTCATCGTACATACGTGAACCTCCACAGGCATGTGTTGACATGAAAACGTGTGCATGTGAGCATGCATATGTCATCACGAACGAATGGAGTTTCCGTGACCCTCCTGATCACCGGCGCCCGCGGCCAAGTCGGCCGGGCCGTCGTCGAGCGCCTGCATGCGGCCGGCCTCCCCGTCCGCGCCGCCAGTGCCCGCCCCGCCGAACTGACCGTCCCGGCAGGGGTCGAGACCGTCGAGCTCGTACTCGACCGGCCCGAGACCTTCGCCGCCGCGCTCCGCGGTGTCCGCCAGGTCTTCCTGTACCCCCGGCCCGCCGGCATCCACGACCTGGTCGAGGCCGCCGAGGCCGCCGGGGTCGAGCACGTCGTCCTGCTGTCCTCGTCCTCGGTGCTCGCCCCCGGCGCCGAGAGCGACCCGCTCGCGAGCCACAGCCTCACGGTCGAGCGCGCCCTCGCCGACTCCGCCCTCACCACCACGTTCCTGCGCCCCGACGCCTTCGCCAGCAACTCGCTGGGCTGGGCCCGGTCCATCAGCCACTCGTTGCCGGTCCAACTCCCTTACCCGGACGCGCACATCGCGCCGATCCACCCCGAGGACATCGCCGACGTCGCCGCCCGGGCCCTGACCGGCGACTCCCTCACCGGCCGCTCCCTCACCCTGACCGGATCCGAGTCGCTCACCTTCCGCGAGCAGCTCGCCGTCCTCGCGGACACCCTGGGCCGCGCGATCCCGGTCGAGCACATCGGCCGCGCCGAGGCGGAGCAGCAGATGGGCCGGCACATGCCTGCCCCGATGGTCGGCTCGCTGCTCGACCTGTGGGAGGGCGCGAACCACGGCCCCGCCGCCATCGGCGAGACCACCGAAACCCTGCTCGGCGTCCCCGCCCGCACCTACCGGCAGTGGGCCCGCGAGAACGCGGCCGCCTTCACGGACAACTGACGCACCGAACCGCCGAACCGCCGACCCTCCGGAGGAGGAGCAGGACATGAAGCCCACACCGCCGTCACCGTCCTGGAGCGCATGACCCGCAACCTCACCGGGCCGCGAGACGGCTCTCCCGTCCGGCGGGAGCCGGCCGCGGGGAGCGCTCCGGGCCCCGCGGGATCGTGAGGGCGACGGCCAGGGCGGCCAGGAGCAGGGCGGCGCCGACCGCGAAGGCCAGGTGGTAGCCGCCGGTCAGGGCCTCGGGGACGGGAGTGCCCGCCGCGGTGAGGGACTCGGTGCGGGAGGCGGCCAGGGTGGAGAGGACCGCGACGCCGAGGGCCATCCCGATCTGCTGGGTGGTGTTGAAGAGCCCGGAGGCCAGGCCTGCGTCGGCCTCCCTCGCGCCGGACATGCCCAGGGAGGTCAGGGCCGGGAGGGCGAGGCCGAAGCCGGCGGCGAGGAGCATCACCGGGAGCAGGTCCGTGAGGTAGTTCGCCCGGTCGGCCTGAGCGGGTACGCGCGTCAGCAGGCCGAGTACGCCGACCAGGAGGACCAGACCGGCCAGCAGGACCCTGCGCTCGCCGAACCGGCCGGCCAGGCGGGCCGAGACGGTCAGCGAGACGAGGCCGATGGCGACGGCGGCCGGCAGCATCGCGAGACCGGTCCCGGCGGCGGAGTAGCCGAGCACCTTCTGCATGTAGAGCGCGACGAGGATCTGGAAGGAGAAGAGCGCGGCGACCATCAGCATCTGGACGAGGTTGGCGCCGAGGACGCTGCGCGAGCGGAAGATCCGCAGCGGCATGAGCGGGTTGCGGGCCGTGGCCTGGCGGACGAGGAAGCCGGCGAGCAGGGCGAGCGCGAGCGCTCCGGGGCCGAGGGTGCGGGCCGAAGTCGCGCCGTACTCCTCGACCTTGACGACCGTGTGGATCCCGAGCATCAGGCCGGAGGTGACGAGCAGCGCGCCGGGGACGTCCGCGCCCGCCCTCAGGCCGAGGCCCCGGTCGCCCGGCAGGGCCGGGAGGGCGACGAGCAGCACCGCGATGCCGATGGGCAGGTTGATGAAGAAGATCCAGTTCCAGGTGAGCGCGTCGGTGAGGACGCCGCCGAGGACCTGCCCGAGGGAGGCGCCGGCCGCACCGGTGAAGCTGAACACCCCGATGGCGCCCGCCCGTTCCCGCGGTTCGGTGAAGAGCGTGACGAGGATGCCGAGGCTGACGGCGGAGGCGGCCGCACTGCCGGCGCCCTGCAGGAAGCGGGCCGCGATCAGCACCTCGGGCGAGGTGGCGAGACCGGCCAGCAGGGAGGCGGCGGTGAAGACGGCGGTGCCCGCGAGGAACATCCGCTTGCGGCCGATCAGGTCGCCGAGGCGGCCGGCGAGCAGGAGCAGCGAACCGAAGGCGATGAGATAGGCGTTGACGACCCAGCTCAGCCCGACGGGGGTGAAGCCGAGGTCGTCCTGCATGGCCGGCATCGCGACCGTGACGATGCTGCCGTCGAGGACCGTCATGAGCATTCCGGTGGCCAGGACGCCCAGGGCGAGCCGGCGGGAGCGCGAGGAGGAAGGGGCTGGTGCGGCGGTGGGCACGGCGGTCTCTCCTGTCGTTGGAGCCAACAGGAGAGACCGTAACAGATAGTTTTGTTGCAGACTATCTTTTACGGATCTAGATTGGTGAGCGCGTTCGCCGAGAATCCCGCTACCCCTTCTGCCGCGCCCGCCGGGCCGGGCGCGGGCTCTCCACAGGGGCCTCCAGATGGCCCGTGACCAGCCGGTTCAGCGCCCGGAGCAGCGCCTCGCGCTCCTCCACGGGAAGGGCCCCCAGCGCGCCCTCGTGGACCTGATCGACGATCTTCTGACTCTCGCCGGCGACCTTCGCCCCCTCCTCGGTCACCACGATGACCCGGGCCCGCCGGTCGGTACTGGAGGGCCGGCGCTCGGCGAGACCGGCCTTCTCCAGCGCATCGACGGTCACCACCATGGTGGTCTTGTCCATGTCGCCGATCTCGGCCAGCTGCGCCTGCGTGCGCTCCTCCTCCAGGGCGTGGACGAGGACGCAGTGCATGCGCGGGGTGAGCCCGATCTCGCCCAGCCGCGCACTCATCTGCGTCCGCAGCACGTGACTGGTGTGGTCCAGGAGGAAGGACAGATCCGGTTCGGTGCGCGTGGGTGCCATGGCCGTCATGCCTGCCAGGGTAACGAGGATCGATCCGTCGCGGATTATCGGCAAGCGAACCGAATCTCCCGTGCAGCAGCCACCCGCCGGGGCTAGGCCGTCTCTTCCGGATCTTGCCGGGCCCGCGACGCCCGGCACGGCACCGGACGACGCGGACCTGACCGACAAGACCCGAAAGAGACGACCTAGGCCAGGATCTTGGCCTTGGCCCGGTCGAATTCCTTCTGGGTGATGTCGCCCTTGTCCTTGAGCGCGGAGAGCTTGTGCAGCTCGTCCGCCGAGCCGCCGCCGGTCCCGGCCGTCTGCTGCACGTAGGAGCGGAAGGCCGCCTGCTGCTGCTCCGCCTGCTCCTGTTCCCGTTCCTGCATGCTGTCCCCGCGGACGATCAGGTACACGAGAACGCCCAGGAGGGGCACCACCAGCACGAGGATCAGCCAGCCCGCCTTCCCCCAGCCGCCAAGGGTGTGGTCACGGAAGAGATCCGTGATGACCTTGAAGAGGAGGAAGAACCACATGACCCAGACGAAGAAGAGCAACATCGTCCAGAAGATGTCGAGAAGCGGGTAGTCGTCCATGCTCGGCTCCGATCAGGCCCGTGGTAATTCATTCATACAGGCGCCCCCGGCGGTCCGCATGCCGACGGCCGGCTCCGGTCGCGCGATGGGCTCCCGGCCGCTCTCCTGAAGCCATGGAACGCACCGCAGCCGCACAGCGCCGACGCGCCCTGCTGGGCCACCTCCTGCGCTCGGTGTTCTCGGCCGCCCTGCTGACCGGGCTCTACTTCGTGGCGCCGCTGGAGGGCGGGTTCGGCATCGTCACCGTCCTGACGCTCGTGCTCGGCCTGGTGGTCTTCGGCCTGCTGACGACCTGGCAGATCACCGCCATCTCCCATGCACAGTTCCCGCGGATGCGCGCCCTGGAGGCACTGGCCACCGGTGTACCGCTGTTCCTGGTGCTGTTCTCCGCGACGTACTACCTGCTCGCGGAGCAGGACCCCACCTCCTTCTCGGAGCCGCTGACCCGCACGGACGCCCTCTACTTCACGATCACCGTGTTCGCCACCGTGGGATTCGGGGACATCGTCCCCACCATCCAGGGCAGCCGGGTGCTGGTCACCTTCCAGATGGTCGCCGACCTCATCCTCATCGGGGTCATCGCCAAAGCACTCGTCGGCGCGATCAAAATCGGCATGCACAGGCGCAGTTCGCAGGCACCCGGCCTGGACGACGAGCCCTGAGCGGCGAAGCACGCCCCCGGGGTGGACCATCGAGGAAGCGGAAAGGAAGTGAGCCATGCCGCAGTCGCGTCCTCGATCCGAACCGCCCCCCGGCGGAACGCAGCCGCAGGAGGCCGACGTCCTCAGGCAGACCCTCCGCAGCCCCGGATACCTCAAGCTGCTGCTCTTCTGCGCGCTCATCAGCATCCCGGTCTCCCTCGCGTCGTTCTGGTTCCTCGCCGGGCTCCACAAGCTGGAACACGTGATGTGGGCGGACCTCCCCGAGGCCCTGGGCTGGGACGCGCCGCCCTGGTGGTGGCCGTTCCCCCTGCTGTTCGTCGCCGGCATCGTGGTCGGTCTGGTCGTCACGCACATGCGCGGCAACGGCGGTCACCTCCCCGCGGCCGGCCTGCACACCGGCGGGGCCTCCGCCTCCTACCTGCCGGGAGTCGTGATCGCGGCGGTGGCCAGCCTGCCGCTCGGAGCGGTGCTGGGTCCGGAAGCCCCGCTGATCGCCCTCGGCAGCGGGCTGGCCCTGCTGTTCCGCAACCTCGCGCAGGCACCCGTGACCCCGCAGGGCACCGCACTCGTGGGCGCGGCGGGAGCCGCGGCGGCCATCTCGACGATCTTCGGCAATCCGCTGATCGCCGCGGTACTGCTGATCGAGGTGGCGGGCGTGGGCGGGCCGCAGCTGTTCGCGGTGATGCTGCCGTCCCTGCTGTCCGCCGGGGTCGGGGACCTGGTCTTCACGGGCCTCGGACGCTGGACCGGGCTGCCGGTCGGGAGCCTGAAGCTCGACCTGGGCGTACCCGTACCGCACCTGGACGCTCCCGACGTGCTCTGGGCGGTGCTCATCGCCGCGGCCCTCGCCGCCGCCCTGCACCCGGTGCTCACCGGGGCCCGGTACATCGCCGCGTACGTGCTCGCGAGGCGGACCGTCCTGCGGACCGTCCAGTGCGCCCTGGCCGCCGCGGCCTGCGCCGGCCTCTACGCGCTCATCACCGGCCGCTCGCCCGCCGAGATCGCCGGATCGGGTCAGTCGACCATCGGCACGCTGGCCGCCGACCCGCATGCCTGGGGCGTGGGTGCGCTGATCGGCGTACTGATCTTCAAGGGCGCCGGCTACGCCATCTGCCTAGGCAGCCTGCGGGGTGGCCCCATCTTCCCCGCGCTGTGCCTCGGCGCCGTGGCGGGCGTCCTGCTCGGTCCGCTGCCCGGCCTCGGCATCGTGCCCGCGATGGGGGCCGCCATGGCGGCGACCGCCGCCAGCGCGCTGCGGCTGCCGGTGAGCAGCGTGGTGCTGGTGGTCCTGATGCTCGGCGGCACCGCGATGATCCCGGTCGTGATCATCGCGGCCGTGGTCGCCTTCGTGGTCACCGAGTTGCTGCCCGTCGGACCGGCGATCCCCGACCTGCCCGCCGTACCCGCGGCGCCCGCAGCGCCCGCAGCGCCCGCCGCGAAGTAGCCGGCCGGCGCCCCGTGTACGAAGGACCCCGCCCGGGGGAGCCGGGCGGGGTCCTTCGTACACGGGGCGCGGAGGCGATCAGCCGCACCTCTACGGCCGGATGTTCTGGTTCAGGTGGAACAGGTTCCCTGGGTCGTAGGCGCGCTTGACCGCGACCAGGCGGTCGTAGTTGCCCTTGTAGTTGGCCCTGATCCGGTCCTGGTCGTCGCCGGCCATGAAGTTGATGTAGCCGCCCTCCTCCGAGTGCGCGGAGGTCGCGTCGTAGTAGTCCCGCACCCAGGCCGTACCGGCCTCGTTGGTGGCGGGGTCGGGCCACATCCCGGCGATGACAGTGGCGAACGAGGCGTCCCGGTAGGCGAAGGCCGTCGCATCCGGGGCGACGCGGTGGCAGGCGCCGTTGATCGGGTAGATGTGGACCGTCGAGTTCACGGCGGGCAGCCCCGGCGCGTGCCGCAGGTGCGCGTCGATCGCGTCGTCGGTGAGCTCGGACACGAAGTTGGCCTTCCAGTAGTGCTGGAGGCCGGGCGGTACGAGTGCGTCGAAGGCCGCGTTGAGCGCCGGGTACGGCATCGGCCCCACGTGCTCGGCGACGACCGGCGCGAAGTCGTGGAAGGCCCGCAGGGCGCGCTCCCCCTCGTCGAGCGGCCCCGACCAGCACGCCACGATCAGCGCGAAGGGCTCACCGTGCCGGTCCGCCGGGATGAACGGGAGCGGCGGGGCGATCTGGAAGGCCGGGAAGCCGCCCAGCTCCTCCGGGGCCCCGGCGATGTGGTCGGCGAAGGAGCGCAGCACGGTGGCGGCGTCCTTCAGCTCGAAGAGCATCGGTCCGCCGTAGATGTCCTTGACGGGGCTCAGCCGGTACTCGAACGAGGTCACCGCGCCGAAGTTGCCGCCTCCGCCGCGCAGGGCCCAGAAGAGATCGGCGTTCTCCTCCTCGCTCGCCACCACGAGCCGCCCGTCCGCGGTCACCACATCGGCCGAGATCAGGTTGTCGCAGCTCAGGCCCAGCCCGCGGGCCAGGTAGCCGATGCCGCCGCCGAGCGTGAGTCCGCCGATGCCCGTCGTGGAGATGATCCCGCCGGTCGTGGCCAGCCCGAAGGCGTACGTGGCCGCGTTGAAGTCGCCCCAGGTCGCTCCGCCCTCCGCGCGGGCGGTCCGCGCCGCGGCGTCGACACGGACGCCGCGCATCCCGGACAGGTCGGCCACCACGCCGTCGTCGCAGGTGCCGAAGCCGGGCACGCTGTGCCCGCCGCCGCGCACCGCCAGGTCGAGCCCGTTCTCACGGGCGAAGTCGACCGCGGCCATGACGTCACCCGCGTTGGCGCAGCGCACGACCGCGGCGGGCTTCCGGTCGATCATGGCGTTGTTGACCTTGCGCGCCTCGTCGTAGGACTCGTCGTCGGGGGTGACGACCGCCCCGCGCACCCGTTCTCGCAACTGGTCGATCGAGAGCTTGCCCATGGCCATCGCTCCTCGTGCATCACGTCGGTTTCGGGCTGCGTCGCTCCACGGCTCAGGGCTGCAGGTGGCTGAAGCCCACCTCGAATCGTTCGACCGAGAGGATCTGCTGACCCTCCCGCTGCGCGGTCTCCTCGCGGATCCGGGCGGCCTCCTCCTCGCTCTCGCTCATGGTCCGCTCGTCGTCCCACAAGGTCAGCGTCCTGGCCACGCCCGTGGACCGGTCGATGAGGTAGTAGACACCCCGGAAGCCGGGAACGTCCTGGACCTGCCTGACGATCGCCTCCGAATTCGCGCTCACGTCTCCCTCCGCGGGGACCGGTGATCCCTGGTACGTGCTCAGCCTCGCGAACATCTATGGCAGTCCTTCCTCGCAGGGCCGCCGGTCGGGTCACAGGCGGCTCCACGACCAGCGTCCTCCGCCGCGCCGCCCCCCGCATGCCGGAGCGGGCGACAATGGTCTTGCCATGGCCGTTTCCACTGCCGAGAGGCGGGACGTCGAGGTGCCGTACATAGCTGTGACCGCCCTGAGTCATGCCGGTCTGGTGCGCGAGCACAACGAGGACAGCCTCGTCATCGGACCGTGGACCCTGTGCGGGACCGTGACCCAGAATCCCCAGACCCTGGTCTTCCCCTTCGGCAGACCGCTCGTCGTCGCGGTCGCGGACGGCCTGGGCGGCCAGCCGGCCGGGGAGGTGGCCAGCGAGCTCGTGGTGCGCCAGCTGTCCTCGCTCGGACCCACGCTGGACGGCCCGGAGGCCGTCGGTGACGCGCTGAGCCTCTGCAATCGCGCCGTGCACTCGGCCACCGAGGGGCGGCCTGAGCTGGCCACCATGGGGACGACGGTCGCGGGCGCCCTCGTGCTGACGGACTCGCTGCTGGCGTTCAACGTCGGCGACAGCAAGGTGTTCCACGCGACGCCGGACGGACTGCGCCAGGTCAGCGTGGACGACAGCCCGCCACCGGCACCCGGGCACCGCACCACCTCGGCGGTCACCCAGGTCCTCGGCGGCAGCCGCGCGTACGACGAGATCACCCCCCACATCGCGGAGCTCGCGGTGACCGAGGGCGATCGCTACCTGGTGTGCAGCGACGGGCTCACGGACCCGGTGCCGAACGAGGAGATCGAGGCGCTGCTCCGGGTGCACGACGACGGCAGGGCCGCCTTCGAGCTGTGGAAGGCGGCCATCGACGCGGGCGGCCCGGACAACATCACGCTGGCCCTGCTGCGCATCGGCGCGTAGCGCCGACGGAAGCCGGAGGCCGGACGCGGGGCGTCCGGGCGTCCGGGCGTACCGACCGTCAGGGCGTGGTCACGCTCTTGGTGTAGGCGTCGCCGAGGTCGCGGACGTCCACCGAGGCGTGGACCACGAGGCCCGCGGCCTTCGCCGTGTGGCGCTCGACCAGTTCCAGCACCGCTCGGGTCAGTCGGGACTTGGTCTGCGCGGTGCGGCCCCGGGCGATGGCCAGCTCGACGTGGACGACTACCGACCGGCCGTCGGTGCCCTCCCCGACGACGGACTCCTCCAGACGGTGGAAACGCGTCTTGCAGTTGCCGATCGCGGTGTCGAGGATCTCGACCGCCAGCGCGTGCAGTTCGAGCGCGAACGCCCGCCGGTCGAAGGCACCGGTCAGCGAGTCCGAGTAGTCGACGACTGCGTGGGGCACGGGGCACTCCCTGCTCTGCGGATGCGGGGCAACGGGCCCCGGCCCCGCGCCGGTCGGCGGGACCCTGAGCGACGGTAACCGAGTGGTCCCCGCCGGGCCGGCTCTTCCGCATCACCCGCCGGGTGCGTCCAGCCGGGCCGTGAGCCGCCGCAGCGCCCTGGCCGCCGACGGAGCCATCAGCGGGCGCAGCACCGGGTCGGCCAGCCGGATGCCCGGGAGGCGCAGGCCCCCGAAGAAGGCCACCCGGGTGCCGTCCGGCTCGGCCGCGGCGGCCATGCCGCCCAGCACGAACCGGCTCTGCATGAGGCACCAGCCCGGCCGCAGCACGATGTCGAAGCGGGCCCGCAGGCCGAGCGGGCTGCGGGCCAGCGCTTCCAGCCGCTCCCCGGCGGCGGAGGTCACGGTGAAGGAACCGATGTCGGTGATCATGAGGGGCAGCTGGTTCTCCAGGTCGGACACGAGCCCCCAGACCCGGTCGAACGGAGCGTCGACCACGCACTCCGCGAAGCCGGTGCCCGGAGTACTGCGGGCGATCACCCTGAGCCTGCGGACGGCGTCGAGTTCGGCGACGACCGGCCAGGAGTCGTTCAACGTTCCCACGCCTTCCGGAAATTGCGGCGGGCCCGGAAGAGCCGGGTCCGCACGGTGGGTTCGGGCACGCCGAGGAGCGCGCTGACGGCGTGCTCGTCCAGGCCTTCGAGGTCCCGCAGGACCAGGACGGCGCGGTGCGCCGGGGACAGCCGCTCCAGTACGTCGCGCACATCGGCGGCGAGCTGCGGATCGTCGCGGGCGGGCACGTCGTCGAGCGGCTCCGGTACGGACCGGGCCGCGGCGCGGGCGACCCGCACGGCCTCCCGTACGGCGATCACTCGCACCCAGCCGAACAGGGCGGCCGGTTCGCGGAGTCGGCCGATGCTTCGGAAGATCACGATCAGCGCCTCCTGGGTGGCGTCCGGACCGTCCTGCAGGGCGATCGGACCGCACAGCCGCCCCACGTACGGGGTCAGCAGGTCCAGCAGCTCCTGGGTGGCCAGCCGGTCGCCGCGCTGGGCGGCGCGCACCAGCGGGGCCGGGTCGACCCTCTCGGCCGCGGTCCTCATGGACGTCCTCCTTCGTGACGGGCTCCCGGGAAGGAGGAGGGCGCGGACCGGCCGAATGTTCCACATGACCTGCGTCACACCGGCGCCACACCTGCACCGCACCGGCGCCGCGCCGCCGCCGGCGGGTCCCGGCGGGAACGATTCCGCGGAAAACCATGGCGTTCATATGATTTCCTGGTTCAAAAATGCGCTGCTCCGGTTGCGGAATTTCGGTTCGGGCACGGGGAGATTTCCGCTGCCATCGGCTCCCGCTGTGCTACGGTGACGTCCGTTGCAGTTGTGGTTCCCAAAAACTTACAAGTGCTCTCACCGGATTTTCCGGTGGGTGCACTTTTTATTTCCGGTGCATGCAGTGAGAATTACGCGTTCCGGTCGGGGCAATCATCACGGCGACACCGGTCCCGCACAGTGCGGATCCGGGCACTGCCCCAAAGGAGAATTCATATGGCATCTGGCACCGTGAAGTGGTTCAACGCGGAAAAGGGCTTCGGCTTCATCGAGCAGGAGGGCGGCGGCGCCGACGTCTTCGCCCACTACTCGAACATCGCCTCTTCCGGCTTCCGTGAGCTTCAGGAAGGCCAGAAGGTTACCTTCGACGTCACGCAGGGCCAGAAGGGCCCGCAGGCCGAGAACATCGTTCCCGCCTGACGTTCGCGCAGACGCGGCCGAGGCCAGCACCCTGGGGTGCGGGCCTCGGCCGTCCGCGTTCTCCCGGAGTTTCCCGTCCTGCGCACGGCCGGTGTGCGGGCACCCTTGCTAGAGTCCGTGCCCATGTCGATCCCTGACGACCTGCTCCTCGATCTCGCCACCATGGTCGAGTCGGAGCAGACCAATCAGATGTCCCTGACCGTCGTGGTCCACGGCGCCGTCATCACAGGCCGGCTCGCCCCCGAGAGCGTCTGGCGCCAGCGGGTGGCCGAGGTCCTACGGGACTCCGACCAGCTGGGCCCGTTCGCCGAGATCTTCAGCTCTCCCGAACGAGGCGACAGACAACAGGCCGGAGCACCCTCCCACCTGCATTTCCATGTGGCACGCATCCTCCAGGGCACCCTGGGCATCCCCGAGACCGGCGGAATGTACCGGATCGCGGTCAAGGACGTCAGCGCCTGGACCGTAGGAGACTTCAGCTACTCCGACAAATAGCCCTCCCCCTTCCGGCACGACGGAGAGCGGCCCCCGCGGGTGCACCCGCGGGGGCCGCTCTCGACGAACCGGTCAGGTACAGGGCGGCACGGGGCGCACGCGGCCGATGACGGCGGCTGCTCGGCCGGGGCCGGCCCGTGGCCGGCGCCGCGCAGGTCGGTCGTGGCCACGGCCGGGCGCGTCGCGGATTTCCCGGAAACGAAAGACAAAGTCCTTCCCCGGTGATGCACCGGCAAAACAATCGCGATCCCCTGAGCACACCGCCGGAGCAGCTCCGGCCAAAGTGCCGTCAAAATGCCCGCACTTCGCCCCACGGTCCCGGTCCCGGTCCCGGTCCCGGCCGGAGCGACATCCTGTGGACCATCTCCGACTCCCACCATTTCGGGCCCGATCCGACACCCTCGGACAACGCCGCGGCAATACCGCCGGTCCGCTCCGCACAATGTCGCCACGCGGATCTCGATGACGGGGCCCCTCGACGTACGGAACCTCGCGCGGGTCACCCCGGGCGGCCGAGCCCCCGGAGGAAGCGCTCCTGGTCGGCGAGGAGGCCGGGCGGGAAGAGGGCGCGCGGGGCGAACACCGCCGTCAGGGTCAGCCGCCAGGAGGAGCGCTCGACCTCGGTGCGCAGCAGGGCGTGGGTCGCCCCCGGATAGCGGCGGACGGTGAGGGTGCCGGGCGCCAGCACGCTCCGGTGGAGCGCCTCGGTCTCGGCGCCGTCCACGTTCAGGTCGTCGGCGCCGGAGATCAGCAGCACCGGGACCGGCGGCATCGCCCGCAGGTCACCGGTCACGTCCGCGGTGTGGTTGCGGCTGATGAACGTCCAGCGCTCCGCCGTGAGTTCCCGGTCGGCGCCCGGACTCGCGCGGTACTCCTCGTACGTCGCCCCGCGCCGCAGCAGCGCCAGCGTGGCCTCCCGGGTGCGCAGGGCGGCCGCCGTGCGGTCGGCGCCGGCTCCGGCCGCGCGGAGCTCGGCCCGCAGGTTGTACTCCCCCTGGCGCTCCCAGTTCACGGCGGTGCCGACGGCGATGACGAAGCGCACCCCGGGGGCGGGGGCTCGCGCCACCACCTTGGGCATGACCCATCCGGCCTGGCTGGCACCCCACAGGCCGATGCGGGCGGGGTCGATCTCGGGCCGGGTGCGGGCCGCCCAGATGACCGCGTCGGTGGTCTCGCGGGCCCGGTCGTCCATGGTCTGGCCGAGCCAGTCGGCCGGCTTGTCGAGGGAGAGCGAGGCGTAACCGGCCCGGGCGAAGGCTTCCCAGTAGGGGCGGTAGAAGCCGTCGTGGGTGGCGTCGACCTCGCCGTCGCCGTGTACGAGGACGACCAGCGGGAAGGGCCCGGGGCCGCGGCCGGTGGGGGTGGCGAGCACGCCGGGGAGGTCGTGGCCGGCGGCGGGGACGGTGACGTGCTCCTCGTGGAGGTCGTAGTCGTGCTGCCACAGGACGACACCGGTGAGGAGGAGGACGGTGGCGAGGGCCAGGAGGAGGGCGGACAGCAGGGCCCGGCGGAGTCCGCGGGCCGACAGGGGTGGACGGGGCTCGGTCATCTGCGGCTCCGGATTCCTCGCTCGTCGATTCGTACACTCATTCGCTCACATCAAGAACGATCGTAGCGGCGACGAACGCATTATGCTTGCACGTATGACGACGGAGAGCGTGGAGGTACGGCGCGGGGTGCCCGAGGGGGCCGCCGCGCGCGTGGCCGAGCTGTACTGGGAGGCCTTCGCCGGCAAGCTGGGCCTCGCGCTCGGCCCCGCGACGGACGGACGGCGGTTCATCGCCGAGCACCTGCACGCGGACCGGGCGGTGACCGCCCTGTCCGGCGGCGGTGGCCCCGAGGGCGTCCGGGTGGTGGGTGTGGCGGGCTACCAGCTGGCCGGGCGGGGCCTGGTCGGCGGGGACGCGGCCGCGGTCAGGGCCCGCTACGGGCGCGTCCGGGGCCTGTACCGGGTGTTCCTGCTGGCCCTGCTGGAGCGCACCCCGGCCCGCGGCGAGCTGGTCATGGACGGCATCGCCGTGGATCCCGCCGAGCGGAGCCGGGGCATCGGCGGGCTGCTCCTGCGCGAGGTCGAGGCGATCGCCGTGGAGCAGGGGTGCCGGCGGATCCGGCTGGACGTGGTCGCGGAGAACCCGCGGGCGCGTGAGCTGTACGAACGGCACGGGTTCCGGGCGGTACGGGTCCGGCGCACGCCCTGGCTGCGGGACGTGCTGGGATTCGGGGCCGTGACGACGATGCACAAGGAGGTGGCGGCGCGATGAGCGGTATCCCCACGCGGATGGTGGTGCACGCGCTGGTCCGCGAGGACGGGACGGTCGCGGGCGGCGAGCTGTATGAGGTCGCCGGGCTGCTCGGGATGACCGACCAGCAGGTGCGGCTGTGCGTGAAGCGGCTGGTGGCGGAGGGCCGGTTCACGGCGCAGGGGCGCGGTCGGCGGGCCGTCCTGCGCCTGGCGGGGACGGTGGAGCCGGAGGCCGGGCCGGGACTGCCGCTCGTACCGGAGGTGGAGTTCGTCCGGCACGCGTACCGGCAGGACCGGGGGCTGGAGCCGTGGGACGGCCGCTGGCACGCCTTCGCCTTCGCCGTACCGGAATCCGCGCGGGCCGCGCGGGACTCCCTGCGGGACGCGCTGACCGGGCTGGGCGCCGCGCCGGTCCAGGGCGGGCTGTACGTGACCCCCAATGCGATCGGCCCGTACGTACGGGCACACGCGGCCGAGCTGGGCCTGTCGGAGGCGCTGAGCTGTCTGAGCACCCGGGACCTGGCCGTGGGCGGCACCTCGGACCCGCGGGCCCTCGCGGAGCGGCTGTGGCCGCTGCCGGAGATCGCGGCGCGGTACGCGGAGCTGCGCACGCTCGCGGAACAGCCCGCCGGAACGGAAGGCCACGGAACGGAAGCCGCCGGGACGGAAGCCGATGGCGCGGCCGCCGGGCTGGCGCACGCCGTGGCGCTGGCGGCGGCCTTCTCCGCCGCGATGCTCCCCGACCCGCTGCTCCCGCCGGAGCTGCTGCCGCAGCCGTGGCCGGGCACGACGGCCCGGGCGGCGGCGTCCGACGCCTGGGCCCGGCTGGAGGCGGGCGCCCCGGCCCCCGGGCCCCGGCTGTTCCGGCTGTACGGCGAGGCCCTGGCCTGACCCGGGGCGGGGGCCGGCGGACCGGCCCCCGCCGGGTCCACATCGTGGACAACTACGCTCGTTTCATGAACGCAGAAGCCGACGCCCTCGCCGCCGTGAAAGACGCTGACCGGAAGCACGTCTTCCACTCGTGGTCGGCGCAGGAGCTCATCGACCCGCTCGCCGTGGCCGGCGCCGAGGGCTCGTACTTCTGGGACTACCAGGGCAACCGCTACCTCGACTTCTCCAGCGCCCTGGTCTACACGAACATCGGCTACCAGCACCCGAAGGTCACCGCGGCCATCCAGGAGCAGGCGGCCAAGCTGTGCACCGTCGCGCCCGGTTTCGCCGTCGACGTGCGCTCCGAGGCGGCCCGGCTGATCGCCGAGCGCACCCCGGGCGACCTGGACAAGATCTTCTTCACCAACGCCGGGGCCGAGGCCGTGGAGAACGCCGTCCGCATGGCCCGGCTGCACACCGGCCGGCCCAAGGTGCTGTCCGCGTACCGCTCGTACCACGGCGCCACCTCCACCGCGATCAACCTGACCGGCGACGCCCGCCGCTTCGGCAACGACTCGGCGACCGCCGGTGTCGTGCACTTCTGGGGCCCGTTCGCCTACCGCTCACCGTTCTACGCGAGCACCGAGGCCGAGGAGTGCGAGCGGGCCCTGCGCCACCTGGAGGACACCATCGTCTTCGAGGGCCCTCGGTCCATCGCCGCGATCATCCTGGAGACCGTCGGCGGCGCCCCCGGCGTGCTCGTCCACCCGGACGGCTACCTGGCCGGGGTGCGCGCGCTCTGCGACCGGTTCGGCATCGTCTTCGTCCTGGACGAGATCATGGTCGGCTTCGGGCGCACCGGCACGTGGTTCGCCTCCGAGCACTGGGACGTGACCCCCGACCTGATCTGCTTCGCCAAGGGCGTGACCAGCGGGTACCTGCCGCTGGGCGGGGTCGCCATCTCGGCCGCCATCGCGCAGACCTTCGCCCGCCGGCCCTACCCGGGCGGCCTCACGTACTCCGGGCACGTGCTGGCCTGCGCGGCCGCCGTCGCGACGATCAACGTCATGGAGGAGGAGGGCATCGTCGAGCAGTCCGCACGCACCGGCGCCGAGCTCCTCGGCCCCGGCCTGCGCGCGCTCGCCGAACGGCACCCCTCGGTCGGGGAGGTCCGCGGGCTCGGCACCTTCTGGGCCCTGGAGCTCGTACGGAGCAAGGAGACGCGCGAGCCGCTCGTCCCGTACAACGCGGCGGGCGCGGACAACGCGCCGATGGCCGAATTCGGCGCAGCGTGCAAGAAGGGCGGGCTCTGGCCGCTCGTCGCGGGGAACCGCATCCACATTGCGCCGCCGTGCAACATCTCGGCGCAGGACGTCGCCAAGGGGCTGGCGATCCTCGACGAGGCTCTCTCGGTGGCGGATGCGCACACCGTCTGACCTGGGGTTCTGTGGGGTCGCCCAAGGCGTGGGTGCTGGTGTTCGGAGGATTTGTACGGGGATCAACCAGCCATACGCATGCTGCAATCCGTGCAGGCCACACGACACACAACAGGCCAAGCACCTACGAACCGGGATGCACGTCAGGCCCGGGGCGGTCCCTCGGCGAGGGGCCGAACGGCGGGGAGCGGGACGTCCTTGATCCGGGCGGGCGCTGGACGCCGGGCGTACGGGATCCAGATGACCGGACTCCGTGTTCCCGAGTACCCGAAGGAAGACAGCATGAGCAAGCACGTCCTGGCCCAGAACCAGTACGGCAAGGCCGAGAACCGCATCGTGAAGGTCACCCGCAAGGGCGGCGACGGTTCCTGGCACGAGATCCGCGACCTCAACGTCTCGGTCGCGCTCCGCGGTGAGTTCCGCGATGTCCACCTCACCGGCAACAACGCCAACTGCCTGCCGACCGACACCACCAAGAACACGGTGTACGCCTTCGGCAAGGAGCACGGCATCGACTCCCCCGAGGCCTTCGGCATCCTGCTCGCCAAGCACTTCGTCTCCTCGCAGGAGCCCATCCGCGAGGCCCAGATCCGCATCGAGGAGTACGTGTGGGACCGGATCCCGGTCCCGACGCGCAAGGAGCAGCACTCCTTCGTCCTCAAGGGCCAGGAGGTGCGCACCGCGCAGATCACCTACAGCGAGACGACGGGCCTCCAGGTCATCTCGGGTCTGAAGGACCTGACGGTGATGAACTCGACCAACTCCGAGTTCCACGGCTACATCAAGGACAAGTACACGACCCTGCAGGAGGCGTACGACCGCATCCTGGCGACCAAGGTCACCGCGCGCTGGGCGCACTCGGCCCTGGCCGCCGACGACTCGGGGTACGACTGGGACCAGGCGTACAAGAAGGTCCGCAAGAACCTGCTGGAAGCCTTCGCGGAGACGTACTCGTACTCGCTGCAGCAGACCCTGAACCAGATGGCCGAGCGCGTGCTCGACAACTGCCCCAAGGTCAACGAAGTGCGGCTCAACCTCCCCAACAAGCACCACTTCCTCGTGGACCTGGAACCCTTCGGCCTCAAGAACGACAACGAGGTCTACTTCGCCGCGGACCGGATGTACGGCCTGATCGAGGGCACCGTCCACCGCGACGGGGTGCAGCCGGTGATCGCGACGTCCGACTGGATCGTCGCGTAGCGGGAGCGGGCCTACGGTCCGACGTGCGGCTGCTCGTCCTGCGGCTGCCCCACCAGGAGGTTCCAGCGCCCCGACCGCCCGGTCAGGGTGGTCACCGACTCCGGCCGTACGTCGAGCCGCCAGAACGCCGCCGCCGGCAGCTCCAGCGCGTGCACCACGGCCGCCCGTACGACGGCCTGCTCGACCTCCAGCCGGTGCGTGCCCTCGGGCAGGGCGGCCAGCTCCGCCCCGACGCGGGCGATCAGCGCGTCGACCGACTCCCCGCCCGGCGGCGCGTACGCGGGATCCGACAGCCAGGCCCGCACGGCCGCCGGGTCCCGGCCCGCCACCTCGTCCAGGGTGCGTCCCGCCCACTCGCCCGTGTCCGCGCCGCGCAACCCCTCGTGTCCGGGGCACGGCCGCGCGTGACCGAAGCGGCCCTGACGGGCGGCTGCGTCCAGAGGGAAGCTGACCAGACGGACTCGCACCAACGGGGTCTTCATAAGGGGAGCGTAAGCGCGGTACGGTCACAAATGACACAATTGAAATGACGACGGTCCGACGGAAGCACGGTGAGAATCCGGCACGGTCGCGCCACTGTGAAACCTCCCGGAGGGGGAGGAAAGTCAGACCCGCCACCGTCGTAGCGAGCACCACTGACCGGGACGCGTGTTCCCCCTGGAGGTTCTGCCATGGCCCACTCCGCCGTGCCCACGACGAACTCACCCGCCATCGCCCCCATCTCGCTCTCCGCACTGGCCCCCTGGGCCGTCTTCGTCGGCATCCTCATGCTCGTCCTGCTGTACTTCGTCGGCGCCGAGCAGGGCGCCACCGCGGTCTTCGAAGGGGAGACCATCCACGAGTGGCTGCACGACGGCCGCCACCTGCTCGGTTTCCCCTGCCACTGAGTCCCCTGCCACCGACCGACGTCTCAGCAAGGGGATCAGAAGCATGACTTCCACTCCTCCGGGTGGGGTCTCCCCCCGGACCCTGCTCGTCCGCGGCATGCTCGCCGGCCTGCTGGCCGGGCTCGCCGCCTTCCTCGTCGCGTACCTCCTCGGTGAGTCCAAGGTGGACGCGGCCATCGCCATCGAAGAGGCCGCCGCGGCCGGTCACGACCATGGCGAGGAGGCCCCGGTCGGCCGGGCCCTCCAGGCCACGGCCGGGCTCGGCACCGGCGTCGTGCTCTACGCGGTCGCGCTCGGCGGCATCGCCGCGCTCGTCTTCTGCTTCGCCCTGGGCCGCATCGGCCGGTTCGGCCCGCGGGCCACGGCCGCGCTGTTCACCGGGGGTCTCTACGTCACCGTGACGCTGGTGCCGTTCTTCAAGTACCCCGCCAACCCGCCCGCCGTCGGCGATCCCGAGACCGCCGCCCGGCGGACCGCCCTGTATCTGCTGATGATCGCCCTGAGCGTGCTGCTGGCAGCCGGCGCGCTGATCCTCGGGCGACGGATCGCGCCGAGGGCGGGCAACTGGAACGCATCGGTCGTCGCCGGCGCGGCCTTCGCCTCGGTCATCGGCATCTCGTACGCCGTGCTGCCCGGCATCGACGAGGTCCCGGCGGGCTTCCCGGCCGCACTGATCTGGGACTTCCGCCTCGCGTCCCTGGCCATCCAGACGGCACTGTGGACGACTTTCGGCCTGGCTTTCGGTTTTCTAGCCGAACGAGCCCTTGTGCCCACCTCCGCACCCAAGGAGGCTGTGCAGCCGACGAGTTGAGCACGAGGGGGCCGGTAGTACATGGCGACGGCGATCAGGGAATGGCGGGGCTGGACGGGCGCGGCCCCGTTCTGGCTGAACTCCTTCCTGCTGCTCCTGGCCCCCTGCTGCGCCATCACCCTGTTCGGCCAGATCGGCATCATCGCCGCACTGGCCGCCCTGGGCGGGCTGGCCCGTCACCTCTGGTACGGCGACTACGGGCACCCGGCCATGCACCTGGCCGCCGCGCTGATGGGAGCGGGCACGGCAGCCGTCGTCATGTGACCCCCGGGGCTCACCGGCCGCTCACGGCTCTCATCCGTTCGGGCGCATGGACGTCACCCCCGGCAGCCGGTGGGCGGACCCGTCGCGAACTGCGAAGACTCCCCGATCGGGCGCGGACACGCCCGTGACGTGACGTCAGTCCACCGTGTTGCACGGGGTGCCGATGGGCAGAGGAGATGTCCACTGCTCACATGACCCGGCCGTACGAGCCGGACAGGAGGGAATCCCATGCCCCGCGCCAAGTGGGTCGTCGCCTCGCTGACGGTGGTTCTGCTGTCCACCGGCATCGTGGTGCTGCAACGGACCGAGGGCGCCCGGACCGCAGCCGTGACCACCGACGACGCACTGCCCACCCGGGCGTTGGGGCTGTCCGGCCACCGCCGTCTGGTGCGGGAACTGGAGCAGTCCGGCGAGCACGTCACCGGTGCGGGGGCCGGGTCACCGCGGACCGACCCCGGACCCCTGCGAACGGTCACCGGACCCCTGCGGGCCGCTCGGCCGCTGCGGTTGCGCATTCCGAGCCTGGGCCTGGACGTACCGCTGACGGGCGACCGCGAGGAGGCCGCCTGGGACACCGGGGGACCGGCGCCGGGTGCGGCCGGGACGGCCGTGGTGATCGGAGAGGGCCTTCGCCTCGGCGAGTTGCGGCGGGGACGGACCATCGAGATCGCCCGCGCCGACAGCCGTACGGCGGTGTTCACCGTCGTACGGGTCTCTCCCGGCAGGTCCTCCGGCCACGAGGACCCGGCCGGCCGGGCCCAACTGCGGCTGGTCGGGGGCGAGACCGCCGTGCTGGCCCGGCTGACCGGGCAGCGCCGTTCCCGCTGAGCCGATGCGGTCCGGTGGCGGTCTGTCAGCCGAGGGGGGTGTCTTCGTCGCCCGGTCGGGGGCTTCTTGAGGTCCACCCGGGAGTCGCTCGGCGTGGCGGGGCACACCCCTCGCATGAGCGGGAGGCACCACGCGCGTTCGGCACTGACCAGGGCTCTGACCGTGGCCTGTGTCGTGCTGCTGTGCGTCTTCGGCGCCGGTCCGGCCGGCGCCGCGGCCGCCGAGTTCCGCCCCGCCTCCGGCGCGCCCGCCCTGCCGGCCGCGCCCGCCGAGTCCCCCGAGCCCGGCGAGGGCCAGTCCGATCCGGCCCCCGACCCCGAGGCACGGGCGGCCGTACGGACGGTCACGCGCGGGCTGGCCGTCGTACGGCGGGCGCCGATCCGGGTGTTTCACGTGAAACACCCCGATGCCCCGTCGAGCGGGCCGGCCGCGGAGGCGGCCGAACCGCCCCTGTCCCGGCGGACGGTGCGGAGTGTGGTCCTGCGCTGCTGAGCGGACCGAGGTCCCGATGCAGCCCCCCACACCCCCCTGAGCACCGTGAGGTTCCGCCATGCCCATCGACCCGTACGCCGCACTGAACGCCATGCTCCGCGCCGAGGTCACCCGGTTCTCCCCGCCGGTCCGGCAGACCGAGCCGGCCGCGTCACCGAAGGCCACGGCCACGTCCGTGGAGGCCGAGAGCGAACCGCAGCAGACGGCCCCCGCGGATTCGGCCGCGTAGGAACCGCGCGGACATGCGGCGCGCGCCGGTTCCCCGGCCCTCGACCACGGGCACGGGAACCGGCGCGCGCCGGTCGGCCGCCTCAGTCCTCGTGGGTGTAGTAGCGGTAGAACGCGATCGCTCCGACGCCGACGGCGACGGCCAGGCCGACCACGACGGCCTTGAGGATCGACTGGTTGGTGAGGCTGTGCAGGTAGCCCACGGCGATACCGCCGAAGGCCCCGTAGGCGGCGGCGTGGACCTCCCGCTTCAGGCGGGGTCCGATCCGGGCCAGGGTGAACATGATCCCGGCGAAGAGCACGCCGCACAGGATCCCGTAGAAGACGTTGCCCGCGTCCACCGGGCCCATCTGGCGCTTCATGAAGGCGGCCCAGACGCCGTAGACGAGTCCGAGGAGCAGTGGCCTCACGTACGCGCCCCTGCTCAGGTGCGTCATGTCCGCCGACTGCCGGTGCCGCCCGAGGGCGGTGGGTGCCGCATGTGCCATGACGGGCTCCTCTCTCCCATCATCCAGGGCACACCCGCCACTCCCGAGCGGCAAGTGGATCAGTGGTCAGGGGGTGCGCACGGCCACGGCGTCGATCTCGAAGAGCATGCCGGGCAGGGCGAGTGCGGCGACGCCGATCAGCGTCTGCGCGGGCAGTTCGGTGCCCCAGGTGGCGTGCAGCTGCTTCAGCAGGATCTCCAGCTTCCGCTGGTCGTGGCCGACGATGTACGTGCCGATGCGGACGACGTCGCCGGGGCCGAGGCCGACGGCCGCGAGGGCGGTACGGAGGTTGGCGAAGGCCCGCTCGACCTGGTCGGCGAAGTCGTCGGAGACGACGTGGCCGTGCTCGTCGGAGCCGTACTGGCCGGCTATGAAGACCTGCTCGCCGGGTGCGGAGACGATGTGGCTGTAGCCGTAGTCGGTCGGGGTGTGGAGTCCTGCCGGGTTGATGATGCTGCGCGTCATGCCGAGCTCCCTGGTTCCGTGTCTGTTGCCGTGCCCGTGTCCGTGCGTGGGGTGCGGTCGGCCGTGGTGCGGCTACCGCCCGGCGAGCCAGGCGCGGAGCCGCTCGGGGGCCTCGGGTGCCTGCCGTTCGGCCTGCTGCCGGATCTCGTCGAGGTTCTGGGCGGCGAGTTCCCTGCGCCAGGCCAGTTCGGCCCGGGTCATGGCGTGCGCGATGGCGCAGTCGGCGGTATAGGCCGCCGGGGCACCCGCACCGGGACCCTGCTGTCGGATCTCCGCGCACCGGAAGGCCTCCTCGGGCCCCTCGACGGCGGCGACCACGTCCATGAGCGTGATGGCGTCGAGCGGGCGGGCCAGCCGGAAGCCGCCCCGGGGGCCGGGGGCGGAGGTGACGATGCCCGCCCGGGCCAGCGCCTGGAGCTGCTTGTTGAGGTACGCCGCGGGCAGGTCGTGCCACGCGGCGAGACGCGCCGCCGACACGGCCCGGTCCGGACCGCTCCACGCCAGGTTGACGCAGCTGTGCAGCGCCCACTCGACACCCTCGCTCATCCTCATATTCTGGATATTAGATGTCCAGGATCATGAAGGCAAGGACACCCCGCCGCCCGACGGCCCACCACCCACCCGCAGCAACACCGCTCGCGCCCGGCCCCGCGTCCGCTTTCCCTGGTGACGTGCGCACCATCCTGTCGGCGGTACTCATCGTGCTCGTGGCCCTCCTGGTGCCCGCGAGCGCCGTCGCGTACTGGGCCGACCGCGAACTGGGCAACGCCGACCGGTACACCGCCGCCATGTCCCCCCTCGCCGAGAACCCGAAGGTCCAGGAGGTCGTCGTCACCCAGGTCACGCGCGCCCTGGCCGGCCAGATCGACGCGGGACCCTTCCAGATCGGGGTGGACACCCTGCTCGGCGAGGCCCTGCGCTCCTTCGCCGGCACCGACGCCTACCGGACCGCCTGGGACGCGGCCAACCGCGCCGCGCACGCCGCCTTCCGCGACGCGCTCACCACCGGTCACGGCGACGCCCTCACCATCGACCTCGCACCCGTGATCGCCCAGGTCAGGGGCGATCTCGTCGCTGACGACGTGCCCTTCGCCGACCGCATCCCGGTGACGCACCTGACCGTGAAGGTCATGGAGTACGACAATCTCGGCGCTCTCCGGAAGGGCTTCCACATGCTCGAAGTGGCCGGCGTCTGGCTCCCCGTACTGACCCTGGTCCTCGCCGCCGCGGCCATCGCCGTCGCCGTCCACCGACGGCGCGCCGTCATCGCCACCGGGGTGGGACTGGCGGTCGGCGCCGTACTCCTGTGGCTCGCGGTGGACGTGTGCCGCCGGCTCACCCTGGACGATCTGCCCGCCGACATCGACCGGCCGGCCGCCGGGGCGGTGTACGACGCCCTCACCGCCTACCTGCGCACCACCGCCTGGGTGGTGCTCCTGATCGGGCTCGCCGCCGCGCTGGCCGCATGGGTGACGGGTCGACTGCGCCGCACCCCATAAGCTCGGAAGGTACCGACACACACGGAACAGCGCAGAAGATCCCAGAAGAACCGATTCGCGAGCGGCGGGCACGGAAGCGGGAATGAGCACCGAACGCACCGAACACATATCGTCGCGGCGAGCCCGGCACCGTCCCCTGGCTCCGCCCTCCTGGCTCCTCAACGGGCTGAAGCCCAGCGCCGCACCGATCCCGTGGGCCGCCGTGGTCCGGGCCTCGATCGCGATGGCCGTCCCGCTCGCCGTCGGATTCGCCCTCGACGAGCCCGAGTACGGCGCGCTCGCCTCCATGGGTGCCCTCGCCGGGGTGATCGGCGACACCGCCGACGCCTACCGGATGCGGGTCCTCAACATCGCGGTCCCGCAGCTCTTCGGCGCCGTCGGCGTGGCCCTGGGAACCCTGGTGTACGGGCACGGCTGGCTGGCCGTCGGAGCGCTCACCCTCATCGCCCTCGTCTCCGGGATGATCTCCTCCATCGGCACGGTCGCCTCCGTGTCCGGACTGCTGCTCCTGCTCAACGCCGTGATCGGCGCCGGGCTGCCGCTGCCCGAGCCCTGGTGGACGGCCCCGCTGCTGCTGACCGCGGGCGGACTGTTCGTCCTCGCGCTGACCCTGCTGGGCTGGCCGCTGCGCCGCCGACAGCCGGAGCGCACCGCCGTGGCCGACACCTACCGGGCCCTGGCCGACACCCTGGAGGCCGCCGGCGGACCCGGCGCCCTGTACGAAGAACGCCGCCAGCAGGTCACCCAGGCCATCAACCACGCCTACGACCTGGTGCTCGGCCGCCGGGCCCGGGTGCACGGGCGCAGCCCCTCCCTGGTGCGGCTGCTGGCCCAGCTCAACGTGGTGATCCCGCTGGTGGAGGCCGCGCCCGCCGCACACCTGCGCGGCCGGCCGCTGCCGCCCGAGATCCCGGCGGCCGTACGGGAACTGGCCGACGCCGTCGAGGAGGGCCGCACCGGAACGCCCGTACTGGACCTGCCCGCCGCGCACACCCCGGCCGAACGCGCCGTCGACGCGGCCCTGCGCCATGCCGCGAAGATCGTGCACATCGCCCGGCCCGACCTGCACAACGTGGACGACCGGCTCGGCCGACCCGCCGCCCTGCGCGTGCGCGCCCGGCGGGCGGTACGCGACATGGTGCTGTCCCGGGCCTCCTGGCGGTACGGGCTGCGGCTCGCGCTGTGCATCGGAATCGCGCAGTCCCTCGTATCGGTGATCGAGTTCGAGCGGTCCTACTGGGTCGCGCTGACCGTCACCTTCGTCCTCAAGCCCGACTTCGGTTCGGTGTTCTCCCGGGCCGTACTGCGCGCCCTCGGCACCGCCGGCGGACTGGTCGTCGCGGCCGCCGTGCTCGCCGAGGTGCCGCGCGGCTGGTGGGACGTCCCCGTGATGGTCGTGCTCGCCGGGCTGATCCCCGCCTTCTCCGTCAAGGGCTACGCCTTCCAGACCGCCGCGATCACCCCGGTGATCCTGCTCCTGTCCGACCTCCTCAACCACCAGGGCTTCGACCTGATCCGCCCCCGCCTGGTGGACAGCCTGATCGGCTGCGCCATCACCCTCGTCGCGGGATACCTGCTGTGGCCGGAGAGCTGGCACACCCGGATCGGGGACCGGCTCGCCGACACCGTGGACGACGCCGCCCGCTACGTGGAACGGGCCTTCGCCCCGGTCGCGGACGAGGCCGCGCTCACGGCGGCCCGGACCGCCCGCCTCCAGGCCAGGCGGCGCATCTACCGGGACCTGTCGGGCGTGCGCAGCGAGTTCCAGCGGGCGCTGACCGAGCCGCCGCCCACCGGGGCCCGGGCGGCCGCCTGGTGGCCGCTGGTGGTCGCCGTCGAGCGGATCGTGGACGCGACCACCGCCGCGCGGGTCCGGGTCAACCACGGCGCCGCCCCACCCCCCGCCGAGGAGGTGGAGTCGATCGCGCGGCAGCTTCGCGAGCTGGCGGTGCGGGTGCGCAGCAGCACCACCCCGGTACGGGTCGAGGCGGGGCCCGCGGGCGAGGGGACGAGCGTGCTGGCCCCCGTCCACCAGGAGATCGCGGCGGCCCTGGCCATCACCCGGCCGGAGTCCTGAGCGCCGCCGCCCGGCGCGGAGCCGCGCGGGAGCGGGCGTCCCCCGAATGGGCCGCCTCCCGGGCCGGGCGGGGTCGCACGGGGCAGCATCGGAGCATGCACCGCGTCCCGGCCGTGATGGTCCTCGCCGTCCTCCTGGCGGGGTGCGCCGACGTGGAGGGACTGCAGAGCGAGGGCGATCTCGGCACCGTGCACGCCCCGAAGAGCCTGTGGAAGGACGTCCGTCCCGATCCGCCCGCCCCCGACCAGCGGCCGGGCACGGCCGCCGTGGTCCCCGGACTGCCCAAGGTGGCCGACCTGAGCATGCGCGGGGTGAACGCGCTGTCGGTCGTACGCGCCGACATCACCTCCGCCACCGAGCAGGACGGCGGGACCGGCCGGCTCGTCGACCCGCGCGCCGTCCAGCGGCTCGCGCTCTGCACACAGGCTGTGGACGGCGGCCCCGACTGCCCGGTGCGCCCCGCCGTCCTGCACGACCTGACGGGCAACGGCCGGGAGGAGCTCATCACCGCCCTGGACATCGACGGCCGGCTCAGCGAGCTGCGCGTCTACACCGTCCAGGACGACGGGAGCATCGCCCGGATCCTGTCCCGGCGCGCGGTGCTGGAGGGCGTGGAGGTGGCCGCCGAACACCTGGCGGTCCGCGAACCCACGACGAATCCCGACTACGTCGCCGTCTCCGACTACGTGTGGGACCCGAAGGCCGGGATCATGAACCTCTCCCAGCTCACCCTCGACGACTGCTCCGGGTTCGCGCAGACCCCGCCGCACGCGGACGGGTCGCGATGCGCGCGCTGAGCAGCCTGCGCTGGAAGATCGCCCTGACCACCACGATGGTGTGCTGCATGGTCGCCGCCGCGCTGGGGATCCTGGTACACAACGTGGTCGCCCGGCAGCTGGTCGGGGAGGTCCGCAAGGCCGCGGCCACCGAGCTGGACCACGCCCTGGGCCACTACGAGTACGGCACCGCGCACGGCGACGTGAACACCGCCTTCGACCCGGCCGACCTCCCCGGACCGCTGCGCGAGCTCGTCGCACGCGGGCAGACCGGCAGCATGGTCGGGCTGCAGCAGGGAAAGCCCGTCATGTGGGCGGCCGGACCCGCCGACGACAAGGCCCTCGCGGTCTGGCTCCCCTTCGGCACCACCCGTGAACGGCTGCGGGACACCGACACGGCGATCCTGGCCTCCGCGGTCCTGGCGGCCGGGGTGGTGGCGCTGGCCGGCCTGTTCCTCGCCGACCGGATCAGCCGGCGGCTCGCGACCACGGCCGCCGTGGCCCGCCGGATCAGCGCCGGGGACCTGGACGCCCGGGTGAACTTCCCGGCCGAGGGGGACGACCCCGGGCCGCGGGGCTCGCGCGACGAGGTACGGGACGTGGCGCACGCCCTGGACTCGATGGCGGCCTCCCTCCAGGCGCGGCTGGAGGCGGAAAAGCGCTTCACGGCGGATGTGGCGCACGAGCTGCGCACCCCGCTCACCGGCTCGCTGGCCGCGGCGGCGCTGCTGCCCGAGGGCCGTCCCAAGGAAATGATCGACAACCGGCTGAGGGCCCTGCACCTGCTGACCGAGGACCTGCTGGAGATCTCCCGGCTGGACTCGGGCGTCGAACGGGCCGACCTCGCCCGGGTGGAGCTCGGCCGGGCGGTGGAACGCGCCGTCGCCGCGGCCGCCGGAGGCAGCGCGCCCTCGTCGCAGGCCGGCCCGGCCGCCTCGGTACGGGTGGTCCAGGACACGGTGGTGGTCACCGACCGGCGCCGGCTGGACCGGATCCTGGCCAACCTTCTGGTCAACGCCGGCAAGCACGGCCGGCCGCCGGTGGAGGTGACCGTGGAGGGCCCGGTGGTGGTGGTCCGCGACCACGGGCCCGGCTATCCGCCCGAGCTGATCGAGCAGGGCCCGCAGCGCTTCCGTACCGGCGACCCGGGACGCGGGCGCGGTCACGGCCTGGGGCTCACGATCGTGATGGGGCAGGCGGCGGTGCTGGAGATCGAGGTGAGCTTCGCCAACGCGCCCGACGGGGGCGCGGTGACGACGCTCCGGCTCCCCGTCGGCAGGGTGCCGACGAGCGACTGAACGGATGGGGCGGATGGGGCGGATAGGGCGGGTTGTCCTGATCCGGCGCCCGAGGGGCATGTTTCACGTGAAACATGCCCCTCGGGTTCTTCGGGTCAACTGGTCCGGTCAGACACCGATGTTGCGGCCGTCCTTGCGCCAGACGGACACGACCGCCGGGCGGACGATCTTGCCGGGTCCGTCGGGCCACACCGACTGCGGCTTCTCGACGGAGGCGCCGTCGATCTCGCCCGGGTGCTGGACGGCGACCAGGACGCGCTTGTCCTGGATGAGCGGACCGCAGGTCTCGGCGCCGCGCGGAACGGTCAGGAACTGCTTCAGCTCACCGCGGCGCTCACCGGCGGTCGCGACACCGAACAGGCCGTCGTGGGAGCCGAGCTGGTTGCCGTCCGTGGAGATCCACAGGTTGCCGTGCGGGTCGAAGGCCACGTTGTCCGGGCAGGAGATCGGGCTGACCTTGTCCTTCGGGAAGCCCGCGAAGTAGGTCGCCGGGTCGTTGGGGTCACCGGCGACCAGGAAGAGCCGCCAGGCGAACCCGTCGCCGGCCGGGTCGTCGAAGTTCTCGGCAAGCTCCAGGATCTGGCCGTGCTTGTTCAGGTTGCGGGGGTTGGCCTCGGTGGCGCCTTCCTTGCCGGGCTTGCCGCGGTCCGTGTTGTTCGTCAGCGCGATGTAGACGCGGCCGGTGCGCGGCGAGGGCTCGACGTCCTCCGGGCGGTCCATCTTCGTGGCGCCCACCTTGTCGGCGGCCTGGCGCGTGAAGACGTACACCTCCTCGGCGGTCATGCCCTCGACGTGCGAGACATTGCCCGTGGCCAGCTTGATCCACACGCCGGAGCCGTCGAACTCGCCGTCGGTGGGGAGCTTGCCGGTGCCGTCGAGCTCGGCGGCCGGGGAGTCACCGGTGAGCTTGGCGACGTAGAGGGTGCCCTCGTCGAGCAGCGTGAGGTTGTGCTCCTTCGCGGCACGCGAATTGCCCTTCTTCATCTGCTTCGACGAGACGAACTTGTAGAAGTAGTCGAACCGCTCGTCGTCGCCCATGTAGATGACCGGGCGGCCGTCCTCGGTCAGGCGCGGCTGGGCGGCCTCGTGCTTGAAGCGGCCGAGCGCGGTGCGCTTGCGCGGCACCGAGTGCGGGTCGTACGGGTCCAGCTCGACGACCCAGCCGAAGCGGTGCGACTCGTTGGGCTCCTGCGCCACGTCGAAGCGCTTGTCGAACCGCTCCCACTTGCGCTCGGAGGCGCCGGTGGTCATGCCGTAGCGCTTCAGGCGGGCGGCCTGGGTGGGCTCGGTGACCTGGCCGGCGTTGGCGAAGTACTGGTTGAAGTTCTCCTCGCCGTGGAGGGTGGTGCCCCACGGGGTGGTGCCACCGGCACAGTTGTTGAGCGTGCCGAGCACCTTGGTGCCGGTGGGGTCGACCGAGGTCTTGAGCAGGCTGCTGCCCGCCGCCGGACCCGTCAGCCTGAATTCGCTGGTGGCCGTGAGGCGGCGGTTGAGCTGGTGGCGGCTGACCGCGGTCAGCTTGCCGCTGCGGTGGTCCTCCTGGACGGCGACCACGGTCAGGCCGTGCGCGGCCCAGGCGATCTCCACCTGCTCGCGGGTGGGGTTGGCCGGGTCGTACGCCTTGAACATGAGGATCTCGTCCGTGTACTCGTGGTTGGCCACGAGCAGCTGCTGGCGCTCGTAGTCACCGCCGAGCGGGAGGAGGCTCAGGAAGTCGTTGTTGTAACCGAACTGACCGGCCTGCGCGGCGGCGGTCTGCTTGTCCGGATTGAAACCCGGGGCACCCTTGATGATCGGGTCGCCCCAGCGGATCACCACGTTCTGGTCGTGGCCCTCGGGGATGGTGACCTTGTCGTCGGTGTTCGGCGCGACGGCCTTGAAGCGCAGGCCACGGGCGGCCTCACCGTTCTTGCCCGCGCCCGCGGCGGCGGCATCGGCGGAGGGGGTGGCATGGGCGGTCTGCCCCGAGCCGCCGAACGCCACGGCGGAACCGGCGGCGGTGGCGACCGTCACGACCGCGGCGGAACGCAGCATCGAGCGGCGGGAGTAGGCACGAGCTATGACATCGCCGACATACTCGTTGTCGCTTGTGTTCGGCACCTCGTGGAAGCAGGCGTCGCCACAGCGGTAACGACAGGTGAGAGCGGACCGGCCGCTCCCATGCGGGTTGCCGATGAACGGCAGAAGCTTGCGCACGAGTGTCCTCCGAGTAGCTGCGTGGGCGCCGACAACGCGTCGGTACGATCCAGCCGTGACGCTAGGCCCGGGTTGCGCCGAAGCGGCGGCGCGGGGATGAACGGTCGGTGAACCCGGCACGTCGGAGCGGCAGTTCGGGAGCGGTGTGCGGGTGGGTGGGAGCCGGACGCCACGAAAGGCGCCCCTGCCGAAGATCCAGCCGGGCGGCCGATAACCTTACGTGTCCACTCTGGGCAGGGATCATCCGCGCAGCACGGACAAATGACGCACGCACACATGCGAAAGGCCTGGCCCATGGGTATTCGGAGCTTGTTGCGCAAGGTATTCGGACGGTCCGCGGACTCCGTTCCGGACACTACGGACACCCCTTCGGCCGCTGTCCCGAACCAGGCGGAACGGACCCCTCTGGACGTCGCCGCCGAACTGGTGGCGGCGTCCTTCGACAACCCCACGGTTCCGCCGCAGTCCACCCCGCGCGACCGGGAGCCCGGCACCGTCCTGACGGCCCCCGCCCCGGCGGCGGACCCGACGGTGCCGGAAGCCCGCCGGGCGCCTGCGGCGAAGCCCGGTGGAGAAACCCCCACGCCCCCGGCGGAGCCCACCCCGGCCG
Organism: Streptomyces avidinii; assembly: GCF_045161815.1. Classification (NCBI taxonomy): domain Bacteria; kingdom Bacillati; phylum Actinomycetota; class Actinomycetes; order Kitasatosporales; family Streptomycetaceae; genus Streptomyces; species Streptomyces avidinii. Next base: position 4,422,733 of record NZ_CP108863.1, read on the forward strand.
AGGCCGAACCGGCCAAGGCCGAGGCCCCCGCTGAGGAGCCGGCCACCGCGCCGGACGCGGAGCCGGCGGCTGCCGAGGCCGAGGCGGACACCGCCGTGGCGGAACCGGCCCGGCCCGAAGCGCCGCAGGCGCAGGACGAGCCCGCCCCGGTCACCGCCGAGGCCGCCGAGGCCGAGGTCCAGACGGAGCCGGTCGCCGTCGAGGCCGAGGCGCAGGACGAGCCCGTGGCCGTCGAGGCCGAGCCCGTCGCAGCCGAGCCGGTCGCCCCCGCTGCGGAGCAGCCCGAGGCGGAGGCGCCGCAGGCGCAGGACCAGGCCAAAGGCCAGGACATCCCCGAGGCGGAGCCGGCAGCCGCCGAGGCCGCCGAGGTCGAGGTCCAGACGGAGCCGGCTGCCGCCGAGGCCACCGAGCCCGAGGTCCAGGCGGAGCCGGTCGCAGCCGAGGCCGAGGCGCAGGACGAGCCCGTGGTCCAGGCGGAGCCGGTCGCCGTCGAGGCCGAGGCGCAGGACGAGCCCGTGGTCCAGGCGGAGCCGGTCGCCGTCGAGGCCGAGGCGCAGGACGAGCCCGTGGCCGTCGAGGCCGAGCCCGTCGCAGCCGAGCCGGTCGCCCCCGCTGCGGAGCAGCCCGAGGCGGAGGCGCCGCAGGCGCAGGACCAGGCCGAAGGCCAGGACATCCCCGAGGCGGAGCCGGCAGCCGCCGAGCCCGCCGAGGCCGAGCCGGTCGCCCCTGCCGCGGAGCAGCCTGCGGTGGAGGAGCCCGAGGCCGAGGTGCCGGCGCAGGCGCTGGCCGTCGTCAAGCGGCGGGCTCCCGAGGTCGTCGGCGCGTACAAGGCCGTCGGGCAGGTGCTGCGCGGCAAGGGGAAGACCGGGGCGCGGGCCAAGGTGTACCTCGTGCTGGACCGGTCCGGGTCGATGCGCGGGTTCTACAAGGACGGCAGCGCCCAGTACCTCGCCGACCACGCGCTCGCCCTCGCCTCGCACCTCGACGACGCGGCGACCGTGCACACGGTGTTCTTCTCCACCGAGGTGGACGGCACCGCCGACCTCACCCTCGACGGCTACGACGCCGCCTGGGTCGAGACCCGCCACGCCGAGCTCGGCCGGATGGGCCGCACCAGCTACCACGTGGCCGTGGAGGCCGTCCTGGAGCGCTACCGGAAGGACGGCGGCGAGGGCCCGGCCCTGGTCGTCTTCCAGACGGACGGCGCCCCCGACAACCGCCAGCCCGCCCGGCAGGCCCTGGCCGACGCCGCCACCGCGGCCCCCGGCGTGCACTGGCAGTTCGTCGCCTTCGGCGACCACGACGCCAAGGCCTTCGACTTCCTGCGCAAGCTGGACGCCGAGAACGCCGGCTTCTTCCACGCCGGCCCCGCCCCCACCGAGCTGACCTCCGCCGCCCTGGCCAAGGGCGTCCTGGAGCAGTTCTAGTACCTGCAGAACGAGGGCGGCGCCCCTCTCCTCGCAAGAGGAGAGGGGCGCCGCCCTCGGCGTATCAGCGGGGCGGGCCTCAGCCCCGCGGGGACCCGGCGTCCGGCTTGACCGCGTCGGAGACGGGCCGCTCGGCCGCCTTGGTCTCGACCGGCTTGCGCAGCGCGATGTTCAGCTCACGCAGACGGGCCTCCTCCAGCACCGTCGGCGCGCCCATCATCAGGTCCTGCGCGTTGCCGTTCAGCGGGAAGGCGATGGTCTCGCGGATGTTCGGCTCGTCGGCCAGCAGCATCACGATGCGGTCCACGCCCGGGGCGATACCGCCGTGCGGCGGGGCGCCCAGGCGGAACGCGCGCAGCATGCCCGCGAACTCGCGCTCGACGGTCTCCGCCTCGTAGCCCGCGATCTCGAAGGCCTTCAGCATGACCTCGGGCTCGTGGTTGCGGATGGCGCCGGAGGACAGCTCGATGCCGTTGCAGACGATGTCGTACTGCCAGGCCAGGATGTCCAGCGGGTCCTTCTCCTCCAGGTCCTTCATGCCGCCCTGCGGCATGGAGAACGGGTTGTGGGAGAAGTCGATCTTGCCGGTCTCCTCGTCCTTCTCGTACATCGGGAAGTCGACGATCCAGCAGAACCGGAAGACGTTCTCCTCGAAGTGGCCGGCACGCTTGGCCGCCTCGACGCGAACGCCGGACATGATCTTGGAGACCTCGTCGAACTCGCCCGCGCCGAAGAACACGGCGTGACCGGGGACCAGGCCCAGGCGCTCGGTGAGGACCTTCAGGTTCTCCTCGGTGAGGAACTTGGCGATCGGACCGGTCAGGGAGCCGTCCTCGCCCACCCGCACCCAGGCCAGACCCTTGGCGCCCAGCGAGATCGCGTACTCGCCGAGGCCGTCGAAGAACTTGCGCGGCTGCGCGGCGGTGTCCGGGACGGCCAGCGCACGCACGTGCTTGCCGGCGAACGCCTTGAACTCCGAGCCCTCGAAGACGTCGGTGATGTCGACGAGCTCCAGCTTGGCGCGCAGGTCGGGCTTGTCGTTGCCGTACTTGAGCATCGACTCGCGGAACGGGATCCGCGGGAACGGCGAGGTGACCTCGCGGCCGTTGCCGAACTCCGTGAAGAGCTCGGTCATCAGGCGCTCGATCGGCTGGAAGACGTCCTCCTGCTCGACGAAGGACATCTCCACGTCGAGCTGGTAGAACTCGCCCGGCGAGCGGTCGGCACGGGCGTCCTCGTCGCGGAAGCAGGGCGCGATCTGGAAGTAGCGGTCGAATCCGGAGATCATCAGCAGCTGCTTGAACTGCTGCGGCGCCTGCGGCAGGGCGTAGAACTTGCCCGGGTTCAGGCGGGACGGCACGACGAAGTCACGGGCGCCCTCGGGGGAGGTCGCGGTGAGGATCGGCGTCGCCATCTCGTTGAAGCCGAGGGCCACCATCTTCGAACGGATCGAGGCGATGACGGCCGAGCGCAGCATGATGTTGCGGTGCATGCGCTCGCGGCGCAGGTCGAGGAAGCGGTACTCCAGGCGCCGCTCCTCGTTCACCCCGTCGTCGGTGTTGATCGTGAAGGGCAGCGGCGCGGCCGCGCCGAGCACCTCGACCGCGGAGACCTCGATCTCGATCTCGCCGGTCGGCAGCTCCGGGTTGACGTTGTCGGCGCCGCGGGAGACGACCTTGCCGTCGATGCGGACGACCGTCTCCTTGGTGACGCTGCTCAGCGCCTCGTTGGCCGCGGTGCCGGGCCGGGCGACCAGCTGCGTGATGCCGTAGTGGTCCCGCAGATCGATGAAGAGGATGCCGCCCAGGTCTCGACGGTTGTGCAGCCAGCCGCTCAGCCGGACGTCGGCGGCGACGTCAGAAGCGCGGAGCTCGCCGCAGGTGTGGGACCTGTACCGATGCATCAGTCATCCAGTTCTACGCGATACCAGGGTGGATTCAACCGTCCCAAGGTTACCGTCCGGGAAGGTGACGGGTCGGGCACTCCCTCCAGCCTGCGCAAATGCGTCCGGCGGCCCCGGCGAACAGGCACGTAACGGATATGACCTGTAAAGATGGCCGAGTGCGCACCGAGGACGTCCTGGCCGCCATCGCGACCGGCCTGTGGAGATGGGACAACGCCTCCGGGACGGTCACCCTCGACGGTGAGGCCGCCCGGCTCCTCGGGCTGCCCGCCGAACCGGTGGTGCTGCCGGAGGTCGCCGTACGGTCCCGCTTCCACCCGGTGGACTGGAACGAGATCAACGGGATCATCAACCTGGCCGTCGCCGAGGGCACCCTCGCCGAGGCCCGGCTCCGGATCATGGACGTCGACGGCCGGGTCCTGCGGACCGTGCGCAGCCGCTCCAAGCCGCTGGAGAACCGGGCGCCCGACGGGGCCACGGACTACGAGCTGATCGGCACCATCCAGGAGATCGCCGAACCGCAGCCCGGCACCACGGCCGCCCACACCCCCATCACCGGCGACTGGCGGCGCTCCCGCGAGGCCTTCCTGCTGGACGCGGGCCGCGCCCTGGCGGAGGCCCGGTCCACGGCGGAGGTGCTGCGGGTCGCCGCCTCGCTGTCCATGCCCGGCTTCAGCCCGGACGGGCTGGCCGTCTTCGGCGTGGCCGGGGACCGGCTGTCGATCATCGGGCACCACGGGCACGATCCGGGGGACGAAGGCCCCTTCTCGGACATGCCGCTGGAGACCGACTACCCGGCCGCGGAGGTCGTCCGGACCGGCCGGGCGATCTACCTGGCCACGCCCGAGGACTACAAGCGGCGCTTCCCGGCCTCCTGGCCGCTCGCCCAGCGCTTCGACCGGGTCTCCTGGGCCTTCCTGCCGCTGATCGTGGCCGGGCGGACCATGGGCGCCTGGATGGCCGCCTTCAAGCACCCGGCGTCCTTCTCGCCCGACGAGCGGTCCGTCCTGACGACCGTGGCCCGGATGCTGGCCCAGGCGCTCCAGCGCGCCGGGGTGGCCGAGTCCGAGCGGGAGCTCACCACCGGCCTGCAGCGGTCGATGATGCCGCAGCTCGGCCCGGAGATCCCCGGCATGCGGATCGCGGCGCGGTACGTCCCGACGGGCGGCGGGCTCCAGGTCGGCGGCGACTGGTACGACATGATCCCGCTGCCGTCGGGCCGGTTCGCGCTGGTCATCGGTGACGTGCAGGGCCACGACGTCCGCGCGGCCGGGCTGATGGGCCAGCTGCGGATCGCCGTACGGGCGTACGCGTCCGAGGGCCACCGGCCGGACGCGGTGCTCTCGCGCGCCTCCCGCTTCCTGGCCGGGCTGTGCTCCTCGTACGAGTCCGACCCGTCCGGGGAGGCCGGCGGTCAGGACCCCGACTTCCAGAGCCCGCGGTTCGCGACCTGCCTGTACGTGGAGTGCGACCCGGCGACCGGACTGCTGGAGGTGGCCCGCGCCGGTCACCCCGATCCCGCGATCCGGATGGCCGACGGCACCGTCCTGATGCGACCCACCGCGGGCGGGCTCCCCCTCGGGATCGTCCCCGACACCGACTACCCCACCACCCGGTTCACCCTGGAACCCGGCGAGACGATGATGCTCTGCACCGACGGGCTCATCGAGACCGGCGGGCACGACCTGGACACCGGCTGGGCGCGGCTGCGCGCCGTGCTGGAGTCCGATGCGCACGAGTCGGAGGGTCCGGCGGCGGGAGCGGTCACGGCGGACGCGACCGGCCGCCTCGGCACCGCGCCGCACCTCGCAGGCCCTCAGCCCGGCAGCCCGCACTTCGAACCCCCGCACCTCGAAAGACTGGCGGACCTGCTGGTCCAGGCCGTGCACGGGCCGTCCTCGCACCACACCACCGGTCCGCTCGCCGACCGCCGCGAGGACGACATAGCGGTGGTGCTGCTGTGCCGCGACAGCGCGGATCTCGGCCGCGGCCCGGCGCCGGCGTACCCGGCCCGCCCCGCGCGCCGCACCGTACTGACCGTGGCCCAGGTGGAGCCGGAACGGATCGCGGGCGCACGGCAGCAGATCCGGGAGCTGCTGCACGACTGGGCGGACCCCGACCAGGTGGACTCGGCGGTGCTGATGGTCTCCGAGATGGTGACGAACGTACTGACGCACACCGACGGCGACGCGCTGCTGGTCGCGGAGGCGGTCGGCGAGCTGGGCGCGCGCCGGCTGCGCGTCGAGGTCGCCGACGGCAGCGACGAGCTCCCGCACAAGCGGCAGCCGGGCGAGATGTCCTCCAGCGGCCGCGGAGTGCTGCTGATGGAGATGCTGGCCGACACGTGGGGCGTGGATCCGCGGGGCGAGGGCAAGTCGATCTGGTTCGAGCTGCACGAGCAGTCGAAGGCGGACGCCGACCCGGAGTTCTGACCGCCGGCCGCAGTGACGACCGTCTGCCGCAGTGACGACCGCCGGCCGGAGTTGCCGGACAGGAGGTGCGGCCCTCCGGCGGGCGCGGTGGGGCGTGATTGGATGCAGCCGTGTCCAATCCCTCCGATCACCTCCTGCCGGAGCCCGTCCGGCGGCTCGCCGCCTGGTGCGGTGTCGTCCTGCTCGCCACCGCGGTCCTCGCCGTCGGCGTATGGCTGTGCACCGTCTTCGAGGCCGCCGTGACGCCCGTACTGCTGGCCGTGCTCGGCACGGCCCTGCTCGGGCCGATGCACCGGCGGCTGATCCGCATGAAGATGAACCGCTCGCTGGCCGCGGCCCTGACCTGCCTCGCCGTGGTCGCCGTCGTCGGCGGGGCCACCTATGTGGTCGTCCTCGCGCTCATCGAGACCGGCGGCCAGATCGTCGACGCGCTGCGGCGGGCCGGCGAGACCGTCGCCGAACACTTCGGGGCGGTGGGCACCTCGCTGGAGGACATCGCCGCGAACTCGAAGGACCTGCTCACGAAGTTCGGCGGCACGGCCGCGTCGGGCGTGGTCAGCGGGCTCAGCGTGGTGGGCTCGGTGATCGCGATGGCGCTGCTCGCGATGGTGCTGATCTTCTTCTTCCTGCGCGACTCCCACCGGGCCGTGGACACCCTGCGCTCCCTCGTCCCGAACCGCTCGGGCGACCTGATGGAGGCCATGGGGCGGCGTGCCTTCGAGGCGGTCGAGGGGTTCATGCGCGGCACCACCTTCGTGGCCCTGGTGGACGCCCTGCTCATCGGCGCCGGTCTGCTGATCCTGGACGTACCGGGTGCGCTGGGGCTGGCCGCCCTGGTCTTCGTGACGGCCTACATCCCCTACCTCGGGGCCATCCTGTCGGGCGCCGTGGCCGTCCTGGTGGCCTTCGCCGACCGGGGCTGGGTCATCGGCCTGTGGGCACTGGGCCTGGTGCTGCTGGTCCAGATGATCGAGGGCTACGTGCTCCAGCCCGTGGTGCAGAGCCGCACCGTGCAGATGCACCCGGCCGTGGTCATGCTCGCCATCACCGCCGGGGCGAGCGTCGCCGGGATCCTGGGGATGCTGCTGGCGGTGCCGCTGACCGCCGCCGTGTTCGGGGTGATCTCGGAGCTTCGGGCCCGGTACGCCGAGACGGCGCCCGGGCCCGAAGGCTCCGCGTAGCCCGGGTCAGCTGTCCGCCCCACCGGCGCCGCGGTGGCCGAGGCCGGTGCGCGCGGTGGTGGGGATGCGGCCCAGCCGGCCGGCCTGGAAGTCGTCGAACGCCTGCTGCAGCTCGTGCTGGCTGTTCATCACGAACGGCCCGTAGTGCGCCATCGGCTCCCGGATCGGACGTCCGCCGAGGATCACGATCTCCAGGTCCGGGGCGTTGGAGTCCTGGGACTCGTCCGCCCGCACCGTGAGCGAGCCGCCCTCGCCGAAGACGGCCGTCTGCCCGGTGCGGACGGGCCGGCGGTCCTCGCCGACCGAGCCGCGCCCGGCCATGACGTACGCCAGGGCATTGAAGTCCTCGCGCCACGGCAGGGTGATCTGCGCGCCCGGCGACACGGTCGCGTGGATCATCGTGATCGGGGTGTGGGTGATGCCCGGGCCCTGGTGCCCGTCCAGCTCACCGGCGATCACCCGGAGCAGCGAGCCGCCGTCGGGGGTGGTCAGCAGCTGGACCTGGCCGCCGCCGATGTCCTGGTAGCGCGGGGGCATCATCTTGTCGGAGGCCGGGAGGTTCACCCACAGCTGGAGGCCGTGGAACAGCCCGCCGGACACGACGAGGGACTCCGGCGGGGCCTCGATGTGCAGGAGGCCCGAACCGGCGGTCATCCACTGCGTGTCGCCGCCGTTGATGATTCCGCCGCCGCCGTTGCTGTCCTGGTGGACGAAGGTTCCGTCGATCAGGTACGTGACGGTCTCGAAGCCGCGGTGCGGGTGCCAGGGCGTGCCCTTGGGCTCACCGGGCGCGTACTCCACCTCGCCCATCTGGTCCATCATGATGAACGGGTCGAGGTACTGGTAGTTGATCCCGGCGAACGCGCGGCGCACCGGGAATCCCTCGCCCTCGAACCCACCGGGAGCGGAGACGACGGCCAGCACCTTGCGCGGAGCGGCGGCCTGCGGCTCCGCCACGCGCGGGAGGGTCAACGGGTTCTCAACAGTCACTGCGGGCATGGTCAGGACCTCCTTCTGCGTCGAGTTTAGTTGAAACTCGAACTTTCTGCCACACCCGCACAGAACATCGCCCCGGCCCGCGTCATTCCCGCCCGTCCGGACACACGCGTACGCCCGCGCACGCCCGCCCCGGCCGCGGTCTGCGGCGGGACGGGCGTGACGGACGTGACGGAAGAGGGGCGGCCTAGCAGGGGTCGATATAGAGCACCGTGTTCCAGTCGATGCCGCTCGACACCGCGGAGTAGGCCCCGTAGGTGTACGCGTCGCCGCGCTCACCGGCCAGGATGAACCGCGCACGCGTGCCCGGGGTCTGGTTGTTGATCCACGAACCGTTGTTCGTGGTCCACGGGATGTACCGCACGTCGTTGCACTGCCGGAGCATGATGGGAGTGCCGCCGAAGCCGGGTTGCGGGTACGCGCAGAAGTACTCGTACGGGCAGGCGACCGCCGCCTCGGCCGGAGATGCCGCCAGGACCCCCGTACCCAGCGCCATCACCCCCGTGGCCGCCACTGCCGCGAGCTTCGTGCGTAAGGACGTACGTGTCATCGCACTCTCCCCTTTCCGGTAGGAGCGGGATTCCCCGCCGCACCGATGCTGCGACAGCGGGCGCACGGCCCGCGATCCTTTCGGGCTCGGCCGAAGGGTGCCGTCAGGAGCCGCTGTGCAGGAGGTCCACGCCCAGGCCCGTCACCGAGTGGCGGACCGCCCTGCCGTCGCGCTCCGTGGTGATCAGGCCCGCCGCGCGCAGGGTGCGGGTGTGCTCGGAGACCGACGGGAGGCTGATGTCGAGGTCCCGGGCCAGCTCGCTGGTCGTGCGCCGGCTCACGAGCAGCTGGAGCACCGCCGCCCGGGTGCGGCCCAGCAGCGCGTCCAGCGGGCCTTCCGCCGGGCCCGGGGCGGTCAGCGGCAGCGGGGTCAGCGCCGGGTAGAGCAGGACGTGCGGCCCGCCGGGGTGCTCGGCGACCAGCGGGCGGCCCGTCCAGAACGGCGAGGGCATCAGCATCAGCCCGCGCCCGCCGAGCCGGACCTCGTAGTGCGGCGGCCGGGCCACCTCGAAGACGGTCCCCGACCAGCCGGCCGCCGGGTGGGTGCTGGCCAGGCACGCCTTGATGCCATGGGTGGCCAGCAGTCGGGTGCGCCAGGCGACGTCCGCCCGGAAGGACTGCCGGATCCGGGCCCAGTGCGGGGCAACCAGCGCCTCGTGCCCGGACCGGATCGCGCCGTCGAGCTGGTCCCAGGCGCCGCGGTCGTGGCGCCACAGGGCGCGCAGCCAGGAATCCGGCCCGGGGGCCCGCGCGGCCGCGAGGGCCAGCTGCTCGCCGGTCAGCCGCGGGGCGGCGTCCCGCACCGCCGCCAGACCCTCGTCGAGGGTGCGCGCGTACGGCTCGACGAACTGCGGGTTGTCGCCGTCCGGGCGCAGCAGGTCGAGCAGCGGGCGCACCCGACCGGGCAGCTCCTGGCCGGCACGCGCCCGCCAGCGGCCGAAAACCGCCGGTTCGTCGGTGCGCTGCCAGGCCACCACGGCCATGGCCAGCTCCACCAGGGGCAGCGGCTCGGCGGCGAACCGGATGCCGAGCAGGTCCTCCGCCGTGAAATGCACCCGCAGCATCGCCCCGCCCCCCGTCAGGCTTCAGCCGGTTCGGCCGGTACCGCTAGCCGTACATCCGGCGCATCGCGAAGTCGACCATCTGCTCGACCGCCTTCGCGTCGAAGACCATCCGGTGGTCGCCCTCCATGTCGAGGACGAAGCCGTAGCCGGTCGGCAGCAGGTCGATCACCTCGGCGCCGCTGATCACGAAGTACTTGGACTCCTTACCCGCGTACCGCCGCAGCTCCTTGAGCGTGGTGAACATGGGGATGACCGGCTGCTGCGTGTTGTGCAGCGCCAGGAAACCGGGGGTGTCACCGCGCGGGCAGTAGACCTTCGAGCCGGCGAAGATCTGCTGGAAGTCCTCCGCCGAGAGGGATCCCGTGGTGAAGGCCCTGACCGCGTCCCCCAGGGACGGCGGGGACGGCTCCGGGTACAGCGGCGGCGCCTGCTGCGCGTAGCCCTGCGGGGGCTGCTGCGCGTACTGCTGCTGGGCGCCCGGGTTCTGGTCGTAGCCGTACATGGGGCGAAGCCTACCGACCGGCCACTCGCCGCCGGACACGGATTTCCCGCCAGGCTTGACGCTGGTCACAGTCGTCAGGGGTTGCGCCTTATTACCGGCGGGTAGCATCATTACGTTACCGATTGGTATGTACGAGGAACCTGTCTCCCCGAGCCTTAACGGAGCCGTCGCCATGGGGCACTACAAGTCGAATCTCCGCGACATCGAGTTCAACCTCTTCGAGGTGCTCGGCCGCGACAAGCAGTACGGCACCGGTCCGTTCGAGGAGATGGACACCGAGACCGCCAAGAGCGTCCTGTCCGAGCTCGCCCGCCTCGCCGAGAACGAGCTGGCCGCCTCCTTCGAGGACGCCGACCGCAACCCGCCGGTCTTCGACCCGACCACCAACACCGCGCCCGTCCCGGCCTCCTTCAAGAAGAGCTACGAAGCCTTCATGGACTCGGAGTACTGGCGCCTGGGCCTGCCCGAGGAGATCGGCGGCACCACCTCGCCCCGCTCCCTCATCTGGGCCTACGCGGAGCTGCTGCTCGGCTCGAACCCGGCCATCTGGATGTACTCCTCCGGCCCGGCGTTCGCCGGCATCCTCTTCGAAGAGGGCAACGAGGCGCAGAAGAAGGTCGCCGAGATAGCCGTCGAGAAGCGCTGGGGCTCCACCATGGTCCTCACCGAGCCGGACGCCGGCTCGGACGTCGGCGCCGGCCGCACCAAGGCCATCCAGCAGGCGGACGGCTCCTGGCACATCGAGGGCGTGAAGCGCTTCATCACGTCCGGTGAGCACGACATGGAGGAGAACATCCTCCACTACGTCCTCGCGCGCCCCGAGGGCCACGGCCCGGGCACCAAGGGCCTGTCGCTCTTCCTCGTCCCGAAGTTCCACTTCGACTGGGAGACCGGCGAGCTGGGCGAGCGCAACGGCGTCTACGCCACCAACGTCGAGCACAAGATGGGCCTCAAGGCCTCCAACACGTGCGAGATGACCTTCGGCGACCAGCACCCCGCCAAGGGCTGGCTGATCGGCGACAAGCACGACGGCATCCGCCAGATGTTCATGATCATCGAGTTCGCCCGGATGATGGTCGGCACGAAGGCCATCGCCACCCTCTCCACCGGCTACCTGAACGCGCTGGAGTACGCCAAGGAGCGCGTGCAGGGCCCGGACCTCGCGAACTTCATGGACAAGACCGCGCCCAAGGTCACCATCACGCACCACCCCGACGTGCGCCGCTCGCTCATGACGCAGAAGGCCTACGCCGAGGGCATGCGCGCCCTGGTCCTCTACACGGCCTCCGTGCAGGACGAGATCCAGCTCAAGCAGGCCGCGGGCGAGGACGCCTCCGCCGAGATCGGCCTGAACGACCTGCTCCTGCCGATCGTGAAGGGCTACGGCTCCGAGAAGTCCTACGAGCAGCTCGCGCAGTCCCTGCAGACCTTCGGCGGCTCCGGGTACCTCCAGGAGTACCCGATCGAGCAGTACATCCGCGACGCCAAGATCGACACCCTCTACGAGGGCACCACCGCCATCCAGGGCCAGGACTTCTTCTTCCGGAAGATCGTCCGCGACCAGGGTGCCTCGCTCAACATCCTCTCCGAGACGATCAAGAAGTTCCTGGCCGAGGCCGTCGGCGGCGAGGAGCTGGCCGGCGCCCGCGACGCGCTCGCCAAGGCCGCGGTCGACCTGGAGGCCATCGTCGGCCAGATGATCGTCGACCTCACCGCCACCGGCGAGGACGTCAAGAACATCTACAAGGTCGGCCAGAACACCACCCGCCTGCTCATGGCCTCGGGTGACGTGGTCGTCGGATACCTGCTGCTCAAGGGCGCCGCCGTGGCCGCCGAGAAGCTCGCGACCGCCGCCCCGAAGGACGTCCCCTTCTACACCGGCAAGATCGCCGCCGCGAAGTTCTTCGCGTCCCAGGTCCTGCCGAACGTCTCGGTCCAGCGCCAGCTGGCCGAGGTCGTCGACAACTCCCTCATGGAGCTCGACGAGGCCGCCTTCTAGGCTGCACCGCCCCACCCGTCACACCAGTACGCCGTGTACGCGCAGCGGCCGGGTCCTCCACTCGGAGGCCCGGCCGCTGGCGCGTGCGGCACAGGGCGGACACCAGGCGCCCGACACCGGCCGCAGGTGCCCTGTCCTGCGGCTTTCCCCCTATGTCAGTCGTTCATGGGACGCTCGTACGCATGAGTCCACAGGATCAGCACGGCAGCAGGGGGTACTCCGTCCCCACCGGGCGTCCGTACGCCCTCAAGGAGCTGCAGGCGAGCCTGGGCAGCCTCGGCGACCACCAGCGCGAGCTGTACGACGGCGCGCACCCCGCCGAGTACGACACCATCGCCGACGCGCTGTACGTGGCCTTCCAGACGGCCACCGGACTGGCCCCCGCCAAGAGCTACACCGGCTGCCCCGAGCACCCCAACGGCGCCCTCGACCCCGAGGCACCCGAAGGCTGGGGCCGCTGCCTCATCTGCAACGACCGCCGACGCCTCGGACAGCGCCGGCACGGCGGCCCGGCCACCGCCCCCGCCGGAGAGCAGCGCCGCCTCGGATACCCCGTACCGGACCCCCCGTACACGCTCGAACGGCTGCGCTCCTACCTGCGCACCGTCGAGGACCAGCGGTTCCACCTGAGCCTGTCCTCGCCCGCGGAGGACTTCGTCCGCATCGCCGACGACCTCCACCGCGCCTTCATCGTCGCCCGCGAACTCTCCCGGCCCCGCAACGCCTCGGGATGCACCGAACATCCCGGCGCGCCGATCGACCCCGACGCTCCTCCCGGCGAGGCCTGTATCTTCTGCGCCGGACGCAGAAGACGCGCGCAGCGCTCCCCGCAGACCCCGGAGATGCTCCCGCGCATCCGCCGGGGCGAGCGCAGGCAGCTGCAGCGCCGATTCGAGCGTCCGCCGGGCTGAAAACCGACGGGGCCGCAGATCACCCGCCCTGCGGCCCCTGACCACCGGCCATCCCTCGCAGTCCGGCCAGGCGAACACGACCGTCGTTAAGGTGAACCACATGAGCTCTCCCGCCCGCTTCGACCGCGGCCACACCGACGATCTGATGACCTTCCTGACGGCCAGTCCGTCGCCGTACCACGCCGTGGCCAACGCGGCGGAGCGGCTGGAGAAGGCGGGCTTCAGGCAGTTGTCGGAAACGGACGCCTGGGATGCGGGCACCGGGGGCAAGTTCGTGCTCCGCGGCGGTGCGCTCATCGCCTGGTTCGTTCCCGAGGGCGCGGCCCCGCACACTCCCTTCCGGATCGTCGGCGCGCACACCGACTCCCCGAACCTGCGGGTCAAGCCGCTGCCGGACACGGGCTCACAGGGCTGGCGGCAGATCGCCGTCGAGATCTACGGCGGCACCCTGCTCAACACCTGGCTGGACCGCGACCTGGGCCTGGCCGGGCGGCTGACCCTGCGCGACGGCAGCGAGCGACTGGTGAACGTCGACCGCGCCCTGCTGCGCGTCCCCCAACTCGCCGTCCACCTGGACCGGTCGGTGAACAGCGACGGCCTCAAGCTCGACAAGCAGCGCCACATGCAGCCGATCTGGGGTCTGGGCGATGTCCAGGAGGGCGACCTGATCTCCTTCCTGGAAGAGGAAGAGGGCCTGGACCAGGGCTCGGTGGCCGGCTGGGACCTGATGGTCCACTCCATCGAGCCGCCCTCGTACCTGGGCCGTGACCGCGAGCTGGTGGCCGGCCCGCGCATGGACAACCTGCTGTCGGTGCACGCGGGCGTGGCGGCGCTGGCGGCGGTCTCCACCGCCGACAAGCTCGACCACATCCCGGTGCTGGCCGCCTTCGACCACGAGGAGAACGGCTCGCAGTCCGACACGGGCGCGGACGGCCCGCTCCTGGGCAACGTGCTGGAACGTTCAGTCTTCGCCCGCGGGGGCTCGTACGAGGACCGCGCGCGGGCCTTCGCCGGCACCATCTGCCTGTCCTCGGACACCGGACACGCCGTGCACCCCAACTACGGTGAGCGGCACGACCCGACGCACCACCCGCGCGCCAACGGCGGACCGATCCTGAAGGTCAACGTCAACCAGCGGTACGCCACGGACGGCAGCGGGCGCGCGGTGTTCGCCGCCGCCTGCGAGCGGGCCGGTGTGCCGTGGCAGACCTTCGTCTCCAACAACTCGATGCCGTGCGGCACGACGATCGGCCCGATCACCGCCGCCCGCCACGGCATTCAGACCGTGGACATCGGCGTCGCGATCCTCTCGATGCACAGCGCCCGCGAACTGTGCGGCGCGGACGACCCGTTCCTGCTGGCGAACGCCCTGGTGGCCTTCCTGGAGGGCTGAGCCCTCCCGTACCGGCGGCGCGGCGCCGCCGGTACGGGAAGCGCGGTCAGCCGTCCATCCCCGCGAGCACGAGCGGCAGGCGGGAGACACCGTCGGCGGTGACGCGCACCGGCACGCCCCAGTCCTGCTGGTGGACGTGGCAGGCCGGGTACTCGTTGGCGGGGTCGTCGTCGCAGGACGCCGCCATCGCCGACACGTGCAGCACGCCCTCGCTGACGTCCGGGTTCAGCGCCAGCTCCCGGAACAGGTCGCTCCCGGCGCCCTCGCCCGCCGCCAGCAGCTCCGGCGGGGTCGAGGAGACGAGCAGCCGGGTGGAGGGCCCGTAGCGGGTGTCGAGCTTCTGCCCGCTCGGGGCCTGGAAGACCACGTCGAGGCGGAGCGTGCCGGGGGCCACCTCGGTGGCGGCCCGCTGCGTACGGTGGGCGACCGCGTCCACGCGTACCGCCTCCTCCGGGAGGCGCAGGCGGGTCAGCCGGTGCCGGGCCGACTCGACGACCACGATGTCCTCGCCCACCAGCACGGCGTCGCTGGGCTCGCGCAGATCGGTCGCCAGGGTCGAGACCTGACCGGTGGCGGGGTCGTAACGGCGCAGCGCGTGGTTGTACGTGTCGCACACCGCGACCGAACCGTCGGGCAGGGCGGTCACGCCGAGCGGGTGCTGGAGCAGCGCCTGGGCCGCGTCGCCGTCCCGGTGGCCGAAGTCGAACAGTCCGGTGCCGACGGCGGACTTGATGACGTACCCCTCGTGGCCGTCACCCGCCGGCTCCACGTACCGCAGGGCGCTGGTCTCGGAGTCGGCGATCCACAGCCGGTCCCCGGCGGCCGCGAGGCCGGAGGGCTGGGCGAACCAGGCCTCGGAGGCCGGCCCGTCGAGCAGCCCCTCGTTGGTCGTACCGGCCGCGACCTCGACCGTCCCGGCCTCCGGGTCCCAGGTCCACAGCTGGTGCACCCCGGCCATGGCGATCCAGACCCGGCCCTGCCACCAGGCCACGTCCCACGGCGAGGACAGGTCCACCTCCAGCGCCGGCCCGGAGGTCGGCGCCCCCTGCCACCACTGGCGGCCGGTCCCGGCGACGGTCTCGACCTGCCCGGTGGCCGGGTCGTAGGTGCGCAGTGCGTGGTTGACGGTGTCGGCGACGACGACCTTGCCGTCGGGCAGCAGCGCGAGGCCCTGCGGCTCGCTGAAGCTGTCCCCGGCGAAGCCGCGCTCGCCGCTGCCGACGCGGCGCACGACGCTCTCGCCGTCGGCGGCCAGCTCCACGAGCCGGTGGCGCGTGGTGTCCGACACCAGCAGGTTCCCGGACGGCAGCAGCAGCGCCTTCCCGGGGAACCGCAGGTCGCCCGCGACCGGCTCGGGCGCCACGTACGGCCCGTCGCCGCGCCGCAGCGTGCCCTTGGCCTCGTGCTCGGCCTCCAGCTGCTCGACCAGCCGCGCGATGGCGTGCGCGTGCCCCTCACCGGCGTGCTGGGCGACGATGTACCCCTCGGGGTCGATCACCACGAGCGTGGGCCAGGCCCGTACGGCGTACTGCTTCCAGGTCGCGAGCTCGGGATCGTCCAGCACGGGGTGGTGCACCTGGTACCGCTCGACGGCGTCGACCACGGCGGCGTGCTCGGCCTCGTGCACGAACTTCGGCGAGTGCACGCCGATGATCACGACGGTGTCGCGGTGCTTCTCCTCCAGCTCCCGCAGCTCGTCCAGGACGTGCAGGCAGTTGATGCAGCAGAAGGTCCAGAAATCGAGGATCGCAATGCGTCCCCGCAGGTCGGCGAGGCTCAGTTCCTTCCCACCGGTGTTCAGCCAGCCACCCTTGCCGATCAGCTCGGGGGCACGGACACGGGCACGCTTGCGGGGTGCGGGCGCGGGGGTGGGCGCCGGGGCAGCATCGTTCATCCTTCAAGCTTGCCACCCCCGGACATGTGCACTCGCAGGGGTGACGACGACCGACGGGACCCCGTGGGAGCCTGGAGCCAGGAAGCAAGGGAGGCGTCCGGAATGACCACCGCGCACGACTACAGCGAAGGCGTCGACCCCGAGCGCGCGCTGAAGTACGCCATCCAGCACCACAGCGGGGACCGCACCGAAATCGTCGAAGGGGTCATCAGCAACGTGACGCCGAGTTGGGACCATGAGAACGCGGCCGAAGAGATCCGCGACCAGATCCGCCCTCGGGTCAAGGAACTGGATTGCGTCACCGGCTCGGGCAATCTGGACCTTCCGGGTTCGCCGAACTGGTACGTGCCTGACCTCGCCGTCGTTCCCAAGGCGCTGGCGAAGGGCGGGAGCGCTCTGCTGCCGGATCAGGTGCTGCTCGTCGTCGAAATCACCTCCGAGTCCAACGCCGAGACCGACCGCGTCGTCAAACGCAAGCGGTACGCCGAGTACGGCGCGCCCTTGTACCTGCTGGTCGACCGGGTGGAAAAGACCGTCACCGTGTTCGCCGGGCCCGGGCGACTCGGGTACACGAAGGTGGACGGGCCGCATCCCTTCGGGACGCCGGTGCGGCTGCCCGAGCCGTTCGGGATCGATCTCGACACCAGCGGGCTCTAGGCGGTGATCACCCGGTAGCGTGCGGAGGCGTGACAGCCAGCGTGCCGCCGAGCGGGCGGATATTCGATGCCGTGAGTGCCACCGCAGTGCAGAGCACGGAGGGGTTGCGCGAGCTCTACGAGAGTCCCGGCGAGATGGCGCGCCGGAAGGCCGTCGACCGGATCCACGAGGCCGCGCGGGCGGTCATCGGGCGGTCGTCGCTGGTGTTCGTGGCCAGTGCGGGGGCCGACGGGACCTGCGATGTCACGCCGCGGGGCGGGCCGCCCGGGTTCGTGGCCGTGCTGGACGAGTTCACTCTCGCGCTGCCCGACGCCACCGGCAACAAGCGGCTGGACACCGCCCACAACATCGTGGAGACCGGGCGGGCCGGGCTGGTCTTCGTCATCCCCGGCCGGGCCACCACCCTGCGGGTCAACGGGCGGGCCTGCGTGAGCGCCGATCCGCGGTTGCTGGAGCAGTTGACCGCCGTCGGCAAGCCCCCGCGGAGCGCGATCGTGGTGGAGGTCCAGGAGGCCTACCAGCACTGCCCGAAGGCGTTCCTGCGCAGCCATGCGTGGCAGCCCGGGCAGTGGCTCGCCGAGGACGCCGTCCCCACCTCCGCCGAGATCACCCTCTCCCACCTGGATCTCCCCGGTCTGACGATCGAGGAGATCCGGCAGCAGGAGCGCGAGTCCCTGCTGTACCGCTACGAATAGTCGAAGAGGGCGCTCAGGCGGGGCAGTCGGGCCGCTATCGCCTCGCTGTCGTCGAAGTCGAAGTCCCAGGACGGGTCCAGGGCCGGGTAGCTGATCGTGAAGGAGTCCGCGGGCAGTTCGCGGCCGGTGCCGGCCTCGTAGGCGGTCCAGGCGATGGAGAGGGCGGACTCGTCCCACAGCTCCAGGCCCTGCGCCGCGGCCTCGCGGACCGCCGGGTGCGCGGCCAGCGAGTCGGGGTCGGTCAGGGCCGTCTCGAAGGTCTCCCGGCCCTGGGTGAGGAGCCAGCCGCGGAAGTAGTCGAAGCCGTCGTCCGAGCAGCCCCCGTTGATCACGTAGGCAGCGGCCCAGAGCGGCGCCCGGTAGGACTCCGCCAGCAGGTCCCACAGCACCTGCTGGGACGCGGCTATCTCCGCCTCCGGGTTGTCCGCGAGGAGCTGCGCCGCGCGCGAGGCCACTCCCTGCGGGTCGGCCTCCGCACGGGCCGTCTCGATCAGCTTCCAGAACGTCTGCTTGTCCATGGGGAAAGCCTGGCAGCCGGGTCTGACATCAGGCGGTGGTGCCGAGGAAGGTGTGGAGGGATCTTGTGAGCGCGCCGACGAAGGCGTCCTGTACCGGCGCCGGGACGAGGTCCAGGGACAGGTACGGGTTCAGGTCCTCCAGCTCGACGAGGAGCAGCTCGCCGGAAGGGGCCCGGCAGGCGTCCACGCGCTGGATGCCGTGGTCGAGGGTGTTCCAGTCGACGAAGGAGCGGGCGAAGGCCAGGTCCGCGTCGGTGGGGGTGTAGGGCGCCAGCTCCCAGCGGCGGGCCGGATCGGGGGCGTGGAGCGCGTACTGGAAGGCGTCGTCGACGTAGTAGAAGGACACCTCGTACGCGAAGTCGATGCGCGGCTGGATCAGCACGTCCCCGGCCGGCCCGTCCGGTGTCGCGGTGAAGGTGAGGCCGATGGAGTCGGCGCCCTGCTTCGGCTTGACCGCGTACTGCGGCACCTGCGGCAGTTCCGCCAGCCGGGCCGGGTCGTCGATCGTCGGGATGACGGGGTAGCCGGCGGCGGTCAGGTCGAGGAGGTACTGCTTGCCCGCCATGTCGGCGCGGCCGGTGAGCGGGTTGTACACGCGGGCCCCGGCGGCGAGGGCGGCCGCGCGGAAGGAGTCGTAGGCCTCCTGGTAGTGCAGGACCGGTCCGCTGTTGCGGACGATCACCGCGTCGAAGCCGAGCGGCAGCATCGCCTCCGCGTCCGCGGGATGGCACAGGGCCAGGTCGAAATCGGCCCGCAGCCGGGACGTGAGGAATATGTCCTCGTCGCAGTAGCGGCGGCCGCGTGCGGGGTACGCCAGATCGGTCACATAGAGCAGGGGCATGGGGGCAACCTATCGCGGGCACTGATCAGCGCATGAAATACCTCGTTCGGGACAAAATGCTGGCCATCGGGGACGACTACTGGATCGAGGACGAGGACGGCCGGCACGCCTTCCTCGTCGACGGGAAGGCGCTGCGCTTCCGGGACACGCTGGAGCTGAAGGATCCGGACGGGCTGATCCTGATCACCCTGCGGGAGAAGCTGTTCGCCCTGCGGGACGCGATGACGCTGGAGCGGGACGAGCGGCGGCTCGCGGTGATCCGCAGGAAGCGGCTCTCGCTGCTGCGGGGTCACTTCCGCGTGACCCTGGCCGAGGGCACGGAGCTCGACGTCAGCGGTCGGATCCTGGACCGCGAGTTCAAGGTCGAGTACGACGGGGAGCTGCTCGCGCTGGTCTCGCGGCAGTGGTACCGGGTCCGCGAGACGTACGCGGTGGACGTGGTCCGGGAGGACGCGGACGCGGCGCTGCTGATCGCGGTCGCGGTGTGCGTGATCCGGATGGTGGAGAAGGAGCGGGAGGGCGGGGTCAGCCCCGATGGTGTTCCCGGGCTGTGAGCTGACCCTGGACGTAGGCGTCGGTGTCCGGCGCGTACGGGCCTCCGTGGTCGAACAGGAGGTCGGTGATGCGCTGCCACTCCGCGGCCTCGGCGCGGACGGACGCGTCGGCGGAGTCCAGGTCGCCGGCTTCCGCCAGCACCGCCTCCAGTGCGGCGTGCGCCTCGTGGTGGGTCAGGCCGGTGGCCCGGTCCCGGACGCGCCGGCGGGCGGCGATCTCCGCAGCGGCGGGCTCGTGCGGCTCCAGGGCGGCATCCAGCACGGCTTCTGCGTCATCCGTCACGGCGCACCCGCCTCCTCGTCGTCCTCGTCATCGTCGCGGAACCGGCGGCCGGCGCCGCCCACCCGTCCCGTCTGCCCCGAAACCCCGGCGTCAACCGGGGTCGAACGGGTCCCGGGGTCCCCCGGGGTCCCGTCAGCGCAGCCGGCGGTCCTTCAGGGCCGGGAACTGGGCGCGGGTCTCGGGGACCTTGGCCGGGTCCAGGTCCACGGTGAGGACCTCCTCGCCGGGGCCCGCCTCGGCCAGGACCTCGCCCCACGGGTCGACCACCAGGCTGTGCCCGGCCTGTTCCACGCCCGCGTGGGTGCCGGCCAGCCCGCACGCCAGGACGTAGGACTGGTCCTCCACGGCGCGTGCCCGGTTGAGCAGGGTCCAGTGGGAGCGGCGGCGCGCGGGCCAGCCCGCCGCGACGACCATCGCGGTGGCCCCGGCGTCGACCAGGCCGCGGAACAGCTCCGGGAAGCGCAGGTCGTAGCAGGTGGCGATGCCGAGGGTCTGCTCCGGCAGGGTCACCGTCGTCAGGGAGTCCCCGGCCGACATCAGGACGGCCTCGCCCTGGTCGAAGCCGAAGCGGTGGATCTTCCGGTAGGTGGCGGCCAGCTCGCCGGCCGGGGAGAGGACGAGGGCGGTGTTGTAGAGGGAGCCGTCGCCCGCGCGCTCCACGATCGAGCCCGCGTGGAGCCAGACGCCGGCGTCGCGCGCCGCCCCGGCCATGGCCTCGTAGGTCGGGCCGTCCAGCGGCTCGGCCTCGGTCTCGAACTGCTCGTAGGCGAAGGCGCCGACCGGCCAGAGCTCCGGCAGGACGACGAGATCGGAGTCCGCCTGTTCCCGTACGAGTTCGGCCACGCGGGTACGTCGGGAAGACACCGACTCGCCCTCGTTCACTGCGATTTGGATCAGCGAGGCGCGCACACTACCACCGTCCTGGCGTTCAAGCCGTCAACTCGGGCCTACGATCGTCACACGAAAGCACTGCCGGGGTGCTCACCGGCAGCGTAGTTTTGGAAACTGAGTCCACAGCTTCTTAAAACGCGCCATTGAACAGCACCGCGAGGGGTCCCGTTGACCGTCCATCCGCATCCCGCCCTCCAGCCCTATGCCGACGCGTGGACGCACTCCATCGAGGCGATATCCGAGTTGGTCCTCCCCCTGGCGGAGGGAGAGTGGAACCGGGCGACGCCCTGTCCCGGCTGGTCGGTCCGCGACGTCGTGTCCCACATCATCGGTATCGAGTGCGAGCAGCTCGGGGATCCGCGGCCGATCCACACGGTGGCCCGCGACCTGCGGCACGTGGTGGACGAGTTCAGCCGGTACATGGAGGTGCAGGTCGACGTACGGCGTCACCACACCGCGCCGGAGATGACCTCGGAGCTGGAGTACACGGTGATCCGGCGCTCGCGGCAGCTGCGCAACGAGAAGCGGGATCCGGCCTCGATGGTGCGCGGGCCGCTCGGTGACCAGGTGACGCTGGAGCAGGCGCTGCGGCTGCGGGCCTTCGACGTGTGGATCCACGAGCAGGACCTGCGGGCGGCGCTGGGGGCACCGGGGAACTGGGACTCGCCGGGCGCGTACGTGGCGCGGGACCTGTTGCTGGCCGGTCTGCCGAAGGTGGTGGCCAAGCGGGCGGGGGCGCCGGCGAACTCGGCGGTGGTGATCGACGTGCACGGTCAGCTGGAGTTCATGCGGACGGTACGGGTGGACGCGGACGGCCGCGGGACGGTGGACAAGTCGCCGTCACTGGGCCCGGCGGTGACCCTGACGCTGGACTGGGAGACGTACGTGCGCCTGGCGGCGGGCCGGGTGCGGGCGCACACCGTCGCGGACCGGGTGAAGGTGGAGGGCGACGTCGAGCTGGCGGACGCCATCCTCACGCAGTTCTCCGTGACCCCGTAGCGGGATCGGCCCGCAGGTCCCGCGCCCGATGACTCAGGGCGCGGGCGCGGACACGGCTGCGGACACGGCTGCGGCCGCGGGCAGAGGCACGGGCGCGGGTACGTGCAGCGGCACGGACGGCCGCTCTACGGCACCTCGCGCCCTGCCGTTTCCGGGAGCGGACACGCGCGGGAGACCGGCTCCGGCTCCTGCGCGGGAATCGTGACGCGGACCCGGTCCGCTTCGCGGGCCAGGGCGAGCGGGCGCAGCCGCAGGATGCTGATCACGCCCACCGCTTCGAGTACGAAGACCGTGGAGAAGGCGATCCGGTAGTTGTCTCCGGTGGCGTCGAGCAGGATGCCCACCGTCAGCAGCGTGGTCATGGACGCGATGAAGCCGCCCATGTTCGTGATGCCGGAGGCGGTGCCCTGGCGCTCCGCCGGGTTGGCCGGGCGGGCGAAGTCGAAGCCGATCATCGACGCGGGCCCGCAGCCGCCGAGCACCAGGCACAGGGCGACCAGCAGCCACATCGGTGCCCGGTCGCCCGGGTACCCGAGGACCGCCGCCCACAGCAGGGCGGTGAGGCCGACCGTGCCCAGGGCGAGCGGGATCCGCGCCGACTGGCGGCGGCCGACGATCTGGCCGTAGGCCAGCCCGAGCGCCATGTTCGAGGCGACGACCAGGGTCAGCAGTCCGCCCGCGGTGGTCCGGGACAGGCCCTGCGCCTCGACCAGGAAGGGCATGCCCCACAGCAGCAGGAACACCATCGCGGGGAACTGCGTGGTGAAGTGCACCCACAGGCCGAGCCGGGTGCCGGGTTCGGCCCAGGACTCGCGGATCTGACGGCGTACGAAGCCGCCGGACCCACCGGACCCGCCGGATCCACTGGACCCGGCCGACCCGCGCTGCACCGGCGCCGGCCCGTACCCCTCCGGGTGGTCCCGCAGGAACAGCACCAGCGGCACCAGGACCACCAGCCCCGCCACCGCGCTGCCCGCGAAGGCGGCGGTCCAGCCGACCCCGTGCAGGACCGGGGCGAGGACGAGGGTGGAGACGAGGTTGCCCGCCATGCCGACCAGCCCGGCCAGCTGCGCCATCAGCGGACCGCGCCGGGCCGGGAACCACCGGGTGCCGAGCCGCAGGACCGAGATGAAGGTCATCGCGTCGCCGCAGCCCAGCAGCGCCCGCGCGGCGAGCGCCATCCCGTAGGAGGGCGACAGAGCGAAGCCGAGCTGGCCGACGGTGAAGAGCACCGCGCCCAGGGTCAGCACCTTCTTGGTGCCGAGCCGGTCGACCATCAGGCCCACCGGGATCTGCATGCCCGCGTAGACGAGGAGCTGGAGGAGGGAGAAGGTGGCCAGAGCCGAGGCGCCCACGTGGAAGCGGTCGGCTGCGTCGAGGCCGGCCACGCCCAGGCTGGTACGGAAGATCACCGCCACGAAGTAGACGGCGACACCGATGCTCCAGACGGCGACGGCCCTCCCGCCGCCCGGCGGGTCGGCGGGTATGCCGGCCCTGGCGGGGGAGTCGTCCACCGGCCCGTTCACCGGCCTGTTCAAGGGCCCGTCCACCGGCCCGTTCACCGGCCCGGTCCGCGCACCAGGGCCTCGACCCGGCCGATGTGCCCGCGGACCGCCGCGGCCGCCGTCTCCGCGTCCCCGGCGCGCAGCGCGTCCAGGATCTCCGCGTGCTCGGCGAGCGTCCGGTCCAGCCGTTCCGGGTGGGCGTGCAGCAGGGCCACGCCCATCCGCAGCTGCCGGTCACGGAGCTGGTCGTAGAGACGGCACAGGATCTGGTTGCCGGCGCTGCGCACGATCTCGGCGTGGAAGCCGCGGTCGGCGGCCATCATCGCGGCGAGGTCGCCGCCGGCGGCGTGCCGGCGCTGTTCGTCGAGGAGGGCGGCGAGCCGGTCCAGCAGGCCCGGCGGGGCCGGCACGGCTCTGCGTACGGTGAACTCCTCCACCAGCAGCCGGGTTTCGAGGACGTCGGTGATCTCCTGCGCGGAGACCTGGAGGACCAGGGCGCCCTTCTTCGGGTACAGCTTCAGCAGCCCCTCGGTCTCCAGCCGCAGCAGCGCCTCGCGGACGGGCGTGCGGGACACCCCGACGGCCGCGGCGAGTTCGCCCTCGGTGAGGAGGGTGCCGCCTTCGTAGTCACGGTCGAGCACGCCCTGCTTGACGTGCTGGTAGACCCGCTCGGCGGCGGTCACGGTACTGGCGGGGGCTGGCATGCGCACAGGATAGATACAACAGAGGTACCGACGGTGACGGGTCCAGGATGTGGACCGCGGCCGCCGGAAGGGGGCAGCCGGAACGGGTCTCCCGCCCCGGGGTGTGAGCCTCCGCCCCGCCCACTGCATCGAAGGATGTACCCCGCCTTCGTCCACCCGCACGACGTACGGGCACCCGTGCGCCGGGACGCTGGAGTCATGGCCGACACCCTGCTCGCCCCGGCGGCACAGAAGACCGCCAGGCTCCCCCTCCTCGACGTCCTGCGCGGCGCCGCCATCCTCGGCACGCTCATGACCAACGTCTGGATCTTCACCGCGCCCGGTTCGGAGTGGTCGGTGCTCCAGGGCGGGCCGAAGCCCCCCGACCCGCTCTCCGACCCCTCCGCCGCCCACATCGCCGAGAGCGTCTTCCGCTTCCTCGCCGACGGCAAGTTCCTGGCCCTCCTGACGGTCCTGTTCGGCGTGGGCCTGGCCATCCAGTACGACTCCGCCGCCCGCCGCGGCGAGCCCTGGCCCGGCCGCTACCCGCGCCGCGCCGCCTTCCTCTTCGTCGAGGGCACCGTGCACTTCGTGCTCGTCTTCGCCTGGGACGTGCTGATGGGGTACGCCGTCACCGCCCTGCTCGTCGCGTGGCTGCTGGCCCGCTCCGAGAAGGTGCGGCGGCGGGCCATGTGGACGGCCGGCGCGGTGCACCTGGCGCTGGTCTCCCTGCTGACCCTCGACGCGCTGAGCCGCCCCGACCGCCCCTCGAGGGACACGGACCCGGCCGCCGTCGAGCTGTACGCCCACGGCGGCTGGCCCGCCCAGATCGCCTTCCGCCTGGAGCACTTCCTCGCCCTGCGCATCGAGCCGGTCATCTCCTTCGGGCTGCTCGTCCTCCTCTTCCTGCTCGGAGTACGGCTGCACCGCGCCGGCGCCTTCACCGCCACCGCCGAGGGCCGCCGCATCCGGACCCGGATGGCCGCCTGGGGCCTGGGCCTCGGCCTGCCGCTGAACGCCGCGACCACCCTGGGCGGCGGCGACTTCTACCTCCTGGGCCGCTACGGCGCCGCCCCGCTGCTCGCCCTCGGCTACATCGGCCTGATCGGCATCGCCCTGGACCGGCGGTGGATCCCGGCCGCCGTGCGCACCGCCCTCGGCTCCGTCGGCCGCACCGCCCTGTCCTGCTACGTCGCCCAGAACCTGCTCTGCATGCTGCTCTGCTACGGCATCGGGCTCGGCCTCGCCGAGCGCCTCGGCGGCAGCGGTCCGTGGTGGGTGATGGGCCTGTGGGCGGGCGTGGGCCTGACCCTGGCCGCCGGATCGTGGCTGTGGCTGCGCCGCTTCAACCACGGCCCCCTGGAGGCCGTCCAGCGCACCGCCCTCAGGCCGCGCCGGTGACCGCGACGACCTCCACGTCCAGTACGAACTCGTCGTACGGGGCCTCGTCCGGGTAGGGCGGCCGGACCTGCGCGAAGCGGATCCGGGCCCGGCCCCCGCCCGGCGGGCGGCCCCGGACGACATAGGTCCGCTCGACCGGCGCCCCGGGGAGGCCCGCGCCGGACGGCGTTGTGCCGTCGGGCGTTGCGCCGGAGGCCGTCGGCCCCTCCGCCACCGTCACCACGTCCGCATCCCCGGTGACGTGCCAGGTCCACACGTACCCGCGCGCGCCGCGCCCGGTGAGCCGCAGCTCGTACGGCTCGCCCGGGCCCAGCACGATGCTCCGTACCTCCACAGCCGCCCGGTCCTCTCAGACGGGGCCGATCACCGACCCCTCGTGCCAGCCCGCGCCGTCCCGCCAGTAGTGCTGGAGGCGGCGGTCGGTGCGCAGGACGATGACTTCCAGGTTGAACCCGAAGCTGCCCTGGAGCATCCCGGTGACGGCGGCGACGTCGTGCCCGAAGACCGCGCTGCGGCGCCAGGGCGAGCCGCCCGCGTTGCCGCGCCACCAGTGCTCCACCCGACCGCCGGCGACGGCCACGCACAGCTCGTAGTTCCCGGCGGTGTCCTCGTCGGCGGCCCCGTACTGCCCCTCGATCAGGCAGGGCGCGGAGACGGCCGCCGTACCGCTGCCGAAGATCTCCCCGGCTCGCCAGGCGAAGCCGTTCGGGTCGTCGCGCCACCACAGCTGCATGCGGCCGTCGGTGAGGGCGGCGACGAGGTCGAGGTGGCGGGCGCGGGTCTGGACGAGGGCGGGCCCGTAGTGGGCGATGCCGGAGGCGAAGCGGCCGCCGTCGTTCCAGGTCCAGGGGGCGCCGTTGATCCGCCACCAGTGGCCCAGACGGCCGTCGGCGGTCCGGACCACCACCTCGAAGTTGCCCGGCCTGCCGTAGTCGCTCTGGATGAACGCCGGGGTCGAGCCGACCGCCGCGTCGCCCGGCCCGAAGACGCCGCCGTCGCGCCAGACGGCGGCGGACTGCTCGTAGTACCAGTGGCGCAGCCGGCCGCCGGTGGTCACGTGCAGGGACTCCATGTTGCGGTTGTAGGTGGTCCCGGTGAAGGCGGGCTGGCCGGAGGCGTCGGTGGCGAAGGTGCCCGCACGGGCCCAGGCGAACGGGGAGTCCCCCTCCCGCCACCAGTGCTGGAGCCGGCCGCCGGTGGTGGTGGCGAGGAGCTCGAAGTTGCGGTGGGCGCGGCCGTTGCCGCTCTCGTAGACGTTGCCGGTGTGCAGGCGGCGCTTGGTCCACGGGTCGATGTTCGTGCCGCGCAGGCCGCACTTGGCCCAGTGGTCGATGTTGACCTCGCCGTAGGCGATACGGCCGTAGCCGCCGACGTGGTAACCGGTCCCCCAGGAGTTCTTGAACAGCCAGCAGCCGGCCGCGTCGTCGTAGCCGACGATCAACACGCAGTGTCCGCCCGCGAGATGGTCGCTGGTGCGGTGGTAGACGCCGGAGCCGAGCCCGAAGAAGTCGTCGTAGACGTCGAAGCAGGCGGTCAGCGGGCCGACCGTGTCCAGCCAGACCTTCTGCTGCTCCACGTCGCCGAGCCGGACGTAGTCGGTGATCCGGACGGTCCGCCCGGACCGGTCCCAGCTGGGCGTGTACTCGGCGCGCCAGGCGTCGCGGCGGGCGGCCGGCAGCCCCGCGGGCGGGGTGCTGTACGGCCAGCAGTCCGGGTCGGCGAGCCCGCCGTTCGACGTGATCCAGTCGAGGGCGGTCTCCGGATTGCTGCCCTGCCCGCAGGTGAAGCGCAGACCGTCGTGCACGTCCCCCTCGGAGCGCTCCGTCCACACGTCGTGCTCGATCCGGGCCATGGACTCCACCAGGCCGGCGGCGCCGAAGGCCCAGCAGGAACCGCACGGGTTCTGGTCCTTCACCTTGGTGATCCACGGCCAGCCCCAGCGGCTGCGCCAGTCCACGGCCGCGGGCCGGGCCTGAGCCACCGGCCCCCGCACCCCGGGCAGCAGCCCGTGGGCGGCCCGGCGCCGGGTCAGATGCGGATTGCCGCTCGCGTGGCCGATGATCCCCGGCAGATCGATCACCCCCACGTCCTCGGCGGGTGTCAGGTTCGCCCCGGGCTCCAGACCGAGCGAAGGCCGCGGCACGGGCTCCTCGTCGGCGAGATGCTCCAGGACCGTCCAGCGCGCCCCCCGTGCGACGAGCTGCGCGCGCAGCTCCCCCACCGACTGCACGGACTCCTCCGGCATAGCGGCCCCCCAGCTGCAACCGTTCGGACTCAAGACCCGGGAGCGTCCCGTGGGCGCAGTGGGGCGTCAAGGGGGTTCGTACGGTCGCGCGGTGGCACGAGGGGGCGTGCCACGGCGCGGGGCGGCGGCCGCCCGTTCCCGCGGGCTCAACCGTCCAGCGAGATCCCGTGCTTGGCGCGGGTCACGGATTCCTCCGACGCGGGAGCGCCGGGGTTCTCCGTCGCCAGCGCCTGGTTGAGGCTGACGAAGGGCCGCATCCGCTCCTCGTAGCGGGCGTACGCGGCGAGGTGGTCGCCCGGCGCCTGCGCGAGGCTGTCGGCCAGCACGTGGGCGCCCACCAGGGCCAGGCCGGTGCCCTGCCCCGAGAGGGGGGAGGGGCAGTAGCCGGCGTCGCCGAGCAGGGCCACGCGGCCCCGCGACCACGTGTCCATGCGGATCTGGGCCATCGCGTCGCAGTAGAAGTCGGGGGCCCTGCGGGCGGCCTCGGCCAGGCGGGCCCCTTCCCACTGAAGGGTTTCCAGCCGGTCGACGACGAGCCGCCGCAGGGCGTCGCCGGTGCGCAGCTCCGGGGCCAGCGGGCCGGACTCGAAGCCGAAGGCGATCCGCAGTTCGGTGTTCTCGCGCACCGGCATGATGCCGAAGCCCATGTCCCCGTCGCGCAGCCACATCTGCCAGTCCTCCAGGGCGAGGAAGTTGTCCGCGCCGAACACCGAGAGGTAGCTGCCCAGGTGGTGGACGAAGCGCTCCTCGGGGCCGAAGGCCAGCCTGCGCACGGTGGAGTGCAGGCCGTCCGCCCCGACGACGAGGTCGAAGGTGCGCGGCGCCGCGTGCGTGAACCGGGCGCGCACGCCGCTTTCGTCCTCGTCGAGTGCGGTGATGCTGTCCCCGAAGAGGTACTCGACGTCCGCGCGGGTGTGTTCGTGGACCATCCGCACCAGGTCCTCGCGCAGCACCTCGATGTCCTCGCCGTCGAGCCGGCCGCTGCTGAAGGTCGCCTCGGTGGAGCGGTCCACCTCGCTGCCGTCGGGGCCGAGGATCGACATGCCGCGCATCCGGGTGCGTACGCGGCTCGCCCGCTCCAGCAGGCCCATGCGGTCGACGACGTCGAGCGCGACGCCGCGGATGTCCACGGCCTGCCCGCCGGCGCGCGGGCCGGGGGCGCGCTCGACGACGGTGGGCTCGAAGCCGTGGTGGCGCAGGCGGTGGGCGAGGACGGGGCCGGCGATGCCGCCGCCGGAGATGAGTACGGTCCGCATGAGGAGCTCCTTCGCTGGTCTGTACGCTGTACGCAGTCTGAATGTACGACGTACGCACAGGTCTCTCAACAGGCACAACTACGCACCTGTACTAGGTCAGAGCAGCGCGGGCGGCCATCGCCGCTGCTACCCTCTGCACTAGTACAGGAGAGGAAGGCGGCAGAACGTGACGCAGACCACAGGCGCAGCCGGTGATCCCCCCTACCTGCGCATCGTCGCCGCGATCCGGCGGCGCATCGCAAACGGGGAACTCGCCCCCGGTGATCGGGTCCCCTCCACCCGGCAGATCGCCTCCGAATGGGGCGTCGCGCTCGCCACCGCCACCAAGGCCCTGACCACCCTGCGCCTGGAGGGCCTGGTCGAGGCCCGTCCCCGGATCGGCACGGTCGTCGCCACGAGCACCCCGCTCGCGCCCGCCGCGGCGCCCCGCACCCGTCCGTCACCCGCCGCGAACACCCCGGCGCAGCCGGCGCACCCGGCGGCTCCGGCCTCCGAGCAGGAGCTGACCCTCGACCGGATCGTCCGCAGCGCCATCGACATCGCCGACGCCGAAGGACTCGCGGCGCTCTCCATGCGCGGCGTCGCGGCCCGGCTCGGCGTCGCGGCCATGTCGACCTACCGGTACGTCCCGAGCAAGGAGGACCTGATCCTCCTCATGGCCGACGCCGCCTACGGCGAGGAGTCCAACCCCGCCGACGCCCCCGCCCACTGGCGGGCGCGCATCGAGGTCGGCGCCCGCACCCTGTGGCGCGTGTACCGCAAGCACCCGTGGCTGGCCCGGATCAGCTCCCTCACCCGCCCGTTGCTCCTGCCCAACCTGCTCGTCCACGGCGAATGGATGCTGGCCGCACTCGACGGCCACGGACTCGACCCGAGCACCCTTTTCGACATCCACGTCCTGCTCTACAGCCATGTGCAGGGCCTGGCCGCGCACCTGGAGATGGAGGCCGACGCCGAAGCCGCCACGGGCCAGTCGGAGGACCAGTGGATGGACAGCCGCGCCCCCGTCCTCCAGGAACTGGTGGACTCCGGCCGCTTCCCCACCTTCGCCAAGGTGGTCGGATCCTTCGAGGACGGCTACGACCTGCGGCTCGACGCGCTCTTCGAGTTGGGCCTCCGAGCCCTCCTCGACGGCCTCACCCCCGTCGTCGAAGGCTAGGCTCGGCCGTATGGGGACCTGGATCGCGCCGAGCGTCATCGAGAGAGAGCTGTACGGGGCCAAGACCGCCGGCGACTGGGCCGCGTACTTCGACGTACTGGCCCGCACGCCGCTGTACGTGGCACAGCCCCGCGCGCAGTCCGACGCGCACCCCGGCTCGGTGTTCTTCCACGCCACCCCGGACCGGATGCTCGTCGTCCACACCGCCGGCATGCTGCCCGCCCCCACCCCCGAGACGGTCTTCGAGTCCCGCAGCCTGCGCTGGTTCGCCGAGGTCTGGGCCGCCGACGACCCCGCCTTCCTCGCCGTGAACCCGGGCTCCCCCGCCGAGGCCTACCTCACCACCGCCCCCGCCGACCTGGCCCGCTGGCGCGCCCACGCGGAGGCCTCCCCGCACTACGGCCTGCCCGAGGGCAAGGTCCACGCCCTCTTCACCGGCGGCCCGCTGCACGGGCCCGTCGCCCACGGGCTCGCCGTCGGCAGCCATCTCGCCGTGACCAACGGCGAGTTCTGGAACTCCCTCGCCTACCACGGCAGCGGCTACCAGTACGAGCGCCGCCGCGTCGCGAAGAGCTGGAGCATCACCGAACGCTCCGACTGGCTCTCCACCCTGCACACGCTGCTGGCCTCCGAAATGGTCAGCCCAGTCTGGGAGTACGCGCTCCGCGTCCGCCGCGCCCTCGCCTCCGACTTCGCCGGGCCCGTGGACGTGGAGCACTGGCGGCACGTCGCCGAGGCGAGCCTGCGCCGCAACGCCGAACGCGCCGCCGAACCGCAGCTCACCCCCGAAGGGGTCACCGTCGCCCAGCCGCGCCCCGGCGCCGAGGTGGAGGGGGAAATAGCCGGCGTCAGGCGCCTCATCGGCCGGATCGCCCGCTACGAGCAGCGCTTCCGGGCCGACGGACTGCTCCCCCCTGACGGCTGGGTCCGCTCCGTGGAGGGCTGGGACATCGGCCGGGCCTCGCAGATGGCCCGCTGGGGCGTCGGCTGCCGCTACGGGACCGTCGCCGAGGCCGAGCAGGCCGTACTGCGCGCCGGGGAGGCCGCCCGCGACACGTACCGCTCGTGGGAGGAGTTCTCCGCCGGGTACGTCCTCGGCCGGTGCCTGCACTTCGACGAGGAGGAGTTCGGTACCTGGTACACGACCGCCCTCGCCGCGCACCTCGCGCTGACGACCGACCCGGCGAGCCCCTGGCGCAACATCCCCTGGAACCTCGGGTAGTCGGCCGGCCGGGCCGGAAATCCCCGGTGGCCGCCGGGCGCCCCGGCTAGCCTCGCCGCCATGACTGCTGAGCTGAACGAGACCGTACGGGGGCTGCTCGACGCGCCGCACCCCGCCGTCCTGTCGACCATCAACCCCGACGGAAGCCCGCAGAGTTCGGTGATCTGGGTGACCCGGGACGGCGGCGACCTGCTGATCTCCACCGAGGAGGGCCGCCGCAAGGAGCGCAACATCGTGCGGGACGGCCGGGTCGGCGTCACCGTCTTCGACCTGGCCAATCCCTTCCTCTACGCCGAGATCCGCGGCACGGCCACCGTCACCGAGGACATCGGCCGGAAGGTGGCCGTCCGGATCGCCGAGGAGTACATGGGCCCGGGCGCCGGCAAGGAGTACCAGCAGGCCCCGGCCGAGGACGTCCGCGTGGTCGTCCGCATCACCCCGACCAAGGTCCTCGGCAACGCGGCCCGCTGAGCCGGCAGCACGGAGCCCCGGCCCCCGCGGCGTGCGGGGACCGGGGCTCCGTGGTGTCTGTGCTCAGCCCTGGGTGAAGTACCCGAGCAGGTCGGCGATCACGTGGTTGGGACCGCCCCACTGGCCGTTGTAGACGCTGACCTTGCCGTCCGCGACCGGGGTCGTCACGTGGTTCGGGACGGTCAGACCCGGCAGGGTCTGCAGGCTGCTCGCCTCCGGACGGGCCGAGCCGAAGCCGTACGCGGTGAGGAAGCCCGCACCGGTGCTCTCGGTCGCCGTCAGGTTCAGCACCGCACCCACCGCGCCGGCCGGCACCCCGGCCACCGTCGTGGTGCCGCCCGCGGCGACGATGCCCGTCGTACGGGTGTCCGCGAGGCGCCCCGGCACGACCGGCGTGAAGAGCGCCTTGCCGTCCTTGCCGTAGTAGCCCACCGCGTCCACGATCAGCTGCACGGAACCGGCGTGGTTGTACAGGGTGATCGTCCCGTCCGGGCCGACCGGCACGATGGCCTGGTTCGACTTGGCCCTACCGGGCTCCGGGTTCAGGTTCGACGCCGGCTCGGGCCGCTTCGCCGGGTCGGGGTAGGCGACCACGAACGAGTTCTGCGTCGCCTCGGTGCTCGTCAGGTTCACCGCGACGGCCTGGGCGTCGGCCGGGATCCCGCCGACGCCGGCGACCTTGACCGTACGGGTCGTCCCACCGGCCACCGGGCCGCCGGCGGTACGGGTGTCCGCGAGCCGGGTCGGGGCGACGGGGCTGAACTTCTGCCCCGCGTTCGGCTGGTAGTAGCCGACGAAGTCCACGATGACGTCTGCGCGGCCGGCGTTGAGGTAGAACCAGACCTGGCCTTCCTTACCGACGGGGACGGTCACGGTGTTGGACACGGTGGCACCCGCACGGGCGTTGAGGCTCGATGTCGTCGGCCGGTCGTCGTACGTCGACGCGACGTTGAGGTAGGCGTCCTGTGTGACACCGGTGAGGGTCACGTTGATGACCGCCGCGGACATGCCGCCCGAGGCCATGCCCGACGCGTGGAGCGGGGCCGGCATGCCGATGGACGCGGGGCTGCCGCCCTGGAGGGTGCCGCCGTGGACGCGGGTGTCCTTGAGCCGGAAGGGAGTGACGGCCACGTAGCCGGCCCTGGCGTAGTCCACGTGCACGGACCGGGTCGTCGTGGACTTGGTGCCCTTGACGTCGACGACGGTGACGGCCGCCTTGTAGTCGCCCGGCCTGGAGTAGGTGTGCGTGGCGGTGGCCAGACCTGCGAGGCTCTTCTGGGAGCCGTCCCCGAAGTCCACCTCGGTGCGGTCCACCGGCCACGGGGTCGCCGAGGCCGAGGGGTCGAGGGACATGGTCAGCGGGGGGACGCGCGTCGTCGTGTCGTCCGGGGCGGGCAGGACCGGACCGGCCGAGAAGGCCGCTGTCAGCGGGCCGGCGGCGGTCACCTTGACCGGCTTCTCCGTGGTGGCCTTCTGGCCGACGGCGTTGACGGCCGTCACCTTGATCACGTAGTCGCCCGCCTTGCTGTAGGCGTGCGTGGCCAGACCGTGGGCGCCGGTGCCCTGCTGGGTGACGACCGGGGGCGTCCCGTCGCCGAAGTCGACGTGGTAGCTCATCGCGGTGGGCCAGTTGCTGTCGGAGACGGCCTGCACCTCCACCTTCGTGCCGACGGGCGCCCAGGTCTGGTCGACGTGCATCCAGGTCTGGCTCAGGCCGTCGTGGGTCTCGTAGGCGCCGCGGTCCAGGTAACCGCCGTTCTTGCCCGTGTTGGGGACCAGCGGGTCGTCCGCGGTCGGTCTTCCGTCGATGTCTGTGGGCAGCACGCCCGGCGCCGTCGGGTCGGCGGAGTCGACGGTCGGGGAGCCTTCGACCGGGCCGAGGCCGTCCTGGCCCGGGTTCAGGATGTCGTGTCCGCCCTGACCGGTCGCGGCGTGGAACGCCGCCGGGTCCGGGTACGTGGTGCCGGCCCAGCTGTAGGGCACCTGGGAGGCGACCAGGTTGTAGTCGGCGACGGTGCCCGCCGTCGCGCTCTGCGCGATCAGGATGGCGTTGCGCGCACCGTCGGTCCTGCAGGAATCGCCGGCCTTGGCGACGATCACGTTGTTGAACAGGCCGGCGCCCGTCGAACCGTCGGCGATCGAGAGGGCGGCGCCGCAGTAGCCGTGGACCGTGTTGTTCGTGACGACGGTGCCGGGTGCGTCGACGGCGGAGACCGCTGGTCCGACCGGGCCGGAGATGAGGTTGCGGCTGAGCACGGTGCCCTGCGAGCCGCCCTCGATCCGGACGCCGAGCAGATTGCTCCGGCCGATGCGTACGTCCTTGCTCGCGCCGTCGACCGCGACGGAGTCGAGCCTGCCCCGTACGGCTCGGATCCGGTCCAGCCCGACGTCGGTGGAACCGCTGATCTGAACGCCGCCGCGGGCGAACAGGCTGCCCAGCACCACGTGGGAAGCACCCCGGACGGTCACCGTCTTGCCGAGGTCGGCCTGCTGGCCCACCGCTGGTCCGTCGGCGACGAAGCTGATCGGCTTGCCCGGCGCTCCCGAGCGGTCGATGGTGACGGCCTCGGCGTAGGTCCAGCCCGGCTTGATCCGGACCGTCTGGCCCGGGAGCACGGCCTTGGCCGCCGCCGAGATCGTGCAGTACGGAACGGCCTGCGTACCGGCTCCGGTGTCGGAGCAGCCCGAGCCGTCCTGGTTGTTGACGTAGAGGTTGGTCGGGGTCTCGGCGGCCGCGGCGGCCGGAACACCGAGAAGGGTGACGAGACCTGCGGTCAGCAGGACCGTCGTGCGGGTGGGACGCACCAGTGGGGTTCCTTCGTGGAGAGACTGAGTGGAGTCACGAAGGATGCTGCGGCGCCGCACGACCGGTAGACGTCCTGTTCCCCCAGCGACAGTCGGGCGCACGCAACCCCCCGCGTACTGCGCTCAGTATCGCTCTACGAAAGCCGAAGTCACGCGCTCTTTTACCGGCTACGGCAATCGCGGCCGCACCGCCGCCCAGGCGTCGACCGCGGCCGACAGCGGATCGGCGTCCGCGAGGTGGGGGCGGGCGAGGACCAGCCACGGGATCAGGGCCTTGATGCGGCGCAGGTGCCGGATGCGGTGGTACGGAAGGTCGCGCCAGGCCCGGCCCTGCGCCGCGGCCTGATCCGGGGTCAGGTCCATCAGCGCCAGCAGCTCCCGGCACAGGGCGGCCGGGTCGCCGCCCCGGTCCGGGCCGAACCGCTGGATCAAGTACGCCTGTACGCAGGCAAGTTCGGGCGCCCTGAGCAGATCGGGCACGCCCTCGGCCCGCGCGCTGCGGTGGGTCGCGGCGAGCGCGATCCGGCCCCAGCGCAGCCGGATCCCGTCCGGCAGCCGCTCGTCCCGCATCCGCACCCCGGCCAGCACGCG
Organism: Streptomyces avidinii; assembly: GCF_045161815.1. NCBI lineage: Bacteria > Bacillati > Actinomycetota > Actinomycetes > Kitasatosporales > Streptomycetaceae > Streptomyces > Streptomyces avidinii. The sequence goes on from NZ_CP108863.1 coordinate 4,457,760, forward strand.
CAGGGTCCGCGGGTGCGGTTCCTCCTGCAGCGGCGGGTCGGTGGCCAGCCAGGCCTCCAGGTCCTCCAGCGAGTGCCCGTCGGGCGGCACCGAGGTCAGCACCTGACCCCGGGTGAGCAGCGCGACCACGGCTCCCGCGAGGTGGACCTTCGCGATGTGCCCGGCGTCGAAGGAGCCGACGACCCGCCCGTGGCGCTCGATGTGGCGCAGGCCCATCCGGTACTCCCCGACCGCGTAGACCTGTCCGGCCCGCGCCACCCCGCCGACGCACCGGACCACGCACACGCCGCCCGTGACGTCGGCCTCCTCGACGGAGTACACCTGCAATTCGGCGATGGACACCCCAGCCCCCTTCCCCGGGCGGAGGTTACCTCCCGGGGGGCGGGGGCCGCCCGGTTCACCGGTCCGGGGACTCCAGGACCAGGCGGATCTCGGTGACCTCGTAGCCGGCGCGCTCGAAGGCGGCGGCCATCGGCACGTTGACGGTGTCGGTGGTCGCGGTGATGCGCTCGGCGCCCTCGGCCGCGTGGAACCGGGTGATCTCGCCGAGGATCTCGTCGATCAGCCCCTGGCCGCGCTGCTCCGGTACGACGCCCAGGTAGCCGACGTTGCGGTGGTACGGGGTCGCCGACGGGATGGCCAGGCCCGCGAGGCGGCCGTCCGGGAGGTGGGCCAGGCGCCACCAGGAGCGCTCGCCGGGGCAGTCGAGGTAGAAGTCGAAGTCCTCACGGGCCAGCTGCTCGGCTTCCATCAGCAGCAGTTCGTGCTGCGTGGCCAGGTCGAGGCTGTCCCGGGAGAGCCGGACGAAGGCCTCCAGCATCTCCTCGTCGGTGCCCTCGCGGAAGACGAGCCGGCCGGTGGGCTCCGCCGTGCCGGCGTCCGGGATCCACTCGTAGCGCAGGCGCTCGATCTCGCGCGTCAGCCCGGCCCCGGCCGCGGCCTCCCGGCGCCAGGCGACGGCCGCGGCCAGCTCCGGCTCGTCCCGCCAGCCGCGGGGCAGCGAGAGGTTGTAGCCCGGCCGCTTGCCGAAGGCCGCGTGGCCGGCCTCCAGCAGCCCGGCGGCGACCGCGGCCGGATCGGCCACGCCGGCCCCGACCTGGAGGCAGTCGAGCGCGACGGGCCGCTCGCTGTCGGCGCGCCCCCACCACAGCGCGCGGGCGAGGATCCGCCCGTCCCCGTCCTCGGCGAGCCAGATCCATTCGGGCCGGATCCGGTTGCCCGCGAGCTCCTCGCGGATCCGCTCGGTGGTCAGGGCGGGGACCGGGCCGTCGGCCGGATGGGCGACGGCCCGGTCCAGGTCTGCGGGATCAGCGGTCACAGCGCGAAAGAACATCCGGCGATGATCACACAGGGCGCGCGGCACCGACCAGGGCTTTACCGCCCCGGGTACGGCCGATGGCCGGCCTCCTCGGGGAGACCGGCCATCGGGGTGGGACGTCGTGCCGTACCGGCCGCTACGCCCAGGTGACCAGGCGGCGGGGGTGCTCCAGGACCGCGGCGATGTCGGCCAGGAAGCGGGAGCCGAGCTCGCCGTCGATGAGGCGGTGGTCGAAGGACAGCGCCAGGGTGGTGACCTGCCGCGGCTTGACCTTGCCCTTGTGGACCCACGGCTGGAGCTTGATCGCACCGACCGCGAGGATCGCGGACTCGCCCGGGTTCAGGATGGGCGTACCGGTGTCGACGCCGAAGACGCCGACGTTGGTGATGGTGATCGTGCCGTTCTGCATGTCCGCCGGGGAGGTCTTGCCGTCGCGGGCGGTGGCGACCAGCGAGGACAGCGCCTGCGACAGCTCGCCGAGGGTCTTGGCGTGCGCGTCCTTGATGTTCGGGACGATCAGCCCGCGCGGGGTGGCCGCCGCGATGCCCAGGTTGACGTAGTGCTTGAGCACGATCTCCTGGGCCGCCTCGTCCCAGGACGCGTTGACGTCCGGGTTGCGGCGGATGGCCACCAGGACGGCCTTCGCGACGAGCAGCAGCGGGTTGATCCGCAGCCCCGCGAGGTCCGGGTCGTCCTTGAGCTCCTGGACCAGCTTCATCGTGCGCGTCACGTCGAGCGTGACGAACTCGGTGACGTGCGGCGCGGTGAAGGCCGACTGGACCATCGCCTGCGCGGTGACCTTGCGGACGCCCTTGACCGGGATACGGGTCTCCCGCGCCGAGGCGTCGGCCGCGGGGGCCGTGGCCGCCGCGACGGGCGCGGTCACCGGAGCCGGGGCGGCGGCCGGTACGGCCGTCTGCGGGGTGATCACCGCGGCGGCCGCCGCGTGGACGTCCTCCCGGGTCACGACCCCGCCGTCGCCGGTGGGTACCACCGAAGCCAGGTCGATGCCGAGGTCCTTGGCGAGCTTGCGCACCGGCGGCTTGGCCAGCGGCCGCTCGCCGGTCGGCTGCGCCGGGACGGCGGGCAGCGGCGCCGGGGCCGCGGGCGCGGCCGGAGCCGCGGGGGCCACCGGGGCGGACGAACCGTTCTGCGCGGCCGTGCCCGCCGGTGCCTTGCGCGGGCGGCGCTTGGTGGAGGCGGTGGAGACCCCGTAGCCGACGAGGACGGGCTGGCGCGCCGCGGGCTCGGCCTCGGCCTCGGCGGCGGGAGCCTCGGCGGCGACGGCGGGAGCCGCAGCCGCGGCGGCCGGGGCGGGAGCCTCGGCCTCGCCGGTCTGCACCGAGATGATCACCTGGCCGACGTCGACCGTGGTGCCCTCCTCGAAGAGGAGCGCGTGCACGACACCGTCGAACGGGATCGGCAGTTCCACGGCGGCCTTGGCCGTCTCGACCTCGCAGACGACCTGACCGTCGGTGACGGTGTCACCCGGCTGGACGAACCACTTGAGGATCTCGGCCTCGGTGAGGCCCTCGCCCACATCGGGCATCTTGAATTCGCGGATGGTCATGACGCGGGTCTCCTAGTACGCCAGCGAGCGGTCGACGGCGTCGAGCACCCTGTCCAGGCCGGGCAGGTACTCGTCCTCGAGGCGGGCCGGCGGGTACGGAGCGTGGAAACCGCCCACGCGCAGGACCGGCGCCTCCAGGTGGTAGAAGCACCGCTCCGTGATGCGGGCGGCGACCTCGGAGCCGACGCCGAGGAAGACCGGCGCCTCGTGGACGACCACGAGCCGGCGGGTCTTCTCTACCGACGCCTGGATCCCGTCGAAGTCGACCGGGGACATCGAGCGCAGGTCGAGGACCTCCACCGACTTGCCCTCCTCGGCGGCCGCGGCCGCCGCCTCCAGGCAGACCTTCACCATCGGGCCGTAGGCGGCCAGGGTGACGTCCGAGCCCTCGCGGCTCACACGCGCCTTGTGCAGCTCACCGGGGATGGCGTCGAAGTCGACCTCGCCCTTGTCCCAGTAGCGGCGCTTCGGCTCGAAGAAGATCACCGGGTCGTCGCTGAGGATCGCCTGCTGGAGCATCCAGTAGGCGTCGCTCGCGTTCGACGGGGAGACCACCTTCAGGCCCGGGACGTGCGCGAAGAGCGCCTCGGGGGACTCGCTGTGGTGCTCGACCGCGCCGATGCCGCCCGCGTACGGGATGCGCACGACGACGGGCATCTTGACCTTGCCCAGGGCGCGGGCGTGCATCTTCGCGAGCTGCGTGACGATCTGGTCGTACGCGGGGAAGACGAAACCGTCGAACTGGATCTCCACGACCGGCCGGTACCCGCGCAGGGCCAGACCGATGGCGGTGCCGACGATGCCCGACTCGGCGAGCGGGGTGTCGATGACCCGCTCCTCGCCGAAGTCCTTCTGCAGACCGTCGGTGATCCGGAAGACGCCGCCGAGCTTGCCGACGTCCTCACCCATGATCAGGACCTTGGGGTCCTGCTCCAGCGCCTTGCGCAGCGACTCGTTGAGCGCCTTGGCGATCGACATCTTTTCGACAGCCATCAGTGACCCTCCTCGAAGGACGCGAGGTAGGCGGCGAACTGGGCGCGCTCCTCGTCGACGAGCGCGTGCCCGTCCGCGTAGACGTTCTCGAAGATCGCCATGGTGTCCGGATCCGGCATGGCGCGCACGGCCTCGCGGACGCGCTTGCCCATCGCCTCGCTCTCCGCCTCCAGCTCCGTGAAGAACGCCTCGTCGGCGCCCCCGGTGGCCAGCAGGTGGGCCTTCAGGCGCAGGATCGGGTCCTTCGCCTCCCAGGCCGCCGTCTCCTCGTCCCGCCGGTACTTCGTCGGGTCGTCGGAGGTGGTGTGGGCGCCCATGCGGTACGTGAACGCCTCGACCAGGGTCGGGCCCTCGCCGCGGCGGGCCCGGTCCAGGGCCCAGCGGGTCACGGCCAGGCAGGCCAGCACGTCGTTGCCGTCGACGCGCACGCCCGGGAAGCCGAAGCCCTGGGCGCGCTGGTAGAGCGGCACGCGCATCTGGCGCTCGGTCGGCTCGGAGATCGCCCACTGGTTGTTCTGGCAGAAGAACACCACGGGGGAGTTGTAGACGGCGGAGAAGGTGAACGCCTCCGCGACGTCGCCCTGGCTGGACGCGCCGTCGCCGAAGTAGGCGATGACCGCGGAGTCCGCGCCGTCCTTGGCCACACCCATCGCGTAGCCGGTCGCGTGCAGTGTCTGCGAGCCGATCACGATCGTGTAGAGGTGGAAGTTGTTGGTGTTCGGGTCCCAGCCGCCGTGGTTCACGCCGCGGAACATGCCGAGCAGGTTGGTCGGGTCGACCCCGCGGCACCAGGCGACGCCGTGCTCGCGGTACGTCGGGAAGACGTAGTCCTCGTCGTTCAGCGCCCGGCCGGAGCCGATCTGCGCGGCCTCCTGGCCGAGGAGCGAGGCCCACAGGCCCAGCTCGCCCTGACGCTGCAGGGCAGTCGCCTCACCGTCGAACCGACGGGTCATGACCATGTCGCGGTACAGCCCGCGCAGGTCCTCGGTGGTGATGTCGGCGACGAAGGGGGCGAACTCGGCGTTCTCCGCGTTGTCGACGCGGTCCCCTTCAGGCGTCAGCAGCTGTACGAGCTGAGGTACGACATCCTGCGTCTGCGCGGTGGCAGCGGCGGGCTTGGCGGCGCTTGCCGCGCCTGCCGCCCGCTTGGTGCCGCTGCTGCGTCGCGGCTTGCGCGCGGCAGTGCTCTCCACGGTCACGTGTGCTCCTCCGTCGGTCCGGCACCCGGGTTCTCCGGGGTCCAGTGCGGCTCACCTGTATCCGTAACGAGCGCACGGGGTGGGTGCGCGTCGCGTACGGGGATTCAGGCGTGACAGGTGCCCCGGCGAGTGCCCTGCGCAATGCACGTTACCCAGTGTGTCGCATAACTGCGAAACCCCGTTTGACCTGCGTTTTTGCTTGGATTTCCAAGTAAATCCGCAGCGACGGGAACAACTACTGGTCACAGCCTTGCAGGGGCCGGGAACAACGGCACGTTATCCCGGGTAACTCCGGCAGGGAAGGGGTGAGTGTGTGAAACTGACTTCGTGCGCGAAGACGGAAAAATCAAGGTATTCCTCCTGGACGACCACGAAGTGGTACGTCGGGGTGTCCATGAGCTCTTGTCGGTCGAAGACGACATCGAGATCGTCGGCGAGGCCGGTACCGCGACGGACGCCCTGGTCCGCATTCCCGCCACCCGTCCCGACGTCGCCGTCCTCGACGTCCGCCTCCCGGACGGCAGCGGTGTGGAGGTGTGCCGCGAGGTGCGCTCCCGGAACGAGGACATCAAGTGCCTGATGCTGACCTCGTTCGCCGACGACGAGGCCCTCTTCGACGCGATCATGGCCGGCGCCTCCGGATACGTGCTCAAGGCGATCCGCGGCAACGAGCTGCTGAGCGCCGTCCGCGACGTGGCCGCAGGCAGGTCGCTGCTCGACCCGGTCGCCACCGCGCGCGTGCTGGAGCGGCTGCGTGACGGCAAGGGCGGCAGGGGCGACGACCGCCTCTCCAACCTCACCGAGCAGGAGCGGAAGATCCTCGACCTGATCGGCGAGGGCCTGACCAACCGCGTCATCGGCGAGCGGCTGCACCTGGCCGAGAAGACCATCAAGAACTACGTCTCCAGCCTGCTGTCCAAGCTGGGCATGGAGCGCCGCTCCCAGGCCGCCGCCTACGTGGCCCGGCTGCAGGCCGAGAGGCGCTGATCGCTGCCGCGCCACGGCGGTGACGCCGCGTGGCCACCAGCAGGTGCGCGCCGCCTTTCCTCGCGCTCGCCCGCCGCATCGTGGCCGAGGGCCGGGTGTTGCTGAGAATGCATTCCGTTTTCGGCTACCACCGGGCCTGCAACGGCAGTGTGGCGGCGTACGGGGCCGACCATTTCAATTCCCGCGACCAGCGGCCCTGATCGGTCCGGTTCACCGGAACGGCGCAGGTCGTCGAACCGGCCACCGCCGAACCGGAGCTCTTCGGCCCGGTTCCGCAATTCATCGGCGGGGAGGTCTTCGACCCCCGTCCACCCGCACATCGAACACCGGTTCATCACCGTGCATTCGCCGGCCGGGAATCCGGAGCGGGCATCCCGGCACGCGCTCCGACCCGCGTCATTCCTCCGAGTTGGTGCCGCCGCCGCCACCGCCGGGACCGCCCGCGCCACCACCGCTCGCGTCCGAGGGCTTCGGTGACGTGGAAGTCGTCGGCTTGGTGCTCGCGGACGTCGTCGGCTTCGTCGACGCCGACGCCGACGGCGAGGCCGAACCGCTCGGCGAGTGCGACGCGGTGGCGCTGGGCGTCGGGCTGAAGCTCTGCGACCGGGTGCGGCTCGGCGCGGGCGAGTTGTCGTTGTTGGGCGGGGGGTTGTCCTGCGTCTGCGTCGCCGTCGTGGGGTTCGGAGTGCTGGACTGGCTCGGCTGGCCGCCCGGGGTGCTCTGGGTGGTCTCCGGCTTGTTCCCGCCCTTGCCCACGGTGTTGACGGCGTACGCCACGCCGCCCGCGACGGCGATGATCGCGAGGACCGCGAACAGCCAGGCCTTCCAGCGGCTGCCGCCGCCACCGCGGTCGTCGTAGCCGTCGTACCCGTCGTAGCCACCGTTGTTGCCGCCGGGGAAGGCCGAACCGTCGTCCGGGTTCAGCGCCGGCACCATCGGCTGCTGGAACTGCGAGGTCGAGGCGTGTGCCCCGTACTGCTGCTGACCGCCGCTCCCGCCCACGGGCATGGCCGTGGTGGCGGCGGCGCCGCCCCGCCCGTGCGGCAGGGCCATGGTGACCGGGCCGGTGCCCCAGGTGCCGGTGTTCGCCCCCTGCTCGTGGAGCATCTGCAGCGCGTACTGGACCAGCCCGCGCATCTCCTCGGCGCTCTGGAACCGGTCGTCCGGGTCCTTGGCCAGGGAGCGCATGACCAGGCCGTCGAGCTCCTGCGGGATGTGCCGGCCCTCCGGCAGCTGCGAGGGCGGCACCGGTGCGTCCTGGACGTGCTGGTAGACCACCGACAGCGGGGTCTCGCCGGTGAACGGGGGACGCAGCGCGAGCAGTTCGTACAGCAGACAGCCGGTCGCGTACAGATCGGAGCGGTGGTCGACGGCCTTGCCGAGGGCCTGCTCGGGCGACAGGTACTGAGGGGTGCCCATGACCATGCCGGTCTGGGTCATCGTCGACTGGGCGCCGTGCAGCGCGCGGGCGATGCCGAAGTCCATCACCTTGACCGCGCCGGTCTCGGTGATGATGACGTTCGCGGGCTTGATGTCGCGGTGCACGATGCCGTGCTGGTGCGAGTACGCGAGGGCTTCGAGCACGCCCGAGGTGATGATGAGCGCCTGCTCGGGGCCCGGGGCCTCGGCGCTGATCAGCAGGTCGCGGATGGTGCGACCCTCGACCAGCTCCATGACGATGTACGGGACGGTGTTCGGGCCGACCCGGTCCTCGCCCGAGTCGTACACGGCGACGACGGCGTGGTGGTTGAGTCCGGCGACGGACTGCGCCTCGCGCGTGAAGCGGGCCTTGGACACCGGGTCCTCGGCCAGGTCCGCGCGCAGCAGCTTCACGGCGACGGTGCGGCCGAGCCGTACGTCCTCTGCGGCGAAGACCTCGGCCATGCCGCCGCGGCCCAGCCGGTGCGTCATCCGGTAACGACCGTCTCCCACCAGGCCGCCTGCGCCCCAGTGCTCAGGACCATCGGTCATCCCGGCGCCGTTTCCCTCGGGTTCGGGTGCCATCAGTCCTCGCCGTCGTATCTCTCGGCCGCCGCTCAGCGGTAGTCCTCTTCGTCGGTGCTCCGGTGAACGCTACAGCCTCGGAACCGGTCACCGTTCGGACAAGGCCACCCTGTGCCCGTGTGGTCACGGAACGGGCACCTGGCTTGACGTGTGCTTGCCCTCGGGCAGACTGGGCGCCACATGCGCCCGGCCGGAGGCGTAGGGACACAGCCCGAGGGGAAGCAACAGTCATGAGCCAGGACGGCACTCAGGGCCAGTACGCAGGCGGCTCTCTGGCCGGTGGCCGTTACCAGCTAAGGGACTTGCTGGGTGCGGGTGGCATGGCCTCCGTGTACCTGGCGTACGACTCGGCCCTCGACAGGCAGGTCGCCATCAAGACCCTGCACAGCGACCTCGGCCGCGAGCAGTCCTTCCGCGAGCGGTTCCGCCGCGAGGCGCAGGCTGTAGCGAAACTGTCGCACACGAACATCGTCTCGGTATTCGATACCGGTGAGGGCGAAGTGACGTTCGGTGGCAGTGGCCGCGGTGACGGCGCCGTGATGCCCTACATCGTCATGGAATACGTGGAGGGCCGGCCGCTGGGCTCGGTGCTGGAGGAGGACGTCCGCCGGCACGGGGCCATGCCCGCGGACAAGGCGCTGAAGGTGACGGCCGATGTGCTGGCCGCCCTGGAGACCAGCCACGAGATGGGGCTCGTCCACCGCGACATCAAGCCCGGCAACGTCATGGTGAACAAGCGCGGCGTGGTCAAGGTGATGGACTTCGGCATCGCCCGCGCCATGCAGTCGGGTGTCACCTCGATGACGCAGACCGGCATGGTCGTCGGCACCCCGCAGTACCTCTCGCCCGAGCAGGCCCTGGGGCGCGGCGTCGACGCCCGTTCCGACCTCTACTCGGTCGGCATCATGCTGTTCCAGCTGCTGACCGGGCGGATCCCGTTCGACGCGGACTCCCCGCTGGCCATCGCCTACGCCCACGTGCAGGAGGAGCCGGTCGCCCCGTCCTCCGTCAACCGGTCGCTGACCCCGGCGGTGGACGCGCTGGTGGCGCGGGCCCTGAAGAAGAACCCGAACGAGCGTTTCCCCACGGCGGCGGCCATGGGCGACGAGGTCGCGCGGGTGCTGGGATCCGGGCAGACCGGGGCGCCGGTCATCGTGCAGGGCCAAGGCCCCCTGAGCAGCGGCGCGGGTGTGGCCTCGGCCGTGTTCCCGCCGGTGGAGTCCGGGTACCAGGCGCCCCCGCAGTCGGTGCAGCAGCCCTACCAGGCTCCGCAGACCCCGCCGCCGGCCCCGTACGCGCCGACCCCCGCCCCCCAGCACGCGCAGGGCGGCTACGCCTACCCGCACACGCCCCCGCCGCAGCAGCAGTACGCGCCGCAGACCCCGCCGCCGTACACGATCTCCCCGACGGGCGCGGCGGGCGCGTCGGCGTCGGCCGGTGGCGGCAAGCGGAACATGCCGGTGCTCGTGGGCGCGGTCGCGGTGGCCCTGCTGGCCGTCGGCGGTCTGATCGCGGCGATCTCGATGGACGGCAAGGACAAGGACAACGGACCGACGACGGCGGACCCGGGCGCTTCCGCCTCCGCCTCCGCCAAGGCCGGGTTCAAGGGGCCGGACACCACGCGCACGATCGACCCGAAGAAGTGCACCGAGCCCTCGAAGCACTACAGCGAGGCCGGCAAGTACATGGCGCCGGACCTCAAGTACAAGAACCTGCTCTCCGTGAAGGAGTGCATCCAGGCCTCGGGCGGCAAGTACAAGATCGAGTACAAGGACGAGGCCGTGTACGGCAAGGACACCGTGCTGTTCCAGACCCCGAGCTCCGGCGACAAGATCGAGAAGGAAGGCACGGAGTACACGCTGACCGTGTCGACCGGCAACCCCGCATAGGTCGACCGGCAACCCCGAACAACGCACCGCGTTCCGACACACCGGCATCCCGGGCACCCCGATGGGGCGTCCGGGATGCCGCTTTTGCCCCACTATGTAAATCTGGGCGCATATCTCTGACGCGCAGCGAGCAGCTCGCCGGCTCGGGACGGGAGGGGCTCCCCGTGATCCAAGGCTTCCGCCCGCCGCACTGGCTGGCCTGCGCGGCCCTGGCCGCCGCCGCGCTCATGCCCGCCGCCTCCGCGTACGCGGGCCCCCTCGGCGCCCCTGCCCGGCACACGGCTGCCCCTGCCCCCGCCCTCGCCCCCGCGCCCGCACCGCCGGACGACCCCTATGAGGAGCTGGCCGGCAGCCTCGCCGGCGTCGGGCGCGAGCGCCCCGGACGGCCGGCCGGCGAGCCCGCCGACCCCGAGCTGACGGTGGCCTCCCGGCCGCTGCCGGTGCGCCCGCGCACCGAGCCCACCCCGCCGCCCGACGTTGCCGCACCGAGCCCGCACCCGCCCCCGCAGGCCGACCCGCAGCGCCCACCGTCGGCGGTCACCGCACTGGGCACCGACACCAACGACAGGGCCGCCGACCTGGCCGCGCACATACTCCCGCTCGGCACCGGGTTCGCCCTGATGGGGCTGGGTCTGGGCTACCTCGGAATGCGCCTGCGCCGGGGCATCTGAGCGGACCCCGAGCGCCCCCTCCCCGCGGCCGTCACCCTTGGGATGTAGTCCGCAGGATGGTTGCCGAGAGTGAACATACTCGGTATACATACTCGGTATGTCGATCCGCCACGGGCTACTCGCCCTGCTGGAACGGGGTCCTCGGTACGGCTCCCAGCTGCGCACCGAGTTCGAATCCCGCACCGGCTCCACCTGGCCGCTCAACGTCGGGCAGGTGTACACGACCCTCGCCCGACTCGAACGCGACGGCCTCGTCGCCCCCGACGGCGAGGACGCCGCCGGCCACACCCTGTACGCCATCACCGACACCGGACGCACCGAGCTGTTCCAGTGGTACGAGCGGCCCGTCGACCGGGCCAATCCGCCCCGCGACGAGCTGTCCATCAAGCTCGCCATGGCCGTCGGCGCCCCCGGCGTGGACATCCGCGCCGTGATCCAGTCCCAGCGGCACGCCACGATCAAGGCGATGCAGGACTACACCCGGCTCAAGGCCACGGCGCTGGCCGCGGTCGAGAGCGGGCGGTCCCACGAACGCGACGACGTGGCCTGGCTGCTCGTCCTGGAACAGCTGATCTTCCAGACCGAGGCCGAGGCCCGCTGGCTCGACCACTGCGAAGCCCGGCTCGTCCGGCTCTCCCTGCCGGCCGACCGGAGAGCCGCTGAACCCGAACCACCCCAGGCCGCCGCCGAGACCCCGGCCCCGACCACCGCCACCCGGCCCCGTACCGCCCGCTCGCGACGTGGCTGAACCACCGTTCCAGGGGGGAACCTCCATGCCTGAACAGCGCAAGTCCCAGCAACCCGTGCTGCAGTTGGACCGACTCGTCCGCACGCACGGCAGCGGCGCCACCGAGGTGCACGCCCTGCGCGGGATCGACCTCTCCGTCTTCCCCGGCGAACTCGTCGCCGTCATGGGCCCCTCCGGCTCCGGCAAGTCCACGCTGCTCACCCTCGCGGGCGGCCTCGACGCCCCGAGCAGCGGCCGCGTGATCGTCGAGGGCACCGACATCACCGCGGCGAGCCGGAAACAGCTGGCAGCCCTGCGCCGCCGCAGCATCGGCTACGTCTTCCAGGACTACAACCTGATACCGGCCCTCACCGCCGCCGAGAACGTGGCACTGCCCCGGGAACTCGACGGGATATCCGCCCGCAAGGCCCGCGCCTCCGCGCTCGCCGCGCTGGAGGAGATGGGCCTGGGCCAGCTCGCCGACCGCTTCCCCGACGAGATGTCCGGCGGCCAGCAGCAGCGCGTGGCCATCGCCCGCGCCCTCGTGGGGGACCGCCGCCTGGTCCTCGCCGACGAGCCCACCGGCGCCCTCGACTCCGAGACCGGCGAGTCCGTCCTCGCCCTGCTGCGCGCCCGCGTCGACGCGGGCGCGGCCGGCATCCTCGTCACGCACGAGCCGCGGTTCGCCGCCTGGGCCGACCGCGTGGTCTTCCTGCGCGACGGCAGCGTGGTCGACGAGACCCTGCGCAGCCACGCCGACTCCCTCCTCCACGGGCAGGCGGCCGGCCAGTGACCTCTCCGATCCAAGGCTGGTACCACTCCTGGATCGCGGCCCTGCGCATCGCGCGCCGCGACGCCTGGCGCGCCAAGGGCCGCAGCGCCCTCGTCCTCGCGATGCTCGCCCTGCCGATCGTCGGGGTGAGCGCCGCCGACCTCACCCTGCGCAGCGCCGAGTTGTCCACCGACCAGATGCTGTCCCGCATGATCGGCGACGCCGACGCCCGCGTGAGCCACTCGCACATGGGCGGGCCCATCAACCAGAGCCCCGACGGCACGAGCAGCGCGCCCGTCGGCGGCTACAGGGCGTACGACCCCTCGAAGGCCTCGCGGGGGGCACCGCCGGAGCCGGTGCAGTCCGCGTTCCCCGCCGGGGCCCAGGTCCTCAAGGACAGCTCCGGCTACGGCAAGGTCCGCACCACGCACGGGCTGCTCGAAACGAAACTGCGTGAACTCGACACGCACGACCCCCTGGTGGGGGGCATGATCACGCTGGAGCGCGGCCGGCTGCCCGAGAACCCCGGCGAGGTCGTCGCCACCCGGGCCTTCCTTAAGAACTCCGGGTTCTTCGTCGGCTCCTCGGTCACCCCCCGCGGCGCCACCTCCTCGTACAAGATCGTCGGCGCTTACGAGGTGCCGGACGACCTCGGCCGGGACGAGATCATCGCCCCGCCCGGGACCCTGCTCGCCCCGCTCGTGAAGGCCCTGGAGGCCTCCGGAGGGCGCAGCATGACCCCCGAGGAGACCTACCTGGTCAAGGTCGGCGGCGAGGGTGTCACCTGGAACGCGGTCAAGGCGGCCAACGCCAAGGGCCTGACCGTCATCTCCCGCGCCGTCATGCTCGACCCGCCCGCCGACTCCGAGGTCCCGCTCTACAAGGACGAGCCGAAGGAGCAGTTCAGCCGCGACGGCAACACCGCCGTCGAGACGGCCATCCTGGCCACCGTCGTGGGCCTGGCCATGCTGGAGATCTGCCTGCTCGCCGGACCGGCCTTCGCGGTCGGCGCCCGCCGCTCGCGCCGCCAGCTGGGCCTGGTCGGCGCCAACGGCGGCGACCGGCGCCACATCCGCTCCATCGTGCTCTCCGGCGGCCTGGTCCTCGGCGCCGTCGCCGCCGTCACCGGCACCGTCATCGGCATCACGCTCACCGTGCTCCTGCGACCGGTGCTGGAGGAGACCCTCGGCAACCGCTTCGGCGGCTACGACTTCCGCCCGCTGGAACTGGGCGGCATCGCCCTGCTCGCCGTGATCACCGGCCTGCTGGCCGCGATCGTCCCCGCCGTCAACGCCTCCCGGCAGACCGTGCTGGCCTCGCTGACCGGCCGCCGCGGCATCCGCCGCTCCAACCGGGTACTGCCCGTCATCGGCCTGGTCGCCGTCGCCGCCGGCGCCGCGATCGCCCTCTACGGCACCACCTCGCAGCTGGGCAGCACCGTCGTGGCGGGCGGCAGCGCCATCGCCGAGCTCGGCATCGTCGCCCTCACCCCGGTCCTGGTCGGCCTGTTCGGCCGGCTCGGGCGGTGGCTGCCGCTGTCGCCGCGGCTCGCGCTGCGCGACGCCGTGCGCAACCGCGGGCGTACGGCGCCCGCCGTGGCCGCGGTGCTCGCCGCCGTCGCCGGAACGGTCGCGGTGGCCACGTACCAGCACAGCAACGACGTCCAGATGCGCCACGAGTACCGGGCGGACCTGCCGCACGGCACCGGGCTGCTGGAGGCGTCCGAGAACGGCGCGTACAAGGACGTGCCCGCCCTGCGCGAGCTCCTCTCCAGGGAGATGCCGGTGGCCCAGCGGGCGGACGTCGACCGGCTGGTCGTCGGCAAGCCGAGCTGCGAGTCGTACTCCACGGACGCCGGTTGCGGCCGCGCGGAGATCGTCGCGCCCAAGGAACAGCGCTGTCCGCTCTACGAGAACCCCGACGGCATGGACGCCTTCACCGAGGCGCAGCGCCGGGAACTGCGCCAGGACTGGCGCTGCCAGGACAGCCGGTACGGCACGCAGCACCCCGTCCTCGTCGGGGACGAGAAGGTACTGAGCATCCTCGCGGTCACCGACCCGGGCTCCGTGTCCGCGCTCAAGTCCGGCCGGGCCGTGGCCTTCGACAAGCGCCAGGTCAAGGACGGCAAGCTCACCCTGCGGATCATCACCGACCCGAAGACCGCCGACGACGTGCGCGGGAGCGGTGAGGAGGTGCCCGGCGAGGACAAGGTCCTCCCCGTCCACCTGGCCCCCGACACGGCCGTGAGCTGGGGCGTCGACCTGATCCTGCCGCCCTCGGCGGTCAGGACGGCCGGGCTGGTCACCGCGCCCCTGGGCTCGTACTTCCGCCTCGACGGAACCGCCACGACCGAACAGCGCCAGAAGATCGACGGGGAGATCGACCGGATGGGCGTGGAGGCCGCCCTGCGCATCGAGGCCGGCTACCAGGGCGACAACAGCCTGGTCATGCTCGCCCTCGCCGTCTTCGCCGGGCTCGTCACCATCGGCGCGGCGGGCATCGCCACCGGGCTGGCCCAGGCCGACGCCGAGGCCGACCTGAAGACGCTGGCCGCGGTGGGCGCGGCCCCTCGCGTGCGGCGGACGCTGAGCGGCTTCCAGTGCGGGGTGGTCTCCCTGATGGGCGTCGTCCTGGGCTCGGCGGCCGGCATCCTGCCCGCCGTCGGCCTGCGCCTGACGCAGCGGCGGGAGATGGAGAACCTCTACCGGCACTCCATCGAGCAGGGCTACTCGTCGGCGACGGAAGCCCTCCCGTACATACCGATCTCGGTGCCGTGGGAGACCCTCGGCGCTCTGGTCGTCGTGGTCCCGCTGGGCGCGGCCCTGCTGGCGGCCCTCGTCACCCGCTCCAGCGGCGCGCTGGCCCGCCGGGCGGCGGCGTAGCGCCGTAGCAGGCCGGTGCCCCCGTACAGGGTGGATCACGACTGTACGGGGGCACACCGTGTGAGTACGGAGGTGTGCGAGAGAATGACGGCATGGAGATGCCGAGGAGTGAACGGTCGCAGGACAGCCCCCCGCACGTCCTGATCGTGGGACAGGACGGGACGGCGGTCGGCGACGCCGATGACGAGTCGCGCGAGGTCCCGGTGACGGAAATGGTCGAACAGCCCGCCAAGGTCATGCGGATCGGCAGCATGATCAAGCAACTCCTGGAAGAGGTACGTGCCGCGCCTCTGGACGAGGCGAGCCGGGTCCGGCTCAAGGACATCCATGCCGCCTCGGTCAAGGAGCTGGAGGACGGTCTGGCCCCCGAGCTCGTGGAGGAACTGGAGCGCCTGTCCCTCCCGTTCACCGAGGAGGCCATTCCCTCCGAGGCCGAACTGCGGATCGCACAGGCACAGTTGGTGGGCTGGCTGGAGGGCCTGTTCCACGGCATCCAGACGGCCCTGTTCGCGCAGCAGATGGCGGCGCGCGCCCAGTTGGAGCAGATGCGCCGCGCCCTCCCGCCGGGCGGGCCGCACGACGACGACGAGGACGGCGGGCACGGCGCGATCCGCTCGGGCCCGTATCTGTAGTCCCCGGCGAACCGCAGAAGAAGCGGGTCCGGCCCCCGCCCGAGGCACGGCCGGCCCCGCTTCCGCTCTGTCAGCCCCCTTCCGGCCCAGCCGGCGTTTGAGCCGCACTTCCAGCCCAGCCGGCGTTTGAGCCGCACTTCCAGCCTCGCCGGCGTTTGAGGCGCTCTTTCAGCCTCGCCGGCGTTTGAGGCGCGGGGGTCCGGGGGCAGCGCCCCCGGCAACGGCGCCGCACCCGGCACCCGGCACGGCCCGCCCGACGCGGCCCGCGACAAGTGCGGCTCCCCGCCAGGGACACGGCCGACGCATACTCAACGGCATGAGTTACGACGCGATCGTGCTGGCCGGCGGCGCCGCGCGGCGACTCGGCGGGGCCGACAAGCCCGCGCTGAGCGTCGGCGGCCGCGCACTCCTCGACCGCGTCCTCGACGCCTGCCCCGACGCCCGGACCACCGTCGTGGTCGGCGGCCGCCGACCCACCGCGCGCCCGGTCCACTGGACCCGCGAGGACCCGCCCGGCGGCGGGCCCGTGGCCGCACTGGACGCCGGGCTGCGGCGGACCACCGCCGAGCTGGTCCTCGTACTCTCCGCCGACCTGCCGTTCCTGGACCGGGAGACCGTACGGGCCCTGCTGGAGGCCCCCGGCGGGCCCGGCGGGCCCGGGGCGGACCGGGCGGACGGCGCGCTGCTGCGGGACCCCGACGGCCGGGACCAGCCGCTGGTCGCCGCGTACCGGGCCGAGCCCCTGCGCCGCGAGCTCGCGCTGCTGGCCACCGAACACGGCAACCTCACCGGGCTCCCGCTCCGCGCGCTGACCGCCGAACTGGACCTCGTCCGCGTCACCTCCCGGCCACTCGCCTCCTTCGACTGCGACACCTGGGACGATCTCGCCGCCGCCCGCGCCCGGATCAGGGAGCATGGAAGCGTGCTGGAGCAATGGATCACCGCCGTCAAGAGCGAGCTGGGCATCGACCTCGCCGTCGACACCAAGACGCTGCTCGACCTCGCCCGCGACGCCGCCCACGGCGTCGCCCGGCCCGCCGCCCCGCTGACCACCTTCCTGGTCGGCTACGCGGCCGCCCACGCCGCCGCCACCGGCGCCGACCCCGCCCAGGCCGTCGCCGAGGCCTCCCGCAAGGCGGCCGACCTGGCGCTGCGGTGGGCCGACGAGGCAGCGGCCGACCCCGCCGAACAGAACGGCTCCGGATGACCCCCACGAACTCCGCCGAGCAGGACCTCGACGAGGCCCTGGCCCTGGTCAGCCGTGCCCCCGAGAGCGGCGGCGCGGAAGGCCGTCGCGCGGCCTCCTGGTCGCGGGCCCGGGACACCGCCGTCCGCGCCGGGCACGGGGTCCGGCCCCGGACCCACCGCGTGCCCCTCGCCGATGCCCTCGGCGAGGTCCTGGCCGCCCCCCTGGACGCGCTGACCGACCTGCCGTCCTTCGACACCTCCGCCATGGACGGCTGGGCCGTCGCGGGACCCGGGCCCTGGAGCGTGCGCACCGGCGGCAGCGTCCTGGCCGGCGCCGAGCGGCCCGACCCCCTGACGGACGGCGAGGCCGTACGGATCGCCACCGGCGCCCGGATCCCCACCGACACCACCGCCGTCATCCGCACCGAGCACTGCCGCGAGGCCGACAGCCAGCTCTTCGCGGACCGGCCCGTCCTCACCGGCCAGGACATCCGCCCGCGCGGCCAGGAGTGCCGCTCCGGCGACCTGCTGCTGCCCGCCGGTTCCCTGGTCACCCCTGCCGTGCTGGGACTCGCCGCGGCCGCCGGGTACGACGAGCTGACCACCCGGCCCCGCCCCCGCGTGGAGATCCTGGTGCTCGGCGACGAACTGCTCACCGAGGGCCTCCCGCACGAGGGGCTGGTGCGCGACGCCCTCAGCCCCATGCTCGGGCCCTGGATCGAGCGGATCGGCGCCGAGGTCATCGGCACGCGGCGGCTCGGCGACGACCCGGAGGGGGCCGCGGCCCTGCTGGAGGCCGTCACCACGAGCACCGCCGACGTCCTCGTCACCACGGGCGGCACCGCGTCCGGACCCGTCGACCACGTCCACCCGGTGCTGGGGAAGGCGGGCGCGGAACTGCTGGTCGACGGGGTAGCCGTGCGGCCCGGGCACCCCATGCTGCTGGCCCGCCTCGGATCCGCAACGCCCGACGGGAACCCGGTGCGCCACCTGGTCGGGCTGCCCGGGAACCCGCTGGCCGCCGTCTCCGGGCTGCTGACCCTCGCCGACCCCCTGCTGCGCGCCCTCGCCGGCCGCCGCGGCCGGCCCCGCTACACGGCGCCGGTGCAGGGCGACGTACCCGGCCACCCGTACGACACCCGGCTCGTCCCGGTCCTGCTCAGCGACGAGCACGCGGTACCACTGCGCTACCACGGCCCGGCGATGCTGCGCGGAGTGGCGGCCGCCGACGCGCTGGCCGTCGTGCCGCCGAAGGGCGCGCGGTCGGGACAGGAACTGGAGATTCTCGATCTGCCCTGGGCTGCTGGAGGATGTTTCACGTGAAACTTCACGGCCAGGACTCCATGGCCCGCGGCGCCGACGAGAAACTCGTCTCCCGGCGCATCAAGCTGCCCAAACGCATCGTCGAGAACCCGCTGAGGCAGGTCACCAAGCGCCTGCTCATGGCGTTGTTCGTGCTCTTCCTGACGGTCCTCATCGTGTGGCTCGACCGCGACGGCTACCACGACAACGCCAACGAGCAGGTCGATCTCCTCGACTGCTTCTACTACGCCACGGTGACGCTGTCCACGACGGGCTACGGCGACATCGTGCCGTACAGCGACAGCGCACGACTGATCAACATCCTGCTGATCACCCCGCTGCGCGTGCTGTTCCTGATCATCCTGGTCGGTACCACCCTGGAAGTCCTGACGGAACGGACGAGGGAAGAGTGGCGGCTGAAGAGCTGGAGGAAGAACTTGCGTGAGCACACGGTCGTCGTCGGCTTCGGCACGAAGGGCCGCTCGGCCCTTCAGACGCTGCTGGCCACCGGCCTCTCCAAGGAGCAGGTCGTCATCGTCGACCCGAGCGCCAAGGTGATCGACACGGCCAACGCGGAGGGCTTCACGGGCGTGGTCGGCGACGCCACCCGCTCCGACGTCCTGCTCCGCGCCGAGCTGCAGAAGGCCCGTCAGATCGTCATCGCCACCCAGCGGGACGACACGGCGGTCCTGGTCACCCTGACCGCCCGGCAGCTCAACCGCGGGGCGAAGATCGTCGCCGCGGTGCGCGAGGAGGAGAACGCCCCGCTGCTGCGCCAGTCCGGCGCCGACGCGGTCATCACGAGCGCGAGCGCGGCCGGCCGGCTGCTGGGCCTCTCGGTGCTCAGCCCGAGCGCGGGCACCGTGATGGAGGACCTGATCCAGCAGGGCAGCGGCCTCGACCTCATCGAACGCCCCGCCCGCAAGTCCGAGGCCGGCAAGTCGGTACGGGACACCGAGGACCTGGTCGTGAGCGTGGTGCGCGGCCACCGGCTGCTCCCGTACGACGATCCGCACGCGAGCCCGATCCAGCTGACGGACCGTCTCATCACCATCGTGCGGGCGACGCCGCCGGCCTCGCCGCAGGTGAGGTTCGGACCTGCCGAGTAGCCGCGCCGTGGCGTAGCCTCCGGGCCATGCATGCGATCACCATCGAGCAGCCCGGCGGCCCCGAGGCCCTGGTCTGGGCCGACGTACCCGATCCGGTGCCGGGCGAGGGCGAGGTCCTCGTCGAGGTCGCGGCGAGCGCCGTGAACCGCGCCGACGTACTCCAGCGACAGGGGTTCTACGATCCGCCGCCCGGCGCGTCGCGCCATCCGGGGCTGGAGTGCTCCGGCCGGATCGCGGCGATCGGGCCGGGGGTGTCCGGCTGGTCCGTGGACGACGAGGTGTGCGCCCTGCTGGCCGGTGGCGGGTATGCCGAGCGGGTGGCCGTACCGGCCGGCCAGCTGCTGCCGGTCCCGGCGGGCGTGGACCTGGTGACGGCGGCCGCGCTGCCCGAGGTCGTCGCGACCGTGTGGTCCAACGTGTTCATGGTGGCCGGACTGCGCCCCGGCGAGACCCTGCTGGTGCACGGCGGGTCCAGCGGGATCGGCACGATGGCGATCCAGCTGGCGAAGGCGGTGGGCGCGACGGTCGCCGTGACGGCGGGCGGCCCCGAGAAGCTGGCGCGCTGCAAGGAGCTGGGCGCGGACATCCTGATCGACTACCGCGAGCAGGACTTCGTGGCCGAGCTGCGCGAGGCGACGGGCGGGGCCGGGGCGGACGTGATCCTGGACATCATGGGCGCGAAGTACCTGGCCCGGAACGTGGACGCGCTGGCCGTGAACGGGCGGCTCGCGGTGATCGGGCTGCAGGGCGGGGTGAAGGCCGAGCTGAACCTCGGCGCGCTGCTGGCCAAGCGGGCGGCGATCACCGCCACCTCGCTGCGGGCCCGCCCGCTGGAGGAGAAGGCGGCCATCATCGCCGCCGTACGCGAGCACGTGTGGCCGCTGGTGGCCGCGGGGCGGGTCCGCCCGGTGGTCCACGCGGCCTTCCCGATGGCCCGGGCCGCCGAGGCCCACCGCGTCATGGAGTCGAGCGCCCACGTGGGCAAGCTCCTGCTCACGGTGTGAAGCGGGTGGGTGGGTGGGTGGGTGGGTTCCGCTGCGCGGAGCCTCTCCCCGCCCCGCCCTTTCGCCGCTTCCCGGGCTCTGCCCGGACCCGGTCATCAAACGCCGGACGGGCTGGAAATCCAGCCTCGCCGGCGTTTGAGGCGCGGGGTCCGGGTCGGAGCCCCAGGACACCGGACCGGGCCCGCGCTGAGCTACAGGCTGCGCAGCAGGACCGCCGGGGACTCGACGCAGTCCGCGACGAAGCGGAGGAAGCCGCCGGCCGTACCCCCGTCGCACACCCGGTGGTCGAAGGTCAGCGACAGCTGAACCACCTTCCGGACCGCCAACTGCCCCTCGTGGACCCATGGCTTGTCGATGATCCGGCCCACACCCAGCATCGCCGCCTCGGGGTGGTTGATGATCGGCGTGGAGCCGTCGACCCCGAACACCCCGTAGTTGTTCAGGGTGAAGGTGCCGCCGGTCAGATCCGCGGGAGCCAGCTTCCCGGACCGGGCCAGTTCGGTCAGGCGGGCGAACTCCGCCGACAGGGACTCGGGGTTGCGGTTCTGCGCGTCCCGGACCACCGGGACCACCAGGCCCCGCTCGGTCTGCGCGGCGAAGCCCAGGTGCACGGACGGGAGCCGGACGATCTCCTTGGCCGCGAGGTCCACGGTGGAGTTGAGCTCCGGGTACCGGGCCAGGGCGGCCGTGCAGATCCGGGCCAGCAGCGCGAGCACGGAGATCTTGGGTCCGCCCACGGCGTTCATCGCGGCCCGGGCGGCCATCAGCTCGGTGGCGTCCGCGTCGACCCAGCAGGTGGCGTCCGGGATCTCCCGGCGGCTGCGCGACAGCTTCTCGGCGACCGCCCCGCGGACCCCCTTGAGCGGGATCCGCTCGCCCTGCGCCGCCGCCGTCGGCGACGCCACGGCGGCGACCGGGGCCGGCCCGGGCGCGCGCAGCGCGGCCAGCGCCTCCTCGACGTCCGCCCGCAGGATCAGCCCGTCGGGGCCGGACCCGCGCAGCGCGCGCAGGTCGACCCCGCCGTCCTTGGCCAGCTTGCGCACCAGCGGCGAGATCACCGGCACCGGCCCGGCGGGAGCCGCCGGAGCCACGGCGACCGCCGGAGCCGCCGCAGCGGCGACGACGGGCGCCGACACCGCGGCGGTGACGGGTCGCACCCGTCGCCGACGCGCCGGGCGCGAGTGGTCCTCGCCGTAACCGATCAGGGGTCGGGGCACACTGCCGGCGCCCTCGCCCTCGGCCCCGTCCGCCTGCGCGGCCGGAGCCTCGGCGGGAAGCGACGACGCCCCCACCGCCACGGTGATCAGCGGTGCTCCGACGGGCAGTTCCGTGCCCTCCTCCCCGAACCGGGCGGTGACCACACCGCCGTAGGGGCACGGAACCTCCACCATCGCCTTGGCCGTCTCGACCTCGACCACCGGCTGGTCGATGGCGACGACATCGCCCACCGCCACGAGCCAGCGGACGATCTCGGCCTCGGTCAGGCCCTCCCCGAGATCGGGAAGCTTGAATTCCATTACCTGCGGCATCAGTTCTCCCACTGCAGGCGCGCCACGGTGTCCAGGATCCGGTCCACACCCGGCAGGTGGTGTTTCTCCAGCATCGGCGGCGGGTAGGGGATGTCGAAGCCCGTCACCCGCAGCACCGGCGCCTCCAGGTGGTGGAAGCACCGCTCCGTGACGCGGGCTGCGATCTCCGCGCCCGGTCCGCCGAAGCCGCCGGCCTCGTGGACCACCACCGCGCGACCGGTGCGGCGTACGGACTCCACGACCGTGTTCTCGTCGAAGGGGACCAGCGAGCGCAGGTCGACGACCTCCAGCTCCCAGCCCTCCTGGCGGGCCGCCTCGGCCGCCTCCAGGCACACCGGCAGCGAGGGCCCGTAGGTGATCAGCGTGGCGCTCGTGCCGGCCCGCCGGACCAGCGCCTTACCGATGCCGGGGACGGGGGTCGGCGCCTCGGGCCGCCAGTCCGCCTTCGACCAGTAGAGCCGCTTCGGCTCCAGGAAGACCACCGGGTCGTCGCTCGCGATCGACGCGCGCAGCAGCCCGTAGGCGTCCTCGACGGTCGCCGGGGTCACCACCGTCAGGCCGGGCGTGGCCACGTAGTACGCCTCGGAGGAGTCGCAGTGGTGCTCCACGCCGCCGATCCCGCCGCCGTACGGCACCCGGATCGTGATCGGCAGCGGCATCGCGCCGCGGGTCCGGTTGCGCATCTTCGCCACGTGCGAGATCAGCTGCTCGAACGCCGGGTACGCGAAGGCGTCGAACTGCATCTCCACGACCGGCCGCAGCCCGTACATGGCCATGCCGACCGCCGCGCCCAGGATGCCCGCCTCCGCGAGTGGGGTGTCCGTACAGCGCTCCTCGCCGAACTCCTTCGCGAGCCCGTCCGTGATCCGGAAGACCCCGCCGAGCGTCCCGACGTCCTCGCCCATGACATGGACGGTCGGGTCCTCGGCCATCGCGTCGCGCATCGCCCGGGTCAGGGCCTGCGCCATCGTCGAGGGCTTGACCCCCGACTTCGCGGACTTCGCCGCCACCGTCGTCACGCCTGGTCCTCGGCTTCCAGCTCTGCACGGAGCATGGCCGCCTGCTCGCGCAGCCGGTCCGTCTGCTCCGCGTACACGTGCGCGAACAGGTCCATCGGGTCCACCACCGGATCCGCGTTCATTCCCTCGCGGAGCGCCGCGGCCATCGTCTCGGCCTCGTCGCGCGCCGACCGAATCGCCGCCTCGTCGATGATCCCGCGGGCGGTCAGCTCACGCTCCAGCAGATCGATCGGGTCGTGCGCCTTCCAGGCCTCGACCTCGGCGTCACCGCGGTAGCGGGTCGCGTCGTCCGCGTTCGTGTGGGCCTCCATCCGGTACGTGACGGCCTCGATCAGGGTCGGGCCACCACCGGCCCGGGCCCGCCGGACCGCCTCGGACAGCACCTCGTGCATCGCGGCGATGTCGTTGCCGTCGACCAGCCGGCCGGGCATTCCGTACCCCACGGCCTTGTGGGCCAGCGTCGGGGCGGCGGTCTGCTTGGCGAGCGGGACGGAGATCGCGAAGCCGTTGTTCTGCACGAGGAAGACCACCGGCGCCTGCCAGACGGCGGCGAAGTTCAGCGCCTCGTGGAAGTCGCCCTCGCTGGTGCCGCCGTCGCCGACCATGGCGAGCGCGACGACGTCGTCACCGCGCAGCCGGGCCGCGTGCGCCAGGCCCACCGCGTGCGGCAGCTGGGTGGCGAGCGGGGTCGAGAGCGGAGCTATGCGGTGCTCACGCGGGTCGTACCCGGTGTGCCAGTCGCCGCGCAGCAGGGTCAGCGCCTGGACGGGGTCCAGGCCGCGCGCCACGGCCGCCAGGGTGTCGCGGTAGCTCGGGAACAGCCAGTCCTGGTCCTCCAGGACCAGCGCGGCCGCGATCTCGCAGGCCTCCTGGCCCACCGTGGAGGGGTAGACGGCGAGCCGGCCCTGCTTGGTGAGCGCCGTGGCCTGGGCGTTGTAGCGCCGGCCGCGCACCAGCTCGGCGTAGCAGCGGCGCATCAGCTCCGGGTCGAGGCCGTCGGCCGCCTCGGTGCCCAGCACCCGGTAGGGCTCGGGGTCCGGGAGCAGCGGGGCGGCATCCGTACGGGGCCTCCAGGCAGGCGGGGTGGAACGGTGGGACGCACCGGCACCGGGCAGCTCTTGGACCGTCATGGCGGCGTACACCTCCTCGTGGGAAGCGGGCAGGGGGGCCCCGGGTGTGAGGCCCCTCACCTACCGATTGTTCGGTTGTCCGCGCAATTTGGCTACAGGCGGCTCCAGGCTGTGGACAAACTGGCGCCGGGGCCCTGGGATGGATGCAGGACGTCCAGGAGAGGGAGGCATCGGGCAATGCCGGATGAACAAATGGCCGGACCGGGTTCCGCACCGGCTGCGCCGGGGGGCGCACCGGGGGCCTCCGCGGTCCCGCCCGTCACACCCCGTCCCCTGGACCCGATCGACCGGTCGATCATGAGACTGCTCCAGGCGGACGGCCGGGCGTCCATACGGTCGGTGGCGGAGCAGGTGCACGTGTCGCGGGCGAACGCCTACGCGCGGATCAACCGGCTCATCGACGACGGGGTGATCCGCGGGTTCACGGCCCGCGTCAATCACGAACGCGCAGGCCAGGGCGCATCCGCCTATATCACCCTGAAGATCGTCCAGAACTCCTGGCGCACGGTCCGCGAGCAGCTGCGCGAGCTCCCGGGCGCCGCGCACATCGCGCTGGTCAGCGGGGACTTCGACGTCCTGCTGCTGGTGCACACCCCGGACAACCGGACCCTGCGCGAGCTGGTCCTGACCCGCCTCCAGGCCATCCCGGAGGTCCTCTCGACGCGGACCCTGCTGGTGTTCGAGGAAACGGATCTCCTGGACGCGGGCCCGGGCCCCGGCCCCGTCGGCGGCTCCGCGGCCATCAACGAGGAGTAGGCCGTCCGGGTGCCACGACGCCCCCGGCAGGGCCTGTACGGCCGTACCGGGGGCGTTCGGGGTCCGGCGGGGCCGGTCGGGTCGAGCAGCGTCAGCGGACGGTGCGCAGGCCGTCGAGGGCCATGTGGACGACCGCGTCCGCGAGCTGGTCGGGGCCCGTGCCCGAGTGCGGGCGGTACCACTCGACCAGGGAGTTCACCATGCCGAAGAGGAGGCGGGTGGCGAGGCGGATGTCCACGTCCGCCCGCAGGTCGCCGTCCGCGGCGGCGGCCTTGAGCAGGTCGGCGACCTGGTGGTCGAAGTCGCGCCGGCGCTCCAGCGCCCACCGCTCGGTGCGGGTGTTGCCGCGTACGCGCAGCAGCAGCGTCACGTACGGCAGCTCGCCGACCAGCACCTCGACCGTGCGGCGCGTGACGTACTCGACGCGCTCGACGGCCCGGCCCCGTACCGCGCCCGGCTCCTCCAGGATCGCGAAGAGCCCGTCGAGGGCGCGGCTGACGGCCCGCCGCAGCAGCTCCTCCTTGCCCGCGACGTGGTGGTAGATCGAGGACTTCGAGATGCCCGCGGCCTTGGAGAGGTGCTCCATGGAGGTGCCGTCGTAGCCGCGCTCGTTGAAGACCTGGACGGCGACCGACAGCAGGGTCTCGGGGGTGTACGTGTCCCGCTTGGCCGTCGTCACTCGCCGCCCTCCTCGTCGTCCGGGGCGTAGCCCAGCTTGAACAGGGCCAGGGAGGGCGCGTACCGGCCCCCGGGACAGCGCTCGTCGAGGTTGTGCAGGAGTTCGTAGGCGAAGTCCCGGCCGAGCCGCTCGTGCCATTCGACGGGACCCAGCGGGTAGTTGACGCCGAGCCGCATCGCCGTGTCGATGTCCTCGGCCGAGGCCGCGCCGCGGGCGACGGCGTCGGCCGTGAGGTCGATCAGCATCGCGACGGTCCGCGCGACGATCATGCCGGGGACGTCGCCGATCACCGAGACCTGCTTGCCCAGCTTCTGGAAGAGGCCGATCGCCTCGGCGAGGGTCCGCTCGCTGGTGTCCTCGCTCGCGGAGAGCGCGATCCGGGTGGCGCCCCGGTAGTCGAGCGCGAGGTCGAAGTAGACGACGTCGGCGAACTCGACGGAGGTCTTGCCGTCCGCGAGGACCAGCTGGCCCTCGCCGGGCAGCTGGATGTACGGGCCGCCCTGCTCGGTGGCGGCGACCGCGATCCCGGCCTCCTCCAGCAGGTCCACCAGGTCGGCGGCCGGGCCGAGGTCACCGACGACGGTCACCTTCGCCGGGGCCTCCTCGGGGCCGGCGGTGTGCGGAGGGGCGACCTCGGCGTCCGGGCCGTACGGGTACCAGCCGTGGCCGGACTTGCGGCCGAGTCGGCCCGACTGGACCAGGCGGCGCTGGGCGAGGGAGGGGGTGAACTTCGGGCTGCGGAAGAAGGACTCCCAGACCGAGCGGGTCACCGCCTCGTTCACGTCCTGGCCGATCAGGTCGGTCAGCTGGAAGGGGCCCATCTTGAACCCGCCGCTCTCGCGGAGCACGGCGTCGATGGTGGCCGGGTCGGCGCCCTGTTCCTCGTACACCGCGAAGGCCTCGGCGTAGAAGGGACGGGCGATCCGGTTGACGATGAAACCGGGGGTGTCGGCGCAGCGGACGGGCGTCTTCCCCCAGCCGAGGACCGTGCGGTACGCGCGCTCGGCGGCGGCCGGGTCGGTCGCGAAACCGCTGACCACCTCGACGAGCGGGAGCAGCGGGGCCGGGTTGAAGAAGTGCAGGCCGAGGAAGCGGCCGGGGTGCGCGAGCCCGGCGGCGAGCTCGGTGACGGAGAGCGAGGAGGTGTTGGTGGCGAGCAGCGCGTCCGGGGACACCACTTCTTCGAGCGCGGCGAAGAGCGTCTGCTTCACCGTGACGTTCTCGACGACCGCCTCGATGACCAGCGCGGCCGCGGCGAGCTCCGCGAGATCGCCGGCCGGAGCGATCCGGCCGATCGCCTCCTCGGCCTCGGCGCGGTCCAACCGGCCCTTGGCGGCCATCCGCTCGACCCGGTCCTGGACGAAACCGACGCCGTCGGCGGCGAGGGAGGCGTTGATGTCGTAGATCAGCACGCGGTGACCTGCGAGAAGGGCGACCTGGGCGATGCCCTGGCCCATGGTGCCCGCCCCGACGACCGCCACAGTGCGGGACCGCTCGATTGCTGTCATGTCCTGATCCTCCCGCACACACTTATCCACAGGTCCGCCGGGCCCTCTTGTCCCGACCGATCGTTCGGTTACTCTAACTCCAGTCTGCTCTCCTTCGCCCGGCTCAACGAGGAGTTGGTCCCTGATGGCCGCCGAGCTCACCGTCCCCCAGCTGTCCGCCAAGCACCGGCCCACCCTGGACCAGGCCCTGTCGGCGATCCGCAGCCGCGCCTACTGGTCCCCGCATCCCGAACATCCCAAGGCGTACGGCGAGACCGCCCCCGCCGACGGGCTCGCCGCCTTCGAGGCCCTCCGCGGCACGCGGCTGGACCTGGGCCAGCCCGGCACCGACGGCTGGACGGGCGCCGAGGTGTCCCCGTACGGCCCGGAGCTGGGTGTCGAGTACCCGCACGTGGATCCGGACGTGCTGCTTCCCGCGATGAAGGCCGGCATGGGTGCCTGGCGCGACGCGGGACCCGAGGCGCGCGCCCTGGTCTGTATCGAGATCCTGGCCCGCATCTCCGCCCGGACCCACGAGTTCGCGCACGCGGTCATGCACACCAGCGGCCAGGCGTTCATGATGGCGTTCCAGGCCGGCGGCCCGCACGCACAGGACCGCGGCCTGGAGGCCGTGGCCTACGCGTACGAGGAGCAGACCCGGGTCCCGGGCCGGGCCGACTGGTCGAAGCCGCAGGGCAAGAAGGACCCGCTGGAGCTCGGCAAGAGCTTCACCGCCGTCCCGCGCGGCATCGCCCTCATGATCGGCTGCAACACCTTCCCGACCTGGAACGGCTACCCGGGCCTCTTCGCCTCCCTCGCCACCGGCAACGCGGTGCTGGTCAAGCCGCACCCGCGGGCCGTACTGCCGCTCGCGCTGACCGTCCAGGTCGCGCGGGAGGTCCTCACGGAGGCGGGCTTCGACCCGAACCTGGTGGCGCTCGCGGTCGAGCGCCCGGGCGAGGGCATCGCCAAGACCCTCGCCGTCCGCCCCGAGATCAAGCTGATCGACTACACCGGGTCCACCGAGTTCGGTGACTGGCTGGAGACCAACGCCCGCCAGGCGCAGGTCTACACGGAGAAGGCCGGCGTCAACACCGTCGTCCTGGACTCCACCGACAACTACAAGGGCATGCTGTCCAACCTGGCGTTCTCGCTGTCCCTGTACAGCGGCCAGATGTGCACCACCCCGCAGAACCTGCTGATCCCGCGCGACGGCATCGCGACGGACGCCGGCCACAAGACCTACGACGAGGTCGTCGCCGACCTCGCCGCCTCGGTCGGCGGCCTGCTGGGCGACGACGCCCGGGCCAACGCGCTGCTCGGCGCGCTGGTCAACCCGGACGTCAAGGCCCGGCTGGAGGCCGCGGCCGCCCTGGGCGAGGTCGCGCTGGCCTCCCGGGAGGTCACGAACCCCGAGTTCCCGGACGCGGTGGTCCGCACCCCGGTGATGGTCAAGCTGGACGCGGCCAAGCCGGACCCGGAGGCTCCGTACCTCTCCGAGTGCTTCGGCCCGGTCTCCTTCGCGGTGGCCGTGGACACCACCGCCGACGCCCTCGAACTGCTGCGCCGCACGGTGCGGGAGAAGGGCGCCATGACGGTGGGCGCGTACACGACGTCGGCGGACACCGAGCGGGCGATCGAGGAGGTCTGCCTGGAGGAGTCCGCGCAGCTCTCCCTGAACCTGACCGGTGGGGTGTTCGTCAACCAGACCGCCGCGTTCTCGGACTTCCACGGCTCCGGCGGCAACCCGGCGGCCAACGCGGCGCTGTGCGACGGCGCCTTCGTCTCGAACCGCTTCCGGGTGGTGGAGGTCCGCCGCCAGGCGTAACCGCGCAGCGCAGCACCCCGGCCCGGGTGGACCGGCCTCCTCCTGCTCCTTCTGCTCCTCCTGCTTCCGCTAATCCGGCAGCTCCTGAGCGAAGATGCGGGAGGAGGCGTCCACCTGGGCCATCCTGCGCAGGGCCGCGAACATCGCGTCGCCCACCACCGTGCCCACGACCACCGCCTCGACCAGGCCCTCCCGG
This sequence comes from Streptomyces avidinii, assembly GCF_045161815.1. Classification (NCBI taxonomy): domain Bacteria; kingdom Bacillati; phylum Actinomycetota; class Actinomycetes; order Kitasatosporales; family Streptomycetaceae; genus Streptomyces; species Streptomyces avidinii. Next base: position 4,486,631 of record NZ_CP108863.1, read on the forward strand.
TCCACCCGGCGGGCCGTGTACTCCAGATCCACCCGGGCCACCTGCTCGGCCGCCTCGGCGTAGTCGTCGAGGAGTTCGGCGAAGGCGCCGTGGCCCACCCGCGCGAGTGAGGCGAGCGCGGCCTCCAGCGCGCCGACGGCCTTGTTCCCCGGCCCGACGTGCCAGCCGCGCGCCTCGATCAGCCGCGCCACCTTCTCCCGGGCCAGTACCGCCTCGGCATCGTCCTGGCCTCCGGAGTCGCCGTACTCGGGGACCAGCCGCCGGGCCGCGGTGCCGAGCAGCTTGTGCACCGGCTGTTCCTTGTCGTCGATCGCCGTGAGGACGTCGCCGATGGCCGCCACCGACAGCCCGCCGACCTCCAGCAGCGCGCGGACCAGGCGCAGCCGCCGCTCGTGCCCCTCGTCGTAGCTGGCCTGGTTGGGACTGCTCAGCTCGCCCGCCGGAAGCAGGCCTTCCCGGACGTAGTACTTGATCGTCGGTACCGGCACCCCGGTACGGCGGCTCAACTCTCCGATGCGCATGGCGTGTTCTCTCGTTTCTCCTTGCCCCGTTGCCCGCCCATCATAGATAGTGGCGCTATCAGATAGCGGCAAGCGTCACTATCCGTTCCTCAGGGGGTCCCATGTCTGCGTTACGTACCTGGCACCGTCCGCTGACCCTGTTCGCCGCGGTGATGGCGGTGTGGGCCGTCGGCTCGGCCGTGGGGCTCGCCGTCGACGACCGGATGCTGGTCGGCGCCCCGATCTGGGCCAAGCCCTTCAAGTTCGCCGTCTCGTTCGTCGGCTACGCCCTCAGCCTGGCCTGGATGCTCTCCCTCGCCGTCGCCGACCGCCCGCGCCTGCGCAGGCCCGCCCGGTGGGCCGGTACGGTCGTCGTCGCCGCGAGCGCGGTGGAGATGCTGCTCATCACGGGGCAGGTGCTCCGAGGCCGCCAGAGCCACTTCAACCAGCGGACGTCCTTCGACGCGCAGGTCTACGGCGCCATGGCCGTGACCGTCGTCGTGCTGTGGACGGCGACGCTCGTCATCGCCGTCCTGCTCTTCCGCTCCCGCACCGCCGACCGGGCCACCACCTGGTCGATCCGGATCGCCGCCGTCCTCGCCCTCGCGGGCGCCGGACTCGGCTTCCTGATGACCACCCCGACCGAGGCGCAGCTCGCGGTCGACGGCGCTCCGGTGGTGGGCGCCCACAGCGTGGGCGTGCCGGACGGCGGGCCCGCCATGGCGCTCACCGGCTGGTCGACCACCGGCGGCGATCTGCGCGTCCCGCACTTCTTCGGCATGCACGCGCTGCAGCTGCTGCCCCTGCTCGTCCTCGTACTGGCCGCCCTCGCCGGCCGCCACGCCCTGCTGCGCCGGGAACGGGTGCGGCTGGGGCTGACCCTGGTGGCGTCCGGGGTCTACGCGGCGACGTTCGCGCTGGTCACGTGGCAGGCACTGCGCGGCCAGGCGCTGATCCACCCGGACGGGACGACCCTCGGCGCGGCCGCGGTGATCCTGGCCGCGGGCGTCCTAGGCGTGGTCGCCGTGCTGCTCCTGGGCCGGGGGGCCGCCCCAGTGGAAGAGGGTCATGGCCACGCTGGTGGCGAGGTTGTAGCTGGAGACCTGGGGGCGCATCGGCAGGGAGACGAGGTGGTCGGCCCGGGCACGCAGCTCCGGTGAGATGCCGTGGCGTTCCGATCCGAAGGCGAGCAGCGCGTCGTCCGGGAGGGTGAGGGCGCGGATGTCGGTGCCCTCGGGATCGAGCGCGTAGAGCGGCCCGGGCGGCAGCTCGTCCAGTTCGAGGCGCTCGACGGTGGTGGCGTAGTGCAGCCCGGCGCCCGCCCGGACCACGTTCGGGTGCCAGGGGTCGAGGTCGCCGCGGGTCACCACGCCGGTGGCGCCGAAGCCGGCGGCGAGCCGGACGACGGCTCCGACGTTGCCGAGGTTGCGGGGGTTGTCGAGGACGACGACGGGCGCCGGCCGGGGCAGCCGCCCCAGCCCCGCGATGCCGGCCGCCCGGTCGGGCCGTACAGCGAGTGCCGCGACGCCGGTGGGGTGCACACGGGGCAGCACCTCCTTGAGATCGGCCCGCCGCGCGAGGTGCCCCACGGCGGCCTCGACATCGGGAGCCAGCTCATGGGCCAGCGCCCGTACGGCGGCAGGATCCTCGGCGATGACCATCCGCACATCGGCCCCGAACCGCAGGGCGTGCTTCAGCGCATGGAACCCGTCGAGCACGACGAGACCCCCCGCCCGCTCGGCCTCCCGCCACTCCTGCACCGTCTCGTCCATACCCCGACCCTACGGTCCGCCCGGGCTCCGCCCGGACCTCGGGAGGCGCCGCCGCGGGGCTCCGTCAGCGCGGCGCGGGCACCGGTACCGGCTCGGCGGGATCCGCCACCGGCTCCACCGCGCGCCGCCGTCGCACGGCGACCCGGGCCCCCAGCCACACCAGGAGCCCCGTCGGCAGGAACACCGCGTCCGCGGCGATCATCGCCATGGAGAAGAACGGCAGCCCCAGCAGCACCGCGATCCCCGCGTGCTCCAGCATCATCACCGCGAGCAGCACGTTCTTGATCCGCCGGTTGAACAGGGTGAACGGAAACGCCACCTGCACCACCACCGTCCCGTACGACAGCAGCATCACCAGCGTCCCGCTGCCCGCCACCAGCGCCGACAGGGCCGGCCACGGCGAGAAGTAGTCCAGCCCCAGCGGGTAGTACAGGGCCGTCCCGTCCTGCCACCGGGACCCCTGGATCTTGTACCAGCCCGCCGTCGCGTAGATCAGGCAGACCTCCACCATGATCACCAGCATGCCCGCGTTGTGCAGCAGGTTCGCCAGGACGTCCAGTGCGGCCCGCCCCTCGCCCTCCGGCTCGTAGCGCTCGGCCATCCACCACAGCCCGCCGACCACCCACAGCGCCGCGAACGCCGCCAGCCAGCCGAAGCCGAAGCGCCCGGTCGCCGCGCCGAAGGCGAACACCGCTCCCAGCACACCCCACAGCACCGGTCCGGCCGGCCCGGCCGTCGCCGAGCCGCGCGTACGGACCCGGCGCGCGTCCAGCGACCACACCTGCGCGCACCGGGTCAGCACCAGGTAGATCGCCATGAGGTGGACGACGTTGTCCCCGCCGTCGCCCATGAACACGCTGCGGTTCTGCAGCGACAGGACGCCGATCATGAAGAGCACCGAGGTCGCCCGCGTCCGCCAGCCCAGCAGCAGCCCCACGCTCGCCAGCACGGACACCGCGTAGACGATCTCGAACCACAGCCCCGAGCCGGACCACATCAGCACCGTGAAGGCATGGTTGGAGTCGATCAGCCGCTGCGCCAGCTCCCAGCTCCACGGCCCGTCCGGCCCGTACAGCTCGGCCCGGTTCGGGAACTCGCGCAGCAGGAAGAAGAGCCAGGTCGCGGCGAAGCCGATGCGCACCACGGCGCTCTGGTACGGGCCCAGCGCCTGCCCGGTGACCTGCGCGGCCACCCGGCCGGCCGCCTCGCGGGCGCGCTTCACACCGTCCACCACGGCAGCTCCCGGTAGTAGGTCTGGGTGTCGGTGGTCTCGTCGCTCCACTTCGGCGCGGGCACCGACGTGCTCGCCGAGCGCAGCTGGATCCGCAGGACGGTCCCGTCCGGGTGCCGGGGGGCGAGCCGGTTCATCGCGATCCGCCGGAGGTACTCCTCGGACAGCCGGCCGCGCTCGCCGTTCGGCTCGTTGTTCTCGTCGTGCGAGCCGGTGAAGAAGTCCCACGCGCGGCGGAGCTCGTTCTGCCGCGTATGGCTCGGCAGCAGGCTGTGCCGGATGGCCCGGGCGTCCTCGGCGCTCAGGTCGTGCCAGGTGGTGGTGGTCACGTCGCCGTCGGCGCCCCGGACCTCCGCGCGCGCCTCCACCGCGATGTTCTGCTGCAGCGGGTTGGGCGCGAAGAGCTTCCAGTTCTGTTCGAACTCGGGATAGATCCAGCCGTCGACGGTCTGCGCGTGCTGCTTGCTCAGCGTGTTGGCCGGGGCCACGTGCAGGAAGACCAGCGCGAGGTGCGTGCAGGCGCCCACCGCGATCGCCCCCAGTGCCAGGGCGGCCACGACCCGGTACGGGGTCGACAGACCGGCTATTCCGGGCGCCCGCGGGGGTGACGGAGCGGCCCCTTCGGCGGGCTCGTGCTCGTTCGAATCCATCCCCACCCGATCGTCCGGCGTCCACAGGGTTGACCTCAGAGGTTGACACCCTACGGGCCGTCGTCTCACCATTGAAGCGAATGAACCGAACGATCGGTCGGTCGGGCGGACGGCGGACTCTCACAGGGGGCCGGAATGGCGGCAGTGACCCCGGACACGGGGCCGGACACGGCCCTCGGGACAGACGGGACGGACGGGACAGGCATGACTGCTGACCTGGGCGCACAGCTCGCGGCGGCATTCGACGCGGCCGTGGCGGCCGACGAGCGCGTGGAGCCGCGCGACTGGATGCCCGACGAGTACCGCGCCTCCCTGGTGCGCCAGATGGCCCAGCACGCCCACTCCGAGATCATCGGCATGCAGCCCGAAGCCAACTGGATCACCCGCGCGCCCTCGCTGCGCCGCAAGGCGATCCTGATGGCCAAGGTGCAGGACGAGGCCGGCCACGGGCTGTACCTGTACAGCGCGGCCGAAACCCTCGGCACCAGCCGCGACGAGCTGCTCGACAAGCTCCACTCGGGCAAGCAGAAGTACTCCTCGATCTTCAACTACCCCACCCTGACCTGGGCGGACGTCGGCGCCATCGGCTGGCTCGTGGACGGCGCGGCGATCACCAACCAGGTGCCGATCTGCCGCTGCTCCTACGGGCCCTACGCGCGCGCCATGGTCCGGATCTGCAAGGAGGAGTCCTTCCACCAGCGCCAGGGGTACGAGCTGCTCCTCGCCCTCTCCCGGGGCACCGAGGCCCAGCACGCGATGGCCCAGGACGCGGTCGACCGCTGGTGGTGGCCGTCGCTGATGATGTTCGGCCCGCCGGACGACGAGTCGGCCCACTCGGCGCAGTCGATGGCCTGGCGCATCAAGCGGCACTCGAACGACGAGCTGCGCCAGCGGTTCGTGGACATCGCCGTCCCGCAGGCCGAGTCCCTCGGCCTGACCCTGCCCGACCCCGACCTCAAGTGGAACGAGGAGCGCGGGCACCACGACTTCGGCGCCATCGACTGGGCCGAGTTCTGGAACGTGCTCAAGGGCAACGGTCCCTGCAACGAGGAGCGGATCGGCCAGCGGCGCAGGGCCCACGAGGAAGGCGCCTGGGTGCGCGACGCGGCCGCGGCCTACGCGCGCAAGCAGACGGCACAGCAGGCAGCACAGCAGGCGGCGAAGCCCGCCGGACAGAACGAGGAGGCACGGGTATGACGCAGAACTGGCCCCTGTGGGAGGTGTTCGTGCGCTCGCGCCGCGGCCTCTCGCACACGCATGCGGGAAGCCTGCACGCCCCCGACGCGGAGATGGCCCTGCGCAACGCCCGCGACCTCTACACCCGGCGCGGTGAAGGCATCTCCATCTGGGTGGTGCCCTCCACCGAGATCACCGCCTCCTCGCCGGACGAGCGGGACCCGTTCTTCGCACCGTCCGCCGACAAGCCGTACCGGCACCCCACCTTCTACGACATCCCGGAGGGGGTGAGCCACCTGTGACCGGCACCGACACCGACACCACCGACACCACCCGCCTCACCGGCGCCACCGCCGCGGCGGCACTCGCGCTCGGCGACGACGCGCTGATCCTCTCCCACCGCCTCGGCGAATGGGCCGGGCACGCCCCCGTCCTGGAGGAGGAGGTCGCCCTCGCCAACATCGCGCTCGACCTGCTCGGCCAGGCCCGGATCCTGCTGTCCCTGGTCGGCGACGAGGACGAGCTGGCGTTCCTGCGCGAGGAGCGGTCCTTCCGCAATCTCCAGCTGGTCGAACAGCCGAACGGCGACTTCGCCCACACCATCGCCCGCCAGCTCTACTTCTCCTTCTACCAGCACGAGGTCTACGGGGAGCTCGCCCGCGGGGACGGCCCCTTCGCGCCGCTGGCGGCCAAGGCCGTCAAGGAGACCGCGTACCACCGCGACCACGCCGAGCAGTGGACCCTGCGGCTCGGCGACGGGACCGAGGAGAGCCGCAGCCGCATGCGGGCCGCCCTCGACGCGCTGTGGAAGTTCACCGGCGAGATGTTCCAGCCCGTGGACGGCCTCGACGGCCTGGACCCGGCCGCCCTGGAGCAGCGCTGGCTGGCCGCGCTGACCGGCGTGCTGGACCGGGCCGGCCTCGACCTGCCCCAGGGACCGCGCACCGGTGCCTGGGCGGCCGGCGCCGGACGGCAGGGCCTGCACACCGAGTCCTTCGGCCGGATGCTCGCCGAGATGCAGCACCTGCACCGCAGCCACCCGGGGGCGTCATGGTGACCACCGACGCCACAACGACCCGCCTGGAGGCGGAACTGGCCGCGCTGGCCGGCTCCGTCCCGGACCCGGAGCTGCCCGTTCTCACCCTCGGCGAGCTCGGCGTGGTGCGCGGGGTGCGGATGCACGAGGACGGCCACGCCGAGGTCACCCTCACCCCGACCTACACCGGCTGCCCGGCCATCGAGGCCATGTCCGCCGACATCGAGCGGGCGCTGACCGGCCACGGCATCCCCGAGGTGCGGGTGACCACGGTGCTCGCCCCCGCCTGGTCGACCGACGACATCAGCGCCGAGGGCCGCCGCAAGCTCGCCGAGTTCGGTATCGCCCCGCCGCGCCCGCACGCGGCCGGCGGACCGGTCCCGCTGACCCTGTCGGTCCGTTGCCCGAACTGCGGCTCGACCGACACCGAACTGCTCAGCCGCTTCTCCTCCACCGCATGCAAGGCGCTGCGCCGCTGCACCGCCTGCCGCGAACCGTTCGACCACTTCAAGGAGCTGTAGATGGCCGCCCCCCGCCACGGCGCGTTCCACCAGCTGACGGTGGCGGCAGTCGACCGGCTCACCGACGACTCGGTGGCACTGACCCTGCGCGTTCCCGAGGAACTGCGTGAGGAGTACCGGCACGCGCCGGGCCAGCACCTGACGCTGCGCCGTACCGCCCCCGAGGGCGGTGCGGAGGTCCGCCGCACCTACTCGATCTGCTCCCCGGCACCGTCCGCGGACGGCCCGGGCCCGGCATGGCTGCGGGTCGGGGTGCGGCTGGTGGAGGGCGGCGAGTTCTCCACCTTCGCGCACAAGGAGATCGCCGCGGGGGACGTGCTGGACGTCATGGTTCCGGCCGGCCGCTTCGTACTGGACACCGCCGCCGCCCCGGCCTCGGGGCACTACGCGGCGATCGTCGGCGGCAGCGGCATCACGCCGGTGCTGTCGATCGCCGCGAGCCTGCTGGCCGCCCGGCCCGACGCCCGTTTCTGTCTGGTGCGCAGCGACCGTACGGCGGCCTCGACGATGTTCCTGGAGGAGGTCGCCGACCTCAAGGACCGGTATCCGGCCCGCTTCCAGCTGGTGACGGTCCTGTCCCGGGAGGAGCAGGAGTCCGGGCTGCCCTCCGGCCGGCTGGACGAGGAGCGGCTGGCGGCCCTGCTGCCCGCGCTGCTGCCGGTGACCGAGGTGACGGGCTGGTTCCTGTGCGGCCCCTACGGCCTGGTGCAGGGCGCGGAGCGGACCCTGGGCGCGCTCGGCGTCGCCCGGACCCGGGTGCACGAGGAGATCTTCCACGTCGAGGACACCGCCCCGGCGGTCCGCGCCGTCGCCGGGTCGGCGCCCGCGCACGGGCGGGTCACCGCGCGGCTCGACGGCCGTTCGGGCACCTGGCCGGTCCAGGACGGCGAGTCCCTGCTGGACGCCGTGCTGCGCAACCGCGCGGACGCCCCGTACGCCTGCAAGGGCGGGGTCTGCGGCACCTGCCGGGCGTTCGTGGTCTCGGGCGAGGTCCGGATGGAGCGGAACTTCGCGCTGGAGGCCGAGGAGACGGAGGCCGGGTTCGTCCTGGCCTGCCAGTCGCACCCGGTCACGGAGGAAGTGGAGATCGACTTCGACCGCTGAGCGGGACGACGTCGCTGCGGTCGGGCCCCTGTCCCACGACAGGGGCCCGACCCTTTTTGAAGGCCTGTCCATTTTCGAGGCCTGTCCATTTTCAAGAACCTGTTCTATCTTGACGCACCGTCAGACGCGAGACCGTCAGACCCGAACGTGCGGGAGGACAGGCAGTGGACTTCACCTTCACCGAGGAGCAGCAGGCCGCCGTCGAAGCGGCCCGGGCCGTCTTCGCGGACGTCGCGGCCGACGGCGTGCCCAGCCCCGCGCTGACCCCGGGGGCCGTCGCCGACGACTTCGACCGCCCGCTGTGGGCCAGGCTCGCCGGGTCGGACCTGCTGAGCCTGGTCCTCGCCGAGGAGCACGGGGGAGCGGGCCTGGACGCCGTCGCCCTGTGCCTGGTACTCCGCGAGGCCGCCAGGGTGCTGGCCCGGGTCCCGCTCCTGGAACACTGCGCCACCGCCATGGCCGTACAGGCTCACGGCAGTCCCGAACTGGCGGCCGCCCTGCTGCCCGGCGCCGGGCGCGGCACGCTCGTGCTCACCGCCGCCGCCCACGGGCGCTCCGGCCACGACCCGGCCGAACTGGCCGTCGTCGCCCGCCGCGACGGCGACGCGTGGATCCTGGAGGGCACACAGACCGCCGTCCCCTGGGCGCACGGCGCGGACTGGATCGCCGTACCCGCCCACACGGGCGAGGGAGATGCCGTCCTCGCGCTCGTGCCGCGCACCGCCGAGGGACTCGCCCTCGCCGAACAGGTCTCCACCAGCGGGGAACGGCTCGCCGAACTCGCCCTCGACGGCGTACGGGTGGCCGGGACCCACCTCATCGAGACCCCGGGAGCCTGGGAGCGGCTCCGCCAGCTCCTCGCCACCGGTACCTGCGCACTGGCGCTCGGACTCGGCGAGAACGTCCTCACCATGACCAGCCAGTACACCGCCAAGCGCGAGCAGTTCGGCTTCCCGGTGGCCACGTTCCAGGCCGTCGCCGTCCAGGCCGCCGACCGGTACATCGACCTGCGCGCCATGGAGGTCACCCTGTGGCAGGCCGCCTGGCGACTCGACGCCGCGACCGGTGGCGCCGGCGGCCCCCTGCCGAGCTCGGGTGACGTCGCGGTCGCCAAGATCTGGGCCTCGGAGGGCGTACGCCGGGTCGTGCAGACCGCACAGCACCTGCACGGCGGCTTCGGCGCCGACACCGACTACCCGCTGCACCGCTACCACGCCTGGGCCAAGCAGCTGGAGCTCCAGCTGGGCCCGGCCGCCGCCCACGAGGAGGCCCTGGGCGACCTGCTGGCCGCCCACCCCCTCGCCTGAGCCGCGAACGGCCGGATCCGAAAGAGACGGCCTAGTGACCTGAGTCAGAGATTCGTCGTTGGTTGGGTGTGAGTCGTCCTGGACCGAAGATCCCGCCGTTGTCCGTGACCGATGCCCAGCGGGCTGTGCTCGAGGGGTGGGTGCGCCGTCGTTCGACGGCTCAGGCCCTGGCGTTGCGGTCACGGATCGTGCTCGAGTCCGCGGAGGGACATTCGATCGCGGAGGTGTCGCGCCGTCTGGGGATCGCTCCCGAGACGGTGCGGACCTGGCGGCGCCGGTTCCTCGACCGCGGCCTGGAAGGCATGCATGACGAGCCACGGCCCGGTGTGCCACGGAAGATCACCGATGCGGATGTCGAGCGGGTCATCGTCAAGACCCTCGAGGAGACGCCGAAGAGTGCCACCCACTGGTCGACCCGGTCGATGGCCGCGGCGACCGGGATGTCGCAGTCGGCGGTCTCGAGGATCTGGCGGGCGTTCGCCCTGGCCCCGCACCGGTCCCAGACGTTCAAGCTGTCGACGGATCCGCTGTTCATCGACAAGGTCCGTGACGTCGTCGGCCTCTACCTCGACCCGCCGGAGAAGGCCCTGGTCCTCTGCGTGGACGAGAAGTCGCAGATCCAGGCCCTGGACCGGTCACAACCCGTCCTGCCGATGATGCCCGGCGTTCCGGAGCGACGCAGCCACGACTACATCCCGGCCGGCACCACCACCCTCTTCGCGGCCCTGGAGGTCGCGACCGGCAGGGTGATCGGATCGCTCCACCGACGCCACCGGGCCGCCGAGTTCAAGAAGTTCCTGGCCAAGGTCGACAAAGAGGTCCCAGCCGGCCTCCAGGTCCACCTCATCCTCGACAACTATGCGACCCACAAGACACCCGACATCAAGAAGTGGCTGCTGGCCCACCCGCGGTTCCACCTGCACTTCACACCGACGAGTTCGTCGTGGCTGAACCTGGTGGAGCGGTGGTTCGCCGAGCTCACGCAGAAGAAGCTCAAGCGTGGCGTCCACCGCTCGGTCCAGGCACTCGAACGCGATATCCGGGGCTGGCTCGCCGACTGGAACGACCACCCACGGCCCTTCGTCTGGACCAAGACCGCCGACGAGATCCTCGACAGAGTCGCCGCCTACTGCCACCGAATCTCTGACTCAGGTCACTAGAGGACGAAGGCCGGGTTTCCGTTGTCCGTCACCATCGGGCGCCCGGCACCGTCCCAGGCCTGCATCCCGCCGTCGACGTTCACGGCGTCGATCTCCTGGCGCACCAGGTACTGGGTGACCTGCGCGGAACGCCCGCCGACCCGGCACATCACGTACACCCGGCGGCCGTCGTCCACGGCTTCGGTCAGCTCACCGAAGCGGGCCACGAAGTCGCTCATCGGGATGTGCAGGGCACCCTCGACGTGGCCGGCCGCCCATTCGTCGTCCTCACGGACGTCGAGGACAAGGCCTTCGGAGGGCACCGCGGCGGCGTCCACCGAGGGAAGCGGTCCGAAGTTCATAGCTGTCGCCTTCTCTCTTCACGGATCTGCTGACAACCTATCCGACCACCCGGTACGGGCAGACCGGGCTCACTCGGCGGCGAGCGCCTCGGCCAGCTCCGCCTCGCGCTCGGAAACCTGCGCGAGCAGCTGCTCCGCGATCTCCTCCAGCAGCCGGTCGGGGTCCTCGGGCGCCATCCGCAGCATCGACCCGATCGCGCTCTCCTCCAGCTCCTTGGCGACGAGCGAGAGCAGCTCCTTGCGGCGTGCCAGCCACTCCAGCCGCGCGTACAGCTCCTCGCTCTCGCCCGGCGCCGTGGCCTCGGGCGCCGGTCCGGCCGCCCACTCCTCGGCCAGCTCGCGCAGCAGCCGCTCGTCGCCCCGTCCGTAGGCCGCGTTGACCCGCGCGATGAACGCGTCGCGCCGCTCGCGCTCGGTCTCCTCCTGGGCGAGGTCGGGGTGGGCCTGACGGACCAGCTCGCGGTAGAGGCGGCGCACCTCCTCCGAGGGCCGCACCCGCTCCGGCGGCCGCACGGGCCGGTCGGTCAGCATCGCGGAGGCGTCGTCGGAGATTCCGTCCGAGCCCAGCCAGTCGTGGAACAGCTCGTCCACCCCGGGCATCGGCATGACCAGCGCGCGCGCTTCCTTCGCCCGCCGCAGGTCGTCGGGATCGCCGCTGCGGGACGCCTTCGCCTCGGCGATCAGCGCGTCCAGCTCGTCGAGCCTCGTGTACATGGGGCCGAGCTTCTGGTGGTGCAGGCGGGAGAAGTTCTCCACCTCGACCCGGAAGGTCTCCACCGCGATCTCGAACTCGATCAGCGCCTGCTCGGCGGCTCGTACGGCCCGCTCCAGGCGCGCCTCGGGGCGCTCCTCGGTGCGCTCCTCGGTGCGCTCCTCGCCGGTGACGGAGGAGTCACCGGAATCACCGGGGACTGTCTGCTCAGGCTGCTCGGTCTGCTCGCTCACCCGGCCAGCCTACGGCCCGTCCGCGCGGGCGATGTTTCACGTGAAACACCGCCCACCGCGACACGACCCGCAGCAGCTCCGGCACGGCCGGCAGGACCCCGGCCAGAGCGTGGTCAGAGCCCGGTCAGCGGGTGGCAAGACCCTGGTCAGAGCCCGGTCCGACAGGGGCTGACCCTCGTCGGACTCCCGTCAGACCCCCATCTCCGCCGCGATCCGGCCGGTCCGCACGGCCGCCACCAGGTCGGCGTGATCGGCCTCGGTGCGGTCGGCGTAGGCCACGGCGAAGGTCGCCATCGCCACGTCCAGCTCGTCGTTCTTGCCGCAGTACCCGGCCAGCAGCCGCGGATCGACGCTGTGCGCGTGCGCCCGGGCCAGCAGGGCGCCGGTCATCCGCCCGTAGTCGTCGATCTGGTCCACGGCCAGCGCCGCCGGATCCACACTGCCCTTGCGGTTGCGGAACTGCCGCACCTGGAAGGGGCGGCCCTCCACCGTGGTCCAGCCGAGCATGATGTCCGAGACCACCTGCATCCGCTTCTGCCCGGCCACCACCCGGCGGCCCTCGTGCTCCTCGGGCTCGGACACGAAGCCCAGCCCGGGCAGGTGCGGCAGCAGCACCGACGGACGGGCCTCCTTGACCTGGAGCACCAGCGGTTCGCCCCGGTGGTCCAGCAGCAGGACCACGTACGAGCGGGTGCCGACGCTGCCGGTGCCCACCACGCGGAAGGCCACGTCCTGGATCGCGTACCGGGCCAGCAGCGGCAGCCGGTCGCCCTGGAGCGTCTGGAGGTAGGAGCCCAGCGAGGCCGCCACAGCCGCGGCCTCGCCGTCCCCGACCCGGCGCAGCACGGGCAGTGCATCGACGAAGCGGCGGCCGCCGTCGGGCCCTATCCGCGTCGACTTGGCGGCGAACCGGGCGGAGGTGTTGTTGCGGGCCTTCTCGGAGACCCGCTCCAGCGTGCCCAGCAGATCACGGGCGTCGGTGTGCGAGACCAGCTCCTCGTCGGCGATGGCGTTCCACGCGTCGAGAGCGGGCAGCTTCGCCAGGAGCCGCATGGTGCGCCGGTAGGCGCCCACCGAGTCCAGGGCGGCCGCCCGGCAGGTGTCCTCGTCCGCGCCCGCCACCCGGCCGGCCAGCACCAGCGAGGCCGCCAGCCGCTTCACGTCCCATTCCCACGGGCCGAACACGGTCTCGTCGAAGTCGTTGAGGTCGATGACGAGCCGCCCGCGCGCGTCCCCGTACAGACCGAAGTTCGCCGCGTGCGCGTCGCCGCAGATCTGCGCGCCGACCCCGGTCACCGGACCACCGGACAGGTCGTGGGCCATCAGCCCGGCCGCCCCGCGCAGGAAGGCGAAGGGGTTCGCGGCCATCCGGCCCACCCGTATCGGAGTCAGCTCGGGGACCCGCCCGGCGTTGGACTCCTCCACGGCGCGCACGGCGTCCGGCCGGTCGGCCGGCGCCGTGAAGGCGGCGTGCGCCGCCCTCGGCAGACGGGCGCGCAGCGCCCTGCCCGCCTCCTTCGGAGAGTCGGCCGCCACCCTCGGCGCGAACCCCGCCACGTCCGGAATCCGCTGACCCGCTATCGCCGCCATCGACGCCGCCCCCACCCGTTCACCTCATTGATCGCTGTCCGAACGCGCTGACCGTATCTACAGCCCGGCGTCCCTGGCCAGCAGCGCCGCCTGCACCCGGTTCTCGCAGTCCAGCTTCGCCAGGATCCGGCTCACGTACGTCTTCACGGTCGCCTCGCTCATGTGCAGCCGCCGGCCCGCGTCCGCGTTGGACAGCCCCTCGCCCAGCAGCGCCAGCACACCGCGCTCCCGCTCGCTCAGCTCCGCCACCTGACGCCGGGCCACCTCACCGCGCACGGCGGCCTTCCCGGAAGCGAGCTGGTCCACCACGTGCCGGGTCGCCCCCGGCGAGAGGTACGCGTCCCCGGCCGCGGCCGCCCGGACCGCACCGATGAGCTCGCCGGGCGCCGAGTCCTTCAGCAGGAATCCCGCGCCGCCCTCGCCCAGTGCCCGCAGCACGTTCTCCTTCTCCCCGAAGGTGGTCAGGATCAGCGCACGCACCTCCGCCGCGGCCCGCCGCAGTTCGCCCAGCGCGGTCAGCCCGTCCATCACCGGCATCTGGATGTCGAGCAGCACCACGTCGGGCGCGTGCGAGCGGGCCAGCTCCACCGCCTCCCTGCCGTTGGCCGCCTCCGCGACGACCTCGATGTCCGGCGCCGAGGTCAGGATCATCCTGATCCCGGCCCGGATCAGTGGCTCGTCATCGGCGATCACCACTCTGATCACTTCGGCTGTCACCCCGCGCTCCTACTGCTTGACCTCGTACTCCTGCTTTTCCACGAGCTTGCCGTCCTGGAAGCAGAACCGGAAGATCCGGTCCGTCCCCAGGGCGCTCGGCTGATTCTCGGCCAGCAGGGCCAGACAGTCCGAGCCCGGCGGCCTCGGCGGCCCCTTGCGGGCGGCGCCGGCGGTCATGAAGTTCTCCCCGGTCGGCAGCCGGTCGCGGACGGACTGCTCCGACTCGCCCACGTGCACGGCGTCGAACTCGTCCCGGTCGATCATCGCGTCACTCGCCGAGTCGAGCAGCAGCACCACTCCGGCACCGAAAACGATCACCAGCAGCACCACCGCCGCGAACGCGATCCCGCAGCCCACCGCGACGCCACCGGAGCGACTGGGCATACGCACGGCCAGCTCCCGGTCCACCGCCGCCCAGTCCATCGGCTGCTCGCCGCCGCGCCCCGGCAGCGGGCCGCGCGCATAGGCCTGCGCCTGCTGCCCGAAGTCGTCGGCCACGTCCACCACGCCGGCCGGCTCCGCCCCGTACGGCAGGACCCCGGCCACCCGGAACCCGCCGCCCTCGGCGGGGCCCGCGTGCACCATCCCGCCGACCAGCCGGGCCCGCTCGCGCAGCCCCGTCAGGCCCTGCCCGCCCGAGACCACCTCGTCGGCCGCCGGGCCGGGCGACGCCCCGTTGGCGATCTCCACCACCAGCGAGTCGTCCTCGAACCGCAGCTCCACCGAGATCGACGCCCCCGGAGCGTGCTTGTACGCGTTCGTCAGGGCCTCCTGCACGATCCGGTACGCGGCGTGGTCGCACGCCGCGACCAGCGGCCTCGGCCGACCCGACGTGGTCAGCCGTACGTCGGTGCCCGAGCCCCGCGCCGCCTCCACGACCCCCGCGATGCCGGCCACCCCGCGCGCCGCGGGCTGTGCCTCCTCCACGGGCGCGGGCGCCTCGACCCCGTCGCGCAGGATGCCGACGACTTCGCGCAGCTCGTGCATCGCGGCCACCGAGGCCTGCCGCAGCACCCCCACCGCCTCGCGCTGGCGGTCCGTGAGCTGCGGGTCCACCTCCAGTGCCCCGGTGTGCACGGAGATCAGAGCCAGCTGGTGCCCCAGGCTGTCGTGCATGTCCTGGGCGATGCGCTGGCGCTCGCGCAGCCTCGCCTGCCCGGCGACCATGGCCCGCTCGCGCAGCAATTGACCGTTGCGCTCCTGGAGTGCACGCAGCAGGGTGCGGCGCTGCGACCAGTACCGGCTGGCCAGACCCGGCATCACGGTCGTCGCCAGGAACATCAGCGTGGAGAACACGATCACCAGCAGTGGTCGCATCTGCGACCACTGGTCCACCACGCTGCAGCCGATCGCCGCCACGAAGGCCAGCGTGAAGGCGGCCAGCGCCCGACCCACCCCGACGATCCGCCGCCCGGCCGACCAGCCCAGGAGGGGCAGGACGAAGAAAGCCCCGGGCAGGAAGGTGACCACGCCCGAGGCGAACACGAGCGCGCTCCCGGGCAGCCTGCGGCGCATCAGCGTCAGCAGCACCGCGGCCACGGCTCCGAGCAGCATGCGCCGCCCGGAGGCGTTGCTGACCTCCTCGACGCCCAGGCCGAGTATGGCCAGTACGCCGCCGAGCGCCAGGTCCCCCGCCAGCATCCGGCGGGTCCACGGCTCCGGGCCCTTCAGCCAGTCCCAGCCGGCACGCGTCTTCGCCTTCGCATCCACCTGCCCGACCCTAGACACCCGCACCGCGCCCCGGCCGTCCTCTTTCGTCGCGCCCCCCGCGACGAAAGTCGACCGCAGACGTGTCCTGGATCACTCCTGGCCGGAAAGCACCGGAAAAGAAGGGGGGAGATCCGGGGAGTGGGGAGAAACACGAAACGGCCGCCACCGCTTTCGCGATGACGACCGTTTCGTCGATGTGGGCGAGGGGGGATTTGAACCCCCACGTCCCGAAGGACACTGGCACCTGAAGCCAGCGCGTCTGCCGTTCCGCCACTCGCCCGAGCGGCGCCCCAGGGGATCTTCCCTTTCGGGCCGTTCCCCTGGCGACGTCGAAACATTAGCACGGAGAACGGGGTGGATTCACATCGCTTTCCCCGCACCTCCGCACCCCGGTTCGGACTGCCCCTCCCGCACTCCGCTCCTGGTGCGGGACACTGTCCCTGGGGCGCCCCTACGATCGCTTGTGAGGACCAACACTCGTCCTCACAGGTGCGATGGGGAACCACCCGAATCCGCCACGCGTGGATACGATCAGTAAGCAGTACAGGGCGACAGCGACGGAGGAGGTGCCCCATGGGAGTTCTGAAGCGGTTCGAGCAGCGACTCGAAGGTCTGGTGAACGGCACCTTCGCCAAGGTGTTCAAGTCCGAGGTCCAGCCGGTGGAGATCGCCGGAGCCCTCCAGCGGGAGTGCGACAACAACGCCACCATCTGGAACCGCGAGCGGACCGTCGTCCCGAACGACTTCATCGTGGAGCTCAGCGCCGGTGACTACGACCGTCTGAGCCCCTACTCGGGGCAGCTCGGCGACGAGCTCGCGGGCCTCGTCCGCGACTACGCCAAGCAGCAGCGCTACAGCTTCATGGGCCCCATCAAGGTCAACCTGGAGAAGGCCGAGGACCTCGACACCGGGCTCTACCGGGTCCGCAGCCGCACCCTCGCCTCCAGCACCTCCCAGCCGCAGGCAGGGCCGCCGTCACCACAGGGCGGCTACGGCTACCCGCCGGAGAACCAGCCGCAGGGCGGCTACGGCTACCCGCCGGTCGCAGCCCCGCCGATGCCCAGCGCCCCGCCTCCCGGCGGACCCGGCGCGCGGCGGCCCGCTCCGGGCGGACCGGTCGGAGTCGCCCCCGTGGCGAACTCGGGCGGCCCGCGGCGTCACTGGATCGAGATCAACGGCACCCGCCACCAGATCTCGCGCCCCACGCTCGTACTCGGCCGAAGCACGGAAGCCGACGTGCGGATCGACGATCCCGGCGTATCCCGCCGGCACTGTGAGATCCGGACCGGAACGCCCTCGACGATCCAGGATCTCGGGTCCACCAACGGCATCGTGGTGGACGGGCAGCACACCACCCGCGCTACGCTCCGCGACGGCTCGCGGATCGTCGTGGGCAGTACCACCATCATTTACCGGCAAGCCGAAGGGTGAAGCGGGGGCAATGTCAGAGCTGACCCTGACGGTCATGCGGTTGGGTTTCCTGGCCGTTCTGTGGCTGTTCGTCATCGTGGCCGTCCAGGTCATCCGCAGCGATCTCTTCGGGACGCGCGTGACCCAGCGCGGGTCCCGTCGTGGCGGCGGCGGCGCCGGTGGCGCCCCGCAGCAGGCGGGCCGCCAGGCCGCGCCTCCGCAGCAGCGCCAACGACGCGGCGCACCGACCAAACTCGTCGTCTCCGAGGGCATCCTCACGGGAACCACCGTGGCCCTCGCAGGCCAGACGATCACGCTGGGCCGCGCGCACGACTCCACGATCGTGCTGGACGACGACTACGCGTCCAGCCGCCATGCCAGGATCTACCCCGACCGTGACGGTCAGTGGATCGTCGAGGATCTCGGGTCCACCAACGGCACATATCTCGACCGGACCCGGCTGACCACCCCGACGCCCATTCCGCCGGGCGCACCGATCCGCATCGGCAAGACCGTCATCGAGCTGCGGAAGTAGTACGAGAATGAGCGAGCGGAGCGAGCGCGCGGCGGCGATCCGTCCCACCGAGGACACGGACCCGAGCGCGCTCCCGACCGGAGGGTGGGCAGTGTGGCTCGAGACCGGTTGTACCCGGAGGCAGCTTCGTCGACAGGGCAGGTGCGCATGAGTCTGTCCTTGCGGTTCGCCGCCGGATCACACAAGGGCATGATCCGCGAGGGGAACGAGGATTCCGGCTACGCCGGGCCCCGCCTCCTCGCGATCGCCGACGGCATGGGAGGCCAGGCCGCCGGCGAGGTCGCGAGTTCCGAGGTGATCTCCACCCTCGTGCAGCTCGACGACGACGTCCCGGGCTCCGACATCCTCACCTCGCTCGCCACGGCCGTGCAGCGCGCCAACGACCAGCTGCGCGTCATGGTCGAGGAGGACCCCCAGCTCGAGGGCATGGGCACCACGCTGACCGCCCTGCTGTGGACCGGCCAGCGCCTCGGCCTCGTCCATGTCGGCGACTCCCGCGCCTACCTGCTCCGTGACGGCGTCCTCACCCAGATCACCCAGGACCACACCTGGGTGCAGCGCCTCGTCGACGAGGGGCGCATCACGGAGGAGGAAGCCACCACCCACCCGCAGCGCTCCCTGCTGATGCGCGCGCTGGGCAGTGGCGACATCGTCGAACCCGACCTCTCCATCCGTGAGGTCCGGGCCGGCGACCGCTACCTGATCTGCTCCGACGGACTCTCGGGCGTGGTCTCCCACCAGACCCTGGAGGAGACCCTCGCCGACTACCACGGTCCCCGCGAGACCGTGCAGTCCTTGATCCAGCTCGCGCTGCGCGGCGGCGGACCCGACAACATCACCTGCATCGTCGCCGACGTCCTCGACACCGACAGCGGCGACACCCTCGCCGCCCAGGTCAACGACACCCCGGTGGTCGTCGGCGCGGTCGCCGAGAACCAGCACCAGCTCTTCGACGGCGGCAACGCCATGCAGACTCCGGCCGGCCGGGCCTCGGGCCTCGGCCGCCAGTCCCCGCCGCCCGGCGCCTTCGGCCCCCCCGGCAGCGGCGAGGCCCCCGGCTACGGGTACTCCGAGCAGGGCCAGGGCGCGGGCGGCTACGGCACCTTCGGCGAAGCCGACGCCTACGACGGCGACTCCGGCTACGAGGACACGTACGACCACCCCCGCAGGCGCCGCAGCAAAGGGCGCAAGTGGACCACCCGTACGCTGACCCTGCTCATCGTCGCGGGCGTCATCGGCGGCGGCCTCTACGCGGGCTGGCGCTGGACCCAGACCCAGTTCTACGTGGGTGTCAAGGGCGAGCACGTGGCCCTCTTCCGCGGCATCAGCCCGAAGCTGGGGCCGCTGGCGCTCTCCAAGGTGGAGACCGACCGCCCCGACATCGAACTGAAGTACCTGCCGCCCTTCAAGCGGAAGCTGGTCGAGGCCACCATCAGTGAGGGCAGCCTCGACGCCGCGCGCAAGAAGCTCGACGATCTGGGCGTCCAGGTCTCCGCGTGCAAGAAGGACGAGGAACGCCGGAACGCCGAGGCCCAGAACAGCCCGACACCCGCCCCCAGCCTGACTCCCGAAGAGCAGCAGCTGGTCGGGCTGTGCGGCAAGTAGTAGAGATACGCGGGCACAGGGGGCCTGCCACACCATGAGCGTTGTCACCAACACGACCACCATCGGCGCCATCGAGCTGCCGAGCAGGCGGAACACCGAGCTCCTGCTGCTCGGCTTCGCCGTGCTCATCCCGATGTTCGCCTACGCCAACGTGGGCCTCGCGATCAACGGCACCCTGCCCCCCGGCATGGTGCTCTACGGCCTGGGCCTCGGCGCCCTCGCCGGGATCGCGCACTTCGTCGTGCGCCGGTACGCCAAGTACGCCGACCCGCTGCTGCTGCCGCTGGCCACGCTCCTCAACGGGCTGGGCCTCGTCCTGATCTGGCGCCTGGACCAGTCCGAGCGCCTGCAGAACCTCGCCAAGCGGTCCTTCGGCGCGTTCTCCCCCTCCGCGCCCCGCCAGATGATGTACACGGCACTCGCGATCGCCCTGTTCGCCGCGGTCCTGCTGATCCTCAAGGACCACCGCGTCCTGCAGAGGTTCACGTACATCTCGATGGCCGGCGCCCTGGTCCTGCTGATCCTGCCCGTCGTCCCGGGCCTCGGCGCCGACGTCTTCGGCGCCAAGATCTGGATCAGCGTGGGCGGCTTCTCCATCCAGCCCGGTGAGTTCGCGAAGATCGTCATCGCGATCTTCTTCGCCGGCTACCTGATGGTGAAGCGCGACGCGCTCGCCCTGGCCAGCCGCCGCTTCATGGGCCTCTACCTGCCGCGCGGCCGCGACCTCGGCCCGATCCTGATGATCTGGGCGATGAGCCTGCTGGTCCTCGTCTTCGAGAACGACCTCGGCACCTCGCTGCTCTTCTTCGGCATGTTCGTGATCATGCTGTACGTGGCCACCGAGCGCACCAGCTGGATCGTCATCGGCCTGCTGATGTCGGTCGGCGGCGCCGTGGTCGTCGCCACCTTCGCCAGCCACGTCAAGGTCCGCGTCACCGCCTGGCTGGACCCGTTCGCCTGCTACGGCACCTCCGGCGCCTGCGAGCAGGTCGGCCAGTCGATCATGAGCTTCGGTTCCGGCGGCGTCCTCGGCGCCGGCTGGGGCCAGGGCAACTCCGACCTCATCGGCTTCGCCGCCAACTCCGACTTCATCTTCTCCACCGTCGGTGAAGAACTGGGCCTCGCCGGAGTGATGGCCTTCCTCCTGCTCTACGGGCTCATCATCGAGCGGGGCGTCCGCACCGCCCTCGCCGCCCGCGACCCCTTCGGCAAGCTCTTCGCCATCGGCCTCTCCGGCGCCTTCGCGCTCCAGATCTTCGTGGTCGCCGGCGGCGTCATGGGCCTCATCCCCCTCACCGGCATGACGATGCCCTTCCTCGCGTCCGGCGGTTCCTCCGTCCTCGCGAACTGGATCCTCATCGCCATCCTCATCCGGATCAGCGACACCGCACGCCGCCCCGCACCGGCCCCCGCCCCGTCCCCCGACTCCGAGATGACCCAGGTGGTCCGTCCGTCATGAACAAGCCCCTGCGCCGCATCTCGCTGTTCTGCGGGCTGCTCGTCCTCGCCCTGCTGATCCGCACCAACTGGCTGCAGTACGTGCAGGCCGAGGAACTCAGTACCCGCAAGGAGAACCGCCGGGTCCAGATCGCCCAGTACGCGACCGAGCGCGGCAACATCATCGTCAAGGGCGAGCCGATCACCGGCTCCGCGGTCACCGACGGCAGCGACTACAAGTTCAAGCGGACCTACCTGGACGGCCCGCTGTGGTCGCCCGTCACCGGGTACGCCTCGCAGGCCTTCGGCGCCACCCAGCTCGAGTCGCTCGAGGACGGCATCCTCACCGGCAACGACGACCGGCTGTTCTTCGACCGCACCATCGGCATGTTCACCGGGGAGAAGAAGCAGGGCGGCAACGTCGTCACCACGCTCAACCCCGATGCGCAGAAGGCCGCCTTCAAGGCGCTCGGCGACAAGAAGGGCGCGGTCGCGGCCATCGACCCGCGCACCGGCGCCATCCTCGCCCTGGTCTCCACCCCCTCGTACGACCCTTCCACCTTCGCGGGCAATTCCACGGCCGACGGGAAGGCCTGGAACGAGCTGAAGGACAGCGAGGACAAGAAGCTCGTCAACCGCGCCCTGCGCGAGACCTATCCGCCGGGCTCCACCTTCAAGGTGGTCACCGCGGCCGCGGCCCTGGAGCACGGCGTCGTCAAGAACATCGACGACCCGACGGACACCCCCGAGCCGTACATCCTGCCGGGCACCCAGACCAAGCTGCCCAACTCCCACACCGGATGCGAGAAGGCCAGCCTCAACGAGGCCCTGCGCATCTCCTGCAACTCCGTCTTCGCGCACATGGGCGACAAGGTCACCCGCGACAAGATGGTGGAGACCGCGGAGAAGTTCGGCTTCAACAACGACAAGATCGACGTTCCGGTCCGCGCCTTCGCCAGCATCTACGACAAGAAGATGGGCAAGGACGGCAACGCCCAGAGCGCCATCGGCCAGTTCAACACGGCGGCCACCCCGCTGCAGATGGCCATGGTCACCGCCGCGATCGCCAACGACGGCAAGCTGATGAAGCCGTACATGGTCGACCACCTCACGGCCCCCAACCTGGACATCATCGAGAAGCACGAGCCGCAGGAGATGAGCCGGCCCCTCTCCGCCGCCAACGCCCAGAAGGTCCAGGAGATGATGGTCAACGTCGTCGAGAAGGGCACCGGCGAGAGGGCCAAGATCAAGGACGTGAAGGTCGGCGGCAAGACCGGTACGGCGCAGCACGGCGAGGGCAACAAGAAGCGCCCCTATGCCTGGTTCATCTCCTACGCCGAGAACCCGGACAACACCTCGCCCGTCGCCGTCGCCGTCGTCATCGAGGACAGCGAGGGCACCGCCCGCGACGACATCAGCGGTGGCGGTCTCGCCGCCCCCGTCGCCCAGGCGGTCATGAAGGCAGTGCTCGGCAGCCAGGGGTGACCGAGCATTGACGAGCCGGAGCGGAGTGACGTACCTCACTGAACTCCGCCCGGATCGGAGCGTACGGTACCGGTCCAGTATCAGCCTGTGGCCCCGAACCGATCACGGACGATCGGCCGGTAGCCTTTGCGCGAACAGCACACCGCCGGACCACACACAGGTGCGGTCGGGACTGACGGAGAGGGCTGCAACGTTATGGAAGAGCCGCGTCGCCTCGGCGGCCGGTACGAGCTGAGCCACGTGCTCGGCCGTGGTGGCATGGCCGAGGTCTACCTCGCCCACGACACCCGGCTCGGCCGTACCGTCGCCGTCAAGACCCTGCGTGCCGATCTCGCCCGTGACCCGTCCTTCCAGGCCCGGTTCCGGCGCGAGGCCCAGTCGGCCGCGTCGCTGAACCACCCGGCGATCGTCGCGGTCTACGACACCGGCGAGGACTACGTCGACAACATCTCCATCCCGTACATCGTGATGGAGTACGTCGACGGTTCCACGCTGCGCGAGCTGCTGCACTCGGGCCGCAAGCTGCTGCCCGAGCGCACGCTGGAGATGTGCATCGGCATCCTCCAGGCCCTCGAGTACTCGCACCGCGCCGGCATCGTGCACCGCGACATCAAGCCCGCCAACGTGATGCTGACGCGTACCGGCCAGGTCAAGGTCATGGACTTCGGCATCGCCCGCGCCATGGGCGACTCCGGCATGACCATGACGCAGACGGCCGCCGTCATCGGCACCGCCCAGTACCTCTCGCCCGAGCAGGCCAAGGGCGAGCAGGTCGACGCGCGCTCCGACCTCTACTCCGCGGGCTGCCTGCTCTACGAGCTCCTCAGCGTCCGGCCCCCGTTCGTCGGCGACTCCCCCGTGGCCGTCGCCTACCAGCACGTTCGGGAAGAGCCGCAGCCGCCGTCGAACTTCGACCCCGAGATCACGCCCGAGATGGACGCCATCGTCCTCAAGGCACTGGTCAAGGACCCCGATTACCGCTACCAGTCGGCCGACGAGATGCGTGCCGACATCGAGGCCTGCCTCGACGGCCAGCCCGTCGCCGCCACCGCCAGCATGGGCGCGGCCGGCTACGGCTACCCCGACCAGGGTCACGGCTACGGGCACCAGGGCTACGACCAGCCCACCGCCGCCCTGCGCACCACCGACCCCGGTGGCCAGACGTCGATGATGCCGCCGATGTCCCCGGGCGACGGCGGATACGGCTACGGCGACCAGGGCCACGGCGGTTACGACCAGGGCTCCGGCCGCCGCCAGAAGAAGAGCAAGGCGTCCACCGTGCTGCTCGTGGCGGCGGGCATCCTCGTGCTCGTCGGCGCGATCCTCATCGGCCGCGCCCTCTTCGGCGAGGGCGCCGACAACCGGCCCTCCGTGCCCAGGCTCGTCGGCCAGACCCTCGAACGGGCGCAGAAGAGCGGCGAAGCCGTCGGCCTCAAGGTGGTCAAGGGCGCCGACGAGCCCTGCGACGACCAGCCCAAGGGCAACGTCTGCAAGCAGAACCCCGCGCCCGACGAGAAGGTCGCAGACGGCTCCACGGTCACGGTGACGATCTCCTCGGGCGCGCCCAAGATCCCGGTCCTGAACGTGCTGAGCCTCAGCTTCGAAGAGGCGGAGAAGCAGCTGAAGGAGAAGGGCTTCCAGGTCGAGCGCAAGACGCAGGAGTCCGACCGTCCGGCCGGGACCGTCCTGGAGCAGGACCCCAAGAGCGGCACCGAGGCGGAGAAGAACAGCGTCGTCAAGCTGACGGTCGCCAAGGAGATCTCCAAGGCCGAGGTCCCGGACCTCAAGGGCAAGAAGAAGGACGAGGCGGCCAAGGCCCTCACGGACGTCAAGCTCCGGCTCGGCAGCGTGACGGAGATCGACGCCCCCGGAGTCGTACCGGGCACGGTCATCGAGCAGCAGATCCAGCCGGGCCAGCAGCTCGAGGTGGGCAAGACGGTGGGCATCACCATCGCCAAGGCCTCGACGCAGACCGTCGTGCCGAACTTCGCCGGCCGGACGCTGGGCCAGTACAAGGACGAGCTGCGGCGCGCGAACCTGAAGGTCGGCATCGTCGCCGGGCCGACGGACGACAACACGTTCGTGCTCGCCACCGACCCGCAGCCGGGCACCCCGGTCAACTCCGGCCAGGCCGTGAACATCATCACGGGCGGCGGACAGCAGCAGGGCGGCAACAACAACGGCGGCGGTGGCTTCGGCGGCCTGATCCGCAACGACTAGCGCGACCCGCCGACGCGGCGACCGCACAGCAGCAAAAGGTCCGGCCCCTCCCCGTTCCCGGGTGTGAGGGGCCGGACCTCTGTGCGTTCCCGTGCGGCTCGTGCGCGCCGGTGCGGGCGGCCCCGTGTGCGGGCCGCGTGCCGACCGTCGCTGTACGGCCGTCTGCGGCCCCGTACGGGACCTGTGCGCCTCCGGGGGCCTCGTGGTGCTCAGGGGGCGTCAGCGCCGCCCCCAGGCGCCTTCTTGAGTGCCGGCGGCGCGGCGTTGCCGCGTCAGCGCAACTCGGCCGGCGGCGTCCGCTTCGCGTCCACCTTCTCCGTCCGGACCAGCTCGCCCCACACGATGTACCGGTACTTCGAGGTGTAGACCGGGGTGCAGGTGGTGAGCGTGATGTACCGGCCGGGGGCGGTCCTCCCCGAGTCCTTGGGGACCGCGTTGATCACGTCGGTGTTGTACTTCGAGGTCTGGCGCAGCTCCGCGAAGACCTTGTAGACGTACCAGCTGTCGCGGGTCTCGAAGACGATCGCGTCGCCGTTCTTCACCTTGTCGATGTTGTGGAACTTCGCCCCGTGGCCGTCCCGGTGCGCGGCGAGCGAGAAGTTGCCCTTCTCGTCCCACGGCAGCGCCGACTTGACCGGCTGCGTGTAGTACCCGGCCACACCGTCGTCGAGGGTGTCCGGGTCGGTCCCCGCCTTGACGAGCACCTCGCCGTTCTTCATCGCCGGGACGTGCAGGAAGCCGACCCCGCCCCGGGTGTCCAGCGCCCCCGGCCCCGCGGCCTGCTCGGGTGCCTGCCACTGCTGGCGGATCTCGTCCCCGCGGGCCGACGCCTGCCGGTCCGCGAGCACGTTCGTCCACCACAGCGAGTAGGCCACGAACAGGCCCAGCACCAGGCCCACCGTGATCAGGACCTCGCCCAGCAGGCTCAGGAATCCGGCGAGCACACTGCGGTTGCCGACGGGCGGGGCCGCGGCGCGGCGGCTGGCACGAGACACTGCTGATTCGTCCTTAGCTGGTCAGCGCGGGCGGCGGGCCCTGGCTGCGGGGGCGTTCATCGGTCATCCTGCCCCATACGATCAACCGGTAGGTGCTGGTGAACTCCGGGGTGCAGGTGGTCAGCGTGATGTACCGGCCCGCTGATGTGAATCCCGACCCCTCCGGCACCGGCTTGATCACCGCCACGTTCGTCGGCGGGGTCTGCGCGAGCGACGAGGTCGTCTCGTACGTGTAGTAGGCGTCCCGGGTCTCGACCACCACGGGATCCCCGGGCACCAGCCGGTTGATGTAGCGGAACGGCTCGCCGTGGGTGTTGCGGTGTCCGGCCACCGCGAAGTTGCCCTGCTTGTCGGCCGGCATCGCCGTCTTCAGCGCGCCCTCGCCGTAGTGCCCGACCATGCCCCGGTCCAGCACCTTCGGCTTGCTGATGCCCTCCGCCACCGGGACCTTCACGTCCAGCTTCGGGATGTGGAGGATCGCGAAGCCCTGGCCGGGTTCGAAGGCCGTCACGGGCGGCGCGGCGGCCCCGGCGGGTCCCGGATCCTGCTCCCAGGTCTGGCGCAGCGAGCCGGCGGCGCCGTTCGCCACCCGCTCCGCAAGGAGGTTCGTGTACCAGAGCTGGTAGGCGACGAACAGCAGCATCACCAGGCCCAGCGTGATGAACAGCTCTCCGCCCAGCCGGCTCGCGATGACCACCGGGCCGCCCGAGGCCGGCCGCCTGCGCCGCCGACCACCCCGCCGCCGGGTGCCTCTGGCGGCCCGCTTCGCCGCCTCCTGAGCTGCCCTGCGTCGCGCGGCCCGGCCCTCCGTGGGCGCGGACGGCGCGACCGCGGTCACGCGACGGCCCTGCCCACCACCGGGGCGAGCCCCACCGAGCGCTCCACGGCGCTCGCGTCCCCGCACCGCACCAGCCAGTTGGCGAGCATCCGGTGCCCCCACTCGGTCAGCACGGACTCGGGGTGGAACTGCACACCCTCGACGTCGTGCTCCCGGTGGCGCAGGCCCATGATGATCCCGTCCTCGGTCCGCGCGGTGACCTCCAGCACGTCGGGCAGCGTCCCGGGTTCGGCGGCGAGGGAGTGGTAGCGGGTGGCGGTGAACGGCGACGGCAGTCCCTCGAACACCCCGAGCCCCTCGTGCAGCACGGGCGAGGTCTTGCCGTGCAGCAGCTCCGGCGCCCGGCCCACGACGCCGCCGTAGGCGACCGCCATCGACTGCATGCCGAGGCAGACGCCGAAGACGGGGACGGCCGTCCGCGCGCAGTGGCGGACCATGTCGATGCAGACGCCCGCCTCCTCCGGCGTTCCGGGCCCGGGGGACAGCAGCACGCCGTCGAAACCGTCCTGCGCGTGCGCGAGCCCGACCTCGTCGTTGCGCAGCACCTCGCATTCGGCGCCGAGCTGGTAGAGGTACTGGACCAGGTTGAACACAAAGCTGTCGTAGTTGTCCACAACCAGAATGCGCGCGCTCACGGAGTGGCTCCCGATCCCTCGTCCACCGTCACATCGTTGAACGGAAGCAGCGGCTCGGCCCACGGGAAGACGTACTGGAACAGTACGAAGACCACCGCGAGGACCAGTACGAGCGAGATCAGCGCGCGTAGCCACGCGTTTCCCGGCAGGTGCCGCCAGATCCAGCCGTACATGCCGCCTGATTCCTTTTCGTCCGCGTTCGTTCAACGCACCGCGGGGGCGGTACGCGAACAGACTAAAGGCAGCGGCCCGAAAGGGTGGGTCACCCGGACAAACCCTCCGGTCGGCCCCGGTCCGCACTGCGGGTCCCGGTCAGCTCCGCCCAGACGACCAGCCGGTGGCTGTGTCCCCATTCGGGGTCGCAGGTGGTCAGCGTCAGATAGCGGCCGGGCGCCGTGAACGGCGATTTCTCCGGGACCGGGTCGACGACGGCGACGTCGGTGGGCAGGGTGCGCAGGGGGCCGCCCCGGACCGTGTACGTGTACCAGGTGCTCGCGTCCTTGAGGATCACCTCGTCGCCCGGACGCAGCTTCGGGAAGTCCTTGAAGGGGTCCCCGTAGGTACGCCGGTGTCCGGCCACGGAGAAGTTGCCGAC
The DNA here is from genome assembly GCF_045161815.1 of Streptomyces avidinii. Lineage (NCBI taxonomy): Bacteria > Bacillati > Actinomycetota > Actinomycetes > Kitasatosporales > Streptomycetaceae > Streptomyces > Streptomyces avidinii. The sequence continues at coordinate 4,514,146 of NZ_CP108863.1, forward strand.
GGCGCCGAGGCGGGCGGTGGCGGCGTAGTGGCCCAGGCCCTTCATCAGCAGTTCGGGGTCCGTGCCCTCCAGGACCGGCTTGACCCAGTCCCGGCCGAAGCGCGGGACGTGCATCTCGGCGAAGGCCCGGCCGGCGGGATAGCGCTCGGGCGGTGCCGGGGGCACCGACGGCGGCGGGGGCACGGACGGCGCCGACTGCGGCTCGGGGGCCGGAGCGGGGGCCGGAGCGGGAGCCGCCGCCCAGCGGTCGCGCATCCGGTCCATCTCCCCGCCCATGGCCCGGTCGGCCTTGACCCCGGTCCACAGCAGGACGTACGCGACGAAGAGCACGATCAGGGTGCCCGCCGTCAGGCACACCTCGCTGAACGTCCGTACCACCAGGCGCAGTACGACGTCAGGACGGACCCGATCACGGGGTGGGCGCCACCGGCTTCGCATAGTGGAGGTCCACTGTGCCGGAGTACCCCGGAAGTGTCAGCGCCTTGTGCTCGTCCACTTTCCAGCCGAGCCCGTACGCGTTCACGTACAGCTGGTAGTTCTGCAGGGCCGGGGAGGCGGCGAGGGCCTTCTTCATCGCGGCCTGGTCGCCGACGGCCGAGATCTTGTACGGCGGCGAGTAGACCCGGCCCTGAAGGATCAGGGTGTTGCCCACGCAGCGGACCGCGCTGGTGGAGATCAGCCGCTGGTCCATGACCTGGATGCCCTCGGCGCCGCCCTGCCAGAGGGCGTTGACCACGGCCTGCAGGTCCTGCTGGTGGATCACCAGGTCGTTGGGCTGCGGCTCGGGCACGTTGGGGATGCGGGCGGTGGCGTTCGGCGGGGCGTCGTTGAGGGTGACCGTCAGGCCCTTGCCGGTCAGCTCCTCGGTGCCGGACGCCGCGCGCAGGGCGGCCAGCTTGGCGTCCTCGGCCTTGGTGCTGCCGTCGTCACGCTCGGCGAGGGTGTCCACCCGGCCGCGTACCGCCGCGGTGCTCTGCTCCAGCGCCGCGTTGTCCTGGCTGCGCTCCTTGATGAGGTCCGACAGCTTCAGGAGCGATGCGTCCGTCCGGATGTTCGTACCCTTGGAGGTGTTGAAACTGGTGACGAAGAGCAGCCCGGCCAGGGCGAAGACGGCGGCCGCCAGCAGCCGGACCGGCCTGGCCCGGCGACGGGGACCCGCGGAGGAGTCGTCGGAATTGCTCAACGTACCCTTCTCCTTCAACGCCACAGGTCCACTACGCTAACGGACGCCCGGGGCAGGCAAGGTCCCCAGCGCATCGACAGGAGAGCCCCTCGTGCCGAAGTCACGTATCCGCAAGAAGGACGACTACACGCCGCCGCCCTCGCGGCAGCCGCAGAGCATCCGGCTCACGAACCGCAGCTGGGTCGCTCCGGTCATGCTGGCGTTCTTCCTGATCGGACTCGCGTGGATCGTCGTTTTCTACGTGACCGAAACCCAGCTGCCGATCGAGGCGCTGGGCAATTGGAACATTGTAGTCGGTTTCGGCTTTATTGCCGCGGGATTCGGCGTATCCACACAGTGGAAGTAGCACCCCACAGTCCCTGACGGAAGCTCTCCCCATGAGTTATCCACAGCGTCATCCACACCTGAGGAAAAGACAGAAGATCTGTGGATAACTCTGTGGAGAGTTGACGCCGGTGTGATCAGGTGAGTTCCGCAGTGCGGGCCAGGATCACCGCCGCGGCCAGCAGGAACGTCACCGCGCAGGTGCCCCACTGAACGAGTGCGCGATGCCTGCCGCTGGTGGGCACGAGCATGCCCAGGCCCACCAGCGCGCCGGTGACCAGGCCGCCCACGTGGGCCTGCCACGACACGGTGAGCGCACCGCCGAGCGGTACGAAGGTCAGCACCAGCATCAGCACGACCATGACGATCACCGGCCGCATCTCGTACCGCAGCCGCTTCGCCAGCACGACGGTGGCGCCGAGCAGGCCGAAGACGGCGCCCGAGGCGCCGAGGGTCCGGACGTAGGGCTCGCTCAGCAGATAGACGAGCGCGCTGCCGCCCAGGCCCGAGAGCAGGAAGACCGCGAGATAGCGGACCCGGCCCAGCGCCGCCTCCAGCGGGCCGCCGATCACCCACAGGGCGATCATGTTGCCGATGATGTGCCACCACTGGGCGTGCAGGAACATCGAGGTCAGCAGCCGGTGGTACTCGCCTGCGGCAACCCCGTGGACCGGGCCGCCGGGGTACTCCCGGTACTGGCCGCCGATCAGCTCCAGCTGGACCGCGAGCACCGGGTCGGCGAGCGCCACGAAGAACAGCAGCACATTGATCCCGATGAGGATCTTGGTGACCAGGTGGGGGTCGGCGGCGACCACCCCGCCCGCGACGGTGCGCGGCGCGTTCGCGGTCGGCCGGTGCCCGGTGCCGGAACCCTCGCGGACGCATTCGGGGCACTGGAAGCCGACCGAGGCGCTGATCATGCACTCGGGGCAGATGGGGCGCTCGCAGCGGGTGCAGCTGATCCCCGTGTCGCGGTCCGGGTGGCGATAGCAGCCCGGCAGACGGTCGGTGTCCATCGGTTCCCTCGATCAGCGGCGAGGCAGGGGTGCACCCCGCCGGTCCCGTACGTATCCACTACGGACGGGCGGGGCGGAAAGGTTCCCGGGAAGGGACCGGGGCCGGGGCCATGGGCCCGCAGCCGGTCGGTCAGCGCCGCTCGACGACCACGGACTGGATGATCACGTCGTCCAGCGGTCGCTCGGTGCGCGGGTTGGTGGCGCTGCCGGCGATGGCGTCCACGACCTTCTGGCCGGCCGGGTCGGTGACCTCGCCGAAGATCGTGTGCTTGCGCGTCAGCCAGGCGGTGGGCGCGACGGTGATGAAGAACTGCGAGCCGTTGGTGCCCGGGCCCGCATTGGCCATGGCGAGCAGGTACGGCTTGGTGAAGGCCAGGTCGGGGTGGAACTCGTCCGCGAACCGGTAGCCCGGACCGCCGGTGCCGTTGCCCAGCGGGTCGCCGCCCTGGATCATGAAGCCGCTGATGACGCGGTGGAAGACGGTCCCGTCGTACAGCGGGTCCGTGGTCTTCTGGCCGTCGGTGGGCCGGGTCCACTCGCGGGCGCCCGTGGCGAGCTCGACGAAGTTCCGGACGGTCTTCGGAGCGAAGTTCTCCAGCAGCTCGACCACGATGTCGCCGTGGGTCGTCTTCAGGGTGGCGTAGAGCTTCTCGGCCACGGATCTGCCTTCCATAGTCATCACTGTCGGTCCAGATGGTCGCACGGAGCGCTCCGCGGCACTGAAATCGTCCACCCGTATGCCCTGTCGCGCATGCCTGTCAGCGATATGGCAGGCATGATCCGTCAAAGGGTGGAAAGGTGAACTGTGTCCGCCACCGAGGAGGAGGATCACGTGACCGGCAAGGAGAGCATGCGCCTGGCAGCCGAGAGTGCCAGGGAGAGTGTGCGTCACGCGACGGAAGTGGTGGCACCGTACGCGGAATCCGCCAGGGACGCCGCGGTGCACTACGCCCAGGAAGCGAACGAGCGGCTGACACCCAAGGTGTCGTCCGCGGCGAGCAGCGCTGCCCAGCACGCCCGTTCGACCTACGACTGCCACCTGCATCCCCGGCTCAAGGCGGCGCGGGCCCATGTCCCGCCCCCCGTCGACCGCGCCGCGACGCAGGCGCGCCGGGCGGCGCGGCAGGCCGCCGACTACACGCAGCCGAAGATCGAGAGCGCGATCGCGGCCGCCACCCCGATGGCGGAGGAGGCCGCGTCCCGTTCGACGGCCGCCCTCGCCGCGCTGCGCGGCCAGGTGACGGCCAAGGAGGTGCAGAAGCTGGTGCGGCGTCATCGACGGCGCGAGCGCAACGGCAAGATCCTGCGCGGGGCCGCCCTGGTCGGCGTACTGGCGTGTGCCGCCTACGCGGCGTGGAGGTGGTGGGACCAGCAGTCGAATCCGGACTGGCTCGTCGAACCGCCGGCGGCCACGGAGCTGTCGGGGCGCGACGCGGCGCCGGCGAGCTTCGACGACGAGCTGGCGGAGAAGGAGCGCGAGGCCGAGGACGGCCCGGAGGACAAGCAGCTCTGACCGGCGCGTGGGAAGGGGCCCGGATCCTGTTCCACCAGGATCCGGGCCCCTTTCACGTGGTCACGGTTCGCGCGCGGCCACGCGGCCGCGCGGCCGTCAGCCGGGGAGGGTGAGGATCATGCCCGGGCGGACGAATTCGGGGTTGGCGCCGACGACGGCCCGGTTGATGGCGTAGAGCTCGCGCCAGCGGGCCTCGTTGCCCAGCTCGCTCCGGGCGATCCCGGGGAGCGAGTCGCCGGCCTTGACCGTGTACGTGCGCTTCTTGGCGGCGGGCCCGGGCTTGGCCACCGGCGCCGCCGGTACCGCCTTGTGCGCGGCCGAATGAGGGGTGGGCGTGTGCATGGCACCCGGCGCGGCGGCGGAGGAGGCCGCGGGCTTCGGCATCGCGGCGGGCCGGGGAGGGGCGGGCACGGCCTTGTGCGCGGCGGACCCCGGGGTCGGGGTCGCGGGGGCCGGGGTGGCCGGGGCGCGCCCCGGCGGCGCCGCGGCCGCCATGCGCTCGGCGGCGGCCCGGGTGGCCGAGGCGGCATCGGCCGCCGAACCCGCGGGAGGCCTCCCCGCCTCCCCGGCCTGCTGCTGCACCTGCTCCTTCTCGGCGGCGCCGTGCGCCTTCTTCTTTTCGTATTTCAGGAAGTCGAAGAGTCCCATGTCTGTACGCCTCCGGCGTGAGGGTGCCCCCTGGTATCGATACCTCTCTCCACTGTCCTGCACCGGGCGCCGCACGGCCCTGCGACGGGGCTGTCCGGGGGACAGCCGGCCCGGATCACACGCCGTCACCGGGCCGGGAACGCGACGGGAACGGACCGGGAAGGTACGGCACCACCCTCGTGAGACACGATGGAGGAGATTTCTGTGATCATCAGACAGGCCGCGGAGCGGGTAGTGCTGGTCAGGCCCGGACCCGGGCTCGTGAGCGCCGCGATCGTGGCAGGCCTGGACCTCTGGGTGGTGTCGGACCCCGGACCCCGGCCGGGGAACGCACGGATGCCCCCGGAGCTGCCCCCGCAGCGCCTCCTGCGGGTGGACTTCGATGACGCGACCGCGCTGCGCACCCTGCTGACGGACACAATCCTCACCCACGGGATCGGGCAGCTCCTCTACCTCGCGAGCGATCTCGAAAGGGGTCTCGGCAGCGGGTCCGCGGCCGCCGCCGAGGAGGTGGTGCGGGAACTGTCCAAAAGCCGCGGGAAGCCGGCGGTCCGGCTGCCGGACGCGGTGGCGATCCGGCGCATCCTCAATCAGAGCCGGACCTCGGCCGTGCGCGCCGAGGAGGCGCAAACGGTCAGCGAGGCATGCTCACTGGCGGAGGACTTCCCCCTTCCCGTGGTCATCAAATCGGCCGACAAGAGCGGGTGTTGGTGGACCGTTGCGGTGCGCGACCGTCCCGAACTCGCCCGGTGGGCCGAACAGGCCGCCACCGCCCGGCATTCGGCGCCCTATCTCGTCGAAGAGCTCCTGACGGGTGCCAAGTTCCGGGTGGAGACGCTGACGGTCGACGGTATGCACCTGGTGGCCGACATCGCACCCCAGGCAGCGGCGGCGCCGCTGCACGACGCGGAGCAGGCCGGCATCCGCGCGACGGTACGGGCCCTGCTGGATCTGGCCGGGTACGAATCGGGCACCACGCGGACGGACGTGCTGGTCAGCGCCCGGGGATCACGTATCGCGGCGGCGACGGAGCCGGACCGGGAACAGGCCGGTATCGGCCGCTCCCGCGCCGCGGCGGCGAGCGGTATCGAGAGGGGAACGGACCGGTAAGGGACTCGGCGACTCTTTGTTCTGTCGAGAGCGGCCACCGCACCACACGGGAGCCGCACCGGGTACACACCAGGGGGTTCCACACATGCGCAGCAAGCTGGCTGGACTGATCGGGATCATCGCGGCGGCTCTGGCGTTCGGAGTCGGTGTGACGGTCAGCAGCCCGGCCGACGCCGGTCAGCCCTCCGGCTACCAGGTCCTCGCGGACGACAAGGGCCCCGGGATCGCCTCCCCCGCTCCCACCCCGGCCCCGTCCGGCCGCTAGGCAGGCCGCTTGCCGCGCACCACAGGAAAGTGCCCCGCACCGGAATCCGGTGCGGGGCACTTCCGCGTACGGGGTCAGTGGGCCCTGCGGTGCGCCGGCAGCCCCATGAAATCGAATAACCCCTCGGCGGCCGTACGGTGTCCGGCCGCGGCCGGGGAATCCCCGAGCGCCTCGGCCGCCCGGGCGAGGCCCACCAGCGCGGACGCCTCCTCGGCGCGGAAGCTCATCGGCGCCGCGAGCTTGTGGGCGTGGGCGTGCAGGGCCAGCGCCACCTCGTGCTCCCCCCAGAGCATGTGGAGCTGCCCCAGGATGTTCTCGACCTTCGCGAGCCGGATGGGGGCGCCGCTGGTGCGGCCGAGGGCCAGGGAGCGCTCGGCGAACGTGCGGGCCTGCGGTCCGTCGCCCCGCTCGTGCGCGACCTGGGCGGACAGCGCGAGCACCAGGGCGACGTCACCCGGTGACCTGGTCTCGTCGCACAGGTCACGGGCGCGCTTGAGGCTGGCGTCCGCGTCCGTGTACTCACCGAGCCCCACCTGGGCGAAGGCCAGGTCGGCCAGGGCCATGATCTCGTTGCTGCGGTAGCCGAGGTCGCGGTCGATCTCGATCGCCCGGCGGGCGGCCGCGGCCGCCTCCGGATAGCGGCCCCACCGCTCGTACAGCGTGCTGAGGGTGGTGAGACCCTCCGACTCCGCGCGCGGGTTGCCCAGTTCCCGGGCCGCCGCCACGGACCGCTCCAGCAGGGGGAGGGCCTCCCCGTACCTCCCGAGCATCGACAGCAGCAGCCCGATGGTCGATTCGCTGTTCGCCTCGGTGTGCCGGTCCCCGGCGCGGACCGCGGTGGCGCGCGCCTCCCGGGCCACCTCCAGTCCCTCCTCGAAACGGCCGAGCTTCCAGCAGGCCGCGCCCAGATTGGCCAGGCTGATGCCGAGGAGCGCCGGATCGTCGAGCCGGCGGGCGGCGGCGACCGCGAGGTGCCCGACGCTCCAGAACTCGTCGAGCTGTCCGTGCGCGTGCAGGTGGAAGCCGATGTTGCGGCTCAGACAGGCCGCGTAGCGGTCGTGACCGGACCGTTCGGCGAGGGACACGGCCGCGAGCAGCCCCGCCTGTTCCCGGTCGAACCAGCTGACGGCCTGCTCGGCGTCCCTGAAGTGCGGCCGTTCGCCCCGGTACGGCGGGATGCCGGTGGGGCGGCGCTCACGACCGGGGAACAGCACCTCGCAGGCCGCGTCCGAGGTCGTCATGTAGTAGCCGAGCAGCCGCTCGACCGCCTCCGCGTCGTCGTCGGCGGTCGCCGAGCCCCGCAGGCTCTGGGCGAAACTGCGCACCAGATCGTGGAAGGTGTAGAGACCGATGTCGGGCTGCTGGACCAGGTGGACGTCGAGCAGGAACTCCAGGGCGTCCTCGGCGTCGCGGACGGCCGTGCCGAGGAGCGCCGCCGCCGAGTAGACATCGGTACCGGCGCACGGGTAGAGGCTGAGGATGCGGAACGCGGTCCGGTACTCCTCGTCCATCGCCAGGTAGGACAGCCGCAGGGTCGCCGCGACGCTGCGCTCGCCCGAACTGAGCTCGTCCATCCGGCGTTTCTCGTCGCGCAGTCGCTCGACCAGGTAACGCACCGTCCAGCGGGGCCTGTTGCGCAGCCGGGCGGTCGCGATCCGCAGGGCCAGCGGCAGGTGCCCGCACAGCTCGGCCAGTTCGGCCGAGGCCGCCGGCTCGGCGGCCACCCGGGTCGTGCCGAGGGTCTCCGCCATCAGGCTGGTGCTGTCCTCGGGCTCCATCATCCCGATGGAAACCCACTCGACGCCGTCCAGGTCCATCAGCCGCCCCCGGCTGGTGATCAGGGCCAGGCAGCCGGGCGAGGCCGGCAGCAGGGGCCTGATCTGCCCCGCGTCGACCGCGTTGTCGAACAGCATCAGCATCCGCTGGCCGTCCAGCTTCGACCGCCACAGGGCGGTGCGCCCCTCCAGGTCCTCGGGGATCCGGTCGCCCGGCGTACCGAGGGTGCGCAGCAGGCCGTCGAGCGCGGCGGCCGGCGTCACCGGCTCCCGGCCCGGGGTGAATCCGTGCAGGTCGATGTGGAGCTGCCCGTCGGGATACCGGCCGGCCAGCCGGTGTGCGGCGCGCACGGCCAGGGTGGTCTTGCCCATGCCGCCCATGCCGTCGATGGCTACGATCCGGGCGTACCGGTCGCCGCCCCGGCCCTCGTCCTGCACGTAGTCGAAGAGCTCGGCCAGCTCCTTGGCGCGGCCGGTGAAGTCGGGCAGGTCGTAGGGCAGGGTGCACGGGGCATCGGCCGGTGCGGCCGGCGTTCCCGGCTCTTCCCGTCCCGTTCCCGCCGCGGCCGGTGCCGCGGCCCCGGGATCCTCGCTCTCGGACACCGGCGGTACCGGAAGGACCGGCTCGGGCTCCTGCGGTACGGGGGCCACCGGCTCGGGAGCCGGAGGTGCGGGCGCGGCGGCCACCGCCACCGGCGCAGACACCGGCACGGGTGCCGGCACCGGCGCGGGCCGTTCGGGCGCGGCCAGTTCGGGGCTGTCCCGCAGGATCGCCTCGTACAGCCTGGCCAGCCGGGGCCCCGGATCGATCCCGAGCTCGTTCACGAGCAGCTCGCGGACCTCCCCGTACTCCCTGAGCGCCTCGGCCTGCCGCCCGGAGCGGTACAGGGCGAGCATCAACTGCCCGCGCAGCGTCTCCCGCAGCGGGTGCTGGGTGATCAGGCCCCGCAGGCCCGAGATGAGCTCACCGCTCTCGCCCAGCGCGAGGCACAGGTCGAACAGCTGCTCCGCGGCTGCCAGTCGGCGCTCCTCGAGCGCGGTCGCCGCGGCCTCGATCACCGGCCCGCCCGCCCCGGACAGCACCGAGCCGCGCCACAGCGCGAGAGCGGCCCGCAGCGCCTCGGCGGCCGCGGCCTGCCCGCCCTCCCGCACGGCCCGGGCGGCCGCCCGGGTCAGCGTGTCGAACTCCAGCAGGTCGAGCTGGTCGTCCGCCACCACCACGCGGTATCCCGGCCCGTCGGTGGCGATCACCGCGCTGCCGGTGGGTATGCGCCGGCGCAGATCGGCGACGGCCTTGCGGACCTGGTGCGCCGCGGTCACCGGCGGGTCCTTCTCCCACGTCGCCTCGACGAGCCGTGCGACGGGCACCACCCGGCCGGCTTCGAGCAGCAACATGCACAGGACCCGTTCCTGGATCGCTCCCCCCAGCCTCAGCCGTACTTCGTCGATCCATCCCTCGAGCGATCCGAGCACGTTGAAGCGCAGCTTGCCCCCCACAGGCACTCCGCTGCGTCTCTCCCCGGATTCCGCATCCGCCCCCGGCATCGGACATCCACCCCCAATGAACAAGACCCCTGGCCAGGTCATGCCAACCGGATCATAGGGGTTACCCCTAGCACGCGGTAAGCATCCGGTAGCAGATCGGGAAGGGCGACACGGACAGTTCATGGGCGGCCCGGAGCAGGCAGCACATGGAGCGAGTACCGAAGGAGCAGGCTGTGGGAAGACTGGAGAGACCACTGGCCCCCGATGCCGGACCAGTCACCGCGTTCGCCCGGGAGTTGCGCAGGCTGCGGACGGCGGCGGGCAGTCCCGGCTACCGTGACATGGCCACACGTGCCATGTTCTCGGCGTCCGTGCTCTCCGACGCGGCCGCCGGCTACCGCCTCCCGACCCTTCAGGTGGCCCTCGCCTTCGCCGAGGCCTGCGGCGGCGACCGCGCCAGCTGGGAGCGCCGCTGGCACGAGGCGGCGCGGGCCGAGGGCGACGACGGAACGGCCCGCCCGGCGGTCAAGGCCGTACAGCAGCACCAGGAGAACGAGCTGCGCGCCGCCGAGGTGCGCGCCGTGCTGCCGCCGCCGTCCCAGCTCCCGATGGAGGCTCAGCCCCTGGTCGGACGGCGTGACCTGCTCCAGCGGGCGCGGGCACTGACCGCCCCCTCGTACGGCGAACAGCGCGCCGCGGCGCCCCTGGTGATCAGCGGACAGGTCGGGGTCGGCAAGACGGCCTTCGCCCTGCGGCTCGCCCACGAACTCGCCGTGAACCTGCCCGACGGGCAGCTCTACGCGAACCTGGACCCGGCCGCGGACGGGCGCAAGGACGCCGCCGGAATCGCGGGCGGTTTCCTGGAGGCGCTCGGTATCCCCACCGACCGGATCCCGAACGATCCCGGCCAGAGAATTGGCCTGTACCGATCGCTGCTCAACCGGCGCAGGGTGCTCGTCGTACTGGACGGAGTCCAGCACGAGCGCCAGATCCGGGAACTTCTCATCGCGGCGCCCGAGAGCCGCATCATCATCACCAGTCGGTCGCGGCTGCTGGGCCTCGACGGAATTGGCCGAATCCGGCTCCCCGCACTGGACCGCGACGAGTCGATGGAGCTGCTGGCCCGGGTGCTGGGTCCGGACCGGGTCGGCACCGAGCCGCGCGCCTGCCTGCGCCTCGCCGACGCCTGCGGGGACCTGCCGCTGGCCCTCAACCTGGCGGGCCGGCGCATCGCGGCCCGGCCCGAGTGGATGCTCCAGGACTCCGTGGCCGAGCTGCTCGGCGACGGGCCGGACGGGCCCGGCGCCCAGCGGGCTCCCGGCCGCTTCCTGGCCCGGCTGCAGGTCGGGGACGACGCGCTCAGCAGCCGTCTCGACAGTGCCTACCGGCTGCTGACCCCGTGGGCCCGCCTGATGCTTCGCCAGTTCGCCGGCTCCGACAACCCGCCCTCCGTCGACAACGTGGTCTACGAGTCCGCGGACGCGCTCGCCATGCTGGTCGAGCGGTCCGCGCAACCGGTGGAGGACCTCCTCGAACGGCTCCTCGACGCGGGTCTGCTCGACCACTCGGACCTGCCCGGACAGTACGGACTGACGCCGATGGCCCGGGCCTACGCCCTGACCCAGCCGGACCCGACGGAGGAGGACCCTGCGCCGGCGCCCGCGACGGCGCGGGGCCAGGTGCCCGCACGGCAGTCGAGGTAGCCCGGCCGCGTCGGGGAGGCCGCCGATCGGGGCGTGCGCGGGGAGCAGCTGCTCGCCCCGCACCCGGTGGGCGGCCTTTCGGCTGTCCGCGGCCTCGGCTCCGGGGCCCGCGGCCTCACGCCCGGTAGGTGATCGTGACGTAGAGGTGCTCGTCGAGGACCTTGGCCAGGGACACCCGGGGCCGGCCGAGCTCGGCGCACAGGTCCGCCTCCGGGATGCCGCCGCCCGCCTCCAGCGCCGCACGCGCCCAGGTCCGGCCGAGCTCCAGGTGGCGGGCGAAGGCGGCCCGGTCCCGTGTCCCGTACAGCCGCTGGGCGATGGCCGCGTCCCACGGCATGACCGTGACGGGGCGCAGTGCGTACAGCGCCTTGGACGCGGCGGTCGGGCCGAGGCTGCGGCGGCCGATCGGCAGCGCCGCCAGCTCCTCGTAGGCCGCGGCCAGCCGGGAGATGTCCCGCGGGGTGAGCCGGGCGAGCGGTGCGTCCGCCAGGGTGTGCCGCTGCCACCAGGCGGCGAGGGCCGTGCCGAACGTGTCGGGCTCGCCCTCTCGCGGGTAACGGATGCGGCAGCCCCAGGAGTTCAGCCAGCGGTGCAGGGCCGTGCGGTGCGCGGCGAGCGAGAGGTCCAGGGCGGCGCCGGTCTCCGCGCGCAGCGCCAGCCAGCTCCGGTCCACGCCCGCGAAGCCGTTGAACACCTCCGCCGAGGAACGCAGTTCGGTCAGGGTCGGCGCCGCCGGGAGCGGTGGCGCGGTCGGCGGGTCGAGGTGCGCGCGGGCGACCCTGGCGGGCACCACCATCCGCCAGGCCTCGGTGACCAGCTCCGTCAGCTCGTCCGGCGCCAGGGCCCCCAGGTGGGCCTCGACCCAGTTGAAGCGCAGATCGGACTCCCGGGGAAGGAAGAACTTCTCCGGCTCGGCGGCGACGAGCGCCGCCCGTTCCTCCTTGGGGAAGGCGAAGCCCAGTTCGCTCTCGTCCCGGGAGAGGGCCAGATAGACGATGCTGCCGATGCGGAACTTCACCCGGTCCCGGATCAGGTGCTCCTCGGTCCTCGGCAGGCTCAGCGCGAGCCGCCGTACGTCGTCCACCGTTGCCACCGGCTGCTCCCTCACCTCCGGCCGCCGGCTCACAGACCCGCGAGCTGCGGGGCGTGGACGTCCAGCGGTGGCCCGTCGAGCGCACCGAGGCCGATCGGCGACGGACTCCTGCCGATCAGCCGGTCGGCGAGCGACCGCGCGATGAGCGGCGCGAACTTGAAGGATGTGCCACCGCAGGCCGCGTAGGCGAATCCCGCGCCGCCGAGGGCGACCAGCAGCGGGCCGCCGGTCTCCGCGAAGGACGAGTAGTAGGCGTCCTTCGCCGCGGTGACCCAGGCCGGGCCGAAGCCGGGCAGGATGTCCCCGAACTCCTTCTCCAGCTTGCGCTGCCAGTACGGGTCGGTGGCGTAGTCGGTGATCTCGTCCACCGCCCGGCAGGCGGTCGCCGAGGTGAGCTTGAGGGCCGTACCCGCCACCGGCGGAATCAGCCAGGCTCCGCCCCCGGTGCCCAGGGCCGGTATGGCCGGAGTGGCCGCCCAGGCCTGCGACTGGTGCCGGGGCACCCGGCAGTAGAGGAGGGACTGCCGGTACAGCGTCAGCCGCTCGGAGATGCTCGGCGGCAGCAGGTCCCGGGACCAGGGGCCCACGGCCACGAGCACCGCGTCGCTGCTCAGCACGCGCCCGTCCACCAGCCGTACGCTGCCGCTCTCGCCGTCGACGGCGGTCACGGCCCGGTGCTCGATCAGCTCGATGCCCCGCTGCCACTTCAGCCAGCCGACGCAGGCGGCGAGCACCCGTTCGGCGAGCAGCACGCCCGCCTGGTCCTCCAGTACCGCGCCGAGGCCGCCGCCCACGTGCAGGTGCGGATAGCGGTCGGCCAGGCCGGCCGCCGTGAGTTCCCTGGCGGTGCCTCCGGCGTCCTCCAGCATCGCCGCCGCGTCCGCGGCCGCCGCGGGGGGCAGCACGGTGAGCGAGCCGACCTGCTCGTAGAACCGCGTCAGGAACAGCTCCTCCAGTTCGACCCAGCGGCGGTGCGCACGCAGTGCGGCCGCCGTGGTCCGCGGGTCCGCGGGGTGCAGGGCCCGCAGGATCCGGTGCTGGTCGAAAGAGGTGGCTCTGCTGTGCGGGATGGGTCCCTGGTCCACGACCGTGACCCGGTGTCCGTCGAGCACGCATTCGACCGCCGTGAGCAGGGCGATCACTCCGCCGCCCACTACTGTCACCCTCGCCGACATCACACACCTCCCTTCCGTTTTCGTTGGGCCGACGGGTCAGCGCTCGAGGACGATCGTGGTCAGTGCGGACGCCTTGGCGAGGGACTCCTCGCAGCTCAGGACGGTGTCGCCGGCGCAGATGAGGTTGGCGTACCGGCTGAGGTAGCCCTCGGGCGGCAGCAGCAGCGAAACGCCCGGCGCCACCATCACGTTCGTCTCCAGCAGCCCCGGTACGTCCGCGGTGGCGGGTACGTCGACCGAGCGGACCGTGCCGTTCTCCGGCGGGTACAGGAAGCGGATCCCCACGGTGCGGGACTCGGTCGGGGTCCACTCGGGGCGGACGCCGGCGGCCAGTTCCGCGGCCAGTTCGCCGGGCTCCACACCGGTGGCGAGGCTGCCGAGGTAGGGGATGAGGTCACCGCCGAGGCGGGCGTTCACCTCGATGATCACCGGGCCGCGGGTGGTGAGCTTCACCTCGGTGTGCGTGATTCCGTAGCCGATGCCCAGTTCCCGGTGGGCGGCCCGGAGGATGCCCAGCAGTTCCTCGTCGGCGAGCAGCGGGTCGGTCGCGCTGACCACGTGCCCGGTCTCCTCGAAGTAGGGCGCCAGGCCCACTTCCTTGTGCGCGAGGAAGAGCGGGGTCCAGGCGCCGTCGAAGACCACTCCGTCGATGCTGATCTCGGGGCCCATGACGCACTCCTCGACCAGTGCCCCGCCCTCGTAGTCGCTGTTCCCGCCCCGGCCGGCGGCGTCCGCCACCTCGAAGGCCGCGCGGACCCCGGCCGCGTCGTCGACCCGGATGACGCCGATGCTCGCGCCCATGCCGCGGGGCTTGAGGACCACCGGGTAGCCGAAGGAGTCGGCCGTGGCCAGGGCGGCCTCGGCATCGGTCACGTAGGCGAAGTGCGGCTGGGGCAGCCCGGCGGCGGTCAGCAGCTGCCGGGTGTTGTGCTTGTTGCGGCAGTTGTCGGCGCCCCGGGAGGTCAGTCCGGGCAGTCCGAGCCGCTCGGCTATCAGCGCGGTGGTCACCACGAGCGTCTCGTCGTAGCTGAACACGCCGACCACGCGGTGCTCGGCGGCCACCGCCTCGGCGGCCTTGATCAGGCCCTGCGTGTCGGGCACCAGGCGTTCGCGGTCGAGCAGTTCCACCGTGGTGGAGCCGCGTACGTACTCCTGCTGCCAGGTCGGGTCCGCGGCGTCCAGGATCCAGATCGGGCGGCGCCGGGCGGCGCCCGCGAGCAGGTACTCGCGGTAGGCGCGCTGTCCGCTGCCGACCAGGATCACCACGCCGTCATCGGTCGGGTTGGCGTCATCAGTCATCTTCGTCACCTCGCGGAGTGGGTCAGGACCCGGTCCCCGGCCGTCGCGATCGCCGCGAGCTGCGGCTGGGCGATGGCCAGGTAGTCGGGGGTGGACAGGGCCACGGAACGGTCCAGGCGGGCCGCGTTGAAATAAATCTCGTCGGTGAGGATCAGGCCCTCGTCGACGACGAGGTGCAGATCGGGGTGGAAGCTGAGCGGCATCACCGTGCCGCAGACGCTGCCGGCCAGGCGCTCGGCGATCTCGGGCGTGGCGAACGCCGTCCGCCCGCCGCCGAACAGTGCGGCGACCGCCTCCAGGTCGACCTGCCGGTCTCCGGGAACCACCGCGAGCACGTACTTGCCGACCCGCTTGGTGATGCTCACGCGCACGACGATGCACTTAGCGGCCTGGTCCAGCGGGTGGCCGCGCAGGACGCTCGCCAGGTCGGTCCGGCCCTCGGCCGGATGGTCGATCAGCCGGTAGCGGGCGTGATTGCTGTCGAGGAGGTCGATCAACCGCTGGTACATCAGAGCACCTCGCCGACGTAGTGCCAGTCCTCGGGATTGATCAGCCCGAAGGGGTTGACCGGAGCCACGCCCTTCAGGTTGTTGGCCACTTCCAGCAGGCGGAAGGGGAAGTTGGGCATCCAGATCACCGGGACCTGCTGCGCCATGTAGTCCTGGTAGGCGTACAGGTCCTCCAGGTCGTCGCTGACCACGGTGCGCGCGATCAACTCGTCGGCCTTCGGGTCGCTGTAGCTGCCGAAGTTCACCGAGGAGCCGGTCGAGTAGAGCGCCTCACCGGTCGGGTAGAAGCCGGGACCGTAACCCCAGCCCCCGTTCCAGTCGCTGAACTCCCACAGGCAGGGGCTGTCGGGGCCCGGGGTGCAGGTGGTGTCCTCCAGGACCAGGACGCTCGCCTCGACCTCGGTCAGCACGATCTCGATGCCGGCCTTCGCGGCGTCGGCGGCGAACTTGCGCATGACCGCGGTCAGCGTCTCGTGCCCCTGGGCGTAGCGCATCGAGAACCGCAGCGGGGTGCCGGCCGGGATGCCCTCGCCCGCCTCTCCGGGTCCGGTGCCCTCGCGGACGCAGAGCGCCGGGGTGGTGCCGGTGTCCCAGCCGTTCCCGGTCAGGAGGGCACGGGCCGCCTCGACGTCGAAGGGGTACGGGTCCTCGTGCGCGGCGGGCGAGAGCAGCGGGCTGTCGGGCAGGGCCGGGATCGGCCCGGTGGTCGGGTAGCCGTAGCCCTTGTAGACGTCGCGGATGGCGCCCCGGGAGTCGAGGCAGGACTGCAGGGCCTGGCGGAAGTAGAGCTGCTTGAAGATCTTTCCGGCAACGGTGGGGTTGTTGAAGTTGATCGGGAAGTAATGGATCTTGTAAGTGAGCTGGGGGACGAGGTCGTAGTGCTCACCGAGCGGGTTGGGCCCGCCGAGCAGCGGGTCCTCGGCCGGCTCGGTGACCTCGTCGAAGGGCAGGAAGCCGATCTGCACGCCGTCCAGGGCCTCGGGGCCGCGGCGGAGCATCTCGTACTGCTCGGTGTCGGAGCCGGTGGGCACCAGCCGGAATTCGTCCAGGTAGGGCTTGTCGGTGCCGCAGTAGCTCTCGTTGGGCACCAGGACGGCCTCGCCGGACACCCCGTCGATGGTGTAACTGCTCAGCTTCCAGGGACCGTTGACAACACTCCAGACGGGGCTGGTGTCCCAGCTCTTGCGCTCGTCGTTGCAGGCCCGCAGGTAGGCGTAGACCGCGGAGGCCTGCGCCGGGTCGTGGGTGGCATCGGCAGGCCGGTCGTCGCCGGTGCGGTCCCAGGCCTTCGGCAACGGGGTGATGGTGCTGAACTGGTTCATCAGCACCCAGTTGTGCGAGTAGGCGCGGTCGAAGGTGAAGCTCACCTTGTCCTCGGCGACCTTCTCGTAGCCGGCCAGGTTGTCGGGGAAGAAGCCCGGCGTGTAGCCGCCGAAGCTGTCCTTCTCCGCCTCCAGGAGGTGCATCCACAGCATCACGTTGTCGGCGTTGACGTTCTCGCCGTTCGACCACGCGTAGGGCTTGATCGTGATCGTCGCCGTGCGGCCGTCCTCGCTCCACTGCGGGGGCTCGGCGAGGCTGCGCTCGTAGTCGACCGTCGGCCGGCCGCCGGTGCCGTACCAGTACAGCGGCCGGTACATCAGGGTCTGGAACTCGTGCAGGTTGGCCACCCCGTAGTACTCGCCCGGGGTGAACGGGAAGATGAAGACCGGGCTGAAGCCGCTGGTGCAGGCCCAGGTCACGCTGCCCCCGCGGAGCGGGGTGGTGGGCGGGGTCATGTCCTTACCTCCTCCAGTGCGGATTCACCGCTGTCCGAGTGGGCTCCGTAGCGCTCCCAGCGCTCGTTGAGCCGGATCCGTCCGTCGTCCAGGAACTCGGGGGTGCTCCAGCACCGTCCGGCGATCACCTCGCCGTCCGCGAGGACCATCGTGTAGGCGAATTCGAGGTTCCCGTCGGACTCCACGCGCCCGTTCAGCGAGCCCCGGCGGACGGGCCCTCCGTCGAAGTCGGCCCAGAGCAGGTCGCCTTCCTGGCGGTAGTGGCCGATGGGGGCGTCCTCGCCGGCCGGGTAACCGGTGTTGCGGAAACTTCTGCCGTCGTAATCGATCACGGGCGTCGTATCTCCTGAGTGATGCATTTGACCGCGCCACCGGCCTTCAGCAGTTCGGACATGTCCACGCCGTGCGGCTCGAAGCCGCGGGCGCGCAGTTCGTCGATCAGGTGGGTGGCGGTCTCCGTCACGACCACGTTCAGTCCGTCGCTCACCGCGTTCAGGCCGAAGGCATCGGCGTCCTCGCGGGTGGCGAGGATCGCGTCCGGGTACAGCTCCCGCAGCACCTCCCGGCTCTCCTCGGAGAAGGCGGCGGGGTAGTACGCCACCAGGTCCTCGTCGAGGACGAACAGCGCGGTGTCCAGGTGGTAGAAGCGGGGGTCGGTCAGGGTCAGGCCGACCACCGGCAGGCCGAAGAACTCACGGAGCTCCTCGTGCGCGCCGGGGTCGCTGCGGAATCCCGCGCCGGCCAGGATCCGCCGGCCGGCCGGGGCGAAGTCGCCCTCGCCCTCGTTGACGAACTGCGGGACGTGGATCTCGGTGTAGCCCCGGTCCTCGAACCAGGCCCGGTGGGCGTCGGCCTCGGCCGCCCGCTCCTGGTGGCGGAACTTCGCGATCAGCACCTTGCCGTCGACCACGGTGGCGCCGTTGGCGGAGAACACCATGTCCGGCAGGCCCGGCACCGGGTCGATGAAGGAGACCTCGTGCCCGAACCCGAGGTACAGGTCCCGGATCCGCTCCCACTGGGCGAGCGCCAGGCCGACGTCCATCGGCTTGTCGGGGTTCATCCACGGGTTGATCGCGTAGGTCACCTCGAAGTGGGTCGGCCGGCACATCAGGTAGTGCCGCTTGGTGGCCGTGCGCCGCGGGGTCTCAGCCATGCTCCGGCCTCATCTCGGTGCGGATGCGGCCGGCCGCGACGTGCGCGGTGGTCAGCGCCTCCGTCAGGGAGGTGCCGGTGGCGCCGATGAAGCCGAGGATGTTGTTGCCCGCCGGCGGGCGCTTGATGACGGTCCCCGCCGCGGCCGTGATCTTGAGGAAGAACAGCGCGGGGTCCTCGGCGACCTCGGTCGGCACCTCGATGGACTCGACCGTTCCCGCCCCGCTGATCAGGCACATCGCGGCGGTGTGCACACCCGTCGGCGAGTAGTGCGAGACGTCCGGCTCGGTGCCCCGGGCCACGTCCACCACGCACTGGATGGGGTCGTGACCGGCGCTGATCCGCGCCATGTGGTCGAGTCCGCCGCCGCCGGGACGGATCGCTATCTCCAGGATGAAGGGCTTGCCCCGGTGGAACCTCACCTCGGCGTGCAGCACGGACCGGCGCAGGCCCTGGGCGTGGGCCGCGTCCCGGACCACCTCGTGGACCGCGGCGATCTGCTCGGGGGTCAGGGAGCTCGGCGCGTGGTGGACGTCGTCGTCGAAGGTCCCGCTCTCGACGGTGATCCGGTCCACGATGGAGCCGAGGTACACCTCGTCGTCCCAGGCCAGCGCCTCGATGAGGTGCTCGTGGCCGTCGAGGTAGCCCTCGACGATGATTCCGTTCGGGCCCAGGTCCAGTCCGTCGGCCTCCATCAGGGCCCAGGTCATGGTCTCGATGCCCGAGGTGGCGTCCGTGAAACGGGCCCGCATCTCCTCCGGGTCGTCGACCTTGAACACGAAGTTGCTGGCGGCGCCCAGGGTGGGCTTCAGGATCAGCGGGTAGCCGAGCTCCTCACCGGCCGTCAGGGCGGCCTCGACGTCGGGGGCGTACCGGAAGCCGGGGTGCGCCGCGCTGCCGCGCTCGTGGGCCTGGCGCATGAGCAGCTTGTTGCGGCTGGTCCGGGCGGCTTCGAAGCCGATGCTCGGCAGGCCGAGGGCCTCGGCGACGACCGCCACCGTGACGACCCCGGACTCCGAGAAGGTCAGGACCCCCTCGAACTCCTCCTCCGCGTGCCAGACCTTGGCGGCCGTGACGATGTCCTCGATGTGCTTGGAGCCGGCGATCCGGTAGCGGGCCGCGTCCCAGAAGTCCTCCGTGCCCACTCCGTTGAGGACGTGGACCTCGGCCCCGAGGGCCTCGATCTGCTGGTAGCGCGAGACGTAGTAGGTGGCGTTCTGGCTGGCTTCTATCGCGAGCAGCTTCATCGGTGCCGACCCCCCTCAGACCTTGGCCGGGACGGCTTCGGCCGGGGCGGCCTCGGCGACGGTCTCGGTGACGGTCTCGGTGACGGGCTCGGTGACGGGCTCGGAGCGGACCTCGGCGGCGGGCTCGGCCACGATCTCGGCGGCGGCAGCGGCGACCTCGGCGGCGGCGACCTCACGGTCGTGCTGGCGGAGCGAGATCACGGTCAGGGTGGCGATGACGACGACCAGGGCGGAGAGGGCGTAGAAGCCGTTCTTCACGTTGGTGGAGTCGACCAGGAGCGAGATCAGGACGACGGCGACGGTGCCGGCCGCGAGGCCGAAGGCGTTGGTGGCACCGAAGACGAAGCCCGTCTTCTCCTCGGGCGCCGCGCTCATCAGGGCGGTACGGGCCGAGATGCGGGCCACGCAGAAGGCGATGGCGGCGAAGGGGATGACGGCCATCATCGCGTACAGGTGGACGGACTCCAGGGACAGGAGCACCGCGAAGGCGAGGTAGCCGATCAGGGCCGTCTTCAGCACGGTGGCCTTGGAACTGATCTTCTTGAAGGCCCAGGCCGCGAACAGCGCACCGATGCCGAACAGGGCGTCGACGATGCCGAGGTAGCCGGCGTTGGACTTGAAGCCGTCGATGACCAGGACCAGCATGATGCTGTTGCCGACGATGATGACGATGTTGCCGATGATGTAGAGCAGCGCGAGACGGGCCAGCGGCGGGCGGGTAGCTGCCAGGCGGGCCGCGGCGGCCGACGCGGCCTTGGCCGCGGCCTCGGTGACGGCCTGGCCGGCCGGACGACGGCCGATGAAGAACAGCAGGGCGGCGGAGAGCAGGAACGTGATCGCGTTGAAGTAGAAGAGCGACGTGGTGCCGACCCAGACGATCACCCAGCCACCGAGGGCCGCCGAGGCGAGCGTGCCGGCCTGGATGGCGATCTCGGCGTTGCCGTTGAACTGGGCGAGCCGGGACTCCGGGATGCGCTCCTTGATCAGGGCGTTGCTGGCCGGGAAGAAGAGGGCCGCGGAGATCGACAGGATGAAGCTGGCGACGTAGCTGACGGTCGAGGGGTTGCCGCCGAGGGCCAGCCAGATCGGCAGACCGATCGCGGCGGCCGCGCTGGCCAGGTCGGAGATCATCGCCAGCGTGCGGCGGTCGAAGCGGTCGGCGAGCTTGCCGAAGAACAGCGAGAGCGCCACCTGCGGGATGGTGACGGCGATCATCAGCCAGCTGACCGCGAGCATGGTGTTGGCCTCGGTGAAGACCAGGTACGAGGCGGCGGTGAGCTGGATGCCGTTGCCCAGGTTGGTGATGAAGGTCGCGGGGATGAGCAGTCGTTCTGCCCGATTGGGACGGGGCGGGGCGATGGTGGACACAGTGCTCCTCGGAGGTCAGGCTCGGATGACGGCCGGCTCGGCCACGGGCGCGAACGCCCCGACCGCGGTGGACAGGAGGGGGAGTCGCAGCGGAGCGACGGGGTCGGCGGCGAAGGCGCCGGCCGGAAGGGTCAGGTCGGCACCGGCGTGCTCGGCACGGGCCGCGACGTCGACGAGCAGCGGAGCGGCGCACGCGGTCAGCGTCCGGACGGCGAGGATCAGGTCGCCGAGGTCGCTCGGGACGTCCACCGCCACACGGTCCGCCTGCTTCAGCAACCGGTCGAGGTGCACGACGATCAGGTCCGCCGCACGGTGGAGGCTGAAGCTCTCCAGCTCGTAGTGGGAGCGGAACCGGTCGACGACGATCCCCGCCTGCTCGGCGCCGGTCCCGGAGACCGGCAGCAGCGCGTCCGCCGGAACCCCGGCGAGCATCTCGTCCAGCCGGCCCGCGAGCCGGTTCCACGGCTCGACCAGCCGGGAGGAGGACAGGCTCTCGAGCGCCTCACGGCTGAAGTTCGTACGGGAGTGCTCCGGCGCGGTCAGCGCCAGGTAGAAGCGCACCAGGTCGCGCGGCACCTCGGCCACCAGATCGGCGGCCCAGACCACGTGGCCTTTACTCGTTGAGAACTTCTGGTTCTCCAGTTCGTAGAACTCGTTCGACACGATCGCGTGGGGCTCGACGTACCGGTCGCCGTGCGCCATCAGCAGGGCCAGGTGCGTCATTCCCCAGAAGTAGACGTTGTCGAATCCGAGGAAGTACACGAGGTCGATGCCGTGCTCGGACAGCCAGTGCTCGTCGAAGCGGTCGGTGTGCTCACCGAGCTGCTCGGCCGCGTACCAGGTGCAGTACATCGAGGCGGCCATGCCCTCGGCCCAGGCGTTGAGGACCTGGCCCGGCGTCTCGGTGAAGGGCGCCGGGATGCCCCACGCGGTGGGATAGGTGATCGGGAAGTCCGGCAGCGGGCGCTCCAGCGCCTCCCGGATGAGCTGCGCGGTGTGCGGGCGCAGCACGTCGCGGTGCCGGACGTAGTAGTCGGCGAGCCGGTCCCGGTACTCCTCCATCGGCAGGACGAGGATCTGCGCCTCGCGGTGCGTGACCACGGCGGCCGGGTCGACGGTGGAGCGGGGACGCAGCAGTTCGTCGAAGTTGTTGGGGTGCCCGCAGGACTCGCAGAGCCCGCCGCGGCTCTCCACGAGGCACACCGGGCAGTCGCCGGCGACCAGACCCTCCATCAGGTACTCGCCGGTGGCCTCGACGTACGGCAGCAGCACCGTCTTCAGGCGGAAGGCGCCGTCGCTGTGGAGGTCGGTGACGAAGTCGATGACGGTCTGCCGGTAGCCCTTGTCGAAGGGGGCGAAGCCGTCGACGGAGATGCCGGCCGCCTCCAGGGTGGCGCGGATCTGCGTCGCGGAGCGCAGGGCCAGTTCCTCCGGGGTCAGTCCGGCGCGGGCCGCGCTGGACACCACGTAGGTCTGGCTGTCGTCGGTACCGCTGGTGAAGATCACCGGCCGGTCCGAGGCCCGCAGGTAGCGTGCGTACACGTCGCCCGCCAGGTACGGGCCCGCCAGGTGCCCGGTGTGCAGGTCCCCGTTCGGGGTCGGCGGCGGCGCGATGATGACCGTACGGCGTGTCATGCCTGGGCTCCTTCGTGGCGAGCTGCGAACCGCTGTGTCATGTCGAGGTCCCACCAGACGCTGTACATCTCGAAGTCCGCGTCGGACTCGTTGATCACCCGGTGCTCGGAGCCCGGGGTGAAGTGGACGATGTCCCCGGTCACGAAGGGCTTGCGGACGCCCTCCGACTCCAGGACGGCGGAGCCGGCGACGGCGATGAAGATCTCGTACTCGTGGTGGGCGTGGGCCGTCGATGCGGTGCCGGGGCGGATCACGCACCAGGACCCCTCGAAGGGGGCGTTGAGCTCGGGCCAGGGCAGCAGTCGCTGGGCGTCCAGTCCGTTCTCGTGCGTCAGTCCGTCGCGGTCGAGTTGCTTGGTGAGCATGTGGGTCGGTCTCTCCTCGTCAGGCGGGTACGGCTCGTGAGGGGTGCGCGGTGCTCAGACCGCGCCGGCGAGCGCGAGCTCTCGCAGTTCCGGAACCTCGACGGAGCGGGTCCCGCGGTGCGCGAGGATGTCCTCGGTGATCTCGGCGGAGCGGCCCGCGAGCACGCTGAGCAGCGAGTCGGCGATGCCGTGGGTGGCCTCGTTGACGCCCTGCAGGTAGCAGGCGGCGGTCGCCGGACGCCCCAGGTCGAGCCGGTAGTGACGGCTCACGTTGATCTCTTCGAGGCCGATCGACTGCGCGAGGGCCTTGACCGCCCACGGCATCTCGCGGACGAATCCGGTGCCCAGCAGCACCAGGTCCGTGCGCATCTCCCGCTCGGCTCCCGACTTGCGGTCGACGAGGGTGAGGACGACCTCCTCGCCGTCCATGCGGGCGGCGGTGACGTCCGTCATCGGGTGGATCGCCAGGCGCTCCTGGCCGGAGCGGCGGTCCTGGTAGAACTGCCGGTACAGGCCGTCCAGCGTGGCGGGGGAGAGGCCGCCGTAGTTGGAGCGGTACATCTCGCCGAGCAGCTGCTGGCGCGCCTCGGGCGAGGAGCCGTAGAACTCGTCGATGAAGGACGTGTAGTAGAGCTCGTTGGTGAACTTGCTGCTCTCGTAGCCGTTCAGGCCGATGGAGCGCATGATCATCGTGGGCTTGCACTCGGGCAGGTCCCGCAGTGCGGCGCCGAACAGCTCGGCCGCGCTCTGGGCGCCGCCGATCACCGCGACGCGGTGCGGCAGGTCGGCCCGCACGTCGGCGATGCGCTGCGTGTACCGGGTGCTGTGGATGACGCGCTCGGCCGGCAGACCGTCGAACACGGCGGGCACGTGGGCGTCGCGGCCCGCGCCGATGACGAGGTAGCGGCAGCCGATGGTGTCGCCGTCGGCCAGGGTGACGAGCCAGCCGGAGAGCTCTCCGTCGTCGCCCGTCACTGCCTCGACGCCGGCGCATTCACGGCCGTATTCGACCTTCACGGTGTCGAGTTCATCGGCGACCCATTGCAGGTATTCGGATATCTCGCTGCGGTAAGGAACGAAACTCGCCAGGTTGACGAAGGCGTCGAGGCGCTGCTGGGCGTGCAGGAAATTGACGAAGGAGAATCTGCTGCACGGATTGCGCATGGTGACCAGGTCCTTGAGGAAGGAGACCTGGCTGAGCGCGTCGGGCAGCAGCATGCCTCGCTGCCACACGATGTCCTGCTCACGCTCGATCAGCAGGGTGTCACCGGCCAGCTCGGGTGCGAGCTCCTCGACGGCGACCGCCAGCGCCAGGTTCGCCGGGCCTGCACCGACTGCGAGCAGTTCGACATTGCGATGCGCCATGGAAGTACCTCCAGATGGAACAGGTGGACAGGTTCGTACGGTCAGGCAGGACGGTTCGCGTCCTTGCGTTGCCTCCCGGGTGATGTCCACATTCCACGGCAGCCCCCGATTGCCCGGAAGGCATCTCGGCCACGGACAATCAACTCGGCCGGGGGCCCGGCAGGAGGGTTGATTGGCCGGTGTTCGCCGTTACTTCCGGTCAATCCGGGACGCCATTTCCATTGGGCGCAGTGATCAGTTGCGTCACACGCATCCGACTGGCCGAAACATCCCTCGGGCAGTCGGGCTTCCATCGAAACCCCATGAGAAGGAGCCCTCGTGCCGCTCACCGAGCCCATCACCCCTGCCGGCGCGCTCTTCCGTTCCGAGAGCCCCACGCGGGTCGCCACGCGCCGCCGTCTGCTGATGTGCCGGCCCCGGCACTACGACGTCACGTACTCGATCAACCCGTGGATGAACCCGCAGCAGGCCACGGACAACGCGCTCGCCGTCAGCCAGTGGGAGGGCCTGCGCGACCTGTACCTCGAACTCGGCCACGTGGTCGAGGAGATAGATCCGATCGAGGGCCTGCCCGACATGGTGTTCGCGGCCAACGGCGCCACCGTCGTCGACGGCAAGGTCTTCGGGGCCCGGTTCCGGCACGCGGAGCGCACCGCCGAGGGGCCCGCGTACCTGCGGTGGCTGGAAAGCCGCGGTTATACGGACACCCTGTGGCCCGAGTTCGTCAACGAGGGCGAGGGGGACATCCTCACCGTCGGCCGCCGCCTGCTGGCCGGTACCGGCTTCCGCACGGACCCGCGTTCCCACGCGGAGGCGCAGGAGTTCTTCGGCCTGCCGGTCACCTCGCTGACGCTGGTGAACCCGGAGTACTACCACCTGGACACCGCGCTCTCCGTGCTGTCGGAGGACGAGGTCATGTACTACCCGGCGGCCTTCTCCCAGGGCAGCCAGGCCGTACTGCGCGCCATGTTCCCCACCGCGATCCTGGCCAGTGCCGAGGACGCGGCCGTCTTCGGCCTCAACGCCTTCTCCGACGGCCGCCACGTGCTCCTGCCGGCCGCTGCCACCGGCCTCCACGCCAAGCTGCGGGCCCGCGGCTTCGAGCCGATCGGGGTCGAGCTCTCCGAGCTGCTCAAGGCCGGCGGCAGCGTGAAGTGCTGCACGCTGGAACTGCGCGACCGCTGAGCAAGGGAAGCCCCTCCCGAACCGCCGTCGCGCGGATCGGGAGGGGCTTCGGCTCCGCCGGGGGTGCCCGGCCGGCCAGGCCTGGGTCGTCTCTTTCGGATCTTGCGGGCCCGGCAAGATCCGAAAGAGACGGCCTAGGAGCTAGGAGCGGACGGGCCAGCGCTCCAGCTCCGCGCGCAGCCGCTCGGGGTCCGGTTCCTCGGTGGCCCAGGCGATGTGGCCGTCCGGGCGGATCAGCAGGGTGGTGCGCAGGGATCCGGCAGGAGAGACGATTTTCAGCCATTCCGTCTCCGGTACCGGGTGCCCCTGGGCGACCAGTACGAAGCCCCCGCCGCGCAGCACCTCGTACAGCCGCCGTCCGTCGGCGAGCCGCAGGTCGGGCACCCGGCGGCCGGTGAGCGGGTGGCTGCCCAGCGGCGCCGGGTAGGAGATGCCGATGCCGGAGAGCAGTCGCTCCCCCAGCGCGGTGACCGAGCTCAGCCGGGACACCCAGGGCATCACGACGTCACGCAGCCGGCGCACCCGGACGCTGCGGGGGGCGCTCAGCACCCCCCGGGTGATCGCCCCGGAAATGCGCAGCGCCTGCTTCCCGACGGGGTGGCGCTCCCGCTCGTAGGAGTCGAGGAACGGCTCCGCTGCCCGGCCCTGCACCACCGCGGCCAGCTTCCAGCTCAGGTTGGCGGCGTCCTGGAGCCCCGTGTTCATGCCCATGCCCCCGGCCGGCGAGTGCACGTGGGCGGCATCGCCCGCGAGCAGCACGCGGCCCTCGCGGTAGCGCACGGCCTGCCGCTCGTCGCTGTGGAAGCGCGAGATCCACCGCGGGTCGTGCATGCCGTAGTCGGAGCCGAGCACCCGGCGCAGCAGCCCGGCCAGCTCCTGCGCCACCACCGGCGCGTCGTCGGGCCGGTCGTCCCCGGCGACCCAGCCGATCGCCCGGTACCAGCCGTCGCCGAACGGCACCAGGGAGGCGAAGCCGTGCTCGTTGGCGTTGGTGGTCACCGCGTCGGCGGGCACCTCCGTCAGCCGCACGTCCGCCAGCATCACGGACCGCACCACCCACCGGCCGGGGAAGTCGATCCCGGTCAGGCGCCGCACGGCGCTGCGCACCCCGTCGCACCCGACGACGTACCGGGCGGCGAAACGGTCGCCGCCGGCCGTCTCCACGTCGACTCCGTCGGCCCGGCGGCGCAGCTCCACCACCTCGGCGCCGCGTACGATCCGCACCCCGGCGGCGAGGGCCCGCCGCTCCAGCAGCCCCTCCAGGTTGTACTGCGGGGTGATCAGCGCGAACGGGTAGCGGCTGCGCAGCCGTTCGAGACGCAGTTCCAGCCGACCGAAGACCCCGATCACGGGGGCCGTGCGGCCGAGCGCCACCAGTTCGTCGCCGAGCCCGCGGGCGTCCAGCACCTCCAGGGTGCGGGCGTGCACCGCGAAGGCCCTGGTCATGTTGGCGTTGGCGTGCTCGCGCCGCTCCAGCAGGGTGACCCCCACCCCGGCGGCGGCCAGGTCCCCGGCCAGCAGCAGACCGGTGGGCCCCGCTCCCACGACCACCACGTCGACGGCCTCGGTCATGCGCATCCGCCCTTCTCTCGTTCCATCGGATCTCGTTCCCCCGGGCCGGCTACCGTGCGGGCGTGCTGGCTTCGATCATGTGCTGGTAGGAGTTGACCGGCCGCACGTCGTGGACGACGAGGCCGGCCCGCTCGACGAGCCCCAGCAGCCCCTGCCGGGTGTGCTTGCGGCCCCCGACCGTGAGGAGCATCCGCAGGTCCATCCCGGTGCTGAAGCGCTGCCCCGGGCCGTCGTCGACGAAGTTCTCGACGATGATCACCCTGGCGCCGGCGGGGGCCGTCCTGACGACGTTGCCCAGGACGACGACGGCGTCCTCGTCGTTCATGCCCAGGATGTTCTTGAAGACGTACGCGTCGACGTCGGCCGGGATCTCCTCGCGGCAGTCACCGGGCACCAGCCGGACCCGCTCGGCGAGCGCCCCGCCCGCACGCAGCCGGGCATCGGCGCCCGCGACCACGTCGGGCCGGTCGAACAGGATCCCCCGGACGCCGGGGTGGTGCTCCAGGAGCGAGGCCAGCAGGAAGCCCTGACCTCCGCCGATGTCGGCGACGGTGCGCGCACCGGACAGCGGCAGGACGCCGGCGATGGCCTGGGCGGACTGCTTGCTCGCCTGGGTCATCGCGAGGTCGAACACGGCGGCGGACTCCGGCCACGCGGTGTGCACGTGCTCGAAGAACTCCCCGCCGTACAGGTCGGTGAACACGTCCTTCCCGGTGCGCACCGACTCGTCGAGGCGGCCCCACAGCTCCCAGGTCCACGGTTCGGTCATCCACAGCACGAGCTGGTCGAGGCTGTCCGGGGTGCCGCTGCGCAGCAGCCGCGAGACCTCCGTCTGGACGAAGCGGCCCTCGGGGTCCTCGGCGAAGACCTCGAAGCCGGTGAGCGAGCGCAGCAGTCGCCGCAGCGCGTCCGGGTCGGCGCCCACGGCGACGGCCAGCTCGTCCGCGGTCGCCGGGGTGTCACCGAGGGCGTCGGCGAGTCCCAGTTTCACGGCGGCGCGCAGCGAGGCCGCGCAACTGGCGCTGAGCGCGCGCTCCAGCACCCCGAGCACGTGGGGTTCGGCAGGCGGTTCGGGAGTCGGTGCATCGGTCGGTTCGGCAGTCGTTCGTCGGTTCACGGTGGAGTTCCTCAGTTCTCGGTGGTGGCTTTGACGCTGCCGGGGAAGTGCGCCTCGATGGCCCGCCGGACCCCGTCGCGCCAGGTCCGCTCGCACCCGCCGGCGATGCTCCTGCGGCGGGAGCCGTCGAACGCGCTGACGGCGCGGGTGACGTCGCCGGGCACGAGCTCGGCCGGCACCCCGGTGAGCTCGCCGATGTGGGCCACGAGGTCCCCGACGCCGACGACCTCGTCGCCGCCCCAGTTCACGACGGTCGCGGGGGCCTTCGCGGCGGCCCACAGCCGCGGCACGTGCCGCGCGATGTCGTCGGTGTGGATCGGGGAGCAGTAGTGCTGTCCCTCGCGCGGCACCGCGATCGGCTCCCCGGCCAGCATCTGCCGGAAGAGGATGACCGGGAGCCCGCCGTGGCCGTGCGTTCCGTAGGCGACGTTGAGCCGCGCGATGGTGGTGGGCAGGCCGAGCGTCACGGCGAGCGCGCGTACCGCGCCCTCGGTGGCGAGCTTGCCGACCGGGTAGGTCGGCAGCCAGGCCGATGCGGCCGCCAGCGGGTCGGCCTCGGTGTGCAGGTGGTCCAGCGCCTGCGGCGCGTACACGGCGCTGGTGGAGACGTACAGGAAGGCCTCGGCGGTGCGGCAGTGGGTCATCAGGCGGCCGGTGGCGACGGAGTTGACCGCCACCACCTCCTCGAAGTCCCCGCTGCCGCGCTCGACCGCCGCGTGCAGTACGTGGGTGAAGTCCTCGGGGAGGCCGTCCAGCGGGTCCCGGGACATGTCCCAGCGCCAGGTCCGTATCCCCCGTTCCCGCAGCCGTCCCTCGGCCTGCGGATCCGGGAACCGGCCGAGGCACCACACCTCGTTGTGTTCCGCGAGCGTCTCGGCGACGGTGCGCGCCACCAGCCCGGTCGCGCCCGTGATCAGAACCTTCTTCCCCGTCAGCATCCGGATCCCCCCAGCGCCCGGTCGAGTTCCGCGCGCAGGATCGACTGGAAGGCGGCCACGTGCTTCGGCCCCATGAGGGTGTAGTGCTCGCCGGGCACGTCGAGGTACCGGGGCTCCTCGCGGCTGAAGTCCTCCCAGCGCCTCAGTTCGTTGTCCAGCCAGTCCTGCTTGGTGCCGCGCAGCGGGACGGCGTAGAAGACGCTCATCCCGGCGACGCTGCCGCCGGGCCGGTAGGTCCGGCCGAGGCCGGTGAGGCCGTCGGCGAGGTCCGCCCAGGCGGTGAACCGCTCCAGGTCCAGGTCGAGCTCGGCGAGCCGGTCGCGGGGAGCGATCTCGATCAGATGGGCGAGCTGTTCCCGCTTGCCCAGCGGGCGCAGCTCGGCGGGCAGTGTCTTCGCCTGCCGCTCGGAGATCAGTTCCAGGAACATCGCCAGGTTGACGGCGGTCTCGACGAAGTCGAGTTCGTCCATGCGGTACTTGATGTGCGGGGGCAGGTTGAAGCTGCCGAGGAAGTCCACCCGCTCGCCGTCGGCCTCCAGCAGCTTGGCGACCTCGAAGGCCACCGCCGCGCCGAAGGAGTATCCGGCTATCGCGTAGGGGCCGTGCGGCTGCCGGGAGCGGATCGCGTCCGCATAGGTGCGCGTCATCTCCTCGAAGCTCTCGAACGGCTTCTCTCCCGGGTTGAACCCGCGGGCCCTCAGGGCGTAGAAGGGCCGCTCGTGGACGAAGTACTTGGCCAGGTTCACGAAGACGAGCACCTCGCCGACCCCGGGGTGCACGCAGAACAGGGGCGTCCCGTCCCCGCTGGTCTGCAGCGCGACGACCGGGTCGTACGGGGTGGGCTCCGCGCTGCGCCCGGCCTCGATCCGCGCGGCGAGCGCCCGGACGCTGGGCGAGGTGAGGAGCGCGAGGATCGGCAGGTCCGCGCCGGGGAAGCGCTGGGCGACCAGGTTCCCCAGGCGCAGGATGTCCAGTGACGTCCCGCCGAGGTCGAAGAAGCTCGCGGTGGCGCTGATCCTGTCCGGTGCCACCTCGAAGAGCTCGGCGTACAGCGCGGTGAGGGTCTCCTCGACGGCGCCCACCGGGGCGATGTGGCCGCCGAGCTGCCGTGTCACCGCCTCCTCGACCGCGGCCAGCTGCGCGGCGTAGTCCCCGGCCTCCAGCCTGCGGCGCATGAGCGCGCGCGGGATCTTGCCCAGGCTCGTCTTCGGAAAGGCGTCCTCGGGCAGCGGCAGGAGCAGGGCCGGACGGAACCCCCAGTGCAGGACGACGCTGTTCCTGATCGCGACGATCACGCGGTGGAGGGCCGCGTCGTCGCCGGCCACCTCGGGGGTGACGGCGAACGCGATCGCGAGCTGCTCGGTGTCGCTGCCCCGCGGCCGGGTCGGGAACGCGGCGACGAAGGACTTCTCCACACCCTGTACGCCGTCGAGCACCGACTCGATGTCGTGGCTGTAGTAGTTGACGCCGTTGACGATGATGCTGTCCTTGCTCCGCCCTACGAGGGTCAGGCGTCCCCCGGAGAGCCGGCCGAGGTCACCGGTGCGGAACCAGCCGTCGTCCGTGAAGGCGGCCTGCGTCGCCGCCTTGTTGTTCCAGTAGCCACCGGTGATCATCGGGCCGGTGAGCTGGACCTCGCCGACCTCGCCGTCGGCGAGGGGCGTGGCGCCGGCCTCCTCCGCGATCCTGATCCGCAGCCCGTCGACGGGCCGTCCGACGGCCGCGAACTCCGCCCCCTGGTCGGCTGCCGGGAACTCCCGGTTGTAGATGCTGCCGGCGCAGGTCTCGGTCATCCCGAAGGCGGGCCACAGGGCCCCGCGGTGCAGCCCGTACGGGGCCAGCCGGTCGAGGAAGCCGATGCCGGTGGCCACGGGGTTGGCCTCACCGCCGGAGACGATGTGCCGCAGGCAGGACAGGTCCAGGCGCGGGGGCGACGGCAGCTGGTCGAGGGCCTTGCCGATCAGCCCCAGCAGGAAGTTGGGGGTGAACGTCATCGTCACCCGGTGGGCGTCGATCAGTTCCAGGAAGTGCAGCGGGTCGGCGAGCACCGACTCCGGCGAGGCCTGGAGCTGCACGGCCCCTACGGACAGCGGCAGGAGGTGGGCCTCCAGCAGCGCGGCCACGTGATCGTAGGAGATCCAGTTGAGGGTCACGTCGTCCGCGGTCAGGGACTGCGTCGCGGCCTTCGCGGCCATCGAGGCCAGCAGGTTGCCGTGGGTGAGCCGGACCGCCTTGGCGGCGCCGGTGGAACCGGAGGTGAGTACCAGCAGGGCCACGTCGTCCGGTCCGCAGGCGCTGGTCCCCACCGTGCGCGGGTCCGTCCCGGCCGCGGCGCGGACCAGGTCCTCGACCGTGGCGACCGCAAGCCCCGGTACGGCGGGAAGTTCCTCGCGCGTACGGCGGTCGGTGACCAGCAGCGGGCCGTCGAGCAGGGCGTCGACATGGTTCAGCTGCGCCGCCCAGCGCTGCGGGTCGTTCCGGGTGGGGACGAGCGGGCACACCGTGATCCCGCCGAGCAGGCACGCCCAGAAGGCCGGTACGAAGTCCTCGGGCCGCTCCAGCATCAGCGCCACGACCCGGCCCGGCCGGGCTCCCGCCTCCCGCAGGGCGCCGAGGAGGCGCAGCGACTCGTCGAGCAGACGGGGATAGGTGCACAGCGTGTGTCCCGGCGGCCGCTCGCCCGAGCAGTAGCGCAGTCCGTGCTCCGGGAACCGCGTCGCGGCCCGCACGAGCAGTCCGCCCAGGTCGGCGGCCTCCTCGCCCTCGGGCCCGGCGGTCCTGCCGGCAGTTAACTCCTGACTCGTCGTCATGGTCTCTCTCTTTCGGGTGGCCGGTCCCGGGCATGGCGGAGCAGCCGCTCGGCACGGGGCGGCGGCAGGGCGTGCGGGATCAGTTGTCCGGCGGGCGCGTCGGCGGGACCGGGTCGGTCAGAGGTTGGCGCTGATCAGGTCCAGCAGGCCGGGGAAGCGCTGGTCCAGGTCCGTGCGGCGCAGGGTGGCCGCCCGGCTGTTGCCCCGGTCCACCTGCTGCACCAGGCCCGCCTCGCGCAGGATCCGGAAGTGGTGGGTGATCGTCGACTTCGAGACCGGGAGGTTGAAGGACGCGCAGGTGCGCGCCGTGCCTTCCGGTTCCCTGAGCAGGGCGCCCACGACGGCGTAGCGCAGGGGGTCGGAGAGCGCGTTCAGTACGGTCAACAGGCTCATCTCCTCGCGGGAGGGGTGGCCATCCTCGTCGGGCATCGCGCCCTCCTTTTTCCTGAGGTACGGGTTGCATCATACCTCTCATCTGTGCCAGCTTAAGGTTCGATGCAAACCGAACCTGGTCGTACGTCGGCCGGGCCGAGCCTGGAGTAGTGCCCTCATGAGTACGCAGACCACCTCGTCGGCCGCGCCACCCGTGCAGGCGGAAGGGCAGCCGGGCCGCACCCTGACCCTGGCCGCCGTGCTCCTCGCGGTGTTCGTCGTCCCGATGTCGATCTCCGGTACGGCCGTCGCACTCCCCGACATCGGGGCCGACACCCAGGCCGGCCTCGCCCCCCTCCAGTGGGTGGTGAACGCCTTCAACGTGGCCTTCGCCTGCTTCACCCTCGTCTGGGGCTCCATCGCCGACATCGTCGGCCGGGTCAAGGCCTTCGCCGCCGGCGCCGCCGTCTACGCCGTGGCCTCGCTGGCCAGCGCACTCGCCACCAACGTGCTGTGGCTCGACGGCGCCCGCGCACTCGCCGGTATCGGCGGCGCGGCGATCTTCTCCTGCGGCGCGGCGATCATCGCGACCGTGTTCGACGGCCCGGCGCGCGCCAAGGCGTTCGCCCTGTTCGGCACCGTCGCGGGCGTCGGCGTGGCGATCGGCCCCTCGCTGGCCGGCGTACTCGTCCAGGGCCTCGGCTGGCGCTGGGTGTTCGCGGTGCACGCGGTCGCCCTGCTGCTCGTGCTCCTCGCGGTGCCCGCCATCGCCAAGGCCATGCCGGCCGACGGCGGCAGCGGTGCCAGCATCGACGTACCGGGCAGCGCGCTGTTCGTCGTCGCGATGGTCCTGCTGACCACCGCCATCGTGCAGGGCTCGCAGTGGGGCTGGGGCAGCCCGGGCGTGCTGGGGCTGTTCGCGGGCGCGGTCGTGGTCCTCGCGGTCTTCGTCGTGGTCGAGAACCGCCGCGAACACCCCATGCTGGACCTGAGCGTGCTGCGCAACCGGCGCTTCGTCGGTCTGTGCCTGGTGCCGGTCGCCGCGTCCTTCGGGTTCGTCACCATGCTCACCTACCTCCCGAGCTACCTGACTGCGGCCACCGGCCGTGACACCGGCGCCGCCGGCCTGATCATGCTGCTGCTCACCGCACCCGTGCTGATCTGCCCGATGCTCGCCGCGAAGCTGGTCACCCGGGGCGTCTCCGCGCTCACCCTCATCTACGTCAGCCTCGCCTGCCTCGTCGTCGGCGACCTGGCGCTCACCCTCTTCTCGCCCGACGTGAAGATCCTCGTCGTCGCCCTGCCGATGCTCGTCACCGGCGCCGGCATGGGTCTGTCGGCGGGCCTCGTCGACGGCCAGGCACTGGAGCTGATCGACCCGGCCAAGGCGGGCATGGCGGCCGGCTTCCTCAACACCCTGCGCCTGGGCAGCGAGGCCATCGCCGTGGCCGTGTACGGCTCGGTCCTCGCGACCGTGCTCGGCACCCGCATCGAGGACGGCATCGGCGACTACCCCGGCGCCGCCCAGGCGGACCAGGTCGCCGACCAGGCCGCGGCCGGCGACTTCGCCCGGGCCACCGAGCTGTCCGGAGCGGTGGACACCGAGGGCTTCACCCACTTCCTCGCCCAGTCCTACGACTCCGCCTTCCACACCGTCCTGTGGGGACTCGCCGCGGTCTGCGTCGTCCTGTGCGCCGTGGTCGCCACCCTGCTGCGCGGCGGCACCGCCAAGAACGCGGCCTGACCTCCCCGGGGGACACGGCCGCTCCCGTGTCCCCCACCCGAACCACCCGATCCACGCGACACCACCCGAGACCGGCCCGGTGCCCGAATCCCCCGTCGAGGCGCCGGGCCACCCGCGTTCCCCCGCGCCGGCACCGCTGCGGCCCCCGCAGCGCACCGCGACCGGCCGGCCGGGGCGGCCCCAGGAAAGGACCCGCGCGCCATGAACCGACCCCCAGGCGGCCCCCGACCCGCTCCCACCCACGCCCAGGTCCTCGTCGTCGGGGGCGGGCCGGTCGGCATGCTCGTCGCCGCCGAACTCGGGCACCACGGCGTGTCCACCATCGTGCTCGAGGCCGAGCCGCGGACCGTCGACCAGCCCAAGGCGGGCACGCTGCACGCCCGCACCGTCCAGGGCCTCGCCCGGCGCGGTCACCTGCACGCGCCCGCCGCGACCGAGGACCGGCTCGGACGCAGCGCCGCCGACGCCTTCCACTTCGCGGGCATGCCCGGACTCGTCATCACCGCACCCGCCACCGAGCCCGGACCCATCGTCGGACGCTCCCAGGCCGACCTGGAACGGGACTTCGAGCACCGGGCCCGCGAGCGGGGCGTCACCGTGCTGCGCGGGCACCGCGTCACCGCCGTCGACCAGGGGCCCGACGCGGTCGAGGTCACCACCCAGGGACCGGACGGCATACGGCACTTCACCGCCGAGTACGCCGTCGGCGCGGACGGCGCCCGCAGCACCGTGCGCGAGCTCCTCGGCTTCCCCGAGGACACCCACCCGGCGACCGTGTCCGCCCTGCTCGGCCTGGTACGGCTGACCGACCCGGACGGCGTGCCGTACGGCTGGCACCGCACCCCGCGCGGCTGGACGGTCGCGGGCGTCAATCCGTACGGGCACAGCCGGTTCATCACCATCGACTTCCGCGGCCCGCACCCCGACCGGCACTCCCCGCTCACCCTCGACGAGCTGCGCCGGGAGGGCGAGCGCATCCTCGGCCACGGCGTGCCGATGGCCGACCCGGTCTTCTTCTCCCGGTTCAGCGACTTCACCCGGCTGGTGCGCGACTACCGCCGGGGCCGGGTGTTCCTCGCCGGTGACGCCGCCCACGTGCACTTCCCCGTGGGCGGGCAGGGCCTCAATCTGGGTCTGCAGGACGCTCTCAACCTCTCCTGGAAGCTGGCCCACACCCTCGCGGGCACCGCGGGCAAGGACCTTCTCGACACCTACGACGCCGAGCGCCGGCCCGCGGCACAGCGCGTCATCGACAACACCCGGGCCCAGCTCGCCCTGATGCGGCCGGACCCCGGCCTCGACCCGCTGCGCGACCTCGTCGGCGAACTCCTCGGGCTCGACGACGTGAACACCCACGTCGGCCACATGATCAGCGCCCAGGAGACGGTGTACCCCGCGCGCACCGGGAGCGGCTCCCGCTGGGAGGGCCAGTTCCTGCCGAACCTGCCGCTCGCCTCGGACGACGGGCCGACCGACCTGACCCGGCTGCTGCTGCCGGGCCGGCCCCTCCTGCTCCTGCTCGGGGAGGCCGGCACGGTCCACCGCGCACCGGCCGAGGGCTGGGCCCACGTGCTGCGCACGGTGTCCGCGACGACCGCCCGGCCGCTGCCCTGGGACGCCGTCCTCGTGCGGCCCGACGGGTACATCGCCTGGGCCCCGGACGGCGGTTCCCTCCCCGGCACCCTGCGCCAGTGGTTCGGCGAGCCCCGCTGACGGGCGCGCCGGAGGGCGGGTACGGAGTTCCGCACCCGCCCTCGGCCCGCACTCACCTCAGCCGGGGCACCGGCTCACCAGCGGACCGGCAGCGAGGTGGGCCGGCGCAGCACCGTCCCGTTGTCCCAGGGCACCTCGGCCGGGTCGACGGCCAGGGCCAGGTCCGTGAACTCCTGCGCCAGGCGCGTCAGCACGGTCACGATCTCCATGCGGGCGAGCGCGGCGCCCATGCAGTGGTGCATGCCGTAGCCGAACTGCAGGTGCCGCTTGGCGGGCGCGCGGTCGGGGTCGACGGTCAGCGGCTCCGGGAAGGCCTCGGGGTCCCGGTTGGCGGCGAAGGCGTCCGGATAGACCACGCTGCCCGCCGGCACGAGCCCCTCGCTCGTCTCCAGGTCCCGGCCCGCGATGCGCGGGAACGCGGAGATCGTGCCCAGCGGGATCAGCCGGATCAGCTCCTCGGCGAGGCGCGGGGCGATCCCGGGATCGTCGGCCAGCCGGCGCCACAGGGCGGGCGCCGAGAGCAGCGCGTACAGCGACTTGGTCAGCACCGACACCACGTTCTGGTCGGCGCCGAGCAGCGAGCCGAAGAAGATGCCGGTCAGCTCGGCGTCGTCCATGGGCGGCTCGGCCCGGTCCCGGTCGGCGCGGAAGCGCTCGATCAGCCCGCCGGGCAGCACCGGCCGGGCCCCGGTGACCAGGTCCTGGACGTATCCGTACACCCGGTAGAAGTGCTCGACGAGGTCCGGCACGTCCTCGTGCGAGGCGATCTGCACGATCCGCGCCGACGGCCGGAAGTACGGCACGTCCTCGATCGGTACGCCGAGGAAGTGGGCGTTGACGGTGATCGGGACCCGGTCGACGAGGTCGGTGAACAGGTCGGGGGACTCGGCCGCGCGCAGCCGCCGGATCCCCTCGTCCACCACCCGGTCGAGCACCGGGCGCAGCCGCTCGATGCCGGCCGCGCTGTAGTCGCCGGAGACGAAGCCGCGGACCCGGGCGTGGTGCGGGGCGTCCAGGTTGAGCAGCAGCTCCTTCGGCATCACCGTCGGCAGGAAGCTCGGCCCGCCCTCGACGTTGGTCTCGGTGCGGCCGGACGCAGGGTCGGTGAGCACCTTGTGCACATCGGCGTAGCGCGTCAGGTGCAGGACCTTGTGGCCGCTGGGCAGCTGGATGAGCGGGATGCCCTCCGGGCTGCGCTCGTCGAGCGGGGTGAAGGCCGGGACGGGGTCGAGGTGGGGTATGTCCGCGACGGTGACGGCCGCGGACGTGACGGTACTGGTCATGTGTGCTCCGTGGGGAAGAGTGGTGCGTCAGACGAGGGCGGGCAGGCCGGTCAGGCCCGCCAGGTCGCGTACGGCCTGGGCGTTGTTGCGGAACTGCACCGCTCGCCAGCCGACGCGACGGGCCGCCGCGCAGTTCTCGGCGAGGTCGTCGATCAGCACGCACTCCTCGGCCGGCACCCCCGCCTCCTTCTCGGCCCGCCGGAAGATCTCCGGATCGGGCTTGCGGATGCCGACCCTGCAGGAGTCGACGATGCAGTCGACCTCGCCGACGGGCGCGACGATCGCGCGCCAGTAGGGCTCCCACTCGACAACGTTGTTGCTGAGGATGCCGACCCGGTAGCCGTGCTCCTTGGCGTGCAGGGCCGTCGCCACCATCACCGGGTTGGCGCGGACCCCCTCGAACCACTGCTGCCCGAACTGCTCGAAGCGCGCACGGGACAGGTCGATGCCGGGGGTGGCCTCCTCCAGCACACGGACCATGGCGCGGCCCCATTCGGGCTCGGTGAGCAGGGCCAGTTCCAGGGGTGCCAGGGGCTCGTGGCCCAGTTCGGCGGCGACCGCGGCGAGCGCGGTCTTCATCTGGCGGGGCGTGATGCCCGTACGCGCGTGGTACGAGTCGAAGAGTTCGTCGAGCGGCGGCGAGAGCACGCCACCGAAGTCGAACCAGATCATGGGCTGGGGCACTGCGGGATCTCCTTGTGTCGCCCGGATGCGGATGACGGGCTCTCAGGCACGCGCGGTGGCGTAGCCGAACCGGTTCAGCAGGGCTCCGGCGATGGGGCTCGTCAGGGTGAGGTGCACCCGGGCCCGGGCGATCTGCTCCTCCTGGCTCATGGTGATCTCGAAGGCCACCGAGTCCGCGGTCGGCGATTCCACGACCCGCACCAGACAGTCGGTGGGCAGCTCGAACTCACCGAAGCGGGTGAAGTCCGTCTCCACGCGCGTGAGCAGGAGCCCCCGCGGCGAGAGGCCGAACAGCTCGAACGCGGCGTGCACCGCGGACTGCCGGAACCCCTCGAAGATCAGCGCGCCCGGGATGTGGTCCAGCGGGTGGTCGAAGAGCGCCGGGTTCGCCTGGTCGACGATGACCTGGGTGAGCACCTCGTACTCGCGCACCTCGGTCTCGGACAGCACCACGTTCTGCGGGGAGATGCGGCCCACGGTGATCGGGGCGACGCGGCGTCCGGTGTGGTGCGGGCGGGCGGTGCCCGGCGCGAGCGCGGCACGCCCCTTCTCGCGCATCCGGTTCCAGGCGCGGCCCGGCATCCACTGGCAGGTGGTGCTCATGGTGGCGGCCTCCCGCCCGTCCACGGTGAGGACCATGTCGAGCGTGCTGCCGGTGACGACCCCGTCCCGGTGCTTCAGCCCCGCCTGCCGGGCGTGGATCTGAGCGTGGCCCGGCCGGGCGCCGATGTGGAGGGCGGTGACGTCGGTGACGATCATCTCGCCGCCGTTGAAGATGAACTTCTCGTCGACGGCGGCGTCCAGGAAGGTGTGCGCGGTGTAGATCGACGCCTGGCGGAAGACCTCGACCAGGAGCAGCGGATCGTATACAGCGGGCGTGGTGACCTGGTCGTTGTAGTAGCTGTGCACGCGCGGGAGCTGCGCGGCGATCAGATATTCGTCCTCGGCCAGCCGGACGGAGTCGGTCAGGAACACCTCGCAGACTGCCGCTCTGTGCACCAGGGCGCGGGTCACGGTGCTCGAGTAGCTGAGTTCTGTATCCAGGATCGTGGACATGGCTGAGTTCCCCCTCTTGCAATGCAGGTACGCCTCCGAACGGAGGTACGCATGTGACCGTACCTTGATTGACCGCCCGACCACCGTGGCGTACGCCACTTCCGTGGCGGATACACCGTTAACAACTCGTGTCGAAAGCAGCCGGCCGCTGTCCCGGAATAACTCGTTTTGGAGCCCCTTGCGCAGCGTATCGCGCCAGGTCAGACGGGATTTCAGAGGCCCGCGGAGGAATTCGTTCCGGAAAGCCGCGACCTGACGGTGCGTCCGCCCGGAGGCTCGGCGTTTCGGCCATCGGGCCGCCCCGGCCCCACTCCGGCCCCACCCGGACCCCGGCCCCGGCTCCCGGACCGGGCTCGCGCTGCCGGCCCCGATGCACCGAGATGTCCGCCGTGGCCCGTTTCCGTCCCATCGCCGGGGATCCGGGGACCCTCGGGCGGCCGGACGGGCCGCGGAGCCATGGCGCCGAACCACTTCCCACGGAACGAAAAAAAATGCCCTCCGATACTGCGTTTCCGCAGGTCGGAGGGCATTTTTCTGTGGAGCCTAGGAGATTCGAACTCCTGACATCTGCCTTGCAAAGGCAGCGCTCTACCAACTGAGCTAAGGCCCCATGGAAGTGGACGCACCCCTCCCGCGCGGGAGGTGAGGTCGTTCCGCAGAACAGAGTACCGGGTGTACCCCCTCATCTCGCAAAATGATAGGGACTCCCGCCGTGCGACCACTCTCCGTAAGATGCTCGCGAGGTTCGCACCAGCGAAGGGGAGTAGTAAGAGTGGACGCAGTACAACAAGAGGCCACGGCCAGAGCCAGAGAGCTTCAGCGCAGTTGGTACGGGGAGCCGCTGGGAGCGCTCTTCCGCCGGCTCATAGATGACCTCGGCTTGAACCAGGCCCGCCTCGCTGCCGTCCTCGGACTGTCGGCGCCCATGCTGTCCCAGCTGATGAGCGGCCAGCGAGCCAAGATCGGGAACCCGGCCGTGGTCCAGCGCGTCCAGGCTCTCCAGGATCTCGCCGGCCAGGTGGCCGACGGAAGCGTCAGCGCGGGGGAGGCCACCGACCGGATGGACGAGATCAAGAAGACCCAGGGAGGATCCGTCCTCAGCAACAGCGGCCAGACCACCACCGGCTCCGGCGCACCCACGGTCAAGCGGGTCGTCCGCGAGATCCAGTCGCTGCTGCGGTCGGTCTCCGCGGCCGGCGACATCATCGACGCGGCGAACACCCTCGCCCCCAGCCATCCGGAACTGGCAGAGTTCCTCCGGGTGTACGGCGCGGGCCGCACCGCCGACGCGGTCGCGCACTACGAGGCCCACCAGAACTGACACGCACGAGGGCGGACAACGGGTGACGGGGGACGGGCACAGCGATGGGTGAGGTCTTCGCCGGTCGGTACGAGCTGATCGATCCGATCGGACGCGGGGGCGCGGGTGCCGTGTGGCGGGCCTGGGACCACCGCCGTCGCCGCTACGTCGCCGCGAAGGTCCTGCTGCAGAGCGACGCCCACACGCTCCTGCGGTTCGTACGGGAACAGGCGCTGCGGATCGACCATCCGCACGTACTGGCGCCGGCCAGCTGGGCGGCCGACGACGACAAGGTCCTCTTCACCATGGACCTGGTCGGCGGCGGCTCGCTCGCCCATGTGATCGGGGACTACGGACCCCTGCCGCCCCGTTTCGTGTGCACCCTGCTCGACCAGCTGCTGTCGGGGCTGGCGGCGGTGCACGCGGAAGGCGTGGTGCACCGCGACATCAAACCGGCCAACATCCTGATGGAGGCCACCGGAACCGGGCGGCCGCACCTGCGGCTGTCCGACTTCGGCATCTCCATGCGCAAGGGCGAGCCGCGGCTGACCGAGACCGACTACGTGGTCGGCACGCCGGGCTATTTCGCACCCGAGCAACTCCTGGGCGCCGAGCCCGACTTCCCGGCCGACCTCTTCGCCGTGGGGCTGGTCTCCCTGTACCTCCTCCAGGGCCGCAAGCCCGATTCCCAGGCCCTGGTGGAACACTTCCTCGCCCATGGCACCCCGGGCGCCCCCGAAGGCGTTCCGGCCCCTCTCTGGGACGTCATCGCCGGCCTCCTGCAACCGGACCCCCAGAACCGCTTCCGGACGGCCACAGGGGCGCGCAAGGCCCTTGCCGAGGCCGTGGAGCTGCTGCCGCCGCCCGCCCCGGACGAGGATCCGGTGGAGGTGTTCGACCAACTCGGCCCGCTGCCCGCCGGATTCGGCCCGCAGGGACCGCCGGACCGGCCGGACCGAGCCGACCCGCGAAGCACGGCCCCGGTGACTGCGCAGGCACCCGTCCCCCTCGCCGCCCCGGCCCCGGCCTCCGCTTCCACCTCCGGCTCCGTGACGGTGGCCGCGGAGCCCACCCGGACGGACCCGCGCGGTACTGCGCAGACCGCCCAGGCGTCCCCGTACCCGGCTCCTCCCGCCGTCCCGGCGCAGGTGCCCGCGTACGGACCCTCGGAGACCGGCAGCTTCCACCTGTCGCCGCCCACCGTGCCGGTTCCCGCGGCCCCCGCCGGTCCGCCGGCCCGGGCGGGCGGCCGGATCCCCCCGCCCCCGCCGAAGGCGGTGGCCTCGCTCCTCGCCGCGGCGCTGCTCTGCTTCGCGGTGGGCGTCTGGGCCCTCACCCAGCTGTAGTCCCGCGCCCGCGCCGCCCGAGCAGCGTCCAGCCGCCCAGCACCAGCAGCAGCACCGTCCCCGCGCCGAGGCCCGCGCCCGCCACGACCCGCATGGTCGAATGCCGCTCGGCGGCCTCGGCGGCCTCGGGGGCGGTGAGCCCCTCCTGCGCCGCGGCCCGGTCCTCGTCGCCGACACCGAAACCGCCCGCGGCCGGACTGCCCTTGTACGCGGGCGCCTTGGCCGGCGTACCGGCGACGTCCAGGCGCAGGGTCAGCGGCACGGGCGCCGCGTCCTCGGTGAACTCGGCGACCTTCGCGCCCATGGTCACCGCGACGTAGTACCAGCCCGCGAGGGACACCGGCTGCACGCTCCGGTCACTGGCGAACCGGTTCTCGTAGGCGACGGGCGGGGTCTTCTCGAAGGTGATCCCGGCCTGCTTGCCGTCGTACGAGGTGTCCTTGTCGGAGATCAGCCCCCGGTACGGGCTGTAGAGGGAGACGGTGAGCCCGCCCGAGGCGGAACCGTAGCTCTTGGTCATCGTCGCGGCGGCCAGTTCGGCGCTCAGGCCCAGCTGCTGCCCCCAGTCCACCGGGACCCGGTAGTAGCGGGTCTGGCCCGGCCGCATCTCGTCGCGCCACACACCGGCCCCCAGGGCCCGGGCGTCGTTGAAGCCGGTGCCGCCGGTACGGGCCACCGGCTCGGACCCGGGCAGCGCGGGCGTTCCCGAGGGCCAGCTGCTGGGCGCGGTGGTGGGGACGGCCCCCGCGCCGCGGCCGGGCTCCCGCTGGACCTTGATCTCCACCGGCCACGGGCTCTGGTCGTAGCCCTTGGCCGAGGTCCGGGTGACCTTGGCGTAGTACACGCCCGCCGGCGCGCAGTCCGCGTCCTCCGCGCCCCACCGGACGCCGGCCGCGCTGATCGGGTAGGCGTCGTAGCCGAAGTTCGCCCGGCCGGTGCTGCCCGGGCAGGAGCGTCCGGCGGTGGTCATGATCTCCACCTCGATGCCGTCGCTGCCGGAGACCTTCGCGCCCGCCGCGGGCCGGACCACGGCGGAGACGTAGACGTTGGACTCGTCCTTGTCGAGGACGAGCCGGTACACGCGCTCCCCCGGTCCGAGCGTGTCCGCGTAGACGCTCCCGGCCTCGATCAGCGGGGCGTCCGCCGTGGAGGGCTTGCCCTCGACCGCCCTGGCGCCGTCGGCGGCCCGGTAGGTCGGCAGGGGCCCGGGCGCGGCCCCCTCGGCGTACGCGACCCCCGGCAGGCCCGCCACCAGCCCCAGGGCCGCCGCCCACACTGTCGTCCGTCCCCGAACCATCACGCCCACCCCGAGTTTGCTAGCGCAAGCCAAATCTTTGCATAACGGAAGTTTTCGTCACAGAACAGCACAAAGCCCCGGCCGCAGCGGCAGCCGGGGCTTCATGAGATCAGCCTTGGGTCTCACACACCGGAACCAGAGGGCACGGAGTCAGTTGCCTCCGTCCACAGGTCCTGCTCGGCGCGGTCCGCCTGGATCTGGCGGTACACGAGGAGCCCGCCGATGGCGGCCAGTGCGACCAGGAGCAGCTTCTTCACCGCGCGACCTCGTCTTTCGTTGACGTAGGGGACTTCTGGCAGCCAACAATACACACCGACCGATATCCGATCGGCGGCCTTTCGAGCGGCACAGCCCACCAACTGGCCCTACGACAAAGACCCCCAGGCCTTGGCCTGGGGGTCTTCGACACTGTGGGGCTAACAGGATTTGAACCTGTGGCCTCATCCTTATCAGGGATGCGCTCTAACCAACTGAGCTATAGCCCCATCCGCGCTGCGCGCTGACTCCTGAAGATTAGCGCACAGACCCGGTCAGGCCAAAATCCGTTGCCCGGAGGCGTCTGCGCAGGTCATCCGACCCGTCGCGGGCGCTCCGCCGGAGGACCTACTCGTCCTCGGCCAGGGTCAGCTCCACACCGCCGACGAAGCCCGCCGACAGGTTGTAGATGAACGCGCCCAGCGTCGCCAGTGCCGTCGCCAGCACCACGTCGATCACCGCGATGACCGACGTGAAGATCAGAACGCGGGGCAGCGACAGGAACGACTGGAGGTCGAAGCCGTTGCCCTCGTTCGAGCCGGTCGCCTCGCTGATCGTGCCGCCGACGGTCGAGAAGACGCCCATCGCGTCCATGACCATCCACAGCACCACCGACGCCACGATCGTGCAGATGCCGAGCGCGATCGACAGCAGGAAGCTGACCTTCATGACCGACCACGGGTCGGCCTTGGCCACCCGCAGCCGCGCCTTGCGCGTCCGGGGGGTCGTACGGACCCCCGGACGCGGCTTGCGCTGCGCGCCGCCACCCGTGCCACCCCGCGG
The DNA here is from genome assembly GCF_045161815.1 of Streptomyces avidinii. Classification (NCBI taxonomy): domain Bacteria; kingdom Bacillati; phylum Actinomycetota; class Actinomycetes; order Kitasatosporales; family Streptomycetaceae; genus Streptomyces; species Streptomyces avidinii. Next base: position 4,557,609 of record NZ_CP108863.1, read on the forward strand.
CGTCCCCGGGCCCGAGGGCGCCGTGTAGGCCTGCGGCGGGTGGTACGGCTGTGCGGGCTTGTCCTCGCCGGTGTCCGCGCCGGCCGCCGGCTGCGGTCCTCGGGTGTCCGTCACGGTTCCCCCCTGGGAGTCCGCGGCGGGGCCACGGGCACCGTTCGCTCCAGTCTTGGCCGGTCCGGCGCCCGTGGCTCCACTCACGACTTACTCCTCGTGCTCCCCGGCCGAAGGCTGCGTGCCCTCGGCGGCCTCGGCGGCCTGTCCGTCGGCCACCTCGGTCTCGTTCTCGTCGGCCTCGACCTCGTCAGCTTCCTGACCGGCCTCGGCGTTGCGCGCGATGCCGACCACGGCATCCCGCTTCCCCAGGTTGATCAGCTGGACGCCCATGGTGTCACGGCCGGTCTCCCTGACTTCGTTGACGCGCGTACGAATCACACCACCGCCGAGCGTGATGGCGAGAATCTCGTCCGTCTCGTCGACCACGAGCGCCCCGACGAGCGATCCGCGGTCCTCCACGATCTTGGCAGCCTTGATACCCAGGCCACCACGGCCCTGGACGCGGTACTCGTCGACCGGCGTCCGCTTGGCGTAGCCGCCGTCGGTCGCGGTGAAGACGAACGTACCCGGCCTCACAACGCTCATGGAGAGCAGTTCGTCACCTTCACGGAAACTCATGCCCTTCACGCCCGAGGTGGCGCGGCCCATCGGGCGCAGCGCCTCGTCGGTCGCCGTGAAGCGGATCGACTGCGCCTTCTTGCTGATCAGCAGCAAATCGTCCTCGGCGGACACCAGCTCCGCGCCGATCAGCTCGTCGTCGCTGCCGTCCTCGGTCTCCCGGAGGTTGATCGCGATGACGCCGCCCGAGCGGGGCGAGTCGTAGTCCTTGAGCGCCGTCTTCTTCACCAGGCCGCCCTTGGTGGCCAGGATCAGGTAGGGCGCCGCCTCGTAGTCGCGGATCGCGAGGATCTGGGCGATCTTCTCGTCCGGCTGGAAGGCCAGCAGGTTCGCCACGTGCTGCCCGCGGGCGTCGCGGCCGGCGTCCGGCAGCTCGTACGCCTTGGACCGGTAGACCCGGCCCTTGTTCGTGAAGAACAGCAGCCAGTGGTGCGTGGTGGAGACGAAGAAGTGGTCGACCAGGTCGTCCTGCTTCAGCTTGGTGCCGCGGACGCCCTTGCCGCCGCGCTTCTGCGAGCGGTAGTCCTCGGTCTTGGTGCGCTTGACGTAGCCGCCGTGCGTGATCGTGACGACGATGTCCTCTTCGGCGATCAGGTCCTCGATGGACATGTCACCGTCGAAGGGCACCAGCTTGGAACGCCGGTCGTCGCCGAACTTCTCGACGATCGCCGCCAGTTCCTCGCTGACGATGGTGCGCTGCCGCTCCTCCGAGGCCAGGATCGCGTTGTACTCGTTGATCTTGGCCTGGAGCTCGTCGTGCTCGGCGACGATCTTCTGGCGCTCCAGGGCCGCGAGGCGGCGGAGCTGCATCTCCAGGATCGCGTTCGCCTGGATCTCGTCGATCTCCAGGAGGCCCATCAGGCCCTCGCGCGCGATCTCGACCGTGTTGCTGCGCCGGATGAGGGCGATGACCTCGTCGATCGCGTCCAGCGCCTTGAGCAGACCGCGCAGGATGTGGGCGCGCTCCTCCGCCTTGCGCAGGCGGAACTTCGTGCGCCGGACGATGACCTCGATCTGGTGCGTCACCCAGTGACGGATGAAGGCGTCGATCGACAGCGTGCGCGGCACACCGTCCACCAGCGCCAGCATGTTCGCACCGAAGTTCGTCTGCAGCTCGGTGTGCTTGTAGAGGTTGTTCAGCACGACCTTCGCGACGGCGTCCCGCTTCAGGACGATCACCAGGCGCTGGCCGGTCCGCGACGAGGTCTCGTCACGGACGTCGGCGATGCCGCCGACCTTGCCGTCCTTCACCAGGTCCGCGATCTTCTGCGCGAGGTTGTCGGGGTTGGTCTGGTACGGGAGCTCCGTGACCACCAGGCACTGGCGGTTCTGGATCTCCTCGACCTCCACCACCGCGCGCATCGTGATGGAGCCGCGACCGGTCCGGTACGCCTCCTCGATGCCCTTGCGGCCCACGACCAGGGCGCCCGACGGGAAGTCGGGGCCCTTGATCCGCTCGATCAGCGCGTCCTGGAGCTCCTCGTGCGTGGCCTCGGGGTGCTCCAGCGCCCACTGCGCACCGGCCGCGACCTCGCGGAGGTTGTGCGGCGGGATGTTGGTCGCCATGCCGACGGCGATGCCGGCGCTGCCGTTGACCAGCAGGTTCGGGAAGCGCGCCGGAAGGACCGTCGGCTCCTGGTTGCGGCCGTCGTAGTTGTTCTGGAAGTCGACGGTCTCCTCGTCGATGTCCCGGAGCATCTCCATGGCCTGCGGCATGAGCTTGCACTCGGTGTAGCGCATCGCGGCCGCCGGGTCGTTGCCCGGAGAGCCGAAGTTGCCGTTGCTGTCCACCAGCGGCATGCGCATCGACCACGGCTGGGCCAGGCGGACCAGGGCGTCGTAGATCGAGCTGTCACCGTGCGGGTGGTAGGTACCCATGACGTCGCCGACGACACGGGCGCACTTGTAGAAGCCCTTCTCGGGCCGGTAGCCGCCGTCGTACATCGCGTACAGCACGCGGCGGTGCACCGGCTTGAGGCCGTCCCGCACGTCCGGCAGGGCGCGCGAGACGATGACGGACATCGCGTAGTCGAGGTAGGAGCGCTGCATCTCCGTCTCGAGCCCGACAGGCTCGATGCGCAGCACGGGCTGCTCCTCCGCGGCGTTCTCGCTGTTCTCAGCGTTCTTTGCGGGTTGGGTGGTTTCGTCGGCCATTGCTGGTCAGAAGTCCTTTCAGGCGGCGGTCAGCGGAGCCGACTCAGATGTCGAGGAAGCGGACGTCCTTGGCGTTGCGCTGGATGAAGGAGCGCCGCGCTTCGACGTCCTCACCCATCAGCACCGAGAACAGGTCGTCGGCCTGAGCCGCGTCGTCCAGCGTGACCTGGCCGAGGACACGGTGGTCCACGTCCATGGTCGTGACGCGCAGTTCCTCGGCGTTCATCTCGCCCAGACCCTTGAAGCGCTGGATCGAGTCTTCCTTGATCCGCTTGCCGTTCTGCTTGCCGAGCTCCACCAGCGCGTCGCGCTCGCGGTCCGAGTACGCGTACTCGAAGTCGTCCCGGCCCCACTTGATCTTGTAGAGCGGCGGGCGCGACAGGTACACGTGACCGGCCTCGACCAGCGGCCGCATGAAGCGGAAGAGGAAGGTCAGCAGCAGGGTGTTGATGTGCTGGCCGTCGACGTCGGCGTCCGCCATCAGGATGATCTTGTGATAGCGGAGCTTCTCGATGTCGAAGTCCTCGTGCACACCGGTACCGAAGGCACTGATCAGCGCCTGGACCTCGGTGTTCTGGAGGATCTTGTCGATACGGGCCTTCTCGACGTTCAGGATCTTGCCGCGGATCGGCAGGATGGCCTGGTACATCGGGTTGCGGCCGGACTTCGCGGAACCACCGGCCGAGTCGCCCTCGACGATGAAGATCTCGCACTTGGTCGGGTCGTTCGACTGGCAGTCGGACAGCTTGCCCGGCAGCGAGGCGCTCTCCAGCAGGCCCTTGCGACGGGTGAGGTCACGGGCCTTGCGGGCCGCGACGCGCGCCGTGGCCGCCTGGATCGACTTGCGGATGATGTCCGCGGCCTCGACCGGGTTGCGGTCGAACCAGTCGTTGAGGTGCTCGTGGACGACCTTCTGCACGAAGGTCTTGGCCTCGGTGTTGCCCAGCTTGGTCTTCGTCTGGCCCTCGAACTGGGGCTCGCCCAGCTTGACCGAGATGATCGCCGTCAGACCCTCGCGGATGTCCTCGCCGGCGAGGTTGTCGTCCTTCTCGCGCAGCAGCTTCTTGTCGCGCGCGTAACGGTTCACCAGACCCGTCAGCGCCGCACGGAAGCCCTCCTCGTGCGTACCGCCCTCGTGCGTGTGGATCGTGTTCGCGAAGGAGTAGACCCCCTCCGTGTACTGCGAGTTCCACTGCATCGCGATCTCGACCGAGAGCATGCGCTCCTTGTCCTCGGCCTCGACGTCGATGACGGTCGGGTGGATCAGCTCGCCCTTGCGCGAGTTGAGGTACTTCACGAAGTCGACGATGCCGCCCTCGTAGTAGTACTTCACCGTGCGCGCGGTGGGCTCGGCGGTGTCCGCGTCGGGGTCGTCCGCGCCGACCGTGGCCTTCGCCGACTCGCGCTCGTCGGTCAGCGACAGGGTGAGGCCCTTGTTGAGGAAGGCCATCTCCTGGAAGCGGCGCGAGAGCGTCTCGAAGGAGTACTCGGTCGTCTCGAAGATGTCGCCGTCGGCCCAGAAGGTGACCGTGGTGCCGGTCTCGGCGGTCTCCTCGTTCTTGGCCAGCGGGGCCGTCGGCACGCCCAGCTTGTAGTCCTGGGTCCAGCGGTGGCCGTCCGTCTTGACCTCGACCGCGACCTTGGTCGACAGGGCGTTCACGACGGACACACCGACGCCGTGCAGACCACCGGAAACGGCGTAGCCGCCGCCGCCGAACTTGCCGCCCGCGTGCAGGACCGTCAGGACGACCTCGACGGCCGGCTTGCCCTCGGACGGAACGATGCCGACCGGGATACCGCGACCGTTGTCGACCACGCGCACCCCACCGTCGGCGAGGATCGTCACGTCGATGGTGTCCGCGTGTCCGGCCAGCGCCTCGTCGACCGAGTTGTCGACGACCTCGTAGACGAGGTGGTGCAGACCACGCTCACCCGTCGAGCCGATGTACATACCCGGCCGCTTGCGGACCGCGTCCAGGCCCTCGAGGACCTGGATCGCACTGGCGTCGTAATTCTTCTCGTTGGAGTCGCCGGAATCGGCCACGAAGCGCCCTTTCTGGCACAGCGCAGCCCGTACTCCGGACCAGCAAGTGCGCCGGCGGGAGCGGCCGCGTCGTTCTGCGTTGTCTGCGTGATCCCGCGAACGGGCGGGATTTGCTTCAGTCTACCGGTACCACGGACATGAATGGGGGTTTGCCGGTACCTGAGTCCGCATGTGCCGCCCTGAACCTCCTCTCTCCGACTCCCCACATCCGGGAAGGGGCTCAAAGAGGCTCACACGGGCATCCAGCCCTTCGGGCTGTCAACCTCCGACTACCGTGAGGGACGCCACCATCAGCCCCGCCGGCGTTCGGGGCGCGGTGTCCGGGGCAGCGCCCCGGGGTCCCCCGCGGAGCGGGCTGTTCGTACCCGCTCGGGCAGCCCCGCAGGGGACCCGGCAGGGGACCCGTCAGCCGTAGGTGTCCCCGGGACCCTTACTGCCCGGCGCCCGCCACGGCCCGTATCCCTTGGGCCGCCCACCGGGACCGTGCACCTTGATCATCCGCACCGTTCCCTGCCCCAGATCCGCGTTCAGCCGCGCGACCAGCTGCGGAGCCAGCAGCTTCAGCTGCGCCGCCCACGCCGAGGAATCGCACCGCACGACGAGTTCACGGTCCTCGTACCGCTGCGGTTCACAGTGGGCCGCGATCTCCGGGCCGACGATCTCCGGCCAGCGCTCCATCACGCCCGCCACCGCCATCGGCATCTCCCAGCCGCGTTCGGTGCGCAGCCGGTCCAGCGCCGCCATCAACGGCATCGGGTCCCGGCCGTCGGCACGGGCCCCCGAGCGCAGCCCCGGCTGCTGGCGCCGCTTCCCGCCGGCCGCGTTGCCCCGGGCCCGCGCCTGCTCCCGCGCCGCCGCCAGGGCCTGGCGCGCGAGGTCCACCCCGGAGACCTCCGGGGTCCTGCGACCCTCCTGCGGGTCCTTGGCCTGCTCGTTCACAGCCGGGTCACCTCACCGCCGGACACCGCGAACCGCGTTCCCACCAGCACCCCCGGGACGTCGTCGTCCACCGCCGCCGTCACCAGTACCTGCTCGCCGGGGGCCACCAGCTCCGCCAGCCGCTCCCGGCGCCGCGTGTCCAGCTCCGCGAACACGTCGTCCAGGATCAGCACCGGCTCGCTGCCCTCCGAGCGCAGCAGCTCGTACGAGGCCAGCCGCAGGGCCAGCGCGTACGACCACGACTCCCCGTGGCTCGCGTACCCCTTCGCGGGCAGTTCGCCGAGCCGCAGCAGCAGGTCGTCGCGGTGCGGGCCCACCAGCGTCACACCGCGCTCGATCTCCTGCTTGCGCACGTCGGCCAGCGCCGCCAGGAGCACCTCGTAGAGGGCCTCGCGGGTGCGCGCCGTACCGCTGTCCACCGGCTCGCCGGCCGAGGACCGGTACGCCAGCCCCAGCGGGCCGCCGCCGGGCGCGAGCTGCTCGTAGGCCTTGTCGGCGAGCGGCAGCAGCGTGGCGATCAGATCCAGCCGCTGCGCCAGCAGCTCCGCGCCCACGCGCGCGAGGTGCTGGTCCCACACGTCGAGGGTGGAGAGGTCCAGGGAGCGCCCGCCGTGCCGGCGGGCCATCGCAGCGGACTTCAGCAGGGTGTTGCGCTGCTTGAGCACCCGTTCGTAGTCGGAGCGGACCGCGGCCATCCGCGGCGAGCGCGCCGTGACCAGCTCGTCCAGGAACCGCCGCCGCTCGCCCGGGTCGCCCTTGACCAGGGCCAGGTCCTCCGGCGCGAACAGCACCGTCCGTATGATCCCCAGCACGTCCCGGGGTCTGACCTGCGAGGACCGGTTGATGCGGGCCCGGTTCGCCCGCCCCGGATTGAGCTCCAGCTCCACCAGCTGCTGTCGCTCGCCCTGGGTGACGGCCGCGCGGATGACCGCGCGGTCCGCGCCCATCCGTACGAGCGGGGCGTCCGAGGAGACGCGGTGGCTGCCGAGGGTCGCGAGGTAGCCGATCGCCTCGACGAGGTTGGTCTTGCCCTGGCCGTTGGGGCCCACGAAAGCGGTGACGCCCGGGTCGAGGGGAACCTCGGCCCGGGCGTACGAGCGGAAGTCGGCCAAAGAGAGATGCGAAACGTGCATACGGCGCCGACCTCCCCCGGCTTCCCACTGCTTGCTGTGCTGCTGTCTTCGCGCTGCCGGCCTGCGCCGCGGAGCGCTAGGCCTTCTCGACCGCGTGGCCGCCGAACTGGTTGCGCAGCGCGGCGATCATCTTCATCTGCGGGGAGTCGTCCTGCCGCGAGGCGAACCGCGCGAACAGCGATGCGGTGATGGCGGGCAGCGGCACGGCGTGATCGATCGCCGCCTCCACCGTCCAGCGTCCCTCGCCCGAGTCCTGCGCGAAGCCGCGCAGCTGCTCCAGGTGCTCGTCCTGGTCGAGGGCGGTCACGGCCAGGTCCAGCAGCCAGGAGCGGATGACGGTGCCCTCCTGCCAGGAGCGGAAGACCTCGCGGACGTCGGTGACCGAGTCCACCTTCTCCAGGAGCTCCCAGCCCTCGGCGTAGGCCTGCATCATGGCGTACTCGATGCCGTTGTGGACCATCTTCGCGAAGTGGCCCGCGCCGACCTTGCCGGCGTGCACGGCGCCGAACTCACCCTCGGGCTTGAGGGCGTCGAAGATCGGCTGGACCCGTGCGACGTGGTCCTTCTCGCCGCCGTACATCAGGGCGTAGCCGTTCTCCAGGCCCCACACACCGCCGGAGACACCGCAGTCGACGAAGCCGATGCCCTTGGCCGCCAGCTCAGCGGCGTGCTTCTCGTCGTCGGTCCAGCGCGAGTTGCCGCCGTCGACGACGATGTCGCCGATCGACAGCAGTTCGGCGAGCTCGTCGACCGTGGACTGGGTGGCCGCACCGGCCGGGACCATCACCCACACGACGCGGGGGGCCGGCAGGCTGTCCACAAGCTCCCGCAGGCTGTGGACATCCGCGAGGTCCGGGTTGCGGTCGTATCCGATGACGGTGTGGCCTGCGCGGCGGATGCGCTCGCGCATGTTGCCGCCCATCTTGCCGAGACCGACGAGACCAAGCTCCATCTGGTGGTTCCTTAAGCGTTGTGGCCGTCTTTGCCTGGGCTTCCCCGGGGTGTGTCCTCGCCGGACGCGCAGGGGGGTCGCCCACCGGATCCGAGCCTACGCCCGGCCGCCTCGGCGGGCCGTACGGGCGCTCCATGGGGGCCGGTCCGGCTTTCGGGCTTTGCGGGGCCCGTAGCCCGGCCCGGCGCCCTGCCCCCTGTGGACGGTGTCGGGCCCGGTCCCGCTGCATGCGAGACCGGGCCCGACACCGACAGGTGGAGCGTCAGCCGGACAGCCGCACCGGCATGATCAGGTACTTGTACGCCTCGTCCGCCTCGGCGTCGATCGCCGGGCGGCCGCTGAGCAGCGCGGGCTTCGTCGACGTGGTGAAGCTGAGCTGGGCCACCGGAGAGGCGATCGCGCTCAGGCCGTCCAGCAGGAAGGTCGGGTTGAAGGCGATCGAGATGTCGTCGCCATCGAGCTGGGCGTCGACCCTTTCCACAGCCTGTGCGTCGTCGGAGGAACCGGCCTCCAGGATCAGCACGCCCTTCTCGAAGCTGAGGCGGACCGGGGTGTTGCGCTCGGCCACCAGGGCCACGCGCTTGACGGCCTCGACGAAGGGCGCGGTCTCGATCACGGCGATCGAGTTGAACTCCGTCGGGAACAGGGTCCGGTACTTGGGCAGGTCGCCCTCCAGCAGCCGGGTGGTGGTGCGGCGGCCGGCGCCCTCGAAACCGATCAGGCCCTCGCCCGCACCGGAGCCGGACAGCGCCAGGGTCACGGTGTCACCGCTGGTCAGCGAGTTGGCGATCTCCTGGAGCGTCTTGGCGGGCACCAGGGCCACGGCGGACGCGTCCGGGTTCTCCGGCTTCCACAGGAACTCGCGGACCGCGAAGCGGTAGCGGTCGGTGGAGGCCAGGGTGACGCGGTCGCCCTCGATCTCGATGCGGACACCGGTCAGCACCGGCAGCGTGTCGTCACGGCCGGCGGCGGTGGCCACCTGCTTGGCGGCGGAGGCGAAGACCTCGCCGGCCACGGTGCCGGTCGCGGTCGGCATCTGCGGCAGTGCCGGGTACTCCTCCACAGGCAGGGTGTGGAGTGTGAATCGCGAGGAGCCGCAGACCACGGTCGCCCGTACACCGTCTGTGGAAATCTCCACCGGGCGGTTGGGCAGGGCGCGGCAGATGTCGGCGAGCAGCCGGCCGGAGACCAGGACGGTGCCGTCCTCCTCGACGTCCGCCTCGACGGAGACGCGGGCCGAGACCTCGTAGTCGAAGCCGGAGAGGCTCAGGGTGCCTTCCTCGGCCTTGAGCAGCAGGCCCGCGAGAACGGGCACCGGCGGCCGGGCCGGGAGGCTACGGGCGGCCCAAGCCACCGCCTCCGCGAGTACGTCGCGCTCCACCCGGATCTTCACCGGAACCGCCTCCTGCTGTTGCTCGCTCGTCTGCCGGCCTTCGTCGTCGGCTCGTCGATGCCTCGACCGATGCCGGGGACCAGTCTGACGTACGGCGCCGACAGTCGGTGCGGCCGGCGGTCAAGTCGGGAGCGAGGCGTCGGGGCGGGCGATCGACGAGTTGTGCACAGGACCCGCTTGAAAACCGAAACCGGCCTAACTCTCTATGGGGGTAGTAGTAGGGCCTGTGGAAACGGTGGATAAGCCCGTTCTCGCAGGTCAACCCCGGTTTTTTATCCACCGACCCTGTGGGTGACACCGGTGGACAACCCCGTGTCTCTGTGGAGAACGAAAAGTTCTGCACAGGCTGTCCCCAGGGGACCCCGACTACTCCACAGGTGTGTCCCCAGCTTTCCCCCGGTACTCCACAACCCAAACGTCTACATCCGTGTGACGGCTTTCACTCCGGGCGGTGAGAGGGGGTGGTGTGTTGCCGAACAGTGGACAAGGGTGTGGAGAAGACATCGGATCCTGTGCACAGGAGGTGGAAACCTGTGGGCCGACGGTGGACAACGCCGTGGACAGTGCTGTGGACAAAATATTTGTCCACAGCCTGTGGACAGTCTTTGTGCACAATTCCACAGGGGGCTGACCTGCCCTGATGGAGACTCACCCCGCACCCCTGTGGACAGATTGTGGGCGACACGGAGCGTCCCCAGGGTGTGGACGGAAGAAAGTCTCCCAATCTGTGGATGAGTTGCTCCCGCGGGGGCGTATTCGAACAGGTCAGGGGCGCGCGAACGAAGAAGGGCGCCCCCGTTGTGGACCGGGAGCGCCCTCTGAATGTGTTTGAAGGGGCCCTGGAGCGGCCCCGAACCGGGTGTCGGGGGCGCCGCTCAGGCGTTCTTGATGCGGTTCGTGAGCTCGGTTACCTGGTTGTAGATGGAGCGGCGCTCGGCCATCAGAGCGCGGATCTTGCGGTCCGCGTGCATGACGGTCGTGTGGTCGCGGCCGCCGAACTGCGCCCCGATCTTGGGCAGCGACAGGTCGGTGAGCTCCCGGCACAGGTACATGGCGATCTGCCGGGCAGTGACCAGCACCCGGCTGCGCGAGGAGCCGCACAGGTCGTCCACGGTCAGCCCGAAGTAGTCGGCGGTGGCCGCCATGATGTCGGAGGCGGTGATCTCGGGTGCGCTGTCCTCGCCGCCCGGGATCAGGTTCTTCAGGACGTCCTCGGCCAGGCCCAGGTCGACCGGCTGCCGGTTCAGGCTCGCGAAGGCCGTGACCCGGATCAGCGCCCCCTCCAGCTCGCGGATGTTGCGCGAGATGCGGGAGGCGATGAACTCCAGTACCTCCGGCGGGGCGTTGAGCTGCTCCTGGACCGCCTTCTTGCGCAGGATCGCGATACGGGTCTCCAGCTCGGGCGGCTGGACGTCGGTGATCAGGCCCCACTCGAAGCGGTTGCGGAGCCGGTCCTCCAGGGTGACCAGCTGCTTGGGCGGCCGGTCGGAGGAGAGCACGATCTGCTTGTTGGCGTTGTGGAGCGTATTGAAGGTGTGGAAGAACTCCTCCTGCGTCGACTCCTTGCTCGCGAGGAACTGGATGTCGTCGACCAGCAGGATGTCCATCTCGCGGTAGCGCTTGCGGAACGCGTCGCCCTTGCCGTCGCGGATTGAGTTGATGAACTCGTTGGTGAACTCCTCGGAGCTCACGTACCGCACCCGGGTGCCGGGGTAGAGGCTCCGCGCGTAGTGCCCGATGGCGTGCAGCAGGTGCGTCTTGCCGAGGCCCGACTCCCCATAGACGAAGAGGGGGTTGTACGCCTTCGCCGGCGCCTCGGCCACGGCCACCGCGGCGGCGTGCGCGAAGCGGTTGGAGGCGCCGATGACGAAGGTGTCGAAGAGGTACTTGGGGTTCAGCCGCGCGGTCGGCTCCAGCGGGCCCGAGGTGGAAGCGCCGGACGGGGACGGGGGCGCCGCGGGCCGGCCCGGGGCCTGGCGCGGCGCGGGCTGCTCGTACTGCTGGGGCTCGTAGTTCTGCTGCTCGTACTGGTGGCCCTGGTGCTGCTGCTGGGACTCGTACTTCTGCTGCTCGTACTTCTGCTGTTCGTAGGAACCCTGGTCGTAGCCGGAGGGCTCGGACTGCTGCATGTAGCCCGGCTGCGGGGAGGCGTACGGGTCGCGCTCGGGGAAACCGCCGAGGCGCGGCTGCTGCCAGCCGTAGTCGTCCTGCTGGCCGCCGCGGGGCCAGGCGCCGGGCTCGGGGCGCTGCTGCTGGTAGTCCGGGTAGGCGGGGCGGGCGGTGGGGAGCTGGTCGTCGCCGTTGCCGCCGCCGGGGCGCTGGCCGCCGTAGGGCTCGTAGCCGCCCTGCTGCTGGGGCGGGGAGGGGGGCGCGGGCTCGCCGGCGGAGTCGTCCACCGTGATCGCGATCCGGATGGGGCGGCCGCACTCCCGGCTCAGCGCGTCACTGATCAGTGGGGCGAGGCGCCCTTCGAGGACGCGCTTGCCCCATTCGTTGGGGACGGCGAGCAGTGCGGTGTCGGCGACGAGTGCCAGGGGCTGACAGCGTTCGACCCACTGCTTGTCCTTCGGTTCGATCCCCGGCTGTCCCTCCCCGAGGAGCTTCTCGAGCACCCTTGGCCACACTGCGGCAAGATCGGCAGGTACGTCAGCCACAGAGCACGCTCTCTCACAGGGGTCCCACGAATGTGTGGTTCTTTGGGACGGTCGGGACAAAAAATCCGGGGTCAGGCAACGGTAGTCAGGCCAGCGGGTACGGTTCAAGTCGTTGTCCACAGCCTGTGCACAGTGTGGGGCCACGTCGACTCGGTTTGACCGGATGGCGTAGCCGCGCGTACCGTAACGAGGTCGAGTTGTCGATGGCTGCTGCCGCCTGCCTACCGATGGGCGAAGGTCACTGTTAGTGATCATTTAGCGGTGCCACTCGGGCGAACACGCGAGTTTCCTCGTGGGCGCACGGTGACAGCCAGGCGATGTCCCGCCACAACGATTCATTCTCTGGAGCCCCCGAGTGAGCAAGCGCACCTTCCAGCCGAACAACCGCCGTCGTGCCAAGACCCACGGCTTCCGCCTGCGGATGCGTACCCGTGCCGGTCGCGCGATCCTCGCGAACCGTCGTGGCAAGGGCCGCGCCGCCCTTTCCGCGTAACAACACGCAGGTCGTGACGTCGTGCTGTCTCCCGAAAATCGGCTGAGGCGGCGCGAGGACTTCGCGAGCGCGGTACGCCGAGGTCGCCGGGCTGGTCGCCCGCTCCTCGTCGTCCACCTACGTACAAGCGGTGCAACGGACCCGCACGAGCCGGGGGAGATCGATCCCTCGACGCGTGCGGGTTTCGTCGTCAGCAAAGCTGTCGGCAATGCCGTCGTACGTAACCGGGTGAAGCGCCGTCTTCGCCATCTGGTCCGCGAGCGGCTGCCACAGCTGCCCGCCGGTAGCCTGGTGGTGGTACGAGCGTTGCCCGGAGCGGGCGATGCCGGCCCCGACGAGCTGGCCCGGGACCTGGATGCCGCTCTGGTGCGGCTCCTGGGAGGCGTGGCTCGATGAAGTACCCGCTGCTCGCTTTGATCAAGCTGTACCAGTGGACGATCAGTCCGCTGCTCGGGCCGGTGTGCCGCTACTACCCGTCGTGTTCGCACTACGGGTACACGGCCATCGACCGGCATGGTGCGGTGAAGGGGACGGTTCTGACCGCCTGGCGGATCCTGCGGTGCAATCCGTGGTCCCCGGGTGGTGTGGACCATGTCCCACCCCGTAAACGCCCGCGTTGGCACGAGCAGCTGCGCAGTGCGTTGCGTAGATCTCGCAATGCTCAAGGAGCCTGATTAGTGGACACGATCGCCGGTCTGTTCAGCTTTATCACCACACCCGTTTCCTGGATCATCGTCCAGTTCCACTCGCTCTACGGTGCGGTCTTCGGGCCGGACAGCGGGTGGGCCTGGGGCCTGTCCATCGTGTCCCTGGTGGTCTTGATCCGTATCTGCCTGATCCCGCTCTTCGTGAAGCAGATCAAGGCGACGCGGGGCATGCAGGCGCTCCAGCCGAAGATGAAGGCGATCCAGGAGCGCTACAAGAACGACAAGCAGCGTCAGTCCGAAGAGATGATGAAGCTGTACAAGGAGACGGGTACCAACCCGCTCTCCTCGTGCCTTCCCATCCTGGCGCAGTCCCCGTTCTTCTTCGCCCTCTACAGCGTGCTCTCCAGCATCGCGAGCGGCAAAGAGATCGGCTACATCGACGGTCCGCTGCTGGCCAGCGCGCGTCAGGCCCACATCTTCGGTGCTCCGCTGGCGGCGAAGTTCACCGACAGCGCCGCCAAGGCCGCGAGCCTGGACGCCTCGATCACCGATGTGCGCATCGTCACCGCCATCATGATCATCCTGATGTCGCTGTCGCAGTTCTACACCCAGCGTCAGCTGATGCAGAAGAACGTGGACCTCTCGGTCAAGACGCCGTTCATGCAGCAGCAGAAGATGCTGATGTACATCTTCCCCGTGATCTTCGCGGTCATGGGCATCAACTTCCCCGTCGGTGTCCTCGTCTACTGGCTGACCACGAACGTGTGGACCATGGGTCAGCAGATGTACGTGATCAACCAGAACCCGACGCCGGGCAGCAAGGCGCAGGACCAGTACCTGACCCGCCTGCTGAAGCACATCAGCTCGCACGGTGACGTGAAGGGCCGGAGCAAGAAGAAGATCGTCGCGGCGATCGTTGCCAAGGGTCCGGACCGCAACGACAACGAGCGCAAGTTCATCACCGCCCTCACCAAGCAGGGCCTGGCGGCCCAGCCCGACGGCAGTGTGATCAAGAGTTCCGAGGCCACGGCAGACTCGGATGCGGCGAGCGGCGGTGCGGCGAAGCGCCAGCAGCCGAAGCGCCAGTCGAAGTCGCAGCGTCAGACGCCCAGCAAGCCCTCTCCCAAGAAGTAAGAAGGAGTCCCTCCCGTGACGGAAGGCACCACCACCGCCGCCGCTGAGAGTGGCGACACCCTGACCCGCCTTGAGCAGGAGGGTGAGATCGCGGCTGATTACCTCGAGGGTCTGCTGGACATCGCCGACCTGGACGGCGACATCGACATGGACGTCGAGGCCGACCGGGCCGCGGTGTCGATCGTCAGTGACTCGGCCGGCCGCGACCTGCAGAAGCTCGTGGGCCGCGACGGTGAGGTTCTGGAGGCTCTGCAGGAGCTGACCCGCCTCGCCGTGCACCGGGAGACCGGGGACCGCAGCCGGCTGATGCTGGACATCGCCGGGTTCCGTGCGAAGAAGCGCGAGGAGCTGGCGGCGCTGGGCGCCCAGGCCGCGGCGGACGTGAAGGCGTCCGGCGAGCCGCTGAAGCTGGCTCCGATGACCCCGTTCGAGCGGAAGGTCGTCCACGACGCGGTGGCGGCCGCCGGTCTGCGCAGCGAGTCCGAGGGCGAGGAGCCGCAGCGCTTCGTCGTTGTGCTTCCGGCCTGATCGCCCGACGAGATGTGTTCGGCCCCGTCTGTGTCGCAGGCGGGGCCGATGTTTGTCAGCCTGGCCTGACAGGCGAACGACGCTTCACCTTGAAGACGTGGTTCTTCAGAACCATGCGTACGGAAGGACGGTCCCCGTGACGGAGGCAGCTGAGCTTCCCCCGGCGCCTGAAGAGGCGCGCGCGGTGTTCGGTGAGTTTTTCCCGGAAGCTGTGCGGTACGCGGAGCTGCTGGCGGACGCAGGAGTCAAGCGGGGCCTGATCGGGCCGCGTGAGGTGCCGCGCCTGTGGGAGCGGCACCTGCTGAACTGCGCGGTGCTGTCGGAGGCGGTGCCCCAGGGCGTCACCGTGTGCGACGTGGGCTCGGGCGCGGGGCTGCCCGGTATCCCGCTCGCCCTGGTGCGCCGGGATCTCAAGATCACGCTGCTCGAACCGCTGCTGCGGCGGACGACCTTCCTCCAGGAGGCCGTGGAGCTGCTGGGCCTGGACCACGTCACGGTGATGCGCGGGCGGGCCGAGGAGGTCCTGGGCAAGCTCCAACCGGTGCACGTGGTGACGGCGCGGGCGGTGGCCCCGCTGGACCGGCTGGCCGGCTGGGGCGTGCCTCTGCTGCGCCCGTACGGCGAGATGCTGGCGCTGAAGGGCGACACCGCGGACGAGGAGCTGGTGTCGGCGAAGACGGCGCTGGCGAAGCTGGGTGTGGTGAAGACCTCGGTGCTCCAGGTCGGCGAGGGTCTGGTGGATCCGCTGACGACGGTGGTGCGGGTCGAGGTGGGAGAGAGCCCCGGCGGGGTGAGGTTCGCGGCCAAGCGGGCTAAGGCAGCCCGGGTGGGACGTACCCGGCGCCGCCGGTGATGGTCGTCTGATTCTCTGCGGACCAGGGCCCGCACGGAAATTTCATCCGTGTTGGGCCCTATAGGTATGGATTTCGGAGTGTCGTAGCGGCCCGAAGACCCTGTCCGGGCACTGTCCGGGCATCGTGTTTCACGTGAAACGTCGCTCTCTGCTGCACGGAATCATCAGCCGCGGTCGTGCGGCCGCGTCCCCCCTCAACCGCAAGGACGCAAGGGGGACGGAGTTGTCCACAACGGTGGATTCATCCACAGGAGTACGGGCCCCGCTGGTTCGCGACCCGGGTGACATGGCAGGCTCTGTTCATCGCGAGCCTGATGTCGAGGAGAGTGACACCGTGCGGTCCGACGCCAACCTCGCGGGGCCGATGGCCGATCCGGTCCCCGGTCCCCGCTCTGAATCGGCGGGTGAGGATGTTTCACGTGAAACATTGCCTCCGCCTCTTGTAGACAACGACACCCCCATCGGCCGAGCCGCCCAGCAGGCGGTCGAGGCGCTGGGGCGCGCCGGAGAGAGGCTGCCCCGGCCGAACCAGACGCGGGTCATCGTGGTGGCCAACCAGAAGGGCGGCGTGGGTAAGACCACGACGACCGTGAACCTGGCGGCCTCGCTGGCCCTGCACGGCGCACGCGTCCTGGTGGTCGACCTCGACCCGCAGGGCAACGCGTCCACAGCGCTGGGGATCGACCACCATGCCGATGTGCCCTCGATCTACGACGTGCTCGTGGACAGTCGGCCTCTGCTGGAGGTCGTCCAGCCGGTGGTGGACGTGGAGGGGCTCTTCTGTGCTCCGGCCACGATCGATCTGGCGGGTGCGGAGATCGAGCTGGTGTCGCTCGTCGCGCGAGAGAGCCGCCTCCAGCGGGCGATCCAGGCGTACGACCAGCCTCTCGACTACATCCTGATCGACTGCCCGCCCTCGCTCGGGCTGCTGACGGTGAACGCGTTGGTGGCCGGCGCGGAGGTGCTGATCCCGATCCAGTGCGAGTATTACGCGCTGGAGGGTCTGGGCCAGCTGTTGCGCAACGTCGATCTGGTGCGGGCCCACCTCAACCCGACGCTCCATGTGTCGACCATCCTGCTGACGATGTACGACGGCAGGACCCGGCTGGCCTCGCAGGTGGCGGAGGAGGTGCGCAGCCACTTCGGCAAGGAGGTGCTGCGGACGAGCATCCCCCGGTCGGTGCGTATTTCCGAGGCACCGAGCTATGGGCAGACGGTGCTCACGTACGACCCGGGTTCCAGTGGTTCCCTCTCCTATCTGGAGGCAGCGCGAGAGATCGCGTATCGGGGGGTCGGAATGCAGTACGACGCTCGGCACGCCCATCTGGGCCCGGGCATGAACAGCACGCAGAATGTGGCGGAGGGGATCCAGTGAGTGAGCGACGTAGAGGCCTGGGGCGGGGGCTCGGTGCGCTGATCCCCGCGGCCCCGCAGGAGAAGACGCCGCCGGTGATCAGCGCCGGCTCGACGTCTCCGTCGGCGGTGCCGACGCTGGCTTCGGAGCGGGGGGTCGCGGCGGCGAAGCTCGCTTCCCTCGTACAAGCCGATGTTTCACGTGAAACATCGCTCGCGGTCGTCCCGGTGGCCGAGCCGGAGCCCGAGGCCGAGACCAATGTGGTGGCGGGGGCGACGTTCGCCGAGCTCCCGATGGACGCGATCACGCCGAACCCGCGCCAGCCGCGCGATGTGTTCGATGAGGACGCGCTGGCCGAGCTGGTGACCTCCATCCAGGAGGTGGGCCTGCTCCAGCCGGTGGTGGTGCGGCAGTCGGCTCCCGGCCGCTATGAGCTGATCATGGGTGAGCGGCGCTGGCGCGCCTGCCGCGAGGCCGGGCTGGAGGCCATTCCGGCGATCATCCGGGCGACGGACGACGAGAAGCTGCTGCTGGACGCGCTCCTGGAGAACCTGCACCGGGCTCAGCTGAACCCGCTGGAAGAGGCCGCGGCCTACGACCAGCTGCTCAAGGACTTCAACTGCACCCACGACCAGCTGGCCGACCGGATCGGGCGCTCGCGTCCCCAGGTGTCGAACACGCTGCGGCTGCTCAAACTGTCCCCTTCGGTGCAGCGCCGGGTGGCCGCTGGTGTGCTGTCGGCCGGGCACGCGCGTGCGCTGCTCTCGGTGGAGGACTCCGAGGAGCAGGACAAGCTGGCGCACCGGATCGTGGCCGAGGGTCTGTCGGTGCGTGCGGTCGAGGAGATCGTGACGCTGATGGCCTCGGAGCCGTCGAGTGGGGTGAAGCCGAAGGGTCCGCGTGCGGGTGCCCGGGTGGCTCCGGCGCTCAGCGAGCTGGCGACTCGACTGTCGGACCGGTTCGAGACGCGGGTGAAGGTGGATCTGGGCCAGAAGAAGGGCAAGATCACCGTCGAGTTCGCCTCGATGGAGGATCTGGAGCGGATTCTGGGAACGCTGGCGCCGGGCGAGGGCCGGGTACTGGATCAGGGTCTCACCGGGGAGTGATCCCCGGGCCGCCGAGGGGCGGATCGCGACGGTGCGAACCGGCGCGGTCCGCCCCTTCGCTTTGCTGTCGAAGAACGATCGACCAGTGGATACGATGCGTTCATGGGTCGTCGGCTGGTACCGCTCACGCTGGACAACCTCCAGGACCTGCCCCGTCGTTGCCGGTCCTGTGTGTTCTGGGAACTGGACCCGGTCAGCGGCGAGGCCGCGGTGAAGGCGGGTACTCCGGCTCAGGAGAAGGAGGCGTGGATCTCCGCCGTCCTCCTGGAATGGGGATCCTGCGGCCGAGTGGTCTACGTGGACGATGTTCCGGTGGGCTTCGTCCTCTACGCGCCGGCGGCGTACGTCCCGCGTGCCACCGCCTTTCCCACCAGCCCGGTCTCACCTGATGCCGTGCAGCTGATCACCGCGTGGATCATGCCGGGGTATCAGGGCCAGGGGCTGGGGAGGGTGATGGTCCAGACGGTGGCGAAGGACCTGCTGCGGCGGGGCTTCCGGGCGATCGAGGCCTTCGGGGACGCGCACTGGGAGGGCCCGGCGTGCCTGCTGCCCGCCGACCACCTGCTCGCGGTGGGCTTCAAGACGGTCCGGCCCCACCCTGTGCATCCACGGTTGCGGCTGGAACTCCGCTCGACGCTGTCGTGGAAGGAAGACGTGGAGCTGGCGCTGGACCGCCTGCTGGGAGCGGCTCGCAAGGAGCCGGCGCTGCGGCCGCTGTGAGCGCGGGACGCGGAACGGGGCCGCCCCCATGCAGGGGGCGACCCCGTTTCACGTGAAACGTCGATTGCCGTCAGGCGGTCTTGACCTCGACGAACTCGGCGAGGTCGCGCAGGATGGCGGCCTTCGGCTTCGCACCGACGATGGTCTTGGCGACCTCGCCACCCTGGTAGACGTTGAGCGTCGGGATGGACATGACGCCGTACTTCGCAGCCGTGGCCGGGTTCTCGTCGATGTTGAGCTTGACGATCTCGATCTCGGGGTGCTCGGCGGCGATCGCCTCGAGGGACGGCGCGATCTGGCGGCAGGGTCCGCACCAGGCGGCCCAGAAGTCCACCAGCACGGGCTTGTCGCTCCTGAGGACCTCGGCATCGAAGTCGTCGTCGGTCACATTCTTGAGGGTGCCGGCCACAGCGGCCTCCTTCTTCTTTCCTGCGGGGTGTGGGGTGGGGCGGGACGGGGCGAAGCGGGGATCAGACCGCTGCGTGGGCCTTCTCGGCGTCCGCGAGGGCGGCGAGAAAGCGCTCGGCATCGAGGGCCGCGGAGCAGCCGGTGCCCGCTGCCGTGATGGCCTGACGGTAGGTGTGGTCCACGACGTCGCCGGCGCCGAACACGCCGGTGACGCTGGTCCGGGTGGAGGGGGCCTCGACCTTGAGGTAGCCCTCGTCGTCGAGGTCCAGCTGGTCCTTGAAGAGCTCGGTGCGCGGGTCGTGGCCGACGGCGATGAAGAGGCCGGTCACGGGCAGCTCGGAGGTCTCACCGGTCTTGGTGTTGCGCAGGGTGAGGCCGGAGAGCTTCTGCTCGCCGTGGATCTCGGAAACCTCGCTGTCCCAGGCGAACTTGATCTTCGGGTCGGCGAAGGCGCGGTCCTGCATGGCCTTCGAGGCGCGCAGGCTGTCGCGACGGTGGACGATCGTGACGGACTTGGCGAACCGGGAGAGGAAGGTGGCCTCCTCGATCGCGGTGTCGCCGCCGCCGACCACGGCGATGTCGTGGTCCTTGAAGAAGAACCCGTCGCAGGTGGCGCACCAGGAGACGCCGCGGCCGGAGAGGGCGTCCTCGTTCGGCAGACCGAGCTTGCGGTGCTGGGAGCCGGTGGTGACGATGACGGCCTTGGCGCGGTGCACGGTGCCGGCGGTGTCGGTGACGGTCTTGATCTCACCGCTGAGGTCCACGGACACGACATCGTCCGGAACCAGCTCGGCACCGAAGCGCTCGGCCTGACCCCGCATGTTGTCCATGAGGTCCGGGCCCATGATGCCGTCCTGGAAGCCCGGGAAGTTCTCCACCTCGGTGGTGTTCATCAGCGCGCCACCTGCGGTGACGGCACCTTCGAAGACCAGGGGCTTGAGCGAAGCGCGTGCGGTGTACAGGGCGGCGGTGTAACCGGCCGGCCCGGAGCCGATGATGATCACGTTTCGAACGTCGCTCACGGGTTTCTTCCTCGTCTCTGCGGACTGCGTACTGCCTACCGGGGGCCGGTGCGGACTCTCACCCCACCCAACGGATCCTACGGCGCATGCATTCCCCGCCCGGCCCACTACGGCCCCGAACGCCCCGGCTATCGGGGATAGGTGCTCGTCAGGAGGACCTTCCCGGGGGCTCCTGAAGCGCTCCGCTCACACGCGGTGTCGACGAGGTAGGCGTCCACGCGAGCGGAGTCGGCCGGGTGGGGCAGGACGACGAGATAGACGGAGGTGCCCTGGTAGCTGCCGCGTTCGGCCGCGACCGGGGTGTCGGGGCGACCGGTGGCCTCCTGGACGCAGCTCGGCAGGGAAGGCGTCACCCGCTTGTCGCCGGGAGCGACCCCGGGAGCGGGGCTGGTGTTCTCCAGCCCGAGCGTGTTGTTCCCCTCTTCGGGGGTGGTCTTGGCGCCCTGGCCGGCCGCGATGAGCTGCCGGACGTTGTCCTGGAGGCCCTGAGCCGTGTAGTTGCGGCCGCCGGAGGCGACGGACGGCTGTTCGGCGGAGTCCGACGCCTCGCCACGGGTGGCGGTGTCGTGGGCGGGCGTGCCCGCGAAGTCGCCGAACAGGAACAGCCCCAGGGCGCAGGCGGCGGCTCCGGCCAGACCCGTGAGGACGACGATCCTGCGGCGCGCGCGACGGCGCCCGGGTCCCGTTGGGCCGGTCGGGTGACCGGCGGGAGATGTTTCACGTGAAACATCGCGGTGCGGCGTGCGGGGGCGGTCGGCAGAGACGGCCCGGGCCTGCGGCTGCGTGGAGTCGAGGAGAGCCTCCGCGGCGAGGGCCGCGTCGATGCGACCCGCGATGTCGGCGGGCATCCGGGCCGGGCCCGGGAGGGTGCCGAGGAGGGAGCGGATCTCCTCCAGGGAGGCGCGGACATCGGCGCACAGGGCGCACTCGTCGAGGTGGCGGCTGACCTCGGCGGTCCGGGACGGCGAGAGAAGACCTTCGGTGAGGTCGGAGATCTCCGAGACGTCCGGGTGCCGGATCGTGCCGGTCGTGCCGGTTGTGGGGCTCACGGTCGTCCACCTCCGCCCTTCACAGCGTCTGGGTCTGAATGCCGGGGTTCTGCCGCTGGTGGGACGGGCGGGCCCGGCGTCCGGTTCCTTCCCCGCTCGGTGTCCGTGTTATCCCCGGCATTCGTGCGCAGATGAGTGAGGAGCGGTACGAGTTTCGCCCGGCCCCGCGCGCACCGGCTCTTCACGGTTCCGGTGGGGACATCGAGCATCCGGGCGGCCTCGGCGACGGGGTACCCCTGCATGTCGACGAGGACCAGCGCGGCCCGCTGATCGGCCGGGAGGGTGCTCAGGGCGGCCAGGAGCTCGCGGTGGAGGTCCTGGCGCTCGGCGGGGGCCTCCGCGGACTCGTGGGGCTCCAGGAGGCGCTCCAGGCGGTCCGTGTCGTCGAGGGGCGCGGTCCTGCGGGAGGCGGCCTTGCGGGCCCGGTCCAGGCAGGCATTGACGGTGATCCGGTGCAGCCAGGTGGTGACGGCGGATTCCCCGCGGAAGGTGTGGGCGGCCCGGTAGGCGTTGACCAGGGCGTCCTGCACGGCGTCCGCGGCCTCCTCGCGATCGCCGAGGGTCCGCAGGGCCACGGCCCACAGCCGGTCGCGGTGCCGCCGCACGATCTCACCGAAGGCATCGGGATCACCGGCGGCATGCAGAGCCAGGAGTTCCTGGTCACTGCATGCGCCGGGCGTCGTGTCGTTCAACGATGAGCCCCTCCCGGTCCTGCGGTCAGCCCGTGAACTTCACGTCCGTGATGGCCTGCTTGTATCCCGGATCGCTGAAGTCGTCGAGGGGCGCGTGCGGCATGGCGGTGATCCACACGAGCACGTACCGCGTCTTGACCGGTTTCTCGGCAGTCAGCTGGAGGGCGGTCTCCGAGGTCCTGGTTCCGGCGATCTTCGTCATGGAGCCGACGGAGCCCTTGGGAGACTTGGAGTCGGTGGCGTACAGGCTGAGGGTCGTGTGCGGGCCGCCGAACTTCAGCGCTATCGAGGCCCCATTGACCTCCTGCTCGGACCCGAGGTCGTAGACGATGCCGAGGCCGTCCTTGATCTTCACTTCGGGGCCGTCGTAGAAGCTCTTGGTACGCCAGTAGGTGGCGGGGTTCCCGTCGTACGTGTTCGAGACGTTCTCGGCATTCTGCGGCTTGCCGTCCGGGGCGTACTCCTGGGCACCGGAGATCGTCAGGGGGGTCGGCTCCTTCTTCTCCCCGCTGTCGTCGGTGCCGGTGTTGGTGTTGTTGCTGGTGCCGCTGTTGCCCTTCTGGGTACCGCGCTCCAGGAGGGTGTCGGCCAGCTGCCAGCTGCCCAGGCCGAGGGCGGCGATCAGCAGGGCGGCGACGCCCCACTTGAGGGCCCGGCCGGTACGGCTCTGCAGCGGGGGCGGCGGAGGCGCGACGGGCCGGCTCTGGACTGTGTTCGCGCCGGGAGGCGTGGGACGGCCGTAGCTGCCCTGCTGGTAGGTGGTGTGCTGGTACTCCGGCGGAGCGGTGAAGGCGGGCTCCGGAGGCCGGATGCGGGGCATCGAGGCCACGGCCTTGGCCAGCTCGTCGGGGGTGGTGCAGGCGGGCTCCTGACGGGAGGCGGTGGCCCCGTCGTTGGCGAGTGCGCGCATGGCGAGTTCGCCCAGGCCGCGGTGGACACCGGCGCGTACCTGGTCGGGGGCGATCAGGCCCACGCCCTTGGGCAGGCCGGTGAGGCCGTACGCGTCGCTCTCGTACGGCCAGCGCTGGGTGAGCGCGGCGTACAGGAGGGCGCCGATGGCCTCGGTGTCGGCCCGCTGCGGGGTCTCGCTGGTGATGCCGCGCAGGGCGGCGTTCACGGCGAGGCCGCGGATGCGGTACTGGCCGGTGGAGGTGCGCAGTATCGCGCTGGGCGTCAGCCGCAGATGGGCGAGCCCTTCGCGGTGGGCGGCGGCCATGGCCTGGGAGACCTGGCTGACGAGCTGGTAGGCCTCGTGGGCCTCCAGCGGGCCCGACGCGAGGAGCGCGGTGAGTTCGGTGGCGTCGGGCAGCCACTCGTGGACGACGTAGACGAGGTCGTTCTCCTCCACGGCGTCGAGGACCTGCACGAACCGCGGGTCGCCCAGGAGGGCGGAGGAACGCGCTGCGGCCAGGACGGAGCGTGCCCGCGCGTGGTCGGCAGGCATCAGGTGCACGCCCACGGCCCGGCGCAGCTTCTCGTCCATCGCGCGCCAACTGCTGAATCCGTCCACACGGGTGACGCACTCTTCCAGCCGGTAGCGTCTGGCGAGCTTGTGACCGCTGTGGAGTTCGGGTGCGGCCGCAGGGGCCGGGTTGGTGCGTTCGCCGTCCTTGTCGGGCATGGGTCCGTCCGCGGCTCGTCCGTTCTGGGTGTCCACCCCGTCGGACGTGGCCTGTGCCGCCTGAGCGGTCAGCGGCTCATCGCCGCTGTTGTCGGCCACGTCGACGGCAGCCGTGCTACGTTCCGCCACCGTCGTTCCTGCCTCCCCATCCGTTGCGCGCTGAAAGCCAGTCTGCGAAGCCATGCCAATTGTGCCCACAGTCCGACGCTAAGCACGACACACGAAAGGGGGCGACGGTTGTGCGCATCAGCGCCCCAAACGTCCGCGGACCATTCCGACCATCGCGTTGAGCTCTTCGATCCGCATGCGCTTGGCGGCGATGAGGAACACCGCGGCCAGAGCGATTCCGCCGGCGAGGAGGGCGGCGGCGGAGCCGGTGACTCCGCTGCCGAGCCACTGGGTGACCCCGTAGGCGGCCGCGCCGGCCACGGCGGCGGCCGGGACGCAGGCGCCGGTGAGGCGGGCATAGGTGCGCATCACGTGCGCGCCGTCGAGGTCGCCGCCGAGCCGGGTGCGCAGGCGGCGCCAGGCCACGCCGACGCCGACGGCGTAGCCGAGGCCGTAGGCGGCGGCCATGCCGACCACCGCCCACCGGGCGGGGAGCACGAAGAACGACACCGCGGAGACCGCCGCGTTGACGGCGGCGACGATGACGGTGTTGTAGAAGGGCGTGCGGGTGTCCTCGTAGGCGTAGAAGCCGCGCAGGACGACGTACTGGATGGAGTACGGGATCAGGCCGAGGCCGAAGGCCATCAGGATGTAGCCGATGTTCTGCGCGCCCGAACCCGAGCCGGCGTACAGCAGGGTGGCCATCGGGACACCGAGGGCGAGGAACGCGAAGGCGCAGGGCACGATCGCGACGGCCGAGGTGCGCAGCCCGTAGGAGATGTCGTCGCGGACCGCCGCGGCGTCGCCGTCGTGCGCGGAGCGGGAGATGCGGGGCAGGACCGCCGTCATGACGGAGACGGTGATGATCGCCTGCGGCATCTGCCACAGCAGCAGTGCGTAGTTGTAGGCGGTGATGCCGGTACCGGGGTGGCCCTGCTTCTCGGCGACGGACCCGGCCCAGGTGGCGAGCTGGGTGACGACGACCAGGCCGACCTGGTTGGCGAGGACGAAGAAGAACGTCCACTTGGCCAGGCGGGCGGCCTTGCCGAGGCCGTGGCCCCGCCAGTCGAAGCGCAGGCGCGGCTTGAAGCCCGCGTCGCGCAGGTACGGCAGCATCGCCAGGGCCTGGACGGTGAGGCCGAGCAGGGTGCCCAGGCCCAGCAGGCGCACGCCTTCCGCGGTGACCGTGGTGGCGTTCACACCGGAGGTGGTGAAGCCGCCGAAGGCCCAGATGAAGGCGCCGAAGGTGGCGATGACGACGATGTTGTTGAGGACCGGGGTCCACATCATGGCGCCGAAGCGGCCGCGGGCGTTGAGGATCTGACCCAGGACCACGTGGATGCCCATGAAGAACATGGTGGGCAGGCAGTAGCGGGCGAAGGCGACCGCGACTTCCATCTGCTGGGGGTCGGAGGCGATCTTCGGCGACATCATCGTGATGAACACCGGTGCGGCCAGGACACAGATGGTGGTGATGCCCGCCAACAGCACCACGACGAGGGTCAGCAGCCGGTTGGCGTACGCCTGGCCCCCGTCGCTGTCGTTCTTCATGGCCCGGACCAGCTGCGGGATGAAGACGGCGTTGAGGGCGCCGCCGCCGACCAGCACGTAGATCATCGTGGGCAGGGTGTTGGCGATCTGGTACGTGTCGTTGAACGTGCCGACACCGATGGCACCGGCGATGACCAGGGTCCGCAGGAAGCCGGTGATGCGGGAGACGATCGTGCCCGCGGCCATCAGCGCACTGGACTTCAGGAGGCTGGAGGCGCGTCCGGCGGGTTTGCCCGGCGCCGGCGCGGCCACGGGGGCGTCCTCGGCGGGAGTGCGGGGGGCCGCCTCCTGGTCCCGGTACAGATGCGCGAACGCGTCCGGCTCGGGCTGCTCGTCCGCGGCGCCGGTGACGAGGGCGTCCACTCCGACGAACTGGGTGGTGGTGGCGTGGTCGCCGTACGGCAGGTGGCGCGAGGGGCCGTCCGGCTCGGGCGGCGGGGTCTGGGCCCAGACGTGCGGGTCGGGTGCGTACGAGGGCGCCGACGGTGCCGCGTAGAGCGGGCCGGGCTCCTGGTAGGTACCGGGCGGCGGCGGCGGGTGGGCGGACCGGTCGTAGAGCACCTCGGCGACGGGATCCTGGGCCGACAGGTCCTGGGACCGGTACGGGTCGTGGGCGTAGGCGTCCTGGACGTATGGGTCACGGTCCGGCGCGGGCGCAGGCACGGGAACCTGCCCGGGCACCGGGGTGCCCGGGGCAGTGCCCTGGGAGGGCGCAGGCCCACCAGTGCCCTGCGCGCGGTCACCGTCGTACGGCGCGTTCATCGAAACCCCACCTCATCGTCCCCAGGCCGACCGGCCACGGCGTCAATCAACGGTTCACTGTCTCACTCGTGCCGGACCCGTCCGCGCTTTGCGGTCCGGTGTCCGGGGACTCGTCACTCGGCTGCGTGCTCTCCTCGGCGGCCGCGCGTGCCGCGACGCGCTTGCGGCTGGCGTACATCTTGATGCCTGCCAGGACCAGGAGGAGCACACCGCCGGCGATCACGAGCATGACGGTGGGCGTGATCTCGGTGGCCTCGACGGTGAACCGGCGTTCCTTGCCGTAGGGGATGCCGTCCTTGGTGTACAGCTGCGCCGTGACCTCGACGGGGCCGCTCGCCGTGGCGTTGGCGGGGAACTTGACCGTTTGGGTGTGGTCGCCCTGCACGGTGACCTGCTGCTCGGCCTGGCCCTTGTCGCCGAACATCAGGCGGCTCGGGTTGGCGGACTTCACGCGCAGGACGAGGCCGTGGACGTCCTGGACCAGGCTGTTCTGCACGCTGACCGGGATGGTGGCGCTGTGTCCGGACAGGGTGGCGTCGGACTTGGGGATGACCTTGACCTTCTCGGTGAGACCGATCAGGTACTCCTGCACATGGTCCCGGTAGAGGCGGGCCTCGTCCGGACGCCCGCGCCAGGACGTGGACATCTCCCGGTTGGTGGTGTTGCCGAAGGGGATCTCCACGCGGTCGGGCGCGGCGAGGATGACCTTGAAGCGGTCGAGGGTGCTCTGCGTGGTGCGGATCTTCTCGAAGGCCGACACCGGCAGCTCCTGCTTGCGCAGGGCCTCGGGGTACTGACCGGCGCCCGGCACCTGGGTGGTGGCTCCCGGGTCGGGCTTGGCGGCGGCCGCGGCCTCGAGGTCCCCGGGCTGGGTCCAGCGGCCCGCCTGGAGGCCGCGTACGGCCGCGGCCATCGTCTGCACCTGGCTGACGTTGGGCATCCGCTGCGGGGCGACGACGACGCTTCGCTGCTCGTCGGTCTTCTGCAGGTTCAGGGCGAGGCTGTGGGCGAGGAACCGCTGCACGGCGAGCGTGGAGGGCCCCGCGTTCAGCATGTCGCCCTGGAAGGCCGTGGACAGGTCGGCGTCCGCCACGACGGCGGTGGTGCCGGCGCCGATGGGCCGGGCGGCCGAGGGCGTGTAGCCGAGGGCGCCGCTCTCCACGAGGCTGTCACTGCGGGTGAGGACGTTGTGGGCGCCTGCCGAGGTGGCGACATTGACGATCGAGGGGTCGATGGCGCCGTCCACGGGCCAGGAGAAGTCGGTGGACACCGGGACGTGCAGGACCGTCTCGACGGCCTGCTTCGCCTTGTCGGTGGCCGGGCGCAGCTGGCCCAGGGTGCCCGAGACGTCCTTGCCGTGGTGGGCGAGGGAGGCGAGGTCGGGGTCGGCGAACGGGAGGGCGACGACCTTCTTGCCCTGGACGGCGGCCTCGAGTGAGCTCAGCCACTGCTCGGCGACGGCCTTGTTCTTGCCCTGGACGGGCTTGCCGCCCGGGGTGCGGACCCGGTAGCCCTTGGTCATCGCGTCGACCGTGTAGAGCAGGTCGGGGTCGATGACCCAGGTGATCGGCAGGTCCTTGCCGAGGGTGACCATCTGCTCCAGCCGTCCGCCCGACCTGAGCTCGTCGGCGAGGGAGTCGTCGAGGAAGACGGGGGTCTGGAGCTCGTCGGAGCCCGTCTCCGCCGTCACGCGGGTGGTGGAGATCAGCGGCCAGACGTAGGTGAGCTGGGAGCGCTTGGCGGCGGCCTCGGGCTGCCAGGGCAGGAAGGTCCGCTTGATACCCAGGACCTGCTCGGACGGCCGGCTGTCGGTCACCCCCGACAGGGAGACGCCGAGCGGGTAGACGCCGTCCTTGTCCAGCTCCAGCTTGTTCACCGGGATCGTGAGCGTGAACTGCTGGCTGATCTTGGACGGCAGGGAGGCGATCTTCACCGCGTAGGCCGGGTCGATCTCGCCCGGGTCGGCGCCGGCCCGGAAACCGGTCCGCTCCGCAGCCTCGTCGATGGACGAGCGGTCCGCGAGCGCGGGTCCGACCCGCAGGCCGACGTGGGCGTCGGTGATCGTCTCGGAGCCGGTGTTGAGCACGGTGCCGTGGATGGTGAGGGTGTCGCCCTTGACCGGCGCCGTGGGGGCCATGGAGACCAGCTGGACGTCCACGGACGAGGCCTGCGCGGCCTCCGCCGGGGGCGCCGGAGAGTAGATCAGCGCGGCCAGCACGGGCGTCCCGGCGAGCAGGACGATCGCGCGCCGCAGCCACCGGCGCCGGACAGGAGCGGGGGACGCCCCCTGGATGTCTGCCGCCTCGGCCACGCGCTAGCCCGTCCCTCGAAGTGTCAGTGGTCGTCTTTTGTGCGTCTACGCATGGTAACGAGGCCCGCTGTGTGCGAGTGCCGCGCCTTGCTCCACATGATCGGCTCCGGAGCGGAGTCGCCGTGTACCGGGGTGGCCGCAAAACGGGGCGGCCCCCGGTGGGCCGGGCACGTACCCTTTTCTGTTGTGCCGAATGCCAAGGAAGACAACCCCAGTGCCCTGAGTCAGGTGCAGCTCCGCGCGGTCAGTGAACTGCTGCGGGTCGCTCCTGTCGCCGACGAGCTCGGCCGCCGGTTCCAGGAGGCGGGCTTCCGCCTCGCCCTGGTCGGTGGGTCCGTCCGCGACGCGCTGCTGGGGCGTCTCGGCAACGATCTCGACTTCACCACCGATGCCCGCCCCGAGGACGTTCTGAAGATCGTCCGGCCGTGGGCGGACTCGGTATGGGACGTCGGTATCGCCTTCGGCACCGTCGGGGCGCAGAAGAACGCCCGCGTCGGGGACGCCGTACGGAACTTCCAGATCGAGGTGACGACGTACCGCTCGGAGGCCTACGACCGTACGTCGCGCAAGCCCGAGGTCTCCTACGGGGACTCGATCGACGAGGACCTGGTCCGCCGGGACTTCACGGTCAACGCCATGGCCCTGGCCCTGCCCGAGCAGCAGTTCATCGACCCGCACGGCGGCCTGGAGGACCTGGCCGCCGGCGTGCTGCGCACTCCCGGAACGCCGGAGGACTCCTTCTCCGACGATCCGCTGCGGATGCTGCGCGCGGCGCGGTTCGCCGCGCAGCTGGACTTCGAGGTCGCCCCGGAGGTCGTGGCGGCCATGAAGGCGATGTCCGAGCGGATCGAGATCGTTTCCGCGGAGCGCGTTCAGGGGGAGCTGAACAAGCTGATCCTGTCCGCCCACCCGCGCAAGGGTCTGGGACTGCTGGTGGACACGGGGCTGGCCGACCGGGTGCTCCCCGAGCTGCCGGCGCTGCGGCTGGAGAGTGACGAACACCACCGGCACAAGGACGTCTACGACCACTCGCTGATCGTGCTGGAGCAGGCGATCGCGCTCGAGGAGGACGGTCCGGACCTGGTCCTGCGGCTCGCGGCCCTGCTGCACGACATCGGCAAGCCCCGCACCCGCCGCTTCGAGAGCGACGGCCGGGTCTCCTTCCACCACCACGAGGTGGTGGGAGCGAAGATGACCAAGAAGCGGCTGATCGCTCTGAAGTACAGCAACGACATGATCAAGGACGTGTCCCGGCTGGTGGAGCTGCACCTGCGCTTCCACGGCTACGGCGACGGGGAGTGGACCGACTCCGCGGTGCGGCGCTACGTCCGTGACGCCGGTCCGCTGCTGGAGCGCCTGCACAAGCTGACCCGGTCCGACTGCACCACGCGCAACAAGCGCAAGGCCAATGCCCTGTCCCGGACCTACGACGGGCTGGAGGAGCGCATCGCGCAGCTGCAGGAGCAGGAGGAGCTGGACGCGATCCGGCCCGACCTGGACGGCAACGAGATCATGCAGGTGCTCGACGTGGGCCCGGGCCCGGTGATCGGGAAGGCCTACGCGTTCCTGCTGGAGCTGCGGCTGGAGAACGGCCCGATGGAGCGCGATGCGGCTGTCGTCGCGCTGAAGGAGTGGTGGGCCACTCAGGCCTGAGGCACGAACGCCGGGGCGATGTTTCACGTGAAACATCGCCCCCGCGTTCGTCAGAGCTGATGTTTCACGTGAAACGTCGCTCCTGCCGGGCCAGCAGCACCGCGGTCGCGGCGTAGAGCGCGGACACGATGAGGATCAGGATCACGGAGCGCCCGTCAGTGGGGAGCATCAGGGAGGCCACCGCCGCCGCACCGACGAACGCCACGTTGAACAGCACGTCGTAGACCGAGAAGACACGGCCGCGGTAGTCGTCGTCCACCCGGGACTGCACCTCCGTGTCCGTGGCGATCTTGGCGCCCTGGGTGGCGAGACCGAGTACGAACGCGGCGACCAGCATCGGTGCCGGGGCGAAGAACAGGCCGAGGGCAGGCACCAGGACCGCGGCGCCCGCGGAGCAGACGGTGATCCAGCCGAGGGGGCCCAGCCGGCCCACGACCCAGGGGGTCACCACGGCGGCGGCGAAGAACCCGGCCCCGGAGGCGCCGACGGCGACCCCCAGCAGGGCCAGCCCGTCGGACTCGTTGTCCGACCAGGAGTAGCGGCAGAGCATCAGCAGCATGACGAACAGGGCCCCGTAGCAGAACCGCATCATGGTCATCGCGGCGAGCGCCCGGGCCGCCTCGCGCCTGGAGGCGAGGTGCCGCAGGCCCTCGACCATCCCCCGCACGGTGAGGGCGACCCCTTCGGTGAGCGAGGGGTGGGCCTGGCCGGCTGGGTGGTCCGGCCCGAGGAGCCCGATGGCCAGCTGCAGGGAGACGAGGGCCGCGAAGAGGTAGAGCCCGGCTCCGAGCAGGACGACGAGGGCATTGGAGTCGGAGGCCAGCAGCCGGACGAGGAAGGCAAGCCCTCCGCCGGCCACCGCCGCGAGGGTCCCGGCGGTGGGGGAGAGCGCGTTCGCGGTGACCAGCTGATCGTGCCCGACGACGCGGGGCAGCGACGCGGCGAGCCCGGACAGTACGAAGCGGTTGACGGCGGTCACGGACAGCGCGGAGGCGTAGAAGAGCCAGTCGGGCACCTGCGCGACGATCAGCATCCCGGTGATGCAGGCGAGGAAGGCCCGCAGGAGATTGCCGTAGAGGAAGACCTGGCGGCGGCGCCAGCGGTCGAGCAGCACCCCGGCGAAGGGGCCGATCACCGAATAGGGCAGCAGCAGTACCGCCATGGCAGAGGCGATCGCCGCCGGTGAGGTCTGCTTCTCCGGGGAGAAGACGACGTAGGTGGCGAGTGCGACCTGGTAGACGCCGTCCGCGGCCTGGGAGAGCAGCCGTACGGCAAGCAGGTTGCGGAAATCCCTCAGGCGCAGGAGTACGCGCAGATCACGTACGACAGGCATGAGGGCAAGGGTCACATACGCGGAGGGTCCCCGGGCACATTGCCCGGGGACCCTCCGCGGAAGAACAGCCGAAGTCCAGGTGTCGGTAAGACCCTTGGGTTCGGTTAGCGCTCGACCTCGCCCTTGATGAACTTCTCGACGTTGACCAGGGCCTCGTCGTCGAAGTACTGCACCGGCGGGGACTTCATGAAGTAGCTGGACGCCGACAGGATCGGGCCACCGATACCGCGGTCCTTCGCGATCTTCGCGGCGCGCAGGGCGTCGATGATGACACCGGCCGAGTTCGGGGAGTCCCACACCTCGAGCTTGTACTCGAGGTTCAGCGGGACGTCGCCGAAGGCGCGACCCTCGAGGCGGACGTAGGCCCACTTGCGGTCGTCGAGCCACGCGACGTAGTCGGACGGGCCGATGTGGACGTTCTTCTCGCCGAGCTCACGGTCGGGGATCTGCGAGGTGACGGCCTGCGTCTTGGAGATCTTCTTCGACTCGAGGCGGTCGCGCTCGAGCATGTTCTTGAAGTCCATGTTGCCGCCGACGTTGAGCTGCATGGTGCGCTCAAGACGGACACCGCGGTCTTCGAACAGCTTCGCCATCACGCGGTGCGTGATGGTGGCGCCGACCTGCGACTTGATGTCGTCGCCGACGATCGGGACACCGGCCTCGGTGAACTTGTCCGCCCACTCCTTGGTCCCGGCGATGAAGACCGGGAGGGCGTTGACGAAGGCGACCTTGGCGTCGATGGCGCACTGCGCGTAGAACTTCGCCGCGTCCTCGGAGCCGACCGGCAGGTAGCAGATCAGGACGTCGACCTCGCGGTCCTTGAGGACCTTGACCACGTCGACCGGAGCCTCGGCGGACTCCTCGATCGTCATGCGGTAGTACTTGCCCAGGCCGTCGTAGGTGTGGCCGCGCTGAACGGTCACACCGGCGCTCGGGACGTCGCAGATCTTGATGGTGTTGTTCTCGCTGGCGCCGATGGCGTCCGAAAGGTCGAGGCCGACCTTCTTCGCGTCGACGTCGAACGCGGCGACGAACTCGATGTCACTCACGTGGTAGTCGCCGAACTGGACGTGCATCAGACCGGGGACCTTGGCCGCCGGGTCGGCGTCCTTGTAGTACTCGACGCCCTGCACCAGCGAGGCGGCGCAGTTGCCTACGCCAACGATGGCTACGCGAACCGAACCCATTCCGGTTGCTCCCTGTTTGTTCTCGGACGAGGTCTGCGAGGTGCAGGCCTCATTTTTCAGTTTCGTCGGACGGACCGGTTCGTCTCCGATCCCGTCCCGCCCGCTCACTCTCGATGAGCTCGTTCAGCCAGCGCACTTCGCGCTCCACGGACTCCATGCCGTGCCGCTGCAGCTCGAGCGTGTAGTCGTCGAGGCGCTCCCGCGTCCGGGCGATCGAGGCGCGCATCTTCTCCAGACGCTCCTCCAGCCGGCTGCGGCGGCCCTCCAGTACCCGCATCCGCACGTCTCGTTCGGTCTGGCCGAAGAAGGCGAAGCGGGCGGCGAAGGACTCGTCCTCCCAGGTGTCGGGGCCCGTGTGGGAGAGGAGCTCCTCGAAGTGCTCCTTACCCGCGGCCGTCAACCGGTAGACGATCTTGGCGCGGCGCCCTGCGAGTGAAGCGGCGAGAGCGTCCTCCGGGGCGTTGCCCGGTTCTTCGATCAACCAGCCGTTGGCGACCAGCGTCTTGAGGCAGGGGTAGAGCGTCCCGTAGCTGAAGGCTCGGAACACCCCCAGCGAGGTATTGAGCCGCTTGCGCAGCTCGTAGCCGTGCATAGGGGATTCGCGAAGCAGGCCGAGGACGGCGAACTCGAGGATGCCTGAGCGTCTGCTCATCCGCCTTCCTCTCCTCTGCCCCTGAGTCTTTATACCGAGCTGATGTATCGACTCGATACATCCAGACGATAGAACGGGGCGCTCTGATCGACAAGGGGAGACGTAGTGACCGGTGTCACATCACCGATTCGCACCAGGCAGGTTGCCTGATTTGGGGTGAACTTCGGCACTGGGCGCGTTTTGAGCGTGCGTAGTCTGTGGGCGATGACACCGGGGGGAGACCGGAATTAATCTGCCGCTTCCAGGCCACTCGCCTGCCCGAGGAGTAGTCGTTCGATGAGCGAGCACCGCCGTAAACCGCCGCAGCCCCAGGGTGGTGGCCGCGCCTCAGCCCGGCGCGCCACCCAACAGCGCCCCGGAAGGGGCCCGGCCGGACGTGACGTCGCCACGGCGTCGCACAGCGGCCCCTACTCGCCGCAGCCCGGCCAGGGCCGCGGCGAGGGCCGCCGGGCTGCCCAGAGAGGGACCGCAGGCCGCGGCAGAGGTACCGCCGCGCGCGGCGCCAGGCGCCCGGACAACCGGCTCATCAACTACCCGCGCTCCGACCGGGACGGCTGGAAGCGCTTCGTGCCGTCCTGGAAGTTCGTATCCGGCACCGCCCTGGGCTTCTTCGCGGTGATCATCGCGGGTGCCGGCATCGGCATCGCCATGGTGAGCACGCCCGACCCGAACAAGGCCGCCCAGGCACAGAACAACGTCTTCTACTGGGCCGACGGCAGCCAGATGGTCGCGACGGGCGGTTCGATGAACCGGCAGATCGTGCCCATCTCCAGCATTCCCCCGTCGATGAGGAACGCCGTGATCGCGGCGGAGAACGAGTCCTTCGAGACGGACAAGGGCGTGGACCCGATGGGTATCACCCGCGCCGTGTGGAACATGGCCACGGGCGGCTCCACCCAGGGCGGCTCCACCATCACCCAGCAGTACGTGAAGAACACCTACCTGGACTCCGACCAGACGCTCAAGCGGAAGGCCACCGAGCTCTTCATCGCGATAAGGCTGGGCGTGTCCGAGGAGAAGGACAAGGTCCTCGCGGGCTACCTGAACACCGCCTACTACGGCCGGGACGCCTACGGGATCCAGGCCGCGTCCCGCGCCTACTTCGGCAAGGACAGCCAGGACCTCAACCCCGCCGAATGCGCCTTCCTCGCCGCCGTGCTGAAGGGCCCCAACCTCTACAACCCGGACGGCGGCATCGGCGCCTCGGCCACCCCCGCCCTCAACGAGAAGCGGGCCCGGGAGCGCTGGTCCTGGGTGCTGGACCGCGAGGTCGAGGTCGGCCGCATGGACAAGGCCGAGCGGGCGAAGTACACGGACGCCGACTTCCCCCCGCGCGCCGAGTCGGAGTCGGCCCGCGGCATGACCGGCCAGATCGGCTACCTGGTCGACACGGCCAAGGCGTACGTGATGAAGACCAAGAACATCACCCCCGAGCAGATGGCCATGGGCGGCTACCGGATCAGGACCACCTTCCAGAAGCCCCGGGTGGACGCCCTGGTCAAGGCGGTCGAGGACACCCGCAACGGGTTCATCAACGAGAAGGAACGCCCGGAGACCGACACCTTCGTGCAGTTCGGCGGGGCCTCCGTGGACGTGAAGACCGGAGCCATCGTCGCCCTGTACGGCGGCCCGGGCTGGGACCACAAGTACTTCAGCAACAACGCCAACACCAGCGGTGTCCCGGTCGGCTCGACCTGGAAGCCGTACGTGCTGGCGGCGGCGATGGAGTACGGCACCCAGAACTCCAAGGGCAAGGGCATCTCGGTCGACAGCAAGTACCAGGCCAACGACCTCACGGTGATCAACAACCGTGAGGGCAAGCCGCTGCGGGACGCCTCGGGCAGGCCCTTCAAGCAGAAGAACGAGAGCCCCACCGCCTTCGGGTACGTGACCCTCAACGAGGCGATGGAGAAGTCCATCAACGTCCCGTTCGCCCAGCTCGTCTTCGATGTCGGTCACGACAAGGTCAGGGCCCTGGCCAAGTCCACCGGCATCCTTGAGGAGTCGATGAACCCGAACCCCGACGCTTCCTGGGCCCTCGGCACCTCGACCCCCAGCGCCATCCGGATGGCCGACTCGTACGCGACCTTCGCCGCTTCCGGCACGCACCGCGAGCCGTACTCCGTGACCGAGGTCGTGAAGAACGGTCAGCCGCTGTCCGGCTTCGAGAAGCCCAAGGACCAGCGGGCGATGGACAGCGCCATCGCGGACAACGTCACCGAGGTCCTGCAGAACGTGGTCCAGAACGGCACCGCGACCAAGGTCAAGAAGCTGGGCCGGCCGGCCGCCGGCAAGACGGGTACCACGGACGAGAACAAGTCGGCGTGGTTCGTCGGCTACACCCCGGAGCTGTCCACCTCGATCGTCCTCTTCCGCACCGACCCCAACTCGGCGGACAAGAAGCTGATCTCCATGAACGGCGTGGGTGACATCCCCTCCATCCACGGTGGTGACATCCCGGCCGTGATCTGGACCGAGTACATGCGCGAGGCGCTCAAGGACGTCCCGGTCTCGAAGTTCCCGGAGGCCGAGGACCTCGGCGTCACGGCCGACTCCGCCGGTGCCCCCTCCCCCTCGCCGTCGGCCGTCGCCCCGTCGTCGCCGTCCCCGTCGACGATCCCGCCGAGCTCCCCGCCGCCGTCCCCCTCCCCGTCCAAGGGCGGCAAGCCGTCCTGCCGGCCGTGGGAGCTGTACTGCGACCCGGAGACCACGCGAGGGACCACCAACGGAGGCACGGACACCGGCACCACCACCGGGACCATCACCGGTACCACCGGCGGATCCAGTGGATCGCCGTCCCCGTCCCCGTCGGGCCGCCCGGGCCGCCCGGGCGGCACCACCACCGGGATCAGCGACTCCGGCGAGGAGTGACCCGCACCGCCGCTCCGTGAGCCGAGGAAGGCCGTCGCACCCTCCGTGCGACGGCCTTCCCCCATGTCCGGCCCGGTACGGCAGGATGAGCCCCATGACCAAGGTGCACGAGGACCGCCCCGTACTGCCCACGCAGCAGGACGAGGTCGCCGCAGCCGGGAGTGAGCTCATCGGCGGCCCCCTGGGCCGCTACGCCAGGCTCGGCGGCCACTGGCTGGGCCCGGTCCGCGTCGTGGCCCTCATCGCCATCGGCATGTTCGCGCTCGGCATGGTCCAGAAGCTGCCCTGCTACGACTGGGCGTGGTTCCGGGGAGCCGGCTCCCAGTACACCCACGCCTGCTACTCCGACATCCCGCACCTGTACGCGGTCCGCGGGTTCGCCGACAACCTGACCCCCTACTTCGACCGGCTGCCCGGCGACATGGAGTACCTGGAGTACCCGGTCCTCACCGGGCTCTTCATGGAGATCGCCTCCTGGCTGACCCCCGGCAGCGGCTCCATGCAGCACCGCGAGCAGATGTACTGGATGGTCAATGCCGGCATGCTGATGGCCTGCGCGGCCGTCATCGCCGTCTGCGTCGCCCGCACCCACCGCAGCCGCCCCTGGGACGCCCTGCTCTTCGCCCTGGCGCCCGCCTTCGCCCTGACGGCGACGATCAACTGGGACCTGCTGGCCATCGCCCTGACCGCCGCAGGGATGCTCATGTGGGCCCGCGGCAGGACTCTCCTCTTCGGCGTCCTCATCGGGCTCGCCACCGCCGCCAAGCTCTACCCGGTGCTGCTCCTCGGAGCGCTGTTCGTGCTCTGCTGGCGGGCCGGGAAGTGGCGCGCCTTCGGCGCCGCCGTGCTCGGCGCGGTCGGGGCCTGGCTCGTGGTGAACCTGCCCGTCATGCTCTTCGCCTGGGACGGCTGGAAGAAGTTCTACACCTTCAGCCAGGAACGGCCGATCGACTTCGGCTCGGTGTGGCTGCTGATCTCCCAGCGCTCGGGCAACCCCCTGGACGGCGCCAACACGTACGCGACCGGGCTGACGCTCCTGCTCTGCGGGGCTGTCGGACTGCTCACCCTGACCGCCCCGCGGCGCCCCCGGTTCGCACAGCTGGCCTTCCTCGTCGTCGCCGTCTTCATCCTCTGCAACAAGGTCTACTCGCCGCAGTACGTGCTGTGGCTCATTCCGCTCGCCGCACTGGCCCGGCCGCGCTGGCGGGACTTCCTGATCTGGCAGGCGGGCGAGGTCGTCTACTTCCTCGGGATCTGGTTCTACCTGGCCTACACGTCCAGCGGTGACAAGCACCAGGGTCTGCCCGTGGAGGGCTACCAGCTGGCGATCGCCGCCCACCTGCTGACCACCCTGTACCTGTGCGCGGTCATCGTCCGGGACATCCTGATGCCCGAGCGGGACGTCGTACGGCGGGACGGCGCGGACGACCCCTCCGGCGGCGTCCTGGACGAGGCCGACGACGTGTTCGTGCTGTCGGACGCGGCGAGGGCGCCGCGGTACGCGACGCCCTCGGAGGAACAGCGGGTCGCCTGGGGCACGAGCTCCCAGGACTGACCGGTCGGACTCAGGCGTCGAGCACCCGGTCGAACTGCGTGGTGGTGTGGCGCAGGTGGGCCACCAGCTCGTCGCCGACCTTCGGCTCGGGCGCGTCCGACGGCACGAACAGGATCGACACCTGCATGTGCGGCGGCTCCGCGAACCAGCGCTGCTTGCCCGCCCACACGAAGGGCGAAAGGTTCCGGTTGACCGTGGCCAGACCGGCCCGGGCGACACCCTTGGCGCGCGGCATCACACCGTGGAGCGCCTTGGGGGCCTCCAGTCCCACGCCGTGCGAGGTACCGCCGGCGACCACGACCAGCCAGCCGTCGGAGGCGGCCTTCTGCTGGCGGTAGCCGAACCGGTCGCCCTTGGCCACGCGCGTGACGTCGAGGACCGCGCCGCGGTACTCGGTGGCCTCGTGGTCGCCCAGCCACAGCCGGGTGCCGATGCGCGCCCGGAAGCGGGTCTGCGGGAACTGCTGCTGCAGCCGGGCGAGTTCCTCGGCCCGCAGGTGGCTGACGAACATGGTGTGCAGCGGCAGCCGGGCCGCGCGCAGCCGGTCCATCCAGCCGATGACCTCCTCGACGGCGTCCGAGCCGTCCGGGCGGTCCAGCGGCAGGTGCAGGGCGAAGCCCTCCAGGCGGACGTCCTCGATCGCGGCGTGCAGCTGGCCGAGGTCCTGCTCGGAGATTCCGTGGCGGCGCATCGAACTCATGCACTCGATGACCACCCGGGCCCCCACCAGACCCCGCACCCCGTCCAGCGAGGCGACCGAGCGGATGACCCGGTCGGGCAGCGGCACCGGGTCCTCGCCCCGCCGGAACGGGGTGAGGACGAGCAGGTCGCCGCCGAACCAGTCCTTGATGCTGGCGGCCTCGTACGTCGTGCCCACGGCCAGGATGTCGGCGCCCATGCGGGTCGCCTCCTCGCAGAGCCGCTCGTGGCCGAAGCCGTAGCCGTTGCCCTTGCAGACCGGGATCAGTCCGGGGAATCGGTCCTGGATCTGCTTCTGGTGCGCACGCCAGCGCGCGGTGTCGACGTAGAGCGTGAGCGCCATGCCCGTCCGGAACCTCTCCTGAGAAGCTGCGTGGTGCAGCGGTGCTGTCTGTCTGTGTGTGGGGCGGGGTGCTGCCGGATCAGCGACGCGACATGTAGATGTCGAGGGCCTTGTGCAGCACCTTGTTGAGCGGGAAGTCCCACTCGCCGACGTACTCCACGGCCTCGCCGCCGGTACCGACCTTGAACTGGATCAGACCGAACAAGTGGTCGTTCTCGTCCAGCGTGTCAGAGATGCCGCGCAGGTCGTAGACGCTTGCGCCGAGGGCGTACGAGTCGCGCAGCATGCGCCACTGCATCGCGTTCGAGGGGCGGACCTCGCGCTTGTGGTTGGCCGAGGCGCCGTACGAGTACCAGACGTGCTGGCCGACGGTGAGCATCGTGGCGGCGGCCAGCGGCTCTCCCTCGTGCGTGGCGATGTAGAGGCGCATCCGGTTGGGGTCCTCGGAGTTGAGGGCCGTCCACTGGCGCTGGAAATAGCTGAGCGGACGCGGGCGGAACTTGTCGCGTTCGGCCGTGATCTCGTACAGGTGCTGCCAGGTCGGCAGGTCGTCGTAGCCGCCCTGGACGACCTCGACGCCGGCCTTCTCGGCCTTCTTGATGTTGCGGCGCCACAGCTGGTTGAAGCCCTTGAGGACATCGTCCAGGGAGCGGTTGGCCAGCGGTACCTGGAAGACGTAGCGGGGCTGGACGTCACCGAAGCCGGCGCCGCCGTCCTCGGCCTGCTGCCAGCCCATGCGGCGCAGCTTGTCCGACACCTCGAAAGCGCGGGGCTCGATGACGGAGGCCTCCACGTCGCGCAGGCGCTTCACGTTCGGGTCCTGGATGCCGGCCTTGATGGCGGTCGAGTTCCAGCGGCGGATGACGACGGGCGGGCCCATCTTCACGGTGAAGGCGCCCTGCTGCTTGAGGTGGGCCAGCATCGGCTGGAGCCACTCCTCCAGGTTCGGGGCGTACCAGTTGATGACCGGGCCCTCGGGCAGGTATGCGAGGTACCGCTTCACCTTGGGCAGTTGCCGGTACAACACGAGGGCCGCTCCGACGAGTTCGTCGGACTCGTTGAACCATCCGAGGTTCTCGGAACGCCACTCGTTCTTCACGTCGGCCCACGCCGGGACCTGGCAGTGGCTCGCCGAGGGCAGGCTCTGGAGGTAACCCAGATGCTGCTCTCGGCTGATGGTCCTCAGGGACAGGCTCATGCGGGGCGTCTCCTCCGGCGGCTTCGCTGGCTATGGCGCGAAGCCTACTGCGACAAGGGCGCCACCCTTCTGGGGGACGGGCCGAGGGCCCGGGCCGGTGCACGGCCGGCGCCCTGCCGCGGAGGTGTCCCGCTCGGCCCGGTCAGCCCCCGAAGAGGCCGCCGTGGAACATGCCGAGGTAGAAGCCGATGGCAGACGCACCAAGGCCGAGGATCAGCGCGAAGCGCTCGCGTGTCGTGACGGAGACGAACTGTCCGTACGCGCCGGTCAGGATTCCGATCAGCCCTGCCCACGAGCTGATCAGGTGCAGGTTGTGGAAGAAGGCCGTGACGAACGCCACGGCGCCGAGGGTCAGAGTGACCGCCATCAGGGTGTCCTGCAGCGGGTGGGGCTTGCCGTCGGTGGAGAGCAGGGAGATCTGAGGGGGCCGCATTGCCTGTGCCATCGGAAGGCACCTCCTGGCTGAAGCTGGCGGTGCTGCGGGCTGCCTCCGGCAAGGGGCCGAGGGCATAGCACCGAGCACACCCGATGGATACAGATTGTGGCCCTCTCCCGCCGGATTTCAACCGGAAGGACGTGAGCAGGTAGTCTGTACAGCTGCGCGGTGTCTGCTCTGCGGACGCCGTGCTTACGCATCACGACCCTCCTGCCACGGAACGACCGTGGCCGCTGAGTCCAAAGGAGGTGGGTTCCACATGCGTCACTACGAAGTGATGGTCATCCTCGACCCCGATCTCGAGGAGCGCGCTGTCTCCCCGCTGATCGAGAACTTCCTTTCTGTCGTCCGTGAGGGCAACGGAAAGGTCGAGAAGGTCGACACCTGGGGCCGTCGTCGTCTCGCTTACGAGATCAAGAAGAAGCCCGAGGGCATCTACTCGGTCATCGACCTTCAGGCCGAGCCTGCGGTCGTCAAGGAGCTTGACCGACAGATGAACCTGAACGAGTCGGTTCTCCGGACCAAGGTCCTTCGCCCCGAGACCCACTGAACTTCGGTTCAGCGGTAATCGGGATCGAGTAGCACAGCAGCCCAGCAGCAATCCCCGCCGAGAGGTTCATCCATGGCAGGCGAGACCGTCATCACGGTCGTCGGCAATCTCGTCGACGACCCCGAGCTGCGCTTCACCCCCTCGGGTGCGGCGGTCGCGAAGTTCCGTGTCGCGTCCACCCCCCGCACCTTCGACCGTCAGACCAATGAGTGGAAGGACGGCGAGAGCCTGTTCCTGACCTGCTCGGTGTGGCGGCAGGCGGCGGAGAACGTCGCCGAGTCCCTTCAGCGAGGCATGCGCGTCATCGTGCAGGGCCGGCTGAGGCAGCGGTCGTACGAGGACCGTGAGGGTGTCAAGCGCACGGTCTACGAGCTGGACGTCGAGGAAGTCGGCCCCAGCCTGAAGAACGCCACGGCCAAGGTCACCAAGACCACCGGTCGCGGTGGCCAGGGTGGATACGGCGGCGGCGGTCAGCAGCAGGGCGGCGGCGGTGGCAACTGGGGCGGAGCCCCCGGTGGCCAGCCGCAGCAGGGCGGCGGAGCTCCCTCCGACGACCCGTGGGCGTCCAGCGCGCCGGCCGGTGGCCAGCAGCAGGGCGGCGGCGGGGGCGGTTGGGGCGGAAGCTCCGGCGGCTCCGGCGGTGGCTACTCGGACGAGCCGCCCTTCTAGGGCAGCTCGCATCCCC
Source organism: Streptomyces avidinii (assembly GCF_045161815.1). Taxonomy (NCBI): domain Bacteria; kingdom Bacillati; phylum Actinomycetota; class Actinomycetes; order Kitasatosporales; family Streptomycetaceae; genus Streptomyces; species Streptomyces avidinii. The sequence continues at coordinate 4,599,071 of NZ_CP108863.1, forward strand.
ACTTCTTGATCACACAGGAGAGACACAATGGCGAAGCCGCCTGTGCGCAAGCCTAAGAAGAAGGTCTGCGCATTCTGCAAGGACAAGACCGCGTACGTGGACTACAAGGACACGAACATGCTGCGGAAGTTCATTTCCGACCGTGGCAAGATCCGTGCCCGCCGCGTTACCGGCAACTGCACGCAACACCAGCGTGACGTCGCCACGGCCGTCAAGAACAGCCGTGAGATGGCGCTGCTGCCCTACACGTCCACCGCGCGATAAGGAAAGGGTGACCGACTAATGAAGATCATCCTGACCCACGAGGTTTCTGGCCTCGGTGCCGCCGGCGATGTCGTCGACGTCAAGGACGGTTACGCTCGCAACTACCTGGTCCCGCGTGGTTTCGCGATCCGCTGGACCAAGGGTGGCGAGAAGGACGTGGCGCAGATCCGCCGCGCCCGCAAGATCCACGAGATCTCGACCATCGAGCAGGCCAACGAGGTCAAGGCCAAGCTCGAGGGTGTGAAGGTCCGTCTGGCCACCCGCGCGGGTGACGCCGGTCGTCTCTTCGGTTCCGTGACCCCGGCCGACATCGCCACGGCGATCGAGTCCTCGGGCGGCCCGAAGGTCGACAAGCGTCGCGTCGAGCTCGGCTCCCCGATCAAGACCCTCGGTTCGTACCAGGTCTCCGTGCGTCTGCACGCCGACGTGGCCGCGAACGTGGGCATCGAGGTCGTCGCCGCCTAAGGGCTGCGCACGAAGGGCCGCACCCCACCGGGGTGCGGCCCTTCGTCGTTGTCGGCGGTGTTTCACGTGAAACACCGGGACCGGCTCCTGGATGTTTCACGTGAAACACAACCTGGACCACGCCCCGCCCGGACGCCCTAGCGGGTGGCCCCCGTGACCAGCCAGTGTCCCGAGCCGGCGCGCAGTCGGAGGGTGACCATCCGGACCACCATCATCAGCGTCATGGCCCACCAGAGCGCCGTCAGGCCGCCGCCGAGTACCGGCACGAGCAGTGCGGCCGGGGCGAACACGGCAAGCGTCAGGAGCATTGCCCGGGCCAGGTAGCGACCGTCCCCCGCACCCATGAGGACGCCGTCGAGCACGAAGACGATGCCGGCGACGGGCTGGGAGAGGGCCACGACCAGCAGACCGGGGAGCAACGCCGCCTCGACCGCCGGATCGCTGGTGAACAGCGGGATGAACACCGGGCGGGCCAGGACGACCAGCAGCCCGAGTACGACGCCCGTGGCGATTCCCCACTGCACCATGCGGCGGCAGACCGCCTTGGCACCCTCGGTATCGGCCGCACCGAGGTAGCGGCCGATGATCGCCTGTCCGGCGATCGCGATGGCGTCCAGCGCGAAGGCGAGCAGGCTCCACAGCGAGAGCAGGATCTGATGGGCGGCGATGTCGGCGTCGCCGAGCCGGGCGGCCACGGCGGTCGCGATCAGCAGGATGGCGCGCAGCGAAAGGGTGCGCACCAGCAGGGGCGCGCCGGCCTGGGCGCAGGCCCGGATCCCCGCGGCGTCGGGGCGCAGCGAGGCACCGTGCCGCCGGGCTCCTCGTACGACCACGAACAGGTAGGCGGCGGCCATGGCGCACTGGGCGAGGACCGTGCCCCAGGCGGATCCGGCGATCCCGAGGCCCGCCCCGTAGACGAGGGCGACGTTCAGGCCCGCGTTGAGGGCGAAGCCGCCGATGGCAACGTAGAGCGGCGTACGGGTGTCCTGGAGGCCGCGGATGACTCCCGTGGCGGCCAGCACCATGAGCATGGCCGGAATGCCGAGGGCGGAGATCCGCAGATAGGTCAGCGCGTAGGGCGCGACGGTGTCGGACGCCCCGAAGAGCGATATCAGCGAGGGGGCCGCGGGCAGCACCACGGCGACGACCGCCGTGCCCAGCAGAAGGGCGAGCCAGATGCCGTCGATCCCCTGCCGGATGGCCCCCTGGAGATCTCCCGCGCCGACGCGGCGGGAAACGGCCGCGGTGGTGGCGTAGGCGAGGAAGACGAAGACGCTCACCGCGGTGGTGAGCACCGCGGCGGCGATGCCGAGGCCGGCCAGCTGGGGGGTGCCGAGGTGCCCCACGATGGCACTGTCGGCCATCACGAAGAGGGGCTCGGCGACGAGGGCACCGAAGGCGGGGAGGGCGAGCGTGAAGATCTCTCGGTCGTGCCGTCCCGGCCCCGCCTTGGGTGCTGCGAGGGCCTGTGTCATGCGCTCAATCTAATCTTCCACAGGTAATGGATGCAACCACTCTTGGATCCTTACGTGCGCGCTGACCGGGGCGTTCTGCGCACCTCGTTGGAGGCGATCTCGAGACAGTGGCCAAGAATTTTTTCCACTACTGTCCCGGGAGAAGGAAAGCGCAGGTCAGATGGGTGCAGAAGGGCCGCGGGTGATTTTGTCCACAGCGTCGTCCCCCGGTCCGTGCACAGCTTCCGGCGACTTACCCACAGCATTGGCGCCGTCATCCACATGTCATCCACACACCCTGTGGATAACAAGATTGGCTGACGCCGCTCCCGGGCCTACCGTGGTTCGTTGCCCGACTCGCCGACGGCGGATTCGGGTGCCCCATATGTCAGAGCCGTGTCGTAGAAAGAGTGACACGGCGAGGTCCGCGTTGCGGACGGGAGGAGGCGGCCCGGTGAGCATGCCCGAGCCCATGGACGACCCCTGGGCCGACAGCGGTCCGGGTGACCGTCTGCCCGCCCGTTCGCGCCGTAACAGCGAAGGCCGCGGCCGCGGGGACGAACAGCACGACCGGGGCCGCGAGGGCGGCTCCTGGGACTCCGGCGGGGGTGGCGGCTTCGAGCGCGTCCCTCCTCAGGACCTCGACGCCGAGCAGTCGGTGCTCGGCGGCATGCTGCTCTCGAAGGACGCCATCGCGGACGTCGTCGAGGTCCTCAAGGGCCACGACTTCTACCGGCCCTCGCACGAGACGATCTACCAGGCCATCCTCGACCTGTATGCCAAGGGCGAACCGGCCGACCCGATCACCGTCGGCGCCGAGCTGACCCGGCGCGGCGAGATCAGCAAGGTGGGCGGGGCCTCGTACCTGCACACCCTGGTCCAGTCCGTGCCGACCGCGGCCAACGCCGAGTACTACGCGGAGATCGTCCACGAGCGGGCCGTCCTGCGCCGCCTGGTCGCGGCCGGTACGAAGATCACGCAGATGGGCTACGCGGCCGACGGTGATGTCGACGAGATCGTCAACAGCGCCCAGGCCGAGATCTACGCCGTCACCGAGCAGCGGACCTCCGAGGACTACCTGCCGCTCGGCGACATCATGGAGGGCGCCCTCGACGAGATCGAGGCGATCGGCTCCCGCAGCGGCCAGATGTCGGGCGTTCCCACCGGCTTCACCGACCTGGACTCGCTGACCAACGGTCTGCACCCGGGCCAGATGATCGTCATCGCCGCCCGTCCCGCCATGGGTAAGTCCACGCTCGCCCTGGACTTCGCCCGGGCCTGCTCCATCAAGAGCAACCTGCCGAGCGTGATCTTCTCCCTCGAAATGGGGCGCAACGAGATCGCCATGCGCCTGCTCTCGGCGGAGGCCCGGGTGGCGCTCCACCACATGCGCTCGGGCACGATGACGGACGACGACTGGACCCGGCTGGCCCGCCGGATGCCGGACGTCTCGGCCGCGCCGCTCTACATCGACGACTCCCCCAACCTGTCGATGATGGAGATCCGGGCCAAGTGCCGTCGGCTCAAGCAGCGCAACGACCTTTCGCTCGTGGTCATCGACTACCTCCAGCTGATGCAGTCGGGCGGCTCGCGCCGCCCCGAGAGCCGTCAGCAGGAAGTCTCGGACATGTCGCGAAACCTCAAGCTGCTGGCGAAGGAGCTGGAGGTGCCCGTGATCGCGCTCTCCCAGCTGAACCGTGGTCCGGAGCAGCGCACCGACAAGAAGCCCATGGTCTCCGACCTGCGTGAATCGGGCTCGATCGAGCAGGACGCGGACATGGTGATCCTGCTGCACCGCGAGGACGCGTACGAGAAGGAGTCTCCCCGCGCCGGTGAGGCGGACCTGATCGTTGCGAAGCACCGTAACGGCCCCACAGCCACGATCACGGTGGCCTTCCAGGGCCACTATTCACGCTTCGTGGACATGGCCAACACGTAGCATCCGATCATGGATGAGCTTGCTGAGGACCTGGAACTTCTCCCTTCCACACGACGCGCACTGCGGCACAGGATCGCCGTCGCGCAGAGCGAAGGGCGGGCGCCGTCCGTGGTGGCGGCCGTCCTGCGCGGCGGTGAGGTGGTCTGGGAGGGCTCCCGGACCTCGGTCGAGGGGCACGGTCCGGACGGCGACGTCCAGTACCGGATCGGGTCGATCACCAAGACGTTCACGGCGGTCCTCGTGATGAGGCTGCGGGACGAGGGCCTGCTCTCGCTCACGGACCCCCTGGAGAAGCACCTGCCGGGCACCGGTGCCGGCCGGGTGACCATCGCCCAACTGCTTTCCCACACAGGGGGGTTGGCGGCAGAGACGCCCGGCGAGTGGTGGGAGCGCACCCCCGGTGAGCAGCGGCCCCAACTGGCCGACGTGCTGGGGGAGGAGCCGTTCAGGCTCACGCCGGGCAGCAGGCACCACTACTCCAACCCCGGTTACACCCTGCTGGGTTCGCTGGTCGAGGCGGTACGCGGAAGGCCCTGGGAAGAGGCGCTGCGGGCCGAGGTGCTGGAACCCCTGGGGCTGGAGCGTACGAGCGGGCTGCCGCAGGCCCCGCACGCGGGCGGCTGGGCGGTTCATCCCTGGGCGGACGTGATGATGCCCGAGCCGCTGGAGGACCTGGGGATCATGGCCGCGGCCGGCCGTCTGTGGTCCACGACGCGGGACCTGGCGCGGTTCGCCGACTTCCTCCTGCGGGGTGACGAGCGGGTCCTGTGCGCCGAGTCCGTACGGGAGATGCGCACGGCGGCCGCTCCCCCGGAGCCCGGCCTCGCCGAGATGGGCTACGGGCTGGGCATGCAGCTGATGGCCATCGGCACCCGCAGGCTCGTGGGGCACAGCGGATCGCTGCCCGGCTTCGTCGCGGGCCTGTGGCTGAGCGAGGGCGACGACGTGGCGGCCGTTGTGCTGGCGAACTGCACCTCGGGGCTGCCGGCCTCGGCGGTGGCCGCGGATCTCGTGGGCATCGTGGCGGATGCCGAGCCGCGCTTCCCGCGGCCCTGGCGGCCGTTCCTGGAGTCGGACCAGGTGCCGCTGGAGGTGTGCGGCCCCTGGTACTGGGGCACTTCGGCCCAGGTGGTGCGCCTCGGGGCGGACGGACTGCTGGAACTGGGCCCGGTGGGCGGGACCGGGCGCACGGCTCGCTTCCGGGCCGAGCCGGACGGCACCTGGACCGGGCTCTCCGGCTACTACGCCGGTGAGACGCTCCGCGCGGTGCGCCGTGAGGACGGCTCGGTGAGCCATCTCGACCTGGCGTCCTTCGTGTTCACCCGGGAGCCCTACGATGCCGACGCCCCGGTGCCCGGCGGGGTGGACCCGCAGGGCTGGCGGGGCATCGGCTGACGGCCCGGGCGGGTTCAGGCGACGAGTTCACGCTCCAGCGGGGTGCGGAAGCGCGGGGTGATCCGGGCGGCGCCGACCCATACGGCAAGCCGGGCGGCCTCGGCGGTGATCGCCCGTTCGGCGGCGCGGCCGGGGGCGGCCAGCAGCCGCCAGACGATTTCGCCGTCGGGGCGCTGTGCCCAGCCGCCGACGATCTCGCCGTTCCACCACACGGTGGGGCCGATGTTGCCGGCGTAGTCGAACAGGGCACTGCGGTGGGCGGGGTCGAGGTGGAAGCCGCGGTCGGCCCAGCCCATGGCGGTGGGGTCGAGGCCGGGCAGCAGGGCGGCCCAGGGCTCGGGGGCGGGTTCGGGTGCGGTGTCCCCGGGGCTGACGAGGGCGGTGGTGCCGTCCTCGAGGCGGACCTGGTCGGGTCCCACGGCGGCGAGGGCCTTGCGGGCGTCCGTGAGGGTCCAGCCGGTCCACCATTTGAGGTCGGCCTCGGTGGCGGGTCCGTAGGCGCGGAGCCAGCGGCGGGCGATCTCCGCACGGGACTCGGCGACGGGCAGGGCGGGCCAGGGCTCGGTGTGGACCCAGCGGTACTGACTGGAGGTCCAGGAGCCGCGCGGTCGGTCGCGGCGGATCCGGCCGTCGGCGGCGAGCAGCCGGATGACCCGGGTCGCGACCCCCTGCTCGGCCTCGTACCTCTTGCCGCGACCGATGGTGATCTTCTGCCGCAGGGCGGGTACGGCCGCGGACAACTGGCTCCCGGTGGAGGGCCCGTGGGAGTCGAGGGCGTCGAGTGCGGCGGTCTCGGCCCGGGCCAGCCACGCGGCGTCGAGCCCCTGTCCGTCCTCGTCGAGGTGCTTGAGGAGGGTACGGCGTTCCTTCACGGCGATCGCGCGGGCGGTGGAGGAGTCCACGTGCGGGGCGAGTTCGGCGGAGACGGCGAAGAGCGTGTTGCGCATGCTGAGCAGGCGCACCAGGCTTACGTCCTCGTAGAGCGCCCGCTCGATCAGGTCCGGGCCGCCTTCGGTGAGCCGGGCCCGGGCCGAGAGGAAGACCGTCGCGGCATCCGTGGCGTGCAGGGCGACGACGGAGTCCGCAGCCTCCGCCACTGTCGATGCGCGGGCCGACGGAGCGAGGCGGTGGCGTCGGCCGAGCCGGTGGCGTCGCTCGGCGGTGGTGACGAGAGGGAGACTCATCCTCCCGATCGTAGGCCGGGCCGCCGACACGGCGGCCCGGCTTGCCAGAACGGCCGGTCAGAGCTGGAGCTTGAACCCGACGTGCGAGGCGGTGAACCCGAGCCGTTCGTAGAAGCGGTGGGCGTCGGTCCGGGTCACGTCCGAAGTCAGCTGCACGAGCGAGCAGTTCTCGCTACGGGACTTCTCGACGGCCCATTCGATGAACCGGGTGCCCAGGCCGCTGCCGCGCTCCTCGGCGTGTACGCGGACGCCCTCGATGATGGAGCGGGTGGCTCCCTTCCGGGAGAGTCCCGGGACGATCGTCAGCTGGAGGGTGCCCACGACACGGTCGGCGCGGACGGCGACGACCAGGTGCTGGTTCGGATCGTCGGTGAGGCGCTTCAGGGCCGCGAGGTACGGGGCGAGGTCGTCCGGGGACTCGCGGGTGGCGCCGAGCGGGTCGTCGGCCAGCATGGCGACGATTGCGGGCACATCGGCCGCGGTGGCGGGCCGGATCGTCAGCTCGGGAATGTCGGTCACGATCGCGTGCTCCTCTCAGCCCGCGGCCACGGTGAGCGGTGCCCAACGGCGGGTCCAGTCGCCGGGCAGGCCGGGGATGTCCCGGGTCATGACGGTGTTGAAGGCCACGGAGGCCAGTCCGCGGTCCTTGAGCCAGGCGAGGAGTTCCTCGTGCCGTACGTCGACGTCGGTGCGCAGCACCCGGTCAGTGCCCCGGGCGAGCGCGGTGACCAGGGACTGGGCGGTCGCAGTGTCCTGGGCGATCAGTGGGCCGATGACCTGGGTGTCCAGATTGGGCCAGGCCGCCGCATAGCCGGTGAGCTCGCTGTTTCCGGAGGTGTCCTCGGCGACGACCAGACGGTCGGCGAAGGCCGGGAGCCTGGTGATCATGTGCGTACGGTCGCTGCCGAAGATCTCCGCGTCCAGACGCAGGATGCGGGGGAGGTCCTCGGCATTGGCCGGCCGGACCCGGACGGTGCCGTACGCGCCGGGGGTGTCCTCGTGCCGGAAGGCCCCCATCAACATCTCGGCGCGTCCGGTCGTCTCGAAGCCGAGTTCCTCGTAGAGGGGGCGACCGTACGGGGTGGCGTGCAGGGTGAGGGGGACACCCTTGAGTACGTCGTTGCAGACGTGGGTCATCAGACGGCGACCCAGGCCCTGGCGGGCGAAGCGGTCGGCCACGAGGACCATCCCGATGGCGGCGAGCTCCGGTCCGGCATGCGTGGTGCCGTACCGGGTGACGACACAGGAGGCCGCGAGCCCCCTGCCGTCCGGGGCGTCGACGCCGTAGCCGGTTCCGGCGGCGAGGAGCAGACGCCACTTGTGGTCCTCGCGGAGCCATCCGCGATCTTCGGACAGGTCGGCGCAGCAGTGGAGATCGTCCACGGTCAGCGCCCGGATCGGTAGATCGGTGATGTGTGGTGGTGTCACCGGCCCAGACTGGATCATGGACCGGGAGTCGTCCAGAGGATTTGGAGTGGATGTTCCGGCCGATGTTTCACGTGAAACATCGGATGCGCCGCCTCAGGCCGCCGGACGCTGTTTCACGTGAAACACGGTGTTTCACGTGAAACGGACCGACTAGCCTCATGGGCTATGACTCTCCTGCACCTCTTCGATCTCGACGGGACGCTGATGTACGGCTCGGCGGCGCCGGTCGAGATCTCCCGGCAGCTCGGGCTGAGCGCCGAGATCGCCGAGCTGGAACGGGCCTTCGGCGCGCAGAAGATGGGGCCGCACCAGTTCTCGGTGGCCGCTCACGCCCTGTGGGCCGAGCTGACCCCCGCCCATGTGCGGGCCGCGTTCGACGGGGCTCCCTGGCTCACCGGGATCCGGGACGTGTGGCAGGAGATCCGGGACCGCGGGGACTACTGCGCCGTGATCTCCCTGTCGCCCTCCTTCTTCGTGGAGCTGCTGCTGGAATGGGGCGCGCACGCCGCGCACGGGTCGGTCTTCCCGGAGGTGCCCTTCACGCGGCCCGTGGAGGAGTCCGGGATCCTGACGCCCGAGGGCAAGGTCAGGGTGGCGGACCGACTCTGCGCGGAGTTCGGTGTGAGCCGGAGCGCCTGCGTCGCGTACGGGGATTCGGTGACCGACGCGATGCTGTTCGACGTGGTGCCGGTCTCGGTGGCGGTCAATGCTCGGCCTTTCCTGGCCGAGCGGGCGACCCATGTGTACGAGGGTCGGGATTTGCGCGAGGCATACCAGCTTGTAGGGCTGACGCGCCCGGGAGTTGACGCATCTTAGGAGGAAAGTGGGTTCGAAACGCGGACTTTCCGCGTTTCCCCGCAGGCCTCTGAGGCGGCTGGCACGCTGTAAAACCCGGAACCACGGATTCACAGGCCGTGGCGTGTGCAGACCGACCGAGATGCTCGAAGCGAGGCACCGCATGGACGCTCCGCCCACCAGATCGGCCAGACGCGAACCGGCCCGGATATCCGGCGGGGGCGGCGCGACCGAGCCCTCGCCGGATGCCGTGCTCATCCGCCGGACCCTCGCGGAGATCGCCCCCGTCGCCGACAGGGTCACCTCGTACTTCTACGCTCTGGTGTTCACCGGGCACCCGGAAGTGCGCGGCATGTTCCCCGCAGCCATGGACGTCCAGCGCGACCGGCTGCTGAAGGCGCTGCTGACCGCCGCCGAGCACATCGACAACCCCGACGTACTCGTCCCCTACCTTCGCCGACTGGGTACGGGGCACCGCAAGTACGGCACCATGGCCGGTCACTATCCGGCTGTGGGCGAGGCTCTCGTCGGAGCGCTGGCCCGGTACGCGCACAGCAGCTGGTGCCCGGAGACGCAGGCTGCGTGGGTGCGGGCGTACACGGCGATCTCCCAGATCATGATCGACGCGGCGGCGGAGGACGAGGTGAAGGCTCCCGCGTGGTGGCACGCGGAGGTGGTCTCCCACGATCTGCGCACCCCGGACATCGCGGTGCTGACCGTCCGCCCCGACCAGCCCTACGCCTTCGTGGCCGGCCAGTACGCGAGCCTGGAGACCCCGTGGTGGCCGCGGGTGTGGCGGCACTACTCCTTCGCCTCGGCCCCGCGAGCCGATGGACTGCTGTCCTTCCACGTCAAGGCCGTCCCCGCGGGCTGGGTGTCCAACGCGCTGGTGCGCCACGCCCGCCCCGGGGACGTGCTGCGCCTGGGACCGCCGGCCGGGTCGATGGTGGTGGACCACTCCACGGACAACGGCATGCTGTGCCTCGGCGGGGGCACCGGGATCGCTCCGATCAAGGCGCTGATCGAGGATGTGGCCGAACACGGTGAGCGGCGGCCGGTGGAGGTGTTCTTCGGGGCCCGCAGTGACAGCGACCTGTACGACAAGGACACCCTGCTGGGACTCCAGCGCTCGCACCCGTGGCTGTCGGTGCGCCCGGTGGTCGGTGACGGACTGGCCGGCCAGCTGCCGCAGGCGGTGGGCGAACACGGCCCGTGGAGCTCGTACGACGCCTTCATCTCGGGTCCGCCCGCGATGATCCGCAACGGGGTGAACGAGCTCCTGCGGATCGGCATTCCCTGCGAGCGGATCCGGCACGACGCGGTCGAGGAGCTGGCGGGCATCGCCGGCTGAGACCGGACGGCAGCCGCCGGTCTCAGCCCGCTCTCAGCCCAGGTCGGGAGCGTGCATGGCGCGTACACCCTCGATGTTGCCGTCTAGGTAGTGCCGCAGGGACAGCGGGACGAGATGGACGGCGGCGATGCCCACCCGGCTGAAGGGCACACGGACGATCTCGTACTCGCCCTCGGGCTGGTCGACCTCGGGGCCGTGCCGGAGGTTCGGGTCCATGGATTCGAGGCGGCAGACGAAGAAGTGCTGCACCTTCACGCCGGTCACCCCGCCGTCGGCGATGTGTTCGACGGTGTCGACGAAGCAGGGCACCACATCGGTGATCTTCGCGCCGAGTTCTTCGTGGACCTCCCGGTGGAGAGCGTCGACGACGGTGGAGTCCGAGGCCTCCACTCCCCCGCCGGGGGTGAGCCAGTACGGATCGACGCCGGGCCTGGTGCGTTTGATGAGGATCAGGTCGTCACCGTCGAGCAGGATCGCGCGGGCGGTGCGTTTGACCACGGGACGTTCGGTCATGGGAGAAGAGTGGCCCGCCACTCCGCTTCTGAAACGCGCCACGGGCCGGAAAAGAACAGGCTCACCAGTGCACGGCGGCTTCCAGCAGCCGGTCGTGAGCCCGCGAGAGGTGGGCGAGGGCCAGACTCCCGGTCCGTACGACCAGGAACCAGGTGCGCAGAGGCGGCACCGCGGGCTCCGCCAGCGCGACGATCCGACCGCTGTCGAGTGCCTCCTGGCACAGGTAGCGGGGCAGGACGGCGAGCCCGGCACCGGCCCGGACGCATTCCAGTACGGCCCGCAGGTCGGGCACGACCACGGTGGCGGCCAGGGACCGGGCGTCGGGCCGGGTGTCGAAGACGGCGGCCCAGTACCGGGTGACGAGCGGCAGGCTCTCGTGGACCTCGACGAGCGGAATGCCCTCCAGGGCGGTGGGGCCCTCCGCCCGCAGCCGGTCCCTGTCGACGAGTGCGGCCCAGTAGGGCGCGGCCACCAGGACGTGCTCCTCGTCGCACAGCGGGGTGGCGGAGAAGAGACCGCCCCGGGGCTGGGCGGTGGTGACGACGAGGTCGTGATGGCCCGCGGCGAGCCCGTCGAGGGTCGCCTCGGCGTCGGTCTGTGGAGCGGCGCGCAGGGTGTGGCCCTGGCCGACGAGGAGTGCGAGGGCGGGGAGTACGCGCAGGCACAGGAACTCGGGAGGTCCGGCGACGTGGAGCGTGCGTAACGCGCCGGCGGCCTCCCGCTCGGCCTCGGTGATCCGCAGCAGGGCGTCGAGGTGCGGGGCCGCCTTGTGGGCCAGCTCGTCACCGACGGCGGTGGGAGTGACGCCACGCGCCCGGCGGTGGAAGAGGGGCCTCCCCAACTGGCGCTCCAGCGTGCGGATCTGCGAGGTCACAGCCGGCTGGGACAGTCCGAGGAGGCTGGCGGCGCGCGTGAACGAGCCGGCCCGGTGGACGGCGACGAAGGTGCGCAGCAGGGTCAGGTCCATCGCTGCACCTCTCGGTGGGGGCCTTCAACTATAAATATGCAGATAGGTCCCTGTCGTTACCGTGATTGGACTCTGACGCAGAGTCAATTAGCCTTGTCGCGTGGTTCTTCGCGCGCGGAACCAGGGGCGGTCCGAGCCACCAGGGGGGAGGCTCGGACCGCTCTTCCTAAGCGCCCGCGTGGTCGAGGGCGCGCAGCACGTCCGCGACGAGATCCTCGGTGTCCTCGGCCCCCGCGGAGAAGCGGATGAAGCCCTCCGGCACGGCGTCGCCGCCCCAGCGTCCGCGCCGCTCGGCGGTGGACCGTACCCCGCCGAAACTCGTGGCGTCCTCGACCAGCTGCAGGGCGGCCATGAAGCGCTCCGCGTGCGCGCGGTCGGGCAGCGTGAAGGAGACCACCGAGCCGAAGCCGCGCATCTGTCGGGCCGCCGTCTTGTGGGAGCGGTCCGTGGCCAGCCCCGGGTAGCGCAGCCCGCTCACGTCGGTGCGGTGCGTCAACGCCTCGGCGACGGCGAGTGCGTTGGCCCACTGGCGCTGGGCGCGCAGCTGGATCGTGGCGAGGGAGCGGTGGGCGAGCCAGGCCTCCATGGGGCCCGGGATCGCGCCGACGATCTTGCGCCAGCGCCGGACGCGGGCGGCGAGCTCCGGATCGCGGCAGACGACGTAGCCGAGCAGGACGTCCCCGTGGCCGGTGAGGCCCTTGGTGCCGCTCGCCACCGAGAAGTCCGCCCCGAGCTCCAGGGGCCGCTGCCCGAGCGGGGTGGCCAGGGTGTTGTCGACGGCGACCAGGGTCCCGCCGGCGTGCGCCGCGTCCACGAGGCGGCGTACGTCGCACACGTCGAGGCCGGGATTGGAAGGGGTCTCGATCCACAGCAGCCGGGCCCCGTCGAGGGCCGCGAGCTGGGCGTCGTCACCGGTCGGCGCGGTGCGTACGTGGATCCCGTAGGCCTCCAGCTGCTCCCGCAGCAGGGGCAGCGCCTGGTAGCCGTCGTCGGGCAGGACCACGGTGTCGCCGTTGTGCGCCTGGGAGAGGAGGACGGCGGAGACTGCCGCCATGCCGGAGGCGAAGACGATGGTGTGGACGTCCTCGCCGGGAGCCTCCAGTTCCCCGATGGCCCGTTCCAGCAGGGTCCAGGTCGGGTTGGTGTCGCGGCCGTAGGCGTACGGGCCCTCGACGTCTCCCGGGAGGTGGAAGTGGGCGGCGAAGACCGGCCCGGGCAGCGGCGGCTCGTTCTTGACGGCCTCGGGCAGTCCGGCCCGGACGGCCCGGGTGCCGTCGCCGAGGGCGGCCTGTCCGGACTCCTGGGGGGCGTAGTCGTTCACGCGGTGTGCTCCTTCATGGCATCACGTACGGCATCCAGTAGACCGGGGCTCGCGGCCTCGACCAGCTCCAGGCACTCCTCGAACCCGTCGAGCGGCCCGTAGTAGGGATCCGGTACGTCGGTCTCCGCGGCCGTGGCCGCCGGATCGTAGGACCGCAGCAGCCGCACCTTTGCGGCGTCCTGCGCAGTGGGCGCGAGCGCCCGGAGGTCCCGCTGGTGCCCGGCGTCGAGCGCGATGACGAGGTCCAGGCGGGCGAACCAGGAGGAGCGGAACTGGCGGGCCCGGTGGTCCTGTTCGTAGCCGGCCGCCTCCAGGACGGCGACGGTGCGGGGATCGGCCCCGTCCCCCTCGTGCCAGCCGCCGGTTCCGGCGCTGTCCACCTCGACCAGGGCGTCCAGCCCGGCCGTCGCCACGTGGGCGCGGAAGACGGACTCGGCCATGGGGGAGCGGCATATGTTGCCCGTGCAGACGAAGCAGACGCGGTACATGCCCGGCCCGTTCAGTTCTTTTCGGGCAGGACCATGTTCACGGCCCAGGAGACGATGGAGATGATCAGGCCGCCGAGGATCGCGGTCCAGAAGCCGTCGACGTGGAAGCTGAGGTCCAGCTGGGTGGCCAGCCAGGAGGTCAGCAGCAGCATCAGGGCGTTCACGACGAGGGTGAACAGGCCCAGGGTCAGGACGAACAGCGGCAGTGAGAACAGCTTCACCAGCGGCTTGACGAGCAGGTTGACCAGGCCGAAGACCAGTGCGACAAGGATCAGGGTGAGTGTCCGGCGGCCCATGCTGCTGCCGTCGTCGAGGGTGATACCGGAAAGAAGCCAGATGGCGACGGCCAGGGCCGCCGCATTGGCGAGCGTCTTGACTACGAAATTCGTCATGTGTCTGATCGTGGCAGAGAAGATCCCGGTGGGACATCCGCAGATCAGCGGATGCGAAGGAACGATCGAGTACAAGGGGCGCAACGACGATGAAAGCCTTCCGGCTTGACGAGCTCGAAGCGGAGCGGGCCGCCAACGACGGCGCCTATCTGCAGTTCCTGCGCGAGCGGAACATGTCGGTCGGGCTGTACGCGCTCGATGCCGGACAGACCGATCCGCAGCTGCCGCACCGGCAGGACGAGGTGTACTTCGTCGTCAGCGGGCGGGCCTCGATCACGGTCGGAGAGGAGACGGGGACCGTGGCGCGCGGCAGCGTCGTCTACGTCCCGGCCGGCGTCCCGCACAAGTTCCATCACATCACCGAGGACCTGAAGGTGATGGTGGTGTTCTCCCCGCCGGAGAGCTGAGCGGCACGGGCGGATGAGGGTCGCTGCCCTGATCCCCCTAAGGGGCGGATCAGGGGACTCCGGGGGCTCGCGGGCCCCGATCCGTGTCCGTGGACTCCTAGCATCGGGAGCAGGAAGTCACGGACGAGGAAGAGGTCGAGGACATGGACGGCATCCGACAGATATTCGCAGGTATGCCCTGGTGGGTTAAGTGGGTCGCGGTTCCGTTGCTGGCGCTCTTCGTCTTCGGCGGTGTGATCACCAGCATCCTGGGCGCGCTGATCGGGTTCGTCTTCAAGCTGCTTCTCTTCGTCGGCCTCGTCGGCGGCCTGATCTTCGTCGTGAAGAAGTTCAGCGGCAGCGGATCGAAGTCCTCCTCCGGAGAGTGGTAGACGGGAGCGGGCCGGGGGGTTCCGGGATTGAGCCAGGTGAGGGAACGTGACTCGCCAAACCGCTCACATCCCCGGAATCGGTGGATAGAGTGGCAATCTGTGCCGTTCCCTGGGCACCGAAAGCCGGTACCGCCGCTCCGACCTGCCGCCCTGACCTGCGGCGATGAAAAAGAGCCGCCGAGTACGACCCCCAGGAGCCACGGCACGCGCGGGGGCGGCCCCCGCAGGGCGGGCCTCCCCAACGGCTCGCCGCCACGCCTGGGGGTGAGCTTTGTCTCCGGTTCACAATGCCGGTGTGCCGACTCTGATCGGTTCGGTGCAGCGCGCGCTGAGGCTGCTCGAAGCGGCGGGGTCCCATAGCGAGGGAGCCCCGGCGAAGCAGCTGGCGCGCGAGGCCGGGCTCCCGCTTCCCACCGCGTACCACCTGCTGCGCACCCTGACGCACGAGGGCTATCTGCGCAGAGCGAGAGGAGTCTTCGTACTGGGCGAGGCCGCGGGTCGGCTCGCCGGTGGGGGACTACAGCAGAAACGTCGCAGCATGATCCTCGACTCCCTCGCGCACTTCCGCGACGCGGTCGGGGCCCCCGTCTACTTCGCGGTCTACCGCGAGGGTGAGATCGAGGTCGTGGGTGTCTCGGACACTCCGGCCAGCCCGGCCTGCGAGGAGTGGGCCGACTTCCGTGCGACCGGCCATGCGCACGCCATCGGACAGTGCCTGCTCGGGCAACTCGACGAGGAGACGCGCCGGGACTACTACGACCGCCATCCGGTCGAGGCCATCACCCCCTATACGGTGCGGGATCTGCGGTCCCTGGAAAACCGGATCGCCGCCCTCGGGCGAATGCAGCCTGTGATCGAACGCCAGGAATATGCCCTCGGCATCATCTGCGCCGCCATCCCCATTACGGCCGGCGATACGGCCGCAACGATGGCTATTTCTCTACCCCTCCACCAAGAAGAACGATTGCTCTATGTAGTCGATCGGCTACGGAGTGAAGTAGGCGCGCTGTTGAGCACCCTCTCGTTCTCTATCAGTATCTGAAAACTCACTCCTTGTGATCTGCTACCGCTTCCACCACTCTTGTCAAGTGGGTCCTGGGGGATCATTCCTGGCCACTTCAACTACAGCGGGGTAGTCAATGCGCGAGTCGGTACAGGCAGAGGTCATGATGAGCTTCCTCGTTTCCGAGGAGCTCTCGTTCCGGATTCCGGTGGAACTCCGGTACGACGCACGCGACCCCTACGCAGTCCGCCTGACCTTCCACCTTCCCGGAGATGCGCCCGTGACCTGGGCGTTCGGCCGGGAACTTCTCCTCGACGGCATCAACAAGCCATGCGGTGACGGCGATGTGCACATCGCCCCCACCCACCCCGAAGATCTGTCCGACGTCCACATCCGGCTCCAGGTCGGCGGCGACCGGGCCCTGTTCCGGGCCAGCGCGGCGCCGCTCGTCGCGTTCCTCGACCGCACCGACCGGATCGTTCCGCTCGGACAGGAGCGCAACCTGGGCGACTTCGAGGAGAACCTCGACGAGGCCCTCGTCAAGATCCTCGCCGAATCGCATCAGAACGAGCAGAACGCCGGCTGACCCTTCAGCGCTTGCGCCGCCGGCCCCGGCCGCGGACCGGCCCTGCGGCCGGGACGCCGGCCGGGGATCCCGGTCGGTCGGCAGAAACCACCAGCGCGGCCAGCGCCGTCGTCACGGGGACCGAGGCCACCAGCCCGATCGAGCCCACGAGGGTCCGTACGATCTCTTCCGCCACCAGCTCGCTGTTGGCCACCGAACCCATGCTGCTGTTCGCGATCGAGAACAGCAGAAGCAGGGGCAGCGCGGCACCCGCGTAGGCCAGCACCAGGGTGTTGACCACCGAGGCGATGTGGTCGCGGCCGATCCTGATGGCCGCCCGGTAAAGGGCTCGTGGCCCCATCGAGGGGTCCGCCTGGCGCAGTTCCCACACTGCCGAGGTCTGGGTGACCGTCACGTCGTCGAGCACGCCGAGCGATCCGATGATCACACCTGCGAGCAGCAAACCGCTCATGTCGATGTCCGGGTACAGCCCGTGGATCAGCCCGGTGTTGTCATCGGTGTTGCCGCTGAGGAACGCCCAGTCGATGAACCCCGAGCCGAGCAGCCCGATCAGCAACAGCGAGACGAGCGTGCCGAGAACGGCCACCGAGGTCCGGGCGGTCAGCCCGTGGCACATGTAGAGCGCGATCAGCATGATCGCGCTCGCCCCGATCACCGCGACCACCAGCGGGTTCGAACCCTGCAGGATGGCCGGGAGGATGAAGAGGGTCAGAACGCCGAAGCTGACCGCGAGCGCGATCAGCGCGAACAGCCCGCGCATCCGTCCGACCACGACGACCGCGACGGCGAAGATGCCGGCCAGCAGTGCCATCGGGAGCTTGCGGTTCACGTCGATCACCGAGTACTGGAGGTCGCGCGGGGCGTCCGGCGCGTACGCCACCACCACCTCCTGGCCGTCCTCCAACTGCCGTGGTGCACCCGGCTGGACGATCTCCACGAAGGTGCGGCCCTTGTCCGGGCCGCTGGTGACCTCGACGGTGGCCTTCTTGCACTCGCCGGTCTGCTCGGCCTGGGCCTGGCGGCCCGAGGGGGTGGAAGGAGCCGCGGTCGTCGGTACCTGGGCGGCGTTCACGGACTTGCAGTCGACCTGTTCGAGCGAGGTGACCACGCCCTGCTGGGTCTGCCGGTCGAAGCCCACGCCGCTGCGCTCGTGGTCGGGGGCACCGCCCGGCCAGAGCACCGCCATGCCGACGAAGACGGCGGCCGCGAAGGGGATCAGTACGGCCGCGATGACCTTGCGCAGGTGCTTCGAGACGGGGGCGGCCGGCCCGTGGCTGTGGCTGTGGCCGTGGGCATGCCCTCCCGCGGAGTGCCCACCGGAGTGCCCACCGGAATGACCGCCGGAGTGCCCGTCGGGCTGCCCCGGCGAGTGCCCGGCGGACTGCCCGGGGCTCCCGTGCTCGTGGCCGTCGTGCTCGTGGCCGTCGTGGCCGTTGTGGCCACGGGTCTCTGTGGGCTCGGTGGGGGGCTGCAGCGAGGGCGTCACCAGCAGATCATCGCAAGAGATGAGGGGGCCCACTGTTCAGCACGCCATGGATGACGCTAGCGTGGGGTCACCTTTGCACAACGCGGGAGCTCGGAGCACCGGGCTGAGAGGACGCTGATCACCGTACGAGCATCACGGATGCGTACGGGAAGAGGCTGCGTCGACCGCCGAACCTGTTACCGGGTAATGCCGGCGTAGGGAGATCAGGTCTCATGACCACTCAGGATGCACGCACGCCTGCCGTCAGCCAGGACGCCGACGACCGGACCGAGCGCCAGCCCGGCTGGCACAAGGGATACCTGGCGGGCTCCCGGCCCGACCTCCGGGTGCCGGTCCGCCAGGTCCACCTCACCAACGGCAAGGACGTGACGCTCTACGACACGTCCGGCCCGTACACCGACCCGCAGATCGAGACCGACGTCCGCCGCGGCCTCGCGCCGCTGCGCGAGAACTGGATCATCAGCCGCGGTGACACCGAGGAGTACGCGGGTCGCCCCGTGCGCCCCGAGGACGACGGCATCAAGCACACCTCGCCGCGCGGCGGCCTCAAGAACCTCGACGCCGTCTTCCCTGGCCGCCCCCGGCAGCCCCGCCGCGGCCGGGGCGGCGCCGCCGTCACGCAGCTCGCGTACGCCCGCCGCGGTGAGATCACCCCGGAGATGGAGTACGTCGCGATCCGCGAGAACGTCTCCCCCGAGGTCGTTCGGGAGGAAATCGCCGCAGGTCGCGCGGTGCTTCCGGCGAACGTGAACCACCCCGAGATCGAGCCGATGATCATCGGCAAGCGCTTCCTGGTGAAGGTCAACGCCAACATCGGGAACTCCGCGGTCACCTCCTCCATCGAGGAGGAGGTCGACAAGATGACCTGGGCGACCAAGTGGGGCGCCGACACGGTCATGGACCTCTCGACCGGCCGCAACATCCACACCACCCGCGAGTGGGTGCTGCGCAACTCCCCCGTCCCGATCGGCACCGTGCCGCTCTACCAGGCGCTGGAGAAGGTCGACGGTCGCGCCGAGGACCTGACCTGGGAGATCTACAAGGACACGGTCATCGAGCAGGCCGAGCAGGGCGTCGACTACATGACGGTCCACGCCGGCGTGCTGCTGCCCTACGTGCCGCTGACCGCCCGCCGCAAGACCGGCATCGTCTCGCGCGGCGGCTCGATCATGGCCGCGTGGTGCCTGGCCCACCACAAGGAGAACTTCCTCTACACGAACTTCGAGGAGCTCTGCGACATCCTCGCGACGTACGACGTCACGTACTCCCTGGGCGACGGCCTGCGCCCCGGTTCGATCGCGGACGCCAACGACGCGGCCCAGTTCGCCGAGCTGAAGACGCTGGGCGAGCTGAACACGATCGCCAAGCGGCACAACGTCCAGACGATGATCGAGGGCCCGGGCCACGTCCCGATGCACAAGATCAAGGAGAACATCGACCTCCAGCAGGAGATCTGCGAGGAGGCGCCGTTCTACACGCTCGGCCCGCTGACCACGGACGTCGCGCCCGCGTACGACCACATCACCTCGGGCATCGGCGCCGCGATGATCGCTTGGTGGGGCACCGCGATGCTCTGCTACGTCACGCCCAAGGAGCACCTGGGCCTGCCGAACCGCGACGACGTCAAGACCGGCGTCATCACGTACAAGATCGCGGCGCACGCCGCGGACCTGGCCAAGGGCCACCCGGGCGCGCAGGAGTGGGACGACGCCCTGTCCGACGCCCGGTTCGAGTTCCGCTGGGAGGACCAGTTCAACCTGGCCCTCGACCCGGACACGGCCCGTGAGTTCCACGACGAGACCCTCCCGGCCGAGCCGGCCAAGACCGCGCACTTCTGCTCCATGTGCGGTCCGAAGTTCTGCTCGATGAAGATCTCGCAGGACATCCGCCGTGAGCACGGTGGTGACCTGAAGGCCGAGGAGATCCAGGCGGGGATGGCCGAGAAGTCCGCCGAGTTCGCGGCTTCGGGCAGCCGCGTCTACCTGCCGCTCGCCGACTGAGCGGGAGCGACACAGGACGGACCCGCGACCCATGGGGGGAGTCGCGGGTCCGTCCTGTGTCCCGGGCGCGTGGGCGGTGACCACATGCCGTACGTCACTCCCGCTCGTGCTCCGGGCCGCCGAAGTCCGGGCTCGTGAAGTCCGGAGGGGTGTAGCCGGGCCGCGGGGTTTCCGACGGGGAGCCCGGGCTCGTGAAGTCGGGTCTGCTGTATCCGAGGTTGGGGATCCGTCCCGCCGCCGGGGTGCGGGGGGTGGGAAAGCCCGGGCCCGCACTCGGGTCGGCCAGCGCGTCCCGCAGGAAGGGCATGATGCCGCGCTCCAGAAGGGCGTGCCGCCAGGCCTCACGGGCCCGTGCGACCTCGTCGGGTATCGCCTCGGTCTCGTCCGCGACCACCTCGGTCGCGCTGTTGCGGACGGCCGTCACCAGTAGTCCGATCACGGCGAAGAGCAGGGCGACCGCGGTGAGCCCGCCGAAGAGCCAACCCGCCGTCAGCATGGTTTCGGCGAAGGCCGGTTCGGGCTCGATCATCTTCAGGAGGTAGCCGACGAGCAGGAAGATCAGCATGGCGGTGCCCGCGAGGACGGGCGCGAGCACCGCGACCACGGCGCTGACGCCCGCGCCGCCACCGCTGCCCTGCCCGCCGTCCTCGTCCGCCGACGTACCGGGCGCGGTCAGTACCTCGTCACGCCGTTCCTCACGGACCTTCACGTAGTGGCCGTACTCGGCGGCGGCCGCGGCCGCCAGCAGGGCGCTGGCCCCCTGGGCCATGGTGCGCAGCTGTTCGGCGTTCAGTCGTTCGCCGAGCGTGGCGAGTTCGGGCCGCTCGTGCGCGGCGCGCAGAGCCTCGTCGACGAGCCGATCGAACTCCGGCCGGTCTTCGGTCAGCAGGTGCGGAGCGCTGGTCATGTGCATCCCCCGATGCTCCGTAGAAGCCGGTATGCCCGCGTAGACCCGGGCGCCGGCACAAACGGAGGAGAGCCTGCTACGGATAGAGCGATGGTAGAGCGCCCACGCCACGCCGTGACAGGGGCTTTCCGGAAATACCCCTCTCCGTAAGCTCTCAGTCGCTCAGGGGGAGTTGTACGACAAGCAGTTTGCCTGCCATTGTCACGCCGCCGTCCATGGCGATGGCGAGCCCCTCCGCGTACACGTGCGGGCCGTCCACGGCCTCGGGGCCGCGGGACTCGTCGCCGTCCTCCGTGCCCACTTCGCCGAGCAGGTACGGGATGGGGCTGTGCCCGTGGACGACGCGGCTGCCGCCGTAGGTGTCGAGCAGTTCGCGGACGGCCGCCGGGCCGGTGCCCTCGTCGCGGAAGGCGAAGCGCTTGGTGAACTTCCGGAAGAGGTCCCAGGTGATGTCGGCGTCGCCGCGGTTGAGGAGCTCGTGGATGGTGTCGTTGACGTCCTCGATGGAGTCGCCGTAGTCGAGGTAGGCCGTGGTGTCGGAGTGCAGCAGCAGGTGGCCCTCCTCCAGGACGGCCGCGTCCAGGCGCGACATCCACTGCAGGTGGACGTCCTGGAGGCGCTCCATGTCGGTGCGCTGGCCGCCGTTGAGGAGCCAGGCGGCCTGGAAGGTGGCGGTGCCTGCACCGGAGACGACGGGGGTGTCGCCGAACCGCTTGGCGCCGATGAGCAGCAACTCGTGGTTGCCCATAAGGGCCTTGCAATAGCCGCCGGCTGCGGCGGCCTCGGCGGACAGCCGCATGACGAGGTCGATGACGCCGATGCCGTCGGGGCCGCGGTCGGTGAAGTCGCCGAGGAACCAGAGCCGGGCGTTGCCCGCGGACCAGCGGCGCTCGGCGTCGATCAGGCTCTGGGCCTGGAGTTCGGTGACGAGCTCGTCGAGGTAGCCGTGGACGTCGCCGACGACGTAGAGCGGTCCGGGGCCGGCGGCCTGGTCCTGGGGCACGTACTGGACCTGGACGGTGTCGCCGGGTCCGCCGAGTGCGCCGCGGCCGATGACGGGCAGGTCCCGGTAGGTCGGTGTGTAGCCCTCCGGGTCCTCCTCGTCGGCGCCCTGGGTCATCGCGTGCGCGGGTTCGCCGTCGGGGCGCAGGGGGAGCTGCGTGTCGGGGTACGGGGCCTGCGGCGCGGGGGGCTGCTGCGGCGCGGCCGGCACGTGCGCGGGCGCCTGCGGCGGGTACCCCGGCTGCGGGGGCACACTCGGCGCGGCGCCGTTCTCGTAGTACGCCGGGTACTCGCCGTAGACGGGCGCCTCGCCGGGCAGCCCGGTGGATACGGCGTACAGGGCGGGTTCGGTGACTGGAACCCGGAAGTCCCGCAGCGTGTCCGTCCGCATCGCGGGTCCCTGACCGGCCCCCTGAGTCATCGACCCCTCCACCACCGTCGCGCTGCCGTACACCTGCGGACCCTCCTGACCTCCGAGGAGGAGGGTCCGTGATGTCGTGCGCCCATCATAGGAATGCGGCTCGCGCTCTGTGACGCACCAGGGGTGGTGAATCCTGTGCGGAGCCGATCGTTCCTACCGCTTTCTCCCGATATCGGTGTTGCTGAAATCCTCGGCCGGTCCTTGGTCGGTGGTCGGACTGTCCTCGGTCGGCCCTTGGACAGGCCGACCGGACGGTCTGTCGGTCTAGTCCTGTGCCGGAGAACGGGGCGGGCTGACGGTCGTGCGTGGCTGCCTGCGCTGCGACGAGGTACGGATGATGAGCTCGGTCGGGACGACCTGTTCGACGGGTCGCCCCGTGTCCACTCCCTCGATCGCGTCGATGAGCAGCTGCACGACGGCGGTGCCGATGCGGCGCGGTTTGAGGGACAGGGTGGTGATGGGCGGTTCGGTGTTGGCGTAGACGGTGGACTCGCTGCAGCACACGAGCAGCAGGTCCTCGGGGACACGCAGGCCGTAGCGCCGGGCGGCGGCGAGCAGGTCGGTGCCGTTGGGGTCGAAGAGCCCGTAGACCGCGTCGGGCCGGTCGGGGCGGGCGAGGAGCCGGTCGGCGGCCACGGCGCCCGCACACGGGTCGTGGGCGGGGTAGGACTCGTAGACGGGGTCCTGGCCGACGCGCTCGCACCAGTTGAGGTAGGCGGTGGTGGAGAGCCGGGTGTAGGTGTCGGTGGTGGTCCCGGTCAGCAGCCCGATCCGGCGGGCGCCGGCGGCGGCGAGGTGGTCGAGGAGGCCGAGTACGGCGGCCTCGTGGTCGTTGTCGACCCAGGCGGTGACGGGGAGGGAGCCTGCGGGGCGGCCGTCGGAGACCACGGGCAGGCCTTGGCGGACCAGTTCGGTGACGACGGGATCGTGGTCGGAGGGGTCGATGACGACGGTGCCGTCGAGGGCGACGTTCGACCACACGTCGTGGCGGGAGGTGGCGGGGAGGATGACCAGGGCGTAGCCGCGGGCGAGCGCGGCGGAGGTGGCGGCCCTGGCCATCTCGGCGAAGTAGGCGAATTCGGTGAAGGTGAAAGGTTCATCCCCGTATGTCGTCACGGTCAGGCCGATGAGGCCGGACTTGCCGGTACGGAGGGTGCGGGCGGCGGCCGACGGGCGGTAGCCCAGGCGGTCGGCCACCTCGCGAACGTGGCGGCGGGTGGCGTCGGGCAGCCGTCCCTTGCCATTGAGCGCGTCGGAGACGGTTGTGATGGAGACGCCCGCCGCGGCGGCCACGTCCCTGATGCCGGCCCGGCCCTGTCGGCCGGCGGCCCGCCGGGTGGTCTCGGTCCGGCTCACCTGATGCTTCCCTGCTGCTGTCATGGCGAGCCGATAGTAGGGCTCGGTGGGGAGGGTGGTCCGCGTGCATATGCACGCGTTGACAGGCACGTTTCTGCATGGTTCGCCACCCCCAATGACCTTGGAAATGAAGGCATTTGATCGCTCGGAGTGATGGTGGGGCTTGTCGTCGGGTCCGGGCATGCCAAAACGATGCGATCTCGGGCCGGTCGCAACTCACCTGCACGAGGGATGCGCGCCACGGCGCAGGCCACCGGCGCGCGCATATATGCGCGCGCTCCCCCGCATTCCAGGCGCCCCCATTCTCGGAACGGCGGAATCCTCATAAGGTGAGCAGTATTGAGTCGACGGCGACGTCGTACGGGACGGTCGAGGAGGACCTGCGGTGAGCGAGAAGAGCCCGAAGCTGCGCGCCGAGCTGGACGGCATTCCGACATACAAGCCCGGCAAGCCGGCTGCCGCCGGGGGGCCTGTCGCGTACAAGCTGTCCTCGAACGAGAACCCGTACCCGCCGCTGCGGGGCGTGCTGGAGACCGCGGTCGCGGCCGCCGGGAACTTCAACCGGTACCCCGACATGGCCTGCACCGGCCTCGTGAACGAGCTCGCCGAGCGCTTCGGAGTGCCGGTCGAGCACATCGCCACGGGCACCGGCTCGGTCGGTGTGGCCCAGTCGCTGATCCAGGCGACGGCCGGCCCGGGCGACGAGGTGATCTACGCCTGGCGCTCCTTCGAGGCGTACCCGATCCTCACGCAGATCACGGGCGCGACCTCCGTTCAGGTTCCGCTGACCGACGGCGACGTGCACGACCTCGACGCGATGGCCGCCGCGATCACCGACCGGACCCGGCTGATCTTCGTCTGCAACCCGAACAACCCCACCGGTACGGCCGTGCGCCGCGCCGAGCTGGAGCGCTTCCTGGACCAGGTGCCCTCGGACGTCCTGGTGGTCCTGGACGAGGCCTACCGCGAGTTCGTGCGCGACGCGGACGTACCGGACGGCATCGAGCTCTACCGCGCTCGCCCGAACGTCGCCGTGCTGCGTACGTTCTCCAAGGCGTACGGGCTCGCCGGCCTGCGGGTCGGCTTCGCGGTGGCCCACGAGCCGGTGGCAGCGGCCCTGCGCAAGACGGCGATGCCCTTCGGCGTCAGCCAGCTCGCGCAGGACGCGGCGGTGGCCTCGCTGCGTGCCGAGGACGAGCTGATGGGCCGTGTCGGGGCGCTGGTGAGCGAGCGCGCCCGGGTCCACGAGACGCTGGTCGCCCAGGGCTGGACCGTGCCGGACACGCAGGCGAATTTCGTGTGGATGCGGCTGGGGGAGCGGACCGCGGAGTTCGCGGGGGCCTGCGAGAAGGCCGGTGTGGTGGTCCGGCCCTTCGCGGGCGAGGGCCTGCGGGTCACGATCGGTGAGACCGAGGCGAACGACCTCTTCCTGCACACGGCGGAGGCGTTCTTCAAGGAGCTCTAGGAGCTCTAGGAGCTCCGGGAGTCCTGGTGGGTCCGGGGGCTCCGCTTCGGGGGCTCCGCCGGCTTCGGGGGCTTCGGGGCGGGAGTTCCGTCGTGCTCGGCGCTCCGGGCGGTTTGCGCGGCCGCCGCGGCCGACGGGGATGTCCTGCCGGCCGGACCGTTCCGGTGGCTCAGGCGAGTTCCACGCGGACGGGATCGCCGTCGCGGACGGTGGACAGCAGGCGGGGGTCGCCGTCGAAGGAGCCGAGCACGTTGCACGGGCTCGCGAGGCGGCTCTCGCCCCCGCGCGAGATGGGAGTGGGGCCGTAGGGCAGCGCGAGAGCGTCGCCCTCGGTCCAGAACGCGACCGTGCCGGGGTCGACGACCTGCCGCGCGTCGTCCTCCAGGGCGACGGAGACGCCGGTGTCGAAGTAGACCTCCTCGCCCCAGGTGTTGGCGGAGGCGGAAATCGGAAGGGCCTCGGCCAGCGCCTTGCTGGTCGGGGTCTCGTCGAGGGTTGCGGTGAGCTGGCCCGCAGGCCACGAGATTCGTATCTGCATGAGCCGCATTCAACAATCTGTTGAATCGATTGGCTAGAGGGGTACCCCGCCCGAAGGTGGCCGAGAGTGGTGCGACATAATGCTTGTGAATGTGAACGCGTTCACAAGCGTGTCCTACTTACTCCCGTATTGCGTGGGACACACCAGGCAGACTGCCGCTGTGACCACGGCGACCCGAAGGAGACGAGGACGTGGACCTAGCTTTGGCGCCGGAGACTCTGGCGCGATGGCAGTTCGGAATCACCACCGTCTATCACTTCCTCTTCGTGCCCTTGACGATCTCGCTCGCCGCGCTCACGGCCGGCCTGCAGACCGCATGGGTGCGTACCGAGAAGGAGAAGTACCTCAGGGCCACAAAGTTCTGGGGCAAGCTTTTCTTGATCAATATCGCGATGGGTGTCGTCACCGGCATCGTCCAGGAGTTCCAGTTCGGCATGAACTGGTCCGACTACTCGCGATTCGTCGGCGACGTCTTCGGGGCCCCCCTCGCCTTCGAAGCGCTGATCGCCTTCTTCTTCGAGTCGACCTTCATCGGCCTGTGGATCTTCGGCTGGGACAAGCTGCCGAAGAAGATCCACCTCGCCTGTATCTGGATGGTGTCCATCGGCACCGTCCTGTCCGCCTATTTCATCCTGGCGGCCAATTCCTGGATGCAGCACCCGGTCGGGTACCGCATCAACGAGGAGCGGGGCCGCGCCGAGCTCACCGACTTCTGGCTCGTCCTGACCCAGAACACCGCGCTCACCCAGTTCTTCCACACCATCACGGCCGCCTTCCTGGTCGGCGGCGCGTTCATGGCGGGAATCTCCGCGTATCACCTGGCGCGCAAGAAGCACGTCCCCGTGATGCGGAGCTCGCTGCGCCTCGGCCTGATCGTCATGATCATCGCTGGAATGGGCACGGCGATCAGCGGTGACCTGCTCGGCAAGGTGATGTACAAGCAGCAGCCCATGAAGATGGCCGCCGCGGAAGCGCTGTGGGACGGCGAGGCGCCCGCGCCCTTCTCCGTATTCGCCTACGGAGACGTCGACAAGGGCCACAACAACGTGGCGATAGAGATCCCCGGCCTGCTCTCGTTCCTGGCCAACGACGACTTCACCTCCTTCGTCCCGGGCATCAACGACGTGAACAAGGCCGAGCAGGAGAAGTACGGCCCCGGTGACTACCGGCCCAACATCGCGGTCGCCTACTGGGGCTTCCGCTGGATGATCGGCTTCGGCATGGCCTCCGTCGGCGTCGGAGCACTGGGGCTGTGGCTGACCCGCAAGCGGTTCCTGCTGCCTGCGCAGCTGCGCACCGGGGAGGACGAGGTCCCGCACCTGGTGCTCTTCAGGAAGCCGCTGAGCCCGAAGTTCGCCAACCTGTACTGGATCGTCGCGCTCTGGACGATGGGCTTCCCCCTGATCGCCAACTCCTGGGGCTGGATCTTCACCGAGATGGGCCGCCAGCCGTGGGTGGTCTACGGGGTCCTGCGCACCAGGGACGCCGTCTCGCCGCACGTCTCCCAGGGCGAGGTACTCACCTCGATGATCGGCTTCACGCTGCTGTACGCCGTGCTGGCCGTGATCGAGGTCAAGCTCCTCGTCAAGTACGTCAAGGCCGGACCGCCCGAACTCACCGAGGCAGACCTCAACCCGCCCACCAAGATCGGTGGGGACGACAAGAACCCCGACCGGCCGATGGCCTTCTCGTACTGAGGCCGAGGAGCGCACACCATGCAACTCCACGATGTCTGGTTCGTACTCATCGCCGTCCTGTGGACCGGCTACTTCTTCCTGGAGGGCTTCGACTTCGGAGTCGGCGTACTCACCAAGCTGCTCGCTCGCGACCGCACGGAGAAGCGGGTCCTGATCAACACGATCGGGCCCGTGTGGGACGGCAACGAGGTCTGGCTGCTCACTGCGGGCGGGGCCACCTTCGCCGCCTTCCCCGACTGGTACGCCACCCTCTTCTCCGGCTTCTACCTGCCGCTGCTGATCATCCTGATATGCCTCATCATCCGTGGCGTCGCCTTCGAGTACCGCCACAAGCGCCCCGAGGACCGCTGGCAGACCAACTGGGAACACGCGATCTTCTGGACCTCGCTGATACCCGCGTTCCTGTGGGGTGTCGCCTTCGCCAACATCGTGCGCGGCGTCAAGATCGACGAGAACATGGAGTACGTCGGCGGCTTCCTCGACCTGCTGAACGCCTACTCGATCCTCGGCGGACTGGTCACCCTCACCCTGTTCACCTTCCACGGCGCGGTCTTCACAGCGCTCAAGACCGTCGGTGACATCCGGGACCGCTCGCGGAAGCTGGCGACCCGGCTGGGCGTCGTCACCGCCGTCCTGGCCCTGGTCTTCCTGATCTGGACCCAGGTCTCGCGCGGCGACGGCACGAGCCTGATCGCGATGGCTGTCGCGGTGCTGGCACTGGTCGCGGCACTCGGCTTCAACCTGGCCGGCCGCGAGGGCTGGTCGTTCGCACTCTCCGGGGTCACCATCGCGGCGGCCGTCGCGATGCTCTTCCTCACGCTCTTCCCGAATGTCATGCCGTCCTCGCTGAACGACGCCTGGAACCTCACGGTCACCAACGCCTCGTCCAGCCCGTACACCCTGAAGATCATGACCTGGTGTGCGGCCGTGGCCACCCCGCTCGTCCTGCTCTACCAGGGCTGGACGTACTGGGTGTTCCGCAAGCGGATCGGGACGCAGCACATCGTCGACGTGCACTGATTTCCACGCATGACCCGCCTGTCCGGCTGACCTCCCCGAGGGGATGTTTCACGTGAAACCGATCGACCCGCGACTGCTCCGGTACGCCCGTTCCACCCGCCTCTTCCTGGGGGCGGTGGTGGCCCTGGGTCTTGCCGGGGCGGGGCTGGTCGTCGGTCAGGCGATGCTGATCGCCGAGATCGTGGTCGGTGCCTTCGAGCAGGGGCTCGACGGCCGGGCGCTCCGGACGCCCCTGCTGCTGCTCGCGGCGGTGGCGATCGGGCGCGGGCTGATCGCCTGGCTGACGGAACTCGCCGCGCACCGGGCCGGCGCGGCGGTCAAGTCGGAGCTGCGGGGCAGGTTGCTGGACCGGGCCGCGGAGCTAGGACCCGGGTGGCTGACCGGGCAGCGGACCGGATCGCTGGTGTCACTGGCCACCCGCGGGGTGGACGCGCTCGACGACTACTTCTCCCGCTACCTGCCCCAGCTGGGGCTCGCGGTGGTCGTGCCGGTGGCGGTGCTCGCCCGCATCGTCACCGAGGACTGGGTGTCGGCGGCCATCATTGTGGTGACGCTGCCGCTGATCCCGGTGTTCATGATCCTCATCGGTATGGCCACCCAGTCCCGGATGGACCGCCAGTGGCGGCTGCTGTCCCGGCTGTCGGGGCACTTCCTCGACGTGGTGGCCGGCCTTCCCACCCTGAAGGTCTTCGGCCGGGCCAAGGCGCAGGCCGAGTCGATCCGCAAGATCACCGATGACTACCGGCGCGCCACGATGCGGACCCTGCGCATCGCCTTCCTCTCCTCCTTCGCACTGGAGCTGCTGGCGACCCTGTCGGTGGCCCTGGTGGCCGTGACCATCGGGATGCGGCTGGTCCACGGCGAACTGGACCTCTACACCGGCCTGGTCATCCTGATCCTGGCCCCCGAGGCGTACCTGCCACTGCGCCAGGTCGGAGCCCAGTACCACGCCGCCGCCGAAGGGCTGGCGGCCGCCGAGGAGATCTTCGAAGTCCTGGAGGCCCCCGCCACCGGTCCGGCCGGTACGGCCGAGCTGCCGGCCGGCGCTCCCCTGCGGATCGAGATCGAGGGGATCGCCGTCCGCTACGAGGGCCGGGGCGAGGACTCCCCGAGGCCCGTCTCCCTGACGGTCGGGCCGGGGGAGTGCGTGGCCCTCACCGGCCCGAGCGGAGCGGGGAAGTCCACGCTGCTCCAAGTACTGCTGGGGTTCGTGACGCCGACCGCCGGGCGGGTACGGGTCGCGGGGGTGGACCTGGCCGAACTGTCGCAGGAGCACTGGCGGGACCGGATCGCCTGGGTGCCGCAGCGCCCGCACCTGTTCGCCGGGACGATCGCCGAGAACGTCCGGCTGGCCCGCACGGGGGCCTGTGACGACGATGTGGCCGCGGCGTTGAAGGACGCCGGTGCGTGGGACTTCGTGAGCGCCCTGCCGAACGGGGCGCAGACCCCGCTGGGCGAGGGCGGTGTGGGGCTGTCCGCCGGACAGCGGCAGCGGCTGGCCCTGGCGCGCGCGTTCCTGGCGGACCGGCCCGTGCTGCTGCTGGACGAGCCGACCGCGGCGCTCGACGGCGAGACCGAGGCGGGGATCGTGGACGCGGTCAGGCGGCTTTCCGCGGGGCGGACCGTGCTGCTGGTCGTACACCGGCCGGCTCTGCTCGCCGTTGCGGACCGGGTGGTGCCGATGGCTGCCGGTGACGGCCCCGGGGCGCTTTCGGGGCCGTCGGCCGGGCGGCCGCTCCCCCGCCGCGCCGCCTCCCCGGCCGGCGCCGAGCTCCTGTCCCCCGGTGCGTCCGGCGACCACGTCCCGGATACCGGGGAGTGGATCCTCGGTACCGCGCCCGAGCGGGTGCGGTCCGGCGGCCCGGGCCCGGTCGGTGCGGGGGCGGCCGGCACTGCCTCGGCGCACGACCCGCTGCGCCGGGTACGGGCGGTC
The DNA here is from genome assembly GCF_045161815.1 of Streptomyces avidinii. Classification (NCBI taxonomy): domain Bacteria; kingdom Bacillati; phylum Actinomycetota; class Actinomycetes; order Kitasatosporales; family Streptomycetaceae; genus Streptomyces; species Streptomyces avidinii. The sequence continues at coordinate 4,629,219 of NZ_CP108863.1, forward strand.
GCACGGGCCTGGCAAGGACGGTTCCGGCTCGGGCTGTTGCTCGGGGCCCTGGCCGTCGGATGCAGCGTCGGCCTGATGGCCGTCTCGGGCTGGCTGATCTCTCGCGCCTCGGAACAGCCGCCCGTGCTCTACCTGATGGTGGCCGTCACGGCCACCCGGGCCTTCGGCCTGGGCCGCGCCGTCTTCCGGTACGCCGAGCGGCTCGTCTCCCACGACGCCGTGCTGCGGATGCTCGCCGACCTGCGGGTCTCCGTGTACCGCCGACTGGAGCGCATCGCACCCGCCGGACTGCGGGAGCACCGGCGCGGGGACCTGCTGGCCCGGCTGGTGGCCGACGCCGACGCACTCCAGGACTACTGGCTGCGCTGGCTGCTGCCCGTCGGCACCGCCGTGCTCGTCGGAACAGGCTCGGTCGCTTTCACCACCTGGTTGCTGCCCGAGGCCGGAGCCGTGCTCGCCGTCGGACTGCTCGCCGCCGGCGTCGGGGTACCGCTGGTGAGCGGGGCCTGCGCCCGGCGCGCCGAGCGCAGGCTCGCGCCCGCCCGTGGCGAACTCGCCACCCGGGTGGCCGATCTGCTCACCGGCACCGCGGAGCTGACGGTGGCCGGCGCCCTGGAGGACCGCAAGGGACGGGCGCGGGAGAGCGACGGCCTGCTGACCCGCATCGCCGCCAGGGGCTCGGCCGCGGCCGGGCTGGGCAGCGGTCTGTCGGCCCTGGTGTGCGGGCTCACCGTCGTGGCTGCCGCGGCCGTTGCCGCCGGCGCCGTCCACGACGGACGGCTTTCCGGGGTGGCCATGGCCGTCGCGGTCCTGACGCCGCTGGCCGCCTTCGAAGCGGTGAACGGACTTCCGCTCGCCGTCCAGTACCGCCAGCGGGTGCGCCGCAGCGCCGAGCGGGTCTACGAGGTCATCGATGCGCCGGTCCCGGTCGCCGAGCCCGAGCAGGCTGCCGCGGCCCCCGCCACACCGTTCCCGCTGCGGCTGACGGGACTCACCGCCCGCCACCCCGGCCAGGAACGCGCCGCGCTGCGCGACGTGAACCTCACCCTGGAGGCCGGACGCCGCATCGCCGTCGTCGGGCCCTCGGGGTCCGGCAAGACCACCCTGGCGCAGGTCCTCCTCCGGTTCCTGGATCCGGCCGAGGGCACGTACGGCCTGGGCGGGAGCGACGCGCGCACCCTCGACGGCGACGACGTACGTGCCTTCGTGGGCCTGTGCGCCCAGGACGCCCACATCTTCGACAGCTCGGTACGGGAGAACCTGCGCCTGGCCCGGACCGGTGCGAGCGAGGAGCAGTTGCGGGAAGCGCTGGCCGCGGCCCGGCTGCTGGAGTGGGCCGACGGCCTTCCGGACGGGCTGGACACGCTGGTCGGCGAGCACGGTGAGCGGATCTCGGGTGGCCAGCGCCAGCGGCTGGCCCTGGCACGGGCGCTGCTCGCGGACTTCCCCGTACTGGTTCTGGACGAGCCGGCCGAGCATCTGGACCTGGCCACGGCGGATGCCCTGACGGCGGACCTGCTGGCCGCGACCGAGGGCCGGACCACCGTGCTGATCACGCACCGGCTGGCCGGCCTGGAGGCGGTCGACGAGGTGCTCGTGCTGGACCGCGGCGAGGTCGTGCAGCGCGGCCCGTACGCGGAGCTGGCCGTTGCCGAGGGGCCGCTGCGGCGGTTGCTGGAGCGGGAAAGGGCAACGGAGGGGACTTTGGCCAACTTTCCCCGCCAATAGGGACTAACTACTCTCAAGACCATGTCAGCGCAGCAGCCGCAGGAATCGCCGGATCCGTCACCGGGTCCATCGACGGATCCCTCACCGGATCCGTCGTCGGGAACGGCCGCAACACCGGACCCGCTCGTGGCTGCGACCCGGGCCACCAGCAGTCTGCACGGTCTGTCCACCGAGCTCACGGCCCGTGTCCCGCAGCTGCTGGAAGCCATGAGGTCGGTCGGGACCGGGCTCGAACTGCACTCCACGCTGGACCGGATCTGCGAGACCGCGGCCGAGCTCGCGGACGCCCGCTACGCGGCGATCGGCGTCGTCGACACGGAGGGCCGCGGACTCTCGGACTTCGTCACCCACGGGATCAGCTCCGCGGACGTCCGGAAGATCGGACACCGTCCCGACGGGAAGCGGGGACTGCTCGGAGCACTGATCTCGCACTCGGACACGGTGCGGCTGGCCGATCTGACGAAGGACCCGCGCTCGGCGGGGTTCCCGCCGCACCACCCGCCCATGAAGACCTTCCTCGGCGTGCCGATCCGGGTGCAGGGAGAGATCTTCGGCAATCTCTACCTCGCCGAGAAGAACGGCGGTGGCGAGTTCAACGACTACGACCTCCACATGGTCCGGGTGCTGGCCACCGAGGCGGGCATCGCCATCGGCAACGCCCGGCTGTACGAGGCCGCCACCCAGCGCGAGCGGTGGATCGACGGCTCGGTGGCCGTCACCACCGCCCTCCTGTCCGGCGGGGACGCCGACGACGCCCTCACGGTGGTCGCCGAACAGGCCCGCCGACTGGCCGACTCCGCCGCCGGGATCGTCCTGCTGCCGGCCGAGGACGGCGGGATGGAGATCGTCGCCGTGTCCGCCGAGAACCCGGCCACTTCGCTCGGAGTGGTGATTCCGGCCGAGAGCCCGGTGGTGGATCGGCTGCTGGAGGGCGAGCCGGTCTTCGTGGACGACGCGGCGGCCGACCCTCGCACGATCAGCAAGCTCACCAGCCAGTACGGCCCCTGCATGATGCTGCCCCTGCAGAGCGGCGGGCGGGTCCTGGGCGCGCTGGTCACCCCCCGGGCCCGCGGCGGGCGGCCCTTCAGCGAGGCCGAGCGGACGCTGGCCACACAGTTCGCCTCCCAGGCGGCGCTCGCCCTGATGATGGCCGAGGCCCAGCGCGACCGCGAACGGCTGGCGGTGTTCGAGGACCGCGACCGGATCGCCCGCGACCTCCACGACCTGGTCATCCAGCGGCTCTTCGCCACCGGGCTGATGCTGGAGGGCGCCCAGCGCCGGACCATCGTCCCCGAGGTGCGCGACGGCGTGGGGAAGGCCGTGGACGAACTGGACGTGACGATCCAGGAGATCCGCACCGCGATCTTCGCCCTCCAGCAGGGTCCGGCGGAGGCCCCGTCAGGGTTGCGCACCCGGGTGCTGCGGGAGATCAACATGGCCGCCGTGCCGCTGGGTTTCAAGCCCGCGCACCGCTTCCTCGGACCGATCGACGCGGTCGTCGGCGAGCTGGTCGGCAAGAACCTGATCGCCGCGCTCCGGGAGGCGCTGTCCAACGCCTTCCGCCATGCCGAGGCGACCCGGATCGAGGTGGTGCTCGACTCGACCGTCACGCTCGCGGACGGCCGTCCCGGGGTCCGGCTGGAGGTCGCCGACGACGGCGTGGGCATCGCCGAGGGAGGCCGCCGCAGCGGACTGCGGAACCTCCGTCGCCGGGCCGAGTCGCTGGGCGGTTCGAGTTCCTACGGCCCGGGCATCGGGGAGGACGGCGGCGGGACCACCGTGGTGTGGGAGGCCCCGCTCCAGCCTGCCGTCCAGGCCTGATCCGGCCCGGTCGGCAGGTCCTCAGGCCTGCTGCTGCGCGGTCCGTTCGGCCAGGATGCGCTCGATGACGAGGGCGACCCCGTCCTCGTTGTTGGCGACCGTGCTGCCGGACGCTGCCGCGATCACATCGGGATGGGCATTGCCCATCGCGTACGAGGTGCCCGCCCAGCTGAGCATTTCCACGTCGTTCGGCATGTCCCCGAAGGCAACGACCTCGGCGGGGGAAATGCCCCGCTCGGCGCAGCACAGGGCCAGGGTGCTGGCCTTGGACACGCCCGGTCCGCTGACTTCGAGCAGGGAGGTGGGACTGGAGCGAGTGATCGACGCGTGCTCCCCCGCGGCGGAGCGTGCCAGCGCCAGGAACTCGTCCGGGGCCAGCTCGGCGTGGTGGGCCAGGAGCTTGAGCACGGGCGCGGCGTCTTCGTCCGTGTCCTCGTGGAGCAGCTTCTCGGCGGTGGCGACCCTGGCGCCCGGGTCCTTGAAGAAGGGCGGGTACGCGGGCTCGTAGTTGATGCCGGTGGTCAGTTCGACCGCGAAGGAAGTACCGGGGGCGGCAGCCCGCAGGGCATCGACGACGGCGAGTGCGGCCACCCGCGGGAGGGCCCTGACCTGTACGAACTCTCGTCCGGCGTGCAGGTCGACCACTGCTGCGCCGTTCGCGCAGATCGCGAGGCCATGGCCGTGGACATGGTCGCTGACCACGTCCATCCAGCGGGCCGGGCGGCCGGTGACGAAGAAGACCTCGATCCCGGCCTCCTCGGCAGCGGCGAGCGCGGCGATGGTGCGCGGCGAGACGGACTTGTCGTCGCGCAGCAGGGTGCCGTCGAGGTCGGTGGCGATGAGCCGGGGAGTGGGGGTTGGCCCGTCCGGGCGCTGGGGAGCCGAGGTCACGGCTCCATCTTCGCCCATGGCCGGTGGCCTCCCGACCATGGGCGGGAGGCCTGTCACCTCGGACGATGTTTCACGTGAAACGCCGTGTTTCACGTGAAACATCGGCTCGCCGTAGGCTCGGAGCATGAGTCTGCGTCTGAGTACGGTGATCCTTCCGGTACGTCGATGGCACGAGGGAGGCCGCGATCAGTGGCTCCGGGCTGAGCAGCTCGGATTCCACACCGCTTACACCTACGACCACCTGTCCTGGCGGACGTTCCGCGACGGCCCGTGGTTCGGTGCGGTACCCACCCTGACCGCGGCGGCCACCGCCACCGAGCGGATCCGCCTGGGCACCCTCGTCACCTCGCCGAACTTCCGTCACCCGGTGACCCTCGCCAAGGACCTCATCAGCCTGGACGACATCTCCGGCGGACGTATCACCCTGGGCATCGGCGCGGGCGGCAACGGGTTCGACGCGACCGCGCTGGGCCAGGAGGCCTGGTCCCCGCGTGAGCGCGCCGACCGCTTCGCCGAGTTCGTGCCCCTGCTGGACCAGCTGTTGAGCGAGGGCTCGGTGAGTCACGAGGGCACCTTCTACTCCGCCGAGGAGGCCCGCAACATCCCCGGCTGCGTGCAGCGCCCGCGGCTGCCGTTCGCAATCGCCGCGAACGGGCCGCGCGGCATGCGGCTCGCGGCCCGGCACGGTCAGGCCTGGGTGACCACGGGCGACCCGAAGCTCTTCGAGGAGGGCACGCCCGAGCAGTCGCGGGAGGCCCTGCGCGGGCAGCTCGAACGACTCGGCAAGACCTTCCTGGAAGTCGGGCGGGATCCCGAGCCCGTGGAGAAGATCCTGCTGACCGGCTTCACCCCCGAGGCCAACACCGTGCTGGCGTCGGTGGATGCGTTCGTCGACTTCGCCGGTCGGCACCGTGAGCTGGGCTTCACCGAGCTGGTGATCCACGCTCCGATCCCGGACTCCGACTTCGCCTCCGACGAGGCCGTGTTCGAGAAGATCGCCACCGAGGCCCTGGCCCAGCTCGGCAGCTGATTCACCGGGCGTCCGGTTCGCCGGGCGTCGCCGCTCCCACGAGGGAGCGGCGACGCCCGGGACGGCGGCTACTTCCCTTCGTTCAACTGGGCGAGCAGACGCTCCGCGGACGGCAGGACCCAGTCGGGCACGTCATCCCCGGGCAGCGCACGGACCTCGTCGATCAACGCGGAGACGCGCGCGGCGCCCGCTTGTGCGTCGCCCCGTTCCTGCTCCGTCCAGGCCGCGTTGTTCAGGCACTGGAACCGGTCCCGCAGGTGGTCGGGGCCGAGCTCCGCGTAGCCACGGGCGGCCCGGTCCCACAGGTCGATCTCCTCCAGACGCAGCGCGTCGACCTCCGCCCCGTCCAGCCGGGTCGCCGGCTCCGATCCACCCTCGGCGAGGGCCTCGACCTCGTGCTCGTTGTCGTCCTCGTCGGACTGCTCGTTCGCGCTGACGTACCGGTCGAGCACCTGCGCCAGCTGGTGCCAGGTCTGGGCGAGTTCGGAGCGCAGCTCGGGCACGCCGGGATCCGTCGCGAGCGCTGCCTCCAGCACCTCGGCAGCCTCCGCCATCCGCTTCCGTGCCCCCGCCACCGTCACGGCGGTGACCTCCTCGCGCAGCCCCAGCCATGCCAGGGAGCGCAGGACCCGTACCTCGGCGACCGGGGCGTCGCCCGTCAGCCGGTGCAGCTCCAGGGCCCGCTCGTACGCGGCGACCGCCTCCACGGGCAGTCCCGCGTCGCTCAGGGCGTCGGCTGCCGACTGCGCGAGACCCGCCTGGGGACGCGGATCCTCCCAGCCCTTGGCGATCTCCGCCGCCAGCAGGTACTGCTCCGCTGCCGGCCGGGGCTCGTTCAGCCGGCGCAGCAGATCGCCCAGGAACTCCCGTACGAACACCGCCTGCTGGTCGCCGTGCTCCAGCAGGTCCGCCAGGGACGATTGCAGTACCTCCGCGGCCTCGGCGTTGCGGCCGTTCCCCGCGTACGCCCGGGCCAGCAGCAGCCGGGCCTGAGCACCACCGTCGGCCGTGAGACCGGCCCGGTCGAACCAGTGGGAACTCACCAGCGCGTGCTCCGCGGTCTCCGCCCCCGCGTCGCCCCGTCGCAGCAGGATGTCCGCGAGGGTCAGCCGTACGACGCCCTGTACCTCGGCGTCGGTCACCTCTGCGGCGTGCTCCAGCGCGGAGCGGGCCGCCGCTTCCGCCTCCTCGGGGCGGTCCAGCGAGAGCAGCACCCCGGCCCGCAGCACCAGCGGGTCCACGGCCTGCCACGGCCGGCCCGCCGCGACCGCCCGCGACGCGGACGCCGCCAGCAGTGGCACGGCCCGTTCCGGCTCGCCCTGCGCCAGGGTCACCCGGCCCAGCATCTCCTCGGCCTCCGCCACCAGGTCCGCCAGTACGCCTTCGTGGGCGGAGACGAACTCGGTCAGCTCGGCGGCCAGCACCGCGTGATGATCGTGGTGGTCGTCCGCGTCGGCCGTCTCCACCGAGCGCAGGTACGACTCGATCCGGATGGCCGACAGTTCAGCGAGCGCGATGCGCCGGGCCCGCAGCGGCTCGGCCGCGTCGAGCGCCTCGGCGGCCCGCAGCGCGGCGCGCAGCCGCGTCCGGACCTCCGCGGGCGCGGCTTCGGACTGCGCCGCCACCCCGGCCAGCCGCAGCTCCGCGAGCGCCGCGCGCTCCGCGACGCCGAGTGCCCGGTAGTCGTCCCGGACCGCGTTCAGCAGCTGTGGCGCCTCCCCGGACCCGCTCCGCGCGGCGGCCAGCGCCCGCTGGTCCGCGAGGTCGGCGCGGACCAGGGGATCGACCTCCGGCTGCGCGTCCACCCGTACGGCCACCTCGGCCCACAGCGCGTCGGTAGCGGGATGGCTCAGGTGCCGGGCACGGCGCGCCCGCTCCACCAGTTCGGGGAACCCGTCCGGTGCCGAGACCGGGCCGGATCCCACGGAAACCGGCACGGAGGCGGGAACGGAAGCGGGAGCGGCGGTCAGCGGCAGCGTCGCACTGCGCACCCCCAGCGGCAGCTCCCCCACCAGCGGCTCCCGGCCGACCCGCGCGAGGAACCGGTCCGAGACCCGGGTCGTGCCGTTGCGCGCGTCGAACTGCCGGGCGATGTCCAGACAGCCCGCGTACAGCACCTCGTACAGCTCGGCGACGGTTCGAGGGCTTCCGTCGTAGGGCACGGCGGGGGTCTGCCCGTGCCCCAGTTCCTTCAGGCGGCGCAGCAGCACGAGGATGCCGCCGTGGAAGGCCAGCCGGTCGTCGAGGTTGGCGAGCGGAGCCACGTGGGCGGCGTGTTCGGCCAGGATCTCCAGGCCGCGCGGTTCGTTGCCGGTGAGCGTGCAGAACTCGATGTGCTTGCCGACCGAGGGAAGCAGGCTCTCGTTGCCGCGGGCCATGCGGTAGCCGCGCAGGTGGTGGGAGCGGGCCTCGTCGGCCCGGCCGAGCCGCAGCAGCGGCAGCAGCGAGGTGGCGAGCAGCCGGTGGGGCTCCTCGGCGCAGGTCAGGTCACCGTCGAGCACCGGCCGCCAGAGCTCCAGGGACTCGGCGTCGTTGCCGTGCAGGACGGCGTACTGGCCCTGACCGTTGAGCTCGCAGGCCCGGCAGTCGCTCATGTTGTCGCGGTCGGCGGCCAGCCAGCGCCGGAAGGCCCGTTCCGCGCGTTCGTCCTCGCCGATCGCGTCGGCGAGCCACATCTCGGCCTCGCGCACGGGACGCTCGCTGTAGCCGGCGATCCGGTAGCGGCGCTCCATCTCGTCCAGCCAGCCGGTGGCCGACTCCAGCGGGATCCCGGGGGAGTCGGAGATGGCCGTGGCCACCCACTTGAACTGCCAGAACAGCGCATGCGCCTCCCATTCGGAGAAGGCGCCCGGGTCCTTGTCGTACTCCTGGAGCAGCCGGGCGAAGGGCACCAGGATCTTCGGCGACTCGGCGCTGTAGAGGTAGGCGTTGATCAGGTTGTCCAGGGCCTCGCGGAACAGGGCCCGGTCACCGCTCGTCTCCGCCGCACCGGCCAGGGCCTCGGCGTGCGCGTTGCGCACGGCGCCGTTCGGAGTCTCGCGGTTCTCCGCCAGGCCCCGCACGATCTCCTCGCGCGTCAGCGTCGTCACTTCTTGTCCTCCTGGGCGTCGCGGTCGTCGGTGGAGTGGGTCGCCCATTCCAGGAGGCCGAGGAAGGACCGGTTGAGCAGGGTCGAGTCGGCGGGGCGCAGCGGCCGCTGGGACATCAGCAGGGCCTGCCCGTACAGCGATTCGACGGCGATTGCGGTCAGTGCCTTGTCGGGCAGGGCGGCGATCCGGCGGATGAGCGGGTTGTTGTGGTTGAGGACCAGCCGGGCGCGGGGCGCGGAGCCTCGCAGCGCGCCGAGGATGCCGTTCCACAGGGAGTCGGCGCTCTCCAGTGCCGCGGTGCGGTCGCGCTCCTGGCGGGCCTGGCGGTCGTCGAGGTAGAGCGCGGGTACGGCGACGGGCTGGAAGGCGCGCAGCACCACGTCACAGCTCTGGGGTTCCAGGCGGGTGCGCGCGGTGGCGAGGAAGGGGGCGAGGGCCAGCTCGGCGCCGGTCGGCACCGGGTCGAGCCGTTCGGTGACGGCCCCGGCGTCCAGTTCGGTGACCTTCAGCTCCGGCCGTACGGCCGGTAGCAGGGCGAGCAGGTCCGCGTCGTAGGTGTATCCGGCGTTGATGACGCCGAGCCCGTGGGCCGCGGCGATCGGCGCGATCTGGCGGAACTCCTCGACGGTGCGCGTGAAGTGGATGTCCGTGTGGGCGGCCGCGAACTCCTGGAGGCTCATCGAGCCGTCGCTCGTCTCGAACGGCAGCCACGGCAGCATCAGCCCGAGCAGCTCGGGGTCGTGGCGGGCCATGGACTTCACACCGAGGTGGTGGACCTGAAGGAAGGCGGCGAGGCGGTCCGGATCGCTCGCCGCGAGCTCGGCGAGCCATCCGCGCACTCGGGAGCCGAGGGCGTCCCGGACGGCGGCAAGGGTCTCGTCGTCGTACAGGTTCTCGCGGGAGGCGGTGGGCCGCAGCGTGTCCGTGTCGAGGACGGCGCGGACGAAGAACGCCCAGTCGGGCAGCAGGTTGTCGGCCCGCTCGGTGAGCAGCATGCCCTTGAGGTGGACGCGGTGTCCGGCCCGGTGGGCGGGGCTGGTCGGTTCGGGAAGGACGTACGCCACTCCGCGTACGCCGGCGACCGGCAGGTCGAGGTCGATGCTGTCGAGCGGGGTGAAACCGAAGAGCTGCGCGCAGTGCCCGGCGAGCGCAACGCGGCGGGCGTCCGGGGTGGGGAAGGACCGGTCCCACACGGCGGGCCGGTCGGTGACGGGGCGGGGTTCGCCGCCCTCGCCGTCGTCGAAGGTGATCTCGTACGGCAGCAGGGAGCCGTAGTCGCGGGCCAGTTCCTCGACCTTGGCCGGGACGGCCCATTCGGCGGCGCCGGGGCGGGCCTCCAGGACGACGGTGGTACCGGGCTCCGGCCGTGCCTCGTGGGGCAGTTCGCGGACGGTGTAGGAGCCGTCGTCCGTGGCCAGCCATTCGACGGGCGCGGCATGGGGGTCGCGGGCGGAGCGGGTGACGACCCGGATCTGACGGGCCACGACGAAGCACGCGAGCAGTCCGATGCCGAACTGGCCGAGGAACTCCTGGCGGGTGGCCTCCAGGCCCTGCTCGTCGAGATTGCTGCCGCCGCCGGCGCGCTTGGAGCTGCGGCCGATGGTCGCGAGGAGGGAGTGGGCCTCGTCGGCGGTCAGACCGATTCCGCTGTCCTCGATGGTTACCCGGCCGTCGGACGCGGACAGCTGGATGCGGATCCCGGCCGCCGGATCGAGGGCGTGCCGCGCGGTGATCGCGTCCACCGCGTTCTGCAGCAGCTCGCGGACGTAGACGCGCGGGCTGGAGTACAGGTGGTGGGAGAGCAGGTCCACCAAGCCGCGCAGATCGACCTGGAAGCTGTGGGGAGTGGACGGGGACGTGGACGTCATAGGGCGTCACCTCGCGTACATACAGGGATGGTTCGGTGATCGCGAGGTCCCCCCCCTCACAGATCCCGGAGTGGCTCACACATTAGGGGGATGGTCGGACAATCTCTGCGTGAATTCCGGCGGCCCGGACGGCTCGGCCCGGAATCACTGGAAGCGGAGGAACTGCGGCGGTACGGCGTCCACCAGCCACACCCCGTTGGCACTGACCCGGAACACGTGCCCGGCCGCCCGCATCGCTCCGGCGTTCACGCTGAGCACGACGGGCCGGCCGCGCCGGGCGCCGACACGGGTGGCCGTTTCCCGGTCGGGGGACAGGTGCACATGGTGGCGGGCCATCGGGCGCAGGCCCTCGGCGCGGATCGGGTCCAGGGCTGCGGCCACGGTGCCGTGGTAGAGGTACGCGGGCGGTTCGGCCTCCGGCAGGTCCAGGTCCACGGCGACGGTGTGCCCCTGGTTGGCCCGGATCCGGGTGCCGTCGACGGCGAACCGCTGCTTGTCGTTGGCGGCGACGACGTGGTCGAGCTCGGCCCGGCTGACGTGGAAGCCGTGCGCGGCGGCCGCGCGCAGAAGATCGTCGATCTCCACCCAGCCCTGGGGGTCGAGCACCAGTCCGATCCGTTCCGGCTGGTGTCGCAGGTGTTTCGAGACGTACTTCGACACCTTCACGGTGCGTCTTTCATCCATGGCTCCAGCGTGCCCGGTCGCGCGGGCCTGCGGCAGGGATTTTTCCGGGGTGACCGGGCGTGGACGCCCCCTATCGTCATTCCAAGATGCGGAATATATTTTCCGCTGCCACTTCTGTTCAGGGGGAGAAACCATGACAGCCCAACCCTCACTGTCACGCCGCGCTGCTGCCGAGCTGGTCGGTACCGCCGGCCTGCTCGTGGTCGTGATCGGCTCCGGGCTCAAGGCCGCCGAGATCAGCCGCGACACCGGCGTCGCCCTCATCGCCAACTCGTTCGCCTCCGCCATCGGCCTCGGGCTGATCATCACCCTCTTCGGGCCGCTGTCCGGGGCCCACCTCAACCCGGTGGTCACCCTCACCTCCTGGTGGTCCCGGCGCACCGGCGGCGAGGGTCTGGGGGGACGGGAGGCACTCGTCTACGCCGCTGCCCAGATCGCCGGAGCCATCGGCGGCGCCCTCCTCGCGGAAGTCATGTTCGGCCGGACCCCGGGCACCTTCGCCACCCAGGTGCGCGACGGCGGTCACCTGCTCATCGGCGAGGTGGTCGCCACCGCCGGTCTCGTCCTGCTGATCCAGGGCCTCGGCCGCATCGGTCGCCCCCGGCTCATCCCGGCGGCGGTCGCGGCGTACATCGCGGCCGCGATCTGGTTCACCTCCTCCGGCTCCTTCGCGAATCCGGCCGGCACGGTCGGGCGCAGCTTCAGCGATTCGTTCACCGGCATAGCCCCGGAGTCGCTGCCCGGATTCGTCGGAGCCCAGCTGGTCGGCGGGATCCTCGGGCTGGCCCTGGCCGCCCTGCTGTACGGGACCGGGCCCGGCGGCGGCCGGACCGCGAAGCCGGGGGCGCCTGCGCCGGTCGGGACCACCGCCCCGACGGCCCTGCCGGAGACCGGCCCGGCGGACGGAGCGAGTCCCGAAAAGGCGGCGTACGAGACCATCGGGTGAGACGACGCCTCAGTTGCCCACAGGAAAGAGGGAGTTGTCCACAGCCCTTTGGGAGGGTTTTGACGGCAAAATGCGTGATCCGCCCTGTGGAACCTGTGGACTAACCCCGAGCCGCTGTGAGCACTGTCGTCCCTGCACCCGCTGTCGTTGCCGCGCCCGCTGTCGCCGCCGTGACCTCCCTCGTTGCCGTGCCCCACCTCGTCGGCGTGACCTCCCTCGCCGGCGTCACCCTTCGCTCCGGCGAGCCAGATCGTTCATGGTCCGGGCCTGGAGCTCCCGCTCCGTCGCCGCCCGCACGAACTCCGCCACATGGTCGGCGCCCACCAGCTCCTGCACCGCCCGTACGGTCCCGGCCGGCAGCGCCACCGGCGAGGGCCCCGTCGGCCCCGGAGCGCCGGCCGTCCCCAGGTGCCGCTGCAGGTGCCGGGTCGCGAAGAGCCGCATCGCCCGCGCCAGCTCCGCGTCCACGGTCTGCTGGGCCAGCGGCCGCAGCCTCCGGACCATCGTCGCCGCCTCGGCCGCGTCCGCGTCCGTCGGCGGCACCTGCCCGAGGTACCGCGCGAAGACGTGCTCGGTGGTGAACTCCAGGAACCGCGAGGCGATGTGCTCCACCTGTCCCCGCAGTTCCCGCAGGTGCCCGGTGATCGCCGGTAGCGGGACCCCGGCCGCATACAGCTCGGCGGCCACCGCCAGCTCCTGCGGGGAGGGCACCAGGAACTGGTCCGGGCGCCCCGGGATCCGCTCCAGCACCCCGAGGTCGCACGCCTCGTCAACCGCTTCGTCGTCCGGCCGGCCGCCGAACCGTTCGTTCAGCTCCTCCCGGCTGATCCGGGCCGCCTCCTCGTCGGTCCACGGCCCGTGCACCTCGGCGACCAGCCCCAGTACGCCGCCCAGACCGCGTCCCGCGTCCCAGGCCTCCAGCAGCTCCTTGATGGAGGCCAGGGTGTAGCCGCGGTCCAGCAGGTCCGCGATCTGGCGCAGCCGCGCCAGATGCGTGTCCCGGTAGACATTGGAACGGCCGCGCCGTTCCGGCTTCGGCAGCAGACCACGGTCCTGGTACGCCCGGATCGTGCGCACCGTCGCCCCGCTGTGGTGCGCCAGATCCTCGATCCGGTACTCGGCTACCGCCTGATCGGTCAATCCCGGCTCCCTACGACATCGCGGCTCGGCCGACCGCGCCCGCCGCGGCGCGGGCGGCAGGTGAAGCCGCAAGGTACTCGACCGCCCTGCGCAGCGAGCCCTCCTGCGAGGGATGGTACGACCGCCGGAAGTAGCGGGGTATGGCCGTGCCGAGCTCTCTCCACGTGGGCAGCAGACCTTTGGCCACCGCGCGGTTGTGCGCGCGGAGCGAGTAGCGGAGCCGGCCACCCAGTTCGGGGTCGTTGCGTATGAGGTACGAGGCGCCCCACATCCACAACCACGCCAGCACGGGCGCGACCACGACCATCCCCTCGATGCGCCGCGCGTAGCGGGGCAGACCGGCTCCCCCGCAGTGCTGGTACATGTCGAAGGCGACGGAGCGGTGCTCCACCTCCTCCGCCCCGTGCCAGCGCAGCAGATCCAGCATGATCTCGTCCGCCCCGGCCCGGTCGAGCCCCTCGGCACGCAGTACCCAGTCCCCGAGCACCGCGGTGAACTGCTCGATCGCGGCCACCACGGCCAGCCGGAAGCGAAGCCACTCGCGGGGCGTGACGGGCACCCCGAACGGCGGTGTCTCTCCGAGCAGCTTCTCGAAGAGGAAGTCCACGTGCCGTGTGTACGCCTCCGTCGGCAGCCGTTGCTCGGCGAGGTGGTCCAGTACGTAGGAGTGCTGCACGCTGTGCGTGGCCTCCTGGCCCATGAACCCCTTGACGTCACCTCGCAGCTCGGGGTCGGTGACCAGGGGAAGGCCCTCCTTGAGGACCTTCACGAACCACCGCTCCCCGGCGGGCAGCAGCAGGTGCAGCACGTTGATGACGTGGGTGGCGGTGGGCTCGTCCGGTATCCAGTGCAGCGGGGTGGTCGTCCAGTCGAAGGCCACCCGGCGCGCCTTGATCGGGTGCGGACCGGTCGGTTGCTCACCGATCCGGTGCGCGGCCCCGCTCACAGTTTCGGCTCCAGCCTCGCGATGCGCCGCAGCGCGCGCGGGGCGAAACGGGACATCCACAGGGCGCCCTTGGACTCCGGAGTCACCGGCACGACGGCCTCGTTGCGCACCACGGCCCGCAGGATCGCGTCGGCGACCTTCTCCGGCGGGAAGTTGCGCAGCCCGTACAGCCGCGAGGAGCGTTCCTGACGGCGCTTCTCCTCGGCCTCGTCCACTCCGGCGAAGCGCGAGGTTGCGGTGATGTTGGTGTTGACGATGCCCGGGCAGATCGCGGAGACACCGATCGACCGGGAGGCCAGCTCGGCACGCAGGCACTCCGACAGCATCAGCACCGCCGCCTTCGAGGTGCTGTAGGCGGGCAGGGTCCTGGAGGGCAGATAGGCGGCGGCGGAAGCGGTGTTGACGATGTGCCCGCCCTGGCCGCGATCGGCCATCTGCTTCCCGAAGATGCGGCAGCCGTGGATGACGCCCCAGAGATTGACGTCCAGGACCTTCTTCCAGTCCTCGGCAGTGGTGTCGAGGAAGGATCCGGACAGACCGATCCCGGCGTTGTTGACCAGGACGTCGACAATTCCGTACTCGGCGGCGACCTTCGCCGCGAGCTTCTCCATCGCCTGCTCGTCGCTGACGTCCACGCACTCGGCCCAGGCCTCTGCGGCGCCGACGAGCCGGGCCATGTCGGCGGTGCGCGCCGCACCCTCGGCGTCGCGGTCGACGACCACCACCCGGGCCCCGGCCTCGGCGAAGGCGAACGCGGTGGCCCGGCCGATGCCGCTGGCCGCGCCGGTGACCAGGACCAGCTGGCCCCCGAAGCGATCGGCGTACTTGCCGGGGGCCTTCTGCTCCGGTGCCCGCGTCGCGGGTTCCTCCCGGTCGGTGACGAACTCGGTGATCCAGGCGGCCAGCTGGTCCGGCCGGGTCCTGGGCACCCAGTGCTTGGCGGGCAGGGTCCGCCGCAGCAGGTCCGGGGCCCACTGCTCCAGACCGTCGTAGAGCCGCTCGGACAGGAAGGCGTCCCCGGTCGGGGTGATCAGCTGCACCGGTACGTGGGCGTACGCGTCGGGGCGAGGTCGGCGCAGTCGCGGTCGCACGTTGTCGCGGTAGAGCCAGGCGCCGTGCGCCGCGTCCGAGGGCAGCGAGGCCGTCGGGTAGGAGCCGGCCGGAACTTTCTCGATGCGTTCGAGCATCGCGGGCCACCGCTTGCCGAGCGGTCCGCGCCAGGCGAGCTCCGGCAGCACGGGGGTGTGCAGCATGTAGACGTACCAGGACTTGGCGCCCTGGCCGAGGAGCTGCGCCGCCGCCCGCGGGGTGGGCCGCAACATCCGCTTCTTGAGCCAGTGCCCGAAGTGGTCGAGGGAGGGCCCCGACATAGAGGTGAAGGAGGCGATCCGGCCCTCGGTGCGGCCGACCGTGGCGAACTCCCAGCCCTGCACGGAGCCCCAGTCGTGGCCGACCAGGTGCACCGGCCGGTCCGGGCTGACCGCGTCGGCCACCGCAAGGAAGTCGTCGGTCAGCTTCTCCAGCGTGAAACCGCCGCGCAGCGGCTGCGGTGCGGTGGAGCGCCCGTGGCCGCGTACGTCGTAGAGCACCACGTGGAAGCGTGTCGCGAGGCGCTCGGCGACCTCGGACCACACCTCCTTGCTGTCCGGGTAGCCGTGCACCAGCACCACCGTCGGACGGTCCGTCTCGCCGAGCTCGACGACGCACAGCTCGACCCCGCCGGTGCTCACCCGGCGCTCGCGCGCACCCGCCGGACCTGCCGCTCCTGCTCCGCTCATGTCGCTCATGCTGCCTTCTCCTCGGCCCAGCGCCGCACGTGCGGCAGATCGTCGTCCAGCCAGAACGCGCTCTCCTCGGGGTCCCGGGAGTCGGTGACGACCAGGATCTCCTCGAACTTCGCTCCGGTACCCCGGAACCCGAGGTGCGGTTCCACCGCCCACAGCCCGGGCTGCGGCGGATGGTCGGAGAAGTGGTACGGGCTCCACAGCGGGGACCAGCCCTCGCGGTGCCCGTGCAGAACGTCACTGGCCAGCCCCTTGAGGGACTGCGTGCCGAATCCGAACGCGGTCGGTGACCAGCGCCGCTCCCTGACCCGGTCGATCTTGTGCGCGATCACCCCGAAGGGATAGGCCCGGTGCCGGTTGGCGTACCCCTGCCGGGTCATCAGCCGTTCGACGTTCTCGTAGATCTCGCGCAGCGAGCGGCCCTCGCGCACCTGTTCCAGGATCAGCACGCGGTGTGCCTGGAGGTCGGACATGAGCCGGTCCTGCACCGGATTGAGCCCGAGGCTGCCCGAGTACCCGATGTCGGCCGAGTAGCCCTTGTAGACGGGTGCCATGTCGAGGATGAAGGGCATCCCCGGCTCCAGCTTCCGGTTGGTCGGGAAGAACTGCAGCGGGATCCTGAAGTTCGCGAAGGCGGTGCGGTCCCCGAACCAGGCGAAGGGCAGGTGGAACCAGTCCCGGACCCCGCGCTCGCGCAGCCACTCGCGCTGCATGCGCGCCGCCTCGCGTTCGGTCACGCCGGGCCGCAGCTGGGCCGCGACGGCCTCGGCGCACTCGTACGAGAGGCGCTGCACCTCTCTGAACCCGCTCAGGTCGGCGGCGGGTCGTGCGGAGAGTCGTCGCGCGGTGCGTTGCCTGGTGTCCCCAGCCATGTCAGCCCGTCCATCCGTGTAGCCGTACGCGCCCGTAAGTTGACACTGATGAATGTGACAATGACCGGAGATCACGTCAAGGGTCGTGCACGGACCTGTGGACAAAGTTGTCGCGTCCACATCAGCCTCCAGTACGGGCATGTACGCCTGAAGGCTGAGACGGGATCCAGCTCCAGGTCTGACGTTTCACGAGAGCCGCGCCACTAACGTCGAACCCGTGACTGTCATTGCGACCGAAAGCCTGAGCAAGCGGTACCCCCGAGTGACCGCCCTCGACCGGCTCTCCCTGGACATCGGGCCTGGTGTGACCGGCCTCGTTGGTGCCAATGGAGCCGGCAAGTCCACGCTGATCAAGATTCTGCTGGGACTGTCCCCCGCCACCGAGGGCAGCGCCGCCGTGCTCGGCCTCGACGTCCGCACGCATGGCAGCGCCATCCGTGAACGCGTCGGGTACATGCCCGAGCACGACTGCCTGCCACCCGACGTCTCGGCCACCGAGTTCGTCGTCCACATGGCGCGCATGTCCGGGCTGCCGCCGACCGCGGCCCGTGAGCGCACCGCCGACACCCTGCGCCATGTCGGGCTGTACGAGGAGCGCTACCGCCCCATCGGCGGCTACTCCACCGGCATGAAGCAGCGCGTCAAGCTTGCCCAGGCCCTCGTCCACGACCCCCAGCTGGTCCTCCTCGACGAGCCGACCAACGGCCTGGACCCGGTCGGCCGCGACGAGATGCTTGGCTTGATCCGCCGCATCTACACGGACTTCGGCATCTCCGTCCTGGTCACCTCCCACCTCCTCGGTGAGCTGGAGCGGACCTGTGACCACGTCGTGGTCGTCGACGGCGGCAAGCTGCTGCGCTCCAGCTCCACCAGCGACTTCACCCAGATCACCACGACCCTCGCGGTCGAGGTCACCGACTCCGACACCCACCCGGACGGCACCGCCGCCCTGCGCAAGGCGCTCACCGAAGCCGGTGTCTCCCTGCACGTCGGAGAGGAGCAGGGCCTGCCCGGAGCCGGCCACATCCTCCTCGTCGAGGCCACGGGCGAGGAGACGTACGACACCGTCCGCGACACCGTCGCGGACCTGGGCATCGGCCTGGTCCGCATGGAGCAGCGCCGTCACCACATCGCGGAGGTCTTCCGCGACAACGACCAGCCCTCGCCCACCGTCCAGCAGAAGGGAGCCGGTTCCGATGGCGCCTGACACCTCGACCCAGATCCACAACATCGGCTACCGGTCCTACGACGGACCCCGGCTCGGCCGCGCCTACGCCCGTAAGTCGCTGTTCTCGCAGTCCCTGCGCGGCGCCTACGGACTCGGCCGCTCCGCCAAGTCCAAGGTTCTCCCGATGCTCCTCTTCGCGGTGATGTGCGTGCCCGCGCTGATCATCGTCGCGGTCGCCATCGCGGTGCCCGGCTCCACCGACCTGCCGATCAAGTACACGACGTACGCCCTGACCACCCAGGTGATCATCGGCCTCTTCCTCGCGTCCCAGGCGCCGCAGTCGGTCTCGCGCGACCTGCGCTTCAAGACGGTGCCGCTCTACTTCTCGCGGCCCATCGAGCGCGTCGACTACGTCGTGGCCAAGTACGCGGCCATGGCCTCGGCCCTGTTCATCCTCACCGCGACCCCGCTGCTGATCATGTGGATCGGCTCGCTCCTGGCGAAGTTCGACTTCGCCCACCAGACCGAGGGATTCGGGCAGGGACTCGTGTCGGTTCTGCTGCTGTCGCTGCTCTTCGCGGGCCTCGGCCTGGTCATGGCCGCGCTCACCCCGCGCCGCGGGTTCGGGGTCGCCGCGATCATCGCGGTGCTGCTGATCCCGTTCGGCGCCGTGACCGCGGTCCAGGGGATCGCCTACAGCACCGGGAACACCGGAGCCATCGAGTGGATGGGCCTGTTCTCCCCGATCACCCTCATCGACGGCGTACAGACCGCGTTCCTGAACGCGACCTCCGCCTTCCCCGGCGGCGAGGGTCCCTCGGCCGGCGTCGGCGTCGTCTACCTGCTCGTCGCCCTCGGCCTCATCGTCGGCTCCTACGCCGCCCTGATGGCCCGCTACCGGAAGGCCGGGCTGTGACCACCATCGACATCGACCACACCTCCCGCTGGTTCGGGAACGTCGTCGCCGTCAACGACGTGACCATGCGCATCGGACCCGGTGTCACGGGGCTCCTGGGCCCCAACGGCGCCGGGAAGTCCACCCTCATCAACATGATGGGCGGCTTCCTCTCCCCCTCCACGGGCACCGTCACCCTCGACGGCGCGCCGATCTGGCAGAACGAGCAGGTCTACAAGCAGATCGGTGTCGTGCCCGAGCGCGAGGCCATGTACGACTTCCTCACGGGCCGGGAGTTCGTCGTCGCCAACGCCGAACTCCACGGCCTCGACGACGCGGCCGCCCAGCGGGCGCTGGCGACCGTCGAGATGGAGTACGCCCAGGACCGCAAGATCTCCACGTACTCCAAGGGCATGCGCCAGCGCGTGAAGATGGCCTCGGCCCTCGTCCACGACCCGGCCGTCCTGCTCCTCGACGAGCCGTTCAACGGCATGGACCCGCGCCAGCGCATGCAGCTCATGGACCTGCTCCGGCGCATGGGCGGCGAGGGACGCACCGTCCTGTTCTCCTCCCACATCCTGGAGGAGGTCGAGCAGCTCGCCTCGCACATCGAGGTGGTCGTGGCCGGCCGGCACGCCGCTTCCGGCGATTTCCGCAAGATCCGCCGCCTGATGACGGACCGCCCGCACCGCTACCTCATCCGCTCCACCGACGACCGGGCGCTCGCCGCGGCCCTGATCGCCGACCCTTCCACCGCAGGCATCGAGGTCGACCTCAAGGAAGGCGCGCTGCGCATCCAGGCCGTCGACTTCGGCCGCTTCACCGAGCTGCTGCCCCGCGTGGCCCGGGCACACGGCATCCGGCTGCTGACGGTCTCGCCCTCCGACGAGTCCCTCGAGTCGGTCTTCTCCTACCTCGTCGCGGCCTGAAAGGAGCTGGCACCCATGTACGAACCCACCGTTGCCCGGCTCACCTACCGGGCCCTGCTCGGCCGGCGCCGCGCGCTGATCCTCTTCGCGCTGCCCGCCCTGCTGATCGTCATCGCCCTCGTCGTCCGAGCCTTCGTCGGCGTGGACGACAAGGTCGCGGCCGATCTCCTCGGGGGCTTCGCCCTCGCCACCATGGTTCCGCTGATCGGTGTCATCGCCGGCACCGGAGCCATCGGGCCCGAGATCGACGACGGCTCCATCGTCTACCTGCTCGCCAAGCCGGTGAAGCGCCCGAAGATCATCATGACCAAGCTGATCGTGGCGATCGCCGTCACGATGGTCTTCTCCGCGATCCCCACCCTGATCGCCGGATTCATCCTCAACGGGAACGGCCAGCAGATCGCCGTCGCCTACACGATCGCCACCCTCGTGGCTTCGATCGCCTACAGCGCGCTGTTCCTGCTGCTCGGCACCGTCAGCCGGCACGCGGTCGTCTTCGGCCTGGTCTACGCCCTGATCTGGGAGTCGCTCTTCGGCAGCCTGGTCTCCGGAGCCAAGACCCTCAGCGTCCAGCAGTGGGCCCTGTCCGTCGCCGAGAAGGTCGCCGGAAACGGGTACGTCGACGCCACTGTCGGCCTGCCCACCGCCGTGATTCTGCTCTGCGCGGTCACCGTGGGAGCCACCGTCTACGCGGGACAGAAGCTCCGCCGCCTCACCCTGGCCGGCGAGGAGTAGCCCCGCCGAGGCATCCGTGAACCTGTGCCCCGCCCGGCCCACCGGCCGGGCGGGGCACAGGTTCACGCGTCATCATCGGTGCATGGTCGAGCACACCGAGCCGGAGCCGTCCAGGCCAGTGCGGTCCTGGATACGCTCCTCGCCCGGAACGCACATCTGGCTGCTGATCATCGCCATCACCAGCATCATCGTCGCGATCGCGCCCGACCAGGTCGACCGGGTCCTGCTGCACCGCAACAGCAGCAACATCACCCAGCTCGTCAAATACCCCGTCCGGGCACTCGTCAGCAGCGGGTTCTGGATCGCGAACCCGGCCTCGCTGGCCCTCTACGCCGTGCTCTTCGAGCTGTTCCACGCTCCCGTCGAACGCTGGCTCGGCACCCCGCGCTGGTTCCTGATCGTCGCGACCGCTCATGTCGTCGCCACTCTGGTCAGCCAGAAGGTCCTCCTGACGGCCATCCAGGACCACCGGGCCCCGCACAGCATGACCCACGTCGTCGACATCGGCGTCAGCTACGGTCTCGCGGCCTCCATCGGTGTCCTCACCTACCGGATGCCCGGCCCCTGGAAATGGCTCTACCTGGCGGGAGCGCTCGCCTTCTTCGGGATCCCCCTGGTCACCGGCGGCACCTTCACGGATCTCGGGCACGCCATCGCGCTCTCCGTCGGCCTCCTTGCCTGGCCGCTCACCCGCAACGTTGTTTCACGTGAAACATGACGAGCCCCAGGGCTCCACGGCCCCCGGCGTTCCGCGGGCCCCAGGGCTCCACGGCCTCTATGGGGTGTCCGCCTCCGCCTTTGCGATGCCGTGCTCCCACGCCCAGGCAGCGATGCCCACCCGGTTGCGGGCGCCCAGCTTGGCCTGGACGTTCGCGATGTGGGTCTTGGCCGTTCCCGCACTGATGAACAGCTCCGCGCCGATCTCCGCGTTGGTCAGACCCCGCGCCACCAGCTGCACGATGTCCACCTCCCGCTCCGTCAGTGGATGCGCCGCGGGCCTGGCGGCGACCGGACCCGCCTGCGTCAGCCTGCTCAGCAGCCGCACCGTGATCTGCGGGCTGATCAGGGTGTCCCCGGCCATCGCCGCCCGTACGCCCTCGATCAGCAACGCCGGCCCGGACCGCTTGAGCAGAAAGCCGCAGGCGCCGTTGCGCAGCGCGGTATGCACGTACTCGTCCAGGTCGAAGGTGGTCACCACCACCACCCGCGTCCGCGGCGCCAGCAGCCGGGTCACCTCCAGCCCGTCGAGCCGCGGCATCCGGATGTCCGCCAGCACCACGTCCGGCCGCAGCTCCCGGGCCAGCGCCACCGCGGTCTCCCCGTCCGCCGCCTCCCCCACCACGTTCATGTCCGGCTGCGAATCGAGGATCAGCCGGAAACCGCTGCGGATGTCCTCTTGGTCGTCGGCTATCAGGATGCGAGTGGTCACGCCGCCATGATCACCCGAGGGTGTGCCCCTGCGCCGGGAAAACTGCGCAAACCCGCCACCCGCCATCGGCGCTCGCGCCGGCCCGCAGTGTCCCGCCCGCCGCCTCCACCCTGCCGCGCAGACCGGCCAGCCCGGTTCCTCCGCCGCGCCTGCGCAGCCCCAGCAGCGCGCTCGCGCCCCGGGCCGGTGCCGAGTTGGCCACGCTGAGCTCGATACCCTCCGCGGCCCGGTGCAGGCGCACCCGTACCACCGCCGCTCCGGGCGCGTGCCGGCGTACGTTCGTCAAAGCCTCCACCGCGACCCGGTACGCGGTGGTGTCCGCCTCCCGCGACAGCTCCCTGACCGCCGCCGGATCGGCCTCCAGCACCCCGCCCTCGAACCGGTCCACCAGTCCCGCCAGCTCCGAGGTGCCGGGGACCGAGGCGGACTGCGCGCCTGCGGCCTCCCGCAGGGCGTGCACCGTCCGGTCCATGGCGGCCAGCGCGCCGAGCCCCGCCGCCTCGATCCGCTCCAGCGCGCGGACCGCCTGCGCGGGTTCCCTGTCCGCCACGAACCTGGCCGCCTGGGCCTGCACCACGATGGCGCTCACATCGTGCGCCACGAAGTCGTGCAGGTCCCGGGCCAGTTCCAGCTGCTGGTCGCGTCGGCCGTCCCGGACGGCCTGCTGCATTCTGCTCGCCTGCCGGCGCAGATACCCTCCGGTGGCCAGGGCCCCGAGCGCGGGCAACGCCCAGAACGCCGCCGCTCCGCAGGCCTCCAGCCACGACGCCGTCGGCCACATCAGCGGGACCGGCCACAGCGCGACGGCCGCGACGCCCAGCGAGGCCGCAGCGGCTCCCGAACGCACCGGAGACCAGCGGCCCACCAGAGCCAGCAGCGGCAGCAGGAGACCGACCCAGAGCAGCACCCACGTCGCCGGCGCCCCCAGGAACGCGCCGAGGAGGCCACCGACAGCGGCAGCAGCCAGCAAGGGGGCATATACAGCAAGCGTGTTCACGGTCATGAGCCCGACCCTACGAGCGGACACGGGGCCGGTGCATCTGCCGTTCGGCAGAGCCGGCCCACGCGGCGCCGCCACGAGCCTGCTGATCGGCCGATGGTCCCGGCAGGGCCCGCCCGACCAGGCTTGAGTCATCACCGACCGCCCCATGAAAAGGACTTGGACGATGGCCACGCTCACCGCCACCCCCACCGCCACCTCGACCGCACCCGCTGTCAGCCGGCCGATCCGCTGGGCTGCACACGCGGCCGCCCTGACCCTCGCCCCCAGCGGCCTGTGGAGGCTGGCCATCGCGGTCGGCATACCCGTCGGCTGGGGCGCCGGCAGCGGACTGGAAGCCGAACTCTTTCCGGGCAGGTGGTCCTTCTACCTGGTGGCCCTCAGCCTCTTCGCCGAAGGCCTCGGCCTCCTCAGCCTCGGCCTCGTGCAGCGCTGGGGCGAGGTGGTGCCACGCTGGATCCCCCGGCTGCGCGGACGCCGGATCCCGCCCCTCGTGGCGGTAGTACCGGCCGCTCTCGGAGCTGTCGCCGTCACCATGATCACCGTCTCGGCCTCCTTCCACTGGAGCACGAGCATGGCGGCACCGGGAGCGCCCACCGGGGCCGGCTGGTGGCTCATGACTCTCTGCTACGCCCCGCTGGTGCTCTGGGGCCCACTCCTCGGGGCCGTCACCGTCGCCTACTGGCGCCGCCGCCGGATACACGGCTGACGCACGGAAATTCGCTGGTAAGCGACCTGTGCCAGGTGCAGAGTGAGTGCTGCGGGGAGCAACAAAAGGTCCGGGGCAGCCACTTCGAGCGCGCCGTCCGGCGCGGGCTGCCCCGGACCTCTCCCATGTCGTGGGCGCTACGCGGCGCCCAGCAGACGCTCCAGCACCACCGCGATGCCGTCCTCCTCGTTGGAGGTCGTCACCTCGTCGGCCACGGCCTTGAGCTCGGCATGGGCATTGGCCATCGCCACCCCGTGCGCGGCCCAGCCGAACATCGGGATGTCGTTGGGCATGTCACCGAAGGCGATCGTCTCCGCCGCCTTCACCCCCAGCCGGCGTGCGGCCAGCGACAGGCCCGTGGCCTTGGTCAGGCCCAGCGGCAGGATCTCGACGATGCCGGGACCCGCCATGACGATGTCGACCAGGCTGCCCACGGTTGCCCGGGCCACCTTGACGAGCGTGTCGTCGTCCAGCTCCGGGTGCTGGATGTAGAGCTTGTTCAGCGGAGCCGTCCAGACCGCCGTGGTGTCGTCCAGGTATATGGCCGGAAGGCCTTCCTGCACCTGGTACCCGGGCCCGAACAGCACCTCGCCGTCCACCCCGTCCCGGCTGGCGGCCAGGGCCAGCGGACCGATCTCGGCCTCCAGCTTCGACAGCGCCAGACCGGCCAGCTGCCGGTCCAGCGTCACCGAGGTCAGCAACCGGTGCGCACCCGCGTCGTAGACCTGCGCGCCCTGCCCGCAGACGGCGATCCCTTGGTAGCCGAGATCGTCCAGTACGTGCCGGGTCCAGGGCACGGCCCGACCGGTGACGATGATGTGTGCCGCGCCCGCCGCGGTGGCCGCGACGAGCGCTTCACGAGTGCGTTCCGAGACGGTGTCGTCGCCACGCAGCAGCGTGCCGTCGAGATCGGTCGCGACGAGCTTGTACGGGAACGGGGCCGGGCTCACTTGGTGATCGGCTCCAGGACCTCGCGGCCGCCGAGGTAGGGGCGGAGCGCCTGCGGCACACGCACCGAACCATCGGCCTGCTGGTGGTTCTCGAGGATCGCGACGATCGTGCGCGGTACGGCGCACAGCGTGCCGTTCAGCGTGGACAGCGGCTGCGTCTTCTTGCCGTCGCGGTAGCGGATCGACAGACGACGGGCCTGGAAGCTGTTGCAGTTCGAGGCCGAGGTCAGCTCGCGGTACTTGCCCTGGGTGGGGATCCACGCCTCGCAGTCGAACTTGCGGGAGGCGGAGGCGCCCAGGTCACCGGTGGCGACGTCGATCACCTGGAACGGCAGCTCCAGGCTGGTCAGCCACTGCTTCTCCCATTCCAGGAGCCGCTGGTGCTCGGCCTCGGCCTCCTCCGGCGCGACGTACGAGAACATCTCGACCTTGTCGAACTGGTGGACGCGGAAGATGCCGCGGGTGTCCTTGCCGTACGTACCGGCCTCGCGGCGGAAGCACGGGGAGAAGCCGGCGTACCGCAGCGGCAGCTTGTCGCCGTCGATGATCTCGTCCATGTGGTACGCGGCGAGCGGGACCTCGGAGGTGCCGACCAGGTAGTAGTCGTCCTTCTCCAGGTGGTACACGTTCTCGGCGGCCTGGCCGAGGAAGCCGGTGCCCTCCATGGCGCGCGGTCGGACCAGGGCGGGGGTCAGCATCGGGATGAAGCCGGCCTCGGTGGCCTGGGCGATGGCCGCGTTGACCAGAGCCAGCTCCAGCAGGGCGCCGACACCGGTCAGGTAGTAGAAGCGCGAACCGGAGACCTTGGCACCGCGCTCGACGTCGATGGCGCCCAGCAGCTCGCCGAGCTCCAGGTGGTCCTTGGGCTCGAAGCCCTCGGCGGCGAAGTCGCGGATGCTGCCGTGCGTCTCCAGGACGGTGAAGTCCTCCTCGCCACCGACCGGGACGTCCTCGTGGACGATGTTGCCGAGCTGGAGGAGGAGCTGCTTGGCGGCCTCGTCGGCCTCGTTCTGCTCGGCCTCGGCCGCCTTGACGTCCTGCTTGAGCTGCTCGGCCTTCTTCAGCAGCTCGGCCCGCTCCTCCGGAGAGGCCTTGGGGATGAGCTTGCCGAGGGACTTCTGCTCATTGCGCAGTTCGTCGAAGCGCACGCCGGAGGACCTGCGGCGCTCGTCGGCGGAGAGCAGCGCGTCGACGAGTTCGACGTCCTCTCCACGGGCGCGCTGCGAGGCGCGGACACGGTCAGGGTCTTCACGGAGCAGCCGGAGGTCAATCACGCCTCCAGGCTACCGGGCTGGGGTTCCGGGGATCACACCGATATCACGCTGCGTGTCGCTATGCCCTAATTGCAACGAATGGATAAGTCTTGGCGACTGACCGGAAGTAGTCCTTCTCGGAGCGTCAATAAAAGCGGTCCCATTCCCTGAAAAGGGGCAGAATGCCGATGGCCGGCCGGGCGGCTGAGCAGGGCGGAGAGGGTTCTTGTCCACAGGAATTGCCTCCGGCCGAGTGTTATCCACAGGCTGTGGGCTGCATCTGTGGACACAGGAATAGATCATTCCTGATCGGTGGGTGGTCGGGACGAATCAGGGCTCAAACCGCCCTCACACACTCATTCGGGTGGGAATGACTCGCCCCAAAGAGTTGATCGGCGATAGGGAGGTGACACCGTTCACCTCCCGCTCCCCAGAGCGAAACCTGAGCCACCCGGACGATTTGTCGACCTTGTCGGGCTGTTCTGTCGACTTGTCCCCAGGTCTTCATCCTGGCCTGTGGATAACTCTGTGGACAGTGGACGACCGCCTACGCCCGCCCGTCGAGGCAACGCCCCAGCCAGTCGGAAGCGGCCGTGAAGTCGCCGTCGGAGGTACCGGCCCGGGGGGCGCGCACGTCACTCTGAGCAACGCCGGCGCGCGGGTAGGAACCGAGGAAGCGGACCTGCGGACAGGTCCGCTTGAGGCCCATGAGCGCCTCGCTGACCCGTCGGTCGGAGATGTGGCCCTCTGCGTCCACGGCGAAGCAGTAGTTGCCGATGCCCTGTCCGGTCGGACGGGACTGGATCAGCATCAGGTTCACCCCGCGGACCGCGAACTCCTGGAGGAGCTCCAGCAGAGCACCGGGGTGGTCGTCGCCGAGCCAGAGCACGACGGAGGTCTTGTCCGCGCCGGTCGGCGCGGCCGGCCGCGCGGGGCGTCCCACCAGTACGAAGCGGGTCTCGGCGTTCTCCGCGTCGTGGATCTCGGTCACCAGCGGAACGAGCCCGTAGGTGGTGGCGGCGAACTCGCCCGCGAAGGCGGCGTCGAAGCGGCCCTCCTGGACCAGCCGGGCGCCGTCGGCGTTCGAGGCGGCCGACTCCCACACCGCGTCGGGCAGGTTCGCCCGCAGCCAATTGCGCACCTGCGGCTGGGCGACCGGGTGCCCCGTGACGGTCTTGACGTCCGACAGGGCGGTCCCGGGCCGCACGAGCAGCGCGAAGGCGATCGGCAGCAGCACCTCGCGGTAGATCATCAGCGGTTCGCCCGAGGCCAGCTCGTCGAGGGTGGCGGTGACCCCGCCCTCCACCGAGTTCTCGATCGGGACCAGGGCAGCAGCCGCCTCGCCGTTGCGCACGGCGTCCAGGGCGGCCGGGACCGACACCATCGGGATGAGTTCCCGGGTCGCGGCTTCCGGCAGGGTGCGCAGGGCGGCCTCGGTGAAAGTGCCCTCGGGACCGAGATACGTGAAGCGGGTGGCTGACATGCGATCAGCCTAATGCCGGGGTGCCGTCCACCGGGTTCCTGTTCATCCTTCGAGCAGCCGCTGACCCACGTACTCGTCGCTGCGGGGGCCGGGCGGAACCGCGTACAGGCCGCTGGACTCGTGCCGGATGAACTCCGACAGTGCGTCGCCCCGGTCGAGCTTGCGCTGTACGGGTACGAATCCGCGCAGCGGGTCGGCCTGCCAGCAGATGAAGAGCAGCCCGGCGTCGGGAGCGCCGTCGGCGCCGATCCCGTCGTGGAAGGA
Organism: Streptomyces avidinii; assembly: GCF_045161815.1. Classification (NCBI taxonomy): domain Bacteria; kingdom Bacillati; phylum Actinomycetota; class Actinomycetes; order Kitasatosporales; family Streptomycetaceae; genus Streptomyces; species Streptomyces avidinii. Next base: position 4,656,833 of record NZ_CP108863.1, read on the forward strand.
GAAGGGGCGCCGCAGCATGGCGGCTCCGCCGTTCTGTTCGGGGGCGGAGATCCGGGCGTGGGCGTTGGACGGGATGACGGGCTTCCCGTCGGCTCCGAGCTTGTCGAGCGCCATTTCGGTGGTCTCACCGCCGCCCGTCAGAGGAGCGCCGGTGGCCTTGGTACGGCCGATGACCTGCTCCTGCTGGGCGAGGGACTGCTTGTCCCAGTCGTCGAGGAGCATGCGGATACGCCGGACCACGGCGTACGAGCCCCCGCGCATCCAGGCGTGCTCGGCGGGCCCGGGACCCGCAGCGGGCACGAAGAGCCGCTTGTCGAAGTCGGGCTCCGAGGGCTTCGGGTTGCCCGTGCCGTCGATCTGGCCCATCAGGTTGCGGGCGGTCATCGGGGTGCTCGTGGCGCCGGGAGACCGGTTGAAGCCGTTCATCTGCCAGCGGACGCGGGCGGCCTCCCCGGCGTCCTTCTGCAGGGCGCGCAGCGCGTGGAAGGCGACGAGCCCGTCGTTGGCGCCGATCTGGACCCACAGGTCGCCGTTGCTGCGCCGGTCGTCGAGCCGGTCCGAGGAGAAGTCCGGCAGCGGGTCGAGGGCGGCGGGACGGCGGGCGGTGAGGCCGGTGCGCTCGAAGAAGGAGTGGCCGAAGCCGAAGGTGACGGTGAGGGACGACGGACCGGCGTCCAGGGCGATCCCACTGTCGGAGGTCGAGGCGGGCTCCCCCGCCATCAGCCGCCGAGCCGTCTCGGACCAGCGCCGCAGCAGCGCGGCGGCCTCCGTACGGCCCGCCCCGGCGGCGAGGTCGAAGGCGACGAGGTGGCCCTTGGCCTGCAGCGGCGTGGTGATACCGGCCTGGTGGTCTCCGTGGAAGGCCACCTGGGTGGCCCCGAGGGAGGTCAGGCTCCCGGCCCTGCCCGGGGCGGAGCCGCTCCCGGAGCCCGCGAGCGCGGAGTGCGCGAGGGCGCCGCCGGTGCCTCCCAGGGCGATCCCGACGGCGCCTGCGGCGCCGACGGTGCCCAGCAGCCTGCGCCGGGAAATCTCGATGTCGGGGTTGCTCTCGGTCACGCTGGTCAGCCGATCTTCACGGTCTTCTGGACGGTGGTCTGGTCGATCTCGGAGGTACGCACGGTCACGTCGATGCGCCACTCACCGGCGAGCGGCAGCTGGACACCGGACGCGGTCCAGTGCCCGGGCGCCGCCTGCTCGGGGACGAGCGGCAGCGGGCCGATGTCCTTGGCGGGAAGCGTGAAGGCGACCTTGATCTCGGGAAGGTCGAGCGGGGTGCCGTCCGGGGAGTCGGACCAGAGGTGCAGGGTGTTGGCGCCGACCCGGCCCGGGTCGAGTTCGAGCCGGACGGACCCCTTGCCGTTCGGGCCGCCGGTGTCGAAAGGCAGGGTGATCTTGACGGCGCGGTCAGGGACGGCGGTGGCGCTGGAGCCGCGGCCCGTCTCCTGTTCCACGGCCCGTCCGGGCTCGGTGCTGGTGAGCACCGTGGTGACGGCGAGCAGGATCACGGCGATGGCCGCCTCGGCGAGGACGGAGCGGCGCAGACCGGCACGGTCCGGGTCCGCGTCGCGTGCCTGCTTCTCCCGGGCGTTCTCACGGGCGGCACGCTGCCGGGCGAGCTGGGCGGCGCGCTGCGGGTCCTCGGGAACGGTCACGGCCTCTGTTTCACGTGAAACATCGGAGGGGGCGGTCTCGCCGGGGCCGTCGTCCGACGCTGTTTCACGTGAAACAACGCCCGAGGTCTGCCTAGCGGCTGCCACGCGGGCAACAGGGGCATCGGCGAGCCGCGCGGTCCACTTGCGGGAGACAAAGGCGATGCCGAGGAGCACGGCGACCAGGGCGACCTTCAGGAGCAGCAGCTGCCCGTAGTCGGTGCCGGTGAGGGCCGACCAGCTGCCGAGCTGGCGCCAGGACTGGTAGATGCCGGTGACGGCGAGCACCAGGACGCTGACGAAGGCGACCGTGGAGAACCGCCGGACAGCCGCGCGCTCGATGCCGGGAACCTTGTGGAGGGCGACGAGCAGCGCGGCGAGACCGCCGAGCCAGGTGGCGACGGCCATCAGGTGCAGGATGTCGGCCGGCATGGCTATGCCGGGCTGGATACCGGTGGAGGCGTGCTCGGAGAGGGCCCAGGTGGCGGCGATACCGCCGGCCACGACGGCGCCGCCCATGGCCAGCCCGAAGGTGAGATCGCTGGTGTCGTCCGGCTCCCCGGTCTCGTCGGTTCCGCCGGAGGCGTCGACCTTGTCCCTCTCCTCGGCGCCGTACGCGTCATCGGGTCCGGCACCGGCCACGCGGCGCGCGGACACGCCGAAGAGGACGGCGACGAAGAGGGCGGCCGCACCCAGCAGGAGCAGCCGGGAGACCAGCGAGGCTCCGGTCTTGGTCTCCAGGACGGCCCTGAGCCCATCGAGGTCGAACATGTCGGAGAAGTTGCCGGACCCCGTGTACGGGGTCCGGAGCACCAGCATCGCGAGGGTGGCGACGGTCAGGGTGACCCAGGCGCGCACGACCAGCTTCTGCAGCGGCCGCTCGGCGGCACCCCGGCGCCAGCACAGCAGGATGAAGGCGGCGCCGCCCACGAGCACCGTGAACCCGGCGTAGGAGAGGTAGCGGGCGATCCCGTAGGCGATCCCGACGGGTCCGCCGCCCGCCTGCGCGGTGGGCAGGGAGACCTCGGTGGCCGAGGGCGCCCCGATGGAGAAGGTGAAGGCGCCCGAGATCGGATGGCTGTCGGCCGAGACCGCCTGCCAGGCGACGGTGTAGGTGCCGTTCGGCAGTCCGGCGTGCAGCGCGGTGCCGTACCGGACGGTGTTGCCGCTGCACATGTCGCGCAGCTCACCGGTGTCCACGCGTTTGCCCTGGGGGTCCAGGACACGGATGGAGTCGTCACCCATGGCCACCTGCTCCGAGAAGGAGAGCGTGACCTGGGCGGGTGCCGTGGCGACCACCGCCCCGTCCTTGGGGTCGCTCGCGGTGAGTGCGGCGTGCGCCGTGGCCGGGGAGGCCGCGGTGAACAGGCTTGCCAGCAGAGCTGCGAGGACCAGCGCCAGCCGCGGCAGGAGTGCCGTGGCACGGGCGCGGGCCGTGGAGGGGGCGGGAGCGGTGGCCGTCATGGCGTGTCAGTTCCTCGGTCCGTCAGTGGCCGTTGCCGGCCGTAGAGGTCGGAGCCTGCGCGTTGTACGTCCGGTCCTTCACGTCCAGCTCGACCTTGACCGGGCCGGCCTTCTCGAAGCGGAGCTCGACGGTGACCTTGTCGCCGACCTTGGGGGTGCTCTTCAGCCCCATGAACATGATGTGGTTGCCGCCGCGCTCCAGCCGGAGCTCGCCGTTCGCCGGCACGTCCATCGACTGGACCTGCTGCATCTTCTGGTCCTTGGTCTCGTGGATCTGGAGATCGTCGGAGAGCGGGGACGTGGCACCGGTGAGCTTGTCGGCGGCCCCGGAGCCGTTCTTGACGACCAGGAACCCGCCGGCCATCTTGTCGTTCACGGGCTGGGGCATGAAGGCGCCGCTGACGGTCATCTTCGGCTCGGAGCCGCCGGATTCGCCGGAGCAGCCGGATATGGCGAGCGCTGCCGTCAGGGAGAGGGCGACGGCGAGGGTGCGGGTGGTGCGGGCGTTCACGGGTTCTCTCCCTTGACGAGCTTCGGCAGGTCCTTGGTGTAGTCGTCGACGGTGGTGCCCTCGCCGTAGAGGACGTAGCCCTCGTCGGTCTTGGGCGAGAACGCGATGACCTGGGCGCCGTGCATGGAGATGACGTCGCCGTTGGCCTCCTTCTTGGCGGCCTCGATCCCGATGCCGAGCGTGCGGGCGGCGGCCTGGATGGTCGCGAAGTCCCCGGTGAGTCCGACGAAGGCGGGGTCCTGCCCCTTCAGCCACGCGCCGAGGGTCTCGGGAGTGTCCCTCTCGGGGTCCGTGGTGATGAAGACGACCCGGAGGTTGTCCCGGTCGGCCTGGGGGAGCGCCTTCTTGGCGACGGCGATGTTGCTCATCGTCAGCGGGCACACGTCCGGGCAGCTGGTGTAGCCGAAGTAGATGAGTGTGGGCTTGCCCTTGGTCTGCTCGCGCAGGTTCCACGGCTTGCCGGTGGTGTCCGTGAGGACGAGCTCGGGCTTGCCGAAGGGGCGGTCCAGTACGGTCGCGGCCTTGGTGTTGCTCTGGCCGCCGGAGATCTGGGTGACCCCGCTCGTCTTGGCGGGTTCACCGCCGCAGGCGGTGAGGGTGAGTGCGGCCGCCGCGAGCAGAGCGGCGACCGTCACACGTGTGGTGCGCATGGAGAAATGTCCCTGAGATCGGGGGTTGCTACGGACGTATCGGAGCGACAGCGCCCATCGGGCGCGGCAGGTCAGGCGGATCGGCGGCGCGAGGCGATGCCGAAGGCGACACCGCCGAGTCCGACGACGATGCCGGCGATGCCGAGGGCGCGCGCGGTGGTGTCGGAGCCGTGCTCGGAGGCGGCCTTGTCGTGGCCGTGCTCGGCGTCCTTGTCGGCGTTCTTCGCCTCGTCGGCCTTGGCCCCGCTGTCGTGGTGGTCGCCGCCCTTGGGGGCGGCCAGCTTCAGGACGGGCGCGGGGTTCTGAGGCTCCGCGGCGCCTTCCTTGGCCTCCTCGATCCAGCGGACGACCTCACCGTTGTCGTACGTCTGGATGGACTTGAAGACCATCTGGTCGCTCTCGGGCAGCTTGCCCACGGAGAGCGGGAACTGCTGGAACTTCCCGGGCTCGATCTTGCCGCCGGTCCAGGTCACCTTGGTGACGGCCTCGTTGATCTGCTTTCCGTGGACCGTCAGCGGCTTGTCGAGCTTGCTCTTCTCGACCGTCACGGTCCAGCCGGGAACGTCCTGCGGCATCACGGAGGTGAGCGGCTGGTCGATCGGGAAGTTGACCTCCAGCTGGGTGGTCGACGCGTTGTCCCGCTCGTTGGGGACCTTGAAGTTGATCGTCGCGTAGCCCCCCTTGGCGGCCTCGCCGACGGGCTGCACGCCGACGTGGGCGAAGGCAGGGCCGGAGAGGACGAGGACGGAACCGGCGGCGATGGCGGCGGCGATGGAGACGCGAGAGGTCTTCATGGCAGGAACACTCCACGGAAGCAGTGATGGCGGTGCTCCGCGCACGGGCGCGCGCGGAGTTTCGCGGCACCGGTGCTCCCGCTCTGTGTCCGGGAAGGAGGGTGCCGCGTCAGGCTGCGAGGGCGAGCGCCGCGGGCGGCCCGCGCCGGATCACCGTGTGCTGGAGTGCTTCCCGGCCGGTCGAGAGAGCCGGGTCGGACCCGGTCCGCAGGACCTGCGGGGTGCGGGAGGCCGCCCCCGGGAGCCCGGCGCCGAAGGCGCGTACGAATGCCAGCGCGGCGCGCAGCGGACGGATCGGGGCGGCTTCGGCGGAACGCCGGGACAGTTCGACGAGTCGGAAGAGTGCGGCGTCGCCGCGGCCGAGCAGCCAGCCCGCGGCGAGTGCGGCCAGCAGGTGACCGGCCAGCATGGCCGGGCTGAACAGGCCGGTCGCGGGCGCGGTGGTGACCGCCTGAGCCACATGGGCGTGTGCTCCGTGGCCCTGCGCCACGACCTGCGCGGCCTGTCCCGCCTGCTCGGCAAGGGCCGCCGGGTCCAGTCCGGCGGCCTCCAGGATCTGCCGGGCATCGGCCGCGCTGAGCGGTACGGAGTTGCCCCCGCACACCAGCCGGGCGGCGAGCTCCGCGAGCCGCACGTCGGCGGCGCCGGCCGGTGCCTGCGCGGACGTGGCGCCGTGCTGGCCGAGGCCGAACAGCGCGTGCAGGCCGAGCTGTCCGGCGGTGAGCGCGGCGGCGAGGCCGGGAAGCGTGCGCCGACGGCCCGCGAGCGGGGCCGCGACCGAGAAGACGGCGAGGAAGCCGAAGCAGAGGGACCACCAGGGCACGGTGGCGCAGGACGCCAGGGCGTGCCCCGTCCCGGACAGCACGACACAGACCGCGGTGAACACCGCGGCCCGGATCAGCCGGAGGCCGGCTCCGGCGTGCGTCGCGTGGGGGTCAGACATGGCCGGGTCATCATCGCACTGCCCCTGTGCCCTTCATACGGCAGGTCCGGAAGGTCCGTATGGGTCCTCTCTGCGCGGACCGTCCGGGTCCGCCGCATACACCGCTCCCCGGGAGAGTCACATCGGCCGAACGGGCGTATTGAGGTCTCGGACGGTCGCAGGGCGCTTACGTCCCCTCGCGGGCGGCAATAGGTAACCGTATGAGCATCTGGTGGTCTCTCCACTTGAGGCGCGAAGCCGCGAGCGTGCCGCTCGCCAGGCGACTGCTGCTGGGGACTATGGAGACCGCGGGGGTGGATCCGGACATCTCCTTCGATCTCTCGGTGGCGCTGAGCGAGGCGTGTGCGAACGCGGTGGAGCACGGCGGAGGTGGCGAAATCCCGGACGATGCCGAGGCGTACCACGTCACGGCCTATCTGGACGGGGACCGCTGCCGCATCGAGGTGACCGACTCCGGTCCGGGTTTCCCGCCCGCGACGGTGGCCCGCCGCAGACCCTCCCTGGCCGAACACGGCCGAGGTCTGCACCTGATCGCCGAGCTCGCCGACCACGTCCGCTTCCGCAACCGGCCCGGCCGCGGCGCGGTGGTGAGTTTCGACAAGATGCTGAAGTGGCGCGACGACGCGCTGCTGAAAGTGTCGTAGGAACGCCGGTGGGCGGGACCCCGTACGGGATCCCGCCCACCGAGTACGTGACCCGCGGACGTCAGCCCTTCAGGCCGGCCATCCATGCCTCGACGTCGCTCGAGGTACGGGGCAGTCCGGCCGACAGGTTCCGGTTGCCGTCCTCGGTGACGAGGATGTCGTCCTCGATCCGGACGCCGATGCCGCGGTACTCCTCGGGCACGGTCAGATCGTCGGCCTGGAAGTACAGACCGGGCTCGACGGTCAGGCACATGCCCGGCTCCAGCGTCCCGTCGACGTACGCCTCGCGGCGGGCTGCGGCGCAGTCGTGGACGTCCATGCCGAGCATGTGACCGGTGCCGTGCAGGGTCCAGCGGCGCTGCAGGCCCAGCTCCAGGACCCGCTCGACCGGCCCCTCCAGCAGGCCCCACTCGACGAGCTTCTCGGCCAGTACGTGCTGGGAGGCGTCGTGGAAGTCGCGGAACTTCGCACCCGGCTTCACCGCGGCGATGCCGGCTTCCTGGGACTCGTACACGGCGTCGTAGATCTTGCGCTGGATGTCGCTGTACGTGCCGTTGATCGGCAGCGTGCGCGTGACGTCGGCGGTGTAGAGGCTGTGGGTCTCCACACCGGCGTCGAGCAGCAGCAGGTCACCGGAGCGGACGTCGCCGTCGTTGCGGACCCAGTGCAGGGTGCAGGCGTGCGGGCCGGCGGCGCAGATGGAGCCGTAGCCGATGTCGTTGCCCTCGACGCGGGCGCGCAGGAAGAAGGTGCCCTCGATGTAGCGCTCGGACGTGGCCTCGGCCTTGTCCAGGACCTTCACGACGTCCTCGAAGCCGCGGACGGTCGAGTCCACGGCCTTCTGCAGCTCGCCGATCTCGAAGGAGTCCTTCACCGCGCGGGCCTCGGAGAGGTAGACGCGCAGTTCCTCGTCGCGCTCCTTGGTCACCTTGTCGGTGAGGGCGGACTCGATGACCGCGTCGTGGCCGCGCACGACGCGGACCGGGCCCTCGGCCTCGGTGAGGGCCTCGGCGAGCTCGCGGACGTCCTTCGCGGGGATGCCCAGGAGCTGCTCGGCCTCGGCGAGGGAGTGGCGCCGGCCGACCCACAGCTCGCCCTGGCCGGACAGCCAGAACTCGCCGTTCTCGCGGTCGGAGCGCGGCAGCAGGTAGATGGCGGCGGTGTGCCCGGTCGGCCCGGTGGGCTCCAGGACCAGGACGCCGTTCTCGGTCTGGTCGCCCGTGAGGTAGGCGTACTCGGTCGAGGCGCGGAAGGGGTACTCGGTGTCGTTCGAGCGGGTCTTCAGGCGGCCCGCGGGGACGACGAGGCGCTCGCCCGGGAAGCGCCGGGACAGCGCGTCGCGGCGGGCGAGGGTGTGCGTGGCCTGGGCGATGGGCTCCAGCCCGTGCAGCTCGGTGTCGGCCCAGCCGGTGCGCATGTTCTCTGCGAGTTCGTCGCTGACGCCCGGGTACAGACCGTTCTTGCGCTGCTTGTGCGTCTTCTTGGGCTGCTCTTCTTCCGGGGTCTCCGGGGTGAGCTCGTCAGCCACGTCTTCTCCTCAGCTACGACGGTACGGACCTGGGTGTGGACCGTATCCATCGTATGCATGTACGGAGAGGGCTGTTCCGAATCGTGCCGTCCGTCACGATTCGGAACATGCTCCGGGCATCATTCGAAGCGGGCGGCGAGCAGCACGATGTCCTCGGGAGCCTCGGTCGGCTCCCCGCCCGGCAGTACGGTCCGCAGGATGTGCTCGCACAGGGCCGCCGGGTCGTCGCGGGCGCTACGGGGTACCCCCGCGGCCGCGGCGTGCAGCCGGGCGTAGGCCCGGTCCATCGGGTCGCCCGTGTGGTGGAGCAGCCCGTCGGTGTAGAGAAGCACCGTTTCTCCGGGAGCGGGTTCGATCTCCACGCTCGGCGCCTCCCAGCAGGACAGCATGCCCAGGGGGGCTGAGAGCGAGGTCTCCACGTACTCGGTGCGGTGCTCGCCGATCAGCAGCGGCGGGGTGTGCCCGGCACCGGCCAGGATGATCTTGCTTCCCGGGCCTCCCGACTGCGACCCGCCGGCGGGCTCGCAGTAGGCGAAGAGCGCAGTGGCGGAGCGAGCGGGCTCGGTGAGGCGCAGCAACAGCTCCAGGTCGGACAGGACCGCTACGGGGTCCTCGCCCTCCATGACGGCGTAGGCGCGCAGCGATGCGCGCAGCCGGCCCATCGCGGCGATGGCGCTCGGCCCGGATCCGGTGACGGAGCCGACGGCCAGGCCCAGGGCTCCCTCGGGCAGCGGCAGGGCGTCGTACCAGTCGCCCCCGCCACGCGGCCCGGCGTGGTGGCGGGCCGCGAGCTGTACCCCGGGGATCCGCGGGAGCCGGCTCGGCAGCAGTTCCTCCGCGACGGTGGCCAGGTGCGAGCGGGAGCGCTCCACCTCCAGCATCCGGGCCAGGTGCTCGGCGGCGTGCCGCACGTAGAGCCCGGCGAGGTCGCGCTGGCGGTCGCTCGGCTCGGCCTGCTCGTCGTAGAGCCAGACGGCCGCGCCGAGCCGGCCGGTGGCCTCGGCGGCGAGGGGGAGCGCGTAACTGGCGGCGTAGCCGAGACGGGCGGCGACCTCCCGGTGGCGGGGGTCGACGGGGGCGGCGAACCCACCGGTGCCGGGGGGCGCGTCCGGTTCGGGGAGGAACTCGGAGCCGCCCTGGGCGTCGGGCAGGCCGTCGAGGATCCGCCCGTAGGAGGTGGCGCTGCGCGGCACGGTCTCGATGTGGCCGAGCTCCGCGTGGCCGAGCCCGAGGCCGATCGTGCTGGTCGGGCCGAGTCCGTCGGAGGGCTCCAGGACGATCAGGCCGCGGCGGGCGCCGACGAGTGCGGCGCCGGCGCGGAGGAACTCGCGCAGGGAAGTTTCGAGGTCAGTGGCGCGCGCGAGGCGCTCGGTGAGCTCGTGCAGGGTGGTGAGATCCGAGACCATGCCCGCCAGGCGGTCCTGGATGACACTGCCCGGGCCGGGCGGCGGGACCGGTGCGGGGGTGGTCCGGGCGGGCGTGGCCGCCGCAGTGTGCGGTGACACAGTGACTGCTGGATCGATTCCAGCCACTTTCGGCAGATGCGGGGCGCTCATGGCGTCCGCCTTTCCACCTGGTGCGATTCGCCGAATAGCATCGCAAACCCCCAGATCGTGCTGCACCGCCATCAAGGAATCCACATCTACACGCAGACGTGGATGCATGTCCAGCATTGCCCAGGTGGGAATCCTGGTGTCCGTGGGACGGCAACTCACTGTCGAGCCAAGGCTAGAACTTGGCCGGAAAAAGCTGGAAGCAGTCGGTTTTTGCGATCGACTGAGCGGGCTCCTCAGGGGGTCGGGTACGTACTCGTAGGTGCCCGGGGCCAGTTGGCGCCACCGGGAACCGCCCTGCACGGGCCGTCGTCCTTAGCGGCGGCAGCCGGACTCGGCGGCCGGCGCGGGTCGCGCTCCACCCCCGCGGGACGTTTGATGGACCCGTAAGAAACCTGCACGAACCGCGTGAACCTGCTTCTGGCGGACAGTGACGCGAAACCTGTACGTGTGGTGAGACACCGGTTACATGGTGTGATGTGGCCCTCGGCGTTCAACGGAAAGGAACGAGCGCACATGCGCGAGATCCTCGGAAGGCGTCTCCAGCGGCTCCGCGATCGCTTTCAATCCCTGCGCCCCGACCCGGGACAGAGCGGCGGTACGTCCGCACTGCTCGACGCGGCGCTCGTCTGCGCCACCACCTGGCAATGGCCAGTCCTGCCCGGCGTCGGCCGGTCGGGCCCCGACGGAGCCCGATGCGCCTGCCCCGACCCCGACTGCGTCGTCCCCGGCGCGCATCCCTTCGACCCCGGACTGCTCGCCGCCACCACCGACCCCCGGATGGTGTCCTGGTGGTGGACCAACCGGCCCACCGCTCCCGTTCTGATGGCCACCGGGGGCGCCGCGCCGTGCGCGGTGAGCCTGCCGGCCGGCGCGGCCGCGAGTGCCCTCGTGCGACTGGACGCGCAGGGCATGCGGCTCGGGCCGGTCGTGGCCACGCCCACCCGCTGGGCGCTGATGGTGGCGCCGTACTCGCTGGAGCGGCTCGGCGAACTCCTGTACGCGAAGGACCACGTGCCCTCCTCGCTGCGCTTCCACGGCGAGGGCGGCTATCTGTTGCTGCCGCCTTCCGCGGCCTCCAGCGGCGGCCAGGTGCGCTGGGAGCGGGAGCCGCGCGCGGACCGGCGCCCATCGGGTGCGCGAGGTGCGGGAAGTCTCTGGCTGCCCGAGGTCGAGGCGGTCGTGGACGCGCTGGTCGAGGCCAGCAGCGGTGCGCCCGGCGGCGGCAGCAGGCTCGCGTACTGACCTGCGGGACCCCCGAGGATCACTCGTACGGGTGCCAGCGGGACGAGTTTCCAAGGGAATTGGGCGCGGGGATCTCCGTGCCCCATTCCCGCCTCGCTATCTTCGACGAATGAATCTCCGCCTCATCGGTATCGGCGCCGGTGTGCTGATCATCTTGTCGCTCCCGCTCGCCGGAGCGATCGCCGGGCCGGATTTTGCCGGTCAGGACGACGGAAAGGGTGGTGGCCTGTTCTCGGTGCTCGGACTTTCGGACCGCTCCCGCACGTCCCCCGCGGACTCGGGGCCGGCGGCCGGCCCGCAGCAGCCCGGTCCGGCCGAGCAGCCCCGTACGGATTCCCGCTGCGGCCCCGAACTGTCCTCGCCGCACGGGGTGGAGGCACAGACCTGCGTGCTGGTGGGTGACGGCCGGACGTGGGGCCGGAGTTACTACCGAAACACAAGTGGTCGCGCGCTGGATGCGGTGCTGACCATGATGGCTCCTGCCGGGCGCACGGTTCAGATCCGGTGCTCGGTGGGAGCGGGCGACGAACCGGGCCTGTGCGAGACGCCGAAGGAGGCCTCGGTCGGGGAGCCGGAGGGTTACTCGGCCGTAGCGGAATTTGCAGTTCCGGATGATGAAGGGGAACTGCTCTTGAGGTCCGGGAGCAACTCACCGGCACCGGGTGATGGTTGACCACACCCTGAAAATCAAGGGCCCGGTCGCTGGCGACGGGGGATGCACCAGCGACCGGGCTACAAGAACGGTAACAAGAGATCGCCTGTTCGCAAATTCGATCTCCGATATTCAGACACCGATTTGCAGACGATTAGCGGGAGTTGTGACTCCGGTCACCGACTCCGCGTGTGCGCTCGGTCAGCTGAGGGTCACCTGGCGGTTGGTGAGTCCGCCACGTGCCCGGCGCTCCTCCGTGGTCAGCGGGGCGTCCGTGGCCAGAGCCCCGGCCAGCCGCTCCGCGAACTCCGCCGCGGGCTTCTCGACGTCGTCGGCCGTGACTCCGGTGGGCAGGTCCCAGACGGGGACCATCAGGCCGTGCGCGCGGAAGGAGCCGACGAGCTTCGTGCCCTCGCCGAGCGAGGAGGTGCCGGCCGCGTGCAGCCGCGCGAGGGCGTCGAGCAGCTTCTCCTCCGGGTGCGGCATGACCCAGCGCAGGTGGTTCTTGTCCGGGGTCTCGCACCAGTAGGCGGCGTCCACGCCGGTCAGCTTGACGGTGGGAATGGCTGCGGCGTTGGCGCGCTCCAGCGACGCGGCGATCTCCGGCGAGGCGCTCTGGGCGTTCTCGGATTCCGGAATCCAGAATTCGAACCCGCTGTGCACAACCGGCTCGAAACCGCCGTCGGTGTCCAGGAGATCCTGAAGTCGGGGACCCTCGGCCGGAACCCGGCGGGCGGCAACCGGCGTACCCGGCTCCGCCGCGAGGGCACGCTCCAGGGTGTCGGCCATGTCGCGGCCGAGGTCGCCGGAGGAGGACTCGTTCTGCAGGCCGAGGAGGACGGACCCGTCCTCGCGGCGCAGCGCCGGCCACGCCATGGGCAGTACGGTCACCAGCGTCACCGAGGGCACGCCTTCGGGCAGACCGCCCTTGAGGGACAGCGGGACGGTGGCCGCGGGCACGAGCTCGCGCAGGGCGACCCAGTCGCACTCGCCCGGCAGGCCCTCGAAGGGGCGCTGCACGTGCTCGGTGACGGCGTGCGCGGCGGCCGCGCCGTGGCAGGCCTTGTAGCGGCGGCCGGACCCGCAGGGGCAGGGCTCGCGGGCGCCCACAACAGGGATCTCACCGTTGTTGAGCTGCGGCTTTGCAGTCTTGGCTGCGGGGCGCTTCTTGGCCATCGTGCGTGTCTCCCGGTTGCGGCGGTACGGCGTCGTGTCTGGGCGCGAGCCTAGCCGTTCGTACCGCCGGAACCGGTTGGGTGCGGCCGGGAGCACGGTCGGCGTGCGCTCCCGGACGGCCGCCTGTGCGGATGACCGGTACTGCTGTCCTGCTGTGCAGCGCGTTGTCGTGCTGGTGTGTCTGTCGTTCTGTTGTGCGCTCGGCGATCCCGGCTCAGGGATCGAGGTCGTCGAAGGCCGTACTGAAGTCGATCGCCGGGGGCGCAACGCGCGTAGCGAAATCCTCGTGCCGGGGCCCACAGGCAACGATCACCCACACGGTGACCTCACCCGCCGCTCCGTCCCGGACACCCCAGTCCTGGGCCAGGGCGCTGATGATGTTCAGCCCCCGACCGCCCCGTGCGGTGACCGAGGGCGTGGCCGGGACCGGGCGGGTGGGCCCGCCGCCGTCCGTGACCTCGACCGTCAGTCGTCCCGCTCTGTCCACGCGCCAGGCGGCGCGTATCTCCCCGTCCCCGACTTCCCGAGAGCCCAGGGGCCTGCCGTGTCGGCAGGCGTTGCTGAGCAGTTCGGAAAGGATCAGTACGGCATCGTCCACGACCGATTCGGGCACACCGCTGATACGCAGTTGTTCGCGCATCCGGTGTCTCGCCTCGCCCACGCCCGCAGGACCATGGCGTACGTCCATGCACGACGACGTGGGCACTTCTTGTGCCACCACCAACGCCACCCCCGGAACCTCCTTAGCCCCACGCATGGTCTGGATGCCCCAATGGCCTGGACCGGAAACCGCCGAAGGAGTCCGAAGCGCGCCCCTCTGACGCATTCATGCCTGCCAAATGCGGAGCGGATGCGCCGGAGCACACCCTGTTACGGACGTGCCGTGGGTGACGGGTGTGCAAATCGGGATGTCAGCGCCCGAGTTGGGACAGAACTTGGCGGGGTCTGTTCGTGATGATGGCCTCGACGCCCAGATCAGCGCAGAGCTGAACGTCTTCCGGTTCGTTCACTGTCCATACGTGCACGGAGTGGCCCGCACTCTGGAGCTTGTGGATGAAGCCGGGATGGTTGCGCACGATTCGCATCCCGGGACCGGCGATCGTCACTCCGGCCGGCAACCGCCCGTCCCGCATCCGCGGCGAGATGAACTGCATCAGGTACACGGTCGGGATCGTCGGCGCGGCTGCCCGGATCCGGTGCAGGGAGCGGGCGGAGAAGCTCATGACGCGCACCGGGTGCGGCCCCTCGGCGGGCGGGGCGTCCAGATCGAAGCGCTTGAGGAGGGCGAGGAGGCGTTCCTCCACCTGTCCGGCCCAGCGGGTCGGATGCTTCGTCTCGATCGCGAGCTGCACCGGCCGTCCGGCGTCGGAGACCAGCTCCAGCAGGCGCTCCAGGGTGAGGACCGAGGTGCGCTCGGGGTCCGCGTCCCAGTCGGGGGACTCCTCGCGGTCCTTCCAGGAGCCGAAGTCGAGAGCGGCGAGATCGGCCAGTTCCAGGGCGGAGACGGCGCCGCGGCCGTTCGAGGTGCGGTTCACCCGGCGATCGTGGACCAGGACCAGATGGCCGTCCGCGGTGAGCCGGACATCGCATTCGAGGCCGTCGGCGCCGTCCTCGATGGCCTTGCGGTAGGCGGCCAGGGTGTGCTCGGGGGCATCCTCCGAGGCGCCGCGGTGGGCGACGACCTGGATGGTGCGGGGCATTGCGTGGGTCACCGGGTCATGGTGCCACCGAGAGGTCCCCGGGCGCCGGGCGCAGGCGGTATCGGCCCCACGAGCACATTCGAAATGTCGGATATAAAGAATGGGGAGAGATGCACAGGTCCGGCTTACAGTGCTCTGACGGGTCATGGGAAAGGCTTTGCCCAGGAACTTGTGCGGCACGTCGAACGTTCAGTCGGACCGATATCGCCAGAGAATTTTCCGAAGCCGTGTGTGACGAGGAGAGAGCGCTGTGAGCACCGAGAACGAGGGCACCGCGGCCCCGACACCCCCCGCGGCCCCGTCCGTACCCCCTGCTCCGGCCTCCGAGACGCAGGATGCGGCCCCCGCGCCCGCCGTCCCCGAGCCGGTGACCCAGCAGCTGCCGCCCACTCCGGCTCCCGGTACCGAGCCCACCCAGCAGATTCCGCCCGCAGCGGCGCCCCCGGCCGCCCCGGCCTACGGCGAGGGCCACGCCCCGGCGTACTACGGGGCTCAGACCCCGGCGGCGGCGCACGGAGCCGAGGGCTGGCCGCCCCCGCCGCCCACCGTTCCGGCGTACGGAGCGGGCGGCCACGGCGGCGGCGCCTGGGGTGCTCCCCTGACGCCCGACGGCGCCCCCGCGCCGAAGCAGAAGGGCAAGGGCGGCCTCGTCGCGGCCGTGCTGGTGGCGGCCCTCCTCGCGGGCGGCATCGGCGGCGGCGTCGGCTACTGGGCCGCCGAGCGCAGCAACAACGGCACCGGCTCCACCACGATCAGCGCCGCGAACACGCCCAAGGACCTCAAGCGCGAGGCCGGCTCCATCGCCGGTCTGGCCGCGGGGGCCCTGCCCAGCGTGGTCACCATCGAGGCCTCGGCCGGCGACGGCGAGGGCGGCACCGGCACCGGCTTCGTCTACGACCAGCAGGGCCACATCCTCACCAACAACCACGTCGTGGCCTCGGCCGCGAACGGCGGCAAGCTCTTCGCGACGTTCTCCGACGGCAAGCGGTACGACGCCGAGGTCGTGGGCCGCGCCCAGGGCTACGACGTTGCCGTGCTCAAGCTGAAGAACCCGCCTGCCGGCCTCAAGCCGCTGCCGCTCGGCGACTCCGACAAGGTCGCGGTCGGCGACTCGACCATCGCGATCGGCGCCCCCTTCGGCCTGTCGAACACGGTCACCACCGGCATCGTCAGTGCCAAGAACCGCCCGGTCGCCTCCGGCGACGGCACCGGCAGCAAGAACTCGTACATGAGCGCCCTCCAGACGGACGCCTCGATCAACCCGGGCAACTCCGGCGGCCCGCTGCTCGACGGACGCGGCGCGGTCATCGGTATCAACTCCGCGATCCAGTCGGCGGGCAACGGAGGCTTCGGTGGCGGCCAGGCAGGCTCCATCGGCCTCGGCTTCGCCATCCCGGTCAACCAGGCGAAGAACGTCGCCGAATCGCTGATCAAGACCGGCAAGCCGGTCTACCCGGTGATCTCGGTCTCCGTGGACCTCCAGGCCAAGTCCGAGGGCGCCAAGATCTCCGAGCAGGGCGGGGCCGCCAACGAGCTGGTCGACCCGAACGGCCCCGCCGGCAAGGCGGGCCTCAAGCCGGGCGACGTCATCACCGAATTCGGCGGCAAGCCGGTCGACAGCGGCCCGACCCTGATCAGCATGATCTGGACGTACAAGCCCGGCGACACCGTGAAGCTGACCTACCTGCGCGGCGGCAAGCCGACCACGGTCGACATCACACTCGGCTCCCGGGTCGGCGACAAGTAGCACCACCGGTCGCGGCGGCGACCCTACGAGGAGGGGCCGTAGGCGGGAATCGCCTACGGCCCCTCCAACGTCCGCTTATGCTTCGCTCGTGTTCGATTCTCGGCACATACGGACCTTTCACGCGGTGGTCGCCTCCGGGTCGTACTCGGCCGCCGCCCGCGTGCTGGGCTACACCCAGCCCGCCATCACCCAGCAGATGAAGGCGCTCGAACGCGCCGTCGGCACCCCGCTGTTCACCCGCGTGGGCCGCAGGATGCAGCTCACCGAGGCAGGTGAGTCCCTCTCCCGGCACGCCGAGACCATCCTCGGCAACCTCTCCGCCGCCGAGGCCCAGCTGAGGGCGTACGCCCGGCTGCGTACCGGCCGGGTCAGGCTGTGCGGCTTCCCCAGCGCCAATGTCACCCTCGTCCCCGAGGCCCTGAGCGGCCTGGCCAAGGACCACCCGGGCATACAGGTGGAACTGCTGGAGGGGGAGCCCCCCGAGTCGCTGCGCCGACTGGAGCGCGGCGAGTGCGACATCACGCTGGCCTTCACCTATCCCGGCCTGCACGAGGCGATTCCGGAGGAGGTCGCCGAGGTCAGGCTGATGGAGGACCAGCTGACGGTGCTGCTGCCGACCGGGCATCCGCTGGCCCGGCGCCGCGCCGTGCACCTGGCCGACCTCGCCGAGGAACGCTGGATCGCGGGCTGTCCGCGCTGCCGTGCGAACCTGCTGCACGAGTGCGCGGAGCTCGGGTTCGTGCCCGACATCCGCTTCGCCACCGACGACAACCTGGTGGTGCAGAGCCTGGTCGCACAGGGCCTGGGCGTGGCGATGATGCCCGCGCTGGTGCTGCCCTCACTCTCGCTGAGCCGGGTCTGCGGGCGAGCCCTCCAGCCCGCCGCACGCCGACACATCGCGGCGTACGTCTACCGGGACCACCTGCGGATCCCGGCGACGGCCGTGGTGCTCGACGCGCTGAAACAAGTGGCCGGCAACCGGGTCGGCTGCTGACCAACCCATAAGCGCTGCTAGGGATTTCAGGTCATAACTGTCGTTGGACGTGATGGAACGACGGCAGCACGCTGCCAGTATGACCACCACCACACCGGCCCGAACCACCACGAGGATGGCCGCCCTCGTCAGTGAGATCCGCACGGTCGTGGAGCGGGGGCTGGCTCCCGACCTCACCGCGTACCTGGTGGGCGAACGACTCGCCCCGCACCTGGGCGCGCCCGACCTGCTGACCCCGTCCCAGCAGGAAGGCGACCCGGAGCGGTACCGGCAGCACATCCTGCACGCCGCGGCCGACGGCAGCTTCTCGGTCGTGGCCCTGGTCTGGCTGCCCGGGCAGGAGACCTGTATCCACGACCACGTGTCGTGGTGCGTGGCCGGGGTGCACCAGGGGGAGGAAAGCGAACGCCGCTTCCGCCTCGCGCCCGGCGCCGGCCCCGCCCGGCTGGTGCCCACCGAGGACGTGGTCAATGCCCAGGGCGAGGTCTGCGGTTTCGCCCCGCCCGGTGACATCCACAAAGTGCGCAACTCCTGTACGAGCAAGGCGATATCGGTGCACGTATACGGCGCCGATGTCTCCCGGCTGGGCACCAGCATCCGTCGCGTCTATACGCTCCCCGTCGACTGATGGCCCTCCTTCACCGCCCTCAGGGCGCGGCGGTCCGGCATGTTTCACGTGAAACATCCACTCCCTGGCCCGGGTTGGCGATGGCCGTGGGTGGCGCGCTGACGGCATGGTGCATCCATCGCCTCGTGCCCGCCGTGCCGATGCTGACGGCATCCGTGGTGCTGGGCATCGCGGTGGCCCACCTGCCGGGTCTCAGGACGTTCGTACGCGCGGCCGCGCGGCCCGGCCTCTCCCTGGCCGGGCGCCGGCTGATGCGGATGGGCATCGTCCTGCTGGGGCTCGGCCTGGGGCTGGACCAGGTCCTCCGGCTGGGCTGGGCCACCGTGGCGATGGTGGTCGGTGTCGTCGCGGCCACCTTCCTCGGCACCCTCTGGCTGGGCCGTCGGCTACGGCTCCCGGGCGACCAGCCGCTGTTGATCGCCACCGGCTACTCGATCTGCGGCGCTTCGGCGATCGGCGCGGTGAGCGAGGTGTCCGGCAGCGACGAGGAGGACGTGGCCGCCTCGGTGGCACTGGTCACCCTGTGCGGCACGCTCGCCATAGCGGTACTTCCGCTCCTCCAAGGGCCGTTGGGACTCTCCGACCTCGCCTTCGGGCGGTGGGTCGGCGCCGGCGTCCACGATGTCGGCCAGGTCGTGGCCACCGCACAGACGGCGGGCCCGGACGCCCTGGGCGAGGCGGTACTGGTGAAGCTGATGCGGGTGGCGCTGCTCGCCCCGCTCGTGGCGGCCGTGGCCTTCTCGGTACGGGCCCGCCGCCGCGGGGTGCGCACCACCTCGGGCCGCCGGCCGGCGCCGGTGCCGCTTTTCGTCCTCGGGTTCCTGGCCGCGGCCGCGCTGCGCGCCACCGGCGTACTGCCCGAGGTAGCGCTGGAGTGGGCGCACACCGCCCAGGAGGCGCTGCTCGCGGCAGCCCTGTTCGGCCTGGGGAGCGCGGTGCACCTGCCGACGCTGGCCCGGACCGGCGGGCGGGCCGCGGCGTTGGGCCTCGGGGCCTGGGTGGTGGTGGCGGGGGTGTCGTACGCGGGCGTGATGCTCACCGTATGACGGTGCAACGGCCGGGAGTTGGCCATTTCCTGGCCGGAACCGACCGAACGTTCCGACTGCCCGCTGACATTGCGACCCTCCCGTGCCACTCTGCCCCCGGAAATCCGCACCACGCACGACGCACCGCGCACAGCCGATCCGCACCGACCGCTCTTCACCCCCACCCTGCCCGGTGTCGTCACCCCGGCCCGGGCACGGCAGAAGGAGTCATGCGTGAATCGTCATCGCACGGCCTTGTCCGTCCTGCTCGCGGCGAGCTCCCTGGTCGCGGGCGCCCTGACGGCGGCCACCCCCTCGCTCGCCGCGGACGCCCCCGCGTCCTTCCGGCAGCAGCACACCCAGGGCTTCTGGACCGCGGAGCGGATGCGCAGCGCCACTCCGCTCGATGTGACGGCGGTCCCGAGCAGGGGCCGTACCCCGGTCGCGACGTCGGCCACCCCCACGGCCATCGCCCCGACGGCTGCCGCCTCCCCCACGGCGTTCCCGCAGGCGGGCGGCGCGTGGACGGGCGCCGGCGCCGTGGTGAAGACCTCGGGACGGGTCTTCTTCACGATGGGCGACCGGACCGCCTCCTGCTCCGGAGACTCGATCACCAGCGCCAACGGCAGCACGGTCATCACGGCAGGGCACTGCGTGAAGTACCAGGGGACCTGGCACACGAACTGGGTCTTCGTCCCCGCCTACAACAACGGCTCCGCGCCCTACGGGCAGTGGTCGGCCACCAAGACCTTCGCCACCGACCAGTGGGCCGCGAGCGAGGACATGAACATGGACGTCGGCCTCGCCGTCGTCGCCCCGCTGAACGGAAAGACCCTGAGCCAGACCGTCGGCGCCCAGGGGATCCTCTTCAACGGCGGCTACAACAAGAAGATGTACTCCTTCGGCTTCCCGGCGGCGGCCCCGTACGACGGCACCAAGCTGGTCTACTGCAGCGGCAACAGCGGCAAGGACTTCCTGCTGACCAAGGACCACAGCCTGGCCTGCAACATGACCGGCGGCTCCAGCGGGGGCCCCTGGTTCCAGGACTTCAACGAGGCCACGGGCCTGGGCACCCAGGTCTCGGTGAACAGCTTCGGCTACACCTTCCTGCCGAACCGGATGTACGGCCCGTACTTCGGCAACGAGGCGAAGGCGGCCTACGACAAGGCCCAGGCCTCCTGACCCGGCAGTCGCCCCCGCCACCCTCACCTGGCCGGTACTCTGTACCGGCCAGGTGGGTTGCCCGAGCGGCCTAAGGGAACGGTCTTGAAAACCGTCGTGGCAGCGATGTCACCGTGGGTTCAAATCCCACACCCACCGCCACACCCGGGCTGAGGCCCGGCCAAGAGGGGTGCTCCCGAGTTCGGGAGCACCCCCCTTGCGTTCCCCGGAGTGCCTTCCCGCAGAAGCGGCAGAACACGGCCGGGAGCTGATGCAGTTCCTCCCTCAGCCGCAGCAGCGCAACGACGGTCGCGACTTCCTCTTGCCCGACCTTCTTGGCGCAGCCGGCGCCAACGAGCTCAGGTCTGGTGGAGTCAGCTGTCGAACCAGACGACCAAGCGCACGCCGTCATCGCCGTGCAGATCCGCGAGGGTGCGCATGACCGACCAGACGCCACCCCAGTCGCTCTCGGGCACAGCGTGCTTCCGTCGGAGGCGGCCGATGCGGAAGAGACGGTCGGCGTCGGGCCACTCGGTGCCCTCGGGGTAGGCACGGCCCGCGCGGTAGAGGGAACGGGGGTCGGTGAGGCCTGCGAGTTCGGCAAAGCGGTCGAGGCTGGTGTTCCGGCCCTGCAGCTCCCAGGTCCCGTCCGGGCTGCGGCGGTATTCATGCACGCAGTCGTCGACCACGTTCGCGGCCTCGTCCCAGTCCGTGGCCGCCAGCTCCGCCCAGGTGATCCAGGACGCACCGGTCGCGTCCGAGCTCCACGACGCGAAGTCGGCAAGGGTCTCCTGCGACACGTCAGCGGGCAGGCCGCGGCCATCGGCGAGCGGGCGGAAAGAGGTGGTGTCGCGCACGCCGAACAGGGACCCGAAGGCGACGTAGGAGCGTCCGTTGTAGAGATGCGTGACGTCGATCGCGCCGTTCCAGCGGCGGTCGTCCTCGTCCAGCCAACGATCCCAGCGGCACTCGATGAACCCGTGGATGTCTGTCCCCATGCCTGGAATTCTTCTCCGTCGGGGTAAGGCGTGCGACGAAATTTCCGGCTTGCCGGCGGGCCCCATCCGTGTTCGGTCAGGTCAGCGGCAGCGACGCCACCGTGGGTTCAAATCCCGCATCCACTGCCGTACCTCAGGACATGTGCAGAGCACCAGGGGCGCGTCTTCAGTGGTTTTCCGGGGGCCCTGTCGGACCCTCCAGCGGTGGCGTTGACCCTTCCGGGTGGTGTTTGTCGGAAGATCGGCGCGGGTGGTGGGGGCGGTCCGGTTGCGGCCACA
Source organism: Streptomyces avidinii (assembly GCF_045161815.1). Taxonomy (NCBI): domain Bacteria; kingdom Bacillati; phylum Actinomycetota; class Actinomycetes; order Kitasatosporales; family Streptomycetaceae; genus Streptomyces; species Streptomyces avidinii. The sequence continues at coordinate 4,678,174 of NZ_CP108863.1, forward strand.
TCATGACGAATGTATTCAGATCCGCCCGTCAGAACATCACGAATCGAGGCACCTCGTCATGGCTCACCGCAGCATCCTCACGTCGATCTGGACCTCCGTCCTCGCCGCCCTCGTCGCTCTCCTCTCCTGCTTCGGTCTCGCCGGGAAGGCCGCCCCGGCCTCTGCCTCGGCCCCCGCCGCCGCGGGCTCCGCGCCCACCACCGCCGTGCGTCGGCCGGCCCTTGTGGCCCGGCGGACGTGGCGGGCGATGATGCGGGGCGGTTCGCTGCCGCCGACCATCAAGCAGCGGATCCGCGCCGAGGCGCACGGCAAGACCCCCTCCGTCCGCCGCTCCACCACTGCCGAGGCCATGGGCGCCGGACCGCGAAGCGCTGCCCGCACCGTGACGCCGGTCGCCGCCCCTGCCGCCGCGGCACCCGTCGCAGTCCCCGCCGCAGCGACCGCCGGCGCCGCCCGGGAAGCGCTCGGGCTGGCCGCGTAGCTCCGTACCCCGTTCTTCACCGCAGTCGCAGTGGCAGTCGTAGTCGTATTCCCAGTCCCAGTCCCAGTCCCAGTCGTAGTCGCACGGTCCGGTTCGCGGGCGTACGCGCCGCCACCGGGCAGGAGCAAGAGCACGAGCAGGGTCAGAAGGAGAGACAGGCGCTGGAGCCCGGTCGGTCGTGACCGTGGATCGCGCCGCGTGGTGCCCCGGAGCGGGGCACGGATGGATCACCCCGGCTTGCGCCGGGGCGCGCATAGGGCGCGCAGGGGGCGTGAAGTTTGGTATTGCAGGGCCGCATTCCCGGGAGACGGTGGGGTTCCCGGACGGCGCGGCCCTTTTCGGCATGTCCGGGACACGGAGTTCTGGCGGAACGCTTCATCCCTTCTGCGGCACGGGATTCACCCGCTTCCAGGGTGCTGACCTGGGGCTGCGGAGGCGCGAATGAGGTTTATCCGATGTTGGTCATACTTGCGGGGGAATCGGGGAGTCCGGGGTGGTTCGCCGGGGATTCGGTGGGCAACTCTGGTCTCGCGACGTCGTCACCACGGAACGACCGAGGCGGTCGGCCAACTGCCTTGGAGCAAATCCCATCTTCGGTTTTCTGGAGGATAAAGACATGGCAAGCATCCGTACCGCCCGCGTCATCGCCGCTGTCGCCGCTCTTCCCCTCGCCGTCGCGCTCTTCGGCGGTGTGGCCACGGCCGACAACGGCTCCTTCGCGAACGACGGATCGAATGCGAGCGTCGCCGGCATCATCGGCAGTGGTGTGGGCGGCAACAACAACGGCAACTCGTCCACGTCGCAGCAGGTGGCCACCGGTGCCGTCGCATCCAACCAGAACAACGCCGCACAGGTGAACGGCTCGGCCTTCACCGCGATCGAACAGTCCAACTCCACCGTCGCGGTCAACTTCCACCCCTGGTGGTAGCAGCGGCCTGAGCCGCTCCGATTCTTGAGGGCGTCTGTGCGACCGGACCGGCTGGGGTCCGGTAGCCCAGGCGCCTTCGTGCATGTCGCCCCGACCTTGACACCACGGGTGAATCTGACGGACAGTCAGGTTCCCTCGATGATGTGATGCCGGGAGGCCAGCGCCGTGCACCTCGCCCCGACCGAAGGCCAGTTGCGGCTCCGCGCCGAACTGCGCGCCTACTTCAAGGATCTGCTGCCGGACGGCGCACCCGAGGATCCGGCCCGTCAGCGCGAACTGCTGCGCCGCATCGGCTCCGACGGGCTGCTCGGTCTCGGCTGGCCCGTCGAGTACGGCGGCCAGGGCCGCGGCGCCGACGAGCAGTTCGTCTTCTTCGACGAGGCCTACCGAGCCGGCGCCCCCGTCTCCATGGTCACGCTCAACACCGTCGGCCCCACCCTGATGAAGTACGGAACCGAGGAGCAGAAGGACTACTTCCTGCCCCGGATCCTCGCGGGCGAGATCGTCTTCGCCATCGGCTACTCCGAACCGGAGGCCGGTACCGACCTCGCAGCCCTGCGCACGCGTGCGGTCCGCGACGGAGCCGACTGGCTGATCGACGGGCAGAAGATCTTCACTTCCAACGCCCAGAACGCGGACTGGATCTGGCTCGCCTGCCGCACCGACCCGCAGGCCCCCAAGCACAAGGGCATCTCCATCGTCCTGGTGCCCACCGACAGCCCGGGCTTCTCCTGGACTCCCATAGACACCGTCGGCGGGCTCACCACCACGGCGACCTACTACGACTCCGTCCGCGTGCCCGCCGGCCACCTTGTCGGTCCCGAGCACGGGGGCTGGGGCCTGATCACCAACCAGCTCAACCACGAGCGTGTGGCCCTCGCCGCCATCGGCATGCAGGCCGAGGACTTCTACGCGTACGCGCTCGACCATGCCCGCGCCCCCGACCCGGTCACCGGAGACCGGCCCGCAGACCTTCTCTGGGTGCAGTCCCGGCTCGCCGAGGCGCATGCGCGACTGGCCGCCGTACGCCTCCTCAACTGGCGCCTCGTCCAGGACGTGGGCAGCGGCGCCCTGGCCCCGGGCGATGCAAGCGGGGTGAAGTTCCTCGGCACCGAGTCCACCGTCGAGGTGTACCGGATGTGCCAGGAGGTGGTGGGCGAGGAGGCCCTGATCCGCGGCCCCGCGGCCTTCGCGGGCGGCGAGCTGGAGCGGATGAACCGGGCCGCCCAGATCAACACGTTCGGCGGCGGTGTCAGCGAGGTCCAGCGGGAGATCGTCGCCATGATGCGGCTCGGCATGAAGGGGAGGAAGCGATGACGGCGGACGCCGACGCGGACGCGGACGTGAAGGTGAACGCGGCCGAGACGGGGGCCGAGACGAGGGCCGAGCGGGCGGCCGAGACGGCGGCCGAGACGGCGGCCGAGACGGCGGCCGGGCGCGAGGCCGAGGAGGCAGCCCGGTTCCACACGCTGCTCGCGGCCTTCGAGGGGCAGCCGGCCGCCACCGGGGGCCGGGGCAAGGACGCGGTCAACGAGCCGATGATCCGCCACTGGTGCGAGGCGATGGGCGACGCCAACCCCGCGTACACCGGGCCGGACGCCATCGCCCCGCCCACCATGCTCCAGGCCTGGACCATGGGTGGCCTCTCCGGCCATGCGGACCGCTCCTCCGCCTACGACGAGCTCCTCGGGCTCCTCGACGGCGCCGGTTTCACCTCTGTGGTCGCCACCGACTGCGAGCAGGAGTACCTCCACCCCTTGCGCCCCGGCGACATGATCACCTTCGACGCCGTCATCGAGTCTGTGTCGCCCCGCAAGTCGACCAAGCCGGGCACCGGCCACTTCGTGACCACCCGCATGGACGTACAGGCGGGCGGGGAGCTCGCCGGCACCCACCGCTTCCGCATCCTCAAGTACGCGCCCGCCGCCCGGCCGGTGAAGCGGCCCCCGGCGCAGCGCCCCCGCCCGGTGATCAACCGCGACAACCAGGGATTCTGGGACGGAGTGCGGGAGCACAAGCTGCTGATCCAGCGCTGCACCGCCTGCGCCACCCTCCGCTTCCCGTGGCTCCCCGGCTGCAACGCCTGCGCGAGCCCCGACTGGGACACCGTCGAAGCCTCCGGCGCCGGCACGGTGTTCAGCTACGTCGTCATGCACCACCCGCCCTTCCCGGCCTTCGACCCGCCCTACGCAGTCGCACTCGTCGAGCTCGCCGAAGGGGTCCGGATGATCAGCAACATCACCGGCGTGCCCTACGACAAGGTGCGCATCGGCCTCCCCGTCCAGCTGGAGTTCCTGCGCGTCGACGACGGCCTCGAACTCCCCGTCTTCCGCGGGAGTGAGGGTTGATGGATTTCCACCCCACCGAGGAACAGGCCACCGCGGCCGGTCTCGCCGCCCGGATCTTCTCCGATCTCGCCACCCACGAACGCCTCGCCGAAGCGGGCACCGGCAGCGACGCCGAACTGTGGAAGGCCCTCACCGCGGCCGGACTGATCGCCGCGGTCGAGGAGACCGGCCTGCTCGGTCTGGTCCTGCTGCTGGAGGAACAGGGCCGCACCACGGCGCAGGTCCCGTACGCCGCCACCTGCGTGTACGGGATCCTCCCTGTGGCAGCGCACGGCAGCGCCGAGCAGCGCGCGCGTCTGCTGCCCGCCCTCGGCACGGGCGACGCGGTGGCCACCGGGGCCTTCCCGGCGCGCGGCCGGATCACCGCCGAGGGCGGCCGGCTCACCGGGACCGCCCCCGCGGTGCCCTGGTTGCGCGATGCCACGCACGTACTGGTCCCGGACGCGGACCGGTCGCTGTGGCTCGTACGGACCGATGCGCCCGGCGTGCGGACCTCCCCGGTGGAGACCACCGCCCCCTGGTCGGCGGGCCGGCTGACCCTGACGGGAGCCGAGGCCGAACGCCTCGGCTGCGACGGTGCGTACGAGGACACGCTCGCCGCGGCCCGCACCGCCTTCGCCGGGCTCCAGGCGGGCGTCTGCGCGGGCTCCCTCGCCCGGGCGGTGGAATACACCTCCACCCGTGAGCAGTTCGGCAGGCCGCTCTCCACCAACCAGGGGGTCATGCTGCGCGCGGCCGACGCGTACATGGACACCGAGGCGATCCGGGTCACCGCGTACGAGGCGGCCTGGCGCATCGACCAGGGCCTTCCGGCACAGGAGCACGTGCTGACAGCCGCCTGGTGGGCCTCGGAGGCGGGCAAGCGGGTCGTGCACGCGGGCCAGCACCTGCACGGCGGCATGGGCGCCGACCTGGACCACCCCGTCCACCGCCACTTCCTGTGGGGCCGCCAACTGGACGCCTACCTGGGCTGCGGCAGCGAGCTGCTGGCCGAGCTGGGGGCCTCGATCGCCGGGTCCCCCGCATTCGCGTCGACAGCCGAGGGAGAGAAGACATGAACGTCGGCGACACGCTGCCGCCACTGGAGATTCCGGTCACCCGCACCCTGATCGTCGCCGGCGCGATCGCCTCCCGCGACTACCAGGACGTGCACCACGACGCGGCGCTCGCGCAGGAGAAGGGCTCCCCGGACATCTTCATGAACATCCTGACCACGAACGGCCTCGTCGGCCGGTACGTGACCGACCGGCTCGGGCCGCGCACCGTCCTGCGCAAGGTGGCGATCCGGCTCGGCGCCCCCAACTATCCGGGCGACACGATGACCCTCACGGGCACCGTCACCGCCGTGTCCGGGACCACCGTGGAGATCCGGGTCGTCGGCGCAAACGGCATCGGTCACCACGTGTCCGGAACGGTCACCGCGGAGGTGCCGGCATGAGCGTCCGCACCCGTGACGAGCTCGGTGGCCGCGCCGCCATCGTCGGCATCGGAGCGACCGAGTTCTCCAAGGACTCCGGCCGCAGCGAGCTCAAACTCGCCGTCGAGGCCGTACATGCCGCGCTCGACGACGCCGGGCTCACCCCCGCCGATGTCGACGGCATGGTCACCTTCACGATGGACACCAGCCCCGAGATCACCGTCGCCCAGGCGGCGGGCATCGGAGACCTGTCCTTCTTCTCCCGCATCCACTACGGCGGCGGCGCGGCCTGCGCCACCGTTCAGCAGGCCGCCCTCGCCGTCGCCACCGGGGTCGCGGAGGTGGTGGTCTGCTACCGCGCCTTCAACGAGCGCTCCGGGCGCCGCTTCGGGTCCGGGGTCCAGCAGCGGGAGCCCTCCGCGGAGGGGGCGGCCCTGGGCTGGTCGCTGCCCTGGGGGCTACTGACCCCCGCCTCCTGGGTGGCCATGACCGCACAGCGCTACCTGCACACCTACAACCTCACCCCGGAGGCCTTCGGGCACGTCGCCGTCACCGACCGGCGGCACGCCGCCAACAACCCCGCCGCCTACTTCCACGGCAAGCCCATCACCCTCGCCGACCACGCCGCCTCGCGCTGGATCGTGGAGCCGCTGCGGCTGCTGGACTGCTGCCAGGAGACCGACGGAGGCCAGGCGGTCGTCGTCACCACGACCGAGCGCGCCCGGAACCTGCGGCACACGCCGGCCGTGATCACCGCGGCCGCACAGGGGGCCGGGCGACGTCAGGAGGGCATGACCTCCTTCTACCGCGACGACCTCACCGGGCTGGCGGAGATGGACGTCGTCGCCCGCCAGCTGTGGCGGACCAGCGGGCTGCGGCCGTCGGACATCGACGTCGGCATCCTCTACGACCACTTCACCCCCTTCGTGCTGATGCAGCTGGAGGAGTTCGGCTTCTGCGCGCCGGGCGAGGCCGCGGACTTCGTGGCCGCCGACGCCCTGCCGCTCAACACGCACGGGGGCCAGCTCGGAGAGGCGTACCTGCACGGCATGAACGGCATCGCCGAGGCCGTCCGCCAGCTCCGCGGCACCTCCGTCAACCAGGTGGCGGGCGCGGCGCACGCACTCGTCACGGCCGGCACCGGGGTCCCGACCTCCGGGCTGATCCTCGGCGCCGACGGCTGAGATCCACGACCTGTGGCCCCCCCTCCCCTCCACCTTCAGGGGGTGGGGATGGCCCTACGCCTACAACCTGAGGTGGATCCACCATCGGCACCTGCGGCCGATCCCATGGCGGGTGGGCACTCCTAGCGTGGAGACATGACCACGCCTGTGTGCACGCTCGCCTCGAATCCGACGCCGTACCCGTCGTTCTCGGCGTACGTCCGGACCCGCGGCACGGTCCTGATGCGCACTGCGCGCTCCCTCACCGCCAACCCGTGCGATGCGGAGGACCTGCTCCAGACGGCCCTCGCGAAGACGTACGTGGCCTGGGACCGGATCGAGGACCACCGCGCCCTGGACGGCTACGTCCGGCGGACCCTGGTGAACACCCGTACCTCCCAGTGGCGCAAGCGCAAGGTCGACGAGTTCGTCTGCGACGAGCTTCCGGAGACCGAGGCGGCGCCGACCTCCGACCCCGCCGAGGCGCAGGCGCTGCGCGACGCGATGTGGCGCGCGGTGACCCGGCTGCCCGACCGCCAGCGGGCCATGGTCGTCCTGCGGTATTACGAGGACCTGAGCGAGGTGCAGACCGCTGAGCTGCTGGGTGTCTCGGTCGGCACGGTCAAGAGCGCGGTCTCCCGTGCGCTGGGCAAGCTCCGCGAGGACCCGGAGCTCATGCCGGTCCGGTGAGCCGGAGGCTGTTTCACGTGAAACGTGAAGACGGCAGGGGATGTTTCACGTGAAACACGCCCTGCTTTCTACTCCCGGGTAGTGACATGCCGACCGGTACGTGCGCAGAATCGGCAGCATCCGTAGCCGCCGCAGCGCCGCAGCGCTCACCGGGAGGACGCTTTGCTCAGCACCATGCAGGACGTACCGCTCCTCGTCACCCGCATACTTCGACACGGGATGACGATCCACGGGAAGTCCCAGGTCACGACCTGGACCGGGGAGGCTGAGCCGCACCGCCGCAGCTTCGCCGAGATCGGCAACCGCGCCACCCGTCTCGCCGGAGCCCTGCGCGACCAGCTCGGAGTGCAGCAGTCGGAGGCTGTGGCGACTCTGATGTGGAACAACGCCGAGCACGTCGAGGCGTACTTCGCGATCCCCTCCATGGGCGCGGTCCTGCACACCCTCAACCTGCGGCTCCCTCCTGAGCAGCTGGTCTTCATCGTGAACCACGCCGCCGACCGGGTGGTGCTGGTCAACGGCACCCTGCTGCCGCTGCTCGCGCCGCTGCTGCCGCACCTGCCGACCGTCGAGCACGTGGTGGTCAGCGGCATCGGCGACCGCTCCGCGCTCGAGGGCCTGCACGTCCAGGTGCACGAGTACGAGGAGCTCCTCGCGTCCAGCTCCGACAGCTTCGACTGGCCGGAGCTGGACGAGCGCCAGGCGGCCGCGATGTGCTACACCTCCGGCACCACCGGGGACCCCAAGGGAGTCGTCTTCTCCCACCGCTCGGTCTACCTGCACTCCATGCAGGTCAACATGGCCGAGTCGATGGGGCTGACGGACCGGGACACCACCCTCGTCGTGGTCCCGCAGTTCCACGTGAACGCCTGGGGACTGCCGCACGCCACCTTCATGACCGGTATCAACATGCTGATGCCGGACCGCTTCCTGCAGCCCGCCCCGCTCGCCGAGATGATCGAGCGGGAGAGGCCCACGCACGCCGCGGCCGTCCCCACCATCTGGCAGGGACTGCTGGCCGAGGTCACCGCCAACCCGCGCGACCTGACCTCGATGAAGCAGGTCACCATCGGCGGCTCGGCCTGTCCGCCCGCCCTGATGGAGGCGTACGACAAGCTCGGAGTCCGCGTCTGCCACGCCTGGGGCATGACCGAGACCTCCCCGCTCGGCACGATGGCGCACCCTCCGGCCGGCCTGAGCGCCGAGGAGGAGTGGCCCTACCGGATCACCCAGGGCCGCTTCCCGGCGGGTGTGGAGGCCCGGCTGGTCGGCCCGAACGGCGACCTCCTGCCCTGGGACGGGGAGTCGGCGGGCGAGCTGGAGGTGCGCGGCAACTGGATCGCGAGCTCCTACTACGGCGGCGCAGCCGGTGAACCCTTCCGTCCCGAGGACAAGTTCAGTGCTGACGGCTGGCTCAAGACCGGAGACGTCGGCGTCATCAGCGCCGACGGCTTCCTCACCCTCACCGACCGCGCCAAGGACGTCATCAAGTCCGGCGGTGAGTGGATCTCCAGCGTGGACCTGGAGAACGCGCTGATGGCGCACCCCGAGGTCGCCGAGGCCGCGGTCGTCGCCGTCCCCGACGACAAGTGGGGGGAGCGCCCGCTGGCCACGGTCGTCCTCAAGGAGGGCGCGACCGTGAACTACACGGCTCTGCGTGACTTCCTCGCCGGGACCATCGCCAAGTGGCAGCTTCCGGAGCGCTGGACGTTCATCGAGGCGGTGCCGAAGACCAGCGTCGGCAAGTTCGACAAGAAGGTCATCCGCAAGCAGTACGCGGACGGCGCACTGGACGTCACCAAGCTCGACTGATGACCACGGGGCCGGGTCGTCCTCGCCGGCCTAGCCCCGGGTGAGCCATGGCCGCAGCAGCCTGCTGACCGCGGGCATGGCCACGTAGGTCATCAGGGTGCTGAACACGACGGCGAAGGCTGCCGTCCGCAGCACGAAGTGCAGATCCACCAGGTACGGCCCGAGCACCGCATTGCCGATCAGCGAGATCGGGAAGATGGCCAGCCCCGAGCTGATCGCCATCTTCCACCGCGGCGGCGCGGGCCGGGTCGTACCCGGCTTCGCGAACCAGGTCTCCATGCCGTGCAGTTCCCGGCGGGCTATCTCGGTGTGGTGATGGCCGAGGCAGTTCGAGAACCACTGAGCCCGCTCCGGGGAGTCCTGCCAGCGCTGGAACGCAGCCTGATTGCGGAAGCGGTGGACCAGGAACCACGGCCCGCCCTCCACCGCCGGGCGGAAGAGCCCGTAGCCGAGGTGGTCCGGGAACCCCGCGGCCGTCTCCAGGATCCCGTGGGCCCAGGCCTCGAAGGTCTCCTCGTGCCCGGGCTCCACCTGCCGCGCGATGAGCAGGTTCACCTCCCCGTTGTCGGCGGGGACGGTCTGCTCACTCGTGTTGGTGATGGCCATCGGCCCAGGATTACTAGTTCGTGCCGATCTTGGCCAGCAGGTCCACGATGCGGCCCTGGACGTCCGCCGTCGTGGCCCGCTCCGCCAGGAACAGGACGCTCTCGCCGGAGGCGAGCCGCGGCAGTTCGGCCGGGTCGATGCCGGTCGTCGTGTAAACGACCAGGGGCGTTCGGTTCAGCTGCCCGTTGGCGCGCAGCCAGTCCACGATCCCGGCCCGCCGACGGCGTACCTGCATCAGGTCCATGACCACCAGGTTGGGCCGCATCCGCGTCGCCAGTTCCACGGCGTCGGTGTCGGCACCCGCCCGGGCGACCTGCATGCCGCGCCGCTCCAGGGCGGCGGTCAGCGCGGTCGCGATCTCCTCGTGCTCCTCGATCAGCAGCACCCGGGAGGGGTGCTGCTCGCTGTCGCGCGGCGCCAGCGCCTTCAGCAGTACGGCCGGATCGGCGCCGTACGCCGCCTCGCGCGTGGCGTGCCCCAGCCCGGCCGTGACCAGTACGGGGACCTCCGCGGCCACCGCGGCCTGGCGCAGGGACTGCAGGGCGGTCCGGGTGATCGGACCGGTCAGCGGGTCGACGAACAGCGCGGCGGGGAACGCGGCGATCTGCGCGTCCACCTCCTCGCGGGAGTGCACGATCACCGGCCGGTAGCCGCGGTCGCTGAGCGCCTGCTGCGTCTGCACATCGGGTGCGGGCCACACCAGGAGCCGGCGCGGGTTGTCCAGGGGCTCCGGCGGCAGTTCGTCGTCCACGGGCCGCGGTGCGGGCCGGTTGACCACCTCGACCGCGCCGCCGGGGCCGTCCAGCGGCTCGGGACCCTCGTCGGCGCCCGCCTCGGGCGCTCCTATCGCGAAGGCCCGGCCCTGCGGGGCGGGCTCGGCGAGCCGGCGACGGCGCCCGGACCCGGAAGTCGCACCGGCCGCGGAGGCCGGGCCGGAGCCGCCCGGATCCACGGAAATGCCCTGGCCGAGGGTGCCGAGGGCGCGCACGCTGATCGGCTGCGCGGCCTGAGCCTCCGCGGGGGTGTCCTGCGGCCGGCGCGCACCCGGGACCGCGACCGGGCCGGAAGCGTCGTCGTCCTCGGGAGCCGTCCGGGCCGCCGGTACGGGCCAGGCCGGGGCGCCGGCCAGCGCGCGGCGCCGCCCGGTGGGGTTCTCGGCGGACTCGGCGGGCTCGGCGGGCTGCGCGGCAGGAGCCTCGGGCTCCCCGGCGGGGGCCCCCAGCACGCGGCGGCCACGCCGCCCGGCCGGGGCGTCGGAGTCGGTGTCGGCCCCGACGGGAGCGGGAGCAGGGGCCGGGGTCGGGCCGGCGGGCAGCGCGAAGCCGCCCTCGGGGGCGATGGGCCGCGAGGGAGCGGGCGTCGGCCCGAGCCCGGTCGCGGGAACCGGACCGCCGGGCTGCGCCGGACCGGCCGCACCGAGCGCGCGGCGGCGCCCGGCGGGATGCTCGGTCACCGGGACCGGCGGCACCGCGGGTACGGGCGGGAGCGCGGGCATGGCCGTGCCCTGCGGAGGCACGGGCCGGCCGGGTCCGCCCGGGCCGTCGGCGCCGCCACTGCCGTCACCGGCCCGGCCGCGCCGGCGTCCGGTGCCGAGTCCGGCGGGGTTCACCGGGGACTGCGCGAGCTCGGGTCCCGACTCGGGAGCCTCGCCGGCCTCGCCCGCCCGCCGCCGCCCGGACGGCAGCGCCAACGCGCCACCCCCCTGTGCCGCCTGCGCGGCCTCGGGGCCCGGGGTCTCGTCGTCCAGGAAGGCGTCCACACCGCGCCGGGCGCGTCGGCCGCCGGAGACCTTGCCGGGAGCGGCGCCCCCGGCAGTGCCCGCACCGTCCGTGGTCGGACCCGTCGGAGGCTCCTCCGCCGGCTCCGGCAGGGTCACCGTTCCGGCGCCCGAGCCGAGCGGGAGCTCCAGCACGTACGCCCCGCCGGGCGCGCCCGGAACCTCCACCGTCTGCAGCACGCCGCCGTGCGCGGCGACGATGCCCCGCACGATGGGTTCGTGCACCGGGTTCCCGCCCTCGTACGGCCCGCGCACTTCGATCCGTACGACATCGCCGCGCTGCGCGGCCGCCACCACGATCGTCGAGTCGCTGTAGCCGCTGCCCTGGCGGGTCTTGCCGGTGGCGTCCACTCCGGCGACGTCCGCGACCAGGTGGGCGAGCGCGGTCGCGATCCGGTCCGCGTCCACCTCGGCCTCGATGGTCGGAGCGTGGACGGCGAACTGCGCGCGCCCCGGGCCGATCAGCTCGACGGCGCCGTCGACGCCCGCCGCGACGACGGTGTTGATCAGGACTTTCTTCTTCGAGAGCCGGTCCCGGCCGGAGTCCAGGCGCTGGTAGCCGAGGACGTTGTCCACCAGGGTGGTCATCCGCGAGTACCCGGCAGCCAGGTGGTGCAGCAGCTGGTTGGCCTCGGGCCACAGCTGTCCGGCGTCGTCGGCGGCCAGCGTCGCCAGCTCCCCGCGCAGCTCGTCCAGCGGTCCGCGCAGGGAGTCGCCGAGGACGGCCATCAGCTGCGCGTGCCGGGCGGCGAGGGCGTCGTAGGGGCGCCGGTCGGTGAAGGTCATCACGGCGCCGACGAGCTGCTCCCCGTCCCGCACGGGCGAGGTGGTCAGGTCGACGGAGACCGGCTGCCCGGCCTTGTTCCACAGCACCTGCCCGCGGACGCGGTGCTTGCGTCCGCTGCGCAGGGTGTCGGCGAGCGGGGACTCCTCGAAGGGGAAGGGGGAGCCGTCGGCGCGGGAGTGCTGGACGAGGCCGTGCAGTTCGCGGTTGCCGAGGTCGGTGGCGCGGTAGCCGAGGATCTGGGCGGCGGCCGGGTTGACCAGCACCACCCGTCCGTCGGTGTCGGTGCCCACGACGCCCTCGGCGGCGGCGCGCAGGATCATTTCGGTCTGCCGCTGCGAGCGGGCCAGCTCGGCCTCGGTGTCCACGGTCTGCGAGAGGTCCCGCACCACGAGCATCAGCAGCTCGTCACCGGTGTACGAGGGTTGCGGCTCGCGGTAGGCGTCGCGTCCGTCGAGATGGGCGCTGGTGACCTCGACGGGGAACTCGGAGCCGTCGGTGCGGCGCGCGATCATGCGTTTGGGCTTGGCACGGCCGCCCTCGTCCTCGCCGGGCCGGCGCATGGAGCCGGGGATCAGCTTGGAGTCGAACTCGGGCAGAAGGTCGAGCACGCCGCGGCCGACGAGCCCGGTGCCCGGGCTCTCCATGACCTCGAGAGCGATCGAATTGGCGTTGACGACCGTGCCGTTGGCGTTGACGAGCAACAGCGCGTCCGGAAGAGCGTCGAGTATTGCTGCGAGGCGAGCAGCGCCTCGGGATGGCCTGCTGCTCACGACGAGCTTCCTCCCTGACCACAACTACCGGCAAGTCACGGGAGGAGTCTAAGGCCACAGGCCCGCGATGGGGTGGCCGATGCGCGGCGGATACCGCCCATCCCGCGCATCCTCCCAGGTCAGGAACGCCCACTCGGAAGCAGAGGTTCCATCTTGTCCCACCGGCTGATTTCGCATCCGTCGGTCCGCCGAAAGGTGGCGTCCACTCTGTGGCCGTGCCAGGTTCCGGTGATCCGGGCGGTGGCGGGGCCCCCGTGCTGGGCGGTGCAGATCTGCCGCTGGGAGACGGGGGCGAACGGGTCCTTCCCCTCCCTGGCGAACTGATCCAGCCGGGCGCAGGCCCCCTCCGCCTGGGGGTGATCGCCACCGACGGGGTCGCATTCGAGCCGGTACTCCCGGTCCAACTGACGGTTCCCGGTGTCGGCCATGGCGATGGTGAGGCGGTCGGGTGTCGCCAGCAGCCGGCCCAGCGGCAGCGGGGGCAGCGGCCCGGCCGCCGCGGCGGCGAGGGCGGAGGTGACGGCGAAGGCGGCGAGACGCAGCATGGGGCACTCCAGGTCGTCCGTACGTCGTACGCCTGCCCAACGACGAGGGCCCTGCCGACGTTGCGCGCCACGGCCGCTTTAAGGCTTTGCCCTCGGCCCGTCCCGCCTAGTACCGTGGGAGCGGATTGGTGAGGGGCCCTGCGCCTGTGTCATCATCTGCACGCACCTTCGTACGCGAGGGTGTGCTGGAGGCGTCGCCTAGTCCGGTCTATGGCGCCGCACTGCTAATGCGGTTTGGGTCTTACCACCCATCGAGGGTTCAAATCCCTCCGCCTCCGCACCTCATCGAAGCCCCGGTCCTGACGGACCGGGGCTTCGATGCGTTCCGGGGCAATCCGGTCGGCCACAACCTCTGCGCGAGCTCATGCGGACGATCTTCGTCCGGCCCGTTTTCGCAGGTCAGCGGTGGTTTGGGTAATGGATTTCGCGTCCCGGCGAGGTCCATGTATTGTTGTTCTCGCAAGGCCAACGGGGCGCAAAACCCCGAGAAGCCCAAGCACTCGTAGCTTAACGGATAGAGCATCTGACTACGGATCAGAAGGTTGCAGGTTCGAATCCTGCCGAGTGCACAGCAGGACAGAGGCCCAGGACGAAAGTCCGGGGCCTCTGTCGTATGCCTCGATGCTTCCCGTCTCCTCCTTGATGGGGACGGGGTCCCCCGGAGGATGTCAGGGGTGGGATGGCTCTGGCGGGGGACGCCGACCACGGGCCGGCCTCGGTACGGTTTCCGAAGATCGTTCGAAGTCGGAAAACGGGGGCACTCATGGGACTGTTCGGGAACGCGCACACCGTCGACCCCGTGTCGGCGCAGCGGGACTACGCGCGGCTGCTGGGGCAGGGGGAGCAGGTGCACGCTGCCTACCTGCTGATCCGGGACACGATCCTGTTCACGGACCGGCGGCTCGTGCTCGTCGACAAGCAGGGGCTCACGGGGAAGAAGGTGGAGTACCACTCCATCCCGTACCGGAGCATCACGCACTTCTCCGTCGAGACCGCCGGGCACTTCGATCTCGACGCCGAGCTCAAGATCTGGATATCCGGCAGCTCGACGCCGATCGAGAAGACCTTCACCAAGGGTGTCGACATCTACGAGGTGCAGGCGATCCTGACGCAGTTCGTCGCTCGGTAGTCCGGCGGGGCCGCCGGGCTACCGAAGGACGCGGGGGAGGCCGGTCACCGACATCACCAGGGAGTAGAGCGAGGTGGTGGCGGTGATGAAGAGGCGGTTGTTCTTGGCGCCGCCGAAGGCGATGTTCGAGACCGGTTCGGGTACGCGGAGGCGTCCGATGAGGGTGCCGTCCGCCGCGTAGCACCGGACACCGTCCTCCATCGCGGCTGCCCACAGCCGGCCCTCGTCGTCGAAGCGGATGTTGTCGACCCTTGGGCAGGTGGTGAAGACCCGGTCGTGGGTCAGGGCGCCGTCGTCGGTGACCTTGAAGGCGCGGATGTGGCCGGCCCGGGTGTCCGCGGCGTACAGCTCGCTCTCGTCGGGGGAGAAGACGAGGCCGTTGGGGCCGAGGAAGCCGTCGGCGACCATTCGGACCTCGCCGGTGGAGGGGTCGGCGCGGTAGAGGTTGCACGCGCCGATCTCGCCGGCCGCGCGGTGGCCCTCGTAGTCGCTGGTGATGCCGAAGTCCGGGTCGGAGAACCAGACGGAGCCGTCCGAGCGGACCACCGCGTCGTTCGGGCTGTTGAGCCGCTTGCCGTCGAAGCGGTCGGCGATGACGGTGAGGCTGCCGTCCGGTTCGGTGCGGGTGACGCGCCGGTTGCCCTGCTCACAGGTGATCAGGCGGCCTTCGCGGTCCAAGGTGTTGCCGTTGGAGTGGCCGGCCGGGGAGCGGAAGACGGAGACGGCGCCGGTCGCCTCGTCCCAGCGCAGCATCCGGTCGTTGGGGATGTCGCTCCACACCAGCTGCCGCCAGGCGGGCAGGTAGAGCGGGCCCTCCGCCCAGCGGCAGTCGTCGTGGAGCCGCTCCAGCCGGGCGTCGCCGTTGGTGCAGCGGCCGGTCCGGAAGCGCTCGTCCAGAATCTCGTACAAGGTGAGGTCGGCTATGGCAGACATGATTCCCCCTGGAAGAGTCTCACCGAATTATGTTCGGTCTGATGGTGAGATTGCAGGATCAGGTACCGTCTTCGCAAGGGTCGACAGGCCCATGAGAGGAAGATTGCGTGGACGACATCGACCGTGCGCTCGTCCTGCGCCTGCAGCAGGACGCCGGCCAGTCGTACGCCGCCCTGGGCGCGGCCGTCGGACTCTCGGCGGGGGCGACCCACGAGCGCGTACGCAAACTGCGCGAGCGCGGGGTGATCCGGCGGACCACCGTCGACGTCGACCCGGCCGCCGTGGGCAGCGGAGTGCTCGCCTACGTGATGGTCGACTCCAACGCGTGGATGGGCGAGTCCGGTGCCGACTTCGCGGCGATCCCCGAGATCCAGGAGGCGCACATCATCGCGGGCAGCGCGTCCGTGCTGGTCAAGGTGCGCACGGCGTCGACCGAGCAGCTGCAGGACGTCCTGCGCCGCCTCTACGCCATCAACGGCGTCAGCGGTACGCACGCCACCGTCGTCCTGGACACCTTCTTCGAGCGGCCGCTCCCGCTGTGACGTGGTGGTGCACCGGGATCCGGTGGAAGGACGGCCGCCCCGCCATCGGGTGGTACGGGGACGGGCGCGGCGAGCGGGTGAGCGAGCTCGTGTACGGGCAGCGGATCGCCTTCGCCGCACGCGGGGAGCGGCACTGCCTCGGGGTGTGGCGGGCCGGGAAGCGGACGCCCTGCCCCACCGCGGAGACCGTGCCGGGCCGCACCGGGAACGCGCAGTGCCCCGAATGCGCCCGCCTCGACCGGTCGTTCTCCGTGGCGGCCGACACCAATGCCGCCGATCCGCGGACCTACCGGGTCTACCTGGCCTGGTTCGGGCCCGGCATGGTCAAGGTGGGGATCACCGCCGAGGAGCGCGGTCCGGCCCGGCTGCTGGAGCAGGGGGCGGTGGCATGGGCCTGGCTCGGGCGGGGGCCGCTGATGGCCACCCGGCGCACCGAGGAACTGCTGCGGGCGGCGCTCGGGGTGCCCGACCGCATCGCGTACACCCGCAAGCGCGCCGCACGGGCGCACCTGCCGGGCGCTGCCGACCGGGCCCGGGAGGTCACCGAGCTGCACGCACGGGCGGCGGCGCTGCCCGGGTGGCCGGAGTCGCTGGAGCGGGTGGACTGCGAAGTAGCCGACCACGCCGAGGCGTTCGGGCTGGCCGCCCTGACCGGTCCGCCCGGGCCGGAGCGGGTGCTCACCGAGATGGTGCCCGGTGGGTCCGTCGTGGGCCGGCTGGTGGGTGCGGCCGGTCCCGACCTGCACCTTGCGGACGGGCTCGTGGTGGACACCCGGCTGCTGGCCGGCTGGGAACTCGCCGCCCCGGGGGAGGAGGCGGTGACCGCGGTACCGACGGCGCAGATCCCGCCCGCCGCCGGGGCTCCCGCCGCACAGGACGGGCTGTTCTGACCGCCGTGGACCGCGGCGCGGCCTGCGGCGGTCATGGTCAAAACTTGGATCCCTTTGGCCTTCCGGAGCCGTTTGTGGTGGACATGCCGGGGGCCCGCCGCCGAGGGTGTTCGACATGACCACTCAGCCGGTACCGGCCTTCGAACCCCCTTATGTCATGGCTGTTTTCAGCAATACCCGCTCCGCCGACGACAGCGGATACCCCGAGACCCTCGCGCGGATGAACGAGATCGTCAGGGCGAATCCCGGCTTCCTCGGGTACGAGTCCGCGCGTACCCCCGGCGGCCTCGGCATCACCGTCGCCTACTTCCGCGACCACGAGTCCCTCACCGTGTGGCGGGAGGACCTGGAGCACCGCGCGGCGATGAAGCAGGGCCGCGCCGACTGGTACGAGAGCTACACCCTGCACGTCGCGACCGTCGAGCGGAGCCACGGCTTTGTCCGCAACGGCTGAGGCGGTCCGCGCCTTCCGGGAGAGGCTCGGACTGCCCGGACTGGTCGACGTCCACACGCACTTCATGCCCGAGCGGGTTCTGGACAAGGTCTGGGACTACTTCGACGCGGTCGGCCCGCTGACCGGCGTCGCGTGGCCCATCACCTACCGGCACGAGGAGGAGCAGCGCGTCGCGCTGCTGCGGGAGTTCGGCGTCCGCGCCTTCACCGCCATGCTCTACCCGCACAAACCGGCGATGGCCGCGTGGCTCAACGCCTGGTCGGCCGATTTTGCCGCCCGCACCCCCGACTGCCTGCACACCGCGACCTTCTTCCCGGAGGAGGGCGTGACTCCGTACGTCAGGCGCGCGATCGACTCCGGGGCCCGGATCTTCAAGGCGCACCTCCAGGTCGGTGGCTACGACCCGAACGACGAGCGGCTCGACCCCGTCTGGGGGCTGCTCGCCGAGGCCGGCATCCCGGTCGTGGTCCACTGCGGATCCGGTCCCGTCCCGGGCAAGTGCACCGGGCCCGATCCGGTCGCCCGCCTGCTGGCCCGCCATCCGAGGCTGCCCCTGGTCATCGCCCACATGGGCATGCCCGAGTACGCCGACTTCCTCGACCTCGCCGAACGGTACGCGGAGGTCCGCCTGGACACCACGATGGCCTTCACCGACTTCTCCGAGCAGTTCAGCGGTTTCCCGCCCGGTGACCTCGGACGGCTCGCGGACCTCGGCGACCGGATCCTGCTCGGTACGGACTTCCCGAACATCCCCTACCCCTACGAGCACCAGCTCGCCGCCCTCGAACGGCTCGGCCTCGGTGACGACTGGCTGCGCGCGGTCTGCCACGACAACGGCGCCCGGCTGTTCCGCCTCGACGGCTGACCGTCGGCCCCGGCCCCGGCCCCGACCCCGGCTGCCCCGGCCCCGGCTGCCCCCGCCCCGGCCGCCCGCGCCCGGCCCCGTGACCGCTTTTCCTTTCTCAGGAAATTCACAGGTAGGCGCAAGAACGCTCTCAGAGGCACAGGCCAGCGTGGTCGGTATGACTGCGACGACCACCTCCCATGCGTCCACGTCCACCAACCACCCCGCGGCCCTGGTGCGGCCCGACGGCGGACCCTGCCGGGTCCTCGTCGTCGACGACGAGGCCTCGCTCTCCGAGCTGCTGTCCATGGCCCTGCGCTACGAGGGCTGCGAGGTCCGCAGCGCCGGCGACGGGGCCGGAGCGGTGCGGGCGGCGCGGGAGTTCCGGCCGGACGTGGTCGTCCTCGACATCATGCTTCCCGACATGGACGGCCTGGCCGTACTGGGGCGGCTGCGCCGGGAGATCCCGCAGGTCCCCGTGCTGTTCCTGACCGCCAAGGACTCGCTGGAGGACCGGATCGCGGGTCTCACCGCGGGCGGCGACGACTACGTCACCAAGCCCTTCAGCCTGGAGGAGGTCGTCGCCCGACTGCGCGGCCTGGTCCGGCGCTCCGGCGCGGCACAGGCCGCGCGCGGCGGCTCGGTGCTGGCCGTCGGCGACCTGCGGCTGGACGAGGACAGCCACGAGGTGGTGCGGGGCACCCGGGAGGTCCACCTGACCGCCACCGAGTTCGAGCTGCTGCGCTACCTGATGCGCAATCCGCGGCGCGTGCTGAGCAAGGCGCAGATCCTGGACCGGGTGTGGTCCTACGATTTCGGCGGCCAGGCCAATGTGGTCGAGCTCTACATCTCCTACCTGCGCAGGAAGCTGGAGAGCGGTATCGGCATGCCGCCGATGATCCACACCCGGCGCGGCGCCGGATACCTGATCAAGCCGGCCGAGTAGTGGCCCTGCGCACGAAACGGCGTCCGCGCGGCCGCCGGCCCTGGTCGCTGCGCACCCGGCTCGTCGTCTCGGCGGTGGCACTGATCGCCGTGGTGGGCGCGGCCATCGGGACCGTCACCACCTTCGCCCTGCGCTCGTACCTGGTCACCGAGCTCGACGAGCAACTGGAGACCTCCGTCAGGATGGCCGCCCGGGCGCCCGGCGGGAAGCCGGCCCGGGAGAACAGCGCCGGCTTCGTCATGGCTCCCGGCAGCCCGCTGGACGCCGCCGGGATCCGGCTCGATCCTGCCGGGACCGTCCTGGCGACGGCCCGCAACGCCCGCGCCGACGGCTGGTCGGCCGACCCGCCGCCGCCGCTGACCGAGGCCCAGGGCAAGGTCCTCGCCCAGGCCGCCCGCAAAGCCGGGCAGGGCAAGTCCGAGCCCGTGGACGCCGAGCTTCCGGGCCTCGGCAGCTACCGGGTGCTGATCGCCCCCGACGGGAGCCTCGCCCTCGGTTTTCCGTTGAGCGACGTCGATTCCACCGTGCGCACCCTGGTCGGAGTGGAGCTCTGCGTCACCCTGGCCGGGCTGATCGCGGCCTCCCTCGCCGGGCAGGCCCTGGTCGGGGTCGCCCTGCGCCCGCTGCGCCGGGTGGCCGCCACCGCCACCCGGGTCTCCGAACTCCCCCTCCACAAGGGCGAGCCCGCCCTCCACGAGCGGGTCCCGGATGCCGAGGCCGACCCCCGCACCGAAGTGGGCCAGGTCGGCGCGGCCCTCAACCGGATGCTGGGCCATGTCTCCTCCGCCCTCACCGCCCGCCAGCAGAGCGAGATGCGGGTCCGGCAGTTCGTCGCCGACGCCAGCCACGAGCTGCGCACCCCGCTGGCTTCCATCCGCGGCTACGCCGAACTGACCCGCCGCGGACGCGAGGAGCCGGGCCCCGACACCCGGCATGCCCTGGGCCGGATCGAGTCCGAGGCCACCCGGATGACCGGCCTGGTCGAGGATCTGCTGCTGCTGGCCCGGCTCGACGCGGGCCGCCCGCTGTCCACCGCCGATGCCGACACCGACCTGGCCCCGCTCGTGGTCGACGCGGTCAGCGACGCCCGCGCCGCCGGCCCCGAGCACCACTGGCGCCTGCACCTGCCCGACGAGCCGGCCCCGGTACGGGCCGATCCGGCGCGGATCCAGCAGGTCCTGGTCAACCTGCTCGCCAACGCCCGTACGCACACCCCGCCGGGCACCACCGTCACCGCCCGTGTTTCACGTGAAACATCCGCCGTCCGGCTGCGCATCGAGGACGACGGGCCCGGCATCGCGCCCGACCTGCTCCCCCGCGTCTTCGAACGCTTCGCCCGCGGCGACGCCTCGCGCTCCCGCGGCGCGGGCTCCACCGGACTCGGACTGGCGATCGTCCAGGCCGTGGTCACCGCGCACGGCGGGCGGGTCGACGTGCGGAGCGAGCCCGGACGGACCTGCTTCGAGGTGCTGCTGCCGCACGCGCGGGCGGACCGCACCGACTCACAGGCAGGGCACAGGCTCAGCACACAGCGGTGACAGGGCCCCCCGCGAGTGTCGGACCATGCGAACCGACACCTCTCCCGGGGCCCTTCCGGCCCGAGCGCCCCTCGCGCCCGTGCCCGGCGAGCCCGTCCTCGACGTGGTGATCCCTGTGTTCAACGAGGAGAAGGACCTCGGCCCGTGCGTCCGCAGACTGCACGAGCACCTCACCCGGACCTTCCCCTACCCGTTCCGGATCACGGTCGCCGACAACGCGAGCACCGACCGCACCCCCGAGGTCGCGCAGGGGCTCGCCGCCGCACTGGACGGCGTACGCAGCACCCGGCTGGAGGAGAAGGGGCGGGGCAGGGCCCTGCGCACGGTGTGGTCCGGTTCCGAGGCCCCCGTCCTCGCGTACATGGACGTGGACCTCTCCACCGATCTCAACGCCCTGCTGCCGCTGGTCGCACCACTGATCTCCGGCCACTCCGACCTTGCCATCGGCACCCGCCTGGCCCGGTCCTCGCGGGTGGTGCGCGGAGCCAAGCGGGAGTTCATCTCCCGCGCCTACAACCTCCTCCTGCGGTCCTCCCTCGCCGCCCGGTTCAGCGACGCGCAGTGCGGATTCAAGGCGATCCGGCGCGAGGTGGCCGAACGGCTGCTGCCGCTGGTGGAGGACACCGGCTGGTTCTTCGACACCGAACTGCTCGTCCTCGCGGAGCGCGCGGGGCTGCGGATCCACGAGGTTCCGGTGGACTGGGTCGACGACCCCGATTCCACCGTCCACATCGTCCGTACCGCCACCGAGGACCTCAAGGGCGTGTGGCGCGTGGGCCGGGCACTCGCGGTCGGCGCGCTCCCGCTGGACCGGCTCGCCCGCCCCTTCGGCGACGATCCGCGCGACCGCGCCGCACTGCCCGGGGTCGAGGGCGGGCTGGCCCGCCAGCTGCTCGGTTTCTGCGCCGTCGGAGCGCTGTCCACCGTGCTCTACCTGCTTCTGTACTCGGCATTCCGCGCCGGGACCGGCCCGCAGTTCGCCAATGGCTCCGCGCTGCTGCTCTCCGCGATCGCCAACACCGCCGCCAACCGCCGGCTCACCTTCGGGGTGCGCGGCCGGGACCGGGCCGTGCGCCACCAGGCCCAGGGGCTCGTGGTGTTCGGCATCGGTCTGGCCCTCACCAGCGGTTCGCTCGCCGCGCTCGCAGCGGCCACCGCCGATCCTGCCCACGGCACCGAACTGGCCGTGCTGATCACCGCCAACCTCGCCGCCACCGTGCTGCGCTTCCTGCTCTTCCGCGCCTGGGTCTTCCCCGAGCCGCGCGACACTCCCGCGAAGGACGACATTCGATGACCACCGCAGCACCCTCGCTCTTCCCGGTTCCCGAGGCCCGCGCCGGTACCGGCCGCCGCACGGTCGACCGTCCCCGGTGGGAACTCCCCTCCCTCGCCGGCCTGCTGATCGCCACCGCCGCCCTGCTCCTGTGGGACCTGGGCTCCTCCGGCTACGCCAACTCCTTCTACTCCGCCGCCGTACAGGCGGGCAGCGAGAGCTGGAAGGCCTTCTTCTTCGGGTCCTCCGACGCCGGGAACTCCATCACCGTCGACAAGCCCCCGGCGGCCCTGTGGCCGATGATGCTGTCCGTCCGGCTCTTCGGGCTCGGCGCCTGGCAGATCCTCGTCCCGCAGGCCCTGATGGGCGTCGCCACCACCGCAGTGCTGTACGCCGCCGTGCGCCGCCAGTTCGGTCCCGGGGCTGCGCTGCTGAGCGGTGCCGCGTTCGCACTGACGCCCGTCGCCGCGTTGATGTTCCGCTTCAACAACCCCGACGCGCTGCTGACCCTGCTGCTGACCGTCACCGTGTACTGCGTACTGCGCGCCCTCGACGGGGCCCGCACCAAGTGGCTGGTCTGGGCCGGGGTCGCGGTCGGCTTCGCCTTCCTCACCAAGACCCTGCAGGCCTTCGTCATCCTGCCGCCGCTGGCCCTGCTGTACGCCGTCTGCGCACCCACCCCGCTGCGCAGGAGGCTCGGTCAGCTGCTGCTGGCGGGCCTCGCGATGGTGGTGGCCGGCGGCTGGTGGGTCGCGGTCGTGGAGCTGTGGCCGGCCTCCTCCCGCCCGTACATCGGCGGCTCGCAGAACAACTCCTTCCTGGAGCTGACCCTCGGCTACAACGGCCTCGGCCGGATCAACGGCAACGAGACCGGAAGCGTCGGCGGCGGCGGCCGCGGGGGCGGCGGAGGCGGAGGCTGGGGCGAGACCGGCATCGACCGGCTCTTCTCGGGCAACATCGGCGGGCAGATCGCCTGGCTGCTGCCGGCGGCCCTGGTGCTGCTGGTGGCCGGTCTGGTGGTCACCTGGCGGGCCCGCCGGGCCACCGACTCGCTGGACGGCATGGCCCGGGCCGCGTTCCTGGCCTGGGGCGGTTCGCTGCTGATCACCGCGGTCGTCTTCAGCTACATGCAGGGCATCTTCCACGAGTACTACACCGTGGCGCTGGCGCCGTTCGTGGCGGCGCTGATCGGCATGGGGGCCACCGTGCTCTGGGAGGAGCGGGGCGGCAAGGCCGCCGCGATCACCCTGTCCGGCACGCTCGCCCTGACGGCGGTCTGGTCGTTCGTACTGCTCGGCCGCGCCACCGGCTATCTGCCGTGGCTGCGCTGGGCGGTCCTGGTGGGCGGGCTGCTCGCGGCGGCCGCGCTGCCGTTCGCCGCGCGGGCCGGGCGCCGGATGCTCCAAGCCACCGCGGCGCTGGGAGTGGCGGCGGCGCTGGCCGGGCCGTTCGCGTACTGCCTGACCACGGTGAGCACCGCGCACACCGGCTCCATCGTGACCGCGGGTCCGGCGGTGGCGGGCGGCCGGGGTGGCCCGGGCGGGATGACGGGCGGGCCCGGCGGGCCCGGCGAAATGCTCCAGGGCGGCCCGGGCGGCCCCGGCGGGGCGCAGCAGGACGGCGGCGGCCGACCGGGCGCCGGGCAGCAGGGCGGCACCCCGCCGCAGGGTGCCGCACCGCAGGGCCAGGGCGGCCGGGCCGGGATGCCGCAGGGCCAGGGCGGTCAGGGCGGTGCGGCCGCAGGACGCGGCGCCGAGCGGTTCGGCGGCGGCCAGGGAGGTCAAGGCGGTCCGGGCGGGCTGCTGAACGGCGCCCGGGTGAGCGCCGAGGCCAGGACGGCACTCACCACCGACGCCGACGAGTACACCTGGGCGGCTGCCGCGATCGGCTCCCAGAACGCGGCGAGCTACCAGCTGGCCTCCGGGGCGCCCGTCATGCCGATCGGCGGCTTCAACGGCAGCGATCCCTCGCCGACCCTGGAGCAGTTCCAGAAGTACGTGCGGGACGGGAAGATCCACTGGTTCATCGGCCAGAGCACCACCGCCGGCGGCGCCGAGGGCGGCATGCCCGGGGGCGGCGGCCGGGGCGGTCCCGGCGGTGGGAGCAGCACCGACATCGAGACCTGGGTCAAGGCCACCTTCAAGGCGACCACGGTCGGCGGAGCCACCTTCTACGACCTGACGGCTTCGACGGCCTGATCCGGCCTCATGGCGCCGGACCCCGCCCGCTGATCCGGACCGATCGGCAGGACAACCCCTAGCATCAAGAGGGCGGACCGGGCATTCCGGGCTGATCCACCTGTCGTGAGGAGGGTGCCTGCATGGTGAGCGCGGCCGATCCCGGAGAGACCCGGACCAGTGTGTGGTTGGCCGCCAGGCCCGCCGCACCCGCCAGACGCCGCAGCGAGGCACCCTCCGGGCTGGACCGGGACCGGATCACCGCCGCCACCGTGCGGCTGCTCGATGCCGACGGGCTGGCCCGGTTCTCGATGCGGCGGCTCGCCGCCGGGCTCGGGGTGACCGCGATGTCCCTGTACTGGTATGTGGACACCAAGCAGGATCTGCTCGAACTCGCCCTCGACCGCGCGCTCGGCGAGCTGAGGCTGCCGACCGCGGTCGCGGAGGGGGCTGCGGAGGGTGGCGGGGCGGGCTGGCCGGGCCGGTTGCAGACGCTTGCCCGGAGCTACCGGCGGGTGCTGGCGGACCACCCGTGGGTGGCTCCGCTCACCGCCGCGTACCCGAACATCGGCCCGCACGCGCGGGCCTTCGACGCCGCCCTCCAGCGGCTGTTGGACGCCACCGGCCTGGTGGGCGCCGCACGGACCGGCGCCCACCTGGCCGTCTCGCAGTTCCTGCACGGCTGCGGCGGGACGGTCCGGCGGGCGCCGGAGGGCGACTTCTGCCTCGCGCTCGACGTCCTGATCGCGGGCATCGAGGCAAAGGCACCGGCCGGGCAAGCACCGGCCCGCCACGCGCCGACTGCTCAGGCGCCGGCCGCTCAGGCGCCGGCCCGGCAGGCGCCGGCTAGGCCTTGACGACGGCCTCGGCGGGGGCCGCCTCGGTCGAGGCCGCGGCGGGGGCGTCGGCCGCCGGCTTCGACTTCAGGGCGACCTCCTTGATGAACACCACCAGCACCAGTCCGAGCAGCGCGAACGGAGCGGCGTAGAGGAAGACGTCGCCGACGCCGTGCCCGTACGCGGACTCCATGACCTCGCGGAACGGCGCGGGCAGCTTGTCCAGGTCGGGGATCCCGCCCCCGGCGGTGCCGCCGTGGCCCAGGGCCGCGGCCTTCGGCCCGAGGGCGGCGAGGCCCTCCTGGACGTAGTGGGTGACCCGGTTGGCCATGACCGCGCCCAGCGCGGAGACGCCCATCGCGCCACCGAGGGAGCGGAAGAAGGTGACGACCGAGCTGGCCGCTCCCAGGTCCTCGGGGGCCACCTGGTTCTGGGTGGCGAGGACCAGGTTCTGCATCATCATGCCGAGACCGAGGCCGGTCACCGCCATGTAGATCGCGATGTGCCAGTAGGGGGTGTCGTAGCGGAGGGTGCCGAGCAGACCCAGGCCGGCCGTCAGCAGAACGCCGCCGGAGACGAGCCAGGCCTTCCACTTGCCGGTCTTGGTGATCACCTGACCGGAAAGGGTGGAGGAGACGAAGAGGCCGGCGATCATCGGAATCGTGAGGATTCCGGACATCGTCGGGGACTCACCGCGGGCCAACTGGAAGAACTGGCTGAAAAACACGGTGCCCGAGAACATCGCGATGCCCACGAACAGGGAGGCCGCCGAGGCCAGGCTGATGGTCTTGTTGCGGAACAGCCGCAGCGGGATGATCGGGTCGCTCGCGCGGGACTCGACCAGGATGAAGAGCAGGCCGAGCACGAGCGCGCCGCCCGTCATCGCCCAGGTCTGCCAGGAGATCCACTCGTAGGAGTCGCCCGCCTGCGTGACCCAGATCAGCAGCAGCGAGACGGCGCCGCTGATCAGGAAGGCGCCCAGCCAGTCGACCTTGACGTCGCGGCGCACGACCGGGAGGTGCAGGGTGCGCTGGAGCACGATCAGGGCGATGATCGCGAACGGCACACCGACGTAGAAGCACCAGCGCCAGCCCAGCCACTCGGTGTCGGTGATGACACCGCCCAGCAGCGGGCCGCCCACGGTGGCGACGGCGAAGACCGCACCGAGGTAGCCGCTGTACCGGCCGCGCTCGCGCGGGGAGATCATCGCGGCCATCACGATCTGCGCCAGGGCCGACAGGCCGCCGACGCCGATGCCCTGGACCACGCGGCAGGCGATCAGGGTGCCGGTGTTCTGGGACATGCCCGCGACCACGGAGCCGAGGACGTAGATCACGAGAGATATCTGGACCAGCAGCTTCTTGCTGAAGAGGTCGGACAGCTTGCCCCACAGCGGGGTGGCCGCCGTCATCGACAGCAGGGCGGCGGTGACCACCCAGGTGTACGAGGACTGGGTGCCGCCGAGGTCGCTGATGATCTGGGGCAGGGCGTTCGAGACGATCGTGGACGAGAGGATCGCCACGAACATGCCGAGCATCAGCCCGGACAGCGCCTTCATGATCTGGGGGTGGGTCATGGTCACGGAGGTGTCCATGGACGCGGGTGGGGTGTCGGTTGTCGTCTCCGACTGGGCCATGTCTTTCCTTACCTCTAGAAGCTCGATCGGAGTCGGGCCAGCAGGGTGTTGAGTGCGTCGATGTCCTGGGGGGACCAGCCGTGGAGGGCTCTTTCCAGCGAGGCCGTGTGGCGGGCGCCGAGCTCGGTGAGGAGCGCCCGTCCGGCCGGGGTGAGCCGCAGGATCCGGCAGCGTCCGTCGACCGGGTCGATCTCCCGCTCGATCCAGCCGCGGTCGGCGATGTGCGTGACGTGCCGGCTGGTCACCGAGATGTCGACCGCCATGAACTCGGACAGCCGGCTCAGGCGCATCTCCCCGTGCCGGTCGAGCACGGTCAGGACGACGGCCGCGCCGGGCGGGCAGTCCGGGGGCAGGTTCCGGGCGAGCTCGCGCTTGACCGCGCCGATCCCGGTGAGCTGGCGGGCCAGCTCCGCATACGGAGTGCCGGGAGCGTCCGAGGAGGTGGTCGTGACGGCCGAGGTGGCCGGAGTGCGCTCGGTCGTGGGTGCGGTCTGCACGGTCACCGGGTTCCCCCATCTTGTTGCTTGAGGCAACCATAGAAGCGATTGGTTGCTACAGGCAAATGAATCCGGGGGTGGGGCGGTAAAGGAATCGGAAAACCGGCTAGGGTCCTGCTCCATGGCTGACAACCACAACTCACAGGTCCCTGAGGGCAACTACGACCCCGCGGGCAGCACGCAGATGTTCCGGGCCTTCGTCGATGAGGCCGCGCCGGCTCGCCAGGCGGGTCCCGGATCCCGTCAGCAGCGCCGCGCCGAGCAGCAGCAGGGGCGGTCCGGGTCCTCGAATCCGGCCGTGAAGGTGGGGCTGGTCCTCGCCCTCGTGCTCGTCATCGGAGTGGTCGCCTGGGTGGCCCTGCGCTGACGATCTCCGGCCCGGCCCGGCGCCGCGGGCGGCTCAGCTCCAGGTGGCGGTGACCTTCCGGGTGTCCACGTGCATGCCCAGCGGCACCCGCCAGGACTCCACGCACACCGTGTAGGTCTGCGTCTTCGAGGTCCCGCCCGCCAGGGGTGCCGGCAGGGGCTGGCTCGTGGTGATCGTGGCCCAGTCGACCCCGAGCGCGCCGATGATGTGCGTCGCGAAGCTGACCGTGCCGGAACGGGCCGCGGTGGTCCCGGTGTTGGTGAAGGTCACGGTGACCCGCTCGCACCAGCGGTCGGCCGCGGCCGCGCGGACCGGCGCGGACAGCGTCAGTCGGGCCGGCGTGGACGCCGGCGTGCCCGGCGCGGTCGTGCCCGGAGGGGTCGGCCCGGTGGGCGGGCTCGTCGGGGTGCCCGGCAGGGTCGGCCCGGTGGGCGGCGTCGGCGTGCCCGGAGTGCCGGGGAACGGTGGGGTGCTGCCCGGCCCGGTGGGGGTGCCGGGGGCGTTCCCGGAGCCGCCGGGGGCGGTGGTCGTGGCTCCGCCCGGGGCGTCGCCCGGGATCCCGGATCCCGCGGGACCGGACGTCGTATCGGAGGACTCCGCGGACGCGGAGGATCCGCCCGCCGTGTCCGGGCCGCCGAGCTGCTGGAACTCCACCTGACCCCGTGGTGCCACGTTCTCCCCCGCGCCCCGTTCGGGGCCCGGGGCCGCGGCGCCCACGGCGGCGTAGCCGTCCCGCGCCGGGCCGCCGCAGCCGGTGAGGCCGGCGGCGGCCGTGCAGCACAGGGCGATGAGGGTGGTGGCGGCCGCTCGCGATCCCTTTCGCATCGCGCCAGTTTTCCTGACGCATCGTCAATTGGGAAGCGCGAGGCGCCGGATCACTCCCCGATGAGGCCCACGCGCAGTTGCGCCAGGGTGCGGGTCAGCAGCCGGGAGACGTGCATCTGGGAGATGCCGACCTCCTCGCCGATCTGCGACTGCGTCATGTTCGCGAAGAACCGGAGCATGATGATCTGCCGTTCCCGGGGCGGGAGTTTGGCGAGCAGCGGCTTCAGGGACTCGCGGTACTCGACGCCCTCCAGCGCGGTGTCCTCGTAGCCGAGGCGGTCCGCGAGGGAGCCCTCGCCGCCTTCGTCCTCGGGGGAGGGCGAGTCGAGCGAGGAGGCGGTGTAGGCGTTGCCGACGGCGAGACCGTCGACCACGTCCTCCTCCGAGACCCCGAGCACGGCGGCGAGCTCCGGCACGGTCGGCGAGCGGTCCAGTTTCTGGGCGAGCTCGTCGCTGGCCTTGGTCAGCGCCAGGCGCAGCTCCTGGAGCCGCCGCGGGACGCGGACGGACCAGGAGGTGTCCCGAAAGAATCGTTTGATCTCGCCCACGACGGTCGGCATCGCGAACGTCGGGAACTCGACGCCGCGTTCGCAGTCGAAGCGGTCGATCGCCTTGATCAGGCCGATGGTGCCGACCTGGACGATGTCCTCCATCGGCTCGTTGCGGCTGCGGAAGCGGGCGGCCGCGTACCGGACGAGAGGCAGGTTCAGCTCGATCAGGGTGTCGCGTACGTACGCCCGTTCGGGGCTGTCCGCATCCAGGGCGGCAAGTCGCTGGAAGAGGGAGCGGGAGAGGGTCCGGGTGTCGATGGCTTCCGAGCGGTCGGGCGCTGCAGGTGCTGTCGGCGCAGGCACGCTCTTGACGAGCGTGAGCACCTTGGAGCTGCCCTGGTCTACGGACATGCCACCCCCTTGAGGTCGCGGACGGTCGCGTACTGCGCGCCCGTCGGAGGAACGCAGCCTCCACCTGAATACCGGAGGCGGGGCTGCGGCAAACGCGGTTCACGCAGAATGTCACATGTCGGCAACGCGCTGTAGCGCCATGTCGACATATATCTCCAGCGACAGAGCAGGTCAGGAGTCGATCAGTCCGATCTGTCGGGAAACGTGTGAATGATCTCCACTCGTTCCGGTTACGCCTCGATCCTGTTTGCGGATCTCAGTCGGGCGAAGCTCCGGGCGAGGAGTCGGGAGACGTGCATCTGGGAGACGCCGAGCTCCACACTGATCTGCGACTGCGTCAGATTGTTGTAGTACCGCAGGAGCAGGATCCTTTGCTCACGTTCGGGCAGCTGTACGAGCAGGTGGCGGACGAGGTCGCGGTGCTCGACCCCGGCCAGCTCCGGGTCCTCGTAGCCGAGGCGGTCCAGCAGCCCGGGCATGCCGTCGCCCTCCTGGGCGGCCTCCAGGGAGGTCGCGTGGTAGCTGCGCCCGGCCTCGATGCAGGACAGCACCTCGTCCTCGGTGATCCGCAGCCGCTCGGCGATCTCGGCGGTGGTCGGAGTGCGGCCGTGGAGGGTCGTGAGGTCCTCGGTGGCGGCGTTGACCTGGACCCAGAGCTCGTGGAGGCGGCGCGGTACGTGGACGGTGCGGACGTTGTCGCGGAAGTACCGCTTGATCTCGCCCACGACGGTCGGCATCGCGAAGGTCGGGAACTGCACGCCGCGGTCCGGGTCGAACCGGTCGATGGCGTTGATGAGGCCGATGGTGCCGACCTGGACCACGTCCTCCATCGGCTCGTTGCGGCTGCGGAAGCGGGCGGCCGCGTACCGGACGAGCGGGAGGTTGGCCTCGATCAGGGCCCCGCGCACCCGGCTGTGCTCGCTGGTGCCCGGCTCCAGGCCCTTCAGCTGCCCGAAGAGGACCTGGGTCAGGGCCCGGGTGTCCGCGCCCCTGCTGGGGGGTCTCGGTGCGACCGGGGGCTCCTCGGGCGGCGCCTGTGGGGGTTCCTGGCGGTGTTCCCGCTGGGGCTCCGACTGGGGCGGCACCTGGGGGTCCTGCTGGGGTGGTACTTGAGGCGCAGTACTGGCCGGCACGGTCACGCCACCCCTTCAGTCAACTCTCATCCATCAAAAGCGGTCATAGCATCACAAGAGATGTGCACTGTGTGCAAGCACCGTATATCGCCGTGTTGAAGGCAAGTTGGGCATAGCGGGGCATTATGCCCAATGGTGGGTATACAAAAAGCCCCCCACCCGTCGGAGTGGGGGGCCGGAAGTCCGGGAACCGCTTCAGCGTACGGGTCAGCGCACCAGTTCGGTCATGAACTCGCCGATGCCGGATGCGGCATCCGATATCCCCTGGAAGCCTATTTCCACGATCTCGGCAGCCCTCTTCGGCTGGGTGATGATCACGAAGAGGACGAACACGGTGAGGGCACCCGTGATGAGCTTCTTGGTGTCCACGTGCGGGCGGCCTCCCCAACCGGTCCTTGCAAGTCGGGTGAGTCTAACCGGTCAGGATTGGGCACTCACCTGTCCTTTAAGGACCAATGACCCGGCACGCCGGGTCCTTTGCCGCGGGGCGGGGGGTTGCGGCGGGCGCAGGATGGATGTGAGCCCACCGGTTCTGGCAGGAAACCGGTGGGTGAGGGACTGGGCCTCACTGCGGGGTCCGAGCCGCGAGCTTCCCCCTGACTGCGGCCCGGACCGGCAGGTCCGTCCTCGTCGGGGGAAGTGGCTTTGTCCCCCTGATGCCACTTCCCCCGTCCCGTGCGTCGAAGGTCCCGACCGCCGGTCGGGGCCTTCCTCGCGTTGTCCCTGGTCCGCCGTCGGAGGCCGGGGTGCTACTCCAGGCCGCCGGCGAGATCCGTGAGGGGCTGTACGGGCGCGATGACCGGGGCCAGCTGGTTGGGCAGCTCCATCAGCGCGTTGAGCTGGTTCGCACCGGCGCTGAGCTGCGACCCGATCTCCTGGACGGAAGTGGGCTGGGCCCCGGCCGGCATGCCCGGGGCGGCCGCCGGCAGGTCCGGCAGGGTGAGGGGGGAGATCGGGGCGGCCGAGGCGGCGGGAGCGGCGAGGCCCGCGGCGGCCCCCGCGAGGGCGATGGCGGCGAGCATGCGCTGGGTCTTGGTCATGCCGTGACAACGGCCGAAGGGGCGGGCGGTCACGCGGGTGTCCTCCGGAGAGAGGATCGGAAAACGCCGAGAGCCCCGACCCTTGCGGGGCGGGGCTCTCGATCGAAGCGGTAGTGGAGGGATTTGAACCCCCGATGGGTTGCCCCATACTCGCTTTCGAGGCGAGCTCCTTCGGCCACTCGGACACACTACCGAGATGGATCCTAGCCTAAGGACCCCCATCCGCCGAAATCGGCGTCTCCGGGGCGTCTCCGGAGACGCCGCAGGTGCCGTGCGCAGGGCTTTCACGAACCCGGTCCGGCCGGTCAGAGGTCGCGGAAGAAGTCCTTCAGCTGCTGCGCGCACTCCTGCGCGAGGACACCGCGGACCACCTCCGGGCGGTGATTGAGCCTGCGGTCGCGTACGAGGTCCCACAGCGACCCCGCGGCGCCCGCCTTCTCGTCGTCCGCGCCGAAGACGACCCGGGCGACGCGCGACTGCACGAGCGCGCCCGCGCACATCACGCACGGCTCCAGGGTCACCACGAGGGTGCACCCCGGCAGCCGCCACTCCCCGAGCGCGGCGGCCGCCCGGCGCAGCGCCAGTACCTCCGCGTGGGCCGTGGGGTCGCCGGTCGCCTCGCGTTCGTTGTACCCGGTGGCGAGGATCTTCCCGTCCGGGCCCAGCACGACGGCGCCGACCGGCACATCGCCGGCCGGCACCGCCCGGGCGGCCTCCTGGAGCGCCAGGCGCATGGAGTCCCGCCACGGATCCCGTACGGGATCGTCGGTGTTCGCAGGGAGCACTAGCGGACGGCCTCCAGGACCTCGGTGGCGCCGAGGGAGTCGGCGATCTCCGAGAGGGCGTCCCCGTCGAGGGTCATCAGTTGTTTGTTGGTCACCCCGAGGTCGTCCAGCAGCATCGGGTCACCGAGCGGACCGGCCGGTACCGGCTCCGCGCCGGCCCCGCCCGCCTCGTCCTCGTCGGCGTCCTCGTCCGTGAACGCGGCGACGGCATCCTCCTCGCCGTCCTCGGTGCCGTCGAGGTCCAGGTCGTCGAGTTCGTCGTCCTCCTCGTCGCTGCCCAGCAGCTCTTTGGTCAGCATCGAGCCGTAGGAGCTGCGGGCGGCCGCGGAGGCGTTCGAGACGAAGTACCGCGGGTCCTCCTCGCCGTCCACGCGGACGACGCCGAACCAGGCGTCCTCCTGCTCGATGAGGGCGACCACCGTGTCGTCGTCGACAGCGGCGGACCGGGCGAGATCGATCAGATCACTGAGGGACTCGACGTCGTCGAGTTCCATGTCGCTCGCTTCCCACCCGTCTTCGGTGCGCGCGAGCAGTGCGGCGAAATACACCGTGACTCTCCCACTGGTCTTAGGCGTGCCGGTTGGAGGTCCCCCCGGCCGGAGGATGGGGCAGAACGGCTGTGCTGCTCGCCGCCCGTACCCCGCCCAATCGGCATCGTGGCAGAAACAGCGGCTGAGCGAGAGGTCTTCCGCGCTTGCGTCGTGCCGCGCCGTGTCCCGGCAGGGGGCGTGCGGGGTTGCGGCGCTGGGGCGGCGGGGCCGTATCGAGGGGTGTGGGGCGGGCGGTGCGGCTCGGACGTGTCGCGGCGTGCCGGGGGCCGGAGGCCGCGAGGTGCGCGCCTGCCGGGCCGGATCCGGCCCGCGGGGCCGGAATGCTCCGGGTGGCCGCCGGCGATCGGGGGCGATGGCCGGCCAGACCGGGGCGCTACCAGCGGAAGGTACGCATCCGCATCTGCTGGCGCATACGCGCCGCACGGGCGCGGCGGGGCTGGACGCGATCGCGCAGCTCACGCGCCTCCATCAGGTCGCGCAGGAACTGTGCGCGGCGGGCCCGGCGCTGCGCCGCGGTCTCCGGCGCCTCGTCGTTCGGCTGCGTCTCGGGCATCGGCCACCACCCTGGGCTGGTCGGTCGTCCCCCCTGCACCCACCTTCCCCCGGACGGGCCGTTTGATGCCACCCCGCCGCAGGTCAGGCGTCGTCCTTGAGGGTCGGGACCACGGCGACCGGACCGTGCGCGTGGTGGAGCACGGCGTGGGCCACCGAGCCGATCGACATCGACATCGCGGTGCGCCGCGGGTGGTGCCGGCCCACCACGACCAGCGCCGCCGCGCGGGAGGCGGTGACCAGCCGGCCGGCCGGGTCCCCGGGCACCGCCGCCTGCTCGACCGGGACGTCCGGAAACCGCTCGCGGAAAGGCGCCAGCCGCTCCGTCTGGGACCGCAGCATCTCCCGTTCGGCCGGTACGCCGTCCCCTTCGTCGGCCAGCCCTTCCGGCGGGATCACGGCGAAGGGGCTGTCGATCACCAGGGTCGGCGAGGGCGGGATGGCGTACGCGGAGACCACCTGGACGGTGGTCCCCCGCACGGCCGCTTCCGTGAACGCGAAGGTCAGTACGTCGTCGGCGGTCTCGGCGGCGTGCAGCCCGAGCACCACCCGCCCGGCCGATTCCTCCGCCTCGGCGTCGGCGCCGGCGCTGCGTTCCGCGTGCGGGACCACCACCACCGGGCAGGCGGCCGTGCTCGCCACGGCCCGGCTGCTGGAGCCGAGCAGCAGGCTGGCGAAGCCGCCGCGGCCCCGGGAGCCCATCACCAGCATCCGGGCCTCCGCCCCGATCACCCGCAGTGCTTCGGGCACCGAGCCCTCCAGGGCCTCGTACGTGACCCACTCGGGCAGCCCGGAGCTCCCGCCGCCGCCGAACAGGGACCCGATCCAGTCGCGCACGGGGTCGGCGAACTCCGCGGGCTGCGAGGCGTCGTGCAGCGATGCCCGGCGCCCCGCATACAACTGGGCGTGGTCGGGCAGTACATGGGCGACCAGCAGCCCGCTGCCGTGCCGGAGGGCCTCGGTCCGCGCCCACTCCAGGGCCCTGAGGCTGTGTTCCGATCCGTCGACGGCCGCGATCACCGGTGTGTTGCTCATCAGTCCAGCCTGCTGGGCGTCCGAGCGGGGCGCATCCGCAGGGCCGCGCCGGGCCCGGTCGCCGCTTCGGACGCGAAGGGGCCGCGTCAGCGCGTAGCCTTTTGGGTGCAGGTCGCGTCGTGCGACCGTTTTTGCAGGTCGCAGGCTGAGTTTTGGAGGATGTTGTGCGTTTGCAGGTCGTCGATCACCCCTTGGTGGCGCACAAACTCACCACCCTGCGCGACAAGCGCACCGACTCCGCCACCTTCCGGCGGCTGGCCGACGAGCTGGTGACCCTGCTCGCGTACGAGGCCACCCGGGACGTGCGCACGGAGCAGGCCGACATCGAGACCCCGGTCGCCCCGACCACCGGCGTGAAGCTCTCGCACCCGCGCCCGCTGGTCGTGCCGATCCTGCGGGCCGGCCTCGGCATGCTCGACGGCATGGTCCGGCTGCTGCCGACCGCCGAGGTGGGCTTCCTGGGCATGGTCCGCAACGAGGAGACCCTGGAGGCCTCCACGTACGCGACGCGCATGCCGGAGGACCTCTCGGGACGCCAGGTCTACGTCGTCGACCCGATGCTGGCCACCGGCGGCACGCTGGTCGCGGCGATCCAGGAACTGATCAAGCGCGGCGCCGACGACGTCACGGCCGTGGTGCTGCTGGCCGCGCCCGAGGGCGTCGAGATCATGGAGCGCGAGCTGGCGGGCACGCCGGTGACGGTGGTGACGGCCGCCGTGGACGAGCGGCTCAACGAGCACGGCTACATCGTGCCGGGCCTGGGTGACGCGGGCGACCGCATGTACGGCTCGGCCGAGTAGCAGAGCCGTACGAGCGTTACGGGCCGGGCCGTACGGCGGTTCGGCGCCTCAGCAGTTCTTGGGCGCGGGCACGGGGTTGGCCAGGAGGGCCAGCGCCTTGTCCGCGTCCTCCTTCGTACTCAGCTCCTTGAAGGCGTCGCCCAGGATCAGGTCGACGTCCGCGGTCTCGCGGGTGTCGGTCTGCTGGGTGGTGCCGGCGAGCTGCGTGCCGAGTACGGAGAAGACGGCCTTGTCGGTCGTGGGGGAGCCCAGCAGTATCCCCGTGCCGGGGACCTTCTTGTCGAAGGTGGCCGGGGCGTTGCCCACGTTGCCGATCACGAAGCCGCGTTTGGCCAGTTCGTCACCGACGGCCTTGGCCAGGCCCGCGCGCGGGGTCGCGTTGTAGACGTTGACCGTGATCTCCCCGGGCGGGGGGAGCACGACCGCCGGTTTGGCGGCGGCCGAGGCGGTGGAGGCGGCGGCGGGGCCGCCCTTGGCGGCGGCCTCGGGAGGCGTGGTCGGGCAGTCCTTGGCACCCGCAGCCGTGTTCCGCTTGGGGCTGTCGCCCCGGAACACGTCGATGAGCTGCAGGGCCCCGTAGCCGACCAGGGCCAGCGCAAGGATCGAGCCGAGCACGGCGAGGACGATCCGGGTACGGCTCCGCTTACGACTCATACGGGGGTAGGCGGCTCCCGTGACGCGGTACTTTCCGCCCATGCCGGGGGGAGTGAGCATGCTCATGGGCGCAGCGTAGTGCGGCCCGGTGTCGATGCCTACTAAATGATCTGCTGATAGGTCAATGGTGACCCGAAAGGCGCAATCCAGACGAAGCCGTCAGTCCATCTCGAGGACGCGCGCGTGCAGGACCTGGCGCTGCTGCAGGGCGGCGCGCACGGCGCGGTGCAGCCCGTCCTCCAGGTAGAGGTCGCCACGCCACTTCACGACGTGGGCGAACAGGTCGCCGTAGAAGGTGGAGTCCTCGGCGAGCAGCGTTTCGAGGTCCAGCTGGCCCTTGGTCGTCACGAGCTGGTCGAGCCGGACCGGGCGCGGCGCGACGTCCGCCCACTGCCGGGTGGTTTCCCTGCCGTGGTCGGGGTAGGGCCGTCCGCTTCCGATGCGCTTGAAGATCACACGGAAAGCCTACCGGGCCGGTGCGTGCAGGCGCAGCCTCGCGACGGTGGTGCAAAAGTGACGAACAGCGCTATTTCGGGAGTGATGCATGAGCGAGAGCACCGACTCCGCCGTCCCGGCGGACCAGACGGGCGGCCAGACGGGCGGCCAGACGGGCGGTCAGGCCGACGGTCAGCCGGGCGGGGTGGCCGAGGCAGGACCCGCCGACCGGATCGCCGCCGGGTACGCCTTCACCGGACCCGCGCTCGACCTCGGGGCCCTCCTGTGGGACGGCCGCTGCCTGCCCGACCGTCAGATCCGCATCCCCCTCGCGATGCTCAACCGCCACGGACTCGTCGCCGGAGCCACGGGCACGGGCAAGACCAAGACGCTCCAGCTCATCGCCGAACAGCTGTCGGCGGGCGGTGTCCCCGTCTTCCTCGCGGACATCAAGGGCGACATCTCGGGGATCTCGGCGCCCGGGACGCCGGGCGACAGGATCGGCGAACGGGCCCGCGATGTGGCCCAGTCGTGGGAGCCCACCGGGTACCCCTGCGAGTTCTACTCGCTCGGCGGGATCGGCCCCGGGATCCCCGTCCGGTCCACGGTCACCAGCTTCGGCCCGGTGCTGATGTCCAAGGTGCTCCAGCTCAACCAGACGCAGGAGCAGTCCCTCGGCCTGATCTTCCACTACGCCGACACCAAGGGCCTGGAGCTCATCGACCTCAAGGACCTGCGCGCGGTCGTCGCCTTCCTCGTATCCGACCAGGGCAAATCCGAACTCAAGGGGATCGGCGGACTGTCCACCGTGACGGCCGGGGTGATCCTGCGGGCGCTGACCGCCTTCGAGCAGCAGGGCGCCTCGGAGTTCTTCGGCGAGCCCGAGTTCGACACCGGCGAGTTCCTGCGTACGGCCGCCGACGGGCACGGACTGGTCTCCGTACTGGAGCTCCCGGCGGTCCAGGACAAGCCGCAGCTCTTCTCCACCTTCCTGATGTGGCTGCTCGCCGACCTCTACAACGACCTGCCGGAGGTCGGCGACCTGGAGAAGCCCAAGCTCGTCTTCTTCTTCGACGAGGCGCACCTGCTCTTCAACGGGGCTTCCAAGGCCTTCCTCGCGTCCATCACCCAGACGGTCCGGCTCATCCGCTCCAAGGGCGTCGGCGTCTTCTTCGTCACGCAGACCCCCAAGGACGTGCCGGCGGACGTCCTCGCGCAGCTCGGCAACCGGGTGCAGCACGCGCTGCGCGCCTTCACCCCCGACGACGCCAAGGCGCTGAAGGCGACCGTGAAGACCTTTCCCAACTCCCCGTACGACCTGGAGGAGCTGCTCACCGGACTGGGGACCGGCGAGGCGGTCATCACCGTGCTCAGCGAGAACGGCGCCCCGACCCCGGTCGCGGCGACCCGGCTGCGGGCCCCGCAGTCGCTGATGGGACCGATCGCGGCGGCGGACCTGGAGCAGGCAGTGAAGTCCTCGCTGCTCTACTCGCGCTACGCGGAGCCGATCGACCGCGAGTCGGCGTACGAGCGGATCAGTGCCGAACAGGCCGCCGCGGAGGCGCAGGCGGAGGCCGCCGCGGCCGCCGCCGAGGCCGAGAAGCAGGCCGAGGCGGCGGAGAAGGAGGCCGCGCGGGCCGCGCGCGGCGCACCTGAGCCGGATCCCTCGCTGGCCGAGCAGGTGGTGGGGAGCGGGCTGTTCCGTTCACTGGCCCGCTCGATCGGCACTCAACTGGGAAGGGAGATCTCCCGCTCTATCTTCGGGACGGCGCGCAAGCGGCGGTGACGCGGTGACAGACTCTGGCCCATGCGGACCGAACTCACCGACACCACGTCCAGCAAGGTCAACCGGGCCCTGCTCGAAGCCCGCCGGGCGATAGGCAGCCCGACCATGGGGCTGGTGCTGACCCTTGTGATCGTCACCGACGAGGAGAACGCCTACGACGCCGTACGCGCGGCCTCCGAGGCCTCCCGCGAGCACCCGTGCCGCATCATCGCGGTCATCAGGCGGACCTCGCGCGGCCCGCTCAAGCTCCGCGCCAACCGGGTCGACGCCGAGCTCCGGGTCGGCTCGGACGCCGGGACCGGGGAGATCGTGCTGCTGCGCCTGCACGGGGCGCTGACCGAGCAGGCCGGTTCGGTCGTCCTGCCGCTGCTCCTGCCGGACGCGCCCGTCGTGGCCTGGTGGCCGGCCGACGCTCCCACCGACCTGGCGGGCGACCCGCTGGGCGCGCTCGCGCAGCGCCGGATCACGGACGCGGCCGCCGCCGTCGACACGATCGGCGTGCTCGACGAGCGGGCCACCGGCTACCAGCCCGGCGACACCGACCTGGCCTGGACCCGGATCACTTCATGGCGGTCGCTGCTGGCCGCCGCCCTGGACCAGAAGCCGCTGCCGGTGACCGGCGCGTCGGTGGAGAGCGAGCCCGACAACGCGAGCGCGGAACTGCTGGCGCGCTGGCTGGAGGACCGGCTGGGGATCCCGGTGGCCCGGGTGGCGAGCGAGGGCCCGGTGATCACCCGGGTCAGCCTGCACACCACGGGCGGGGAGATCCGGGTGGACCGGCCTGCGGGCGTATTGGCCACCCTGAGCCTGCCGGGCAGCCCCGACCGCAAGGTGGCCCTGAAGATCCGCAGCGGCGCCGAACTGATCGCGGAGGAACTGCGCCGCCTCGACGCGGACGTGGTCTACGGCTCCGCGCTGCGGCGGCGCCCGCTCCAGGCGGAGCTCTCCGCGTAGTGGTTGTCGTAGGTCGCCGAGCTGTCCTTGATGTCCTGCACGGTGGCCTCGCCCGCGTTGACCCGGCCGAGCAGCCGGTAGTAGTCGAAGCGGCCCATGCCGGGGGTGAAGCCGACGAAGACGGCGGCGGTGTGGCCGGGGGCGGGGGCGAAGGCGTGCTTGACCCCCGGCGGGACCGCGATGAAGTCGCCGGCGTCCAGGGTGTGGATCTTGTCGTCGACGAGGATGTCGAGCCGTCCGGCGGTGACGTGGAAGAACTCGGTGGCCTTGGTGTGGAAGTGCACCGGTGCGCCCGCCGCGCCCTCGTCGAAGGTGGCGGTGTTGCAGGTGAGCTCGGCGGTGTCGGTGAGCAGCGTGATGAGGCTGCCGGGGGCGTCCTGGATGGCTTCGGCGGTGGCGGCGCGGGTCGCGATCTCTGTCATGTCCACCAATCTACGGTCTTGATAGACCGGTATCAGGGGTCAATCCGCTGCCTGTCGGGCCGGTCAATTCGGCGCCGCTCCACCGCCTGACCAGGGAGGGGCGGGATCAGGATCCGCCCGCGGCCTTCCCGGTCCTGCCGGCCTGGCCGGCCTTGTCCGCCTTGTCCGCCTTGGCGGCGGCCTTCATCTCCTGCTTGTGCGCCCGCACCTTGGCCAGGGACTCGGGGCCCGTGATGTCGGCCGCCGAACGGTAGACGCCCGCCGGGCCGTACCCGCCCGCGGCCTCCCGCCAGCCCGTCGGCCGCACGCCGAACCGCTTGCCCAGCAGGGCGAGGAAGATCTGCGCCTTCTGCTCCCCGAAGCCCGGCAGCGCCTTGAGGCGCTTCAACAGCTCCTGCCCCGTGGTGGCGTCGGCCCAGACCGCCTCCGCACTCCCGCCGTAGTGCTCGACGAGGTACGCGCACAGCTGCTGGATCCGCGTCGCCATCGACCCCGGGTACCGGTGGACGGCGGGCTTCTCGGAGAGCAGGGCGGCGAAGGCCTCCGGGTCGTAGGCGGCGATGGCGTGCGCGTCGAGATCGTCGGCGCCCAGCCGCTGGGCGATCGTCCAGGGCCCCGAGAACGCCCACTCCATCGGTACCTGCTGGTCCAGCAGCATTCCGACGAGTGCGGCGAGAGGGCTCCGGCCGAGCAGCGCGTCCGCCTCCGGCTGCTGTGCCAGCCGGATGGTGATGTCCTTGTCCATGGCTCCAGCGTCCCGCCTGGGCGCGCTCCCCGCGCGGTCGCCGCACCGCGCGCCTAGCGTGAGTACGACCGTCTACGACGACGACAGGTACGAGACGAGGAGTCGATCGATCATGTCTGAGTTCTCCGAAGGCGCTCCGTGCTGGGTGGACGCGATGTTCGCCGACGTGGAGGGGGCCAAGACCTTCTACGCGGACGTGCTGGGCTGGACCTTCGGCGAGGCCAGCAGTGAGTACGGCAACTACACGCAGGCCTACTCCGACGGCAAGGCCGTCGCGGCCGTCGTCCCGCCGATGCCGGGGGCCGACGCTCCCTCGCAGTGGTGTCTGTACTTCGCCTCGCCCGACGCGGCGGCCACCGCCGAGAAGGTCACGGCGAACGGCGGCGAGGTGCTGATGGGCCCGATGCAGGTGGGAACCTTCGGCACGATGCTGATCGCGAAGGAGCCGAGCGGCGCGGTCTTCGGCGTCTGGCAGCCGGGCGAGCACAAGGGCTTCGAGAAGATGGGCGAGGCGGGCTCGTACGCGTGGGCGGAGGTCTTCACCCGGGAACCGGCCAAGGCGGACGGCTTCCTGCCGAAGGTCTTCCCGTACGGCGCCCAGCAGATGGACGCGGGCGACGACCCGGAGGCGGCCGGCATGGACTTCAAGGTCTTCAGCGTCGGCGGCGGCGGGAACCCCGTGCTGGGCCGGATGAAGATGGGCGACGATTTCCCGCCCGAGATCCCGCCGTACATCCAGATCTACTTCGGCGTGCCCGACTGCGACGAGGCGGTGTCGAAGACGCAGAAGCACGGCGGAAAGCTGCACTTCGGCCCGATGGACAGCCCGTTCGGCCGCTTCGCGGCGGTGACGGACCCGCAGGGCGCCGCGTTCGCAGTGATCGACATGTCGACAACGGTGGGTGAGATGCCGAACTTCGGCTGAGCCGGGCCCCGCCCGGCCCTGCCGCCGCACGCGGGCCGGAGGGTGCGGGGCGGTGCTCTAGTCGAACAGCACGAGCTTGTCGC
This sequence comes from Streptomyces avidinii, assembly GCF_045161815.1. Lineage (NCBI taxonomy): Bacteria > Bacillati > Actinomycetota > Actinomycetes > Kitasatosporales > Streptomycetaceae > Streptomyces > Streptomyces avidinii. The sequence continues at coordinate 4,719,187 of NZ_CP108863.1, forward strand.
GGGTGATCCACTGATCGCTCACTTCGACGGTCCTGGCGATGACCTCGGGGTAGCGATCCGCGAGGTAGACCTGTTCGACCTCTTCGCCGGTCTTCCGGTCCTCGATGACCTTCGTGCCGCCGATCTTCATCTTCTTCAGGGTGCCGATCGTCTCCCCCGCGATCAGGGCGTTGAAGGCCTTGATGGCCTGCGCGGACTGCTGGACGCTGTCGCGGCTGACGCGGCCCTTGTTCACGTTGATCATGGTGTTCGTGTAGATGGCCCGCGGGTCCCGCCCGACGAACTCCTTGCTGGCCTCGCCGATGCAGTCGAAGAACAAGTCGGCGACGTGCTCCGGCCACGTCTCGGTGATGATCCTGTAGGCGACGATCAGGCCGGTGGCGCTCGCATGGCACTGCTTGCCCTTGGCGGTGAGGCGGACGATGCGGTCCTCGCTGACGGGCCACGTTTCCACCCACCCCTGCAGCTGCTCGGCCGTGGGCCTGCCGTTGGTCCACCGGGTCCAGTGCATGCCCGCAAGGCGGTTGCTGAGGATCTTCAGGGCGGCGCCGTACACGTTGGAGTTGCTCTGCTTCATCTCGGTCAGCTGGGCGACGAAGTCGCCGGCGGTCCGCACGCGCCCCCCGTCGATGGCGGCGAAGGTGTCGGGGTCCATGTTGTAGGTGACCTGGCTGGTCACGGTGATCCCGGTCTCCAGGAGCGCTGCCGCCCGGTGCTGTCCGTCGATGAGGCAGCCGTGCCAGTCGAGCGCGAAGCCCTGATGGGTGGTGCGGTACTGGCCGCTCCGGAGGATGACCTTGAACTTGTCGATGTTGGAGCGCTTGAGCGGGACGCGGTTGCATGTCCGCTTGTCCATCCAGCTCTTGCAGGTCTCGGGTGTCACCTCGATCGTCTCGGTGTAGACGGCCGGGATGCTCTTCCCCTCGCTGGCCACGCTGCCCCCTCGTTCCTTTGCGCGGGGCCGACCGGTGCTGCCGCCCGGCGCCCCCATTCGATCTTGTTTGGGGGGAAACCTATGGAGGGTGTGACAGGGAGGGGTCCGCATGTCCGCAAGTGGCAGGCATTGATCGGGCCGAGGCGTCTCCCGGATGCTCTTGGCGTCGAATCCGTGGGTTCTGTCTCTTTGAGCCGGTACGGGCCTCCTTCGGGCAAGAGGCGAGCAGGGCTCTCGGCGCCGACCCGATCCGGAATGTCGGTTCTGTATATCCCGTACGGCCTCGCCGGACTCCGGAACGCGAGGGACGCCGACGGCGCGGAGGCCGGAAACGTAGAAGGGCCCCGCTGCAAGCAGCGGGGCCCTTCTACAACGTGCCCGGTGAGGCACTGGCGGAGGATACGAGATTCGAACTCGTGAGGGGTTGCCCCCAACACGCTTTCCAAGCGTGCGCCCTAGGCCACTAGGCGAATCCTCCGCCGCAAACAATACAAGACGTTGAGGGGTGCTCGCGAACGTGATCGTCGGGCGGAGGTCGGGTCGGGGTCCGGCTCGATTCCGGGGGCTTCCATCCGCTAGGGTGGGGCCAGCCCCTCACGTGGCGCTATCTCACCCAACTCCCCCAGGGCCGGAAGGCAGCAAGGGTAAGTGGGCTCTGGCGGGTGCGTGGGGGGCGCTTTGCGTTCCGGGCGCCCTCCGGGGGCATCGGCGGGCCGCTGATGTCGGTGGGCCCGGATAACCTCGTATACGTGTCGTCCCTTGCGCTGTACCGCCGCTATCGCCCCGAATCGTTCGCCGAGGTCATCGGGCAGGAGCATGTCACTGCCCCGCTGATGCAGGCCCTGCGGAACAACCGGGTCAATCACGCGTACCTGTTCAGCGGGCCGCGCGGGTGCGGCAAGACCACCAGTGCGCGCATCCTCGCCCGGTGTCTGAACTGTGAGCAGGGTCCCACTCCGACCCCCTGCGGGGAGTGCCAGTCCTGCCGGGACCTGGCCAGGAACGGCCCCGGGTCCATCGACGTCATCGAGATCGACGCCGCCTCGCACGGTGGTGTGGACGACGCCCGTGACCTGCGGGAGAAGGCCTTCTTCGGGCCGGCGTCCAGCCGCTACAAGATCTACATCATCGACGAGGCCCACATGGTCACCTCGGCGGGCTTCAACGCCCTGCTGAAGGTGGTCGAGGAGCCGCCGGAGCACCTCAAGTTCATCTTCGCCACCACGGAGCCGGAGAAGGTGATCGGGACCATCCGGTCCAGGACGCACCACTATCCCTTCCGCCTCGTGCCGCCCGGCACCCTGCGGGACTACCTGGGCGAGGTCTGCGGGCGCGAGGGCGCCAAGGTCGAGGACGGCGTGCTGCCGCTCGTCGTGCGGGCGGGCGCCGGCTCCGTGCGTGACTCGATGTCCGTCATGGACCAGCTGCTCGCCGGCGCCGCCGACGACGGTGTGACGTATGCCATGGCCACCTCGCTGCTCGGCTACACCGACGGTTCGCTGCTCGACTCCGTCGTCGACGCCTTCGCCGCCGGGGACGGGGCGGCCGCGTTCGAGGTCGTCGACCGGGTCGTCGAGGGCGGGAACGACCCGCGCCGGTTCGTCGCCGACCTGCTGGAGCGGCTGCGCGACCTGGTGATCCTGGCCGCCGTGCCGGACGCCGGGGAGAAGGGGCTGATCGACGCCCCCGCCGATGTCGTGGAGCGGATGCAGGCCCAGGCGTCCGTGTTCGGGGCCGCCGAGCTGTCGCGTGCCGCCGATCTGGTCAACACCGGGCTCACCGAGATGCGCGGCGCGACCTCGCCCCGGCTGCAGCTGGAGCTGATCTGCGCCCGGGTGCTGCTGCCCGCCGCGTTCGACGACGAGCGGTCCTTCCAGGCCCGGCTCGACCGGCTGGAGCGCAGCGGCGCGGCCGCCGCCTTCGCCGCGCCGCCGGCCGCGGGTCCCGCCATGGGTTACGTGCCCGGGCCCGAGGCGCATCCCATGGCGCCCGCCGGTCCCGGTGGTGGGGTCGCCGCCGTGCGTGCCGCCGCCGGGGTGCCCGCTCCCGAGCCGGTTCAGGCCGCGCCCGCCGTTGCTCCCGTGGCCGCTGCCCCCGTGGCCGCGCCCGCAGCCGCTGCCCCCGCTCCCGCTCCCGCAGCTCCGGCCCCCGGCGCGTGGCCCGGTGCCGCGCAGCCCGGGAGCGGCGCCCCCGGTGCCTGGCCGGGAGCCGCGGCCGCCGCGGCGCCGGCGCCGGCCGCCGCGGCTCCCGCCGCCGGTGCCTGGCCCAGCGCCTCCGCCCCCGCTTCCGCGTCCGCCCCCGCGCCCGCGCCCGTCGCCCCGGCCGCCGCCCCCGCGCCGGCCCCCGCGGCCGCCGCCCCCTCCCCCGGCATGGCCGCCGGAGCCGGGCAGGTGCAGGCGATGTGGCCGGGCGTGCTGGAGGCCGTCAAGAACCGCCGCCGCTTCACCTGGATCCTCCTCAGCCAGAACGCCCAGGTCACGGGCTTCGACGGGACCACGCTCCAGCTGGGCTTCCCCAATGCGGGCGCCCGCGACAACTTCGCCAGCAGCGGCAGCGAGGAAGTGCTCAAGGCGGTCCTGGCCGAGCAGTTCCAGGTCAACTGGAAGATCGAGGCCGTCGTCGGCGGCGGATCCCCCGCCCCGGTCCAGACCTCCTCGTACGGCTCCTCGTACGGCGCTCCGGCCGCGCCCGCCTACAGCCCGCCGCCCCCGGCGCAGCCGCAACAGCCCTCCACCCCGCAGACCCCGCCCGCGCAGCAGTACACGCCGCAGCAGCAGCCCCAGCAGTCGGCTTCCGCCCCGCAGCCCCCCGTACAGCAGGCGCCCCCGCCGGTGGCCCCCGAGGACGACCACGCGGAGGAGGACGATCCCGACCTCGTCGAGAGCGCCCTGACCGGACACGACCTGATCGTGCGCGAGCTCGGAGCCACCGTTGTGGAGGAATACACAAATGAGTAGCCGGTCCTGATTGGGTGGCCGCACGAAGGCGACCGCCCCGTCCCGGCTAGGCTGAGCAGCGTGAAGGTCCTCGTCATCGGCGGCGGCGCCCGCGAACATGCCCTGTGCCGCTCTCTGTCCCTCGACCCCGCCGTGTCCGCCCTGTACTGCGCTCCCGGCAACGCCGGTATCGCCGACGTGGCCACACTGCGCCCGGTCGACGCCCTCGACGGTGCAGCCGTCGCCACTCTCGCCACCGAAATCGCCGCCGACCTGGTCGTCGTCGGCCCTGAGGCCCCGCTGGTCGCCGGCGTCGCCGACGCCGTGCGCGCCGTCGGCATCCCCGTCTTCGGGCCGTCCGCCGAGGCGGCGCAGCTCGAAGGCTCCAAGGCCTTCGCGAAGGACGTGATGGCCGCGGCCGGGGTACCGACCGCGCGCAGCTACGTCTGCACCACCCCCGAGGAGGTGGACGAGGCCCTCGACGCCTTCGGCGCCCCGTACGTCGTCAAGGACGACGGCCTCGCGGCCGGCAAGGGCGTCGTGGTCACCGACGACCTGGCCGTCGCCCGTGCGCACGCGCTCGCCTGCGACCGTGTGGTCATCGAGGAGTACCTCGACGGTCCCGAGGTCTCCCTCTTCGCCATCACCGACGGCGTCACCGTGGTCCCGCTCCAGCCGGCGCAGGACTTCAAGCGCGCCCTGGACGGCGACGAGGGCCCCAACACCGGCGGCATGGGCGCGTACTCCCCGCTGCCCTGGGCCGACCCGAAGCTGGTCGACGAGGTCATGGAGCTGGTCCTCCAGCCGACCGTCGACGAGCTCCGCCGCCGCGGCACCCCCTTCTCCGGGCTGCTCTACGCCGGCCTCGCGATCACCGGTCGCGGTACCCGGGTCATCGAGTTCAACGCCCGCTTCGGCGACCCCGAGACCCAGGTGGTCCTGGCCCGGCTGCGCACCCCGCTCGCGGGCGTCCTGCTGAACGCCGCCAACGGCACCCTGGACACCCTGCCCCCGCTCGTCTGGCGCGAGGACGCGGCCGTCACGGTGGTCATCGCCTCCCACAACTATCCCGAGACCCCCCGGACCGGGGACCCGATCGAGGGCCTTCTCGAGGTGGCCGCCGAGGACGAGCCCGATGCGTACGTGCTGCACGCCGGGACCCGGCGCGAGGGCAACACGGTGGTCAGCGCGGGCGGCCGCGTGCTGTCGGTGACGGCGACCGGTTCTGATCTGGCGCAGGCCCGCGCCAAGGCGTATAAGGCGGTGGCGCGGATCCGTCTCGACGGCTCGCAGCACCGTACGGACATCGCGTCCAAGGCGGCCCAGGGCCACTGACCAGCGGCTCCGCAGACCCGCGGGCCCGGTGCGCACTTCGTGCGCCCGGGCCCGCGGGCGCGTTCGCGTGCGACTGCATCCGGCCGCGTTCGAACGCACCCACCTTTACCCAAAGCCATTCCATCGGGTGATCGTCACCCGGTCTGCCTGACGCCCGCGCGTGCCCCAACTAGGGTGCGGCGCAAGCATTCCGGCACTTGGCCCACCGGCATTGCGATGTCAGTGGCGGGTGTCACAGTGGGGGAGTGAGCAACGTCGCCGCAGGGCAGAGGGGGTGAGGTCCGGCCGTGTCCGGAACCGGTTCGATCATGGAAGCGGGCGTGCCGTCCGCACGTTCCCGCGCTCTGGCCGTGCTGCGCGTGCGCAGCAGGGCCCTGGCCGTCGGGCTGCTGCCCGCCGCCCTCGCGGTGGTGCTGGTCGCCGCCCGCACGACGGGCCGCCTGGCCGGTGATCCCTGGCCCACGGTGACCCTCGTCGTGTGCGCGGTCGCCGCACTGGTGCTCCTCGTCGGCGGTGCCTTCGCCGCCGTGGTGCTGCGGGCGAGCCCCGCCGTGACGCCGACGGTGCCGCTCTCGGAGGCCGCCGCGCCCGATCTCTACCGGTTGGTGCGGGACCTGGCCGACCGGATGGACGTGCCGCCCCCCTCCGCGATAGCCCTGACACCCGACTGCGACAGCTGGCTGGAGGACCGCACGCACGCGGCCCACCGCCGCGACGCCGCCCGCATGTCCGCGGGCGGGGCCGGATCCACGGGACAGCCCGGGCCGGAGTCCGCGCCGGGCGCCGCCCCCGTGCTGGTGATCGGCTCGCCCTTCCTCTGGTGGATGCGGGTCGCGGAGCTACGGGCGGTCCTCGCGCCCGTCGTCGCCGGCACGGGACCTTCCGCGCACCCGGACATAGCCGACGCGCGTGGATTCGTACGGGGCCTGGACGCCGCCGTGGACGTGGGCAGCCGGCGCGGCCTCGGCTGGATCGCCCCGCCCGCCCGGCTGCTGCTGCGGCTGTGCCGGACGGACGCCGCCGAGATGGAGCGCGGGGTGGCCGCGGCCGCCTCGGAGCGTGCACAGGGTGTGGACTACGGGCTGCGCATCGTTGCCCAGGAGCAGGTCGGCCTCGCCTACGCGGGCTGGGACCGGCTGCTGACCCGGGTCGCGCTGCCCGCCTGGCGGATGGGCCGCTGGCCGGCGCACCTCGACGCGGGGGTGGTCTCCGCGCTGACCGAGCTCTCCCGGCGGGACCGGCTGGCCGAGGGGTTCACCTCGCGGCTCGGCGAGCGGCCCGCCTGTGACCTGCTGGAGCAGCCCGGGCTGATCGACGAGGCGACCTCGCTGCTGGCCGCGCGGCTCTTCCACGGAGGTCCGGCCGAGGCCGGGCCGGACTGGTCCCCGGTGGACTGGTCGGCGTATCCGGAGGAGGTCGTGGACCGCAAGTGGCGGACGGAAGCGGCCCGCCTGCACGCGGCGCTGGACGCCCTGGCCGTCCCGGCGGGACGGCCGCCGGGCCCGTCGGGCTCCACGGCCCCCGCAGCTCCGACCACGCCCGCCGCCCCCGCCGCCCCGGCCGCGACGAGCGGCTCCGCCGGGTCCGTGGCCCTGCCCGGCTCCGCGGGCCACACCACGCTCGCGGCCGCCGATTCCCCGCCGCCCACCGCGGACGGCTTCGCCGGGCCCACCCTGGAGCGGGTGCTGGGCTACCTCACGGACCGCGGCGGCGAGGGCGCGGCCGGCGAGGCGCTGGCCGGCCGGATCAGCGGTGAACTGGCCCGCGAGGAGCGGGCCGCCGGACCGGCCGCCGGAGCCGGGAAGGCGCGCGGCGCGGATGCCGTCCCGCTGTTCCCGCTCCAGCCGCCGCGCAGCGGCCGGGACCTGCTGGCCGACCATGTGACGGCGATGGTGTGCTGTGCGGCCGTGGACTCGGCCGGGGCCACTCCCGGCCTGGACTGGCTCGACGGGCCGGTCCTGCTGGTGGGCGGCGACCGCCGCTCCGACCTGGCGCCGCGCGTGCTGTGCCTGGTCGAGGAGGGGAACCCGGAGCCCCTGCGGGACTGGCTCTCGGCCCTCGGGGTCCGCCCGGAGAAGCCGGTCCGCCTGGTCTGAGGCGCGCGGCGTCCCGAAAGCCCGTCCTGGAAGCCCCACCCGGAATCCGTCCCGGAAGCCCGTCTCAGGAGCCCCCGGGAGAGTGGCGGCTCGCACAAACGGCCGGATGCCAGTGTTCCGTTCCCGTCAATTCGCGACGAACAGTGACGGGCTGCGTGCGTTATGTGATGTGCTGGGACCGGTCGCAGTTGGGTGTCCTGAAGCAGGTGGCGAAAAACGCTTCCTCCGCTCAGCCGTGAACCGCCTACCGAGGCGATGTACGCCCGTCCGGGGGAGCGAGGGAGGGGAGCGGTCATGGGTGCGGACCAGATCCGGCGTTGGGAGTCAGGTGCGCTCGCGCACGCGGTGAACGACCCCTTCGGGCAGGGACCCCTGCCCTGGTTCCGGGGCAGCGAGCTCTACTTCGACGACACCGGCCACGTCGTGCCCTGGTACGTGGACCCGGCCGCCGCGGCCGCCGGCACCGGCCAGATCCCCCGCGCCCGCGGCAACGGCGGTCCCCGCACCGCCGACGACGTGCACCGCCAGATCAAGGGCTTCGCCTCCACCGGCGCAGTGGCCCCCGGCGAGGCCATCGACTTCCACATCACCGTCGACCCGCCCCAGCAGTTCTCCGTCGACGTCTACCGGATCGGCCACTACGGCGGCGACGGAGCCTCCAAGATCACCACCAGCCCCCGTCTCTCCGGCATCGTCCAGCCGGCCCCGCTCGCCGCCGACCGCACCGTTTCCTGCCACCACTGGTGGCTGTCCTGGCGCCTCCAGGTCCCCTCGTACTGGAGCGTCGGCGCGTACGTCGCCGTACTCACCACCGCCGACGGCTACCGCTCCCACATCCCCTTCACGGTCCGCGACGACCACCCCGCCGACCTCCTGCTCCTGCTTCCGGACATCACCTGGCAGGCCTACAACCTCTACCCGGAGGACGGCCGCAGCGGCGCCAGTCTCTACCACGCCTGGGACGAGCAGGGCCGGCTGCTCGGCGAGCAGGACGCGGCCGTCACCGTCTCCTTCGACCGCCCCTACGCGGGCGCGGGCCTGCCCCTGCATGTCGGCCACGCCTACGACTTCATCCGCTGGGCCGAGCGCTACGGCTACGACATCGCCTACGCCGACACCCGCGACCTGCACGCCGGCCGCGTCGACCCGACCCGCTACCGGGGCCTGGTCTTCCCCGGCCACGACGAGTACTGGTCGGCCCCCATGCGCCGCACCGTGGAGCGCGCCCGTCGGCACGGCACCTCGCTCGTCTTCCTCTCCGCCAACACCATGTACTGGCAGGTCGAGCTCGGCCCGTCCGCCTCCGGGGTCGACGACCGCCTGCTCACCTGCCGAAAACGGCGCGGACCGGGCCGCCCCAGCCTGTGGCGCGAGGTCGACCGCCCGGAGCAGCAACTGCTCGGCATCCAGTACGCGGGCCGGGTCCCCGAACCCGCTCCCCTGATCGTGCGCAACGCCACGCACTGGCTCTGGGACGCCACCGGCGCCGGCGAGAACGACGAGCTGCCCGGGCTGGTCGCCGGGGAGGCCGACCGCTACTTCCCGCGCACCCAGCTCCCCGAGCACCAGGACCGGATCCTGCTGGCGCACTCCCCGTACCTCGACAGCGAGGGTCACCGCCGCCACCAGGAGACCTCCCTCTACCGGGCGCCCAGCGGTGCGCTGGTCTTCGCCTCCGGCACCTTCGCCTGGTCGCCGGCCCTCGACCGCCCGGGCCACGTCGACGAGCGGGTGCAGCGGGCCACCGCCAATCTCCTCGACCGGATCTGCAAGCACGACTGACCCGGCGACCGCCACCGGCCGAAGCCGCGACAGCCTTCCGCCCGACCCCCCGCCCGACGCCTCGGCCGACCCGCAGCGCGGACCCCTGTCCGCATCAGGGGACCCAGGTGCGCGAGAATCGGGGTGCGCTTCATACAGAACCACAGGGAGACCCCGTGTCCGGATTCGTCGAAAAGCCCGAGCCGGTTCAGGTTCCGGGCCTCGTCCACCTCCACACCGGCAAGGTGCGCGACCTCTACCGTGACGAGGACGACCGCCTCGTCATGGTCGCCAGCGACCGCATGTCCGCCTTCGACTGGGTGCTGCCCACCGAGATCCCGGACAAGGGCCGCGTCCTGACCCAGCTCTCCCTGTGGTGGTTCGACCAGCTCGCGGACCTCGTCCCGAACCACGTCATCTCCACCGACCTGCCCGCCGGCGCCCCCGCCGACTGGGCCGGCCGCACGCTCATCTGCCGCAACCTCGACATGGTCCCGGTCGAGTGCGTGGCCCGCGGCTACCTCGCCGGCTCCGGCCTCGCCGAGTACAACGAGACCCGTACGGTCTGCGGGCTCGGCCTCCCCGAGGGGCTCGTGGACGGCTCCGAACTGCCCGCCCCGATCTTCACCCCGGCCGCCAAGGCCGCCGTCGGCGAGCACGACGAGAACGTCTCCTACGAGGAGGTCGCGCGCACCACCGGCGCCGAGACGGCGGCGCTGCTGCGTCAGACCACCCTGGCCGTGTACGGCCGCGCCCGGGACATCGCGCGCGAGCGCGGGATCATCCTGGCCGACACCAAGTTCGAGTTCGGTTTCGACCCGAAGGACGGCAGCCTGGTCGCCGCCGACGAGGTGCTGACCCCGGACTCCTCCCGCTTCTGGCCGGCCGACCAGTGGGAGCCGGGCCGCACGCAGCCCTCCTTCGACAAGCAGTACGTCCGCGACTGGCTGGCCTCCCCCGAGTCCGGCTGGGACCGCAAGGGCGAGCTCCCGCCGCCGGCTCTGCCTGCGGAGGTCGTCGCCCGGACCCGCGCCAAGTACGTCGAGGCCTTCGAGCGCCTCACCGGCCAGTCCTGGTCGTAGGTACGAGAGAAGCCCCCCGGTCCGAGGACCGGGGGGCTTCTTCGTTACAGAGCGGACAACGCGACTCGAACGCGCGACATCCACCTTGGCAAGGTGGTGCTCTACCAACTGAGCTATGTCCGCAGGTGCGCCGTAACGCGAGAACTACTATACCCAACCTCGCTCGCGCGCGAGACGCACTGCCGTGTGCCGGTTCTCCGCACCCAGCTTCGTCGCCGCCGACGACAGGTAGTTCCGCACCGTTCCCTGCGACAGCGAGGCCCGCTCGGCGATCTCCGCGATCGGTGCCCCGTCCCCCGCGAGTTCGAGCACCTCCGCCTCCCGCGCGGTCAGCGGCGAGTCCCCCGCGCTGATCGCGTCGGCCGCCAACTCCGGGTCCACATAGCGGCCCCCGGCGTGCACGGTCCGGATCAGTTCGGCCAGCCGCTGCGCCGAGACGGTCTTCGGGGCGAAGGCCCGCACCCCCGCCGCGAGGGCCCTCTTCAGGTGTCCCGGACGGCCGTGACTGGTCACGATCATGGTCCGGCAGCCCGGCAGTTCGGCCCGCAGGGATGTGGCGACACTCACACCGTCCGCCCCCGGCATCTGCAGGTCCAGCACCGCCACGTCCGGCCGGTGCGCCCGTGCCATCGCCAGCGCCTCGGGCCCCGAGGCCGCTTCCGCGACGACGAGCAGGTCGTCCTCCAGCGCGAGCAGCGCGGCCAACGCGCCCCGGATCAGGTGCTCGTCATCGGCGAGCAGTACGCGTACGGGGCTCACGCCCGCACCTCCAGTTCTTGCAGTCGTCGGTTCGGGATCTCCGCCCGCAGCCGGAACCGGCCGTCGCCGACCAGGCCCGCCTGCAAGGTCCCGTCCAGGGCCGCGAGTCGTTCCCGCAGCCCGGCCAGTCCCGAGCCGGGCGGCCCGGCGGGGGCCTCGGGGGCCCCGTCGTTCTCCACCAGCAGGGTCACGGAGCCCGTCTCCGCGGCGGTCAGCCGGATCAGGCAGCGGTGCGCGTCCCCGTGCCGCAGGATGTTCGTCGTCGCCTCGCGCACCACCCAGCCGAGGGCCGACTGGACCTCGGCGGGCAGCTCCGGCCCCCGCCCGGCCCGGAAGTCGACGCGGCAGTCCATCCCGGCCGCGCTGAGCACCCCGCGCGCGCCCTCCAGCTCCACCGCGAGGTCCGCCTGCCGATAGCCGCGCACCACGTCCCGTACCTCTCGCTGGGACTCCTGGGCTATGCGCTGGACCTCGATCATCTGCTCCACCGCCTCCGGCCGTTCGCGCCGGGCCAGCTGTATCGCCAGCTCGCTCTTGAGCGCGATCACCGCCAGGTTGCGGCCCATCACGTCGTGCAGGTCACGGCCGAACCGCAGCCGCTCCTCCGCCACCGCGAGCCGCGCCTGGACCTCGCGCGAGTGGTCCAGCTCGTAGACGGTCCGCAGCAGCCACGATGAGAACCCGCAGGTGAAGATGAAGAACAGGCAGCCCAGCAGCACCGCGACGGCGTAGCCGAGGGCCTCCCCGGCCGGCAGGCCCAGGGCGAGTGCGGTCAGTCCCGTCCCGGCCGCCGCGGCCGGGCCGACGTAGCGCATCTTCCGTACCGAGCGCAGGGTCAGCACCAGGGCGCCGGCCGAGAACCAGGTGAACGCAGGCAGCAGCATCGCCGTCACGCCCTGCTCGGGAATCTTCCCGGCCGCCTCCAGGGCGAGGACGGCGATCGTCGCCGCGCCCGACGCGACGGCCGTGACCACCGCCAGCCGGACCGGGCGCTCGCGCCGGCCCACCACCCAGTGCAGGGACTTGGAGGTGAGCACCCCGCACAGCACCGCGTGGGCGCACACCAGCGCGAAGAGCAGGAGGGGCACGGTGTTCGGGCCCTTCCCCGCGGCGGCGCCCACCGGAACCAGCCCGAAGGAGACGACTTCGAGCACCACGAACAGGTGGAACGACCACCGGGTGTAGAGCTCGACCTTCCCCGCACTGCTGCGGTTCTTCCACCACCCCGTCATTTTCGACACGGTCCCCGTCCCCCGACTCGCGCTACCGGCGCGGTTCCCAGCGGAACCACCGCTGAACAGCAAACACGGTGTTGACCGTCCAGGCCAGCGTGACCAGGGAGGCCCCCACCAGGTCCGCGTCCCCCGCGCCGCTCCACCCGGCCCGTACGAGGGTCATCACCCCGCTCAGCGGCAGCAATTCGCACAGCCGGGCCACCGGGTCCGGCAGCGAGTCCGCCGGGACGAACAGCCCCGAGCCGAGCACGGTCGCCAGGAACAGCGGCAGCGTGGTGAGGCCCGCGGTCTCCACGGTGCGGGTGACGGAGCTGGTCAGCGCGGACAGCGCGGCCAGCATGAGGATGCCGGTGAGGACGGCCACCACCAGCAGCAGCGGGTTGCGCGGCATGCGCACGTCCAGGGCGGCGGCTCCCGCCACGGCGAGGACGGCGATCTGCCCGAGCGCCAGGGCGGCGGCGGGCAGGGCGGTCCCGGCGAGGATCTCCAGATCGGTCGCCTCGCCGGTCCGCAGCCGCTTGAGGACGAGCTCCTCGCGCCGGGCGACGTAGGCGGAGACCAGGTTCATGTGGACGACGAGGATCAGCACCATGCCGATCCCGCCGGTCAGGGTGGCCTCGCCGACCGCCTCGGCGCCCTCGGCCCCGCTGAGCGAGGAGCGCAGGACGAACACCATCAGCAGCGGCATCAGCGTGGCCAGGCCGAGGGCGGCCCGGTTGCGCACCAGCAGGGTGAGCTCGGAGCGGCCGAGTGCGGCGAGCCGCCCGGGGTTCATGGTGAGCGTGTTCATCGCGGGGTCCCCGCCTTCGTGTCCTCGGTGCGGGCGCCGTCTGCGGTGCGGCGGTTCTCCGCGATCTCCAGGAAGGCCTCCTCCAGGGAGGCGGACCGGGCGTCGAGCCCGATCAGTTCCGCGCCGCACTCCCGGGCCCAGCCCAGCAGTTCGGTCAGGTCGGCCTGGAGGTTCCCGGTACGGATCTCCACGCGCTGCCCGTGGGCCGCCGCGCGCAGCGTCAGCGGGAGCCGGGCCGCGGGCACCCCGGCCGGCAGGGTGAAGCGGATCCGGGCCGGCCGGGTGGCGGTCACCTCGGCCGGGCTGCCGGACAGGACGAGTTCCCCCTCGTGGAGGATCGCGAGGCGGTCCGCGAGCTCCTCGGCCTCTTCCAGGTAGTGCGTGGTCAGCAGCACCGTCGTGCCCTGCGCGCGCAGGTCCCGTACCAGCGCCCAGGTGTCCCGGCGCCCTTCCGGATCCATTCCGGTGGTCGGTTCGTCCAGAAACAGCACCTCGGGCCGGCCCAGCAGGGCCAGCGCCAGGTCCAGGCGCCGCCGTTCACCGCCGGACAGCTGCTTGACGCGTACGCAGGACCGTGCGGCCAGGCCGACCAGCTCCAGCACCTCCGCCGCCGGGCGGGCGCCGCTGGTGACGCCGCCCCACATCCGGACGGTCTCGGTCACCGACAGGTCGGAGGGGAAGCCGCCCTCCTGGAGCATGACGCCGGTGCGCGGGCGGACCTCGGCCCGCCGCCTGTACGGATCGAGCCCGAAGACGCGGACCTGCCCATCGGTCGGCGCGGCCAGTCCCTCCAGCAGTTCGACGGTGGAGGTCTTGCCCGCGCCGTTGGTTCCGAGCAGGGCGAAGATCTCGCCCCGGGCCACGGAGAAGGAGACGCCGCGTACGGCCTCGAATCCTCCCGCATAGCCGCGGCGCAGGCCCTCGGCTTCGATCACGGTGTCAGTCATGGTTCAAGGCTCGCGGCGCCGGGGCCGGGCGGGCAGTGCGCGCTGTCACCGCCGGCGATGACATTTGTCAGGGGCCGCCGGCCGGTGCGGGAAAACGAAGAAGGCCCCGATCGCAATGATCGGGACCTTCTGCATACAGAGCGGACGACGCGACTCGAACGCGCGACATCCACCTTGGCAAGGTGGTGCTCTACCAACTGAGCTACGTCCGCATGCACTGCATTGCCCTGGGGCGATGCGTGCATCACTCTACCCGATCCACAGCAGTGGTTCGGAGGTGATGCAGAGCGGGTGACAGGGATCGCACACTGCGCCTTCCCTCTGGAAGAGGGATGTTCTGCTACTGAACTACACCCGCACGACCTCGGAGGCTCTGACCTGCGGCCTGGCCCCTTGGCGTGATCCACACACTAGCCGACGGATGGGGGTGCATGGCAAATCGACGCTCAGTGGGCCGCGTTGTAGGCCTCGTAGATCTTCTTGGGGATGCGGCCGCGCGGCGGCACTTCGTACTGGTTCGACCGGGCCCAGGCGCGGACGACCGCCGGGTCGGGGGCGACGGAGGTGTGCTTGAAGGCCTTCCCCGAGCGGGACTGGCGACGGCCGGCGGCCACGAAGGGGGCCAACCCCTTCCGCAGTTTCTTTGCGTTCGCCACATTGAGGTCGATCTCGTACGACTTACCGTCCAGGGCGAACACGACCGTTTCCGCCGCTTCTCCGCCATCGATGTCGTCGGAGAGCGTGACTACTACGCGCTGCACCACGGATATCGGTCCCTTCGTGCGACGTCGCCACCTGCTGACGTGCGGTGATGTCGCCTGTGTGGATGTTTCGGGGCAATGCAACTTTCATCCGGAATCCGGAGTGATTCCTTTGTACCTCGATTTCCATTGCATTGCGAAGCCCAGTTAATTCTCTCCGCGTGTCCCGCCGCAATGCCGGGCGCGTGGTTTTCCGGGGGATTTTGCGAAGCGTTGGTGAAGCCGAAACGGCCCGGTGATCACGGCCCCGGGATATCTATGCGCGTAGAAATTTTGGCCGGGTACGCTGATGGAACCGCCTTCGCACCAACCACCACACGGGAGTGCCCGATGGCACGCGTCGTAGTCGACGTCATGCTCAAGCCGGAGATCCTCGACCCCCAGGGCCAGGCGGTGCAGCGTGCACTGCCGCGCCTGGGCTTCGAGGGGATCGCCGACGTCCGCCAGGGGAAGCGCTTCGAGCTCGAGGTGGAGGGGCCGGTCGACCAGGCCGCCCTCGACCACATCCACAAGATGGCCGAAACCTTCCTCGCCAACACCGTCATCGAAGACTTCACCGTGAAGGTCGAGGCCTGACGGTGACCACTCGCATCGGAGTCGTCACGTTCCCCGGAACGCTCGACGACCGTGACTCGCTGCGCGCCGTCCGCCTCGCGGGCGCCGAGCCGGTCTCGCTGTGGCACCGCGACAAGGACCTGCACCAGGTCGACGCGGTCGTCCTCGCGGGCGGCTTCTCCTACGGGGACTACCTGCGCGCCGGAGCCATCTCCCGCTTCTCGCCGGTGATGGAGACCATCATCGAGCAGGCCAGGGGCGGCATGCCCGTCCTGGGCATCTGCAACGGCTTCCAGGTCCTCACCGAGGCCCACCTGCTGCCGGGGGCGATGCTCCGGAACAACCACCTGCACTTCATCTGCCGCGACCAGAAGCTGCGGGTGGAGAACGCGGAGACCGCGTGGACCGGCGACTACACCGCCGGCCAGGAGATCTCCGTACCGCTCAAGAACATGGACGGCCGCTACACCGCCGACGAGCGCACGCTCGACGAACTGGAGGCCGAAGGCCGCGTGGCCTTCCGCTACCTGGACGGCAACCCGAACGGTTCGCTGCGCGACATCGCCGGCATCACCAACGCCGCGGGCAACATCGTCGGCCTCATGCCGCACCCCGAGCACGCGGTCGAGCCGCTGATCGGGACCGGCCGCACCGACGGCCTCCCGTTCTTCACGTCGGTCCTGAAGAAGCTGGTTTCCGCATGACCCTCGACACCGTCAAGAACGCCACCGAGACTCCGGACTCCTCCCAGCCGTGGAAGGAACTCGGCCTCAAGGAGGACGAGTACGCCCGGATCCGGGAGATCCTCGGCCGCCGCCCCACGGGCGCCGAGCTCGCCATGTACTCCGTCATGTGGTCCGAGCACTGCTCGTACAAGAGCAGCAAGGTCCACCTGAAGCAGTTCGGTGAGAAGGTCCCCCCGAACGACGCCATGCTCGTCGGCATCGGCGAGAACGCCGGCGTCGTCGACGTCGGCCAGGGTTACGCGGTCACCTTCAAGGTCGAGTCGCACAACCACCCGTCGTACATCGAGCCCTACCAGGGTGCGGCCACCGGCATCGGCGGCATCGTCCGCGACATCCTCGCGATGGGTGCCCGCCCGGTCGCGGTCGTGGACCCGCTGCGCTTCGGTGCCGCCGACCACCCCGACACCCGGCGCGTCCTGCCCGGCGTCGTCGCGGGCATCGGCGGCTACGGCAACTGCCTGGGCCTGCCCAACATCGGCGGCGAGGTCGTCTTCGACGCCTGCTACCAGGGCAACCCGCTGGTCAACGCCGGCTGCATCGGCGTCATGAAGCACGAGGACATCCACCTCGCCAAGGCCTCCGGCCCCGGCAACAAGGTCATCCTCTACGGTGCCCGCACCGGTGGCGACGGCATCGGCGGCGTCTCGGTCCTCGCCTCGGAGACCTTCGACGACACCAAGCCGACCAAGCGCCCCGCGGTGCAGGTGGGCGACCCCTTCCAGGAGAAGCTCCTCATCGAGTGCACCTTGGAGATCTTCAAGGAGAAGCTGGTCGCGGGCATCCAGGACCTCGGCGGCGCCGGGCTCTCCTGCGCGACCTCCGAGCTCGCCTCCGCCGGTTCCGGCGGCATGCGGGTCGAGCTGGACACCGTGCCGCTGCGCGACGCGACGCTCTCGCCCGAGGAAATCCTCATGAGCGAGTCGCAGGAGCGCATGTGCGCGATCGTCGAGCCGCAGCACGTCGACCGCTTCATGGAGATCTGCGAGAAGTGGGACGTCATCGCCACCGTCATCGGTGAGGTGACCGAGGGCGAGCGCCTGGAGATCTTCTGGCACGGCGAGCAGATCGTGGACGTGCCCCCGGGCACCGTCGCCCACGAGGGCCCCGTCTACAACCGCCCCTACGCGCGCCCCTCCTGGCAGGACGCGCTGCAGGCGGACGACGCCGGCAAGCTGCCGCGCCCGCAGACCTCCGAGGAGCTGCGCGCGCAGGTCCTCGCGCTGGTCTCCTCCCCGAACCAGGCGTCCAAGTCCTGGGTCACCGACCAGTACGACCGCTTCGTGCAGGGCAACACCGTGCTCTCGCAGCCCGAGGACGCGGGCATGGTCCGCATCGACGAGGAGTCCAACCTCGGCGTGGCCATGGCCACCGACGGCAACGGCCGCTTCGCCAAGCTCGACCCGTACACGGGCGCGCAGCTGGCGCTGGCGGAGTCGTACCGCAACGTGGCGGCGACCGGCGCCAAGCCGCTGGCCATCTCCGACTGCCTGAACTTCGGTTCCCCCGAGGACCCGGACGTCATGTGGCAGTTCGCCGAGGCCTGCCGCGGGCTGGCGGACGGCTGCCTGGAGCTGGGCACCCCGGTGACCGGCGGGAACGTCTCCCTCTACAACCAGACGGGCGACATCGCGATCCACCCGACCCCGGTCGTGGCGGTCCTCGGTGTGATCGACGACGTCAACCGCCGTACGCCGATGGCGTTCGCGGAGGCCGGCCAGCTGCTGTACCTGCTGGGCGACACGGCCGAGGAGTTCGGCGGTTCGGCCTGGTCCCAGGTCGTCCACGACCACCTGGGCGGCATGCCGCCGAAGGTGGATCTGGGCCGCGAGAAGCTGCTCGCCGAGATCCTGATCTCCGCCTCGCGCGACGGCATGATCGACGCCGCGCACGACCTGTCCGACGGCGGCGTGATCCAGGCGCTCACCGAGTCCTGCCTGCGCGGCGGCAACGGTGCCCGGATCGTGGTTCCCGAGGGCCTGGACGCCTTCACCTTCCTGTTCTCCGAGTCCGCGGGCCGCGCCATCGTGGCCGTCCCGCGCAGCGAGGAGCTCCGCTTCACCGACATGTGCGGTGCGCGGGGCCTGCCGGTCGCCCGCATCGGTGTGGTGGACGGCGAGGAGATCGAGATCCAGGGCGAGTTCACCCTCCCGCTGGCCGAGCTCCGCGAGGCCCACGAGGCGACGATCCCGGCCCTGCTGGCCTGATCCCACCGCCTGCGCCACGAGCCCCCGACCGGTCCTCCGGCCGGGGGCTCCTGGCTGCCAGTAGGGTCGGGGCCATGCCGCCCCGAGGGAAGAAGCCGCGTACCTACGACCCCGCCCGGATCCGGGCGGCCGTCACCGCGCAGTTCGCGCATGTCGGCCGCGCCGTCGGGGAGTTGGGGCCCGAGCAGCTGGCTCTGCCCAGCGGGCTCGGTGACTGGAGCGTCGCCGAACTCGTCGCGCACATCGCCTGGATCGCCGACTCGCTGGCGGGCGGCCTGGCCCGGCCGCCCGCCGCC
Organism: Streptomyces avidinii; assembly: GCF_045161815.1. NCBI lineage: Bacteria > Bacillati > Actinomycetota > Actinomycetes > Kitasatosporales > Streptomycetaceae > Streptomyces > Streptomyces avidinii. The sequence continues at coordinate 4,737,624 of NZ_CP108863.1, forward strand.
GTCGTCGAGCTGTCGGCCGTCGAATGGCCCTTCGCCACCGCCTCCCTCGCCGGGAAGATCTCCGAGGCGGCCCGGGAAACCCTGACGGGTGCCCCGCTGCCCGAGCTGTACTCCGGTGCGGCGGCCAGGATGGCCGAGGCGCTCGCGGCGCATTCCGGCGACCGCGTGCTGGACCTGTGGATCGGGGACATGACCCTGGCCGACTTCCTGGTCACCCGGACCGTGGAACTGGTGGTCCACACCGACGACCTGAACCGGGCCGCCGGACTGGACATCCCGATCGAGCGGCAGGCACTGGCCGCCTGCTCGCGGCTCCTCGCCGACGCCCTCGCGCTGAAGGCACCGGGCGGTTCGGTCGAGGTACGCGTCCCTCCTTTCGCGGTGGTCCAGTGCATCGAGGGCCCGCGGCACACCCGCGGCACCCCGCCGAACGTGGTGGAGACCGACCCGCTGACCTGGATCCGGCTCGCGACGGGCCGTACGGGATGGGCCGAGGCCCTCGACGAGGCGCACGTACGGGCCAGTGGCGAGCGGGCCGACCTGTCGGCGCTGCTCCCGCTGATGAGCTGAGGAGCGGCCGCGGTGGAACCGCTCCGGCGCCCGGTCCGTCCCAGGGGCATGCGTACCTTCCGGCACGTCCACACCTCCGCGGGCCTGGCCCTCGTACTCGCGCTCGCCGTCGCCGGCTGCGGCCGGGAAGAGGCCGGCGGGAGCGCCCCGCTCCCCGACCCCATCGGCACCTGGGCCGTCGAGTCCCTGACCACGGGCGGTCGCACGCTGCACGCGCCCGATTCCGCCCGGCTGGAGTTCGGGCAGAACCAGGCCAAGGGCAACTACGGCTGCAACGGATTCACCGCGGTCGTCGCCTTCGCCGGCCCCTCCGCGGTCGACGTGACGCCCGGTATGTCGACCACCATGGCCTGCGCGGACATGGAGTTCGAGACGGCCTTCGCCAAGCTGTTCCAGGGGAAGCTGGCGATCGACCGGGGTCCCGACCGGCTCACCCTGAAGACCGCCGACGGGAGCACCATCGCCATGACATCGGCACCCGCCGCAGCCGACGCCCCGCTCACCACGACCCCCTGGACCGTGGAGTCCCTGGTCAGCGGCACGACCTCGGCCTCGCTGCCCGCCGAGGCGGCCGGGAAGGCCCGGTTCACCATCGCCCCGGACCTCGCGGTGAGCGGCAGCCTGGGCTGCAACCGGTTCAGCGCCAAGGTGACCGTGGAGGGCTCCACGGTCACCTTCGGGCCGCTCACCTCGACCCGGATGGCCTGCGAGGGCCCGGTGGGCGACGTCGAGCGGGCGCTGACCGAGCTGTTCGGCAGCGGCCCGCTGACCGCGAAGACCGAGGGCCGGACCCTCACCCTGACCGCGGCCGACGGCAAGGGCCTGACCGCGAAGGCGGCCTCGGCCGCGGAATGACCCGCCGCGTCCGGGGCCCGGGTGTCAGGCCGGGTAGGGCAGCAGTCCGGCGTCCACCTTCTCCCAGGCCGCCCGCAGTCCGGCGAGCCGGGCCGGCTCCACGGCCGCCCTGTCGGCCTGCTCCCGGATGTCCCCGGCCAGGTTGAACAGCTGGTCCCTGCCCGCCTTGCCGCGGTAGTACTTCCAGTCCCCGCGGCGCAGCGCGCGCTCGCCGCGCACCCGCCAGAACAGGTCGCGCTCGGCCACCTTCTCGCCGCGCAGCAGGTACCCGGCCAGGCTCACCCCGTCCAGCGGGTAGGCCGGGTGCGGGCGGGCCCCGGCGACCTCCAGCAGCGTCGCCGTCCAGTCCGGGCTGAACACCGGGACGTGGCTGACCTGGCCGCCGTCCAGCCGGGCGGGCCAGCGCGCGATGTTCGGCACCCGGATCCCGCCCTCCTGGAGGGAGGCCTTGTTGCCGGACAGCGGCCAGTTGTACGAGAAGCGCTCGCCGCCGTTGTCGCTGGAGAAGACCACGAGGGTGTCCTCCTCCTGGCCCGAACGCTTCAGCGCCGCGAGCACCTTGCCGATCGAGCGGTCGAGGTCCTCGACCATTTCCTTGTACTTCTCGACCGAGCCGCCGTCCTGGTGCCACAGCGCGCGCCCGTCGCCCGCCTTGATCCGCCGGACGATCTCGGCGCTCTGCTCGGTGTCCCCGTCGGCGATCCACGGCCAGTGCGGGGTGGTGAAGTTGAGGTTCAGCAGCCACGGCTTGCCGTGGTGGTCGCGGGAGACGTACTCGCTCGCCCGCTCGGTGATGATCCGGGTGTAGTAGCGCAGGTCCTTGTACTCGGCGTCGCCCTCGTAGAGGTCGTACTCGCCGCCCAGGCCCAGCTTGGAGTAGTACTCCAGCGCCCCGCCGAAGTTGCCGAAGAACTCGTCCCAGCCGGACCTGGTCGGGCTGTAGTCGGGCAGGTAGCCCGCGTGCCACTTGCCGATCAGCGCGGTGGAGTAGCCGGAGGACTTCAGCAGCGAGGCCAGCGTCGGGTGGGTGGGGTCCAGACCGGCCGACTTGTCGGCGATCGGCTCGGCCAGCCCGCCCTTGGTACGGGCCGGGTAGCGCCCGGTGTACAGGCTGAACCGGGTCGGCGAGCAGGTCGCCGAGCCCGAGTAGGCGTCGGTGAACCGGACGCCCTGGCGGGCGAGGCGGTCCAGGTTCGGGGTCTTGATGTGCGGGGAGCCGTACGAGGAGAGATCGGCCCAGCCCAGGTCGTCGCCCAGGATGAACAGGATGTTCGGCCGGCGCGACGGCCGGTGCCGTCCGGCCCGGAACTCCCGCTCCTGCGGCGCGTTCTGTTCGGTCCCGGCCACCGCCTCGGGGGCCGGAGCGGCAGCGGCCGGGGCGGCGCCCAGCCCCACTGCCGCGGCGGCCGCGCTCACGCCGACCGCGCCGCCGAAGGCGCGCCGGGACAGGTTGGGTTCGTACGAGGTCACAGGTACTCCAAGGCATGGCCCACCGGCCGGCCCCGGGCGGCGCGGGACGGCGCGCGGCACGGCAGGGCAGGCTGGGGCAGGGATCAGGAAAGGAAAAGAACGAAAAGCGGCGTGTGACTACGCAGAACAGCGACAGATGGCGCTCGCGACACGGACAAGGTCCACGTGCCGGCGCTCGACGAGGGTGACGGTTCGGTCACCGAGAGGCTGCATGGGCCGAGAGCCTGTACGAATGCCCGTGGACCTGTCAACAAGGGCATTCCGGATACCGAGACGGAATGGATCGGTCACCCTCTGTGCTGTGACATTTCCCGGCCGTCCCCAATTCGGACCAGTGGTCGATCTCGCCTACACTCGGAAGCGTGCCTCGTGGTGATGGACGACTCAACCACGACCTGCTCCCCGGCGAAAAGGGCCCCCAGGACGCTTGCGGCGTCTTCGGTGTCTGGGCTCCGGGTGAAGAGGTCGCCAAGCTCACCTACTTCGGACTGTATGCGCTGCAGCACCGTGGACAAGAGTCCGCGGGAATCGCTGTGAGCAACGGTTCCCAGATCCTCGTCTTCAAGGACATGGGCCTCGTTTCCCAGGTCTTCGACGAAACCTCTCTCGGCTCGCTCCAAGGTCATATCGCGGTCGGTCACGCCCGCTATTCGACCACCGGGGCCTCCGTCTGGGAGAACGCCCAGCCGACCTTCCGTGCGACCGCCCACGGCTCCATTGCCCTGGGTCACAACGGCAACCTGGTGAACACCGCCGAGCTTGCCGAGATGGTCGCCGACCTCCCCCGTCAGGACGGCCGTGCCACCCAGGTGGCCGCCACCAATGACACCGACCTGGTCACCGCCCTGCTCGCCGGTCAGACCGACGACGAGGGCAAGCCCCTGACCATCGAGGAGTCGGCCACCAAGGTCCTGCCTCAGGTCAAGGGCGCCTTCTCGCTCGTCTTCATGGACGAGGGGACCCTCTACACCGCCCGTGACCCGCAGGGCATCCGCCCGCTGGTCCTCGGCCGCCTGGAGCGCGGCTGGGTGGTCGCGAGTGAGACCGCCGCCCTCGACATCTGCGGCGCCAGCTTCGTCCGCGAGGTCGAGCCGGGCGAGCTCATCGCGATCGACGAGAACGGCCTGCGCACCTCGCGCTTCGCGGAAGCAAAGCCCAAGGGCTGTGTCTTCGAGTACGTCTACCTGGCGCGCCCGGACACCGATATCGCCGGCCGGAACGTCTACCTCTCGCGTGTCGAGATGGGCCGGCGCCTGGCCAAGGAAGCCCCGGTCGACGCCGACCTGGTGATATCGACACCGGAGTCCGGCACGCCGGCCGCCGTCGGTTACGCCGAGGCCAGCGGGATTCCGTACGGCGTCGGCCTGGTCAAGAACGCCTACGTGGGCCGGACCTTCATCCAGCCCTCGCAGACGATCCGCCAGCTCGGCATCCGGCTCAAGCTCAACCCCCTCAAGGAAGTCATCCGGGGCAAGCGCCTGGTGGTCGTCGACGACTCGATCGTCCGCGGCAACACCCAGCGCGCCCTGGTCAAGATGCTCCGCGAGGCCGGCGCGGCCGAGGTCCACATCCGGATCTCCTCGCCGCCGGTGAAGTGGCCGTGCTTCTTCGGCATCGACTTCGCCACCCGGGCCGAGCTGATCGCCAACGGCATGACGGTCGACGAGATCGCCACGTCGATGGGCGCGGACTCGCTCTCCTACATCTCGCTCGACGCGATGATCGAGGCGACCACCATCCAGAAGCCCAATCTCTGCCGTGCCTGCTTCGACGGCGAGTACCCGATGGAGCTGCCCGACCCGCAGCTTCTGGGCAAGCAGCTGCTGGAGTCCGAGCTCGCGGGCGGCACGGACGCCGCCGACGCGCTCCGTCGCCCGTAGCCCTGGCTCAACCTGCGCCGGGCCCTGTCTTTGAGGCTTCTCCCAGGGCCCGGCACCACACGCAGTAACGACACGAAAGCTCTCTCCTGTCATGACAGAGAAGACCACCGGTGCCAGCTACGCAGCCGCAGGCGTGGACATCGAAGCGGGCGACCGCGCCGTCGAGCTGATGAAGGAGTGGGTGAAGAAGACGCAGCGCCCCGAGGTCCTCGGTGGCCTCGGCGGCTTCGCCGGCCTCTTCGACGCCTCCGCCCTCAAGCGCTACGAGCGCCCGCTGCTCGCCTCGGCCACCGACGGTGTCGGCACCAAGGTGGACATCGCCCGCCAGCTCGGCGTGTACGACACCATCGGCCACGACCTGGTGGCGATGGTCATGGACGACATCGTGGTCTGCGGCGCCGAGCCGCTCTTCATGACCGACTACATCTGCGTCGGCAAGGTGCACCCCGAGCGTGTCGCGGCCATCGTCAAGGGCATCGCCGAGGGCTGCGTCCTCGCCGGCTGCGCCCTGGTGGGCGGCGAGACCGCCGAGCACCCGGGCCTGCTGGGCCCGGACGACTTCGACGTGGCGGGTGCCGGAACGGGCGTCGTCGAGTTCGACCGCCTGCTCGGTGCGGATCGCATCCGTACGGGTGACGCCGTCATCGCGATGGCTTCGTCCGGCCTTCACTCGAACGGGTACTCGCTGGTCCGGCACGTCCTCTTCGACCGCGCCGGCATGTCGCTCGACCAGCACGTGGAGGAGCTCGGCCGGACCCTCGGCGAGGAGCTCCTGGAGCCGACCAAGATCTACTCGCTGGACTGCATGGCTCTCACCCGTACGGCCGAGGTGCACGCCTACTCGCACATCACCGGCGGCGGCCTCGCGGCGAACCTGGCCCGGGTCATCCCGGACCACCTGCACGCCACGGTCGACCGTACGACCTGGGCTCCCGGCGCGATCTTCGACCTGGTCGGCAAGGCCGGCCGGGTGGAGCAGCTGGAGCTGGAGAAGACCCTGAACATGGGCGTCGGCATGATGGCCGTCGTGCCCGCCGAGTCGGTGGACGTGTCCCTGACCGCGCTGGCCGACCGGGGTGTCGACGCGTGGGTCGCAGGAGAGATCCTGGACCGCGGCGACCGCACCGAGGGCGCGACCCTGACCGGTTCCTACGCGAGCTGAGCAGCACTGAAACCCGGCCCGGGGCGATGCCCTGGACCGGGTTTCAGTCTTTTATCTGTCGTGCTGTCGTGCAGACGCCTCAGGGCGTCAAGCGCCGCGACGCTGTGCCGACGGACCGGACTCTTCGTCCTCGTCGTCGTCATCGCTGTTGTAGAGGTCCGCGTACCGAGCGTACGGGTCGTCCTCGTCCAGCTCGTCGTCGTCTACCTCGACCGGCTCGCTGACAGGCAGCGGTTCCGCGGTCGATGCGCCCAGCTCGTTGGCCAGACGCGACAAGTCAGTCCCGCCGCTGCTGTACTTCAGCTGGCGGGCGACCTTCGTCTGCTTGGCCTTTGCCCGGCCGCGCCCCATGGCTCGACCCCCTCGGTGACGGGGCTCGACGGCCCCAGAGTCTGACACGCGTTCATGGTTCGGAGCGGGCTCTCCGTGGAGAGACCGTCCGTAGGGGTTTAACGGTACCTGCTTCCGCGGCCATACGGTACGCCGCCCGCATGACGCGCCCCGGTGCAGAACCAACAAGGCGCCCCGTCCTCGCTGGTCAGCTGCGATTTTAACCCTTTCCTGGCGGGCGACCCGCCGAAGTGCAGTGAGTTCCGTCTCGCCGCACCCCGGCGGGCGCCCCCAGGAGGCCCGGTAAGGGCTTAGACCGCGCGCGTGGCGCGGCCGTCCGCCATCCGCTGCTCGGCGATCCGGTCGGCCGCCGCGGCCGGCGGGATCCCGTCCGCCTTCGCGCGAGCAAAGATCTCCAGAGTGGTGTCGAAGATCTTCGTGGCCTTGGCCTTGCAGCGGTCGAAGTCGAAGCCGCGCAGCTCGTCGGCGACCTGGATGACACCGCCCGCGTTGACCACGTAGTCCGGCGCGTAGAGGATCCCGCGGTCGGAGAGGTCCTTCTCGATGCCCGGGTGGGCGAGCTGGTTGTTCGCCGCGCCGCACACGATCTTCGCGGTCAGCGCCGGGACGGTGTCGTCGTTCAGGGCGCCGCCGAGCGCGCAGGGGGCGTAGATGTCCAGGCCCTCGGTGCGGATCAGCGCGTCCGTGTCGGTGACCGCGGTGACCTTGCCCGGGTGCTTGTCCAGGATCCGGCGCACGGACTCCTCGCGCACGTCCGTGATCACGACCTCGGCGCCGTCCTCCAGCAGGTGCTCGACCAGGTAGTGGCCGACCTTGCCGACGCCGGCCACGCCGACCTTGCGGCCGCGCAGGGTCGGGTCGCCCCACAGGTGCTGGGCGCTGGCGCGCATGCCCTGGAAGACACCGAAGGCGGTGAGGACCGAGGAGTCGCCGGCGCCGCCGTTCTCGGGGGAGCGACCGGTCGCCCAGCGGGTCTCGCGGGCCACGACGTCCATGTCGGCGACGTAGGTGCCGACGTCGCAGGCCGTCACGTAGCGCCCGCCGAGGGACTCCACGAACCGGCCGTAGGCCTCGAGGAGTTCCTCGCTCTTGAGGACGTCGGGGTCGCCGATGATCACGGCCTTGCCGCCGCCGAGGTCGAGGCCGGCGAGGGCGTTCTTGTACGACATGCCGCGCGAGAGGTTCAGCGCGTCGAGGACGGCCTCCTCGTCGGAGGCGTACGCGTGGAAGCGCGTACCGCCGAGGGCGGGGCCCAGGGCGGTGGAGTGGATGGCGATGACGGCCTTCAGGCCGGTGGCGCGGTCCTGGCACAGCACGACTTGCTCGTGGCCGCCCTGCTCCGTACGGAACAGGGTGTGCAGGACGCCGTCGGTCATTTCGGTCACGGTGGTGACTCCCATGGAAGAGATGCGGCGGAAAGACGCCCGCCCTGCGGGTGGGGGAGGGCGTGCTGGGAGCAGAGTAAGACCTGTCGGCCGCCCGTAGGTGACCTGTCCGAGGATCGAAACACTCCTGGTGTACGGGAGGGCGCGGGACGCCCGGGAGGTGAACCGCACCCCGGATCAGGGCAGTACGAGAGCGTGAGCGAATCCTCCGATACCCCGCTGCCGTCCGCGCGCTCGGCGCCGACCGTCCCGTACGCCTCCTACCTGCGCGTCTACGAGCCCCTGGCCGCTTTCGCGGAGCCGGAGCGGACGCACTGGACCGACTACGCCCGGCGCGGGGCGGCCCCCTCGGCCCAGGACGAACTGCGCCGCTCGCTGACGGATTTGGTGCGGGTCCCGGTGGTGGGGGTGCCGGCCCACGAGAGCGCGGACGCCTTCACGGCGGTGGTGGACGGGGTGCTGCTGGTCTGCCCGTGGCGTACCCGGCTCCGCGGCTGGCTCGCCCTGGAGGAACTGGTCGAGTGGTTCCCGCGCCCGGTGCTGGACGCGGCGCTCCCGCCGGGAGCGCGCCGGAAGGCGGCCGAGGAGTACGAGAGCTGGCGCGAACGGAACCCGGACGCGCGCCCCTGGATCCGTACGGGGGTGTGGCAGATCCCGCTGCGCTGGTTCGTCCTGGTGGCCGACGAGGAGCGGGACTACGTGCCGGGCGAGCGGCTGCGCTACCGCACGCCGATGGTGCAGGCGCGGCGGCGGCTCGCCCGGGCGTTGCGGACCCTGCGCGACGCGGAGGGGTACGGGATGCTCGCCGACGGGCTGGTGGAGGTGGGGAGCTGGCTGGAGGAGTTCCATCCGCGCTCGATGGTCGAGCTGGACTACGGCGGGCTGCTGCACGCGCTGCCGGCGGACCGGCTGGCGGCCGACCGCTCGGCGGGGGACCTGGCGGCGGGGATCGCGGCCCTGCGGGCCGGGGACACGGAGGGCGCGACCGAGGCGTACGGGGAGCTGGCGGAGCGGTGGCGGGCGGTCCGGGAGCGGCTTTTCGCGAATTAGGCCGAAAGTGTCTTATGTGGCCGGTTTCACCTTCGGGTACCCCAGACGTATCGTGCGGTATCGGTCGATCGGTCAATACTGGCTGATCAGAGGCCTGATCGTGCCATTTGGGACCTAGTGCCAGGACCTACGTCCCGATACGGGCCATTGGCCCAAGCGTGACGGACCGCACTAACTTCACCCTTGCGCCCTTCCCCTACCCTCGTGCCAAAATAGGACAAGGAGTCCGGGGAGGGTTCCTTCCGCCCAACTAAGGGCGGAATGCTCGGCATTGCACTCTACGGGGGGTCTGACGACTCCTGATCGCTCTGTGACTGATCGTCACAGTGGGGTGACTGTCCGTTATGGGACGGTCCATCGGCTTCCGCCGCTGATGAACACCTCGGAGGGCAATTCCGTCGGTTTGGCCGTCGAGGCTGGACGGATGGTGTAGTTGTAGTGCCGAGGACAAGCCGTTCGTCCTATAACCGACTCGGCCCGCGTATGTCCATTTCGGGCAACGCGGGCCAAGGTGCAGAATTTAGAGGAAAGAACCGAGATGGTTCGGTTCTCCCGAGGAGGCCGCTCATGACCGCTCGCACCCCTGATGCCGAGCCGCTGCTGACCCCGGCTGAGGTTGCCACGATGTTCCGCGTGGACCCGAAGACGGTCACCCGCTGGGCCAAGGCTGGCAAGCTCACGTCCATCCGCACCCTGGGTGGACACCGCCGGTACCGCGAGGCCGAGGTTCGCGCACTGCTCGCGGGAATTCCGCAGCAGCGCAGCGAAGCCTGAGGTCGCGTAAACACCCCGCTTTAACGGGTTTATATCGGGTCCCCCAATCCGATGGAACCCACATAGCTTCATACGGCCGGACCTGCCCCAACAGGTTCTCAGGTCGTTCGATCGCGCTGGACTCCGCCGGGTCCAGCGCGATCTTTTTATGCCCAGGTCAGGGCAGTCGCGAAGTGCGTACGGGGACTCCGGCAGGGTAGGTGCCATTGCACATATTCTATCGAGCAGGCGTATGGGTGCGATAAAAGTATGGGTCTCAAAAACCCATACGGTGACTCCCGTCACAGATGATCACTCTTGTATATCCGGCAATGCACCCCGTAAAGGGGATGCGCATTGCGAGGGTCCTCATGCGAACGGGGGATTCCGGTTCGTGGGCCATCCATCGGCAGGTCCAGGGGCGGTTCGACGGCAGTTCGACGGTGGTCCGCCGGCGGACCGTCGACGGTTCGGAGGGTCCCGGGGGCGGGGGTGCGCTCACGGGCGGCCCGCAGTGAGCCCGCAGACGGCGCGGACACGGCGCGGAAGCGGCACGGTGGCGTTCACGGGCGGCTCGGTTGCTCCACGGGCCCGAGGCGGGCCCCAAGGCCGCCCGGGCGGCATCACCCGCCAACGCGTCAGGGCCCGCATCCCCAGAGGGATACGGGCCCTGACGTTTCTGCGAACCTGACGGGACTTGAACCCGCGACCTCCACCTTGACAGGGTGGCGAGCTAACCAACTGCTCCACAGGTCCTTGATTTGCGGCCGCTCGGCGGCTGCGAATCAGACTGTACCGCAGCTCAGGGGGTGCAGTCGAACCGGACCGCTGCGCCGGTCACGGCGCCGCCGCATCCACCGCCTTCACGATCCGCTTGTCGGAGATCGGGTACGCCGTCCCGAGCGCGTGCGCGAAGTAACTGACGCGCAGCTCCTCGATCATCCAGCGGATGTCGGTGACCGTGGACGGGACCGGCCGCCCCTTCGGCAACTGCTCCAGCAGCCAGGCGTACTCGTCCTGCATCTCGTGGACCTTCTCCATGCGCGTGGTGTCGCGCTGGACGCCCGTGGGCATCTGCTGGAGCCGCCGGTCGACCGCCACCAGGTAGCGCATCAGGTCCGGCAGCCGGCGCAGCCCGGTGAGCGTGACGAAGCCGGCCGGCACGAGGGCCGTCAGCTGCGTCTTGACGTCCTGGATGTTCGCGACCAGCGCCAGGCTGCCCGTGGCCTTCAGACGGCGCTCACAGGCCTGCCAGGCGGCCAGCACCTGCTGCACCTGGCCGACCGTACGCACGGTCGTGTCCACCAGGTCGGCGCGGACGGCCTCGTAGAGCCCCCGGAAGCCCGCCTCGTCCCAGGCCGGGCCCCCGTGGTCGGCGATCAGCCGGTCGGCCGCCGCGGTCGCGCAGTCGTCGAAGAGCGCCTGGATGGAGCCGTGCGGGTTCCTGGACAGGGCCAGCTTCTGCTGGTTGGTCAGGTGGTCCGAGGCGAACTTCGCCGGGTTCACCGGGATGTTCAGCAGGATGAGCCGCCGGGTGCCCAGCCACATCGCCTGCTGCTGCTCGGCCTCGGTGTCGAAGAGCCGTACGGAGACGGTCGCGCCCTCGTCCACCAGCGCCGGGTACGCCTTCACGGGCTGACCCGCCCGGCGGGTCTCGAAGACCTTCGTCAGCGTGCCGATCGTCCAGTCGGTCAGCCCGGTGCGCTCCACCGACTCCCCGCCCGCCCGCTCGGCGGTGGCCGCGGCGGCCTTGGAGAGGGCCTGGCGGGCCTTCGGCCTCAGCTTCAGCCGCAGGGCCTCCAGGTCCTTGTCCTCGGCGAGGTTCTTGCGGCGCTCGTCGATGATCCGGAAGGTGATCTTCAGGTGGTCGGGGATCCGGCCGAGGTCGAAGTCCTCGGCCGAGACCGGGACCCCGACCATCCGCTGGAGCTCGCGCGCCAGCGTGACCGGCAGCGGCTCCTGCAGGGGTACCGCGGTGTCCAGGAAACGGCCCGCGAAGTTCGGCGCGGGTACGTAGTGCCGGCGGATCGGCTTCGGCAGCGAGCGGATCAGCTCGGTGACGACCTCCTCGCGCAGGCCCGGGATCTGCCAGTCGAAGCCCTCGTCGGTGACCTGGTTCAGCACCTGGAGCGGGATGTGGACGGTCACGCCGTCGGCGTCCGCGCCCGGCTCGAACTGGTAGGTCACCCGGAACTTCAGCTGACCCTGCCGCCAGGAGTCCGGGTAGTCGGCCTTGGTGACCCCGGCCGCCTTCTCGGTCAGCAGCATCGCCCGCTCGAAGTCGAGGAGTTCGGGCTCCTCGCGCTTCTTGTGCTTCCACCAGGAGTCGAAGTGCGCCCCGGACACCACATGGGCGGGGATCTTCTGGTCGTAGAAGTCGAAGAGGGTCTCGTCGTCGACCACGATGTCGCGGCGCCGGGCCCGGTTCTCCAGCTCCTCCACCTCGGTGAGCAGCTTGCGGTTGTCGGCGTAGAACTTGTGGTGCGTGCGCCAGTCGCCCTCCACCAGCGCGTTGCGGATGAACAGCTCGCGCGAGACCTCGGGATCGATCCGGCCGTAGTTGATCTTCCGCTGGGCGACGATCGGCACGCCGTACAGCGTGACCTTCTCGTACGCCATCACGGCCGCCTGGTCCTTCTCCCAGTGCGGCTCGCTGTACGTGTGCTTGATCAGGTGCTGGGCGAGCGGCTCCACCCACTCGGGCTCCACCTTGGCGTTCACCCGGGCCCACAGCCGCGAGGTCTCCACCAGCTCGGCCGACATCACGAACTTCGGCTGCTTCTTGAAGAGCGAGGAGCCCGGGAAGATCGCGAACTTGGCGCCGCGGGCACCGAGGTACTCGTTCTTGTCCGTGTCCTTGAGCCCGATGTGCGAGAGCAGACCGGCCAGCAGCGAGACGTGGATGACCTGCTCGGGGGCGTCGGCCGCGTTGACGTGGATGCCCATGCTCCGGGCGACCGTGCGCAGCTGCGAGTAGATGTCCTGCCACTCGCGGATCCGCAGGAAGTTCAGGTACTCCTGCTTGCACATCCGGCGGAACGAGGAGGAGCCGCGCTCCTTCTGCTGCTCGCGCACGTAGCGCCACATGTTCAGGTACGAGAGGAAGTCGCTGGTCTCGTCCTTGAAGCGGGCGTGGTTCTGGTCGGCCTGGGTCTGCTTGTCCGAGGGGCGCTCGCGCGGGTCCTGGATGGACAGTGCCGCCGCGATGACCATGACCTCGCGGACGCAGTTGTTCTTGTCGGCCTCGATGACCATGCGGGCCAGCCGCGGGTCCACCGGGAGCTGCGAGAGCTGGCGGCCCATCTGCGTGAGGCGCTTCGACGGATCCTTCTCGGCCGGGTCCAGCGCGCCGAGCTCCTGGAGCAGCTGTACGCCGTCGCGGATGTTGCGGTGGTCCGGCGGGTCGATGAAGGGGAACTTCTCGATCTCGCCGAGGCCGGCCGCGGTCATCTGGAGGATGACGGAGGCCAGGTTCGTCCGCAGGATCTCGGCGTCGGTGAACTCGGGACGGGCGTCGAAGTCGTCCTCGGAGTACAGCCGGATGCAGATGCCGTCGCTGGTACGGCCGCAGCGGCCCTTGCGCTGGTTGGCGCTGGCCTGCGAGATCCGCTCGATCGGCAGCCGCTGGACCTTGGTGCGGTGGCTGTAGCGGGAGATCCGGGCGGTGCCCGGGTCGATCACGTACTTGATGCCGGGGACGGTCAGCGAGGTCTCGGCGACGTTGGTCGCGAGGACGATCCGGCGGCCGGTGTGCTGCTGGAAGACGCGGTGCTGCTCGGCGTGCGAGAGGCGTGCGTAGAGAGGGAGGACCTCAGTGAAGCGGAGATTCCGTTTGTTCAGGGCGTCCGCCGTGTCGCGGATCTCCCGCTCGCCGGAGAGGAAGACGAGGATGTCGCCCGGCCCCTCCGACTGGAGCTCGTCCACGGCCTCGCAGATCGCGGTGATCTGGTCCCGGTCGGCGTCCTCGGCGTCCTCTTCGAGGAGCGGCCGGTAGCGGACCTCCACCGGATACGTCCGCCCGCTCACCTCGACGATCGGTGCCTCGCCGAAATGCCGGGAGAAGCGCTCGGGGTCGATGGTGGCCGAGGTGATGACGACCTTGAGGTCGGGACGTTTCGGCAGCAGCGTGGCCAGGTAGCCCAACAGGAAGTCGATGTTCAGCGACCGCTCGTGGGCCTCGTCGATGATGATCGTGTCGTACGCGCGCAGCTCGCGGTCCGTCTGGATCTCGGCGAGCAGGATGCCGTCGGTCATCAGCTTCACGAAGGTCGCGTCCTGGTCCACCTGGTCGGTGAAGCGGACCTTCCAGCCGACCGTCTGGCCGATCTCGGACTTCAGCTCCTCGGCGATCCGCTCCGCGACCGTGCGGGCGGCGATCCGGCGGGGCTGGGTGTGCCCGATCATGCCCCGGACGCCGCGGCCCAGCTCCATGCAGATCTTGGGGATCTGCGTGGTCTTGCCGGAGCCGGTCTCGCCCGCGACGATCACGACCTGGTGGTCGCGTATCGCCTCGGCGATCTCGTCCTTTTTCTGGCTGACGGGCAGGTTCTCGGGATACGTGACCTCCGGCATCCGCGAGGCACGGCCGGCCAGTCGCTCGGCGGCCCTGGTGGCCTCCGCGGCGATCTCGTCGAGCACGGCCTGCTTGGCCTCGGGCTTGCGGATACGGCGGGCGCCTTCGAGGCGGCGGCCGAGGCGGTGCGCGTCACGGAGGGAGATCTCACCGAGAAGCGTCTGCAGGGCGGCGAAGGAAGTAGACATACCTGATCGAGGATCTCACCTGGGCCCTCCGGGTGGCGAACGCATTTGTCGGGTGGACCCGTACCATTTCGGGACGAGTCCGTCGGTCGTCCCAGTGAGAGGCAGCCCACCTTGTCCCGCCCCCGCCACGTCTGGAGCCTGCTCGGCGTGGTCCTGGTGGTACTCCTGGGCTGCGCGGCCCCGGCGGCCGCGAGCACATCGGCCCGCCCGGCCCCGGCCGAGGCGCCGGCCTCGGCCCCGGATCAGGGGCCGGCTCAGACCCTGGCCCCGTCCACCGACTCGACCCCGGCGCGGCCCCGGGCGGCCGTGTTCACCGGCACCGGCGGGCCCGCCTGCGCCCCGGCGGCCCCCGAGCACGGCGGTACGCCCGCCGTCCCCGCGCGCGCCTGGGGCGAGCACGCCCAGGTCCCGCCGGTCCGGGCGGCGCCCGAAGAGGCCGGTCCGGCCGCCGCCAGACCCGTACGGATCCTCGTACGCGGCCCCGACCGCCCGGCACCCGACCGGCTGGAACTCTGCGTGCTGCGGATCTAGGCCGTCTCTTCCGGATCTTGCCTTGCCCGCGACGCCCGGCACCGCACCTCGCCGCACTGCCGGGGCAACCGAGTACGTCCAGTACACGGCAGCCCCGGCAGCACGCCGAGGCACGGCACCGGACAACGCGGACCTGACCGACAAGATCCGAAAGAGACGGCCCAGGCGGACCGGTCCACCGGTCCCCGCCCCACCATCCGCAGCACTGGAGAACCCGCATGCCCTCTTCCAAGACCTCCACGAAGCCCCTGCTGATCTCCGCCGGGGTCGCCCTCGCCGCGATCACCCTCGGCATCGTCTCGTGGCAGGCCACCGCCCCCGCCGAATCCGGCTCGGCCGGCTCCGCCGCCGCGGCCGCGCCGCGGACCGACCCCGCCGCCGAGCTCAAGGCGCTGGCCCGCCGCGAGTCCGGCGACAAGCTCGCCGTCGGCCGCGCCGACGCGCCCGTCGTGCTCATCGAGTACTCCGACTTCAAGTGCGGCTACTGCGGCAAGTTCGCCCGGGACACCGAGCCCGAACTGGTGAAGAAGTACGTCGCGGACGGCACCCTGCGCATCGAGTGGCGCAACTTCCCGATCTTCGGAGCCGAGTCCGAGGCCGCCGCCAGGGCCGCCTGGGCGGCCGGACAGCAGGACCGCTTCGAGGCCTTCCACGCCGCGGCCTACGCCGACGGCTCGAAGGACAAGGGCTTCGCCGAGCCGCGGCTCGTGGAGCTGGCCCGCGAGGCCGGGGTCCCCGACCTGGAGCGCTTCAAGGCCGACCTGGCCGGCGAGCAGGCCGCGGCGGCCCTGAAGAAGGACCAGGAGGAGGGCTACCGCATCGGCGTCACCTCCACCCCGTCCTTCCTGCTGAACGGCAGGCCCGTCGCGGGCGCCCAGCCGCTCGACACCTTCACGGCCGCCATCGCCCGGGCGAAGGCGGAGGCGGCGAAGCAGTGACCCACATCGGATACCTGGCCGCCCTGCTGGGCGGCCTCCTCGCCCTGCTCAGCCCGTGCAGCGCGCTGCTGCTGCCGGCCTTCTTCGCCTACTCCATCGACTCCACCTCGCGGCTCCTGGCGCGCACCGGGATCTTCTACGCGGGCCTCGCGAGCACCCTCGTACCGCTCGGGGCGGCCGGCTCGTACGCCGGGCGGTTCTTCCACAGCAACCGCGACCAGCTCGTCCTGGCCGGCGGCTGGCTGATCATCGCGCTCGGCCTCGCACAGATCCTGGGCCTCGGCTTCGCCCCGAAGCGGATCTCGGAGCTGTCGGGCCGGATCCGGCCGACCACCGCCCTGTCGGTGTACGCGCTCGGCGCGGTCTACGGGCTGGCCGGTTTCTGCGCCGGCCCGATCCTCGGCAGCGTCCTGACGGTCGCCGCGGTCAGCGGCAGCCCCGTCTACGGCGGCCTGCTGCTCGCGGTCTACGCCCTGGGCATGGCCGTGCCGCTGTTCCTGCTGGCCCTGCTGTGGGAGCGGTTCGATCTGGGCCGGCGCCGCTGGCTGCGCGGGCGGGCCTTCGCGCTGGGCCGCTTCGAGCTGCACACCACCTCGCTGCTGTCCGGGCTGTTCTTCATCACCCTGGGCGCGCTGTTCCTCGCGTTCGACGGGGCGAGCGCGCTGCCGGGACTGCTGGACGTGGACGACTCGTTCGCGGTGGAGCAGTGGGTCGGCCGACTGGCGGACGCGGTGCCGGACGGGGCGCTGCTCGGGCTGGTCGCCGCCGGGGCGGTGGCCGTCGGCGTCGTGCAGTGGCGCCGCCGCTCCCGCCCCGCGGGTGAGGCGGAGTAACGCAGGAAGGCCCCGTCCGATGGACGGGGCCTTCCGATGGTGGCTGGGGCCGGGGTCGAACCGGCGACCTATCGCTTTTCAGGCGATCGCTCGTACCAACTGAGCTACCCAGCCACGAAACCGTTTCCGGCTTCAGCGATCCTGACGGGACTTGAACCCGCGACCTCCACCTTGACAGGGTGGCGAGCTAACCAACTGCTCCACAGGACCTGGCAGTGTGCGAGAACAAGTCTTGCACACGGTAATGCGTACCCCCAACGGGATTCGAACCCGTGCTACCGCCTTGAAAGGGCGGCGTCCTGGGCCACTAGACGATGAGGGCTAAAGGCCCGCCGGGCACTTCATCAGCGCGTCGGGGACGTGAGAAGCATATGGGATCCGGGGAGCTATCGCCAAAACGGTTTCCCCCGGAGCGACAATGGCCGGGTGCTGGAGATGACGCGCGAGGAGTTCGAGGAGCTCGTCGCAGAGGCCCTGGACCGGATCCCGCCTGAGCTGACGCGGCTGATGGACAACGTGGCGGTGTTCGTCGAGGACGAACCTCCCGCCGACGACCCCGAGCTGCTCGGTCTGTACGAGGGAACGCCGCTGACGGACCGCGGCGAGTGGTATGCCGGGGTGCTGCCGGACCGGATCACCATCTACCGCAATCCCACGTTGCGGATGTGCGAGGACCGGGAGAGCGTGGTCGCGGAGACGGAGGTCACCGTCGTGCACGAGATCGCCCACCACTTCGGGATCGACGACGACCGGCTGCACGCGCTGGGGTACGGGTGACCCCCCTGCCGGTCCCCGGTGACGAGGCGGCGGATCCGGCGGAAGCGGCCGAAGCGGCGGAGGCCATCGATCCGGACGTCGACCTGCACGTACCCGCGCAGCGCGCCGAGCCCCTGGGCCGGGTGCTCGCGACAGTGGCGGTCGGCGGCGCGGTCGGCGGCGCGGCGCGCTACGGGATCTCCCTGCTGTGGCCGGCCGGCCCCGGGGCCTTCCCATGGGCGACCCTGTGGATCAACGCCTCCGGCTCCGCGCTGATCGGCGTACTCATGGTGCTGATCAGCGAGGGCGGCCGGACGTCCCCGCATGCGCTGCTGCGGCCCTTCGCCGGGGTCGGCGTGCTCGGCGGCTTCACCACCTTCTCCACCTACGCGGTGGACTTCTCGCGGCTCCTGGACGAGGGGGAGGCGGCGACCGCGCTGGCCTACGCCGGGCTCACGGTGGTGGCGGCGCTGGGCGCGGTGTGGGCGGCCGCCTCGGCGACGCGGCTCGCGGTCCGGGGCCGCGGGGCCGGCCGGGGCCGGGTCCCGCGGTGACCTGGCTGCTCGTGGTGGCGGGCGCGGCCGTCGGCGCGCCGTTGCGCTACCTGATGGACCGTACGGTGCAGGCGCGGCACGATTCCGCGTTCCCCTGGGGCACCTTCGTGGTGAACGCGAGCGCCTGCCTGGTGCTCGGGGTGCTGGCCGGAGCGGCGCTGGGCGGGGCCGCCGGCTCGCGGCTCCAACTGCTGCTGGGGACCGGGCTGTGCGGGGCGCTGAGCACGTACTCGACGTTCTCGTACGAGACCCTGCGGCTGGCCGAGCGGGGGCACCGGTTCCTGGCCGCGGCGAACGTGGTGATGTCGGTGCTGGTCGGGCTGGGCGCGGTGCACCTCGGCTCGCAGGTGGCGCGGCAGCTCTTCGCCTGAGGTCCGGCCGCGGTGTTCCGTGGAGGGCGTGTCCCTTACGGGTCAAAGGGAGTTGGGCACATTGACCCGCTCATGCGGAAAGTTCACCCACAGGCTCCGGAGGTGCCCCCGTGCGCCAGTTGTCCGCTTCCCTCCGACTGGCCGTCACCGCGCTCGCGGTCGCGGCGACGGCCGGCTGCATGAGCGTCGGTGAGGACGCGGCGAAGCCCGGGCCCTCCGCCCCGGGAGAGCGCCGCAGCGGCGCCGAGGCGGGCGCCGGGACCGTCTCGGGGCGCGGCTCCGGGGTCCACGGCAACGGGCACGGCGCCAAGGACGGTACGGGGAGCCAGGGCGGCAGGGCCAAGGAGGACGGCAAGGCCTCCGGCGCGACCGGGGCCTCGCCGAGCGCGGGCGCGCCGAGCGGCCAGCCGGGGGTGCCCGCCCCGTCGGCGGGACCCGGCGGCGGGGCCGGCGGGCAGGGCCCCCAGCAGCCGACCTCGGGCGGGGGTTCGGGCGGCCCCGGCGGCCCGGGCGGTTCGGTCGGCGGGCAGCAGCCGGCGAGCCCGACCCCGGAGCCGCCGGCCACCACTCCCCCTGTGACGCAACCCACGCTCGCTCCGCCGAGCCCGCAGCCCGAGCCCACCACCGCTCCGGCGCCGGAACTCTAGGCCGACCGGCCCCGCCGGGTGCCCGGTGGGGCCCGTCCCGGCACCGGCCCTCGGGGACGTCTTCGCAGGTCAGAGGTGTTTCGGTGGGAGCGACTTGCCAGACCCCGGGGAGGGTGCGTATGGTTATAGATCGTTTGATCCCATTGCCCGGCGCCGAATCCGAAGAGCGCCGTGTGGCGCGTACTCTCCCTAGCCGTGGCTGACCGCATTGAGGCGGTCGATTTGCGATTCACGGAGTTTGGGCGCGTGCCGAGACTCCGGAAGGTTTCGCATTTCGCATGTCCATTTCCAGCTCTGACCGTTCCGTCATGCCCGAGAACGACTCCAACGAGATGATCGACGCCGAGGCCCTCGTGGTCACCGAGGCGATCGAGGCCGCTGAGGCCAACGAGATCATCGAGGCTCTTGAGGCCGACGTGAACACCGACGAGTCCCTCGAGGACTCGACCACCGACTTCGACGACGCCGACGCTGACGCCGACGCCGAGCCCTCGATCACCTTCGGCGACCTCGGTCTCCCCGAGGGTGTCGTGCGCAAGCTCGCGCAGAACGGCGTCACCAGCCCCTTCCCGATCCAGGCCGCGACCATCCCGGACGCCCTGGCCGGCAAGGACATCCTCGGCCGTGGCCGCACCGGCTCCGGCAAGACCCTCTCCTTCGGTCTGCCGACCCTGGCCACCCTGGCCGGCGGTCACACGGACAAGAAGAAGCCCCGCGCCATCATCCTCACGCCGACCCGTGAGCTCGCGATGCAGGTCGCGGACGCGCTCCAGCCCTACGGCGACGTGCTCGGCCTGAAGATGAAGGTCGTCTGCGGCGGTACCTCCATGAGCAACCAGATCTACGCCCTGGAGCGCGGTGTCGACGTCCTCGTCGCCACCCCCGGCCGTCTGCGCGACATCATCAACCGCGGCGCCTGCTCCCTGGAGAACGTCCAGGTCGCGGTCCTCGACGAGGCCGACCAGATGGCCGACCTGGGCTTCCTGCCCGAGGTCACCGAGCTGCTCGACCAGATCCCCGGCGGCGGCCAGCGCATGCTCTTCTCCGCCACCATGGAGAACGAGATCGGCACCCTGGTCAAGCGCTACCTGTCCAACCCCGTCACGCACGAGGTCGACAGCGCGCAGGGCAACGTCACGACCATGACGCACCACGTCCTTGTCGTGAAGCCGAAGGACAAGGCGCCGGTCACGGCCGCCATCGCCGCCCGCAAGGGCCGCACCATCATCTTCGTCCGCACCCAGCTGGGCGCCGACCGCATCGCCGAGCAGCTCGTCGAGGCCGGCGTGAAGGCCGACGCGCTGCACGGCGGCATGACGCAGGGCGCCCGTACCCGCGTCCTCGCCGACTTCAAGGACGGCTACGTCAACGCGCTCGTCGCCACCGACGTCGCCGCCCGCGGCATCCACGTCGACGGCATCGACCTGGTCCTGAACGTGGACCCGGCCGGCGACCACAAGGACTACCTGCACCGCTCGGGCCGTACCGCCCGTGCCGGCAAGTCCGGTGTCGTGGTCTCGCTCGCGCTGCCGCACCAGCGTCGCCAGATCTTCCGCCTGATGGAGGACGCGGGCGTCGACGCCTCGCGCCACATCGTCCAGGGCGCCGGCGCCTTCGAGCCGGAGGTCGCCGAGATCACCGGTGCCCGTTCGCTGACCGAGGTCCAGGCCGACTCCGCGAACAACGCCGCCAAGCAGGCCGAGCGTGAGGTCGCCGAGCTGACCAAGCAGCTCGAGCGTCTGACCCGCCGTGCCGGCGAGCTGCGCGAGGAGGCCGACCGCCTCGTCGCCCGCTCCGCCCGTGAGCGCGGCGAGGACCCGGAGGCCGCTGTCGCCGAGGTGGCCGAGGCCGCCGAGGCCGAGGTCGCGGCTGCTGCCGCCGCCGCTGCCGCCGAGCTGGCCGCGCAGGAGCGCCGCGAGGAGCAGCGCGCCCAGCGTGACGACCGTGGCAACTTCGAGCGTCGCGACAACCGTGGCGGCGACCGTGGCGGCTTCCGCCGCGACGACCGCGGTGGCGACCGTGGTGGCCGTCCGTCCGGTGGCTTCAACCGTGACGACCGTGGTGGCGACCGTGGTGGCTTCCGCCGCGACGACCGTCCGTCGGGTGGTTTCCGCTCCGGTGGTGACCGTCCGTCCGGTGGTGGCTTCCGTCGTGACGACCGTCCGTCCGGTGGCTTCAACCGTGACGACCGTGGTGGCGACCGTGGTGGCTTCCGCCGCGACGACCGTCCGTCGGGTGGTTTCCGCTCCGGTGGTGACCGTCCGTCCGGTGGTGGCTTCCGTCGTGACGACCGTCCGTCCGGTGGCTTCAACCGCGATGACCGTGGTGGCGACCGTGGTGGCTTCCGCCGCGACGACCGTCCGTCCGGCACCTTCAACCGCGACGACCGCTCCTCGGGCACCTTCAACCGCGACGACCGTCCGTCGGGTGGCTTCCGTTCCGGTGGTGACCGTCCGTCCGGTGGTGGCTTCCGTCGTGACGACCGTCCGTCCGGTGGCTTCCGTTCCGGCGGCGGCGACCGCCCGTACGGCCGCCGTGACGACCACCGTCCGTCCGGCTCCGGCTCCGGCTCCGGTTCCACCGGTGGCTTCGGCGGCCGCCGCGACGACAAGCCGCGCTGGAAGCGCAACGGCTGATCGCAGCTGAGCTGAACCCCTGAGAAAGGGCCCGTACGACACCCAGGTGGCGTACGGGCCCTTTCTTCGCTCCCGGAAGCTGATGGTGCGTAACCCCCCTGCGGGGCCCGGACCGAGGCACTCCGGAGCATCGTCGCGGCGGCGGCGACAGGCCGGTCGGCGGATACCCGATCGGCTGACCGGCGCGGTCCGGCTATGCTCTGGGGTGAGCACCTGGAGGGCCATTAGCTCAATTGGCAGAGCAGCGGACTTTTAATCCGTTGGTTGTCGGTTCGAGTCCGACATGGCCTACCGCTCACAGGGACGGGGAAGACCTCCTTCGACCTGTACGAAGCGCCCCATCCGATTCCTTCGGGTGG
Source organism: Streptomyces avidinii (assembly GCF_045161815.1). NCBI lineage: Bacteria > Bacillati > Actinomycetota > Actinomycetes > Kitasatosporales > Streptomycetaceae > Streptomyces > Streptomyces avidinii. Next base: position 4,759,486 of record NZ_CP108863.1, read on the forward strand.
GGCGCTTCGCGTGGGGCGGACGGCCCGTCAGCCCGGGTGCGGGCGGGCCGGAAAATGCGGTGAGGTCCTCGGACCGGGCCGGTAGCGTCGGTGACCATGACCCCTGTCCTGCGGACCGAACGCCTGCTCCTCGACCCGTACACCCCCGCGGACGAGGAAGGATTCGTCGCACTCTTCCAGGACGTACGGGTGTCCCGGTGGATGGGGGACGGTCCCGGCACCGAGGCCGAGGACCGGGCGCTCTTCGGGCGGGTCTTCACGAAGGTCTACGCCCAGAACCTCTTCGACGTCTGGGCGGTGCGGCGGGACGGCCGGCTGGTCGGGCACGCCGAGATCAAGCGGACCGACGAGGCCGGCGGGCACGAGATCGTCTACGCGCTGGCTCCCGAGGCCTGGGGATCGGGCCTCGGCACCGAGCTCGCCGAGGCGATCGTCGCGTACGGCTTCGACACCCTCGGCCTGGCCGAGGTGCACGCCACCGTGGCCGAGCCCAACACGGCCTCGCTGGTCCTGCTGGAGCGCATCGGCTTCGCGCACGTCCGGGACGTGCGGGAGGACGACGGGAGCACCACCCGCGTCCTGACCCGCCGCGGCGTTCCTGCCGCCTGACGGCGCCCTGCGCGAAAGCGCCCCACCCGGGGGACCGGGTGGGGCGCTTTCGCGTACAGGGATCGGCGACCGATCAGGCGGTGGTGCGGCGACGGCGGCCGAGCCAGGCGGCGGCCGCGCCGAGCGCGACCAGGGCGGCCGCGAGGCCGGCGTACAGGCCGGTGCCCGAGCCGGCGCCGGTGTGGGCGAGGGAGCCGGTGGACGCCGCGGTGGTGGTCAGGTTGGTGTTACCCGTGGAGGCGGCGACGGCCTGCTTCACGACGGGGGTGGCGGAGGACGTGGCCGACGGAGTCGCGGACGGGGTGCCGGACGGGGTGCCGGAGGGCGGGACGGTCTCCACGATCGGGGCGAGCGGGAACTGCACGGAGCTGTTCTGGAACGGGTAGGTGTTGCCCTCGGCGTGGCCGACCTCGGCCGCCATCGTGATGACGGTCTTCTTCGTCAGTTCGGTGTTCTTGCCCAGGGAGAGCCGCAGCGGCAGGGTGCGGACGCCGCTGGCGGCGCCGAAGCCCTTGGGGATGCGCGGCAGCTCGTAACGGCCGTACGCGCCCTGCAGGTCCTGCCAGCGGCCGTCGATCAGGGCCTGCAGCCGGAAGTCGGCCTTCTGCTCGCCCGGGTGCGACAGGCTCAGGGTGGTCGCGAGGGCGGTGTCGAACGTGCCCTCACCCGTGGCCCGGTAGTTCAGGTCGAGGTACGCGCGCTGCTCCTGGCCGTCCTTGCCGGAGCCGACCTGCTTGAACCAGGTCTTCAGCCCGCCCGTCTTGATCTTCGGGGCGACCTTGAACAGGTGGGAGTCCGCGCCGCCGGGCGCCACCGAGTTGTTGTAGCCGGTGGCGGTGAGGGTGAAGTCCCCGTCGTTGGTGGGGTAGTGCGCGCCGAGGCCGATGGTGACCTTCCAGGTCATCTTGCCGTTCGCGGGGATGTCGAAGCCCGCGCCGCTCTCCTTGCCGCCGGCCGTGGCCGGGTAGAAGAGGCCCTGCCATCCGCCGTCCTGCTGGCCGACCGAGGACTTGGTGGCCGGGGCGTCCACCGCGTCGACCTTGAAGACCACGTCGTCCTTCTGCAGACGGCTCGGGCCGGTCTGGTCGAGGAGCACCCACGGCTTGTACTCGACCGTCTTGCCGGTCGGGTTCTTGACCGTGAGGTCGAAGGTCTCGGTGGCGCCGCCGCGGGTCAGCGAACCGCTGGGGACCGGAGTGCCCATCTCCGTACGCAGCACGGCCTGGTCGTCGGCGGCGGGTGCGGCGGACGCGGCGGTGGCCGAGAGCGGCAGCAGAGTGGTGACAACGCCGGCGACGACTGCGATGGCGGCTGCGGTGCGAACGGACATGGTGGACTCCCCCCAGGAATCACAGAGGCATCGGCAGAGCGCCGAGCCGAGAAGGTGTGGTCGTTGTCGCCGGCCGGTGCGTGTTCCCCCCTGGCCCTTGCGACAGGTGAATCATCGCCCGGATCGGATCCCGGAACCATCCTCGAAGTGTCACCGCCGCGCAACAGAGATGATCTTCGTTCGCGCGGGTTGGTCCGCGGCCGGTTCTGGGCCGGCTCTGGGCGGGTTTTAGGGCTTTGACCTGCGGTGATGCGTATCTGTGGGTGGGGTGGCGGTTAATTGGTGAAGGGCTCCCCCCGGATGGCGTAGAGTTGTGTTTACCGACGCGGGGTGGAGCAGCTCGGTAGCTCGCTGGGCTCATAACCCAGAGGTCGCAGGTTCAAATCCTGTCCCCGCTACTCAGTACGAAGGCCCGGTTCCTCACCAGGAACCGGGCCTTCGTCGTGTTCCCGGGGATCCCGTCCCCGGGTGTTGCCTCTCGCGTTCCCTCACCCGTCCGGCCGCCGTCGGGTCGCCGTACGCGGGTTCCTGCCGCCAGCCTTGAGGGGCGAGGCGGCAGCGGGCCCGCACCCGTGCGACGGACCGGGCGGCAGGAGAGAGCGTGGTGGGGCTGGGCCGGCAGGGCGACGGCGGTGGGCGCGCGGGACGCGCGGGTGGCGCCGGCAGCGGTATGGCCCGCCGGGTGGTCCGGGTGCTGCCGGGCGCGTTGATCGCCTTCGGGATCGTCTTCAACCTGCTGACCCCGCCCAGCTTCACCGGATCCCCGTTCTTCAGCGCGGCCCCGCTGGTCGCCGCCCCGCTCTTCACGTTCCGGGCCACGGCCCTGACCGGCGCCCTGGCCGTGCTCGCGGTGTTCGTGCTGCAGATCACCGGCGGCTTCGGCTGGAAGGTCGAGGCGATGACCGAGCTGGCCACCGTACTGACGGTCTCCGGGCTGGCGCTCCTGATCAACCGCGTGGTGCGGCGCAGTGGCGAGCGGCTCGCCTCGGCGCGCGGGATCGCCGAGGCCGCGCAGCTGGCGGTGCTCCCGAAGCCCGCCGAGCGCATCGGGGGGTTGCACGTCTCCGTCTGGTACGAGGCCGCGCAGGCGGACGCCTTCATCGGCGGCGACCTGTACGCCGTCCAGGAGACCCCGTACGGGGTGCGGCTGGCGGTGGGCGACGTACGGGGCAAGGGGCTGGGGGCGGTGGAGGCGGTCGCAGTGGTCCTGGGGGCGTTCCGGGAGGCGGCGGACACCGAGCCCACGCTGGAGTTGCTGGCGCAGCGGCTGGAGCGGGCGCTGGCCCGCGAGGGCACCCGGCGCGACAGCCTGGACGTGGTGGAGGGGTTCACGACGTGTGTGCTCGGGGAGATCCCGCCGGGCGCGAGCGTGCTGCGGCTGCTCAACCGGGGCCACCCCGAGCCGCTGCTGCTGCACGGGAACGGCGAGCTGGCGGTCCTCGCACCGGCGGAGCCCGCGCTGCCGCTCGGTATGGGGGAGCTGGGGGGCTGGCCGGACCTGGTGCAGGAGTGGGCCTTCCCGGCGGGGGCCACCCTGCTGCTCTACACGGACGGGCTGACCGAGGCACGGGACGGGGCGGGGGACTTCTACGATCCGGCGGCCCGGCTGCGCGGGCGGATCTTCCCCGGGCCGCAGGCGTTGCTGAGCGCGCTCAGCAGTGATGTGCGCCGGCATACGGGCGGCGGGGCGACGGACGACATGGCGCTGCTCGCGGTGGAGCGTCCGGGGGAGCGGCAGCCGGAGCGGCGCCGGACCGTGCCGGTGGTGCCCCGGGGCGACGATGCGTGACGGTGTGTAATGGAAGGAATGCTCTCCGCAAGGGAGTTGACGGGCCGTCATGTGAGGCCTGTGGCTGAAGAGGCGAGGGAGTCGCTTGATTTTTGCCCTGGTTGGGGCAGTTTTGCAGGGAAAAGGTGTGGCCAAAGCTGGTCGGTGAGTGGCTGATTGCCGTTAACGATCAAGCGGAGAAGCTTGGAATCACTCCCCTTCGTCTATTACCTTTCGATAACGCAGCGCGGTCGTCCCAGCCGTCGCAAGAGACGGCACCGTGCGCGCGCGCCCACGCGCGTCCATGAGGAGTGTGCCCTGGTGGCCTCCAACTTGCCTGCCCCTGATGGCATCGAGATCCAGGAGCCGCCCACCGCGGGTGCCTGGGGCGAGTGGAACCCCACCGAGGATTCGGTGCGACCGGTCCGGGGCAAGCACCGGGTCGCCAAGCAGCGCGGGGGACTTGCCCGCAGCTCCACCGTGCTCGGCGTCGGCGTCATCGCGGCGGTCGGCGCCGGCGGCATCGCCACCGCGCAGGACCGGCCCCAGGTCGCGATATCCCTGCCGGACCTGCCGGCCCTCCCCGACCTGGTGACCGGGGACAAGGCGCAGCAGGACGACGGAGGTTCGGGAGCTGCGGCCCGGGCGACGGGCGAGCGCACCGGGATCATGACGCAGCAGTCCGCCCATGGCACGGACGCCGGTGAGGTGCTGCGCAACCGCATCCTCCAGCAGGCCGAGTCCCAGCAGGACGCCGCCGCGGCCAAGGCCCGGGCGGAGGCCGAGCAGGCGGCGCAGCAGGCCGCCGCCCAGGAGGCCAAGGACAAGCTGGAGGTGGCCCGCAAGGCGGCCGAGGACGCGAAGGCCCAGGCCGAGGCGAAGGCCGCGGAGGAAGCCGCCGAGAAGGCCGCCGCGGAGAAGGCCGCCCTGGAGAAGGCCGAGCAGGAGCGCCTGGCCGCATCGGCCGGCAGCTACTCCCTGCCCACCTCCGCCTACACCCTCACCTCGCACTACGGGGTCTCCGGCTCCATGTGGTCCTCCGGCTACCACACCGGCCTGGACTTCGCGGCCCCGACCGGGACCCCGGTCAAGGCCGTCGCCGGCGGAAAGATCACCTCGGCCGGCTGGTCCGGCGCGTACGGCTACCGGATCGTGCTGGAGCTGCCGGACGGCACGGAGATCTGGTACTGCCACCTCTCCTCGATGTCGGTGACCTCCGGCACGGTGGGCGCCGGCGAGACCATCGGCCGCGTCGGCGCCACCGGCAACGTCACCGGACCGCATCTCCACCTGGAAGTACGCAAGGGCGGATCGACGATGGACCCGCTGGCGTGGCTGAACTCCAAGGGCCTGAACGTCTGAGACCCGGCTGCTCGTCTCCCGCCGTTCGCCGCGGCGGGGGTACGTCGGCCCGCACGCCCGCCGGGGCCAGGGGATCGAACCACGGCGGAACCAGCTCCTCCATGACCGCCGCCCGAGCCAGCGCGGGACCCGCCGTAGCGCGTCCCTGCCAGAGCCGGTGCAGCAACTCCCGCTCCCGGCCCGCGAAATCCCGCTCCCGCAGGGGACCGCCGCGCCGCGCGCGGTTCCGTAACAGGGCCAGGGCGGCCGCGTCCGCCTCGTAGCGGGCGACCGTGCGCCCGGCGGCCCGGCCGCCGCTGCGCCGGGCCAGGGCACGGGCCAGTGACCGGGCCGGAATGGAGGCCAGGGCGGGCACCTCGGCCGGGCCGAGCCAGCCCGCGGCCGCGTACAGCGAGAGTTCCCGGGCGACGGCCCGCAGCCGGTCGCGCCGTATCCGCACCGCCAGCCACACCAGCAGTCCGAACGCCGGGACCATCACGCACGCGTAGACCATGTAGAAGCCGTGCTCCCCGAACTGCGAGGAGCCGTTCCACAACGCGTGCATGCCCATGGCCAGTGCCAGGCCGAGCATCGGCAGGAAGATCCTGCGCGAGCGGCGGGCACTGACCGCGGCCACGCCGAAGCCGAGACCGGTGAGCACCGTGAACAGCGGGTGCGCGAAGGGCGACAGCACTATCCGCACGAAGAAGGTCGCCGCCGTCACCGAATCCAGTGCGCCGCTGTCCTCGGCCAGGTCCTCCACGAAGGCGTTGCCGAGGTAGAGGATGTTCTCGGTGAAGGCGAAGCCGGTGGCGGTGAAGCCGGCCACCACGAACCCGTCGGCGGGGCCGGTGAAGTGTCGTCTTCGGAAGAGGAACACCAGCATCAGGGCCGCCGCCTTGGCGCTCTCCTCCACCACCGGGGCGATGGCCACCGAGCCGAGGTGATCGGCGGCGGAGGCGTCGGCGGTGGCCGCGGCTATCCACTCGGTGGCGAAGTTGTTGGCCAGTATCGCGATCAGCGCCGCGGTGCAGGCCCCCCAGCCGAAGCAGAACAGCAGCTGCGACCAGGGCGCGGGCGCGGCCCGGCCCAGCCACCGGAAGGCCGCCATGAGCGGGGCCACCGGCAGCAGGGCCAGGCCGAGACCGACGAAGAACCCGGAGGTGCCGGTCTGCTCCCGCACGAGTTCGAGGATGGCGATCCCGGTGACGGCGAGCAGGGCGAGGAGCACGCACGTGCGGATCGTGCCGGACGGACGTGCGCGCACAGGGTGGGGCGCTCGGAACACACCATGACCCTAGCGAGCCGGTCTGACACGCGCGGTGACCTTGTCAGTTCTCCGTGCGACGGAAGAGCAAGTCGTGTACGAGGTGGCCCTTGTCGAGGCCCTGGCCCTCGAAGCGGGTGAGCGGCCGGAACGCGGGACGCGGCGAGAAGCCGCCGTCGGGCCGGGTGTTCTCGAAGTCCGGGTGAGCGGTGAGCACTTCGAGCATCTGCTCGGCGTACGGCTCCCAGTCGGTCGCGCAGTGCAGGACGGCCCCGGGCGCCAGGCGGGTGGCCGCCAGCGTCAGGAAGTCGGGCTGGATCAGCCGGCGCTTGTGGTGGCGGGCCTTGGGCCACGGGTCCGGGAAGTAGACGCGCATCCCGGCCAGGGAGTCGGGCGGCAGCATCTCGCGGAGCAGGATGATGGCGTCGCCGTTGGCCACCCGGATGTTGGTCATGCCGCCGCGCTCGGCGAGGGCGAGGAGGTTGCCCTGCCCGGGGGTGTGCACGTCGGCGGCGAGGATCCCGGTGCCGGGGTCGTCGGCTGCCATCTGGGCCGTGGCCTCGCCCATGCCGAAGCCGATCTCCAGGACGACCGGCAGGCCGTCGAAGAGCTCCTTGAGGTCGATGACCTTGTGGCCGTCGATGTCCAGGCCCCAGGTGCCCCACAGGCGCTTCAGGGCCTCGCCCTGGCCGGTGGTGACCCGGCTGCGACGGGGCTGGAAGCTGCGGATCCGCCGCTCGTGGTGCGAGCCGGCCGGGTCCGGCGCGGGCCCGTCGGGGAAGCGGGGCTCGGTGCGCCACTTGGGCGGCACGTACGAGTTCGCCTCCGGCGCGGCGTCCGGGAGGCGGGGCGACTGGGGGTTCAGGGACTCAGACACAATGCGCTGATTCTACGACGGGGGGTGCGGGAGCCGCCGCGCGAGCGGCTCCCGCACCCCGCCGGAGAAGTCCTCAGGCCGAGCCGAGGGTCCGCAGGGCGCGGGTTGCGATCTCACGGCCGATCGGGAGCGAAGCGGTGGCCGCCGGCGAGGGGGCGTTGAGGACATGGACCGTGCGCGGGGCGTCACGGATCAGGAAGTCGTCCACCAGGGTGCCGTCCCGCAGCACGGCCTGCGCGCGGACCCCGGCCGCGGCGGGGTGGAGGTCCGCGGCGGTGACGGCCGGCAGCAGGCGCCGTACCGCCCGGGTGAAGGCCTGCTTCGACAGCGAGCGGTGGATCTCGCCCGTCCCGTACCGCCAGTGCCGGGCGGCCATCCGCCAGGATCCCGGCCAGGCGAGCTCGTCCGCGATGTCCCGGGGCCGCACCGTCGACCAGGCGTAGCCCTCGCGGGCCAGCGCGGGCACGGCATTGGGCCCGACGTGGACCCCGCCGCCGATGCCCCGGGTCAGGTGCACCCCGAGGAAGGGGAACGCCGGGTCGGGCACCGGGTAGACCAGCCCGCGGACCAGTTCGGGGCGGGTCAGGTCGTAGTACTCGCCGCGGAACGGGACGATCCGCATTCCCGGGTCGTCCCCGGCCAGGCGGGCGATCCGGTCGCACTGGAGGCCCGCGCAGTTCACCAGCACCCGGGCCCTGACCACCAGGCCGGACGTGGTGCGGACGGCCACCGCCGAGGCCCGGCGGGAGATCAGGTCCACCGCGCCGCCGTAGACGATCTCCGCGCCCGAGGACTCCGCCAGCTGGGCCGTCACCCGGCCGTAGTCCACGATGCCGGTGCTGCCGACGTGGATCGCGGCGAGCCCCCGCACCTCCGGTTCGTACTCCGAGATCTGCGCCGGGCCCAGCTCGCGCACCGGGATGCCGTTCTCCCGGCCGCGCTGGACCAGGGCGTGCAGCCGCGGCAGCTCCTCCCGCTCCGTGGCGACGATCAGCTTGCCCGTCACCTCGTGCGCGATCCCGTGCTCCGCGCAGAACTTGACCATCTCCGCGGCCCCGCTCACCGCGAAGCGCGCCTTCAGGGAACCCGGGCGGTAGTAGATCCCGCTGTGGATCACCCCGCTGTTGCGGCCCGTCTGGTGCCGGGCCGGACCCGACTCCTTCTCCAGGACCACGACCCTGGTCCCCGGAGCCAGGCGCGACAAAGCATGCGCCGTCGACAGGCCGACGATTCCGCCGCCGATCACCAGCACATCGCAGTCCACGCCGCCACCCACGCTGACACCTCCCACCCCTGCATACTGCACCCCGGCACCGACAACGCGGCCACGCGGCCCCCGGAAGACGGGGTCCTACGCCGGCGCCACCAACAGCGGCCGGGCCCGCTCCCGCAGCTCCGCCACACGCGGCTCGTCCCCGTACGGTTCCAGGCGGTGCAACAGGTCCCGTACGTATTCGGTCGTCCGCGCCGAGGAGATCCGGCCCGCTACCTCCACCGCCCGGGTGCCCGCCGCGCACGCCGCGTCCAGATTGCCCGACTCCAGCTCGGCGACCGCACTCACCACCAGCCGCAGCCCGTGCGACCGTACGTACTCCTCGGTGGGCCGCGACAGGGCCTGTTCGGTGAAACGCCTTACCTGCCGGGGCAGTTTGAGGTCCCGGTAGCACTCCGCGGCATCTGCGGCGAAACGGTCGTACGAGTAGAAGCCCAGCCAGGTCGGATCCGGATCGCCCTGACGGGACCGCTCCAGCCAGCCCTCCGCCGCCCGCAGCGCCGCCCCCGCGGCCACCGAATCGCCCGCCTTCGCGTGCGCCCGGGCCTCGACCAGCCGGAAGAAGCTCATGGTGCGTGCGGTGGCCAGGCCCCGGTTGCGCTCGACGGCCGCCTGCGCGAGGTCCACGCCCTCGTCGGGGAAGTCCCGGTAGGTCGCCTGCAGGGACATCGAGGCCAGCACGTAACCGCCGAGCGGTACGTCCGCGGCCGCGCGGGCGAGCCGCAGCGCCTGGATGTAGTAGCGCTGCGCCGCCTCCTGCTGACCGGTGTCGAAGGCCATCCATCCGGCCAGCCGGGTCAGTTCGGCGGTCGCGCCGAACAGCGCGCGGCCCACCTCGTCGCTGTACGAGCCGAGCAGCAGCGGCGCCGCGTCCACCCGCAGGCACTCGGGGACCATCGACGAACGCCAGTCCCCGCCGCCGTACTTGGAGTCCCAGCGGCGCGCGTCCTCGGCCGCCTCGCGCAGCTTGGTCACATCGCTGTGGCCCACGCGCTGACCGTGGTCGCGCGGCGTTTCGGCGCCGGGCTGGGCGGGCACAACGGTGGACGGCGGGCCGGACGCCGGGCCCGCCACCGGTCCTGTGGCCGGACCTGCCATCGGGCCCGTCGCCGGTCCGGTCGTGCGGCCGTCCGGCAAGGACCCGGGACCTGCCGCCGTCGCCTCCTGCGCCGGCGCGTCATGAGCCGAGGGGGGCGCGGATAAGGGGCTCTGGACCATGGAGTGCTGCGCCGCGGGGTCGTCCGCCGCAGAGGTGTCCGCCCGGGCGGTGGAGTCGTGGGCCGGGTGATGGGCTGCGCGGCGCGCCGCCGCACCCGCCGGTTCGCGGGCCACCGAGCTGTCCGCGGGAGATATCAGCCAGCGCGAGGCGGGCGTCGCGTACGCCGCCACCGAGAAGGACCCCGCGAGCGACTGCCAGATCCCGCCACCGCCGCGGCGTCCGGCGAGGTCGAGCCGGTAGAGGTCGGTGGCCGAGCGCACCGCCGCGCCCACGTCGCGCGGGAAGGCGAGGCCCACCTCGGGCGCGGGGTCCGCGTCCGCCAGCCCGATCTCGTGCAGCGGCACCGGCCGCCCCAGCTTCGCGCCGATCGCGGCGGCGATCAGATGCGGGGCGGCGCCCTGCGGCACCATCCCCTTCGACACCCACCGGGCCACCGACGTCTTGTCGTACCGAAGCGTCAGGCCGCGCTGCGCGCCGAGGTCGTTGACCCGCCGGGCCAGCCCGGCGTTGCTGATGCCCGCGAGGGCGAGGACGGCGCCGAGCTTCTCATTGGGCTCGCGGAGCTCCCTGGACATGCGCCACCCCTCGTCACACGCGGAACGCAGACGCCGCCGGGGCATAGGCGCCCGGCATTTCGTAAACCCAGCGTAGTTCCCCGCCTCCCAAGCGTTAAGGCCCTTACTTCCGTATGGCGGGATTGTTGTCCGTTTGCACAGTCCGCCCCGGGCCCGGAGTCGGGGCGCACGTGTCATCGCGTGCTCCGTCCGTGTGGCCGTGCGCCCGCCCGTGCGCTCTGGCCGGTCCGGGGACCCGGCGATTCGATGTGCGGTGCGTGGGTCGGCCCGCTGCCTGGACCGGGCGGGTCGGGGGATGCCGCTGCCTCAATCCCCGCGGGTGGCGGAACGGTCCGGGGGGTGGGTTCCGCCTCCCGGACCGCGCCCCCGCGGTGAGCGCCGGCCGCCCGCGACGGCTCTTCCGGCAGCCGAAGAATGGCTGAAAGCGACCTATGGGGCGGTGGGAACGGAACGCCAAATACCGCGTGGCCGGGGCGTGTTCCTTTGCGTGTGCGCCCCCTTTAACCACTCTCGCACGCCTGTCCCGTGGCAGCATGGACCCCGAGCCACCCGGGGTCCCGCGGCCGCGCGCCCAGCGCCGTCCGTCCTGCCTGTGCCCCGGTCATGTGCCCACGGGCTGGGGAGGCGGCGGTGCGCTGGTTGGTGGGTTGGAGCAGTATCGCCGCGAGCTTCGGCACGGCCGGAAGGGTCTCGGGCCTGGGCTTCGGCCAGAGCCCCGGTCAGGGCCTCGGCCAGGGCGGATACGGCGACGGAGGTGCGCCCCTGCGCGGCGGCATCGCGGACGCCGCCCACGCCGGCGACCCGGGCGCGGACGCGGAACGCACCGTCCACCCCGTCGGCGCACAGCTGCTCTGGGGAGACCCCGACCCCCTCTGGGCCGTCGGCGACTGGCGCCCCGACGAGATCCGCACTCTCACCGCCGACCCCGCCGACCCCTTCACCCGGCTCGCCGTCCTCGGCTGCTGCGGCGCCACCGACGCCGAACTGCGCCGCGCCCTCTACGCCGCCCGCGGCGGCGCGCTGCGCCACCTCACCCAGTGGTCCGGCAGCTACACCGCCGTCGTCCAGGCCGGCCGCAGGATCACCGTCGTCGGCGACCTCGCGGGCGCCCGGCCCGTCTTCTACACCCCCTGGGCGAGCGGCACGGCGTACGCCACCGCCGCCCTTCCGCTCGCCGACCTCATCGAGGCGCAGCTCGACATCGGCCACCTCGCGGCCCTGCTGGCCTGCCCCGACAGTCCCGAGGCGCTGGGCGACGGCACACCGTACGCCGGGGTGCGGCGCATCCCGCCCGGGCACGCGCTCATCCTGCGCGAGGGCTCCCGCGAGATCACCGGCTACGAGCAGGTCGCCTCGCTCGCGGTGGCCGCCCCCGAGGCCGATGCCGAGCGCGCGGTGGAGGGCGTACGGGAAGCGTTGGTGGATGCCGTGCGCGCCCGGCTCACGGCTCCGCGGCATGCCCCCGACGCGACTCCGCCGTACGATCCCGGCCCCGTGCCCGGAATGGGTCCCGCCGACCGGCGGGCCGCGCGCGGCGCCCCGGCCCCCGGGGTGGGCGCCGACCTCTCCGGCGGCAGCGCCTCCGCGACGCTGGCGCTGCTGGCAGCCGGTCTGCCGGGAGCCCCGGGCACCCTGCTGAGCCCCGCCGGGGCGCGGCTGCTGGCCGTCACCTTCAACGACCTGGCCACCCCGCAGGGGCGCGAGGCCGAACTGGAACGGGCCAGGGCCATCGCGGCCGACCCGCGCCTGCACCACGTCGTGGTGGCCGCCGCCGAGGAGGCCCTCCCGTACGCCGAACTCGACGGCCCGCTCACCGACGAACCCGGCCCCTCGCTGGTCTTCGCCTCCCGCGAGCGCCGCCGTCTGGCGGCCGGCTCGGCCGACCACTTCACCGGCCACGGAGCCCGCCAGGTTCTCGACGCCCACCCGGCCCGGATGGCCGACCTCCTGATGGACCGGCGGCGGCGGCACCTGCTGCGCCCGGTGGCGGCACTGGCCCGTTCGGCCTCGGCCTCGGGAGCCTCCGGGGAGTCCCTGCTGGTCCCGCTCACCGTGTACTCGGCGGCCCGAAGACTTGCCCGTACGACGTACCGCGCGGGCATGGAGGCCGCCGCGGCCCGGCTCCGCGAGGGCGGGGTCCCCGAGCGCACCACCGGTCCGGTGGACGCTTCCCTCGCCGCCCTGACCTGGTCCCGCCCGGGGCCGGCGGCGGGCTGGCTCACGGGAGAGGCACTGGCGGAAGTATCGATCCGCCTGACCGTCGCCGCCGGCCGGCCCCCGCTGTCGCTGCGGCCGGGGGAGGCCCGCGCCCGTTCGCTGCTCGCCCGCCACGCCGCCGACCACCGGGTCTTCGAGCAGGCCGTGGAGGTCCGCAGCCAGCGCCTGCACGCCCCCTTCCTGGACAACCAGGTCGTACGGGCCGCCCGCGCCCTGCCCGAGTCGCTGCGGGTCCAGCCCGGGGCCCGGGCCGCGATCCTGCGCAGCGTCCTGTCCTCGGCGGGGGTGCGCGAGTTCCCGCCGGGCTGGGGCGTCACGGACCGCACGCCGAACGAGACGGCGACCCGGTTGGGGCTGCGCGCGGCCCTGGGCGACCTGCTCGACCTGTTCGCCTCCCCGCTGCTGGCGGACGCGGGGCTGATCGAGGCCCGGGTCGTACGGCAGGCCCTGCTCGACGCGGCGGACGGGCGCCCGGTCCCGTTGGACGGGCTGGCCGAACTCGTCTCCATGGAGCTGTGGTTGCGCCGCCTGCTGGCCCGGCGCGGCACGTGCTGGACGGGTACCACCGCGGCGCGGCGCCGGGCGGTGCCGGAGGGAGTCCCCGTGCACCGGCCGGCGCTGTCCTGACGGTCCTGGTGTGCGTGGCGGTTGCGGCGGTGCCGGTTCAGGCGGCGAGCACCAGGGTGGTCGCGAGCGCCGGGCCGAAGGCCCCGCCCAGCTGGTAGCAGAGGGCGAAGAGGCCGATGGCCGTGGGGCGCTGCGGATCGGGGGCGCTCGACGCGGCGTGCATCGACAGCACGGCGTTGGACCCGGTCGCCGCGAACACGCCGCCCAGGGTGGCGGCCAGCAGCAGTGGGCCCGAGCTCGCGAACACCGCGGTCGCGGCGGCCAGCGCGCCGATCCCGACCAGCACCGAGCGGACGGCCGCCCGGCTCATGCGCGCCGAGGCCGCGGCGAGCAGCCAGGACAGCGCGGACCCGGTGAGCAGGGCCACCAGCTGACCGGTGCCCGCGGTGGCCGCGTCCCAGCCCGCCCGGTCGGCGAGCAGCCGGGGTACGGAGAACAGCAGGGTGAAGTACGAGCCCGAGAGCGCGAGCGCGAGGAGTGCGGAGCCGAGGAAGAGCGGCTTGCGGATCAGCGCGGCCGGGACGAACCCGTCGGGGCGCCGCCGTACGTGGAGCGTGAGCAGCGTGGCGGCGAGCACCGCTACGCCGAGGGCGACGGCCGGAGCGTGGGGCAGCAGGACCAGGCCGGTGGCGAGCGCCGCCAGCAGGGCCGCGCCGCGGGCGTCGAACCGGCCCTGCGGGGTGGCCGGCGGGGCCGTCGCGTACCGGCTCACCGCGGGCACCGCCAGGATCGCGATCACGGAGACGGAGAGCGAGAGCCGCCACGAGACGGCCTGCGAGAGCTGTGCGCCGAGCAGCGGGCCGCAGGCGCCGAGGATGCCGAAGCCCGCGCTGATCACGCCCATCCGGCGGGCCGAGCCGGCCAGGCTCATCGCGACCGCCGCCAGACCGGCGCCGCCGGCGGCCTGGGTGGCCCGCCCGGCGAGGGTGAGCGGCAGCCAGGGGGAGGCGGCGACGAGGAGGGTGCCGACGAGCAGGAGGGTGCCTGCCGATCGGAGCGCCGTCCGCAGGCCCCGGCGGCGCAGCAGCCCGGCCAGCAGGGGGGTGGCGACGGCCATGGCCCAGGCGTAGGCGGCGACGAGCCAGCCGGCGGTGGAGGCGCTCACCCCGAGGGAGCGTGCCATGTCCGGAAGGATCAGGACGGGGGCGTTGGCCCCGGCGGCCATGGGGGTGGCCAGCAGGGCGAGCCAGAGGACGGGGACGGGGCCGGGGGCGGGCCCGACCCGGGTACGGGCCGCGGCCGGGGCCTCGGCGGCGGCCCGGTCGGTGGCAGGGGTGGTGGCTTGGGTGGCGGCAGTTGTGGCCTCGGCGCTGGCCTGACCTGCGGCGGTGGTGGTCATGGGTGGCGCCCACTCCGATCCATCTCAATGCTCACAATCTCAACGTTGAGATAAAAACACCCGGTCCTCTCAACGTCAAGTGTCTTAACGTTGAGATATCCTCTGGGTGGTGCGAGGGACGCGAGCGATGGAGGAACACGTCATGAGCGACGCAGTGGACGCGATCGTCGGCCAGTGGACGGCGGAGCGCCCCGACCTGGCGGCCGGCCTGTGGCCCGTGGAGGTGATGGCCCGCATCCAGCGGATGAACCGCATCATCGACAAGCACCAGAAGGCCTTCGCGGCCGAGCACGACCTGGAGGTGGGCGAGCTCGACATCCTCTTCACCCTCTGCCGCTCCGGCCCCCCGTACGCGCTCACCGCCGGTGCCCTCATCCCGGCCGCCATGGTGACCTCCGGCGCGATCACCAACCGCATCGACCGCATGGAGGCCAAGGGCCTGGTCGAGCGGGTGCGGGACGGCCAGGACCGCCGCACGGTCCGCATCCGGCTGACCGAACGGAGCATCGAGCTCACCGAGTCGATGATCACCGAGCACCTGCGCCGTTACGCGGAGATGCTCGCCCCGCTCGACCCCGCCACCTGCGCCACCGTCGCCCAGGCCCTGCGCACCCTCCTGGAGACCCACGGGGACACCTCGATCACCTGAGGCCCACCCCACCCCCACCCCCACCCCGACCCCGACCCCGACCCCGACCCCAACCCCGGTCCCGGCCCCGCCACCCGAACGGGCCAGGCAGAATTGCCCGGTGCGGTATCTCATCCTGGGCGTCACCGAGGCGCGCGACGAGACCGGCGCCCCCCTTCCCGTCGGCGGCGCTCGGCTGCGCGCGCTCCTCGCCGCCCTCGCCTTCCGGGCCGGCCGGCCCGCCTCCGTCGCCGAACTCGTCGACGACGTCTGGGGCGACGACCCGCCGCAGGACGCCCCCGCCGCCCTCCAGGCCCTCGTGGCCCGGCTCCGGCGCGCCCTCGGCGGCCGCGGCACCGTCCACTCCGCCCCCACCGGCGGCTACCTCCTGGCCGCCTCCCGCGAGGACATCGACCTGCACCGGTTCGACCGGCTGGCGGTTCAGGGCGGCCAGGAACTGGCCACCGACCCCGAGGCCGCCGCCCGCACCCTGCGCACCGCACTCGCGCTCTGGCGCGGCCGCGCCCTGGCCGACCTGCCCGAGCCCGCCCGCGCCGCCCATGCGGCCGTCGCCGAGGCCCGCCGCTCCGGCGCCGTCCGCCAGCGCATCGAGGCGGACCTGCGCAGCGGCGCCACCGCCCCGGCGGCACTCCTGCCGGAGATCGAGATCCTGGTCCAGGAGTCTCCGTACGACGAAACACTGCGCGCGCAGCAGCTCCGGGCCCTGCGCGCCGCCGGGCGCCCGGCGGATGCCCTCGCCGCGTACGAGGCCACGCGGCGCGCCCTCGCCGACGGCCTCGGCACCGATCCCGGCCCCGAACTCGCCGCCCTCCACGCGGAACTCCTCCGGCCGCAGGCTCCGCAGCCGCAGCCGGGGACGTCGCAGCCGCCGTCGCAGCCGGGCACGCCGCAGCCTCAGCCGGACCAGCCGCAGCCGGACCAGCCGCCGCAGTCCCGGCCCGAGGCGCCCCGCGGCAACCTCCGCCCCCGCCTGACCTCCTTCGTCGGCCGTGAGCCCGAACTCGCCGCCCTCCACGCCGACCTGTCCCGGCTGCGCCTCATCACCCTCACCGGCCCCGGCGGTTCGGGAAAGACCCGCCTCGCCGAGCACGCCGCCGCAGCCCACCCCGAAGCCGGCTGGATCGTCGAACTCGCCCGCCTGGACCACCCCGCCGCCGTGCCCGGCGCCGTCCTCAGCGCCCTCGGCCTGCGCGAGAGCTCCCTCGTGGCCCGCGAGACCCCGGCCCCGGCCGCCACCGACCCCACCTCCCGCCTCGTCGAACACTGCGCCCACCGCCGCCTGCTCCTCGTACTCGACAACTGCGAGCACGTCATCGGAGCCGCCGCGGAACTCGCCGAGCGGCTCCTCACGCACTGCCCCGGCGTACGGATCCTGGCCACCAGCCGCGAACCCCTCGGCGTCCCCGGCGAGACGGTCCGCCCCGTCGAGCCCCTGCCGCCCGCCCCGGCCCACCGGCTCTTCGCCGACCGCGGCGCGGCCGTCCGCCCCGGCTACAGCCCCGACGGCGAGGACCCGGCCGCCGTCGTCGAGATCTGCGCCCGTCTCGACGGGCTGCCGCTCGCGATCGAGCTGGCCGCGGCCCGGCTGAGGCTGCTCACCCCGCGGCAGATCGCGGACCGCCTGGACGACCGGTTCCGGCTGCTGACCAGTGGCAGCCGTACGGTCCTGCCGCGCCAGCAGACCCTGCGCGCCGTCGTCGACTGGTCCTGGGACCTGCTCGACGAGCCCGAACGGACGGTCCTGCGCCGGCTGTCCGTCTTCGCCGGCGGCTGCGACCTGGCCGCAGCCGAGGCCGTCTGCGCCGACCCCCGCGACCCGGCCCCGTACGACGCCGCCGACATCCTCGGCTCCCTCGTCGACAAGTCCCTCGTCCTGGCCGAGCCCGACGAGGACCACGGCATGCGCTACCGCATGCTCGAAACCATCCACGAGTACGCCGCCGAGCGCGCCGCCCTCCACCCGGACGACGCCCGGGACACCGCCCGCCGCCACGCCGCCCACTACCTCGCCTTCGCCGAGGAAGCCGAACCCCTGATCCGCTCCGCCGCCCAGCTCCCCTGGATCCGGCGCGTCGAGACCGAACTCGACAACCTCCGCGCCGCCCTCCACACCAGCGCCGTCGAGGACGCCGACCCCGAGGCCGCCCAGCGCCTCGTCTTCGCCCTGGGCTGGTTCTGGTGGCTGCGCAACTACCGCGCCGAGGGCGCCGAGTGGACCACCCGGATCCTCGCCCTCACCCCCGGCATCCCCTCCGAGGGCACCCCTGCCTACTGGCGTTACATGCGCCTGCAGGTCCTCGACATGTTCCTGCTCGCGGAGAGCAACTCCGCCGACAGGTTCCGCACCCCCGAGTACCGGGACCTCGCCGCCCACCTCAAGGAGACCTTCCGCCACGGCTCCCCCGAGACCACCCGCTTCCCGGGGATGCTCTGGCCCGCGACGTCCTTCCTCACCGGAACCGCCCTCGAGTTCCATGCCGACCTCGACCGGTCCGTCGCCAACTGCCGTGTCCACGCCGGTGAATGGGAACTCGGCATTGTCCTCATGCTCCGAGCCCACGTCGCCATCGACGTCACCGGCGGCCTGGCCGCCGTCGATGCCGACCTCGCCGAACTGCACGAGATCGCCCGCCGCGTAGGCGACCGCTGGACCCGTGCCCAGGTGGCGAGCGCCGCCGGGGAGGTCGCCCTCTCGCGCGGCCGGTACGCCGAAGCCCGCGTCGAGTACGAGGAGTGCCTGCGCCTCGCCCGCGAGGTCGGGGCCAGCGTGGAGGCGCCCTTCGCCATCGCCCGGATCGCCGAGACCGCCTACTGCGCGGGGGACCTCGACGACGCCGAGCAGCTCCTGGCGGAGGCCGCCCGGGAGTCCGACCGCTTCGGCGGGGTGTACGACGTCGCCACCTTCGCCGGACTCCTCTCCGCACTGGTCGCCCTCCAGCGCGGTGACGCCGCCGGCGCCCGCAGGGAGTGCGACAGGGCCCGCGCCGATGCCGAACGGATCACCGTGCCCGCGCAGCTCACCGCCGGGCTGGACACCGTCGACGCCGTCCTCACCGGCCGCGAACAGGGTCCGGCGGCCGGCCTGGCCAGGATCGGGCCCGCGCTCGCCGCCGCCGTCGCCGCCCGCTGCGCCGAGCGCATCCTGGCCGGCATGGCCGAGGCGGCAGCCATGCTGCTGGCCGACGCGGACCGGCCGGCCGAGGCCGTACGGTCCCTCGCGGCGGCCACCGCCTGGCGTGCCGGCCATCCGCGCTCGGCTCCGGAGCGCGATGCGGTGGACGGCCTGCCGGAGCGGACCCGCGCCCTGCTCGGCGCCGATCGTCACCGCCGGGAGGAGGCGGCCGGCGCCGCGCTCACCCCGGCGGCGCTGGCCGCGATGCTGACCGCGGAGTTCAGCGGCAGCTGATCACGGCGCCGGCCCAGCTCGCCAGCGTCGGCAGACTGCCCGGCCCGGCCCTCTCGACCACCAGCCGCAGCGTCCTGCGCCCGTCGAGGGAGACCTGCACGGCCGCCGGCGGGTCCTCGTGGCCGAGCGCGCCGGACTGCCACATCCGCTGCCCGTCGGCGTATACGGAGAACCGCACCGCGCCGTCGGTGAACAGCGACAGGCCGTCCACCCCGGCCTGCGCCGAGAAGCTCGTGCACTGCCGGTTGAGGGCGATCTCCACCGAGGAGTGCGAGCTCACGGTGATGCCGTGCGCGAACCGCCGGCCGCCCACCTCCAGCCCCCGGCGCTGCCACACCCAGCTGCTGCGCCAGGTCTGCAGCTCCGGGCCGCTGTGATCCCCGTACGCCGAGTGCGCGAGAGCGGCCAGCGGGAAGCCCTGCGGCGGCTTCGGGGTCGGCGACGGCGATGGTGGCGTCGGCTTCGGCGAGGGCCGGTCCGGAGACGGCGTGGGAGAGGCCTTCTCCCGGCTGGGGGAGGGCGACGGAGCGGGCGCGGGAGCGGCGGAGACCGGAGCCGAGGGCGTCGGACTCGGCCTTGGCGCTACGGAGCCCCGCGGGGCCGGCACCTCCGGCGCGGGCACCTCCGGCTCGGCCGACGGTGAGGCGGGTGCCTGCGGCACGGCGGGCGCCGCGACCGTGGGCGCGGGCTTCGCCCGGGCCTGGGGCTCGGCATCCTCGCCGGTCAGCGCGAACACCACCCCGGCGGCCGCGGCCACCGCGATCCCGGCGGCGATGGCGGCCTTGGCCGGCAGCCCGAGCCCCTCGGCGGCCACCGCACCCCCGCCCCCGCCGCCCGCTCCGGCGGCACCCCCACCGGCGGCACCACCAGCCGTCCCGGCCGTCGCGGCTGTTCCGGCGCCCGCGGTCGACCCGCCCGCGGCAGCCGCCGCGGCCCCGGCCCCGCCCGCGGCAACGGCCCCACCGGCCAGCACCCCGGCGGCCTTGCCCGCGTACCCGGCGGCGAACCACCCGATGACCGCGACCGGAAGCAGCGCCGGAATGCCCGCGTTGACATCCTTGAGCTCCCCGGCGGCCAGCCGGCACTTCACGCACTCCTCAAGGTGCTTGCGCAGCCCCCGCTCCGCCCGCATCCGCAGCCCGCCGCGCGCGTAGGCGCCCAGCCGGTCCGCGTACCGCGCGCAGTCGCCGCCCTCACTCAGCGCCGAACTCACATGGGCCTGCAGATACGCCTGCTTGAGACCCTCCCGGGCCCGACTGGCCAGCACAGCGGTCGCATTGGCACTCAGCCCGAACAGCGGCGCGATCGCACTGGGCGAGGCCTCCTCGACGGTGGTGTGCCACAGCACGGCCTGCCACCGCTCGGGCAGGCTGCGGAAGGCCTGCATGGCCAGCGTCTGCTCGGCTTCGTGCATCGCCCGCACGTCCGCGCCCAGTTCGAGCGTGTCGTCCCCGGACAGCCCGGACAGCCCGGACAGCCCCGCCCCGCTGTCCGCACCCATGGAGGCCCGCTCGGCGAAGACGGCGAAGTCCTCGACGAGATGCTCCCGCTTGGCGGTCTTCGCCCAGGCGGCGGCCACCCTGCGCACGGTGGTCAGCAGGTAGGCCCGCACCGACTGGTCCGGCCCGGCCCCGCCGCGTACCGCCTGCAGGGTCCGCGCGAACACCTCGGCGGTCAGGTCGTCGGCGGTGTGCCCGTCCCGGCAGCAGGTCCGCGCGTACCGGCGCACGGAATCGGCATGACGACGGAACAGCTCCTCGTACGCACCGTCGTCACCGCCCCGCATCCGGGCGATCAAGTCCCCGTCGGACGGCGGCAGCTCGTTCCCGCCGCCCCCGGGTCCGGAAGAGCCGGAGAAGCGTGCGTGCCGCCCGCCCGGGCCGCGCTGCGCCGGTACCTGCCGGGCGGGCAGGCTGCCCGCCTCGACGTCGCTGCCGCCGCCACCGAGTGGCTCTTCCCGACCGTCAACGCTCATCGCGGAGACTCCCGCACGACACACTCAACCGGTCCACCGGTCAAGCGTGTCACACGGGGGACGGGCGCCGAACCCCTCGGCGCCCCATCCACTCATCCGGGCACATTCCGGCGAATCGCCCTACCGGGCCCTCACCGGTCCGCCGAGGTCACGCGGTCCGGGACCGCAGGCCTTCGAGCAGGATGTCGAGCAGCCGGGTCGAAGCCGCCGCCTGCTGTGCCGGATCGGGCAGCGCGGGCGCCGCCGTCGCTATCACCAGCAGCACATCGGCCACCGTGACGTCGGCACGCAGCTCACCGGCCTCCCGCGCCCGGTGCACCAGCCGGCCCACGACCTCCAGCAGCGCACCCGCGCCCGCGTCGTCGGAAGGCTCGTCCTCCATCGCGGAGCGCGTGCCGCCGACCCGCAGGTCGAGAGCGCCACCGCCCACCACGGCCTGCCGCTGGTGCGGAACGCGCGCGGCCTCCGCCTCCTCGGCCTCGTCCTCGACGGCCGAGCCGACCCGCAGCACCTGCGGCGGCAGCAGCCGTCCGGCGCCCGAGGCCACGGAGGTGCGCAGGAAGCGCGACAGCGCCTGCCACGGCTCCTCCTCCTGGCCCAGTGCGGCCTTGGCCTGCTCGGTCAGCCGGGTGGTCTCCTCCTCGGCTATCCGCCGCACCAGGACGTCCTTGCTCGGGAAGCGCCGGTACACGGTGCCGACACCGACGCGGGCGCGGCGTGCCACGTCCTCCATCGGAGCCCCGTAGCCCAGCTCGCCGAAGACCTCGCGGGCCGCCCGCAGGACGTGCTCCAGATTGCGCTGGGCGTCGACGCGCAGCGGTGTGGACCGCCCTACGCCGTGCGTGGTGCTGCCCGCGATGCCGCGCCCCGTGCTCTCGACCGAGAGCGTGGTCGCAGAACCATGGAAATCGGAAATGTTCATATGTATCCCCCGGTAATCATTTGTCTCCCCCCGGAGACACTCCCCGCCTTCACGCCGAGGGGGCCACGGTCTCGGGCCCGGTCCTACTCCTCGACGAGATACGAACATAGTTGAGCCAGAGTCAATTCAGAAGAGGCAGCCCCGGACGGAGCACCGCCCGATCGGAGCATTCACCCCCACTTTTCCGCTCCAAGCCTCCGGAATCTCCCGTTCCGTACAGTCTGACCTGCAGACTTCCTCCATGATCCGAGGTCCTCTTCCACCCCGCCCCAGGGCCACCTCCGGTCACACAATTTGTCGGGCCTGTGGACAAACTCCCGGCCACGTTGCGTCATGGGATGGTGAAGGCTGCTAACTCCCGGGGCACGGCCCCCGGTACCCCGCCCCGTACGCGCATCCTGATCGTCGGCGGCGGCTACGTCGGCATGTATACGGCTCTCCGCCTCCAGCGAAAGCTGAGACCCGGCGAAGCCGAGGTCACGGTGGTCAGCGCCGAGCCCTACATGACGTACCAGCCCTTCCTCCCCGAAGCGGCCGCGGGCGCGATCTCCCCCCGCCACGTCGTGGTGCCGCTGCGCCGCGTCCTCGGCAAGTGCCGCATCGTCATCGGCGAGGCCCAGCGCATCGACCACGCCAAACGGACGGTGACCGTCAGTACCCTCGCCACCCCCGACGAGGGCGCCGGCCCCATCGAGATGGAGTACGACGAACTCGTCCTCGCCCCGGGCTCCATCTCCCGCACCCTCCCCGTCCCGGGACTCGCCGACTACGGCATCGGGTTCAAGACGGTCGAGGAGGCCATCGGCCTGCGCAACCACGTCATCGAACAGATGGACATCGCCTCCTCCACCCGCGATCCCGCCCTCCGCGACGCCGCCCTCACCTTCGTCTTCGTCGGCGGTGGCTTCGCGGGCGTCGAAGCCCTCGGCGAGCTCGAGGACATGGCCCGCTACGCGGCGCGGTACTACCACAACATCAAGCCCGAGGACATGAAGTGGGTCCTCGTCGAAGCCAGCAACCGGATCCTCCCCGAGGTGGGCCCCGACATGGGCGTCTACACGGTCCGCGAGCTGCGCCGCCGCAACATCGACGTCCGCCTGGAGACCCGGCTCGAATCCTGCGAGAACCGCGTCGCCGTCCTCAGCGACGGCTCCCGCTTCCCCACCCGCACCGTCGTGTGGACCGCCGGCGTCAAACCGCACCCCATCCTGGCCGCCTCCGACCTCCCCAAGACCGAACGCGGCCGCCTGGCCTGCACCGCCTTCCTCACCGTCGAAGGCGTCGAGCACGCCTGGGCCGCGGGGGACGCCGCCTCCGTCCCCGACATCACGGCGGCCGAGAAGGGCAGCGAATGCGCCCCCAACGCCCAGCACGCCGTCCGCCAGGCCAAGGTCCTCGCCGACAACCTCCTCGCCGCCCTGCGCGGCGAGGTGCTGACCGAGTACGCCCACAAGTACGCGGGCTCGGTCGCCTCCCTCGGCCTGCACCGCGGCGTCGCCCACATCTACGGCCGCAAGCTCAAGGCCTACCCGGCCTGGTTCATGCACCGGGCCTACCACCTCAGCCGCGTCCCCAGCTTCAACCGCAAAATGCGCGTCCTTGCCGAATGGACCCTCTCAGGCCTCTTCAAGCGTGAGATCGTCTCCCTGGGTTCCCTCGAACACCCCAGGGCAGAATTCGAACTGGCCGCAGGCGGCGGCCCCAAGCCACCTCCCCCGCCCCCCGCCCCCAACCCCCCGCAGAACGGCCAGGGCTGACGTTGTCAGTGCGGTCGGCCACACTGGACGTGTGACCATAGGTGGGCTCACCCCTGCACAGAGTGACATCGTCCAGTCAGTGACCGCCCACGAGCGACACAGCGACCACTCGCGACACCACGAGGCTTGAACGCAGTGAACTTCACGCGCTGGAGCGCCCGGTTTCCCGGAACGCAGCGCCGCGCCGCCGCCCGGTCCGAACACGCCGCAGCCCAGGCCAAGCGGGGTGAAGGCGCCGTCCCGGCAGCCCGCGGCGGCCGCGCCGACTCCGGATCCGAGCGAGCCGCGCCCGCCGACGGCCACCCCGCCGATCCCACGGTCTGCGGGACAGGAAGCGGCGCCGGCAGCGCCACCGGTACCGGCACCGCCGCGGCCCCGTCCCGCACGACGGGCGTCCTTACGGCCGTGCCCTCCCTCGACGAGCTCTCCGTACGCGAGGTCCTCGGCCGGCTCCCGGCCCTGGTCGCCCTCGTCCACGGCCCCGAGCACCGCGTCGCCTATGTCAACGACGCCTACACCGCCGGCTTCGGGGCCCGCACCCCCGGCGCCCCCGCCCACGAGGCCCTCCCCGAACTCGGCGAGCTCGGCCTCCTCCCGCTGCTCGACCAGGTCCAGCGCAGCGGCAAGTCCCGTACCGCCAAGAACCGCACCGCACCGGGCGGCAACAGCTCGTACACCGTCACCTGCACCCCCGTCGAGTTCCCCGAGTCCGACACCGACGGCGAGCCCGACCCGCACCACACCGGCGTCCTGATCCACCTCGCCGACGTCACCGACCACGCCGAAGCCGTCGAGCGGCTCCGCGCCAGCGAGCGCCGCCAGCGCGAGGCAGCCGTCACCCTCCAGCGCTCCCTGCTCCCCCAGGAACTGGAACAGCCCGACGACCTGCGCGTCGCCGCCACCTACCAGCCCGGCGGGACCGAGGCGGCCGTCGGCGGCGACTGGTACGACGTCATCACCCTCGGCGCCGGCCGCACCGCCCTCGTCATCGGCGACGTCATGGGCCGGGGCGTGCGAGCCGCCGCCGTCATGGGCCAGCTGCGCACCGCCGTCCGCGCCTACGCCCGCCTCGACCTGCCGCCGCACGAGGTGCTCCAGCTCCTCGACGGCCTCGCCGCCGAGATCGACGCCAGCCAGATCGCCACGTGCGTGTACGCCGTCCACGACCCCAACGAAGGCCTGCTCGCGTACGCCTCCGCCGGCCACCTCCCGATCCTGGTCCGCGACGAGGACGGCACCGTACGCAGAGCCGCCGACCCCACCGGCCCACCGCTCGGCACCGGCGGCTGGCTGCACACCTCGGGCACCATCGCGCTCGGCCCCGGCTCCACCGCCGTCCTCTACACCGACGGCCTGGTCGAACGCCGCGGCGAGGACATCGACGAAGGCGTCGCCGCCCTGGAACGCGCCCTCTCCGGCGCCCAGGGCACCCCGGCCGTCATCTGCGACCGCCTGATGCGCGCGCTCGGCGTGGACGCCGACCACGACGACGACGTCGCCGTGATGGTCCTCCAGCAGCCCGCCCGCACCGGATCGGACGCCGAGCTCTTCCACAACGCCGCCCTGGAACTCCTCGGCGGTATCGAAGCGGCCCCGCGCGCCCGCGCCTTCGCCCAAGGGGTCCTCGCCTCCTGGCGGTTCCCCGTCGAGCTCTGCGACCTCGGCGTCCTGGCGGCGAGCGAGCTCGTCGCGAACTCCCTCCAGCACGGCACCCCGCCCATGCGCCTGCGGCTGCGCCGCACCGACCGCCGGCTGATCATCGAGGTCACCGACGGGGACGACCACCTCCCGCGCCGGCGCCGCGCCGAACCGGCCGACGAGACCGGCCGCGGCATCTCGATCATCGCCACCATCGCCTCCTCCTGGGGCTCCCGCCGCACGCCGGGCGGCGGCAAGGCCGTCTGGTGCGAGTTCGCCCTGCCGGACAAGTAACCGACCAGTCCGAAGAGGCCGAACAGACCGAACAGACCGAACAGGCCGAGAAGCAGGAAGGCCCCGATCCACCCGGACCGGGGCCTTGCTGCTTCTCGCACATATATACGTACGGTCATACGTTCCTACGCGTGCACGCGCTCCACGACGACGGCCCGTGCGACGTCCTGCGCGACGGCGTTCTCGGCCACCGCGACCGGACCACCCTGCGCCACGACCCTGCTCGCCATCCACGGGTTGTCCTGCGCCGGGCTCAGCCGCCTGCCGAGCCGCAGCGCCAGAGCCGCGATCCCGAGCGAGACGAGCACGAAGGTCCCGATGTAGAGCATCGGAACGCCCGCACCCAGCGGTACCCCGAGCGGTCCCAGCGCCAGTGCCATCTGCTTGACCAGTGCGAAGGCCGAGTTGTACTGGCCCACCGAGCCCTCGGGG